>NZ_CP162749.1:0-4800000 GCF_054667715.1 Pseudomonas sp. S3_B11 | reverse complement strand
CGGCTGCACCTGCTGCTGCCGGCCCTATGGGCGGCGGTTTCGAGTGGATTTTCCTGGTCGGCTTCCTGGTCATCTTCTACCTGATGATCTGGCGCCCACAGGCCAAGCGCGCCAAAGAGCAGAAGAACCTGCTGAGCAACTTGCAGAAGGGCGATGAAGTGGTCACCACCGGCGGTATCGCTGGCAAGATCACCAAAGTGGCTGATGACTTCGTGGTTCTGGAAGTGTCCGACACTGTTGAAATGAAGTTCCAGAAGGGCGCTATCGCGGCCACGCTGCCAAAGGGCACGCTGAAAGCGATCTAAGTAACAACTTCTATTCAATCGACGGGGCGCGCAAGGCGCCCCGCGTCATAAGCGGGCGGCGTGATGCTGAACAAATACCCTCTGTGGAAATATGTACTGATCCTGGCGGTGCTGGCGGTCGGTCTGATTTATTCCGCTCCCAATCTATACCCGGATGACCCGGCCATTCAGGTCAGTGGCGCAAGCACTGCGCTGCAGGTCACCCAGGCCGATCTGGACCGTGCGAGCGCTGCGCTCAAAGCGTCCAATATCGAGGTCAAGGCTGCGTCCATCGCCGAAAACGGCAAGGGCGGCCTGTTGCGTCTGGCCAAGGCCGAAGACCAACTGCCAGCCAAGGACGTGGTGCGCAAGGCGTTGGGCGACGATTACGTTGTGGCCCTGAACCTGGCCCAGACCACCCCGCAATGGCTGCGCAAGCTCGGCGCGCATCCGATGAAGCTGGGTCTGGACTTGTCCGGCGGTGTGCACTTCCTGCTGGAAGTGGACATGGAAAAAGCCCTCGACGCGCGACTGAAAGTCTACGAAGGCGACGTCAAGAGCTTGCTGCGTAAAGAGCGCGTGCGTTATCGCAGCCTGCCGCAACTCGACGGTGCCATTCAGTTGGGCTTCAGCGATACCGATACCCGCGAGCAGGCCCGTAGCCTGATCCGCAAGAACTTCAATGATTTCGACGTTGTGCCGGCCGACCTCAATGGTCAGCCAGTGCTGCGTCTGGCGATGACCCCGGCCAAGCTGGCGGAAATCCGCGAATACTCCATCAAGCAGAACTTGACCACGGTGCGTAACCGCGTCAACGAGCTGGGTGTGGCCGAGCCGATCGTGCAGCGCCAGGGCGCCAACCGCATCGTCGTTGAGCTGCCAGGCGTGCAGGACACTGCCGAAGCCAAGCGTATCCTCGGCAAGACCGCCAACCTGGAATTCCGTCTGGCCGCTGAGCCGGGTGCTTCCAAGGCGACTTCCGAGAGCTTCGAGTTCCGTGAGGGCAACCGTCCGGCGGCGCAGATCGAGCGTGGCCTGATCATCACCGGTGACCAGGTGACTGACGCCAAGGCGGGCTTCGACGAGCAGGGTCGCCCACAGGTGAACATTCGCCTCGACGGCCATGGCGGCGAACTGATGAGCCGCGCTACGCGCAGCAACGTCGGTCGCAGCATGGCGGTGATCTTCATCGAGCAGAAGCCGACCACCACTTACACCAAGCAAGTGGTCAACGGCGTCGAGAAAGACGTCGCGGTGCAGACCTTCAAGGAAGAGAAGAAGATCATCAGCCTGGCGACCATCCAGTCGCCACTGGGCAGCCAGTTCCGCATCACCGGCCTGAACGGCCAGGGTGAATCCTCGGAACTGGCCCTGCTGCTGCGTGCCGGTGGTCTGGCCGCGCCAATGTACTTCGCTGAAGAGCGCACCATTGGCCCGAGCCTGGGTGCCGACAACATCACCAAGGGTATCGATGCTTCGCTGTGGGGCATGCTGTTCGTGTCGCTGTTCATCATCGCCATCTACCGCTTCTTCGGCATCATCGCCACCGTCGCGCTGGCAGTGAACATGGTGATGCTGCTGGCCTTGATGTCGCTGCTGGGGGCCACGCTGACCCTGCCGGGTATCGCCGGTATCGTGTTGACCATGGGTATGGCGGTGGACGCCAACGTGCTGATCTTCTCGCGGATACGTGAAGAGATCGCTGCGGGCATGACGATTCAACGGGCAATCAACGAAGGCTTCGGCCGGGCATTCACCGCGATTCTCGACGCCAACCTGACCACGTTGCTGGTCGGCGGGATTCTCTTCGCCATGGGCACCGGCCCGGTCAAGGGCTTCGCAGTGACCATGTCCCTCGGGATCTTTACCTCGATGTTCACAGCCATCATGGTGACCCGCGCAATGGTCAACCTGATCTTTGGCGGTCGTGACTTCAAGAAGTTGTGGATTTAAGGGGCTGCCATGTTACGTACAATCAACTTCATGGGCGTTCGCAACGTTGCGTTCGGCGTCACATTGTTCCTTACCGTACTGGCGTTGTTCAGCTGGTTCCACAAGGGCCTGAACTACGGCCTGGACTTCACCGGCGGTACGCTCATCGAGCTGACCTACGAGCGTCCGGCCGACGTCACCAAGGTACGTGAGCAGTTGGTGACCTCGGGCTACAGCGATGCCATCGTGCAGAGCTTTGGTGCGACCACCGACCTGCTGGTGCGTATGCCGGGTGCAGACCCGCAGTTGGGTCACCAGGTGGCTGAAGCCTTGCAGAAGGCCGGCGGTGACAACCCGGCCCAGGTCAAGCGTGTCGAGTTCGTTGGCCCGCAAGTGGGTGAAGAGCTGCGCGACCAGGGCGGCCTCGGCATGCTCATGGCCCTGGGCGGCATCCTGCTCTACCTGGCCTTCCGCTTTCAGTGGAAGTTCGCGGTAGGCGCGATTGTCTCGCTGATCCACGACGTGATCGTGACCGTGGGCATCCTGTCGTTCTTCCAGATCACCTTCGACCTGACGGTGCTGGCGGCGGTGCTGGCGATCATCGGTTACTCGCTCAACGACACCATCGTGGTGTTCGACCGGGTGCGTGAGAACTTCCGTGTGCTGCGCAAGGCCTCGCTGATCGAGAACATCAACATCTCGACCACCCAGACCCTGCTGCGGACCATGGCGACGTCGATCTCCACCTTGCTGGCGATTGCTGCGCTGTTGTTCTTTGGTGGCGACAACTTGTTCGGTTTCTCCATCGCGCTGTTCATCGGCGTGTTGGCGGGTACTTACTCGTCGATCTACATCGCCAACGTGGTGCTGATCTGGCTGAACCTGAGCACCGAGGACCTGATTCCTCCGGCTGCTGCTGAAACGGAAGTGGACGACCGCCCGTAAGGCTCCGGTTTCCATCCGTCACCACTGAAAAGGCGCGAGTTGAACTCGCGCCTTTTTTTGTGCTCCAAGGCTGGGAGAAGCGCGGATTAATCCGCTTGTGATGGTCAGGAGGTTCAAGTGAACAAATCGATGCTGGTTGGTGCGGTATTGGGTGCTGTCGGTGTAACAGCCGGTGGTGCGGTCGCCACCTACAGCTTGGTAAAAAGTGGCCCTGAGTATGCGCAAGTATTGGCCGTGGAGCCGGTCAATACCCAAATCAAGACCCCGCGTGAAGTGTGCAAGGACGTCACCGTGACTCGGCAGAAGCCAGTCCAGGACCAGCACCAGATCGCCGGTACCGTCCTGGGCGCCGTAGCCGGTGGCCTGCTGGGCAACCAGATCGGCGGCGGCACCGGTAAGAAGATCGCCACCGTGGCGGGTGCGGCCGGTGGTGGTTATGCCGGTAACAAGATTCAGGAAGGCATGCAGGAGCGCGACACCTACACCACCACCCAGACTCGCTGCAACACGGTCAATGACATCAGCGACAAGGTTGTAGGCTACGACGTTCGCTACATGCTCGACGGCAAAGAAGGCAAAGTCCGCATGGACCGCGACCCGGGCAACCAGATCCCGGTGAACAAGGAAGGCCAACTGATCCTGGGCCAGAACGAACCGGCTCAGTGATCCAACCGCTATGAAAGAAGCACCCTTCGGGGTGCTTTTTTTTCGCCCGCATTTACTACTCCACCTCAAACCCCCTGTGGGAGCGAGCTTGCTCGCGATAGCGGTGGTTAAGCTTGCGTGGATGTCTGATGTTGTAACCGATCGTTCCCACGCTCTGCGTGGGCATGCATCCCGTGACGCTCTGCGTCACCTTCCAGAAGCGGAACGCGGAGCGTCCCTGGCGGCATTCCCACGCGGAGCGTGAGGAACGATCGGCGTATGAGGCAGGCATAAAAAAAGCACCCCGAAGGGTGCTTTTTTGTAGCCGGTTGCTTAGCGCTTCAGCGAAGCCGGCAGGTGCGGCTGGATGGCGGTGAGCACAGCCTTGAAGCATTTGGTGTTGCCGGCAACGATGTGGCCTTTTTCAAGGAAGTCGTGGCCGCCGGTGAAGTCGCTCACCAAACCACCGGCTTCCTGGATCAGCAGGGCGCCAGCAGCCATGTCCCATTCGGACAGGCCCGATTCCCAGAACGCATCGAAACGGCCAGCGGCCACATAAGCCAGGTCCAGGCTCGCAGCGCCGGCGCGGCGGATGCCGGCGGTCTGGCCGACCAGGGCGCGGAACATGCCCAGGTAGTTGTCCAGGTTGTCCATCTGGTCATCGCGGAACGGGAAGCCGGTACCCAGCAGGGCGCCGTCCAGGCTGGTGCGGCCGCTGACGCGCAGGCGACGACCGTTCAGTTGGGCGCCACGGCCACGGCTGGCGGTGAATTCTTCCTGGCGAACCGGGTCCAGCACGACGGCGTGTTCCAGGCGACCACGGTATTTGCAGGCGATGCTGACAGCGAAGTGAGGAATGCCGCGCAGGAAGTTGGTGGTGCCGTCCAGCGGATCGATGATCCACAGGTACTCTTCGCCTTCGATGCCAGTACCGGCGTGCATGCCGGTCTCTTCACCGAGGATGGAGTGGTTCGGGTAAGCCTTGCGCAGGGCGTCGACGATCTTTTGCTCGGCGGCGCGATCAACCTCGGACACGTAGTCCTTGGCGTCTTTTTCATCGACCTTGATGGTATCCAGGCGCTCGATGGAGCGGAAGATCAGTTCACTGGCGCTGCGGGCGGCGCGCAGCGCGATATTCAGCATGGGCTGCATGGATGTGTCACCTAAGGTTGTTAAAGAAAGCCGCGCATTCTATCAGAAAGTTTTCTCAGGAGAAGGTTGGTGTTCGCTTTCATAGCTTAACGGTAGGTGCTTATGTAAGATTTGCTCCCTTTATCGTGTTCGAGAGCGCCTCCCTTGTTGCAGAACATTCGTGTCGTCCTGGTCAATACCAGCCATCCGGGTAACATCGGCGGAGCTGCGCGGGCCATGAAGAACATGGGCCTGTCGCGCCTGGTGCTGGTCGAACCGCGCTTGTTTCCCCATCACGAAGCTGACGCCCGGGCCTCTGGCGCTGGTGACATCCTCGCCAACGCGCAGGTCGTCGCTACTCTGGAAGACGCCCTGGTGGGATGCAACCTGGTGCTCGGCACCAGCGCCCGCGACCGGCGTATCCCCTGGCCACTGCTCGACCCCCGCGAATGCGGCACCAAAGTGGTCGAGGAAGCCGCGCAAGGCTTTGAGATTGCCCTGGTGTTCGGCCGTGAAGACTCCGGCCTGACCAACGACGAGCTGCAGCGATGTCACTTTCACGTGCATATCCCTTCCGACCCCGAGTTCAGTTCCTTGAACCTGGGGGCGGCGGTGCAGGTGTTGAGCTATGAAGTGCGCATGGCTTGGCTGGCAGCCGAAGGCAAGCCCAGCAAAATCGAAAAAACCGAGGTCACGTCGCCGCGCAGTGAGACACTGGCGACCATGGACGAACTGGAACGGTTCTATGAACACCTGGAACAGACCCTGGTGGACATCGAGTTCCTCGACCCGGAAAAGCCGCGACACTTGATGGCGCGCCTGCGTCGGTTGTACGGACGAAGCTCGGTCAGCCGGGCGGAGATGAATATATTGCGCGGCATCCTCACGGAAACCCAGAAAGCGGCCCGTGGCGAGCTGATTAAGCGGAAGAAATAAAATGTTCGAACGTTTGCGTGAAGATATCCAAAGTGTTTTCCATCGTGACCCGGCGGCGCGCAATGCCTTTGAAGTGCTGACCTGCTACCCGGGGATGCACGCGATCTGGATCCACCGCCTGTCCGGCGCCTTGTGGAACATGGGCTGGAAGTGGCTGGCGCGGCTGGTCTCGAACTTCGGCCGCTGGCTGACCGGGATCGAGATCCACCCGGGCGCCAAGGTCGGTCGCCGGTTCTTCATCGACCACGGCATGGGCATCGTCATCGGCGAAACCGCCGAGATCGGCGACGACGTGACGCTGTACCAGGGCGTGACACTCGGCGGCACCAGCTGGAACAAAGGCAAACGCCACCCGACCCTGGAAGACGGCGTGGTAGTGGGTGCCGGCGCCAAGGTGCTCGGGCCGTTCACGGTTGGGGCGGGGGCGAAAGTCGGCTCCAATGCCGTGGTCACCAAGGCCGTGCCGCCTGGCGCGACCGTGGTGGGCATCCCTGGGCGGATCATCGTCAAGTCCGATGACGAGCAGGACGCCCGCCGCAAGGCCATGGCCGAGAAGATCGGTTTCGACGCCTACGGTGTCGGCGAAGACATGCCCGACCCGGTCGCCCGCGCCATCAACCAGTTGCTCGATCACCTGCAGGCCGTCGATGGGCGCCTGGAGGGGATGTGCGGCGCCCTGAAGGACCTGGGCAGTAATTACTGTGCCAAGGACCTGCCTGAACTGCGCGAGGAAGATTTTGCGTGTGTGAAGGACAAGGATGAGACCCAGGCCAGCTGAAACCCTACTGGCCTCATCGCGAGCAAGCTCGCTCCCACAGGGGGCTTTGGTGGATGCACAATTCGTGTACGCCGCAGATCCCATGTGGGAGCGAGCTTGCTCGCGATAAACGATAACGCGGTATCACTGGTCGCCGCCGGCCAGCCTTTGCTATGATGCGCGCGCTCTTTCGCGGGTAAACCTGAGTAAAGCACTAGGTCTTATACTTGACTTAAATACTCGGGAATTGCATACTCGCCCCCATTCCGAACTCCGTGGTAATTGTCCATGCGACTGACTACAAAAGGCCGATACGCCGTGACCGCAATGCTGGATCTGGCATTGCATGCGCAGCACGGGCCGGTGTCCCTGGCCGATATCTCCGAGCGCCAGGGCATTTCCCTGTCTTATCTTGAACAGCTGTTCGCCAAGCTGCGCCGTAGCAACCTGGTTTCCAGCGTTCGCGGCCCCGGCGGCGGCTACCAGCTGTCGCGCGACATGCAGGGCATCCAGGTCGCCCAGGTGATCGATGCGGTGAACGAATCGGTCGATGCGACCAAATGCCAGGGCCTTGGCGACTGCCATGGCGGCGATACTTGCCTGACCCACCACTTGTGGTGCGATCTCAGCCTGCAGATTCACGAATTTCTAAGCGGTATCAGCTTGGCTGACCTTGTAACTCGTCGTGAGGTGCAAGAAGTAGCCCAGCGTCAGGACCAGCGTCGTTGCAATAGCAAGGCGCCGCACCTGGACAAGATTGAAGCGTCCGCCGTCGAATGACTGCCGCAGAGCACGCGGAACGCCAGCCAGCCTGATTTAGGAGAGAGTCCATGAAATTGCCGATTTACCTTGATTACTCAGCGACCACCCCGGTTGACCCGCGTGTTGCGCAAAAAATGAGTGAATGCCTGCTGGTCGACGGAAACTTCGGTAACCCGGCGTCCCGTTCCCACGTGTTCGGCTGGAAGGCCGAAGAGTCGGTCGAAAACGCCCGTCGCCAGGTCGCTGACCTGGTCAACGCCGACCCGCGTGAAATCGTCTGGACCTCCGGTGCCACTGAATCCGACAACCTGGCAATCAAGGGCGTCGCGCATTTCTATCACACCAAGGGCAAGCACCTGATCACCTCCAAGATCGAGCACAAGGCTGTCCTGGACACCATGCGCCAACTGGAGCGTGAAGGCTTCGAAGTCACCTACATCGAGCCAGGTGAAGACGGCATCATCACTCCAGCCATGGTCGAAGCCGCCCTGCGCGACGACACCATCCTGGTTTCGATCATGCACGTGAACAACGAAATCGGCACCGTCAACGACATCGCGGCCATCGGCGAGCTGACCCGTTCCAAGGGCATCCTGTTCCACGTCGACGCGGCCCAGTCCACCGGCAAGGTCGACATCGACCTGTCCAAGCTGAAAGTCGACCTGATGTCGTTCTCGGCCCACAAGACCTACGGCCCTAAAGGCATTGGCGCGCTGTACGTCAGCCGCAAGCCGCGTGTTCGCCTCGAAGCGACCATGCACGGCGGCGGTCACGAGCGTGGCATGCGTTCCGGCACCCTGGCGACCCACCAGATCGTCGGCATGGGCGAAGCCTTCCGTGTAGCCAAGGAAGACATGGCTGCCGAGAACGTGCGCATCAAGGCCCTGAGCGACCGCTTCTTCAAGCAGGTCGAGGACCTCGAAGAACTCTACGTCAACGGCAGCATGACCGCCCGCGTACCGCACAACCTGAACCTGAGCTTCAACTATGTTGAAGGCGAGTCGCTGATCATGGCGCTCAAGGATCTGGCCGTGTCGTCCGGTTCGGCCTGCACCTCGGCATCGCTCGAGCCTTCGTACGTACTGCGCGCCCTGGGCCGCAACGACGAACTGGCCCACAGCTCGATCCGCTTCACCTTCGGCCGCTTCACCACCGAAGAAGAAATCGATTACGCCGCGCAGAAAGTCTGCGAGGCCGTTACCAAGCTGCGCGCTCTGTCGCCGCTGTGGGACATGTACAAAGACGGCGTCGACATTTCGAAAATCGAGTGGGCGGCGCACTGAAGAAGTCGCCACCAGAGCGACTCACTGATGAGGATTAAAGCAAATGGCATATAGCGAAAAGGTCATCGACCACTACGAGAACCCGCGCAACGTCGGCAAGATGGACGCGCAGGATCCTGATGTCGGCACCGGCATGGTCGGCGCCCCAGCGTGCGGCGACGTCATGCGCCTGCAGATCAAGGTCAACGAGCAAGGCATCATCGAAGATGCCAAGTTCAAGACCTACGGCTGCGGTTCCGCGATCGCGTCCAGCTCCCTGGCCACCGAGTGGATGAAGGGCAAGACCCTTGATGAAGCCGAAACCATCAAGAACACCCAGCTGGCCGAAGAACTGGCCCTGCCGCCAGTGAAGATCCACTGCTCGGTACTCGCCGAAGACGCCATCAAGGCCGCCGTTCGCGATTACAAGCAGAAGAAAGGCTTGATCTGATCCGCGTTACGGTAAGGAGTTTTCCATGGCTATCCAGATGACAGAAGCGGCAGCTAACCATATCCAGCGCTCACTTGCGGGGCGCGGCAAGGGCGAGGGTATCCGCCTGGGTGTTCGCACCACGGGCTGTTCTGGCCTCGCCTATGTACTGGAATTCGTCGACGAAGTGGGCGAAGACGATCAGGTGTTCGAGAGTCATGGTCAGAAAGTGATCATCGACCCGAAAAGCCTGACGTACCTGGACGGCACCGAACTGGATTTCGTCAAGGAAGGGTTGAACGAAGGCTTCAAGTTCAACAACCCCAACGTGCGCGGTGAATGTGGCTGCGGCGAAAGCTTCAACATCTGAGGCAGCTTGTGGGTACTCCTTGTCATTTTGCGTTGTTCCAGATGCAGCCTGCGTTCCAGCTGGATCTCGACCAGTTGTCCGCGCGTTATCTGGAATTGGCCCGTGGTGTCCACCCGGACCGCTTTGCTGACGCCTCCGAAGCCGAGCAGCGCCGGGCGCTTGAGCAGTCTGCGAACCTCAACGAGGCGTACCAGACACTCAAGAGTCCAGCCAAGCGCGCGCGTTACCTGCTCGCCATCAGCGGCCATGAGTTGCCGCTGGAGGTCACGGTCCACGATCCCGAGTTTCTTTTGCAGCAGATGCAATGGCGCGAAGAGCTCGAAGACCTGCAGGACAGCGCCGACCTGGCCGGTGTCGCGGTATTCAAGCGCCGCTTGAAAGACGCCCAGCACACATTGAACGAAAGCTTCGCAGCCTGCTGGAACGATGCCGCGCAGCGCGAACAGGCCGAACGCCTGATGCGGCGCATGCAGTTCCTCGACAAGCTCACCTACGAAGTGCGCCAGCTCGAAGAGCGCCTCGACGATTAACCCAGTGCCGCTCCGGTCGCACGCCTGATTACAGATAAGTCCTGATTACGATGGCCCTACTGCAGATCGCCGAACCCGGCCAAAGTCCACAACCGCACCAGCGTCGCCTGGCTGTCGGGATCGACTTGGGTACCACCAATTCCCTGGTCGCTGCCTTGCGCAGCGGTCTTTCCGAACCGCTGGCCGATGAGCAGGGGCAGGTGATCCTGCCGTCCGCCGTGCGCTATCACGCCGATCACGTCGAAGTGGGCGAGTCGGCCAAGCTGGCCGCCGCCACCGATCCGTTGAACACCATCGTCTCGGTCAAACGCTTGATGGGCCGTGGTCTGTCCGACGTCAAGCAACTGGGCGACCAACTGCCGTACCGCTTCGTCGGCGGTGAATCCCACATGCCGTTCATCGAAACCGTACAGGGCCCGAAAAGCCCGGTAGAGGTTTCCGCCGACATCCTCAAGGTCCTGCGCCAGCGCGCCGAAGCGGCACTGGGCGGTGAATTGGTGGGCGCGGTCATTACCGTCCCGGCTTATTTCGACGATGCCCAGCGCCAAGCCACCAAGGATGCCGCCAAGCTTGCCGGCCTGAACGTGCTGCGCCTGCTCAACGAGCCGACGGCCGCTGCGGTGGCGTATGGCCTGGACCGGCATGCCGAAGGCCTGGTCGCCATCTACGACTTGGGTGGCGGTACTTTCGATATTTCGATCCTGCGCCTGACTGGCGGTGTCTTCGAAGTCCTGGCCACCGGCGGCGACAGCGCCCTGGGCGGCGATGACTTCGACCACGCCATCGCCGGCTGGATCATCGAGCAAGCCGGTTTGTCCGCTGACCTCGACCCGGGTGCGCAACGCCATCTGCTGCAAACCGCCTGCGCCGCCAAGGAAGCCTTGACCGACGCCGCCACGGTTGAAGTCGCTTATGGCGACTGGAAAGCCGCGCTGACCCGCGAAGCCTTCGATGCCCTGATCGAACCCATGGTCGCCCGCAGCCTCAAGGCCTGCCGCCGTGCCGTGCGCGATTCCGGCGTAGAGCTCGAAGACGTCAAGGCCGTGGTCATGGTCGGTGGTTCGACCCGCGTGCCTCGAGTTCGCGAAGCCGTGGCCGAGGCCTTTGGCCGCCAGCCGCTGACTGAAATCGACCCGGACCAGGTGGTTGCCATCGGCGCCGCGATCCAGGCCGATACCCTGGCCGGCAACAAGCGCGATGGCGGCGAACTGCTGCTGCTCGACGTGATTCCGTTGTCCCTGGGCCTGGAGACCATGGGTGGCCTGATGGAGAAGGTGATTCCGCGTAACACCACCATCCCCGTTGCCCGCGCCCAGGACTTCACCACCTATAAAGACGGCCAGTCGGCCATGATGGTCCACGTGCTGCAAGGCGAGCGTGAGCTGATCAGCGACTGCCGCTCCCTGGCTCGCTTCGAATTGCGTGGCATCCCACCGATGGTGGCGGGTGCGGCGAAGATCCGCGTGACCTTCCAGGTCGATGCCGACGGCTTGCTCAATGTCTCCGCCCGCGAACTGGGTTCGGGCGTGGAGGCGAGCATCCAGGTCAAGCCGTCCTATGGCCTGACCGACGGCGAAATCGCCAAGATGCTCAAGGATTCCTTCCAGCATGCCAGCGACGACAAAGTCGCCCGTGTGCTGCGCGAGCAGCAGGTCGACGCCCAGCGCCTGATCGAAGCCGTGCAAGGTGCCCTTGAGGCTGACGGCGACCGTTTGTTGGATGCCGAAGAGCGCATGGTCATCGAGCTGCAGATGCAGGAATTGTCCGAATTGATCAAAGGCACCGATGGCTATGCCATCGAGCAGCAGACCAAGCGTCTGTCGCACGTCACCGACGCCTTTGCTGCCCGCCGCCTGGACTCGACGGTGAAAGCCGCCCTGGCGGGGCGCAACCTGAATGAAATCGAGGAATAACTGATGCCGCAGATCATTTTTCTGCCACACGCCGAGCATTGCCCGGACGGTATGGTGGTAGAGGCCGAAACCGGCAAGTCCATTCTTGAAGTGGCCCACGACAACCACATCGAGATCGAGAGCGCCTGCGGCGGTGTCTGTGCCTGCACCACGTGCCATTGCATCATTCGCGAAGGTTTCGACTCGCTGAATGAGGCTGATGAGCTGGAAGAAGACTACCTTGATAGGGCCTGGGGCCTGGAACCGACGTCGCGCCTGACCTGTCAGGCCAAGGTCGGTACCGAAGACCTGGTGGTCGAAATCCCGAAATATTCGCTTAACCATGCGGCCGAAGCGCCGCACTGATGGTGACACTGTCATGAGCTATGGTTGGAATGATGTACAACGCATCGCAGAAGAACTGGCCGAAGCCAAGCCGGACGTGGATCCGCTGAAGGTCAATTTCGTCGATCTGCAGCACTGGATCATGGAGCTTCCCGGTTTCGACAGCACCTCTGGCCGTTGTGGCGAGAAGGTCTTGGAAGCGGTCCAGGCGCTCTGGATCGAAGAAATCGACTGATCGACCTGGCAGGTTAGGCAATACCCCTGAACCCGCGTATAATTCGCGGGTTTAATTTTTCGCAAATTACCGTTTCTGGAGTTACACCATGGCTGTTCAACGTACTTTCTCCATCATCAAGCCTGACGCCGTTGCTAAAAACGTGATCGGCAAGATCGTTACCCGCTTCGAAGACGCTGGCCTGCGCGTTGTAGCTTCGAAAATGAAGCAGCTGTCCAAAGCCGAAGCCGAAGGCTTCTACGCTGAGCACAGCGAGCGCGGTTTCTTCGGTGAGCTGGTTGCTTTCATGACTTCCGGTCCGGTTGTCGTTCAGGTGCTGGAAGGCGAAAACGCTATCGCTCGCAACCGTGAGTTGATGGGCGCTACCAACCCTAAAGAAGCTGCTGCCGGCACCATCCGTGCTGACTTCGCCGAGTCCATCGACGCCAACGCCGTTCACGGTTCGGACTCCGAAGCCGCTGCTGCTCGCGAAATCGCTTACTTTTTCGCTGCTACTGAAGTAACCGCTCGCTAAGCATTGGCTTGAGAGTGAAGGTGAATCCATGACTACATCGACTGTTAAAACCAATCTGCTGGGGCTGACCCAGCCGGAAATGGAGAAATTCTTCGACTCGATCGGGGAGAAGCGTTTCCGTGCCGGTCAGGTGATGAAATGGATTCACCACTTTGGCGTCGACGACTTCGACGCCATGACGAATGTCGGCAAGGCCCTGCGCGAAAAGCTCAAGGCTGTTGCCGAGATTCGCGGCCCCGAAGTGGTCAGCCAGGACATTTCCAGCGACGGCACCCGCAAGTGGGTGGTGCGCGTGGCGTCCGGCAGCTGCGTCGAGACCGTCTACATTCCCCAGGGCAAACGCGGCACCTTGTGCGTTTCGTCCCAGGCAGGCTGTGCCCTGGACTGCAGTTTCTGCTCCACCGGCAAGCAAGGCTTCAATAGCAACCTCACCGCCGCCGAAGTGATCGGCCAGGTGTGGATTGCCAACAAATCCTTTGGCAGCGTCCCGGCGACCGTCGACCGTGCCATCACCAACGTGGTGATGATGGGCATGGGTGAGCCGCTGCTGAACTTCGACAACGTCGTTTCCGCCATGCACCTGATGATGGACGACCTGGGCTACGGCATCTCCAAGCGCCGCGTGACCCTGTCCACTTCCGGCGTGGTGCCGATGATCGATGAGCTGGCCAAGCACATCGACGTCTCCCTGGCGTTGTCGCTGCACGCACCCAATGACGCATTGCGTAATCAATTGGTGCCGATCAACAAGAAATATCCGCTTAAGATGCTGCTCGAGTCGTGCCAGCGCTACATGTCGTCCCTGGGCGAAAAGCGCGTGCTGACCATCGAGTACACACTGCTCAAGGATGTGAACGACAAGGTCGAACACGCGGTCGAGATGATCGAGCTGCTCAAGAACATCCCGTGCAAGATCAACCTGATTCCGTTCAACCCGTTCCCGCATTCCGGTTACGAGCGTCCGAGCAACAACGCGATTCGTCGCTTCCAGGATCAGCTTCACCACGCTGGCTTCAACGTCACCGTGCGCACCACCCGCGGCGAAGACATCGACGCCGCCTGTGGCCAATTGGTAGGACAGGTGCTGGATCGCACCCGTCGCAGCGAACGCTACATTGCCGTGCGTGAGTTGAACGCCGCGGACGATGCGGTGCAAAACGCTGCGAACAGTCACTAAGAGAGGAACTCTATGTCCCTGCGCTTCGCGCTCGTTTTGCTGTTGGCCGGCCTTTGTTCCGGTTGTGTCCTGTCGGGTGACTACAACCCGATGAGGACCAGCAAAGGGCGCGACGAGGCGCGTGTGGCCTACGTGCAACTGGGCATTGGCTACCTGCAGCAGGGCATGACCGAACGGGCCAAGGTGCCGCTCAAGAAAGCCCTGGAGCTGGACGATTCCGACCCGGACGCCAACGCGGCCCTGGCGCTGGTGTTCCAGGCCGAGATGGAGCCGGAGCTGGCCGACCAGCATTTTCGCAAGGCGCTGTCTGCCCGCCCGCAAGACGCCCGGATCCTGAACAACTACGGCAGCTTTCTTTTCGAGCAGAAACGCTACAAGGACGCCTACGAGCGCTTCGAGCAGGCTGCCGCCGACACCCTTTACCCTGAGCGTTCGCGGGTTTTCGAAAACCTCGGCATGACGGCCGCGCAGCTGGGCCAGCGTGACCTGGCCCGCCAGCAGCTGGAAAAGGCGCTGCGGCTCAACCGCCAGCAACCGCGGGCGCTGCTGGAAATGGCTGAGTTGTCCTACGAAGACAGGCATTATGTGCCCGCGCGTGACTACTACGAGCGTTTTAGCCTGCTGAGCGAGCAAAATGCACGTAGTCTATTGCTCGGCGTTCGGCTGGCACATGTGTTTGAAGATCGCGACAAGGCTGCAAGTTACGGCCTGCAACTCAAAAGACTCTATCCCGGTACGCCGGAATATCAGCAATACCTGTCGGAGCAATGATGAAAGCGGCGCATCCCGAAGTTGTAGCAGCGACTCGCGTAAATCCTGGTGAGACCCTGCGTCAAGCCCGCGAAAGCAATGGTTGGTCGCTGGCCGAAGTGGCCCTCAAGCTCAATCTCACCGTGGCCTCCTTGGGCAATCTGGAAGCGGGCGCGTTCGACAAGCTGCCTGGGCATACCTTCGCCCGCGGCTATATCCGCGCCTATGCCAAGTTGCTCGGCATGGACCAGACCGTGCTGGTCCAGCAATTCGATCAATACACCGGTTCCGATGCCCAGGGCAGCAACGTGCACAGCCTGGGTCGCATCGAGGAGCCGGTTCGCGTTTCCCACACCATTTTGCGAATCGTCAGCCTGTTGCTGCTGATCGCGGTGATTGGTGGCGGTTTTGTCTGGTGGCAGGATCAGGCTTCCTTGCGCAACAAGGAGCCGGTCGCCATGAACCCTGAGCACGTTGAGGTCGAAGGCGCCGACGGCACCACCCAGATCCATCCGCTGGACGAGCCGGAAGACCAGGCTGTCGTCGAAGGCCAGGCCGAAGGCGAAACCGCCCTGGCGTTGCCACAGGGCCAGGACGCCGCCGATGCCGAAGCGGGTGCCGAGCCGGCTGTTCCAGCCCCTGTGCCAGCTGCACCAACAGCGCCGACTGCACCGATTGCCACCGCCCCTGCCGCACCGAGCACGCCAGCGCCAACCGCGGCTGCGCCTGCGACCCACGCGGCTCCAGCCGCGCCAGTTGTTCCGGCAGCTCCGGCGGCCCCGACCCCGGCTCCAGCGGCAGGTGAAGGCCAGGTACAGATTCAGTTTGTCGCCGACTGCTGGACGCAGATCACCGATGGCAACGGCAAGGTGTTGTTCAGTGGCCTCAAGCGCAAGGGCGACAGCACCGCCATCAACGGCAAGCCACCCTTTGCCGTACGCCTGGGTTATGCCCGTGGCGCGCAGGTCAGCTACAACGGCCAGCCGGTCGACATCGCTCCGTTCACCAGTGGCGAGACCGCTCGCCTGAAGTTGGGTCAATAAGTCATGCACGGCGAATCTCCAATCAAGCGTCGCGAATCCCGAAAAATCTGGGTCGGCAACGTGCCCGTGGGCGGCGATGCGCCTATCGCTGTGCAGAGCATGACCAACAGCGACACCAATGACGTGGCCGCCACGGTCGCCCAGATCAACCGCCTGGAAGCCGCCGGTGTCGACATCGTGCGGGTATCGGTGCCGGACATGGACGCCGCCGAGGCGTTCGGCAAGATCAAGCAACTGGTCAAGGTGCCCTTGGTGGCCGACATCCACTTCGACTACCGCATCGCCTTGCGTGTTGCCGAGCTGGGTGTGGATTGCCTGCGCATCAACCCGGGCAACATCGGTCGCGAAGACCGTGTCCGTGCCGTGGTGGATGCCGCCCGCGACCGGGGCATCCCGATCCGCATCGGCGTGAACGCCGGTTCCCTGGAAAAAGACCTGCAAAAGAAATACGGCGAACCGACCCCGGCGGCACTGGTGGAGTCGGCCCTGCGCCACGTCGAGCACCTCGAACGCCTGAATTTCCAGGACTTCAAGGTCAGTGTGAAGGCGTCCGACGTGTTCATGGCCGTCGAAGCCTACCGCCTGCTGGCCAAGGAAATCGTCCAGCCGCTGCACCTGGGCATCACCGAAGCCGGTGGGTTGCGTTCGGGCACGGTGAAATCCGCCGTCGGCCTCGGTATGCTGCTCGCCGAAGGGATTGGCGATACCATCCGCATCTCGTTGGCGGCTGACCCGGTCGAGGAAGTGAAAGTCGGCTACGACATTCTCAAGTCCCTGCACCTGCGTTCCCGTGGCATCAACTTCATCGCCTGCCCGAGCTGCTCGCGGCAGAATTTCGATGTGGTCAAGACCATGAACGAGCTGGAAGGGCGCCTTGAAGACCTGCTGGTGCCGCTGGATGTCGCGGTGATCGGTTGCGTGGTCAACGGGCCGGGCGAAGCCAAGGAGGCCCATATCGGCCTGACTGGCGGTACACCGAACCTGATTTACATCGACGGCAAGCCGTCGCAGAAACTGACGAATGACAATCTGGTGGATGAGCTGGAACGGCTGATCCGCCAGAAAGCGGCCGAAAAGGTCGAAGCCGACGCAGCGGTCATCGCGCGCGGTTAAGTCGAAAGATTAAGGAATACACGTGAGCAAGTCCCTGCAAGCCATTCGTGGCATGAACGACATCCTGCCCGAGCAGACGCCGCTGTGGCGCTATTTCGAGGGCACCGTGGCGCGTCTGCTGGATAACTACGGCTATCGGCAGATCCGCATGCCGATCGTCGAGTTCACCGAGCTGTTCAAGCGCTCCATCGGTGAAGTGACCGACATCGTCGAAAAAGAGATGTACACCTTCGACGACCGCAACGGCGATTCCCTGACCCTGCGCCCCGAAGGCACGGCGGCCTGCGTGCGTGCGGTGCTCGAGCACGGCATCACCGGCGGCGGTCAGGTACAGAAACTCTGGTACGTCGGCCCGATGTTCCGTCACGAGCGTCCGCAGAAAGGCCGTTATCGCCAGTTCCACCAGATTGGCCTGGAGGTGTTCAACCTCGAGGGTCCGGACATCGATGCCGAGCTGATCGTCATGACCTGGCGCCTGTGGGGCGAGCTGGGGCTTCGCGATGCGGTCAAGCTTGAGCTCAACAGCCTGGGCACCAGCGAGTCCCGTGGCCGCTACCGTGAAGCGTTGGTGGAGTTTCTTTCCGCCCACCTGGACAAGCTCGACGAAGACAGCCAGCGCCGTCTGAAGACCAACCCGCTGCGTGTGCTCGACACCAAGAATGCCGAGACCCAAGCGGTCCTGGTCGACGCGCCGAAAATGGCCGACTACCTCGACGACGAATCCCGTGCACACTTCGAAGGGCTGAAGGCGCGCCTCGACGCCGTGGGCATTCCTTACGTGATCAACCCCAAGTTGGTCCGTGGCCTGGACTACTACAGCAAGACCGTCTTCGAGTGGGTCACCGACAAACTCGGCGCCCAGGGCACCGTGTGTGCCGGCGGCCGCTACGACGGGCTGGTTGAGCAGATGGGCGGCAAGCCGACCCCGGGCGTGGGCTTTGCCATGGGCATCGAGCGCCTGGTGCTGATGCTTGAAGCCTTGGACAAGGTCCCGGAAGAACTGTCCCGTCAGGTCGACGTCTACCTGTGCGCCTTTGGCGAGGCCGCCGAGCTGGCAGCCCTGTCGTTGAGCGAGCGGATCCGCGACCAGTTGCCCAACCTGCGCCTGCAGATCAACGCCGGTGCTGGCAGCTTCAAGAGCCAATTCAAGAAGGCCGACAAGAGCGGTGCGCTGTACGCACTGATCCTCGGTGACGACGAACTGGCCCAACAAGTGGTAGGTTTCAAACCCCTGCGTGGCCAGGGCGAACAACAAAGCATTGCCTGGGATGCGCTTGCTGCACACCTGGCCACCTGCGTCGTGCAGGGTTGAAGCTGTCAAACAGCCGATTTAGCGATTAAGGAGTATTGGGGTGTCGAGTACCGAAGATGAACAGCTGGCGGATTTGAAGGACTGGTGGACGCGCAACGGCAAGCCGCTGGTCACTGGCGGCCTGTTGGCGCTGGTCATCGTGTTCGGCTGGCAGGCCTACCAGAAATACCAGAGCAACCAGTCGCAAGGCGCCTCGGTGCTCTACCAGCAATTGCTGGAAACCACCCTGACCCCGGACGGCAAGCCTGACGCGGCCCGCGTGGCGGACCTGGCCGGCAAGCTGGACAAGGAATTCGGCGGCACCGCCTACGCCCAATACGGTCGCCTGTTCGTGGCCAAGGTGGCGGTGGACAGCGGCAAGCTGGACGACGCGGCCACCGAGCTCAAGGGTATCGTCGACAAACCGGCCAACCCGACCCTGGGCGAAGTGGCGCGTCAGCGCCTGGCGCAGGTGCTGGCGGCACAGAACAAGGCCGAAGACGCCTTGAAGCTGCTCGACGGTGATGCCGACAAGGCATTCCTGGCGACCCGCGAAGAACTCAAGGGCGACCTGCTGGTACAGCTGGGCCGTGCCGATGAGGCCCATGCGGCCTACCAAAAAGCCAAGGCTGCGCTGTCGGATGAAGCCGCAGTCGGTGGCCTGCAAATCAAGCTGGACGACCTGGCCAAAGGGGATGCGTGACGTGATCCGTTGGAAACATGCAGCATTGCTGGCTCTGGCCATTCTGGCCGCGGGTTGCAGCAGCAACAGCAAGAAAGAACTGCCTCCGGCCGAACTGACCGACTTCAAAGAAGAAGTCGTGCTGCAGAAGCAGTGGAGCCGTTCCATCGGCGATGGCCAGGGCGAAACCTACAACATGCTGGTGCCGGCCATTGACGGCGACACCATCTATGCAGGTGATGTCACGGGCGTGGTGATGGCGATGGACCGCACCAACGGCGACGTCAAATGGAAGAAAGATCTTGAACTGCCTGTTTCCGGCGCCGTTGGCGTGGGTTACGGCCTGGTCATGATCGGCACGCTCAAGGGCGAGATCGTCGCCCTGGACGCGAGCAGCGGTGAAGAGAAATGGCGCGCCCGCGTGACCAGTGAAGTGCTCGCACCGCCGGCCACCAACGGTGACGTGGTGGTGGTCCAGACCCAGGACGACCGTCTGATCGGCCTGGATGCCGCGACCGGCAACCAACGCTGGTTGTACGACAGCACCCCGGCGGTACTGACCCTGCGCGGCACCAGCGCGCCAGTCGTCACCAACCGCCTGGCGGTGGCTGGTTTGTCGACCGGTAAAGTGGTGGCCCTGGATATTTCCAACGGCGTGCCGGTCTGGGAACAGCGCGTAGCGATCCCGCAAGGTCGTTCGGAGCTGGAGCGTGTGGTCGACATCGACGGCGGCTTGCTGCTGTCTGGCGGCACACTGTACGTCGCCAGCTACCAGGGCCGCGTTGCAGCATTGGACCTGGAAAGCGGTCGTCCGCTGTGGCAGCGCGATGCGTCCAGCTACGCCGGTGTCGCCCAAGGCTTTGGCAGCGTCTACGTGAGCCTGTCCTCGGGCACCGTCGAAGGTGTTGACGAGCGTTCCACCACCGCCTTGTGGAGCAACGACTCCCTGGCCCGTCGTCAACTGTCGGCCCCGGAAGTGTTCTCCAGCTACGTCGCAGTGGGTGACCTGGAAGGTTACCTGCACCTGCTCAGCCAGGTGGACGGTCGTTTCGTCGGCCGTGAGCGCATCGACAGCGACGGCCTGCGTGCCCGTCCGCTGGTGGTGGGCAACATGATCTATGTGTATGGCAACAGCGGCAAACTGGAAGCCCTGACCATCAAGTAAGACTATGCTTGGGGCTAATCCCCCAAGCGGCCTTGTTCACAAGGTTTGCAGGGCTTGCACAGACTGCCCCGAGCACCAGCCGCTGCCTCGCAGCGGCTTTTGTATTTTCTGAAATAACGAAGTGGAGAGCCGCATGGTTCCCGTAATCGCCCTGGTGGGCCGACCGAACGTCGGCAAGTCCACCTTGTTCAACCGCCTGACCAGGACTCGCGACGCCATTGTCGGCGACTTGTCCGGTCTGACCCGTGATCGCCAATACGGTGAGGCCAAGTGGCAAGGGCGTACCTATATTCTGGTCGACACCGGCGGCATCTCCGGTGATGAACACGGCATGGACGAAAAAATGGCCGAGCAGTCGCTGCTCGCCATTGAAGAAGCCGATGTGGTGCTGTTCCTGGTAGACGCCAAGGCCGGTTTTACCGCCGCCGACCAGATGATCGCCGAGCATTTGCGCAAGCGTAACAAGCGTTCCTACGTGGTCGCCAACAAGGTCGACAATATCGACCCGGACATGGCCCGCGCCGAATTCGCACCGTTGGGCATGGGCCAGGCGATCCCGATCGCCGGCGCCCACGGTCGTGGCATCACCCAGATGCTGGAAATCGCTCTGGAGAGTTTCCCGAAAGACGACGTGGAAGAGCCGGAAGAGGGCGAGGAAGAGATCGTTGCCGAAGGCGAGGAAGCCAAGCGCATTCCTGGCCCGAGCGAAAAGGACGGGATCAAGATCGCCATCATCGGCCGCCCGAACGTGGGCAAGTCGACGCTGGTCAACCGCATGCTCGGCGAAGACCGGGTCATCGTCTACGACCAGCCCGGCACCACCCGCGACAGCATCTACATTCCCTTCGAGCGTAACGAAGAGAAGTACACGCTGATCGACACCGCCGGTGTGCGCAAGCGCGGCAAGATCCACGAAGAAGTAGAAAAGTTCTCCGTGGTCAAGACCCTGCAGGCGATCAAAGACGCCAACGTGGTGATCTTCGTGATGGACGCCCGCGAAGGCGTGGTCGATCACGACTTGAACCTGCTGGGGTTCGCCCTGGAAGCCGGTCGTGCGTTGGTCATCGCGATCAACAAGTGGGACGGCATGACGCCGAGCGAACGGGATTTCGTGAAGATCGAATTGCAGCGTCGCCTGTTCTTCGTCGACTTCGCCGATATCCACTTCATCTCGGCTCTGCACGGCACGGGCGTGGGCAACCTCTACGCTTCGGTGCAGAACTCGTTCAAGTCGGCGGTGACCCGCTGGCCGACCAACCGCCTGACCCAGATCCTCGAAGATGCGGTAGGCGAGCACGCGCCACCGATGGTCAACAACCGTCGGATCAAGCTGCGCTACGCCCACTTGGGCGGCGCCAACCCGCCGATTATCGTGATCCACGGTAACCAGATCGAGAAGGTGCCCAAGTCGTACGTTCGTTACCTGGAGAACACCTACCGTCGCGTCCTGAAGCTGGTCGGCACGCCGATCCGCATCGAGTTCAAGGGCGGCGAGAACCCGTACGAAGGCAACAA
The DNA here is from genome assembly GCF_054667715.1 of Pseudomonas sp. S3_B11. NCBI lineage: Bacteria > Pseudomonadati > Pseudomonadota > Gammaproteobacteria > Pseudomonadales > Pseudomonadaceae > Pseudomonas > Pseudomonas sp. S3_B11. The sequence continues at coordinate 4,778,294 of NZ_CP162749.1, read as the reverse complement.
GAACACGCTCACCGACCGCCAGGTCAACAAGAAGCGCCGCTTGATGTCGCACCACAAGAAGGCCGACAAGAAGCGCCGCGACAAGCGCTGATCCAGTCTGGATCTGGATCTGGATCTGGATCTGGGATCTGGACCTGTGGACCTATGGAACTGTGGGAGCAAGGCTTGGCCTCACAGTCTTGCCTACCACAGCTCTGGCTCCCACAGGGCATGAGTCTTCAGCATGAGAAGGGTGCCCTGGGTGGCGCCCTTTTTCATGCCCGGCGATTGGGCTATCCTCGAGCTCTCCCGCGCCGCACCAGAGCCGGGTGCAGAGCAGGGACCCTCCATGATCACCAGCAAGTTGCCGAATGTCGGCATCACTATTTTCACCCAGATGTCCCAGCTCGCCGCGCAGACGGGCGCGCTGAACCTGTCCCAGGGCTTTCCCGATTTCGATGGCCCGCAGGCCCTGCGCGATGCGGTCGGCCGGCACATTGCCCAAGGCCATAACCAGTATTCGCCCATGACCGGCCTGCCGGCGCTGCGCCAGCAAATCGCGGCGAAGATCGCCCGCAGCTACGGCGCCAGTGTCGATGCCGATCAGGAAGTCACCGTGACCCCAGGCGCGACCCAGGCGATTTTCTGTGCCATTGCGGCGGTGGTCCACAGCGGCGACGAAGTGATCGTCTTCGACCCCAGCTACGACAGCTACGAGCCCGCCGTGCTATTGGCCGGGGGGCGTTGCGTGCACGTGCCATTGGGCCTGGATGATTTCGCCATCGACTTCGAGAAGCTCGGCGAAGCCCTGAGCCCGCGTACACGCATGATCATCCTCAACTCGCCGCACAACCCCAGCGGCGCCCTGATCAGCCGCGCCGAACTGGATCAATTGGCGACGCTGATTCGCGACCGTGACATCTACCTGGTCAGCGACGAGGTCTACGAACACCTGGTGTTCGATGGCGTCGCCCACGCCAGTGTCCTGGCCCATGAAGAGCTATACCGCCGCGCCTTCGTGGTCAGTTCGTTCGGCAAGACCTACCACGTCACCGGCTGGAAAACCGGCTACGTGGTGGCGCCAGCGGCCCTGACGGCGGAACTGCGCAAGGTGCACCAGTACGTCAGCTTCTGCGGCGTGACGCCCTTGCAGTACGCCCTGGCCGACTATATGGCCGAGCATCCGGAACACGTCGATGAGCTGCCGGACTTCTACCAGGCCAAGCGCGACCTGTTCTGCGATTTGCTGGCCCCGTCGCGGTTCAGCTTCAAGCGCGTGACCGGCACTTATTTCCAGTTGGTGGACTATTCGCAGATTCGCCCGGACCTGAATGACGTCGACATGGCGGTGTGGATGACCCGCGAGCATGGCGTGGCGACGATTCCGATCTCGGTGTTCTACCAGCACCCACCACAAGGCCAGCGCCTGGTGCGCCTGTGCTTTGCCAAACGCGAGGAGACGCTGCGCGAAGCGGCGCAAAAGCTATGCGTGATTTGAGTACATTGCCAGACCTCGACATTGCCCTGGTCCAGACCACCCTGGCCTGGCACGACCGCCGGGCCAACCTGGAACATTTCGAAGCGCTGCTTGAGCAGGCGCGCGGGGCTGACCTGATCATCCTGCCGGAGATGTTCACCACCGGTTTCTCCATGGAATCCGAGGCCCTGGCGGAGCCGGAGAACGGCCCGACGCGCCAATGGCTCAAGGCCCAGGCTGCGAAGCTGGACGCGGTGATCACCGGCAGTGTGATCATCCAGGCCGCTGACGGCAGCCATCGCAATCGCCTGCTCTGGGCGCGGCCGGATGGAGAGGTGCTGCATTACGACAAGCGCCATCTGTTTCGCATGGCGGGGGAGCACAACCACTACACCCCGGGGGAGCGACAGGTGCTGTTCGAACTCAAGGGCTGGCGGATTCGTCCGCTGATTTGCTACGACCTGCGCTTCCCGGTCTGGAGCCGCGACGCCGAGGACACCGACCTGCTGCTGTACACCGCCAACTGGCCCGGGGCGCGGCGTCTGCACTGGAATCGGCTGTTGCCGGCCCGGGCGATCGAGAACCTGTGCTACGTGGCGGCGGTAAACCGTGTTGGCACCGACGGCAAGGGCTTCGCCTACACCGGTGACAGCCAGGTGCTGGATTTCCAGGGCGAGAGCTTGCTCAGCGCCGGCGAGGCGGATGGTGTGTTCAAGGTGTGCTTGAACGCAGCGGACCTGGCGGCGTATCGCACGCGGTTTCCGGCGAACCTGGATGCCGACTCGTTCGAATTCATCTAACTGAAACGTTTCAACCCTTCAGGAACGGTGTTGCGTGCCGATAACCGGTCAGCCAAGGAGAAGTCCCTATGACCAGTATCAGCGCAACCACCGTCAACCCTTATCCATTGTCAGCCCCTAAAGTCTCCATCCGTGGGGCTGAAGAAGAGAAAGCGGTCAGTCCAGTGGCATCGACTGACAGCAGCGAAGACAAAGACAAGAAATTGGAAGTCGACACCAGCGGCGCGAATATCGCAGGTGCGGGTGGCAGCAGCGGCAGCGGCGATGTCATCGAACAACTGAAGAAGCAGATCGAACAGACCGAGAAGTTGCTGGCCGAACAGCAAGCCCAGCTAGCTCGGGTGCAAAAAAGCCGGGCTGATGAGGAGCAGAAAGCTCAGGAAACCATGGCGATCCAGACTCAGATCATGGCGACCCAAGCCACATTGCAGACCCTGCAGGCCGCTCTGTTGCAGGCAATGACTGTCTCGATCGATACCCATGCCTGACATTTTGGTTGTCTGACAGACCGCCATCGCGAGCAAGCTCGCTCCCACAGGTGGGCAGCGCCGCTATCCAAATGTGGGAGCGAGCTTGCTCGCGATGAGGCCCTACCAGACCACACAAAACCATCAGCCAAACAAAAAGGCCCCAGGGTTCACACCCCGGGGCCTTTTTGATTTTTCAGCGACCGATCAGGCCGCTTTGGCTTCCGGCTGGCTCAGGGAACGGTTCAGTGCGCTGAACAGCGCCTTGAAGCTGGCAGTGGTGATGTTTTCATCGATGCCCACGCCGTGCACCGCACGCTCGCCGTTGACCCGCAGTTCGATGTACGCCGCCGCCTTGGCATTGGTGCCGGCGCCGATGGCGTGTTCGTTGTAGTCCATGATCTCCACCGGAATTGGCAGGCCGGCCACCAGGGCTTCCAGCGCGCCGTTGCCCTTGCCGCGCCAGTGCAGGTTGGTCTCGCCCTGGCCCTTGCTCGCCACTTCCACTTCCACGGCGCTGTTGCCGTTTTCTTCCTGCAGGCGATGGCTGACCAGCGCGTACGGGGTGTTGGCTTGCAGGTATTCACGCTGCAGCAGGGCGTGGATCTGCTGGGCAGTCATTTCCAGGCCCAGACGATCGGTTTCGCGCTGTACCACCTGGCTGAACTCGATCTGCATGCGACGCGGCAGGCTGATGCCGTATTCCTGTTCCAGCAGGTAGGCGATGCCGCCCTTGCCCGACTGACTGTTGACGCGAATCACCGCCTCGTAGCTGCGGCCAATGTCGGCCGGGTCGATCGGCAGGTAAGGCACTTCCCACAGACCGTCCGATTTCTGCTGGGCGAAGCCCTTGCGGATGGCGTCCTGGTGCGAGCCGGAGAACGCGGTGTGGACCAGGTCGCCAACGTACGGATGACGCGGGTGTACCGGGATCTGGTTGCATTCCTCGACCACTTTGCGCACGCCGTCGATGTCGGAGAAGTCCAGCTCAGGGTTGATACCCTGGGTGTAGAGGTTCAGCGCCACGGTCACCAGGTCGACGTTACCGGTGCGTTCGCCGTTGCCGAACAGGCAGCCTTCGACACGGTCGGCGCCGGCCATCAGGCCCAGCTCGGTAGCGGCTACGCCGGTGCCACGGTCGTTGTGGGTGTGCAGGCTGATGAGCACGCTGTCACGACGGGTGATGTTGCGGTGGAACCACTCGATCTGGTCGGCGTAGATGTTCGGCGTGGCGACTTCCACGGTAGCGGGCAGGTTGAGGATCACCTTGCGCTCTGGCGTCGGATTCCAGACTTCGATCACCGCGTCGCAGACTTCCTTGGCGAACTCCAGCTCAGTGGCGCTGAAAGTCTCTGGCGAGTATTCGAACTGCCATTGGGTTTCCGGTTGCTGCGCGGCGTATTTGACGAACAGCTTGGCCGCGTTCACCGCGATTTCCTTCACGCCTTCCTTGTCCTGGTTGAACACGATGCGGCGGAACGACGGGCAGGTGGCGTTGTACAGGTGAACGATGGCCTTTTTCGCGCCGCGCAGGGATTCGAACGTACGGGCGATCAGGTCTTCACGGGCCTGGGTCAGCACCTGGATGGTGGTGTCGTCCGGGATGTGGCCTTCTTCGATGAGGGTACGCACGAAGTCGAAGTCGGTCTGCGAAGCGGCTGGGAACGAAGCTTCGATTTCCTTCACGCCCACCGCGACGAGGGTTTTCCAGAAGCGCAGCTTCTTGACCGCGTCCATCGGCTCGATCAGCGACTGGTTGCCGTCGCGCAGGTCGGAGCTGCACCAGATCGGCGCGGCGGTGATGGTCTTCGACGGCCAAGTGCGATCCGGCAGGTTGATGGTCGGGAAGGCGCGGTATTTGGAAGACGGGTCTTTGAGCATGCTCATGGGGAAATCCTTATTGTCGTGGCCGGAAAAAGGCGGCCTGCCGGTGGTTCGATGGGGGTGGCTTCACAGCCGGGACGAGGTGCCGCGATTCAGCCCGGCAGTCGTGCGCTGACGAGGCACAGGCTGCGGTGCTGGCGAAGCTGAATGAGGGTGTGAGAGGTTTTCATGCCTTCAACCCTAACCGCGTGAGGAGAGGATCGCAAGCAGTCGGAAAAAATTGAGATAAGTTCTGCTTTTAGGCGGGTTTGCGAGATTTAATCGCGTGAATATGAGGTATTTGTAGTTTTATTGCGTCGATGCTTGTCACTCGGCAATCCATGACGAAGAGTTGCGATGCCGCTGGCCCTTTCGCGAGCAAGCCCGCTCCCACAGGGGAATGTTGGCGATCTCAAAATCAACGCTGTACCTGTGCAAGCGGGCTTGCTCGCGAAGAGGCCAGTGGCCTCACCGAAAATATTCAGGGTTGAAACGCCCCGATAAAAATCGCCGGATCCACCCGCGCATCGTTCAGGCTGATGTTCCAGTGCATGTGCGGCCCCGTCGCGCGGCCGGTGGCGCCGACCTTGCCCACCACGGTGCCCCGGGCCAGTTGCTGGCCGACCTTCACGTCGATCTTCGACATGTGGCAGAACATGCTGATGAAGCCCTGGCCATGGTCGACGAACACGGTGTTGCCATTGAAGAAGTAGTTGCCGGTGAGGATCACCTTGCCGGCGGCCGGGGTCTTGATCGGCGTGCCGGCGGGCACGGCGAAGTCCAGGCCGGCGTGGGGGTTGCGCTCTTCGCCGTTGAAGAAGCGGCGCACGCCGAACTTGCTCGACAGCGGGCCGTCGACCGGTTTGTCCAGCAGCAGGTTGCTGGGGATGTTCGGGCTGAAGCTGCGATAAGCCTTCAGTTGCACCGCCAGCTCGGCGTCGATGCGCTTGAGGTCCGCCGGGTTCGGGTTGACCTGGCGCTTATTCTTCAGGGTGATGTGTTGCTCGGGGTACTTCTTGTAGCCGACCACGAACGGCTGGGTGCCGCCGCCACTGCTGATTTGCTGCGTGCCGGGCTGGACCGTCAGCGGGATGCCGACAATCGCCAGCCAGTTGTCCTGTTCCTTGACCACCAGCACCGGCTTGCCCTGGTAACTGGCTTTCGGTGCCTTGGCGGCGCTGCCCAGGTCCACCACGGCCACGCCGCCGGGCACTGGTTTGTTCAGCAGGCGGGTGATGTAACTGTCGGCGTGGGCGTTGAAGGTCAGGCACAGCAAGAGCAAGGGGGCGAGATATCGCGGCATGAATCAATCCAGTAAAGAAAGGGTGACCGGCGTCAGGTGATTGTCTTCGACCCGTACCAGCAATTCGCCTTCGCCGAGCTTGGCGGTCAGGCGCTGGCCGGTCTGGGTTTGCCCGGCACTGCGGATCGCCTGGCCGCGTTCGTCGAGCAAAATGCTGTAGCCGCGGCCGAGGGTCGCCAGGGGGCTGACAATGTGCAGCGTCTGCATCTGGTTGTGCAATTGCACGCGGCGCGTCTTGAGGCCTTCGCGCATGGCCCGGGGCAGGCGTTCGGCCAGGCTGTCCAGGCGCTGGCGCAGCAATGCCAGTTGTCGGCCCGGGTGTTGCCCGGCCAGGCGGGTTTCCAGGCGGATCAGGCGTTCGCGGCGGGTATTGAGGCTGCGCTCGAACGCCCGGCGCATGCGCATGTCCAGGTCGTCGAGGCGCTGGGCTTGCTGGCGCAGGCGTTCGCCGGGGTGACGCAGGCGTCGGGTGAGGCCTTCGAGACGCAGTTGATCGCGCATCAGCCGGTCACGCATGCGCATCACCAGCCGGCGATGCAGGCTTTCGACCCGACGCACCAGGTCGCCGGCATCCGGGGCCAGCAGTTCGGCGGCGGCGGACGGGGTCGGGGCGCGTACGTCGGCGACGAAATCGCTGATGGACACGTCGGTCTCATGGCCCACGGCGCTGACGATCGGCGTGACGCAGGCATCCACCGCCCGGGCCACGGCTTCTTCGTTGAAGCACCACAAGTCTTCCAGCGAACCGCCGCCCCGGGCCAGGATCAGCGCATCGAAACCACGGGCGTCGGCCAGCTTCAGGGCGCGGACGATTTGTGCGGTGGCTTCGCGGCCTTGCACGGCAGTGGGAATCAGGGTCAGGGCAATCTGCGGCGCGCGGCGGCGGAATACGCTGATGATGTCGCGGATCACCGCTCCCGTGGGTGAACTGATAATGCCGATGCGTTGCGGATGGGCCGGCAACGGCACCTTGCGCTCGGCGCTGAACAGGCCTTCGGCGCTGAGCTTTTCCTTCAAGGCATCGAAGGCCAGGCGCAGTGCGCCATCGCCGGCCGGCTCGACGGTGTCGAGGATCAGTTGATAGTCGCCACGGCCTTCGAACAGCGAGACCTTGCCGCGCACTTTCACCGCCAGCCCGTCCTTCAAGGCCTGGCGCACCCGCGCGGCATTCTGCCGGAACAGCGCGCAACGCACTTGGGCGCCACTGTCCTTGAGGGTGAAGTACACATGGCCGGAAGCCGGACGGGCGAGGTTGGAGATTTCGCCCTCGACCCAGATGTTGCTGAACACGTCTTCGAGCAACACCCGCGCACGGCCGTTGAGCTGGCTGACAGTCAGGACCTCGCGGTCCAGGCCCAGTCGGGCAAAGGGATCTTTAATCATGGGCGGCATGATAAGGGGATTCGCCGGTGGTGTGCAGACAATTAGACCGGGTTGCCTGCATCGCGAGCAAGCTCGCTCCTACAGGAGATCTATGTCGCACTGAAGATCAAATGTGGGAGCGAGCCTGCTCGCGATAGCGATAGGCCAATCACCACAAATGCTGGAAGTAACCCCCCGCATCTGGCTAAAGTCGCCGCTTTCGCCATCAAGGAAGTACCGGATGAGTCTTCTCCCATGGTTGGGCCAATGGGCATTTGCCCCCACGCAATGGCTGGTGATCGGCGCGGCCATTGCCTTGGCCTACATCGTCTTCGGCATCGCCGGGTTCGGCACGGCGCTGGTGGCCGCGCCTATCCTGCTGCTGTTCATGCCCCTGTCGAAAATCGTCCCGCTGCTGGTCTTGCTGGATTTCGTCGCAGCCTTCGGCAACTTGCTGCCGTCGCGCCGGGACGTGTCCCGGCCGGAGCTGCTGCGGTTGTTGCCGTGCATGGCGCTGGGCTGCACCCTCGGGGTGATTTTCCTGCTCAACCTCAAGTCCGACCTGTTGCTGCTGCTGATGGGGGTGTTCATCAGTTGCTATGCGATCTACAGCCTGCTGATCAAGACCCGGCCGACGCAGTTGTCATCGCTGTGGGCGGTTCCGATGGGCACGGTGGGCGGGATGTTCGGCGCGTTGTTTGGCAGTGGCGGCTTTTTATATGCCATCTACCTGAACAGTCGCTTGCCCAAGGACCCGGCCCGAGCCACGCAAAGTGCCCTGATCAGTTGCAGCACCGTGGTGCGCCTGAGTCTGTTTATCGTGGCCGGGGTCTATGCCGAGCTACCCTTGTTGGTACTGGCGCTGTGTTTGTTGCCGGCCATGGCGCTGGGGTTGTGGGTAGGGCGTCGCTTGACCATGAAGATGTCGCGAGAGGCATTCGTGCAGCTGGTCACCTGGCTGGTGCTTGCCAGCGGCCTCGCGTTGATCGGGCGCTACCTGAGTGCTTGACCTGGCCCCGCCAGGGATTAAGCTGCCGGCCTTTGATCAGACCCTGCCAGGGAAACAGCCAGGCCTCGCCATGAACTCGCAAAGCATCATCGTTCCGAAAATTTCCACCCTGCCGGTCCACGAGCCTCGGGCCCGGGCGATCGTGCGCTGGCTGGTGCGCAAGAATATCGTCGAAGAACAACTGACCACCTGCGGGCGCACCGGCAATCGCATGGCCCACGCCATCGCCCCTGGAGCCCGCGAGGTGGTCCTGCATCCCGAAGCCTTGCCGTTCGGTGAAGCGATCAATGGCCTGGAGATCATCACCAAGCGCTGCATTTATACACCGGCCAAGGGCTTTCTCGAAGAAGCCGGTTGCGCCGAGTGCCGCAAGGAAGTCGGCGAAGCGCTGTTCGAAAGCCTGGAAGACTGGATGCCGGCGCGCACCGACAACTTCACTTGCCCAGAATGCGCTCATGAAGACGACATCAACGGCTTCCTGTTCCTGCAGCCCTGCGGTTTTTCCAACCTGGGGTTCATCTTCAACAATTGGCTGGAGGCGGGGTTCAAGCAGGACTTTCTCGATGAATTCGCCGATTGGCTCGATCAGCCGGTGAGTTGGGTGAAGGTGGAGTTGTAAGGACACCGATGAGCGAGTGTGGGAGCGAGCTTGCTCGCGATGGCGTCGGGTCAGTTGGTGCGGTGTTGACTGATACGCCGCCATCGCGAGCAAGCTCGCTCCCACAGGGAATGTGTTGGCAATCGGGCAGTGATTTAGCCCGTCAATCAGCCCGGCAATAATAGACAGAGTTTTACATTGAGCCAGACGGGGTCCATGAGTATAATGGCGCGCTTCCATTTTCCCGCTCGGGAGCCCCCGCGATGCTGCGTATCAGCCAAGAAGCTCTGACCTTCGACGACATTCTCCTAGTGCCCGGTTATTCCGAAGTACTGCCTAACGAAGTCAGTCTCAAAACCCGTCTCACCCGTGGCATCGAACTGAATATCCCCCTGGTTTCCGCCGCCATGGACACCGTGACCGAAGCCCGTCTGGCCATTGCCATGGCCCAGGAAGGCGGTATCGGTATCATCCACAAGAACATGACCATCGAACAGCAGGCCGCCGAAGTGCGCAAGGTCAAGCGGTTCGAGGCAGGCGTGGTCAAGGATCCGATCACCATCGAGGCTGACGCCACGGTCCGGGATCTGTTCGAACTGACCCGCATGCACAACATCTCCGGCGTTCCGGTGCTGCACGATGGCGACCTGGTCGGCATCGTCACCTCCCGCGACGTGCGTTTCGAGAATCGCCTGGATGCCACCGTCCGCCAAGTGATGACGCCTAAAGAGCGCCTGGTCACGGTCAAGGAAGGCACCAACAAGGACGAAGTCCGCGAGTTGCTGCACAAGCACCGCATCGAGCGCGTGCTGATCGTCGACGACAAATTCGCCCTCAAGGGCATGATGACCGTCAACGACATCGAAAAAGCCAAGGCCTACCCGCTGGCGAGCAAGGACGACCAAGGTCGTCTGCGCGTCGGCGCTGCGGTCGGCACCGGCAAGGACACCGGTGACCGTGTCGCCGCCCTGGTCAGTGCCGGTGTTGACGTGGTAGTGGTCGACACCGCCCACGGCCACTCCAAAGGCGTGATCGACCGTGTTCGCTGGGTCAAGCAGAACTTCCCTGAAGTGCAGGTGATCGGCGGCAACATCGCCACCGGCGCTGCCGCCAAGGCCCTGGCCGAAGCCGGCGCCGACGCGGTCAAGGTCGGTATCGGCCCAGGCTCGATCTGCACCACCCGCATCGTTGCCGGTGTCGGCGTGCCGCAGATCAGCGCCATCGCCAACGTCGCCGCCGCCCTTGAAGGCACTGGCGTGCCGTTGATCGCCGACGGCGGTATCCGGTTCTCCGGTGACCTGTCCAAGGCCATCGTGGCCGGTGCCTCCTGCGTGATGATGGGTTCGATGTTCGCCGGTACCGAAGAAGCTCCGGGCGAGATCGAGCTGTTCCAGGGCCGTAGCTACAAGGCTTATCGCGGCATGGGTTCGCTGGGCGCCATGTCCCAGGCCCAGGGCTCTTCCGACCGTTACTTCCAGGACTCCTCCGCGGGTGCCGAGAAGCTGGTGCCGGAAGGCATCGAAGGTCGCGTGCCGTACAAAGGCACCCTGAGCGCCATCATCCATCAACTGATGGGCGGCCTGCGTTCTTCCATGGGCTACACCGGCAGCGCCAACATCGAAGAGATGCGCACCAAGCCGGAATTCGTGCGTATCACCGGCGCTGGCATGGCCGAGTCCCATGTCCACGACGTGCAGATCACCAAGGAAGCGCCAAACTACCGCGTAGGTTAAGGCTTCCAGCAAAACGTTAATCACCGGGGCTGTTCATTCAGCCCCGAGTTGTTTCTGATTCACTACATGAGAATGAGTCATGGCCCTCGACATTCACGCTCACCGCATCCTGATCCTCGACTTCGGTTCCCAGTACACTCAGCTGATCGCCCGCCGCGTGCGTGAAATCGGCGTGTACTGCGAATTGCATCCGTTCGACATGGATGATGAAGCGATTCGCGAATTCGCGCCTAAAGGCGTCATCCTCGCCGGCGGCCCCGAGTCCGTGCACGAAGCCGACAGCCCGCGCTGCCCGCAAGCCGTGTTCGACCTGGGCGTGCCCGTCTTCGGTATCTGCTACGGCATGCAGACCATGGCTGAACAGCTGGGCGGCAAGGTCGAAGGTTCGGACCTGCGTGAGTTCGGTTATGCCCGCGTTGACGTAGTCGGCAAGAGCCGCCTGTTGGACGGCATAGAGGACCACGTCGACGCCGACGGCCTGTTCGGCCTGGACGTGTGGATGAGCCACGGTGACAAGGTCACCAGGATGCCGGAAGACTTCCACATCCTGGCCAGCACCCCGAGCTGCCCGATTGCCGGCATGTTCAACGATGATCGCCGTTACTACGGCGTGCAGTTCCACCCTGAAGTGACCCACACCAAGCAGGGCGGCCGCATCCTTTCGCGCTTCATCCTCGACATCTGCGAGTGCGAAGCCCTGTGGACCCCGTCGAAAATCGCTGAAGATGCCATCGCCCAGGTGCGCGCCCAGGTTGGCACCGACAACGTGCTGCTGGGCCTGTCTGGCGGTGTCGATTCCTCGGTGGTTGCCGCGCTGCTGCACAAGGCCATTGGCGACCAACTGACCTGCGTCTTCGTTGACAACGGCCTGCTGCGCCTGCACGAAGGCGAGCAAGTGATGGCCATGTTCGCCGAGAACATGGGCGTCAAAGTGATCCGCGCCAACGCCGAAGAGCAGTTCCTGAACAACCTGGCCGGCGAGTCCGACCCGGAGAAGAAGCGCAAGATCATCGGCCGCACCTTCATCGACGTGTTCGATGCCCAGTCCAACAAGCTGGACAACATCAAGTACCTGGCCCAGGGCACCATCTACCCCGACGTGATCGAGTCGGCCGGCGCCAAGAGCGGCAAGGCCCACGTGATCAAGTCCCACCACAACGTCGGTGGCCTGCCGGAAGAGATGAACCTCAAGCTGGTCGAGCCGTTGCGCGAACTGTTCAAGGACGAAGTGCGTCGCCTCGGCCTGGAGCTGGGCCTGCCGTACGACATGGTCTACCGTCACCCATTCCCGGGCCCGGGCCTGGGCGTGCGGATCCTCGGTGAAGTGAAGAAGGAATACGCCGACCTGCTGCGTCGCGCCGACCACATCTTCATCGAAGAACTGCGCAAGGCCGACTGGTACCACAAGGTCAGCCAGGCGTTCGTGGTGTTCCAGCCAGTGAAATCGGTGGGCGTGGTCGGCGATGGCCGTCGTTACGCCTGGGTCGTGGCCCTGCGTGCCGTGGAAACCATCGACTTCATGACCGCGCGCTGGGCACACCTGCCGTACGAGCTGCTGGAAACCGTTTCCGGGCGCATCATCAATGAAATCGAAGGTATCTCGCGCGTGACGTATGACGTGTCGAGCAAGCCGCCGGCGACGATTGAGTGGGAGTGAGGTTTGTCTGCACGCTCTGTTCCCTGTTCGGTAGAGTAGTGCCGACAGGGTATCGATAGCGCTTTTCTGCGCAGAGGCAGTTACGGTCTGGGGCGGTTTTGATTCAGCGACGCCAGGCGCTTACGGGCTTTACCCTCAGCCTGAAACAACAAAACCCGCATTGGCGGGTTTTGTTGTTTCAGGCGAAGGCGTTGATCAGAAGTCGTAACGCACGTTCGCAGTGAAGGTGTCTGCGTTGAAACCACTGCTGGTCAGGTAGTTGTACGTCCCTCCCACGCTCCACGCGCTCATGCGGTAGTTCGCGCCCAGTCCCAGCTCGTAGCTGTCGCGTGCCGGTGTTGCGCCTGTGGTGGTGAACGGGGTACCGCCGAGCACGAAGGTGGAGGTGGTGCCGGCCTTGTCGCCGATGAAATCGTGCCAGGCCATCAGCTTGGCTTCCGGTTCCAGGCTGCCCACACCTACGTCAAAAGCGGCCGCCAGACGAGCGCCCAGGCCCATTTCGCCGATTTCATAGCGCTGGCTGCCGACGTTGAGGGCGGCTGAGCTACCTTTTTCACGGTACGAATCCATCGATACGTTGGCATAGCGCGCACCGATCTGTGGCTCCAGCAGCCACTGCTTGTCGAGATGGAATGTATAGCCAGCCAGTGCGTTGACGCCGAAGATCTCACTGTCGTAGTCAGCCTTGGCGCGGGTACCGGCGATGTAGCGTTTGGACTCGTTGTCGTTCCAGCCATACATCAGCGAGGTATCGACAAAGAAGTTGTCACGGGACCAGTTGCCGTACAGGGTCAGTGCATGGCCGCTGACGTCGGTTTTGTTGCCCTGGTCGGATTTGACGTCGCTGGTCAGGTAGCTGTAAGCCAAGCCTACAGTGGTATCTGCATTGAGCTTGCCGTCAGCACCCACGGCGATGCCGTTGGTGTTGGCGTCATAGCCGTCGATACCGTGGCGGCGGTCCTGGTTGGCATCGCTGGACAGCGCTTGCAGCCATACACCTTGTTCTGCCAGGACGTCACCAGAGGACAGACCGCTACGCGCTTTGCTGGCGCGGTGGTTGATGGCACCTGCGACCAGGTTCTGACTGTTGGTGGCGGCGTTGATCGCCCCACGGCTGACGTCCGGGGTCAGTGTTTCGGCAAGTTTGGCCAGGTCTTCACTGGTGGCGGCGTTGGCGAAACGCTGGAATACCGGGTCGCTTTCGTCCAGCTGGCCCATGACCGTATTCTTGAACGGATTGATGGCGTTCACCGCGTTGCGCGAACCACGGGCACCCAGCAGGTCTTGCGTGATCACCTCATCACTGCGGGTGGCAACCAGTGCTTTTACGTCCTGGCCTTCAATACCGAAATTTCTCACCTCAAGCAGCGCCGAGGAGGAGACCACGGACAGGTTCTGCGGTTCTTCCCAAGTGCCAGAGTTGATGAGGGTGTAGCGGGTGCCCTGGGCCGAGGTGCGGAAGTCGTCGGAGCGAGCCTGCAGTTCGATCTGGCTGCCTGGAGAGAAGTAGGTATTGCCGGTGACTTTCAGGATCGGCGTGTTGGGCTGTGTGTTGTTATCCAGCAGCAGGCGCAAGCGCGCAGTTTCGCTGTCCATGTCGAGGTCGCCCGCAATCGTAGTCTGCGGACGAAGCAGAGTCAGGCGACCATCGCCGATATCGACGTAACCGGCGCGGATGGTCGAGCCATCGAACATCGCGTCCCCTTGCACCAGCACACCACTGAGGCCCAGCACGTCACCCTTTACTTGCCCTCCTTGCCAGTAAAAATACGAGAAAGATGCATTGTCGTCCGCCAGAATCGCTGCGGTACCGCCCTCGATCAGGCCATTTGTCTGCGTGATGGAGAACATATTGCCGGGGGGGGCCAGGCTGAGAAAATGGATACCGACTCCGTCGGCGGAGATAGTTCCGCTGTTGTTGATATCACTCTTGAAGGGGGCACCTGTCATCTGACCGGTAAAGTGAGCGTTCTCGATCTCGATCCCCGCAGAGTCGATGCCGCGAGCGGTGATAGTGCCCGAGTTATTGATGCGCGCCTGGGTCGAGGTGATCATCATGCCATTGGCATTTTCGCCAGTCACAGTGATGTTGCCGTTGTTGTTCACTTCACCGGCGATATTCGCCAGATACAGGTCCAGCCCCATGGCGCCGTTGCCGCTCACCGTAATGTCGCCATTATTGACCAGATCGCCAGCGACGGTGGAATTGAGGGTCATGGAGATACCGGCCGGGATGTCGCTGGGGTTCGCAGCCGTCAGGTTGATTTTGCCCTGGTTGACCAGGTTGCCCGCCAGGGTCACGTCGGTCAACTCTACACCAGCGTTTTGCGACGTCCCGGTGAAGGTGGCGTTATTGAAAACATCATCGGAGCTGCTGTAAGCCCCTGTGCTCAGGTCGTGGTTGAGGTCGAGTGCGGGGGCGGCATGGACCGTGGCAGTGGTAGCCGCGACGGACAGCGCCAACAACGAGCGGCGCAGGTGGGAAATGTTCAAGGCAGTATCCTTACAGGGCAGAAACTGACAGGGAACAACCCACGCGTCAGCGTCCGTTTTAGGCATCCCTGCCAGCTTGTCAGTGAAGTGCTGATTCAAGCGCGGGCAAATTTACACGATGCTTGTAGGACAATTCATCATAAAAAGAATCAATGACGAAGAAAAAGCTGAAAAATGCGACGCTACAGTTGTTTTTTGCGGCTTTACGGGATTATTCAACAATAAGCGGAACTTCAGGGTCGCCGTTGCGGTCCCGCCCGGGCCAGGCACTAGGGGAAATGGTATTCGGATGTTTTTAAACGGACCTGCCCACCCTTAATCTGAGGATTCTCATGTGCCAACGGAATTCTAACCCATTGGTTCCATGTCGCTTCCCAGCCCTTATCATGGCTTGCTCCTGATACATGGACGCATTGGGAGAGGGGCGAGCCAAGCGCCTGTTGGTACCTATCAGCCAAACTACCTGGAATAATCTGGTCTGCTTCTGCGATGAGATGACGCTGGGGTAATAAGGCGAGTCGATTACGAAAGTCCAGCGGATCCAGTGAACCGTCGAGTGGCGACAGTCCTTTCATCGTCGCCCATAGACGAGGACTGAGATTGCCAGCAAGGGTTTGCACCTGGGTAACATCATTGCGCTGCGCCGCTAACAATAATGCGAGAGCGGCGCCACCTGAATACCCCACCAGTTCGAACTCCCTGTTGCCATATCGCTGTTTTAATTGGTCCAGCGCCTGGCTGAGGCGGGTGACCACTTCCTGGGAGAATCGTCGATTGGTCCAGAGTGCTGATTGACAGTTTGCGGCCACGACGAACTGGCAGGGGCGTGCCAGGTACGCATTCGGTGTCGGATCATCGACCGCCAGCCGTGGCACTAACAGATTGTGCGGGCTCGGATCCAGGCTGGGTTGAGTGGCCGTCGCCCAGGAATGGCCATCGCCTTCCAGATAGACACGCAGGCGAGTTATCTTTTCTGTAGTTTGCGGCGCAAGTATGAGAAGGGGGAAGGCGTGTCCCGGCAGGACCTCCAATTGTCGGCCGTGCTCTTCAGCCAGTTGTTGCAGTGCCTCGCGCGGCGATTGGCAGGCGATGAGAAGCGCGCTGATCATCACCATCCAGATTTTATAGAAGCAGGCCGATGTCCGGCGACAGGGAAAGCATCTACTCATCGTATGTCACAACACGTCTTGGCAATGGGTGAAATTGTCTGGTGATGACAGAGTAGCGATGATTGGGCATCCGGCACTCATCGGCAGTCACTAGCATGAAACACCCTGAAGCCCGCTGGATTGCGGGCTTTTTTGTTTTTGGGTTCAGGCAGTTTCTAGGGCAAAGCGTCGCGTTTGGCGAAGATGCTCGCCATTTGCTCCGCATTCTCGGTCCCCCAAGTACATAGCGGGACGATTGCCTCGGCCAGGCTGCGACCGAGCGGAGTCAGTGCGTAGTCCACGCGCGGCGGCACCTCCTTGTAGTCGGTCCGCGCCAGCACGTGATCGGCTTCCAGGTCTTTCAACTGCTGGATCAGCACCTTGTCGCTGACGCCGGGGATCAAGCGCTTGAGCTCGCCGTAGCGCTTCGGGCCGTCGCGCAGAAAAAACAGGACCAGCGGTTTCCACTTGCCCGAGATGATGCGAAGCGTGGCGTTGAGCCCGCAGCCGGTGTCGCAGATTTCAGTAGATTGGGTCATTTTTTGGATACTTACCAAAAGGTGCATACTTGTCCTTAGGTTATCAGGGCTGCATCCTCGTTCTCAAGCAAACAGTTCCCTGCTTGCATATCACTCCAACGAAGGATGCACGACATGACCAGACTGAATGGAAAGACTGCGGTGATCACTGGCGGCGCTACCGGCATCGGCCGCGCCGCAGCAAAGCGCTTCATCGAGGAGGGCGCGTTTGTCTTTATCTTCGGCCGCCGACAGGAAGCGCTTGACGCCGCTGTGGCTGAGCTTGGGCCCAATGCCCGTGCGGTGAAGGGCTCGGTCTCCGACCAGGCCGACCTCGACCGACTCTACGCGGCGGTGAAGGCCGAGCGCGGAACCCTCGACGTCGTCTTCGCCAATGCCGGGGCGGGAAGCCCGCTTGCCCTTGGCGAGATCACCGCTGAGCACATCGACGAAATCTTCGAGACGAATGTGAAGGGCTTGATATTCACGGTGCAGAAGGTCCTGCCGCTGATGGGCGAGGGCGGTTCGATCATCCTGACCGGATCCAGTGCGGGCACCACGGGCGCCCCGGCATTCAGCGTCTACAGCGCGAGCAAGGCGGCAGTGCGCAATCTGGCGCGGACCTGGGCAGAGGACCTGAAGGGCAGCGGCATCCGAGTGAACGTGCTGTCGCCTGGGCCGACGGCGACCGAACTGGCGAAGGCGGCGCTGGGTGAGGACGGCATGAAGGTCTTCGCCTCGATGAATCCGCTCCAGCGTATGGCCGATCCGGCGGAGATCGGAGCGGTGGCCGCCTTTCTTGCATCGCCGGACAGCAGCTTCATGACCGCCAGCGAGGTCGCCGTCGACGGTGGCCTGGCGCAAATCTGACTCGTTGCGCCCGGGCGGTCACTCGGTTCGATCATTCGGAGCCCGTAGGGCGTGGTAAACCTGAGGAAAATATATGAGCTACGCAATTATTGGCTTCGGCAAGATCGGCCAGGCGCTCGCCAAGGCGTTCGCCCGAAGCGGCATCGAAGTCTGCGTTGCAACCACTCGCGAGCCGGAAAGCTTTGCCGCCGATGCGGCCGCGATCGGCCCCGAGATCATTCCCCAAACATTGGCGCAAGCCGTCAAGGTGGACGTTATCTTTTTGGCCGTCCGTTTCGAGTCGCACCGGGATGTCGCCAGGGCGCTTCCGACCTGGGAGGGCAAGACCCTCATCGATGTGACCAATGCCTACGGCGTGTCCCCTGAGGAGCTTAGAGGGCAACCGTCCTCCAAGGTCGTCGCGCAGACCTTCGTCGGTGCAAGACTGGTCAAGGGCTTCAACCATTTGGCCGCTGCCGTGCTTGGCCAGGATCCGGCCGTACAGGGTGGCAGGCGCGTCGTATTCCTGGCGAGCGACGATGACGATGCCGCAGCGGAGGTTGGCGCGCTTGCGGAAAATCTCGGTTTTTCGCCGATCAAGCTGGGCGGGCTTTCGGAAGGTGGGCTGCTTGTGCAGGCTCGCGGCAATAGCTGGGGTCAACTGATCTTCAAGGACTTGGTCAAGTTCGACTGATAAATCGTGAACGCAACCGTGGCGAGGGAGCGTGCTCTCTCGCCACAGCGTGGCTGTGTCACCAGGCGGTTCAGTCATCTTTCGCTACGATTCCCCGCCTCAACGGGCGTCGAGAAATACTTATCATCGAACGGCGAGATCCAAACGGGAGCTTCGCCGGCATGCCTCGCGAAACGCTGTCGCATAACGATGCTGAGGAACAGAACAATGGAATATACCTTTACCTTGAAATATCAGTTTGTTGAAGATAACCGTGACTCGGATGAGCTGGTCGAGCGATTGGGTGAAGCTGGCTGCGACGATGCTCTGGTAGGCATTGGTCAGTCTGGTCGGCTGGCGCTTGAATACACTCGTGATGCTCCAGATGCGGCGAAGGCAGTGCTTAGCGCTCTGGGTGACGTCCGTCGCGCGGTGCCGTCGGCCAAACTGATGCATTCGTGACGCAGTGGGCAACCAACGTCCCAACGGAAACTACGGCTTAGTCGAATCATTGAAGCATGTCGTCGCCGCCATTCAGGGCACCGCCGACTTCACCGCCGCGCCACATCCGAAAAATAAAACTTGTCCAGCGTATGCCGCGATTCGGTGTACTCGAACTGCCGGCCGTCCTGAAGAAAGGTCTGGTTACTCACCACGATCACATGGCTCTGGCCGTCGAGGTCCAGGTGTTGCTGGTCGTCCTTGCCGCAGCGGACTGCTTCGATAGTGCGCTGGGCGTAGGCGATTTGCAGGTGCAGGGTCTGTTCGATGAAGGCGTAGATCGACTGCACGGCGATGTCGCGGGTCAGGCCGGGGATCACGTCGCTGACGAAGTGGTTGATGTCCAGGATCACGCGCTTGCCGTCGATTCGCCGGACCCGCTTGATGCGGGTGATCGGGCTCCCGGCGGGGGCCTTGATGTGTTCGAGCAGCGCTCCTTCCAACGGCAACTGGCTGAACTCGACCACTTCGGTACTGACATCGTTGCCCAGGCGCGGGTAGGTCTCCTGGAAGCTGACGATGCCGCCGAGCTGGAATTCGATGGGCTGGGTCGACAGCACGAAGGTGCCCTTGCCATGGATCTTCTGGGCGAAGCCGCGCTCCTGGAGTTGTTCGATGGCCTTGCGCACCGTGCCACGGCTGGCCTGATAGCTGTCCATCAGTTCGGTTTCGGAGGGCAGACGAGCGCCTCGCTCCAGGCGTTCGGTGGTAATGCTGGTCAGCAGATCGTTGTAGATCTGGTTGTATTTGCTCATGGAGAGGGCTCTGTACCGCGCTGTTCACCGGGGCGGAACCTTACGGGCCAAGAGGGGGAGTTGTCCATTCGGCTGTCGTCATTTGACGACAGGAGCGTAGGACGTTTCCCGGTTTTCGGAGGCTTATCATAAACAAAAACAAAACTCGTCTGTACGAGTTGTTGATTTAACTCGTACAGACGAGTAATTTCTCTTCCACGTGCTGTCGACTCTCAATAACAAGAATGACGCGGAAGAAAAAAGCATGAGCCACGATTACTCCAAAATCGCCAGCGAGCTGCTGCAAAGCTTGGGTGGCGTCGACAATATCGAGCAGGCTGCCCATTGCGTGACGCGCCTGCGCCTGTCCCTCAAGGACGCGGCCCGGGTGGACAGTGCCACGCTGAACCAGATCGACCTGGTCAAGGGTTCGTTTTTTACCGGTGGCCTGTTCCAGGTGGTCATCGGCCCGGGCGAGGTGGAAAAGGTCTATGCCGCCCTGCGCGAGCTGACGGGCCTGGCCGCCGCGACCATTGCCGACGTCAAGCGCCAGGGCGCGCAGAAGGGCAACGGCATGCAGCGCCTGGTGCGGGTACTGTCCGATGTCTTCATGCCCATCCTGCCTGCGCTGGTGATCGCCGGCCTGCTGATGGGCGTCAACAACCTGTTGGGCGCCAAGGGCATGTTCATTGCCGGGCAGACGTTGCTCGATGCCTATCCGAACCTGGATGGCGTCTGGAGCCTGATCAACCTCATGGCCAATACCTCCTTCGTCTTTCTCCCGGCCCTGGTGGGCTGGTCGGCGGCCAAGCGTTTCGGCGGCAGTGAGATCCTTGGCATCGTGCTGGGCCTGATGCTCGTCCACCCGGACCTGCTCAACGCCTGGAACTACGGCAAGGCCGTGGCGGGGCTGGAAGGCCAGAGCCTGCCGTACTTCGACATCTTCGGCTGGTTCCGGATCGAGAAAGTCGGCTACCAGGGGCAGATCCTGCCGATCCTGCTGGCGGCCTATGTCATGAGCGTGATCGAGCGATGGTTGCGGGCCAGGGTGCCCAACGCCATCCAGTTGCTCGTGATCCCCATCACCACCATCGTAATCACCGGTGTACTGGCCCTTGCCATCATCGGTCCGGTCACCCGGCACCTGGGCATCCTGATTACCGAAGGCATGGTGGCGCTGTTCGACCTGGCGCCGGTGATTGGCGGGGCGATTTTCGGCCTGCTCTATGCGCCGCTGGTGGTGACCGGCATGCACCACATGTTCCTGGCGGTGGACCTGCAATTGATCTCGACCCAGGGTGGCACCTTCATCTGGCCGATGATCGTCATGTCCAACCTGGCCCAGGGCAGCGCGGCGCTGGCGGTGTTCTACATGACCCGTAATGCGCGGGACAAGAGCATGGCGTCCACGTCGGCGATTTCCGCTTATTTCGGCATCACCGAGCCGGCAATGTTCGGCGTCAACCTGCGCTACAAATTCCCTTTCTATTGCGCGCTGGCCGGCTCGGCCCTGGGCTGCATTTTCCTGTCGCTGAACAAGATCAAGGCCTCGGCGATTGGCGTCGGGGGCCTGCCGGGTTTCATTTCGATCGTGCCCGATTACATACCGATGTTCGTGGTCGGCATGGTCATCGCCATGAGCGTGCCCTTTGCCCTGACCTGCGCGTTGAGCATGAAGATCGTCCGGCCAGGGTATCGGGTGGCCTGACACCTGTGGGAGCCGGGCTTGCCCGCGATAAGGCCCGCAGGGCCAGTACCAAACAGAACGAAGGAATTTCGCCATGCAAGACTGGCAACGCTCAGTGATCTACCAGATTTATCCAAAAAGTTTCTACAGCCATGGCGGCCAGGCCACCGGTGATTTGCGAGGGGTGGTGGACAAGCTCGACTACCTGCACTGGCTGGGTGTGGATTTCCTGTGGCTGACACCGTTCCTGCGTTCGCCGCAACGGGACAACGGCTATGACATCAGCGACTACTACGCCATCGACCCCAGCTACGGCACCATGGCCGATTGCGAATTATTGATTACCGAAGCGAGCAAGCGCGGTATCAAGCTGATGCTCGACATCGTGGTCAATCACACCTCCATCGAGCATCCCTGGTTCCAGGCCGCCCGCAGCAGCCTCGACAACCCGTACCGCGATTTCTATATCTGGCGGGACCAGCCGAACAACTGGGAATCCAAGTTCGGCGGCTCGGCCTGGGAGTACGAAGCGCAGACCGGCCAGTATTACCTGCACCTGTTCGACCACACCCAGGCCGACCTGAACTGGGACAACCCCCAGGTGCGCGCCGAAGTGTTCAAGATGATGCGTTTCTGGCGGGACAAGGGGGTGGGGGGCTTTCGTCTCGATGTGATCAACCTGATCTCCAAGCCGGCCGACTTCCCTGACGATCATACCGATGGCCGGCGTTTTTATACCGACGGTCCCAACGTGCATCGCTACCTGCAGGAAATGCATCGGGAAGTCTTCGAGGGGTTCGACCTGATCAACGTCGGCGAGATGTCGTCCACCAGCCTTGAACACTGTGTTCGTTATTCGTGTCCGGCGTCCCGTGAACTGTCGATGACGTTCAATTTCCATCACTTGAAGGTGGACTACCCGAACCTGCAAAAGTGGGTGCGGGCCGACTTCGATTTTCTCGAACTCAAACGCATCCTGTCCGACTGGCAAGTCGGCATGCAGGCCGGTGACGGTTGGAATGCGCTGTTCTGGTGTAACCATGACCAGCCGCGGGTGGTGTCGCGGTTCGGTGATGACGGCGAGTACCGCGAGCCTTCGGCGAAGATGCTCGCCACGGCGTTGCACTTTCTCCAGGGCACCCCGTTCGTGTACCAGGGCGAGGAGTTGGGGATGACCAATCCGGGCTTCGAGCACATCGAGCAGTATCGCGATGTGGAAACCCTGAACATCTATCGTCTCAAGCGCAACGCCGGGGTGTCGGAGGCCGACGCCATGGCGCCGATCATGCAGAAATCCCGTGACAACGGGCGCACGCCGATGCAGTGGAATGCCGGGCCGAACGCGGGTTTCAGCCGGGCCGAACCCTGGATCGGCGTGCCCGCCAACGCCGCGTTCATCAACGTCGAGCAGCAACAGCAAGACCCGACCTCGGTGCTGCATTACTACCGTCAATTGATCGCCCTGCGCCGCAGCGAAGCCTTGATCCAGGACGGCGTCTACCGCCTGCTATTGCCCGAACATCCACACGTGTGGGCGTACCTGCGCGAAGGGCAAGGCGAGCGCCTGTTGGTGGTCAGCCATTTTTCTGGAGGCGACTGCGAGGTGGAACTGCCCGAAGGGGTCCTCACCCATGATACGAAACAACGCTGGGTGATCGGCAACTACGAGGCCGGCGAACACCGATACCGACGGCTGCGCTTGCGGCCTTACGAGTCGTTTGTGTTGCACCTGAGCGACTGAATAAAAACTTCCCCCTGACCCAGGCAATGCCTGACAGCGAACACGTTGCGCCAGACGCATCGTGGGCCCTTTGCCGTCAGCCAAATGGCGGCTAAGGGGGGGAAGTCATGGAGCAAAAAAAACAATAAGAAATAATGGAGAGGCATATGAAAACAATAATAAACCGTGGCCTTGCCGCGTCCTGTATCTGCCTGGCGCTGCCGTTCCCGGTTCAGGCCCTGGAGTTTTCCGGTTATCTGCGCAGCGGCGTCGGCAGCGCGACCAATGGCCGTTCACAATCCTGCTTCCAGTTGCCCGGGGCGCAGACTAAATATCGGTTGGGCAATGAATGCGAGCAGTACGGGGAACTGGAACTGCGCCAGGATCTTTTCACCCTCGACGATGGCTCGGTGTTGAGCGTGGACGGCATGGCGTCGCTGTACAACCGCTATGACCGCACGCCGACTTTCCAGGGTGAAAACGGCTCGGCACGCATGCCGCAGATGTATGCCCAATGGTCGAACATGCCCAGCCTGAACGGCGGGTCGCTGTGGGCCGGTCGGCGTTACTACAAACGTAACGACATCCATATCTCGGATTTCTACTACTGGAACCAGAGTGCTACCGGTGGCGGGATCGAGGACGTGCTGATCGGCGGGTTGAAATACAGCTACGCCTTCTCGCGCAAGGACAACCTCTACCAGAAAGACCCGGTCAACCGGCATGACTTCAACGTCGCCGGTTTCAAGGCCAACCCCGGTGGCGAGTTGGAGTTTGGCCTGAGCTTCATCGACCGGGCGGACCGTCGCGACGCCCATCGCGGCTGGGCCTTGACCGCCCAGCATGTGCAACAGGACTTCCTGGGTGGGAAGAATAAACTGGCCTTGCAATATGGCGAGGGGCCCGGCACCGGGCTGGGTTATACCGGCGACACTGGATTGGACGACAGCAACAAGAGTTATCGTCTGGTGGAGTTTTTCGATTGGCAGGTCACGCCACGTTTCGGCGGGCAGGTGCAAGCGGTGTACCAGAAGGACATCCGCCCCGATGATGCTGACCAGGACTGGCTGTCGTTGGGGGTTCGCCCGGCATACGCCATCACCGATCAGTTCAAGCTGGTGGCCGAACTGGGCCATGACCAGGTTCAGGCCAGCGATGGAACTCGCAAGCTGAGCAAATTCACCTTTGCGCCCACCTGGTCGCCCAAGGGCCCGGAATTCTGGGCTCGCCCGGAAATACGCCTCTACTACACCTACGCCAGTTGGAACGAGGCGGCCAAGCGTGCTGCCAATGAACTGGCAGCCGGTTCGGCGCTGTCGGACACCGGTGTATTTGGCGGTGCGCGGCATGGTTCCAACGTGGGCCTGCAAGTCGAATACTGGTGGAAATGACCCGTCTAGCGCGGGTCGCTGATCTCTGCGTGCTCGCGATGCCAAAAAGAACAGACAGCAGCAGGTGAGGTCTCATGAACACAACGCAACCTTTGCAATTGCTCGCACCGCTGTCCGGGGTCTTGATGCCCTTGGACAGCGTGCCGGATCCAGTCTTCTCCAGCCGAGTAGTGGGGGATGGCATCTGCATCGATCCGACCTCGCAGACCCTTTGCGCACCGCTGTCCGGTGTCATCGGCACGCTTCAGGACAGCGCCCATGCGGTGAGTGTTACCGCTGATAACGGCGTCCAGGTGCTGATGCATATTGGCCTGGACACGGTCAATCTGGCGGGCAAGGGGTTCACCTCGCGGGTGACCATGGGGCAACGGGTCGAGGCCGGCCAGCCGCTGATCGATTTCGATGCCGATTACATCGCCCTGCATGCGCGCAGCCTGTTGACGCTGATGCTGGTGGTCAGCGGTGAACCCTTCAGCCTGCTCGGGGACGGGGCGAGCTGTATCGAGAGTGGTGCTCCGTTGTTGCGTGTGTGCCCAGCGGAACAGGGGCCTGTCGACGAGGCGCAGCAGGGCTCGGTGCTGTTTTCCAAGCCGCTGATCGTGCCCAATGAAAGTGGCCTGCATGCCCGTCCTGCCGCGGTGTTCGCCCAGGTGGCCAAGGGGTTTGATGCCAATATCCAACTGCATAAGCAGCAAGCCGGCGCCAATGCCAAATCACTGGTCGCGATCATGGCGTTGCAGACGGCCAAGGGCGACAGTGTGCAGATCAGCGCCGCCGGCCCTCAGGCCGGACAGGCCATCGAAGCGTTGGAACATTTGCTGTTGTCGGGGTGCGGCGAAACGGTGCAAGCGCCGCTGACGCCGGCGCCGACCGTCACCGACGAGCCATCGATACCTGGCCGGCTGCGGGGTGTCTGTGCGTCGCCCGGTTCGGCGTTTGGTGAAGTGGTCCAGGTCGCCTCCCAAGTGTTGGAAATCGAGGAGAAGGGGGCCGGCATCGAGGTTGAGCAGGCCGCCCTGGATCAAGGGCTGGAGCAAGCGACGCAAGCCTTGAAGGCGTTGCAGGACGAGGCGGCGGGCAGCGTTCAGGCGCAGATTTTTCGCGCCCATCAAGAGTTGCTGGAAGACCCCACCTTGCTGGAGCAGGCCCAAGCCTTGATCACCGAGGGCAAGAGCGCGGCATTCGCCTGGAGGACCGCTACCGAGGCGAGCGCTGCGCTGTTCCAGCAATTGGGTAGCGCTTTGCTGGCCGAGCGCGCAGCGGACCTGGCCGACGTCGGGCAACGGGTGCTCAAGCTGATCCTGGGGGTTCAGGACAACGCCTGGAACCTGCCCGAACGGGCGATCCTGGTGGCCGAGCAACTGACGCCCTCCCAGACCGCCAGCCTCGACACTTCACGCATCGCCGGTTTCGTCACCGTGGGTGGCGGCGCCACCAGCCATGTCGCGATCCTCGCCCGTGCGCTGGGCCTGCCCTCGCTGTGTGGCGTGGCGCACTCCGTGTTGGCCCTGGAGAACGGTACCCGGGTGTTGCTGGACGCCGACAATGGCAAACTGCACGTGAACCCGGATCAAGCCCTGGTCGAGCAATTCCAGGCCACTCGTGACCGGCAGCACGAGCGGCATCAGCGTGACCTCGAACAATCGGCCCTGGCGGCTCGCACCCTTGATGGTCATCGAGTCGAGGTCAGTGCCAATGTCGGGTCGCTGCGGGACGTGGAGCAGGCCATGAGCCTGGGCGGCGAAGGTGTCGGGCTGTTGCGCTCCGAACTGCTTTACCTGGATCGCGCACACCCTCCTGGCCATGACGAGCAAGCGGCCCTGTACAGCGCCGTCGCCCGGACCCTGGGGCCGGAGCGCAATCTGGTGGTACGTACCCTGGATGTGGGCGGGGACAAACCGCTGGCCTATGTGCCGATGGCTCATGAGGCCAATCCATTCCTCGGCATGCGCGGTATTCGCCTGTGCCTGGAGCGCCCCCAGTTGTTGCGTGAACAGTTCCGGGCCATTCTCGCCTGTTCGGGGCTGGCGCGGCTGCACATCATGCTGCCCATGGTCACGCAACTGGCAGAGCTGCGCCTTGCGCGACAGATGCTGGACGAAGAGGTCCGCCATCTGGGACTCAAACAGGCGCCGAAGCTGGGCATCATGATCGAAGTGCCGGCGGCGGCGCTGATGGCTGACCTGTTTGCCCCAGAAGTCGATTTCTTCTCCATCGGCACCAACGACCTGACCCAATACACCCTGGCCATGGACCGTGATCACCCACGCCTGGCCAGCCAGGCCGACAGCCTGCATCCCTCTGTGTTGCGCCTGATCGCCCGTACGGCCGAGGCCGCCCGTGCCCATGGCAAATGGGTCGGGGTGTGTGGTGCGCTGGCATCGGAACCCCTGGCGGTGCCGGTGTTGCTGGGGTTGGGCGTGGATGAGCTATCGGTCAGTGTGCCGCTGATTCCAGCGATCAAGGCCAGCGTGCGTGAATGGAACCTTAGCGAGTGCCGTACGCTGGCCCAACAGGCCCTGGGCCAGGAAAGCGCCGAGCAGGTGCGTGACCTCCTGCGTACTCATTCATCCACGGCCACCCCGGCCACCCTGGCCATGGAGCATTGAACATGTTAGACAAACTGCAACAGGCATTCTGGAAAGCCCTGACCCCGGACCTGGTGCCGGAAGAGCCCAAGCGACCGGCCTCGGTAGATGGGCTGGCGCCGGCCATCATCGCTGCGTTGGGCGGTGCGGAAAACCTCAAGACCCATCAGCCCGTGGCACTGACGCGGCTGCGGGTGGAACTGCGGGATGTGGCGCGGATCGATCAGATGGGCTTGAGTGCCGCCGGTGTGGCAGGCGTGATGACGCTGGACAACGGTGTGGTGCATCTGATCACTGGCTTGCGAGGCTGAACCGAAGCTGGCACACCGCGAAAACGATTCTGGGGCTGCTGCGCAGCCCAACGGGATAAATCCCCTCGCCACGGGGGAACGATCGACGCCCAGGCTCTGCACAAAGTCGGGTTTTAAATTGTGCTTAAATGCCAACTTCCCCATCGTTGCTCTTGGCTTGTCCACGTTTGTCCGTCGCTCTCTGCAAGTGAATGCGCAAAGCTGTCGGCCGCTCACAACAAGACTGCAAACTTCCATCCCAAGAACACCGTGCCGACAAACTCAGAAACGGTGTCACTGCCCTTATGTTCAAACGCATCCTGTCCGCTCTGAGCGGCAAGAAATCCAGCACGTCGACACCGGTTTCTTCCGCGCACACTGACGCGCCACCGCCCCAGCCGGACGAGAGTGAGTTGATCACGGTCTACGACAGCTACGGCCGTGAGATGCAGATCACCCGCAACGAGTGGCGCAACAATGTCTTCCTGCCAAACCTGCGAGAGAAATGGAATTCTGCCGACGAACTCTACAGCCTGATTATCTCGGGTTTGAATGATGGTTTTGTCGCTGACTTGATCCCGGCCGCGGCACAACTGGTCGAGATCGACAGCAATCCCGAGCGCAGCCATGTCATCCAGGGCATTGTGCTGCTGGAGAACGGCCAACTCGCTGCCGCCGAGAACGCGCTGCGCACGGGGATGGCGAAAGTGGGCGCGACAGGCACCTTGCTGACCAACCTGGCCAAGGTCTTCAGCGACCGAGGCGAGCAGGCGCTTGCCGACGAAACGCTTTGGCACGCGGTTCAAGCCGACCCGAATCAAGAGAATGGCCTGTTGTGGTGGGCGGCCATTCAGCGGGAAAAGGCCGGCGAGGCGGGTTATCTCGAGGCGCTGCGTACCGTGGCTGCGTTGCCCGGCAGTTGGCGTGCGCCCTTGTGGTTGGCGCGTCATTGCCTGGAACAGAAGGACGTCGAATCGGCACGTGTGTTTTACACGCAGGTGCTGACGGCGGGCACGTTCGACGGCAGCGCGCTGATGATGATCTCGGGCGACTTGGGTAACAACGGCCAGATTCCACTGATCATCGAGTTGGTCGAGCCCGCCTACGATGAGCACAAACACGACCCCATGGCCGGTATCAACTTGCTGCGCGCCTATCAGGAACTTGGCCAAGCGGCCGAAGGCGAGGCGCTGCTCGCCCGCCTGTATGCCCTGGGTTTTGCGCCGATCAAAAGCCAGCTCGACCAGTTTGCCCAAGCCTTCCAGCAAATGCACAAGCAGGACGCCCAAGGCGTGCCGGTGGATCCTGAAAGCCTGCAGTTCGCGACGTTGGCATTGAGCCAGCCGATCTGGCACTACGGTTTGCGCAACGCCGATTGGTTCTTCGCGCAGAAACTGGAAGGGGCATCGGAAATCGGTTTCTTCGCGCTGTCCAAAAGCACAGACGGGGCAGAACGCGCCGAATCGCAACGGGAGGATGAACTGGGACGCTTCTCGCGCGCGATTCCTCTATACCTGGCCGAAGCCGTGCACTACTGGAGCGACCATGTAGGCACTTGCTATATCCAAATCGTGGAAGGCGGCGGCCCGGTGCTATCGGGGTGTGAGGCCGACGGCCAAGCGCTTTTCGATATCGTGCCGCCGACGATGAAGTCCTTCATCACCGGCGAGATCGGCTGTTCGGGTGAGGGTGATCAAGCCCAATGGCAGCTTTCCCTGAGCCTCTGGGACTGCGCGACCCGCACCAGGCAAACTACCGAAAGCGGCAGCGCGGTGAAGGCTGATATCGGTGCGCTGGTACTCGACCTTGAGCAGCGCTTGCTTGCGCGCATTGGCCTGAGGCGCGAGACGCCCGTGGATTCGTTCTACCTGCATCCCACCGCCGAGGTCCTGCCGGTCTACCTGACCGAACTGGGCCAGGCCTTCATGTTGACGCTGCTGGCGAACGGCCGCATGCCTAAATCCGCGATGTGGGGGGAGCGTGCCATGCTCGATTGGCCGCTCAACATGGCCCTTCATTGGCCCACGGTGGAAGTCGCCAAGCTGATGTACATCTCCGGGCTGGGTAAGGCCCACGATTACCAGTCGGACGTACTCGCCGAATACAAGGAGCGCAGCCTGCAGTGGCTGCGCGAGTTGGAGCAGGCGGGCAACCCTGCATCGCGCTTGGCGCCGTTGATATGGAAGGTGTTCGGTATGCAGGTGGAGCTACAGGCTTACCTGCGCCACCTGCCTGACGATACCAGTGCTGCGCACAAGGCCTGGCTGGAGCGGGTGAGCGAGGCTGGATGATCGACAAGTCGCTCGGAGACGGCCCAGGCGACTGACGGCATGGGTTGGCCGGTGTGCATTACAGGCGCGTTCTATACTCCTGGCACCCATTACGGCGACAGCCACGCCGCAACAAGGAGCCAGCCATGAACGACACCCAACGACTCGCCGCCTTGCGCATGGTTTTGATCGTTGTCGGCCTGATCGCCATCTTCGCGTTCTGGCCGCTGATGAACCTGTGGCCGTCTGGCTGGGCGTGGCACAGCGGCCATTCCCACTATCCGCTGATGATTGCCGGAATCTACGCCACCCTCGGTGTGTTCCTGCTGATGGCGTCGCGCGATCCGATGAAACACCTGAGCCTGATCTGGTTCACGGTATGGTCGAGCATCGTGCACGGCGCGATCATGGCCGTGCAGTCCTTCGACGTCGAGATGGATGGGACCCGGCATATGGGGCATTTACTCGGCGATGTGCCGGCGCTGTTCATTGCCGCGGCGGCGCTGGCTTTTTTCATGCCACGCGGTAACCCGACGCACTAGCGGCTTCGAGTGGGGCGATGGTGCTCTCTTCCGGATCTCGAGCATTTCGGCACAATTGTCGAGCGTTTCGGCACACTGACCATTTGGCGTTCAACCTAGACTCTGGCTTCATTTTCAGCCTCAAACGGAGTCGCGATGAACATCAGATCAATCCTGCCTGCACTTTCCTTGGCTGTGACATTCAGTGGATACGCCGCCGACTTTTCACTGTCCAGCCAGGACATTGCCGACAATCGCCCATTGACCCAGCGGGAAGTGTTTCAAGGCTTCGGTTGCGAAGGCGGCAACACCTCGCCGCAGCTTTCCTGGATAAACGCCCCCACCGGCACTAAAAGCTACGCGATCACGGTCTACGATCCCGATGCGCCGACGGGGAGCGGTTGGTGGCATTGGACGGTCTTTAACCTGCCCGCTTCTGTCCATAGCCTGCCAAGAGGGGCAGGGCCAAGTTTGCCTGCCGGTGCAGTTCAAGGGCGAACTGACTTTGGTCAATCCGAGTTTGGCGGCGCCTGTCCTCCAGTAGGGGATAAACCCCATCGCTATCAATTCACCGTATGGGCATTGAAAGTCGATAAGCTAGCGCTCGACAACCAGGCCAGCGGGGCGTTGGTAGGGTACATGCTCAATGCCAACGCCTTGGCCAAAGCGACCATTACTTCAACTTACGGACGTTAAACACGATGCACCCTTGTGAGGGCATACAGCACCGGGAGAGCATTATCGATGCGTGTGTCATTCGGGCGCGCCAGCCCCTGACCTTGTCAAGGGTGCCGGTGTTCGTGACGACTTTGTGTCGAGTGCGCCAAGGGGAAAAGCTGTTGCAGTGGGATGGCCGGGAGATGCGCGCCGGGCCGCAACATCTGATACTGATGCCGGCCGGGCGCGAGTTGGGTCTCTCAAACCTGCCCGGTCCCCAGGGTCACTACATCGCCGATGCGGTGACCTTTCCCGCCTCGACATTGCGCAGCTTCAGCAGCCGTTATAGCCAGCAGATCATGAGCCGTCGCGGTGTACTGAAGAGCGATCTATGCGTCCGCCTGGACAGGCACACGACCCAGGCATGGGATCAGTTGCTGACTGCCATCAGGGATGACGCCCCCCAGGTATTACGCACACATTATGGGGAAGCGGTTCTCCTGGGCCTGTGCCTTGGCGGCCAACTCGGCCCCTTGCTGATGGGGCGCAACGATCCACTTTGCGAGCGTGTGCAGCAGTTGGTAATGGGCAGCCCGGAGAGAGACTGGACGGTGGCGGACGTCGCACAACACCTGAACCTGGGGGAGTCGACGTTGCGTCGCCAGTTGGCGAATGAGGAGGACAGTTTCCGCAATATTCTGGAGGGCGTTCGATTGGCGACCGCGTTGCAATGGCTGCAGACCACTTCTCGGCCGATCGGTGAAATTGCCGGGGCCTGTGGTTACGCCTCGGCCTCACGTTTTGCAGTGCGCTTCCGCTCACGCTATGGGCTGTCGCCACGTGAATTGCGGGACGGGATTTAAGCTTTCCGGAGGTCACCTTTGGAACACAGGGGTGGTACCAACATCAAGCGCCCGAGATGTCGAAACCCTGAAAGTTGAGCTGATAGGGACTGAGAAGACCTGTGGATAATTTCTATAGGTTTTTTCATTTTTGCAGCCCTTACCGTTTCTCATCTGCGGGTGTATCGTATTCGCCTTTTGCGGGCCCAACGGTTCGCCGCGGATTCAATAGGTGGTTGCGTTCATGTCCTTTACCCGTCGCCAAATACTCGGTGGCCTGGCCGGTCTTGTTGTCGTTGGCGTGGGTGCGGGAGGTGCGTCACGGTATTGGTTGGGCAAGCGCGCCGATGCCGAGGCCGGTCATGACTATGAATTGATCGCCGCACCGCTGGACGTCGAGCTGGTAGCCGGGCACAAGACCCAGGCCTGGGCGTTTGGCCCCTCGGCGCCGGGCACCGAGCTGCGAGTGCGCCAGGGCGAATGGTTGCGGGTACGCTTCATCAATCACCTGCCGGTCGCCACCACCATTCATTGGCACGGGATCCGTTTGCCGCTGGAGATGGACGGCGTGCCGTACGTCTCGCAATTGCCGGTGCTGCCGGGCGAGTATTTCGATTACAAGTTCCGTGTGCCAGACGCCGGCAGCTATTGGTATCACCCTCACGTCAACAGCAGCGAAGAGCTTGGGCGTGGGCTGGTGGGACCGTTGATCATCGAAGAGCGTGAGCCCACCGGCTTCAAATACGAGCAGACCCTGAGTCTCAAGAGCTGGCATGTGGACGAGCAGGGCGAGTTCGTCGCATTCAGCATTCCCCGTGAAGCGGCGCGTGGTGGCACGGCCGGCCGGCTGGCGACCATCAACGGCGTGGCGCAAGCGGTGATTGACCTGCCGGCCGGGCAGATCACCCGGTTGCGCTTGCTCAACCTGGACAACACCCTGACGTATCGCATCAACATCCCAGGCGTAGAAGCGCAGATCTATGCGCTGGACGGCAACCCCATCGAACCGCGCCCGTTGGGCAAGGAATACTGGCTCGGCCCGGGCATGCGCATTTGCCTGGCGATCAAGGCACCGCCAGCCGGTGAAGAGTTGTCGTTGCGCAATGGCCCGGTGCGCCTGGGCACCCTGCGTTCGGTGCCTAACAGTGACGCGCCGAGCCAATGGCCGCCGGCGCTGCCGCCCAACCCGGTGTCGGAGCCGGACCTGGCCAATGCGGAAAAACTCAACTTCAATTTCGAATGGGTCGGCTCGGTGTCGGTCAATGTCGACAATGGCAAGCCGCCGAGCCTGTGGCAGATCAACGGCAAGGCCTGGGACATCACCGACAAGACCTGCGCCGACCGGCCGATCGCCACGCTGAAGAAAGGCCAGAGCTACATTTTCGAATTGAAGAACATGACCCAGTACCAGCACCCGATCCATTTGCACGGCATGAGTTTCAAGGTTATCGCGTCGAACCGGCACAAGGTCGTGCCGTATTTCACCGACACTTACCTGCTGGGCAAGAACGAGCGGGCGCAGGTGGCGCTGGTGGCGGATAATCCAGGCGTGTGGATGTTCCACTGCCATGTGATCGACCACATGGAAACCGGCCTGATGGCCGCCATCGAGGTGGCTTGATGCGCCAGATTCGCCCTGCCAGGATCATCGACCGCAGCCGTGACCAGGACTTCATGCGCGAAGCCTTGGCCCTCGCCGCACAAGGCGCAGTCCTGGGCGAAGTGCCGGTGGGCGCAGTGCTGGTGCAGGACGGCGAGATCATCGGGCGCGGCTTCAACTGCCCCATCAGCGGCCACGACCCCAGTGCCCATGCGGAAATGGTCGCCATCCGCGCCGCCGCCCAGGCGGTGAGCAACTATCGCCTGCCCGGCAGCACGCTGTATGTGACACTGGAACCGTGCAGCATGTGCGCCGGCCTGATCGTCCATTCGCGTATCGCCCGGGTCGTCTACGGCGCCCTGGAGCCCAAGGCTGGCATCGTGCAGAGCCAGGGGCAGTTCTTCAGCCAGGGTTTCCTGAACCATCGGGTGATGTTCGAGGGCGGGGTGTTGGCCGAGGAATGCAGCACGGTGTTGAGTGAGTTCTTCAAGGCCCGAAGAGCCAAGCCCTCAGACTGACACCGTCCCCCCTGTGGGAGTGAACCTTTGTGGGAGCAAGGGCTTGCTCCCACAAAGGAGTTTTGTGGTGCTTGGGCGATTTACTTGCGCGCCACAATCACCGCCCGCATCGGCGCCGGCAGCCCTTCGATGGTTTTGCTGTGGTCGGCGGGGTCGAGGAAGTCGCTCAGCGACTGATACTTCATCCACTCGGTACTGCGCTGTTCCTCTACGGTGGTCAGGCTCACGTCCACGCAACGCACATCGCTGAACCCGGCGCGGCGCAGCCAGCGCTCCAGGGCCGGGACCGACGGCAGGAACCACACGTTGCGCATCTGCGCGTAGCGGTCCTCGGGCACCAGCACCTGGTGTTCGTCGCCCTCGATCACCAGGGTTTCCAGCACCAGTTCGCCGCCCTTGACCAGGCAGTCCTTCAAGGCCAGCAGGTGCTCGATCGGCGAGCGCCGGTGGTAGAACACGCCCATGGAGAACACCGTGTCGAAACCTTCCAGCTCCGCTGGCAGGGCCTCGAACGGGAACGGCAGGTGCCAGGCGTTGGGCTGCGACAGGTAGCGCTGCACCGCCTGGAACTGGCAGAAGAACAGCCAGTTGGGGTCGACGCCGATCACCGTGTCAGCTCCGGCGCCGAGCATTCGCCACATGTAATAGCCGTTGCCGCAGCCCACATCGAGGATGCGCTTGCCTTTCAGGTCCAGGTGCGGGGCCACCCGTGACCACTTCCAGTCCGAGCGCCATTCGGTGTCCACGTGCACGCCAAACAGGTCGAAAGGTCCTTTGCGCCATGGCGACAGGCCCATCAACGCGGTACGCATTTGCGCACGGGTTTCGTCGGAACACTCGGTGTCGAGCGTCAGGCCGTTCAGCAGGTCGACCGTGGTGGGTTGCAAGGCCGGTAGCGCATCGAGTGCGCTTTGCCAACGCTCCAGATCGCCATGGCCCTTTTCCATCTTGTTGTCGAGTTGCGTCTGCAGCGTCGCGGCCCAATCGGCCAGGGGCGTGCCGGCCAGATGGCGGGCGAGGGGGGACAGATCAATCATGGCAGGGCAATCAACGAGGCGAAGTTAAGACACTGGAACCACGGCACGACTTTCGAGAACCCGGCCGCCAGCAGGCGTTCGCGGTGTTCTTCGAGGCTGTCGGGCTTCATGACGTTTTCGATGGCGCTGCGTTTCTGGGCAATTTCCAGCTCGCTATAGCCGTTGGCGCGCTTGAACGCCACGTGCAGGTCGGTGAGCAGGGCGTGTTCCTCGGCATCGTTGAAACGCAACTTTTCCGACAGGATCAGGGCGCCACCGGGCAGCAAGGACTGGCGAATGCGGCTCAACAGCGCGGTGCGCTGGTCCGGCGCGATGAATTGCAGGGTGAAGTTCAGTGCCACCACCGAGGCCGGCTGGAACGTCAGGGCGAGGATGTCGCCTTCGATCACTTCCACCGGCAGCAGCTCCTGGAACATCGAGTCCTGGCCGTTGAGGTATTCGCGGCAGCGCTCGACCATGGCCGCCGAGTTATCCACAGCGATTACCCGGCAACCGTCGGTGCGCACGTGGCGGCGCAGGGCCTGGGTCACGGCGCCCAGGGACGAGCCCAGGTCGTAGAGCACGCTATTGGGCTGGGCGAATTGCGCGGCGAGCACGCCGAGGTTTTCGACGATGGTCGGGTAGCCCGGCACCGAACGCTTGATCATGTCCGGAAACACCCTCACCACGTCCTCGTTGAAGGCGAAGTCCGGCACTTGGGCCAGGGGTTGGGCGAATAGGCGATCGGGGTCTTTGCTCACGGCGGTTCCAGCGGCATGGGTGGTGAAAAGGCCGGCATTTTAACCAAAAAAACTGTGGGAGCGAGCTTTGTGGGAGCAAGCCTTGCTCCCACAGACCTTGCTCCCACATTTATCTTTGTTCAGTGCCGCTTTTGGATAAACGCCGACGCCGTAATCCCCCATTGGCCCAGCCAATAACTGACGATGATCAGGTAAGGCGCGGCATGGAAGGGCTGCACGAACCGGTTGATGCCGATCAGGCTGTCGGAGAACACAAACGCCAGTGCCCCGGCGGCGGCCAGCCAGGCCGAGCGTTTCGGCACGCCGCTGCCCAGCCGCGCCAACGCTCGCCAAAGCATGGCGCTGATGGCCAGGCCGTAGACAATCACCGGCACCAGCAACGGCCCGAGGCCGTTCGAGACCAGAATCCCCAATAGCACCGCGCCGATGCCCAAGGCCAGGGCCAATGGCAGCAGTGCCGGGCGGCGGCAGTCGCTGAGGTAGGCTTTCAGGTAGGCCAGGTGCGCCAGCAGAAACGCGCCGAGGCCGAACACGAACAGATCCCCCGGCCAGGCCAGCAACACATCACCCACCAGCGAAAAAATCAGCCCGAGGCTGATCCAGCGCCGATAGTCACTGGGCGGCGCATCGTGCAGCCAGCCGAGCAGGGCCAGGACCGGCATGGGCTTGACCAGCAGGCACAAGAGTGTGGCGTGCACGCTCAGGCCGTACAGGTAGGTGGCTGCGCCCATCAGTGCAAGGATCAGCCAGCCCACGGTCAATTCACCGAAATGGCGCAGTCAAAGGTTTCCACGGGCGGCACTTCCGGGGCCCAGGGCTGTTGATAAGTCAGGCGCAAGCGCCCGGTGCCGGTACTGAACGCTTGGAAGCGCCAGGTCGAGACACCCGCGGCGCCAACAATGCCGGCGTCTTCAGGATTGCGATAAACCTCCGGACCCAAGCCTTTGAGCACGCCACCGGCCGAATCCTGGATCGCCCAGCGATAACCGGTGGTGGGGTTGCTGGGCAAGCTCAGGATCAGGTTCTGCCCGTTATTGAGCCTTACCGGGCACTGGCTCAGTTTTTCCACGGTCACGTTGTTGCCGGTTTGCGTGGCGCAGGCGCTCAGCAGGGCGAGGCTGAGGGGGACGAGCAGGCGGGTGAGGGACATAAGGGTGGTGGCTCCGGCATTTACGACGAACGGCGAGCATAACCGAAGATGCTACTGGGTGTGTCAGCTGGGCATATGTTGTTGCTGATGCCGCTATCGCGAGCAAGCTCGCTCCCACAGGGGATTTGTGGTGTTCACAGCATTTGTGATCCACACCAAACCCTGTGGGAGCGAGCTTGCTCGCGATGAGGCCGGTACAAGCCGCTAGAGGAACATCAGAACAACACCTTGGCCACATCCGCAAACCGCTTGGCAAAGTGCACCGTAACGCCTTCCTTGAGGTAGTCCGGCAGTTCTTCGAAGTTGCCCCGGTTGGCTTCCGGCAGGATCAGCTCGTTGATTTTCTGCCGCCGCGCCGCGATGACCTTCTCGCGCACCCCGCCAATCGGCAGGACGTGCCCGGTGAGGGTCAGTTCGCCGGTCATGGCCACGCCTTTTTTCGGCGGCTGGTTGCGGGCCAGGGACAGCAAGGCGCTGGCCATGGTCACGCCGGCGCTCGGTCCGTCCTTGGGCGTGGCGCCTTCCGGGACGTGCAGGTGAACGAAGGCCTCGTCAAAGAACTTCGGATCGCCACCAAATTGCTTCAGGTGCGAACTGACATAGCTATGGGCGATTTCCGCCGACTCCTTCATCACGTCCCCCAGTTGCCCGGTCAGCTTGAAGCCGCGATTGAGGGTGTGGATGCGCGTCGCCTCGATCGGCAAGGTCGCGCCGCCCATGCTGGTCCAGGCCAGGCCGGTGATCACGCCGATGCCGGACAACACCTGCTCGTTGCGAAATACCGGTTTGCCCAGGGAGGCTTCGAGGTCCTTCGGCCCGAGCTTGATCACGGCCTTGGGGTCGTCGATCAGCTTCATCACCGCCTTGCGCACCAGTTTGCCCAGCTGTTTCTCCAGCTGTCGCACCCCGGCTTCACGGGCATAACCGTCGATCAGGGCCTTGAGGGCGTTGTCGTTGATACTCAGGCTGCCCTTGGACACGCCAGCCTTGGCCAGTTGCTTGGGCCACAAGTGACGCTTGGCGATGGCGACTTTTTCTTCGGTGATGTAGCCCGACAGGCGGATCACTTCCATCCGGTCCAGCAGCGGGCCGGGGATCGAGTCCAGGGTGTTGGCGGTGCAGACGAAGAGCACTTTCGACAGGTCCAGGCGCAGGTCCAGGTAGTGGTCGAGGAATTCGACGTTCTGCTCCGGGTCGAGGGTCTCCAGCAGGGCCGAGGCCGGGTCGCCCTGGTAGCTCTGGCCCATCTTGTCGATCTCGTCGAGCATGATCACCGGGTTCATCACTTCGACATCTTTCAGCGCCTGCACCAGCTTGCCCGGCTGGGCGCCGATGTAGGTGCGCCGATGGCCCTTGATCTCGGCTTCGTCGCGCATGCCGCCGAGGCTGAAGCGGTAGAACGGCCGCCCCAGGGATTCGGCGATGGATTTGCCGACGCTGGTCTTGCCCACGCCCGGCGGGCCGACCAGCAGTACGATGGAGCCGCTGATCTCGCCTTTGTAGGCGCCGACGGCGAGGAACTCCAGGATGCGGTCCTTGATGTCGTCCAGGCCGGCGTGGTGCTGGTCGAGCACCTTGCGCGCGTGCTTGAGGTCAAGCTTGTCCTGGCCATACACGCCCCACGGCACCGAGGTTGCCCAATCCAGGTAATTGCGGGTGACGGCATATTCCGGCGAACCGGTTTCCAGGATCGAGAGTTTGTTCATTTCCTCTTCGATGCGCTTCTGTGCCTGGGCCGGCAGCACCTTGCCTTCGAGCCGCTGCTCGAACTGTTCGATATCGGCGCTGCGGTCGTCCTTGGTCAGCCCCAGCTCCTGCTGGATGACCTTGAGCTGCTCCTTGAGGAAGAACTCGCGCTGATGTTCGCCGATCTTGTTGTTGACCTCGGCGGAAATCTCTTTCTGCAGCCGCGCCACTTCGACTTCCTTGCGCAGCATCGGCAGGACTTTTTCCATGCGCTTGAGCATGGGCACGCAGTCGAGCACTTCCTGCAGCTCATTGCCGGTAGCGGAGGTGAGCGCAGCGGCAAAGTCGGTCAGTGGCGAAGGGTCGTTGGGGCTGAAGCGGTTGAGGTAGTTCTTCAGCTCTTCGCTGTACAGCGGGTTGAGCGGCAGCAGTTCCTTGATCGCGTTGATCAGCGCCATGCCGTAGGCCTTGACCTCGTCGGTCGGCTCACTCGGCTGGTGTGGATATTCGACTTCCACCAGGTACGGTGGGCGATGGTGCTTGAGCCAGGTGCGGATACGCACGCGGGTCAGGCCCTGGGCGACGAATTGCAGTTTGCCGCCTTCCCGGCTGGCGTGGTGCACCTTCACCAGCGTGCCATACAGCGGCAGTTTCGAGGTGTCGAAATGACGCGGGTCTTCCTGGGGCGAGTCCATGAAGAACAGCGCCAGGGAGTGATGGTCGGACTTGGCCACCAGCTCCAGGGTCTCGGCCCACGGTTCTTCGTTGACGATGACCGGCAACACCTGGGCTGGGAAGAACGGACGATTGTGGATCGGGATGATGTAGACCTTGTCCGGCAAGTTCTGGCCAGGCAGGGCCAGGCCGGTGCCGGAGGAGGTGTGTTCGATGTGTTCGGAGTCAGCGTATTCGTTGGTGGCTTCGGTAGAGTGCTGGTCGCTCATGGGGCACCTGCGCAATGGAGTATGGGTCTTAGATGGGGCAGGTGGGGGGTGGTTTCAATGGCGGGTGATTGTTAGCGGTTATTTCATTGACCGGTTTTGCCCCGTAGGAACTGCCGAGCGAAGCCAGGCTGCGATCTTTCCCCTGACGCTTGAATCTCAAGCGAAAGCTCAAAAGATCGCAGCCAGCAGCCGCGCCTGCGGGTTCGCGTCAGGCAACCCGGTTCAAGTCGTTATGACGCGTTTCCTTCAAGCACAGCACGGCGATCACGCTGAGCAGCGCGGCCGCTGAAACGTAGCCCCCGACATAACTCAAACCACCCATTGCCACCAGTTTCTGGGCGAAGAACGGCGCGGCCGAGGCGCCGACGATGCCGCCCAGGTTGTAGGCCGCCGAGGCGCCGGTGTAGCGCACGTGGGTGGGAAACAGTTCCGGCAGCAAGGCGCCCATGGGGGCGAAGGTCACGCCCATCAGGAACAGCTCGATGCACAGGAACAGCGCCACGCCGCCGGTCGAGCCGTGGGTCAGCAAAGGTTCCATGAGGAAACCCGAGGCAATCGCCAACACGCCGCCGACGATCAGCACCGGTTTGCGCCCGTAGCGGTCGCTGGCCCAGGCCGACAGGGGCGTAGCGGCGGCCATGAACAGCACGGCAAAGCACAGCAGGCCCAGGAAGGTCTCGCGGCTGTAGCCGAGGGTGGACACGCCGTAGCTCAGGGAAAACACCGTCGAGATATAGAACAGCGCGTAACACACCACCATCGCCGCCGCGCCCAGCAAGGTTGGCGCCCAGTACTGGCTGAACAGCTCGACCAACGGCACTTTCACCCGCTCCTGGCGGGCCATGGCATTGGCGAACACCGGGGTTTCATGGAGCTTGAGTCGAACATAGAGGCCGACGATCACCAGTACTGCACTGAGCAGGAACGGAATCCGCCAACCCCAGGCGCGAAATTGCTCATCGTCCAGGCTCATGGCCAGGGTCAGGAACAGCCCGTTGGCCGCCAGGAAGCCGATGGAGGGCCCCAGTTGGGGGAACATGCCGAACCAGGCGCGCTTGCCCTTGGGCGCGTTCTCGGTGGCGAGCAGCGCCGCGCCGCCCCATTCACCGCCCAACCCCAGGCCCTGGCCGAAACGCAGCACGCACAGCAGGATCGGCGCC
Organism: Pseudomonas sp. S3_B11; assembly: GCF_054667715.1. Classification (NCBI taxonomy): domain Bacteria; kingdom Pseudomonadati; phylum Pseudomonadota; class Gammaproteobacteria; order Pseudomonadales; family Pseudomonadaceae; genus Pseudomonas; species Pseudomonas sp. S3_B11. Next base: position 4,738,329 of record NZ_CP162749.1, on the reverse strand, counting down.
CAGGCGCCAATGCTGGCGTAGCCGGGCAGCACGCCGATGAGGGTGGTGCACACGCCCATCAGCAGCAGGGACGCCACCAGCGTCGACTTGCGCCCGATCCGGTCGCCGAAATGGCCGAACAGCGCAGAGCCCAGCGGGCGGGCAAGGAAGGCGATGCCGAACGTCAGGAAGGACGACAGCATCTGTGCCGTGCCTGAGGTTTGCGGGAAGAACACCGGCCCGATCACCAGGGCCGCAGCCGTGGCGTAGACGTAGAAATCGTAGAACTCGATGGCGGTGCCGATGAAACTCGCGGTGGCCACGCGTGTGGTCGAGTTTGTCGGCTGGGCAGACACAGCCTCGTTGCAGGTAGCGGTCGTCATGCGGTTATCCCTGACAGTCATGTGCTCCATTGGAGCGAATTATTATGGTCGAACACCCAGGGATATGGGCGGGTATCCTTTCGCTGTTTCGGGTAGGAACAGTCGCAGGACTGATGCGGATTTTGCCGATGAACCGGCTGGGTGCGGGTAAGCACGAGGTTCGGGCGGGGCTGGGTAAGCGGATTGAGTATAGGAAGGAGGCTAACGATTCAACAAGTGAGCTGGCCCACAATATTGAAGCGTGCGCTGGGCTTTTTGTGGCGAGGGGATAAATCCCCTCGGCACAACTGTGTTTTACCTTGAGCCTGGGGGGATTCAGGAAGCCGTGGGCACCGAACTGTTATGCCACGCCAGCACCTGGCTGACACGGTTGTCCACGGTCTCGATGATTTCCAGTCGATAACGACCGATCTTCAGGCACACCGGGCTTTCGGGGATGGTTTCCAGGGCTTCGGTCACCAGCCCGTTGAGGGTCTTGGGGCCGTCGCAAGGCAGATGCCAGCCCAGGGTCCTGTTCAGTTCGCGGATCGACGCCGCGCCATCGATCATCAGGCGACCATCGGGCTGGGGGTGCACGTGCGGGTTGTCGAGGCTGTGCTCGCTTTCGAATTCACCGACGATTTCTTCGAGGATGTCTTCCAGGGTGACGATGCCCAGCACTTCGCCGTATTCGTCCACCACCATGCCCAGGCGCCGCTGTTGCTTGTGGAAATTCAGCAATTGCAGTTGCAGTGGCGTGCTTTCAGGGACGAAGTAAGGTTCGTGGGAGGCGGCCAGTAGCGCTTCCTGGGTCAGGCTCGCATCCGCCAGCAAATGACGGATCTGGCGCGTGTTGAGCACCGCTTCGACCTGGTTGATGTCGCTGTGGAACACCGGCAGGCGGGTGCGACGGTTCAGGCGCAGCTGTTCGATGATCTCGCCGATGGGGTCGTCGAGGTTGATTCCGTCGACCTCGCTGCGGGGCACGAGGATATCGTTGACGGTGATGTTGTCCAGGGCATGGATGCCGGAAATCGGATGCAGTCGGCTGTTGCCGTGCTCAGATTCGTGTTCGCTGCGCGGTGGCGCGGGCATCTCGTCGTCGCTCTGCTGCACCATGCTGGCTTTGCGCGCAAAGGGGCGCAGCAACAATTGGCTGGCACCATTCAACAGCCAGGCAAACGGATAGAGGATCTTCAACGGTATGCCAAGCAAGGCGTTGCCCAGCGCCAACACCGCTTCGGGCTTGCGGGTGGCCAAAGTGCGCGGCAGGTAGTCGGCAAACACCAGCAGGGCGGCGCTGGTGCCGAGCCAGGCCACCCAAGGGCCGTTTTCCAGCCAGGTAAAAATCGCCAGCAAGGTGCCGATGACCACGGCCAGGGTGCGACAGAGGGTATTGCACAGGATCAGGCTGGCCAGCGGGAATGTCAGCGTTGCCAGCGGTTTGTCACTGGCGCGTGAGGCCGTGCGCTGGGCCAGCAGGTGTTGCTGGGCGGCTTCGATGGCGGTGAACAGGGCCGACCAGAGGATCAACACCACCAGCACGGCAAGCAGCGGCGCCACGGGCAACGTATCCATCAGGGCCGTCCGTCACACATGCAGGATGTATTCGCGAACCAGCTTGCTGCCGAAGTACGCGAGCATCAGCAGGCAGAAACCGGCCAGGGTCCAGCGAATCGCCTTGTGGCCGCGCCAGCCGAGGCGGTTGCGGCCCCACAGCAGCACGCTGAAGACTATCCAGGCCAGGCAGGCCAGCAGGGTCTTGTGCACCAGGTGCTGGGCGAACAGGTTCTCGACGAACAGCCAGCCGGAAATCAGCGACAGCGACAGCAGGCTCCAGCCGGCCCAGAGGAAGCCGAACAGCAGGCTTTCCATGGTTTGCAATGGCGGGAAGTTGCGAATCAGCCCGGACGGGTGCTTGTTTTTGAGCTGGTGGTCCTGCACCAGCAGCAGCAAGGCCTGGAACACTGCGATGGTGAACAGGCCGTAGGCAAGGATCGACAGCAGGATGTGGGCAAGGATGCCCGGCTCTTCGTCGATGATCTGCACCGTGCCCGACGGCGCGAATTGCGCCAGCAGCACCGTGGCCAGCCCCAGCGGAAACAGCAGCACCAGCAGGTTTTCCACCGGGATGCGCGAGCAGGCCAGCAGCGTCAGGGCGATCACGGCGACGGCGATCAGGCTGGCGGCGTTGAAAAAGTCCAGGCCCAGGCCGATCGGCGTCATCAGGTGGGTATAAAGGCTGGCCGCGTGGCCGAGCACCGCCAGCACGCCAAGCGTGACCAGCAGGCGTTTGTTCGCCTTGGCACCGGTGGCCAGGCGGGTGCCTTGATAGAGGGTCGCAGCGGCATAAAGGCAGGCGGCGGCGAGCGTGGCAAGCAAGCTGGGTGACAAGGGGAGCATAAATCCTGTTAGGCAAGCCCGAAAGGCGCTGAGTTTGGCATAGAACCCCCTCCGCACGAAAGACCACAGCAACTGACAGTAAGGTGTACGTAGCCCGCTTCTTCGCTATAATCCGCGACCTGCCCACGCCGCAGGCTCGCCGAGCACATTTTTCACGGTCTGGGCCGCCATTATCCCGGTCTCATCTGGGCCTGAAAGGATCGCGCATGTTTGAAAACCTAACCGACCGTCTCTCGCAGACGCTGCGCCATGTCACCGGCAAGGCGAAACTGACCGAGGACAACATCAAAGACACCCTGCGCGAAGTGCGCATGGCGTTGCTCGAAGCCGACGTCGCCCTGCCGGTGGTCAAGGACTTCGTCAATTCGGTCAAGGAACGCGCCGTCGGCACCGAGGTGTCGCGCAGCCTGACACCGGGCCAGGCGTTCGTGAAGATCGTCCAGGCCGAACTCGAAAGCCTGATGGGCGCCGCCAACGAAGACCTGAACCTGAGCGCCGTACCGCCAGCAGTCGTGCTGATGGCTGGTCTGCAGGGCGCGGGCAAGACCACGACAGCCGGCAAGCTGGCGCGCTTCCTTAAAGAGCGCAAGAAGAAGTCGGTGATGGTGGTGTCGGCGGACATCTACCGTCCGGCGGCGATCAAGCAACTGGAAACCCTGGCCAACGACATCGGCGTGACGTTCTTCCCGTCCGACCTGAGCCAGAAGCCGGTGGACATCGCCCAGGCGGCTATTAAAGAAGCAAAACTGAAATTCATCGACGTGGTCATCGTCGATACCGCCGGTCGCCTGCACATCGATGAAGAAATGATGGGCGAGATCAAGGCGCTGCATGCCGCGATCAACCCGGTGGAAACCCTGTTCGTGGTCGATGCCATGACCGGCCAGGACGCGGCCAACACCGCCAAGGCGTTCGGTGATGCACTGCCGTTGACCGGCGTGATCCTGACCAAGGTCGACGGTGACGCCCGTGGCGGTGCCGCGCTGTCGGTACGCGCCATCACCGGCAAGCCGATCAAGTTCATCGGTATGGGCGAGAAGAGCGAAGCGCTCGAGCCGTTCCACCCCGAGCGTATCGCTTCGCGCATCCTCGGCATGGGCGACGTGCTCAGCCTGATCGAGCAGGCCGAACAGACCCTCGACAAGGACAAGGCCGACAAACTGGCCAAGAAGCTGAAGAAGGGCAAGGGCTTCGACCTCGAAGACTTCCGCGACCAGCTGCAACAAATGAAGAACATGGGCGGCCTTGGCGGCCTCATGGACAAACTGCCGAACATCGGTGGCGTGAACCTGGCGCAGATGGGCAATGCCCAGGGTGCGGCTGAAAAGCAGTTCAAGCAGATGGAAGCCATCATCAACTCCATGACCCCGGCCGAGCGCCGCGACCCTGAGCTGATCAGCGGTTCGCGCAAACGCCGTATCGCCATGGGTTCCGGCACCCAGGTGCAGGACATCGGTCGCTTGATCAAGCAGCACAAGCAGATGCAGAAGATGATGAAGAAATTCTCCGCCAAGGGCGGAATGGCCAAGATGATGCGCGGCATGGGCGGTATGTTGCCCGGCGGCGGCATGCCGAAAATGTAAAGAATCTGCGCCGGCTGTCATGTCGGCGTTGCCCCGCACGGATGCGGGGATCTCCAGCAAACCCGCGCTACGCGGGAGCTGACTTGCCGTTTTTCATGACGGCTCTATGGCAAATCTTGATCGCATGGCGCCAGGCGCCGGAAAAAGACATTTGCAAAAGTCCGGATATTCCTTAGAATATGCGGCCTTTCGGGCACCTATGCCCGCTGTGCATTTAGATTTGCAGCACCGACTACAGGAACGATGTTCACATGCTAACAATCCGTCTTGCCCTTGGCGGCTCCAAAAAGCGCCCGTTTTACCACCTGACCGTAACCGACAGCCGCAACCCGCGTGACGGTTCCCACAAGGAACAGGTTGGTTTCTTCAACCCTGTTGCCCGTGGTCAGGAAGTACGTCTGTCCGTGAACCAAGAGCGCGTAGCCTACTGGCTGAGCGTTGGTGCACAACCTTCTGAGCGCGTTGCTCAGTTGTTGAAGGAATCGGCTAAGGCTGCGGCCTGAGCAATATGAACGCGACGCCAAAAGATGCTGATGATTTGATCGTTGTCGGCAAGATCTACTCTGTACATGGCGTTCGCGGCGAAGTGAAGGTGTATTCCTTTACTGATCCGATCAAGAACCTGTTGGACTACAAAACCTGGACGCTCAAGCGCGAAGGTAGCGTGAAACAGGTGGAGCTGGTCAGCGGACGCGGGAACGACAAGTTCCTGGTCGCGAAGCTCAAGGATCTCGATGATCGTGAAGAAGCGCGTCTTCTGGCCGGTTATGAGATCTGCGTGCCGCGCAACCTGTTCCCTGAGCTGACCGACGGCGAGTACTACTGGTACCAGCTGGTGGGTCTGAAGGTCATCGACCACCTCGGGCAATTGCTCGGGAAAATCGATCACCTGCTCGAGACTGGTTCGAACGATGTCATGGTGGTCAAGCCTTGCGTCGGCAGCCTGGATGATCGCGAACGCCTGTTGCCCTATACCGAGCAATGCGTGTTGGCCGTCGACCTTGCCGCAGGCGAGATGAAGGTGGAATGGGATGCGGATTTCTAAACGTGGCTAACTTGCGCGTTGAAGTCATCACATTGTTTCCCGAGATGTTTTCCGCCATCAGCGAGTACGGCATAACCAGCCGCGCGGTGAAACAGGAGCTGTTGCAGCTCACCTGTTGGAATCCGCGGGACTACACCACGGATCGACATCACACTGTGGACGATCGCCCGTTTGGCGGTGGTCCGGGCATGGTGATGAAGATCAAGCCCCTGGAAGATGCGCTGGTTCAGGCCAGGACGGCAGCCGGGGAGGGTGCGAAGGTGATCTACCTGTCGCCCCAAGGCCGCCAACTGACTCAGTCGGCGGTACGCGAGCTGGCGAATTCGGATGCATTGATCCTGATTGCCGGCCGTTATGAAGGCATTGACGAGCGTTTCATTGAAGCTCATGTCGATGAAGAGTGGTCGATTGGCGACTATGTTCTGTCTGGCGGCGAGCTGCCGGCGATGGTCCTGATCGATGCGGTTACACGACTGCTGCCTGGAGCTTTAGGGCATGCAGATTCCGCTGAGGAAGATTCCTTTACGGATGGTCTGCTGGATTGCCCGCACTACACCCGACCGGAGGTGTATGCGGATCAGCGTGTTCCCGACGTGTTGCTAAGTGGCAACCACGCGCACATCCGGCGTTGGCGTTTACAGCAGTCCCTTGGTCGGACCTATGAACGACGCGCCGATCTTCTGGAAAGCCGCTCGCTTTCTGGAGAAGAGAAGAAGCTGCTCGAGGAATACATCCGCGAGCGGGACGATAGTTAACAACGTATCGATGGTGAGTCCGACGACTTGCCTTAGGAGCACAGCATGACTAACAAAATCATCCTTGCACTCGAAGCAGAGCAGATGACCAAAGAAATCCCTACCTTTGCCCCAGGCGACACCATTGTCGTTCAGGTGAAAGTGAAGGAAGGCGACCGTTCCCGTCTGCAAGCGTTCGAAGGCGTCGTTATCGCCAAGCGTAACCGTGGCGTGAACAGTGCATTCACCGTTCGTAAAATCTCCAACGGTGTTGGCGTAGAGCGTACTTTCCAGACCTACAGCCCGCAAATCGACAGCATGGCTGTCAAGCGTCGCGGTGACGTACGTAAAGCCAAGCTGTACTACCTGCGTGACCTGTCGGGTAAAGCAGCTCGCATCAAGGAAAAACTGGCTTAAGTCCAGCTTCCGATGCAAAAAAAGCAGCCTGCGGGCTGCTTTTTTGTTGCCTGCGATTTGCTCTTTGAGCACCCTGCATAGCTTCATTTGCCATTTTGATGCTGTGTGTGCCCGCATCCTTCAAGAGTTTTTATGCCAGCCATCGATCATCCGCTGATAGACCAGTTTCTCGACGCCCTGTGGCTGGAGAAGGGCCTGTCCGATAACACCCGCGATGCCTATCGCAGTGACCTGGCGCTGTTCAACGGTTGGCTGCAGGAAAACCACCTGGAACTGATCAATGCCGGCCGGGAGCTGATCCTCGATCACTTGGCATGGCGCCTGGAGCAGAACTACAAACCGCGCTCGACGGCTCGGTTTCTCTCCGGCCTGCGTGGGTTCTATCGCTATTTGCTGCGGGAAAAGCTGATCGCGGTGGACCCGACCTTGCGCGTGGAAATGCCGCAATTGGGACGTCCATTGCCCAAGTCCCTCTCGGAAGCCGATGTGGAAGCGCTGCTGGCGGCGCCCGACCTCAGCGAAGCCATCGGTCAGCGCGACCGGGCCATGCTGGAAGTCTTGTACGCCTGCGGCCTGCGGGTCACCGAGTTGATCAGCTTGACGCTGGAGCAGGTCAACCTGCGCCAGGGCGTGCTGCGGGTGATGGGCAAAGGCAGCAAGGAGCGCCTGGTGCCGATGGGTGAGGAAGCGATCGTCTGGGTCGAGCGCTACATGCGCGATGCCCGCCACGAACTGCTGGGCGGGCGCCCCAGCGACGTGCTGTTCCCCAGCCTGCGCGGCGAGCAGATGACCCGCCAGACCTTTTGGCACCGCATCAAGCACCAGGCCAAGGTGGCCGGGATCAACAAATCCCTCTCGCCCCACACCCTGCGCCATGCCTTCGCCACGCACCTGCTCAACCACGGCGCCGACCTGCGGGTGGTACAGATGCTGCTCGGCCATAGCGACCTGTCCACCACCCAGATCTACACCCACGTCGCCCGGGCGCGGCTGCAGGACCTGCATGCCAAACACCATCCGCGCGGCTGAAACCTGCCGCGATGTTGTCAGTGCTGCCGCCATCGCGAGCAAGCTCGCTCCCACAGGGATTGGGTGGTGGATGCGCAATTGCTGTCTTGCACCGACCAAAGTGTGGGAGCGAGCTTGCTCGCGATGGCTGTGTGTCAGCCAGCATTGATCTTCAAAGCGTCTTGCATCAGCGGCATTCGGTCACGCGGGCCTTATGTGGTAGGCTTTCCCGGTTTGCACAGTGGGCGGTTGGAACCCGAATCTGCGGGTCGGCGTTTCCCGTCTCATTTGTTCGCCTCAGGAGTCCCCATGCGTTTGATCCAGATGTTCACCGCCGCCGCTATTGCGCTGGCCAGTACCTTTGCCATCGCCGACGACGCGGCCGACAAGGCTATCCGCAAGAGCCTGGAAAACCTTCAGCTCGAAGTGCCGATCGAAACCATCTCGGCCAGCCCCATGGCCGGCCTGTATGAGGTCAAGCTCAAGGGCAGCCGCGTGCTTTACGCCAGCGCCGACGGTCAGTACATCGTCCAGGGCAACCTGTTCGAGCTCAAGGACGGCAAGCCGGTCAATCTCACCGAGATGACCGAGCGCCAGGGCATTTCCAAGTTGATCAACGGCATTCCAGTCGCTGAAACCGTGGTCTATCCGGCGATTGGCGAAACCAAGTCGCACATCACCGTGTTCACTGACACCACCTGCCCGTATTGCCACAAGCTGCACGCCGAAGTACCGGAGCTGAACAAGCGCGGCATCGAAGTGCGCTATGTTGCGTTCCCGCGCCAGGGCCTGGGCTCGCCGGGCGATGAGCAGTTGCAGGCGGTCTGGTGCTCCAAGGACAAGAAAGCGGCCATGGACAAAATGGTCGATGGCAAGGAAATCAAGGCCGCCAAGTGCGAGAACCCGGTTTCCAAGCAGTTCGCCCTTGGCCAGTCCATTGGTGTGAACGGCACGCCGGCCATCGTTTTGGCCGACGGCCAGGTGATTCCGGGCTACCAGCCGGCGCCACAAGTCGCCAAACTGGCCCTGGGCGCAAAATGATCATGGGCGATCCGCTTCTGAAGATCACGGCTCGGCGAAAACCTTCGTCGGGCCGTTAAACACAAAGTCGCGTTGCTGCGCGGCTGTATTTCACGGCCGACCTTGCGTCGGCCGTTTCATGGGGAGTCAAGAGTGAATCCGGTCAAAGTAGGCATCTGTGGGTTAGGTACCGTCGGTGGCGGCACCTTCAACGTACTTCAGCGCAACGCCGAGGAAATTGCTCGTCGTGCCGGGCGTGGGATCGAAGTGGCACAAATTGCCATGCGCACGCCAAAGCCTCAGTTCCAGACGACCGGTATTGCGATTACCAACGATGTCTTCGAAGTGGCCACGAACCCTGAGATCGACATCGTCATAGAGCTGGTCGGCGGCTACACCGTTGCCCGTGAGCTGGTACTCAAGGCCATCGAGAATGGCAAGCATGTGGTCACCGCGAACAAGGCGCTTATCGCTGTTCACGGTAATGAAATTTTCGCCAAGGCCCGCGAGAAGGGCGTGATCGTGGCTTTCGAAGCCGCCGTGGCCGGTGGCATCCCGGTGATCAAGGCGATCCGCGAAGGCCTGTCGGCCAACCGCATCAACTGGGTCGCGGGGATCATCAACGGCACCGGCAACTTCATCCTCACCGAGATGCGCGAGAAGGGTCGCACCTTCGAAGACGTGCTCGCCGAAGCCCAGGCCCTGGGCTACGCAGAGGCTGATCCGACGTTCGACGTGGAAGGCATCGACGCAGCGCACAAGCTGACGATCCTGGCCTCCATTGCGTTCGGCATTCCGTTGCAGTTCGACAAGGCCTACACCGAAGGCATCACCAAGCTGACCACCGCTGACGTGAACTACGCCGAAGCCTTGGGCTATCGCATCAAGCACCTGGGCGTGGCACGCAGCACCGCCAATGGCATCGAGCTGCGCGTGCACCCGACCTTGATCCCGGCCGATCGCCTGATCGCCAACGTCAACGGCGTGATGAACGCGGTGATGGTCAACGGCGACGCCTCCGGCTCGACGCTGTTCTACGGCGCCGGTGCGGGCATGGAGCCGACTGCCTCTTCGGTGATCGCCGACCTGGTGGACGTGGTTCGCGCCATGACCTCGGACCCGGAAAACCGTGTGCCGCACCTGGCCTTCCAGCCAGACTCGCTGTCGGCTCACCCGATTCTTCCGATCGAGGCATGCGAAAGCTCCTACTACCTGCGCATCCAGGCCAAGGACCATCCAGGTGTGCTGGCCCAAGTGGCGAGCATCCTTTCGGAACGCGGCATCAACATCGAGTCGATCATGCAGAAGGAAGTCGAGGAACACGATGGCCTGGTGCCGATGATCCTGCTGACCCACCGTGTGGTCGAGCAGCGCATCAACGACGCGATTGCGGCGCTGGAAGCGCTCCAGGGTGTCGTTGGCCCGGTGGTCCGTATCCGCGTCGAACATTTGAATTAATTTAGCGGCAAGCGGTAAGTTGCAGGCTGCGAACGAAGGCAAACTTGCCTTTGAGTGTGTCGCCTGCAGCTTCAACGCTTGAAGCCCAAACCGAAGGTTTGCCCCATGCGCTATATCAGCACCCGCGGCCAGGCACCGGCCCTGAATTTCGAAGATGTCCTCCTGGCCGGCCTGGCCACGGACGGCGGTCTCTATGTGCCGGAAAACCTGCCGCGCTTCACCCAGGAAGAAATCGCTTCCTGGGCCTGCCTGCCGTATCACGAGCTGGCGTTCCGGGTCATGCGCCCGTTCGTCACCGGCAGCATCCCGGACGCCGATTTCAAGAAAATCCTCGAAGAGACCTATGGCGTCTTTTCCCACAACGCCATCGCACCGCTGCGTCAGCTCAACGGGAACGAATGGGTCATGGAGCTGTTCCACGGTCCCACCCTGGCGTTCAAGGACTTCGCCCTGCAGTTGCTCGGTCGCCTGCTGGACTACGTGCTGCAAAAGCGTGGCGAGCGTGTGGTGATCGTCGGTGCGACTTCTGGCGACACCGGTTCGGCGGCCATCGAAGGCTGCAAGCATTGCGAGAACGTCGACATTTTCATCCTGCACCCGCACAACCGGGTCTCGGAAGTGCAACGTCGGCAGATGACGACGATTTTCGGCGATAACATCCACAACATCGCCATCGAAGGCAACTTCGATGACTGCCAGGAAATGGTCAAGGCCAGTTTCGCCGACCAGAGTTTCCTCAAGGGCACGCGGCTGGTGGCGGTAAACTCGATCAACTGGGCGCGGATCATGGCCCAGATCGTTTATTACTTCCATGCGGCCCTGCAATTGGGCGGCCCAGCTCGCTCCGTATCGTTCTCGGTACCGACCGGCAACTTCGGCGATATCTTCGCCGGCTACCTGGCGCGCAACATGGGCCTGCCGATCAATCAATTGATCGTCGCCACCAACCGCAACGACATCCTGCACCGCTTCATGAGCGGCAACCAGTACGTCAAGGAAACCCTGCACGCCACCCTGTCGCCGTCGATGGATATCATGGTGTCGTCGAACTTCGAACGCCTGCTGTTCGACCTGCACGGTCGCAATGGTGCGGCGATTGCCGGCCTGATGGACAGCTTCCGCCAGGGCGGCGGTTTCAGCGTCGAGCCTGAGCGCTGGACCGAAGCCCGCAAGTTGTTCGACTCCCTGGCCGTGGACGATGAGCAGACTTGCGAAACCATCGCCGAGGTGTTCGAGCAGAGCGGTGAGTTGCTCGATCCGCACACGGCCATCGGTGTCAGGGCCGCTCGTGAGTGCCGTCGTAGCCTGGACATCCCGATGGTGATCCTGGGCACGGCGCATCCGGTCAAGTTCCCGGAAGCCGTGGAGAAAGCCGGTGTAGGAAAAGCGCTTGAACTACCTGCACATCTTTCTGATTTGTTTGAGCGAGATGAGCGTTGCACCGTGTTGCCCAACGACTTGAAGGCTGTGCAGGCCTTTGTCAGCCAGCATGGCAACCGCGGCAAGCCGCTCTGAGCGCGTAAACCTGTCACATTTTGAAGCCCGTCTCCTGACGGGCTTTCTTGTTTCTGCATGCCAAACTGGTCGGGTTTTCGCCCTTGGAGGAACGGGCGAGTCATCTCGAAGGAAATGCAGATGTCGTTTTTTAGCAAAGGCAAGCCAGCCTTGGGCTGGGTAATGGGCCTGGCCCTGATGTACTGGGCGCAAGGGGGCAATGCGGCGCAGTTGGCGGCTTTCGAAACGCCGCCCTTCAATCCTGGTGAGCGGCTGGTATTGGATGCGCAGGAATTGAAGTGGGTCAAGGAGAACCCTCGCGTCATCGTGGCCACTATGCAGTTTCCGTTGTACCTGTTCAAGGATGAACTGGGGCAGTGGAGCGGCCTGAACCACGACATTCTCCAGCGCATTACGCAAATGACGGGCCTCGAGTTCGTGCATCGGGAGTCGTTCTCCCCCGGCGAGTTGCTGACGCTGCTGGAAAACAGCGAAGCCGACATGACGACCCTCCTGGCGATGAATGACGAACGCAGGGATTTCCTGAGTTTCAGCCATGCATTTGGTGGCTCGGGCTGGGTATTTGTTGGCCGTGACGGAGAGTCGATCCTCCATTCGCTGGAGCAGCTGGAAGGGAAGGTCCTGGCGTTGCCGGCGCGGCATGCCTTGGAAGCGGAGATCAGGCGCGACTACCCGGCCATCAAATTGCGCACGACCAAGACCTATGGCGAAGCGCGGGCATTGGTCGAGAGCCGGGAAGCCTATGCCACCATCGAAAATGAAACCGGGGTGCATCTCTATCCGGCGGGTCAATTGCAAGTAGGCAGGGGCCTGGAGGGCAAGTGGGAACCCGATTACCTCGCGGTACGCCAAGACCTGACCGTGCTGCTGGGTATCTTGAATAAAGCGCTGGAAGCCTTCCCGGCCAAGGACATGCGCGCGCTGCGTTCCAAATGGGTGGCCGGTATCACACCCGTCCGGGCGCCATCGATCTGGGAGCGGGTGTCCCGCTGGGGTTACTGGTGCGTGGTCGTGGTCGTGGTGTTCGGCCTCCTGTCCCTGCTATGGAACCGCCGCCTGCAGATACAGATCGACCAGCGCCTCAAGGCCGAGGCGATCCTCAAGGACCAGTTGATGCTCCAGCGGGCCTTGATGGATGCCATTCCCGACCCGATTTTCATCCGGGATCTGGAAGGGCGCCTGATCATGTGCAACAAAAGCTACGAGGACCAGTTTGCGACCCGCTTCGAAAAGCTGCGGGGCACGCGGCTGACAGATTCGGCGGCATTCCCACCGGCCACCGCCGAGTTGCTCCATGGGGAGGTGATGGAGCAATTGCGCACCGGCCAGCCTCGGTTCGTCGACCGGCAATTGATGTTCAGCAGCGGCTTGCGGGAAATCTATCATTGGTCGGTGCCCTTCTATGGAGCCGACGGGCAGTTGCGCGGCATTCTGGGGGGCTGGACCGATGCCGGGCGTCGGTGGCGCCGTTGTGACAAGTTGATGGCCTGACGCCGACCGTCACCACGCCAAGGCTTCAAGAAAAGGCTGTTGTTTGCCTGTCATATTGGGCGCGCATGCTCGGTTGAACAGGTTGAAGGCGTGCCGGTTCGGTGCGCTGACGAACTTTCTGCTGCGGCTCACGGTCACTTACTGTGAACATGCAGTTGTTTTCGGACTATTGAAGGGTGAGCGAATGGAAAGTATCAGCCTATTGCTGGGTGAGGCTTTGAGCCCGTATCAGGTCACGCTGACTCCCTCCGGCGCCAAGGGCGAATGCCTGGTGACGCTGAAGAATGCCTCCGGGGCCATCATGGTCGAGCGAGTGTTCAATCAGGCCCAATTGACCGACAAGCGTCAGTTGACGGATGTGGTCGATGGCCTGCATCGCGATGTGCTGATTGCCGAGGGGCGCCTGGAGCCCTGTGTGATTGCGGCGCTGCGCAATCTGGCGCGCGACAAGGTCATGGTCGGGGCGAATTGACTGGGGTTTTGTGGGAACCTTCCTACGTTCTGATGAGTCAGACTCTTTACCAACAAGAGCGAGCATTGTGCTCCGGTGCTTGTCGCTTGTTGTACGGACCATGAGTGGTCACGTTTAACCCCGAGTCGTCTCCCCACTTCTCGGGGTTTCTTTTTGCCTGGCTTTTGTGGTTTTAGCGTGGTTTGTCAGGTGTTGGCGCCGTTGTGGGAGCAAAGCTTGCTCGCGAGGCGGCCCGACAGCCGGCCTGATTCTCCCGGATGAAACCAAGTTTAATGTGGGAGCGAGCTTGCTCGCGATAGCGGTGTGCCAGTCAACATCAAGTCGACTGAACGGACGCTATCGCGAGCAAGCTCGCTCCCACAGTTTGATCTTCGGTGACTGGCCCCTACAGAGTGTCAAATGGCGCCGTCGGTGCGCAGCTTGGCGATCTGCTGTGCATCGTAGCCAAGTTCGCCGAGCACTTGTGCGTTGTGTTCACCCAGCGCCGGCCCGACCCATTCGGAGGTGCCCGGGGTGTCGGAGAGTTTCGGTACGATCCCCGGCATCTTGAATGCCTTGCCGTCGGGCAACTTGGCCTGCAGGAACATTTCACGGGCCAGGAACTGCGGGTCGCTGAACATATCCTCGGCGCTGAAGATCCGACTGGCCGGCACTCCGGCCTGGTTCAGTTGGTCGATAACGCTGTCGAGCGGCAGCGAGTTGACCCAGCGATCGATGACGCCGTACAGCTCGTCACGGCGGCTGTCACGGCCATCGTTGCTGGCCAGTTGTGGGTCATTGGCCAGGTCGTCACGGCCGATGATCTGCATGAAGCGCTTGAAGATCGCGTCGCCGTTGGCCCCAATCTGCACGTGCTTGCCGTCAGCGCTGGTGTGGATGGACGAGGGGGTGATGCCGGGCATGATATTGCCGGTGCGCTCGCGGATGAAGCCGAACACGTCGAACTCCGGCACCATGCTTTCCATCATGGCGAAAATCGCCTCGTACAAGGCCACGTCCACCACTTGCCCGGTTCCGCCATTGATCTCGCGGTGACGCAGGGCCATCAATGCGCCGATCACGCCCCAGAGCGCGGCGATGGAGTCGCCGATGGAAATCCCGGTGCGCACCGGCGGGCGGTCTTCGAAGCCGGTGATGTAGCGCAGGCCGCCCATGGACTCGCCCACCGCACCAAACCCCGGTTGATCTTTCATCGGCCCGGTCTGGCCGAAGCCCGAAAGCCGCACCATCACCAGTTTCGGGTTCAGTGCGTGCAATACATCCCAGCCCAGGCCGAGCTTTTCCAGTACGCCGGGGCGGAAATTCTCGATCAGGATATCGGCTTCGCCAATCAGTTTTTTCAGGATCGCCAGGCCTTCAGGGTGCTTGAGGTTCAAGGTCAGGGACTTCTTGTTGCGAGCCTGGACGAACCACCACAGCGAGGTGCCTTCGTACAGCTTGCGCCACTTGCGCAGGGGGTCGCCGCCGTCGGGCGATTCGACCTTGATGACTTCGGCACCGAATTCACCGCAGATGCGCGAGGCGAAGGGCCCGGCGATCAAGGTGCCGAGTTCGATGACTTTGACACCGGCAAGGGGTTTGGCAGTAAGCGACATGACAGATCCTGTAGGACAAAGGCAGAACGAATAGAGCGTTTTATCATAGGCCAAGGTCAGTCGCCGCAGGTTGATGGTCGGCAATTCGTGGATTGCCCGCGTCATCGGTTAGACTTGCCGCCTTTCCTCGTATCAAGAAGCCCGTTCATGGCCCAGCCGTCCACGACTTACAAGTTTGAACTGAACCTCACCGATCTCGACCGCAATGTGTATGAGAATGTGAAGCAGACAATCGCCCGCCACCCTTCGGAAACCGAAGAGCGCATGACCGTGCGTCTGCTGGCCTACGCGTTCTGGTACAACGAGCTGCTGGCGTTTGGTCGTGGTCTGTCAGACGTCGACGAGCCTGCGCTGTGGGAAAAAAGCCTGGATGACCGTGTGCTGCACTGGATCGAAGTCGGCCAGCCGGATGCCGATCGCCTGACCTGGTGCTCGCGCCGGACCGAGCGCACCAGCCTGCTGGCTTACGGCAGCCTGCGGGTCTGGGAAGGCAAGGTGATCCCGGCGGTCAAGAACCTGAAAAACGTCAACATCGCCGCGGTGCCCCAGGAAGTGCTAGAAACCCTGGCCCAGGACATGCCCCGGGTGATCAAGTGGGATGTGATGATCAGCGAGGGCACGATTTTCGTGACCGACGACCGTGGCCAGCATGAAGTCCAGCTGCAATGGTTGCTGGGCGAGCGTGGTTGAGCCATTGACCCGGTATTGAATGAGCCATTGTGGGAGCGAGCTCTCCTTGCCACAATCTTCACGATTTCCAGAGAAAACTTTGTCACCCCATGCGCATAGAACCCCGCCAACTGCCCGACACCCTGCCATTCCTCGGTGACCTGCCGCCCCTGTTGACCCGCCTGTACGCAGCGCGTGGCGTGCAGTCCGAGGCTGAACTGGACAAGAGTCTGGCGCGCTTGATTCCCTTCCAGCAGCTCAAGGGGATCGACGCCGCGGTGGATCTGCTGGTGACGGCGCTGGAGCAACGCCAGCGCATCCTGATCGTGGGCGACTTCGATGCCGATGGCGCGACCGCCAGCACCGTGGGCATGCTCGGGCTGCGCCTGCTCGGTGCGGCCCATGTCGATTACCTGGTGCCCAATCGCTTCGAATATGGCTACGGGCTGACCCCGGAAATCGTCGAAGTCGCCCTGGCTCGCGAACCGCAGTTGCTGATCACTGTGGATAACGGTATTTCCAGCGTGGAAGGCGTGGCGGCGGCGAAAGCGGCGGGACTTCAGGTGCTGGTCACCGACCACCACTTGCCCGGCCTCGAGCTGCCGGCAGCCGATGCCATTGTCAATCCGAACCAGCCGGGCTGCGAGTTTCCGAGCAAGGCCTTGGCCGGTGTCGGCGTCATTTTTTATGTGCTGATGGCCCTGCGGGCGCGTCTGCGCAGCCTGGGCTGGTATGCCAGCACACCTCAGCCGAACATCGGCGAATTGCTCGACCTGGTGGCCCTGGGCAGCGTGGCCGACGTGGTGCCCCTGGACGCGAATAACCGGATCCTGGTGCACCAGGGCCTGGAACGGATTCGCGCCGGACGTGCCCGGCCCGGCATCAAGGCAATCCTGGAAGTGGCCAAGCGCGATGCTTCACGGATTACCTCCACCGACCTTGGTTTTATCCTCGGGCCGCGTCTGAATGCGGCAGGGCGCCTGGACGACATGAGCCTGGGCATCGAATGCCTGTTCACCGACGATCCGGCCCTGGCGCGGGAGATGGCGGCGCAACTGGACGGCATGAACCAGGACCGCAAGTCCATCGAGCAGGGCATGCAGCGCGAAGCCCTGGCCCAGCTCAAGGACCTGCCGGTGGAGTCGATGCCATTCGGTTTGTGCCTGTTCGATCCGCAGTGGCACCAAGGGGTCATCGGCATTCTCGCCTCGCGGATGAAAGAGCGCTATTTTCGTCCGACCATTGCTTTTGCCGATGCCGGGGACGGCTTGCTCAAGGGCTCGGGTCGCTCGGTGCCAGGCTTTCACATTCGCGATGCGCTGAGCGTGGTGGCGGCGCAGCATCCCACCCTGATCAGCAAGTACGGCGGTCACGCCATGGCGGCGGGGCTGACGCTGCCGGAGGCTAATTTTCCGTTGTTCGCCGAAGCGTTCGACGCGGAAGTGCGCCGGCAATTGCGCGAAGAAGACCTGACCGGCCGGCTATTGTCGGATGGCACCCTGGCGGTGGAGGAGTTCCACCTGGAACTGGCCCGGGCACTGCGCCACGCCGGCCCCTGGGGCCAGCATTTTCCTGAGCCGATGTTCCACGGCCTGTTCCAGTTGGTCGAACAGCGCGTGGTGGGCGAACGGCACCTGAAGGTCATCCTCAAGAGCGAGTGCGGTTCGGTGAAGCTCGATGGCATCGCCTTTGGCATCGACCGCGAGATCTGGCCCAACCCTACGGTGCGCTGGGTGGAACTGGCCTACAAGCTCGACCTCAACGAGTTCCGCGGCCAGGAAACGGTGCAGTTGATGATTGCCCATATCGAGCCGCGGTAGTCGATACGCCGTCGGCCTTTGTGGCGAGGGTCGCCTTAAGTGAACTGCAGTGCGCCACACCGTCGGTTTTTAAGTTCTGAACCCTCCGTCCTTGCGGGTTGTCGACTAGGCTCTAAGCACTGCTTGATAGCCCTTGTGACGTCTTGTCGAATTTTTTGCCCGCGGGGGCGGGTGTTGCACCTTTTGTCACTCGTCGACTTTTCAAACAGAACCCTGGAGCCTGCCCACTGATTCGAGAGGTGCCCCATGAGTCTGCTGCTGGAACCCTATACCCTTCGCCAATTGACCCTGCCCAATCGCATCGCGGTATCGCCGATGTGCCAGTATTCGAGCACCGATGGCCTGGCCAACGATTGGCATCTGGTGCATTTGGGCAGCCGTGCCGTGGGCGGTGCCGGCCTGGTGTTCACCGAAGCCACCGCCGTCACCGCCGACGGTCGCATCACTGCCCAGGACCTGGGGCTGTGGAATGATGAACAGATCGAACCCTTGCAACGCATCACCCGGTTCATCACCGCCCAAGGGGCCGTGCCGGGCATACAACTGGCCCATGCCGGACGCAAGGCCAGCACCTGGCGACCCTGGCTGGGCAAGCATGGCAGCGTAAAACCGGCGGACGGCGGCTGGGTTCCGGTCGGCCCGTCGCCGATTGCCTTCGACCCGCAACACACCCCGCCGGTGCAGTTGGACGAAGGACAGATCGCCGGTGTGATCCAGGCCTTCGTGGATTCGGCCAAGCGCGCCCTCACGGCCGGCTTCAAAGTGGTCGAGGTCCACGCGGCCCATGGTTATCTGCTGCATCAGTTCCTGTCGCCGTTGAGCAATCAGCGCCGCGATCAATACGGCGGCTCGTTCGAGAATCGCATCCGCCTGGTGCTGCAAGTCACCGAGGCGGTGCGGGCCGTATGGCCTGAAGAGCTGCCGGTGTTCGTTCGCGTCTCCGCCACCGATTGGGTCGAGGACGGGTGGAACCCGGACGAAACCGTGGAGCTGGCGCGGCGATTCAGGGCCCTGGGGGTGGATTTGATCGACGTGTCATCGGGTGGCACGGCCGCCAATGCGGAAATCCCCACCGGCCCGGGTTACCAGACGCGCTTTGCCGAGCGAGTGCGCAAGGAGTCGGAAATCGCCACCGGCACCGTCGGCATGATCACCGAACCGGCCCAGGCCGAACACATCCTGCGCACCTGCCAGGCCGATATCATCTTCCTGGCCCGCGAATTGTTGCGCGATCCGTACTGGGCCCTGCATGCCGATGATGACCTGGGCGGCCGCAAGGCCACGTGGCCGGCGCAGTACCAGCGGGCAACGCATCGGGACCAGCCGATTCATGAGTCGGATTTGCGCGATTGAGTGCTTGGTAAAACAAAAAGCCCCGGTCGTCATTGGCCGGGGCTTTTTGTTTGTTTGAAAAAAATTGGTGCTTGTACCGGCCTCATCGCGAGCAGGCTCGCTCCCACAGTGGATCTGTTGTGTGGCGTGGATAGCGTTCACAACAAGGCTCAATGTGGGAGCGAGCCTGCTCGCGAAGGCGTCATCCCTGACGCAGCAGGGCTCAGGGATATTTGCGCTTATCCGGCGCTGGCGGGAAGTACTGGTACAACCAGGTCTCGCTCAAGGTGCGGTCCTTGGTGCGAATGAACAGGCGCATCTGCACCGGCTCCACACTGTCGTCGGTCGGGTACCAGTCGAAGGTGATGCGGTAGCCCTTGATTGCATCCATCACCAGCACGTTGAAGTCTTTCACTTCACCGTGGGAACAGGTCACCACCGGTTCGATGCCGGTGCCCGGCGGCAGTTGGTCGAGGCCGCCGCCGCTGAAGTCCACGGCAAAACGACGGGCCCAGACGGTCGGGTAATGCTCGCCCGGGGCCCAGCCTTCGATGAAACCGCCCATGCCTGAGCGGGTGGCGTCGACGTGGGCCAGGTCCGTGCTGACTGGCGGCAGCGCGCTCCAGTAGAGCTTGTAGCCATAGTTCAGCGAGTCGCCGGCGGCCACCGGTTTTTTCGGCGTCCAGAACGCGACAATGTTGTCCAGGGTTTCGCCGGTGGTAGGAATCTCCAGCAGGTCGACCGAGCCTTCGCCCCAGGCCGTCGTCGGTTCGACCCACAGGCTTGGGCGCTTGCTGTACCAGTCCACGGTGTCCTGGTAGCTGGCAAAGTCGTGGTCGGTCTGTACCAGGCCGAAACCTTTCGGGTCCTTGTCGGCGAAGGCGTTGAATTGCAGGGTGGCGGGGTTGTTCAACGGACGGCACACCCATTCGCCATTGCCGCGCCACATGGCCAGCCGGTCGGAATCGTGGATTTGCGGGTGAATGGTGTCGCACATGCGCCGTTCGACGGTGCCACAGCTGAACATGCTGGTCATGGGCGCGATACCCAGTTGATCGATGGCGGTACGGGCATTGATGTGCGCGTCGATCTCCATCACCACCCGGGTCGGCTGGCAATCGATGTCAAACCGATAGGCACCGGTGGCGCTGGGGGAGTCGAGCAGGGCATAGACCACGAACCGGGTGCTGTTCTTTTCCGGGGTTTCGAACCAGAACTTGGTGAAGTCCGGGAACTCCTCACGCTTCTTCGCATAGGTGTCGATGGCCAGGCCGCGGGCTGACAGCCCGTACTGGCCGCTGGCATCCACGGCGCGGAAGTAGCTGGCCCCCAGAAACGAAACGATGTCGTGCCGGTCCAGCTCCGGCGCCTTGAAGACGCGGAAGCCGGCGAAACCCAGGTCACCCTTCAATTGCGCGGTGTTGACCGTGGTTTTCTGATAGTTGAACAGTTCCGGGCGGAAGTGCACCTCACGGGCCATACGCGTCTTCGGATCGACGCTGTACATGCGCACCGGCTGCTTGAAGCCCATGCCAACATGGAAGAACTGCGCGTCCAGTTGCCTCCCGTCGAGGTCATTCCACAGCGAGTGGTTGACGTCGTACTGGATGGCGTTGAACTGCAACGGCGACATCTGGGCCAAGGTTTCTGGCAGGACTTGCTTGGTGTCGACATAGCGGCTCTCGGCCAGCCGCCGGGCTTGATCTTTCAAACCGTTGAAGTCGAAAGGACGGGCTTCGCCGTCGGCGGTCTGATCGGCGGCCCAGGCGCGTGCGGCCATGAGTCCGGAGGCCGATAGCCCAGTGTAGGCGGCGAAGGCCATGGAGGCCTTGAGCAGATTCCTGCGGTGCATAAATACAACCTTTCTCGAAACAGTCCCGAGCCGATCCTGGCAACAGAGACTGATAAGGGAGTTCGGACATGCCATTGGCCAAACGCGACGAACGTTAGAACAGATGCCTGAGAGCTGGATCGGTTCACCGAGGGGCAAAATCATAGGGGAAATAAGGGCTTTGAGAGAAAGGAAAGCATGGCTTGGTCAAATTTTCTTACAGTTATTTCTTTTTTTATGTCGATTCCGACTTTTTTTGACTAATTACTCTAAAACTCCCTTTTCACGCTTTGAATCCTCCCTATTCTTTAGCGTGATAGGCGATCTGGCCCGGATTCAGACGGCGCTATCAGGTCAACCTCGACGTAAAGAAGGACAACTCATGACAAAAATACAGGGCATTACCGAAATGCTGGGGATCTTTCCAGGCCTGACCAACCCGCGCAGGACACGCCGGCTCAGCCTGGAAGAATTGAGACTGGTGGAGCGCTATCGGGAGTTGTCGGAAAACGACCGCATCGCCATGCGCTATCTGGTGGATGCGATGCGCAGTGTTTCGCGGTTTTGAAGCGTGGCGCAGGTGAGCGGCCGGGGCGGGGAGCACCGGCCTACATCACTCCACCGACCAGTCCTGGAGGCGTTCGGTGCGCTGGTGCAGTATCCGCAGGACCTGCAGTTGTCCATGCTTGAGCCGGTAGGGGGCTACGAATGGGTGGCGCGTCAGTACCAGCTCTCGAATATCAGGA
Source organism: Pseudomonas sp. S3_B11 (assembly GCF_054667715.1). Classification (NCBI taxonomy): domain Bacteria; kingdom Pseudomonadati; phylum Pseudomonadota; class Gammaproteobacteria; order Pseudomonadales; family Pseudomonadaceae; genus Pseudomonas; species Pseudomonas sp. S3_B11. The sequence goes on along the minus strand of NZ_CP162749.1, from coordinate 4,716,849 downwards.
GCGACTGACGGACGCCCCGAGCCGGGAAAGCGTTGCAGTTGGCGCAGTGTCTCCAGGATGGCGCTGATGACATCATCGGCGCCTTCTGCACCGATGGCGCTTTGGTAATGTTCGTGGATCGAGTCGAGGTCACTCTGTGCTTTGTCGGTCAGTACGATGCTCGGCACGTTTTGCCCACTTAGCCTTCACGGCGTCCAGATCGGTCAGGTTTCCAGCGTCGGCATCGGCTATGCCTTCGCTGATGGCTTGCAGATGCCAGGATTCGGCCTCCACATATCGGACCAATGCACGCTTGAGGTGATACTGACGGTCGCGGTCGGTGGCGGCAGCCAGCAAGTCCAGCTGTTGGGCCAGACCTTCTTCCACACGAAAGGACAAAACGGGCGAGGCCATGGCTGATCTCCAGGGTGTATACGTTGTAGACACCCTAGGTGCTGCCAGGATTTCCGTCAACCGGCGAGCGTGCACCGATCGACGAAAACCTTAGCAGGACGAACGCAGGGCAAGCGCAGGCATGTGTTGCCAAGGTTGTCTTGTCGTCAATGCTTGAACATCACATGCCGCACTACCGTGTAATCCTCCAGTCCATACATGGACATGTCCTTGCCATAGCCGGAACGTTTCTGACCGCCATGGGGCATTTCGCTGACGAGCATGAAGTGGGTATTCACCCAGGTGCAGCCATATTGCAGGCGTGCCGACAGACGATGGGCTCGGCCGATGTCGGCGGTCCATACCGATGAGGCCAGGCCGTAGTCCGAATCGTTGGCCCACGCCAGCACTTGTGCCTCGTCGAGGAACGGCGTGACGGACACCACAGGCCCGAAGACTTCCCGACGGACGATTTCGTCATCCTGCTGGGCGTCGGCCAACACCGTCGGCTCGAAGAAGAACCCGTTGCCGTCCACGGCCTTACCGCCGGTGATCAGGCGAATATGCGGCTGGGCAATGGCTCGTTCGACAAAACCGGCCACGCGGTCGCGGTGCTGGGCGGTGATCAGTGGGCCCATCTCGGTGTCTGGCGCGGTTTGCGTGCCGTACTTGATACTGCCCACCGCGGCGCCGAGCTTCTCGACGAACTGGTCGTAGATGCCTTGCTGGGCATAGATGCGGCAGGCGGCGGTGCAGTCCTGGCCGGCGTTGTAGAAACCGAAGGTACGGATGCCTTCCACGGCCGCGTCAATGTCGGCGTCGTCGAAAATGATCACCGGGGCCTTGCCGCCCAGCTCCATATGCATGCGCTTGACGCTGTCGGACGTGCTGGAAATGATGTTCGAGCCGGTGGCGATGGAGCCGGTCAGCGACACCATGCGCACTTTCGGGTGGGTGACCAGCGGGTTGCCGACGGTTTGCCCACGACCGAATATCACGTTGAGCACGCCTGCTGGGAAAATTTCCGACGCCAGTTCTGCCAGGCGCAGCGCGGTCAGCGGAGTCTGCTCCGATGGCTTGAGCACCACGGTATTACCGGCGGCCAGGGCCGGGGCGATTTTCCAGGCGACCATCATCAACGGGTAGTTCCACGGCGCGATGGAGGCGATGACGCCCACCGGGTCGCGGCGGATCATCGAGGTATGCCCCGGCAGGTATTCACCGCCCGCCGAACCACTCATGCAGCGGCTGGCGCCGGCAAAGAAACGGAACACGTCAGCAATCGCCGGGATCTCGTCATTCAGTGCGGCGCTCAAGGGTTTGCCGCAGTTGTCCGACTCCAGCTTCGCCAGTTCCTCGCCGTGGGCTTCGATGGCATCGGCCAGCTTGAGCAGCAACAGCGAACGGTCCTTGGGCGGCACTTGCGACCAAGACTCGAAGGCGGTGTCGGCGGCGCGCACGGCGGCATCGACCTGGGCCTCGCTGGCTTCATTGATTTCCACCAGCACCCGGCCCAGCGCCGGGTTGAACACCGCTTGGCCAGGGCCTTCGCCGTTCACCAGGTGGCCGTTGATCAGCAGTTTGGTTTGCATAGCATTGTCCTCATCGAAGCAGTCTTGTGTCTGCTGGAACCGATCCCTGTGGGAGCGAGCTTGCTCGCGATAACGGTCTTACAGTCGACATCTGTGTTGAATATTTGTCAGTCATCGCGAGCAAGCTCGCTCCCACAAAAAGCCCTTCTACTTCCCGCCGCTACCGGCCACGCTCTCACCGCCTCGGGTCAGGTAATACGCGCCCAATATAGGCAACATCGTGACCATCATCACCAGCATTGCCACCACGTTGGTCACTGGTACATCGCGAGGGCGGCTGAGTTGGTTGAGCAGCCACAGCGGCAGCGTGCGTTCGTGGCCGGCGGTGAAGGTGGTGACGATGATCTCGTCGAATGACAGCGCAAACGCCAGCATCCCGCCGGCCAGCAACGCCGAGCCGAGGTTGGGCAAGATGATGTAGCGAAAGGTCTGCCAACCGTCGGCCCCCAGGTCCATCGAAGCCTCGATCAGGCTGTGGGAGGTACGGCGCAGGCGGGCGATGACGTTGTTGTAGACGATCACCACGCAGAACGTTGCATGGCCCACGACGATGGTGAACATGCCGGGCTCGATGCCAAGGGTCTTGAAGGTCGCCAGCAGCGCAATGCCGGTGATGATGCCCGGCAAGGCAATCGGCAGGATCAGCATCAGCGAAATGCCTTGCTTGCCGAAGAAATCCCGACGGTACAGCGCCGCCGAGGCCAGGGTGCCAAGCACCATGGCGATCAGCGTGGCGATGGCTGCGATCTGCAACGACAGCTTGATCGCCTCCAGCACATCCGGGCGCGCGAAGGCGACGCTGAACCACTTCAGGGTCAGGCCCTTGGGCGGGAAGCTGAACGCGGCGTCCTCGGTATTGAAGGCGTAGAGGAAGATGATCAGGATCGGGAAATGCAGGAACACCAGCCCGCCCCACGCCGCGATCCGCAAGCCCCACGAGGCCCGGTCTTGAGAGTCAGAGTGCATCGAAAGCCCCCAGGCGCTTGACGATAGACAGGTAGATGGCGATCAGCACGATGGGCACCAGGGTGAACGCCGCGGCCATGGGCATGTTGCCGATGGCGCCTTGCTGGGCGTAGACCATGCTGCCGACGAAGTAGCCCGGCGGGCCCACCAGTTGCGGCACGATGAAATCCCCCAGGGTCAGCGAGAAGGTGAAGATCGAGCCGGCGGCGATGCCGGGGATCGACAGTGGCAGGATCACCTGCATGAACGTCTGGTGTGGCCTGGCGCCCAGGTCTGCCGAGGCTTGCAGCAGCGATGGCGGCAGACGCTCCAGGGACGCCTGGATCGGCAGGATCATGAACGGCAGCCAGATGTAGACGAATACCAGAAAACGCCCCAGGTGTGAGGTGGACAAGGTGCTGCCACCCACGCCCGGGATTCCCAGCACGAACTGCAACACCGGCCCCAGGCCCAGGTGCTGGACGAACCACTGCGCCACGCCACCCTTGGCCAGCAGCAGCGTCCAGGCATAGGCCTTGACGATATAGCTGGCCCACATCGGCAGCATCACCGCGATGTAGAAAAACGCCTTGGTCTTGCCACTGGTGTAGCGCGCCATGTAGTAGGCAATCGGGAATGCGACGATGGCGCTGGCGATGGACACCGCTATCGCCATGCTCAGGGTGCGCAAAATGATGTCGAAGTTCGACGGCTGGAACAGCGCCGCGAAATTCGCCAGGGTCAGGTCCGGCGTGACCGCCATGGTGAAGTCGTCGAAGGTGTAGAAACCCTGCCACAGCAAGGTCAGCAGCGAGCCCAGGTAGATCGCGCCGAACCAGATCAGCGGTGGCACCAGCAACATCGACAGGTACAGGTTGGGGCGCCGGTACAGCAGGTTGGAAAATCGTCGCAACGGTGAACCGGGTGTGGGCGTTTGAGCGATGGCCAAGGTGTTCATCTCACACCTCGCCACTGACAGTGTCGTGCAGCGCGACCATCGCCTCCCGCGCCCAGCGTACGCTCAGGTGCTGGCCGGTCTGGTGCTGGGCTGTGTTGTCGAGCCACTGGGTGTTGGCCTGGCTGAGGTTCAGGGTCTGGCCGTTGGCAAGTTTCAACTCGTAGCGTGTGGCGCTGCCCTGGTACTGGATGTCGTGCAGCAGGCCGTGGACTTCGATCTCACCACTGGCCAACGGACCTTCGGCGAAACGCACGTGTTCCGGGCGAATCGAGAACGGTTGTGGATAACCGATCAGTTCCCGGGCCAGCTCGCCACGGATCACGTTGGAGGTGCCGACGAATTCGGCGACGAAGGTGGTCGCCGGTTTCATGTACAGGTTGCGTGGGGTATCGACTTGTTCGATGCGGCCCTTGTTGAACACCGCCACGCGGTCGGACATCGACAGCGCTTCGGTCTGGTCGTGGGTGACGAAAATGAAGGTGATGCCCAACTGGCGTTGCAGCTTCTTCAATTCGCCCTGCATTTGCTCACGCAGCTTCAGGTCGAGGGCGCCCAAGGGTTCATCGAGCAGCAACACCCGCGGGCGATTGACCAGCGCGCGGGCCAAGGCCACGCGTTGGCGCTGGCCGCCGGAGAGCTGCACCGGCTTGCGTTCGCCGTAGCCGCCCAGGGCAACCATCTCCAGCGCTTCGTCAGCGCGCTGGATGCGCTCGGCCTTGGCGACGCCTTTGACTTTCAGACCGTAGGCCACGTTGTCGCGCACGTTCATATGGGGGAAGAGGGCGTAATCCTGGAACACCGTGTTGACGTCCCGTTGGTACGGCGCAAGCCCGGTGGCCTCTTCGCCGTGGATGCGGATCGATCCGGCACTGGGTTGTTCGAACCCGGCGATCAGTCGCAGGCAGGTGGTCTTGCCCGAACCGGACGGGCCCAGCATGGAAAAGAACTCGCCGTCCTGGATGTCGATGCAAACCCGGTCAACGGCCTTCACATCGCCGAACTGACGGGATACCTGGGTGAATTGGACTGCAAGCGTCATGGTGCGGGGCTCCAAAAAGTGCGACTTCTATTGGATCGTGGGTGGGTTGCCGTGCACCAGACCTGTGAGAGCAACGCTATGGGAGCAAAGCTTGCTCGCGATACAGGCGCCTCGGTTCCCCAGGAGACCGCATCATCTTCATCGCGGGCAAGCCTTGCTCCCACACAGTGAACTACACCGACTGATTGGGCTTAGCGCCCGCCCATGATCGCAATGTAGTCCTGGGTCCAGCGGCTGTACGGCACGAACTTGCCGCCCTCGGCCTGTGGGGTTTTCCAGAAGGCGATCTTGTCGAACTGATCGAAACCGTTGGTCTTGCAGCCTTCGGCGCCCAGCAGTTCGCTGCCCTTGCACGCCGCGGGCACCGCCGGCAACGAGCCGAACCACGCCGCCACGTCACCCTGGACTTTCGGTTGCAGCGACCAGTCCATCCACTTGTACGCGCAGTTGGGGTGCTTGGCCTCGGCGTGCAACATCGTGGTGTCGGCCCAGCCGGTGGCGCCTTCTTTCGGAATGGTCGAGGCGATCGGTTGCTTCTCGTTCATCAGGCCGTTGACCTGATATGGCCAGGCGCCGGAGGCCACCACGCCTTCGTTCTTGAAATCGCTCATCTGCACGGTGGTGTCGTGCCAGTAGCGGTGGATCAGCGGCTGCTGGGCCCGCAGCAATTCCAACACGGCCTTGTACTGGGCTTCGTCGAGTTGGTATGGGTCCTTGATGCCCAGCTCAGGCTTGGCGGTCTTGAGGTAGAGCGCCGCGTCGGCGATGTAGATCGGGCCATCGTAGGCTTGCACGCGGCCTTTGTTCGGCTTGCCGTCGGGCAGGTTCTGGGCGCTGAACAGCACGCTCCAACTGGCGGGCGCCTGCTTGAACACGTCGGTGTTGTACATCAGCACGTTCGGGCCCCACTGGTACGGGGTGCCGTAGGTCTGCTGGTTGACCACGTACCACGGTGCATCCTTGAGGCGCGGGTCGAGGTTTTTCCAGTTGGGGATCAGCGCGGTGTTGATCGGCTGCACGCGCTTGCCGGCAATCAGCCGCAACGAGGCGTCGCCCGAGGCGGTGACCAGGTCGTAGCCGCCCTTGGTCATCAGGCTGACCATTTCGTCGGACGTAGCAGCAGTTTTCACATTGACCTTGCAACCGGTTTCCTTCTCGAAACCGGTGACCCAATCGTAGGCCTTGTCGCTTTCGCCGCGTTCGATGTAACCCGGCCAGGCGACGATATCCAGTTGGCCCTCACCGGCGCCAACGGCCTTGAGCGGTTCGGCGGCCTGGAGGCTGACGCTGGTCAGCAGCGCCGTGGTGATTGCACTGAGCAATACGGTCTTGTGCGCGTACATGGAAATCCCTCTTGCTTTAATTATGGTCGGGGCAGTGTTCGAACAGGGTGAAGCGCCATGGATGGCCTGTTATTAGAGTAGTGCTGTTATCTACAGATGCTGGCCGTGGCGGGCCATGATGTGGCGCACCACGCTGTAGTCCTGGAGCGAATCGCTGGATAGGTCTTTGCCGTAGCCCGAACGTTTCAGGCCGCCGTGGGGCATTTCGCTGACCAGCATGAAATGGCTGTTGATCCAGGTGCAGCCGTATTGCAGCCGCGCCGCCACTTGCATGGCCTTGTCGAGGTTCTGGGTCCATACCGAAGAAGCCAGGCCGTATTCGGAATCGTTGGCCCAGTCCACCGCCTGGCTGAGTTCGTCGAAGCGGGTCACGGTGACGACCGGGCCGAACACTTCGCGCTGGACGATTTCATCGCTTTGCTTGCAGCCGGCCAGCAGCGTGGGTTGGTAGTAGAAACCGGCGCCGGAATGCACCGCCGCGCCGGTAATGCGTTCGATGTGTGGCTGGCCGAGGGCGCGCTCGACAAAACTGGCGACCCGGTCGCGCTGGCGGGTGCTGATCAGCGGGCCGATCTCATTGTCGGCGTCGCGCTTGCCGGCAAAGCGCAGGCTGCTGACCGCCGCGCCGAGTTCGGCCACCAGGCGGTCGTGAATCGCGCCTTGGGCGTAGATCCGACACGCCGCCGTGCAATCCTGCCCGGCGTTGTAATAACCATAGGTGCGCACGCCTTCGACCACGGCCTGGATGTCGGCGTCGTTGCACACGATCACCGGCGCCTTGCCGCCCAGTTCCAGGTGCGTGCGCTTGAGGGTTTTCGCCGCTGCCTGGAGGATCTTCTGCCCGGTGACGATATCGCCGGTCAACGAGACCATGCGCACTTTGGGATGGCTGACCAGATGGCTGCCCACACCTTCGCCGCCCCCGCAGAGGATGTTGATCACGCCCCGTGGCAGGATCTGGGCCAGTGTCGGCGCCAGGGCCAGGATCGACAGCGGTGTGTGTTCCGACGGCTTGAACACCAGCGTATTACCGGCAGCCAGGGCCGGGGCGATTTTCCACGCGGCCATCATGATCGGGTAATTCCACGGTGCAATGGACGCCACCACGCCAATCGGGTCGCGGCGCACCATGCTGGTGTAGCCGGGCAGGTATTCGCCACTGAGCTGGCCGGTCTGGCAGCGCACGGCGCCAGCGAAGAAACGGAATACATCCACCGTCGCACTGAGGTCGTCCTGGCGCGCCAGGTGCAGCGGCTTGCCGCAGTTCAGGGATTCGAGGCGGGCCAGCTCATCGGCGTTCTTTTCGATGGCGCTGGCGATGTCCAGTAGCAGGTTAGAGCGTTGTTGCGGTGTGGTGCGCGACCAGCCGTCGAAGGCCTGGTGGGCGGCGAGGATCGCGGCTTCGACCTGCTCGGTACTGGCCTCGGCGATGTGAGCCACCACTTCGCCAGTGGCCGGGTTGAGGATCGGCTCGACAATGCCTTCACCGGGAACCAGTTCCCCGTCGATCAGCAACGCGGTGCACAACGGGGTTTGCGTACCAGCCATTTTTATAGGTCTCAGTTGAAACAAAGAACCTGTGGGAGCGAGCTTGCTCGCGATAGCGGTTTGTCAGTCGAATCTATGTTGCCTGACCCACCGCTATCGCGAGCAAGCTCGCTCCCACAGGAAAGAGGCGTGCAGTCAGATTAGTGCTCAGATCCGAGGCCGACAAATTCGAAATACTCAAGGCTGTATTCGATTAAATAGATGGCTTTCGTCCGCCATGGGGTTGTTCCCGGGCGACGGCCAGGAACGGGTCGACCGACGCCGGTCGCGCCGTGCCCCGGCGCCAGGCCAGGCCGACGTCGAGGGTCTGGTTGAGGTCGGCAATCGGTCGCGCTTCGATGATGTCGCCTTCCAGCGACCAAGGGCGGTAGGTCATGTCCGGCTGGATCGACACCCCCAAGCCTGCCGCCACCAGGCTGCGCACCGCTTCGGTCGAGGCGGTGCGCAGGGTGACCCTGGGTTGCAGACCGGCACCGCGCCACAGGCGCTGGGCGTTGCGGTCCATTTCATCGACGTTCAGCTGGATCAGCGGCTCGCGGGCCACGTCGGCCAGGTTGATGCTGTCGTGTTCCAGCAGCGGGTGCTGCGCTGGCAGCCACAAACGGTGTGGTGAATGCGTCAGCACTTCGGTCTGCAAGGCGTGGCGGTCTTCCAGGTTGGACAGGATCAACACCCCGACGTCGATTTCGCCGCTGACCAGCAAATGCTCGATATACGGCCGCTCGTCCTCCATCACCCGGATCTCCACGTTGGGATAGGCGCGCTGGAAACGGGTCAGCAGGTCCGCCAGGTAATAGCCGGCGACCAGGCTGGTGACGCCGATGGTGACCTGGCCGGCGACCTGGTCGGTGCTCTGTTGCAGGCTGCGCTTGGCGTTGTCGACGGTGGCCAGGATCAAATGGGCCTGGCGCAGGAATTGATGACCCTGATGGGTCAGGGTCATGCCCTTGGCGTGGCGGTTGAACAGGCTGACGCCGATTTCCTGCTCCAGTTGCTGGATGGCCAGGGTCAAGGTCGACTGGGAAATGAACGCCGTTTGCGCAGCGGCAGAGATGGAGCCGGTTTCGGCCACGGCGATGAAATGGCGGATCTGGCGCAGGGTCATCATGGTCGAATATCCGGTGGGCGGTTTTATCGATGTACTGGAGTGTATATCGTTTTTTTAGAATGGAAGGGGAGTGTGTCTTGGAATGAGCCAGGCAACATCTGGAAGCAATCTCGCCAACGGCGCCGGGGCACTTTCGATCTAGGCTGGTGGCCTTACGTTGACCCGAAATGTGGAGACAACAAATGAACACCCGTGGATTGCTCGATCAGCTTCTCAAGTCCGGCCAGGAAATGTTGCAGAACAAGGCTGGCGGGTCCCAAGGCAAGTCCTCCGGCGGTCTGGGCGGTTTGCTCGGCGGCTCCGGCAACCTTGGCGGGATGCTTTCCGGTGCGGGCGGCGGCGCTCTGGCCGCCGGGGCCATGGGCCTGTTGCTGGGCAACAAGAAAGCCCGCAGCTTCGGTGGCAAGGCCCTGGCCTATGGTGGTCTCGCGGCCTTGGGCGTGATCGCCTACAAGGCCTACGGCAATTGGCAGGCCCAGCAAGGCACCGCGCCGAAAACCGAACCGCAGACCCTCGACCGCGTGCCCCCGGCGCAGGTCGAGCAGCACAGCCAGGCGATCCTCAAGGCGCTGGTGGCGGCGGCCAAGGCCGACGGCCATGTGGACGAGCGCGAGCGGCAGTTGATCGAAGGCGAATTCACCAAGCTCGACAACGACCAGGAACTGCAACACTGGCTGCACGCCGAACTCAACAAGCCCCTGGACCCCACCGACGTCGCCCGCGCTGCCAGCACCCCGGAAATGGCAGCGGAAATGTACATCGCCAGCGTGATGCTGGTGGACGAGGAAAACTTCATGGAGAAGTCCTACCTCGATGAACTGGCGCGCCAACTCAAGCTGGAGCCGGGGCTAAAGGTGGAGTTGGAGAAACAGGTGCGCCAGGCGACTGTATAGATCAGTCCCACCTCATTCCCTGTGGGAGCGAGCTTGCTCGCGATGGGGTTCGGTCAGTCACAGCCGCGTGGTCTGACACGCCGCTATCGCGAGCAAGCTCGCTCCCACGGGGGCATTGCTCATCTTGAGAAAACTACGAGCCTCGCCTTCGTCAAAAATCCCCTCAAACCGCCATACAGGCCCGGTGCCGCCCTCGGCTATACTCCCCAGCATTTCAAATGCCCGAGGTTTTACCGTGAAGAATTGGACATTGCGCCAACGCATCCTGGCGAGTTTTGCGGTGATCATCGCCATCATGCTGTTGATGGTGGTTGTCTCGTATTCACGGTTGTTGAAGATCGAGGACAGTGAAGAAAACGTCCGGGTCGATGCGGTGCCAGGGGTGTATTACAGCTCCATGATTCGCGGTGGCTGGGTTGACAGCTACGTCTTGACCCAACAAATCGTCGGCCTTTCGGGCAACCGGGAAATCACCGCTGAGGATAAGGCCCGCTACCAGGGCTTCGAGCAGCACCTGCGCGAAGAGATGCAGAACTATCAAAAACTGATCCAGAACCCCGCCGACCAAGCCTCTTTCGACGAGTTCGAGGCCAATCACCTGGCGTTCAACCAGGCCATGGCAAAGGTCCTGGACTTGTACCAGCGCAAGGACTACGAAGGGGCGCGGCAGGCTTTGGACAAAGAGCTGACGCCAGAATGGATCGGCGGCCGCGGGCATTTGAATCACATCATCGAGCGCAATCGTGAGCTGGCGGAAAACGCCACCCAGACCATCGGCGATGCGGTAACGGCGGCCAAGGTCGCCATGGGCCTGTCGTTCCTGGTCGCGTTGATCGTCGCCGTACTCTGTGGCCTGCTGTTGATGCGGGCGATCATGGGACCGATGAACCGCATCGTCGAGATCCTCGAGATCATGCGCAGCGGCGACCTGAGCGGGCGCCTGAACCTGGCGCGCAAAGACGAATTCGGTGCAGTGGAAACCGGCTTCAACGACATGATGGCCGAGCTGACCTCACTGGTGTCCCAGGCCCAACGCTCCTCCGTGCAGGTCACCACCTCGGTGACCGAGATCGCCGCCACCTCGCGCCAGCAACAGGCCACGGCCACCGAAACCGCCGCCACCACCACCGAGATCGGCGCGACGTCCCGGGAAATCGCCGCCACCTCCCGAGACCTGGTGCGCACCATGACCGAAGTGTCCACCGCCGCCGACCAGGCTTCGGTGGCCGCCGGCTCCGGTCAGCAAGGCCTGGCGCGCATGGAGGAAACCATGCATTCGGTGATGGGCGCCGCCGACCTGGTGAACGCCAAGCTGGCGATCCTCAACGAGAAGGCCGGCAACATCAACCAGGTGGTGGTGACCATCGTCAAAGTGGCCGACCAGACCAACCTGTTGTCCCTCAACGCGGCCATCGAGGCCGAAAAGGCCGGCGAGTACGGTCGTGGTTTCGCCGTGGTCGCCACTGAAGTACGACGCTTGGCTGACCAGACCGCCGTAGCGACCTATGACATCGAGCAGATGGTGCGCGAGATCCAGTCCGCGGTATCGGCCGGGGTGATGGGCATGGACAAGTTTTCCGAAGAAGTGCGTCGAGGCATGGCCGAAGTGCAGCAGGTGGGTGAGCAACTGTCGCAGATCATCCATCAGGTCCAGGCCCTGGCGCCGCGGGTGTTGATGGTCAACGAAGGCATGCAGGCCCAGGCCACCGGTGCCGAGCAGATCAACCACGCCCTGGTGCAGTTGGGCGATGCCAGCAGCCAGACCGTGGATTCCCTGCGCCAGGCCAGTTCCGCCATCGACGAGCTGAGCCAGGTAGCCGTAGGGCTGCGCAGCGGCGTCTCGCGTTTCAAAGTCTGATGAGCGAACTCGAGACCCGGCGTGGCGCTGCACCGACGGCCCGCCAGTCGTTGTTCCTGGTGTTCTGCATCGGCAACGAACGTTACGCCCTGCAGGCCATCGATGTGGTGGAAGTGCTGCCGCGCCTGCCCCTCAAGCCGATTGCCCGGGCGCCGTCCTGGGTGGCGGGGGTGTTTGCCTGGCGTGGCACGGTGGTGCCGGTGATCGACCTGTGCGCCCTGACCTTTGGCCAGAGCGCACAGGCCCGGACCAGTACGCGACTGGTGCTGGTGCGCTATCAGGGCGACGCGCAACAAACGGGACAGGTGCTGGGCCTGATCCTGGAACAGGCGACCGACACCGTGCGCTGTGACCCGGCCGATTTCAAACCCTATGGCCTGGACAACCGGCAGGCGCCGTACCTCGGCCCGGTGCGCGAAGATGCCCACGGGTTGCTGCAATGGGTGCGGGTCAATGACCTGCTCGATGAATCCGTTCGGGCGCTGCTGTTTCCTGCGCCGCCGCTGAACCTCGACGACCTCGAGGCAACGCCATGAACAACGACCAGCGTTTTTTCGATTTTCTCAAGGAGCGCATCGGCCTGGATGTGACCTCCGTCGGCACCGCGATCATTGAGCGTGCCGTGCGCCAACGCATCATTGCCGTGCCCGGGCGAACCGCCGATGAGTACTGGCAAGGCCTGCAGCATTCGGCCCAGGAGCAGCAAGCGCTGATCGAAGCGGTGATCGTCCCGGAGACCTGGTTCTTCCGCTACCCCGAATCCTTCGCGACCCTCGCCAGGCTGGCCGTCAAGCGCCTGGCCGAGATCAAGCACCTGCGCGCGCTGCGTATCCTCAGCTTGCCGTGTTCCACCGGCGAAGAACCTTATTCGATTGCCATGGCCTTGCTCGACGCAGGCCTGGGGCCACATCAGTTCAAGGTGGACGGCCTGGACGTCAGCCCGCTGTCGGTGGCGCGGGCCAAGGAAGCGCGTTACGGCAGGAATTCCTTCCGTGGCGCGGAGCTGGGTTTTCGCGAGCGTTACTTCGACGCCGAAGACGAGGGCTACCGCCTCAGCGAGCGGGTGCGCGAACAGGTGCGTTTGCAAGTGGGCAACCTGCTGGATCCGGCTTTGTTGGCGAACGAGGCACCTTACGACTTTGTGTTCTGTCGCAACCTGTTGATCTATTTCGACCAGCCGACCCAGCAGCAGGTGTTCGAGGTGCTCAAGCGCCTGACCCATCAGGACGGTGTGCTGTTTATCGGCCCCGCCGAGGGCAGCTTGCTCGGCCGACTGGGCATGCGCTCGATCGGGGTCGCCCAATCGTTCGCCTTCAGCCGCCAGGGGGCACCCGAGCCGCAACCGTTACCGGCCTTGATGCCGACCCCGCTGCCGGTTCGTCAGCCTCCGCCCCGTGTCGTTGCGCCGGTGATTCGGCCGCGACCGTTTGCGGCGAGCGTGACGCCGATTGTCGAGCCCAAAAGCAGCGACGCCGCGACCTTGCTGGCCAATATCGCTGCCCTGGCCAACGGTGGTAAAAGCGCCGAGGCCCGCGTGGCTTGCGAAGCCTACTTGCGCAGCCACGCGCCAAACGCCCAGGTGTTCTATTGGTTGGGCCTGCTCAGCGACATGGCTGGCAGCGCGCTTGAAGCCCAGGGTTTTTATCGCAAGGCGCTTTATCTTGAACCGCAACACGCCGAGGCCCTGGTGCATCTGGCGGCGCTGCTGGCTTCCCAGGGAGACGCGGCCGGAGCCCGTCGATTGCAGGAACGCGCCGCCCGTAGCGGGCGCGCGGCAGACAGTGAGCACAAACGATGAGCGGTTCGGCTTCTTATTCCGTCACCCATGACGATGCTCAGGCTATCGACGACTGCTGGAATCGCATCGGGGTGCATGGCGACAAATCCTGTCCTTTGCTGGTCGAGCATATCCATTGCCGCAATTGCTCGGTGTATTCGGCGGCCGCCACCCGGCTGCTCGACCGTTATGCCTTGCCGCAGGATCAGCGGGATCTGTCCCTTGCCCCCGCGGACACCGATGTGGTCACGCGCTCGCTGCTGATGTTCCGCCTCGGCGAGGAATGGCTGGGCCTGACGACGCGCAGCCTGGTGGAAGTGGCGCCATTGCAGCCGATCCATTCCTTGCCCCACCAGCGCTCGCGGGCCTTGTTGGGCGTGGCGAATGTACGCGGGGCGCTGGTGGCCTGCCTGTCGCTGGTGGAGCTGTTGGACCTGGAGCCCGGCGCGGCGGTGGTTTCCGGCGCACGGGTGATGCCGCGCATGTTGATTGTCGCGGCCAAGGGCGGGCCGGTGGTGGTGCCGGTGGATGAGGTGGACGGCATCCACGCCATCGATGAGCGCATCCTGGCGAGCGCTTCGCAATCGACGGGCAAGTACACCCGTGGTGTGCTGCCCTTCAAGGGCCGCAGCCTGCGCTGGCTGGATGAAGAACAACTGCTGTCCGCCGTGGCTCGGAGCCTGTCATGACCCCTGATCAGATGCGCGACGCCTCGTTGCTGGAGCTGTTCAGCCTGGAAGCCGAAGCCCAGGTCCAGGTGTTGAGTGCCGGCCTGCTGGCCCTGGAGCGCGATCCGACCCAGGCCGATTACCTGGAGTCGTGCATGCGCGCGGCGCATTCCCTCAAGGGTGCGGCACGCATAGTCGGGGTGGACGCCGGGGTTAGCGTGGCCCATGTGATGGAAGATTGCCTGGTCAGCGCCCAGGAGCGGCGCCTGGTGCTGGGCGCTGAACACATCGATGCCTTGCTGCAAGGTACTGACCTGCTGACGCGCATCGCCACCCCGGGCAACAGCGTCGGCGCCCCGGACATCGACGCCTATGTGGCGTTGATGGGGCGTCTGCTTGATCCCAACGCGCCACAGGCCCCGGCAGTGGTCTTACCAAGCGTCGAGACACCGGTCGAGCCGCTACGCATCGAGCTGCCGGAAGTGGAACCGCTCCCGGCAACGGAGCCGGCCCCCAAGCGCAAACGGGTCACCGAAGGCGGCGAGCGGGTCTTGCGGGTCACGGCCGAACGCCTCAACAGCTTGCTCGATCTGTCGAGCAAGTCCCTGGTGGAGACCCAGCGCCTCAAGCCCTGGCTGGCGACGATGCAGCGGCTCAAGCGCCAGCAAAGCAGCGGTTTGCGCGCCCTTGAAGAGCTGAACGTGCACCTCAAGGACCATGCCCTGAGCCTGCAAGCCCAGGAAGCCCTTGGCGATGCTCGCCGTTTGCTCGCCGAAACCCAGCAATTGCTGGCGCAGAAAACCGCCGAGCTGGATGAATTCGCCTGGCAGGCCAGTCAGCGGGCGCAGGTGCTGTATGACACGGCGCTGGCCTGTCGCATGCGCCCGTTCGCCGATGTGCTTTCGGGTCAGGCACGCATGGTCCGTGACCTGGGCCGCAGCCTGGGCAAACAGGTGCGCCTGGAGATTGAAGGCGAGAAGACCCAGGTCGACCGCGATGTGCTGGAAAAGCTCGAAGCGCCGCTGACGCATTTGCTGCGCAATGCCGTGGACCATGGCATCGAATCCCCGGAGCAACGAATACTGGCCGGCAAGCCCGCCGAAGGCCTGATCCGCCTGCGGGCTTCCCATCAGGCTGGCCTGTTGGTGCTGGAGCTGGCGGACGACGGCGCCGGGGTGGACCTGGAACGGGTGCGCCGCAGCATCGTCGAGCGTGGCCTTTCCCCTGAGCAAACCGCCGCCAGCCTCAGCGAGGAGGAACTGCTGACCTTCCTGTTCCTGCCCGGTTTCAGCCTGCGCGACAAGGTCACCGAAGTGTCCGGGCGCGGCGTCGGCCTGGACGCGGTCCAGCACATGGTCCGGCAGTTGCGCGGTGCGGTGGTGCTGGAGCAGACGGCGGGCGAGGGCAGTCGTTTCCATCTTGAGGTGCCGCTGACGCTGTCGGTGGTGCGCAGCCTGGTGGTGGAAGTCGGCGATGAAGCGTACGCCTTTCCCCTGGCCCACATCGAACGCATGTGCGACCTGGCGCCGGAAGACATCGTCCAGGTCGAAGGTCGCCAGCATTTCTGGCACGAGGGCCGGCATATCGGGCTGGTCGCCGCCAGCCAATTGCTCAATCGCCCGGCGACGCAAGGCAGCAGCCAGACCCTCAAGGTCGTGGTGATCCGCGAGCGCGAGACGATCTACGGCGTGGCGGTGGAGCGCTTCATTGGCGAGCGGACCCTGGTGGTCCTGCCCCTGGACGAACGCCTGGGCAAGGTCCAGGACATTTCCGCCGGGGCCTTGCTCGACGATGGCTCAGTGGTGTTGATTGTCGATGTCGAAGACCTGTTGCGTTCGGTGGACAAGTTGCTCGATACCGGACGCCTGGAGCGCATCGCCCGGCAGAACCAGGCCCAGGCCCCGCGCAAGCGGATCCTGGTGGTGGACGATTCCCTCACCGTGCGCGAGCTGCAACGCAAGTTGTTGCTCAATCGCGGCTACGACGTGGCAGTGGCGGTGGATGGCATGGACGGTTGGAACGCCTTGCGTTCGGAGGATTTCGACTTGCTGATCACCGACATCGACATGCCGCGCATGGACGGCATTGAGTTGGTGTCGCTGCTGCGGCGTGACAACCGCTTGCAATCGCTGCCGGTGATGGTGGTGTCCTACAAGGACCGCGAAGAGGATCGCCGCCGTGGCCTGGACGCTGGCGCCGACTATTATCTGGCCAAGGCGAGCTTCCACGACGACGCCTTGCTCGACGCCGTGGTCGAATTGATCGGAGGGGCCCGCGCTTGAAGATCGCCATCGTCAATGACATGCCCCTGGCAGTCGAGGCCCTGCGCCGCGCCCTGGCGTTCGAGCCGGCGCATCAACTGGTCTGGGTGGCCGCCAACGGCGCCGAGGCGGTGCAACGCTGCGCCGAATACACCCCGGACCTGATCCTCATGGACTTGTTCATGCCGATCATGGATGGCGTGGAGGCCACCCGAAGGATCATGGCCGACAGTCCCTGCGCTGTTGTGATCGTCACCGGTGACAGCCAGCAGAACGTCCACCGGGTGTTCGAGGCTATGGGCCATGGCGCGCTGGATGTGGTCGATACCCCGGCCCTGGGCGTCGGTAACCCGGCAGATGCGGCGGCGCCGTTGCTGCGCAAGATCACCAACATCGGCTGGCTGATCGGTGAGCGCAACAAGCGTGAACGACCGGTGCCGACGGCGCAGCGTGCGGCAGTGTCGCGCAAGAGCCTGGTGGCCATCGGGTCGTCGGCGGGCGGTCCGGCGGCGCTGGAGGTGCTGCTCAAGGCGCTGCCGCGTAACTTTGCCCCGGCCATCGTGCTGGTCCAGCATGTGGACGAGGTGTTTGCCGCGGGCATGGCCGAGTGGCTGGGCAGTGTCTCGGGCCACACGGTGCGCCTGGCCCGGCACGGCGAGACGCCGCAGAGCGGCACGGTGTTGCTGGCCGGGACCAACCATCATCTGCGTTTGTTGAAGGACGGTACCCTGGCCTACACCGCCGAGCCGGTGAACGAGATCTACCGGCCCTCCATCGACGTGTTTTTTGAAAGTGTCGCCCAGTACTGGAGCGGTGACGCGGTGGGCGTATTGCTCACCGGCATGGGTCGCGACGGTGCACAAGGGCTTAAGCTCCTGCGCGAACAGGGCTATGTGACCATCGCCCAGGACCAGCGCAGCAGTGCGGTGTACGGGATGCCCAAAGCGGCGGCCGCCATCGACGCCGCCGCCCATATTCTCGCCCTGGACGCTATCGCGCCTCGGCTGTTGGAGATTTTTACCCCATGAAGAACCCCGCCAGTGTTGCCCCAGGGCGTACTCAGGTAAGCCACCATGAATGATCTGCAGCTAGACGATTTCAAGCGCGATGAGAACGCGGCCATGGTCTTGCTCATCGACGATCAGGCGATGATCGGCGAGGCGGTGCGGCGCGGGCTATCGAACGAAGACAACATCGACTTCCATTTCTGCTCCGATCCTCACCAGGCCATCGCCCATGCGGTTCGCATCAAGCCGACGGTGATTCTCCAGGACCTGGTGATGCCCGGCCTGGATGGCCTGAGCCTGGTGCGCGAGTACCGTAACCATCCGGCCACCCGCGATATCCCGATCATTGTCCTGTCCACCAAGGAGGACCCGCTGGTCAAGAGCGCGGCGTTCGCCGCCGGCGCCAACGACTACCTGGTCAAGTTGCCGGACAACATCGAACTGGTGGCACGCATCCGCTATCACTCGCGTTCCTACATGATGCTGTTGCAACGCGACGCGGCCTATCGGGCACTGCGAGTCAGCCAGCAGCAACTGCTCGACACCAATCTGGTGCTGCAACGCTTGATGAACTCCGACGGCCTGACCGGGTTGTCCAATCGTCGGCACTTCGACGAATACCTGGAGTTGGAATGGCGCAGGGCGATGCGCGACCAGAGCCAACTGTCGCTGCTGATGATCGATGTGGACTACTTCAAGTCCTACAACGACAACTTCGGTCACCTGGAGGGTGATGAAGCCTTGCGCAAGGTTGCCACGGCGATCCGCGATGCGTGCAGCCGTCCATCCGACTTGCCGGCCCGCTACGGCGGCGAGGAGTTCGCCCTGGTCCTGCCCGGCACCTCGCCGGGCGGCGCCCGGCTGATGGCCGAGAAACTGCGCCAGGGCGTCGTCTCCCTGAAAATCCCCCACGCCACGCCCGACGGCGGCGAGAACCTGACCATCAGCATCGGCGTCTCGACCTTCACCCCCCAGCAGGGTAGCGATTGCCGGCAACTGATCTCGGCGGCGGACAAGGGGTTATACCTGGCCAAGCACAATGGGCGTAATCGGGTGGGGGTTGAATAAATCCCTGCTTGGCGAAGAGGCTTTTTGTGGTGAGGGGGATTGTGCTGATCAATCCCTGAACCTCATTACCCCTAAAGCCGCCAGGCGGGCTGCCGCTGGCGCTTGATTACGTTATACTCGCCGGCTTTCAAAAGTTCGCCAACGAGTGCTGCCCGCCATGGAAATCAACCCGATCCTTAACACCATCAAGGACCTGTCCGAGCGCTCCGAAACTATTCGGGGGTATCTTTGACTACGATCAAAAGCATGAGCGTCTGACCGAAGTCAATCGCGAGCTTGAAGATCCGAATGTCTGGAACAACCCTTCGTACGCCCAGGAACTGGGCCGCGAGCGTTCTGCGCTGGCGCAGATCGTCGAGACCCTGGACGAGTTGTCCAGCGGCCTGGCCGATTGCCGCGACCTGCTGGACATGGCTGTCGAAGAGAACGATGAGGGCGCGGTCGGCGATGTCGTCGCCGAGCTGACACGCCTCGACGAGAACCTCGCCAAGCTGGAATTCCGTCGCATGTTCAGCGGCGAGATGGACATGAACAACGCCTACCTGGACATCCAGGCCGGCTCCGGCGGCACCGAAGCCCAGGACTGGGCCAACATCCTGCTGCGCATGTACCTGCGCTGGGCTGACAAACGCGGTTTCGACGCCACCATCATGGAACTGTCGGCCGGTGAAGTCGCCGGGATCAAGGGCGCCACCGTGCACATCAAGGGCGAATACGCCTTTGGCTGGCTGCGGACCGAGATCGGCGTGCACCGCCTGGTGCGCAAGAGCCCGTTCGACTCCGGCAACCGCCGCCACACCTCGTTCTCGGCCGTATTCGTTTCGCCGGAAATCGATGACAACATCGAGATCGAGATCAACCCGGCGGACTTGCGCATCGACACCTACCGTTCCTCCGGGGCCGGTGGCCAGCACGTTAACACCACCGACTCGGCCGTACGGATTACCCACGTACCGACCAACACCGTGGTCAGCTGCCAGAACGAGCGTTCCCAGCACGCCAACAAAGACACCGCGATGAAGATGCTCCGGGCTCGCCTGTACGAGCAGGAAGTGCAGAAGCGCAACGCGGCGTCCCAGGCGCTGGAAGACACCAAGTCGGACATCGGCTGGGGTCACCAGATCCGTTCGTACGTGCTCGATGCCTCGCGGATCAAGGATCTGCGGACCAGCATCGAACGCAGCGATTGCGACAAGGTGCTCGATGGCGATATCGATGAATACCTGATCGCCAGCCTCAAACAAGGGCTGTAACGCGACACCCATGCGGCGGGCAGACATGCTTCCATCAAGGAGCATGACTCGCCCGCAAACTCCGGCCCGGGGCCGGGGGCAACGAACCTGTGATGGAATCCTTAAAGACATGAGCGACCTAGAACTCGACCCGCAAGCCCTGCAACAGGAAGAAAACTCCCTGATCGCCCTGCGCAAGGAAAAGCTTGCTGCCGAGCGCGCCAAGGGCCAGGCCTTCCCCAACGACTTCCGCCGCGACGCCTACTGCGACGTCTTGCAGAAGCAGTATGCGGACAAGACCAAGGAAGAGCTGGCCGAGGCGGCGATTCCAGTCAAGGTGGCCGGTCGTATCGTGCTCGATCGTGGTTCGTTCATGGTGATCCAGGACATGACCGGGCGCCTCCAGGTCTACGTCAACCGCAAGACCCTGCCGGAAGAAACCCTGGCCGCCGTCAAGACCTGGGACCTGGGCGACATCATTGCCGCCGAAGGCACCCTGGCCCGTTCCGGCAAGGGCGACCTGTACGTCGAGATGACCAGCGTGCGCCTGCTGACCAAGTCCCTGCGCCCGCTGCCGGACAAGCACCACGGCCTGACCGACACAGAGCAGCGCTATCGCCAGCGCTATGTCGACCTGATCGTCAACGAAGACGTGCGCCAGACGTTCCGCGTGCGCTCGCAAGTCATCGCCCACATCCGCAGCTTCCTGATGAAGCGTGACTTCCTGGAAGTCGAGACGCCGATGCTGCAGACCATCCCTGGCGGTGCGGCGGCCAAGCCGTTCGAAACCCACCACAACGCCCTGGACATGGAAATGTTCCTGCGTATCGCGCCGGAGCTGTACCTCAAGCGTCTGGTTGTGGGTGGCTTCGAAAAGGTCTTCGAGATCAACCGCAACTTCCGTAACGAAGGCGTTTCGACCCGGCACAACCCCGAGTTCACCATGCTCGAGTTCTACCAGGCCTACGCCGACTACGAAGACAACATGGACCTGACCGAGGAACTGTTCCGCGAGCTGGCCCAGCTTGTTCTCGGGACGACCGACGTGCCGTACGGCGACAAGGTGTTCCACTTCGGCGAGCCGTTCGTGCGCCTGTCGGTGTTCGACTCGATCCTCAAGTACAACCCTGAACTGACTGCCGATGATTTGAACGACATCGAGAAGGCCCGCGCCATCGCCAAGAAGGCCGGCGCCAAGGTGCTCGGCTTCGAAGGCCTGGGCAAGCTGCAAGTGATGATTTTCGAGGAGCTGGTCGAGCACAAGCTGGAACAGCCGCACTTCATCACCCAGTACCCGTTCGAAGTGTCGCCGCTGGCCCGTCGCAACGACGAGAACCCAAGCGTGACCGATCGTTTCGAGCTGTTCATCGGTGGCCGTGAAATCGCCAACGCCTATTCCGAGCTCAACGATGCAGAAGACCAGGCCGAGCGTTTCATGGCCCAGGTGGCTGACAAGGACGCCGGCGACGACGAAGCCATGCACTACGATGCCGACTTCGTGCGTGCCCTGGAGTACGGCATGCCGCCGACCGCTGGCGAAGGCATCGGTATCGATCGCCTGGTGATGTTGTTGACCAACTCACCGTCGATCCGGGATGTGATTCTCTTCCCGCACATGCGGCCTCAAGCGTAAGTGCTTCAACTAAAAAAGCCGCCTGGAAGGGCGGCTTTTTATTGCCTGTCTGGTACAAACGTATCAATTGGTTACTTTTTCAAAGAGCGAGGAAGACCTGTCGTGAATCGTGCAATGGCTTCAGAAGGTGCAGCGGGCGTCGCCACGGCTGTCGCTGAAAGTGTTAAGTACCAGGGCCGCAAGGCCAGCCGACAGGGCAGTGAGCAGCGTCGCCAGGAGATTCTCGACGCGGCCATGCGCATTGTGGTGCGCGACGGCGTGCGAGCCGTGCGTCACCGCGCCGTGGCCGCCGAAGCGGGCGTGCCGCTGTCGGCCACCACGTATTATTTCAAGGACATCGATGACTTGCTCACCGATACCTTCGCCCAGTATGTGGAACGCAGCGCGGCGTTCATGGCCAAGCTGTGGACCAACAACGAAGGCCTGCTGCGGGAAATGGTCGCTTACGGTGACGGCAGCGCCCAATCGCGCTCGCAGCTGGCGGACGACATTGCCCGGATGACCGCCGACTACGTGCAACACCAATTGGACAGTCGCCGTGAATACCTGATGGCCGAACAGGCCTTCCGCCAGGAAGCGCTGCTCAACCCGCGCCTGGCGGTGTTGGTGCGTTCCCACCAGCAGATTTTGCTGCACGGCACCTGTCAGTTTTTCCAGGTATTGGGCTCCCGTGAGCCGCAACAGGATGCCAAAGTGTTGACGGCGATTATCGGACGGATGGAATATCAGGGCTTGCTCAATGGCGCCGAGCCGGTAGCCGATGAAGATATGCTCGGCATCCTGACCCGCTACATGCACCTGGTACTGGCGTCGGTGTAACCCCGAACTGATCGTTCCCACGCTCCGCGTGGGAATGAATCCTGTGACGCTCTGCGTCACAGTGGACGCGGAGCGTCCATGGCTGCATTCCCACGCAGAGCGTGGGAACGATCAACGCGTTGTGTGCCATAGGGAGTTCAAATGAAAGCCTGGCGTGCCGTTGTACTGGCCGTGTCGTTGCTGCTGCTCAGTGGTTGCCTGGTGTCGTTCAAGACGCCGTTGCCTGACAGCGAAGCGGCGCCCGAAGGCCTGCTCGGTCACTGGACCAGCACCAATGCCTGGGGTGAGCCGTTGAACCTGGAGCTGACGAAGGTCGGCAAGCACCGCTACCAGGCCATCAGCTACTTCAGGGGCAGGCCCCATGAGCGCGAAGCCATCCCGCTGACTGTTTCCCGTCATGGCAGCCGCTGGTACGTGTCAGCCAAGGTGCCGGCCCGGTTTGGCGGCCATTATTTGATCGCCGGTTTCGAGTTGACCGACAAGCAAGAATTGGTGGTCTACAACCTGGACCTGGATCAGATCAACCAGGCCATCGCCCAGAAACGCCTCAGCGGCCAGCCGAACCAGAGCGAGGAAGGCGATGGTGTGCTAGTGGACAGCGACATGAACAAGGTTTTCAGTTACCTCGACGACCCGGCCAATTCCGATGTGTTCTCGGAGGCCGTGCGCTACCAGCGGCTGGTCAAATCCCAATAACAGCAACAAGCGGACGTTTTTTCACAGGAGTTCCGGGTGGACGATTACCAGCAGACGATACGCACCTTGTCCGATCGCATTGTGCTGGCGCAAACGCCGATTCGCATCCTCGACGCGGTGAAGTGGGACGAGAACATCCGCAAGGGCTTTCTCAAGGCCAAGGGCAAGGAAATGCCCGCGGTGGATCGCGACTATTACCTCAACCGGCCACTGTCCTTCGATTCGAGCAAGGTGAAGCTGGAGTTCCAGAACATCGAGCGCGACATCACCCGCCAGCTTGGGCAGTTCAACCCGGTTGGCCAGATCATGCGCCGCATGTGCAAGGAATACCGCATGGTGGTGCGCATGCTCGAGGCGCGTGGCACCGAGGATTTCGGGTTGATCTCCCAGGAGCTCTATGGCGCCGCCTCCGATGCTTTCCACGCCGGCGACCCGACCCTGGCCGACCTGGGCCTGATGCTCTCCGATTACCTGAACAACATCGATGGCCGTGGCGACCTCAAGGACGAGCCGAAAGTCCTCAGCGCCAAGGAAGCCGTCAGCCTGCTGCAACACCGCCTCAACCGGGTGTTTGGCGAAGCCGAGGAAACCATCCGGGTGTTCGAGTCCGATGGCATCGTGGCCGACGCAGCGGCGGGCGCGGACTACATCAAGATCCGCACCGATGCGATGTTCAACGAGCGCGACGTACGAGCGCTGGAAGTCCACGAAGGGTTGGTGCACGTCGGCACCACCCTCAACGGCCTCAACCAGCCGATCTGCACCTTCCTGTCCAAGGGCCCACCCTCGTCCACGGTGACTCAGGAAGGCCTGGCGATCCTGATGGAAATCATCACCTTCGCCTCCTACCCGAGCCGCCTGCGCAAACTGACCAACCGCACCCGGGCCATTCACATGGTGGAGGAGGGCGCCGATTTCCTGCAGGTCTTCGAGTTCTTCCGCGAGCAGGGTTTTGAAATGGCCGAAAGTTACGGCAACGCCAGTCGGGTTTTCCGAGGGTCGGTGCCGACGGGGCTGCCATTCACCAAAGACTTGTCCTACCTCAAAGGCTTCATCATGGTTTACAACTACATTCAGTTGGCCGTGCGCAAGGGCAAGCTGGAACAGGTGCCGCTGCTGTTCTGCGGCAAGACCACCCTCGAGGACATGCGCACGTTGCGGCAACTGGTGGACGAAGGCCTGGTCGTACCGCCCAAGTACCTGCCCGAGCAGTTCCGCGACATGAACGCCCTGTCGGCCTGGATGTGTTTCTCCAACTTCCTGAACCACCTGAGCCTGGACCGGATCGAAGCGGATTATTCCAATATCCTCTAATCGCACCACCAATCCCTGTGGGAGCGAGCTTGCTCGCGATAGCGTCAGCACAGTCAGTACGGCTGTGACTGACCCGCCGCTATCGCGAGCGAGCTCGCTCCCACAGGGGGACTGCGTTTACTTCTGACTTGCGAGGCTTCACCGGATGCGAACCCTCGGCATCATTTGCCTGCTGCTGGCCCTGAGCGGTTGCAGCTCCCTGCTGTTCTACCCCGAGCACGGCCTGCCGTTCACCCCGGAGCGGGCCAGGCTCGAATACCGCGACGTCACCCTGACCACCGCCGACGGTCTCAAGCTCCACGGCTGGTGGCTGCCGGTCAAACCGGGTGTGGAGGTCAAGGGCACGGTCCTGCATTTGCACGGCAACGGTGGCAACCTGGCCTGGCACCTGGGCGGGAGCTGGTGGTTGCCGGAGCAGGGCTACCAGGTGTTGATGGTCGACTACCGGGGTTATGGCCTGTCCGAAGGCGAGCCGAGCCTGCCGGCGATTTACCAGGACATTGACGCCGCGTTCCAATGGCTCGACCAGGCGCCCGAGGTGCAGGGCAAGCCTCTGGTGCTGCTCGGCCAGAGCCTGGGCGGTGCGCTGGCGGTGCATTACCTGGTCGAGCACCCGCAGCGCCAACGGCAGCTCAAGGCCCTGGTGCTCGATGGCGTGCCTGCCAGCTATCGTGACGTCGGCCGGTTTGCCCTGAGCACCTCGTGGTTGACCTGGCCGTTCCAGGTGCCATTGTCCTGGCTGGTACCGGACGGTGACAGCGCGATCAGTTCCGTGGCGCAATTGAATGGCGTGCCGAAATTGATCTACCACAGCCTGGACGACCCCATCGTGCCCCTTTCCAATGGCATCCGCCTGTATCAAGCTGCGCCGCCGCCGCGGGTCTTGCAGTTGACACGCGGCGGCCATGTGCAGACATTCGCCGACCCAACCTGGCGCACCGTGATGCTGCGCTACCTCGACGACCCCCAGCACTTCGACGGCCTGCGCCGCCTGGGCGAGGTCCCGAATTACCCGAAATCACCCGTTGAATCACCAGAGAGTCCGCAATGAGCGAAGAACGTAACGCCATCCCCCTGATCATCACCGGTATCTGCAGCATCCTCGGCACCGTTGCGACGCTGTGGTACTACGGCTACCTGCACTTCGCCAAGCCCGAGGACGCGTTGCTGCTCAACCAGTTCACCATGCTCAAGACCGTACCGGGCGAGGACTACAAGGTTTCCCTGGAGCCGGCCCCCCAGGTCGCCCAATGCATCGATGGTGTGCTGGTGTTGTTCGACACCGAGCAGAAAGGCCTGACCGGCGTGCTGATCAACGAGAAGAAACGCGCGGTGCGCTGCATGGGCCAGGAAACGCCGCAGAAGCTTCAGCCATAAGCGAGACCCCTGTGGGAGCGAGCTTGCTCGCGATAGCGGTGGTTCAGCAGCATAAATAGTGCCTGACACGCCGCCATCGCGAGCAAGCTCGCTCCCACAGGGGTTGTGTACAGCCAAACCTATTCGGCCATGAAAAAAGCCCCGCCTGACTAGAAATCAGGCGGGGCTTTTTTGTTGCTCTCAGCCGATCAGTTGGCGCTCATGGTCGAACGTGGGGCCACTGGCTGGTTGTCGTTGGAGATGGTCACTTCCACGCGCCGGTTCATGGCACGGCCCGAGACGCTGGTGTTGTCAGCCACCGGGAATTCCTTGCCGTAGCCCTGGGTCACGATGCGAGCCGGGTCGACGCCCATCTTCACCAGCGCGAGTTGCACAGAGCTGGCGCGGCGCTCGGACAGGGACTGGTTATAGGAATCCGAACCGGTGCTGTCGGTGTAGCCTTCGATGATCACCTTGCGGTCCGGGTTTTCCTGGAGGAACTGCGCCAGTTTGCTCACATTCGTCATGCCGCTGGCGCGCAGGTCGGACTTGTTGGTGGCGAACAGCACGTCGCCGAAGGTCACCAGCGTACCGCGTTCGGTCTGCTTGGCGTTGAGGCTGTCCTGCAGTTGCTTGATCTGCGCATTACGCGCATCGAGCAGGGCACGGGCACGTTCGTCACCGGCGTTTTTCAGCTCGGCTTCGGCGTTGCGCAGGGCGATGGTCTGCTTGGCCACTTCGACGCGCTGGTTGGTCAGGTAGGCCAACTGGTCGACCTTGGCTTCGTCTTCCTTGTCCATGTAGGCCTTGTCAGCCTTGGCCAGGAAGTCGGCGGCGTCCTTGGTTTCCAATGCAGCCACTTTGGTCGCCGCTGGATCAGCCTGCAGGCCGTTGTAGTTGGTCCGTGCCTGTTCCAGGTTCGCGTTAGGGTCGTGGGAGCAAGCGGCCAGGGCTACGCAGGCAGCGAGCAGGGCGGGCATCATCAAGTGTTTGTGCATCATAGTCTGTCGTCCTTTTATCAATGAGAAGTACGTCG
This sequence comes from Pseudomonas sp. S3_B11, assembly GCF_054667715.1. Lineage (NCBI taxonomy): Bacteria > Pseudomonadati > Pseudomonadota > Gammaproteobacteria > Pseudomonadales > Pseudomonadaceae > Pseudomonas > Pseudomonas sp. S3_B11. The sequence goes on along the minus strand of NZ_CP162749.1, from coordinate 4,690,326 downwards.
TGGCGTGAACGGCTTACTGAACCTTGTTCATGCCTTCCTGACGCAGTTCCTGAACCCCTTTCTGAGAGTCCTTGAGTGCTTGTTCGGCCTTGGCGGCCTGAGCCTTGCGCTCGGCGACGCGGGCGTCCCACTCGGCCTGTTCGGCCAGACGCTTGGCTTCGTCGTATTTCTTGTCATGCATGGCGATTTCGGCCTGCTTGAGTTTGTCCTGGGCCGATTTCATTTCCACAGCCGCGAATTCGGTACCGCCGGCGCTGACGGCGCTATTGACCGCCGATTGGGTCACCGCGTACTGCTCCGAAGGTGGATTACCGGCGCAACCGGCGAGAATGAAGCTGCTACCGATCGCCAGGGCAGCCAACTTCAAGCCGCGCAGGCCAGTGGACGAGGGTTTGGCAGTGCAGGTATTCATAGGCTTCAACTCCATTGGAAAACTCCTGAAAAAACTACAAATCCATGCTGGGACCGAAGCCGTGACGTCTGGTTTGGTGCTGGCGCCAAGGCGCGTTTATTTAAACAACCGTTCCAGTATGGTTACTCGGTGTGACCCGAGGCGTTTTTCAAAAGTTCAGCGAAGATGGCCATTCGCCAAAAGAATTACTGACTGATCGGTCAGTCGCAGAAAAGCTGAACTTTCAAGGCGCGCAGCGGTATTCCGGCGCGGGTGGGAAAGCATCGCGCCGGAAAGTCGCAACCAGGAATGAAAGCGGTCAGTGTTTGGATTTGTCGTTCTGCGAGGAAAGTTCGTGCAGATGCCGCCGGGACAAGGCGAGGAATCGCGGGGTCGGACCCACGTCTTCGTACAGCGGGTCGCCTTCTTCATCGGTCGCGACGACTTGCGAACCCTTGATGTAGGGGAAGCTTGCTTCCAGCTCTTCCAGTGCCGCCCCGATCAGCTCGCCGAGCAGCTCCTCGGGCTGGCGCTTGGGGTACATGTCGCAGATCGCCGCCAGCCGTGCGGCGGCTTCCACGTCCAGATGAATCGTGTAGCCAGTCTGGGTCAGACGGCCCTTGGCGTTTTCTTCCCAATGCTGGGCAAGCTCACGAATTTTCATGATGACCTCAATAAGCCTGCTCGTGGCAGGCGCGGTGAGTGACAAGCCGTGGTGTGGCTTAATCATGAGACTAGCTTTGTCCTGCAAGGTTTAAAGTCCCTTCGTCGCTTGTCAGAAACGGTGGGCATCGGCACTCTCTAATCCAAGAGCTGTCCGGACTTTTTTGCTGGAGAAATGCTGATGACCGATATCGATGCACGCTTGCGCGAAGACGTTCACCTGCTCGGTGAGCTATTGGGCAACACCATCCGTGAACAATACGGGGACACGTTTCTCGACAAGATCGAGCAGATCCGCAAGGGTGCCAAGGCTGATCGACGCGGTTCCGTGGACGCCGAACTCAGCGCCAGCCTCAACCAGTTGAGCGAGGACGAACTGCTGCCGGTGGCGCGGGCGTTCAACCAGTTTCTCAACCTGGCCAACATCGCCGAGCAATACCAACTTATCCACCGCCGCGAAGAATCGCAGCCGGAACCCTTCGAGGCGCGGGTGTTGCCCGAGTTGCTCGCCCGGTTGCGGGCCGAAGGCCATGGCGCAGAGGCCCTGGCCCGGCAATTGGGGCGGCTGGAGATCGAATTGGTCCTCACGGCCCACCCCACGGAAGTGGCTCGCCGTACGCTGATCCAGAAATACGACGCCATTGCCGCGCAATTGGCCGCCCAGGATCACCGCGACCTGACCAGCGCCGAGCGCGCGCAGATTCACGAACGCCTGCAACGCTTGATCGCCGAAGCCTGGCACACCGAAGAAATCCGCCGCACCCGGCCGACCCCGGTGGACGAGGCCAAGTGGGGGTTCGCGGTAATCGAGCACTCGCTGTGGCAGGCCATTCCCAATTACCTGCGCAAGGCTGACCAGGCGCTGCATGCCGCCACCGGCTTGCGCCTGCCGCTGGAGGCCGCGCCGATCCGTTTTGCCTCGTGGATGGGCGGCGACCGTGACGGCAACCCGAATGTCACCGCCGCCGTGACCCGCGAGGTGCTGTTGCTGGCGCGGTGGATGGCGGCGGACCTGTACCTGCGTGACGTCGATCAACTGGCGGCCGAGCTGTCGATGCAACACGCCAGCGAGGCCTTGCGTGCCCAGGCCGGCGACAGCGCCGAACCTTATCGCGCCGTGCTCAAGCAACTGCGTGAACGCCTGCGCGCCACCCGCAACTGGGCCCACGCCTCCCTGAGCGCCGCCACGCCGCCAAGCGCCGATGTGTTGCAGCACAACCGCGAGCTGCTGGACCCCCTGGAGCTGTGCTACCACTCGTTGCACGAATGCGGCATGGGCGTGATTGCCGACGGGCCGCTGCTAGATTGCCTGCGCCGGGCAGTGACCTTCGGCCTGTTCCTGGTGCGCCTCGACGTGCGCCAGGACTCGACGCGCCATACCGCTGCCATGACGGAAATAACCGACTACCTGGGCCTGGGGCGCTATGAGGATTGGAACGAGGAGCAGCGCATCAGCTTCTTGCTGGCGGAACTGAGCAACCGGCGTCCGCTGCTGCCGGCCCATTTCAAGCCATCGGCTGACACGGCGGAAGTTTTGGCGACGTGCCGGGAAGTGGCTGCGGCGCCAGCGGCATCCCTGGGTTCCTACGTGATCTCCATGGCCGGTGCGGCTTCCGATGTCCTCGCGGTGCAGCTGTTATTGAAGGACGCCGGCGTGTTGCGGCCAATGCGGGTGGTGCCGCTGTTCGAGACCCTGGCCGACCTGGACAACGCCGGGCCGGTGATCGAGCGGCTGTTGCTGCTGCCCGGCTATCGCTCGCGGCTGCAAGGTCCTCAGGAAGTGATGATCGGCTATTCCGATTCGGCCAAGGACGCCGGGACCACCGCGGCGGCCTGGGCGCAGTATCGGGCCCAGGAGCGGTTGGTGGACATCTGCCGCGAGCAGCAAGTCGAACTGCTGTTGTTCCATGGTCGCGGCGGCACCGTGGGCCGTGGTGGTGGTCCGGCGCACGCGGCGATCCTGTCCCAGCCGCCGGGTTCGGTGGCCGGGCGTTTCCGTACCACTGAGCAAGGTGAAATGATTCGTTTCAAATTCGGCCTGCCGGACATCGCCGAACAGAACCTCAACCTTTATCTCGCTGCGGTGCTTGAAGCTACGCTGCTGCCACCGCCGCCGCCCACGCCGCAGTGGCGGCACCTGATGGACGAACTGGCGGCCGATGGCGTCAAGGCCTACCGCGCCGTGGTGCGGGAAAACCCGCAATTTGTCGAGTACTTCCGCCAGTCCACCCCCGAGCAGGAACTGGGGCGCCTGCCCCTGGGCAGCCGTCCGGCCAAGCGTCGGGCCGGTGGCATCGAAAGCCTGCGGGCTATCCCGTGGATCTTCGGCTGGACCCAGACCCGCCTGATGCTGCCGGCCTGGCTCGGCTGGGAAACCGCACTGAGCAAGGCCCTGGAGCGTGGCGAAGGTGAGTTGCTGGGGCAGATGCGCGACCAATGGCCGTTCTTCCGGACCCGCATCGACATGCTGGAGATGGTGCTGGCCAAGGCCGACGCCGATATTGCCCGCTCCTACGACGAGCGTTTGGTGGAACCTGGGCTGCTGCCTTTGGGTGCGCATTTACGCGACCTATTGTCGCAGGCCTGCTCGGTGGTCCTTGGGTTGACCGGTCAGTCGCAGCTACTGGCACATAGCCCAGCCACGCTGGAATTCATTCGTCTGCGCAACACTTACCTTGACCCGCTGCACCTGTTGCAGGCCGAACTGTTGGCGCGCTCGCGGCAGCAGGATGTAGCCCAGGGCAGCCCCGTGGAACAGGCGTTGCTGGTGTCTGTGGCGGGGATTGCCGCCGGTTTGCGCAATACCGGCTAAGGTTAGGCAGCGCACCGAAACGGCTCGCCCGGCGTTCCCGGGCGTTGTCCGTCGGGGGAGGGAACAGGTTGGCCAGGCGACAGTTCGTTGCCCGGTTGCGACTCTCGCCACCCCCTCCGAAGGTCGTATCGGGCGCGGGTTCCTCCGACTTTCGGCGGCTTGTGTGGGTCGGGCCTGCTGTGTATCTTGATCAGCCTTTGGCCGTTTGGGCGGTCACGATCCTGTTTTTCGAAGATTGGCCCCACGAGGCGAATCCGAGCGTTTTACATAAAAAAATTGAGGAGCACATCGATGCGCGTCATTCTGCTGGGAGCTCCCGGGGCCGGTAAAGGTACTCAGGCAAAGTTCATCACCGAAAAATTCGGTATCCCGCAAATTTCCACTGGCGACATGCTGCGTGCCGCAGTCAAGGCGGGCACCGAGCTGGGCGTCAAGGCCAAGAGCATCATGGATGCCGGCGGCCTGGTGTCGGATGACCTGATCATCGCCCTGGTCAAGGATCGTATCGCTCAAGCCGATTGCGCCAACGGCTTCCTGTTCGACGGCTTCCCACGCACCATTCCCCAGGCTGAAGCCCTGGTGACTGCCGGTGTTGAGCTCGATCACGTGGTCGAAATCGCGGTCGACGACGAAGAGATCGTCCAGCGCATTGCCGGTCGTCGTGTCCACGAGCCGTCCGGCCGTGTCTACCACACCGTCTACAACCCGCCGAAAGTCGCGGGCAAGGACGACGTCACCGGTGAAGAGCTGGTGCAGCGCAAGGACGACACCGAAGAAACCGTGCGTCATCGCCTGTCGGTCTACCATTCCCAGACCAAGCCGCTGGTGGCGTTCTACCAGAATCTGTCGGCTGCCCAGGGCAAGCCGAAGTACAGCCACATCCCGGGCGTTGGCACGGTCGATGCGATCACCGGCAAGGTGCTCGAAGCGCTGAGCTGAAAAGTCTGATCAGTTGCATCAACTACGGCCCGCTTGCGGGCCGTAGTTGTTTATACTGGCGCACTTTTTTCCACCTGATTTACGGACACATCGATGAGCACCTTGCTGGCCCTGGACACCGCGACTGAAGCTTGCTCCGTTGCCTTGCTGCACGACGGCAAGGTCACGAGCCATTACGAGGTGATCCCGCGCCTGCATGCGCAGAAGCTGTTGCCGATGATCCAGAAACTGCTGAGCGATGCCGGGACGACCTTGCAGGCAGTGGACGCGATTGCCTTCGGTCGCGGGCCGGGGGCTTTTACCGGCGTGCGCATCGCCATCGGCGTGGTGCAAGGACTGGCGTTTGCCTTGGAGCGGCCGGTGTTGCCGGTGTCGAACCTGGCGGTGCTGGCCCAGCGCGCTTTACGCGAACAAGGCGCCCGCCAAGTCGCAGCGGCCATCGATGCGCGCATGGACGAGGTGTACTGGGGCTGCTATCGCGAAACCGACGGCGAGATGCGTCTGGTGGGTGCCGAAGCGGTATTGCCGCCCGAAGCGGCGGCGTTGCCGAGCGGGGCCGACGGTGATTGGTTCGGTGCCGGTACCGGCTGGGGCTACGGCGAGCGCATCGCCGTCAGCCTGACCGGCCAGGACGCCACCTTGCTGCCTCACGCCGAAGACCTGCTGGCCCTGGCGCGCTTCGCCTGGGCCCGTGGTGAAGCCATCCCGGCCGATGATGCGCAACCCGTTTACCTGCGGGACAAAGTCGCAACGCCAAAATCCGAGCGATAAACCCAGCCTCCAGAAGCGGAACGCGGAGCGTCCCTGGCGGCATTCCCACGCGGAGCGTGAGGAACGATCTTCCACCGCCACCGCAGCCTGATCGTTCCCACGCTCTGCGTGGTAATGCATCCCGTGACGCTCTGCGTCACCTTCCAGAAGCGGAACGCGGAGCGTCCCTGGCGGCATTCCCACGCGGAGTGTGAGGAACGATCTTCCACCGCCGCCGCAGCCTGATCGTTCCCACGCTCTGCGTGGTAATGCATCCCGTGACGCTCTGCGTCACCTTCCAGAAGCGGAACGCGGAGCGTCCCTGGCGGCATTCCCACGTGGAGTGTGAGGAACGATCAAAAGTCATTCCTCTTCTCAAAGTTATTTACGCCCCCAAAAGTCACACCCGATATTGCCAGTCGTCACTTTTTCAGCCCGTTTTTAAACCTTTTGGGCTTTATGTGTTCTAGTTATCACTTGCGCATTTGCGCGGCTGCGAAAGTGCCGCTAAATTGCCATCATTGATACCGAGCATTCTGTTATGCGTATAGACGGCTTTTCATCCCAGTCCTATCCCATCAAGCGCAAGCCTCGTGCAGGCAAAATCGCTGAGCAAGAATCCTTCGATGATGATATCGATGGCGAACTGGAGTTCCCGTCTGAAGAGCAATTGGCCGCCCGTGCCGCCAAAGCCTCCGCGCAACGCCTGAGCAATCTTCCCGCCCGCCAGCAAGACATGCTCTATCACCGTGCAATGAGCCGCAGTGTCGCCACGGCCCTGGCGAGCTACCTGAGCACCGCCGGTTTCGTCGATTGGGATATGGAAGTGCTGGGACTCGATCTCTACATCTGATGGTCTTGCCTTACTACCTGGGCTGCCCTTCCTGGAGCGAAAACGCCTGGCGTGATTATCTTTATCCCCAGGACGCCAAAAGCACCGACTTCCTGAATCTCTATTCCCAAGTGTTCAATGCCGTGGAAGGCAATACGACCTTCTACGCCAGCCCGTCTGCGGCCACGGTCCAGCGCTGGGCCGAAATCATGCCCGAGCACTTTCGCTTCACCGCCAAGTTTCCCGGTGACATCAGCCACAACGGCGACTTGCGCGAGCGCCTGACGGCCACCGAAACCTTCCTGCAACTGCTCAGTCCCTTGGGTGAGCGCGTCTCGCCGTACTGGCTGCAACTGTCCAAGGCCTTCACCCCGAATCGGTTGCCGGAACTGGCGGGGTTCATCGACGCCTTGCGGCGCCCCTTGGCCGTGGAGGTCCGTCACGATGAGTTCTTCGCCAAGGGCGATGCCGAACGGCGCCTCAATCGCCTGTTGCTCGATCGTGGTGTCGAACGCATCTGTCTCGATCCCCGGGCCTTGTTCAGTTGCACCTCGCTTGATCCTGCGGTGCTCCACGCGCAATCGAAAAAGCCCCGCGTGCCGCCCCGGCCTGCGGCGTTCACCCAATGTCCGCAAGTGCGCTTCATCGGCCATCCGTTGCTGGAAGCCAATGAACCGTTCCTGACGCCGTGGGTGGAGAAAATCGCCGGATGGATCGAAGAGGGGCGCACGCCCTATATCTTCCTGCACACCGCCGACAACCTGCTGGCGGCCAAACTCGCGCAACGCTTCCACACTCGCCTGATGAGTCGTTTGCCTGGCTTGCCGGCCCTGCCTGAGCTATATAGAGAGCCCGCCGCCGAGCAACTGGGTTTGCTCTGAGGCCCATTCCTTCTCTGCTCAGGAGCGAACTACATGGATGCGCAAACTCGTCGAGCCCAGGCGTTCAAGGCCTTGCACGAACGTGAAGGGGCTTTTGTCATTCCCAACCCGTGGGATGCCGGTTCCGCCAAGATGCTGGCCAGCCTCGGCTTTGAAACCCTGGCGACCACCAGCGCCGGCCACGCCTTTTCCTTGGGCCGGCCCGATGGCGCGCTGGGCCTGGAGGACACGCTGGCCAATGTGCGGGCGATTGTGGCGGCCACCGACCTGCCCGTGGCTGTAGACCTGGAGAACGGTTTTGCCGATGCCCCCGACGATTGCGCGCGTAACCTGCTCCGTGCGGCGCAGGCCGGTGCGGTGGGTGGTTCGATCGAAGATGCCACGGGGCGCGAAGACAGCCCGATCTATTGCTTCGACCATGCCGTGGCGCGGGTCAAGGCCGCCGCCGACGCGGTGCGCAGCCTGCCGTATCCCTTCCTGCTGACGGCCCGGGCGGAGAACTTCCTGCACGGCAATCCGGACCTGGACGACACCATTCGCCGCTTGAAGGCTTTCGCAGACGCAGGTGCCGACGTGTTGTACGCCCCGGGGCTGAGCAGCGCCGAGCAAGTGCTTGCAGTGGTGCGGGCCGTGGCGCCGAAACCGGTGAATGTGCTGATGTCCGGGGCGCTGGACCTGACTGTCGCGCAGTTGAGCGAGTTGGGCGTCAAGCGCATCAGCGTCGGATCGGCGTTGGCCCTGGCCGCGCTTGGCGAGTTCTTCCGCGCCGCCGAGGAAATCCAGCAGCAGGGCACGTTCACCTTCACGCGCCGCTCGATGCCGTTCAAGCAGGCCAACCAATTATTCAAGGGTTGATGCCCGAGGCAACATCGTGCGGTTTTTGAAAGTTCTTGCAGTCGTGGCACTGCTCGTTGGCGTCGCAGTGCTGGGGGTATGGCGCGGCTGGGTGGCGGTGCCGCCCCAATGGAATCCCTGGGCGCCCCTGGACGTCAATCTTGTGCCGAACCTGCTGACCCGTTTCAAGCTCATGGCCCTGCGCAACGACCCACAGCTGTGCGACCAGGCCCTCGCCACGTCGGGGCTGCGCACCGCTCGCCAGGCTGACAGCGGTGCCAATACCGATTGCCCGCTGACCAACGTACTGAGGGTGCAGGGCGGTGAGGTAGCGCTGAGCAGCAGTTTCCTCGCCAGTTGTCCGCTGGCCGTGGCTTTCGCGCTGTTCGAGCGCCATGGGTTGCAGCCGGCGGCAGCGGCGGTCTATGGGCAGAAAGTGACGCGAGTCGATCACCTCGGCAGTTTCGCCTGTCGCAACATGTACGGTCGTGAGAACGGCTCGCGTAGCCAGCACGCCACTGCCAGTGCGCTGGACATCGCCGGGTTTCGCCTGGCCGATGGGCGCACGGTCAGCGTGCTCAAGGACTGGCCCAAGGACAATGCCGATGCGCGCTTTCTACGTCAGGCCCGCGACGGTGCCTGCGATATGTTCAGTGTGGTCTTGAGCCCGGATTACAACGCGGCGCACCGCAACCATTTTCATCTGGATGTGGGGCCTTGGTGGATCTGTCGCTGATTTAAGCGGCGATGCGCAGGTTCTGCAGCACGATCGGACGTGCCCAGCGGGTGTCGAAGTCCAGTTGTTTCTGCTGCGCCACCAATTCCTCTTCCGGGAAGGGCGGGAACGGCTTGTCCAGCAGGTCGAGTTCGAACTCGGCAATCGGCAGGTGCAGTGGGCGCGGTTGCGGTGCAGGGCCGGGCTCCGGCAGTGGTTGGCCGGCGGTGAGGACGAGTGGGCGAACCCAATTGCTTTCGAAGGTCTGCTGTTTTTGCTGGGCGGCAATTTCTTCCGCTGGGAAAGGCGGGAACGGCTTGTCCAGCAGGTCGAGTTCGAATTCAGCGATGGGCAGGAACAGCGGCTCAGGCGGCTTGACCGGTGTTTCGGTCACTTCGCAGGTGCGCTGGCTGACGATGTGCTCCAGCAGTTCGGCGCCGAGGGTCGGTTCAACCGCTTCATCGAGGGCCACTGGCTGGTAGCTGCCAGGTGCCGGTGCGTTATCACCCAGTTGATCGGCCAGGGCCCGGGCAAAAAAATCCTGCCACAGGTGACTGACGCCGCTCAGCGCTTGGGTGTTACGCAGGCTGTAATCGCCGTAAGGGGAGATAACGCCTATCGATGTGGATTGAATGCCTGACATTTTTCTCGGTCGACGCTCAGCTCTGGCAAAATGCCGTTCACCGTTGTTATCGGCCGTTTTTGCCGATCCTTAATTTTTTGAGCATGTTTCCATGAGTGAGCAACCCGCGGCCTGCCGCATCCATGTCGAGGCCCTGGCCCCGGCCTTCCAACCGCAGGCCGAGCACTGGGCCGAGCGGCTTGGCCTGCCTTTGCAAGTGGACGATGGCGAGTTTGCCTTGCAGATCGGCGAGCAGGGATTGCAGTTGCAGCAACTGGGCCCGGACGCGCCAGGACCGGTGCGGGTGGACTTTGTCGAGGGCGGAGCAGCCCATCGGCGTTTGTACGGTGGCGGCAGCGGCCAGATGATCGCCAAGGCGGTCGGTATCGCCCAAGGTGTGCGTCCGCGGGTGCTGGATGCCACGGCCGGGTTGGGCAAGGATGCGTTTGTGCTGGCCAGCCTGGGCTGCGAAATGAGCCTGATCGAGCGTCAACCGTTGATTGGGGCCCTGCTGGAGGATGGCCTGGCCCGCGCGGCGGAGGATTTCGACGTGGCGCCGATCGTGGCGCGCATGCGTTTGCTCAAGGGCAATTCCATCGAAGTGATGCGCAACTGGGAAGGCGAACCGCCCCAGGTGATCTACCTGGACCCGATGTTTCCCCACCGGGAGAAAACCGCCCTGGTGAAGAAGGAAATGCGCCTGTTCCGCCCTCTGGTGGGCGATGACCCGGACGCCCCGGCGCTGCTCGCTGCGGCCCTGGCCCTGGCGTCCCACCGGGTAGTGGTCAAGCGCCCACGCAAGGCTCCGTGCATCGAAGGGCCGAAGCCGAGTCATGGGCTCGATGGCAAATCCAGTCGCTACGATATCTACCCGAAGAAAGCGCTCAAGGCCTGAGACCGAGGCGCCTGCATCGCGAGCAAGCTCGCTCCCACAGGGGGCGGTGGTGGGCGCAGTTTTTGTGAGTGCTCTCGATCAAACTGTGGGAGCGGGCTTGCTCGCGAAAGCGGTGGGTCAGTCGGTGAAGGTGTTGAATATGCCGCCGCCTTCGCGAGCAGGCTCGCTTGCACATTGGATCTGTGTGTTCATCAAACCCCTGTGGGAGCGAGCTTGCTCGCGATGGGGCCCTTCCAGCCAGCGAAAGGCTATCGGTCGAGCTAAGGCCGATAAGCCCGCATAAACAACTCCACCACTTCCTGCACATGGGCCTCGGCCGCTTCAGGTTCCAGTGGCGCGCCGCAGCCATACAACAGGCGGAAGTTCGCTGCGCCCTTGATCAGGCAGAAGAAATGCTCGGCGGCGTTGCGCGGTTTGTCGATGCTCAGGGCGCCGTGCTGGTTGACCTTGGTCAGCAGGCGTTCCATGCCTGAGAGTATCCGTTGCGGGCCGGCTTCGAAGAAAATCGACGACAGCTTCGGGTCCTGGCTACCCAAGGCCATGATCAACCGATGCAGATTCAGCGATTCGTCGCTGTTGATCAGTTGGTTGAAACCGCGAGCGATGTTCAACAACACATTTTCGATCGGAACGCCGTCAGGCCATTCAAAAAAAAGCGTTGGTACCTGTTCCTCACACTTGGCGATCACGGCGGAGGAAAATAGCGTCTCCTTGTCCTTGAAATGGCTGTAGACCGTAAGTTTCGACACGCCCGCCTCAGTGGCGACGGCGTCCATACTGGTGCTGGCATAACCCAGATGCATGAACAGTTTCTTCGCCGCGTCGAGAATGGCCTGGCGCTTGGCCAAGTCCTTGGGACGGCCGGGGCCGGAAGGGATTGGAGGATTGTTCGACATTTCTTCGCTTTAATACTGGACTGGTGAGTTTGCTATTAATAACATACTCGCCAGTATAATTATTCCAAGCACCATTAGCGAAAGGTCACTCGCCATGTTCCGCTATGCCTTGCCCCTCGCCGTGCCAGTCACCCTGGCTTTTTTATTGTCTGCGTGCGGTCATGACGAGCCGGTCCCGGTCGCCGTGCGCCCGGCCCTGGTGGTGAAACCACAACCTTCAACCCAGGCGATGGACAGTTACCCCGGTGAAGTGCGAGCACGGTTCGAGCCCGACCTGGCCTTTCGCATTGGCGGCAAGGTGAGCCGACGACTGGTCGAAGAGGGCCAGCGGGTCAAGGCCAATCAACCACTGGCCGAACTCGATCCCGAAGATGTGCGCCTGCAACTGGAGGCCTCCCGTGCCCAGGTCGCTGCCGCCGAGGCCAACCTGAATCTGGTGCGCGCCGAGCGTGACCGCTACAAAACCTTGATGGAACGGCAGATGGTCAGCCGCTCCCAGTACGACAATGCCGAAAACCTTTACCGCTCCGGCACCGCGCGGCTCAAGCAGATCAAGGCCGAGTTCGACGTCGCCAACAACCAGGCCAGCTATTCGGTGCTGCGTGCGCCTCAGGATGGCGTGGTTGCGCGGCGTTCGGTGGAGGTCGGGCAGGTGGTGGCGGCCGGTCAAACGGTGTTCACCCTGGCGACCGACGGCGAGCGTGAAGTGCTGATCAGCCTGCCGGAACAGGGTTTTGGCCGGTTCAAGATCGGCCAGCCGGTTTCGGTCGAACTGTGGAGCCAGCCCGACCAGCGTTTCAGCGGACGTATTCGCGAGCTCTCGCCGGCCGCCGACCCCAAGTCCCGTACCTTCGCCGCCCGTGTGGCCTTCACCGCTGGCAGTGTCCCGGCCGAGCTGGGCCAGAGCGCCCGGGTGTTTATCCAGACTGCCGACAAGGTGCCGCTGTCGGTGCCCTTGTCGGCCCTGACGGCTGAAAATGGCGCGACGTACGTTTGGGTGGTCAACGCCAACAACACCCTGAAAAAAGTCCCGGTGCGGGTCGGCGCCTTCGGCGAAAAGACCGTTCCGGTGCTTGAAGGCCTCAACCCAGATGACTGGGTGGTGGCGGCCGGCGTGCATGTGCTCCTCGACGGCCAGCAGGTGCGGCCGGTGGATCGCTCCAACCGCGTGGTCAACCTGACGGCCAAGGAGTAATCCCCGATGGGTTTCAATCTTTCCGAATGGGCGCTGCGCAACCGCCAGATTGTACTGTTCCTGATGCTGTTGCTGGCGATCGTTGGCGCGCTTTCCTACACCAAGCTCGGCCAGAGCGAAGACCCACCGTTCACCTTCAAGGCCATGGTCATCCGCACCAACTGGCCGGGCGCCACGGCCGAGGAAGTCTCGCGTCAGGTCACTGAGCGCATTGAAAAGAAGCTGATGGAAACCGGCGATTACGAACGGATCGTCTCGTTCTCCCGTCCGGGCGAGTCCCAGGTGACCTTCGTGGCCCGCGACTCCCTGCATTCGGTGCAGATTCCCGAGCTGTGGTACCAGATACGCAAGAAGATCAGTGACATCCGCCACACCTTGCCGCCGGGTATCCAAGGGCCATTTTTCAACGATGAATTCGGCACCACCTTCGGCAACATCTATGCGCTGACCGGTGACGGCTTCGACTACGCCGTGCTCAAGGACTACGCCGATCGCGTCCAGATCCAGCTGCAACGGGTCAAGGACGTGGGCAAGGTCGAGCTGCTCGGTTTGCAGGACGAGAAGATCTGGATCGAGCTGTCGAACGTCAAGCTGGCGACCCTCGGCCTGCCCTTGGCGGCGGTCCAGCAGGCTCTGGAAGAGCAGAACGCCGTATCGACCGCCGGCTTCTTCGAAACCGGCAGCGAGCGATTGCAGCTACGGGTTTCCGGGAATTTTCAGTCCGTGGAAGAGATCCGCAACTTCCCGATCCGGGTTGCCGATCGTACGTTCCGCATCAGCGATCTGGCCGATGTGCGCCGGGGGTTCAACGATCCACCGGCGCCACGCATGCGTTTCATGGGCGAAGACGCCATTGGCCTGGCCGTGGCCATGAAGGAAGGTGGTGACATCCTGGTGTTGGGCAAGGCCCTCGAGGTCGATTTTGCCCGGATCCAGAACACGCTCCCGGCCGGCATGCAATTGCGCAAGGTGTCGGACCAACCGGCGGCGGTGAAGACCGGGGTTGGTGAGTTCGTCCAGGTGCTGGTGGAAGCTCTGACGATTGTGTTGCTGGTGAGCTTCTTCTCCTTGGGGCTGCGCACTGGGATGGTGGTGGCCCTGGCGATCCCGCTGGTGCTGGCAATGACGTTTGCCGCGATGTATTACCTGGGTATCGGCCTGCACAAGATTTCCCTCGGTGCGCTGGTATTGGCACTGGGGCTGCTGGTGGACGACGCGATCATCGCGGTGGAGATGATGGCGATCAAGATGGAGCAGGGCTTCGACCGGATCAAGGCCGCCAGTTTCGCGTGGACCAGCACGGCATTCCCGATGCTCACCGGTACGTTGATCACCGCGGCTGGCTTCCTGCCAATCGCCACTGCGCAATCGGGCACCGGCGAATACACCCGTTCGATTTTCCAGGTCGTGACCCTGGCGCTGCTGGCGTCCTGGGTGGCTGCCGTGGTGTTCGTGCCTTACCTGGGGGAAAAGCTCCTGCCGGACCTGGCGAAAATTCACGCGGCCAAACATGGCACGGCTGACGGCCAGACCGACCCGTACGGCACGCCGTTCTATCAGCGTGTCCGGCGGATGGTGGAGTGGTGCGTGCGTCGTCGCAAAACCGTCATCATCCTGACCGTGCTGTTGTTCGTCGGCTCGGTGGTGTTGTTCCGTTTCGTGCCGCAGCAGTTCTTCCCGGCATCGGGGCGGCTGGAACTGATGGTCGACCTGAAGCTGCAGGAAGGCGCCTCCCTGAGCAACACCGCCGAGCAGGTCAAGCGCCTTGAAGCGCTGCTCAAGGACCACGTGGGCATCGACAATTACGTGGCCTACGTCGGCACCGGTTCGCCGCGTTTCTACCTGCCGCTGGATCAACAATTGCCAGCGTCCAGCTTCGCCCAGTTCGTGGTGCTGGCCAAGACCATCGAAGACCGCGAGCCTTTGCGCAGTTGGTTGATCTCGACCCTGAACGAACAATTCCCGACCCTGCGCTCGCGGGTCACCCGTCTGGAAAACGGCCCTCCAGTCGGCTACCCGGTGCAGTTCCGCGTCACGGGCGAACACATCGAAAAGGTTCGCGCCCTGGCGCGCAAAGTGGCGGAGAAAGTTCGCGAAAACCCTTACGTGACCAATGTGCACCTGGACTGGGAAGAGCCGAGCAAGGTGGTGTACCTGAACGTCGACCAGGACCGCGCCCGAGCCCTGGGCGTGAGCACGGCCAACCTGGCGAGTTTCCTGCGCAGCTCCCTCACTGGCTCCAGCGTCAGTCAGTATCGGGAAGACAACGAGCTGATCGAAATCCTGCTGCGTGGCACGGTGCATGAGCGCACCGAACTGTCGTTGCTGCCGAGCCTGGCGGTGCCGACCGACAACGGCAAGAGCGTTGCCCTGTCGCAGGTCGCGACCCTGGAATACGGTTTCGAAGAAGGCGTGATCTGGCACCGCAACCGCCTGCCGAGCGTGACCGTACGGGCCGATATCTATGGCAAGGAACAACCGGCGACCTTGGTGCAGCAGATCTTCCCGACCCTGGACCCGATTCGTGCAGAACTGCCGGACGGATACCTGCTGGAGGTGGGCGGTACGGTAGAGGATTCGGCCCGCGGCCAGAAATCGGTGAACGCCGGGGTGCCGTTGTTCATCGTGGTGGTGCTGACCTTGCTGATGCTGCAACTGCGCAGTTTCTCACGCACCGTCATGGTGTTTCTCACCGCACCGCTGGGGTTGATCGGTGTCACGCTGTTCCTGTTGATGTTCCGCCAGCCGTTTGGTTTCGTCGCCATGCTCGGCACGATCGCGCTGTCGGGGATGATCATGCGCAACTCGGTGATCCTGGTGGACCAGATCGAACAGGACATCAAGGCGGGGCTGTCGCCCTGGCAGGCGATCATCGAAGCGACGGTACGCCGCTTCCGCCCGATTGTGCTCACCGCGCTGGCGGCGGTGCTGGCGATGATCCCGCTGTCACGCAGCCTGTTCTTCGGCCCGATGGCCGTGGCGATAATGGGCGGGTTGATTGTGGCGACGGCGTTGACGCTGTTGTTCCTGCCGGCGTTGTATGCGGCGTGGTTCAGGGTCAAGAAAACCTGAGGCGTTCAGAGGCCAGAACAGATCCAATGTGGGAGCGAGCTTGCTCGCGATAGCGGTGTAACAGTCAACCAAGATGTTGAAGCCAATACCGCCATCGCGAGCAAGCTCGCTCCCACAGTTGTTTCGGATTGAGACTCAGAGCGTACCGAAAACCTTCTTCGCCAAGCTGGTCGCCGCAGCCGCCGGGTTCTGGCGAATGGTGGCTTCCTGCTTGCCGATCATCTCGAACAACCCGTCCAGCGCCTGCTCGGTCACGTAGTTTTCGATGTTGGCGCTCTTGGCGTCCAGCACGCCGAAGGTCGCGGCCTGGCCGGCGAAGGCATTGTATTTCTGCGCCAGGCCGACCTTGTCGGTGGCTTGCTTGACGATGGGCAGGAACTTGGCGCGGATCTGCTCGCGGCTGCTCTTGTTCAGGTATTGCGTGGCGGAGTCTTGGCCGCCGCTGAGAATGCCCTTGGCATCGTCCACGCTCATGTTCTTCACGGCATTGACCAGGATCGGCTGGGCCTGGACCACCGCGGCTTCGGCGGCCTGGTTCATGCTGGTTTCCAGTTGATCGACCTGATCACCCATGCCGAAGGCTTTCATCTTGCTGGCGACTTTGCCGAGCTTGCCTGGCAGTTCGATCTTCACATCCGGGTTGTTGCTGAAGCCGCCGGGTGTGCCCAGTTGCTTGACCGCTACCTGCGCGCCTTGGGTCAAGGCGTCCTTGAGTCCGCCCGTGGCGTCTTTTTGCGACAGGTCGCCCAGGGACAGGGCCATGGCATTGGCGCAGATCAGCAGGCCAGCGCACAGGCCAGTAAAACGGAGGGTTGAGCGAAGCATGATGGCGTCCTTGATGAAAGTTGGAAAAAAGAATCAGCGTGCGGCGTTGACGCGGATCCTCAACGGCTGCGGATCCTTGCCATCGAGTTGCACGGCGTGTTGTTCAGTGGTGATGAACATCAACTGGCCGTCCACTTCGATGCGGGCGCTCACGGCATAACGATGCCCGGGCTTGACCTGGGCCGGATCATAACTGAGGTGGAACGGCAGCGGGACCTGGCCTTTGATCGGGCCGCTCTGCTCATCGAGTACCACCGCAGGGGCGTCGGCCAGGGAAACGTCCTGCAGGCTCACGCTCAAGGTAGCGTTGGGCGGCAGGGCAATGCGTTGCAGATAGAAGACTTCGCCATCGAGGGACGCGGAGGGTGGGGTTGTCGATTGGCAAGCGGCCAGTAGCGTCATGGATGCAAGCAGAGCGAGTTTTTTCATTGGAAGCACCTGGCTCATTGACGCCAGCCACGCGGGCGTCAATGAGCATTTAGCGGATTTGCGTCCAAGCATCCATTCGTAACGTCGCGGTTCAGGAACCGAACGCGGGCGCTTGAACAGTTTCAGCCAGCGATGCTGGCGCCAGGCTCAGCAGGATGTCAACGTGTTGATTGCCGCCATCCCAGGTGAAGGCCTGTTCGGTTTCAAGAAAAAGCGCGGTGTCACCTTCGTACGCTTGTGCCTTGACCGAGAGTTCCTCCCCTACGGGCGTCGTCTTGGGGTCGAGGAGAAAGCGATATTGCCAAGGCTGCTGGGCCACTGGCTCCTTAGGCGCCATGTTGGAACCCTGGCCACCGCTGGCGCTGATCTGAGCGCCGGCAGTATTTTGCACACTGACTTCGGTGCGAGCGGCTTCCGGGAGTTGAAAGCCTTCGGGCAGTTGCAGGGTTAACGTGATGATGTTCATGCTGAATTCCTTTTCAGTACGTCGACATTGACGTGAGCCCATCCTAAAGGTCTGCTCCAAAGTTCTCTGTAGGTCTTTTCTTGGTTTGACGTCGCCTTAGCCGCTGCGCAGCGTCGGAGTAAGCTGGTTGACTGTCCCATCAACTCACCGCAAGCGCTCCATGCTTCTCGGTGAGTGATCGACAACCTTCAACTGTCGGGGCTGATGGCGACCTCTGCGGCATCTTCACTGCGATGCAGCGCCACCTGGCGGATCGACAGGCGAATTTCCGCCGGCAGCACTCGCTTGGCCGCGCCTTCGGCCAGTTCGCCCAGCAGTTCGTGGTAGCTGAGTTTGCCGGCCTCGTCGCGGCGCAGTACGTCGAGGTCGAGCATGGTCTGGATGAAGTGGCGGAACAGGCTCTTGTCGAAGAACTCCGGCGCATTCAGGCCATGCAGGATCGACAGGCGCTGGGCCATGACGGTGCAGAGGTCTTCCAGTTCTTCGGCGCTGATGGTGTTCTGGCCGCTGTTGAGCAGCAGCGAAACAGTCATGTAGAAGCGCTGCAAGGTCTGGGCGATGCTTTTTGACAGCAGGGTCAGCAGCACGAAGTGCCGCGAACTCGGCGCCGGACGCAGGTACAGGTCATTTTCGAAACGCAGCAGGCCCTGTTCGACGAATGCTTCGAGCCACTGGTCGACCACGCCATCCAGTTCTTCCAGCGACCAGCGAATGAACAGCTCCGATTGCAGGTACGGGTACAACGCATGGGTGTAGCGCAGGATCTGCTCGCGGCTCATGCGCGAGCTGCTCTGGAAGAAGCTCGCCAGCAACGCCGGCAGGGCGAAGATGTGCAGGACGTTGTTGCGGTAGTAGGTCATCAGTACCGCGTTCTGCTCATCCAGGTACAGAATCTTGCCCAGGGCATCGCTCTGTTCCGACAGCAGGTCCATGCCTTTTACATGTTCGATCAGCGCCCGGCCATCGCCTTCGGGCAGGGTGGTGTGGGGCGAGTACGGGACCTTGCGCAGCAACGCCAGGTACAGGTCGAGCACCCGGGCCATGGCGCGGTCGTCCAGGGCCAGGCGGCTGGTGGACAGCAGCGCCAGGGCGACGAGGTTGACCGGGTTGATCGCCGCGGCTTCGTTCAGGTGCCGGGCTACGCGCTCGCCGAGGCGGTTGGTGGTCGCGTTGAGCCAGGCCGGTTTGAATTGCGGGCCCAGTTCCTGTTGGCGCCAATCCGGTTGTTCGCCGTCGAGGAATTCCGCCAGCTTGATCGGTTCGCCGAAGTTCACCGCCACCTGGCCGAAGCGTTGCTTGAGGGCGCCGATGACCTTGAAGATGTCGAAGATCGATTCCTTTTTCTTGCTGGCCCCGCGCAGTTCGCCCAGGTAGGTGCGGCCTTCCAGTACGCGCTCATAACCGATGTAGACCGGCACGAACACGATGGGCATGCGCGACGAGCGCAGGAAGCTGCGCAGGGTGATGGCGAGCATGCCGGTCTTGGGTTGCAGCATGCGCCCGGTGCGCGAACGCCCGCCCTCGACGAAGTACTCCACCGGAAAACCTTTGGTGAACAGCGTGTGCAGGTATTCGTTGAACACGGCGGTGTAGAGCGGGTTGCCCTTGAAGGTGCGACGCATGAAAAACGCCCCGCCACGGCGCAGCAGGCCGCCGATCACCGGCATGTTGAGGTTGATGCCGGCGGCGATGTGCGGTGGCGTCAGGCCGTTGCGAAACAGCAGGTACGACAGCAGCAGGTAGTCGATGTGGCTGCGGTGGCACGGCACGTAGATGACTTCGTGGCCTTGGGCGACGTTCTGCACGCCTTCGATGTGGTTGACCTTGATGCCGTCGTAGATCTTGTTCCAGAACCAGCTCAGCACCACTTCCAGGAAACGGATCGCGGTGTAGGTGTAGTCCGAGGCGATCTCGTTGCCGTAGCGCAGGGCCTGGGCCTTGGCTTTCTCGGCGGAGATTTTTTCCCGCTCGGCTTCCTCGGCAATCGCCTGCTTGACCAGCGGCTGGTTCAACAGACCCTTGACCAGGTTGCGTCGGTGGGAAATGTCGGGGCCGATGACCGCTGCTTTCAGATTGCGGAAGTGCACCCGCAGGATCCGCTGGGCCATGCGCACGGTGCGTTCGTGGCCCTTGTCGTGTTCGATCAGCTCGCGCAGGTGGATCGGCGCGGAAAATTGCACGCGGGTCTTGCGCCCCAGAATCATGATGCTCAACAGGCGGCGCAGGCGCCCGGTGACGGCCCAACTGTCGGCGAACAACAGCTTCCAGGGGCTGGATTCGCTGTCGGGCGACTGCCCCCAGAACACGCTGACCGGGATGATCTGGGCGTCTTCGGCGGCATTGTGGGTCAAGGCGTTGACCAGCCGAGTCAGGGTGGGCGGCGCACCGCGCTTGTCCTGGCGGCCGATCCAGTCCGGCGCTGGCGTCAGGTAGAAAAACGCCGCCGGTTCCAGCAGGTTGCCCACCGAGACCGGCAGCACCGGACGGGGCAGGCCGGCCTTGGTGCATTCGGTGTCGAGCACCGCCAGGTCGGTGAGCGAAGGATCTTGCAGGACGTAGAACACCGGACGACTGCGGTCGAGGTTGAGGGTGAAGGACGACTGGTTGATCGTCTCTGAGCGAACCCAGAGGTACAACAGTCGGCGCAGGGTGCCAAACACAAGACGGCGGAACGGGGAGCGGGTCATACGGCTTCTGCATGAGTGAATGGGATGGGGCGGGCGCCAGTGTGCCGGATTCGCCGAAAATCGGCAAAAAAGCGCCGAAGTAAAGTCAGTTGAGAGTTTTCTCGTGTGTCATATACTCGGCCAGTGACTGCCACGGCCTCCCTTATGGATGGCCGGAGGGTGGCTAAAGTTCGTACGGCTTTGCCTTTTGCGGTTGGGCGGGAAAAGCCGACTCAAAAAATAAAAATGGGAGTGAGCATCATGGCAGCACGGGAAACCGGCAGTGTGAAGTGGTTCAACGACGCGAAGGGCTACGGCTTCATCCAGCGTGAAGGCGGGGCGGATGTGTTCGTGCACTACCGCGCCATCCGCGGCGAAGGCCACCGTTCACTGACCGAAGGCCAGCAGGTCGAGTACGCGGTCGTGGAAGGGCAGAAGGGCTTGCAGGCTGAGGATGTGGTGGGGTTGTAACCCGCATTCACTGCCTACACAAAACCATTGTGGGAGCGAGCTTGCTCGCGATAGCGGTGTGTCAGTCACTTCTAATCTGGCTGATCTACCGCTATCGCGAGCAAGCTCGCTCCCACATTGGCTCTTCGGTGGGCTGGAAGTCAGCGTCACGCCGTCTTCCAGGTAATCTCTTCTTCCCCATCGGCGCTGATGCGAATCCAGCGATCCGCCGACTCCTCGCCTTCTTCCTCGACCCATGACCCAGGCGCGCAGCGCACTTCGACATTCAGTGCGGCGAAGGCGGCGCGGGCGCAGGCGATGTCGTCTTCCCACGGGGTCTGGTCACTTTCCAGGTACAGGCTGTTCCATTTGCCCACGGCCTTGGGCAGCCAGGTCACCGGGATGTTGCCGGCCTTGCACTTGTAGGTCTGGCCTTTCTGCACCCAGTCGCTGCACGGGCCCAGGGCCTGGCCGAGCCAGGCGGCGATGGCCTTGTGGTCGACGTCGGCGTCTTTGAGGTAAATCTCGATATCGGGTTGGCGCATGGATGTCCTCGCTGCGGTCTTGAAAAATCCATTCGCGGATTTAACGGGGCCCGAGCGGTTGCCCGGGACCGGAATCAAAAGGTTATTGAAGAACGAAATAATCGTAGCGCATCGACACCGTGACCTGGAACGGCTCGGCCTGCTCGATCACGCTGGCACGGCGTTCGGCACTGGCGCGCCAGCCGTGGGGCGTCATGGCCAGCAGGTTGGCGCGGTCCTGGCCACTGTCGAGGGTCAGCTTGAATTCGAGGGTTTCGCTGTGATCCAGCACCATGCCCGGCGGCACCAGGGCCAGGTGCTTGTCGTCGGTGTACTCGCGCACTTCGTCGTACAGGCGCTCGCGCAACTCCATCAAGTGGCCGGCGGTGGGGCCGACTTTCATCAGGCCGCCGCCGGGGCTGAGCAAGCGCTTGGCCTCCTGCCAGTCCAGCGGGCTGAACACGCTGGCCAGGAACTGGCAGCAGCCGTCCGCCAGCGGCACCCGGGCCATGCTGGCGATCAACCAGGTCAGCTGCGGGTTGCGTTTGCAGGCGCGCTTGACCGCCTCGCGGGAAATGTCCAGGGCATAGCCATCGGCGTTGGGCAACGCTTCGGCGATCTGCGCGGTGTAGTAGCCCTCGCCACAGCCGATGTCCAGCCAGCGCCCGGGCGCGCGTTCGGCGGCCAGTTCCGCCAGGCGCCGGGCGACCGGGGCGTAATGCCCGGCGTTGAGGAAGTCGCGGCGGGCTTCGACCATCGCCTGGTTGTCACCGGGGTCGCGGCTGTTCTTGTGCTGCACCGGCAGCAGGTTCAGGTAACCCTGCCGCGCGCGGTCGAAGCGGTGGCCGGCCGGGCACACCACGCCGTTGTCCACCGCGTTCAGCGGTTCACTGCAGATCGGGCAGGCGAGCATCAGGCGAGCAACTTGATCAGCGTCTTGTAGTAGATCTCGGTCAGCACATCGAGATCGGCGGCCAGCACGCGTTCGTTGACCTGGTGGATGGTCGCGTTGACCGGCCCCAGTTCCACCACTTGCGTGCCCATGGTGGCGATGAAGCGCCCGTCGGACGTGCCGCCGCTGGTGGACGCCTGGGTCTCGCGCCCGGTGACGTCCTTGATGCTCGACGATACGGCGTCGAGCAGCGCACCGGGTTCGGTGAGGAACGGCAGGCCGGACAGCGCCCAGTCGATGTGCCAATCCAGCTGATGCTTGTCGAGAATGTCGGCAACGCGCTGTTGCAGGCCTTCGACGGTGGATTCGGTGGAGAAGCGGAAGTTGAACACCGCCACCAGGTCACCGGGGATCACGTTGGTCGCACCGGTGCCGGAATTGAGGTTGGATATCTGGAAACTGGTCGGCGGGAAGAAGTCGTTGCCGTGGTCCCAATGCTCGGCGGCCAGTTCAGCCAAGGCGGGCGCGGCCAGGTGGATCGGGTTCTTCGCCAGGTGTGGATAAGCCACGTGGCCTTGCTTGCCGCGCACGGTCAACTTCGCGCCGAGGGAACCGCGCCGGCCATTCTTGACCACATCGCCCACCAACGTGGTGCTCGACGGTTCGCCGACGATGCACCAGTCCAGTCGTTCCTGACGGGCCTTGAGACGCTCGACCACGGCTTTGGTGCCGTGGTGGGCCGGGCCTTCTTCATCGCTGGTGATCAGGAAGGTCAGCGAGCCCTTGTGGTCCGGGTAGTCGGAGACGAACCGTTCGGCCGCCACGACCATCGCCGCCAGGCTGCCTTTCATGTCTGCCGCGCCACGGCCGCAGAGCATGCCCTGTTCGTCGATGACCGCATCGAACGGGTCGAGCTGCCAGGCCTGCACCGGACCGGTCGGCACCACGTCGGTGTGCCCGGCGAAGCACAGCACCGGACCGTCATGCTTGCCATGGCTGGCCCAGAAGTTATCCACATCCTCGATACGCATCGGTTCGAGCGTAAAGCCCGCGTTGCCCAGGCGCTGCATCATCAGTTTCTGGCAATCGGCATCCACCGGCGTCACGGACGGACGGCGGATCAGGTCGCAGGCGAGTTGCAGGGTCGGCGAGAGGTCGGCGTGGGCCGTCATGAAAGCTCCGGGAATATAGTGTGAACGCAAGGCTTATGCAGGCGCGGGCTGGCTCGCGCAAAATGGCGGTTATCTTATAGCAAAACGACCACCATGGGCCCCTGGTGCGGGACAGGTGGAGCACAAAACCTGTGGGAGCAAGCTCGCTCCCACAGAGGTTTTGCTTAAATTGCCGAGACAAAGCCCTATAATGCGCGCCGGTTTTTGGGGTAATGGTCATGAGTACAGAAGATCCACGGTTTGCCGGTATCGCCCGTTTGTATGGCATCGAAGGCCTGGAGCGCCTGCGGGCGGCCCATGTGGCGATTGTCGGGGTTGGCGGTGTCGGCTCCTGGGCGGCGGAAGCCATTGCCCGTTGCGGCGTGGGCGAGATCTCGCTGTTTGACCTGGACGATGTCTGCGTCAGCAACGCCAACCGTCAGTTACACGCCCTGGACAGTACCGTCGGCAAACCCAAGGTGGAGGTGATGGCCGAGCGGCTGCGCGGGATCAACCCCGACTGCACCGTGCACGCGGTGGCCGACTTCGTCACCCGCGACACCATGGCCGAATACATCACGCCGAACATCGATTGCGTGATCGACTGCATCGACAGCGTCAACGCCAAGGCTGCGCTGATCGCCTGGTGCAAGCGCCGCAAGATCCAGATCATCACCACCGGCGGCGCGGGCGGGCAGATCGACCCGACGCTGATCCAGGTTTGCGACTTGAACCGTACGTTCAACGATCCGCTGGCCTCCAAGGTGCGCTCCACCTTGCGCCGCGACTACGGCTTTTCCCGCACCGTGACCCGTCACTACAGCGTGCCTTGCGTGTTCTCCACCGAACAACTGCGCTACCCGAAACCGGACGGCAGCATTTGCTTGCAGAAGAGTTTTGTCGGCGACGGCGTCAAGCTCGACTGCGCTGGCGGGTTCGGTGCGGTGATGATGGTGACGGCGACGTTCGGCATGGTCGCGGCGACCAAGGCTGTGGATAAGATCGTGGCGGGCGTGCGGCGGCCGGCGGACAGGGTCAAGCCTCAGGTTTGAGCACTGGAGCTGATGCCCTCATCGCGAGCAGGCTCGCTCCCACATTGGATCTCAAGGAACACAAATTTTGTGTACGACACGGATCCCCTGTGGGAGCGAGCCTGCTCGCGATGGCGATCATTCAGTCAGCTCAAGCATCCGCTTCAACACTGCATTCAAGCCATTGCTACGCGACGGCGACAACTGCCGCGACAATCCCAACTGATTGAACCAGCCCGGCAAATCCACCTGCTGCAACTCTTCAGCGGACAATCCGTTGACCCGCGCCAACAGCAACGCCACCAGCCCACGGATCAACCGCGCATCGCTGCTGGCGCAAAACTGCCAATGCCCGTCGTGCAACTGACCCACCAGCCACACCTGGCTTTCACAGCCGTGGACGAGGTTGGCCTCGCACTTGTCTTCGTCGCTCAGGGGCGGCAGGTGCTCGCCCCATTGCATCAGCAGTCGGGCGCGTTGTTCCCAACCTGACGCGTCCTGGAAAATCTGCAGCGCGGTGGCGGCCTCGGCGGGCAGGTTCATCGGAGCATCTCCAGGGCCTGGTCCAGCGCCTCGAAGAAACGCTCGAGATCAGCGGAGTCGTTGTACAGCGCCAGCGACACCCGAATCGCCCCCGACAGATTCAAATGCTTGAACAACGGCATTGCGCAGTGATGCCCGGCGCGCACCGCGATGCCTTGCTCGGTCAGCAGGTGGGCCAGGTCGGCGTTGTGAATGCCTTCGACCACGAAGCTGACCAGCGCCAGGCGCGGGTTGCCCACCAGGCGAACGCCGTTGCGGGCCAACAGGCCATGGAGCAGGTAGTCATGCAGCGCTGCCTCATGCTCGATGACCGCCTGCGGGTCGAGGTCGGACAGGTAATCCAGGGTCGCCCCCAGGCCGATCACGCTGGCAATCGGCGGCGTGCCCGCTTCGAAACCCAGCGGCGCCGGGCGGAAGCTGGCGCTGTGGTAATCGGCCTGTTGCACCATTTCGCCGCCGAACTGCCAATGACGCAAGTTGCCGAGGGCTTCGGTACGGCCAAACAGCACGCCCAGCCCATCGGGGCCGTAGAGTTTGTGGCTGGAAAACACGTAAAAGTCGCAACCCAGCGCCTCCACGTCGTGGCGACCGTGAACCACGCCTTGGGCGCCATCGATCACCGTCAGCGCGCCCTGGGCCTTGGCCAGCGCCAGCAGCGCCGGCACCGGCTGCCAGGCCCCGAGCACATTGGATAACTGGCTCACCGCCAGCAAGCGCGTACGCGGGCCGATCAGTTCGGCGGCGGCGCCAGGGTCGATCACCCCGTCGGCATCCAGTGGCAACACCACCAGGGTCAATGAACGGCGTTCGGCCAGTTGCTGCCACGGCAGCAGGTTGGCGTGGTGTTCCAGGGCGCTGATGACGATCTCATCGCCCGGGTTGAATAGATATTCCAGCCCATAGGCCAGTAGGTTCAGCGCCGAAGTGGCGCCGTGGGTGAAGACTACTTGTCCGCAGTTTCCGGCATTGAGCCACTGCGAAACCTTGAGGCGGCTGTCCTCGAACGCCTGTGTGGCATGGGCGCCCGGCAAATGTTGCGCACGGTGCACGTTGGCCGCGCCATTGACGTAGTAATGCGTCAGGGCATCCAGCAGTGCTTGGGGTTTTTGCGTGGTGGCGGCGCTGTCCAGGTAGGTCTGGCCTTGCCGTTGCAGGGCGGCGATGGCCGGGAAATCGGCACGCCAGGGGGATTGGATCAACATGCTTTCGGGCCCTGCTCGAATGACGCCGGACCCTGTGGGAGCGGGCTTTTTTTGTGGGAGCCAAGCTTGGCTCCCACAAAAAGGCTCGCTCCCACAGGTGGTGGTGTGAAGCTTAGTTGTGGGCGTGCAGCGCTTCGTTCAGCTCGATGGCCGATTTGTGCGTCTTGCATTCCACCGCACCGGTCTCGGAGTTGCGGCGGAACAACAGGTCAGGCTGGCCGGCCAGGTCGCGGGCCTTGACCACTTTGACCAGTTGGTTGTTTTCGTCCAGCAGCTTCACTTTGGTGCCGGCGGTCACGTACAGGCCCGACTCCACGGTGTTGCGGTCGCCCAGTGGGATACCGATACCGGCGTTGGCGCCGATCAGGCAGCCTTCGCCGACCTTGATCACGATGTTGCCGCCGCCCGACAGGGTGCCCATGGTCGAGCAACCGCCGCCCAGGTCCGAGCCCTTGCCGACGAATACGCCCGCCGAAACACGGCCTTCGATCATGCCCGGGCCTTCGGTGCCAGCGTTGAAGTTGACGAAACCTTCGTGCATCACGGTGGTGCCTTCGCCCACGTAGGCGCCCAGGCGGACCCGTGCGGCATCGGCGATACGCACGCCGGCCGGAACCACGTAGTCGGTCATTTTCGGGAACTTGTCCACCGAGAACACTTCCAGCAGCTCGCCACGCAGGCGGGCTTCGAGCTGATGCTCAGCCAGTTCGCTCAAGTCGATCGCGCCCTGGCTGGTCCAGGCCACGTTCGGCAGCAGCGGGAAGATGCCGGCCAGGTTCAGGCCATGAGGCTTGACCAGGCGATGGGACAGCAGGTGCAGCTTGAGGTAGGCCTCAGGGGTGGAAGACAGTTGGGCGTCTTCGGCCAGCAGCGTGGCGACCAGCGGCTTGTGGCTTTCGGCCAGGCGGGTCAGCAGCGCGGCTTGCGCGGCATCGACACCCTTGAGTGCTTCTGCCAGTTGCGAGGCCTGGGCGGTGGTGAAGGTGATGGCCTGGTTGCCTTCGCTGTAGCCGAGAATCGGCGCGATGGCTGCGACGATGTCAGCCGACGGGTTGAGCAGCGGCTGTGCGTAGAACACTTCCAGCCAGGCGCCTTGACGGTTTTGAGTGCCGACACCGAAGGCCAGGCTGAACAGGGTAGTGGACATGAAATTACCTCTACAAATGGACTGGGCAGGCTTACTTGATCTCTGCCGCATAAATATCTGGCTTGAAGCCAATCAGGGTTCGGTCACCGAGGTCAAGAACCGGGCGCTTGATCATCGAGGGTTGGGCGAGCATCAGTTCGATGGCTTTCGGCTGGTCGAGATCGGCTTTGCGTTCGTCGTCGAGTTTGCGAAAGGTCGTACCGGCACGATTCAACACCACTTGCCAGCCATGCTCGTTGCACCATTGGGTCAGGTGCTCACGGTCGATGCCTGCAGTTTTGTAATCGTGAAAGTCATAGCGCACCGCGTGCTCATCGAGCCAGGTACGCGCTTTTTTCATCGTATCGCAGGCTTTGATGCCGAAAAGGTGCAACGTTTTGCTTGAATCGGTCAAGGAACTGCCCCCTTTGCAGGTGCTGAAAATAAAAGGTGAAGGATTATGCCATGACCGGACGGTTTCGCGACGGTCCAGATCGGTATGCACTCAAACCTGTGGGAGCGAGCTTGCTCGCGATACAGACGACACGGTTCAACTGCAAGACCGGGCCACCGTTCATCGCGAGCAAGCTTTGCTCCCACAGGCTCATTGCCACAGGGCAGGGCTGCGACATAGGTACAACGGCCAGACCCATGCTAAGCGGCTAATATGGCACTTCAACGGCAAGCTGTTGCCGGATGTGTGTTGCTGTCATTGGAAAACCGTCATGCAAAGCGCCTATACCGTCCTGATCCTGTTAATGCTGGTGGGCGTGTCGCGCCTGATCGGGCGGTTGATCCCCCTGCCGTTGCCCCTGGTGCAGATCGGCGCCGGTGCCTTGTTGGCCTGGCCGTCCCTGGGCCTGCACGTAGCTCTCGATCCCGAACTGTTCCTGTTTCTCTTCTTGCCTCCGCTGCTGTTTTCCGATGGCTGGCGCATGCCCAAGCGCGAGTTGTGGCGCCTGCGAGGGCCGATCCTGACGCTGGCGGTGGGGCTGGTGTTGTTCACGGTGGTGGGTGCCGGTTATTTCATTCATTGGCTGCTGCCGAGTATCCCGCTGCCGGTGGCCTTCGCCCTGGCTGCCGTGCTGTCGCCTACCGACGCGGTGGCGGTGTCGGCGATTACCCGGGACCGCTTGCCCGCGCCGCTGATGCACGTGCTGCAGGGCGAGGCGCTGATGAACGATGCGTCGGGCCTGGTGACCTTCAAGTTCGCCTTGGCCGCGGCGATCACCGGCGTGTTTTCCCTGGCGAATGCCAGCCTGACCTTCGTCCTGGTGGCGGTTGGCGGCCTGTTGGTGGGCGTGGGCTTGAGCTGGCTGGTGGGGCGTCTGCGGGCCTGGATGATTGCTCGGGGTTGGGACGACCCGGCCACCCACGTGGTGTTCATGCTGCTGCTGCCGTTCGCGGCCTATGTGCTGGCCGAACGCTTGGGCGCTTCGGGCATTCTCTCGGCGGTGGCGGCGGGGATGATGCAGAGTTGGCTCGACCTGCTGCCGCGCCAGACCGGTACGCGGCTGCTCAATCGCAGCGTCTGGTCGCTGCTGGAATTCGCCTTCAACGGCTTGATCTTCCTGCTGCTGGGCCTGCAATTACCGGACATCATCAAGGCAGTGACCAGCCACGAGACGACGCTGTGGCCAACGCTGTTCTACCGCTGCCTGGATGTGGTGGCGATTTTCCTGGTGTTGCTAGTGCTGCGATTTGTCTGGGTGCAAAGCACCTGGCGCCTGTCCGGGCTGTTGCGGCGCTGGCGCGGTGAGCGCGAACTGACCCTGGTGCCGACCGCACGCTCCTGCTGGTTGCTGACCTTCGGCGGAGTGCGCGGCGCGGTGACACTGGCGGGAGTGCTGTCGGTGCCGTTGCTGTTGGCCGCGGGTGAGCAGTTTCCCGAGCGCGACTTGCTGATCTTCATTGCCGCCGGGGTGATTCTGTTGTCGTTGATTGCGGCCTGCATCGCCTTGCCATTGCTGCTGCGGGGCATCGAGAGGAGCCCCGACGACAAACGTCGTACCGAAGTGCGTGATGCCTGGCGCAAAACCGCTGAAGCGGCGATTCATGCACTGGAAGTGGAGGAGCCGACCGAAGCGACCAGTACGCCGGATGCGGCCCAGGCGGCGCTGGCGACCGAGGTCAAGGCGCGGCTGATGTCTGAGTATCGCCATCAGTTGGAGGTGTTCAACGACTCCGCCGAAGCCCAGGCGCTGGCGTTCGAAATGGACCTGCTGGAACGCCGGCTGCGCTTGAAGGCCTATCGGGCGCAGCGGTTGGAGTTGTATCGCCTCAGTCGTCATCATCAGATTGGGGATGATGTGTTGCGTGAGGTGCTGGGGGAGTTGGATTTGGCTGAGGCGAATTTGGGGTTGGGTAAATAACGGCAGGGTCAGAGCGGAAGGTAGGCCTTCACACCGGCGATTACGCCTTGCTTGTCTTCAGAGCCCAGGCGAGGAACGAAGTACTCTCGACCCTTGGATCGAGTCTTTCTGTGCAGCTTGTCCAGACGTTCAAAGCTCACGGTATAGATCATGTCGCACTTTACCCACAGTTCTTTGTAGCCATCGGACTGGAGGGGATTGCTGCGGAGCAGGTAGTGCCAGTCCTGCTGAGTCTGTGGCGTTGTGGAGGAAATCGGCACCACGGTACAGAGCTTGCGACTGTGTGTGGCAGTAGGGGAGATCACCACCACCTTGCGGATCTTCAGCATTTCAGGTGCAACAAAGCCCCGCGTGAAGTCGCAAAGAAGAACATCGCCTTGCTTGGGATGGTAATAAAGAGGCATTCCTTATCCTCATAAAAAAGCAAAGCCGCCCGAAGGCGGCTTCAATCGACACGCAGTTGAGCTTGCTTCGCCCTTTCTGCGCCGCTGGGTCAACCCCGAGAGGGACCCAGACTCCTGCCAACTCTCGCTGGTGACGGGGTCGATTATGGCTACCGGCAATAGCGAATTCAAGCCAGCTTGAACCCTCGTCACAGGGTTAAATGAGGTCTTTCGGTGTACAACTTTAGCGAAATCAAAGGCTTGGCGTCTGCGGTACGTTTTATGTCTTTTCTTGTCTGAGCAGACAGATTGTCGTCTGTCAGACGCACCGAAGTTTCCGACAAGTTTTTAAGGTTGTCCGTCGGAAGCGAGGGCTCTAGCCTCTGGGTGTCGCTGCCAATTCAGCGACCGGACGTGAGAATCCGAACACCCACTATGCGCATAGGCGCCCGCCATATAAAGTGCAGGCGCGTTTCGTCCATGCATCATGTTATGGCGGCTGTGCGCGGGCATGTTTCGACATGGCCGGGTTCGGTGGTGTTGACCCGGATTCTCACCCCGCGTACGGCTGCCACTCTATAGGTCCGTGAGAAGACTTTGTGGTAGCTCCAACACCTTAGGAGCATCACATGATCAAAGAAACTCCAAATCCACCAAAACCTGCCTCCACTTTCCCCTACGGCGATTACGCACCCGAAAAGCTGCAAGAGGCCGCTGACCGTGTGCTGGATCATTACCTCAAACCTGGCGACAGCAAGTCAGAACCCAAACCCTCGGTACAATTATTCACTGTGGCTGACGGTATCGACACCGAAGTGTTGCTGGCCAACCTCAGCGAAACCCTGGCTTCGGCCAATGCAATGCTCAATGACCTTGCCTTCGATCAGGACGGATCGCGACGACATGTAGCATTGGGAGTGGCCCAGATGATTGAGTTGGGGATGTTGTTGGCGAACAAGTGCATGGACCGGGTAGAGCTTCGGACTTGATGTAATAGGTGCCGGCCTCATCGCGAGCAAGCTCGCTCCCACAGGGGGGCAGTGTCGATGGATCGTTCCCACGCTCTGCGTGGGAATGCCGCCAGGGACGCTCCGCGTTCCGCTTCAGGGAGGCGACGCAGAGCGTCACGGGATGCATTCCCACGCAGAGCGTGGGAACGATCGATGGGGGGATTAACCCCGACGCTGGATGAACGCGCGGATTCGCTCCGCCGCTTCCACGCATTCAGCCAGCGGCGCGACCAGGGCCATGCGCACGCGTCCGGCGCCTGGGTTGACGCCTTCCACTTCGCGGGACAGGTAGGAGCCCGGTACGACCGTCACGTGTTCCTGTTCGAACAGGTCCCGGCAGAACGTCGCATCGTCGCCCGCTACGTTCGGCCACAGGTAGAAGCTGCCATCGGGGCGTTGCACGTCCAGCACCGGGCTGAGGATCTCCAGCACCGCGTCGAATTTCTCCCGGTACAGCGCGCGGTTGGCGCGTACGTGCACTTCGTCGTTCCACGCGGCAATGCTCGCCAGTTGGGTCTGAACCGGCATCGCGCAGCCATGGTAGGTGCGGTACAGCAGGAAACCCTTGAGGATGTCCGCGTCGCCAGCGACGAAACCGGAACGCAGGCCCGGCAGGTTGGAGCGTTTGGACAGGCTGTGGAACACCACACAGCGCTTGAAATCCTTGCGACCGAGTTCGACGCAGGCGCTGAGCAGCCCCGGCGGTGGGGTTTGTTCGTCGAAGTACAGTTCGCTGTAGCACTCGTCCGCGGCGATGACGAAGTCATATTCGTCAGCCAGGGCGATGAGTTTCTTCAGTACATCCACCGGGATCAGCGCGCCGGTCGGGTTGCCAGGGGAGCACAGGAACAGGATCTGGCAGCGTTTCCAGATGTCCGGCGATACCGCATCGAAATCCGGATTGAAGCCGTTCGCGTCCAGGCACGGCAGGTAGTGCGGCTTGGCCCCGGCCAGGAACGCCGCGCCTTCGTAGATCTGATAGAACGGGTTCGGGCTGACCACCAGGGCGTCGTCGCCACGGTTGACTACGGTCTGGGTGAAAGCGAACAGGGCTTCACGGGTGCCATTGACCGGCAGCACATGGCGCGCCGGGTCCAGCCAGCCGTTTGGCACGTCGAAGCGGCGCTCGCACCAACCGGTGATGGCCTCACGCAACTCGGGGATGCCGAGGGTGGTCGGGTACACCGCCATCTTTTCCAGATTGCTGGCCAGGGCCTCAGCCACGAAGCTGGGCGAGCGATGCTTGGGTTCGCCGATGGACAGGGCGATCGGGCGTTTGTCCGGGTTGGGCGTGACGCTGCCAAGCAAGGCGCGGAGCTTTTCGAAAGGGTAGGGCTGGAGTTGGTTCAGAGCGTTGTTCATCAAGGGCCTCGTCAATGTGGGCGCGGTCCTTGTGGGAGCGAGCTTGCTCGCGATGGCGGTGAGTCAGGCAGCATCAATGCTGGATGCTCCGTCGCTATCGCGAGCAAGCTCGCTCCCACAGAGGGAGATTGTTCGTTCAGATGCTGATACGTGTCATGTGAGCATCGGGTTCCTGGTTGACGCTCAAATGCTGCACGATCGCTTCCTGCAAGCGGCTGCACAGCTGCGGATCGGACAGCGGCTGGTTATGTGCGTCGGTGATGAAGAAGACGTCTTCCACCCGTTCGCCGAGGGTGGCGATCTTGGCGTTTTGCAGCGACAGGTCGAACTCCAGGAAAATATGGCCGATCCGCGCCAGCAGGCCCGGGCGGTCCGGAGCGCTGAGCTCCAGCACGGTGACCTGGCGCTGGGCGTCGTTGTGGATCGTCACCTGGGGCGCGAAGGCGAAGTGCTTGAGCTGGCGCGGCACCCGGCGCTGGATGATGGTCGGGTAGTCCGCCGGGTTGCGCAGGGCTTCGGTCAGGCCGTCGCGGATCTGCTTGACCCGCGCCGGGTTATCGCCAATCGAGTCGCCGTCGGTGTCGAGCACGATGTAGGTGTCGAGGGTGAACTGGCTGCTGGAGGTAATGACCCGGGCGTCGTGAATGTTGAGGTTGAGCTGGTCCATCGCCGCCACGGTCACGGCGAAGAAGTCGTGCTGGTCCGGGGCGTAGATGAAGATCTGCGTGCCACCTTCGAACTCGCGCTGGGTGGTTTCTTTGATCAGCACCAGCGGCCCGCCATCGGCCGGTTGCTGGAGGATCGCGTCGCTGTGCCAGGCCACGTCGCCGGCGGTATGGCGCAGGAAATAGTCATCGCCCAGTTGCGACCAGAGCTGCTCGACGTCGTCCGGATCGGTGCCGCCGCGCACCAGGATGTCCAGGGCTGCGCTTTGGGTGCGACGGATCTGCTCTTCGCGGTCCACCGGGTTTTCCAGGCCGCGGCGCAAGGCGCGCTTGGTCTCGGTGTAGAGCTGGCGCAACAGGCTGGCGCGCCAGGAATTCCACAGGGTCGGATTGGTGGCGTTGATGTCGGCCACGGTCAGCACGTAGAGGTAATCCAGACGTGTTTCATCGCCGACGTTCTGGGCGAAGTCGTGGATCACCTGCGGGTCGGACAAGTCCTTGCGCTGGGCGGTGGTGGACATCATCAGGTGGTTCTGCACCAGCCAGACGATCAGCCGGCTGTCCCACAGGGGCAGTTGATGGCGCTGGCAGAACGCCTCGGCATCCACCGCACCAATCTCGGAGTGATCGCCTTGGCGGCCCTTGCCGATGTCGTGATACAGCCCTGCCATGTAGATCAGTTCGGGCTTGGGCAACTTGGCCATGAGCTTGCTGGCCAGCGGGAATTTTTCCGACACCTGGGTGTACTGCAGCTTACGCAGGTGCTTGATCAGGTTCAGGGTGTGGGCATCGACCGTGTAGATGTGGAACAGGTCATGTTGCATCTGCCCGACAATGAAGCCGAACTCCGGCAGATAACGCCCGAGGATCCCGTAGCGGTTCATGCGCCGCAGGTTGCGGTGCACGCCGATCTTGCACTTGAACAACTCGATGAACAGGCTGGTGTTGCGGATATCGTGGCGGAAATCTTCATCGATCAGATGACGGTTTTCCCGCAGCAGGCGAATGGTGTCGGCGCGTACACCCTTGATTTCCGGCTGCTGGGCCATGAGCACGAAGATTTCCAGCATGGCGAACGGCGTGCGGCGGAATACATTGGCGTTGCGCGCCTCGATGTAGCCGTCGTGCAGTTGGAAACGAGAGTTGATCGGCTGCGGCGGTTCTTCGTCTTCGGGGGCGAGGATGACTTCCTCGAAGTGCTGGATGATCAATTCGCTGAGCTGGGCAATGCTCATCACCACGCGGTAGTACTGCTGCATGAAGTTTTCGATGGTTTGCTTGGCATCCTGCCCTTCGAAACCCAACAGGCTGGCGATGGAGCGCTGATGGTCGAACAGCAGGCGGTCCTCGGAGCGCCCGGCCAGCATGTGCAGGGCGTAGCGGACCTTCCACAGAAATTCCTGGGACGAGGCCAGCAAGGCGTTTTCGCTTTCCACCAGGAAACCTTCACCGGCCAGGGCGCGCAGGTTCAGCGTGCCGTACTGGCGACGGGCGACCCACAGGATCGTCTGGATGTCCCGCAGCCCGCCGGGCGAGCCCTTGACGTTGGGCTCCAGGTTGTATTCGGTGTCGTTGTACTTGTGGTGGCGGGCCTTCTGCTCGGCGCGCTTGGCCAGGAAAAAGTCCTTGCTGGGCCACATGTGCGCCGTGCTGGTGACATCGAGCATGCGCTGGCGCAGGTGCTCGGGGCCGGCAATGGTGCGGCTTTCCATCAGGTTGGTGATCACCGTCAGGTCGGCGCGGGCCTCGTCGGCGCATTCCTGCACCGAACGCACGCTCTGGCCGACTTCCAGGCCGATGTCCCACAGCAGCGTCAGGAACCGTTCGATGGAGTCACGGAAAACTTCATGATCGGCGCTGTCGAGCAGGATCAGCAGATCGATGTCGGAGTAGGGGTGCAGTTCGCCGCGCCCGTAGCCGCCGACCGCGACCAGGGCGATGTCGGCATCCTCGCTCCAGTTGAACTGCTCCCAGGCCTTCTGCAGGATGTTATCGACGAACCAGGCACGGTCCTCTATCAGCCGCCGAATGTCCCGGCCATTGCGAAAGCGCTGGTCGAGCACTTCGTGGGCCTGGCGGATCGCCTTCTTGAACGCCGAGATGGGGCTTGCCTTCAGGGCCAGTTCAGCCTGGAACTGGCCGCGGTCGAAGAGTTCGGGATCCACCTGCGGCATTGAATGACTTTCCTTTCTATCTATATCTATAGGCTGGGTTCGGATCAGGCGGAAACGCGAGGGATGGTGTCATCGCTGCGCAGGGTGAAGATCTCGTATCCGGTCTCGGTGACCAGCAAGGTGTGTTCCCACTGGGCCGACAGCTTGCGATCCTTGGTGATGGCAGTCCAACCGTCGCCCAGCACCTTGGTGTCGGCGCGCCCCTGGTTGATCATCGGCTCGATGGTGAAGGTCATGCCCGCCTGCAGTTCCATGCCCGTGCCGGCACGGCCGTAGTGCAGGATCTGCGGTTCTTCGTGGAACACCTTGCCGATGCCATGGCCGCAGAACTCGCGAACCACCGAGAAGCCGTTTTTCTGCGCGTGCTTCTGGATCACTTCGCCGATATCCCCCAGGCGGCAGCCCGGCTTCACCAGTTCGATGGCCATGTACATGCATTCCTGGGTGACCTTGGACAGGCGCTGGGCCCACTCCGGCACGTTGCCGACATGGAACATGCGGCTGGTGTCGCCGTGAAAGCCGTCCTTGATGACGGTGACGTCGATGTTCAGGGTATCGCCATCCTTCAACGGTTTTTCGTTGGGGATGCCGTGGCAGACCACGTGGTTGATCGAGGTGCAGATCGACTTCGGGAAGCCTTTGTAGTTGAGCGGGGCCGGGATGGCTTTCTGCTCGTTGACGATGTAGTCATGGCAGATGCGGTCCAGCTCTTCGGTGGTCACGCCAGGCTTTACGTAGTCGGCGATCATCTCCAGCACATCGGCGGCGAGTTTGCCGGCGACACGCATTTTGGCGATGTCCTCGGGAGTCTTGAGGGTAACGGTCATACAGGCTCTCTCTGCGCCTGACGGCGCTGTTCAAAACGAAATGGGCGGCGGATGATGATTCACGTGGCCCTGAAAGAGACGATTCTAACAGACGATCAGCGCAAATCCGCGTCCACATGCATCGCTTCTCTCTATAAGGGTGTGCATCCATGGCCCATGAAAGGGCTGTGGGAGGGGCACTTCGCCAGGATTTCAGAATCCGTGTTCCGTTTTCGCCCTTGCTGTGGTATAAAATGCGCCGCTTTCCGGGGATGACCCCGTAAGCTTAAATCCACACACGTGTCGACACGATGACCTGGGTGCCTTTGGCTTTTATAGCCGCTGGTTGGTCATTGGGATACGTGGAGGCCAAACCCGACTTATCAAGGAACTATCATGTCCCAAGTCAACATGCGCGATATGCTGAAGGCCGGTGTGCACTTCGGTCACCAGACCCGTTACTGGAACCCGAAAATGGGCAAGTACATTTTCGGCGCGCGTAACAAGATCCACATTATCAACCTTGAAAAAACCCTGCCGATGTTCAACGAAGCACTGACCTTCGTAGAGCGCCTGGCCCAGGGCAAAAACAAGATTCTGTTCGTCGGCACCAAGCGTTCCGCTGGCAAGATCGTTGCTGAAGAAGCAGCACGTTGCGGTTCGCCGTACGTCGATCACCGCTGGTTGGGCGGCATGCTGACCAACTTCAAGACCATTCGCGCTTCCATCAAGCGTCTGCGTGACCTTGAAGTCCAGTCCGAAGACGGTACTTTCGCCAAGCTGACCAAGAAAGAAGCGCTGATGCGCACTCGCGATCTTGAGAAGCTGGACCGCTCCCTGGGCGGTATCAAGGACATGGGCGGTCTGCCTGACGCACTGTTCGTGATCGACGTTGATCACGAGCGCATCGCGATCACCGAAGCCAACAAGCTGGGTATCCCGGTCATCGGCGTTGTCGATACCAACAGCAGCCCGGAAGGCGTTGACTACATCATCCCAGGCAACGATGACGCCATCCGCGCCATCCAGCTGTACATGGGTTCGATGGCTGACGCTGTTATCCGTGGTCGCAACAACGTGAATGGCGGCACCGAAGTCTTCGCTGAAGAAGCTCCGGCAGCAGCCGCTGAGTAATTGACGCCCTGGCGTTGACTCAGTAAGCAAAAAGGGGGCTTGGCCCCCTTTTTGCCACCTCGAAAACCATTTGCCGCCAGCGCAGTGACCTGTTTGTAACCTGCCGCGGCCTATAAGCAGTGGTTTTCCAGGAAGAATTGATCGCCCGTTCGATCGGGTGGAATGGTTGAAAACCTATCCAAGAGGATTTTGAAATGGCAGAGATTACTGCAGCGTTGGTCAAAGAACTGCGCGAGCGTACCGGCGAAGGCATGATGGACTGCAAGAAAGCCTTGACCAAGGCTGGCGGCGACATCGAAAAAGCCATTGATGACATGCGTGCTTCGGGCGCCATCAAGGCTGCCAAGAAAGCGGGCAACGTTGCCGCTGAAGGCGCGATCGGCATCAAGGATGACGGTAAGGCTGCCGTTATCATCGAAGTCAACTCGCAGACTGACTTCCTGGCTCTGCAAGACGACTTCAAGGCATTCGTTGCTGCCAGCGTAGAAAAAGCATTCGCCGACAAACTGACCGACGCAGCTCCGCTGATCGCCGCTCAGGAATCGGCTCGTGAAGCCCTGGTTGCCAAAGTAGGCGAAAACGTCAACATCCGTCGTCTGGTTCGCGTCGAAGGTGATGTTGTCGGTTCCTACCTGCACGGCAACAAGATCGGCGTCGTTGTAGCCCTCAAAGGCGGCAGCATCGAGCTGGCCAAGGACATCGCGATGCACGTCGCTGCCAGCAACCCTGAGTTCCTGTTGCCGTCGGAAGTTTCCGCTGATGCCATCGAGCGCGAGAAAGCCGTGTTCATGCAGCTCAACGAAGACAAGATCAAAGGCAAACCAGCCGAAATCGTTGAAAAAATGGTTGCCGGTCGTATCACCAAGTTCCTGGCTGAAGCCAGCCTGGTTGAGCAGGCGTTCGTCAAGAACCCTGAAATCAAGGTCGGTGAACTGGCCAAGAAAGGCGGCGCTGAAATCGTTTCCTTCACCTACTTCAAAGTGGGCGAAGGCATCGAGAAGCCAGTAGACAACTTCGCTGAAGAAGTTGCTGCTCAGCTGGCTGCCAGCAAGCAATAAGACAGTTTTTATAACTGTCGCCCTGAAGAGGCTGCCCGCTCACGCGCGCAGCCTCTTTTCGGATGGGGATGCCGATTTTTATTGGTTTCCTGTCGGAACTGGCTTACAAAGCCGTGTTCCGATGGCGCTGTGTCAGCGTCAAGCTAGAGTGAACGCAGGCTGAAAACAGCTTGCAAAGAATTTTCGAAAATACGCCGCAGGAGAGATTCGCAATGGCTCAGCAGGGCAGTGGTTATCAGGCTCGCTATAAACGCATTCTACTCAAGCTTAGCGGCGAGGCCCTGATGGGCTCGGAAGAGTTCGGGATCGATCCGAAAGTGCTGGATCGCATGGCCCTGGAAGTCGGCCAGCTGGTCGGGATCGGCGTTCAGGTCGGCCTGGTCATCGGCGGCGGCAACCTGTTCCGCGGCGCAGCGCTGAGCGCGGCCGGCATGGATCGGGTCACGGGCGACCACATGGGCATGCTGGCCACTGTGATGAACGCCCTGGCTATGCGTGACGCGCTGGAGCGTGCCAATATCTCGGCCATCGTGATGTCGGCCATTTCCATGGTTGGCGTGACCGATCACTACGACCGCCGCAAAGCCATGCGCCACCTCAACTCCAAGGAAGTGGTGATTTTTGCCGCCGGTACCGGTAATCCGTTCTTCACCACGGATTCGGCCGCCTGCCTGCGAGCGATCGAGATCGATGCCGATGTCGTGCTCAAGGCAACCAAGGTCGATGGCGTCTATACCGCTGACCCGTTCAAGGACCCGCATGCCGAGAAGTTCGATCATCTGACCTACGATGAAGTGCTGGATCGCAAGCTGGGTGTAATGGATCTGACGGCTATCTGCCTGTGCCGCGACCACAAGATGCCGCTGCGCGTCTTTAACATGAACAAGCCCGGTGCCCTGCTGAATATCGTCCATGGCGGCGCCGAAGGAACACTGATCGAGGAAGTTCAACAATGATCAACGAAATCAAGAAAGACGCTGAACAGCGCATGCAGAAATCCCTGGAGTCCCTGGCGCACAACTTCGGTCGCATCCGCACCGGCCAGGCGCACCCGAGCATCCTTGAGGGCGTGATGGTGCCGTACTACGGCTCCGATACCCCGATCAAGCAAGTGGCCAACATCACCGTCAAGGACGCTCGCACCCTGCAGGTCGTGGCCTTTGAGCGCAACATGCTGGGCGCAGTCGACAAGGCCATCGGCAGTGCCGGTCTGAACCTGAACCCGACCAACCTGGGCGAGCTGCTGCTGATCTCCATGCCGGCCCTGACCGAGGAGACCCGCAAGGGCTTCACCAAGCAGGCTCGTGATGTGGCTGAAGACGCCCGTGTTGCCGTGCGCAACATCCGTCGTGATGCCAATAGCCAGCTCAAGGACCTGGTCAAGGAAAAGGAAATCAGCGAAGACGAAGAGCGTCGTGCCACTGGCGAGATCGACGACCTGACCAAGAAGTACGTGGCTAAGATCGACGCGGATTTGGCGCAGAAAGAAAAAGACCTGATGGCCGTATAAGGGTCTCGTTTTCATGGAAAAGACCAAACAGGCCGTGCCGTTCGCGGTGCCGCGCCACGTGGCGATCATCATGGACGGCAATAACCGCTGGGCCAAGAAACGCTTTATGCCTGGCGTTGCCGGGCACAAGGCGGGGGTCGACGCGGTTCGTGCGGTCATCGAGGTGTGCGCCGAGGCAGGGGTCGAGGTGCTGACCCTGTTCGCCTTCTCCAGTGAGAACTGGCAGCGTCCGGCCGATGAAGTCAGTGCCTTGATGGACTTGTTCCTCAAGGCCCTGCGTCGTGAGGCCAAGCGCCTCAACGAGAACAAGATCAGCCTGCGGATCATCGGTGATCGCTCGCGC
Organism: Pseudomonas sp. S3_B11; assembly: GCF_054667715.1. Classification (NCBI taxonomy): domain Bacteria; kingdom Pseudomonadati; phylum Pseudomonadota; class Gammaproteobacteria; order Pseudomonadales; family Pseudomonadaceae; genus Pseudomonas; species Pseudomonas sp. S3_B11. Next base: position 4,650,707 of record NZ_CP162749.1, on the reverse strand, counting down.
TTCCATCCTGAATTGCAGGCTGCGATGCGCGAAGCCGAATCCGCGACGGCGGGCCCTGATCGGTTTGTCCTGCAGATCGCTGCCAACTATGGTGGTCAGTGGGACATTGCCCAGGCTGCCCAACGGCTGGCGCGGGAAGTCCAGGCCGGGCACTTGCGCCCGGAAGACATCACGCCGGAACTGTTGCAGACCTGCCTGGCGACCGGCGACCTGCCGTTGCCGGACCTGTGCATCCGTACCGGTGGCGAACATCGCATCAGCAACTTCCTGCTCTGGCAGTTGGCGTATGCCGAGTTGTACTTCTCCGACCTGTTCTGGCCGGACTTCAAACACGAAGCCATGCGCACCGCACTGGCCGATTTCGCTTCCCGTCAGCGTCGCTTCGGTAAAACGAGCGAGCAGATCGAAGCTGGAGCCCGGGTTTAATGCTTAAACAACGAATCATCACTGCCTTGATCCTGTTGCCCATCGCCCTGGGTGGTTTCTTCCTGCTTGAAGGCGCCAGTTTTGCGCTGTTCATCGGGCTGGTCGTGACCTTGGGTGCGTGGGAATGGGCGCGGCTGGCGGGTTTTCCTGCGCAGTCGGCGCGCGTGGCCTACGCGGCGGCCGTGGCGGCCATGCTGTTTATCATGTACGTGGTGCCTGGTCTCGCGCCTTGGGTGCTGGGCGCCGCAGTGCTGTGGTGGGCGACGGCGACCTTCCTGGTACTGACCTATCCGCAGACTACCCATCATTGGGCCAATGCGGCGACCAAGCTGGTGATCGGCCTGTTGATCCTGCTGCCGGCCTGGCAGGGGCTGATCTGGATCAAGCAAGGCCCGCTGGGCAACTGGCAAATCATGGCTGTGATGGTGCTGGTGTGGGGTGCCGACGTCGGCGCCTACTTCTCCGGCAAGGCCTTCGGCAAGCGCAAGCTGGCGCCGAAGGTCAGCCCTGGCAAGAGCTGGGAAGGGGTCTATGGTGGCCTGGCCTTGAGCCTGGTGATCACGACCGTGGTCGGCTTTGTGCGGGACTGGACCGTCGCGCAGTTGCTGATGGGCCTTATTGGCGCCGCCTTGATCGTATTTGTATCCGTGGTCGGCGACCTGACCGAAAGCATGTTCAAGCGTCAATCGGGGATCAAGGACAGCAGTAACCTGCTGCCCGGTCACGGTGGCGTGCTGGATCGCATCGACAGCCTTACTGCCGCGATCCCGATCTTTGCCGTGCTGTTGTGGATGGCGGCGTCGTGAGTCGCCCCCAGCAGATCACTGTTCTCGGCGCGACCGGTTCGATCGGCCTGAGTACGCTTGACGTCATCGGGCGGCATCCGGAGCGGTACCAGGTGTTCGCCCTCAGTGGCTTCACGCGCATGAGTGAATTGCTGGCCCTGTGCATACGCCACACGCCGCGGTTTGCCGTGGTGCCTGAGGCCACTGTGGCGCGGGCGCTGCAGGACGATCTGCGCGCCGCTGGTTTGCAAACCCGTGTGTTGGTGGGGGAGGAGGGCCTCTGCCAAGTGGCGTCCGACCCAGAAGTCGACGCCGTGATGGCGGCAATTGTCGGTGCGGCGGGCTTGCGTCCGACGCTGGCGGCGGTGGAAGCCGGCAAGAAGATCCTGCTGGCCAACAAGGAAGCGCTGGTGATGTCCGGCGCCCTGTTCATGCAGGCTGTGCGCAAAAGCGGTTCGGTGTTGCTGCCCATCGACAGCGAGCACAATGCGATTTTTCAATGCATGCCGCGGGATTTTTCCCGTGGCCTCGGCGCGGTGGGTGTCCGGCGGATTTTGCTGACAGCCTCCGGTGGTCCGTTCCGGCAGACGCCGCTGGAAGAATTGGTGCATGTTTCACCCGAGCAGGCCTGTGCGCACCCGAACTGGTCCATGGGGCGCAAGATTTCCGTGGATTCGGCCAGCATGATGAACAAGGGGCTGGAGCTGATCGAGGCCTGTTGGCTGTTCGATGCCAAGCCGTCCCAGGTCGAGGTGGTGATTCATCCCCAGAGCGTGATTCACTCCCTGGTGGACTACGTCGACGGTTCGGTGCTGGCCCAGTTGGGCAATCCGGACATGCGCACTCCGATCGCCAATGCCCTGGCCTGGCCAGAGCGCATCGATTCGGGTGTTGCGCCGCTGGACCTGTTCGCCATCGCTCGCCTGGACTTCCAGGCGCCCGATGAGCAGCGTTTCCCCTGCCTGCGCCTGGCGCGCCAGGCGGCCGAGGCGGGCGACAGTGCGCCGGCCATGCTTAACGCCGCCAATGAAGTGGCGGTTGCAGCGTTTCTCGATGGACGTGTCCGTTACCTCGAGATCGCGAGTATCATCGAGGAAGTCTTGAATCTCGAGGCCGTGGTTTCGGTCAATGACCTCGATACGGTATTTACGGCGGATGCCAGGGCTCGTGAATTGGCGGGCCAATGGCTGCGGCGCCACGGGCGTTGAAGCTGCGATACGTTAGCCAGGGTTGCCCTGGACAGGATTGCGGAGAAAACAGATGAGCGCGCTCTATATGATTGTCGGCACCCTGGTTGCCTTGGGGGTGTTGGTCACATTTCACGAATTCGGTCATTTCTGGGTCGCGCGGCGCTGTGGCGTCAAGGTCCTGCGTTTCTCCGTGGGCTTTGGCATGCCCTTGTTGCGCTGGCACGACAAGAAAGGCACCGAGTTCGTCGTAGCGGCCATCCCGCTGGGCGGCTACGTCAAGATGCTCGACGAGCGCGAAGGCGAAGTCCCGGCCGACCAGCTCGATCAATCCTTCAATCGAAAGACCGTCCGTCAGCGTATCGCCATCGTCGCCGCGGGGCCGATCGCCAACTTCCTGCTGGCCATGGTGTTTTTCTGGGGCCTGGCCATGCTGGGCAGCGAGCAGGTGCGTCCGGTCATTGGTGCGGTGGAGTCGGGTAGCGTTGCCGCCCGTGCCGGGCTGGGTGCCGGGCAGGAAATCGTCGCTATCGATGGCGAGCCGACCTCGGGCTGGGCGGCGGTCAATCTGCAACTGGTGCGTCGCCTGGGTGAGAGCGGCTCGTTGCAACTGATGGTGCGCGAGCAGGGCTCCACGGTGGATTCGCCTCGTGAACTGGTCTTGGATAAATGGCTCAAGGGCGCCGACGAGCCGGATCCGATCCGGTCCCTGGGGATCCGCCCATGGCGTCCGGCGATGCCGCCGATACTCGCCGAGCTCGATCCGAAAGGCCCGGCCCAGGCCGCTGGCTTGAAGACCGGCGATCGGTTGCTGGCGCTCGACGGCCAGCCGGTCAGCGACTGGCAGCAGGTGGTCGATTCGGTTCGCGTACGTCCTGATAGCAAGATTGTGCTGCGCATCGAGCGTGACGGTGCTCCAATCGATGTCCCGGTGACCCTGGCCGCCCGCGGCGAGAGCAAGGCGCCAACCGGTTATCTGGGGGCGGGTGTCAAGGCTGTGGACTGGCCGCCGGAAATGATTCGCGAGGTCAGTTTCGGCCCTGTGGCGGCGATTGGCGAGGGTGCGCGTCGTACCTGGACCATGAGTGTCCTGACGCTGGACTCGCTCAAGAAAATGTTGTTCGGCGAGCTCTCGGTAAAAAACTTGAGTGGACCGATAACCATTGCTAAAGTGGCGGGCGCTTCTGCCCAGTCGGGCGTTGCTGATTTCCTGAATTTCCTTGCTTATCTGAGCATTAGCCTGGGAGTTCTGAATTTGCTGCCCATCCCGGTACTGGATGGGGGGCATCTGCTGTTTTATCTGATCGAGTGGGCGCGTGGTCGTCCCTTGTCGGATCGGGTGCAGGGTTGGGGGATACAGATAGGTATCAGCTTGGTGGTCGGGGTCATGTTGCTTGCCCTCGTCAACGATCTGGGTCGTCTGTAACGCTTCGCTGAATTGCGAATCTGCCGCATTTTGCGGCAGTTTGTTTATTGCCAGTTGGAATAAGAAAGGACTTCATGAAACGTCTGCTGCTAACTGCGGTTCTCACCGTATTGATGATCGCCGAAGTTCACGCCGAGTCCTTCACTATCTCTGATATTCGCGTCAATGGCCTCCAGCGGGTCTCCGCGGGTAGCGTCTTTGGTGCCTTGCCGTTGAACGTCGGCGAGCAGGCGGATGATCGGCGCCTGGTGGAATCCACGCGTGCGCTGTTCAAGACCGGCTTCTTTCAAGATATCCAACTGGGCCGTGACGGCAATGTCCTGGTCATCACCGTTGTCGAGCGCCCGTCGGTCGCCAGTATCGAGATCGAAGGCAACAAGGCGATCTCCACTGAAGACCTGATGAAAGGCCTCAAGCAATCCGGCCTGGCCGAAGGCGAGATCTTCCAGCGCGCCACCCTCGAAGGTGTACGTAACGAGCTGCAACGCCAGTACGTTGCCCAGGGCCGCTACTCGGCTACCGTCGACACCGAAGTGGTGCCGCAGCCGCGCAACCGCGTCGGCCTGAAGGTCAACATCAACGAAGGCACCGTGGCGGCCATCCAGCACATCAACGTGGTGGGCAACACGGTTTTCCCTGACGAAGACCTGATCGACCTGTTCGAACTCAAGACCACCAACTGGCTGTCGTTCTTCAAGAACGACGACAAGTACGCCCGTGAAAAACTCTCCGGTGACCTGGAGCGCCTGCGTTCCTACTACCTGGACCGCGGCTACATCAACATGGACATCGCCTCGACCCAGGTGTCCATCACCCCGGACAAGAAGCACGTCTACATCACTGTCAACGTCAACGAAGGCGAGAAGTACACCGTTCGTGACGTCAAGCTCAGCGGCGACCTGAAAGTGCCTGAAGACCAGGTCAAGTCGCTGCTGCTGGTGCAGAAGGGCCAGGTGTTCTCGCGCAAGCTGATGACCACCACGTCCGAACTGATCACTCGTCGCCTGGGTAACGAGGGCTACACCTTCGCCAACGTCAACGGCGTGCCACAGCCGCACGATGAAGACCACACCGTCGACATCACCTTCGCCGTGGACCCGGGCAAGCGTGCCTACGTCAACCGCATCAACTTCCGTGGCAACACCAAGTCCGAAGACGAAGTGCTGCGCCGCGAAATGCGCCAGATGGAAGGCGGCTGGGCCTCGACCTACCTGATCGACCAGTCCAAGACCCGCCTGGAGCGCCTGGGCTTCTTCAAGGAAGTCAACGTCGAGACCCCGGCCGTACCGGGCGTCGATGACCAGGTCGATGTGAACTACAGCGTCGAAGAGCAGGCTTCCGGCTCGATCACCGCCAGCGTCGGTTTTGCCCAGAGTGCCGGCTTGATCCTCGGTGGCTCGATCACCCAGAACAACTTCCTGGGTACCGGTAACAAGGTCAGCATCGGCTTGACCCGCAGTGAGTACCAGACCCGCTACAACTTCGGTTACGTGGACCCCTACTGGACTGCAGATGGTGTGAGCCTGGGCTACAACGCCTTCTACCGCACCACCGACTATGACGAGCTCGATTCTGATATCTCCAGCTATGCGGTGGACAGCTACGGTGTCGGCGCCAACGTGGGTTATCCGATCAGCGAGACTTCGCGCCTGACGTTCGGTCTGACTGCCCAGCAGGACAAGATCAATACGGGCCTCTACACCGTTGATGAAATCTTCGACTTCGTGAACAGGGAAGGCGATAGCTACCTGAACTTCAAGGCGTCTGCCGGCTGGTCCGAGTCGACCCTGAACAAAGGCGTATTGGCGACCCGTGGGCATTCCCAGAGCCTGGTGCTTGAAACTACGACCCCTGGCAGTGACTTGTCGTTCTTCAAACTCGACTATCGTGGCCAACTGTTCCAGCCGTTGACCGACAACTACACCATGCGTCTGCATACCGAGCTGGGCTATGGTGACGGCTACGGTTCGACCGACGGCCTGCCCTTCTATGAGAACTACTATGCGGGTGGTTTCAACTCGGTCCGTGGCTTCAAGGACAGCACTCTCGGTCCTCGCAGTACGCCAAGTCGTGGTGTAAATAGCACGGGGAACGTTGGTACAGCACTGGACCCGGATCAGGATCCGCTGCCGTTCGGTGGCAACGTACTTATCCAAGGCGGCGTCGAGGTTCTATTTCCGATGCCGTTCGTCAAGGATCAGCGCTCCCTGCGTACATCGGTATTCTGGGATGTGGGTAACGTATTCGACTCCAAGTGCGAGACCACCACTAATACTAACGGCACCAAGTCCGACACGCAGTGCAACGACATCAGCCTGAGCAACATGGCCAGTTCCGTCGGCGTAGGCGTGACCTGGGTCACCGCGCTGGGTCCTTTGAGCTTCGCATTGGCGATGCCGATCAAGAAACCGGATGACGCTGAAACCCAAGTGTTCCAATTCTCCCTCGGCCAGACGTTCTAAGCGTCTGACCCATGACAACGACAATGGATTTTGTAGGAGTACATCGTGCGTAAGTTGACTCAATTGGTTCTCCTGGCGACCGTACTGGTCGCTGGTCCGGCTTTTGCCGACATGAAGATCGCCGTGCTGAATTATCAGATGGCCCTGCTGGAATCCGACGCGGCGAAGAAGTACGCCGTGGATGCCGAGAAGAAATTCGGCCCGCAACTGACCAAGCTCAAGGGCCTGGAAAGCAGCGCCAAGGGCATTCAGGATCGTCTGGTCGCCGGTGGCGACAAGATGGCCCAGGGCGAGCGCGAGCGTCTGGAGCTTGAATTCAAGCAAAAGGCCCGTGACTTCCAGTTCCAGTCCAAGGAGCTGAACGAAGCGAAAGCTGTTGCCGATCGCGAAATGCTCAAGCAACTCAAGCCGAAACTCGACAGCGCCGTGGAAGAAGTCATCAAGAAAGGTGGTTTTGACCTGGTGTTCGAGCGTGGCGCAGTGATCGATGTCAAGCCTCAATACGACATCACGCGCCAGGTGATCGAGCGCATGAATCAGCTGAAGTAATCCATGACCGCGACCATCAAGCTCGGCCAATTGGCCGAGTTCCTCGGTGCCACCCTGCGTGGCGACCCGGAGAAGGCAATTACTGGGCTAGCCACTTTGCAAGAGGCTGGCCCAGCTCAGTTGAGCTTTCTGGCAAATCCTCAATACCGCAAGTACCTGGCCGACAGCCGGGCAGCCGCGTTGTTGCTCAAGGCCGCTGATGCCGATGGGTTTGCCGGCGATGCCCTGATCGTGCCCGATCCGTACCTGGCGTATGCCCGCATTTCCCATCTGTTCGATCCCAAGCCGAAATCGGCTGCCGGTATTCATCCCAGCGCCGTGATCGCGGCAGATGCCGTGGTTGATCCCACGGCCAGCGTCGGCCCATTCGTGGTCGTCGAAAGCGCGGCCCGTATCGGTGCCGGCGTCACGCTGGGTGCCCATTGTGTCATTGGCGCACGCAGCGAGATCGGCGAAGGCGGTTGGCTGGCACCACGGGTCACCCTGTATCACGATGTGCGCATCGGCAAGCGGGTCGTGATTCAGTCTGGCGCAGTACTGGGCGGCGAAGGGTTCGGGTTTGCCAACGAGAAAGGCATCTGGCAGAAAATTGCCCAGATCGGCGGCGTCACCGTTGGTGATGACGTGGAGATTGGCGTCAACACCGCGATCGACCGTGGTGCCCTGGCCGACACGGTCATCGGCAATGGCGTCAAGCTCGACAACCAGATCCAGATCGCCCACAACGTCCAGGTCGGTGACCACACCGCCATGGCCGCCTGCGTGGGCATCTCCGGCAGCACCAAGATCGGCAAGCACTGCATGCTCGCCGGTGGCGTGGGGCTGGTGGGTCATATCGATATCTGTGACAACGTATTCCTGACCGGGATGACCATGGTGACCCACTCGATTACCGAGCCAGGTGCCTACTCTTCCGGTACGGCCATGCAGCCGGCAGCCGAATGGCGCAAGAGCGCGGCGCGTATCCGCCAGCTCGACGACATCGCGCGGCGCCTGAAGCAGGTGGAAAAGCGTGTAGGGGACGTGACCCCTGGCGGTAATGCTTCATCAGATGGCTGATACCATTTCCATATCAAGTGTGCACAGCCGTTAGGGCATCTTGATTTGCTAGCGGAGTGCGCGTCACTCGTGCGCTTCCAATCTTTACATAGGCTTCCCCCCGAAATGATGGACATCAACGAGATTCGCGAATACCTGCCTCACCGTTACCCGTTCCTGCTGGTGGATCGGGTGGTGGACCTGGACGTTGAAGGCAAGCGCATTCGCGCCTACAAGAATGTCAGCATCAACGAGCCGTTCTTCAATGGTCACTTCCCTGCGCATCCAATCATGCCGGGTGTATTGATCATCGAGGCAATGGCTCAGGCTGCCGGGATCCTTGGTTTCAAAATGCTCGACGTAAAACCTGCCGACGGCACGCTCTATTACTTCGTCGGTTCCGACAAGCTGCGTTTCCGCCAGCCAGTCACCCCGGGCGATCAGTTGATCCTCGAAGCCAAGTTCATCAGTTGCAAGCGCCAGATCTGGAAATTCGAATGCCAGGCTTCGGTCGACGGCAAGCCAGTCTGCTCCGCTGAAATCATCTGTGCGGAACGCAAACTATGAGTTTGATTGACCCTCGCGCAATCATCGATCCGACGGCCGTTCTGGCCGCCGATGTCGAGGTCGGCCCGTGGTCGATTGTCGGCGCAGGTGTGGAAATCGGCGAGGGTACGGTGATCGGTCCCCACGTAATTCTCAAGGGACCGACCCGGATTGGTCGGCACAATCGCATCTACCAGTTTTCTTCGGTAGGCGAGGACACGCCCGATCTCAAGTACAAAGGTGAAGAAACCCGTCTGGTCATCGGCGATCACAACGTGATCCGCGAAGGCGTGACGATTCACCGTGGCACCGTTCAGGATCGTTCCGAAACGACCCTGGGCGACCACAACCTGATCATGGCCTACGCGCACATCGGCCATGACAGCGTGATTGGCAACCATTGCATCCTGGTCAACAACACTGCACTGGCCGGTCATGTGCACGTGGACGATTGGGCGATCCTGTCCGGTTTCACCCTGGTGCACCAGTATTGCCATATCGGCGCCCACAGCTTCTCTGGCATGGGCACTGCCATCGGCAAGGATGTCCCGGCCTATGTCACGGTGTTCGGTAACCCGGCCGAAGCCCGCAGCATGAACTTCGAAGGCATGCGCCGTCGTGGCTTCAGCGAAGAGGCGATTACGGCGCTGCGTCGCGCCTACAAGGTCGTGTATCGCCAGGGCCTGACGGTCGAGCAGGCGCTCGCCGAATTGGCCGAGGCTTCGGCGCAACACCCGGAAGTCGCGATTTTCCGTGACTCCATCCAGTCTTCGACCCGCGGCATCACTCGCTGACCATGGCTAATTTGCGTATTGCACTGGTGGCGGGAGAGGCTTCCGGTGACATTCTGGGCGCCGGTCTGATGCGCGCGCTCAAGGTGCAGCATCCCGCTGTCGAATTCATTGGTGTTGGCGGGCCGTTGATGGAGGCCGAAGGCCTGGCGTCCTATTTCCCGATGGAACGCCTGTCGGTGATGGGCCTGGTGGAAGTACTCGGTCGCCTGCGCGAGCTGCTGGCCCGGCGCAAGAAGCTGATCCAGACCCTGATCGACGAAAAACCGGATGTGTTCATCGGCATCGATGCGCCGGATTTCACCCTCAATATCGAACTCAAGTTACGTCAGGCCGGTATCAAGACCGTGCATTACGTCAGCCCGTCGGTCTGGGCCTGGCGGCAGAAGCGGGTGCTCAAGATTCGCGAAGGTTGCGACCTGATGCTGACGCTGCTGCCGTTCGAAGCCCGGTTCTACGAAGAGAAGGGCGTGCCGGTGCGGTTTGTCGGGCACACCCTGGCCGATACCATTCCCCTGGAAGCCGACCGCGACGCGGCCCGCCAGGCGTTGGGCCTGCCCGAGGGGCCACTGGTGGCCTTGATGCCCGGCAGCCGGGGCGGCGAAGTGAGTCGCTTGGGCGGTCTGTTTTTCGACGCCGCCGAACGCCTTCGGGCGCTGCGACCCGGTGTACGTTTTGTCCTGCCGTGTGCCAGTGCGCAGCGTCGCGTCCAGTTGGAAGCGCTGCTGGTCGGCCGCGATTTGCCGGTGACACTGCTCGACGGTCGTTCCCACGAAGCGTTGGCGGCCTGCGATGCCGTGTTGATTGCTTCCGGCACTGCTACCCTTGAGGCGCTGTTGTATAAGCGCCCGATGGTGGTCGCCTATCGCCTGGCCCCGCTGACGTTCTGGATTCTCAAGCGCATGGTCAAGAGCCCCTACGTGTCCTTGCCGAACCTGTTGGCCCAGCGCTTGCTGGTGCCGGAGCTGTTGCAGGACGATGCGACCGCCGAGGCGCTGGCTACCACGCTGTCGCCCTTGATCGATGGCGGCGAGGAACAGACCCGGGGATTTGATGAAATCCATCGTACGTTGCGTCGTGATGCTTCCAACCAGGCGGCGGACGCGGTACTGACCCTGATTGGCGCAAAACCATGAGCAACTCAAAGCTACAGATGGGCCTGGACTTCAACCTGGTCGCCGAAGTGGAAGAACTGGTGGCCGGTGTCGATGAAGTGGGGCGTGGCCCGTTGTGCGGCGCGGTGGTGACGGCGGCGGTGATTCTTGATCCGAAGCGGCCGATCCTTGGCCTCAACGATTCGAAGAAACTCACTGAAGCCCGTCGCGAAAAGCTCTACGACGAGATCTGCGAGAAAGCCTTGAGCTGGTGCATCGCCCGGGCCGAAGTCGAAGAAATCGATGAACTCAATATCCTGCACGCCACCATGCTTGCCATGCAGCGTGCCGTGCAGGGCCTGCACATCACGCCGAAACTGGCGATGATCGATGGCAATCGCTGCCCGAAACTGTCGATGCGCGCCGAAGCGGTGATCCAGGGCGACGGCAAGGTGCCGGCCATCGCGGCGGCCTCGATTCTGGCGAAGGTCAGCCGTGACCGGGAAATGGCCGCTTTCGAATTGATTTACCCGGGCTATGGCATCGGCGGCCACAAGGGTTACCCGACCCCCGTTCATCTAGAAGCCCTGGCGCGCCTTGGGCCAACGCCGATCCATCGGCGTTCGTTCGCCCCGGTGCGGCTGGCTTATGAAGCTCGTGATGGCTTGATCGTGGGTAATCAGGCTACGGTCTCTTGATGCAGGCCTTTGTGGCGAGGGGATAAATCCCCTCGCCACAAAGGCAGTATTTGCCAGGCAGAAGACTCATGGCTGATGTTTTACCCAAGGCCCGGTACAATCCGGGCCTTGTTGTTTTCATGACTTAACGCAGGATCACTATGCCGGCTTCATTCGTTCATCTACGCCTGCACACTGAATACTCCCTGGTCGACGGTCTGGTGCGGATCAAGCCCCTGGTCAAGACCCTGGTGGGCATGAACATGCCTGCCGTGGCGGTCACCGACCAGAACAACATGTGTTCGCTGGTCAAGTTCTACAAGGCCGCCATGGGCGCCGGGATCAAGCCGATCTGTGGTGCCGACCTGTGGCTGTCGAACAAGGATCCGGACGCTCCGCTGAGCCGTATCAGCCTGTTGGTGATGAATGCCCTGGGTTATCGCAACCTCACCGAGCTGATCTCCCGTGGTTTTATCGACGGCCAGCGCAACGGCTCGATCATCATCGAGCGCGAGTGGGTGGCCGAGGCCAGCGAAGGGCTGATCATGCTGTCGGCGGCCAAGGAAGGTGAAATCGGTCTGGCGCTGCTCAGTGGCAACCCCGAGGAAGCCGAGACCCTGGCCCGTGACTGGATGTCGGTGTTCCCGGATCGCTTCTACATCGAAGTGCAGCGCACCAATCGTCCGAATGACGAAGAGCACCTGCACGCCGCCGTGGTCCTGGCCGACAAGATCGGCGCGCCGCTGGTGGCGACCAACGATGTGCGGTTCATCAAGCAGGACGATTTCGAAGCTCACGAAACCCGCGTTTGCATCGGTGAGGGCCGTGCCCTCGATGATCCGCGACGGTCGAAGAACTACAGCAACCAGCAATACCTCAAGAGCGCCGAGGAAATGGCCGAGTTGTTCAGTGACCTGCCCGAGGCGCTGGAAAACACCGTCGAGATCGCCAAGCGCTGCAACATCGACGTGAAGCTGGGCAAACACTTCCTGCCCAACTTCCCGATCCCCGATGGCATGACCATCGACGAGTATTTCCGCAAGGTGTCCTTCGACGGCCTTGAGGAGCGCCTCAGCGTCCTGTTGCCCAAGGACACCACCGAAGATTACGAAGCCAAGCGCCAGGTCTATGTCGACCGGTTGAATTTCGAGCTGGATATCATTATCCAGATGGGCTTTCCCGGCTATTTCCTGATCGTGATGGACTTTATCCAGTGGGCCAAGAACAACGGCGTGCCGGTGGGCCCAGGCCGTGGGTCGGGTGCCGGGTCGCTGGTGGCCTATGTGCAGAAGATCACCGACCTCGACCCGCTGGAATATGACCTGCTGTTCGAACGTTTCCTCAACCCGGAACGGGTATCCATGCCCGACTTCGACGTCGACTTCTGCATGGACGGTCGCGACCGGGTGATCGACTACGTGGCCGAGAAGTATGGCCGCAACGCGGTGAGCCAGATCATCACCTTCGGTTCCATGGCCGCCAAGGCTGTGGTGCGCGACGTGGCGCGGGTGCAGGGCAAGTCCTACGGCTTGGCGGATCGTCTGTCGAAGATGATTCCGTTCGAAGTCGGCATGACCCTGGAAAAAGCCTACGAGCAGGAAGAAATCCTGCGGGACTTCATCAAGGTCGATGAAGAAGCCGCGGAAATCTGGGAGATGGCCCGCAAGCTTGAAGGCGTGGTGCGTAACGTCGGCAAGCACGCCGGCGGCGTGGTGATCGCGCCGACCAAACTGACTGACTTCTCGCCGATCTATTGCGACGAAGAAGGCGACGGCCTGGTGACCCAGTTCGACAAGGATGACGTCGAGGCGGCGGGCCTGGTGAAGTTCGACTTCCTCGGCCTGCGCACCCTGACCATCATCGACTGGGCGCTGAAAACCATCAACCGTGACCGGGCCAAGGTCGGTGAAGAACCGCTGGACATCGCCTTCATCCCGCTGGATGACAAGCCGACCTACAGCCTGTTGCAAAAAGCCGAAACCACGGCGGTGTTCCAGCTTGAATCCCGGGGCATGAAGGAGCTGATCAAAAAGCTCAAGCCCGACTGCCTGGAAGACCTGATCGCACTGGTGGCCCTGTTCCGTCCGGGCCCGCTGCAATCGGGCATGGTGGATGACTTCATCAACCGTAAGCACGGCCGCGCCGAGCTGGCATACCCGCACTCGGACTATCAGTACGAAGGCTTGAAACCGGTGCTCGCACCGACCTACGGCATCATCCTGTATCAGGAACAGGTGATGCAGATTGCCCAGGTCATGGCCGGTTACACCCTCGGCGGCGCGGACATGCTGCGTCGGGCGATGGGTAAGAAAAAACCCGAGGAAATGGCCAAGCAACGCGGCGGTTTCATTGAGGGTTGCGCCACCAACGGCATCGACCCTGACCTGGCCGGTAACATTTTCGACCTGGTGGAAAAGTTCGCCGGCTACGGCTTCAACAAATCCCACTCCGCGGCCTATGGCCTGGTGTCGTACCAGACCGCGTGGCTGAAGGCGCACTACCCGGCGCCGTTCATGGCCGCGGTACTGTCGGCGGATATGCACAACACCGACAAGGTCGTGACCTTGATCGAAGAAGTGCGGACCATGAAGCTGCGCCTCGACGCACCGGACGTGAACGCTTCGGAGTTCAAGTTCACGGTGAACGACGAAGGCCGCATCATTTACGGCCTGGGCGCGATCAAGGGCGTGGGCGAGGGGCCGGTGGAAGCCATTACCGAAGCGCGCCAGGACGGGCCATTCAAGGACCTGTTCGATTTCTGCGCCCGGGTTGACCTCAAGCGCATCAACAAGCGCACCCTCGACGGATTGATCCGCAGTGGTGCCCTGGACCGGCTGGGACCTTACTTCCAGGATGAGCCCAAGGCCTACCAGGCCAACATCGACCGCAACCGCGCGGTGTTGCTGGCGGCGATGGAGGAGGCGATCAAGGCCGCCGAACAGACCGCCCGTACCCATGACAGCGGCCACGCCGACCTGTTTGGCGGGCTGTTCGTCGAAGAAGACGCCGATGTCTATGGCAACCATCGCAAGGCCAAGGAGCTGACCCTCAAGGAACGCCTCAAGGGTGAGAAAGACACCTTGGGCCTGTACCTCACCGGTCACCCGATCGACGAATACGAAGGCGAGATCCGCCGCTTCGCCCGTCAGCGCATCATCGACCTCAAGCCGGCACGCGACACGCAGACCGTCGCCGGCATGATCATCGCCCTGCGGGTGATGAAGAACAAAAAGGGCGACAAGATGGGCTTCATCACCCTCGACGACCGCTCCGGGCGCATCGAGGCCTCATTGTTCGCCGATGCGTTCCACTCGGCGCAGTCGCTGTTGCAGACTGACGCGATGGTGGTGGTGGAAGGCGAGGTCAGCAACGATGACTTTTCCGGTGGCCTGCGCCTGCGGGTCAAGCGGGTGATGAGCATGGAAGATGCCCGTACCAACCTGGCTGAAAGCCTGCGCCTGAAGTTGCAGACCCAGGATCTCAAGGGCGATCAGCTACGCTGGTTGGGCGAATTGTTCAAGCGCCATCGCGGTGCCTGCCCGATCACCATGGAGTATGTACGCCCCGACGCCAAGGCTGTGTTGCAGTTCGGCGAAGGCTGGCGGATCGATCCGGCGGATGCGTTGATTCAAGCCTTGCGTGACCAGTTCGGCAAAGACAACGTCTTCCTCCAATACCGTTGACGGCCAGGGGCCATTCTCGAAACCGAAATACCCCTGATCTCGACCCGAATTTTTAATCTCGACCTGAACGCGCCTCTCCCTTAAGGTAGGCGCGAATAGACAACCGGCCGGCCCAAGCTCTCTTGGACGTCGACCCAAGACGGACGCCTATGAACCCGAATTTTCTAGATTTCGAACAGCCGATCGCCGACCTGCAAGCCAAGATCGAAGAGTTGCGCTTGGTCGGTAATGACAATTCGCTGAATATCGGCGATGAAATCTCTCGTCTGCAGGACAAAAGTCGCACGCTGACCGAAGACATCTTCGGCAAGCTGACCAGCTGGCAGATCGCCCGCCTGGCGCGTCATCCACGTCGTCCCTATACCCTGGACTACATCGACCACATCTTCACCGAGTTCGATGAGCTGCATGGCGACCGCCACTTCTCCGACGACGCCGCGATCGTCGGCGGTGTCGCCCGCCTGGACGACCAGCCGGTGATGGTTATCGGTCATCAGAAAGGCCGTGAAGTGCGCGAGAAGGTGCGCCGCAACTTCGGCATGCCGCGTCCGGAAGGCTACCGCAAGGCCTGCCGCCTGATGGAAATGGCCGAGCGCTTCAAGATGCCGATCCTGACCTTCATCGACACGCCGGGCGCCTACCCGGGCATCGACGCCGAAGAGCGCAACCAGAGCGAGGCGATTGCCTGGAACCTGCGCGTCATGGCGCGCCTGAAAACCCCGATCATCGCCACTGTAATTGGCGAAGGTGGTTCCGGCGGTGCACTGGCCATCGGTGTCTGCGACCAGTTGAACATGCTGCAATATTCCACCTATGCGGTGATCTCGCCGGAAGGCTGCGCCTCGATCCTGTGGAAAACCGCCGAGAAGGCGCCGGATGCCGCTGAGGCCATGGGCATTACCGCCGAACGTCTCAAAGGCCTGGGCATCGTCGACAAAGTGATCAACGAGCCAGTCGGCGGCGCTCACCGCGACCCGGCTGCGGCTGCGGCACTGATCCGCGCCGAGCTGAGCTCGCAATTGTCGATGCTCAAGAAGTTCGACAACGAAGCGCTGCTGGCTCGTCGCTACGAGCGGTTGATGAGCTACGGCCTCTGATTCAGCGCTGTACCCCTGTGTGGGAGCGAGCTTGCTCGCGATGACGGGTTAACATTCAACAGATAAGTTGACTGAGATACCGCTATCGCGAGCAAGCTCGCTCCCACATTTGATTTGTGTGAAGGCAGTTGCGATGAATCAGCCCACGATTGATCTGCCAACCCGGCTCCTCAAACATATGCTCCCCTGGCGCAACGCCGCCACCTGGCGCATCGCCTTCTCCGGCGGCCTCGACTCCACCGTCCTGCTGCACCTGCTCGTAACCCTTTCGCAACGCCAACCCTTGCCCGCGCTGAGCGCTATTCATGTGCATCACGGCCTCCAGGCTGTAGCTGAGGCGTGGCCGGACCATTGTCGTTCGGTCTGCGCGGCCCTGGGCGTGCCGCTGGACGTGGTGACTGTGCATGTGCGCCCTGGCGCCAGTGTCGAGCGCGCCGCGCGGGAAGCGCGTTACGCGGCCTTTGTAGCGGCGATCCATAGCAATGAAGTGCTGCTTACCGCCCAGCATCGCGATGACCAGGCCGAAACCCTGCTGTTTCGCCTGCTAAGGGGAGCGGGGGTGAAGGGCTTGGCGGCGATGCCTCCGCAGCGTCCGTTGGGCCAAGGGCATTTGCTGCGGCCCTTGCTCGATGTGTCCCGTGTGGAGCTGGAAGCCTATGCGAGGCAGCAGGGCTTGAGCTGGATCGAAGACCCGTCCAACGACGACCATCGGTACGCGCGCAATTATCTGCGCCAGCGGGTTTTTCCAGTGTTGGCCGAGCAATGGCCCCAAGCTTCGACGACCCTGGCTCGCAGCGCTGCGCACATGGGTGAAGCCCAAACTTTGCTGGACGATTTGGCGCGGATCGACCTGGCCCAGGCCGCGACTCCGGGCGTGTTCGACTGGCTCGGGCTGCAATCCCTGGCGCTGGCGCCGTTGCGGGCCTTGTCGCCGGCCCGTCAGCGCAACGCTTTGAGCCACTGGCTGGCACGGATGACCCTGCTGCCCGATACCGATCACTGGTCGGGCTGGGACTCGTTGCGCGATGCCGCCGACGATGCCCGACCGATCTGGCGCCTGGCCGGTGGCGAGCTGCACCGGGCCGCCGGGCGGGTCTGGTGGTTATCCGACCACTGGCTATGTTCGCTGCCAGGCACCGTCGACTGGGCCGATCCGGCGGTTGCGCTGCGGCTGCCGGGCAATGGTCGGGTGGTGCTCGACGGCACGCCGCCTGCGGGGCCGCTCAGCGTGCGCTATCGTCAGGGCGGCGAGGTAATGGCGTTACAGGGTCGTGGTCACCGTGACCTCAAGCGTTTGCTCAATGAAAAGGCCGTGCCGGCGTTCGTTCGAGGTCGATTGCCGCTGCTCTATCAGGGCGAGCAATTGCTGGCGGTAGCCAATCTGGCCGGGCTCGATGCACAGCCTGATGGCCGTTGGCAATTGATCTGGACGCCAGGAAGCCAAGATCTGGGTTTGAGCTGAAAGGGGCTTTCCGGTAGACTACGCTCCCTTCTTGATACAACTTCTGTGGATTCGCCTGAATTGCAGGAGTTGCCGATTACCAAGCAGTCTTTGCTGGGCGATTCCAAAAAATGTGTAGCGAGCAACGTACCGGTGATTTCACTTCCGGTCTGTCCCAACGCGGCGGTTTTTTTGAAAGGTGCACTGTGATTAATGCAGGTGATCGGGGGCTTCGGCCTTCCTTCGCTTTCCCCGGCGGCTCGGACCGCTTTAACGCAGACTTCTAGGGTTTTTCATGACGCGCTACATATTCGTCACGGGCGGTGTTGTTTCTTCATTGGGGAAAGGCATTGCCTCGGCTTCATTGGCGGCCATCCTGGAGGCGCGGGGACTTAAGGTCACCATGCTCAAGCTGGACCCGTACATCAACGTTGACCCGGGCACCATGAGCCCGTTCCAGCACGGTGAAGTGTTCGTCACCCACGACGGCGCCGAGACCGACCTGGACCTGGGCCACTACGAGCGGTTCATCCGCACGACCATGACCCAGAACAACAACTTCACCACCGGCCGTGTCTACGAACACGTGCTGCGCAAGGAGCGGCGTGGTGACTACCTGGGCGCGACCATCCAGGTCATCCCGCACATCACCGACGAAATCAAGCGCCGCATCATCAAGGGTGCGGGCGATGCCGACGTGGCGATGGTCGAAATCGGCGGCACCGTGGGCGACATCGAGTCCCAGCCGTTCCTCGAGGCCATCCGCCAGTTGCGTTTCGAAATCGGCGCCAAGCGCGCGATGCTGATGCACCTGACACTGGTGCCGTACATCGCCACGGCCGGCGAAACCAAGACCAAGCCCACCCAGCACTCGGTCAAGGAACTGCGTTCCATCGGCCTGCAGCCGGACGTGCTGATCTGCCGCTCCGATCACCCGATCGACATCTCGTCGCGTCGCAAGATCGCCCAGTTCACCAACGTTGAAGAACGCGCGGTCATCGGCCTGGAAGACGCCGACACCATCTACAAGATCCCGGGGATCCTGCACTCCCAGGGCCTGGACGACTTCGTCGTCGAGCGCTTCGGCCTGCAATGCGCCAGCGCCGATCTGTCCGAATGGGAAGCCGTGGTCGATGCCAAGCTCAACCCTGAGCACGAAGTCACCATCGCCATGGTCGGCAAGTACATGGAACTGCTGGACGCCTACAAGTCGCTGATCGAGGCGATGAGTCACGCTGGCATCAGCAACCGTACCAAGGTCAACCTGCGCTACATCGATTCCGAAGACATCGAGAACCAGGGCACCGGCCTGCTCGAAGGCGCCGATGCGATCCTCGTGCCGGGCGGCTTCGGCCTGCGGGGCGTGGAAGGCAAGATCACTGCCGTGCAATACGCTCGCGAAAACAAGGTGCCTTACCTGGGTATCTGCCTGGGCATGCAAGTGGCGGTCATCGAGTTCGCCCGTAACGTGCTGGGCTGGAAAGACGCCAACTCCACCGAGTTCGATCGCGCCAGCGGCCATCCGGTCGTGGGCCTGATCACCGAGTGGGAAGATGCCACTGGTGCGGTGGAAGTGCGTACCGAAAGTTCGGACCTGGGCGGCACCATGCGTCTCGGTGCCCAGGAATGCCTGCTGGAAGCCGGTTCCAAGGTGCACGATTGCTACGCCAAGGATGTGATCGTCGAGCGTCACCGTCATCGCTATGAAGTGAACAACAACCTGCTGCCGCAGTTGATCGAAGCTGGCCTGAAAATCTCCGGTCGTTCCGGTGACGGCGCGCTGGTCGAAGTGGTCGAGGCCCCGGATCACCCATGGTTCGTCGCCTGCCAGTTCCACCCCGAGTTCACCTCGACGCCACGGGACGGTCATCCGCTGTTCAGCGGTTTCGTGAAGGCCGCTTTGGCTCAACACCAGAAAAAGGCATAAGACGATGGCCCAGAAGATCATTCGTGTCGGCGACATCGAGATTGCCAACGACAAGCCCATGGTGCTGTTTGGTGGCATGAACGTGCTGGAAAGCCGCGACATGGCGATGCAGGTCTGCGAGGAGTACGTGAAGGTCACCCAGAAGTTGGGTATCCCTTACGTGTTCAAGGCCAGCTTCGACAAGGCCAACCGTTCGTCCGTGACCTCCTACCGTGGCCCGGGCCTGGAAGAAGGCATGCGGATCTTCCAGGACATCAAGCAAGCCTTTGGCGTGCCGATCATCACCGACGTCCACGAGCCGGCCCAGGCCGCGGTCGTCGCCGAGGTCTGCGACATCATCCAGTTGCCGGCTTTCCTGTCGCGCCAGACCGACCTGGTGGTCGCGATGGCCAAGACCGGCGCGGTGATCAATATCAAGAAAGCCCAGTTCCTCGCGCCCCAGGAAATGAAACACATCCTGAGCAAGTGCGAAGAGGCTGGGAATGACCAGTTGATCCTCTGCGAGCGCGGTTCGAGCTTCGGTTACAACAACCTGGTAGTCGACATGCTCGGCTTCGGCATCATGAAGCAGTTCGAATACCCGGTATTCTTCGACGTGACGCACGCCTTGCAGATGCCGGGCGGTCGTTCCGACTCCGCTGGCGGTCGTCGCGCCCAGGTGACCGACCTGGCCAAGGCTGGCATCAGCCAGTCCCTGGCTGGCCTGTTCCTTGAAGCCCACCCGGATCCGGACAATGCCAAGTGCGACGGCCCTTGTGCCTTGCGCTTGAACAAGCTGGAACCTTTCCTGTCTCAGCTCAAGGCGTTGGACGAGCTGGTCAAGAGTTTTCCGACAATAGAAACCGCGTAACGCGGTTTTCTCCGGTAAAGTACCGCTCGATTATCGCTCTGGCCCGCTGGCCGCACTGCTCTTGTGGGAGCATGGCTTGCCAGCGATGGCGTCCTTGAGGCCCCCATCGCCGGCAAGCCGTGCTCCCACAGCGTTTTCGTCAACTTTGGAGTGTTTACAACAATGGCAAAAATCGTCGACATCAAAGGTCGTGAAGTTCTCGACTCCCGTGGCAACCCCACTGTTGAAGCGGACGTGCTTCTCGACAACGGTATCATCGGCAGCGCCTGCGCGCCGTCCGGTGCTTCCACTGGCTCGCGCGAAGCGCTGGAGCTGCGTGATGGCGACAAGAGCCGTTACCTGGGCAAGGGCGTGCTCAAAGCCGTCGCCAACATCAACGGTCCGATCCGCGAGCTGTTGCTGGGCAAGGATCCTGCCGACCAGAAAGCCCTCGATCACGCGATGATCAAGCTCGACGGTACCGAAAACAAAGCCACCCTGGGCGCCAACGCGATCCTCGCCGTGTCCCTGGCCGCTGCCAAGGCCGCTGCCCAGGACCAGGACCTGCCGCTGTACGCCCACATCGCCAACCTCAACGGTACCCCGGGTGTCTACTCGATGCCGGTGCCGATGATGAACATCATCAACGGCGGCGAGCATGCCGATAACAACGTCGACATCCAGGAATTCATGGTGCAGCCGGTTGGCGCCAAGACCTTCTCCGAAGGCCTGCGCATGGGCACCGAGATTTTCCATCACCTCAAGGCTGTGCTCAAAGCCCGTGGCCTGAGCACCGCGGTTGGCGACGAAGGCGGTTTCGCACCGAACCTGGCGTCCAACGAAGACGCGCTGAAAGTGATCTCCGAAGCCGTGGCCAATGCTGGCTACAAGCTGGGCACCGACGTGACCCTGGCCCTGGACTGCGCCGCCAGTGAATTCTACGAAGACGGCAAGTACAACCTGTCCGGCGAAGGCCAGGTGTTCACCGCCGAAGGTTTCGCTGACTACCTCAAGGGCCTGACCGAACGCTATCCGATCATCTCCATCGAAGACGGCCTGGACGAGTCCGACTGGGCTGGCTGGAAAATCCTCACCGACAAGATCGGCGAGAAAACCCAGCTGGTGGGTGACGACCTGTTCGTGACCAACACCAAGATCCTGAAAGAAGGCATCGACAAGAAGATCGCCAACTCGATCCTGATCAAGTTCAACCAGATCGGTACCCTGACCGAAACCCTGGAAGCCATCCAGATGGCCAAGGCGGCCGGCTACACCGCCGTGATCTCCCACCGCTCCGGTGAAACCGAAGACTCGACCATTGCCGACCTGGCCGTGGGCACTGCGGCAGGCCAGATCAAGACCGGTTCGCTGTGCCGTTCCGACCGCGTTTCCAAGTACAACCAGCTGCTGCGTATCGAAGAGCAGTTGAACGGCAAGGCCAAGTACAACGGTCGCGCCGAGTTTCGCGGTTAAGCGGTAAATGGTAAAAAGACAGCGGATTAGGTCGCAAAAGTCGCCATGGCGACGGTTTTGCCTCTAATCTGATGCCTTATCAAGCACAAGCCTGGGTTTTCCAGGCTTCGTGCTATCAGACGCTTCAAAGTTTGGCATGGCGGTCTTTTTTCACTGGATACCTGATATTCGATGCGCAGTCCCAATTGGTTGTTTCTTGTCTTGCTCCTGTTGCTGGCCGGCCTGCAGTACCGCCTGTGGGTGGGCAATGGCAGCTTGGCGCAAGTGGCCGACCTGACTCAGCAAATTGCCGACCAACACGCCGAGAACGAGGCGCTGCTTGAGCGTAATCGGGTGATGGACGCCGAAGTGACAGAGCTGAAAAAAGGCATGGAGACCGTTGAAGAACGGGCTCGACATGAACTGGGCATGGTCAAGGAGGGCGAAACCCTCTACCAGTTGGCCCAATGAGTATTCGTTTGCCGGCCTTCTGGGCCGTGATTCCTGCCGCGGGCGTTGGCGCTCGTATGGCCGCGGACCGTCCCAAGCAATACCTGCAGTTGGGCGGACGCACAATTCTTGAACACAGCCTCGGCTGTTTCCTCGATCATCCCACCGTCAAGGGCGTGGTGGTCAGCCTTGCACACGATGATCCTTACTGGCCGACCCTGGCCTGTGCCAACGACACACGCATCCAGCGCGTCGACGGTGGCGAGCAACGTTCGGATTCAGTGCTCAATGCCTTGCTGTACCTGCACGAGCAGGGCGCCGACGATCACGACTGGGTGCTGGTGCACGACGCCGCCCGGCCCAATCTGGCCCGGGATGATCTGGACACACTGCTCGGCGAGTTGGCGACCGATCCAGTCGGCGGCCTGCTGGCCGTCCCGGCGCGCGACACCCTCAAGCGCGTCGACAAACACGGCCGCGTGCTGGAGACCGTTGATCGCAGCGTGATCTGGCAAGCCTACACGCCACAGATGTTCCGCCTCGGCGCCTTGCATCGGGCCTTGGCCGACAGCCTGGTTGCAGATGCGCTGATTACCGACGAAGCGTCCGCCATGGAATGGGCGGGGCAGGCGCCGCGGCTGATCGAAGGGCGGGCCGATAACATCAAGGTCACCCGGCCGGAAGATCTGGAGTGGTTGCGCCAGCGCTGGGCAAATCGGCATTAAACCGGATATGTTTCCTCGTTAGATCTTCATCGTCTGGGCCGGCGCCATCGCGAGCAAGCTCGCTCCCACAGTGGGTTGGTGTGAACACTTGACCGTCATTCGACGATAACCCTGTGGGAGCGAGCTTGCTCGCGATGGCGTCACCCCCAGACGACAAAAAACCACTGTCATCCCCGATATTCCGGTCGCCCAGCCAGCCCTTCCTTCAAAAAATCCACCAACTTGCGCACCTTCGGCGACAGGTGCCGCTGCTGCGGGTACAACGCCCACACCGCCGTATTCGGTGGCTGATGAGCCTCCAGCAGCGAGATCAATGCACCGCTGTGCAAATGCTCCAATACGTAATAATCCGGCAGTTGGCACAACCCCACCCCTTGCAGCGCCGCGTCCAACACCGCTTGCCCACTGTTGCAGCGCCAGTTTCCCTGTACCCGTTGGGAAAATTCCCGCCCGTTCTGCTCCAGTTGCCAGACGTCGGAGCTGCCGATCAGGCAATTGTGGCGGCTCAGTTCCGACAAGCTATGGGGCCGCCCGTAGCGTTCCAGGTAAGAGGGTGAAGCGCACAGGTACATGCGCCGCGGTGCCAGGCGCGTGGCGACCAGGCGGGAGTCCTGCAGGCGACCCAGGCGAATCGCCAGGTCGAGGCCTTCGTGCACCAGGTCCAGAGGACGGTTGCTCAGCTCGATGTCTACCCGCAACTGCGGGTACAGCCCCATGAACCGCGTTACCAGAGGCACGATGAACCGTTCGCCATAGGCCACGGCGCAGGTCATGCGCAGCATGCCCTTGGGTTCGCTGGTGAGATCGCCCACCGCCCGCAGTGCTTCCTCGCGCCCGTCCTGCAGGCGTTGGCAATGCTGCAAAAATGTCTGGCCGGCCTCGGTCAGGGTGACCCGCCGGGTACTGCGGTAGAGCAAACGTGTCTGCAAACGCTCTTCAAGCCGTACGATTTGTCGGCTGATGTGGGAAGACGAAACCCCGAGACGTTCAGCGGCGGCGGTGAATTGACTGCATTCGGCCACGGCGACGAACTCGTCGATCCCTTCCCAGCGGTTATCGGACATGAAGGATTATCCCTGTACAGCAATAATGTTTTGCTTTTGGTTGGATTATTCATCGTCCGGCGGAGGATTACACTCCCGGTCTTGTTTTTATTTGCTGGAGAGTCCGGATGATCAAGTCGCGCGCTGCCGTTGCCTTCGAGGCCAAGAAACCCCTGGAAATCGTTGAAGTCGACGTCGCCATGCCCAAGGCGGGCGAAGTGCTGTTGCGCGTGGTGGCTTCCGGTGTCTGCCACACCGACGCCTATACCTTGTCGGGCGCCGATCCGGAAGGGATCTTCCCGTCGATCCTCGGTCACGAAGGCGGCGCGATTGTCGAAGCCATCGGCGAAGGCGTGACCTCGGTCGCGGTGGGCGACCATGTGATCCCGCTGTACACGCCGGAATGCGGTCAGTGCAAATTCTGTAAGTCAGGCAAGACCAACCTCTGCCAGGCGATTCGCGCCACCCAGGGCAAAGGCCTGATGCCGGACGGCACCTCGCGTTTTTCCTACAAGGGCGAGACGATTTTCCACTACATGGGCACCTCGACGTTCTCTGAGTACACCGTGCTGCCGGAAATCTCCGTCGCGAAGATTCAAAAAGAAGCCCCGCTGGAAAAGGTCTGCCTGCTGGGTTGCGGCGTCACCACCGGTATCGGCGCGGTCCTCAACACCGCCAAGGTCAAGCCGGGTGACACCGTGGCGATCTTCGGCCTGGGCGGCATCGGCCTGTCGGCAGTGATTGGCGCGGTGAAGGCCAAGGCTTCGCGCATCATCGCCATCGACATCAACCCGGCCAAGTTCGAAATCGCCAAGCAACTGGGTGCCACCGATTGCGTCAACCCGAAAGACTTCGACCGTCCGATCCAGGAAGTCATCGTCGATATGACTGACGGCGGCGTGGACTTTTCCTTCGAGTGCATCGGCAATGTCCAGTTGATGCGTGCCGCGCTGGAGTGCTGCCACAAAGGCTGGGGCGAGTCGGTGATCATCGGTGTGGCCGGCGCCGGCCAGGAAATCGCCACCCGCCCCTTCCAGTTGGTGACCGGGCGCGTCTGGCGCGGTTCGGCCTTTGGTGGCGTGCGCGGTCGCAGCGAGTTGCCAAGCTATGTGGCAATGGCCGAGACGGGCGAGATCCCGCTGGATACGTTCATTACCCACACCATGGGCCTGGAAGATATCAACAAGGCGTTCGACCTGATGCATGAAGGCAAGAGCATCCGCACCGTTATCCATTTCTGAGGTCGGTCATGAGTCTGGAAAACATCTCCTGCCAGAAAAGCTTCGGCGGCTGGCACAAACGTTACCGGCACCGTTCCGACGTGCTCGGTTGTGACATGGTGTTTGCCGTGTACCTGCCGCCGCAAGCCGAGCAGGGCGGCAAGTTGCCTGTCCTGTATTGGTTGTCCGGGCTGACCTGCACCGACGAGAACTTCATGCAAAAGGCCGGTGCCCAGCGCATGGCCGCCGAGTTGGGCCTGATCATCGTCGCGCCGGACACCAGCCCTCGTGGCGCCGACGTGCCGGGCGATCCGGACGGTGCCTGGGACTTCGGCCTGGGGGCGGGTTTTTATCTGAACGCCACGCAGGATCCGTGGGCACGGCACTATCGGATGCATGACTACGTGGTGCAGGAATTGCCGACACTCGTCGAAGCGCATTTCCCTGCCTCGGACAAACGCGGCATCAGTGGTCATTCCATGGGCGGTCATGGCGCGCTGGTCTGCGCCTTGCGCAACCCGGGGCGTTACCGCTCGGTGTCGGCCTTTTCGCCGATCAACAATCCGATGGATTGCCCATGGGGCCAGAAGGCTTTCTCTCGTTACCTGGGGGAAGACCGTTCGAAATGGCGTGAATGGGATGCCTGTGCATTGATTGCCGAGGCGCAGGAGAAGCTGCCACTGCTGGTGGACCAGGGTGATCGCGATGATTTCCTGACCAACCAGCTCAAGCCCGAAGCCCTGCAACAGGCGGCCAAGGCTGCCGACCATCCGCTGGAACTGCGCCTGCAACCGGGCTACGACCACAGCTATTTCTTCATCGCCAGCTTCATTGATGACCACTTGCAGCATCATGCGCGCGCTCTAAACGCCTAATGCAGGTAGAATCACGCCCTGACAAAAATCGGGGCGTTTTTTTATGCGTATTGGCCACGGCTACGATGTTCACCGTTTCGCTGAAGGCGATTTCATTACTCTGGGCGGCGTGCGGATCGCACACGGCTTCGGGCTGCTCGCGCATTCTGACGGTGATGTCCTGCTGCACGCCTTGAGCGATGCGTTGCTTGGCGCGGCTGCCCTGGGTGACATCGGCAAGCACTTCCCCGACACCGACCCGCAATTCAAGGGCGCCGACAGCCGCGTGCTGCTGCGCCATGTGGTCTCGCTCATCCACGCCAAGGGCTGGAAAGTCGGCAATGTCGATAACACCATCGTTGCCCAGGCCCCCAAGATGGCGCCGCACGTCGAAGCGATGCGCCAACTGATTGCCGAGGATCTTCAAGTTGAGTTGGACCAAGTGAACGTGAAAGCCACCACCACCGAGAAGCTTGGCTTCGTCGGTCGCGAAGAAGGCATTGCCGTCCACTCCGTTGCCTTGTTGCTGCGCCCATGACTGAACTGGAACTGTTGGGGCCGCGGGCCTACGGCGAACCGCTGGGCAGCGCGGTACTCAAGGCCACCGCTGAAGATTTCCAGGTCGATGAAGTGCTCGACATCCCGTTGACCGGCGATGGCGAGCACCTGTGGATCTGGGTTGAAAAACGTGGCTTGAACACCGAAGAAGCGGCCCGGCGAATCGCCAAGGCTGCCGGCGTGCCGTTGCGCACCGTCAGCTACGCGGGGCTCAAGGACCGTCAGGCCCTGACCCGCCAGTGGTTCAGCGTCCAATTGCCGGGCAAGGCCGATCCGGACCTGTCGGCGGCAGAGAACGACACGCTGAAAATCCTCAAGACCGCACGCCACAGGCGCAAGCTGCAACGCGGCGCGCACTCGGCCAATGGCTTTACCTTGCGCCTGACCCAATTCAAGGGCGACACTGGCGGCGATCGATGCGCGCCTGCAGCAGATTGTCCGCCAGGGTATCCCCAACTATTTTGGCGCCCAGCGTTTCGGCCATGACGGCGGCAATGTCGTCGATGCCCGGGCCTGGGCGACGCGCAAGGCGTTGCCGGAACAGCGCAATGTGCGCTCGCGGTTGTTGTCCACCGCCCGCAGTTTCCTGTTCAACCGGGTGCTGGCGGCGCGGGTCGCCGACGGAACTTGGCAAAAAGCCCAGGTTGGTGATTTGCTTGCCTTCACCGACAGCCGCAGTTTTTTTCCGGCCGGCGAGGCTGAGTGCAGCGACCCGCGCCTGGCCATTCTCGACCTGCACCCGACCGGGCCGCAGTGGGGCGAGGGACCTTCGCCTGCCGCTGGTGCGACGTTTGAGCTGGAACAAGCCATCGCCGCGGGCGAGGCCGATTTGCGGGACTGGTTGATAAACGCGGGAATGAGTCACGAACGTCGCATCCTGCGACTGCCCATTGGCGGGCTGTCGTGGCATTATCCCTCGCTGGACATTCTGCAACTGGAATTCGTCCTGCCGGCCGGATGTTTCGCCACTGTCTTGGTGCGCGAACTCGTCGATCTGGTGCCGGTGGGGCAGACGGACAGCCCATGCGTATTCTGATTTCTAACGACGACGGGGTGACTGCACCCGGTCTTGCCGCGCTTTATGCTGCGCTGGCGGATTTTGCCGAGTGCGTGGTCATCGCCCCGGACCAGGACAAAAGCGGCGCCAGCAGCTCGCTGACGCTCGACCGTCCGTTGCACCCCTGCTATCTGGATAACGGTTTCATCAGCCTCAACGGCACCCCGACCGATTGCGTGCACCTGGGCCTCAACGGCTTGCTGGAGCGTGAGCCGGACATGGTGGTGTCGGGTATCAACCTGGGCGCCAACCTGGGGGACGATGTGCTTTATTCCGGCACGGTTGCCGCCGCCCTGGAAGGTCGCTTTCTGGACAAGCCATCGTTTGCCTTTTCGTTTGTTTCGCGGCAGGTCGATAACTTGCCGACCGCCGCCTACTTCGCCCGTAAACTGGTCGAAGCCCACGGCGAGCTGGAGCTGCCGCCACGCACGGTGCTGAACGTGAATATCCCCAACCTGCCGCTCGATCACATCCGTGGCATCCAGCTCACTCGCCTGGGCCACCGTGCCCGCGCCGCCAAACCGATGCATGTCGTCGACCCGCGCGGCAAGGCCGGTTACTGGATCGCCGCCGCCGGTGATGCCGAGGACGGCGGGCCGGGCACTGATTTCCATGCGGTGATGCAAGGTTATGTCTCGATCACGCCGTTGCAGTTGGACCGTACCTTCAACGACGCCTTTCGAAATCTCGATGGCTGGCTGGAGGGGCTGCGCTGATGGCTCGTGAGCAAGACGATATGCTGCGCCGCGGAATCGGCATGACCTCCCAGCGCACCCGTGAACGACTGATCCAGCGTCTCTACGAAGAAGGTCTCTCCAACGCCCAGGTGTTGGAAGTCATTCGCCGCACGCCGCGCCATCTGTTCGTCGATGAAGCCCTGGCCCATCGCGCCTATGAAGACACGGCGTTGCCGATCGGCCACAACCAGACCATTTCCCAGCCATACATGGTGGCCCGCATGAGCGAGTTGCTGCTGGAGGCGGGGCCGCTGGACAAGGTGATGGAGATCGGTACCGGCTCGGGTTACCAGACGGCGGTGTTGTCGCAACTGGTCGAGCGGGTGTTTTCCGTAGAGCGGATCAAGGTACTGCAGGATCGCGCCAAGGAACGCCTGGTTGAGTTGAACCTGCGCAACGTGGTGTTTCGCTGGGGCGATGGCTGGGAGGGGTGGCCGGCCCTGGCGCCGTACAACGGCATCATCGTGACCGCGGTGGCCACCGATGTTCCCCAGGCCCTGCTGGATCAGCTTGCTCCCGGCGGGCGACTGGTGATTCCGGTAGGCGCCGGTGAAGTCCAGCAACTGATGCTGATCGTGCGTGAAGAACACGGTTTTTCGCGACACGTCCTGGGGGCGGTGCGGTTCGTGCCGTTACTCAATGGGCCGTTGGCCTGAGCATTTATAAACAGACGCTGAATTCCGTGGCCTGGCCTGTGTCTTACAGCGGCACCGATTTGCTGAACAGAGTCCAACGGCGTCGAGCAAACGTGTGCGGCGGCACATTGCGCTTCATTAATAGAGGCGCAGTCGTTGCCAGCTATATTTATATGAGTTCTGCCTGGATAGGCAGTTTCCAATTTTTCTGCCACCACAAAGGGAGCGGCGGGTGAGTCTCACAGTCATTGCGCAGCGTATGGGTATCACGAGCTTTCAGCGCCTGGTGACTGGCCTTGTCTTGAGCACTTTGCTGGTCGGATGTTCCAGTACGCCGTCGGGTAATGTCCGGGTTGTCGATCGCAACAACAGTGCAACACCTCAACGTCCTACAGTAACGACCGGCCAATATGTAGTCCGTCGCGGCGATACGCTGTTTTCCATCGCTTTCCGCTACGGCTGGGACTACAAAGCCCTTGCGGCGCGTAACAACATTCCTGCGCCTTATACGATTCACCCAGGTCAGACGATTCGCTTCGATGGCCGTAGCGGTTCAACGCCTACCGCAGTGGTTACGCAGTCGGGTTCGACGCCTTCTTCCTCGAGTAAAACCACGGTTATTCGCCGGCCGACGGGGGCTGAAGCGGCAACAGTACCGTCCGTCGCGAGCAAACCGACCCCCGTTCCGATGCCTCCGGCAGGCCCCGCCCCGACAGGCTGGGGATGGCCTTCTAGTGGCGTTCTCATTGGAAAATTCTCTTCAAACGGTAGTTTGAATAAAGGAATTGATATCGCCGGGGATTTGGGACAGCCTGTTTTAGCCGCGTCTGATGGCACGGTTGTGTACGCCGGGAGTGGTTTGAGGGGCTACGGCGAACTCGTGATCATCAAACACAGCGATACCTACGTCAGTGCCTACGGTCACAACCGCAGGCTGTTGGTTCGGGAGGGGCAGCAGGTCAAGGTCGGACAGACAATTGCCGAAATGGGATCAACGGGAACAGACCGGGTGAAACTGCATTTTGAGATTCGCCGACAAGGTAAACCAGTCGATCCGCTGCAATTCCTGCCACGGCGTTGATTTGATTGTCAGCCTGTTCCGTCACGTAGAGGGAACAGGCTCCAGCGTTGCCAAGGATAAAGGCGTCGCTTGAGCTTGAGGTCGAACTCACCAAAGGACTATAACAATGGCTCTCAGTAAAGAAGTGCCGGAGTTTGACATCGACGATGAGGTTCTCCTTATGGAGACCGGCATCGCTATGGATTCGATGTCGAATGATGAAGGGGCGACTCCACCTTCCGTTCGTGCCAAATCCAAACACTCCGCTTCGCTTAAACAACATAAGTACATCGATTACACCCGGGCGCTGGACGCCACTCAGCTGTACCTCAACGAAATCGGTTTTTCGCCACTGCTCTCCCCCGAGGAAGAAGTTCATTTTGCGCGGCTGTCGCAAAGTGGCGACCCGGCCGGTCGAAAACGCATGATTGAAAGCAACCTGCGCCTGGTGGTGAAAATCGCCCGACGCTATGTCAATCGTGGGCTTTCGCTGCTGGACCTGATCGAAGAGGGCAACCTGGGCCTGATTCGCGCCGTCGAGAAATTCGACCCCGAACGCGGCTTCCGTTTCTCGACCTACGCCACCTGGTGGATCCGCCAGACCATCGAACGGGCGATCATGAACCAGACCCGGACCATCCGGTTGCCGATTCATGTGGTCAAGGAGCTGAACGTCTATCTGCGGGCCGCCCGTGAGTTGACCCAAAAACTCGACCATGAACCTTCACCCGAAGAAATCGCCAACCTGCTGGAAAAACCGGTAGGTGAGGTCAAGCGCATGCTTGGGCTCAACGAGCGGGTCTCTTCGGTAGACGTCTCGCTGGGGCCGGACTCGGATAAGACCCTGCTGGATACCCTGACCGACGATCGTCCGACCGATCCGTGCGAGTTGCTCCAGGACGATGACTTGTCCCAGAGCATCGACCAGTGGCTTTCGGAACTTACGGACAAGCAACGGGAAGTGGTGATTCGCCGCTTCGGCTTGCGCGGTCATGAAAGCAGCACGCTTGAAGATGTGGGCCTGGAGATTGGTTTGACCCGTGAGCGGGTGAGGCAGATCCAGGTTGAAGGTCTCAAGCGCCTGCGAGAGATCCTGGAGAAGAACGGCTTGTCGAGCGAGTCGTTGTTTCAATAACCCAAGGCGAGTGCAGCAGAAAGGCCCTGATTGGCTGTGATGCTGTTCACTTGGAAAAAACGGTGCTTCTTTCAGAAATGGAAAGTGCCGTTTTTTTTGGCTTGGGTTTGGGGGTATATCCGTTTCTTCGGTCACGGCTACTTATGGTTCCGCCCTTACGGCGGGTCACTTTTGGACAGAGCCCCCCGTGTCAGCCTACCTGTCACCACTGTTGATCGACTCGATCATTCAAGGGGGCGAAGGGCCCACGGAGCAATGCCGGAGTGAGGGCACACCGAGCCTAGGCGAGTTGCCGAGTGGTGGGGCATGAGCGTTTTGCTTACTTTTGACTGGGTCGGCTTCCGGGCTTCTCAAAAAGTGAGCCGCGGTAAGAGCGGAACCGTAAGTGGCCGTTACCGAAGAAATGGATATACACCCCCCTCGTAAAAACTATAGATCATCATCATTACGACTGGTCTGGAACCTAAGCGTTTCTGAGGGGGCGTTTTCCAGTCCCGTTCTATTTGTAGTTTCAGCGTGTAAGCCTTTGCCTAGTGTTACGTAAGCGTTCAGTTCCTCATCGGCCGGACAGACCGCTATAAATACCGTGATCCTTTTGTATTTGACTGATTTATAACGAAAATTTGTTGATGAACGTAGCGTGACAGAGCAAGCCACCTGTATCAGTCGCGTTGCACTCGCCTGGGAAAATACTAATATCAGTCCTGTGTCGACGGACAGACACACCCGTCAAGGACGATGGGAAGGAAGGATATCGCAGGACGCGATTCATCAGGATGATGAAAAGGATTAAAGGGATTAGGGAAAAAATGTGGGCGGGTCAAACCGCCCCTTTTTTTGCCTGCGATTTCTTGACCCGAAAAAGCAAAAAGGCCCGCAAGGGGCCTTTTCCACGAAAGCAGCAACGATCAGCGTTCCAGATCCTTGAGCTTGCCTTCCTTGCCATCCCACTCTTCGGCGTCCGGCAGCGCATCTTTCTTCTCGGTGATGTTCGGCCAGATGTCCGCCAGTTCTGCGTTCAGCTCGATGAAGTTCTCCATGCCGGCCGGCACTTCGTCTTCCGAGAAAATGGCGTTCGCCGGGCATTCCGGTTCACACAGGGCGCAGTCGATGCACTCGTCCGGGTGAATGACCAGGAAATTCGGCCCTTCGTAAAAGCAGTCCACCGGACACACTTCTACGCAGTCGGTGTACTTGCACTTGATGCAGTTGTCGGTGACGACGAAGGTCATTTCTAATTCTCTCCTCAGGCGGCGGCAGCGAAGCCCCTTCACGGTAGGGTCGCCAGGTTCGGGAGCGATAGTCTGCGAACCAGGCTAATAGTCCGCAGCATCCCAAACCGCGCGCGATTCTAACAGCTTGAAAGCCTGTGTGTTAGATCCGTGTCTTCAATGTATAGAGTAAATCCAGTGCCCGACGAGGTGTCAGGTCGTCCAGATCGAGCTTGGCCAGTTCATCGAGTACCGGATGCGGCAGGCTGGCGAACAGGTCGCTTTGCTGCGGTGCGGCCGGTTTGCCTTTGGTCGGGCGCGGCGCTTCGTGGGGCAGGCTGGTGGTTTCCAGGCGGCTCAGGTGCTCGCGGGCACGGGTAATGACTTCACTTGGCACGCCGGCCAGTTGCGCCACCGCCAAGCCGTAGCTCTGGCTGGCCGGGCCGGGCAGCACGTGGTGCAGGAAGACGATGCGCTCGTTGTGCTCGGTGGCATTGAGGTGAACGTTGGCCACCAAAGGCTGGCTTTCCGGCAACACGGTGAGTTCGAAGTAATGGGTAGCGAACAGCGTGTAGGCCCGCAGGTGCGCGAGGCGCTCGGCCGCTGCCCAGGCCAGGGACAAGCCGTCGAAGGTGCTGGTGCCGCGTCCAACTTCGTCCATCAGCACCAGGCTGCGTTCGGTGGCGTTGTGCAGAATGTTCGCGGTTTCGCTCATTTCCACCATGAACGTCGAACGTCCACCGGCCAGGTCGTCGCTGGAACCGATCCGGGTGAAGATCCGGTCCACCAGGGACAATTCGCAACTGGCCGCCGGGACGAAACTACCAATATGGGCCAGCAGCACGATCAACGCGGTTTGGCGCATGTAGGTGGATTTACCGCCCATGTTCGGGCCGGTGATCACCAGCATGCGGGTGTTGTCGTCCAGGCTCAGGTCGTTGGCCACGAACGGCGTGGTCAGTACTTGCTCGACCACCGGGTGACGACCCTGGCTGATGCGCATGCACGGCTCACTGACGAAGCGCGGGCAATTGAGGTCCAGGTTCAGCGCGCGTTCGGCCAGGTTGCTCAGCACATCCAGCTCCGCCAGGGCGCCAGCAGTGTCCTGTAACGGCGGCAGTTGGCTGATCAGGTCTTCGAGCAACGCTTCATAGAGCATCTTTTCCCGGGCCAGGGCGCGGCTCTTGGCCGACAGCGCCTTGTCTTCGAACGCCTTGAGTTCCGGGGTGATGAAACGCTCGGCGCCCTTGAGGGTCTGGCGACGGACGTAGTCGGCCGGAGCCTGTTCGGCCTGCTTGCTCGGCAATTCGATGAAATAACCGTGGATGCGGTTGTAGCCGACCTTGAGGTTGGCAAGGCCGGTACGGGCTTTTTCTCGGGCTTCGAGGTCGATCAGGAACTGGCCGGCGTTCTCGCTCAGCGCTTGCAGCTCGTCGAGTTCGGCGTCGTAGCCGGTTTTCAGTACGCCACCGTCACGGATCACCGCCGGTGGGTTGTCGATAATGGCTTTTTCCAGCAGCGCGGCCAGCTCCGGGTAGGTGCTGGTGGTGCGCGCCAGTTGCTGCAGGTGCGGCGCTTCGAGGTCTGTCATCGCCACCTGCAGTTCGGGCAACGCGCCGAGGGCATCGCGCAGGCGCGCCAGGTCGCGGGGACGGGCGTTGCGCAAACCGATGCGGGCGAGGATCCGCTCGATGTCACCGATTTCCTTGAGCTGTGGTTGCAACTGCTCGAAGCGATAACGATCCAGCAGGCAGGTAATGGAGGACTGGCGCGCCAGCAGCACGGTCAAGTCCCGCAGCGGCCGATTCAACCAGCGTGTCAGCAGGCGGCTGCCCATGGCGGTCTGGCAGCGATCGACCACCGATTGCAAGGTGTTGTCGCGCCCGCCGGCCAGGTTGGTGTCCAGTTCCAGGTTGCGGCGGCTCGCGCCGTCCAGCACCACGGTGTCATCCAGGCGTTCGTGCCGCAGGCTGCGCAAGTGGGGCAGGGCGGTGCGCTGGGTTTCCTTGGCGTAGGCCAGCAGGCAACCGGCAGCGCCGATGGCCAGGGTCAGGTTCTCGCAACCGAAGCCCTTGAGGTCCTGGGTGGAAAACTGCTGGCAGAGACTTTTCAGCGCCGAGTCACGCTCAAAATCCCACGGCGCCCGACGACGCACGCCACGGCGTTTTTCTGCCGGCAGGTCTTTGGGCCAGTCATCAGGAATTAAAAGCTCTACTGGATTGACCCGTTCCAGTTCCGCCAGCAGGTTTTCCCAGCCCTTGATTTCCAGTACCGAGAAGTTACCGCTGGTGATGTCCAGCACCGCCAGGCCGAACAGGCGCTCGTCGCCCAGGACTGCGGCGATCAGGTTGTCCCGACGTTCGTCCAGCAAGGCTTCGTCACTGACCGTGCCCGGGGTGATGATCCGCACGACTTGGCGTTCCACGGGGCCTTTGCTGGTGGCCGGGTCGCCGACTTGTTCGCAGATCACCACGGATTCGCCGAGCTTGACCAGCTTCGCCAGGTAACCTTCTGCCGCGTGGTAAGGAATCCCGCACATCGGAATGGCCATGCCCGCCGATTGCCCACGTGCCGTCAGGGTGATGTCCAACAGCTTGGCGGCCTTCTTTGCGTCCTCGTAGAAGATTTCGTAGAAGTCGCCCATGCGGTAGAACATCAGCTGATCGGGGTGCTGGTTCTTCAGGCGCCAGTATTGCTGCATCATCGGCGTGTGGCTGGAGAGGTCGTTCACGGCGGTATTCATGGGTGTCAGGCAAGCTCGTTGAAAGGTGTGGGGCAAAAGGAGGGGCATTGGCCCGGCTTTTCCGCGATGGGCGCAAGGTTAACATGGGTGGTCTGTGCTACCCATATGTGAGTGGTTTTTGGGATTGGGGACTTATCCGTTTTTTCGGTAACGGCTGCTTAGGGTTCCGCCCTGACGGCGGCTCACTTTTGAAAAGCCCGGAAGCCGGCCCAGTCAAAAGTAAGCAAAACGCTTCTGCCCCACCACTTGGTGCCTCGCCTAGGCTCGGCATGCCTGAACGAAGGCATCGCTCCGTGGGCCCACTGCGCAATACCTTCGTTCAGCCAGCGTGGTTAACGGGGCGCCCGAGATCAACGTCCACCGCGAGGCGGCCT
This sequence comes from Pseudomonas sp. S3_B11, assembly GCF_054667715.1. Classification (NCBI taxonomy): domain Bacteria; kingdom Pseudomonadati; phylum Pseudomonadota; class Gammaproteobacteria; order Pseudomonadales; family Pseudomonadaceae; genus Pseudomonas; species Pseudomonas sp. S3_B11. The sequence continues at coordinate 4,615,495 of NZ_CP162749.1, read as the reverse complement.
GATAGCCGACCTGGCTCTCCCGGTCGTACACCCATCAGAACTGTGGGAGCAAAGCTTGCTCGCGATGGCGGTGGCTCAGTCACATGGATGTTGGGTTTGCTGGCCTCATCGCGAGCAAGCTTTGCTCCCACAGGTGATCCTGGGTGTCCATGAGTTCTGTGTTCACTGCGGCCCATTGTGGGAGCGAGCCTGCTCGCGAAGGTGGCCTGACAGTCGGCCAGTCTCTCCGGCTATACCCGATCAATTGTGGGGAGCGAGCTTGCTCGCGATGACGGCAGCCAATACAACTTAGTTGTCACTGGACTACCGCTATCGCGAGCAAGCTCGCTCCCACAGTGATTACTCGGGCTTCTCTTAGGTCTCGGCTTGCATCATGGATGCCTACCTCACCTCAACCACATCCAACGCCCGATTCGCCAGCAACTGGCTCAGCTCGATCATTTGCTGGACCCCTAGCGCTATATTCCGTCGCGAGCCCTTCAGGTCGAATGCCAGGTCGCTGACCATGGCGTTGGCCGAGGCCAGGGTTTCGCTGAGGTTGGCGAGCAGGCATTCGGCGTCGATGTTGGGGGCGATGATGAAAAGGGTGTCGGGGGTGTCGCAGGTTTCTTTGTCGGCTTTCGGCTTGAGGTAATAGTCCAGGGCGCGGGTGGCCGCGTCGTCGAGTTTCTTGGCGTTGGCCGATTGGCTGCGGGAGACGTGATCGTCTGGGGGATTTGGAGTGTTCTTCGGCATTCTATGGATCCTTGAAGTTGAGCCACCACTCACTCGCGACTAAACGAGGGGCGGCAGCTGTACGCAGGTTAGTCGACCGGGGATCCAAGAAACCGGCGCGCCCGAGGGCGCCCTGCGCACAGCTACCATCAAGTGCAGGAATAGAAGTACCTGACTGAATGGAGCAATGAGCACCTTGGAATACCGAGCGACTAAACCCGATCACTGATGGGCAGTGACAGGATCAAAAGTACCGAGGGGCCCCAAGGCGCACAAGCCGGCGGATTCTGGCGTAGTTGTAGGCAGAGGCGCAAGGCAACGTAGCCTTGTGTTGCGCAGTTGAAGGACGCGATTGGAGTCTTTTCTTAGGGACGTGTAGGGCAAATCCCGGGTGGGGGAGTTTGGCTTTTGTAGGAGCTGGCGAAGCCTGCGATCTTTTGATCTTTCGCTTGAGATTCAAGTGTCTGGGGAAAGATCGCAGCCTCGTTGCACTCGACAGCTCCTACACATTGCATATTTATGCAAAACAGCATTTGTCTTCTGCGAAAAGAACAAGCACTATGCGCGTTATGCAAAAACGCAACGTTTCGACCGTATTAAGAGCATTGCTCGATCAGCACGGGATCTCCCCCACGGAGCTTCACCGGCGTACCGGCGTGCCTCAGTCCACCCTCTCGCGGATCCTCAGCGGCAAGATCGTCGATCCTTCGGATAAACACATCTCGAAGATCGCCGAATATTTTGCCGTGAGTACCGATCAGTTGCGCGGGCGCGCGGACGTTGTGCCCGCCGGCAATGCCCGCCGCGATGAGCCGCATTCCGAACTCAAGGACATAAGCCTGTGGGACGACGAAACACCCGTCGAAGAAGACGAAGTGTCGGTCCCTTTTCTGCGCGAGGTTGAATTGGCTGCTGGATCAGGAAGATTCGTCATCGAGGAAAGCGAGCGCTCAAGCCTGCGCTTTGGCAAGCGCAGCCTGCGCCATAACGGCGTGCAGTTCGACCAGGCCAAATGCGTGACGGTGCGCGGCAACAGTATGTTGCCGGTGCTGCGCGACGGGGCCACGGTTGGGGTGAACGCAGGCAAGTGTGGGATTGGCGACATCGTCGACGGTGACCTCTACGCCATCAATCACAACGGCCAATTGCGGGTGAAGCAGCTTTATCGCCTGCCCACTGGCATCCGCCTGCGCAGCTTCAACCGTGATGAGCATCCGGATGAGGACTACACCTTCCAGGAAATGCAGGACGAGCAAATCGTCATCCTCGGACACGTCTTCTGGTGGGGCATGTACGCCCGCTAACCCCTCCGCTGTCAGATAAAACCCGCCGTTGTGCGGGTTTTTTTTCGCCTCCTGAAAAGCCGCAACCCCCGTGTTCCCAAGGGTTTCATGCATTTGCGCATTGGTCGCGCATAAATAAATGCATTTACGCATTGACTGTATATGCATCGATGCATATTCTGTGTCCAAGCCGCTCGACAAAGCGGCTGGCAACGAGGCTCTTTAGTTCCACCAACAGGCAGCGATGAACCGGCCTTAACGGTTCAGAGGGTTGGCAACTGACCCGGGTGTGCAGCGTAAAGCACCAGAAGCAGTTATCCGGCGGGCAGGGACCGCGGTCGGAGGAACAATTTGAATGGATCCGTACCGCGCCAGTCGCGCCGAAAGATCAAGCGCATTACTGAAAAGCCTGGGCAACCGGGCTTTTTGGAATGCCTGTGCCGCGAGGCACTTCAAATTAAGTAAAGAGATTTCCATGCGCTCACTCGTGAAGGGTAAGGAGGTGTCCAGATAAAAACGTGTATCGACGTTCTCAAAAAAACCACTCGTTTAAAGGAAGAAAACTGATGAAAAAAGTGCTCAGCGTGCTGATCGCAGCCGTCCTGGCTACCCAGACCCTCCATGCGTTTGCTGAAACCTCACCTGTCGGTTCCTGGCAATTCGCTTACTACCACGTTCCGGGCGGTGGTTTTTATGCCAACCAAACGATCTGCTTCAAAGCGGACAATACCTGGTACTCGAGTTCGCAGGCCGGCTGGAAGGGCGCATGGTTCCAGAACGGGGACGATCTCCAATGGAATGGGAGTGTGCCAATGCCGGGTGCAGGGAGCGCCAACAATCTCGCGACCATTGCCATGGGTAAGTTAGCTGTCGCTGGTTCGATGTCGGGTAACTACGCGGAATGGGCCGCACCCAGTGCGCTACCGCTGTCTTGGGACAGGCACTACACCTACACCATGACTTACAAAGGCGCGACCTGCGCTGCGCCAAAGTGATGTCAGCCCCCAATTGCCTGACAAACGTTTGAACGCCGTTTCTAGCGACTTAATGGGTTTCACCGACCCGCATCTCATTCAACTTCAAACAACTTACCCGCCCAATCTTAATCACCCCCAGGAAACGAGACATGACAAACGAGCAACAAGCGTTGCTGGACATGCCGATCTGGCTGGTCATCGTGCTCGCCCTGGTGGGCGGGGTGTCCGGCGAGATGTGGCGCGCTGACAAGGAGGGGGCCCGTGGCTGGTCGTTATTGCGACGCCTGGCCTTGCGCTCAGGTGCCTGCGTGGTCTGCGGCGTATCGGCAACCATGCTTTTGTACGCCCTCGGCATGTCGATCTGGAGCGCCTGCGCCTTGGGTTGCCTGACCGCCATGGCTGGCGCCGATGTGGCGATCGGTCTTTACGAGCGCTGGGTCGCCAAGCGGCTCGGCGTTTGCGAAGTCCCTCCGCGGGACGTTCCTCCCGACCAGCAGTGAAGCGACAGCGCTGATTCATACCAACGGAGGCGATCAATGCCTGCCCTTATCGAAAAACCGTCGCAGTTGTGCTCGGCCATTGCCCAGACGCTGCGCGCCATTTATCCCGCCTTGAAAGTCGGCAGCCCCCAGGATTTCGATGGCACCGACGATCAACCCTGGGTGCTGATTGCCCTTGAGCGTGATGCGCCCGGTAACCGCGCCAATGACGGGCGTATCGCCCATGTCCTGACGGTTTCCTTGCAAGTGGTCATGGCCGTTCCAGGATGGGATGCCTGCGATCTGGCCGGGGAGTTGAAACACCTGGTCATGGATAACCGCTGGGGGCTATCGGGCGATCAATGCGACCTGCCCACGGAGCTCGATGGCCTGCCATCCACGTTCATTAACCCGGCGCGGGCGTACACCGCCTGGACCCTTTCCTTCAACCAAACCCTGTACTTGGGCCCGACGCTGTTGGAAGACCCGCTGGGCATCCCGAAGTTTGCCCGCACCTGGGAAGTGTCGAACATCGACGACCCGGACCAATACACCGCTCTCGAGGGCTGACCCATGTTTGATGCGCTGTTACGGATGCATCTGGGGCCGATCATCGAGCGTCTGGCGCAGATGGAAACCGAGCTGGAAGACATGCACCGGCGGGCGGAGAGTTTCTGTCGCATCGGCGTTTGCCAGGAAGTCGACGCGGCCAGCAACACCTGCAAAGTCAGCCATGGTGGACTGCTGACCCCGGCGATCCGCTTTTTCAACCCGAGCGCCGGGGCCCAGAGCGAGTCGCGGATTCCGTCCGTGGGTGAGCAATGCCTGTTGCTGAATCATGGCGGCGGCGAGAGCGGCGGACAGGCGGTGGCGTTGTTCGGCCTCAACGGCGGTCAGTTCCCGCCTGTCTCGACCCAGGCCTCGCTGACGCGGCGCCTCTATCAGGACGGTACGGAAAACGGCTACGACCACGCCAGCCATGTCCTGCACTGGCAAAACGGCCCGGCGACGTTCAGCGGTTCTCGCGAAGCCCTGCAGTTGAACATTGGCCTGTCGCGGCTGGCGATGACACCCGAGGCCATCGAATTGCAAGTCGGCGCCGTCGGCATTCGGCTCGACGCCTCCGGTGTGCACCTGAGCGGCCCGGTAGTGGATCACCAGGGACGCGTCATCAGTACCGCATAAGAGATTTCCTCATGATTGGAATCGATCGAAACACCGGCGCCATGGTCGACGACTGGCTGCAGTTCGTGCAGCGCGCCACCCGTGCATTGACCACGCCGTTGGGCACTCGCCAGAAGCGCCCGTTGTATGGCTGCGCACTCACGCAGTTGCTGGGGCAGAACCTCGGTGATGACCTGCTGATCCTTGCCCAGAGCCACGCGGCCCAAGCGTTCTACAACCCGGACAACGGCATCGATGATTTCGAGCCGCAGGTCATTGTCGCCAGCCGACAGGGGGCCGGGTTGCTGTTGCGTTTCGCAGGCACCTGGAAAAACCGCAAACAGACTTTCGAGGTGGTGACATGAGCATGTTGATACCCGGCCAGAACCAATTGGCCGAACCGGCCATCGTCACTGTCGAAGCGTTCGAGGACTTGCTCGCAGAGTTCAAGACCTTCGTGGTCGAGTACGTCGGCGCACGCTCTCCGGCAAGCGCGGCGAAGCTGGTGGACAGCCTCGAAAACGAAAGCGAACTGCTGACCCTGGCCCTTGAGGCGTTCTGTGTCCGGCTGCAAACCCACGAGCGTAAATACAACGCCCGCATCAAGCAGATGTTGGCGTGGTGGGCCACGGGCACCAACCTCGACGCTCGCCTCGCGGACATGGGCCTTGAGCGTCAGTTGCTCGATCCGGGCGACCCGGTGGCGTTCCCGCCCATCCCCCCGGTCTACGAGAGCGATGACGATGCGCGGTTGCGCTACTACCTGGCGCCCCATGCCCCGGCGGCCGGATCGCGCATGCAGTATCGGCGGGAGATTTTTACCCTGGGCGAACGTCCAGCGGTGAAGGTGGAAAACGGTTCGGCGGGCGTGGTGACAGTCACCTACACCTTCGACCCGGATGGTCATGCGGCGCAGGTCAAGGATGGCAACGGACGCCGCACCGCGCCGGGCGAAGTCACGGTCACGGTGCTGTCCCGTGACGGCGACGGCACGCCCGCCGAGGAACTGCTCGACGGTGTTCGCCAGCATTTCGCCCGGCCGGATGTACGCCCGGAAACGGACCTGGTCATCGTCCAGGCCGCGCAGATCAAACCTTACAAAATCCGCGTCGTGGCGAAGATCAATGCCGGCCCGGATTCAGGGTTGACCCAGGTTGCCGCCGAACAGCAGTTGCAGGCGTATGCCGAGGCGTGTCATCGCCTGGAAGGGCGGGTGGACCCCAGCTGGATCGACTACACGCTGCACAGCGCGGGCGCGGTTCAACTGCAGATTCTCGAACCGCTTGCGCCGATTGTGACGACGGCTTTTCAAGCCCCGTACTGCACGGGCATCGAAGTCGAGGTGGATACGTTATGAGTGACGACACGCCTCGCCCGAGCCTGCTGCCGGTCAACAGTTCGCCGCTGGAAAGGGCGCTTGATCTCGGTTTCGCACGGTTGCTCGAACGCATCGATCCGCCGTTTCCCGAGCTGATGAACCCGGCGACCACGCCCTTGGCGTTCCTGCCGTATCTCGCGGCGGATCGTGGGGTCAGTGAGTGGAATGCGGGAGCCAGTGACCTGGAAAAACGCCTGACCGTTTCTTTGTCCTGGCAAATCCAGCGTCAGGCGGGCACCCGTCAAGCCTTGAATCACGCCGTTGAATCATTGGGGTTCACGCCTCACGTCACCGCTTGGTACGAGCAGCAACCTCGTGCTCACCCCTACACCTTTGATGTACAGGCGATCATTGGCCAGGACTGGTCCAGCGGCGATCACAACCGCTTGATTCAGCGGATCAATGCGGCAAAGAGCGAGCGCGATCAAGCCACCATCACCCTGGTGCATCAAACGAGTGGCGGCCTGGCAGCGACGGCAGCGATGCATGGACCAATCAGCGACGGTGAGCTGTCTTTGTGCGGGGCATTGCCGCTACTTGAACTCGCTGCGCGACTTCCCGGTATTGGGATTTCCCAGCGCTACACCATTAACGATTACGACCTCAGGGCGCAGCCATGACAGAAGACATTACGCGCTTGGTTCGCTTCACTTCCGCCGGCCTGGCCGAAGTGTTGCAGGCAAAGAACCAAGGCTTGAAAGGTGAGATCACTCACATCGGTGCCGGCACCGCCCGCTACGATCCCAATGGGTCGGAAACGGCGCTTCGCAATGAGCGACAGCGTGTGCCAATCGTGGATTACGAAGATCTGGATCCAGGGCAACTGAGAATGGCCGCTCTGTTTGAGGGGCCGGATGAATATGAGATTGGCGAGTTCGGTTTCTATCTTTCCACCGGCACGCTGTTGGCGGTGTATTCGGTGACTGGAAAGCTGCTGACCTACAAAGCCGCTGCAGCGCGAGTATTGCAAAAGTTCACGCTGGATATATCACCGTTGCCGGCGCAAAGCGTCACGGTGGTGGTGGGGGCCGACAACCTGAACATCCTATTGAGTGAAGAAATCGCCACGTTGGCTACCGCCAATATCGACAACATGGCGCGGCACGTGGGCCTGATGTTTCGAGTGATGGCGCTCGAAGCCAAATAATCAAATAGTACAAGGAACCTGAATGTGAGTCTGGAAACCACTATCGCGTCGCTGGTATCGGCGGCCAACAACTTGACCACGGTGGTCAATGGAAAGATCGGCAGTATCAACACGACCATGGCCACGGCTTTGACCCAGTTCAATGAGTGGCGAAGCCTGAAGGATGTGGAAGGGGACCCAAGCGCCCTGGGCACGATTCGTCGCAACGTTTTGCAGGGACACGTCTTCGGGACTGGCGGCGTCTATGGCGCAACGGCACAGGGTGATTTTGTTTCCACCAACCTGGGTGCCAGTGCAAATGTGTACATGCATTTCAAAGTGCCGCTTAACATCAATGTTCATTCGGAGATGTTCTGGTTCAACATCAAGGGCTACAGCTACGGCACAGCCAAAATAATCGACGAAACGTTGGTGGGGTATTGCTATCAGCCCACTCGGGTTCTGCAAAGCGTCTCGACCTTTGGGAATATGACTCCTGCTGTCTATGCCGACACAAACGGCAATATCGTCATGCGAATTCTGATTCCCAACGTTTATTACACCACCGTGCGCATTGACACCATGCGCGTGGGCAATGGTCGGTTATTCAATCTTGGGGATTTGACCACCAGGTTGTCGCTGGCCGAAACCGTTGTTTTCAGCTAAGGAATGAACATGTCTGATCTGTCCAACAATGACACTCCCGAAAATCCAATCGCCGTACCGTCGCGTGAAATCGAATGGGCCGCCATTCGCACACGCCGCAACCAACTGCTGCGAGACACGGACTTCACCCAATTAGCGGACTTCCCCGCAACAGAAGCCCAGCTGGCCGAGATCAAGGCTTATCGTCAGGCCTTGCGAGACATCCCCGAAACGGATGCGGAGCCGTCCAGGCTGCTCTGGCCTGTACTGCCAGATTTCATCAAGTAGACCACGACCGCGAGAGCGGTTTTTTTCGCCCGCACCAAGCCCCGCCATGGGGCTTTTGTGTTTTTCGCATCTGGAGAGACCGTAGATGCCCATTCGTAAGCAATACACCGTGCTGCTGCCATTTCCTACCGGTGGCGGCCACTGGTCGAGCGCCGGCCAGAAACTGGAGCTGTTGGATGTCGAGGCCAGTGCCTTGCGCAGTGCCGGTCGTCTCGAGCTGACCAGCGTCCTGGATACGCAGCAACCGGCAGCTGACACGCAAGCCACCCCAACCACCAAGGCCTTGAAGGCCGCCACCAAAAAGGCTGAATAACCATGGCTGAGGTTTTGAACTTCGAGCACAACGGCATTACCGTCAATGCCACCGAATCTCCCGAGGCCATGGGTGGCCTGGGTGACAACGTCATCGGGCTGGTCGGCACCGCGCCGAATGCCAACCTGCTGATCCCGAAAAACACCCCGTTCCGCATCAACAGCTTCACCACCCAGGCCCAGTTGGACCCAACCGGTGCCGAAGCGGGGACGCTGTTCCAGGCGGTCTACCAGATCCTCAAAGTGGTCAAGGTGCCGGTCTACGTCGTCATCGTCGAAGAGGGCGCCACGCTGGCCGATACGCAGAACAACGTGATCGGCGGTATCGAAGCGCAGACCGGTCGCAAACTCGGCCTGGCGGCGTTGAGTGGGGTCGCTGAAGACCTGACCATCATCGGCGCGCCGGGCTTCACCGGCACCAAGGCGGTGGCCAGCGAGTTCGCCTCGTTCGGCAAGCGCATCAAGGCCCGTGTGGTGCTCGATGGCAAGGACGCCGCGGTCGCTGATCAAGTGACCTACAGCCAGGAACTGGGCGGCGCGGACCTCGGTTTCGACCGTTGCCTGGTGGTACACAACATGCCGGCGGTGTACTCCAAGGCCGCGAAGAAAAACGTCTTCCTGGCCCCGTCGAGCCTGGCCATCGCCGCCCTCGCCAAGGTCAAGCAATGGGAGAGCCCGGGCAACCAGGTCACCTACGCCGAAGACGTCTCGCGTACCGTCGAATACAACATTCTCGACACCTCCACCGAAGGCGATCTGCTCAACCGTTACGGCGTCAGCTACTACGCCCGGACCATCCTCGGCGGCTTCTCGCTGCTGGGCAACCGTTCCATCACCGGCAAGTTCATCAGCTACGTCGGCCTCGAAGATGCCATCAGCCGCAAGCTGGTGAAGGCCGGCCAGAAGGCCATGGCCAAGAACCTGACCAAGTCGTTCATGGACCAGGAGGTCAAGCGCATCAACGACTGGCTGCAGACCCTGGTCGCCGACGAAACCATCCCTGGCGGCAGCGTGTACCTGCATCCGGAATTGAACAGCGTCGAGAAGTACAAGAACGGCACCTGGTACGTGGTCATCGACTACGGCCGCTACGCGCCGAACGAACACATGATTTATCAACTCAATGCCCGCGATGAAATCATCGAGCAGTTCCTGGAGGACGTTCTCTAATGTTTACCAACCGCGTAAGACAGGCCATCGCGGCCACCCTGCAAGGCCTGCCGTTGTCGGCAACCGTGGAAGATTTCACCCCGCCGAAGATCGAATTCGAGATGGAAGAGATGCGCGGCGGCCGTTTCATTGGTGAGGAAATGGCCAAGGGCGGCAAGGTGCTGACGGCCAAGCTGACGCTGCAAGGTCTCGGCCCGGAAGTCATGCTGGCGCTGGGCGTGAGCGTGGGCGACGACATTCTGCTGAACGTGCGTGAAGCCGGCCAGGATCAGGATGGCAACACCTGGTTTACCTACCACACGGTGGGCGGCAAGTTGAAGTCCCTCGAGGAAACTCCGCTGAAAATGACCGAGAAGCCCAAGACCAACCTGGAGCTGTCCTGCCGCACCTACAACCGCCTGGAAAACGGCGTTCCGGTGATCGACATCGACGTGCGCACCCAGAAGTTCGTGCTCAACGGTGTCGACATTCTCGGTGATGCGCGCCGTGCGGTGTTGTTGCCCTAAGCCCTTACCGGCCGGCTAGATGCAATCCCTGTGGGAGCGAGCTTGCTCGCGATGGCGGCGGTTCATTCAGTATCAAGCTGTCTGACACCCCGCTATCGCGAGCAAGCTCGCTCCCACAGGATGTCCTCTGATTCACCAAGGAACCGATTTCATGTCCTGGATGCCTCCTACCCATGAGCTGTTGTCGCCGATCAACGGTGACGACGGCTCGCAGATCGAGCAGCTCCCACTCAAACCACTGTTCTACGCCGCGCAGAAAGAAGCCCTGGCCCGCGCTGGTGATGATGAAGACGACCAGTTCTTCGAGCTGGCCAAACTGGCCACCGGCCTGTCGATCAAGGAACTCGATCAGCTCAAGCGCCCGGACTACGTCAGCGTTGCGCAATACGTGCACGAAATGTCCACGCGTCCGGCGTCGTACTTTCTGGATGACCCACAGGCCGATCCCGACCAGGTGCAACTGCTGCAACCGCTCGACGTCGCGGGCCGCAGCCTGACCGCGCTGACCCTGGAAATGCCGGTGCTGCGTGCGACCAAGGCGATGAAAAAACTGAAGACGGCCAAGGAGCGCGCCGAGTTCATCACGGCCCATTGCACCGGCCTGATGATTCCCGATCTGGACCTGCTGACCGTGCCCGACTGGACACAACTTCAGGTGCGCATCGACGATTTTTTAAACAAACCGGCGGACTTCTTTCGGAGCGCGACATCGAAGTGATCCTCGATGTGGTGCCGCTCATTTACTCGGTAAGTGAGGCGGAAATCCTGGAATGGGACGCCGGCAAGGCCTTGCGCCGCTACGACATCGCGATCACTCGCCTTGGCGTGAAACAGGAGTAGAGCGGGATGGCGGACGATAGATATTCGCTCAAATACGCAGCCTTCAATGACAGTGGGTTGGCGTTCGGCAATACCAGCCTCACCAGTGGCGTGTCGGCACAAGGCGCGTTTGCCAGGGATCAACTGGCGAGCCTCGATCTGGCGCTGGAAACACTCGGGCTCAAGCTCGGCCTGCTGACCACGGCGATCGAGTCGCTGACCGTGAAGCTTTCGGCGCAACGATTGTTTTCTCAAACGATGGGCGCTGGCGCCAAGGGCGAGTCGGCCAATGAGTCAAAGGGTAAGTCGGGTGGCGGCATCGAACCACCGGTGCTGCTCAAACCCGCGATAGCGATGGATTCGGCCGTGGCCGATCTGAAGCAGGCCGGCCAACTCACGCCTCGCCAGATTGCAGAGATGGCAGAACCAACCCAGCGTATCGCCAGTGCGCCATTGGTGGCGGCCGGCGGGACCACGGCGGTTGAGTTAGTGAGGATGGAAAGTCTGGCGGCCAGGGCGGGAATCGGCAGCGACCTGCCCAATGCCTCGGACCGGCAATTGGCACTGTTGCGCTTCGCCAGTGATGCGGGCGTCACAGCATCGACGTTCAAAATGCCGGCCATGGAAGCCGCTGAAATGGTGCTCGGCTGGCGCACTTCCATGAAGCTCAGCGCAGAGAAAGCATTTGATCTGGCGGATGCAACCAACCACCTGAGCAAGATTCCCGGTGGTGCGAAAGCGAGTGAGATCGGCACAGTGCTGCAGCGTGACGGTGCGGCCGCGACCTCGGCGGGCCTGCAGCCTGCCCAAGCTGCGGCACTGACGGCGGCACTTCTCAATACCGGCGCGCAACAAGCTGAAGCGGGTGTGGCGCTCGACCACTTCACGACCGCTTTAGGCAAGGGCGATCAGGCCTCCGCGACCGAGCAAGCGGCCTGGAAGCAACTGGGGCTTGATCCCAAAGAGGTAGCGAGCGGCTTGCGTGACAAGAATGCCGCGCCGGGGACAGTGATGTCGGTCCTGGCGGCCTTGAACGCGCAGCCGGCCGAAAAACGCTCGACCCTGGCCTCTTCGCTGTTTGGCACTGGGGATGCGGCGGTACTGCGCATGTCGCAGAAACTCGACGATGTGAACGCGGCGTTCTGGCAGGTGAAAGACCCAGGCCAATACGCTACATCGCAACTGGGTAACAACGGTTCGGTGCGGCAGGACGCGTTGGCCCTGTCGAACACCCGGCAGGGCCAGCTGAACGTCCTCAACGCCCGCAGCGAGCGTTTGTCGCTGGCCACGGGAAATGCCCTGATGCCCTCGGCGGATACTTCGTTCCAGTGGCTGGGATCGCTGGCCGACGGCATGAGTGAGTTGGCGGAGTCCTCACCTAAAGCCGCCGCAGCTATCGTATTGATTGGCGCAGCGATCAAACCGCTGGTGGGCGCGTTGCTCAAGGCTGTAGGGGATGAGATGTCCAATCAGGTGGCCAAGCGGGTGTTAGGTAGGGCTGCTCCGCACCTTCCCGGCCGATTGGGTGAGGTGATCTCCGAAGACTTCAGAAATCCTCGTGTGAACAAGCTGGATACACGCAGTGCCAACCAGCGTCCCGAATCCACGAACAGGCCGAAAATACGTGTCAGTACACGAGGCTCACAGGGGGCCGCAAGGCGTTTTTCACTCGGGCCAACGGCCTCGTTACGCTCGATGACTCGCAGGGCGCCCGGCCCATTGAAAGTAGTCGGCGCCGTCGCTGATGTGGCCGAGGGTGTCCTTACCGGCGACAAACGAATGATGGGCGCAGGCTTGGGCGCCGCAGGTGGCGGCTGGGCAGGCGCTGCTGCGGGGTCTGCGGCCGGTGCCGCTTTGGGGAGTGTTGTTCCGGTGCTCGGCACTGCCATTGGTGGGCTGATTGGCGGACTGCTGGGCGGCTGGCTGGGGAGCGATGCCGGCGCGTCCCTGGGTGAGAAGCTCGTCGCCCCCGCCGACAGACTCGCCGCTCCAGAACAGGTCAGCAAGGACCTGGCCAGCACCCAGACAACCACGCAACAGAACACCATGACCGCAAACATCTACATCAACGGCCAGGACCAGGCCAGCGCGACTCAGTTGGCCAACCTGGTCGTGCAGCAGCTCTCGGGCCAATTCGGCTTGACGACCATGCCCGACTCACTCGCCATGCGCAGTGACGCGGCCCTGACCGACGGAGGTACGTGATGCGTCAGCAAATGGCACTTGGCAGTTTCATTTTCGGTCTGTCGAGAAACTTTGCGTACCACAGCCTGGTACGCACCTCGGACGGTGGCTGGAAGAGCATCGACATCCTCACCAGCAAACCCAAGTCCAGCCAGGTCGGCCAAGGCCTGCAAGGGCTGACGATCACCGGCAAGTCGATGTACGCGACCGCCATGGATCGCCTCGATGAGTTGCGCGCCTTGCAGGCGCAGCGCGTGCCCGTGCCGTTGGTTGACGGCATCGGTCGCAACTGGGGCTTGTGGCAGATCAACAAGGTGACGGAAACCCAGACCGAGATCATTGATGACGGTACGGCGATGGTGGTCGGCTGGGTGGTTGAATTGTCGGAGTTCGCCAATGCGTAGGGTTCGAAGTATCGCCGGTGATTCGGTGAGTCTGTTGCTGTACCGCGAGCTTGGGCGTTGTGACGATATCGTCGAGGAGGCGCTCTGGCTGCTCAATCCGGAGCTGGCCGAATGGGGCCCGGTATTGCCTGCGGGTGTCTGGGTGGTCCTGCCGGAAGTGGATCTCAAACCTGTTGCACCCACACCGGTTTCGGCCTGGGATTAAGGAGGCAACATGTCACTGGGTTTCACGCCTGCGGTGGAAATTTATGGTGCGAACGCCGCACTGCTCAACGAACGCCTGCTCAAGTGGGAGCATGTCGACGCGGCGGGTATCGAGTCCGATCAGCTGACGCTCACCATTAGCCTGGATGGGCTCGAAGGGTTGCCCAGCCTGGGCGGGAAGATCGGTCTGCGGGTCGGTTACCTGGAGTCGGGGCTGGTGGATAAAGGCGAGTTCGTCATCACCCGGCGCACACCGTTCCTGTTTCCGCTGCAACTCGTGCTGGTGGCCATGGCGGCGCCATTCAGTGCGACGGACCAGACCGGGTTCAAGCAGCGCCGATCCGTCAGTCATGGCCCGACCACACTGGGGGCGCTGTTTCGTCAGTTGACCTCCAGGCACGGGTTTTCCCCCCGTATGGCGCCGGACCTGTCGCTGATCAAAATCGAGCACATCGACCAGACCAACGAAACCGACATGGGTTTCCTCACGCGCCTGGCCCATCGTTATGACGCCGTCGCCAAGCCGATCAACGAGTTGTATGTGCTGGCTCGGCGCGGTCAGGCGAAGTCGTTGTCAGGCAAGGTCCTGCCCGAGATGAAACTGTCGGTGACGACGAATAATCGCCCGGGCGACCACGCCTTCATTTCGGCCAAGTTTGATGAAACCGCCCGGGCCAAGTACCAGGGTTGCAAGACCCGGTGGTGGGATGCGGCGGCCGGCGAGCTGCAGGTCGAGGAGAGCGGCATCGCGCCGTTCAAGACCCTGCGCCAGCGCTTCCAGAGCGCAGACGATGCCCGTGCCGCTGGAGAAGGCGAGGTACGCCGGATGGAGCGCGAAGCACTCAAGGTGACCATCGAGTGCCCTGGCAACCCGGGGCTGTCCGCCGAGGGCATCGTATTGCTGGATCCCACCTGGCCGGATTTCATGCGCGGTCGCTGGTCGATCGACAAGGTCACCGCCAGTGGCGACCGGGAAAAAAGCTACCGCTGCTTGATTCATGCAACCTGCCTGGATGCCAAGGCCTGACCCCACCACCTTCTGTGGGCGTTGCACATATCCAGCGCCCAACTGGGTCCCTCTGTGGGAGCGAGCTTGCTCGCGAAGATGCCAGTACATCCAACATCAATGTTGCCTGACCTACCGCTTTCGCGAGCAAGCCCGATCCCACAGGGATGACTCGCACCTTCAGATACTGGAGTCCCCCCATGAAGATCACGCCGATCCTCACGCAGTTGCGTGAGCAATGTCCGACGCTCGCCCATCGCGTGGCCGCAGGCTTTGACCTCGTCACGCTGCAAGCCGAGACCCCGCTGCAGACCCCCTGCGCCTATGTCCTGCCCACCGCCGACACTGCCAGCAAGAACGCGGCTCAGAACGTCACGCTGCAAGCGGTGCGTGATCGCTTCGATGCCGTGCTGGTGCTCGACGCCACTGATGCGACAAAAGCGCTGGACCTGTTGCACGACCTGCGGGCCGAACTGTGGCGCGCGCTGGTGGGGTTCAAGCCGGGCGCCGAGTACACCGGCATCGAGTACGACGGCAGCGAACTGGTTTCCATCAATAGCAGCCGTGTGTTGTACCGGCTGCACTTTTTCGCCGAGTTCCAGCTGGGCCGCAATCTGGCGAGCCAGCCTGCCGAAAGCTGGCACGAGCGTGAACTGGACGGCTTGTCGTCCTTTACCGGGGTCACCGTGCGGGTCGATGCCATCGATCCGGCGGACCCCAACCTGAAACGTCCCGGCCCCGACGGGCGCGTGGAACTGACTTTCTCTGGAGACGTAACCCCATGAGCAAACGCATCACCGTGCTGCCGGCCCCGGGCCGTACCGTGCCGGACCCGGAAGCGGGCGATCTGTTGCCCCTCGAAGGCCGTGAAGTGCCAGACAACGCCTGGTGGCGTCGACGTCTGGCCGATGGCGATATCACTACCAAAGCCGTGAAAGCGGCAAAACCACAGGGAGCCAAATAATGGCGATCGGATTCAGCAATATTCCCGCGGACATTCGTGTGCCGCTGTTCTACGCCGAAATGGACAACTCGGCCGCCAATAGCGCGTCATCGGCCATGCGCCGGTTGATCGTCGCCCAGGTCAACGACAACGTCGCCCCGGCGGAAGTCGGCAAACTGGTGCTGGTGTCCAGCGTCGCGCTGGCCAAGAACATTGGCGGGCAGGGCTCGATGCTCGCCTCGATGTACGAGACCTGGCGCAAGACCGACCCGCTCGGTGAAGTCTGGTGCCTGCCGCTGCACAACGTCGAAGGCGCCATTGCCCAGGGCGTGCTGACCTTCACCGGCGCCGCGACTGAAAGCGGTGTGCTCAACCTGTACGTTGGCGGTGTACGCGTCCAGGCCGCCATCGTCAACGGCGCCACTGCAGCCCAGGCCGCCTCTGCGCTGGCCTTGAAAATCAACGCGGCCGCCGACTTGCCGGTGACTGCTGCGGCCGCCGAAGGTGTCGTGACCCTGCGCGCCAAATGGACCGGTGACAGCGGCAACGACATCAGCCTGCAATTCAATCGCCTGGGCAAGAGCAATGGCGAAAACACCCCGGCGGGGCTGACCACCGCCATTACTGCGATGACGGGCGGCGCCGGTGTGCCGGACCAGACCGCTGCCGTTGCGGCCCTGGGTGACGAACCGTTCGAGTTCATCGCCATGCCCTGGTCCGATGTGGCGAGCCTCAACACCTGGCAAGCGGTCATGGACGACAACACCGGTCGCTGGTCCTGGGCCAAGCAGTTGTTCGGCCATGTCTACAGCGCCAAGCGCGGCACTATTGGCACCCTGGTTGCCGCCGGTCAGGCACGCAACGACCAGCACATGACCATCCAGGCCCTGGAACTGGGCGTACCGCAACCGTTCTGGGTCCAGGCCGCTGCGTTGGCTGCGCGCACGGCGGTGTTCATCTCCGCCGACGCCAGCCGTCCGACCCAGAGCGGCAGCCTGCCAGGCTTGGACCCGGCACCGGCCAGTGAACGTTTCACCCTGACCGAGCGCCAGTCGCTGCTCAATTACGGCATCGCGACCGCGTACTACGAAGGTGGCTACGTGCGAATCCAGCGTTCCATCACCACGTATCAGAAGAATGCCTTCGGCCAAGCTGACAACTCCTACCTGGACAGCGAAACCATGCACCAGTCGGCGTTCATCGTCCGTCGCCTGCAAAGCGTGATCACCAGCAAGTACGGTCGCCACAAACTGGCCGCCGACGGCACCCGTTTCGGCGCCGGCCAGCCCATCGTGACCCCGAGCACGATTCGCGGCGAGCTGATCGCTCAATACGCCAAGCTCGAACTGGAAGGCCATGTGGAAAACGCCGAGCTGTTCGCCGAGCACCTGGTGGTCGAGCGTGACAGCCAGGACCCGAGCCGGGTCAATGTGCTGTTCCCGCCGGACTACATCAACGGCCTGCGGGTGTTCGCGCTGCTCAACCAATTCCGCCTGCAATACGACGACGCCGCCTGAAGGTCGCGTCAATCGCATGAATTCAGCCCACTTCGCGTGGGCTTTTTATTGAAGGGAGAAACACCATGGGTCAACTGATTGCGGGCACCTGCTACGTCAAAGTGGACGGCGCTCAACTGACCATCAACGGTGGCTGCGAAGCGCCACTGATGTTCACCAAACGCGAAACCGTCGTACCGGGTTTCTACAAGGAAACCGACATCGCCCCGTCCTTCAAGGTGACGGCGCTGCACACCGCGGACTTCCCGCTCAAGCAACTGGTTGCGGGCACCGACATGACCGTCACCTGCGAATTCAACAACGGCAAGGTCTACGTGCTGGCCGGCGCCTACCTGGTGGAAGAGCCTGTGTCCAAGGGTGACGACGCCACCATCGAGCTGAAATTCGAAGGCATCAAGGGGACTTGGCAATGAGCGATGTCGTGACGCTGCGCGTGGCCATCGAGGCCCACGGTGAGCCGGTGAGCGAACTGACTCTGCGCCGTCCGACGGTGCAGGAAGTCCGGGCGATCAAGGCGCTGCCGTACAAGATCGACAAGAGCGAGGAGGTGAGCCTGGACATGGACGTCGCGGCCAAATACATCGCGGTGTGCGCCGGTATCCCGCCGTCCTCCGTCAACCAGTTGGACCTGGCTGACCTCAACGCCCTGAGCTGGGCCGTCGCGAGTTTTTTCATGAGTGCGGCGTCGCAGCCATCGGCGACCTGATCGCCGCCGCCTATGACCTGGCCTGGTTCTGGAAGGTTGACCCCGAACAGATGATGGCCAGGCCACTGGATGTGCTCCGCGAATCCCTGGAGCACGCGCAACGGATCAATGCGATGCAGCAGGTGCAGTGATGGCAGACACACAAACGGTAGAGAAAAAAGCGGTGCTGCTCACGGGCATCGATGAGCTGTCACCCAAGCTCGCAGGCCTTCGTGCGAAGGTCGCGAGTTTCAAGCAGAACCTCGACGCCACGGGCCTGGGCAGCCTGGATATTTCCGGTCTGCTGCCCAGTGGCGGCCTGGCCCAACCGTTTATGGACGGGCTCAAGTCGGCGCTGGCCTTCAAGGACGAAGCGGGCTCAGCGAGCGCGGCGGCCAGTGCCGTCCAGGCGCCTGATGCGCCCCGTGTAGCGGCACAGAACCTGGATGGATTGAAGACTTCCATCAGCAACGTGTCGGTGCAGTTCGGCTCGGCCCTGGGGCCTGCGGTCAACGCGGTGGCGGTCAGTTTGCAGCCCATGGTCAGCGGTGTGGCCCAGGTACTGCAGGACAACCCGCAACTGGTACAGGGCCTGGCAAATGGCGTCGTAGCGTTCAACGCGATCCAGATGGCGGTCAGCGGCGCAAGCCAGGCGTTCGAGGTGGTGAACCTGGCCTTGAAGATGAATCCCATCGGCTTGATTGCAATGGGCGTCGCCTTGGCGGCAGGAATGATCATCGCCCACTGGACGCCGATTTCGGCGTTCTTCGCCGGGCTCTGGCAGCGGCTTGCACCCATCGTGCTGCCGATGGTCGAGTTCTTCAAGACGATGTTCGCCTTCACCCCGATGGGGCTGGTGATCAGTAATTGGGGCCCGATCAGCAGCTTTTTTGGCGCGCTCTGGAATGTGATCGTGGCGGCGGCAACGCCGATCATCGGTTTCATGCAGACGCTGTTCGCCTGGTCACCCTTGGGTTTGATTGTTACCAATTGGACGCCCCTGACCGGGTTGTTCGCGGCGATCTGGGACCTGCTCAAGGCCTTGACCGTGCCGGTAATGGACGCTCTGAAAGGTCTGTTCGACTGGACGCCGCTGGGACTGATCATGGCCAACTGGGGCACGATCGGTGAAGTCTTCGCCGGGATCTGGGAGGGCATCCGCAATCAGGTGTCGATCATGCTGGCGGTATTCAGCGGCCTGTTCGATTGGTCACCCATTGAGGGCCTCACCCAGCAGTGGGGGCCGGTGGGCGAGTGGTTCAGCCAGTGGTGGAACGAGTTGCAGGAGGTGATCGCGCCGATCAAGGCGTTTTTCAACGGCGGCTTCGGCGAGATGATCACCTCGTTCACCGGCAAGGTCGAAGGCCTGACCGGGGCGCAGCGACAGACCAACGCCGAAGGCAAGGGAGAGCTGGCGCCGGCGTTTTTTGGCGGGGCCAGCGAGCAGCCTCCGGGCCTGTCCTCCAGCCTGGCGCCAGCGTCCGCCAACGGGCCAGCGAAAACCTCGCTGGCGCCGGGTGCGTTGCCACAAACCTCCAGTGCCCTGGTGCAACAAAGTGCTGCCAACAACCGCACGCAACTCGAAGGCGGCCTGACCGTGCGTTTCGAAAATGCCCCGGCCGGGTTGCGCGCCGATCCGCCCCAGACCAATCAACCGGCCCTGGCGGTGAGTTCGCGCATCGGCTATCGCTCACTTTCCACAGGAGGCTCCAATGAGCTGGCGTGATCGTTTGTTGCCGGCGTCGTTTCGTGGCGTCGGGTTCTGGGTCGATCAGGCGAAAACCCCGGTCGGCCACAAGGGCCAGTTGCATGAGTATCCACAGCGCGACCAGCCGTTTTTCGAAGGGCTCGGCCAGCAGGCGAAGATTCATGAGTTGACCGCGTTCATCGTCGGCCCCGATTGCCTGGAGCAGCGCGACAAGCTGCTCAAAGCTTTGGAGCAGGGCAGCGGCGAACTGGTGCATCCGTGGCTGGGGCGCATGCAGGTCAAGGTCGGCGAGTGCGACATGACCCAGACCCGCCAGGACGGTGGGCTGGTGACATTCGCCCTGAAGTTCTACCCCGACCAGCCGCTGCAATTCCCTTCCGCCGCGATCAATAGCCAGAAACTGCTGCTGGTCTCGGCCGACAGCTTCCTCGGTTCGGCGGTGCGGCGCTTTGAAGATGCCATGACGTTGATCAAGGCCGCGCGGATCGGTATCGCGGATCTGCGCAACAGCCTCAAGGACATCTACGGCGTGATCGAGCAGGAGCTCAAGCCGTTGATCGAGACCTATCGGCAACTCAGCGATCTGGTCAAGGCGGTGAAAGAGCTGCCCAAGGACGTGGTGGCCGAGTTCAAGGGATTGCTGGGGGACATCCGCGAGCTGAAGGACTTTGCCCGTGACGGCTATCGCGGCGTGATTGCCAGCGTGTCGCAACAGGTGGAGGCCATTCGCAAGGCCGACGCGCCCAAACTCACCACAGGCAAGGACACCACGGCGGCGGCCCAGGCCGTGGCCGATCTGGTGCAGGACACGCTGCTGGTGCAGGCCGCGCAATGGATTGCGGCGATGCCGGTGGCGGCGCCTGTGGTCAAGTTGGGCGCCACGCCGTCGGTGGCGCAACAGGCCGTGCAACCGGTCCAGCGCCGGGACGTGCCGGTGGCCGACGATGTGCTGGCCCTGCGCGATGCCCTTAACGATGCGATCTGGCAGGCCTCCCTCAAGGCTGATCCGGAGCACTACCAGGCGATGAACAACCTGCGCCAGCAAATGGCCGCGCACTTGACGGCGGTGGCGTCGTCGGGTGTCAGGCTGATCAACCTGTCGTTCAAGCAAAGCCTGCCAGCGCTGGTGGTGGCGTATCAGCAATTTGCCGATGCCACCCGGGTGACTGAAGTGACCCAGCGTAACGGCGTAGCCCATCCTGGTTTCCTGCCGCCCAATGACCTGAAAGTCTCCGGGGAGTAAGCCATGAACGAGCTCGACAACGCTGTCTCGCTTACCGTCGGCGGGCTGGATTACGGCGGCTGGAAAAGTGTGGAAATCAGTGCGGACCTGGAGCGTCAGTTCCGCACCTTCAAACTCGACATCACCTGGCAATGGCCGGGGCAGACGCAAGCAGTGCCGATCCGTCCGGGCGATGAATGCCAGGTGCGCATTGGTGCCGACCTGGTCCTCAGTGGTTATGTGTTCAAGGCACCGGTCAGCTATGACGGTCGGCAGATCAGCCTGAGCATTGAAGGCGGTTCCAAGACCCAGGATCTGGTGGACTGCGCGGCGATCAACCGCCCGACTCAATGGCGTGGGCAAACGGTGTTGAGCATCGTCCAGGCCCTGGCGTCGCAATACGGCGTGGGGGTCATCAGTGAAATCCCTGAAACCGCGCGGTTGAGCGAACACAGCATCGTACCGGGGGAAACGGTCTTTCAATCCATCGACCGTTTGCTGACGTTGTTCCGGGTGTTCTCCACTGATGACGCGCAAGGGCGCGTGCTACTGGCCAAACCCGGCAGCGGCGGACGGGCCAGTGATGTGCTGGAGTTGGGCAAGAACATTCTCTCCGGTAACGCACCGATGGACTACAGCCAGGTGTTCTCTGAATACCGGGTCATCGGCCAGCACAAGGGCAATGACCAGCAGAGCGGGGCGGCGGTGAGTGAAGTCTCCGGCACCGCCACGGACCTGAGCTTCAAGCGCAAGCGGGTGACAGTGATCAGCGAGAGCGCGCAGTTGACCTTCGAACTGGCCCAGCAACGGGCCGACTGGGAAAGCGCCATCCGCACCGGCAAGGCCCTGACCACCACCTACCGCGTGCAGGGCTGGCGCCAGGCCAATGGTGACTTGTGGCGGCATAACACCTTGGTGCGAGTGATCGACCCGGTGCTGGGGTTCGACGGTGACATGCTGATTTCCAAAGTGACGTACTCGCTGTCGGCACAAGGCTCCGTCACCACCCTGCAAGTCGCTCCGCCGCATACCTTCGACGCCAACCCGGTACCGCCAAAAACCTGAGCCCGGAACCGATGCCTGCCCACCACAGATCCCCTGTGGGAGCGAGCTTGCTCTCGAAAGCGGTGGGTCAGCTTGCATCGATGTTGGATGTGCTGCCGCCATCGCGAGCAGGCTCGCTCCCACAGTATTTCGAGACCGCCTCCAAGTTTCTGCCCACCCGCAAATCCCTTGTGGGAGCGGGCTTGCTCGCGAAAGCGGTGGGTCAGCTTGCATCGATGTTGGATGTGCTACCGCCATCGCGAGCAAGCTCGCTCCCACAGTATTTCGAGACCGTCTCCAAGTTTCTGCCCACCGCAAATCCCTTGTGGGAGCGAGCTTGCTCGCGATGGCGGCAGCGCAGCCAATAGAGGTGTTGATCCGAACACCGCGTTCAAGTCCCCGATTCTCAAGGAAACCTCAATGAGCCTACTGACCCGCCTCCTGGCGCGCGGCACTGTCGTGCTCGCCAATTCGGCCACCAAGTTGCAGTCGCTGCAAATGCGCCTCACCGCCGGCGAAGTGAACGACGACATGGAGCACTTCGAACCCTACGGCTTCACCAGCAACCCGTTGGCCGGTGCCGAGGGCATTGCCACGTTCCTGGGGGGTGACCGTTCCCATGCGGTGGTGCTGGTGGTCGCCGATCGCCGTTTTCGCCTCCAGGCCCTGGCCCCTGGTGAAGTGGCGCTCTACACCGACGAAGGCGACAAGCTCCACTTCAAGCGCGGTCGTGTCATCGACATCCAGACCGCAACCCTGAACATCCGCGCCAGCAGCGCGGTGAACATCGACAGCCCGGTCATCAACCACACCGGCAAGATCGTTTCCCAGGGCGACCAGATCGCCGGCGGCATCAGCCAGATCAAACACGTGCATGTCGGTGTACAGGCCGGCAACGGTCAGACCGGCGCGCCGGCGGGAGGTCAATGATGTTCATCAGCCAGAACCTGCACGCCGCGCTGACCCGCTCGGTGCTGATCAGCCTGTTCACCTGGCGCCGCGCCGCTGACGACGATGCCGTCGATGATGAAGAACGTTTCGGCTGGTGGGGCGACACCTTTCCGACCGTTGCCGACGACCGTATCGGCTCGCGGCTGTGGTTGTTGCGCCGGGTCAAGCTGACCCGCCAGACCCAACTCGACGCCGAATTTTATGCCCGCGAAGCCCTGCAATGGTTGATCGACGACGGCCATTGCAGCGCCATCGACATCATCAGCGAACGCCTCGACGCCCAGCGCCTGAACCTGCGCACGGTCCTGACCCTGGCTGACGGCGAGCGCCTGGACATCAACCCCGATAACAGTTGGCAGGTGACCTATGCCGTTTGAAACCCCTTCGCTGCCGGTGCTGATCAAGCGCGCCCAAAGCGACCTGGCCAGCGATTCGCTGCGCCAGTCCGATGCCCAAGTGCTGGCCCGCACCCTCGGTGGCGCCGCCTATGGCCTGTATGGCTACCTGGACTGGATCGCCGAGCAGATCCTGCCGGACAAGGCCGATGAATCCACCCTTGAACGCATCGCCGCCCTGCGCCTGAACCAGGCGCGCAAAGCGGCCCAGGTGGCCAGCGGCAGTGTCAGTTTCAGCGCTACCGCCGGCGCGGTACTGGATGTCGACACGCTGTTGCAATCCACCGATGGCCGCACATTCAAAGTGACCACTGCTCGCACTACCAGCAATGGCCTGAACAGCACCACCATCGCCGCGCTGGACGCTGGCAGCCTGGGCAACGCCGACGCCGGCCTGGTGCTGACGCCAGTCCAACCGATCCTCGGCATTGGCAGCAGCTTCACCGTGCTGGCGCCGGGGCTGACCGGCGGTGTTGCTCGGGAAAGCCTCGAATCGCTGCGGGCCCGGGTGATCCGCTCCTACCGCATCATCCCCCACGGCGGCTCGGCCCAGGACTATGAAACCTGGGCCCTGGAGTGCCCCGGCATTACCCGCGCCTGGTGTCGCGGCAGCTACCTGGGACCCGGCACTGTCGGCTTGTTCGTCATGCGTGACGACGATTTGCAGCCGATTCCCAATGCCGAGCAATTGGAAGAGGTGCGGGCCTATATCGAGCCCTTGCGCCCGGTGACCGCCGAGTTGCACGTGCTGGCGCCAACGCAGGTGCCGGTGAGCTACAGGCTGCGCATCACCCCGGACACCAGCGCCGTGCGCGCGGCCGTCGAGGCGCAACTGCGCGACCTGCACAACCGCGAAGCCGGCCTCGGCGAAACGCTGTTGCTAAGCCATATCACTGAAGCCATCAGCAGCGCTACCGGCGAAACCGACCACAAACTCTCCGCCCCCGTCGCCGATGTAGTCGCCGCCAGCAACCAGTTGCTGACGTTCGGAGGCTGCACATGGCTGGAATAAGAACCGCCGAACAGTACCAGGCCCAACTGCGCAGCCTGCTGCCCAGCGGCCCGGCGTGGGATCCGGAGCGCGTGCCGGAACTTGAGCAAGTGCTTGAAGGCATCGCCCAGGAGCTGGGCCGCCTCGACGCCCGTGCCGCCGACTTGCTCAACGAAATGGACCCGGCGGGAGTGAGTGAACTGGTGCCGGATTGGGAGCGGGTGATGAACCTGCCTGATCCGTGCCTGGGCGCCACACCGTTGTATGACGATCGTCGCTTGGCGGTGCGTCGGCGGTTGTTGGCGGTGGGCAGCCAGGCCATCGCTTATTACGTGGAAATCGCCAAGAGCCAGGGTTACCCCAACGCAACGATCACTGAACTGAAGGCCCCGCGCATGGGCCGCGAACGATTCGGCGAGGCTCACTTTGGCACTTGGCAGGCGCAATTCATGTGGACCCTCAACACCGGCGGTCGCCTGCTGTTGGGCCGACGTTTTGGCGCGAGCTATTGGGGAGAACGTTTTGGCGTCAACCCGGGCTCGGCTCTGGAGTGCCTGATCCACCGCAGTGCGCCGGCGCATACCAAGGTTCACATCAATTATGACTAGGGAGTAAACGGATGGATTATCCGAAGAGTGTGCCCAGCGCCGGGTTGGTGAATGGGAAGTTCGTGGATGAAAACCCATTGACCGGGACGCCGGGGTCGTTGATTCCGGCAGCTTGGGGAAATGGTGTAACGCAAGAGATTGTGAATGTCATCAAGGCGGGGGATCTGACCCCTGATGAAACCCAAAACGATCAACTGCTCGAGGCGATTCAGTCAGTTACCGCCAAGGGCTGGAACCAGGATATCGCGCTTCCGATCGCCGCTTTACCGCTGCCAACGATTGCAACGGCAGACGCCCGTCTGGCAGTAACGCCAACGGCACTATCAACCAGCGGCGGTCGCGTCTCGATTTCGGCGGGTGTGTACATCAGCATTGGACAAGAGGTGGTAAGTGGGCGGTTGGGTCGATCCCGTACTTACGTGACGACGGCCTGGAGCAGCGCCGATTTGTTGCCCAGCGCCAGCTATTTTCTTAGGGCGCAGGTCATAGGCGGCGCGCTGACGTTCTACATGCAGCGTGGAAGCCTGTATGACCTCTCGCCGGAATCGTTGAAGGGGACTGTCAACGGAGCGTCCGGCGGCGGGTTTGCATCCACGCCCCTGGACATGTGCCTGGCCTGGGTGATGACCGGGGCGCCGGGCTCCTTGCCGACGATTCGCACGATCTACAACCGTGCTCAATTGACCTGGACCCAAACTGTGAATGGCACGGGGGTGGTTTATCTGCCGCTGGATCCGCATGCACGTGCGGCGCGGCTTGTGGCGGGTAATCCAACACCCTCTCCGAGCGCCGTGACTTCGTTGGCGTTTGTTCAGGCCGGGTGGGTTGGGGGCAACTACAGCTATCTGTCACCCGCCTTACAAAGTATCGGCAACAATGCGGTGGGCTGGAGCGGCCCATACATGTGTGTGCTGTTCTCCAGTAACGTTGTCAACGACGTTACGGTTTCTACCGTCACAGCCAGCTTTGATCACTCTCAATCTCGCTCGCTTTGGCAGTGCTTTCAGGCCGAGCACACATTGGGCGCCACCAATGCCGATAGTGACGAACTGTTGCTGAGCATGGGAATCAAGGGGCACCAGGCGTTGACCGATTACAGCGTGGGTATCGGCGTCAATTTTACCAACGCAATCAATGTTCACCTGTCCTGGGAGCTGATCCGATGAAAGTCATTCAAGAACTGCACCAGTACGAAGATGGACTTCGCCCGCCTGCACCTTCTTCTGCCCATACCTGGGAGGACGGCACCTGGGTGCTGACTGAAGAGAATGCTGCTGAGCTGTTGCGCCAGGAAGCCGAACGCTTGTGCGCCAAGGTCGATGCCGCTGCTGACAGCGCACGTCGCACGCTGGCAGGTGATCCACTGCGCGCCCTGGAATACCAACAAGCCGCCCTGGAGGCGCAGGCCTTCAAGGATCAAGGCTACCCGAAAAAAGCCGTTCCACTGGCCGTTTCGGCGTGGGTTGTCAAAGGGCGCACAGCCAGGCAAGCGGCGGATCAGATTCTTGCCAAGGCTGCCGAATTCGAAGCGAACCTGCTGGCACTTCGCGAGCTGCGCCTCAAGGCCAAGACACAGATCCGCGCGCACATGGCCAAAGGCAAGGCGGATCTCGCCAGTCAAGCCGCTGATGACGTGCTCGCGACTATCCGAGCACTACCTCTTCACGCTTGAGCCCCGCCTCATAGAGAGAAATAGAACATGGATTATCCAAAAAGTGTTCCCAGCGTCGGGCTGGTGAACGGCCGGTTCGTGGATGAAAACCCCGTCGAAGGCACGCCGGGATCCTTGATTCCCGCCGTGTGGGGCAACAGCGTCACACAGGAGATTCTGGGGGTGATTTCCGGCGCCGACATGGCGCCATCCGAAGCGGACACCAATCAGCTTTTCAAGGCTGTTCAGAAGATCATCGGTACCACGACCCCTACACGCTCGGTGGTTACACGGCTGACCCTGTCGAAAGCGCTGACGGCAAATGAACTTGGTCTTGTATTGATTGACGCCAACGCCGGCGCCACCTCGATCGGGTTGCCCCCGGCCAACGTTGGGATGGGTGTTCGAGACGTCATCATTCGACGCTTGGACAACAGTGGCAATCGACTCGTGGTCCAGGCGGCCGGCACTGATCGAATCAAGTTCCACACCCATCTTTCGGCCGTTGGCTATCCGTTTCTGGTTTTGATGGGCAGTGGTGACTGGTGGCATTTGCGCAGTGACGGCGCCGGGAGTTGGTGGCCCATGGGAAGGTTTGACAACACGCCTTTGGGCCGTCCGACTTTTGAGACGACTATCCAACTGAGCCCGGGAGGTTACGGTGCGCTAAATGGCACGGTCATGAAGCGTGCTGAATGGCCTTGGCTCTGGGATCACGCCCAACAGTCAGGAATGCTCGGTACCGAGGCTACTCGGGAAGGCAATGAAGGCAAATGGAGTTCCGGTGATGGCGCACTCACGTTTCGTGCGCCGGAAGGGCGGGGAGAGTTTCTGCGGATCCTGGACGAAGGGCGCTCTGTGGATTCTGGACGGGCAATGGGGACCTTTCAACCCGGCACTGTTCACTCCCATGCGCTAGGGGCACAAGGGGCTGGTGCGGTTGGATCAAGATGGTCCGATAGCCTTTCCACAGTTGGTGCCAATACCCGCGAGGAAATCAAAATCATCGGAGATCTGGTAAACGGCGGTCCGACTTTCCCTGCCGGGACCACTTACCAGATGGATACGGCCAATACGCTGCTTTACTCTTTCAAATCCCGCCCGCGCAACATCGCCTATCCTGCGCGTATAAAACTAATCTGAGGTGTCTGTGTTTTATTATCTATTCGATAAAGCCGGCGCATTGTCCGGGCCCGTGGAGTTTTCCGTAACGCCGGGTATTGGCGTTCAGATCCCCAGTAATGCTGTTGGAATTTCGTTTGAGCTCCCCCCGCCTGAAAAGGGCCGTACGTGGGCCCTGGTGAATAATGTTCCTCGAGAGGTGGTTGATCATCGTGGTTTGGTTTATCGCAAGGAGGATGGCGGCCAGCAGATCTGGGGCGAACTTGGGGAGTTACCGGATGCGTTCACTAGGGAACCCTGGCCGGGCAATTACCATATCTGGAAAGACCCTACCTGGCAGTTCGACGCTGAGTCACAACTGAGCGACGTCAAGGCCCAGGTTTTCGCCGAACGGGATGCTCTTCTTCGCGATGCAGTTCTGCGTATAGCCCCCCTGCAATACGCCGAAGACATCGGCGACGCCAGCGACCAGGAACAACTGGCGCTGATGGAGTGGAAACTCTATAGCGTTGAATTGAATCGTATCCAGCATCAGATCGGTTTTCCTACCGATATCAACTGGCCTGTCATGCCTGAGCCTGCCGCTTAAGCAACCCACGGCAAAACATCAGAATTCCCTTAATTTATCGTGCCACTGCGCATTAACGGTGAGGCTTTATATCGCCTTCATTTTGATCGCTGGTCAATCAGGAGCGAAAAATTGGATTATCCAAAAAGTGTGCCCAGCGCAGGTCTGTCGAACGGCAGGTTCGTGGATGAGGATCCCTTGGCGGGTACGCCGGGTTCCTTGATTCCCGCTAGTTGGGGCAACGGTGTGACACAGGAATTGCTCAATGTCATTCAAGCAGCGGGGATAGTGCCGTCTGAAGCCCTCTATAACCAATTGCTCACAGCCTTGCGTGGCAGCGGATTGTTTCTTACCGCGCCGCTATTCGATAACAGCAGGGCCGTCGCAACGACTGAATACGTACTCCGCAGCGGGATGCAGTATGGCGGATTCGATGTTTACAACACCGGGACGACATTGACCCTATCGGATGTTGGCGGAGTTGTCAGTTTCGCCAGCAATACACCGGTTGCCGCGAGGCTGCCGGCTACAGCCGAAATCATACATGCCGCTACAGTAACAATTGTCAATGCGGGATCGGGCATCGTTACAGTTTCGACGGCATCCGCTGTTGATGTGCTATGCGCATCGAATGGTGCGCAGGGAACAATCACTATCGGTCTGGGCGAAACGGCGGAGTTCATCAAGCTCAATAACCAATGGCGTCTTATTGGCGGTACGGTGGCGTTGAAATATTCGGCTATGTCCACTTCGTCATTGCAGCCCAATGGCTGGAAGCGGACGCCCGATACAACGAGCCCGACCGGATATGTTATCGAGCAGTGGGGTGTTTCTTCCAGCGGGGCGGATGCCAACGGCGTTATCGTAACGTTTCCAATGTCCTTCCCTAACGCCGTTAGAAACATCGTAGTGACCGATGGAGGCCCTACCTGTGCGTCTTTTGGAGTCTCCACAGGCTCGCTGAGCCAGTTCAGACTTTATGGGCGGGACTACAATGGCGCCTATTCAAATTGGACGGGACTATGGCGAGCGATAGGTTATTGAAGGGGAGGTGAATATGTTGATTTATTACGCTCAATCCACGGGTGGGTTCTACAACTCTATCGATCACTCTGGCAGTCTTCCTGAAGACGCGATCAAGATCACCGATGAAGAATATCGAACCTTATTTGCCGCTCCCTTCCTGAACAAACGTATCGAGTCGGACGCCAAAGGTCGTCCGGTGCTCCTGGAGCTGTCCGTTAATGAGCTCACGGTACGAATGACCAATGAAAAGAATTGGCGTGATGCATCGCTCTCAGCAACCGACCGCCTCATAGCGAGAGATCGCGACGAAATGGACGACGGCGGCGGTACGACGCTGGATCAAACACAGTACACACAGCTCCAGGCTTATCGCCGGGCTCTGAGGGATTGGCCGCAGGATGAGCACTTTCCAGCCACTGAATATCGTCCGGTTGCGCCGTCCTGGCTGGCCGGACACCTTTGATCATGCACTTGCGATGACCTGAATATGGACCTTACGCAACAGCAACTCATCAACATCATGCCCAACGCCCGTGTCCAAGCGGGCGTTTTTATTTCCGCGCTGAACACCGCCATGTCGCGCCATCGTATCGACACACCCAAACGCATGGCCGCGTTCCTGGCCCAGGTCGGTCATGAGTCGGGACAATTGCGTTATGTACGCGAGCTGGGCGGTGAGCAATACCTGAGCAAATACGATACCGGAACCCTGGCCGTTCGCCTGGGCAACTCGCCCCAGGCTGACGGCGACGGGCAGAAGTATCGCGGCCGAGGACTGATCCAGATTACCGGCCATGACAATTACCTTCGCTGCAGTCAGGGGCTGTTCGGTGATGCACGTTTGCTGGCCTTGCCTGAGCTTCTTGAGCAGCCGCAATGGGCCACCGAGTCCGCTGCCTGGTTCTGGGAGCAGAACGGCTTGAACGAACTGGCCGACCGCGATCAGTTCAACACCATCACCCGCCGTATCAACGGCGGTTTGAACGGCTTGGAGGAGCGGCTGCAACTCTGGGCCCGGGCGAGGGCGGTGCTATGCCAACCTTCGACCTGATGCCTTTTTCGTCTCGCGCCCTGGGCATTGTGGTGTTGCTCGCGCTGCTGGCCGGCGGTTCGGCGATGCTCGCGTGGCAGTTCCAGGACTGGCGTTACGGACAGCAGTTGGCCCGACTCGCACAGTCCCAGGCCGAGACGCTTAATCAAATCACCCAAGCGGCCGCGACGCAGCAAAAGGCCGAGCAAGACAAACGCCTGGCCCTGGAACAACAACTCTCCACCAGCGAACAAACCCATTACCGAGCCTTGAACGATGCCCAACGTGACCAGGATCGCCTGCGCGATCGCCTTGCTACTGCCGATGTACGGCTGTCAGTCCTCCTCGACGCCGACGATGTTGCCACCGGTTGTGCAGTGCCTGCCGCCTCCCGCGCCAGCGGCCTGGATCATGGCGCCCCACGCGCCCGACTTGACCCGGCGCATGCTCAACGAATTATCGCCATCACCGATGCCGGTGATCGCGGACTGATTGCCTTGCAGGCCTGTCAGGCCTATATCAGAGCGCTGGGTCGGTAATCCCTCGAGCCTTGCAAGCTTCGAATGCTCGTGTACGGTAGGCCTCAATTGCGTGGAATCAGGAGAGCACCATGGACGACATTACCGAACTGGCCGCTGAATTGGGCAGGCACCTGCAGTTGCTCAATGCCCACGTCACCACGGCCGAATCCTGCACGGGCGGCGGGATTGCCGAGGCAATTACCCGGATTCCCGGGAGTTCGGCCTGGTTCGAGGCCGGTTATGTCACCTATTCCAATCGCCAGAAGACCCAGCAGCTGGATGTGCCGGCCGAATTGTTCGGGAAGGTGGGGGCGGTCAGCCGCGAGGTGGTCGAGGCCATGGTGCGAGGCGCCCAGCATAAAAGCCTGGCGCGTTTTGCCGTGGCGGTCAGCGGTGTAGCAGGGCCGGATGGAGGTTCACCGAATAAACCGGTGGGCACCGTATGGCTGGCCTGGGGCGTTGGCGAGACGGTGATCAGCGAACAGCGCTTCTTTGCAGGCAACCGCGACGAGGTCCGCCGACAAACGGTGAAGGCCGCGCTAGAGGGGCTGCTGCAACATGCCGCTGTAGAAATCTCAAATCAGGGGTAGGCGATCCTCAATCGCTGTGGAATAATACTGGCTACTTATACAGGTGTTGGCCGTCAGGCCTTATTGATTACGTGAGGACTTTAATGGACGACAACAAGAAGAAAGCCTTGGCTGCGGCCTTGGGTCAGATCGAACGTCAATTCGGCAAGGGTGCCGTAATGCGTATGGGCGATCAGGACCGTCAGGCTATTCCTTCCATCTCCACCGGCTCCCTGGGCCTGGACATTGCGCTTGGCATCGGCGGCCTGCCAAAAGGCCGAATCGTTGAAATCTACGGTCCTGAGTCTTCCGGTAAAACCACACTGACCCTGTCCGTGATCGCCCAGGCCCAAAAAGCCGGTGCGACCTGCGCCTTCGTCGATGCTGAACACGCCCTGGACCCGGAATACGCCGGCAAACTGGGGGTCAACGTCGACGACCTGCTGGTTTCCCAGCCGGACACCGGCGAACAGGCCCTGGAAATCACCGACATGCTGGTGCGTTCCAACGCGGTTGACGTGATCATCGTCGACTCCGTGGCGGCACTGGTTCCGAAGGCTGAAATCGAAGGTGAAATGGGCGACATGCACGTCGGCCTCCAGGCTCGCCTGATGTCCCAGGCCCTGCGCAAGATCACCGGTAACATCAAGAATGCCAACTGCCTGGTGATCTTCATCAACCAGATCCGTATGAAGATTGGCGTGATGTTCGGCAGCCCGGAAACCACCACCGGTGGTAACGCGCTGAAGTTCTACGCCTCGGTTCGCCTCGACATCCGCCGTACTGGCGCGGTGAAAGAAGGTGATGAGGTTGTCGGCAGCGAAACCCGCGTCAAGGTCGTGAAGAACAAGGTGGCTTCGCCGTTCCGTCAGGCCGAGTTCCAGATTCTTTACGGCAAGGGCATCTACCTCAATGGCGAGATGATCGACCTGGGCGTATTGCACGGTTTCGTCGAGAAGTCGGGCGCCTGGTATGCCTACAACGGTACCAAGATCGGTCAGGGCAAGGCCAACTCGGCCAAGTTCCTGGCGGATAACCCGGAAGTCGCCGCCGCCCTTGAGAAGCAACTGCGTGACAAGCTGTTGAGCCCGGTGGCAGACGTCAAGTCCGTGGCCAATCGCGAGACCGCTGACGACCTGGCTGACGCTGACATCTGATCGATTCGATGACCGTCGTACTCGATACCCTCGTCGCGGTGCGGCGAACAGCAATGGACCTGCTCGCCAGGCGCGAGCACGGTCGAGTCGAGCTGACGCGTAAGCTGCGTCAGCGCGGCGCTCCCGATGAGTTGATCGACACAGCCCTCGACCGTTTGACCGAAGAGGGCTTGCTGTCGGAGTCCCGTTACCTGGAAAGCTTTGTCTCCTATCGCGCTCGCTCCGGTTATGGTCCTTTGCGAATTCGTGAGGAACTGGGCCAGCGTGGTTTGCAACGCCCGGATATCGAACTTGCCTTGCGCGAAAGCGGTATCGATTGGCAGGAGCAACTGACGGACACCTGGCGCCGCAAGTTCTCAGGACATTTACCCATCGATGCACGGGAACGAGCCAAACAAGGGCGTTTCCTGGCGTATCGAGGCTACTCCATGGAAATGATCAACCGCTTGTTCAGCGGTCGCGGTATGGATGACTAAACAAAAACGGCCTGCTATTTCGATAGCAGGCCGTTTTTTATGGGCTCAGGTTACCTTGATCGGCTCCCATGTGAGGGGATGGGGTTTTTGGGCGGGCTGGGCCCAGTTTTCCGGCAGGTTGATGTAATCCACCAGCTCCCTCAAGCGACCGTGATCCCGAGCGTTGAAGGCAAACGCCAGTCGCGTCAGATGACTGAACTGGGCTTCGTCGTGCTCTTCACCGCTGTAGTCATGTTGATGAAAACAGTCATTCAGGCACAAATCGGCGAACTCTCTCTGCATCTGTTGCAGCGCTTGTTCATTTAGCTTGTGATTCATGCGGATCACGAACTGATGCTTGAGCCAGCGACTGGAGTGGAAGTTGCGGTAGAACCGGTTGATCTCTTCCACGGCCTCTTCGGCGTTGTATACCAGGCGCATCAGCTTCATGTCTGTGGGCAGGATGTAGCGGTTTTCCTCCAATTGCTCGCGGATAAAGTTCAGGGCGCCTTGCCAGAACTTGCCGCCCGGGACATCCAGCAGGACCACCGGCACCAGCGGGCTCTTGCCTGTCTGTACCAGCGTCAGGACTTCCAGCGCTTCATCAAGCGTGCCGAAACCGCCGGGGCAGAGCACCAGTGCGTCGGCCTCTTTGACGAAAAACAGTTTACGGGTGAAGAAGAAGTGGAACGGCAGCAGGTTCGGCGTGCCCTCGACGGTCGGATTTGCGTGTTGCTCGAAAGGCAGGGTGATATTGAATCCCAGGCTGTGGTCACGCCCTGCGCCTTCATGGGCGGCGGCCATGATGCCACCGCCGGCGCCGGTGATGACCATCATGTCCGAGCGGGCCAGTGCAGCCCCCAGCTCTCGGGCCAGGCCATACAGTGGATGTTCGATAGGCGTTCGGGCCGAGCCGAAGACCGTGACCTTGCGCCGGCCCTTGAACTGCTCGAGGGTACGGAAGGCGTGTTCCAGTTCCCTCAGGGCTTGTAGCGTGATCTTGGCATTCCAACGGTTGTGATCTTCCTGGGCCATGCGCAGCACAGTCAGGATCATGTCTCGGTAAATGGGGAGGTTGGGGCTGTTGGGGGAGACCAGGTTGAGTTGTTCTTCGACCTTGCGGGTGAGGTCGTGGCCGTGGTTCTCAAAATGACGACTGAGCAGGTCATTCGGTTTGTAAGGCATTCAGCTTCTCCTTCTTAACAGGACCCCGGCCCGGACGAGAGATTCATCGAGGCCACGACACTCCGTGTGTCGTTGTCAGCCCAGGCATCGGCCTGGAGGGTGACCTGGCTTGACGCGGTCTGCAGCAAGGCGACCAAGCCATCCAGCGGGTTCTGCTTTTCCCTTTGATAAAAACAATCACGCGCCAAGGTGTTGGCCGGGCAGCCTCTTTCTGCCCGATGAAAATACTATGGATACTTTTGAATCTAGACCGTCATGCCGATCTTTGCTGCCCTGATCATGGCGCTCAAAAGTGACCGTTGGCAACCGCTGATACATGCCCTGGACTATCGCACCGCTCGTCAGATCGCCGGCCGGGTGCGTGCCGCTCTGATTTACTGATAACAAGCGTGCCAATGCAATTTGACGCCCAGGGTTGGGTGCCACGTGATGGATTGAAGCGGATCGGGGCAGGGAGGCGGGAGAAATGACCAGGGTCACTCTGGAGCTCGACAGGCAGTTGTACTTGATGCTGTTGGAATCGGCACAGGCCAATCGGGTGAGTCTTGAGGAAGAATGCTGTCGTCGGCTGGGAGGGCGAGCATGGCGCTCGCGTTACTTGCAGGCGCTGGTGGCGGAGTTGCGCGCCGACGATGAGCAGCGGCGCGCAAGCTCAGGTTGATTACTTCTTCGTCTTGGCCGGTTTCGGGCAATCCGATTCCTGGAAGCGCTCGGTCGCGACTGGGCGGTTGGTCTTAACCTCGGTGAACTCGTAGCGCATGGTTGCGCCCTTGGCCATCAACTTGCGGAAACCTGGATTGGTGCACACCGTAGAGCCCAACTGGAAATACACAGCCTTGGGGTCTGCGCGCATTTTCTGGGCGTGACTGCTTTGCACGCTGAGGTGGTTGATCAGCTCGGTGCCTTCGACGGTATAACCCTGGTCGAGAATGTCTTCGTTGATCGCCCGCGGCGTACCGACGCTACTTTCCTTGGCGACGTTCTGCAGCATCTTGTTCAGTTCGAGTTCTTTCAGCGAAGCAGCCTGAGCGCTGAAGGACGTCGCCAGCAGAACGGCAACGGTAGGGACGATAAGGCGCAGCATGAAACTCTCCTGGTTCAGTGACTGGTGGTTCGACCGATCACATGACTGTGCGTTCAGTGGCGGGGAATTATAGGGGAGCCCGGGCGGACGGTACAGGCTCGTGCGCTCTGGTAGACTGCCGGCCTTTATTGCCCTGCCGAGTGTTGTTCGTGTCGAGTTTTCCTGCCTGCCGGCGTTGCCCATGATGAATCACGCCCCTAACGCCGTAGCCCGCTTGCGCGACCAGCGCATCGATGAAGGGATCAGGCCGATCCAGGCCCGTGGCTGGCGCGCGCCCCGTTGCAGCGCCTGCCGAGTGATCGAGAGCCATTGCCTGTGCGCCTGGCGTCCGAGTGTCGAGACCCGCTCCGGGGTCTGCCTGATCATGACCAACAAGGAAGTGTTCAAGCCGAGCAACACCGGTTGGCTGATTGCCGATGTGGTGCGCGACAATCACGCGTTCATCTGGTCGCGCACCGACGTCGACGAGCAACTGCTGGCGCTGCTGAACGATCCGCAATGGCAACCGTACCTGGTGTTTCCGGGCGAATACGTCGAGCCATCGCGAGTTACCCACACGGTTGACCTCGATCATTCCAAGCGCCCGCTGTTCATTCTGCTGGATGCGACCTGGACCGAGGCGCGGAAGATTTTTCGTAAAAGCCCGTATTTCGACCGACTGCCGATCCTGAGCCTGCTGCCCGACAGACTGTCGCGTTACCGTCTGCGCCGTTCGACCCGCAGCGAGCACCTGTGCACCGCCGAAGTGGCGGCATTGTGTCTGGAGCTGGCGGGGGACAGCGATGCCGCTTCGGCCCTGGACGCCTATTTCGATGTGTTCAGCCAGCATTACCTGGGCGCCAAGGGCCAGCAGGAGGTGAACGTGTCTACCCCGGCCCACGCCGAGTTGCAACCCTTTATCCGTACCCCGCAAGCAGTATTGGCCCAATAGTGGCCCATACTGGACACTGTGGCGGCCGTGCTGCTTGACCACCCCGGCTTCGCTGGGCATGCTTGGCGCCGACCAGGGCGCCGCCAATGTTTGAAACGCCGTGTTTGGCGTTGAATGTGCCCCTGTGGATGCCGCTGAACGGCGGTGTCTTGAGTTGTCTTGGCGAGGTGCGAATGCTTCGGGCCTGCCATTAAAAACAGGATCATTTGAAAAATGGCCACATACGAAATCCTGATTGCCGATGACCACCCGCTCTTTCGCAGCGCGTTGCATCAGGCTGTGACCCTGGGCCTCGGCCCGGCTGTCCGGTTGACGGAGGTGGCCAGTATCGCGGAACTGGAGGTCCAGTTGACGGCGAAGGCCGATTGGGACCTGGTGCTGCTGGACCTGAACATGCCCGGCGCTTATGGCTTTTCAGGGCTGGTGCTGTTACGGGGCCAATACCCGCAGATCCCCGTGGTCATGGTCTCGGCCCAGGAAGAAGCTTCGGTGATGGTCAAGGCCCGCGAGTTCGGCGCCAGTGGATTCATACCCAAGTCCAGTTCCCTTGAGATGATTCAGAAGGCCGTGAAGGCCGTCCTGGACGGCGATGTCTGCTGGCCGCCCCAGGCGTTCGAAGCGGTGAGCGTGTCCGAGGAAGCCAAGGCCGCCAGCGAAGGGCTGGCCAGCCTCACGCCGCAGCAGTTCCGGGTGTTGACCATGGTCTGCGAAGGCTTGCTGAACAAGCAGATTGCCTACGAACTGAACGTGTCGGAGGCCACCATCAAGGCTCACGTCACGGCGATTTTTCGTAAACTGAACGTGCGTACCCGGACCCAGGCGGCCTTGCTGTTGCAACAACTTGAGTCAATTTCGCCGCAGGTTTAGTGTTCCGGTTCACGCTTTTTTGACCGGGTTTGCATTAGCTTCTCCACTCCTTTTCGATCAGTTGCCCACTCTATGTCACCTTTTAAAGGCCAGACCGGCCTGAAACGCATCCTCAACGCCTCCGGCTATTCCTTGGACGGGCTGCGTGCAGCTTTTGTCGGCGAAGCGGCTTTCCGTCAGTTGGTGCTGCTCAACGTCGTGCTGATTCCGTTGTCATTCTTCCTGAACGTCAGTCGCGTCGAGCAGGCACTGCTGATTGCCGTGTGCCTGTTGGCATTGATCGTGGAATTGCTCAACTCGGCGGTGGAGGCGGCTATCGACCGCATCTCCCTGGAGCTGCACCCATTGTCAAAAAACGCCAAGGACATGGGCAGCGCCGCCCAGTTCGTCGCCCTGACGATGATCGCGTTGGTGTGGGGCGTGGTGCTGTTGTAACGGCTCAGGCAATGGTCGGCAGCACGATTTCGTCGCTGCGCTGGGCCCCGGCGGTGAAAGCCCGGCACAGCTCGAGGAATTCGCGCATGGCCGAGGTCTGATACTTCTGTTTATGCCAGATGAAATAAAACTGCCGCGCCAGGTCCATGTCCGGTGTTTCCACTGCGACGAGGCTGCCGCGGCGGAAAGCGTCGCGCAGGGCCAGGCGTGAGATGCAGCCAATGCCCAAGCCGGATTCCACGGCGCGCTTGATCGCTTCGGTGTGTTCCAGCTCCAGGCGGATATTCAGCGCGCTGCGGTGGTGGCGCATGGCCTGGTCGAAGGTCAGGCGCGTGCCGGAACCCTGTTCCCGCAGGATCCACGCCTCATGGGTCAGCTCCTCCATGGTCGCCTGGCCGCGCTTGGCCAGCGGGTGTTGAGGGGCGCAGAACACCACCAGTTCGTCCTCGACCCAGCTCTGTACCTCGATGTCCGGATGGCTGCAGTCACCTTCGATTAGACCCAGATCAATTTCATAGTGGGCAACCTGGTGCACGATATTGGCAGTGTTCTGCACGTGCAGCTTCACCTGGCTTTCTGGATGGCGCTGCATGAAACCGCCAATCAACAAGGTCGCCAGGTAATTGCCGATGGTCAGGGTGGCACCGACCGCCAGTGAGCCGAAACCGGACTTGCCATTGAGCAGGTCTTCGATTTCCTTGGCCTGGTCCAGCAGCGCCACTGCCTGGGGCAGCAGTTGTTTGCCCAGGGCGTTGAGGCTCAGGCGCTTGCCGGCACGGTCGAACAATTGGCAGCTCGATTGCCGCTCCAGTTCGGTGATGGAGGTGCTGGCCGCCGACTGCGACAGATTGAGTTGGCCCGCAGCGCGAGACACGCTTTCCTGCTGGGCGACGGCGACAAAGACTTGAAGTTGACGGAGAGTAAATCGCATATCGATATAACCGATAACCCTTATCTTAATAATCCATTTAACAGATATTGTCGCCGCCATTAGAATGCGATGCAATTGCGCAGATTATCGGCGCAGGCATTATTCCCAGGAGTCCCCGTACATGAGCAACATGAACCACGAGCGTGTCCTCAGTGTTCATCACTGGAACGACACTCTGTTCAGCTTCAAGTGCACCCGCGATCCGGGCCTGCGCTTCGAGA
The DNA here is from genome assembly GCF_054667715.1 of Pseudomonas sp. S3_B11. Classification (NCBI taxonomy): domain Bacteria; kingdom Pseudomonadati; phylum Pseudomonadota; class Gammaproteobacteria; order Pseudomonadales; family Pseudomonadaceae; genus Pseudomonas; species Pseudomonas sp. S3_B11. The sequence goes on along the minus strand of NZ_CP162749.1, from coordinate 4,577,019 downwards.
ACGGTCAGTTCGTGATGATCGGCCTGCAACAGCCCAATGGCCGCCCGCTTATGCGCGCTTACTCGATTGCCAGCCCGAACTGGGAAGAGCATCTCGAATTCTTCAGCATCAAGGTGCCTGATGGTCCGCTGACTTCCCAGCTGCAACACCTGAAGGAAGGCGACGAGATCATCATCAGCAAGAAACCCACCGGCACCCTCGTGCTGGACGATCTCAAGCCTGGCAAGCATTTGTACCTGCTCAGCACCGGTACTGGCCTGGCGCCGTTCATGAGCGTCATCCAGGATCCGGAAACCTATGAGCGTTTCGAAAAAGTGATCCTGTGCCACGGCGTGCGTTACGTCAATGAAGTCGCTTACCGCGAGTTCATCACCGAACACTTGCCGCAGAACGAGTTCTTCGGCGAAGCGCTGCGTGAAAAGCTGATCTACTACCCCACCGTGACGCGCGAGCCGTTCGAGAACGAAGGCCGCCTGACCGACCTGATGCGCAGCGGCAAGCTGTTCCGCGACATCGGCCTGCCACCGATCAACCCGCAGGACGACCGCGCCATGTTGTGCGGCAGCCCGAGCATGCTCGACGAGACCAGCGAGGTGCTCAACAGCTTCGGCCTGACCGTTTCGCCACGTATGCGCGAGCCGGGTGATTACCTGATCGAGCGGGCGTTTGTAGAGAAGTAAGCCTCGGTTTATGCGGTGGCTGACCGAAAGCTATCGCGAGCAGGCTCGCTCCCACAATGGAGCATGTGTGACCACACACTCTTGTAGTCACTGCAGATCAAATGTGGGAGCGAGCCTGCTCGCGATGGTAGCGACTCGGTCCAAATGACAGACTAAAAAAAGCCCGCGCCGCCTGATAAAGGCCGCGCGGGCTTTTTCGTTTCTGGTGTCTACGGTTTCGCCGGAATCACTTCCAACACCCGAATCAACCCCGCCTGCGGGTAATGCCAACGAACGTCCAGGTCCCAGAACTGCGCGCCATATTCCCGTTCGGCGGTAGGAACCTGGTACGCCGGGCGCGGGTCCTGGGCCAGGCATTGTTCAATCAGCTCCACCAGGGGCTCTCCCAGGCGCGTGGCGTGCTCGCGGGCTTGAAGCAGGGCAGTGTCCGCCCATTGCACCGGAATCAATTCAGGCGCTGCGCTGGCGATGCTGTTGGAAGCCGAGCCGATGATGTCGGCGTAGGGCACGTAGGGCTTGATGTCCAGCACCGGTGTGCCGTCCAGCAAGTCGATACCCGAGATCCACAGCCGCCCGGCTTCGATCCGCTCCAGCTTAACTACCGACTGGCCGATGCCGTTGGGGCGGTGGGTGGCGCGGGTGGCGAACACGCCCATGGACTTGTTGCCGCCCAGGCGCGGCGGGCGCACTTTCAACCGCGGCTTGTCTTCCAGCGCCTGGTGGAACAGGAACAGCAGCCAGACATGGCTGACCTGCTCCAACCCCTGCACTGCCTCGCCCTGATCAAACGGCGCCACCAGCTCCAGCACACCACGTGCGGCCGGCGCCAACTGCGGTTGGCGGGGGATGGCGAACTTCTCCTTGAAGCAGGAGCGGACGAAGCCGATGGGAGAGACGCTGTAAGTCATGGGTTGGGATCGATGCGGTAGTCGGGAAGATAGTAGATCGATCGTTCCCACGCTCTGCGTGGGAACGCCTCTAGTGACGCTCCGCGTTACGCTTTTGGGGACGCGGAGCGTTCCCGGGCTGCGTTCCCCACGCAGAGCGTGGGAACGATCAGGTTCAGCAGCCCTTCAAGGTCAGCCGCGCACGCGCAGCGTCAGGCCCTTGAGGAAATTGCGCAGCAACTGGTCGCCACACGGGCGGTAGTTGGTGTGGCCGAACTTGCGGAACAGCGCGCTCAGTTCCGGCTTGGACACCGGGAACTCGGCGGCCTTGAGGATGGCGTGCATGTCGTCTTCCTTCAGCTCGAAGGCCACTCGCAGTTTCTTGAGGATGATGTTGTTGGTCACCGGCACTTCGATCGGCTGCGGCGGACGGCTTTCGTCCTTGCCACGCTTGAAGATCACCAGGCCATCGAGAAAATGCGCCATGACCTCGTCAGGGCAGAACACGAAGCCTTCTTCCTCGTCTTTCTTGAGGTAGCCCGTCAGGTCCGCCAGGGAGACTTCCAGGCCGCCCAGCTTGATGATCTCGATGACTTTCTTGTCGCTGATGTCGAGCATGTAGCGCACGCTGCGCAGTACGTCGTTGTGAATCATGTGTGCAGTCCTGATCAATCGGCAGTGGGCGCCCCGGTTCGGTGCGGCGCCGGAAAATTAGAATTTCTCTTTGGCAGAGAGGTAGCGCCACTGGCCCAGCGGCACCTTGCCGATGGACACGCCGCCGATGCGAATTCGGCGAATGACGACGACCTTGAGCCCGACCGCCTGGCAAAACAGAGCGATCACGCCGGGCTGTGGGTTTTTCATGGCAAAGCGCAGGCGGTTCTCGTTCTGCCAGCTGGCCTTGACCGCCGGCAGCTCCTTGCCCTTGTAGGTCAAGCCATGGTTCAGGCGATTGAGGCCATGGGCGACCATCTCGCCTTCGACTTCAACCACGTATTCCTGCTCGATCTTGGCGGCGTCGGCGGTGAGCTTGCGCAAGATTTTCCAGTCCTGGGTGAACACCAGCAGCCCGCTGGCGTTGGCCTGCAGGTCGGCGCTGGCGGTCAGGCGCAGGAAGTGGCCCTTGAGCGGCCGTTTGCCGAAGCGATGTTCTTCGCTCAGGGTCTGCGGTCCGAGGGAGGCCATGGCAGTGTCCACATCCGTGCCGGCCGGGACGTTGAGCAGGAGGGTCACCGGTTCCGGCGCGGTGGCCTTGGCCTCGGGGTCGAGTTCGACCTTCTGGGTGGTGACCTTGAACTGCGGCTCATCGATCACTTCGCCATCCACGGTGACCCAGCCGCCCTCGATGAACAGCTCAGCCTCCCGACGGGAACAGCCGACGAGTTCGATGAGGCGTTTGGAGAGACGAATCGGGTCAGTCATGACGGGGGCCGTAACAAAAAGAGGGTGGGCATTGTACCTGCCTGGCGCCGGTTAATCGCGGGTCCATTTGCCTCATGCCGCTTTTAGCCGCGCCCAGCCTTCAGGTCGGGCTGCTTGTAGCGCATGTGCAGCAGCGGGTAGGGTTGGTTCATGCCATCTTTTGCCGAACGCCCGACCACTTCGAAGCCTTGCTTGAGGTAAAAGCCCAGGGCTTGCGGGTTCTGCTCGTTGACGTCCAGTTGATCGGCGTTCAGGTGTTCCATGGCGTAGCGCAGCAGTTGCTTGCCCAGGCCCTGGCCACGGTGCTGCGGGTCGATGAAGAGCATCTCGATCTTGCCGGCCGCGACGCCGGCGAAACCGGTGATCCGCTGGCGCGCGTCCCGGGTGCAGATGAGCATCACCGCATCCAGGTAACGGGTGAGCACCAGGTTTTTCAGCAGCTCGATGTAGCTGTCCGGCAGGAAGTCGTGAGTGGCTCGTACCGATGCCTCCCACACCTGGGTCAGTTCCTGGTAATCGCTCGGTTTCGGTGTGTGGATGACCGAATGCTGACGCATGCCCGCCTGTTCCTTGTGCTGGATATCTCCATACGATAGCTGCAAAAAAGCCCCGCATCTTGTGATGATGACGGGGCTTTTCAATTTTTCGGCTTGTGAAAACACCTGTGGGAGCCGAGCTTGCTCGCGATGGCGTCGTGTCAGCCAATGTTGATGTTGGCTGATGCACCGCTATCGCGAGCAAGCTCGGCTCCCACAGGTGTCACATTGAGTCTGTGAAGCCGCGGATCAACCGATCTGCTCAGCCCACAAATCGTACTCATCGGCGTCGGTCACCTTGCACCAGACTTTGTCGCCCGGCTTGAGGTTGCTGCCATTGTCGATGAAGACGTTGCCGTCGATTTCCGGAGCGTCGAAGAAGCAGCGGCCCACCGCGCCTTGCTCGTCCACTTCATCCACCAGCACTTCGATTTCACGGCCGATGCGCATTTGCAGGCGCGCCGAGCTGATGGCCTGCTGGTGCGCCATGAAACGCTCCCAACGGTCCTGCTTGACGTCGTCCGGCACCACGTCCAGGTCAAGGTCGTTGGCCGGTGCGCCTTCGACAGGGGAGTACTGGAAGCAGCCGACGCGGTCGAGCTGGGCTTCGGTCAGCCAGTCCAGCAGGTACTGGAAGTCTTCCTCGGTTTCACCGGGGAAGCCGACGATGAAGGTCGAACGGATAATCAGGTCCGGGCAGATCTCGCGCCAGTTCTTGATGCGGGCCAGGGTCTTGTCTTCGAACGCCGGGCGCTTCATGGCCTTGAGGACTTTCGGGCTGGCGTGCTGGAACGGGATGTCCAGGTACGGCAGGATCTTGCCGGCGGCCATCAGAGGGATCAGTTCGTCGACGTGCGGGTATGGGTAGACGTAATGCAGGCGAACCCAGACGCCGAGGGTGCTGAGGGCTTCGCACAGTTCGGTCATGCGGGTTTTCACCGGCGCGCCGTTCCAGAAACCGGTGCGGTATTTCACGTCGACGCCGTAGGCGCTGGTGTCCTGGGAGATTACCAGCAGTTCCTTGACGCCGGCCTTGACCAGGCGCTGGGCCTCGTCGAGCACATCGCCCACCGGGCGGCTCACCAGCTTGCCGCGCATCGACGGGATGATGCAGAAGCTGCAGCTGTGGTTGCAGCCTTCGGAAATCTTCAGGTAGGCATAGTGGCGCGGGGTCAGCTTGATGCCTTGTGGCGGCACCAGGTCGATCAGCGGGTTATGGTCCTGGCGTGGCGGCACCACGTCGTGCACGGCGTTGACCACCTGCTCGTACTGCTGCGGACCGGTCACGGACAACACGCTCGGGTGCACGTTGCGGATGTTGCCTTCTTCCACACCCATGCAGCCGGTGACGATGACCTTGCCGTTTTCCTTGATGGCTTCGCCGATCACCTCCAGGGATTCGGCCTTGGCCGAGTCGATGAAGCCGCAGGTGTTGACCACGACCACGTCGGCGTCCTGATAGGTGGACACAACGTCATAGCCTTCCATGCGCAACTGGGTCAGGATGCGCTCGGAGTCGACCAGAGCCTTCGGGCAACCCAGGGATACGAAGCCAACCTTCGGATTGGCTGGCGCGGTAGTGGTGGACATGTCTAACCTCGGTGTAGGGGGATCGTCTCTTGCCGAGACAGGGCGCCTGGCGCGCCTCTGATCAAAAAGTGCGCAATTCTATCTGTGGCCGGGCTGCTTGACCAGCTTTATACCGGGAAATGCGACGAGTGCTGCGCTATGCTTCGCGCCTTTGCGTTCTGACGATTGCTACAGTCAACAAAACGTCTGTAACAATACGTAAAACAGCGCATGCTGCCTCAACAAAGCATAGTGCTTCGTTCAAGAAGCCAGGTCTGGAATCAGGAGTGTTGGATGGGTCATGCAAGTAGTCAGGCGGTGGGTGCCGAGCATTCGGCAGCGAAACCGCTGAGCATGCTGGTCGCGGCGGTCGGAGTGGTTTATGGCGACATCGGCACGAGCCCGCTGTACACCCTCAAGGAAGTGTTTTCCGGTGCCTACGGCGTACCTGTCAACCACGATGGGGTGCTGGGGATCCTCTCGCTGATTTTCTGGTCGCTGATCTGGGTCGTGTCGATCAAGTACATGATGTTCGTCCTGCGCGCCGACAACCAGGGTGAGGGCGGGATCATGGCGCTCACCGCCCTGGCGCGGCGGGCAGCGGCGGGGCGGGCGCGGTTGCGCAAATTGCTGGTGGTCTGCGGCTTGATCGGGGCGGCGTTGTTCTATGGCGACAGCATGATCACCCCGGCGATTTCCGTGCTCTCGGCGATCGAAGGCGTTGGCCTGGCGTTCGAGGGCATCGATCATTGGGTCGTGCCACTGTCCTTGGTCGTGCTGGTAGGGCTCTTTATCATCCAGCGCCACGGTACCGCACGGATCGGCATCCTGTTCGGCCCGATCATGGTCACCTGGTTCCTGGTGCTCGGCGCGCTCGGTGTCTACGGCATCAGCCAACACCCGGAAGTGTTGCAGGCGTTGAACCCAGTCTGGGCCGTGCGTTTCTTCGTCGTCCATTCGGGCATGGGCGTGGCGATCCTCGGCGCCGTGGTGCTGGCGCTGACCGGTGCCGAAGCGCTGTACGCCGACATGGGCCACTTCGGGCGCAAACCCATTGCACGGGCCTGGTTCATCCTGGTGCTGCCGGCGCTGGTACTCAATTATTTCGGTCAGGGCGCGTTGTTGCTGGGTGACCCGGAAGCGGCGCGCAACCCGTTCTATCTGTTGGCACCGAGCTGGGCGCTGATTCCGCTGGTGGGTCTGTCGACCCTGGCCACGGTGATCGCTTCGCAAGCGGTGATTTCCGGCGCATTCTCCCTGACGCGCCAGGCGATCCAGCTCGGCTACATCCCGCGCATGTATATCCAGCACACCTCCAGCGCCGAGCAGGGCCAGATCTACATCGGTGCGGTGAACTGGTCACTGATGGTTGGCGTGGTGCTGCTGGTGCTGGGTTTCGAATCTTCCGGCGCATTGGCTTCGGCCTATGGCGTGGCCGTGACCGGTACCATGCTGATGACCACGATCCTGGTCTCGGCGGTCATGCTGTTGTTGTGGAAATGGCCGCCGCTGCTGGCGGTGCCGGTATTGATCGGTTTCCTGCTGGTCGATGGCCTGTACTTTGCCGCTAACGTGCCGAAAATCGTTCAGGGCGGCGCTTTCCCGGTGATCGCCGGTATCGCCTTGTTTGTGTTGATGACCACCTGGAAGCGCGGCAAGCAATTGCTGGTGGAGCGCCTGGACGAAGGCGCGCTGCCGCTGCCGATCTTCATCAGCAGTATTCGCGTGCAACCGCCCCATCGCGTACAGGGCACCGCCGTGTTCCTGACCGCACGTTCGGACGCCGTGCCCCATGCGCTGTTGCACAACCTGCTGCACAACCAGGTGCTGCATGAGCAAGTGGTGCTGCTGACGGTGGTGTACGAAGACATCCCCCGGGTACCGCCGCAGCGGCGCTTCGAGGTCGATGCCTATGGCGAAGGCTTCTTCCGGGTGATCCTGCATTTTGGCTTCACCGACGAGCCGGACGTCCCGCAGGCACTCAAGCTCTGCCATCTGGATGACCTGGACTTCAGCCCGATGCGCACCACCTACTTCCTCAGCCGCGAAACGGTCATCGCGTCGAAACTCGAAGGTATGGCGCGCTGGCGCGAGGCGTTGTTCGCCTTCATGTTGAAGAACGCCAACGGCAATCTGCGCTTCTTCAATCTTCCGTTGAACCGGGTGATTGAACTGGGGACGCAGGTGGAGATGTAGCGACCAGAAAACAAAAAGCCCTCGTTGCCTTGCGGCGGCGGGGGCTTTTCTCTGTTCTGCGTCAGATCACTGTTCGGTTGTCTTGTTCTGCCGCTTGTTGATCTCATCGATCAGGCGCTTGGCCAGGGCCGGGTAGTTTTCATCGAAGTGGTGGCCGCCAGGCAGCTTGATGGCCTCGCCCACGGCGGTCCTGTCGGTACAGCCGCTTTCGTCGGCTTCTTCACCGCCGTAGATGCACACCACTTTCTCGGCTGGCAGCTTGGCCATTTCCGGGCCGGTGGCGGCTTCCGTGCCGGCGTTACCGAGCCAGCCTTCGACTTCGATCTCGAAGCTGCCGGTGCGGGCGAAAGCCAGCAGGATGATCGCATCGACCCGCTGTTGTTCGGTGGCTGGCAGGCGATTGTAGATGGCTGGCAACACGTCGGCACCGAAGGAGTAGCCGGTCAGGACGAAGCGCTTGGTGCCCCAGACCTGACGGTAGTGCTGCATCAGTTCGGTCAGATCCGCCGCGCTTTGCTCCGGGCTCTTGTGTTGCCAGTAGTAGCGCAGGGTGTCGATGCCGACCACTGGGTAGCCAATCTTGGCCATTTCATCGGCCACGTCGCGGTCCAGGTCACGCCAGCCGCCGTCTCCGGAGAGAAACAGGGTCACGGTATCCCGCGTCTGGCTGGCTGGGACTTCCACCACCGGGATGCTCAGGCCACCCTTGGCCTTGTCTGTGCCGACCAGGATCTTGCGCAGCTCGTTGTTCAGTACTTGTGGCAGGTTGATGTCGTAGTCGCTGATGCTGGTCTCGGCATTCCGCTGATCGCGTACGAAGCCGGCGCTGGTGTCGTCGGGGTTATCGTTCCAGGCCACCAGCCAGTGGCCGTGGGCTGCGCTTTTGGGCAGCAAGTGTGTGCAGCCGGGTTTTTCCAGGGCCAGGTCCACCGACACGGCCTTGGCCTTGTCATCCTTCTGCTCGGCCAGCCAGCGCCAGGCCAGCACGGCGCCAGGGCCGATGCCGCTGACCAGCGTGGCTGGCCCTTGGAGCTGCCGCAGGCCCGTCTGCAGGGCGCGACCTTGCAACATGCAGTCCTTGGGCAGGATCACTTGGACGATCTGCGCCGAGCCGCTGCGGCTGAGGGTCGTCAACTGCGTGTCGCTGAGCTTCTGGTCTTCATTGACCGCCACCAGCACCTGGGCGCGCGGCTTGGTGCCGGGGATGACCCGCGTCATCGCCACGCCATCGGTGGGCGCCAGCTGTTCCAGGGTTGGTTGCGGGGCCGGGCGTTTCAAGTACCAGTAACCGCCACCGAGAATTACCGCCAGCACCAGCAGGGCGGCCACTACGTATCGCCAGGAGCGTTGCATCATCAGCGTTTCACCAATCCAGTCAGGCCGCCTGCAATCAGGGCGGCGGTATCAGCCAGCGCCACCAGCGGATCGAGTCCGGCGGGCACGGCCATGTAGCGAGGTTCCCAGTCAGGCTGGAATTTGTCTTTGAAGCGGCGCAGCCCCTGGAAGTTATAGAGCTGCTCGCCACGGCGGAACACCATCGAACCCAGGCGTTGGGTCAACGGTGCGCCGCGACGCGGTTGCAGGCCCGACAGCGGGACCATGCCGAGGCTGAAGCGGGCGTAGTCATGGTTTTTGTAATGCTGGATGAGGCCGACCATCATGAATTCCATGGTCAGTTTCGGGGCTTCGGGGTGGGCGCGCATCAGGTCGAGGCTGGCCAGTTCGTGACTGTGGGTTTCCAGCAGGTTGGCGAACGCCACCGGCCGGCCCTCGAAACGAATTACCGCGATGCGGAAATGCTTGAGGTAGTCATCGCTGAAACGGCCCAGGGAGAAACCTTTCTCACGCACGTTCTTGCCGGTCAGCCAGGCATCGGAAATGACCTTGAGCTCATCCATCGGCGCCTGGCCCGGTTCATGGATCTCCAGCGACAGGCCGTCACGTGTGCCGCGGTTCCAGGTGTAGCGCAGGTCCTTCATCTCCTTGCCCTTGGCTTCGAGATCGAAACGCTTGAGGTCGACCCGTGCTTCCTCGCCCAGCTTGATGGCTGTCAGGCCGATGTCCATGTAGTACGGCAGGTTCTCTGCACGTACCTGATAGAACACGGGGCGGGCATGGTGGATGTCACACAGGTCGCGGAACTGCCAGATCATTTCAGCCCGTTGCTGGGTAGGACCGATCGGGTCGTACAACGCCACCAGGCTGCGACCACGGCGGGCGTACATCAGGAACGCTTCGTCATTGGGGTGAAACAGCAACGCCTTGTCGCCGGTCAGGGCCAGGCCGCCGTCGGGTTGCGAAGACGTCATGAGAATCGTCTTGGCCCGCTCCAGTTCTTCTGCCGTCGGCAAATGGATCACCGGTCGCGCGGTGCGCAGCAACCAGGTCAGGGACACCACCACCAGCAGCACCGCGGCGCCCAGCAGGGAGCGCAGGCCGCGAGGGGCGTCGGCGTCGAGAGTGAACTGCCACCAGAGTTGATGGCTGTAGGGCACATCCTGGTAAGCAAACAGCAGCAGCCAGATCGACGCGCCGAGCACGCAGATACTGGCGATCAGGAACAGCGGGGAAAAGGGCAGTTCAGTCAGGCGACTCGGACGATAGAAGGAGCGCCGGAACACCGCCAGCAGGGTGGCCGTCAGCGTCAGTAGCGTGGCTTCTTCCCAGTCAAAACCCTTGAGCAGCGAGAGCAGGGCGCCGACCAGGAGCAAGACCGTGGTCAGCATCCAGGCGGCCGACAGGCGACGGCGCAGGCCTTGGGCGAGCAACAGGCACAACACGCCCACCAGGCTGGCGCCGAAGTGCGAAGCGTCGACCAGCCGATGAGGGATAAGGAAGCCGATGTGCTCCAGGCGGGTGTCGATTTCCGGCGTTACCCCGGAAAACAACAGCACGACACCTGAGAGGAACACCAGCACCGCCAGGATTGGCGCCGCGAAACCCGATGCCGCCCGCAGGGTCTGGCGCGTCTGGAACAGCCGTTGCGCCTCATTGATCAGCAACAGTACGCAGGCCACCAGCATCGGCAGCAGCACGTAGATCAAGCGATACAGCAACAGCGCGGCGGCCAGTGGCGCGGCCCCGAGTTTGTCGGCGAACGCGGCCAGCAGGATCGCTTCGAACACCCCGACACCGCCCGGTACGTGGCTGAGCACCCCGGCAGCCAGCGCCAGCAGGTACACCAGCAGGAAGGCGCCGAACGGCGGCGCTTCGGGCAGCAACAGATACAACACTGTGGCGGCGGCGGCGACATCCAGCGCGGTGATTACCAACTGCAGGAAGGTCAGGCGTCGGCCCGGCAGGCGCAGCGTGCGGCGCCCGGCTTTTACCAGCAGGCTGTCGCGATGAGGCTGTTCCGGCAGGCGTCGACGATAGATGCCGACGGCCAACACGCTGGTGAGCAGCAGCACCGCGACGGAAATGGTCCCCAGCAAAGCCGCAGGCAGGTGCAGCGCGGTGGACGCGGCGGGCAGGTTGCTGAGCGTCGCCAGGGCCGCCAGCGGCGGCAACGCGCAGCCCAGGGACAGGCTGGCGAACAGCGTCATGTGGGCGACATCCGAGGCCCCCAGGCCATGACGCGCATACAGACGGTAGCGAACCGAGCCGCCCGACAGCAGTGACAGGCCAATGGCATTGCCGATGGCGAACGCGGTGAATCCACCCAGGACCATGGTTTGTGGCGGCAGTGTCACCCCGGCATAACGGCTGGCGGACCACTCGTAGCCTAAAAGAATGATGAAGCCGGCTACCGTGGCGGCGATCGCGCCCAGCAGGGCCGGTCGTGGCACTTCCAGAATTGAATCATGCAGGGCGTAAAGATCGAGCTCGCTCAGCAAGTGGCGACAGGCAATCAAGGCAATCGCAAACAGCAGCAACGTTACCGCGAGACCAATAGGCTGGCGGTATTGACTGATCCGATCCAGCCAGCGCAATCGTTCGGCCTTGATCGGTTGTGTCGCAGTAACAGGGTCTTGCGGGTCAGACGAGTGGGCGCGCATCAATCACCTCTTGAGCTATGCGCGACAGGATGGGGGTATCCAGCCAAGTTACCAATCCCCGCGGAGGAAAATAATTACAAAATCTTTGTAATGTAGGGCTTTTTTCGCCAGACACAAAAAAGGCCACTCTTTCGAGCAGCCTTTCTTGATATTTGGTTGCGGGAGCCGGATTTGAACCGACGACCTTCGGGTTATGAGCCCGACGAGCTACCAGACTGCTCCATCCCGCGTCTGTGTGGCGGCATTCTACAGGCGAACGCCCGAGTGTCAACCGTTAAAAGGTAATGGGCTCAAATAAACCCTCGATCCGCCCCTTGTCTTCCTAAACGCTCGGAATTTAAAGGAAATTGTCCTACAACTGGTTGTGGGTAGGATGGCGTAGGCGGCGACTCTCTGATCAGGCAGTCAAAAACGGGCACGCACAAAAAAGGCCACTCTTTCGAGTAGCCTTTCTTGATGTTTGGTTGCGGGAGCCGGATTTGAACCGACGACCTTCGGGTTATGAGCCCGACGAGCTACCAGACTGCTCCATCCCGCGTCTGTGTGGTGGCATTCTACAGAGAATCGCGCGGCTGTCAACCCTGGCTATATAAAAAACTGTTCCGCTTCAAGTGCTTAGCCTTGGAGAAAGGCATTGTGACAGCGCTGTGACGCAAGCCTGGCAAGGGCTGAAGCTCTATTGGAGGCTTCATTGCGATTGAAGAAGTAAATTTGTGTAGGCACTTTCGGGTCTCGACGAAGGATCTTTTAAACTACTGGTGCTATATACAGGTGCCGGTGCGATACTGGTGGCCCCGATTCGTCGCACACTCTGCTGCTTTATTTATGACGCAACGTAAGATCATCCATGTCGACTGTGACTGTTTCTATGCCGCCATCGAGATGCGCGATGACCCGCGGCTGGCCGGCAAAGCCTTGGCGGTGGGAGGCTCGGCGGATCGGCGGGGCGTGATTGCCACCTGTAACTACGAAGCGCGGGCCTACGGAGTGCGCTCGGCCATGTCTTCCGGCCACGCCTTGAAGCTTTGCCCGGACCTCACCATCGTCAAGCCACGAATGGATGCCTATCGGGAAGCGTCGAAGGAAATTCATACGATTTTCAGCGATTACACTGACCTGATCGAGCCGCTGTCGCTGGACGAGGCCTACCTGGACGTCTCTGCCAGTGCCCATTTCGGTGGCAGCGCCACGCGCATCGCCCAGGATATTCGCCGGCGGGTTTCCAACCAGTTGCACATCACCGTGTCCGCAGGCGTCGCGCCGAACAAGTTCCTGGCCAAGATCGCCAGTGACTGGAAAAAGCCCAACGGGTTGTTCGTCATCACCCCCGACCAGGTCGATGACTTTGTTTCGGCCCTGCCGGTCAGCAAGCTCCACGGTGTTGGAAAGGTCACCGCCGATAAGCTGAACCGGCTCGGCATCGTCGATTGCCTGCAGTTGCGCCAATGGGACAAGTTGGCGCTGGTGCGCGAATTTGGCAGTTTCGGTGAGCGGCTCTGGAGCCTGGCTCGTGGGATCGATGAGCGGCTGGTGCACAACGACAGCCGACGTCAGTCCATCAGTGTGGAAAACACCTACGATGTCGACCTGCCCGACCTGGTGAGTTGCCTCGCCAAGCTGCCGGAATTGATGGAAACCCTCAACGGACGCATGGCGCGGATCGACAGCAGTTATCGACCGGGCAAACCATTCGTCAAAGTGAAATTCCACGACTTCACCCAAACCACACTGGAACAGGCCGGGGCAGGGCGGGACCTGGGCAGCTACCAGCTGCTGTTGACCCAGGCGTTCAACCGGGGCGGCAAGCCGGTGCGGTTATTGGGGATAGGGGTGCGGCTGGAGGATTTGCGCGGTGGGTTTGAGCAGTTGGAGTTGTTTGAGCGGTGAGGCTGACGATGAGCCCCTGCTTGGCGCGGTCCTGGTGGCAAGGGAATCCTGGGGAGCAAAGCTTGCTCGCGATGGCATCCTTGAGGCCGCCATCGCGGGCAAGCCTTGCTCCCACAGGTCTTGCCCTCACAAAACCCCTTGCCACAGGCGGATTTCAGTTAACGCCAGGATCCGCCACCAACCGCCCGCCATCCTTGGTCAGTGCTTTCATGAATTCGGCCTGCAACTCCGGATCATTGCGGGTCAGTTCGATCAGGCTCTGCTCCAGTTCGCTGGCCTCTTCTTCAAGTCCCAGCTCCGACAGGCGCTTGACTCGATGCACCCATTGGCTCACCTCGTCATCTTCCAGGTCGTCGTAGATCAACGCGTGGGCTTCCAGCAGCTTGCTGCGCAAGGTGCTGCTGATGCTCAGGGATGAGTCGGTGTGCACTTCGTCCTGGGCATCTGTCACGCTGATCTGCAATTTGCCGAACTGGCTCAGGTCCTGCTCGGCGAACGGGCTTTCCAGCAGGTTCAAGCGCAGCACGCCGTTACGGTCGGTGCTCAGCTCGAAGGTCTGTCGGGCGGCCTTGACCTCCACCGGGCGTTCGCTCCAAGGCAGACTCGAGTGTTCCGTACGCTTGTCGCGCTGGACTTCGTCGATGCCCGCCAGGTTCTGCTGGGCACGGCCATGGGAAGGGACGTTCATGAACGGGTTGAGCCCGGCGAAACCGTAGCTGATCCAGTCACGGGTCACGGTGTCCGGCAGATTGCCGAGGGCGAACACATTGACCACGTTTGCGCCGACACCCGCTACTACCGCCACCGCGCCCAGGGGGACCTCGTAAATTTCCCGCCAGGGTTGGTACGGCGTGTAGCGATCGTAATGGCGAGTGACCTCGAATTCAGTGACTTCGAAGGTCTTCTGCTCATTGATTCGCACCCGACGCTGCGGCAGGTCGAGCACCTTGGGTTCGCCCACGTCGATCTGCAGGCTGTGGTCGAGCAATTTGCGCTCGACCCGCTCTTCGTGCTCGCTGCGTTGTGACATTTGGTTGGCACAGCCGCTGACCAGCAGGGCGCCGCACAGGGCGGCGCCACCGAGGCCTAAGGTGTTTCGCTTGAACATGACGTCTCTATCTGGTGTCAGCGGCGGATACGGGCCTGGAGGAACGACAGCACGTCGGCGACCGGCAGCGCTTGCGGCTCGGCCTCGGTGCGGCTCTTGTATTCCAGGTTGCCTTCGGCCAGGCCACGATCACTGACGACGATCCGATGCGGGATGCCGATCAGTTCCATGTCCGCGAACTTGATGCCGGGGCTGGTTTTCTTGTCGCGGTCGTCGAGCAGCACTTCGAAGCCGGCGGCCGTCAGTTCGGCGTAGAGCTTGTCGGTGGCTTCACGCACCAGGTCGGTTTCATAGCGCAGCGGCACCAGGGCAATCTGGAAAGGCGCCAGCGTGTCGCTCCAGATGATGCCTTTCTCGTCGTTGTTCTGCTCGATGGCGGCAGCCACCACGCGGGAAACGCCGATGCCGTAGCAACCCATTTCCAGGGTGACCGGCTTGCCGTTTTCGCCCAGCACTTCGCACTTCATCGCCTTGCTGTACTTGTTGCCCAGCTGGAAGATGTGCCCGACTTCGATGCCTCGCTTGATTTCCAGGGTGCCCTTGCCGTCCGGGCTCGGGTCGCCGGCCACGACGTTGCGCAGGTCCGCGACGGTTGGAACCGGCAGGTCGCGTTCCCAGTTCACGCCGAAATAGTGCTTGTCGTCGACGTTGGCGCCGATGGCGAAGTCGCTCATCAGTTCCACCGAGCGGTCGATGATGATCGGCAGTGGCAGGTTCAACGGGCCGAGAGAACCGGCACCGGCACCGATGGCGTCGCGCAGGTCGGCTTCGGTAGCCATGACCAGCGGGCTGGCGACGCCTGGCTGGTTGGCGGCCTTGATTTCATTGAGCTCGTGGTCGCCACGGACGATCAGGGCAATCAGCTTGCCTTCCTCTTCGGCCCGCACGATCAGGGTCTTGATGGTGCGCTCGATTGGCAGGTTGTAGCCTTCCACCAGTTGGGCAATGGTCTTGGCGTTCGGCGTGTCCACCAGGCGCAACTCTTCGGTCGGCGCGGCGCGGGAGGTTTCCCGTGGCACGGCTTCGGCTTTCTCGATGTTGGCGGCGTAGTCGGAGCCATTGCTGAAGACGATGTCGTCTTCGCCGGACTCGGCCAGTACATGGAATTCGTGGGAGCCGGCGCCGCCGATGGAGCCGTTGTCGGCTTCAACCGGACGGAATTTCAGGCCCAGGCGGGTGAAAATGTTGCAGTACGCCTGGTGCATGCGGTCGTAGGTGATCTGTAGCGAAGCCAGGTCGGCGTGGAAGGAGTAGGAATCCTTCATGATGAATTCGCGACCGCGCATCAGGCCGAAGCGTGGACGGATTTCGTCACGGAATTTGGTCTGGATCTGATACAGGTTGATCGGCAGCTGCTTGTAGCTGCTCAACTCGTTGCGCATCAGGTCGGTGATCACTTCTTCGTGAGTCGGGCCTGCACAGAAGTCGCGACCGTGACGGTCTTTGATGCGCAGCAGCTCAGGGCCGTATTCTTCCCAGCGCCCCGATTCCTGCCACAGCTCGGCCGGTTGGGTGCCCGGCATCAACACTTCCAGAGAACCGGCAGCGTCCATCTCTTCGCGAACGATGGCTTCCACCTTGCGCATGACCCGCAGGCCCATCGGCAGCCAGGTGTACAGGCCCGAGGCGAGTTTGCGGATCATGCCGGCACGCAGCATCAACTGATGGCTGATCACGACGGCGTCGGAAGGCGTTTCTTTCTGTGTGGCGAGCAAATATTGACTGGTGCGCATGGTTGGCCGTTGTCGGTTGCTGATGACGAGAAGTGACGGAGCATTGTACGGGCGAGATGCCTTGGCGTACAGGCGCGTGGGCGGTCGCCCGATGCGAACGCCGGTTTCCCCGGCGTTTTCTGAAGTTTCCTACGACTCTTCCGCAGGCCGGGTGGGCGTCGGTTCCGCAGTGGGTGTCGAGCCCTGGCGACGGTTCTCCTGGAACCAGTGCAAGGCGATCAGCAACAGGGTCGGAACGCCCAGCAACGCGGTGATCAGGAAGAAGTTGTGATAGCCGAACTTCTCCACCATCACGCCTGAATAACCACCGATCAGGCGTGGCAGCAACAGCATGATCGAGCTGAGCAGGGCGTATTGGGTGGCGGAGAATTTCAGGTTGGTCAGGCTCGACAGGTAGGCGACGAACGCCGAAGTGGCCAGGCCGGAGCTGAAGTTGTCCAGGGAGATGGTGACAATCAACATCTTCAGGTCGGCGCCCATGTCGGTGAGCATCAGGAAGAGGATGTTGGTGCCGGCCGAGGCGACACCGCCGATGAACAGGATGGGCAGGATACCGAAACGTACGATCAGCAGGCCGCCCATGCCGGCACCGACGAGGGTCATGATCAACCCGAAAATCTTGCTGACGCTGGCGATCTGGTCCTTGGTGAACCCCTGGTCGATGTAGAACACGTTGGCCATGACGCCCATGACGGTGTCAGACATCCGATAGGTCGCGATCAGCCCGAGCAGCAGCAGGGCCTGCCAGCGGTAACGCAGGATGAAATCGTTGACCGGCGTCAGCACCGGTGCCAATCCGCGGCGGCCCACAGCCGAGAGGCATAGGGCGGTCAGGATGATATAGAGGATGGCTCGCAGGAATGCGCGGTCTTCGAGCAGCAGGTCGAGCAGGCTGACGCCCTCGAACAGCACGCTGGCGAAGTCGGTGTTGTAGAGCTGGGTGAACATCGCCGGGACAGACACCAGCAGCACGATCAGCACGAACACCGACGCCAGTTGATGGGCGAACGAGTAGCGTCCGGCCTGCAGTTGAGTGCGCAGCGGCACCGGCGGTTCGCGCATGAACAGCGAGGTGAGCAGCGCCGGGACCATCAATACGCCGAACAGCAGGTAGGTGCCGGCCCAGGCCGAGTGTTTGTAGCTGAAGCCGGTGGAGCCAAACCCTTCGGCGAAGAACAGGGCGCCGGCGGTGGCCAGCAGTGCCGCGATGCGGTAGCCGGACATGTAGCTGGCGGCGAGGGCGGCCTGGCGGGTGTCGTCGGCGATCTCCAGGCGATAGGCGTCGACGGCGATGTCCTGCGTCGCAGAGGCGAAAGCCACGATAACGGCGATGGCGATCAACCATGACAGGTGTTTCTGTGGGTCGCAGAAACCCATGCCGATCAGGCCGAGGATCACCAGGCCTTGGGAGAGCACCAGCCATGAACGCCGACGCCCGAGTTTACCCAGCAGCGGCAGGCGCCATTGGTCGAGCAGCGGCGACCAGACCCACTTAAAGGCGTATGCCAGGCCGATCAGGCTCGCGTAGCCAATGGTTTCGCGGGCCACACCGGCTTCGCGCAACCAGACCGAAAGCGTGGAAAACACCAGCATGTACGGCAAGCCGGCGGCGAAGCCAAGCAGCAACAGCACGAGCGTCGAGGGACTGGCATAGGCGGCGAGGGCGGCGCGCCAGGTTTTACGGGGCATGGGCTGGAGTCTGCCTCAAAAATTGCGAAAACAAAGCGCGCACTCTAACCGCTGTGCTCTACCGGGCGCCAGCCATGGCGCTGAATATCAACACGATTGTTCAGGACGCTGATCCCTTCCATGCGCAGGCGTGCGCGCTGTTCATCCCCTGAGGCGCTGCCCACCGGCAGGCTGATCCGACCGCCGGCACCCAATACCCGATGCCAGGGCAGTTTCGTGTCGTTCGGCAATTGGCTGAGGGTCCGCCCGACCCAACGCGCCGCGCGCCCCAGGCCGGCCATTTCAGCCAGTTGGCCATAGGTGACTACCTTGCCCGCTGGCACCTGTGCCAGGGTCAGGTAAAGGGTGGTGCGGCGGATTTGGGCGGCGTTCTCGGTGTCCGCTGGGGTATCGGTCACGTAAAGGGTTCCTGAAATGGGGATGTCCGTCTGTAGATTAATTCCTACTGGGCTGATTGAGAAATGAACTCATCACCCTTACGCGGGTCAGTCCTTGCTGAGGTGTCATCCTGGGGGATAATGCCGCCTTTTCACCGCAAACTTGAGCCCTTTATCGCTTATGTTGTCTAGAACCCTGCTTTGCCTGGCTGTTGCCAGTGCCTCCATGCCCTTGCTTGCCGACACAGTCTGGTTGAAGAATGGGGACAAACTCAGTGGCAAGATTACCGTTTTTGATGGCGGCAAGTTGCTGATCCAGACCGATTACGCCGGCGCGATTCCCATCGACTGGAAACAGGTCAAGACGCTGGAAAGTGATCAGCAACTCTTGGTCAAGCAGGATGCTTATACCGGCGAGAAAGCCAAGGCGCTGCATGCGGCCGAGGATGGCAAGGTCACCTTGGCCAACGGTGATGCGCCCAAGACTGTCGATCTGGCCAGTATCCAGCAGATCCTCAAGCCCAAGCCGGTGGTCGAGGATCTGGTGTGGAAGGGCAACATCGATGCCGCGCTGGATTACCAGCGTGCGGAAAAAGATACCGACGACTACGACATCGACTTCAAGACTTCGGCGCGCCACGGCAGATGGCGGCACACCGCCGAGGGTGAATACAACCGTGAGTTCCAGGACGATGTGGTTTCCGCCGATAACTGGCGCCTGGAATATTCCCTCGACCGGTTCCTGACGGACAAATGGTTCTGGCAAGGCCGCCTGAACTACAAGCGCGACAAAGTCGAAGACCTGGCGCGTCAGCGCGTGGTGGGTACCGGTCCGGGTTATCAGTTCTGGGATGACGAGCTGGGCGCGTTCTCGCTGGGCTCGCTGTTGAACCGCACCGACTATGAATACCGCGACGGCGGCAAGGACAACTTCTATTCCGTCGCCATGAAGTGGGACTACAACCGCTACCTGATTGGCAAGCGCGTCGAGTTCTTCACCAACGGCGAAGTGGGCAAGCCACTGTCCGACGTGGCGGATTACGCCTATGACGCTGAAGTGGGGCTGCGCTACAAGGTTACCGATTGGGCGTCGCTCAACCTCAAGGCTGAGAAGGATGTCATTGAAGGCACCGAAGACAGCGACTTGAGCAAGACGCGCTACACGGCTGGGTTTGGCGTGACCTGGTAAACCCAGGCGAGTAACAAATCCTGTGGGAGCGAGCTTGCTCGCGATAGCGGTATGTCAGCAATATGAATGTTGACTGAAGCGCCGCTATCGCGAGCAAGCTCGCTCCCACATTATTTTTTGTGCCTGCAAAACAGACAGGCACAAAAAAGCCCCGCTTTTGAGGGCGGGGCCTTTTACTAAAGCAAGGACAAGTTAGATAACTTGAACTTCTTCAGCTTGCATGCCTTTCTGACCGCGGGTAGCGATGAAAGAAACCTGTTGGCCTTCTTTCAGGCTTTTGAAGCCGTCGGATTGGATAGCTTTGAAGTGAACGAACAGGTCGTCACCGGATTGTGGGGTGATGAAGCCGAAGCCTTTTTCATCGTTGAACCACTTAACGGTACCGGTTTGGCGATTAGACATGGTGTAACTCCTTGAACAAAGATAACTGCGACTCAGGAAGAACCCTGGCCGAGACTGAGTGCAAAGAGCAGGAAAAATTCTTGTAGATGGTTGGATCGAAATTCAACATATCGTGTAGAGATTCTCAGTGACACAAGCAGCACAGTGGCGCCACCTTAACCCTTTTTCCAGAATGTGCCAATGGTCTTTGCGAAGGTTTCTCTTATTTGGTGACTGACGGCGCGGGCGATGGCCGGCAGGACCCGGAAATCAAGGCGGATCGGCGAGATTTGCGTACCGCGCTTTGAACTCGGACCCGCGCCCCAGTAAGATGCCGGACGTATTTTTTCCACCTCGCTATTTCAGGAAACCGCCATGAGCATCAAATCGGACAAGTGGATTCGCCGCATGGCGCAAGAGCACGGCATGATCGAGCCCTTCGTCGAACGCCAGATGCGTGGCGAAGGCGCCGACCGGCTGATCTCCTTCGGTGTCTCCAGCTACGGCTACGACGTGCGCTGCGCCGACGAATTCAAGGTGTTCACCAATATCAATTCGGCCACCGTCGACCCGAAGAACTTCGATGAGAAGAGCTTCGTCGACGTCAAGAGCGACGTTTGCATCATCCCGCCGAACTCCTTCGCCCTGGCGCGCACCGTCGAGTACTTCCGCATTCCGCGCAACGTGCTGACCATCTGCCTGGGCAAGAGTACCTACGCCCGTTGCGGCATCATCGTCAACGTCACGCCGCTGGAACCCGAGTGGGAAGGCCACGTGACCCTGGAATTCTCCAACACCACGACCCTGCCAGCGAAAATCTACGCCAACGAGGGTGTGGCGCAGATGCTGTTCCTGGAATCCGATGAAGAATGTGAAGTTTCCTACAAGGATCGTGGCGGCAAGTACCAGGGCCAGCGCGGTGTGACACTGCCGCGTACCTGAATCTGACGAGCTGTTGGAATTCCTGGGCGGGCAGACACTCTATTGCGTGTACTGCCCGTTTTTGTGCGTCAGCGCAGCGGGCCTTCGCTCAGGAGTTGCTCTATGAAGATCGATCCGCGAATCAGTGCCGAACTGGCAAGGCTTGAGCCCAATCAGATCGGCGTCATGGCCTGGTCATTGCTGGCCCATCCTGTCGAAGCGGCGGGCGGCATCCCTGGCCAGCCCGATCCCGATACCCCCAACGAACAACCTACCGAACCCGGCGAGCCTACCCTGCCGGACGAGCCGCCTCCTGCGCCTGTTGCCTGATGAGACGATGGCCCGCCAGCGATAGCACAGAGTGCTTCAGTTGACGGGCCATATTTCGTTATCGCCGATGACAAAAATTCTGCAATCGCTGTCTTGCTCGACTCGATAACCGCCCGTGAACGCACCGAAGGCCGGCAGCAGGCTGATTTCGCTGCCCAGCCGAAAGCAGGCCAGGCGCAGGCGTTGCCGGCCCTTGCCGCTCAGGTGGTGGACCGGGTGCACGTGACCGGCCAGCACGTGGCGGCTGGGGTGTGGGGCAGGCTCGTGTTGCACGGCGAAAGGGCCCAGAAGCAACGGCTCCGGTACGACGCGAATGTTCAGCGCTTGCGGCGGGTCACCGGCGCGTTTGTCGTGGTTGCCACGAATCAGCGTCATGGCCAGGTGCGGATGTCGCTCACGCCAGTCGGCAAGTGCCTTCAAGGTGCCGGGCGCATGAGAGCCGGGACCGTGGAGAAAATCCCCGAGAAAAATCAACTGTCGGCACGGCAGGCTGGCCAGCAATGCATCCAGTACTGCGATGTTGCTGGCGGTGGTGCCGTGGGGCACCGGTTGCCCGAGGCTGCGATAGGCGGCGGCCTTGCCGAAATGAACATCGGCCACCATCAGGGTTTCCTGGGCGGGCCAGTACACGGCTTTTTCCGGGAGCAACCAGAGTTCTTCGCCGGCCAGGCTGATGGGGTAAGGCGCTGGCATCAGGCGTCACCGCGATCGGCAGTCTTTTCCAGTTCGCTGACCATCCGCCGGATGCGGTCGGCGAGCTTTTCCGAACTCATGCTTTCCCGGAATCGCTCCACCTGCAGCGCAAACCCGAGCGGGGTGGGGCGCTTGATCACGTGCAGGTCCAGCTTCAAGGTATTGAGGCGTTGCAAGGTCTGCTCCAGTCGATGGATATCCAATTCTTCGCGCAAGACTTCCTCCCCAGCCTGGGCCAGCAAGAGATTGTTGGCGTCGTATTGCTTGAACACCTGGAAGAACAACCCGCTGGACGCCTGGACTTGCCGGGTGCTTTTCGGCGCACCGGGGTAACCGGCGAAGACCAGCCCGGCGATCCGGGCGATTTCGCGAAAGCGCCTGAGGGCCAATTCCCCGGCATTCAGGCTCGCGAGCACGTCGGTCAGCAGATGATCGACGCTCAGCAGGCCCGGGGTCAGGTATTGCGACCAATCCACTGCCGTGGCACTGAGCAGTTCCAGGCCGTAGTCGTTGACCGCAATGGAAAATGTCAGCGGCTGTTGCCGGCTGACACGCCAGGCCAGCAGGCTGGCCAGGCCCAGATGAACCTGGCGTCCGGCAAACGGGTAGAGGAATAGGTGCCAGCCTTCCCGGGACTTGAGGGCTTCGGCCAGCAATGTGCTTTGCGTGGGCAAACCGGACCAGCGTTGTTGGGTCAAGAGCAGGGGCTGTACGGCGTGCATCTCCGGGCCCTCGAAGCGGCCCGCGGCGGCTTCGCTCAGACGGGCCACGACGGCGGCGGCCAGTTCGCTGGAGAGCGGCATGCGCCCGCCGTTCCAGCGCGGCACAGCGGCCTTCCTGGCCTGGCTGCGTCGCACGTAGGCGGTCATGTCCTCGACCCGGACCAATTCCAGCAACCGCCCGGCGAACAGGAAACCGTCACCAGGGCGCAGGCGGGCGATGAAGCCTTCCTCTACGCTACCCAGGATCTTGCCGCCTCCGCCCTTGCTCCAGAACTTCAATTGCAGGCTGGCATCGCTGACGATGGTGCCGATGCTCATGCGGTGACGCCGGGCCAG
Organism: Pseudomonas sp. S3_B11; assembly: GCF_054667715.1. Taxonomy (NCBI): domain Bacteria; kingdom Pseudomonadati; phylum Pseudomonadota; class Gammaproteobacteria; order Pseudomonadales; family Pseudomonadaceae; genus Pseudomonas; species Pseudomonas sp. S3_B11. The sequence goes on along the minus strand of NZ_CP162749.1, from coordinate 4,554,365 downwards.
GCGTGCGTCAGGCACTCGCCAGATCCCGTGTTCGTCCGGTTCGACGCGTCGGTAATCGGGGTAGGCGGTCAATGACAGGCCGCCATGGCGCACAAACGCCAGGGCCCAGGCCCATTCGGCCGGGTTGAGGTCGCGGTAGGCCCAGGCACCTCGCACTTCCTCGAACAATTCGTCGGGAACGAAGCCGCCACCCAGGGCCATGCTCACCAAGTGCTGCACCAGGACATCCAGCGGCTTGTGGGGCGATTCGCGCGGTTCGATGCGCCGTTGGGCCACGGCGTCCTGCGCGGCGGCGGCCTCGATCAATTCCAGGCTGTGGGTCGGCACCAGCGTCACCCGCGAGGTCCGGCCCGGTGCGTGGCCGGAGCGCCCGGCCCGTTGCATCAGTCGGGCTACGCCCTTGGCCGAGCCGATCTGCAGCACCCGTTCCACTGGCAGGAAGTCCACCCCCAGGTCCAGGCTGGACGTGCAGACCACCGCTTTGAGCTGGCCGTCCTTCAATGCCTGTTCCACCCAATCCCGGGTGTCACGCGACAGCGAGCCATGGTGCAGGGCGATCAGCCCGGCCCAATCGGGTCGCGCCTCAAGAAGCGCCTGATACCAGATTTCCGATTGTGCCCGGGTGTTGGTGAAGACCAGGCAACTGCTGCTGGCGTCGATTTCGGCTACGACCTGAGGCCGCATCTTCAGGCCGATATGCCCGGCCCACGGGAAGCGTTCGAGGGTCGGGGGTAACAGCGTGTCGACCCGCAGCGCCTTGCCATCGGCCCCCCGCACGCTGATCCCGTTGCCTTGCGGGATCAATACCTGTTCGGCGTGGGCCTGGTTGCCCAGGGTCGCGGAGACGCCCCAGACGATGAGTTCGGGGTGCCAGCGCCGCAAGCGCGCCAGGGCCAGTTGCAATTGCACACCACGTTTGTTGCCGAGCAACTCGTGCCATTCATCCACCACGACCATGCGCAGGGTCGAGACGGCGGCGTGCGCATCGGCCCGGGCGAGGATCAGGGTCAGGCTTTCGGGGGTGGTGATCAGCGTGGTGGGCAGGCGCCGGCCCTGGCGGGCGCGTTCGTTGGCGCTGGTATCGCCGGTGCGCAGGCCGACGCTCCATGGCAGGTGCAGGTCTGCCAGGGGGGCTTCGAGGGCTTTGCCGGTGTCGGCCGCCAATGCGCGCATCGGCGTGATCCACAGGACAGTCAGTGGTTCGGCCGGCGGTTTACGTTTGCGCGGTTTATCCAGCGGCGGTGCCGGCCGTGCGAAACGGTTGAGGGCGGCAAACCAGACGGCGTAGGTCTTGCCGGCACCGGTATTGGCATGCAGCAGCCCGGATTCCCCCCGCTTGACCGCGGCCCATACCTGCCTCTGAAAGGCGAACGGCTTCCAGCCGCGGGCATCGAACCACTGTTTCGCGAAATTGTTGGATGTCGCCATGCCTGCCGTGTGCGCCCTGAATGTCTTCTTTCAGTGACCACGGCGGGATGCGAAAGGTTTTATGCAGGATATCGTGGTGAGCGTCCCTGGCGACATTCCCACGCAGGAGCGTGGGAACGATCGAACCCGAGGTTTATTTCAGGTTGCCACTGAGAAACTGCTTGAGTCGTTCGCTGGTGGGATTGCCCAGCACGTCTTCCGGCCTGCCTTCTTCTTCCACCAGGCCCTGGTGCAGGAACAGCACCTGGTTCGAGACTTTGCGGGCGAAGCTCATTTCGTGGGTCACCATGATCATGGTCCGGCCTTCCTCAGCCAGGCCCTGGATCACCTTCAGTACTTCACCCACCAGCTCCGGGTCCAGGGCCGAGGTGGGTTCGTCGAACAGCATCACCTCCGGCTCCATCGCCAGGGCGCGGGCAATGGCCACGCGCTGTTGCTGGCCGCCGGAGAGGAACGCCGGGTATTGCTCGGCGACCCGTGCCGGCAGGCCGACCTTGTCGAGATAACGACGGGCGCGGTCGTCGGCTTCCTGCTTGCTGACCCCCAGCACCCGGCGTGGCGCCATGGTGATGTTTTCCAGCACGGTCATGTGGCTCCACAGGTTGAAGTGTTGGAACACCATGGCCAGGCGCGTGCGGATGCGTTGCAGTTCGTCGGCGTCGGCCACGTGCATGCCGTGGCGGTCCTTGATCATCTGGATCGGCTGGCCGTCCAGGCTCATGGCGCCGTCGTTGGGTTGTTCGAGGAAGTTGATGCAGCGCAAAAAGGTACTTTTGCCTGAGCCGCTGGCGCCAATGAGGCTGATGACGTCGCCGGTCTTGGCCTTGAGCGAAACGCCCTTGAGCACTTCATGTTCGCCATAGCTTTTATGCAGGCCTTCGATGGTCAGTTTGTACATGGAGCATGCATCCTCAAGGCGAAAGTAGGTAGCCGCTGCGGTAGGCTTCGGTGCCGGCGACATGGGCGATCACCATGCCGGCCGTGGCCATGCGGCGTAGCGAACGGGCGTATAGCAGCCCGGCGTTACGGCAATGAACGGGGGTGACGGTGTCGTTGACCGGGTCGATGACTTCCGCGATCAACTGTCCCGCCTCCAGGTATTCGCCAGGCAGGGCGCTGTAGACCAGCAATCCACCCACGGGCGTTGCCACTGGCTCGACAGCGGCCAGCGGCGTGGCCGGGTAAGGCAGCTCGGGCATGGGCATCGGTTCGCCGTCGATGGCGCCGAAACGGATCAGGTATTCGATCAAGGCCTGGCAGTCCAGGCTCGCCAGCCCGTGGTTGACGTCACCCTGGCCACGCAATTCCACGGTGACCGAAAAGCTGCCCAGGGGAATCTCGAAGCGTTCGCCGAAGCGTTCCTTGAGTTGCCACCAGAGCAGGGTGAAGCATTCGTCGAACGACTGGCCGCCCGAATCGGTCGCCAGCAGGCAGGCTTCGGCGCCGATGTAGCGGGCCAGCGGTTCGACCTGTGGCCAGGCTTCGGGTGTGGTGTAGAGGTGGGCCACGGCTTCGAAGTCGCAATGCAGGTCCAGCACCATGTCGGCGTCGCAGGCCAGCCGTTGCAGGGCCAGGCGCAGGGATTGTAATTGCGTGCCTGGGGTCTGCCGGGCGAGGGCGTCGCGCAGGCTGGTGCGGATCAGCATCAGGTTGTGCTGCGGATCGTCGGTGAGCAGGTCCTGGATTTCGTTGCCGATCTCTTCGCTCAGGTCGATGAAGCGGCGGTTGAAATTCTGCCCGCTCTCGATTTCGTAGCGGCCCAGGGGCACGTCCATCAGCACTTGTTCGAGGCCGATAGGGTTGGCGACGGGCACCAGCACGATCTCGTGCCGCAGGTGGCCCGACGCTTCGAGTTCGGCCAGGCGCTGCTTGAGGTGCCAGGCGACCAGCATGCCCGGCAGCTCATCGGCGTGCAGGGACGACTGGATATAGATTTTGCCGACGGCTTTTTCCGGGCCGAAGTGAAAGCTGTGGATCTTGCGTGCGGTCCCCGGTACCGGGGCCAGCAGGTCATGGATCTGGTGGCGCATTTGCGTGTGTGTCCTGGAACAAAAGCCCTAGTGGGTCGGCCCGAGAAAGGCCAGCCAGCGGCGTTCGGCGAGGCGGAAGAGGCCCACCAGTGCAAAGGTGACGGTCAGGTAGATCAACGCGGCGATCCCGAACGACTGGAACGTCAGGAACGTCGCCGAGTTGGCGTCCCGGGCCACTTTCAGCACGTCTGGAACGGTAGCGGTGAACGCCACGGTCGTCGAGTGCAGCATCAAGATGACTTCGTTGCTGTAATACGGCAGCGAGCGGCGCAACGCCGACGGCATGATCACGTAGGTGTACAGCTTCCAACCGGTCAGGCCGTAGGCCTTGGCCGCCTCGACTTCGCCATGGTTCATGCTGCGAATCGCCCCGGCGAAAATTTCCGTGGTGTAGGCGCAGGTGTTCAAGGCGAAGGCCAGGATCGTGCAGTTCATCGCGTCGCGAAAGAAACTGTCGAGCATGGGCTGGGCGCGCACCGCCGCGATGCTGTAGATGCCGGTGTAGCAGATCAGCAGTTGGATATAGAGCGGCGTACCACGGAACAGGTAGGTGTAGAACTGCACCGGCCAGCGGACGTAGAACTTGGGTGAAACCCGGGCGATGGACAGCGGTATCGACACCAGGAAACCGATCAGCAGCGAGGCGCTGAGCAGCCATAGGGTCATGGCCAGGCCCGTGACGTTGACGCCATCGCTGTAAAGGAATGGCCGCCAGTATTCTTGCAGAAGTTCGATCATCGCACCGCCTCCCGGGCTCCGGCGGCGTAGCGGCGTTCAAGCCAGCGCAGGATGAAGTTGGACGCGCTGGTGATCAGCAGATAGATCAATGCCGCCAGTACCAGGAAGTAGAACAGCTGGTAGGTGCTCTTGCCCGCATCCTGGGCGGCCTTGACCAGGTCGGCCAGGCCGATGATCGACACCAGCGCGGTGGCCTTGAGCATCACCATCCAGTTGTTGCCGATACCCGGCAGGGCAAAGCGCATCATTTGTGGAAACACCACGAAGCGAAAGCGCTGGCCACGTTTGAGGCCATACGCGGTGGCGGCTTCGACCTGGCCTCGGGGGACCGCGAGGATCGCGCCGCGAAAGGTTTCGGTGAAGTACGCGCCATAGATGAAGCCCAGGGTGATCACCCCGGCGCCGAATGGGTCGATCTCGATGTATTCCCATTCCATGAAGTCGGTAAGCGAGGTCAGCCAGGTTTGCAGGCTGTAGAAGATCAGCAGCATCAGCACCAGGTCCGGCACGCCGCGGATCAGCGTGGTGTAGAGCTGGGCAGGGATTCGCAGCAGTTTGACGCTGGACAGCTTGGCACTGGCGCCCAGGAGGCCGAGCAAGACGCTCAGCAACAGGGACAGGGCCGACAGCTTGATGGTCATCCAGGTGCCTTGCATCAGCAACGGGCCAAAGCCCTGCAGGCTGAAGGCGGAGAGCCCCAGATTTTGTAGGAGTTGTTCAAACATGGAAGAAAGCCTTTGGCAGGAGAAAAGCGCCCATCCGAGACCGGATGGGCGCAGCGCATTATTTGCCGCTGTACAGATTCAGATCGCCAAAGTGTTTTTTCTGGATCTCGGCGTATTTGCCGTCGTCGTGTAACGCTTTGATACCTTTATCCAAAAGTGCCTTCAGCTCACTGTTACCTTTCTTGATACCGATCGCGGTCTTGGCGGGCAACAGCTCGCTGTCCACCGGCTTGCTGATTTCATAGCCTTCGCCTTTTGGCGATTTCAGGAAGCCCAATTCGGCCTGCAGCATGTCCTGGATCGCTGCATCGAGGCGGCCGGAGGTCAGGTCGGAATAAACCTGGTCCTGGTTCTGGTAGGCCTGGGTCTTGACGCCGGCCTTGTCCAGCACGGCCTTGGCGTAGGCTTCCTGGATGGTGCCTTGCTCGTAGCCGACGGTCTTGCCTTTGAGCGAGGCAACGTCTTCGCTCAGGCCCGAGCCCTTCTTGAAGACATAGGCCGTTGGGCCGGAGAACAGCTCGCTGGAGAAGTCGATGGCTTTTTCGCGAGCCGGGGTAACGGTCATGGAGGAGATCACGCCGTCGAATTTATTGGCCTTGAGGCCTGGGATCATGCCGTCGAAATCGCTTTCGACCCATTTGCATTTGACCTTCAGCTCTGCGCAGATCGCGTTGCCCAGATCGATGTCGAAACCGACCAGGCTGCCGTCGGCGGCTTTGGACTCAAACGGGGCGTAGGAAGGATCGACACCAAAACGCAGTTCCTTGTATTCCTTGGCCGTGGCGACGCCAGCAGCCATGCACAACGCCAGTGCAGAAAGGGTCAGCAGTGCTTTTTTCATTATTCAATCCCTAAAACCAATATGAGCGCTTGTGGCGCGTAAGTATTGTTACCGGTGAAGGCGAGAACGGTATGACGGCATAAAGGTAGCAATTTCCGAACCAGAGTGCCGAACAAGTGTTTTAAAAGCTTCGACGGCTGGCAACGGAATGCGATGGTGCGCGGGGATGAGCGTACATCAAAAGATGCACCGGGATGGAGCGTGCGTTGTTTGGGAAACACTATGGGGTGAGCAATTATTTGTGGCGAGGGGATTTATCCCCGTTGGGCTGCGCAGCAGCCCCAACAGTCAGTCGCCTCGGAGTGTCAGGTTGTTCATCTCAGGCTTTTTGGGGGCCGCTTCGCAGCCCAGCGGGGATAAATCCCCTCGCCACAAAGAGCGTACCGCGCTATTTCAGCAGGTCCTGAAGCGTTGCCAAGGTATCTGCCTCTTCGACGGTTTTATCCTGGCGCCAGCGCAACATCCGTGGAAAACGCACCGCGATCCCGCTCTTGTGGCGATTGGACAGGGCGATGCCTTCGAAACCCAGTTCGAACACCAGGGTGGGCGTGACGCTGCTCACCGGGCCGAACTTCTCCACGGTGGTCTTGCGCACGATGCTGTCGACCTGGCGCATTTCTGCATCGGTCAGCCCTGAATAAGCCTTGGCAAACGGCACCAGCGTGCGCTCGCGACTGTCCGGCGGGTTGTCCCATACGGCGAAGGTGTAGTCGCTGTACAGGCTGGCGCGCCGGCCGTGGCCGCGCTGGGCGTAGATCAGCACCGCGTCGACGCTGAAGGGGTCGATCTTCCATTTCCACCACACGCCCATGTCCTTGGTGCGACCGACGCCGTATAGCGCGTTGCGAGCCTTGAGCATCATGCCCTCGACACCGAGGCAGCGAGAGGCTTCACGTTGCCGGGCGAGGTCGAACCAGTCCTGGCCGGTGACCGTCGGCGATGGCAACAACACCGGGCTGTGAACACGGGCGATCAGCGCTTCCAGCCGTTCGCGGCGCTCGGCCTGGGGGCGGCTGCGCCAGTCCTCGCCTTGCCATTCCAGCAGGTCGTAGGCCATCACCACTACCGGGGCATCCTCGAGGATTTTCTTGCCCAGGGTCTTGCGACCGATGCGCTGTTGCAACAGGGCGAAGGGTTGCACCGCCGGCTGCAACGGCGCGTCCGGGTCGAAGGCGTCCCCGGTCACCGGCCGGGCGGTTTTCCACACCACGATTTCGCCATCAATCACGGTACCGTCGGGCAGTACCTGCGCCAGGGCGTGCAGTTCGGGGAAGCGCTCGGTCACCAGTTCTTCGCCTCGAGACCAGACCCATAAATGGCCATCGCGCTTGATCACCTGGGAACGGATGCCGTCCCATTTCCATTCCACCTGCCAGTCGTTGGCCGGTCCCAGCAGGGTGTCGAAATGCTCCACCGGGGCAGACAGGGCATGGGCCAGGAAAAACGGATAAGGCTGGCCGCCGCGCTGGGCATGTTCATCGGCGGATTCGGCCGCGATCAGCTTGAGGTAACTGGCGGCCGTCGGACGATGGGACAGGTCGGTGTAGCCCACCAGGCGTTGGGCCACCCGCTTGCTGTCCAGGTTGGCCATGCCGGCCAGGGCCCGGGTTACCAGCAGTTTTGACACGCCGACGCGAAAGCTGCCGGTAATGAGCTTGATGCACAGCATCAGGCTCGGCCGATCGAGTTGCGCCCACAGCGCCGGGAGCTGTTCAGCCAGGATTTCGGGCGACTCACCGCGCAACGGCAGCAGTTTCTCTTCGATCCACAGCGCCAGGCCTTCATCGGAGCTGTGGGGCGATTCGGGTAATACCAGCGAAATGGTTTCGGCCAGGTCGCCCACGGCCTGATAACTTTCCTCGAACAGCCAGAGCGACAATCCGGATACCTGGACCGCCAACTCCCGCAGGATTTTTACCGGCACCAGTTGCCGTGGTCGCCCGCCGGACAGGAAGTACACGGCCCACGCCGCGTCCTGCGGCGAGGCCTTGGTGAAATAGGCTTGCATGGCGGCAAGCTTGGCATTGCTGGAGGTGGTGGCGTCCAGTTCGGCGTACAGCTCGGCGAAGGCTTTCATGACGCCTCCTCACCGCTGTCGGTGGCCGTGGCGAGGTCTTCTTCATCGTCACCGTATTCGGTGCTGAACCCCTGGGCGTCGAGACCTTGCTCGCAGAGATGGCGCACCAGCACGCTTACCGAGCCGTGGGTGACCATCACCCGCTCGGCGCCGGTCTGTTCGATGGCCCAGAGCAGGCCAGGCCAGTCGGCGTGGTCGGACAGCACAAAACCCCGGTCCACGCCGCGCCGCCGTCGCGTACCGCGCAGGCGCATCCAGCCGCTGGCGAAGGCGTCGCTGTAGTCGCCGAAGCGGCGCATCCAGCTGCTGCCACCGGCAGAGGGCGGGGCGATGACCAGCGCCCGGCCCATGATCGGGTCGTTCTTGTTGATGTCGCTGGCATAAATTGTCGGCGGCAGGTGAACACCGGCCTCGCGGTAGACCCGGTTCAGTGGCTCCACCGCCCCATGGGCCAGGATCGGGCCGAGGCTTTCATCGATGGCGTGAAGAATCCGCTGGGCCTTGCCGAAGGAATAGCAGAACAACACGCTGGCTCGGCCGGCGGCGATGTTCCCGCGCCACCACTGGTTGATCTCTTCGAAGATCTGCGCCTGGGGCTGCCAGCGGTAGATTGGCAGGCCGAAGGTCGATTCAGTGATGAAGGTATGGCATTTCACCGGCTCGAACGGGGTGCAGGTGCCGTCAGGCTCGACTTTGTAATCCCCCGACGCCACCCAGACCTCGCCTTGATATTCCAGCCGCACCTGGGCCGAGCCCAGCACATGGCCGGCGGGGTGAAAGCTCAAGGTCACGCCATGATGCGACAGGCGTTCGCCGTAGGGCAGGGTTTGCAGGTTGATGTCCTGGCCCAGGCGTGAACGCAGAATGCCTTCGCCGGGTGCCGCTGCCAGGTAGTGTTGGTTGCCGCTGCGGGCATGGTCGCCGTGGGCGTGGGTGATGACCGAACGTTCCACCGCACGCCACGGGTCGATGTAGAAATCCCCGGGCGGACAGTACAAGCCTTCGGGGCGGGCAATGACAAGATCCATGCGGTCACCGGAGCGATGGGCTTGTCAGGTAGAGGCGAGGGTAAGGGGAGAAGTTCTATCGGATTTTCGGGGGGCAGGATCGGGTGATGGGATGGACAAATGTGGCGAGGAAATCTAGCAAAACGTCGCCCCGCCCCGCTGGCCTGTGGGACTGTAGGAGCTGACGAGTGCAACGAGGCTGCGATCTTTCCCCTGATGCTTGAATCTCAAGCGAAAGATCAAAAGATCGTCCGAACGCGGCCCGAGCCTTCGGCAGCTCCTACAGGGCAATGAACAGCCTGCTGTTATTTGCCAGGCACCAGGGTCAACCGCGACTTGCCATAGCCCCGATCGAAATTCTGCGATTGCAACGGCAGGCTCTGGTACTGCCCCTTGATCCATGGATCGATGCCATTGGCGTAGTTCGGGCTGACCGGGTTGCCGGACTGTCCGGCACCATCCTGGATCATCAACGGTTCAGGCTGGCCGAAGTCGATGATAAAGCGCATGGCTGGCGCCAGGGTGGTGTTGAAGTCCTGCCCCTCAGCGAACGCTGCGGTGTTGAGCGTGCTGGCGTCGCCACCGGCCGGCAGCGGGCCGCGTACGATCTGGCTGTTGCTGTTCTTCCACGCGTAGCGATGCAACTGGCCCCACTGCCAAGCCTTGCGATCACCGCCCAACTGGCTTTCACCGGCGCTGATGGTGGCGGCCAGGCTGCGGGCGAGGATGACGGCCTTGTCTTCTTTCTGAGGTGTGCGCACATCGTCCCAGAACGGGCTGTCTTCACGCCCCAGCAGATGATCGGCCTGGGCCGAGTAGGACAATTGGCCGTTGGCGACCAGCGCCTTCCACGCCGGGCTGCTGTCCGGGCCCAGTTCGTCGAGGAAAATCTGCTTCATGCTTTCCTGCAGGAACAGCTCATAGATCGCCGCGTCGGCGGAGGTCGGGCTGAGCCGGCCATCAAATGCCATCAAGCGAGTGTAGGCCTCGCGGGCCTTGGCCCGGTCAGCCACCGGCAGGGCTTCGATCGCCTGTTTGAGCGGCTGGGCCATGCCCGGTGCTTCGAAGACTTTCTTGAGCTTGGCCGCGAACGTCGTGCCTTGGTCATATTGCATGGCGGTCAGGCTGCGAGTGTCGTGCTTGCCCGCGCCGGCCAGCTCGGCCATGCGTTCGCCACGCTCCGGTGCGGCCCACGAGTTGGACAGCTGCATGCCATAGCCGTGTGGGATGACCCGTTGGTTGGCCGTGCCAAGCCAGCCCTGGGCCGGGTCCTGATCATAAGGGTGCAGCATCGGGTCGGCGTAACCGTCCCAATCGTAGCGACCGTCCCAACCCGGCGACGGCAACAGACCTTCGCCTTCACGGCGGTTTGGATAGCGACCGGTGACTTGCCAGCCGATATGGCTGGCGTCGGCAAATACCAGGTTCACCGCCATGGCGCGGATTTCCCGGCTGGCGTCGGAGGCTTTCTCGACGGTCTGCGCCCGGGACAGGTCGAAGAAGGCATCCAAAGTCTTGTCGTCGCTCAAGCTCGGCGTCTGCAAGGCCAGGCCAAAGCCGTTGGCCATGGCCGGGCCCTGGGCGCTGTTGAGCAGCGGGCCGTGACGGGTCTCGAACACCGCTTCACGAATCGGCCGCTGGCCTTTGATGAAATAGGTTTCGTTGCGCACGATCGCTGGCTGCCATTTGCCGTTGACCTCATAGGACAGGCTGTTGCCCTGGCGGCGGATTTTTTCCAGGAACAGATCCTGGTTGTCCCCCAGTACGCTGGTCATGCTCCAGGCCACTTTGCCGTTGAACCCGGCCAGGATCATCGGGATCCCCGCCACGGAAATCCCGGCCGCCTGGTACTTGGGTGCGCGGATCTGTACGGGGCTCCACAGCCCCGGCATGCCCAGCGGCCCATGGCTGTCGCTGGCCAACAGGCTCTTGCCGCTGCGGCTGCGTTGCGGTGCGATGGCCCAGTTACTCGAAGACGCAGCGCTCAAAAGGTTCAGCTCGGCCAACTGGCTGGTGGCCTTGCTGATCTCGTTCAGGCCCGGAATCTGGCCATTGAGTCGCAAGCCCTGGAGTTTGTCGGCCTCGGCCATGGGCAGTGGTTCGTCTGGATAGGACGGGCTCAGCCAGGCGAGTTTGTCATTGGTGACGGTCTGGGCCAGTACCAGGCTGGCGATTTCTTCCGGCAGGTTGGCTGACTGGCTGAAATTCAGCAGGCAGAACATCAGCGCCGAGTCTTCCGGTTTCCAGTATTCGGGTTTGTAGCCGGTGGCGGCCAGGTCCGACGGCAACTTGTCGCGGTAGCGGAACAGGTAGGCGTTGACGCCGCGGGCATAGACTTCGAAGAAGCGCTTGAGCCGTGGCGAAGATGCCTTGTACAGCTCGTCGGCGTTTTTCTTCAGGTTGACGGCGCGCATGTAGCGGTCGACGTCCAGCCGTTCGGCGCCGGACATCTCTGCCAGCCGCCCCTGGGCCAGTAGGCGCAGGGTCACCATCTGGGTGATGCGATCGCTGGCGTGGACGTAGCCGAGGGTGAACAGGGCGTCATGGAAGCTGTTGCTTTCGATCAGCGGCATGCCCGTGGCATTGCGCCGGACCGAGACGTTCTGCGCCAGCCCCTTGAGCGGTTGCACACCGGAAGTCGGTGGGACAGTGTCCTGGGCATTCCAGGTCTGGCATCCGCTCAAGCCGAGCACACTGGCCACTGCGGCGGCAACGCCGAGCCGGGGGATAAGGGAAATAGAGGCTGGCGAGGCCATGGCAAAGCTCCTGCGGGAGGGGGGTGGCACCAATAAAGGCGCTACGTTAGTGAGCAGGAGGGGGCCGCGCAAGCGGGGCGAGGGTTATTTGTTGGTTTGGCGATGAAACTCCGGGGCTGGGGCATCGCTTTTGCTCGAAGGCTTGCCTGTAGGAAGAGGTGATGCTCAAGTGTGGAAGATTCAGTGATCGAGAAGAGAAAACCGGCATGGAGCTACAACACAACGCAGCGCTGATCCTCATCGATCAACAAAAAGGCATCCTTCATCCCAGGCTCGGCCCTCGCAACAATCCCGAGGCAGAGCTGCGCATGCTCGAGCTACTGGCTTTATGGCGACACACGGCACGACCGGTGATTCACGTCCACCACTTGTCCCGCTCGCCGGACTCGGTGTTCTGGCCGGGGCAGTCGGGCGTGGAGGTCCAGCCACGGTTCGAACCGCTGGCGGGGGAAGGGCTGGTGCAGAAACAAGTACCGGATGCGTTCAGTGGCACGCGCCTGGAGGAAGACCTGCGCAGGGCGGGCATCGGGCAACTGGTGATCGTCGGCGTGGCGACGCACAACTCGGTGGAGTCCACGGCGCGTACGGCCGGCAACCTGGGATTCGACACGTGGGTGGTCGAGGATGCCTGCTTTACCTTCGACAAGAGCGATTACCTCGGCAACGCCCGTTCGGCGGCCGACGTGCATGCCATGTCCCTGGGCAACTTGCATGGCGAGTATGCGACGGTGGTTGCTGTGAAGCGGATTTTGCAGGCGGTCTGACAGACAGGTGCTGAATGTGCCGGCCTCATCGCGAGCAGGCTCGCTCCCACATTGATTCTTCGCAAATCTCCTGTGGGAGCGAGCTTGCTCGCGATGACGGTCTAGCAGGCGAAAAGGTTTTTCGCCCGGACCCTCAAGCCCCGTGGCACTTCTTGAATTTCTTGCCATTGCCGCACGGGCAAGGGTCGTTGCGGCCGACATCCTTCAGGGCGTTGCGCACCGGTTCCTGGTGGGCGTGGCCGCAGTTCGGACCGTGGACATGGCCGTGGTCATGATCGTGATGATGGTCATGATCGTGGTTGCAATCAGGGCCATGGACGTGGGGTTGTTGGGTCATCGGGGTTACTCCGCAATAAAATCGGCGGCGATTATCACGCCATTGCGTTCCAGGTGCACGTAGTGAGCGATGAATAATCCGGTTTCCAGCTCACCTTCCAGACGATAGGGGATCTGTTCCCGGGGTTTCTCCAGCAACTTCACCACCTGCCGCACCTGCGGCCACAGGTTGGTGCGGATCGGCACCTTGAAGTAGGCGCTGTGCCGGGGGCTCACGGTGAACCAGTGTTCATGCTCACCTTCGGTCAGCAACAGGTCGCCCAGGTGGATGCGGTATGTCAGGCCGCGAACGGTCAGGTCGCTGTCGCTGGGGTTATCGACGCGAAAGTGCAGCATGAACTTCTGTTCCAGCAGCCGGGCCCGCACCACCTCGACCTTGACCAGGTGCACCTGTGGTTCAGGGGCTTCTTCACCTTGCCAGGACGCGCAACCGCCGAGCCCGACGAACAGCAGCAGGCAGGTGATGCGCAGCAGGAGTGATGTGGCGGTCATGTCCGAGCCTCTGGTTTACCCCCAGTCTAGCCCCATGGGCCGATGGATGAGTGCCGGACATTTGCGAGATCAACGATTGAAGTAGCCGGCGCAGCACTTTTTGAATTTATGCCCGCTACCGCAAGGGCAGCCGTCGTTGCGGCCGGTCTTGACCGGTACGGTCGGGTCGATGAAGTACCAGCGCCCGCTGTTCTGTACGAAGGAGGACTGCTCGCGGTGGCTGTGCTCGCCCTGGCCGTCGTGCCAGCGTGCCGTGAACGTGACAAAGGCGTGTTCCGGTTGACCACCGAGCACTTCGCTGCTTTCCACTTCCAGCCCCAACCAGGTGCTGTTGGCGCTCCACTCGCTGATCGACTGGCGATCGAGGCCAGGCTGCTGGGCGGGCAGGGTGGTGGCGACCAGGTAATCAACCAGCCCCAGCACATAGGCGCTGTAGCGCGAGCGCATCAAGGCTTCGGCGCAGGGCGCCGGGTGACCGTCGTGGTAGTGGCCGCAGCAGGCGTCCAGTGGGTTTCCACTGCCGCAGGGGCAAATGGGTGTGTGCGGGCTTGTGTTCACGGTTACCACCAGTATTTTCCAAAATTTTCCGGGTTGGCCCAAAAGCGCGAGTTGAGCCAGTCGGGGACCTGTTTGTATTCAAGCAGATCGTAGGTAAACAGGGTCAGGACCTGATCTTCGCGCTGGAATCGCTCGCTGGCTTGCAGGGCCAGGGAAAAAAAGTCCGTCTCTTGCCAGCCGCAGGCGTTGAGGTCTGCCAGCACGGCGATGCGGCTGGCATTGAGATTGCGGATGCCACCCAACAGGTTCAGACCCTCGCGCTTGGGCAAATGCTCCAGGCAATCGAGCGCCAGGGCCAGGTCAAAACGCCGCGCCGCCACCTCCGCCGGCAGTGCGCCGGGGCTGGCGTGGACCACTTCGGTGTCGGGATGGGCCTGCTGGAATGCTTCGAGCGCGGGAAAGCCGCTGGCACCGATCAATAGCAGTTTTTGCGGGGCATAACGGTCAAGCACGGCCGCCAAGGCTTGCTGGGGCGTACGCGCAGAAATGGCAACGGTCATCGAAGTTCCTCAGTCAGAACCACCACGATAGCCTGCCCGGACATCGTGGCCTAGAGCGGTTTGTCCCTGAACGTGCGGAATCTTCGCAAACACGGGGCGAAAACCCGCGATTACTCAGGCTGGCGCAGATTCGAAGACGGGTCTTTACTCCCCTGAATCGGCGACAAGCCGATCCCTCAAGGAGAAAACCGATGAGCATAGTTCGGACAGCGTTACCCCTGGTTCTGCTAACCAGTGTGTTGACTGGTTGCGCAGGTTTGCAGAAAACCGACTGGCCGACCTGTGCCGCCGTCGGCGGTGTGATCGGCGCAGGCTTGGGCGCCACCGAAAGTAGTTCCTGGGCTGGCGGCGGCGCGTTGTTCGTCGGTGGCATGGCGGCGGCTTATTGCTGGGTACACGGCGATGGCGATGAAGACGGCGATGGCGTGCCGGACAGCCGCGACAAGTGCCCGGGCACACCGAAGGGCGTGCAGGTCGATGCCGACGGTTGCCCACCTCCCGCACCACCGCCAATGGCTGAAGAGCCTCCAGTGGTCAAGGAAGAAACCATCGTGATCCGCGACGTGCACTTTGAGTTCAACAAAGCCACGCTGACCCCGGCCGACAAAGATGTCCTGAGCGGCGTTGCGACCCGGCTGAAACAGGAAACGTCCACCACGCAACTGCGGGTCACCGGCCATACCGACAGTGTCGGCAGCGATGCCTACAACCAACGGTTGTCGGAGAAACGGGCCAACTCGGTGGTGCAGTACCTGGTCGACAACGGCGTACCGCGTGCCAGTTTTGTCTCGGTGTCCGGCGCCGGTGAGAGCCAGCCGGTGGCCGATAACAAGACCGCCGACGGCCGCGCAATGAACCGTCGCACGGAAATCAAGATAAACCGTTGAAACCCTTGCCATCCGCGGCTTGTGGAGTTGCGGATGCGGGTCTTTACTCCTGTGTGACCGGTATGGGCCGGTGACACAGGAGCCTTCATCATGAACGTTCTAATCAGGGCCGCCTTACCGGTACTGCTGGCGAGCAGTCTGTTGTCCGGTTGCGCCACTCACAGCGACGGCAGCGCACCTCTCAATCAACGCACCTGGCCAATCTGTAGCCTGATCGGCGGCCTGGTCGGTGGCGGGTTGGGGGCCATTGAAAGCAGCGGTTGGGCCGCCGGTGGCGCCGCGTTGGGGCTGCTGGGCGGTGGTTTGATCTGCTACGCCCAGGATGGCGATGAAGACGACGACGGGGTGTTCGACCGCCGCGACCGTTGCCCTGATACACCGGCCAGTACCCCTGTCGAACATCACGGTTGCCCGGTGCCGCAATACCCGGCCAGTGCCCCACCTGTGGAGCCTGAAGCACCGGCTAGCGAGGTCATCACCCTCAACGATGCCGGCAAGGTACTGTTCGATTTCGACAAATCCGACCTCACCGCAGAAGCTCGAAGCCAGCTCGATGGGCTGATGGGCAAGCTCAGCCATGCCAATGTCGCTAGCATCCGGGTCGTGGGTCACACCGACAGTGTCGGCAGTGATGCCTATAACCAGGGGCTGTCTGAACGTCGGGCCAGCAGCGTCGTGGAGTATTTGCTGACCCAGGGGCTGGCCCCCGACAAACTCACCAGCGAAGGCAAAGGCGAAAGCGAGCCGGTGGCCGACAATGAGACCGACGAAGGACGGGCGCAGAACCGTCGGGTCGAGCTGCATATCCAGCGTTGAAGCGCGGGCCAGGGCTACCGGGTCGTCGGGAAGGCGAGCCGGGGCTCAGGTTAGATTAAATTTGCCTGACCCTCTGGCTTATCCTGCGCGCAAGCCGTTACTGTGCGCGCAAAGAATAATTCCCGATCAGGGGGGCATATGAAGGTGTTTTGGGGGCTGGGGCGCTTGCTGACCCTGTTGTTCTGGCTGGTGGTGCTGGTCAATCTGGTCGTGCCGTTCGTCCATCCGCTGCATCTGCTGGTCAACGTCGCCGGCGCGTTTTTGCTGGTGCTCCATGTGCTGGAACTGCTGTTGTTCAGGGCCAGTTTCCGTGGCCGCCCCGCGCCAGGTCGTGATCGCCTCAGAGTGCTGCTGTTCGGTATCTTCCATTTGCAAACCCTCCCGACCGCGCCAGAGGCTTCCCATGCGTAAATTGTGTCTGCTCGCCGCACTCGTATGCCCGTGGGCTTCGGCCCAGGTGGTCCAGGTCGAAAGCCATTCGTTGATGCGCCTGCCCAACACCACCAGCACCCTGGCCCTCGAGCGACTGGACGTGGCCGACTACGGCACGCTGCTGGTGCCTTCCAATGTCACTGAACTGACCATCGATCAATTGCACCTGGGACGTGAGGCGCGGATCGCCATCGTGCCGGCGCAGCAGGTATTGGAAATGAAAGTGGCCCAGGCTGAGCTGGCCGAGGGCAGCCAGATCACTTCACGCGGCGCACCGGGTACCTATACCAAGGCCGCGCGGCCTGGGCGCGATCTCAACCTGCGTTTCAATGCCTTGAATGCGCCGCTGTTGTCGGTGGATGCCCGCGGTGGTACCGGTGCGCCGGGTTTCGTCGGTCTTGACGGCGCCAATGGCCAGGCGCCGGGTTGCACCTGGGGTTCGGCCGGTCGCGGGGCCGACGGCAGCAATGGCAGCGATGGCCAGCCGGGTGCGGCCGGTGCGCTGGTACGCCTTGAACTGCCCCGCGCCTATCCTGCCGAGCAGATCAAAGTGACGGTGGACGGCGGTGCCGGTGGCGCGGCGGGGCACGGCGGCAAACCCGGGGCGGGAGGCAAGGCCAAGGGCTGCCTGGTCTATACCGCTGACGGCGGCAAAAGCGGTCGTCCTGGCGCTGACGGTCAGCCTGGGCCTGCCGGAGCGGCTGGGGTGGTAACGGTGCAGCGGTTCTGAAGAAAAACCTGATCTGAACCTGTGGGAGCGAGCTTGCTCGCGATAGTGGTATGTCCAGTCACATAAGGCTGACTGATCCACCGCTATCGCGAGCAAGCTCGCTCCCACAGGGTCTTGTACAATCTTTTCAGAACATCGGTCGCGCCGCGCCAATCGCCACCACCAGCAAGCCGATCAACAGGTTGATCCCCACCAACCGCCGAATCTTCCCCAGCACCGCCGCACCCGCCGGCCAGTCCTGCGCCGTCACGGCGCTACGCAATGCCGGCAGCTGCAGGCCTTGGATGCGGATAAACAGCGCTGTCATCACCACGTACAACCCCATCATCACCTGCACGTACCGCGGCGCGGTTTCGAAACCGGCGAAGCGCACATGGATCAGGCCTACACCGCTGATCGGCAAAAGCACCACCGCCACCCAGACCCAGACGAAAAAACGCTGAAACACTTCTACCCACAGCTTGAGCCGGGCAGGGCCCTCAAGCGCCGTCATTGCGGCGGGGCGCAGGATCATCCAGGCGAAAAACATGCCGCCGACCCAGACCAGGGCCGCCAGTAAATGCAGGGTGTAGACGAGGGCAAAGGGTGTCATTGGGTTACTCCGTTCTGCGCAGGATTCATTAGCGGGGTATGATAGCCGCCGATCCGAACCACTGAAAATTTATCCAGCGTTTTTAGCGTCCGACCATACATGATCAGCACCGAACTCAAAACCACGATCCAGGGCGCCTATTCGCGTTTTCTCGAAGCCAAGAGCCTCAAGCCGCGATATGGTCAGCGCCTGATGATTGCCGAAGTGGCAAAAGTCCTGGGTGACATCGACACCGACGACGAAGGCCGGCGCAGTGGCGAGCCCGCTATCGTGGCGGTGGAGGCCGGCACCGGTACCGGCAAGACCGTGGCCTACAGCCTGGCGGCGATTCCCACTGCCAAGGCCGCCGGCAAACGCCTGGTGATCGCCACGGCCACCGTCGCCCTGCAGGAGCAGATCGTCTACAAGGACCTGCCCGACCTGATGCGCAACAGCGGGCTGAACTTCACGTTCGCGCTGGCCAAGGGCCGTGGGCGCTACATGTGCCTGTCCAAGCTCGACATGTTGCTCCAGGAAGGCCACGCGCAGACCGCCACGGCCCAGTTGTTCGAAGAAGAAGGCTTCAAGATCGAAGTCGATGAGGCCAGCCAGAAGCTGTTCACCAGCATGATCGAGAAGCTGGCCGGCAATAAATGGGACGGCGACCGCGACAGCTGGTCCACGGCCCTGGAAGACGCCGACTGGTCCCGCCTGACCACCGATCATAGCCAGTGCACCAACCGGCATTGCCCGAACTTCGGCCAGTGCGCCTTCTACAAGGCTCGCGAAGGCATGGGCAAGGTCGACGTCATCGTCACCAACCACGACATGGTGCTGGCCGACCTGGCCCTGGGCGGTGGTGCGGTGCTGCCGGACCCGCGCGACACGATCTACGTGTTCGACGAAGGTCACCACCTGCCGGACAAGGCCATCGGCCATTTCGCCCATTACACCCGGCTGCGCTCCACCGCCGACTGGCTGGAAACCACTGCCAAGAACCTCACCAAACTGTTGGCCCAGCATCCATTGCCGGGCGACCTGGGCAAGTTCATCGAGCAAGTGCCGGAGCTGGCGCGGGAAATCAAGACGAACCAGCAGTTCATGTTCACCGCTTGCGAGCAGGTGGCCGACTTCAAGCCCGGCGAAGACGTCGAGGGCCGCGAGCGGCCACGCCATCGGTTTGTCGGCGGGGTGATCCCCGAGCACATGCGCGAAATGGGCATCGAGCTCAAGAAAGGTTTCGCACGCCTGACCGACCTGTTCACGCGCCTGACCGACCTGCTCAAGGAAGGCATGGATGGCGAGGTCAACATCGGAATCGCCAGCAACCAGGCCGAGGAGTGGTACCCGCTGTTTGGCAGCCTGTTGTCCCGCTCACAAGGCAACTGGGAACTGTGGACGGCCTTCACCGCCGAAGACCCGGAAGACAACCCGCCAATGGCGCGGTGGCTGACCCTGGCCGAAAGCGGTTCGCTGTTCGATATCGAGGTCAATGCCAGCCCGATCCTGGCGGCGGAAATGCTGCGTCGCAACCTGTGGAACGTGGCCTACGGCGCGCTGGTAACCTCCGCCACGCTGACCGCCCTGGGCACGTTCGACCGCTTCCGCATGCGCGCCGGCCTGCCGAAGAAAGCCGTGACCGCCGTGGTCCCGAGCCCCTTCCACCACGCCGACGCCGGCGTGCTGCGGGTGCCGGACCTCAAGGCCGATCCGCGGGATGCCGCTGCCCACACGGCGGCGATCATCCGCGACCTGCCGGAACTGGTGGAAGGCTCGCGGGGCACCCTGGTGCTGTTTTCCTCGCGCAAACAGATGCAGGACGTGTTCGATGGCCTTGACCGTGACTGGCGCAAGCAGGTGTTCATCCAGGGCAACCTGTCGAAGCAGGAAACCCTGAACAAGCACAAGGCGCGGGTCGATGGTGGGGATTCCAGCGTGCTGTTCGGCCTGGCGAGTTTTGCCGAAGGCGTGGACTTGCCCGGTGCCTATTGCGAGCACGTGGTGATTGCCAAGATTCCGTTCTCGGTCCCCGATGACCCGGTGGAAGCCGCGCTGGCCGAGTGGATCGAAGCCCGAGGCGGCAACCCGTTCATGGAAATTTCCGTACCGGACGCTTCGCTGAAGCTGGTCCAGGCGTGTGGCCGCCTGCTGCGCACCGAGGAAGACCGCGGCACCATCACCTTGCTCGACCGCAGGCTGGTAACCCAGCGCTATGGCAAGGCGATCCTCAACGCGCTGCCGCCGTTTCGGCGGGAGATTTCCTGAGGCTGCTGCGATTTCACGGTGAAGCAATGTATTTGTGGGAGCAAGGCTGCCCGCGATGAAGGCACCTGAGTTTCAGAAAGACCTCGCAGGCCTCATCGCGGGCAAGCCTTGCTCCCACAGGTTCTTCTTGCCACGGTGGGCATGCTTAGCCAGCCGTCTTGCGACGGTTCCCAAAAACCCTAATGGCTGAAACAATGCCTGCCACCTTAAAAGTGTTTGTTTCAAGGGAGTTACGGGTGCAGATTCAAGGCCATTATGAACTTCAGTTCGAGGCGGTGCGTGAAGCGTTCGCGGCGCTGTTCGATAATCCCCAGGAGCGCGGCGCGGCGTTGTGCATCCAGGTGGGTGGTCGCACGGTGATCGATCTGTGGGCCGGTACCGCCGACAAGGATGGCCATGAAGCCTGGCACAGCGACACCATCGCCAACCTGTTTTCCTGCACCAAGACCTTCACCGCCGTCACCGCCCTGCAGCTGGTGGCCGAAGGCAAGTTGCAGCTGGATGCCCCGGTAGCCCGCTATTGGCCCGAGTTTGCCGCCGCCGGCAAGCAATCCATTACCCTGCGTCAGTTGCTCTGCCATCAGGCCGGGCTGCCGGCGCTGCGTGAATTGCTGCCGCCCGAAGCGCTTTATGACTGGCAAGCCATGGTCGATGCCCTGGCCGCCGAAGCACCCTGGTGGACGCCGGGCGAGGGCCACGGTTATGCCGCGATCACCTATGGCTGGCTGATCGGCGAGCTGCTGCGAAGGGCTGATGGGCGTGGTCCGGGTGAGTCCATCGTGGCCCGTGTGGCCGAGCCGTTGGGCCTGGATTTTCATGTTGGCCTGGCCGACGAGGAGTTTCATCGCGTGGCCCACATCGCCCGTGGCAAAGGCAACGTCGGCGATGCCGCGGCCCAACGCCTGCTGCAGGTGACGATGCGCGAGCCCACGGCCATGACCACCCGGGCCTTCACCAATCCGCCGTCGATCATGACCAGTACCAACAAACCGGAGTGGCGGCGCATGCAGCAACCGGCGGCCAACGGCCACGGTAACGCCCGCAGCCTGGCCGGGTTCTATGCGGGGCTGCTGGATGGCAGCCTGCTGGAAGGTGAAATGCTCGATGAACTGACTCGCCAGCACAGCTTCGGCGAGGACAAGACTTTGTTGACCCAGACCCGTTTCGGCCTGGGTTGCATGCTCGACCAACCGGATGTGCCGAATGCGACCTACGGCCTCGGCCCACGGGCGTTCGGTCATCCGGGGGCCGGGGGCTCCTTGGGTTTTGCCGACCCGGAACATGATGTGGCTTTTGGCTTCGTGACCAACACGCTCGGGCCTTACGTATTGATGGACCCGCGCGCGCAGAATCTTGCGAAGGTACTTGCCACTTGTCTATAAAACGCCATTGAAGGCGGCGGGCACCGGAACCTCGGGGCCTTTTCAGTTTCCAAGCGACTGTTTATGCGGCCAAAACATGGCCTTTATTTTCCATTTACATCATTTTGTGGATATCCAATGTCATCGAATAAAACCCTCGCTCTGGCGCTGTGCTTCGCTATCACCGGTTGCGCACAAACCCCACAAAATGATGCCGAAGGCGGCAGTAGCTGGTGGTCGTTCGGCTCTTCCGACAAGGTCGTGGCCAAGGACACGGCGCCAGCGGCGCCCTTGAAACCGACCGCCGTCGCACCGCAAGCCAAGGCCGAGAGCGTCACCCACTGGTGGTGGCCGTTCTCTTCCGATGATGCTGCCGACGTTGCAAAGAAAGATGACGTCAAGCCCCAGGACAAGCCTGAAGCCAAGGCGCCGGCCGTTGCCAAGGCCGAAGCCGAAAGCAACGGCAAGTGGTGGTGGCCGTTTGGCGGCAAGGATCAGGAAACCGCCAAGGCGGTGCCGATGCCCGATCCGAAAGTCACCCAGGCCTGGCTCGACGACTACGAGCCGAAGCTGCGCACGGCTATCCAGGACAGCAAGCTCCAACTCGAGCGCCGCGACAACGTGCTGGTGGTCACCGCGCCCGTGGACGGCTCCTTCAACCCGGACCGTCCGGCCATGCTGCTGCCCGTGACCCTAGGGCCGTTCACCCGCGTGGCGAAGATCCTTGAAGCCGACCCCAAGACAGCCGTGCTGATCCTCGGCCACGCCGACACCTCGGGCGCCGCACCAGCGAACCTGAAGCTCAGCCAGGAGCGTGCCCAGTCCGTGGCGGCGATTTTCCGTCTCAGCGGCCTGCAACGTGATCGCCTGATGCTGCGCGGCATGGGCGCAGTCGCGCCACGTGCGGCCAACGACAGTGTGGAAGGGCGAGCCTTGAACCGTCGCGTGGAACTGCTGGTCACGCCGGCCAACACCATGGTTGCGCTGCTGAGCAAATACAACATGCCGGCCCCGGCACCAGTGACGCTGGTGGCGGCCCAGGACGTGAAGGCCGTGGCCCCGGCCCCAGCGCCTGCGGCGAAAAAAGCCGTGACCCCGACCAGCAAAAAAGCACCGGCCAAAAAAGCCGTGGCCAAGGCACCTGTCAAGAAAGCCCCTGCCAAGGCCACTACCCCGGCGAAGAAAACCCAACCGGCCAAAGCCGCCACCGATACCAAGAAAGTCGCGGCCGCCGATACCCCCAAGCAGTGATGGGCTAACCACAAGGAACGCGCCATGACCCAACCGCTGGCTGATATGCGCCGCGACTACACCCGCGATGGCTTGACCGAGGCGCAAGCTCCGGCCGAGCCGTTTGCACTGTTCCACCAATGGTTCGCCGACGCGGTGAAAACCGAACAGGCCCCGGTGGAGGCCAACGCCATGACCTTGGCGACGGTGGATGCAGAAGGGCGCCCGCATTGCCGGATCCTGCTGCTCAAGGGCCTGGATGCCCTGGGTTTCACGTTCTTCACCAACTACGACAGCGCCAAGGGCCAGCAATTGGCCGCGAATCCATTCGCGGCCATGACGTTTTTCTGGCCGGCCCTGGAGCGCCAGGTGCGCATCGAGGGCAAAGTGGTGAAGGTCACCGCGCAGGAGTCGGACGCGTATTATCAGGTTCGCCCGCTAGGCAGCCGCCTCGGCGCCTGGGCTTCACCCCAGAGCCGAGTGATTTCAGGGCGCGCTGAGCTGGACGACTTGCTCAAGGCCACCGAACAACGCTTCAGCGACAGCCAACCGCACTGCCCGGAACATTGGGGCGGTTATCGTTTGCTGCCCGAGCGCATCGAGTTCTGGCAGGGGCGTCCGAGCCGCCTGCACGATCGCCTCAACTACCGCCTGCAAGGGGCGAACTGGACGCGCGAGCGTCTGGCGCCTTAACTTTCGGGGTAACCTGCCGCAGCGGTTTTAAGCCATTGCGGCAAGTCCCGGCGCTTGACCCCTTGCTCCCGGGCGCGGGCCAATTGTTGCAGCATGTAGGTCTTTTTCTGCTCATCCTGCCCCGCCAGGGACAGCGCCAGGTCGCGGTCCATCCAGCGTTTGATTCGTACGTACAGCCACCAGTGGAAGTACAAACCGGCCACGGTGACCGCGACGATGATGAAATAATCCATGAAAATCCCCGGGTTGATGACGCAGGTTTCGGAAATTGGCGCTACTGTTTGGTGAATTTTTCGGGTGCGCCTGTATCCCACCTGAATGAAAACAATTTTATCCCGGCGAGGCCGTGACAGGCGTCAAGCTGCGGAGTTTAATGAATCCCTGTCTTTTGGAGTTGATGCTATGCGTAAGTCTGTTTTGCTGGTTGCTTCCTTTTCCACGATGGCGATGTTGCTCACTGGCTGTCAGTCGAGCCTGACCGGTGACTCCTACTCCCGTGACGAAGCGCGTCGCGTGCAGACGATTCGCATGGGGACCATCGAGTCCTTGCGCCCTGTGAAGATCGAAGGCACCAAGACCCCAATCGGCGGTGCGGCCGGTGCGGTGGTCGGTGGTGTCGGTGGCAGCGCCATCGGTGGTGGCCGTGGCAGCATCGTCGCCGCTGTGATTGGCGCGGTGGCTGGTGGCCTGATTGGTTCTGCGACTGAGGAAGGCCTGACCCGTACCCAGGGTGTGGAAATCACCGTTCGTGAAGATGACGGTAGCATGCGCGCCTATGTGCAGCAGGTTCAGGAGAACGAGGTGTTCCGTGTGGGTGAGCGGGTTCGTATTTCCACTGTGGATGGTACGAGTCGCGTATCGCACTAAGCTTGAGTCGGTAAGAGAAAACGGCGCTTATTCCGGGAATGGAAAGCGCCGTTTTTTTATGGGGTTGGATTGGATTGGGTACATATCCGTTGCTGTGGTAACGGCCACTTAGGGTTCCGCCCTGACGGCGGCTCACTTTTGAAAAGCGCAAAAGTAACCAAAACGCTCTTGCCCCACCACTCGGTGCCTCGCCTAGGCTCGGCATGCCTGAACGAAGGCCTTGCTCCGTGGGCCCGCCGCGAAGGGCCATCCATGGCCCAGCGCGGCTACCTCGGCATCCATGCCGAGGTGCCCACTGCGCAAGGCCTTCGTTCAGCCATCGTGGTTAACGGGGCGCCCCAGATCAAAAACAGAACCGAGGCGGCCTGATAGCCGACCTGGTTCTGGGTGGGACCGTGTTTCTCCTGTGGGAGCGGGCTCCGGGTGCACACGAATAGGGCGCCTGCTGAAGATCCAATGTGGGAGCGAGCCTGCTCGCGATGGCGGTGGTTCAGTTACATGGATGCTGGGCTTGCTGGCCTCATCGCGAGCAAGCTCGCTCCCACAGGAAAAACGCGGTCCCACCCAGAACCAGGTCGGCTACTAGGCACGCCTCGTGGCGGACGTTGATCTCGGCGCCCCGTTAACCACGCTGGCCGAACGCAGGCATTGCGCAGTGGGTATCCCGGCATGGATGCCGGGATAGCCGCGCTGGGCCATGGATGGCCCTTCGCGGCGGGCCCACGGAGCAATGCCGGAGTGAGGGCACACCGAGCCTAAGCGAGGTGCCAAGTGGTGGGGCAGAAGCGCTTTGCTTACTTTCGCGCTTTTCGAAAGTGAGCCGCCGTCAGGGCGGAACCCTAAGTGGCCGTTACCGCAGAAACGGATATACACACCATTCCTTAACCTCCCATGGCTCTCAAGACGCTAACGCAGAAGCAAGGATCAACCAGGCAATGCAGGCTGCTTGCGACTGGCCGCCGCCGTCACCGCATAACCCAACAACGCCGCCAGTATCGAACCAGTGAGAATCCCCATCCGGTCCATGCCCGCATAGTCGCTGACACCCGGCTCAAACGCGAGGGAGCCAACGAACAGGCTCATAGTGAACCCGATACCGCACAGGATCGCCACCCCCAATACCTGGCCCCAGTTGGCGCCAAGGGGCAGGCTGGCGATGCCGACTTTCACGGCCAGCCAGGTCAGGCCGAAGACGCCGACGGTCTTGCCCAGCAACAGGCCGATGGCAATGCCCATTGGCACATGATGGGTGAAGCTTTCGACGGTGACGCCGCTCAGGGACAAGCCGGCGTTGGCGAAGGCGAACAGCGGCAGGATGCCATAGGCCACCCAGGGATGCAGGGCATGTTCCAGGGTGAGCAGGGGCGAAGTCTCGGCGTTTTTCGTGCGCAGCGGGATGCAGAACGCGAGGGTTACCCCGGCCAGGGTGGCATGGACACCGCTCTTGAGCACGCAGACCCACAGAATCAGGCCCACAACCATGTAGGGCCCGAGCTTGACCACGCCCATCCGGTTCATCGCCACCAGTGCGGCGATGCAGGTTGCCGCCAGTATGAGCGACAGGCTGGACAGGGCGCCGGAGTAAAAGATCGCGATGATGATAATGGCGCCCAGGTCGTCGATGATCGCCAGGGTCATCAGGAACAGCTTGAGCGACACCGGCACCCGCTTGCCCAGCAAGGCCAGCACGCCGAGGGCGAACGCGATGTCGGTGGCCGTCGGAATTGCCCAGCCGGCGAGGGCGGGAGGATTGTCGCGGTTGAGGAACCAGTAGATCAGCGCCGGCACTACCATGCCGCCAATCGCTGCTGCACCGGGCAAGACGATTTGCGACGGTTTCGACAGTTGCCCGCCGAGGACCTCTCGCTTGACTTCGAGGCCGATGAGCAGGAAGAACATCGCCATCAAGCCGTCGTTGATCCACAGCAACAAGGGTTTGGCGATCTTCAACGCGCCGACCTGGGCGACCACCGGCGTGTCCAGCAGACCGTTATACAGCCAGGACAGCGGTGAATTATTGATGGCCAGGGCCAGCAGGGCGGCGGCGATCAGCAGCAGGCCGCTGGCAGCCTCCAGTTGGAAAAAACGTGTCAGAGAATTACGTAGAGCCACGATCGCTCTCCATTCATTGAATCAAAAAGATGGCACACCCTAACCCGTACTGTTAGTTGTTAAAACAAAAGTTATATTCTTTTTTGTTATATGTCGTTACAACGCTTGCTCCACGCAGTCAGGCAGTTATGGGCCATATTGGACCTTAGCTGTACCTGTGCGCGATGTCGGTTTTTTCCTAAGCTTGCGACTGGTTTTTCCGAGACCACGTTGCGCCTGCATGACCATCAGCTTTCCCCGCGTCGAACCGAGCCAGTGAGAAAACAACATGAACGACCATCGCCAGTGGGCGCGCGAAGCGATCCGCATCATCGAGGCTGACTTCCAGCGCAGCGCCGATACTCACCTGATTCCGCTGCCGCTGCCTGGCCTGCCGGGCATCGAACTGTATTTCAAGGATGAGTCCAGCCATCCCACCGGCAGCCTCAAGCACAGACTGGCTCGTTCGCTGTTTCTCTACGCGTTGTGTAACGGCTGGCTCAAGCCCGGAGCGCCGGTGATCGAGGCCTCCAGCGGCTCGACGGCGATTTCCGAGGCTTACTTCGCCAGGTTGCTGGGCCTGCCGTTCATTGCGGTAATGCCGGCGACCACCTCCCGGGAAAAAATCGCACAGATCGCTTTTTATGGCGGCCAGAGCCACCTGGTGGACGATCCTACGCAGATCTACGCCGAATCCGAACGTTTGGCTCACGAGCATGATGGACACTTCATCGACCAATTCACTTATGCCGAGCGCGCCACGGACTGGCGGGCCAATAACAACATTGCCGAATCGATCTTCCAGCAGATGCGCTTCGAGCGGCACCCGGAGCCGAGCTGGTTGATTTCAAGCCCCGGCACTGGCGGCACCACGGCCACTCTGGGGCGCTACGTCCGTTATCGCCAGCACGGTACCCGCGTGCTGTGTGCCGACGCCGAGCGTTCAGTGTTCTTCGACTACTACCGCAGCGGCGATGCCAGCCTGCGCCTGGATTGCGGTTCACGCATCGAGGGTATCGGCCGGCCACGGGTCGAGGCGTCGTTCTTGCCGAAAGTCATCGATGCGATGGTCAAGGTCCCGGACGCCTTGTCATTGGCGGCCATGCATTACCTGGCCCAGCGCTTGGGACGACGGGTCGGCGGGTCCAGCGGCACCAACCTGATCGGCGCACTCATGGCGGCCCGGCAGATGGTGGATGCGGGTGAGTCGGGGTCGATCGTGGCGATTTTGTGTGACGGTGGCGAGCGCTACGCCACGACCTATTACGACCCGGTGTGGCTCAAGGCCCAGGGGTATGAGTTGAGCGGGCTGATGGACATCGTGGCGGCGTGTGTGGAACGGGGCGAGGCGCTGCCGGAGAGCGTGTTGCGGGCCAATATCTGAATCACTGAGGTCCCTTGTGGGAGCGAGCTTGCTCGCGATAGCGGTGGATCAGTCAACATCTGTGTTGATGACAGGCCGCCATCGCGAGCAAGCTCGCTCCCACAGGGTCATGCTGTTCACTCAGGCAAATTCTGCCTTGAGTGAACAGCATCGGCCCCTCAGGCCTCGAGCCCGAGGATATCCCGCGCCACCGCCTCGGCAATCCGGATCCCGTCCACGCCCGCCGACAGGATCCCGCCGGCATAACCGGCGCCTTCACCGGCCGGGAACAGGCCCTTGACGTTCAGGCTCTGCAGCGATTCGTTGCGGGTGATGCGCAGGGGCGATGAGGTGCGGGTTTCGATGCCAGTCAGCACGGCGTCGTGCAGCGAGTAACCGCGAATCTGTTTCTCGAACGCCGGCAGGGCCTCGCGGATCGCTTCGATGGCGAAATCCGGCAGGGCCAGGGCCAAATCGCCCAGGGACACCCCGGGCTTGTAGGACGGTTCGACGCTGCCCAGTGCCGTAGACGGTTTGCCGGCGATAAAGTCACCCACCAGTTGCGCCGGGGCCTCGTAGTTGCTGCCACCGAGTACGTACGCGTGGGATTCCAGGCGTTCCTGCAACTCGATCCCGGCCAGCGGGCCACCGGGATAATCCACTTCCGGGGTAATCCCGACGACGATGCCGGAGTTGGCGTTGCGCTCGTTGCGCGAATACTGGCTCATGCCGTTGGTCACGACGCGGTTCGGCTCGGACGTCGCGGCTACCACGGTGCCGCCCGGGCACATGCAGAAGCTGTACACCGAGCGACCATTCTTGGCGTGGTGCACCAGTTTGTAGTCGGCGGCGCCAAGTTTCGGGTGGCCGGCGTACTTGCCCAGGCGCGCGCTGTCGATCAGCGATTGCGGGTGTTCGATACGGAAACCCACCGAGAACGGCTTGGCTTCCATGTACACGCCGCGGCTGTGGAGCATGCGGAAGGTGTCCCGGGCGCTGTGACCCAGGGCCAGGATCACATGTTTCGAATGAATCTGTTCGCCGCTGGCCAGTTCGACGCCGACCAGTTGGCCGTCTTCGATCAGCACATCGGTGACCCGCTGCTGGAAGCGTACTTCGCCGCCCAGGGCGCGAATCTGCTCACGCATGGTTTCCACCACACCTGTCAGACGGAACGTGCCGATGTGCGGCTTGCTGACGTAGAGGATTTCTTCCGGCGCTCCGGCCTTGACGAATTCGTGCAAAACCTTGCGGCCAAGGAATTTCGGATCCTTGATCTGGCTGTAGAGCTTGCCGTCGGAAAACGTCCCCGCGCCGCCTTCACCGAATTGCACGTTGGATTCGGGGTTAAGCACGCTTTTGCGCCACAGGCCCCAGGTGTCCTTGGTGCGCTGGCGCACTTCCGGGCCACGCTCGAGGATGATCGGCTTGAAGCCCATCTGTGCCAGCAGCAGGGCGGCGAAGATCCCGCACGGACCGAAGCCGACCACGATCGGCCGTTCGCTCAAGTCGGCCGGTGCCTGGCCCACCACTTTGTAGCTGACATCCGGCGCCTCGTTGACGTTACGGTCATCGGCGAACTTGCGCAGCAGGCTGGCTTCGTCGCGCACCGTCAGGTCGATGGTGTAGATGAAGCACAGTTCGGAGGATTTCTTGCGCGCGTCGTAGCTGCGCTTGAACAAGGTGAAGTCGAGCAGGTCATCGCTGGCGATACCCAGGCGCTGCACGATGGCGGGGCGCAGGTCTTCTTCGGGGTGGTCGATCGGCAGCTTGAGTTCGGTGATTCGTAACATGGTGGGATCCGGTTCGCGGGATGCACAACTGCACCAGGGCGTGAACCGGCGATTATAAGCCAAAACCGGCGAATCAGTCGTTGCGCGCACCACCGAAGTAGGCGCAGCCACGCTGGACCTGGCCGTTGACCCGCAGTTCGGCGCTCATGTGTTGCACACTGCCGCTGACGCTGTCGACGCAACGCGCAGGTGTGACCCAGAGCTCGACTTTCTGACCGTTGGCCTCGGTGCCCAAATTGAAGCGGCCATCGCCCAATTGCTCCTCGACGTAAGGCACCGCCAACGACGGCTGGCCTTCGCGGTCCAGCACCAGGCCCTTGCCACTGGCCTTGAGCATCCATTCAGGGCTGTGTCCTGCGGCGCGCAGAATCACTCGTTTGAAGTCAACGTCTTCGCAAGCCGTTCCCGAGCGCTCCAGGCGATACAGTTGTTCAACGTCCAACTGACTGTCGGTGCCAGCCGCTGCGCTGGAGACGATACGGCCACGGACATCGGCAAACAGCTTGCCCTGGTCATCGGCCAAGCTGGCGGCCTGCTGCAGCACGCTAGTGCCACCGCTGTCGCTGACGATGTAGCGGCGCTGTTCCTGGCACGGCTGGAACACCAGCTTGCCGTCGGCCGCCGTGAGCTCGCCCTGCATGCGCGTCTGGCCGGCGTGGGAGGCGCTCTGACGTGGGGCATCGAGCAATTGGCAGCCGGTGAACAGCGGCAGGAGGGCGATAAACAGCAGGGAGCGGGCGGCACGCATCATTGGGTCTCCAGACAAGTGCCGCCAAGTTACTCAGACTGATCCTGCATCACAAGGGGGTTAGCCCACGTGAAAGGTCTGACCGGTTTGCAGGCCTTCGACACTCTTGGCGTAGGCCAATGCGACATCGACGGCCGGAACCGGTTTGTAGCCGCGGAAGTACGGGGCGTACTTGTCCATGGCTTCCAGCAACACGTTCGGGCTCACCGAGTTGACCCGCAAGCCCCGTGGCAACTCGATTGCCGCGGCGCGCACGAAACTGTCCAGGGCACCGTTGACCAGGGCCGCCGAAGCACCACTCTTGATCGGATCGTGGCTGAGCACGCCGGTGGTGAAAGTGAAGGACGCGCCGTCGTTGGCGAACTCGCGGCCGATCAGCAGCAGGTTGACCTGGCCCATCAGTTTGTCTTTCAGACCCAGGGCGAAGCTGTCTTCGGTCATGTCGGCCAGGGGCGCAAAGGTGACGTTGCCGGCGGCGCAAACCAGGGCATCAAAGCGGCCGGTCTTTGCGAACAAGGCACGGATCGAAGCGCTGTCGCTGATATCCACCTGCAGTTCACCGCTGTGGCGGCCGATTCGAACGATCTCGTGGCGCGGCGACAATTCGTTATCAATGGCCGAACCGATGGTGCCGTTAGCGCCGATCAACAGGATTTTCATGAGCTGTTCCTCAATGGGGTGAATGAGTTTTCAGTCTAGAGGGGTTCTTTCCATTGATAATCATGCTAATAGGCAACCTTTGGTTTTCAATTGGAAACAATCCAATGAGCGAAATGGATGACCTGGCGGCGTTCGCCGTGTTGATGGAGGCCGGCAGCTTCACCCAGGCGGCCCAGCAGTTAGGCTGCAGCAAGGGCCAGTTGTCCAAGCGCATCAGTCTGTTGGAGAGGCGGTTTTCGGTGGTGTTGCTGCAACGCACCACGCGGCGCCTGAGCCTCACGGCGGCAGGGGCGGCGTTGCTGCCCCAGGCCCAGGCGCTGCTGGTGCAGGTAGAAAGGGCGCGTCAGGCATTGGCCCGGTTGAAGGACGATATTTCCGGACCGGTGCGTATGACGGTTCCGGTTTCGTTGGGCGAAACGTTCTTCGAAGGCTTGCTGATGGAGTTCGCTCGTACGTATCCCAACGTGCAGATCGAGCTGGAGCTCAACAACGGTTACCGTGACCTGACCCGCGATGGTTTCGATCTGGCGATCCGTTCCGACGCCGCCATCGACGAGCGGCTGGTGGCCCGGCCATTGTTGGCGTGGCACGAAATGACCTGCGCCAGCCCGGCCTACCTGGAACGCTATGGCGAACCTGAGACCCCTCAGGCCCTGGCTGAGCATCGCTGCCTGCTCAACAGCCACTACAGCGGCCGGGAAGAATGGCTTTACCACCAGCAACACGAACTGCTGCGGGTCCGAGTGTCGGGGCCGTTCGCCAGTAACCACTACAGCCTGCTGAAAAAAGCCGCCTTGGCCGGCGCCGGAATCGCCCGGCTGCCGTCGTACCTGCTGCATGAGGAGTTGGCCGACGGACGCCTGCACTGGCTGCTGCGCGACTACCAGACCCGGCGCATGCCGATGTACCTGGTGCACCCGTACCAGGGTGGATTGCCCAAGCGCACCCAGGTGCTGGCTGACTATCTGATCGACTGGTTCAAGCGCAGCGGCGAGGCGTTGGATCGGCTTCAGCGATAGTCCATCCATTGGACAGTCCCTGTGGGAGCGAGCTTGCTCGCGAAGGCGGTGGCACATCCGGCATTTGTGCAAGCTGACCCGCCGCTATCGCGAGCAAGCTCGCTCCCACAGGGGATCTGTGTTCAGTCGTGGGCGTAACGCCTGGCAATCAGGTGGTCGATGGACAGTACCCCCGGCCCGCGCGCCATCAAGTAAAGCAAGACCGCTGCCCAGGTGCCATGGGTCGGGTAGGCGTCCGGGTAGACGAACAGCTGGATGGTCAAGGTCATCCCCAGCAAGGCCAGCGCTGAAAAGCGTGTCGCCAGGCCAAACAGGATCAGGACCGGGAACACATGCTCGGCAGAGGCTGCCAGGTGCGCAGCCAGTTCCGGTGACAGCAACGGCAGGGCGTATTCGCTTTTGAACAGGGGAATAGTCGAGTCCGCCAGCCGCGGCAGACCGATCTGGAAGGTGCCGTCGAACAGGTCGATGGCCAGGCCTTCGATTTTGGTCTGGCCGGATTTCCAGAACACCGCGGCAATCGAGAATCGCGCGATGAAGGCGATCAGGCTGTGGGGGATTTTCTCCAGCCATTGAATGGAACCGGCAATCAGCGTGTTCATGGGGATACCTGTCCAGCTAGGAGGTGAGTGATAGCTCTGTGGCGAATGAGCCCCGCCAGGGTCTGTTCCAGGTCGAGGTCGATTGAGGTTTCAATGGCGGCGGTCAGGGACCGCCCCTGTTGCAGGGCGCTGATGAACCCATGGGCCGCGTGATTGATCGCGAACACTTGCACATCGAGGCCGTCGCGCAGCACCAAGGCGTTTTGTGCAGCAGACGCCTCGAACGGTACGGGTGTCTCGTGCTGATGGGCGGCCCAGATCGTCACCACGGCGAAGGGCGATTGCAGCAGCCGCAGTGACGGGTGCAGACCGATCTTCAGGTGCCTTGTCAGCGTGGGGGATGACAGCGCCTCGACGATGCGTTCTTGCGCCATGGGCTCGGCGTCGGCGGCATGCCAGGCTTGCAGGTGCAGTCGTTCCAGGCGGGCGACGTCCGCCAGATACGGTACGCAGGCGGCGGGTTCGAAGCCTTCGATGAACCCGGCAAAATCATCCCCATAGTTGCTCATCACCGGGCTTCGCGGTGGCGCCGACTGGACGTAGACCCCAGCCATGCCTCGGAAAAATTCCTCGCCCACCAGTTGCGTCACCACCGGGTAATTGTCGGCCAGGGCGTTGATCAATGAGCTGAGCACGTTATTGCGGTACACCGCGAAGCGGCTCTGCGGGTCGGCGCCGTTGGCGCTGACCAGGCCGGGCGGACAAGCCTTGCGCGGGTCGAGCAGGGCGGCGGCGAATGTGCGCTGGTCGCTCATGACCGGGCTCCAACGGCATTTAAAAGTTGATCGGCCTGGCGCGCTTCGGCCAGCAGCACCTCCCATGGGGGGATGTGGTTGTCGCGCTCGATCAAGGTGGCTACCGGCCCGGTCTGCGCCAGAACCTTGAGGTACAGCTGCCAGACTGCGTTGTCGATTGGCGCGCCGTGGTCGTCTATCAACAGACGCTCGCCAAGGCTGTCGGTGTCTTCGGCAAAACCGGCCAGATGGATTTCGCCGGTCGCTTGCAGCGGCAGGGCGTTGAGG
Organism: Pseudomonas sp. S3_B11; assembly: GCF_054667715.1. NCBI lineage: Bacteria > Pseudomonadati > Pseudomonadota > Gammaproteobacteria > Pseudomonadales > Pseudomonadaceae > Pseudomonas > Pseudomonas sp. S3_B11. Next base: position 4,520,963 of record NZ_CP162749.1, on the reverse strand, counting down.
TAGGCCAGTGGATCGCGGCGGTGGTTGATGCACGAAACGTAAACGTTGTTCACATCCAGCAGCAGGCCGCAGCCGGTGCGCCGGATCACTTCGCTGATGAAGTGTGGCTCGTCGAGTGTCGAGGCTTCGAACGCCAGATAGGTCGCCGGGTTCTCCAGCAAGAGCGTGCGTTTGAGGCTGGACTGCACCTGGTCGACGTGTTCGCAGACACGGTCTAGGGTCGCTTCGTCGTAGGCCAGGGGGAGCAGGTCATTGAGGAACACCGGGCCGTGGCTGGACCAGGCCAGGTGTTCGGAAAAGGATTGGGGCTGATAGCGGTCGATCAATGCGGCCAGGCGCTGCAAATGCGCGATATCCAGCGGCCCCTCCCCACCGATCGACAGGCCGACGCCGTGCAGCGACAGCGGGTACTGTTCGCGTATCCGCCCCAGGAAGTGGTGAAGCGGCCCGCCGGCCACCATGTAGTTTTCCGCGTGCACTTCGAAAAAGCCCAGATCCGGTCGGGTCTGGAGCACCTCACGAAAATGCTCGCTCTTGAGCCCCAACCCTGCCCTTGGCGGCAGCCGGTTATCATTGGCGAGGGATGGGGTATTCAACATGCTGGCGGGCCTCCGGCAGATGCGATCAGGACTTGGCTTTGAACGCTTCGAGCTGGCCGAAACCGGTGGGGGAGGTTTCGCTTTTGGTAGTGGTGCAAGTGCCTTTGGGTACCGATTTCCAGGCGTTGCCCTGATAGTCCATTTTCGCCGTACCGGCGCAGGTGGTGCCGGCACCGGCGGCGCAGTTGTTCTTGCCTTTGAGGGCGACACCGAAGCATTTCTCCATGGTGTCGTCGGCTGCGTGGACGGTCGAGACGGCTGTCATGCTCAGGGCAGAACCCAGGGCCAGGATCAGGGCGGTGGCGGACAGGGTGCGGGTCGAAACAGTCATGATTATTCTCCAGTCATTCAGGGAAATGAACCGGCGTTAGCGCCGGTCTGCTGAACTAGAGAAGGGGGATGGGGAAGTGTTACAGCGGGTCCTCGATTTTTTTGTCTACTCCAAAAAAAACGGCCCGAAGGCCGTTTTTCTATAGCTGCAGACTCAACCGCCCAGGTACGCCTCGCGCACTTTCGGGTCGGTCAGCAGGGCTTCACCGGTGCCTTGCATCACCACGCGACCGTTCTCCAGCACGTACGCCCGGTCGGCGATTTTCAGCGCCTGGTTGGCGTTCTGCTCCACCAGGAACACCGTCACGCCATCCTTGCGCAGTTGTTCGATGATGTCGAAGATCTGCTGGATGATGATCGGTGCCAGGCCCAGGGAAGGCTCGTCGAGCAGCAGCAGCTTGGGCTTGCTCATCAGCGCACGGCCGATGGCGAGCATTTGCTGTTCGCCGCCGGACATGGTGCCGCCGCGCTGGGTAAAGCGTTCTTTCAGGCGTGGGAAAAGGTGCAGGACCTTGTCCATTTGTTCCTGATAGTCGCCCTTGTCAGTGAAGAATCCGCCCATGGCGAGGTTTTCTTCCACGGTCAGCCGGGCAAATACCCGACGACCTTCCGGCACCACCGCGATGCTCTTGCGCATGATCCGTGACGAGTCCTGGCCCACCAGTTCCTCACCCATGTAGCGGATGCTGCCGCTGTGGGCCTGGGGCGAACCGCAGAGCGTCATCAGCAGGGTGGATTTGCCGGCGCCGTTGGCACCGATCAGCGTCACGATTTCGCCCTGGCGGACTTCGACGTTGACGCTGTGCAAGGCCTGGATCTTGCCGTAGAAGGTGGAAACGTTTTCGAATTGCAGCATTTACGCTTCCCCCAGGTAGGCTTTGATCACTTCAGGATTGTCGCGGATCTGTTCCGGCGAGCCGTTGGCCAGGGGGGTGCCCTGGTTGATCACGACGATGTGGTCGGAAATGCTCATGACCAGCTTCATGTCGTGCTCGATCAGCAGCACAGTGACGTTGTGCTCCTCGCGCAGCACGCCGATCAGCGCTTTCAGGTCTTCGGTTTCCTTGGGGTTCAGGCCGGCGGCCGGCTCGTCGAGCATGAGGATCCGCGGACGGGTCATCATGCAGCGGGCGATTTCCAGGCGTCGTTGCTGACCGTAGGCCAGGGTCCCGGCGGTACGGTTGGCGAATTCCTTGAGGTTGACCTTGTCCAGCCAGTACTCGGCGTACTCCATGGCGTCGCGTTCGCTTTTGCGGAACGCCGGGGTCTTGAACAGGCCGGCAAAGAAGTTGGTGTTCAGGTGACGATGCTGGGCGATCAACAGGTTTTCGACCGCCGTCATGTCCTTGAACAGCCGCACGTTCTGGAAGGTGCGCACCACACCCTTGCGGGCGATCTGGTGGCCGGGCAGGCCCTGGATCGGCTCGCCGTCCAGCACGATGGTGCCACCGGTGGGCTGGTAGAAGCCGGTCAGGCAGTTGAACACGGTGGTCTTGCCCGCGCCGTTCGGCCCGATCAGCGCAACGACCTGTTTCTCTTTCACGGTCAGGGCTACGCCATTGACCGCCAGCAAGCCGCCGAAGCGCATGCTTAAATTTTCAACTTTCAGGATCTCGCGGCTCATTTGCGCAGCTCCATGTGGGGGCGTTGCATAGGAAGCAGACCTTGAGGACGCCAGATCATCATCAGCACCATCAAGGCGCCGAACATCAACATGCGGTATTCGCTGAATTCACGCATCATTTCGGGCAGCAGGATCATCACGATGGCTGCCAGGATCACGCCCAGCTGCGAGCCCATCCCGCCCAGCACCACGATGGCGAGGATGATCGCCGACTCGATGAAGGTGAAGGATTCCGGCGTCACCAGGCCCTGGCGTGCGGCGAAGAAACTGCCGGCAAAACCGGCAAACGCAGCACCGAGGGTGAAGGCCGACAGCTTGATGATCGTCGGGTTGAGACCCAGGGCACGGCAGGCGATTTCGTCTTCACGCAATGCCTCCCAGGCGCGGCCGATCGGCATGCGCAGCAGGCGGTTGATGACGAACAGCGCGGCCAGGGCCAGCAACAGGGCAACCAGGTAGAGGAAGATCACCTTGTTGATCGAGTTGTATTCCAGGCCGAAGTACTCGTGGAAGGTCTGCAGGCCTTCGGCGGCTTTACGTTCGAAGGTCAGGCCGAAGAACGTCGGTTTCTCGATGTTGCTGATGCCGTTCGGGCCACCGGTGATGTCGGTCAGGTTGCGCAGGAACAGACGGATGATCTCGCCAAAACCCAGGGTCACGATGGCCAGGTAGTCACCGCGCAAGCGCAGGACCGGGAACCCCAGCAGGAAACCGAAGGTGGCGGCCATCATCCCGGCGATCGGCAGGCAGATCCAGAAGCTCAGGCCGAAGTAGTGGGACAGCAGCGCATAGCTGTAGGCGCCGACGGCGTAAAAGCCGACATAACCCAGGTCCAGCAGGCCGGCCAGGCCTACCACGATGTTCAGGCCAAGGCCGAGCATCACGTAGATCAGGATCAGCGTGGCGATGTCCACCGCGCCGCGGGAGCCGAAGAACGGCCAGACCAGTGCCACGACGATCAGGCCCAGCACGATCCAGCGCTGGGTCGATGGCAGGGTGAGGAAGTTGCTGGCCTTGGCCGGGATCACCGGCAGGCCGGGCGACGACTTCCACATGGCGCTGATCTGCGTGCTGAACAGCACCCGCAGGAACATCAGCAGCGAACACACGGCGATGGTCGCCAGGATGGCCGGGCTGGTGCCATGCACTTCCAGGTTGATGCCGACGATGGTCAGTTTAAGACCCAGTACCGGGTAGGCCACGGCCCAGACCAGCAGGGCGCTGAAGAGCGCCGATTTGAGATGCCTAGTCATACTTTCTCAACCTCCGGGCGGCCCAGGATGCCGGTCGGCCGGAATAACAGAACCAGAACCAACAAGCCGAATGCCACGACGTCCTTGTACTGGTCGCCGAAGATGTCGGCGCCAAAGGCTTCCGCCACGCCCAGCACCAGCCCGCCGAGCATCGCGCCGGGAATGCTGCCGATGCCGCCCAGTACCGCGGCGGTGAAGGCTTTCAGGCCGACGAGGAAGCCGGCGTTGGGGTTGATCACGCCGTATTGCATGCTCAACAGCACCGCGGCGATGGCCGCCAGGGCCGCACCGATGACGAAGGTCAGGGCGATGATGTTGTTGGTGTTGATGCCCAGCAGGTTGGCCATCTTGATGTCCTCGGCACAGGCGCGGCAGGCGCGGCCCAGGCGGGAACGGGAGATGAACAGCGTCAGGCCGAGCATGGCGACCAGGGTCACCACGAACACCACGATTTGCATGTAGGAAATCAGCACTTCATGTGCCCCACCTGGCCCGATGGCAAAGTTGCCCGGAATCAGGTTGGGTATGGATTTGTCCTTGGAGTCTTGCGAAAGCAGTACCGTGTTCTGCAGGAAGATCGACATGCCGATGGCGGAAATCAGCGGGATCAGACGGTTGCTGCCGCGCAGGGGGCGGTAGGCGATCCGTTCGATGCTGTAGCCATAGGAGCTGGTGACGACGATGCTCGCGATGAAAGCCGCGGTCATCAACAGCGGGACACTGTCGAGTCCCATCATGCTCAGCCCGGCGATGGCGATGAACGCCACGTAGGAGCCGATCATGTACACCTCGCCGTGGGCGAAGTTGATCATTCCAATGATGCCGTAAACCATCGTATAGCCGATGGCGATCAGGGCATACGTGCTGCCAACGGTCAGGCCGTTAACCAGCTGCTGGAAGAAGTGATAGATGTCAGGCATTACAGCGCTCCTAAAAACCTGATACGCATTTCACTGGTGGAGTCATTTTCCCGCCCGGGTCCCGTGGATCTGCATCCACTTCGAACACGAGGTTTGCCAGCGAACCGCTGATGACGGTTTTGAGATTTTCAGGTGGGGAGACTGGCGGATCACGCCAGCGCGGCCCAATACATTTAAAACAAAGCCCACGGCACGCCGTGGGCTTTATTGGCAGTCAGTCAGACCAGGCCTTACTGAGGCGAAGCTTCGGTTTTAGGTTTGCCGAAGTGCCACTCGTAGACCACGAACTTGAAGTCCTTCAGGTCGCCCTTCGCGTCGAAGCTCAGGTCACCGGTTGGGGTCTTGAAGGTGCCGGCGTGGATGGCTTCAGCCACTTTGGCCGCGTCTTCGCTCTTGGCTGTGGTGATGGCCTGGGCAATCACCTGGACAGCGGAGTAGGACGGGAACACGAACGGACCGCTCGGGTCTTCTTTCTTGGCCTTGAACGCGTCAGCCAGGGCGACGTTGGCCGGATCCTGGTCGAAGGATTTCGGCAGGGTCACCAGCAGGCCTTCGGAAGCGTCCTTGGCGATTTGCGAGATGGAGTCGTTACCCACGCCTTCCGGACCCATGAACTTGGCCTTCAGGCCTTTTTCCTGGGATTGACGCAGGATCAGGCCCAGCTCCGGGTGGTAGCCGCCGTAGTAGACGAAGTCGACGTTGGCTTGCTTGAGCTTGGCGATCATCGAGGAGAAGTCTTTGTCGCCGGCGTTCACGCCTTCGAAGACGGCAACCTTGACGCCTTTGCCTTCGAGGGTTTTCTTCACGGCGCTGGCGATGCCTTCACCGTACTGCTGCTTGTCGTGCAGGACCGCAACGATCTTCGGCTTGACGTGGTCGGCGATGTAGTTGCCGGCCGCAGGGCCTTGGGCGCTGTCCAGGCCGATGGTGCGGAAGATCATCTTGTAGCCGCGAGCGGTGATGTCCGGGCTGGTAGCGGCCGGGGTGATCATGACCACGCCTTCGTCTTCATAGATGTCCGAAGCCGGCTGGGTGGAGCTGGAGCACAGGTGGCCGACCACGAACTTGACGCCGTCGTTGACGACTTTGTTCGCGACCGCGACCGCTTGTTTTGGATCGCAGGCGTCATCGTATTCAACGGCGACGAGTTGCTTGCCGTTGACGCCGCCCTTGGCGTTGATCTGTTCGATGGCCATTTTGGAGCCACTGAATTGCATGTCGCCGTATTGGGCTACAGGGCCGGTTTTTGGGCCGGCGATGCCGATCTTGATGGTGTCGGCGGCGAACGAATGGCTGGCAACCCCGGCCAGAACCATAGCGGCAAACAGTTTGGAAATCTGCTTAGTAGCCTTAGTCATAGTGCTCCACTCATGCTGTTGTAGTTTTTATAGTCCTGGCGCCGTAGCAGCAGAACCGGGTCAGATATCTTGGATATCCTCGCGGAAAATGCCCCCGGCAACTGTACCGGTACAGTGTAGAGCGCCGATTGTTGGCAAGGGAAGCTGGCGCTTGGGGGCAAAACCTGAGGGTGTCGCTTAATTGAAAGAAAAAGACAGAATAGCGGCGGGGTTTTGTCCGGTCATATCGGCAATCCTTGGCTTTCCTGCGCTTTTCAATCGGTACTGCAGTTGCTAACGGGTTTTTCTGCCAGAGCACCGACGTTATCATTCGCGCCGATTTCTTTTCCGGACAGGTCCCATGAGTCAAGAACCTAGCACCCTCTATGCCAAGCTGCTTGGTGAAACCGCATCCATCACCTGGAAAGAGCTGGAGCCGTTCTTTGCCAAGGGTGCCCTATTGTGGGTCGATCCGGCACTGGATTTGATCGCAGCCGCCGAGGCCGTCGCCCAGGACGAAGGTACCAAAGTCGCCGCCTGGCTGGCCGCCGACCAGCTCGCCAAGCTGTCTGAAACGCGGGCGCTGGATTTTCTGGAACGCGATCCGCAGCTTTGGGCGGTGGTGGTTTCGCCCTGGATTATGATCCAGGAAAGGGCGTCGAACTGATCGATGCACCAAGTTGGTTCGTATTCGGGCGGGCAAGAAAGTGTGTAGGTGAGTAGCGTGATGGCGTCCTGCCGTGGCGAAACGCCACAGGGGAGGGTGACGTATACGTAACGGGAACAGTTTATGGAGCAGCCTTTGGGCTGCTCAATTGTTTCTGGATGTTGTCCAGGTGCGGGATTCAGGACCGCTATCGCGAGCAGCCTCGCTCCCACATTGGGTCTGTGTTCACAAATCCCTGTGGGAGCGAGCTTGCTCGCGATTGGAGGCAACACGGTGCTGCGCCGGCCTCAGTAAGTCCTGCCAGTATGGTTATTAAGGGAAATAACCTTGGTCTTGCCAATGCGGTGACGGTAGATCTCGCGCAGGTACTTGATGGCTTTTTTCACGCAGTCGCGGGACAGGCGGATGTCGTTGATCGAGACGAACTTGTCCTTGTCGTTGATCAGCTCGCGATACTTCTTCTCGTACATCGGCTTGATCGCGTACCAGTTGGTGTCGAGGATTTTCGCCGGGTTTTCGAATTCGTTGAGCAGGTCGTCGATCCGTTCTTCGTCGAAGTCTTCATTGATGATGAAGTCCAGGATCGAGTTGTCCAGGGTGTCGTCGAAGCGGTACGGGGTGCGGGCGAAGCAGCGTTTGATGAAGGCCACGATCAGGGTCAGGAAATCATCCGACAGGCACGGGCTCTTGGCGATCAGGGTGGTCAGCGACAGGTTGGCCGACGCGCCGATCACCAACGCGTAACGCTTGAGCGTGGTGTTGGGGAACAGGCTGTTGAGGTGGGTCTTGAGCCGGTTCAGGTCCATGTAGGACAGCTTGTAGTCCTTGGGCAGGGAGACGATGGACACCACCGACGAGCAGTTCTTGAAGAAGTGCAGGTCATGCAGGGCCGCGGCGTCGTAGCCGGAATTCTTGTACTGCTCCAGCGACGCCCGGTAGCGCTTGGATTCGATCGGCAACAGACTGATGCCTTCGATGGCCTGGGTGACCTTGTTGAAGTGCGGCAGGTCGATGGAACGGAAGAACAGGTCGTCGATGTTCAGGCGCGGCGGTTCTTTCTCGAACACCTTGAACTTGTCGCCGCTCGGCGCCGGGGTTTCCGGGACGACGGACTCGGCGTAGGCAATCGCCACCGGGCCGGCCAGACTCATGAACAGGTCGTTGGCGTCCAGGCGAATGGTTTCGCCAATGTCGATGCCGGCACGGCGGAAGTAGTTCTGATCGTAGTCGGTGGTAACCGCCTGGGCCGTCAGGATGTTGAAGATCTGCTGGGAGATGTACTGGTTGGCGTGCTTCTCCATGGCATTGACATCAATGTTCTGGATGTTGCCGTCATCGCTTTCTTCGGCATAGCGCATGATGTCGTTGGAGATCAGCATCATCGCGTTCCATGGGCGGATACGGCCCATCACGCTGGCTTCGCTGCTGTCTTCGTTGGCGAAGTTGTACGAGAAATCCCATTCTTCCGACAGGTACTTGCACAGCAGGCGTCCGGCGTTGATGTGCAAGGCTTCGGACATTTCGCTGCGATGGTCGGAAATATTCGGCAGTACGCAGATGCCGCTGGTGAAAATCGGTTCGAAGACGAAGGAGTGACCGCTCTTGCTGTCGTGTTCGTCCATCGGCTTGGTGTCGAACGTCTTGTTCATGTACGAGTATTGCTGGGCCAGGCCGAACTCCGAGGCCATGCCTGAACCGGTACCGCCGCCAGCACTGAAGATCGAGAAGTACAGGCGCGACTGGTTGGCCTTGATACCGCAGCTGTCGATCAGGTACGAGTGGATCATTTTCCAGTCGGGGCTGGAGAAGCGCTGGGTGTCCTTGTTCAGGATGATCTTGGCCAGGTACTGGCCCAGGATCGGCGCGTTACCGGCGCCACCGGCGTGGACTTCCGACAAGTCCATGATCTTCATCTTGCTGTAGTCGCGCAAAAAGCCGCTTTTCTCGCCCTTGCGCGAAAAACGGATACGCCCGGCGATGTCCTTGTCCAGGTCGCCGAGCATCACCAGCGGTTCCACCAGGAACACCGGTTTGCTGGCCTTGCTGGTGCCAAGACGCAGGTTGTTGCGGATCCACTGCGCGGGGCTGTAGCCCTTGTCGCTGTAAGCCTTGTCTTCAGCATTGAATTCGTTGAGGTAGAACTTGCGGGCGTTGTACACCAGCTCCGCCACGTCCAGGGCGATGTTGGAACCGCAGCGCCCCAGGCCGATCAGGCACACCGACGGGAATTCCTGCTGGGCGCGGTCGCTCTCGTCTTCCACCAGATGGGGCGGTCGCGGGAACACCGCGTCGCGCAGGCCATCGAGGTTGTCGAGGATCCGGTCGGTGTTGGTTTCGGTGAAATACAGATACTGCTGAGTCGACAGGGGACGCGAGCTGCTCGATGGTTTCGAGACTTCAGGGCCGTTGGCGGCCGGGCTCAGGGTCAGATCGGATACCGCAGTGGCTGTTTTTTTGGAAGTCATTGTGCGCCATATGCCTGAACTGGTTGGCTCGACGAGCGCTGTCATCGAGCCATCGCGGATGGGAGCTCGCGTCCTGGATGGCGCGAAGGTCGGCCCCGAGCGTCCAGGGCTATAGCCTGGGCGCCGCTCGAGAGATTCTTTCCTGATAGGTTGAATCGGCCACCGGCAGGCGATCTTTAATCAAGAATGGGCGAAATGATGGCAATTGTTACAGGAAATTGACCGTTATCAAGAAACGCGCCGCTCGCCATGGGTGGGTATCAGCCTTGCGAATGATTGGAGACAGTCCGCACACCGCTGTCTAGATTGCAGATTCCGCTAATGCTCCATAACAATAAAAGAGACGGACCCATGCAGAACTCGACCCAAGCGGCGAATGCCTGGCGCATTCTGTTCCTGTTGTTCCTGGCCAACCTGTTCAACTTCTTCGACCGCACCATCCCGGCGATCATCATCGAGCCGATCCGCATGGAGTGGAGCCTCAGCGACTTCCAGATCGGCATCATCGGCACCGCTTTCACCATCGTCTACGCCATTGCCGGGTTGCCATTGGGACGCATGGCCGATACCGGTTCGCGCAGCAAGTTGATGGGCTGGGGCCTGGCGACCTGGAGCGCGCTGACGGCGGTCAACGGCCTGGTGGGCAGTTTCTGGGCGTTCCTGCTGGTGCGCATGGGCGTCGGGATCGGCGAGGCGAGCTATGCGCCGGCGGCCAACTCGCTAATCGGCGATCTGTTCCCGGCCCATCGCCGGGCGCGGGCCATGGGCATCTTCATGCTGGGCCTGCCGATTGGCTTGTTGCTGGCGTTCTTCACCATCGGCGCGATGGTCAAGGCCTTTGACAGCTGGCGCGCGCCGTTCTTTATCGCCGCGGTACCAGGCTTGGTGCTGGCGTTGTTCATGTTCTTCATCAAGGAGCCCAAGCGCGGCGCGGCGGAAACCGTGCAGGTGTCCCAGGAAAAAATCGACCGGCCGATCCGTCGAGTGTTGGCGATTCCCACTTTCCTGTGGTTGGTGCTGGCCGGGTTGTGCTTCAACTTCGCCACTTATGCCTGCAACTCCTTCCTGGTGCCGATGCTGCAACGCTACTTCCTGATGCCGTTGCACGAGGCGGCGGTGGCCACCGGGATCATGGTGGGCGTGACCGGTTTGTTCGGCTTGACCCTCGGCGGCTGGATCGCCGACAAGATTCATCAGCGCGTGCCCAGTGGTCGCTTGCTGTTCGCCGCGTTCAGCCTGGTGATCTCGACGCTCACCACTGCCTGGGCATTGCATGCCGGGCGGATTGAAATCGGTGTGTTCGTCGCGGTGTTCAGTGTCGGCTGGTTGTTCGCCTATACCTTTTATACCTGCGTGTACACGGCGATCCAGGACGTGGTCGAGCCGCGCTTGCGGGCTACGGCGATGGCGCTGTTCTTCGCTGGCCTGTACTTGCTCGGTGGCGGCCTGGGGCCGGTGGTGGTGGGTGGCTTGTCCGACTACTTCGCCCGCACGGCCATGGCCGCGGCCGGGGTCGACCAGATGACCGAGGCGTTCAAGGCCATCGGCCTGCATGATGCGATGTACCTTATCCCGGTCGCGCTGTTCCTGACCATGGTGTTCCTGTTCCTGGCGTCACGCTGCTTCGTGCGCGATGCCAAGCGGATGAAGGACGGGATGAGCGCGGTGGTGCTGCCCGAAGGTGTCGTGGCGACTGCCTAAAGAGATTTTGTGGCAATGATGCTGATCGTTCCCACGCTCTGCGTGGGAACGCCTCGACGGACGCTCTGCGTTCGGCTCTGCAGGGGCGCGGAGCGTCCCGGGCTGCATTCCCACGCAGAGCGTGGGAACGATCATGTGCTAGCGGACCTTCTCATCTCGCCCGCGCAGCAAGCGATTGGGCATCGCCAGCGCCGCGGCCAACCCCAGCAGCGACACCGCCGCGCTGATCGCCAGCAAATGCCGGAACGTCGCCTGCAACTCCTGGCGCAAGGCATTTTGTGCCTCGCCCGGGGCGGCGTTGAGGCCGTCCAGCAAGACGCTGCCGGAATGCCCTTCACCGATCATCGACGAGCTGGCAAGCTGGGCGAAGCTTGAATCCTGCAGCAAGGCCAGCAGCAACGCCGACATCAGTGCCACGCCCACCGCGCCGCCAAGGGAGCGGAACAGGTTGGTGGTGCTGGTGGCGACGCCGATGTCCTGTTGGTGCACGGCGTTCTGCGCACCCACCAGTGAAGTGGGAAACTGCATGCCGGAGGCGATGCCGCTGAGCAGCATGAACAGGCTGCTCAGCCAGAGCGCGGCGGGCGGGGTGAAAGCCATGCCGAGGATAGCGAACGGGAAGAGCAGGGCGCCGCTCAGGATCATCGGCTTGTAGCGCCCCGTGACCGAGGTCCGGCGTCCGGCGAAATACGCGCCGATCGGCAGCCCGATTGCCAGCGGCAACAAGTGCAACGCCGCACTGTCGGCACCGGCGCCGGTCACGCTCTGGAAGCGCAATGGTACCAGCACCGTCAGGGAAATAGCCTGGAAGCTGGTGAAGAACACCGTGCACCAACACAGCACCGCATCGCGGTTGGCGAACAGGTGCATCGGCAACAACGGCTCCCGCGCCCGGCGCTCGTGCCAGGCGAACACCCCCAGCGCTGCGCCTGCGCAACCCAGCAATCCCAGCACTTCACGGCTGTGCCAGGCATGGCCCTGGCCGACCTGGGTGATCCCCAGCAGCAGCGCCGTCAGGCCGATGATCAGCAACACGGTGCCCAGGTAATCGATGATCGGCGTGCGTTGCGGCACCGGCAACCCGACCAGGCTGCGTCGGGCCACCCACCAGGCCACCAGTCCCAGCGGCAGGTTGATCCAGAACACCCAGCGCCACGACAGGTACTCGGTCATGTAGCCGCCGAGCACCGGCCCGGCGACGCTGGCCACCGCGTACATGCTGCTGAAATAACCCTGGTAGCGACCGCGTTCGCGGGGCGGGATGATGTCGCCGATGATCGCCTGGCTCACCGAAATCATCCCGCCGGCGCCGATGCCCTGGAAAATCCGCGCCAGCACCAGTTGCTCCATGTTTTGGGCCAGGCCGCAGAACAGCGAGGCCAGGGTGAACAGGCCCATGCCGAACAGCATCAGCGGCCGGCGACCGTAGAGGTCACCGAGCTTGCCGTAGATCGGCACCGCCACGGTCATGGCGACCATGTAGCCGGAAATCACCCAGGCCAGCAGGCTGACGTCGGCAAACTGTGCGGAGATGGCCGGCATCGAGACGGCGACGATGGTCTGGTCCAGCGCACCCAGGAAAATCGCCAGCATCAGGGCTGCCAGCACGCTGCGGATGGCCGGTTTTGGGGCTTGGAGCGTATTGAACTGAGTCAAGGCAGAACCTGCGGGCATCGCACCGGAGAGGCAAAATGGACGAAACCCGCAGTTTAAGTCGATAGGCGACTATTCGATAGCCTCGTAAGGAAGTCCGACGTAATTTTCCGCGATAGTCTTGCGACCGGCCTCGGAGTCGACGAAATATTCCAGCTCGGCTTCGCTGATGCGCTGGTTGAAGGCATCGTCGTCGAAGCGGTGCAGCATCGAAGTCATCCACCAGGAAAACCGCTCGGCTTTCCAGACGCGCCGCAGGCAGATGGCCGAATACTTCTCCAGCAGATCCACACGGCCGTCGCGATAGACCTTGAGCAGGATATTGAATAGCGTGCTGACATCGCTGGCCGCCAGGTTCAGCCCCTTGGCGCCGGTGGGCGGGACGATGTGGGCCGCATCGCCCACCAGGAACATCCGCCCATACTGCATCGGCTCGACCACGAAGCTGCGCAGCGGGGCGATGCTTTTCTCGATGGACGGGCCGGTCACCAGGGCTTCGGCCAGGTCGGCGGGCAGGCGGTTTTTCAGTTCATCCCAGAAACGCTCGTCCGGCCAGTCGGCCACTTGTTCTTCGGCGGGCACTTGCAGGTAATAACGGGTGCGGGTCTTGGAGCGCATGCTGCACAAGGCAAAGCCGCGTGCGTGGCGAGCATAGACCAGTTCTTCGTGGACCGGCGGTGTGTCGGCCAGCACGCCGAGCCAGCCAAACGGGTAGACCCGTTCGAAGACCTTGAGTTTTTCCGCAGGAATGGACTGTCGCGCCACGCCGTGGAAACCGTCGCAACCGGCAATGTAGTCGCAGTCCAGGCGCCAGGTTTCCCCTTCATGCTCGAAGGTCACGAAAGGGGTTTCGGTTTGCATGTCGTGGGGCTGGGCATTGCTGGCCAGGTACAGGGTCCGGGCGCCGGCGGCTTCGCGGGCGGCCATCAAGTCGCGGGTCACTTCGGTCTGGCCGTAGACCATGACATTTTTACCACCGGTCAGGCCCTTGAGGTCGATGTGCACCCGCCGATCGTTGAGCACCAGTTCAAAACCGTCATGGGGCAGGCCTTCGGTGTCCATGCGCTGACCAACGCCAGCCTGGCGCAGCAGCTCGACCATGCCTTGCTCCAGCACACCGGCGCGGATGCGGCTCAGTACGTATTCCGGGGTCTGGCGTTCGAGGATGACAGTGTCGATCCCGGCGTTGTGCAGCAACTGGCCGAGCAGCAGGCCAGAGGGGCCGGCACCGATAATAGCGACTTGGGTCTTGAGGGTTTTCATTGTTGTTATGACTCGCACGAAGCACGCGACCAGGGTCGGTGTTGATTATTAGAAATCGAGTGCCTACATTTTTCGCTTGCGGACCTGTCAGTTGAAGGGGAAAACTGAGCCGATACCTGTTCTTTTTACCAATTGGTGCGATTATCGCCCGCAACCCCAGGCCCGGATCCATGTTATGAAAAAACCTGACCTGCCTTCGATCCCGGTGTTCAAGCTCTATGGCGAGAGCCAGGAATGGCCGACGCCGGACTTGTTGCACTGCGAGACCATCTCCAAGCGCAGTCGCGAGCATCAATGGGAAATCAAGCCTCATCGGCATGCCGATCTGTGCCAGTTGTTGTTCGTCTTCAAGGGCCAGGCGGAACTGGAAATCGAGGGCCGGCGCACGCTACTCACCGAGCCGGCCGTGCAGATCCTGCCGCCGCTGTCGGTCCATGGCTTTCGTTTTTCCGAGGATGTGGAAGGTTACGTGGTGACCCTGGCGGCGCCGCTGGTCACGCACCTGCAAGCGCAACTGGGGCATTCGGTCAACGTCCTGGCCCAGGCCGAAAGCTACCCCGCCCTTGAGAATGCCGAGTACCTCAACAGCCTGTTCAGCGCCTTGCAGAATGAGTACGTGGGGCATCAACCGGCGCGGGAAATGCTGATGCATGCGCTGGTCAGCGTGATCATGGTCTGGGTCAGCCGCCAGGTGATGGAGCGCCACACCCAGGCCCAGCGCCCGCAACGGGCCCGGGAATACCTCAACGGCTTCATTCAGTTGGTGGAAGAAACCTATCGCGAGCACGTCAAGGTCGAGGACCTGGCCCATCGCCTGGGTATTTCCGTGTCGCACCTCAACGGCACCTGTCGGGAACTGGCGGGGCAACCGGCGTTGCAGATCATGCATGAGCGCCAGTTGCTGGAAGCCAAGCGCCTGCTGACCTACACCGGCATGACCATCTACGAGATTTCCGAAATGCTCGGGTTTTCCGATCCGACCAACTTCACCCGGCTGTTCCGCCGACGCGTCGGCATCTCGCCCAAGGCGTTCCGGGACCGGCTCAAGACCGATCAACAGGACGACTGACCACGCCTCAGCGCAGGGCGTTGAGGGTTGCGCTGTGGGGGATGCACCGTTCGAAGTTGCAACTGGCGTATTCACGGGGCAGTTGCCTGGCCTGCTCGACCCGGTAGGCCGCAGTGCCGTACAGCGCAAGCGTGGCGGCGCAGGTGACGAAAATGGCGAGGCGTCTTTTTATTTTAATGTTCATGGCGGTGACCTCTGAACGAATACCCGGGGGTACTACTTTCAGAATAGGTCAGCTATAGCGAGTTGCCAGCCAGGCAGGCTTTGTGTGTAACCCGATATTCAGAACACTGATATCCCTTTGTGGGAGCGAGCTTGTGGGAGCAAGGCTTGCCCGCGATGCAAACACCTCGGTGCAACTGATAGACCGAGGCGATGCCATCGCGGGCAAGCCTTGCTCCCACAGGTCTGCTCCCACAAACAGGGGTAGGGGTTTTCAGGCGGTTATGCCAGGTGTTCTGGTTTCATCGGGTCGCCCGGCTTGACGTCCAGTTGCTTGCGCACGTCCTCGAACATTTCGTCGTAGTACTTGTGCATCGAGCCGATGCTCGCGGTCTTGGGCAAGCCATACTTCTGGGCGACGCGCGTGGCATGGCGGGCGAAGTCGAAGGCCTGGTCCTTGGCCAGGAAGAACGTCTCGTCCAGGGACTTGTCTTCGACGGTGCCATGCACCCGGAATGACATGCCCGTGCCCTCCTTGCCGTCCTGATCGACCTTGTAGTCGATGCACAGGTTGTAGCTGAAGTCATCCTTGTTCAGCGCATGGCGCTCCATGTGCAGGTGTCCGGGTTCGAACATGGCCATAAGCAACTCTCCTTTGAAGGCATGGGGAGTAGGGCAGACCCTGGATCCGCCCCGCAAGTTTCCTGTTATCGATAAGCGATGCCAGGTGTCGCCGTGCTGATGCGGGTACCGGCCTTGCCCTGGACGATCGCTTCGATGTCCGAGAGTGAACCGATCACCGCAACCTTGCCAGTGTTGCGCGCGAATTCGCAGGCGGCCTGGACCTTCGGCCCCATGGAGCCGGCGGCGAAGCCGAGCTTTTCCATTTCGTCGGGGTGGGCCTGGGCGATGGCTTTCTGGGTCGGCTTGCCGAAGTCGATGAACGCGGCGTTGACGTCGGTGGCGATCACCAGCAGATCGCTTTCCAGCTGTTCGGCGAGCAGCGCCGAGCACAGGTCCTTGTCGATCACCGCTTCCACACCTTGCAGCTTGCCGTCGGCGTCGTACATCGTCGGGATGCCGCCACCGCCAGCGCAGATCACGATGCTGCCCTTTTCCAGCAGCCATTTGATCGGGCGGATTTCAAAGATGCGCTTGGGCCTGGGGCTTGCGACCACGCGGCGGAACTTGTCGCCATCCGGGGCGATGGCCCAGCCTTTTTCGACGGCCAGTTTCTGCGCCTCTTCCTGGCTGTAGACCGGGCCAATGGGCTTGGTGGGTTTTTGGAAGGCCGGGTCGTTGGCGTCCACTTCCACCTGGGTCAGGAGCGTGGCGAAGGGGACTTCGAAATCCAGCAGATTGCCCAGTTCCTGTTCGATGATGTAGCCGATCATGCCTTCGGTTTCGGCGCCGAGCACGTCCAGCGGATACGGGGTGACTGAGGTGTAGGCCGCCGCCTGCAACGACAGCAGGCCGACCTGCGGGCCGTTGCCGTGGGCGATGACCAGTTGGTTGCCAGGGTGGATTTTCGCGATCTGTTCGGTCGCGGTGCGGATGTTGATGCGTTGATTGTCTGCGGTCATGGGTTCACCCCGACGCAGGAGGGCGTTACCGCCCAGGGCAACGACGATACGCATGGTGCTGTCCTTTCAAAAATGGAACGAGAACGCAGTGATGATCGTTCCCACGCTCTGCGTGGGAACTCCGCCCGGGACGCTCCGCGTCCCCTGTGACGCAGAGCGTCACCGGATGCATTCCCACGCAGAGCGTGGGAACGATCACTCTTCAAGCGCCTAGATATCCGCCAACGCCGACACCAGGATCGCCTTGATGGTGTGCATGCGGTTTTCCGCTTGCTCGAAGGCGATGTTGGCCGGCGATTCGAACACTTCCTCGGTCACTTCCACGCCATTGGCCAGGTTCGGATAACGGGCGGCGATGTCCTTGCCGACCTTGGTTTCGCTGTTATGGAACGCTGGCAGGCAGTGCATGAATTTCACCCGCGGGTTGCCCGAGGCTTTCATCATTTGCGCGTTGACCTGGTAGGGCAGCAATTGCTCGATGCGCTCGTCCCAGGCTTCCACCGGCTCGCCCATGGACACCCAGATGTCGGTGTGGATGAAGTCCACGCCCTTGACGGCTTCCTTCGGGTCTTCGGTGATGGTGAGGCGCGCGCCACTTTCGGCGGCGAAGGCCTGGCACTGGTCGATGAAATCCTGGTGCGGCCACAAGGCTTTCGGCGCGCCGATGCGCACGTCCATGCCCAGTTTGGCGCCGATCATCAGCAGCGAATTGCCCATGTTGTAGCGGGCATCGCCCAGGTAGGCATAGCTGATGTCATGCAGCGGCTTGTCGCTGTGTTCGCGCATGGTCAGGGTGTCGGCGATCATTTGGGTGGGGTGGAATTCGGCGGTCAGGCCGTTGAACACCGGCACCCCGGCGAACTTGGCCAGTTCCTCGACGATTTCCTGTTCGAAGCCTCGGTACTCGATGGCGTCGAACATCCGGCCCAGGACCCGGGCGGTGTCTTTCATGCTTTCCTTGTGACCGATCTGCGATGACACCGGGTCGATGTAGGTGACGTGGGCGCCCTGGTCATGGGCCGCGACTTCGAAGGCGCAGCGGGTGCGGGTCGAGGTTTTCTCGAAGATCAGCGCGATGTTTTTGCCTTGCAGGTGTGGACGCTCGGTGCCGGTGTATTTGGCACGCTTGAGGTCGCGGGACAGGTCCAGCAAGTAGTGCAACTCGCGGTTGGTGTGGTGCATCAGACTCAGCAGGCTGCGGTTGCGCATGTTGAACGCCATGATGTGGATCTCCTCAGGTGTAGGTTATCCCCGGGGCCGGTCTCTGCCGTGGGATGCAGAGCAGTGCCGGCCCAGGCTCAAAGGTTAGTAATCGATCGGGTCGCGGATGATCGGGCAGGTCATGCAGTGACCGCCGCCCCGGCCCCGGCCCAGTTCGCTGGCACTGATGGTGATGACTTCCACACCGGCCTTGCGCAGCAGCGTGTTGGTGTAGGTGTTGCGGTCGTAGCCGATCACCACGCCTGGCTCCACGGCCACCACGTTGTTGCCGTCGTCCCATTGCTCGCGTTCGGCGGCGAAGCTATTGCCGCCGGTTTCCACCACTCGCAGCGCTGGCAGCTTGAGGGCCGCGGCCACGGTGTCGAGGAAACTGCTGTCCTCGCGGCGCACGTCGATGCCGCCGGGTTTGCTCTCGTCAGGGCGCAGGGAGAAGGCGACGATCTGGCTCACCACTTCCGGGAAAATCGTGACCAGATCGCGGTCGCAGAAGCTGAACACGGTGTCCAGGTGCATGGCGGCGCGGGATTTCGGCAAGCCGGCGACGATCACTCGCTCCACGGCTTTGTTCTTGAACAGGTTCAGCGCCAGTTGGCCGATGGCCTGACGGGACGAACGTTCGCCCATGCCGATCAGCACCACGCCGTTGCCGATGGGCATCACGTCGCCGCCTTCGAGGGTGGCGTTGCCGTGCTCCTGGTCCGGGTCGCCGTACCAGACCTGGAAGTCAGCCTGGGTGAACTCGGGGTGGAATTTGTAGATGGCGCTGGCCAGCAGGGTTTCCTGGCGGCGCGCCGGCCAATACATAGGGTTCAGGGTTACGCCGCCGTAGATCCAGCAAGTGGTGTCGCGGGTGAACTGGGTGTTGGGCAGCGGCGGCAGGATGAAGCTGGAGTGCCCGAGGAAGTCGCGGAACATCTGGATGGTCTTGCCACCGAAGCTGTCCGGCAGGTCATCGGCCGAGACGCCACCGATCAGGAATTCGGCGATATGGCGCGGCTCCAGGCTGCGCAGCCACGAACCGACTTCGTTCACCAGGCCCAGGCCCACCGAGTTGGCGGTGATCTTGCGCTGCAGGATCCAGTCCAGGGCTTCGGGGATGGCGACGATGTCGGTCAGCAGGTTGTGCATCTCCAGCACGTCGATGTCGCGCTCGCGCATCTTGGTGACGAAATCGAAATGGTCGCGCTTGGCCTGGTTGACCCAGATCACATCGTCGAACAGCAGTTCGTCGCAGTTGTTCGGGGTCAGCCGCTGGTGGGCCAGGCCTGGGGAACACACCATGACTTTACGTAATTTGCCGGCTTCGGAATGCACGCCGTATTTCACTTTTTCCGTGGTCATTACAAATCCTCCAGTTAGAACAATCAGCCAACTACAAGGTCAGGAAGCCGTCGTAGAGCCCGTAGGCCGCCACCAGGGCGCCTGCGATCACTGCGGCGAAAATCAGCTTCTCGACAGAGGTGAAAATCGGTTTGCCCAGCTCGCGCTTGGCCTTGGCGAACAAAATCGCGCCTGGGGCATAGAGCAGGGCGGAGAGCAGCAGGTACTTGATGCCGCCGGCATACAGCAGCCACACCGCATAGATCAGGGCGATGGCACCGATGGCCAGGTCTTTGCGGCGCTCGGCCAGGGCGTTTTCATAGGTCTCGCCGCGCACCGCCAGCAACACGGCGTAGGCCGCCGACCACAGGTACGGCACCAGGATCATCGAGGTGGCGAGGTAGATCAGTGACAGGTAGGTGCTGGCCGAGAACAGGGTGATGACCAAAAACACCTGGACCATCGCGTTGGTCAGCCACAGGGCGTTGGCCGGTACGTGGTTGGCATTCTCCCGGCGCAGGAACTCGGGCATGGTGTGGTCTTTGGCGGCGGCGAACATGATCTCGGCGCACAGCAGCACCCAGGACAGCAGGGCGCCGAGCAGCGAGATGATCAGGCCGACGCTGATCAGCACCGCGCCCCAGTGTCCCACGACATGCTCCAGCACGGCGGCCATGGACGGGTTCTGCAGCTTCGCCAGTTCTGGCTGGGTCATGATGCCCAGGGACAGCACGTTCACCAGCATCAGGAACAGCAGCACGGTGATGAAACCGATGACGGTGGCCTTGCCCACGTCGGTGCGTTTCTCGGCGCGGGCGGAAAAAATACTCGCGCCCTCGATGCCGATGAACACCCACACGGTGACCAGCATCATCCTGCGCACCTGGTTCATCACGCTGCCCAGGTCCGGGTTCATCGTGCCCCAGATGTCCCGGGTGAATATCTCGAGCTTGAAGGCGAACACCGCGATCAACACGAACAGCACCAGCGGCACGACCTTGGCGACGGTGGTCACCAGGTTGATGAACGCGGCTTCC
Source organism: Pseudomonas sp. S3_B11 (assembly GCF_054667715.1). Classification (NCBI taxonomy): domain Bacteria; kingdom Pseudomonadati; phylum Pseudomonadota; class Gammaproteobacteria; order Pseudomonadales; family Pseudomonadaceae; genus Pseudomonas; species Pseudomonas sp. S3_B11. The sequence continues at coordinate 4,500,759 of NZ_CP162749.1, read as the reverse complement.
TTGATGCCGCGCAGCACCAGCCAATGCACCGCCCACAACAACACCGAGGCGCCAATCACCGCAGCTACGGTGTTGCCTTCACCAAAAATCGGGAAAAAGTAGCCCAAGGTGCTGAACAACAATACGAAGTAGCCGACGTTGCCCAGCCAGGCGCTGATCCAGTAGCCCCAGGCGGATGAGAAACCCATGTAGTCGCCGAACCCGGCCTTGGCGTAGGCATACACCCCGCCATCCAGATCGGGTTTGCGGTTGGCCAGGGTCTGGAACACGAAGGCCAGGGTCAGCATGCCGACGGCGGTAATCGCCCAGCCGATCAGCACGGCACCGACATCGGCACTGGCCGCCATGTTTTGTGGCAAGGAAAAGATTCCCCCGCCGATCATTGAGCCGACCACCAGTGCAACCAGCGCACCCAATCGAAGTTTTCCGGGTGTATCAGACATTTGCGAGACTCCAGTGCAGGAGAAGAGAGTCGACAGACTAAGTCGATTTGAAAGTTGAATATCTGATCTGGATCAGTGCATGACAACATTCCATTGTTAATGAAGGAGTTAACACCATCCGTTGGCGTCTTGAAGTTGCTCGAAAGGCCCGTTTCAGGGCCTTTGGCAAAGGGTTTGTGAAGGTTTTCTTGCCGCAGGATTATTCACGCTAGTTGATTTCCGTTGAGTCGCAACTATTTTGTAGGCTGCATTCGTGACAAAAAGATAATGGGTGTCATGGTCTTTTTAATTACGCTCTTGGAGAATGGCCGAGTCATAAGCCTTTGGACTTTGTGTGGATGACGTTATTCAAAAACGTTATGTCGCTTTATTTACTTAATTTAATAGTGAGAAAAAATGCCGCAGCCGATTGAAAAGTTGCCACTGGGCGCACTGATCGCACTGGTGGTGGGGTCAATGATCGGCGGTGGGATTTTTTCCCTGCCGCAAAACATGGCGGCTCGGGCCGATGTCGGTGCGGTGCTGATCGGCTGGTCGATTACCGCCGTCGGCATGCTGACCCTGGCCTTCGTGTTCCAGACCCTGGCCAATCGCAAGCCGGAATTGGATTCGGGCGTGTACGCCTATGCCAAGGCCGGCTTCGGCGACTACATGGGCTTCTCGTCTGCCTGGGGCTACTGGATCAGCGCCTGGATGGGCAATGTCGGCTACTTCGTGTTGCTGTTCAGCACCTTGGGCTACTTCTTCCCGGTGTTCGGCCAAGGCAACACGCCGGTGGCCATCGGGTGTGCGTCGTTATTGCTGTGGGCGGTGCATTTCCTGGTGCTGCGCGGGATCAAGGAGGCGGCGTTGATCAACCTGGTGACCACCGTGGCCAAGGTCGTGCCGCTGTTGATGTTCGTCGTCATGGCCGCCGTGGCCTTCAAGGCCGAGATTTTCACCCGCGATATCTGGGGCGCGATGAGCCCGGACCTGGGCAGTGTGATGGACCAGGTGCGGCACATGATGCTGGTGACGGTGTTCGTGTTCATCGGCATCGAAGGCGCCAGCGTCTATTCGGCACGGGCAGAGAGACGTGCGGACGTAGGGCGTGCGACGGTGATCGGGTTCCTCGGGGTATTGGCGCTGCTGGTGCTGGTGAATGTGTTGTCCCTGGGGGTCATGAGCCAGCCGGAACTGGCGCAGTTGCAGAACCCGTCCCTGGCCGGTGTCCTGGAGCACATTGTCGGGCCTTGGGGGGCGTTGCTGATCAGCCTGGGGCTGGCGGTTTCACTGTTGGGAGCCTTGTTGTCCTGGGCACTGCTGTGCGCTGAAATTCTCTATGCCACCGCCCGGGACAGGATCATGCCGGCGTTCCTGACCAAGGAGAATGCCAACCACGCGCCGGTCAACGCGCTGTGGCTGACCAATGGCATGATCCAGCTGTTTTTGCTGATCACTCTGTTTTCCGCAGGCACCTACACCAGCCTGATCTATCTCGCCTCGTCGATGATCCTGGTGCCATACCTGTGGTCGGCGGCCTATGCGGTGCTGCTTTGCGCCAGGGGGGAAACCTACGAACAGGGCTCGGCCCGGCGCATGAAAGACCTGTTCATCGGTGGCGTCGCGCTGTGCTACGCGGTGTGGCTGCTGTACGCCGGCGGCGTGAAATACCTGCTGCTGTCGGCGCTGTTGTACGCGCCCGGGGTGATCCTGTTTGCCCAGGCCAAGCGCGAGCAGCGCCAACCCTTGTTCACCCATGTGGAAAAGGGGATTTTTGCTTGCGTGATGTCAGGGGCGGGTATGGCGGCGTATGGGTTGTACAGCGGGTTTTTGGCGTTGTGAGGCTTACCGCGATGTTGAGGCGATTCCTGTGGCGAGGGGATTTATGTGGGAGCAAAGCTTGCTCGCGAAACAGGCGCCTCGATTTCTGAGAGACCGCATCGCTTCCATCGCGGGCAAGCCTTTCCCACATCAACCCGTCACCACCGTGCTCGATGCGCGCCCAGTTCCGCCGCTGGCAAGGTCCATTGCAGCGGCGTCCCGGTGATTTTCAAGGGCACCTGCAGGCGATGGGCCGGTCCCCATGGGGTCTGTTCGACCACCAGGCCCTGATCATCCTCGGCCTCGGCTCGCAATGGGCTCGAATCCCCGGCGCCACGTTCGATCAACAGCTTCGCCGTGCGTGCCAGTGACAAGCGTGCCGAGCCGCCGTGACCGCTTGCCAGGCGCCGGGACAACAACACCAGGGCGCTGGCCGCCAGCAGATAGCCGGTGCCGTGATCCAGCGCTTGCACCGGCAGCGGTGTCGGTTTGTCGGTGTGTTTCCAGCCCATGCCGGTTTCGGCGATGCCGCTGCTCATTTGCACCAGGCTGTCGAAGCCGCGCCGGTTCTGCCACGGACCGCTCCAGCCATAGGCATTGAGGCTGACGTCGATCAGGCCGGGGGCCATCTGCCGGCGCTGCTCGGCGCCGTAGCCCAGGCGTTCCAGGGCGTCGGCACGGTAGCCGTGCAAGAGGATGTCGGTGTCCTTGAGCAATGCCTCGAACGCCGCGCGATCTTCGGCCCGATGCAAGTCGAGGCGGGCGCAGCGTTTGCCCAGGGTGACTTCTGGCACCACGCCGGGTTCGTTCCAGGTCGGCGGGTCGATGCGCAGCACGTCGGCCCCCAGGCCGGCGAGGAAGCGGCTGGCGATGGGGCCGGCCAGCACGCGGGTCAGGTCCAGCACCTTGAGCCCCGCCAGTGGCTGGGTCACGGAGCCGAGCCAGGGTTTGCGCTGCTCTCCAGTCGTTTCACTCAGGTGTACCAGCGGCTCGGCATTCACCGCCAGGCCTTGGGGATGGACCTGCCACGCCTGCCACGAACGCATCTCGGCAGCACAACCGCCAGCGTCGACCACGGCCTGTTCCAGCTCGGCCTTGTTCCATCGGGCCACCCTGGCCGCCATGTCGGCGCGGTCGGTGCAGGTGCCGAGGACTTTTTCCGCCGCAAGGCGATGATGCGGTGCGTTGGTGTGCAGGCGAATCCAGCCGTCGGCGCTGGCGTAGTCGCCGGCCACCGGGTCCCACATCGGCGGCACGCTCCAGCCGATGGGGCGCAGGGAGGTGGAGAACCAGAACGACGCCAGGCGTCGGTCGACCTCGACAGGTGGCAGGCGAGCGGTTTGTTGCTGGATGAGTTCGGCGGTCGCCTGCCCGGCCACGGCGATGCTGGCGCTGGCCAGCTCCGTGACGGCGAAGGCCGAGGGCAGCGCACCGTCGCCAGTGAAGGTGATCGGGGTCGTGGGCAAACCGAGTGCGGTTTGCATGGACGTGAGCAGATCTGACATCGAAAGCCCTCCAGTACGAGAGGGCGATCATAGTTCAAAAATCCGTTGGGGGTCGCTGCGCATCCCGGCGGTAGCAAGAGCCCTGTGCCTGTTCCGGGCGCGACCAGATCCACAGATTGCCCAGGCCCATGCCGGCGAGCGCGAGGTAAACCGGCCAGCCGTGGTCGAGCAGCACCAGCATCAAGCATGCGCAGAGCAGCATGCTGGTGGTGGCACCGATCTTGGCCCGGCGCGGGATGACCTTGCCGTTGCGCCAGTTGTGCAGCATCGGCCCGAACAGGCGATGGTTCTCCAGCCAGGCGCTCAGGCGCGGTGAACTGCGGGTCGCGGCCCAGGCGGCCAACAGGATGAACTCGGTCGTCGGCAAGCCGGGCACGACGATGGCGACCAGGCCGATGGCCAGGCTGGTGTAGGCGAGCAGGGCGAAGAGCAGTTGGGTGAGTTTTGAGGGGCGGTTCATCAGCGTTTTTTCAATCACGCACAATTCCTGTGGGAGCGAGCTTGCTCGCGATGGCGGTGGGTCAGTTGGCATTGATGTCGGCTGTGCTGACGCTATCGCGAGCAAGCTCGCTCCCACACTGGTTTCTGGGTGACTGAAGATATGCATCCACCCATAAATCTTCTGTGGGGCGGTGTGAATCAGGCCAACTCGGCCGCGTAGGCTTGTTCCAGCAGCACCGTAAACCGGTTGAATGCGTCCAGCGCGCCTTGGTCCGCCTCGGCTTCCTGCTGTTCGGTGAAGACCAGGCCGTCTAGGGTGCGGGTGAAGGATTTCCAGCCTTCGGCGCGCCCTCCGGCAGGTTCTGCCAAGTGCCGGGCGCCGAAGGTCTCGCTCAATCCCAGGCCCACGGCACGCTTGATCAGGAACGCGGCGCCGAGCTTGGAGCCTTCGGAGACGAACAGCCAGCCCAGGGCTTCGGCCTGGGTCGGGTTTTTCACCGCGCCGGCCACTGGCGCAGGGACTTCGGTGTCCAGGTCTGCCAGATCCGCCTTGGCCGCCTCTGCCCGGCACCGGGCCGGGAGGTCGGGGATCAGGGCGGACAGTTCGGCGTCGTTGTACAGCGCCACCAGCTCCGACTGGAACAGGTACTGGGCGACGACGAAACGGGCGAAGCTGGCCGGGGTTTCGAACGGGGCGTGGGCCTTGACCAGCGCGTCGAGCCGGCTGTGGGGCTCGTGGGTGATCTGGTTCAGGCGTTGGGAGCGTGAAGCGGGATGTTGTGTGTTCATGAAAAAATCCTTCGAATTAGAACGGTGTGGCAAGGGGTGTGGGAGCAAAGCTTGCTCGCGAAACAGGCGCCTCGATCTCTGAAAGACCGCATCGCCTGCATCGCGGGCAAGCCTTGCTCCCACATGACTCTCCTCATCACAGGTATTTGTTTTGCCTGGCAAATCGAGTCAGATATCCCAGATCAGGTTCACCGCGAAGTTACGCCCCGGCGCCGTCAGGCGATCGAGGTTGGCGGGGCTCAGCACCGCCGCTTCGCCGACGCTGTCGTAGCCGCGCACGTCGTCCCACAGCCAGTACTTCTTGTCGGTGAGGTTGTAGAGGCCGCCGCTGACGGTTACATCGTCGGTCACCTTGTAGAAACCGCTCAGGTCGAGGATGCCGAAGCCCGGTGTCTTGAACTGGCTGCTCACGCCATCGGGCGAGTTGAAGTTGCTGTCGTCGACGCGGTCCTTTTTCTTGACCAAGGTCCAACTGAGCAAAGTGCCGTAGCGGTCCTGGTCGTAGCCCAGGCCGAACACGCCGGTCAGCGGGTTGACGCTGTTGAGCGGCTCGCCGGTGTCGTTGTTGCGACCGTACGCGTAGGCCACCGAGCCTTGGGTGTACAAGCCCTTCGGTGCGCCAAACACGTCCAGTTCCAGGCGTCCCCTGGCCTCGGCGCCCTTGATGGTGGCGTGCTCGATGTTGTTGCTCTGGAAGGTCAACTGGTCGGCGCCGGGGGTGATGGCATCTTCGTTGATGAAGTCGCGGTACTTGTTGTAGAACACCGCCACGTCGAACGAGCCGGAATCGAAACGGCCGCGCAGGCCGGTCTCGTAGCTCTTGCTTTTTTCCGGTTCCAGATCGGGGTTGGGTTCTACGCTATAGCCGGCGCCGGGGTTGTCGAAACGACCGTACAGGGCCTTGGCGGTCGGGGTGCGAAAGCCTTCGGCGTACTGGCCGTACCAGGTGTACTCATCGCTCAGGGCGTAGGTCACGCCGAACTTCGGTGAGACGCGGTGCCAGGTCTTGTTCTTGCCGCTGATGTCACCGCCGCCGCTGGGGTCCACGGTGTTGAGGAATTCCTCGGTCAGGTGCGGCTTGAGCCGGGTGTAGTCGTAGCGCAGGCCAGGCGTGAAGGTCCATTTGTCCCAACTGATCTGGTCCTGGGCGAACAGGCTGTAGGTGTTGATGGTCGGGTCGGGGAAATCGCTGGCTTTTGCCAGCACGTCCCGGGTGCTGATGGCGCCTACCGCGGAGCAACCGACGCCGACCGCCAGGCACACGCCATTGCCGCTGCGCGAGCCGGTGACTTTCTGCTGCTTGAGGGTGGTGCCGTAAGTCAGCGCGTGATCGGTGTCGGCGACGCTGAAGGCCTTGTCCAGTTGCGCGTCGAAGACCCACTGTTTCTCTTCATAGAGGGTCTCCCGGGTGCGCAGGACCCGGCGGGTGATGGGGAAGTAGAATTCGGCGGTGCTCTGGTCGGTCTTGGCGACCTGGTGATTCAGGCTCCACTTCATGTGATCGGCCAGCAGGCTGTCGAGGGCGAAGCTGTGCTCCAGGCCGAAACGCTCGCGGGTGATGGTGTCGTTGCCGGTGCGCCACTGGTACATGCCGCCGGGCAGCACAGAGGCGGGGATGGCCGGTTGGCCGTTGGCGTAGGGGCCGCCGTAGGCGCTTTTCAGGTCGCTGTCGCGGTCGTCCTTGTATTTCTCGTAGACCAGGCCAAGGCGTGAGTCATCGCTGTAGTTCCAGCCGAGCTTGGCCAGCACGTTGTTGGCGCGCACGTCTTCGGGGTTGGCGGCGGTGCGGTCCAGGCCCGTGCCGTTGTGGCTGCCGTAGGATTCGGTTTCATGACCGTCGCGTCGGCTGTAGTGCAACAGACTATCGAACTGCCCGCTGCGACCGGCGACGGTGGCGGACTTGAGCCAGCTCTCGTCGGCGGAGCTGTAGCCGGTCTTCAGGCGGGCGCCAACGTCTTGGCCCGGCTTGATGATGTCATCTGGATCGAGAGTGAAATAGCTGACGGCACCACCAATGGCATTGCTGCCGTACAGCACCGAGGCCGGGCCGCGCAGGATTTCCACGCGCTTGATGATTTCCGGGTCGACGTAGTTGCGCTGGGTCTTGGCGTAGGGGCCGTTGAAGAAGCCGCCGGGGATCTCCACGCCGTCGACCTGGGTCAGGATCCGGTTGCCGTCGATGCCGCGGATATTGTAGCCGCTGATACCGCCGCGCTGGCCCGCGCCGCCCACCGATACGCCCGGCTCATAGCGCACCAGGTCCTTGAGGGTATTGACGTTGTTGCGGTCCAGTTCCTGGCGGTCGTGGACGGTGACCGTGCTCGGCACGCTGATGATGTCCTGTTCCTGGCGGGTGGCGCTGATGGTCACCTGTTGCAACTCCAGCGCGCTGCCGGCACTGCGTTTTTCCAGGACGATGCTGTTGTCGCCCAGCTTGCGGTAGCTCAGGTTGGTCCCCACCAACAGGCGCTCCAGGGCTTTTTCAGGTGGCAGCGAGCCGTTCACCCCAGGCGAGGCGACGCCTGCAGCCAGTTCCGCCGGCATGCCGACTTGCCAGCCGGTGATCGCAGTGAATGCATTCAGGGCCGAGACCAGTGGCTGCCGGGCGATGGCAAAGCTGTAGTCGCCCATGTTGCGTGCAGCGGGTTGCACGGTGGTGGCGGCCAGGACGAGCGGCGCTGTGCCGGCCATCAGCAGGGCAGCGGTGAGTAATGACAACGTGCAAGAGGGGGCAAGAAACCGGCAAGTAAGGCGAGAGGACATCGATAGCGCTCCGTGTCGCATCTGTTATAGGTGCAGATTCACATCGTTGGATGCGAATCAATTGCATTGGCTATAACGAGACGAATCAACGGAGCCTATCGAGTAAAAATAATTCTCATTTAGTTCAGGATCACCAGCGCAGGGAACTCCTGGAGCCGCGCCGAGGTGATATGGGCCAGCGAACGGACCACGTCCAGTGGCTGGTCGAGGCGGTAATTGCCAGTCACAGCGACGTTGGCCAATTGTTCGTTACTGTTGATGATCCAGCCGGGGTAATAGCGTCGCAGCTCGGCCAGTACCTGGCTCAGTGGCCGGTTTTCGAACACCAGCCGACCCTGGACCCAGGCCAGGTCAGTGTTGGCATCGAGCCGGGCCGGGCGGTCGAAGCCGTTGGGGCCGATGCGGATGCTTTCGCCGGCTGACAGCCGCACATGGGTGTCGTTGCGGGTGGCCCGCAGGTCCACGTCGCCGCGCTGCACCTGGACCTGGGCCACGCCGTCGAGGTAACGCACGGCGAACGTGGTGTCGCTGACGCTGGCCATGACCGGGCCTGCATCGATTTCCAGCGGCAGGCTACGGTTGCCCGGGACTTCGAAAAACGCCTCGCCCTTGTACAGACGCGCCACCTGCCGCTGCTCGTTGAACGTGCTGGAGAAGGCCGAATCGGTGTTGAGCAGGACCTTGGAGCCGTCCTCCAACTGCAAGCGCTGGCGCTCACCGACCACGGTCAGGTGGTCGGCCTGCAAGCGCAGGGGCAGGTCGCTGAAGTTGAACAGGCCGAGAAACAGCACGGCGGCAGTGGCCAGGGGTTTCCAGTGGGCGCGCAGGCGCGACAGCGCGGTGACCTTGGGCGTGGCTTCAAGTTGGCGGGCACTTTCCATCACCTGCGGGCCGTTCCAGATCGCCTGGGCCCGGGCGAACGCCTCGCCATGGCGTGGATCGGCCGCCAGCCAGGCGTGGAACTGCCGCGTCTGTTCCTCGCTGGGGTTGTCCAGCAGGATCAGCCAGTCCAGCGCCTGCTCCATGGCATGGGCGGTTTGCTGCGTCGCAGTGGGCTCGGCAGAGCGGTGATTGTCCGTCACAGTCGGTTCTCGGTATTTAGCGGCACGGGCTCAAGCTACAAGCTGTACGCAGCAAGTGGCAAGCGTGTGCGCAGCTTATGGCCTGAAGCGTGGAGCCGGGTCACTGCTCGCCGTGGCTACGTTCAGCCACACCCACACAGATCGCCATGATCAATTTCAGTTCCTTTTGCACGGTGCTCAGGGACACGCCCAGGCGTTCGGCGATTTGCTGGTAACTGTGGCCATGCAGGCGGCTGAGAATGAAGATCTGCTGCTGTCGCGAACTCAGGGCCTGGAGGCTGACGTTCAGGCGCTCGAGCAGTTGTTGGGCATGGGCGGCGTCCTCGGCGCTGCTCTGGGGGGCGACGACGTTGTGGACGACCTCCGGCGGTACGTCATCCAGCAAGGTCCGCGACTGGATGCGCCGGGCGCGCAGATGGTCCAGCGCCAGGTTGCGGGCAGTCTGGAAGACAAAGGGTTCGAGGTGCTCGACCGTGCGTTCGCCCAGTGCGCGGGTGACGCGCAGGTAGGTTTCCTGGAGCAGGTCTTCGGCGGTACTGGGGTTGCTGACCATGCGCTCGAGGGTGCGCAGCAGCGGCGTGCGCTGGGCGAGGAAGACGTGATGAAAGCGCGATTGACTCACGGTAGGGCCCGATCTGGTTCGAGTAGATGATAATGCTTATCATCTGTCGAGCGGGTCAAGCCTTCATTTCATCACGCCGAAACCCTGTGTGGAGCGCAAACCTGTGGGAGCAAAGCTTGCTCGCGATAGCGATTTCAAAGCCAGCACAGATGCTGCATGTGACGGTGTCATCGCGAGCAAGCTTTGCTCCCACAGGCCTGCTCCCAGGGTTTGCTCTTACAGGCCCGCTCCACATTGGCCAGCAATGAGTTACTCGGCGTTACACAGCGCCAGGCAGTTATCCAGCATGCGGTTGGAGAAGCCCCATTCGTTGTCATACCAGGCCAGTACCTTGAGCAGCTTGCCGCTGGCCTTGGTGTGGTTGGCGTCGAAGATCGACGACAGCGGGTTGTGGTTGAAGTCACTGGAGACCAGCGGCAGGGTGTTGTAACCGAGGATCTTCGAATGCTGGCTGGCATGGCGCAGCAGTTCGTTGACTTCTTCGGCCGACGCTTCGCGCTTGAGCTGCACGGTCAGGTCGACCAGGGACACGTTGATCACCGGTACACGCACCGCCATGCCGGTCAGCTTGCCCGCCAGTTCCGGCAGCACCAGGCCCACCGCCTCGGCGGCGCCGGTCTTGCTCGGGATCATGTTCTGCGTGGCCGAACGGGCGCGGTACGGGTCGCTGTGGTAGACGTCGGTCAGGTTCTGGTCGTTGGTGTAGGCATGGATGGTGGTCATCAGGCCGCTTTCGATGCCCAGCTCGCGGTGCAGTACCTGGGCCACTGGGGCCAGGCAGTTGGTGGTGCACGAAGCGTTGGAGATGATCTGGTGGGACTGGCGCAGGATATCGTGGTTCACGCCGTACACGACGGTGGCATCGGCGCCCTTGGCCGGGGCCGAGATGATCACCTTGCGGGCGCCGGCGCTGATATGCGCGGCTGCCTTGGAGCGATCGGTGAACAGGCCGGTGCATTCGAACACGACGTCGATTTTTTCAGCCGCCCAAGGCAGTTCGGCCGGGTTGCGGATGGCGCTGACCGAGATGCGGTCGCCATTGACCGTCAGGCTTTCGTGATCGTGCTGCACGTCGGCATCGAACGTGCCGTGGACGGTGTCGAACTTGAGCAGATGAGCATTGATTGCACTGTCACCCAGGTCGTTGATGGCGACGATCTGCAGGTCGCGACGATAGCCTTGGGTATACAGTGCACGGAGGACGTTGCGGCCGATGCGGCCAAAACCATTGATTGCGATTCTAAGAGTCATTAACTGCGCCGCCGTCGATTTGTTGTTGGAATTACAAGATTATTCGCATAAAAATAGAAAACAAGCCTTTTTAGTGGCAATATTTTGTTTTATCTACAACGAGTGACCTGAATCAACTGGTCCGAATGGTCAAGAAACCGTCTGTCGCCTCGCCTTTTACACAGCGTGCAGCGGGCTTTTGATCAGCATAGACAATCAGGTCGCCACACCCGTTAGCCTGGAGTTCTACACATGCATCCCCGCGTTCTTGAGGTCACCGAACGGCTTATCGCCCGCAGCCGCGCCACGCGTCAGGCTTACCTTGCATTGATCCACGGTGCAGCCAGCGACGGTCCGATGCGCGGCAAGCTGCAGTGCGCCAACTTCGCTCACGGCGTGGCTGGTTGCGGCACCGAAGACAAGCATCACCTACGGATGATGAACGCCGCCAACATCGCCATCGTGTCGTCCTATAACGACATGCTCTCGGCCCACCAGCCCTACGAAACCTTCCCGGAACAGATCAAGAAAGCCCTGCGCGAAATCGGCTCGGTCGGCCAGTTCGCCGGTGGCACGCCAGCGATGTGCGACGGCGTGACCCAGGGCGAGGCGGGGATGGAACTGAGCCTGCCGAGCCGCGAAGTGATCGCCCTCTCAACGGCGGTGGCGCTGTCCCACAACATGTTTGACGGCGCACTGATGCTCGGCATCTGCGACAAGATCGTCCCGGGCCTGATGATGGGCGCGCTGCGCTTCGGTCACTTGCCGACGATCTTCGTGCCAGGCGGGCCGATGGTCTCGGGCATTTCCAACAAGGAAAAAGCCGACGTCCGCCAGCGCTACGCCGAAGGCAAGGCCACCCGCGAAGAGCTGCTGGAGTCGGAGATGAAGTCCTACCACAGCCCCGGCACCTGCACCTTCTACGGCACCGCCAACACCAACCAGTTGTTGATGGAAGTGATGGGCCTGCACTTGCCGGGCGCCTCGTTCGTCAATCCGAATACGCCATTGCGCGATGCCCTGACCCGTGAAGCGGCGTTCCAGGTCACGCGCATGACCAAGCAGAGCGGCAACTTCATGCCCATCGGCGAAATCGTCGACGAACGCTCGCTGGTCAACTCCATCGTTGCGCTGCACGCCACTGGCGGCTCTACCAACCACACCCTGCATATGCCGGCCATCGCCATGGCGGCGGGCATCCAGCTGACCTGGCAGGACATGGCCGACCTCTCCGAGGTGGTGCCAACCCTGAGTCACGTCTACCCGAACGGTAAGGCCGACATCAACCACTTCCAGGCGGCGGGCGGGATGTCGTTCCTGATCCGTGAATTGCTGGAAGCCGGTTTGCTCCACGAAAACGTCAACACCGTGCTCGGTCACGGCCTGAGCCGCTACACCCAGGAACCGTTCCTCGAGGATGGCGAGCTGGTGTGGCGCGACGGCCCGATCGAAAGCCTCGACGAAAACATCCTGCGCCCGGTAGCTCGCGCGTTCTCGTCTGAAGGCGGCCTGCGGGTGATGGAAGGCAACTTGGGCCGTGGCGTGATGAAGGTCTCCGCCGTGGCCTTGGAAAACCAGGTTGTCGAAGCGCCTGCGATGGTGTTCCAGGATCAACAGGACCTGGCCGACGCGTTCAAGGCCGGCCTGCTGGAGAAAGACTTCGTCGCGGTGATGCGTTTCCAGGGCCCGCGCTCCAACGGCATGCCGGAGCTGCACAAGATGACGCCGTTCCTCGGCGTATTGCAGGACCGTGGCTTCAAAGTGGCGCTGGTGACCGACGGGCGCATGTCCGGCGCATCGGGGAAAATCCCGGCGGCCATTCATGTCAGCCCCGAAGCTTATGTCGGTGGTGCGTTGGCCCGGGTGCAGGAGGGCGATATCATCCGTGTCGATGGCGTCAAAGGCACCTTGGAATTGAAGGTGGACGCCGAGGAATTCGCCGCGCGCACGCCGGCCAAGGGCTTGTTGGGCAACAACATCGGCACTGGTCGCGAGCTGTTCGGTTTCATGCGCATGGCCTTCAGCTCGGCGGAGCAGGGCGCCAGCGCCTTCACCTCTGCCCTGGAGACGCTTAATTGAAACTGGCTTTGGTCGGTGATATCGGTGGGACCAACGCACGCTTTGCGCTGTGGAAAAACCACACCCTGGAAAACATCCAGGTGCTGGCAACGGCGGATTATGCCTGCCCGGAAGATGCAATTCAGGTGTACCTCAGTGGCCTGGGCCTGAAGCCGGGCGCCATCGGTTCGGTGTGCCTGTCGGTGGCCGGTCCCGTGAGCGGCGATGAGTTTCGCTTTACCAACAATCACTGGCGCCTGAGCAACCTGGCGTTCTGCCAGACCTTGCAGGTGGAGAAGCTGTTGCTGGTCAACGACTTCTCGGCCATGGCCCTGGGCATGACTTGCTTGCGTCCCGATGAGTACCGGGTCGTGTGCGAAGGCACCCCGGAGCCGTTGCGCCCGGCAGTGGTGATCGGCCCGGGCACCGGGCTGGGCGTCGGTACGCTGCTGGACCTGGGCGAGGGTCGTTTCGCGGCGTTGCCGGGGGAGGGCGGCCATGTCGACCTGCCCATGAGCAGCCCGCGGGAAACCCAGCTGTGGCAGCACATCTACAACGAAATCGGCCACGTCAGCGCCGAAACCGCCCTGAGTGGCAGCGGCTTGCCTCGGGTGTACCGGGCCATTTGCGCAGTGGACGGCCATGTGCCGGTACTCGACACCCCCGAGTCCATCACTGCAGCCGGCCTGGCGGGCGACCCGATTGCCCTGGAAGTGCTCGAGCAGTTCTGCCGCTGGCTGGGGCGCGTGGCCGGCAACAATGTATTGACGCTGGGTGGGCGCGGCGGTGTCTATATCGTCGGGGGCGTGGTCCCGCGGTTTGCCGATTTCTTCCTCGAAAGTGGTTTCGCCCGTTGCTTCGCCGACAAGGGCTGCATGAGCGATTACTTCAAGGGCATTCCGGTCTGGCTGGTGACCGCGCCGTACTCGGGCCTGATGGGCGCGGGTGTGGCGTTGGAGCAGTCGACTCCCGTTTGAAATGTGATCCCCTGTGGGAGCGAGCTTGCTCGCGATAGCGGCGTATCAGTCAGCATCAATGGCGACTGACACTCCGCTATCGCGAGCAAGCTCGCTCCCACAAAGGTTTTGTAGTGTGTTTGCAGTCCTCATCCATCAGGCATAATCGCCCCCATACAAACAACAAGGACGAGGCCCGTGAGTTCAGTGAACAAATCGATTTTGTTGGTTGACGACGACCAGGAGATTCGCGAACTGCTGGACACCTACCTCAGCCGTGCGGGGTTCCAGGTGCGGACCACACCCGACGGTGCCGGGTTTCGCCAGGCGCTGAACGATGCACCGAGCGACCTGGTGATCCTTGATGTGATGCTGCCCGATGAAGACGGCTTCAGCCTTTGCCGCTGGGTTCGCCAACACCCACGCCAGGCCCATGTGCCGATCATCATGCTCACCGCCAGTTCCGACGAGGCCGACCGGGTCATTGGTCTTGAACTGGGCGCCGATGATTACTTGGGCAAGCCTTTCAGCCCACGGGAATTGCAGGCGCGCATCAAGGCGCTGCTGCGTCGGGCGCAATTCGGCCAGGAACGCTCCGGCGGCGAAGTGCTGGCCTTCGATGAATGGCGGCTGGACATGGTCAGTCATCGGTTGTTTCACACCGACGGTGAAGAAGTGATTCTCTCCGGTGCCGATTTCGCCCTGCTCAAGTTGTTTCTCGATCATCCCCAGGAAATCCTCGATCGCGACACTATCGGCAATGCGACCCGTGGTCGTGAGCTGATGCCCCTGGACCGAATCGTCGACATGGCAGTCAGTCGCCTGCGCCAGCGCCTGCGTGATACCGACAAGCCGCCACGGCTGATTCGCACGGTGCGTGGCAGCGGTTATCAGCTGGCGGCCAGTGTGGTTGCCAGCAATGGTCATTGACTGGATCAAAAAAGTCGCCCGACGGGTACCGGTACCGCGCTCGTTGCTGGGGCGGATGCTGTTGCTGACCTTGCTGGTGGTGCTGTTCGCCCAGACCCTGTCCAGCCTGATCTGGGTCTCGCAACTGCGCGCCACCCAGCTCGAAGGCCTGGTCACCAGTGCCCGCAGCCTGGCCCATTCGATGACCGCCAGCGTCAGTTATTTGCGTTCGCTGCCAGTGGCGTACCGGCCATTGGTGCTGGACCAGTTGCGCAGCATGGGCGGCACGCGGTTTGTCGTGACGCTCAACGATAAGCCCCTGGGCATGGATGTGCTGCCGATAACGCCGCGCAAACTGGCGGTGCTCAAGGCAGTGGACGACGTGCTGCGCCGGTCCCTGGGCAATAGCGCGGACATCTCGGTGAATTTTGTGAGCCCCGACGACCTGCGGATCTTCAATGCCGGGCTCAAGCTCGATGAGCTGCCCCGTTCGTGGGCTCACTACGCCTTGACCCTGGAACCGGTGAACCCGCCGGTGCTGGTCACGCAGATCCAGATGGCGCCGGGGGAGTGGCTGTACATCGCCTCGCTGCTGCCCGAACCCTACACCAGCCTCGAAGAGCAAGACCTGCCCAAGCAACAGGTCGGTTTCATCGTGCTCACCAGCAGCTTGTTATTGCTGTTCATCGGTTTGCTGGTGCACTGGCAGAGCCGACCGCTCAAGCGTTTGGCCCGGGCCGCGCGGGACATGTCCCTGGGCGCCGAGGTGGAGCCGGTGGCCGAGGGCGGCGGCAGCGAAGTGGTGGAGGTGGGGCGGGCGTTCAATGCCATGCGCGAACGCATCAGCCGTTACCTGACGGAGCGCAGTCAATTGTTCAGCGCGATCTCCCACGACTTGCGCACACCGATCACCCGATTGCGGCTGCGAGTCGAGCTGCTGGAAGACGAGAACCTGCAGGCCAAGTTCGGTCGTGACCTGGATGAGCTGGAACTGCTGGTCAAAGGCGCGCTGCAATGCGTCAAGGACACCGACATCCACGAAAACATCGAGCCGGTGGACCTCAATCATGTGCTCGATTGCCTGGTCGAACCTTACCTGGCGCCCAACGGCAACGGCCGGGTGACCCAGGATGGCCGGGCCCTGGCGCCATATCCCGGCAAGCCGCTGGCCCTCAAGCGCTGCATCGGCAACCTGATCGACAACGCCTTGAAATACGGCCAGAACGCCCACCTGCACATCGATGACGATGAAACTGCCTTCATCCTGCACGTCGACGACGAAGGCCCCGGCGTGCCGGAACAGCGCCTGGAGCAGGTCTTCGAACCGCACTTCCGCCTCGCCGGGCAGCAGCAAGGCTATGGCCTGGGCCTGGGCATCGCCCGCAACATCGCCCACAGCCATGGCGGGGAAGTGAGCTTGCAGAACCTGCGCGAAGGGGGGTTGCGGGTGACGTTGCAGTTGCCTCGCAGTGTGGAGTAGCCAGCCGTGTTGACTGATCGTTCCCACGCAGAGCGTGGGAACGATCATCAAAGTAAATGTCACAGCTTGGTGACATAACTCGCCCCTTTCGTTACCTGCCCCTCGCCATCCCTTGTTTAGACTCCCTGCGTCAAAACAACAAAAAAGGTACCACCCAATGGACACCTTCCAACCGGCCTTCAGCAGTTGGCTGAACGCCCCTGCCCACCAGCAATGGCTTGCCGACGAAGGCTTGCGGCTGCTGGCGTTCGCCAAGGCGTCGAAGCTGGCGGACGGCTTCGGCAACCTGGACGAGCGCGGCCACCTGCCGGCCGATGCCCGGGCCGAGACCATGAACACTGCGCGCATGACCCACAGCTTCGCCATGGCCCACATCCAGGGCCTGCCGGGGTTTGCCGAGCTGGTGGACCACGGCGTCCAGGCGCTGAGCGGCCCCTTGCGCGACGCCGAGTACGGTGGCTGGTTTGCCACGACGCGGCCTGGTGAAGACGGCGCGGGCAAGGCGGCTTACCTGCATGCATTCGTTGCCCTGGCGGCCAGTTCCGCAGTGGTGGCCCAGCGTCCCGGCGCCCAGGCGTTGCTGGACGAAGCGGTGCGGATCATCGATGAGCATTTCTGGAGCGAAGAAGAGGGGGCACTGCGCGAATCCTTCAACCGCGACTGGAGCGAGGAAGAGGCCTATCGTGGCGCCAACAGCAACATGCACGCCACCGAAGCCTTCCTCGCACTGGCCGATGCCACCGACGACCCACGCTGGCTGGCTCGCGCCCTGCACATCGTCGAACGGGTGATCCACACCCATGCCGCCGCCAACGACTACCTGGTGGTGGAGCATTTCGATCGACACTGGCAGCCGCTGCGCGAATACAACCAGGACAACCCTGCCGATGGTTTCCGTCCCTACGGCACCACCCCTGGTCACGGTTTCGAATGGGCGCGACTGCTGCTGCACCTTGAAGCGGCGCGCGTCCAGATCGGCATGCTGACCCCGGGTTGGCTGGCCCAGGATGCGCAAAAACTCTTCGATCAGAACTGCCGTCACGGCTGGAACGTCGACGGTGCGCCGGGCATTGTCTACACCCTGGATTGGGACAACCGCGCCGTGGTTCGCCATCGCCTGCACTGGGTCCACGCCGAAGCGGCGGCCGCTGCCAGCGCCTTGCTCAAGCGCACCGACGAGGCGAAGTACGAAGCCTGGTACCGGCGCTTCTGGGAGTTCTGTGACAAACATTTCATCGACCGCTGCAACGGCAGTTGGCATCACGAACTCGATCCGCAAAATTGCCCCAGCGCCGATATCTGGTCGGGCAAGCCGGACCTGTATCACGCCTGGCAGGCGGTCCTGATTCCGCGCCTGCCCCTGGCACCAAGCATGGCGTCAGCCCTGGCGCGGTTATCCAGTCCTTCGCCTGTGTAACCATGTCGTGACATTTGCACGTCCCTTCGTTACCTGCGAAGGGATTCCCTCTGATTAGAATCCATGCAGCGCAAGCACCAGACTTGCATGCATAACAACAAGAAAGGTAATTCTAGATGAATGCGATTTCTCGCCTCGCTACTGTCATTTCTCTTGCTTCCTTGCTTCCCGTCGCAGCATTTCCTGTCACTACCCTTGCCGCCGAATCCAAAGGTTCCGTGGAAGTCGTCCACTGGTGGACGTCGGGTGGCGAAAAAGCCGCGGTCGATGTGCTCAAGGCCCAGGTAGAAAAAGACGGCTTTACCTGGAAGGACGGCGCTGTCGCCGGTGGTGGCGGTTCCACTGCCATGACCGTGCTCAAGAGCCGTGCCGTGGCCGGCAACCCACCGGGCGTCGCCCAGATCAAGGGCCCGGACATCCAGGAATGGGCGTCCACCGGGCTGCTCGACACCGACATCCTCAAAGATGTTGCCAAAGCCGAGAAGTGGGACAGCCTGCTCGACAAGAAAGTCTCCGATACCGTGAAGTACGACGGTGACTATGTCGCCGTGCCGGTGAACATCCACCGCGTCAACTGGCTGTGGATCAACCCGGAAGTCTTCAAGAAAGCCGGCATCACCAAGAACCCGACCACCCTCGAAGAATTCTACGCAGCCGGCGACAAGCTCAAGGCCGCGGGCTTTATTCCGCTCGCCCACGGTGGCCAGCCTTGGCAGGACAGCACCGTATTCGAAGCCGTGGTGCTCTCGGTCATGGGCGCTGATGGCTACAAGAAAGCCCTGGTCGACCTGGACAACAAGGCGCTGACCGGTCCGGAAATGGTCAAGGCGCTGACCGAGCTGAAGAAAGTCGCGACCTACATGGACGCCGACGGCAAGGGCCAGGACTGGAACCTTGAAGCGGCCAAGGTCATCAACGGCAAGGCCGGCATGCAGATCATGGGTGACTGGGCCAAGAGCGAGTGGACCGCGGCGAAGAAAGTCGCCGGCAAGGACTACGAGTGCGTGGCCTTCCCGGGCACCGACAAGGCCTTCACCTACAACATCGACTCCCTGGCGGTGTTCAAGCAGAAAGACAAGGGCACTGCGGCTGGCCAGCAGGACATCGCCAAGGTCGTGTTGGGCGAGAACTTCCAGAAAGTCTTCAGCATCAACAAAGGCTCGATCCCGGTTCGTAACGACATGCTCGGCGACATGGCCAAGTACGGTTTCGACTCCTGTGCCCAGACCGCTGCCAAGGACTTCCTGACAGACGCCAAGTCCGGCGGCCTGCAGCCAAGCATGGCGCACAACATGGCGACCACGCTGGCCGTACAGGGTGCGTTCTTCGATGTGGTGACCAACTACATCAACGACCCGAAAGCCGACCCTGCCGATGCCGCCAAGAAACTCGGCGCAGCGGTTCAGTCTGCGAAGTAATTAGCGCCGCTTCCCTTGTGGGAGCGAGCTTGTGTGGGAACAAAGCTTGCTCGCGATGAACGATAACGCGGTCATTGGAAAGACCGAGGTGCCTTCATCGCGAGCAAGCTCGGTTCCCACACAAGCCCGCCCCCACACAGGGAATGTTTTGTAGTCCTTTTCTCTTGTACTGGATCTTCCCATGAGTTCTGTTGCTGTGTTCAGCAAGGCCTCGCCGTTCGATGCATTGCAGCGCTGGCTCCCGAAACTGGTGCTGGCGCCGAGCATGTTCATCGTCCTGGTGGGCTTCTATGGCTATATCTTGTGGACGTTCGTCCTGTCGTTCACCACTTCGACGTTCCTGCCGAACTACAAGTGGGCAGGCCTGGCGCAATACGCGCGGCTGATGGACAACGACCGCTGGTGGGTGGCGAGCAAGAACCTGGCGCTGTTCGGCGGCCTGTTCATCGGTATCACCCTGGTGATCGGTGTGTTGCTGGCGGTGTTCCTTGACCAGCGCATTCGTCGCGAAGGTTTCATCCGCACCATTTACCTGTACCCGATGGCGCTCTCGATGATCGTCACCGGTACGGCCTGGAAATGGCTGCTCAACCCGGGCATGGGCCTGGACAAATTGTTGCGTGACTGGGGTTGGGAAGGCTTCCGCCTGGATTGGCTGATCGACCCGGATCGCGTGGTGTACTGCCTGGTGATCGCAGCGGTGTGGCAGGCCTCGGGCTTCATCATGGCGATGTTCCTGGCCGGCCTGCGGGGTGTCGATCAATCGATCATCCGTGCCGCGCAGATCGATGGCGCGAGCATGCCGCGCATCTACTGGAAAGTGGTGCTGCCGAGCCTGCGCCCGGTGTTCTTCAGCGCCGTGATGATCCTGGCGCACATCGCAATCAAGAGCTTCGACCTGGTGGCCGCAATGACGGCCGGCGGCCCGGGCTACTCCTCCGACCTGCCAGCCATGTTCATGTATTCCTTCACGTTCAGTCGCGGTCAGATGGGCATGGGCTCGGCCAGTGCAATCCTG
The DNA here is from genome assembly GCF_054667715.1 of Pseudomonas sp. S3_B11. Lineage (NCBI taxonomy): Bacteria > Pseudomonadati > Pseudomonadota > Gammaproteobacteria > Pseudomonadales > Pseudomonadaceae > Pseudomonas > Pseudomonas sp. S3_B11. Next base: position 4,480,825 of record NZ_CP162749.1, on the reverse strand, counting down.
ATGCTCGGTGCGATTCTCGCAATCATCGTGCCTTACCTGTACTCCGAGCTGAGGACCAAGCGTCATGACTAGTCTCGCTGCCAAACCTTCCATCAGCCTGAGTCGCATCGCCATCTACGCGGTGCTGATCCTCGCCGTACTGCTTTACCTGGTGCCGTTGGTGGTCATGCTGTTGACCAGCTTCAAGACGCCGGAAGACATCAGCACCGGCAACCTGTTGAGCTGGCCGACCGTGGTCAGTGGCATCGGTTGGGTCAAGGCCTGGGCCACCGTCGACGGTTACTTCTGGAACTCGATCAAGATCACCGTCCCGGCGGTGCTGATCTCTACCGCCATCGGTGCCTTGAACGGCTACGTGCTGTCGATGTGGCGTTTTCGCGGTTCGCAGTTGTTCTTCGGCCTGTTGCTGTTCGGGTGCTTCCTGCCGTTCCAGACCGTCCTGCTGCCGGCCTCGTTCACCCTCGGCAAGATGGGCCTGGCCAGCACCACCACAGGCCTGGTGTTCGTGCACGTGGTCTACGGCCTGGCCTTCACCACGCTGTTCTTCCGCAACTACTACGTCAGCATTCCCGATGCACTGGTGAAGGCGGCGCGACTGGACGGTGCGGGGTTCTTCACCATTTTCCGGCGGATCATCCTGCCGATGTCCACCCCGATCATCATGGTCTGCCTGATCTGGCAGTTCACGCAGATCTGGAACGACTTCCTGTTCGGCGTGGTGTTCTCCAGCGGTGATTCGCAGCCCATTACGGTGGCGCTGAACAACTTGGTCAACACCAGTACCGGGGCCAAGGAATACAACGTGGACATGGCGGCGGCGATGATCGCCGGGCTGCCGACCCTGCTGGTCTATGTGGTCGCAGGCAAGTATTTCGTGCGCGGTCTGACGGCCGGCGCAGTCAAGGGGTAATCATGGCAACGCTTGAACTTCGCAACGTAAACAAGACCTATGGTGTCGGCCTGCCGGACACCCTGAAGAACATCGAGTTGTCGATCAAGGACGGGGAGTTCCTGATCCTGGTCGGACCTTCGGGCTGTGGCAAGTCGACACTGATGAACTGCATCGCCGGCCTTGAGACCATCACTGGCGGCGCGATCATGATCGGCGATCAGGATGTCAGCGGCATGAGCCCGAAAGATCGCGATATCGCCATGGTGTTCCAGTCCTACGCGCTGTACCCGACCATGAGCGTGCGCGAGAACATCGAGTTCGGTCTGAAAATCCGCAAGATGAAACAGTCGGACATCGACGAAGAGGTCAACCGCGTGGCCAAGTTGCTGCAGATCGAGCACCTGCTCAATCGCAAGCCCGGCCAGCTCTCCGGCGGGCAGCAACAGCGCGTGGCCATGGGCCGTGCGCTGGCGCGGCGGCCGAAGATCTACCTGTTCGATGAACCACTGTCCAACCTCGACGCCAAGCTGCGGGTCGAGATGCGTACCGAAATGAAGCTGATGCACCAGCGCCTGAAGACCACCACGGTCTACGTGACCCACGACCAGATCGAAGCGATGACCCTGGGCGACAAAGTGGCGGTGATGAAGGACGGGATCATCCAGCAGTTCGGCACGCCGAAAGACATCTACACCAACCCGGCCAATCTGTTCGTGGCGAGCTTCATCGGTTCGCCACCGATGAACTTCATCCCGCTGCGCCTGCAACGCAAGGACGGTCGCCTGCTGGCGCTGCTCGACAGCGGCCAGGCTCGTTGCGAACTGCCGATGGGCATGCAGGACGCCGGCCTGGAAGACCGCGAAGTGATCCTGGGCATGCGCCCGGAGCAGATCATGCTGGCGGGCAGCGAGGCCAATGGCTTGCCGACCATTCGCGCCGAAGTCCAGGTCACCGAACCTACCGGGCCGGACACCCTGGTGTTCGTCAATCTCAACGACACCAAGGTCTGCTGCCGCCTGGCGCCGGACGTTGCACCGCAGCCGGGGGAAACCCTGACACTGCAGTTCGATCCGTCGAAAGTGCTGCTGTTCGACGCGCAGTCCGGCGAGCGCCTGGGCGTGGCTGGCCAGCCGCAAGCCGATGCCCGGTCGGCGAACGTGGCGCAGTTCAAAGGCCGATGAAGAACAAATGGGGGAGCAGGCCTGCTCCCACAGCAAGGAGTATGCGGTGGATGGGGACATCCGCCGCAATCGTTGTAAACCGCGTTAGATAAAAACAGTTAATAACAATAAAGACGAGGATGTAGGGATGAAGAAGAAAAATAACGCCCAGCTTATCTGCCAGTTGTCAGCCGTTGCGGCGATGATGCTGGCCGGTAGCGCACACGCTGCCGACGCGTTCAGCGCCGATTCGCAGTGGATGACGGGTGACTGGGGTGGCGAGCGGACCAAGCTGATCGAGCAAGGTATCGATATCAAGGCTGACTACGTCGGTGAAGTGGGCGCCAACTTGCATGGCGGCTACAACAACGACAAGACGGCGCGTTACTCCGACCAGTTCGGTCTGGGTGTGGCGCTGGACCTGGAAAAACTGATGGGCTGGGATAACACCCAGGCCAAGGTCCAGCTCACCAACCGTAACGGTGAAAACATTTCAAATGACCGTGTCGGCGACCCGCGTGCCGGCACCTTGAGTTCTTCCCAGGAAGTCTACGGCCGTGGCCACATGGTCCGTCTGACCCAATTGTGGATCAAGCACCAGTTCCTCGATGGCAAGCTGGACGTCAAGGCCGGTTACTTCGGCGAAGGCGAAGACTTCAACACCTTCCCTTGCGAGTTCCAGAACCTGGCATTCTGCGGGTCCCAAGCGGGTAACTGGGCGACCGGCATCTGGTACAACTGGCCGGTCATGCAGGCGGCGATTCGCGTAAAGTACAACATCACGCCTGAGTTCTATGCGCAGATCGGTGCATACAACCAGAACCCCTCGCAACTGGAGCACGGTAACGGCTTCAAGCTCAGCGGCAGTGGCACCAAGGGTACTGTCATCCCAGTCGAGCTGGTCTGGTCGCCGAAGGTCAACAACCTGCCGGGCGAATACCGTGTCGGTTACTACAAGAGCACGGCCGATGCCAATGACGTCCGTGAAGATGACAATGGCGATGATGCCGCGACCACCCGCAACGCCTATCGCAGTCACGACAGCAAGCACGGCTACTGGTTTGTCGCTCAACAACAACTCACCACTCACAACGGTGACGCTTCCCGCGGTCTGAACATCGCGGCCAACGCGACCTTCCACGACAAGGACACCAACTTCGTCGACAACTACCAGTCGCTGATGTTTGTGTACAAGGGGCCGTTTGATGCGCGTCCTAAAGATGACATCGGGATTGGCTTCTCCCGTATCCATGTCAACGATGACGTGAAGAAAAACGCCGAGCTGACCAACATTGCCAATGGTGTTAGCGACTACAACGACCCACTGTTCGCACCGCTGCGTAGCACTGAGTACAACTACGAACTCAACTACGGCGTCCACGTCACCAACTGGCTGACCGTGCGTCCCAACCTGCAATACATCACTCACCCAGGTGGTGTGGATGAAGTCGACAACGCGCTGGTGGCCGGCCTGAAAATTCAGTCGGTGTTCTAACGCTGTTGCGATAAGCTCCTCTCTATGTGCGCATATTTGCGGACGGCCAAGGCTGTCCGCTTTTTTTTGGGGCGCGTGTTTGGTTGCGCGCAGACCTGTGGGAGCAAGCTTAGCTCCCACAGATAAATCGCCTTGCCACAACAAGCGTTGCAAACAGATGAGCAATTCAATGATTTCCAGGACCGCGGCCCATGCATGAGCATCCGCTACAACGCTTTTTCAGATCCTTGCGCGAACGCCCGGTGTTCGCGTGGGAGCGCTATCGGCAGCGCGATGTGTTGGTGATCGACCACCCGTTGTGCCAGGCGGTGTTCAGTCGCCAGGGCGCACAGTTGCTGCATTTCCAACCGCGAGGCCAAAAGCCGTGGTTGTGGTGCGCGGCCAAGTGGCCACACGTCGGGGCGATCCGCGGCGGGGTGCCGGTGTGTTGGCCTTGGTATGGTCGTCATCCCAGCGAAAACGCCTGGCCATCCCATGGCTGGGCGCGGTTGATCGACTGGAAGTTGCTCGACAGCCGCAGTGATGAAGACGGTGTGCATTTGCACTGGCAACTGCAGCTGTGCGACTGGCAAGTGGACCTGCATGCAGACTTGGGTGAACGCATGGAACTGCGCCTGAGCACCGAGCACCAGGACAGCCTGCCGTGCCAGCTGAGCCAGGCTTTGCATGCGTATTGGCGTATTGGTGACGTCGGTGAGGTAGCGCTGTCTGGGCTCGAGGGCGCACAGGGTTACGATCAGTTGAACCGTGCGGTTTGTCAGCAGGAAGGCGAGTTGCGGGTCGAGGGCGGCTGCCAGCGGGTGTTCCAGCATGAGGGGGAATTGCAGCTCAAGGACCACGCCTGGCAGCGCGAATTGTGCATCGACACCGGCGACAGCGCCGACACCGTGGTCTGGCATCCCGGCGCACGGCCGTTGCTGGGGGTGAGTTGGGATGAGGTTAGCGAATTCGTCTGCGTCGAAGCGGCCAGTGGCGGCACCGACAGCCTGTGCCTGGCGCCGGGGGAGCGGGCGCATCTGAGTTTGCAGGCGTGGGTGGGGGCTTAGCTCTGGATCTGCGGTGAGGCGGCTGGCCCCATCGTCGGATCGCTCCCCGGAGCAAGCTCGCTCCCACAGGGGGGCTTGTGAACGCCGAAGATCCAGTGTGGGAGCGAGCCTGCTCGCGAAGACGGACTATCAGGCACCGAAGATTCTGGACCGAATCAGTTGAACTCATCCCCCACCGGATACCGGCTGGCATTCAAGCTTTCCTTGATCTTGCGCAGATGCGGCTGGAAGTCCACGCCCCGACGCAGGGTCATGCCGGTGGCGAGCACGTCCAGTACGGTGAGCTGGATGATCCGTGAGGTCATCGGCATATAGATATCGGTGTCTTCGGGCAGCGGAATGTTCAGGCTCAAGGTACTGGCCTTGGCCAATGGCGAGCCTTCGGCGGTCAGGCCCAGCACCGACGCGCCGTTTTCCCGGGCGATGCGCGCCACTTCCACGAGCTCGCGGGTACGACCGGTGTAGGAAATGATCACGAACAGTTCACCGGTATGGGCCACCGACGCGATCATGCGCTGCATCAGTACGTCGGCGTGAGCGGTCACCGCCAGGTTGAAGCGGAAAAACTTGTGCTGGGCATCCAGCGCCACCGGGGCGGAGGCGCCGAGACCGAAGAAGTGGATCTGCCGGGCCTGGATCAGCAGGTCCACGGCGCGACTGATCAAATTGGGATCAAGGGCCTGGCAGGCGCTGTCCAATGAGGCAATGGCACTGCCAAAGATTTTCCGGGTGTAGGCTTCCGGGTTGTCGTCGGCCTCCACCGCACGGCTCACATAAGCAGCGCCGCTGGCCAGGCTTTGGGCCAGTTGCAGCTTGAGTTCCGGGTAACCGCTGACGCCGAACGAGCGGCAGAAACGGTTGACGGTCGGTTCACTGACCGAAGCCGCCTGGGCGAGGGCAGCGATGCTGAAGCGGGTCGCCTGCTGCGGGTTGAGCAGGATGATCTCGGCCACTTTGCGTTCGGCCTTGTTCAGGTCTTCAAGGCGACTCTGGATCTGTTCCAGTAAATTTCGCACGCGGTCCATACAAGATTCCTAGGAAGACGGGTCTTTGATACGACCCTTTGCGGTGGCCTATCCTACTGATGGCTCCGACGGACCACCACTCGGAATCGGTATTTTCGAAAAATGTTGTGGTTATTACTACATTTTTCCTTGAGTGATACCTTGAAAAAAGGTATTTGTAGTTTAACTTGATAAAAGAACAAACATCATGCCTTCGATTACGGTTGAACCGTGCACCTTTGCCTTGTTCGGCGCGTTGGGCGATCTGGCCTTGCGCAAGCTTTTTCCTGCCCTGTATCAGCTCGATGGCGCCCAGTTGCTGCACGAGGACACGCGAATCATTGCGCTGGCCCGTGAACCCGGCAGCGAGCAGCAGCACCTGGCATTCATCACCGCCGAACTGCGTCGCTACGTCGGGGAAAAAGACCTGGATGAAGGCGTTCTCGAGCGTTTCCTGGCACGGTTGACCTACCTGCACGTGGATTTCCTCAAGGCCGACGATTACGTCGCCTTGGCCGAAGCAGCCGGTTCGACCCAGCAGGTCATTGCCTATTTCGCCACCCCTGCGGCGGTGTATGGGGCGATCTGCGAGAACCTGGCGAAGGTTGGCTTGAGCGAAAACACCCGTGTCGTGCTGGAGAAACCCATCGGCTCGGACCTGGAGTCTTCGCGCAAGGTCAACGACGCCGTGGCGCAGTTCTTCCCGGAAAACCGTACCTATCGCATCGACCATTACCTGGGTAAAGAGACGGTCCAGAACCTGATCGCGCTGCGGTTCGCCAACAGCCTGTTCGAAACCCAGTGGAACCAGAACTACATTTCCCACGTGGAAATCACCGTGGCCGAGAAGGTCGGTATCGAAGGCCGCTGGGGCTATTTCGACAAGGCCGGTCAACTGCGGGACATGATCCAGAACCACCTGTTGCAGCTGCTGTGCCTGATCGCCATGGACCCACCGGCCGACTTGTCCGCCGACAGTATCCGTGACGAGAAGGTCAAGGTGCTCAAGGCCCTGGCGCCGATCAGCCCGGAAGGCCTGACCACCCAGGTGGTGCGCGGCCAGTACATCGCCGGCCACAGCGAGGGCAAGGCAGTGCCTGGCTACCTCGAAGAACCCAACTCCAACACCCAGAGCGACACCGAGACGTTCGTCGCCCTGCGCGCCGACATCCGCAACTGGCGTTGGGCCGGGGTGCCGTTTTACCTGCGTACCGGCAAGCGCATGCCGCAAAAGCTGTCGCAGATCGTCATCCACTTCAAGGAACCGTCCCACTACATCTTCGCGCCCGAGCAGCGCTTGCAGATCAGCAACAAGCTGATCATCCGCCTGCAACCGGACGAAGGGATTTCCTTGCGAGTGATGACCAAGGAGCAGGGCCTGGACAAGGGCATGCAATTGCGCAGCGGTCCGTTGCAACTCAACTTCTCCGACACCTATCGCAGCGCACGTATTCCCGATGCCTACGAGCGGTTGTTGCTGGAAGTCATGAACGGCAATCAGAACCTGTTTGTCCGTAAAGATGAAATTGAAGCCGCGTGGACGTGGTGTGACCAGTTGATCGCCGGGTGGAAGAAATCCGGCGATGCGCCCAAGCCGTATGCGGCTGGGTCCTGGGGGCCGATGAGCTCCATTGCACTGATCACGCGGGATGGGAGGTCATGGTATGGCGATATCTGAATTGAAACTGCCGCAGGGCGTTAGCGCCCATGAATTCAAGAACCCGGTGGTGCTGGCCGAAGGCCTGGCGCTGAACGTGGCCGAGCAGTTGCGCAATGCAATCGAGGCGCGCGGTGCGGCGACCCTGGTGGTCTCCGGTGGCCGCAGCCCGGTGGCGTTTTTCCAGCACCTGGCCAAGCAGGCGCTGGACTGGTCCAAAGTGGTGGTCAGCCTGGCCGATGAGCGCTGGGTACCGGTTGAACACGCCGACAGCAATGCCGGCCTGCTCAAGCGTTACCTGCTGCAAGGCGCGGCGGCCAAGGCCCAGTTCCTGAGTCTTTACAGCGCCAGCACCAACCTGGAAGCGGCTGCCGAGCAGGCCGATCGCCTGTTGGCCGAGCTGCCGCCGATCGATGTGCTGGTATTGGGCATGGGCGATGACGGGCACACTGCCTCGCTGTTCCCAGGTAGCCCGAACCTGGCCCAGGCCCTGGACGCCAATGGCACACGTCGCTGCTGGCCGATGCTGGCGCCGACCGTGCCGCACCAGCGCTTGACCATGAGCCGCGCCTTGCTGGCTTCGGCGCAACATAAAGTGCTGTCGATTTCCGGTCAGTCGAAATTGACCACCTTGAACGCTGCGGTGGCCGGTGACGATGTCGCCGAAATGCCGATCCGCGCGTTTCTGCAATCTACGTTAGAGATTTACTGGTGCCCATGAACCAAGGATCAGCCGCTATGACAAACCCATCCCCGACCGTTTCCATGGCGGACAAAGTTGCCCTGATCGACAGCCTCTGCGCCAAGGCGCGGATCCTGCCGGTGATCACCATCGCCCGTGAACAGGACATCCTGCCGCTGGCCGATGCCCTGGCCGCCGGTGGCCTGACGGCGCTGGAAGTGACGCTGCGTTCCCAATACGGCCTCAAGGCCATCCAGGTGCTGCGCGAGCAACGTCCGGAGCTGGTGACCGGTGCTGGCACGGTGCTCGACCGCCACATGCTGGACGCCGCCGAGGCGGCCGGTTCGCAGTTCATTGTCACCCCGGGCATCACCCGTGATCTGCTTGAGGCCAGCGTCTACAGCCCTATCCCGTTACTGCCAGGTATCAGCAACGCTTCGGGCATCATGGAAGGCTACAGCCTGGGCTATCGCCGCTTCAAATTGTTCCCGGCCGAAGTCAGTGGCGGCGTCGCGGCCATCAAGGCCTTGGGTGGCCCGTTCGGCGAAGTGAAATTCTGCCCGACCGGCGGCGTGAGCCCGGCCAACATCAAGAGCTACATGGCGTTGAAAAACGTGATGTGTGTGGGCGGAAGCTGGATGCTTGATCCTGAGTGGATCAAGAACGGCGACTGGGCCCGCATTCAGGAATGCACCGCCGAGGCCTTGGCGCTGCTGGACTGATTGTTTTACCGAACCTCGTTGGGTGTTCTACGGTTTTACGGTGCGCTTGGTCGGCGCGCCGTTTTTTTTTGCCTGGGTTTTATCTCTCCAAGCAGGGTGAACACTGAATTTGTGGCGAGGGGATTTATCCCCGTTGGGGCGCGCAGCGGCCCCAACGGGGATAAATCCCCTCGCCACAACTACATTCGGTTCAGGTGAATAAGTGCTTGGGTCAACCGCTCGATATCACTCGCCAAGGTAATCAGCCCCGGGGTAATGCGAATGCACGGCCCGACGCTGGTATGGCGCACCACGGTGAAGATTCCATGCTCATTGAGCAATCGATCGGCCATCGCTTGTTGATCGGCTCGGGCGGTGAAGCGCATCGCGGTGATCCCGCAATAGAGACGCCGGTCATCCGGGGTCATGACTTCGATGCCCGGCACATCGCGCACGGCGCTCACCCACAGGTCACGCAGATAACAGAGGCGCGCGCCTTTGGCCGAAGCGCCACCCAGGGCCTGGTGTTCTTCGAAGACCAGCGGCAGGGTGAGCAAGGCAGGGATGTTGGGCGTGCTGTGGGGCGTGCGCGAGCGGACGTCGGTGGCGGGGTAGCTGTCTTCGTCCATGTCCGGGTCGATGTCGGCCAAGCGCTGCGGGGCGATGTACAGGAAGCCCTGGGAGAGGGGCCCGCCAATCCACTTCTGCAGGTTGAACCCGGCGAATTCGATCCCGAGCTTCTTCAGGTCGAAATCGATCTGGCCCAGGGCGTGGGCACCGTCGAGGATGATGTCGACGACAAACTCGCGGGCACTCTCGGCGATGGCCTGGACCGGCATCACCAGCCCGGTGAGGTGGTTGACGTAGGTCAGCGCCATCAACTTGAGGCGAGGGTAGCGAATGAACGCTTCGCGGTAAGTGCCCACCAGGCTTTCGAAACTGGCCGGGTGCTGGTGGACGATTTCGATCACCTCCACGCCACGCTGGCGGGCCAGCCAGCGCATTGCACTCTTGACCGAGGCGTATTCCAGATCACAGATCAGTACTTGATCCCCTGGCTTGAGGCCGTTGTAGTTGCGAATCAGCGTCTGCAAGGCATCCACCGCGCTGCCGGCCAACCCCACGCTCTGGGGTGAAGCGTGGATAAGCTGGGCCACCTGTCGACGAATGGCTTCGCCGTGTTCACGGTCGAAATGCTGGCGCACGTACACCGAGTTGCCTCGGTTGATGAACTCGATGTTGCGCTGGTACTCCTCCACCACGGTGCGGGACATGCGTGCGAAGTAACCGTTTTCCAGGTTGAGCGGCCCGACGGGATCGACGTCATAGCGGCCGACAAACGTCTGCCAGAAAGCTTCATCGTGGGCGCGTAGCGTGTTTTCGGGCATGACGGGGGCTCAACTGGTCAGGGGCGAGGCTTGGGCTTGCCGTGTTTGGCACGCAATGGATCGAGCAGGTCCGACAGCCCGTTGTGATCGATTTCCTGCATCAGTGCCAGCAAACCACCCAGTTCACCGTGAGGAAAACCCTCGCGGGCGAACCAGTTCAGGTATTGACCGGGCAGGTCAGCCAGGATTCGACCCTTGTATTTGCCGAATGGCATTTGACGCGTGACGAGCAATTCGAGCTTTTCCGGGTTCATGGCAATCGTCTGATTCAAGTCTGCCTCGAAAATACAGGCATTCTGCATGCAGGCCAAATGACAGATCATGCAAATAACGCGGATACAGTTTTCTGGTTTTTTGTTAACTGGCTGATTTTAAAGAAAATTAACTGGGTTCTTTGACTGGCATGGCCGATGCAACATCCCTTGCAGGTTTTTTATTCACCAAGCAAAGGAACTGAAAAATGACTGACATCAACAAAGAATCCATCTCCGTCTTGAACGACCTGATCGAGACCAGCAAAGATGGCCAGGAAGGCTTCAAGACCTGCGCTGAAGACATCAAGCACCCACAACTCAAGGCGCTGTTCGTTCAACGTGCTGCCGATTGCGCGACTGCTGCGGCCGAACTGCAAGCGGCGGTTCGTTCCCTGGGCGGCGATCCGGAAACCTCCACCAGCGTCGCCGGTGACCTGCACCGTCGTTGGGTGGACGTGAAATCCATGTTCACCGGCAAGGACGAAGAAGCGGTGCTCAACGAAGCCGAGCGTGGCGAAGACCATGCGCTCAAGGCCTACAAGGAAGCGCTCGAGAAAATCACCAAGCACAACCTGGTCGGCATTCGTGACCTGGTTGAGCGTCAGTACCACGGTGTGCAACGCAACCATGACCAGGTCAAGGCCCTGCGCAACCAGGCGCGCGCCAGCTAACAACGCGTCCTGATCGAAAAAAAACGCCAGCATGCTGGCGTTTTTTTGTGGCGACGACTCAGATTTAAGGTGAACACTGTTGTGGCGAGTGAGGGCGATGGCATTTCAACTCGCTCAGCATCAAACAGAAAAGTGTGTTGTTGAATCCATCAATAATCAGCTCTGGACTCGGATAGATAGCTAGCTAATAATTGCGTCGCCTATCCCCCTGCATTGCATCTATTGTTACTGGCGTCCCCCAAAGAGTTTTTCGCGTGCCCATTACCTTCCAGGCCTTGTTTGCCCCTGACCGCCTCGCTTTGCAGTTCGCCATCAAGACGGTGCTTGGTGCTGGGCTGGCGTTGTGGCTGGCGCTGCGCTGGGGGCTGGAGCAGCCGTCATGGGCGCTGATGACCGCGATCATCGTCGCCCAGCCACTGTCCGGGATGGTGGTGCAGAAGGGGTTGGCGCGATTGGTCGGCACGCTGGCGGGCACCGTCATGTCGGTGGTGTTCATGGGCCTGTTTGCCCAGGCGCCCTGGTTGTTCCTGCTGGCCTTGGCGCTCTGGCTGGGGTTGTGCACAGCGTGTTCGACGCTGCTGCGCAGTGCCTGGTCGTATTCGTTCGTGCTGGCCGGTTACACGGTGGCGATCATTGCCTTGCCAGCCATTTCCCATCCGCTGGGTGTGTTCGAGCAGGCGGTGGCGCGCTGCACCGAGATCAGCCTGGGCATTGTCTGCGCCACGGCGGCCAGTGCCTTGCTCTGGCCGTTGCGGGTCGAGCGGCAACTGGCCGGTCAGGCCCTTGCGGCCTGGCAGAGCGGCATGCTGGCCGCCCGCGTGACCCTGGCTGGCGATGTCCAGGCGCGAAAAGGGTTGCTGGAAATTCTGGGCAGGATCGTCGCGGTGGATGCCCAGCGCGAACATGCCTGGTTCGAAGGCAGCCGTGGTCGACAGCGAGCCCGAGCCATCAGCGGCTTGAGCCAGAAATTGCTGATGTTGCTGCGCCTTTCGCGCTCGGTGCGGCGGCAGTGGAAACAGCTCGACCCCGAGGAGGCCGAGGCCCTCCAACCCTGGATGAACGAGGTACAGCAGGCCCTCGATGCCGACAGTGCGACCTTGCAGGCCTTACGCCCCCGGGTATGGGATGCGTCTCACGACCCGCAGATCAGCTCGGCGCAAAGTTACTGCCTGGCGCGGTTCGCCCTGTTGCTCGATACCGCCCTGGCCGCCTGCGCAGCCTTGACGGCGGTACGGGAGGGCAGGGAGGCGGCGGATCCACCGCGAACCCTGGCGCCTCATCGTGATCTGTCCCTGGCCATGGTCTTTGGTGCTCGCAGCGCCCTGGCGTTCCTGGCGGTTGCCTGTTTCTGGCTGGCGACTGCCTGGCCCGCCGCTTCGGGTGCGCTGGTGCTGACGTGCGTGGTGTGCAGCCTGTTTGCCAGTCGCGAAAACGGCGCGCAGATCGGCATGAGTTTTCTGCGGGGCATCCTGTTGGCCGTGCCGACGGCGTTCGTGATCGGTGAACTCGTACTCCCGCAATGGAGCAGTTTTGCGATGCTCTGCATGGCCATGGGCGTGCCGTTGTTTTTCGGCGCGCTGGGTATGGCCAAGCCGCAGATCTTCGCCACGGCGACCTCGTTCTGCCTGCATTTCGTGGTGCTGATTTCACCGCTCAATGCCATGAAGTACGACGTCGCGGCGTTCTTCAACAACGCCCAGGCCATGATGATTGGCGTGGGCGCGGCGGTGCTGGCCTTCAATCTGCTGATTTTGCGCAACCCGGCCTGGCACAGCCGCCGCCTGCTGGCCGCGACCCTCCACGATCTGGTGCGCCTGACCCATCGCAGTCTGCGTGGCGCCGAGAGCTGGTTCGGCGGGCGCATGGCCGACCGGCTGTTGCAGTTGGCGCGGCATTACCCCGAATTGCCGGTGCAGGCGCGCAGCCGTTGGGATGATGGTTTGCTTGGGTTGGACATTGGCGATGAACTGTTGCATTTGCGCCTGAGCCTGGCCGTCGCCCAGGTGCCCGATACCCGGGCGCAGCGCCGTTATTTCGAAGCGCTGGAGCAGGTGCTCGAACACGGCCCGACCGGTGACCAGGCCGATGCGCTGGCCCCGGCAAGCGCCGAGCTCCTGAAGGTGTTGTCGAGCCAGCCGCCCGGTGACGCATTGAAGCTGGCCCAGGGCGCGGTGGTGCAATTGCAAAACAGCTGGCGCGCCTGGTGCCACCAGCACGAACCTGAACGACGGGAGCACAGCCATGGGCTTGCGTGAGTGGTCGATTGGCGGGGTGTTGCTCAGCCCGTTCCTGATTTATGTGGTGCTGGCGTTGCTGGTGACCGGTGCGTTGCGCCTGTTGCTCAGCCTGGTGCCGGCCGGGCGCTGGATCTGGCATGAAGCCTTGTTCGACTGCGCCCTGTATGTCTGTGTCCTGACCGTTATTACCGTGGTCCTCGGGCCGCTATAGGAGTTGAACATGCGTACATCCGTACGTGTCGCCGTCACGCTGTGCATGGTGGCCGTGGCGATCTTCGCCGGGTTTCACCTGTGGCAGTACTACATGCTCACACCCTGGACTCGCGATGCGCGGATCCGCGCCGACGTGGTGGTGATTGCACCCGATGTGTCGGGTTGGGTGCGCGAGCTCAAGGCGGTGGATAACCAACAGGTCAAGGCCGGCGATGTGTTGCTGAGTATCGACCGCGAGCGTTTCGAGGCGGCGGTGGAGAAGGCTCGGGCGGTGGTGCAGACGCGCCAGCAGCAACTGAGCCTGCGTGAACACGAAGCCAGCCGCCGTGCGGCCCTTGGACCCCAGGCCATCAGCGCCGAACTGCGGGAAAACGCCCAGATCAACGCCGGCATCGCCCGCGGCGAACTGCGCGAAGCCCAGGCCGAGGCCAAGGTGGCCGAGCTCAACCTGGCCCGCAGCCAGGTCCTGGCCCCACGCAACGGCCACATCACCAACCTGCGCCTGGCCGAAGGCAACTACGTGAATGCCGGGCAGCCAGTGATGGCGTTGATCGACGACTCGACGTTCTATGTGCAGGCCTATTTCGAAGAAACCAAGTTGCCGAGGATCCGCGTGGGCGATCCGGTCAAGATCTGGCTGATGAGCGCCGGCCATGCGCTGGAGGGTCATGTCGAGAGCATCAGCCGTGGCATTACCGACCGCAACACCAATCCCGATGCGCAGTTACTGGCGGAGGTCGAGCCGACCTTCAACTGGGTGCGCCTGGCCCAACGGATACCGGTGCGGATCAAGTTGGACAAGTTACCGGAGGGGGTGAACCTGAGCGCGGGGATGACGGCGAGCGTGCAGGTGCGCGAAGACCAGCCATAACTTGCCGCGTAACCGTCATTGTGGCGAAGGCCTGCTGTGTGGGAGCAAGGCTTGCCCGCGATGAAGATAACTCGGTCTCTCAGGGAACCGAGGTGCCTGCATCGCGAGCAAGCTTTGCTCCCACACAACGGCTCGCCACAAGTCACTCACCGTAGGCGCCTGTGAATCAACCGACGGTGATCGCCGGCAATGTCGGCAAGGTCACGGTCTGCTGCTTGCGCGGTGCGAGGATTTCGGCTTCGCCGTCCACCACCAGCTCGTCGCGCTGGTTGAACACGCGTGTGGCGATGCGTACACGGAATTTCGGCAGTTTTTCCAGGATCTCCAAGCGCACGGTCAGGGTGTCGCCGATTTTCACCGGCTTCTGGAAGCTCATCTGCTGGCCGATATAGATAGTGCCCGGCCCAGGCAACTCGCAGGCCACCGCGGCGCTGATCAGCGCACCGCTGAACATGCCATGGGCGATGCGCTCCTTGAACATGCTCGCGGCGGCGAACTCGGCGTCCAGGTGCACCGGGTTGTGATCGCCCGACATCGCCGCGAACAGCTGGATGTCACGCTCTTCGACGGTCTTGCTGTAGCTGGCGGTCTGGCCTACTTCGAGGGCTTCGTAAGGAGTGTTGGTAACCTGGGTCATCTGTTTCAAATCCTGTGAAGGAGTAAAGGAAAAATGCTGCAAGCCTACTCGCTGCGTGGCGGCCGCTTGTGGCTCAGGGCCTGGGCAATCCAGGCCAGTACGTCGGCGGTCACTTCATCGCGGTTGGTTTCATTGAACAGTTCGTGCCGGGCCTGCGGGTAAATCGTCAATTGCAGGTGCCGGATGCCGGCGTCACGCAAGGCGTCGGCCAGATCCTTCAGACGCTTGCCTTCGCTCACCGGATCACATTCGCCACCGATCACCAGCACGGGCAGGCCCGGATCGATCTGGGCGAGATTGGACGCTTTGCTGATTTGCTGCAACCCGCCGAGCAGGTCGACCCACAGTTGATTGGTGCAGCGAAAGCCACACAGCGGGTCGTGGACATACTGGTCGACTTCGGCCGGGTCGCGGCTGAGCCAGTCGAAGGGGGTACGCGTGGGTTTGAATTTCTTGTTGAAACTGCCGAACGACAGCCACTCGATCAACGCGCTGCGCCCCGTGGCACCCTGGCGCCGACGTTCGAAGCGGGCGATCAGGCGAGCGCTGCGGTAGAGCGTCACCGGTTGAAAGTTCGATCCGCTGAGAATCGCCCCGTGCAGGCTGGCGCTGTGATGCAACAGGTAACCCTGGGCGATGTAGCTGCCCATGCTGTGGCCCAGCAGCAGGATCGGGGTATCGGGGTATTGCTGGACGATGTGGTGGTTGAGGCTGGCCAGATCGCCCACGACCTTGGCCCAGCCGTCCTCGTCGGCAAAATGGCCGAGAATCGCTTCCTCGCCGGTCTTGCCATGGCCGCGCAGGTCCATGGCGCAGACACCGTAGCCTTCGTCGCACAACGCCTGGGCCAGACGGGCGTAGCGGCCGCTGTGTTCGGCCATGCCGTGGGCCAGCATGATCACCGCCAAAGGGGCGGTTTCGGGCAGCCACTGGTTGACGAACAGGCGGCTATGGTCGGTCGCGGTCAGCCAGAACGTTTGGTGGATCATGGCGATTCCTTTGCACAAAGTCAGACGCAGCGTCGCTGCATTGTATAGCGCATCCGCTGCGTCTCGCCTGATCAGGCCACGCCATGGCAGGAAGATTCACACAATCTATGACGCAGGTTGCCATATTTGCCTGATTGGCCATAGCTGCTAGTGTCCCAGGAGCTCCGCCTCTGCAAGCGATACAGATGCGGCCCGGACATGCTCAGGTAAAGAGGACAAAAACAATGCAGCCTGATTTCTGGAATGACAAACGCCCGACCGGCGTGCCCCTGGATGTTGATCTTGGGGCCTACAAGTCGGTGATCGA
Source organism: Pseudomonas sp. S3_B11 (assembly GCF_054667715.1). NCBI lineage: Bacteria > Pseudomonadati > Pseudomonadota > Gammaproteobacteria > Pseudomonadales > Pseudomonadaceae > Pseudomonas > Pseudomonas sp. S3_B11. Next base: position 4,464,621 of record NZ_CP162749.1, on the reverse strand, counting down.
GGTGTTCGAACGTTCCTGTAAGAAATTTGCCGACCGTCCGGCGTTCAGCAACATGGGGGTGACCCTCACCTATGCCGAGCTGGAGCGCTACAGCGCGGCTTTCGCCGGCTACCTGCAAGCCCATACCGACCTGGCGCCGGGTGATCGAATCGCGGTGCAGATGCCTAACATCCTGCAGTACCCGATCGCCGTGTTCGGTGCCTTGCGCGCCGGGCTGATCGTAGTCAACACCAACCCGTTGTACACCGCGCGGGAAATGCGTCATCAGTTCAAGGACTCCGGTGCCCGGGCGCTGGTGTACCTGAATATGTTCGGGCAGAAAGTCCAGGAGGTGTTGCCCGATACGGACCTGCAGTACCTGATCGAAGCGAAGATGGGTGACCTGATGCCCACCGCCAAGGGCTGGCTGGTCAACACGATGGTGAGCAAGGTCAAGAAAATGGTCCCGGCCTATTCGCTGCCCCAGGCCATTTCCTTCAAGAGCGCCTTGCGCCTGGGGCGCGGCCAGGGCATCAAGCCGCTGAAAGTCAGCCTCGACGATATTGCGGTGTTGCAATACACCGGCGGCACCACCGGATTGGCAAAGGGCGCGATGCTGACCCACGGCAACCTGGTGGCCAACATGCAACAGGCCCGGGCCTGCCTGGGGCAGCTCGGCGATGACGGCCATCCACTGTTGCGCGAAGGCCAGGAGGTCATGATCGCACCGCTGCCGCTGTACCATATCTATGCGTTCACGGCGAACTGCATGTGCATGATGGTGACCGGCAACCACAACGTGCTGATCACCAATCCGCGGGACATCGGTGGTTTCATCAAGGAACTGAAGAACTGGCGTTTCTCGTTGCTGCTGGGGCTCAATACGTTGTTCGTGGCATTGATGGACCATCCGGATTTCAAGACCCTGGATTTTTCCAGCCTCAAGGTCACCAACTCGGGCGGCACGGCGCTGATCAAGGCCACTGCCGAGCGTTGGGAGCAGATCACCGGTTGTGGCATCACCGAAGGTTATGGCCTGACCGAAACTTCGCCAGTGGCCAGTGCCAACCCTTACGGCGGCAAGTCCCGGTTGGGCACGGTGGGGATGCCGGTGCCAGGCACGCTGATGAAAGTGATCAACGACGATGGCGTCGAGCAGCCCCTGGGCGAGCGCGGTGAGCTGTGCATCAAGGGCCCGCAGATCATGAAAGGCTACTGGAACAAGCCTGAGGCCACGGCCGAAGTGCTGGACCACGAGGGCTGGTTCAAGTCCGGCGATATCGCGGTGATCGACCCGGACGGTTTCGTGCGCATCGTCGATCGCAAGAAGGACATGATCATCGTCTCGGGCTTCAATGTGTACCCCAACGAGATCGAAGACGTGGTGATGGCCCATCCCAAGGTGGCCAACTGCGCGGTAATCGGTGTGCCGGACGAGCGTTCGGGGGAGGCGGTGAAGCTGTTCGTGGTGGCGCGGGAAACCGGCGTCAGCCTTGAAGAACTCAAGGCCTACTGCAAGGAGAACTTCACCGGCTACAAGGTACCCAAGCACATTGTGCTGCGGGAGTCGTTGCCCATGACGCCGGTGGGCAAGATTCTGCGGAGGGAGCTGCGCGATATTGCCTGAGGTCCGCCGGGGTATCTGTCCTGACGAAAACCTGTGGGAGCACATCTTGCTCGATAGCGGTGGAACAGCCTCATTTGTATTGGCTGACATATCCCTATCGCGAGCAAGCTGTGCTCCCACAGTTGTTTGATTCAGAGATTTAACAGGGTGTAGATTTTTTACTCTAAAAATGACCATAAAATATTCATGAGTCATGTTTGTGACTGTGGGGGCTACTTTTGGCTCTAGTCGGCCCCTGGCAAAGCTGCTACTCTCGGCGCGCTTTTGTGACTTCTCGGCCTTGATTCAAGCCAGATTCACCAATAAACACACACCAATAATAATCGCATCAAATGCGGTGAGAATTCGCGTTGCTGAGGAGTGGGCTTCCATGATTGAAGACTTTTGGAAGGATAAGTACCCAGCTGGGATTGCTGCCGACATCAATCCAGACGAGTATCCGAATATTCAGGCGGTGTTGAAGCAGTCCTGCCAACGCTTTGCCAACAAGCCGGCATTCAGCAACCTCGGCAAGACGATCACCTACGGTGAACTCTACGAGTTGTCCGGTGCCTTTGCCGCGTACCTGCAACAGCATACCGATTTACAGCCCGGCGATCGAATCGCCGTGCAACTGCCCAACGTTCTCCAGTACCCGGTGGCCGTGTTCGGGGCGATCCGCGCCGGGCTGATCGTGGTCAACACCAACCCGCTGTATACCGCGCGGGAAATGGAACACCAGTTCAACGACTCCGGGGCCAAGGCGCTGGTGTGCCTGGCGAACATGGCGCACCTGGCCGAGACCGTGGTACCCAAGACGAGCGTCAAGCACGTCATCGTCACCGAAGTCGCCGACCTGCTGCCGCCGCTCAAGCGCCTGTTGATCAACAGCGTGATCAAGTACGTCAAGAAGATGGTCCCGGCCTATCACTTGCCCAAGGCCGTCAAGTTCAACGATGTGCTGAGCAAAGGCCACGGCCAACCCGTGAGCGAAGCGAACCCCACCAGTGACGATGTGGCCGTGCTGCAATACACCGGCGGCACTACTGGCGTGGCCAAGGGCGCGATGCTCACTCATCGCAACCTGGTGGCGAACATGCTGCAGTGCAAGGCGCTGATGGGCTCCAACCTCAATGAAGGTTGCGAGATTCTGATCACGCCGCTGCCGCTGTACCACATCTACGCCTTCACCTTTCATTGCATGGCGATGATGCTGATCGGCAACCACAACATCCTGATCAGCAACCCGCGTGACCTGCCGGCGATGGTCAAGGAGCTGTCGAAGTGGAAGTTCAGCGGTTTCGTCGGCCTCAATACGCTGTTCGTGGCCCTGTGCAACAACGAAGCCTTCCGCAAGCTGGATTTCTCTGCCCTGAAAGTCACCCTGTCTGGCGGCATGGCCCTGCAACTGGCAGCAGCCGAGCGCTGGAAAGCAGTGACCGGTTGCCCGATCTGCGAAGGCTACGGCATGACCGAAACCAGCCCGGTGGCCACCGTCAACCCGATCCAGCACATCCAGATCGGGACTATCGGCATTCCGGTGCCGTCGACGCTGTGCAAGGTGATCAATGACGCGGGTGTCGAACAGCCATTGGGCGAAATCGGCGAATTGTGTGTGAAAGGTCCGCAGGTCATGAAGGGCTACTGGCAGCGCCAGGAAGCCACCGACGAGATCCTCGACAGCGAAGGCTGGCTCAAGACCGGTGACATTGCGTTGATCCAGCCGGACGGCTACATGCGCATCGTCGATCGCAAGAAAGACATGATCCTGATCTCCGGTTTCAACGTGTACCCCAACGAACTGGAAGATGTGCTGGCAACCCTGCCGGGCGTGCTGCAGTGCGCGGCCATCGGCATACCGGACGAGAAGTCCGGCGAGGCGATCAAGATCTTCATCGTCGCCCGGCCGGGTGTCACGTTGACCAAGGAACAGGTGATGGAACACATGCGTGCCAACGTCACCGGCTACAAGGTGCCCAAGGCCGTGGAGTTCCGTGATGCCTTGCCGACGACCAATGTGGGCAAGATCCTGCGGCGCGAGTTGCGGGATGAAGAGCTCAGGAAACTGGGGCTGAAGAAGTAAGACCGTTGCCAATGAAAAGCCCCGCTGATGCGGTGATGCTATTCACTTAAGGAAACGGCGCTTTTCCGAGGGAGGGAAAGCGCCGTTTTCTTTTGGGCTGGATTGGGTACATATCCGTTACCGCAGCAACGGATCTACACACCAAAGCTAGGAAATCGCATTACAACCTGAACTGCGCAAAATCCAGATTGGTACCCCCCGGACGCATGTCCTGCAGGTAGGAATCCTTGTCAGCGCTCAATTCCAGGCTCAGGGCCGCCTTGCGCTTGCCCTGGTTGCGCACTTCCAGGCCTTCCATTTTCTCGCGCAGGAACACGGTCGGCACCTTCAGGTGCAGCAGCTCATCGGTGGCCGGCGTGTGCAGCAGCAGGTGAATCCATTCGTATTGACCAATGGCCAGGCGCCCCACCGGGATATCGAACCAGAAGATGTTGCGGTTACGGTTCAATTCGCTGAAGTGGCAGTTGTTGACGCCCAGTACGGCGCCGCCCAGTTCCTGGTTTCTGCGGGCGATGGCCTGCTTTTTATCGAGTTTCATAACGTTCCTACGGGGTTGGAGCTTCAGGCCGCAGCCTGAATACGTGGGGCATTCTCGGTGGTTGCCGGGCAAACATAAAGCCCCGGCTGTAGGAACAATGAAACTTGGCTTGGCAATCGTCGGTCAATTCAGCGTCGGGCATGAAAGACGAAATTGATCCAACGTCGCCAAACAGGCTACTTTGTTGTGATAACGGCCCCTGAGTCGCCAAGCGACCCCCTTTTTTGCGGCGAAAGGAGACGCACATGATGTTCCCGGCCTTGAAAGGCTTACCCTTGCATCGTGTGATGATGCGCACCGTGACCGAGTTTCTCGACGACGAGATGTCGACCTACGCCTCGGCATTGGCTTACCAAATGCTGTTTTCGCTGTTTCCTTTCATTCTCTTTTTGATCGCATTGATCGGCTTCCTGCACCTGCCGGACTTCTTCTCCTGGCTGCGCCTGCAATCGGAGCTGGTGCTGCCGCCCCAGGCCCTGGAGCAGGTCAACCCAGTGATCGACCAGCTCCAGCAATCCAAGGGCGGGCTGTTGTCGGTGGGTATCGTCATTGCGTTGTGGACCGCCTCGGCGGGCGTGCGGCTGATGATGAGCGCGATGAACGCCGCCTACGATGTGGTCGAGGGCCGTCCGGCCTGGAAGCGTTTTCCGCTGTCGATTTTCTACACCATCGGCATCGCCGGCATGCTGTTGGCCGCCGCTGCACTGATGGTGCTCGGACCGCAGGTGATGGGCTGGATCGCGGCCCAGGTCGGATTGGAGACGTTCATCGTCACGCTGTGGACGATCGTGCGCTGGCCGGTGATTGTGTTTCTGTTGATGGTGGCCGTGGCGCTGATCTATTACGTGATGCCCGACGTCAAGCAGGAGTTCCGCTTCATCACCCCGGGCTCTGTGCTGGCGGTGGTGGTGTGGATCGTCGCCTCCCTGGGATTCGCCTTCTACGTCAAGACCTTCGCCGACTACAACGCCATGTACGGCAGCATCGGTGCGATCATCGTGTTGTTGCTGTATTTCTATATTTCTTCGGCGGTGCTGCTGCTCGGTGCGGAGATGAATGCGGTGATCGAGCACATGTCCACCGAGGGCAAGAACCCGGGCGAAAAGAGCGCGGGCGAGCACGAAAAACAGCATGTGTCGGGCCTGGGCCGCGACCATTCCATCCCTCATCCCCACCCTGACGAAGCCCGACCATGATCCGTGACATCCTGAAAATGGGCGACGAACGCCTGCTGCGTATCGCCCCACCGGTGCCCGCCGAAATGTTCGACAGCCCAGAGTTGTGGCAACTGATCGACGACATGTTCCAGACCATGGAAAGCGTCGGCGGTGTCGGCCTGGCGGCGCCACAGATCGGCGTGGACCTGCAACTGGTGATCTTCGGCTTCGAGCACAGCGAGCGTTATCCTGACGCCGAGGCGGTGCCCCAGACCATCCTGATCAACCCGCTGATCACCCCACTGGGCCCGCAGATGGAAGAGGGCTTCGAAGGTTGCCTGTCAGTGCCGGGCCTGCGCGGGGCGGTCGAGCGCTACCAGGATATCCGCTACGAAGGCTTCGATCCCAAGGGCGAGCCGATCGTGCGTTACGCCTCGGGCTTTCATGCGCGGGTGGTGCAACATGAATGCGATCACCTGATCGGGCGCTTGTACCCGTCGCGTATCAGTGATTTCAGCAAGTTCGGGTTTACCGAGGTGATGTTCCCGGACCTGGACCCTACGGCCGACGATTGATAACCCACCACAGAACACTGTGGGAGCGAGCTTGCTCGCGATTGCGGTGTGTCAGCCACTATTGATGCAACTGACCTGACGCCATCGCGAGCAAGCTCGCTCCCACAATGGGGTGTGTTGATTTTCAGGATTTTGCAGGCGCAAGCCCCATCGCAATCATCGGCTTGCTACGCGCATACCGGCTCAGGCGTTCGGCCATCGCATAGGGCAGTTCGGGGTCGAAGCTGAAACCACTCCGTTCATAAAAACCGCGCAGATCCGGGTGGCAGAACAGCCACACCGGTTCATTCACGCCGTTCACCGCTTCGGCGATCAACCGTGCGGCGATGCCTTGTACTCGGTACGCCGGGGCGACGAACAACCCTGTCAACCAATGCCCACCCGACACCGGCCGCAGGCACAGGGCGGCGACGATCTCATCGCGCCGCGCCACCCAGAGCTGCGCGTCACGCACCGCTTTCATCGAGGATTGGTGGGCGCGATAGAACTTGTTCATCAGCGGCCAGAGCGACTCTTCGAGCGCTGCATAATGGATTTCGGACATGACAGGGTCGTGGGCGATAAGGGGAGGGCGATTATAAAAGAACGCAGGTGCGGCGATAGGTGTATACCTGACTTCACATCCCGTATGAGTGGAGTACGTATCATGGCCAAAGGCATGGATTCAAAAAAAGCGGCAAAGAAAAAACCGGCGAAAACTGCCGATGAAAAGCGCGCCGACAAAAAAACCAAGAAGGTGAACCTGTTCGGTCATTGAACCGATACTGCTTCGGTTGGCCTCAGGTTTGAGCTGGGGCGCTAACCCCCAGCTCAAACGCTCCGCCATGCGCGAGGCTTAAAGCGAGGCGAGAAACATATCCGTGGCCGAGGCTTTGTCGTCGGTGCGGCTCTGCTGGGCCTTTTCCACCTGTGCGATCGCCGACTTGTCCTGCATGCGCTGGGCAATTTCCTGGCTGACAGCCATCTGCTTCTCGGGCGGCATCGCCTCGAACTCTTCCTCGGTAATGCCCATCTCTTCGAGAATGCTGTCGCGCAGGCGCTCTTCGGGCGTCTTGCTCATGTAGTCCTTGAATTCTGCCGTCGCAGAACCACCCAATGTCGTGGTTTCTTCGGATGCTGGTGAAGCCACGGTCTGCAATTGCACGCGGGTCTTGGCGAACGCCTCGTCGACGTTGTCGCTGATGGCGGTGCTCGCATTGACCTGTTGCGTGGCTCGTTGGGTGAAGGACTCCTGGACCTGGGCAGCGCCCTGGCTGGCCTGGGCCTGGACGTTATCGCGCAAAGCCTGCAACGCGGCACTTTGCAGGCCGCTGGCGGCTTCGGCAGTGGGATCTTCGCCCGGGCGTTTGAGCGGCAAGACCATCGCTTGCTGTTTTGCACTGACCAACATGATGAATACCTGTGGGTAATGACTGAGCGATGGGCAGGAGCAATTCCCATGCCGTCGCCGCGAGGCCCGTATTCCAACGCGATGGGCTGGCGCGGGGCGAGCGGGGCGGCCAATCCTTGCCGTTCGTCGGCATGGATCGACCGCATCGTGCCGGGCTCAGGTGCTTTCGCGGACCTTGAGCTCAAAGCCCATGTCCACCACCGGCTGCGCGATGCGGTTGCCGGCCATTAACGTCAGCATTTGCTCGGCTGCGCGGCGGCCGATGGCTTCCCGTGGGGTGCTGATGCTGCTCAGGCGCGGCACCGTGTGGGCCGAGGCGGGCAGGTCGTTGAAGCCCAGCACCGCAACCTGCTCGGGAATCTTGATGCCGCAGCGAAGGGCCTCGAACAAGGCACCGTGGGCCAGGTCGTCGTTGCCGAAGAAGATCGCATCGACATCGGGGTGGTTGTCCAGCAACTGCAGGAACAATTCGCCGCCCAGGCCTACCGATGACGGGCGCGGGGTCAGCAGTTCCAGGTCCGGGTCATACAGACCGGCTTTCTGCAGGGCGCGGCGAAAACCTTCGCCACGCAGCAGGGTGCGTTGGTCCAGTTGCGCGCCGATGTAGGCCAGGCGCTTGCGGCCCTTGGAGATCAGATGCTCGGCCGCCGTTTCGCCGGCCTTGAGCTGGGAGAAGCCGACGCAATTGAGCCCCGCGCCGGGGTCCAGTTCCATCATGTACACGCAGGGAATATTGCTGGCCTCGATCATGCGTCGGGCGCTTTCGGTGCGGTCGAAACCGGTCAACAGCAAACCACGCGGCTGATAGGCCATGTAGTTGCGCAACAGGTCTTCTTCTTCGTCCCGGGAATAGTGGTAGTTGCCGATCACCACTTCGAAACCCTTGGGTCGCAGGACCCGATGAATGGCTTCCAGGGTGTCGATGAACAACAAGTTGGACAACGACGGCACCAGCACCACCACCGAATGGCTCTGGGCCGAAGCCAGGGCGCGGGCGGCGGGGTTGACGACGTAGTTGAGCTCCACGGCGGCCTGGCGGACCTTTTCCACCAGATCGACGGCTACGGTGCTGACGCCGCGCAGGGCACGGGAGGCGGTGATCGGGCTGACACCGGCCAGGCGTGCGACTTCGTTGAGCGTAGGGCGACCGGTGGTGCGAGTATTCTTATCGTTTTTAGGGGCGGTCATCAGGGCGGCTTGCCAAACAAAAATCAAGGCACTAAGGTAGCGCTGTCTCGACGCGGCTGCAATTGCGTAAGTGGGGTTTGCCTGATCCCCCGTGTGCTGGTGTCGTGAACGAACATGCTGCAACCACAAAAATGACAAGAAGGCGTCGGCAACTTCTGCTTTTGCTGCGGTGTCATAACTGGCAAAGGTAGCGCTGTCTGCGCGCTGAGGTGTTACATGAATAATCCCATCACCGCCCTGGTCATCATGGGCGTTGCCGGTTGCGGCAAAACTTGCGTCAGCCAGGCGCTATGCGAGCTGAGCGGCGCCACTGCCATTGAAGGCGACACTTTCCACCCAGCGGCCAACATCCAGAAGATGAGCGCCGGTATTCCCTTGAACGACGACGACCGTGCCGGCTGGCTCGACAGCCTGTGCGATGAGTTGCGCCGTGTCGATGCCACGGGCGAGCGCCCGGTGCTGACCTGCTCGGCCCTCAAGCACAGTTATCGCGAGCGTCTGCGCAGTGCCTTGCCTGGCCTGGGCTTCGTATTCCTTGAATTGACCCCCGAAGTGGCCGCCGACCGCGTTTCCCATCGTCCCGGCCATTTCATGCCGTCGACCCTGATCGACAGCCAGTTTGCCACCCTTCAATCCCCTGTCGGCGAGCCCCTGACCCTGGCTCTGGATGCGTCCAGCCACAGCGTTGAAGAGTTGGCGCATCAGGCTTACGTCTGGTGGTTGGACCATGGTTTGAAGCTTGCCGGCTGAGTTTCAAAAAATTTGCGTCAGAAAGATAGCGCTACCCCGACGGCTAACCAATAACTGCTTCAATAACAACAACAAATCAGGAGACACCTCCCATGTTCGGCATGTCCCACGAGACGTTCCTGCTGCTTGATGCAGTGGTCACGGTGATCGGACTCATCATCCTCATCACCAAGTTCAAATTCCACCCGTTCATTGCACTGACCATCGCCGCCGCGTTCCTCGGCCTGACGTCGGGCATGCCGACCGGCACCATCATCAAGGCGTTCCAGGACGGCTTCGGTGGTGTGCTGGGCTTTGTCGGCATCATCCTGGCGCTGGGCACGATGCTCGGCAAAATGATGGCCGAGTCGGGCGGGGCCGATCAGATCGCCCAGACCCTGATCCGCGCCTTCGGCAAGGACAAGGTGCAGTGGGCCATGATGTTCGCCGCGTTCCTGGTGGGCATCCCGCTGTTCTTCGAAATCGGCTTCGTGTTGCTGATCCCGCTGGTGTTCATCGTCGCACGTCGCACCGGCGTGTCGATCATCAAGATCGGTATCCCGCTGCTGGCCGGTCTTTCCGCCGTCCACGGCCTGGTGCCGCCGCACCCGGGGCCGCTGCTGGCGATCGGCGTGTTTGGCGCCGACATCGGCAAGACCATTCTCTATGGCCTGATCGTAGCGCTGCCGACGGCCATCATTGCCGGGCCGATCTTTGGTACGTTCATTGCCAAGCACATCCCCGGCCATCCGAACCAGGAGCTGGTGGACCAACTGGCCCGCGAGACGGACTCCGCCGAACTGCCAAGCTTCAGCATCACCCTGATCACCGTGCTGTCGCCGGTATTCCTGATGTTGCTCAAGACGTTCGCTGACGTAGCGCTGCCCGATGGCAACCTCTTCCGCGCCTGGATGGACATGATCGGCCACCCGATCTCGGCGTTGCTGCTGGCGTTGCTGCTGTCGCTTTACACCTTCGGCTACAAGCAGGGCATCGGTGCCAACCAGATGCTCAAATGGCTGGATGCCAGCCTTGCGCCGACCGCCGCGATCATCCTGATCATCGGTGCCGGTGGTGGCTTCAAGCAGATGCTGGTGACCAGTGGTGTGGGCGACGTGATCGGCCACATGGCGGTGAGTGCGCAGATCTCGCCGATCCTGCTGGCGTGGCTGGTGGCTGCGGTGATCCGCATTGCCACAGGCTCGGCGACGGTGGCGACCATTACCGGTGCCGGGATCGTGGTGCCAGTGGTGGGGATGATGCCGGGTGTGAACCGTGAGCTGCTGGTGCTGGCGACCGGTGCCGGTTCGTTGATCCTGTCCCACGTCAACGACGCGGGCTTCTGGCTGGTCAAGCAGTACTTCAACATGACCGTGGCCGAAACGTTCAAGACCTGGACCGCGATGGAAACCATCCTGTCCGTGGTGGGGTTGATCTTTATCCTGCTGCTGTCGCTGGTGGTCTGAACCAGAGCAATACCCAACTGTGGGAGCGAGCTTGCTCGCGATGGCGGTGTAACAGTCGACAGAGATGCTGACTGTTATGTCGCTATCGCGAGCAAGCTCGCTCCCACACTGGTTTCGGGTGATCAACAGATCCAGGGTGGGAGCAAACTCCCACCGTTGTTTTTGCGTCAGGCGCCAGGTTTGTTTATCAACCCATCCGCCCGGAACATCCCACGTATCCCGCGCACGGCCTGGCGAATCCGGTCCTGGTTTTCGATCAGCGCGAAGCGCACGTGATCATCCCCATATTCCCCGAACCCCACCCCCGGCGAGACGCAGACCTTGGCTTCGGCCAACAGCTTCTTGGCAAATTCCAGTGAGCCCAGATGGGCATAGGCTTCGGGAATCTTGGCCCAGACGTACATCGACGCCTTGGGGTTTTCCACCATCCAGCCCAGTTCATGCAGGCCCTTGACCAGTACGTTGCGGCGCTGGCGGTACTGCTCGGCGATGTCGCGCACGCATTGCTGGTCGCCTTCCAGGGCGGCGATGGCGGCCACTTGCAGCGGGGTGAAGGTGCCGTAGTCGTGGTAGCTCTTGATCCGCGCCAGGGCGTTGACCAGTTCCGGGTTGCCCACCATGAAACCGATGCGCCAGCCGGCCATGTTGTAGCTCTTGGACAGGGTGAAGAACTCCACCGCGATGTCTTTCGCGCCAGGCACCTGCATGATCGACGGGGCTTTCCAGCCGTCGTAGACGATGTCGGCGTAGGCCAGGTCGTGGATCACCAGGACGTCGTACTGCTTGGCCAGGGCGATGACCCGTTCGAAGAAATCCAGCTCCACGCACTGGGCGGTGGGGTTGGAGGGGAAGCCGAGGATCATCATCTTCGGCTTGGGAATCGAGCCGCGAATGGCCCGCTCCAGTTCAGCGAAGAAATCCACCCCTGGCACCAGCGGTACCGAACGCACCTGGGCGCCGGCGATCACCGCGCCGTAGATGTGGATCGGATAGCTGGGGTTGGGCACCAGCACCGTGTCGCCCTGGTCCAGGGTTGCCAGCATCAGGTGGGCCAGGCCTTCCTTGGAACCGATGGTGACGATGGCTTCGGTTTCCGGGTCGATGTCCACCTCATAGCGGTCCTTGTACCAGCGCGAAATGGCGCGGCGCAGGCGCGGGATGCCTTTGGAGGTGGAATAGCCGTGGGTGTCTTCCCGCTGGGCGACGGTGACCAGCTTTTCCACAATGTGCGGGGGCGTGGCGCCGTCGGGGTTACCCATGCTCAAGTCGATGATATCTTCGCCGCGCCGACGCGCAGCCATCTTCAGCTCGGCAGTGATATTGAATACGTACGGGGGGAGTCGATCGATACGCGCAAAGCGGCGCGGCGAACCTTGTTCGGCCATTGTTGCCTCGAGATACGTGAGCGCCCGGAACCGTCCGAGCGACGTTGGCCACTGCGGTGGCCTGCGGCGCAAGATAATCGGGCGGATGTCGGATTGTCCAGTAGCCGCGCACAACTATTTTCGACGACACTGTCGACCTCGCCACGCAGCCATCAACGCCGGCTGCGGGCAGTTGAATTCGCTGTAGCCCAATCGAACGGAATGAATGATGGAATTTTCCAGCGGTTTCCTGCTGAGTCTCTCCCTGTGCCTGGACATAGGCGTGGCCAATATCGCGATGATCACCCTGGCGATGCAGCGCGGTTACTTCCAGGGTTTCGCCCTGGGCCTGGGCACCTGCGTGGGCGACCTGGTCTACGCCGTCCTGGCCCTGGCGGGCATGACTGTCCTGCTGCAATACGAAGCGGTGCGCTGGGTGCTGTGGCTGGGTGGCTCGGTGCTGTTGCTGTATTTCGCGGCGAAGATGATCCATTCGGCGATCTATCACAGCGCCGTGCTGGCCGAGGCTGGGGAGGTGCAGGGCAACTCCCCGCGCCAGGAGTTCTTTCGCGGGATTTTCCTGGCCATGTCATCGCCCAGTGCCATCCTCTGGTTCGCTGCGGTGGGCGGCACACTGATCGCGCGTTCGGGTGGTGGCACCTTGCTCAGCTCGGCGCTGTTCCTCAGTGGTTTTCTCTGTGCCGGGTTGTTGTGGTGCGCGGCCCTGTGCCTGGCGGCGACCCAGGGCGGCAAATTGTTGGGGGATAAACTGCTGCGTTACTCCTATTGGGCATCCGCCGCGATCTTCTGCTATTTCGCGGTGTACGTGATTGTTTCTGGCTACAACGAGTTTGTCGGAAAAGCCGTCACCAGCGCCTTGCCTGGAATCTGACAAGCGAAACGGCCCTGGCAATCACGGTTTGGCTTCTATACTGCCAAGCCCGACTTCACGTTTGCTGGAGTGTTGCCGCATGGAAAAGCCCAAACGCGATTACATAGCCGAACCACGCTTTGAACAGGGACGTTTTCAGCTTATTGCCGGCTTTGGTGCTCGGTTTACCCAGGACACTGCCCAAGATATTCCTTTGCTCTGGGAAAAGTTCCTGCCCTGGCTCGGCAAGGTGCCAGGGCAGAAAGATGAAGTGACCTACGGCGTGTGTTGCAACCCGGACGGGAAGGGTGGGTTCGAATACATCGCTGGCGTGGAAATCAGCCGGCTCGACGATCTGCCGGAACAATACCGCTGGATCGAAATCCAGCCGGGGTATTACGCCGTCTTCGAACATAAGGGGTCGTTGAAACAACTGCCGGACACGTTCCAATACATCTGGAAGGAGTGGCTGCCGCGTTCCGGTCACACGGCGGCGCAATTGCCGGAGTTCGAGCGCTACAGCGAAGACTTCAACCCCAGGACCGGCGAAGGCACCCTGGAGATCTGGATCCCGCTCAAGCCAAGTTGATCGTCGCTGCTTCAGTACAGGCTGGCCTGCACCCGCGCAGGTGCTTCACGGTCATAAGTCTCGGCATCGAACTGCCCATCATTCAAGCGCTTGTGGATCGCCCCGGCGCTGGGCAGGGCCGAGCGTTCGAGATGGCGAGCCGGATTCCACAGGTCTGAGCGCACGATGGCTTTGGCGCAATGGAAAAACGCCGCTTCGACCGTCACCAGCAGCACCGTGCGAGCCGGCTTGCCGTTGACTGCAAAGCGCTCCAGCAGCGCGGGTTCGGCGCTGATCCGGGCCGTACCGTTGACCCGCAAGGTTTCGCCAATCCCGGGAATGAGGAACAGCAGCGATACCCGCGGATCGTGCAGGACGTTGCGCTGGGTGTCGATGCGGTTGTTGCCGGGACGATCCGGCAAGGCCAGGGTGCACTCGTCGAGGACCTGCACGAAACCCGGCACATCGCCCCGCGGCGAGCTATCAAGGCCGTCGGGCCCTGCCGAACCGATGACCACCAGCGGCGAGGCCCGGACCATCGCCTGGTAATCCTCGTTCAGGAAGGGGATCTGTTTGCGCACTGCCCGTTCGTGGGGCAGGCCATAAAGCGCTTCCAGCTGTTCAATCGACGTCAACATCATCCATTCATCCTGAGTCTATGGGTCAAGGTCCATCAAAACGCCAACCCCATTCGCCGCTCGTAACCGATGCGGCCCTTGTAGGCCTCGCCACTGTCGACCCAGCCCAGCCGGGTGTACAGGCCGATGGCCGAGTCGTTATCGGCGTCAACCGAGAGCTCCAGCCCGCGGATTTCCGGCCAGGCGGCTCGCGCCACGGCGGGCAGCGCCTGCAGGCAGGCCTTGCCATAACCTTTGCCCTGGGCCCGGTGATCGACTTGCAGGGCATGCAGGGTGGCGCTGTGTTCATTGGCCCAGGCGGGCAGTACCGGCGGGCGCTTGAGCAGCAGGAAGGCCACCGGCACCTCTTCAGCCAATAGCGCAAACCCTTTGACCCCGGGGCCGGGCTTGGACAGCAGCGTGTGCAGGGCGCCGTGGATATCGCCGGCGAACTTGATCTGTTCGGGGTGGATTTCGATGGCGCTGACCTGTTCGCGTTGCAGCGGGGTCAGGTCTTCGTAGGGTACGAGCTGAGCGGTCACAAAAACATCCGTTGTTTACCAGCAGAATAGGACCTGGATTCTAGCGAATTTTTTCTTTGAATTATTTTTGTTGGGTTGTCGATTCGCTGTTTCTCCAAACGACAAAGGGTGTCTTCAACAAAAAACTGCGGAGAATCACCATGAATACCCAAGCCACTGAAACCGAAATCCAGGCCCTGATCGACACCTATCGCCAAGCGGTCATGGCCAAGGACGTCGAAAAGGTCATGGCGCTCTATGACGAAGACATCGTCTCGTTCGATGCCATCCAGGCCTTGCAATTCAAGGGCAAGACCGCTTACCGGGCCCATTGGCAAGCCTGCATGGAAATGTGCCCCGGCCCGCACAAGTTCGACTTCCATCAGGTCAAGATTACCCCGGCCGAGAACATCGCCTTCGCCCACTGGCTGGCCTATTGCGGCGGCACCAACGACAAAGGCGAGGAACAAGCCTGCTGGATGCGCGTGACGGCCTGCTACCGGCGTGTAGCCGGGCAATGGCGGATCGTCCATGAACATTGGTCCGCGCCGTTCGACCCGATGGCCGGTACGACGCTGTTCGACCTGCAACCCTGATCGTCGGTTTTTTTGCTGAGCCTCATTCTGCCGTCCATAGTTGATCAGTCCGATCACGGAGCCTTCCATGAAGTACCTATGCCTGGTGTATAGCAACGAACACACGCTGCACAACTCGCCCGACAGCCCGGAGGACGCCGAGTGCATGGCCTATGCCGAATCGATCCAGGGCAGTGGGCGGATGCTGGCCGCCGAGGCCCTGGAGTCGGTGCAGACCGCTACCACGGTGCGCATGCGCGGCGGCAAGCTGTCGATCACCGACGGCCCGTTCGCCGAAACCAAGGAGCAACTGGCGGGCTTCTACCTGATCGATGCCAAGGACCTCAACGAAGCCATCCAGGTCGCTGGCAATATCCCGGCGGCCCGGGTCGGCTGCGTCGAAGTGCGACCGGTACGCCAACTGAACCCCTGAACAACAAATACAAACAGGACTTCATTCATGAACCTTGCAGCTGTCCCTTATGCGTTATCCATCAGCCGAATGATCGACGCCCGGCGTCAGAGGATTTTCCGCGCCCGGAGCGAGCCGGCCTTACGAGGCCAAGGGTGGGGCCCCCAAGGCATGCCCGACTGATGTCGGTCGAAGCGGTCAAGGCGCGGGTCGAGCAGGTTTATCGGCAAGACTCGCGGCGGATCCTGGCGACGTTGATTCGCCTGCTGGGGGATTTCGATCTCGCCGAAGAAGCCTTGCACGAGGCCTTCTTCATTGCGGTCGAGCGCTGGCAGCGCGACGGGGTGCCGGACAACCCGCGGGCCTGGCTGGTGTCTGCCGGGCGTTTCAAAGCCATCGACAGTTTGCGCCGGCGCGCGCGTTTCGCCGCGTCCCGGCCGATGTTGATCGCCCAGCTCGAAGAGCTGGAGCAGGGCCAGTGGAGTGACGAAGACGTGGAAGACGATCGCCTGCGGCTGATTTTCACCTGTTGCCACCCGGCCCTGGCGGCGGACGCGCAGGTGCCCCTGACGCTGCGGGAAGTCTGCGACCTGACCACCGAGCAAATCGCCCGGGCTTTCCTCGCCGCCCCGGCGGCCATTGCCCAGCGCATCGTACGGGCCAAGGCGAAGATCCGCGATGCCAGGATCCCCTATCAGGTGCCGTCCCGCGCGGAACTGCCAGAACGGCTGGACAGCGTGCTGCGGGTGATCTACCTGGTGTTCAACGAAGGTTATTCGGCCTCGATGGGCGCCGAGCTGACCCGCGAAGACCTGACGCGCGAAGCCATCCGCCTCGGGCGCCTGCTGATGGAGTTGCTGCCCGAGGCTGAGGTCATGGGGTTGCTGGCGTTGATGCTGCTGCACGAATCCCGGCGTCCGGCGCGAACTTCATCGACCGGTGAGCTGATCCTTTTGGATGAACAGGCGCGATCCTTATGGGATGCCGAGCTGATCGCCGAGGGCTGTGCGTTGGTGGAAGCCGCGCTGAAAACTCGCCGGTTCGGGCCGTACTGCCTGCAAGCGGCGATTGCGGCGGTGCATGCCGAAGCGCCGACGGCGCAGGAGACCGACTGGCCGCAGATCGTCGGGCTTTATGATGTGCTGCTGCGCGCCGTGCCATCGCCGGTGATCGAACTCAACCGCGCCGCTGCCCTGGCCAAGCGCGATGGACCGGAAGCCGGCTTGCGCCTGGTCGAGGCGATCCTGGGGCGTGGGGAATTACTCGACTATCACCTGGCCTACTCGGCGCAGGCGGAGTTCTGTCGTCAACTGGGACGCTTGGACGAGGCGAGGTCGGCGTATCGACGCGCGCTTGAGTTGACGCAGCAATTGCCGGAACGGCGGTTTATCGAAGGGCGGCTTGCGGGGTTGCAATGATGAATCACAAGCAACGAAATTCCTGTGGGAGCGAGCTTGCTCGCGATGGCGGTAGACCGGCCAACATGAATGTCGACTGATAGCCCCCAATCGCGAGCAGGCTCGCTCCCACAGGTTTGTGGCTTGGCTGGCTGCGTTAACCGTCAGCCAGCCGGCGTTGATCAGAACTCGTGATCAGCGTTGTCCGGGTTCAGGTCGCTGATGCCCAGTTTGCCCGCAGCCTGTTCGATCGAACCGGTCTGCTTGACCAGTGCGGCGATGGCGTCGCGCACGATCTGGTTGCCCGCGGTGTTGCCGGCGGCGATCAGTTGGTCGTAGTGCTCACCTTTGTTGGCGTGATCGACCATGACCTGGATCTTGGCCTCGGTGTCGGCCAGGTCGGCCTTGAGCGCGGTGTCCGCGGTCGGATCGGCCTTGGCGACCAGGGACGACAGGCTCGCGCCGGTCATCTTGGTGCCGTCGACGCGGGTGTATTCGCCCAGGTACACGTTACGTACACCCTTGGCATCGTAGAAATGCGAGTTATGGGTGTTGTCGCTGAAGCAATCCTGCTCGTCTTCTGGCGAGTTGGCTTCCAGGGACACTTTCATGCGTTCGCCCGCCAGTTCCCCCAGGGACAGGCTGCCCATGCCGAACAGCATCTTGCGCAGGCCGCTTTCGGCGGGCTCGGCTTCCAGGGTGGCGCGGTAGTTGTCAGACACGTTCGGCTTCCAGTTGCCGACCATCTCTTCGAGGTCGTTGACCAGCAATTGGGTCACGGACTTGAGGTAGGCACGACGACGGTCGTTGTGACCGCCGGTGGCGCCAGCGCCTTGCAGGTAGTCCGACGCCGGGCGGTTACCCGCGCCAGGGCCGGTGCCGTTGAGGTCCTGGCCCCACAGCAGGAATTCGATGGCGTGGTAGCCGGTGGCGACGTTGGCCTCGGAACCGCCCAGCTCATTGAGGCTGGCGAGTTTTTCCGGGGTGATGTCCTTCACATCGACCTTGTCTTCGCCGACCTGGACTTCGGTGTTGGCGATGATGTTGGCGGTGGCGCCCGGGTTACCCAAGGCGTGCTCGTAGGATTTGTCGACGTAGTCGATCAGGCCCTCGTCCAGGGGCCAGGCGTTCACCTGGCCTTCCCAGTCGTCGATGATGGTGTTGCCGAAGCGGAACACTTCGCTTTGCAGGTAAGGCACGCGTGCGGCGACCCAGGCAGTCCGGGCGGCCTTCAGGGTCTCGGCGTTCGGCTTGGCCAGGAACGCGTCGACGGCGGTTTGCAGGGTTTTTGCCGTGGATTCGGCATCGCTGTAGACGGCATAGACGATGTCGGCATAGTGCGCGACAACGGCCTTGGCGGCAGCTTCGTCGATTTTGCCGGCGGCAGCAGGGGCGACCGGTGCCGCGGTGCTGGCGGCAGGCGTTGGCGCTTGCGGCGCGGCGGCCTTGTCTTTGCCTTCGCCGCAACCGGCGAGGGAAATAGCGATAGCCAGCAGACTGGCAGTAGCCAGGGGCATACGAATCATGGCAAATCCTGCTTCGATGATGGATGGGACAGGCGCGAGGTGCGCGAAACTGCGACATAATGCGAAAGATTTGCATTATGTGTAAAGGGTTGCAGGTGTAAATATTTCTTATTTAATGATGGGAGATTGCCGCCTTCGGTAGCGTCTGTAGGAGCTGCCGAGCGAAGCGAGGCTGCGATCTTTTCACTGACGCTTGAATCCCAGGCGAACAAACCGAAGATCGCAGCTTCGCCAGCTCCTACAAAGGCTTGGCGCCGGGGGGAGAAATCAGATGATGGAAACCTTGCTGCGCTCGGCCTGCTTCAGGTAAAGGCCCAATTCCCGTGCCGGCAGCGGTTTGCTGTAGTAATACCCCTGACCTTCGTGGCAGCCCTCGGCGATGATGTAGGCTTCCTGTTCGACCGTCTCGACGCCTTCGGCAATGACCTGCATCCCCAGGCTCTTGCCCAACTGGATGATGGCCCGGACGATGGTTGCATCGTCCTCGTCGTCGAGCAGGTCCTGGACGAAGCTCTTGTCGATCTTGATCTTGTCCAGCGGCAGGCTCTTGAGGTAGCTCAGGGACGAATAGCCGGTCCCGAAGTCATCGATGGCAATCAGCGCCCCGGAGCGGCGCAGGCTCAGCAAATGCTGGGCAGCGGTGGTGATGTCTTCCATCAGGCCTGTCTCGGTAACTTCCAGTTCCAGGCTGCGCGGCGGCAGCCGGTACATTTGCAGGAGATTGTTCACCACCCGCGGCAGTTCGGCGTGGTGCAGTTGCACCGTCGACAGGTTGACCGCCATGCGCAGGTCGAGGAAGCCCTGGTCGTGCCATTCGCGCAATTGCCTGCAAGCCTGGTCCAGCACCCATTCACCGATGGCGATAATGGTGCCGTTCTGCTCGGCCAGGGGAATGAACAGATCCGGCGGCACCAGGCCGTGCTCGGGATGGTGCCAGCGGATCAGGGCTTCGGTGCCCACCACCCGCAGGTCGCGGTAGCTGATCTGCGGCTGGTACACCAGGGTGAACTGCTCGCGGGCCAGGGCCTCGCGCAAGTCTTTCTCCAGTTCGCGACGGCGGCGCATCTCGCTGTCGACGCTGGCGATGTAGAACTGGTAGCGATTGCGCGAGCGGCTCTTGGCCAGGGTCATGGTCTGCTCGGCTTTCTGCAACAGTTTCTCGGTGCTGTCGCCGTCTTCGGGGAAGAGGGTGATGCCGATGGTGGCCCGCAGGCGGATTTGTTGATCGTCGATGGCGAACGGCGCTTCCAGGTCATCGAGGATGCTCTGGGCCAGTTCGGCGGCCTCGTAAGGCTGTTCGATGTCGGCCTGGACCAGGGCGAACTGGTCGCCCCCCAGCCGCGCCAGTGCGCCGAGCCGACCGCTGTGGGCCCGCAGTCGGTCGGCCAGGGCCAGCAGCAACTGGTCGCCGGTCTGATAGCTGAACTGTTCGTTGATGCCCTTGAAGTCATCCAGCCCCACACACAGCACCGCCACCCGGCGTTGCAGGCGCCCGGCGTCCACCAGGATCTTGTCCAGTTGCTGTTGCAGCTGCTGGCGGTTGGGCAGGCCGGTGAGGAAGTCGTACTGGGCCATGCGCAGCAGGCTGTTTTCCGCTTCGTGGCGCAGGTGCGTGTTGCGCTCGATGGATTCGAGCAGTTGGTTGGCCGTATTGATCCACAGGCCCAGCTCGTTTTGTTCGTGACCGCGCAACTGCGGGATTTTGTGCTCGCTGGGGCGATCGGGGTTGATTTCGGTCAGGTGCTGGATGATCCGCGACAATGGTTTGGTCAGCAGCCAGTGATAGACCAGGTACAGCACCAGGCCCATGGCCAGGGCTCGCAGCATCCCGGAAATGAAAATGATCACCGAGTTGACGATGAAGCCTTCGCCGTAGGTGGCGGTGTCGAGGGTAATGCTCAGGTCGCCGTAATATTCGCTATAGGGGCCGCGTCCCACCAGTTGCGTGGTAAAGGTGCGCTCCTTGCCCAGGATCAGGTCGGTCAGCCAGCGGCTTTCGGAGTGCTGCAAGGGCCGGGTTTTTTCGGCGAGCATGGTTTCGCGTGGATGGCCGATGGAAGCCATGCGTACGGCTTCGTCCTGGAACAGGCCCTCGATCACTTGCATGCCCATCTCCCGGTCCAGGCTGTAGACGGCCTGGGTCGAAGGATCACGGAACATGTCGAGGATCCGCTGGGCGTCACTGGCGACGGCCTGGTTGGTTTTGTAGGCATCGTACACGATCTGGGCGCAGCTCAAGACCATGCC
Source organism: Pseudomonas sp. S3_B11 (assembly GCF_054667715.1). Taxonomy (NCBI): domain Bacteria; kingdom Pseudomonadati; phylum Pseudomonadota; class Gammaproteobacteria; order Pseudomonadales; family Pseudomonadaceae; genus Pseudomonas; species Pseudomonas sp. S3_B11. The sequence continues at coordinate 4,443,812 of NZ_CP162749.1, read as the reverse complement.
AACGATCAATGCCGAGAGGAGCACGACCCGGAGCAACTTCACAGACAAGCTGTTCTTGAGTTCCAGCTTCAAAGAGTGGTTCCTTGTTCCGTGCGGGTAGCGTCAAGTTGCCATGAGTATTGGCAATCCTGTGATGTCAGTCAAAGGGACAATCAAACACAAGGGTTTTCGCTTGAAACCTCACCGATGTACGTTTTTTCCAGAGTGATTGCTCTACGACCATTGTGTCGGTTGGAAGGGGCCGCAACTTGAGGCCTCCAGGGATTTTTTCTTGGGTTCCAGACCCGAGGTATTTTGCCTGCGGTCATTTTTGCCCGGCAAAAAAAACCCGGCACGACGCCGGGTTTTCTTGTCTGGCATCGACGCTTAGGCGGTGAAGGCTTTGCCTTCGAACTGCTCGGCGACGAATTTCCAGTTGACCAGGTTCCAGAACGCTTCGACGTATTTCGGACGAACGTTGCGGTAGTCGATGTAGTAGGCGTGTTCCCACACGTCGCAGGTCAGCAGCGGGGTGTCGCCGCTGGTCAGCGGGTTGCCGGCGCCGATGGTGCTGGCCAGGGCCAGGGAACCGTCAGCCTTTTTCACCAGCCAGCCCCAGCCGGAACCGAAGGTGCCGATGGACGTCTTGCTGAATTCTTCCTTGAACTTGTCGAATGAACCGAAGGCCTTGTTGATGGCTTCAGCCAGCGCGCCGGTTGGTTGACCGCCGGCGTTTGGCGCCAGGCAGTTCCAGTAGAAGGTGTGGTTCCAGACCTGAGCGGCGTTGTTGAAGATACCGCCCGAGGAAGTCTTGACGATTTCTTCCAGGGTCTTGCCTTCGAACTCGGTGCCAGGCACCAGGTTGTTCAGGTTCACGACATAGGTGTTGTGGTGCTTGTCGTGGTGGTATTCCAGAGTCTCTTTGGAGATGTGCGGCTGCAGTGCATCGTGTGGATAGGGCAGCGGCGGCAATTCGAAAGCCATGGTGATTCTCCTAATCAGGTCAGTTGCGGTGAGCGCAAGGCCGATCACGGGCGGCCAGACTAGCGCCGGGGAGTTTGTACTCTTTGCGGCGCAGGAGTCGGATCATAGCACCGGGGGTGCGGCATAACCACGCAACAACTGTGTGGAATAGAGGTTCCAGAGCGGTTTGGAATAATCAGCCGTTCACGATCAATTGCACCGCCACGGTAAACATCATCGTCGCCACGAGCAGGTCGAGGATCCGCCAGGTGCTTGGGCGAGCGAGCCAGGGTGCCAGCCACGCAGCGCCGAAGGCCAGGGTGAAGAACCACAGCAGCGAGGCACTGGCCGCGCCCACGACATAGGCGCCGGGCACGCTCTGCTGGGCACCGAGGGAGCCGATCAGCAGCACGGTGTCGAGGTAGACGTGGGGGTTGAGCAGCGTCACCGCCAGGGCGCTGAGCAGCACCGCCCGCAGCGAGCGCACGGCCTGGTTTCCCCCCTGTTGCAGGCTTTGCTTCGAGCAGGCCCGGCGCAGTGCCAGGCTGCCGTACCAGAGCAGGAAAGCCGCACCGCCCCAGCGGGCTATCGACAGCAGCAACGGACTCTGGGCCAGCAATGTCGCCAAGCCGAAAACCCCGGCGGCGACCAGCAGCGCATCGAATGTGACGCACAGCGCCGCCACGGGCAGATGATGTTCGCGGCGCAGGCTCTGGGCCAGCACAAATGCGTTCTGGGCGCCGATGGCCATGATCAGCCCAAGGGCTACCAGCAGGCCGTTCATATAACTTTGCCACATAGGTTTGATCCCCGGTTTGTGTACGAATGCTGGCCATTCTCCGGGGAAGGGTTGTATAAGAAAAACCAATCCTGCTGATTGCTCATTAGGAAAACTGATGTTCGACTACAAATTGCTTTCTGCCCTGGCTGCCGTGGTCGAGCAGGCCGGTTTCGAACGCGCGGCCCAGGTGTTGGGTTTATCGCAATCGGCCATTTCCCAACGGATCAAACTGTTGGAAGCGCGCATCGGCCAGCCCGTGCTGGTACGTGCCACGCCGCCGGCACCCACGGAGATCGGCCGACGGCTGCTCAATCATGTGCAACAGGTGCGCCTGCTTGAGCGCGACCTGCAAAGCCTGGTGCCGGCCCTGGATGAAGAGGGTCTGCCGGAACGTTTGCGCATCGCCTTGAACGCCGACAGCCTGGCAACCTGGTGGGCGGCAGCCGTGGGCGATTTCTGCGCCGAGCATCACCTGTTGCTCGACCTGGTGGTGGAGGACCAGACCGTTGGCCTCAAGCGCATGCGCGCCGGTGAAGTGGCGGCGTGTGTCTGCGCCAGCGAACGTCCGGTGGCGGGCGCCCGCAGCGTGTTGCTGGGAGCGATGCGCTACCGGGCGCTGGCCAGCCCGGCGTTCATTGCCCGGCATTTCCCCGACGGGGTACGGGCCGATCAACTGGCCCATACGCCGGCATTGGTGTTTGGCCCGGATGACTTCCTGCAGCACCGCTACCTTGCGTCCGTGGGCGTGGAGGGCGGTTTCGAGCACCATCTGTGCCCCTCGTCCGAAGGTTTCATTCGTCTTGCTGAAGTCGGGCTGGGCTGGGGGCTCGTGCCGGAGCTGCAAGTGCGCGAACAGCTGGAGCGAGGCGTGCTGGTGGAATTGCTGGCAGATAAACCGATCGATGTGCCGCTGTACTGGCATCATTGGCGCAATGGCGGGCAGTTGCTCGGCTTGTTGACCGAACAGTTGATCCGCTCCTCCCGGCAGTGGCTGGTGCCTTGGGAGGCGCAGTAGACGTCAAGCTGCTGGTAAAAGCGGCGCACAGATAAATTTGCAGGTTGTAGCGCGAGACTCGTAACCGCATTTCTTAGGAGCATTCATGAAAATTCTGGTCACCGGCGCGAGCGGCTTCATCGGCGGGCGCTTCGCGCGTTTCGCCCTGGAGCAAGGCCTGGATGTACGGGTCAACGGTCGCCGGGCCGAGAGCGTGGAGCACCTGGTGCGTCGCGGTGCACAGTTTGTCCAAGGGGATCTGAACGACCCGCTGCTGGCCCGGGATTTGTGCCTGGATGTCGAAGCCGTGGTGCATTGCGCCGGCTCCGTGGGGCTCTGGGGCCGCTATCAGGATTTCCACCAGGGCAATGTCCAGGTCACGGAAAATGTCGTTGAGGCCTGCCTCAAGCAAAAGGTTCGCCGGCTGGTTCATCTGTCCTCGCCGTCCATCTACTTCGACGGGCGTGACCACCTCGGGTTGACTGAAGAACAAGTGCCCAAGCGCTTCAAGCACCCTTACGCCGCCACCAAGTACCTGGCTGAGCAGAAAGTCTTCGGCGCCCAGGAGTTCGGCCTCGAAGTGCTGGCCCTGCGCCCGCGTTTCGTGACCGGCGCCGGTGACATGAGCATTTTTCCGCGGCTGTTGAAAATGCAGCGCAAGGGGCGCCTGGCAATTGTCGGCAACGGGCTGAACAAAGTGGATTTCACCAGCGTGCAGAACCTCAACGAAGCGCTGCTCAGCAGCCTGCTGGCGACCGATTCAGCGTTGGGCAAGGCCTATAACATCAGCAATGGGGCACCGGTTCCTCTGTGGGATGTGGTCAATTATGTGATGCGCCAGATGGAAGTCCCACAGGTCCGGCGTTATCGTTCCTACGGCTTGGCTTATAGTGTCGCGGCCCTGAATGAAGGTTTCTGCAAATTGTGGCCGGGCCGCCCCGAACCGACGCTGTCGCGCCTGGGCATGCAGGTCATGAACAAAAATTTCACCCTGGACATCAGCCGGGCCCGGCATTATCTCGATTATGATCCGCAGGTCAGCCTGTGGACCGCCCTCGATGAATTTTGTGCCTGGTGGAAGGTCCAAAGTGCCCGCTGATCGCCCCGTCATGAACCGAGTGCCAGGTTCGGGGTCAATCGGTGCGGCGGGTGAGGGGGTTATACTCACCGCATCAAGCCATCACCGGTTTCCCAAAGGTTGAACCATGCCCATGCGTAACGATGCCAACGACGACTTCGATGATGTACCGAGCCTGCGGATGCGGGCCGACATTCCCGATGACGATGATTTCCTGCCCAACCGCCAGCCTCATGTGCAAGCGCGCCCGGCGCCCGTAGCCGCGGTCAAGGTCAAGGGGCCCAGCACCGGGCCGCTGTGGGCATTGGTCGGCGCGCTGCTGTGTGCGTTCGGTTTCCTGGCCTGGTGGAGCTTCCAGCAGATTTCCCTGATGGAGCAGCAACTGGTGGCCACCCAGGAGAGCTTCGCGCGGATCAGTGAAGATGCGGCGGGACGACTGCAGGAGTTTTCCGGCAAGGTCGTCGCCGGCCAGTCCAACGTGATGAGCGACAGTGAGGCCTTGAAACTGCAGATCAAGCAGTTGGAAAGCAAGCTGCAGGATCAGGGCAAGCAATTCGACAACAAACTGCTGGAGCAGTACAAGCAACAGCAAGCTACCTTCGGTCCGTCTGCCGACTTGGACAAGGAACTGGCCCAGCTCATTGCCCAGGCCACTGAACAGCAGAACACCAACACTCAGTTGCAAGCTTCCAACAAGGAGCTCCAAGCCCAGGTCAAGACGCTGGTAGCTGAAGTTACCGCCCTGAAAAGCCAAGGCGAGGGTGGTGCCCTGGATGCTCAGCTCAAGAGCATCGGTGCTGACATCACCGCCCTGAAAAGAGCCACCTCCAACTCGGCTATCGATCGCCTGGAGCAGGATGTGATCGTGCTCAAGAGCCAGCAGGACAAGGGCGGCAACACCGCCGAGTTCGACGCCTTCCGCGGCCAGGTCACCCGTAATATCAACACCCTGCAGGCGCAGATCCAGAATTTGCAGCAGCAACTCCGCAGTCAATAAGCCTGTTGGCGTTTGTTCGCGATAGTGGCGTGTCAGTGCGCATCATGCTGAATGTGCCGCCGTTATCGCGAGCAAGCTCGCTCCCACAGGGTAAGCACCTCCAGTGTGGGAGCGAGCTTGCTCGCGATGACGTCCTGTCAGTCAGTATCAATACCCACTGATGCACCAGGCCTCCCCAGCAATTCCCTGAATACTCCAACATCACCCCACGCCGTCTACGCTCTTGAAACACCAACAAGAACGAGGGGCGCGCATATGGTTTTTTTTCACAGGATGGCCTGGCTGGGCGCAATGCTTGTGCTGGGGCTGGCACCGGTTCATGCCGCGACACCGGATGACGGCCAGGCGGCCCGCTCGCTGCTGGAAAAGGCCTTGGCCTATTACCATGACAACGGCGACAAAGCCTTTGCCGCTTTCAGTCGCCAGGGGGATTTCGTCGACAAGGATCGCTACGTATTCGTGGTGGATACCCAGGGTGTGATGCTCGCCAGCGGCGGGCCTTCCTCAGCGCTGATCGGGCGAGACGTGTCCGAAGTGCTGGGCCCGGACCTGCGCAAAGCCTTCAAGGACGCCTTGAAAACCCCCGAGGCCAGCGGCATCCAGCAAGCCGAGTACCGTTGGCAGAACTGGTCGGACGGCAAGGTTGAGCGCAAGCATGTGTATTTCCAGCGTGTCGGCGAGCGAATCCTGGCCGTCGGCTACTACCTGCCACGGGCTTCCGCCGAACAGGCCAAGGCGTTGCTGGACAAGGCCTCGAGCGACCTGCTGAAAAACGAGAAAGCCACGCTGACGGCGGTCAACTCCCTCAAGGGCGGTTATCTGCAGGATGACCTGTATGTCTTTGTCGTTGACCTCGATACCCGGCGGTATGTCGGCCATGGCACCAACCTGCGCTTGATCAATACCGATTTTGCCAAGGTCAAGGATCCGGATGGCAAACCGGTGGGGGAGCCGATCCTGACCATGATCGGCAAGCAGGATGTGGGGGAGTATGAGTATCGGTGGAAGAACCCGGTGACTGGCAAGGTCGAGGACAAGCATGCTTACCTGAAGAAGGTTGGGCATTTCCTGGTGGCGGTGGGGTATTACAGTCCTTGAGGGGGGCTTCGTTTGGTGTGTATATCCGTTACCGCAGCAACGGATATACACCCGATAAAACCACCACAGCGGGGACCCATATCGGGCCCCCCGCCAATCTCAGCCCGCCACCAACACCCGAATCGCCTCCAAACGCAACGCCGCCTTCTCAAGCATCGCCAGGCCTTGCTCGCGCTGTTGGCGCAGGGCTACCAGTTCGCTGTCGCGCACGGTCGGGTTGACCGCTTGCAGGGCGGTCAGGCGGGCCAGTTCCTCGTCGGTATCGGCGGCCAGGCGACGTTGGGCCTCGGCCACGCGTTCGGCGTGACGCGGGGCGATCTTTTCTTCGCCGGCATTGATCCGTGGCGTGAGCTGGTCGCGCTGGGCCTGGATGAACTTGTTGGCGCTGGCACGGGGCACGCTTTCGAGCTGGTCGTTCAAGGTTTCGAACGAGACCCGGGCGGCCAGGTCGTTGCCGTTGGCGTCCAGCAGGCAGCGCAGGGCGGCCGGCGGCAGGTAGCGGCCCAGTTGCAGCGAGCGTGGGGCCACTACTTCACTGACGTAGAGCAGCTCCAGCAACACGGTGCCGGGTTTGAGGGCCTTGTTCTTGATCAGCGCCACGGCGGTGTTGCCCATGGAACCAGACAGCACCAGGTCCATGCCGCCTTGCACCATCGGGTGCTCCCAGGTGATGAACTGCATGTCTTCGCGCGACAGCGCCTGGTTGCGGTCGTAGGTGATGGTCACGCCTTCGTCGTCGCCCAGCGGGAAGCTGGCGTCGAGCATTTTTTCGCTCGGCTTGAGGATCAGCGCGTTTTCCGAATGATCCTCGCTGTCGATGCCAAAGGCGTCGAACAGGGTTTCCATGTAGATCGGCAGGGCGAACTGGTCGTCCTGCTCGAGAATGGCTTCCACCAGCGCATCGCCTTCACCAGCGCCGCCGGAGTTGAGCTCCAGCAAACGGTCGCGACCGGTGTGCAGCTCGGCCTCCAGGCGCTCGCGTTCGGTGCGGGCTTCGTCGATCAGCGCTTGCCACTGGCCATCGTCGGCTTCTTCCAGCAATGGCAGCAGGCGCGGGCCGAACTGATGCTGCAAGGCGTTGCCAGTCGGGCAGGTGTTGAGGAAGGCATTCAGGGCTTCGTGATACCACTGGAACAGCCGCGCTTGCGGGCTGGTTTCCAGGTACGGCGCATGCAGCTCGATGGTGTGCTTCTGGCCGATCCGGTCCAGGCGGCCGATGCGTTGCTCCAGCAAGTCCGGGTGCGCTGGCAGATCGAACAGCACCAGATGATGGGCGAACTGGAAGTTGCGGCCCTCGCTGCCGATTTCCGAACAGATCAGCACCTGGGCACCGAACTCTTCGTCGGCGAAATAGGCCGCCGCGCGGTCGCGCTCCAGAATGTTCATGCCTTCGTGGAACACCGTGGCCGGGATACCGGAGCGCACGCGCAAGGCGTCTTCCAGGTCCATGGCGGTTTCGGCGTGGGCACAGATCACCAGTACTTTGGTGCGCTTGAGCATCTTCAGGGTGTCGATCAGCCACTCGACCCGCGGGTCGAAACGCCACCAGCGTTCTTCTTCGCTGGCGTCCGGCTGGGCCTGGAAGCTGACTTCCGGGTACAGCTCGGGGTGATCGCCCAGGGGCAGCTCGAGGTACTCGTCCGGGCACGGCAGCGGGTAGGCGTGCAGCTTGCGCTCGGGGAAGCCTTGCACCGCTGCGCGGGTGTTGCGAAACAGCACGCGGCCGGTGCCGTGGCGGTCCAGCAGTTCACGCACCAGGCGAGCACTGGCTTCGACATCGCCATCACTGACCGCGGTCAGCAACGCTTCGCCTTCATTGCCCAGGAAGCCTTGGATGGTCTTGTGAGCCTCAGGCGAAAGACGGCCTTTGTCCAACAGCTCCTGCACGGCTTCGGCCACCGGGCGATAGTTTTCGCTCTCGGCGCGGAAGGCCTTGAGGTCGTGGAAGCGATTTGGGTCCAACAGGCGCAGACGAGCAAAGTGGCTGTCCTGGCCCAGTTGTTCCGGGGTTGCGGTCAGCAGCAGCACGCCCGGGATTGTCTCGGCGAGTTGTTCGACCAGCGCGTACTGCGGGCTGACCTGATCTTCGTGCCATACCAGGTGATGAGCCTCGTCGACCACCATCAGGTCCCAGCCGGCGGCGAACAGCGCGTCCTGGGCCTTCTCGTCGTCCACCAGCCACTCCAGCGCCACCAGGGCCAGTTGAGTGTCTTCGAACGGGTTGCTGGCATCACTTTCGATGAAGCGTTCTTCGTCGAACAGCGCGACCTGCAGGTTGAAGCGTCGGCGCATTTCCACCAGCCATTGGTGCTGGAGGTTTTCCGGCACCAGGATCAGGACGCGGTTGGCGCGGCCGGACAGCAGTTGACGGTGGATGACCAGGCCGGCCTCGATGGTCTTGCCCAGGCCCACTTCGTCCGCCAGCAATACCCGCGGCGCAATGCGGTCGGCCACTTCACGGGCAATGTGCAATTGGTGGGCGATAGGCTGGGCACGAACGCCGCCCAGGCCCCAAAGCGAAGACTGTAACTGGCGGCTGGTGTGTTCCAGGGTGTGGTAGCGCAGGGAGAACCAGGCCAACGGGTCGATCTGGCCGGCGAACAGACGGTCGCTCGCCAGGCGGAACTGGATAAAGTTCGACAGTTGGGTTTCCGGCAGGGTGACGACTTCGTTCTGCCCGTTGAGGCCGTGATAGACCAGCAACCCGTCGACGTCATCGACTTCGCGCACGGTCATTTTCCAGCCTTCGAAGTGAGTGATCACATCGCCCGGCGAAAACCGTACACGGGTGAGCGGCGCATTCCGTAGCGCGTACTGGCGAGTGTCGCCAGTGGCCGGATAGAGCACGGTCAACAAGCGGCCGTCCTGTGCCAGAACGGTGCCTAAACCCAGCTCGGCTTCGCTGTCACTGATCCAGCGTTGCCCCGGTTGATACTGCTGCGCCATGCTGCCTGACTCCCGCCTTGAAAAAGCCGGTTATCTTAACGGAAGGATCCCTCAGACCAAAGGATTTACGTACGCTGATTAGTTACTGACGGCACGGAACTTAAGCTTGCCCAGCGATCAAACAAGCTCGGCCCTGGGGATCGCTGCAATGCCAACTGGGTCACAAGTTTCAGACCGGCGGTTCAAGCTGCCACTTTCCCAGCCGACAACCTGAAGACAGGAGACCTTTATGTTGCCACCCATGCTCCCTTTGAGCGCCGTACCCATCACCGCTCAACAGGATCCGGTTCGCCAGCGACCGGACATACCGCCCGTGGTCCCGGTGCAGCCAAGCTCCAACGAAAGCACCATCGACCTGCAAAACCGCGACCCGGAAGAGGCCGCGCTGCTGTTGCGCGAGGAACAGCGTCGCCGGCAGGAGCGCGACAAGCGCCACCGCGAGGCCAATGAAGACCCTGAAGAACATCTGGCCGTACCGGGGACCGAACTCAACGCCGACAACACCGTGCCGGTGGTGCCGCTGATAGACGAAGAGTCGCGCCAGGGCTTGTGGGTCGATATCCAGATCTGATCCAGGTGTTTGCCGACGTACGCAGGCTGGTCAACTCCGCCAACAGCCCGCATCATGGGCGCATCCGCAATTCACTGCACGATGCCCACACGCCATGAGCCAAGACGACAAGCTGATCGACCTCAGTGCCGAGCGCGCCAAGCGCGTTCACGACCTCAACGAAAAACGCCTCAATGAAGTCCGCCAGGCTTTCGAGCAGGCCATGCCGTTGGGCAAGCCCAAGAAAAAGTCGAAAAACAAACCGAAAAAGCGCTGAACCCCCTCGATCCATTGATGCAGATCAGTTATTTCCCCACCTTTTCGCCCCGTTGCGGGCGTTATTGACCCCAGTCAATTTTCATCCAGGCCTGATTGGTTAACTTGAACCCATCGCAACAGGGGCAAGACCAGGAGGCCAGTCATGTTTTTCGATAATGTGGTGTTTGCCGGGGTGTTGACGGTCGGCCTCATGGTCGTGTTTTTCGCAGGCTTTGGATTATTCATCTGGAAAGACGCGCACAAGCGGAAAAAACCGTAGGTCTTTCCGGCTATAACGAGCACGCAAGGCATTTTGGGCGACTTCGGTCGCCCTTTTTTTTGTTCGTGATTCTCCAGCCAGATACCCAATCAACTGTGGGAGCGAGCTTGCTCGCGATAGTGGTATGTCTGTAGATACATGTGTTGACTGACCCACCGCCATCGTGAGCAAGCCCGCTCCCACAGGTGTCTGGCGTCAGGGCATAAAAAAAGGTGCGAACCGCAAGGATCGCACCTTTTTTTGAGTCGCTGGAATCAGCTACCCAGAGCCTTGGACGCCAGCCAGAACAGCCCGGCCGACAGCGCCACCGTGGCTGGCAGGGTCAGCACCCAGGCCAGCAGGATGTTGCGCACGGTGCCACCTTGCAGGCCGCTCTTGTTCGCGACCATGGTACCGGCCACGCCCGAGGACAGTACGTGGGTGGTGGAAACCGGCAGGCTGAAGATGTTCGCCATGCCGATCATGCACGCGGTGGTGATCTGCGCCGACATGCCCTGGGCGTAGGTCATGCCTTGCTTGCCGATCTTCTCGCCGATGGTCAGTACCACACGCTTCCAGCCGACCATGGTGCCCAGGCCCAGTGCCAGGGCGACCGCCAGGATCACCCAGAACGGGGCGTACTCGGTGGTGCCGGTCAGGTCCTTGCGCAGCTTGTTCAGGTCGTCTTTCTCACGGGCGGCCAGGCCTGGCAGCTTGCCGACCTTCTTCGCCGTGTCGTCCAGGCAGAGCAGGTAGCGACGCACTTCGATACGGCTTTCCGACGGCAGCGAATGGTAGTCGGCGACGCCCTTGAGGGTGTTGAGCAGGGCATCGATGGTGGGTTCGGTCTGCTGCGGGTTGCACCGGAATTTTTCCGGCAGATCGCCTTCCACGCTCTTGCCCAGTGCCAGGAATTCACCCAGGGATTCGCTGTTGCGCTGGTAGAACTGGCTCAGGTGCAGGGTCGCGTCGCGGGTCCGCTCGATCTGATACGTGGTGCTGCTCAGGTCGAGTACGAACTGCGAAGGCACGATACCGATCAGTACCAGCATGATCAGGCCGATGCCTTTCTGGCCATCGTTGGAGCCGTGGACAAAGCTGACGGCCATGGCCGAGATCACCAGTACCAGGCGGTTCCAGAACGGCGGGTGTTTCTTGTCGTCGATCTGGCGGCGCTGTTCCGGTGTCTTGTGCATCTTCGACAGCGGACGCCACCATTTCAGGCCGATCAGCACCAGGGCAGCGATCAGGAAACCGGCCATGGGCGAGAACACCAGGGAGGCGCCGATATCGATCGCCTTCTGCCAGTTCACTCCGTCGGCCAACGGGATATCGTTGATCAACGCGTTGGCCAGGCCCACGCCGAGGATCGAGCCGATCAACGTGTGGGAACTGGACGCCGGGATACCGAAGTACCAGGTGCCCAGGTTCCAGGTAATGGCCGCTGCGAGCAGCGAAAACACCATGGCCAGTCCATGTCCGGTGTTCACATTGATCAGCAGCTCTACGGGCAGCAAGTGAACGATGGCGTACGCCACCCCCACACCGCCCAGCAGCACACCGAGGAAATTGAACACACCGGAAAAGAACACCGCCAGATGAGGCGGCATGGCTTTGGTGTAGATAACAGTGGCAACCGCGTTAGCGGTGTCATGAAAGCCGTTGATGAACTCGAAGGCGAGGACAAAAGCCAGGGCGAGCAAGAGGCTCACAAGCACCCAAGCATCCAGTCCGCTGAATAAATCGATCATGAAGGTTTTCTGACCCGGTCATAAGGGGGCGCGATTATGCCAGAAAACCATGGCAATCGATGCATTGCCTGCTCGTCGGCAACATTCTTCAACGAAATAATTTGTAGGAATGCCTCTGGCGCGAGGTTTTCCGTGGGGCGCGTAACCCTTTGATTCAGGGGCGCAAAGCGTCCCGGAACCTGATCGCCGCCCGCTGTAGAGCACTTCGAGCGGTTGTATGAAATATCTGAAAAGATGGTCGGCCATGAGCCTTCCCCGGCCGTCGGACGGGAGCGGATGGCGGCCCGCTCATGGCGGGCGTGCGCTGTGGTTTCCGGCCTGGGTGGTGGCCGGAGACCTCCTCACAAGAACATCAGGCCCCGAGCGTCACTGCTCTTCGGCTTTGAGTTCTTTTTCCATTTTCTGGAGTTCCTGGGTGAAGGCCTGGTCCTGAACGGTGGCGCGCTTACGCCAGGGTTTGCGTTCCGGTTCAGGCTGCGCGGCGTAGGTGGTGATTTCCCCGCCGTAAACTTCCTTGTAACGTTGTTCCTGGCGCTCAAGTTCCGCGCGCAGTTCGTCTTTCGTCACAGTTGTACCTAATTAATTGAAATTGAATCTGGTGATACGCACTGCATGTAGACATGCAGACGGCCACGGCACCAGAGCTGACAGCTGACGTAGCATCAGGGCTTCGTGTTGTTGCCAATACAGGGGAAGCGACCCTAAAGGTGCTTCGGGCGCCAGGGTATTAACCAAGGTGCCTGCGTACGGGAGCGGTCGATTGGCCGTACCGTCGCTGAATTGCATTATAGCGGTCCAGCTGAATAACACTATCGGGAAATATTTAAAGGGGCCTGTTGTTGTGTGAAACGATGTTTGTATGTGCAAACTTGTGTCAATCAGGTTTCAGAAGATGCTTGCTAGTGCCGATGTCCTGATGCCATTCAAGGCGACAAGTTCAATATCGCCCACGCCCTCACGTCAAATCGCTTGTTGCTCTCGCTCAACTTGTTATCGAGCGTTCGACGGCTGGCGAACTCATGACACCGGGCAGGATTGCGATTATCGGTTGCCGGTTCGATAATCGAACACTGTTGACGGTCCGACCCTTGTCTGTCCGTCGGGCAGCCGCTTGTAATAGCCGTCATTCCCGGGGAAAACCAGACATGAACGACCAATTGCGCAATGCTTTCACCTCAGTCGCGCCACCGATCGTCGCCTCGCCGGCCAAGCGGATCCAGGCCCTGACTGGCGATCCTGATTTCATGACGTCCCTGGCCCGCGGATTGGCCGTGGTCCAGGCCTTCCAAGAACGCAAGCGGCACCTGACCATCGCCCAGATCAGCCATCGCACGGAAATCCCTCGCGCCGCCGTCAGACGTTGCCTGCATACCTTGATCAAGCTTGGCTACGCCACCACGGACGGGCGCACTTATTCGCTGCTGCCCAAAGTGCTGACCCTGGGGCACGCCTATCTGTCCTCGACACCCCTGGCCGTTTCTGCCCAGCCGTACCTGGACCGCATGAGCGAGCAACTGCACGAAGCCTGCAACATGGCGACGCTCGAAGGCGACGACATCCTCTATATCGCTCGATCAGCCACCACCCAGCGCCTGATTTCGGTCGATCTGTCGGTCGGAGGGCGTCTGCCAGCCTATTGCACTTCGATGGGCAGGATTCTCCTGGCGGCCCTGGATGATGCTTCGTTGCGCGACTACCTGGACCATGCCGACCTGCAAGCCAAGACCAGCCGCACCTTGCACACCCCCGAGGCGTTGCTTGAATGCCTGCAACAGGTGCGGCAGCAGGGCTGGTGTATCGTCGACCAGGAACTGGAACAGGGCCTGCGTTCGATTGCCGTGCCGGTGTATGACGCTTCCGGTCAAGTGGTGGCCGCGCTCAACGTCAGTACCCATGCCGGGCGGGTCAGCCGCAATGAGCTGGAACAGCGTTTCCTGCCAGGCCTGCTGGGGGCCAGCCGCGACTTGAGCGCGCAGCTGTTCACTTAAGCTGTTCGATAAACGCACACAGTCGGCGGCGATGAATTGACGGTATTTGCCTGCCCTCATTAATGTCGCGCAGCGTCATCCGGCGTGTTTCGCCGGTCCCTGATCGTTCGCCTGCGTTTATCGCGTGGAATAAAAATAAAATGAATCAGCCCCAGACCTCCGTAGGCAACTGCCTCGATGTGCAGTCCTTCATCAATGCCCAACCCATTTCGCGCTACCAGTGGCGGGTGGTGATTCTTTGTTTCCTGATTGTTTTCCTCGACGGCCTCGATACAGCGGCCATGGGCTTCATCGCCCCGGCGCTGTCCCAGGACTGGGGTATCGATCGCGCCAGCCTTGGCCCGGTGATGAGCGCCGCGCTGATCGGCATGGTGTTTGGCGCATTGGGTTCAGGGCCGCTGGCTGATCGCTTCGGACGAAAAGTCGTACTGGTGGGCGCGGTCCTGCTGTTCGGCGCGTTCAGCCTGGCGTCGGCCTACAGCACCAACGTCGATCAATTGCTGGTACTGCGTTTCCTGACCGGTCTGGGATTGGGCGCCGGGATGCCGAACGCCACCACCTTGCTCTCGGAATACACCCCGGAACGCAAGAAATCCCTGTTGGTGACCAGCATGTTCTGCGGCTTCAACCTGGGCATGGCCGGCGGCGGGTTCATCTCCGCCAAGCTGATACCGGCGTTCGGTTGGCACAGCCTGCTGCTGATTGGCGGGATCCTGCCGTTGATCCTGGCGGTCGTGTTGCTGTTCTGGCTGCCAGAGTCGGCGCGTTATCTGGTGGTGCGCAATCGCGGCACCGACAAGGTGCGCAAGACCCTGGCGCCGATCGAACCGAACACGGTGGCCCAAGCGGCGAGTTTCAGTGTGCCGGAACAGAAAACCGTGAAAGCCCGCAACGTGCTGGCGGTGATCTTCTCTGGCACCTACAGCGCTGGCACCTTGCTGCTGTGGCTGACCTATTTCATGGGCCTGGTGATCGTCTACCTGTTGACCAGTTGGCTGCCGACCCTGATGCGCGACAGCGGCGCGAGCATGGAGCAGGCAGCGTTTATCGGTGCGCTGTTCCAATTCGGCGGCGTGTTGAGCGCCGTCGGGGTGGGTTGGGCGATGGACCGGTTCAATCCGCACAAGGTCATCGGCATTTTCTACCTGATGGCCGGGTTGTTTGCCTACGCAGTGGGGCAGAGCCTGGGCAACATCACTTTGCTCGCCACCCTGGTGCTGGTGGCCGGCATGTGCGTCAACGGTGCGCAATCGGCGATGCCTTCCCTGGCCGCGCGTTTCTACCCGACCCAGGGTAGGGCCACCGGTGTCTCGTGGATGCTGGGCATCGGTCGTTTCGGCGCGATCCTCGGCGCCTGGATGGGCGCGACCCTGTTGGGCCTGGGCTGGAACTTCGAACAAGTCCTGACCGCCCTGGTGATCCCGGCGGCCCTGGCGACCACGGCGGTGGTGATCAAGGGCATGGTCAGCCATGCGGATGCGACCTGAGCCCACGACATAACCCCTGTGGAAGACAAATCTGAGGGCATGCAGGCTCCCACAGGGTCTGCTTCCACAGGGGCTCCGTGTGCTTGGCGAATATAGATAGCCAAACAACAATCTGTTCGATAAACGAACACTCAGTCGATTATCGGATTGTTTGGCTTTTCCCCCAGGCTTAATCTTCAGTCACTCCGGCGCTTAACCTCGCGCCTTTTTCTTCATGTCGGTCTACTGGAACACGGGAGCCTGCCCCATGGCTGAAATCCTTTCGCTGCACGACGCGGTGAAGCAATTCGTCAACGACGGCGATACCGTCGCGCTCGAAGGCTTCACTCACCTGATCCCTACGGCGGCGGGTCATGAAATCATTCGCCAGGGAAAGAAAGACCTGACCCTGGTGCGCATGACACCTGACCTGATCTATGACCAGTTGATCGGCGCCGGTTGTGCTCGCAAGTTGATTTTCTCCTGGGGCGGCAACCCTGGCGTCGGGTCGTTGCACCGCTTGCGCGATGCCGTGGAGAAGCAGTGGCCACACCCGCTGGAGATCGAGGAACACAGCCACGCCGACCTGGCCAACGCCTACGTCGCCGGCGCCTCTGGCCTGCCGTTCGCGGTGCTGCGGGCCTACGCCGGTTCCGACCTGCCGAAGGTCAACCCACTGATCAAGAGCGTGACCTGTCCCTTCACCGGTGAAGTATTGGCCGCTGTACCTTCGGTGCGCCCGGACATCACGGTGATCCACGCCCAGAAAGCCGACCGCAAGGGCAACGTGCTGCTGTGGGGCATTCTCGGCGTGCAGAAAGAAGCGGCCCTGGCCGCCAAGCGTTGCATCGTCACCGTGGAAGAAATCGTCGACGACCTGAACGCGCCGATGAACGCTTGCGTACTGCCGACCTGGGCATTGAGCGCCGTGTGCCTCGTGCCGGGTGGTGCCCATCCGTCCTACGCCCACGGCTACACCGAGCGTGACAACCGTTTCTACCAGGCGTGGGATCCGATCGCCCGGGACCGTGAGACCTTTACCGCATGGATCAACGAATACATCCATGGCACTAAAGACTTCAGTGAATTCCAGGCCAGACTGGCAGCCGCTTCGCAGGTGAAACCATGACTTACTCCACCAACGAAATGATGACCGTCGCCGCGGCGCGTCGCTTGAAGAACAATGCCGTGTGCTTCGTTGGCATCGGCCTGCCGTCGAAAGCGGCCAACCTGGCGCGGCTGACGTCGTCGCCGGACGTCGTGCTGATCTACGAATCCGGCCCGATCGGTGCCAAGCCCAGCGTACTGCCGCTGTCCATCGGCGACGGTGAGCTGGCGGAAACCGCCGATACCGTCGTACCGACCGGTGAGATTTTTCGCTACTGGCTGCAGGGCGGGCGCATTGACGTCGGTTTCCTCGGCGCAGCCCAGGTCGACCGTTTCGGCAACATCAACACAACGGTGGTGGGCGACTACCATCAGCCGAAAGTCCGCCTGCCGGGTGCCGGTGGCGCACCGGAAATCGCCGGTTCGGCCAAGAGCGTGTTGATCATCCTCAAGCAGTCGGCTCGCTCGTTTGTCGACAAGCTGGATTTCATCACTTCGGTCGGCCATGGTGAAGGCGGCGATTCGCGCAAACGTCTGGGCCTGCCCGGCGCCGGTCCCGTGGGCATCATCACCGACCTGTGCATCATGGAACCGGAAGCCGACACCCATGAGTTCGTGGTCACTGCGCTGCACCCCGGCGTGACCCGCGAGCAAGTCATTGCGGCCACCGGGTGGGCGATCCGTTTCGCCGACCAGGTGCAAACCACCGCCGAGCCGACCGAGCTGGAGCTGAGCGCACTGCGCGACCTGGAAGCTCGTACTGCGGCGGCCCACGGTCAGACACCGGGAGAAGCCTGATGCGCGACGTTTATATCTGTGATGCGATTCGAACCCCCATCGGTCGGTTTGGCGGCGGTTTGTCCGCCGTGCGCGCCGACGACCTGGCGGCCGTGCCGATCAAGGCGCTGATGGAGCGCAACCCATCGGTGGACTGGAGCGCAGTGGACGAAGTGTTTCTCGGCTGCGCCAACCAGGCCGGCGAAGACAACCGCAACGTGGCGCGCATGGCGCTGTTGCTGGCGGGCCTGCCGGAAAGCATTCCCGGCGTGACCCTCAACCGCCTTTGCGCCTCGGGCATGGACGCCATCGGTACGGCGTTCCGTGCCATCGCCAGTGGTGAGATGGAGCTGGCCATCGCCGGTGGGGTGGAGTCAATGTCCCGTGCGCCGTTTGTGATGGGCAAGGCCGACGCGGCGTTTTCCCGCAACATGAAGCTGGAAGACACGACCATCGGCTGGCGTTTCATCAACCCATTGATGAAAGCCCAGTACGGTGTGGACGCGATGCCGCAGACCGCTGATAACGTGGCTGATGACTACGCCGTGTCCCGCGCCGACCAGGACGCTTTCGCCTTGCGCAGCCAACAGCGCACGGCAGCGGCCCAGGCGGCAGGTTTTTTCGCCGAAGAAATCGTTCCGGTGCGTATCACCCACAAGAAAGGTGAAACCGTGGTCGAGCAGGATGAGCATCCTCGCGCCGATACCACGCTGGAAACCTTGAGCAAACTCAAACCGGTCAATGGTCCCGACAAAACCGTCACTGCCGGCAACGCCTCGGGTGTCAACGATGGCGCGGCTGCACTGATCCTGGCGTCGGCCGAAGCGGTAAAAAAACACGGCCTGACGCCGCGCGGCAAAGTGCTGGGCATGGCCAGTGCCGGCGTGGCGCCGCGGGTGATGGGCGTCGGGCCGGTGCCGGCGGTGCGCAAGCTCATTGAGCGCCTGGGCCTGGCGGTTGCGGATTTCGATGTGATCGAACTCAACGAAGCTTTTGCCAGCCAGGGCCTGGCGGTGTTGCGCGATTTGGGGCTGGCGGACGATGCGCCCCAGGTCAACCCGAACGGCGGAGCCATCGCCCTCGGCCATCCCCTGGGCATGAGCGGGGCGCGCTTGGTGATGACGGCGCTGCACCACTTGGAAAAGACCGGCGGCAAGAAAGGCTTGGCGACCATGTGCGTCGGCGTCGGCCAAGGGCTGGCGCTGGCGATCGAACGCGTCTGACGCGTCGTTCTACTAATAAGAATCCGAGGAACGCTGCATGACTGACAAGCCTGGTTATCGTCGCCCCCAAGCGGGCACCCAGCCGGAGTATCTGCACCCGCCGTACCAGTCCACCAACCTGCGCTCGCCGTCCAAGCCGTTGGTGTTCCTGCCTCATTCGCTGTCGGAAATTACCGGCCCGACTGTCGGTGCCGACCGCGTGCAAGAGAAGGACCACGACCTGACCGCCCAGCATGCCGGCGAGCCGCTGGGGGAGCGGATCATCATTCACGGGCGCGTGCTGGACGAGCATGGCCAGCCGGTGCCGGGCATCCTGGTGGAGATCTGGCAGGCCAACGCCGCCGGTCGCTACAACCATGACCGCGACAACCATGACGCGCCACTGGACCCGAATTTCACCGGCACCGGTCGCACCGTCACCGACGCCGACGGTTGGTATCAGTTCCAGACCATCAAGCCTGGCGCCTATCCGTGGGGCAACCATCACAATGCCTGGCGCCCGGCGCACATCCATTTCTCACTGTTCGGGCCGAGCATTCTGACGCGCCTGGTGACGCAGATGTATTTTCCGGGCGACCCGTTGCTGGAATACGACCCGATCTACAACTGCGTGCCGGACACCCGCGCCAAGGAACGCTTGATCGCCAGTTTCGACCTGGAAAAAACCGTCCCTCACTACGCCCTCGGTTACCGCTGGGACATCGTCTTGCGCGGCCGCGATGCCACGCCGATGGAGAAATAAGATGACGCTCACCGCCACCACGTCCCACACCGTTGGCCCTTACTACCACATCGGCCTGACCTGGCTGAACCGCGAAGACCTGACCGTCGCACAAACCCTCGGTCAGCGCGTGGCGATCACCGGGCAGGTGGTCGACGGCAATGGCCAGTTCGTCAACGACGCGATGCTGGAAGTCTGGCAGGCCAACGCTGCCGGTAAATACGCCCACCCGGAAGACGACCAGGACAAACCCCTGGACCCGCACTTCGAAGGCTTTGGCCGGGTGCCGGTGGATGCCGAAGGGCGCTTCCGATTCACCACCATCAAGCCGGGCACTGTGCCAGGGTTGAACGGTACGACCCAGGCACCGCATCTGGTGGTGCTGGTGTTCGCTCGCGGGCTGGTCAAGCATTTGCTGACGCGTATCTATTTCGACGGCGAACAGGCCAACGAAACCGACCCGCTGCTGGCCTGCGTACCCGAGGAGCGTCGCGCCACGATCGTGAGCAAGCCCGATGCGTCGGGTGTGTATCAATGGAACGTGATCCTGCAGGGCACGGATGCCGAGACGGTGTTCTTCGATTACTGAGTGAGTCAACACTGGCGCCATCGCGGGCAAGCCTTGCTCCCACAGGGGTACACGACATGCGATGGGCAATGGCAACAACCTCTGTGGGAGCAAGGCTTGCCCGCGATAGCGTCAGTCCAGGCAATGCAATACTGTGGAACGGGACTGTTACTAAGTGTGTCTAGACTTTGTTAAGTCCCCAACGAGCGAGTAACCCATGACCACCCCAACCAGCCACTACACCGGTGAAGAACGCAGCAAGCGCATCTTCGCCATCGTCGGTGCCTCATCCGGCAACCTGGTCGAATGGTTCGACTTCTACGTCTACGCGTTCTGCGCGATTTATTTCGCGCCGGCGTTCTTCCCCTCGGACAACCCTACGGTGCAACTGGTCAACACGGCCGGTGTGTTCGCCGCCGGTTTCCTGATGCGGCCTATCGGCGGTTGGATTTTCGGCCGGGTGGCGGACCGTCACGGGCGCAAGAACTCGATGATGATCTCGGTGCTGATGATGTGCTTCGGCTCGTTGCTCATCGCCTGCCTGCCCACTTACAAGGACATCGGCGTCTGGGCGCCGCTGTTGCTGTTGTTCGCGCGTTTGCTGCAGGGGCTGTCGGTGGGTGGCGAATACGGCACCACCGCCACCTACATGAGCGAAGTCGCCCTCAAGGGCCAACGCGGCTTTTTCGCCTCGTTCCAATACGTGACGCTGATCGGCGGGCAATTGCTGGCGGTGTCGCTGGTGGTGATCCTGCAACAGTTCCTCAGCGAAGACGAGCTGCGTGCCTATGGCTGGCGGATTCCATTCGTGGTGGGCGCCGTGGCTGCGTTGATTTCCCTGTTCCTGCGGCGCTCCCTGAAGGAAACCAGCAGCAAGGAAATGCGCGAGAACAAGGACGCCGGCAGCATTATGGCGTTGTTTCGCAATCACAAGGCCGCGTTCATCACCGTGCTGGGCTACACCGCCGGTGGTTCGCTGATTTTCTACACCTTCACCACTTACATGCAGAAATACCTGGTGAACACCGCCGGCCTGCACGCCAAGACCGCCAGCTACATCATGACCGGTGCGCTGTTCCTCTATATGTGCATGCAGCCGTTGTTCGGCATGCTGGCGGACAAGATTGGCCGGCGTAATTCCATGCTCTGGTTCGGAGCCCTGGGGGCGTTGTGCACGGTGCCGATCCTGCTGACCCTCAAAAGCATCAGCAGCCCGTTCCTGGCGTTTGTCCTGATTACGTTGGCGCTGGCGATTGTCAGTTTCTACACCTCCATCAGTGGCCTGGTGAAAGCGGAAATGTTTCCACCTGAAGTGCGGGCGCTGGGAGTAGGGTTGGCTTACGCGGTGGCCAATGCGATTTTTGGCGGCTCGGCGGAGTACGTTGCCTTGAGCCTGAAGGCCCAGGGCATGGAGAACACTTTTTACTGGTATGTCACGGTGATGATGGTGGTGGCGTTCCTGTTCAGCCTGCGCCTGCCCAAGCAGCCGGCGTATTTGCACCACGACCTTTGACCCAACCGCGCCGGCCGTGAGGCCGGCGCACCCAAGGACTGTTTATGAGCGAACGACCGGGCAATCAGCTGTTCGATGCCTACTTCACGGCTCGCGACATGCGCGAGGTGTTCTGCGATGCGGGGCGGGTCCAGGCCATGCTGGATGTCGAGGCCGCGCTGGCCCGGGCCGAGGCGCGGGTAGGGTTGATCCCCCAGGATGCGGTGGCGCCGATCGAGAACGCCTGCCGTGCCCAGTTGTACGATTTTTCGGCATTGAGCGAAGCGATTGCCAGTGCCGGCAATTCGGCGATCCCGTTGGTCAAGGCATTGGGCAAGCGCATCGCCACCGAGAGCGCCGAGGCCGAGCGCTATGTGCACCTGGGCGCGACCAGCCAGGACGTGATGGACAGCGGGCTGGTGCTGCAACTGCGCCAGGCGTTGGGCTTGATCGAGGCGGAGCTGGCGCAACTGGCCGGCACCCTGGCCCGCCAAGCCGAACGCTACGCCGCCACGCCGCTGGCCGGGCGCACCTGGTTGCAGCATGCGACGCCGGTGACCCTGGGGATGAAAATCGCCGGTTGGCTGGGGGCGATCACCCGCAGTCGCCAACGTTTGAAAGAACTCAAGCCGCGCTTGCTGGTACTGCAATTCGGCGGCGCCTCCGGAACGCTCGCCGCGTTGGGTGAGCAGGCGCTGCCTGTCGCCGAAGCCCTGGCTGCCGAGTTGCAACTGAACCTGCCGGAACAGCCGTGGCACACCCAGCGCGATCGCCTGGTGGAGTTCGGCGCGGTGCTGGGTTTGATCGCCGGTAGCCTGGGCAAGCTGGGCCGCGACATCAGCCTGTTGATGCAGACCGAAGCCGGCGAAGCGTTCGAGCCGTCGGCGCCGGGCAAGGGCGGTTCGTCGACCATGCCGCACAAACGCAACCCGGTGGGCGCGGCAGTGCTGATCGGCGCAGCGACGCGAGTACCTGGCTTGTTGTCGACGCTGTTCAGCGCCATGCCCCAGGAACACGAGCGCAGCCTGGGCCTGTGGCACGCCGAATGGGAAACCCTGCCGGAGATCTGCTGCCTGGTGTCCGGTGCCTTGCAACAGGCGCGGCTGCTGGCCGAAGGGCTGGAAGTGGACGCGGCGCGCATGGCCCGCAACCTGGAACTGACCCAGGGATTGGTGCTGGCCGAAGCGGTGAGCATCGTCCTGGCCCAGCGTGTGGGGCGCGACACGGCGCACCATCTGCTGGAGCAATGTTGCAAGCGCGCCGTGGCCGAGCAACGGCATTTGCGTGATGTGCTGGGGGATGAACCCCAGGTCACTGCGCAGCTATCCGCGACCGAGCTTGATCATCTGCTCAACCCGGCGCACTACCTCGGACAAGCCCAGACCTGGGTCGCCCGGGCCGTGGCCGAACACCTTTTCTTGAACGCCTGAAAGGAGATTGTTGTGGGATTCGTCAAACTCGCCGAGGGCGATCTGAACTATCGTTTTGATGGGCCGCAAGACGCCCCGGTGTTGGTGCTCTCCAATTCCCTGGGCACCGATCTGCACATGTGGGACGAGCAGGTTGCGGCCTTCAGCGAACACTTTCGCGTGCTGCGCTTCGACACGCGCGGACATGGCCAGTCGCTGGTGACCGAAGGCCCCTACAGCATCGAACAACTGGGCCGCGATGTGCTGGCGATGCTTGATCAGTTGAACCTCGACAAGGTGCATTTCTGTGGCTTGTCCATGGGCGGGTTGATCGGCCAGTGGCTGGGGATCAATGCCGGCGAGCGTCTGCACAAACTGGTGGTGTGCAACACCGCGGCCAAGATCGGCGATCCGTCGGGGTGGAACCCGCGCATCGAAACCGTGCTGCGTGACGGCAAGGCGGCGATGGTGGCGTTGCGCGATGCCTCGATTGCCCGTTGGTTTACCCCTGACTTTGCCGAGGCCCAGCCTGCGACGGCAAAAAAAATCACCGACATGCTCGCCGCCACTTCGCCCCAGGGCTATGCGGCCAACTGTGCGGCGGTGCGTGATGCCGATTTCCGCGAGCAGTTGTCGTCGATTCGCGTCCCGTTGCTGGTGATCGCCGGCACCGAAGATGCCGTGACGCCGCCGTCGGGTGGGCACTTCATCCAGGAGCGGGTCCGTGGGGCCGAGTACGCCGAGTTCTACGCCGCGCACCTGTCCAACGTCCAGGCCGGTGCCGCGTTCAGCGCGCGGGTGTTGGATTTCCTGCTCGATTCTGGCCGTGCCTGAGGAGTTTTTTGTGGACGAGAAACAACGTTACGACGAAGGCATGCAAGTACGCCGCGCGGTCCTGGGCGATGCCCACGTCGATCGCAGCCTCAGTGCCCTGACCGAGTTCAACAGCGAATTCCAGGAGATGATCACCCGCCACGCCTGGGGTGATATCTGGACCCGCCCGGGCCTGCCGCGCCACACCCGCAGCCTGATTACCATTGCCATGCTGATCGGCATGAACCGCAACGAAGAACTCAAGCTGCACCTGCGCGCCGCCGCCAACAACGGCGTGAGCCGCAGCGAGATCAAGGAAGTGATCATGCAGAGCGCCATCTACTGCGGCATCCCGGCGGCCAACGCGACCTTCCACCTGGCCGAATCCGTCTGGGATGAACTGGGCGTCGAATCGCGGGTTTGAGAACCACCGCCGATCCCTGTGGGAGTCAATACTGTGGGAGCAAAGCTTGCTCGCGATGCAATGCCACACTCACCAGAAATGCCACAGACCCACCGCTATCGCGAGCAAGCTTTGCTCCCACACGGGATCTTCAGTGAGCACTGATTTTGTGCTCGGCACCGATTCCTTGTGGGAGCGAGCCTGCTCGCGATGACGGTGGTACTGCCTCCCTCCATGTTGGGTTTTTACAGCAGGCTGATCGGATAGCTGATGATCAACCTGTTCTCATCGAACTCATTGGTGCTGTAATCCCGACGCATCGTCGAGTTGCGCCACTTCACATTGAGGCTCTTCAGCGCGCCGCTCTGCACGGTATAGGCCAGCTCACTTTCACGGCCCCATTCCTTGCCGTCATCAACGGTGGCGGTGTGCACGTTGTCACCGCTGATGTAGCGGTTCATCAGGGTCAGGCCCGGCACGCCGACAGCGGCGAAGTTGAAGTCGTGGCGCACTTGCCAGGATTTTTCCTTGGCGTTGTCGTAGCTGGAGTTGTAGCTGTCGTTGGCCAGGGTGCCGCCGCTGGTGCCGTTGACGCGCATCCAGGCATCATCGCCGCCGACTTTCTGCAGGCCGACGTAGAAAGTGTTGCCGCCGTATTTGGCCGAAAGCATGGCGAACGCGGTTTTGTTGTCCAGGTCGCCGGCCAGGGCGCTGCCGTCTTCCTTGCCGATGAAGTAGCCGAGGTTGGCGCCCAGGGTCCAGTCGCCGATGGGCTGGCTGTGGGTCAGGTTGAAATATTGTTGCTGGTAGATGTCGGACAGTTCCGAGTACCAGACGCCGACCTGGGTGCGTTTTTCGTTGAAGGCGTATTCACCGCCGCCGAAGTTGAAACGGTCGGAGGTGAACGCACCGCGGCCGTTCATCGACATGTCTTCCATGCTCGCGTCGTTGCGCGGGCTGTTGGCGCGGAACTGGCCGCCGTAGAGAGTCAGGCCGCTGATTTCGGTGGAGGTCACTTGGCCGCCACGGAAGGTTTGCGGCAGGGAACGGCCATCGTCGGAACGCAGGATCGGCAGTACCGGCATCCACTCACCGACTTTCAGTTCGGTCTTCGACACCTTGGCCTTGAGGGCGACACCCAGGCGACCGAAGTCATCGGCGGGGCGCCCGTCATCATGCACCGGCAGCAGTTGCGTACCGGCCGTGCCACGACCGCCGTCGAGCTTGACCGAGTACAGGCCCAGCACGTCCACGCCGAAACCGACCACGCCCTGGGTGAAGCCGGACTTGGCGTCGAGAATGAAACTCTGGGTCCATTCCTCGGCTTTGCCTTGGGCATTGTTCGAGTTGGTGAAGTTGCGGTTGATGTAGAAGTTGCGCAGATTGAGGTTGACCTTGGCATCCTCGACAAACCCCGACTCCGCGGCCAGGACGGGCAGGGCGGCGCTGGTCAGGGCGACGGCGATGAGGCTGGGGAAAAGGTGCTGTGTGGGCTTCATGGGCGTTGTCTCTATTTTTTATGGACGAAGCGAGTTGTTGCCGCACGTTTGAGGCGCAGGCGCTAAGGGTGGAGCCAGGGGCATCAGGGCGATCGGGGATCAGCCGGGTGAGGCGGGGCGTAGGGGCATGGCGTCGAACCTGTTGTTATTGGTTTTGTGCGAGCGATGGTGAAGGGCGGCCCGGGATCGGTTCAATTGCCGTTTGCGGGTTTTGGGCGATTATCGAACGGCAAAACAACTGATTGGATGGACGCATTCCACTGTGGGAGCGAGCTTGCTCGCGATGGCGGCCTAACAGACGACCGGGTTCTGGCAGCTGTACTTCGACCCAACTGTGGGAGCGACCTGCTCGCGAAAGCGGCCTGACAACCGACCTAGCTCTGGCGGCTGTACTTCAATCCAAGTGTGGGAGCGAGCTTGCTCGCGAAGGCGGTATCACAGTCGGTGGAGATGTTGAATTTGCCGGCCTCTTCGCGAGCAAGCCCGCTCCCACAGGAGGAACGCGGTCCCACCAAGAACCAGGTCGGCTACCAGGCCGCCTCGTGGTGGACGTTGATCTCGGGCGCCCCGTTAACCACGATGGCCCTTCGCGGCGGCCCACGGAGCAATGCCTTCGTTCAGGCATGCCGAGCCTAGGCGAGGCACCGAGTGGTGGGGCAGGAGCGTTTTGTTTACTTTTGACTGGGCCGGCTTCCGGGCTTCTCAAAAGTGAGCCGCCGTCAGGGCGGAACCCTAAGCCGCCGTGACCGCAGCAATGGATATGTACCCGATCAACAGAATCTTGGCCAGCCGTAAGGCCGCCATCGCGGGCAAGCCTTGCTCCCACAGGATTTGTGGCCGGTCTGACAGACGCGGCGACTTTTCCGACGAGGTTTTAAGGTTGCTGCTCGGAAGCGGTATCTCTAGCTTGTTCGTGTCGCTGCCCATTCAGCGACCGGGACTGCAAGCCCGCCGAATTCGTTAGGCGCCAGCGCCCGGACCTAATGTCTCGGGCTCCAATTGATGCAGGAGCGCCGTTATGAAAAAACATCATCCTTCTTCGCCATCAGAGAGCACCTTCCCCTACAACGACCCCGATCCAGAAAAGCTCCAAGAGGCCGCAGACCGAGCACTCGATTACCATCTGGGCACCCACCCTGATCCCAAGCCAAAAACCTCAACTCAAGTTTTCACCGTCATCGATACCCTCGACACCGAATGTCTACTGGCGAACCTCAGCGAAACCCTGGCCTCAGCCAGTGCCATGGTCAACGACCTGGCGTTCGATCTGGAAGGCTCGCGGCGGCATGTCGCGCTCGGCGTGGCGCAGATGATTGACTTGAGTGAGTTGTTGGCCAATCGAGCGCTGGATCTCATCGACCCGCGTTAACCAAGTGTGGCGAGGGGATTTAGCGAAGCGTCGCATCGCCCCGCTGGGCTGTGGGAGCAAAGCTTGCTCGCGAAACAGGCGCCTCGGCTCCTGAAAGCCCGCATCGCCTTCGTCGCGGGCAAGCCTTGCTCCCACATAGGCCGGCGTTAAAGCGCACACAAACAAAAAGCCCACCTTCCGGTGGGCTTCGTATTTCAACACTCAGGCATCAAATCAGAACAATTTCATCTTCGGCGCTTCTTCTTTCACCGGTTCGTTCTTGCCCGTCTCGGCGTTCCAGCCACCGCCCAGTGCCTTGTACAGATTGACCTCACTGGTCAGTTGCGCAAGACGGTCAGTGATCAGCGACTGTTGCGCGCTGAACAACTGGCGTTGGGCGTCGAGGAAGGTCAGGTTGCTGTCGACGCCGATACGGTAGCGACGCTCGGCCAGGCGGTAGTAATCCTGGTTGGCGGCGACGAAGTCGGTCTGGGCCTGCAACTGTTCGTTGTAGGTCTGGCGCGCGGCCAGGCCGTCGGAGACTTCCTGGAACGCCGTCTGAATCGATTTCTCGTACTGCGCGACGTTGATGTCTTTCTGGATCTTGGCGTAGTCCAGGCTCGCACGCAGACTGCCGGCGTTGAAGATCGGCAGGTTGATTTGCGGCGCGAAGGTCCAGGTGCCCGAACCACCCTTGAACAGGCCGGACAGGTCCGGGCTCAGGGTGCCGGCGTTGGCCGTCAGGCTGATGCTCGGGAAGAACGCGGCCCGCGCGGCGCCGATATTGGCGTTGGCGGCCAGCAGGTTGCGTTCGGCCTGGAGGATGTCCGGACGACGTTGCAGCAGGTCCGACGGCAGCCCGGCCGGCACTTCGCTGAGCAGGTCATCGTTCAACGGTTGCGAGCTCAGGTTCGCCGGCAGGCCGGTGCCCAGCAGCAGGGTCAGGCTGTTTTCGTCCTGTGCGACCTGGCGGGTGTAGCGGGCCAGTTGCACACGGGCGTTTTCCACGGCGGTGCGCGCCTGGCTCAGGTCCAGGGCCGAGGACACGCCGACTTCGGCGCTGCGCGAGGTCAGCTTGAAGCTTTGCTCGTAGGCTCCGAGGGTTTCCTGGGTCAGCTTGAGCAGTTCCTTGTCGGCTTGCCAGGTCAGGTAGGCATTGGCGACGTTGGCCACCAGGCTGATCTGGGTGCTGCGACGGGCTTCTTCGGTGGCGAAGTAGCTTTGCAGCGCTTGCTCGCTCAGGCTGCGAACCCGACCGAACAGGTCCAGTTCATAGGCGCTGATGCCCAGGGTGGCCGAGTAGGAGCTGCTGATGGCCGCTTCACCGCTTTGCGAAGCCCGTGCCGGTACCCGCTGGCGGCTGCCGGAGCCGGTGGCCGAGACCGCCGGGAAGAGGTCCGCGCGCTGGATGCGGTATTGCGCGGCATAGGCATCGATGTTCAGTGCCGCGACGCGCAGGTCGCGGTTGTTTTCCAGCGCGACCTGGATCAGCTGTTGCAGGGTCGGATCATGGAAAAACTGCTTCCAGCCTTGCTCGGCGGCGGCCTGGCCGGGCGCATTGGCCGCCTCGTAGGCCGGCCCTTGCGGGTATTGCGCCGCGACCGGTGTTTCGGGCCGCTGATAGTCGGGGATCAGCGAGCAACCGCTGAGCACGACGGCGGCGATGGTCAGGGAGAGTAGCGACTTGCTCATTGGCCAGCCTCTTTAGAAGTTTCAGGAGTGTCGTCCTGGTCGATAGGTTTGCGACGACCCATTGACGACACCGTCACGAAGAACAATGGCACCCAGAAGATTGCCAGGATGGTAGCAGTGAGCATACCGCCAATCACGCCGGTACCGATGGCGTGCTGGCTGCCCGAACCGGCACCGGTGGAGATGGCCAACGGGACTACCCCGAGGATGAATGCCAGGGACGTCATGATGATCGGCCGCAGACGCATCCTGCAGGCTTCGATCGCGGCTTCCATCAGCGTGCGGCCCTGCTCATGAAGTTCCTTGGCAAACTCGACGATCAGAATGGCGTTTTTCGCCGCCAAACCGATGGTTGTCAACAAGCCCACCTGGAAGTACACGTCGTTGGACAGGCCGCGCAGGCTGGTCGCCATCAGGGCACCGATGATCCCCAGCGGCACCACGAGCATGACCGCGATCGGAATCGACCAGCTTTCATACAGCGCCGCCAGGCACAGGAACACCATCAGCAGCGACAGGGCGTACAACGCAGGTGCCTGGGAGCCCGACAGGCGCTCCTCGTAGGACAGGCCCGTCCAGGAAATACCAACACCGGCCGGCAGCTTCTTGGCGATGGCTTCGACTTCGGCCATGGCTTCGCCAGTGGAGTAACCCGGGGCGGGGGCGCCAAGTATTTCCATCGCTTCCACGCCGTTGTATCGGGCCAGTTTCGGCGAGCCATAGACCCACTCGCCCTTGGCGAATGCCGTGAACGGCACCATGGTCCCGGCGCTGTTGCGCACGTACCATTTCTTCAGGTCTTCCGGGCTCATGCGAGCGCCGGGTTGACCCTGTACATACACCTTCTTCACCCGACCACGGTCGATGAAGTCGTTCACGTAGCTACTGCCCAGGGCAATCGACAGGGTGTTGTTGATGTCCGACAAGGTGATGCCCAGCGCGCTGGCCTTCTCGTCATCGATTTCCAGTTGGTATTGCGGCTCGTCGTTCAGGCCGTTTGGACGCACCTGGGACAGGATCTTGCTTTGGGATGCCATTCCCAGGAACTGGTTACGGGCTTGCATCAACTTATCGTGGCCAATGCCGGCACGGTCCTGCAGGAACACGTCGAAACCAGTGGCGTTACCCAGCTCCAGTACCGCTGGCGGAGCAAAGGCGAACACCATCGCATCACGGAACGTGAAGAAGTGCTGCTGGGCGCGGGCTGCGAGTTTGAACACGCTGTTGTCGGCGTTACGCTCTTCCCATGGCTTGAGCATGATGAACGCCATGCCGGAGCTCTGGCCACGACCGGCGAAGTTGAAGCCGGTCACGGTAAATACCGAGGCCACCGCATCGCCTTCACCGCCGTCCTTGCTGGGGCGCAACAGGAACTCGCGCATCTTGTCCACCACCACCTGGGTACGCTCGGCACTGGAGCCCGCCGGCGTTTGTACCTGGGCGAACAGTACGCCCTGGTCTTCTTCGGGCAGGAACGCAGTCGGGATGCGGGTGAACAGCCAGATCATGCCAACCACGATGAGCACGTAGGCCAGCAGGTACGGGGCCTTGTGCTTGAGCATATTGCCCACACCACGCTCGTAGCTGCGCACGCCACGGTCGAAGTTGCGGTTGAACCAGCCGAAGAAGCCGCGTTTCGGCGTGCCGTGCTCACCCTTGGGGATCGCCTTGAGCATGGTGGCGCACAGGGCCGGGGTGAAGATCAAGGCCACCATGACCGACAAGGCCATGGCCGAGACGATGGTGATGGAGAACTGCTTGTAGATCACCCCCGTGGAGCCACTGAAGAACGCCATCGGCAGCAGTACCGCCGAAAGCACCAGGGCGATACCTACCAGGGCGCCCTGGATCTGGCCCATGGATTTCTTGGTGGCTTCCTTGGGTGACAGGCCTTCTTCGCTCATCACCCGTTCGACGTTTTCCACCACGACGATGGCGTCGTCCACCAGCAAGCCGATGGCCAGCACCATGCCGAACATGGTCAGGGTGTTGATGCTGAAGCCGAACGCCGCGAGGATCCCGAAGGTACCCAGCAACACCACCGGCACCGTCATCGTGGTGATGATGGTCGCGCGGAAGTTCTGCAGGAACAGGAACATCACCAGGAACACCAGCACGACCGCTTCGACCAGGGTTTCAACCACACCCTTGATCGATTCGCTCACCACCGGCGTGGTGTCGTACGGGAACACCACTTCCACGCCTTGCGGGAAGAACGGCTTGAGGTCGTCGATGGTCTTGCGCAGGGCCTTGGCCGTGTCGAGGGCGTTGGCACCGTTGGCCAGTTTTACCGCCAGGCCCGACGCCGGGGCGCCGTTGAACTGGGCGCTGACGCTGTAGTTCTCACCACCCAGACCCACTTCGGCAACATCGCCGACGCGCACTTGCGAGCCGTCCGGGTTGACCTTGAGCAGAATCGCCTTGAACTGCTCGGCGGTCTGCAAACGAGTCTTGCCGATGATGGTGGCGTTCAGTTGCTGGCCGGGCAGGGCAGGCAAGCCGCCGAGTTGGCCGGACGAGATCTGGACGTTTTGCGCGGCAATGGCGTTTTTGACGTCCACCGGAGTCAGGTTGAAATTGTTCAGCTTGGCCGGGTCGAGCCAGATGCGCATGGCGTACTGGGCACCGAAGACCTGGAAGTCACCGACACCGGCGGTACGCGAGATAGGGTCTTGCAGGTTGGACACGATGTAGTTGGCCAAGTCGTCCTTGGTCATGCTGCCGTCGCGCGACACCACGCCGATGACCATCAGGAAGTTCTTCACGGCCTTGGTCACGCGGATACCCTGCTGCTGCACTTCTTGCGGCAGCAGCGGGGTGGCCAGGTTCAGCTTGTTCTGGACCTGGACCTGCGCCGTATCGGAGCTGGTGCCCTGTTCGAAGGTCGCGGTGATGGTCATGCTGCCGTCGGAGTTACTTTCCGAGGACACATAACGCAGGTTGTCGATGCCGTTGAGTTGCTGCTCGATGACCTGCACCACGGTGTCTTGCACGGTTTGCGCGGACGCACCCGGGTAGGTCACCTGGATCGCAATGGCCGGTGGCGCGATACTCGGGTACTGGTTGATCGGCAATTTGAGGATCGATAGAGCCCCGACCAGCATGATCACCAAGGCAATTACCCAGGCGAAAATCGGACGGTCGATAAAAAATTTCGACATGGTTTACTCCCCTTTGCCGCCGGCTGCTTTATCAGCTGCCTGAGCGGGGGCCGGGTTCTTGGCATCGACATTGGTGGCTTCGGTGGCTTTGACTTCCACTCCGGGCCGTACGTATTGCAACCCTTCGGTGATCAGGCGGTCGCCGGCCTTGAGCCCATCTTCGATCAGCCACTGGCTGCCGACGGTGCGACTGGCCTTGAGCTGACGCAGCTCGACCTTGTTGTCCGGGCCCACCACCAGGGCAGTCGGCATGCCTTTGAGGTCGCGGGTCACGCCTTGTTGCGGGGCGAGGATCGCCGCGCTGTTCACGCCGGCCTGCAGTTGCGCATGGACGAACATGCCCGGCAGCAGGGTGTGGTCAGGGTTGGGGAATACGGCGCGCAAGGTCACCGAACCGGTGGTCTGGTCGACCGACACTTCGGAAAATTCCAGCTTGCCTTCGTGTGGGTATTGGCTGCCGTCTTCCAGGGTCAGCTTGACCATGGCTGCATTGTCACCGGCCTTCTGCAAACGACCACTCTGCAGCTCGCGGCGCAGTTGCAGCAGCTCGACCGAGCTCTGCGTCACGTCGACGTAGATCGGGTCCAGTTGCTGGATGGTCGCCAGGGCGTCGGTCTGACCATTGCTTACCAACGCGCCTTCGGTCACCGAGGAACGCCCGATACGGCCGGAGATCGGCGCGTAGACCTTGGTGTAGCGCACATTGATCTGGGCGGTCTGCAGGTTGGCTTCCGACTCCAGGCGGTTGGCCACGGCGGTGTCGTATTCCTGACGGCTCACCGCCTGTTCGTCCACCAGTTGCTTGTAGCGGTCGGCAATCGACTTGGTGGAACGCAGGTTGGCCTCGGCGCTCTTGAGGGTCGCTTCATAGACGGCCGGGTCGATCTGGTACAGCTGCTGGCCGGCCTTGACGTCAGCACCTTCCTTGAACAGGCGCTTGAGAACGATGCCGTTGACCTGTGGCCGTACTTCCGCGACGCGGAATGCGCTGGTGCGCCCCGGAAGCTCCGACGTCAGGGTGAAAGGCTGGGTCTTGAGGGTTACGACGCCGACCTGAGGAGGCGGAGGAGCAGGTGCAGCCTCTTCCTTTTTGCATCCGCTGAGCAGCGATGCCAGGGCGATGGCAGTAACCAGGGCAGTAACAGCTGGCTTGAATTGCATGGAAATCCTCGGGTCCAGGCGCGCAACTGGCGCACTCGAAAGGTGGAAAGATAAAAGGCGCACTATTTCAATTAGTAGGATGCTAAGAAATATACTTACGTACACGGTTGTTTGTAAACAGCCAAATTGCGTAATATCCGGATTTACAAAAGCCTGACAAAGGCCAGCGTAGATCGGGGACGCGTTCCAAGAGACGTCGCCTCATATTTGTCCAACTGATTCTTACGCATTGCTGACGCGTTGCTGACGCATCCTGATTGAGGTGTTTACTGCCATGGTCCGTCGTACCAAAGAGGAAGCCCAGGAGACTCGCAGCCAGATACTCGAAGCCGCCGAAAGGGCGTTTTTCGAGCGAGGCGTGGCGCGTACGACCCTGGCCGACATCGCGACACTGGCCGGAGTGACGCGCGGCGCCATCTATTGGCACTTCAGCAACAAGGCGGACCTGCTCCAGGCCATGCTCGATACCCTGCACGAGCCGCTCGATGAGTTGGCCCGTGCCAGTGAGAATGAAGAGGAGCTTGATCCGCTGGGCTGTATTCGCAAGCTGCTGGTACGGTTGTTCCAGCAGGTGGCCCTGGACCCGAAAACCCGGCGCATTAATGAGATTCTGTTCCATAAGTGTGAATTCACCGATGAAATGTGCGATTTGCGCCAGCAGCGACGCGAGGTCAGCCTCGACTGCAATGTGCGCATCGCCCTGTCGTTGCGCAATGCGATGAAACGCGGCCAGTTGCCGGATGATCTGGATCCCGAAAGGGCGGCAGTTGCCATTCATGCCTACATCGACGGCATCTTGTACCAATGGCTACTGGCCCCCGACAGCTTCGCCCTGGCGGCTGAGGCCGAGCGCTGGGTGGAGATCGGGCTGGACATGCTGCACTTGAGCCCTAGCCTGCGCAAATGAAACAAAATGCGTAATTGCGTCGGTTTGTGTCAATACGTCCACGTAAGGATGCTTTTATAAACCGCCACTGGCGCGGTTGATAGGCAATCAGCGGCGAATTTTGTAGGAAATTTGTTTCGCGCCTGTCAAAACGGATGAAAATTCCGCTCAGGCAAGGGCGTCTGAAGTGGTAGGTAGATGCCCCGTCAGACCGATCTGACGGGGTCGCCTGTTCAGCTCAGTGTGATCTCCACGGTAAAACCATACGGTTCCTCATTGGACGAATGAATGATCCGGGTCACGCATTTGATGGGGGTTGTGCCGATAGAGGCCACCTTGTTTGTTCGGACGGGTGTCAGCGTTGGTGAAATAACACCGAAAGAAGTATTGACGCGTAAACCGAAGTCGAAGCGAAAGCCGAGAGCCTGGTCGCCAAATATAATAAAGCGCTTGAATATATCCTTGCTGCGACTGCCCAGTGGTCTGGAATAAAAGAAGTCGAACTTCAGGGCTTGGATATCCCAGGGGAGAATATTCATGAACGCTTGCTCGTCGGCATTCAAGCTGAGATCGTTTTCGCCGACTTCAAGGGGCTGGTCGGTATGATTGATTAACTTCACCAGGAAACGGCTGCGGTTTGGGCGCACGCTTTCCTGTCTCCAGGCTTGAAGCTGCCTGTTGACATCGTCGTTCTGCCTGGCCTTTTCCATCAAGGCCTTGAGCATCTGGGTATAGTCTTGCGTGTCGAGCGACTTGATGTATTCATACAGGATCGTCAGTGGCGCGTAGTTGAATTGGGAGAGTAGGTTTTCGTAAATACTGCTGCTGACCGGTTGAGCGTTTTCAGTGAGGTTGTTCACTTTGAATTCCTTTTCAATATTGGTTGTTAGTGGCTGTGCTACGACAGCTCGGTTTGTTTTGTTGTTGGCGATAATATGATGAGTTGAACGGTTTTTAGAAAGTTTGGAAGTTTGACCGGATATTTAAAGGTAAATAAAAAGCCCTGGCTCTTTCGAGGCAGGGCTTTTTTTACCGGCTATTAATTAGAGCACAGGGTAATCGATGTACCCCACCGGCCCTTTGCCATAGAAGGTTTCCGGATGTGCTTCGTTCAGTGGTGCATCGGCTTTCAAGCGTGCTGGCAGGTCCGGGTTGGCAATGAACGGCACTCCGAAGGCCACGGCATCGGCCTTGCCCTCGGCCAGCCAGGCATTGGCGCTGTCCTTGGTGAAGCGTTCATTGGCGATGTACGGGCCGCCGAAAGCCTGCTTGAGTTGCGGGCCGATGCTGTCATCGCCTTCCTTTTCACGGGAGCAGATGAAGGCGATGCCACGCTTGCCCAGCTCGCGAGCCACGTAGCTGAAGGTTTCCAGGCGGTTCTCGTCACCCATGTCATGGGAGTCGGCGCGCGGTGCCAGGTGCACGCCAACCCGGCCGGCGCCCCAGACTTCAATGGC
Source organism: Pseudomonas sp. S3_B11 (assembly GCF_054667715.1). Lineage (NCBI taxonomy): Bacteria > Pseudomonadati > Pseudomonadota > Gammaproteobacteria > Pseudomonadales > Pseudomonadaceae > Pseudomonas > Pseudomonas sp. S3_B11. Next base: position 4,408,987 of record NZ_CP162749.1, on the reverse strand, counting down.
CGCGTCGGTCACTTCCAACAGCAGGCGGGCACGGTTTTCCAGGGAGCCCCCGTAGCTGTCGGTGCGCTGGTTGGTGCTGCTTTGCAGGAACTGGTCGAGCAGGTAGCCGTTGGCGCCGTGGATTTCCACGCCATCGAACCCGGCAGCCTTGGCATTCTCGGCACCGACGCGGTACGCCTCGACGATGTCGGCGATTTCAGCGGTTTCCAGTGCGCGTGGGGTCGGGTAGTCGGCCAGCGGACGCACCAGGCTCACGTGGCCCTTGGGTTGGATCGCGCTGGGCGCCACCGGGGTTTCGCCGTTCAGGTACGACGGGTGGGAGATCCGGCCCACGTGCCACAGTTGCAGGAAGATCTTGCCGCCAGCGCCGTGGATCGCCTTGGTGACGTTGGACCAGCCGCGCACCTGGTCGTTGGACCAGATGCCCGGGGTGTCCGGGTAGCCCACGCCCATCGGCGTGACCGAAGTTGCTTCGCTGAGGATCAGGCCGGCGGAGGCGCGTTGCACGTAATATTCGGCCATCAGCGCGTTGGGCACGCGACCTGCGTCGGCGCGGCAGCGGGTGAGCGGGGCCATGATGATGCGGTTCTTCAACTCGATGTCGCCGAGTTTGATGGGGTCGAAAATAGTCGCCATGAAATACAACCTCGAAAGTGGAAGGGTTAAAAATCAGTGAGTTGCCGGCACCAGGTCGGCATTACCGCCCTGGCGGAAAGTGATCAGGGTGACCAGCAGCGCCAGCACGGCCAGCGCGCCGGCGGCCAGGGGCACGGAGGTCAGGCCCAGGCCATGGTCGATGACACTGCCGCCGACCCAGGCGCCCAGGGCGTTGCCGATGTTGAAGGCGCCGATGTTCAGGGTGGACACCAGGTTGGGCGCATCTTTGCCGAAGGTCACCACGTTGACTTGCAGGGCCGGCACGGCGGCGAAGCAGGCGGTGGCCCAGAGGAACAGGGTGATTTCGCTGGGGATCAGCGCCACGCTGGTCCAGCTCAATACGGTGGACACCACGGCCATGGTGAGGAAGACGCCCATCAGCGTGTTCGCCAGGCTCTTGTCCGCCAGCTTGCCGCCGATGATGTTGCCCAGGGTCAGGCCCAGGCCGATCAGCACCAGGGTCCAGGTCACGCCGCGGGGCGATACGCCGGTCACTTCACCCAACAGCGGGGCGACATAGGTGAACAGGGTGAACACCGAGGCGGAGAACAGCGCGGTCATGCTCAGGGACAGCCACAGGCCGGCCCCCTTGAGCGCTACCAGTTCCGAGCGCATGTTGAGTGTTTCTTCATCGCGCTTGGCCGGCAGGAAGCGGATCAGGCCGATCAGCGCAATTACGCCAATCACAGTCACCGCCCAGAAGGTCGAGCGCCAGCCGGCTTCCTGGCCCAGTGCGGTGCCCAGCGGTACGCCGAGCACGTTGGCCAGGGTCAGGCCGGTGAACATCAAGGCCACGGCCGAGGCGCGCTTGTTGGGTGCCACCAGGCCGGCGGCCACCACCGAACCGATACCGAAGAACGCACCGTGGCACAGGGCCGTGACGACCCGGGCGAACATCAGCACGTTGTAGTCGCTGGCGATGGCGCAGAGCAGGTTGCCGACGATGAAAATCCCCATCAACACCACCAGGGCGGCCTTGCGCGGCAGCCGGGCGGTGGCCAGGGCCATGAACGGCGCACCGATGGCCACGCCCAGGGCGTAGCCGGTCACCAGCCAGCCGGCGCCAGGAATCGACACACCCAGGTCGGCCGCCACGTCGGGCAACAGGCCCATGATGACGAACTCGGTGGTGCCGATGGCGAAGGCGCTCAGGGCCAGGATCAGGAGTGAGAGGGGCATGATGAGGTCCTTGTCAGGTCAGAGCTCTTGGCTCATTTGCTTGAGGAACTGCTGGATCACTTCCTCGTTGCGTTTGAAGAAGTGCCATTGACCGACCTTCTGGCTGGTGATCAGCCCCGCCCGTTGCAACACCGCCAAGTGCGCAGACACCGTGGATTGCGACAGGCCGCAACGCTGGTCGATCTGTCCGGCGCAAATGCCGAATTCGTGGTTGTGCAACTGTTCCGGGAACTGGACCTTGGGGTCTTTGAGCCAGTTGAGGATGTCTCGCCGTACTGGGTGCGCCAGGGCTTTTATTATTTCGTCGAGGTCGAGGGTCATGGTTGGCAAGCTCGGGGTTGATAAAACGCTATATCGCGATGGAGCGAACCTTAAATCGTTATTTCGCGATATACAAATATGGATTTGATCTGAATGCCGAACAAATCGCTATATCGGGTTATAACGATATTGGCAGGGTGGTGCTAAGCTGCGGCCATGAACTATCTCGCGCACCTGCACCTCGGCGGCCCTGGCCGGGAACAACTGCTCGGCAGCCTCTACGGTGATTTCGTCAAGGGACCGCTGCAAGGGCTCTACGACCCACGGATCGAAGCGGCGATTGCCCTGCATCGGCGCATTGACATGTACACCGACCGCCATCCCGTGGTGGACATCGCGCTGTCGCGCTTTTCCACCGTGCGACGGCGCTATGCCGGGATCGTGCTCGACGTGTTTTTCGACCACTGCCTGGCCCGGGACTGGACGTTGTACAGCGAAGGGCCGCTGCTGGAGTTCACTTCCCGGGTGTACCAGGTACTCGGCACCGAACCGCAGCTGCCGGGGCGCCTGGCGCACATCGCGCCGCATATGGCGGCGGATGACTGGCTGGGGTCTTATCAGGAGTTCGAGGTGCTTGGGCAGGTGTTGCGCGGCATTTCCCGCCGTTTGTCCCGGCCCGAGGAACTGGCCGGGGCGATGCCGGAGTTGATCAGGCTCTATGAGCCGTTGAGCGAAGATTTTCGGTTGTTCTACCCGCAACTGCAGGATTTTGCTCAAAACCAAGTCACGCTGCAGGACTAATTGTGGGAGCGAGCTTGCTCGCGATAGCGGTGTATCAGCCAGCACATCTGCTGAATGTTAAGCCGCTATCGCGAGCAAGCTCGCTCCCACAAGGGGCTGCGTAGCGATCCGAATCAGGCCGCAATCGCAGCAGGTCGCATCGGCGCTTGCTGTTTCTCTGGAAGCGCCCCGAACAACGCCCTGTGCACCGCCTGCTGCGCCTGGAATGCCAGTGCCGCGCGTTCCTGGCCGTGGCAGGCAATCGGTTCCAGCAGATGGATTTCCACCTCACCCCGATCATTGGCAAACAAGCGCATCAGGTGCGACAGCAAATCATCATCGCCAATGAACGGCGCCAGCGAGTCCGGCTCGCCGTTGCGCAGGTAACGGATCGCCACCGGCTGTAACGCGACATCGGCATCGATGGCCGCCGACAACAAGCGGCCGTGGAAGGTGCGCAGGGTGCGGCCATCGGTGGTGGTGCCTTCCGGGAACATCAACAGCGGATGGGCTTGTTCCAGGTGACGGCTCATTTGCTTGCGAATCAATTGGCTGTCACCCGAACCGCGCCGGATAAACAGGCTGCCGGCCTTGGCTGCCAGCCATCCGGCGACCGGCCAGGTGCGCACTTCGGCCTTGGACAGGAACGACAGCGGCGTGAGCATCCCCAGCAACGGGATGTCGGTCCAGGAAACATGGTTGCTGACCCACAGCATCGGCCGTTGCGGCAGTTGACCGTGGACGGTGACTGAAAAGGGCAGGGCACGGCTCAGCCGTGCCATGAAGAACCGTGACCAGCGCTGGCGACGGACCATCGAGTTGGCGATTCCTGCACGTTCGAACAGGCCGAACACGCTGGCCATGCTCAGGCCCAACGCCACCACCAGCAATACTCGCGCGATTCGCGCGTACACCCGCAGCCGGCTCATCAGACCGCCGCCTTGAAGTGGCGGGCGTAGCGCGGGCAGAGCTCGTCGCGCTTGAGCAGGATGAACACGTCGGCCACCTGGAAATCCTCGTCCCAGCACGGTTCGCCGCAAATCTTCGCGCCCAGGCGCATGTAGGCCTTGAGCAGCGGTGGCATCTCGGCGATGACGTTGGACGGCACGTCCAGGGTCGGCAAGGGTTTTTTCGGCACGGCTTGTAGGTGTTCGGTGCACAGGTAGCGTTCGCGCAGACGCTGCATGATCGCCTGGGCCTGGATACCGCCGTCCTGCATCGGAATGCTCGCGCAGCCCATCAGGTAGCTGTAGCCGCCTTCGTTCAGGACTTCGGCCAGTTCGCCCCAGAGGACCGCGATGGTGCCGCCGTTGCGGTAGGCCGGGTCGACGCAGGTACGACCGATTTCCAGGATTGGGCCCTTGAGGTGGACCAGGCCGTGGAGGCTGAATTCTTCTTCGCTGTAGAACCGGCCCAGGCTGCTGGCGGCCTGGTGGTCGAGCAGGCGAGTGGTCGCCACGAGGCGGCCGGTGTTCAGGTCGCGTACGCCGATGTGGGCGCAGTGAACATCATAGTCATCCATGTCCAGACCCATTTCCGCGCCCTTGAGCTTGGCGTTGAATTCGCCGCTGAAGACGTTGAAACGCAGGGCCTGTGCTTCTTGCAAGGCTTGGGCGCCGATCAGGCGTTCGGCTTGCAGGCGGCGTTCATTGCCGGTGTCGCTGATGCGGGCGATCTGGGTCATAGCGAATCTCCGTGCGGGCTGTTCAGTTGCAGCCTGTCGACTTTCTTTATGCAGCCATGTTGTGCAAAGTCAGGCTATGTAGCCCCGGTGTCATCGCCATGAAGCTTTGGTGATGCTTATATGACAGCCCTCGAGGAGCCCCCATGCCCTGGCACACCCTGATCGAACGCGGCGAACGCCTGCCCGCCCATCCGGACCTGGCCGAAGGTTATGCTGCGTTGTTGCAACGCTTGGGGCCGGTGACGCCGTTCGAACTGGCCGTAACCGGGGCGCGGTTGATGGCGACACCGGGGCTGGCGTTTCTGGTGGGGTATCAGGCGGCGCTGCGGGTGCTTTGGCCCAGCGCGCCCCAGAGCCTCGGCGCCTTGTGTGCCACCGAACAGCGCAGCCTGCGCCCGGCGGACATGCAAACCCGCCTCGACGACTTGCGCCTGAGCGGACGCAAGGATTTCGTCACCGCCGGCGATGCCGCCGAGTGGCTGCTGATTGCCGCTCGCTGCGAAGCACCCGGTGAAACGCCACGGCTGAACCTGGCAGTGGCCTATGCGGGTGAGCCCGGCGTAACCCTGGAAAAACTGCCCGCCATTGCCCTGATGCCGGACATCAGCCATGGCCGGGTCCTGCTCGACGGCGCGTTGTGCGAGTTGCTGGCGGGCGACGGTTGGGACGCCTACGTCAAACCGTTCCGCACCCTGGAAGACCTTTATGTGCTCAGCGCTATGACTGCCTGGTTGTATGGCGTCGGGCAGGAATCTGCCTGGCCCCAGGCACTGCAATTGCGCCTGCTGGCGTTGCTCGCCGGTTGCGCGGAGGTGAGTCGGCATAACCCGTCCAGTGCGGTCGGGCATGTGCTGCTGGGCGGGTTGTTCGCCCAGTTCCAGGGGCTCGACGGCGAACTCAACGCTGCCCTGGCCGCCGGGCCTGCGACGTGGCGCGAGATGTGGACGCGGGATAAAGGGGTGATGGAGATTGGGGCGGCGGCGCGGGCCAAGCGCTTGGCCAAGGCGTTGGGTTAGTCCTTCAAGCGACTGACCCCTGTGGGAGCGAGCTTGCTCGCGATAGCGGAGTGTCAGCTAAGCATATGGCGACTGACAAACAGCTATCGCGAGCAAGCTCGCTCCCACAGGGGGGCACACAAGCCTCGAAACTGTCATCAAGTCTGAATAGGCTCTGAAGGTTCAATCCTGCGAGCCCCAAGCATGTCCAAAGGCTGGTTCCTGATCCCGCTGCTGTTGCTCAACCTGAGCGCCCACGCCGAAGACTGGCCCGGCGAGCAATGGCCAATTGGCTCGACCCCGAGCGGGCCAGCCATCGAAACCCTGGAGCAATACGCCTTCCCACCCCGGGACGATGCGAGCCGCGAGGGCATTCGCACCGACGCGCTGCTGGTGATCCAGGACGGTCGGCTGGTCTACGAACGCTACGCCGGGCCGACCAGCGCCCAGACCCCGCACCTGACCTGGTCCATCAGCAAAAGCCTGCTGGCGACGGTGTTTGGCGTGGCCTACGGTGAAAAACTGTTTGGCCTGCAAGACCCAGCCGCCAAGTACTACCCGCCACTGAGCCGGCACCCGGGCCTGACCTTGGCCGATCTTTTCCACTGGGCCTCAGGCCTGGACTGGCAGGAAGACTACGAATACGCGCCGCTCAACTCTTCAGTGGTGGCGATGCTTTATACCCGTGGGCGTCATGACATGGCGGCGTTCACTGCGCAGCATGAAAGCGCCAGTCCGCCGGGGCAGGCGTTCCGTTATTCCAGCGGTGACAGCAACTTGCTGGCGGTGGCCTTGAAAACCATCGTCGGCCCGGTGCGCTACCCCGACTACCCCTGGACGGCCTTGTTCGAACCCCTCGGCATCCGCCACGCCACCTGGGAAACCGATACCAGCGGCACGTTCGTGGGATCGTCCTATGCCTACCTCACCGCGCGAGACCTAGCGCGTGTCGGGTTGTTGATGCAACGGGACGGTCGCTGGGGCGAACGGCAACTGATCCCCAAGGCGTGGGTCGCGTTCAATCGCCAGCCTTTTGCCCACTTCCAGGCCGGCCAGGACGAAGCCGTGCCCGGCGGGCATTGGTGGCTCAACCACGCCGCCGATCCGGCAATCCACCCCTGGCCCGATGCGCCGCCGGATACCTTTGCTGCGCTGGGCCATTGGGGCCAGGCGCTATACGTCATCCCCAGCGCCAAACTGGTGATCGTGCGTTACGGCGACGACCGCGACGGCAGCTATCGCCATAACGAACTGCTCAAGCGCGCCATGGCGGCGTTCGCCGGGACGGTGCAACCATGAAGCGCAAAGTGTTGCTCACCCTGTTGTCGGTGCTGCTCATCGCCCTGTTCAGTTGGGTCTGGCTGGAGCGGGTGGCATTGCGGGCCTTCCCCGACATCATCAGTGCCTACACCGCCAAGGAATACTGCTCGTGCCGCTACGTGATGGAGCAATCGGCGGACTACTGCCGTGGCTATGTGAAGCAGTCGGTGCCCATCAGCGACTTTCTCGAGACCGCTGAAGCGAAACGCATCACCGTCAGCGGGTTGGGGCGTAGCAACAGCGCGCGGTGGATGGGGGAGCGGCAGGGGTGTCGGTTGGAGCCCTGAACCAACCTTTGGCAAGCCCTGCTCCCATAGATAAACCCCTTCACCCCAGGTTCTCTGTATTCCTGGGCAGTTGTTGAAACAGACAGTTTGCAAGCGCCCTCGGCCCGGTTAAGGTTCGCCACAGGTTTATGTGCCCTGCGAGTGTGTATGTTCAAGCGGTTTTCCCTCACGCTGCCGCCAGCTTGCTGCTGGCCTGCGCCGCGCTGCCAGCCCAGGCCGACTGGTACCTGGACGGCGAGTCGTCGCGGCTGTCGTTTATCAGCAGCAAAAACGGCAATGTTTCCGAGGTCCAGCGTTTCCTGGTGCTGCACGGTCAAGTCCAGCCCGAGGGCTTGGCGCGCCTGGAAGTGGAGCTGGAATCCATCAACAGCGGCATTCCTCTGCGCGATGAGCGCATGCGGGCCGAGCTGTTCGAGATCAAACAATTTGCCGAAGCCACCGTCACCGCCAAGATCGACCTGGCGCCGATCCAGGACCTGGCCAGCGGCGCGCAGTTGGAATTGCGCCTGCCGCTGACGGTGAACCTGCACGGCAAGCAGCACGAATACAACGTCGAACTGCTGGCGACGCGCCTGGACGAACGCCGCTTCCAAGTGGTGACCCTGGAACCGGTGGTGCTCAACGCGGCGGATTTCGATCTGGCGCCGGGGCTGGAAAAGCTGCGAAACCTGGCCGGGTTGTCGGCCATCAGCCTCTCGGTGCCGGTGAATGCGGTGCTGATTTTCACGGCGCGCTGACATGAGCGGCGCGGTTTTTCCCTGGCGAGAAGGCAATCGCTTCGAGCTGTTGATCGATGGCCCGCAGTTCTTCCCGCGCATGCTGGTGGAAATCGCCCGTGCCCAGGAACAGGTCGAGCTGGAACTCTATCTGGTGGAGGCGGGTACTTGCGCCGAGGCGATGGTCCAGGCGCTGGTGCAGGTCGCCGAGCGTGGCGTTCGCGTGCGGTGCCTGTTCGATGACTACGGCAGCCTGGCGTTTACCCTGGCCCTGCGCAAGCGTCTGACCGAGGCTGGGGTGGAGTTGCGTTTCTACAATCGCCTGAGCTGGCGCCGCTGGGTGCGCAACCTTTACCGGGATCACCGCAAGCTGTTGTTGGTAGACCAACGCTTGGCGGTGGTTGGCGGCACCGGGGTGACCGATGAATTCTGGAACCCCCTCGACGACCGCAGTGAGTGGCACGAGGTGATGGTGGAAATAGTCGGCCCGCTGGTGCTCGACTGGCAGTTGCTGTTCGACCGCCAGTGGCTCGCCAACCGCCATCGGCGAGCCTGGAAACCGGCGTCCAACTTCGGCTTGCCGCGTCTGCCGCGCGTACCACCGGTGGGTGAGGGCATGGGCCGGGTGGCGTATGCCGACGCCCGCCAGCATCGCGACATCCTGCAATCGCTGTCGCGGGCATTGAACAGCGGCCAGAAACGCATCTGGATGGCGACGCCGTATTTTTTGCCGACCTGGAACGTGCGCCGTTCCTTGCGCAAGGCCGCCGCCCGCGGCATCGACGTGCGCCTGCTGCTGACCGGCCCGCGCACCGATCACCCGTCCGTGCGCTACGCCGGGCACCGTTACTACCCGCGATTGCTCAAGGCTGGCGTGAAAATCTTCGAATACCAGCCATGTTTCCTGCACCTGAAGATGGTGCTGGTGGACGACTGGGTCAGCATCGGCTCCTGCAACTTTGATCACTGGAACCTGCGCTTCAATCTGGAAGCCAACCTCGAAGCCCTGGATTCCAGGCTCAGCAGTGCAGTGGCGGCCAGTTTCGAGCGGGACTTCACCCAGAGCCTGCAAGTCAGCCTCGACGCCTGGCAGCGCCGGCCATTGTGGAAGCGCTTCAAGCAGCGGGTGTGGGGGTTGGTGGATCGGGTGGTGGTGAACTTGCTGGATCGACGCGGTTAAGCGCTCACCGAAAACCAATGTGGGAGCGAGCTTGCTCGCGAAGGCGGCCTGACAGTCGATGATGCAGTGACTGATAGGCCCTCATCGCGAGCAGGCTCGCTCCCACAAGGTTATTGCAGTGTTATTGGATCAGAGCAACTCAAAACTCTGCTGCTTCACTTCCTGGGAGTCCAGGCCGATCTGCACGTTGAACTTGCCCGGTTCAGCCGCGTACTTGAGTTGGGCATTGAAGAACTTCAGGTCGTCCTCGGTGATGGTGAAGTGGATGACTTTCTTCTCGCCGGCCTTGAGCATCACCTTGCGGAAGTTCTTCAGTTCCTTCACCGGGCGAATGATCGAGCCGGTCACATCCTGGATGTACAGCTGCACCACGGTTTCGCCGTCACGCTTGCCGGTGTTTTCCAATGTCACGCTGGCATCGAGCTTGCCGGTCTTGTTCAGCGTGGTCGACGACAGGGCCATGTCCGACAGGCTGAACTCGGTGTAGCTCAAGCCGTAACCGAACGGATAGAGCGGGCCGGTGGTGTCATCGAAATACTGCGAGGTGTAGTTGCCCGGCTTGCCCGGTGTGAATGGCCGGCCGATGCTCAGGTGGTTGTAGTAGGTCGGAATCTGCCCCACCGAGCGTGGGAAGGTGATTGGCAGTTTGCCCGATGGGTTGTAGTCACCGAACAGCACGTCGGCGACGGCGTTGCCGCCTTCGGTGCCGCTGAACCAGGTTTCCAGGATCGCATCGGCCTGCTGCTTCTCGTCCAGCAACGCCAGCGGACGGCCATTCATCAGCACCAGCACCAGAGGCTTGCCGGTAGCCTTCAAGGCCTTGATCAGCTCGCGTTGGCTGGCCGGGATGTTCAGGTCGGTACGGCTCGACGATTCATGGGACATGCCACGGGACTCACCCACGGCGGCCACCACCACATCGGCATCCTTGGCGGCTTTTACCGCTTCGTCGATCAGCTCCTGGGCCGGACGCGGGTCGTCTACCACTTCCGGGGCATCGAAGTTGAGGAAGTTCAGGTAGTCGAGCACCTTCTTGTCGTCGGTGATGTTGGCGCCACGGGCGTAGATCAGCTTCGAGTCAGCGCCCAGGGCGCGGGTCATGCCGTCGAACAGGGTGACCGACTGCGCCGGCCGCCCGGCCGCAGCCCAACTGCCCATCATGTCGATCGGTGCCTTGGCCAACGGGCCGACCAGGGCGATTTTCGCCGTCTTCTTCAGGGGCAGGGTCTGGTTGCGGTTTTCCAGCAGGACCAGGCTGCGGCGCGCCACGTCACGGGCATCGGAGCGGTGCATGCGGCTTTCGGCGTAGGTGTCGGCCGGGTCGTCCTCGGCCTTGCCGATGCGCAGGTACGGGTCCTTGAACAGGCCCATGTCGTATTTGGCCGCGAGCACTTCGCGCACGGCGTTGTCGATGTCGCTCTGCTCGATTTCACCGGCCTTGAGCAAGCCTGGCAGTTCCTTGCCATAGAGCGAGTCGTTCATGCTCATGTCGATGCCGGCCTTGATCGCCAGTTTCGCCGCTTCGCGACCGTCCTTGGCGACGCCGTGCTTGATCAGTTCGAAGATGGCGCCGTGGTCACTGACCGCCAGGCCCTTGAAGCCCCATTCCTTGCGCAGCAGGTCGTTCATCAGCCAGGTGTTGGCCGTGGCCGGCACGCCGTTGATGGAGTTCAGCGCGACCATCACCCCACCGGCACCCGCGTCGATGGCGGCGCGGTAGGGGGGCAGGTAGTCCTGGTACATTTTCAGCGGACTCATGTCCACGGTGTTGTAGTCCCGGCCGCCTTCCACCGCGCCGTACAGGGCGAAGTGCTTGACGCTGGCCATGATGCTGTCGGCCGCGTTGGCGCCGTTGCCCTGGAACGCCTTGACCATCACCCCGGCGATGCGCGACACCAGGTAGGTGTCTTCGCCGAAACCTTCGGAGGTGCGGCCCCAGCGCGGGTCGCGGGAAATATCGACCATCGGCGCGAAGGTGATGTCCAGGCTGTCGGCGGCCGCTTCCTTGGCCGCGATGCGGCCGGAATGGTAGATCGCGTCCATGTCCCAGCTCGAGGCCAGGGCCAGGGGAATCGGGAAAATCGTGCGGTGGCCGTGGATCACGTCATAGGCGAAGAACATCGGGATCTTCAACCGGCTGCGCATGGCCGCGTCCTGCATCGGACGGTTTTCATCGCGGGTGATGGAGTTGAACGTGCCACCGATGTTGCCGGCGGCGATTTCCTTGCGAATCATCTCCCGGGGCATTTCCGGGCCGATGCTGATCAGGCGCAATTGGCCGATCTTCTCTTCGAGGGTCATCTGCTTCATCAGGTTGCTGATGAAGGCGTCCTTGTTCTCTATGGGGGCTGGCAGGTTGTCGGCAAATACGGGGTGACTGGCCAGACTGACAAACAGGCCCAGCAAACACAGCTTCTTCATGAATAATTTTCTCGCAAGCCTAAAGGGCGGTGATCAGGACACGCCGGTCAGCCAAAATGTGAGGAGCGGCTATTGTTGTTCAGTTAAATGCAGCACACTTTCGAACCCATTGGGCTGAACTTAGTTTCGCACTGCGCATCTTTTAGCCCATCGACCCGTTTCAATCCAGTGCGGCGGCAGATTATGCCCCAGGCGCCGGTGAGATAGGTGGCCGTGTTTTTCCAATGTCATGCAACGGAGAGCTCCACCCGATGAATCCACGACTGAACCACCTTCGCAGCTTGCCGATGCTGGCCCTGATGCTGCTCACTACGTTGCTGGCCGGTTGCGGCATCAATAACATCCCGACCCTGGACGAACAGGCCAAGGCCGCCTGGGGCCAGGTGCAGAACCAGTACCAGCGCCGCGCCGACCTGATTCCCAACCTGGTGGAAACCGTCAAGGGCTACGCCCAGCACGAGCAGGAAACCCTGACCGCAGTGATTGAAGCGCGGGCCAAGGCGACGTCGATCCAGGTCGACGCCAGCACCCTGGACAACCCGGAAAAACTCAAGCAGTTCCAGCAGGCCCAGGACCAGCTGACCGGCGCGTTGAGCCGGCTGATGGTGGTGTCCGAGCGTTACCCGGACCTCAAGGCCAACCAGAACTTCCTGGCGTTGCAATCGCAGCTTGAAGGCACCGAGAACCGCATCGCCGTGGCCCGCCGCGACTTCATCCTGGCTGTGCAGAAGTACAACACCGAGATCCGCACGTTCCCGGGGCGCCTGTGGCACAGCGTGATGTACAGCGACCTGCCGATCCGCGAAACCTTCGAGGCCACCAGCCCCAATGCCGAAAAAGCCCCTGAAGTGAAGTTCTGAAAAAACTGTGGGAGTGAGCCTGTGGGAGCAAAGCTTGCTCGCGATGAACGATAACGCGGTCATTGGAAAGACCGAGGTGCCTTCATCGCGAGCAAGCTCAGCTCCCACACCAGCTCGCTCCCACACAGGAGTTCCAATGCGCGTGTTGAAATTTGGCCTGGTGCTGTTGCTCTGGGTGTTTGCCATCACGGCCCAGGCCGAGCTGAAGTTTCCGGCATTGACCGGGCGGGTGGTGGACGCCGCCCAGATGCTCGAACCGTCGGTGCGCGCACAACTGGAAGCGCAGCTAAAGGCCCATGAACAGGCCACCGGCGAACAGGTGGTGGTGGTCACGCTGGCGGACCTGCAAGGCAGCAGCATCGAAGACTTCGGCTACCAATTGGGGCGCCATTGGGGCATCGGGCAGAAGGATAAAAACAACGGCGCGCTGCTGATCATCGCCCGGGATGACCGTAAACTGCGCATCGAGGTGGGCTACGGCCTGGAGGATCGCCTGACCGACGCGCAGAGTTCGGTGATCATCAACCAGGTGATCACCCCGGCCTTCAAGACCGGCAACTTCAACAAAGGCATCAGCGATGGTGTCGCGGCGATGCTGGTGGTGCTGGGCGGCAGCCCGTTGGACGAGCCGGCGCCGGCATACAGTACGGACGAGCAGCAAGAGCCGAGTGATTTCGTCGAGCGCCATCCCGGGCTGTTCGTTTTCCTGGTGATACTGTTTATTTTGACGATATTGGTCTGCCAGATGCTCGGTATCCTGCCGACTGGTAGTGGCGGCTCGGGCGGTTCCGGTGGGGGCGGTTTCAGCGGCGGAGGCGGAGGCGGAGGCGGCGGGGGCTTCAGCGGTGGCGGTGGCAGTTTCGGGGGCGGCGGTTCGTCGGGCGGCTGGTGACAATAATAATGAGCAGGCACTTTTAACATGGCATTACTGACTGAACACGAACAACGCAAGGTCGCCGAGGCCATCGCCCGGGTCGAGCGGCATACCGACGCCGAGCTGGTCACGGTGCTGGCCGCCCGCGCCGACGACTACGCTTATATCCCGCTGCTGTGGGCCAGCCTGCTGGCCCTGGTGATGCCCGGCGTGGTCCATTACCTCTCCGGCTGGCTGACGATGCACAGCCTGTTGCTGGTGCAGTGGGTCAGTTTCATTGTGCTGTGCCTGGTGTTTCGCATCCCCCGGATCACCACGCACCTGATCCCCCGCTCCGTGCGTCACTGGCGGGCCTCCAACCTGGCGCGCCGGCAATTCCTCGAACAGAACCTGCACCACACGGTGGGCAGCACGGGAATGCTGATCTTTGTCTGCGAGGCTGAGCGGTACGTGGAAATTCTGGTGGACGAAGGCATTTCCAAGCGCCTGGACAACAAATGCTGGGATGCCATCGTCGCAGCGTTCACCCAGCAGGTTCGCCAGGGGCAGACCTTGCAGGGTTTCGTGACCTGCATCGAAGCTTGCGGCGAATTGCTCAAGGAGCACGTGCCGGTGACCCACGAGCGCAATGAACTGCCGAATCGGTTGGTGGTGCTGGGCTGAAAATTTCCTGCCAGCACAAGCCTGTGGGAGCAAAGCTTGCTCGCGATGAACGATGGCTCGGTTTAGCCTGCTGGATCGCGGTGTATTTATCGCGGGCAAGCCTTGCTCCCACAGAGGCTACTGCTCGCCACGCGAACTTTTCCGTGCCCTCGCTGCCCATCCCCCCTAAAATACCGCCATTCCCGATTCGCCCCGCCCCGAGGCCGCTTGTCCATGTCTGCCACCGCAACGCCCGTCCGTCCCGCGCCGGATCACCACGCCCAGTTCATCGAGCTGTTGCGCACCAGCCTTGAACAAAACGCTTTCATCAAACTGGTGCTGGCCAAGTACGTGGGTGAAGAAGCGGAGCTCCAGCGGCTGATCATCAAGCAGCTGACGGTCAAGGACCAGCCGTGCCTGTCCTTCGTCTACCGCTACAAGACCCGCGACATCACCAAGAATTTCCCGCTGGCCGAAGGGGTGCAAACCATTGCTGCGCTGTTGCCGGCATCGTTCAAGAACGCGCATTTGCTGGCGGTCACCGACGAGGCCCAGCTGGAGTACAGCAAGAAGGGCAAGAGTTCGCTGTTCAAGAGCAAGCCCCAGCAACTGCGGGAAGTGCCATCTGCCGAGCACAACCGTGAGAAAAATCGCTTCCTCGACTTGAGCCGGCCATTTCTGGCCGACCTGGGCGTGACCAACCACAAGCACGAGCTGATTCCGGCGATGTCGCGCAAGTGGAAGCAGATCAACAAGTTCATCGAGGTCTTCAGCCATGCGCTGACGTCTTCGCCGCTGGCCCTGGACAAACCGGTGCGGGTTTCGGATTTCGGTTCGGGCAAAGGCTACCTGACGTTCGCCATCCACGATTACCTGCGCAACACCTTGCAGGCTGAAGGCGTGGTGACCGGAGTCGAGCTGCGCGAAGACATGGTCAAGCTGTGCAACGAAGCCGCTGCGGGCCTGGAACACCCGGGCCTGAGCTTCCAGCACGGTGACGTGCGCAGCGTGGCGCCGAGCGCGGTGGATGTGATGATCGCCTTGCACGCCTGCGACATCGCCACCGACTACGCGATCCACATGGGCATTCGCTCGGGCGCCTCGATCATCATGTGCTCGCCGTGCTGCCACAAGCAGATCCGCTTGCAGATCCAGAGCCCGGCCTTGCTCAAGCCGATGCTGCAATACGGCCTGCACCTGGGCCAGCAGGCGGAAATGGTCACCGACAGCTTGCGAGCGCTGTTCCTGGAAGCTTGCGGCTACGAGACCAAGGTCTTCGAGTTCATTTCCCTGGACCACACTAACAAGAACAAGATGATCCTGGCCGTCAAACGCGCCGAACCTGCGGACCCCACCGAGCTGCTGGCCAAGATCCAGGAACTCAAGGCCTTCTACCACGTTACCGAGCATTGCCTCGAAACGCTGCTGCGTGCGGATGGTTACCTCGCCTGAAGCAGCTATACCGAACCCTGTGGGAGCAAAGCTTGCTCGCGATGAGGACGACACGGTTTAACTGCTAGAACCGCGCCATCGTTCATCGCGAGCAAGCTTTGCTCCCACAGGACTCGCTCCCACAAGGGGCTGAGGTGCAGCCCGTCAGGTAATGAGCGGTTATCGCTCGCCTGCCAACACTCCGGACTACCTTTAATGCGTTAACCACCCACGCATTCCCAAAGGAGCCCTTCCCATGCCCGCCAAGAAAATCCTCATGCTGGTCGGCGATTACGTCGAAGATTATGAAGTCATGGTGCCGTTCCAGGCCCTGCAGATGGTCGGCCACACCGTGCACGCCGTGTGCCCGGACAAAACCGCTGGGCAGACGGTGCGCACGGCGATCCACGATTTCGACGGCGACCAGACCTACAGTGAAAAACCGGGGCACTTGTTTGCCCTCAACCATGACTTCGCCAACGTCCAGGCCGCCGACTACGACGCGCTGCTGGTGCCGGGTGGGCGAGCGCCGGAATATCTGCGCTTGAATGAAACCGTCCTGCAACTGGTGCGCGATTTCGATCTGGCGGGCAAGCCGATTGCTGCGGTGTGCCACGGTGCGCAGTTGCTGGCGGCGGCGGGTATTCTCGAAGGGCGTGAATGCAGCGCCTACCCGGCGTGTGCTCCGGAAGTCCGGCTGGCGGGCGGGACCTATATCGACATTCCCGTGACCCAAAGCCATGTCCAGGGCAACCTCGCAACCGCACCGGCCTGGCCTGCGCACCCGAGCTGGCTGGCGGGTTTCCTGACGCTGCTGGGCACGGCCATTACCTTGTAATGACGCTACACAGCGAACTGGCGGGGCAAGCGCGGCGGGTCTTTACTCTCGGGGCATGTCTTCATTGCCAGGAGAAAAATCATGTCCGGATGGTACGAAATCAGCAAAAGCAGCAGTGGCCAGTTTCGGTTTGTGCTCAAGGCGGCCAACGCCGAGACAATCTTGACCAGTGAGCTGTACACCACCCGCAGCGGTGTCGACGGTGGCATTGCTTCGGTGCAGAAAAACAGTCCGTTGACCGAGCGTTATGAACTCAAGAACACCAAGGATGGCCATCCGTACTTCAACCTCAAGGCTGCCAACCATGAAGTGATTGGCAGCAGTGAAGCTTATTCATCGGACGCCGCCCGGGACAAGGGCATCGCCAGCGTAAAGGCCAACGGACCGACGACTGTCATCAAGGACAAGACCGTGGCTGCGCTCTGACGGGACGGCAACAAGGGCGCCTAGCCTGTGGCGGGGGAATTATGTGTGGGGGCAAAGCTTGCTCGCGATGCAGGCGCTGCGGTTGTGCAGGCTAACCGAGTCATCGTTCATCGCGAGCAAGCTTTGCTCCCACACATGGATCCCCTCTCCACACGTGTTTTAAACCTCCACCGGCACCGACAGTTTCGGATCGCCCAGCGGATGGCTCTTGGCATCGAAGAAGCGCAATTGCACTTCCAGTCCCTGGAACACCTTGGCGTAATGCCGCTTCTGATGCTGGATGAACGCCTGGCTACGGGGATAGATTGAAATCGCCACGGTTTTCGGTGCGGCCAGGCGCAAGGCTTGCACAATGTGGTTGTCCTGCTCGCCCAGGGCATGGCCGAACAGGCACAGGTTGTCGCCGTGCTGCAGCAACTGGTCGTAGCAGAACGACAGGTAATCGCTGCTGCGGATGGTCTTGAGCTTGTCCTGGCTTGGGCCTTCATTGACGAACAACGGTACGTCGTCGAGGGTCTTGATCGTGTTGTTGATGGCGAAACTGCCCAGCAGGGTGCCTTCGGTGGACGTGAGCTTGCGCGCCGTGCCGTCCTGGTTGCGCACCATGTGCAGGCCGCCGTGCAGGTACAGCAGGCGCGGTTTGTCCGTGGTCGCCCGGCTCAGGTCGAAACTGTGGTCTTCGCCGAAGAACAGGTCGCTGATGCTCTCGGGTGCCTGCTGGATCGCCCAGTAGTTGAGCAGGTCGTAGTTGCTGGTGAACACCGTGCGGTAGCGGCTCAGCTCCTGGTTGAGCGTCGCCAGGGTCGACGGTTGCACCAGGCGCCATGGGATGTGCACCGCATGCACGGTGTTGATCAGCGCTTCCTTGATCGCGTAATAGCGGTTACGCGGGGCGGCGGAGCTGACGGCCAGGGCCTTGTTGACCCGACTGGTGGTTTTCAGCGCAGCGAGCACCTGTTCGAAGCTGCGCGTCTGCATCGCATCGAACACGCTCAGTTCCGACGGGCTCAGGGGTTTCTCCTCGACGGTGCGGGCATTTTCGAACAGCGAGTCATAGCCGAAATCATCCCACACTGCGCGGCTGGCCCCATTGCCCACCAACAGGCCGCTGAAGGCGGTGTCGGCGCGCAAGGCCTCCCAGTCTTCGAGCCGGGTGTCGTATTCCTGGAAATCGGTCATCGCAAGGATCATCTCAAAACGTGGCAAAGGCAGGGCGCGACTTTATCACGACCCAGTCTTGAGCCAGATCAAGATGCGTCATGACTACTCGGTCATTCTGTAGGCCCTGCCGATCCGGCCTCAACCAGGAGCGTGACCCCATGAGCAGCACTTTTTTCATTCCCGCCGTGAACATCATGGGGCTCGGCTGCCTCGATGAAGCGATGACCGCTATTCGCAACTACGGCTTTCGCAAAGCTTTGATCGTCACCGACGCGGGGCTGGCCAAGGCCGGCGTCGCCACCAAGGTGGCCGAGTTGTTGGCGATACAGGACATCGACTCGGTGATTTTCGACGGCGCCAAGCCCAACCCAAGCATCGCCAATGTCGAGCTCGGGCTGGGGCTGCTGAAGGAGAGCCAGTGTGATTTCGTCGTATCGCTGGGTGGCGGTTCGCCCCACGATTGCGCCAAGGGCATCGCCCTGTGCGCCACCAACGGCGGGCAGATCCGTGATTATGAAGGTGTCGATCGTTCGAGCAAGCCGCAGTTGCCGCTGATCGCCATCAACACCACGGCGGGCACCGCCAGCGAAATGACCCGTTTTTGCATCATCACCGACGAGACACGCCACGTGAAAATGGCGATTGTCGATCGCAACGTCACCCCATTGATGTCGGTGAACGACCCGGCGCTGATGGTGGCGATGCCCAAGGGCCTGACAGCCGCCACCGGCATGGATGCACTGACCCACGCGATCGAGGCTTATGTCTCCACTGCGGCCAACCCCATCACCGATGCCTGCGCCCTGAAGGCCATCACCCTGATCAGCAACAACCTGCGCCTGGCCGTGCGTGACGGCAATGACCTGGTCGCGCGGGAGAACATGGCCTACGCGCAGTTTCTCGCGGGGATGGCGTTCAACAATGCATCGTTGGGTTTCGTGCACGCGATGGCGCATCAGCTGGGTGGCTTCTACGACCTGCCTCACGGCGTATGCAACGCGGTGCTGTTGCCTCATGTGCAGAGCTTCAACGCTTCGGTGTGTGCCGTTCGCCTGACCGACGTGGCCCATGCCATGGGCGCCGATACGCGCGGCTTCAGCCCGGAAGAGGGCGCCCGCGACGCCATTGCGGCGATCCGTAAACTGGCCCTTGACGTGGATATTCCGGCCGGTTTGCGTGATTTGGGCGTACGCCTCAATGACGTACCGGTGCTGGCCGCCAACGCCTTGAAAGACGCCTGCGGCCTGACCAACCCACGGGCGGCGGACCAGCGGCAGATCGAAGAGATTTTCCGCAGCGCGTTCTAAGCGACCCGGGGCGGCACGAACTTCACACAGAGCATCGCCGCCGCCCCCAACAGTGCGCACAACGCCGCCAGCGGCCAGGCCTGTTGGCTCAACAACAGGCTGGCCATGGCACCGATCACCGAGGCCATCAGTTGGTGCAGGAACCCACTCAACGCCATGGCATACGCGCCGGCCACCGGTGAGCCTTCGTTGGCCAGGGACAGGCTGATGGGGTAGATCAACGACTGGCCAAACACCGCGAAGCAATACGGCAGCCAGAAGAGCAGCGCGATGCTGCTCAGGGTGAGGCTGCCTGCCAGCATGGTCATGCTCCCGCCCAGCACCAGGGCGATGCCCCAACCCATCATTCGCCGTTGACCGGTACGCAGTACAAAAGCGTTCACCACCAGCGCCCCAAGCAAGTACGCGGCACTGACCGGCCAGCCCAGCAGGCCGTATTCAATGGGCGACCAGTGGAAGCTCTCCTGCAGGATCAGCGGCGCGGCGGTGTTGAAGGCGACGATCACGCCGTAACCCAGCCCACCCGCCAAGGCCGGCAGCAGGAACGCGCGTCGACGCAGGATCTGCCCGTAGATGCTCCACGCCGATTGCCCGTTGCCGGCTTGCACCAGCACCGGGAACCTGGCCCGGGACACCGCCGCTGCCATCGCCAGGCTGACGGCGCCCAAGCCCTGGAAAATCGCCTCCCAGCCGAAAGCGGCCTGGATCAGCGAGCCCAGGTACTGGCCGATACCGAGGGCAATCACAAAGGCGATCGATATCCAGGACAGCGCCTTGGCCAACAGATCGCCGCTGAAACTGTCCCGAATCAAGACCCGCGCCATCACCGAGATACCGCTGGCGCCGATACCCTGGATCAACCTGAGCGTCAGGAACGCCTCCACGGTTGTGCCCAGCGGCAGGGCCAGGTTGCCCAAACCGTACAACCCCAAGGCCGCCAGCAAGACCGGCTTGCGCCCCAACCGCTGGCCCAGGCTGCCCCACAGCAACATCGGCAGCGCCATGCCGATCAGGTACACCGACAAGCCCCAGGAAACCCGGGACGCATCGGCGCCCAGGTCCCGGGCGATATCGGGCAGGGCCGGCAAGTAGATGCTCATGCCCAGTTGGGCCAGGAAAACGGTGGTGCAGGTGACGATCAGGGTTGTACGGTTCTTCATCGAGCGTCCTGTCTCAAGGGCGGATGTCACGCCCGTGGGTCAGCAGCAGTTCGGTGATCTTTTCGCAAAACGAGCGAATCACGTTCGGCTCCATATCGGCGCGCAGGGTAATGCGAATGGCGGCCTTGCCTTGCGGCACCACGGGGAAAAAGACCGCTGAAGTGAAATACCCCAGTTCGGCCAGTTCGACGGCCAGGCTGTTGGCCAGGGCCGCTTCACCGCAGGGCACCATGCGGATTGCCATGGGATTGCCGCGCTGTTCAGTGCGCACGAGGCTGTCGAAGAAGCGGATATTAGCTTGCAAACGCTCCTGCAGGGCGCTGAATTCTCGACTGCGGTGCAGGCGGATCGACGCCATGCCGGCGCCGATGGCCGCTGCGTTCAGGCTCTGGGACCAATTGCTCGGGCCACCGTAACGCTGCACCAGCGCCTTGTGCCGTTCACTGCCAAACATGACCAGCCCGCCACTGGCGCCGAATGACTTGGCCAATGAAGCAACGATCAGGGTGCGTTCATCCACGGCAGGGACGCGCGAACGGACCAGGCCTGCGCCGGACTCCCCGACCGCAGACAGCGCGTGGGAGTCGTCCAGATAGAGAAACAGGCCATAGCGCTGCTTGAGATACATCAGGCTGTCCAGGTCCGCCAATCCGCCCATGCTATAGGCGCTGTCGGCCACGTACGCCACGCAGCGCTGGCGTTTGCACAGGTCTTCGATGAAATCCATGTCGTTGTGCGGGCAGGTGACGACCTGGGTTTCATCGGCGCAGGCGGCCTTGCTGTGGTTCATCGAGTAATGGGCGTGTTTGTCGAACACCATGACCGGCGAACACTGGTTGGTGAACGCGCCGCTGGCCAGCAGCGGCAGGATACCGGCGCTTGCCGCACTGCACGACAGAGCACTGAGGCAACTGGCGCCAAACAGCTCCGACAATTGGGTTTCGTACTGGTCCAGGATCGCCAGCTTGCAGCGATTCCTTGAGTTGGCGACCCGCAGGGTTCCGGTTTCCCACAGGGCAGTCATGGCGCCGTCCAGCAACGCGGGGTGATAGTCCAGGCCCAGGTAGGACGTGGTACAGAAGTGATGGAAGGTGCGACCGTATTGGTCGACCAGCACATTGGGTGTCTTGACCTCGACATTCAGCCCTGAGATTTTTCCGGCTTCGGTGCCCTGCCAGTTCTGGTCTGCGAGGGAAATCACCTTGCGGTAGTGAGTGAAATGATGGGGCGCTTGAGCAGTCTGGTTCATGGTGCGATTACATTCCTTGATGAGTGGTGCTGTCCGTGGGTGTTTCGATAGCGGTGTGTTTCCAGACTTTACAGATTGTTGTGCAGGGCTTTGAATCGGCTGTTTCCGGCGTGCTTGAGTGTCACTGGAGAGTTCTGCGTAGGACTTTGCCTAGGGCCTTGGACGGGGAATCCGTCGGCGATGTCGGAGCTTGGAAGTACCCTGGGTTCGCCCCAAGCCCGCTGGGTTATCACTCTTTTCTGAAGGTTGCTTGCTGATGCTCTCAGGCCTCAATCATCTGACCCTTGCCGTCACCGACCTGGATCGCAGTGTGGTTTTTTATGGCGAGCTATTGCAGCTGCGTCTCGAAGCCAAGTGGGACCATGGGGCCTATTTGTCGCTGCCGGGTTTGTGGTTGTGCCTGGCTTTCGACCCGTTGCGCAGGCCTGAGCCGGTGGCGGACTACACCCATTACGCTTTCAGCATCGATGCCGAGAGTTTCCCAGTGCTGGTGGCGCGGCTGAACGCGGCCCAGGTGTCATCGTGGCGCGACAATCGCAGCGAGGGTGATTCGTTCTACTTTCTCGACCCGGACGGGCACAAGCTCGAAGTCCATGTGGGCGACCTGGCGTCCCGGTTGAAGGCCTGCCGGCAGGCACCGTATGCCGGTATGGCGTTTTTTACGGAGTGAAGGGCTGCGTTGAAGCGAGTGGCTGCATCTCCCGGGCGTTTCGCTCCCTACAGTCGATCCCCTGCGCTATCCTCATCGGTATTGGTGGGGCGCGTCGGTCTCGCTCGTTGTATCGGCGTCACGAACTGACGATCACCCGCTTCGCTCACCGTTGCATTATCCGGATGACCTCCAGCCCCATGGACACTCGAAGTTCCGCGCCGCTGGCCAGCTACATCGACCTTCTGCTGGACGCCGTGTGTGCCGTCGACGGCCAAGGGCGTTTCGTGTTTGTCAGTGCTGCCTGCGAACAGATTTTTGGCTACACCCCGCAGGAGCTGATCGGCCAGCCGATGATCGACCTGGTGCACCCCGCCGACCGTCAGCGGACCCTTGAGGCGGCGCGGGAGATCATGGACGGCGAGCCCAAGCTCAATTTCGAGAACCGTTACCTGCGCAAGGACGGTCGGGTGGTGCACATCCTGTGGTCGGCGCGCTGGTCGCCGGTGGACCAACTGCGCATTGCCGTGGCCCGGGACATCACCGAACGCAAGCAGGCCGAGTCCCGGCAGGCGGCGTTGTATGCGATTTCCGAGGCGGCCCATGCCGCGGCAGACCTGCTGGCGCTGTTCAAGCGCATACACCTGATTATTGGCGAGTGGCTGCCGGCGCTGAATTTTTCGGTGGCGCTGTATGACGAACAATGTTCGCAACTTAACTTCCCCTATCACGTCGACGACCGGGAAGGGCAGCCGGAATTGCCGGGCACGGTCACCGGGCGTTTGTGCGCCGAAGTGATTCGCAGCGGCCAGCCAATCCTGCTGACGCCTGGTTGCAACGACTTGCCGCCGGGGTTCGACGACCTTGTAGCGCGGCCAGATGCGCCGTGTTGGCTGGGCGTGCCGCTGAACTCGCAGAGCGGCACGATTGGCGCGCTGATCGTCAAGAGTGCGCCGCACAACGAGCGCTACACCGAGCAGGACAAGGAACTGCTGCAATACGTCTGCGCACAGATCACCGTCGCCATCGAGCGCAAGCAATTGCACGCCCGGTTGCAGCACATGGCTCAGTACGATCAATTGACCCAGGTGCCCAACCGCGAATTGCTCCGGGAGCGGTTCAAGTGCGCACTGGCAAGCGCGCGCGCGGCGTCCGGGCGCATGGCCTTGCTGTACATCGACCTGGACCGTTTCAAGCAGATCAACGACACCTATGGCCACGGGGTTGGCGACATGCTGTTACAAGCGGTGGCCAATCGTCTCAAGGGCTGTATCCGCGACACCGACACCGTGGCACGTATTGGCGGGGACGAGTTCGTGGTGCTGCTGCACAGCATCCAGGCCTTGGAGGATGCCCAACGCGTGCAGGAAAAAATCCGCCATGCACTGGCCCAGCCGCTGCGTCTGGACGGGCACTGCCTGAGCATCGAACCGAGCATCGGCGTGGCCTGTTTCCCCGACCATGGCACTGAAGATGTTGCCCTGTTCCGCCACGCCGACGAGGCGATGTATGCGGCCAAACGCCAGAATCACAGGGTGTTCGGTATCTGATAGCGTGCCACCGTTCGTCGTGGCACAAGCACCTTTCTCAAACCTTCAGCCCATATCCAATTCGAATACAAGAAGGGCTCTGCGTGCCCTGCATTCGAGAATAGGGAGGGTTGGATCATTCCCGGCCCAAGCGGTATTTATCTGGCAAACATTGCTCATGATCGAACGAAGGTGTCCGAAGCGGGTCGCAGAAGTGGGAGAACCACCATCACGACCGTCGAAAGCCAAGTCGGACATCTCGCTGAGTATTCATGGCTGGTTCTGATTCAACGGTGGATAACCCACCAGAACTTTCATCAGAGGAGGGCGCGACCATGAGCCGTATGGCCAGCTTTTTTCGCACCACCAGTGTTGTCGTGTTGATGGGCCTGGGCGCCAACAGTGCCTGGGCCCAATCGCCTGCCGAATTCATCAACGATGCTTCAGCCAAAGGCATGGCCGACATCGAGACAAGTCGCATGGCCCACGGGAAAGCCGAATCCAGGGAGGTCAAGGACTACACCATCATGGTGATCAACGACCGCACCACGGCCAATCAACACCTGGCGAAGATCGCCAAGAAGCTCGACTTGCCTGTCGCCCCCCGGGAAGAGGTGGCGGACAAGGCCAAGGCCCTGATGCCGCAGGTCAAGGAAGGCGAGTCGTTCGAGGCTGCGTATGCCGCCACCCAGGTCAAGGCCACCGAGGAGGCCATCGCGCAGATCCAGCAAGAGGCCCAGACCACCGAAGTGCCGGAGATCAAGGCCTTCGCCGATGAAACCCTGCCTAAACTGCAGACCCATCTCGAAATGGCCAGGGCGCTGCAAGCCAGCCGCTGATCCGCTGCGTTTTTTGTATTCAGGGCCGGGACGTTCGCGTCCCGGCTGATTTTTGCCCGCCAAAAGGAGAACCTTCCAGCGCGTCTGCGTCAGCACTGGTTCAGGTCTACTTTGTTCTTTTCTTCCAGCCCTTCAAGACTCTTGGCTTCGCCGTGACCCATGGCCTGGTAATGCTTTCTCAGCGCCTCCAGTTGCTTGAGGTCCAGCGACTCAAGGCCGAGCATTGCATTCTGTGCCTCCTTGGTCGCTCGCAATAACTCATCGACCTTGAGGTGCAAGATGTCGGTATCGCGGTTCTGCGTGTTTTGAATCAGGAACACCATCAGGAAGGTAATGATCGTCGTTGATGTATTGATGATCAGTTGCCATGTGTCATTGAAGTCGAAAAGCGGTCCGCTGAGGGCCCAGAGCGCCAACAACACGATGGCCCCCAGAAACGTCTTGGGGCTCCCCGCCCAAAGGGCCAGTTTTTGCGCGATTTTTGCGAAGGTCATTGCTGTGTTCCTTATGGATGCACCTGTCTGGTGTGACAGCAACGAAACGGTGAAAATTCTGCTTACATTTTCAGGCGCCGCTGTTCGGCAGGGTTTTTCGTGCAGCCTGAAAATCATCGCAACCAATTGCCGTGTTGGCGGGTCACTCCTTAAGGCCCTCAGCTTCGGAGTCCACCATGAACCTCGCACGCACTGTTTGCCTTGCCTGCTGTTTGTTTGCCCTGCAAGGCTGCTTCGACAACTCGGGTAACGAGACCAAGGACAACACCGATGGCACCAAGTCCTCGGTGCAGATGCAAGAGTCTGGAGCGGAAAAGAAATAGGCAGCCCGCAACCCCTCGAATGGGCTGTCGCAAAACCCTGTGGGAGCGAGCCTGCTCGCGATGGCGTCGGGTCAGCAACATCAAGGGTGTTGACGTACCGCTATCGCGAGCAGGCTCGCTCCCACAGGCTCTTTTCTCCAGCATTGATTGCTCACCGCCCTTGCTGCAACACCTTGAGCGCTGCCGAAGCCAGGAAGCCGGAACGGCTCTTCTCTTCAGGATGGTGCAACACGTATTCATCAATACGATTGAGCAGATAGCCGGGCAACGTGATGTTGAGTTTCTGCGCCTTGCCCAGGTACTTGGTCACATCGATGTCCACCAGCGCCCAGGTGCAGCCGGCATATGCCGGATTGGCGGCGTGCAAGGTGACGGTGTTGGCCGAAGGAATCGGCGAGCCGTCCTCAGCCAGAACCTCGAAATGCCCCTCGATGGCCTCACGCGCCATCGCCATGGCCTCGTCCAGGTCATCGCCTGCGGAAAAGCATCCGGGAATATCCGGTACTTCAACACCCCAGGCGTGCTTGTCATCGCCCATGGAAATCGCAATCGGGTAAAGCATATTCATCGTCCTCCGGGAACGTCGCGCAACGGGCCGGCTGAAGCAGCGCCTGTTGCAAAATACTGATGGCCGTTTTCTTGAGCAGGTCCTTCTTCGGATGAGGAACCGTGACCAATCCCGGCTTGGTCGGGTGCTTGAAGTGATGGTGGCTGCCCCGAACCCGCACCAGATACCAACCGTCTGCAATGATTTGGCTTATCAAGAATCGGCTATTCACAACACCTCCGTGTGGTGTGCTTGGTGGGTACTATACCTACTGAAAATGAATGATCAACACTATAACCACCGAAGGTGGCCTCGGCAGGTATGCGCAGTCATCGCAACGAAGTCTAGAAGCGGCGTCGCACAAGGGCGGCAGAGGGGCGGGGTGGGTTTATTTCGGGATGTGAAACCGGACGAAAATGCTTGTGTGGCGAGGGAGCTTGCTCCCGCTGGGGTGCGAAGCAGCCCTGGATTTACAGCTCAAATACCAGGAGCCACTTCGCGAAACTACGGTCGCTATGACTGCTGCACAAACGTCAGCCGTACCGCAAAACCAATCAGAAGACTGCCAAACAGCCACTGCTGTACGCGCTGGGCCGAAGGCGAACGCTGAAGCCAGCGACCGAGTGCGACACCCACCAACGCATAAGCGCTATCGAACAGCAGGCCGACGCCGACCAGTACCACGCCCAGGGTCGCGAATTGCCCTAGCACTGGTCCGCCTTGTGGATCGATGAACTGCGGCAACAGCACCGAGCAAAACAGCAAGGCCTTTGGATTGAGCAGATTGGTCAGGAGCCCACGCCGAATCGCCTGGTGCCAACGCCGCTTTCCGGCCTCGACAGCGGCGTATTCAAAATTCGGCAACAAGGTGGTCCGCAGGCATTGAAAACCGATCCATAACAAGTAGGCCGCCCCGGCCAGACGCACGACATCGAACGTCCACGGCGCGGTCTTGAACAAGGCCGAAAGCCCCAACGCCGCCAATGCAACATGACACCCACGAGCAACCCCCAGGCCCACCGCCGTCGCCAGCGCCGCGCCCCTGCCCTGACGGGCACCGGTTTGCAGCAGCAGAATCATGTCCGGCCCGGGCAACAGATACGCCACCGTCAACGCCATCAAAAACAACCCGAGCTCTGCCATGCCACACCCCTTCATCAACGATTCGCAAGTGCCCAGTCTATGGCTGAGAGGCAGGGCAGGTGGTTGCGAAGTCATCTTCTAAAGCTTCGCGAATTGGCATAACCTGCCACGTATCTGCATCATCCAATCGGAAAATGCCAACTTATGAAACTGGACGCCTTCGACCGTAAAATCCTCGTCGCGCTGCAACGAGACGGCCGCCTGAGCAACGTGCAACTGGCCGAAGAAATCGGCCTGTCCCCGTCGCCCTGCTTGCGCCGCGTGCGGATGCTTGAAGAAGCCGGTGTCATTCGCGGTTATCAAGCCGTCCTGGACCGCGACGAAGTGGGCCTCGGGCTGACGATCTTCGTCGGCGTCAAGGTCGAACGGCACAACGACGAGCGAGCCGAAGCATTTCGCCAGGCAGTGACGGCATTGCCCGAAGTGATCTCGGCGTTCCTGGTATCGGGCGAGTCGGATTTTCTACTGCAAGTCGTGGTGCCGGACCTGCGGGCTTATGACCGTTTTGTCACGGGGCATTTGTTGAAATTGCCCGGCATCAGCGATATCCGGAGTAACTTTGCGATCAATACGGTGAAGACGCCGGGGGCGTTGCCGTTGGGGCATTTGCCTGGGGCTGAATAGTTTTTACGATGGGGATTTATCCACGTCCTAATAACATTCGCTGTTTGAATGCGTCGGGATTGAATGGGCGAGGGGGGCCGCTGGACTCACCGTCTTCAAGGGCCGAGCGGATATCCTTCAGTTCGGCATTACGTTCCTGAGCGCGCTGATTGGCAACGGTTATAGTTTTTCGAACGCTTCCCATGCTTGAGCCTCTAGGGACGTCGGTATTGCTAAGCCCCGCTGCGAAAGAAGCAGGGCTTAGCGCTGTCTATCGGATGGGGTTCCCTATGTCCCCATTCTCAGGACTTACTGTCGATCTACTGCGCCTCGGATTTTTCTTGGACTCAGCCGCCGGCCTTGGCGTAATGACCTTCACAACGTCATCAATCACCGCCTTGCTCATCTCCAACAAAAAGTGCGCAGCCCAGGCGTATCGGTCGGTGCTCTTTTCAAACGCCGCGTCTTCGGCAAGCCGGTGAGCGAGATGCAAAAGATCCGACGCTCGTTCCAATGCCTCTTGGATGGGGACACCGCCGTTGACACGGAACAGTGCTCGATCAGCGGAATAGTTGAAGGGGGTGTAGCCGATGGTTTTTAGCTCAGTGTTTTCGTTCATGGCCTGCCCCCGTCGATCGAGAAACAGTAGGTTCGAGGCCTGAGCGTTGGCTGGTTTGAATGTGATTTGATTTGCTGCGAGGTACGCATTGTCTAGCTCCCGTGAAGCGCGGTTGCTTGACTCACGGGTTTCCAAGCCCGATCGCCTGATTTGCAGCGACGTCTGGGAGAGTAGCCATCGAAGGACAAGGGCAACAAGGCGAAAACTCGCCGAAAAGCCAATTAAGCGCACCCCCTACGCAGTTTTCGGATTTTGCCTACAAATCTCCCGGGGACATGCGATACGTGGCGAGGGAGCTTGCTCCCGCTGGGTTGCGCAGCAGCCCCTCTTGTGAGCGCTTCGCACTCAAGCGGGAGCAAGCTCCCTCGCCACGGGACTCATTTATTCTCAGTACTATTGTCTATCTTTCCTTCAACGGTCCCGTTGTTGAGGTTGTGCAATGTCTCGTTGGCCGTAGTCAGCTTTCCAAAGCTTGCCGACGAGCCCGTAGGCGCCAGAGCGTGAAAAGCAGGTTAACGACAGAATGAAAAAGCCCGGCGTTAGGCCGGGCAGTTTTGGAATCCAGTAACGTGATCAGGCTTGTTTTGCACGTGCAGCCAACATCACTTCATTCTGTTTTTTGGTAGCTTCGGTCAGCACTTCACTGTAGACGCGTTTTTTTTCTTCCGATTTCGCATTACGAATGAAGTCTGCGAATGGGCTCGTGGACTCCTTTGTGGATCCGAGTTTCATGGTAAACATGGAGTTGCTCCGTCATTTATCCCAAGCATGGCCATCAGCTCGTGTCGCGTATGCTTCTCGGGGATATGGTAGTCGATCTTGTCAACGCCAGCCTTGTAAAGGCGCCCAGAATTATCAATGTGCTTCACAAGCAGATCGACATGTAGATTCTTGCCAAACTCTAGCTTAAGTGTGTTTACCACGTCACGTGCTGCAAAGTATTGGTCGACGAAATGCTCAGGTCGAATCCTCCGTCCTTCGGCTTCCTCACGGGCCGTTACAAAGGCCCAAGCAAGCCTAGGATCTTGATAGACGTAGAGTATTTGTACAAATCTCCCCTTGTCGAGGCACCGCTGCACATTTTTCCTCGCAATCTCTATATTTGAAAGAGTCCCATCCAGCAGAAAAGACTGCTTTCGATCTGGGGCGAGGTCAATCAGCTTCTCAACAAGAATTGAAACGGCACCTTGGAAAAGCCAGGCATTGCCACCCTGATACGCTTCAAATTCGTTTCTGAGCTCGTCTGGATCAATTCGTAGGATGGGCGTATCACAGAAAAGGTTCAGCAGCGCTAAAGATGCTTCTGTTTTACCCGCGCCCGGCGACCCCGCCATGAAAACCGAAACAGGTTCTTTTTCGGGGGGATACTTGGTCTGATCCGTGAGCCGCTTGCCAATAGCCTTCTTGTTTGATCGGGAAAACCTGATCGCGTCATCCCAGATGGCCTGCTCTTCTCCCGTCATTCCAAGCCTTTTGTCTTCTTGCACTGAATGCGGACCCTCTTCGTGTGACTGGTGATTTGCCGTTTGTGCTCCGGGCTTTACCGTACCGCATGCGACAGCTGGGAGGGGGAATTACGACGTAATCCGCCGTGCTTACCTTGTCCAAGTGTTTCTAACCTGGAGGTGGCAAGGCCCCATTGGCCGGTGCGCTTCGCATAGCTAGTAGGTGATGAATCGAGATGTGCGTCACATGACATGACGCAGAGATCCGCCTCAGTCAATGGCTTCACTTTGAGCGTCTCTTGGTGACAACAGATCTGTATTGCGATGAAGAATTTAAAAAGCGCCTGCTACGCAACGCCTCGCAATAGCCTTCAGCATGCGCCGACGGATAAGCCCGCTGACCGGACGAATCAAATACCAATACGACGTAAAACTTCGCAATGCATCCGCGTCGAGGCAATGCACCCGTGTCTGCGTGGTGACCCTCGTCAAGCCCGGTCGCAGCAACTGGCAGGTGAAGCTAATGACCAGCTTCACATTCCCCGGCTCATTGAACAGCTCGAACGCTTCGGCATCCGCGACAACGACTTGGCCGTAGTCGGCTTTCCACAGCTTGCCGGCGAGCCCGTAGGCGACTTCTATGTCGCCGTTGCGCTGAAGCAACGTGAAATTATCCATGCCGAATGAAGCGCGTTGATCAGCGCCTGGGTGCCGAGATCGACCCAACAGGCGCATGGGGAGTTCGCGAAGCTTGATTGCATACCGAAAAAAACGGTCGTCTTCGGGGCGGTGGGCGAGGATTGCCGCCATGGCATGGGAAGGGTCTGCGGGGATGTCCACGGTATGCAATTCACTGAACTGATACGTAGGCAGATATGAGTCAATCAGGTGCATCCTTGCTCTCCTTCATAGGTACTCGGGCGCCAATCCCACAAAATTCCAGACCAAAAAAAACCGGCCACCAAGAGCCGGTTTTTTAATCCCCCGCCAAAAACGTACGACGCAGGACCAGAATTCGATTGGAGCGGGTGAAGGGAATCGAACCCTCGTTATCAGCTTGGGAAGCTGGAGTAATGCCATTATACGACACCCGCTCAGAGCGGCTGACTTTGTACCAGATGTGGACACGGATTTGAAGTTTTTCTTCACTCCGCGTGCGGTCAGTCGTCTATGCGAGCCTCAAACCAGAGCGGTCGTTGGCGGGCAAGCCCCGTTGCTGAAGGCGCAGGACGGGGGGGTGCTCGCCAGGACTCGGTTTCAGATAGCCAGTGCATGGTAGCCCTGCACGTAGCTATAGCGCGGACGGCTTTCGTGGTGTTCCGGTGTGAGGAAACCCAGCAAGGCGTTACGGCTGTCGCGGCAGGCGGCTTTGTGTTCCATGTCCAGGAAGTGCCCGGTGGCTTGCAGTGTGCTGAAGCTGCTGTGCTGCACGTGATCGGCAAAGAGCCTGGCGTCGTCGGCCGCGGTGTATTCGTCCCATTCGCCGTTCAGGAACAACACCGGCACGTTGATTTTTTTCGCGGCGTTGACGTAGCACAGCTGGTCGCTGTGGAGGACATCGCTGATGTGGAAGTGCATTTGCCCGTACTCATGCTCGGCCAGGCTGCTGACATGGCGATAGTTGAAACGCTTGAACAGCGGCGGCAAATGCTTGCCGATGGTGCTGTTGACCAAGTGCCCGACACGGTCGCCGTCCAGGCTGCCGAGGTAATCCACACCGCGTTCCAGGTAGTCGCGCATCGGCGCATTGAGCACCGGCGAGAATGAACTGATCACGGCTTTTTCGATGCGCCGTGGCCGCTGCGCCAAAGCGGTCAGCGTGGCGGCGCCGCCCCAGGAAAACGACAGCACGTGTTCGGCGGCGAAGTGGTCGATCAGTTCCAGGAGAATCTGGCCCTCGATCTCTTTCGTCAACATTTGCTCATGTCGGTTGTGAGCTTTTGACTTGCCCGCGTAGGGTTGGTCGTACAGCACAACATTGAATTGCGGGTAGAGGTTTTTGGCGGTCTGTGCAAACGACGCGGTAGTGGCCATTGAGCCGTTGACCAGAATGATGGTCTTTTGTGCGGCGTCTGCGCGATAGAACTCCGTGTAAACCCGATACTGACCCTGTATATCCAGCACAGCGATTTCTGGCCTCATGTCATAAGACTCCTGGCAAGCGGGTATGCGCGCAATGAGATTGCACGGGCAATGTGACAGGTAGGCATTCGCCTGG
The DNA here is from genome assembly GCF_054667715.1 of Pseudomonas sp. S3_B11. Classification (NCBI taxonomy): domain Bacteria; kingdom Pseudomonadati; phylum Pseudomonadota; class Gammaproteobacteria; order Pseudomonadales; family Pseudomonadaceae; genus Pseudomonas; species Pseudomonas sp. S3_B11. Next base: position 4,377,150 of record NZ_CP162749.1, on the reverse strand, counting down.
AAGATAAGGCCCATGTCGATCCAAAAAAACGGTCGACGGGTGTTGTTATAGGCGGGCAGTTCGCCGGCGGGACAAGGCGGAACCTGAGGGTTCCAGCCGGCAAAAGGTTTCTTGGAAGTATGTTGTGACTCATCGGTCACATTTCGGCCGACGGTTTGATTCAAGCAGGGGGGCGACCGTTGCGCAAGTACCTATCGGAAAATTGTTCGACACTTCTGCCCAGCGGTAGCGGGTTCAGATGAGATGGACTTCTTCAGGGCTCAAGGCGCGGTACTGGCCCGGCTCGAGATGGGCGTCCAACGTCAACGGGCCCATGCGCTCGCGGTGCAGGCGCAGCACCTTGTTGTTGAAGTGGCCGAACATGCGCTTGACCTGGTGATAGCGCCCTTCAACGATGCTCAAGCGCGCCGATCTGGGCCCCAGCAGCGTCAGCTCTGCAGGTTGGGTGGTGAGGTCTTCGAAGGCAAAGTACAGGCCCCGGGCGAAGGTATCGGCGTATTCGGCCGTGATGATTTGCTCGGTTTCGACGTAGTAGACCTTGGGCAGTTTGGTCTGCGGTTGGGTCAGGCGCCGCGACCAGCTGCCGTCATTGGTGATCAGCATCAGCCCTGTGGTGTTGAAGTCCAGGCGCCCGGCGATGTGCAGGTCGTTCTTGTCCGGTTCGTCCAGCCAGTCGAGCACCGTGGGGTGTTGCGGATCGCGGGTCGCGCTGACACAGCCGGGTGGCTTGTGCAGCATGAAGTAGCGCGCCGGCCGGCCTGCTTGCAGCACGTCGTGGTCGACTTCTACACGGCTGAATTCACGGACTTGTGCATGGGGATCGCTGACGGTCTGGCCATCGATCCGCACCCTGCGTTCCACCAGTAGCAGGCGCACTTGTTGGCGATTGAATCGCGGCAGATTACTGAGGAAACGGTCGACGCGCATGGGCAGTTCAGGCAAGGCAGCGGAGGGCGGGCATCTTACGCGATCGGCTGGGGCTTGGCGCGCAACTGGGCTTCGACCTGGGCGCAGCGTGGGCACAGGCAGGACTGATCGCGCAGCTCGGTTGGCAATGCCTCGAGCACGGCCGGGTCGATGCTCACGCCGTAACACCAGCAGGCGCGGTCGGCGGTTCGTGGGTCGGCCAGGGTGCAGTCGTTGGCACCGCCGCAGGCCGGGCAAAGGTCGGGTTTATTCATAACTGGAGTGAGGCATTTCCACGCAGGTTCGGTTGCACCCGGTCTGTCGGGCGCGTTGCAGCGCATGATCGGTCCGCGACAGCAGGCTGTGCAAGGTGTCTTCGTCCTGCAAGGTGGTGAGGCCGAGGCTGACGGTGACCAGCAATTGTTTTCCACTGCAGAAATAGCGCTGCTTTTCGATGTGCTGACGAATTTTCTCTGCGATTTTCAGACTGGTCTGTCCATCGGTGTCCTTGAGCAGGACGGCAAAGGCTTCAGTGCTCCAGCGACACACGATGTCCGAATGCCGCAGGCTTTGCGTCAGGTCGCGCGCGAACCCGGTCAGCAGTTGTTCGGTGGCGATATGACCATGGGTGCTGTCCAGCCGCTTGAACTCGTCCAGTTCCACCAGCAGCGCAGTCAAGGGTTTGGGCTCGCGCTGGGCTTCATGCAGGGCTTGCACCGCCAGCAGGTCGAAGCCACGGCGATTCGGCAATTCGGTCAGGCTGTCGAGGGTGGCCTGGGCATCGATGCGTTGTTGGTAGCTGTTGATCAACCGATAAAGGATTGCCAGGACCGCCAGCGTCACGAGTATGCCGATCAGCAAGTTCAGATACAGCGTCTTGAGGATGTTATCGCGTACCGAGGCATGGGCTGCGTAATAGCCCAGCAACGCAATGATCAGGAAACCAGTACCCAGCAGCGCCACCACGGCCAGGAGCGGCTTGCGCTGGGAATACAACGGCGAACGGAACGACATGGCGATTCCCTTGGCGCAGACCCAATGAAGTCAGTTTAGTGGCCTTGTGGGAAAAGACATTCGGATTTGCAGGTTTGTAGGACCATGGTGAGGGAACAGGCTCCCTCACCACAGATTCGGCTTTATTCCAGGCTACGCAAATAAGCCCGCCATCCCCCCAGATGACTGATGTCCCGTGCGCCTTCCAGGCCATACGACTCGCAGATGAATCCGCTTTCCCAGCGACCATCGGCCAGTTGCACCTTGCCCAGCCCCAACGGTGCGGGGATGCCAGTCAGGAATGAACCCAGTTCGCTGCTCGGCAGTTCCCATATCTCCACCTCGATTGCCACGCCGCCCTCGCTGACCCGAAGCATGCCGGGGCGCAGGAGAGGGCCGCCGGCCAAGGCATAGAGGCGGTAATCCGCTGAGCTTTGGGTGGCCTCGATCAGACGCGCACCGCGTTGCTTGAGCTGACAGTTCAGCGCCAACCCGTCCAGGTGTGCGCCACACACCACCAGCCGTGCCAGGTCGTGGCGCGCCGGGTTGGCGGGCGCTGGCAAAGTCGTTTCCTGTTGACGCTGCAGGGCATCGGCCACGCTCAAGAGGTATTGGTCGGTGAAGGCTCGACCGAACAGCGTCACGCCCCAGGGCAAGCCGTTGGCCATGAACGTACTGGGAACAGCAACGGCGGCGTAGTCCAGCAGGTTCATGAAATTGGTGTAATACCCCAGTTCCGAGTTGCGCAGCACCGGTTCGGAGGCCAGTTCGGCGAGGGTCACCGGTCGGCCGATGGTCGGGGTGATTACGCAATCGAGCGCGTCCATGGCCCGGTCGCATTGGGCTTTGAGCGCTTGCAAACGGTAGCGGGCGCGGAAGGTTTGTACGCCATCTACCGTAGGCGCTTTCGCCAGGACGGCGCGGATGACCGGCAGTACGGCCTCCGGCTCACGCTCCATCAAGGGGCCGGCAACGCTGTAGCGTTCGGCCACCCAAGGGCCTTCATAAAGCAGCCGCGCTGCTTCCAGGAACGGCGACAAGTCCAGTTCCACGGCTTCGCCGCCCAGGCGTTCGAGTCGCTCGATGGCTTCCAGAAACAGTTGCGGACCTTCCTGGCAGCCGAAAAATGCCAGGTCCTGCTGGCGCGGCACACCGAAGCGAAAGCGCCGGGGCACGCCGAACGCGGCGCCGTCGTTCCACTGCGGGTTGTGGCGGCTGTAGTCGTCACGAGGGTCTGGACGGGCCGTCAGCGCCAAGAGCTGGCTGGCTTCCTTGCTGTCGCCGTGAAGGTCGTGACGCAGTCCAGCGTGCGACAGGCCGGGACCACGCCCGCCGTGGAGATCAACCCCAGGGTGGCTTTCAATCCCACCAGGTTGTTCAAGGCTGCGGGCACTCGACCGGAGCCGGCGGTGTCGGTGCCCAAGGCAAAACTTGCCACGCCCAGGGCCACGGCCAGCGACGAGCCGGCGCTCGAACCGCCTGCGGGATAGTCGGGCAGCACGCTGTTGCGGCAGGCGCCGTAGGGCGAGCGAGTGCCATTGAGCCCGGTGGCGAATTGGTCGAGGTTGGTCTTGCCCAGGGGGATCGCGCCCAGTGCCAGCAACTGCTCGACAATGGTCGCCGAGCGTGGCGGTACGTAGGCAAATGCCGGGCAGGCGGCGGTGGTCGGAATGCCGGCCAGGTCGATGTTGTCCTTGATGGCAAACGGCACGCCGTACAGCGGCAGGCTCTCCAGGTCGCGGCTTTCCAATGCGGTCAGGTAGGGTTCCAGTTCTTCGGCCGTCAGCAGGTGAATGAACAGGTGATAGTCCGGGTTCAGCGCCGCGGCTTTTTCCCGCAGGCCCAGCAGCAATTGGCGTGGCGTCAGTTCGCCGTTGCGATAGGTCGTGCGCAGGTCGTCCAAGCGAAGAGAGAGGTTCATGGTGTTAATCCTTTGATTGAGTTCAGTCACGGTCCAGCACCACGACGCGCTGTCCGGCGCGCACTGCCGAACCTGGCTGGACGCGCACCTCGCGCACCACGCCGGCCGAGGGTGCAAGCAGCGGGATTTCCATTTTCATCGACTCGAGAATAACCAGCACATCACCGGCGGCGACCCGTGCGCCAACGTCTACCTGCACCTGCCAGAGGTTGCCGGCGATGTGGCTGTCGACACTCAGTTGACCGTCAGTCAGCGGCGAATCTTCGCTCGGTGCGATGGCCGGTTCTTCACTGTCGAAGTGCGCCTGGCCACTGGCGATCCAACGCTCGCGCTCGGCGTCGAAGGCGCCTTGTTGCCGTTGGCGGAACGCGGCGATGCCGTCGGCTTCCTGCACCAGGAAACGCTGGTAGTCAGCGAGGTTGAGCTGGCTGTGCTCGATCTCCAGATCGAAGCGGCCCAGGGGGAAGTCCCGACGGATGCGCAGCAGTTCATCGGCGCTGACCGGATAGAAGCGGATCTGGTCGAAGAACCGCAGCAGCCAGGGCTTGCCGTCGAAGGCGGCGACGTCCCGATAACGGTTCCACATCTGCAACGTGCGCCCGACGAACTGATAGCCGCCAGGCCCTTCCATGCCGTACACGCACATATAGGCGCCGCCGATGCCCACCGAGTTTTCCGCGGTCCAGGTGCGGGCCGGGTTGTATTTGGTGGTCACCAACCGATGCCGTGGGTCGAGCGGCGTGGCGACCGGCGCGCCGAGGTAGACGTCCCCCAGGCCCATCACCAGGTAGCTCGCATCGAACACCGTGCGTTGCACCTCATCGAGGTTGGGCAGGTCGTTGATGCGCCGGATGAACTCCAGGTTGCTCGGGCACCAGGGCGCGTCCTTGCGCACCGTGGTCATGTATTTTTCGATGGCCAACTGACAGGCCGGATCATCCCAGGACAGCGGCAGGTGGACGATGCGCGACGGCACTTGCAGGTCCTGCGCGGCGCACACGGCGTCCCACTCACCGGCGACGATATTCAGCAGATCGGCCAGGGGCATTTGCTCGGGTTGGTAGTGCACTTGCAGCGAGCGAATGCCCGGCGTCAGGTCGATCACGCCGGGCAGGTGTTTGTGTTCCAACGCCTGCATCAAGGCATGAGCGCGAAAGCGCAGCACCAGGTCCAGTTCGGGGGCGCCGATTTCCAGCAGCAGGTGGGTGTCGCCGGCCAGGCGCGCGACCAGGCGGGTATCGTCCTGACCGATATCCAACACCACGGGCGACACCATCCCCTGTGGGAGCGAGCTTGCTCGCGATAGCGACGGGACATCCAGAATCGATGGGATTGACAGACCGTTATCGCGAGCAAGCTCGCTCCCACAGGGGGACCATTGCAGGGCCAGTGAGCGCGCGGTCGATACATCCACCGGCACAAACCGCACCTTGTCCCCCGCCTTGAGCTGCCCCAACTGCCAGAGGTCCGCTTCGATCACCGTCACCGGGCAGACGAAACCGCCCAGGCTCGGGCCGTCGGGGCCGAGGATGACGGGCATGTCGCCGGTGAAGTCCACGGCGCCGATGGCGTAGGGGTTGTCATGGATATTGGAAGGGTGCAGCCCAGCCTCGCCGCCGTCGGCGCGGACCCATTCGGGTTTCGGCCCGATCAGGCGGACGCCAGTGCGGCTGGAGTTGAAGTGCACTTCCCAGGCCGTGTCGAAGAACGTCTGGATGTAGCGCTCGGTGAAGTATTCGGGCGCGCCGTGCGGGCCGTAGATCACGCGGATCTGCCGCACGTTTGGCAGTTCCAGGATCGGCGCGCTCGTTGGCGGCAGCATCGCGTGCTCATCCAGCGGTGCCAGGTGCAACACGTCACCGGTACACAACGCCCGTCCGCCATGGCCGCCGAACTGGCCGAGGGTGAAGGTGCTTTTACTGCCCAGGTAATCCGGCACTTGCACGCCGCCTTGCAGGCACAGGTAGCTGCGCGCCCCGGCCCCAGAGATGTTGCCGATGGCGAGGGTGGCGCCGGCAGCAATCGACAACGGCGTGTTCATCGGCACCGGTTCACCGTCGAGCGTGAGGGCAATCACCGCACCGGTCACCGCCACCCGCGCGGCGCAGTTGAAGCGCAGCAGCGGCCCGTTCATGGTGATTTCCAAGGCCGCCGCGCCTTCTGCGTTGCCCAAGAGGCGATTGCCCAGGCGCAGCGAACGGCTGTCCATCGGTCCCGACGGCGGCACCCCCACCGCCCAATAACCGAGGCGGCCGGGATAGTCCTGGACGCTGGTCTGGGTGCCGGGGCTGAGTACTTCAACGGTGTTGGCGCGATAGACCAGCGCTTCCAGGCAGCGGGTCCAGGGCTGGCCGCTGGCAAACGGTGTGTCGAGGAGAATCTGTTGCAGGTAGTGGCGGTTGGTCTCGACGCCGTACAACAGGCTTTCGTCCAGCGCTTGATGCAAGCCCAGGCGCGCCTGCTCGCGGGTCGGCGCCCAGCGAATGACCTTGGCGATCATCGGGTCGAAGTAGGGCGGGATCTGGCAACCGGCCTCGACCCAGGTGTCGATGCGCAGTGACTTGCCGTCGGCCTGGGGAAATTTCACGGCAGTCAGCAGCCCCGGGCTTGGTTGGAAATCCCGGCCTGGGTCCTCGGCATACAAGCGCGCCTGGATCGCGTGGCCCTCGGCTTTCAAACCTTGGCCCAGTTCGCTCAGTGGCGGCAAATCACCGGCCGCCAGTTGCACCATCCAGCGCACCAGGTCCACGCCCCACACCTGCTCGGTGACGCCGTGCTCCACTTGCAGGCGGGTGTTCACTTCGAGGAAATAGAAGCGCCCCGCGTCGCTGTCGAACACGAACTCCACGGTGCCGGCGCTGCGGTAGTTCACGGCCTGGGCCAGTTGGATCGCCGCTGCGCAGAGTTCATCGGCCATGCCCTCGGGCAGGTTCGGCGCCGGGGTCTCTTCGAGGACTTTCTGGTTGCGCCGTTGCACCGAGCAGTCGCGCACGCCCAAGGCGATCACCTGGCCCAGGCCATCGCCGAATACCTGCACTTCCAGATGCCGCGCACGTTCGATGTACTTCTCGATGAACACTCCGGCGTCGCTGAAGTTGTTCTGGCCCAGGCGCTTCACGGTTTCGAAGGATTCGCTCAGGTCGGCGGCGCTGCGGCACACACGCATGCCGATGCCGCCACCGCCCGCGGTACTTTTGAGCATCACCGGATAGCCGAGCTGAGTGCCCGCCAATAGCGCGGCATCGAGGCTGTCGAGCAGTTCGGTGCCTTCGAGCAGTGGCACACCATGTCGGCGCGCCAGGTCGCGGGCGGTGTGCTTGAGGCCGAACACGCGCAGTTGTTCTGGCGTCGGACCGATGAAGGCGATGCCAGCGGCCTCGCACGCTTGCGCGAAGGCGGCGTTTTCCGAGAGAAAGCCGTAGCCGGGATGGATCGCGGTCGCGCCGCTGCTTTTAGCAATCGCCAAAAGCTTGTCCACCGCCAGGTAAGTACCGGCCGCCGCGCCTTCGCCCAGGCAGTGGGCTTCATCGGCCTGCAAGATATGCAAGCTGGCGGCGTCGGCCTGGGAATACACCGCGACGCCTTCGACCTTCAGCTCACGCAAGGTCCGCAAGATGCGGCAGGCGATGGCGCCACGGTTGGCGATCAGGATTTTTTCGAACATGGCATTGCCCCCTCAGGCATGCGTACTGCCTGAACTGGGATGCGGGCCGTCCCGCAGTTTTCGATGGCCGCCGGGGTCGTCCCTGGCGACAAACCTCCAAACACCACTACCCCCCTGTGGGAGCGAGCAGGCTCGCTCCCACAGGGGATGGGTGGTGTTTATAAAATCTGTGTTTATTTGATGCACTGCCCCGACCGGCTCTGGCACAACACAAACAACCAGCGGCGCAGGCGGGTGAGTTTCAGTTCCATATCAAGAGCTCCGCTGGCGTAGGGTTGTAGGCGTTGCACGGGTTGTTCAGTTGCGGGCAGTTGGAGATCAACACGATCACGTCCATCTCGGCCCGCAGGTCGACGTATTTCCCTGGCGCCGAGATCCCGTCTTCGAAGGTCAGGCCGCCATCGGCGGTGACCGGCACGTTCATGAAGAAGTTGATGTTCGGTCCGATGTCGCCCTTGCCCAGCCGACCGTCGTGGGCGCAGGCTCGCAGGTAGTTGTCGCGGCAGCTGTGCATGTAGCGTTTTTCCAGGGCGTAGCGCACGGTGTTGCTTTCCTGGGCGCAGGCCCCGCCGAGGGTGTCGTGGCGTCCGCAAGTGTCTTCGACGATGGTCAGCATCGGGTGGCCGAGGTTGGAATACAGCACGCTGCCGGTGCTCAGGTAGACGCTGTTCTGCCGGCGCAGGGTGCGCTGCACGTCGTAGCGTTCCTTGGGGTTGGCCAGGCTGTAGAACAACGTGTCGACCGCCTGGTTGCCTTCCAGGTCGAGGATGCGCAGGGTCTGGCCGGCCTTGACCTCTGTCAGCCACGGTTCCCCGGCGGGAATCGTGGCGCGGTAGACGGCGGTATCGGGTTGCTTGTGTGCGGTGGCGATGGTGAGTGACATGGCTACGATCCTCAGGCGAACAGGCGGTCGGTGTTGATGAAGCCGCGCTGGTTTTCCGGGCGCGAATGGCGGCAGTGCTCGGCGACGCTGGCGTCGGCGTTCATCCAACTGAGCTTGAGCGGTTGCGGGGCGTATTGCGGGTTCGGGTCCATCGGATGTTGCAGCGCGGTCAGCACCACCAGGGTGTCCATCGGCGCGTACAGCTCGATGTAGTCGCCGGCCTGGGAGTTGCCTTCAACGAAGTGAAAGCCGCCAGCCTCATCGACATCGACCCGGCTGAACAGGTTGAGGGTCATCAGCAGGTCGGACAGGCCCAGACCCCATTTACCCAGCTCCACCAGCAGGTTGTCGGTGCCGTTGCGAAAGAAGCCGTTGCGCAGTTCCTGGTAGCGGCCCTGACCGTATTTTTCAGCGACTTCCTCAGCGCAGAGCACGCCGCCGAGGCTGTCGCTCCAGCCGCAGGTATCGGCGGTGATGGCCGCCAGCACCCGGCCCATGTCGGAGTAGAGGCAATGGCCGGCGGTAAGCTTGGCGGTGTGTTGGCATTTGAGGCTGTCGGGCAGGTTCAGGCGTTCGGTTTTTTCGTTGGCGTTGAGCAGCGTCAGACTCACGTTGGCCCCGCCGCGCAGGTCGGTCAGGCGCAGCAGTTGGCCGCGCTTGAGCACGAAGGAACGGTGGCCGCCGCCGGGCAGCAGTTCTTCGGCGAAGGGTGTAAACAATTGGGTCGAGTCGGTCATGGGGAGAGCTCCTTTCAAGCGATACGCAACGTGCCGGCCAGTTCGGCGGGCAGGGCGTCGACGGCGGCACGGGCGGTGCGGCGGTCGCTGTTCAATGGAATGTCGTAGGTAATGCGTGCGCCATAGGCGCCGGGGGCGTGCGGGTCGCTGCGGACCTTGTCGAACACCAGCAGGCGCGTACCGAGGCTGAAACCTTCGGACAGGTCATGGGTGACCATGAACACCGTCAGCCGGGTTTCGCGCCACAGCTCAAGCAACAGGGCGTGCATGTCTTTGCGAATGCCCGGGTCGAGGGCGCCGAAGGGCTCGTCCAGCAGCAGGACACGCGGCTTCATGATCAGTGCCTGGGCAATCGCCAGCCGCTGTTGCATGCCCCCGGACAGTTGCGCCGGGTATTTATCCAGCGCATGGCCGAGGCCGACCTTGTCCAGCAGTTGCGCGGCTTCTTCGCGGGCCTGGCGCTTGGCGCTGCCGAACAGCCGTCCCAGCAGCGGCGAGCGCGGCAACTCCAGGCCCAGGGCCACGTTGTCCAGCACGCTCAGGTGCGGGAACACCGAATAGCGCTGGAACACCACGCCCCGGCTGGCATCCGGCTCGCCGGCCAAGGGTTCGCCATCCAGCAGAATCTGTCCGCGGCTGGCGCGTTCCTGGCCCAGCAGCAGGCGCAGGAAAGTCGACTTGCCACAACCCGAGGCGCCCACCAACGTGCAGAACTCACCCTCAGAGACGCTCAGGTTCAAACGCTCCAGTACCACCTGATCGGCATACTGTTGCCAGACGTTGTTCACGGTAATGAAGCTCATGCCTTTGCCCCCTCGTACCAGGGGAACGCCTGCCGGGTCAGGTGCTTGAGGCCCCAGTCCATCAGCCAGGCGAGCAGGGTGATCCACACCACGTACGGCAAGATCACGTCCATCGCCAGGTAACGACGCACCAGGAAAATCCGATAGCCCAGCCCATCCGTGGAGGCGATGGCTTCGGCGGCGATCAGAAACAACCAGGCCGAACCGAGCATCAGCCGCAGGGAAATCAACAGGCGCGGCAGCAGTTGCGGCAGCACCACCCGCAGCAGCAGGGTCCAGGTCGACGCACCGAGGGTCTGGGCCTTGATCAACAGCTCGGGCGGAATTTCCCGGGCGCGCTGTTCCAGGTCGCGGGCCAGGCACGGCGTGATGCCAATCACGATCAGCATCACTTTCGACAGTTCGCCCAGCCCGAAGACGATGAACAGGATCGGCAGGATGGCCAGCGGCGGCACCATCGACACCACGGTGAGCAACGGTGACAGCGGTGCGCCAAACAGTGGCAACGTACCGGCGGCTATGCCCAGGCATAACCCGGCCAGGGCGCTGATGCCCAGGCCGATGGCCAACCGACGCAGGCTCGACGCGGTGTCTTGCCAGAGCAGGTATTCGCCGCTGCGGGCATCGGCGGTGAAGGCCAGGCGTTTCACCGCATCGGCCATTTGCACGGCGCTGGGCAGGAGCTTGTCGTTGGGGTTGTCCGTCAACCGTTCGGCCGAGCCCATGAAGTAGGCGAACAACACCAGCGCGAATGGCAGGATCACCAGCAACAAGCGGCTGGGACGATCCGGGTAGCGGTTGATCAGGCGCATGCCAGGTCCTCCGGTTTACAGCTTGGCGTCGGCGGCCAGCTGTACGTAGGTCGGGTCAAAGCGCAGCTTGAGGTTGGCCTTGTCGCCGCGGGTCACGCCATTGGCGAACGTCATGCCGACCGCGTCGGTGCTCTTGGCGCCTTCGCCCAACAAGCCGTGCTGGAACGAAAACTCGGCCACCTTGCCCATGGTGGCGGGCAGTTGCTCGCTGGTGGCGAAACTCAGGGCTTCCTTGGGGGTGGCGAACAGCTTGGTGGTGTCCAGTTGCGACTGGAAGCCGGCCAGGTCGGTGCCCGAGGCTTTGGCCATGTGTTCCAGCGCTGTCTTGCTTGCGGCGTTTTTTGCGTTCATCAGCGCCACCACTTCAAACCAGGCGCCGGTCAACGCTTTGCCCAGGGCTGGGTTGTCCTGGAGGGTTTGGGTGTTGACCACCATCATGTCCATGATCTCGCCGGGAACCTGGCTGGAATTGAACACTTCGCTCACGCCTGGCTGGGCCTTGATGTCCGAGAGCATCGGGTTCCAGGTGGTGACGGCCTTGACCTGGTCGGTGTTGAAGGCGGCGGAGATGTCGGCGTCGGAGGTGTTGACGACTTTCAGGTCTTTCTCGGCGAGGCCTACCGAATCCAGGGCGCGGGCCAGCAGGTAATGGGACACCGAGAGCTCCACCAGGTTGACGTCCATGCCCTTGAGGTCGGCGACTTTCTTGCCTTCGCCCTTGAGGACGATGCCGTCGTTGCCGTTGGAGAAATCGCTGATGATCAGTGCGGTGCTGTCCACGCCACCGGCGGCGGGAATGGTCAGGGCGTCCATGTTGGTCATGGTGCAGCCGTCGAACTGACCGGCGGTGTACTGGTTGATGGATTCGACGTAATCGTTGAGCTGCACGACATCGATCTTGATGCCGTATTTTTTCGCCCATTTATCGACGATGCCTTGGCTACCGGCGTATTCCCAGGGCATCCAGCCGGCGTAAATGGTCCAGCAGACGCTGAAGTGGTCTTTTTGGGCGGCGGCGGATGAGAAGCTCGCGAGGGCCGAGAGGGCGGAGAGGAGCAGGGCGGACAGACGAAGCTTGAGCATGGTAGTTCTCCAGTTGATCAAGGGCGGACAGGAGCAACGCGGCACCGCGAACGGTGGCTTGTCTCCCGGGCTTTTGTCCCGCCGTGTAACCTCAACTGGAGGTCGCCAACTCTCGGACCAGCCACTCGCCAGAAGCGAGCCGGAACCCTAGTCAGCCATTGCAAATTGTGGTGCCGCGAACCTGTGATGACTCCTGCACGGAATTTGTTAAAGCGAGAGCCGTGCCAATTCGGGCAAAAGCCCGAGCCAGAGAGGTCAGCTGTTGAGGAGGGATGATTGAGGGCGGGTTTGTGCTTGCTTGTGGTGCCGTCGCGCACCGGAAGAGGGCGACGAACGACATGTTTCTAGTTGTTGCCAGGTCGCACCAGATTCCGATTTTGCTGTCTGAATATGCGTCAGTCACACAAAGTTGGCTGCCGCCCATCAGCGTCGCTGATGTGGCCCATTCGCGGTCCAGGAGGCCGCCATGTATCGACGACTGCTGCTCATTGCGTTTCTCGGTTTGACTCTTTCGGCATGCGTGCCTTATTACGACGGAGACTCGAGCTACTACCGTTCCGATGTCTACACCTCACCGGCGCCGGTCTATTACGGTGGCGGGAGTTATTATTCGGCTCCGCGTGGCTATTACGCACCGCGGTATTACCAACCGGCGCCGCGCTATTACTCGGCACCGCGTTACTATCAACAAGGCCCACGCTACTACTCGCCACCGCGAGCGGCGTACCGGTCTTATCCGAATCGGGGTGGCTGGGACGGCCATGACCGGGGCGGCTGGAATGACGACCGAGGCGGTCGAGGCGGACGTGATCATTGGGGACGCGGCGACCGCGATCGTGGACGTGGCGATCGCGATGGACGCAACAGCCACCGCTGACCTTTGGGCAACAAAAAGCGGCGCATTGAGCGCCGCTTTTTTTGTGCCTGCAATAAACCCTGTGGGATAACTTTTGTGGGAGCGAGCTTGCTCGCGATGACAGGGGATCAGACAGCTTCCCGGTGACTGGCATACCGCTATCGCGAGCAAGCTTTGCTCCCACAGATGTCACTCTCACAGAATGTCACTCTCACAGAATGTCACTCCCACAGGTGTCACCCAGGGCTTTACTCGTTGGACAAATCCGCCAACGGATGCCGCCCCTCCCACGCCTTGTGAAAGTGCGCCTCGACCGCCGCTTCGGGCACATGGTTGATGTCCGGCCAGTGCCAACGGGGCTTGTGGTCCTTGTCGATCAGCCGCGCGCGCACGCCTTCGCTGAATTCCGGATGGCGACAGCAGTTGAGGCTCAAGGTGTATTCCATCCGGAACACGCCGGCCAAGGACAAATGCCGGGCACGGGCGATCTGTTCCCAGACCAGATAAGCGGTCAAGGGCGAACCTTCGGTCATGGTCTTGGCGGCGCGGGCGATCAGCGGGTCCGAGTGGTCCACCAGCAGGCTGAGGGCTTTCCAGGCACAGCGCACATCGCTGACATCCAGCCATTCATCGATTTTCTGCCGACGTGGCAGCCATTGGGCTTCGGGCATTTGGCCGACCGCTTCCTGTTGCAGGGCCTTGAGCAGGCTGTTGAGCTGCATCTCGGTCTGTTCCTGCCAATTGAGTTGCAGCAGGCCTTCGATCAGGTCGTCCTGTTGTTCATCCAGCAAAAAGCGGTCGGCCAGGTCCAGGTCGATGGCGTCCCGGGCATTCATGTGGGCGCCGGTCAGGCCGAGAAACAGGCCGAGCTTGCCGGGCAGGCGCGACAGGAACCAACTGGCGCCGACATCCGGGTACAGGCCGATGCTGATCTCCGGCATGGCCAGGCGACTGCTTGGCGTGACGATGCGGATACTCGCCCCTTGCAACAGCCCCATGCCGCCACCCAGTACATAGCCATGCCCCCAGCACAGCAAGGGTTTGGGGTAGGTGTGCAGGTTGAAGTCCAAGCGGTATTCCGCCGCGAAGAATTGCGCAGCCAGCGGCGGCACTTCGCCGGGATGGGCACGGCAGGCCTCCACCAGGCTGCGCACTTCACCGCCGGCGCAAAATGCCTTGGCGCCATTGCCGCGCAATAACACACAAACGACCTGCGACTCCCGGGCCCAGGCATCGAGACGATCACGCAAGGCGTTGATCATCGGCAGGGACAAGGCGTTCAGGGATTTTTCGGCGTCCAGGGTGGCGATGCCGATACGGGCACCGTCGATGCCGGTGAGCTCTTCGAAGTGCAGATTCATCGTGACCTCGATCAGAAATTTGAATAATCAGTATGACCGCTACGCAGGAAAGTGCTGGTTCTGCGTCAGATCAATTGACAAGCCATGTAGGCTTTCCTAGGGTGCGCCCATTGTTTTTACCGGATGCAACCATGACTGCCGACGACCGTATCAAACTCGAACCGAGCTGGAAGCAGGCACTGCGTGCCGAGTTCGACCAGCCCTACATGGCAGAGTTGCGCGAATTCCTGCGTCGGGAATACGCCGCCGGCAAGGAGATTTATCCACCGGCCCCGCTGATTTTCAATGCCCTCAATTCCACGCCGCTGGACAAGGTCAAGGTGGTGATTCTTGGCCAGGACCCGTACCACGGTCCGGGCCAGGCCCATGGCTTGTGCTTCTCGGTACAGCCGGGTGTGCCAGCACCGCCGTCGCTGGTGAACATTTTCAAGGAATTGAAGCGCGACCTGAACATCGATATTCCCAACCATGGCTATCTGCAAAGCTGGGCCGACCAGGGCGTGTTGCTGCTCAACACTACCATGACCGTGGAGCGCGCCACCGCCAACGCCCATGCAGGCAAGGGCTGGCAGCACTTCACCGACCGAGTCATCGAAGTGGTCAGCGAACACCAGCAGAACCTGGTCTTCCTGCTATGGGGCGCCCATGCCCAGGGCAAGCAGAAGCTGATCGACGCCACCAAGCACCTGGTGCTGACCTCGGTCCACCCGTCGCCGTTGTCGGCTTATCGTGGTTTTCTGGGGTGCGGGCATTTCAGTCGGGCCAACAAGTTCCTCGAACAACATGGCGAGGCGCCTATCGATTGGCGATTGCCGGTGCTTTAAATGGTCGGCAATAAGGGCCCCATCGCGAGCTTGCTCGCGATGGGGGCAACTCGGTCTACAAGTCCGAAGCCGGCTTGCGCATCCAATACCTGAACAACGGCTCCGCCAGAAACAGCACGAACAACAACCGCATCACCTGCAACGCCGTCACCAATGGCACCGACAGTTGCAACGTCTCGGCCGTCAGGCTCATTTCCGCGATACCTCCGGGCATCATGCCCAGGGTCAGTGAACGCAGGTCCAGCTGGGTCAGGGTGCTCAGGCCCAACGCCGCGAGAGTGGCGATCAGCATCGTCAACACCGTGCCGATCAGGGTACGCCCCATGAACGACGGCGCCCGACGAAAGAACTGCCGGTTGAAATGACAACCCAATCCGCTGCCGATCAACCACTGGCCGACCTGGCTGGCGCCGTTGGGCAGGCCGATGTGCAGGTCCCAACCGACGCTCACCGCCGCACTCACCAGCAATGGTCCGAACAACCAGGGATTGGGTTGGCGCAAGCGCTCCCAGACCCAGGCGAGCAGGGCGCCCGCCGGGAACAGCACCGCCAGCCACAGCCAGTCCACCGTCGTGGCGTGTTGCACCGGTGCGCCTTCACCCAACAGGTACTTGAAGGCCGCCGGCACGCACAGCACCACCACCAGCACTCGCAGGCTCTGGCCCGCCGCAACACGACTGAGGTCTGCGCCGTTGCGGGCGCCGAGGTTGACCATTTCGCCGGAACCGCCCGGCATGCTCGAGAAGAACGCGGTGGCGCGGTCCTCGCCGGTGCGACGCATCAGCCAGACACTCACCACGCTGGACACGCTGGTGATCAGCGCGCCGAAGAAGATCAGGCCGAAGTGGCTCAGGACCTGCTCCATCACCACCGGAGTGAAGTGCAGGCCGATACCGATGCCCACCACCCATTGGCCGCATTTACGGCCGCCGGGGATTTCCATCAGTTGCCACGGCGTAAGACAGCGCACCAGGATGATCGCCAGCAACGAGCCGACCATCCAGGGCAAAGGCCAGCCGATCAGGCTGGCCAGGTAACCGCCGGCCAGGCCGACCAGCGGTGTTCCCCACCATTGTCTGAATATCGCCTCAGACATTGGCCAGGGCGCGACGTTGTGCGGCGCGGCGACGCCAGATCCGCACCAGTGGCATGAACAGCATGATCGCCGTCAGCACCCAGCAGCCGAAGGTGATCGGACTCGACCAGAGGATCTCCAGTGCACCGTTGGAAATCGACAGCGCACGCCGCAGGTTCTGCTCCATCAGGCCACCGAGGATGAAGCCCAGCAGCACCGGCGACAGCGGGAAGTCCAGCTTGCGCAGGATATAGCCGAAGATGCCGATACCGATCATCAGGAACAGGTCGAAGGTGGTGGCATGCACCGCATAGACACCGATGCCGGTGATGATTGCGATGACCGGCACCAGCGCCCAGTTCGGCACGGCCAGGATGCGGGTGAAGATGCGGATCATCGGGATGTTGAGGATCACCAGCATGACGTTGGCGACGAACAACGACGCGATCAGGCCCCAGACGATGTCCGGTTGTTGCTGGAACAGCAGCGGGCCAGGGGTGATGTTGTACAGCGACAACGCACCGATCATCACCGCAGTGGTGCCCGAGCCGGGAACGCCGAGGGTCAGCATCGGTACCAACGCACCGCAAGCCGCGCCGCCAATGGCGGTTTCCGGGGCGGCGAGGCCGCGCTTGTCACCCTGACCGAACGTGCCACCAGCGCCGGCAATGCGTTTTTCCGTCATGTAGGCCACGGCACTGGCCAGGGTCGCACCAGCACCCGGCAGCACGCCCATGATGAAACCGAGTACGCCGCAGCGCAGGTTCACGGTGAAGACCGACGCGGCTTCCTTGAAGTTGAACATCATCCGCCCGGTAGCTTTCACTGCCTCCTGGCCGCGATGGGTTTTTTCCAGCAGCAACAGGATTTCGCTGATGGAGAACAGGCCCAGCACCAGCACGACGAACTGGATGCCGTCGGTCAGGTGGATGTTGTCACCGGTGAAGCGGTACACGCCGCTGTTGGCATCGATCCCGACACTGGACAGGAACAGGCCGATCAGCGCCGCGATGAAGGTCTTGAGCGGTCGGTCGCCGGCCATGCCGCCGAGGCAGACAATGGCAAACACCATCAGGACGAAATATTCCGCCGGCCCGAAGGCAATCGCCCATTTGGCCAGCAAGGGTGCGAACAACACCATGCCGCAGGTGGCGATGAACGCGCCGATGAACGAACTCCACGCCGACAGCGACAACGCCACGCCGGCCAGGCCTTGGCGGGCCATCGGGTAGCCGTCGAGGGTGGTCATCACGGTAGAGGCTTCACCCGGGATGTTGAGCAGGATCGAGCTGATACGTCCGCCGTATTCGCAACCCAGGTACACCGCGGCCAGCAGGATCAGCGCCGATTCCGGCGGCAGCCCCAGGGCAAAGGCAATCGGGATCAGTAGCGCCACGCCGTTGATCGGGCCCAGGCCCGGCAGCAGGCCGACCACGGTGCCGATCAGGGTGCCGGTCAGTGCCGTGACGAGGTTGTAGGGGGTCAGTGCAACGCCAAAACCCTGGCCGAGATAATTCAGGGTATCCATATCAATTCTCCAGGACGTCGAGCAGGCCCAGGGGCAGCGGCACGTCCATCAGCTTGTCGAACAACAGATAAAGACCGATGGCCATCAGGCTGATGATCACCACGCTCGGCACCCAGCGACCGCCGTAAAGGCGCGCCATCGGCACGCCGATCAGGATGCTGGCAAGGATGAAGCCCAAGGGTTCGAAGGTCCCGGCGAAGACCAGCAGCAGCACCACGCAGATACCGATTTTCTGCAAGGTTTCGCGGTCCAGGTGCGGGTCTTCGTCGCTGTGCACGATGGGCGTAGGGCGAAACAGCATGTACAGCAATGCCAGCCCCATCAGCCCGAGCATCAGCAAGGGAAAGGCGCGGGGGCCGACCGGTTCGTAGGAAAAGGCGGCTTGATAGGGCCAAGCCATCAGCGCCAGGCCGATACAGACCAGTAGCAGCACCGCGGCAAAAATACGTTGGATGGTGAGCATGACTAACTCCTGGGCGGCGCCGACAGTGCCAGCGCCGCCGCGAGAACAGAGACGGTTACTGGATCAGGCCGAACTCTTTGGCCAGCACCTTGTAATCAGCCACTTGTTTCTTCACATAGGCGTCCAGTTCCGGGCCGGTCATGGCGAACGGGAACAACTCGCGCTGGTCGCGCAACTTGGCGAACTCTTCGGAAGCCAGCAGTTTGTCGAACGCGTCTTTCCACCAGGCGTAGTCTTCGTCGCTGACCTTTGGCCCGAGGTAGAAGCCACGGACCACTGGCCAGAGGATGTCGTAGCCTTGTTCGCGAGCGGTCGGGATGTCTTTCATTTCCGGCTCGTCCAGGCGTTTATCGGAGAACACCGCCAACAGACGCATGTCACCACTCTGGATGTGCGGCATGGAGTCGGAAATGTCCGTACTGCCGACCTGAATATGACCGCCGAGCAGGGCAGTGGCGATTTCACCGCCGCCTTCGAGTGCCACGTAGCGCAGTTTGCGCGGGTCGATACCGGCAGCCTTGGCGATCAGGGCGGTTTGCATCCAGTCCTGGCTGCCGACGGTGCCGCCGGAGCCGATCACCACCGAGCCTGGATCTTTCTTCAGGGCCTGTACCAGATCGTCGAGGTTCTTGTAGGGCGAATCGCTCTTCACTGCAATGGCGCCGTAGCTGGTACCAACGGCCGCTAGCCAGCGCACGGCGTTTTCATCGAAACGACCGAACTTGCCTTGCGCCAGGTTCAACAGCGAACCGCTGGACCAGGCCACCAGCGTACCGGCGTCGGCCGGACGCTGGGCGACCACTGCGTTGTAGGCCACCGCGCCGACACCGCCGGGCATGTAGGTCACCCGCATGGGTTTGGTCAGCAGTTTCTGGTTGACCAGCGCGCTTTGCGCCAGTTTGCACGTCAGGTCGAAACCGCCGCCCGGTGCTGCCGGGGCGATGCATTCGGGGCGCTTGGGCTCTTTGGATGGATCAGCGGCGAGCAACTGCCCGGCGAACATCAGGCATCCGGCGGCCAGGGCTACTTTACGCAGTGATAGGTTCATTATCGTCTCCACAGGAGTTGTTGTTGTTGTTGTTGTTGTTGTTGTGTGTTGCCAGTTGGGTGCTGCCGGATCCTCGCGGCTCCGGCAGCCTTCGGTTACCAGAGTGCGACGCTATAGCTGACCAGCAGACGCATTTCATCGGCATCGCGGGCTGAATAATTGGAACGGTAGGTCGCGTTGCGCAGGCGTACGGCAACGTCTTTGAACGTGCCGCTTTGCACCACGTACTTGATCTCGCTGTTGCGTTCCCATTCCTTGCCGCTGTCGCCATTGCGCAGCGAAATGTTGTCGCCGCTCACGTAGCGACTCATGAAGCTCAGTCCCGGGATCCCCAGCTTGCCGAAGTCATAGTCGTAGCGCGCCTGCCAGGAACGCTCGTCGGCTTCGGCGAAATCGTTGATCTGCACGAAGTTCACCAGGTACGGGTCGCTGCCATCGACATAGGGGAAGGCACTGTCACCGGACATGTGCTGGTAACCGGCGCTGATCTTGTGGCCGCTCAAAGCGTAGCTCACCAAGCCATTGAGGGACTTGTTGTCGATCTGGCCGCCGCGGGCCGCGCCCTGGTCATCACTGATCGCCAGGCGCAGGTCGGTGCTGAACGTACCGGGGCCGATGGCATGGGAGGAGACCAGGCCGAGGAAATGCTGGTTGTAGACTTCGCTGAGCTGGGCGAAGTGATAACGGCCGGTGATCTTGTCGGTGAACTTGTAGTCAAGGCCGCCGAAATTGAAGTGTTCGCCGGCCACGCTGCCGGTGAAGCGGCCGTTCTTGTTGTTGAGGGCGATGTCCTCGTAGTTGGTGTCGTCGCGATCCTTGGCGTTGTTCAAGCGACCGCCGGTGAAGGTCAGGTTCTTGATTTCGTTGGAGGTCAACAAGCCGCCTTCGAAGGTCTGCGGCAGGATGCGCCCATCGTTGGGCTTGAGAGTTGGCAGTTCTGGAATCAGGCTGCCGATTTTCAGCTCGGTGGCGGAGATCTTCACCTTGCCGGTCAGGCCCAGCTTGGAATATTCGTCAGCGGCGCGACCGTCATCGTGGGTGGGTAACAAGCCGGTGCCGGTACGGTCCGGGCTGGAGTCGAGCTTGACCCCGAGCATCCCCAATGCATCGATGCCGAATCCCACGGTGCCTTCGGTGTAACCCGACTGCAGGTTGAGCATGAACCCCTGGGCCCATTCGTCACGCTTGGATTGCTGCGCGCTGGTGCCGTCGCGAAAGTCGCGGTTGAAATACATGTTGCGGGTTTCGAAGGTTGCCGTACTGTCTTCGATGAAGGCAGCCTGGCTCATCGGTGAAAAACCGGCGAGGGCGGCGGCACTGGCCAGGGCGGTCTGGTTGAAGCGGGAAAGGCGAGCAGGCGCTGGGGCCTGGAGCTGCATGGACAGCATGGTGGTACTCCGCTTTATTGTTCTTATTTGGCGAAAACGCTTCGAGGCGTTTTTCGTTCGCGATGTGCGTCGCGACGGCAGCCGAAACTGTCCGTGGGAGGACTCTAACGGCCCAACCTTTCGCTAACCTTTCAAAAGCTTTCAGCGTGTTTTTTGCCTTCACAGTGGCGGA
Source organism: Pseudomonas sp. S3_B11 (assembly GCF_054667715.1). Lineage (NCBI taxonomy): Bacteria > Pseudomonadati > Pseudomonadota > Gammaproteobacteria > Pseudomonadales > Pseudomonadaceae > Pseudomonas > Pseudomonas sp. S3_B11. The sequence goes on along the minus strand of NZ_CP162749.1, from coordinate 4,356,633 downwards.
TGCGGCTGTAAACTCCGCGCCAAAGAATGGTGTCGGCCATCCCTGAATCGAGGAATAACCCATGCGTGTCCTGCTCGTCGAAGACCATCTGCAGCTCGCCGAAAGCGTTGCCCAGGCGCTCAAGAGCACCGGTTTGACCGTGGACGTGCTGCACGACGGCGTCGCGGCTGACCTGGCCTTGAGCAGCGAGGAATACGCGGTGGCGGTCCTGGATGTCGGGCTGCCGCGCATGGATGGTTTCGAGGTGTTGGCGCGTCTGCGGGCCCGTGGCAAGACCTTGCCGGTGCTGATGCTGACCGCTCGCAGCGACGTCAAGGACCGTGTCCATGGCCTGAACCTCGGCGCCGACGATTACCTGGCCAAGCCATTCGAGCTCACTGAGCTGGAGGCCCGGGTCAAGGCACTGTTGCGCCGTAGCGTGCTGGGCGGCGAACGCCAGCAGCGCTGTGGCGGGCTGGTCTATGACCTGGACACCCGCCGCTTTACCCTCGACGATGAACTGTTGACCCTGACGTCCCGCGAGCAAGCCGTGCTGGAGGCGTTGATCGCCCGGCCGGGGCGGGTGATGAGCAAGGAGCAACTGGCGGCCCAAGTGTTCGGCCTGGACGAAGAGGCCAGCCCCGACGCTATCGAAATCTACGTCCATCGCCTGCGCAAGAAGCTCGATGGTCATGCGGTGGCGATCGTAACGTTCCGCGGCCTGGGCTACCTGCTGGAAAATCGCAATGCATAAGCCCGACAGCCTGCGCTGGCGGCTGCTTCGCAACCTCGCGCTGCTGCTGGTGGTATTGATGCTCGCCAGCGGCTTGAGCGCCTACTGGAACGGTCGCGAGGCTGCAGACACCGCCTACGATCGGACCCTGCTGGCCTCGGCCCGGACCATCGCCGCGGGCCTTTCGGCGCGTGACGGCAGCCTCAGCGCGGATGTGCCCTACGTGGCCCTGGATACTTTCGCCTACGACAGCGCCGGACGCATTTATTATCAGGTCAATGACATCGACAAGAAGCTGATTTCCGGCTACGAAAACCTCCCCGGCCCGCCGCCCGGCACGCCGCGCACGGACGATTACCCAGCCTTGGCACGTTTTTACAACGCTCGCTATCAGGGACAGAACGTACGAGTGGTCAGCCTGCTCAAGGCCGTGAGCGAGCCGAACATGAACGGCATGGCGGAAATTCGTGTGGCGGAAACTGAAGAGGCGCGGGTCAGCATGGCCCGTGGGCTGATGGCCGACACGCTGTTGCGCCTGGGCATGCTGGCCGTGGGCGCGCTGCTGTTAGTGTGGTTTGCGGTCAGCGCGGCGTTGCGCCCGCTGGAGCGCTTGCGCACGGCGGTGGAGGAGCGCCAGTCGGACGATCTGCGGCCGTTGCCGCTGGTGGAAGTGCAGCACGAATTATGGCCGCTGGTGCGGGCCCTCAACCATTTCACCGAGCGCCTGCGCGGGCAATTCGAGCGTCAGGCGCAGTTCATCGCCGATGCCGCCCATGAGCTGCGCACGCCCTTGGCCGCGCTCAAGGCGCGTCTTGAGCTGGGCTTGCGTGCCAGTGAACCGGCGACCTGGCGTGAAACCCTGGAAACGGCGGCCCAAGGCACGGACCGGCTAACCCACCTGGCTAACCAGCTGCTGTCCTTGGCGCGTGTGGAAAACGGCGCCCGGGCCATTGCCGAGGGCGGCGCGCAGTTGCTTGATCTCAGTCAGTTGGCCCGTGAGTTGGGCATGGCCATGGCCCCGCTGGCCCATGCCCGAGGGGTGGCGCTGGCCCTGGAAGCCGACGAACCGGTATGGCTGCGGGGCGAGCCGACCTTGTTGAACGAGTTGTTGAGCAACCTGGTGGACAACGCCCTGGCCCATACCCCGTCGGGTGGCAATGTAATCCTGCGGGTTTCTGCGCCGGCCGTGCTGGAGGTCGAGGACGATGGCCCCGGCATTCCGCTGCACGAGCGGGACCGGGTGTTCGAGCGCTTCTATCGACGCAACCAGCAAGTGGCGGGTTCGGGGCTGGGATTGGCGATCGTCGGCGAAATCTGCCGTGCGCACCTGGCGCAGATCACCTTGCACGACGGGCAGGAGCGCGGGTTGAAGGTGCGGGTGAGTTTTATCCCAGGCGCAGACTGATCCTGTGGGAGCAAGGCTTGCCCGCGATGATGGCGACACGGTCTTTATATAAAACGAGGCGCCTGTTTCGCGAGCAAGCTTTGCTCCCACAAATCCTGTGCCACAGGTCACAGATTCAGGCTTGACTACGCGTTCGTAGGTGTCCGACCTGCTTAATAGAACATCGACCGCGCTTCTTCGATATCCGCACACCGTGCCTTGTTCTCCGGGTCGATGCCCAGTTTCTTGAAGGCGGGAACCCCGAACACGTCAACCTTGCTCAGGGGATGGTCGGTGTCCTTGTAGCAATACAGCGCTGCGACCTGCACCAGGTCGACATAATCGATTTGCTTGGAGTCCCGGGTGAAATCCAGATACAGCCCCGGCAGTTTCACCAACCGCTCCGGAAACTCCCAGACGCTGAGTAGTTTGTCCCCCAGCACCGGGTGAATCGTTTCGATGACGTGGTTGAGGCTGACCGGGTCCGACAGCAATTCATTGTTGTCTTGCGCATACGTCAGGATCGGCAGCACGCCGATCTGGTGCACCAGCCCACCCAGCGCGGCCTGGTCGGGCTTGAGTTGGGTGTAACCGCGACACAGCGCATAGCTGACGCCGGCGATCTCCAGGCTCTTGCGCCAGACTTCGCGCATCTTCAGCTCCACTACTTCGGAGCGGGCGTGGAAAATCTGCTCCATGACCAGGCCGATGGCCAGGTTGCTGCTGTAGTTGACGCCCAATCGAGTGATGGCCGTGTGCAGGTCGGTGACTTCCTGTGTGGCGCGCAGCAGTGGGCTGTTGACCACCTTTATCAGGCGTGCCGAGAGAGCCGTATCGCGGCCGATCACTTTGCTCAGGTTGCTGACGCTGATTTCCGGGTCTTCGGCGGCCCGGCGAATCTGCAGGGCCACTTCCGGTAATGTTGGCAGAACCAAGTCATCGTTATCGATGGCTTGCACCAAATCCCGTTGGACCTTATCCGCCAAATCGCTCATTTCGGTTCTCTAGGGTATTGCGGCAAATGCTGCGATCAGCGCTGGATTTCGCGGTCGCGATCCAGTTCGTAAGGCAGGTCCAACAATTGAAGGCTTGGGCCTTCCAGGCTACCGAGGTGCAAATTGTCGTCTTCTGCTGCTTCGGCCTGCAATACCGCAAGCAGTTCAATATTCCCCTCGCCGCGGGCGGCAATAACCACTTCGCCGATGGAGCTGCCATGCGTGGGGGAGAACAGCGCGGTGCCAGGCTCTGGCAGTTCGCTGGCGTCCAACTGCAGGCGGTACAGGCGTCGCTTGAGCTTGCCCAGGTATTGCATGCGGGCGACGATTTCCTGGCCGGTGTAGCAGCCTTTCTTGAAACTGACGCCGCCGATGGCTTGCAGGTTGAGCATCTGTGGGATGAACAGCTCGCGGGTGGCCGGCATGACCTGGCCGATTCCGGCGCGGACCTGGCCCAACAGCCAGGGGTTCAGATCCGCTTCGGCCAGTTCTGTGCCCAGGCGGGTTCGCAGTGTCTGGGCCTGTTCGGCGGGCGCCCACAGTTCAGCGCGGCCGGGAGATACGCGGATGGCGATCAAGGCTTCATGGCGAGCCACGCTGTCGGTGTCCCCCGGTAGTTCGAGGCCCAGGCCGGCCAGCGCCTTGTCGGCGTTTTCCAGGCCGAAGCGAACCCAGGCCGCGCTTTCGTCGGTGAGCTTGGATTTGGAGAACACGGCATATTTTTTCAGGTCGGCCAGTTGCGACTCAAGCAGTTCGGCGGCCATGGCCATCAACACGCCGTCGCCTTCGAGCAGGATACGGAAGCTCGATTGCATCCGGCCTTTCTGGGTGCAGCGGGCGCCGAGGCTGGCCCGGCTGTCACTCAGGTAGTCGAGGTTGCAGGTCAATTGGCCTTGCAGGAATTTGCCGGCATCCACGCCGCGGACCGCAAGGACGCCTTCGTGGGACAGGGTGCAGAAAAAAGCGGAATCAGCCATGGGTCATCGCAGGGTAAAAGGTCTGGTAGACATCATAAGGGGGCGCCCTTGAAATGGGTAGTTCACAAAGGATCGATGGTGCCCTGCCAAAGCTGTCTGTTCCGCTGCGGCGGGGCCTGTATACTTGCGCTCTATTTGAGGAGCGCTCCATGGTCGAAGATGTTGAACTGAATCGCCTCTACTGGCACAGCCGCCGCGGCATGCTTGAGCTGGACGTGTTGCTGGTGCCATTCGTCAAAGAGGTTTATCCCCATCTCAATGAAGTGGACCGCGCGTGTTATGTCCGCCTGCTCGAATGCGAGGATCAGGACATGTTCGGCTGGTTCATGGAGCGCAGCGAATCCGAAGACCCTGAGTTGCAGCGCATGGTCCGGATGATTCTGGACCGTGTCCAACCCAAGTAATCGCTTCGAATGCCGCTGGCAGGCCTCCGGGCAACTGCTGGCAGCCTATCTGCTGGCCCAGGTGTTCGCCCTGGGGTCGTTGTTCCTGTTGTCCGTCCCCTCCGGGGTCGCGGTGCTTGGCGTCGCATTGTGCCTGGCCCATGGCGCCTGGGTGATTCCCCGACATTTATTGCTGACTCATCGCCGGGCCATTTCCCGGTTGCGTCGAAATGCCGCTGGCTGGCAACTCTGGAGTCGGGCCGACGGGTGGCGGGCTGTGCAGCTGCGCCCCGATAGCCTGGCGCTGCCGATGATCGTCGTGCTGCGCTTTCGCGTGCAGGGGGAACGGCGGGTCCGCTCGCTGTGTGTGCCGCGCGACGCGCTGGCGCCGGATATCCATCGGCGCCTGCGGGTACAGCTCAGGTTCAGTCGGCGTAGGTGGGCGGCACCAGGATAGTGTCCAGTGCCTCGGGCAGCAGGTTCGGGTAGTCCAGCGTGTAATGCAGCCCCCGGCTTTCCTTGCGCTCCATGGCCGAGCGAATCATCAGTTCGGCCACCTGGGCCAGGTTGCGCAACTCGATCAGGTCGCGGCTGACTTTGTAGTTGCTGTAGAACTCGTCGATTTCATCCAGCAGCAAGCGCACCCGATGTTGTGCCCGTTGCAGGCGCTTGTTGGTGCGCACGATGCCCACGTAGTCCCACATGAATCGCCGCAGTTCGTCCCAGTTGTGCGCGATGATCACGTCTTCGTCCGAATCGGTGACCTGGCTGGCGTCCCACGAGGGCAGGGCGGCAGGAACGGCAATCTGCGGCAATTGCGCCAGGATGTCTGCCGCCGCCGAGCGGGCGTAGACGAAGCATTCCAGCAGCGAGTTGCTGGCCATGCGGTTGGCGCCGTGCAGGCCGGTGAAGCTGGTTTCGCCAATGGCATACAGCCCAGGCACGTCGGTACGGCCCTGTTGGTCGACCATCACACCGCCGCAGGTGTAATGCGCCGCCGGCACCACCGGGATCGGCTGCTTGGTGATGTCGATGGAAAACTCCAGGCAGCGTTCGTACACCGTCGGGAAGTGACTCTTGATGAACGCTTCGGGCTTGTGGCTGATGTCCAGGTAAACGCAATCGATACCCAGGCGCTTCATTTCGTGGTCGATGGCCCGGGCGACGATGTCGCGCGGTGCCAGTTCGGCGCGCGGATCGAAGCGCTGCATGAAGCGTTCGCCGTTGGGCAGCTTCAGGTGGGCACCTTCGCCACGCAAGGCTTCGGTGATCAGGAAACTCTTGGCCAACGGGTGATAGAGGCAGGTGGGGTGGAACTGGTTGAACTCCAGGTTCGCCACCCGGCAACCCGAACGCCAGGCCATGGCGATGCCATCGCCGCAGGCGCCGTCGGGGTTGCTGGTATACAGATAGACTTTCGCTGCGCCGCCGGACGCCAGGATGACGAAACGTGCGCCGTAGGTGTCGACTTCACCGGTGCCGCGATTGAGCACGTAGGCACCGAGGCAGCGATCACCGTCCAGGCCCAGGCGTTTTTCGGTGATCAGGTCGACCGCGACGCGCTGTTCCAGCAGTTCGATGTTCGGCCGCAGTCGCGCCTGGGCGAGCAGGGTCTTGAAGATCGCCGCACCAGTGGCGTCGGCCGCATGGATGATGCGCCGATGGCTGTGACCGCCTTCGCGCGTCAGGTGGAACTCGAAACCGCCGTCTTCGGTGCCCGATTGTTCGTCACGGGTAAACGGTACACCCTGATCGATCAGCCACTGGATGGCTTCCCTGCTGTGTTCCACGGTGAAACGCACCGCTTTTGGATTGCAAAGGCCACCGCCGGCGTTGAGGGTGTCCTCGACATGGGATTCAATGGTGTCGGTATCGTCCAGCACGGCTGCGACACCGCCCTGGGCCCAGAAGGTCGAACCGTTGGCCAGGTCGCCCTTGCTCAGTACTGCAATGCGCAAATGCGCAGGCAAAGTCAGTGCAAGGCTCAATCCGGCGGCTCCGCTGCCGATTACCAGAACATCGTGTTGAAACTGTTGGCTCATTCGAATGGTTTCCGCTCAAGGCGACCCGGGTCGGGGTTGGCGCAAGACACCGGTTCAACGGGTCAGGCAGCCACGCAGCCCACTAGTATATAGAGGGGGGATCGGCACAATAGCCGGGCATTCATGGCAATGTGAAACCAGCGTGACAGAAAAGCGACACGCTTCGTCGGATCGCCGTTTTTGGTACAACGTCGATAAGGCCGCCGTTTCGAGGACAGAACGCTGTTTATCTCGTCACGGTTGCCTGGTATTCAGTGTGCAGCGCTATAAATAGTGGGAACTTTTGCCAAGCGCCTACGTTCAATAGACGGTTGTCTGCAAAAGGGAGCAGCGTCGGGTTGGTGCAAGATTTCGATTGGAGTCTCTGCCGTCAGGCCCGGTGACAGATTATTCGCGCAGCCGGGGAATCTCCTGCTGCGTTTTTCGTGCGTGCCGAGATCAGAGCGCGCCGGAAACTTGCTTGGAAGGGGGAGAACTTTTGCGAAAAGCCCGAGTCTATGTTTGCAAGCCCGGTCAATTAGTAATGCAAGCCTCCTTCGAGCTTATCGAGGAGTGTTCATGCTAACCCAGGAAGAGGATCAGCAGCTGGTCGAGCGCGTCCAACGCGGCGACAAGCGAGCTTTCGATCTGCTAGTGCTTAAATACCAGCACAAAATTCTCGGGTTGATCGTGCGTTTCGTGCACGACACCCATGAAGCGCAGGATGTCGCTCAGGAAGCCTTCATCAAGGCCTACCGCGCACTTGGAAATTTTCGCGGGGACAGCGCGTTTTATACGTGGCTTTACCGCATCGCCATCAACACGGCGAAAAACTATCTGGTTTCACGCGGCCGTCGGCCGCCGGATAGCGATGTAAGTTCTGAAGATGCCGAGTTCTATGATGGCGATCATGGCCTCAAGGATCTCGAATCACCGGAACGTGCGTTGCTGCGGGATGAGATTGAAGGCACCGTCCATCGAACCATCCAGCAACTGCCCGAAGATTTGCGTACGGCTTTAACTTTACGTGAGTTCGACGGTCTGAGTTACGAAGACATTGCGAGCGTCATGCAATGTCCTGTAGGCACCGTGCGCTCCCGGATCTTCCGCGCCCGGGAGGCCATTGATAAAGCCCTGCAACCTTTGTTGCAGGAAAACTAGAGACAGCGGCGACAGCCAAGAGAGGAACGCCATGAGTCGTGAAGCCCTGCAGGAATCGCTGTCCGCAGTGATGGATAACGAAGCGGACGAACTGGAATTGCGTCGGGTATTGAATGCCTTCGACGATGTTGAAACCCGTGAGACCTGGGCTCGTTACCAGATCGCCCGGGCCGTGATGCACAAGGACTTGTTGCTTCCACGCCTGGACATCGCTGCGGCCGTTTCCGCTGCATTGGCTGACGAAGCCGTACCGGCAAAAGCTTCTCGCGGACCATGGCGCAGCCTGGGTCGCCTGGCAGTAGCCGCTTCGGTCACCGTGGCCGTACTGGCCGGTGTACGCCTGTACAACCAGGATGAGATTGCTGGCGTGCAGATGGCGCAGCAGTCCAACCAGCCAGGCCTGACCGCTCCACAGGTCAAGGGTCCAGCGGTACTGGCCGGCTACAGCGAAGGCTCGGAAACCGCAGGCCCAATGGTCAATGGTGTTCTGCAAGGCCAACCTGGCTGGCATGATCAGCGTCTGCCCAACTACCTGCGTCAGCATGCTCAGCAAGCTGCCCTGAAAGGTACTGAAAGCGCGCTGCCTTACGCCCGTGCAGCCAGCATGGAAAACCGTTAATTAAGGAAAACCATTGCGCGCCATACCTCTATTCATGCTTCTGCTTGGTGGCTGGTGTGCAATTCCAGCCCATGCCGATGAGGCTCAGGATTGGTTGAACCGCCTGAGTCAAGCCGAGCAACAGCAGAGCTTCCAGGGCACTTTCGTTTACGAGCGCAACGGTAGTTTTTCTACCCATAACATCTGGCATCGCGTCCAGGATGGCAAAGTCCGCGAGCGGTTACTCCAGCTCGACGGCTCGGCACAGGAAGTCCTGCGCATTGATGGGCATACTCAATGCGTCAGTGGCTCCTTGATCGCAGGGCTGGGCAATACGCCTGACGGCACCTCACGTACGCTCGATCCGCAAAAACTCAAGAATTGGTATGACCTGGCCGTCATTGGCAAGTCGCGCGTGGCCGGGCGTCAAGCGGTCATTGTGGCGTTGACGCCCAAGGACCAGCATCGCTATGGCTTTGAGCTGCACCTGGACAAAGAGACCGGCTTGCCGCTCAAGTCCCTGTTGCTCAACGACAAGGGCCAGTTGCTCGAACGTTTCCAGTTCACCCGCTTGAATGTCGCCGCGCCGACAGACGGTGATCTGCAAGCCAGCGCCGAATGCAAGGCTGTCGCGCAGGATCCCGCCAAGGTCGTCGCGGTGAAGGCCGCCTGGCACTCGGACTGGCTTCCGCCTGGTTTCGAACTGTCCAGCAGTGCCGTGCGCAAGGACCCGGACACCCAGGTCCAGGTCAACAGCTTGATGTACGACGATGGCCTGGCGCGCTTCTCGGTGTTCCTGGAGCCGCTGAACGGTGCCAATGCCACCGATACTCGTACTCAGCTCGGCCCGACGGCTGCCGTCTCCCGCAGGCTCACGACGCCCCAGGGCGAAATGATGGTCACGGTGGTTGGTGAGATTCCTATAGGCACGGCGGAACGGATTGCGCTTTCCATGCGCTCCGACGTCACGGCGACTCAATAACCTGCTGGCTGCATGGGTGGTTCGATTGCGCGAGAGGCTGATGATGCCAGGGCTTGATCGAAATGCCGAAACTTCCTGTCAGTATTTTCATTTGCAAAAACCCAGCTTTTTTTCTATAGGTCAGAGCCGCTCGGCCCTGGCCTTGTCTGTTTCCGGAACAAAAATACCGGCGTATCTTTTCCTGGTATGCCTTGTTCCATATCGCTTAACCATGCTCGTCGTAACGGGAGCCGTATGTCGATACCACGCTTGAAAACCTATTTTTCTATCCTTGCCACCGTGCTTGTGCTCGGCCAGGCCGTTCCTGCCGTGGCGGTCGAGTTGCCCGACTTTACGCAATTGGTCGAGCAGGCTTCGCCCGCTGTAGTGAACATCAGCACGACCCAGAAGCTGCCGGATCGCCGCGTCTCGGACCAGCAGATGCCGGACCTGGAAGGTTTGCCGCCGATGCTGCGTGAGTTCTTCGAGCGTGGCATGCCGCAACAACCCCGTTCGCCCGGTGGCGGTCGCCAGCGCGAAGCGCAATCCCTGGGTTCGGGCTTCATCATTTCGCCTGATGGCTACATTCTGACCAACAACCATGTGATCGCCGATGCCGACGAAATCCTGGTACGCCTGGCCGATCGCAGCGAGCTCAAGGCCAAGTTGATCGGCACCGATCCACGTTCTGACGTGGCGCTGTTGAAAATCGAAGGCAAGGACCTGCCCGTGCTCAAGCTGGGCAAATCCCAGGACCTGAAAGCCGGCCAATGGGTCGTGGCCATCGGTTCGCCGTTCGGCTTCGACCACACCGTGACCCAGGGTATTGTCAGCGCCATCGGTCGCAGCCTGCCGAACGAAAACTACGTGCCGTTCATCCAGACCGACGTGCCGATCAACCCGGGTAACTCCGGTGGCCCGCTGTTCAACCTCGCGGGTGAAGTTGTCGGCATCAACTCCCAGATCTATACCCGTTCGGGCGGCTTCATGGGCGTGTCCTTCGCGATTCCGATCGACGTTGCCATGGACGTGTCCAACCAACTGAAAAGCGAAGGCAAGGTCAGCCGTGGCTGGTTGGGCGTGGTCATCCAGGAAGTGAACAAGGACCTGGCCGAGTCGTTCGGGCTGGAAAAACCAGCCGGTGCGCTGGTGGCGCAGATCCAGGAAGGTGGCCCGGCTGCCAAGGGCGGCCTGCAAGTGGGGGACGTGATCCTGAGCATGAATGGTCAGCCGATCGTGATGTCCGCCGACCTGCCGCACTTGGTGGGTGCCCTCAAGGCTGGTGCCAAGGCCAATCTGGAAGTGATTCGTGAGGGCAAGCGCAAGAACGTCGAATTGACCGTCGGCGCCATTCCTGAAGAAGGCAAGGAGTTGGATTCGCTGCCCAAGTCTGGCGTCGAGCGCAGCAGCAACCGTCTGGGCGTGGCTGTGGCCGAGCTGACCGAAGAGCAGAAGCGCACCCTGGAGCTTCAGGGCGGTGTGGTGATCAAGGAGGTGCAGGATGGTCCTGCCGCCCTGATCGGCCTTCAGCCGGGCGATATCATTACGCACCTGAACAACCAGGCCATCGGGTCCGCCAAGGAGTTCACCGACATCGCCAAGGCGTTGCCGAAGAATCGTTCGGTCTCGATGCGTGTCCTGCGCCAGGGACGTGCAAGCTTCATCACCTTCAAGCTGGCCGAATGACCGGTTAGCGGCTGAAAAAAAACCGCCTCGAGAGAGGCGGTTTTTTATTGTCTGGCAAATACTCAGCCCATCATGTCCTTGACCATGCGTTCCTGCTCCATGAGTTCCCGCTGTCGTGCATCGATGCGTGACGACAGGGGGAAATTGGTGCCGGCGCGCCGTTTGGCGAAGTCCAGCTGCTGAATGGCCTGACGGTAGTCGCCCACCAGTGCGAAGTACTCGGCACGAGCCTGATGCAGGCCGATGATGTTGCCCGACAACCCGCGGGTCTCGGCCACCATGTACCAGACGTCCGGATCGTCCGGGCGGGTCTTGAGCAGGTTCTCCAGGGCCTTCTCGGCATCGGCGGGGCGGTTCTGCTTGAGCAGCAGGTCGACGCGTACCTGGTTGAGCGGATAGTTGCCCGGGTATTGGCTCAGCATCCGGTCGACGCGCGATTGAGCGTCGGCCAGTTTGTTGCTGGTGATGTCCAGATCCACCTGGGCGAGGTTGTAGATGATCTCGTTGGGCGATTTGGCCAGCAACGGCTTGAGGTTCTCCCGTGCTTCATTCAACTGGCCACCCTTGATCTGCGCGATCGCCAGGCCGTAGCGCGCCACGTCGTTCTTCGGATTCTCATCCAGCTGTGCTCGGAAACGCTTGGCGCCCAGGCCCGGGGTTTCTTCATAGATCAACTGGACCCGTGCGCGGATCAGTTGATAGCGCACACTGTCCTCGATACCGCCCGGCTTGGCCTGTTCGGCGCGGTTGCGGGTGTCGGCGATCCGGGATTCGGTCACCGGGTGAGTCAGCAGGAATTCCGGAGGCTTGGCGTCGAACCGGTATTGGCGCATCAGGCGTTCGAACATGGTCGGCATGGACCGCGGGTCGTAGCCGGCCTTTTCCAGGTTCTGGATGCCGATGCGGTCGGCTTCCTGTTCGTTCTGGCGCGAGAAACGCCGTTGTTCCTGGATGGCCGCGGCCTGGGTCCCGGCGATGGCCGCGATCCCGGCGTCACCGCCACCGGCGGCGGCAATCACGATGCCGGCCAGCAGCGCGGCCATCATTGGCACCTGCATGCGCTGCTGGGCTTCGACGCCACGGGCGAAGTGGCGTTGTGACAAGTGCGCCAGTTCGTGGGCCATGACCGAGGCGTATTCGCCTTCGGTCTGTGCATTGAGGAACAGGCCGCCGTTGACCCCGACGATTCCGCCAGGTGCGGCGAAGGCGTTGAGCTGCGGGCTGTTGATCAGGATGAATTCCAGGCGTCGGTCGTTGACCTGGCTGGTTTCCACCAGTTTATAGACGCTGGATTCGACGTAGTCCTTGAGCTGTGGGTCGTTGAGCTGTGAAACCTGGCTGCGCAGCAGGGCCAGCCAGGCGCGGCCCAGTTGGTGCTCCTGTTCTGGCGAGACGATGGCAGAACTGGCGTCGCCAAGTGACGGCAGGTCGTCGGCGAAGCCCGGTGAGGCAAGCAGGCAAGCGAGCGTCAGCAGGGTGGGGCGCAGAAATGTCATGCACGAAGCCTTAGTCGACAAAGACCTTACTGTAGCCGGACACCGGGCCCGGGACCAGATATTCTAGGCCGCTCAACGATGTGCCGCGGAGTGAACCCATGACTGATGCTGTAGCCCACGATGCCGAACTGGACGCCAGCGGCCTGAACTGTCCGTTGCCGCTGCTCAAGGCCAAGCTGGAACTCAATCGCCTGGCCAGCGGCAGTGTGCTCAAGGTGATCGCCACGGATGCGGGTTCCCAGCGCGATTTCCGCACCTTCGCCCGATTGGCCGGTCATACGCTGCTGCATGAAGAAGACGATAACGGCGTCTACCGTTACTGGCTGAAAAAGGCCTGAAAACCGACAGCGTCTCTTAAGGATTTTTAATGTTCAAAGTGTTACGCGACTGGATCCAGCGCTACTTCTCCGATGAAGAGGCTGTGGTCCTGGCAGTGCTGCTATTCCTGGCCTTTACCGCCGTGCTCACCCTGGGCGGCATGCTGGCGCCGGTGCTGGCGGGGATGGTGCTGGCGTACCTGATGCAAGGTTTGGTCACGACCCTGGAACGCTTGCGGTTGCCGGGTGCGGTGGCGGTGGGCTTGGTGTTCGCCCTGTTCATGGGCTTGTTGTTGGTGTTCATAATCGTGATCGTGCCGCTGCTCTGGCACCAGTTGGTGACACTCTTCAACGAGTTGCCGGGGATGCTTGCCAAATGGCAGTCCGTGCTGTTGCTGTTGCCCGAGCGTTATCCGCACCTGGTGTCCGACGAGCAGGTGTTGCAAGCCATTGAAGTCGTGCGCGGCCAGATCGGCAAGTTCGGCCAGTGGGCGCTGACGTTTTCGCTGTCCAGCCTGCCGCTTTTGGTCAACATCATGATCTACCTGGTGCTGGTGCCGATCCTGGTGTTTTTCTTCCTCAAGGACCGGGAAATGATCGGTCGTTGGGTCCGTGGCTACCTGCCTCGTGAGCGGGCGCTGATTACCCGGGTGGCCCAGGAGATGAATCGGCAGATCGCCAACTACATTCGCGGCAAAGTCATCGAGATTTTCATCTGCGGTGGCGTGACCTACATCGGCTTCGTCGCCCTGGGGCTCAATTACGCCGCGTTGCTGGCGCTACTGGTGGGCATCTCAGTGGTGGTGCCTTATGTCGGCACCGTGGTGGTGACAGTGCCGGTGGCCTTGATTGCGCTGTTCCAGTGGGGTTGGAGCGATCAGTTCATCTATCTGATGGCGGTCTACGGGATCATCCAGACGCTGGACGGCAATGTGCTGGTCCCGCTGCTGTTCTCCGAGGCGGTGAACCTGCATCCGGTGGCGATCATCTGTGCGGTGCTGCTGTTTGGTGGGCTGTGGGGGTTCTGGGGGGTGTTCTTCGCGATTCCCCTGGCGACGCTGTTCAAGGCGGTGCTGGATGCGTGGCCGAGCAAGGAGCCGATTGTGGCGCCATTGTTGTAGTTTGAGTAATAGGGTGAGGCTTATGGCCCCATCGTCGGAACGCCGCCCGGAGCAAGCTCGCTCCCACATTGGATTGAGGGTGTTAATCAAATCCCTGTGGGAGCGAGCTTGCTCGCGAAGGGGCCAGGACAGGCAGTGAAAGATTCAGGCCTTGTTGAGTGCCTGAGCCGCCGCCAACACCGCATCCACATGCCCCGGCACCTTCACGCCACGCCATTCCTGGCGCAGCACGCCGTTCTTGTCGATCAGGAATGTACTGCGATCAACGCCCAGGTATTCCTTGCCATAGAGCTTTTTCAGCTTGATCACGTCGAACAGCTGGCAGACGGCCTCGTCCTTGTCACTGATCAGCTCGAACGGGAATTCCTGTTTGCACTTGAAGTTCTCGTGGGACTTGAGGCTGTCCCGGGAGACGCCGAACACTTCGGTGTTGGCTGCCTGGAACTGCGCATGCTGATCGCGAAAACCCTGGCCTTCGGTGGTGCAGCCCGGGGTGCTGTCCTTGGGGTAGAAGTAGATCACCACCTGCTTGCCCTTGAGGGCGGCGAGGCTGACGGTCTGCCCGCTGGTGGCGGGTGCCTGGAAATCGGTAACCGGCTGGTCGACTGCAACGGCCATGAACGCTTCCTTACATTGGGTTTTGTGGGCGCCACGGTTCGATCAGGGCATCCAGGTTCATCGCATCGGCGAAATCCAGGAACTGATCGCGCAGCCAACTGATCTGGGTGCCGGCGGGCAGGGTCACGGTGAACGTGGCATTGAGCATGGTGCCGCCGGTCTGCGGGGCCTGGTAGGTGTCGCAGGTCAGGTTTTCCAGCTCGACGTGGTGGTCCATGAAGAACTGGCACAGCTCGTTGATGATGTCCGGACGGTAGGCCGAGCTCACATAGGCCACGTAGGGCAGGGCCTGGGGACGGTTCTCCAGCGCGGCGCTACGCACCACGTTGACGGTGAAGGCATGCTTCTTGGCCAGCACCGGCAGGCTGCCTTCCAGGCGAGCCAGGGCGTCCCAGCTGCCGGAGATCTCGAGCACGAGCGCACTGCATTCGCCATGACGGGTCAGGCGTGAGGTCACGACGGCGCAGCGATTTTCATGGCTGGCGCGGCACAGGACGTTAGTCAGCTCCATGGGGTTGGCGCCAAGGGCACTGATAACAAGGAATTGTTCGCGGACTGTGGGGGTGGACATGCAGCATTCCTAAAGCGATGAGCGGTCGGTACTTTTGCCGCTCGACACAGCGCCAGGCCCGGAAAAACGAACGGCTCAAGCCTTGTGCCCAGGGTTGCGCTGCATTCCGCGACAGCAGGAACGCACCAGGACAAACCCGGGATCGGGGCTTGCGGCGACGAAAACGGAGGCTGGAAACCGGCGTATGAGCTTGTCGGTACCGATCAAAGCCTGAAGGGTAGCGAAAACCATCGCCAAGGGGAATGGTAGTTCGCTTGTACAAGCATCTTGGCGCCAGTACCATTACCGCTCTCTTTTTCCGGCAGGAGCGGTTTCATGATTGCGGGCAGTATGGTGGCACTGGTCACACCCATGGATGCACAAGGGCATCTTGACTGGGCCAGCCTCAGCAAACTCGTGGACTTCCACCTTGAGAACGGCACCCATGCCATTGTCGCCGTCGGTACCACCGGCGAGTCGGCAACCCTCGACGTCAATGAGCACATCGAAGTCATCCGTGCCGTGGTCAAGCAGGTCAACGGTCGCATTCCCGTCATCGCCGGCACCGGCGCCAACTCGACCCGCGAGGCCGTCGAGCTGACCCGCAACGCCAAGGAAGCCGGTGCTGACGCCTGCCTGCTGGTTGTCCCGTACTACAACAGGCCGACCCAGGAAGGCTTGTACCAGCACTTCAAGCACATTGCCGAAGCCGTCGACATCCCGCAGATCCTCTATAACGTTCCCGGTCGTACCTCCTGCGACATGCTGGCCGAGACCGTGATCCGGCTGTCCACGGTGCCGAACATCATCGGTATCAAGGAAGCCACCGGCGACATGAAGCGCGCCAAGGCCATTCTCGATGGCGTGAGCAAGGACTTCATCGTGCTGTCTGGCGATGATCCGACAGCGGTCGAGCTGATCCTGATGGGCGGCAAGGGCAACATCTCCGTCACCGCCAACGTTGCCCCACGTGAAATGGCCGACCTGTGCGAGGCCGCGCTCAAGGGCGACGCCGAGACTGCACGGGCAATCAACGAAAAACTGATGCCGTTGCACAAGGACCTGTTCATCGAGGCCAACCCGATTCCGGTGAAGTGGGCCTTGGTTGAAATGGGCCTGATGCACGAAGGCATCCGCCTGCCACTGACCTGGCTGAGCACCCCCTGTCAAGAACCGCTGCGGCAGGCCATGCGCCAGTCCGGCGTCCTGGTTTAATTGAGGAAGTACAACGCATGAAGCGAATGGCCGGACTTTCCGCACTTGCCTTGATTATCTCCAGCACCAGCGGCTGCGGATGGATCTGGGGACCGGAAGGTTACTTCCGCGACCGTGGTAGCGATTACCTGCAGGCGCAACAGACTGCACCGATGCAAATGCCGCAAGACGTCAACGTTGCCAAGCGTCTGGATCCGCTGCTGCCGATCCCGCGCAACGTAGCCGACGACAGCGTCAAGGGCGAATACATCGTCCCACGTCCACAGCCGCTGTCGGCCGTGGCCGATGCCAGCGACTACACCCTGCAGAAGAGTGGCGACTCCAGTTGGGTCATGGGCCAGCATCCACCGGCCGAAGTCTGGCCTGTGGCGATCCAGTTCTTCCAGGACAACGGTTTCCGCCTGGACGAACAGCGCCCGCAAACTGGCGAGTTCACCACCACCTGGCAGCGCTCCGATGAACTGTCCGCCAGCATGGCCAAGCGCATGAGCGCCGCCGGTGTCGCGGCCGACAGCGAAACCCGCGTGCGGGTGCGTATCGAGCCGGGCGTGCAGCGCAACACCAGTGAAGTCTATGTGGTCAGCGCCGAGCGACCTGCCGGCAGCACCGCCGACGTGGCCTTCACCAACCGTTCGGTCAATACCGGCCTCGACGCTGCACTGGTGGACGACATGCTTGCCAGCATGAGTCGTACCGCGGAGCAGGGCGGTTCGGTCTCGATGCTGGCGTCCAAGGAGTTCGATGCGCCGAGCCGCGTCAGCCTGAGCGAAGACGGCAGCGGCAACCCGGTGCTCAACGTCGGCTCCGACCTGGACCGTGCCTGGTCGAGCGTTGGCCGTGCGCTGGAGCAGGGCGAATGGCGCGTTGAAGACATCAACCGCAGCCTGGGCCTGTACTACATCAACCTCGCTGAAAAGGCCGAGAAGAAAGACGAGAAGCCTGGCTTCTTCAGTGGCCTGTTCGGCAGCAAGCCGGACAAGGAAGAAATCGAAGCCCGCGCCGAGCGTTACCAGGTTCGCCTGAGCAAGGTCGGCGACAGCGTCCAGGTCACCGTCGAGAAGAACATCAACACCGTGGCGCCGGCCGATGTGGCCCGCAAGGTGTTGAGTGTGATTCAGGACAACCTGGGCTGATCCGATGCGTTTTGCCGTTCTCGGCAGCGGTAGCCAGGGGAACGGCACGCTGGTAGCCAGCGCCGGCACGTATGTGTTGGTCGATTGTGGTTTCTCCCTGCGGGAAACCGAGAAGCGCCTGTTGCGCCTGGGTGTGCACCCGGCGCAATTGAGCGCGATACTCGTGACCCACGAACATGCCGACCACGTGCATGGCGTGGGTTTGCTGTCTCGGCGCTACAATCTGCCGGTGTACCTGAGCCGTGGGACACTGGAAGGCCTGCGCAAGCCCATCGAGCCGGCCGGGTTCGTGGCCGGTGGCGAGCAACTGCGCATCGGTTGCCTGGATATCAGCGTGGTCAGCGTGGCGCACGATGCCCGGGAACCGACGCAATATGTGTTCAGTGACGGCGAGCGGCGCTTTGGGCTGCTGACCGACCTGGGGTCGTATTGCGACAGGGTGATGGACAGTTACCGGGACCTCGATGCGTTGATGATCGAGTCCAACCACTGCCGCGACATGTTGGCGCGTGGTTACTACCCGTACTTCCTCAAGCAGCGGGTAGGCGGGGAACACGGACATTTGAACAACCACCAGGCAGCGTTCCTGGTGGCCGAGTTGGGCTGGCAAGGCCTGCAACACCTGGTCCTGGCCCATCTGAGCAGCAAGAACAACCTGCCGCAGCTGGCCCGGCAATGTTTTGTCGACACCCTCGGGTGCGACCCGGACTGGCTGCAACTGGCCGATCAAGATTCAGGGCTCGACTGGCGACATATCGCCTAGCCCACTACTTAGCAAGCGGAGCCCATCATGGAAAAACGTGAAGAACTCTACCGCGGCAAAGCCAAGTCGGTTTACAAGACCGACGACGCTGACCGCTTGATCCTGCTGTTTCGCAACGACACCTCGGCGTTCGACGGCAAGCGCATCGAACAGTTGGACCGCAAAGGCATGGTGAACAACAAGTTCAACGCCTTCATCATGCAGAAACTCGAAGCCGCCGGCGTGCCGACCCAGTTCGACAAGCTGCTGGGCGACAACGAATGCCTGGTCAAGAAGCTGGACATGATCCCGGTCGAATGCGTCGTGCGTAACTACGCCGCCGGCAGCCTGGTCAAGCGCCTGGGCGTGGAAGAGGGCTTGAAGCTCAACCCTTACACCTTCGAACTGTTCCTGAAGGACGACGCCAAGGGCGACCCGTTCATCAACGAATCCCACGTCGTGGCATTCGGTTGGGGCACCGCCGAGCAACTGGCTCGCATGAAGGAATTGTCCCTCAAGGTCAACGAAGTGCTGACCAAGCTGTTCGACGACGCCGGTCTGCTGCTGGTGGACTTCAAGCTTGAATTCGGTGTGTTCAGCGACGGTTCCATCGTCCTGGGCGACGAATTCAGCCCGGACGGCTGCCGCCTCTGGGACAAGGACACCAAGAAGAAGATGGACAAGGACCGCTTCCGCCAGGGCCTCGGTGACGTCATCGAAGCCTACGAAGAAGTCGCCCAGCGTCTGGGTGTGCCGCTGTAATCGACGCAAGCATCTGATAGCACGGAAAAAATTTCGCTCGGGGGTTCGCTTCCGGCGAATGTGCTGGTATGATGCGCGCCACTGGAGAGATGCCGGAGTGGCCGAACGGGACGGATTCGAAATCCGTTGTACTGGCGACAGTACCTAGGGTTCAAATCCCTATCTCTCCGCCATTATTGTGTATGACTAAGCCCCTGAAATGGTTGAACATTTCAGGGGCTTTTTCGTTTTCGTCATCTGTCAGTCTGGCGTAAATCCTGTGGGAGCAAAGCTTGCTCGCGATTGAGGTAAGCCAGCTAACAACGATATTGGCGACTCTACCGCTATCGCGAGCAAGCTTTGCTCCCACAGACTTTATCTCTAGCTGACAAGTATTATCCCTAGGCAGGTTCCGCATCCAAGCGTCGCGCTATGACATCGAGCACGTCGCAACCATCCCTCAAGGGAATGCAGCACAGCTGTGCAAAGTCCTGAAGGACCACTGAGTCGCTCGGAATGTCCCCTCGCATGGCGAGGTTCTCTAAAAGCTGGGTAACCGCGCGAATTCTATAGCCCGCCGTGTCGAGCAGGATGTGCAAAGGCGCGCAGGTATCGACGAAGAGGGGTTGATCGTCGGCATTACTGGTAAGAGCCATGTATCTATTCATTTCAAACACCATTTGATTGAGGGGCTTCTTACCATTTGTTATCGAGTCGCCAAACCCAAGCCGCTCTTACGAGCGACGTTTGGACTATAGAGCCCTTCTGGAGAAATCATCAATCAGATGATGAGTCAGAAAACTCCCTAAATTATGTGGGCGGGAAATGTCAGAAAATTCCCCGCAGCTATTGCCTCCACCCACCTTTTTTATCCCGCTCAACCCCCTCCGCGACCTGCATAACCCCGGTGTCCGCCAGACCCAAAGCTTTGTAACAATTGGACTAATGGTCTATAGCTCAAGGCATGACTGCCGATAGGCAAGTTAATCCCCATGAAAGGAGTGTCACCCCATGCCGCGGTTTTTTGCCGATCTGGGCTTTCGCTGGAAAATCACCCTGCCCATTGGGTTCCTGGCGTTGCTGTTGGTGCTGATGGGGTGGTCGGGCATGCGTGGCATCGGTCAGGTGACGGAGTCCAGCACGCAATTGACCAAGCGCTACCTGCCGGCCATCAGCCTGTTGCTCAACGCTGATCGTGATCTCTACCAGGCCTTTGTTGCCGAGCGCAGCCTGCTTGGGGGCAATGCGGGCAGTCATTCCGAGGCGCTGCGTGCCAGTCATCGGGACAATCTGAAGCAAGCTTATGATCGTGTGCAGAAATATGCCGCGATGCAGCCGAGTGCCGAGGCGTTGGCGCTGGTCAGTCAGTTCAATGACCGTTTCGCACAGTGGTCGCAGGTTTCGCGGCAGGTGGTCGAGCAGGCCGCGAGCAATCCCCTGGCGGCCAGTGCGCTGAGTTTTGGTGACGGTGAAAGTAAGTTCGACACCATGCGCGATGCCATCGACAAGCTCGGTGAACTGGAAGACGAAGCGTCTCTGCGCGAGGGGCAAGCGGCGATTGACCATGGCCAGGCGGTTGGGGTGCAGCAGGGCGGTATCTTGTTGGTGGGTCTGCTGGGTTGCATCCTGCTGATTGTGGCCTTGCCAATGGTCGTGCTGCGTCCAATGCGTCGACTGTTGCACCGTGTCGAACAGATCGCCGAGGGCGGTGGCGATCTGAAGGGCCGTCTTGAGGTGCGTTCGGCTGACGAGCTGGGCCAGCTTGGCAGTGCGTTCAACCGTTTTCTCGATAAGCTGCAGCCGTTGATTGCCGAAGTGGGCCGCGTGACCGGGGAGGTGGATGCCGCCGCGCGGGCCATGGCCAATATGGCCGCGACCAATGACAAGTTGATCAGCAGCGAACACGCGGCGCTTGACCAGGTCAGTACGGCGGCGACCCAGATGAGTGCCGCAGTGCATGAGGTGGCACACAATGCCGTGAACGCGTCGGACGCCGCCCAGCAAGCCAGCAGTCAGTCTCGCGACGGCACCGCGGTTGTCAACAGCACCATCGAATCGATCCGTCAGTTGGCCCAGGAAGTGGAGAGCGCTTCGGGCACCATCGAGGCATTGGCCCTGGAAACCTCCAGCATCGGTGCCGTGCTCGAGGTCATCCGGGGCATTGCCGAACAGACCAACCTGCTCGCACTGAACGCTGCCATCGAGGCGGCCCGGGCGGGCGAGCAAGGCCGCGGTTTTGCTGTCGTGGCCGATGAAGTCAGGGCCCTGGCGGCGCGCACCCAGGATTCGACCAAGGACATTCAGGTGCGTATCGAACGGCTGCAAAGCGGTGTTGCCAAGGCCGTGCAAGCCATGCAGGTCGGTAGCAGCAAGGCTCGTGACAGTGTCGAACGTGCGGCGGGGGTCGATCAGGTGCTCAGTGGCACCAGCGGCTCGATTCTGCGGATCAACGACATGGCTGCGCAGATCGCCAACGCCTGCGAGGAGCAAAGCAGCGTCACCGAAGAGATCGCCCGCAACATCTCCGACATCCGCGACTTGTCCAACGAAGCGGCAGCGAACTCTGCCCAGAGCATGCAGGCTAGCCAACAGCTGTCCAGCCTGTCGAGAAACCTGGCAGAACTGACCGGCCGTTTCCGCACCTGAAACAGGGGGTGTCGTGTCTACTGACGAGCAGCTGCAAGCCCTGCATCAGGACGGTTTCGTCCTGATGCCCGGTGTGTTGGATGCCCGGCAGATCGCCGACCTGCGCCATGCCATCGACCAGTTGAAGCCCCGGCATTGGGACTACAGCGGCGTCATTGATCATTACAAATGCGTGTTCAATCGCAATCCGTTCTGGCTGCCGTTCCTGGATGTGGCCGGGGTGATCGAGCTGGCCGAGGCGGCCCTGGGCGATGATTGCCATGTTATCGGCCAGACAGCCTGGCGCTGCCATCCCGGTTTTACCGGGGCGCCGTTGCACCTGGATTATCTGGCGATGCAATTGCCGCCAGGGCTGTTGGCCGACCCTGCCTTTGAACTGCCGATGCAGGTTTTTACCGCGCAGTTTTACCTGGATGACATCGACGCCGACTTGAGTCCGACCCAGGTCATTGCGGGCAGTCACAAGGCCGGCCGGGCGCCGGTGAAGGGCGAAACGCAGTGGCAAGGGCGCTCTGCGCAGCCGGTGCTGTGCCGGGCGGGCGATGTGTTGATACTGCGCAGTGAGTTATGGCACGCCGGTAGCGACAACCGCACCGCCGACCGCACGCGCTACATGCTCCAGGTGCACTACGGCCGGCGGATGGTCGCGCAGAAGTTCTCACCTTATCTGCACTGGCAGTTCAACCCTGTGGTCTTGGCCGCCGCGACACCTCGTCAGCGGCGGTTATTGGGCGATCACCAGGAAGCTGAATACGATTGAGCCTGGCTCAGTCAGATCCACACATCATTGACCGCCGTTCGCTCGTTGGTTTCCTCGCCGGTATTGAGGACACCACGGGGTTCGATCAGCAGCAGTTTCACTTCGTGTGCGGCGCTGGGCTTGTGCTCGACACCTTTTTTGACCACGTACATTTCGCCCGGGCCTATGGTTACCGCACCGTCGCGAAAGTCGATACGCAACTCGCCCTCCAGCACGATGAAGGTTTCATCGGTGTCGGCGTGGGTGTGCCAGATGAATTCGCCTTCGAGCCGGGCGATCTTGAATTGGTAGTCATTCATTTCGGCCACGACTTTCGGTGCCCATTGTTCGTGGAACAATGCGTATTTCTGAGCGAAGTTGATGGGGGCGTAGCGGGTCATCGAGTCATGCTCCTCAGGTGGGTGGTGAGCTGTACCTTACTGTCGGAGCCTGGGTGCGTATTGGATGATCGTGCAGCTTTTTGCCGTGCGCGGCCTCAGCCTTCAGCGCAGCATTTTCAGCCAGCGTGCCGGTGAAATACCGAAGGCCTGGGTGTGCAGTCGGGTCATGTGGCTCTGATCGAAAAAACCACTGGCCAGGGCCACTTCGCTCAACGGCATGCCATGCAATACCAGGCGCCGGGCTTCGTTCAAGCGGCGCAGGGTGATGTAGCGATAGGGGCTGGTGCCGTACAGTGCCCGGAAATCCCGGGACAGGCTCCATCGATCCCGGCCGCTGGCCTGCACCAGGTCATCCAGTGTGATCGCCTGGTGGAGGGCATCGTGGATGAACAGGCGGGCACGCTCCGCCGCCGGGTAGTCGATCAGCCGCCGCCCACGGCGGCTGCCGGCCGCGATGTCGAGTGCCTGGGCCACATCGTAGATGGCGTCCTCTTCCTCCAGCGGGTCGAGGGGATGATCCAGGCCGTTCAATAGTCGACGGGTCGCGATATTGAGGCGAGGGTCGTTGGACAATCCTCCTTCGATGAAGGGCAATGGCTTGCCCCCCAGCACTTGCTGGATCACCGAGGGTTCTATGTAGAACATCCTGTAGCGAAAACCCTCGCTGGTCCCGGCTTCGCCATCGTGCACCTCGTCCGGGTGCAGGACGATGGTGCCGCCGGGCTGGCTGTGGCGTTTGCTGTGGCAATAGTTGAAGCTCTGCACGCCGGAAAGGGTGATCCCGATGGCGTAGGTGTCATGGCGATGGGTGGTGTAGCCATGCCCGCTGAAATAGGCCTCGATGCGTTCCATTTTCCTCGATTCGGGCGCGCGTACCAGCCAGTCGCGATTATGGATTGATCGAGTCATTGCACCAGCCTCCTGCTTTTGTCCGCATACCCTACCGCAAAAAAAGCTGAACCGGTGTAGGAGCTGTCGAGTGCAACGAGGCTGCGATCTTTCCCCAGACACTTGAATCTCAAGCGAAAGATCAAGACCAAAAGATCGCAGGCTTCGCCAGCTCCTACAGAGCCCTCGTGGCGCTGTCAGATCTCCTTAACAGGCGTTTCACCCTGGACGTTCTTTATCAGCCCGATGACGTGGAGGCAGTCACTCTTGTTCACATAGGATTCGCCACTGGCGATCGTTTCGTGGTTGCCGGCTCTCAAGCGCCAGCGCCACTGGCCTTTGCCGCTGCTCTGGGTGCCTCGGGTCTGTCGATAGATTTCAAAATACATCGGTTCGCTCCCTGCGATTCATTCAGTCAAGACATGCGTTGGGCATGTGGCTGCCAGCCTAGCCAAGTGGGTGGTTTTGGCTACGGGAAATTCGTTTCCATTGGTTATCAAATATTGCTGGCAGAACCCGGATCGAACAGGCGACCGTTTATGTCCTTGCTTTGCCTGGCCGAAAAAGCCCGGGGACTGAAGTTCCTGGCGGTGAAGTGAGCCTTTTTGCGCATAGACGCGCAGCCCCTGGCGTTTCTACACTGCATCCAATCAAGGATCGAGGGCAGTGGATGAACCGCAACGAATTGCGCAAGGCCGACATCAACCTGATGGTGGTTTTCGAAACGCTGATGCTTGAGCGTAACGTGACACGGGTGGCGGAAAAACTGTTCCTGGGCCAACCGACCATCAGCTCGGCCCTCAATCGTTTGCGCAAGATGTTCAACGACCCGTTGTTCATTCGCGTCGGCCACCGCATGGAGCCGACGGCCCGGGCTGAAGAAATCATCCGGCATCTATCTCCGGCGCTCGATTCGCTGTCGGTGGCCTTGAGCCTGACCCACGATTTCGATCCCAGCAGCAGCACCATGACGTTCCGCATCGGCCTGTCGGACGACGTCGAGTTCGGCCTGTTGCCGCCCCTGTTGAGCAGCCTGCGGCAAGAGGCGCCGCAAATCGTGTTTGTGGTGCAGCACGTCGATTACTGGCGCATCCCCGATTTGCTGGCATCGGGCGACATCACCGTGGGCATCAGCCAGACGCGCGGTCTGCCGGCCAATGCCAAGCGCAAGTTGTTGCGACACATCCAGCCCCGCGTGTTGCGCGCCGATGCGTCGGACACGCCGCTGACCCTGGACGAGTATTGCGCACGGCCTCATGTGCTGGTGTCCCATACCGCGAACGTCGCCGGGTTTGCCGATGAGTGGCTGGCCGAGATCGGACGCACGCGCCAGGTCGTGCTATCGGTGCCGCAGTACAGCGCATTGCCGGCGTTGCTGGCCGGCACGGACCTGATCGCCAGCCTGCCGGACTATACCGCCGCCGCCATGGCGGCTTCGGGGCAACTGTTCAACGAACCCTTTCCTTTCAAGACCCCGACCCTGGATTTGTCCATGGTCTGGCTGAGCCATGTCGACAGTGACCCGGCCGAGCGCTGGTTGCGGTCGCGGTTGGAGGCCTTCATGGGCGAGCGTGGGGTCTTGGCGCAACCCTGACCGGGCCCGCTGCGAAACAAAACCTGCCCCAACGTTTAAAGTCGAGGTAAGGTTGTGACGGCTGAAATCCCCTTGTCATATTTTCGAATCGGAGTCGAACACATGCCTCACCTGCACATGGAGTACACCGCCAACCTGCCCGAGCTGAAGGCCGATGTCGCATTGCTGCGCCTGAACAATGCACTGGTGGCTTCCGGTCAGTTCGCTGCCGAGCTGGACATCAAGAGCCGGGCCGTGAAACTCGAGACTTTCCGGGTGGGCACGGGGTTGGGCGAGCGGGGTTTCGTCCACGTGAAGCTGGCCTTGCTGAGCGGTCGCTCGCCGGAAATCAAGAAGCAACTGGCCGATAGCCTGCTGGCCGTGATCCAGGAACTGGGGCCATGGCCGGCCGACGTTAGCGTGCAACTGTGCGTGGAAATCCTCGACATCGATCGAGGCCCGTATGCCAAGGCCTTGATCGGTCAATGACGATCAGGTGTCGCGGGCGGCGCAGGCCTTGATGATCTGTTCGCGCAGCCAGGTGTTGGCACTGTCCTGATCGACGGCCAGGCTCCACTGCATGTTCAGGGTGAACCCCGGCAGGCCCTGGGGCACTTCGTGATGATTGAAGATCGCCTCGTTGGCCAGCAGTTTCTGGATACGGCGGGGCAGGGTCAGGATGAAGTCGGTGCCGGTGATCATCTTCAGTGCGGCACTGTAGCTGTTGGCGCGGGCGGCAATCTGGCGTTGATGCGCCTGCTGCGACAGCCAGCCGTCCACCATGTTGGTCGCTGACGACCAGGGTGTCGGAAACACGTGTCGACGCCGTACGAAAGACTGAAGGCTCAGTTGCGGCTCAAGTGGCGTCGCCCGTTTATCCACGACACAAACCAGGTCTTCCTCCAGCAACTGCCGGGATTTGAAATCGGCATGGTTGCTGTGGAAGTTCGGGCCGAAGCAGATCACCAGGTCCAGGCTGCCGTCGCGCAACTCTTCGGCGGGGATGTCGGCTTCGAGCTTGTGCACGTTCACCACCACCGGCAGATTGGCGTAATCGAAGCCTTGCAGCAGTTGCGGCAGGATCAGTTGTTCGAAATATTCCGGTGCGCAGATATTGAAGGTAATGGCTTGCCGGGTCGGATCGAAGGTGGGTGTACCGGCATGGCACAGGTTGATGCTTTGCAAAATGGCGCGCACATGGTCGTACATGCCTTCGGCCTTATAGGTAGGGCGCATGCCGGTGCGGGTGTTGATGAATAGCTCGTCTTCGAAACAGGTTCGCAGTTTCTTGAGGCAATAACTGACGGTTGACTGACTGACGCACAATGCCTCGGACACGCCGGTGACACTGCTTTGCTCGTACACGGCGCTAAACACCATGAGGTCTTGCATGTCGAGCTTTCTGAGGGAGTTACTGTTCAGCATCCGTTCTGTCTCTCGCTGTGCTCCTTGCGCGATTTTGCGCAAACCAGGCTGACGATCCTAACGGAACGATCGTGCCAAGAGAATGCCGGGCAGGCGCTTTCATGGTCGGGAACGGGACAGATAATGTAGGGAACACGACGTGTCGATCAACGAATGTTTGGTTTGCCTATGTTTAGTTCGCTGCGATCCAAGCTCCATCAAATCCAGGTTTAACCTCCCGGGGTGCCGTGGGACGCTTGCTCGATGTGTTTTCTGTGATGCGCTCATGGACGGTTGGCTCCTGGCATTCCAATACCCTTCATCTGCCGCGGTCGATCCGGTCGGCCGGTTCACGCCTGCCATGGCCCCAACTCTTAGTGCGTTGCCTTCCGAGCTAGCCTTTTGGGCGCTCTGGCATTGCCGTCACGCCCGTCCTCCAGATACTCGTATTACCTGTTGATCATTCGCAGTGCTCGCTCAATGGCGAGCACAGACTGACGGTGCCTTGTCGCCCGTCCGACATGGAAATACGAGCCTTCCCATGAGCCTTGCCAAGATTTCTTTCGCCCCCGTGCAACACGCCCAGGCGTTCCTCGCGCAGAACCCTGATATCGAACTGTTCGAGCTGTTCATTCTCGACAACAACGGCGTGCCCCGGGGCAAGTTGTTGCATCGGGACGAGTTGCTGGCGGTCTTCGAAAGTGGCCGGCCACTGCCCAGTACGATTCTCGGGCTGACCGTCAATGGCGATGATGTGGAAAATTCCGGGCTGGTGTGGGACGTCGGTGACATCGATTGCCGTGCCTATCCCCTCAGCGGCAGCTTGCAGCGCATGCCGTGGCGACTGATTCCCACGGCCGCCGTGCAGGTCAGCATGCATCCCCGGGAAGGAATGCCGGCGACAATCGCCGATCCACGTTATCTGCTCAGCCAGGTGATCGAGGCCTTGCAGGCCGACGGTTATTACCCGGTGATGGCGGCGGAGCTGGAGTTTTATCTGCTGGACGCGCAACGCGACAGCCAAGGCCGGCCACAACCGGCGCGCGATGCCGACGGTGGCCGACCGCGTGCTACCCAGGTCTACGGTTTGCGCGAGCTGGAGCAGATCGAGCCGTTCCTGGTCGACCTGTACGCTGCGTGCAAGCTGCAAGGCATTCCGGCCCGGACCGCCATTTCCGAATACGCACCCGGACAAGTGGAGATCACCCTTGAACACCGCAGTGATGCCTTGCAAGCCATGGATGAAGCGGTGCGCTACAAGCGACTGGTCAAGGGCGTGGCCCACAAGCACGGCATGCAGGCCTGCTTCATGGCCAAGCCGTTCGATCACTTGGCGGGCTCCGGAATGCACATGCATGTCAGCCTGGCGGACCGCGATGGCCACAATTTGTTTGCCAGTGAAGCCGCCGATGGTACGCCGCTGTTGCGCCAGGCAGTGGGTGGGATGCTCGACACCTTGCTCGATTCGCTGTTGATGTTTTGTCCGAACGCCAACTCCTACCGGCGCTTCCAAAGCAACAGCTACGCACCGCTGGCGGCGACCTGGGGTGTGGACAACCGTACGGTGAGCCTGAGGGTGCCGGGTGGCCCGGCGTTCTCGCGGCACATCGAGCATCGTATCTGCGGCGCCGATGCCAACCCTTACCTGGCTGCGGCGGCGATATTGGCCGGCATTCATCGCGGCCTGCGTGAACAGTGCGATCCCGGGAAGCCTGTCGAAGGCAACGGCTACGCCCAGGCGACCGAGTTGCTGCCCACCGACTGGCTCACCACCCTGCGTGCCCTTGAGGCATCGGCCTGGGCGCGGAAAGCGTTTGGCGATGAGTTTCTTGGCGTTTATCTGGCGGTCAAGCGCGCCGAATACCGTCAATTCATGGGGGAAGTCGGGGAGCAGGACTGGCGCTGGTATCTGAACCAGGCGTGAAGACGGCTGGCCAGCGGTTTCTTAAATAATTATTTAGTAGCAACTTTTTCACGAAAAATTGATGGTGGGCTACCTAAAGTTTGTGCTGCCGTAGGAAATGAATTTTTCACATTTTCCTGCGGCACTTCTTTTTCAAAGAGCAACTTTCAGGAAATCGTCAACCATCATGCTGACCATTAAAGCCGTGCGCCCCGAGTGGGTGACACTGGCCGCCAGTGCCTTTTTGTTAGTGGGTTTCAACATCGTTCTCTGGCAACACCTGCTGGCGATCACCACGGCTGATGCTCGTGGCCTGCTGATGTGCCTGGCGTTTGGCCTGATGATTTTCTGCGCGTTCAACCTGATGTTGACGCTCGTGGCCTTCCGTCCGCTGCTCAAGCCCGTGCTGATGCTGTTGTTCCTGATCAGTGCTGGCGTGGCGTATTTCATGGCCCAATACGGCGTATTGATCGATGCGGGCATGTTGCGCAACTTTGCTGAAACCAATGCCACGGAAGTCCGCGACCTATTGTCGCTGAAGTTATTCATGTATCTCGGATTATTGGGGGGGCTGCCTTGCTGGTTATTGTTCAAGACCCCGATCAGCTACCGTCGCTGGCCCAAAGAGTTATTAAGTAAGTTGCTGGTCGGTGTGGCCTCGGCCGCGGTGATTGGCATGGTCGCCCTGGCCAACTACCAAGGCCTGTCTTCGTTGTTTCGCAACCACCACGAGTTGCGCTTGATGGTCGTGCCGAGCAATTACATCGGTGCTTCGTTCGGCTACTTGCGTGAGCAGGTCGCGTCGGCCAAGCAGCCGTTCATCACCCTGGGCGAGGACGCGAGCCGCAACCCCGCCTGGCAAACCCACGGCCGCAAATCCCTGACCGTGCTGGTGGTGGGCGAGAGTGCCCGGGCCGAGAACTTCGGCATCCTCGGCTATAACCGCGACACCACACCGACACTGGACAAAGAGGCCGGCCTGATCGCCTTCACCGACGTGCAGTCCTGCGGCACTGAAACCGCCGTGTCGGTGCCTTGCATGTTTTCCAACATGGGGCGCAAGAACTACGACGCCAGCGTCGCCAAGAATGAAGAGGGGTTGCTGGATGTGCTCAAGCGCGCCGGGCTGGAGGTGATCTGGCGGGACAACCAGTCTGGCTGCAAGGGCACCTGCGACCGGGTCACCGTGCAGGATGTGAGCAATCTGAAGGATCCAACCCTGTGTGCGAGCAGCGAATGTCGTGACGAAATCCTGCTCCAGGGGCTGCAGCATTTCATCGACACCCTCGATAAGGACACGGTGCTGGTGCTGCACCAGATGGGCAGCCACGGGCCGGAATACTTCAAGCGCTATCCCAAGGAGTACGAGCATTTCACCCCGGTCTGCGAAAGCAACGCGCTGAACAATTGCAGCCGCGAGAGCATCGTCAACGGCTACGACAACACGCTGGTGTACACCGACCATGTGCTTTCGACCCTGATCGATCTGCTGCGGGCCAACCAGGACAAGGTCGATACGGCCATGCTGTACCTGTCGGACCATGGCGAGTCCCTGGGCGAATACAACCTGTTTCTCCACGGCACGCCCTACATGCTCGCCCCGGAGCAACAGAAGCACGTGGCGATGCTTGCCTGGTTTTCCGACAGTTATCAGAAGTCTTTTTCGGTCGACACCCATTGCCTGCAAATGAGTCGGCAAAAGCCATTGAGCCAGGACAACCTGTTTCACTCGATGCTCGGGCTGCTGGAAGTCAACAGCCAGGTCTACAACCGGGATCTGGACCTGTTCGCCAACTGCCGCGGTGCGGTGATTGACGGTGTCCTGGCGCGGGAGTGACGGCCTGGACCTTTTTTTCACGCAGCGTTGTTTAACCTGTCATCCATCCAATCCCAAGAGCCGTTCGTATGTCCGGGCTACCCCCATCCACCGTCGAGCTTGAGTTCGCCAGGCAGCATGACCAGGAGCATGCTCAGGTCTGCTGTCGGCCGACGCCTCGACGATTACGCCTGGCGTTCTGGCGCGACGAACACATGGTGCGCAACGCCCTGAAGGTGGCGGGCGAACCCGGGTTGGTGCTGGATGTAGCCTGTGGCGCGGGGCGGTTCTGGCCGGTGCTGGCCGAGCACGCCAACCGGGTGATCCTGGCGGCGGACCCGTCGCCGGACATGCTCGACCATGCGCTCACCCACCATGGCGGCGCGTTGCTCCAACGGGTCAAGACCTTCCCGAGTTCAGCGTTCACCATCGGGCTGTCGGCCAACGCGGTGGATTGTATTTGTTGTCTGCAACTGTTTCGCCACGTCAGCGCCAGCGAGCATCGCCTGGCGCTGTTGCGCGAATTTCATCGGGTCAGTCGCGACACGGTGATCATTTCGGTGCAAATCGAAGGACGTCTCAAGATCGGCCAGGCGCCGCAACGGAGCCTGGCCGATAAGGCCAATCTCGAAGCCGAGTTTCGCCAGACCGGTTTTAACGTGCTCTGGCATCAGGATTTCCTGCCCGGTTTCGCGCTGACGCGTGTTTATGTATTGCGTAAGACCGGTTAAGTCCTGATGTAGGACTATTCTTGCTTTTTCGCAGGCGATTTCTCTTAGGCTGCTGCTCTATGGATGCTCGCAATCGCCGGCGGCGATATATACTGCGCGCCATTCTTCAAGGGAGAGCCGTGTGGCCATCGATATTCACTGGATTCGCGACAACGATAGCCTCGGTCAGTTTTGCGCCGAGTGGCAGCAGTTGCCATTCGTCGCCCTCGACACCGAATTCATGCGGGTCGACACTTTTTACCCGATTGCCGGTTTATTGCAGATCGGCGACGGCAAGCGCGCCTACCTGATCGACCCCTTGACCATCGACAATTGGCAACCCTTGGCCGCACTGCTGGAAAACCCGGCGGTGCTCAAGGTTTTGCACGCCTGCAGCGAAGACCTTGAAGTGCTGCTGCGCCTGACCGGCAGCCTGCCTGCGCCGCTGTTCGATACTCAATTGGCCGCTGCCTACCTGAACCTGGGTTTCTCCATGGGCTATTCGCGGCTGGTGCAGGAAGTGCTGGGTATCGAGTTGCCCAAGGGCGAGACCCGTTCCGACTGGCTGCAACGGCCCCTGTCCGAGACACAGATCAGCTACGCGGCAGAGGATGCCGTGCACCTGGCAGAAGTTTTCGTACTGCTGCGCCCGAAGCTTTCCGACGAAAAATACCGTTGGGTCCTGGAAGACGGCGCCGAACTGGTGGCCAACCTGCGTCGCGAAGTCGACCCGTACGAGGTCTACCGCGAGGCCAAGCTCGCCTGGAAACTGTCCCGCGCCCAATTGGCCGTGCTGCGCGAGCTGTGCGCCTGGCGCGAGCGCGAGGCGCGGGCCCGTGACCTGCCGCGCAATCGCATCATTCGCGAGCATTCGCTGTGGCCCCTGGCCCGTACCCAGCCGGATAACCTCGGCGCGTTGGCGAAGATCGAAGACATGCACCCGCGCACCGTGCGCCAGGACGGCCAGTTTCTGCTGGACCTGATCCAGCGCGCCGCCAGCGTGCCGCCCGAGCAATGGCCGCCGGCGGTGGCCGAGCCTTTGCCCATCGAGGCCGCGGCCCTGGTCAAGCGTCTGCGGGCGCTGGGGCAGGCTGAAGCCGAGCGCCTGGAAATTGCCCCGGAGCTGATGCTGCGCAAGAAAACCCTCGAAGCGCTGATCAAGAGCGGCTTCCCCGAGGGCCCTTACCAATTGCCCGATTCGTTGCGTGGCTGGCGCCGCGAATTGATGGGCCAGGCGCTGCTCGACAGCCTGGCCACTGCCGGAGAA
Organism: Pseudomonas sp. S3_B11; assembly: GCF_054667715.1. Lineage (NCBI taxonomy): Bacteria > Pseudomonadati > Pseudomonadota > Gammaproteobacteria > Pseudomonadales > Pseudomonadaceae > Pseudomonas > Pseudomonas sp. S3_B11. Next base: position 4,324,475 of record NZ_CP162749.1, on the reverse strand, counting down.
CAGCCTTGAAACGTATCTGCTCCATCTACCGAAGCTCGAAGAAAAACGAGATGTACCTGTATGTGCTCAAGAGCGATGCCTTGGAGCGTGTACCTGAGCCGTTGATGGCCGCCTTTGGCAAGGCGATCCATGCCTTCGACCTGGTGCTGAGCCCCGAGCGGGCGCTGTCCCGGGAAGACATCAACAAAGTGCTGGAAAACCTCGACACCCAGGGCTATCACTTGCAGATGCCGCCGGCCGAAGACGAGTACATCGAGCATTTGCCCGAAGAGTTGCTGCGCCGCAACGACCCGGTCTGACGCTATTGGAGGCATCTGTCCTGGGTGCCTCCTTAAACACACTGGAATGGTTTATTGACGACGATCGCAGGGATGGAGCGACACTCTGTCGGCGATTGTCTGCACTGTTTTTGAAAGGTTTGATTCATGCGCGTTCTGATTGCCGAACACGACCACCCGGTGTACGCCCAGCTTCTGCGTCAGGCGGCACCCGATATTGAAGTCCTGACCAGCGGCGACTCCGCCGAACTGTCGCGACTGGCCACCGATTGCCCGGTCTGGCTCGGCCAGCCTGATCTGTTGGCCACCCTGTTGCGTCAGGGCCATAGACCCAGCTGGCTGCAATCGACCTGGGCAGGCATCACGCCGTTGCTGGCCGAGGGTTTGACGCGCAATTACCGTCTGACCCGTGCGGTGGGCATTTTCGGCCAGGTGATGGCCGAGTACGTGCTGACCTACATGCTCGGCCATGAGCGCGAGGTGCTGGCACGTCTGGTCAGCCAGGTCGAGCGCAAGTGGGACAACCGCCAGGGGCAAGGCCTGGCCGGGCGCAAGGTGTTGATCGTCGGGACAGGGGATATCGGCCAGCGTGTGGCGCAGTTCCTCGTGCCGTTCGGTGTGCAGTTGTATGGCGTTGCCCGCGAAGCCCGGGCGTTGGCGCCGTTCATCGAGGTCGGGGCGCTGAAGGATCTGCCACGCCTGGTGGGCGAGGCGGATTACGTGATCAATCTGCTGCCCAACACACCCGATACCCATGATGTGTACGACGCGGCGCTGTTCAAGCAATTCAAGCCGACCGGCTTGTTCATCAACGTCGGCCGTGGCGTCGCGGTGGTGGATGCGGACCTGGTGCAAGCCCTGAAGGAAGGGCACCTGGCCGGTGCGGTGATCGACGTCTGCCGCCAGGAGCCGCTGCCGCAGCGCCACCCCTTCTGGACCGCCTGGGGCCTGCTGTTGACTGGCCACAGCTCGGCACCGACCTCGCCGCCGATGATGGTGCAGTTGTTCCTGGAAAACCTGCGGGCCTACCAGGCGGGCGACGCGCTGCGCGGTGAAGTGGACTTCACCCGGGGCTACTGAAGCCATCCCCGATCAAACTGTGGGAGCGAGCTTGCTCGCGATAGCGGTGCATCAGTCGACATCAATGTTGGCTGACCTGACGCCATCGCGAGCAAGCTCGCTCCCACAGTGGTTATTTCAGTGATCACAAAACAGGGTTACAGGCTGAAATCGCCTTCTGCCACCAGTTCGCTCAACGGCCGGCGCGGGCTTGGGGTTTCGCGGGCCTGGAGGTATTCGGCCAGTGTCGATTTGTCCCCCAGCTTGCCAATCGCCACGGCGGCGTGCAGGGCGTAGCCTTCCGGGATCTTCAGTTCCTTGCGGGTCAGTTCCTGGTCGAAACCGGCCATGCCGTGGGTATGCCAGCCGCTGAGGCTGGCTTGCAGCGCCAGGTGGCCCCAGGCCGCGCCTGTATCGAAGGTGTGGGACTGCGCTGGGGTTTCTTCGGTGGCGCCGGGCACGGCGAAGGTGGTTTTCGAAACAATGATCACCAGTGCCGAGGCGTGTTGGGCCCAGCCGCGGTTGAATTCATTGAGCAGGCCCAGGAAACGCTCCCAATTCGGCGTGTCGCGGCGCGCATACAGGAAACGCCACGGCTGGGAGTTGTACGCCGACGGCGCCCAGCGTGCGGCCTCGAAGAAGCCCAGCAGGGTTTCTTCGGCAATGGTCTCGCCGGTAAAGGCGCGGGGCGACCAGCGCTCGATGAATTGAGGGTGAATCGCGTAATCGGCAATGCGGGGATTGGCACTCATGGGCTTACCTGGCTGGGGTTTGGAAACTCAATGAAGCAACCTACGTCCCGCCGCCCGGCCTGACAAGTCCCTGCCTACCGACAGTCGCCAATGCTTGGCCTGAAGAGGCCCGGGCACTAGACTGTCGGCCTTTTCACCACCTGATGTTGATGCTTGAGCCATGGCCGCCAAAGTCGAACCGTTCTGGAAACGCAAAACCCTTGATCAGCTCGATCCGCAGGAGTGGGAATCGCTGTGCGACGGCTGTGGCCTGTGCTGCCTGCAAAAACTCGAAGACGAAGACGACAACAGCGTCTACTACACGCGCATCGCCTGCAAACTGCTGGACCTGAAAACCTGCCAGTGCACCGACTACCCCAACCGCCGCGACTTTGTCCCCGACTGCATCCAGCTCACGCCGGGCAAGGCCGATGAGTTCAAATGGCTGCCGCCGACCTGCGGTTATCGGCTGGTCAGCGAGGGCAAGGACTTGCCGTTGTGGCACCACCTGGTCTGCGGTGATCGCGATGCCGTGCACCACGAACGCATTTCCCAGTCCGGGCGTATGCTGGCCGAAGGCAGCGTGCCGGAAGACGATTGGGAAGATCATCTGATTTTCCGCGCCGGCTGAGCCGCCGGGCGGCGCGCCCCAGGGAGAACCCATGGCTGCAGGATTGAAACGGATGCTGGCCGCCGGGCTGCTGGCGATGTGCGGGCCGCTGTGGGCGGCGCAGAAAGTCGATCTGGATTATCACGTGCACCTGTTGCCCCAGAGCGATCAGGCCGAAGTACTCCTGACACTGGCCCGGGGAGCGGCGGTGCGCAGCCTGGATTTCGACCTCGGCGACGGCAGTCGCTACAGCGATTTCAAGGCCGACGGCCAGTGGCAACTCACCCCCGGCAAAGAGGCGCGAGGTGTCTGGCGGCCGGCAGCCGACAAGGCCAGCCTGAGCTACCGCGTGCGCATCAGCCATGCGCGCAAGAACGCCACCTTCGAAACCCGCATGACCCCGACGTGGGCGTTACTGCGCGGCGACGACCTGGTCCCGTCGGCCAAGCTCGACCAGCAGGACGGCGTCGAACTGGTAGCCCGTCTTGAAGTTGAATTGCCCAATGGCTGGAAAAGCATCGAGACGCCCTGGCCGCGCATCGGCAAGCAACGTTTTCGCATCGACAACCCCTCGCGCCTGTTCGACCGCCCCACGGGCTGGATGCTCGCCGGCAAACTGGGCAGCCGCCGCACCCGCCTGGGCGAAACGGAGGTGACGGTGGCCTCGCCCCAAGGCCAGGGCATGCGCCGGATGGATGTGCTGACGCTGCTGACATTCGTCTGGCCGCAGGTACAAGCGCTGGTGCCGCGCCATCCGGCCAAGTTGCTGATTGTCGGTGCCGGTGATCCGTTGTGGCGTGGCGCCCAGGCCGGTCACGACTCGATCTACCTGCACAGCCGTCCGCCGCTGGTCAGCGAGCGGGGCAGTAGCCCGTTGTTGCGGGAGTTGGTGCAGGCGCTGGCTCGGGTCAATGATCATGATCGCAGCGACTGGATCAGCGAGGGGCTGACCGAGTACTACGCCATCGAACTGCTGCGCCGCGCCGGTGGCCTGAGTGATGAGCGCTATCAGACCCTCAATGACCGGCTCGCCCGCGACAGCAAGGGCGTCACCACCTTGCGCGGCGAACAGATCAGCCCCGGGGCAGTGGCCAAGGCGGTGTTGCTATTGCAGGAACTGGACCGCGAGATTCGCCTGAAAACCCGTAACAAGCGTTCGCTGGATGATGTGTTGCAGGGGGCGATGCGGCTGGAGACAGTGGATACCAAGGAGTTCGTTCAGCTCAGTGAAAGTGTCCTGGATGGGAGCTCTACTGTGCTGGATACCAAGTTAATTCAGTAATACCGCTATCGCGGGCAAGTCTTGCTCCCACAGGATTGAGTCGTACCAAATATCTCATCCGGCGAAGATCCAGTGTGGGAGCAAGGCTTGCCCGCGATGAGGCCATCAGCCTCACCACAAAAAAATCAGAGCCCAACCTTCGGCGAATCCAGCGAATCATTCCCCGTCACCGTAGCCGTACCAGTCGCCGCCTCGGCATTGGCCTTCAGGCGACTCAGCTCATCACCGGCCTGTTCGATGCGAGCGCGGGCGTTGCTGAGGTTCTGCCGGTTCTTTTCCAACAAGGCCTTGGCCGAGCAATGCCCGGTGATCCCCCGCGCCAGCGCCATGCCGCCGATCGCCAGTTGAGCCAGGCCGAGCACACCGCCACGGCGCAAGCCCTTGCCCATCATCAGCACACCGCCAGCCAGTGAGCCAATGCGTTCCCAGCCATGCACGTTTTGTGGCGGATGGGATTGGAAAGGGGTGGTCTCAATCGGCTCGAACGGATTGTTATCGCTCATGATCTGTCTCCAGTGTGGGAATTGGTATAAAACTGACTGCCCGAGCGAATGCCTTGTTCAATCGAATGTTGCACCGATCAGCGGAATTGCGGCCCCGAACGGGTGTTGTTGCCTTTGGCCATGCGGTCATACAGCACGACGTTGACGGTGGCGGCCAGGTTCATGCAGCCGGTGGTGGGGATGTACACCACGTCTTCGCACCAGTCGCGAATGTCCTTGTCCAGCGAACCGTCTTCCGGGCCGAAGATATACAGCGCCCGGTCCGGGTGAGTGTATTCGGGCAGTGGGCGAGCGCCCTCCACCAGTTCCACGGCCACTGGCACACAGCCCAGGGGCAGGATTTTCTTCAGGTCGTCGATACCGATCAGCGGGATGTCGTAGTGGACTTTCTTGGTGTCGGTGACGAAGTCGGCGGCACGCTCATAGCGCTTGCCGGTGTAGAACACCGACGCCACGCCGTAGCAGCCGGCGGCACGCATGACCGAACCGACGTTTTCCGGTGACTTGGGGTTGAACAGACCGATGCAGCTATAGCGTTTGTTGGCCACGGGCGGGGTGCCTTTGGGGAAAAGGCGCGATTATACGGGGAATGGGGCTGCGTGTTCAGTTTGTGAGTGGGGGCTGATGGTCGGTTACCCATTCACGAACCTGACCAATCGGTAACGTCCCCGCCAGCGTCGTGAAAGGCACCAGTCGTTATGGTTTGCCTGACAAATGACTGCCGGAGTTCCTCATGAAGACCCTTGATGCCTTGCTCGCTGTTTCGATCCTGTCCCTTTCTTCCCTTGCCTTGGCGGAAGGCGGAGGTGACCGGGTTTATGGCCAGATGATCCAGAACAATCAACTGGCCATGGCGCGATACGCCGCCGAAAACGGCAAAGCCGTCGCCGAAATCGTTCATTACGAATACGGCATGAACCTCGATGTAAAAAAAGTGGTGAGCATTACGCCGGCCAATAAAGGCTGTGGTGTCGGACCGTCGCGCATGACTTACGAAGACTCGAACGGCAAGCTCAATACTGTGGAATATAGGCTCCTGGGTGATAACTGTCCGAATGGCGGCTGATTACCGTCTCGTTTGTTCTCCTTTGGTTTTGAGACGGTCAGGCGCCCTGGTGGCGCCTGTTTTTGGCGCGGATTATTGTGCTGGCGTGTTACGCAACCTCAAGGCATTGAACACCACCGACGCCGAACTCACGCTCATGGCGATCGCGGCAACCATGGGCGAGAGCAAGTGACCGGTCAGGGGATACAGCAGGCCGGCAGCCAACGGAATACCCATCGAGTTGTAGAGGAAGGCAAAACCGAGGTTCTGGCGCATGTTTCTAACGGTTGCCACCGAAAGGGTGCGGGCCCGCAAGATCCCCATCAAATCGCCTTTTACCAAGGTCAGTTGGGCGCTGTTCATCGCCACGTCCGTACCTGTCCCCATGGCAATGCCTACGTTCGCCCGAGCCAGGGCGGGCGCATCGTTTATTCCGTCACCCGCCATCGCAACCTGGCGGCCATCGCGCTGCAGGTCCGCCACCAGGCGCTCCTTGTCCTCGGGTTTGACTTCGCCGTGGACCTCTTCAATGCCCATCTCCCTGGCCACGGCGCGTGCAGTGGTGAGGCCGTCGCCGGTGGCCATGATGATTTTTATGTCGTGAGCCTTGAGCCGGCTGACCGTTTCCCTGGAGGTCGGCTTGATCGGGTCCGAGACGGCCAGCAACCCGGCCAGTACACCGTCGACTGCCATGTAGATAATGCTGATGCCTTGCGCGCGTAGCTGCTCGGCCTGTTGTTGCAGTGGGCTGACGCTGATGCTGGCGGCTTTCATCAGGGCGGTATTGCCCAAGTGGACCTGCTTGCCGTCCACCTGGCCACTGACACCGATGCCGCTGCCGGACTCAAATGAAGCCGGCTTGATCAATTCAAGATGTTCGGCTCGTGCGTGATCGACGATGGCGTGGGCCAGGGGATGCTCGCTGCCCTGGTCGAGGCTGGCGGCCAACAGCAGCACCTGGCGGTCGTCGAAGCCCTGGGTGGCTTTCACGCTGTGAAAGGCCGGGCGCCCTTCGGTCAGGGTGCCGGTCTTATCGACGATCAGCGTGTCGATCCTGCACAAGTTCTCGATGGCGCTGGCGTCCCGGAAAAGCACGCCCAGGCTGGCAGCCTTGCCGGTGGACACCATGATCGACATGGGGGTTGCGAGCCCCAGCGCACAGGGGCAGGCGATGATCAGCACGGCGACGGCATTGATCAGCCCGAAGACCCAGCCGGGTTCGGGACCTAACAGCCCCCAGCCGAAAAAGGTCAGTACGGCGATGGCAATCACGCCCATGACGAAATAGCCAGCGATCACGTCGGCCATGCGCTGCATAGGAGCTTTCGAGCGCTGGGCCCGGGCGACCATCTGGACAATTTGCGCCAGGACGGTCTCGGCGCCGACCTTCTGCGCCGTCATCACCAAGCTGCCGTGGGTGTTGATCGTGGCGCCGATCAGGCTGTCCCCGGCGCGTTTGATCACCGGAACCGGCTCGCCAGTGAGCATCGACTCGTCAACGGCACTTTCACCTTCGAGCACCGCACCGTCGACCGGGACCTTTTCACCGGGCCTGATCCGCAGGCGGTCACCCTGATGGACGTGGGTCAGGGGAATGTCCTGCTCCTGGCCGTCGGCATTGATCCGGCGCGCGGTTTTGGGGGATAGCCCCAGCAGCGACTTGATGGCGGCCGACGTCTGCGAGCGTGCCTTGAGCTCCAGCATCTGCCCCAGCAAGGTAAGGGAGATGATCACCGCGGCGGCTTCAAAGTAGACGCCGATCCGCCCCTCTTGCATGAACGTGGCGGGAAATCCTCCGGGCCAAAACGTGGCTGCGACACTGTAGAGATAGGCCGCCGCGGTGCCCAGGCCAATCAGGGTCCACATGTTCGGGCTACGCTGGCGAACAGAGGCCACTGCCCGCACAAAAAACGGCCAGCCTGCCCACAGGACCACGGGCGTGGACAGGAAAAACTCGACGAAATTTTGCGTTGCGCCGTGAAACAGCGACAAGGCGTGCCCCGCCATGGCGAGCACCGTGACGATGACCGTCAACGGCAGGGACCACGAGAAGCGGCGGGTGAAGTCCTTGAGTTCTGGATTGTCCTCTTCTTCCAGCGCGGGCATCACCGGCTCCAGCGTCATGCCGCACTTGGGGCAGGTACCGGGGCCGGGTTGGCGTATTTCCGGGTGCATGGGACAGGTGTATTCAGTCGCCATGTCGCCGCTGGGCGCTGAAGCACTGTGGTGAACGTGCACTGGAGTGTCGGGCATGGCTAGGAACCCTCCTGATCCCTGCGGTTGACGGGGGATTCGCCATGTCGTCCATGACCGCCATGGCCGTGTCCGAAGATATGCATCAAGGGACATATCAGGAGAATCAGGTACGGCCAATTCGCCGCGATGTGGCTGAAGTGTTCTCGCGCCAGATAGAAGAGGCCGATGGCCAACAACATGATCAAGACAATGCCGGTCTTGCCCCGCCAGAATGGCGTTGCGCCCGCTGAGGGTTGATGAGTGCTCATGGTTTCGCTCCTTCAGGCCGGGCGAGCCACCGCCACCGATAACCACAGAATAGGCAGGGAGGGCTCTGGCAGATTGATATTCATCAACCTTGGCTTACTTCACCTGCAAATGAGGGAAGTAGCGGGCATGCTAAAGGTGCGAAGCTGTCAGCGACCTGACGGGGGCATTGCAGATTTGTCAGCGGGGCCATGAAGCGGCCCAGGCAGCCGCTCCACAGTCGGGTGAGAGGATTGGATCTGTGGAGCAACACTTTGCAGCGCAAGATAAACCCGCTCGCCACAACGGCCAGTTACTCGTCCTTCTTCATCAACCCGGCCAGTGCGGCGAAGGGGTTGTGGGTCGCCTTGGCGATTTTCGGGGTGCTCAGGGAGCCGTCGCCGAAATATTGCTGGTCGGTGTAGCGCGAGTGTTCGTTGTCGTGGCAGTACAGGCACAGCAGTTCCCAGTTGGAACCGTCCTGCGGGTTGTTGTCGTGGTTGTGGTCGCGGTGGTGAACGGTCAGTTCGCTCAGGCGCTTGCCGGAAAACTCACGGGCGCAGCGGCCACAGACATGGGGGTACATTTTCAGGGCTTTGTCGCGGTAGCCCATCTCCCGGTCGCGCTGGGCATCGGCGAGGATGCGGTCCAGCTTGGCGGTGTTGGACGGTGGCGTTGACGAACTCATGGGTTCACCTTTGTAGACAAGACGGATGACGGTTGGATAGAGTTTAGCTCAGCCCTTGAGCTTCTCGGCAATCCAGATGGTGTGGCGGGTGCCTTTGTTGCCATGGGCGAACACTTGCACCTCTTCGGCCTTGAAACCGGCCTTCTTCAGCTTGTCGGAAAACTGCCGGTCAGCGCTGGCCGACCAGACCGCCAGCACGCCCTTGGGTCGCAGGGCCTTGGCGCAGGCGGCCAAGCCTCCCGCCGAATACAGCCAACTGTTGGCTTTCTGGGTCAGGCCTTCCGGGCCGTTGTCGACATCGAGCATGATCGCGTCGAAACCCTGGGGTTCGGCTTGCAGCACCTTGGCCACGTCTTCCATGCGGATAACTGTGCGCGGGTCCGACAGCGGCCGCCCGGCTTTTTCACCCAGTGGGCCACGGTTCCACTCCACCACGCCGGGCACCAGTTCGGCCACCACCACTTCGGCGGTCTTGCCCAGGTGCTTGAGGGCCGAGGCGAGGGTGAACCCCATGCCGAGGCCGCCGATCAGCACGCGCGAGCCAGGACGACCGGCGACCTTGCGGCAGGGGATCTCTGCCAGGGCGTCTTCGGAACCGTGCATGCGGGTGTTCATCAACTGCCCGCCGTCACCGCCCTGGATCTTGATGACGAAGTCTTCGCCGTACTCGAACAGGCACAGGGCACCGCCGTTATCAGGGATGGGTGTGGTGTCGAGCAGAACGAAACGTTTCATGGAAATCTCGTAGGAGGGCAAACCGCGCGGTAACGACTAGCCTTAAAGCAGACAATAGCCACGGAGCCATTGATGAAGTGCATCATTCTAACGGCCATTGCCCTGGCGGCGCTCTCAATTAGTTGCGCCCAGGCTCAACAACCGACGATTCCGGTCAACCCGCCTAGCATTCCCGGGTCGCCTGGCACCGCCACTCCCATGCCCTATCCGCCGGTTACGCCCAACGGTGTGCCCAAGGCTGGCCCCGGAAGCGGCGGGCCGCCCTTGCTGCCCCCCATCGAAATGCCCAAGCCGCCCAAGGACCAGTCGATACCGGGTATGGAGCCCAAGCCGGTGAAGGCCAAGTCGCCAGGAGGGTAGATCGAGAGCCTGTGGGAGCGAGCTTGCTCGCGATGGCGGTGTATCAGTCAACATTGATACCAACTGACCCGACGCTATCGTGAGCAAGCTCGCTCCCACAGGTATTGTGGTCTGGCTGTCAGACCTGCTGCGACAACAACTGCCCATCAGCCATGCGCAGGCGCTTGGACAGGGAGACGGCGAGGGCGCGGATGATCTTGGCGGCGATCTTGGGAGCATCGTTGAGCATTTTTTCCAGGGAATCCTTGCCCAGGTTCAGCAACTGACAATCACTGGCGGCGATGCAACTGGCCGAGCGCCGTTCGCCGTCGAGCACGGCCATTTCGCCGAATGCCCGGCCACTGCGCAGCGTGGCGATGGTCACGGGCTGGCCGTCGGGGCCGGTTTTCTGCACGGCCACCTGGCCGGTGTGGATGATGCACATGAAGCTGCCGGCATCGCCCTCGCGGAAAATCGCTTCACCCTCGGCGATGGCGCTGATGCTGAAATAGCCCGACGCCGCAGCGAAGTCGACAGGCAGCAACTGGTCGAACAGACCGCAGTCCATCAACCAGTCGCGGATTTCTTTATTCAGTAAGGTTGGTTCTGACATGTCGGCACGGTCTTTTTCTTGTGTTTTCTACAGGTTCGGGCTGGCCCGGGTGTAAGAGATCCGTGGGACAGGCTCTTGTGGGAGCAAGGCCTTTCCCACATTGGGCTGGGTTACAGCAAGGCCCGGCGCATGCAGCTAAGACCCGGCCATCCCACAGAGTTCCTCAGGCCACCCTCAAAACCTTCAAGACAAATGCATATTCGAGCGCTACGTCACGCAATCCCTGGTAGCGCCCACTCATTCCGCCATGGCCGGCGCCCAGTTCGGTCTTGAGCAGCAGGGGGTTGTCGTCGGTTTTGGTAGCACGCAATTTTGCCACCCACTTGGCCGCTTCCCAGTACTGCACACGGCTGTCGTTGTAACCGGCGATCACCAGCAGCGCCGGGTAGGCCTGGGCGCTGACGTTTTCGTACGGGGCGTAGGCCCGGATCCGATCATAAACGTCCGGCTCCTCCGGATTGCCCCATTCGTCGTATTCGGTGACGGTCAGCGGCAAGTCCGGGTCGAGCATGGTGTTGAGCACGTCGACGAACGGCACCTCGGCAATCGCAACCTTGAACAGCTCCGGGCGTTGATTGAGCACCGCACCGATCAGCAGGCCACCGGCGCTGCCGCCGCTGATTGCCAGTTGCTCGGCGGTGGTGAAACCGTTGCTGATCAAATGTTCGGCGCAGGCGATGAAGTCGCTGAACGTGTTGTGCTTGTGTTCCTGCTTGCCGGCGCGATACCAGGCTTCCCCCAACTCGCCGCCGCCGCGCACATGGGCGATGGCAAATGCTACGCCGCGGTCAAGCAGGCTCAGCCGCGAATGGGAGAACCACGGGTCGAGGCTTTCGCCATAGGCACCGTAGCCGTACAGGTACAGCGGTACCGGCTGGCCGAGGGCTTCGCGCTTGACCACCAGGCTGATGGGCACTTGGGTGCCGTCCGGTGCTGTAGCCCAAAGCCGCTGGCTGACGTAGGCATCGGCGTCGAACGGGCCCAGTACCGGGGTTTGCTTGAGCACTATCTGTGCGCCGCTGGCCAGGTCCAACTGACGGATCTGCGCCGGACGGTTCAGGGCCTCGTAGCGCAGGCGGATGCGGTCGCTGACGAACTCCAGGCTGTTCTGCACATGTAGGCTATAGGCTGCATCCGGCAGTTGCACTCGATAGGCCGGCAAGCCTTGCGGGTGAACCTCGATGATCGGCAGGCCGCCTTCGCGCAGGCTCAAGGTCATGGCTCCGGCGTTCAGGCTCAGGCCGTCGATCATCACCGTGTCGCTGTGGGGGATCAGGTTCTGCCAGTCGGCCTCGGTCGGCGCCACACCCGTGTCGGCGGCCTGGTACAGGGCGAAGTTGATCCCGTCGCGGTTGCTGCGGATCAACCAGGTCCATTGGCCATCGAGCAGGCCGTGGTCGACGTCGTATTCATGGTTTTCCACGCGGGGCGCCAGGCAGGTAAAGGGGCGCTGCGGTTGCGCGGCGTCCAGTACCCAGATTTCACTGGTGGTCTTGCTGCCCAGGGACAGGATCAACTGCTTTTCCGAGCTTGAACGGTAGCAGTGCAGGAAGAAACGCCCGTCCGGCTCATGGAACACTTCCTCGGCGGCAGTGCCGTCCAAGCGATAGCGCCAGAGTTTGTGGGGGCGGTGAGTGTCGTCCAACTCGCCGAAAAACAGCGTCAGGCTGTCATTGGCCCAGGTCATGCTGCCGTCGCAATCGGCGAAGGACAGTTCGCTGACCTTGTCGTTGGACAATTCCTTCACGAACAGGGTGTAGATCTCGTCGCCCGTGGTGTCCAGGCTGTAGGCCAGGCGCTGGTGGTCGGGGCTGATACTGAAGGCGCCCAGGGAAAAGAAACCACCGCCGGCCAGCACGTTCGGGTCCAGCAGCAGTTGTTCGCGGCTTTCATCCACGCTCAGGCTGTCATCGGCCGGACGCGGGCAGCGGTAGTGGCGCGGGTATTCGTCACCGGCCGTGGTACGGGTGTAATACAGGTACGGGCCCCAGGGCGAGGGCAGCGACAGGTCGGTCTCGAGGATCCGGCCCTTGATCTCCTGGAACAGGGTTTCGCGCAGTTCGGCCTGGTCGGCGAGTTGCGCTTCCTGATAGCTGTTTTCCGCCTTGAGGTAGTCGAGCACGGCGTCGGTGTCGCGTTCCTGCAGCCAGGCGTATGGGTCAACACCGGGGTCCCTGCGGGCAATCGGGGCGTTGGAAACGTGGGCAGATAGGGACATGAAAGGCTCTCGAACGTTGTACGAAAAGGGACACGTGGCCCGGACAGAATCAACCACGCGGGCCATTCGCCAGACGCCGGGGCAGCCTGACGAGCGAAAAGCCGTTACTATAAGCGTCTCTTTGCCTGCCTTGCCATGGACACCATGACCGAGAATGACTATCTGATCGCCTGGGGCCTCTACGCCTTTGCCGCCCTGGGCTGCCTGCTGGTGTGGATGCGCATGACCCGCTGGATGTGGCGCTGGTTGCGCGAACCGCTGCGGTTGCTGATGGCGGTGCTGCTGTTTTGCCCTACCATCGTTGATCCGGTGAAGGACAGGGCCGCCCCGGCCTTGGCCATTGTTGCCCTGGACGTGTTGTTCAAAGTCGGCAACAACGTCTGGCGGGCGGCGTCCGATCTGCTCATGTACGGCATGATCGCCTTCGGCCTCTACCTGGTGATCGTGCTGATCCGCTTCCCCATCGAGCGCGCCACCAACGCGCGCAAGGAACGGGCCGCCGCCGCAAAAGCCGCCGCCGCGGCCGATGAGCCGGAGGACGAGCCACCGTTCGGCGTGGCCGGTGATGACCGTTACGGTCGCCCGCCCGTGCCGAGCAACCCCCAGCGTTCGCGTATCGAACCGCGCCTGTAACCGGGCCTGCCCCTTGAAGCGAGAGTTCGAGCATGTGTGAGTTATTGGGCATGAGCGCCAATGTGCCGACCGACATCGTGTTCAGCTTCACCGGGCTGATGCAACGCGGCGGCAAGACCGGGCCGCACCGGGACGGCTGGGGCATCGCCTTCTATGAGGGCCGTGGCCTGCGCCTGTTCCAGGACCCGGCCGCCAGCAGCGAATCGGAAGTGGCGAACCTGGTGCAGCGCTATCCGATCAAGAGCGAAGTGGTGATCGGGCATATTCGCCAGGCCAACGTCGGCAAGGTCTGCCTGTCCAACACGCACCCGTTCGTGCGTGAGTTGTGGGGCCGCAACTGGTGTTTTGCCCACAACGGCCAGCTCGCCGATTTCCAGCCGGGCGTGAGCTTCTACCGCCCGGTGGGCGATACCGACAGCGAAGCGGCTTTCTGCGATCTGCTCAACCGCGTGCGCCAGGCCTTCCCCGAACCGGTGGAGGTGGAACAATTGCTCCCGTCGCTGATCGAGGCCTGCGCCGAATACCGCAGCAAAGGCGTGTTCAACTGCTTGCTCAGCGATGGTGACTGGCTGTTCTGCTATTGCTCGACCAAACTGGCCCAGATCACCCGTCGCGCGCCGTTCGGCCCGGCGCGGCTCAAGGATGTGGATGTGATTGTCGATTTCCAGGCTGAAACCACGCCCAACGACGTGGTCACGGTGATCGCCACCGAACCGTTGACCGAAAACGAAACCTGGACCCGCTACGAACCTGGTCAATGGAGCCTGTGGCGACGCGGTGAATGCGTCAGCCACGGCCGGACCGAATAAGGACGTCACGTTATGTTGCTCAGTTATCTACGGCTGGTGTTGTTCGCGGTGGGCCTGTTGGTTGGGGTCCAGGTGCCGGGCTTCATCAATGATTACGCCAAGCGGGTCGAGGCGCACCTGATCGAGGCGCAGACCGGCCTGCAAGGGTTCCAGGGCACCGCCAACCAGTTCTTCAAGGGCGACATGCAAGCCCTGGTGGCCCATTACCGCGCCAGCGAAGACCCGATCTTTCGCAGCGACGCCGACAGCCTGAACACCTTGCTCATGCGCCAGCAGGCTCTGGACAAGCAATTCCAGGCGATGCAAGGCCCGTGGTACATCCGCATGCTGCAAGTGGCACTGGCCGCCGATCCGGACATCCGCAAGGAAACCTGGAATGGCTACAGCTACCAGATCCTGTTGACCCCCGAGGCCATGATCTGGGGCATCAGCGGTGCGTTGTTGCTGTCGTTCGGCCTGGAATGCCTGTTCCGCCTGATCGACTGGGTGGTGCTGGGCGGCAAGCGCCTGCGCCAGGGCCGGCCGATTGAAGAGCGCGACCTGCGCGGGCTCTGACCGCACGACTGATCGTTCCCACGCGCAGCAAAGGGATGCATCCCGTGACGCTCTGCGTCACCTTCCAGAAGCGGAACGCGGAGCGTCCCTGGCGGTGTTCCCACGCGGGAGCGTGGGAACAATCGATCGCGGTTGTCACAACGGCGTTCAGCCAGGCCCTCAATCCCACCCAATCAAGTTTTTCTTATGACCCAGCCAAGGTTTTATTCGTTGGACGGGATCGGCCGCGCGCTCAAGAATCGACGCATCGGTCTCCACGTCAGCGTCGTCGAGACTTACAACAATAAAACTGCGGAGAACCACCATGAGTGCACCCGACACGCTCGGCGTCCCCCAACCCCAGGCCCGTTCCGGCCCATTTGACTGGTATCGCAACATCAACCAGCAGGAACGCCGCACCTTCTGGAGCTGCAAGATCGGCTACGCCCTGGACGGCATGGACACGCAGATGCTCAGTTTCGTGGTGCCGACCCTGATCGCGATGTGGGGCATCACCACTGGCCAGGCAGGCCTGATCCACACCAGTACCTTGATCGCTTCGGCCATTGGCGGCTGGGTGGCGGGCATTCTCTCGGACCGCATCGGTCGGGTGCGCACCCTGCAACTGACGGTGCTGTGGTTCGCCTTCTTCACCTTCCTGTGCGGCTTTGCCCAGAATTACGAACAACTGTTGATCTCCCGCACACTGATGGGCTTTGGCTTCGGCGGCGAGTGGACTGCCGGCGCGGTGTTGATGGGCGAGGTGATCCGCGCCAAGGACCGCGGCAAGGCGGTGGGCATGGTGCAGTCGGGTTGGGCCCTGGGCTGGGGCATGACGGCGATCCTGTATGCGCTGCTGTTCTCGGTATTGCCGCCGGAAGACGCCTGGCGCGCCTTGTTTATCCTGGGTATTGTCCCGGCGATATTCGTGATATTCGTCCGGCGCCTGGTCAAGGATCCGGAAGTCTATAGCCAGGCCAAGGCCCGGCAAACGCCGAGCAATCCGGCGAAGTTCTACGAGATCTTCGCCCCCGGCATACTCTTCACCACCCTTCGTGCCTCGTTGCTGACCACCGGTGCCTTGGGCGGTTACTACGCCATCACCTCCTGGTTGCCAACGTTCCTCAAGAATGAGCGTGGCTTGAGCGTGTTGAGCACCGGTGGCTACCTGGCGATGGTGATCGTCGGTTCCTACGTTGGTTACGTCATCAGCGCGTACCTGTCGGATATCCTGGGTCGGAAAAAGAACTTCGTCCTGTACGCCATCGGCTCCTTCACCATCGTGCTGCTGTATACCCAACTGCATGTGAGCAATAACGTGATGCTCTGGCTGGGCTTTCCCCTGGGTTTCTTCGCTTCGGGCATGTTCAGCGGCATGGGCTCCTTCCTCACCGAGCTGTTCCCGACCCGCATTCGGGGTTCGGGCCAGGGTTTTTGCTACAACATCGGTCGCGCGTTGGCGGCAACGTTCCCGCTATTGATCGGCCTGCTGAGCCAGAAAGTGCCGCTGAGCGTGGGTATCGGAGCGTTCGCCGCAGTGTCCTATGGCGTGGTGATCCTCGCGGCGTTGAGCCTGCCGGAAACCCAAGGCAAGCAATTGGAAGCTGAGTAACTGATAACCTGCGGGCACGTGTCCCACAGTTAAACGAAGAAAGAACCTACAGGAGCGTTCACCGTGAGCCGCCTGCTATTGAACTGCGACATTGGCGAAAGCTTCGGCAGCTGGACCATGGGTCTGGACGCCGAGGTCATGCCCTTCATCGATTGCGCCAACATCGCCTGCGGCTTTCATGCCGGCGACCCGAGCATCATGCGCAAGACCGTCAGCCTGGCCCTGAGCCACGGCGTACGAATCGGCGCGCATCCGGCGTATCAGGACCTGGCGGGCTTCGGCCGGCGTTCCATGGCCTACGGTGCCCAGGAATTGCAGGACTTGCTGCACTACCAGATCGGCGCCCTCGACGGCATCTGCCGGGCGCAAGGCGGGCGGGTCAGCTACGTCAAGCCCCATGGCGCGATGTACAACGACATGATGGCCAATCCGGCGCAACTGCGCGCGGTGATCCAGGCCGTCGCGGCCTATGATCGGCAACTGCCGCTGATGCTCATGGCGACCCGGGACAACAGCGCCGCCCAGGCCTTGGGCGACGAGTACGGCCTGACCCTGTGGTTCGAAGCCTTTGCCGACCGCGCCTATGACAGTGCCGGTCGCCTGGTTTCGCGGCAAGCGCCGGGTGCGGTGCACCACGATCCCGAGGTGATTATCGGGCAGGCCCTGACCATCGCCCGCGGCGATGCGTTGACCGCCAGTGACGGCAGCGCCTTGAGCCTTATGGCCAACACCTTGTGCGTACACGGCGACAACGCCAGCTCCGTGGCGGCCGTGCAACGCATCCGCGAAGCCCTGGACCGGCAGAGTGCGCCATGAGACCACGCTTGGAAGTGGTGGCGGTGGACTGCTTGATGGTGCGCCTGTTCGATGAGATCGCCGAGGCCAACATGCCCTGGATGCTCGCCGCCAGCGAGCGTTTGCGAGCGGTGTTTGCCGAGCATCTGATTGACCTGGTGCCGTCCTATACCACGTTGATGGTGCACTACGATTTGCTCGCCCTGAACCCGGTGCAGGCTCGTGAGTTGATCGACGAGGCGTTGAATAACCTTTCACCAGATGCCCGGTCCGCCGGCCAATGCCACGTGCTGCCGGTGTGGTACGACCTCCGTGTCGGGCCGGAGCTGGAGCTGCTGGCGAGCCGCAGCGGGTTGACGGTCGCCCAGGTGATCCGCCGCCATAGCGAACGCGAGTACCAGGTGTTTGCCCTGGGCTTCGCTCCCGGCTTCGCCTTCATGGGGCTGGTGGACGAGGAACTGGCCGCACCGCGCCTCGACACGCCACGCAAGCGCGTGGCAGCGGGCAGCGTTGGTATTGCCGAGCGCCAGACCGCGGCGTATCCGGTGATATCGCCCGGTGGCTGGAACCTGATCGGTCGCACCCCGACCAAACTGTTTGATCGCGAGCGCGATGGCTACAGCCTGATGCAGCCGGGGGACACGGTGCGTTTTGCTCCCGTGGACCATGCCGAATTCATCGCGCTGGGTGGCGACGACACACCGTTGGAGGCCCAGGCATGAGCCGGTTGTTGATCGAGGCCAGCACCCCGCTGTGCCTGTTGCAGGACGCCGGCCGTTTCGGCGTGAGGCATCTGGGCGTGACCCAAGGTGGCGCGGCGGACTGGTTGTCGATGGCCTGGGCCAATTGGATGCTCGGCAATGTCCTGGGAGCCGCGGTGGTGGAGATTACCCTCGGTGGTTTCACCGTGATGGCCGAAGAGGATTGCGTGCTGGCGCTGGCCGGGGCGGACCTGGGCGCACGGATAGACGGCCAGGGGGTGGCGTCGTGGCGCTTCTTCAGCTTGCGCAAAGGTCAGGTGCTGGCGCTCACCCAGCCCGTGCTCGGTGCCCGGGCCTACCTGGCAGCCCCCGGCGGTTTCAATGCGCCTGCGGTGCTGGGCAGCCGGGCGACGGTGGTGCGTGAGGAACTCGGTGGCCTGGACGGGCGAGGGCGGGCGCTGAGTCGCGGCGAGCACCTGAGCTATTCAGGCGCGGTGACGCCTCGGCCCATGCCGCACACGCGGATTCCGGACTTCCAGCAAGCGCAGCCGCTGGACTTGATCCTGGGAGCACAGAACGGTGCGTTCAGCGGGCAGAGTCTGTTCGACGCGTTCAACACCCCATGGACGCTGGACAGTCGCGCCGACCGCATGGGCATGCGCTTGCTGGGCACGGCGTTGGAGTACCAGGGGCCGGCGATGATTTCCGAGGGCATCCCGCTCGGTGCCGTGCAGGTGCCGCCGGATGGCCAGCCGATTGTGCTGCTCAACGACCGGCAAACCATTGGTGGTTATCCACGCCTGGGCGCCTTGACCCCGTTGGCCCTGGCCCGGCTGGCGCAATGCCTGCCGGGG
The DNA here is from genome assembly GCF_054667715.1 of Pseudomonas sp. S3_B11. Classification (NCBI taxonomy): domain Bacteria; kingdom Pseudomonadati; phylum Pseudomonadota; class Gammaproteobacteria; order Pseudomonadales; family Pseudomonadaceae; genus Pseudomonas; species Pseudomonas sp. S3_B11. The sequence goes on along the minus strand of NZ_CP162749.1, from coordinate 4,305,955 downwards.
GCGCAGGTGCGGTTGCGGCCGGTGGTGCAGGAGGTTGCGCATCGGCAGCAGGTTGAGTGCCTGCGGTATTTTCATCACAGCTAGAAGCTTCGTCGGAGCGCCGCCCGGAGCAAGCTCGCTCCCACAGGGAATCTCAGTGTGACGAAGATCCAGTGTGGGGGCTTGCTCGCGATGAGGCCCTAAAGGGCACCAAAGATCACTTGGAAAGAAACCGCATTCCTTCCTCCAACCCCCGCAAGGTCAGCGGGTACATCCGGTCCTCCACCAACTCGCGGACGATGTTGGTCGAGGCGGTATAGCCCCAGGTGTCCTTGGGGTACGGATTGATCCAGATGAGCTTCTTGTACTTTTCCATGAAGCGCTGCATCCACACATAACCGGCTTCTTCGTTCCAGTGTTCGACGCTGCCGCCGGCCTGGGTGATTTCATAAGGCGCCATGGCGGCATCGCCGATGAAGATCACTTTATAGTCGGCGCCGTACTTGTGCAGCAAGTCCTGGGTCGAAGTGCGCTCCGAGGTGCGGCGCAGGTTGTTCTTCCACACCGATTCATAGACGAAGTTGTGGAAGTAGAAATACTCCAGGTGCTTGAACTCGGTCTTGCAGGCCGAGAACAGTTCTTCGCAGATCTTCACGTGGGCATCCATCGAGCCACCAATGTCGAACAGCAGCAACAACTTGACGGTGTTGCGTCGTTCCGGGCGCATCTGGATGTTCAAAAGGCCGGCATCGCGGGCGGTGTGGTCGATGGTGCCGTCGATGTCCAGCTCTTCGGCCGCACCCTGGCGAGCGAACTTGCGCAGGCGGCGCAGGGCGATCTTGATGTTGCGGGTGCCCAATTCCACCTGGTCGTCGAGGTTCTTGTACTCGCGCTGGTCCCAGACCTTCACGGCCTTGCCCTGGCGCTTGCCGGCGTCGCCGACCCGGATACCTTCGGGGTTGAAGCCGCCGGAGCCGAACGGGCTGGTCCCGCCGGTGCCGATCCACTTGTTGCCGCCGGCATGGCGTTCCTTCTGCTCTTCCAGGCGCTTCTTGAACTCTTCGATCAGCTTGTCCAGGCCACCGAGGGACTGGATCTGCGCCCGCTCTTCGTCGGTCAGCGAACGCTCGAATTCCTTGCGCAACCAGTCTTCGGGAATCAGCGCCTGGAGGTGATCGTCGAGTTTCTCCAGGCCGTTGAAGTAGGCGGCGAACGCCCGGTCGAACTTGTCGAAATGCCGTTCGTCCTTCACCAGGATCGCCCGGGACAGGTAATAGAACTCGTCCATGTCGGCGAAGATCACCCGCTGTTTCAGCGCGTTGATCAGGTCCAGCAGTTCGCGCACCGACACGGGCACCTTGGCGGCGCGCATCTCATTGAACAGGTTAAGCAGCATGGCAATCGCCCTCGCTCTTGTTAGACGAAGAGGATCAGCGAGTGCCGCGACGGCTCATGAACGCCAGGCGCTCGAGCAATTGCACGTCCTGTTCGTTCTTGACCAGGGCGCCGGCCAGCGGCGGGATGGCCTTGGTCGGATCACGTTCGCGCAGCACCGCTTCGCCGATGTTGTCGGCCATCAGCAGCTTGAGCCAGTCCACCAGTTCGGAGGTGGAAGGCTTTTTCTTCAGGCCTGGTACCTTGCGCACGTCGAAGAACACGTCCAGCGCTTCGCTGACCAGGTCCTTTTTGATGTCCGGGTAATGCACATCGACGATTTTCTGCAGGGTGACGCGGTCGGGGAAGGCGATGTAGTGGAAGAAGCAGCGGCGCAGGAACGCGTCCGGCAGTTCCTTTTCGTTGTTGGAGGTAATGATGATGATCGGCCGTTGCTTGGCCTTGATGGTTTCGTCGGTCTCGTAGACGTAGAACTCCATCTTGTCGAGTTCCTGCAGCAGGTCGTTGGGGAACTCGATGTCGGCCTTGTCGATTTCATCGATCAGCAGGATCACCCGCTCCTCGGACTCGAACGCTTCCCAGAGCTTGCCCTTCTTCAGGTAGTTGCGCACGTCGTGGACCTTGTCCACGCCCAGCTGCGAGTCCCGCAGACGGCTGACCGCGTCGTACTCGTAGAGGCCCTGGTGGGCCTTGGTGGTGGACTTGATGTGCCAGGTAATCAGGCGCGCGCCAAAGGACTCGGCCAGTTGTTCGGCCAGCATGGTCTTGCCGGTGCCCGGTTCGCCCTTGACCAGCAATGGTCGCTCCAGGGTGATGGCGGCGTTCACGGCCAGTTTCAGGTCATCGGTGGCCACATAGGCGCTGGTGCCTTCGAACTTCATCTGCAATTCCTCGAACGGTGTCGCCGGCCTGGCGAGGCGGGGCGCGCTAAATAAATATCGTGCCCGACTATAACGCGGCGCCCCGCCGACTGTGAACGCAGACGCTGTATTCAGTCTCTGAATGGGGCGTCACATGTTGACTCAGTCTCGGCGCCTTGCCAGTATTGCATATGGCCAAATTGGCTATATGTTTGGCGTATGTCTACTAAATATCGATTCAGAGATACCTACCGCATTCAATTGCGCGAAAGGGACCATCCTCCGCCCCATGTCCACCTCACCGGTGGCGGGCTGGACGTAGTCCTGAGGCTGGACCCCGTCGAAGTGATGACGGGCCGGGCGCCGACATTGATCATCAAGGAAGCGCTGGACTAGGTCAGCGCCCATCAAGCGCAACTGCTGGAGGATTGGCAACGATGCTACCCATGAAACGGCCGCGGCTGTCGGCTGTGCAGGTCTTATTACCGTTCAGTCTCGAATTGACGTTCATTGATGGGCAGCGGCTGACGCTGGACATGAGCGCCGATGTGCAACGTTATCCGGGCTTGCAGCCTTTGCTTGAAGAGGGCGCGTTTGGAGGCGCGAGTCTGGGGGACGATGGCTGGAGCGTGGAATGGCCCGAACCGGATATCCAGATCGGTGCCGATACCCTTTATCTGGATGCACTGGCGCAGAACGCCGTGGATGAAAATACCCGCATCTTCATCAATTGGCGCGCCCGCACCGGCTTGTCTTTGAACAAGGCCGCCGAAGCGCTTGGGGTCAGCGCTCGCAGCATCACTCGCTACAGCAGCGGTCGCGAGGCTGTGCCGCGTTCGCTGGCCTTGGCATGCCTGGGCTGGGACTCATTGCAGCATGGAGCGGGAATAGCGGCAGCAGAAGCGCCCGGCCGCTACACCGTCACGCGCAAGCCCTAATCGGTCGTCGGCGGCGGTTGTTCATAACGGGCATTGAAGGCCTCGACGAAACCATTGCGCAGGATCTGCAGGAAGGCTTCGAAGGCGCTGATGTCCTGCTGGTGAACATTGCCGCTGAGTTCCACCCGGGTGGCGAACTGGTTCTTGCGTTGGTTCTTGAGGGCCGTTTCGCCCGTGCCGACTAGCGCTTCCCAGACCGAGCGGAAGATGTTCTTGTTCTGGTTTTCCACGTCCTGCTGCCAGTCGAACACATCGACATCGCGCAGCAATGGCTTGATGTAGCCGCTGAGCTTGCCGTTGTCGGCTTGCGCCTCGATCACCAGGTCGCCGTGGCCGGCATTGAAATCGAACTTGCCATAAGCCGCGGCGAAGTCGTTCAGGCGCTTGAGTTCGATGTTCCTGGCCCGCAGGCGGAAATCGAACTCCTCGAAGTTGCTCAAGGGGTCGAAGGTGGCCTGCATTTCCAATGGCGCGTGTTCGGCCACCAGGGCCTTGCCCTCGAAACGGGCGTCGCGCTTGCCTTTGGTGTCGACCACGTTGGTCAGGTTGTAGAAGCTGGCGTTGACCTCGGTGGCCCGCAGGTTGACCGATGGCTTGGAGTTGAAATTGCGAAAGGTGACCTTGCCATCCCGGATGCGCACTTCGTTGAGGGTAATGGGCAGCAATTTGCCCAACTGCTCGCGCCAGTTGGTGCCCTGGCCGGTCTGGGAGTTCTGGCGGTTGGCGCCGCCGTCAACGAAGTTCACTTCGGCGCGGGCGAATTCAACCTCGGCGACCACCGCATGGTCATACCACAGCGAGTGCCAGCTCACAGACAGGTCCACCCGCGGTGCGCTGACGAACGGCACCGGGACCTTGCCGTCGACCTTGACGATTTCCAGGCCATTGATCCGGTAGGCACCGCGCCACAGGGCCAGGTCCACGTCGGTGATCCGGCCGCGATAATCGCCCATGTCGGCGAGTTTGTCGTTCAGGTAGTCGCGTACCAGATAAGGCAAGGTGAAATGCAGGGCCACCAGCACCGCGGCGATGGCGGCGAAAACCCACAATGGCCAACGGTATCGACGCTTCATGTCAGTCAGTCTCCAGCGTTTGTTGAGGGAGCGCCTTCTAATGCCATTGACTGCTGCAACAACGGGAACGTTCGGTGCAACTGGACGCCCATGGGCAACAGGCATACCTTTAAAGGCTTACATTCCCGCTGCATCAAGGACCCAGCCATGAGCCGTATATTCGCTGACAACGCCCATTCCATCGGTAATACGCCGCTGGTGCAGATCAACCGCATTGCCCCGCGCGGTGTGACCATCCTGGCCAAGATCGAGGGGCGTAACCCAGGGTATTCGGTCAAGTGCCGGATCGGCGCGAACATGATCTGGGACGCTGAAAGCTCGGGCAAACTCAAGCCGGGCATGACCATTGTCGAACCGACTTCTGGCAACACCGGGATCGGCCTGGCGTTCGTCGCCGCCGCCCGTGGCTACAAGCTGATGCTGACCATGCCCGCCTCCATGAGTATTGAGCGACGCAAGGTGCTCAAGGCCCTGGGCGCGGAGCTGGTGCTCACCGAGCCGGCGAAGGGCATGAAAGGGGCCATCGACAAAGCCACCGAGATCATGGCCAGCGATCCAGCCAAATACTTCATGCCGCAGCAGTTCGATAACCCGGCGAACCCGGCGATCCACGAAAAAACCACCGGCCCGGAAATCTGGAACGACACCGACGGCGCGGTGGACGTGCTGGTGGCCGGCGTGGGCACCGGCGGCACCATCACCGGCGTTTCGCGGTACATCAAGAACACCTGTGGCAAACCGATCCTGTCGGTGGCGGTCGAGCCCGAGGTTTCGCCGGTGATTACCCAGGCGATGGCGGGCCAGGAGATCAAGCCCAGCCCCCACAAGATCCAGGGGATCGGCGCCGGGTTCGTGCCGAAGAACCTTGACCTGTCGATCGTTGACCTGGTCGAGCGGGTTTCTGACGACGAGTCCAAGGCCATGGCCCTGCGCTTGATGCAGGAGGAGGGCATCCTCTGCGGGATCTCTTGTGGCGCGGCGATGGCCGTGGCCGTGCGCCTGGCGGAAAAACCGGAGATGCAGGGCAAGACCATCGTCGTGATCCTGCCGGATTCGGGCGAGCGGTACTTGTCGAGCATGTTGTTCAGTGATCTGTTTACCGAGCAGGAGATCCAGCAGTAACTGTCTGCAGGATGTGGCAGGCGCTTAAATCGCATTTGGAAAGGGGTGTTGACGGGCGTCAGCCACAGTTCAGGTCACGCATGGTAAGAAGGGAATTATTGCGTAATCCTCAACAGTGAATGTTGCGCCAGACGGTTTCCTGGCCAGGCCATGATCTATAACATGGCCGGCCGCTGCGCTGGGCTGATGGTGTTACGTAAGGTGTTTTTGGACAAGGAGTTATAAAATGACCGTTTCGTTCGTCGCCAAGGCCTCGGTGTTGCTGCTGTTTTTGGGCAGTACGCTGTATGTGCATTTGCGTGGCAAGGCGCGTTTGCCGGTGTTGCGTCAGTTCGTCAACCACTCGGCGCTGTTCGCCCCCTATAACACCTTGATGTACCTGTTCTCTGGCGTGCCCTCGAGACCTTACCTGGACCGCAGCAAGTTCCCCGAACTGGATGTGCTCAAGGACAACTGGCAAGTCATCCGCGATGAGGCCATGCACCTGTTCGACGAGGGCTACATTCGCGCTGCCGAGAAGAACAACGACGCGGGTTTCGGCTCGTTCTTCAAGAAGGGCTGGAAACGTTTTTACCTCAAGTGGTACGACAAACCGCTGCCGTCGGCCGAGCTGCTGTGCCCCAGGACGGTCGCGCTGGTCAGCCAGATCCCCAATGTCCGGGGCGCCATGTTTGCCCTGCTGCCGGGTGACAGCCATCTGAATCCCCACCGAGACCCTTTCGCCGGTTCGTTGCGTTATCACCTGGGGCTGTCCACTCCCAATTCCGACGACTGCCGGATCTTCGTCGATGGTCAGATCTACGCCTGGCGCGACGGCGAAGACGTCATGTTCGATGAAACCTATGTGCACTGGGTCAAGAACGAAACCCCGCAGACCCGCGTGATTCTGTTCTGTGATGTCGAGCGACCCTTGAAAAGCCGGTTGATGACCCGTCTCAACCGCACCATCAGCGCGTTCCTCGGCCGCGCCACCGCGCCACAGAATCTGGATGATGAACACGTCGGTGGCATCAACCGGGCCTATGCCTGGAGCAAATCGTTCAGCGACGGCATCAGTGGCCGGGTCAAGCAATTCAAACGCAAGCATCCCAAGGCCTACCGGGTGATGCGGCCCGTGTTGGCAGTGGTGGTGCTGACGGCGCTTGGCTATTGGTTGTTCGGTTAAATATTGCGTTGTCCATCGGGCGCTGGTTATAGTCAGCGCTCTTCGGGTTTTCGAACCCACCTCTTCAAGAGATCGGCTCATGCCTGCATCCCCTGTCATCGCGGTCGTGGTTCCAGCGTTCAACGCTGGCGTCGTGCCGTGTGGGAGCCAGCAGCCTGCGCAGATCGGTCAATACCCTCCACCTGTCCGTAGCTCATCGGTGTACGCCGTCGTATCACCGCCGGGTGTTGGCATTCAGGGCTGATCGGCAACGGTTGCCTATCCCCTGTGCCCGCCTGAAAAAACTACTGGACTTCAGCCTCGGCTGAGTTGGCTTTTTGCCTGACTACAGGTGGTATCCATGTTTTCCCTTTCCAAAAACGCCTTGTTGGCGGCGGCTTCCACGAGCCTGTTCGTTTTGCTGTGGAGCAGTGGGGCGATCTTTTCCAAGCTGGGCCTGGCCCACGCTTCTCCCTTCGCCTTTTTGCTGATCCGTTTTGCCATTGCGCTGTCGGCGCTGGTGCTGTTGATTCCGTTGCTCAAGTTCAAGCTGCCCAAGACCGGCAAGCCGATGCTGTACGCGGCGACCACCGGGTTGGTGCTGCTGGGCGCCTATCAGATTTTTTATCTGCTGGCGCTGCAAATGAGTGTCACGCCGGGGGTCATGGCAACCCTGATGGGCGTGCAACCGATCCTGACTGTGGTGCTCATGGAACGGCAGCGTTCCTGGTCGCGGATGTTCGGCCTGATGCTGGGGTTGGTCGGGTTGATCATGGTGGTGTACCAGGGCATCGGCCTGGCCGGCATGTCCCTGGCCGGGATGATCTGCGGGTTGCTGGCGCTGGTGAGCATGACGGCTGGTTCGATCATGCAGAAGCGCATCACCGACAACCCCCTGGGCACGCTGCCGGTGCAGTACCTGGCCGGGCTGGTGCTGTGCGCGGTGTTCGTGCCGTTCCAACCGTTTCACTTCGAGTACAGCACGGGGTTTTTCGTGCCGGTGTTGTGGATGGGGCTGGTGGTGTCGGTGCTGGCGACATTGCTGCTGTACCGACTGATCGCCCGCGGCAACCTGGTGAATGTCACCAGCCTGTTCTACCTGGTGCCGGCGGTGACGGCGATCATGGATTACCTGGTGTTTGGCAACCGGCTGGCGTTGTTGAGCTTACTGGGGATGGTGCTGATCATCGTGGGGTTGGTGTTTGTGTTTCGTAAAAGTCGCTGAGCTTTGGCTGCTCGTTGACCGAGCAACCGCCATCGCGGGCAAGCCTTGCTCCCACAGGTTATGTGTAGTCCTTGTGGGAGCAAGGCTTGCCCGCGATGGCATCTTGCGCCGCGCCGATGAACTACCGGGCAGACGCTTCAGCCGGTTTAACAGCCGCGGGCTTGAGCACCAACCACAACGCCGCCGCAATCAACACCCCGCCATACAGATGCGCCATCCCCAACGGCTCATCCAGCAACAACGCCCCCCACAGCACGCCGAACGGCGGAATCAGGAAGGTCACGGTCATGGATTTGACCGGGCCGATGGAACTGAGCAGGCGGAAATAAAGGATGTACGCCAGCGCAGTACACACCAGACCCAGCCCCAGCAGCGACAACCAGACGCTCCAGCCACCCCAGCTGGCCGGTGGTTGGCTGATGACGCTGTAGCCAAACAGCGGCAGCAAGAACACCGTGGCGCCGAACATGCTGCCCAGGGCCGAGAGACGGCTGTCCAAGCCACCTTGCTGATCGAGCCAGCGCCGGGTGAGGAAACCGGCAAAGCCGTAGCAGGTCGTGGCCAGCAGGCAGGCAAGGGCGCCCATCAGCAGTTGCAGGTCGAACGCTACCGGGCCGGCGCGGGTCAGGATGCCGACGCCGAGCAGGCCCAGGCAGACACCGCTGACCTTGGCTGGGGTGAGTTTTTCGCTGAAGAACAAGCCGCCGATCAACACCCCCATCAACGGCGTGGTGGCGTTGAAGATCGCCGAGTAACCGGCCGGCAGCACCTGGGCCGCCAACGAATAGAACGTGGCCGGAATGCCCGAGTTGATCAGGCCCAGCCCCATCACGACTTTGAGCTTGCCGCGAAAATTCCAGTCGACGCGCATCAGGGCCAGGATCACCAACAGCCCGACGAAGGCGATGGACACGCGAAAAAAAGCAGTGGGGATTGTGCCAATGACGGGGGCGATAATGCGCATGAACAGGAAACTGGCGCCCCAGATAGCGGCCAGTGACAGTAAACGCAGGATATCGACGAGGTTCACGAGTCATTCCTTCCTTGATTGGGCGGCAAGTGTCGCCGCCCTGAATAGCGATGGCAATGGTTGCGTTGCTGCGTGATTGGCCTCTAAGCTCAGTCGCCAATAACAAGCATGACCCGCCGAGGTTTACCCTATGCCGCAGCCATGGCCCGCCATCGAAATCGCCCGTTCGATACTCGACGGCTTCGACGATTATCGTGAGCATTTCCGGCAGATCACCGACGGCGCCCGCGCCCGGTTCGAGCAGGCACTGTGGCTGGAGGCGCAAGCGGCTTCGGCGGCGCGCATCAACTTGTATGAAGAAAAAGTCTTCGAAACCGTTGCCAGGCTGCACAAGGCCTTCGATGACGAAACCCTGATGGACGTGAGCTGCTGGCCGCTGGTCAAGAGCGCCTACATCAGCCTGATCGACCTGCGCTTCGACGATGAGCTGTCGGAAACCTGGTACAACTCGATCTTCTGCGGGTTGTTCAGCCACGACCTGATCAGCGACGGCACCATGTTCATCCATACCACCCGGCCCAGCCTGCGTCGGGCCCGTGCCGCCCAGACCCGCACCTACAAACCCCAGGGGCAGTTGGATCGGATGCTGGCGAGCGTGTTCGCCGATTACCGTTTCAGCGAGGACTACGCCGACTTGCCGGGTGACCTGCGGCGCCTCGAAGCGCAGTTGCGCGAGAACCTGCCGGACTGGGTCTGCAAGGACCCTGAGCTGACGGTGGAGTTGTTTTCTTCAGTGCTCTATCGCAACAAGGGCGCCTACCTGGTGGGCCGGATCTACACCCGTGAGGACCAATGGCCGTTGGTGATTCCGCTGTTGCACCGCGAGGGCCGGGGTATCCAGATCGATGCGCTGATTACCGACGAGGCGCAGGTGTCGATCATCTTCTCGTTCACCCGCTCGTACTTCATGGTGGACGTGCCAGTGCCGGCGGAATTCATCGGCTTTCTCAAGCGCATCCTGCCGGGCAAGCACATCGCCGAGTTGTACACCTCCATCGGTTTCTACAAGCATGGCAAGTCCGAGTTCTACCGAGCGTTGATCAACCACCTGGCGAACACCGACGACCAGTTCATCATGGCCCCGGGTGTGCGCGGCATGGTCATGAGCGTGTTCACCCTGCCGGGCTTCAACACGGTGTTCAAGATCATCAAGGACCGTTTCTCGCCGTCGAAAAACGTCGACCGGGCCACGGTGATCGAGAAGTACCGCCTGGTGAAGAGCGTCGACCGGGTCGGGCGCATGGCCGATACCCAGGAATTCGCCGATTTTCGTTTTCCCCTGAGCAAGTTCGAGCCGGCGTGCCTGGAGGAACTGCTGGACGTGGCGCCGTCCACGGTGTCGGTGGAAGGCGACACGGTGCTGATTCGTCACTGCTGGACCGAACGGCGCATGACGCCGCTGAACCTGTACCTGGAAAACGCCAACCAGGACCAGGTGCGCGAGGCGCTGGAAGACTATGGCCTGGCCATCAAGCAACTGGCGGCGGCCAATATCTTCCCCGGCGACATGCTGCTCAAGAACTTCGGCGTGACCCGCCACGGCCGCGTGGTGTTCTACGACTACGATGAAATCTGCTTCCTGACCGAAGCCAACTTCCGCCACATCCCCCAACCCCGTACACCGGAAGACGAAATGGCCTCCGAGCCCTGGTATTCCATCGGCCCGCTGGACGTCTTCCCCGAAGAGTTCCCGCCGTTCCTGTTCGCCGACGCCGGGCAGCGCAAGCTGTTCGACCAGTTGCACGGCGAGTTGTACAACGCCGACTATTGGAAAGGCCTGCAAGAGGCGATCCGGGCGGGGAAGGTGATCGATGTGTTCCCGTATCGGCGCAAGGACCTGGACAACGAATAACCCTTTGGGACGCTCCGCGTCCCAAAGGGCCGAACGCAGAGTGTCCGTTGAGGAATTCCCACGCGGAGCGTGGGAACAAGCCAACACCTGTGGGAGCAAAGCTTGCTCGCGATACAGGCGCCTCGGTCCCCCGGGAGACCGCGTCATCTTCATCGCGGGCAAGCCTTGCTCCCACATGTACGCAAATCTGCGACAATCGCCCCCTGCTCAAACCGACGACCCTTGCGTACCTGATGACTGACCAAGCCCCTGCTATCGACAAGCTGCTGAAAAACCTCGACCACGCCATGCTCGCCGACCGTCACCGGTTGCGGCGCCAGTTGCTCGAGCTGCGCAAGAAACCCGACGAGGCCAAGCTGGCCCAGTGGGTGACGCGCATGCAGGCGTCGTGCGATCAGGTGCTGGCGCGCAAGGCGAGCCTGCCGGTGATTCGCTACGACGATAATTTGCCGATTGCCGCCAAGCGCGACGAAATCAAGGACGCGCTGCTCAAGCACCAGGTGCTGATCATTGCCGGCGAAACCGGCTCGGGCAAAACCACGCAGTTGCCGAAGATCTGCCTGGAAATCGGTCGTGGCCAGCATGGCTTGATCGGCCACACCCAGCCGCGGCGGATCGCCGCGCGCAGTGTGGCGAGCCGGGTGGCCGAGGAACTGGCCACGCCGTTGGGCGCGCTGGTGGGTTATCAGGTGCGGTTCGAGGACCAGAGCGATGCCAACACCCTGATCAAGCTGATGACCGACGGCATCCTGCTGGCCGAGACCCAGAATGACCGTTACCTCGAGCGCTACGACACGATCATCGTCGACGAAGCCCACGAACGCAGCCTGAACATCGACTTCCTGCTGGGTTACCTCAAGACCCTGCTGCCACGCCGTCCGGACCTGAAAGTCATCATCACCTCGGCGACCATCGACCTGGAGCGTTTCTCCAAGCATTTCGATGACGCGCCGATCGTGGAAGTCTCGGGTCGCACCTTCCCGGTGGAAACCTGGTATCGCCCGCTGACCCTGGAGCAGGACGAGGAAGGCAACCGGGTCGAGGACGACTTGACCGTCGACCAGGCAATCCTCGCCACCCTCGACGAAATCGCCGCCTACGAGCGCAGCGAGCGGCGCAGCCCTGGGGACGTGCTGGTGTTCCTGCCGGGCGAGCGGGAAATTCGCGACGCGGCGGAGATGCTGCGCAAGGCCCAGCTCAAGCACACCGAGATTCTGCCGCTGTATGCGCGCCTGTCGCCGGCTGAACAGCAGCGGATCTTTCAGTCCCATCCGGGCCGTCGCGTGGTGCTGGCGACCAACGTCGCCGAAACCTCGCTGACCGTGCCGGGCATCCGCTACGTGATCGACAGCGGCACCGCGCGCATCAGCCGCTACAGCTATCGGGCCAAGGTCCAGCGCTTGCCCATCGAAGCCATTTCCCAGGCCAGCGCCAACCAGCGCAAGGGCCGCTGCGGGCGGGTCGAGCCGGGGATCTGCGTGCGGTTGTACAGCGAAGAAGATTTTCTTGGACGGCCGGAATTCACCGACCCGGAAATCCTGCGCACCAACTTGGCGGCGGTGATCCTGCAGATGCTGCACCTGCGTCTCGGCGAGATCACCGATTTCCCGTTCATCGAGCCGCCGGATGGCAAGGCCATCAGTGACGGTTTCAACCTGCTGCAAGAATTGTCGGCGGTGGACCGCAACAGCCAGTTGACCCCGCTCGGTCGCCAGTTGGCGCGCCTGCCGGTGGACCCGCGCATGGGCCGGATGCTGTTGGAAGCGGCGAAGCTGGGCAGTTTGCAGGAAGTGCTGATCGTCGCTAGCGCCATGTCGATCCAGGACCCGCGCGAGCGTCCGCCGGAGCGCCAACAGGCGGCGGACCAGGCCCACGCCCAGTGGAAGGATGCGGATTCGGACTTCGCCGGGCTGGTCAACCTGTGGCGCGGTTTCGAAGAGCAGCGCCAGGCCCTGACCGCCAGCCCGCTGCGCAACTGGTGCCGCAAGAACTTCCTCAATTACCTGCGCCTGCGCGAGTGGCGTGATTCCCATCGGCAGTTGAGCCTGATCTGCCGCGACATGCAGCTGAGCCTCAACAAAGAACCGGCCGACTTCCCGAAATTGCACAAGGCGGTGCTCTCGGGCCTGTTGAGCCAGATCGGCCAGAAAACCGAAGATGGCGACTACCTCGGTGCTCGCCAGCGACGGTTCTGGGTCCACCCCTCGTCGGGCCTGGGCAAGAAGCGTCCGCAATGGCTGATGACCGCCGAGTTGGTGGAAACCACCAAGCTGTATGCGCGCATGGTCGCCAAGATCGAACCGGACTGGATCGAACCGCTGGCCGGGCACCTGATCAAGAAAAACCACTTCGAACCCCATTGGGAGAAGAAGCGCGGGCAGGTGGTGGCCTATGAGCAAATCACCCTGTTCGGGCTCATCGTCGTCGGTCGCCGGCCAATGCATTACGGGCCGGTGGACCCGGTGGTCTCCCGTGAACTGTTCATCCGCGAGGCGTTGGTGCGCGGCGAGATCCAGTCCAGGGCCAAGTGCCTGAGTGCCAATACCAAACTGCTGGAACAACTCGACGAGCTGGAGGCCAAGGCCCGTCGCCGCGACATCCTGGCGGACGAGGATACCCTGTTTGCCTTCTACGACGCGCGCTTGCCGGCCGAGATCCACCAGACCGCGACGTTCGACAGCTGGTACCGGATCAACAGCCAGAAAGACCCGCAACTGCTGATCATGCGCGAAGAAGACGTGCTGGCCCGCGAAGCCAGTGAAGTCACCGCCGCGCATTACCCGGACACCTTGCGCGTCGGCGACCTGACCTTGCCGCTGAGTTATCACTTCGAGCCCAACCATCCCCGCGATGGCGTGACCCTGCGAGTGCCGGCGCCACTGCTGCCGATGCTGCCGCCGGAACGCCTGGAATGGCTGGTGCCGGGGGTGATCGAAGCCAAGTGCATCGCCCTGGTGCGCAACCTGCCCAAGGCCTTGCGCAAGAACTTCGTGCCGGTGCCGGATTTCGTCAAGGCGGCGCTGCAGCGCATCACCTTCGCCGAGGGCTCTTTGCCGCAGTCCCTGGGCCGTGAGCTGCTGCGCATGACCGGGGCGCGGGTCAGTGACGAAGCCTGGACCGAAGCGGCCCAGCAGGTGGAAAGCCACCTGCGCATGAACCTGGAAATCGTCGACGGCCAAGGCAAGTTCCTCGGCGAGGGTCGTGACCTGGCCGAGCTGACGGCGCGTTTTGCCGAAGCCAGCCAGGCCGCCCTGGCCGTACCGCAAACGGCGAAAAGCCAGGCACCGGTGGAGGCGAAGGTCTTCGCCCCGGTGGCCGAGAAAACCCAACAGAAGATCGCCGGGCTGTCGATGACGGTCTACCCGGCGCTGGTGGAAGAGGGCGGCGTGGTCAAGGAAGGGCGTTTCCCGACGCCGGCCGAAGCCGAGTTCCAGCATCGCCGCGCCTTGCAGCGCTTGTTGATGCAGCAATTGGCCGAGTCGGCCAAGTTCCTGCGCGGCAAGCTGCCGGGGCTGACGGAGCTGGGCCTGCTGTACCGCGACCTGGGCCGCATCGACAGCCTGGTGGAAGACATCCTGCTCGCCAGCCTCGACAGTTGTGTGCTTGAAGGCGAAGCGAGCCTGCCCCGTGACGGCGCCGCGCTGGCCACCCTGGCCGAGCGCAAGCGCGGCGGCTGGACCGAGCACGCCGAACGCCTGGCGAAGCTGACCCTGGACATCCTCAAGCTCTGGCATGGCCTGCAAAAACGCTTCAAGGGCAAGATCGACCTGGCCCAGGCCGTGGCGCTGAACGACATCAAGCAGCAACTCAGCCACCTGGTGTACCCGGGCTTCGTCCGCGAAACCCCACATCAATGGCTCAAGGAACTGCCGCGCTACCTCAAGGCCATCGAGCAACGCTTCGAGAAGCTCGGTAGCCAGGTGCAGAAGGACCGGGTCTGGAGCGGCGAGCTGTCGAACCTCTGGGCTCAATACCAGGCCCGCGCCAGCAAACATGCCCAGGAAGGCAAGCGCGATCCGCAACTGGAGCTGTACCGCTGGTGGCTGGAGGAATACCGGGTGTCGCTGTTCGCCCAGCAACTGGGGACCAAGGTGCCGATCTCGGACAAGCGCCTGGGCAAGCAGTGGGGGCAGGTGGAGGGTTGATGGCAAAACCCGTCAACTCCTGTGAAACCCCTGTGGGAGCGAGCTTGCTCGCGATAGCGGTGTATCAGTCAACATCAATGCTGGCTGAACCAGCGCTATCGCGAGCAAGCTCGCTCCCACAGGGTATGGTGTTGTAGTGAAGGGAGAATGGGCCAAACGCCAGCGTTTATGGCAAACTTCGCGGCTATAAATGCCGGTCCCGTGGTTTTGAGCTTCAATGCCCCGGGCGGATCGGAATAAAGCGATGCCAGGGCTGCTTCCCCGGATGGGAAAAGTCCCTTTGTGTATTGGTACGTCGGTGCCAATGCTTTCTGCCTGAACAGATCAGAGACACGACCATGCATAACGTCGTCATCAGCGGCACCGGCCTGTACACCCCGGCCAACAGCATCTCCAACGAAGAGCTGGTGCAATCTTTCAATACCTATGTCGCGCAATTCAACGCCGACAACGCCGACGCCATCGCGCGCGGTGAAGTCGAGGCCTTGACCGAATCCAACGCGGCGTTCATCGAAAAGGCCTCCGGCATCAAGAGCCGCTTTGTCATGGACAAGGACGGTATTCTCGATCCACAACGCATGACCCCACGCTTGCCCGAGCGCTCCAACGACGAGTGGTCGGTGCTGTGCGAAATGGCCATCGGTGCCGCGAAGCAGGCCCTGGAGCGCGCCGGCCGCACCGTCGCCGACATCGACGGGGTGATCGTCGCCTGTTCCAACCTGCAGCGCCCGTATCCGGCCATCGCCATCGAGGTCCAGGAAGCCCTGGGTATCGAAGGTTTCGGTTTCGACATGAACGTGGCCTGTTCCTCGGCCACTTTCGGCATCCAGGCAGCGGCCAACAGCGTGCAACTGGGCCAGGCCCGGGCGATCCTGATGGTCAACCCGGAAGTGTGCACCGGTCACCTGAACTTCCGCGATCGCGACAGCCACTTCATCTTCGGCGACGCGGCCACCGCCGTGATCATCGAGCGGGCGGACCTGGCGACTTCGCTGTACCAGTTCGACGTGGTCAGCACCAAGCTGCTGACCAAGTTCTCCAACAACATCCGCAACAACTTCGGCTTCCTCAACCGCGCCGCGCAAGAGGGCGCCGGTAGCCGCGACAAGTTGTTCGTCCAGGAAGGCCGCAAGGTGTTCCGCGACGTCTGCCCGATGGTGGCCGAGCTGATCGGCGCTCACCTGGAAGAAAACCAGCTGAACGTAGGCGAGGTGAAGCGCTTCTGGCTGCACCAGGCCAACCTGAGCATGAACCACTTGATCGTGCGCAAACTGCTGGGACGCGAAGCCACCGAAGAGGAAGCACCGGTGATCCTCGACCGCTACGCCAACACCAGTTCGGCCGGTTCGGTGATTGCGTTCCACAAATACCAGGATGACCTGCCCAGCGGCTCGGTCGCCGTGCTCAGTTCGTTCGGCGCCGGTTATTCGATTGGCAGCGTGATTTTGCGCAAGCGTTGATCCACTGTTGCTGCGTCGATTTTTTTGTGGGGGCAAGTCCTTGTGGGAGCAAAGCTTGCTCGCGAAACAGGCGACTCGGTTTATGGAGGACCGCGTCGCCTGCATCGCGGGCAAGCCTTGCTCCCACATAAGTCCCCGCCACAACCGCGATCTATCCAGCAATAGGGCATTGAATGACGGTCACCGATGACAGCCTCCTGCTCCAACGTCTCCTGGCCGGTGAGCAGCAGGCCTACAGGGAACTGGTCAGCGCCTACCAGAGCCCGATGCGCGCTGTGGCCTATGCCATCGTCGGCAGTCGCCATGTCGACGAAGTGGTGCAGGACGCGTGGCTGTCGGTGGTGCGCAATCTCGGTGGGTTCCAGGGGCGTTCCAGCCTCAAGACCTGGCTGTTGACCATCACCGCCAACGCCGCCAAGGGGCGCTACAAGCAGAACCGTCGGGAGGTGTTGCTCGACGATCTGCCGTCACCCCATGGCACCCTCGGCGATGATCGTTTCGCCGCCGATGGTCATTGGCTGCTGGCGCCGTTCGCCTGGCACCAGGACACGCCTGAGGCGCTGCTCACGATGGAGGAATTACGCGATTGCCTGGAGCACACATTGCTCAGCCTGTCGGAACTGCAAGGCAGCGTGCTGAACCTGCGGGAACGCCAGGGGCTGGAGCTGGAAGAAATCTGTAATCTTCTGGATATTTCGCTCTCCAATGTGCGAGTGCTGTTGCATCGCGCCCGGCTGAAAGTCTTCGCGACCGTTGAACATTTCGAGGAAACCGGCGAATGCTGACCTGCAAGGAACAAGTGGCGCGCTCCAGCGATTATCTCGACGGCCAGTTAAGTTTTCGTGAACGCCTGATGGTGCGTCATCACCTGATGTTCTGCCCCAACTGCCGGCGTTTTATCCGCCAGATGCGCCTGATGCAGGCGACCCTCAGGAAACTGCCGCAACCGCCGATCCCCGACCTGGATCACCTCGCCGAGAAACTCGCCGCCGAGCGTCGCAGAAACATCCGCTAAACCGCGATACACACCAACCCCCTGTGGGAGCAAGCTCGCTCCCACAGGTTCTCCATGGCTGGATTTGTTATTCCCATTCGAAGTAAAAAGTTCCGCTGTCATAAAATCTTTATGTGATAGCAACTCGCCTGACACAACCCATCGCCAAGATCCCCTCCCAACACCAGCGGGCCCAGTTCCGCGTGTTTTCTAACGCATAGACTACCAACAGGGGAATTCTTCGATGATCCGCAAGCACTTCGCAGGTGTTGCCGCCAGCGCACTGGCAATGGCAGTAACCGCCCAGGCTTTCGCCGGCACCGTCACTACCGATGGCGCCGATATCGTAGTCAAAACCAAGGGCGGCCTTGAGGTCGCTACCACTGACAAAGAGTTCAGCTTCAAGCTCGGTGGTCGTCTGCAGGCTGACTACAGCCAGTTCGATGGTATCTACACCGACAACGGTAAATCGGCCGACGCCGCTTACATCCGTCGCGCCTTCCTGGAACTGTCCGGCGTGCTGTACACGGATTGGGCCTACACCATCAACTACGACATGTCCCACAACAGTGGCGACTCCGATAACGGCTACTTCGACGAAGCGTCCCTGGCCTATAACGGCTTCAAGCCGGTCTCGATCAAGGTCGGTCGTTTTGACCCCGATTTCGGCCTGGAAAAAGCCACCAGCTCCAAGTGGGTGACTGCACCTGAGCGTAACGCCGCCTACGACCTGATCGACTGGGCCAACAGCCATCAGAACGGCCTGGGCATCCAGGCTTCCAGCACCTTCGCCGATTCGTTCTATGCCTCGGCTGGCGTGTTCAGCAAGGACACCGACGACACCGACGGCGACAGCGTCAAGCAAGTCAACGGTCGCTTTGTATTCGCACCGATGCACGAAGCCGGCAACGTGCTGCACTTCGGTTTGAACGTGGCCTCGCGTGACGTTTCGGACACCGCGTTCGACGCACGTTACCGCTCCCGCCTGGGCATGCGTGGCGTTGAAACCCTGGGTGGCAACGACGCCGGCCCTAACGGCAACCGTCCGGTCCTGGGCGGCGCCAACAACTCGCCGGCCGGTTCGTACGACACTGACACCGCCTTCGGCCTGGAAGCCGCTTTCGCCATGGGTCCTGCGTCGATCCAGGGTGAGTACATCTCCCGCAAGACCAAGGCTGACAGCGCCGCCTTCGAAGACATCAAAGGCCACGGCTTCTACGTCCAGGGTGCCTACACCCTCACCGGTGAATCCCGCGGCTATAAAGTCGGCAAGTTTGACGCGATCAAGCCTCAGAACAAATCCATCGGCGCCTGGGAAGTGTTCTACCGCTTCGACAGCATGACCGTCGAAGACGACAACATCACCACTGCCTCGGCGACTCGTGAAGTAGGCGATGCCGAAGCCAAGGTGCACAACCTGGGCGTGAACTGGTACGCCAACGAAGCGGTGAAAATCTCCGCTGCCTACATCAAGGCCAAGACCGACAAAGTCACCAACGCCAATGGCGACGACGATGGCGACGGTTTTGTGATGCGTGCCCAGTACGTGTTCTAAATCGCGTTGACTTGATACACCGCTCTGACTTCATCCGTTAAAGCGCTCCTTTGAACCCCGCCTCTGGCGGGGTTTTTTTATGTGCGCCCGGTCAGGATCGGCGATACTCGCTCCATCCGTCGTCTGGCTATCGAGGAATCGCATGCCGCTTCACGTCTTGGACAGCCTGTCCGCCATCGCGCCGCCCGAGTGGGACGCGCTGGTGCCCGCCAATCAACCGTTCCTGCGCCACGCCTTCCTGAGCACCCTGGAAGACAGTGCCAGCCTGGGCCCGCAATCCGGTTGGCAAGCCGAGCATTTGCTGCACATTGAAGACGGTCATCTGCTGGCGGCCTTGCCCAGTTACCGCAAGTGGCATTCCTACGGCGAATACGTGTTCGACCACGCCTGGGCCGACGCTTGCGCCCGCGCTGGCATCGACTATTACCCCAAGCTGTTGACGGCGGTGCCGTTCAGCCCGGTCAGTGGCCCGCGGTTGCTGGCGGCGCGCGGGGAAGATGGTCTGGAGCTGCTGGGCAGCTTGCCGGGGTACCTGGAGATCGAAGGGCTTTCCAGTGCCCACATCAACTTCACCGATGCCTTCACCGACGCGGCGCTTGCCGGGCAAGAAGGCTGGCTGCAGCGGATCGGCTGCCAGTATCACTGGCAGAATCGCGGTTATCGCGACTTCCAGGATTTTCTCGATGCGCTCAGTTCCCGCAAGCGCAAGCAGATGCGCAAGGAGCGTGAGCAAGTGGCGGGGCAGGGCATCGCGTTCGAATGGCTCGAAGGTCATCAGTTGGACGAGGCGCAGTGGGATTTTGTCTACGCCTGTTACGCCAACACCTACGCGATACGACGGCAGGCGCCTTACTTGACCCGAGCGTTTTTCAGCCTGCTGGCCGAACGCATGCCCGAGGCCATTCGCGTGGTGCTGGCCAAGCAAGGTTCGCGGCCGGTGGCGATGGCGTTCAGCCTGGTGGGTGGCGACAGTTTCTACGGACGTTATTGGGGCTGCCTGGCGGAGTTCGACCGCCTGCACTTCGAGACCTGTTTCTATCAAGGCATGGACTACGCGATTGCCCATGGCTTGCAGCGTTTTGACGCCGGTGCCCAGGGTGAGCACAAATTGATTCGCGGGTTCGAGCCGGTGATTACCCGCTCATGGCATTACCTGCGCCACCCTGGTTTGAAAGCGGCGGTCGAAGATTTTCTCGCCCGGGAACAGGAGGGTGTGCTGGCGTATGCCGAAGAGGCGAAAACAGCACTGCCTTATCGGCAGTGCTGATTTTCGCGGGTGTGACTCAGCGGTTTTCCTGGCCCAGCCAGCGGTACGAGACACCGCCGATGACGGCACCCAGCAGCGGCGCTACCCAGAACAGCCACAGTTGCTCGATGGCCCAGCCACCGACAATCAGCGCCGGACCGGTACTGCGGGCCGGGTTGACGGACGTGTTGGTGACCGGAATCGAGATCAGGTGAATGAGCGTCAGGGCCAGGCCGATGGCAATCGGTGCCAGCCCGGCGGGCGCACGTTTATCGGTGGCGCCGAGGATGATCAGGATGAACATTGCCGTCATGACCAGCTCGGTGACAAAACCGGTCGCCATCGAATACCCACCCGGCGAATGCTCGCCATAACCGTTCGCTGCCAGGCCGGACGCGGCCAGGTCAAAGCCTTCCTTGCCGCTGGCGATGAAGTAGATCAATGCGGCGGCCAGTACACCCCCTATGACTTGGGCAACGATGTAGGCAGGCAACTCCCTGGCCGGAAACCGCCCGCCCACGTACAAGCCCACCGACACCGCCGGGTTCAGGTGGCAACCCGAGATATGCCCGATGGCGAATGCCATGGTCAACACCGTCAGGCCGAACGCCAGGGCAACCCCCAGCACGCCAATCCCGGAGGCGGCCAATACCGCGCTGCCGCAGCCGCCCAATACCAGCCAGAACGTACCCAACAACTCAGTCGTTGAACGTTTGAGTAAAGACATAAGCTTCCTTGATAAAACAGTCGTGATAATCGGTTATGCATCCAGCAGTATTACGACAGGTTCATCTCCAGAACCTGGGCTGAGTACAGCAGAGTGCTGCAACAAATCCAGCGACAAAAAAACCGCCAGCGTCATGGACGGTGGCGGTTTTGGCCGTGGTCGAGGGGGGAGTATGTCGTTGCGGTGCGGGCTAAATGGATCCTGGACAGAATTTTTCAGAATGGCGCTCGGACACTGGGCTGTGGGAGCAAAGCTTGCTCGCGATGCAGGCGCCTCGGGCCATCCGGGAGACCGCGTTATCTTCATCGCGGGCAAGTCTTGCTCCCACACGATCCCACACCACCTGTCTGTAGAAGCTCAGTCGATCCCCACAAACCCCCCGGTCTGATGCTGCCACAATCGGGCATACAACCCGCCATGGGCCAGCAGTTCGGCATGGCTGCCGGTTTCGGCGATGCGGCCATTCTCCAGCACCACCAATCGGTCCATCCGGGCGATGGTGGAGAGGCGGTGGGCGATGGCGATCACGGTCTTGCCTTGCATCAAGGTCTCGAGGCTTTCCTGGATCGCCGCCTCGACTTCCGAGTCCAGCGCTGACGTCGCTTCGTCCATGATCAGGATCGGCGCGTCCTTGAGCAGTACCCGCGCGATAGCGATGCGCTGGCGCTGGCCGCCGGACAGTTTCACGCCGCGCTCACCCACATGGGCATCGAAGCCGGTGCGGCCTCCGGCGTCCGACAGCAGTGGGATGAACTCATCGGCCCGGGCCTTGCGCACGGCTTCCCAGAGTTGCGCATCGGTGGCGTCGGGTTTGCCGTAGAGCAGGTTCTCGCGAATCGAACGATGCAGCAGCGACGTGTCCTGGGTGATCATGCCGATGCGTTCGCGCAGGCTTTCCTGGCCGACTTCGGCGATGTCCTGGCCATCGATGAGAATGCGCCCGCCTTGCACGTCATAGAGGCGCAGCAGCAGGTTGACCAAGGTGGATTTACCCGCGCCGGACGGGCCGATCAGGCCGATTTTCTCGCCGGGCTTGATGGTCAGGTTGAGGTCGCCGATCACGCCACTTTTCTTGCCATAGTGGAAATCCACGTGCTCGAAACGCACCTCGCCCCGGGCCACGGCCAGAGGCTTGGCCTGATCGCGGTCGGTGACACTGACCGGCTGGGCGATGGTCTGCAAACCATCCTGGACCATGCCGATGTTTTCGAAGATGCCGGTGACGACCCACATGATCCAGCCGGACATGTTGACGATGCGTATCACCAGCCCGGTGGCCAACGCGATGGCGCCGACGCTGATCAGCGACTGGGTCCAGAGCCACAATGCCAGCGCGGTGGTGCCGACGATCAGCAGCCCGTTCATGCTGGTGATGACCAGGTCCATGCTGGTCACGACCCGGCCAGCCAACTGGGCTTTTTCGGTCTGCTCCTGGATGGCTTCGCGGGCGTATTGCTGTTCGAAATTGGTATGGGCGAACAGCTTGAGGGTGGTGATGTTGGTGTAGCCATCGACGATCCGCCCCATCAGTTTGGAGCGGGCATCGGACGACACCACCGAGCGCTCCTTGACCCGTGGCACGAAATAGCAGAGTGCGCCGATGTAGGCGGCAATCCACATCAGCAGCGGGATCATCAGGCGCCAGTCGGCTTCGGCGAACAGCACCAGGGAACTGACGGCGTAGATCAGCACGTGCCACAGGGCATCCACGGCCTGAACCGCCGAGTCACGCAGGGAGTTGCCGGTCTGCATGATGCGCTGGGCGATGCGCCCGGCGAAGTCGTTCTGGAAGAAATTCAGGCTCTGCTTGAGCACGTAGCTGTGGTTCTGCCAGCGAATCAGGCTGGTCATGCTGGGGCTCAGGGTCTGGTGCACGAGCAGGTCATGCAGGGCCACGAAGATCGGCCGGAAGATCAGCGCCACCACGGCCATCCAGGCCAGCTCCAGGCCATGGACCTTGAAGAAGTCCACATTGGGCGTGCCCTGGGTCAGGTCGATGATGCGGCTCAGGTAGCTGAACAGCGCCACTTCGATCAGGGCGCCGATCAGGCCGACCACCAGCAGTACGGCGAAGCTGGGCCAGACCTGTTTCAGGTAATAGGTGTAGAAGGGCAGGACGCGGTTCGGTGGGGCCGAGGTCGGGGCGTCGCGGAAGATATCGATCAGTGTTTCGAAACGGCGATAAACCATCAGTCAATGCCCTGGCAAGGGCTCTCCTTTTTGCTATGGGCGGCGGGGGATCACCGCGCCACCCAGGCTTGCCGTGTGCCTCTTCAGTCGACGCGCTTGGCCGACTTGATGAGCACAGGGTCGATCGGCACGTTTTGCATGCCTTGTTTGGTCGTGGTCTGGGAGTTGACGATGATGTCCACTACGTCCATGCCCTTGACCACTTTGGCGAACACCGCGTAACCGGCGTCACGGCCCGGGTCGAGGAACGCGTTGTCGGCCACGTTGATGAAGAACTGGCTGGTGGCCGAGTCCGGGTTGGAGGTGCGCGCCATCGACAAGGTGCCGCGAACGTTGTGCAGGCCATTGCTGGCTTCGTTCTTGATCGGTGCCTTGGTGTCTTTTTGCTGCATCTGTTGGGTAAAGCCGCCGCCCTGGGCCATGAAGCCCGGGATCACGCGGTGAAAAATCGTGTTGTTGTAGAAGCCGCTGTCTACGTACTCAAGGAAGTTCTTGGTACTGATGGGGGCCTTGACCGGGTCCAGTTCGATTTCGATCTGGCCGTTGGTGGTGTCCAGTAATACATGCGGTGCCTTGGCGGGTGTCGCAGCCATCAGGTTGGCGGCAAACAGTACGGTGCCGGCGGCAAGGGCGATTTTTTTCAGCATGGGGTCAGTGATCCTGAGTGGTGGAATCGGTTGCGGTCAAAAAGTCGAGCAGGGTTTGGTTGAAGCGTTCGGATTGATCCAGCGGGGTAGCGTGCCGTGAATCGGCGATGACCACCAGCCGTGCGTCGGGCAGCAGTTTTACATAGGCTTCTTTCAGCGCCACCGGGGTGTAGTCGTGGTCGGCGCAGATGACGAGGGTTGGACAGGCAACCTGCGAAAGTCGTTCCTGAACGCCCCAGCCTACGATCGCATCGAAGCTGGCGAGATAAGCACGTTTGTCGTTCTTTGCCCAGCGCCGGGCCATTTCCAGGCGTAACTCGGTTTGTTCGGGCTTGGGGAACAACTTGGCGCCGAGGGCCTTGCCGATGGTTTCCAGGCTGAGCAGGCGCATCAGGCTCCAGCGCTTGAACCATTGCCAGCAATCGTCGGGCGTGCGGACTTTGACTTCGGGCGCGCTGTTGACGATGCACAGGCTCTTGAGCCGTCCGGGGTCATCCACTGCCAGTTGAAAACAGATCATGCCGCCCATGGACCAGCCCACCAGATGCACCGGGCCCAGGCCCAGGTGTTCGATCAGGGCGCTCAGGTCGGCGCTGAAACCTTCGATGCTGTAGCGCCCGCGCGGCTTGTCGGAGCGACCGTGGCCGCGCACATCCACCACGATCAGGTGATAGTGGGTGGACAGCACCGGGATCTGTTTTTCCCAATCCTGGGTACTGGAACCCAGCCCGTGGACCAATACCAAGGGCGTGCCGTGGCCGTATTCCTCGTAGTGCAGGTTGCAACCTTCGTGCTCGAAATAGGCCATCGGTGAACTCCTTGTCAGGCTTGTTCAGGGGCTGCGAACGGCGCATCCAGTGGCGCGGTGTCGAAGGTGCGCAGCAATTCGATCAGGATCTGCGTGGCCGGGCCCAGGGGTTTTTCCTTGTTCGAATACAGATAGAAGCTCGGGTTGCGGCTGCCGCCCTGATCCAAGGGTAGCTGTTTAAGCGTGCCTTCCTTGAGTTCCCGCTCAATCATGTGCCGGGGCAGCCAGGCGAAGCCCAGGCCGCTGCCTACGAAGGTCGCGGCGGTGGCCAGGCTGCCGACGGTCCAGCGCTGCTCGGCGCCGAGCCAACCCACGTCGCGAGGTTGCTGGCGTCCGGAGTCGCGGATCACCACTTGCAACTGGCTCTCCAGATCCTGGAACGTCAGCTCGCGGTTGAGGCGATGCAGGGCGTGTTCGGGATGGGCCACCGCGACGAATTCAACGTCGCTCAATTCTGCCCCCAGATAGCCAGGAATGCTGAAGCTGCTGATGGCCAGGTCGGCCACGCCTTCGAGCAGCACTTCTTCGACACCCGACAACACTTCTTCGCGCAGCCGCACCCGGCAGCCACGGCTTTGTGGCATGAACGCCGTCAAGGCGCGAACGAGGCGGGCGTTGGGGTAGGCCGCGTCGACCACCAGGCGCACTTCCGCTTCCCAGCCTTGCTCCATGTGGTGGGCCAGGTCTTCCAGTTGGCTGGCCTGTTTCACCAGTTGCCGGGAACGGCGCAGCAGTACGCCGCCGGCCTCGGTCAGCACGGCCTTGCGACCATCGATGCGCAGCAACGGTACGCCGAGCTGATCCTGCATGCGGGCCACGGTGTAGCTCACTGACGACTGGGAGCGATGCAGCACTTCAGCGGCCTGGGCGAAGCCACCGTGGTCGACCACGGCCTGCAAGGTGCGCCATTGATCAAGGGTCACGCGGGGCGCTTTCATATCGAGCTCCTCTTGTCCTAAGCTGGCAGTCCCTTGGTGGAGACTGCCGAATGAAGAAAATCTGTTGTGTGGTGCTGGCCTTGCTGCCACTGACTGCGTTTGCCTACCCGATCGATGTGGAAAAACACCTCAACGGCCTGAGCATCGACTACAACGCCTATGACACCGATGCCGATATCGGTTCCATCCAGGTCAACAACTACGGCAGCACCGACGCGGCTTGTACCGTGGTCTTCAGCAATGGCCCTGAAGCACCTCGCACCCGCAAGATCGAAGTCGCCGCCGGCAAGTTCAAGAACGCCACGGCCAAGTTCAACCGCAACATCATCAAGCTGCGCATCAAGCTGACCTGTCAGCCGAAATAGCCCTGCAGTGGGGCAGGCAATATTGCTTGCTCCGCTTATAAACGAATTTATCGATGCTTTACAGCAGTTATTTGCGCTTTTTCATCGATATGCTCGCGTTTAATCTTCACTCCATCGACTGACAACATTCTCAGATGGAGCCTACAAGCCATGTCCCGCGTTCTGATCATCGAAAGCAGTGCCCGCCAGCAAGACTCGGTGTCCCGTCAACTGACCCAGACCTTTATCAGCCAGTGGAAAGCGGCGCACCCGGCCGACGAAATCAGCGTTCGCGACCTGGCCATCAATCCGGTGCCGCATCTGGATGCCAATCTGCTGGGGGGCTGGATGAAGCCGGCCGAGCAGCGCAGCGACGTTGAAAACGCCTCGCTGGAACGCTCCAACCAACTGACCGATGAACTGCTGGCCGCCGACGTACTGGTGATGGCTGCGCCGATGTACAACTTCGCCATCCCCAGCACCCTGAAAGCCTGGCTCGACCACGTGCTGCGTGCCGGCGTGACGTTCAAATACACCCCCACCGGTCCTCAAGGCCTGCTGGCCGACAAGCGCGCTTTCGTGCTCACCGCCCGTGGTGGCATTCACGCTGGCGGCAGCTCTGACCATCAAGAACCCTACCTGCGCCAAGTGATGGGCTTCATCGGGATCCACGACGTGACCTTCATCCATGCCGAGGGCATGAACCTGGGCGGCGACTTCCAGGAGAAAGGCCTGAATCAGGCCAACGCCAAACTGGCGCAGGTCGCCTGATCCGTTAATCCTCGGATAATCGCCAGGTGGTCTAGTGACTTGGCGCTTCCCTTCAAACCGTTTTGCGCATCGAACCTCCCTTTGCACTTATTGCTCCTGAGTGCATCAGCCCGATTGAACGCGTTAGCGAGATCGGGCTTTTTTTTGGGGAAATGGAAACAACGATCCTTTAAGATGAGCGGCCCTTAAAGCCTTGAGGGGTGGAAGATGTGCAGGCCCAGGCTTCTCCCGGATTTGGCAAGTCTCTCGATGCCTGCTGTGGTAATTTATGCGCGCAATTACAGTAGGGAGACTGTGATATGTTCAAAGTCAGACGGAAAACATGGGCTTTATTCCTGGCCTATCTCATAGGGGCAAGTGGCTATATCTACTACCTCTATGTCGAGACGCAAAGCGTCCTCACTGACAACATCAATAATAAATTGCTGCATGCCGCGCTGGGCGCTTCAGCCATCCTCGGCGACCGTTACCATGACAACCTGGTCGATAAACAATCCAAATCGCAAGCGCAGGACTGGGATACCATCCAGCGGCTTTCCGGCTTCAACGAGTCCATGGGTACTGCTTTTGTCTATAGCGTGATCAAGCGAGATGCAAAGGCCTACCTGATCAGTTCCAGTGCATCGAAAAAAGAAATTCAAGAGAAGAATTTCGTGCGTTTTTTCGACCCTTATCCCGATGCCAGCCAGGCTTTACTCGATAGTTTTAAGCGCACCGAGCCAACCTGGATCGACTATTCGGATCATTGGGGTGATTTTCGCGCGGTCTTTGTCCCGTTAAAATCACAAGACGGTACGGTGTATGTTGTCGGGGCGGAAATTACCTTGGCGGACTACTACCAACAACTTAATCATGACTCCCTTTACCACATCATCCTGGCCATCCTGGTATTTCTCGCTCTCCTCCTTTTGCGCATGCGCACTCATCTGCAGCAATTGCGGGTCAATGAGCAGGTATTGAATCAGGCGAAAAATGCCGCCGAGGACGCTGATCGTTCAAAAACCAGCTTTCTGGCAACCATGAGTCATGAAATTCGCACCCCGATGTACGGTGTCATTGGTGCGACCGAATTACTGGCCCGGTCTGCCCTGGATCCCGAGCAACGCCGTCTTCTTACAACGATTCATTCCAGTGGACGGACCCTGCTGTCTCTTATCGATAACATTCTCGACCTTGCCAAGATCGAAGCAGGCAAACTTGAATTGAAACCTCGTGTTTTCGAAGTGAGAGCACTGGTTTCATCCTGTATGGAACTAATCCGACAAAATATCCAGGACAAACCCATCGTGCTGGAGGCGCAGTTTTCCCCGGACGTACCGCCTTTGGTCAAAACCGATATGGATTGCCTTCGCCAGATATTGATCAACTTGCTGGGCAATGCGGGCAAATTTACCGAAGTCGGAAAAATATCGCTCCTGGTCACCACCAGCGGCTACGGCTCCCAAGCGTGGCTCGACTTCTCCATACGCGATACCGGCATCGGTATCCCCACGGAACAGCAAGACAATCTGTTCAAGCCCTTTGCCCAGTTCAAAGGGCCGGCCAGTCAACGCTTCACTGGGAGTGGGTTGGGTCTTTCCATCTGTAAGAACCTGCTTGAGGCGCAGCAGGGGACTTTATCGTTCACCAGCGAGCCTGGTGTCGGCTCGACATTCTCCTTCTCTCTCCCCCTGGCGCTTTTTTCAGTCTCGGAAATACCCATCAAGGATGATCATGCGGCGGTTGGCTTCGACTCGTCTTTTGCCGAGGATTATCCGCTCGATATCCTTCTGGTGGAGAACCATCCGGTGAGCCAGAAAGTGGCCATGGCGATGCTACAAGAGTTGGGTTATGCACCCGACCTTGCGTCAGATGGCCTGGAGGCGGTCAATCGTTGCATGGCTTCGATGCCAGCGATCATTCTGATGGATATCAACATGCCCGTGATGGATGGGATGGAGGCTGTGCGTAGGATCCGCGAATTGCCCCAGGGTGATACTTGCTACATCGTCGCATTCACCGCGAGTGTTTTTTCCCGCGAGATAGAGCGTTTCAGGGCTGCTGGTGCCGATGACATCTTGACCAAACCGGCAAACTTCCAGGCGCTGACCCGAGTGCTTCAGCGTGCCGCCAGCCATCGGCACCAGCCTCAGGCCACTTCTTGGGTCGTGGATGAAATTCCAAGTTAGCGGGGAATCTGTGGGGGCGAGCTTGCTGGCGATGGCGGTGGGTCAGAAATACAGAGGCTGACTGACACTCCGCCATCGCCAGCAAGCTCGCTCCCACCGTTCAAAACCGCTATCTTCGCCGCCATTCGAAACGAGGGGCGGTATGGGCTATCTACTTTTTGTGACATTGATCCAGGCGTTTTCCTTCAGCCTGATCGGCGAGTACCTGGCCGGGCATGTGGACAGTTATTTCGCGGTGCTGGTGCGGGTGTTGCTGGCCGGGCTGGTGTTCATTCCGCTGACGCGCTGGCGCCAGGTGGAGCCGGTGTTCATGCGCGGCATGTTGTTGATCGGCGCCTTGCAGTTCGGCGTGACCTACGTCTGCCTGTACCTGAGCTTTCGAGTGCTGACGGTGCCCGAGGTGCTGCTTTTCACCATCCTGACGCCCCTGCACGTGACCTTGATCGAAGACGCGCTGAACCGTCGCTTCAATCCCTGGGCGCTGATTGCGGCGCTGGTGGCCGTGGTCGGTGCGGCGGTGATTCGCTACGACCGGATCAACCCGGATTTCTTCATGGGCTTCTTGCTGCTGCAACTGGCCAACTTCACTTATGCGGCTGGTCAGGTGCTCTACAAACACCTGGTGGCCCGCCACCCGAGCGACCTGCCGCATTACCGGCGCTTCGGTTATTTCTATCTTGGTGCGCTGATGGTGGCGTTGCCGGCTTTCCTGCTGTTCGGCAAGACCAACTTCTGGCCTGAAGCGCCGCTGCAATGGGGCGTGCTGGTGTTCCTCGGCCTGGTCTCCACCGCGTTGGGGCTGTACTGGTGGAACAAGGGCGCGTGCCTGGTCAATGGCGGTACGCTGGCGGTGATGAATAACCTGCATGTGCCGGTGGGGCTACTGGTGAACCTGCTGATCTGGAACCAGCACGAGGCACTGGGGCGGTTGCTGCTGGGTGGGTCGGTGATATTGGCGGCGGTGTGGATCAGCCGGTTGGGGGTACGCCAACCTCAGCCTTCGCCCTGAACACTGTGGGAGCGAGCTTGCTCGCGATAGTGGAGTATCAGTCAGCATCTATGTTTCTGACACACCGCTATCGCGAGCAAGCTCGCTCCCACAGGGGAATGGGGGTTGGCTTTAGACCACCTGCTTCTGCGGCTCCGGCAGGTGGCTCGCCCCCAGCACCGCCGGCAGCAGCCCCGAACGCAGGTCCGTGCCGCTCGGCTGCTGGTACAGGTTCAACCCGAACTCCGGCATCACCGCCAGCAGGTAATCGAAAATATCCCCCTGGATACGTTCGTAGTCGGTCCACGCTGTGGTGCGGGTGAAGCAGTAGATTTCCAGCGGGATGCCCTGGGCGGTGGTCTGCAACTGCCGGACCATGCAGGTCATGTTCGGCTGGATCTCTGCGTGGCTTTTCAAATACGCCAATGCATAAGCGCGGAAGGTGCCCAGGTTGGTCATCCGCCGACGGTTGGCCGACATCGCCGCGACGTTGCCCTGGGCCTCGTTCCAGGCCTTGAGTTCGGCCTGCTTGCGGCCGATGTAGTCGGTCAGCAGGCGCACCTGGGTCAGGCGCTGTTCTTCCTCGTCGTGCAGGAATCGCACGCCGCTAGCGTCGATGAACAGGCTGCGCTTGATCCGCCGCCCGCCGGACTGCTGCATGCCGCGCCAGTTCTTGAACGACTCGGACATCAGGCGCCATGTGGGGATCGAGACGATGGTCTTGTCGAAGTTCTGCACCTTGACCGTGTGCAGTGTGATGTCCACCACATCACCGTCGGCGCCGACCTGGGGCATCTCGATCCAGTCGCCGACCCGCAGCATGTCGTTGCTGGTCAATTGCACGCTGGCGACGAACGACAGCAGGGTGTCCTTGTAGACCAACAGGATTACCGCCGACATCGCACCCAGGCCCGACAACAGCAACAGCGGCGAGCGGTCGATCAGGGTGGCAACGATGATGATCGCGCCAAACACATACAGCACCATCTTCGTCAGTTGCACGTAGCCTTTGATCGAGCGGGTACGTGCATGCTCGGTGCGGGCGTAGACATCCAGCATGGCGCTGAGCAGGGCACTGAGGCTCAGCACCATGAACAGGATGGTGAAAGCCAGGGCGACATTGCCCAGGAAAATCATGCTGGTCTTGCTCAGCTCCGGCACAAGGTGCAGGCCGAACTGGATGATCAGCGACGGCGTCATCTGCGCCAGGCGATGAAAGACCTTGTTCTGGCGCAGGTCATTGACCCAGTTCAAGGCCGGTTGGCGCCCCAGCAACTTGGCAGCGTGCAGGATCAGGTAGCGCGCCACACGGCCAAGCACCAGGGCGATGACCAGCAGCAACATCAGGGCTAGGCTGGAATGCAGGATCGGGTGCTGGTCAAGGGCACCCCAGAGGTCTTGGAGGTTGACCCAGAGTTGTTTGATGTCCATGGACGAAACGGTTCTTCTATAAAGACGCGACGGTGCGATTAGAGCATTTAAGCCCGGTCAAGTGACCGTTGATGCAATAACGGCTGATAAAAATGCACTGATTTACCGCCGTTTGTATAAAGAAACTCGGCCTTCGCGCTCGAAACCGTTACCCTATGCAGCTGTTTTTTTGCATTTCTTCGAGGTAGCACCCGTGTTTTCCCAATTCGCCCTGCACGAACGCCTGCTCAAAGCCGTGGCCGAGCTTAAATTTGTCGAGCCAACGCCGGTGCAGGCAGCGGCTATTCCGCTCGCGCTCCAGGGGCGTGACCTGCGGGTGACGGCGCAAACCGGCAGCGGCAAGACCGCCGCGTTCGTGCTGCCGATCCTCAACCGCCTGATCGGCCCAGCCAAGGTCCGCGTCAGCATCAAGACCCTGATCCTGCTGCCAACCCGTGAACTGGCCCAGCAGACCTTGAAGGAAGTGGAGCGCTTCTCGCAGTTCACCTTCATCAAGTCCGGCCTGATCACCGGCGGCGAAGACTTCAAGGTCCAGGCCGCCATGTTGCGCAAGGTGCCGGACATTCTGATCGGCACCCCAGGGCGGATGATCGAGCAGTTGAACGCTGGCAACCTCGACCTCAAGGAAGTCGAAGTGCTGGTGCTGGACGAAGCCGACCGCATGCTGGACATGGGCTTTGCCGAGGACGTGCAGCGTCTGGTGGACGAATGCACAAACCGTCAGCAGACCATGCTGTTCTCCGCCACCACCGGCGGCTCGGGCCTGCGCGAGATGATCGCCAAGGTGCTGAACAACCCTGAGCACTTGCAGCTCAACGCGGTCAGCCAACTGAATTCCACCACCCGCCAGCAGATCATCACCGCTGACCACAACCAGCACAAAGAGCAGATCGTCAACTGGTTGCTGGCCAACGAGACCTACGAAAAAGCCATCGTCTTCACCAACACCCGGGCCATGGCCGACCGCATCTACGGTCGCCTCGTTGCCCAGGAATACAAGGCGTTCGTGCTGCACGGCGAGAAAGACCAGAAGGACCGCAAGCTGGCTATCGACCGCCTGAAGCAGGGCGGCGTGAAAATCCTTGTCGCCACCGATGTTGCTGCCCGTGGCCTGGACGTGGATGGCCTGGACATGGTCATCAACTTCGACATGCCCCGCAGCGGTGATGAATACGTGCACCGCATCGGTCGGACCGGTCGTGCCGGCAACGACGGCCTGGCGATCTCGCTGATCTGCCACGGCGACTGGAACCTGATGTCGAGCATCGAGCGCTACCTCAAGCAGAGCTTCGAGCGTCGCACTATCAAGGAAGTCAAAGGCACGTACGGCGGACCGAAAAAGGTCAAGGCGTCGGGCAAGGCCGTTGGTGTGAAGAAGAAAAAGGTCGACGCCAAGGGCGACAAGAAGAAGGCCGGCGCGAAGGCCCCGACCAAACGCAAGACCGCCAACCGCCCGAAGACCGACGCCCCGTCGCTGGTCAGCAAGGACGGCATGGCCCCACTCAAGCGCCGCAAGCCAGAGGCGCCGGCGGCTGAGTAAGTCAGCGTTAGCGTTGTATGAAAAAACCGGACCTTGGGTCCGGTTTTTTTATGGGTGAGTACTCAAACTCAAGTCCAGCGCAGGGCCCCTGTGGCGATGGGAATTTGTGGGAGCAAAGCTTGCTCGCGACACAGGCGCCTCGATTTCTGAAAGACCGCATCGCCTTCATCGCGGGCAAACCTTGCTCCCACAAATAACCTCGCCACAAAAGCGGGTTGGGCTCGGCTGTGGCTAATCATCCCGCTTTCTTCTCCGCGTTCTTCAGCTCTTCCAGGCGCTTATCAATCAGCTGGCACTTATCCGGCACATCCTTGCTGGCAGTCTCCAGGTCCATGGCCTGCAACTCATCGTTGATTTCCTTGGCCTTGGCCGGGTTCTGTTCGGTGAGTTTGGTCACTTCATTTGCCAGTTGTTCGCGCTTGGCAGTCGCTTCCTCAGGCGTACAAGTGGCCCAGGCGGGCAGGGCGCAGGTGAGGGTGGCGGCGAGGGTGAGTTTCAAGAGGGTTTTCATGGCAGGGCCTCAGATTCCTTGTTGGGCAGGTAATGGGTTGAGGCTGGGGTTGGGGGGAAAGTTCATTTGCGGGCCTGTGGCCTGCCAATCCCCCGCCCCCCTGGTTTCAGATGAATGGTTCCCGCAATAGCTTCAAAGCCCCCATCCATTTAGTTGACGCCAAAATGATGGCTCTTTAGTATCGCGCCACTATTTTGATGTCATTTTTCTCGAGGGATCGAACATGTCCTCACCCGCCTTTTGGGCGAGGTTGTGCGTGGCTTTGCTGTGCCTTTCTCCGCTGACCCTGGCTCACGCCGCCCCCACGCCTGGCGACACGGATCTGATTCGCGAGCGCCAGAACCGTTTGCTCGAAGAGCAGCGCCGGCGCCTGGAGGAACTCAAGGACTTGCCCGGCAAGGAGGCGAAGCCGAGCCAGCCGACCGCACCGGCCGATACCCGTTGCTTCCCTATCAAGACCATCGAGCTCAAGGGCGCCGACAGTCTTTCCGCCGGCGAGCGCGAGCGCCTGCTCAAACCCTACATCGGCCAATGCCTGGGTGTGCCGCAGCTCAACGAGTTGCTCAAGGTCATCACCGACCACTACATCGAAAAAGGCCTGGTCACCAGCCGCGCCTATCTGCCGCAGCAGGATCTTTCCAGCGGTCAGCTGCAAGTGCTGGTGGTGGAAGGGCGGCTGGAAGGCCTGAAGGGCGCCGAGAACAGCAAACTGTCGGACCGCGAGTTGGCGATGGCCTTTCCCGGCCAGGCCGGTGACTTGGTCAACCTGCGGCAGATCGAGCAGATGGTCGATCAGCTCAATCGCCTGCCGTCGAACCAGGCAAAGATGGAGCTGACGCCCGGCCAGAACGTCGGTGGCAGTGAGATGCGCGTTACCAACGAACCGAAAAAGCCTTGGCGCGCCGGGTTGTCGCGCAGCAACGACGGCCAGCGCAGCACCGGCGAGCAGCAGTGGGGCAGCAGTTTCGAGTGGGACAGCCCGCTGGGCCTGGCCGATCAGTTGATGTTGCGCGGCGGTCACGACGCGATGACCGACCACCAGCACACCTCCCGCAACGCCATGCTCTATTACAACCTGCCGTTTGGCTGGTGGAACGTCAGTTACACCTACAGCCAGAGCGAGTACCGCTCGCAGATCCCGGCCAACGGTTTCAACTTCAAGCAGACCGGCGACAGCCAGAACCATCAGTTGCGGGTCGAGCGGGTGATCCACCGTGATGCCCTGAGCAAGACCTCCCTCAACACGGGCCTTTCGTACCTGCGCACCAACAACTTCATCGAAGACAGCAAGCTCGATGTAAGCAGCAATCGCCTCAGCGAAGCCCTGTTCGGCATCAACCATGGCCGGCGGGTTGGCAATGCTTTCGTCAACCTCGACCTGGGCCTGCAAGAGGGTATCGGCGCCTTCGATGCCCAGGGCGACAACGATCCGGGTCCCGGCCAGGCCGATGCCCGCTACCGCAAATACACCGCCACCGCCAGCTACCTGCAACCGTTCCAGGTGTGGGGCGAATCCTTCAGCTTCAGCAGCCTGATGACCGGCCAGCGCAGTGAAGACGTGCTGTTCAGCCCCCAGCGTATGAGCCTGGGCGGGCAATCGTCGATTCGTGGCTACAAGGATCAGTCGCTGTCCGGCGACAGCGGCGGTTACTGGCGCAACGACTTGCGCTGGAGTCGCCCGGTGACGCTGGAATGGCTGCGCCCGGTATTCGCCGAATACGGCACCAGCCTCGGTTATGACCAGGGCGTGATTCGTGGGGATCGCTACAACGGCGACCAGCACGGGCGCATGTCGAGCAACTCGCTGGAGCTGTTCGCTCGTGGTGAACACCTGAACGCCAGCGTCACCTTCGCCCACTCCCTGGAACGCCCGGATGCCCTGACCGAGCGCGAAGCGCCGATCTACTTCCGCGTGGATGTATCTATTTAACGCTGCAGTAACGAGACCCGATCATGGACGACCGCCAATACGCCTTCCTGGCCTGCCAACCTTCCGCTGCCCTGAAAAACCGCGAGCGGTTTCTCGGCATGCCCAAGCGCGGCCTGGCGTTCCTGCTGGCCAACGTCATGTTCTGGCAGCCCATGTGGGCCCAGGCCGAAGGCATTGTGGTCAGCGCACCGGGCACCGGCCTGGACCGGGCGGGCAATGGCGTACCCATCGTCAACATCGCCCGACCTAACGGCAGCGGCCTGTCCCATAACCAGTTCCAGGATTACAACGTCGGCAGCAACGGCGTGATCCTCAACAACGCCACCGCCCGCACCCAGTCCACGCAACTGGGCGGAATCATCCTCGGTAACCCGAACCTCCAGGGTTCAGCCGCCACCACCATCCTCAACGAAGTCAGCGGCGGCAACCCCAGTCAGTTGCGCGGCTACACCGAAGTGGCGGGGCAGTCGGCTCATGTCATCGTTGCCAACCCCTACGGCATCACCTGCAACGGCTGCGGCTTCATCAACAGTCCGAAAGTGACCTTGAGCACCGGCAAACCGGTGGTGGAAAACGGCCAGTTGAGTCGCTATCAGGTGGACCAGGGCAGCGTCACGATTGAAGGCGCGGGCCTGAACGCGAATAACGTCGATCACTTCGAAATCATCACCCGCAGCGCCAAGATCAACGCCGAGATCCAGGCTAAGAACCTGACCATCATCGCCGGGCGCAATGACGTCAATGCCGACACCCTCAATGCCACCGCCCGCGCCGATGACGGCAGTGCGAAACCAGAACTGGCTATCGACTCCTCGGCCTTGGGCGGTATGTACGCAGGTGCCATCAAGTTGGTGGGCACCGAGGCCGGCGTTGGCGTGAAGCTGGACGGCAAGTTGATCGCCAGCGGCGGCGACATCCAGCTCGATGCCAATGGTCATTTGAGCATGGTCGATACCTCGGCCACGGGCGCGGTCAATGTCAAAGCCGCGAGCCTCGATGCGCGGGGAGCGGTCTATGCCGGCACGACCCTGAACGCCCAGACCCAGGGCAATCTGACTAACCAACAAACCCTCGCGGCGCGGGATGGCATCACGCTGAACGCGGGTGGGCAGTTGAGCAACAACGGCATTATTGAAGCCGGGGTGAACGCGGATAACACGCGCAATGCTTCGGGGGATGTGAGCGTTACTGCGAATACGCTC
Organism: Pseudomonas sp. S3_B11; assembly: GCF_054667715.1. Classification (NCBI taxonomy): domain Bacteria; kingdom Pseudomonadati; phylum Pseudomonadota; class Gammaproteobacteria; order Pseudomonadales; family Pseudomonadaceae; genus Pseudomonas; species Pseudomonas sp. S3_B11. The sequence continues at coordinate 4,269,742 of NZ_CP162749.1, read as the reverse complement.
GATAACCACGGTAAGAGCATCGTTGCCAGTCGTAACCTGACGGCCAATGTGGCGCAGGCGTTGAATAACCAGGGCGGGACCCTGAGTGCCGGGCAAACCGCTACGGTCAACGCCGGGACGCTGGATAACCAGAATAAAGGCCGCGTGTTGAGCAGCGGTGCGCTGAACATCACCGCCGATAAGCTGCTCAACGCCCAAGGCGTAGTCAGCAGCAATGGCAACCTGACGGCCAATATCGGGCAGTTGAACAACAGCAGCGGCGGACTCAACAGCTTGAGTAACGTCACGTTGCGCGTTGTCTCGCTGGATAACGTGGCAGGTCTGGTGGCGGCCGGCCAAGGGCTCGACATCAACGCCAGCGGCCAGGTGAACAACCGGAGTGGGCGCCTTTCCGCCAGCAAAAGCGTTCAGTTGACCGCTGCGTCACTGGACAACGCGGCAGGCCGATTGCTCAGCGACGGAGCGCTCACCGCCAGCATCTCGACGCAGTTACTCAATCAGGCCGGGTTGTTGTCATCGGCTGGCCTGTTGACCCTCAACGCAGCCAGCCTGGACAACAGCGGCGGCAACCTGGGCAGCGATGCGGACCTGAGCGTAAACGTCGGCGGCACGCTGACCAACCTCGATGGCGAGATTTCCAGCGCGGGCCTGACCCGGCTCAGCGCGATGGCCCTGAATAACAGCAACGGCCAGGTACTGGGCGACAGCGCCTTGAGCATTGATCTTGGCGACGCGCTGGACAACCGCAAAGGCGTGCTCGGCTCGGGCAAAGTTGTGGATATCAAGGCGGCCAGCCTGAACAACAGCAACGGCGGCCAATTGATCAGCGACGGCACCCTGAGCGCGCGCATCAGCGGTTTGCTGGACAATCAGAACCAAGGCCAAGTGGTTGCCAAAGGCGTAATTGACCTGCAAACCGGCAGCCTCTACAACCGCAGTGGTCGCCTGGCCGGCAACGACCTGCTGACCTTGCACAGCGATTCGCTCGACAACCGTGGCGGGAGCATCCGCGCCGACAAGGCGCTGCAATTGACGGTCGATCAGCTGGATAACCGTGATAACGGCATCATCACGGGCAAAAGCAGCGTCAACTTCGAAGGCTCGCGCCTGGACAACAGCGCGGGTCTGCTGACCAGCGTTGGCCCGCTGACGTTGAAGGCCGCTGAAGTGCAGAACGGCCTCGGTCGTATCTCCAGCCAAACCGACCTCACCGCCGTGATCGATACCCTGCAACAACAGGGCGGTTCGCTGGTGGCCCAAGGCAATTTGAGCCTGACCGGCAAGACGCTCGATAACCGCAACGGCGGTTTGGTCGGCACCACAAAAGCGCTGGATATGCAGGTCGGGCAGATCGACAACCGCGCGGGCGAACTCTCCGCAGGTCTTGGCCTTAAGGTGGGCGGCCAGCGCCTGGACAACAGCGAGGGTGGCAAACTCATCGCCGGCACTGACCTGGAAGCGACAGTCGCTGAGCTGATCAACCAGAGCAAAGGGCTGCTCCATGCCCAAGGCCAAATGACCCTGAGCGGCACCACGCTGGACAACAGCGAAGGCGTGCTCAACAGCCTCAACGGCCTGGTGATCACCCTCGATAACGCACTGTTGAACAACAAAGGCTTGATCAGCAGTGAAGGCGAGTTGAGTGTCGACGCAGGCAGCCTCGATAACACCGCGGGCAGCCTGAGCAGCGCCGCTCTGTTGTCGATCATCAGTGCTGGCGCGTTGATCAACCAGGGGGGCTCCATCAGCACCGACGCCGCGTTGACCCTCGAAAGCGCCAGCCTGGACAACAGCCAAAAGGGCCTGATCTCGGGCAAGGCCGCGACCCAGGTCTCCACCGGCGCCCTCAACAACAGCCAGGGCGGGCGCCTGACCTCGGGCACTACGCTCACGCTCAACGCCACGCAGGTGAACAACGCCGCAGGCCGTATTGCCAGCAGCCTAGCCCTGACCGCGTCGGTCACCGGGCTGGATCAACAGCAAGGTGAACTGTTCAGCAACACCGGCCTGAGCCTGGACCTGAACCACGGTCAGTTGAACAACCAGGGCGGTTTGATCAACGCCTCGGGTGCGTTGCTGCTGAGCAACCTCAAGGACGTCAACAACCAGGGCGGGGAAATCTCCAGCCAGCAAGCGTTCACTCTGTTGGCGCAAAACCTGGATAACAGTGGCGGGAAATTGCTGAGTAACCAGGGCTTGGTGCTCAGAGTTGCCCAAGTGCTGAACAACGTTCGAGGTGCCATCTCGGCGGCCTCGGTGGACAGTCGCAGCGACAGCCTGGACAACCGCGATGGCCTGATCAGCAGCCGTGACCGCCTCGACCTGAATGTTGCAACCGTGCTCGACAACCAGCGCGGCTCGTTGATTGCCGATGGTGCGCTGCTGCTGGTTGCCGATCACCTGGACAACCGTGCCGGGAATATCGCCGGCAAGACCGGGCTCGATGCCACCCTCGACAGCTTCGATAACCGCCAGGGCACGCTGATCAGCACCGACGCCCTGACGCTGAAGGCCGCCAGCCTCGACAACCGTCAGGCCGGTTTGATCGGCGCGACAAAAGCGCTGGATCTCGACGTTGACGATCTCGACAACCGTGGCGGTGAGCTGTCGGGCAACGCAGACGTCACGCTGATCAGCCAGAATCTCGACAACAGCGACGGCGGCCAGGTATTTGCCGGGCAGTCGCTGAAACTGACGGTCGATAAGCTGCTCAACCTCACCAAGGGCCTGCTCAGTGCCAAGACTCAGCTAAGCCTCGATGGCGGGTCCCTGGACAACAGCGGCGGTTACCTGATCAGCCAGCAGAACCAGCGCATCAACCTGAGCCGCGATCTGCTCAACACCCAGGGCCAACTCAGCAGCGAAGGCACGCTGAATGTCAGCGCCGCCAATCTGACCAACACTGGCGGCAGCCTGTCCAGCGCGGCGGACCTGACCGTGCACAGCCTGGGGCGTCTGGACAATCAGGGTGGCGAACTGGTCACCGACGGCGCGTTGCTGCTCACCAGCACGGCACTGGACAATCGTCAGCAGGGCAACATCAGCGCTAAAGGCGCGGTAAACGTCACCACCGGTGCGTTCGACAACAGCCAGAAAGGACGGCTCAACAGTGGCAGCACGCTGAACCTCACCGCCGCCCAGGTCAACAACCAGGAGGGAGGTCGCATCGGCAGCCAAGGCGCGTTGACCGCGTCGGTTGCCGGCCTGGATCAACAGGGCGGTCAATTGTTCAGCAACACGTCGTTGAGCCTGGACATGAACAACGGCCAGCTCAACAACCAGAGCGGCTTGATCAACGCCCCCGGCGTGTTGCTGCTGAAAAACCTCAACGGCGTGAACAACCAGGGCGGCGAAATTTCCAGCGCCCAAGCCCTCACCCTGGCCGCTGCAAACCTCAACAACGATGGTGGCCGGCTGCTCAGCAACCAGGGCCTGACCCTGCGCATCGCCCAGGCGCTGAACAACGTCAAAGGCATGATCGGCGCAGCCAGCGTCGATACCCACGCCCAAAGCCTGAACAACAACGGCGGCACGCTCACCAGCCGTGGCAACCTCGTCCTGACGATCGATCAGCAACTGGATAACCAGGCCCAAGGTCTCATCAGCGCCGCGCAGTTGCTCACGCTCAACAGCGGCGACCTGAACAACCAGGGCGGCAGCGTGCTGGCGGGCGGAACCTTGCTTCTCAATGCCATGGCGCTTAACAACGGCGCCAACGGCCTGATCAATGCCCAGGGTGACCTTACGCTCACTGCCAATGCGCTGGACTCCAGCGACGGCGGCGAAGTGTCGGCCAAGGGCGATATGAACCTGACCCTCGCCGCGCTGACCCAAAACGGCGGGCGCCTGCTGGGCGATCAAGCCGTCACGCTGAACCTGGGCAACCATGACCTGAACAACCGCAATGGCCTGATCACCGCTAAAGGTCCGTTGACCATCAACGGCCTGCGCGACCTGAATAATCAGGGCGGTGAAGTTTCCAGCAGCCAGAGCTTCACCCTGGCAGGACGCATCCTCGATAACACGGGCGGCAAGCTGATCAGCAGCGACCTGCTTACCCTCAACGCCACCAGCCTGATCAATCAGAACGGCCTGATCTCTGGTTGGCAAGGGCTGCAGGTCACTGGTTCCAGTCTTGATAACCGCAACAACGGCACACTCTCCAGCCGCAATGGAGACGTCGGCGTCACCCTCAGCGGGGCACTGCTCAACAACGCTGGCGGTGCGCTGGTCGGCCAGAAAAACCTCACCGTCAGCGCCGCCAGCCTGGATAACCGTGGCGGGATTCTGTCCAGCGGCAGCGACCAGACTCTGACCGTCACCGGCGGTGTGCTGAACAACGCCCAAGGCGGCTTGATCGACAGCGGCGCGACTCTGGTCATGAAGGCCATGACCCTGGGTAACGCTGGCGGCACCGTCAACGCCCAAAACGCGCTGAACTTCACCGGCACCACACTGGACAACAATGGCGGCAACCTGATCGGCAACGCGGCCGTGACCCTGGACCTGCTCGGCGCCCTGACCAACACCAACGGCAAGGTCGCCAGCGTCGGCCCACTGCGGGTCGAGCACGCCACGCAGATCAATAACCAGGGCGGCCAGATCGCCAGCCAGGGCTTGTTGACCTTGCTCACCGGGGGATTGGATAACCGCAACCGCGGCACCGTCGCGGCCAATGATTTGTTGGTCTTGAATACCTCCGGCGCAGTCCAGAACGACGTCGATGGCTTGATCTACAGCCAGAACGGCGGCGTGGACATCGACGCGACCAGCCTTACCAACGGCAAGGGTGTAGTGCAAAGCCAAGGGGATTTGAAACTCACCGTCGATACGGACATCGATAACCAAAGCGGTCGAATCCAAGCCAAGGCCGGCGATGTGACCATAACGGGTCGCCATCTCGATAACCGTGGCGGCGTGCTCGCCAGCCTGCAAGGTTTGCTCACCACGCAACTGACCGGCGTGCTGAAAAACGGCTACGACCTGAACAACAACCGCCAAGGTGGCATCACCCAGGCCCAGCGCCTGAACCTGACCGCCCGGGGCGGCCTCGACAACTATGGCGGACGCATTTCGGCGCAAACCGGCGATGCCATCGTCGTCACCCGCAACTTCGACAACCGCAACGGCGGCCTGTACGCCAAAGGCAAGGTCAACGTCACCGGTAACGACTTCGATAACAGCGGCGACAACGACGGCCAGATCGCGGGCAGCCAGATAGACCTGGACCTGACCGGCGCGCTGAACAACCGCCTGGGTATTATTGAGAGTGACAGCACCCTGGCGGTCAAGGCGGCGAGCCTGGACAACCAGACGGGGCAGTTGCGTGCGTTGGGTAGCGGTGGCAAGACCAACTTCCAGATTGGTGGGCTGTTCGATAACCGTAACGGCACCCTGGAAACCGCCAACAGTGACCTGACCCTCAATGCCGCGAGCTTCCAGAATCTGGGCGGCAGCTTATTGCACGTAGGCAGCGGCACCTTTGATATCTCCACGGCCAACATCACCAATGCCGGTGGCAGCGTCGTTACGCGCGGCGGGCTGACGCTTACGGCCGACAACTGGACCAACAGCAGCGTGATCCAGGCGGGGCGGCTGACCGTCAACGTCAATAACCTGAGCCAGACCAGCACCGGGCAATTGTTGGCATTCACCAGTTTGGTGGGCAGTGGGGGGAACTGGAGCAACGACGGCCTGATTGCCAGTGATGGCTCCATCAGTCTCACGTTGGGCGGCAACTACGGTGGCAATGGGCGTATGTCGAGCCTTGGTGGCCTTGCCTTGACTGCCGCGCAACTGAATCTGAACGCGGCCTCCAGCATCGCCGGTGGCGGTGACTCTACGGTAAACATCGCCGGACAACTGACCAATGCCGGGCGACTGACTTCCAATGCGAACCTGACTGTTGGAGCTGGAAGCCTGAACAACACGGGTACCTTGGGTAGCGCACAATCGTTGAGGGTTAAAACTCCTTCATTGATGAACGATCATGGCCTGATTTTCAGCGGTCAGGACATGGCCCTTGAAGTTGGCAACGCGACCAACAGCTATGGCGACTTCTACAGCCTGGGTGATCTTGACGTTAAAGGCTACAACGGCGCGGCGCGGACCAGCGTCCTCGAGAATATTTCCGGGGTCATGGAAAGCGTCGAGGACATGTCTATCAATGCCACCACTCTCAACAACCGTGGTGAAAAATTCGAAGTCTCCCGCAAGTTAATCTCATCGTTCATTGCCGTGCATTGCAACGATTGCAGAGGAGATACCTATTACGTCGATTATGGGCTGCGTGAAATCTACGAAGGGTCGGTGGTCGACCAATCTCCAACGGCCAAGCTAACCGCCGGCGGTAACTTCACATTCAGTGGTGGGGATTTCCTCAACAGCCGCAGCGAAGTGACGGCGGCTCGCAACATCACTATCGCTGCCAACAACTTCAGCAATATCGGTGCAGCCGGTGGGACCATTGAGCGCACACGGATTTTCAGCGCGCCGGGGATTACCGACGGTACGCACAATCGATTTGCCCTAGGGGCGATGTGGGAGTTCAACAAGCGCAACGATAACGGGCCGCTGACGTTTCACTACATCGATAATGCCGGTCAGTTCCGTACTACCGACTACGCCATGGAGAAGTATCAACAGAAAGGTAGTGAAGAAGAGCGCATGATCTTGGTGGACAGCGTAACCAAGCAAAAACTGCTGGGGTATGGCGCATGGCATAAGCCCGAGCGTTATGAGACTTCCGAATACAACCCCAACAATCTGCTGCCTCTGCCTGCCGAACTCACCCGCTTTAACGTGAGCAGCGATGTGGAGGTTTCCCGGGACGGCGGAGCTGTTCAATCAGCAATCGTCCAGGCGGGTGGCAAAGTCAGCATCAATGCTGCGCAAACCCTTACCAACAGCGTCGTACACGAAGATTATGCGTTCAGTACGGGCGTGGACCGTCGGCAAAACACGCTTGGGGGCGGTACCGGCAAGCCGCTACTGGTGCATCTAAACAGTCAGCTACCGCCTGATCTTTCCAAGCAACAAGTCAACCCGTTGAGCTTGCCAGGCTTCGTCTTGCCGACGGGGCAAAACGGCTTGTTTCGCTTGAGCGGGCAGGGTGGGTCGGCTCAACAGGTAACCCCGACTAGCGTTGGGCCGCAAAACTGGAACATGGGCAGTGCCTCGATCGGCGCTGCCCAGCGTCAACAAAATTTGCCTGAAACTCAGGCTCGTAGCGTCCAGGTCGGTGCTGTCGCCCCGGTGGCAGCCACTGATCGGCAACTGGCCCTGATCAGTCGTCAAACCAACAACGGTAATGTGAACGCTAGTGCGCTCGATGTCAGCGCGCCCGTCGAAAACGATGGCCATTCCCTTCCGATGCCCAGCCGCAACAGCGGTTCGGGCCCCAGCGTAAATCAGACGACCAATGTCGTCCCGTTCGTGGGCAATACAGTAGCCAGTCAGACACTCGCGCGGGTTCAGGGTTTGCCGGACACCTCGTTCAAAACCAACCCACAGAAATACCTCATCGAAACCAACCCGGTGCTGACCGAGTTGAAACAGTTCATGAGCTCGGACTATTTGCTCTCCAACCTGGGTTACAACCCCGACGAGAGTCAAAAGCGCCTGGGTGACGGGCTTTACGAACAACGTTTGATCCAGCAAGCGGTTGTCGCTCGCACCGGACAACGTTTCATCGACGGTCAGACCTCCGACGAGGCGATGTTCAAGTACCTGATGAACAACGCCATCGCCAGCAAGGATGTCCTCAACTTGTCGGTAGGTGTCACCCTTACGGCGCAACAAGTCGCCGCTCTGACCCACGACATCGTCTGGCTCGAAGAACATGAAGTGAATGGCGAAAAGGTGTTGGTACCGGTGCTATACATGGCCAACGCCGATAACCGATTGGCCGCTAACGGGGCATTGATCCAAGGCTCGGATGTAACGTTGATCGCAGGTAAGGACCTGATCAACGCCGGGACGCTGCGAGCCAGTAACAACCTCTCTGCTACTGCCGGCAACGATCTGGTCAATAGCGGACTGGTGGAAGCGGGGAATCGATTGGACCTGCTGGCCGGCAATAACCTGGTAAACAAGGCTGGGGGGATTGTCGCCGGGCGTGATGTGAATCTGGTTGCGGTCAGTGGCGACGTGATTAACGAGCGCACCGTGACGGCTCAGGACTCACGATATACCAACACAACGCTCCACCGCGATTACATTGACAGCGCCGCGCGCATTGAAGCCGCCAACGAACTGACGATCTCAGCCGGCCGTGATGCCATCAATACCGGGGTAATGAAAAGCGGTGGCGATACTTACATCGATGCCACGCGTGACATCAACGTCCTTGCCGTGGAAGAGCGCAACTCTGGACAAAAACCACGCTTTAACAGCGAAACGATCACGCAGCATAGCGCCAGCATTGAGGCTGGGCGAGACCTGACGCTGAAGAGTGGGCGTGACATCGCCGTGGTTGCCAGTGACATCTCTGCCAAGCGCGATGTGTCAATGACCGCAGTCGAAGATCTGCAGCTGTCTTCCGATGCGGATGAGAGCCATAGCTATTCCAAGGTTCGCAAGACAACCCGTCAGACGGACAACGTCGATCAGGTTGCCGCCACCGTGGACGCAGGAGGCGACGTTTCGCTTAAGGCTGGCGGTGACATGACGTTGGTGTCCAGCCGGATAACAGCGGGGGACGAAGCGTATCTGATGGCGGTAGGGAAAGTGGAATTGCTTGCCGCCCAGAACAGCGATTACTCGTTGTATGACATGAAGAAAAAAGGCGGCTGGGGCAGCAAGAAAACCCAGCGCGATGAAGTTACTCATGTAACCAACGTTGGTACCGAGATCAGCACCGGTGGTGATCTGACGGTCCTCAGCGGTGGCGACCAACGCTATCAAGTTGCCAAGCTTGAAAGCGCTCAGGACATCAAGCTGAGTAGCGGCGGCGCCATTACTTTTGAAGGCGTAAAGGACCTTCACCAGGAAAGCCATCAGAAAAGCCGCAACAGCATGACCTGGAACTCTGCCAAGGGTCGCGGCAACACCGATGAGACCTTGCGTCAAAGCCAACTGATTGCCCAGGGCGACTTGGTTATCAACGCCGTCAACGGCTTGAACATCGACATCAAGGACATCAACAAGAACACCGTCAGCCAGACCATCGACGCCATGGTCAAGGCCGACCCGGGTCTAGCCTGGCTCAAGGAGGCCGAGGCGCGTGGCGATGTGGATTGGCAACTGATCAAGGAAACCCACGAATCGTTCAAATACAGCAGCTCGGGCATGGGGCCGGCGGCGATGCTGGCGGTGATTATTATCGTCACTGTTCTGACGGCCGGCACGGCAAGCGCGGCGGTGGGAACAGCGGCCGGTGCGACGGCGGGTTCAGGCACGGCGATGGCGGCAAGTGGGGTCGCATCCGGTGCAGCGCTGACGGGGGGAGCTGCCGTTGGTTCCACTGTTGGGGCAGGGCTGGGGAACATAATGGCCTCCGCTGCGCTGACCTCTATGGCCAGCGGTGCGGCAGTCAGCGCTATCAACAACCAAGGTAATTTGGGGGCTATAGCCAAAGACGTCTTTTCTTCCGACAGCCTGAAGGGATATGTGCTGGCGGGCGCGTCAGCGGGGATCGCATCGCAGTTCGGATTTAACCCTACGACACTGAAGTTTGATCTCGCCAGCGCACAGAGCGTGGCTCTCAAAGTGGCAGCTGACGCTGCGGCCAAGACAGCAATTATGGGGGGGAGCCTCAAGGACAACCTGGTGGCTTCTGCGTTGGGTTCGGCCATCAGCATTGGTGGGGCTGTTTCGGCCAATAAAATTGGTGATATCACCGCCTTCAGCGACGGAAAACTTTCCAAAGTCGTAATGCATGCGGCTTTGGGTGGGTTGATGGCCGAGGCGATGGGAGGGGACTTCCGTTCGGGGGCAATTGCGGCGGGCGCGAATGAGGTACTGGTAGATTTCCTCGCGGACAAGTTATTACCGAAAGGTGTAAGTAAAAATAGCCTGGAGTACCAGGAAGGCGTCAGCAAACTGTTGGCCGCGTCAGAGCTTGTAGGCGTGCTGACCACGGTAGCAACTGGAGGTGATCCATCCATCGCCGCTACGGTTGCGGCTAATGCTACTCAGAACAACTTTTTAAATCATACGGAGAACTCTGAGCGTTTCGAGGCCATTAAAGGCTGTAAGGCAGGAGATCAGAAAGCTTGTGCTCGCAGGGATGAACTCAATCAGCTGGACGTGAATCGTGACATGGCTGTTTGGGCTGCATGTGACGGAGCAGCAACAAGCTCTGCCTGTACCACCGCACGGACAGAGGCCCAGATAGCTCGATTTGACTTGTTGAGGCATCAGAATACCTCGCAAGCGCAAGAACAGATGCAGCAAGCTTTGAAAGACCCAGACTTGATGAACTTCACGATTCAGGGTGAGTTGCGCAGCATCAAAATGCTCGACGATGCAGTCATTCGGCAAATTTCGACTAGCATCAGCAAGAGCCTATTTTCGATAGGAACTGACCTGGCGCCGGGCGTGGGCGATGTAAAGGCCTTTGCAGAAGCCGAGGACGCATGGGACTATATTTTTGCGTCGATAGGCGTGGTTCCTGGCGTTGGTGATGCCTTCGCGCTGGGGTTGCGTAAGAGCAAGCAACTGCTCAAAGATGGCAAGGCGCAGGAAGCCAGTGAGTTACTTGAAAGCCTCGCAAATCGCGCTTCAGGTGCAAAAGCAGCGCTTCCTAGTTCACCTCAGCCAGCGCCACTAATTAGTGATCTCGGATCAAATTACAGAGTTATCACGCCCCGTGGTCCAGGTGCAGCAGAAGGCCCATTGCCCCCTGGATATACACCAGTATCCCGCTGGGTTTCCCCTGAAGAGGTTTCTCAGTGGATGCAAAATGGAGGGACGGCTATTCCCAATGGCGTTGGAGCTGGTGGACGTGTTTACGTGACGGCTCCGGGTGCGGCTAAGCCAGGCGGGACTGGTCCTATTCGTATAGACTTTGCCGTTCCAGAGAAGGCTATCAGTCAGGGTGGGAAGCCGGAGTGGGGGCAAATTTTTCAACCCAATCAGAGTTCACCTATTTACAACGTTAAGATTAATATGCCTGATGGTATAAAAATTCCAGGAGTAACACCGTGAGTTTTATTAGTGTTGTTGAGTATGGGATCGTTATTCGCCGGCAAGAGTTGGCATCTAAATTTATAGATGTTGATAGGTTGTCAGCGGTGCTTGAGTTTGATGCGCCACTTGATATAAGTGCTGATTTGGTTTCCTTTGGACCCTGTTTTGGAGGAGAGGCGACGGATGAGCTTACTCGACGCTTAGAGGCACTGGGCTTGCAATATGTTGATGATTTTTTTGTGTTTTCTGGCGAGTTTCCATTGTGGTGTAAATTTAAAGTAGCCATAAATTCTGATTAGGTACAAAAGGGACGGGCCAGGTTATCCCTGATGCAATAAGCCCCCCCAAGCTCAGTTCGGTTGAAGACCTGTTTGGGCAGACATTTGAAAGTATCCCGCTGTCGCACCTTCCCAATTGGAAGACCGGTTCGCTTGTAAATGATGGGGTGTTGGGCGAGCAACTGGCCCTGCAAACCCTTAACGAGAAAACCGGCCTCAATTTCAAACCTCTGCAAAACAGTAGCAACCACGGCTGCGATGGCTGCGCGGTGGCGATCAATGGCGATACGATTACCGTGGTGGTGATGGATGCGAAGTCTTCGGTGAATGGTGTGAGTAAGGCCGGTACGCCGCATGGCGACCCGAGGACGCGGTTGGAGGGGTGGCTGGGTAATAGATCAATTGCCGACTCTGATCCTGCTTTACGCGATGCTTTGCAAGCGGCGTTGGATTCAGGAAAAGCCAAGGTTCAAGGTGTAACAGTCAAAGTCGGTGTTCCCGCCCCCAGTAAAACAGGTGTAGCAGAATTTAAGGTGGAACCATGGACCAAGAAGTAATTCAGTGCGAGCGCTCGGGCGTAAACCCGAAATGGCCCTCCTACAAAAGTGTACTGGGGCGCATAGCCAAGGGGCCATACGTCTCAGATGACTACGAGTTTAATGGCATCCGTGAATATGTTGAGCGCGGCGATGCATTTGCGAAGCCATCAATGCCTGTACCGAATAGTGACAACGTTACGCGTAGTAGCTCCGAATGGATGGCCGTCACACGAGCCCACAAGGTAATGGCAACCGCACCAGATAACCCGCAATGGCTTCTGGAATTGGCCCATTGGCTGCGCTATTACCAAGTAGGAATTTGGCAGTTGTTCTTCTGGGCGGGCCAGTTCGACATTATTGCCAAAGCGGCAGGCAATGATCGACGCCGCCAAAACTACAGCATCCAAACCGCCACCAATATGATGGCCGCCATGGCGATCCTAGGCTGGAAGGATGCTGTCATCCATCAGGGCTATCTCACCCATGCGGCTCTCAACCGTGGGCATCAATTAGTGATTGAGTACGAAGAGCAACACCGCCGCGTCCAAGCCTTTATGCTGCGTGTGTTTGCCGATTGGGTGGGCGATGTCTCGCATCAATGGCCTGCTTATGCTTACGACGAACCCATCTACGAAGCCTTGTTGGCCAAGTGGCGCACTCCCAGCCCCGACGACCTGATGCCCTGCCTGTTGGTCGCGTGTGACCGCCACACTTGGCAAACCGGCAAAGAGAGCCAGAAGAATTCCTACGACTTCAATCAGGACTGGCACTTGGAGCGCGTGCCGGTGGAAATTCTCTATATCCTGCGCCTGCGCCAGTGGGAAGGTTTAGCCAATCCGCAGAAGATTGATCATCCGCTGCTGGCCGCGCCCTTTGACCAATTGCCGTCCGAGCAACCAGTGCCTGAGTTGGACGAGTTGATGCAAGGTGTGCTAAAGCGCGCAAGGGAAGACTGGCCACAGTACGATGAAGTGCTGTCTTTGCCAGCATTGAAGAGTTGAATAGGTACAAAAGCTACAGGAGAAATATCGCCCACGAGGCCGCTGGCTTTACCTTCACCTGAGTTTAATGTACCGAGTGAATATCGCCTGACTCGAAACGCAGATGGCACTGCCACCGTCGAGGGACCCCGAGGTGGTTTGTACAACTCAACTGGGCGTTATACTGCCGATGGTAAGCCCGTGTACCGAGATAACAGTGGGGGGTACGTCACGTTGGACGGGGGAAGGATTAACGTTAGTGCGCCGGTTAACTACGAGTCAATTCCGATACATCATATCTGTACTGATAAAATGTACTTCTGGTGCGAATGGGCAGATAGCCTGGACAAAAGAGTATCAGCGCTTCTTTGATGGGGCGGATCTTAACATCAATCGCGCAACTGAAAATTTAGTCGCGGTGCCAGGGCATAGAGGGCCGCATCCCATAGAGTATCACCAGTATGTATATGGGAGCCTGGAACAGGCTACTAAAGGCTTAGCACCTGGAACACCAGCCTATAAAGCGGCTGTTACAAAGACGTTGGATGGAATTAAGAAGGAAGCAGTGATCGTGGGCAGTGAAATTAATAAGTGGCTTACTAGGAATTGATATGAAATATTATTTACTGCGTCAGGATCTTTCTGTCTCCGAAAAGTGGGTTCTCGGCGATGTGAGGCATGTGGATAATTGGAATTTTAGTGATCCCCCAGTTAACTTCATGGAGCCTGGCAGATATACGCTTGATGTCAGATTCGACGGCGTTGAAATTGACTATTCTCTAGCGGGCTACGCGAGTGTTCCAGTCCTGAGTGAGAGAGCTCGAAATTCACTCATAGGTTTGTCTGAAGTCGATCAACCTTATCAAAATGTAGTCTTTGAGCCTGTTGATATTGAGGGGAAACAGGTTTCCCAAAATTATTTTCTAATGATCATAGAGACACAAATAGATTGTGTAGATGAAGAGTCTTCAAGTTTTACAAAATTTTCAGTTGATGATCCTGTACGGCCGGACATGGCAGGTCAATACCGCGCGTTTTATAATTTGGCGATAGATGAGTCAAAAGTGGGGGCTTTCCATATTTTTAGGATTAAAAAATATTTGGGTGCAGTTGTAGTGAGCGAAGAAGTGAAACGTCGATTTGAGGCTGTAGGAGTGGTGGGGGCGGTATTTGAGTCGGTGAGTGGCGATAAGGTTACTGTTGCATAAAGGAAGTAAAGTGTAGGTCACAATGGTACAAAAATAGGAAAAGTGGACGGGTTTATTTTTTGATTCTTTGCTACGTTGAAAGCTTCCACGGAGGAGGAATCAAACATGCCCAGGATGGGACGTATTGTTTTACCGAATTACCCACACCATATCGTACAACGCGGTCATAACCGTCAGGTGGTGTTTGCCGTCGCCGAGGATTATCAACGCTACCTCACGGACCTGCGTGAACTTAAGGATGCATTTGGCGTAAGGGTCTATGCCTATTGTCTGATGCCACTCATATTCATTTGGCGCTGGTGGTGGGATATCGGTCGCTGGGCTGGGGCAGTTGATGAAGGCTCTGGCACCACGTGTGCTGTTTGAACCTATTAAGGACTTAATTAGGTAGGTTGTTTATGCTTGATAAGCAGATATACGATTTGACAGCGCGGGATATCGAAGGATATGGTGTTTGGTATTTTCCTATGGATGAAACTGTCGAGGACGAGCTAACAGTGCGTCCTGTATGCTCTAGGGAGATTGTTGATGTTGGATTTCAAATCATTGTCAGAGCTTGGTTTGAAACTCATCGCGGTGATCGATATGTAGGGTATATATACTGGGGTAATAGTTCGGATATTGGTCATCTTCAACCTGTTATGTTTGTTGGCGTGGACCAATGCATTAATTTCTGGAGTGGAATATGTGAGCCGGTTTGGGAGAGTTATTCCCTCCAGTTGCAATCACTTCGTTCAGATTTTCCTATCTCATTCTCATCGGAAAGTATTTTTGAATTAATCAGTGTGTCTGGGGTTTTGCAAGGCTTGTACAGTTTTGAGGACGATCGGGTGATGGTATTTGTATGAGTAATCAAAAGTGTGGTGTTGATGGGTTCATGACTCAATGTGTCATTTAATGATTTCAATTGCTTTACGTCTGAGCAGATTTTTATTTATTTACAGGGGTTAATCAATGCGCTGTTTCAACCTGTCTCTCCTTCTGTCCACGACGTTACTCTTGTCAGCCTGCAACACAACCCCCTACGACAAGGCCACCATCTACTATGACCGGCCACAATTCCCCTCGCAGCTCGTCAAGGATTATCCAGAACTGACCGGCCCTATCCTGCAACATGGTCGTTGCTCTCTGATCGTTTCCACCCCCGGCTCGAACACTGGCACCTACTATTTCTGCACCTACGCGTTGACCGGTAATGATCTGTACGTTCAGGGTTGGGACGCCAAAGCGTTGAAATATGTGGAGATCGCTCATGTGGATATTTCGGCGCTTAAAAACATTTCCCTGTATACGATTTTTCGGACCAGTCAGCTCCAGATGACGGAAGAACGGCGTCAATTAGCGCTGAGTGCATCTATTGATGAGGGCGGCTACATCGACTCGGCAGCCACCAAGGAGCTGTTTGATGCGATCAAGCGAAAAGGCGTGCCCGTGGTAAAAAGCGATGGCATGATCAGCCCACCCACAGGGCCCTCGCCGATAATCATCCCAGTGGTTATTCCAAAGTGAACAGAACGAGGATGCAGTGATAACGAGGACAAGCTCTCAGGGAAAAGGGGACAGGAAAAGGGGGACGGAAAAGGGGACAGATTTGAATGGCACTTACTTAACCTTCTTCGGGTGTCCATTCTTCTTGACCTCTGCCCTTGCTGATCGACGTGTTTTCATCAGCATGGGGTAAGGCTTGGGCCTTCGCTTTATGGCGCGCGGCTCAATCCTGCCGGGACGCTTTCCGACACGTTTCTGGCTAATCAGCTCAAGCAGATTCAGCATCTGATCTTCTTGCCCTTGAACCCCGTACTGCCTCAACGCAAGGCACAGCCGAAGGCTATGTTTGAAGCTCAGTTCACGAGGCAGGCAGTCGACCAACAGAGCTGATTGCGCCATGAGCATCCGTATCAGGTTGTGCGCCAGCAAGTAGATCCACAACTCCTTGACGGCCATACCCGGCGTCTTGCAGCTCAGTGCTTCAAGCCCCAGCGTAGTCTTGAGGTTGCGCAGATCCAGCTCCACATGCCATCGGTCTTTGAACAGTGATTTGAGGGCAGCTTTGGGCACCTGCTGTGGACAATTCAAAGTAGTGACCAGGATTTTCCCTCCGGCCTTCAACTCACGTACTGTCAGCGTTTCAGGTGCCTCGTCGTAATAGGCCTGGCTCATCCAGGACGGCTTTGCCTTGGGCTTTTTCAACTCAACCAAATGATCTTCCGACCCCAAGGACTTTCCCAATTGAAAGTCCGTGCTACGCCGTCGAGCGCCGTATTGTTCGAACACCCCGTCCACGCCTCGATGTTGCAATTCACACAACAAAAAGTAGGTTGCGTAGTAGGCATCGCCCAGCACAATGTCACCTCGTTCCAAGGTATCGAGCATGGTCCTGAGCAGCGTCTGCTCATCACCTCCTTTACCGCGAAAACGTCCCAACGAGGCATCCAAAACAGCACCGCTGGCGAGGCAAACAATTCCCACCAACCGGCAGATGGGAAAGCCCAGTCCGGCTTTCTGCCCACGAGATTGCGGATAGGCCTCTTGGTTGGCCGGCGTATCCGGCAGGGTGATCGTAGTGCCATCCACGAGACGCACAGGTCGCCCCCTCCAACGCCATGATGACGGAGCCCGGTTGCTCATCGATGACCCCGTGGAGCGCAACAAGGTTGAAACCATCTCCACCGGCAACCGCGCTCTGGCTTTGCAGTAAGCACCGGTATGAATACTGTTGGGTTTCAAACCCTCGCAGGAGCGTTTGATAGAAAAATCATTCACGGCATTCTGACAGGAGCGATCGGCGCTCATCGCCTGGGACAAAAACAGGGACAGTGTTTCGGTCGGGGGGAATAATCGCTGGCGATGCTTGGGTATCGACGACTCGATACCCCGCAATAGCTCTGGATCGGTGAGCAGCTTGAAGAAAGCATGGGCATTGCTGTTCGTGGCGTGCTGGCGCATACGGTGCTGTTGATGTCGGACGATTTGGCGTCTACGATTCACTCGGGCTGTGTCCTTGCTTGATCGGTGTGTGTTCGCAACTATCACCGTAGACCAAGGCCAGCCTTTTTTCATTTCTTGCAGCCGTATCAGCTAGTTAGCCGTTAAGTAAGTGCCATTCAAATCTGTCCCCTTTTCCCTGAGCCTGTGTAGGTACTTCCCACAGGTCTCTTCAATATTCCAACTTCTTGATTTCCTGTAAGAAAATTCGGGAATTCCTCAGGGTCTGTCCCCAGTTCCCTCCTGCACCTCTTACATAACAAACACCAAATGGAATGGCGTTCCGCTTTTCGCCCAGTATTCAGCAGCTTCCAGCCAGGCTGTTGCAAAACACCCCAACGCATATGGGGCCTGAGACCATCCTTTAACTGCTTCGCGCAGAACGAGACAATAACTGTCAGCAGGGAACCAATCCATATCAACCAGACACTCGTCAAGAGCGTCCCAGTTATTACCAAAATAATCCGGAAATTGCATTGCCGACGCGACAACTGCAAACAAATCCTTATCTGACCTTACATTCGCTATTGAGCCTGTAGCTACCAGGCCCCCTAGAGTGTCTAACGCATTCTTAAATTCCTCAGCGCGGACAAAGTGGATCGAAACTGCCGAGACTTTTTTCAAGTAGCTCATACTCGTCATGACTACCTCCTGATCGGATCAACCTGGATGAAATTTTCGTAATGATCTTCTGCGTAGTACGTCCTGCCGGAGTTCGCATCTTGAACTACACGACGTTTGGCGCGATTATTAGCGCCTGGTGTATCAACGGTATACTCACGGTAATCTCCCTCTGGAAGCTTACCTTCTTTGTTCCTGAAAATGGTTCCATCTTGCTTATAGGGAAAAGGACCGCCAGTTTCGATACGATCAAGGGTCTTATTTACCTCAGCTATACGATCAGCATCCTTGAGGGGAAGATTCCTAGCCCCTTTTGGACCAACTAATCTTCGACAATTATATCTACAGCTTTCCCCTTGATAGCTACTCGACCCCAGTCTCCGGTCAGTTCATAGCCACCATCACAACCAACAAAACTGTCTATATTCCCATAATCGAACTCGCCCGAAGCATCTGCATATGCCATAAACCTCCTATCAAGCCATTCGAAAGAATCTACATTTAGAAAGCGCAAAAAAATCTTTCTATAGCAATGTTTCTCTCCTTCTTGTGGCTTTTTATATTTTGGATGATTTTCAGTAAGAACTGCTTCTAACTCAAAGACTAGAGAGCCCTCCCTCTCACAAACAGATAAAACATAGCTATCTTCGAGATAGATATTTGAAAGCGAGGGGATTTCATAATAATTCATATTTATCCTCACAAATCAAAGTCAATTGACGTGTGATTATCCGGACTTTTTCTTGTTACCGGATTACCAAAGGCGTCTGTTCTTTGACCTGTCGCGCTTTTAAACTCAACATGTGGATCAGCACTTCCTGGCGCCCGCGAACTGCCTTGTTTGATTGTCACACGAGGAATGCCATTCGCGTCAAGATATTTGAGAGGGCCACCATCAGTCTGAACAGGCTTCCAACCTTGAGCTTCCGCATATAGCTTCAACTCGCTAGCTTTTGGCGTTCGACCGGGTTCAAAAATCTTATTAATGCCTTTTGCACCATCCCCTACAACCCCAACCTTAACCCCGGTTTACCACCCTTCCCCCCAGCAGTCGACGAGAACAGATCCGCCCCCGGAAACAGCGCATCCAAAGCAGCGTCCGCCAGCAGCCCCATCACCTCGCCATTTTCAGACCGTCACTTATCTACAATGCTGATGTTAATGGCTTGTTGGTTATTCTGCGTAAAGAACAACAGGGCTAACGAACGCCCCATATTGCCGGAGAGTCTGACCTCATCCAGCAATTTCTGATTGGCGGGCATTTCATCCACCAACCGCTGCGTAACGCTCGCGCACCTCGTTGGGTCCTCTCGGCAGACCTGTGCAAACTCTTGGTTCCGAACAGTGTCAAGTTTGTTGTAATAATCCCTGACGGCCTGGCACTCGGTTTCTGATGTGCAAGTGCTCAGTTTCTGTTCTTTTTCGACTAGGTCCGCATGAAACAGGTAGTTGAAGGTGGTCGCGTTCTGTAAAAAAGGGGACAGATTTGAATGGCACTTACTTAGCCGCTAACCAATTGACCTGAAAGAGAAAAACTGAAAATGGCTGGTCCTGGTCTACGGTGATAACTGCGAACAGACTCCAACGAATCAAGGACACAGCCCCAATGAGTCGTAGGCGTAAAACTCTCCCGGTTACCCTTTTGCTCATTTGCTTGGAAAAAGGCTTTAAAATCGCGCTCCCGTCCCTTTCGGAGCGCTGCCGTGCCGCGTTTTCTTCCCCTGATGTTGTTGCTTTTCCCTTGCCTGGCTTCGGCACTTCCCGCCCTGGAGAACACCGAGCTTTACAGCGGCACGGCCAGCGACTGTCGCGATGTCGACCTTTCTACCTGGCAACATCCAACTCGCACAGTCTTGGAGAAAAATGACATCAAGCTGGAACGGGTGCAGCTGTGCAATGGCGGGCACTATCCGATTTTCCAGGTGCAATTGCCCTATGACCCACGGGGCCAGACCAAAAATTACTTTTTGGAATTGTACGAGCAGATGAGGAGGGCTAACGGTAAATGGCCCTACGCCTTGGTGGCTAGCAGCGATGCGGTGGTGGTGTATGTCAGCTATTCGAAAGACGACAGGATCGCCTTGGATTACGAGAGCTATGCGGTGCCGTAAACGTTCCTTCCTGAAGGATTAGTACCGCTGTTCGCGGGACACGCAGGTGTCCCACCTCGGTTCGATCATCCCCTTGGCACGTTCGACTGTTCCCATCGCTTTGGCGATATAACTTGCATCGCCGGTTTCCAGGGCATCACTCATGAACTCCGAAATGGCCTCTGGAGTGCTGAGGTATTCTGCGGGATCAAATTCTGTGAAGGTCTCAATCATTTTTTGCTCTCCACGCATGTGAGAACGGCGACCCAAAGGTCGCCCGTTTTCATTACTCCGCTGCCTGCGCCCGCAACCGCCTTCCAATCACATCCATTACGTCACACCCGTCGCGCAACGCTATCGTCAGCATCTTGCAAAAGTCCGAAAGCACCAGCGTATCGGAGCTGATATCCGAGCGGAACGCGATATTTTCCAGCAGTTGGGTCACAGCGCGGATGCGGTAATCGGCGGTTTCGAAGAGGACATCGAGCGGAGCTTCGGTGTCGATGTGCAGGGTGGCCGGGGTGCAGTCGATTCCGGTGATGGGCATGTATCTGGTCATAAGCAGAGCCTCGAAAGTTGATGAGTCTCTCTGTAGATCGGGTCGCCAAACCCGGTCGCCTTTTTTGGGCGACGAGGGACTATAGGTAGGCCTGCTCCAATGCCACAAGACACCGCTTTCCGAGCTTCATGTAGGACGTTTGGCCTGGTATTTGTCGGCTTAAAGCAAGCGACTGCTGCGCAGTCGAGCGGGAGCAAGCTCCCTCGCCACGGGGCGGTGCTCGATTTGAGGATTGTGCTTAGTCGTATCAGCAACCGTGGGGCTTTCCTCCTTCGTATTCACCGTGATGCGAAGTCAGTCCCTCGTTTCCTACTACGACCTGTTTGCCATCATATCTGTCCATTTCGCAGGAGGTTTCCACCTCTGTGCAGGACCTTTCGTACTTTTTTACAGGATGCGTCTGATTTCAGATGGACGGTTACGACAGTAATCATCGGGAAAGAGGCGTCATGCGTCGAACACGGTTGCGCCTTCTGAGCTGTTTCCAACGTCGCTAGTGATCCGATGGGCATCTCAGCGAGCTACCGGGGCTGTGTATTTCTGCAGAGGAAAGTAGTGTGTATGTACGTAAGTAAGTACAGAAGGTCCCATGCTATTTGAATGGGACGAAGCCAAGAACCGGGCCAACATTCTTAAGCACGGCATCGACTTCAACGACGTGCCGGGCATTTTCCAGCATCCGATGCTGGTCTTCCACGATGACCGAATGGCTTACGGGGAGAGCGTTGGATCACTATCGGATTGATCAAAACGTTGATTGGCGTGGTCGTGTATACCGAACGGCGGGACGATGTGATTCGCATCATCTCCGCCCGAAAAGCCACTAAGCAGGAGGCCATACGTTATGTCGAAAACATCGAAAACTGACTGGGAGCGCTTGGCCAAGTTGGATGATGCGGACATTGATACCAGCGATATCCCCGAATTGGATGAGGACTTCTTCCGTCGCGCCGAGCTGCGTGTGCCGGTAAAGCAGGCGGTGACTATTCGCCTTGATGCCGATGTGGTTGAGTGGTTCAAGGGGCAGGGCGCGGGCTATCAGACACGCATCAATCAGCTTCTTCGCCAATACATGCAGGCCCAGCAGGGCCATCGGCGATGAGCAAATTAATACTATGAAGCGGGCGGCTGAGAAGCCGCCCGTTGTCATTAATTCTGTTACGTGTGCCCGCAGCTCTCCGATTACATCAAACGCTATCGCGTAGCGCTGTGGTTAAGGCAAAACAGGCGACCGCTACGCAGTCGAGCGGGAGCAAGCTCCTCGCCACGTCGCTCGACTGGACGGCCTGACGTATCAGCTGTGGCAGCAACTATGGGGCTTGGCCTCTTCGTATTTATCGTGGTGCCGCACCCAGTCCATGATTTCGTCTTCGTTGCGGCCCTTGGGCGTCAGGTCGAGGTAGTTGTAGGTGCCGATCAGGATGTCGAGGCCGCGGGCGTAGGTGGAGTAGGTGTGGAAGATGTCGCCGGCTTCGTCGCGATAGAAGACGCTCAGGCCGGGGAGTTCGCCTTCGGTGGTGTCGGTTGTTTCGTAGTTGTAGGTGGCTTTTCCGGTGGCGGTGTCTTCGGCTTTGAAGCTGACGCCGAAGTCGTAGTTGAAGTCGCAGCCTTCGGATGAGACCCAATCGAAGGCCCAGCCCATGCGGCGCTTGAAGGGTTGGAATTCGGCGAAGGGCGCGTGGGAGGCGGCCACGATGGCGACGTCGTGGTGGGCCAGGTGTTGGTTGGCGCCGTCGATGTGGTCGGACAGGAATGAGCACCCTGGGCAGCCTTCTTTCCAGCCTTCGGCGAACATGAAGTGGTAGATGATCAGTTGGCTGCGGCCGCCGAACAGGTCGGCCAGGCTCAGTTCGCCGTGGGGGCCTTGGAAGCGGTAGGGTTTTTCGATTTTTACCCAGGGCAGGGCGCGGCGTTCGGCGCTGAGTTTGTCTCGTTCGCGGGTGAAGGCTTTTTCGTGGGCCAGGTGTTGGCGGCGGGCGGCGAGCCATTCTTCCCGCGAGACGACTGGATGATTCTCTACGTTCATGGTGATTTCTCCTGCGTGGCAGAGCCGCTGAGTCGGCACTTTCTGTAAGTGGTCGTCTGGCGCTGGATGAATTCGACAGGCCGCCGGTCGGTTTGTGAAATGGCCCACAAGAAGCTTGAACGCGATTCCCCGGCACACCGCGCGGCTGGGTTCAGGGCTGCTTCGCAGCCCAACGGGGATAAATCCCCTCGCCACAATGAATCGGGCAAGCCTTAGGTGAGCAGCGTTGCGCCGGTAAACCCGGCTGAACGGCGGCGCGACGCCTCGGTCACAACCTAGGTAGGCATCTCACTCTTTGGAGGATGGACCAGGATGACGACTTATAACTGGGACTTGATCGAACGGTTGTTGCACGAAGTGCAGAACGGCGCCGGTCACAGCTTTGCTCCTCGGGCTTACGCGGAGGAATACGCGGCGGCGAAAGGGGCTGAAGGCGAGGCGATCGATAACCTCGATCATCTGAAAGCGGTTGCCGGGGAGTACGAGAAGTTGCTGCTGGAGCGTGGCTATATCGAGCCGCGGCCGGAGGAAGAGGGCGGCAATGGCGAGAATTTTGTGCTGACGCCGCGTGGCTCGCGGTTGTTGAGCCTGATCGACAGCAGCATCCCGGGCAATGATCATCCGCGCCAGGTGCTGGATGAGCAGGAGGATGCGCTGGATGAGTTTACGTTTGATGAGTTGGCTTCTAAGGCGCAGATTGCCTGACAGGCCTGCACTGAACCCTGTGGGAGCGAGCTTGCTCGCGATAGCGGTCTGACATTCAACAGGTGTGTTGCCTGTTCAACCGCTATCGCGAGCAAGCTCGCTCCCACATTGGATCTCACTGGTTTTAAGTCAGTACTTACTCAGGTTCGTGCTGCTTTCAGGCACTTCAAGTCAGTGAAATCCTTCTTCACACCGTCGATCTTCTTCAGAAGCCGTTCGCGCTGGGGCGGGGTGCTTTCGGCCATCAGGTCCACCAGCAGGCTGCGGGCCTGGGCTTCGGTTTTGCTGAAGGCTTCGCGGTAGGCGGGGGTCCAGAGGCTTTCGCGGTTGACCAGCAATTGTTCGATGCGCTTGGGGAAGTCGGGGCTGTGGCGTTGGGCCACGGCTTCGCTGAACTGGTTTTGCCAGTGGGCGCGGTTGGCGATCCATTGCTGGTTCTGGTCCCCCAGGGCGGTGGACCAGGCCATCACCCGTTGGCGCTGGGCGTCGGTGAGCGGGCCGAGCCAGTCGTCCAGGCGTTTGACCATGCGGTCGCTGCGTTCCTGGATCTGTTCCTGCAACGTCGGCTTGAGGTACTGCTGCTGGCGTTTGCGCTGGTCCTTGACGAAGGCGGCGTCCATGTCATCGACTTGGTCGTCGTTCAGGCCTTGCAGCAGTTCGATGGCCGAGGGGGTGATTTCCCGGGCGGTTTCGGCGATGGCGGCCTCGGCTTCCCGGGTGCGTTGTTGCAAGGCTTCGTCGGTTACCTGGTCGGTTTGTACCATGGTCTTGAGGCGATCCAGCCAGTCGAGGTAACCGGGCAATTGGGTGGTGCAATGCCAGGTCAGATGGTCCTTGAGGCGTTCGTTGAACCAGTCTTTTTGCGCGCCTCTGATGTCCAGGTAATCGTTGAGGGTCCAGGGAATGATCAGGTCGAGGTTGCGGTAGGCCAGGCCTATGCGGCTGCAGGCGGTGAGCGTCAGCAACAGGGTGATGAACATGGCAGAGCGGGTCAACCAGCGCGGCATGAGCGAGTCCTTGCGAAGGCGGAGGTGCTTTGTTTGAGCATCGCAGACGCGCGGCAGTTCAGCCGATTAAATGCGTAACGCTTAGTAAAAAGGGTGGGCCATCTTGAGGGTCAGCAGGCTGTCGCATTCGCTGTTGTGGCCGGAGTATGCCGAGCAACTGCTGCCGCTGAGGCTTGAGTCGCTGTAGATCAGGTCCAGGTCGAGGCCCTTCCACGGGCGGGAAATTTTCAATGACCAGTCGCTGAAACTGCCGACATAACCGTTCTCGACCGAGACCGGTGTGTTGAGCTGGTGGGTGGTGTATTTGGCGCTGATGCCAATTCCGAACGGTATGTTGCCGCCCAGGTCGGCAAACAGCGTGCTGTTCTGTTTGTCCGGGTCGTTGCTCAGGGCCGCGCCGAAACGGCTGCCAAGCACGGTCAGGCCGCCGTAGAACTCTTGGCTGTCGAGGGTATCGACGGTGGGGTAGCTGTAGTGGATCAGGCCGACTTCGTAGCCCAGGGTCTGGTCGAAGGGTTGTTTAAAGCCCATGTAGGAATCGACTTCAAGGTCGGCGGAAGGTGTCAGGCCGGCGCTGGGTGACCACTGGCCGACGTACCAGCCGCTGTCGTGGCTCAGATCCAGGCCACCGTGGAACGAACCGCTGCTCGACGGCGTGACCAGGCCCTCGGCCATGCTACGGCTGGGCGTGGTACCAAGCTTGAGGTCGAAGTCGCCGAGCTCGCGCTGGAACACCTGCCCCTGAGCGAGGGAACAGGTCATTAGGCTGATCATCAGCAG
This sequence comes from Pseudomonas sp. S3_B11, assembly GCF_054667715.1. Taxonomy (NCBI): domain Bacteria; kingdom Pseudomonadati; phylum Pseudomonadota; class Gammaproteobacteria; order Pseudomonadales; family Pseudomonadaceae; genus Pseudomonas; species Pseudomonas sp. S3_B11. The sequence continues at coordinate 4,244,834 of NZ_CP162749.1, read as the reverse complement.
AACAATAGGGATACGCATGCTTCACTCCATGAATAGCGAGAAGCAGGATCGGTCAAAAAGCTGAAACGCTTGAGCTAGAGAGGTGAAAGCATACCGGCGAATGCTCGGCTGTGAAGGCCGTTCGTCGATTGATGGGAAATGGGTGGGGCGGGGGAGGGTTCCAGTCCAAGCGCTTCGAAGCTCAAAGCGCTTTGGGACCAGGTGACGCGCAGGTTACTTCTTGCCCAGGCTGATCTGCTTGGACGGGCCGAATGTCTGGCCGCTGACGCCTTTGGCAATTTGCTGGATCTCGCCGCCGGACTTGAGGAACGCAGCGATCTGGTCGTTGATCGACTCGCTGGTTTCAACGGCTGGAGCTGGCTTTGATTTGCTGTTGGATGCTTTTACGCGCATGACGACCATTAACCTGTAGATAATTAATTGGGCCAGGCATCGTACAGGAAATACTTGACAATTGCTTGGTAAATATCCTTCTGAATTATCGCTGTCGTGACGGGAATAATAGACGACTCTCCTGCAATTATTGCCCTAAGCCTCTGTTTTAAATAACAACCGGGGGAGAAATAGGGCGCCGATGGCGAGCGATACGCAGCGCCGCTCGCCTGACGAATGGCCGTGGCTGGGGCGAAAGCCCAGGAAAATCAATGGTTGTGCAGGGCCTTGCTGGCAAACCTTGCCTGCAGCCACGAATCGCGCTGCAAAACCGGGTAGAATGCCGCCCACGCAATGAGGGTATTGGAAATGGCTTTAGTCGGGCGCTACAACAGTTTGCAAGTGGTTAAACACACTAACTTCGGTTTATATCTGGACGGCGGTGCGGACGGCGAAATCCTGCTGCCCAACCGTTATATTCCCAAGGATATTCCCAGCGAAGATGAAGACTGGCTCAATGTTTTCATTTATCTGGACAGCGACGACAAACTGATCGCTACCACGGAAAAACCCAAAGTTCAGGTCGGTGAGTTCGCCAGCCTGAAAGTGGCTGAAGTCAACAGCATCGGCGTGTTCCTGGACTGGGGCCTGCCCAAGGATCTGCTGCTGCCGTACTCCGAAGAAAAGCGCCAGATGACCGCTGGCGAGTACTGCGTGGTACACGTCTACCTCGACAAGCACACTCGCCGCATCACCGCCACAGCGCGCCTGGATCGTTACCTGGACAAGACGCCGGCCAACTACACGCCTGGCCAGGAAGTGGATTTGCTGGTCGCCGAAGCCACCGACATGGGGTTCAAGGCGATCATCAATAACAAGCACTGGGGCCTGATCCACAAGAACGAAATCTTCAAGTTCATGCGCGCCGGCAAGCAGGAAAAAGGCTTCATCAAGGAAATCCGCCCGGACGGCAAGATCAGCCTGAGCCTGCAGCCCGTGGGCCAGGAAGCCGCCACCAGCCTTAACGCGAAGATCCTCGCCAAGTTGCGTGAAAACAACGGCACCCTGCCGGTCAGTGACAAGAGCGACCCGGTGCTGATCAGCAGCCTGTTTGGCGTGAGCAAGGGCAACTTCAAGAAAGCCATTGGTGCGCTGTACAAGAATGGGCAGATTGTCATTCATGCCGATCGCATCGAGCTGAGCTGATCTTCAGTCGAGCCACTCATCTGTGGCAAGTAAGGGTTTTATGTGGCCAGCGAGGCCAGCTGTGGGAGCAAGGCTTGCCCGCGATGAAGGCGATGCGGTCTTTCTGAAACCGAGGCGCCTGTTTCGCGAGCAAGCTTTGCTCCCACATAGCGGTGCGCTGCGACTTTCCTCTGTATACAAAACCCTGCACCTTTAGCATGCACCCGCGCCCTGTTCGTGGGCGCATGCCTGCGCTTGCCCGGCTTAAACCCCCGCTGCACACCCCGGTTTGTCTCATATTTCGCGCCTATGGCACGCATTCTGCGTAGCAACGCGTATACAAACCATGCCGGCTCCCGTGCGCAGTATGGTGAGCAGATCGATACGGGGGCACGGCGGTACTCAAAGGAGCCCCGCAATGTCCGAGCAATTGCCCAACGGCTACAGCCCCCGCCTCTATAACGAGGACCTGGGCCCGCTGCCGCAGAAATGGAATTGGTACAACATCTTCGCCTTCTGGATGAGCGATGTGCACAGTGTGGGCGGCTATGTGTTTGCCGCCAGTCTGTTTGCGTTGGGGTTGGCGAGCTGGCAGGTGTTGATTGCCTTGCTCGGCGGGATCTGCATCGTGCAGTTGATCGCCAACCTGGTCGCCAGGCCGAGCCAGCAGGCGGCGGTGCCGTATCCGGTGATCTGTCGGCTGGCGTTCGGGGTGTTCGGGGCGAATATTCCGGCGGTCATTCGCGGCTTGATCGCCGTGGCCTGGTACGGCATTCAGACGTACCTGGCTTCCAGTGCTCTGATCATTGTGGTGCTACGGTTTTTTCCTTCGATGGAAGCCTACGCGACGCCGCATTTTGCCGGTTTGTCCTACCTGGGCTGGTTCGGTTTCCTCAGCTTGTGGTTTGTCCAGGCGCTGGTGTTCTGGACCGGTATGGAATCGATCCGTCGTTTCATCGACTGGGCCGGACCGGTGGTCTATGCCGTGATGTTCCTGTTGGCCGGTTGGATCGTGTGGAAGGCCGGTTGGAGCAATATCAGCTTCACCCTGGCGGAAAAGTCCCTGTCTGGTTGGCAGGCGTTTGGCCAGGTGATCGTGGCGACGGCGTTGGTGGTGTCGTACTTTTCCGGTCCGACCCTGAACTTCGGCGATTTCAGCCGTTACTGCCGGAGCATGTCTGACGTACGCCGGGGCAATTTCTGGGGGCTGCCGGTGAATTTCCTGGCGTTCTCCCTGGTCACCGTGGTGATTGTTTCCGGGACCTTGCCGGTGTTCGGCGAAATGCTTCATGACCCGATCGCCACTGTGGCGCGCATCGACAACAGTGTGGCCGTCTTGCTGGGCGCCTTTGCCTTTGTGACCGCCACCATCGGCATCAACATTGTCGCCAACTTCGTCTCCCCGGCGTTCGACTTCGCCAACGTCGCGCCCAGCAAGATCAGTTGGCGCGCTGGCGGCATGATCGCGGCGGTGGCCTCGATTTTCATCACGCCGTGGAACCTGTTCAATAACCCTGAAGTGATCCACTACACCCTTGACGTGCTGGCGGCGTTCATCGGTCCGCTGTTCGGGATCTTGCTGGTGGATTACTACCTGATCAAAAAGCAGCAGATCGACGTGGATGCGTTGTTCAATGACGGGCCGAGCGGGCGTTATTACTACAGTGGCGGCATCAACTGGACCGCGGTGAAGGCGTTGATTCCGGCCACGTTGATGGGCGTGGCGATCACCTTCACGCCGCTGCTGCAACCGATGGCCAACTTTGCCTGGTTCACCGGTTGCTTCCTTGGTGGGGTGTTGTATTTCGCTCTGGCGCGCCGCGAGCCGGCCGCGCAGCTGAACAAATCCCTCAGCCCGGCCGGCCAGGCCTGATCAACGCAGGGCAGTCTGGGCGCAAGGCCTCGCCGCGCCCTGGCTGGCGGGCCGCAGCAACAGGCCGCCGGCCAGCAGCAGACCGCTGCCGGCGATGATCAGCGCCGGTTGCAGGCCGCCGCTGAAATGGCTGCTCAGCGCCGCCAGCAGTGGCCCGCTGAGTTGGCCCACGGCAAAACAGGCGGTCAACAGGCCAGCGTTGCGCTGGGTGGCGTGGGGCGCCAGTTCCCGGGAGCGCAGCATCACCAGTTGCATGCAGGCCAGGAACGGCGTGCCACACAGGATCACGCCCAACGCCAGGCCCGGGCCGCTGCCCAGCAGGCAGGCAAATACCCCAGCGGCTTGCAGCCAGAGCGTACCGATCAGCCAGCGACCGGTGGTGTTCGGGTTGGGGCGACGCAGGCTGACCAGCAACACACCGGTGGCGGCGGCCAGGCCGAAGCAGGGCCAGAACAGGTCCGCCAGCCATTGCCCGTGGAACTGCGCCGAGGCCATTTGCGACAGGAACGTGGCCGGAATGATGTAGCCCACGCCATACAGGGCGTACACCACGCCCAGTCGAGCGATGCCACGGTTCGGCGAGGCGGGAACCGGCGCGGCAACGGTCGCGGTCGCGGCGGGTTGCGGCAGGATCGGCAAAATCACCAATAGCATCGCCAGCGCCACGCCGGCATACACCAGCCACAGGGTCGCGGAGGTCTGGCCCAGCAGGTTTGAGCCCAGCGCCAATAAGCCTGTCAGAAAAATCCCCAATCCAGGTCCAGCAAATACCAGGGCGCCGAGCCGTGGCCGTCCCGCTGCCGCTGCCAAGGGCTGGCTCAGGGCGGTGATCATCACCAGCACCCAGGCACTCGCCATGCCGGTGCCAAAGCGCAATGCCAGGTGTGGCCAGAAACCCCAGGCCCAGAACGAGGCCAAGGTCAGCAATACACACAGCCACAGGCCGCCGAGCAACCGCCGCCGCACCTGTTCCGGACGGCGGGCGAACATGGCGTCCAGCGCACCGAGGAAATAACCCAGGTAGTTGGCGGCGGCAATCAGACCGGCGGCGGTCAAGTCGAGCTGACCTTCGCCGATCAAATGAGGTAACTGGGGCGTAAGGGCGAAGCGGCCAATGCCCATGGCCATCATCAGCGCGATGAAACTGCCGAGCAGGCGAATAAGAGGTGACATGGTCGTTCTCCAGCGTCGAGGCGAATGACCGTCAGGCTAGGACCGATTGACTTTCATTAAAAATGAATAATAGTGAGTAACTTGTTCTTTTTTGGAGAAGGTTGTGGAGTTCAGCCAACTACGGATTTTCCAGGCCGTGGCCGAGGAAGGTTCCATCACCCGGGCCGCCGAGCGTCTGCACCGGGTGCCGTCGAATCTTTCGACCCGGCTCAAGCAGCTTGAAGAGCAACTGGGCGTGGACCTTTTCCTGCGTGAGCGTCAGCGTTTGCAGTTGTCACCGGCAGGAAAAGTCCTCTTGGACTATGCGGCCAAGCTGTTCGCCTTGCACGACGAAGCCCATGCGGCGGTGCAGGGCGGGCAACCGGCCGGGGACTTCCTGCTGGGCACGATGTACAGCACGGCGGCGACGCATCTGCCGGACTTGCTGGCGACTTATCACCGGGCGTATCCGGCGGTGAACCTGCAAGTGCAGTCCGGGCCGAGTGGCGAATTGCTCGAGGGCTTGCTCACCAATCGGCTCGACGCGGCGTTGGTGGACGGCCCGCTGGAGCTGGCGGGGCTGGATGGTGTGCCGTTGTGCGACGAGCGGTTGGTGCTGATTACCGAGGCCGATCATGCGCCGGTACGCAGCGCGCTGGATGTGCAGGGCCGCGCTGTGTTCACGTTCCGGCGAGGTTGCTCCTACCGGATGCGGTTGGAGGCCTGGTTTGCCCATGACCACGCGACCATGGGCCGGGCGATGGAAATCGAGTCTTACCAAGGGATGCTGGCGTGTGTGATCGCCGGGTCCGGGGTGGCGTTGATGTCGGAGTCGATGCTCGCCAGCCTGCCGGGCCGCGAGCGGGTGGCGGTGCACCCGTTGGTCGAGCCGTTTGCCAGTGCCACGACCTGGCTAATGTGGCGCAAAGGCATGGTCGGGGCCAACCTCAATGCTTGGATTGAATTGCAACAACAGGCTTGGCCGCGAGCGTCCATGACGACGGCGCAATCGGCTTGAACTCCGGGAGGTAGATTTGGATCAATTCAGTAACAGATCATTGCAAACTGAGACGAGCATTGCGTAGAACATCGGACTATTATCAGTGCGAAGGGGCCACAGTAATTTGCCGCTCGTACCACCCTGAGGGGGCACCACGATGAAAGAGAAAATCCAGAATTGGCTTCACGACCTGGGTGTCGCGCTTGGCCTGATCGAGCCACCGATGCAACCGGTACCGATCCGCACCGATGACGAGCAACGCCGCCGCCAACCGCGCCGCCGGTAAACCCACCAGGATTTGGAGAGATCGCAGTTGCGGACCATTTCAGTCGAGATGGCCCGCAACTGCGATCTTTTTTATGCCTGAAGACAACCAATGTGGGAGCGAGCTTGCTCGCGATAGCGGTGGACCGGCATGCATTCATGTTGAATGTACCGCCGTCATCGCGAGCAAGCTCGCTCCCACAGGGATCTCATTGCCCAGGGTTGTCGGTCAAACCACCTTGGCCACCACGCTCGGCCGTGGCGACAACAAGCTCACCAGCACAAAACTCACCAGCGCCACGCTCAGGCTGTAGTAGATCGGCGTGTTGGCGTCCAGGCCGTCCTTGAGCATGAAGAACAGCGCGGTCAGGAAGCCCAGCGACATGCTGCTGATCGCGCCGGCGGTGGTGGCGCGTTTCCAGTAGATGGCACCGATCAGCGGGATCAGCATGCCGCCCACCAACAGGTTGTAGGCCAGGGTCAGGGCGCTGATGACGTCACTGACCACCAGGGCGATCACCAAGACCACCGCCCCCATCAGCAGGGTCGCGATGCGGTTTTCGTGGACGTCGCCGCTGCCGCTTTCACGGCCCTGGCGCAGACGGGGCAGCAAGTCCTGGACCACCGTGGTGGACGCGGCGAGCAGGCCTGCCGCAGCGGTGGACATCAAGGCTGCCAGGGCCGCGGCGATCACCAATCCACGAATGCCGTTGGGCAGGCTGGTCTGGACGATGCTGGCGAAGGCGTTGTTGACGTTTTCCAGGTCCGGCAGCAACACCTTGGCCGCCATGCCGATCAACGCACCGGCCAGGCCGTACAGCACGCAGTACAGGCCGGCGGCGGTGCCAGCCACTTTGGCCACGCCTTCGCTGCGAGCGGTGAACACCCGCTGCCAGATGTCCTGGCCGATGAAGATGCCGAAGAAGTAGATCAGGAAGTAGGTGAGGATGGTGTCCCAGCCAATCGCGGTGAAGTCGAAGTAGCTGGCTGGCAATGCCGCCACCATCGCGTCCCAGCCGCCGGCATCGACGATGGACATCGGCATCAGCAGGAACACCAGGCCAACGGTCATGATCAGAAATTGCACGATGTCGGTGAGGGTCAGCGACCACATGCCGCCGATGGTGGAATACAGCACCACCACGCCACCGCCCACCAGGATCGACACCCAGAACGGCAAGCCGAACAGCACCTGCATCACGGTGCCGATGGCGATGGTCGAGGTGGCGCCGATCATCAGCGCATAAACCAGCATGATCAACGCACTGGCCTGGCGCGCGGCCGGGTTGTAGCGGCGCTCCAGCACCTGGGTCACGGTGTAGATCTTGAGCTTGAGCAACGGCTTGGCGAGGAACAGGCTCAGGCCGACGATGCCCAGGCCGATGGCGCCGCACAGCCAGAATCCGGAAATGCCGTAGACGTAGCCCAGGCGCACGGTGCCAATGGTGGACGCACCGCCCAGCACGGTGGCGGCCATGGTGCCCAGGTAAAAGCCCGGGCCGAGATTGCGCCCGGCGACCAGGTAGTCGTCACGGGTTTTGGCGCGGCGCATGCCGTACCAGCCGAGGGCGATCATGCCAGTGGCGTAGAGAAGAACGACGATTAAGTCCAAAGCCATGGTGGCGTGTCTCCGATTGTCTTTTTTGTAGTGAAGTCGGGGCGAAACAGTGCACTGATCGTTCCCACGCTCTGCGTGGAAATGCCGCCCGGGATGCTCCGCGTCCCTGCATGACGCAGAGCGTCACTGGCTGCATTCCTACGCAGTGCGTGGGAACGAGCAACACAGGGATTTCGTTTGCTCGGATCAGGCGGTTTGCCTGAGGGCGGGTTTATCGATAGGCACCGAAGCGTCCTTGCTCCGCGGATCCCCTGGCCCATACACCGCCGCCGGCTCTGGAAACAGGCTCAGCAGTACCAGGTACACCACCGAGGCCAGGCCCAGGGTCACCGGCAGGCTGATGTCGATCCCGCCAGCCAGTTCCCCCAGCGGCCCGACGAACTGCCCCGGCAGGTTGACGAAGCACAACCCAACCAGCGCGCTGGGGATCCATGCCCCCAGGCCGCGCCAGTTCCAGCCGTGGCTGAACCAGTAGCGCCCGCCGGTTTCGCCGCGAGTGAACACTTGCAGGTCATCCGGGCAGTAGAAGCCGCGGCGTACCAGCAGGCCGATGATCATGATCACCATCCACGGCGTGGTGCAGGTGATGATCAGCACGGCGAAGGTCGAGACGCTCTGCACCAGGTTCGCCGCGAAGCGGCCGATGAAGATGAACGCAATCGACAGCACGCCGATCAGCAGCGTCGCCTTGACCCGCGACAGCACCCGTGGAAACACGCTGGACATGTCCAGGCCGGTGCCATACAGCGATGTGGTGCCGGTGGACATGCCGCCGATCACCGCGATCAGGCACACCGGCAGGAAGAACCAGCTCGGCGAAACCGCCAGCAAGCCGCCCACGTAGTTGTTGGCCGCGATGTAGTCCGGTGCCTTGATCGCCACGATGGTGGCGGTGGCGAGGCCGAACAGGAACGGGATCAACGTCGCCAGCTGCGCAGCGATCACGGCCAACATGATGCGGCGCTTGGGCGTGTCGCGAGGGATGTAGCGCGACCAGTCACCCAGGAACGCACCGAAGGAAATCGGGTTGCTCATGGCTACCAGCGCCGCGCCGATGAACGCCGCCCAGAAGCCCGGCTGGCCGAGGCTGACGGTGCCGGCGAACTGGCTGTCGAAGGTCGGTGCGAAAGCCAGGATGCCCAGCAAAAACAGCAGGCTGGCGGCCCATACGGCGATGCGATTGACCCACAGCATGAAGCGGAAGCCGTAGATGCACACCGTCAAGACCAGCAGGGCGAACAGGCCGTAGGCCAGGCCCAGGCTCAGGTCGGTCTCTGGCACGCCGATCAGCCGCTTGGCGCCGCCGATCAACGCGTCCCCCGAACTCCACACCGACAGCGAGAAGAACGCGATGGCGGTCAGCAACGAGAGGAACGAGCCGACGATTCGCCCGTGCACGCCGAAGTGCGCACCGGACGACACCGCGTTGTTGGTACCGTTGAGCGGGCCGAACAGGCCCATGGGCGCAAGGATGATCGAACCCACCAGGACGCCCAGCACAATGGCCCAGACCCCGGCCTGGAATGACAGGCCGAACAGCACTGGGAAACTGCCGAGCACGGCGGTGGCGAAGGTGTTGGCGCCGCCGAAGATCAGGCGAAACAGGTCGCTTGGGCCGGCGGTTCGTTCGTGGTCCGGGATCTGTTCGACCCCGAAGGTTTCAATTTGCGTAAGGCTGTTGTCGTTATTGTTATGCATGATCTGCTCCGATCATAAAGGCGCGCCCGTCGTGTGCGGGCGTCACCTGTTGCTAAGGGATTGGCAGCCCTTCCGGCATTGCGGACAAATGTTCGTGGCAGGCCAGCCATAGGCCTTGTTGTTCTTGGCGAAACACAATGGTTTCGCGCTCCTGGCTAAAGTGCAGCTCCCCTTGCATGCGCAGCTCGGTGGCCACGTCATGGATGAAAATCGCCACGTCCCCTTGCAGGCTGACGAAGGCGTTGCTCGAGGTGCAATTGAGCACCTCGAAGCCATCCTCGGACCGCCAGCGATCCCACAACGCCTGGTAGGCATCGCGCGATAGCAGGGGCTGTTCGAGGGTGTAGAACACGAAACTCGCATCGGTGGTGAACGCGCCGAAGTAGGCGTCGCGGTCATTGCGGGCGAAGGCCGACACCAAATTTGCGGCGGCCTGGAGCACCTGGTCCTGTTCGCTCATGGGCGCACCTCAGCGATGAACCACGCCAGGCAGTACGCAGAGCATCTCGTACAGCAGGTTGGCGCCCAGCAGCGAGGTGTTGCCGGTGGTGTCGTACGGCGGCGAGACTTCTACCAGATCGCAACCGACCAGGTCGAGGCCCTGGCAGCCACGGACGATTTCGATCGCCTGGATGGTGGTCAGGCCGCCGATTTCCGGGGTGCCAGTGCCTGGCGCCCAGGCCGGGTCGATACCGTCGATGTCAAAGCTCAGGTACACCGGGCCGCCGCCGACTTTCTCACGGACTTCGGCCATCAGCGGGGCGAGGGATTTGTGCCAGCACTCTTCGGCCTGGACCACGCGGAAACCCTGGTTGCGGCTCCAGTTGAAATCATCGGCGGTGTAGCCCTGGGCCCGCAGGCCGATCTGCACCACGCGGTCGCAATCGAGCAGGCCTTCTTCCACGGCGCGGCGGAAGGTGGTGCCGTGGGCGATCTTCTCGCCGAACATGTGGTCGTTCACATCGGCGTGGGCGTCGATGTGCACCAGGCCGACCTTGCCGTGTTTCTTGTGGATGGCCCGCAGGATCGGCAGGGTGATGGTGTGGTCGCCACCCAGGGTCAGGGGGATGACGTTGTGTTCGAGGATCTTGTGGTACGACTCCTCGATGATCCGCACCGCGTCCAGCAGGTTGAAGGTGTTGATCGGCACGTCGCCGATGTCGGCCACCGACAGCGAGTCGAACGGCGCGGCGCCAGTGGCCATGTTGTAGGGGCGGATCATCACCGATTCGGCGCGGATCTCCCGCGGCCCGAAACGGGTGCCGGCGCGCAGGGAGGTGCCGATGTCCAGCGGCACGCCAACGAACGCAGCGTCCAGGCCGGCAGCGGTTTGCAAATGGGGGAGTCGCATCATGGTGGCGATGCCGCCGAAGCGCGGCATTTCGTTGCCGCCCAGTGGTTGGTGAAGAATCTTGTCCACGGGTAGGGCCTCATCGTTGTTTTATTTATCAGGGGCCGATTCTGCGAAAAGCCTGGGATGGGAAGAATCGCTGGGGGCAAATACTTAGTTCAGATTTTTCTAAACTAACGCGGGGTGGGGCGATAGACTCGCGATTGATCTGTTGAAGCAACACTGTGGGAGCAAGGCTTGCCCGCGATGAAGTTCATGCGGTTTCCTCTAGAACCGAGGCGCCTGTATCGCGAGCAAGCTTTGCTCCCACAGATAAATCCCCTCGCCACAAAGTTTGCAGTGACCTGTCTGTATGGAGACACCCCCAATGGCCAACGCTCTACCCGACCTGAAACTGCTGCGCATTTTCGTCAGCGTGGTCCGGCACCAGGGTTTCGCCAACGCTCAACACGAGCTCAACCTGTCCACGTCGGCCATCAGCACCTACATGAGCCAGCTTGAGTCGGCCCTGGGCCTGGTGTTGTGTCATCGCGGCCGGGGCGGGTTCAGCCTGACCAGCAAGGGCGAGTTGTTCCATCAGGAAACCTTGCGCCTGTTGGGCGAGCTCGAAGGGTTCGAGCAGTACGCCGCCGCGCTCAAGGGGGAGCTGCGCGGCACCTTGAACCTGGGGGTGATCGACTCCACCGTCAGCGATAAGGCCTTGCCATTCGCCGAAGCCATCGGTGCCTACAGCCAGGAGCATCCGGCGGTGCATTTGCACCTGTCGGTCATGAGCCCTTACGAGTTGCAACTCGGTGTACAGGACAACCGCCTGGACCTGGCCATCGGTGCGTTTTCCACGCGCATGAGCGGGCTGGTCTACATGCCGCTGTACCGTGAGCAGCACTGGTTGTATTGCAGCAACCGTCACCCGTTGTTCAACGAGCGGCGCATCCCCGAGCAGGTCATCACCCAGCAGCGCATGGTCGGGCGCGGTTACTGGAGCCAGGCCGAACTGGCTCGCCATGGCTTCAAGCACAGCGCGGCGACGGTGGAGAGCATGGAGGCGCAGTTGATCCTGGTGTTGTCCGGGGCCTACGTCGGTTACCTGCCTGAACACTACGCCCAGGCTTGGGTCGACAAGGGCGACTTGCGCGTGCTGCTGCCGGCGACCTTCGGCTATCAGGCGCCGTTTTCGATGATCGTGCGCCGTGGCCGCAGCCGCGAGCCGCTGATCCAGACCTTCCGCGATTTGCTCAAAGCTCAACTGAATCAGGCCTGATCATGTCCAGAACTCAATGCCCGCGCTGTCAACGACCGCAAAGCCACTGTCTGTGCCCGTTGATCCCCAGCCTCGACAGCCGCACCCGCGTCTTGCTGTTGCAGCATCCCAGCGAAGTGAACCATGCCTTGAACACCGCCCGCTTGGCGGCGTTGGGGCTTAACAACGCTGAACTGATCGTGGGCGAGGTGTTCGAGGATTTGCCCAGGTTGCTCAATCAGCCGGGTTATCAGGCGCGGTTGTTGTTTCCGGCTGACGATGCACAACCGCTGCAAGCCTATGCGCCCTGCGATGAGCCGTTGCTGCTGGTCGTTCCCGACGGTACCTGGCGCAAGGCGCGCAAGCTGTTGCACCTCAACCCGCTGCTGGCGGCGTTGCCGAGGGTTACGTTGGCCGAGGGCGGGGTGTCTCGTTATCGTTTGCGCAAGGCACCGGGGCCGGGAGCGTTGTCGACGGTGGAAGCGATTGTCCAGGCGTTGCAGGTGCTTGAGGCGCCGGCGAGCTTCGAGGGGTTGCTGAGGCCGTTCGAGGCGTTGATCGAGGGGCAGATAGCGGCGATGGGGGAGGAGGTTTTTCGGCATAACCATGCTGGGAAATAATGGTTGTCCTCGCTGACGCCATCGCGAGCAAGCTCGCTCCCACAGTTGATCTTCAGTGCACACAAGATTTGTGGTCGCCACAGATCCAATGTGGGAGCGAGCTTGCTCGCGATGGCGGCCTCATGACCAGAGAAGAGCCCAGCTGGAACCTACCGCTCGCGCATTGCCTCGGTCCGCGCCTTCAACACCGGCTTGAGCAAGTAATCCAGGACACTTTTCTCCCCAGTGATGATGTCCACCGTCGCGACCATTCCCGGAATGATCAGCAAGGGCTTGGCATCCCCGCCCAAGTGGTTTTTGTCGGTGCGCACCTGGATCAGGTAGAAGCTGTTGCCCTTGTCGTCGGTAATGGTGTCGGCGCCGATCAGTTCGAGTTTGGCGCTCAGCCCGCCATAGATCGTGTAGTCGTAGGCGCTGAATTTGACCATGGCTTTCTGGCCCGGGTGCAGGAACGCCACGTCCTGAGGGCGGACCTTGGCTTCGATCAGCAGGTTGTCTTCCAGGGGCACGATTTCCACCATGTCGTTACCTGGCTGCACCACACCGCCGATGGTGTTGACCTTCAGTTGCTTGATCACCCCATGCACCGGCGAGACTACGGTGGTGCGGGTCACGCGGTCGTCGATGGCGATGCTCGAGGCGGTGATTTTCGACAGTTCGGTGCGCTTCTCGTTGAGGTCCTTGGCTGCCTCGGAGCGAAAGGTCTGCTCCGATTCGTCGATCTTGCTTTTGATCTCGTTGATCGCCGATTCCGCCCGGGGAATGGCCAGGGTGGTGGCGTTGAGCGAACCGCGGATTTCCACCGCGCTGCGTTTGAGCCGCAGGATCTCCACCGGTGATACCGCCCCGGTGCGCACCAGCGGGGCAGACATGTTCATTTCTTCTTGCAGCAAGGCCAGGGCCGAGCTGAACTGGCCTTGCTTGGAGCGAAACTCTGCCAGTTCCTGGGTCTTCTGCCGCAGCTGTTCGGTCAGGGTGCGTTGTTCGCTGGCCAGGCGCCGTTGCCGTTGTTCGTACAGTGAACGCTCGTCCTCGGCCACTTGCGGGGCCTTGGCGATCACCTCGGTTGAAAGCTTGAACGGCCGGCCCTCGGCCTCGGCCGACAGGCGCTCGACCTGGGCGGTCAAGGCATAGCGGTCGGCCTCGCTCTCGCCCTTGTTCGACAGGAAACGCGTGTCGTCCAGGCGCAGCAGGGTGTCGCCCTTGTTCACCATCTGGCCTTCACGGACGAAAATCTCAGTGACGATGCCACCCTCCAGGTTCTGGATCACCTGGATCTTGCTCGACGGAATCGCCTTGCCTTCGCCGGTGGTGACTTCCTGCAACACCGCGAACTTCGCCCAGACCAGCCCAGTGATGATCAACCCGGCGGCCAGCCACACGGTAACGCGCGAGCGGCGCGGCGAATCCTGCAGCGTGGCGCCGGCGGTTTCCGGCATGAACTCGCTTTCGGCGCTTTTGCTGAAACTGCCGAAGTAGCTTCGGGCGGCTGAATCCGGTGTTTGAGCAGACATGGGGCGGTACCCGTCAGTGAGAGAAAATAAAGCCAAACACATACCTGTGGCTTGAGAGGGTTATCTGTGGGAGCAAGGCTTTTGTGGGAGCAAGGCTTGCCCGCGATACAGGCGCCTCGGTTCCAGTGAGACCGCATCGGCTTCATCGCGGGCAAGCCTTGCTCCCACACAAACCTGTTCCCACACAAACCTTGCTCCCACAGGTTGCGGTGTTGTTTCTATACCGCCGCGGAGCCCACCCGGCCCTTGCGCAGCGCATCGATCACCGCCTCTTTCGGGCCATCGGCCACGATCCGGCCGTTATCCAGCACCACCAGGCGGTCCACCAGGCTCAGCATCGAGGTGCGGTGGGTGACCAGCAGCACGGTCTTGCCCTGCACATGGGTATGCAGCTTTTGCCGCAAGACGTCTTCGCTGCTGTTGTCCATGGCGCTGGTGGGTTCGTCCAGCAGCAGGATCGGCGGGTCGAGCAGCAAGGCCCGGGCCAGTAGCACGGCCTGGCGTTGGCCGCCGGAGAGCAGTTGCCCGCGCTCGCCCACCGGGCGGTCGAAACCTTGGGGATGTTGGCGCGCCAGTTCGGTGACACCGGTCAGTTCCGCCACTTCCAGCATGCGCGCGTCGCTGATGTAGCGGGCGCCCAAGGTGAGATTGTCCCGCAGGCTACCGGCCAGCAGCGGCAGGTCATGGGCGACGTAGCCGATCTGTTGGCGCAGGTCGGCGACGTCCAGTTGCCGCAGGTCCAGGCCGTCGAGCAGCAACTGGCCTTCCTCCGGCGCGTAGAAACCCATCACCAGGCGCGCCAGGGTGCTCTTGCCCGAGCCACTGCGGCCGATGATCCCGACCCGTTCGCCGGGCTTGAGGCTGAAGCTGATATTGGCCAGCGCCGGAGTGCTCTGGCCGTTGTAGTGGAAGGTCACGCCACTGACGTCCAGCGCGCCCTGCAACTGGGTGCGATCCAACGGCCGTTGTTTGGCATCGCGTTCCTGGGGCAGCGCCATCAAGGCATCGGTGCTGCGCATGGTGAGCTGGGCTTGCTGGTAACGGGTGATCAGCCCGGCGATCTGCCCCAGCGGCGCTAGTACTCGGCTGCCGAGCATGTAGGTCGCCACCAGCGCGCCGACGCTGAGGTTGCCGGCGATGATGCTGTAGACCCCGGCGACGATGGTCGCCATGCCCGCCAGTTGTTGCAGGAACAACGTGCCGTTGGTCGCCAGTGCCGACAGATTGCGCGCATGGCTGTCCAGGCGGGTGAGGGCGCCGTGGGTGCTTTCCCACTGATGCTGGCGCTCGCTCTCGGCGCTGCAGGCCTTGAGGGTTTCCAGGCCGCCGAGGGTTTCGATCAGCAGTGCCTGGCGCTGGGCGCCCAGCGCCAGGCTTTTTTCCACGGTGTCGCGCAGGCGCGCCTGGATGATCATTGCGAAGACAATGGTGATTGGAAACGCCACCACCGGAATCACCACCAGCCAGCCACCCAGCAGGCCGATCACCACCAGCATCAGCAGGGCGAAGGGCAGGTCGATCAGGCTGGTGAGGGTCACTGCCGTGAGGAATTCGCGCAGGCCCTGGAAGTCGTGGATGCTCTGGGCGAAGCCGCCGATTGTCACTGGCTTGGCCTTCATCGCCATGCCGGTGATGCGCTCGAACAGGGTGGCGGAGAGAATCACGTCGGTTTTCTTGCCGGCGGTGTCCAGCAGATGGGCGCGCACTACCCGTAACACCAGTTCGAAGCCGGTGCCGATCAACAACCCCACGGCCAGCACCCACAAGGTCGACGTGGCCTGGTTCGGCACCACGCGGTCGTAGGTCTGCATGACGAACAGCGGCACCATCAGGCCCAGCAGGTTAATCAGGAAACTCGCCAGGATCGCGTCGCTGTACAGCCAGCGCGACAGTTTCAAGGTGTCGCGAAACCACGCCTCGACCCGCGGCACCAGGGGCGCGCGCAGGTCTTCGAGTTCATGGCGCGGCCGGGCGAACAAGGCCTGGCCACTGTAGTCGAGGTTCAGTTCCTCGCGGCTGACCCACTGCTCGCCGCCGTCGGCTTCGCTGGGCAGGATCAGCGCCTTGCCATCCTCGCCCCAGCGCCTGAGTACCGCACAGCGGCCCCCCGCCAGGATCAGCATCACTGGCAGGTTCAGGGGCGAGATATCCGCCAGCTCACGACGCAACAGTCGCGCCTGCAAGCTTGCCCGGGCCGCTGCGCGTGGCAGCAGGTCCAGGCTCAAGCGTTGGTGCGCCATAGGAAGCCCGGCGCTGAGGCTGGCGCGGCTGACCGTCGCACCATGGAGTTTGCAGAGGATCAACAGACCGTCCAGCAAGGGATCATCGAAATTCAGGCGCGGATCGGCGCCAAGGGTTGCGGGTTCCATGCTGGTCACATTGTTCGCTCCCATTTTTTTGGAGGGGGCTACTTCAGTTCCGGCAGCCGAGCCTGGTTCTTGACTTCGGTCTGCGCGACCGCATCGGCCGGCAGCACGATCCGTTGTTTGTGCAGCAGCAGGCCCATGTTCGCCAGTACCCGGTACATCGAGTACTCCTCGGTGTAGCGCACCTCGGTGTAGCGACGGTTGGCGTTGTACAGCTCGTTTTCGCTGTCGAGCACGTCGAGCAAGGTCCGCTGGCCGAGACCGAACTGATCCTGGTAGGCGGCGCGCACGCGGGAAGTGGTTTCGGCGTATTCGCGGGCGGTGGGGGTCTGTTTACGGGCGTTGAGCATCGCGTTCCAAGCCAGGCGCGTGTCTTCGTTGAGCTGGCGCAGGGCATTGTTGCGGATGTCCATGGCCTGGTTGATCTGGTGAGCATTGGACGCCAGCCGCGCCTTGTCGCTGCCACCGCGGAACAGGTTGTAGTTCATCACCACGCCGACCCGCCAGTTGTTGTCGTGGCCTTCTTCACCACCGATATTGTTATTGGCGCCCACCGCCGCCTCGGCGTCGAAGCGCGGGTAGAACGGCGACTTCGCCACTTCGTACTGGCTCTCGGCGGACTGTATGTCGGCCTGGGCCGATTTCAGGTACGGGTTGTTATCCACCATGCTTTGCTGGGCGTCGCGCAGGTCGGCAGGCAGTTCGCCTTTGGTCGAGGGCGGCGTTTCCAGTTCATCGGGCATGCGCCCGACCACGCTGTAGAAGTTCGTCTCGGCGTCGGCCAGGTCGACCTGGGCGGTGTCGTAGTTGTTTTCCGCCAGGGCCCGACGGGCGTTGGACTGGTCGGAGTCGGCCGTACTGCCCACCCCGCGCTGGGTGCGCAGGCCGATCTGGTCGTTGACCCGCAGGTGCGCTTGCAGGTTGTTCTTGGCCAGGGTCACCAGTTCGCGACGCTTGAGCACTTCCAGGTAGACCTCGATGGTGCGCAGCGCCAGATCCTGGGCGGTGCCCTGGGCGTAATAGGCCCGGGAGTTGACCACGCCCTGGGTGCGTTCCACTTCATTGGCGGTGTTGAACCCGTCGAAGATCATCTGTCGCAGGCGCAGCTCCGACTGGGTGTAGGTCAGGATATTGGTGTGGTGATTGCCCAAGGCCCGGGTGTTGGTGTTGTCGCTATAGCCACGACCGTAACCGGCATTCAAATCCACCGACGGGAAAAAGCCCCCTCGGGCGACCTTGACGTCTTCATTGGCCGACAGACGGCTGTCCACCCGTTGTGCCAGCTCAGGGTGAGTGGCAATGGTGCTCTGGATCGCTTCGGTCAAGGACATGGCCTGCGCCTGAGAGGAGCAGGCCATGGCCAGCAAAACCGCGCTGCAGAGGGGGGTTAGAACGCGCATGGGGTGCATCTCCTGAGGTCCGTAGTGCTTCGCTTGTCGCCAAAATATTGACGTGTTTAAGATCAAAACCGTTTCAACCTTGTAACAACACAGCTAAGAACATCCTGAGCAAAACCTAAGAAGAATTTCTCATAAGACTTATGCCGAAAAAAACTTATGTACTTGAAAAAAACCGGCACATTGTTCAAAGCGAAAGCCTTTGAATCTGCGGGTTCTGACGGCTTTTAGGCGTCAATAAAAGTTCCATGCAGATTTTTAAGCAATGTGAAGAAATGTCGAAAGGGCGATCTGTGAGGTGGTTTTTGGTGACGGTTTTTTGTCGTTTTGGCGAATTGCTAGCACCTTCTTCTTTCACGAAAGCTGGCAGATTTTCCAGCTTTTTGGATCGCCAAACCTGAGGACGGATTCTTCACTCAGACAGGTGCCGATTGCGGTCGGCAACGGAGGAAATGCACATGGCAGCGCTCATCGGTATCGTCAGCAAAGTGGTCGGGCAAGTTTTCGCAGAAGCGGCCGGTGGCCTGCGGCGGCCTCTGGTCGAAGGCGATCGGCTTTATGCCGGCGAACACCTGGTCACCGGTGCCGAAGGGGCCGTGGCGGTTCATCTGCAGAACGGCCAGTCATTGACCCTGGGTCGCGGAAGCGACCTGACCCTGACCCCGCAGTTGCTCGCCAACCATGCGCCTCATGTCGATACGCCTGACGCGGCGACACCGAGTAATGCGCAACTGACCGATGTGCAAAAGCTGCAGCAAGCCATCGCTGCCGGTGCCGACCCGACCCAGACCGGTGAAGCCACGGCCGCCGGCCCCGAGGGTGGCAACCCGGGGGGCGTGGGCGGCGGGCACAGTTTTGTGCTGCTGGAAGAAGTCGGTGGGGAGGTCGATCCGCAGATCGGTTTTCCGACGGCCGGGTTCAATGGGATTCCCGAGTTTCCACAGCTGCGCCTGGCCGGTGATCCGGATAACACGGGCGACAATGCAACCGTGCCGCCGGTGACACCGGATAACCCGGTGACCCTCGACGGGGTCGATGTCGAGGGCGGCGAACTGACCATCAACGAAGCCAATCTGGCCGATGGTTCGGCCAGCAATCCGGGGGCGCTGGTGCAAAATGGCACCTTCACGGTTTCCGCGCCTGACGGGCTGAGCAGCCTGAGCATCGGCGGCATCAACGTGATCACCGGCGGTGTGCCCGCAGGCTTCCCCCAAACCGTCACTTCGGCGCTGGGCAACACGTTGACCATCACCGGCTATGACCCGGCCACGGGTGTGGTCAGCTACAGCTACACCCTGACGGACAATGAAACCCATCCTGCCGGTGGCGGTGCCAACAGTATCACCGAGCAGTTCCCGGTGGTGGCCGTCGACACCGACGGTGACACGGCCACTGGCACCCTGGACGTCAACATTACCGATGACGTGCCCCAGGCGATCGACGACAGCCACGCCAACACGGCGTCGGAAACCCTGGTAACCCTCACCGGCAACGTATTGCCCAACGACCATCAGGGCGCCGACCGGATTCCCACCGGTCCCGACAGCGGGCCGATCATTGGCGGCACGTTCACCGGCACCTACGGCACCCTGGTGCTCAACCCCAACGGCATGTACACCTACACCCTGAACACCAGCGACCCGCAATTCGTCGCGTTGCATGGCGGGGGCAGCGGCACCGAGACGTTCACCTACACCCTGACCGATGCCGACGGTGACACCAGCACCGCGAACCTGGTGCTGCAAGTACACAACAACGATGACCCAGTGATCATCACCGGCCTCGACACCGACGGCGGTGAGCTGACGGTCCAGGAGAAAAACCTCAGCGATGGCAGCAGCCCGGATGCACCGGCCCTGACTCAAAGCGGCACGTTCACCGTGACTGCGTTGGATGGTGTGCAAACCTTGAGTGTTGGCGGCATTAACGTCGTCACCGGTGGCGTGGCAGCCGGTTTCCCACAGTCGATTACCACCGCACTCGGCAATACGCTGACCATCACTGGCTACAACGCCACCACGGGCGTGGTCAGCTACAGCTACTCCTTGCTGGACAATGAAACCCATCCAAACGCCAACGGCGCCAACAGCGTTAGCGAACAATTTGCTGTAGTCGCCACTGACGACAACGGCACCACAGCCAACGGCAACCTGGACGTCAATATCGTCGATGACCTGCCTAAAGCCGTGGACGACAGCAACGCCAGCACGGCTTCGGAAACCCACCTGACCCTGACCGGCAGCGTGCTGACCAACGATACTCAAGGTGCGGACCATGTGGCCTCCGGCCCAATCACCCCCGGCACTTTCACCGGTACTTACGGCACCCTGGTGCTCAATGCCGACGGCTCCTACACCTACACCCTCAACACCGCCGATGCCGACTTCAAGGGCCTGCACGGTGGTGGCGATGGCAGCGAAACCTTCACCTACACCCTGACCGACGCCGACGGTGACACCAGCACCGCGAACCTGGTGCTGCAAGTACACAACAACGATGACCCAGTGATCATCACCGGCCTCGACACCGACGGCGGTGAGCTGTCATTGCAGGAGAAAAACCTCAGCGATGGCAGCAGCCCGGATGCACCGACGCTGACTCAAAGCGGCACGTTCACCGTGACTGCGTTGGATGGTGTGCAAACCTTGAGTGTTGGCGGCATCAATGTGGTGACGGGTGGCGTGGCAGCCGGTTTCCCACAATCGATTACCACCGCACTCGGCAATACGTTGACCATCACTGGCTACAACGCCGCCACGGGCGTGGTCAGCTACAGCTACACCTTGCTGGACAATGAAACCCATCCAAACGCCAACGGCGCCAATAGCCTCAGCGAACAGTTCGCAGTGGTTGTCACCGACGATAACGGCACCACCGCGAACGGCAACCTGGACGTGAACATCGTCGACGACTTGCCTAAAGCCGTGGATGACAGCAACGCCAGTACAGCCTCGGAAACCAATCTGACCCTGACCGGCAGCGTGCTGACCAACGATACTCAAGGTGCGGACCATGTGGCCTCCGGCCCAATCACCCCCGGCACTTTCACCGGTACTTACGGCACCCTGGTGCTCAATGCCGACGGTTCCTACACCTACACCCTCAACACCGCCGATGCCGACTTCAAGGGCCTGCACGGTGGTGGCGATGGCAGCGAAACCTTCACCTACACCCTGACCGATGCCGACGGTGACACCAGCACCGCGAACCTGGTGCTGCAAGTACACAACAACGATGACCCAGTGATCATCACCGGCCTCGACACCGACGGCGGTGAGCTGTCATTGCAGGAGAAAAACCTCAGCGATGGCAGCAGCCCGGATGCACCGACGCTGACTCAAAGCGGCACGTTCACCGTGACTGCGTTGGACGGTGTGCAAACCTTGAGTGTTGGCGGCATCAATGTGGTGATGGGTGGCGTGGCAGCCGGTTTCCCACAATCGATTACCACCGCACTCGGCAATACGCTGACCATCACTGGCTACAACGCCACCACGGGCGTGGTCAGCTACAGCTACACGCTGCTGGACAATGAAGCCCATCCAAACGCCAACGGCGCCAACAGCGTTAGCGAACAGTTCGCAGTGGTTGTCACCGACGATAACGGCACCACCGCGAACGGCAACCTGGACGTGAACATCGTCGACGACTTGCCTAAAGCCGTGGATGACAGCAACGCCAGTACAGCCTCGGAAACCAATCTGACCCTGACCGGCAGCGTGCTGACCAACGATACTCAAGGTGCGGACCATGTGGCCTCCGGCCCAATCACCCCCGGCACTTTCACCGGCACCTACGGCACCTTGGTGCTCAATGCCGACGGCTCCTACACCTACACCCTCAACACCGCCGATGCCGACTTCAAGGGCCTGCACGGTGGTGGCGATGGCAGCGAAACCTTCACCTACACCCTGACCGATGCCGACGGCGACACCAGCACCGCGAACCTGGTGCTGCAAGTACACAACAACGATGACCCAGTGATCATCACCGGCCTCGACACCGACGGCGGTGAGTTGACGGTCCAGGAGAAAAACCTCAGCGATGGCAGCAGCCCGGATGCACCGGCCCTGACTCAAAGCGGCACGTTCACCGTGACTGCGTTGGACGGTGTGCAAACCTTGAGTGTTGGCGGCATCAATGTGGTGACGGGTGGCGTGGCAGCCGGTTTCCCACAGTCGATTACCACCGCGCTGGGCAACACCCTGACTATCACCGGTTTCAACGCTGCGACTGGGGTGGTCAGCTACAGCTACTCCTTGCTGGACAACGAAGCCCATCCAAACGCCAACGGCGCCAATAGCCTCAGCGAACAGTTCGCAGTGGTTGTCACCGACGATAACGGCACCACCGCCAACGGCAACCTGGACGTGAATATCGTTGATGACCTGCCGACCGCTCATGCCGACTCTGCCTCGGTGGATGAAGGTGGGACGGTCAGTGGCAACGTCCTGAACAACGATGAAGGTGGTGCCGACGGACCGGCTGCGAGTGGTGCCGTGATCGGTGTGCGTGCAGGTAACGACACCTCGACTCCGGCGATTGGCGGCTTGAACACCCAGATCAACGGCACCTACGGCTACCTGACCCTGGACGCCAATGGCAACGCCGTCTACCACGGCAACCCGAACACCGTCAGCGCCCCGGGCGCGACCGATGTTTTCACCTACACCGTGCGTGATGCCGACGGTGATGAAAGCACCACCACCATCACCATTGATGTCCACGATATCTGCCTCGTCGCCACCCCCGACCACGAAATCAGCGTCTACGAAAAAGCCCTTGACCTGAACCAGGACGGCCAGGACCTGGCCCCCGGCACTGTCACCGGCAGCGCCCCGAGCGCCACCAGCGAAACCGCCAGTGGCAGCCTTGTCGGCTCGATCAGCGGTGCCGTTGGCGCAGTGACCTTCGCGCTGGTGGGCAACGCCAACGGTGCCTACGGGCAACTGTCGCTTCAGCCCGACGGCTCCTACACCTACACCCTGACCTCGCCAGCCACGACGACGCCCCACGCCAACGATGGCCCGAATGTGCTGAGCGAAAGCTTCACCTACCAGGCCACTGACTCGTTGGGCAACACCGTCACCAGCACCATCGTCATCGACATCGTCGACGACGTGCCAAGCGCCCATGCCGATTTCACCTCGGTGGTGGAGGGCGGCACGGTCAACGGTAACGTGCTGGACAACGACGTACTTGGCGCGGATGGCGGCATGGTGATCGGCGTACGCGCCGGCAATGACACCTCAACCTCTGCTGTCGGTGGTCTCAACACCCAGATCAACGGCACCTACGGCTACCTGACCCTGGACGCTAACGGCAACGCCGTCTACCACAGCAACCCCGATGCTGTCGGTGCAGCAGGCGCGACCGATGTCTTCACCTATACCGTGCGTGATGCCGATGGTGATGAGAGCACCACCACCCTCACCATTGACGTGCACAACAGCTGCCTCATCGCAGAAACCGACCACGACGTTACTGTCTATGAAAAAGCCCTCGACCTGAACCAGGATGGCCAGGACCTTGCCCCTGGCAGCGTCACCGGCAGCGACCCGAGCGCCACCAGCGAAACTGCCAGTGGCACCTTGGTCGGTTCAGTCAGCGGTGCCACTGGCGCCGTCTCCTTCACCCTGGTGGGCAACGCCACCGGCGCCTACGGCCAGTTGTTGCTCCACCCGGACGGTTCCTACACCTACACCCTGACCTCACCAGCCAACACCACGCCCCATGCCAATGATGGCCCGAACGTGTTGAGCGAAAGCTTCACCTATCAGGCCACGGATTCCCTGGGCAACAGCACCACCGGCAGTCTGGTGGTCAGCATCGTCGATGATGTACCGAAGGCCGTTGCGTCCGAGCGTTCGGTCACCGCGGTGGAGATCGATTCGAACCTGCTGATCGTGCTCGACGTGTCCGGCAGCATGGCCGATGACTCCGGTGTACCGGGGCTTTCGCGGCTGGACCTGGCGAAACAGGCGATCAGCGCCTTGCTCGATAAATACGATGACCTGGGGGATGTGAAAGTCCAGCTCGTGACGTTCAGCAGCAGTGCCACCGACCAGACTTCGGTGTGGGTCGACGTGGCGACTGCCAAGTCGCTTCTCTCCAGCCTGTCGGCGGGTGGCGGGACCAACTACGACGCGGCAGTGGCGACGGCCAAGACTGCGTTTGTCACTTCCGGGCAACTGACCGGCGCGCAGAACATCGGCTACTTCTTCTCGGACGGCAAGCCCAATTCTGGCCTGGAAACCGGCACGGCAGACGAGGCGGCGTGGAAAGCCTTCCTTGATGCCAACGGCATCAAGAACTACGCCATTGGCCTGGGCGACGGTGTCAGTAACGACTACCTCGACCCGCTGGCCTACGACGGCAGCGCTCATACCAACACCAACGCAGTGGTGGTCACCGACCTGAACCAGCTCAATTCGGTGCTCTCCGGCACGGTGCAAGGCGCGCCGGTTACCGGCAACCTGCTGGGCGAAGGCGGTTCGTTCGGCGCCGATGGTGGGTTTGTCAAAAGCCTGGTGGTCGATGGCACCACGTACAGCTATGACCCGACGGCCAACGGTGGCCACGGTGCACTGAGCACCAGTGGTGGGGTCAACCATGGCAGTTTCAATACGACCACCAACACGCTGAGCATTGCCACCGCCCATGACGGTACCCTGGTGGTCAACCTCGATACCGGTGCGTTCAGCTATACCTCCCAGACCGCCACCAGCGTATTGATCACCGAAAACATCGGCTACACCGTCAGTGACAACGATGGCGACCTGGCCAGCTCCAGCCTGGTGGTCAAAGTCGTGCCCAACAGCCCACCCGTGGCGATGGACGACAACATCATCACCAACGTGCTGTCGGGCAACATCGTGGTACCGGGCGAATTGCTGCTGGGCAACGACAGCGACGCCAACGGCGATCCGCTCACCGCGTCACCCACCAGTTTCAATACCGGTTGGACCGCCAAAGGCGGGGATTTCACCGGCAGCACCGGCACGGTCAGTTTCACCGGTAACAACGTGCAGTCGATCAACCTCAATCGCAGCGCCTTCGTCGCCAATGCCGCGACCATGACGGCGGTGCTGGTGGTCAGTGGCGCGCTGGGTGCGGTTTCCAACAATAATGCCAACGATGAAGACCGCCTCAACATCAGCCTCAAGCAGGGTGAAACCCTGACGCTGGACCATAACCTGGCGGGTGGGCATATCACCCTCGAGTACTCTCTCAACGGTGGGCCTTTCATTGCGATCAGCGACGGCGCCTCGTTCACTGCCGCGGCGGATGGCAACTACCAGATCCACGTCACCAACATCCCCAATCCCGGCGGCGGCAATTCCAACGCTGCGGAAAATTATCAACTGACCATGACCGTCAACTACGCCGGCGCCCAGGACAGCACCCCGGATTACCACGGCAGCTACACTGCCAGCGACAACCATGGCGGTAGCGACAGTGCTGCGGTGGACATCAGCTACCAGGCGGGCCATACCCTGACGGGCACCACCGGGGACGATGTGCTGTTGGCTGGTAACGGCGACAACATCCTCAATGCGGGCGACGGCAACGACATCCTCAGCGCAGGCTCGGGCAACAACACCCTGCACGGCGGGGCAGGCAATGACCTGCTCTACAGCGGCGCGGGCAACGACCTGCTCGATGGCGGTACGGGCAACGACACTGCGAGCTATGCCCACGCGAGCGCCGGGGTCACGGTGAACCTGGGACTGTTGGCGGCGCAGAACACCGTGGGCGCCGGCACCGATACCCTGACAGGCATCGAAAACCTGGTCGGTTCGAACTTCAACGATACCCTCACCGGTGACGGCGCCAGCAACCGCATCAACGGTGGATTGGGCCATGACGTGCTCAACGGCGGTGGCGGCGATGACCTGCTGATCGGCGGCCTGGGCAACAACACGCTCACTGGCGGCAGCGGTGCCGATACCTTCCAATGGCAGGCAGGCAACAGCGGCCACGACGTGATCACGGACTTCTCGCCCGGCGTCGACAAACTCGACCTGTCCCAGCTGTTGCAAGGGGAGAACGGCAGCACCGCGTCACTGGACGATTACCTGCACTTCACCATCAGCGGCAGCGGTGGGTCGGTCATCACCAGCATCGACGTCAGTGCCATTGCCGGTGCCACGCCGAACCAGACCATCGATCTGGCGGGCGTCAACCTCGCCAGTCATTACGGCGTCACGCCCGGCGCAGACGGCATGATCGCAGGCGGCGCGGATACGGCGACCATCATCAACGGAATGCTCAACGATCATTCTTTGAAGGTGGACACGGTGTGAGGTGAGCTGAAACGACAAAACCCGTCATGTCCAGTCTGGACATGACGGGTTTTGCTTTTGTGGCGGCTCAGGGTTTGCGCAATGTCTTCTGCTTGAGGATATAAACCGTTACCAGCACCGCACTGGTGAGCATGAACCCCCGGGCCCACGGCAGGGGCACCAGGTAGCAGGAAAAGAGGATGCTCGCCCACATCAGCCCGATGGCATAGACCTTACCCTTGAGCGGGATGCCGTTGCCGCTGAGGTAGTCGCGGATCCACGGGCCGAGGCGGGGATGTTCTACCAGCCATTGGTAGAAGCGCGGCGAGCTGCGGGCGAAACAGGCGGCCGCCAGGAGCAGGAAAGGGGTGGTGGGCAGTACGGGGACGAAGATGCCGATGACCCCCAGCGCTACGCTCAGCCAGCCAATGGCCAACAGAACGTAACGCAGGATCAGCGGGCGATTGCCGACTGGCGAGGGCACCCGGTCACTCAGTGGTGGCGAGGCTTGAGGATCGCCGGTTTCTCGTCCGGTGCGTTGCACAGCAGGTACAGGGCCGTGAGGGCTTCGGGGATCTGGACAATCATGTCGTCCATCAGGTTGGCGTCGGCGGCGATGTCGGAAAATTCCGGTTGCTCATCGAACAGGCCGGAACCGACCATGATCGGCAGCAGCATTTCGCTGACTTCCTCTTCGGCGGTTTCGAACCAGGCGGCTTCGCGCAGGAACACGCCTTCCATGAAGCCGATGCACCAGCCACGCAACTCCGAATCATCCGGATCATCGCCCAGGTCCAGGTCGCACGGCAGTTCGAATTCTTCGTCGGAAGCCAGTTGGCGGGCGATGTGGGCCTTGAGGCCGACCAGTGTGGCTTCGATTTCGGCACGCTGGGCTTCGTCGCTGTAATGCGGCTCTTCGGCGAACAGGGCGTCGATCCACTCACGGTCCGGCACCGTTTCTGCGCAGATGGACAGGGCGGTCAGATAGCCGTGAGCGGCCACGTAGTCCAGCGCCTCTTCGTGCAGCTCATCGGCGTCGAGGAAGACTTGCAGGCGGGTCAGTTGCTCAGCGAAGGACATTACGGGCTACCTTGGGGAATAAACAATGCGGGAATTCTAGGCCTTCTTGAGCGCCCAGGCCAGCCGCGTGGCGTATTTGCCTCTTGAAGGCCAGGGGTGGACACAAATGGGGGGGGCGCCGCAGATCAAATGTGGGAGCGAGCTTGCTCGCGATGAGGGCGGCACATCCAGCACCTTCTCAAAATGACCCACCGCTATCGCGAGCAAGCTCGCTCCTACAGGGACTTGTGGCAACGGAAGCAATGTATGGGTATCCCTAGCCGCTAGCACCTCCTGTCAGCAGCCCCCTTTGCAACGAAGGCCTCGGGTATACTGCCGCGTTTTGTGATGCCCTGCGGCGTCCCGCCGGTTCGAAACGCACACTTACGATTTGCCGGTGCAGCGTTTGTGATTCTGAACCAGCCTTGCAGGGATGTTTCGGTGATTTTTGGAGTTTCTATGCTCGAACAGGCTCAACGCGTCCTCAAGGACATCTTCGGCTACGACAGTTTCCGTGGCCGCCAGGGTGCCATTATTGAGCGCGTGGCCAACGGTGGCGATGCCCTGGTGCTCATGCCCACCGGCGGCGGCAAATCCTTGTGCTTCCAGGTCCCGGCGCTGTTGCGCAACGGCCTGGCCGTGGTGGTCTCGCCGCTGATCGCATTGATGGACGACCAGGTTGCGACCCTCGAAGAGCTGGGGGTTGCCGCTGCTTCGCTGAACTCCACCCTCAGCGCCGAGCAACAGCGGGACCTGGCGACACGCATCAAGCGCGGCGAAGTGAAGATGTTGTACCTGGCCCCGGAACGCCTGGTGCAGCCGCGCATGCTGGCGTTCCTGCAGAGCCTGGAAATTGCCCTGTTCGCCATCGACGAAGCCCACTGCGTATCCCAATGGGGGCACGATTTCCGACGCGAATACCTGCAACTGGGGCAGTTGGCGGAACTGTTCCCCGACGTGCCGCGCATCGCCCTGACCGCCACCGCCGACAAGCGCACCCGCGAGGAAATCGTCGAGCGCCTGCACTTGCAGAACGCCGAGCGCTTCCTGTCCAGTTTCGACCGTCCGAATATTTTCTACCGCATCGTACCCAAGGAGCAGCCGCGCAAGCAGTTGCTGGCGTTCCTCGCCGAGCGCCGCAGTGATGCCGGCATTGTCTATTGCCTGTCGCGCAAGAAGGTCGATGAAGTGGCGGCGTTCCTGTGTGAGCAGGGGTTCCCGGCGCTGCCGTATCACGCCGGCCTGCCCAACGACCTGCGGGCCTATCACCAGAAGCGCTTCCTCAACGAGGAAGGCCTGATCATGGTGGCCACCATTGCGTTCGGCATGGGTATCGACAAACCCAACGTGCGCTTTGTCGCGCACCTGGACCTGCCCAAGTCCCTTGAGGCGTATTACCAGGAAACCGGACGTGCCGGCCGTGATGGCTTGCCGGCCGACGCCTGGATGGCCTACGGCCTGCAAGACGTGGTGATGCTCAAGCAGATGCTGCAGAACTCCGAAGGCGACGAGCGCCACAAGCGTCTGGAACAGCACAAGCTCGACGCGATGCTCTCGCTGTGCGAGGAAACCCGCTGCCGCCGCCAGACCTTGCTGGCCTATTTTGACGAAGACATGCCCCAGCCTTGCGGGCATTGCGACAACTGCGTCGATGGCGTGGAAACCTGGGACGCCACCGAACCGGCCCGCCAGGCCTTGTCGGCGATTTTCCGTACCGGCCAGCGCTACGGTGTCGGGCATCTGGTGGACGTGTTGCTGGGCAAGGACAACGAAAAGGTCCGCAGCTTTGGCCACCAGCACCTGTCGGTGTTCGGCGTGGGCAAGGCGCGCACCGAGGGTGAGTGGCGTTCATTATTCCGACAACTGGTGGCCCGCGGTCTGGCCGACATCGACCTGGAAGGCTACGGCGGCCTGCGCCTGAGTGCGACTTGCCGGCCGTTGCTCAAAGGTGAGGTCACCCTCGAACTGCGTCGTGACCTCAAGCCGGCAACGGCGGTCAAGAGCAGCAAGAGCCAGGCCAGCCAACTGGTACGTGGCGAAGAGCGCGATCAATGGGAAGCCTTGCGGGCCTTGCGGCGCAAGTTGGCCGAGGAGCACGGCGTCCCGCCGTACGTCATCTTCCCCGACTCGACGCTGCTGGAAATGCTCCGCAGTCAGCCCACCTCCCTGGCGGAAATGGCCCAGGTCAGTGGTGTGGGCGCGCGCAAGCTGGAGCGGTATGGCGAGGCCTTCCTCCAGGTCCTGGGTGGCGAGGCCGAAGCACCGAAAGCGGTGGCCGATGTACGTCACGAACTCATTACGCTGGCCCGGGCCGGCATGACGCCGTTGCAGATCGCCGGGCAACTGCAGTGCTCGGAAAAGAACGTCTACACGATGCTGGCCGAAGCCATTGGCAAACAGCAGTTGTCCCTGGAACAGGCGCTGGATCTGCCCGAAGAACTGATGGGAGAGGTGCAGGATGCCTTCCTGGATGGCGAAGGCGAGTTACCGCCAGTGTCTGAAGTTGCCGCACTGTTTGTCGGACGGGTTCCCGAAGGCGTGCTGTATTGCGTCAGGGCTGCGTTGCAGTCGGAATTTGAAGTCTGATCAGTGGGTTGCGTGCCTTTAACGATTCAGTACAAGGTGAACCTTGCTTGAATCCAAAGCTCATGCTTAGCTGACTAATAATTAGTTTTTCTCTATTTCAGATCTGATGAGTTTTTTATGCCGTTAACCGATCAACACCGTTTTGGCATGCAGTTGGCGCAAATGTCTCGAGGCTGGCGTGCCGAACTGGATCGCCGCCTGGCCGGGCTGGGCCTGTCCCAGGCGCGTTGGCTGGTGCTGTTGCACCTGGCCCGTTTCGAACAGGCGCCGACCCAGCGAGAACTGGCCCAGAGCGTCGCCGTCGAAGGCCCGACACTGGCCCGGTTGCTCGACAGCCTGGAAACCCAGGGGCTGGTGCAGCGCCAGGCCGTGGCCGAGGACCGCCGGGCCAAGAAAATCGTGCTCTGCGCACCGGCCCTGCCGTTGATCGAACAAATCGAAACCATTGCCACGCAACTGCGTCGTGAGCTTTTCGAAGGTGTCGACGAAGCGGACATGCGTGTGTGCATGCGGGTCCACGGTACGATCCTGGCCAACCTGGAAAAATCCTGAGGCATTATCCCTGGCGCCAGACTTTTGAGATTCGGCGATTAGCGAACTATAACCAGTACTAAGTGATCGTATTGGATGCGTTTGCGCTCAGTCTGGTAGTCGAAAGGGATACCCATGCTTGAAAGTTTGCAGTCCACGTTGCGCAGTTGGGTCAACGTGTCGGTCGTCGTGGGTGCCCTGGGGTATTCTGCCTTGGCGTCGGCGCTGGGGCTGGGGGACATCACGCTCCATTCCGCCCTGAACCAGCCGTTGCGCGCCGATATCGCCCTGGTCGATGTGGCCGGGATCAGCGAGGGCGATCTGTCGGCCAGCCTGGCGAGCCCG
Source organism: Pseudomonas sp. S3_B11 (assembly GCF_054667715.1). Taxonomy (NCBI): domain Bacteria; kingdom Pseudomonadati; phylum Pseudomonadota; class Gammaproteobacteria; order Pseudomonadales; family Pseudomonadaceae; genus Pseudomonas; species Pseudomonas sp. S3_B11. The sequence continues at coordinate 4,214,378 of NZ_CP162749.1, read as the reverse complement.
GACGATTTCAGTCGTGCGGGTGTGGAACGGGCGTTCTTTCTCAACAACCTGCGCTTCACGCCGGTGTTGCGCGGGGAGCGCAGCTTCATTCGGGTGACATCCAGCAAACCGGTGGAGGAACCCTTTCTCAACTTCCTGGTGCAGCTCAATCAGCCCAACGGGCGCCTGCTGCGAGAATACACCGTACTGATCGACCCGCCGGGCACACCGGGTATCGTGCCGGTCCGTGATGAACCTTCCCAGGCCCCTCAATCCATCAAGCCGCCCCCGGCGGTACAGGGCAAGCGTTACACCGTCGTGCAGGGAGACAACCCCTGGATCATCGCCAAGCGCCTGCATGACGCCGGTAGCAACGCGTCGGTCAATGAGTTGATGCAAGGAATCCAGGCCTTGAACCCCGGCAGTGACCGGCTTTCCATCGGCCAGCACTTGTTGCTGCCCGACTCGGCCGTGCTGCCGACTTCGGCTGCAGCCCCTGCTGGCCAGGCCCCCGCCGCGCCCGATGAGCAAATGGCCGCCAGCGTGCTGCAAAACCAGCAGCAACAGAAGACGATCGATGAACTGCAGGCCCGGCTCCAGGCCCAGGACGAGGAAATCGCTGGCCAGCGCAAGCAGATCAGCGAATTGCAGGCCCGGCTGGCCGAGGTTGCACCAGCCCCTGTTGCATCGACACCACCGCAACCGGCGCTTCCTGCAGCGGAACCGGCGCCGGACGCGCAACCCGCTACAGAACCGGTAGCAGAGCCAGAGGGCGTCAATTGGACATGGGTGGCGGGGCTGGTGGGCCTGTTGGGGTTGCTGGCGCTGTTACTGTTCGTTCGGCGTCGGCAGCAGCAGGCCGAGTTGGAACCGATGACCGGGCGTCCCGAGCCGATGCTGGAGGAGGACGACGAAACCTATGCATCAATCCCCGATACGGAGCCGTCCGAGACTGCGGCATCGTTCAACAACGGGGATACGCCCCTGGGCGATGTGCTGGAGGGCGTCGGGATCTACTTGACCTACGGTCGGTTCACCGAGGCCGCAGGGCTGTTGCGCGCCGCGTTGCTGGCGGAGCCGGAACGCACCGACCTGGGCCTCAAGTTGCTGGAGGTACTGGGCAAGCAGGGCGATGTCATCGGTTTCCAGGCCCAGGAACATCATCTACTGGCACAGGGTATCGATGCCGGGACGTTGGAGGAGATCCGCGGGCGCTATCCCAAGGTTGCCATTATCGCCGCGCCGACAGTGGCGTCGGTACAACCTCAGGTACCGGTTTTTGCACCTGCACCTGCTCCGGCACCGGCACCTGAACGTGAACCGGTGCCCGGTGACGAGTTCGAGTTGGACCTGGATGCACTGTCCATGGAAACCAGCTGGGACCTCGCCGATGCCCAGGACAACACGGTTGATAAGGAGGCTGTTTCACCCCATGCCGCCGAGAGCTTTTCGCTTTCAGGTTTTGACGAACCGGAGCTGCAATGGGAAGCGCCACTGGAGACCGAGTCCCTGGACGATGCCTTCCTCGATAGCTTTGCCGACGAAGAACAGTCGCTGGAACTTGAGCCGCTGGCACTTGAACCTGTTTCCCTGGACACCCTTTCCCTCGAACCTCAGGTCCCTGAACACTCGGTCAAGCTGGAACAGGCACAGAATTGCATCGACGATGGAGACCTGAAAACCGCCGTCTCCCTGCTTGAAGAACTGCTCGAGGAGGGCGACGAACCCCTCAAGCAAACCGCCCGGGTGCTGCTGGCGGGGATTCGCTGAGGTAGCAGCACAGTCAACATCACCGACACTGACCCGCCGCTATCGCGAGCAAGCTCGCTCCCACAGGGATTTGTGGTGAACAGCCATTGCGCAGACACCCATGGACCCCTTGTGGGAGCGAGCTTGCTCGCGATAGCGGCCTGTCAGGCTATCAATCCAGCCCAGGCAAACGCCTATCCCCTCAAAACGTCTGCCCCAGGTTCAGATACACCGCCTGTTCATCATCGTCGTTAAAGCCATAGCTGAAATTCAGTGGCCCCAGCGGTGTATCGAAACCGAGGAAAATGCTGGCGGCGTTGATGTAGCCGCTGTCGAATTCGTTGTCGTTGTTCCAGGCCCGGCCGCGTTCCAATGAGCCGCCGATGTACAGCGGGAAGTCCAGTGGCAGGTAGGCCCGCGGTGTGAGGCGGCGGTAATACACGGCGCGCATCAGGCTGATGTTCTGCCCGGACACCCCGTCTTCGCGAAAGCCTGACAGTTGCCGCGCGCCACCGAGCACAAAGCTGGACGTCACGACTTCAGCAGTGTCCAGTGTTCGTCCGTAGCGCCCGCCCAGGATGAAGGTATCCGGGCCGCTGCTCAGGGCCTTGTCCAGCTTGAACTCCCATTGGCGGTAACGCTGGTCGGAACCCAGCCCCGGTTCGTATTGGCGCCAGCTCAGGCCGATGTCTTCCCCCTCGTGGGGGAAATACACGTTGTCGAAGGAATCGAAGGAGTACTTCAGCTCATAGAAACCTTCATTGAAGTTTTCGCTGGGCTGGTCATGGTCGCCAATGCGCACATCCGCCTTGCCCCAGGCCTGGCCGACACCGAAGCGGATTTCGCCGTTGTTGCCGATCTGGCGGCCCACGTTCAGCCCGAAGCCATAGCGCTCGACGCGATACTGGGCCACCGGATCGTTGTCCAGGATCGACTCCACGTTGCGGGATTCGAATTGCCCGTAGGGGGCGATGAAGTAGCGCGAGCCGACATCCAATGGCTGGTAGAACTCGCTGTACAACTCCTGCTTGTCGCCGATCTGCGCCCGGGTCAGCCATTCGGCACCGAGGCGATTGATGCCGTTGACCCGATAGCTGGCTCCCAGGTTGAAAGCGCTGTCGCCGCGCATGTCGTCCGACAGGCTCAGCCCCAGCCGCAGGTAGTCGGTGCCGGTGCGTCTTCCCCGAGCGCTGATCACCAGCGTGTGATCCGGGCCCTTGCGGACCACGCGGTATTGCACCTGCTCGAAGTAATCCAGGCCGTACAGTGTGCCCATGTCGGTCTGCAGGCGGCCCAGGTCCAGCGGCTCACCGATCTTCTGGCGAACGTAATAGCGGATCACGTCATCGCCGACTTTCGAGTCGTTCTCCACTCGAATGGCGGTGATGACCGGCGTGCGCTCGCTGGGGGTGCGCGCGGCCATGAGCTCGGCGTCGGGCGCCTCGGACGGGCGTAGAGGAGCCAGGCGCGCCTCGAGTATCCGCGTGGCACGGTAACCGGCATCGATCATGTCCTGGGCCCGGCCGAAATCGGTGGAGCCAAAGCTCGCCAGCGCCGGCTGGATCAGCACGTCGTCTTTCTTCAGCGTTGCCAGTTGCTCTTCAGAGTTGCGCCGGGTCATCAGGGTGGTCGATTGGTTCAGCACGTCGACCACCGTGACCAGTTGCTTGCGGTTGCGCAGGGGCGTACCGATGTCGACCACGATGGCCACGTCCACGCCCATTTCCCGGGCCACATCCAGCGGGATGTTGTCGGACATGCCGCCGTCCACCAGCAGCCGGCCGTCCAGTTCCACCGGGGCGAATACCGCCGGGATCGACATGCTGGCGCGAATGACCTTGGGCAGGTGGCCTTTGCGAAACACGACTTTTTCGCCCGTGGCGATGTCCGTGGCGACTGCGCGAAACGGGATCGGCAGTTTGTCGAAGTCCCGCGTGTCGCTGGCGTGGGCCAGCAGGCTTTCGAGCAGCAGGGCCAGGTTCTGGCCCTGGATGACCCCCAAGGGCAGGCCGAGGCTGCCGTCGTCACGAAAGCTCAGTTTCTGTTTGACCAGGAAGTCCCGGTCATCCTGCTTGCGCCGGAATGGTACGTCCTTGCGCGGTGGCGCATCGGACAGAGCCTGTTGCCAGTCGATGCCCAGGGCGAGTTTTTCCAGTTCGTCGATCTTGTAGCCCGAGGCATACAGCCCGCCGATCACCGCGCCCATGCTGGTGCCGGCGATGGCATCGATCTTGATGCCTTGCTCTTCCAGGGCCTTGAGCACGCCGATGTGGGCCAGCCCCCGTGCGGCGCCGCCGGACAGCACCAGGCCGATTTTCGGGCGTGGCGCGTCGACGGCGGGCTCGTTGGCATGGCCGAGCAGGGGCAACAGCAACAGAAGCAGGAGGGGCAGGAGGCGGCGCATCGTCAATCTCGGGGCGGGCGATCAAAGGCGGGTATTATAGCGACGCCTTCGAACCCAGGAGTCCACCCGCAATGACCGAACACAAACCGGAAGTCGTCATCACCTATTGCACCCAGTGCCAATGGCTGCTGCGCGCCGCCTGGCTGGCCCAGGAGCTGCTCAGCACCTTTGGCGATGACCTGGGCAAGGTGTCGCTGGTGCCGGGCACCGGCGGTGTGTTCCACATCAGTTGCGACGGCACGCAGATCTGGGAGCGCAAGGCCGATGGTGGTTTTCCCGAAGCCAAGGTCCTGAAGCAGCGGGTCCGCGACCGGATCGATCCGGAGCGGGACCTGGGCCACAACGATCGGGTTCAGTGAGACGCGGCTTGGGCGCCAACCCCCGGTTTCTTTGAACCGCTCAGTTGGCTTGAGATCACGATGGCCGTGATGATCACCACGCCGCCCAGCAGCATGCGCAGGGTCGGGCTCTCATCGAACAGCCACCAGGCCATGGCGATGCCGTAGACCGGCTCCATGGCGAACACCACCGCTGCCGTGCGGGCCTTGATCACCGCCAGGCTGGCGACGAACAGGCTGTGGGCCAGGCCGGTGCAGAACACACCGAGCAAGCCGATCCACAACCAGTCGATGGGGCGAACGTCACTCAATTGTGGCGCGGCCATCGGCAGCAGGCACAACCCGACCACCACGTTCTGGCACAGCGCGGCCTGCACCGGCGGGACGTGCGCCGAACCGGCGCGGTTGGTCAATGACAGCAGGGAGAAGAGCAACCCCGAGAACACGGCCCACAGCAGGCCAGTGGTGGCGCCGCTGGCCAAGTCGAAGTTCGGCGTGACCAACACCAGGCCGACGCTCACCAACACCACCAACCAGATTTCATTGGCGCGAATCCGCTCGCGGAAGATCAGCCCTTCAAGCAGCACCGTGAAGGCCGGGAAGCTGGTGAACCCCAGCGTGGCGACCGCCACGCCGGCAACCTTCACTGCGATGAAGAAACTCACCCAATGCCCGGCCAGCAACAGCCCCCCAAGGAGCAATCGCCAGCCATCCTGGGCCCGCAGTTGCTGCCAGCGGCTGTTGCTGGCGAACCGGGCGAACATCGCCAGGGCGAGCACGGCGAAGACGGCGCGACCAAACACAATGACCGCCGGCGAGGCTGCGGCGAGTTTGCCGAATACACCGGTCAGGCCAAACATGAGTGCGCCGATGTGCAGGGCGCCGAGGGCGGTACGGGGTGTCATTTCAATCCTTTCAACAGACAGTGGGGCAACTGGCGAGTGTCTTCTGTGGGAGCGAGCTTGCTCGCGAAAGCGGTGGTTCAGGCAATGCAGATATTGACTGACAGATAGCAATCTCGAGCAAGCTCGCTCCCACAGGATCGTCCCCTAGTATTTAAGCGTGGGTGAGGCGGCAGTGTCTGTCGCGATCCTAGCGATTTTTAGCGCGAATCTATCGCTGACGCCGCAGCTTGCCCGGCGAGGCGCCGAATTCCCGCAGTACCGCCGCGGCGAAGGCACTTTGGGAGCTGTAGCCGACCCGGTGGGCGATCTCACCGATGGGCAACTGCGAATCACGCAGCAACGCTACGGCCTTGTGCAAGCGGCGGCTGCGGATGTAATCCATCGGGGTTTGCCCGCACTCGGCGACGAAGCGTGCGTGCAGGCGGGCGCTGGAGAGGTTGGCGATTCGCGCCAGGTCCGCCACTTGCAACGCATAGGCGGCGTTCTGGTCGATGTGGGCGTTGAGTGCGGCGTAGGGCAGGCGCCGGCCGCCGAGGGTTGCCTGGCGAGCGTTATTGAGACTCGCCAGCAGCAGCACCGCGCCTTGCTGGGCGATCACCGGATCGTCCACCGGGCTGCCCGCCAACCAACTGACCAACTGGCTTTGCCCCGCATCCAGGGGCAGGCGCGCGGTGTCGTCGAGCAAACGGCGGCTGGCGTCGGCGTGATCCCCCAGGCATTGCCCGACCCAATCATCACTGGGCACATCCAACACCAGGCAGCGGCTGCCGTGGGGGCTGCCGCAGCCGTGATGCGCGCCGGCCGGTACCACCACGAAGCTTTGTTGCACCACCTGGCTGCCATGCCCTTCGACCTCGAAATCCAGCGCGCCAGACAGCCCGAACACCAGTTGGGCATGGTCATGGCTGTGGGCGATCAAGTCGTGGCTGTAGTGGCGTAGCGTGAGGATCGGTCTCATCGCGGTCTCCCGTGTCAGGCCGCCAGCATACACCGAGGGCGCAACGCCCGGCGCTGTCATGCAATGGACTTGTGTTTGTCATAGGCCATTAACCGCTGGCGTGCACAGTGGCAAAAACGATCAGAGGGTTGCCCAATGACCAGCGCCGAGCTCGCCAGACCCAGCCGCAAACAGCGTGTTCGCACCCTGTGGATTTCCGATGTGCACCTGGGCACCCGGGATTGCCAGGCCGAGCACCTGTCGCAGTTTCTCAAGGGCTACCACGCCGACAAGATCTACCTGGTGGGGGACATCATCGACGGCTGGAAACTGCGCGGTGGGATGTATTGGCCCCAGGCCCACACCAACGTCATTCGCCGCTTGCTGACCATGAGCAAGCGCGGCACCGAAGTGATCTACGTCACCGGCAATCATGACGAGTTCCTGCGGCGCTATTCGAAGCTGATCCTGGGCAATATCCAGTTGGTGGACGAAGCGGTGCACGTCACTGCCGATGGTCGGCACCTGTTGGTGATCCATGGCGACCAGTTCGACGTCATTACCCGGTACCACCGTTGGCTGGCGTTCCTCGGGGATTCGGCCTACGAGTTCACCCTCACGCTGAACCGCTGGCTCAACCATTGGCGGGCCCGTTACGGCTACGGCTACTGGTCGTTGTCGGCGTACCTCAAGCACAAGGTCAAGACCGCCGTCAGCTTCATCAGCGATTTCGAAGAAGCCATCGCCCACGAGTGTGTGAAGCGCGAACTGCATGGCGTGGTCTGCGGGCATATCCACCATGCCGAGATGCGCATGGTGGGTGAGGTGGAATACCTCAATTGTGGCGATTGGGTCGAATCCTGCACGGCGCTGATCGAGCACTGGGACGGGTCGATCGAGTTGTATCGGTTGGCGGAGGCCCAGGCACGGGAGGCACTGGCCAAGACTGAGTTGAAAGTGACTGAGCCGGTGTAGGCCTTCATGACGCCATCGCGGGCAAGCCTTGCTCCCACAAGTACTCACCGCCTATGTAGAGCAGGCAACACCTGTGGGGCAAGGCTTGCCCGCGATGGACCGCGCAGCGGTCCCCAGCAATCTGTCAGCTGGAAGGCTGCTCCGTCATCGCCGCCTTGTAGATCGACTGCTTAGGCGCAGCAAACAGCCTTTCCAGCATCGGCTCGAAGAAACTCAACGGCAGCGTGTCGTACTCGGGATCGAACGCTGCTGCGTCATATTTCGCACAAAAGTCGACTGTCGCCTGATACTGCGGATGTTCGAAAAACTGCTCGCGCAGGTGCCGGTCCATGCCCAGGTGATGGAAGAAGTAATAGCCCTGGAAAATCCCGTGCTTCTCCACCATCCACAGGTTTTCCGCGCTGACGAAGGGCTTGAGGATCGCCGCCGCGATGTCCGGGTGGTTATACGAACCCAGGGTGTCGCCGATGTCGTGGAGCAGGGCGCAGACCACGTATTCCTCGTCCCGCCCGTCACGGTAGGCACGGGTGGCGGTTTGCAGGGAATGGGTCAGGCGATCCACCGGGAACCCGCCGAAATCGCCGTCCAGCAGCTTCAAGTGGGCCAGGATCCGGCCCGGCAATTGCCGGGCGTAGGCGCTGAAGTCGGCGGCGATGATCGCCCAGTCCTCCTGAGAGCCGTCCCGCATGTGGGTAAAACGTGCATGAGTGTTCATAGGCAATCCTTTGGCTAGAACGCCACCTTGCCCAGCAGCATGTCGCGGTACATGACGAAATCGCCGAGCAGGCTGTAGAAAGGATGCTGGAAGGTGGCGGGACGGTTTTTTTCGAAGAAGAAGTGCCCGGCCCAGGCAAAGCCGTAGCCGGCCACGGGCAGGGCGAGCCACAGCCACCCGCTCCCCACTACGAGGGCCATGACGAACACCAGGATGACCAGGGAGGTGCCGATGAAATGCAATCGTCGGCAGGTGCTGTTGCTGTGCTCGCCGAGGTAATACGGGTAGAACTCGGCGAAGGTATTGAATCGTTTGGCGTTTTCCAAGACTGCAGGCTCTTTGGTTATTGTTCTGGCAACCGATAAATCCAGCGGCTTACTTTGAGTCTAGAGCGATCACTTGCAACAGCCAGTGACAATGGGCGCCACTTTAGTATCCTTCGCAAATCCAGCCGTACCCTGCGGCTCGTCATGCAAGTAAAACGTCATGAACGAACGAACGACTTCTTCAAGCTGGGCGATGGGGATTGTCAAGGCGTTGGAAATCGACGGCCTGGATTGTCGGGTGCTGTTCAAGCAACTGGGGCTGGACTTTGATGCGCTGGACGATCCGGATGCACGCTTCCCCCAGGACTCGATGACGCGGCTCTGGCAACGGGCGGTGGAATTGTCCGGTAACCCGGCCATTGGCTTGAACATGGGTAAAGTGGTGCGCCCGGCCTCGTTCCATGTGGCGGGCTACGCCTTGATGTCCAGTCGCACGCTGGCGGAGGGTTTCCAGCGACTGGTGCGATACCAGCGAATTATTGCCGAAAGCGCCGACTTGAGTTTTCGTCGGTTGGAAGAGGGCTATGGGCTGATCCTGACGGTGCATGGCGACCATTTGCCCCCCACTCGCCAAAGTGCCGAAGCGTCCCTGGCCTGTGCGTTGGCCCTGTGCAACTGGCTGACCGGGCGTACCTTGCACCCGGTAAAAGTGCTGTTCCAAGGCACCGAACCCCTGGACCTGGCGCCTTATCAGCGAGCCTTCTGCGCACCGCTGGTGTTCGGCGCGTCTTATGACGCGCTGATTTTTGAGCGGGCCGACATGGAGGCGCCGCTGCCGACGGCCAACGAAGCCATGGCGCAGTTGCATGACCGGTTTGCCGGTGAATACCTCGCGCGTTTTTCGGAAAGCCGTGTGACCCATAAGGCACGACAAGTGTTGTGCCGACTGTTGCCCCAGGGCGAGCCCAAGCGTGACGTGGTGGCGCAGACGCTGCACCTGTCGCAGCGCACCTTGCAGCGGCGCTTGCAGGAAGAGGGCACCAGTTTCCAGAGTTTGCTTGAGGACACCCGTCGTGAACTGGCCGAGCAGTACCTGGCGCAGTCGGGCATGACGCTGCTGGAGATCGCCTATCTGCTGGGGTTTGCCGACCCAAGCAATTTTTTCCGGGCCTTCCGCCGCTGGTTCGACACCACGCCTGGCGAATACCGGGCACGGTTGGCGAGTCAGCCTGAAGCGGTCAGTGACGCCAGAACGCCGGGATACACAGCACGAACACCGTGATGATCTCCAGTCGGCCCAGCAGCATGCCTCCTGACAGAATCCACTTGGCCGCGTCCGGCAGCGGTGCGAAGTTGCCGGCCGGCCCGATGGTTTCCCCCAGCCCCGGACCGACGCCGGACACGGTACTGGCCGCACCGGTCAGCGCCGTCATCCATTCCACGCCCAGCAGCGACAGCAGCAGGGCGATCACGCAGATGGTGATGGCGAAGAAGAACGAGAACGTAAGGATCGAGCGGACGATTTCTTCGTCGAGGCGATGACCGTTGTATTTCTGCTTGATCACCGCGCGGGGGTGGATCAGTTGATTAAGGTTGGCCCGCAGCAGGATGTAGGCGACCTGGAAGCGGAAGATCTTGATCCCGCCGGCCGTCGAGCCTGAACAACCGCCGACGAACCCCAGGTAGAAAAACAGCATCAGCGAAAAATTGCCCCACAGGCTGTAGTCGCCGAGGGCGAAACCGGTGGTGGTGACGATGGACGTCACGTTCAGCGCCACGTGCCGCAGCGCCTCCAGCCAATGCAGGTCGGTGGTCGCCCAATACCAGGTGCCGAGCACCAGCCAGGTCACCAGCAACACCCCGATAAGCCCCTGGACCTGCTGGTCCTTGATCAGTGCCCGGCGATTGCCCCGCAACATCGAGACATAGAGGGCAAACGGCAGGCTGCCGAGGATCATGATGACAATGATGACCCAGTGCACGGCCGGCTGGGTCCATTTGGCCAGGGACAGGTCCGAGGTGGAAAAACCGCCGGTGGAGATCGCCGACATCGCATGGTTGATGGCATCGAACAGGCTCATCCCGGCCCACCAGAGCGCCAGGGTGCCGAGAATGGTGATGCCCACGTAGGACGCCACGATCAGCCGCGCCACCATGTGGGAACGGGGCATGACTTTTTCCGAGCGGTCCGACGATTCGGTCTGGAACAGCCGCATGCCACCGATGCGCAGCAAGGGCAGGATCGCCACCGCCATGCCGATGAAGCCGATACCGCCGAGCCAGTGCAGCAGCGAGCGCCACATCAGGATGCCCGGGGACATGGTGTCCAGGCCGCTCAGGACGGTGGCGCCGGTGGCGGTGATGCCCGACATGCTTTCGAAAAACGAGTCGGTGTAGCTGATCTTCTGGGTCAGCAGGAACGGCAGCGCGGCGAAGATACACACCACCAGCCAACTGCTGACGGTCAGCAAGTACATGTCGCGCGGGCGCAGGTGGATGTGTTCCGGGCGCCCGGGAAGCACCAGGGCCAGGCCGGCGAGGAAGGTAATCATGCTCGACCAGAGGAACGACGGCAGGTCGCGGGTGCGCTCGAAGACCATCAGGGTGGCCATGGGAACGACCATGAAGATCGCCAGGGTGATCAGGAAGATGCCGATGATGAAACCAATGATCCGCAGGGTCGGCAACGCCATGAAGTCCGCTCAGGCTGAAAAAGGAAGGGCGCCATTCTACCCGCGACAAGCGCCCTGTAAACCGGCACCCGGCGCCGAGTGGGCACCTGGCCGCGGAATTTGCGCTAACGAACTCGCCGCACAGCTACTAGAATAGCCGGACATTTTTTCAGGAGGTGGCCGATGCAGGCTCTCGACGCTTTGCTCAACCGTGTTTCCGTCCCGCGCCTGGTGGAGCCGGCCCCCACGCCGGAACAGCGCGAACTCATGTTCGCCGCGGCCATGCGGGCGCCGGATCACGGCCAGCTGCGGCCATGGCGTTTTCTGACAGTCGAAGGGCAGGCGCGGCATCGCATGGGCGAACTGCTGGCCGAAGCAGCGCGGTTCAATGACCCGCTGGTACCGGAAACCGTCGTGGAAAAGGCCCTCAACGGCCCATTGCGCGCGCCCCTGGTCGTGGTGGTGATCGCCCGTCTGCAGGACCATTTCAAAATCCCCAAATCCGAGCAACTGCTGGCGGCCGGCTGCGCAGCCCATGGCATCTTGTTGGCGGCGTATGCCCAAGGGGTTGGCGGCGTGTGGCGCACCGGTGAACTGGCGTACTCGCCGCATGTGGCCAGGGGGCTTGGCCTTGAGGATGGGGAGGAGGTGATCGGTTTTCTCTACCTGGGCACACCGCAGAAAGAAGCGCGCACGGCGCCGCAAGAGGATCTCGGGCAGTTTGTCCGCGAGTGGACAGGCCTGTAGGAGCTGTCGAGCGGGAGCAAGCTCTCATGGAATAAAATGCAACCATTTGATTTTTAAGGCTGAAAATACATATCGATCGTTCCCACGCTCCTGCGTGGGAATGTCGCCAGGGACGCTCCGCGTTCCGCTTCTGGAGTGTGACGCAGAGCGTCACGGGATGCATTCCCACGCAGAGCGTGGGAACGATCAAAAACAGATATCTCGTGGACGTCGCTCTAGTTCCCTGCGCGACAGCGCAGCGTCGAAGACGTGGCGGGGACTCCCTCGCCACAAAATCAACGGCCGACGGTGGTGTTATCTGCAAACGTCAGCAATCGCCTCGGCCAGCAGGTCCAGGCGCGTGGCGTCGATGCCGGCCACGTTGGCCCGGCCGGTGCCCACCATGTAGACGCTGTGGCGCTCACGCAGGTGCTTGACCTGTTCCGGCGTCAGGCCGGTGTAGGAAAACATCCCGCGTTGCACGCCGATATGGGCGAAGCGCTCGCGCAAGCCATGGGGTTCGAGGGCCTCCAGCAAGCCGCTGCGCAATTGCGCGATGCGCAGGCGCATGGCCTGGACTTCATCGGCCCACAGGCTCTTGAGTTCCGGGTTGCCGAGGATGGTCGCCACCACGGCCGCACCATGATCCGGCGGTGTCGACCACAGGTTGCGGGCGATGTTTGCCAGTTGGCTGCGGATGTCCACCAGCTTCTCGGCATCCCGGGCACAGACGATCAACGCACCCGTACGATCGCGGTAGAGGCCGAAGTTCTTCGAGCAGGAACTGGTGACCAGCACTTCCGGCAGGACCTGGGCAAACAGTCGGACCGCCCAGGCGTCCTGTTCCAATCCATCACCGAAGCCCTGGTAGGCGAAGTCGATCAGCGGCAGCAGGTCGCGATTGCGCACCACGTCCAACACCTGACGCCATTGTTCATGGGACAGGTCGAATCCGGTGGGGTTGTGGCAACAGGCGTGCAGCAGCACGACATCACCTTTGGGCGCCTGGCTCAGGGCCGCCAGCATCGCCTCGAAATCCAGGCGGTTATCAGCGCCCACGTAAGGGTAGTGACTGACCTTGACCCCGGCCGCGGCGAAGATGGTTTCGTGGATTGGCCAGGTTGGGTTGCTCAGCCATACGCCACGGCCCGGCAGGCATTGAGCGATGAAGTCGGCACTCAGGCGCAGCGCGCCGGTGCCGCCCGGTGTCTGGGTGGCGCCGGCACGTTTTGCGCTGATCAGCGGAGAGTCGGCGCCCAGCACCAACTCGTTGATCAACCGGCCGAATGCAGCGTCGCCGTGGCCGCCGATGTAGGTCTTGGTGGTCTGGCGATCCACCAGCCGTTGTTCAGCCTGTTTCACTGACTGAAGAATCGGCGTCAGGCCCCGGGCATCTTTGTAGACACCCACGCCCAAGTCGAACTTGCTCGGGTTGGCGTCCGCCCCGTAGGCCTCCATCAGGCCTAGGATCGGGTCGCCGGGTACCCGGCCGATGGCGTCGAAATGCATTACTTGCGGCCCTCTGCGGTCTTGGCCACGTCATCGGTGCGGGCGGCCATGATGAAGTCGTTGCGGTGCAGGCCCTTGATGGAGTGGCTCCACCAGGTCACGGTGACTTTGCCCCATTCGGTGAGCAGGCCTGGGTGGTGGCCTTCGGCCTCGGAAATTTCACCGACGGCGTTGGTGAACGCCAGGGCGTGCTTGAAGTTCTTGAACAGGAAAACTTTTTCCAGTTGCATCACGCCGTCGCGCACTTCGATGTTCCAATCGGGGATCTGCTTGATCAGCACCGGCAGTTCTTCGTCGCTGACTTGTGGGGCATCGGCGCGGCAGGCTTCGCAATGGGCTTGGTTCAGAGTGTTCATGGTGTGTTCCCGGATCGAATATTTGAAAACGTCGATGCACCCACGCTAAAGCAAAGCCGCGTTGTGCAACAGACTCAATTGAGATTAAAAGACGCGGTTCACGCAGCCTTTGGTGGGAATTTCGGGGCGTGCAAGCCCAGTTCCCGACCGCGCTTGACCATGCCCATGATGTCTTCGTGCGCCAGGTCGAACAGGCGCTTGAGCTCGGGCAGCACGAAATACACCGGTTGCAGGATGTCGATGCGATAGGGCGTGCGCATGGCTTCCAGTGGATCGAAGGCCTGGTGCTCAGGCTCGTCGGACAGGCAGTACACGGTTTCCTTGGGCGAGGACAGGATGCCGCCACCGTAGATGCGCCGGCCCTGCGGGGTTTCCACCAGGCCGAACTCGATGGTCATCCAGTACAGGCGCGCCAGGTAGACGCGTTCTTCCTTGGAAGCCTGTAGGCCGAGTTTGCCGTAGGTGTGGGTGAATTCGGCAAACCAGGGGTTGGTCAGCAATGGGCAGTGGCCGAAGATCTCGTGGAAAATGTCCGGCTCTTGCAGGTAATCCAGCTCTTCGCGGGTACGAATGAAGGTCGCCACCGGAAACTGCTTGCTGGCGAGCAATTCGAAGAAAGTCTGGAAGGGGATCAGCGCCGGTACCCGGGCGACTTGCCAGCCCGTGGTCGCGCCCAGCACTTGGTTGATTTCGCCCAGTTGCGGGATACGGTCGTGGGGCAGGCCAAGCTTGTCGATGCCGTCCAGGTATTCCTGGCACGCACGGCCTTCGATGACTTTCAGCTGGCGGGTGATCAGCGTATTCCACACCCCATGTTCTTCTGCGGTGTAGTGGATAAAACCTTGCGCATCGGGCTCGCGGGCCACGTACTGCGTCTGCTTCATGCTGCTCTCCTGCTGATTTCCCTCAGGGGGAAGACGTGTTGTTGTTATGTCCAGCGATGTATTAGAGATAACTCGAAGCAGGGGCTTGCGCAGCAGGCTGGCGAAAATGGATTGGGTGAGGGAATCGTCAATCCGTAAACTTTTCGTTACGAAATGGCGGCGGCTACAAGGTTGCTGGGATTTTCCGTTGGGAAACGGCCTACAACTGTCACATAATCTTGACGGTTATTTACGCTGCCGGGCAGAAAAACCTTGTGGCAGGGACCTTTTCATACACATCGGGCCTTTTCATGCGCATCAAAGTCCATTGCCAGAATCGCATCGGTATCCTGCGGGACATCCTCAACCTGTTGGTGGAGTACGGCATCAACGTCGCCCGAGGGGAGGTGGGTGGCGAGCATGGCAACGCGATCTACCTGCACTGCCCAAACCTGATCAACATCCAGTTCCAGGCGTTGCGTCCGAAATTCGAAGGCATTGCCGGGGTATTTGGCGTCAAGCGTGTAGGGCTGATGCCCAGCGAGCGTAGGCACATGGAGCTCAACGCCTTGCTCGGCGCCTTGGAATTCCCGGTGCTGTCCATCGACATGGGCGGCTCCATCGTAGCGGCCAACCGGGCTGCGGCGCAGTTGCTCGGGGTGCGAGTGGACGAGGTGCCGGGGATTCCCTTGTCCCGCTATGCCGAGGATTTCGACTTGCCGGAACTGGTGCGGGCCAACCAGTCGCGCATCAACGGCCTGCGGGTCAAGGTCAAGGGCGATGTGTTCCTGGCCGACATTGCGCCGCTGCAATCGGAGCACGACGACAGCGAAGCCATGGCCGGTGCGGTGCTGACACTGCACCGGGCCGACCGGGTTGGCGAACGTATCTATAACGTGCGCAAACAGGAACTGCGTGGCTTCGACAGTATTTTCCAGAGCTCGAAGGTCATGGCGGCGGTGGTCCGTGAGGCTCGGCGCATGGCCCCGTTGGACGCGCCGCTATTGATAGAAGGTGAAACCGGCACTGGCAAGGAGCTGCTGGCTCGCGCCTGTCACCTGGCGAGTCCGCGCGGGCAATCGCCATTGATGGCGCTCAACTGTGCCGGGCTGCCGGAGTCCATGGCCGAGACCGAGCTCTTTGGCTACGGGCCGGGGGCCTTCGAAGGTGCCCGGGCCGAAGGCAAGCTCGGCCTTCTGGAGCTGACCGCCGGGGGGACGCTGTTCCTCGACGGGGTCGGAGAGATGAGCCCGCGCCTGCAAGTGAAATTGCTGCGCTTCCTACAGGACGGTTGCTTCCGGCGTGTTGGCAGCGATGAGGAGGTGTACCTGGACGTCAGGGTGATCTGCGCCACCCAGGTCGATTTGTCCGAACTCTGCGCCCGGGGCGAATTCCGTCAGGATCTGTATCACCGCTTGAACGTGCTTTCCCTGCACATCCCGCCGCTGCGCGAATGCCTCGATGGCCTGGCGCCGCTGGTGGAGCATTTCCTCGACCAGGCCAGCCGCCAGATCGGCTGCGCCCTGCCCAAGCTGGCCCCGACGGCGATGGACCGTCTCAGTCACTACCACTGGCCGGGCAATGTCCGGCAACTGGAAAACGTGCTGTTCCAGGCGGTTTCCCTGTGCGATGGCGGGACGGTGAAGGCCGAGCATATCCGCTTGCCGGACTACGGCGTGCGTCAGCCCCTTGGCGATTTTTCCCTTGAGGGTGGGCTGGATGAGATCGTCGGACGCTTCGAGAAAGCCGTGCTGGAGCGCCTGTACTCCGAGCACCCGAGCAGCCGGCAACTGGGCAAGCGGCTGGGGGTTTCCCATACGACCATTGCCAACAAGTTGCGGGAGTATGAGGTTGGCAAGACTGAGCCGTAGCGGGGCGTTTTCCCCTGGTATGGGATTTGCTAGATCGTGGTCTATCCCCGCTTAATCTTAGAGGGTGGCGATTTTTTGACAGGGCAAAGGCCCGGTTTCGGCTGCGTACGTGAGGCTCAGGATGCAAAAGAAAATAGCTGTAGTGCAGTCGAACTACATCCCTTGGAAGGGGTATTTCGATCTGATCCGCAGCGTCGATGCGTTCATCCTTTATGACGATGTCCAGTACACCCGGAGTGACTGGCGCAACCGCAACAAGATCAAGACTGCCCAGGGTGAGCATTGGCTGAGTATTGCGGTCAAGAAGAAGGGTCGTCTCGGACAGTTGATCAACGAAGTCCAGGTCAGCAGTCCGGATTGGGCCGCCGCGCACTGGAAGACGATTGAGCAGAGCTACCGGCGCGCACCGTGCTTCGCCCAGATGGAGGCGCCGATTCGCGCGCTCTACGAGCAGGCTGCGGGACTCAGCCACCTGACCCATATCAACCACCTGTTTATTGCCGGCTTGTGCCCCCTGCTGGGGATCCACACACCGCTGTACCGTTCCGAGGACCTGGGAGGTGTGGAGGGCAAGAATGAACGCCTGATCCATCTATGCCAGGCCCTCGGGGCGAACGAATACCTCTCTGGACCCGCCGCCAGTCACTACCTCGACGAAGCGGCGTTCGCCACCAACGGGATCGCGGTTTCTTATATGAGCTATGCCGGCTATCCCGAGTATCCGCAGGTGTACGGCGAGTTCCAGCATGCGGTCAGCGTCATCGACCTGCTGTTCAATACCGGCGCGGACGCATCGGATTTTCTGAAGAAAAGGGCTGCCTGAGCAGGCCTTGCCAGTGACACCCTTTTGATTTGATTCTGGAGATTGCACCCGATGTCGAACCTTGCGCAGCTGGACGCTCATTCGCTCGAACAGGCGTTGGCGCGTCTGCGGCTGATGTATGCCAAGCCCGAGCATCCCTACTACTTCCTGGCGCCTGCATACCGTGAATCGTCGTCGGGCGTCGTCTCGCTGCACTACCTCTGCCATATGCTCAATCTCAGTGGTCGTGAGGCCTACATCTGCGGCACTGAAGTGGTCAATCCCGACCTCAAGACTCCGGTGGTCAGCTCCTCCATCAAACAGCGCCATATGGCCGCGGGCAAGGTGCCGATTGCCGTATATCCCGAGGTGTTCCCCGGCAATCCGCTCAACTGTTCGGTCGTGGCGCGTTTTCTCCTGAATTTCGAGGGGTTCCTCACGGGAAATGGCATGGACGCCGCGCCCACCGACTTGTTTTTCTATTACGCCGCCCGGCTCGCCGAGCACCGTGGCGACCCTGACGGCGACCTGTTGTGCCTGCCGACCATCGATGTCGAAATGTTCTCGACGGTGGGCGCAGGCGCCGTGCGCAAGGGTAGCTACCTCTACCAGAACCGCCATCCTCTGGATCAGATCGACTACTCGCAACTGCCTGCGGATATCCGCCTGCTGAGCATGGCCAACCCCTTGCCCCTGCCCGAGCTGGCCAAGGTGCTGCGCCATGCGGAAGTGATGTACAGCTACGAGTGGTCGATGACCTGCGTCATGGCGGTGCTGTGTGGCTGCCCGGTGATTTTCATTCCGGGGCATGGCGTCGACCAGCCACTGCTCGACACCAGTTTCTTTGGCAGTGTCGGCTTTGCCATGCTTGATCAGTCGGACCCGTTGGAACATGCGCGGGCAAGCCTCGGTGACGCCTTGCATCGTTACGTCGAACGCACCGCGTCTTTCTGGCAGCAGCTGGATGCGTTTATTGCAAAAACCCAGGCGACTGCCGCTCGAGAGGCGGTTGGCAATCGTCTGGGTGCGCTCGACTGGTTGCGCCAACGCTATCCTACGGCGCAGCAATTGCGTCTGATGAATGAGCGCTTGGCCAACTCGGCGGCGCCCAGCTTCACTGTCCTGGTCCGCGATGACGGCAATCAGTTGGCGCTGGCTCACACCCTGGACAGCCTCGATCGACAGTTGTACCAGCGCATCCATGTGTGCGTGATGGGAGCCGCTGACCCGGGGCGTGCCAACGTTCAGTGGTTGGCGTGTGATCCCAAGCAACCGGCAGCCGCGATCAATGGCTTGCTCGAGGGCGTCCAGAGCGATTGGGTCATGCTGGTGGAGGCGGGGGAGGAGTTCATCGCCGCAGGATTGCTGGTGACGGCTCTGAATCTGCTTGATGCGCCTGACGGGTGCCTGGCGGTGTACGCCGACGAGGCGCTGCGTACGGGCGGCGTGATCGACCTCTCGTTGCGACCCGACCTGAATCTGGATTTGTTGTTGGCGTTTCCGGCCAGCCATTCCCGTCACTGGATGTACCGTCGTGAGGCGCTGATGCGCTTGAACGGTTTTGATAATGCCTGCGGTGACGCCTTTGAATTGGCCTACCAACTGCGCCTGATCACCGAGTGCGGGATGGCGAGCATCGGGCACGTCAGCGAACCCCTGCTGATCGCCAACGAGGTGCGGCAGTCGGGAAGCGCTGATGAGCGTGCGGTCATTGATGCGCACCTTCAGGAACGTGGCTACGGCCAGGCGCGAGCGATTGCATTGGAAAAGGAGCCGAGCCGCTATCGTATCGACTACGGCCACGAGCGGCTGGCCTCGGTCAGTATTCTGATTTATCTGGAAGGACAGTTGACGAATTTCCAGCGTTGCCTGGAAAGCCTGCTGATGCAGACCGACGCTGTGGATTTCGAAGTCCTGCTGATTGAACCGGGCAACGACGAACCCGCCTTACTGGAGTGGCTGGGGCTGGTCGAGCAGATGGGCGAAGGCCGCTTCCAGGTGTTGCGTTTCATGCCGGGACAGTCTCGTGCGGCCATGTGCAACGCGGCGGCGCAGGAGGCGCGCGGCGAATATCTGCTTTGGCTCGACG
Source organism: Pseudomonas sp. S3_B11 (assembly GCF_054667715.1). Taxonomy (NCBI): domain Bacteria; kingdom Pseudomonadati; phylum Pseudomonadota; class Gammaproteobacteria; order Pseudomonadales; family Pseudomonadaceae; genus Pseudomonas; species Pseudomonas sp. S3_B11. The sequence continues at coordinate 4,195,222 of NZ_CP162749.1, read as the reverse complement.
CGCAAAGCGCTGTGCTTGAGCCCGGGTGGTTGCAAGCGTTGCTCAATCACGCCCAGCGTCCGGAAGTCGGCGCCGTGGGCGGCAAGTTGCAAGATAGCCAAGGTCGGATACGTCAGGCAGGTCTTGTCTTGGGACTGGGCGGAATTGTCGGTCGAGCTTTCGAAGGCTTGTCATCCCAGGCATCGGGTTACATGGAACGGCTTGGGCTTGAGCAGAACTGCTCCGCAGTGGGTGGTGAATGCCTGATGCTACGTCGGGACCTGTTTCTCGAGGCCGATGGCTTCGAGACCGATCCATTGCTGGCACCCTGGACTCATGTTGATCTGTGTCTGAAACTGCAGCAGGCGGGATACCTGAACGTTTGGACGCCTTACGCACGTCTGTTGACGGACGCTGTATCAGACACCCGTGCAAGCAGCGAGCAGGAGGATGCCTTGTTCGCTCGCTGGTTACCACAGTTGGCCCGCGACCCTGCCTACAATGCCAATTTTTCACTGCGCGTCGGTGAGGGGTTTGTCCGGGAAAACAAGGACCTGTGCTGGTATCCCCTGCAAGGCAGCGTGCCAAGGGTGCTGGTTTTTGTCACCGAGCAGCGGGCGGGAGCCTATTCGCGACTGGTTCAGCCGTTCAGCACATTGCTTGAAGCGGGGCAGGTCGAAGGCGCGGCTGTTTCTAGTTTGCTGTCGCCGGTGGAGATCGAACGCCTGGCGCCGACGACCATCGTGCTACAGCGCCCTCTGGATGATGCCGGGCTGCTAGCGCTGAGCCGCCTGAGGGCGTTTTCCAAGGCCTTCACCGTCTACGATCTGGACGGTTACTTGCCGCAGATGGAATTGAAGGGCGATTACTCAGCCGATGAACTGCTGGAGCGTCTGCGGTTCGGGATGTTGCAGGCCGATCGGGTGCTGGTTCCCACGCCAGCGCTGGCCGAACTGTTACAGGGTCAGCATGACGACATCCGCGTGCTGGAAACCCTGCTACCGGCTGCATGGGGCCGTGTACAAAGCAAGCGCCGCATGGGCTCCAAGCCACGCCTGGGCTGGCTGGGTGGGAAGGATGCTGAACTGCTGGCCGACGTGGTGCCCGCGTTGGCTGACGAAGTCGAGTGGGTGGTGCTCGGCGACGACTGTCCCGCAGCACTGCAACCTTTTTTGAAGGAACTGCACCCAAGTGTCGCGCAGCAGCAGTTGGCTGGGGCCATGGGAGCCTTGAATCTGGATCTTGCGCTGGTACCCATGGCCGAAACCCTGGGTAATGCCTGTTCTGGTGATTTACGTGTCCTGCAGCATGCCGCTTGCGGGCATCCGGTCATTTGCAGCCGCGTGCCAGGTTTTGTCGGCGGCGAGGTGTTGCCGTTGTCGCGAGTGAGTAACGAGGCGCAAGACTGGATCCGGGCGATTCGCTTGCATCTGGAAGACCGTGAGGCCTCTGCGACGCTGGGGGACGCCTTGCAGTCGACCGTGCGTGCGCAGTGGCTGCTTGAAGGCGAGCGCCTGGCCGCCTGGCGACGGGCCTGGTTGGCCGATTGATGTGTACGAATGACTACCTTTGCCGCGCAGCGGAGTGCATGTGACATGAGCAACGATCTTGATACCTTCATCGCAGCCTACAGCGACAGCTTTGGCTACGCGTATGACAACAACATCATTCTCAATTGGTATCCCCAGCGCATCATGGCGCTGTGCACCCAGACGCAAAGCCTGCTGGAGCTCGGTGTGGGCCACGGTTTCAGTACCCACCGCTTCTCGCAGTTCTTCAGTGGACACACGGTCATCGATGGCTCTGCATCGGTGATCGCCCAATTCAAGGCCCAATACCCGGATAATACGGCCGAGATCGTCGAAAGTTATTTCGAGACATTCGACACCGACAAGCGTTTCGATCTCATCGTGATGGGGTTTGTCCTTGAGCATGTCGAGGATCCACAGGTCGTGCTGCAAAGGTTCAAGCGCTTTCTTGCACCGGGTGGTCGTTGCTTCGTTCTGGTGCCTAACGGCGAGTCCCTGCATCGGCGGTTCGGCCATGCTGCCGGACTGCTTGGCGACATGATGGCGTTGGGGCGTGGCGATCTGGAGCTGGGCCATGTGCGCAGCTACTCGCTACAGACCTTGACGGCTGAACTGGAAGCCGCCGGGCTCCAGGTCGTGCGCAAGGAAGGCGTGTTTCTCAAGCCCTTCACCACCGGACAATTGAAAGAGTTGAACCTGGGGCCGGACATCGTCCAGGCCATGTGTACCGTGGGCATCGATTATCCGGAGCTCAGTTGTGCGCTGATGCTTGAAGCAACAGTCGCCCAGTCATGAAAAGCCTGGTAATTGGCAGTACATCAGTCATTGGCAAGGCGGTCGCCCTCGCGTTGTCGCGCCTTGGCGAAGTCAAGTTGGCGGGGCGCCGGGATGCCGATATTACTTTTGACCTCGCTAGCCAGGCGCCTTGCGCGTGCGACGAGCGCTTCGATGTCGTCGTGCTGGCCGCTGCCGATTTCGGCGGTCGTCAGCCGGACGATCTGGTTCGCGCCGAGCTGATCAACAGCGTCGGGACATTGGCTGCCTGCCGCCTGGCCGAACAATGCGGGGCGCGCCATTTCGTTCTGTTGTCGTCGCGTTCGGCCTGCGACCGGCCGGCGGATCCTTATTTCGGCATCTACTCGCTGTCCAAGCGTCATGCCGAGGAAGTGGCCAGCCTGTATTGCCAAGAGCGGGGCATGGCGTTGAGTGTCCTGCGCATCAGTCAGGTCTACGATAGCGGCGAGCAGTGCAGGCCTCACCAACCGTTGTTCTACGCCATCGCCGACAAGGCGCAGGCGGGGCAAGCCGTCGAGCTATATGGCAGCAACGACGCCAGGCGCAACTACCTGCACCTGAGTGACCTTGCCGAGGTCTGCGCGCGGCTGGCAGAGCAGGGCATTGCCGGCTTGTACAACTGCGGCCATCCCGAATCTCCCCGTCTTTCCGAAATTGCCCAGGCCGCATTCGAGGCGTTTGGCAAGCCGGTGGATGTCCGCTTCCTACCGGAAAAAAGCGATATTCCCGATCTGCCTCCTTTTGACTGTGCGCATGAGTTGTACAAGCAAATTGAGTTTACTCCGCAAATAGATGTTCGTCGGGGCTTTGGACTGATGAGAGCGCATCGGGAGAGTCTGTCATGAAGACCGTCATGGTGACCGGCGTAGGCGCCATCATGGGTTATGGCCTGCTCAAGTCGCTGCGTGAGGCGGCTCCCTCTGTTCGTTTGGTCGGCACGGATATCTACGACGACGCTGTCGGTCGCGGCTGGAGCGATGTATTCGTGCAGGCCCCGTTGACCGCAGACCCGGGGTACGGCCAGTGGCTGGGCGACACATTGGCCAGGTACAAGGTTGATCTGCTTATTCCCGGGATCGAACAGGATGTCCATTGGCTGTCGGACAACCGAGCGTTGTTGGCGACATTTGATTGTCAGGTCGTGCTCAACAACCAGGAACTGATCGACCTTTCCAGGGACAAGTGGGCAATGGACCAGGCGCTGGTGGCGCTGGGGGATGCCAGTCGTATTCCCAGCCTGCTGTCGGGGGATTTTCACTCGCTCAAGGCTGCCTTGGGCCTGCCGTTTCTGCTGAAGCCGCGCAGAAGCTACGCCTCCAAAGGGCTGGTCTGGGTTCGCGAGGAGCGCGACTTTACGCCTCACGCGGCACTGCTCGGTGACTACCTCATGGCGCAACCCATCATTGGCAGCGCGGCCGACGAATTCACCGTGGCGGCGTTTGGCGATGGCCGGGGGAGCACCGGTCCGATCATCAACTTCCAGCGCAAGTTGGCGTCGGACGGGTCCACCGCCAAGGCTTGGGTGTATCAGGATGATTCGCTGGATAAAACAGTCGCCAGGTTGTGCCGCGCCTTCAAACCGGTAGGCCCGACCAACTTGCAGTTCCGTCGTGGCAGCGATGGCTCCTGGAGCCTGCTTGAGATCAATCCGCGAATATCCTCGACCAGTTCGATACGTCGCGCATTCGGTTACAACGAGGCGGCCATGTGTCTGGATCATTACCTCGACGGCAAGGCACCGGCCCAGCCCACCATTCGTAGTGGTTTCGCTGTTCGTTATATAGAGGATTTCATTGTCTATGATCGGAATCATTTCTGACGTACATGGCAATTACAGTGCCCTGCGGACAGTGCTTGCCAAGCTGGATGAGCTGGGTGTGTCGCGGATTATCTGCCTGGGCGACACGGCCGGTTATTACAGCCAAGTCAATGAATGTTGCGAGGCCCTGCGCGAGCGAAACATTTTCTCGGTGATGGGCAATCATGATTGGTACCTGGCGAAGAATGAGCGCTGCCCTCGCTCCAATAGCGCCAATGCCTGCCTGGACTATCAGCAGGGCATCATCACTGCGCAGAACTTGGCCTGGTTGGGATCGTTCCCGGAGCGCTCGACCGAGCATGGATTGAGCATCGTCCATGGCGGCTGGAACGATCCGCTGGACGAGTACGTGCGACCCTCGCAAGCGTATTTCGCGCTGTTGCCCGGTCAGTATTTCGCGTCAGGCCATACCCATGTCCAGTACTTGTGGAGTGGCGAGGGCAAGGTCTATTGCAACCCTGGTTCAGTTGGTCAGCCACGTGATGGGGATGCTCGAGCAGCTTTCGCGACCTGGGACGGTGAGGCCTTCGCCCTGCATCGGATTGAATACGATATTGGTGAAACTCAACAGGCCATGAAGAGGGTCGGATTTACTCCGTACTTCTACGAAAATCTAGATACAGGCAGTCAGATCGGTGGGCGGATCAGTGTGGTTTGAGATTTTGTGCTGTGCGCCACTATTTACTATGCCCACCCAGGGAAGTTTGCAATGAGCAACGAAACGATACTCTTCAACCGCCCGTACATGACCGGCAAAGAGCTGGATTACATTGCCCAGGCCAAATTCGGCAACATGCTCGCCGGTGATGGCCCATTCACCAAGCGTTGTCACCGTTGGCTGGAGTCGCACACGGGTTGCAACACGGCATTGCTCACCCACTCATGTACGGCTGCGCTGGAAATGGCAGCGTTGCTGCTGGACATCCAGCCTGGCGACGAAGTCATCTTGCCTTCCTATACCTTCGTCTCCACGGCCAATGCCTTTGTGTTGCGTGGCGCGGTGCCGGTCTTCGTCGATATTCGTCCTGATACCCTGAACCTGGACGAGCGTCTGATCGAGGCGGCGATCACGTCACGGACCAAGGCTATCGTACCCGTCCATTACGCCGGTGTGGCCTGCGAGATGGACACGATCCTGGCTATTGCGCATAAGCATGGGCTGGCGGTGGTTGAAGACGCCGCGCAAGGCGTGATGTCAACCTACAAGGGTCGAGCCTTGGGCAGTATCGGAAATCTTGGGGCATTCAGCTTTCACGAGACCAAGAACGTGATCTCGGGGGAGGGCGGGGCGTTGCTGGTCAATGATCCTGCAATGGCATTGCAAGCCGAGATCATCCGGGAAAAAGGTACCGATCGCAGTCGATTCTTCAGGGGCGAGGTGGACAAATACACCTGGCAAGAGGTGGGCTCCTCGTTTCTGCCTGGAGAAATGACAGCAGCCTTCCTCTGGGCCCAGTTGGAAGAGGCGCAAGTCATCACCCATCGCCGCCTGGCGATCTGGGACTATTATCATGCTGCGTTGGCGGGACTTGAGCAGCAAGGGTTGCTTCGTCGTCCGATCGTTCCTGAAAATTGCCAGCACAATGCGCACATGTACTACGTGCTCCTCGCCCCTGGTGTGGAACGCCAGCTCGTTCTCGAGGCGCTCAAGAGCCACGCAATCTATGCGGTGTTCCATTACGTGCCGCTGCATTCATCGCCCGCTGGATCGCGCTATGGGCGGGTGCATGGCGCAATGGATATTACCGATGGTCATTCCGAGCGGCTGTTGCGTTTGCCGTTATGGCTCGGTCTATCCGCAGATCAACAAGACCGGGTGGTAGATGTGCTCGGCGGTGCTTTGGCAGCCCTTGCCACTTAGCGGCATAACACCGCCGGTTTTTCGACTTCGACACAATTGCGCAATAGCCTCCGCACCCCCAGAGCCCTTTGTTTTCCGGGCCTGGGCCCGCCAGAAAAAAGTTGGTCTGCAAATTGCTTAAGGCTGTGCAACACAGCAGTGGGCGGCAAACGTCCGGCATGCAGAGGAACGACAGTGGACAAGTACCTTTATGTGGCAATGACCGGCGCCAGCCAGAACGCACTGGCGCAGCGGGCCCATGCCAACAACCTGGCGAACATCTCCACCAACGGTTTTCAGAAAGACCTGGAACAGGCTCGCTCGATGCCGGTGTTCGGCGACAGCTTTCCGGCGCGGGCGTTTGCCATGTCCGAACGGCCTGCTACTGATTTCACTCCGGGTGCGCTGGTGGAAACCGGTCGTGACCTCGATGTCGCGGTGAGCGGGCCGGGCTGGATGGCCGTGCAGAATCCCGACGGCGGTGAAAGCTACGTGCGCACCGGCAGCCTCAATGTCGACGCCCTGGGCGTGCTGCGGGCCGGCAACGGCATGCCGGTGATGGGCAACGGCGGTCCGATCGCCGTGCCGCCAGAGCAGAAAATCGAAATCGGCCAGGACGGCACCATCAGCATCCGCGCCATGGGCGAAGGCCCGCGGGTGATGGCTGAAGTGGACCGCATCAAGCTGGTCAACCCGGACCTCAAGAACATGACCAAGGGCCTGGACGGTTCGATCCGGACCAAGGACGGCCAGCCGGCGCCCATCGATGCCAACGTGCAGTTGGTGTCGGGTTTCCAGGAAGCGAGCAACGTCAATGCCGTGGATGAAATGACCTCGGTGCTGGCCCTGGCCAAGCAGTTCGAGCTTCACGTCAAAATGATGAACACCGCCAAAGAAGGCGACGAGGCCATGGCTCGGGTCTTGCAGATCTAACCATTAACTAAAGCGTCGCGCCGAAAAACAGGCGTACGAGGAGAATCGAATGCTTCCGGCTCTATGGGTTGCCAAAACAGGTCTGTCCGCCCAGGACACCAACCTGACGACCATTTCCAACAACCTGGCGAACGTTTCGACCACGGGTTTCAAACGTGATCGTGCCGAGTTCCAGGACCTGCTGTATCAGGTAAAACGCCAGCCTGGCGCCCAGTCGACCCAGGACAGCGAACTGCCGTCGGGCCTGCAAGTGGGTACCGGTGTGCGCATTGTCGGCACCCAGAAAAACTTCACCGCCGGCAGCCTGCAAACCACCGAGCAGCCGCTGGACATGGCCATCGACGGTCGCGGTTTCTTCCAGATCCTGCAGCCGGACGGCACCACGTCCTACACCCGTGACGGTACGTTCCACCTCGATTCCAACGGCCAGATCGTCAATGCCAGCGGTTTCGCCCTGGAGCCGGCCATCATCATCCCGAACGATGCCCAGACGTTCACCGTGGGCCGTGACGGCACCGTGTCCATCACGGTGGCGGGCAACCCGGCCTCCCAAGTGATCGGCAACCTGCAGACTGCCGACTTCATCAACCCGGCCGGCCTGCAAGCGGTGGGCAATAACCTGTTCCTGGAAACCGCCGCCAGTGGCGCGCCGCAAGTCGGCACTCCCGGCCTGAACGGTTTCGGTACCACGCTGCAGAACACCCTGGAAACGTCCAACGTGAGCACGGTCGAGGAGATGGTCAACATGATCACCACCCAGCGCGCCTACGAGATGAACTCCAAAGTGATCTCCACCGCCGACCAGATGCTCTCGTTCGTTACGCAGAATCTGTAATCACGTCGCAACGTCCGTCATTACGTAGACAGGGCGGCCCCAGGGTCGCCTGCAACACCAAGAGGTAGGGTCATGAAACGCTTCGTATCTGTTCTGGCACTGAGTGGGATCACCGCACTCGCGGGCTGTGTCGCCCCGACACCCAGGCCCAATGACCCGTATTACGCCCCGGTGTTGCCGCGCACGCCGTTGCCGGCTGCCGCCAACAATGGCTCGATCTACCAGGCTGGCTTCGAGCAGAACCTGTACAGCGACCGCAAGGCCTTCCGGGTCGGTGACATCATCACCATCACCCTGAATGAGCGGACCCAGGCCAGCAAGAACGCCAACTCGCAAATGGACAAGACCAGCAATACCAGCGTCGGCCTGACGTCGTTGTTCGGTTCCAGCCTGACCACCAACAACCCGATCGGGGGCAATGACCTGAGCCTCAACGCCGGGTACAACTCTGACCGTGCCACCAAGGGCGACAGCAAGTCCGGCCAGAGCAACAGCCTGACCGGCTCGATTACCGTGACCGTCGCCGATGTGTTGCCCAACGGCATCATCGTCGTGCGCGGCGAGAAGTGGCTGACCCTTAACACGGGTGACGAACTGGTGCGCATCGCCGGCATGGTTCGCGCCGATGACATCGCCACCGACAACACGGTTTCGTCGACTCGGGTGGCCGATGCACGCATCACCTACTCGGGCACCGGTGCCTTTGCCGATGCGAGCCAGCCAGGCTGGTTCGACCGTTTCTTCCTCAGCCCGAAGTTCCCTTTCTAGGTGGCCCAGTTGAATCTTAAGCAGCTGTTGATCGGTGCCCTGGTAATGTCGGCAGCCTTTACCGCTCAAGCCGAGCGTCTGAAGGACATCGCCAGCATTTCCGGCGTGCGTTCCAACCAGTTGATCGGCTACGGCCTGGTCGTGGGCCTGAACGGCACCGGTGACCAGACCACCCAGACCCCGTTCACCTTGCAGACCTTCAACAACATGTTGTCGCAGTTCGGCATCAAGGTGCCGGCCGGCTCCGGCAACGTCCAGTTGAAAAACGTCGCGGCGGTGTCGATCAGTGCCGATCTGCCGGCGTTCGCCAAGCCTGGCCAGCAGGTGGATATCACCGTCTCGTCCATCGGTAACTCCAAGAGCCTGCGCGGTGGCACCTTGCTGCTGACGCCGCTCAAGGGTATCGACGGCAACGTCTACGCCATCGCCCAGGGCAACCTGGTGGTGGGCGGTTTCGATGCCGAAGGGCGCGACGGTTCGAAGATCACCGTCAACGTTCCGTCGGCCGGTCGCATCCCTGGCGGTGCGTCGGTGGAACGTGCAGTGCCGAGCGGTTTCAACCAGGGCAACAGCCTGACGCTGAACCTCAACCGTTCCGACTTCACCACCGCCAAGCGTATCGTCGACAAGATCAATGACATGCTCGGCCCAGGCGTGGCCCAGGCCCTCGACGGCGGCTCGATCCGCGTCACCGCGCCACTGGATCCGAGCCAGCGGGTCGATTACCTGTCGATCCTGGAAAACCTCGAGGTCGACCCGGGCCAGGCGGTGGCGAAAGTCATCATCAACTCGCGCACCGGCACTATCGTGATCGGCCAGAACGTCAAGGTGTCTCCGGCCGCCGTGACCCACGGCAGCCTGACCGTGACCATCACCGAAGACCCGATCGTCAGCCAGCCTGGTCCGTTGTCCAACGGCCAGACAGCCGTGGTCCCCCGTTCGCGGGTCAATGCCGAGCAAGAAGCCAAGCCGATGTTCAAGTTCGGCCCAGGCACTACCCTGGATGAAATCGTCCGGGCGGTGAACCAGGTCGGCGCGGCGCCAGGCGACTTGATGGCGATTCTCGAAGCCTTGAAACAGGCCGGCGCGTTGCAAGCCGACCTGATCGTGATTTGAGGACCGGTCCATGGACATGCGCAAGGGCACTTTGATCAGCGGGGATTCGGGCTCCTACTCGGACTTGAACCGACTGAACCAACTCAAGGTTGGCGACAAGAACAGCGACGGCAACCTGCGTAAAGTGGCTCAGGAATTCGAGTCGCTGTTCCTTGGCGAAATGCTCAAGTCCATGCGTTCGGCCACCGATGCGCTGGGCAAGGACAATCCGATGAACACGCCGGAAGCCAAGCAGTACCAGGAAATGTACGACCAGCAGTTGGCCGTCTCCATGTCCCGCGAAGGCGGTGGTATTGGCCTGGCCGATGTGCTGCTGCGCCAGATGTCCAAGAACAAACCGCTGGCGCCAGGCGAGGCGGCAAGCTTGTCGGCCGCCAAGCAGCAAGAGGCGCTGGACAAGGTCGCCAAGGCCGCGGTGCCAACGCCAGTGGCCGCCGGCACGCTGCCCGACGGTCCTCTTTCACGCTCCAACGGCCAGCGTCCGCTGTGGGCTTCCCGGGCGGTGAACGTGCCGCAAGGGGCGGGCGTGGGTACTCATCGCAATGACATGGAGCTGATCAACCAGCGCCGCCTGGCCTTGCCGCCGAAACTGGCTGACCGCCTGCTTGCCGGGCTGGTGCCTTCGGCCGCGGCCAACGCCGATGTGCCTGCACAGAACGTCCTGACGGATCGCGCCATCGCCGCCGTCAAGCCGGCGACTGGCGAATTGGCCAATGGCGACTGGTTGGCCGCACTCAAGGCCGCCGAGCCGAAAGGCGACATGCAGGTCTATGGCCGCGCCGTGGCCCAGCCACCGCTGGCACCGGCACGCAAGGCCTTCCGCGATGCCGACGAATTCGTCAACGCCATGCTGCCAATGGCCAAGGAGGCGGCCGACCGCATCGGTGTCGACCCGCGTTACCTGGTGGCCCAGGCCGCCCTGGAAACCGGTTGGGGCAAATCGGTCATGCGCCAGCCCGATGGCAGCAGCAGTCACAACCTGTTCGGTATCAAGGCCAGCGCCAATTGGAAGGGCGATTCTGCCCGGGCGATCACCAGCGAATTTCGCAATGGTGCGATGGTCAAGGAGACGGCCGAGTTCCGTTCCTACGCCTCGTACCGCGACAGTTTCCACGACTTGGTCAACCTGCTGCAAAGCAACAGTCGCTATCAAGATGTGCTGAAGTCTGCCGATAACCCGGAACAGTTTGTACGCGAGTTGCAAAAGGCCGGTTACGCCACCGATCCGCACTACGCCAGCAAGATTTCGAACATAGCCCGGCAGATGACGAGTTACCAAAACTACGCTTCTGCAGGCGCCACCACGACTTTATAAGGTCTGAACCATGAGTTTGCTCAATATAGGGATGTCGGGTCTGTCAGCAAGCCAGACTGCGTTGGTGACCACGGGTAACAACATCGCCAACGTCGATACCGCCGGTTATTCGCGCCAGCAGACCGTACAGACCACCAAGGCCTCGAACCAGTACGGCAACGTGTTCATTGGTTCCGGCACTACCCTGGCCGATGTGCGTCGGGTATATAACGCCTTCCTTGAAGCACAACTGAAAACCACCACGTCGCTCAACAGTGACGCGGCGGCCTATCAGGGCCAGATCACTCCGCTCGACTCCCTGTTGTCGGACAGCGGCACCGGTCTCAATGGTGCCCTGACCAAGTTTTTCGCCTCGGTGCAGAACGTCAACGCCAAGCCGGGTGACGATGCATCCCGTCAGTTGCTGCTCAGCGACGCCCAGGCCTTGAGCAACCGTTTCAATTCGGTTGCCAACCAGTTGACGGAGCAGAGCCAGAACATCAACGGCAACCTGTCGAACATGGTCGAGCAGGTCAATAACCTGGCGGCCACCGTTGCGCAGTTGAACAAGAAAATCGCCGAAGTCTCCAACGCCGGCGGCGCCCCCAACGACCTGCTCGATGCCCGCAGCGAAACCATTCGCCAGCTTTCGACGTTCACAGGCACGCAGGTGGTCGAGAACGGCAGCAGCCTGGACATCTACCTGGGTTCCGGCCAACCACTGGTGATGGGCAATACCGTCAACACCCTGGAAGCCGTGCCGGACAAGAACGACCCGGGACGCATCGGCATCCAGCTCAATAGCGGTTCCAGCTCCATGGACCTGACCTCGGTGCTCACCGGTGGCGAGATCGGCGGTTTGATGCGCTACCGCAGTACCGTGCTCGACCCGGCCATGAACGAGCTGGGGCGCGTGGCCCTGGTGGTCGCCGACCAGATGAACAGCGTCCAGGCTTCGGGCATCGACATGAACGGGGCCTTCGGTGCCAACCTGTTCACTAACATCAACAGCGCCGCGCAGATCAGCCAGCGCAGCGTTGCGTCGTTGAACAACAGCGCCGGCTCCGGCAACTTCAACATCGCCATCAAAGACTCCGGCAAGCTGACCACCAACGACTACAAGGTGACATTCACCAGCGGCACGGACTACACCGTCCAGCGCCTGCCTGACGGCACCTCGATGGGCGCGTTCAACACCGCGACCACCCCGCCGCCGGTGATCGACGGCTTCTCGATGACCTTTGCCAACGGTACCGCGGCCGTCGGCGACACATTCAAACTCACGCCGACCCGCAACGAGGCGGCCAATATCAAGACCGAGATGACCGACTCCAAGCGGCTGGCGATTGCCGCGCCGTTGGGTGCCGCCATCGTGCCAGGGGGCAGCGGTACGCTGACCATTCCGGCCAACGGCCAGCCGAGCATGACCACCAAGCTGGACATCTACGACGCCGCCACCACGACCATCGTCCAGAACGGCATCAAGAACTCCATGCCGGTCAAGGTGGTGTTCGGCGCGACGTCCGCCGATGGCACCAGCCAGGCTTATCAGTTGCTCGATGCCAAGGGCGTTCAGATCAGCAATGGCACGATCAAACCTGGGGAAAGCAACACCCTGAGCTTGAGTGTTCCGCTCAAGGATGCCAGTGGTGCCCCGATCATGGATTCGTCCGTGCCACCGGTACAACGCACCGTCATGTTCGACATGTCCATTGCCGGTGCTCCGTCCAACGGAGCGTCCATCAATGTCAGCCTCAGCCAGCCCGGCAGCCTGGACAACCGTAACGGTACTGTCCTGGCCGGCTTGCAGACCGCCAAGACCGTGGACACCGGTTCCTCCAGCAAGGGTATTTCCCTGAACGATGCCTACGGCAAGCTGGTGGAAGGCGTCGGCGCCAAGGCCGCCCAGGGCAAGCTCGACAGTGCCGCCACAGGTGCGATCCTGGACAACGCCAAGACCGCCCGCGATTCGCTGTCGGGCGTGGACCTGGATGAAGAAACCGGCAACCTGGTCAAGTTCCAGCAGTACTACACCGCGTCTTCGCAGATCATCAAGGCGGCGCAGCAAATCTTCAGCACTTTGATCAACAGTCTTTAAGGAGCCGTAGCCCATGCGCATTTCTACTTCTCAGTTTTACGAAAGCACGGCTGCGAACTACCAGAAAAACTTCGCCAAGGTGGTCAAGACCAGCGAAGAAGCCAGCAGCCTGGTACGTGTGAACACCGCCGCCGACGATCCGGTTGGGGCTTCGCGCCTGCTGCAACTGGGCAACCAGGCTTCGATGCTTTCCCAATATGAAGCCAACGTCACCACCATCAAGGCGACCCTGGGCACGACCGAAGCGGTGATGACCAGCATTGGCAACGTGCTCCAGCGCGCCAAGGAATTGGCCGTCAGTGCCGGTAACGCCGCCTACACCGACGCGGACCGTAAAGCGGTTGCCTCGGAATTGGGGTCGATCGAAGATCAGTTGCTGAGCCTGATGAACACCAAGGATGAAAACGGCAAGTACATCTTTTCCGGTTCCAAGGGCGATGTCGTACCGTTCACTCGCAACGGCGATGGCACCTACAGCTACAACGGCGACCAGGTGACCCTTGACCTGCCGATCGGCGACACCATGTCGATGGCCACCAACAGCACCGGCTGGGAAGTGTTCCAAACATCCGTCAACACCAGTCGCACCCAGGTCACCATGACCGCGCCGGCAGTGGATGATGGTCGCGTGGTGCTGACCAACGGCCAAGTGTCGTCCAGCGTGACGTACAACAGCCAGTTCCGCAGCGGCGAGCCGTACACGGTGGAATTCACCAGCGGCACCCAGTTGAAAATCACCGACTCGGGTGGCAATGATGTGACCGCCGAAGCCAGCAAGGGCGGGGTTATCGAGCCTAATAACCAGATCGGGCAGACTGTGAGCTTTCGCGGCGTCGACCTGACCTTGAACGTCAACCTTCATGCGGGCGACGTTGCCGGTACGATCTTGCCCGGCCACACGTTCACCCTGGCTGCCAAACCCGACTCGTTCACGCCTGCCCGCAGCCCGGGCAACGCCACCGCGACCCAGATCACCGGCAGCGCAATCACCAATCCGACGGACTACCACGCCAGCTTCCCGACGGGGTCGGCGGTGCTGAAGTTTACCAGTGCCACGGACTTCGACCTGTACGCCGCGCCACTGACCGCTGACAGCAAACCGGTATCCAGCGGCACCCTGGCGGGCAACGTCGCCACCGCATCCGGCGTGAGTTTCACGCTCAACGGTGCCCCGGCCGCCAACGATCAGTTCAGCATCGCGGTCAATACCCACGAAACGCAGAACGTCCTGGACACCGTGAACCAGTTGCGGACTGCTTTGAACACGCCGGCCGATGGCGACAACATCGCCATCCAGAAACTGAATGCGTCACTGGCTTCGGCTATCGGTAACCTGGCCAGCGGCACTGACCACTTGACCAGTGCATTGAGTTCGGTCGGTGGTCGTGGCCAGTCGCTCGATACCCAGAGCGACACCAATCAGAGCTTTGTCCTCGCCAACTCGCAGACCCAGTCGGCGATTCGTGATTCCGACGCGGCCGAGGTGATGACGCGCCTGACCTTGCAGCAGACTATGCTTCAAGCGTCGCAGTTGGCGTTCAGCAAGATCGCTCAATTGGGATTGTTCAACAAAATGTGATGCAGGGCAGGGACCGTGACGTTATAAGCGGTCCCTGACCCGTTCCTTATACGATTCAGGACGTCCTGCTCTCGCCTGAGTTGGCGCCCACCGGTTGAGAGCCAAGCGTGTGAAATCAGCTCCTCTTGTCAGCATTGCCATTCCCGCGTATCACCCACGCTTTTTCCGCCTCGCCTTGCAAAGCGCGCTCGAGCAGACCTACGAGAACCTTGAGATTGTCATCTGCGACGACTGCCGCACCGACGGAATCGAGCAGATTGTCCAGGAAATTGGCATGGGCTCCACTGTTCCGGTGCGTTACTTGCGCAACCCGACGCGGCTGGGGTTCCAGCAGAACCTGTTGCGCTGTCTTGAAGAGTCCCGGGGTGAGTTCATCAAGTTCTTGTGTGATGACGACCAGTTGCTGGCGTTCTGCGTCAGTCAACAGGCAGCCATCTTGCAGGAGCATGCGCAAGTATCGCTGGTGATCAACAAGCATCATTTGATCGATGCAGACAACTATGCCTTGCCGATCCGCGTTGAAAACACCGGCATCACGCAGTTCGATGCGTTGCTCAACGGCAACGACATGCTGGCGTATTTTGAAAAAACCACCCGTAATATTCTCGGCGGTTTGAGTGGCGCATTGATGCGCCGCACCGATGTCGAGGCCTTGCTGCCAGCGTTGGCCCGGCCCGGTGAAGGCTTCGAGGCTGTCCTCGATTTTGCCTTGTTCATCTGCCTGTTGCGCCGGGGTAATCTGGTCCAGCTTTACGCCGAGGGAAGTGGCCAGCGCTTGCATCCTGAGCGCCTGGCGCGTCAGGCCAAGATGCTTGAAGCGGCCACGGTGGAGCTGACATGGCTCAAGGAAATGCTGGCCCAACGCAGTGGCGAGCCGGCGCCCGCCAGTGGCTGGGTGCGTTACCAGCCACTGGGGCTGCTCAGGGAGCCAGGGGCGCCCGAATGGGAAGAACTCAACGTCTACTCGGTCATTGCGACTCGCCAGGGTGTCATCGGCGCGCAAGTCGGCACGGACATCGAAAGCTACGCAGACCTCTATGCGCAGTGGTTGGCATGCCGACGTTTCAGTCCATCGCGCAAGCAAGTCTTGTCCCGGCAGATCGCCCGCTGGGCTTATCGACCGATGATCGTTCCCGTCATCATCGATGAGCAGGACGATCCTTATGCGTTGGGTATTACCCTGCAGAGTATCGCGTCCCAGGCCTATGCCTGCGAATCGGTGCTGTTGCTGTCCAATGGGCGCCAGGCTGTGGACAACCATGTCCTGCGTCTTGGCCTGCAAGCGGACTGGGCGCAGCAGCTCAACGAACTGTTGCCTCAACTGGATGGCGCCGACTGGTTCTACCTGCTGCGTGCCGGCGATCGCTTGACCGAGTCAGCGCTGCTGATCATGGCCGATCGGATTGTCAGCTCGCCGGGTGCTGCCTGCCTCTACAGCGATGAAGGTGCGCTGGTGGATGACAAGTCGGTGGAGCCGATCTTCAAGCCCGACTTCAATCTCGATCTGATGCGCGGTTATCCCTATGTCGGGCGGACACTGGCTTTCGAGCGTGCCCGATTCCTGGCCTCGGGTGGATTCGATTCGACCCTGGGCGAATTGGCGCCCCATGATCTGGTCTGGCGCCTGGTGGAAACGGATGGTCCGCAAGTCATTGGGCACATTCCGGAAGTCCAGGTCGAGTCGACGTTTTCGTTTGCCCAATGGCTGTCGTTGCCTGAGGTCATCGAGCAAAACGTCCGGCTGATCAGTGCTCATCTGCAGCGTATCGGCGTACAGCATCGACTTCATCCCGGGCCGCTCCTGGCGTTGATCCCACGCATCGAATATCTGTTCGTCGAGCGCCCCCTGGTGTCGATCATCATCAGCGTCAAGGATGATCTGAGCGCGCTGGAACGTTGCGTAAACAGCCTGATCAGTACTACCACGTATCCGCATTACGAAATCATCATTGTCGATAACGCCAGTGAAAATACCGAGTTGCAACATTGGCTGCGGGCGATGGCCGAGCTGGGCAGTGAAAAGTTGCGAATATTCGCGCATCCCGAAAGTGCCAGCGAAGCGGTGATCCGCAACTTCGCCGCGCAACAGGCCCGCGGCGAATACCTGTTGTTGCTCAACCCCAATTGCATCGTGCTTGAAGCCGCCTGGCTGGACGAACTGCTCAATCATGCTCAACGTCCTGAGGTCGGCATCGTCGGCCCTCGTACGCTCAACCTGCAAGGCCGGATCATCGACTCCGGCGTAATCATGGGGTTGGGTGGGTTGGCGGGCAGGGCCTTTGTCAACGAATCGGTGACATTCGGCGGCTACATGCAACGTTTGCAGGTGGTGCAGAACTGGAGCGCCGTCGGTGATCACTGTCTGTTGATATGCAAGCAGGTTCTGGAGGAAGTGGGCGGGTTCGATGAGACCATTACGACACAGGGGATCAACTCGCTGGAGCTATGCCAGCAGGTCGGTAAGAACGGCTACCTGATCGTCACCACGCCTTACAGTGATGTCGTGCTGGCGGCCGGCGTGGAAGCCAGTCGTGATCCTTCGTGGAAGCAGCGGCTGGAGCGCGAACAGGAGGCGTTCTATCAGCGCTGGTTGCCCAGGATCGCCAACGATCCTGCCTACAACCGTAACCTGACCCTGACCGGGAAAAGCTTCAGTCTCGAGCCCGGACCACGCACCGGCTGGAATCCGTTGATCACCCGCAACGTCCCCTCGATCCTGGGGATGGCGGTCAATACCTCGGCGGTGGGGCATTACCGGGTCAGCCAACCGTTGTTCGAACTGGAAGCGGCGGGTCGAGTCGTGGGGCGTGTTGCCTACGATACGCCCTCGATCATCGACATCGAGCGCCAGTCACCGGATGTGATCATCCTTCAGGGTCGCTATAACGTGACTAAGTTCAAGGACATCACTCAAGTCAAGACTTACTCCAACGCCATGCGCATCTACGAATTGGATGACTACATCGCCAGGGTCCCGGAAAAAAACGAACACAGCCGCAACATGCCGGACAACCTCGAGGACTTGCTGCGCCGAGGGATCGGCCTGTGCGATCGGGTCGTGGTGTCCACCCATCCGCTGGCGGACGTCTTGTCGAGCATGCACCATGACATCCGCGTGGTACCGAACATGCTGGCTGCCGGCCTATGGAACCACCTCAGAAGCCAGCGTGCAACTTCCAGCAAACCGCGTATCGGTTGGGGCGGCGGCACCAGCCATCGTGGCGATCTGGAGCTCATCGCCGATGTCGTGCGTGAGCTGGCCGACGAAGTCGAATGGGTTTTCTTCGGCATGTGCCCCGATTTGCTCAAGCCCTATATCCATGAATTTCACCCAGGCGTGAGCCTGGCGGATTATCCGGCGAAGCTGGCCAGCCTGAATCTGGACCTAGCCTTGGCGCCGCTGGAATTTCATATTTTCAACGACTGTAAAAGCAACCTTCGCCTGCTGGAATACGGTGCGTGTGGCTATCCGGTCATTTGTTCGGATACCGAGGCTTACCGGGGGCACCTGCCTTGTACCCGGGTCCTCACCAACAGCACCGAAGAATGGCTGGAGGCCATCCGTATGCACCTGGCGGATCCGATTGCCAGTTACCGGATGGGCGACGAATTACGTGAAGTGGTGCTGCGCGACTTTATCTTGCGCGGCGATAACCTGCAGTACTGGGCCAATGGTTGGCTACCGGATTGATGAGTTTCAACCGCGAAACTCCCGGTGTTGCTGATACGGCGCCACCCACTCGTTAAGGAATGAATATGCAAAGCAATGTCCCAACAGGATCGGCTGCGCCGTTGAGTGAACGGTTTACCCTGGTGCTGCTCGCTCACGACCAGTCGACAGCCCTGCGGCGGGCCTTGCGCCATTACCGCGACAGTTCGTTCGCCGTACTTGTGATCGACTCATCAAGCTTGCTCGACGCTGATATCACGGCAGCATTTCCCGGCGTGCAATACCTGCATGCGCCCACGGCGGGAGGTTTCGGTGACAAGGTTCGCCAGGCCGTCGAGCGAGTTGCCACGCCTTACATGGCGATTGCCGATGCCGAGAGTTTCCTGCTGCCCCTAGCGCTCGAACAAGCGTTGAGTTTCCTCGAGGCACACGCCGAATACGGTGCCTGCCAAGGCTACAGCCTGGCGTTCGAGGCCCATGCCGACCATGTCGACTATTACTTGCTCGATCGCAAGGGCAGTGAAGATTACTCCGGCCCATCGGCCGAGGCCCGGTTGGCCGTGTTTGCCGAGGATTGCCCGTCATTGGTCAGCGCACTCACGCGCACTGAAACCCTGCGGCGCAGTTACGCGTCGTTGCCCGTCGGTTTTGATTCACGGTTGCAGGAGGCCGGCCATTGCTTTGGCTTGGTGTCGGATGCAAAGGTTCGCTTGCTGGACATTGCTTATGGTGTGCACGAGCGCAGTCGCGTAGCGAAGCCACGGAGCCCGGTTGGCATGGCGCCTGGTGCCGAGGACTTGCGAGCAGTCGCTGAACAGGAACGCATGGGCACGATGCTGGCCGACGCCTTTGGCACGGATGCTTCGGCGCGCGAACATGCCCTGGCCATACTCAAGAAGCTGGTCGAGCGCTCGGTGCCGCAGGCAGGGAAACTGTTCGAGTCGACCTGGGATTCGCGGCGTGGCGAACCGGTTCGGCGTTTCGAGCCGACGCAATACGTTGAGTTGCCGTTTTATAACCAGGCTTTTTTCGACGTGCTCACCTCGCTGGAATTCCTGCTTCACGCGGCGCCAAGCGGGCAGGTGCAGTTGAAGGAGCTGGAAGCCGTCATGCTCAAGCAGAAGGAGCTGTCTCGCCCCCAGCGCAACACCAGCGCCGAGCCGCTTGACGTACAGCTGGCGAGGGCTTTCCTGAGCTATGCCTTCAACCAGGATCTGGTGAAGCAATTGCTCGAGGTCATGCAGGCCAAGGGTGACACGCGCTACGTGCAAATGATCCAGGCCTGGGAACAACGGCTCAAGGCAGCGGCGTTTGAAAATACCGCGAGGCTGTTCGACACCACGCGCTCCGGTCAATTGCTGCGCTGGCTCGAGGCGCGTGAACCCAGCGCCAGTGAAGCCCAGAAAGTGTCCAAATACCTGGCTGCTCGCAACGGGGGCCCGACATTTGGCATTTTGCTCCTGGATCTGGACGCTGACGTCTTCAAGATGCAGGCAACCTTCGACAGCGTGATCAATGGCTATTGCCGGGCGTTCAAGATTGTCGTGTTTACTACTGGCGACCTGCCGGCCGAGACCACACCGCAGCATGTCCTGCATTTCGTCAAAGTCAACGAAAGCAATTACGTCGACAAAATCAATCAGGTTGTCAGCCAAAGCGATTGCGATTGGATGGTCATGGCCGAGGCCGGCGATGAATTGACACCGGGCGGCCTGTTCCGCGCGGGGGTGGAATTGCTGGCTGCGCCACAGTGCCAGGCCGTGGCTATGGATGAGTTCCAGCGCCAGCCTGACGGGACGCTGGCCGACGTCTTCCGGCCAGGGTTCAACCTTGACTTGCTGCAAAACGCCCCGGCCTTGATGGCCCGTCATTGGCTGGTACGCCGCGAGACGTTGGTAAGACTCGGCGGTTATTCGCGCGAGTTCAAGAATGCGCTGGAGTTCGACCTGCTGTTACGTTTGATCGAGCAGGGCGGCCTGGAGGGGCTTGCCCACCTGGATGAGCCTCTGTTGACTTGCCAGGCGCTGCCGGTGGAAGACAATGCCGACGAGCGCAAGACATTGCTGCGTCACTTGGCGGTTCGTGGTTATCAGGCTGACGTGAGCGCGGTCGTGCCGGGCACGCACAAAATCGATTACCGCTTTGCCGAGCGCCCTCTGGTGTCGATCATCGTCCATGGCATTGGCGATCTGACGGCGCTACAACGTTGCCTGCTCAGCGTACTGCAGCGCACCCGATATCAGCGTTACGAAGTATTGGTCCCCACCGGGACAGCGAACCATTCCGTGCTGCGCACCTGGCTTGATGGCCAGGGGCACCAGGCCAGTCGCGTTCGGCTGTTGGATATCGAACCGAATGTCGCGACGGGCACCTGGATCAACGCTGCCAGCCAGGAGGCCAAGGGCGAGTATCTGGTTACCCTGGCGGCCGACAGTGAAGTGGTCAACGTCAACTGGATCGAATCGCTGCTCAACCAGGCCTTGCGTCCGGAAGTCGGTGTGGTAGGCGCCAAGCTGGTCGAGCGCGATGGACGTATCACCCAGGCCGGCCTGGTCCTGGGCTTGAATGACGAAGTGGGCTCGGCCTTCGTCGGCGAGCCGAAGACCGCCAGAGGCTACATGAACCGGTTGGTCGTCGAGCAGAATTGTTCGGCGGTGTCTTTTGCCTGCTTGATGATTTCCAAACAGCTGTTCAACGCTGCTGACGGCATAGACAGCGATTTGTTCGACGATGCCTTGGGTGACGTGGACCTGTGCCTCAGAGTCGGCCAGGCCGGGTACCTGACGGTATGGACGCCACACGTGCAGGTAATCCAGTCCGGCGTGCTGGCGAGTACGCCAGAGGCGCGTGCGGCGCTGCGTGAGAAGTGGTCCGAAGCACTCGCCCAGGATCGGTTCTACAACGGCAATCTGTCGCTGGAAGGCGCGGGTTTCGCTCTCGGCCCGGTGCGCAACGTACCCTGGGCCGACTTGCTCAACTGATCTGCCGGATAGCCTCCCTTGCGGGGCTTTCCATCAATGCCGGCAGGTAAAAACCTGCCGGCATCTTCCGCGAATTACGCTGCCATCCCCGAGTTTTCTTTCCGGTGTCCTATGCCATCACGGGAGACGTCGCGGCTTTGTTTGTCATGAAAAAATGCCTTTGCAGAACAAAACGGCGTGACGCATAGGTCATAAAGTGCATCTTCACTGTATTGTATTCCCCGGAGTGGAGGCCTGTTCGTTCGCCGGACAAGGCGTCAGCCCTCGGGAATCAACCATTTTTGAAGCGCCCCTGAGCTTTTGGGGGTGAACCTAGTCGCAGTACATGATCGGGAAGCCATGATGATTGGCATAAAAAGCATAGCGAGTTATGTGCCGACCGCTGGTGTGGATAACTACGCTCAGGGTGCCAAATTCGAGAAGGATGAAGAATTCATCCTTGGCAAGATTGGTTCGGCGTTCCTGCCGCGCAAAGACGCTGACCAGGAAACCTCGGACCTGTGTGTCGAAGCAGTGAATGCATTGTTCGCCAACAACCCGCAGCTTTCGCGTGAATCCATCGACGCATTGATCGTTGTCACCCAGAACGGTGATGAAGAGGGGCTGCCACACACGGCCGCCATCGTGCAGGACAAGCTCGGCCTGCCGACCCATGTGGCGGCGTTCGATATATCGCTGGGTTGCTCGGGCTACGTATACGGAATTTATGCCCTGAAAGGCTTCATGGAGGCCGCAGGGCTGAAGAACGGGTTGCTGGTCACCGCCGATCCGTATTCGAAGATCGTCGACCCTGAAGACCGCAACACCACCATGTTGTTTGGCGATGCCGCCACCGCCACGTGGATGGCCGAGGGCGCCAGCTGGCAGTTGGGCAAGGCGAAGTTCGGCACCGATGGTTCCGGCGCGCCACACCTGAAGGTCAGCGATGGGGTGTTTTTCATGAACGGCCGCCAGGTCTTCAACTTCGCCCTGTTGAAAGTACCCGCTCATTTGCACGAACTGCTGGACGAATCGTCGCTGCAAGCCAGTGACATCGACGCGTTCTGCATCCACCAAGGCAGTGCGGCGATTGTCGATGCCGTGGCGCGGCGTTTCGAGGGTGAACCTGAGAAGTTCATCAAGGACATGGTCGAGACTGGTAATACCGTGTCGTCGAGCATTCCGCTGCTGCTGGAAAAGCACGTCCTGGATGCTGACTGGAAGCGCGTGGCGATAAGCGGTTTCGGTGTCGGCCTGTCGTGGGGATCGGCGATTCTTTATCGCGATTGATCTAATCGCCTTTCTTCCAATAGCGCTTCAGGTTGACCTGTAGCGCTATTTTTTTGCCCGCGACGTCGTTCTGCGGTTTCTTGACGCCATTTTTCGGGCCTTCACCCTCGGCTAAACCCTTGTTTCTCAAGGGGTGGCAGTCTGCTAGCAAATTTTTTGAAAAAAGCCCTCAAGCAAGTTCCTAATCCGACGATAACTATTACGAAGGTTCTCTAGGCCACACCCCCGGCGGTTGCCAAGGGCCGGAAGCCGCAGTACCCAACCAACGAGGAATTCGTCATGGCTTTAACAGTAAACACTAACGTCACATCGCAGAACGTTCAGAAGAACCTCAACCGGGCTTCCGACGCTCTGTCCACTTCGATGACCCGCCTGTCTTCCGGCCTGAAAATCAACAGCGCCAAAGACGACGCCGCCGGCCTGCAGATCGCTACCCGTATGACCTCGCAAATCCGCGGTCAGAACATGGCGATCAAAAACGCCAACGACGGTATCTCCATGGCGCAGACCGCTGAAGGCGCGATGCAAGAGCAAACCAACATTCTGCAACGTATGCGTGAACTGGCCATCCAGTCCCGTAACGACAGCAACAGCGCAGATGACCGTATCGCTCTGAACAAAGAGTTCTCGCAGATGAGCGACGAACTGACCCGTATCGCCAACAGCACCAACCTGAACGGCAAGAACCTGCTTGACGGTACCGCCAGCACCATGACCTTCCAGGTCGGTTCGAACACCGGTACGGACAACCAGATCACCCTGACCCTGAGCGCCAGCTTCGACGCTACAACCCTGGGTGTAGGTTCTGCGACCACCATCGTTGGTTCCGACAGCGCTACTGCTGAAAGCAACTTCTCGGCCGCCATGGACGCGATCACCAGCGCCATCGATACCATCAACGCCGCCCGTGCTGACCTCGGTGCTGCCCAGAACCGTCTGAACAGCACCATCTCCAACCTGCAGAACATCAACGAAAACGCCAGTGCTGCACTGGGTCGCGTACAAGATACCGACTTCGCTGCTGAAACTGCACAACTGACCAAGCAGCAGACTCTGCAGCAAGCGTCTACTTCGGTTCTGGCCCAGGCCAACCAACTGCCATCCGCTGTACTGAAGCTGCTTCAGTAATAGCCGGATGAGTTTTAGCGGGGGAGTGCGCTTGCGTGCTCTCTCGCTTTTTCCGTTCAAGAGGTGATGGACATGGATATGAGCGTGAAGCTGAACTTGTCTTATCCAGCGGCGAAGCCGGCACCTACCGTGGCCGACAAGCCGGTGGAGAAGCCTCAAGCCGAGGTTGCTACCGTGACCCCGGTCAAGGAAGCTCCTAAAGACGCTGCCGCCGAGCAGGACAAACTCAAGAAGGCCGTTCAGGAAATCGAGAAGTTCGTTCAGTCGGTCAAGCGCAACCTGGAGTTCTCTATTGATGAGCCTTCAGGCAAAGTAGTGGTCAAAGTGATTGCCAGTGGTTCCGGTGAAGTGATTCGCCAGATCCCGAACGAAGAGGTTCTGAAACTGGCCAACAGTTTGAATGATGCAAACAGCTTGTTGTTCAGCGCCGAAGCCTGACAACTGGCACGAATTTTGTTGCTATGTTCTTTTGGGCGTTGTAAGGGTCAAAAGGCCGGCGACACACTGAAGGGAGTCCCACATGGCAAGTCCAATTCTACCTGGCTTGGGTCTAGGCTCTGGCCTTGATACCACCGCAATCGTCAAGGCGCTGGTCGATTCCGACAAGGCCGCCAAGCAAGGTCAGATCACCCGAGCGACGACGACGACTACCAACAGTATCTCCGGGGTGGGAACCCTGAAGTCGTTGTTGGCGGCTTTCAATACCGCGATGAAGGACTTGTCCAGCACAACGACCCCGCAATTCTCGGGTTTTGCTGCAACGTCTTCCTCTCCCGGTGTCCTCACCGCTACCGCCAGCAACTCGGCGGTGAATGGCACTTACGCAATCAAAGTCACCAACTTGGCCACTGCGTCCAAAGTCACTTCGGCGGCTTTCGCTGGTGGTACGACCAGTGCCATCCCATCGGGTACGATGACCATCTCGCAGAAGGGGGTCAACTACAACCTCAATGTGCCGGATGGTTCGACCCTGCAATCGGTCCGTGACGCGATCAACGCCGACTCTTCGCTCAAGGCTGCCGGTGTCAGTGCGAACATCATCACCGATTCTTTCGGTTCGCGCCTGGTGTTGGGTTCAACCACTACCGGCGCAGGTTCCGATATCTCGGTGAGCGGCATCGCGGGGCTGGAGATCGATGGCACGAACGTTGTGGGTGCCGGCACTGATCCGCTGACGGCCACTTCGGCGGGTGCCATCGGGGCCCTGGCCATGGACGCTAATTTCACTGTCGATGGCATGAAACTGACGAGCCAGAGCAATACGGTAAGCACGGCGATTTCCGGATTGACGTTGAACTTGCTCGGAGTAGCAGACGGCGGCACTTCAACCGTTACCGTGGCGCCGAACAACGATGGCCTGAAAGCCTCGATCCAGAAATTCGTCGATGCCTATAACGCGATCGCCAATAGCGTCACCGCACTGACCAAGCCGTCGCTCGACGATGATGGGAAGCTGACGGTGTCGGCAAAATTGACCGGTGACGCGTTGCCTCGCTCGCTGCTGGCGGCGATTCGAACGCCCTTGTCTGAAACCGGCGCCGGCGACAAGCTGACGTCGCTGGCTCAGTTGGGTATTACCACCGATCAGAAGACGGGTGCGTTGAACTTCGATAGCGTCAAATTCACCACAGCGATGAACGATAAAAAGCTCAGCGGTGAAGTCCAGACGTTGTTCACGGGCACCAATGGCTTGCTGGAGCGCATGGGCAAGGCTATCGAACCCTATACCCAGACTGGCGGTATCCTCGATCAGCGGACCACAACGCTGAACAGGACCCAGGCCCGGCTGAAGAACGATCAGGAAGCCCTGGATCGCCGGGTTGTGACCCTGACCGCCACGCTGACCAAAAAATACAACGACATGGATACCCTGGTCGGCAAGCTGAAAGCCACCGCCAGTAACATCACCTCCATGTTCGAAGCGATGGCGGCCCAGCAGAAAAACAGCTGATTTTCGAGCGATGCAAAAAGCCCGGCAACGTTTTGACAACGTTCCGGGCTTTCGGCTTTTCGGTCTAAAGTTTTTTGACGCAGCGTCGATACGCTGTTTATACGAACTGAAGTTTTTAGATGAGGTAGAACATGAATCCGATGTTGGCCCTTCGCCAATACCAGAAGATTGGCGCCCAAGCGCAAACCTCCGAAGCGAGTCCCCATCGTCTTGTTCAGATGCTCATGGAAGGCGGGCTGGATCGTATCGCCCAAGCCAAGGGCGCGCTGGAGCGCAAGGATATTGCAAACAGAGGCATTCTGATCAGCAAGGCCATCGGCATCGTCGGTGGTTTGCGTGAAGGCCTGGACCTGGAAAATCGGGCCGAGTCGGTCGCTGAATTGGACGCTCTTTACGCTTACATGATGAAACGTCTGGCCGAAGCCAACGTCAAGGCCGATGCGAAGATCCTCGACGAAGTCGCCGATCTGCTTCACACGGTCAAGGAAGGCTGGGATGCCATTGCCGCGCCTGGTCCGCAATTCTAAGGAGTGCTCTCATGAGTCTTGTCCTGCAGCGAATCGAACAAACCCGTGATGCCTTGGTTGATGCCCTGGCCGAGCGAAACTGGGAGGCCATCGGTCAGTTGGACCTGGCTTGCCGTTCCTGCATGGAAGACGTCCTGGGCGAGTCCCAGGTGGATGAGGCGGCGTTGCGGATCAATCTTGAGGAGTTGCTAGGGGTGTATCGGCAATTGCTGGAGGCGGCGACAGGAGAGCGTCAGGCGATCGTCGACGAGATGCAACAGATCCATCAAGCACAGAGCGCGGCAAAGGTTTACCATCTGTTCGGTTAATGCTCAGTTAATCCGAGCTCGTTGCGCCATAAATTTGACTGTGCGCGGTTTTTTGACTTAACTAGTAACTGTTTACAGATTTAAGGCGTCTACAGGCATGACAAGTCTGCAAGCGTCTAGCTTGCCCCCTAATTTCGGGCATTGGGTTGACTAGGGAAGTTGCTATTGCATGTGGCGTGAAACCAAAATTCTCCTGATCGATGACGACAGCGTCCGCCGCCGCGACTTGGCGGTGATCCTGAATTTTCTTGGAGAAGAAAATTTACCCTGCGGAAGCCATGACTGGCAGCAGGCTGTCGGCTCATTGTCGTCCAGTCGTGAAGTCATCTGTGTCCTTATCGGGACCGTAAATGCTCCCGCAACGCTTTTGGGCTTGCTAAAGACACTCTCAACCTGGGATGAGTTCCTTCCGGTTTTGTTAATGGGCGAAAATTCTTCCCTTGACTTGCCTGAGGACCAGCGCCGCCGAGTACTTTCCACGCTCGAAATGCCGCCCAGCTACAGCAAGCTGCTTGATTCGCTGCATCGCGCGCAGGTTTATCGCGAGATGTACGACCAGGCCCGTGAGCGCGGCAGGCATCGCGAACCCAACCTGTTCCGCAGCCTTGTCGGCACCAGCCGGGCGATCCAGCACGTGCGCCAGATGATGCAGCAGGTCGCCGATACCGACGCCAGCGTGCTGATCCTGGGCGAATCGGGCACCGGCAAGGAAGTGGTTGCGCGCAATCTGCATTACCACTCCAAGCGCCGCGAAGCGCCGTTCGTGCCAGTCAACTGTGGCGCGATCCCGGCCGAGTTGCTGGAGAGCGAGCTGTTTGGTCATGAGAAGGGCGCCTTTACCGGCGCGATCACTAGCCGCGCCGGGCGTTTCGAACTGGCCAATGGCGGTACGCTGTTTCTCGACGAAATCGGCGACATGCCGCTGCCGATGCAGGTCAAGCTGTTGCGGGTCCTGCAGGAGCGCACCTTCGAACGCGTGGGCAGCAACAAGACCCAGAGCGTCGATGTGCGAATCATTGCCGCCACGCACAAGAACCTCGAGAGCATGATCGAGGTTGGCAGTTTCCGCGAAGACCTCTACTACCGCCTCAACGTTTTCCCGATCGAAATGGCGCCACTGCGCGAGCGGGTCGAAGACATTCCGTTGTTGATGAACGAACTGATCTCGCGCATGGAGCACGAAAAGCGCGGTTCGATTCGTTTCAACTCGGCGGCGATCATGTCCCTGTGCCGTCATGGCTGGCCGGGCAACGTCCGTGAACTGGCCAACCTGGTGGAGCGCATGGCGATCATGCACCCGTATGGGGTGATCGGCGTGAACGAGCTGCCGAAGAAATTCCGCTACGTCGACGATGAAGACGAGCAAATGGTCGACAGCCTGCGAAGCGACCTGGAGGAGCGGGTGGCAATCAATGGTCATACGCCGGATTTCACCGCCAATGCCTTGTTGCCGCCCGAAGGCCTGGATCTCAAGGATTACCTGGGAGGCTTGGAACAAGGGCTGATCCAGCAGGCGCTGGACGATGCCAATGGTATCGTGGCCCGCGCCGCAGAACGCCTGCGCATCCGCCGTACCACCCTGGTGGAGAAGATGCGCAAGTACGGCATGAGCCGTCGCGACGGAGATGAACAGGCGGATGATTGACGCCTGTTTTCCAACCGCCTGATTTTCAGGCGGTTTTTTTTCGGCACGGGTATTGCTATAGCCCTCGCAACGTTCCGTTTAACTGACGGTCAGCCAAGCGAGAGAGCACGATGACCCAAGTCGCCCAGATGTCTCCTGTCCCTGAGCCGGGACACATGCCGTCCGCCGAGCAGGCAAGCCGGCTAGGACTTGAGCAGGCATTTTCGCTGTTCAACCAGATGTCCAGCCAACTGACTGATTCCTACAGCCTGCTCGAAGCCCGGGTCACCGAGCTCAAGGGTGAGCTGGCCGTGGTCAGCGCCCAGCGCATGCAGGAGCTGGCGGAAAAGGAACGCCTGGCTAATCGTCTGCAAAATCTCCTCGATCTGTTGCCCGGTGGCGTTATCGTCATCGACGCCCACGGCCGTGTGCGCGAAGCCAACCCCGCGGCCTGCGAGTTGCTCGGCCTGCCGTTGGAAGGCGAGCTGTGGCGGCATGTCATCGCCCGCTGCTTTGCGCCCCGTGAAGACGATGGTCATGAGGTCTCCCTCAAGGACGGTCGGCGCCTGTCCATCTCGACGCGCTCGCTGGATGCCGAGCCGGGGCAGTTGGTGCTGCTCAATGACTTGACTGAAACCCGTCACTTGCAAGACCAGCTGGCTCGCCATGAGCGCCTGTCTTCCCTGGGGCGGATGGTAGCGTCGCTGGCCCATCAGATTCGTACGCCGCTTTCTGCCGCGCTGCTCTATGCCAGTCATCTGACTGAACAGCAATTGCCGATGGAAACTCAGCAACGGTTCGCCGGACGCTTGAAAGAGCGCCTGCACGAACTGGAGCACCAGGTGCGCGACATGCTGGTATTTGCTCGCGGCGAGCTGCCGTTGACCGACCGTGTCACCCCCAAGGCCTTGCTGCAATCCCTGCAGGCCGCGGCGTTGACCCATGTACAGGAGTTGCCGATACGCTGGCAGTGCGACAGCCACGTCGGCGAAGTGTTATGTAACCGCGACACGTTGGTGGGCGCGGTGTTGAACCTTATCGAAAACGCGATCCAGGCCAGCGGCGGCGACGTCCGGCTGAAAGTGCACTTATATACACGTGATCACACCTTGCGCCTGTGTGTCAGCGACAACGGCAGTGGTATCGCGCCGGCCGTGCTGGCGCGCTTGGGCGAGCCATTTTTCACCACCAAGACCACTGGCACCGGCCTGGGCCTGACCGTGGTCAAGGCTGTGGCGCGTGCCCATCAGGGAGAATTGCAACTGCGCTCGCGGCTGGGTCGTGGCACCTGTGCGACGGTGTGCTTACCGCTGTTTTCCAATGCGCCAGGGGTGGAGTGAAAGCAATGGCGATCAAGGTGTTACTGGTTGAGGATGACCGGGCCCTGCGCGAGGCGCTGGCCGATACGCTGGTGCTGGCCGGGCATGACTACGCCGCCGTCGGTTCGGCGGAAGAAGCGCTGCAGGCAGTGGGCCGCGAAGCATTCAGCCTGGTGGTCAGTGACGTCAATATGCCGGGCATGGACGGCCATCAATTGCTCGGCCTGTTGCGCGCCCGTCAGCCGCAACTGCCGGTCTTGCTGATGACTGCCCACGGCGCCGTCGAGCGAGCGGTGGATGCCATGCGCCAGGGCGCCGCGGATTACCTGGTCAAGCCGTTCGAGCCAAAAGCGCTGCTGGACCTGGTCGCGCGTCATGCCTTGGGCAGCCTCGCGGTCGAGGGCGAAGGCCCGGTGGCCATTGAACCAGCCAGTGCGCAACTGCTGGAATTGGCCGCGCGGGTGGCGCGCAGCGACTCAACCGTTTTGATTTCCGGCGAGTCCGGTACGGGCAAGGAAGTGCTGGCGCGCTATATCCATCAACAGTCCCGACGCGCCAGCGAACCGTTCATCGCCATCAATTGCGCGGCGATTCCCGACAACATGCTCGAGGCGACATTGTTCGGCCACGAAAAGGGCTCGTTCACGGGGGCTATCGCGGCCCAGGCCGGTAAATTCGAACAGGCCGACGGCGGCACGATCCTGCTCGATGAAATTTCCGAAATGCCGATGGGCTTGCAGGCCAAGTTGCTGCGGGTATTGCAGGAGCGAGAAGTGGAGCGGGTCGGTGCGCGCAAGCCTATCAGCCTGGATATCCGCGTGGTGGCGACCACCAACCGCGACC
The DNA here is from genome assembly GCF_054667715.1 of Pseudomonas sp. S3_B11. Lineage (NCBI taxonomy): Bacteria > Pseudomonadati > Pseudomonadota > Gammaproteobacteria > Pseudomonadales > Pseudomonadaceae > Pseudomonas > Pseudomonas sp. S3_B11. The sequence goes on along the minus strand of NZ_CP162749.1, from coordinate 4,165,017 downwards.
TGGCCGGCGAAGTGGCGGCGGGGCGGTTTCGTGAGGACCTCTACTACCGTCTGTCGGTATTCCCGCTGGCCTGGCGTCCGTTGCGCGAGCGCACCGCCGATATCCTGCCGCTGGCTGAGCGTCTTCTGAACAAGCACGTCAATAAAATGAAGCATGCGGCGGCGCGGTTATCAGCGCAGGCTCAGGCCTGCCTGATTGCCTACCCATGGCCGGGAAATGTCCGAGAGCTCGATAACGCCATTCAGCGGGCCTTGATCCTGCAGCAGGGCGGCTTGATCCAGCCGGAGGATTTCTGCCTGGCCGGGCCGGTGGCCTGCGCGCCGTTGCCTGCTCTGTCTCCAGTACCAGCGGCGGCCTTTGCCTCTGCGGTGGAAGTGGAGGGCGAGTCGGCCGGCGCCTTGGGAGACGATCTGCGTCGTCGCGAGTTCCAGATGATCATCGACACCCTGCGCGCCGAACGCGGTCGTCGCAAGGAAGCGGCCGAACGCCTGGGTATCAGCCCGCGTACCCTGCGCTACAAACTGGCGCAAATGCGCGACGCCGGCATGGACGTCGAGGCTTATCTGTTCGCCAGTTGAATAAGCGCCAAAAATCCCTGTGGGAGCGAGCTTGCTCGCGATAGCGGTGGGTCAGTCAAGTCGAGGTCGGATGTGATGGGTTATCGCGAGCAAGCTCGCTCCCACAATGGAGTTGTGCGCGCATTTGTTTTTTGCGGCCATGGAGCTGGCACCCTTGTTGCTAATACCTGAATACCCGCTGAGTAAGTGTCAAAAAAATGCGGGCCGCCAGAGAGAGTAGACCATGAGCCAAGGTATTGAATTTAATCGGTTGATGTTGGACATGCGGTCCATGCAAATGGACGCCATGGCCCAGCCTAAATCGGTCGCGGTCCCCCAGGTGGGTGGCAGCAGCTTTTCCGACATGCTCGGTCAGGCCGTCAATAAAGTGAACGATACCCAGCAGGCATCGAACCAGTTGGCCAGTGCTTTCGAGATTGGCAAAAGTGGCGTCGACCTGACGGACGTAATGATCTCCTCGCAGAAAGCCAGTGTCTCGTTTCAGGCGTTGACCCAGGTTCGTAACAAACTGGTTCAAGCCTACCAAGACATCATGCAGATGCCGGTTTAAGGAAATTATTGAGTCATGGCAGAAGCAGCCGTTGATAACGTTCCGGCCAAGGCCACTCCGGTAGACGGCAAACCGCCGCTATTCGGTCTGTCCTTCCTGGAAAATCTCTCCGAGATGACCATGCTGCGTCAGGTGGGCCTGTTGGTCGGCCTGGCTGCCAGCGTGGCGATTGGTTTTGCCGTGGTGCTGTGGTCCCAGCAGCCGGACTACCGTCCGCTGTATGGCAGCCTGGCGGGCATGGACGCCAAGCAAGTCATGGAAACCCTGGCTTCCGCCGACATTCCTTACACCGTCGAACCCAACTCCGGCGCGTTGCTGGTCAAGGCCGATGACGTTGCCCGGGCGCGCCTCAAGCTCGCTGCGGCTGGCGTGACGCCTACCGATGGCAACATCGGTTTCGAGATCCTCGACAAGGACCAGGGCCTGGGCACCAGCCAATTCATGGAAGCGACCCGTTATCGTCGCGGCCTGGAAGGTGAGCTGGCGCGGACCATTTCCAGCCTGAACAACGTCAAGGGCGCCCGTGTGCACCTGGCGATCCCGAAAAGCTCGGTGTTCGTGCGCGATGAGCGCAAGCCCAGCGCTTCGGTATTGGTCGAGCTGTATTCGGGCCGCTCCCTGGAGCCAGGCCAAGTGCTTGCCATCATCAACCTGGTGGCAACCAGCGTACCTGAGCTGAGCAAATCGCAGATCACTGTGGTCGACCAGAAAGGCAACCTGCTGTCCGATCAGGCGGAAAACTCCGAACTGACCATGGCCGGCAAGCAATTCGATTACAGCCGCCGCATGGAAGGCATGCTGACCCAGCGGGTGCACAACATCCTGCAACCGATCCTGGGTAACGATCGCTACAAAGCCGAAGTGTCGGCTGATGTCGACTTCAGCGCCGTCGAGTCCACTTCCGAGCAGTTCAACCCGGATCAACCGGCGTTGCGCAGCGAACAGTCGGTGAATGAGCAGCGTACCGCCAGCAATGGCCCGCAAGGCGTACCGGGTGCCCTGAGCAACCAGCCGCCGTCGCCGGCCAGCGCGCCGCAGACCACCGGTGGCGCCACGGCGGCCGCCGGCATGGTGCAGCCAGGCCAACCGCTGATCGATGCCAATGGCCAGCAGATCATGGACCCGGCCACCGGCCAGCCGATGCTGGCGCCGTATCCGGCCGACAAGCGTCAGCAGTCGACCAAGAACTTCGAACTCGACCGCTCCATCAGCCACACCAAGCAGCAGCAGGGCCGTTTGACCCGCTTGTCGGTCGCCGTGGTGGTGGACGATCAGGTCAAGGTCAATGCGGCCAACGGCGAAACCAGTCGTGCACCATGGAGTGCCGACGAATTGGCGCGCTTTACTCGCCTGGTGCAGGACGCCGTCGGTTTCGACGCCAGCCGCGGCGACAGCGTCAGCGTGATCAACGTACCGTTCTCCCTGGAACGCGGTGAAGTGGTCGCCGATATTCCGTTTTATTCGCAACCCTGGTTCTGGGATGTGGTCAAGCAAGTACTGGGTGTGCTGTTTATCCTGGTGCTGGTGTTTGGCGTGCTGCGTCCGGTGCTCAACAACATCACCGGTGGCGGCAAGAGCAAGCAGTTGGCAGGTTTTGGTGATGTCGAGCTGGGAGGCATGGGCGGCCTGGATGGCGAATTGGCCAACGATCGCGTCAGCCTCGGCGGGCCGCAGAGCATTCTGCTGCCAAGCCCGAGTGAAGGCTATGACGCTCAGTTGAACGCCATCAAGAGTCTGGTGGCAGAAGATCCGGGTCGTGTGGCCCAGGTCGTGAAAGAGTGGATTAACGCAGATGAGTGATAATCGAGCCGCTGTTGCCAAATTGTCCCGGGTCGACAAAGCCGCGATCCTGCTGCTGTCCCTGGGTTCGACCGACGCTGCCCAGGTGCTGCGCCACATGGGGCCCAAGGAGGTCCAGCGTGTGGGCGTGGCCATGGCACAAATGGGCAACGTGCACCGTGAACAGGTCGAGCAGGTGATGAGTGAGTTCGTCGACATCGTCGGCGATCAGACCAGCCTGGGCGTCGGTTCCGACGACTATGTGCGCAAGATGCTCACCCAGGCACTGGGCGAGGACAAGGCCAACGGCCTGATCGACCGGATCCTGTTGGGCGGCAACACCAGCGGCCTGGACAGCCTCAAGTGGATGGAGCCGCGGGCGGTTGCCGACGTGATCCGGTACGAGCACCCGCAGATCCAGGCGATCGTGGTGGCTTACCTCGATCCGGACCAGGCCGGTGAAGTGCTGGGCAACTTCGACCACAAGGTGCGCCTGGACATCATCCTGCGGGTGTCTTCGCTCAACACCGTGCAGCCGGCGGCCCTGAAAGAATTGAACCAGATTCTCGAGAAGCAGTTCTCGGGCAACTCCAATGCCTCGCGCACCACCCTGGGTGGCATCAAGCGCGCGGCGGACATCATGAACTTCCTCGACAGTTCGATCGAAGGTCAGTTGATGGACTCGATCCGCGAGTTCGACGAAGACCTGTCCGGTCAGATCGAGGACCTCATGTTCGTGTTCAACAACCTGTCCGATGTCGACGATCGTGGCATCCAGGCGCTGTTGCGCGAAGTGTCGTCCGACGTGCTGGTACTGGCCCTCAAGGGGTCGGACGAAGGCGTCAAGGAAAAGATCTTCAAGAACATGTCCAAACGGGCGGCCGAACTGTTGCGCGACGATCTCGAGGCCAAGGGCCCGGTACGCGTCAGCGACGTGGAAACCGCACAGAAGGAAATCCTCACCATCGCCCGCCGCATGGCCGAAGCCGGGGAGATCGTTCTCGGTGGCAAGGGCGGCGAAGAGATGATCTAAGGTCGTTATGTCTGCCAAGAGTGATGAAGCACCCAGCGACCTGATCCGCGCCCGTGACGTCGGTGGTTTCGACGTCTGGTCGCTGCCCAGCTTCGACCCCCATGTTCCCGAGCCTGAGCCGGAACCGGTGGAAGAGCTGCCGGAACCGGAGGAAGTGCCGCTGGAGGAAGTCCAGCCACTGACCCTCGAGGAAGTCGAGAGCATTCGCCAGGAAGCCTACAACGAAGGCTTTGCCGTGGGTGAAAAGGAAGGTTTCCACAGCACGACGCTCAAGGTCCGCCAGGAAGCCGATGTGGCGCTGACGGCCAAGCTCCGTGCCTTGGAATCGCTGATGCTCAACCTGTTCGACCCTATCGCCGAGCAGGACAGCCAGATCGAGAAGTCCCTGGTGGGGCTGGTGCAGCACATCGCCCGGCAAGTGATCCAGCGCGAACTGGCCATCGATTCGACCCAGATCGAACATGTCATGCGCGAAGCGCTCAAGTTGTTGCCATTGGGCGTGGGCAACGTGCGGCTGTACATCAATCCCCAGGACTTCGAGCTGGTCAAGGCCCTGCGTGAACGCCATGAAGAAACCTGGCGCATCGTCGAGGACGCTTCGCTGCTGCCCGGCGGCTGCCGTGTGGAAACCGAACACAGCCGCATCGACGCCACCGTTGAAACGCGCATCAGTCAGATCATGGCCAAATTGTTCGACCAGTTGCACGAACAGGCCCTGCATCCGGCCGCTCCCGATCTGAGCCTGGAGTTGCCGGACGAACCCCTGATCAGCGCTGATGCCGCACCGGCCGATGCCGGGTTGGATGTGCCTGAATTGGACGCTTCTGCACTGGACAGCCGCGATGCGTCTTGAGCGAACCAGTTTCGGCAAGCGCCTGGGCAGCTACGCCGAGGCCAGCGAGCTGGCCGGCCAACCGATCCTGGAAGGCCGCCTGCTGCGCATGGTTGGCCTGACCCTTGAAGCCGAAGGTCTTCGTGCCGCCATGGGCAGCCGTTGCATGGTGATCAACGACGACAGCTATCACCCGGTGCAGGTCGAAGCCGAAGTCATGGGTTTCTCCGGCAGCAAGGTCTTCTTGATGCCGGTAGGCAGCGTTGCTGGCATCGCCCCGGGTGCGCGCGTGGTGCCCCTGGCCGACAACGGCCGCCTGCCCATGGGCATGAGCATGCTCGGGCGCGTGCTGGACGGGGCCGGGCGGGCCTTGGACGGCAAGGGCGGCATGAAGGCTGAAGACTGGGTGCCGATGGATGGCCCGACGATCAACCCCCTCAAGCGTGATCCCATCAGCGTACCGCTGGACGTGGGTATCCGCTGCATCAACGGTTTATTGACGGTCGGTCGCGGCCAGCGCCTGGGCCTGTTCGCCGGTACCGGGGTGGGCAAGAGTGTGCTGCTGGGCATGATGACCCGCTTTACCGAAGCAGACATCATCGTGGTGGGGCTGATCGGCGAGCGGGGTCGTGAGGTCAAGGAATTCATTGAGCACATTCTCGGCGAGGAAGGGCTCAAGCGTTCGGTGGTGGTGGCTTCGCCGGCGGACGATGCGCCATTGATGCGCCTGCGGGCAGCCATGTACTGTACGCGCATTGCCGAGTACTTCCGCGACAAGGGCAAGAATGTCCTGTTGCTGATGGATTCGCTGACCCGTTTCGCCCAGGCCCAGCGGGAAATCGCCCTGGCCATCGGCGAGCCGCCGGCCACCAAGGGTTATCCGCCTTCGGTATTCGCCAAGCTGCCGAAACTGGTGGAGCGCGCCGGTAATGCGGAAAAGGGCGGCGGTTCGATCACCGCGTTCTATACCGTGCTGTCCGAAGGCGACGACCAGCAGGACCCCATCGCCGACTCGGCCCGGGGCGTACTCGACGGGCACATCGTGCTGTCCAGGCGCCTGGCCGAAGAAGGGCATTACCCGGCCATCGACATCGAGGCGTCCATCAGCCGGGTCATGCCGTCGGTGATCAGCGCCGAACACATGAAGCGCGCCCAGCAGTTCAAGCAGTACTGGTCGCGCTACCAGCAAAGCCGCGACCTGATCAGCGTCGGCGCCTATGTCCCCGGTGGTGACCGCGAGACCGACACCGCCATCAGTCTTTACCCGGCCATGGCCGTTTACCTGCGCCAGAGCCTGAACGACAACATCGGCATGGGCGCCAGCGAAGCGCATTTGCAGACTATTTTCGCCCCGGTCTCAGGCACGTAACCGGCCATGGCCACGAGTCGTGCGGCACGCCTGGCGCCAGTGGTGGACATGGCGGAAAAGGCCGAGAAGACTGCCGTCCAGCGACTGGCGTATTTTCAGGGCCAGGTCAAAGTCGCCGAAAGCAAACTGGCAGACCTCGAAAACTTTCGACTCGAGTATCAGGAGCAGTGGATCGCCCGGGGCGCCCACGGGGTTTCCGGGCAGTGGTTGTTGGGTTATCAAGGATTCCTTGCGCAGTTGGGTACCGCTATCGACCAGCAGCGCCAGAGCCTGGTCTGGCACCAGAACAACCTGGAGAAGGCCCGTCAGAGCTGGCAAGAGGCGTTTGCCCGGGTCGAAGGGCTGCGCAAACTGGTGCAGCGCTATATTGATGAGGCACGGCAACTGGAAGACAAGCGCGAACAGAAACTCCTCGATGAGTTGTCCCAGCGCCTGCCACGCCAGAATCCCTATTGATGCGAAACCGCGATTTTGTCGGCTGAATGAGGCAAAACCTTGCTCAGACCTTTACCAGATGCTACACCTTGTACACGTATGTCCATGACAAGGAAGCCGATCATGTCAGTTGTTACCGAAGTATCCCCCGATGGGCATAAGCTGACGATCTCGATCAAAGGTCGATTCGATTTCGGGCGGCATCAGGAATTTCGTGAGTCCTATGAACGGCTCAACAAAAAACCTGACTCCATCGTGGTGGATTTGAAAGACGCCACTTATCTCGACAGTTCCGCCTTGGGCATGCTCCTGCTGTTGCGTGATCATGCCGGTGGCGATGCGTCGGATATCCGCGTTGTCAACAGCAGCAATGACGTCAAGAAAATCCTCGCGATCTCCAATTTCGACAAGCTGTTCGACATCAGTTGATCGCCATGCAATCGTCATCGGAGTCGCTGACGGTCCTGATTGCCGAAGACAGTGCCGCTGATCGACTGCTGTTGTCGACCATCGTCCGCCGCCAGGGGCATCATGTGCTCACTGCGGCCGATGGCGCCGAAGCGGTTAACGTCTATCTGGAGCAGCGTCCTCACCTGGTGTTGATGGACGCGATGATGCCGGTGATGGACGGCTTTGAAGCCGCGCAGAAGATCAAGCAGTTGGCCGGGGACCAGTTGGTCCCGATCATTTTCCTCACCTCGTTGACTGAGGGCGAAGCCCTGGCCCGTTGCGTGGAAGCGGGCGGCGACGATTTCCTGGCCAAACCCTACAACCAAGTGATCCTGGCGGCCAAGATCAAGGCCATGGATCGCTTGCGTCGGTTGCAGGCCACGGTGGTGGAGCAGCGCGACCAGATTGCCCGGCACCATGACTACTTGCTCAACGAGCAACGGGTCGCCAAGGCCGTGTTCGACAAGATCGCCCACTCCGGCTGCCTGAGCGCGCCGAACATCCGTTACTTGCAATCGCCTTATGCCTTGTTCAACGGTGACCTGCTGTTGGCAGCGTTCAATCCGGCCGGCGACATGCACGTCCTGCTGGGGGATTTCACCGGCCACGGTTTGCCCGCGGCGGTCGGCGCGATGCCGCTGGCGGAAGTGTTCTACGGGATGACCGCCAAGGGCTACGGCCTGGCGCAGATCCTGCGTGAGATGAATGCCAAGCTCAAGCGCATCCTGCCCGTCGACATGTTCTGTTGCGCGACGTTGTTATGCCTGAGCTTCCAGCGTTGCACGGTAGAGATCTGGAACGGCGGCATGCCCGATGGATACCTGCATGACAGCCTCAGTGGCGTGCGTACGCCATTGCCGGCGCGGCACCTGCCGTTGGGCGTGCTCACACCTCAGTTATTCGATGACCGCACCGAAGTGCATACCATGTCGCTGGGGGATCGGGTGTTCCTGTTGTCCGACGGCGTAATCGAGACCAGTGATCGCGACGACCAGCCTTTTGGCGTGGAACGGTTGCAGCAGGTGTTTTCAGCCAACCGTGAACCTGACCGTCTTTTTGAGGATATCCAGCAGGCCCTGCAGGATTTTCGTGGTGAGGCCCGTGACGATTTCAGCATGGTCGAGGTGCGACTGGTCGCACCAACGCAACTCAATCCGCCGCCGCCTGTCTATTCCGATAGCGGCCAGTCCAGCCCGCTGGATTGGTCGGTGAGCTTCGAGTTCCGGGCGCAGACGCTAAAACGCTTCAACCCGATGCCCTACTTGCTGCAATTGCTGCTTGAGGTCCATGGGCTCAGGGTGCAGAGTGGCGCCCTTTACAGCGTCATGTCGGAGCTGTATTCCAATGCCCTGGATCATGGGGTGCTGGGGCTCGACTCCAGTCTCAAGCGTGACGCGGCGGGTTTTGCCCGCTATTACAGGGAGCGCAATACGCGCCTGGATGAACTGAGCGACGGCTATGTTCGGGTGCACTTGCATGTCTCGCCAAACGGTGAGGGTGGGTGCCTGGCCATAGAGGTCGAGGACAGTGGCGAGGGCTTTGATGTCTCCAGGGTGCTGGCGCGTCCTGTGGACACTGATCGGTTGTCGGGGCGCGGTGTGAGCCTGGTACGCCAGTTGAGCCACCAAGCCAGTTGGTCAGACGATGGTCGTAGTGCGCGCGTGGAGTTTTTCTGGGAGGCTCCGGCATAATCGGCGCCATTCTTGATCAGGGAGCGAACAAGTGAACGAGATTCATCTGGACCGCGACGTGCTCAGCACGCTGAAGGAAGTCATGGAGGAGGGGTATCTGGAGTTGCTGGATACGTTTCTCAACGACTCGGAGGCTCGCCTGCGCGTGCTGCACGAGGCACGGGACGCTGAAAAACTGAGCGCCACGGCCCACAGCTTCAAGGGCAGCAGCAGCAACATGGGCGCTATCCGCCTGGCCGAGCTGTGTGGCGAACTGGAACAGCGTGCCAAACAGCCGTCATTGAGTGGTATCGAGAAACTGGTCAACGAAATCGACAGTGAATTCGCTCATGTTCGCAAGCTTTGCCGGGAAGAGCGCGAAGGCTTTCACTGCTGAGATTCGACGGCCGGACAGACGTTGGCCCGTGCCTTGCATTGCCTAGTCTCGACTGTACCTATGATTCCAGTGCAGCGGAGACCTTTTTATGCCCGTTACCCCCAATACATTGCTTCAGGCCTCTGTCCAGGCCAAGCCCCAGGTCGCCGTCAATTCACCGGCAGCGGCCCCGGATCTCGGGGATAGAGCCTCCAGCTTCGCTCAAGTCTTCGCCAAGCAGGCGCCTGCCAAGGCAGCGGCGGCCCCTGAGCCACCGGTGAAATCGGCGCGCGACAACACCTCCAGCAACACCGTCAAAAAAGACACCGGCAACCAAACCCCTGCCGCCTCGGAGCCGACGGTTGCCGATAGCGGCAAACCCTTGCCCGCCGACAAACCGGCCAGCGCTGACGACAAGGCCGCCCGCGACGACAACGCTGACTCGGCTGAAACGCCGGTGGTGGATGCTGCACCCGTCGATCCGAGCCTTGATCCAGGATTGCTGCCCGACATGACGGTGCCGGTGGCGACAATCGCACCGGAACCTGCGCCTGTGGTCACGACCGAGGTTCAGGTCACCACGGCCGTCGCGGCACCGCTTGTCCCGCTGGTCACGCCGGCCCAGGCTGCGGTGGTCCCGGAGGTCGATCCAGCCTTTGACCCTGAAGCCGATCCGCTCGATGCGTTGCCAGCGTTGCGCTTGGCGATGGAGCAGGGCGGTCATGTTTCCGCCGCTAGCCAGGCGCAATCCAAGACTACTGCCCCGGCGTCGCTCGACGGTGAGCCGACTTCGGCGCAGACCTTCGCCGCAGGCATGGCGGGCATGCTCACCGTGCAGGCCGATCAGAACAGTACCGAGTCCGGCAGTCAGGGCGGCGACAAGGCATTCGGCGGCTTGATCAGCGAGGGCCTCAAGGACCTCGGCGCCGCTTCCAGTGATACTCGCGTGGACGATTTCGCCAACCGCCTGGCCGCACTGACCCAGGCTGCTACGCCCAAGACTGCCAACGCGGTGCCGGTCAATCAACCTATCGCGATGAATCAGAGCGGTTGGACCGAAGAGGTGGTCAACCGGGTGATGTACCTGTCCAGCGTCAATCTCAAGGCGGCCGACATCCAGCTGCAACCGGCCGAACTCGGGCGCCTGGATATCCGGGTGAACATGGTTCCGGACCAGCAGACCCAGATCACGTTCATGAGCGCCCACTCCGGCGTTCGCGAAGCCCTCGAAGGCCAGTTGCATCGCCTGCGGGACAGTTTTGCCCAGCAGGGCATGGGCCAGGTCGACGTCAGCGTGTCCGATCAATCCCGTGGGTCGCAGAACCAGGGGCAGCAGGCCCAGCAACAAGCCCAGGCCGGGCGCACGACGTCGTCCGGTGGGCGAGTGGACTCGGTGGATGAGCACCTGCCGGCCAGCGTTGCTGAAGTAGCGGCCAGTACCACCAGCGTCATCGGCAGCAGCGCGGTCGACTACTACGCCTGACGCCTCAACACCCTCTGTGGGAGCGAGCTTGCTCGCGATAGCGGACTGTCAGTCACCCTTGTAGTGACAGATCCACTGCTATCGCGAGCAAGCTTCGCTCCCCACATTGCTTTTTGGGCGATCAAAGATTGCACCCGGCCCGCCATCTTCTCTCTTGCCACTTCTGGCATAACACTTGCTCCAGCCTTGCCGTGCAACAGTGAAAACCCCGATTAGTGACGGATTATTGGCATGGCGAAGAGTGAAGCAGCAGCTGTAAAAGACCCTGCAACCAAAGGCAAACTCAAGCTGATCATCATGATCGTGGTGGGTTTGCTCCTGGCGATCGGTGTGTCTGTGGGTGCGACCTGGTATTTCATGCACAGCGCTCAAAGCAAGCCGGCAGTCGCGGTCGAAGCTGCGCCAGTGGGCAAGCAGCCGGCGATTTTCGAACCGATGGCGCCAGCCTTCGTGGCCAACTACACCCAGAACGGTCGTCAACGCTACATGCAGGTGAGCATTACCCTGCTGGGTCGCAACCAGGCTGACCTGGAGGCGCTGCGGGTGCATATGCCACTGATTCGCAATAACCTGGTGATGCTGTTTTCCGGACAGAATTTCGACACCCTGGCCACTCCGGTCGGCCAGGAAATGTTGCGTCAGAAAGCCACGGCCAGCGTGCAGGAAGTCGCTCAGAAAGAGCTTGGCAAAGTGGTGATCGAACAGTTGCTCTTCACTAACTTCGTATTGCAGTAGGAACACGACATGGCCGTGCAAGACCTGCTGTCCCAGGACGAAATCGATGCGCTGTTGCATGGTGTCGACGACGGTCTGGTACAGACCGAAAACGCTGCTGAACCGGGCAGCGTCAAAAGCTACGACCTGACCAGCCAGGATCGCATCGTTCGCGGACGCATGCCGACCCTGGAAATGATCAACGAACGTTTCGCCCGTTACACCCGCATCAGCATGTTCAACATGCTGCGCCGCTCGGCCGACGTGGCCGTCGGTGGTGTGCAGGTGATGAAGTTCGGTGAGTACGTGCACTCGCTGTACGTACCCACCAGCCTCAACCTGGTGAAGATCAAGCCGTTGCGCGGCACCGCGTTGTTCATCCTGGACGCCAAATTGGTGTTCAAGCTGGTGGACAACTTCTTCGGTGGTGACGGCCGTCACGCCAAGATCGAAGGTCGGGAATTCACCCCGACCGAGCTGCGGGTGGTGCGCATGGTGCTGGAGCAGGCCTTCGTCGACTTGAAGGAAGCCTGGCAGGCGATCATGGAAGTGAACTTCGAGTACATCAACTCGGAAGTGAACCCGGCGATGGCCAACATCGTCGGCCCAAGCGAGGCCATTGTGGTCTCGACTTTCCACATCGAGCTCGATGGCGGTGGTGGCGACCTGCACGTGACCATGCCGTACTCGATGATCGAGCCGGTGCGTGAAATGCTCGACGCCGGCTTCCAGTCGGACCTCGACGACCAGGACGAACGCTGGATCAACGCTTTGCGCCAGGACGTGCTGGATGTCGACGTGCCGATCGGCGCTACAGTCGCTCGGCGCCAACTGCGTCTGCGTGACATCCTGCACATGCAGCCGGGGGACATCATCCCCGTCGAGATGCCGGAAGACATGGTCATGCGCGCCAATGGCGTGCCGGCCTTCAAGGTCAAGATGGGCTCTCACAAAGGCAACCTGGCGTTGCAGGTGATCGAGCCGATCGAACGCCGCTGAGCGGTGTCGAACACCTTAAGTTTGTAACGGATTTTTGCTTCTAACTGAATTTTGCCCGCCGAGGACACATGATGGCTGACGATATGAATACCCAGGATGACCAGGCGCTGGCCGATGAATGGGCTGCGGCCCTGGAAGAAACCGGCGATGCCGGGCAAGCCGACATCGACGCCTTGCTGGCGGCCGACACTGGCGCCCATGCGTCCAGCCGCCTGCAGATGGAAGAATTTGGCAGCGTGCCGAAGAGTCATGAGCCGGTGACGCTCGATGGCCCGAACCTGGATGTGATTCTCGATATCCCGGTGTCGATTTCCATGGAAGTGGGCAGCACCGACATCAACATCCGCAACCTGCTGCAGCTCAACCAGGGGTCGGTGATCGAACTGGACCGCCTGGCCGGCGAGCCGCTCGATGTACTGGTCAACGGCACCTTGATCGCCCACGGCGAAGTGGTGGTGGTCAACGAGAAGTTCGGCATTCGCCTGACGGACGTGATCAGCCCGAGCGAACGCATCAAGAAGTTGCGCTAAGTGAAAGGTTTCTTTGCAGCTGCCGCGATGCTGCCATTGAGTGTACTGGCGGCCGAACCGGTTGCCACGGCCGCCGCCGCGCCGGCAGCAGGCAGTGGTGTCGCCGGGCAATTGGCGCAATTGGTGCTCGGCTTGCTGCTGGTGCTGGGCTTGATCTTCTTTCTCGCCTGGCTGTTGCGGCGTGTGCAGCAGGCGGGGCCGGCTGGCAAGGGGCAGGTCATCGACATCGTCGGTTCCCGCGCGCTCGGGCCGCGCGACCGGCTGGTGCTGGTGCAGGTCGGCAATGAGCAGATCCTGCTGGGCCTGAGCCCGGGCACCATCACCGCCTTGCACGTCCTCAAGGAGCCGGTGCAGGTGCCCTCCGCCGAGCAGGCCAGCCCCGAATTTGCCCAGCGCCTCATGGAACTGTTGGGTAAAGACCAGAAGGATAGAAAGTAATGCCGTTGCGCATTCTGTTGGCATTGGCCCTGATGCTGGCCGCACCGTTGGCGTTCGCCGCCGATCCGCTGTCGATCCCGGCGATTACTCTCGGAACCAACGCCGAAGGGGCTCAGGAATACTCGGTCAGCCTGCAGATCCTGCTGATCATGACGGCGCTGAGTTTCATACCGGCGTTCGTCATGCTGATGACCAGCTTCACCCGGATCATCATTGTCTTTTCGATCCTGCGCCAGGCCCTGGGCCTGCAACAGACGCCCTCGAACCAGATCCTCACCGGCATGGCGCTGTTCCTGACCATGTTCATCATGGCGCCGGTGTTCGACCGGGTGAACCAGGATGCGTTGCAACCTTACCTGGCAGAAAAAATCACCGCCCAGGATGCCGTGGCCAAGGCTGAAGTGCCGATCAAGGATTTCATGCTGGCGCAGACTCGCAGCAGCGACCTGGAGCTGTTCATGCGCCTGTCCAAGCGCACCGATATCCCCAGTGCCGATCAGGCGCCGCTGACCATCCTGGTGCCGGCGTTCGTGACGTCCGAGCTCAAGACCGCTTTCCAGATCGGCTTCATGATTTTCATCCCTTTCCTGATCATTGACCTGGTGGTCGCCAGTATCCTGATGGCCATGGGCATGATGATGCTCTCGCCGTTGATCATTTCCCTGCCGTTCAAGATCATGCTGTTTGTGCTGGTGGATGGCTGGGCGCTGATCATCGGTACCCTGGCGGGCAGTTTCGGCGGTGTTTAGGCCTTTTGTGCGGATAGGACGATATGACGCCTGAAGTAGCGGTAGACCTGTTTCGTGAAGCGCTCTGGCTGACGACCACGATGGTCGCCATCCTGGTGATCCCCAGTCTGCTGGTGGGGTTGCTGGTGGCGATGTTCCAGGCCGCGACCCAGATCAACGAGCAGACCTTGAGCTTCCTGCCGCGCCTGCTGGTGATGTTGGTGACGCTGATCGTCGCCGGGCCCTGGCTGGTGCAAACCTTCATGGAATACATCCTGCAGTTGTACGGCAGTATTCCGCAGTTGATCGGCTGACCTCATGTCGATGCTCGCGCTGACGGACACCCAGATCAGTTCCTGGGTGGCATCGTTCGTCCTGCCACTGTTTCGCGTCACCGCGGTGCTCATGAGTATGCCGGTCTTCGGCACGACCCTGGTGCCCCGGCGCGTGCGCTTGTATTTCGCCCTGGCGATCACGGTGGTCATCGCGCCCGGGCTGCCACCGATGCCTTCGGTTCATGCGCTGGACCTCAGCGCACTGATGCTGGTGGCCGAGCAGATCCTCATCGGCACCTTGATGGGGTTCTCGCTGCAGCTGTTCTTCCAGGCGTTCGTGGTGGCCGGGCAAATCATTTCGATCCAGATGGGCATGGCCTTCGCGTCCATGGTCGACCCCACCAATGGCGTGACGACGGCAGTGATCGGTCAGTTCCTGACGATGCTGGTGACCCTGTTGTTCCTCGCCATGAACGGGCATCTGGTGGTGTTCGAAGTCTTGACCGAGAGTTTTACCACCATGCCGGTGGGCAGTGCGTTGCTGGTCAATCATTTCTGGGAAATCGCCGGCAAGCTCGGTTGGGTCCTGGGTGCGGCGATGGTGCTGGTATTGCCCGCGATCACCGCGTTGCTGGTGGTCAACATCGCCTTTGGCGTGATGACCCGGGCGGCGCCGCAGTTGAACATTTTCTCCATCGGTTTCCCGCTGATTCTCACGCTGGGCATGGTGATTTTCTGGATCAGCCTGGGGGATATCCTCAACCAGTATCAGCCGCTGGCCATCCAGGCCTTGCAACTGCTACGCGACATGGCACAGGCACGCTGAACCATGGCCGAGAGCGAGAGTGGCCAGGACAAGACAGAAGACCCCACGGACAAGCGCCGGCGCGAATCCCGGGAAAAGGGTGAGACCGCCCGCTCCAAGGAGCTCAATACCCTGGCGGTGATGCTCGCCGGAGCAGGTGGGTTGCTGATTTATGGTGGCGGGTTGGCCCTGGACCTGCTGGAAATCATGCGGCTGAATTTCTCGCTGCCCCGTGAGGTACTGCTCACGCCGGGCTCCATGGCCCAGTATCTGCTGCACTCAGGCAAAATCGCGATTCTGGCGATACAACCGGTTCTGATCTTCTTGTTGCTGGCCGCTGTTATCGGCCCGATTTCCCTGGGTGGTTGGTTGTTCGCCGCCGGTAGCCTGGCCCCCAAATTCAGTCGGATGAACCCCGCCGCTGGTCTTAAGCGCATGTTTTCCACCACGGCGCTGATGGAGCTGCTCAAGGCTTTCGGGAAATTCCTGCTGGTTCTGTTTGTCGCGCTGACGGTGTTGCAGGCCGACATCGACGATCTGCTGCGCATCGCTCACGAGCCGCTGGAGCAGGCCATCATCCACAGTGTGCAGTTGGTGGGTTGGAGTACGTTGTGGATAGCCTGCGGCCTGATCCTGATCGCTGCCATCGACGTGCCAATCCAGCTGTATCAGAGCAAGCAGAAGCTGATGATGACCAAGCAGGAAGTGCGCGACGAGCACAAGGATTCGGAGGGCAAGCCGGAGGTCAAGCAGCGGATTCGCCAGTTGCAGCGCGAGGTGTCCCAGCGGCGGATGATGGCCGCGATCCCTGACGCCGACGTGGTCATCACCAACCCGACCCATTATGCCGTGGCGCTCAAGTACGATCCCGAGAAAGGCAACGCTCCCGTGTTGCTGGCCAAGGGCAGTGACTTCCTGGCGCTGAAGATCCGTGAGATCGCCGTGGCCAATGAGGTGATGCTGCTCGAGTCCCCGGCGCTGGCACGGTCGATTTACTACTCCACTGAGCTCGACCAGGAAATCCCTGGCGGCCTGTACCTTGCCGTGGCCCAGGTGCTGGCCTACGTCTACCAGATCCGCCAGCACCGCGCCGGCAAGGGCAAGCGCCCCGAACCGCTCAAGGACCTGCCGATCCCGCCGGATTTGCGCCGCGATTCCTGAGTCGGGCTGGCACAAAAGCTGTGGGAGAGAGCTTGCTCGCGATTGCGCGGGTTCAGTCGACTAAGGATGTGACTGACAAATCGCTATCGCGAGCAAGCTCGCTCCCACAGGTCAGCGTCCCTTCAACCCTTCTATTTCAGCCTCCGGCAAAAGTTGGAAGGCTTCTTGCAATACCCCGTCTGCGCCCCCTCCGGGCGTCAAAAGTTTGCTTCACAGGAACGGGGATTATTGGTGGATCGCTCTCAGTTACTCAGCACCGCGCGCAGCAATGTAGCCGACCTCAGCCGGGGCAATCTGGGCGTGCCATTGTTGCTGATGATCATGCTCGCCATGATGATGCTGCCGGTGCCGCCGTTTCTGCTGGACGTGTTCTTCACGTTCAACATCGCCCTGTCGATCGTGGTGCTGCTGGTGTGCGTCTACGCCCTGCGGCCGTTGGACTTTGCGGTGTTCCCGACCATTCTGCTGGTGGCGACGCTCATGCGTCTGGCGCTCAACGTGGCATCCACCCGGGTGGTCATGCTCCATGGCCAGGACGGGCACGCCGCCGCCGGTAAAGTGATCCAGGCCTTTGGTGAGGTGGTGATCGGCGGTAACTACGTGGTCGGTATCGTGGTCTTCGCCATCTTGATGATCATCAACTTCGTTGTGGTGACCAAGGGCGCCGGGCGGATTTCCGAGGTGAGCGCGCGTTTTACCCTCGATGCGATGCCCGGTAAGCAAATGGCGATCGACGCCGACCTCAATGCTGGTCTGATCGATCAGAGCCAGGCCAAGCTGCGTCGCCTGGAAGTGGCCCAGGAAGCCGAGTTCTACGGTTCCATGGACGGTGCCAGCAAATTCGTGCGCGGTGACGCCATCGCCGGCCTGCTGATCCTGTTCATCAACCTGATCGGCGGCATGGCTGTCGGTATCTTCCAGCACAACATGAGTTTTGGCGACGCTGGCAGGGTTTACGCCTTGTTGACCATCGGTGACGGTTTGGTGGCGCAATTGCCATCACTGTTGTTATCCACAGCTGCCGCGATCATGGTGACCCGCGCTTCGGGCTCCGAAGACATGGGCAAGCAGATCGGCCGGCAAATGTTCGCCTCGCCCAAGGCCCTGGCGGTTGCCGCCGGCTTGATGGCAGTCATGGGCCTGGTGCCGGGCATGCCGCACTTTTCCTTCCTGAGCATGGCTGCCCTGGCTGGCGGCGGTGCCTACCTGTTCTGGAAGAAGCAGAACGTGCAGAAAGTCCAGGCCCTGCAAGAGGTCAAGCGCCAGCAGGAGCTGCTGCCGTCGCCGGCCCGTGCCATGGAAACCAAGGAACTGGGCTGGGATGACGTGACGCCAATCGACATGATCGGCCTGGAAGTCGGTTATCGCCTGATTCCATTGGTCGACCGCAACCAGGGTGGTCAGTTGCTGGCGCGGATCAAGGGGGTGCGCAAGAAGCTGTCCCAGGACCTGGGCTTCCTGATGCCGACCGTGCATATCCGCGATAACCTCGACCTGGCGCCGAGCGCCTACCGCCTGACGCTGATGGGGGTGATCCTGGCCGAAGCCGAGATCTACCCCGACCGCGAGCTGGCGATCAACCCCGGGCAGGTCTACGGCTCCCTCAACGGCATCACCGCCAAGGATCCGGCTTTCGGCCTGGAAGCGGTGTGGATCGAAATCAGCCAGCGGGCCCAGGCCCAGTCCCTCGGCTATACCGTGGTGGACGCCAGTACGGTGGTGGCGACCCACTTGAACCAGATCCTGTATAAGCACTCCAGCGAGCTGATTGGCCACGAAGAAGTCCAGCAACTCCTGCAAGTACTGGCCAAAGGCTCGCCGAAGCTGGCCGAAGAGCTGGTGCCGGGTGTGATTTCGTTGTCGCAGTTGCTCAAGGTGCTGCAGGCGCTGTTGGCCGAACAGGTGCCCGTGCGCGACATACGCAGTATTGCCGAGGCTATCGCCAACAACGCCTCCAAGAGTCAAGATACCGCCGCCCTGGTGGCTGCGGTTCGGGTCGGCGTGTCCCGCGCAATCGTCCAAAGCATTGTAGGCACTGAGTCTGAGCTGCCTGTGATCACCTTGGAGCCAAGGTTGGAACAGATATTGCTCAATAGTCTGCAGAAGGCAGGACAAGGCTCGGAAGAGGGTGTTCTGCTGGAGCCAAGCATGGCCGAGAAGCTGCAGCGTTCGCTGATCGAAGCAGCCCAGCGGCAAGAGATGCAAGGCCAACCGGTGATCCTGCTGGTGGCCGGTCCGATTCGCGCGATGCTCTCGCGATTCGGGCGCCTCGCGGTCCCGGGGTTGCATGTGCTGGCGTACCAGGAAATACCGGACAACAAGCAAGTGACCATCGTTGCGACAGTAGGGCCCAACGGCTGAGGTAGTGGTTTATGCAAGTGAAGCGTTTTTTCGCCGCCGACATGCGTCAGGCCATGAAACTGGTTCGTGACGAGCTGGGCGCTGAAGCAGCCATCATTGGCAACCGTCGTATCGCCGGCGGTGTCGAGCTGACGGCGGCCCTGGATTACAAACTGTCTGCGCTGGCCCCGCGGGTTCCGAACATGGAACTCGAAGATGAGCTGCGCAAGACTCAATCGCGCATCGCCAGCGCCCAGGCCGAGCTGAGCCTGCGCAGCAGCGAAGGCGAGGCCGCGGCAGGCACCAATCGTCAATTGTTCGCCGGTCAGCCGCTGACGGCTGGCCTGCCGTTGACCGCTGCCGAACCGCTGATCGAGCAGGCCCAAGCCGAACCGCGTCGTCCTGAGCCGGCGCCCGCAGCGCCTGCCCGGGGTGTCGATCCGCGCGCCCTGGACTCGATGCGCTTTGAACTCAACAGCCTGCGCGAGCTGATGGAAGTCCAGCTCGGCTCCCTGGCCTGGAACCAGCTGCAAGGCAGCCGTCCAGCCCAGGCCAACCTGTGGCGTCGCCTGCAACGCATCGGCCTGTCCGGCCCGTTGTCCCGGGACCTGCTGGCGCTGATCAATGGTATTGAAGAACCTCGCCAGGCCTGGCGCATGTTGCTGGCGCACCTGGCGCGGATGATCGCGACCCCGGAAGTCGAGCCGCTGGAGGAAGGCGGGGTAATTGCCATGGTCGGCCCTGCCGGCATGGGCAAGACCACCACCCTGGCCAAGCTCGCCGCCCGTTATGTACTCAAGTACGGCGCCCAGAGCATTGCCCTGGTGAGCATGGACAGTTTCCGCATCGGTGCCCAGGAGCAACTCAAGACCCTCGGCCGGATCCTCAATGTGTCGGTGACCCATGTGGATCCGGGCCAGTCCCTGGCCCAGGCGCTGGAGCCGCTGCTGCGCAAACGCGTCGTGCTGATCGATACCGCAGGCTTGCAAGCCAGCGATCCAGCCCTGCGCATGCAGCTCGAAAGCCTGGCCGGACGCGGTATCAAGTCAAAAAATTATCTCGTGTTGGCAACCACCAGCCAGAAACAGGTTCTAACCGCCGCATACCACAGCTACAAACGCTGCGGGCTGGCCGGCTGCATCCTGACTAAGCTGGACGAAACGGCAAGCCTGGGCGAGGTGTTGAGCCTGGCGATCGGTCATGAATTACCGGTGGCCTACCTGACCGACGGGCCGCGGATCCCGGATGATTTGCATCTGCCGCGCCGTCATCAACTGGTCAGTCGTGCCGTGAGTGTGCAAATGCAGGAAGAACCCAGCGAAGAAGCCATGGCTGATATGTTCGCTGATATCTACCACAGCCCGACCAAGCAGGTCGGCTGAGGTAATCATGAATATTTTTTGTACCTACATCGATGGTCTGCCATGCATTGTTCCGTATGCGAACGCGCAGCCAGTAATGTGGCCTCCGTCTAAGTAAGACAAGGTAAAGAACGAACATGGGCAGCATGCATCCCGTACAGGTGATCGCGGTGACCGGCGGCAAAGGTGGCGTCGGGAAGACTAACGTGTCAGTGAACTTGTCCCTGGCTCTGGCAGAGCTTGGCCGACGGGTCATGCTGCTGGACGCCGACCTGGGCCTGGCGAACGTCGACGTGTTGTTGGGGCTTACACCCAAACGCACGCTGGCGGACGTGATTGAAGGGCGCTGTGAGCTGCGTGACGTGTTGTTGCAGGGGCCGGGCGGGATTCGCATCGTGCCGGCAGCCTCAGGCACCCAGAGCATGGTTCACCTGACCCCGGCCCAGCACGCGGGCCTGATCCAGGCTTTCAGCGACATCGGCGACAATCTCGATGTGCTGGTGATCGACACCGCAGCCGGTATCGGTGACTCGGTCGTCAGTTTCGTCCGCGCGGCCCAGGAAGTGCTGCTGGTGGTCTGCGACGAACCGACGTCCATCACCGACGCCTATGCCCTGATCAAATTGCTTAACCGCGACTATGGCATGAACCGCTTCCGTGTCCTGGCCAACATGGCCCAGAGCCCGCAGGAAGGGCGCAACCTGTTCGCCAAGTTGACAAAGGTCACGGATCGCTTCCTGGACGTCGCCCTACAATACGTCGGCGCAGTGCCTTACGACGAAAGCGTACGCAAGGCCGTCCAGAAGCAACGTGCCGTTTATGAAGCCTTTCCACGCTCCAAATGCGCGCTGGCGTTCAAGGCCATCGCCCAGAAGGTCGATACCTGGCCACTGCCGGCCAACCCTCGCGGGCATCTGGAATTTTTCGTCGAGCGTCTTGTGCAACAAACAGCAGGGCCCGTGCTATGACAGCCAGCGGTTACAACCATCTCTATAAAAAATCGGCACGGGACGCCCAATACGAATTGATCGAGCGTTACGCGCCACTGGTCAAGCGTATCGCCTATCACTTGCTGGCGCGGTTGCCGGCCAGTGTCCAGGTTGAAGACTTGATCCAGGCGGGCATGATCGGCCTGCTCGAAGTGTCGAACAAATACGACGCGAGCAAGGGCGCGAGTTTCGAGACGTATGCCGGTATTCGCATTCGCGGCGCCATGCTCGATGAAGTCCGCAAGGGCGATTGGGCGCCGCGTTCGGTACACCGCAATACCCGCATGGTCAGTGATGCAATTCGGGCAATTGAAGCTAAAACCGGGCGTGACGCTAAAGATCACGAGGTTGCGGCCGAACTCCAGTTGAGTCTCGACGATTATTACGGGATTTTGAACGATACCTTGGGCAGCCGCCTGTTCAGTTTCGACGACCTGTTGCAGGACGGCGAACATGAAGGGCTGCACGAGGATAACGCGAGTGCTCACATGGAGCCGTCGCGTGACCTGGAAGATGAACGTTTCCAGAGCGCGCTGGCGGAAGCGATTGCCAATTTGCCGGAGCGTGAGCGGCTGGTCTTGGCGCTGTACTACGACGAAGAGCTGAACCTCAAGGAAATCGGTGAGGTCCTGGGGGTCAGCGAATCGCGGGTCAGCCAGTTACACAGCCAGTGCGCGGCCCGTTTGCGGGGGCGTTTGGGGGAGTGGCGAGCGCGTTGACAGGCAGTGTGGGGACACTGCGAACGAGGCTGGCCTGGCAGGTGCTGTGCCAGTCTCCATCCGTGGTGCTCCAGACCGTTGTCGAGTGTTGTGCCGGATTGATTGAAATGGCGCGTCCAGGTGCTGGGCGCGTTTAAGACTGCTTGGAGGTCGAATTGGACAAGAACATGAAAATCCTCATCGTTGATGACTTCTCAACGATGCGGCGGATCATAAAAAACCTGTTGCGTGACCTTGGGTTCACCAACACGGCCGAAGCAGATGACGGGACCACTGCGCTCCCGATGTTGCACAGTGGCAACTTCGATTTTCTGGTCACCGACTGGAACATGCCGGGCATGACCGGTATCGACCTGTTGCGCCAGGTGCGTGCCGACGAAAAACTCAAGCATCTTCCGGTGCTGATGGTCACTGCCGAAGCCAAGCGCGAGCAGATCATCGAAGCGGCCCAGGCCGGTGTAAACGGCTATGTGGTCAAACCCTTCACGGCCCAGGCGTTGAAAGAGAAGATTGAAAAAATCTTCGAACGCATCGGTTAACGGCGCCACGGGGGAGCTATGGATAACGAATCTTCAATGGGTGATTTCGAATCGACCCTGAAAAAACATGCCCGCGAACTGGTCGACAGCCTTGAAAAAGGTCGTTTTGGCGATGCGGTTCAAATGATCCATGAGCTCAACCAGACCCGTGACCGCGGTCTGTATCAGGAGGTGGGCAAGCTCACGCGTGAATTGCACAGCGCGATTGTCAATTTCCAGATCGACCCGAATATGCCGCAGGCCGAGGAAGTCTCGCAGATCACCGACGCCACCGAGCGTCTGGGTTATGTGGTCAAGCTGACCGAGGCCGCGGCCAACCGCACCATGGACCTGGTGGAAAGCGCAACGCCCCTGGTCAACGGCCTGAGCGAAGAAGCCCAGGCCTTGAGCACCGACTGGGGTCGGTTCATGCGGCGCGAAGTCGGCGCCGAAGAGTTTCGGGAGTTGGCCCGTCGGGTCGACGGTTTCCTGGCGCGCAGCAGCACCGAGAACCGCGCGGTGGCAAGCAACCTCAACGATATTCTGCTGGCTCAGGACTATCAGGACCTGACCGGCCAGGTGATCAAGCGTGTGACCCAACTGGTCACCGAAGTGGAAAGTAACCTGCTCAAACTGGTGTTGATGGCCAGCCAGGTAGACCGCTTTGCAGGCATCGAACACGACCGTGAAGCGATGCTTGCTGAAAAAGATCCACAAAAACATCTCTCTCAGGGTGAAGGTCCGCAGATTCATGCCGATAAAAGAGAAGACGTTATGTCCGGTCAGGACGATGTGGACGATTTGCTGTCCAGCCTTGGATTCTGAGTTTTAGCCCTGTTTTAGGAGCAGCCATTAATGAGCTTCGGCGCCGATGAAGAGATCCTTCAGGATTTCCTGGTTGAGGCCGGCGAGATTCTAGAGCAACTGTCCGAACAGCTGGTCGAGCTGGAAAGCCGACCAGATGATGCGGATCTGCTCAATGCAATTTTTCGCGGTTTCCACACTGTAAAAGGAGGCGCCGGCTTCCTCCAGCTCAACGAGCTGGTGGAGTGCTGTCACATTGCCGAAAACGTGTTCGACATCCTGCGCAAGGGTGAGCGTCGCGTTGATTCGGAACTGATGGACGTGGTGCTTGAAGCGCTGGATGCGGTCAACAGCATGTTCAGCGAAGTGCGTGAGCGCTCGCCGATCACCGCTGCCACGCCTGAGTTGCTCGCCGCGCTGGCACGCCTGGCGGAGCCGCAATCGGCTGATGAAGCGGCTCCGGTTGCCGAGGCAGTGGCTGAAGAGCCGGTCGCCGAAGAGTCGGGCGACATCACCGATAACGAATTTGAACAACTGCTGGATTCGCTGAACGCCGTCAAGGCCCAAGCCGAAGCGCCGGCGGCACCTGCTGCGCCGCCCGCCAATGCAACAGCTGACGCCAGTGATGAAATCACCGACGACGAGTTCGAGTCATTGCTCGACCAGCTCCATGGCAAAGGCCAGTTCGCTCCCGATGCGGTCACGCCAGCGGCGACTCCGGCTGCCCCGAAAGCGGCGGGCGACAACTCCGACATCACCGACGACGAATTCGAAGCCTTGCTCGATCAGTTGCACGGCAAGGGCACGTTTGCCGTTGACGCGCTGGATTCGGCCATCGCTTCCGCGCCGGCGCCAGCCAAGCCGGCTGCCGCCGCGGCTGGCAGCGACCTGATCAGCGATCACGAATTCGAATCGCTGCTCGACGAGCTGCACGGCAAAGGCAAGTTTACAGAAGTCGGGAAGGCCGCGGCCGCTCCTGCTGCCGGCACTACCGCCACTGCTGTTCCAGCAGCCAAGGCTGCGCCCAAACCCGCTGCCAAGGCACCGGAACCGAAGGCCGAACCCGCCAAGCCTGCTGCCACTGCGGCCCCGGCACCTGCCCGTGCTGCGGCGGCTGCGCCAGCGGAAAAACCGGCCAGCGAAGCCGAGACTACCGTTCGGGTCGATACCGCACGCCTGGACGAGATCATGAACATGGTCGGCGAACTGGTGCTGGTGCGTAACCGTCTGGTGCGCCTGGGCCTCAATAGCCAGGACGAAGCCATGTCCAAGGCCGTGTCGAACCTCGACGTGGTCACGGCGGACCTGCAGACCGCGGTCATGAAGACCCGGATGCAGCCGATCAAGAAAGTCTTCGGGCGCTTCCCGCGCCTGGTTCGCGACCTGGCTCGCCAGCTCAAGAAAGAAATCAACCTGGAACTGGTGGGTGAAGAGACCGACCTCGACAAGAACCTTGTCGAGGCCCTGGCCGACCCGCTGGTCCACTTGGTGCGCAACGCGGTCGACCACGGCATCGAGTCGCCGGAAGAGCGCGAAGCCTCGGGCAAGGTCCGCAGCGGCAAGGTGATCCTGGCCGCCGAGCAGGAAGGCGACCACATCCTGCTGTCGATCTCCGACGACGGCAAAGGCATGGATCCGAACGTGTTGCGATCCATCGCGGTGAAACGCGGTGTGATGGACAAGGATGCCGCCGACCGCCTGAGCGACACCGAGTGCTACAACCTGATCTTCGCCCCGGGTTTCTCGACCAAGACCGAGATTTCCGACGTGTCGGGCCGTGGCGTGGGCATGGACGTGGTGAAAACCAAGATTTCCCAGCTCAACGGTTCGATCAATATCTACTCGACCAAGGGCCAGGGCTCGAAGATCGTCATCAAGGTCCCGCTGACCCTGGCGATCATGCCGACCCTGATGGTGATGCTGGGCAACCAGGCCTTCGCCTTCCCGCTGGTCAACGTCAACGAGATCTTCCACCTCGACCTGTCGCGCACCAACGTGGTGGACGGCCAGGAAGTGGTGATCGTACGGGACAAGGCACTGCCACTGTTCTACCTCAAGCGCTGGTTGGTCAGCTCCGCCGCTCATGTGGAGCAGGGCGAGGGCCATGTGGTGATCCTTTCGGTGGGCACCCAGCGGATTGGCTTCGTCGTCGACCAGTTGGTGGGCCAGGAAGAAGTGGTCATCAAGCCGTTGGGCAAGATGCTCCAGGGCACCCCGGGCATGTCCGGCGCCACCATCACCGGCGACGGCCGCATCGCGTTGATTCTCGATGTGCCAAGCATGCTCAAGCGTTACGCCGCCCGGCGTATTTGATTCTGGAGGGGCGTGGCCCAGGGCCGCGCCTCGTCTAACGGAGTGTTTATGGTAGTTAAAGTCCTGGTGGTGGACGATTCGGGGTTTTTCCGCCGCCGCGTCTCGGAAATTCTTTCGGCGGACACGAGTATTCAGGTTGTCGGTACCGCGACCAACGGCAAAGAGGCGATCGATCAGGCCCTGGCACTCAAGCCGGACGTGATCACCATGGACTACGAGATGCCAATGATGGACGGCATCACGGCCGTGCGGCATATCATGCAGCGCTGCCCGACCCCGGTATTGATGTTCTCGTCCCTGACCCATGAAGGCGCTCGGGTGACCCTCGATGCGCTGGACGCCGGGGCGGTGGATTTCCTGCCGAAGAATTTCGAAGACATTTCGCGCAACCCCGACAAAGTCCGGCAGTTGCTGTGCGAAAAGGTCCACAGCATTTCCCGCAGCAATCGTCGTGTCGGTGCCTACAGCGCACCGGCGCCAGCCCCTGTTGCGGCGCCGAGCCCGGCGCCGACTGCATCGAGCAGCTTCAACCCGGCACCGGTACGCAGTGCACCGGCACCAGCCCCTGCGCCGGCTCGCCCGGCGCCCGCCAGTGCGTCGTCGCCGGCGCCCAAGCGCAAAGCCTACAAGCTGGTCGCTATCGGTACGTCCACGGGTGGCCCGGTGGCGCTGCAACGGGTCCTGACCCAGTTGCCGGCCAACTTCCCGGCCCCCATCGTGCTGATCCAGCACATGCCGGCGGCGTTCACCAAGGCTTTCGCGGAGCGCCTGGACAAGCTGTGCAACATCAGCGTCAAGGAAGCCGAGGATGGCGACATCCTGCGTCCAGGCCTGGCGTTGTTGGCACCCGGTGGCAAGCAGATGATGATCGATGGCCGCGGCGCGGTGAAAATCCTGCCGGGCGACGAGCGTCTGAACTACAAGCCTTGCGTGGATATTACCTTCGGTTCTGCGGCCAAGTCCTACGGTGACAAAGTTCTGGCGGTGGTGCTCACCGGCATGGGCGCCGACGGTCGCGAAGGCGCGCGCCTGCTCAAGCAGGGCGGTAGCGCAATCTGGGCACAGGACGAAGCCAGCTGCGTGATCTACGGCATGCCGATGGCCATCGTAAAAGCCGATCTCGCCGACGCGGTGTACGGATTGGACGACATCGGTAGACACCTGGTCGAGGCCTGCCTGTAATGGATGTACTCAGTCTGATCGGCATCATCATGGCGTTCGTCGCCATCATTGGCGGCAATTATCTGGAAGGCGGTCATCTGGGCGCGCTGGCCAACGGCCCGGCGGCGTTGATCGTGCTCGGTGGCACCATTGGCGCGGCGCTGTTGCAGTCGCCCATGAGCGCTTTCAAGCGCGCCATGCAAGTGCTGATCTGGATTCTGTTCCCGCCCCGTGTCGACCTGGCCGGTGGTATCGATCGTGTGGTGAACTGGAGTCTGACCGCTCGCAAGGAGGGCCTGCTGGGGCTGGAAGGGGTGGCCGATGCCGAGCCCGACAGCTACTCACGCAAAGGCCTGCAATTGCTGGTGGACGGCGCCGAGCCGGAAGCCATCCGCAGCATCCTGGAGGTGGATTTCTACACCCAGGAAAGCCGCGACATCGAGGCGGCCAAAGTATTCGAAAGCATGGGCGGCTACGCGCCGACCATCGGCATCATCGGTGCGGTGATGGGCCTGATCCATGTGATGGGCAACCTGGCCGATCCATCGCAACTGGGCAGCGGCATCGCCGTGGCGTTCGTCGCCACGATCTATGGCGTGGCGAGTGCCAACCTAGTGTTGCTGCCGATTGCGGCCAAGCTCAAGTCCATCGCGTTGCGCCAGTCGC
The DNA here is from genome assembly GCF_054667715.1 of Pseudomonas sp. S3_B11. Taxonomy (NCBI): domain Bacteria; kingdom Pseudomonadati; phylum Pseudomonadota; class Gammaproteobacteria; order Pseudomonadales; family Pseudomonadaceae; genus Pseudomonas; species Pseudomonas sp. S3_B11. The sequence continues at coordinate 4,137,941 of NZ_CP162749.1, read as the reverse complement.
GCTATCGCGAAATGCTGCTGGAAGGGATCCTGTCGATCGCCGAAGGTGAAAACCCGCGCTCCATTGAGTTGAAGCTCCAGGGCTTCATGGACTGATGGGAGACAAGGAACATGGCACGTCGCAGGCATACAGAAGAACACGTCAACCATGAACGCTGGCTCGTTTCCTATGCCGACTTCATCACCCTGCTGTTCGCCTTTTTCGTGGTCATGTATTCGATCTCGTCGGTCAACGAAGGCAAGTACAAAGTCATTTCCGAGGCGTTGATCGGCGTCTTCACGGATTCCGACCGCGCGCTCAAACCGATTCCCATCGGCGATGAGCGCCCCAAGACCACCACGCCGGCCAAGCCCTTGGTCAAGGACAGCGAACAGGTCGATGCCGGTATCGCCGGTGGTAGCGATCCATTGAAAAGCATCGCCGACGATATCAGTGCGGCGTTCGGTGACCTGATCAGTTCCAACCAGATGACCGTGCGCGGCAACGAGTTGTGGGTCGAGATCGAGCTCAATTCCAGCCTGTTGTTCGGCAGCGGCGACGCCATGCCCAGCGACATGGCGTTCAACATCATCGATAAGGTCGCGGCGATCCTCAAGCCCTTCGACAACCCGATCCATGTCGAAGGCTTCACGGACGACCAACCGATCCGTACTTCGCAATACCCGACCAACTGGGAGCTGTCCTCGGCCCGTTCGGCGAGCATCGTGCGCATGCTGGCGATGCAGGGCGTGAACCCCGGCCGCCTGGCCTCGGTGGGCTACGGCGAGTTCCAGCCGGTCGCCAACAACGCCACGGCCGAGGGGCGTGCGCGCAACCGGCGGGTGGTGCTGGTGGTGTCGCGCAACCTCGATGTGCGTCGCAGCCTGACCGGTACCGGTACGGCCAAAGCAACTCCGGATGCGGCATTGAAGCGGGCTGGCACACAAACTGCACCGGCTCCGGTCAAGTCGCCGGGAAGACAGAGTGCCGTCAATTCTCCGTCACCCGCTTTATAACCGAGCTATTTCTCGGTCGAGCCTGTTTCGGCCGGGAGGAACGATCCAAATGAGAGTCTGGGCAGTCGCCAATCAAAAAGGTGGTGTGGGCAAGACCACATCTTCCATCGCTTTAGCCGGGTTGCTGGCCGAGGCGGGCAAGCGCGTGGTCATTGTCGACCTGGACCCCCATGGCTCGATGACCAGCTATTTCGGCTACGATCCCGACAGCCTGGAGCACAGCAACTACGACCTGTTCCTGCACAAGGGCGTTGTGCCCGAGGGCCTGCCGGGGCAGTTGTTGTTGTCCACCAGCGACGAGCGGATTTCCCTGCTGCCATCGAGCACCGCCCTGGCCACCCTGGAGCGACAGTCGCCGGGGCAGGGCGGGTTGGGCCTGGTGATCGCCAAGAGTCTGGCGCAGCTGTGGCAGGATTTCGATTACGCGATCATCGACAGCCCGCCGTTGCTGGGTTTGCTGATGGTCAATGCCTTGGCAGCCAGCCAACAATTGGTCATTCCGGTGCAGACCGAGCACCTGGCGGTCAAGGGCCTGGAGCGCATGGTCAATACACTGGCGATGGTCAACCGCTCGCGCAAGCAGACGCTGGCCTTCAACATCGTGCCAACCCTGTTCGATCGTCGTACCCAGGCCTCCCTGGGCACCTTGCGGGTGTTGCGGGACAAGTACCCGGAAGACATCTGGCAAGGCTATATCCCCGTTGATACCCGCTTGCGGGACGCCAGCCGTGCCGGTGTGACCCCGTCGCAATTCGATGGCAAGAGCCGCGGAGTGCTGGCCTATCGGGCGTTGCTCAAGCACCTGTTGACCCAACAACTTGTTCCGCAGCAGGTGGCTTAAGGTGACGAGGCTTTCCACTGGCATTGTGTTCGCCTGCGAACGCTCAAGTCCTGCCGCATTCATGCCGATAACCTCTTCAAGTGGCGCACTGTTCCTATGAGCCGCCCGATAAAGACAACCTCGCGTCCGCAAATGGCCCTGCAGTCCTATCTGGATGGGCTGCTGCAGGAAGCGACCGAAGAATTGCCACCACAGCCAAGCGTGATCGAGGCGTTGCCCGAGAACGTCGAAGCCAAGGGTGTGCTGGATGAGTTTCAGGCGGCCGTGCTCGAAGAGCAGGCCCGTGACGCACAGAAATCAGTGATAGCTGCAGCGGTCGAGGCACCGTTTATCAAGCCCCAGGTGGCGGTCATGGACGCGCCTGCGCCGATCCTGGCGCCGGTCTCGACCGTTGCCCCGCTGCTACAAGGCCTGGTGACGCCGGTGGTGGAAATCCACCTGCCGCCGAGCAATCCGCCGCCACCGGTGCCGGGCGACGACCGTCCGGCCTGGGCCGCCGAGCCGTTCGAGTGTCTGTTGTTTGATGTGGCCGGGTTGACCCTGGCGGTGCCGCTGGTATGCCTGGGGTCGATTTATTCCCTGGCCGGGCAGGAATTGACGCCGTTGTTTGGCCAGCCGGAATGGTTCCTCGGAATCCTGCCGAGTCAGGCCGGCAACCTGAAGGTACTGGATACGGCACGCTGGGTCATGCCGGACCGTTATCGCGATGATTTTCGCCAAGGCTTGCAGTACGTGATTTCAGTGCAGGGTTACGAGTGGGGTTTGGCGGTGCATCAGGTCAGCCGTTCGCTGCGCCTGGACCCGAACGAGATCAAGTGGCGCAGCCATCGAGGGCAACGGCCATGGCTGGCCGGTACGGTGATCGAGCATATGTGCGCCTTGCTGGACGTTTCCGAGCTGGCGGAGCTGATCGCCAGCGGCGGGGCAAAACACCTGGGCGGCAGTAAGAAGCCGGTCCAGAAACCGAAATAAGATAACCGGCGGCGCCCAGCGTCGTCGGACAGAATACACGCCGCCACAGGCGGTTTTTCGAGGGGTCAGGGTATGAATGATAAGGCGTCGTCTCAAAAGGGTTCTGAAGATCCGATTCTGCAATGGGTGACCTTCAAGCTCGATAACGAAACCTACGGCATCAACGTGATGCGCGTTCAGGAAGTGCTGCGCTATACCGAGATCGCCCCGGTACCGGGTGCACCGAGCTACGTGCTGGGCATCATCAACCTGCGTGGCAACGTGGTCACGGTGATCGATACCCGCCAGCGCTTCGGCCTGATGAATGCCGAGATCAGCGACAACACCCGGATCGTCATCATCGAAGCCGACAAGCAAGTGGTTGGCATCATGGTCGACAGCGTCGCCGAAGTGGTTTACCTGCGCCAGTCGGAAATCGAGACTGCGCCGAACGTGGGTAATGAAGAATCCGCCAAGTTCATTCAGGGCGTGTGCAACAAGAACAACGAGTTGTTGATTCTGGTTGAACTGGACAAGATGATGAGCGAAGAAGAGTGGTCGGAACTGGAGAGTATCTGATTTGATTCTTGAGGTAGCAGTCATTGTCCTGTTCCTTTTCTGGGCAGGCACGCTGGCGATGTTCTTGGCGTACATACGTGGCCAGCGGCAGATCGCCGCTCAGCAGGCCCAGGGAGATGCGCTGCGCGACCAGCGCATCAAGGACCTGGCCAAGCGCGTCGATGATTACCAGAACGGCACCGTGCGCATGGGCGAAGCGCTCCATGAGCTGCGTGCCGTGGTCGCGCCGTTGCCGGATAAACTTGCCCAGCTGGAACAGCGCGACCCCTCCAGCCTGTCCTTTGCCCAGGCCGCCCGCCTGGTGGGCATGGGCGCCAGTGTCGACGAACTGACCCAAGCCTGCGGCCTGACCCAGGCCGAAGCGGAGTTGATGAGTAAGCTGCACAAAGGCGGCTGATCGCTTTCGCCCGGGTCCAATGTGGGAGCGAGCCTGCTCGCGATAGCGGTGTGACAGTCAACAGAGATGTTGAATGTGAGTCCGCCATCGCGAGCAAGCTCGCTCCCACAGGTTTTTTTTGTCGCTCACACACTGATCATTCCAGCCCAAGCACCGCCGCTGTGATCAGTAGTCGTCGCCGCGGTCGGTCACATCTTTCTCGACACTCGGCGCATTCGGGTCGTAGCCCTGGGGGAACTTGCCCTTGAGGTTCCAGGCAAACGCAATGATCTCGGCAATCGTGCGGTACAGCTCTTCCGGGATGCTGTCCCCCAGCTCCATCCGCGCCAACAGCTTCACCAACTCGGCATTTTCATAGATCGGCACTTCGCTTTCGCGGGCGATGCGCAGGATTTCCTCGGCCAGGGCTTCGTCGCCCTTGGCGGTGAGGGTCGGGGCGTGGTGGCCGTCGTACTTGAGGGCGATGGCCTGGCGGGGTTCGGTGTGGGTTGTCATGCGGTTTCGTCCACCCAGCGTTGTTCCAGGCGAGTCTTGGGGCCTTGGGGCGGGGTGCCGAGGTGGCAGTCCAGCTCGCCGACGTTCAGGCCACAAGTCACCAGGCGCTCACGCAAGGCTGTCAGGTTGCTTTCGATCAGGCTTGCGGTGTACGGCCGTTCTGCCCACAGCTGGCTGGAGAGGCTGCCGCTGAGCAACTGCGCCTGAACCTGCAGTGGGCCGAGCGGTTCCATGTCGAACGCCAATTCCACTCGCCAGAGCTGCTGTTTTGGCTCGCGTTCTTCCCGGCGCTCGTTGGGTTGCTCCCGGGGCGGGGTTTCCTCGCGCTGGAACTTGACCTGCAACGGCACGATGTCCTGCAAGTTGCGCATCGGGATCTCCAATTGCCAGGTGCTCATCAGCCGACCGTCGTCGGTCAGGCCGGTCTGTTCCAGGCTCGACAATTGATGGCTTTGCAGGCGTGACACGGCGGCAGCGGCCAGGCGCAGCAGGTGTTCGAGGTCGCCTTCTTCGTCCTGGCCTTTCATCTGGCGCGAGGGTAGGGGGAAGCTGGTGGGTTGCGGCTTGGCGCTGACCTGGCCGAGCATCCCCAGGGCGCTGCGCACGAAGCTCGGCAGGACTTGGGCCAACGTATTGGCGGCAATGATGGCGCTGAGGTTGGTGGAGGCGGGCAGGGCCGGTGTCAGTTGGGCGATCAGTTTCAGCAGGTCGCCTTTCATGTCCGGCGCCAGGCTCGGCGGCTGCCCGGCGAGCAACTTGCTTTCCAGGAACACACCGCTGGCGACCATGGCCTGGGCCAGCCCCTTGGGCGTGCTCAGTTGCTGGATATCCGGCAGGTTGGCCAACAGGCGTGTCACCGCGGCGCGCAGTTCGGCACCGGTGTCGTCGGTGGCCGGAAGGTTTTGCAGGACGGTGATCAGGCTGTCCAGCGAGCCCTGCTGGCTCATTTGCGTGACCAACTGCTGACTCACCGCCAATTGCTCCTGACGGTTGCTCAGCGGAACGAACTTCAGCGTCTGAGTATCTTGCACCTGGGCACTCAACAGCGTGCCGATGCGCAGCGGCCGCGGGCTGTCGATGTCCAGGGTGCTACCCGCCTGGGCGGTATTGAGCAAGCCGACCAACGACCGATACACCGCCGGTTGTCCCGGCAGCTGCGGCAACGCCTGACTGGTCAGCACTTTGCCTTGCAGCAGGGTGCCGACCGGCAACTGCGCCGTGTCGATTCGGGTGAGGGTGGCGACGCTGGAGGCCACGGCCTGTTGCACGGCAATCGCCAGGTTGCTGGCGGACGGCTGCGTCACGGCCAGGCTGGTGCCTTGGGGCAACGGCTGGGTGCTGGTGGCCTGCACGGTGGTCTGGCGACCGCTCTCCAGGGTGACCTTGAGCAACAGCTGGAAAGTCTGGTCGGCCTGCTTGAGCGACAGCACTTCGGCCTGGGCGGTCTGGCCCGAGCTGATCAGACCTTCGGTCGGCACCAGCAGTTTGAGCAGCTCGCCATTGACCGCTGGCATACGCGTGGTTGCCGTGGCCTGGGGCAGCGGCAGGATGTTCATGTCGCCTGTCATTTGCGGCCTTACCTTGGGGAAATAAGCTCTCTTGAGAGTAGGTTAGGGCATGTATAATGCCGCCCGTCTTTCAGGGAGTGGCGAAAACCTTGCAATTGTTTGACGCAGCTCTGTGGAACAGCTCGTCAATGCATCTATGCTGCATCTCTTTAACGGCCGCTGCACCGCCGACTTGAACCGTATAAGGCCCGCGATCCCTTGACCAGTCCTCTCCTGCAAACCGTCGGCCTCGCCTGTGAGCGAGACTTGCGACTGCTTTTCGAAAATCTCGAATTGAGACTCTCGCGTGGCGATATGGTGCAAATCAGTGGTCCCAACGGCAGCGGCAAGACCAGCCTGCTGCGCCTGCTGGCCGGGTTGATGCAACCCACCGCCGGCCAAGTGTTGCTCAATGGCCAGCCCTTGCACAGCCAGCGCAGCGAACTGGCCCGCAACCTGCTCTGGATCGGCCATGCCGCCGGTATCAAGGATTTGCTGACCCCTGAAGAGAACCTCAGTTGGCTCTGCGCGTTGCATACGCCGGCCGGCCGCGAAGCGATCTGGCAGGCGTTGGCGGCGGTAGGGCTGCGCGGCTTCGAAGACGTGCCGAGTCACACCTTGTCCGCCGGCCAGCAACGCCGCGTGGCCCTGGCCCGGCTGTACCTGGACAGCCCGCCGCTGTGGATTCTCGACGAGCCATTCACCGCCCTGGACAAGCAGGGTGTCGCGCAGCTCGAGGAACACTTGGCCCAGCACTGTGAAAACGGTGGCATGGTGCTCTTGACCACTCACCACACGCTGGCGCGGATGCCGGCCGGTTATCGCAACATTGATCTGGGGAGCTGGGCCGTATGAGTGTGTTTGGCCTGTTGCTTGCCCGCGAGGCGCGCCTGCTGTTCCGTCGTCCGGCCGAATTGGCCAATCCGCTGGTGTTCTTCGCGATTGTCATTGCATTGTTCCCGTTGGCGGTCGGGCCGGAGACTCAATTGTTGCAAACCTTGTCTCCGGGACTGGTCTGGGTCGCCGCGCTTTTATCGGTCCTGCTCTCGCTGGACGGGCTTTTCCGCAGTGATTTCGAAGACGGTTCACTGGAACAGTGGGTCCTTTCGTCGCACCCCCTGGCCCTTCTGGTTTTAGCCAAGGTACTGGCACACTGGGTTTTTTCCGGGCTGGCACTGGTATTGCTCTCGCCACTGCTGGCAATGATGCTGGGGCTGCCCGGCGCGTGCATGCCGGTGCTGCTGGTGTCGCTGCTGCTGGGCACGCCGGTGCTGAGCCTGCTCGGTGCGGTGGGCGCGGCGTTGACGGTGGGGTTGAAGCGCGGCGGCCTGTTGCTGGCGCTGCTGATCCTGCCGTTGTATATCCCGGTCCTGATCCTGGGCAGTGGTGCCTTGCAAGCGGCGTTGCAAGGAATGCCCGCGACCGGTTATCTGCTGTGGCTTGGTAGCCTGACCGCCCTGGCGATAACCCTGACACCCTTTGCAATAGCCGCTGGCCTGAAGATCAGCGTCGGCGAATAATAACGAGGCCTGGTCAAAAATCGACCACTTCTTTGGAAGTAAAGGCTGCCCTGGCGGTTCGTGACGGCGAGCCGCAACCGTGATGGAAACAGCAATGAACTGGACCTGGTTTCACAAGCTCGGCTCACCCAAGTGGTTCTACGGCATCAGCGGCAAACTGCTCCCATGGTTGAGCATCGCTGCACTGTTGTTGATTGGTTCTGGCGTAGTCTGGGGCCTGGCCTTCGCACCGCCGGACTACCAGCAGGGCAACAGCTTCCGCATCATCTACATCCACGTACCCACGGCGATGCTGGCCCAGTCCGTCTACGTGATGCTGGCGGTGTGCGGTGTGGTCGGGCTGGTGTGGAAGATGAAGCTGGCCGACGTGGCCCTGCAATGCGCTGCGCCCATCGGTGCCTGGATGACCGCCGTGGCGCTGGTCACCGGGGCCATCTGGGGCAAGCCGACCTGGGGTTCGTGGTGGGTCTGGGATGCGCGACTGACGTCGATGCTGATCCTGCTGTTCCTGTACTTCGGTCTTATTGCGCTGGGCAACGCCATCAGCAATCGTGACAGTGCCGCCAAGGCCTGCGCGGTACTGGCGATTGTCGGTGTGATCAACATCCCGATCATCAAGTACTCGGTGGAGTGGTGGAACACCCTGCACCAGGGTGCGACTTTCACGCTTACCGAAAAACCGGCGATGCCCGTCGAAATGTGGCTGCCGCTGTTGCTGACCGTGTTGGGTTTCTACTGTTTCTTCGGCGCGGTGCTGCTGCTGCGCATGCGCCTGGAAGTGCTCAAGCGCGAGTCCCGGGCCAGTTGGGTGAAGGCCGAAGTACAGAACAGCCTGGAGGCCGCTCGATGAGTTTCGCTTCATTCGGCGATTTCCTCGCCATGGGCCATCATGGCCTGTATGTCTGGTCAGCCTATGGCATTTGCCTGGTGGTGCTGGCCCTCAACGTGGCGGTGCCGATCCTGGCCCGCAAGCGGTATCTGCAACAAGAGGCGCGTCGTCTGCGCCGGGAGAACGGTCAGTGAATCCGCTGCGCAAAAAACGTCTTGTCATTATTCTTGCGATCCTGATGGGTGTCGGTGCCGCGGTCGCGCTGGCCCTGAGTGCCCTGCAGCAGAACATCAACCTGTTCTACACCCCGACCCAGATCGCCAACGGCGAAGCGCCCAAGGACACCCGCATCCGCGCTGGCGGTATGGTGGAAGAAGGCTCGCTGGAGCGCTCCGGAGATTCCCTGGACGTGAAATTCAATGTCACCGACTTCAACAAGACCGTGACCATTACCTATCGCGGCATCCTCCCGGATCTGTTCCGCGAAGGGCAGGGCATCGTCGCCCTGGGCAAGCTCAACGCCGACGGCGTAGTGGTGGCCGACGAAGTGCTGGCCAAGCACGACGAAAAATACATGCCGCCGGAAGTGACCAAGGCGCTGAAAGACAGCGGCCAGTCGGCGCCCGCTCCCGTGAAGGAGGGCTGATCGATGACTACTGGCATCTTTATTCCCGAGTTGGGCCACCTGGCGATGATCCTGGCCCTGTGTTTCTCCCTGGTACAGGCCGTGGTGCCCTTGCTCGGTGCCTGGCGCGGCGACCGCTTGTGGATGAGCCTGGCCCAGCCGGCGGCGTGGGGGCAGTTCGCCTTCATGCTGTTCGCCTTCGGATGCCTGACCTATGCGTTCATGACCGACGATTTTTCCGTGGAATACGTCGCCAGCAACTCCAACAGTGCCTTGCCCTGGTACTACAAGTTCAGCGCGGTGTGGGGCGCCCATGAGGGTTCGCTGCTGCTCTGGGCGTTGATCCTTGCCGGCTGGACCTTCGCCGTCTCGGTGTTCTCCCGGCAGTTGCCCCAGGTGATGCTGGCCCGGGTGCTGGCGGTGATGGGCATGATCAGCACCGGTTTCCTGCTGTTTTTGATCGTCACCTCCAACCCGTTCGAGCGCATCCTGCCGCAGATGCCGACGGATGGCCGCGACCTCAACCCGTTGTTGCAAGACATCGGCCTGATCGTTCACCCGCCGATGCTCTACATGGGCTACGTCGGCTTCTCCGTGGCCTTCGCCTTCGCCATCGCCGCATTGCTCGGTGGTCGTCTTGATGCGGCGTGGGCACGCTGGTCGCGTCCTTGGACCATCGTCGCCTGGGCCTTCCTCGGCATCGGCATCACCCTCGGCTCGTGGTGGGCCTACTACGAGCTCGGCTGGGGCGGCTGGTGGTTTTGGGACCCGGTGGAAAACGCCTCGTTCATGCCCTGGCTGGTGGGTACGGCGCTGATCCATTCCCTGGCGGTCACGGAAAAACGCGGTGTGTTCAAGAGCTGGACCGTGCTGCTGGCCATCGCGGCGTTCTCGCTGAGCCTGCTGGGAACGTTCCTGGTGCGCTCGGGCGTGCTGACGTCGGTGCATGCCTTCGCGTCGGACCCTGAGCGTGGCGTGTTCATCCTGATGTTCCTGCTATTTGTGGTCGGCGGTTCGCTGACGCTGTTCGCCCTGCGTGCGCCGGTGGTCAAGAGCCAGGTTGGCTTCAACCTCTGGTCGCGGGAAACGCTGTTGCTGGGCAATAACCTGGTGCTGGTGGTGGCCGCGTCGATGATCCTGCTGGGAACGTTGTACCCGCTGGTGCTCGATGCGTTGTCCGGCGCCAAGCTGTCGGTGGGGCCGCCGTACTTCAATGCCCTGTTCATTCCGCTGATGGCGATCCTGATGGTGGTAATGGCCATCGGTATGCTGGTGCGCTGGAAAGACACCCCGGTCAAGTGGCTGCTGGGCATGTTGACCCCGGTGCTGCTGGGCACCGCCGCCCTGGCTGTAGTGGCCGGCGTGGCGTATGGCGACTTTAACTGGGCGGTGCTGGCGACGTTCGTGCTGGCTGCCTGGGTGTTGCTGGCGGGGGTACGGGACATCTTCGACAAGACCCGCCACAAAGGCCTGATCAAGGGCCTGCCGACCCTGACCCGCAGTTACTGGGGCATGCAGGTCGCACACCTGGGCATCGCCGTCTGCGCCCTGGGCGTGGTGCTGTCCAGCCAGAACAGCGCCGAGCGCGACCTGCGTCTGGCGCCAGGCGAGTCTATGGACCTGGCCGGCTATCAGTTCGTTTTCGAGGGCGCCAAACATTTCGAGGGTCCGAACTTCACGTCCGACAAAGGCACCGTGCGAGTCCTTCGCGACGGCCAGGAAATCACCGTGCTGCACCCGGAAAAACGTCTCTACACCGTGCAGAACTCGGTGATGACCGAAGCCGGCATCGATGCCGGTTTCACCCGCGATCTCTACGTGGCGCTGGGCGAGTCCCTGGGCGACGGCGCGTGGGCGGTGCGGGTCCACGTCAAGCCATTCGTGCGCTGGATCTGGTTCGGTGGCTTGCTCACCGGCCTGGGCGGGGTGCTGGCGGCGCTGGATCGGCGTTATCGAGTCAAGGTGAAAACCCGGGTGCGTGAAGCCCTGGGCGTGACGGGAGCCACTGCATGAAACGTTGGTTGATGTTGCTGCCGCTGGCGCTGTTCCTGTTGATGGCGGTGTTTTTGTACCGCGGGCTGTACCTGAATCCGACCGAGTTGCCCTCGGCGATGATCGGCAAGCCGTTCCCGGATTTCTCCCTGCCCTCGGTGCAGGGTGATAAAACCTTGACCCGAGCCGACCTGCTGGGCAAGCCGGCGCTGGTCAACGTGTGGGGCACCTGGTGCATCTCCTGCCGGGTCGAGCACCCGGTGTTGAACAAACTGGCCCAGAACGGCGTGGTCATCTACGGCGTCAATTACAAGGACGTCAACGCCGACGCCTTGAAGTGGCTGGCCGAGTTCCACAATCCGTACCAACTGGACATTCGCGATGAAGACGGTTCCCTGGGCCTGAACCTGGGTGTCTATGGCGCGCCGGAAACGTTCTTCATCGACGCCAAGGGCGTTATCCGCGACAAGTTCGTCGGCGTGATCGACGAACAGGTCTGGCGCGAGAAACTGGCCGCCAAGTATCAGGCACTGGTGGACGAGGCCAAGCCATGAAGCGCTGGTTAGCCGCCGCCTTCCTCGGCCTGAGCCTTGCCGGCGTGGCCCACGCCGCCATTGATACCTACGAATTCGCCAACGACGGCGAGCGCGAGCGGTTTCGCGAACTGACCAAGGAACTGCGCTGCCCCAAGTGCCAGAACCAGGACATCGCCGACTCCAACGCACCGATTGCCGCCGACCTGCGCAAGGAGATCTTCCGCATGCTCGGCGAGGGCAAGGACAACCAGCAGATCATCGATTTCATGGTCGATCGCTACGGTGAGTTCGTGCGCTACAACCCCGCCCTGTCCTCCAAGACGGCGCTGCTCTGGTTTGGCCCCGCCGGGCTGTTGTTCGGTGGTTTCGTCGTCATTGCAGTGATCGTACGCCGCCGCCGGGTCCAGCGCACGGCCGCCCCGGACACGCTTTCTGTCGAAGAGCGCCAGCGCCTCGACCAACTGTTGGATAAAACCAAGCATGATTGATTTCTGGCTCGCCGCAGGTCTGCTTCTTCTGGTTGCCCTGAGTTTTCTGTTGATCCCTGTCCTGCGTGGTCGCCGCGCCCAGTTGGAGGAGGACCGTACCGCGCTCAACGTGGCGCTGTACCAGGAACGCGTCGCCGAATTGCAGGTTGAGCGGGAGGAGGGCGTGCTCAACGCGGCGCAACTGGACACCGGTCGCGCCGAAGCCGCCCGTGAACTGCTCGCCGACACCGAGGGCGCCGATGCGCCGCGCGAATCCCGGTTGGGCAAGCCGTTGCCGTTGCTCGCCGCTGTGCTGGTGCCGGTGTTGGGCCTGGCGCTGTACCTGCATTTCGGTGCCAGCGACAAGGTCGAGCTGACCCGCGAATTCGCCCAGGCGCCGCAGTCGATGGAAGAGATGACCCTGCGCCTGGAACGTGCGGTGGCGGCGCAACCGGATAACGCCGAGGGCCTGTATTTTCTCGGGCGTACCTACATGGCGCAGGATCGGCCCGCAGACGCGGCAAAGATCTTCGAGCGCACCGTGGCGGTGGCCGGTCGCCAACCCGAACTGCTGGGCCAATGGGCCCAGGCGCAGTATTTTGCCGATGGCAAGAAATGGTCGGACAAGCTCCAGGCGCTGACCGACGAAGCGCTGAAGCTTGATCCGAAGGAAGTCACCAGCCTCGGCCTGCTGGGTATCGCCGCTTTTGAGGGTGAGCGCTATCAGGACGCGATCGATTACTGGGGACGCCTGCTGGTGGAACTGCCGGAGGGCGACAAGTCCCGTGAAGCGTTGCAGGGCGGCATTACCCGTGCCACCGAGAAGCTGCAAGCCAGTGGTGGCAAGGTCGCCCAGGCGCCGGTGGCCAAGGCTGCGGCACTGCTCAAGGTGCGCGTCGACCTGGCGCCGGCACTCAAGGCCAAGGTGCAGCCGGGCGACAGCGTGTTCATCTTCGCCCGGGCCGTTTCCGGCCCACCCGCGCCGCTGGCCGCCAAGCGCCTGACGGTCGCCGATCTGCCGGTCACGGTAGAGCTGGGTGATGCGGACGCAATGATGCCGCAGTTGAAACTGTCGAACTTCCCCGAAGTCCAACTGGTGGCGCGCATCTCCCGGGCCGGCCAGCCGACCGCGGGTGAGTGGGTCGGCCGCAGCCAGCCCCTGGCGAGCAGCACCACGGCGCAGCAACAATTGACCATCGACAGTCCGGACAAATAACAGGAATTCGCACCATGACCGCCATCGCTCGTATCACCCTGCTCACGCTCGTCATGGGCCTGAGCGCTTGTGCGGTCCAGCGTCCGTCGGAGCCCTCGGCACCGCTGCCTCCGATCCCGCCGTCGACCCCGACCAGCAAACCGGTCCCGTCCACAGCGCCGGGCAAACCTGTCATCCCGAACAAGCCGGCCAAACCGCTGCCGCGCACCTCCGCCAGCTTCGCCCCACCGCCAGGTGGCAACAGCCATTGGGACGCCAAGCTTGGGGTCTATGTGCTGGACAACCAGACGAACACGTTCTATCGCCAGCGAACCTATTACCGCTGGAACAACGGTTGGAGCCGTTCCGTCAGCCCGAATGGTCCATGGGAAGACACCAGCATCGAAGGCGTGCCAGCGGGCTTGGGGCGTCAGTTCCATTAAGCCCCGGGAACCCTTGGAGCCAGGGGACAGATAAGATAAATCCCCTTGCTACCATAGCGTTCGGTTGAGCCGCATCGCCAGGCTGGGCTTTTTGTGTTTCTGAATATTCTTTGAACGAAATTTTCACAAAATCTTGCGGACAATCCCCCGCGCTGATATCGCCGCCGGTTATTTAATGGCAATGCCATAGCCGTTCGTGCAACATTTGCGCACTCGCGCAAGCCCCGAGGCCAGGCTTTGGTCAACAGAGGGCGCGCCGTTGTTTCTTTTTGTCACTCCAATTCCGATAGGGTCCTTAAACGACATGGCAATCCCGGACGCCCTGAGTCAGCAGCGTACTACGCATCGCCTGCTGCAACCGACCGTCAAATCACACCTGGCCTACACGTTGCTCTGTGCCCTGGTGATGATGGTCATGTTCAGCCTGCTGCGCGTGGCGCTGCTGGTCTATAACCGCGAGATGATCCTCGACACCCCGGCCTCGACCTTCGTTGAAGCCTTCGTCAATGGCCTGCGTTTCGACTTGCGCCTGGTGGTCTATCTCTGCATCCCGTTGTTGCTGGCGTTGTTCAGCGCCAGGGCCATGGCCGCCCGTGGTTTTTTTCGTTTATGGCTGACCGTCACTTCCAGCATCGCGCTGTTCCTGGGTTTGATGGAGATGGATTTCTACCGTGAATTCCACCAGCGCCTCAACGGCCTGGTCTTCCAGTACGTAAAGGAAGACCCGAAAACCGTGATGAGCATGCTCTGGTACGGTTTTCCAGTGGTGCGCTACCTGCTGGCGTGGGCCGGCGGCACTATCATCCTAAGCCTGGCGTTCAAGGGCGCCGACCGCGCCACGCGTCCCCGTGGGCCGTTCAGTGGCGGCACCATTGGCACCCGGCAGATCGCTCCGTGGTATGGGCGTGTCGTGGTGTTCATCGTTTGCCTGCTGGTCGCCGTGACCGCCGCGCGTGGCACCTTGCGCCAAGGGCCGCCCCTGCGCTGGGGCGACGTCTACACTACCGATTCGAACTTCGCCAACCAGTTGGGCCTCAACGGTACCTTGTCGCTGGTGGCCGCGGCGAAAAGCCGGATGTCCGAAGACCGCGACAACATCTGGAAAGCCACCCTCGAGCAACCGTTGGCACAGCAGACTGTGCGCGACATGCTGGTGATGCCTGACGATAAACTGGTGGACACCGCGACCGCCGCCGTGCGCCGCGACTACACACCGCCGGCCGACAAGACCCTGCCGATCAAGAACGTGGTCGTGATCCTCATGGAAAGCATGGCCGGTCACTCGGTGGGCGCCCTGGGGGCGCCGGGCAACATCACGCCTTACCTGGATAAACTGTCCAAGGAAGGCCTGTTGTTCGACCGTTTCTTCTCCAACGGTACCCACACCCACCAAGGCATGTTCGCCACCATGGCGTGCTTCCCGAACCTGCCGGGTTTCGAATACCTGATGCAGACGCCGGAGGGCAGCCACAAGCTGTCGGGCCTGCCGCAACTGCTCAGCGCCCGTGACTACGACGACGTGTACGTCTACAACGGCGATTTTGCCTGGGACAACCAGTCGGGTTTCTTCAGCAGCCAGGGCATGACCACATTCATCGGGCGTAACGACTTCGTGAACCCGGTGTTCTCCGATCCGACCTGGGGCGTGTCCGACCAGGACATGTTCGACCGTGGCCTGATCGAGCTCAAGGCGCGGGAAAACGGCAAGCCGTTCTATGCCTTGCTGCAAACCCTGTCCAATCACACCCCTTATGCGTTGCCGACGCCGTTGCCGGTCGAGCGGGTCACCGACCGTGGCAGCCTGAACGAACACCTGACCGCCATGCGCTACGCCGACTGGGCGCTGGGCCAGTTCTTCGAAAAGGCCCGCAAGGAGCCTTACTTCAAGGAAACCCTGTTCGTCGTGGTCGGCGACCATGGCTTTGGCAACGAACGCCAGATCACCGAGATGGACCTGGGCCGTTTCAACGTGCCGATGCTGTTGATCGGCCCGGGCATCCAGGAAAAATTCGGCCAGCGTAACCACACCGTAGGTACCCAGGTCGACATCGTGCCGACCATCATGGGCCGGATCGGTGGGCAAGTACGAAACCAGTGCTGGGGCCGTGACCTGTTGAACCTGCCGCAAGGCGATCCCGGTTTTGGTGTGATCAAGCCGTCGGGCAGCGAGCAGACCACGGCGATCATCCGCGATGACCACATCCTGGTCCTGCCGAAGGAAAAGGAAATGGAGCCGAAGATGTATCGCTATGAACTGGGCGCCAACCCAAGTGCGGAAATCATCCCGAATGCACCGGACACCGCGCCGATGAAACTCAAGCTCGAATCTTTCCTGCAAACCGCGACCAAGAGCCTGTTGGATAACACCGCCGGCGTCATTGACGGTAAGCCGGACTGATAAACGGCGCACAATAAAAAAGAGGCCTGCAAAGGCCTCTTTTTTTTTTGCGCTTACTTAGTGGTTTATATCTTGCCCAGTAGTAGCAGGACCAACAGCACCACCAACACCACACCGATGATACCGGACGGGCCGTAACCCCAACTTCTGGAGTGCGGGAAGACTGGGAGACCACCGATCAGCAGGAGGATCAGGATAATGATAAGTATTGTGCCCATTGTAGATTTCCTTATTGGTCAGTTCTGGAGTGATGCAACTTCCAACTACCAGCGCGCATGCGTTAAATCCGGGCGGCTTAATAAGTCCGACCGTCGCGCCTTGTAGAAAATTCAAAGTTTTTGTAGCGCCTACGGTTTGCCCTCGCCATTCAGCAATCTGATGGAGCGTGGGTCCGCTGAATGCCTTCGCTACACTCGGCCTATCTCTCCCGGAACAACAAGGCTGTCTGCTATGCAAAATCGCATGATGATCACTGGTGCCGGCTCCGGCCTGGGTCGCGAAATCGCGCTGCGCTGGGCCCGCGAAGGATGGCGCCTGGCCTTATCGGATGTCAGCGAGCCGGGCCTCGTGGAAACCCTCAAGCTAGTGCGTGGTGCCGGTGGCGACGGCTTTATCCAGCGCTGCGACGTGCGCGACTACAGCCAATTGACTGCGTTCGCCCAGGCCTGCGAAGAGAAGTTCGGCGGTATCGATATCATCGTCAACAATGCCGGCGTGGCCTCGGGCGGCTTCTTCAGCGAGCTTTCCCTGGAGGATTGGGACTGGCAGATCGCGATCAACCTCATGGGCGTGGTCAAGGGCTGCAAGGCGTTCCTGCCGCTGCTGGAAAAAAGCCGTGGCAAGATCATCAACATCGCCTCCATGGCAGCCCTGATGCAGGGCCCGGCCATGAGCAACTACAACGTGGCCAAGGCAGGTGTCGTGGCGCTGTCGGAAAGCCTGCTGGTGGAACTGGCGCAGCAGGAAGTTGGCGTACACGTGGTGTGCCCGTCGTTCTTCCAGACCAATCTGTTGGACTCCTTCCGCGGCCCGACCCCGGCCATGAAAGCCCAGGTTGGCAAGTTGTTGGAAAGCTCACCGATCAGCGCCACGGATATTGCCGACTACATCTACCAGCAGGTCGCCCAGGGCCAGTTCATGATCCTGCCCCACGAACAGGGACGCATGGCTTGGGCGCTCAAGCAGAAGAACCCACAGTTGCTGTACGACGAAATGACCGTCATGGCCGACAAGATGCGCGCCAAGGCCCGGCAAAACCTCAATTGACCTGGATGCCCGATGTCCTCAGGATGGCGCCATTCGGCCCTCCTGATGGACATTTGCATGCTCAATTACCTGTGGTTTTTTCTCGCCGCGCTGTTTGAGATCGCTGGCTGCTACGCCTTCTGGATGTGGTTGCGCCAGGGCAAGAGCGCCTGGTGGATCGCCCCGGCGGTGCTCAGCCTCACCTTGTTCGCGCTGTTGCTGACCCGCATCGAAGCGACGTACGCCGGGCGCGCCTACGCCGCTTATGGCGGCCTCTATATCATTGCCTCGATCGGCTGGTTGGCGGTGGTTGAGCGAGTGCGGCCACTGGGGTCCGACTGGATTGGCGTGGCGCTCTGCGTGTTGGGGGCGAGTGTGATTCTATTCGGCCCGCGGTTCTCGGCGCCCTGAAATACCGGCGGTCCGACAGGGTTTTGCAGGAAGTTTCCGTCAGTCACAAGAACTTTGCTTGTAGGGCCTTACTGAATTCTCGTGGGTGACTTGAGAACAGGAAACAGGCCGGGCATGGTCAGGGTCCAGACATTCTTAAGGACAAGAACCATGCTTGTATTAAGCCGCGCTGTAGGTGAGTTGATTTCCATTGGTGACGATATTTCCGTCCGTGTGCTGTCGGTCAGCGGCGGCACGGTGCGTTTTGGCGTGGAAGCGCCACGGCACGTCGATGTCCATCGTTCCGAAATCTACGACAAGATCCAGAAGAAAAAGGCCCATGTCACTCGCAAGGCCTGTTCAGTCGAATAGGTGTTTGGGCACGTCGTGCTTGAGCATCAGTTGACACTGTTCACTTTCGGGGTCGAAAACGATCAACGCCTGGCCTTTGGTCAGGGCTTGCCTGACCCGCAGAACCCGCGTTTCCAGGGGCGTGTCGTCACCATTGTCGGTGCCGTCGCGGGTCACGAAATCCTCGATCAGGCGGGTGAGCGTGTCGACTTCGAGTTGGTCGTGGGGGATGAGCATGGGGTACCTCGGCTAGACAATAGGGCGATGCTACGGCCAATGGGCTTTTGCGGCTAGCCTTGGGTTTTGTGGAGCCTGTCCTGGCCTCATCGCGAGCAAGCTCGCTCCCACAATGGAGCACCTTGTGGGAGCGAGCTTGCTCGCGATGGCAATAGCCCAGACAGTGAAATGTTGGGTCAGTTATCGGAGCGCTGCCCAATCAGGCTGTCCACCGACGGTACCCGGGTATCACTTTCCATCTGTGTATCGTGTTCGATCTGATGACTGAAACGGTCCAGTGAACCCTGGGCTGGTTGCGCGTCGCTGGCGAACACCGGCGGGCTGAGGATGTAGGCGCCGAGCAGGCGACTGAGGGCGGCCAGGCTGTCGATGTGGGTGCGTTCGTAGCCATGGGTGGCGTCGCAGCCGAAGGCCAGCAGGGCGGTGCGGATATCGTGGCCGGCGGTGATGGCCGAATGAGCGTCGCTGAAGTAGTAGCGGAACAGGTCGCGGCGTGCCGGTACCTCGTTCTCCTTGGCCAGTTTCAGCAGGTGCCGCGACAGATGATAGTCGTAGGGGCCTCCGGAGTCCTGCATCGCCACGCTGACTGTGTGTTCGCTGGAATGCTGGCCTGGCGCGACAGGCGCGATGTCGATACCGACGAATTCGCTGACATCCCAGGGCAACGCGGCCGCCGCACCGCTGCCGGTTTCCTCGGTGATGGTGAACAGTGGGTGACAGTCGATCAGCAGTTCTTCGCCGCTGTCGACAATCGCCTTGAGCGCCGCCAGCAGCGCCGCGACCCCGGCCTTGTCGTCCAGGTGACGAGCGCTGATGTGGCCGCTTTCGGTGAATTCCGGCAGGGGGTCGAAGGCGACGTAATCGCCGATGCCCACCCCCAGGGTTTCGCAATCGGCGCGGGTGGTGCAATAAGCGTCCAGGCGCAGCTCGATGTGGTCCCAACTGATGGGCAGTTCATCCACGGCGGTATTGAACGCGTGCCCGGATGCCATCAACGGCAGCACGCTGCCACGGATCACGCCGGTGTCGGTAAACAGGCTGACCCGGCTGCCTTCGGCAAATCGGCTGGACCAGCAACCCACGGGGGCCAGGGTCAGGCGGCCGTTGTCCTTGATGGCCCGCACCGAGGCACCGATGGTATCCAAGTGCGCCGACACGGCCCGGTCGGGGCTGCTCTTGCGCCCCTTGAGCGTGGCGCGGATCGTGCCACGGCGGGTCATTTCAAAAGCGATACCCAGCTCTTCGAGCCGCTCGGCGACATAACGCACGATGGTGTCGGTAAAGCCGGTAGGGCTGGGAATGGCGAGCATTTCCAGCAGGACCTTTTGCAGGTATTCGAGATCCGGTTCGGGAATTTTACTGATCATGGAAACTCCTGATGGGTTGAGCGCATCGATGGTTTCGATGAGTGTGTCCGACTGTTGGATGGCGGTGCCTGAACTGGCCTCATCGCGAGCAAGCTCGCGCCCACAGAGGTCCTACGATGAACACAGAATGTGTAAACACCAGAAATCCCATGTGGGAGCGAGCTTGCTCGCGATGGCATCTATTCAGGCACTACGCCTCTGCTAGGCCACCGTCTGGCTATGGGGAAACAACAAATCCACAAAGCGCTCGGCGGTGGGTTGTGGTTCGTGGTTGGCCAGGCCTGCGCGTTCGTTGGCTTCGATGAACACGTACTCGGGTTGATCGGCCGCCGGCACCAGCAGGTCGAGGCCGACCATGGGGATGTCGAGCGCCCGCGCGGCGCGCACCGCCGCATCGACAAGGGTCGGATGCAGGATGCCGGTGACATCCTCCAGCACGCCGCCGGTATGGAGGTTCGCCGTACGCCGTACGAACAGGTGCTCCCCAGCGGGCAGCACGCTGTCGTAGTCGAACCCCGCCGCGCTGAGCGTGCGCAGGGTCTCGGCGTCCATCGGGATTTTACTTTCGCCGCCCGTGGCCGCTTGGCGTCGGCGGCTCTGGGCTTCGATCAACGCGCCGATGGTGTGCCGGCCATCGCCGATCACCTCCGCCGGGCGCCGGATCGCCGCCGCCACCACTTCGAAACCGATCACCAGAATGCGCAGGTCCAGTCCCTCGTGGAAGCTTTCCAGCAAGACCTGGCTATCGAACTGCCGGGCCGCTTCGATGGCGCTCTGCACCTCCTCGATGGTGCGCAGGTCTACCGCCACGCCTTGGCCCTGTTCACCGTCCAGCGGCTTGACGACCACCCGTTCGTGCTCGTCGAGAAACGCCAGGTTGTCATCGGCATTGCCCGCCAACTGTTGGGCCGGCAGGTTCAGGCCGGCGTTTTTCAGCACTTTGTGGGTCAGGCTTTTGTTCTGGCACAGCGTCATGCTGATGGCGCTGGTCAGGTCGCTCAAGGATTCGCGGCATCGGACCCGACGGCTGCCGTGGACCAGGGTGAACAAGCCGGCCTCGGCATCGTCCACCTGCACGTCGATGCCTCGGCGGTGAGCTTCTTCGACAATGATTCGCGCATAAGGATTGAACTGCGCTTCGGGGCCTGGCCCCAGGAACAACGGCTGGTTGATGCCGTTCTTGCGTTTGATGGCGAAGGTCGAGAGATTGCGAAAGCCGAGTTTGGCGTAGAGGTTTTTCGCCAGGCGATTGTCGTGCAACACCGACAGGTCGAGGTAACTCAAGCCACGGCTCATGAAATGCTCGATGAGGTGACGCACCAGCACTTCGCCAACACCGGGCCGCGGACATTGCGGGTCGACTGCCAGGCACCAGAGGCTGCTGCCGTTTTCCGGGTCGTTGAAGGCTTTCTGGTGATTCAGACCCATGACGCTGCCGATCACCGCACTGGTGTCGTCATCTTCGGCCAGCCAGTAGACCGGGCCACCCTCATGGCGCGGGGTCAGGCGCAGCGGGTCGATGGGCAACATGCCTCGGGCTTGGTAGAGCTGGTTGATGGCCTGCCAGTCGGTCTCGGCTTGGGCCCGGCGAATCCGGAAACCGCGAAACACCCGCGTGGCCTGGCGATAGTCGCTGAACCACAAGCGCAAGGTGTCGGATGGATCGAGGAACAGTTGTGCCGGTTCCAGCCCCAGCACTTGCTGGGGCGCGGCCACGTACAAGGCAATGTCGCGTTCGCCGGGTTGTTCGTTGAGCAGTTCCTGGGCCAGGCTTGCCGGGTCCGGGAAGGTGTGGCCGATCAAAAGTCGGCCCCAGCCGCAATGCACCGCGATCGGGTCGGCACCCAACTCGCTGCCGTCTTCGGCCAGGCGTGCCTGCAGGCGTTCGTAGGAGGGCGCCTGGCCACGCAAGAGGCGTTGGTTGTGAACTGTCGCATGAGGTTTCATCGATCAGATTCCTTGCTCGCTGAGCCACAGGTTCAGCGCCGCCAGTTGCCACAGTCGCGAGCCGCGCAATGGCGTGAGCTGGCCGTTGGGGTCGGTCAGCAGGCGGTCGAGCATGGCCGGGTTGAACAGGCCGCGGTCCTGGCTCGGGTCCAGCAGCAACTCGCGAACCCAGGCCAGCGTATTGCCTTCCAGGTGCTTGAGGCCTGGCACCGGGAAATAGCCTTTCTTGCGGTCGATCACCTCGCCTGGGATCACCCGCCGGGCGGCTTCCTTGAGTACCTGCTTGCCGCCATCGGGCAGCTTGAACTTCGCTGGGACCCGGGCCGAGAGTTCCACCAGGCGGTAGTCCAGGAAGGGCGTGCGCGCTTCCAGGCCCCAGGCCATGGTCATGTTGTCGACACGCTTGACCGGGTCGTCCACCAGCATCACGGTGCTATCCAGGCGCAAGGCCTTGTCTACCGCCGCATCGGCCCCGGGCTGGGCGAAATGTTCTTTGACGAAGTCACCGGCCGCGTCGTTGGCCGTCAGCCATTTGGGCTGCACGGTGGCGGCATATTCTTCGTAGCTGCGGTCGAAGAACGCAGCGCGATAGGCCGCGTACGGATCGCTGGCGCCATCGACCTGCGGGTACCAGTGGTAACCGGCGAACAGCTCGTCGGCGCCCTGGCCGCTTTGCACCACTTTGCAGTGCTTGGCCACTTCCCGCGATAGCAGGTAGAAGGCGATGCAGTCGTGGCTGACCATCGGCTCGCTCATGGCGCGGAACGCTGCCGGCAGTTGCTCGATGATCTCCTTTTCGTCGATACGCAGTTGGTGGTGGCGGGTGCCGTAGTGCTTGGCGATCAGGTCTGAATACTGGAACTCGTCACCACGCTCGCCGCCGGCATCCTGGAAACCGATGGAGAAGGTCGACAGGTCTTCTACGCCGACCTCGCGCAGCAGTCCCACAAGCATGCTCGAATCCACGCCACCGGAAAGCAGCACGCCGACATCCACGGCGGCGCGTTGGCGAATGGCAACCGCTTCACGGGTGCTGTCGAGCACGCGGTCGATCCAGTCTTCCAGGTTCAGGTGCTGTTCGTCGGCCCGTGGTCCGTAGGGCAGGGTCCACCAGGTTTTCTGCTCGGTGCTGCCGTCGGCTTCGATGCGCATCCAGGTGGCGGGCGGCAGTTTTTCAACACCCGCCAGCAAGGTGCGGGGCGCCGGGACCACCGCGTGGAAATTCAGGTAATGGTTGAGGGCCACCGGGTCGAGCATCGGGTTGATATCGCCACCCTTGAGCAGCGCCGGCAATGCCGAGGCGAAACGTAGCCGTTGGCCGGTGCGCGACAGGTACAGCGGCTTGACGCCGAGGCGGTCGCGGGCGATGAACAGCCGCTTGGCATCGCGTTCCCAGATGGCGAAGGCGAACATGCCGTCGAGCTTGGGCAGCAGCGCTTCGCCCCAGGCGTGATAGCCCTTGAGCAGCACTTCGGTGTCGCCACCTGAATAGAAGCTGTAGCCCAGGCCTTCGAGCTCGCTGCGCAGTTCCGGGTAGTTGTAGATCGCGCCGTTGAAGGCCAGGGACAGGCCCAACTGATTGTCGATCATCGGCTGGGCCGAGCCGTCCGACAGGTCCATGATTTTCAGGCGCCGATGGCCCAGGGCAATTGGCCCTTGGCTATGAAAGCCCCAGGCGTCGGGGCCGCGAGGGGCCAGGTGATGGGTGATTCGCTCTACGGCCGCAAGGTCCGCAGGTTGTTGATCGAAACGTAACTCTCCAGCTAATCCGCACATAAGTCCTTACCGGTTTTTCCGTTGGGGAGGGGTCAAGCCGCACCCGCCAAAAGGGCGGGTACCCTGAAACTGACCGGAGGGATTGCTGTGAGTTTTAGATCGATGCGTTATAAGCCGGCCCGTGGGGGGCTGGTCTGCCACGGGATTTCAAAGATGGGCGAACAGGATTTGTGGTGAGCCATCCATCTGTGTCAGGCCTTGCCCCGAATCAATGCCCGCAACGCAAACCGGTTCGGATGGCAGGCCTCGGCCACGCTGCGGGGCAGTGGCAGGGGTTCGTTGTCCAGCCAGGCAGCGATCAGTTCGCCCGACAGCGGGGCGGTGATCAGGCCTCGGGAACCGTGGCCGCTGTTGATGTACAGGCCATCGAGCCACGGGCAGGGGGCGTCCGGTACTTGGCGGGCATCTTTGCCCAGGGCCGCATAGGTCTCGGTAAAGGCTTGACGGTCGGCCAATGGTCCGACAATCGGCAGGTAATCCGGGCTGGTGCAACGGAACGCCGCGCGGCCTTCGAGGCGTTCCGGGTCCAGGCTGCCGGCGTTCAGGCGGTCCACCAGGTCCAGGGAAATTTCTTCAAGCATCTGCAGGTTGCCGGCATGCTCGGCGGCCGTGGGCGTCAGGTCGTCGCTGTTGAAATCGAAACTGGCGCCCAGGGTGTGCTCGCCCAGCCGCGGCGGGGCCACATAACCTTCGGCACAAACCACGGTCGCCAGGCTCTGGCTGCGGGTGGTTTGCGGCAACCGGGTGATTTGCCCGCGAATACGCTTGAGCGGCAAGTCGGCGGCCGCTTCGAAACGTTTGATCTCGGCGGCGCTGGCGAGGATCGCCACCGGCGCGCTGGCCAGGCAACGTTCGCCGTCCCACGCCTGCCACTGGCCGTCCACGCGGCGCAGTTGCAGCACTTCATGATGGGGCTGCACGTCAATCGCCGGCCCTGAGGCTTGCCAGCGACACAACGCCGGTGGATGCACCCAGCCGCCCTCGGGATAAAACAGACCACCACAGGCCAGGTCGATACCGGACCGCACCTGCGCCTCGGACTGATCGAGGGTATGCAGCAAATCCCTTGGGAACGCCTCGGCCAGTTGCGCCTGACGCTCGGCTTCCTTGCTGTTGAAGGCCAGTTGCAAGACGCCGCAGGCGTCCCAGTCAGTGCCGCGTTGCAGTTGCTCCAGCACGCGCCGGGTGTAGCCGAAGCCGCTGAGGATCATCTGTGACAACGCCGTGCCGTGAGCCGACAGCTTGAGATACAGCACGCCCTGGGGGTTGCCGGAAGCTTCCTCGGCCAACCCGGCATGACGCTCCAGCAACGTCACCTGCCAGCCACGTGCGGCGAGGCTGGCAGCGCTGGCACAGCCGGCCAGGCCGCCGCCGATCACCAGTGCCCGGCGCTCGCCGGTCAGCGCGGCGGGGCGGGCGTACCAGGGTTTTGCCGGGGCCGGGGCCGGTGTCTGCTCCGGCCAGCCGAGAAACACACCGCGCAGGATTTCCCACTTGTGGCCGATGCCCGGCGTGCGCTTCATCTTGAAGCCCGCCGCGTTCAGCAATCGCCGAACCCAACCGGTGCTGGTGAAGGTGCTGAGGGTGGCGTCGGGTGCGGCCAGCCGGGCCAGTTCGGCGAACAGCTCGGCGGTCCACATCTCGGGGTTCCTGGCCGGCGCGAAGCCGTCGAGGAACCAGGCGTCGATCTGACCGTCCAGCTGCGGCAACTGCTCCAGGGCATCGCCGATCAACAGGGTCAGCGTCACCCGTCCGTCCGCCAGGACCAGGCGCTGGAAGCCCTGGTGGATCGCCACGTACTGCTCAAGCAATTGCTCCGCCTGAAGACTCAGTTGCGGCCACAAGGCCAGGGCCCGGCCCAGGTCCTGGGGGTTCAAGGGGTACTTCTCGACACTGACGAAATGCAGCCGGGCGCCTGCCGGTGCGCACTGTTCGAACAGTTGCCAGGCACAGAGGAAATTCAAGCCGGTGCCAAATCCGGTTTCGCCGATCACCAGCCGCCCGTCATCGGCCAGGGCCGCGAAACGCTCGGCCAGGTTGTTCTGCTCAAGGAACACATAACGGGTTTCTTCCAGCCCCGACTGGTCGGAAAAATACACATCGTCGAACACCCGCGAACGCGGGCGACCCTGATCATCCCAGTCGAGTTGGGCGTGTTGCTGGATGGGCGTCATGGCTGGCTCGGTCAAAACTGAGCGGCCATTCTAGCCGATCGGTATCGGCTTGCTTGACCCATCGCAACAGAGCGCGCATCTGGATGGAATCTGCTGCACAGGGCCGCATCCAATCCGCTAGTCTTGGCCCATCCCCGGAAGGAGCTGCCCATGTTTGAATCCGCTGAAATCGGTCACGCCATCGATAAAGAAACCTTTGAGGCCGAAGTGCCGGCCCTGCGTGAAGCGTTGTTGGAGGCGCAGTTCGAGTTGCAGCAGCAGGGCCGGTTTCCGGTCATCGTGCTGATCAATGGCATCGAAGGTGCGGGCAAGGGCGAGACGGTGAAGTTGCTCAACGAGTGGATGGACCCGCGGCTGATCGAAGTGCGCACCTTCGACCAGCAGACCGACGAGGAACTGGCGCGGCCTCCAGCGTGGCGCTACTGGCGGATGCTGCCGGCCAAGGGGCGCATGGGGATTTTCTTCGGCAACTGGTACAGCCAGATGCTGCAAGGCCGAGTCCATGGCGAGTTCAAGGACCCACGGCTCGACCAGGCGATTGCCGGTGCCGAGCGCCTGGAAAAAATGCTCTGCGACGAAGGCGCGCTGATCTTCAAGTTCTGGTTCCACCTGTCCAAGAAACAGATGAAGGCCCGGCTCAAGGGGCTCAAGGATGACCCACTGCACAGCTGGCGCATCAGCCCGCTGGACTGGCAGCAGTCCCAGACCTACGACAAGTTCGTCAAATACGGTGAGCGCGTGCTGCGCCGCACCAGTCGCGATTACGCGCCGTGGCATGTGATCGAAGGGATGGACAGCTGTTATCGCAGCCTCACCGTCGGACGGATCCTGCTCGACGGCTTGCGCCAGGCCCTGGACCGTCCGAAGGTCAAACCGCAAAAGGTCGGCGTGGCGCCGCTGCCCGCGCTGGACGGCCAGGTCACGCTGCTCGACAGCCTGGACATGACCTTGCGCCTGGACAAGGCCGATTACGAAGAACAGCTGATCACCGAGCAGGCGCGGTTCGCCGGCCTGCTGCGGGACAAGCGCATGCGCCAGCATGCCTTGGTGGCGGTGTTCGAGGGCAATGATGCGGCAGGCAAGGGCGGGGCGATCCGGCGGGTCGCGGCAGCCCTGGACCCGCGTCAATACAGCATCGTGCCGATTGCCGCGCCCACTGAAGAAGAGCGCGCCCACCCCTACATGTGGCGGTTCTGGCGGCATATTCCCGCGCGGGGCAAGTTCACCATGTTCGACCGCTCCTGGTACGGCCGGGTGCTGGTGGAGCGGGTCGAAGGCTTTTGCAGCCAGGCCGACTGGCTGCGGGCCTATGGAGAAATCAACGATTTCGAGGAGCAGGTCGCCGATGCCGGCTTGGTGGTGGTCAAGTTCTGGCTGGCCATCGACAAGGAAACCCAGCTGGAGCGTTTCCAGGAGCGCGAGGACATTCCATTCAAGCGCTTCAAGATCACCGAGGACGACTGGCGCAACCGCGACAAGTGGGACGCTTACCGCGCAGCGGTGTGCGACATGGTCGACCGCACGAGCACCGAGATTTCCCCTTGGACATTGGTGGAAGCCAACGACAAGCGCTGGGCGCGGGTCAAGGTGTTGCGTACTCTCAACCAGGCGCTGGAGGCGGCTTTCGAGCGGAGTGCAAAGCAGGCTCGCAAGAAAAAGAAGGGCTAGGGCGATGGGTGCGCATACGCGAGGTGAATGATTGTCGCGGTCGGTTATGCAGTGGATTTATGCTCGATTCACTCTCAACCGACTACAACAATGAGGTACAGCCATGCGTGAAGTGGTGATCGTCGACAGCGTACGGACCGGCCTGGCCAAGTCCTTTCGCGGCAAGTTCAACATGACCCGTCCAGACGATATGGCGACCCATTGTGTCGATGCCTTGCTGGCGCGCAACGACATCAATCCGGCCAGTGTCGAGGACTGCATCGTCGGGGCCGGGTCCAATGAAGGCGCCCAGGGCTACAACATCGGGCGCAACGTGGCGGTGCTCTCGAGATTGGGCACCGGCACCGCCGGCATGACCCTCAATCGCTTCTGTTCCTCGGGCCTGCAAGCCATTGCCATCGCCGCCAACCAGATCGCTTCCGGTTGCAGCGACATCATCGTGGCGGGCGGCGTGGAATCCATCAGCCTGACGATGAAAAGCGTCAACACCGACAATCTGATCAACCCGCTGCTCAAGGAGCAGGTGCCAGGGATCTATTTCCCCATGGGCCAGACGGCCGAGATCGTCGCCCGCCGTTACCAGGTCAGTCGCGAGGAGCAGGACCGCTACGCCTTGCAGAGCCAGCAACGCACCGCCAAGGCTCAGGCGGCCGGGTTGTTCGATGACGAAATCATCCCGATGGCGGTCAAGTACCGGGTCGAGGACAAGAACACTGGCGCTGTGCAGATCCTCGACGGTGTGGTCGATCGCGACGATTGCAATCGCCCGGACACCACCTACGAAAGCCTGGCCGGCCTGAAACCGGTGTTCGCCGAGGACGGTTCGGTGACGGCGGGCAACTCGTCGCAGTTGTCCGACGGGGCCTCGATGACCTTGGTGATGAGCCTGGAAAAAGCCCTGGCGCTGGGGCTCAAGCCCAAGGCGTTTTTCCGCGGCTTCACCGTGGCCGGTTGCGAGCCGGACGAGATGGGCATCGGCCCGGTGTTTTCAGTGCCCAAGCTGCTCAAGGCCAAGGGCTTGCAGATCGCCGATATCGACCTGTGGGAGCTCAACGAGGCGTTTGCTTCCCAGTGCCTATACAGCCGCAACCGGCTGGAAATCGATCCCGAGAAATACAACGTCAACGGCGGCTCGATCTCCATCGGTCATCCGTTCGGCATGACCGGCTCTCGGCAAGTGGGGCACCTGGTGCGCGAGCTGCAACGACGCAACCTGCGCTATGGCATCGTGACCATGTGCGTGGGCGGCGGGATGGGGGCTACGGGGTTGTTTGAGGCGGTGAGATAACCGGGCGCTGACGAGGGGATTATTTATGGCAAGGGGATTTGTCTCTGTGGGAGCAAGGCTTGCCCGCGATGAAGTTGATGCGGTCTCTCAAACCGAGGTGTCTGCATTGCGAGCAAGCTTTGCTCCCACAGGTAAATTCCCTTGCCACAAGGAGCTGCGCCAGCCGTGAGAGTGTTTAGCTGGCAACCTGAGTCAACTGCTGCATCCGCTGGATATACGCTTTTATCTCCACTTCTGCCGCTTCGCGGGTGGCGAACGGACCCTCTTGGGTGCCCTCACGTGTATTGAAATAAAACTCGCCGTTAACCCGGCAGATCCGGTCACTGCGAAAAATAGTCGTAGGGGCGGGATCCAAGGCGCGTTTTCCAAGCATGTCGGGTCTCCAGAGTGCAGCGAAGTCTGTTTCAAATGAGCATATGTGTTGTCCCAGATTCCCGCCTGTCCAACCGATCGACGGCTACGACCCCTACAATCCCATGGGCGGCCTCTGCCCAACTGTCCCTGTGTCGTGGCGCAATAGACGCCTAGAATGGACGTCCTTTGTCTTGGGCTTCGAGGGTTGCATGCACATATCGTCCGGTCGCTGGGTCTACGGCCTGTTCCTCGCCCTGTTGACTGCCCTGCTATGGGGAATCCTGCCGATCAAGCTCAAGCAAGTGCTGCAAGTGATGGATCCGGTCACCGTGACCTGGTTTCGCTTGCTGGTGTCCGGCGGTTTGCTGTTCATCTATTTGGCCGCCACCCGGCGCCTGCCCAGTCACAAGGTCCTGGGCCCACGCGGCGGCTGGCTGGTGGCGATGGCGGTGCTCGGGCTGGTGGGCAACTACGTGTTGTACCTGATGGGGCTGAACCGCTTGAGCCCCGGCACCGCACAACTGGTGGTGCAGATGGGGCCGATCATGTTGCTGGTCGCCAGCCTGTTCGTGTTCAAGGAGCGTTTCAGCGTGGGGCAGGGCATCGGCCTGCTGGTGTTGCTGATGGGTTTTACGCTGTTTTTCAACCAGCGCCTGGGCGAGTTGCTGACGTCCCTGAGCGACTACACCGCCGGGGTCCTGATGGTGTTGCTGGCGTCGACGGTCTGGACGTTTTATGCCCTGGGCCAGAAGCAATTGTTGACGGTGTGGAATTCGTTGCAGGTGATGATGGTGATCTACCTGTTCTGCGCGTTGCTGCTCACGCCCTGGGTGCATCCGTTGGAGGCGCTGCAATTGAGCCCGTTGCAAGGCTGGCTGTTGCTCGCATGCTGCCTCAACACCCTGATTGCCTATGGCGCGTTTGCCGAAGCCTTGGCCCATTGGGAGGCGTCGCGGGTCAGCGCGACACTGGCGATCACGCCGCTGGTGACGTTCGCCGCAGTGGCGACGGCGGCTTGGTGGTGGCCTGATTATGTCCATGCCGAGCAGATCAATCTGCTGGGGTATGGCGGGGCGGTGCTGGTGGTGCTGGGGTCGGCGCTGGTTGCCTTGGGCCCGTCGCTGATCGCCGGGCTCAGGGCCCGACGCGAGCGTTTGGCTGTCGGGCGTTAGCCCGCTGTGGGAGCGAGCCTGCTCGCGATGGCGGCCTGACAGGCAATAGAAATGTCGAGCCTGCCGGCCTCATCGCGAGCAAGCTCGCTCCCACAGTGATCTTCAGTGGACGCAATATTGCGCTCCACACAGACCCCTTGTGGGAGCGAGCTTGCTCGCGATAGCGGCCTATCGATCAACGCAAAACTCAGCCCTGGCTACCGGCCTCCAGCATATTTTCCGGCCTTACCCAGGCATCGAACTCTTCATCGGTCAGGTACCCCAGTTGCAGCGCCGCCTCACGCAGGGTCAAGCCTTCGCCGTAGGCTTTCTTGGCGATTTCCGCAGACTTGTCGTAGCCGATGTGCGGGTTAAGCGCAGTCACCAGCATCAACCCACGCTCCAGGTGCGCGGCCATCTGCTCGGCATCCGGCTCGAGCCCTGCGATGCAGTGCTGCTGGAAGTTGCTGCAGCCATCGGCCAGCAGGCGAATCGATTGCAGCAGGTTGTGGATGATCACCGGTTTGAACACGTTCAACTGCAAATGCCCCTGGCTGGCGGCAAAACCGATGGTCACGTCGTTGCCCATGACCTGGCAGGCTAGCATCGACAAGGCTTCGCACTGGGTCGGGTTGACCTTGCCGGGCATGATGGAACTGCCCGGTTCGTTGGCCGGCAGTTTCACCTCGGCGAACCCGGCCCGTGGTCCGGAGCCCAGCAGGCGCAGGTCGTTGGCAATCTTCATCAAAGTCACGGCGAGGGTTTTCAGCGCGCCGGACAGGGACGTCAGGGGTTCATGGCCGGCCAGTGCGGCAAACTTGTTCGGCGCGGTGACGAACGGCAGGCCCGACAGCGCCGCCAGTTCAGCGGCAATCGCTTCGCCGAAACCATGGGGTGAATTGAGCCCGGTGCCGACCGCGGTGCCGCCCTGGGCCAGTTCGCAGACCGCCGGTAGCGTGGCGCGGATCGCCCGTTCGGCGTAATCGAGTTGAGCAATGAACGCCGACAGTTCCTGGCCAAAAGTGATTGGCGTGGCATCCATCATGTGGGTTCGGCCGGTCTTGACCAGTTTCATGTGGCGCGCCGCCAGTTCCGCCAGGCCACCGGAAAGCTCGCTGATGGCCGGAAGCAATTGCTGGTGGACGGCCTGGGCGGCGGCAATGTGCATCGCAGTGGGGAAGCAGTCGTTGGAACTCTGCGAGCGGTTGACGTGGTCGTTGGGGTGTACCGGGCTCTTGCCACCACGGGGGTTGCCGGCCAGTTCGTTGGCGCGCCCGGCGATCACCTCGTTGACGTTCATGTTGCTCTGGGTTCCGCTGCCGGTCTGCCAGACCACCAGTGGAAACTGGTCGTCATGCTGGCCGGCCAGCACTTCGTCGGCGGCCTGTTCGATCAGGCGGGCGATGTCGGCGGGGAGGTCGCCATTGCGATCATTGACCCGCGCGGCGGCTTTCTTGACCAGTGCCAATGCGTGCAACACCGACAGGGGCATGCGTTCGTTGCCAATGGCGAAGTTGATCATGGAACGCTGCGTCTGGGCGCCCCAGTAGGCGTCGTCCGGGACTTCAACCTGGCCAAGGCTGTCGGTTTCGATACGGCTCATCGGGTCAAACTCCTTAAGGGCTGAATGCGCAGTTTAGGCCCAGATGGGCGGCACCGGTTCCCTCAATCATCCCTCAATCTAGGGGCGGTGGGTTCGGCCCGTCAATCGGACCCGAAGAGCATCGGGGTTGAGGCCCAGCGTTTTTTAGGCGCAGAATGGTCGCCCTTGGGGTTTTACCTCGCCTGTAATGAAAGGAAACTCGATGACCCGTCTTCGTGCCATCTGTACCGCAGTTGCTCTGGTGTGTGCCAGCGGCCCTGTTTTCGCCGATACCGCCAGCCACAACGCCAGCGCCGAAGCGTTCCTGACCCTGGCGCACGCTGACAAACTGGGCACTCCGGTATACATGCAAGTGCAGCAGATGTTTGCCCAGCGCTTTGAACAGACCAAGGCCCCTGAGTCGAAAAAAGCCACCCTGGAAACCTACCAGGCCAAGGCCAATGCCGCGTTGGACCAAGCCATCGGCTGGAACAAGCTCAAGCCGGACATGGTCAAGCTCTACACCAGCAACTTCAGCGAATCTGAGCTCAAGGACCTGGTCGCTTTCTATCAATCGCCACTGGGCAAGAAAGTCCTGGAAAAAATGCCGCAGCTGACCCAGCAATCGGCCCAACTGACCCAGGCCAAGCTTGAAAGCGCGGTACCGGTGGTCAACAAGCTGCTGGCGGACATGACGGCCGAGCTCGAGCCAAAAGGCGCCGCCCCTGCCCCTGCCAAGAAAAAGCCGTAAGCGGAGCCTGGTATGAGCATGCAACAACGCATCGAATCGACACTCGGGCTCTTGCAGCCCGAGTATTTGCAAGTGCTGGATGAAAGCCACATGCACAGCCGTGGCCTGCAGACCCACTTCAAGGCCGTGGTGGTCAGCCAGCAGTTCGAAGGGCTCAATCGCGTCAAGCGCCACCAGAAGGTCTACGGCACGCTGGGCGAGCTGATGGGTGAGTTCCATGCGTTGGCGCTGCACACCTACACCCCCGAAGAATGGGCGCAGATCGACGCGGCCCCGGCTTCGCCGACGTGTGCCGGTGGCAGCAAGCACTGATTGGGCTGCGGTGGATGGCAAAGCCTTGAGTTTGTGGGAGCAAAGCCCTATGGGAGTGAGCACCTGTGGGAGCAAAGCTTGCTCGCGATGAAGTTGATGCGGTCTCTCAAAAACCGAGGTGTCCGCATCGCGAGCAAAGCTTTTCTCCCACAGGGCCTTGCTCCCACAGAGTGATCCTCACGGCACTGTTGCGCACAGCAATCGCTGTCTGCACCCCTCCTGTTTTTTGTTAGAATCCGCAACGCGCCGCTCACTCGGCGCGTTTTTTTTCGCATCCGGTTCACCCTTTACGAGGGTAGCCACCTGGAGAAACACCCATGGCACAACCCATTGTCGTGGCGGCACTGTATAAGTTCGTCACCCTGGAAGATTATGTCGAGCTGCGTGAGCCCTTGCTCAAGGCCATGCTCGACAACGGCATCAAAGGCACGTTGCTGATCGCCGAAGAAGGCATCAACGGCACGGTCTCCGGCACTCGCGAAGGCATCGACGGCCTGCTGGCCTGGCTCAAGAACGATCCGCGCATGATCGACATCGACCATAAAGAGTCGTACTGCGATGAGCAGCCGTTCTACCGCACCAAGGTCAAGCTCAAGAAAGAAATCGTCACCCTCGGCGTCGAAGGCGTAGACCCTAACAAGCAGGTCGGCACTTATGTCGAACCTCAGGACTGGAACGCGCTGATCAGCGATCCGGAAGTGTTGTTGATCGACACCCGTAACGATTACGAAGTGTCCATCGGCACCTTCGAGGGCGCCATCGACCCCAAGACCACCAGCTTTCGTGAATTCCCTGAGTACATCAAGGCCAACTTCGACCCGGCCAGGCACAAGAAAGTCGCGATGTTCTGCACCGGCGGCATTCGTTGTGAAAAAGCCTCCAGCTACATGCTCGGCCAGGGTTTCGACGAGGTCTATCACCTCAAGGGCGGCATCCTGAAATACCTCGAAGAGGTCCCCCAGGAAGAAACCAAGTGGCGCGGCGACTGCTTCGTGTTCGACAACCGCGTGACTGTTCGCCACGACCTCAGCGAAGGGGACTACGATCAATGTCACGCTTGTCGTACCCCGGTAAGCGTAGAAGACCGCGCCTCGGAGCACTATGTGCCTGGCATCAGTTGCCCGCATTGCTGGGATAAACTGAGCGAGAAGACCCGTCGCAGCGCCATCGACCGGCAGAAGCAGATCGAGTTGGCCAAGGCTCGCAACATGCCGCACCCGATCGGCTACAACTACAAGCAAACATCTTCCGAGGCTTGAACCATGGCGTCACGCCTGCTCTATGTGATGGACCCGATGTGCTCCTGGTGCTGGGGCTTTGCGCCGGTGGCCGAGGCGTTGGTAGAGCAGGCGCATGCCGCGGGGGTGGAGTTGCACCTGGTGGTGGGCGGTTTGCGCACCGGCAGCGGGTCGGCGCTGGAGCCGACCACCCGGCGCTACATTCTTGAACACTGGCAGGCCGTTACCCAGGCCACCGGCCAGCCCTTCAAGCTTGAAGGCGCATTGCCGGACGGTTTTGTCTACGACACCGAGCCTGCCTGCCGGGCACTGGTGACGGCCCGCAGCCTGGCCCCGGACCTGGCCTGGAAGTTGGTGAAGCTGATCCAGCAGGCTTTTTATGTGCAAGGCCGCGACGTGACCCACGCCAGCGTGCTGGTGGAGTTGGCCGAACAGGCCGGGCTGCCCCGCATCGAATTCGCCGCGGCCTTCGACCGCGCCGACCAACATGCGGCCACCGCTGCGGATTTCACCTGGGTACAGGACCTGGGCATTGCCGGATTCCCCACACTGTTGGCCGAGCGTGATGGGCAGTTGGCCTTGCTGACCAACGGTTACCAGCCCCTGAGCCAACTGTCGCCTTTGCTGGGCCGCTGGCTGGAGCGCGCGACCTGTGCCTGACCGGCCGCCAGATACATCGGCCTCGCAGCGCATCGACCGGTTGAGTTGGGCGGAAATCCGTCGCCTGGCCCTCAAGCATAAAAAAGCCCTGTGGATCGCCAACGGCGTGGCCGTGCTGGCGACGCTGTGCAGCGTGCCGATCCCGTTGCTATTGCCGTTGCTGGTGGATGAAGTCCTGCTGGGGCATGGCGATGCGGCCCTGAAAGTCATGAACCAGGCGTTGCCCATGGGCTGGCAGCGCGCGGCCGGCTACATCGGGCTGATGTTGCTGGTAACCCTGGCCCTGCGCTGTGGCGCATTGCTGTTCAACGTGGTGCAGGCGCGCTTGTTCGCCCGGTTGGCCAAGGACATCGTCTATCGCATTCGCATCCGTTTGATCGAACGTCTCAAACGAATTTCCCTGGGCGAATACGAAAGCCTGGGCAGCGGCACCGTGGCGGCCCACCTGGTCACCGACCTCGACACCCTGGACAAATTCATCGGCGAAACCCTCAGTCGTTTCCTGGTGGCGATGCTGACCCTGGTGGGCACCGCCGGGATCCTGGTGTGGATGCACTGGGAGCTGGCGCTGCTGATCCTGCTGTTCAATCCGCTGGTGATCTACGCCACGGTGCAGTTGGGCAAGCGGGTCAAGCACCTCAAGAAACTGGAGAACGACAGTACCTCGCGGTTCACCCAGGCCTTGACCGAAACCCTGGATGCCATCCAGGAAGTGCGCGCCGGTAACCGCCAGGGTTACTTCCTTGGTCGCTTGGGAGTGCGTGCCAAGGAGGTCCGTGATTACGCCGTGAGTTCGCAGTGGAAGACCGACGCCTCGAACCGCGCCAGTGGTTTGCTGTTCCAGTTCGGCATCGATATTTTTCGCGCGGCGGCCATGCTCACCGTGGTGTTTTCCGACCTGTCCATCGGCCAGATGCTGGCGGTCTTCAGCTACCTCTGGTTCATGATCGGGCCGGTCGAGCAACTGTTGAACCTGCAGTACGCCTATTACGCTGCCGGCGGTGCCTTGAGTCGAATCAATGAACTGCTGGCCCGGGCCGATGAGCCCCAGTACACGGGCGTTGTCGATCCGTTCAAGGGTCGTGACACCGTGGGCATCGAGATTCAGGGGTTGAGTTTCGGCTACGGCGAGGAGCTGGTGCTCAACCAGTTGAACCTGTCCATCTCGCCGGGCGAGAAAGTCGCTATCGTCGGGGCCAGCGGCGGCGGCAAGAGCACCCTGGTACAGCTGTTACTGGGGCTGTACACGCCACAATCGGGCAGCATTCGTTTCGGTGGCGCCACGCAACAGGAGATCGGCTTGGAGACCATCCGGGAGAATGTTGCGGTGGTGTTGCAACATCCGGCGCTGTTCAACGACACGGTGCGGGCCAACCTCGCCATGGGCCGTGAGTGCAGTGACGACGACTGCTGGCGGGCTCTGGAAATCGCCCAGCTCGATGCCACCGTACGGGCGCTGCCCCAGGGCCTGGAGAGCGTCGTTGGACGTTCCGGGGTGCGGCTTTCGGGCGGACAGCGTCAACGGCTGGCTATCGCTCGCATGGTATTGGCCGATCCGCGGGTGGTGATTCTCGACGAAGCCACCTCGGCACTGGACGCTGCCACCGAGTACAACCTTCACCAGGCATTGGCGCGTTTTTTGAGCGCACGCACCACGCTGATCATCGCCCACCGGCTCTCGGCGGTGAAGCAGGCCGATCGGGTATTGGTGTTCGACGGTGGGCAAATCGCCGAAGACGGCGACCATTTGCAGCTGATTGCCGAAGGTGGCCTGTACGCCCGACTCTATGGTCATTTGCAACAGATTCAGCAGCCTTGAGTTTCTAGCGCTTTTCTGCGCTTAGTATCGGAAAAAAAGCAGGCAAACACGCCGATTTTTCTGAATTCCACGCAAAGTCTGTCGATCTGTTCATCCATTCATTCGAAGGGTCGAAAACTAGCCTAGGCTATTGAGTCAGGAGCGGAATTCTGGCGGGTGTTCATCCGGCAATACCTGTGCAAGGGACCTCATGAAGCAAAAGCAGACTCTCGGAACACCACGGCTGCTGGGCATCGTCTGGCCCTTTATCGCCGTCGTGCTATTTCAGGCATTGCTTGGCGGCGTCAGCCTTTACGTGCTGTCCGCCGTTCGCGGCTATGTGGCGGGGGAGAGTCTCTGGTCCAAGGGCCAGAAAGACGCCATCTATTACCTCAATCTCTACGCCGACAGCCGCGACGAGGCGATTTTCCGCAAATACCAGCAAGCCATCGCCGTCCCCGAGGGCGGCCATGAGCTGCGGGTGGCGCTGGACCGCAAACCGCCGGATCTCGAAGCCGCACGGGCCGGGATTCTCCAAGGTGGCAACCATCCTGATGACGTGTCCAGCGTGATCTGGTTGTACCTCAATTTTCGCCACTTCAGTTATCTGGAAGAAGCCATCGATCTCTGGACGGTGGGCGACGGCTACCTGATCGAGCTGGATAACGTCGCCCGGCAGATGCACAGCAGCATTACCGCAGGCCAGGCGTCGGAGGTGGATATCCGCGGCTGGAAGGCCCAGATATTTGCGATCAACGATTCCGTTACCCCGGCTGCCAAGGCATTCAGCGACGCACTGGGCGAGGGCTCGCGTTTTATCCTGCGGCTCTTGCTGGTGACCAATTTCGCCACGGCCCTGGGATTGATCGTCCTGGCGTTGTTGCGCACCCATAAACTGCTCGCCCAGCGGCAGGTGTTCGCCAACGCGCTGCAGATGGAGAAAGAGCGGGCGCAGATCACCCTGCAATCCATTGGCGACGGGGTCATTACCACCGACGTCGAGGGCGCCATCGCCTACATGAACCCCGCTGCCGAAGCGATGACCCATTGGAAAGCCGAGCACGCCACGGGCTTGCCCCTGGCGGCGCTGTTCAATTTGCTCGATGACAATGCCCAGACCGAGGGGCTGACCCTGATCGAGCACATCCTCAGCGGCCGGCTCAGCGGTGCCAGCGAACATTCCAAACTGATCCAGCGCCTGGATGGCAGCACCGTGTCGGTCACCCTGGTGGGTGCGCCAATCCGTCATGCGGGCAAGGTCAGTGGCGCCGTGCTGGTGTTGCATGACATGACCCAGGAACGCCAATACATCGCCAACCTGTCGTGGCAGGCCACCCATGATGCCTTGACTGGCCTGGCCAACCGCCGGGAATTCGAATATCGCCTCGAGCAGGCCTTGCACAACCTCACTCGCCAGGTCGGGCGCCATGCCTTGATGTTTCTCGACCTGGACCAGTTCAAGCTGGTCAACGACACCTGCGGCCATGCAGCGGGTGACGAATTGTTGCGCCATATCTGCGCCTTGCTGCAATCAGGGCTGCGGGAAAACGACACCCTGGCCCGGCTGGGCGGGGATGAGTTCGGGATCTTGCTGGAGAACTGTTCGCCGGAAGCGGCGGAAAAGATCGCCGAAGGGCTGCGCCAGACCGTGCAGAACCTGCACTTTGTCTGGAAGGGCCGGCCGTTCGTGACCACCGTGAGCATCGGCCTGGTGCATATCGCCCAGACGCCGACGACCCTCGAGGCGTCCCTGCGGGCTGCCGACATGGCCTGCTACATGGCCAAGGAAAAGGGCCGCAACCGGGTCCAGGTCTATCATGCCGACGACTCGGAGCTGTCCCTGCGTTTTGGCGAAATGGCCTGGGTCCAGCGCTTGCACATGGCCCTGGAGGAAAATCGCTTCTGCCTCTACGCCCAGGAAATCGCCGCGTTGGGCCCGGGCGAGCATGGTGGCGGGCACATTGAGATCCTGCTACGCCTGCATGACGAAGCCGGGCGGATGATCCTGCCGGACAGCTTCATTCCCGCGGCGGAACGCTACGGCCTGATGACCTCCCTGGACCGTTGGGTGGTGGAGAATGTCTTCAAGATCATCCGCCAGTGCCTGAATGATTCGCGACAGGGGCCCATGGCGATGTGTGCGATCAATCTGTCAGGCACAACGATCGGAGATCAGGCGTTCCTCGATTTCCTGCGTAAACAGTTCGCGGCCTACTCGATTCCGCCGGAAATGATTTGTTTTGAAATTACAGAAACCAGCGCTATTTCGAATTTGGGCAGTGCGATCCGCTTTATCAATGAACTCAAGAGCTTGGGATGTTACTTCTCGCTGGATGACTTTTGCGCCGGAATGTCTTCATTCGCTTACCTGAAACATTTACCTGTAGACTTCCTGAAGATCGACGGGAGTTTCGTAAAGGATATGCTGGACGACCCGATTAACCGTGCAATGGTCGAAGTGATCAATCACATCGGCCACGTCATGGGTAAGCGCACGATTGCCGAGTTTGTTGAAACCGCCCAGATCGAGCAGGCATTGCTGGAAATAGGGGTGGATTACGCTCAGGGGTATGTGATCGAACGCCCGCAATTGTTTACCTGCGACACGTTGCAATGTCGGCCGGCCCGGTCCCAGCCGTTGTTATTCAAGGCCCCCGGCACGTTCCGCTGAACCTCTTGTTGATCCGGAAAATCACAATCAAAAGGAGCCCGACAGTGATCGACATATTCAACCGAACAGGCCCGCTCATGGACGCCACGAGCTATCCGAAATGGGCACAGCAGCTCATTACCGATTGCAGCGAGAGCAAGCGCCGGGTTGTCGAACACGAACTGTATCAGCGCATGCGCGACAACAAGCTCAGCGCCAGGACCATGCGCCACTACCTCATTGGTGGTTGGCCGGTCGTCGAACAGTTCGCTTTATACATGGCACAGAACCTCACCAAGACCCGCTTTGCCCGCCACCCCGGCGAGGACATGGCGCGTCGCTGGCTGATGCGCAACATTCGTGTCGAACTCAACCATGCCGACTACTGGGTCAACTGGAGCGCCGCCCATGGCGTGACCCTGGAAGACCTGCAAGCCCAGCATGTGCCGCCTGAGCTGCATGCCTTGAGCCACTGGTGCTGGCACACCAGTTCCTCGGATTCGTTGATCGTGGCCATCGCCGCGACCAACTATGCGATTGAGGGGGCCACGGGAGAGTGGTCGGCGCTGGTGTGTTCCAGCGGTGTCTACGCGGCCGCTTTCGCCGAGGAAGACCGCAAGCGGGCCATGAAGTGGCTGAAGATGCATGCCCAGTACGACGATGCCCATCCTTGGGAAGCCCTGGAAATCATCTGTACGCTGGCGGGGATGAACCCAAGCAAAGCCCTGCAAACGGAGCTGCGCCAGGCTGTGTGCAAGAGCTATGACTACATGTACCTGTTCCTGGAGCGTTGCATGCAACTGGAGCAGTCGGAGACGGTGAGCAAGTCTTCATCCACCCGCGAGCGCCTGGCACTGGCGGAAAGCTGATTTCTACCGCTACAGGTAGCCACAACCCATGTGGGAGCGAGCCTGCTCGCGAAGGGGGCTGACAGTCGACGGGGAGGTTGACTGCCAGGCCGCTATCGCGAGCAAGCTCGCTCCCACCTTTGTTTTCAGCCTGCCATTGCCAGTCGATTACGTCCTTCGCGCTTGGCCACGTACAGTGCGCTGTCAGCCCTGCGCAGCAGGCTTTCCGATGATTCCCCTGGTAGCAGGGTGGCGCAACCCAGGCTGACCGTCAGCTCGATCCTTGTGCTCGTGGCGAAATAATCCTGGGCCTGGGCGGCGTAACGCAGCCGTTCACCGACCATGGCCGCAGCATCCCGGCTGGTATTGGCCAGCAGGATCAGAAATTCTTCACCGCCGAACCTGAACACCATGTCCACGTTGCGCAGCTGGCTCTTGATCGACTCGGCCACGGCCTTGAGCACTTCGTCGCCAACGCCGTGACCATGGCTATCGTTGATGCGCTTGAAATGGTCGATGTCGAGCATCAGCACCGACAAGGGCTGCGAATGACGCTTGGCCATGTCGATCTCACGCATCAGCGTCTGGTCCATGGCAATGCGGTTGCCGGTACCGGTCAGCGGATCGCGCAGGGCGCTCTGGGTGGCGGCGCGATAGAGCAGTGCGTTGCGCAGTGGATACAGCAGCGTCGACATGATGGATTCAAGGTCGCTCTGTTCCGCTTCAGTGAAGCGCTGGTTGCGACGGAATACCAGTTCACCCAGGTGTTCGCCTTCATGGCTGAGGTTATAGCTGAGGGTGTGATGCCCGCGTTGCCCGAACTCCAGGCGCAGATCACTGGCTTTGTGCTGGTAGGCCAACGCATCCAGGGGCACCAGCCGCTGGATTTCCCGGAAAAACAAACCGAGGATTCGCTGTGGCTCCAGGCTGGTCTGCAGCTGCTGGCTCAGTTGCTGGCGCAATTGCGAAAGACTGACGGAGCGTGCCGCGAGCGGCGATGGCTGGCCAAGACCCAGACGCTGCAATTTGGCGCTGTCGAAGTCAATCGCGTTGATCTGGGTGGGCGTTTTCATATTGGCGTTAGCCCCTAAGCTAAATCTGTCCTGGCAGGTTGGGTGTGGCGGCTTTGGGCTGCGCGTCGTACTGGTCCTTCAGTCCCGTAGGACAATTGATCTAAGTTTAGTCCGCTTTCCCTTTCAGGCATCAATCTCGTCTCAACGTCCGTTCCCCGCCGAACATGGCGTGTTTGAGGATATTTAGAGCGAAAGTCGTGCCATTCGGTTCACTTCAATAAAAACCGTTTAGGAATCAATGCATTGTTGGCAAGTCGCGGATATTTCCAGCGACGTGGGTTTGGCGGTTCGCCTGGTTGCGCATCGAATAGGGCCTGCGTCGCGACGGTAAGTCGCCGCGACGCTGGTCCAGGTCATTATTGCGCGTTGAACGCCTGGCCGTTGACGCCGGAGCTGTCCGGGCCCATGAGATACAGGTAGACCGGCATGATCTCCTCGGGCGTCGGATTGTTGAGCGGGTTTTCCCCCGGGTAGGCCTGGGCGCGCATGCTGGTGCGGGTGGCGCCGGGGTTGATGCTGTTGGCGCGCACGGCGGCGACGGTGTCGACTTCGTCGGCCAGGGTCTGCATCAGCCCCTCGGTGGCGAACTTGGACACGCCATAGGCGCCCCAATACGCTCGGCCCTTGCGCCCGACGCTGCTGGAGGTGAATACCACGGACGCATCCTTGGACAGCTTGAGCAGGGGCAGCAAGGTGCTGGTGAGCATGAACATCGCGTTGACGTTGACGTGCATCACCCGCATGAAATTCTCACCGGACAACTGTTCCAGGGGGGTACGCGGGCCGATGATCGAGGCGTTGTGCAGCAGACCGTCCAGATGACCGAACTCGGTTTCGATCATGGCCGCCAGTTCATCGTACTGATGAGGCAGCGCGGTTTCGAGGTTGAACGGGATCACCGCTGGCTGCGGATGACCGGCCGCTTCGATTTCATCGTAGACCTGGGTCAGGTTAGCTTCGGTCTTGCCCAGCAGCAGCACGGTGGCGCCATGGGCGGCGTAGGCTTTCGCGGCTGCGGCACCGATTCCGCGGCCGGCGCCGGTGACCAGAATCACCCGGCCATTGAGCAGATCGGGGCGGGCGGAATAATCAAACATAAAAAAACCTCAACAAATCAATCTGTTGGCAGAAGCTGTAGTGTCAGGGGATTGAGCCCCGCCATTGGAAGCAGGCTGTGGGAGCAAAGCTTGCTCGCGAAACAGGCGCCTCGATTTCTGGACGACCGCATCGCCGTCATCGCAGGCAAGCCTTGCTCCCACATAAATTCCTTCATCACAAGACAGTCACATCAGCAACCGCACAGGGCGTTATCCAGCACCTCGCGCAGTGCCGATGGGTGATCGATCACCACATCCGCGCCCCAGTGCCTGGGGTTGTCGTCCGGGTGGATGTAGCCATAGGTCACCGCACACGTCTTGGTGCCGGCGCTGCGACCGGACTCGATGTCCCGCAGGTCATCACCCACGAACAGCACGCTGGCCGGGTCCAGGTCGAGCAGCTTGCACGCCAGGGTCAGTGGTTCCGGGTCCGGCTTGCTGTTTTTCACATGGTCAGGGCAGATCAGCACTTTCGAGCGTTCGGCCAGGCCCAGTTGCTGCATGATCGGTTCGGCGAAGCGCACCGGCTTGTTGGTGACCACGCCCCAGATCAGGTTGGCCGCTTCGATATCGGCCAGCACCTCGGCCATGCCGTCGAACAAATGGCTGTGGACCGCGCAACCCTTGAGGTAGCGGTCGAGGAACTCCTGGCGCAGTTCCTCGAACCCCGGTGATTCCGGGTCCATGGAAAAGGTCACAGCGACCATCGCCCGGGCACCGCCGGAAATCTCGTCACGAATGTGCTGCGTGTTCATCGGTGGCAAGCCACGGTCGGCGCGCATGGCCTGGCAGATGGCGATGAAATCCGGCGCGGTGTCGAGCAGCGTGCCGTCCATGTCGAAGAGAACCGCTTTGAGACGCATCGACTTACTCCTCGCGCAGGGTCTGGATCATGTAGTTGACGTCAACGTCGGCGGCCAGCTTGTAGTGCTTGGTCAGCGGATTGTAGGTCAGGCCAATGATGTCCTTGACGGTCAGCCCGGCCGCACGGCTCCAGGCGCCCAGTTCGG
This sequence comes from Pseudomonas sp. S3_B11, assembly GCF_054667715.1. Classification (NCBI taxonomy): domain Bacteria; kingdom Pseudomonadati; phylum Pseudomonadota; class Gammaproteobacteria; order Pseudomonadales; family Pseudomonadaceae; genus Pseudomonas; species Pseudomonas sp. S3_B11. Next base: position 4,095,164 of record NZ_CP162749.1, on the reverse strand, counting down.
AAGGGCGGATGAATTTCTTGAAGTCGTGAGTGCCGCGAGGCAGCAGTTTCATGATGTATTCGGCGCCGACGATGGCGAACAGGTAGGCCTTCGGGTTGCGGTTGATGGTGGAGAAAAACACCTGGCCGCCCGGCTTGACCATGCGGAAGCAGGCGCGGATGACCGACGACGGATCCGGCACGTGCTCGAGCATTTCCAGGCAGGTGACCACGTCGAATTGGCCGGGCATTTCTTCGGCCAGGGCTTCGGCGGTGATCTGCCGGTATTCCACGCTGACGCCCGACTCCAACTGATGCAGTTGTGCAACCGCCAGTGGCGCTTCGCCCATGTCGATGCCCATCACCGTCGCCCCGCGCTGGGCCATGGCTTCGCTGAGGATGCCGCCGCCACAACCGACGTCGAGCACCTTCTTGCCAGCCAGGTTGACCCGTTCGTCAATCCAGTTGACCCGCAGCGGGTTGATGTCGTGCAGTGGCTTGAATTCACTTTCACGGTCCCACCAGCGATGGGCCAGGGCTTCGAACTTGGCGATTTCGGCGTGGTCGACGTTGCTCATGTGCAGATCCTCGAAAAGCTTGAAAAATCAGGTGCCCCGAGCCGCGGCTCAAGGGGCGTGGTTATTCGTTGTGGCCGCTGATGCGGCGACCCCAGGCCTGGGCCGTGGCGATCAGTCTTGATTCGTCCATGCGGGTCAGTCGGCCATCCTCCAATAGCGGCTTGCCGCCCACCCACAGGTGTTTTACGCAATCGCGCCCGGTGGCATAAATCAGTTGCGACACCGGGTCGTAGATCGGTTGCTGGGCCAGGCCCGACAGATCGAAGGCCACCAGGTCGGCGGCCTTGCCCACTTCCAGCGAGCCGACTGTCGCTTCGATGCCCAGCGCCCGGGCACCATTGAGCGTAGCCATGCGCAGTGCCCGATGAGCATCCAGGGCCGTGGCGGAACCGGCGACGGCCTTGGCCAGCAGGGCGGCGGTGCGGGTTTCGCCGAGCAGATCCAGGTCGTTGTTGCTCGCCGCGCCGTCGGTGCCGAGGGCGACATTGACGCCGGCCTGCCACAGGCGCTCCACCGGGCAGAAACCGCTGGCCAGCTTCAGGTTCGATTCCGGGCAGTGGATCACGCTGCAATTGCTTTCTACCAGCAAGGCCTGGTCTTCGTCGCTGATTTGAGTCATGTGCACGGCCTGAAAGCGTGGCCCCAGCAGGCCAAGTCGTCCCAGGCGCGCCAGCGGTCGCTCCGCAGTGTTATCCACAGCCTGCTGCACTTCGAAGGCGGTTTCGTGAACGTGCATATGAATGGCCGCGTCCAGCTCCTCGGCGATCACGCGGATTTTCTCCAGGTTCTCGTCGCCTACGGTGTAGGGCGCGTGCGGACCGAATGCGACTTTGATTCGTGGGTGGTGCTTGAGGTCGCCAAACAATTCGATGCCCTGACGAATGGCTTCGTCGGCGCTGGCGGCGCCGGGGATCGGGAAATCGAGGATTGGAATCGCGATTTGCGCACGAATACCGCTGTCGTGGACACACTCGCTGGCGATCTTGGGGTAGAAATACATGTCGGAGAAGCAGGTGATGCCGCCCTTGATCTGCTCGGCGATTGCCAGGTCGGTGCCATCGCGCACGAAATCTTCATCGACCCATTTGGCTTCCGCCGGCCAGATATGCTGTTCGAGCCAGGTCATCAAGGACAGGTCGTCGGCCAGGCCGCGGAACAGCGTCATGGCTGCGTGGCCATGGGCATTGATCAGGCCGGGGCTGAGCAGCATGCCGGGCAGCTCACGGACCTGGGCGGCGTCACACTTGAGGGCTTCTGCCCGTGGACCGATGAACACGATGCAGCCGTCGCGAATGCCCAGGCCATGGTCCTTGAGCACTACACCGGCGGGTTCGACAGGCACCAACCAGGTCGGCAGCAATAATAAGTCGAGCGCAACGGCAGGCTTGGGCATCGTGGAACGGTTCCATGGGGTATAAAGGATGGCGAAGTATACCCGAGCGTCTTCGCGGAGGGATCGCTATAATCGGCGGCTTTTGTTCATGAGTACGGGGTGAAGGATGCGCGATCGACTATTGGCTGCGGAGAAGGTGAAGGCCATCGATTGGCGTGATGGCGTCCTGTACCTGTTGGACCTGCGTGTCTTGCCGTTCGAGGAAAACTGGATCGCCTGCACCCGTGCCGCCGATGTGGCCGAGGCCATTGGCTCGTTGGTGGTGCGCGGCGCGCCGGCCATCGGCATCAGCGCGGCTTATGGTGTGGTGCTGGCGGCGCGGGCCAGGATGGCCGAGGGCGGTGACTGGCAAGCGGCGCTGGAGGCTGATTTTGCCTTGCTGGCCCAGGCACGGCCGACAGCGGCGAACCTCTTCTGGGCGCTGGATCGGATGCGCGACCGGTTGGGACGCTTGAAAGAGCACGCCGAGCCGCTGGCGGTGCTTGAGGCCGAAGCCATCGCGATCCACGAAAGTGACCGCGAAGCCAACCTGACCATGGCCCAGCTCGGTGTCGACCTGATCCGCAAGCACCAGGGCAACGCCCAGGCCATCCTCACCCACGGCAACACCGGCACCTTGTCGACCGGCGGCTTCGGCACGGCCTTGGGGGTCATCCGTGGCGCCTACATCGAAGGCATGGTGGAGCGCGTCTATGCCGACGAAACCCGTCCATCGCTGCAAGGCTCGCGCCTGACGGCGTGGGAGCTGGCCCGTGAGGGCATCCCGGTGACCCTCAACGCCGATTCCGCCGCTGCCCACATCATGAAGACGAAAGGTGTGACCTGGGTAATCGTCGGTGCTGACTGCATCACCGCCAATGGCGACGTGGCGAACAAGATCGGCACCTATCAACTGGCGGTCTGTGCCATGCACCATGGCGTGCGTTTCATGGTCGTGGCACCGAGTTCGACCATCGACATGAGCCTGGCCAGCGGTGATGACATTCCGGTCGAGGAGCGCGATGGGCGTGAACTGCTGGAAGTCGGCGGCAAGAGGCTTGGCGCGGAGGTGGACGCCTTCAACCCGGCGTTCGATGTCACCCCGGCGGATTTGATCGACGTCATCGTCACGGAGAAGGGCATCATCGAGCGCCCGGACACCGCCAAGCTGGCGCAGTTGATGTGTCGCAAGCGGTTGCATTGAAGGCCTTTTGGTGTCTGAACCACCGCCATCGCGAGCAGGCTCGCTCCCACAGTGGATAGGAGGTGTGTCTGAAATTTCAGACACAAAAGATCCTTGTGGGGGCGAGCCTGCTCGCGATGAGGTCGTCAAAGGCAACAAATGCCTTGCATTTTCGCCCTGATTCTCCATTCGTAGCGCTTCTAAGCCCCTCTGGTCCCATATCAGCCTGTCATCGGTCAACTAACTACGCACCATGCGCATCTGGGGGATAGGTGCGTGGCGGCTCTTGTGATAACATCCGGCGGTTTCCAAGGCTGCCTCGCGAGGTGGCCTTTACTGCGCAGATCCATGGCATAACTCGTTGATTTGTCGTAAGTCGCTGCACGGCATTTGTTCTGCAGCGGCGAGCTTCGTTCGTCCCATCTGGATGTAACGAGGTTTCACCAGAAAAAGGAATCAGGCTTCTCATGGGCGAACTGGCCAAAGAAATCCTCCCGGTCAATATCGAAGACGAGCTGAAACAGTCCTACCTCGACTACGCAATGAGCGTAATCGTCGGGCGGGCATTGCCGGATGCGCGCGATGGCTTGAAGCCCGTGCACCGGCGCGTGCTGTTCGCGATGAGCGAGCTGGGCAACGACTTCAACAAGCCGTACAAGAAATCTGCCCGTGTCGTCGGTGACGTGATCGGTAAGTATCACCCCCACGGCGACACAGCCGTGTACGACACCATCGTTCGTATGGCGCAGCCATTCTCCTTGCGCTACCTGCTGGTAGACGGTCAGGGCAACTTCGGTTCCGTGGACGGCGACAACGCCGCGGCCATGCGATACACCGAAGTGCGCATGACCAAGCTGGCCCACGAACTGCTGGCCGACCTGCACAAGGAAACCGTGGACTGGGTGCCGAACTACGACGGCACCGAAATGATCCCGGCGGTCATGCCGACCCGTATCCCGAACCTGCTCGTCAACGGCTCCAGCGGTATTGCCGTGGGCATGGCGACCAACATCCCGCCGCACAACCTTGGTGAAGTCATCGACGGTTGCCTGGCCCTCATCGACAATCCCGAGCTGACCGTCGATGAGCTGATGCAATACATCCCGGGTCCGGACTTCCCGACCGCCGCGATCATCAACGGTCGTGCCGGCATCATCGAAGCCTACCGCACCGGCCGTGGCCGCATTTACATGCGCGCCCGCTCCACCGTCGAAGACATCGACAAGGTTGGCGGCCGCCAGCAGATCGTCATCACCGAGCTGCCGTACCAGCTGAACAAGGCTCGCTTGATCGAGAAGATCGCCGAGCTGGTGAAAGAGAAGAAGCTCGAAGGCATCACCGAGCTGCGTGACGAGTCCGACAAGGACGGCATGCGCGTCGTGATCGAGTTGCGTCGTGGCGAAGTGCCTGAGGTGATCCTCAACAACCTCTACGCCCAGACCCAACTGCAAAGCGTGTTCGGCATCAACATCGTTGCGCTGATCGACGGCCGTCCGCGGATCCTGAACCTCAAGGACCTGCTGGAAGCCTTCGTGCGTCACCGTCGCGAAGTGGTCACCCGTCGTACCGTATTCGAGCTGCGCAAGGCTCGCGAGCGTGGTCACATTCTCGAAGGCCAGGCCGTTGCCCTGTCGAACATCGACCCGGTGATCGCCTTGATCAAGGCCTCGCCAACGCCGTCGGAAGCCAAGGAAGCGCTGATCAGCACCCCTTGGGAGTCCTCCGCGGTGGTGGCAATGGTCGAGCGCGCTGGCGCCGACTCGTGCCGCCCGGAGAACCTCGACCCGCAGTACGGCCTGCGCGAAGGCAAGTACTTCCTGTCCCCGGAACAGGCGCAAGCCATCCTGGAACTGCGCCTGCACCGCCTGACCGGCCTGGAGCACGAGAAGCTGCTGGCCGAGTACCAGGAAATCCTCAACCAGATCGGCGAGCTGATCCGCATCCTCAACAGCTCCACGCGCCTGATGGAAGTGATCCGCGAAGAGCTGGAAGTGATTCGCGCCGAGTACGGCGACGTGCGCCGCACCGAGATTCTCGATGCGCGCCTGGACCTGACCCTGGGTGACATGATCCCGGAAGAAGAGCGCGTGGTGACCATTTCCCACGGTGGCTACGCCAAGACCCAGCCGCTGGCTGCCTACCAGGCCCAGCGTCGCGGCGGCAAAGGCAAGTCGGCGACCGGCGTCAAGGACGAGGACTACATCGCCCACCTGCTGGTCGCCAACAGCCACACCACGTTGCTGCTGTTCTCCAGCAAAGGCAAGGTGTACTGGCTCAAGACCTACGAGATCCCGGAAGCGTCCCGTGCCGCGCGTGGCCGTCCGCTGGTCAACCTGTTGCCGCTGGACGATGGTGAATACATCACCACCATGCTGCCGGTGGAGGAGTACACCGAAGGTCACTACATCTTCATGGCTACCGCCAATGGCACCGTGAAGAAGACCCCGCTGGAATCCTTCAGCCGCCAGCGCAGCGTCGGCCTGATTGCCCTGGAACTGGACGAAGGCGACGTACTGATTTCCGCCGCTATCACCGACGGCGAGCGTGAGGTCATGCTGTTCTCCGACGGTGGCAAGGTCACTCGCTTCAAGGAATCCGACGTGCGTGCCATGGGCCGTACCGCCCGCGGTGTGCGCGGCATGCGCCTGCCGGAAGGCCAGAAGCTGATTTCCATGCTGATTCCTGAAGAAGGCAGCCAGATCCTCACCGCTTCGGCGCGTGGTTATGGCAAACGCACGGCCATCAGCGAGTTTCCTGAGTACAAGCGTGGCGGCCAGGGCGTGATCGCCATGGTCAGCAACGATCGTAACGGTCGTCTGGTTGGCGCTGTCCAGGTGCTCGATGGCGAGGAGATCATGCTGATCTCCGACCAGGGTACCCTGGTGCGTACACGAGTTGCCGAAGTCTCGAGCCTGGGTCGTAACACCCAGGGCGTGACGCTGATCAAGCTGGCCAGCGACGAAACGCTGGTAGGGCTTGAGCGGGTGCAGGAGCCATCGGAAGTCGAAGGCGAGGAGCTGGAGGGCGAGGAGGGCGTGGCGTTCGAGGGCACCCTGGGTGCCGATGTCGACGACGTGACCGGCGACCAACCGCTCGACGCTGCCGCAGACGAAGAAGAACCGCAGGACTAAGCGGACACGTGGGGGGCGGATGAAGATTCGCCCCCTTGTTGTTTGTCTCGTTTGAAAATTTGCGACACTGCACATAATGCGCAACTGTGGGAGCGAGCTTGCTCGCGATTTCGGTGGGTCAGCGGCGTTGATATTGACTGGCACACCGTAATCGCGAGCAAGCTCGCTCCCACATTGGGTAATGTGTTGAACAAGATTTATGTGACCACCAGATCAGAGCGAGATTGGATGTGAGCAAGAGAGCCTATAACTTCTGTGCCGGCCCGGCGGCGCTTCCTGAGGCGGTCCTGAAGCGTGCCCAGGGTGAACTTCTCGACTGGCACGGCAAGGGCCTGTCGGTCATGGAAATGAGTCATCGCAGCGATGAGTTCGTATCCATTGCCACCAAGGCCGAGCAGGACCTGCGTGATCTGCTGAACATCCCGTCCAATTACAAGGTGCTGTTCCTGCAGGGCGGCGCGAGCCAGCAGTTCGCCCAGATCCCGTTGAACCTGCTGCCGGAAAGTGGCAAGGCCGACTACATCGATACCGGTATCTGGTCGCAGAAAGCCATCGAAGAAGCTTCGCGCTACGGTCACGTCAACGTGGCTGCCACCGCCAAGCCCTACGATTATTTCGCGATTCCCGGCCAGAACGAATGGAACCTGTCCAAGGACGCGGCCTACGTTCACTACGCGCCGAACGAAACCATCGGTGGCCTGGAGTTCAACTGGATCCCGGAAACCGGCGACGTGCCATTGGTGGCCGACATGTCCTCGGACATTCTCTCGCGCCCTGTGGATATCTCCCGTTTCGGCATGATCTACGCCGGCGCCCAGAAAAACATCGGCCCTAGCGGCATCCTGGTCAGCATCATTCGTGAAGACCTGCTGGGGCGTGCCCGTTCCCTGTGCCCGACCATGCTCAACTACAAGGTCGCGGCCGACAACGGCTCGATGTATAACACTCCGCCGACCCTGGCCTGGTACCTCTCCGGCCTGGTGTTCGAATGGCTGAAGGAGCAGGGCGGTGTCGAAGCCATCGGCAAGCTCAACGAAGTCAAGCAGCGCACGCTGTATGACTTCATCGACGCCAGCGGTCTCTACAGCAACCCGATCAACAAGACCGATCGTTCGTGGATGAACGTGCCGTTCCGCCTGGCCGACGACCGTCTGGACAAGCCGTTCCTGGCCGGCGCCGACGAGCGTGGCCTGCTGAACCTCAAGGGCCACCGTTCGGTCGGTGGCATGCGTGCCTCCATCTACAACGCCGTCGACATCAACGCCGTCAATGCGTTGATCGCCTACATGGCAGAGTTCGAGAAGGAACATGGCTGATGTCTGAGCAAGAACTCAAGGCGCTGCGCCTGCGCATCGATGCCCTGGACGAAAAGGTCCTGGAGCTGATCAGCGAGCGTGCGCGCTGTGCCCAGGAAGTCGCCAGGGTGAAGATGGCCTCCCTGGCCGAAGGCGAAGTGCCGGTGTTCTATCGTCCTGAGCGTGAAGCTCAGGTGCTCAAGCGTGTCATGGAGCGCAACAAGGGGCCGCTGGGCAACGAAGAGATGGCGCGGTTGTTCCGCGAAATCATGTCGTCGTGCCTGGCGCTCGAACAGCCGCTGAAAGTTGCCTACCTGGGCCCGGAGGGGACCTTTACCCAGGCCGCCGCCATGAAGCACTTTGGTCACGCCGTGATCAGCAAGCCAATGGCGGCCATCGACGAAGTCTTCCGTGAAGTGGCGGCCGGCGCGGTGAATTTCGGCGTGGTGCCGGTGGAAAACTCCACTGAAGGCGCGGTCAACCACACGCTGGACAGCTTCCTCGAACATGACATGGTGATCTGCGGCGAAGTCGAGCTGCGTATCCACCATCACCTGCTGGTCGGCGAGAACACCAAGACCGACAGCATCAGCCGGATCTATTCCCATGCCCAGTCGTTGGCCCAGTGCCGCAAGTGGCTGGACGCCCATTACCCGAATGTCGAGCGCGTGGCGGTATCGAGCAACGCCGAAGCGGCCAAGCGGGTCAAGGGTGAGTGGAACTCGGCGGCGATTGCTGGCGATATGGCGGCCGGCCTCTACGGGCTGACTCGCCTGGCCGAGAAAATCGAGGATCGCCCGGACAACTCCACGCGGTTCCTGATGATCGGTAGCCAGGAAGTACCACCGACCGGCGACGACAAGACTTCGATCATCGTCTCCATGAGCAACAAGCCCGGTGCGCTCCATGAACTGCTGGTGCCGTTCCACGACAACGGTATCGATCTGACGCGGATCGAGACCCGTCCGTCGCGCAGCGGTAAATGGACCTACGTGTTCTTCATCGATTTTGTCGGCCACCACCGCGATCCGCTGGTAAAAGGTGTGCTGGAAAAAATCAGTCAGGAAGCAGTGGCACTCAAGGTGCTGGGTTCCTACCCCAAGGCAGTTCTTTAAGGGCGGATAGCAAATGAGTGGCAACTTCCTCGCTCTGGCTCAGCCAGGCGTGCAACAACTCTCGCCTTACGTTCCGGGCAAGCCCGTGGACGAACTGGCTCGCGAGCTGGACCTGGATCCGGCCAGCATCGTCAAGTTGGCGAGCAACGAAAACCCGTTGGGCGCGAGCCCCAAGGCGCTGGCGGCGATCCGCGACGAACTGGCCGAGCTGACCCGTTACCCCGATGGTAATGGGTTTGCGCTGAAAAGCCTGCTGGCCGAGCGCTGTGGCGTCGAGCTGAACCAGGTGACGCTGGGCAACGGCTCCAACGACATTCTTGAGTTGGTCGCCCGTGCGTACCTGGCACCAGGTCTCAACGCCGTGTTCAGCGAGCACGCGTTTGCGGTCTACCCGATCGCGACCCAGGCCGTGGGCGCGGATGCCCATGTGGTCCCGGCCAAAAACTGGGGGCACGATCTGCTGGCCATGCTGGCTGCCATCGACGCCAACACGCGTGTGGTCTTCATTGCCAACCCGAACAACCCGACCGGCACCTGGTTCGACGCCCAGGCCCTGGACGACTTTCTGCAAGACGTGCCTGCGCATGTGCTCGTGGTGTTGGACGAGGCCTACATCGAATACGCCGAAGGCAGCGATTTGCCCGACGGCCTGGATTTTCTTGCGGCCTACCCGAATCTGCTGGTTTCGCGCACGTTCTCGAAAGCCTACGGCCTGGCCTCGCTACGGGTTGGATACGGCTTGTCCACCGCCGTGGTGGCCGATGTGCTGAATCGCGTACGCCAGCCATTCAACGTCAACAGCTTCGCCCTGGCAGCCGCCTGCGCCGCTTTGCAGGATGAGGCCTACCTGGCCGAAAGCCGTCGCCTGAATGCGGCCGGCATGCAGCAGTTGGAAGCGGGGTTCCGTGAGCTGGGCTTGAGCTGGATTCCATCCAAAGGCAACTTCATCTGCGTCGACCTGGGGCGTGTCGCCGCGCCGGTGTACCAGGGGCTGCTGCGCGAAGGCGTGATCGTGCGTCCGGTGGCCAACTACGGCATGCCGAACCACCTGCGCATCACCATCGGCCTGCCAGCGGAAAACAACCGTTTCCTTGAGGCGTTGAGCAAGGTTCTGGCTCGTGGTTGATGTCACTTCGCTGCAATCTGCTGCCCCTATGATCGGTCGCCTGGTGGTGGTCGGCCTGGGGTTGATTGGCGGTTCGTTTGCCAAGGGCTTGCGTGAAAGCGGCCTGTGCCGCGAGGTGGTCGGTGTCGACCTGGATCCGCAGTCGCGCAAGCTGGCCGTGGAGCTGGGGGTGGTCGATCGCTGCGAGGATGACCTGGCGATCGCTTGCCAGGGCGCGGACGTGATCCAGTTGGCGGTGCCGATCCTGGCCATGGAAAAACTGCTGGCGCGTCTGGCGAGCATGAACCTGGGGCAAGCGATCCTGACTGACGTCGGCAGCGCCAAGGGCAACGTCGTGCGTGCGGCCACCGAGGCTTTCGGTGGGATGCCGGCGCGCTTCGTGCCCGGCCATCCGATTGCCGGTTCCGAGCAGAGCGGGGTGGAAGCCTCCAACGCCGAGTTGTTTCGTCGCCACAAAGTGATCCTCACGCCGCTGGACCAGACGGATCCAGCCGCGCTGGCGGTGGTGGACCGTTTGTGGCGCGAACTGGGCGCCGATGTCGAGCACATGCAGGTCGAGCGTCACGATGAAGTGTTGGCTGCCACCAGTCACTTGCCGCACCTGTTGGCGTTCGGCCTGGTGGATTCGTTGGCCAAACGCAATGAAAATCTTGAGATCTTCCGTTACGCTGCCGGCGGTTTCCGCGATTTCACGAGAATCGCTGGAAGCGACCCGGTCATGTGGCACGACATCTTCCTCGCCAACCGCGAAGCTGTCCTGCGCACACTCGATACATTTCGCAGCGACCTCGACGCCTTGCGCGACGCGGTCGATGCAGGGGACGGGCACCAATTGCTGGGCGTTTTCACACGCGCCAGGGTCGCCCGCGAGCATTTCAGTAAAATCCTGGCCCGTCGGGCCTATGTGGACGCTATGAACTCCAACGATCTGATTTTCCTGGCACAACCTGGTGGCTCCCTGAGTGGGCGTATTCGTGTACCGGGCGATAAATCGATTTCCCACCGTTCGATCATGCTCGGCTCCCTGGCCGAAGGCGTGACCGAGGTGGAAGGCTTCCTTGAGGGCGAAGACGCCCTGGCGACGCTGCAAGCGTTTCGCGACATGGGCGTGGTCATCGAAGGTCCGCACCACGGTCGCGTGACCATCCATGGTGTCGGCCTGCACGGCCTCAAGCCTGCCCCGGGTCCAATCTACCTGGGTAACTCCGGGACCTCGATGCGCCTGTTGTCCGGCCTGCTGGCCGCGCAGGACTTCGACAGCACCCTGACCGGTGATGCCTCGCTGTCCAAGCGCCCGATGAATCGCGTCGCCAACCCATTGCGGGAAATGGGCGCGGTCATCGAGACGGCCGCCGACGGTCGTCCGCCGATGATCATCCGCGGTGGCAACAAGCTCAAGGGCCTGACCTACTCCATGCCAATGGCCAGCGCCCAGGTGAAATCCTGCCTGCTGCTGGCCGGTCTCTACGCCGAAGGCAAGACCACCGTCACCGAACCGGCCCCGACCCGCGATCATACCGAGCGCATGCTGCGCGGCTTCGGCTACCCGGTCACGGTCGATGGCGCCACGGCGTCCGTCGAGTCTGGCAGCAAGCTGACCGCGACCCACATCGAAGTGCCGGGCGACATCTCGTCGTCGGCGTTCTTCCTGGTGGCCGCCTCGATCGCCGAAGGCTCCGACCTGGTGCTCGAGCACGTCGGCATCAATCCGACCCGTACCGGCGTGATCGACATCCTGCGCTTGATGGGCGCTGACATCACCCTGGAAAACCAGCGTGAAGTCGGCGGCGAACCCGTGGCGGACCTGCGCGTACGAGCAGCTAAACTCAAGGGAATCGAGATTCCGGAGGCGCTGGTTCCGCTGGCCATCGACGAGTTCCCGGTGCTGTTCGTGGCGGCCGCCTGTGCAGAAGGGCGCACCGTATTGACGGGCGCTGAGGAGCTGCGGGTCAAGGAATCGGATCGCATCCAGGTGATGGCTGATGGCTTGCTCGCCCTTGGCGTCAAGTGCCAGCCGACGCCGGACGGCATCATCATCGACGGCGGCCAGATCGGCGGCGGCGAAGTCCATGGTCACGGCGACCACCGTATCGCCATGGCCTTCAGTGTTGCGTCTTTGCGCGCCAGCGCGCCGATTCGCATCCATGATTGCGCCAACGTCGCGACGTCGTTCCCGAACTTCCTGGCGCTGTGCGCACAGGTCGGTATCCGAGTGGCACAAGAGGCACAGTCGTGAATATCAAGGCACCGGTCATCACCATCGATGGTCCGAGCGGTTCGGGCAAGGGGACCGTCGCCGGGATCCTGGCCAGGCAGTTGGGCTGGAACCTGCTCGATTCGGGTGCCTTGTATCGTCTATTGGCGTTCGCTGCCGCGAACCATGGCGTCGACCTGACCAACGAAGAGTTGCTCAAGGCGCTGGCCGCTCATCTGGACGTGCAATTCATTGCCGCGACCGACGGTCAGCTCCAGCGCATCATTCTGGAAGGTGACGAAGTCAGCGACGTCATTCGTACCGAAAGCGTGGGTGCCGGGGCTTCCCAGGTCGCCGCGCTGCCGGCGGTGCGCGAAGCCTTGTTGCAACGCCAGCGTGCATTCCAGGAGCCGCCGGGACTGGTGGCGGACGGTCGCGACATGGGCACGGTGGTTTTTCCCGATGCGCCGCTGAAGATTTTCCTCACCGCCAGTGCGGAGGAGAGGGCGCGTCGCCGATATTTGCAGTTGAAGGGCAAAGGCGAGGATGTTAGTCTGTCGAGTCTGCTAGATGAGATCCGTGCACGCGATGAGCGTGACACCCAGCGCGCAGTAGCCCCGCTCAAGCCGGCGGCTGACGCGATACAGCTGGATTCCACGGAGTTGTCCATCGACCAGGTGTTGCAACGCATCATGAGCGAGATCGCCATTCGCGATATCGCCGGGTGACCCGGAAGCCCTGCAGGGGACCAGTCATAGTCCTGTGGTGCTTCCTTTATATGAAACTAACCCACACCGTCTGGGGTGTGGAGGCGGGCGTATTCTTCGCCCTAATCAACAGGAATTAAAATGAGCGAAAGCTTTGCGGAACTCTTTGAAGAAAGCCTGAAAACCCTGAACCTTCAGGCAGGCTCCATCATCACCGGTGTTATCGTTGATATCGATTACCAAGCTCGCTGGGTAACCGTTCACGCTGGTCTGAAGTCTGAAGCACTCATCCCGCTTGAGCAGTTCTACAACGACGCTGGCGAACTGAACATCAACGTCGGTGACGAAGTTCACGTTGCGCTGGACTCGGTTGAAGATGGCTTTGGTGAAACCAAGCTGTCCCGTGAAAAAGCCAAGCGCGCTGAATGCTGGATCGTTCTGGAAGCGGCTTTCGCAGCTGAGGAAGTGGTCAAGGGCGTTATCAACGGTAAGGTTAAAGGCGGCTTCACTGTCGACGTTAACGGCATCCGTGCGTTCCTGCCAGGTTCCCTGGTTGACGTCCGTCCAGTGCGCGATACCACGCACCTGGAAGGCAAAGAGCTGGAATTCAAGGTCATCAAGCTGGACCAGAAGCGCAACAACGTTGTCGTTTCCCGTCGCAGTGTCCTGGAAGCCGAGAACTCCGCCGAGCGTGAAGCTCTGCTGGAATCGCTGCAGGAAGGCCAGCAGGTCAAGGGCATCGTCAAGAACCTCACCGATTACGGCGCATTCGTCGATCTGGGTGGCGTCGATGGCCTGCTGCACATCACCGACATGGCCTGGAAGCGTATCAAGCATCCTTCGGAAATCGTCAACGTTGGCGACGAGATCGATGTCAAGGTTCTGAAGTACGATCGCGAGCGCAATCGTGTTTCCCTGGGCCTCAAGCAACTGGGTGAAGATCCATGGGTCGCTATCAAAGCCCGTTACCCAGAAAGCACTCGCGTCACCGCTCGTGTTACCAACCTCACCGACTACGGCTGCTTCGCTGAGCTGGAAGAGGGCGTTGAAGGCCTGGTACACGTTTCCGAAATGGACTGGACCAACAAGAACATCCACCCTTCGAAAGTCGTACAAGTCGGCGACGAAGTGGAAGTCATGGTTCTGGACATCGACGAAGAGCGTCGTCGTATCTCCCTCGGCATCAAGCAGTGCAAGTCCAACCCATGGGAAGACTTCTCTGGCCAGTTCAACAAGGGCGATAAAATCTCCGGCACCATCAAGTCGATCACCGATTTCGGTATCTTCATTGGTCTGGACGGCGGCATCGACGGCCTGGTTCACCTGTCCGACATCTCCTGGAACGAAGTGGGCGAAGAAGCCGTACGTCGTTTCAAGAAGGGCGACGAGCTGGACACCGTTATCCTGTCGGTTGACCCAGAGCGCGAGCGCATCTCCCTGGGTATCAAGCAACTGGAAAGCGATCCGTTCTCCGAGTACGTTCAAGAGAACGACAAAGGCGCAATCGTTAAGGGCATCGTGAAAGAAGTTGACGCCAAAGGCGCCATCATCACTCTGGCCGACGATATCGAAGCGACTCTGAAAGCCTCCGAAATCAGCCGTGACCGCGTTGAAGACGCGCGCAACGTTCTGAAAGAAGGCGAAGAAGTAGAAGCCAAGATCATCAGCGTTGACCGCAAGAGCCGCGTAATCCAGCTCTCCATCAAGTCGAAAGACGATGCTGAAGAGAAAGAAGCAATCCAGAGCCTGCGCGACAAGCCAGCCGCTGACATTGCTGCTGGTCCTACCACTCTGGGCGACCTGCTGCGTGCACAAATGGAAAAACAGAACTGAGTTCTGTCAGACCATAGAAAAAGGGCGACTTCGGTCGCCCTTTTTTGTGCCTGCGAAATTTCAAAGTTCTCTGCGAGTCGCTGCCGATGACCGTATTCATTCGGGGCGCCGCGAAACCAACCCATCAACCCAGCTGTCTCTTTTATGAAGCGGATCAATAATCTATTCAGGGCGTGGCTCCGACTTGTATAAGTGATCGATCCGGACCTCCGTCTAAAGGAACTGAATGAACAAGCTCTTTCTGGTGTTGAGTGTCTTGGTGCTGGCAGCTTGCTCTACGAACGCCAAGACCCACGCAGTGCGTGGTGTCAGTGGTATCGAGGTCGACTGCTCGGGGTTGGGGTCCGGCTGGGAGAAGTGCCACAAGAGAGCTGCAAGAGAGTGCAAGGGGGCTGGCTACAAGGTGATTACCCGATCCGACGACGCGAAGGATGAAGATCAGTACCCCTTTGGTTTCAATCCGGCTGGCTATCTGACTCGTACGATGCTGGTCATCTGTCGGTAGTACCTCCCTGCTTGCGCGGAAAGAGGCTATTGGGGGAGTCAAGAAGAATGTCAATACTTGGGCTGTTCAAATCCCTCCGGTCATGCTAAAACCTTTTCAAGCGATTTTCCTAGCTGCTTGAAAAAGAAGGGAAAAATATGACGAAGTCGGAGTTGATCGAACGAATTGTCACCCATCAAGGGCTACTCTCATCCAAGGATGTGGAGCTGGCCATCAAGACCATGCTTGAACAAATGTCCCAGTGTTTGGCTACGGGTGATCGTATTGAAATCCGTGGTTTCGGCAGCTTTTCCCTGCATTACCGCGCCCCGCGGGTTGGGCGCAATCCCAAAACGGGTCAGTCCGTCAGCCTCGACGGGAAATTCGTCCCGCATTTCAAGCCGGGGAAAGAACTTCGCGATCGCGTGAATGAAGATGAGGAGGAGGGGGTTTGACGGGCACCACACAAGGAATGATTCATGCGTAATCTCAAGCGCGTCCTGCTCGCGGTGTTTGTACTGCTGGTGATTTTGATTGTTCTAGCCTTTGTCCTGGAAAACCAGCAGCCGGTTGCCTTGTTGTTCCTGGGGTTGACGGGACCACAGTTGCCTGTATCGGTCATCACTGTTGCGGCGCTGCTGATAGGAATGTTGATCGGTCCGTTACTGGGTTGGCTGTTGGGGCGTATGTCGCGGGCATCGCGAAAGCGTCTTCTCTGATCTCTGTTGCGAGTACCTGCTCCAGTCAGTGCTGTATCAAGCTGAGCTGCGCCGAACTTCCTGGCTTGGACGGGGCGGCACACGCCTCATTACGTGGCAAAGACTCTTGCTACCAATATTTCCTATGGTCAGTGTAGGGAGCGCCTGTGTTCTGCCAGCAATAGGCTTGCGGTGCGACTCTTTTTAGCTATCACGTGTCTGATCTTGAGTTTTTTTGCGTTTTAGATGACCTTTTCATACATGCCATCGAGAAGCGCGAAGGTTCGATGATGGGCGTGCCTCGACCAGATTGCCTATTGACAGCGGATGGATTTGCTCCTCAAAACGCTCAGCTCAAGCCTGGTCTCCGAAGGTAGGTGTTGTAGAGGGGTGATGCTATTTTGATGGCATATCTTTATGTTTTCCCAGCGATTTTCTATATCTATTTGGCGCATGAGTATTAATTTCCGGCACTGCATGTAAAATGACCGATAGAAAATTTAGCCCGTTTAGAACCATTGAAGCTGGTTTTCCCATCATTGTTCTTTTCCGCGCTACCTCCTTGCTGAGGTCCTCCGATGACCGGATAGGCCGAAATACGATGACGCGATAGGGCGGATCGGTTGGGGCGTGAAGCTAATCACGCAACATGTGCATCGATGGTGATGCAGAAAATGATTGGAAACATAACTGCGCCCGCTTTCTGAATGCATCTACCAGAAAGGGTATTAAGGATTAGAGTATGGAACTGATTCCCGTAATTTTGTCTGGTGGAGTGGGCAGCCGGTTGTGGCCTGTCTCTCGTGAAGCCCATCCAAAGCCATTCATGGATCTGCCGGATGGTCAGAATCTGATCCAAAAAACCTTTCTCCGTGCGTCGCGACTCAAAGGTGTTGTTGAAGTTCTAACGGTGACCAACCGTGAGCTCCTGTTCAAAACTGAAGATGAATACGGCGCAGTCAATACCCTCAAGCATGCCCAAGGTTTCATCCTGGAACCATTCGGCCGAAATACCGCCGCAGCCGTCGCTGCGGCTGCGCTCCACCTGGAAGCCACCCATGGCCCTGATGCCCAGATGCTGGTGCTGGCTGCAGATCATTTAATTAAAGATGAAAAAGCCTTTGGTGCGGTCGTAGACCACGCAATGGCTCTGGCCGCCGAGGGCTGGCTGGTGACCTTTGGTATCCAGCCGACCTATCCTGAAACAGGTTTTGGTTATATCGAAGCACAAAAAAATGCGCCGTTGACGGGGGGCTTGAAGGTTGCACGCTTCGTAGAAAAGCCCGATCTGGAAACCGCACAAAGCTATGTCAGCGCAGGCAATTACTACTGGAACTCCGGAATGTTTTGCTTCCGCGTGGGTTCCGTGCTCGAAGAACTCCGTCAGCATGCTCCGGACGTCATGGCGGCCGTCAGCAAGACGATCGAGGCGTCACGCCTCACCTCGTCTAAAAATTACCGCTGCCTGGCGCTGGACGCTGAAACCTTTGCCGATGTTCCTGACATTTCCATTGACTATGCACTGATGGAGCGGTCCTCGAACGTAGCGACCATTCCTTGCGATATCGGTTGGAGTGACATCGGTTCTTGGAATGCCGTGAGTGAGTTGACCGAGCCTGATGAAAACGGCAACCGTTTTGAAGGCGAAGTGTTGTCCCACGGTTCTCGAAACAATTACGTCAACAGCGAAGATCGGCTGACTGCGTTGGTTGGTGTTGAAAACCTGCTGGTAATTGACACGCCGGACGCGGTAATGATTGCCCATAAAGACCACGCCCAAGACGTAAAGCATATCGTCAATCAACTGAAGGCGTGCCACCACACTGTCCATCTGTTGCACCGCACAGTCCATCGCCCATGGGGGACTTATACCACGCTGGAAAATGGCGAACGCTTCAAGATCAAGCGCATCGTTGTGAAGCCCAAGGCTTCTCTATCCCTGCAAATGCATCACCACAGAAGTGAACATTGGATCGTCGTCAGCGGGATGGCTCTGGTCATCAATGACCAAGAAGAATTGATGCTGAACACCAATGAGTCCACCTTCATTCGTGCTGGCCATCAGCACCGCTTGATGAACCCGGGTGTCATAGACCTAGTGCTCATTGAGGTGCAAAGCGGTGATTATCTTGGTGAGGACGATATTGTTCGTTTCGAGGATAATTACGGTCGCGTCGATAAGTAACGACATTGAGCCCGATGCGAGCCCTGCGCCTTGTGAGGGCCGCGCGCCAGCGGCATTAGGCCCTGGCGGTCCATTCTTGCCGGTGCCGCCTCTGGGCGGCATCGGACATTTCAGCTAGCGAGTAGTATGTATCCTCCTATCGTGACGCAATGCTTCAAAGCCTATGACATTCGTGGTCAGGTTCCAGCTCAACTCAACGAAGACATCGCCTATCGCATAGGTCGTGCACTTGTGGCTGAGTTGCAGGGAAAAACCTTTGTGGTCGGCCAGGACATGAGACTCGAAAGCCCGCCCCTGGCGACAGCCCTGATGCGCGGTATTACCGAGGCGGGCGCCGATGTGATCGACATCGGGCTGTGTGGCACCGAGGAAGTTTATTTTGCCACCAGCCATTACAAGGTCGACGGCGGTGTAATGATAACCGCCAGTCACAATCCCAAAGGCTACAACGGCATGAAACTCGTCAAGGCCGAGTCTCGCCCTATCAGTGGCGACACTGGTCTCGACGCCATTCGCCTACGCGTCGATCAGGGAGACCTGGGCACCGTTGCGGCACAAAAAGGCGCGGTTCGTCAGGCCTTCGACAAGACTGCCTACATCGACCATTTGCTCACTTACGTCGACGTCAGCGCCCTAAAGCCTCTCAGGATTCTCGCCGATCCGGGTAATGGCGCTGCAGGCCCTGTGCTACAGGCGCTGGCTGCACGACTTCCGTTGCAGTGGGTGTTTATCAACGAGGTGCCTGATGGCCACTTTCCGAATGGTGTTCCGAACCCGCTGCTACCTGAAAACCGTGAGCTGACTCGTCACGCACTGCTGGCAAATCAGTGTGACATGGGCCTGGCCTGGGACGGTGACTTCGATCGATGCTTCTTCTTTGATGCGGATGGTCGGTTCATCGAGGGTTACTACCTTGTCGGCTTGCTGGCCGAAATGCTGCTCAAGCAACACCCCGGCAGCAAAATCATCCACGACCCGCGCCTGACCTGGAATACTATCGAGCAGGTTGAGCAGGCGGGTGGTATCGCCGTTCAGAGCAAAACCGGACATGCGTTCATCAAGGAACGCATGCGCGAGGAAGACGCGGTATATGGCGGGGAGATGAGTGCCCACCACTACTTCCGCGATTTTGCGTATTGCGATAGCGGGATGATTCCATGGTTGTTGGTGGCAGCATTGATTTCCGAAACGGGCGAAACGCTTGCGCAGCTAGTCGCGAAGCGAATCGAAGCGTTTCCGTGTAGTGGGGAGATTAACTATCGCGTGACGGATGTGAATGAGACCTTAAGAAAGGTGCTCGAACACTTCCGGCCGAGCAATCCGCTTGTTGATGAAACCGACGGGATCAGCCTTGAGTTTGGCGATTGGCGCTTCAGCCTGCGAGGATCCAACACGGAGCCATTGCTACGGTTGAATGTGGAGAGTCGTGCGGATGAAAAACTTGTTGTGCGCTATGTGGCGGAAATTGCTGGTTTGATCCAGGGATAAGTAGTTTAAGTAGATTTGATCTGGATTCTCATCTCTGGGAGCGCAACCGTATCGTTTGCCGGAGGCCTTGAGCCTTAGCTGTAAATCCCGTGATTCAGGATCGCCACGAGTGAAGCAACTTGGCTTTACTTTTACCAGGAGTCAGGAATGTTGGAGTTGTTCAAAAGCCTTTGGGATTACCGTGGGTTCGTTTTTTCATCCATTCATAATGAATTTTCTGCCCGTTTTGCTCGTAGCCGTTTAGGCGGTCTGTGGATGATTATCAACCCTCTGGCCCAAGTCGCCATTTATGCTCTGGTGCTCTCCAACGTGCTGGCAGCAAAGCTTCCCGGGATCGACAACAAGTATGCGTACGCCCTCTACTTGATGGCGGGCATGCTGGCATGGAGCCTATTTTCGGAGATCATCGGTCGCTGTTTGACCTTGTTTATCGACCAAGGCAACCTCATGAAAAAGATGCGCTTTCCGCGTATTACCTTGCCGGTAATTGTCGTGGGATCGAGCCTGCTCAATTATGTGTTGCTGTTTGTTGCGCTGTTGGCGGTTTTTGCTCTGTTGGGTCAATGGCCGCACCTTGAAATGCTATGGCTCATCCCGTTGACGCTTGCAGTCACTGCTCTGGCAGTTGGCATAGGCTTGATTCTCGGCGTTCTGAACGTTTTCATTCGGGACGTAGGTCAAGTGGTGCCCATCCTGCTGCAAGTCTGGTTCTGGTTCACCCCGGTGGTTTACCCGGTCAATATTATTCCTGAAAACTTCAGAAGCTACATGGACATGAACCCCATGTTCCCGATCGTCAGCGCTTATCATGACATTTTGGTATACGCCAAAACCCCCGATATCCAGCAAATTGCAGTGACCACTGTTATTGCCTTGGGCTTGATGCTGTTGGGGCTTTTTATGTTCCGCCGGGCCGCGCCGGAAATGGTGGACGTGTTATGAGCCTGCTGACCGTAAACAACCTGGGCAAGGCTTATCGCGTCTACGCCTCTGAACTTCAGCGCATTGGCCGTTGGTTTGGGCTGCCCACCAAACCCAGTGAAGAGCATTGGGTGCTCAAGCACATCAACTTTTCCATCAGGCCGGGAGAAGCCATCGGTATCGTTGGCCAAAACGGTGCGGGAAAATCTACGCTGTTGAAGATGATTACCGGAACCCTGCAACCCACGGAGGGCAGCGTTCAGGTTAATGGCCGCATCGCTGCCATTCTCGAGTTAGGCATGGGTTTTACCCCTGATTTGACCGGTCGCCAGAATGTGTACCACGCCGCCGGTTTGATGGGCTTTGGCGCTGAGCAGATCCACCAGGCCATGCCAGAGATCGAGGCTTTTGCCGAGATTGGCGAATACTTCGACCAAGCCGTGCGTACTTATTCAAGCGGTATGCAGATGCGCGTGGCGTTTGCCGTGGCGACAGCGTTTCGTCCAGACATCCTGATCGTCGATGAAGCCTTGTCGGTGGGTGACAGTTATTTCCAGCACAAGAGCTTTGAGCGTATTCGCGAGTTTCAGCGTCTGGGCACGACGTTGTTGATCGTGTCCCACGACCGAGGCTCGATCCAGGCGTTATGTGACCGGGCGATCCTGCTCGAACACGGTACCGTGATCAAGGATGGCGCGCCGGAAGAGGTGATGGATTACTACAACGCTATTATCGCGGCCAAGGAAAACGCCACGGTTACAGTCATCCAGCGCGAAGATGGCAGTGTGCAAACTCGCTCTGGCTCGGGCGAGGCAAGCATACGTTCGGTTAGCCTGCACAATAGCGTGGGAGAGCCGATCGAATACGTACAAGTTGGCGAAAGTGTCAGCTTGAAAATTGATGTGCAGATCAACAGCGATATCCCCGAGTTGGTTACCGGTTACGCGCTCAAGGACCGTTTGGGCCAGACGGTCTTTGGCACCAATACGCATCACTTGGGCTGCAAACTGGAGAGTCTGGCGGCGGGGCAGACAATGCAGTACCGCTTCGACTTTGAGGCTAACTTGGGAGTGGGCTCGTATTCAGTGGCGGTTGCGCTGCACACCACCCAGAATCATATTGCCTGTAACTTCGAGTGGCAGGATCTGGCACTGGTGTTCAATGTGGTGAATGTCTCCAAAACGGAATTTGTTGGGCTTGCCTGGTTGCCGCCAACAGTGGAAAACAGCAAATGAGTAAGAATTTTTACCGGGCGTTTGAAGATATCCATCGCGGTAGTCGCGACTTGATCAGGAAACGTCAAGAGGTCTATCTGCCTTTTATCAACCCGCTCAAAGCATTGTACCCGCAGTGCCTGGCGCTTGATTTGGGTTGTGGCCGTGGCGAATGGCTGGAGTTGATCCAGTCGCAAGGCTTTTTACCTCGTGGTGTTGACGTCGACGAGGGCATGCTGCAGGCATGTCAGGCGCTCGGCTTGCCTGCCGAGTACGGCGACGCGCTGGAGGCGCTGGCCGCGCTGGGCGATGAGAGTCAAGTGGTGGTGTCGGCGTTCCATTTGGTTGAGCACATACCGTTCACCAGTTTGCAGCAGTTGGTCAGTGAGGCGCTACGGGTGCTCAAACCGGCGGGTCTGTTGATTATGGAGACGCCGAACCCGGAAAACCTATTGGTTGGCACTAATTCTTTCTACCTCGACCCGACCCACGAAAAACCCATACCACATTTGTTACTCAGCTTTTTGACCGAGTACACGGGATTTTCGCGCTCCAAGTTGGTCCGTCTGCAAGAGTCGGCTGCGTTGCATGACGTGCCGCAACTTACCTTGATGGAAGTGTTGGACGGGGTCAGCCCGGATTACGCGATCATTGCGCAGAAGACGGCGGGAGTCGAACAGTTGGCGGTTTTCGATCCTTACTTTGACCGTACTTACGGTTTGAGTCTGGAAACCTTGGCAGAGCGTTATGAACAACACCTGGAGCGGCGCTTCCGGGCAGCGCTTGAAGACAGCTCTTTGCAGCAAATACAGCACCTAAAGGAAATACAGCATGAGGTTGCCGGCATGTCAACCGAGTTGCAGCGACAGAGGGTCGAGCTGTCAGCCGAGTTGCAGCGCCAGAGTGTCGAACTGTCAGCCGAGTTGCAGCGCCAGAGTGTCGAGCTGTCAGCCGAGTTGCAGCGCCAGGGTGTCGAACTGGAAGCCGTGTCGCAGCACCAGAATGTCGAGCAGGTAGCCGAGTTGCAGCGTCAGAGTGTCGAACTTGAAGCCAAGTTGCCGCGCCGGAGCGCTGAGCTGGAAGCCAAGTTACAGCGCCAGATTGTCCAATTGGAAGCGGAGTTGCAGCAGACCCGTCAGCAGCGTGATGAGGCGTTGGCCCGGACTCACGAATTTTGGCTACAAAGTTGCGCCGATAACAGCCGCGTGCAAGCGTTGATGAGGAGCACTTCCTGGCGCCTTACTGCGCCTTTGCGCCGGTGCACAAGGTCCGTGCGCTGGTTGGGCAGTAGCTTTGCCCGTTTGCTGAAAAGCGGGGCGCGTCGAATCGTGGTCGCAGGGCTGCGCCATACCCTCGGGCGCCCGGCTTTGCGTCGGCGACTCAATGCCAGCCTGAATCGTTATCCCCGTTTGCATGAAGCCCTCAAGCGCTTCGCCCTCAAGCGTGGGCTAATGGTCAGCGCATCCGTTTCTCGCCATGAAACGACGAACAGTGAAGTACCGCAGCACCTGGAGGGCCTGTCGGCGGGTGCTCGCCAAGTGTATTACGATCTGAAAAAAACTACCGAACAGAAGGATCTGCGCTGATGCGTATTGTTATTGATATGCAGGGCGCTCAAGCCCGTCTCACCCGGCTCGACTCCTCGTGCTACATCACCAGATTGGCACGCGCGTTAGCCCTACAGTCAGGCGAACATGAGGTCATCCTGGCCCTAAGTGGGCTGTTTGATGGGACCATCGAAGCGATTCGCGCGCAGTTTCATGGAGTTTTGCCGTCCGAAAATATCCATGTGTGGTCGGCACCTGGCCCGGTGAATCGGCTTGATCCGGATAACGAAGGACGGGCGAAAGCCGCTGAGTTGATCCGTGAGGCGTTTCTGGCCAATCTCAAGCCCGATTTGGTGTTGCTATCCGATGTGTTTGATAGCGCTGACAATGAGTTGATTTTGACTATCGGCGTATTGGAGCAGTCCATGCGCAGTGTCGTCGTGTTGGAGTCTTTGGGTAAGTCCCATGCTGGCGAGGTGACGCCACGGGGCTTGTATCGGGCGCAGCAGATCCAGCAAATCCGTCGTGCAGAGCTGGTGATGGTCATACCGCCGCTGGATCCTCAATATGTCAGCCAGGCGCTGGGGGTGCCTGCTGTTCAGGTTAATGCTCTATCGGCGAACCCCGCGACCGGTTTCGAAGAAGAGTCATTGCAGGAGGACGTTGGGGCTGTCTTAGCGTTGTTGGCGCGAGGGACCATGCGACAGGGGAATGTCAGCACCAGTGGTTTGCGACGGAAGTTGGCTTATGTGTCGCCACTGCCACCCCAAAAAAGCGGCATCGCCGGGTACAGCGCAGAGTTGTTGCCCGAGTTAAGCCGCTATTACGACATCGATGTGGTGACCGATCACCCCCAGGTCAATGATCCTTGGATCCTGGCTAACTGTCAGGTGCGCTCGGTGGAGTGGTTCCGCCAAAACGCCTCGCGCTACCAGCGGGTTATTTACCACTTCGGTAATAGTCCGATGCATGCCTTTATGTTTGAGTTACTTGACGAGATTGCTGGAGTCGTCGTCTTGCACGACTTCTATCTGAGCGATGTTCAGTGGTATTGCCAGGTCCATGGGATAAAACCCGATGCCTGGATTAAAGAGCTGTATCAGGGACATGGCTACAAGGCGGTGGATGACTTTCATCGGGACGGGGTGCATAGCACGTTGTCCAAGTACCCGGGCAGCCTGGGGGTGATTAATCAGGCACTAGGAGTGATCGTGCATTCGAATTACTCCGAGTCGTTGGCGCGTCAATGGTATGGTGAAAGGGCTCGCTGTTCGGCGATCCCACTTCTGCGTGTGCCTGCGATGAACCAGGACCGCGAGCGCGCCCGTGCAGCCCTGGGCTTGAGCAGTGACGATTTCGTTGTGTGTAGCTTTGGCTTTATGGGCAAGACCAAGCTTAATCATCGATTGTTGGCCGCGTGGGAAAACTCCCCGTTGCTCCGCCAGGACTCCAACTGCAAGTTGTTCTTCGTCGGTCAGAACGAGGCGTCAAACTATGGCGAAGACATCGAGCGGCTAATCAAGGAACGCCAACAGCCTTCTAGCGTCAGCATTGTTGGTTGGACCGACGCGTTGACCTATGAGCAGTATCTAGCCGCTGCAGACGTGGGTGTGCAGTTGCGTGAACTGTCGCGCGGCGAGACCTCAGCGGCAGTGCTCGATTGTCTCAATTACGGTCTGGCCACGATCATCAATGCCAATGGTGCCATGGCTGATCTGCCGGATGACGTGTTGATCAAGCTGGAAGATGATTTCAGCGACGTGCAACTGACTCAAGCCTTGGAATGGCTCCGCAGCGAGCCTGCGGCTCGTGCTGGTCTGGGCGATCTAGCCGCCACATATGTGCGAAGCGCCCATGCGCCCGCATTTTGTGCCCAGCGCTATTTCGAAAGTATTGAAGCCCATTATCTTGATTACAGCCGTTATCAGACGTTCACGTCGGCGGTGGGGCATGTGGTCACTGATTATAGCGAGAGCGTGGATATCGTTGCGATGTCCAAAGCCATTGCACTCAACCAGCCGCCGGCCGTTGGCTTGCGCCGCATATATGTTGACGTCTCTGCCATGATACGGGTTGATTTACGCACCGGTATTCAGCGTGTGGTCAGGGCATTGCTGCTGGCGCTGATTGAATCGCCGCCCGCTGATTATCTGTTTGAACCGGTTTTTCTGAGCGATAGCGGGGGCGATTGGCATTGGCGTTATGCGCGCAATTTCATGCTTTCGTTGATGGGCTGCCCGACCGGATGGTTACTTGATGAGCCAGTAGATATGCAACCTGGCGAGCAATTCCTGGGCTTGGACTTCTCTGGCTCCTTTATTGTCGAGGCAGGCAAGCGCGGGGTATTCTCCCGTTTGCGCGAGCGTGGGGTGAAGACTTCTTTCGTAGTCTATGACCTGATCCCGATCCAGTTCGAGGAGCACTTTCCTGCGGGCACCAAGGAAGGTCATGCCGATTGGCTATACGAGGTTTCCAAGGCCGATGCAGCGCTATGTATCTCTGCCTCGGTGGCTGCTGACCTGCAGCGCTGGGTTGCCGTCCATGGCGCACCCCGTTTGTCTCCCTCTCCCTTGCAGACGAGTTGGTTCCATCTAGGTGCTGATTTGGCCGCATCGATGCCGTCCAACGGTTTGGTACAAGGCGCCAATGAGGTGCTTGAATGCCTGCGTAGCGTACCGAGTTTCTTGTCGGTGGGCACGATTGAGCCGCGCAAAGGGCATACCCAAACTCTTGCAGCCTTCGATCTGCTATGGGCC
Organism: Pseudomonas sp. S3_B11; assembly: GCF_054667715.1. NCBI lineage: Bacteria > Pseudomonadati > Pseudomonadota > Gammaproteobacteria > Pseudomonadales > Pseudomonadaceae > Pseudomonas > Pseudomonas sp. S3_B11. The sequence continues at coordinate 4,069,359 of NZ_CP162749.1, read as the reverse complement.
CAAGGTGAGCAGGTCAATTTGGTTATTGTGGGCAAACAAGGCTGGATGGTTGATGCGTTGTGCGCGCGCTTGCGCAACCATCCGCAATTAAACAAGCGTCTGTTTTGGCTTGAAGGTGTCAGCGATGAGTACCTGGAAAAAGTCTATGCGGCGGCGTCCTGCTTGCTGGCCGCTTCGCAAGGTGAAGGCTTCGGATTGCCGCTGATTGAAGCTGCGCAGCATAAGCTGCCGATCCTGGCGCGTGCCCTGCCGGTGTTTCGAGAGGTCGCCGGCGAGTATGCGGCGTTCTTCGAGGGTGACAGTGCGAAGAGCTTGGCCGACGCAATTACTCAGTGGTTGGAGGATTATCGTGAAGGCTCAACCATTGAGTCAGTTAACATGCCATGGCTAACCTGGAAACAGAGTGCTGAGCAATTCAAACGCGCTTTACTCGCCCCCCAATCTCCTCAGCCAGTAATAAACAAGACGACTGCGCAATACGCGTGATAATTTTTTAAGCTCGACGAGCTAATCAAGTGTATGCGATCCATGAACTCCACCTTTTAAAGGTGGGGCGTGAAGCCATCTTGGTATTTTGCGGCGTACAGTGCGACGGCAGCCAGGCTTCGAAGTCTTCTACTGCTACAGCTTGCGGCAACCGTTCAAGTGCGTGGCGCGGCCACGCATAGGACTCTTGGTGTTTGGCTTTAGCCGTCTCGACCAAACTGTAAAGTTGAGCGCTGGCCGGCGCGCCTTCGGGGGCGCTGAACAGCCAGTTCTTGCGCCCGCTCACGGTCACGCATCAAAAAGAGCCAATTGAGGGGGGGCTCTGGATCGACTGCCGCGCATGGAAATCATGCCGTGAACTATAGAATCAGACGACAAATCGAGGTGTCGAAACCTGATATGGGCTGTTGCGCCACAGATCAAAGTCTTGAAAGCACAGTAGCAATATACAACTCGGTCCTGCGTGTCGGAATTGAGCGAGGCTGAATAATGAATGGGACTGTTTTCTTATTTCATAATTAGAGACCCGCGCAGTGCGGGCTGAACAGTATTCAAACTCCCGGCGCTATTGTGGAACTACTTTCCACTGATTGTTGACCGCCGGGTCCCGTACTAAACGATAAGCCTTGGCATCAGCCCTGGGCGGTGACTCGAACCAACCTGAAATTGCAGCCTCGTTGGGAATAGAAAAATTCTTTTCGATTGTTTGGTATATCAGGTTGCCGTTTATATGAATCGGCTGACCATCTATCCGTACTACATCGCCGTCGCGGACCCCATCGAAGATACCGCTCTGCATGGCGGATACCAAGGAGTCACGTGGTTCCCTTAACACAGAGTCCCACGCTGCTGACTGGTGCATGTTCATCGTCCAGTTCAGTGCAATTCCAAGACCAACCAATGGAACACAGGCTATCGCCCATTTTGCAATTGCGCCCCGCGAGAACTGATCTACAGCGGCTGCAAGAAGAAACGCAAGTCCGAAGCATTGGTAGTAGACCGGAATGTGTGCATAGCCCCAAGTCAAGCCTAATTGATACTTGGCTGAGATAGAGATCAGCACTGGAGGCACAAGTAGAAGCATGCCTGCTGCGAAAATAGGCAGGAGCATCACGGGCTGTTTTGTAGGTTCACGCCTAAGTACAATGATTGCTATAGCTGACCACAGGATCATAACTGCCCATGCGAGTTGACTTGTGGAAGCTGCACTGAAAAGTTCGCTCGGAGGGAATTCGTTTTTTCCTGCGGATAAGTAAAAACTCCCTGGAAGCGTCGCGAATAGCTGTTTAAGGAATGTCGCCGGTACAGCACTTAAATTTCCAACTTCAGCGCCTGCATAAGGGGTCAGTGCTATTTGCTTTACATAGAGATTTGCGGTGATGAATATGATAAATGGCACGACAATTATGGCGGTATCGCGAATTTTTCTTGAATGGTTAGAGGTAAGTATCGTCACGATTGCAATCGGAACGTAGACGGAATTAATTTCATAGAACGTCATTGATAGAGCGGCTATTAACGAAGATGCGACTAGCCATGCTGCGGATTTGGTTTTGTGCCACTTGTGAAGCGTCAAGAGGGATGACGTGAGGAGGATTCCAACGCCTTGGCTAAAACCGGCGAATGCGGCCAATGGATCCGCCGAGTCACGTATTTGCAGTAAAGCCAATAAAGACAAAATAAAAAAACCGATTGTTCGCCAAGATATACCAATTCTACGTAGTAATAGGATGGTGAGGCTTACATGCGCAATGAACATCGCCATGTCCGCCAATCTGACAGCAAGCTCGCTCTTAAATATGTAGAAGAAGCTGTAGATCACAGGCCAAGGTAAAAGAATTCTTCCGTATTCAACAAGCCACGATCGGATAACGCTGCTTGAAAATTCAATGACGCTGGAATCGAAGCGATTGATCAATCCCCATGTCTGACTGTTCAAGGCATCGTCAGCCCAGAAGCCGTTTTTTGAATACGGCAAAAGAATGATGGCTATCAGAACAGCAAAGAGTGATCCGAAAGCTATTTTTTTTAAACTTCCATGCGTTGTGCGCATTGCTTATTTGGCTCGCTGGTATGGGGTGGTGAGACATACTAGACTAGCTAGGTACTTCAAACTAGCTGCGCCTGGCAATCGGAATTCGTCGAAGTGTCGTACGTACGAGTCGAGGTTTCCATTAACGTGCCCTGCCGCCATCGTGCAATCCGATTTGCTCGCACGGGCCGATGCTCGATCGGGGGACTGAGGAGCGGGAACTGAGGAAAGTGTAGACCGCGCCAGGATAGCCGGTCTGGTCTTCGAGTCGTCCTATACTGCCTTGGTCAAATAGAGGGGGGAGCTGGTGATTGAAGGATTTGGCCGAGAGGACACTGGTTTACCCGTAGCATATGAGTCTCCCCTTGCTGGCAATGGGCTGCCAGTTGCTTTTTGTCTCTATATCAATGGCGCGACGGGTGGACTCAGTCAGATCGGCCTTCGTCTTCTGCGATGTAGTCTGCAGTATCCCGCATTTCCGATGAACCCAGCGTGCATCTCCATCAACTTGAAAATGTTTTGCCGTGCCAAGCGCAGTTTCCTCTACCGGTAGTACACCAAGGAAGGCTAATACAATATTAAGGGTAAAAAACATAAAATTCGAAATTTACAAGAGTTTGACAGTGTCTGTGATGCGTGCTAGGTTATTTCATTTTTTTACAGGGTTTTGATTGGTCGAGCGTTTGATTTTAATTCAATTTTAGATTTGGTAAACAATGAACAAACCACTTTATTATCTTCATATTCCAAAGACAGCCGGCACATCGTTGACTTCATTTTTGGATGCGCAATTTGATCGTTCTCGGATATGTCCTGCCCAATTGCTTCCCGAACTTTTTAAGTTGGATGGTGATTCCATTTCAAAATATGATTTTTTTCGGGGGCATCTATGGTTTGGCTTAAATAGTTATGTGGGGCGGGATTTAAACTATATAACGATGTTGCGAGATCCTGTGCAGCGTACGATTTCATGGTACTCACATGTCAAGCGTGACGTAAATGCTTATCGTCATGATCGTGTTGTGAAAGAAAATTGGTCATTATTTGACTTTGTTGCGGATAAAGAAACTCAGTGGGATATGGTGAATGCCCAAACTATATTTCTTGCTGCAGATTTAGATTTTGAAAAACTGTCTAAAGATCCTGTTGGTTATGGTCAGGCTGTTATCAAGAGTTATGCTGCGCGTAACAAAGATCGAGAGTTGCTGGATTTGGCTAAATCCCGGCTTGAACGGTTCATGTTCTTTGGTATCACGGAACGAATGAATCACTCATTGCATTTATTGTCACATGTTTTAGATGTTTATCCTCAATTTTCCCGTGAAAAATTGAATGTGTCGGAAAATCGACCGATGGATGATGAGATATCAAGTGATACAATTCATGCCATAAGAGAAATAACCTCATTGGATCAGGAGCTTTACGATTGGGCGGTGAAGACCTTTGATTCAAGGTATGACGAATTGGTTAATTCACTACTCATAAATGAGTATGTCACTAGCCCGAAGCACGCGGACCAGGCTTGTATTACTCAACTGTCTCCGGAGGAAAGGAAAACCCTGAAAATCAATACAATATCCTTACCAGATGCTATTGAGCAGGGAGCTACCTTTGAGGTTCAAGTCGAGGTAACCAATAATTCGAAATATCGCATTCAGAGTAATGGTCGCTATCCAATCAATATTTGCTACCACTGGATAAATCCGGTCACAGATGAGCTCGTTATCTTTGATGGGGTTAGAACCAAAATCGAGCCGACTTTGCTTTCAGAGGGAAACCTGAAACTTAATGTAGAAGTCATCGCTCCTGAAGTGTCAGGGTTATTGATTTTGCGAATGACTTTTGTACAGGAAGGTGTGGCATGGTTTGATGAGCCGCAGAGTGCGATTTTTTCTGATAGTGAGGTTCTTGTAAAATGAAAACAAGCGGGGATGACCTCACTTGGCATTACGGAGCCTTGACCCGTGAAGACCGGGAACTCCAGTTAGGGCAGCAGGCCATTACCATTTGGCTCACCGGGCTTAGTGGCTCCGGAAAATCATCCTTAGCTTGTGCATTAGAAAAAAAACTAGCAGCCCAAGGTAAAAATTGTTTTGTCCTTGATGGTGATAACGTTAGGCACCGTCTTAATAAAGACTTAGGATTTAGTCTGCTCGGAAGATCGGAGAATATAAGAAGAATAGCTGAGGTTGCAAGACTCATGAATGACGCTGGTCTGATAGTCATCGTGGCGATAATTTCTCCGATGATTGAGGATCGTACTTTAGCGGCCGAGATAATTGGCTCCGGTTGCTTTCATGAGGTTTATGTAAGTACTCCTCTCAGTGTCTGTGAAGAAAGAGACCCCAAAGGACTTTATCGGAAAGCGCGCTGTGACTCTTTAGAAAACTTCACAGGGATATCCTCTCCCTATGAGCCACCGTTGACGCCGGCTTTAATTGTCGACAACTCTAGGCTTTCTGTTGAAGACAACGCGAACACAGTCATACGATACCTGGAGGGCTAGTGCGTTCGCTAGCTTGCCAAGCACCCTCTGATCTATTTTCAGGAGGGCGTAATGGACGCGGGAAAAAGGCGGCAAGATTTAAATAGAAATGCCCTGGTATTGGCCAGGGCATTTTTTTACTACAAGTTTCAACTATTCAGCTAGTTGATACGAATTTCTTGATTTGAGCATTGTGGTGAGTTTTTATAGCTCAAATCGAAGCGAAACGAAACCAATCCCAAGTTTACGCTTGTCGCTATTGATGCCTAAAGCCCTAGGGGAGATTGGCTTTGATGGCAAGAATGAAATTGTATCAGTTGTCTGCCCCATTAGATCCACCTGTATGCGAACCTCTGATGCTGCACCCTCAAGTTTTACCTCGTACTCTCGAGTACCAATTAATACTTTTGCAGGCTTTTCGACGTTAGGTCCGAAGGCTTGTGCTGTCATTATCAGCGTGAACGTTTGGGGGAGTGGAGAGGTAAAAACCAAGCGGGGGTTCCCTTCAGACCAGCGCCCCCACGGCTCTGGTGATGAAAAACCAGAAACAGTTTGAATAAACGCTGGCCAACCTGGGCGAGTAAAAACTATCCCTTCTTGCAAGTTGGCGGAGTACCGCGGACCCAGATGGTCTGCATAATAACCCGACTTCTCCATTATTTGCTTAGGGCTTAGGCCTGCTAAGTTGGTAGTTTCAGTCGAGGTTAATTTAAAGAACGCGAGCTCACCATTCGAACTGTTTAAAAGCGGGGGAGAGCCAAGCAGCGTAGTTAAGTTTGTGATCAACTCATTCGCATTGTCCGCGTAACCACGACGATCTATGTAGATGCCATTGAAGCCCAAACGCTTAATGACCTCCAATTGCTTTTCTATAGGTTCATTTGCAAGCGAGCGATAATACATGTCGCCATCCCGGCCCTTCATTCCACCAAAGCTCCAATGAAGGTTTTTTGAATGAATAAAGCCTGCGGCCAATTGATAAGCAGATAACCGATTTAAGGGCGGGGTTTCCGGGAACGCAATATAAGGTAATTGGTAAATGGCAGCGCCTTCAGGTAATGAGCGCTCAATGTCGTTTACAAAGTTCTTGTCGTTCTCATATGCCAGCTTTTGCGGTGTCCTGCATTCTTTGCATGGAGGCACTGTTTGGTCATACATGCCCACGGTAAGTGCAATTGCCGCTGCGAGTAATGAGTGGACGTGAATCTTCGAAGAGAATTTTTCTAAAAATAACTGGAGCGACAAAAAGAAGGCAAGAACACAGCCGAAGGCAATAAAGATGCTAGCCCTGTTCCATCCTCTTATTGAAGGTGAGATGGCATAGGAGAAGAGCGCGCCCAAACCCCCAGTAGTAGCAAACAAAAACAATACAAGTGTAGAGGCAGCCAAAAAGGTTAATCTGTGATCTGTTCTAGTTCCGGAAAGAGAAGCCAGGATATACAAAAAGCACGCCAGTAACCCAAAGGACCCAATAATGCCTAAAGTCGACGTAGTGTTTTCGTTTATCAGCGGAGATGCGGCGTTATAAGATTGAGTGAATTGTCCCAGGTAAGATACTCGATGGTCAGCTCTGGGGAGTATGAGTTGCATTAATTTGAGGGCGTAAATTTCTGACTCTATGGGGGAACGGATTGCTACTTCCGAGTTTTTGCCTTGTTCATGCTTTCCAATTAGATTTGGGGCTATATTGAGTAATACGCCACCAGAAAGGATGGCTGTTATAAGTAGCGCGCGCTTGAGTCCAAGGGGCTTTCTGGTTTTGATAAGGTTTAGGGCGCCTGCCAAGAAAATTAGAATCACGCCAAAGAGTGTGTAGTACACACCAAAAGAAGAAATTGCAAGCAATGCAAGAGTAGAAAGTGCGTACTTGACCCAGGGTTTTCTTTTTGGTGTGTTTAAAGTTTGATTGCTTGAGGAGCGAAAAACAGAAAATGCCAGATAGAAAAATATCGGAGCTACGAAATACCATGTATAGAAGAGGTGGGAAATACGTTGAAAGTGGAATGGCATGAATGTGAAAAGTAAAGCGCCCACGAATGAAAGGGCACGCGAGACGCCAAAGGCCCTGACGACGCAGAAAGAGGATATGAAGGCAGTTGGGAAGCTAAACAAGAAAAATAGGTTTGTTGCAGTGAAGCTGCTGCCGGACAGTAGAGAAAGTGCTTTGATGATTAAATGGCTACCGAAGTCGGAGCCTGGAAAATCAATAAAATTTGAACCAAAAGGGTATCCAGTTCTGGGGTTGTTAAAGAGCCATCCTTCTGAAACGCTTTTGGCCATCCAGGCATGGAAAAGACTATCACCTTGATAAGAGTATGGGTAAGAAACGTCGGGCCATAGCCCTCCCGGCCAGCCACTAAGCCAAATACTTGCGAGAAAGAAGGATATGACAGCGCCTGAAAGTACCAACTTCCAGTTTTCCACGAGTACTGCTTGCAACGATTTTAGTGGCAATTCCGAATTTAATATGGCTTTTTCAAGTGGTGCATTATTTGATGTCACGATTGTCAGTCATCCATAAGTCAATCAAAATTTACACGTTCAGACTCAACCACTAACGGCATGTTGCGTATCTGCGTATGCACCGAACCCAGGTATTCCCCCAGCATGCCCAAAAACAATATCTGTACCGAACTGAAGAAGAATAGAGAAATTAGCAAGGGGGCGATGCCCACTTGGAACGAGTTCCAGAAGAGCAGTTTGGCCACAAGAAACCCGAATGCGATCAACAGGCTGAGTCCCGCCAGCAGCCCGCCCCCCATGACCATGAGGCGCAACGGCACCTTGGAGTGGTTGGTGATGCCCAGCATCGCGATGTCATAAAGCGTGTAGAAGTTGTTCTTGGTGATGCCGCGCTGACGCCGTGGTTGCTTGAACGGCACCGTGGCAATCGGGAAGCCGATTTCACACAGCAGGCCGCGGAAATACGGATAGGGGTCGTCGATCTTCTTCAGGATATCCAGCACAACCCGGTCAAATAGTCCGGCACCCGTGGCATTCTGCACCAGCGGCACTTCGGAAATACGCGTAACAAAGCGATAATAAGTGCGACGCATCAGGAACATCAGACGCGATTCCTCGCTCTCCGGTTTGACCGCCATCACCGTCTTGAAGCCTTCTTCCCACTTCTTGACGAACTCTTCGATCATCTCGGGTGGGTCTTGCAGGTCGGAGGCGATCAGCACGGCGGCGTCGCCACGGGCCTGCAGTAGGGCATGATAGGGCGAACGGATGTGGCCAAAGTTACGGGCATTGAATATCAGCTTTACCCGCTTGTCTTGCGCGGCCAGGGCGCGCAATTTGGCGTGGCTGTTATCCGTGGAACAGTTGTCGATGAAAATGTGTTCGTAGTCATAGTCAAGGCGTGACATCACCTCGACGATGCGTTGGTACAGCTCATCAATGTTGGCTTCTTCGTTGTAGCAGGGTGTCACTATGCTGATAAGCTTACGCATAATTGAAAACGAACCTGTTATTAATGACGAATGAAAGTAAGGCCATGGGCACGATCAAGGCCATGCCAGCCAAGTAGGGGTCGACACCCAGTAATTTGAGCGCCGCAATGCCTGCCACATTGGCGCCATAAACGACGCCATAGCCGGCAATGAACCTGAAAATCAGCTTGTTGTTCTGAGAACCGAATACAAGGGCACCGGTGCTTTTGAAATTGAAGGCTATGCCTAATACCGTGGCGAGCAGCAACGCCGCACTGTAGTGCAGCCCGAGGTAGAGAAAACCGGCAAAACAGCCATAGCCGAACGCCGCATTCATCACCCCCACACACAGGAACCTGAACAGTTTTACTTGTAGAAGCCTGCCTAGCATGGAGGGCGCTTTTTTAGTCTCTTGCATTCAGATGCTGCCTGATTTCACGCACGACACCACTTAGTGAAGAGTCGCTGGGCACATAGTCAAACAGTTGCCCGGCCTTGCGATTGTGCGAGTAGTAATGGGCCTTGGGGCCTGTGGCATTGATCCTCGCCTGGTCACCCACAATTGTGTATTGCAGGCCGAACTGCTCGCTCAAGGCCGTCAGCAGTTCGAACTTGCCGATGGGGGCCTGGCTGTAGCAGTCAACCACGTCGTTGCACGCTGGCGACTGCAGGATCCGGTCAATCAGTTGCAGGAAATCGGCGGGGGTGAGGTAGTCCCGGAGCATATCATCGGGTGCCACTTCCAGCACCGTGCCCGCCTGCAGTGCACGCAGAATGTCGCTTAGGAAGAAGCGAGCCTCTACAGCCTGGCGATGGCTGAAGTAACTGAATACCCTCGCATCGACAATGGCGGCCTCAGGCAGCGCTCGATGGCGGCACTCGGCCTGGAATTTTGCCGCGCCGTACCAGTCCTGCGGCTTTAGCCCGTTGATCGCGAATATCGCCTTCGAGGCCTCGGTTACAGGTGTTTCGAAGTTGGTACCGTATGCAGCGCCGCTGCTCAGGTAGATGTATCTGCACTGAGGATGGTTTTGCAGGTACTCCAAGGCAAGGTTGTCATACAGTTCGGTGACGGTGAATATGTCCTTGCCCATCTGTACGGCCCGAGCGGGATCTCCAACGCCAACAAAGTTGATGATCGCATCGAACTGGCAACTGGCATCGAAACCGGAGTAGTCGAGCACGGCAAATCCCTTGCGCTCGGCAATGGCCCGCAGTTCGGCATCGAGCGAGCCCGGTGCGCGCACGAACAGGTTGCATTCATAGGCAGTATGTTCAGCGATGCTGGCTACCAGGTCTTTGGCGATATGACTGCTTGCCCCTAGGATGGCAAGCTTCATTTACCCGGATCCAGCGGTGGCGACTGCTCATCGATCGGGCGGCCAAACTCCAGGCGTGGCCGGCATTCCCGCGCATCTGGCATCATGACTTCGATGAGCATGGGTTTGCCGTTGGCAAGAAACTCGGCTACAGCGGCCTTGAATGCCGCCAGATTGACAACGCTTAGCGAATGTATGCCATACGCAGCACCAAGGGCCTGGAACTGCGAGGTATAGCCGTCCCAGTAAGTCGAAGAGTTACGGCCTTCGAAGTACATTTCCTGGAAGCCGCGGACCATTCCCAGCGAGTGATTGTTCAGTACGATAGTCAGGATCGGCAACTGGTCGCGGGCAATGATGTCGAGTTCCTGGATATTGAGCTGCGCACCGCCATCGCCGGTGATGACGACAACCGGTTTGTCACCTGCGATGCTGGCGCCCACGGCGGCAGGAATGGCAAAACCCATGGTGCCCAGGCCGCCTGAGTGGTGCATGGCTTGGCCGGGGCTCAGGCGCAAGGTATGCGCAGCCCACATCTGGTTGTTACCAACGTCGGCAACATAGTCCAGGGCCCGGTCGGCGGTCAGGTCGTTGAGATTGTTCAGCAGCTCGAACGGGCTGATGTTCCACGCAGTGTACTCATCGACGAACGATTGCTCGAAGACCTGTGTCAGGTGAGCGCGCCAGGCCGCCGGAGCGGGTTGCAGCTTGGCTGCATGGGCGATGAAGTCGGCAAACACCGCGTCCAGGTCGGCATGGATAGACTCTTGGGCCTTGACCCTATTGTCCAGCTGGGCCGCATCCAGATCGAACTGGATGATATGAGCATTCGCAGCGAACGTTTCGGGTTTGGCCCCGGTCTGGCGCACGTCCATGCGGCTACCGAACACCACCAGCAGATCGCAGTGCTGGACTGCATGGTTGGCTGCGCGGGTGCCATAGGCACCGAGCATGCCGAGGTAGTGTTCGCTCGCCGTGAGTTTTTCCGCGCCTTTCAGACTGGCAACATGGGGGATGCCCAATTTGCCGACCAGGCTCAGCCATTGGCTGAACGCCGGGCTGTTTACAGCGCCACCGCCGATCAGGAATACCGGTTTTTGAGCCTTGGCCAGTGCCGCCCAGACGTCGCTGAACGAGGCGTGCAGCTCGGCAGCAGGCATCGTTTCATTGGTTCGTGCGTTCAATAATTGGTCCAGCACCGCCTCATCGATCTCGGCGCGCTGGATGTCCATGGGAATGTCCAGCAGGACAGGACCCGGACGGCCTTCCCGAGCGATGCGGATCGCTTTGAGAAGGCAAGGGATCAGTTCATCGACATGGGTGATCTGGTGAGCATATTTGGTGATGCTACTCACTAAGGCAACACTGTCGAGCTCCTGGAAGCCCTGCTGACGTATGGGCCTGTCGCCCTTGAGTTCGTGGGTGTTGACCTGACCGGTCAGGAACAGACATGGGTGACTGTCCAGCCAGCAGTCTGCAATTCCGGTGATCAGGTTGGTGGCACCGGGTCCACTTGTACCCAGTGCCACGCCCATGATCTTGTGATGGGTCGCACGTGCGACGGCAGATGCAGCAAAGGCGGCGCCTTGCTCATGGTGCATTGATACCAACTTGGTCTTTCCGAGCAAGTTAATACTGTCAACCAGATGGGTAATCATTCCACCGATGAGCTCAAAACCATACAGGACGTTATTGTCTGCAAGTACTTTTGCTACTGCATCTGAAGCTTTCATATTTTAGAAACCGATCCCGAAGAACTCTTCCAGTTTTTCACCGACGTAATCGAAATGCTCTTGGCCAAGGGAGGGTTGGACGCCCAGCCAGAAGGTCTGGTTCATGGTCCGATCAGTATTGGTCAGTTCGCCCACGACGCGGTACTCGACGTTATGGAAGTACGGCTGGCGGGTCAGGTTACCGGCAAACAGCAGGCGGGTACCGATCTTGTTCTGATCCAGGAACTTGAGCAGGTCGACACGCTTGACCCCAGCGCTTTCCTTCAGAGTGACTGGGAAACCAAACCAAGACGGGTCGCTATTGGGGGTTGGTTCGGCGATTTCAAGGAAATCGCTCAGGCTCGCCAGGCGTTCCTTGAGTAGCTTGAAATTGCGCTTGCGAGTTTCGATGAACTCGGGTGCGCGGTCGAGCTGCGCCAGTCCGCAGGCCGCTTGCATGTCGGTGATCTTCAGGTTGTAGCCTAAGTGGGCATACACGTACTTGTGATCGTAACCTTGTGGCAAGCTGCCGAATTGCTGGCCGAAACGGTTGCCGCAGGTATCATCGCAACCGGGCGCGCAATAGCAGTCGCGTCCCCAATCACGGAACGATTCGGCAATCAATTTGAGCTGGGCGTTATTGGTGAACACCGCGCCACCTTCCCCCATGGTGATGTGGTGGGCCGGGTAGAAACTCAAAGTAGCGATGTCGCCAAAGGTGCCAACCAGCTTGCCATCATAGGTCGCACCGAGTGCATCGCAGCAATCTTCGACCAACCAGAGATTGTACTTTTCGCACAGGGCTTTGACTTTGCCCAGGTTAAACGGGTTACCAAGGGTGTGGGCGAGCATGATCGCTTTGGTCTTGGGGGTGATGGCTGCTTCGATCAACTCAGGATCAATGTTATGAGTCGCCATGTCGACATCGACGAAGACCGGTATCGCACCGAACTGGACGATAGGGTTGACAGTGGTGGGGAAGCCTGCAGCCACGCCAATGACTTCGTCACCTTTCTTGATGGCACGGTCACCTAGCTTGGGTGAGGTCAGTGTGCTGAAAGCAACAAGGTTGGCCGACGAGCCCGAGTTGACGGTAATGAGATAATTGACACCGAGAAATTCGGCCAATTTCTTTTCGAATTCAGCATTGAAGCGACCGGTAGTCAGCCAACCATCAAGGGATGCTTCGACCATCAGTTGTAGTTCGCGCGCGCCAATCACCTTGCCGGAGGGTGGGATGACGGTCTCGCCCCCAACAAAAGGTTTGGCAGCCAAGGCAATCTGGGCGTAACGCTCAACGAGCTGGCTGATTTCCTGACGGAGCATATCGGGGGTCATAGTATTTCCTGCTTAAAGCTTTTAATTGGTTAGTCGCCAGCGGCCATGGCTGCCATGTAGCTGTTGATTTCGTTCACACAATGGGCATGCATATCCTCGCCTCGCAACCAGGCGCGATGCCAGGTGACGATGCGGGTTAGTGTGGTTTCCAGGCTCCAGGTAGGCTCCCATTTCAAATGGGTTTTGGCTTTGGAAATATCCAACTTCAAATAGCGCGCCTCATGGGGTTGAGATTCGCTATCAAGTTGCCAGCTCGCACCGGCGCCCCATGCTCCGACCATGTGATCGAGTATCCATTCGACGGGACGAGCATCTTCATCCCGGGGGCCGAAATTCCAGCCTTGTGCGAATGCATGACCATGCTCCCACAGGTGTTGGGCCAGGACAAGGTAACCGCTGAGCGGCTCAAGGGTATGTTGCCACGGGCGCGTCGCTTTCGGGTTGCGAACGATCACCGGCTGGCCTTTTTCGACGGCATGCAGAATGTCGGGAATGAGGCGATCTTCTGCCCAGTCACCCCCACCGATCACGTTGCCGGCACGTGCCGAGGCTAGGGCGGGCGCGTCATCAGCTTTAAAGAATGAATTGCGGTAGGCGGAGGTGACCAGCTCTACACAGCCTTTGCTGTTGCTGTAAGGGTCGTGGCCGCCCATCGGTTCGTTTTCACGATAGCCCCACTCCCACTCCTGGTTTTCGTAGCACTTGTCAGTCGTGACATTGACGATTGCGCGAAGGCTTGGGCATTTGCGTGCAGCCTCCAGCACATGAATAGTACCCATGACATTGGTGGCATAGGTCTCGACAGGCTCTCGGTATGACAACCTGACCAAGGGTTGGGCAGCCATATGGATCAGAATATCTGGATCAAAAGCCGTCATGCTTTCAGTAATGGTCTGCAGGTCGCGAATATCGCCAATCTGCGATGCCATGCCTTGCTCAACGCGCGCTTGTTCAAAGAGCGAGGGCGTTGTAGGCGGTGCCAGCGCGAAACCTTTGACGTGCGCGCCCATGTCTTGTAGCCACAGGGACAACCAGCTGCCCTTGAATCCGGTATGACCTGTGAGGAATACCTTCTTTCCCTTCCAGAAGGCAGCTGTGACGGTAGCTTTCATATTATTCCCAGGATTTCCAAGGTGCCTTGCCATTTTGCCAAAGTTTTTCCAGCAGGTTTTTATCGTGCAGAGTATCCATTGGCTGCCAGAAGCCCTGGTGCTCATGTGCCATCAACTGGCCGTCTGCTGCCAGCCCCATCAAGGGCTCTTGCTCCCAGACAGTGCTGTCGTCGACCAAGTATTCGAGGACTTGAGGAGACAATACAAAAAAACCGCCATTGATCATGGCGCCGTCGCCTTTTGGCTTTTCCTTGAAGTTAAGAACTTGGTGTTGCTTGATGTCCAGCGCGCCAAAGCGACCAGGGGGATAGGTGGCGGTGAGCGTCGCTGCCTTGCCATGCTGTTTGTGGAAGGCAATGGTGGCGCTGATGTCTATATCGCCGACGCCATCACCATAGGTGAAGCAGAACAGTTCTTCATTTTTAACGTAATCTGCTACGCGGCGCAAGCGACCGCCGGTCATCGAAGTATCACCGGTGTCAACCAATGTGACATTCCAGTCCTCGGCGCGTTTGTCGTGTACTTCCATGGTGTTTTCACGCATGTTGAAAGTTACATCCGACGAGTGCAGGAAGTAATTGGCGAAGTACTCTTTGATTAGATAGCCTTTGTATCCACAGCAGATAATGAAATCATTGATGCCGTGCGCGGAATACATTTTCATGATGTGCCAGAGGATTGGCTTACCACCAATTTCGACCATGGGTTTCGGACGTACACTAGTTTCTTCGCTCAGGCGTGTGCCCAACCCGCCTGCCAATATGACCGCTTTCATCATTGCTCCTTTTCAGTTTGAGCTTACAAATGCATCTGAATAAAAGTGTTTAGCGAGCAGTCCCGAAGTTGTCAGTACATCCCGTGCGGAATGAATCATGTCTTCCGAGCCGCAGGCATAGACGACCGATTGCGTGAGATCGATTGCATCCTTGATCAGCGCCGATTGTACATAGCCCGTCCGTCCTGCCCACTGAGCGTCCGCCCGCGACAGGACCGGTATGAAGGTGGCGTCCAGTCCTTGAAGTTGCGGCTCCCAATAGATGTCGCTGAGCGTACGGCCCCCCCAATAGATGAAAACCTTCTTCCCGGCGGCCATCGAGGGATTGGCAAGCAATTGCTCAAGCATGGCCTTAACGGGAGCGATACCCGTGCCCGTAGCCAGGAAAACGATGTTCTTAACGTCCTTTTCACGCAGGCTGAAGGTGCCTAAAGGGCCTTCCAGTCGCAAGAGGTCGTTGGTCTTCGCGCTGGTGAACCAGTACTGCGACATCACGCCCTGTTCGACCTCCCGGATCTGTAATTCCAGTTTTCCGTCAGCGCGCTGGGCATTGGCAATGGAATAGCTACGGCGCAGGCCCGCTTCACCGATGATGTCGAGGTACTGTCCTGGCAAATAAGTGAATTTGCTATTGGGCGGTAGTCTAAGGATGACTTCCACAACGTTGTCGGCGAGCTTGCTGATCGTGTCGATTCTGCAGGGGAGTGTCTTTACGACAACGTTTCCGAGTGCTCCAAGATCTTCGGCATCAATCTCCACATCGGTGAGGGCGTGGCGGCAGCACGTCAATATCAATCCTGCTGCGCTCTCATCGGGTGTCAAAGACGTCTCGTCCTTGAACGCTTCAGTTTCACCGGAGAGAACTTTGGTTTTGCAAACACCACAGCGTCCAGTCCTGCAGCTGTATTCGAGGGTGATGCCTTCAGTCCTGGCACTGTCGAGCATTGATGTGCCTGCCTCGGAGCTGAAGGCTTTCCCGTTATGAAGTTTTACTGAAGCCATATCGGTTACCGGATAAGAAAATTCTGTACGGGGCGGCCATGCTGCCGTCAGCTTGCCTTGGAATCGAAGATTCGACGGCCATGAAAAAATAGAAATCTTAAGTTGACGGGCGTTGAATGAAGGTGAGTTGCCGCGCGTGAACGGACAGCGGGCACGGAGAAACCAACGGCACTCAGAAAGCACTTCTGGTGATCACTGAGGTTCTGTGCGCAGGGCTGGTGTTGGTAAGCCCTTGTAGCAGGGAAGTTCAATACTGCCGCCACATCAACAGTCACCAAATTATTCTCATGATATCCATCATCATGTCGCAAAGCTCACATCCGTGTCAGGTTATGAAGTAGCGCCGCCAGAGGGTTGAGCCTCATGTCTTCAAGGGGCTGGATGATAACCTAGGTGCGAGTTGTGTGCATCAATTGCTGCAGGGGCGCGTGTGTTGGTTGCGCGACCGGCCTGCCACACTACCTTGGTGCGACAGGCCTGAACAATTCGCTACTATCAGCTATCGAGCGTCGCAGAGGTATTCGTTACCAATGTCATCCTCTTCCACCACGAGTCTCTGCTGCGTGGTCGTGAGTTCGTAACCTCTAGAATCGCTGACTCTCTGGCCAGGATCAGGCAGGGCCTGATGCGAAAAAATGGCGCTAGGTAATTTCGACGCTAAGCGTGACACGATGCTGATTTTTGCTGGTTGGTGGCAAAACGATGGCTATTAAAAATTGCAAAGCCTGACCTCTGCTGAGTCAAAACCTCGCCACTTTTGTGTCGGGGTTTTTATGGGGCTCATGGTTTTTATACGGCTATGGCTATAAAGGAGGCTGGTTTTATGGGGAGGCGAAGGGGCTTGAGACGATAGGAGGTCAGGGGGGCTTGCCCTTTTTAAAGTTCCTTCAGAGCAGGCAATTTGGGTATCATTGCGGACCAGAATGGTCGCTGCGGCTCTAGCCGTGCATCTTATTTTTGTGAGCAAGCCAACCAAAGCTCAAAATGGAGTTTAGAGGATTCGCATGAAAGCAATTGTTACCGGCATCACTGGTCAAGACGGCGCCTACCTGGCGGAACTGCTGCTGGAGAAGGGGTACACCGTATACGGTACCTACCGTCGTACCAGTTCTGTCAATTTCTGGCGTATCGAAGAGTTGGGCATCCAGTCCAACCCTAATCTGCATTTGGTCGAATACGATCTGACCGATCTGTCTGCCAGCATTCGTTTGCTGCAGACCACCGAAGCCACCGAGGTCTACAACCTTGCAGCGCAGAGCTTTGTGGGTGTTTCGTTCGAGCAGCCGATCACCACTGCAGAGATCACCGGTCTCGGTGCGGTAAACCTCCTAGAAGCGATTCGGATCGTTAATCCGAAGGTTCGTTTCTACCAGGCATCCACCTCCGAGATGTTCGGCAAGGTGCAGGCTATCCCGCAGATCGAAAGCACGCCTTTCTATCCGCGCAGCCCTTACGGCGTTGCCAAGCTCTACGCTCACTGGATGACCATCAACTATCGCGAGTCGTACGGCATTTTTGCCACTAGCGGTATCTTGTTCAACCACGAATCCCCACTGCGTGGCCGTGAGTTTGTGACCCGCAAAATCACCGACTCCGTCGCCAAGATCAAGCTGGGCCTGCTGGACAAGATGGAGCTGGGCAACCTCGACGCCAAGCGCGACTGGGGTTTTGCCAAGGAATACGTGGAAGGAATGTGGCGCATGCTGCAGGCCGATGAGCCGGACACTTTCGTGTTGGCGACTAACCGCACCGAGACTGTTCGCGACTTCGTTTCCATGGCGTTCAAGGCTGTGGGTATCACTATTTCCTGGGCGGGTACTGCGGAGGCCGAGCAAGGCACTGATGCGGCTACTGGTAAGGTACTGATCACGATCAACCCGAAATTCTACCGCCCGACTGAGGTTGAGTTGCTGATTGGCAACCCGGCCAAAGCCAAGGAAGTTCTGGGCTGGGAGCCGAAAACCTCCCTGGAAGAATTGTGCCGCATGATGGTTGAAGCCGACTTGCGTCGTAATGAACAAGGATTTTCATTCTGATGACCATTGCTGGCAAACGTGCGCTGATTACAGGTATTCAAGGCTTCACTGGTCGTTACATGGCGGATGAACTTCGGGCTCATGGCTACGAGGTTGTCGGGTTGGGTAGTCAGCCTTCCGATGAGCGCAATTATTACCAGGTGGATCTAGGCGATGGCCCGGGGTTGCGCACGTTGCTGGCAAAGATTCAACCTGATGTTGTGGTTCATCTCGCGGCATTGGCGTTTGTCGGGCATGGCGCAGCGGACGCGTTCTATCAAGTGAACTTGATCGGCACGCGTAACTTGCTGGAAGCTGTCGCGGCCAGTGGAAAACCCCTGGATTGTGTGCTGATCGCCAGCAGTGCCAATGTCTATGGCAACGCTTCGGGTGGCCTGTTGTCGGAAACCACAACTCCGGCGCCAGCCAACGATTATGCCGTTAGCAAGTTGGCCATGGAGTACATGGCCAACCTTTGGCACGAACGCTTGCCCATCGTTATTACTCGTCCTTTCAATTACACCGGTGTTGGCCAGGCCGAGAATTTCTTGCTGCCGAAAATTATTTCCCATTTCCGGCGCAAGGCGAAAAAAATCGAATTGGGCAACCTCGATGTATGGCGTGATTTCAGCGATGTTCGCGCGTTGGTGAAGGCCTATCGAGGACTTATCGAGGCCAAGCCGCTGGGGCAGACTATTAATGTCAGCTCTGGCAATGCCCATTCGCTTCGTGAAGTCATCGAAATGTGCAGAGGGTTGACCGGGCACGATATTGAGGTCGAAGTGAATCCGGCCTTTGTGCGGGCCAATGAGGTGAAAACGTTGTGCGGAGATAACTCACGGTTACGTGCACTGGTTCCCGGCTGGTCAACACCTTCTCTGGACGAAACCCTGAGCTGGATGCTGACGGCCGAGTAGATGAAGTTAATTCTTTCTGTTGAGCCGGTCCGGTTTCCGCTGACTGGTATTGGTCGTTACACCTACGAATTGGCGCTGCGACTGCAGCAGAATCCTGAAATCACCGACCTGCAATTTTTTGCCGGTCGGCGATTTTTGCCGGCGTTGCCTACGGCTGCCAACGAGTCGGGTAGTGGTTACGGCTTGAAGCGAGCGGTGCAGAAAAACTTCCTGGCGGTTGAAGCGTATCGGCTCCTTATGCCGTTGCTCAGGAAGCACGCGTTAAAAAATCATGGTGAGTTTCTTTACCATAGCCCGAATTACTTTCTGCCGCCCTTTGCTGGCCGCAGTGTTGCTACATTCCACGATCTGTCTCCATTCACCTGGTCTCACTGCCATGCGCCGCAACTTGTGCGTTACTTGCAGAAAGAGCTGAAGGCCACGATGGTACGAGCAGACGCGTTGATCACGGACTCCGAGTACACGCGTAAAGAGTTGGCGGAGTACTTTTCCTGGCCTATTGAGCGTATTCATACGGTGCCGCTGGCCAGTTCCGCCGAGTTTCATCCTCGTAGTGCGGAAGACCTCAAAAGTGCGCTTTCGCGCCATGGTCTCGAGATGGGTGGTTACAGCCTGTTTGTCGGGACGATCGAGCCTCGCAAGAATATCGAAACGTTGCTTGATGCGTATTCACGTCTGCCGTTGGCAGTGCGCAAGCGCTGGCCTTTGGTGCTCACCGGCTATCACGGCTGGCGCAACGAAAGTATTCACCAACGGCTCGAAAGCGCCCGCCGTGAGGGCTGGGCCTTTTACCTGGGGTTTGTACCCAGTGAAGAACTTCCCCTGCTGTTTGCCGGCGCTCGTCTTTTTACCTTTCCTTCATTGTATGAAGGGTTTGGTTTGCCGGTTCTGGAAGCCATGAGTTCTGGTGTCCCTGTCGTTTGCTCTAACAGTTCGTCGCTTCCGGAGGTCGCTGGCAATGCGGCCCTGATGTGCGACGCCATGGACGTCGGAACGTTAACAGGGCTCATCCAGCGTGGTCTGGAAGATGAGTCGTGGCGTTCCAGCGCGGTCGAGCAAGGCTTGTGGCATGCGGCGAGGTTTTCGTGGGAACGCTGCGCAATGGAAACGCTTCACGTTTATCGGAAGGTGGTCGAGGGACAATGATCAAGGTTCTGCACTTCTTCAAGACATACTACCCGGAGACCATGGGTGGCATTGAACAGGTCATCTTTCAGATTGCTGAAGGTGGAATAAGGCACGGCTTTGAGTCCGAAGTGCTTTACCTCAGTGAGCGAGGTGCGGCGCGCAATGAGCCGGTGGGACATCACCTGACTCATCGCTCCAAGCTCGACCTGCATGTAGCGTCCACCGGTTTCTCTCTGTCGGCGTTCAAGGATTTTGCCGAGTTGGCGCAGAAAGCAGACATTGTCCATTACCATTTTCCGTGGCCTTACATGGATCTTGTGCATTTCGTCAGTCGAATTCGCAAGCCCGCCGTTGTCAGTTATCACTCCGATATCGTCAAGCAAAAGACACTCCTCAAGCTTTATCAGCCCTTGATGAACCGTTTCTTGTCGAGTGTTGACTGCATTGTTGCTTCATCGCCCAACTACGCTGAAAGCAGTCCAGTATTGACGCGATTCAAAGACAAGGTTCACGTTGTTCCCTATGGGCTGGATCGGCAAACCTACCCCACGCCCTCTGCTGAAAAGCTGGGCGTCTGGCGCTCGCGTCTGGGGGAGCGCTTTTTCCTGTTTGTGGGAGCTCTGCGCTACTATAAAGGGCTGGACTATCTGCTTGAAGCTGCAAAAAACACTCAACTGCCCGTCGTCATTCTGGGGGGCGGACACCTTGAAATGGAGTTGAAAGCTCAGGCGAATCAGTTGGGGCTGTCGAATGTGCATTTTCTCGGAGGCTTGCCTGATGAAGATAAAGCGGCTCTGCTGACGCTCTGCTATGCATTCGTTTTCCCGTCACACCTCAGGTCCGAATCTTTCGGTATTTCGTTGCTTGAAGGGGCCATGTACGGGAAACCAATGATTTCTTGCGAGATTGGTTCTGGCACGACTTACATCAATATCGCAGGAGAAACTGGATTGGTTGTACCTCCTCGCGACTCTGTTGCGCTGGCGCAGGCAATGAACTACCTCTGGAATCAACCAGCGGTTGCGGCTTCGATGGGAGAGGCGGCTGCACAGCGTTTTGAAGGAATGTTTTCAGCTGATTCAATGGCAAAATCCTATGCGGAGATTTATCGGTCGCTGCTTTGAATCTATGCACACTGGCAGAGCATAGGTGTTCTTATATATTCTCAAGGGGCACCGATGAGAGCTAAACGCTTTCTAATTACTGGTGGTAATGGTTTTGTAGGACGTGCATTAATAAATCGATTAGTGCAGTTGCCTGGGTGTTCTATCGTGGCACCGATGCGAGCCGTGCCTGCCAAGTTTCCGGCAGGCGTGCTTTCTCTACCGTTGACCGGTCTCAACGGTGCAAATGACTGGAGTGAGGCGCTGGCTGGCGTCGATGTTGTTATCCATACTGCTGCTCGCGTTCACATCATGAATGAAGTCTCTCTCGATCCGCTCGCTGCGTTTCGTGAAGTCAATGTCGAGGCTACGTTGAACCTCGCTCGCCAGGCAGTGGTGTCCGGTGTGAAACGTTTTATTTTCATCAGTTCAATCAAGGTGAATGGAGAGGGGGGGCGCCAGGTATCGTATATAGCGCCGATGACTTACCTGCTCCGACTGACCCCTATGGGATCTCTAAGCTTGAGGCTGAGCAAGGGTTGACGATACTTGCTGCCGATACAGACATGGAGGTTGTCATTATTCGCCCGGTGTTGATATACGGCCCAGGTGTCAAAGCCAATTTTCTTAGCTTGATGCGCTGGCTGTATCGTGGTGTTCCTCTGCCGTTCGGCGCCGTTCACAACCAGCGCAGTCTTGTTGCTATCGAGAATCTGGTGGATTTCATCGTGACCTGTTCCGATCATCCTGCGGCTGCCAATCAAATATTCCTGGCCAGTGATGGCGAAGATGTATCTACCACACAATTATTGCGCAAGTTGGGGAATGCGCTGGGGAGGCCTGCCAGATTATTGCCAATACCTGTCACGCTGATGCAGAGGGTGGCAGCGTTATTGGGCCAGCGTGCATTGTCGGAACGCATCCTTGGCTCCTTACAGGTAGATATAAGTAAAAACCGACAACTATTGGGCTGGATACCTCCGGTCCCCCTCGATAAAGCTTTGGGCCTGACGGCGCAACATTTTCTGGACTCCTGCAAATCATGAGTTATGGCTGGTTTATCCCTGTCATTGTCGCTGTGTCTTTTTCCCTCACGTGGGCTTTGCGCCAGTACGCTTTATCTCGAAGCCTGATCGATATCCCCAACGCTCGAAGCTCTCATTCAGTTCCCACACCTCGAGGCGGCGGGGTCGCAATTGTTCTGGGATTCATGTTGGCGTTGGCGATGCTGTTGTCGGCAGGCTTGATCGTTTCCTCGACTTTTTGGGCGATTTTCGGGGCGGGAACCATGATTGCCGTGATTGGATTTGTGGATGATCACGGGCACATCGCCGCTCGTTGGCGCCTGGTGGGGCATTTCGCTGCTTCAATGTGGTTGTTGTTCTGGCTTGGCGGGCTACCCGTGATTCAGTTTGGCGGATGGGCGCTGGACTTGGGGTGGTGGGGGCATGGGTTGGCGTTGTTTTATCTGGTGTGGCTGCTCAACCTTTACAATTTCATGGATGGAATCGATGGTATAGCCAGTGTTGAGGCTATTTGCGTCTGTCTAGGGGCGTGTCTTCTGTATTGGGTTAGCGGTGCAACGCAACTGATCTGGGGACCACTGTTATTAGCTGCATCCGTAGCCGGTTTTCTCTATTGGAATTTCCCCCCCGCCAGGATTTTCATGGGGGATGCTGGGAGCGGATTTCTGGGCATTGTGCTCGGAGGGCTCTCGCTTCAAGCCGCCTGGTTCTCGGCGGAACTATTGTGGGGTTGGCTGATCCTACTTGGCATATTTATCGTTGATGCTACTTTGACATTGTTTCGCCGTTTGCTCAGAGGCGACAAGGTTTACGAGGCGCACCGCAGCCATGCCTATCAGTTTGCTTCCCGCCGGTATGGCAACCATTTACCGGTTACGGTGGCTGTAGGGCTGATCAATGTTTTCTGGTTGTTACCTATAGCTTTAGGCGTTATTCATTATGGCATGGATGGTAGTTTGGGTATGATTCTGGCTTATGCTCCATTACTGATGCTGGCAATAAAGTTTCGTGCGGGCCACCTCGAAGAAGCCTTGATGAAAAGCTGAGTAACAGTTCTGTCATTTGGCTTAACGTGGATGACATGCGCTTATAAGGGGTCACTACGTAAGGAGAGGCTGAGGTGTTTGACGAATCCATGGATAAAGCGAGGGCGTACCTGGTAGGGCTTCCTCGGCGCCGGAAAAGGTTGATACAGGTTTCCACAGACATCCTGCTTGTATGGGTGGCGCTTTGGCTTGCCTTCATCGTCCGCCTCGGCATCGATGACATGTACAACCCCTTGAAGGTCCACCTCTGGCTCTTCGCTTTCGCCCCCACAATCGCCATCCCGCTCTTCATCCGTTTCGGAATGTACCGCGCCGTCATGCGCTATTTCGGCAACGACGCTCTCGTTGCCATCATCAAAGCCGTCAGCCTGTCTTCCCTGATCCTCGCCGTCGTCGTCTACTGGTACAGCAACCACCAAACCGTTGTCCCCCGCTCCATCATCTTCAACTACTGGTGGCTCAGCATGGTCATCATTGGCGGCCTGCGTCTATGCATGCGCCAGTACTTCATGGGGGACTGGTTCACCGGGGCACAGCATATTCCGTTCACCAATCGCGATGATGGCTTGACTAAAGTCGCGGTTTACGGCGCGGGGGTCGCAGGCAATCAGCTTGTCGCGGCGCTGCGCATGGGGAAGGTGATGCGGCCGGTAGCATTCATCGACGATGATCCGAGTATCGCGGATCGATCGATTTCCGGGTTGCAGGTCTACAAACCCAAGCACATCCAACAAATGATCGATGTAACGGGCGCGCAGGAAATCCTCCTCGCGCTGCCGTCTTCTACCCGCGCGCGTCGTAGGGAAATTCTCAATTTCCTGGAAGGTTTTCCGCTTCACGTGCGCAGTGTCCCGAATTTTACCGATCTGGCCAGTGGTCGGGTCAAGGTTGAAGACATCCAAGAGGTGGATATCGCTGACTTGCTCGGTCGCGATGCGGTACCAGCCCAGGCCGATCTGCTCGAGCGTTGTATCAAGGGCAAGACAGTGATGGTGACGGGGGCTGGAGGGTCGATCGGTTCGGAGTTGTGCCGGCAGATCTTTTCCCTGGGGCCGACCGCGCTTTTGCTGTTCGATCACGGTGAGTTCAACCTTTACACCATTCTTTCTGAGTTGGAACAGCGAGTCACCCGAGAGTCGGTACCGGTTAAATTACTGCCTATTCTTGGTTCTATCCGTCGTCAGGATAAGCTGCTGGATGTGATGAAAACCTGGAAAGTGGACACGGTCTATCACGCTGCCGCTTACAAACATGTACCAATGGTTGAGCACAACATCGCCGAAGGTGTTTTGAACAATGTCATCGGCACGTTGAACACCGCTCAGGCTGCCTTGCAGTCGGGGGTTTCCAATTTTGTGCTGATTTCTACCGACAAGGCGGTACGCCCGACTAATGTCATGGGTAGCACAAAGCGTTTGGCCGAATTGACGCTCCAGGCCCTCAGCCGGGAAGTTGCGCCCGTGCTGTTTGGTGACAAAGCCAATGTGTCGCGGGTGAACAAAACCCGTTTCACAATGGTTCGTTTTGGCAATGTGCTGGGCTCGTCGGGTTCTGTCATTCCCTTGTTCCATAGTCAGATCAAATCCGGGGGGCCTTTGACGGTCACGCACCCGAAAATCACCCGCTACTTCATGACGATTCCCGAGGCTGCACAGCTAGTGATTCAGGCCGGTTCCATGGGGCAGGGCGGCGATGTGTTTGTGCTGGATATGGGGGAGCCAGTGAGGATTGTCGAATTGGCGGAAAAGATGATTCATCTGTCGGGTTTGAGCATCCGTTCCGAGCGCAACCCACAAGGCGATATTTCCATCGAGTTCACTGGCCTGCGGCCCGGCGAAAAGCTGTATGAAGAGCTGTTGATCGGCGATAACGTCGTCGCGACCGAGCATCCCATGATCATGGCAGCCAATGAGGATCATCTGCCTTGGGATGTGTTGAAGTTGAAATTGCATGATCTGTTCTGCGCCATTGAGCACGATGATTACGCTCGTGTGCGCCAGCTTCTGCGCGATACCGTCAGTGGTTACGTGCCGGACGGCGAGATCGTCGACTGGATCTACCAGCAACGTCGCCTAGAACCCTGATTATTACACAAGCTGTAACGTACATATTTTTGACAGCGATACATCATCGCCTAAGTTTGAGAGGCGGCTTCGGAAAAGCTGCTTCTCTCTTAACGATGTCATGGAGCGTCATTTATGCGTACAGGCTATTTCTACTCTCTGATCTTTGCCCTTCTTACCAGCGCCTCGATTGCTGCTATCGCCGCCCCAGCGGTCAAGCCCGAATCGGTCTCTACGGCGCAGGCCGTGGAGCAGCGAGCCAAAACGCAGGGCGCCCGGGTGGATTTAAACGGGGCGGATGCGGCAACACTGCAGCGCGAGCTATCAGGAGTCGGCAAGGGCAAGGCCGAAGCGATTGTTGCGTATCGGGAGAGTAATGGGCCGTTTTCTTCGGTGGAGGAGTTGCTGGAGGTCAAGGGGATCGGCAAGGCGATTCTAGACAGGAACCGTGACAAGCTGGAAGTGAATTGAGTTTGTGATTGAAGGAGGCCGGTCAAATTGACTGGCCTTTTTGCCGTCCGGCGGATGCAAATTTTGGACGAGTTCTGGAAGCGTTCCAGGCGTTGGCATAAATAATGATTATCTATAGCCAACCGATTGTTCAACAATCCAAGGCCTCCCTCCCATGACCAATACACTATCCCTCGCGGATCAGATCACCCTGGAGCTACGCGCCGACATCATCGGCGGTCACTTGCTGCCAGGTATGGCGCTGGTAGAGAACAACTTGGTCTCAGCCTACAACGCCTCGCGCAACACCATCCGCGAAGCGTTACATCGCCTCGGCCAGGAAGGGTTGACCCGTTACGTGCGTAACAAAGGGGTGATGGTCCGCAGGTTAGGTGCCGATGATGTGCGAGATCTGTTCAAGGTCCGTCGCACCCTGGAGCTTCAAGCCATCTTGGGCAGCCAGTCATTGCGTGAGTATCAATCCGACCGGATGCTCGAAGCCCTCGAGGCGGCGGATTTGGCTCGGGAGCTTGAAGACTGGCGTTCGGTCGGTACCCATGGACTGGCGTTCCATCAGCACATCGTCGGATTGATGCGCAGTCCATTACTTGATGAGTTTTTCACCAATGTGGTTGCGCAACTGCGCCTGGTATTTAGCTCCGCGCCCGATGAGGCGCGTTTCCAGGCGCCGTGGCTGGCCCGTGACCGCTACGTCCACGATTGCCTGGCCAAGGGCGACAAGCTTGCGGCCCACGAAGCCATGAGTCTTTACCTGGACGATTCCGAGCAACTGCTTTTGCAACTGCTGACTCCCACCCATCACCACTGATCAAGGATTCGTGCCATGTACAAAGACTACCCAGCCGCCTACCAGGTCAGCAAAGGTTCAGCCCTGCAGGTGGACAAATCCTTCTACGACCGTATCCGCACCCAGCAGGACAAGCGCATGCTGATCGAGCAGTTCGAAGTGCCGATCCGTACTGGCCGCGCCTGGCATGTGCCGGCTGGGCACGTGTTTCGTGTCACTACACCCGTGGGCCCGCAGGTAGGGGACTTCAACGTCTGGAACGCCCACGATCCGCGGGAGCGCCTGTGGGCGGCGCGCACGCGCCAGCTTCAAGGCGCCCACGTCAGCATCCATGACCGGTTGTGGTCGAACCTGCCATTCCTGCGGCCCTTGGTGACCATCACCGATGACAGTCTGACCGGTTATGGTATCGATGAGCATGGTGGACGACTGCATGATCTGTTGGGTACGCGCTGTGATCCGTATGTGAACAAAATGCTGACCGGGGAGGATTTTCATCATCACTGCCACTCGAACCTGACCTGTGCGGTGTTGCCCCACGGCCTGACGGAGTTCGATGTGCATGACGTTCTGAATATTTTCCAGTGCACCGGACTCAATCATGACGACATGTACTTCATGAAGGCCTGTCCGGCGCAGAAGGGCGATTACCTGGAGTTTTTTGCCGAGATTGATCTGTTGTGCGCCCTGTCCACCTGCCCGGGTGGTGACTTGTCGCTGGCGATGTGGGGGCCGGATGCGCAGGATCCCCTTAGCGTCTGTCGCCCGCTGGGGGTTGAGATCTATCGCTTGGAGGATTCATTGCTGGAGGGCTGGAGCCAGCCTGAGCGGGCAGCATACAAGGGGTTGCATGGCTTGCACATCGCCAAGGCGGATTGGGAGAAATAGCACGCTGTGTGGCGAGGGAGGATGCTTCCTCGCCACACAGCGTCATGCAGCCAGGACTGTTGCGATTCAACGATCCTTGGCCTCCTTCGCATCCATTTCCGCATTGCGCTCGGCAACGCGCTTGCGTTGCTCATCGGTCAACTCGACCTTGTTGGCGGTGTCGCGCAGCATCATCAGACCACCAACGATCGAGCCGATTGCAACAATCAGAATCAACCAGGCATACCAGGGCATAGGGCTCTCCTTGAGGGGGCGATGGACGGACGAACATTTCGCCGATCCATCGCACCTACCACTTATGAGCGAAGGTTGCTCGCAGTGGTTCAATACTACGCCCGTTCGGCAGGCTTCACCTTAAAGCCCGGTCAGCATCGCATCGGCGGGAGCGTCCGCACGCAGCTGTGCGGTGAGGATGAAGTAGACGAAACCCACCGCCATGAAGCCGAGGAAGATCAGCCCGATCAGCGCGTTGAACCAGGCCATCGCCACCAGGCACACCACTGCCAGCACCAGGGCGATGCCCGGCACGATCGGATAGCCCGGGGCGCGGAAAGTACGTTCCAGGTTGGGTTCGGTTTTACGCAATTTGAACAGGCTGAGCATGCTCATGATGTACATGACGATGGCACCGAACACGGCCATGGTGATCATCGCTGCAGTCAGGGTCATGCCGCCGAGGTTGATCAGGCCGTCGCTGTAGATCGCCGCGATGCCGATCAGCCCACCGGCGATGATCGCCCGGTGCGGCGTCTGGAAGCGTGACAGTTTGGCCAGGGATGCGGGCAGGTAACCGGCGCGGGCCAGGGCGAAGAACTGGCGCGAGTAGCCAAGGATGATGCCGTGGAAACTCGCCACCAGGCCGAACAGGCCGATCCACACCAGCATGTGCAGCCAGCCGGAGCTTTCGCCAACCACGGTTTTCATGGCTTGGGGCAGGGGATCGTTGATGTTCGACAGGGTGCGCCAGTCGCCGACGCCGCCGGCGAAGAACATCACGCCCATTGCCAGGACCACCAGGGTCAGGATGCCGCTGATGTAAGCCTTGGGAATCGTGCGTTTCGGGTCCTTGGCTTCTTCGGCGGCCATGGCCGCGCCTTCGATGGCCAGGAAGAACCAGATGGCGAAGGGAATCGCGGCAAACATGCCGGCGATGGCCGGTGCGCCGAACACATCGGAACCAGCCCAGCCGTTCAGGGCAAAATTGCTGAAACTGAACGCCGGGGCCACGACGCCCATGAACACCAGCAGTTCGGCCACCGCCAAGACGCAGACAATCAGCTCGAACGTCGCGGCCAGCTTGACCCCGAGGATGTTCAGACCCATGAACACGATATAGGCACCGACCGCTGCGTGTTTAGGGTCCAGGGCCGGGAACTGCACGTTCAGGTAGGCGCCGATGGCCAGGGCAATGGCCGGCGGGGCGAAGACAAATTCGATCAGCGTCGCCAGGCCGGCAATCAACCCGCCTTTCTCGCCGAAGGCGCGACGGCTGTAGGCAAACGGTCCGCCGGCATGGGGAATGGCGGTGGTCAGTTCGGTGAAGCTGAAAATGAAGCAGGTGTACATGGCCGCCACCATGAAGGACGTCACCAAAAAGCCCATTGTCCCGGCCACGCCCCAGCCGTAGCTCCAGCCGAAATACTCGCCGGAAATCACCAGGCCGACGGCAATACCCCATAAATGCAGGGTGCCCAGGGTGGGTTTGAGTTGTGTGTTCATCGGTGGCTCCCCTCGATCCATAGCAAAAGCGCTGGGGAGGGGCAGTGCAGTGGACGTGCCAGTGTGGCGAGGGCGGTCGTAATGGGTGAAATCGTGTCGTATCGGGGATGTTCGCTATCGGATGGCTTGGTTTTGTGCCCCAGTTCAGAGCATTGGTGCCAGGGCAGGCCTCATCGCGAGCAAGCTCGCTCCCACATGGGATCTGTGGTGAATAAAGAATTCGCGTCCACTGAAGACTCCCTGTGGGAGCCTGCTTGCTCGCGATGAGGCCTGCCCAGCCAACACTTTTTACGGATTCTTTACCCCCCAGCCCGGCTCTCGATCTCGTTCCTTTACAGCCTTCCTACCGACAATCACTCCACACACGGCACGACGCCGTACCACGGAGAAATCCCATGAGTGTTCTGGACGGGGTGTCGCTGCTGCTGGCAGGGGCGCTGTTCATTTATCTGCTGGTTGCGCTATTGCGCGCAGATCGGAACTAGGAGCGGCTATGCACGGTTATGACTATGGGCTGGTCCTCGCCTTTTTCGCCCTGGTGCTGATTCCGGCACCGTTTCTGGGGCGTTTTTACTACCGGGTGATGGAAGGCCAGCGCACTTGGCTTTCGCCGATCCTCGGCCCGGTGGAGCGCGGTTGCTATCGCCTGGCCGGTGTCGATTCCACCGCTGAGCAGAGCTGGCAGAAATACACCCTGGCCTTGCTCGCGTTCAACCTGGCGGGTTTTGTGTTGCTGTTCTCCATTCTCCTGCTGCAGGGATATCTGCCGCTCAATACCGAACAATTGCCCGGCATGGAGTGGACCCAGGCTTTCAACACGGCCGTGAGTTTCATGACCAACACCAACTGGCAGTCCTACAGCGGTGAAGCGTCCCTAAGCTACCTGAGCCAGATGGTCGGCCTGACCGTGCAGAACTTCGTCAGCGCCGCCACCGGCCTGGCCGTGCTCGTGGCACTGTGTCGCGGCATCGGGCGCAAGTCCGCCGCAACGTTGGGTAACTTCTGGGTCGACATGACCCGGGCCACTCTCTACGGGCTGTTGCCGTTGTGCCTGCTGCTGGCATTGTTCCTGGTCTGGCAGGGCGTGCCGCAGACCTTTGCGCACTATGTGCACGGGGTCACGCTGCAGGGCGCTGACCAGGTCATCCCGTTGGGTCCGGCCGCCAGCCAGATCGCGATCAAGCAGCTGGGCACCAACGGTGGCGGTTTCTTCGGCGTCAACTCGGCGCATCCGTTCGAAAACCCGACTGCCTGGAGCAACCTGTTCGAAGTCGCTTCGATCATCCTGATTCCCGTCGCGCTGGTGTTCACCTTCGGCCATTACGTCAAGGACCTGCGCCAGAGCCGGGCAATCATCGCCTGCATGCTTGCCCTGTTCCTGATCGGCGGTGCCACGTCGCTGTGGGCCGAATACCAGCCCAACCCTGCCTTGGACAATCCAGCCGTCGAGCAAACCGCGCCGCTGGAAGGCAAGGAAGCACGCTTTGGCACCACCGCCACGGTGCTGTGGTCGGTGACCACCACGGCAGCGTCCAACGGCTCGGTCAACGGCATGCATGACAGCCTCAATCCGCTCAGCGGTATGGTTGCGCTGGTGAACATGATGGTCGGTGAAGTGATCTTCGGCGGCGTCGGGGCCGGGCTCTACGGGATGCTGTTGAACGTGCTGATCGCAGTGTTCCTGGCCGGCTTGATGATCGGTCGCACCCCGGAATACCTGGGCAAGAAGCTGGGCGCTCGGGAAGTGCAACTGTTGGTGGCAACCCTGCTGGTGATGCCTGTCAGCGTGCTGGTGCTGGGTGCCGTCGCCGCAAGTCTGCCCGGCCCGGCCGCAGCGGTGAGCAACCCGGGTGCCCACGGTTTCAGCCAGTTGTTGTACGCCTACACCTCGGCGGGAGCGAACAACGGTTCGGCATTTGCCGGGTTCGGCGCCAACACAGCTTTCCACAACCTGATGCTGGGCCTGGGCATGTTGATCGGCCGATTCGGCTACATCCTGCCAGTGCTGGCGTTGGCCGGCAGCCTGGCCTTGAAGAAGACCGCGCCGATTGGCCAGAACAGCTTCCCCACCCACGGCCCGTTGTTCGTGACCTTGTTGACCGTGACCATCCTGCTGGTGGGCGGCTTGACCTTCCTGCCGACCCTGGCCCTGGGGCCGATTGCTGAACACTTGAGCCTGGGCTTCTGAGGGATATGAAAATGAATATGCCGATGAGCAAAACCGTCGTCGCCAAGGCGCCGGAGCAACCGAAAACCGCAATCTCGGCCCTGTGGCGGCCAGCGCTGGTGCAAGCTTTCGTCAAGCTCGACCCGCGTCAATTGCACCGCGCCCCGGTGATGCTGGTGGTAGAGCTGACCGCGATCCTCACCACCGTGTTGTGCTTCATTCCCGACAACGCCGTGCCGACCTTTGTCGCTGCGCAAATTGCGCTGTGGCTGTGGTTTACCGTGCTGTTCGCCAACTTCGCCGAAGCGTTGGCCGAAGGTCGTGGCAAGGCCCGCGCTGACAGCCTCAAGGCCGGCAGCGAGGGCCTCAACGCACGTCGCCAGACCGACAGCGGTTTTGAAATCATCCCTGCCACCCGTCTGCGCAAAGGTGATGTGGTGCGCGTCGAGGCCGGCGACATGATCCCCGGCGACGGTGAAGTGATCGAAGGCATCGCCGCGGTCAACGAGGCGGCGATCACCGGCGAATCGGCACCGGTCATCCGCGAGTCCGGCGGCGATCGCTCGGCCGTCACCGGCAATACGCGGCTGGTCTCCGACTGGCTGCTGGTGCGCATTACCAGCAATCCCGGTGAGTCCACACTGGACCGCATGATCGCCCTGGTCGAAGGCGCCAAGCGCCAGAAAACGCCGAACGAGGTGGCGCTGGATATCCTGTTGATCGGCCTGACGCTGATCTTCCTGTTGGTGGTGGTGACGCTGCAACCGTTCGCCCATTTCGCCAACGCCAACCTGCCGCTGGTGTTTCTGGTAGCGCTGCTGGTCACCTTGATTCCCACCACCATCGGCGGGCTGCTGTCGGCCATCGGCATCGCCGGGATGGACCGGTTGGTGCGCCTGAACGTGATCGCCAAATCCGGCCGTGCGGTCGAGGCGGCGGGGGACGTGCATGTGCTGATGCTGGACAAGACCGGCACCATCACCTTTGGCAATCGTCGTTGTACAGCGGTCTATACCGCCCCTGGTGTGAGTGCCAAGGAACTGGCCGAAGGCGCGCTGTTCGCCTCGTTGGCTGACGACACCGCCGAGGGTAAGTCCATCGTCGAGTACCTGCGAGGTTTGCATCCACAGTCTGAGCCTGGCGTCGAAGCGCTGGCGGCCGTGCCGTTCAGTGCTGAAACCCGTTTGTCCGGGGTCGACTATCAGGGCCGCATCTACCGCAAGGGCGCCGTGGACTCGTTGCTGGATTTCATCGGCCTTGCACGCAATGAGTTGCCGCAGGCATTGGCGCGGGAGGTCGACAAGATCGCCCAGAGTGGCGGCACACCGCTGCTGGTTTGCATGGACGGCCGGTTGCTGGGGGCCATCCATCTCAAGGACGTGGTCAAGCCGGGCATTCGCGAGCGCTTTGCCGAGCTGCGCAAGCTGGGGATCCGCACGGTGATGGTCACCGGCGACAACCCGTTGACCGCCGCGGCGATTGCCGCCGAGGCCGGTGTCGATGACGTGCTGGCAGAGGCCACGCCGGAGAAAAAACTGGCGCGTATCCGTCATGAGCAAAATGACGGTCGGCTGGTGGCCATGTGCGGCGACGGTGCCAACGACGCCCCGGCCCTGGCCCAGGCCGATGTCGGCATGGCGATGAACGACGGCACCCAGGCCGCGCGGGAGGCGGCCAACATGGTCGACCTCGACAGCGACCCGACCAAATTGCTCGATGTGGTGCAGATCGGCAAGGAACTGCTGGTGACCCGTGGTGCACTGACCACCTTTTCCATCGCCAACGACATCGCCAAGTACTTCGCGATCCTGCCGGCGCTGTTCGCTTCGATTTATCCACAGCTCGGAGTGTTGAACATCATGCACCTGAGTAGTCCGCAGAGCGCGATCCTGTCGGCCATCGTATTCAACGCCTTGATCATCGTCGTACTGATCCCCCTGGCCCTGCGCGGTGTACGAGTGCAAGCGGCAAGTGCTGCGGCGCTGTTGCGACGCAATCTGTTGATCTATGGCCTGGGTGGGATCGCGGTGCCGTTCGTGGGGATCAAGGCGATCGATATGTTGCTGACGGCGTTGAAGCTGGTTTGAGTTCGCCGTTTCTTGTGGGAGCAAGCTTTGCTCCCACAAGGTGACTCCCACAGGCTTTGAACACTGGATTTACTTCAATTCGAGGATTTTGAAATGTCCACTCTGATTCGCCCGGCCTTGAGCCTGTTACTACTGATGACCCTGATCACCGGTGTCGCGTACCCACTGGTGGTCACTGGCGTGGCGCAAGTCGCCTTTCCCGCCCAGGCCAATGGCAGCCTGATCGTCGATGCGGCCGGCAAGGTTCGTGGCTCGACGCTGATCGCCCAGGATTTCACCGGCGATGCCTGGTTTCATCCACGGCCATCGGCTGGTGCCTTCGCCACGGTCGCCAGCGGCGCCAGCAACTTTTCCCCGAGCAATCCGGCCCTGGCCTCGCGGGTAATCGAAGACGCCCAAAAACTCCAGGTGCCCGGCCAGGGCCCGGTGCCGCTGGCATTGCTGACCACCTCCGCCAGTGGGCTGGATCCGCACTTGCCTCCGGCGGCGATTGCCTATCAACTGGCGCGTGTCGCCGCCGCGCGCAACCTGCCGGCCTCGACCTTGCAGCAACTGCTCGACGACAACACTGAGCAATCCTTGGTGGGCCCGCCAGTGGTGAATGTGCTGGCGCTGAACCTGGCCCTGGAAAAACTGTGAAACCCGTGGGAGTGGCGCCTGTGGGAGCAAAGCTTGCTGCAGTAAAAGCCCGCTGTAGCAAAGCCTGTGGGAGCAAAGCTTGCTCGCGATGAACGATAGCGGTCCATCCGTTGAACAGTGTCGCCTTGATCGCGAGCTAGCTTTGCTCCCACAGGTCCACTTCCCATAAGCTTTGCTCCCACAGGTCCGACTCCCCACAGGGTGTTTGATCAATATTTGAAAGAGATTTCCACGCCATGAGCGACTCCGGCCGCGCCGACGCACTGTTAGCCAATCTGCCCCGCAACGACCGTGGCCGGCTCAAGGTCTTCCTGGGTGCGGCGCCCGGTGTCGGCAAGACCTACGCCATGCTGCAAGCGGCCCACACCCAACTGCGTCAAGGCGTGAAAGTCGTCGCCGGAGTGGTGGAAACCCACGGTCGTGCCGAAACCGAAGCACTGCTCGGCGGCCTGGTACAGCAATCGTTGGTGCGTTCGGAATATCGCGGCGTCATGCTCGAAGAAATGGACCTCGACGGCCTGCTCGCGGCCCGCCCGGCCTTGGTGCTGGTGGACGAACTGGCCCACAGCAACGCCCCCGGCAGTCGTCATGCCAAACGCTGGCAAGACATTCAGGAACTGCTCGCCGCAGGTATCGATGTCTACACGACCGTCAATGTCCAGCACCTGGAAAGCCTCAACGACCAGGTGCGCGGCATCACCGGTGTGCAGGTGCGCGAGACGCTGCCGGACTGGGTCTTGCAGGAAGCCGATGAACTGCTGTTGATCGACCTGCCATCACGCGAGCTGCTGGAGCGCCTGCGTGATGGCAAGGTCTATGTGCCGGAGCAGGCGCGAGCGGCGATCGATGCGTTTTTCACCCAGACCAACCTGACCGCGCTGCGTGAACTGGCCATGCAGACCGCCGCCGCCCAGGTGGACAACGACCTGGCCCAGGGTTATCGGCAACTGGGCCAGGCCGCGCCGGCGGTGCGCGGACGATTGCTGGTGGGGGTGGGCGCCGACGTGCAGGCCGAACGTCTGGTGCGTCACGCCAGCCGCGTCGCCCAGCGCCGGCATCTGCCGTGGAGCCTGGTCCACGTAGACAGCGGCGTCGCGCACGACGAGTCATCGCGACAGTACCTGCAAAATGCCCAGCAGCTGGCTGAACGTCTCGGCGGCGAAGTGGTGCTGTTGCGGGCCGGCGAAGTCGCCAAGACCTTGATCCAGCACGCCACCGAACGTCGCGCCACGCTACTGCTGGTGGGCCAGTCCCGGCCGCGTTTGCGGCGACGGTTGTTCGGCGGTGGCTTGGCTTCACGCTTGTTGCGCGATGCCCGGGGACTGGAAATCAACGTGCTGGACAGCGATGAACAGCCCCGTCCCGCCCAAATGCGTTCGAGCGCGGTCCAGACCGGGTTCGACTACGTGCTGGCGCTGACGGCGACCGTGGCGGCCAGCGCATTGGCCTGGGGGATCTCGGGATGGCTGGCGCTGCCCAATATCTCCCTGGTGTTCCTGATGGCGGTGTTGCTGGTGGCGGTACGCAGCAGCCTTGGCCCGGCGCTGGCCTGCGCGGCGCTGTCGTTCCTGGCCTATGACTTCCTGTTCATCCCGCCGAATTTTTCCTTCACCATCCAGCGCGAAGAAGACGTGCTGACCCTGGTGTTTTTCCTGCTCATGGCCGCCCTGACCGGCAACCTTGCCGCTCGCCAGCGTCGCCAGTTGCAGGCCCTGCGCGACACCCAGCAGGAAACCGGCGAACTGCTCGACCTGTCGCGCAAACTCACTGCCGCCACCGACCGCCAGGCGGTGATCAGCGCCGCCGCGCAGCACCTCAACGGCCTGCACGACTTGCAGCTTTGCCTGCTCAATCGCGACGGCCAGAGCGATTGGAAGGTCGAGACCGGCGAGCCGTTGACATTCACCGAGGCCGAACGTGCGGCGGCCGACTGGGCCTGGCAGCACGACCAGCCCGCCGGTGCCGGCACCGGGACGTTGCCATCCGGACGCTGGTGGTGGTGGCCGCTGTCGGCGGAAGGCGGGCCACTGGGATTGCTGGGTGTGTGCCCGAACGAAGGCAAGCCGTTGAG
Organism: Pseudomonas sp. S3_B11; assembly: GCF_054667715.1. Taxonomy (NCBI): domain Bacteria; kingdom Pseudomonadati; phylum Pseudomonadota; class Gammaproteobacteria; order Pseudomonadales; family Pseudomonadaceae; genus Pseudomonas; species Pseudomonas sp. S3_B11. The sequence continues at coordinate 4,033,538 of NZ_CP162749.1, read as the reverse complement.
CGGCCAGCGTCGGCGTTTACTGGCGGCCCTCAGCCAACCATTGGCCCAGGCGTTGGCGCGGGCGCAACTGGCCCAGGACCTGGAAGCGGCGCGCCTGCACGGTGAAACCGAGCAACTGCGCAGCGCCTTGCTGGCTTCGGTGTCCCATGACTTGCGCACGCCGCTGACGTCCATGCGCGGCAGCATCGACAGCCTGCTGGCGCTGGGGGAGGCGATCCCACTGGCCGATCGTCGCGAACTGCTCGAAGGCACTCGCGATGAGGCCGAGCGGCTGGATCGCTACATCCAGAACCTGCTGGACATGACCCGTCTTGGCCACGGCGCCCTGAAGCTGGCGCGGGACTGGGTGTCGCCGGCCGATATCGTCGGCAGCGCACTGAACCGCTTGCGGGCGGTGTTGGCGCCGCTGGCGGTCGGCGTCGAGGTGCCTGCTGACCTGCCTTTGCTGTATGTCCATGCGGCGCTGATCGAGCAGGCCTTGGTGAACGTGCTGGAAAACGCCGCACGTTTTTCTCCGCTCCGCGGGCGGCTGCTGCTGAGCGCAGGTACGACGGACGGCGAAGTGTTTTTTGCCGTCGCCGATGAAGGCCCAGGAATCCCTCAAGAAGAACGGGAGAAAATCTTCGACATGTTCTACACCGCCGCGCGCGGCGATCGGGGCGGGCAGGGCACGGGGTTGGGATTGGCCATCTGCCAGGGCATGGTCGGTGCCCATGGCGGGCGAATCAGCGTGGCCGATGGTCTCGACGGACGCGGCACCTGCATCACGTTGCACCTGCCCTTGCAGGCACAACCGGGCATGGACGATGAAGCTTGAGCGGCGCTGGGTTACTCTCGTCCCACCTGCTTGCCTTTCCACCTGAGTGCAACGAACGAACCCCATGAGCCAGACCGCGACCCTTTTGGTCATCGATGACGAGCCGCAGATCCGCAAATTCCTGCGCATCAGCCTGAGTTCCCAAGGCTACAAGGTGCTGGAAGCCGGCACTGGCGCTGAAGGGCTTGCCCAAGCGGCGCTGAACAAACCCGATCTGCTGGTGCTCGACCTGGGCTTGCCGGACATGGACGGCCAGCAGGTGTTGCGCGAGTTTCGCCAATGGTCGACGGTGCCGGTGCTGGTGCTCTCGGTGAGGGCCAGCGAAGCGCAGAAGGTCGAGGCGCTGGACAACGGTGCCAACGATTATGTGACCAAGCCGTTCGGCATCCAGGAATTTCTCGCCCGCGTTCGCGCCTTGTTGCGCCAGGCCCCGGCAGGCGAGCCTCAGGAAGCCGCGCTGAAGTTCGGCCCGCTGACGGTGGACCTGGCGTATCGACGGGTGCTGCTGGACGACACCGAAGTGGCCCTGACTCGCAAGGAGTACGCCGTGCTGGCGCAGCTGGCGCGGCACCCGGGTCGGGTCATTACCCAGCAGCAACTGCTCAAGGACATCTGGGGCCCGACCCACACCGAAGACAGTCACTACCTGCGGATCGTGGTCGGCCACCTGCGCCAGAAACTGGCCGACGACCCGACCCGACCGCGGTTCATTGTGACCGAGGCGGGGGTGGGGTATCGGTTGTTGGGGGAGGGTGGGCTTTAGTCTGGTGTTGTCAGGGCTGCCGCCATCGCGAGCAAGCTCGCTCCCACAGGGTTCACTGCAGATCAATGTGGGAGCGAGCTTGCTCGCGAAGAGGCCCGAACAGCCACTCGATATCTCTCAGTTCTGGTCGCTCTCGTACCGATCCAAAGTATCGCTGGCAATCTCCCGCCCCAACGCGATCAGCTCCGGCGCCTTGTAGAACTCGAAGAACCGGCACACCCGTTTTGGCACGTTGATCAGCACATCCGGCGGGTAACCGGCGATCTTGTACTGGGCCAGCGAGGTCTGCATCACTTCGAAACTCTGGTTGATCAAATCCAGCAACGACGCCGGGCCGACGTTATCGATGATGAACGAGCCGGTGGCGGATTTCGGTGCGCCTTCGTTCTCTGGCGCGGCGGCCGGTTGTTGGCCTTCGGGCTCGGCCGAGTCGATCCACGGGTTGATGTCAGCGGCTTCGGCCTTCAAGGCTTCCTGCTCCAGCAGCAACAGCTGCTCGGCCTGCTTGCGGCGAAACGGCAGGCGCGACCCCAGGGAACTGACCAGGGTGTCGAAGCGCCGCCGGAACGCGGCGGGGCGCGGGATCACCGGTAACCGATATTGTTTCTGATTGGTGGCGTTGAGGTTGACCGCGATGATCAGGTCGCAGTGGCTCGACACCACCGGCACGATCGGCAATGGGTTGAGCAGGCCGCCATCCACCAACATGCGGTTGCCTTGCATCACGGGCGTGAACAGGCTGGGAATCGCCGCCGAGGCGCGCATTGCCTGATGCAGGCAACCTTCCTGGAACCAGATTTCCTGCTGGTTGGTCAGGTCGGTCGCGACGGCGGTGTAGGGGATGCGCAATTGTTCAATGTTGATTTCGCCGACGATCTTGCGGATCTGCCCGAAGACCTTTTCGCCACGGATCGCCCCCAGGCGAAAACTGACGTCGACCAGGCGCAGGACGTCCAGATAATCCAGGCTTTCGATCCAGTTGCGGTACTCCTCAAGCTTGCCCGCCGCATAAATCCCCCCCACGACCGCGCCCATGGAACAACCGGCGATGCAAGCAATGTCGTAGCCACGTCGTTCGATTTCTTCGATCACCCCGATATGGGCATAGCCCCGGGCGCCACCCGAACCCAATACCAATGCGACACGTTTTGTCATGACCCGGCCTCTTGTCGAACAGATTTCAACAATGCACCCATCGACGACTTGGCTCAATCGTTGTGGCGCACGCGTCGTTTTTTGACACGCCGTGGCGGCATTTGCGTATGCTCGGCCACACTTGAATTTACGCGGTCAAGCAAGGCACTTTTCGCCGTTGCCACCGTCTTAATAGCACGACTGTTGACCTGACTTGAGGTGTTATTGATGAAAGCCCGGATCCGCCTGCCCTTGGTGGCTTCTTTGATGGTTTTGGCCCTGGCCGGTTGCGCAGGCAAAACCGCTTACCGCGACAGTTGTGGCAGCCAGCTCGACAGTGCCTGGCATGAACTGGACCTGGCCAAGGCCGAAGGTTTTGCCGGCACCGTCAGCTACTCCAAGGCCCTGTCCCTGCTGACGGGCGCCAAGACCCAGCAGCAATTCGAAGCGTTCGAAGGCTGCGCCAAGAAAGCCGAGAAGGCGCGTTTCTACATTCGCGAGTCCCGCGCCGGACGATAAAAGGCAGCGACAAGCAATCAACTGCAAGCTACAAGGGAAGGACGCAGAATCGTTTTTCACTGGTAGCTTGCGGCTTGACGCTCAACGCTGTGTACGGAGTACGTCCATGATCGATCGGCTGGTGGCCCGGATACTGGGCCTGGAAGTCCGCCTGTTGGCCTGTCAGGCCCGCTTGAATGCCCATACCGACAGCGAAGCGCTGCATGACCTGCGGACCACGGTTCGCCGTTTGCGCAGCCTGCTTCGACCATTGCGTGGGTTGCCCGGCGTCGAACAGCTGGAAACGGCTGCTTCGGCGGTCGGCACCCTGACCACGCCCTTGCGCGACCGGGAAGTGTTGGCCGCTTACCTGGAGCAGCATGGCCAGGCCGAGGCGGCGCGGCGACGCCAGGTGCAAATGGCCGAGGCTTATCCCGCCGTGGCCGCGAGTGTTGAACTGGCGCAGTTGCTGATGATCCTCGATGCCTTCCCGCGCTTCATTCGCGCCGCCCAGCGTGAGGGGTTGCTGAAGGGCTTGCGCAAGCGCATCGAAAAGCGCCTGGACAAACAGTGGAAGACGCTCGGCGAAGCCCTGCGTGATCCGGCCCATGACCGCCATCGATTGCGCCTGCTGATCAAGCGCGTGCGCTACGCCATCGAAGCCTACCCTGAACTCGACCGCCTGCCCGAAGCGGCCATGCCCCGGCTCAAGTCCGCCCAGGCCGCGCTGGGTGACTGGCACGATTGCTGGCAATGGCTGGCCAGGGCCAAGGAAGAAACCGATCTGCACGCTTGTGTGCCAACCTGGCACGCCGCGATGGAAAAGGCCGAGGCCAAGTCCGACAAGGTGCTCGACAAGCTGATTGCCAGTTGCTTCGAAAAATCCTGAACCCAGCACATCCCCTGTGGGACTTCCCCTCTGTGGGAGCGAGCTTGCTCGCGATAGCGGTGGATCAGTTCGCGTACAGATTGACTGATACACCGCTATCGCGAGCAAGCTCGCTCCCACATTGGTTTGGGGGGAATTCAAAGACTGCGGCTTTTCTGTCAGTCTCTTTGGCCGGAATGAGCCCTGTGCCGCCAGCCCGGGCTGGTTAAGATCCCTTCATCCTTTTCCCTGTTTTCGAGGTCGTCATGCGCTTTTCCGATTTGATCGATGCCGTGCGCCGGCAGCCAGGTGCGGTGAGCATCGCGCCTGAATGGGGCCAGGGGCGGGCCAGTTTTGGCGGGTTGGTGGCGGCACTGCAATATGAGGCGATGCGTGCCCAAGTGCCGGCGGATCGCCCGGTGCGCTCGCTGGCGATCACCTTTGTCGGCCCGGTCGAACCCGACGTGCCTGTCAGTTTCGAAGTCGACGTATTGCGTGAAGGCAAGGCAGTCAGCCAGGTGTTGGGGCGCGCGGTGCAGAACGGCCAGGTGGTGACCGTGGTGCAAGGCAGCTTCGGTGCATCGCGCTCATCCGTGGTGGCGGTGCAGGCCGATCCCGCGCCAGAATTCAAAAGCGTGGAGCAATGCCAGGAGCTGCCTTATGTCAAAGGCATGACCCCGGAATTCATGCGGCACCTGGCGATGCGCTGGAGCGTTGGCGGCTTGCCATTCAGCGGCAACAAGTCCCGGAGCATGGGCGGTTGGGTGCGTTTGCGCGGGGACGTGAAAGAGGAACCGCTGAACGAAAGCCACATCCTGGCCTTGGTCGATGCCTGGCCTCCAGCCTTATTGCCTCACCTCACGCAAATGGCCCCGGGCAGTACGCTCACTTGGACCATCGAGTTCGTCCAGCCGCTGCTGGAGCTCACGACACTGGACTGGTGCAAGTACCTGGCCGAGATTGAGCACGCCCAGGACGGCTACGGCCATGTCGCCGCGAAGTTCTGGAGCGCCGATGGTCGCTTGATCGCCCTGAGCCGGCAGACGGTCACGATCTTTGGGTAAGGCTGCTCCGGTCAAGGCTTGCGGTTGTGACGGTGGCGCTCCCGCCAGGCGCGCCACCAGCCACCGCTGAGAAAGAACCGTGGGAAAGTCAGGAACTGTTCCACCAGCAGGCGTGACACGGCATCCTTGCGATCGCTGAACGGCTCGGAGGCCTGGGCCTCCAGGCTGTGTCCGTGACGTTGCAAGCCGAGTGCCGCGAGCAGGCCGATGATGCCGATGGCGATATCGCCCAGGCTCAAGCTGAACACCCCCGACGCAATCAGCAGAAACGCGATGATGAACAGCGGCACGGCAATCAGGTGCAACACCAGGTTGGTGGGGTGCCGATGATTGTCTGGGTAGGCGCGCCATTGCCAGGCGGGAAGGTTGGGGTGACGTTTGCCCATGATGCTGTTCCTTGAATGAAGCTGAATAATCCAAGGATAGGTCCGGTCGGGTGGGGCGGCGAATGGCGGTTGGCTATCGAAGCGATAGGTGGCCATACAGTTTGCTGTTGTGGCAAGGGGAAACTCGGGCAAGCCAGTGTTCTACAGTTTCAACTGCCCAATCGCCTTGCTCAACTCGCCCGCCAACGTCGCCAGTTCATGGCTGGTGGTGGCTGAGTCGACGGTTTGGCGCACGGTGTTTTCGGTCACGTCGCGAATACTCACCACCGCCCGGTTCATTTCCTCGGCGACATGGCTTTGCTGTTCGGCCGCGACAGCGATCTGGGTGTTGCTTTCGCGCATTTGCGCCACCGCTGCGGTGATCTGTGCCAACGCGTCACCGGCCTCGCGGGCCTGTTGCACGCAATCGTCGGCCTTGAGCGAACTCTCCTGCATGAAGTCCACCGCGTCCCGGGTCCCGGCTTGCAGGGCCGAAACCATGGTGGTGATTTCGTCCGTGGAGGTCTGGACTCGCTTGGCCAGGTTACGCACTTCGTCGGCCACCACGGCAAAGCCTCGGCCCATTTCCCCGGCCCGTGCGGCTTCAATGGCCGCGTTCAGGGCCAGCAGATTGGTCTGTTCGGCGATGCTGTGGATCACACTGACCACGCCATTGATCTTCTGGCTGTCTTCGGCCAGGCGCTGGATCATTTCGGCCGTCTGTTGCACACCCGAAGACAACCCGGTGATCGACTGTTGCACCCGGGCGACCACTTCGTGACCGTTGCCGGCCAGGGTGTCGGCGGTTTTCGACAGGTCGCGGGTGGCGCCGGCATGCTGGGCGATGTGATAAACCGTGGCGGACATTTCGTTGATCGCCGTGGCCGCCTGATCGGTTTCGCTTTGCTGGCCGAGCATGCCGTGGCGAACATCGTTCATGCTCGACGCCAGGCGCGCCGCACCACTGTCCAGCTGCCGGGCGGTGCTGGCTACGGTGTCGACCACCCGTTGATAACCGGCCTGCATGGCGTTGAACGCCGCCGCCATCTGGCCCACTTCGTCCTCGCAGGCCAGGGGCACGCGCGCGGACAGGTCACCGGTTTTTTCCACATGCAGCATCACGTCTTTGAGCGTGTTGAGCTGGCTGAGCAAAAAACGGATCAACAGCTGCGAGGCGCCCAGCATCGCCAGCATCAACACGAACACGGCCACGGCGTAATGGCTGAAGCGTTCACCGAACACTTGGCTCAGGCTCACACCTTGGGCCAACACGGCGAGTTGTCGGCCGTCACCTCGACGGACCACTTGGGCGCCCAGCAGCGGGTCGTCGCCAAACAGCAGCCCGGTGTCGAGTTCGACCCAGCCGTTGGCCTGGGCCAGCGAAGGCAGCGGTTGTTCGTTGAGAACAGGAATCTGGTCGCGCTGGAATGCCAGGAGATAGTCGACCTTGGGCAAAGGCGTTCCGGCAGGCCAGGCATCAAGCAGGTGCGCCTGGGCCTGGGCGTTCGCCTGGGCCGCGTGGTTGCGCGCCTGCTGTTCGAGGTGCACCGCGTAGAGCACCAGCAGCAAGGTGGTGACAAAGGCGACCGCATTGACCGCCCAGAATTTGTATTTCAGCGAGATATTGCTAAGCCAGGCACCCATGGAAGGTCTTCTCTGATAGCGGAAACAGCATTGGCAAGGTGCCATTATTCTGCCGCTACTCAGGTGACGGGATTTTGATATGGGTCAACAGACAACATCGACCCCAGGGTTTTGATGTGGGCCCACAGGGATCTGCAGGGTTCAGGATATTGTGGGTAAACCAAAAAACGCCCGGGCGCAGGCGGTGCTGTGGGCTGCCAGGTCTTCCTGGGTTTCGCCCCGGTGCAAGGCCACTTCGCGCAGGACCTCCGTCAGGTAGGCCGGTTCGTTGCGGCCATTCTTGGGTTTTGGCCGCAGCGTGCGAGGCAGCAGGTACGGCGCGTCGCTTTCGAGCATCAGCCGACCGCGGGGAATTTCGCGCACCAACGGGTGCAGGTGCGTGCCCCGGCGTTCGTCACAGATCCAGCCAGTGATGCCGATGTGCAGGTCCAGGTCGAGATAACTGAACAACGCCTTCTTTTCACCGGTAAAGCAATGCACCACGGCTGCTGGCAACTGATCGCGAAAATCCCGGAGGATGTCCAGCAAGCGCTGATCGGCATCGCGTTCATGCAGGAACACCGGCAATTGCAACTGGACCGCCAAGGCGAGGTGTTCTTCCAGGACCTTTTCCTGTTGCGGTCGGGGAGAGAAGTCCCGGTTGAAATCCAGCCCGCATTCGCCCACCGCGCGCACGCGGCTGTGCATCAGCAGATCCTTGAGGTGCCGGGCGCTGTCGGCGGTCCACTCGCTGGCACTGTGAGGGTGAATGCCGGCGGTGGAAAACAGTCGCTCGCCAGTGTCGTCGAGGTGTTGACACAGTTCCAGAGCCTGTTCGCTGCCCTCGATACTGGTGCCGGTCAAGACCAGTTGGCAGACTCCGGATTCATAGGCGCGCTCGAGCACCGCCTGATGTTTGTCGGCGAAACTGGGGTTGGTCAGGTTGACGCCGATATCGATGAGTTGCATGGTGCTACCTCGGCCCAAAGGCTGGAAAGCATATCAGAGCTGTAGATTTATAAGAAAAGCCAAGAACTACAACGAGTTGAGGCTGTCTGTTAAGGCCGCGAGACACATCGGGTTGGTATAAAAGCCATCACTGTGCCAGTCTTCCGCACTTTTTCAGCGCCCCAGGCGCTCTGTTTCTGTCGACTCAGCCTCGTTTTTTCAAGGGAGGCGGTCCGCAGTATTCCTTCCGGAGAGTGGATGACACGTCCCCAGGTATTGCTACTGTTGTGTTGTTCGCTGTTGTTGCCAATGCCGGCCGAAGCGCGGCTGCCTGGGCCGGTGCAGGCAGTGGCGCCGGGCACGGTGCGCGACCTGGCGCAAATTCGCAGTAGCCGGGTGTTGAAGGTTTTGGTCAACCAGAGCCGCAACAGCTCCGGTGAAGTCCAGGGCCAGCCCATTGGTGTCGAATACCATCGGCTGCGAGCCTTCGAGCAATACCTCAACGGCCACGCCCGGGATGGCCAGGAAATCACCCTCAAGATCATCCCCATGGCCAAGGACCAGTTGCTTGGCGCCTTGCAGCGCGGGGAGGGCGACCTGGTAGCGCCGGGTGAGTTGCTCGAGCTGCAGGCCGGCCATGCGGTCAGCGCCAGCGATCCGATCCGTACCGGCGTGCCGTTGCTGCTGGTGGGTATCAAGGGCGAGAAGCGCTACACCCGTGTGGAGCAACTTTCCGGCAAGACCCTGGCCCTGCCCAACGGCAGCGCGGCGGGGGACGCCGTGAGCCAGATCAACCAGAAACTGGCGCTGCTCAAGCTGCCGTCGGTGAAGGTCGAATGGGTTGATCCCACCCTGGCTGTGGAGGATGTCCTGGAAATGGTCCAGGGTGGGATTTTCCATTTGACCATCGTCGAGCAGCCCATCGCCGAGCGCTGGAGCAAGATCCTGCCCAAGTTGCGCTTCGACCGTCAGGTGCTGATCGGCGAGCCGAGTGACGAGTATTGGTTCGTTCGCCGTGACGCTGCCATGCTGCGGGCGAGCATCGATCGATTCCTGGCGACCTACAAGGTGCCCGCCAACGAGGACGCGGCATTCCTGCGCATTTACCGTCGTTTGTACCAGGTCCACTATCCGCTGGCCCGGGCTGATCGCCAACGCCTGGAAAAACTGCGCCCGGTGCTGCAAAAACATGCCGATGCCCAAGGCATGGACTGGCTCAACCTGGCAGCCCTGGCGTTCAAGGAATCAGCCCTGCAACCCAACGCCCGCAGCGGCACAGGCCCCACCGGCCTGATGCAGATCACCCCATCGGCGGCTCAGCGCGTCGGAGTCGATAACATCCAGAACCTGGATGCCAATGTGCAGGCTGGCGCCAAGTACCTGGCCCTCATCCGCCGCAAGTTCTTTGCCAGCCCCAAGCTCAACGAGCGCGAGCGCATGGCCTTCGTCCTGGCCGCCTACAACATGGGCCCCGAGCGCGTCCAAGGTATGCGAGCCGAGGCCCGGCGGCGGGGACTGAACCCCAACCAGTGGTTTTTCCAGGTCGAGCGCATTGCCATGGAGCAGGTAGGAATGGGCGCCGTCAGCTACGTTAATAGTGTCAATAAGTACTACTTGGCGTTTGATCGTGAGCGAGAGTCGCTGGAGCCTGGAGATCAAAAGGTCGCCCAGCGAAAATAATCGATAAATTCGATTTGTATCTCGCATTTTTTGCGCTTTTGGTACAGGTTTTTTTGATTAATATAGCGACCAACAACCACATACCTAGGGATGAACCCGCATGAGCTCGTTGATCAATAAAGTCTTGTTTACCCGCGCTGGCTACGGCCTGACTGTCCTGCGCATCGCTGTCGGCATCATTTTCGCCGCCCATGGCTCGCAGAAACTCTTCGGCCTGTTCGGTGGCTACGGCTTGGCAGGTACCGCGCAGTGGATGGAAAGCATCGGCCTGACCCCGGGCTACGTGATGGCGACACTGGCGGGCGGCACCGAGTTTTTCGCCGGCCTGGCGCTGATCATCGGTTTGCTGGCGCGTCCTGCGGCACTGGGCCTGGCCTTTCTGTCGCTGGTGGCGATTTTCTCCGTGCACATCGGTAACGGCTTGTTCATGGCCAACAACGGTTATGAGTTTGCCCTGGCGTTGCTGGCGGGCAGTATTGCCGTGCTGATCGAAGGGGCGGGCAAGCTGTCGGTCGATCGCGCCATCGCGGGTTGATTGCACGATTGGAACCCGTCTTGTACGTGATGCTGTTCACTTCGAAAAAGCGGCGCTTCTTCCAGAAATGGGAAAGCGCCGTTTTTTTGGTTTTGTTGTTTTGGCTGTGGGAGCAAAGCTTGCTCGCGAAGGCGGTGTGTCAGTTTGCGGTGATGTTGGATGTGCCGGCCTCATCGCGAGCAAGCTCGCTCCCACAGTGGTTTTGTGTCGGACATAATTTTGTGTCCACTGGAGATTCTGTGTGGGAGCGAGCTTGCTCGCGATAGCGGTGGCTCAGCCCCAAAGATGCCGGAGTGCGGGCACACCGAGCCTAGGCGAGGTGCCGAGTGGTGGGGCAAAGTGCTTTTGGGCGCTTTTCCAAAAGTGACCCGCCGTAAGGGCGGAACCCTAAGTCGCCGTTACCGCAGCAACGGATATACACACCAACCCACACCTCTCGGAACAGATAATCAGAAAACAGCATTACTGTCTTCTACGGGCCTTTTTATGGAGAGTGATTCTTGACACTGGCCAGTCAGCTTCTCTAGGATGCCGCTCATGCGCCGATTTAAACAGCTACTTGCGGGGCGCCAGGTGACTCAATCCAGTCGCCGATAGAAGCCGAAGACAAGGCTTCGAAATACCGCTAAAGCGCTGGTTCGGTGTTGCCTCTCACCTGCCATGCAGACTTTTGAGGCAGAGACACGACACGATGAACGCACCCAGCCCCCTAGTACGTCTTGCGCCGATCACGGCGAACCTTGTGCAACGCAATCCGAAAATTCTCCTGGGCGGCACTCACCAGCCAACGCTCTTGCGCTATCTCGACGGCTGGCCACGTCGTAACCATGGGCCCGCAGCTTTCCTGATCCAGTTTGTCGAAGACGGCGAGTCACTGGCCCGGTTCGCCAATGACAGTTTCGATCTGGCCGTCATCCAGTCCCCCAGTGCGGCGGACGCTCCTGAAATGATCCGGCAGTTGACCCGTGTGGCCCGGCAGGGATTGATCACGCGCCGCTGAGGCGAGGATTACGGGTACGCGATGTCCACGATGTAGACCCGTTTCTCGCCGGTAGGCGTCTGGACGCTGACCTCGGCGTCCAGGGCCTTGCCGATCAGGGCCCGTGCCAACGGTGAGTCGATACTGATCAGGTTCTGCTTCAGGTCCAGCTCGTCCGGGCCGACGATGCGATAGCGTGATTCCTTGCCATCCTCATCTTCGACCGTCACCCAGGCACCGAAGTACACCTTGTTCGGATCGCTGGGTTTTTCACTGACCACTTTAAGCGCTTCAAGGCGCTTGGTGAGGAAGCGCACGCGACTGTCGATTTCCCGCAGCATTTTCTTGCCGTAGGTGTATTCGGCGTTTTCCGAACGATCACCCTGGGCCGCCGCCTCGCTGACCGCCTGGGTCACCTGGGGACGGCGCACATGCCACAGCTCATGGAATTCAGCGCGCATCCGCGCTTCACCCTCGGGGGTGATCAGCGCGGTGCCGGCGGTGCGGGGTGGGCGATAACGGCTCATGGCAACTTCTTGTAATAGCGAAGCCGGGAGTCTATCAACCCTCGCGCAATACTGTCAGCGGGCTGGCATTGAGCGCTCGACGGGTGCCAAACACACCGGCCGCGCCGATCAACAAGGCCCCCAGCAGCGGCAATGCCAACAGCCATGGATGCGGATGCCAGGGCAGGTCGAAGGCGTACCGGTAAAGCACCAGGCTCACCAGCTCCGAACCCAGGGCCGCGAGCAGGCCACTGACCGCGCCCAGCAGGCCGAACTCGATGCGCCGGGCCTTGACCAGCAAGGGCCGTTCGGCGCCCAGTGCGCGCAATAGAGCGCCTTGGCGAATGCGCTCGTCGAGGGTCGCCTGCAGGCCGGAAAACAACACCGCCATCCCCGCTGCCAGTACAAACAACAACACATACTCCACAGCGAGGGTCACCTGGGCCAGGATGCTGCGCAGTTGTTCGAGCAGGGCCTCGACTTGCAGGATCGTCACCGCCGGAAAGGCCCGGGACAGGTCGACGATCTGTTGGTCGTGGCCCGACGCCAGGTAGAAACTGGTGAGATAGGTCGCTGGCAGATCCTTCAATGTGCCTGGCTGGAAGATCATGAAGAAGTTGGGCTGGAAATTGTCCCAGTTGATCTCCCGCAGGCTGGTGACCTTCGCTTCACGGTTGACGCCGCCCACGCTGAACACCAGGCGGTCGCCCAGCTTGATCTTGAGGTTCTCGGCCACTTTGCCTTCCACCGAAACCCCCGGGATATCGTCCGGTGGTTGCTGCGGCCACCAGGTCCCTGCGGTGACGATGTTGCCCGTCGGCAGGTCCGCGGCCCAAGTCAGGCTCAAGTCACGTTGCAGCGCCCGGTCACCCGCAGAGTCCTTGGTGACGAACTCTGTGGCCGGTTCGCCATTGATGCTGACGAGGCGCCCGGGTACCACGGGGTAGAGCGGGGCCGATTGCGCCGACAATGCCAGCAGCTTGTCGGTGAAGGCCTGCTTGTCGTTGGGCAGGATGTTCAGCGCGAAATAGTTCGGGGCGTTTTTTGGCAACTGGTTTTGCCAGGTGTCCAGCAGCTCGCCGCGCAACAACGCGATCAACGCCATGGACAACAGGATCAGGCCAAACGCCAGGGCCTGGCCGGCGGCGGCCAAGGGATGGCGCAGCAATTGGCCGAGGCCCAGCCGCCAGGGCAGGGAAGCGCGGGCCAACAGGCGACGCAGGCTCTGGAGCAGCAGCAACAACAAGCCGCCGAGCACCAGCGCGGCGACGACGCCACCACCCAGCAGGGCGAAGGTGAGGACCAGGTCCAGGCTCAGGCGCCACATGATCAGGCCCAGGGCGCCCAGCGCGGCACCGTAGATCACCCAGGAGCTGGAGGGGATCGGCAGCATGTCCCGGCGCAGCACGCGCAACGGCGGTACCCGGCCCAGCGCAGCCAATGGCGGCAGGGCGAACCCCGCCAGGGCCACCAGCCCGGTGCCGATCCCGGCGATCGCCGGCAGCAGGCCACCCGGCGGAACGGTGGTGGGCAGCAGGTCATGCAGCAGGGCGAACAGGCCCAGTTGGGCGATCCAGCCGAGCAGGGCGCCGCTGATGCTGGCGAGCAGGCCCAACACCGTCAATTGCAGGCTGAACAGCACCATGGTTTCCCGGCGTGACAGGCCCAGGCAGCGCAGCAGCGCGCTGGCGTCGAACCGTCGGGTGGCAAAGCGGTTGGCCGAGAGCGCGACGGCGACACCGGACAGCAACACCGCCACCAGGCTGGCCATGTTCAGGTAGCGTTCGGCCTTGCCCAGGGCGCCACCGATCTGCCGGTTGCCGTCGCGGGCATCCTGCAGGCGCTGGTTGGCTTCAAGGCCTGGCTTGACCAGGTCGCGGTAGGTTTGCAGCGCCGATGTCGGGCCGCGCCACAGGTCGCGATAGCTGACACGGCTGCCCGGCTGGACCACGCCGGTGGCCTCCAGGTCCTTGAGGTTGATCAGTACCCGCGGGGTGAGGCTGTAGAAGTTGCCGGCGCGATCGGGCTCATAAGTCAGCACGCGGCTCAGGCGCAAGGTCTGGTTGCCGACGTCGATGCTGTCGCCGATCTTCAGCTCCAGTGCCGTCAGCAGTCGTGCTTCGACCCAGGCCTCGCCAGGGTTCGGGCGTCCGCCGATTTCTTCCGGGGCGAACGGGGTGGGGGTGCTTTTCAGCTCGCCGCGCAATGGGTAGCTGTCATCGGCCGCCTTGACGCTGGACAGCTGGATGCCATTGTCGGTGGCCACAACACTGGAAAACTCCACCACCCGGGCGTGTTCCAACCCCAGTTCGATGCCGCTGCGAATCTGCTCCGGGCGGGCGGGGGAGCTGCCTTCGAGCAGTAGGTCGGCACCGAGGAACTCGGTGGCGCGCATCATCATCGCGCCGTTGAGGCGGGCACCGAAGTAACCGATGGCGGTACTGGCCGCCACCGCCACCAGCAGGGCGAAGAACAACACCCGCAACTCACCGGCGCGGGCATCGCGAAGCAATTGACGGACAGCGAGACTGAACAGGCGCAACAGCGGCAAGCGTGCCATCAAGGCTCCAGAGGGGCGACCATCTCGCCGGCTTCAAGTCGGATCAGGCGCCGGCAACGATGGGCCAGGCGTTCATCATGGGTCACCAGCACCAGGGTCGTGCCGCGTTCCTTGTTCAATTCGAACAGCAGGTCGCTGATGCGCTCGCCGGTATGGCTGTCGAGGTTGCCGGTGGGTTCGTCGGCAAACAGCACGTCGGGCTCGGCGGCAAAGGCGCGGGCAATCGCCACGCGTTGCTGTTCGCCGCCGGAGAGCTGGCGTGGCGAGTGGGTCAGGCGCTGGCCCAGGCCGACGCGCTGCAACAGTTGCGTGGCCCGTTCGCGGGCATCCTTGCGCCCGTCAAGTTCCAGCGGCAGCATGACGTTTTCCAGTGCATTGAGGCTGTCGAGCAACTGGAACGACTGGAAGACGAAGCCGACATGCTCGGCGCGGATCCGCGCACGCTGGTCTTCATCCAGAGCGCTGAGCGCTTGGCCGGCGAGTGTCACCTCGCCGCTGCTGGGCAGGTCGAGGCCGGCCAGCAGGCCCAGGAGAGTGGATTTGCCGGAACCGGACGCCCCGACGATGGCCAGGCTATCGCCTTTGTTCAGTTCCAGGCTGAGTTCGTGCAGGATGGTCAGTTCACCTTCCGCGCTGGAGACCACTTTGCTAAGGTCCGTCGCGGTGAGAATGCTTGAGCCCATGGAGAATCCGATGCGTGTGTGGTTTTTGAGTGCCGGCCTGGCCTTGATGTGCATGGCCCAGAACGCAGCGGCGGGTACAGTCCTGATCGTTGGCGATAGTATCAGCGCGGCTTTCGGCCTGGATACCCGGCAAGGGTGGGTGTCGTTGCTCGAACAACGGCTCAAGGCCGAGGGTTTTGACGATAAAGTGGTCAATGCTTCCATCAGTGGCGACACCAGTGCCGGAGGCCAGGCGCGGCTGCCGGCGCTGCTTGCAGCCCATAAGCCGGACCTGGTGATCCTGGAACTGGGCGGCAACGATGGCCTGCGCGGACAGCCGCCAACACAATTGCAACAAAACCTTGCAGCGATGATCGACAGCGCTCGTGCCAGCGGTGCCCAGGTACTTTTGCTGGGCATGCAACTGCCACCCAATTACGGACGGCGCTACACCGATGCCTTTGCCCGGGTCTACAGCACCCTGGCGGAGGAGAAAAAAGTCCCGCTGGTGCCGTTTTTTCTCAAGGACGTCGGTGGCATCCCGACCATGATGCAAGGCGACGGATTGCACCCGTCCGTCGCGGCCCAGGGCAAGTTGCTGGAAAATGTCTGGCCGACACTGAAACCGCTGCTTTGACGCTTTTCTACCGGCGGGCTTTCGGCTAATGTGGCGCCCCCGATTTGGAGCCCCCGATGCCGCGTCCCGCCTGGTCCCTGTTTGCCTACCAACTGATCGAGCCTGACGAGCAGCTGGATCTGTTCGCCTGCCAGGAAGTACGGGTGCACCTGGTGACCCGGCAGTTGGAGCTGGGTGGCTCGGCCGACCGAACTCTCTGCGGCAGCCTGCTGCCGGCCCAGCCACGCTGGTCGAGCGTCGATCGCAAGATTTTCCAGGATCATCGGCTGTGCTCGTTGTGCCGGGCGATCCTGGAGTCCCAGAAACGCGGCACCTCGCCAATCTGGCCGGAGCTGCGGTTCGAGTTGTAATCCCTCAGATTTCCGACATGTCCCTTGTGGGAGCGAGCCTGCTCGCGATGGCGGCGGCACATTCAACATTAATGCAAGCAGGCCCACCGCTATCGCGAGCAAGCTCGCTCCCACTGGGTTTCATTTCAGCTTCCAGGCATGCTGCGCATCGGACGCCTCTGTACCGCTCTCCCCGAAATAACAGGTGGCAGTGTACAATCGCCGTTTTCATAACCCCTTGTTCGATCTGCGAAGGATTTCCCGGATGTTGCCGCGCTTGCCTGCCGTCGCCCGCTGCCTGTCTCTTGCCGCCCTGTGTATGGCGGGCCCCGTTGCCGCCCTGGAGCTGCCTCTGCCACCGCCGGGTGAAGACATCGTTGGCCAGGTGCAGGTTATCAAGGCCAAATACGAAGACACCTTCGCCGACCTGGGTACCACCTATGACCTGGGCTACAGCGAGATGGTCGCCGCCAACCCCGGGGTCGATCCCTGGTTGCCGGGCGCAGGCACCGAGATCGTGCTGCCGACTCGCTTCATCCTGCCGCCGGGTCCGCGCGAGGGCATCGTGATCAACCTTGCCGAGTACCGTCTCTACTATTTCCCCAAGGGGCGGAACGTGGTCTACACCTTCCCGCTGGGGATTGGGCGTGAGGGCTGGGGATCGCCGATCGCCCACACCAGCATCATCGCCAAGACGCCGAACCCGACCTGGACCCCGCCGGCATCGATCAAGGCCGAACACGCCGCTGACGGCGACCCGCTGCCGAATGTCGTGCCCGCCGGCCCGGATAACCCGCTGGGTCCGTTCAAGTTCACCCTGGGCACCCCGGGCTACCTGATCCATGGTTCGAACAAGAAGTTCGGCATCGGCATGCGGACCAGCCACGGTTGCTTCCGGATGTTCAACAACAACGTGCTGGAAATGGCCGGCATGGTGCCGGTGGGGACATCGGTGCGGATCATCAACGACCCCTACAAGCTGGGCTTGAGCGGTGGCAAGGTGTACCTGGAAGCTCACACACCGCTGGACGACAAGGGCAACCCGTCGGTGGTGGACAAGCACACCTCAGTGATCAACGCGATGCTCAAGCGTGAAGACATCACCAGCAACTTGCGCATGAACTGGGACGTGGTGCGGGACGTGGTGGCGGCCGAAGATGGCATGCCGGTGGAAATCGCTGTTCCGAATACCTCGGCACCGATGGTCACGAGCGCGCCGATCGACTTGCAGCAGTAAAAGACTCGACAACAACCCGCCGACGTTTCGCGATGTCGGCGGGTTTTTTATTGCTTGGGAAAACACCGGGCAATAGCTCTCGAACCCAAAAAAAAAGCCGACCCAAAAATGGGTCGGCTCGATAACAATCCCGAAGGACTATTACTTGCGGCTAGCTTTGTCCAGCATGCGCAGAGCACGCTCGTTAGCTTCGTCAGCAGTCTGTTGTGCTTTTTGAGCAGCAGCCAGAGCTTCATCAGCTTTACGGTAAGCTTCGTCTGCACGAGCCTGGGAGCGAGCTGCTGCGTCTTCGGTAGCAGTCAGACGTGCTTCGGTTTCTTTCGATGCGCTGCTGCAACCGGTAGCCAGAACTGCGGCCAGGGCCAGAGCAGAGAATTTCAGAACGTTGTTCATCGTGTTCCCCTTCAAGGACATTCTATTAGTGACTGTCTCCCCAGACTGAGGAGTTAGCCGGCGTACATACTACCCATTACTTGTAGTAAGTAAACTGACGTAGCGCAAGAAGCAAAAAAATTGTAGGCGGTGATTCTTTTTCGAGCAACTTTTCTAAGGGGTGTTTAAAAAATATACAGCCCGAAGCCCTTTGCTGGAGCGCGTCAACGAAAAAAAGTTCCGTAGCGACGGAGAACTCCAGCAGCCCTCGCTAACACCGTTGTTTATTGATTCACCTACACTTTTGTACATTTTTTGTGCAATGCTCCAGGCATCTTTATTGGTATTGGCGGTGACTTTAACTACGCGCGCTCGTCTCAAGACTCAACAACTGGCGATGTTCAGCTATTGCACCGTGACCGACTACAGCGCGACGATGGCGCTCAATCGATAAACCCGACGAGGTTTACCCCTTCGATGACAGGCGTGCCTTGAGCATTTGCGTCATTGGTGCCTACTATTCACGACGTGCTCGGGTTTGAGCGGATCGGTTTTGGCGCTCGGTGACCAGGAAGGCACGGGGTGGCGTAGATGTTCCTTCGCCGGAAAAACATCGGTAAGGTAGGGGTCGGCATTCAGACCCGCGAGGAGTAGTGATGAGCGAGGCGGTTACCATCCACCATGACCAGGCTGGTCATCAGTTCGAGACCAATGTGGACGGTCATCGTGCCTATCTGACCTATATGGACCTGGGCAAGCAGACCCTGGATATCTATCGCACCTTCGTGCCCAATGCCTTGCGCGGCCGGGGCATCGCGGCGGCGTTGACCGAAAGTGCGCTGCAGTACGCTGAAGAAATGGGCTATACGGTGATCCCATCCTGTTCCTACGTGGAGCGCTACATGGAGCGTCACCAGCGGCACGCGGCGAAACTCTGAGAAAACGGATTCCCAATAAAAAACGCCGGGCTGAAGAGCCCGGCGTTTTTTATGTCTTGAGGAAAGCAAAAGATCGCAGGCTTCGCCAGCTCCTACATCCCCGCTCCAAATATGTGTAGAAGCTGCGTAGGAGCGTATTGGAGCTGTGTAGGAGCTGTCGAGTGCAACGAGGCTGCGATCTTTTTTAGCCGCGCTGCCGCTTCGGCAGAACATCCTTGAGCTTGGCATGCATGCTGCGCAGGGTGTTCTCGGTGGCGCTCCAGTCGATGCAGGCATCGGTGATGGAGACGCCGTACTGCAAGTCGGCGAGGTCTTTCGGGATGGCCTGGCAGCCCCAATTCAAGTGGCTTTCGACCATCAGGCCGATAATCGACTGGTTGCCTTCCAGGATCTGGTTGGCCACGTTCTCCATCACCAGCGGTTGCAGTGCCGGGTCCTTGTTGGAGTTGGCGTGGCTGCAGTCGACCATGATGTTCGGCTTGATCTTGGCTTTGTTCAGCGCCTGTTCACACAGCGCGACGCTGACCGAATCGTAGTTCGGCTTGCCATTGCCACCGCGCAATACCACGTGACCGTAGGCGTTGCCCTTGGTGGTGACGATCGACACGCCACCTTCCTGGTTGATGCCCAGGAAACGGTGTGGGCTGGAGACCGACTGCAAGGCGTTGATCGCCACGGTGAGGCCACCGTCGGTGCCGTTCTTGAAGCCCACTGCCGACGACAGGCCAGAGGCCATTTCGCGGTGGGTCTGGGATTCGGTGGTGCGCGCGCCGATGGCCGACCAGCTGATCAGGTCCTGCAGGTATTGCGGCGAGATCGGGTCCAGCGCTTCGGTGGCCGTGGGCAGGCCCATTTCCGCCAGGTCCAGCAGCAATTGACGACCGATGTGCAGGCCGTCCTGGATCTTGAAGGAGTCATCCAGGTACGGGTCGTTGATCAGGCCTTTCCAGCCGACGGTGGTCCGAGGCTTCTCGAAATACACCCGCATGACCAGGTACAAGGTGTCGGAGACTTCCGCAGCCAGCACTTTCAGGCGCTCGGCGTATTCGTGGGCGGCCTTGATGTCATGGATCGAGCAGGGCCCGATGACCACGAACAGGCGATGATCGGTGCCGTCCAGGATGTTGCGGATGACTTCCCGGCCCTTGGTCACGGTGCGCAGGGCAGCGTCGCTCAGGGGAATATCGCGCTTGAGCTGGTCAGGCGTGATGAGGGTCTCGTTGGAGGCGACGTTAAGGTCGTTGATCGGTAAATCAGCCATCGTGTTACTCGTCAGGTCACGGGTGCCGGCCGCCAGCGATCCCCGCGCGGCGGTGCACAGCGGATTTTAAGCGCGTCGGGGAGCCGAACCTTATCGCGTTACGAGGTGGCTCGACAATGGGCTGGGTCGGGTTTAATGCCCTAAAGGCTGGGGAGCAGGCCTTGGGGATGGCTCTGAAGCAGATTCGTGAGCAGATGTAATGATGATTGCATGCCATGCCGCTCGCGCTGATAGTGTGCAGGGACTTTTACCAGGAGAGTTGCAAAGATGCAGGCAGGCGTGAAACCGCGGATCGGGATGATCGGCACCGGGGCGATCGGTGGGTTCTACGGCGTGATGCTGGCGCGTGCCGGTTTTGACGTGCACTTTTTACTGCGCAGCGAATTTGCTGCCGTGGCCGAAGCCGGCTTGCGGATCGACAGCGCGGTTCACGGTACGCTGGCCCTCAACCCCGTCCAGGCGTATCGCTCGGCAGCCGACATGCCGCCCTGCGACTGGCTGCTGGTCGGCGCCAAGACCACCAGCAATGCCGATCTGGCCCCGGCCATTACCCGGGCTGCCGCTGACGGGGCAAAAGTCCTGTTGCTGCAGAACGGCCTGGATGTCGAAGACGATCTTCGACCCTTGCTGCCCGATTCGTTGCACCTGCTGGGTGGCCTGTGCCTGATCTGCGTGCATCGCGTCGGCCCTGGTGTCGTCACCCACCAGGCCCTCGGCGCGGTCAACGTCGGTTATCACAGTGGGCCTTGCGCCGACCAGGCACAACGCATGGTGATCGTCGAAGAGGCGGCGACGTTGTTCCGCAACGCCGGTATCGATGCCCAGGCCATGCCGGGCCTGCAACAGGCGCGCTGGCAGAAGCTGGTGTGGAATGTGCCGTACAACGGTCTTTCGGTTCTGTTGGGCGCCAGTACCACGCCGTTGATGGCCAACGACCATAGCCGCGAATTGATCCAGGCACTGATGGGGGAGGTGGTTCGCGGTGCGCAAGCCTGCGGGCATCACATCGCGCCGGGTTATGCCGAGTATCTGTTCACGATGACCGAGAAGATGCCCGACTACTGGCCGAGCATGTACCACGATTATTCCCACAAGCGTGCGCTGGAACTGGACGCGATCTACGGCCGGCCATTGGCGGCTGCGAAAGCGGCAGGGTGTGAGCTGCCGAAAATCGAAGCTTTGTATCAGGCGTTGGCGTTCGTGGACCGATATAACCGCTGAGCGGGCGAAAGGGGAGCGGTATGGCAAACAACATCGACGACAAACTGGTGCTGGCGATTTCGTCGCGGGCGTTGTTCGACCTGCGGGAAAGCCACAAGGTGTATTTGTCCAGTGGCGTCGAAGCCTATCGGCAGTACCAGATCGAGCATGAAGACGAAGTCCTGGCACCCGGTGATGCCTTCGCCCTGGTGCAAAAGCTGCTGAACCTCAACGAGCACCTGGGGCGCGCCCGAGTCGAGGTGATCCTGGTTTCGCGCAACAGCGCCGACACAGGCCTTCGAGTGTTCAACTCGATTCATCATTATGGGCTGGCAATCTCGCGCGCGGCTTTCGTTGGCGGCCGCAGTCCTTACCCGTACCTCAAGGCGTTCGGTTGCGATCTCTTTTTGTCGACCCACGCTGAAGACGTGCGCAGCGCCCTGGACGCCGGGTTTGCCGCCGCGACCATCCTGTCTGGTGGTGCCAGTCGCGCGGCCAGCGAGGAGCTGCGCATTGCCTTCGACGGCGATGCCGTGCTGTTTTCCGACGAATCGGAGCGCGTCTATCAGGCCGATGGGTTGGAAGCCTTCCAGGCCAGCGAGCGACAGGCCGCCCGCGAGCCACTGCGAGGCGGGCCGTTCAAGGGGTTCCTGGCGGCGCTCAATGCACTGCAGCGCGAGTTTCCCGAGGACGCCTGTCCCATTCGTACGGCGCTGGTGACGGCCCGTTCGGCACCGGCCCACGAGCGGGTCATCCGGACCTTGCGTGAGTGGGATATTCGCCTGGATGAGTCGTTGTTCCTGGGCGGCCTGACCAAATCGGCCTTCCTCGAAGCGTTCGCCGCCGATGTTTTTTTCGATGACCAGACCGGCCATTGCGAACTGGCCCGAGAGGTGGTCGCCACCGGTCACGTGCCCCACGGTATCAGTAACGAAATGAAGCCCTGACTGCCCTTGGTCCGGGACGTCAAGCCGCACGTCGCAGTCCCCGAGGCGCTGCTAAGCTGAATCAATCTCCGCCATTTTGGCACGCGAGGAGGTCACATGATTCGTTCGATGCTGTACGCCACAGACCTGGGCCTGTACGCCCCTTATGTGATGCAGCATGCCTTGGCGTTAGCACGGACGTTTGAAGCCGAGTTGTATGTAGTGCATGCGGTAGAACCGATGGGGCTGTTCGCCGAGTCGGTGTTGCAGAGCTATCTCGATGAGCAGGCGCTGAACGAATTTCATCGCCAAGGTCTGAATACGGTGATGGCCAATATCGAACAGCGAGTGCTCGACAGTTTCCGCGAGGAGTTGGGAGACGGGCAGCAGGATTTGCAACTGATCAAGTCGGTCAGGGTGTACCAGGGCGATCCTTCCCAGGTCATCCTGGAGCAGGCTGCGAAACTCTCTGTCGACTTGCTGATCGTAGGCAGTCATTGCCAAGGGGCAAGCGGTGAGACCCCCTTGGGCAGAACCGCTGCACGGGTGTTGCAGTTATCCCGGGTACCGGTCTACCTGGTACCGCTGGTACAGCGCCGACGCCAGGGAGAGGCTTGAGGCTAAATGATGGCTTTTTATAAAAAGTTCTAGATTTATTGTCGTAACCTTTCATATAGTTATATACCGTCGCTGATGCCCGTGGCGTCCAACTGCTTTGAGGGACACATATGAAGCTTCAACAACTGCGCTACATCTGGGAAGTGGCGCACCACGACCTCAACGTTTCCGCTACTGCCCAAAGCCTCTACACGTCGCAACCTGGCATCAGCAAGCAGATCCGCCTGTTGGAAGATGAATTGGGCGTCGAAGTTTTCGCCCGCAGCGGTAAACACCTGACCCGCGTGACTCCGGCCGGCGAGCGCATCATCACCACCGCTGGCGAGATCCTGCGCAAGGTCGAAAGCATCAAGCAGATCGCCCAGGAGTTCTCCAACGAGAAAAAAGGCACCCTGTCGATCGCCACTACCCACACCCAGGCCCGCTATGCGCTGCCGCCGGTGATCAGCAACTTCATCAAGCAATACCCCGACGTGGCGCTGCACATGCACCAAGGCTCGCCAATGCAGATCGCCGAGATGGCGGCCGACGGCACGGTGGATTTCGCCATTGCCACCGAGGCCCTGGAACTGTTCGGGGATTTGGTGATGATGCCGTGCTATCGCTGGAACCGCTGTGTGGTCGTGCCCCAGGGCCATCCGTTGACGAAGCTGCCGAAGCTGACCCTCGAAGCCCTGGCCGAATACCCGATCGTGACCTACGTATTCGGTTTCACTGGTCGTTCCAAGCTTGACGAAGCCTTCAGCCATCGTGGCCTGACGCCGAAAGTAGTGTTCACCGCCGCCGATGCCGACGTGATCAAGACCTACGTTCGCCTGGGCCTGGGCGTGGGCATCGTCGCGAAGATGGCCGTCGATACCAAGCTCGACAGCGACCTGGTGGTGCTGGATGCCAGCGAGTTGTTCGAATCCAGCGTGACCAAGATCGGCTTCCGTCGTGGCACTTTCCTGCGGGGTTTCATGTGCGATTTCATCGAGAAATTTGCACCGCACCTGACCCGGGAAGTCATGGCCAAGGCCATCCAGTGCCACAACAAGCAAGAACTCGAAGAGTTGTTCGACGGCGTCGAACTACCGGTGCACTAAGACCCTTCTAGATCGCCTCGGTGACAGCGAACTGTTGCCGGGCGCCCGCTACCACGATCTCTACTTCATCCCCTTCGAACTTGCCCAGAAGGCCGCGGCCCAGCGGTGAGCGAGGGGTGATGACAGTGATCGGCTGGCCCACCAGCGAGACCTTCAAGCCCGCCGCATCCGGCCCCAGGAAGAGCCATTGCTGACGGCCGTCCTCATCTTCCAGGCCGATCAAGGTGCCGACCTGAATACCGCGCTGCTCGTCGTAAGGCCTTAGCGTCAGGTTCTGGCAGAGGGTGAGGGCCTGGCGGATTTCTTCCACGCGCCTGGCTTGTCCCGCGGCGAGGTAGGACGCCTCGAGACCCAGGGTGTCGTACTTGTTCTCGGCGATGTTTTCTTCGTGGGTCGCGGTTTCGTAGGCGGTCTGCGCGGCGCGTTCGGCGATGTCGAGATCAATCTTGAGCTTGTCGAGAATCAACTGGTGGACGGTCTGTTTGTTCATGGTCATTCGCAGAATTGCAGAACGTTGGCGCGGCTTTTTTCACTGGGCGCAGTCTGGTCCTGTTGCAGCCAGAACTGGCACTTGGGGTTGGACAGGTTGCGCGGATTGTTGCGGGCCTGATCGAGCGCGTGGCGCTGCTCGTTCCGTTGCAGGTTCTGTTGGTACTGCTCGAACATCGGTGTGGGCGGCTCTGGGGGTGGTTGCACCGCCGGTGGTTGCGCCAGTTGATGGACGGCGGCGGCCACGGGTGCCAGTTGTTCATCGAACAGAAATCTGGACAGCAGCCAGCTCGTCAACACGATGGCGAGGAACCCCAGCCAGAGGCCCAGGGCGATGCTGAAGGTCAATTGCAAAGCCGTGAGGCGCGAGGGTGTCGAGTGATCGGGCATGGCTGCTTCCTGGCAGAGTCATGGGCAGGCGATGATTGTCGCATGAAGATTAATCGCCGTCGGCTCTTCTGCGTGATCGGTTTATTCGGGACAATCAGGCCTTTGCCACAGGGAGTCGGGAATGACCGTGCGTTGGGATATTTTTTGCACCGTCGTCGATAACTTTGGCGACATTGGTGTCACGTGGCGCCTGGCTCGGCAGTTGGTGGCCGAGCATCGATGCGCGGTGCGGCTATGGGTCGATGACCTGCGTGCCTTCGAACGGTTGTGTCCGGAAATCGACGTCACCCTGTCCGAGCAATGGCAGCAGGGTGTGCAAGTGTGTCACTGGCCTGGGGAGTGGGCGCCCACCGACGCCGCCGACGTGGTGATCGCTGCGTTTGCCTGCCAACTGCCGAGCGCCTACATGGATGCGATGGCGGCGCGCCAGACGACGCCCCTGTGGATGAACCTTGATTATTTGAGCGCCGAGGACTGGGTGATCGGTTGCCACGGCCTACCGTCGGTCAAGTACAAACACGTGCAGAAATATTTCTTTTTCCCGGGCTTCCAGGAAGGAACAGGTGGCCTGCTGCGTGAGGCGGGGCTTCTGGAACGCCGCCGGCAATTCCAGCAGGATGCCGCGGCGCAACGAATGTTCCTGCAAGGTCTGGGCGTCGAGCGGGCGCCGAATACCTGCCTTATCTCGCTGTTTGCCTATGAGAACGCCGGGCTGGCGAGCTGGTTTGACGCAATGGCCGCTGATGCCCAGGCGTTTCATGTGCTGGTTCCCGAAGGGCGGGTACTGGGTGATGTCGAGCGTTGGCTTGGCGTCGACGGCCTGGCGGTCGGTGCGGTACATCGACGCGGCGCACTGACGGTGCAGGTATTGCCGTTCATCCGCCAGGACCAGTACGATCAATTGTTATGGTGTTGCGATTTCAACGCCGTGCGTGGCGAAGATTCCTTCGTGCGCGCCCAATGGGCCGGCCGGCCGTTGCTCTGGCACATCTACCAGCAGGAAGAAGACGTCCACCTGGAAAAACTCGAGGCGTTTCTCAGGCTCTACACCCAGGGGCTTTCCCAGGCGGCGCAAAAAGCGATCAGCGGTCTTTGGCGGGCCTGGAATGCCGGCCAGGAGATGACTGAACATTGGAAAGACGCCCGTGAACAGCAGCAGGAACTGGCCGAACATGCCCAGGCGTGGTGTCTGGAACAGGCCTCGCGAGCCGATCTTGCCGCAGCGCTGGTGAAGTTTTATGTAAATTGGATATGATACGCGGCCTAGATTTTTGTAAATCCCATCCAAATTCGGATATTCGCAATGAAAACTGGTAAAGAACTGAAACCCGGGACCGTGATCCGTCTCGAAAACGATCCTTGGCTGGTTCAGAAAGCTGAGTTCACCAAGTCGGGTCGTAACAGCGCGATCATGAAGACCAAGCTGAAGAACCTGCTGACCGGTTACAAGACCGAGATCGTCTACAGCGCCGACGACAAACTGGACGACGTGATCCTCGACCGCAAAGAAGCGACCCTGTCCTTCATCAGCGGCGACACCTACACGTTCATGGACACCACTGACTACACCATGTACGAGCTGAACGCCGAAGACATCGAAAGCGTTCTGCCGTTCATCGAAGAAGGCATGACCGACGTCTGCGAAGCCGTGTTCTTCGAAGAGCGCCTGGTTTCCGTAGAACTGCCGACCACCATCGTGCGTCAGGTTGACTACACCGAAGGCTCCGCTCGCGGTGATACTTCCGGCAAGGTGATGAAGCCTGCCAAACTAAAGAACGGTACCGAGCTGTCGGTAGCTGACTTCATCGAAATCGGCGACATGATCGAGATCGATACCCGCGAAGGCGGTTCCTACAAAGGCCGCGCTAAATAAGCGAAGCCTTGTGTATGAAAAAGCCCGACCATTGAGTCGGGCTTTTTTATGCCTGCGGATCATGTTCAGGCCAAGGGACAGGATGGGGTCTGTGGTGAGGGGATTGATCCTTGCTCCCACAGTGTTTCATCACAAGTCACTTCAGGTGTTGCTCGAGCTCTTGCGACACCTGCAGCATCGCCGAACGTACCGCCGGCACCTGGCTGACCACGTTGAGCAAGCCATAGTCGTGGATCATGCCGTTGTAGCGCACGGCCGTGACGGGTACACCGGCCGCGTCCAGCTTGCGGGCATAGGCTTCACCCTCATCGCGCAGGACGTCGGCCTCGGCGGTTTGTACCAGCGCGGGCGGCAGGCCCTTGAGTTGTGCGGTGCTGGCGCGTAACGGCGAGGCATAGATCTGGCTGCGTTGCCCGGCGTCGGTGGTGTAGTTGTCCCAGAACCACTTCATCATGTTTTTACTGAGGAAGTGCCCTTCGGCGAACTGGTTGTAGGACGCCGTCTCGAAGCTGGCATCGGTCACCGGCCACAGCAATGCCTGGAAGCGGATCGCCGGCGTGCCTTTGTCCTTCGCCATCAAGGCCACGACCGCCGCCATGTTGCCGCCGACGCTGTTGCCCACCACGGCCAGGCGCTTGCCGTCGACGTTGATCTGCTTGCCGTGTTCGGCCACCCATTTCGTGGCGGCGTAGGCCTGGTTGATCGCCACCGGGTAATGCGCCTCGGGTGAGGGCGTGTAGTTGACGAACACCGCGACAGCGCCCGAGCCCGCCACCAGATCCCGAACCAGGCGTTCGTGGGTCGGGAAGTCACCCAATACCCAGCCACCCCCGTGGAAGAACATGAACACGGGCAACTCACCCTTGACCCCGGCCGGGCGAACGATGGTCAGGCTGATCGGTTGGCCATCGACCTGGATGGTTTTCTCGCTGACGTCGGCCTTGGGCAAGGTCAGTTTCACCCCCGCCTGGGCACCCACCAATACGGCGCGGGCGTCCTTGGGCGACAGTTGCTCCAGGGGCTTGCCGGTGCCGGCATTCAGCGCGTCGAGAAACGCCTGGGTGTTGTGCTCGACGATGCTGTCGGCGAAGGCACTGCTGACGCCGAGGGCGAGAAGGGTGGCGGTCAAGGCTTTGCTGAGCGTGTTCATGTGGATCTCCTTAGGTTCGCGTCCAGGGTCGGTGGTTAGACGGTGACGTGCAGGCGCACATCAACGTTGCCGCGGGTGGCGTTGGAGTACGGGCAGACCTGGTGAGCCGCATCCACCAGGCTTTGCGCGTCGGCCTGGTCCAGCCCTGGCAGGTTGATGTGCAGGTCGATGTCGAGGCCGAAACCGCCGGGGATCTGGCCGATGCCGACATGGGCGGTAATCGAGGCGTCGTCCGGGATCTTGCGTTTGCTCTGGCTGGCCACGAATTTCAGTGCGCCGATGAAGCAGGCCGAGTAGCCGGCGGCGAACAGTTGCTCAGGGTTGGTCGCCGCACCGCCTGCACCACCGAGTTCCTTGGGCGTGGCGAGTTTGACGTCGAGGATGTTGTCGCTGGAGATCGCACGACCATCACGGCCGCCGGTGGAGGTTGCGATTGCGGTGTAGAGAGTTTGCATGATGAGAGCCTCGTTTCTGGATTGGTGTTGTTGCGCTAAATGTTTGCGCGCTAAGTAGGTGTGAAGAGAATGTATAGCGCTAATATTTTGCGCGCAATATAAATTTTCGAGACGGATTGGATTTTCGAAGCTGAAAGGGTGTGTAACCCTTGAGCTAGAGCGTTTTAGCGCAGCAAAAAAAAATTTAGATGGGCGAGTTACAGATCAGGGAGCGGCAGGACTGCCGTCATCGCGAGCAAGCTCGCTCCCACATTGGATTTGCGTCTGAGCATCAAGTGTGGGAGCAAGCATGCTCGCGATAGCAGTGGGTCAGTTGGAGGTAAGTCAGAGGCTGTCTTGCAAATGCCCGCGCAGTGCCTGCAGGTCAAGTTGCAGCTTCTTCAACTGCTCCAGGGTCAGGCCGCTGGCGGCGAGGATGCACTGGGGGATGTCGAGGGCTTTTTCGCGCAGGGCGCGACCCTGTTCGGTGAGTTCGATAATCACTACGCGTTCGTCTTCACGGCTGCGGGTGCGGCTCAGCAGGCCTTCGGCCTCCAGGCGCTTGAGCAGTGGCGTCAGCGAGCCGGGGTCTGTCAGCAGACGCGTGCTGATTTCACCGACGGTCAATCCGTCCTTTTCCCACAACACCATCATCGCCAGGTATTGCGGATACGTCAGGCCCAGGGCCTGTAGCAGCGGCTTGTAGACTTTGGTCATCAGCAGCGAGGTGGAGTGCAGGGCGAAACAGACCTGGTTGTCGAGCAGCAGGGCTTCGCAGGCTTCGGGGGTGTCGCGCAGGGTGTTCATGGCAAAACCTTCAATCAATGATCGTTACGAATCTAGCGGGCGAATCTTTAATGCGCCAGATAATTCTGACGTTCTGAACCGATGTTACGTTTCCCCGCCGACGCCGACTGCGTAGGATATGGCCCCTAAGGAAAGGGGAATCGTCTTGTTCGAATTTGTGCTGTTTTTGGTGTTTGGTGCCGTGTTGGGCACCTTGGGGGGATTGTTCGGGATCGGTGGCGGCCTGATTGCCATTCCGGTGCTGGGCGTCTGGTTCGGCCTCGACCAGCAACTGGCCCAAGGTACGGCGCTGGTCATGGTGGTGCCCAACGTGATGCTCGCGTTGTGGCGCTATCACCAGCGCAATCGCATTGAATTGCGCCATGTCCTGCCGTTGGCTTCCATGGGTTTCTGCTTTGCCTGGCTTGGTTCGATCTGGGCCGTGGGGATCGACGCGAACAGCATGCGGATCGGCTTCGTCGCGTTCCTGATCGCGCTGACCCTCTACAACCTGGCCCGCATGTTTGCCGCCAATGCACCGGCTTCGGCGCAGATGCGTTATGGCTGGCCATGGCTCGCCGTACTGGGGGCAGCATCCGGCACCATGGGCGGTCTGTTCGGGGTTGGCGGGGCCGTGGTCGCGACGCCGATCCTGACCAGCATCTTTGGCACCAGCCAGGTGGTCGCCCAAGGGTTATCCCTGGCACTGGCCTTGCCCAGTACCGGCGTGACCCTCGCCACTTATGCGTTTCACCATGAGGTGGACTGGAGCATCGGCCTGCCGCTGGCCGTCGGTGGCCTGCTGAGCATCAGTTGGGGGGTGAAAGTCGCCCACGCCTTGCCGGAGCGGCTGTTGCGCGGGCTGTTCTGCGGTTTCCTGGTGCTGTGCGCGGTGCTGCTCGCCTTTAAAGTTTGAAGCCTTCGACGATGTGCTCGGCCAGGCACTCGGTGATCGGCGAGGGGTTATGCAGGTTGCGGATCAGCATGATGCTGGCCTCGGGCAGTTCCGGCAGGTCTTCAGCTTCGCCCAGTACGCGCATATCCGGGGTCAGCAGGCTTTCCAGTTGCGCCGTGATTGCCAGGCCGGCGCCCACCACTGCCATGAGCGCCGACAGGCTCGAGCTGTTGTATGCCACGCGATAATCGCGACCCATGGCATCCAGCGCATTGCAGGCCCATTGCCGGCAGAAACAGTCACTGTTGAACATCGCCAGCGGCAGCGGTGTTTGTTCATGGACGTTGAAGCAGGCGGCTTCGGCCCAGACAAAACGCTCCTTGCGCAGCAACTGGCCGATTTCGTCCCCTGGCTTGCGGGTGACGATGGACAGGTCCAGGTCCTGGCGCAGCAGCAACTGCTTGGACGATTCGCAGTGCACTTCAATTTCGATCAGCGGGTAGAACTGGGCGAAGCGTTGCAGGATGCCAGGCAGAAAGCGCATCACGTAATCGTCCGGCGTGCCGATGCGCACCGTGCCGACCATGTGCGGTTCGCGCAGGGTATTGAACACCTCGCTGTGCAGCTTGAGGATCCGCCGAGCGTAGCCCAGCAGCACCTGGCCTTCGGCGGTGAGCTTGACCTGGCGTCCGTCACGCTCGAACAGGCGGCGTTGCAATACGTCTTCTTCCAACCGCTTCATCTGCATGCTGACGGCGGACTGGGTGCGATTGACCAATTCCCCGGCCCGGGTAAAACCGCCCTGGTCGGCGATGGCGACAAAGGTACGCAGCACTTCCGTATCGATGCTCGGGTAACTCGACAATTGATCAATCTCCGAGATGTATTGCATAAGAAACATTCGTTGGATTGATCTTATCGTTAGCGCGAGACTTGATCCATCCCCAACGGAGGACATCACGATGAAAGGTCAAAAAGGTTATCTACTGATAGACAAACTCTCCCACGGCTTTTCCGTCAGCGCCCTGCTGCACAAGTTTAGTCGCTGGTACGAATTGCACCACGAACGCGAACTGCTGGCCGGAATGAGCGACGAGGCGCTCAAGGACATTGGCGTGAGTCGTGCCGACGTGGAACAGGAAGTGGTCCGGCCATTCTGGGACGACCCAATGCACAAATGAGCCATCCTTTCCTACACAAACCCCTTATTGGTGAGGTAGGTTGCGAGCAGAGAAGGAGATCTCCATGCCCGCGACTCTGTCCTTTACCCTCAAACAGGCCCGGCGTCTGGCGTTGGCCGCCCAAGGATTCGATGGGCGGTCGCCGCCAGCTTCGGTGCAACCCTCACGCCTCAACCGCCTGATCGAACGCCTCGGCGTCCTGCAGATCGACTCAGTCAATGCGTTGGTGCGCTCGCATTACCTCCCGCTGTTCTCCCGCCTCGGTCACTACAATCGCGATTTGCTCGATCAAGCAGCCTGGAGCCAGGGCCGACGTCGTACGCTGTTCGAATACTGGGGGCATGAAGCGTCGCTGCTGCCGATGTCGATGTATCCGTTGATGCGCTGGCGCATGAATCGGGCGTCGGGTGGCGAAGGGATTTATCAGCAGTTGGCGCGTTTCGGCCAAGAACGCCAGGATGTCATCCGCCGTGTCCTGGCGTCGGTCCAGGAGCAGGGCGCCCTGGGTGCTGGCAGCTTGTCCACGCGCCAGGAGAAGGCCGGGCCTTGGTGGGACTGGAGTGCGGAGAAACATGCGCTGGAGTGGCTGTTTGCCGCGGGTGAAGTCACGGTGGCGGGGCGGCGCGGGTTCGAGCGGCTCTACGACTTGCCCGAACGGGTCCTGCCGGCCTCGATCCTGCAGCAACCGTTGCCGGACGAGGCCCAGGCCCAACGCGCCTTGCTGCTACATGCAGCCGACGCCTTGGGCATTGCCACAGAGAAAGATCTGCGCGACTACTTTCGCCTCGCTCCGGCCGACAGCCGTGGGCGCCTGGCTGAGTTGGAGGAGGCCGGAGAGCTGCTGCGCTGCCAGGTGCAGGGCTGGAAACAACCGGCCTGGTGCCGACCTGAGGCGAAAGTTCCTCGCAAAGTCGCCGCCAGTGCCTTGCTGTCGCCGTTCGACTCGCTGGTCTGGGAGCGCGGCCGTACCGAGCGGTTGTTCGACTTTCGCTACCGGTTGGAGATCTACACGCCTGTCCACAAGCGGGTGTATGGCTATTACGTGTTGCCGTTCCTGCACCACGAACGCATTGCAGCTCGGGTGGACCTGCGGGCGGAGCGGGCCCTGGGGCAGTTGGCCGTGCATGCCGTGCACGAGGACGCGTCGGGGCTGGACGAGGAGGGGATGCAGGCCCTGGCGCTGAACTTGAGGCGCATGGCCCGGTGGCTGGGGTTGGAGCGGGTCCAGCTCAATTGCCAGCGAGTGAGTGGGGTGCGGTTGGCGGTGGCATTGACCCAGATTGATGGTGACTGAGCCGACGCCTTCGCGAGCAAGCTCGCTCCCACAAGGGATTTCTGGTGACCACAGGTTTTGTGTTCACAGCCGATCCAATGTGGGAGCGAGCCTGCTCGCGAAGCGATTGAACAGGCGAAGAAGGACCTACTGACTCACCGCCGAACCTGCTTCAACGTCTCGGCAATCAAAAACGCCAGCTCCAGCGACTGATCGGCATTCATCCGCGGGTCGCAGTGGGTGTGGTAGCGGTCCGACAGCCCGTCCTCGGTAATCGGGCGTGCGCCGCCGATGCATTCGGTGACGTTTTGCCCGGTCATCTCGATGTGAATCCCACCGGCATAGGTGCCTTCGGCTTCGTGGACCTGGAAGAACTGCTTCACTTCACCGAGGATCTGCGCAAAGTCCCGGGTCTTGTAGCCGCTGCTGGCCTTGATGGTGTTGCCATGCATCGGGTCTGAGCTCCACAGCACTTGCTTGCCTTCACGCTGCACGGCGCGCAACAGCGGCGGCAAGTGTTCGCCGACCTTGTTGGCGCCCATCCGGGCGATCAGGTTCAGCCGGCCGGGGTCGTTCTGCGGGTTGAGCACGTCGATCAGGCGGATCAGGTCGTCGGGGTCCATACTCGGGCCGACCTTGACCCCGATCGGGTTGTTCACCCCGCGCAGGAATTCGACATGGGCGCCGTCCAACTGACGGGTGCGGTCGCCGATCCACAGCATGTGGGCCGAGCAGTCGTAATAATCGTTGGTCAGGCTGTCACGGCGCACGAAGGCTTCTTCGTAATTGAGCAGCAACGCTTCGTGGGCAGTGAAGAAACTGGTTTCGCGCAGTTGCGGCGAGCTGTCCATGCCGCAGGCGCGCATGAATGCCAGGGTTTCGTCGATGCGGTCGGCCAGGTGACTGTACTTTTCCGCCAGGGCCGAATTGGCGATGAAGTCCAGGTTCCACTTGTGCACCTGGTGCAGGTCGGCGAACCCGCCCTGGGCGAAGGCGCGCAGCAGGTTCAAGGTGGCGGTGGACTGGTGGTAGGACTGCAGCAACCGCTCCGGGTCCGGTACGCGGCTTTTCTCGTCGAAACCGATGCCGTTGACGATATCGCCCCGGTAGGCCGGCAAGGTCACACCGTCGATGGTTTCATCATTGGCTGAGCGCGGCTTGGCGAACTGCCCGGCCATGCGCCCGACCTTGACCACCGGGCAGCCGGCGGCAAAGGTCATGACGATCGCCATCTGCAAGAGCACCTTGAAGGTGTCGCGGATCTTGGCCGCCGAGAACTCGGCAAAGCTTTCGGCGCAGTCGCCGCCTTGCAGCAGGAACGCCCGGCCCTGGGTCACCTCGGCGAACTGACGGCGCAACTCCCGGGCCTCACCGGCAAACACCAGAGGCGGATAGCTGGCCAGGGTCTGCTCTACCTGCAACAGGTGCGCGGCGTCGGGGTAGCGGGGTTGTTGCTGGATCGGCAGGGCGCGCCAGCTGTCAGGGCTCCAGGGTTGGCTCATCATGATCTCTAGGTGATTTACGCTTGGACGGCCATGTTATCAGCAAATTAGTGCGTGACCTGCTCCGGTTGCTTCGCGGACAATCGCGCCTTTGTCCCGTATACGCAGGCTCAAGCCGGCACGGTCACCATCAGGAGATGAAATGACAGAGGAGCGCGTCGAGCATTTGCTCGCCGAGGTGCACGACGAGTTCGGCATGATTCGCGTATTCGAAGTGGCCGATTACCGGTTTCTCGAGTTTGGCGATGCCATCGAGCAGAGTTGCGTGTTCACAGCCGATCCGAGCTGGCTCGAATATGACTATACCCGCGCCATGCTCATCGGCGCGTTGTGTCACGAGCAGCCGGAAAGTGCGCTGTTTCTGGGGCTGGGCGCCGGTACGTTGACCCAGGCCTGCCTCAAGTTCCTGCCGTTGGAAGATGTCGAGGCCATTGAACTGCGCCCCGACGTGCCACGCCTGGCCATCGAATACCTGGGGTTGGATGACGATCCGCGGCTGTACATCCGCGTCGGCGATGCACTGGAGCTGCTTGAAAGCGCCGAGCCGGCGGACTTGATTTTCGTCGACCTCTATACCGATGTCGGTCCCGGCGTCGGGCACCTGGCCTGGGGCTTCCTGGAAAACTGCCAGAAACGCCTCAACCCGGGCGGCTGGCTGGTGATCAACCAGTGGGCCACCGATGACGGCAAGCCATTGGGGGCGGCGCTGTTGCGCGGCTTGTACCACCGGCATTATTGGGAGCTGCCGGTGAAGGAGGGCAATGTGATCCTCATCGTGCCGGCGGACCTGGATCAGGAGCTGGACATGCAAGGACTGGTCGCCAGGGCCGAAGGGCTGGCGCCGCGACTGGGCTATTCGTTGCAGTCGTTGATCAAGGCCATTCGCCCGGCAACGTGACACCCGTCCAGGGTGTGACAACCCCCCTGTGGGAGCAAAGCTTGCTCGCGATGAACGCAACTCAGTACCTGCGCAAATCGCGGTGTCCGCATCGCGAGCAAGCTTTGCTCCCACAGGTAAAGATGAACCGTTTTAGCACCTCATCCCCGCAACGCTGGGCCTCTGCAAAACAAACGGTTGTACCGTTAACCCCTGGGCCTGTGACAGCGAGCCCCATAACGGTGTCTGGCAATAAAAAAAGCTCCCTTTTTGGGCGAATTCCGGTATAGTGCGCGCCGGCCTTTAGCCGGGCCGCGTCAAGGTAGCGCAATTCCCCGAAGTCAGCTTCGGTTGCATGTCCGCACAATGGATGCTTCCACGACGTTCTTTTTCATTCATTCGTTTTCGCAAATCCCCGCCGACAAAGCAGCCAGGGCGACTCTTGAGTCTCAACACGGCATGCGCAGCTTTGGAGCATGGGTCTTTGCGGATGCACTTAGAGGCAGACCCATGACCCAGGAAACCGGCGGCTTCGCCGCTTTTAATCTCAACCCGAACATTCTCGCTGCCGTCACTGCGACCGGCTACGAAGAACCTTCGGCGATTCAGCAGCAATCGATCCCGATCATCATGGCCGGCCACGACATGATTGGCCAGGCGCAAACCGGTACGGGTAAAACCGCTGCGTTCGCCCTGCCGATCCTGCATCGCATCGATCCTGCCAAGCGCGAACCGCAAGCCCTGATCCTGGCGCCAACTCGTGAGTTGGCGCTGCAAGTAGCAACCGCTTTCGAAACCTATTCCAAGCAGATGCCTGGCGTTACTGTTGTGGCCGTTTACGGCGGTGCCCCGATGGGCCCACAACTCAAAGCCATCCGTAATGGCGCGCAGATCGTTGTCGCCACTCCGGGTCGTCTGTGCGACCACCTGCGTCGTGACGAAAAAGTCCTGGCCACCGTGAACCACCTGGTTCTCGACGAAGCCGACGAAATGCTCAAGCTGGGTTTCATGGATGACCTGGAAGTCATCTTCAAGGCCCTGCCAGCAACCCGCCAGACTGTATTGTTCTCGGCCACCCTGCCGCAATCGATCCGTGCCATTGCCGAGCGCCACCTGCGCGATCCGCAACACGTGAAGATCCAGACCAAGACCCAGACCGTCACCGCGATCGAACAGGCTCACCTGCTGGTTCACGCTGACCAGAAGACGTCTGCCGTTCTCAGCTTGCTGGAAGTGGAAGACTTCGACGCCCTGATCATGTTCGTGCGCACCAAGCAAGCGACCCTGGACCTGGCCAGCGCCCTGGAAGCCAAAGGCTACAAAGCCGCTGCGCTGAACGGTGACATTGCCCAGAACCAGCGTGAGCGCGTGATCGACTCCCTCAAGGATGGTCGCCTGGACATCGTTGTGGCGACCGACGTTGCTGCCCGTGGCCTGGACGTTCCGCGCATCACCCACGTATTCAACGTGGACATGCCGTACGATCCGGAATCCTACGTTCACCGTATCGGCCGTACTGGCCGTGCCGGTCGCGAAGGCCGTGCGCTGCTGCTGGTCACCCCGCGTGAACGTCGCATGCTGCAAGTGATCGAGCGTGTAACTGGCCAGAAGGTAGCTGAAGTTCGCCTGCCGGACGCCCAGGCCGTTCTCGATGCCCGCATCAAGAAACTGACCAACAGCCTGTCGCCACTGGTGGCTGACGCCGAATCGACCCACGGTGATCTGCTCGATCGCCTGACCGCCGACATCGGTTGCAGCCCACGCGCCCTGGCCGCCGCACTGCTGCGCAAGGCCACCAATGGCCAAGCGCTGAACCTGGCTGCAATCGAGAAGGAACGTCCCCTGGTGCCGAACAACGCACCGCGTGGCGATCGTCCTGAGCGCACCGGTGATCGTCCGGATCGTGGTGATCGCGAGCGTCGTGCGCCGATCCCGCTGGCCGAAGGTCGTGCTCGCTGCCGTACCGCGCTGGGTGCCCGTGACGGCATCGCTGCCAAGAACCTGCTGGGTGCCATCCTCAACGAAGGCGGCCTGGCCCGCGAAGCTATCGGCCGCATCCAGGTGCGTGACAGCTTCAGCCTGGTAGAGCTGCCGGAAGATGGTCTGGAGAAGTTGCTGACCAAGTTGAAAGACACTCGTGTGGCTGGCAAGCAGCTCAAGCTGCGTCGCTATCGCGAAGATTGATCGGCTCTTGGGCTGATTGATCGAACATGAAAAATCCCCGACTGGTTCGGGGATTTTTTTTGCCTGTCGTTTGGTGTTCCTTCAGGTTGATTGGCGTTGTCCCATTCGCGAGCAAGCCCGCTCCCACAAGGTTTTGGGAGCGCCGAAAATCCAATGTGGGAGCGAGCTTGCTCGCGATTGAAGCGACCCGGTCAATCGAACCGATAGATGTCCATTCCCAGCGTCCCCATCGTGAACCCCGCATGGGCAACACTGAACTTGCCCCCTGCACCCCGGGCGAAATACAGCGGCAGCAAGTGCTCATCGCTGGGGTGGCTGCGCACGGCGTTCGGTGCCTGGCGACGGTAATCATGCAACGCGGCCTCGTCGTCGGCCGCCAGCTTCTCAACCATCCAATCGCGAAAGTCCTTGGCCCAGGGCTCGATGCTGTCGGGACCGGCGTTCCAGTCCAGGTCGCGCAGGTTATGGGTGATGCTGCCAGAGCCGATCAGCAAGATGCCCTGCTGGCGCAGGTTCGCCAGGGCCTGGCCGACCTGTGTCTGCAACACCGGTCCCTGGCGGCTAGGCAGGGAAACCTGCACCACCGGGATGTCGGCCTCGGGGTACATCAAGGACAATGGCACCCAGACACCATGGTCAAACGGCCGTTGAGGGTCGAGGCGTGCCGGCAGGTCCGCGGCGTTGAGCATGTCCGCGACTTGCGTCGCCAGTTGAGGATCGCCAGGCGCGGGGTACTGCACCTCATACAGCGCCGGTGGAAAGCCGCCGAAGTCGTGCCAGGTGCGCGGCTGCGGATTGGCGCTGACCAGCAGTTCGTTACTTTCCCAGTGAGCGGACACGATGACGATGGCCTTGGGCTTGGGCAATTGAGTGGCCAGGCGAGCCAATGCCGGACCGCTGTCGCCGGGTTCCAGGGCGAGCATCGGTGAGCCATGGGAGATAAACAGGC
Source organism: Pseudomonas sp. S3_B11 (assembly GCF_054667715.1). Lineage (NCBI taxonomy): Bacteria > Pseudomonadati > Pseudomonadota > Gammaproteobacteria > Pseudomonadales > Pseudomonadaceae > Pseudomonas > Pseudomonas sp. S3_B11. Next base: position 3,995,950 of record NZ_CP162749.1, on the reverse strand, counting down.
TGGGCAGCATGAAGGGACTCCTGAGCGTTAAGATGGGGTCATCTTCCATCAGGTCAATGATCTAAATCTAATATAAGTTTTAACCCATTTTGATCGAATTTTCTGGAGTGAATCATGGAGCCCGAGTTTTGGCACAAGCGCTGGTCATCGAACCAGATTGGTTTTCACTTACCGGAGGTGAACCCCTACCTGCAACGTTTCTGGCCACAATTGGGATTGGCCCAAGGCAGTCGGGTGCTGGTGCCGTTGTGTGGGAAAAGCCTGGATCTGCTGTGGCTTGCCCATCAGGGCTACTCAGTGCTTGGCGTGGAGTTGTCGGAAAAAGCCGCCACGGATTTTTTCCTTGAGCATCAGCTTGAGCCGGTTGTGAGTGAAGAGGGCGCTTTCAGGGTGTTCCGTGCCGGTGATATCGAGATTCGCTGCGGTGATTTCTTTGCCCTGGGCCCGAAGGATGTGGTCGATTGCGTGGGACTGTACGACCGCGCCGCGCTGATCGCTTTGCCCCTGCCGATGCGCGAGCGGTATGCGGCCCATCTGCAGAAGATCTTGCCCAATGGCGTCGGATTGTTGATTACCCTGGATTACAACCAGGATGAAATGCCTGGCCCACCGTTCTCTGTCGGGGATGATGAGGTGCAGCGGCTGCTGGGAGGTGTCTGGCAGTTGGAGGTGTTGCAGGAGCAGGATGTGTTGGGGGAGAGCTGGAAGTTTTTGCAGGCAGGTGTGAAGCGGCTGGATGAGCGTGTTTATCGGCTGTCCAAAGGTTGAAGCGTTGTTTGTGCTGACGCCATCGCTAGCAAGCTTTCACATTTGATCTACTGTGAACGCAAAACCTGTGGTCACCCAAGTTCCCTTGTGGGAGCGAGCTTGCTCGCGAAGGCGGCCTGACAGGTGGCCTGGATTTTGTTGATCGAGTACATATCCGTTACCGCAGTAATGGATATACACACGACCCATCAGGAAAAGGGCGAGTAGATTTTTCCAAAAAAACTCCCCAAAAAAAGACGCTTCCCATTTCTGAAAGAAGCGCCGTTTTCTCTAAGCTGAACCAGCATTACGCATTTCTGCGGGTTTTCTCTTGAGGCTAACGATCAGCCCCGACGACGCAGTGCGTCAATACGCTCTTCCAGCGGCGGATGGCTCATGAACATGCGAGCCAGGCCCTGCTTGATGCCACCGTTGATGCCAAAGGCATTCAGGGTGTCGGGCATGTGCACTGGCAAGCCTTGTTCGGCGCGCAGGCGTTGCAGGGCGCCGATCATGGCGCTGGTGCCGGCCAGGCGTGCACCGGCGTCGTCGGCGCGGAATTCACGCTTGCGCGAGAACCACATGACGATGGCGCTGGCGAGGATGCCCAGTACCAGCTCGGCGAAGATGGTCGCCACGTAGTAGGCGATGCCTTGGCCTTCTTCGTTCTTGAAGATCACCTTGTCGACGAAATTGCCGATGATGCGGGCAAAGAACATCACGAAGGTGTTCACCACGCCCTGGATCAGCGCCAGGGTCACCATGTCGCCGTTGGCGACGTGGCCGATCTCGTGGGCCAGCACGGCCTTGACTTCATCGGGCGAGAAACGCTCGAGCAAGCCCTGGCTGACGGCGACCAGTGCGTCGTTCTTGTTCCAGCCGGTGGCAAAGGCGTTGGCCTCATAGGCCGGGAAGATACCGACTTCCGGCATCTTGATACCGGCTTCGCGGGACAACTGCTCGACGGTTTGCAGCAGCCATTGTTCGTGGCGAGTGCGCGGCTGGCTGATGATCTGGGTGCTGGTGCTCATCTTCGCCATCCACTTGGAGATGAACAGCGAGAACAGGGAACCGGCGAAACCGAACACCGCACAGAAAATCAGCAGCTGATTGAGGTTGAGATCAACCCCGTTGGCCGCCATGAACCCGTTGAAGCCGAAGAGGCTCAGGGTGATGCTGGCAATCAGCACGACCGCCAGGTTAGTGGCCAAGAACAGCAGGATGCGCATCATGGTTGTGAAAATCTCCTCGTGCTAAAGATGTAGCGTTATGCGGGGTATATAAGGTGCCGCCGCAGGCTATTCAACTCGCCGACTATTTCAAACTGTGTCCTACAGCCGTCCTAAATGTTTGAAAGACTTTTCTGAAAGTGACTGGGGAAAAAAATATGGCGCCTGCCCCCCGTGAACGTTGAGCCAGAGTGCCCGTTGGCTGTTCAACCCCTAGTGTAGAAGGCGTTGCGGAGTCGGCAGAACGGATGTGTTGCTGAATCAAACAGCGTGCGAGGCGAGGACTCCCCGCACGCTGTCTGGCTTATTGGCGGTAGGACTTGAGGAAGTTGCCGATCCGGCCAATGGCCTGGTCGAGGTCATCGACCCGCGGCAGGGTCACGACGCGGAAGTGATCCGGCCACGGCCAGTTGAACGCCGTGCCCTGGACCACCAGTAGCTTCTCGGACAGCAGCAGGTCGAGGACGAATTTTTCATCGTTGTGGATCGGGCAGACCTTCGGGTCGATCCGCGGGAAGGCATACAGCGCGCCCATCGGCTTGACACAACTGACGCCGGGAATGTCGTTGAGCAGCTCCCAGGTTCGATTGCGCTGTTCCAGCAGCCGGCCCTGGGGCAGGACCAGGTCGTTGATGCTCTGGTAGCCGCCCAGCGCCGTCTGGATCGCATGCTGGCTCGGCACGTTGGCACACAGGCGCATGTTGGCCAGCATGTCGATGCCTTCGATGTAGCTCTGGGCGTGATGCTTGGGACCGGAAATGACGACCCAGCCTGAGCGGAAACCCGCTACCCGATAGGATTTGGACAGGCCGTTGAAGGTCAGGCACAGCAGGTCCGGTGCCAGGGATGCAGTGCAGATGTGCACGGCGTCGTCGTAGAGGATCTTGTCGTAGATCTCGTCGGAAAACACCACCAGGTTGTGCTGGCGGGCCAGTTCCAGCATGCCCAGCAGCACTTCCTGGAATACACGGCGCCGGTCGGGTTGTTCGGGTTGATGATCACCAGTGCCTTGGTATTGGGCGTGATCTTGGCCTTGATGTCCGCCAGGTCGGGAAACCAGTTGGCCTGTTCGTCGCACAGGTAATGCACCGGGTTGCCACCGGACAGGCTCACGGCAGCGGTCCACAGCGGATAGTCCGGCGCCGGCACCAGCACTTCGTCGCCGTTGTTGAGCAGGGCTTGCATGGACATCACGATCAGCTCGGACACACCGTTACCCAGGTAGATGTCCTCGATGCCGACGCCTTCGACCTGCTTCTGCTGGTAGTACTGCATCACGGCCTTGCGGGCGCTGAACAGGCCCTTGGAGTCGCTGTAGCCCTGGGCGGTCGGCAGGTTGCGGATGACGTCCTGGAGGATTTCATCGGGCGCTTCGAAACCAAAGGGGGCCGGATTACCGATGTTCAGCTTGAGGATGCGATGGCCTTCCTCTTCCAGGCGTTTGGCGTGCTTGAGCACCGGGCCGCGAATGTCGTAGCAGACGTTGGCGAGCTTGTTCGATTTGCTGACCTGCATGGCGATGTGTTCCCGAAAATGAACGATCCAGGCGGCGTATGAACTACCGTACTGGGAATCCTGCGTCTGTGCCCAGGCCTGACGCGGTATAGGCGCCACAATCCGTTTGAATGCGCATGACGTGACTGCCAGACTGGCGTCTGACGAGGCGCAATCATACGTGCCGCCCGATCTGCGGAAAAGCGTCGGATCGGGCTTTTTCAATTGCCGAGGTAGGACGATGGAAAAGTTGGAAAAAACCCTTGAAGAATGGCGCTCCATGCTCGACCCGGAGCAGTACAACGTCTGTCGGCTGAAGGGCACCGAGCGGCCATTCTCCGGTAAATACAACGCCACCAAGACCGACGGCGTGTACCACTGCATCTGCTGCAACGAGCCGTTGTTCGATTCGCAGACCAAATTCGATTCCGGTTGTGGCTGGCCGAGTTTCTACGCGCCGATCGAGGGCAGCGCGGTGGTGGAGGTTCGGGACGTCAGCCACGGCATGATTCGCACCGAGGTGGTCTGCGCCAAATGCGACGCTCACCTGGGCCACGTCTTCCCCGACGGCCCGCCGCCCACGGGTTTGCGGTACTGCATCAACTCGGTGTGCCTGGATCTGGTCCCCCGGGAGTAATTCGGTGGGAGCAAAGCTTGCTCGCGAAACAGGGCCTCTCGATTTCTGAACGACCGTATCGCCTTCATCGCGGGCAAGCCTTGCTCCCACAGTTTGTGGTGTGGGTATTTTTGATAATTAAATTGCATGCAATTTAATTGCTCGCTATCTTCGCCGCCTGTCCTATACGTTTTCGGAGCCTTGCCATGAGCGATAACCTGTTGAGCATCCCGTGCACCACCATCAAGGGTGAGCAAAAGACCCTCGCCGATTTCGCCGGCAAGGCTGTGCTGGTGGTCAACACGGCCAGCCAGTGCGGGTTCACCCCGCAGTACAAGGGGCTTGAGGCGCTGTGGCAGACCTACAAGGACCAGGGCCTGGTGGTGTTGGGCTTTCCCTGCAATCAGTTCGGCAAGCAGGAGCCGGGCAACGAGGGGGCGATTACCGAGTTCTGCGAGCTGAACTTTGGCGTGAGTTTTCCGCTGTTCAAGAAAATCGAGGTCAATGGTGCCAACGCCCATCCCCTGTTCGTCCAGCTTAAGCAGCGGGCGCCCGGCGTGCTGGGGTCCAAAGGCATCAAGTGGAATTTCACCAAGTTCCTGATCGGCAAGGACGGCCAAGTGGTCAAGCGTTTTGCCCCGACCACCAAGCCCCAGGACCTGACCGGTGAGATCGAAGCGCTGCTCAAATGAATGACCTGTCAGTCGATTCGCTGAAGCTCGACAGCCAGTTGTGCTTCAAGCTGTACGCTGCTTCGCGCGCAGTGATCCGTGGCTACAAACCGATGCTCGATCAGCTCGGTCTGACTTATCCGCAGTACCTGGCGATGCTGGTGCTGTGGGAATGGCAGGACGCGGCCCCACCACAGCCGACGGTCAAGGCCCTGGGTGAGCGTTTGCTGCTGGATTCCGGCACGCTGACGCCGCTGCTCAAGCGCCTGGAACAGCTGGACCTGGTCCAGCGCCAGCGTTCGGCCCGGGACGAGCGAGAGGTGCACTTGAGCCTGACGACTGCAGGGCGAGCCTTGCGTGAACAGGTCGCTCCGCTCAAGGCCCGCCTGTTGTGCGACAGCGGTATCGACCTGGACCGCCTCGGAACGTTGCGAGACGGTCTCGATCACCTGTTGGGCCAGATCAAAGCGCTGACGTAGTCGGCACCCACTGGTCCAGCACTGCCGCCAGTTCTTCGCGGCGGAATGGCTTGGACAGGTAATCGTTCATGCCGGCCGCGCGGCAACGCTCGCGTTCCTCGGGCATCGCGTTGGCCGTCAGGGCGACAATCGGCAGATCCGACCAGCGCCCGCTTTGGCGGATCTGCCGGCTGGCTTCGTAACCATCCATCACCGGCATGTTGCAGTCCATCAACACCAGGTCGAACACCCGCTGTTCCAGTTGATCCAGGGCTTCGCCGCCATGGGCCGCGACGGTGACTTCGCAGCCCAGCTTTACCAACATCCCCTTGGCCACCAGTTGGTTGACCGGGTTGTCCTCCACCAGCAGCACCCGTCCACGCCTGGACGGCGCCAGGGCTTCGATCTGTGCGTCATCGATGACGGTCGCCTCGCTTTGCATGGCGCGCCGCAGAATCTGGTATAGCGCATGGCGCGCCAGCGGTCGGGCCTGTTGTATCAGCGGGGCGAGGGCGGCGGCTTCTTCGCTGGGCATGAAGCTGCCATAGGCGGTCACCAGCAGGATCGGTGCGTCAAAGGTTGGCCGCAGGTTGAACAGGCATTCCGGGCAGTCGGTAATCAGTACGTCGGGTGTGAGCCCCAACAACCCGTCATCGATGGAGCGCTGCACATAATCCAGGCCCCATCCCGGCAACAGCATGCCCAGCAATTCGGCCAGGCCGCTGCTGCTGCCGGTGATGGCGACGACGTTGCCGCGCAACGGTTCGACCGGCGTTGCCGGGAGATGGCAGGGCAGGGGCAGGTCGGCACGGAACTGACTGCCAAAGCCGGCTTCGGAACTGATCGTCAACCGGCCCTGCATGGCTTCGCAGAGGTTGTAGGTCAGTGCCAGGCCCAGCCCGGTGCCACCGAACTGACGGGTAATCCCGGCGCCGGCCTGGGTGAACGGTTGCAGGATTCTTGCCTGGGCTTCCTGGGGAATGCCGATACCCGTGTCGCAGACCTCGATGCGCACGCCGCCCTCGTAATGACTCAACTTCACGTCGACCCGGCCGAAGCGCGTGAATTTCAGTGCGTTGGACAGCAGGTTGCTGACGATCTGGCGCACCCGGGTCGGGTCGCCGAGTACTTGCGCCGGGAACTGCGGGTCGATCAGGCAGGCCAGTTCGACACTGGGGGCCGCGTTCTGGGAAAGCAGGTTGGCGGTATCCTCCACCAGGGAGCCGAGGTCGAACGGGATGTGTTCGAGCTCCAGTTGACCGGCGTCGAATTTCGACAGGTCGAGGATGTCGTTGAGCAGTTCGACCAATACCTTGCCCGAGTCATGGGCAATCGATAGCTGTTGCTGTTGTTCGGCCGTCAGGGGGCCGTCCAGGGACAGGGCGATCATTCCCAGCAGGCCGTTCAGCGGTGTGCGTATCTCGTGGCTCATGTTGGCGAGGAACGCAGAGCGGGCCTCGGCCATGTCCAGGGCCGTGCGCCGGGCCACTTCCAGTTCCTCGTTGGACTGGCTGAGGCGGGCGTTGCTGGCCTTGAGTTCGGCGGTGCGTGCCGAGACGATGTTTTCCAGTTGCGCGAGGTATTCGGTGAGGCGATTTTCGGCCGTGCGCCGCTGCTGGATTTCGGTGGAGATATTTTCGAACTGCTGGTTGGCGACGGATACCAGCACGCCAATTTCATCGGACTGGTGGCCGGTGGGGCATTCCAGGCGGCTCTGCTCGTTGCTGCTCGGGTCGCGGCTGCTCAGTTCGCGGATGACCCGCACCAGGGGCTTGGTCAGCATCACGTAGAACAGTGCCAGCAGCAGGCCCGTCAGGATCAGGCTGCGGGCGAAGCCGTTGAGCAAGGTGACCTCGGCACGGCGCAGGAAACGACTGCCGAACGCAAAAGTGTCGACGTCCAGTCGCAGCATGCCCAGGGATTCGCTGGGCAAGTGATCCAGGTAGAGCCGGTCCTCGAACTGACGCTGGGCGCCGAACAGAAAGTCGCTGATGAACCGGTAGCTGCTTTGCAGCTCGGGCCGCTTGACGCTGGCGAGCACCGTATTGTTGTTGTCGATCAGCTCGGCCCCGATGATGGCCGGTGAGCGCAGCAGGCCCATGGACAGCTCTTGGGCGAGCTCGGCGTCGATGTTGTAGGCGATGCGCGAGGCCGGGTTATGGCTGATTTCCAGCAGCGAGAGGATTTCACGGTTGATCGACGCGTCTTCGCTGGCATAATCGATGCCGATCTGCATCAGGCTGAGCAAGGTGCCCAGCACGAAGCCCACCAGGACGGTCAGGCGGGCCTGCTTATAGGAAAGCCGTTGGGTGAATCTGATGTCCATTGAGTGATGAACCACTTACGTTTCCCTTCGCCGGTCAAGCATAGCTGATCATCTCTGAAATCCGGTGCAGCCGGTGTGTATTGTGTGAAGTAGACCCGCCATTGGATACGGCGTTTCGTAGCTCGAGCGCCATCATTACTGTGAACCTGTCCGAGGAGAAGACGTGGACTCGCGATTGAATGCTTTTCTTGAGCGTGCCGATGCCGTGCTGGCCCGGATCGAACCTTTGCTGCCGGCGCCCCGGCCCACCATCGATTGGACCCAGACCCTGGCTGCCCGCTGGCAGCGTGACGGCCGTAGCGGCTACCTGCTGCCGCTGCAGGTCAGCCTCGACATGCGCCTGTCGGACCTGATCGGCGTGGACCGCCAGGTCGAACAACTGGGCCGTAACACCCGGCAGTTCATCGATGGCATGCCCGCCAACCATGCCTTGCTCTGGGGCTCGCGTGGCACCGGCAAATCGTCCCTGGTACGCGCCTTGTTGGCTGAACATGCCCCGCATGGCTTGCGCTTGATCGAGATCGAACGCGATCACCTGGCCGATTTGCCTCGGGTGGTCGAGCAGGTTGCGAAACTGCCCCAGCGCTTCGTGCTGTTCTGCGATGACTTGTCGTTCGAATCCGGTGAAGGCGATTACCGCGTGCTCAAGAGCGTGTTGGATGGATCCCTGGAGCAGGCGCCGGACAACGTGCTGCTGTATGCCACCTCCAACCGTCGTCACCTGGTGCCGGAAAAGGAAAGCGACAACGAGAATTGGAAACGGGTCGACGGCGAACTTCACCCCAGTGAAGCGGTAGAGGACAAGATCGCCTTGTCCGACCGCTTTGGCCTGTGGCTGTCGTTTTATCCGTTTACCCAGGAGCATTTCCTCAACGTAGTGGAGCACTGGATCGGCGAACTGGCGGCCAAGGCCGGGCTGGCCTGGCAGCGCGACGAAGCGCTGGATGTGCTGGCGGTGCGCTGGGCAACCGGTCGCGGCAACCGCAACGGACGTTGCGCCTATCAGTTTGCCCGTTATTGGGTAGGCCTGAAATTGTTGGAGCACAAGGCATGATCGATTTGAAGGACACCGGAGTCGGCCTTGACGGCTACGCGTTGTTATCGGCACAGCTGGAATCCTTGCTGACCGATGAGCGTGACTTCATTGCCAACGCCGCGCAGTTCTCGGCTTTCCTGTCCAGTCAGCTGGATGATCTGAACTGGGCCGGTTTCTACCTCAATCGCAACGAAGAGTTGGTCCTGGGACCGTTCCAGGGCCAGATCGCCTGCGTGCGGATTCCCTTTGGCCGCGGCGTGTGCGGTACGGCGGCCGCGACCCGGCAGACCCAGCGCGTCGAAGACGTCCATGCCTTCGCCGGGCACATCGCCTGCGACAGCGCGTCGAACAGCGAGCTGGTAGTGCCGCTGGTCAAGGGCGGGCGCCTGATCGGGGTGCTCGACCTGGACAGTCCGAAACTGGCGCGTTTTACCGAACATGATCAAGCCGGCATCGAGCAGTTGGCCGCGATATTCCTGCGCCTGACGGATTGCTGATCATACCTTCAACCCTGCCTTGACCAGCAGGCCGTGGGGATCGACTTCATCGATCTGGTGCGGGGCGAGGAACTGGTTGGCGTAGCTCTCGTAGATTTTTTCTTCGATGAACAGCTCGAACAGCTCGGGATCGATATGGGCGTCACGGCACATGGTAGCCATGATGCCCAGGGCCTCGCTCAGTTTCTTCGCTTTCTTGTAGGGGCGGTCGGCTGCCGTCAGCGCTTCGAAAATGTCGGCAATGGCCATCATGCGTGCCGGCAGGCTCATCTCTTCACGTTTGAGGCGCTTGGGATAACCGCTGCCATCCATTTTCTCGTGATGACCGCCAGCGATCTCCGCGACATTGTCCAGGTGACTGGGGAAGGGCAGCTGACTGAGCATCATGATCGTCTGCACCATGTGATGGTTGATGACGTAGCGTTCCTCGCGGGTCAGCGTGCCTCGCGTGATGCTCAGGTTGTAGAGCTCGCCGCGGTTGTATTTCCAGGCCGGTACGTCGAGCTGGAAACCCCACGGGTTGTCCGCCGGGATCAGTTCGGCTTCGTGGTGTTCGAGCAGGTGCTCGGGCTTGTCTGCCAACAGCGGCTCAGTGACCGGTAGCGTCGGCTTGGGGGTGCGATTCTGGCGTCGGTGCTCTTCCCAGGAAACCCCAAGGCGATCGTCGAGGGTCCGGGTCCATGGGCGTTGGGCAATCTGTTGCAAGCGTTGCAGATCGGCCTCGGCCATGGCTTCGCAGCCCAGGTTGCAGCGGGCGACGAAGGTAAAGTCGTCATCCAGGGCCGTCAATGTCGCGTCGCGCTGCTGTGCCAGGGATGACGGCTCGCCGCCGCTTGCCACGGCCTGCCAGTAATCGACCCAGGCGTCGCGCTTGAGCACTTCGAAGCGAGTGCGTATCTCGTGGATCCGGTCGTTCAGGGTTTCCAGCTTGGTGGCCTTGTTGACCACGTATTCGGGGGTGGTGACCTTGCCGCAATCGTGCAGCCAGGCGGCGACGTGCAGGGCTTCCCATTCATCCTCCGTTGGCCGATAGGCGTCGAATGCCGGTGCCTGGCTGGCAGCGGCCGCCTGGGCGAGCATCAGGGTCAGGACCGGCACCCGCTGGCAATGGCCGCCGGTGTAGGGGCTCTTGGCATCAATCGCGCCGGCCAGCAATTGGATGAAGGCATCCAGCAACTGCTTTTGCCTGTCTTGCAGGCGCTGGCCCTCGATGCTCACGGCGGCGGCACCGGACACGGCCTGCAGGAAGGCGATGCGGTCGGGCTGCAGTTTTTCCAGGTCGGCTTCGGTGCCGCTGTCGGTGATCAACAGTACCAGTACGCCGACGGTTTCCTGGTGTCGATTGCGCAGGCGAATACCGATCAGATGGACCCGCGGCGAGTCCAGTGCCTGCAGGACGCTCTGCAGATCGGCCGCCTGTTCGAAGCCCAGGGAGGCCACGAGGTTGTCCGAGGTGGCCAGTTGCTGGAGCCATTGCGGACTGTCGCCAGCCTGTAGCTCATGACTGCGCAGCTTGAAGGCATCGAGGTCCCTGGGTGTTCCATTGATTATCAGCCCATACGGCTTGACCCGATTTTCGTCGTTCTCGCGCAAATAGATCAGGCCGGCCTGGGCCTGGCCGATTTTCACGGTTTCAAATAACACCCGTTCCAGCAACGGGGCGAAGCGGGTTTCGGCGCGCAGGCTGGCGGTGATTTCAAAGAAACTCGCCAGGGTCTCTTTCATGCGCGCCATCGATACGCCCAACTGATCGACTTCCAGCACCGGGGAGCGACGGGACACCGGGTAGTTGAAGTCAAAGCTGCGAATGGCATCGGCCTCCTGCACCAGTTCGCCCAAGGGTTTGACCAGGATCCGGGACGTCAGCCAACCCAGGGGCAGGCACAGCAGCAGGGTGGCGAGGGTGATGAGCGCGCCTTGCCAGCGCATGCGATAGGCATTGTCCAGCAGCTCATCTTCAGGGACCAGCAGCGCCAGTTCCAGGCCCTGGGGCCCACCTTCCTGCATGTGGCTGCGAGAAACGATCCACTGGCGCCCGGCCGCTTCCAGGCGCGTGGTGTCGGTGTTGTCGTCGAGCGCGGCGGCGATAGCCGGACTGAGGTCGCGGGCCTTGGTCAGGCGTGCCGACTGGGCGTCGGCGAGCAGCCGGCTGCTGTCGGGATAACCCACTGCGTTGCCCGTGGGATCGAGCAGGACGACTTCGGTGCCGGTGGTCACCTTATGCTTGGCCAGGGTCTGGGACAGGGCTGCCAGGGTCAGGTCGGCGCCGATGACCGCCTGCTCGCCACTGCGCCGGGCGAGGGTGGTGCCGACGTTATGGGTGGAGAAAAAAACGTAGGGCTCGGTGGTGATCTGTTCGGTGCTGCCGGCGGCGCTGCGAAACCAGCTGCGGCTGCGGGGGTCGTAGGTTTCGTCGGCAATGTCCCGGCGCCCGATGAGCGTCAGCGTCTCGTCGTAGAACAGCGACTGGGAATGAACCGGGCCTTGCTCGGTTGTCCGCTCCACCGTCCAGACCTGGTAGGCCGCGTCGGTCGGTGCCTGCAGGGCGGCTTTCAGGGCCGCGGTACGCAATGGCCGGACCATCAGGAAGTTGCCCTGATGATCGCCCAGGTACAACGACGCCAGGTTCGGGTTGTCCCGCAGTGCCTGACTGAAGGGCACGAGCAGGTCCAGGCGCTGCGCCATCCGGGGCGTGCGCGTCGCTGGATAGTCGGCCAGCAGGCTCAACAGGTGACGGATGGGTTCGTAGGTGTCGTACAGATCCAGGCGCACATCCTGTTCAATACGGTTGAACAGCTTTTCACTGCTGGACAGGATGATTTGCGTGGTTTGCCGGTAATTGAAAATCCCCAGCACCACCCCGGTCAGCAACAGAAGCAGGGTAAACATCACGCTGATATGAACGTGCAGGGGGAACCGGCGTTTTTCCGGACGCGGTGCGCTGGGCATTGCAGTCACTCCAAGTGTCAGGGGGCGTTCTCGATGGGTATTCCCGCGTGCAGGGGAAACCGCTCGAGAACCCCCAGGTACGCACTGCTGAGCGAATAGCATAGTAAACGCTGGATTATTTTGCCTTGGCGATCTCCGTTTCGAGGGCCTGCTCCAGTTCGCTCATGGCGCGGTCGAGGGCGTCGATGCAGTCGCTGATTCGCCCAGGTGCTTGCGGCTGATGACAAGCGCGCTCCAACGCCTCGCACCGCTGGATCAGCGAGGTCGCCTGGACGATGCGGGCGACGCCTTTTATCTTGTGCGCCATTTCGCTCAGCGCTTGCCGGTTTGCGCCGCGGGCGACGTCGAGCAACTCCTGGCGGTCCGAGCGGCTGCTGCTGAGCAATTCAGCCAACAGGCGCCGGTTGGACGAAGGGTCGCCGCCAGTCAACGCCTGCAGGCTTTGTACGCTGAAAACCGCTGGGCGGCCGACGGGTTTGACCGCGTTGATCCATTGGCTCAGGGCGCTCAGGCTGATCGGCTTGAACAGGCAGTCGTCCATCCCAGCGTCCTGGCAGCGCTGTTTTTCCTCCGGTTGGGCATTGGCAGTGAACCCCAGGAGGGTGCAGGGGGGGCGTTGCTGCTCGGATTCAGCGCGACGAACCGACCGGGCCAGTTCATAGCCGCTCATGATGGGCATGTTGCAATCGGCGATGACCAGATCGAAATGGTTCTTTTGCCAGACCTCGAATCCGTGGGCACCATCATGGGCCACCTGATAGTGATGGCCCAGGTATTCCAGTTGCTGCGACATCAGCAGGCGGTTGGCGGGATGATCGTCCACGATCAGGACGTTCAGGGTGGCCAGGGCCGTTTCGACGACTGGCTCAGGTGGGGGGCGAATCGGCGCTGTCGACAGGACGGTCAGTTGCAGGCGTACCTGGACCTGGGTGCCGGTGCCGGGTTGGCTGTTCATGTGCAGGCTGCCACCCATCATCTGGCACAAGTTGCGACTGATCACCAGCCCCAACCCCGCGCCGTTGCGGGCCATCCGGCTGGTGTTATCGACCTGGGCAAAAGGTTCGAACAAACGTTGCAGGTCCGCCGGGCCAATACCGATGCCGCTGTCGTTGACCTCCAGGTGCATCTGCAGAGCGTCGTCCCGGTCGGTTGGCGACAGCCGGACCTTGATCACTACCTGGCCCTGCTCGGTAAATTTGAGGGCATTGCTGATCAGGTTCGACAGCACCTGTTTGAACCGCAACGGGTCCATCAACACGTCAGGGCTGCCCTCGGCAGCGTCGAACTGCAGGGACAGCGCCAGGTTTTTCTGCCGGGCCACGCCCTCGAATACTCGTATGACCGATTGCAGCAGGGCCCTGAGATTGACGCGTTCGGGGGTCAGGCTCAGATGGCCGGATTCGATACGGGCGATGTCCAGGATGTCGCCTATCAGCTCGAGCATGCCGGAGGCCGATTCGTACGCGACTTCGATGGTCGAGCGATCCACGTGGCCTTTGTCGGCGTGTTTCAGGGCCAGTTCAAGCATGCCGATCACCGCGTTCATGGGGGTGCGGATTTCATGGCTCATGGTTGCCAGGAACGTGCTTTTGGCGCGGTTCGCGTCGTCGGCCCGTTGCTTGGACGCGCGCAATTCCTCGAACAACTGGCGCCGCTCACTGATGTCGATCCAGCCGCCGATGATGCCTTGCACTTCGGCGGCGGAGTTTCGGTAGGGGAGGATCCAGTGATAGATCGTCAGTTGCCTGTCCCCGATGTGCAGGGGCCGATCCACGATCAGGGCGGTGCCTTCGGCCATGACGCGTTGGTAGTCCGCCTGGTACTCCTGCGCTTCGAAGGCGTTGCTCATGGAACCTGGCATCAGGTTCTTGCCGATGACGTCTTCGCGTTTGACGTCGAACGTTTGCAGGTAGCTGTCGTTGCAGCTTTGCAGGATGCCGTTGCGATCTCTCACGTAGATGGGGTGAGGGGTGCCGTTGAGCAGCGAATGCATGAATTCGAGCTGATCATTGAGGGCCAGTTCCGCCCGTTGACGCTGCCTGATCTGGCGCTGCATGTAGGCGTTCCACGCCAGGGAAAACAGCAGCAACAGGCCAATGCCCGCGCCGACCTGGAGGAACAGGCGGTTGTAGGTGCGCCAGGTGTGTTCCGAGGGCGAGACGTAACCGCGCCAGCGGTTGTTGATGACGCCAAGTTCGTCGGGGTCGATGCTGGTCAGGGCCTTGTCGAGGATGGCGTTCAACTCTGTGGCGTTTTTTACCGTGGCCAGCGCGAACATGGCCTGTTGGGTGCCCACCGTGCTGCTGATTTGCAACCTGTCGCGCCACGCATAGGAGGAGATGAAGTAGTTGGCCATCACTTGCGAGTTCACGCTGCCGTCGACCTGGCCATGGGCGAGCATTTCCACGGCGCGCAAGGGGCCGTCCGTTTCGATGATTTGAATGTTCGGGTACTGGCTGCGTAGCCATTCAATGACCGGATTGCCTTTGGCGATTGCCAGGCTGGCGTGGCCGAACTGATCGAGTGTCGTGGGCGTGTCGGACTGTTTGCGGGTCAGCAGGACGAACGAACTGTCGACGTAGGGGCGGCTGAACTTCAACTGGAGTTGTCGTTCGCTGCTGGGCAAAAGTGCGGCGATCATGTCGGCTTGATCGTCGAGGACCGCAGCGATCATTTCGCTGTCGTTCTGGCGGCGCTGGATGTCCAGGCGCAGGCCGGTGCGCAGCCGGATCAGTTCCAGCAGGTCGGCACTGATGCCGCGAAAGTCCCCATCCGCATCGAAGAAGGTGAAGGGCGCGGAGGTTTCGTTCACCACCACCCGTACCACCGGATGCCTCGCCAGCCAGCGTTGCTCGCGGTCGGTCAGTTGTATCCTGTGGTCCGTGAGGTACAGGTCGCTGCCTGCACTCCAGCGCTTGGAGATGGCGGCTTGCTCGGCAATGGAGACCTGGTTCAGCGTAGCGTTGATGACTTCCAACAAGCGGGTGTCGTTACGCCGTATGGCGAAACCGAACCCGTGGGATTCATGTTTGCCGAAGCTGGCCATGCGGATATTGCTCAAATAGCCCTTGTTGATCATGTAGTGGGTGGAGAGGGTATCGCCGAGAAATACATCGGCCTGACCGAAGGCGACGGCATTGATGGCGTTCTGGTAGGACGGGTAGGTGGTGATGAGTGCCTTGGGATAGAGTTTTTCAATTTCCCGTAGCGGCAGGTAGTGATAGACCATGCTCAGCCGCAACCCCTCGAGATCGTCAGTCAGGGATCGGCTTTCATTCGTTCGGGTGACGAGAACGGGTTGGTCCACTGCATACGGTGTCGACAGTACAATGTCGGGGTTGCGCGCCTCGAAACCGTTGGCGGTGCCAAGCATATCGATTTGCCCATCCTTGAGTGCGGCCATGGCCGCCTCGCGGGAGTCGAAGCGCAGGACGCTCATGGGCAGGCCAGTGGCCTTGGCGATGATGTCGGCGTAATCGGCCGTCAGGCCTTCGTAGTCGCGTCCGCTGGTGGAGAGATCGAAGGGCGGGTAGTCCGGGGCTGAAGTTCCCAGGACCAGCGCTTGCCGATCCTGTAGCCAGGCGCGGTGAACATCATCCAGCTTGACCTCGGTATGGGCCATGGACGAGTGGCCCAGCAGGGTATATTGCTCGGGCGCATTCGCCGCCGCCGCGAGCATTCCTGTATATAACGCCGCACTGATCAGCAGGAGACATTCGGTTATGCGTCTGAGCATCCTGTTTTTCTCACACCAGCGCGTTGCGCTTCGCCATTTCAATCAGATCGACCAAGGACTTGACCTTGAGCTTCTGCATCAGCCGCTTCTTATAAGTACTGACGGTCTTATTGCTTAGAAACATTCCCTTGGCTATTTCCTTGTTGGTACGGCCCTGGGCAAAAAGTTGCAGCACCATCAGTTCTCGATCATTGACACTTTTGAAAAGGTCCAGCTCGATACTGCGTGGATCATCCGGGCGTACCGGATTCAGCGCCTGGCTGGGAAAATAGTTATAGCCGGACAATACTGCTTTGATTGCGCTGACAAGTTCGCTGAGGTCTTCCTGTTTACAAACGTAACCAGAGGCACCCGACTGCATGCATCGAATGCCGAAAAGTGTCGGCGACTGGGCCGTGAGCACCAGCGTCTTGAGTGGAGTGGTCATGGCGTTGAAGCGCGAGAGGATTTCCAGCCCGTCGAGTTTGGGGATGCTGATGTCCAGGATAACCAGGTCTGGCATGCATTCGCGCACCATTTGCATCGCATCGACGCCGTTGTCAGTTTCACCTACGACCTTATAGCCTTCATGCTCCAGAAGCATGCGAACAGCGAGGCGGATGACCGGATGATCGTCGACAATGAAAACGGAGTTCATGAATAAATTACCCTGCGAACTTGAATAAAGCGCGCACCTTAGCCCACTTGCAACCAGGGTCGTACGAAGAGACGGGCATGCAACTTCAATTTCAGAAGTTTCCTACAAAAAAAGAGGCAACGTATTACGATGTAATCGGTTTTTTAGTAGGCGGGTGGCAACAGGAGGGGGAAGAGTTGGCTGTGTGTGAAGGGGTATTTCTTTGATAGTGTTGTTTGTGCAAACAAAAGAAGCGTTTTAATCGAGATTTTTTGTAAACCATATAGTTATTTATCTACTTCAAACTCCTTGTGGCGCAGCGCTACAAAATTCACATTCACCGCCAATCCCTGTGGGAGCGAGCTTGCTCGCGATGACGGTGGCACATCCTGCATTGATGTGCACAGATCCACTTCCATCGCGAGCAAGCTCGCTCCCACAGGTTTTGTACCAGGTGCAGCACACCGTCGATCCACGCCTTTTATTGGCGCGTGCGGCCGGTCATCTCCTGGGCCATTTCGCTGGCGTAGCTGTCAGTCATCCCGGCGATGAAATCGATCATTCGCAGGAAAGCGCTATGCAAAGGGCCATTGGGGTCCGGCGCGTTGTTCCCCAGCAGGTCGAGAATGCGGCGATTCTTGAACGAAGGCGTGCGGCCCCCGTGCTGTTCAAGGGCCGCTCCGCAAAATCCGTTGAGCAGGATTTCCAGCGTGGTGTAGGCGCCGATTTCGTGCAGGGTCTTGCGCTTGTCCTGGAAAATTTTCCGGCGCGCCATGTCCTTGGCATTCAACACGCAGCGTTTTGCCGGGCCGTGCATATGCTCCACCAGATCCCCCGGCAACGTGCCGGCAAGCAATGCTTGCTGCTGTTCGACAAAAGCCCGGGCGGCGGCGTTGGTCAGGTGTTCGATGGCCTTGCCCCGCAGGATCGCCAGTTTGCGTCGCCGCGAGTCCAACGGCCCCAGCTGCCGGTAGGTGTCCGGAAGATCGTCGCCCACCAGGTCCAGGAGCAGCGATTCCACCTGGGGGTATTCCAGGAGATCCATCTCCACGCCGTCTTCCAGGTCGATCAGCGCGTAGCAGATGTCATCGGCGGCTTCCATCAGGTACACCAAGGGATGCCGTGCCCAGCGTTGATCCTCGATCTGTGGCAAGCCGAGCTTGTGGGCAATCTGCTCCAACAGCGGTAATTCGCTCTGGTAGCAACCGAACTTGTGCTTCTTGTAGCCCAGCGAGTCCGCGTGGCGGGCAGTCCAGGGGTATTTCAAATAGGTGCCGAGGGTGGCATAGGTCAGCCGCGTTCCGCCGTCGAACTGATGGTATTCAAGTTGAGTGAGGACGCGGAATCCTTGGGCGTTGCCTTCGAAGTTGAGGAAGTCGTTGCGCTCGGCTTCGCTCATTGCATCGAGCCACCCACGGCCGGCGGCCTGCTGGAACCAATAGCGGATAGCATCCTCGCCGGAGTGACCGAACGGCGGGTTGCCAATGTCGTGGGCCAGGCAGGCCGATTGCACCACCATGCCCAGGTCGCTTGGCTCGCACCAGTCAGGCAGGGCATTGCGGATGGTTTCTCCCACGCGCATGCCCAGGGAACGCCCGACGCAGCTGACTTCGAGGGAATGGGTCAGGCGCGTATGGATGTGGTCGTTGCTGGAGACCGGATGCACTTGTGTCTTGCGTCCGAGGCGGCGGAAGGCGCCGGAAAAGATGATGCGATCGTGGTCCTTGTGGAAAGGACTGCGGCCCAGCTCTTGCGGACTGTGCAGCGGTTTTCCGAGGCGTTCGCGAGTCAGCAGGGTGTGCCAATCCAAGGCCGGTTGCTCCGTTTGATGATGTCGGTGTCCTAGCTTCCCGGTTCGTGGGCTGCCCTGCAAGGCCTATGGGCGTGCACAGACCGGATACATAACCCTGTGGCGAGGGAGCTTGCTCCCGCTTGAGTGCGAAGCACTCACGGAAATAGGCCTGCTTCAGTCCAGCGGGAGCAAGCTCCTCGCCACGGATGTCGTCCTCAGGGCTTGCGCAAGTCCTTGGCCAGCTTGACCAACGGCAGCAATGTCGTTGCCAGGCGGATCAGGCCAGTCAAGCCACCGCCACCGCCATTGCGGGTCCGTTTGCCGGTGATGAAACCGAGCAGGGACACCGCCGCCACGCCCCACAGTGGCGCGTGCTTGATGCCGAAGCCTTCGTGCCAGCTTTGCGTCAAGCCGCGTGCCCGTTGCAAGGGCAGCAGCAACTGGCGCGTTTCCTGGCGGATTTCCTGGCGATGCATTTCCATGCGCAAACGCACCAGCGCCTTGCGCATTTCCTGTCGTGTCCGGGCTTGAGGAATATCAGGCAGGCTCATGGCAACAGGCGCTCCCGGTCATTGGCCAGTTCTTCGAGGGTGGCATGGAAAGGAGAGGACTCGTCATAGATCGCTGCCTTGAGCCGAAGCCCGCAGAACAGCGCCGCCAGCAGATAAAACAGGCACAGGCCGATAATGCCGGCCAGACGATAGGTGTCCCATACCAGGATCAGTACCAGCGCCGAAAGCCCGACCAACAGCAGCAGGCCGAACACCAGCGCAAGGCCGGCGAACAGCAGGAGGCTGACGGTGCGTGCCTTCTGTTCCTGCAACTCCATGCCGAACAATTCGACGTGGCTATGCAGCAAGCCAAGGAACGCCGCACCCAGGCGGCGTGCTGTAGGTTTTGTGCCCGCTTCGGACGAGCCGGATTCGTCGATACCCATCATCAGCGCCGTGTCGCCAGCAGACCAATCAGAAAGCCAACGCCTGCCGCAATGCCCACGGATTGCCAAGGGTTGGCCTGTACGTATTCCTCGGTGGCGACCACCGCAGCCTGGCCGCGTTCGCGCATGGAGTCTTCCGTGAGCTTGAGCGTTTCGCGGGCGCGCAGGAGGGTTTCGTGAATCTGGCTGCGCAGTGCATCGGCTTGATCGCCTGCCAGCGTCGCGGTGTGATCGAGCAACCGTTCCGTGTCGCTGACCAGCGTCTGGAAATCTTCCATCAGGGTTTCTTGAGCAGTCTTTGCCTGGGTTCTGGCCATCAGTGAATCTCCGTAAGTGACGTCTGAAACGTTCGAGTATGAGCCTTGCTGGAAGGTTCAGTACAAGTGACTGGTACAACTTTTGCTCAGGCTTTTGCCATGTACTGGTGCATCAGCCTGCGCCAGTGCGCTGAAGCTGGGCGAAAGCCCGAAAACCTTAACCCAAATAATCAAAACCCGCGAAGCACCTCCAAGCGGGATTTCGTTTTGACCATTCTTGCGCACCAAAGCGGTTCACCGGCCTGCGTCTGGCCAATGGGTCGTTTCAACTTGGTGCGTTCGCAAGGCAAGCGAACCGGTTTGGTGCTTTTTTCAACTTTTTCAGGTCTGCCAATACCATGGAAAATATGCAAAGTGCCGTGGACGGTCTGGTCCACAGCTCCAACACGCTGTTCATCATGCTTGGCGCAGTCATGGTCCTGGCCATGCATGCCGGCTTTGCGTTTCTTGAAGTGGGAACGGTCCGGCAAAAGAACCAGGTCAATGCGCTGTCGAAAATCCTCAGCGATTTCGCGGTCTCGACCCTGGCCTATTTCTTTATAGGCTATTGGATTGCCTACGGTGTGACCTTCCTGCAACCGGCGGCGGTGCTCAGCACCGATCATGGCTATAGCCTGGTGAAGTTCTTCTTCCTGCTGACCTTTGCCGCCGCGATCCCGGCCATCATTTCCGGCGGTATTGCCGAGCGTGCCCGGTTCGTACCGCAGTTGTGCGCCACGGTGCTGATCGTGGCGTTTGTCTATCCGTTTTTCGAAGGCATGGTCTGGAACGGCAATTTTGGCTTGCAGGCCTGGCTGCAAGCCCGGTTCGGCGCCAGCTTCCATGACTTCGCCGGCTCCGTGGTGGTGCATGCCATGGGCGGCTGGCTGGCCTTGGCTGCCGTGCTCTTGCTCGGCCCGCGTAACGGCCGCTACCGGGATGGCCGCCTGGTGGCGTTTGCGCCTTCGAGCATTCCATTCCTGGCCCTGGGTTCGTGGATCCTGATTGTCGGCTGGTTCGGTTTCAACGTGATGAGTGCCCAGACCTTGCCCGGGGTGAGCGGGCTGGTGGCAGTCAATTCGTTGATGGCCATGGTGGGCGGTACCGTGGCGGCATTGATTGTCGGACGCAATGACCCGGGCTTCCTGCACAACGGCCCGCTGGCCGGTTTGGTGGCGGTCTGCGCCGGTTCCGACCTGATGCACCCGGTCGGTGCGCTGGTCACGGGGGCCATTGCCGGTGCCTTGTTTGTCTGGTGCTTCACCGCGGCCCAGGGCAAGTGGAAGATCGACGATGTGCTCGGCGTCTGGCCGCTGCATGGGCTGTGCGGGGTCTGGGGCGGCATCGCTTGTGGCGTCTTTGGCCAGAGCGCCCTGGGCGGCCTGGGTGGGGTCAGCCTGGTCAGCCAATTGATCGGCACGGCGCTGGGAATTGTCGTCGCTCTGGCCGGCGGGTTTGCGGTCTATGGCGTGATCAAGGCCGTGCTGGGGCTGCGCCTGACCCAGGAAGAAGAGTATTACGGCGCCGACCTGTCGATTCACAAGATCGGCGCGGTCAGCCAGGACTGAGCGTCGCACTATGGCTCCTTGTCCTGGTTGCCGGGATAAAAGCCGTGGAGCAGGCGATAGCGGTCATGACGAACCTGATCCACATGATGCCGGACCTGCTGCTCCGGCAGGCCGAGCATGATCAGGGCGTGGGAGGCCAGCATCAGGCTCGACTCCAGCAACTCCGGGACCACTTCGCTGGCCCCGGCAGCCTGCAGCTCGGCCAGTTGGCTGTCGTCACGGGTGCGCACCAGGATCGGTACCTGGTGGTTGACCTGTCGGGCCGCCTTGAGCACGGCGATGGCGATGTCGGTCTTGTCCACTGCGATCACCAGCAACCTGGCGCGGCTCAAGCCAACGGCCGCCAGCAGGTCTCCTCGTCGCGAATCCCCATAATGCACGCAGTTTTCCCCGACGGTGGCTTCCTGGATGATCACAGGGTCGTCATCCAGGGCGACGAACGCCTGGCCTTCGCGACGCAGGAACCGTCCGATGGATTGACCGACGCGCCCATAGCCGCAAATGACCACATGGCCGGACAAGCCGGCATTGAGTGCGCTGATCTGGTCCAGTTGCGCCTCTTCGTTGGGTTTGCGATGCAGGCGCGCGGCGATGTGTGGCGCGGCGCGCAGCAACAGCGGGGTCAGTAGCATCGAGCAGAATGTCGCGGCCAGCAGCAGGCCGCTGATGTCAGCGGGCATGAGGCGGTTCTGCTGCATCAGGGCCATCAGGGCAAAGCAGAATTCACCGCCCTGGGCCAGCGCCAGGCCACTGCGCCAAGCGGTTTCAACGTCGCTGCCGCGCCATTTCACCAGGACGGCGACCACAAGGCCCTTGATGAGCATCAAGCCGAGGGTCAACCCCAGGATCAACAAGCCGTCATCTAGGAACAGCTGCAGGTCGATCAGCATGCCGATGCTGACGAAGAACAGCCCCAGCAGGATGTCGCGGAACGGACGAATGTCGGCTTCGATCTGGTGCCGGTAGTGGCTTTCCCCCAGCAGCATGCCCGCCAGGAAAGCGCCCAGGGCCGGCGACAAGCCGAGCAGGTGGGTCAGCCATGCCGTCAGCAACACGATCACCAGGGCCAGTAGCACGAACAGTTCTGCGGACCGGGACGCCGCTACCTCATGGAACAGCCGGGGCAACAGCAGCCGGCTGGCCAGCAGCAGGCCGCCGAACAGAACCAGGGTCTTGCCCAGGGTCAAGGGCAGCGCCCAGTACCACGGGTGGTCGCTGCTGCCGGCGAATACCGGCACCAGGGTCAACAACAGCACCGCGACAACGTCCTGGAACAACAACACGCCGATGGCGTTCTGGCCGTGGCTGCTGAAGATCTCTCCCAGGCTGGTCAATTCCTTGCTGACGATGGCAGTGGAGGACAAGGCCAGTCCTGCGCCGAGCAACAACGCGACGATCACAGGCGCGCCGGCCAACGCCAGCAATCCCGCCAGGACCGCCCCCGAGCACAGCACCTGCAGGCTGCCGAGACCGAACACGACCCGACGCAGTTCGAGCATTTTCGACAGGGAAAACTCCAGCCCCAACGAGAACAGCAGGAACACCACCCCGAGCTCGGCCAGGTCAGGCAGTTCTTCGCTGTCGTTGACCCAGTCCAGCGCGGTAGGCCCGACCGCCAGCCCGACGCAGAGATAACCCAGCACGGGTGGCAGGCGCAGCCGCCTGAACAAGGCGATGACCACCAGGGACGAGGCAAGGATGATCAGCAGGTTGGCAAACAAGGGGAACTCCGTTTCAAGGCTACAACGCACAGCGTAGAGGGGGAAATGCGACAAGCGTCGCTGGAAAAGCATTGGCGCTCAGTGATTTGCATCAGCGTTTTACCGAAACACCTTGAAGCGAGCCAGCGACTCGACGGTTTCCCGGGTCGGGCCTAGAATGACCGTCTATCTTTTTTGGGTCTACCGCCATGCTTCCTGAATGCCAGTTGTTCGGCACCCTGGGGTGTCATCTATGCGAAGTTGCCGAAGGGGTGTTGATGCCTTTCGTCGAACATGGATTGTTGGTGGAACTGGTGGACATCGCCGAGAACGAGGCCTGGTTCGAAGCCTATGAGTTACGCATCCCGGTCCTGCGCAGGATCGATACCGGGGCGGAGCTGGAGTGGCCTTTCGATGACTCCGGCCGGGTGGCTGAATTTCTGCGTTGACCCATTTCCTGGCTTGCCTTCACGCGAGGCCATTGGCGAAAGTCGCATTCTTCGGTTACTGTATGCTTATACAGTTATCTGGAGTGCATCCCCTTGGTCAATGTCGAACAACTGAAAAGCAGCGTGAACAGGATGTCCGCGGACGTTGTGCGCGAGGCAGTCCTGGAGCTGCGCCTGGATGGCTTGGTCACCGAAGGCAAGACCCCCTTCAACAAACTGCATTTCAACACCTGTTTCGCCGAGATCGAAGCGTTGTTCCAGCGTGCCGGCTATCACAAACAATTGGATGTGGTGGGTTACCAGGGCCTGTTGTACGCGCTGTACGATCCAGGTCGCTGGGAGGCGGTGGAAGTGCTGCGCTGGTTGAAAGAGTTCACCGAAGCGGCGGCAAAATCGACGTCAGTCACCGCGTGAGCAATCATTGCTGGGCTGGCCTGTGCGACTGTCGGATAATACCGCCTCGCAACAATGCCTAAGAGTTTTCAATGTCCGGTTCATCGTTTTCCGCCGCTCATCATCAGGCCAGTACGCTGTACCTGCCGCCCGGTTCCTGGCAGACGGTGCTGGAGTGCCTGTGCGAGCATTTCAGCACCATCAGTCGCGAGCAGTGGCTGGACCGGATCGCTCGGGGCCGGGTATTGGACGGGGAGGGCAAGGCCATCCAGGTCGACTTGCCGTACCGTGAAGGCCTGCGCATCCACTATTTCCGTGAAGTGCCCGATGAGAAGCCGATCCCGGTGGTGGAGTCGATCCTGTATGCCGACGAGCACCTGGTGGTGGCAGACAAACCGCATTTTCTGCCTGTCACCCCGGCGGGCGAATACGTCGAGCAAACCTTGTTGCGACGGCTGATCCGGCGGCTGGACAATCCTCATCTGGTGCCCCTGCACCGCATCGACCGGCACACGGCGGGGCTGGTGTTGTTTTCGGCCAACCCGAACACCCGCTCGGCGTATCAGTCGTTATTCCCGACGCGGCAGATCGAAAAACGCTACCAGGCCATTGCCCGCGCATTGCCTGGGCTGACCTTTCCGCGGGTGCATAAAAGCCGGATGATCGATGGCGAACCGTTCTTCCGAATGCAGGAAGGGCCCGGCGAGCCCAATACCGAAACGGCCATCGAAGTGCTGGAAAGGAACGGCGAGTTGTGGCGCTATGGCTTGTATCCGGTTACGGGTAAGAAGCATCAGTTGCGGGTTCACATGAATGCCCTTGGGGCGGGGATCTGCAATGATCCGTTTTATCCTGATGTGCTTCGGGATGTTGAGGATGATTACTCGAATCCTTTGAAGCTGCTGGCTCAAGGGTTGCGTTTTGTTGATCCGGTTACTGGTCAGGACCGGGTGTTCGAGAGTGATATTGTGTTGCGATGGTAGTTTTTTGTTCGGGGTATGGTGTGTATATCCGTTACCAAAAAAACGGATATACACCCAAAACCAAGCCCAAAAAAAACGGCGCTCCCCTCTTCAGGAAGCGCCGTTTTTTCTAGCGACTTAGGGCAGCAGCGTTACAGATTACAAATCCTTAACGGTACGAACCTGATCCTTGTTCACGCGAGTCTGCTTGCCATCCAGTTGCTCGAATTCGTAGAAGCCGCTTTCTTCATCGTAATGTGGGGTATCGACGGCCTGGATTTCGCGACCGTCATTCAAGGTGATCACTGTTGGCGAAGCGCACCCGGCAAGGGTGGCGAGGCCCAGAGCGAGCATGAACGTGGCGAGGGTCCGTTGTGTCATGGTGTTTCTCCGAAATGGATTCTTCAAGTTACTGACCTTCAGACGTATACATTGCGCGCAAGTTCCTGGCTAGTGTCAATCTGACACGCCTTTGTGTTGGGCCAGCAGTTCCGGGGTGTTCAGATTTGCCAGCCGCGGATCGTCGGCAGGGCATTGCAATGCAACCGCGTGCAGTGCGCGCATGATACGACCGGGGCTGCGTTCGCCTTCGCGCCAGGCTTGTTCGAAGCTTGATGCCAGGGACAACGGGATGACACACAACAGCGGCTCCCAATGCTCGCCGTGCCGCACCATCAGCGGCTTGTCGGGGTGCTGGCTGGCCGTCTTGCGCATATTGTCGAGCAGGCTCGAGTCGATTTGCGGTACGTCGCACGGCAGCACCAGCAAATACGGATGCTTCGCAGCCTTGAGGCCTGCCCGGATACCTGCCAGTGGCCCGGGAAAGTCGTCTTCCTCGTCATGCACCAACTGATCGGCATACATCGCATAATGTTGCGGGTTGCGGTTGCAGGAGATGATCAGGTCATCGCTCATGGCCCGGGTCTGGCGATGCAGATGGGCAATCAGCGGTTCGCCCTGCCACGGCACCAGGCCTTTGTCCTGGCCGCCCATGCGTTGTCCGCGCCCGCCCGCCAAGAGCAGGATGGAGCAGGGTGGCAGTGACGTATTCGAGGTCATGGCGTGTCTCCGCACGGGCGAAAAAATGAAGCGCTGTGATATAACACCGGGCTGTTTCCTTCACAACTGGACGAGCCTATGAAAGCCAAGGCTGATGTACCTTTCGTGCCGCTCAATATCGCGGTACTGACTGTCAGTGATACCCGTACCCTGGAAACCGATACGTCCGGGCAGCTCTTCGTCGATCGGCTCACAGCGGCCGGCCACAACCTGGCGGAGCGGGTCCTGCTCAAAGATGATTTGTACAAGATCCGGGCGCAAGTCGCGACCTGGATTGCCGAGGACGTGGTGCAGGTGGTGCTGATCACCGGCGGCACCGGTTTCACGGGGCGTGACAGTACGCCGGAAGCCGTCACGTGCCTGCTGGACAAGCAGGTCGATGGCTTTGGCGAGTTGTTCCGACAGATATCCGTGGCCGACATCGGCACTTCCACCGTGCAGTCCCGCGCGCTGGCAGGCCTGGCCAATGGCACGCTGGTGTGTTGCCTGCCGGGTTCGACCAACGCGGTGCGTACCGGATGGGATGGCATCCTGGGCGAACAACTGGATGTGCGGCATCGGCCGTGCAACTTCGTGGCTCATTTGAAACAGGCAGCGCCTTGTGAATCTCGCGGGTAAACCGGGCAAGGCCGGCGCCTTGATGGCCGTTGAGGTCGCGTTGGAGCGACTGCTCGAGATGGCTGCGGCCACGCCGATCGTCCAGCGCGAGCATTTGCCTTTGGCCGCGGCGCTAGGGCGAGTGCTCGCCGAGGATCTGGTGTCGACCCTTGATTTGCCGCCATGGCCCAACAGCGCCATGGACGGTTATGCCTTGCGGCTGGCTGACTGGAACGGCGAGCCGTTGAAGGTCAGCCAGCGGATTTTTGCCGGGCAGGCCCCGGAGCCGCTGGCCGTTGGCACGTGCGCGCGGATCTTCACCGGGGCGCCAGTCCCTGCTGGCGCCGATTGCGTCGAGATGCAGGAAAATGCCGTGGTTGAAGACGACCAGCGGGTGCGGTTTACCGAGTCCATGGTCGGCGGACAGAACATTCGCCCCCAGGGGCAGGAAACCACCGTCGGCGAGCAGGTTCTCTCTGCCGGTACTCGCCTGGGGCCGATCGAGCTGGGGCTTGCGGCCTCCTTGGGCTGTGCATCGCTGGACGTGGTGCGCAAAGTCCGCGTCGCAGTCCTGTCCACGGGGGATGAGTTGGTCGAACCCGGTCAGGCGTTGGGCCCAGGCCAGATCTATAACAGCAACCGCGTGCTGCTGTGTGGCTGGCTGCAACGCATGGGTTGTGAAGTGATTGACGCGGGTATCCTGCCCGACGATTTATCGGCCACCCGCGAGCGTCTGGCACAGTTGTCTGATGTCGATCTGATCCTGTCCACCGGTGGAGTATCGGTAGGGGAGGCGGACTTCCTGGGCATCGCCTTGCGCGAGGACGGCGAGCTGGCGTTATGGAAACTCGCCATCAAGCCGGGTAAGCCGCTGACGTTCGGGCATTACCGTGGCGTGCCGGTCATAGGCCTGCCTGGAAACCCTGCCTCGACCCTCGTGACTTTCGCACTGCTGGCGCGGCCCTACCTGTTAAGACGCCAGGGCGTTCTGTCGGTGGCGCCGCTCAAGTTCAAGGTGCCGGCCGGTTTCGCCTGGCCGAAGGCAGGCAGTCGACGAGAATACTTGCGAGGCCGCATGGAGAATGGTCGAGCGATCATCTACCGCAATCAAAGCTCGGGTGTCCTGCGCAGCGCCGCCTGGGCCGAAGGGTTGGTCGAAGTGCTTGAGGGACGGACGCTGGTGGAGGGCGATGAAGTGGGCTTCATTCCCTTGAGCGAAGTCCTGGGCTAACACTGTGGCAGGTGTTCTGCGGCCCGAGCCGGATCCTCGGGCCTTCACGCGCCTCACCTTCATCGTGTGAGCAGCATCACCACCTGATCGAATCGATTGTTCGCAATCCAGCCCAGCAGGCCGAGCACCACCGCTGCAGCGCCAGCCGAATAGGCCAGCCTGTGGCGGATCACCTTTACGTCGGTGCGAATTTCATCCATGTCTTTGCGGATGTATTTGAGGTGGGTTTCCAGTTCAACGACGCGCGGTTCCAAATCAATTCCTCCAACGGGATTACTGCAACTTTTGCATTCGTTCTGAGTATCGGCCCGCCCGCTTCCAAGGGGCGCGCGCTGCTGGGGCAACAGCTTGTATTCACGGTTATGCATGGGACGGATCATCCCCTTGGCCATAACTGTTCGAACGACTGATCCGGCCCCAGCGGGCCGTGACGTATCCATCCATGGGTAATTGCTTCCTTGTCTGATGAGGGTTTTAGCGTTCCAGCAAAACAGAAGACCAAGGTGTCTCAATACCGCTAGAGGGTCAATTGAGCTGATTCGCCAGATCTTGTAAGAAAACTCTTCGAATCAAGACGTCCCGGTCGAACGAGCTGCCCTGCGGGTTTTCTCCCGGGGGCAAGCCTTCCTGCTTTTTTAATAAATTGAGATGTTTCGGGCTTTTTCGCTCGAATGAGCGGTCCCATTTCCTGAACCTTCCAATGACGGAGACAACGATGAGCAAAGGCAAGGCGCTGTTGATTTTGCATGGCAAGCAAGCGCTCAACGAAGAGGTTCGCGCGGCAGTGATGCTCAAGCGCGAGCAGGGCTGGGACCTGGCGGTACGGTTGACCTGGGAGGCGGGTGATGCCCAACGATGCGTCGATGAGGCGCTGGAGGCCGGTTATACGCGACTGATCGCCGGCGGCGGTGATGGGACCTTGCGTGATATCGCTGAAGCGATCGTCCTCCATTCGAGTGATGCCAGCCTGGTATTGCTACCGCTGGGCACGGCCAACGATTTCGCCCGGGCGGCCGGTGTTCCGTTGGAGCCCGCGCAGGCCCTGGATTTGCTCGACGTTGCGCCGCAGGTCGTAGATGTGGGTGAAGTCTGCGGTCGGATTTTCCTGAACATGGCCACCGGCGGTTTCGGCAGTCAGGTGACCGCGAACACTTCCGAGGACCTGAAGAAAGTCCTGGGAGGCGCCGCCTACCTGTTCACCGGCCTATCGCGATTCAGTGAGCTGAGTGCCGCCTACGGTGAGTTGCAAGGCCCCGATTTCCACTGGCAGGGCGATTTGCTCGCGCTGGGTATCGGCAATGGCCGGCAGGCAGGGGGGGGCCACGTGCTGTGCCCGGAGGCGTTGGCCAATGATGGGTTGCTGGACATCAGCATCTTGCCGGCGCCTCAGGAAGTGGTCAGTACGTTGAAGGACTTGCTGGCGGGTGGCCTGGGCATCGACAACATGTTTGTCCGCGCGCGCTTGCCATGGGTGGAGATCAAGGTCGCGCAAGGCCTGGATATCAATCTCGATGGCGAGCCGCTGCAGGTAGACACCCTGCGCTTCACTGTCCACCCAAAAGCGCTGCGCGTGCACCTGCCGTCCGATTCGCCGCTGTTGGGCGGCGCGACGGCGCTCAATCGTCCAGGCTGATGATCTGTTCGCGCACCGCGAACAGCACAAGGCCGGCCACGTCATGGATCTGCAGGCGCTTCATGATTTGCGCCCGGTGGGTTTCCACGGTCTTGATGCTCAGGTTCAGGCCATTGGCTATTTCCCGGGTGGACTTGCCGCGCACGATCAGCCGCAGTATTTCCAGCTGGCGTGCCGTCAGGTTATGGGCCCGGGCAGGGTCCGCCTGATGCTTCTGGACGCGGGTCAGCGCCTGGTTGATCACGGTATGGGCGATGGCCGGGCTCAGGTAGCGTTCGTTGTTGCGCAGCGCCTCCAAGGCGTGTTTCAGCTCATTGGCGGTGGTGTCCTTGAGCAGGTAGCCATGGGCGCCGGATTCCAGCGCCTGCATGATCAACGACGGATCCGTATGCATGGACAGGATCAGTACCTTGCTGTGGGGGCGTGCCCGCTTGAGCTGTTGCAAGGCGTCCAGGCCGCAGGTGTCCTTCATGGAAATGTCCAGCAGCACGATATCGGGGTTCAGCCGTTCGACCAGTTCGAGCAATTGCGTGCCATCACTGGCTTCGCCAATGACGGCATAGCCCGGGATATCCATGACCAGCGCGCGTACGCCGGCCCTGATCAGGGAGTGGTCATCTACCAGAAGCAAATTACAAATCAAAGGAAAACCTTATTCTTACTGGCTCGTTCCAGGGCTCGCGGTGCCCAGGGGAAGCGTGCTTCGATGTGCGTGCCCTTGCCGGCCTCGCTGATGACCTTGAGGGTGCCGCCCAACTGTTCGACCCGCTCCGACATGCCGGCCATGCCCCGTTGACCTTCGCGAGCGGGGTGGGTGGCCGGGACAAACCCTTGGCCATCGTCGCTGATCAGCAGGGTCAGGCCGTCAGGCAGGCGTTGCAAGCGTACCAGCAGATTCGTCGCTCGGGCATGACGCAAGATGTTGGTGACCGCTTCCTGGGTGATCCGGAACACCGCGACCGACATTTCCTCCGGGATGCCTGCCATGCGCTGTTGGCAATCGAGGCTCCACTTCACCGGGGCATTGGCCAGCGTCTTGAGCAGGTGCGCCCGCAGGCTGGCCTCCAGTCCGAGGCTGGTCAGTTGCCGGGGGTTGAGGATCGCCGATACGTCGCGGACCTTGTTGAGGGTTTCGTCCAGGGTCTCGCAGAGTAGCGCGCATTGGCCTTGCAGTTCTTCCGGTGTCCGCCGCTTGAGCCATTCGCCTTGCAGTTTCGCCGCGGTCAGCAACTGGCCAATGTCGTCGTGCAGTTCGCGGCTGAGGCGATGACGCTCGTTTTCCTGGACCTCAAGCAACCGGTCGGCCAGTTCCTGGGGCTGGAACTTGATGGATTTGCGTGACAACCGATGGTGGATCCAGACACAGGTCATGGCCGCCACATTCAGTGCCAGCAGGCTCAACGGCACCGTAGGGGCGAACAGGTAGGCCAGCAGGCAGCCGACGGCCGAGCAAATGCACAGTAATAATGTGAAGCGACGGGCGTTTTCTCGGGAGGGAGGCCAGGTGATGAGTGACTTGAGGCTGGCGTACATAGCGGATGGAGCCAATGAATGTTCGCTGCGGGCTGGCCGGTCAGCGCATCTGACAGGCCCGGTCGGGTAAACGTTTCAGGTCGAGGGCAGCTTCGGTCGGCGGCTTTTACGGCGCTGTCTTGAAGTGGCTGACGCGCGAGATAGTACCACTTCACCTATCGTTGGTCGCGTTCGGCATGGCGCGGTGTAAGCGCTACGTACCAGGCACGCAGCACTGAGCCGGCATCATCGTCTCAGGCTTGTTTCTGGGAGTAGGGTACCAACGCCAGCGGACGTGACGCTGCCGATGCCTGGTCGGGGCTCTGGCCTACCTGGAAAGCGAATGCCTCGATCAACAAGGTCTGTTCGCTGCTGTCCAGGCCCAACTGGCCGGTGGTGTGATCGACCAGTTCCAATTGCCAGGCCATCAGGGTCAAGCAATCCTTCAGGGCGTCCAAGGCCTGGTCATGCAACTCCATGTGGTTTTGCGCGTGACTGAGCAAGCCATGAATATGCAGTGAAAACTCCGAAACGGCTTCCAGCGCCAGGGCATTGGCCTTGTTCGACAGTTTCAGCAAGGTGCTGAGCATGCAATCGATGGCGTCCTTGTCGTTGTTGATCAATTGCAGATGACTCAGGCATTCCTCCGACTTGGCCAGCAGCGTCTCGGCCTCGATCAGAAGCTCGGGAAGACGCTGGCTCCAGTTCCTACGATCGTTCGGCATGCTTATCTCCACAACATCATGTCAGGCGAAAGAAACCCGCTTATGGCGAACGGCTGGATCTCAAGGTCGACCGCGGTCGGACGCACAGCGACACGTCCCTGCCGTTTAGCGAAAGTGAATTCGCAAACAATTGCACGGGTGGGATCGGCCGAAAGGCTGGAGGTCCGATGTCCTGTGGTCGCGCACAAAAGCCTGACTCCGTTCAGCAATGAGAATGGCGTCACATTAATGGCTATTGGATAACGGGAATATCAGGTTGGACCTGATTGTGCCTAGGGGAATCCCTTAGACAGGGGAACTTTGCACGCAAACCCGGGTCGCGCGGCAGAGAAAAGTTGCAGATGAAGTCATGAAGCCAGTAAAGCATGATGTTAATGTGACATCAATGCCCCGCGCTTGTATTTTATCCGGGGGTCAAGATTCGGCTCGTGCAGCCGATATCTCATTCATTGGATTCATCCGAACAAGCCCAGGAGTCATCGATGGCCGGCATTCTCGACACAGTAGATCAACGAACCCAACTGGTGGGTGAGAATCGCCTGGAAATTCTCATGTTCCGCCTGGCGGGTCGACAGTTGTTCGCCATTAACGTGTTCAAGGTCCAGGAAGTCCTGCAACTGCCGAAACTGACCCTGATGCCGCAGCGCCACCCGTTCGTGTGTGGCGTGGTCAATCTGCGGGGCCAGACGTTGCCGGTGATCGACCTGTCCCAGGCCATTGGCATGCGTCCGCTGGTGCCGGGCCCCAACAGCACCATTATCGTGACTGAATACAACCGCTCGGTTCAGGCATTTTTGGTGGGCGGCGTCGACCGCATCGTCAACATGAACTGGGAAGCCATCCTGCCACCGCCGACCAGCGCTGGCCGTGAGCACTATCTGACGGCCATCAGCAAGGTGGACGATCAGTTGGTGGAAATCATCGACGTGGAAAAAGTCCTGGCCGAAATCGTGCCGTACAACGCCAAGGTCTCCCGGGACAAGCTCGAAGACCCGGTGCTGGAGCGCGCCCGTGGTCGCGAAGTGTTGCTGGTGGACGACTCCAACGTCGCGCTCTCGCAACTGCGCGATACCCTGGGGCAACTGGGCGTGAAAATGCACATTGCCAGCGACGGCCTCAAAGCCCTGAACATGCTCAAGGCCTGGGCCGATACCGGCGAGGTGATGACCGATAAATTGCTGATGATCTTCACCGACGCGGAAATGCCGGAAATGGACGGCTACCGCCTGACCACCGAAATCCGCAACGACCCGCGCTTGCGTGGGCTCTATGTCGTACTGCACACCTCGCTGTCCGGCAGCTTCAACGATTCGATGGTCAAGAAGGTCGGTTGCGACAACTTCCTCTCCAAATTCCAGCCGGACAAGCTGGTCGATGTGGTGCGCCAGCGGCTGATGCTCGACTGAAGCCGATGGTGGTTTGCTTCAATGGCCGGCTCGTATAAGGTGGCATTTTTTCGCCACCAGGGAAGTTGACCATGTTGCGGCTGAGCGCGCTGTATCGGTATCCGTTGAAGTCCGGCAAGGGCCAGCCCTTGCAAGGGATCGGCCTGGACAAGCTCGGGCTGGACGGTGACCGGCGCTGGATGCTGGTGGATGAGGGCACGGGGCGTTTCCTGACCCAGCGCGCCGTGGCGAAGATGAGCCAGCTCTCAGCCTCGTGGAACGAAGCGGGCGGCCTGACGCTCAGCGCGCCGGGCCATGGCGCCATCGACGTGCCGCTACCACCAGTGGTGGAGGAACAGCGGCGCGGGGTGATCATCTGGCGTGACACCTTGCGTGTGCCGGATGCCGGTGACGAGGCCGCGGCCTGGGTCAGCGAGTTCATCGGCAATCCTACCCGCCTGGTGCATGTGCCGGTGGATCTGGCGCGTACCACTGCCGCCGGTTATGGCAAGGATGACGACAAGGTTGCCTTTGCCGATGGTTTCCCCCTGCTGCTGATTGGCCAGGCGTCCTTGCAGGACCTGTCGAACCGGGTCGGTCGTTCGCTGGAAATGTTGCGCTTTCGCCCCAACCTGGTGGTCGAGGGCAGCGAGGCGTTTGCCGAGGACGGCTGGAAGCGCATTCGTATCGGCGAGGTTGAGTTCCGGCTGGTCAAGCCATGCTCACGTTGCATCATGACCACGGTCGATCCGCAAACCGGCGAACGCGATCCGAATCGCGAACCCTTTGCCACGTTGCAGCAATACCGTTCGACACCGGACGGTGCGATGTTCGGCCAGAACCTGGTCAACGACAGCAACGGCCGGCTTGAAGTCGGCATGCCGGTTGAAGTGCTCGAATAAAAAGATCCGTAAACAAAAATGCCCGTGTCACTGGACACGGGCATTTTTGTTTATAACTCAACCGCTTTTGTGATGAGGGCAGGCTTAGCCGCGGTACTCACACAGGTAAGCGGTATCGACGGCCACTTTGAGCTGGAACTTGCTGTTGGCCGGAACATTGAACTGGCTGCCGGCCTCGAAGGTTTCCCAGTCGGTGCTGTCAGGCAGCTTCACGGTCAGCGCGCCGGAGACCACGTGCATGATTTCCCGTTGGGCCGTGCCGAACTCATATTCGCCCGGTGCCATGACGCCGATGGTCGCAGGGCCTTCGGCTGTGCCAAAAGCGATCGACTTGACGGTGCCGTCGAAGTACTCGTTGACTTTAAACATGGGCGATTCCTCGAAAAAGGGGCTGAAAAAGGCCGGCCAGTATGCACAAGGCTGCAACATTCGTCATCTGCCGCACTGGGAGGTGGCTGCCGCTCAACCCGGAAGCACCAAGGGCAACAACCGCGCGGTATTGCGCGCGTCTTCCAGCGCACGGTGCTGTTGACCGCAGAATTGCAGGCCAGCCAGTTGCAGCGCGCCATTGAGCCCCAACGGTCGCTCCAGCCGACGGGCCTTGGCGAAGCGTTGCTTGAGGTTCATGTGCGGTACCTGGCCGAGGACACTGTGCAACTGCTGGTGCTGCCATTCCTGAAGCAGTTGCTTGCGGTCGTAATCGCCCCAACTGACCCAGCTTTCCAGCTTCGACTGATACGGCGCCAGCCAGCGCTCGAACGCCGGCCAGACCTCGGTCAAGGGCGCGGCACTGTCGATATTGGCCTGGGTGATGTGGGTCAGTTCGCGACAGAAGGGCGTGAGCAGCGGTCGCCTCAGGGGCCGCACGAAGCGCTGGAAATGATCCACTTCGCGGCCGTCACGATTCACCAGCGTGGCGCCGATTTCGATAATTTCCATTTCGGTTACCGGCCAGCCACCTTCATCGGTGGTGGCCTCCAGATCAATCACCAGCCAGTGAGGCATTGCAGGGTTCCCGGTATCGGCGTGCTGATGGGTTTGAGCGTAGTCAAACCCTCGGCATCCGACTAGTGGGCTGTTTCAACGCGCAACAAAACCTGGCGGTTTTTCACCTGGTCCCCCTGCGTGACCTGCAATTGCCTGACCACGCCGTCGACGCCTGCCTTGAGTGGGTGCTCCATTTTCATGGCTTCAAGCACCATGAGCAGTTGGCCTTGGCGCACCGTGCTGCCTTCGCGGACCAGCAGCTCGACAATGGCGCCGTCCATGGGCGCCTTGAGCGTGCCGTCGCCGGGGCTGGTCTTGGCGGCGATGGGGGCCAGGGTTCGATCTTGCAGGTGCAGGCCGCCAGGGCGGGTGAACAGCCAGAGATCGTTGCCATCGAGTCGCCAGGAATGCCGCCGGCGAATCCCATCGATCATCAGTGTCGCGCCATGGGGATCAGCGTCGAGCAGCCTCAGTTCGATCAAGCACCCGGCACTGCGTATGTTGAGTGTGCCGTCGGCTTCGGCCACCAGGCTCAGCGTCCAGTCGTGCTCCCCGACGCCGATCCGGTAGTGCAGCGCCGCGCCGATGCTGTTGCGCCATCCGCCCAGGCCCGGTGCGCGTTGTGCTTGCGAGGCCAGATAAAACGCCGCCGTGGCGATGGCGAGTTGTTCGGCAGAGGGATCGAGGGGCTGGAGCGCCCCATGATTGGCAAAGTGCTGCCCGATGAATCCGTTGCCGAAGTCGCCGTCGATGAACCGCGGGTGTGCCAGCAACCCGACGAGCAGTCGCTGGTTGCTCTGCACGCCAAGCAGTACGCAATCCTCCACCGCTCGCAACAATTTGCGTCGGGC
This sequence comes from Pseudomonas sp. S3_B11, assembly GCF_054667715.1. Lineage (NCBI taxonomy): Bacteria > Pseudomonadati > Pseudomonadota > Gammaproteobacteria > Pseudomonadales > Pseudomonadaceae > Pseudomonas > Pseudomonas sp. S3_B11. The sequence goes on along the minus strand of NZ_CP162749.1, from coordinate 3,960,596 downwards.
CTCCTCGCGAGTGGCGCCGTGGACGATGAGCTTGCCCAGCATCGAATCGTAGAACGGCGTGATGGCCTGGCCCTCCAGCAGGCCGTGGTCAATTCGCACGCCGTCCCGTATGGGCGGCTCCCAACCGATCAACTGCCCGGTCTGAGGCAGGAAATCGGCCGCCGGGTCCTCGGCGTACAGCCGCACTTGCATGGCATGGCCGCTGAGCGTCACCTGCTCCTGGCGCAGGGGCAGCGGCCTGCCGGCGGCGACGTCCAATTGCCAGGCCACCAGATCCAGGCCGGTGATCAACTCGGTGACCGGGTGTTCGACCTGCAGGCGCGTGTTCATCTCCAGGAAGTAAAACCGACCGTCCGCAGCGAGCAGGAACTCCACGGTCCCGGCCCCGACATATTTCACTGCGCGCCCCACCTTGAGTGCCGCATCGCCCATGGCCTGGCGCAGGTCGGCGGTCATGACCGGGCAGGGCGCTTCCTCGATGACTTTCTGGTGGCGCCGCTGGATCGAGCAGTCCCGTTCGCCCAGATGGATCAACTGACCGTGGTGGTCGCCGAAAATCTGCACTTCCACATGCCGCGGATCGATCAGGGCCTGTTCGAGGATCAACTCGTCGCTGCCAAAACCGTGCAGGGCTTCCGAGCGCGCGCTGCGCAACTGCTCCAGCAGGTCCTCGGCCCTCTGGACCAGGCGCATGCCTCGGCCCCCGCCACCGGCGCTGGCCTTGATCATCAACGGGTAGCCGATGCGCCCGGCTTCGCGCTGCAGCGTGTCGTCGTCCTGGGCGGCGCCCTGGTAACCGGCGATGCAGGGAACGCCGGCTTCAATCATGGCGATTTTTGCCCGGCGCTTGCTGCCCATCAGGTCGATGGCCTCGGGGCTGGGGCCGATGAACACGATGCCGGCCGCTTCGCAGGCCCTGGCGAACCCGGCATTTTCCGAAAGAAAGCCGTAGCCGGGATGGATCGCATCGGCCCCGCAGCGCCGGGCTGCATCGAGAATCGCCGAGGGGTTGAGGTAGGACTGCTGCACCGCGGCCGCGCCGATCAGCACGGCTTCATCGGCCATGCGCACGTGCAGCGCATCGGCGTCAGCCTCGCTGAACACCGCCACGGTGCGATAGCCCAGCGCCTGGGCGGTGCGCTGGATCCGGCAGGCGATTTCGCCACGGTTGGCGATGAGGATTTTGCTGAAGGCGGGCATGGGGTCATTCCTGGGTTTTTGCGGTGTCTGTCTGGGCCTCATCGCGAGCAAGCTTTGCTCCCACAATGCCCGGTGAGTGCATTCAGCTGTGGGAGCAAAGCTTGCTCGCGATGGCGGTCTGGCAGGCGATGTACTCAGTTTTTCTTCCCCGGCAAAATCCCCATGAGCTTGCAGATGATGCCCAGCATGATCTCGTCCGCACCGGCACCTATGGACACCAGCCGCACGTCGCGATACGCCCGGGCGACCGGGTTGTCCCACATGAAGCCCATGCCGCCCCAGTATTGCAGGCAACTGTCGGTGGTTTCCCGGGCCAGGCGTCCGGCCTTGAGCTTGGCCATCGACGCCAGCCGCGTGACGTCCTGGCCGTTGATGTACTGCTCGGTGGCCTGGTAGACCAGCGCCCGCAGGCATTCGATCTCGCTGGCCAGTTCCGCCAGGCGAAAGTGGATCACCTGTTTGTCGATCAGGGCCGCGCCGAAGGTCTTGCGTTCCTTGCAGTACGCGATGGTGCTGTCGATGCAATGCTCCAGGCCCTTGAGCATGTTGGCCGCGCCGAACAGGCGTTCTTCCTGGAACTGCAGCATCTGCATCATGAACCCGGCGCCTTCCTGGCCGATGCGATTGCGTTGTGGCACCCGCACGTCGTCGAAAAACACCTGGGCGGTTTCCGAGCTGCGCATGCCGAGTTTGTCCAAGTGCTGGCCGAGGCTGATGCCGGGGCTGTGCATCGGCACCATGATCAGCGATTTGTTGACGTGGGGCTTGTCGTCCGAGGTGTTGGCCAGCAGGCAAATGAAATCGGCGCTGGGTGCATTGGTGATCCACATCTTGCTGCCGTTGATGACGTAGTCGTCGCCGTCCTTGCGCGCCGTGGTCTTGAGGCCGGCGACGTCGGAGCCGGCGCCGACCTCCGAGACGCCGATGCAGCCGACCTGTTCGCCGCGGATGGCCGGGCGCAGGAACGCTTCACGCAACTCATCGGAGCCGAAGCGGGCCAGGGCCGGGGTGCACATGTCGGTCTGGACGCCGATGGACATGGGCACGCCGCCGCAATGAATGGTGCCGAATTCCTCGGCCGCGACGATCGAATAGCTGTAGTCCAGGCCCATGCCGCCGAAGGCAGCTGGTTTGGAAATGCCCAGCAGGCCCAGCTCGCCGGCCTTGCGGAAAACCTCGTGGATGGGGAAACGCCCGGCCTTCTCCCATTCGTCGACGTAGGGGTTGATGTCATGCTCGACAAACTGGCGGACGGTGCGCCGCAGTGCTTCGTGTTCCTGGGTGAAGATCATTTCTAGTGTTCTCCTGTGAGCCGTGGAGCGTCCTCAGAAACGGGCCACGCCGAAGCTGTTGGCTTGCAGTGGCCGCTGCTCGGCCTCGTGACAGATGTCTAGCAGGTAGCCCAGCAGTGTGCGGGTGTCGCGCGGGTCGACGAGCCCGTCGTCCCACAGGCTGGCGCTGCCGTAGAGAGCGGTGGACTGGCTGTCGAGTTTCTGCGCGGTGGTTTGCTCGAGCAGGTCCAGCATCTTCGGGTCGGGGGTCAGGCCGTTCTTGATCTGCGTGGCCTCGGTGACCATGCGCAGGACCTTGCCGGCCTGGGCGCCGCCCATCACTGCCGTATGGCTGTTGGGCCAGGCGAAGATGAAGCGTGGGTCCAGCCCACGCCCGCACATGGCGTAATTGCCGGCGCCGTAGGAGCCGCCCACCACGACGGTCAGCTTGGGCACTCGGGCATTGGCCACGGCCTGGATCATCTTGGCGCCGTGCTTGATCACCCCTTGTCGCTCCGACTCGGTGCCGACCATGAACCCGGTGGTGTTGTGCAAAAACAGCAACGGCGTGCGGCTCTGGTCGCACAACTGGATGAACTGCGCGGCCTTGCTGGCGCCTTGCGGCGTGATCGGTCCGTTGTTTCCGATCAGGCCGCAGGCGTGGCCGCGAATGTGCACGTGGCCGCAAATCGTCTGGGCGTCGAACTCGCTTTTGAAGGCCAGGAAATTCGAGCCGTCGGCGATGCGGGCGATGATTTCCTGCACGTCATAGGGTTTCTTCGGGTCGTCGGGGACCAGTCCCAATAATTCGTCGGCGGGGTAGAGCGGTTCCGTCCACGTCCGTTCGAGCTGTGGCGGCAGTTGCGCATTCCAGGGCAGCAGGCTGAGGATCTCCCGGGCCAGGCGCACGCCGTCGGCGTCGTTCTCGGCCAGGTATTCGGCGGTGCCGGCCACCTGCGCATGCATCTGTGCACCGCCCAGTTCCTCCTCGCTGGCCACTTCGCCGGTCGCGGCCTTGAGCAGCGGCGGCCCGGCCAGGAACAGCCGCGCCTTGTCGCGCACCACCACCACGTAATCCGACAACCCTGGCTGATAAGCCCCGCCTGCGGTGGCCGAGCCATGCACCACGGTGATCTGTGGCAGGCCCATGGCCGACATGCGTGCCTGGTTGGCGAAGCAGCGCGCGCCTTCGACGAAAATCTGCGCCGCGTAATTGAGATTGGCGCCGCCGCTTTCGGCGAGGGTGATGACCGGCAGTTTGTTCTCCATGGCGATCTGTTGCAGGCGCAGGGTCTTGTACAAGCCGCTGGGGGAAATCGTGCCGCCCTTGATTGCGCTGTTGTTGGCCACCACCAGCAGCCGCACCCCGGACACGTAGCCGATCCCGGCGATCAGGCCGCCGCCGGCCTGGCTGCCGTCCTTGTCGTCATGGAGTTTGTAGCCGGCCAGGCTCGCCAGTTCGAGGAACGGCGCGCCAGGGTCCAGCAGCAGGTTCAGGCGCTGGCGCGGCAACAACTGGCCGCGCTGGTCGAACTTGCCCTGGGCCTGGGCGGCTTTCTCCAGCACGGCCTGTTCGAGCTGGCGCAGCTGTTCGACACCAGCCAGCATCGCCGCGTGGTTGCGTGTGAAGTCAGCACTGTGGGGATCAAGGTGCGATTCGATGACTGGCATTGGCGACCGTCCCTTAGTTGACCTGGTCGGCGATGCCTTGCGGCACCGGAATCTGAATCTCCAGCAACTGCTGGGCGAACGCCTTGCCCTGGGGATCGATGCGCAGGCTGGCGACACCGCCGCCGCCGAGGGCGTTTTCCAGCAGGAAATTCAAACTGTGGGTGCCCGGCAGGTACCAGCGTTCGACCCGGCCCAAGCGCGGGTCGAGCACGTGGCTCATCCAATCGACCATCACCTCCGGCGTCAGTGCTTCGGCGATCCAGGGCAGGTATTCGGGTTCCCGGGCGATCACGCCAATGTTGCTGTGGTTGCCCTTGTCGCCGGAGCGCGCCACCGCCAGTTTGACCAACGGCACGCTGGCATCGGCCCGGCCCTGGGGTTTGGGCAGGTCCGGGGCAACGGGCAGATCGACGGTGTGCAGCGGTTCGAACGCGGGCAGGGGGCAAGGGTGACGCTGGCCGTCGAGTTCGATGTCGAGCCGGCAAGTGGTTTTGTCGGTCAGGAACGAGAACAGGCGAATCAACGGCGACACCGTCGGCCGGCCACCGACCAGCCCCGTCAGCCCTGGCGCCATGCCGGTGGCGGCCTGGGCGATTTCCCTGGAAAACAGCACCAGCGGCTGTTTGTCCGAGTGCCGTACCGCCAGCTTGATCACCACCTCACGGCTGTCCTGGCGTTGGCCGTGCTGGCCGTAAGTGGCTTCGCTGCCCAGCAGTTCGATGTCCACTTCGCTGTAGGGCGCCCAGCCATGCTGGCTGAACACCTGTGAGGTCTTGGCGACGATTGCCTGGCTGACCCGTTCAGCCTTGGCCACCGCATCAATGCCGGCGATCAGGCAGGTGGCGGTGCAGCGCCAGCCGTCCAGCCAGGTGGCGCTGACCTTGTATTGATCGGTGGGTGGCAAGCCCTTGGCGCCGTGGACGCGCACGGCGTGCTTGCCTTGCTGGATCAACCTGACCTGGCTGAAGTCACAGACCACGTCCGGCAACAGATAGCCTTGCGGGTCGCCGATTTCGTAGAGCAACTGCTCGCCGACGGTCAATGGCGTGACCAACCCGCCGCTGCCTTCGGCTTTGGTGACCGTGAACTGGCCGTCGGCGCTGACCTCGACGATGGGAAAGCCGATGTGCTCGTAATCCGGCACTTGCTGCCAGTCGGTGAAGTTGCCGCCCGTGCACTGGGCGCCGCATTCGATCAGGTGCCCAGCCAGTGCGGCCTGGGCCAATCGGTCGTAATCGTCCCAGGCCCAGCCGAATTCATGCACCAAGGCGGCGCTGACCACGGCGCTGTCCACCACGCGTCCGGTGATCACGATATCGGCCCCCAGGCGCAACGCCTCGACGATGCCGGGCGCGCCAAGGTAGGCGTTGATGGACACGCACGCGCAGGGCAGGGGTTCGCCACTGAACATTTCGCGAATGTCTTGGGCGGCGAGTCGATCGAATTGCGGTTGCAGGTCATCGCCCAGCAGCACGGCGATCTTCAACGGCACGCCGGCCTGATCGCAGGCCGCTTGCAGGGCCTTCGCACAGGCCTGGGGGTTGACCCCGCCGGCGTTGCTGATGACACGGATGCCGTGGTCATGCAAACGCCGTAGCAGCGGTGTGAGGACCTCAATGAAGTCCGTGGCATAACCGCTCGAAGAATCCTTCAGGCGCGCCCCGGCCATGATCGATATCGTCACCTCGGCCAGGTAGTCGAATACCAGGTAATCCAGCGCCCCGCCCTCGACCAGTTGCGCTGCCGCTGTACAGGTATCGCCCCAGAAGGCGCTGGCGCAACCGATACGGATCGTTTTTGGCATGGCGTTCCCTCCGGCAAAGGTGGTTCGAGACTACCAAGCAAGCGCTTGGTTTGTAAACGACGACTGGTTCTTCTGGCCGAGCGCTTGCTTGGCTGCCTCGGTCAGCTTAAATTGCCCGCGCCACTGATGGTTTGGTGTGCAATGCTCGCGCGTGGGTTGATCGACTGTAGGAGAGAATGGGTGGACGAGCAAAAAGCCCTGGGCGTGATGCGGGAGCTGGTCGACAACGGGCAACTGACCGACCCGGACAGTGCTCGCGGCAAACTGCTCCAGACCGCCGCCCACCTGTTTCGCAACAAAGGCTTCGAGCGCACCACGGTGCGTGACCTGGCCAGTGCCGTGGGCATTCAGTCGGGCAGCATCTTTCACCATTTCAAGAGCAAGGACGAAATCCTGCGGGCGGTGATGGAAGAAACCATCCGCTACAACACCGCATTGATGCGCGCCGCCCTGGCCGAGGCCGACAGCGTGCGTGAGCGGGTATTGGCGCTGATCCGCTGCGAATTGCAGTCGATCATGGGCGGCACCGGCGAGGCCATGGCGGTGCTGGTCTATGAATGGCGTTCGCTATCGCAGGATGGGCAGCGGCATGTGCTGGCCCTGCGTGATATTTATGAGGACTTGTGGCTCGAGGTGCTGGGCCAGGCCAAGGAGGCCGGGTATATTCGTGGAGACGTGTTCATTACCCGGCGGTTCCTCACGGGAGCGCTGTCCTGGACCACCACCTGGTTTCGCGCCGAAGGCAGCCTGAGCCTCGATGAGCTGGCCGAGCAAGCCCTGATCCTGGTGCTTGAAGAAAACAATAATCGAGCAGTGCCTTGAATGACCGTGTGGCTGGCTAAGTGGCTGAAACCGCCTAGCTTGATTGTTATTGATGGGACTTTTGGGGAGTGGGTTATCTTGACGTTTTCGCCGATGGGGATGACCTCGCGTCTGGTGCTGGCTGCTCTGGCCGTTTTCCTGGCGTTGCCGACCGAGGCAGCGCAACTGGTACGGATCGGCGCGGCGCATTTTCCGCCTTATACCGTTCGTCCCGAGAACGGCGCCGACACCGGCCTGCTTCCGCAAATGGTGGAGGCCTTGAACCAGGCGCAAACGGACTATCAGTTCGTGCTGGTGCCAACATCGATCCCGCGCCGCTTCAATGATTTCAAGCAGGGCCGGGTCGACATGGCGATCTTCGAGAACCCGGCCTGGGGCTGGCAGGACGTGCCGCACACCTCGGTAGACATGGGCCTGGAGGATGCGGAAGTCTTCGTCGCCCAGAGCGAGCCGGATCGACAGCAAAGTTATTTCACCGACCTCAGGGGCAAGCGCCTGGCACTGTTCAGCGGTTATCACTATGCCTTTGCCGAATTCAACGCCGATCCCAAGTTCCTTACCGGCCAATACAACGCCACGCTGACGTACTCCCACGACAGCAACCTGCTGATGGTCTTGCGCGGGCGCGCGGATATCGCCCTGGTGACCCGTTCGTACCTCAACGATTACGTGTTGCGCAACCCCGAAGTCGGCCCGCAATTGCTGGTGTCTGAACGCATCGATCAGGTCTACCACCATTACGCGCTGATCCGCCCGCAGGCGCCCATTTCCAGTGAGGCGTTTGCGCAGTTGCTGCAAATGTTGCGGGATAACGGTCAGTTGCTGAAGATTTTCCAGCCCTACCAGATTCATCTGGTGCCCATGCATACCCATTGAATGCACCACTAAATTTCCCTTCCTGGTTCACGTCCCACGTTGACTACCGACGAATACGCGAGCCCCTCCCATGTCCAACCTCAACCCCCCGACGACGTTGCCCTTGCCCGGCGGCCGTCGCCTCGGCGCCGATGAAACCGAACGCCACCTGAGCCTGATGCTCGAAGGTGCGCCGCTGATCCGGCTGCGCCTTGCGCGCGGTCCCGAGTTGCACGTGCACTTGCAGGAACTCGACGACCGACCAGTGGGCCCGGCGCTGTGGGCGGCCTGCTATTGGCTGTTTGCTCGCGACCCCGACTGCCAGCGCCTGACCTGGCACCTCGACGAGCGCCCCGGCGAAGCCTTGCTCAGCGGTTTGTTGATGGCCACCGAACGTGCCGGTGAATACATTTGCGAGCGCACGATGTTCTGGCAATTGCCGCAGCCCTGGCTGGGAGTGTCGTTCAACGGCAGTTACCCGCAACACATGATCATCACCGATGGCCAGCGCCATCCACGCCGGCCCATCAAGCCTCGTGGCGAGGTGTACCGGCGTTTTGATGCGCGGCTGGGCGCCTGGGTGTCCTTGCGCACCTTGGAAATCGAGCAGGACCTTACGCGTTTCAACCGCTGGCAGAACAGCCCGCGAGTGGCGAGCTTCTGGCAGGAGGAGGGCAGCCTGGAACAGCATCGCGAGTACCTGGGCAAGCTGCAGGCCGATCCCCGGGTCTTGACCCTGATCGGCTGCTTCGATGACCAGCCGTTCGCTTATTTCGAAGCCTATTGGGCCAAGGAAGATCGGATCGCGCCGTTCTATGCCGCCGGCAACTACGATCGCGGCATCCACATGCTGGTGGGCGAAGAGCAACACCGGGGGCCGCACAAGGTGGCGAGCTGGTTGTCGGCGCTGGTGCATTACCTGTTCCTGGACGACCCGCGCACCCAGCGCGTGGTCGCCGAGCCCCGGGCCGACAATGCCCGGATGATCGGGCACCTGCACAACCAGTGCTTCCATTGTGAAAAGGAATTCGATTTCCCCCACAAGCGCGCGGCGCTGATGATCCTGGGGCGTGAGCGGTTTTTTGATCGGTGTGGGTTGATGTAAGGGAGTAGGGCCTTAGGGCCTCGTCGCGAGCTTGCCCGCGATGGGGCCGGAACTGACACCTCATATCACCGCCGGGCGAAGGTATCCCCCCGAACCCCCGACACCTTGCGGCAATGCACCAGGGCATCGCGGATCATGAAGTTCACCAGGGTCGGCGAGACGCCCAGCTCCTTGGCGATGTCCTTCTGCGGCACGCCATGCAGGCGATACATCTCGAAGGCATAGCGGGTGCGGCTGGGCAGTTCGGTCAGCGCGTCGGCGATGTGCTCCAGCGTGGAAAAGTTGATATGGGAGGTTTCTGGCGAAGCACCCTGGATCACCACGTTCAACCCTTCCTCTTCCGGCCCCGAGTATTTCAGTTCCAGCGCCTGCTTGCGGTAGTGATCGATCGCCAGGTTGCGCACGATCTGGAACAGATAGCTGAGCTGTGCCTTGAACGAGGAGGTGATCTGGGGCGCCGATTGCAGCCGGAAAAACGCGTCCTGCACCACATCTTCGGCACGGGATCGGCAGCCGGTAATGCGTGCCGCGATCTTGACCAGGATCAATCGGTTGTCCACGAATGCCTGGAGTAACGGTGAGTCGCACCTGCTTGTGGATACTTGTTCCGTCATGGAATTCACCTTGCTGCAAAAAGTTAGCAGGACGTCCGGATGCCGCACTCGCCCTACACATCGAGCGCCAAATTAGGCTTAATGATAATGATTGTCAATTGAGAAGAAGAATTATTGATGATGCAGCGTCCAGCCTTGATGCCGCGACTCATTGCCGCGGCGCGTGGCTGGCGGATGCTTCGGTTCGATGCCTCGGTGAGTAGGCTCCTCGACTAATTATTTGTCGGGACTATCCGTTCCCATGGGTGACAACTTGCAAGCCGAATCCAGGCAGGAAACCCCCATGACCGACGCGTTCGAACTCCCCATCACCCTGGCTCATGCCCTCCAGCGCCGCGCCGCGTTGACGCCGGACCGGGTGGCCCTGCGCTTCCTCGCCGACACCCCAGGGCAGGGTGTGGTATTGAGTTATCGCGACCTGGACCTGCGTGCCCGGACCATCGCCGCCACCTTGCAGGCCGAGGCCGCGCTGGGGGATCGCGCCGTGCTGCTGTTCCCCAGCGGCCCGGATTACGTCGCGGCGTTCTTTGGCTGCCTCTATGCCGGGGTGATTGCCGTGCCGGCCTATCCGCCGGAGTCCGCCCGTCGCCATCATCAAGAGCGCTTGCTGTCGATCCTCAAAGACGCCGAACCGCGCCTGCTGCTCACCAGCAGTGATCTGCGCGAGCCGTTGCAAGCCATCGAATCGGCGCCGCCAGTGTTGTGCGTTGATACCCTCGACCCAGCCCGCGCCGGACAATGGCGGATGCCGACGCTGCAGGACGATGACATTGCCTTCCTGCAATACACCTCCGGCTCCACCGCGTTGCCCAAGGGCGTGCAGGTCAGCCACGGCAACCTGGTCGCTAACGAACTGCTGATCCGTCATGGCTTCGGCATCGACCTGAACCCCGATGACGTCATCGTCAGCTGGCTGCCGCTGTACCACGACATGGGGCTGATTGGCGGCTTGCTGCAGCCGGTGTTCAGCGGCGTCCCCTGCGTATTGATGTCGCCGGCCTACTTCCTGGCCCGGCCCCTGCGTTGGCTCGAAGCAATCAGCGAATACGGCGGCACTATCAGCGGTGGCCCGGATTTCGCCTATCGGCTGTGCAGCGAACGGGTCAGTGACTCGGCCCTGCAGCGTCTCGACCTGAGCGGCTGGCGCGTGGCCTATTCCGGTTCCGAGCCGATCCGTCTCGACACGCTGGAGCGGTTTGCCGAGAAGTTCGCCCCGTGCGGCTTCACGCCGGACAATTTCATGGCCTCCTACGGCCTGGCAGAAGCGACCCTGTTCGTCGCCGGTACGCCACGCCGCCACGGCATTCCTTCGCTGCGGGTGGATGATGCGGCACTGACGCAAAACCGTGCCGAGCCGGGGCAGGGCCGTGCGGTGATGAGTTGCGGTGTCAGCCAGCCCGGGCACGCGGTGCTGATCGTCGAACCCGCCACGTTGCAGCCGCTGGCCGACAATCAGGTCGGTGAAGTCTGGGCTGCTGGCCCGAGCATCGCCCTGGGTTACTGGCGCAACCCTGAAGCCAGCGCCAAGACCTTTGTCCAGCACGACGGGCGGACCTGGCTGCGTACCGGTGACCTGGGTTTCCTGCGCGGCGGCGAACTGTTCATCACCGGCCGCCTGAAAGACCTGCTGATCGTGCGCGGGCATAACCTCTATCCCCAGGACATCGAGCAAACCATCGAGCGCGAAGTGGAGGTGGTGCGCAAGGGCCGCGTGGCCGCGTTCGCGGTCAACGATGGCGGCGAGGAAGGCATCGGTATCGCTGCGGAAATCAGCCGCAGCGTGCAGAAAATCCTCCCGCCCGAAGCCTTGATCAAAGCCATTCGCCAGGCCGTGGCCGAGGCCTGCCAGCAAGCCCCGAGCGTGGTGGTGCTGCTCAATCCCGGCGCGTTGCCCAAGACCTCCAGCGGCAAGTTGCAGCGCTCGGCGTGCCGCAGTCGATTGGCCGACGGCAGCTTGGACAGTTATGCACAGTTCCCGTCAGCCGAGGCAGAAGTCGCTGACGAATCTGCTCCGTCATCCGAGCTGCAAACGCTCATCGGCCAAATCTGGCGCGAGCAACTGCAGGTCGAACAGGTCCAGGCTGACGATCATTTCTTCCTGCTGGGCGGTAATTCCATCGCCGCCACCCAGGTGATCGCACGACTACGGGAAACCCTGGGGCTGGAACTGAACCTGCGCCTGCTGTTCGAAGCGCCAACCCTGGCCGCGTTCGCCGCAGCGGTGGCGAACCAGCAACAGGACGGCGGCCAGCCTCAAGGCGCGATCAGCGCATTGTCGCGCGACGATGCGTTGCCGCAATCCCTGGCCCAGAACCGTTTGTGGTTTACCTGGCAGCTCGATCCGACGAGCCATGCCTACAACATTCCTGGCGCCTTGCACCTGCGCGGCGAGCTGGACGAAGACGCGTTGCGCGCCAGTTTCCAGCAATTGATCGAGCGTCATGAGTCCCTGCGCACGCGGTTCCTGGAGCGGGATGGCGTGGCCCTGCAACAGGTCGATCCGGCCGGTGAATTCAAGCTGCATGTCATCGATCTCGGCGACCTGCCTGCCGACTTGCGCGAAGCCCGGGCGCGGCAGGTTCGAGAAGACGAAGCGGCCACGCCGTTTGATCTGGAGAAGGGGCCGCTGCTGCGGGTCAGCCTGTTGCGTCTCGACGAGGATGACCATCAGCTGCTGGTGACACTGCACCACATCATCGCCGACGGCTGGTCGATGAATGTGTTGATTGAAGAATTCTCCCGCTTGTACGCCGCCGCCTCCCAAGGTCAGCTCGCCGAGCTGGCGCCGTTGCCCTTGCAATACGCCGACTACGGCAGTTGGCAGCGCCAGTGGCTCGCCCAAGGCGAGGCCGAGCACCAACTGAGCTACTGGAAGCAGCAACTGGGCGCGGAACCTTCGGCCCTGGTGCTGGGCACGGATCATCCACGCAGCGCTCAACGCCAGCGCAGTGCCGCGCGGCATAGCCTGCGCCTGGACAAGGGCCTCTGCGATACCTTGCGCCACGTGGCCCAGGCACACGATGCAACGCCGTTCATGCTGTTGCTGGCAGCCTTCCAGGCGCTGTTGCAGCGTTACACCGGCCAATCCGACATCCGCATCGGCGTGCCCAACGCCAACCGTCCGCGCCTGGAAACCCAGGGGCTGATCGGCTTCTTCATCAACACCCAGGTGCTGCGCGGGCAGGTCGATTCACGTCAGCCATTCGCTGCGCTGCTGGCCCAGGCCCGGGAAGCCACACTCGGTGCCCAGGTCCACCAGGACCTGCCGTTCGAACAACTGCTCGAAGCGTTTCCCGAGGCGCGTGAACAAGGCCTGTTCCAGGTGATGTTCAACCACCAGCAGCGTGACTTGAGTGCCTTGCGGCGCCTGCCGGGGTTGCTGGCCGAGGAGTTGCCGTGGCACAGCCGCGAAGCCAAGTTCGACCTGCAACTGCACAGCGAAGAAGATCGCAACGGCCGCTTGACGCTGTCGTTCGACTACGCCGACGAACTGTTCGAGGCGGCGACCATCGAGCGGCTGGCGGCGCATTACTGCAACCTGTTGCGGGCGGTCTGTGCCGATCCGCAGCAAGCCATCGGCGATGTGCCGTTATTGGCCGCCGATGAACACAGCCAACAGCAGCAATGGAGCGCGGCCCCGTGCGCGCCGGCCAGCCAATGGCTGCCGGAGCTGTTGAACGAACAGGCCCGGTGCACGCCGCAACGCACTGCGTTGCGCTGGGACGGTGGTCAACTCGATTATGCCGAGCTGCACACCCAGGCCAATCGCCTGGCCCTTTACCTGCGGGACAAGGGCGTTGGCCCGGACGTGTGCGTGGCGATTGCCGCCGAGCGCTCGCCGCGGCTGCTCATCGGTGTGCTGGCCGTCATCAAGGCCGGCGGTGCCTATGTGCCGCTGGATGCGGACTACCCGGCCGAACGCCTGGCCTACATGCTCCACGACAGTGGCGTCGACTTGCTGCTGACCCAAACCGAGCTGCTCGAACGTTTGCCGGCGTGCGACGGCGTCAGTGTCATCGCCATGGACGCCCTGCATCTGGAGCAATGGCCAAGCAATCCGCCGGGCCTGCACCTGCACGGCGACCATCTGGCCTACGTGATCTACACCTCCGGCTCCACCGGCCAGCCCAAAGGCGTCGGCAATACCCACGCGGCCCTGGCCGAGCGCCTGCAATGGATGCAAGCGACCTACGGGCTGGATGCCACCGATGTGCTGATGCAAAAAGCGCCGATCAGTTTCGACGTGTCGGTCTGGGAATGCTTCTGGCCTCTGATCACCGGCAGCGAATTGGTACTGGCCGGCCCCGGCGAACACCGTGACCCGCACCGCATCGCCCAGTTGGTGCAGCAGTTTGGCGTCACCACGCTGCACTTCGTGCCGCCGTTGCTCAGCCTGTTTGTCAATGAGCCGCTGAGCGCCCGCTGCAGCAGCCTGCGTCGGCTGTTCTCCGGTGGCGAAGCCTTGCCCGCCGAACTGCGCAAGCGGGTGTTGGCGCAACTGCCGGCGGTGCAATTGCACAACCGCTACGGCCCGACCGAAACCGCGATCAACGTCACCCATTGGCATTGCACCGAGGCCGATGGCGAGCGCTCGCCGATCGGCCGGCCCCTGGACAACGTCCTGTGCCGGGTACTCGACAGCGACCTCAATCCCGTGCCGGCCGGCGTGCCCGGCGAGCTGTGCATCGGCGGCCTGGGCCTGGCCCGGGGTTACCTCGGTCGTCCGGGCCTGAGCGCCGAGCGTTTTGTCGCTGACCCTCTGGGGCCGGCCGGTGCGCGGTTGTACCGTACCGGCGACCGCGCGCGTTGGAACGCCGACGGCGTGATCGAGTACCTCGGCCGCCTCGACCAGCAGGTCAAGCTGCGCGGTTTCCGGGTCGAGCCGCAGGAAATCGAAGCGCGCCTGCTGGCCCAGGACGGCGTCGCCCAAGTGGCGGTGTTGGTGCGCGACACCTCGGCCGGCCCTCAGTTAATCGGCTATTACACCGCCCCGGATGTCGCTCAGGATCAGGACGCGTTGAACATTCGGCTCAAAACCGCCCTGGCCGCCGAACTGCCGGACCACATGGTGCCCGCCCAACTGCTGCGCCTGGACGCCATGCCCCTGGGCCCGAGCGGCAAGCTCGACCGCCGCGCCTTGCCCGAGCCGCAATGGCAGGTGCGCGAGCACGTCGAGCCGGCCAGCGCCCTGGAGCAGCAAATCGCCGGCATCTGGCGCGAGGTGCTGGGCCTTGCGCGCATCGGCCTGCGGGACGATTTCTTTGCCCTCGGCGGTCATTCGCTGCTGGCGACCCAGATCATTTCCCGCACCCGCCAAACCTGTGACGTCGAACTGCCGCTGCGCACTTTGTTCGAGGCCAGCGAGCTGGGCGCCTTCGCCGAACAGGTGCGCTTGATCCAGGCCAGCGGCCAGGCCAACCGCCAGCCACCGATCGAGAAAGTTGACCGTAGCCAACCGGTGCCGCTGTCCTATTCCCAGCAGCGCATGTGGTTCCTCTGGCAGATGGAGCCGGACAGCCCGGCCTACAACGTCGGTGGCATGGCGCGGTTGCGCGGGGTGCTGGATGTCGGGCGTTTCGAGGCGGCCTTGCAGGCGTTGATCCTGCGCCACGAAACCCTGCGCACCACGTTCCCGAGCGTCGACGGCGTGGCCCGCCAGCAGGTGCACGGCGAGACGGGTCTGCGCATGGGCTGGAAGGATTTTTCGATGCTGGCTGCCGACATTCGCCAGCAGCGGGTGCAACAACTGGCCGACAGTGAGGCCCACCAGCCTTTCGACCTGGAAACCGCGCCGCTGCTGCGAGCCTGCCTGGTCAAGACCGCCGAGCATGAGCATTACTTTGTCCTGACGTTGCACCACATTGTCACCGAAGGCTGGGCGATGGACATCTTCGCCCGTGAACTGAGCGCGCTGTACGAAGCCTTTATTGATGACCGTGAGTCGCCGCTGGAAGCCTTGCCGGTGCAGTACCTGGACTACAGCGTCTGGCAGCGTCAGTGGCTGGAGTCCGGCGAGCGTCAGCGACAACTCGACTATTGGACCGCGCAATTGGGCCGCGAGCATCCGCCGCTGGAACTGCCCGGCGACCGCCCGCGTCCATCGGTGCAAAGTCATCGCGGTGAATTGTTCCGTTTCGACCTCAGTGATGATTTGGCGGCGCGGGTCCGTGCCTTCAACGCGCAACAGGGCCTGACCCTGTTCATGACCATGACCGCCGCCCTGGCCGTGCTGCTCTATCGCTACAGTGGCCAGACCGACCTGCGCATCGGCGCGCCGGTGGCGAACCGCATCCGCCCGGAAAGCGAAGGGCTGATCGGGGCGTTCCTCAACACCCAGGTCCTGCGCTGCCAACTCGACGGGCAGATGTCGGTGGGCGAACTGTTCGAGCAGGTGAGCCACACCGTGATTGAAGGCCAGTCCCATCAGGATTTGCCTTTCGATCACCTGGTGGAAGCCCTGCAGCCGCCGCGCAGTGCGGCCTACAACCCGCTGTTCCAGGTGATGTGCAACGTGCAGCGCTGGGAGTTCCAGCAGAGCCGCACGCTGGCCGGCATGACTGTGGAATACCTGGTCAACGACGCCCGGGCCACCAAGTTCGACCTCAACCTGGAAGTCACCGACCTGGATCAGCGCCTGGGTTGCTGCCTGACCTACAGCACCGACCTGTTCGACGAACCGCGCATCGCGCGGATGGCTGGGCACTGGCGCAATCTGCTGGAAGCGTTGCTGGTCGATCCGGCCCGACGCCTGAGCGAACTGCCGTTGCTGGACACCCGCGAGCAGCAACAGCTGCTCGACAGCCTGGGCGTCGAGCCCGGTGAGCATCGCCTGGACCAATGCCTCCACGAACTGTTCGACGAACAGGCGCGGATGCGTCCCGATGCGTCGGCCCTGACTTTCGCCGGGCAGACCCTGACGTATGCGCAACTGGACAGCCGCGCCAATCGCCTGGCCTGGATGCTGCGCGAACGAGGCGTCGGGCCGCAGGTGCGGGTCGGCCTGGCCCTGGAGCGTTCGCTGGAAATGGTCATCGGCCTGCTGGCGATCCTCAAGGCCGGCGGTGCCTACGTGCCGCTGGACCCGGAATACCCGCTGGACCGCTTGAGCTACATGATCGAGGACAGCGGCATCAGCCTGCTGCTCAGTGACCGGGCGATGTTCCAGGCCCTCGGTGCATTGCCCGAGGGCGTGGGCTGCTGGTGCCTGGACGATGATTCGCCAGCCCTGGCCCAATACCCGGATCAGCCGCTGCCGCTGATCAACCTGCCGCAACACCAGGCGTACCTGATCTACACTTCCGGCTCCACCGGCAAGCCCAAGGGCGTGGTGGTGTCCCACGGTGAAATCGCCATGCATTGCCAGGCAGTGATCCAGCGTTTCGGCATGCGCCCGGACGATTGCGAACTGCATTTCTACTCCATCAACTTCGATGCGGCCACCGAACGACTGCTGGTGCCATTGCTCAGCGGCGCCCACGTGGTGCTGCGGGCCCAGGGCCAATGGGACGCCGAGGAAATCTGTGGGCTGATTCGCCAGCATCGCATCAACATTCTTGGCTTCACCCCCAGCTACGGCAGCCAGCTGGCCCAGTGGCTGGCGACCCAGGGCCAGAGCTTGCCGGTGCGCATGTGCATCACCGGCGGCGAAGCCCTGACCGGCGAGCACTTGCAGCGCATTCGCGCGGCATTCAACCCTAGCCTGTTCTTCAACGCCTATGGCCCGACCGAAACCGTGGTCATGCCGTTGGCGAGCCTGGCCCCGGAGCGACTGGAAGAGGGCGCTGCCAGTGTGCCGATTGGCAGCGTGATTGGCGCCCGCGTGGCATACATCCTCGACGCCGACCTGGCGTTGGTGCCGCAAGGCGCCACGGGTGAGTTGTATGTGGGCGGCGCCGGTCTGGCCCAGGGTTATCACCAGCGTCCTGGCATGACCGCCGAGCGTTTCGTCGCCGACCCGTTCGCCACCGAGGGCGGACGCCTTTATCGCACCGGCGACCTGGTGCGCCAGGGTGCCGACGGTCTGGTGGAGTACCTGGGACGGATCGACCATCAGGTGAAAATCCGCGGCTTCCGCATCGAACTGGGGGAAATCGAAACCCGCCTGCTGGAACATGACGCGGTGCGCGAGGCCGTGGTACTGGCCTTCGACACGCCCGGCGGCAAGCAACTGGCCGGCTACCTGGTGAGCGACCTTGCCAGCCAGGACGGCGAGCAACAAGCGACCCTGCGCGAAGCCTTGAAAAACCACCTCAAGGCCCAGCTGCCGGACTACATGGTGCCCGCGCACCTGATCCTGCTGGCGAGCATGCCGCTGACCGCCAACGGCAAGCTCGACCGCCGTGCCTTGCCGTTGCCCGATCCCGAACTCAATCGCCAACACTACGTGGCGCCAAGCAATGCCCTGGAGCAGACCCTGGCGGCGATCTGGTGCGACGTGCTGAACGTCGGGCAAGTGGGCCTTAACGATAACTTCTTCGAGCTGGGCGGTGATTCGATCCTGTCCATCCAGGTGGTCAGCCGCGCCCGGCAGCAGGGCATTCACTTCACGCCCCGGGACCTGTTCCAGCACCAGACCGTGCAGACCCTGGCCGCGGTTGCCACGCGCAGCCAGCAGGTGCTTGCCGAGCAGGGCCTGTTGCAGGGGGAGTCCGGGTTGACGCCGATCCAGCACTGGTTCTTCGAGCGCCAGATCCCCAACCAGCACCACTGGAACCAGGCGCTGGTGCTGGCGCCGACCACGGCCCTGGAACCGCAACCTCTGGAACAGGCGCTGCGCAGCGTCTTCCTGCACCACGATGCCTTGCGCCTGGGCTTCGGCGAAAGCGTCGGGCACTGGCGTGCCGAGCACCAGCCATTGTCAGACGCGGCGTTGTTGCAGCACATATCCGTGGCCACCGCGCAGGATTGCGAAGCGTTGTTTGCCCAGACGCAGAGCCGTTTCAATCTATCAACCGGGCCATTGCTGCGCGCAGTGCTGGCGCAGTTACCCGACGGCCAGCAACGTTTGCTGATCGTCATCCATCACCTGGTGGTCGACGGTGTGTCGTGGCGGGTGTTGATGGACGATTTGCAAACCGTCTACCGCCAGCTCACCGCCGGGCAGCAGGTGCAGTTGCCGACCAAGACCAGCCCATTGCGCGACTGGGCCGCGCGCTTGCTGGCTTACGCCGGCAGCGAATCCCAGCGCGAAGAACTGGAGTGGTGGCAAGCGCAGTTGAGTGGTGCGCAGCTGCAGTTGCCCTGCGCGAATCCCGAGGGCGGGCTGCAGGAGCGTCATGCTGAAACCGTCAGCGTGCGCCTGGACGCCGAGCGCACCCGGCAACTGTTGCAACAGGCGCCGAGCGCCTATCGCACCCAGGTCAACGACCTGTTGCTTACCGCGCTGGCCCGGGTGCTGTGCCGCTGGAGTGGCCGTGCCTCGGCCCTGGTCCAGCTCGAAGGCCACGGCCGCGAAGCGCTGTTCGACGACATCGACCTGACCCGCACCGTCGGCTGGTTCACCAGCGTCTATCCCGTGCGCCTGAGCCCAGCGGACGAAGGCTTCGGTGCCTCGATCAAGGCCATCAAGGAACAATTGCGCGCGGTGCCCCACAAGGGCCTAGGCCATGGCGTATTGCGCTACATGGCCGACGCGGCGACTCGCCAGACGATGGCCAACCTGCCGCGCGCGGCGATCACCTTCAACTACCTGGGCCAGCTCGACCAGACCCTGGGTCAGGATGCGCTGTTCCAGCCGCTGGATGCGCCGCTGGGCGCGATCCACGATCCCGATGCGCCGCTGCCCAATGAGCTGAGCGTCGACAGCCAGGTCAGCGGTGGCGAGTTGGTGCTGCGCTGGACGTTCAGCCGCGAACGGCATGATCGTCAGGCTATCGCCACCCTGGCCGAGGCCTACCTCGATGAGTTGCAACGCCTGATCGAGCACTGCCTGACGGACGAGGCGGGCGGCCTGACGCCATCGGACTTCCCCCTGGCGAAGATGACCCAGGGCCAACTCGACAGCCTGCCGGTACCGGCCGGGCAGATCGAAGATGTCTACCCGCTGACACCGATGCAGGAAGGCATGCTGTTGCACACCTTGCTGGAACCGGGCACAGGCCTGTACTACATGCAGGATCGCTATCGCATCAACAGCGAACTGGACCCGCAGCGTTTTGCCCAGGCCTGGCAAGCGGTCATCGCCCGGCATGAAGCCTTGCGGGCGTCGTTCTGCTGGAACGTCGGCGAAGACATGCTGCAAATCATCCACAAGCCGGGCCGCACACCGGTGGACTATCTCGACTGGTCCGAGGTGCCCGAAGACGCCCAGGAAGCCAAGCTCCAGGCGCTGCTCAAGAACGAGCGCCAAGCCGGTTTCGATCTGTTGAACCAGGCGCCGTTTCATCTGCGACTGATTCGGGTCGGCGCGGCACGCTACTGGTTCATGATGAGTAACCACCACATCCTCATCGATGCGTGGTGCCGTTCGCTGCTGATGGACGACTTCTTCGAGATCTACACCGCCCTGGGTGAAAACCGCGAACCGCAGTTGACCGTGCCACCGCGCTATCGCGACTACATCGGCTGGTTGCAGCACCAGAGCCTGGCCGAGGCCCGGCAGTGGTGGCAGCGCAACCTGAAAGGCTTCGAGCGAACCACCCCGATCCCTGGCGACCGGCCGTTTCTGCGCGAGCACGCCGGTGACAGCGGCGGCATGATCGTCGGCGACTGCTACACCCGTCTCGATGTCGAGGATGGCGCACGGCTACGGGAACTGGCCCAGGCCCATCAACTGACGGTCAACACGTTCGCCCAGGCGGCGTGGGCCCTGGTGCTGCGGCGGGTCAGCGGCGACCGCGACGTGCTGTTCGGCGTCACTGTGGCCGGGCGTCCGGTGGAGCTGCCGCAGATGCAACGCACCGTGGGGCTGTTCATCAACAGCATCGCCTTGCGCGTGCAGATGCCTGAAGACTATCAGCGCTGCAGCGTGCGCCAGTGGCTCAGCGATTTGCTGGACAGCAACATGCAACTGCGCGAGTACGAATACCTGCCACTGGTGAGCATCCAGGAAGTCAGTGAACTGCCCAAGGGCCAGCCTCTGTTCGACAGTTTGTTCGTGTTCGAGAATGCCCCGGTGGAGGTCTCGGTGCTGGACCGCGCCCAAAGTCTCAATGCCACTTCGGACTCGGGCCGGACCCACACCAATTTCCCGCTGACGGCGGTCTGCTACCCGGGGGATGACCTGGGGCTGCACCTTTCATACGACCAGCGCTACTTCGATGAAAGCACCGTCCAGGGGCTGCTGGGCGAGTTCAAGCGGTTGCTGCTGGCATTGATGGCGGGCTTGCACGGCGACATGAGCGAGCTGCCGCTGATCGGTGCCGAAGAACAGGACTTCCTCATCGAGGGCTGCAACCAGAGCGAGCATGCCTATCCGCTGGAGCAGAGTTACGTCGAGCTGTTCGAGGCCCGAGTCGCGGCCCATCCGCAGCGCCCTGCGGTCAGTTGCCTGGACGCGAGCTACAGCTACGCCGAGCTGAATGCGCGCAGCAACCGCCTCGGTCATGCCCTGATCGCGTCCGGTGTCGGCCTGGATCAGCCCGTGGCGCTGCTGGCCGAACGGGATGCCGAGCTGCTGGGCATGATCGTCGGCAGCTTCAAGGCCGGTGCCGGCTACCTGCCGCTGGACCCGGGCCTGCCGAGCCAGCGCCTGAGCCGCATCATCGAATTGAGTCGCACGCCGTTGTTGGTTTGCACCCAGGCCTGCGAGGCCCAGGCGCAGGCTTTGCTGGACGAGTTCGCCTGTTCCGGGCGGCCGAAGTTGCTGGTGTGGGAAGCCGTCCAGGCCAGCGCTCTTTCGCTGGAAAACCCAGGGATCTACAGCGGGCCGGATAACCTGGCCTACGTGATCTACACCTCCGGTTCCACCGGCCTGCCCAAAGGCGTGATGGTGGAACAGCGGGGCATGCTCAACAACCAACTGAGCAAGGTGCCGTACCTGGCGCTGAGCGAGGCGGATGTGATCGCCCAGACGGCGTCCCAGAGCTTCGATATTTCGGTCTGGCAGTTCCTGGCCGCGCCGTTGTTCGGTGCCCGGGTCGACATCGTGCCCAACGCCATTGCCCACGACCCGCAAGGGTTGCTGGAGCATGTACAGCAGCAGGGCATTAGCGTGCTGGAAAGCGTGCCGTCGTTGATCCAGGGCATGCTCGCCCAGGAACGCATCGGTCTGGACGGCTTGCGCTGGATGCTGCCCACCGGCGAAGCGATGCCGCCGGAACTGGCCCACCAGTGGTTGTTGCGTTACCCGGACACTGGTCTGGTCAATGCCTACGGCCCGGCGGAATGCTCCGACGACGTGGCGTTCTTCCGGGTCGACCTGGCCTCGACCCGTGGTACGTATCTGCCGATTGGCACACCCACCGACAACAATCGTCTGTACCTGCTCGACGGCGCGCTGGACCTGGTGCCGCTGGGCGCGGTGGGTGAGCTATGCGTGGCGGGCACCGGGGTCGGGCGTGGTTATGTCAGCGATCCGTTGCGCACCGCCCCGGTCTTTGTGCCGAACCCGTTCGGCGCGCCGGGGGAGCGGCTGTACCGCACTGGCGACCTGGCACGGCGGCGCAGCGATGGGGTGTTGGAGTACGTCGGGCGCATCGACCATCAGGTGAAGATCCGCGGCTACCGCATCGAACTGGGGGAAATCGAAGCACGCTTGCATGAACAGCCGGAAGTGCGCGATGGGGCGGTGGGTGTGCAGGAGGGCGCCAATGGCAAGCATCTGGTGGGCTACCTCGTGGCCACCGACTCGGCGCTCAAACCCGCCGAACGACTGGAGCGCATCAAGCAGCGCCTGCGGGCCGAACTGCCGGAATACATGGTGCCGCTGCACTGGCTGTGGCTCGAGCGCCTACCCCTCAACGCCAACGGCAAACTCGATCGCAAGGCCTTGCCGACCCTGGAGATCGGTCAGTTGCAAAGCCAGGACTACCAAGCCCCCGGCAATGAACTGGAACAGACCCTGGCAGACATCTGGGCCCAGGTGCTGAAAGTCGAGCGGGTGGGGGTGCGGGACAACTTCTTCGAACTGGGCGGGCATTCCCTGCTGGCGACGCAGATCGCCTCACGGGTGCAAAAGGCCCTGCAACGCAACGTACCGCTGCGGGCGATGTTCGAATGCAGCACGGTGCAGGAACTGGCCGACTACATCGATGGGCTGGCGGCCGGCGAAATCACTGAGGAGAAGGTGGATCGGTTGAATGATTTGATGGCGGAGTTGGAAGGAATGTAGTTTTGCGGCGTCTATAAGGACCCCTTCGCGGGCAAGCCTTGCTCCCACAGGGATCAGCTGTGAACAGAGTATTTGTGTTCGAGCATCAACCCTGTGGGAGCAAGGCTTGCCCGCGATGAGGGCAGCATAGGCACTGCCGGCTCAAAGGTTGACTGCTCAGCCTGCACAGCTCAGTCTCCCAAGGCTTTTTCCAGACACAAACAAGGAGGTCACCCATGCCCTTTTCAATCATTGACGGACAACCGCTTCACTACCTGGACCAAGGCCAGGGCCCGGTGGTGCTGCTGGGCAGCAGCTATCTGTGGGACCACACCATGTGGGCGCCGCAGATCGAGGTGTTGTCCCAACATTACCGGGTCATCGCCCTGGACTTGTGGGGGCACGGCCAGTCCGGGCGTTTGCCTGAGGGCATGACCTCCCTGGACGACCTGGCTCGTCAGGCATTGGCATTGATGGATCACCTGGGCATCGACTGTTTCAACCTGCTCGGGCTCTCGGTGGGCGGGATGTGGGGGGCACGGCTGGCGCTGGCGGCGCCTGAGCGCGTGCTGTCGCTGGTATTGATGGACACCTACGTCGGTGTCGAGCCGGAACCGACCCGCCAGTACTACTTCTCGTTGTTCGACAAGATCGAAGCCAGCGGCAGCGTTCCCGAGCCGTTGCTGGACATCATCGTGCCAATCTTCTTCCGGCCGGGGATCGACCCGCAGTCGGCGCTCTATCAGCAGTTTCGCGCCGCGCTGGCCGCGTTGCCGACCGATCGCCTGCGCGACAGTATCGTGCCGCTGGGGCGGATCATTTTCGGTCGGGACGACATCCTGCCGCGCCTGCATGAACTGGATGCCAAGCGCACGGTGGTGATGTGTGGCGACCAGGACAAACCGCGTCCGCCGTCCGAGTCCATGGAGATGGCCGAGTTGATCGGTTGCCCACATATACTGATTCCGGAGGCGGGGCACATCTCCAACCTGGAGAACCCTGAATTCGTGAATCGGACATTGCTGGGGTTATTGCGCAACTGATCCGCCGTCATCGCGAACAGGGATTTTGTGACCGATGCAAAGCCCCTGTGGGAGCGAGCTTGCTCGCGATTGCGGTGTGTCTGTCATATCAATGCTGACTGATCTGCCGCTATCGCGAGCAAGCTCGCTCCCACAAGGGGTCTGCAGTGGAGGCCAGTCACTTCGGCCCGAGAATCTTCGCCAGTTTGTCCGGTGACGGCGCGCCTTGCTGTTGTTGCAGTTCGCCTTTTTCATCCAGATAGAAAATTGCCGGGGTGGCGGACAGTTCCAGTTCGTCCATCAACTGCTGGTTGGCGTCCAGTTTCGCCTGGATGGCCGGCGGTATGTCCTTGAGCGGTTTGAGCGGGCTGCCCTTGCCGGCCTTTTCATGCTCGGCCAGGGTTTTTTCCGGGTCCTTGGCCGCCAGCAAGGCAGCGGATTTACCCGGGCTGTCTTCGCGGATGATGCCCACCATGATGTGACGCAACTGCACCTTGCCGGCCTTGACCCAGGGCCGTGCCTGTTCCCAGAACATGTTGCAGTACGGGCAGTTCGGATCGCTGAACAGGTACACCGTGCGCGGTGCGTCCTTGTTGCCGTCGGCGATCCAGTTGCTGCCCTCCATCTTCGCCCAGATGGCCTTGGCCATCGGTGCATAAACCAGTTTTTGCAGTGGCTCGGCGCTCAGGTCCTTGCCGTCGGCGTCGTACAGGTTGCCCAGCAGGACGTGTTGCCCATCCGGGGTCAGGTACAGCGCCATGCCACGGTTCTGGTATTGCGCCGCGTAACCGCGCAAGCCGTCCGGCGCGTCGAAGGTGCCAACGATTTTTGCGCCCTTGGCTTCGATCTTCTTGATGGCTGCGGGCGATTCTTCGGCCTGGAGCAGCGGGGCCTGCGACAGTGCGGCGGCAACGGCCAGGGTCAGCAGGTGGCGGAGGCGGGGCATGGCGTTTTCCTTGTGGCGGAGTGGGGCGTCGTGGACGAGTCCGGCGTTTCGAAGTTTTCCAGGGCGCGAGCCAGGCTCGCTTCCGACAATTCCCCCAGGTGGCTGCCCAGCAGGCGGCCATCGGCGCTGTAGAACAGGGTCGTCGGCAGGGCCATGGAGCCGACAGCCTGGCCGAGACGACCGCTGCCATCGAACAACACGTTGTCCAGGCTCAGGCCTTGGGTGGCGAGGTAGGTGCTGACGCTTTGCATGCTTTCGGCCTGATTGACGAACAGGAAGGTCAGGTCTGGACGTTGTTGCTGGGCTTCTTCGAGCACCGGCATTTCACGCCGGCAGGGCGGGCACCAGGTGGCCCATAGATTGATCACCAGGGGGCCGCCCTGGTAATCGGTGAGTTTCACGGTCGCGCCGTCGGCGGTGCGCAGGGTTATGTCCGGCAGCCGGGTGCCTTGTTCATAAATCGTCAATGACAGGGTCGCCACCAGCCAGAACAGCAAGCCGCTGCCGACGCCAAAGCCCAATGGCCGGCGCAGGGGCGGACGGCGCCGGGCCCACAACAAGGCGCCAATCAGCAGCGCCACGATGCCCGGCCAGGCCAGGAAGCCACCGTCGCGCAGGTCGACGATCTGCCACGGGTCGTCCCGGTAATGTTGCCAATAGGCGACGACGAAGCCGATCCGTGCGGCCAGCAGGCCCAGTAGAAACAGCACGAACAGCACCGACTCGGGGTTTTCGCCACCGCGCTTGGCCACTCGCCAGCCCACGAAGGTCGCCAGCGCCAGGGCGCTGATGAGCAACAGGTGGTTGAGGGCGATGGCAAAGGTGCCCAAGGTAAACGTCAGCATCAGCGCGCGTCCCGGGTGAGGTTCCAGCGCTCCAGGAACGCCTTGGCGTCGACTTCCCCGGTGATCCGCTGGCTGCGGCGCTCTTCACCGTCGGCGCCGATCCACAGCAGGCTCGGCGGCCCCGGCACTTGGTAACGGCCCAGCAGTTCGCGGCTGGCAGGGCTGTCGGCGGTGACGTCCAGGCGCAGCAGGCGCACACCGCTCAGGGCGTCGAGCACTTCGCTGCGGCCGAAGACCTGTTTTTCCATGATCTTGCAGGACACGCACCAATCGGCGTAGTAGTCCAGCAGCACCCACTGGCCCTGGGCCTTGGCGGCATCCAGTTCCCGTTGCAGGGTGGCGGGTTCGTTGACCGTGACGAACGCATCGTGGGCACTGACGGTCGCGCGGCCTTCGGTGCCGGCGTAGACCTTCAGGGGTTGGAAGAAGTCATCGCCGCCGCCTGCTGCGCCAATCACCAGCAGGCTGCCCCACAGGCCGAACAGCAACGAGGCGCTGCCGCAGACATAGGCGATGCGGCCGAACCCTTCGGTCTGGCGCCAGGCGCTGTAGGCGGCAATCAACATCAGCACGCCCCACAGGCCGACCCACAACGAACCGTCGATGATCGGACGAATCATCAGCAGCGCGGTGCCCAGGAACAGGAAGCCGAACACGCCCTTGAGCAGGTCCATCCAGGCACCGGGCTTGGGCAGGAAGCGGTTGCCCACGGTCACCAACAGCAACAGTGGCAGGCCCATGCCGATGCCCATGGTGAACAGGATCAGCCCGCCGTGCAGCGCATTGCCGCTCTGGGCGATATACAACAGCGCGCCAGCCAGCGGCGCGGTCATGCACGGGCCCACCAACAGGCCGGACAGCGCCCCGAGAATACCGGCGCCTACCAGGCTGCCACCGCGCTGCTGGCGCCCGGCGTTTTCCAGGCGGTCACGCAGGGCGGCCGGCAATTGCAATTCGAAGAAGCCGAACATCGGCAGTGCCAGCAACACGAACACGGCCGCAAAGCTGCCCAGCAGCCACGGTTGTTGCAGCAGCGCCTGAAGGTTGGCCCCCAGCAGCGCGGCGAGCACGCCCATGGCGGCGTACACCAGGGCCATGCTGATCACGTAGCTGCCGGCCAAGGCCAGGCCGCGTCTCGGCCCGGCACCGCTGCCCACCACCAGCCCGGCCAAAATCGGCAGCATCGGCAGCGAACAGGGGGTGAACGCCAGCAGCAGGCCCAGGCCGAAGAACACCAGCAGGCTCCAGCCCAAGGCCCGTTGTTGCAGGCCGCTGGCCAGGGCCTGGTCCGGCGCCTCGCCGCTGGCCGCCACCGGTGCGCTGCCCCCCAGGTCGACCACTTGGGTCTGGGGTGGATAGCACAGGCCGGCGTCGGCGCAGCCTTGGAAGCCGACCTTGATCTTGCCCGTGGCACCGGCCGGAATCTTCAGCTCCAGCGCCTGGCGATAGACCTGCTGGTCGCCGAAAAATTCGTCGCTGTGGGCTTCACCCTCCGGCAGCTTGGGTTTCTGCGCCTCGGCCAGGCCATCGAACTTGAGGCGCTGCTGATACAGGTAGTACCCATCGGCGATCTGCCAGAACAGCTGGGTTTCACCGGAGTCCAGGCGTTCGGAGGTAAACACGAACGCCTTTTCCACCGGCAGGAAATCGGGTTTGGTCTCGAAGGGATTGGCGGCCTGGGCCAGGCCCGAGATCAGGAACAGCCACAGCAAAAACAATCGACGCATGGATAAAGCCTTAGAACGAAGCAAGTGGAAAACACAATGGCGGCTGGCGATTAACCGTCGATTAACCCGACGACGGCCGGCAGGCGCCAATGATCGCCCATGTTGGCCGTACTCGTCGCATAATGTCGGCTTAATCGGCCGGCGGCCTAATGTACCTTTTTCCACGGGGCTTACCATGCGCGTACTGGTCTGCGAAGACGATGAGTTGATTGCCAGCGGGATCGTTGCCGGCCTTACGGCGCAGGGCCTGACCGTCGAGCACGTCGCCACTGCATCGGCGGCGCGGGCGATGGTCGGCGTGGCGGAATTCGATGTCATGGTGCTGGACTTGGGATTGCCCGACGAGGACGGTCTCAAACTGCTCAGGCAGTTGCGTCAGCAGGGGCTGGAGACGCCGGTGCTGATCCTCACCGCCCGGGACTCGGTGACCGACCGGGTCGACGGCTTGCAGGCCGGCGCCGATGACTACCTGCTCAAACCCTTCGACCTGCGCGAACTTGCGGCGCGCCTGCACACGTTGCTGCGGCGCGTGGCGGGGCGCAGCGTCAACCTGATCGAACACGGTCGCCTGACCTATGACCCCAGCAGTCGGGAAACCACCCTGGACGGCCAACCGGTGGATCTGTCCCGGCGCGAGCAATCGCTGTTGCAGGCACTGTTGCACAGTCGCGGCAGGGTGCTGTCCACTGAACAGCTCAAGGACAGCGTCTACGGGTTCAACGACGAACTGGAAAGCAACGCCCTCAACGTCCATATCCATCACCTGCGGCGCAAGTTGGGTAACGGGATTGTCGAGACCGTGCGTGGCCTGGGCTATCGCCTGGGGCCGGCCGAAGGTGGAGAGTCTTCCAAGTGATGAGCCTGCGACTGCGCCTGAGCCTGACCCTCGGCGCGGCCTTTGCCCTGATCTGGGCCCTGGCCGCGGCGTGGATGCTCAGTGACCTGCGCAACCAGATGATGTTTTCCCTCGACCAGCGCCTGGTGGCTTCGGCGCGGATGGTCGCCGGGTTGCTGGAACAGATGCCACCGTTGCCCAGCAAGGGCGACGGCACGCATTTGAGCTCCGAGCAATTGAGCATTCCAGGCGGCATGGCCTGTCAGGTCAGTTCCTTGCGCGGCGAGATTCTGGCCCGCAGCCACGGCACCCCGGAGCAAACCCTGGAAGCCGAGAAAATGGGCTTCCACGACCAGATGATCGACGGCGCGCCCTGGCGCAGCTTCACCCTGGCCCGGGGCGATTTGCGCATCACCACCGCCGACCGCCAGATCGAACGCGAAGCCCTGAACATGTCGATACTGTTGGCCGCCTCGGTGCCGGTGGGCGTGGCGCTGCTCGGTTGCCTGTGCCTGTTGTGGCTCGGCATTGGCCAGGGCCTGGCACCGCTCAATCGCATTCGCGATGCGCTGATGCGGCGTAGCGCCGATTCCCTGGAGCCCTTGCAGATCCATCCACTGCCCAGCGAATTGCGACCGCTGCTGGAGACCCAGAACCAGTTGTTCCAGCGCATCGGCAAGACCATCGAGCGTGAGCGCCGGCTGACCGGCGACGCCGCCCACGAGCTGCGCAGCCCGCTGACCGCGATCAAGACGCACCTGCAAGTGGCGCGCATGACCGAAGGCGCCGCCCGCGACCAGTCCCTGGCCCGGGCCGAGG
The DNA here is from genome assembly GCF_054667715.1 of Pseudomonas sp. S3_B11. Classification (NCBI taxonomy): domain Bacteria; kingdom Pseudomonadati; phylum Pseudomonadota; class Gammaproteobacteria; order Pseudomonadales; family Pseudomonadaceae; genus Pseudomonas; species Pseudomonas sp. S3_B11. Next base: position 3,931,811 of record NZ_CP162749.1, on the reverse strand, counting down.
AGGGCGCCGACCGCATGCACCGCACACTCGAACAGTTGCTGTTGCTCGCGCGGGTCGAAGGCAGCCTGTCGTTCGACGATGGCGTGCAATGCAACGCCGAGCAGGTCGCCCGACTGGCGATCCAGGATGCCGCCAGCAGTGATTCGCGGCGGATCAGGCTGCACGTATCCCCAGGGTTGTCCGATGCACCGGTGCAGATGCCGGCGGTGCTCTCCATCGCCGCCTTGCGCAACCTGCTGGATAACGCCCTGCGCCATACCCCGGACGATACCGATGTGGAGCTGAGCCTGGAGATGGTCGGCCAGCGCGTGCGCTTCCAGGTCCGCGACCACGGCCCCGGCATCGCCGCCGACGACATCCAGCACCTGACCCAGCGCTTCTGGCGCAATGGCCATAGCACCGGCTGCGGACTGGGGCTGGCGATCGTCCAGGCCATCGTCCAGCGTTGCGGCTGCGGCCTGCATTTCGACACGCGCCCGGATGGGTTGCGGGTCGAGTTGACGGTGCCGGTGCAGGTGTTACCGGCCTGATTCACTCCAACAATGGCCTGTGCAACGGCTTTGCTCCCACAGGCTTCATGAACAAGCCACTGATCGCGTCGACCCGCAAAGTTCTGCCCGAGAGTAAATCCCTGCGTTGCTGATGCGTTTCCACAACAGGAAACCTGCATGTGCGCTCCGACCGGAGATGCACCTGTGCGGTGTGTCGTTGGGTCATTACTTCAGTGTATTGCGGGGTCGAGGGATGTCAGTCGCCAACAGTCTTATCGAAGCACAGCCGGCCCGGGTCAGCCCTGCGCCGGTCGAGACGCTCTACCAGTTCAATGAGTCGCCGCTGCTGGCCCGCCAGAATCGGCAGGAGTCCAACGCCCGCAGCTACCCAAGGCGGATTCCCCTGGCCCTCAAGCGTGCCAAGGGGCTGTATGTCGAGGACGTCGAGGGTCGCACCTTCATCGACTGCCTGGCCGGCGCCGGCACCTTGGCGCTGGGGCATAACCATCCGGTGGTGATCGAAGCGATCCAGCAGGTGCTGGCCGATGAGCTGCCCTTGCATACCCTGGACCTGACCACGCCGGTCAAGGATCGTTTTGTCCAGGACCTGTTCGGCTTGTTGCCGGCAGAGCTGGCCGCCGAGGCGAAGATCCAGTTCTGCGGCCCCACCGGTACCGACGCGGTGGAAGCCGCCCTCAAGCTGGTACGCACCGCCACCGGCCGCAGCACCGTGCTGTCGTTCCAGGGCGGTTATCACGGCATGAGCCAAGGGGCGTTGAGCCTGATGGGCAGCCTGGGGCCGAAGAAACCCTTGGGCGCCTTGCTCAGCAGCGGCGTGCAGTTCATGCCCTATCCCTACGATTACCGCTGCCCGTTCGGACTGGGTGGTGTCGAAGGCGTGAAGGCCAATCTGCATTACCTGGAAAACCTGCTGAATGACCCCGAGGCCGGCGTGCAATTGCCGGCAGCCGTCATCGTCGAAGTGGTGCAGGGCGAGGGCGGGGTGATTCCCGCCGACCTGGACTGGCTACGCGGTTTGCGGCGGATCACCGAGCAGGCGGGGGTGGCGTTGATCGTCGACGAAATCCAGAGCGGCTTTGGCCGTACCGGCAAGATGTTTGCATTCGAGCACGCCGGGATCATCCCGGACGTGGTCGTGCTGTCCAAGGCCATCGGTGGCAGCCTGCCCCTGGCGGTGGTGGTTTATCGCGATTGGCTCGACACCTGGTTGCCGGGCGCTCACGCCGGGACCTTCCGTGGCAATCAGATGGCCATGGCCGCCGGTTCCGCAGTGATGCGCTATCTGCAGGAGCACGACCTGCCGGCCCACGCCGCGGCCATGGGTGAACGCTTGAGCGAGCACCTGCGCATCCTGCAGCGAGACTTCCCGCAACTGGGCGATATCCGCGGTCGCGGGTTGATGCTCGGCGTCGAACTGGTGGATCCGGCGGGTAAGCCTGACGCCCTGGGCCATCCGCCGGTACATGCACGGCTGGCGCCACAGCTGCAACGTGAATGCCTCAAGCGCGGGCTGATCCTGGAGCTGGGTGGCCGGCAAGGCGGCGTGGTGCGGTTCCTGCCACCGCTGATCATCACAAAGGCGGAAATCGACCGGGTTGCCGAGATTTTCGGGCGAGCCCTGCAGGCGGCGGTCGTCGAGGCCTAATTTTCACCCCGGCCCGTACGTTCCTTTCATATCCTGGCTGCGCATGCGCCGCCGCGAACCTCGAGCAAAGATGGAGAGACACCCATGACTTCAGTATTCGACCGCGAGGACATCGTCTTTCAGGTCGTGGTCAACCACGAAGAACAGTATTCGATCTGGCCAGACTACAAGGCCGTCCCCGAAGGTTGGCGCACCGTCGGCAAAAGCGGGTTCAAGAAGGAATGCCTGGCCTACATAGAAGAAGTCTGGACCGACATGCGCCCGCTGAGCCTGCGCAAGAAGATGGAAGAACAGGCGGCTGTGGCTCATTGATACAACGGTTGTAAGAACGCCTCAACCCTTGTGGGAGCGAGCAGGCTCGCCCCCACAAGGGTTTTGTGTTGTTGCGGGGTTACTTGAACCGCCGCTCCACCCCTTTCTCCACCAGGATCTTCGCCGAAATCTCTTCCACGGAAAAATGCGTGGAATTGATGTGCGGAATATTCTCCCGCCGGAACAGGTTTTCCACCTCGCGCACTTCGAACTCGCACTGGGCATAGCTCGAATAGCGGCTGTTGGGCTTGCGCTCGTTGCGGATCGCGGTAAGGCGGTCCGGGTCGATGGTCAGGCCGAACAGCTTGTGCTGGTGTGCGCGCAGGGCGCTGGGCAGTTGCAGGCGCTCCATGTCGTCTTCGGTCAGCGGGTAGTTGGCCGCACGGATGCCGAACTGCATCGCCATGTACAGACACGTCGGCGTCTTACCACAGCGCGACACCCCCACCAGGATCAGGTCGGCCTTGTCGTAATAATGCGTGCGCGCGCCGTCATCGTTGTCCAGCGCGAAGTTGACCGCCTCGATCCGCTCCATGTAGTTGGAGTTGTGGCCAATGGAGTGGGATTTGCCGACCGAGTAGGAGGAATGCTCGCTCAGTTCCTGCTCCAGGGGTGCCAGGAACGTGGAAAAAATGTCGATCATGAAACCATTGGACGTTGCGAGAATCTCACGGATGTCCTGATTGACGATGGTATCGAAGATAATCGGGCGGAAACCGTCGGTTTCGGCGGCTTTATTGATTTGCTGTACCATGGCCCGCGCCTTGTCGACGTTGTCGATGTACGGCCGTATGAACTTGGCGAAGGTAATGTTTTCGAACTGTGCCAACAGGCTTTGGCCTAGCGTTTCGGCCGTAATGCCGGTGCCGTCGGAGATAAAGAAAGCAGATCGTTTCATTTGCGCCTTGGGCCTTAAGCTAGTGAGCTAGTGACGATTCTTGGATATGATAGGCGCGATTTGCTGGCCGCCAGTGGTCCGCATTCTCACTTATTTTCCAGGTCCAGGCCATATCGCCGGTCATCGCTCCCCCTGGAGCCACCGGTGCCTTGAGCTTTTCCAACACAGTTAGTGGAGAGATCACCTTGGTAGAGTACGTAGTTTCCCTCGATAAGCTCGGCGTCCATGATGTGGAGCATGTGGGGGGCAAGAACGCATCCCTGGGCGAGATGATCAGCAACCTCGCCGGCGCCGGCGTATCGGTGCCAGGCGGCTTCGCCACGACCGCCCAGGCTTATCGTGATTTCCTGGAACTGAGCGGCCTGAACAAGCAGATCCACGATGCGCTCGATGCCCTGGACGTCGATGACGTCAATGCCCTGGCCAAGACTGGTGCCCAGATCCGTCAATGGATCATGGACGCCGAGTTCCCCGAGAAACTGAACGCCGAGATCCGCACCGCTTTCGCCAAGCTGTCCGAAGGCAATCCCGATATCGCCGTCGCCGTGCGTTCCTCGGCCACCGCCGAAGACCTGCCGGACGCCTCCTTCGCCGGCCAGCAGGAAACTTTCCTGAACATCCGTGGCGTGGAAAACGTCATCCGCGCCGCCAAGGAAGTCTTCGCCTCCCTTTTCAACGACCGTGCCATTTCCTACCGCGTGCACCAGGGCTTCGACCACAAGCTGGTTGCCCTGTCCGCCGGTGTGCAGCGCATGGTGCGCTCCGAAACCGGCACCGCCGGCGTGATGTTCACCCTCGACACCGAGTCGGGCTTCCGTGACGTGGTGTTCATCACCGGCGCCTACGGCCTGGGTGAAACCGTCGTGCAGGGCGCGGTGAACCCGGATGAGTTCTACGTCCACAAAGGCACGCTGCAAGCCGGTCGCCCGGCTATCCTGCGCCGCAACCTGGGCAGCAAGGCCATCAAGATGATCTACGGCGACGAAGCCAAGGCCGGTCGTTCGGTGAAGACCGTCGACGTGGACAAGGCCGAGCGCGCGCGTTTCTGCCTGAGTGACGCCGAAGTCAGCGAACTGGCCAAGCAGGCGATGATCATCGAACAGCACTACAAGTGCCCGATGGACATCGAATGGGCCAAGGACGGTGACGACGGCAAGCTGTACATCGTGCAGGCCCGCCCGGAAACCGTGAAGAGCCGCACCCAGGCCAACGTCATGGAGCGCTACCTGCTCAAGGAAACCGGCACCGTGCTGGTGGAAGGCCGTGCCATCGGCCAGCGCATCGGCGCCGGCAAGGTGCGGATCATCAAGGACGTCTCGGAGATGGACAAGGTCCAGGCCGGCGACGTACTGGTCTCCGACATGACCGACCCGGACTGGGAACCGGTGATGAAGCGCGCCAGCGCCATCGTCACCAACCGCGGCGGGCGTACCTGCCACGCGGCGATCATCGCCCGTGAACTGGGGATCCCGGCAGTGGTCGGTTGCGGCAACGCCACCGAGCTGCTCAAGGATGGCCAGGGAGTGACCGTGTCCTGCGCCGAAGGCGATACCGGCTACATCTTCGAAGGCGAACTGGGCTTCGACATCAAGAAGAACTCCGTGGACGCCATGCCGGACCTGCCGTTCAAGATCATGATGAACGTCGGCAACCCGGACCGCGCCTTCGACTTCGCGCAGCTGCCGAACGCTGGCGTGGGCCTGGCCCGCCTGGAGTTCATCATCAACCGCATGATCGGCGTGCACCCCAAGGCGCTGCTGAACTACGACGGCCTGCCGCAGGAAACCAAGGACAGCGTCGACAAGCGCATTGCCGGTTACAACGATCCGGTCGGTTTCTACGTCGAGAAGCTGGTGGAAGGCATCAGCACCCTGGCCGCAGCGTTCTGGCCGAAAAAGGTCATCGTGCGCCTGTCGGACTTCAAGTCCAACGAATACGCCAACCTGATCGGCGGCAAGCTTTACGAGCCGGAAGAAGAAAACCCGATGCTGGGCTTCCGTGGCGCTTCGCGCTACATCAGCGAAGCGTTCCGTGACTGCTTCGAACTCGAGTGCCGCGCCCTCAAGCGCGTGCGCAACGAGATGGGCCTGACCAACGTCGAGATCATGGTGCCGTTCGTCCGGACCCTGGGCGAAGCGAGCCAGGTCGTCGACCTGCTGGCGGAAAACGGCCTGGCCCGTGGCGAAAACGGCCTGCGCGTGATCATGATGTGCGAGCTGCCGTCCAACGCGATCCTGGCTGAAGAATTCCTCGAGTTCTTCGACGGCTTCTCCATCGGTTCCAACGACCTGACCCAGCTGACCCTGGGCCTGGACCGCGACTCCGGGATCATCGCGCACCTGTTCGACGAGCGGAATCCGGCGGTCAAGAAGCTGCTGGCCAATGCCATCGCCGCCTGCAACAAGGCTGGCAAGTACATCGGCATCTGCGGCCAGGGCCCTTCGGACCACCCGGACCTGGCCAAGTGGCTGATGGAGCAGGGCATCGAAAGCGTTTCGTTGAACCCGGACTCCGTGTTGGAAACCTGGTTCTTCCTGGCTGAGGGGCAGGCGGCGGTCTGATCGAGTGAAGGGGCCTCACCGGTAATGTAAGCCGGGTAACCTTTGTGGGAGCGAGCTTGCTCGCGATAGCGGAGTGTCAGCCAAGATTGTTTTGCTGATCCACCGCCATCGCGAGCAAGCTCGCTCCCACAGTCGTCTTTTTTTGTGCAAGAAGATCATGCAAAGCAGCAGCAACCTCTTTCCTGTCGCCCTGATCAGCGCCGAGCGGCGCGGTGATCTGAGCGAAGATGTCTATCGCTTGAAACCCGGCAACAGCCCGGACGCCAGCGTCGAACTGGCCGTCACCCGGCTGGGCATGGCCGACGCCTGCGAAACCCGTGGGGTCCCGGTGATCCTGTTGCACGGCAGTTTTTCCAATCGGCGTTTCTGGTATTCCCCCAAGGGCCTGGGCCTGGGCGCGTACCTGGCACGCCTGGGGTTCGATGTCTGGATTCCCGAGATGCGCGGCCATGGGTTGTCCCAGCGCAACCAGGGCTATCGCAACAATCGCGTCGCCGACTACGCCCGCTACGACTTGCCGGCCATTGGCGCCTTCGTTCGTGAGCAGAGTGGGCAAGTGCCCCACTGGATCGGTCACTCCCTGGGTGGCATCACCCTGGCGGCCGCCTTGGGCGGCCATTACCTGGGCGAGCCGGCGGTGGCTTCGGCGGCGTTCTTTGGTACCCAGGTCAGCCGTACCTACTGGCCGTTGAAGATTCCGCCAGTGGAGTGGAGCGGTCGCTTCATCCTCAAGCGTTTTGCCCAATTGTCCGGTTCAAGGCTCAAGCGCGGCCCCGAGGACGAGCCCATCGGCCTGGCCCTGGAAAGCATGCGCTGGTACGGCCTGTTCGGACGTTTCGGCGATGCCGAGAAGAACTGGTGGGCCGGGTTGGCCGATGTCCAGTTGCCGGTGTTGGCGGTGAGTGCCACAGGCGATCACCAGGACCCGACCTGGGCGTGCCGCAAGCTCTTCGATCAGATTGGTTCCGAGCACAAGCAGTTTGTCTGCCTGGGCCGGGGACAGGGTTTCACCGAAGACTTCGGTCACGTCGAGATGCTGGTCAGCAAGGCTGCGCATCTTGAAGTATGGCCGCTGGTGGCGCGTTGGCTCAAGGATCAGCAGGCCCCTTTGCTGGCCGAACAGCCCCAGTTGGCCGAGGCGGTTTGAGGCGAAGGCTCTGACAAGGGCATTTCGCTCTGGTCGGCTTGCGGCTAAGATATGACGCTTCAAGCGGTTCCAGTCACAAACGGTTGCTCATTCAGTCCGACGTTCCAGCCTTTCAGGAGTTGTTCGATGAACCATTACCTCACGCCCGATCTGTGCGACGCCTACCCGGAACTGGTACAGGTGTTGGAGCCGATGTTCAGCAATTTCGGCGGCCGCGATTCCTTCGGCGGCGAAATCGTGACCATCAAGTGCTTCGAGGACAACTCGCGGGTCAAGGAGCAGGTTGAACTCAAGGGCAACGGCAAGGTGCTGGTGGTCGATGGCGGCGGTTCCCTGCGTCGGGCGCTGCTGGGGGACATGCTGGCGGAAAAAGCCGCGAAAAACGGCTGGGAAGGGCTGGTGGTCTACGGTTGCATCCGCGACGTCGACATCATTGCCCAGACGGACCTCGGGGTCCAGGCCCTGGCCAGTCACCCGATGAAGACCGACCGGCGTGGCGTCGGCGAACTCAATGTGCCGGTGGCCTTTGCCGGCGTGACGTTTCGCCCGGGCGAGTATGTCTATGCGGACAATAACGGCGTGATCGTCTCGCCAAGCCCGCTGAAAATGCCTGAATGAAGCAGTACAGCCATAAGGGATGAGGATGTTCGAGGAAGAAAACGCGCAGTGGGGGCTGGTGCATGCCCTGGTGCTGGACGGTAAAGGCGGCGCGCGTTCCATAGCCCGGACCGAACTCGACGATTTGCAGTTGCAGGCCCATGAAAGCCTGTGGCTGCACTGGGATCGCAGTCATCCGCAAACCCACACCTGGCTGCGCAAATCCAGTGGCCTGAGCGAATTCAACTGCGACTTGCTGCTCGAAGAGAACACCCGGCCGCGCTTGTTGCCGTTGCCCAACGCCGAACTGCTGCTGTTCCTGCGGGGGATCAACCTCAACCCGGGCGCCGAACCTGAAGACATGGTGTCGGTACGGATCTTTGCGTCTGCCCAGCGGGTGATCTCCCTGCGCCTGCGTCCGTTGCGCGCCACCGATGAGCTGCTGGCGCAACTGGCCGAGGGCAAGGGTCCGAAAACGGCGTCCGAACTCATTCTCTACATGGCGCAATACCTCACCAATAAGGTGCAGGACCTGGTCACCTGCCTCTCCGAAATCGTCGATACCGAGGAAGAAAAACTCGATACCGACGAACGGTATACCCCTGAGCACGACGCCATTTTGCACATCCGTCGAAGGGCTGCGGGGCTCAAGCGATTCCTGGCGCCACAGCGGGACATCTTCGGCCAGATGACGCGGCTCAAACTGCCATGGTTTTGCGACGATGACGGCGACTACTGGAACGAATTGAACAACAGCCTGACCCGTTACCTCGAGGAGCTGGAATTGACCCGAGAGCGCGTGGGGCTTGTGCTGGAGGCCGAAGACCGGCGCCTTTCGGTGCGCATGAACCGCACCATGTACCGCTTCGGTATCGTCACCGGGATTTTTCTGCCGATGAGTTTTCTCACCGGCCTTCTGGGTATCAATGTCGGCGGCATTCCGTTTTCCGCAAGCCCCTACGGTTTCATGATCGCCTGCCTGCTGATGATCTGCGTGGCGCTGGGGCAGTGGTGGTTGTTCCGTCGTTTGCGCTGGGTGTGATGGGGTTTCATGTGACCCGACGAAATTTGATCGCGTCTTCCACAGACATCACGAGAGGTGCGTATGCACGATCCGTTTGAACAGTCTTTGCGCGACATGCTCAAGGCTTCGCCGTCCAGCCGGGACGACGATGCATGCCTGGGACGTGTACTGAAAACCGCCAACCGCCAGGTCGGCGCAGGTGATCTGTTCAGCCTGCTGGGCCGCTGGTTGCCCGCGCTGATGATCGCCCTGAATAACGGATCGGCCCATCTCTCGCCGGTTTCCCGCCGTAAACCTGTTACTCGCACCGTTGATAAGGCTGATTGAATATGGAACTTGATCTCTGGACCCAGAGCCTCGTCACGGCGATGACTGCGTTGTGGACCAAAGTAGCTAACTTCATCCCGAACCTCTTTGGCGCCCTGGTGGTGCTGCTGTTGGGCTTTGTCGTGGCCAAGCTGCTGGACACGCTGCTGTCCAAGCTGCTTGCCAAGCTGGGCCTCGATCGCCTGATGGGTGGCACCGGCCTGACCAAGTTGCTGTCCCGTGGCGGCATCCAGGTACCGATCTCGACCCTGGTCGGCAAGATCGTGTATTGGTTCGTATTGCTGATTTTCCTGGTTTCGGCAGCAGAATCCCTTGGCCTTGAGCGAGTTTCGGCTACGCTCGATATGCTCGCATTGTATTTGCCGAAGGTTTTTGGTGCTGCGCTGGTGTTGCTGGTCGGCGTTCTGCTGGCGCAACTGGCCAATGGGCTGGTGCGCGGCGCGGCCGAGGGCGTTGGGCTGGACTACGCCGCTGGCGTAGGGCGAATTGCTCAAGGCCTGGTGATCATCATCAGTATTTCGGTGGCGATCAGCCAGTTGGAGGTCAAGACTGACCTGCTCAACCACGTGATCGTGATCGTTTTGATTACCGTTGGTCTGGCGGTTGCGCTGGCAATGGGATTGGGGAGTCGTGAAATCGCCGGTCAGATCCTGGCGGGAATCTATGTGCGTGAATTGTATGAGGTTGGGCAACAAGTGCGTGTTGGCGAGGTCGAAGGCCAGATCGAAGAAATTGGCACGGTGAAGACCACATTGCTGACCGAGGAGGGCGAGCTGGTGTCGCTTTCCAATCGGATCCTGCTGGAACAGCATGTGAGTAGCCGCTAACCCGGCAAACCCTGCTAATGTATGCCGCCGCAAAATGCCTGCTATCGCAGGCTGCGGCGCACATTGACCTAGACTGTCGGCCCGACTTGTTTTGAACAAACCCCAATCGCTATCTACGCGCTACGACCCCCGTGATCTCTCCGATGAGGAGTTGGTCGCGCGCGCGCATACCGAGCTGTTTCACGTAACGCGCGCCTATGAAGAATTGATGCGCCGCTACCAGAGAACATTATTTAACGTTTGTGCACGATATCTTGGGAACGATCGCGATGCTGACGATGTCTGTCAGGAGGTGATGTTGAAGGTGCTGTATGGGTTGAAGAACTTCGAGGGGAAATCGAAGTTCAAGACCTGGCTCTACAGCATCACCTACAACGAATGCATCACGCAGTATCGCAAGGAACGGCGAAAGCGTCGCTTGATGGACGCTTTGAGCCTGGATCCTCTGGAGGAAGCGTCGGAAGATAAGGCGCCCAAGCCCGAGGAGAAGGGGGGACTCGATCGCTGGCTGGTCTATGTGAACCCGATCGATCGGGAAATTCTGGTGCTACGATTTGTCGCAGAGCTGGAATTCCAGGAGATCGCAGACATAATGCACATGGGTTTGAGCGCGACAAAAATGCGTTACAAGCGCGCTCTTGACAAATTGCGTGAGAAATTTGCAGGCATTGCTGAAACTTAAGTTCGGCGCAAATATCTCTTACGTGTAGGCAAGTTCTGTTAGACTTGCCGCCGAGTTGTCCCCCGGTTTGCGGGACTGCTTCACAATCACCAGATGGGGATTTAACGGATGAAACTGAAAAACACCTTGGGCTTTGCCATTGGTTCTTTGATTGCTGCCACTTCGTTCGGCGCTCTGGCACAAGGCCAAGGCGCAGTTGAAATCGAAGGCTTCGCCAAGAAAGAACAATTCGACAGCGCTCGTAACTTCAAGAACAACGGCAACCTGTTCGGCGGTTCGGTTGGTTACTTCCTGACCGACGACGTTGAACTGCGTCTGGCCTACGACGAAGTGCACAACGCCCGTACTGACGACGGCACCAACGTCAAAGGCGCCAACACCGCTCTGGACGCTCTGTACCACTTCAACAACCCAGGCGACATGCTGCGTCCATACGTTTCGGCCGGTTTCTCCGACCAGAGCATCGACCAGAATGGCAGCAACGGCCGTAACCGTTCCACCTTCGCCAACGTTGGCGGCGGCGCCAAGCTGTACTTCACCGAGAACTTCTACGCCCGTGCTGGCGTTGAAGCTCAGTACAACATCGACCAGGGCGACACCGAGTGGGCTCCAAGCGTCGGTATCGGTGTGAACTTCGGTGGCGGCTCCAAGCCTGCTGCTGCTCCAGTTCCAGCTCCGGCTGAAGTCTGCTCCGACAGCGACAACGATGGCGTGTGCGACAACGTCGACAAGTGCCCTGACACCCCAGCCAACGTAACCGTTGACGCTGATGGCTGCCCAGCTGTTGCTGAAGTCGTACGTGTTGAGCTGGACGTGAAGTTCGACTTCGACAAGTCGGTTGTCAAGCCTAACAGCTACGGCGACATCAAGAACCTGGCTGACTTCATGAAGCAGTACCCATCCACCAGCACCACTGTTGAAGGTCACACTGACTCCGTCGGTCCTGACGCTTACAACCAGAAACTGTCTGAGCGTCGTGCAAACGCCGTTAAGCAAGTTCTGACCAACCAGTACGGTGTTGAATCGTCCCGCGTTCAGTCTGTTGGCTACGGCGAATCCCGCCCAGTTGCTGACAACGCCACTGAAGCTGGTCGTGCAGTTAACCGTCGCGTAGAAGCGCAGGTTGAAGCCCAAGCTAAGTAATTAGCCCACAGCTTTGGAAGAGCCCGGCCTAGGCCGGGCTTTTCTTTGCCTGGGATTTATGAAAATCAGCGGGGAAATAGTTTACGGTGGCGGTTTGATTGGGTGCATATCCATTGCTGCGCGATGGCGGTCTGACGGCATGACCGGGTACATATCCATTGCTGCGGTAACGGCTACTTAGGGTTCCGCCCTTACGGCGGCTCACTTTTTTTCAGACGCCAAAAAAAGTAAGCAAAAAAGGCTTGCCCCACCACTCGGTGCCTCGCTTAGGCTCGGCATGCCCTCACTCCGGCATTGCTCCGTGGGCCCGCCGCGAAGGGCCATCCATGGCCCAGCGCGGCTAACCCGGCATCCATGCCGGGTTGCCCACTGCGCAATGCCTGCGTTCGGCCAGCGTGGTTAACGGGGCGTCCCAGATCAAAATCAAAAGCGAGGCGGCCTAACAGCCGGTCTGGTTCTCCCGGTCGTACGCCCATCCGATCTGTGGGAGCAAAGCTTGCTCGCGAGGCGGCCTAACAGCCGGCCTGGCTCTCCCGGTCGAACTCAGATCCCATTGTGGGAGCGAGCTTGCTCGCGATTGCTGTGTGTCAGTCACCATCCAGGCTGCTGATACACCGCCATCGCGAGCAAGCTCGCTCCCACACTGGTAGGGGGTCTATGTCAGAGGGCTGAAACCTGGACCCAGGCAGACGGGGAGGTGGCCAGTTCGGCAGCACCGGCCACCGCGCCAATCACCAGGATCGCCGGGCTCTTGAGTTGAAAGGTGCTGGCATCGGCTTCCATCGAGGCCAGGTCGCTGCGGCAGTCACGTTGATGGGGCAGGGACGCATTTTCGATCATGGCGACAGGCGTGTTCGCGGCCAGGCCACCGGCCAGCAACTGTTCGCGAATTTCGCTCAGTTTCGCCACACCCATGTACACCACCAGCGTCGTGCCGCTTTGCGCCAAGGCTTGCCAGTTCAGGCTGCTGCCATCCTGGGTGTGGGCCGTCACCAGCGTCACGCCCCGGGCAATCCCGCGCAGGGTCAGTGGAATATCGCACTGGGTCGCCCCCGCGAGGCCGGCGGTGATGCCATTGACCATCTCCACTTCGACACCCTGCTCGCGCAGCCACTGCGCCTCTTCACCGCCGCGGCCGAAGATGCATGGGTCGCCACCCTTGAGACGCACCACGCATTTGCCCTGGCGGGCATAGCGCAGCATCAGGCGATGGATAAAGGCCTGGGGCGTGGAGCGGCAGCCGCCGCGCTTGCCCACGGCAATGATGCGCGCGTCGGGGCAATGTTCCAGCACCGCGGCGTTGACCAGATCGTCGATCAGCACCACGTCGGCTTCGCTCAAGGCGCGCACGGCTTTGAGGGTCAGCAATTCAGGGTCACCAGGACCTGCACCCACCAGCCAGACTTTTGCGTTCATAGTGTTTTCCTCACGAGATAGCCGCCAGCGGTTGCGCAGTGGCAACCAGCAGGCGCTTGATTTCCGGTACGCAGGAGCCGCATTGCGTGCCACAGCCCAGCTCCTGTTTGAGCCCCTGCAAGTCCAGGCCGCGTTCAATGCCTGCGCAGATCGCACGCTGGCTGACGTTCATGCAGTTGCACAGCGTTTTACTGCCACCCGTTGCGGCGCCGACATTGCCCGGCGGCGCGCTCAAAGGCGCCAGCAGCCAGCGCCGCAGTTGTTCATCGGCACGACCTTCCAGCCACAGGTTCTGCAACCAGTGCCGGGCCAGAGTTTCGCCGGCCAGGCGAATGGCGGTGATGCGGCCGTTTTCGATGCGCACCCGCTTACCGATGGAGCGACGCGGATCGTCGTAGGCCAGCACCGGCCCATCGATCAGGCCCAATTGTTCATCAATGGCCTGGAGCAGTTGCGGTTCGGGGGCGACAGCGCTGGCAGCGCGAATCAGCAGCGCGGGACGCTCACGGCCAGTCAGGCTCAGGCTGACGTAGGAAAACGCCTCGCACAGGGGGCGCAGGGCCTCCAGATGCTGTTGAACATCGCCTTCGATCAAGGCGAAAAGCTGCCAAGGCAGGTTTACCGGTTCCAGGCGTACGCCGCTGTGCTTGAGTTCCGGTTGTTTCGACAAGGGATCGAAGGCCGGTTGCGTCAGGGTATTCACGCCGCCCTTGAGGAACCGGTCGCCCCAGTGCATGGGCAGGAACGCCTGGCCGGGCCGGACGCTGTCGTCGCTGTCCACGGCCACGATCACGCTGCCGCGACGGCTCTTGAGGCTGACCAGGTCGCCCGCTTGCAGGCGATGGCGTTGCAGTTCGTCGGGGTGCAGGCTGAGGACCGCTTCGTTCACATGACCAAACAACTGCGCGGCGGTACCGGTACGGCTCATGCCGTGCCATTGGTCCCGCAGGCGGCCGGTGTTCAGGGTCAACGGGTAGCGGGCGTCACGCAGTTCCTTGGCGACGCGATAGGGGTCGGTCACAAACCGCGCCCGGCCGCTGTCAGTAGGAAAAATTCCGTCCACGTACAGGCGCGCCGTCCCGACCGTGGCGCCGTCCGGGAAAGGCCATTGCTGAGGGCCGAGTTGGTCGATCAGGGCATGGCTGATGCCGGACAAGTCCAGGTCGCGGCCACGGGTCAGCTGTTTGTATTCATCGAAGAGTTGGGCCGGGCTTTCAAAGGCGAACAGGCTGGGTTGGCTCGGGCGCAGGTGTTTTTCCAGGCGTTGTGCGAAATCTACCGTGATTGCCCAGTCCGGCCGTGCTTCACCCGGTGCGCCGATGGCCCGGCGGACGTGGGAAATGCGCCGTTCGGAGTTGGTCACCGAACCTTCTTTCTCGCCCCAACTGGCCGCTGGCAGCAGCAGGTCGGCAAACGCGGCGGTTTCGGTGGTCCGGAACGCTTCCTGCAACACCACGAACGGGCAGGCTTGCAGGGCTTCACGTACCGCGGTCTGGTCCGGCATCGATTGGGCAGGGTTGGTACAGGCGATCCACAAGGCCTTGATCTTGCCGCTGCGAACCTGCTCGAACAGCTCGATGGCGCTCAAGCCAGCGGTGGCGGGCAGTTGCTCGACGCCCCAGTAGTGGGCGACTTCGGCACGATGTTCCGGGTTGGCGGCTTCGCGATGGCCCGGCAGCAGGTTCGACAGGCTGCCGGTTTCCCGTCCGCCCATGGCGTTGGGTTGACCGGTCAGCGAGAACGGCCCCGCACCTGGACGGCCGATCTGCCCGGTGGCCAGGTGCAGGTTGATCAGGGCGCTGTTTTTCGCGCTACCGGCGGTGGACTGGTTCAAACCCATGCACCACAACGACAGGAAGCTTGGCGAGGTGCCGACCCATTCGGCGCACTGATGCAGTTGTTCGACACTGATGCCGCACAGCTGGGCGACCATGCTCGGGGTGTAATCGCGCACCAGGTTTTTCAGCTCCGCCAGGCCTTCGGTGTGGGCCTTGATGAAGTCGCGGTCGATCCAGTCTTCCCACAGCAGCAGGTGCAAAATCCCATGGAACAAGGCGACATCGGTGCCCGGCAGGATCGCCAGGTGCAGGTCTGCCAGATCGCAAGTGTCGGTGCGCCGGGGGTCGATGACGATGATTTTCATCTGCGGTCGACGGGATTTCGCCTCTTCGAGACGGCGAAAGAGGATGGGATGGGCGTAGGCCATGTTACTGCCGACGATCATCACGCAGTCGCTCAACTCCAGGTCTTCGTAGCTGCAGGGCGGGGCGTCGGCGCCGAGGCTGCGCTTGTAGCCCACCACGGCGGAGGACATGCACAGCCGCGAATTGCTGTCGATATTATTGGTGCCCACCAATGCCCGGGCGAGCTTGTTGAAGGCGTAGTAGTCCTCGGTCAGCAATTGGCCGGAGATGTAGAACGCCACGCTGTCCGGGCCGTGCTCGGTGATGGTCTCGGCGAAGACGCTGACGGCGTGATCCAGGGCGCTGTCCCAGTCGGTGCGGGCCCGGGCCAGTCCTTTGCCCAGGCGCAGTTCGGGGTAGAGCGCGCGTGCGGCGAGGTCGCCGGTCAGGTGCAGGGTCGAGCCCTTGCTGCACAGTTTGCCAAAGTTGGCCGGATGGGCGGGATCGCCGCTGACGCCGAGGATGCGCTCGCCGTCATGCTCGATCAGGACGCCGCAACCGACCCCGCAATAACAGCAGGTCGAGGCAGTGATCTGGCGGTTCATCAGCTTGCGTCCCGCAGGGCCAACTGCACCCGGCCGTTTTCGACCCGGGCCGAATGATGATGGGCGCAGCCTACGTCCGGGGCCTGGGCCTGACCGCTTTCCAGGTCGATCTGCCAGTTGTGCAGCGGGCAGGCCACGCGTTTGCCATAGACCAACCCTTGGGACAACGGGCCACCCTTGTGCGGGCAACGGTCATCGAGGGCGAACACTTCATCGTCGCTGGTACGAAAAATCGCGATGTCGCCTTTCGGGCCATTGATGATGCGCGAACCCAGGATATTGATGTCCTCCAGTGCGCAGATATCCAGCCAGTTCATGCCGGCACCTCCAGGTTTTTCACGGGGATGACCTCAAACTCTTTCTTCAACTGGGGTTGTTCCAGGCGTTGTTTCCACGGGTCTTGTTCCAGCGACAGGGAAAATTTCAGGCGTTCATGGAGCGCCTTACGTCGAACCGGATCTTCAAGCACGGCTTTCTTGATGTGCTCCATGCCGACCCGCTGCATGTAATGCACGGTGCGTTCGAGGTAGAAGGCTTCCTCGCGGTACAGCTGCAGGAAGGCACCGTTGTATTCACGCACTTCTTCGGCGGTCTTGAGCTTGACGAAAAACTCCGCGACTTCGGTCTTGATCCCACCGTTGCCGCCGATGTACATCTCCCAGCCGGAGTCGACACCGATAATGCCGACGTCCTTGATGCCGGCTTCCGAACAGTTGCGTGGGCAACCGGAGACGGCCAGTTTCACTTTGTGCGGCGACCACATGTT
The DNA here is from genome assembly GCF_054667715.1 of Pseudomonas sp. S3_B11. NCBI lineage: Bacteria > Pseudomonadati > Pseudomonadota > Gammaproteobacteria > Pseudomonadales > Pseudomonadaceae > Pseudomonas > Pseudomonas sp. S3_B11. The sequence goes on along the minus strand of NZ_CP162749.1, from coordinate 3,915,226 downwards.
GAACAGGTCGTGCTCCAGCTCGATACCCAGTTGGGTGGAATTCTGTGTGCCGAAGCGGCAGAACTCGCTGCCCACGCAGGTCTTCACGGTGCGGATGGACTTGCCGTAGGCGTGGCCGGACGGCATGTCGAGGTCTTTCCAGACGCCGGGCAGGTCCTGCTTCTTGATGCCCAGCAAATCGATGCGCTGACCGCCGGTGACCTTGACCATGGGCACGTTGTATTTGTCGGCCACGTCGGCGATGCGCCGCAGTTCCGAAGGGTTGGTCACGCCACCCCACATCCGCGGGACCACGGAATAGGTGCCGTCTTTCTGGATGTTGGCGTGGGCGCGTTCGTTGATCAGGCGCGACTGTGGGTCGTCCTGGGCTTCGCCGGGCCAGGTGGAAATCAGGTAGTAGTTCAACGCCGGGCGGCAGGTGGCGCAGCCGTTGGGGGTGCGCCAGTTCAGGTAGCTCATGGCCCCGGCGATGGTCAGCAGGTGCTGGTCGCGGATCGCCTGGCGGATCTGGCCGTGGTTGAGGTCGCTGCAACCGCAGATGGCTTTTTCGCTTTTCGGCTTGACGTCCGCCGCACCGCCGACGGTGTTGATCAGGATCTGCTCCACCAGGCCGGCGCAGGAACCGCAGGAACTGGCGGCTTTGGTGTGTTTTTTCACGTCATCGACGCTGAACAGCCCGTGCTCCTGGATCGCCTTGACGATGGTGCCCTTGCACACGCCGTTGCAGCCGCAGACTTCGGCGCTGTCGGCCATGCTCATGGCTTTGTCCTGGCCCTGGTGGCCTACGTCGCCCAAGGCGTTTTCACCGAACATCAAGTGATCGCGGATCTCGCTGATGCCATGGTTCTCACGGATCTGGCGGAAATACCAGCCGCCATCCGCCGTATCGCCGTACAGGCAGGCACCGACCAGCACGTCATCCTTGATCACCAGCTTTTTGTAGACGCCGCCGATGGGGTCGGAAAGGGTGATGGTCTCGGTGCCTTCGCCGCCCATGAAGTCCCCGGCGGAGAACAGGTCGATGCCGGTGACCTTCAACTTGGTCGAGGTGACCGAACCCTTGTAAGTGGCGAAGCCCAGTTGCGCGAGGTGGTTGGCGCAGACCTTGGCCTGTTCGAACAACGGCGCCACCAGGCCGTAGGCGGTGCCACGGTGGCTGGCGCATTCACCAATGGCGTAGATGCGCGGGTCGTAGGTTTGCATCGTGTCGTTGACCAGGATCCCGCGGTTGCACGGGATGCCGGATTTTTCCGCCAGTTCGGTATTGGGACGGATGCCGGCGGCCATCACCACCAGGTCGGCGGGGATGATGTCGCCGTTCTTGAACTGGACCGAGCCGACCCGGCCATTGCCGGCATCGTGCAAGGCCTGGGTCTGCTCGCTGAGGCGGAATTTCAGGCCACGGTTTTCCAGGGCGGTCTGCAGCAGTTGGCCGCTGGTCTTGTCCAGTTGCCGTTCCAGCAGCCATTCGCCCAGGTGCACCACAGTCACGTCCATGCCCCGCAGCTTCAAGCCGTTGGCGGCTTCCAGGCCGAGCAGGCCGCCACCGATCACCACGGCGTGCTTGTGGGTCTTGGCGGTGTTGATCATCGCCTGGGTGTCGGCGATGTCGCGGTAACCGATCACGCCTTCCAGGGTGTTGCCAGGAATCGGCAGGATGAAGGGTGTGGAGCCGGTGGCGATCAGCAAGCGGTCGTACTCGGCTTCGCTGCCGTCTTCGGCGATGACCCGGCGTTTGACCCGGTCGATTTCCACCACTTTGCGGTTGAGCAGCAGCTTGATGTTGTTGTCCAGGTACCAGCTCAGGTCGTTGAGCACGATCTCTTCGAACGTCTGCTCACCGGCCAGCACCGGCGAGAGCAGGATGCGGTTATAGTTGGTGTGGGGCTCGGCGCCGAACACCGTGATGTCGTACAGCTCGTTGCTCAGCTTGAGCAGTTCCTCGAGGGTTCGAACCCCGGCCATGCCGTTGCCGATCATCACCAGTTTGAGTTTTTTCATCAGGGTTCTCCGCAAGCTCAGGTCCGCTTTATCACGGCGATCGGACTGGCTCGGTCATTTTTACGAAAACAAAAAAAGGCGTCCCGCTAGCAAGCTAGCGAGGACGCCTTTGTCCTGGTCCCGTTCTCTCGGGAAGCACCGCCTTCATCGTTGGAGGCGTTGCCTTATGTCTGTTGAAAGGGATTATGCAGTGGTTGTGCCAACTGGCGCGAAGGCACGGATTTATTGAGTGGCGGGCTGGTGGAGCGGATTGGGGAGGGATTTATTGCACCGAATCAAAGCGTGTTGCCCGGTAATGGAGCGTGGCAGCCGGCAGCTTGGTAGTGGCAGGCAGGCCGCCATCGCGAGCAAGCTTTGCTCCCACAGCAGATCCCCTGTGGCAGCAAATTCCCTGTGGGAGCAGGTCCCCTGTGGCAGCAAAGCTTGCTCGCGATGGGCGCGACCGGATCTCAGCCATGAAACACTAGAAACAGCAGCACCAGATTCACCACCAGCGACACCAGCGCCAACGTCCGCCAGACCTTCAGCGGTTCTCTTTCCAGCAGCGGCCTGGGCCTGACGCTCAAGCTGCGGCGCTCGCCCTGTTCCAGCAGCAACAACCATTCCTCGGCGGTTTCAAAACGCTGCTCCGGATCCGCCGCGGCGGCGCGTTCCAGGCTTTGCCCGAGCCATTCGGGCAGGTCCGGCCGATAGCGGCTGGCACTGACCGGCACGCCAAAGCGCGGGCGCTGGAAGGCTTCGATTTCGCCGTAGGGATAGTGCCCGGTCAGCAGGAAATACAAGGTCACGCCGACGGCATACAAATCCTGTTGCGCCGTTGGCGCGGTGCCGCCGAAGGCTTCCGGGGCAATGTAGCTGGGGGTGCCGGGCAAGACGTTGGCCTGGTCCTCGGACAGGCCCGGGCAGTACGCCAGGCCGAAATCCAGCAGGCGCAATTCCCCGTCGTCGCCCTGGTGCAGGTTTTCCGGCTTGATGTCGCGGTGGTAGATCTGCCTTCGATGCAACAGGCCCACCGCCCGCACCAGCCGTTGCGCCAGGTCCAACCACTGGGCCAGAGGTAGCGGCCCGCCCTGGTTGAACAGCTCGGCCAGGGTCGCACCCGGATATTCCCGCATCACGTAGTACAAATGCTGACGCTGGGGAACGCCATGGACCTCGGGAAACTGCCGCCCGGCGACGCGCTTGAGAAACCATTCTTCCGAAAGCAGGGCCTGTCCGGCCCGGCTGTCGTCCCGTAGATGCACGGGCAGGGTTTTCAGCAGCCAGGGTTGGCCCTGGCCGTCGCGTACCCGGTAGAGCAACGATTGCTGGCTGTGGCCGAGCAGGCTTTCGATCTGCCAGCCCTCGAACACCTGGCCCGGTTTCAGCGCAGGTGGCAGGGGCCATTGCTGCAGCTGGATCAGGGCATCGCCGATGCTGGCTTCGCCCACCGCATCGACCCGCACCAGCAAGGCGCTGGCGTTGTCCTGGCTACCGGCCAGGTGCGCGGCGTTGACCAGCGTCTGCGCGGCCAGGTCCAGGTCCGGCTGGTCGCGCAGGATACCGGCGATGGCCGTATCCCCCAGGACCGCCCAGACGCCGTCGCTGAGCAGCACGAAGGTTTCGTCGGTGCGCAGCTCGCCGTCGAGAAAGTCGAGGATCAGGTGTTGATCCAGGCCCAGGGCGCGCTTGAGCACATGCTGCATGCCTTGCTGTTCCCAGACGTGATCCTCACTGACCCGTTGCAGGTGGTCGGCGTGCCAGCGGTAGACTCGGCAATCGCCGACATGCGCGAGGGTGAAGCGCCGGCCCCGCAGGACCAGGGCGCTGACGGTGGTGAGCAGCGGTTGCCCGCCACCGTTGGCTTGCAGCCAGCGATTCTGCGCCAGCAACAGCCGGTCCAGCGCCTGGGCCACGCCCCAGGTTTGCGGCGTGGAGTAGTAGTCCAGGGCCAGCGCCTGCAAGGTCGAACGGGCGGCCAGCCCGCCGTCGGCGCATTGGCTCACGCCGTCGGCGATGGCGAACAGGTAACCCTTGCTGGCGGCCAGGGCTGGGGCGGGGGTGACCAGGCGCAGGGCGTCCTGGTTTTCCTCCCGCGGGCCGATGGCACTGGCTTCGGCGAAACTCAGTTGCAGGCTCATGGTTGCAGCTTATACCCGAGCAGCGGTGACAGCTGCCGAACCCCAAGTGGTTCTCCAGCGACGCTTGACGCCGTGCAGGCCGAACCAGGCCAGGACACCGAGGCTGGCGAACAACCACAGCGCCAGTTGATAGCTGCCGGTGCTTTGCTTGATCGCGCCCATGCCCGCCGCCAGGGCGAAGCCGCCGATGCCGCCGGCCATGCCGATCAGCCCGGTCATCACGCCGATCTCGCGACGGAAGCGTTGTGGTACCAGTTGGAACACCGCACCGTTGCCCGCACCCAAACCGAGCATGGTGCAGACGAACAGCGCCAGGGCCGCGTAGGAGCTCGGCAGGTTGAAGCCCACTGCGGCGATGCAGACGGCCGCCACGGTGTACATGCCCAGCAAGGTGCGGATGCCGCCGAAACGGTCCGCCAGGGCGCCGCCCAATGGACGCATCAGGCTGCCACCGAAGACGCAGGCGGCGGTGTAGTAGCCGGCGGTGACCGGGCTCAGGCCATATTGGTCGTTGAAGTAGCCGGGCAGGGCGCTGGCCAGGCCGATGAAGCCGCCGAAGGTCACGCTGTAGAAGAACATGAACCACCAGCTGTCGCGGTCGCCCAGGGCCTTGAGGTAATCGGCCATGGATTTGGCTTTTGGCCGCTCGGGGGCGTTCTTGGCCAGCCAGGCGAAAAGCACCAGGGTCAGCACCAGCGGGATCAGCGCGAAGCCGAACACGTTGGTCCAGCCGAAGGCCACGGCCATGACCGGTGCGATCAACGCAGCGAGCACGGTGCCCGAGTTACCAGCACCGGCAATGCCCATGGCCTTGCCTTGATGCTGTGGCGGATACCACTGGGACGCCAGCGGCAGGGCCACGGCGAACGAAGCACCGGCCACACCCAGGAACAGGCCGAGCAGCAGGGCTTGTTCGTAGCTGTGGATACCCAGTTTCCAGGCGCAGAACAGCGCGCTGATCACGATCACCTGGCCCACCATGCCGGCGGTTTTTGGCGAGATCCGGTCGGCCAGCAGGCCCATGAACAAACGCAGCACGGCGCCAGCCAGGATCGGCGTCGCGACCATCAGGCCGCGTTGCTGGGTGGTCAGGTGCAGGTCAGCGGAGATCTGTACCGCCAGTGGGCCGAGCAGGTACCAGACCATGAAGCTCAGGTCGAAGTAGAGGAAGGCCGCGAACAGGGTCGGGGTATGGCCGGATTTCCAGAAGCTTGAATTCATCGCGCACCTCAGCTGTAAAAGTCTCGAGAAATGAGTCAGTGCTTTGAGCAGTGCGCCGTCTGTGGTCGCACCACCGGTCCCGAAGGGCCAAAACAAAAAAACGCCGCAACCCGGATCGCCAGAGAGGCAAGAAGGGTGTGCGACGTCTTTGTCGTAGGTGGGGCAACCGCCGTTGGTTACCTGTGGGTTTGCTTAAGCGATATCTGTGCCAGGTCTGTCATGATCGTTCCTACGCTCTGCGTGGGAATGCATCCCGTGACGCTCTGCGTCACCTTGTGAAGCGGAACGCGGAGCGTCCCTGGCGGCATTCCCACGCAGAGCGTGGGAACGATCATTAGTAGGGGGCGAGGCAGGCGCTACAAGGCTTTCAGCCCAGCAGCTCATTCATGGCAATGATCTGCTCCGCCACCTGGATCAGCTTCTGCTGGCGGCTCATGGCCTGGCGGCGCATCAGGGTGTAGGCCTGTTCCTCGTTGCATTCCTTCATCTTCATCAGCATGCCCTTGGCCAGTTCGATGCGCTTGCGCTCAGCCAATTGCTGGTCCCGGGCCAGGAGCTGGGCGCGCAGGGCCTGGTCGCTTTCGAAGCGGGCCATGGCCACGTCGAGGATCGGTTGCAGGCGCGCGGCATGGATGCCTTCGACGATGTAGGCGCTGACGCCCGACTTGATCGCCTGGCGCATCACATTGGGGTCGTGCTCGTCGGTAAACATGACGATCGGTCGTGGCTGGTCGCGACTGACCAGCACCACTTGCTCCATCACATCGCGCCCGGGTGACTCGGTATCGATCAGGATCACGTCCGGACGCACCGTTTCGACGCGCGCTGGCAGGTCGATGGTCAGGCCGGATTCGTCGATGACTTCGAACCCGGCTTCAATCAGGGCGGCCTTGAGGCGACCGACTTTTTTCGCGGTGTCGTTGATCAGCAGGATACGCAGCATGGTCGTGGCTCCTGTCAGCGGCTGGCGAGAAGGGGAGCCGCATCGCTCAAGGCGTGCAGTTTGAAGCTGCGGGCGTACCCGGCCGGATCCGAGCCGTCCCAGGTGATGCCGTCGATCAGTTGGCTGCTGCGCATGTCCTGGCGCGGGGACGCGATGTCCAATGCCGCGCAGGCTTCGCGGTACAGCTTGAGTTGCTGGACGTCCTGGGCCACGGCCAGGTAATCCGGGTCTTCGCGCAGCAGGCCCCAGCGGCGGAACTGGGTCATGAACCACATGCCGTCCGACAGGTACGGCAGGTTCACCTCGCCGTTGCCATGAAAGCGCATGGCGTGGGGATCCTGCCAGCTATTGCCCAAGCCGTCGGCATAAATCCCCAGCAGGCGCGGCTCGATGCAGTCCAGCGGGGCGTCGAGGTATTCAGGCGCAGTCAACAGTTGCGCGGTACTGCGACGGTTTTCGCTGCTTTGTTCGATGAAGCGGCTGGCTTCGAGGATCGCCATCACCAGGGCCCGGGCGGTATTGGGGTATTGCTCGACGAACGCGCGGGTGCAACCCAGGACTTTTTCCGGGTGATCGGGCCAGATGGTCTGGGTGGTCGCCAGGGTGAAACCGAGGTTCTGCTTCACCGCGCTGGCGCACCAGGGCTCGCCGACGCAAAACCCGTCGATACGCCCGGCTTGCAGGTGCGCGATCATTTGCGGCGGAGGCACGACCACGCTGTCGACATCCGACAACGGGTGGATGCCCTGGGCGGCGAGCCAGTAATAGAGCCACATGGCGTGGGTGCCGGTGGGGAAGGTCTGGGCGAAGGTCAGTTTCGGGCGAGTTTGGTGCACGTGTTGTTCCAGTGCTTCAGGACTGGTCACGCCCTGGGCCTGCAAGCCATGGGACAGGTTGATGCTCTGGCCGTTCTGGTTCAGCCCCATCAGCACGGCCATGTCACTCGCCGCGACCCCGCCGATGCCCAGGTGCACCGCGTAGATCAACCCATACAGGCTGTGGGCGGCATCGATTTCGCCGCTGACCAGCTTGTCGCGCAGGTTGGCCCAGGAGGCCTGGCGCTTGAGGTTCAGGGTCAGGCCGTAGGGTTGGGCGAAGCCCTGGGTGGCGGCCACGACGAGCGGGGCACAGTCGCTCAAGGCCATGAAACCGAGGTTGACCGCGCTCTTTTCCGGGGCATCGCTGCCGTTGACCCAGGCCAGGGGGTTGGCTGGAACTTCATTCATCGGTATCACCTTCCACATAAAAAAGCGCCGTGTCCGGGCCCAGGAGGCCGGACGACGACGCCGTTGTCCCTTAAAACAGTGTGGCACTCATTCCGTCGTTGGCATGGGCGCTGATGACCAAAAGGGTGCAAGGCATATGCCAGCGCTATCGTTTTGTGCGGGCGCCTCGCTTGAGCCGCCGTTGCCCGGCTATAATCGCCGCCTCATTTCGTCGCCCGAGTCAAAGCCGCCCATGTACACCCTGGCCCGTGAACTGCTGTTCAAACTCTCCCCGGAAACTTCCCACGACCTGTCCCTGGACTTGATCGGCGCGGGCGGACGCCTCGGCCTAAACGGTTTGTTGTGCAAGGCCCCGGCAAAATTGCCGGTGACGGTCATGGGCCTGGAATTCCCCAACCCGGTCGGGTTGGCGGCGGGCCTGGACAAGAATGGCGCGGCCATCGACGGGTTCGCCCAGTTGGGTTTCGGTTTCGTGGAAATCGGCACCGTCACCCCCCGACCGCAGCCGGGCAACCCCAAGCCACGGCTTTTCCGCCTGCCGCAAGCCGAGGCGATCATCAACCGCATGGGGTTCAACAACCTGGGCGTCGATCATCTGTTGGCCCGTGTGGCCGCGGCCAAGTACAAGGGCGTGCTGGGCATCAACATTGGCAAGAATTTCGACACGCCGGTGGAGCGCGCCGTCGACGACTACCTGATCTGCCTGGACAAGGTCTACGCCCACGCCAGCTACGTGACCGTCAACGTCAGCTCCCCCAACACCCCGGGGCTGCGCAGCCTGCAGTTCGGTGATTCGCTCAAGCAACTGCTGGCCGACCTGGCCCGGCGGCGCGCAGAACTGGCGTTGATTCACGGCCGGCACGTGCCGCTGGCGATCAAGATCGCCCCGGACATGACCGACGAAGAGACCACCCAGGTGGCCCAGGCCCTGATCGAGACGGGCATGGACGCAGTAATCGCCACCAACACGACCCTGGGTCGCGAAGGTGTCGAAGGGCTGGAACACGGTGACGAGGCGGGCGGCTTGTCTGGCGCGCCAGTACGTGACAAGAGCACCCACACCGTGAAGGTGCTGGCCGCTGAATTGGCGGGGCGCTTGCCGATTATCGCCGCGGGCGGGATTACCGAAGGCCGCCACGCCGCCGAGAAGATCACCGCCGGGGCGAGCCTGGTGCAGATTTATTCGGGCTTTATCTATAAGGGGCCGGCGTTGATTCGTGAGTCGGTGGATGCCATTGCGGCGTTGGGTTGATTCAGGAACGGTCGGCATCTATTGATGCGAGCAAGTTGTGGGAGCAAAGCTTGCTCGCGATGCAGGCGCCTCGGTTCCAGGTAGACCGCGTCGTCTTCATCGCGGGCAAGCCTTGCTCCCACAGCGTGTCGCCACAACAGTGTTTGCAGCTCAACCTCTTGAAACCCAGGCATTAAAAAGGGCTCCTCGAAGGAGCCCCCTGGGCCGTAGCCCGCCGTCCGGATGGGACGTGCGTGGTTAAATCGATATGAGTGTCAAATTGTCGAGTTCTTGAGTATTAAGCCCTGTGTCAGCCGACGGCGTGAAGTTCGTTGAGTCTATGGATACCCGCAGTGCCGGTCATACCGTCCCAGTTGTCGCCGCGTCCTTCTCGCCAGCCATTGATCCAGGCTTGACGTACCGACGGTAGAGTAAAGGGGCAAAGCTCACGGGATTTACCACCAACGCCATATTGGTAACCACGTAAAAATGCTCTTTCCAACGGATCACGCTTAAGTCTTCTCATAGGGTGTTGCCCTCACTTGTTGACTGTTACTTAGCGTCGACCTCTATCGAGGCCGGGGCAGAATCATTCTGCCGTTGGTGGCTCGTTGCCGGCGTGACGAGCCGAGGTGTTGACGCCGTTGCGACGTCAACCTGTGTTGAGTTCTAACCAAAGCGTCACATGGATGGAATGATCGTTTTGTCATAAGCACGTAACAATAAAGATGTTAGGGCGATAAGTAACTTGATGTTCGTTGACCGCTTTTGAGCAAGACCCCTGTATGATCGGCCCTGCGCCGAAAGGGGTAGGTCTGGCTCGGATGAGAATGTCCTCCCGTTGCACTCGGGTACTATTCGACGAAAGGGTCGAGTTTTCACAATTTGTTGCACAGAATTTTTTTTCTGCCTTCGCATCTAAGCTCTTTTAACCTGAGCGGCGAGGGTGGCACGGCACACTTTCGTGCCACGCGGGTGCTCTTGAGAAAAGCACCTGATTGAACCCGGCCCGGCAATGCGTTGCCCGGTCCACTTAGCCAAAGGCTCTGGAAATCCCATGTCCGATCGTTTCGAACTCTTCCTCACTTGCCCCAAGGGCCTCGAAGGCCTGCTCATCGAGGAAGCCGTCGGGCTTGGCCTTGAAGAGGCGCGCGAGCACACCTCGGCCGTGCGCGGCATGGCCGACATGGAAACGGCGTATCGCCTGTGCCTGTGGTCGCGCTTGGCCAACCGCGTGTTGCTGGTACTCAAGCGCTTCCCGATGAAGGACGCCGAAGACCTGTACCACGGCGTGCTGGATGTCGACTGGCAAGACCACATGCTGGCCGATGGCACCCTGGCGGTGGAGTTCAGCGGCCACGGCTCGGGCATCGACAACACCCATTTCGGCGCCTTGAAGGTCAAGGACGCCATCGTCGACAAGCTGCGCACGCCGACGGGCGAGCGGCCGTCCATCGACAAGCTCAACCCGGACCTGCGCATCCACCTGCGCCTGGACCGCGGCGAAGCGATCCTCTCCCTCGACCTCTCCGGCCACAGCCTGCACCAGCGCGGTTATCGCCTGCAGCAGGGCGCCGCGCCGCTGAAGGAAAACCTCGCCGCCGCGATCCTGATCCGTGCCGGTTGGCCACGCATTGCCGCTGAAGGCGGGGCGCTGGCCGACCCGATGTGCGGTGTGGGCACATTCCTGGTGGAAGCCGGGATGATCGCCGCCGACATGGCGCCGAACCTGCGCCGCCAGCAGTGGGGTTTCACCGCCTGGCTCGGCCATGTGCCGGCGTTGTGGAAGAAACTCCACGAAGAGGCCAGTGAACGCGCCGCCGCCGGCCTGGCCAAGCCACCGTTGTGGATTCGCGGCTACGAAGCCGACCCACGACTGATCCAGCCGGGGCGTAACAACGTCGAACGTGCCGGCCTGAGCGAATGGATCAAGATCTATCAAGGCGAAGTCGCCACCTTCGAGCCGCGTCCGGACCAGAACCAGAAGGGCCTGGTGATCTGCAACCCACCGTACGGCGAGCGCCTGGGCGATGAAGCCAGCCTGCTTTACCTCTACCAGAACCTTGGCGAGCGTCTGCGCCAGGCCTGCCTGAACTGGGAGGCGGCGGTGTTCACCGGCGCGCCGGACCTGGGCAAGCGCATGGGCATTCGCAGTCACAAGCAGTATTCGTTCTGGAACGGCGCCTTGCCGTGCAAATTGCTGCTGATCAAGGTGTTGCCGGACCAGTTCGTCACGGGTGAGCGTCGTACCCCGGAACAGCGTCAGGCCGAGCGTGAACAGGCCGTCTACGACCAGGCCCCGGAAGTACCGCAGGAGCGCCAGTACAACAAGAACGGCAACCCGATCAAGCCAGCACCGGCGCCGGCCCCTGTGGTCGAGCAGGCGCGGTTGAGCGAAGGCGGGCAGATGTTCGCCAATCGCCTGCAAAAAAACCTCAAGCTGCTGAGTAAATGGGCCAAGCGTGAAGGCGTTGACTGTTATCGGGTCTACGATGCCGACATGCCGGAATATTCCATGGCCATCGACCTGTACCACGACTGGGTGCACGTCCAGGAATACGTCGCGCCGAAGTCCATCGACCCGGAAAAAGCCTCGGCCCGGCTGTTCGACGCCCTGGCGGCGATTCCCCAGGCGCTGAACGTGGACAAGAGCCGCGTGGTGATCAAGCGTCGCGAGCGCCAGAGCGGCACCAAGCAGTACGAGCGCCAGAGCGCCCAGGGCAAGTTCACCGAGGTCAACGAAGGTGGCGTGAAGCTGCTGGTCAACCTCACCGACTACCTGGACACCGGGCTGTTTCTCGACCATCGGCCGATGCGCCTGCGGATCCAGAAAGAGGCGGCCGGCAAGCGTTTCCTCAACCTGTTCTGCTACACCGCGACCGCCAGCGTCCACGCCGCCAAGGGTGGCGCGCGCAGTACCACCAGCGTCGACCTGTCCAAGACCTACCTGGACTGGGCGCGGCGCAACCTGTCGCTCAATGGTTTTTCCGACAAGAACCGCCTGGAGCAGGGCGATGTGATGGCCTGGCTTGAAGCCAGCCGTGACGAATACGACCTGATCTTCATCGACCCGCCGACTTTCTCCAACTCCAAGCGCATGGAAGGCGTGTTCGACGTGCAGCGCGACCATGTGCAGTTGCTGGACCTGGCCATGGCGCGCCTGGCGCCGGGCGGCGTGCTGTATTTCTCCAACAACTTCCGCAAGTTCCAGCTCGAGGACAACCTCGGCGAGCGTTATGCGGTGGAAGAAATCACCGCCAAGACCATTGATCCGGATTTTGCCCGCAACGGCAAGATCCACCGCGCCTGGAAGATCATGGCACGTTGATTTGCAGTTGATTGGATCCACGAAGCCTTGTAATACAAGGCTCCTGGCCTATTTTAAGGGCTGGTCAAAGTGATGGCGAATAGCTATAACTTAGGCTGTGTCCAGGGCTATGCCTATGCCTGGCTCCTTTCTGAGTTGTATTTATGGCATTGCATCAGGTGCGTCCCAGGATCCTGGGCTTTATCAGCGAAGACGTTTCGGCCTGGCTGGTGGCTTCGCTGGTCCTGCTGGCCGGTACGGTCCTGACCGGCTTGCTGACCTGGGCGATGATGAACCTGTTCAATCAGCAATTGCGCCAGCGCTTCGAGCTGCAAGCCGAGGAGCGTTTCAGCCGCATCGAAGAACACTTCCAGGACCAGGAGCAACGCCTCGACAGCCTCAGGCGTTTCTTTGCCAACTCCGAAGGGGTCTCCAACACTGAATTCCGTGGTTACGCCGACGCGCTATTGCGGCGTACTCGCGCCTTCGCCTGGGCGCCCAGGGTGCTGCGCGACGAACGGCAATCGTTCGAACAACACGCGCAGGCCGAAGGGGCCACCCAATTCACGATCCGCGAGGCAGACGGCGACGGTGGCTTGCGGCAGGCCTCCGAACGGGACGAATACGCTCCAATGCTCTACATCCAGAGCCAGGCTTCCTACGGGGCGCCGCTAGGCCTGGACCTGCTTTCCGAACCCTTGCCTCGTGCCGCCCTCGAGCGGGCCCGCCAGCGTGACGGGCTGGTGGCCTCGCAGCCATTGGACCTGATGGGCACCGACCCGGTGTTTGCCCGCGGTGTGCTGCTGGTCGCGCCCGTCACCCGGGAATCGGCCAGCGAACCGTTGGGGTACGTGGTGGCGGCTATCAGCATGCGGCAACTGGCGGGTGATGGGCTGCCAGCGTCCAGTCACGACAATCTGTCGATGCGTGTCATGGACCTGTCTGGCGAAAACGCGGAAGAGGCGTTGTTCGAATCCCACAACCCGCCAGGTCGTAGTGATTTGTCGTCGACCCGCCTGCTGCGTCTGGCTGATCGCGACTACCGGGTGGAATTGCGGCCCAGCCGGGTGTTCCTGGCCACCAATCATTCTTCGGTCACCAGCATGGTGATACTCGGCGGTTTGCTCAGCCTGCTGCTCAGTGCCTTGCTCTATGTGCTGGTCAGCCAGCGGCAGCGGGCCTTGAAACTGGTAGAGCAACGCACCCGAGAACTGCGCGCCCGGGAGCAGGAGCTGCGCGGTACCCACGGCCAGTTGCGCGGTGTACTGGATGCCGCAACCCAAGTCGCGATCATCGCCACTGACCTGCGCGGCGTCATCACCACCTTCAACGCCGGCGCCGAACAGATGCTCGGCTACCCGAGCTGCGAGGTCCTGCAGAGCATGACCCTGGAAAGCCTGCATGTACCGCGCGAACTCCAGGCCCGCGCCGCCCAACTCGGCGCGCGTTTTGGCAAGCCGATCCCGGCGTGCCACGCGATGCTGCTCGAAGGCGGCGAGCAGGGCGGGCAACAGGCGCGGGAGTGGACCCTGGTGCGCCGCGATGGGAGTCACCTGACCGTGAACATGCTCGCCACACCGATGCTCGATGACCAGGGGTTGTGGATCGGGCACCTGGCGATCTGCATCGACATCACTGAACGCAAGCGCGTCTACGAAGCATTGGCTGCCCGTGACCTGTTGCTGAAAAAGCTCAGTGCCCACGTACCCGGGGGGATCTACCAATTCAGAATGGATTTCAACGGTCGCTTCAGCGTCATCTATGCCAGTGACGGCATTCGCGACATCTATGAATTGGAACCCGATGTGCTGGTGCAGAACGCCGAGGCGATTTTCTCGCGCATTCACCCGTTGGACAGCACGCGCGTCCGCGCTTCGATTCGCGCTTCGGCCCACACCTTGAGCCCGTGGCGGGAAGAGTACCGGGTGCAACTGCCTTTGCGCGGCCTGCGCTGGGTACGCGGCGAGGCCACGCCCGAGGAACTGCCCGGCGGCGGGGTGTTGTGGCACGGCTATATCTCGGATATTTCCGACCTCAAGCGCGTAGAAGAAGAGCTGCGGGCCCTGTCCGTGACCGACGCCCTGACCGGCATTCGCAACCGTCGCTATTTCCAGGACCGCCTGACTTCGGAGATGGCTCGGGTCGAGCGCGGTTCCGGAGGGCTGGCGGTCATCATGCTCGACATCGACCACTTCAAGCGCATCAACGACCAGCATGGCCACGCAGTGGGCGACCGGGTGTTGCAGGCCGTCTGTCAGCGCGTCGGCCAACGGTTGCGGCGCACCGATGTGTTCTGCCGGCTGGGCGGAGAAGAGTTCGTGGTGCTGTGCCCGGACACAGACAGCGAGAGTGCCTACACCTTGGCATTGGAGCTGTGGGAAGGCTTGCGGGCGGCGCCCATCGAGGGTGTGGGGTTTGTCACCGCCAGCTTCGGTATCGCCACCTGGCGCATCGGGGAGGGTGCCGATGCGTTGCTGCTAAGGGCTGACTCGGGCGTGTATGCGGCCAAGCAGGCCGGACGGGATCGGGTTGAGGTGCAGTTGGGCTAGCCACATATCATCGCGATATCGGTGGTTCAGTTGATGAATAGACTGAATGACATGCCGCTATCGCGAGCAAGCTCGCTCCCACAGTGGGTCGGCTTCGTACACGAGTTTTATGCCCGCGGCAGATCAAGTGTGGGAGCGAGCTTGCTCGCGAAAGCGGTGTGTCATTCAGCATCGATGTCTGCTGACCTACCGAATCGCGAGCAGGCTCGCTCCCACATTGGGTTTGTGCTGGATTAGAGCGCCGAAGCCGTCTGTGGCAGTTTCGGCTGGCGATACAGGTCCAGCAGCACCTGGTCCAGCACCGATGAAGCGCCCCAAGGCTTCGGATCGTTGAGAATCGCCACCACCGCCCAGGTGTTGCCATTGATGTCACGGCTGAAGCCGGCGATGGCGCGGACGGTGTTCAGGGTACCGGTCTTGACGTGGGCTTCGCCGGCCATGGCGGTGGTCTTCAGGCGTTTGCGCATGGTGCCGTCGGTGCCGGCAATCGGCATCGAACTGATGAACTCGGCCGAGTACGGGCTGCGCCAGGCAGCCTGCAGCATGGCCGCCATTTCCCGGGCGCTGACCCGTTCGGCACGGGACAAGCCGGAACCATTCTCCATCACCAGGTGCGGCGCGGTGATGCCTTTCTTGGCCAACCACTGGCGCACCACCCGTTGCGCGGCCTTGGCGTCATCACCGTCGGCTTCGTTACGGAACTGCGCACCGAGGCTCAGGAACAGTTGCTGGGCCATGGTGTTGTTACTGTATTTGTTGATGTCGCGGATGATCTCCGCCAGGTCCGGGGAGAACGCCCGGGCCAGCACCTTAGCATTGCTCGGGGTCGCGGCCAGGCGGTCCGTGCCCTGGATGCTGCCGCCCAGCTCTTTCCAGATCGCCCGCACCGCGCCTGCGGTGTAGGTGGCATGGTCCAGCAGCGACAGATAGGTCTGGGAGCTGCAACCGTCACCGAGCTGGCCGCCGACGGTCACTGTCACGCTGCCGTCCGTCTGGGCCACCGGGTTGTAGCGCACACCGCCGGTGCATTGCTTGGAGTTGACGGCCTTGACCTGGTTGTCGATGCGAATGCTCGCAATCGGCGGCTCCACCGACACCAGCACCCGGCCGCCGTCGTTACGGGCGACGAAGCGCAGGGCCTTGAGGTTGACCAGCAACGAGTCGGGCTTGACCAGGAACGGTTTGTTTTCGTCGTTGCCGTCGTCGTTGAATTCAGGCAGTTGCGGCTGGATGAAGAAGCCTCGGTCCAGTACCAGGTCGCCGGTAACCTGCTGCACGCCGTTGGCCCGCAGGTCGCGCATCAGCAGCCAGAGTTTTTCCATGTTCAGCTTGGGATCGCCGCCGCCCTTGAGATACAGGTTGCCGTTGAGGATCCCGCCGTTGAGGGTGCCGTCGGTGTAGAACTCGGTTTTCCACTGGTGATTGGGGCCGAGCATTTCCAGGGCCGCGTAGGTGGTCACCAGTTTCATGGTGGAAGCGGGGTTAACCGAAACGTCGGCGTTGTGCAGGGTCGGGGTGCCGGGGCCATTGAGCGGCACCATCACGAGGGACAGCGCGTCATCCTGCAGCTTGCTGGCCTTGAGGGCCTTTTGCACGTTGGGCGACAGGGCAGTGTTGATCGTGGCGGCGTGGCTGGTGACAGGGAGGGCCAGGGGAAGAAGAAGGCTGGCCAGAAGCAGTGGACGCAAAGATTTGATCATTTGAAATAAAACCCTACGGGCGAGGGGGAAATAACGAGGACATGAAAATGAACGTCCTCAACGGTCACGAAAGTGTCGGCATTATGCCCCAAGCCGCAGCCGCTTGGGCCGTGCCTGAGCCCTTCGGCTGCTATTTTTTACCGACGGTAGGCCGATACGCCCGATCAGTCGGGCAATCGACGCATCAAACTGGTAAAGTGCCGGCCGTTATTACTTATGAGGATTGTTCCAATGGCGACTAACCGTTCCCAGCGTCTGCGCAAAAAACTGTGCGTGGATGAATTTCAAGAGCTGGGTTTCGAACTGAACCTGGATTTCAAAGAAGATCTGGCCGATGAGGCTATTGACGCTTTCCTCGACGCTTTCCTGAAAGAAGCCATGGAAGCCAACGGCCTGGGCTACGTCGGCGGTGACGACTACGGTCTGGTTTGCCTGCAGAAGCGTGGCTCGGTTTCCGAAGAGCAGCGCGCTGCCGTTGAAGCCTGGCTCAAGGCACGTCCTGAGCTGACCAGCGTTGAAGTCAGCCCACTGATGGACGTCTGGTACCCGGAAAAGCCGATCAATCCGGTCGCTTGATGGTCAGAAACCGGCAGCCCTTTCGGGCGCCGGTTTTTTTGTGCCTGTCTGTTGGGTTGATCGTTCCCACGCTCCGCGTGGGAATGCCTCTAGGGACGCTCCGCGTCCAGTGACGCGGAGCGTCACGGGCTGCATGCCCACGCAGAGCGTGGGAACGATCAGGCGCTACGCCAGTTCAGGATCAGCAAGGTCAACACCCCCGCCACAATCCCCCAGAACGCCGAACCGATGGAGAACAGCGTCAGCCCCGACGCCGTGACCATGAAGGTGATCAACGCCGCTTCCCGCTCCTTCACTTCGCTCATGGCGATGCTCAAGCCATTGATGATCGACCCGAACAGCGCCAAGGCCGCGATGGACAGCACCAGCTCCTTGGGCAGCGCCGCGAACAACGCCGCCAGCGTGGCGCCGAACACCCCGGCAATCCCGTAGAAGATCCCGCACCAGACCGCCGCCGTGTAGCGCTTGTTGCGATCTTCGTGGGCGTGGGGGCCGGTGCAGATGGCCGCGCTGATGGCCGCCAGGTTGATGCCATGGGAGCCGAACGGTGCCAGCAGCAGCGAGGCGATGCCGGTGCTGGTGATCAACGGCGAGGCCGGCACGTTATAACCGTCGGCCCGCAGCACGGCGATGCCGGGCATGTTCTGCGAGGTCATCGCCACCACGAACAGCGGAATGCCGATGCTGATGGTGGCCGCCAGGGAAAAGTGCGGCGTGGTCCAGACCGGCGTCGCGACTTCCAGGGCAAAGCCGCTGAAGTCCAACAGCCCCAGCAGGCCCGACAGCGCCGTACCGATCAACAGTGCCGCCAGAACCGCGTAGCGGGGCGACAGGCGCTTGACGATCAGGTAGGTGAAAAACATCCCCAGCACCAGGCCGGTGCGATGCTGGGTGGCGACGAAGATCTCGCTGCCGATCTTGAACAGGATCCCCGCCAGCAACGCCGCCGCCAGCGAGGCTGGAATACGCTTGACCAGGCGCTCGAAACTGCCGGTCAGGCCGCAGATCGTCACCAATACTGCACAGGTGATATAGGCGCCGATGGCCTCGCCGTAACTCACACCGCCCAGGCTGGTGATCAGCAGCGCCGCGCCGGGTGTCGACCAGGCGATGGTGATGGGCGTGCGATAGCGCAGCGACAACCCGATGGAACACACCGCCATGCCGATGGAAATCGCCCAGATCCACGAGGAAATCTGCCCGCTGGTCAGCCCTGCCGCTTGCCCGGCCTGGAACATCAGCACCAGGGAACTGGTGTAGCCGGTCATCATCGCAATGAACCCGGCGACGATGGCTGAAGGCGAGGTATCGGCCAATGGACGAAGTGGCGTGGTCGTGACTTCGGTCATGGTGGGCGGTGGTCCTTGTTGTAGATTGACTGGGCTTGATCGCGCCGCAGGTTTTGGGTTTGAAGCCTAAACTCAACGCAGTAGCCGATTGCAATACAGCCATGCCCGCAAACAGCCGTACAGTCGTGTTGCCATCAGAGGTTGTGTACAATCGAGCTGTTTTTTACGCGATACTTGCCAGCGACCCGCTGTGCCGTATTACAGTCACGGTCAATTCGCCGCAGTTCTCCCGACTCGAGTGCCCATGAACGAACAGTTGCAGCCCCTCAAGAAACAACCGCGAGCCGGTAAAGCCGGCCGCAGCGGAACCCAGGACGATATTGTCTATGCGCATATCTTCGAGGCCATCCTCGAACAACGCCTGGCGCCCGGTACAAAGTTGAGCGAAGAGGCACTGGGGGAGATTTTCGGGGTCAGCCGCACGATCATTCGCCGGGCGCTGTCACGCCTGGCTCACGAAGGCGTGGTGTTGCTGCGGCCCAACCGCGGTGCCGTGGTGGCGAGCCCGAGTGTCGAAGAGGCTCGCCAGGTATTCATGGCCCGGCGCCTGGTGGAAAGGGCGATCACCGAATTGGCGGTGCAGCACGCCACGGCCGAACAATTGGCTGAGCTGCGGCAGATGGTCAGCGATGAGCGCGACAGTTTCTCCCGTGGCGACCGCGGCGCCGGCATCCGTTTGTCGGGCGAGTTCCACCTCAAGCTGGCCGAAGCGGCGAAGAACGCCCCGCTGATCAGCTTCCAGCGCAGCCTGGTGTCCCAGACGTCGCTGATCATCGCCCAGTACGAAAGCGGCAATCGTTCCCACTGTTCCTATGACGAACACACCCAGCTGATCGACGCCATCGAGGCTCGCGATGCGACGCTGGCAGTGGACCTGATGATGCATCACATGGACCACATTGACAGCAAGCTCAACCTCGACGAGGAAAGTGCGTCGGATGACTTGCATGCGGTGTTCTCGCACCTGCTGCAGAGCAAGAAGCCTGGGCGGTCGACTGCTAAGCTATAACCCCCGACCCTGATCGCTCCCATGCTCTGCGTGGGAACGCAGCCCGGGACGCTCCGCGTCCCAAAAGCCGAACGCAGAGCGTCCGTTGAGGAATTCCCACGCAGAGCGTGGGAACGATCAAAAATCTACCGCTGATGCACCAATTTACCGGCCGCATAAGTCTGCGCCACCGTCCGGTCATCCCCCAGCGTCATCAACACGAACAACCGCTCGGCAATGTCCTTGGCCTGCTTGAGGCGATAGCCCAGCAGCGGCGTGGCGTTGTAGTCCAGCACCAGGAAATCCGCATCGGTACCCGGTTGCAACGTCCCGATCTTGTCCTCCAGGCGCAGGGCCCGGGCGCCGCCGAGGGTGGCCAGGTACAGCGACTTGAACGGGCTCAGCCGCGCGCCCTGCAACTGCATCACCTTGTAGGCTTCGTTCAGGGTTTGCAGCAGCGAAAAACTGGTGCCGCCACCCACGTCGGTGCCCAACCCCACGTTCACTTTATGCTTCTGCGCCATCGGCAGGTTGAACAGGCCGCTGCCGAGGAAAAAGTTCGAGGTCGGGCAGAAGGCTATGGCCGAACCGGTCTCGGCCAGGCGAGCGCATTCGTCGTCACATAAGTGCACGCCGTGGGCGAACACCGAACGTTCGCCGAGCAGTTGGTAGTGGTCGTAGACGTCCAGGTAGCCCTTGCGCTCCGGGAACAGCTCTTTGACCCATTGCACCTCCTGCAGGTTTTCACTGATGTGGGTCTGCATGTACAAGTCTGGGTATTCCCCCAGCAACTGACCGGCCAAGGCCAGTTGTTCCGGAGTGCTGGTGGGGGCGAAGCGCGGGGTCACGGCGTAGTGCAGGCGGCCCTTGCCGTGCCAGCGCTCGATCAGCGCCTTGCTCTCGGTGTAGCTGGATTCGGCGGTGTCGACCAGGTAGTCCGGGGCGTTGCGGTCCATCATCACTTTGCCGGCGATCATCCGCAGGTCGAGATTCTGGGCCACTTCAAAAAACGAATTCACCGATTGCGGGTGCACGCTGCCGAACACCAGTGCGGTAGTGGTGCCGTTGCGCAGCAGTTCCTTGACGAAAATATCGGCCACGGCATCGGCGTGGGCCTTGTCGGCGAACTGGCTTTCGCAGGGGAAGGTGTAGGTGTTGAGCCAGTCCAGCAATTGCTCGCCATAGGCGCCAACCATGCCAGTCTGGGGCAGGTGGATGTGGGTGTCGATCAGGCCGGGGGTGATCAGCGCGTCCGGGTAATGAGTGATTTCGATGTCAGTTGCCAGGGTCGGCAGCAGGTCATGGGCGTGGCCGATGGCACTGATCTGGCCGTTTTCCACCACCAGCAAACCGTCTGCGAAATATTCATAGGACGCCTCGATACCGACTTCGGCCGGGTCGGCGAGGCTGTGGAGCAGGGCGGCGCGGTAGGCTTTGCGTGTCAGGGGCATGGGAATTCTCAACGAGTGTTCAACGGTTCGCCTGGCTGCGGCGCGAGGCCGGCAGCAGCTTGGCAATCGGTTCGGCGCGGGCGGTGTGCTGGCCGAAGTCGGCGTTATAGGTGGCGATGATTTCGCCGGTGATGGAGATGGCGATTTCCACAGGCAACTTGCCTTTGACTTCGCCGATGCCCATCGGGCAACGCATGCGCTGCAAGGTGCTGCTGTCAAAACCACGATCACGCAGGCGATGCTCGAACTTGACCCGTTTGGTCTTCGAGCCGATCAGGCCGAAGTAGGCAAAGTCGTTGCGCTTGAGGATCGCGGCGCTCAGTTCCAGGTCGAGCTGATGGTTGTGGGTCATGACGATGCAGTAGCTGCCGACGGGCAATTCGTCGACTTCATCCAGTGGCTCCTCGGTGACGATCTTGCGCACGCCATGGGGCAGGTGTTCGGGGAATTCCGCCTCCCGTGAGTCGATCCAGCGCACCTTGCAGGGCAGGCTCGCCAGCAGCGGCACCAGGGCGCGGCCGACGTGGCCGGCGCCGAACACGGCGATCTGCGCCTGGACCTGGCCCATGGGTTCGAACAACAGCACGGTGACGCCGCCGCAGCACTGGCCCAGGCTCGCACCGAGGCTGAAGCGCTCCAGATGGGTGTTCTGCTGGCCGCTGGCGAGCATGTGCCGGGCGATTTCCATGGCCTTGAATTCCAGATGTCCGCCACCGATGGTGTCGAACGTCTGGCTGGCGCTGATGACCATCTTCGAACCGGCGTTGCGCGGGGTGGAGCCGAGCTCTTCGATGATCGTCACCAGCACGCACGGTTCACCGCGGGTTTGCAGGTCGGCGAGGGCGCTGATCCAGTTGTACATATTCACCTCGACATCTTTGTTGTCTGTTCCGGCCTCATCGCGAGCAAGCTCGCTCCCACAGGGGATTTGTGAACACCGACCCAATGTGGGAGCGAGCTTGCTCGCGATTGGCCGCGCCGCGGTCTAAAGCGAAGCCAACTCGGTTTCAGCTTCCCCAACCTCCACCGCCCTCAACCCGCGCATCTGCTCACACCCCCACAACACCCGTTCCGGTGTTGCCGGGGCGTCGATGTTCGGTTGGTGCCGGTAATCCCCCAGGCTCGCCACGGCGTCCTTGATGGCGCACCACGCGGCGATGCCGAGCATGAACGGCGGCTCGCCCACGGCCTTGGAGTGGAACACCGTGTCTTCGGGGTTCTTGCGGTTTTCCACCAGCTTGACCCGCAGGTCCAGCGGCATGTCGGCCACGGCGGGGATCTTGTAGCTGGCCGGGCCATTGGTCATCAGCTTGCCCTTGTCGTTCCACACCAGTTCTTCCATGGTCAGCCAGCCCATGCCCTGGATGAAACCACCCTCGACCTGGCCGATGTCGATGGCCGGGTTCAGCGAGGCGCCGACGTCGTGGAGGATGTCAGTGCGCAGCATCTTGTACTCGCCGGTGAGGGTGTCGACGATCACCTCGGCACAGGCCGCGCCATAGGCGTAGTAGTAGAACGGCCGGCCACGGGCCTGGCTGCGGTCGTAGTAGATTTTCGGGGTCTTGTAGAAGCCGGTGCTCGACAGCGAAACCTGGGCGAAATACGCCTGCTGCACCAGCGCCTCGAAGGTCAGGATGTGATCGCGCACCCGCACATGGCCGTTGTGGAATTCCACGTCCTCTTCGCTGACCTTGTACTGTCGCGCGGCGAATTCCACCAGGCGCCGCTTGATGGCTTCGGCGGCGTTCTGCGCGGCCTTGCCGTTCAGGTCGGCACCGCTGGAGGCGGCGGTGGGCGAAGTGTTCGGCACCTTGTCGGTGTTGGTCGCGGTGATTTGCACGCGGTCCATTTCCACCTGGAACACCTCGGCCACCACTTGCGCGACCTTGGTGTTCAAACCCTGGCCCATTTCGGTGCCGCCATGGTTCAGGTGGATGCTGCCGTCGGTGTAGACGTGGATCAGCGCCCCGGCTTGGTTGAGGAAACTGGCGGTAAAGGAAATGCCGAATTTGACCGGGGTCAGCGCCAGGCCCTTTTTCAGGATCGGGCTATTGGCGTTGTAGCGACGGATCGCTTCGCGGCGTTCGGCGTACTGGCTGCTTTCTTCAAGCTCGGCGGTCATTTCCTCGAGCATGTTGTGCTCGACGGTCTGGTAGTAGTGGGTGACGTTGCGTTCGGTCTTGCCGTAATAGTTGGCCTTGCGCACGGCCAGCGGATCGAGCCCCAGGTGCCGGGCGATGGCATCCATCACCTCTTCGATGGCGACCATGCCTTGGGGCCCGCCGAAACCGCGGTAAGCGGTGTTCGACGCGGTGTTGGTCTTGCAGCGGTGGCCGTTGATGGTCGCATCGCCCAGGTAGTAGGCGTTGTCGGCATGGAACATCGCCCGGTCGACGATCGAGGCCGACAGGTCCGGCGAGCAACCGCAGTTGCCGGCCAGTTCCAGGGCGATGCCGTGCAGGCGTCCGGTGCTGTCGAAGCCGACGTCGTATTCGATGTAGAAGGGGTGGCGCTTGCCGGTCATCAGCATGTCTTCGACACGGGGCAGGCGCATCTTGGTCGGCTGGCCGGTGAGGTGCGCGATGACGGCGCACAGGCACGCCGGGCTGGCGGCCTGGGTTTCCTTGCCGCCAAAGCCGCCGCCCATGCGGCGCATGTCCACCACGACTTTGTTCATCGACACGCCCAGCACCTCGGCCACCAGTTTTTGTACTTCAGTGGGGTTCTGGGTCGAGCAGTAGACGAGCATGCCGCCGTCTTCGGTGGGCATCACCGAGGAAATCTGGGTTTCCAGGTAAAAGTGTTCCTGGCCGCCGATGTGCAGCGAGCCCTGGATGCGATGCTCGGCGCTCGCCAGTGCCGTGGCCGAATCGCCGCGCTGGTGGGTGTGGCTGTCGAGCACGAAGTGCCGCTTGCGCAGGGCCTCGACCACGTCCAGCACCGGTTCCAGGTCTTCGTATTCGACGATGGCCGCCATCGCCGCCTTGCGCGCGGTGTCCAGGTCCTTGGCGGCGACGGCCAGCAGTGGTTGGCCGACGAACTGCACGTCATCGATGGCCAGCAACGGATCACCCGGCAACAGCGGGCCAATGTCCTTCAGGCCAGGGATGTCTTGGTGGGTAATGGCGATGCGCACGCCTTCGAAGGCGTAGCAGGGCGTGGTATCGATGCGAATGATCCGGGCGTGGGCGCGGTCCGACAGCCGGGCATAGACGTGCAACTGGTTCGGAAATTCCAGGCGATCATCGATGTACTGGGCCTCGCCGGACACATGCTTGGCGGCGCTGTCGTGCTTGACGCTGCGGCCCACGCCGGTGGTCAGGTCGCGGGCGAACAGCTCGGCGAGTTCGGCTTGGGTCTTCTCTACGGTGTGATGGTTAGACATAAGCGGTCACCCGAGTCTCGATGTGCGGCGTTTGCAGTTCGATGAAGTATTTGCGCAACAGGTTGCGGGCGCTGAGCAGGCGGTATTCCTTGCTGGCGCGGAAGTCCGACAGCGGCGTGAAGTCTTCGGCCAGTGCGAGGCAGGCGCGTTCGACGCTGCTGTCGGTCCACGGCGCACCGATCAATACCGCTTCGCAATGCTTGGCGCGTTTGGGCGTCGCGGCCATGCCGCCGAAGGCCACGCGGGCGTCGCGGACCACGCCGTTGTCGATGCGCAGGTTGAACGCCGCGCACACGGCGGAAATGTCGTCGTCCAGGCGCTTGGAGACCTTGTAGGCGCGGAACGCCTGTTCGGCGCTGGCCCGTGGCACGATGATCTTTTCGATGAATTCGCTTTCCTGGCGGGCGGTGATCCGGTAGTCGATGAAATAGTCTTCCAGGGCCAGGGTGCGGCGGGTCTGGCCCTTGCACAGCACGATCTGCGCGCCGAGGGCGATCAGCAGGGGCGGCGAGTCGCCAATCGGTGAGGCGTTGCCGATGTTGCCGCCCAGGGTGCCCTGGTTGCGGATCTGCAGCGAGGCGAAGCGCTGCAGCAATTCGCCAAAGTCCGGGTATTCGGCTTTCAGGGCTTCGTAGCAATCGGAGAGGGCGGCGGCGGCGCCGATCTCCAGGTGATCGTCGAAGCGTTCGATACGCTTGAGTTCGGCGACGTTGCCCACGTAGATCATCACCGGCAGTGTGCGGTGAAATTGCGTGACTTCCAGGGCCAGGTCCGTGCCGCCGGCCAGCAGGCGCGCCTGGGGATAGGCATCGTAGAGACCGGCCAGGTCGGCGACGGTCAGCGGCACCAGGCAGCGTTTGTCGCCACTGTTAAGCTCGCCGGTCTCGGTCGGCGCAATGGCTTTGAGGCGGGCGATGGTTTCGGTTTCGCGGGCATCGAACTGGTCTGGCTGCTGGCCACAGCAGGCCTGCTCGGCAGCGGCCAGGATCGGCCGGTAGCCGGTGCAACGGCAG
Organism: Pseudomonas sp. S3_B11; assembly: GCF_054667715.1. Classification (NCBI taxonomy): domain Bacteria; kingdom Pseudomonadati; phylum Pseudomonadota; class Gammaproteobacteria; order Pseudomonadales; family Pseudomonadaceae; genus Pseudomonas; species Pseudomonas sp. S3_B11. The sequence continues at coordinate 3,890,166 of NZ_CP162749.1, read as the reverse complement.
AGATTGCCGGCCAGGGCTTCGTGGGCTTTATGGGCGTCGGGTTGCTCGCTGTTCTTTTGCAGGGCGAACAGCGACATGACAAAGCCCGGTGTGCAGAAGCCGCATTGCGAGCCGTGGCAATCGACCATCGCCTGCTGGACGCTGTGCAGTTGGCCCTGGTGCTTGAGGTCTTCGACGCTGATCAGTTGCTTGCCGTGCAGGGACGAGACGAAGGTCAGGCACGCGTTGAGGCTGCGATAGCGAATGCGTTCGCGGCCATCGGCGTCCGTTTCCAATTCGCCCACCACCACGGTGCACGCGCCACAATCGCCGCTGGCGCAGCCTTCTTTGGTGCCTGGTTTACCAACGTGTTCGCGTAAATAGTTGAGCACGGTCAGGTTCGGGTCCAGGGCGTGCTCGCTACGGAGTTCCTGGTTGAGTAAAAACTGGATCACGGAAGGCCTCGCAGACTCATTATTGTTGTACCGACGTGGGCTGAATTTATCAGTTCTGACTTTTCGGTCAATGATTTTCTGACTTAAAGGTCAAGAAATTCCACTTGGTCGATGAACAACGATCTATGGACACTGTAGAACCCTGTGGGAGCCGAGCTTGCTCGTGATGACAGCGGTACATTCAGTATGGATGCAAGATGACAGACCGTTATCGCGAGCAAGCTCGCTTCCACAGGTTCTTCCACAGGTTCTGTTTCAGCAGGAAAGCTCAAACTTTTTTTGCTTGAATCGTGCCAAAAACCCGGTACAGGCCCTGCGCCATGACGTATCGAGTGCGCTACACTGCGCCGCTTGTGCAAATCGAAGAGTTTGAAGGACAACCATGACGTTCAAGGCCCCGGACAGCCTCGCCGAGCAAATCGCCCATCACCTCGCCGAACGCATCATTCGCGGCGAAATGAAACCGGGAGAGCGCATCCAGGAGCAGAAGGTCACGCTGGCACTCAACGTCAGCCGCGGCTCGGTCCGCGAGGCCTTGCTGATCCTGGAACGACGCCACTTGATCGCGATCCTGCCGCGCCGTGGCGCCCACGTCACCGAACTCACCGAACACAAGGTGCGCAGCCTCTGCACGCTGATGAGCGAGCTGTACATCCTGCTGGGCAACGCCGTGGCCCATGGCTGGAAAGAGCAGGCCGACATGGCGCCGTTCGTAGCGATCCAGCAGCGTCTCAACGACGCCTACGCGCGCCAGGATATCCGTACCTTCGTCGATGAAAGCTTCAGCGTGATGCGCGCCGCCTATCCCTTTGCCGACAACCCGTACTTGCAGGAAACCGTCGAGAACCTGCAACCGGCCATGAGCCGTGCCTATTTCCTGGCCCTGGACCAGCGCAAGGCGGAAATGAGCGAGTTCCTCGACCTGTTCCAGCGCCTGCTCGCCGCTGTGCTGGCCCGTGATTTACCGCAGATCCGCATCGTGCTCACGGCCTACGCCCAGCGCAGTTGCGACCTGGTGGTCTCTGCCTTGACGAAGGCCTGAACGTGCGGCTCAAGTGCATCAAGCTGGCGGGGTTCAAATCCTTCGTCGACCCGACCACGGTGAACTTCCCCAGTAACATGGCGGCGGTGGTCGGGCCCAATGGTTGCGGCAAGTCGAACATCATCGATGCCGTGCGTTGGGTGATGGGCGAGAGCTCGGCCAAGAACCTGCGCGGCGAGTCGATGACCGACGTCATCTTCAACGGCTCCACCAGCCGCAAGCCGGTGAGCCAGGCCAGCATCGAGCTGGTGTTCGATAACTCCGACGGTACCCTGGTCGGCGAGTACGCGGCGTATGCGGAAATCTCCATTCGTCGCAAAGTGACCCGCGACAGCCAGAACAGCTATTTCCTCAACGGCGCCAAGTGCCGGCGTCGCGACATCACCGATATCTTCCTCGGTACCGGCCTGGGCCCGCGCAGCTACTCGATCATCGAACAGGGCATGATCTCCAAGCTGATCGAGGCCAAGCCCGAAGACCTGCGCAACTTCATCGAAGAAGCCGCCGGTATTTCCAAATACAAGGAGCGGCGGCGCGAGACTGAAAACCGCATTCGTCGCACCCACGAGAACCTCGCGCGCCTGACCGACCTGCGCGAAGAACTCGAACGCCAACTCGAGCGTTTGCACCGTCAGGCCGAGGCCGCGAAGAAGTACCAGGAATACAAGGGCGAGGAGCGCCAGCTCAAGGCCCAGCTGTCGGCCCTGCGCTGGCAAGCGTTGAACGAGCAGGTCGGTCAGCGTGAGGCGATCATCGGCAACCAGGAAGTCAGCTTCGAAGCCCTGGTGGCCGAGCAACGCAACGCCGACGCCGCCATCGAACGCCTGCGTGACGGACACCACGACCTGTCCGAGCGCTTCAATCTGGTGCAGGGGCGCTTCTATTCCGTGGGGGGCGACATCGCCCGGGTCGAGCAGAGCATCCAGCATGGTCAACAACGACTGCGGCAGTTGCAGGATGACTTGAAGGAAGCCGAGCGGGCGCGCCTGGAAACCGAATCGCACCTGGGCCACGACCGCACGTTGTTGCTGACCCTTGGCGAAGAACTGGACCGGCTCACGCCAGAGCAGGAAATCACCAGTGCCGCCGCCGAAGAGGCTGCCGCGGCCCTGGAAGAGGCCGAGCTGACCATGCACGGCTGGCAAGAGCAGTGGGACAGTTTCAACCTGACCTCGGCCGAGCCACGGCGCCAGGCTGAAGTCCAGCAGTCGCGCATCCAGCAGTTGGAAACCAGCATGGAGCGCCTGGCCGAGCGTCAGCGCCGCCTGTCCGAAGAGCGCGCCTTGCTCGCGGCGGATCCGGAGGACGCGGCGATTCTGGATCTGAGCGAGCAACTGGCGGCCAGTGAAGCCACCCTCGAAGACTTGCAGGCCAGCGAAGATGCCCAGGTCGAACGGCTCGAGCAACTGCGCCAGGCCTTGCAACTGGCCTTGCAGAACCAGCAGCAGGGCCAGGGCGAATTGCAGCGGCTCAATGGACGCCTGGCCTCGCTGGAAGCCTTGCAGCAAGCCGCGCTGGACCCAGGCACCGGCACCGCCGAATGGCTGCGCGATCAGCATCTGGCCGAGCGTCCGCGACTGGCCGAGGGTCTGAAGGTCGATGCCGGTTGGGAGCTGGCGGTGGAAACCGTGCTGGGTGCCGATCTGCAGGCGGTGCTGGTGGATGACTTTGGCGGCTTCGATTTGTCGGGTTTCACCCAGGGCGATCTGCGCCTGCTCAGCCCGGCTGGCGACGGCGTACGAATCCCCGGCAGCTTGCTGGACAAGGTCGAGGCCCAGGTTGACCTGTCGCCCTGGCTGGGGCAGGTCAAACCGGTGGACAGTCTTGAGCAGGCCTTGGCCCTGCGTGGGCAATTGGCGGTCGGCGAAAGCCTGATCAGCCGTGACGGGTATTGGGTCGGCCGGCATTTCCTGCGGGTACGCCGGGCCAGCGAAGCCGAGAGCGGCATGCTTGCCCGTGGTCAGGAAATCCAGCGCCTGGGCGAAGAGCGCGAGGAGCGCGAGGCCAGCGTCGAAGCCCTGGAAACCGAATTGCAGAACCTGCGGGCGCAACAGCGTCAGCAGGAGAACGGTCGCGAACACCTGCGGCGGCTATTGCAGGATGAAGCGCGCCAGCAAGGCGAGCTCAAGGCGCAATTGTCGGCCGGCAAGGCCAAGGTTGAACAGCTGGCGCTGCGCCGCACCCGCCTGGAAGAAGAAATCGCCGAACTGGGCGAGCAGCGGGCGTTGGAGCACGAACAGATCGGCGAGGCGCGCTTGCAACTGCAGGAAGCCCTCGATGCCATGGCGCTGGACACCGAGCAGCGCGAACTGCTGCTGGCCCAGCGCGACAGCCTGCGCGAGCGCCTGGACCGGGTGCGCCAGGAAGCACGCCAGCACAAGGACCATGCCCATCAGTTGGCGGTGCGCCTGGGCTCGCTCAAGGCCCAGCACGATTCCACGCGCCAGGCCTTGGAACGGCTGGAAATGCAGTCCGAACGCCTGACCGAAAAACGCGAGCAGTTGAGCCTCAATCTGGAGGAGGGTGAAGCGCCGCTGGAGGAGCTGCGCCTCAAGCTCGAAGAGTTGCTCGACAAGCGCATGAGCGTCGACGAAGAGCTCAAGACGGCGCAGATCGCCCTGGAGGACGCCGACCGTGAACTGCGCGACGCCGAAAAGCGCCGCAGCCAGGCCGAGCAGCAATCGCAACTGATTCGCGGCCAGATGGAACAGCAGCGCATGGAGTGGCAAGCCCTGACCGTGCGGCGCAAAGCCTTGCAGGACCAATTGCTGGAAGACGGCTACGACCTCGACGGCGTGCTGGCCACCCTGGTGGCCGGGGCGAACGAGAAGGACGCCGAGGAGGAGCTGGAGCGCATTGCCCAGCGCATCCAGCGCCTGGGGGCAATCAACCTGGCGGCCATCGACGAGTACCAGCAGCAGTCCGAGCGCAAGCGCTACCTGGACGCCCAGAACGACGATCTGGTGGAAGCGCTGGAGACCCTGGAAAACGTCATTCGCAAGATCGACAAGGAAACCCGCAACCGCTTCAAGGATACCTTTGATCAGATCAACGGCGGTTTGCAGGCACTTTTCCCAAAAGTTTTCGGTGGCGGCAGCGCTTACTTGGAACTGACGGGCGAAGATTTACTCGATACAGGGGTGACAATCATGGCGCGTCCTCCTGGCAAGAAGAACAGCACCATCCATTTGCTCTCCGGTGGCGAAAAGGCGCTGACCGCGCTGGCCCTGGTCTTTGCCATCTTCAAATTGAACCCGGCGCCGTTCTGCATGCTCGACGAAGTCGACGCACCACTGGACGACGCCAACGTAGGCCGTTACGCACGGCTGGTGAAGGAGATGTCTGAAACGGTGCAGTTCATCTACATCACCCACAACAAGATCGCCATGGAAATGGCCGATCAGTTGATGGGGGTGACCATGCATGAGCCGGGCTGTTCGCGGCTGGTGGCGGTGGATGTGGAGGAGGCCATGGCAATGGTGGATGCCTGAAGAACGGTTTGTAGGGCTTCTACTTGGAACGCTGTAGGTATTTTTTACCCTAGGGCCTGTTGTTCAAATCACAGATTGGACACAAGCCTGTGCGACAGACGGTGTAAAGTTATCTTTGGTCGTGCTAGTTTAATGTCAATTTTTCGTATGCGTGGGCAAAACGCCATTCAGAACATAGAGTTGGCGCCACGTTTTAAAGCGGTTTGCAAATAGCTAAGCCCCTTATTTTTCAGCATTTTTATAGAGGCACGGGATTACATGGAAATCGGTCTGCGCGAGTGGCTGATCGTCATCGGCATCATTGTCATTGCCGGTATTCTTTTCGACGGCTGGCGCCGCATGCGCGGCGGTAAGGGGAAACTGAAGTTTCGCCTGGACCGCAGCCTTTCGAACCTGCCCGATGAGGATGACAGCGCCGAACTGCTAGGCCCGCCCCGGGTGCTGGACACCCACAAGGAGCCGCAGCTGGACGAACACGACTTGCCGTCGATGAGCGCGCCTGCCCGTGAGCCTCGGGAGTCGAGTTCCAAGCGCGGCAAGCGCAACAGCGAGCCGTCCCAGGGTGATTTGAACCTGAACCTCGACCTGGATGGTGGCCCGAGCTTCAGCAGTCGCGACAGCGATTTCCCGGACGAGAACAAAACCTCGAGCGCCGACAAAGACCAGGCCCAGGCTGAAGAAGTGCTGGTGATCAGCGTGATCTGCCGCGACCCGGCCGGCTTCAAGGGCCCGGCGTTGCTGCAGAACATCCTGGAAAGCGGCCTGCGTTTCGGCGAGATGGACATTTTTCATCGTCACGAGAGCATGGCCGGCAACGGCGAGGTGCTGTTCTCCATGGCCAACGCCGTCAAGCCTGGCGTGTTCGACCTGGATGACATCGATCATTTCAGCACGCCGGCGGTGAGTTTCTTCCTCGGCCTGCCGGGCCCGCGTCATCCCAAGCAGGCCTTCGACGTGATGGTGGCCGCGGCTCGCAAGCTGTCCCAGGAGCTCAATGGCGAACTCAAGGATGACCAGCGCAGTGTGCTGACTGCCCAGACCATCGAGCACTATCGCCAGCGCATCGTCGAATTCGAGCGCCGGGCATTGACCCAGAAGCGCTGAGGCTAAAGATCGCTGGCCTGTAGGAGCTGACGAGTGCAGCTCCTACAGCTCCTGCACGCGATCGAAGTATTGAGAATGAGCAGCCTAGGCTGCTCTTTTGCTTTATGAGAGAGCACCCATGAACGCCGTTGAAACCCGCATCCAACAGCTGCGCACCGAGCTGGATCAGCACAACTACCGCTACCACGTCCTCGACGAACCGAGCATCCCGGACGCCGAGTACGACCGCTTGTTCCACGAGCTCAAGGCCCTGGAAGAACAACACCCGGAGCTGGTGACCGATGATTCCCCGACCCAGCGCGTCGGCAGCGTGGCCCTGTCGGCGTTCAGCCAGGTGCGCCACGAGATCCCGATGCTCAGCCTGGGCAACGCCTTCGACGAAACCACCATGCGCGAATTCGACCGGCGGGTGACCGAAGGCCTCGATCTGCCCATGGGCGATTTGCTGGGCGGTGGCGCGGCGGTGGAATACAGCTGCGAGCCGAAACTCGATGGCCTGGCGGTCAGCCTGTTGTATCAGGACGGCATGCTGGTGCGCGGAGCCACGCGCGGTGATGGCACCACGGGCGAAGACATCAGCGTCAACGTGCGTACCGTGCGCAATATTCCCCTCAGGCTGCAGGGCAGCGGCTGGCCGCCATTGCTGGAAGTGCGCGGCGAGGTGTACATGTCCAAGGCCGGCTTCGAGCGCCTCAACGCTACGCAACTGGAAGCGGGTGGCAAGACCTTCGCCAACCCGCGCAACGCGGCGGCGGGGAGCCTGCGCCAGCTGGATTCGAAGATCACCGCCAACCGCCCGCTGGAATTCTGCTGCTACGGTATCGGCCAGGTGACCGCGGACATTGCCGATACCCACATCGGCAATCTCAAGCAGCTCAAGGCCTGGGGCTTGCCCATCAGCCGTGAATTGAAGCTGGCCCACGGCATTGACGAATGCCTGGATTACTACCGCGACATCGGTGAGCGGCGCAACGCGTTGCCGTATGAAATCGACGGGGTGGTGTTCAAGGTCAACAGCATCGCTTCTCAGCGCGAACTGGGTTTCCGCGCTCGGGAACCACGCTGGGCCATCGCTCATAAATTCCCGGCCTCTGAAGAACTCACCGAGTTGCTGGACGTCGAGTTCCAGGTCGGCCGCACTGGCGCCGTGACGCCCGTGGCGCGCCTCAAACCGGTCAAGGTCGCTGGCGTGACCGTGGCCAACGCCACGTTGCACAACATGGACGAAGTGGCGCGCCTGGGCCTGATGATCGGCGACACCGTGATCATCCGCCGTGCCGGCGACGTGATCCCGCAAGTGGTGCAAGTGATCACCGAGCGCCGCCCGGACGATGCCCGCCCTGTGGAGATCCCCCGGCAGTGTCCGGTGTGTGGTTCCCATGTCGAGCGCACGCAACTGATCAAGCGCAGCAAGGGCCGTGAAACCATCAGCGAAGGTGCAGTGTACCGTTGCGTCGGTCGCCTGGCCTGTGGCGCGCAGCTCAAGCAGGCGATCATTCATTTCGTGTCGCGCCGGGCCATGGACATCGAGGGCCTGGGCGAGAAGAGCGTCGAGCAACTGGTGGATGAGGGGCTGGTGGGTTCGCCCGCCGATCTGTATGCCCTGATCTTCGAGCAGGTGGTCGACCTGGAAGGCTTCGCCGAACTGTCGAGCAAGAACTTGCTGGCGGCCATCGTCGACAGTAAGAAGCCGAGCCTGGCGCGTTTCATCTACGCCCTCGGCATCCCGGACGTGGGCGAGGAGACCGCCAAGGTCCTGGCTCGCTCTCTTGGTTCGCTGGAGCGCGTACAAGCGGCTGTGCCCCAGGTGCTCACCTACTTGCCCGATGTCGGCCTGGAAGTGGCCCACGAGATCCACAGCTTCTTCGAAGACCCACACAACCGCCAGGTGATCAAGGACCTGCTGCGCCACGGTCTAGAGATCCAGGACCAGGGCGAGTTGGGCGCCGAGTTCTCCGCCAGCACGACCCTGGGTGGCTTTCTCGACAAGCTGAACATCCCTTCGGTCGGGCCGGGCGGGGCGCAGAAACTGGCAGACAAGTTCGGTTCACTCGAGGCGGTGATGAACGCCGACTGGCTGGACATGCGTCAGGCGTTGCCGGAAAAGCAGGCCAACGCTGTGCGCGAGTTCTTCGCCGTTGCTGCCAACCGTCAGCAGGCCGAGGCAGCGGAACAACAGTTGCGCGACTTTGGCATGCATTGGCAGAGCGAGAAGAAGGTCGTCGAGGGCTTGCCCGAGGCAGGTCACACCTGGGTGCTGACCGGTTCGCTGGAGTTGATGAGTCGCGACGTCGCCAAGGACAAGCTGGAGAGCCTGGGGGCCAAGGTCGCCGGTTCCGTGTCGGCGAAAACCCACTGCGTGGTGGCGGGGCCGGGTGCCGGTTCGAAATTGACCAAGGCCAATGAGCTGGGGCTCAAGGTGCTGGATGAAGAGGCGTTTGTCGTCTTTCTGAGTCAGCATGGCATCACGGTTTAGCCGGGTTGGCTCTTGTGGCGAGGGAGCTTGCTCCCTCGCCACGGTTTATCGGGCACTATGACGCAACGCGTGGGAACGATCATGGAAGTGGGGTGATCTAGTCTTGCAGGCTCCAGGGAGAGATCGCCATGTACCGCTTCTTCGAACAACTGAGCTCACGCATCGCCGCGCCGTTCCTGGGCGATCGGTCACGTAACAGCAAGGTCTGGCCGTGCCGCTGTGGCCAGTCGTTGTTTTTTCGCAATAGCCAATGCCTGGCCTGCCTGGCGGCGCTGGGTTATCAACCTGAGCAGAGTCGCCTGACGTCCTTGCAACCCGGCGAGCAAGCCGGGACCTGGACCCTGGACGCCGATCCCCAAGCCGGGCTGTTCCGCCGTTGCGCCAACCTCGACACTGCGGCGGCCTGCAATTGGCTGCTGCCGGACAATGGGCGCGATACCCTGTGCATCGCCTGTAGCCTGAACCGTACTATTCCCGACCTGTCGATCCCGGAAAATCCCGAACGCTGGCGCAAGGTCGAGACCGCCAAGCGTCGTCTGGTCGCGCAGTTGATTACTTTCGGCTTGCCGGTCATCCCGAAAACCGTCGACGAAAATATCGGCTTGGCGTTTGATTTCATCGGTGTCGATCCCGACGGCACGCCACCCACCACCGGTCACGCCAGCGGACTGATCACCCTCGACATCAAGGAAGCTGACGATGCCCATCGCGAATACGTGCGCCAGCAGATGCGCGAGCCGTATCGCACCTTGCTCGGGCATTTCCGGCATGAGGTGGGGCACTACTACTGGGACCGGCTGGTCGCCAACAGCCATTGGCTCGAGGCTTTTCGCGAGCTGTTCGGCGATGAGCGCGCCAGCTACGCCGACGCCCTGGAGCAGCACTACCAGCAAGGCGCGCCGCTGGACTGGCAAACCCGCTACGTCAGCGCCTATGCCACCATGCACCCGTGGGAGGACTGGGCCGAAACCTGGGCCCATTACCTGCACATGATGGACGCGGTGGACACCGCCCTGGGTTTCGGCATGAGCGCTCGGGAAATGGATTTCGACTACCAGCCGTTCCCGCCCGAGACCTTGTACGACGCCGAACATGCAGGCGGTGCGGCTTTTCTTTCGTTCGTCAACGCCTGGATCGAACTGGCTGGCATGCTCAACGAACTGTCCCGCAGCATGGGCCAGCCGGATTTCTACCCGTTCGTCGTGCCGGCTGCCGTCATCACCAAGCTGCATTTCATCCACCTGGTGATCCAGGAAGAGGGTGGTCGGGCGGATGAGGTGTTGTTGTAGTTCTGTGAGAGCAGCCTGCATCCATGCCTGATGTGCCGACATCATCGCGAGCAAGCTTTGCTCCCACAGCAAGTGCTTGAACATCTTCAGTTTTTTAATCCGGCACGAACGGTTGTAACTTCTTGCCAGATAGGTACAATGGCGCGGCTCGCCGTCAGGCGGGCGTCGTTATGGTGACCCCATCGGTCCCCCCGCAACGATTACCCGTGAACCTGGTCAGATCCGGAAGGAAGCAGCCACAGCGGGAACATTGTGTGCCGGGGTGTGGCTGGTGGGGTTGCCTCCATAACGCCCAAACCTTCGTTCGCAAGGTTTGTCAAATTCCAATCATTTCTTTTGTTTCGCTGATCGATATCGGTCATTGCTTTCTGCTATCCGGATTTTGCCGCGGCCAGGGCAAACGAGTGCTGAAGGGGAAGTCCGGCCCGTCCTGCATCGACGGACCGAGTTCCTATCGTAGACCGATTGGATCAGTATTGAGCTTTCACATACTCAGCAATCGGCTCATGCAGCAAATCCTGTGGATGATCCCCGCCAAAGGTCGCCCATTTGCTTTTGCCGGACAGGACCGAGGACCCCAGCGGCTGCTCTCCTGTCGGGCCATAAATGGCGAGTTTTACTTCAATCTTGTCGGGAAGCCCCGACCATTCTGTGGCGCGTTCTTCCCAATGCAGGATTTCCGGGATGACGTAGTAACCAGAAGGTCCGTTCTGTCTCAGGCAGCTCAATTCACGGCACGCGCCCATTACCGTCACGCGGTTGGTGTAATAAGAAAAGGCCGTTTTAACGGCGGCAGCTGTCATATCGCCGGATGCCGGGTAAGGCGTTGTTTCGTAGCTGCCGTCGACCGGTGTGGCGATGGTGACGGGCATTTGTCGATCAAGTTTTGCCTGGTTGGAGAATACGTCTTGCTGTGCGTATTTGGCGGTGCAGCCGGTAGCGAGTATCGAGACAAGAATGATCGAAAATTTATGCACAGTGTCCCCTTGGATTTTATTGTGTCGACGAGTCATAGGCGCCATAGGGACGCAGGAATCAGCGCGTTGATAGTCGAGGTTCGTAGCTGGCGATGTCAACGTGACATTATGTCTTGCGTCACCCTCGGAATTAGTCGAGCGGGCAAACGAACGCCAAAGAAAAGCCCGGCCTGCCTCCCCTCGGCAGCCCCGGCTTCTCTTTCACATCTGCATCAAGGCTTGGACAAGGCCTGGTCGACCGCCGCGATCAGCTTGCCCAGGTCCTTGGAGGTGGCTTTGTGTATGACGCCGAACAGATACGCCCGCTGTTCGTCCTCATCGCCCATGTCGGCAAAAAAGGCTTTCAGTTGTACATCCAGCACATTGGCAAGCAGGAACAAGGCTTCGACGCTGGGGGTGTAGGTGCCGGTTTCGAAGCGGCTGATGGTTTTGGGGTCAAAACCGGTTTTTTCGCCAAGTTCAGCCTGAGTAAGCCCCGCTACTTTGCGGTAGCGTCTGATGGCTGGACCCAAACTTGAAATTTGCATCGCTTAATTCCCATTTAGAATCAAGAACTTAACGATAGATTTTCGCATTAGACAACCGCGTGATCCATCACCTTGCTTTGCAAAGTGTGATGTGTTTCGTAGAATCGGCCTTTGGCACGGGTATTTGGTGACTTGCTTCAGAAGCCGGGGTGTGTGCAAAGACCGGGCCTTGCGTTTCTTGCCGCGATACACGGCAAGGGCTGAAGCTCTCCCTTAGCACCGCCAGGGCCCGCGCTCCAGCTTCCCTCAAAGTGTTTGAGCCTAGTTGATTTTCGCCTGTCTTGAAGGCGGTGCAACCGCGCGCGACAAATGAGCCTGACTCATGGATGACTGCTTCGATGGATAAGAAGTACCGCAGAGCCGTTGACGCCGCCGCGATTTTTTCCGAAACCGATCTGAGCGGGCGCATCACCTACGTCAACGATCAATTTTGCAGCCTTTTTGGTTACCGGCGCGATGAGTTGTTGGGTGTGAACCATCGCCTGCTCAATTCCGGCCAGCACCCTGACGAGTTCTTCGGCGCCATGTGGCGCACCATTGCCCTGGGCCAGGTCTGGAAAGGGGAAATCTGCAACCGGGCCAAGGACGGTACGCTGCACTGGGTCGACACGACCCTGGTACCAGTGATCGATGACGATACAGGACAAATCGAACGCTACCTGGCAATTCGCTTCGATGTCAGCGAAAAGCGTCGCCTGCTGCATTCCCTGCAATGGCGGGTTGGTCACGATGTGTTGACCGGGTTGCCCAACCGCACTTATCTGTCCGATCTGCTGGACCAGGCCCTGGAGTTTTCCCGTGCGGAAAACTTGCCTCTGGCGGTGTGCATGCTCGACCTCGATGGCTTCAAGGCGGTCAATGACGGTTATGGTCATGCCAGTGGCGATCGGCTGTTGGTGGAGGTCGCCAGGCGCCTGCGCAGTATCGTGCGTGGCGAGGACGTGGTGGCGCGGCTGGGTGGGGACGAGTTCGTGCTGGTGCTGCGCCATGTGCGTGGGATGGATGAGTTGCATGCCGCGTTGAGCCGGGTGTTGATCGCCGTTTCCATGCCGTATGGCATTGACGGTAAGGACATCAAGGTCTTCGCCAGCATTGGCGTCACATTGTTCCCATGGGATAACGACGACGCCGAGACCTTGTTGCGCCACGCCGACCAGGCGATGTACGTGGCCAAGCAAAGCGGTCGCAACCGTTTCCACTTGTTCGATGTGTCCCGGGACAAGGAAGTGCGAGCCACTTACCAGACCGTCGAGCGGGTCCGCCAGGCACTGGCCGGTAACGAGTTGCGGCTGCATTTCCAGCCCAAGGTCAACATGCGTCATGGCACCGTGGTCGGCATGGAGGCGCTGCTGCGCTGGAAGCATCCGCAACGTGGCCTGGTGCCGCCACGGGAGTTCCTGCCGCTGGTGGAAGAGACCGACCTGATTGTCGAGATCGGCGAGTGGGTCATGGAGCAGGTACTGACCCAGTTGCAGCAATGGCAGCAAGCGGGGCAGGGCTGGCCGGTGAGCATCAATATCTCGGCGCGGCATTTCCAGCGGGCGGATTTTGTCGAGCGGTTGCGACAGGTGTTGGAACGGCATCCGGCGGTACCGCCACGCCTGTTGGATCTGCAGATTGTCGAATCGGTCGCATTGGAAAACCTTGCCCACGTCAGCGCCTGCCTCCAGGCCTGCCATGCCTTGGGCGTGGGGTTTTCGCTGGGTGGTTTCGGCACGGGCTACTGCTCGCTCAACGACCTCAAGCACTTGCGCACGCAAACCATCAAGATCGACAAGACCTTTGTCCGCGACATTCTCCATGACCGCGACGACCTGGCACTGACCGAAGCGGTGATCGGCCTGGCCCGGGCGTTTGGCCGTGAGGTGGTCGCCGAAGGGTTGGACAGCCTTGAGCATGGCCAACTGTTGCTGAACCTGGGCTGTGAGGTGGCACAAGGTTATTTCATCGCCCGGCCCATGCCGCCCGAACGGATACCCGGCTGGGTGCAGGGGTTCATCCCGCCGTCGCAATGGCAGCAGCGGCCAGGCGATCAGGGGGAGGGTGCCTCGCTCCTGGCCTGCGATGCGTCACTGCGGCCCGTGTAAAGCTGGATGATCGCGTCGATCTCCCCGGAGGTTTTCATGTTCAACAGGGTCCTCAGAATGCGTTGTGCTGGAATGTTCGGATCGTTGCGCACATAACAGCTCAACTGCTGTTCCTGAAGCACTGCCACCTCATGGAGTTGCCGATCAGCGGTATGACGTTGATTGAACCAGTCCAGCGCCCATTGGTTGCTGATCCCGTAGCGATAACGCCCGGCCAGCAGTTTCGCCAGCACTTGTTCCTGGCTGCGGGCGTCGTCGCGGTGCAGTTGGCTGCGGTCGAACAAGGGTTGCAAGGTCGGGTAGGTATAGCCGAGCACCGTGCCGATGGGCTGTTCCGGCAACGTGGCTAGTGTGACCGCCGCAGGGGCGCTTGCCGTGGCGACGAGCAGGTCGCGCTGGAAAAACAACGGGACGCTCCATAGGTAATCGCCACTGTCCTTTACCCAGTCGGGGCTGACGTAGCAACGCATGTCGATCTCGCCGTGTTTCATGGCGCCGTCCAGCCGGGCGCGGGATAGGACATGGAATTGCGCCGGCAGTCCCATCCGGGTCGCCAGGCTGGTCATTATGTCGGGAAGGATGCCCTGGGTCGGGCGACCCCGTTCGATCTGCACCATGGGCATCGCCCAGCCGTCGGTAACGGCAAAACGCAAAGGTACTTCATCAGCAAAACAACCTGTACCCAACAACAGCAAAGCCCCCATGGCTGAGCGCATAAACTCTCCTGACTGTGCAAAACCGCGTCGACAACCGAGTCCCTGATCCAATCTTAGTCAGATTAGACGAGCACACCGGATGCAATTTCGCCCCTGCTCCGCTAGCATTAGCCGCTTATGTTCCTTCGATGCGACGGTTTTCGATGAGTTATCAGGTTCTTGCACGTAAATGGCGTCCGCGCTCGTTCCGCGAAATGGTCGGCCAGACCCATGTGCTCAAGGCCCTGATCAATGCCTTGGACAGCCAGCGGCTGCACCATGCCTACCTGTTCACCGGCACCCGCGGCGTGGGCAAGACCACCATCGCGCGGATCATTGCCAAGTGCCTGAACTGTGAAACCGGCATTACCTCCACGCCCTGCGGCGAGTGTTCGGTCTGCCGGGAAATCGACGAGGGCCGTTTCGTCGACCTGATCGAGATCGACGCCGCCAGCCGTACCAAGGTCGAAGACACCCGCGAGCTGCTCGACAACGTGCAGTACGCGCCGAGCCGTGGGCGCTTCAAGGTCTACCTGATCGACGAAGTGCACATGCTCTCCAGCCATTCCTTCAATGCGCTGCTCAAGACCCTTGAGGAGCCGCCGCCCTACGTCAAGTTCATCCTGGCGACCACCGACCCGCAGAAACTTCCTGCAACGATTTTGTCGCGGTGCCTGCAGTTCTCCCTGAAGAACATGACGCCGGAACGGGTCGTCGAGCACCTGACGCATGTACTGGGCGTCGAGAACGTGCCCTTCGAGGACGATGCGCTGTGGCTGTTGGGCCGCGCCGCCGATGGTTCGATGCGCGACGCCATGAGCCTGACCGACCAGGCCATCGCTTTCGGTGAAGGCAAGGTCATGGCCGCGGATGTCCGGGCCATGCTCGGTACCCTCGATCACGGCCAGGTCTATGACGTTTTGCATGCGCTGATCGAAGGCGACGCGAAGGCGTTGCTCGAAGCGGTGCGTCACCTGGCCGAGCAGGGCCCGGACTGGAATGGCGTGCTCTCGGAAATTCTCAATGTGCTGCACCGGGTCGCCATCGCCCAGGCCTTGCCTGATGGCGTCGACAACGGCCACGGCGACCGTGATCGCGTACTGGCCCTGGCCCAGGCGTTGCCGGCCGAAGACGTGCAGTTCTATTACCAGATGGGTCTGATTGGTCGTCGCGACCTGCCCCTGGCACCGGATCCGCGCGGCGGCTTTGAAATGGTCCTGCTGCGAATGCTGGCGTTCCGGCCAGCCGATACGACGGACGTCCCGAGGCAAGCGCTAAAGCCAGTGGGGATCAGCCAGGCCACAGCTGATTCCGCCAAGCCAGTGGCTGCCGCGCCCGTCGTTGCGCCGGCAGTGGCTTCGGCTCCGGTAGCGCCGGCACCTGTGGCAGCACCGGCTCCGACACCCGTTGTCGCGGCCCCTGAGCCAGAACCTGAACCGGTCGTCGAGGCGCTGCCCGAACCGGTCGCTGAAGCCGTTGTCGATCTGCCCTGGAACGATCCGATCGAGCCCGAGGTTGTCCAGCAACCTGCCGTGGAGCCGGTTCTGGAGACCATCGCCGAGCAACCCGAGTTGCCGCCGATGCCTTTGCCGACGCCCGACAGTGTGGTGCCCGATGCACCGGAGTGGGTCGCCGCGCCGGTGCCCGAACCAACAGTGGCCGACGTCGATGTCGCCACGCCAGGCCTCGATCAGGACGACGAACCGCCGCTGGACGAGGATTACATCGAGCCAGACATGGATTCGGCCTACAGCTACCTGGACGACCTGGCCAGTGAGCACGCCGCTGAGCCGGCCCCGGAGCCCGAGCCGGAACCCGCGGCGATGCCGGCCACCGGGCTGGCCCTGCAATGGCTGGAGCTGTTTCCTAAACTGCCGATCAGCGGCATGACCGGCAGTATTGCCGCCAACTGCACGCTGATGGCCGTGGAAGGCGACCACTGGCTGCTGCACCTGGACCCGGCCCACAGCGCACTGTTCAACGCGACCCAGCAACGTCGCCTCAACGATGCGCTGAACCAGTATCACCAGCGCACCCTGACGCTGACCATCGAGCTGATCAAGCCCGAGCAGGAGACCCCGGCCCAGGCCGCGTCCCGGCGCCGTGCCGACCGTCAGCGCGAAGCCGAGGAGTCGATCCACGGTGATCCATTCATCCAGCAGATGATGCAACAGTTCGGCGCCGTGGTCCGTCACGATACTATCGAACCTGTCGAGGCCCCGGTCACCCAGGGCTCATAACTGAAGGCGCCGGGCCGAACGGGCCGGGCGCGTTGTTTATCCAAGTACTTTCGAGGTGATTCCCATGATGAAAGGTGGCATGGCCGGCCTGATGAAGCAGGCGCAGCAAATGCAGGAAAAAATGGCCAAGATGCAGGAAGAACTGGCCAACGCCGAAGTCACCGGCAAGTCCGGCGGCGACATGGTGACCGTGGTCATGACCGGTCGCCACGACATCAAGCGCGTCAGCATCGACCCAAGCGTGGTCGAAGGCATGAGCGAAGACGACAAGGAAATGCTCGAAGCCCTGTTCGCCGCCGCCGTCAATGACGCGGTGCGCAAGATCGAAGCCAACAGCCAGGACAAGATGTCTGGCATGACGGCCGGCATGCAACTGCCGCCGGGCATGAAACTGCCGTTCTGATTCGCCATCCCGGTCGGGATGGGCTACACACAATGCCAGGCATCGCGCCTGGCATTTTTGTTTCTGTCTAGGGGCGAGCGAAACCTTGCCTGTGAGAGCAAGGCTCTGTGGGAGCAAGGCTTGCCCGCGATGCAGACGCCTCGATTTGTCGGAACTGCGCGCCATCGTTCATCGCGGGCAAGCCTTGCTCCCACAAGTACCCGCTGAACAAACATCGAACGCCGCCCCCTCGGCAATGGTCTGCTCCCTATACGTGCCACTCAACGATCAAGGAGACGCTTCCATGTCACAAGCATCGACCTCCAACCAGCGCATCGTCCTTGCCTCCCGTCCTCACGGCGCCCCAACCGCGGACAATTTCCGCCTGGAGCACGTGACGCTGCCGGACCTGGCGCAGGGGCAGATCCTGCTCAAGACGCAGTTTTTGTCCTTGGACCCTTACATGCGCGGGCGAATGAGTGACGCGCCTTCCTACGCTGCTCCGGTAAAAATCGACGAGGTGATGACCGGCGGCGCCGTGAGCCGCGTGGAGCGCTCGATGCACCCGAAATTCCAGGAGGGTGATCTGGTGGTGGGGGCCACCGGTTGGCAGAGCCACAGCATCAGCGACGGGCGCAACGTGATGCCCGTCCCTTCGGGGCTGCCGAGCCCGTCGATGGCCCTGGGTGTGCTGGGCATGCCGGGCATGACCGCTTACATGGGGCTGATGGACATTGGCCAGCCCAAGGCCGGGGAAACCCTGGTGGTCGCGGCGGCCTCGGGTGCGGTGGGCTCGGTGGTTGGCCAGGTGGCGAAGATCAAGGGCCTGCGTGTCGTCGGCGTCGCGGGTGGCAGCGAGAAATGCAAGTACGTGGTCGACGAGCTGGGGTTTGACGCCTGTGTCGATCACAAGAGCGCACGTTTTGCCGAGGAGCTGGCGCAGGCTTGCGACAAGGGCATCGACATCTATTACGAAAACGTCGGTGGCAAGGTCTTCGATGCCGTCGTGCCGCTGCTCAACGCCAAGGCGCGGATCCCGCTCTGTGGCCTGATCGCTTCCTACAACGATCATCAAGCACCGAGCGGCCCGGATCGCTTGCCGCAGTTGCAGCGCACTTTGCTCAACAAGCGTGTGCGGATCCAGGGGTTTATCGTGTTTGATGACTACGGTGACCGTCAGCCGGAGTTCATCAGCGCCATGGCCCCTTGGGTGCGTGATGGCAAGGTCAAGTTCCGTGAGGATGTGGTCGATGGCCTTGAGAATGCGCCACAGGCGTTTATCGGGCTGTTGGAGGGGCGCAACTTCGGCAAGTTGGTGGTGCGGGTCGCGCAGGATTGAGTATTTGACGCTAATCGGAGGCACGGGTATAAACCGCGTCTCGTTGTTATGTCGGACATTTCCTCCATGAGCTTCAGCCCTTTGATTCGCCAACTGATCGATGCCCTGCGAACGTTGCCGGGTGTAGGTCAGAAAACTGCCCAGCGCATGGCGTTGCAATTGCTCGAGCGTGATCGCAGCGGCGGTTCGCGCCTGGCCCAGGCCCTGAGCCAGGCCATGGAAGGCGTAGGGCATTGCCGTTTGTGCCGCACCCTCACCGAAGACGACCTCTGCCCGCAATGTGCCGACCCGCGTCGGGACGACAGCCTGCTCTGCGTGGTGGAAGGGCCGATGGATGTGTATGCGGTAGAGCAGACCGGTTTTCGTGGCCGTTATTTCGTGCTCAAGGGCCATTTGTCACCGCTCGACGGCTTGGGGCCTGAAGCCATCGGCATTCCGCAGTTGATCGCGCGGATCGAAGAAGCGGGTACGTTCACGGAAGTCATCCTCGCTACGAACCCGACGGTCGAAGGCGAAGCCACCGCCCATTACATCGCCCAACTGCTCAACAACAAAGGCCTGATCGCCTCGCGCATCGCCCACGGCGTGCCGCTGGGTGGGGAGCTTGAGTTGGTGGATGGCGGGACACTGGCGCATTCGTTTGCGGGGCGCAAGCCGATCGCGTTGTAACAGCAACCAATCCCTTGTGGGAGCGAGCTTGCTCGCGATAGCGGTAGATCAGCCAATATCTATGCTGGCTGACACATCGCTATCGCGAGCAGGCTCGCTCCCACAGGGGTTGTGTTTCGTTGCCGAGGATTATTTTTCGCTGAGCGAGAACTGCGTCAGGCAGAACGTGGGAATCCCCATGTCTTCCAGGCGCTGGGAGCCGAGCAGCTCCGGCAGGTCGATGATCGCCGCGGCTTCGTGGACCTTGGCGCCCATGCGGCGGATCAGGTTGGCGGCGGCGATCAGCGTGCCGCCAGTGGCAATCAGGTCATCGAACATCACCACCGAATCACCCTCGCACAAGCTGTCGGCATGCACTTCAAGGAAGGCTTCGCCGTATTCGGTCTGGTAACCCTCGGCCAGCACATCGGCCGGCAGCTTGCCTTGCTTGCGGAACAAGATCA
The DNA here is from genome assembly GCF_054667715.1 of Pseudomonas sp. S3_B11. NCBI lineage: Bacteria > Pseudomonadati > Pseudomonadota > Gammaproteobacteria > Pseudomonadales > Pseudomonadaceae > Pseudomonas > Pseudomonas sp. S3_B11. The sequence continues at coordinate 3,870,971 of NZ_CP162749.1, read as the reverse complement.
GCGGCTTGTTCAGCTGGTAGGCCAGGATCGAGCCAATCAGGAAACCCCGCGCATCCATCGCGCCGATGTGAGTGAACTCGGCCTCGACATACCGGTGGGCGAAACTGTCCATGACCAGTCGCAGGGCGGTCGGGGATTGGAACAGGGGGGTAATGTCGCGAAAGATCACGCCGGGCTTGGGGAAATCGATCACGGGGCGGATCAGGGATTTGATATCGAAGGAGTCAAAGACCATCGTGGAGGTGTCCTGGCTGAGCTGCAAACGCGGCAGTATAGCGCGGCTGGGAACATCCCTCAGCCGCGCGCGGCCATCAGCCTTCGATCGAGCCGCCGGCCAGGGCGCAGAGCTGGATCGGGTCGAGAATGTGAATTTCCTTGCCTTCGGCGGCAATCAACTCGTTCTGCTGGAAGCGGGTGAAGACCCTGGACACGGTTTCCACCGCCAGGCCCAGGTAATTGCCGATTTCGTTGCGCGACATGCTCAAGCGGAACTGGTTGGCCGAGAACCCACGGGCGCGGAAGCGTGCCGAGAGGTTGACCAGGAACGTGGCGATACGCTCGTCGGCGGTTTTTTTCGAAAGCAGCAGCATCATTTGCTGATCGTCACGGATTTCCCGGCTCATGACCCGCATCAACTGGCGGCGCAGTTGCGGCAGCTGTATGGCCAGCTCGTCCAGGCGATCGAAGGGAATTTCGCACACCGAGGTGGTTTCCAGCGCCTGGGCCGAGACCGGATGGGACTCGGTGTCCATGCCGGACAGGCCCACCAGTTCGCTGGGCAGGTGGAAGCCGGTGAGCTGTTCTTCGCCGCCATCGCTCAGGTTGAAGGTCTTCAAGGCGCCCGAGCGCACCGCATAGACCGAATCGAAGGTATCGCCCTGGCGAAACAGGAATTCACCTTTTTTCAACGGGCGGCCCCGTTTAACGATGTCATCCAGCGCGTCCATGTCCTCCAGGTTCAGCGAAAGCGGCAGGCAGAGGGGGGCCAGGCTGCAATCCTTGCAATGGGCCTGGTTGTGGGCGCGCAGTTTGACTGGCTCGGACATTTCTTAAATCCTTGTGGGAAATCACGCATAAGGCGTAAGGGTACCCCAGAGATGGCACTCCGGCCAGTGCGATGTCGTCGTCAAATTGTCGCGCTCAAATGACTCGGGAGAAGCGTTGGCGATTGTGCTGGTCCAAGTAGGCATCGAATACCATGCACACGGATCGCACCAGCAGGCGCCCGGCGGGCAATACCCGGATATGGGTGTCATCCAGCTCGATCAGCCCATCCGCGGCCATGGCCTGCAATTGCGGCCATTGCGGCGCGAAGTAACCACGAAAGTCGATGTTGAAGGTTTGCTCGATCTCGGCGAAGGGCAGGTGGAAATGACAGATCAACTGCTGGATCACCGCGCGCCGCAACCGGTCGTCGGCATTGCAGATCAGCCCGCGACTGGTCGCCAGTTGCCCGTCGGCGAGGGTGTTCTGGTAATGGTTCAGGTCACTGCTGTTCTGGCAATACAAATCGCCGATCTGGCTGATGGCTGACACGCCAAGGCCGATCAGGTCGCAATGGCCATGGGTGGTGTAGCCCTGGAAGTTGCGCTGCAACGTGGCCTCTTCCTGAGCGATTGCCAGTTCGTCGTCGGGCAGGGCGAAGTGGTCCATGCCGACGTAGCGGTAGCCGGCGGCGGTCAGTTGTTCGATGGTGCCTTGCAGCATCGCCAGTTTCTGCTCCGGGGTCGGCAAGTCCTGGCTGTTGATGCGCCGCTGGGGCATGAAGCGTTCCGGCAGGTGGGCGTAGTTGAACACCGAGAGCCGGTCCGGTTGCAGGTGGATGACTTCCTGGACGGTGCGGGCGAAGTTTTCCGGGGTCTGCTTGGGCAGGCCGTAGATCAGGTCAATGTTGATCGAGCGGAATTGCAAGGTCCGGGCGGCTTCGACCACTGCGCGGGTTTCCTCGAGGCTTTGCAGGCGATTGACGGCCCGCTGCACCGCTGGATCAAGTTCTTGCAGGCCGATACTGACCCGGTTGAAACCCAGTTCGCGCAACAGGCCCATGGTCGACCAGTCGGCTTCCCTGGGGTCGATTTCGATGCCGTAGTCGCCGGAATCGTCGTCCAGCAGGTTCAGGTGCTGGCGCAGCTTGGCCATCAGTTGGCGCAGCTCATCGTGGCTGAGGAATGTCGGGGTACCGCCGCCAAAGTGCAACTGTTCTACGCGCTGGGTGGGGTCCAGGTGGCAGCCGATCAGTTGGATTTCCTGTTCCAGGCGTTGCAGGTAGGCGTGGGCGCGGCCGCGGTCCTTGGTGATGACCTTGTTGCAGGCGCAGTAGTAGCAAATGTTCGCGCAGAACGGTATGTGCACGTACAGCGACAGCGGCCGCAGGGCCTTGCGGCTGTCGCGCAGGGCGTGGAGCAGGTCGAAGGTACCCACCTGGCTGCCGAACTGCGCCGCCGTGGGGTACGAGGTGTAGCGTGGTCCCGCCAGGTCGTAACGGCGGATAAGATTTGAGTCCCAACAAATGGTGTCGAGCATGCGGGCATTCCCCGGATAGACTGGCATGGGGCGAGTCTAGGGGCGCGTGGGCGTGGCCGTTTTGATTTGCGTCAACGGGGCATCGGAGTTGTCGATGCAGGCCTCATCGCGGGCAAGCTCGCTCCCACAGGAGACTTTCCATGTGGGAGCGAGCTTGCTCGCGATTGGGGCAACTCGGTCAGTGCCCCATGAGCCAATGTTGATGCGGCCCCGGCAGTGTCCATACCCCGAAAATAATCACCAACAAACCACCGGCCATGCGCACGCTGCGTTTGCGCAGCAGGGCGGTGACGCGTTCGGCGGCCAGGCCCGTGGCGAGCAGCACCGGCCAGGTGCCCAGGCCGAAGGCGAGCATCAGCAGCGCGCTGTCCAGTGCATTGCCTTGGCTGGCGGACCAGAGCAGGGTGCTGTAGACCAGGCCGCACGGTAGCCAGCCCCACAGCGCGCCGAGCAGCAAGGCCCGAGGCAGGCTCGACACCGGCAGCAAACGGTTGGCGACGGGTTGGATGTGTCGCCACAAGCCGCGTCCCACACCTTCGATGCGAGTCAGGCCGCTCCACCAGCCCGCCAGGTACAGGCCCATGGCAATCAACAGCAAGCCGGCCAGCACCCGCATGATCATCGCTGCCGGGCTGTTGGACACGGCCCAACCGGCCAGGCCGATCAGCAACCCGGCGGTGGCGTAGCTCAGGATCCGTCCCAGGTTGTACGCCAGCAGCAACCGGAAGCGCCGGCTACGCTGTTCCTTGGGAATCGCCAGGGTCAGGGCGCCCATCAGGCCGCCGCACATGCCCAGGCAGTGTCCACCGCCGAGCAGGCCAAGGATGACCGCAGAAACCAACAGGGGTGCCAGGTCAAGCATGGGGCGGGGCCTTGTCGTCCGGCTTGCGGGCTTCGCCGCTGGCTTCGTCCACCGCCGCCTTGTGGTTCGGGTCCTGATCGTCGAACAGAATGCTGTGGGCCGGACCGTCGAGGTCGTCGTACTGGCCGCTGTCCACGGCCCAGAAGAAAATGTACACGGCGATGGCCACGATCAGCAGCGCGGCCGGGATCATCACGTAGAGAGCTGGCATGTCGGAACTCCATGCCCGCGCGGCTCAGGCCGGCAGCGGGCGGGTATCGGGCGTGGCGTCGAAAACCTGCGTCTTGGGCTGACGTGTCAGCCTCAGCGCATTCAACACCACGGTCAACGAACTGATGGACATGCCGACCGCCGCCCACACCGGGGTAATCCAGCCAAGGGCGGCGAACGGCAACATGAGGCCATTGTACAACCCTGCCCACACCAGGTTCTCAATGATCACCCGGCGGGTGCGTCGAGCCAGACTGAAGGCGTGGATCAGGGCGTCGAGGCGGTTGGACAGCAGCACCGCGTCGGCGCTGGTCTTGGCCAGGTCGGTGGCCGAGCCCATGGCGACACTGATGTCCGCTGCCGCCAGCACGGGCACGTCGTTCACCCCATCGCCGAGCATCAGCACCTTGCGGCCCTGTTGATGCAACTGCTGCAACACGGCCAGTTTGTCGTCCGGGCGCAGGCCGCCGCGAGCCTCATCGATGCCCAGTTCGGCGGCGACGCTGGCAACCATGGGCGAACTGTCACCCGACAACAGCAGCGTCCGCCAGCCCCGTGCCTTGCAGGCCGCCAGCAGCGCCGGGGCTTCGACGCGCAAGCGGTCATCGAGGACGAACCAGGCCAAGGGCCCGATCTCATCGCCGAGCAACAGCCATTGCCCGGGTTCGTCCGGCATTTGCGGTACGACGGCGCCACTCAGTTCGCAGACAAAACCCGGCTGACCGATGCGCAGGCGCTGTTCCGCCACGAGGCCTTCCAGCCCCAGCCCCGGGGTGCTTTGTACCTGCTCGGCGGCCAATGGCGCGCGGCCGAAGGCGCGGGCGATGGGGTGTTCCGAGCGGTTCTCCAGGGCAGCGGCCAAGCCCAGGCATTGATCACTGTCGAGGGCCGCCAATGGCCGAATGGCGCGCAACGCCAGGCGGCCTTCGGTGAGGGTACCGGTCTTGTCGAAAATCACCGTATCGATCTGGTTCAGGCCTTCCAGCACATGCCCGCGCGTCAGCAGCAGGCCGAGCTTGTGCAAGGTGCCGGTAGCGGCGGTGAGGGCGGTCGGCGTGGCGAGTGACAACGCGCAAGGGCAGGTGGCGACGAGCATCGCCAGGACGATCCAGAACGCGCGCGAAGCGTCCAGTTGCCACCACACCAGCCCGATGACGGCAGCGGCGACCAAGGAGAACAGCAAGAACCATTGGGCGGCGCGGTCGGCGATTTCCGCCAGTCGCGGCTTCTCGGCCTGGGCCCGCTCCAGCAGCCGCACGATGGCGGACAACCGGGTGTCTTGCCCGAGGGCCAGCACCTCGACCGTCAAGGCCCCTTCGACGTTCAGCGTGCCGGCGGTGACCGCGTCGCCCACCTGGCGAGGTTGTGGCAGGTATTCACCGGTCAGCAGCGATTCGTCGATGCTGGACTGGCCATCCAGGATCTTGCCATCGGCCGGCAGGACTGCCCCGGGATGCACCAGCACCCGGTCACCGGTGCGCAATTCGCTGAGCAGGATGCGTTCACTCTGGCCGTTATCCTCCAGGCGCAGGCACGAGGCCGGCAACAGATTGACCAGTTGGGCGGTGGCGGCAGCCGTGCGTTCCCGAGCCCGGCGTTCCAGGTAACGGCCGGCCAGCAGGAACAGGGCGAACATGCCAACGGCATCGAAGTACAACTCGCCGACCCCGGTGATCGACGTCCAGATCCCGGCAACGTAGGCACTGCCGATGGCCAGGGACACGGAAACGTCCATGGTCAGGTGGCGGGTGCGCAGGTCGCGCATGGCGCCTTTGAAGAACGGCGCGCAGCTATAGAAGACGATGGGCGTGGTGAGGAACAGGGCAACCCAGCGCAGGATGGTGTGCATCTCCGGGCTCAGGTCGATGTTGAATTCTGGCCAGGTGGCCATGGTCGCCATCATCGCCTGGAACCACAACAGACCGGCCACGCCCAATTGGCGCAGGGCCAGGCGGTTTTGTGCGGCGAGTTGTTCACAGGCCTGGTCGGCCTGGTACGGGTGCGCTACGTAGCCGATCTGGCGCAATTCGGCGAGCAGCGTGCTCAGCGGTAGTTGAGCGTCGGCCCAACGTACATGCAGGCGATGATTGGACAGGTTCAATCGCGCTTCGGCCACGGCCGGCAGGCTGCGTAATTGTTTTTCAATCAGCCAGCCGCAGGCGGCGCAACTGATGCCTTCCATCAACAGGGTGGTTTCGGCCAGTTCGCCTTCATGGCGCACGAATGATTGCTGTACGTCAGGGCGATCGTAGAGCGCCAGTTCATCGGTCAACTGGACGGGCAGGGATTCGGGATTGGCCGACGCTTCGCTGCGATGCTGGTAATAACTTTCCAGGCCTCCGGCGACAATGGCCTCGGCCACCGCCTGGCAGCCCGGGCAGCACAGCTCGCGGGTTTCACCGAGGACAACGGCGGTGAAGCGACTGCCCGGGGGGACGGGCAGGGCGCAGTGGTAGCAGGGCTGTGGAGTGGTCATTGCGTGTTCACAGAACGTTGTCCAATGATCGTTCCCACGCTCTGCGTGGGAATGCATCCTGTGACGCTCCGCGTCACGCTTAGAAGGGACGCAGAGCGTCCCGGGCCGCGTTTCCACGCGGAGCGTGGGAACGATCAGAAGCGCCGTCGTTTATTTCTTCAGGTCTTCAGCGCCTTGCAGCGGTTCATCGCCAAGCAAGAGGTCCTGGCCGTGATTGATCTGTTCTTCTTCGAACAGGCGCCAGGTCTTGTCGTTCTCCACACCCAGCAATTCGACAAAGCGCCGGCCTTCGACCTTGTCGGTCAACTGGCCGACGTAGCGCCCCGGTTCACTGTCGTTGCGGGTCAGGACGATCTTGCGGTCCTTCTCCGGCTGGGTCGGCGAGATCAGGCTCAGTTCCAGGGTCTGGGGACGGCTGTTGCCGTTCAGGCGCAGGTTCACTTCACCGGTGAGCTCGTCCAGTTGCACGTTGGCACGCAGTTGCAGGGTCTGGGCCAGCAATTCGCGCTCCAGCGAGCGGTTGATACCCTTGCCGGCTTCGTAATAGTTGTCGTTGACCAGGTTGTCCGGGTTCTTCACCGCAATGGTCACCATCGTCAGGCTCAGTGTCACCGAACAGGTCAGGATCGCGATGATGATCCACGGCCAGAGGTGCTTGTACCAAGGGCTGGAGGCGGTTGCTGCAGGCATGTTCAGTTCTCTCAACGAGTTTGTGGGCCGATGAACCGGCTCTTGGCTTCGACATGTACGCTTTCGTCATCGGCATCCTTGAGGATGAAGGTCACCTCGTTGGTGCTCGATGGCAGTTGTTCCGGTGCGCTGGACAGCTCGACCGGCTGGCTGTAGATCTCGCCGGCCGCGACCTTGATTTCCCGCCGGCCTTGCAGCTTGAGGTCGGGTAGGCCGGCGGCTTCCAGGACATACGTGTGGTCGCGTTGGTCTTTGTTCATGATCTTCAGGCTGTAGACGTTCTCGATCCGGCCTTCGGCGTTTTCACGGTAGAGCACGCGGTCCTTGCTGACGTCGAAACCCACCAGCGAGCGCATGAAGAACGCCGCCGCCAACAGGCTCATCATGGTCAGCAGCACCAAGGCATAACCGATCAGGCGCGGGCGCAGTTTATGGGTTTTCTGCCCCGAAAGGTTGTGTTCGGTGGTGTAGCTGATCAGGCCGCGTGGATAATCCATTTTGTCCATGATGTTGTCGCAGGCATCGATACAGGCCGCGCAGCCGATGCACTCGATCTGCAGGCCGTCGCGGATGTCGATACCGGTAGGGCAGACCTGGACGCACATGGTGCAGTCGATGCAATCCCCCAGGCCCAGGGCTTTGTAGTCAACGCCTTTCTTGCGCGGGCCACGGCTTTCGCCACGACGCGGGTCGTAGGAAACGATCAAGGTGTCCTTGTCGAACATCACGCTCTGGAAGCGTGCGTAAGGGCACATGTAGATACACACTTGCTCACGCAGCCAGCCAGCGTTGCCGTAGGTGGCGAGGGTGAAGAAACCCACCCAGAAATACGACCAGCCATCGGCCTGGCCGGTAAAGAACTCGAACACCAGTTCGCGGATTGGCGTGAAGTAACCGACAAAGGTCATGCCGGTGACGAAACCTATCAGCAGCCACAGGCTGTGCTTGGCGAGCTTGCGCAGGAATTTGTTGGCGCCCATGGGGGCCTTGTCGAGCTTGATGCGCTGGTTGCGGTCGCCTTCGGTGACTTTTTCGCACCACATGAAGATCCAGGTCCACACGCTCTGTGGGCAGGTATAGCCACACCACACTCGTCCGGCATAGACCGTGATGAAAAACAGGCCAAAGGCGGCAATGATCAACATCCCCGAGAGCAGGATGAAATCCTGGGGCCAGAAGGTGGCGCCGAAAATAAAGAATTTGCGCTCTGGCAAGTTCCACCAGACGGCCTGATGACCACCCCAGTTCAGCCAGACCGTACCGAAATACAGCAGGAACAATAGCGCGCCGCCAGCCATTCGCAGGTTGCGGAACAGGCCAGTGAAGGCGCGGGTGTAGATTTTTTCCCGAGAGGCATACAGGTCGACGCTTTTGTTCGCGTCCTTGGCAGGCGGGGTGACGTCATGTACCGGAATCTGGTTACTCATCGAATGCATCCCACGGCAGTGGAAAAGTGCCGGGGCCAGTACGTGCCGACCACGGTCAGAAAGGGTGTTGCGGTGGCGCAATGATACGCCTGTCGCTCTAGCCCAAGGGTGCGACCTTTGGTCGCGTTGGGGGTCTGCATAGAATGGTGTAGCGGATGTAACAAGTCATGACTCAGATCAATTGACTATAGACTTTCTGTGGCGTTGGCGAGCCGAAGGGCATCTTGTGATGACTGCCGAATATGCATCAGCCAACCCACGGGTCGAGCACTGCCACGCCGATGTAGGCATGTTGCTACCGGGGCGGGTGGCCGACAGGCGAAACAGATTTACCCAGGTTTTCGGCCGGTAACAAAAAGGCCCCGCCAATCAGATTGGCGGGGCCTTTGGTGTATCAGCTACTCGTCTTACTGGGCGTCAGCGGCCGGAGCCTTTTCGCCATGAGACAGGCTATAGACATAGGCGGCCAGCAAGTGGACCTTGTCGTTGCCTTGCAGGTCAGCCTGGGCAGGCATCTGGCCCTGGCGGCCGTAGCGGATGGTCTGCTGCAGTTGAGCGAAGCTCGAACCGTAGATGAACGCCGCAGGGTGCGTCAGGTCAGGTGCGCCCATGGCGGGCGTGCCTTTGCCGGCTGGGCCATGGCAGGCCACGCAGTTGGCCGCGAACAGTTTCTGGCCGTTGGCCGGATCGGCCTTGGCGCCTTCCGGCAGTTTGCGGCCGTGCAGGCTGGTCACCAGGTAGGAAGCCACGTCAGCGACGCCTTGCTCGCCAACCACGGCAGCCCAGCCCGGCATCACGGCGTGACGACCGCCCATGATGGTGGTCTTGATGGTTTCCGGCTCACCGCCCCAGCGCCAGTCGGCGTCGGTCAGGTTGGGGAAGCCATAGGCACCCTTGGCGTCGGAACCATGGCAAACCGAGCAGTTGGAGGCGAACAGGCGGCCACCCATCTTCAGGGCTTGCGGGTCCTTGGCGACTTCTTCGATCGGCATGGAGGCGAACTTGGCGAAGATCGGACCGAACTTGGCGTCCGAGCGAGCCATTTCCTTTTCCCACTCGTGAACACCTGTCCAGCCGGTCTGGCCGTTGGCGAAGGCGGTCTGCTTTTCGGTGTCCAGGTAGTTATAGCCTGGCAGCAGGCCTTTCCAGTTGCCCAGGCCAGGGTAGAGCACCAGGTAACCGAGGGCGAACACGATGGTGCCCACGAACAGCATGAACCACCATTTCGGCAGTGGGTTGTCGTATTCCTCGATCCCGTCGAACGAGTGGCCGACGGTCTCGTCCGTCTGCTCGGCGCGCTGGCCCTTGCGGGTCGACAGCAGCAGCCAGGTCAGGGAGAAGATCGTTCCCAGGCTGAGGACTGTGACGTACAGACTCCAGAATGTAGTCATTCTTTGTTACTCCTAGAAGCTTGCTCGACGTGCTTGATGGCTTCGGGATCATCCGCGAACGGCAGCAAGGTCGCGTCGTCAAACTCCGACTTGCGCTTGGGGCTGAACACCCACAGGGCCAGACCGATGAAGGCCACCATCACGACGACGGTGCCCAGGCCGCGAATCATCCCGATATCCATAAAGAATCACCGTTTGCTTTTGATGATGGTGCCCAGGCCTTGCAGATAGGCCACCAGCGCGTCCATTTCAGTCTTGCCCTTGACGGCATCCTTGGCACCGGCGATGTCTTCGTCGGTGTAAGGCACGCCCAGGGTGCGCAGGACTTCCATTTTCTTGGCGGTGTCTTTGCCGTCGAGCTTGTTTTCTACGAGGAACGGGTAGGCCGGCATTTTCGACTCAGGCACTACGTTGCGCGGGTTGTACAAGTGCGCACGGTGCCAGTCGTCGGAGTAGCGGCCGCCAACGCGGGCCAGGTCCGGACCGGTACGCTTGGAACCCCACAGGAATGGGTGGTCCCAGACGCTTTCACCGGCGACCGAATAGTGGCCATAGCGTTCGGTTTCGGCGCGGAACGGACGGATCATCTGCGAGTGGCAGCCGACACAACCGTTGGCGATATAGATGTCACGGCCTTCCAGCTCAAGGGCGGTACGTGGCTTCATGCCTTCGACCGGCTTGTTGGTCACGTCCTGGAAGAACAGCGGAACGATCTGGGTCAGGCCGCCGATGCTCACGGCGATGACCATGAAGAAGGCCAGCAGGCCGATATTCTTCTCTACTGCTTCGTGCTTCATCAGTGAGCTCCAACTACGGCGATCTTGGCGGCGGCTTCAGCTTCAGCCGGGTCAGAGGCACGAACGGTGCGGTACACGTTGTAGGCCATGAACAGCATGCCGCTGGCGAAGAACGCGCCGCCCAGGGCTCGGACGATATAGCCCGGGTGGCTGGCTTGCAGGGCTTCGACGAACGAGTAGGTCAGGGTGCCGTCGTCGTTGATCGCACGCCACATCAGGCCTTGGGTGATGCCGTTGACCCACATCGAGGCGATGTAGAGCACGGTGCCGATGGTCGCGAGCCAGAAGTGCGCGTTGATCAGGCCGGTGCTGTGCATCTGCGCACGACCGAACAGTTTCGGGATCATGTGGTAGATGGCGCCGATGGAAATCATCGCAACCCAGCCGAGCGCACCAGCGTGTACGTGGCCGATGGTCCAGTCGGTGTAGTGGCTCAGGGAGTTGACGGTCTTGATCGCCATCATCGGGCCTTCGAAGGTCGACATGCCGTAGAACGCCAGCGACACAACCAGGAACCGCAGGATCGGGTCGGTGCGCAGCTTATGCCAGGCGCCCGACAGGGTCATCATGCCGTTGATCATGCCGCCCCAGCTTGGCGCCAGCAGGATGATCGACATCGCCATGCCCAGGGACTGCGCCCAGTCCGGCAGTGCGGTGTAGTGCAGGTGGTGGGGACCGGCCCAGATGTACAGGGTGATCAGCGCCCAGAAGTGGACGATGGACAGGCGATAGGAATAGATCGGACGCTCGGCCTGTTTCGGCACGAAGTAGTACATCATCCCCAGGAAGCCCGTGGTCAGGAAGAAGCCTACGGCGTTGTGGCCGTACCACCACTGGATCATCGCATCCGTCGCGCCCGAATAGGCCGAGTACGACTTGAAGAAGCTGACCGGCAGGGAAGCGTGGTTGACGATGTGCAGCATGGCTGTCACGACGATGAACGCACCGTAGAACCAGTTACCGACGTAGATGTGCTTGGTCTTGCGCTTGACGATGGTGCCGAAGAACACCAGACCGTAGGTCACCCAGACGATGGCCAGCAGGATAGCCAGGGGCCATTCCAGCTCAGCGTATTCCTTGGTGGTGGTGTAACCCAGTGGCAAGGTCACGATCGCACCGACGATGACCGCTTGCCAGCCCCAGAAGGTGAAGGCGGCGAGGCTGTCGGAGATCAGTCGCGTTTGGCAGGTTCGCTGCACGACGTAGTAAGAAGTGGCAAACAATGCACAACCACCGAAGGCGAAGATCACCAGGTTGGTGTGCAGCGGGCGCAGGCGTCCAAATGTCGTCCATGGCAGATCGAAGTTCAACTCCGGCCAGACCAGTTGCGAGGCGATGAAGACACCGAGCCCCATGCCAAGGATCCCCCAGACCACCGTCATGATGGCGAACTGGCGGACTACCTTATAGTTATAAGCAGTCGGACTGATTGCTGTGCTCATTCTAAGGTTCCACGGTTTGGGTGTTTTATTAGGATAAAAATCGGTCGCAAGTATGGAGAAAGCGGGGGGTCATTGCAACGCGCCATGACCTGGGTCAATGCTTTCCAAAGCTGATTCTGCGGCCTTTCCATGTTCCTTGTAGGGACAAAAATGGCCCACGGCAAAATGTCGCAACGAAGGAATGAGGCGAGGGGGTCAGGTCGGTTGTAACGGGGTGTGTTCAAACACAGCGTTCGGGTGATGCCAGGCAACTGTCGCAACAGCCGGTATTCACCTGCCTTTGCGGCCTTTTTGACGAACGATTGTCGAACGCATCGGGTCGGGTCGACCTGAAACCGGCAGTCGCCAGCGCACGCAAAGGCAAGCTTAGACCCGATTCCGGGGAACCGAAAGAAAGACTATGGGAGGGTGCGACAATGCGTCGCGCAGGGACACGGAGCAGCCGCATCCAGACGGATGCGGCTGTTCACGCGGTCAAGATTTATTCGCTTTTGTGTTCGGCTTGCAGGCGCTCGGCACCGGCGGTGTGGGACAGACTGTAGACGTAGGCGGCCAGCAGCTGCACCTTGTCATTGCCCAGCAACTCATTCTGCGCTGGCATGTGGCCCTGGCGACCATGGCGAATGGTCTGCTGCAACTGTGCCAGGCTGGTGCCGTAGATGAAGCCGGCCGGTTTCGTCAGGTTCGGCGCGCCCATGGCTTCGGTTCCCTGGCCGTTGGCGCCGTGGCAGGCGACACAGGTGGTGCTGAAGGCCTGTTGGCCGGCTTGCAGGTCGGCACCACTGTCCGCCGGCAGAGGCAGACCGGCCAAATCGTGGCGTACGTACGCGGCCACGTTCTTGACCCCGGCCTCTCCCAGCACTTCACCCCAGGCCGGCATCGCCGCCATGCGGCCGCCCATGATGGTGGTCTTGATGGTGTCGGCAGCGCCGCCCCAGCGCCAGTTGCTGTCGACCAGGTTCGGGAAGCCGAAGGCACCCTTGGCGTCCGAACCGTGGCAGACCGAGCAGTTGGAGGCGAACAGGCGGCCACCCATCTTCAAGGCTTGTGGGTCCTTGGCCACTTCCTCCACAGGCATGGCGGCGAATTTGGCGAAGATCGGCCCGAACTTGGCGTCGGCCTTGGCCATTTCCTTTTCCCATTCATGGGCGCCGGTCCAGCCGTTCTCGTAGCCTGGCAGGATGCCTTTCCAGTTGCCCAGGCCCGGATAGAGGACCAGGTAGCCGACGGAAAACACCAGGGTGCCGGCGAACAACAGGAACCACCACTGCGGCAGCGGGTTGTCGTACTCCTCGATGCCGTCGAAGCTGTGGCCCATGGTCTGGTCGACGCTGCCCTTGGTCTCGCCCTTGCGAGTGCCGATCAGCAACCAAGTCAGGCCGATGAGGCTGCCGATGGTCAGTACGCAGATCCACGTACTCCAGAAGGTGGTCATGGCCGGGTACTCCTTGTTGCAGGGTCTTGGGGGTGGCGATGTCGGCAGGTGGCTCGTCGGCGAACGGCAGCAGGCGCGCTTCGGCGAACTCTGGACGACGTTTGCTGCTGAATACCCACAGGGTCAGGCCGATGAAGGCGATGAACACCACGACCGTGCCCAGGCCGCGGATCATTCCAGTACTCATTTCAAGAACCATGGCTCACCTCTTGCTCTTGATGGCAGTGCCGAGCACTTGCAGGTAGGCCACCAGCGCGTCCATTTCGGTCTTGCCCTTGAGCGAGGCCGTCGCGCCTGCGATGTCGTCATCGGTATACGGCACGCCCAGGGTGCGCATGGCGCGCAGCTTGCCTTCGGTGTGGCTGCTGTCTACCGCGTGGGTCACCAGCCACGGGTAGGCCGGCATTTTCGACTCGGGCACGACGTTGCGCGGGTTGTACAAGTGGGCGCGGTGCCAATCATCGGAGTAGCGCGCGCCGACCCGTGCCAGGTCCGGCCCGGTGCGCTTGGAGCCCCACAGGAATGGATGGTCCCAGACGCTTTCGCCGGCGACGGAGTAGTGGCCGTAGCGCTCGGTCTCGGCGCGGAACGGACGGATCATCTGCGAGTGGCAGCCGACGCAGCCTTCACGGATGTAGATGTCGCGGCCTTCCAGTTGCAGGGCGGTGTAGGGCTTCATGCCGTCTACCGGTTTATTGGTCACGTCCTGGAAGAACAGCGGCACGATCTGGGTCAGGCCGCCAATGCTCACGGCCAGGACCATCAGCAGCATCAGCAGGCCGACGTTTTTTTCGATTGTTTCGTGTTTCATGGTGGACTCCTCAGGCCATCTGCGCGGCAGCGGCGGCTTCGGCAGGCTGGTAGGCCCGCACGGTGCGCCAGGTGTTGTAGGCCATCAGCAGCATGCCGAGGAGGAAGATCGACCCGCCCGCCAGCCGCACGACGAAGCCTGGGTGGCTGGCCACCAGGGTTTCGACGAAGGAGTAGGTGAGCGTGCCGTCCTCGTTCACCGCACGCCACATCAGGCCCTGGGCGATGCCGTTGACCCACATCGAGGCGATGTAGAGCACGGTGCCGATGGTTGCGAGCCAGAAGTGCGCGTTGATCAGGCCGATGCTGTGCATCTGTGGCCGGCCGAAGACTTTCGGGATCATGTGGTACAGCGCGCCGATGGAAATCATTGCCACCCAGCCGAGCGCGCCGGCATGTACGTGGCCGATGGTCCAGTCGGTGTAGTGGGAGAGGGCGTTGACGGTCTTGATCGCCATCATCGGACCTTCGAAGGTCGACATGCCGTAGAACGCCAGGGACACCACCAGGAACCGCAGGATCGGGTCGCTGCGCAGCTTATGCCAGGCCCCCGACAGGGTCATCATGCCGTTGATCATGCCGCCCCAGCTTGGCGCCAGCAGGATCAGCGACATCACCATGCCCAGCGACTGTGCCCAGTCCGGCAGCGCGGTGTAGTGCAGGTGGTGGGGACCTGCCCAGATGTACAGGGTGATCAGCGCCCAGAAGTGCACGATGGACAAGCGATAGGAATACACCGGGCGCTCGGCCTGCTTCGGCACGAAGTAGTACATCATCCCCAGGAAGCCTGCGGTGAGGAAGAAGCCCACGGCGTTGTGGCCGTACCACCATTGCACCATCGCGTCCGTGGCCCCGGCGTACACCGAGTAGGACTTGGTGAAGCTCACTGGCAGTTCCAGGTTGTTGACGATGTGCAGGATCGCCACGGTCAGGATGAACCCGCCGAAGAACCAGTTACCGACGTAGATGTGCTTGGTGTTGCGCTTGGCCACGGTGCCGAAGAACACGATGGCGTAGGCCACCCAGACGATGGTGATCAGGATGTCGATCGGCCATTCCAGCTCGGCGTATTCCTTGGAACTGGTGTAGCCCAGTGGCAGGCTGATGGCCGCCAGCAGGATCACCAGTTGCCATCCCCAGAAGCAGAACGCGGCGATTTTCGGCGCGAACAGCTGCGTCTGGCAGGTGCGTTGCACCGAATAGAACGAACTGGCGAACAGGGCGCAACCGCCGAAAGCGAAGATCACTGCGTTGGTGTGCAGTGGGCGCAGGCGGCCGAAGCTGGTCCATGGCAAATCGAAGTTGAGTTGTGGCCAGACCAATTGGGCGGCGAGAAAAACCCCGAGCCCCATGCCGACGATGCCCCACACCACCGTCATAATGGCGAATTGGCGGACCACCTTGTAGTTGTAGGCGGTACTGATAGAAGTGTTCATGGTTCCCCATCCACGGTTCAGCCGAAGTGAGCGCCTGCGCAAGGCAGTGCGGCGTTCTTCGCCTGGAGTTATAGGCAGACTAAAAGCGAGGTCAGCATGGACAAACAGCACAAGGCCAGTATTGACGGGGATCAATGGGCGCGATGTGTAGCCGAACATGGCTGGTTATGGACAGCCGGACAATCGGTCGCTGGCGCCAAGGCGCCAACCCTGATCCTGGCCCATGGTGCCGGTGCGCCAATGGACAGTGGCTTTATGGAGGAAATGGCCGCGCGCCTTGCCGCGCATGGTGTCAACGTGTTGCGTTTCGAGTTTCCCTACATGGCCCAACGGCGCCAGGACGGGGGCAAGCGTCCGCCCAACCCGGCACCTAAGCTGCTGGAATGCTGGCGGGAGGTGTACACCACGGTGCGGCCTTATGTCGCTGGGCGGCTGGCGGTGGGGGGCAAGTCCATGGGCGGGCGCATGGCGAGCCTGCTGGCCGATGAGTTGGGCGCCGATGCGCTGGTGTGCCTGGGGTATCCCTTCTATGCGGTGGGCAAGCCGGAGAAACCACGGGTCGAGCACCTGGCGGCGTTGAAAACCCGGACCATGATCGTCCAGGGCGAGCGCGATGCGCTGGGCAATCGGGAGGCGGTGCAGGGCTACACCTTGTCACCGAGCATCGAGGTGTTGTGGTTGGTGGCGGGGGATCATGACCTCAAGCCGCTGAAGGCTTCGGGGTTCAGTCATGAGCAGCATCTGGAGGCGGCGGCGCAGAGAGTGGCCGGGTTTCTTCTTCAGAAATGATGATGCTGTTGCCGGCCTTATCGCGAGCTTGCTCGCGATAGCGATCTATCAGGCAACAAAAAACCCGGAAGCTTTCGCTGTCCGGGTTTTTTGATCAAGCCAACATCTATCAGCGATTAAACCGCTCCACCAACGAATACTGCGTGTTGGCCGTGCGGGTCAGCTCTTCGCTCAGCAGCGCCGAGCTGTGAGCCTGGCCAGAGGTCTGGTCGGCGAGAGCCGAGATGTTGCTGATGTTGCGGCTGATCTCCTCGGCCACTGAGCTTTGCTCCTCGGTGGCGGCGGCGATTTGGGTGGTCATGTCGGTGATGTGGGCCACCGCTTCGCTGATCCCCACCAGCGCCTCGTCCGCTTCCATGACCCGGGCCACGCCTTCTTCGGCCTGGCGATGGCCAGCGTCCATGGTCTGCACGGCGTTGGTGGCGGTCTGCTGGAGCTTGGCGATCAGGGCGTGGATCTGCCCGGTGGATTCGCTGGTGCGTTGTGCCAGTTGCCGCACTTCGTCAGCCACCACGGCAAAACCACGGCCCATCTCCCCGGCACGGGCCGCTTCGATGGCGGCGTTGAGGGCCAGCAGGTTGGTCTGGTCGGCGATGCCTTTGATCACGTCTACCACGCCACCGATCTCGTCGCTGTCCTTGGCCAACTGGGTCACGGTCTGCCCGGTTTCGCCGACCACCACCGACAGGCGCTCGATGGCTTCGCGGGTTTCGCCGGCGATGTCGCGGCCGCGGCTGGTCAGGCGGTTGGCTTCCTGGGTGGCATCGGCGGTGCGCTGCACGTGGCTGGCGACTTCCTGGGTCGTTGCGGCCATCTGGTTGACGGCCGTGGCGACCTGTTCGGTTTCCACCCGCTGGCGCTCCAGACCGCTGGAACTGTCATGGGCCAGGGTGTTGGACTGGCGAGCCTGGTCGTTAAGGTGCTCGGCGGTGTCCTGCAGGCGGGTCAGGCAGGTTTTCAGGCGCGCCTCCTGGCTGAGGATCGACATCTCCAGGCGTGCCTGGACGCCGCGGCTGTCGGTGTACATCCGGGCGATCAGCGGGTCGGACGTGGTCTGTTCGGCCAGGCGCAGCAGGCGCTTGATCCCGCGTTGCTGCCATTGCAGGCCCATCAGCCCCAAGGGCACCGCCAGCACGGCCGCCAGGGCAAAGCCCCAGGAGGAATCCAGGAACGCGCCGACGACGAAACTCAACTGGCTGACCAGGATAAACGGTAGCCAGTCCTGCAGCATGGGCACCCATTTGTCGCTGCCCGGAACCGCGGACTTGCCTTGGTTGATGCGTTGATAAAGCGCTTCGGCCCCGGCGATCTGTTCGGCGGAGGGCTTGACCCGCACCGATTCGTAGCCGACCACCTGATTGCCCTCGAACACAGGCGTGACATAGGCGTTGACCCAGTAATGGTCGCCGTTCTTGCTGCGATTCTTGACGATGCCCATCCATGGCAAGCCTTGTTTCAGCGTACCCCACATGTGTGCGAACACCGCGGATGGGACGTCGGGATGGCGCACGAGATTGTGCGGCGAACGAATCAGTTCTTCCTTCGAATACCCGCTGATGTCAACGAATGCGTCGTTGCAGTAGGTGATCACGCCCTTGGCGTCGGTGGTCGAAATCAATCGTTGCTGGGCCGGGAAGGTCCTTTCGCGTTGTGTGACGGGTTGGTTGTTACGCATGTGTGTAGATCCGCAAGGCTTTGAAAGGCTATGAAAGGTTGTCGGCGGTGTCAGGTTTAAATTGAAGTTATTTTTGCCTGTCGCTATCACGCCAGCATCGGGTAGGTAAATAGGGCGAAATGAAGCAGATTGAGGAGAAAATGCGTGGCAATCGCCGCACCCAGGCCGCCAAAACGATATGCCAGGCCGTAGCCGACCCCCGCCAGGCCCGACAGCAGCACCCATTGCCAACCTGCGCCAGCGTGTACCAGGCCGAACAGCAGCGAGGTCAGGAGCAGCGCCAGGTTGTCGCCGTAACTCAGGTGTTTGAAGCGCTGGCTCAAGCCTCCCTGAATGTAGCCGCGAAACAGCGCTTCCTCCACGAGCGTCACCAATAAAAGATTATTGAGCACCCACAGCCAGGCGTGCTCCGGCCACTTTGGTGCCCAGTGGATCATGCCCAGCAGCATCGCCCCGCCGAGGGCCAGCACCGCGCTCAGCGCCAGACCCAGGGCCGTGGCATAGACCGACAGGCGCAACGAGCGCCGACCGACGATCCAGGGGCAGGCCAGCAGCAGCCAGAATCCGATCAGGGGCTTGTCCTGGTTGAGGTACATGGCAAATGGCGCGGCGTCGTCGGTCAAGCGTTGCGCGGGGATCACCCGCCCGTTGAAGAAGCCGGGCATCCAATGCAAGGCCAACGCCAGGGCCATTACCACAAATAGAATGTGACCGAGAAACCGGCCGATTGGCATGGGTTGCTGGCGAACGGCATACCCGGCGAACAGCAATAGCGCGACTGAGATGAGGGCGGTCCAGGCCAACTGACCGTAAGCCAGGGCCAGGCCATAGCCGATGGCGAGCATGGCCAGGTAGGGCCAAGGTAAAGCGGGCATATAACATCCTTTTAGACGGTAGAGCTTTGGGCGAAAGTGGCCGCCGCGTCTATGACGCCGCCAGGTCGCGCAAAGAACACGTTTTGTATCCATGCAGGTTCATGCGTAGGAGGGTGCAAGCCGTTGGCTGACTCTGTTCCGTGAGTGCCGACGGGATTATAGGCAGGCTCGTGCAAAAACGCCGCCTGTTAAAACGCTAATGACGGTCAGGCAGCCGCAGAACCTGTGGGAGCGAGCTTGCTCGCGATAGAGGCTTGTCAGTCAACATCGATGTTGGCTGTTCTACCGCTATCGCGAGCAAGCTCGCTCCCACAGGGGGTGCTTATCTTTAACTGGCAATCAATTGCCGCAACACATAGTGAAGGATCCCGCCGGCCTTGAAATATTCCACTTCATTCAAGGTATCGATCCGGCACAACACTTCGATTCGCTCCTGGCTGCCGTCCTCGCGGGTAATGACCAGGGGCAGGTTCATGCGCGGCGTCAGTTCGACGTTGTTGAGCCCGAGGATGTCCAGGGTTTCCTTGCCCGTGAGGTTCAGGCTCTTGCGGTTCTGGTCGAGCTTGAACTGCAACGGCAGCACGCCCATGCCCACCAGGTTGGAGCGATGGATACGCTCGAAGCTTTCGGCGATCACCGCCTTGACCCCCAGCAGGTTCGTGCCCTTGGCTGCCCAGTCCCGGCTCGACCCGGTGCCATATTCCTGGCCGGCGATCACCACCAATGGTGTGCCTGCGGCCTGGTACAGCATGGCGGCGTCGTAGATCGGCATTCGTTCGCCACTGGGAATGTAGATCGTGTTGCCGCCTTCTTCGCCGTCGAGCATTTCGTTGCGAATGCGGATATTGGCGAAGGTGCCGCGCATCATCACCTGGTGGTTGCCGCGCCTGGACCCGTAGGAGTTGAAGTCTCGCGGCTCCACGCCTTGTTCGCGCAGGTAGCGACCGGCCGGGCTGTCCGCCTTGATATTGCCAGCCGGGGAGATGTGGTCGGTGGTCACCGAGTCTCCCAGCAGGGCCAGGACCCGGGCGCCTTCGACGTTCCTGACAGCCGGTGGCGGCCCGTCGATGTCGTCGAAGAACGGCGGGTGCTGGATGTAGGTCGAGTCGTCCTGCCAGACGTAAGTCGCCGCTTGCGGCACTTCGATGGCCTGCCATTGCTCGTCACCGGCAAACACGGCGGCGTATTCCTTGTGGAACATGCTGGTGTTGACCTGGGCCACGGCGGCGGCCACTTCCTGGCTGCTGGGCCAGATGTCCCGCAGGTACACCGGCTTGCCGTCCCGGTCGTTGCCCAGCGGCTCGCTACTGATATCGATACGCACCGTGCCGGCCAGGGCATAGGCGACCACCAGTGGCGGCGAGGCCAGCCAGTTGGTCTTCACCAGTGGATGCACCCGGCCTTCGAAGTTGCGGTTGCCTGACAATACCGAGGCCACCGTCAGGTCGGCTTTCTGGATGGCTTTTTCGATGGGCTCCGGCAATGGTCCGGAGTTGCCGATGCAGGTGGTGCAACCATAGCCCACCAAGTCGAAACCAAGTTTATCCAGGTACTCGGTCAGGCCGGCCGCCTTGTAGTAGTCGGTGACCACCTTGGAGCCCGGCGCCAGGGAACTCTTGACCCAAGGCTTGCGGGTCAGGCCTTTCTCCACGGCTTTTTTCGCCAGCAGCCCGGCGGCCATCATCACGCTGGGGTTGGAGGTGTTGGTGCACGAAGTAATGGCGGCAATCACCACCGCGCCGTTTTTCAGGCGATGGGTGTGGCCTTCGAATTCATATTCGGCTTCGCCCACCTGATCGGCATTGCCCACCGCGACGCCACCGCCACCTTCACTTTCCAGGCGACCTTCTTCTTTGCTGGTGGGTTTGACCTGCAACCCCAGGAAGTCGCTGAAAGCCTGGCCGACATTCGGCAACGAGACCCGGTCCTGCGGGCGTTTCGGTCCGGCGAGGCTGGCTTCGACGCTGCTCATGTCCAGCTCCAGGGTGTCGGTGAACACCGGTTCCTGGCCGGGCAAGCGCCACAGGCCCTGGGCCTTGCAATAGGCCTCGACCAATTTCACCGTTTCCGCTGGGCGTCCCGACAGGCGCAAGTAATCCAGGGTCACATCGTCCACCGGGAAGAAACCGCAGGTGGCGCCATATTCCGGGGCCATGTTGGCGATGGTGGCGCGGTCGGCCAGGGGCAGGTCGGCAAGGCCGTCGCCATAGAACTCGACGAATTTGCCCACCACGCCTTTCTTGCGCAGCATCTGCGTGACGGTCAGCACCAGGTCGGTGGCGGTGATGCCTTCGCGCAGCTTGCCGATGAGTTTGAAGCCAATGACCTCGGGAATCAGCATCGACACCGGTTGGCCGAGCATGGCGGCTTCCGCCTCGATCCCGCCGACGCCCCAGCCCAGCACGCCGAGGCCATTGATCATGGTGGTGTGGGAGTCGGTGCCCACCAGGGTGTCGGGGAACGCGTAGGTGCGACCGTCTTCCTCTTTGGTCCACACGGTGCGGCCCAGGTATTCGAGGTTGACCTGATGGCAGATGCCAGTGCCCGGCGGCACCACGCTGAAGTTGTCGAAAGCGCTCTGGCCCCAACGCAGGAAGGCGTAGCGTTCGCCGTTGCGTTGCATTTCGATGTCGACGTTCTGCTCGAACGCCTGGCTGCTGGCGAATTTGTCCACCATCACCGAGTGGTCGATCACCAGGTCCACCGGCGACAGCGGGTTGATCCGCTGGGGATCGCCGCCGGCCTTTTCCACGGCGGCGCGCATGGCGGCCAGGTCGACCACGGCGGGGACGCCGGTGAAGTCTTGCATCAACACCCGGGCGGGGCGGTATTGAATCTCGCGGTCGGAACGGCGCTCCTTGAGCCACCCGGCCAGGGCCTTGAGGTCGGTGCCGGTGACGGTTTTTTCATCTTCCCAGCGCAGCAGGTTTTCCAGCAGTACCTTCAACGACATGGGCAGTTTGTCCAGGTCGCCCAGGCTTCGGGCAGCATCCGGCAGGCTGAAGTAGTGGTAGGTCCTGGCGTCGACTTGCAGTGTTTTAAGGGTTTTCAGGCTATCGAGGGACGGCATTGAAATCACTCCTTTGAGTCCGCACGGCTACGGACTGACGGAACGGACAGAGCCTTTAACCTAGCCCTGTTTTGAGCGTATGACTAATCACTGGACTCTATGGGCAGGTTCGCGGTTCCGAACTCCGCTATCATGCGGCGGTTTTCGTGACAGGCTTTGCTACGGAGTTTCAATGAACACGCTTTTCATGCACTGCCGGCCAGGCTTCGAAGGCGAGGTCTGTTCCGAGATCGCCGAACACGCGGCCCGGCTCAACGTGGCCGGCTACGCCAAGGCCAAACCGGCCAGTGCCTGCGCTGAATTTGTCTGCACCGAAGACGACGGCGCCGAGCGGCTGATGGGCGGCCAGCGTTTCGCCGAACTGATTTTTCCGCGCCAGTGGGCGCGCGGTACGTTCATCGATTTGCCGGAAACCGATCGCATCAGCGTCATCCTGGCCCACATGGCCGCTTTCCCGACCTGTGGCAGCCTGTGGCTGGAAGTGGTGGATACCAACGACGGCAAGGAACTGTCGAACTTCTGCAAAAAATTCGAAGGCCCGTTGCGCAAGGCGCTGATTGGCGCCGGCAAGCTGGTGGACGACTCGCGCAAGCCGCGCCTGCTGCTGACTTTCAAGAGTGGCCGCGAAGTGTTCTTGGGCCTGGCCGAATCCGATAACTCGGCGATGTGGCCCATGGGCATTCCCCGCCTGAAGTTTCCCCGGGAAGCGCCGAGTCGTTCCACCCTCAAGCTTGAAGAGGCCTGGCACCATTTCATTCCCCGGGATCAGTGGGACGAGCGCCTGCACAGCGACATGACCGGCGTGGACCTCGGCGCCGCGCCGGGTGGCTGGACCTGGCAACTGGTCAACCGGGGCATGCTGGTGACCGCCATCGACAATGGCCCGATGGCCGAAAGCCTGATGGACACCGGCCTGGTGCAGCATCTGATGGCAGACGGCTTCACGTTCAAGCCCAAGCAGCCGGTGGACTGGATGGTCTGCGATATCGTCGAGAAACCGGCACGCAACGCGGCGATGCTGGAAGAGTGGATTGGCGAAGGGCATTGCCGCGAGGCCGTGGTCAACCTCAAGCTGCCGATGAAACAGCGTTATGCCGAGGTCAAGCGCCTGCTCGAGCGCATCGCCGAGGGGTTCAAGGCTCGGGGGATCAAGGTCGAGATCGGTTGCAAGCAGCTGTACCACGACCGCGAGGAAGTGACGTGCCATCTGCGGCGGTTGGACACGAAAAAGCCGAAGTCCCGCTAGTCCCTTAGAGCCAATGAAATCCCCTGTGGGAGCGAGCTTGCTCGCGATGGCGTCGGCACATTCAACATTGATGCAAGCTGACCCACCGCCATCGCGAGCAAGCTCGCTCCCACATTAGGGTACGGCGTTAAGCCAGGGGTGACCGAACGCCGACATTGCGCGACAATGCGGCCAGTTTCAGGAGTAGAACATGAGTGAAATGAACGACACGCCGGTCGACGGCACGCTGGATGCCACGGGGCTCAATTGCCCGGAACCGGTGATGATGCTGCACCAGCACATCCGCGACCTGGCCCCCGGTGGCCTGCTGAAAGTCATCGCCACCGACCCCTCGACTCGCCGCGACATCCCCAAGTTTTGCGTGTTCCTGGACCACGAGCTGGTGGCCCAGCAGGAGGAAGCGGGCACTTACCTCTACTGGATCCGCAAGAAACTCGCTTAATCCGTCGAGCGGCTGACGCGGATCTGCTTGCGCGCGCTGCGTGCCAGGCGGATCGACAGCATCAGCGCCGCGCAGCTCAAGCCCACGATCAGGCCTTGCCACAATCCGCTCGGGCCGCTGGCGGCACCGAGCCAGTCGGTCAGGCCCAGGGCGTAACCCACCGGCAGGCCGATGCCCCAATAGGCGAACAGGGTCAGGATCATCGTTACCCGGGTGTCCTGGAAGCCGCGCAACGCGCCTGCCGCCGTGACCTGGATCGCATCGGAAAACTGAAACAGCGCCGCGTAGACGATCAGCATCGAAGCCACGTCGATCACCACCGGATCTGCGGTATAGATCGCCGCGATAGGCCCGCGCAGCGCGAACATCAGGCTCGCCGACAGGCAGGCGTACGCCAGGGCCGTGCCCATGCCCACCCCGGCAGCGAAGCGCGCTTCGCGAGGCTGACGACGGCCCAGGGCCTGGCCGACCCGCACCGTGACGGCCATGCCCAGGGAGTAGGGGATCATGAACACCAGGGAACTGAAATTCAGCGCGATCTGGTGCCCGGCCACTACTGTGGCGCCAAGGCTGCCGATCAGCAGCGCGATCACCGCGAAAATACTCGACTCGGCGAACACCGCAATGCCAATCGGCAAGCCGATGCCCAGCAGACGCTTGATGACCACCCATTGCGGCCAGTCGAAACGGCTGAACAGCCGGCTCGACTGATAGGCCGGTGCCCAGCGAGCCCAACCGGCCATGCCCAGGGCCATGACCCACATCACGATGGCTGTGGCCCAGCCGCAACCGACGCCGCCCATGGCGGGCACGCCCAGGTGCCCGTAGATGAAGATGTAGTTGAGCGGAATGTTCAGCGCCAGCCCGCACAGCCCCAGCACCATCGCCGGCCGCGTGCGCCCCAGGCCGTCGCTGAAGCAGCGCAGTACGTGGTACAGCGCCACGGCCGGCAGGCCCGTGCCGATGCCCCGCAGGTATTCCATGCATGGGCCAATCAGTTCGGGGTCGACATTCATGATGTGCAGGATCGGTTCGGCGCTGAACAGCGCCAGTGTGGCGATCAACCCCACCACCAATGCCAGCCACAGCGCCTGGCGTACCAGCGGCCCGATTTCGTCGAACGTACCGGCGCCGAAGCGCTGGGCAACTTTCGGCGTGGTTGCCAGCAATGTGCCGGTCATCAACAGGAACACCGGCACCCAGATAGAGTTGCCCAGGGCTACGGCCGCCAAGTCCCGCGGGCCAACCCGACCGGCCATCACCGCATCGACAAACCCCATGGCGGTGGTTGCCAGTTGCGCCACCATGATCGGCAAGGCCAGGGCCAGCAAGGTCCTGAGTTCCAGGTGAACCCGGGCCGGGCGGGAGAGGGTGGTGGCGGTATCGATTACAGGGTTCACAGGGAAAGCGTCCGAAAAGGTTAAGCGCAAGGCGGCGAATTCTACGCTTTGACGCAGTGGTCAGGAAAAATCCTGTGTTGTGGATTTGTAATCGCTTTTTCAGTTTTCGAGCACCTGTGGGAGCAAGGCTTGCCCGCGATGAAGATGATGCGGTCTGCCGAGTAACCGAGGCGTCGGCATCGCGAGCAAGCTTTGCTCCCACATACATTCCCTCGCCACAACATCATTCGCTCCGGGTAATGCACAGGCCCAACGGAACGCCTACACTGCCTACCCCGCCAAAGGAGCTCTGCCATGCTGATCGTCGCCGACGAAAACATCCCCCTGCTTGACGCATTTTTCCAAGGATTCGGCGAGATCCGCCGGGTACCGGGCCGGGGGATCGACCGGACGATGGTCGAGCAAGCCGATGTGCTGCTGGTGCGTTCGGTCAGCCAGGTCAATCGGGCGCTGCTGGAAGGCAGCAAGGTGCGCTTTGTTGGCACGTGCACCATCGGCACCGATCACCTGGACCTGGACTATCTTGCCGAGGCCGGTATCCGCTGGGCCAGCGCGCCGGGCTGCAACGCCCGTGGCGTGGTGGACTATGTGCTGGGCAGCCTGATGACCCTGGCAGAAATCGAAGGCGCGCAACTTGAGCAACGAACCTTCGGTGTGGTCGGCGCAGGCCAGGTGGGCGGGCGGTTGATCGAGGTGCTCAAGGGGTTGGGCTGGACCGTGAAGGTCTGCGATCCGCCGCGTCAGGCCGCCGAGGGGGGCGACTATGTGAGCCTGGAGCAGATCATCGAGCAGTGCGATGTGATCAGCCTGCACACACCGTTGACCCGCGACGGCGGGCAACCGACCTGGCACCTGTTCGACGAAGCGCGTCTGAACCAGCTCAAGCCCGGGACCTGGCTGATCAATGCGGCCCGCGGCCCGGTGATCGACAACGCCGCGCTACGCGAAGTGTTGCTGGAACGCGAAGACCTGCAAGCGGTGCTGGATGTCTGGGAGCAGGAGCCCACCGTGGATGTGGACCTGGCCGATTTGTGCGTGATCGCCACCCCGCACATTGCCGGTTACAGCCTCGATGGCCGCCAGCGTGGCACCGCCCAGATCTACCAGGCCTTGTGCGCTTTCCTGGAGCGGCCGGTTGAAGTCAGCCTCAGCGACCTGTTGCCTAGGCCTTGGCTGGGTGGCATCGCCCTGGATGCCGAAACCGATCCGGCCTGGGCCTTGGCGGCGTTGTGCCGGAGCGTGTACGACCCCCGTGGCGACGACGCGAACTTTCGCCGCAGCCTGGTGGGCACAGTAGGCGAACAACGCAGCGCGTTCGATGCCTTGCGCAAGCACTACCCACCACGGCGGGAAATCGACAGCCTGAAGGTTCGTATCGAAGGGCAGTCGGCGGCTTTGCAACAGATCGTGACTGCGCTGGGTTGTGGGAGCAAAGCTTGCTCGCGATGAACGATGACGCGGTCAGGGGACCGAGGTGCCTGCATCGCGGGCAAGCCTTGCTCCCACAACGTTTCTCGCAGGCATAAAAAACCCGACATCAAGGTCGGGTCCAATTGAAGACGGGCTGTATCACTTTTGTTCGGCAGGCTTGACCAGTCGTTTTTCCAGCTCGCTGCAGGCTTTCTGGATCATGTCTTCGGTGATCGGAACTTCGCGCCCTTGGGCATCGATGAACGAGCAGCCCAGAGACTGGTCCGGTTGCGTGCGGATTACTTGAATCTTGTCGTCGCTGCTGTGTTGCAAGGACATGGCCTGTCTCCTCATCAGGTTGTGTGCCTACTTTAATGTCGCCAGGTGACCGAGCCATGACACTCCTTGTAGGGTCATGGCGACACCTCCACTCAATCAGAAACACAGTTGCGTTTCCAGCCAGACTTTAGACCGATAACATCTAGCCTCTAGTCGTTGTGGTCATATTTAACCTGACTCATTCTGATTCAATTTGGTTCCGCTACGCTTTGGCGTCGCTGGCCGGCCTTTTTCCTGCTGCATTATCGGATGCCCTTGATGCTTTCTTCCCGACATCGCCGTGCCATACGCCTGGCCAGCGGCTTCATCGCCCCTTACCGCAAACAGGTCGTCGGCGCCTTGCTGGCCCTGATTGTCACCGCCGGTATTACCTTGTCCATGGGCCAAGGCATCCGGTTGCTGGTGGATCAGGGCTTCATGACCCGCTCACCGCACCTGCTCAATCAATCCATCGGCCTGTTCATGGTACTGGTGGTGGGGTTGGCGATCGGTACGTTTTCACGTTTTTACCTGGTGTCCTGGATCGGCGAGCGGGTGGTGGCCGATATCCGGCGGCAGGTCTTCAACCATCTGGTGTACTTGCACCCCGGTTTCTACGAAAACAACCGCAGTTCGGAAATCCAGTCGCGGCTGACCGCCGATACGACCTTGCTGCAATCGGTGATCGGTTCGTCGCTGTCGTTGTTTTTGCGCAACGCCTTGATGGTGGTAGGCGGCATCGTGCTGCTGTTCATCACCAATCCCAAGTTGACCAGCATCGTGGTGATTGCCCTGCCGCTGGTATTGGCACCGATCCTGGTCTTTGGTCGTCGGGTGCGCAGCTTGTCGCGCCAGAGCCAGGACCGGATTGCCGACGTCGGCAGCTACGTCTCCGAAACCCTTGGGCAGATCAAGACCGTGCAGGCCTACAACCACCAGGTCCAGGACGAACAACGATTCTCCGTGACGGTGGAACAGGCTTTCGACACTGCCCGCAAGCGCATCGCCCAGCGGGCCTGGCTGATCACCCTGGTGATCGTGCTGGTGCTGGGCGCGGTGGGGGTGATGCTCTGGGTCGGCGGCATGGATGTGATCGCCGGGCGGATTTCCGGCGGTGAGCTGGCGGCATTCGTGTTCTACAGCCTGATCGTCGGCAGTGCCTTCGGCACCCTGAGCGAGGTGATCGGCGAGCTGCAACGGGCGGCGGGTGCGGCAGAGCGCATTGCCGAGTTGCTGCGTTCGGAGAACATTATCCAGCCGCCGGCTTCAGGTCTTGTCACGTTGCCGGAGCGGGTCCGGGGCGACCTGCGCCTCGAAGGCGTGCGTTTTTCCTATCCCTCCCGGCCTGACAGCTATGCGGTCGACGGCCTCGACCTGACTATCAAGGCCGGTGAGACCCTGGCCCTGGTCGGGCCTTCCGGTGCGGGCAAGTCAACGGTGTATGACCTGCTGCTGCGTTTCTACGATCCGGTGCAAGGGCAGATACTGATCGACGACGTGCCGTTGACTCAACTTGATCCGTTGGACCTGCGCCGTCACTTCGCCCTGGTTTCACAAAATCCGGCACTGTTTTTCGGCACGGTCGAAGAGAACATCCGCTACGGCAACCCTGGCGCAACGTCCGAGCAGGTGCGTGAGGCCGCGCAGATTGCCCACGCCCACGATTTCATCGAAAAAATGCCCGACGGCTACCAGACCCACCTGGGTGACGGTGGTCTCGGGTTATCCGGCGGTCAACGCCAACGCCTGGCCATCGCCCGGGCGTTGCTGGTGGACGCGCCGATCCTGCTGCTGGACGAAGCCACCAGCGCCCTCGATGCGCAAAGCGAACACCTGATCCAGCAAGCCCTGCCCAACCTGATGAAAAACCGCACGACCCTGGTCATCGCCCACCGCCTGGCCACGGTGAAAAACGCTGACCGGATCGCGGTGATGGATCAAGGCAAGGTGGTTGCGGTGGGCACTCACCAGGAGCTGGTTGCCAGCAATGCGCTGTATGCGCGGCTGGCGGCGTTGCAGTTCAATGTGGGGTTGGAGGCGGCAACCGACTAAGTATGGTCCCTTGTGGGAGCGAGCAAAAAAAAGCCCGCATCTTTCGATGCGGGCATTTTTTTCTCCTCAGGAACAGCTTCCGCTAATAATCACTGATCATCGAAATACCGCTCATGCCAATCCACCAGCGGTTGCGGCGAGTTGAGTTTCTGGCCGTAGATCACCGAGTACGACAATACGTTCTGCACGTATTGGCGGGTTTCGTCGAACGGGATGCTTTCGACCCAGACGTCGAAGCTCAAGTGGTCGGCGCCGCGCAGCCACTGGCGCACGCGACCGGGGCCGGCGTTGTAGGCCGCCGAGGCCAGGACGCGGTTGCCGTTGAACTGGCTGTGAACCTGGCTCAGGTACGCCGCGCCCAACTGGATGTTCTTGTCCGGGTTCAACACTTGCTGTGGTGAGGCCAGGGGAATGCTGAACTTACGCGCGGTTTCCTTGGCGGTGCCAGGCATCAGTTGCATCAGGCCGGCGGCACCGACGCCGGAACGGGCGTCGTCCATGAAGGCGCTTTCCTGGCGGGTAATGGCGAACGCCCAGCTTGGATGCAGGCCGCGGATCTTGGCTTCGCGCACCAGGGTGTCGCGGTGGGCCATCGGGAAGCGGATGTCCAGGTCGTCCCAGTACTTGGCCTGGCTGATGGTGCGAATGGCCGGGAAATACCACTTCAGGTCATACGCCAGTTTGGCCTGGGCGACCATTTCGTCGCGGTTGAAATGACGGCTGACGTGATACCACTCGCGGCGCCCGTCGACGATGTCCCCGCGGGCATGAAATTCCAGCGCCCGACGCACGCCAGGGGTGTTGCGCACTTTGTTGATCAGCGCCTGGCTCATCACCAGCGGCTTGTTGACCAGCGAGTATGGCAATTGGGAGCGATCGGCGGCCAGGAAACCATAAAAATCCCGTTCACGGGCCAAGTGCTTGTAGAGTGCCAGCGCCTCGGGGTTCTGCGGCTGCGCCAGTTCCAGCGTACGGGCTTGCCAGTACCGCCAGCGGTTGGTGCTCGACAGCGACTCGGGCAGGCGACGGGTCAGTTGGTAGGCATCGTCCCAGCGGGCCAGGCGCAGGAGCAGGCGCAAACGCCATTCCGAAACGGTGTCATCGCGCAGTTCCGGGTCGTATTTCGTCATCACGTCCAAGGCCCGGCTGTCGAAGCGCTTGGCCAGGGTCAGGCCGATTTCCCGGGCAATCGCAACTTTTTCATCACGGGAAAAATGCATGGTGCTGGCGTAGCCGTCCAGCAGTGCCATGGCCTTTTCCGGATCCTGGCGGGCCAGGCGGCGCAGGCCGAGGCTGACGATATCGGACATCGGTTCATCGGCCGGGATGAAGCGCGAGGGCTGGTTGAGCAACTCGGGCTTTTGCGCCACGTCCACCAGCAGCTTGCCGCGGGGGGCGAGGGTGGTCAGGCCGCTGACCAGGCTGTTGGCCAGCGGGTAGTTGCGGGCCTGGGCCGCCAGTTTTGTGCGTTCCCAGCGTTTCTGTTCGGTCAACTGGCCCTGGGAGGCCCATAGACCGAACAAGGCATCGCACGCCTGGGGCTGGGATTTACCGGAGAGCCACAGCTTTTCGGTATTGGCATAGCCTTCGGCCTTCAAGCCATGGCTGAGCTGGTACTGGGCGTTAAGGCAGTCCAGTTCGGTGAAATTGAGCTTGGGATCGTAATACTTGACGAAGGTCTCCCAGTCGCCGCGTTCGGTCAGCCAACGCAGCCAGCGCAATTTCATCCAGTTGGCCTGGGGCAGGTCACCATGTTCGGCGAGGAACTTCTCGATTTCGGCGTTGCTGGCGCTCTTGAGGCGAGCGGTCAATTCGTCGTAGGCCAGGTAGGGCTCCAGCGGATAATCGCGCAGGGCCTGGCTGTAGCGAAAGTAAGGGCCGGAATCACCCTTGGCCAAGGCGCGCTTGGCCTCGTCGTAATATTGGCGTTGAGTGGAGATATCCACCGCCTGCGCGGATTGAACGGCAGTGGCACATACAAAAAGACACGATAAAACACTGAAAAGGCGACTGCGCATGAGACGTCCGGGCATAAAAAAACATGACAAGCCCAAGGGGTAACCCAGGGTAACTGTCTGTAGCTTAGCCTTTTGCCAGCAGCCGGCGAAAGCTTTGCAGGGCCGTCGGTGCAAGTTCGCAACATTTGTTATGCAGAGTGCTTCGGTGGCGAAATTGGCGGAACCTTGAGGCCTCATCTCAGGTAGAATGCGCGCCCGGTTTTTGGAGAAGCTCATGACCCTGCTCAAATTCAGCGATGTGTCCCTTGCTTTCGGCGCTATGCCGTTGTTGGACAAGGTGTCCTGGCAGATCGCCCGTGGTGAGCGGGTGTGCATCATCGGCCGCAACGGCACTGGCAAGTCCAGCATGATGAAGCTGGTCAAGGGCGATCAAAAGCCCGATGACGGCTCGGTCTGGCGCGCGCCAGGCCTGAAAATCGGCGAATTGCCCCAGGAACTGCCGGTGGCCGACGAGCGGACCGTATTCGATGTGGTCGCCGAAGGCCTGGACGGTGTCGGCGCGCTGTTGGCCGAGTACCACCACCTGAGCCAGAACATCGTCACCGATGCCGACCTGGACAAGTTGATGCACGTGCAGCACGACCTTGAAGCCCGAGACGGCTGGCGTCTGCAGCAACTGGTCGACAGCACCCTGAGCCGCCTGCAATTGCCGGCCGACAAGACCCTGGCCGAGTTGTCCGGCGGCTGGCGTCGTCGCGTCCTGCTGGCCCAGGCCCTCGTGTCCGAGCCGGACCTGCTGCTGCTCGACGAACCGACCAACCACCTGGACATCGGCGCCATCGCCTGGCTTGAAGAAGCCTTGAAGGACTTCCAGGGTGCGGTGCTGTTCATCACCCACGACCGTTCCTTCCTGCAAAACCTGGCGACCCGCATCCTTGAACTGGACCGTGGCGGCCTGATCGACTGGAACGGCGACTACGCCAGCTTCCTGGTGCACAAGGAAGCGGCGCTGGCGGCGGAAGAAACCGCTAACGCGTTGTTCGATAAGAAACTGGCCCAGGAAGAAGTCTGGATTCGCCAGGGTATCAAGGCGCGTCGCACCCGCAACGAAGGCCGTGTGCGGGCGCTCAAGGCCTTGCGCATGGAGCGCAGTGAACGTCGCGAGCGCACCGGCAAGGCCAACATCCAGCTGGATACCGCTGACAAGTCCGGCAAGCAGGTGATGGTCCTTGAGAATGTGAGTTTCGCGCACCAGGGCGGCCCGTTCCTGATCAAGGACTTCTCCATGGTGCTTCAGCGTGGCGATCGCATCGGCCTGCTGGGTGCCAACGGTACCGGCAAGACCACCTTGCTCAAGCTGATGCTCGGTGGCCTGGTGCCGACCAATGGCAAGGTGGAAGAGGGCACGAAAATCGACGTCGCCTACTTTGACCAGTTGCGCCATCAGTTGGACCTGGAAAAGACCGTGATCGACAACGTCGCCGAAGGCCGCGATTTCATCGACATCGATGGCCAGAGCCGCCATGTGCTGAGCTACCTTGGCGATTTCCTGTTCAGCCCCCAGCGTGCCCGTACGCCGGTCAAGGCGCTGTCGGGTGGCGAGCGCGCCCGTCTGTTGCTGGCCAAGTTGTTCAGCAAACCGGCGAACCTGCTGGTGCTCGACGAACCGACCAACGACCTGGACGTGGAAACCCTGGAGTTGCTGGAAGAGGTGTTGCTGACCTTCAACGGCACCGTGCTGATGGTCAGCCACGACCGGGCATTCCTCGACAACGTGGTCACCAGCACCCTGGTGTTCGAAGGCGAAGGCCTGGTGCGTGAATACGTCGGTGGCTATCAGGACTGGCTGCGCCAGGGCGGCTCGCCGCGTCTGCTGGGAGTAACCGAAAGCAAGTCTGGCAAGGCCGACCTGAATTCGGCCGTGGTCAAGGCCGAGCCAGCCCCGGTAGCTGCCGCGGCGACCCCGGCACCGGCCAAGAAAAACTCAGCTACAAGCTGCAGCGTGAGCTGGAGGCGCTGCCGGGTGACATCGACGCGAAGGAACAGCAGATCGCCGCGGTGGAAGCCGAGATGGCTGACGCCGGCTTCTACCAGCGACCTGCTGCCGAAACCGCCAAGGTCATCGCGCACCTGGAGCAGTTGCAGGTCGAGCTGGACGCACTGGTCGAGCGCTGGGCTGAACTGGACGCTTGATCCGCTGTTGAAAAAAATCCCGGAATTCAGCAATGAACGCCGGGATTTCTATTTGAGACGCTATTCCCCTGTAGGGGTGAGCCTGTGGGAGCAAAGCTTGCTCCCACAAGGTCAGGGTCTGGGGTTATGTGCGCTTGACCAGATGTACCGCCAGCACATCGCAAGGCGCGCCATGCAGCACGTCGTTGGCGGTCGAGCCCAGCAACAGCGCCAGGCCGTGGCGACCATGGCTGCCGACCACAATCAGGTCGCAGCCCTGTTCCTTGGCCAGGTGATGGATCTCCTGGCGCGGCTGGCCGTAGGTCAGGTGGCTGAATTCCTTCTTCAGGGCAGGGTATTTCACGATCAGTCGGTCAAGGCGTTCCTTGGCCTGGTCGAATTGCTGCTGCTGCAATTGGGAAAGGTCCATGGGCACGTCGCCGCCGAAGGCCATGGCCATCGGTTCGACGATATGCACCAGCGACAGCTTGGTGTCCCGGCTTTCGCAAAGGGCGAGGGCGCGCTTGACGACCGGATCGCATTCTTCAGTGAGGTCGACGGCGACCAGAACGTGTTCGTAGTACATGGAAAGCACTCCAGAGAATTGCGATACGGTAAGTATGGCTGGTTTCAAGCGCATTGACGGCGACGTGGCTCAATGGGCTCATCAGAATTCGGGAGTACGAATATGACGGTCTGGATAGTGGTGTCAATCCTGTTGGTGGTGTTAAGTCCACTGGCATGGTTGCGTCCGTCCCGTGTTCAGAGCGGTCGCATGGCCCTGCGCATGGAAGCACGACGCCTGGGCCTGGCCATGCAGCTGGCGCCGCAGGAGTGGCCGCACTGGCTCGGCCAGCAGCCGCCAAACCCCTGCGCCCAGTACCACCGGCCCCGGCGTGGCAAGGAACCGGCGGTCTGGAGCTATTGGCAGACTGCGCCAGGCGTCTGGGTCAACCAGTGGCGAGAAGTCTGCCAGGATGAGTCCCTGCTCAATCATTTCGAAAAATTGCCGGCCAACGTCTACAAGGTCGAAGCCGATCGGCAAATGATCGCCTTGTACTGGGGCGAGAAGGGCGAAGCGACTGTTTTGCAAGATATTTGCGCGGTGCTCAAGGCGCTGGCCTGAGGCATAAAAAAGCCCGACAGTCTCATCGGGCGGGTTGGCCAGGCAGGCCGGTAATCAATCTCGTGTCAGGACGTGCGTTCGTAACGTCCTTTGTTCCCAATTTTCAATCGCGTCCCGACAGCGTAGACGGCTGGATCCGATATGCCTGGAATTAGGGCGATTTTTCTAATTATTGATCCTATGAATAGCTGCTCATGCGGCGCCGTGTTGCGGATCCGTACGGTACGGAAATGACCGAGAAGTCGCGTTCACGCCTGTGTTTAGGGCGATTGACAATTGTCGGAAATTCCGTGAAGGTGACGTACCCAAATCAAACGGGCGTATGAATTGAGCGTTTGTATTTTCAGAATGCTCCTACAGACCCCGACTATCGCGTTGACGGGTGTGCCTGGCGGATTGGCGTAGCATCGACGGTAAACGTCAATGCCGAACCAGTGGTCAGCGTTCAACGTGTACTGTTCAGCTTCCATATCGTGGAGATCAGTTGATGATTTACGAAGGTAAAGCCATCACGGTTAAGGCTCTTGAAAGTGGCATCGTCGAATTGAAATTCGACCTCAAGGGTGAGTCCGTCAACAAGTTCAACCGTCTAACCCTGAATGAATTGCGTCAGGCCGTGGACACTATCAAGGCAGATGCTTCGATCAAGGGTGTGATCGTCAGCAGCGGCAAGGACGTGTTCATCGTCGGTGCCGACATCACCGAATTCGTCGACAACTTCAAGCTGCCCGATGCCGAACTGATCGCTGGCAACCTCGAAGCCAACCGTATTTTCAGCGACTTCGAAGACCTCAACGTACCGACCGTCGTGGCCATCAACGGCATCGCCCTGGGTGGCGGCCTGGAAATGTGCCTGGCGGCGGATTACCGCGTCATGTCCACCACGGCCAAGATCGGCCTGCCGGAAGTCAAGCTGGGCATCTACCCAGGCTTCGGCGGCACCGTGCGCCTGCCGCGCCTGATCGGTGCCGACAACGCCATCGAGTGGATTGCCGCCGGCAAGGAAAACCGTGCTGAAGACGCGCTGAAGGTCGGCGCCGTGGATGCCGTGGTCGAACCTGGCAAACTCCAGGAAGCGGCCCTTGAAACCATCAAGCGCGCCATCAGCGGCGAGTTCGACTACAAGGCCAAGCGTCAGCCGAAGCTGGAAAAGCTCAAGCTCAACGCCATCGAACAAATGATGGCCTTCGAAACCGCCAAGGGTTTCGTGGCCGGTCAGGCAGGCCCGAACTACCCAGCGCCGGTCGAAGCGATCAAGACTATCCAGAAAGCCGCGAACTTCGGTCGTGACAAGGCTCTGGAAGTCGAAGCCGCCGGCTTCGTCAAGCTGGCCAAGACCTCGGCTGCGCAAAGCCTGATCGGTCTGTTCCTCAATGACCAGGAACTGAAGAAAAAGGCCAAGGCCTACGACGAAATCGCCAGTGACGTGAAGCAGGCCGCCGTGCTCGGCGCCGGCATCATGGGTGGCGGTATTGCCTACCAGTCGGCGTCCAAAGGCACGCCGATCCTGATGAAGGACATCAACGAACACGGGATCGAACAAGGCCTGGCCGAAGCCGCCAAGCTGCTGGTCGGCCGTGTCGACAAAGGTCGCATGACCGCTGCGAAGATGGCCGAAGTGCTCAACGGCATTCGTCCGACCCTGTCCTACGGCGATTTCGGCCATGTCGACCTGGTGGTCGAAGCCGTTGTCGAGAACCCGAAGGTCAAGCAGGCGGTACTGGCTGAAGTCGAAGACAAGGTCAAAGAGGACACCATCCTGGCCTCGAACACCTCGACCATCTCCATTTCGCTGCTGGCCAAGGCCCTCAAGCGTCCGGAGAACTTCGTCGGCATGCACTTCTTCAACCCGGTGCACATGATGCCGCTGGTGGAAGTGATCCGTGGCGAGAAATCCAGCGAACACGCCGTTGCCACCACCGTGGCCTACGCCAAGAAAATGGGCAAGAACCCGATCGTCGTCAACGACTGCCCGGGCTTTTTGGTCAACCGCGTGCTGTTCCCGTACTTTGGCGGTTTCGCCAAGCTGGTCAGCGCCGGTGTGGACTTCGTGCGCATCGACAAGATCATGGAAAAATTCGGCTGGCCGATGGGCCCGGCGTACCTGATGGACGTGGTCGGCATCGACACCGGCCACCACGGTCGCGACGTCATGGCCGAAGGCTTCCCGGACCGCATGAAGGACGACCGTCGTTCGGCCGTCGACGTGCTCTACGAAGCCAAGCGCCTGGGCCAGAAGAACGGCAAGGGCTTCTACGCCTATGAGACCGACAAGCGCGGCAAGCAGAAGAAAGTCGCCGACTCGTCGGTGCTGGAAGTGCTCAAGCCGATCGTCTACGAGCAGCGCGAAGTCACCGACGAGGACATCATCAACTGGATGATGATCCCGCTGTGCCT
This sequence comes from Pseudomonas sp. S3_B11, assembly GCF_054667715.1. NCBI lineage: Bacteria > Pseudomonadati > Pseudomonadota > Gammaproteobacteria > Pseudomonadales > Pseudomonadaceae > Pseudomonas > Pseudomonas sp. S3_B11. The sequence goes on along the minus strand of NZ_CP162749.1, from coordinate 3,834,542 downwards.
CGAAACCGTGCGTTGCCTGGAAGACGGCATTGTCGAAACCGCCGCCGAAGCCGACATGGGTCTGGTCTACGGTATCGGTTTCCCTCCATTCCGTGGCGGTGCGCTGCGCTATATCGATTCGATCGGTGTGGCCGAGTTCGTTGCCCTGGCTGACCAGTACGCTGATTTGGGCGCGCTGTACCACCCGACCGCGAAGCTGCGTGAAATGGCCAAGAACGGCCAGAGCTTCTTCGGTTAAGCGCCCAACGACTAGAGCGAGAGAACATTTATGAGCTTGAATCCTAGAGACGTCGTGATTGTCGACTTCGGTCGTACGCCGATGGGCCGCTCCAAGGGCGGCATGCACCGCAACACCCGCGCCGAAGACATGTCGGCGCACCTGATCAGCAAACTGCTGGAGCGCAACGTCAAGGTCGACCCCACCGAAGTCGAAGACGTGATCTGGGGCTGTGTGAACCAGACCCTGGAGCAGGGCTGGAACATCGCCCGCATGGCCTCGCTGATGACCCAGATTCCTCACACGGCGGCGGGCCAGACCGTCAGCCGCCTGTGCGGTTCGTCCATGAGCGCACTGCACACCGCCGCCCAGGCGATCATGACCGGCAACGGTGACGTGTTCGTCGTCGGTGGTGTCGAGCACATGGGCCACGTGAGCATGATGCACGGCGTCGATCCGAACCCGCACATGTCGCTGTACGCGGCAAAAGCCTCGGGCATGATGGGCCTGACAGCGGAAATGCTTGGCAAAATGCACGGCATCACCCGCGAACAGCAGGATGCCTTTGGCGTGCGCTCCCACCAGCTCGCCCACAAGGCGACCGTGGAAGGCAAGTTCAAGGATGAGATCATCCCGATGCAGGGCTACGACGAGAACGGTTTCCTGAAGCTGTTCGACTACGACGAAACCATTCGTCCGGAAACCACCCTGGAAAGCCTGGCGGCCCTCAAGCCGGCATTCAATCCAAAGGGCGGCACCGTGACAGCCGGTACCTCGTCGCAGATCACCGATGGTGCCTCGTGCATGATCGTGATGTCGGCCCAACGTGCCCAGGACCTGGGTATCCAGCCGATGGCGGTGATTCGTTCGATGGCCGTGGCGGGTGTGGATCCGGCGATCATGGGCTATGGTCCAGTACCGGCCACGCAGAAAGCCTTGAAGCGCGCAGGCCTGGGTATTGCCGATATCGACTTCTTCGAGCTCAACGAAGCTTTCGCCGCACAGGCCCTGCCAGTGCTGAAAGATTTGAAAGTGCTCGACAAGATGAACGAGAAGGTTAACCTGCACGGCGGCGCGATCGCCCTGGGTCACCCGTTCGGTTGCTCCGGTGCGCGTATCTCCGGCACGCTGCTCAACGTCATGAAGCAGAATGGCGGCACCTTTGGTGTGTCCACCATGTGCATTGGCCTTGGCCAGGGCATCGCCACTGTCTTCGAACGCGTCTAAGCGTTGCGTTGATGGAAGCCGGGGCCAAGTGCCCCGGTTTTTGTTTTTTCGGGTTTAGTAAAAAAAGATTTTGTTTTTATTTTGAAAAAATTTGAGTGAGGGCCAAAGCATGCCGATACAACCTGGGCTCTACCAGCATTACAAAGGTCCGCAGTACCGCGTATTCAGCATCGCGCGGCATTCCGAGACCGAGGAAGAAGTGGTCTTCTATCAAGCCCTGTATGGCGATTACGGCTTTTGGGTGCGTCCTTTGAGCATGTTCCAGGAGTCCGTCGAGGTTGACGGCGAACAGGTGCCACGCTTTGCTTTGGTGCAGGCCGAGGAGAGCATTTTTTCCAAGCCTTGAGGCCGGTAAGCGGGCAACCCTGCGCTTGACCTCACCTTGCAGCCACTATATATAGCGGTGCCGCGTCAGGCGCCAACCGCCTTTCACTTTTTAGAATTCAGGAATTTTCTGATCCATGGGCAAATCGCTGGTCATTGTGGAATCCCCGGCTAAGGCCAAGACCATCAACAAGTATCTGGGCGACCAATACGTGGTGAAGTCGAGTATCGGCCATATCCGAGACCTGCCCACCAGCGGTTCGGCTAGCGCCAGCAAGGAGCCAGCCGCCAAGCGCGGCAAGGCTGCTGCCGGTGAAGCGCCGGCGCTGTCGCCGAAAGACAAGGCGCGCAAGCAGCTGGTCTCACGCATGGGGGTCGATCCGGAACACGGCTGGAAAGCCAAGTACGAGATCCTCCCGGGCAAGGAAAAGGTCATCGAAGAGCTGCGCCGGCTCGCCAAGGATGCTGACACCATCTATCTCGCGACGGACTTGGACCGCGAAGGGGAAGCCATTGCCTGGCACCTGCGCGAAGCCATTGGTGGGGATGACAGCCGCTACAAGCGCGTGGTGTTCAACGAAATTACCAAGAAGGCCATCCAGGAAGCCTTCTCCCAGCCGGGCGAGCTGGATATCGATCGGGTCAACGCTCAACAGGCGCGTCGCTTCCTCGATCGCGTGGTGGGCTACATGGTCTCGCCCCTGCTGTGGGCCAAGATCGCCCGCGGCCTGTCGGCCGGTCGCGTGCAGTCGGTCGCCGTGAAACTGGTGGTGGAACGCGAGCGGGAGATCCGTGCGTTCATCCCTGAAGAGTACTGGGAAGTCCACGCCGACCTCGGCACCGCCAAGGGCGCCACCGTGCGCTTCGACGTGGCCCGGGAGAAGGGCGAGGCATTCAAGCCGCTCAACGAAGCCCAGGCCATGGCCGCGCTGGAGAAGCTCAAGGCTTCCAGCTACAGCATCGTCAAGCGCGAAGACAAGCCGACCAGCAGCAAACCGTCGGCGCCGTTCATCACCTCCACGTTGCAACAGGCCGCGAGCAATCGCCTGGGCTTTGGCGTGAAGAAAACCATGATGATGGCCCAGCGTCTGTACGAAGCCGGCTACATCACTTACATGCGTACCGACTCGACCAACCTTTCGACCGATGCCGTGGCGATGGCGCGCACTTATATAGAAAGCGAGTTCGGCAAGAAGTACCTGCCGGACACGCCGAACGTCTACAGCAGCAAGGAAGGCGCGCAGGAGGCTCACGAAGCGATTCGTCCGTCCGATGCCAACACCGAGCCAAGCAAGCTGTCGGGCATGGAGCGCGATGCCGAGCGTCTCTACGAGCTGATCTGGCGCCAGTTCCTGGCCTGCCAGATGCTGCCGGCGCAATACCTGTCGACCACGGTCAGCGTCGGTGCCGGCGACTTCGAGCTGCGCGCCAAGGGCCGCATCCTGAAGTTCGACGGCTATACCCGCGTCATGCCGCAGATCACCAAGCCTGGGGATGACGACGTCCTGCCGGACATGGCCCAGGGCGACGTGATGAAGCTGATCAAGCTTGATCCGACCCAGCATTTCACCAAGCCACCGGCTCGTTACTCCGAAGCCAGCCTGGTCAAGGAGATGGAAAAGCGCGGCATCGGTCGTCCTTCGACCTACGCAGCGATCATCTCCACCATCCAGGACCGCGGTTATGTGGCGCTGCACAACCGTCGTTTCTATTCGGAGAAGATGGGTGACATCGTTACCGAGCGTTTGTCCGAGAGCTTCTCGAACCTGATGGACTACGGCTTCACCGCCGGTATGGAAGAGAACCTCGACGATGTGGCCCAGGGCGAGCGCGACTGGAAAAACGTTCTCGACGAGTTCTACGGCGACTTCAAGAAAAAGCTCGAGGTGGCCGAAAGCCCTGACAGCGGCATGCGCGCCAACCAGCCGGTCATGACCGATATCCCGTGCCTGACCTGCGGGCGTCCGATGCAAATCCGTACCGCCTCGACCGGCGTGTTCCTCGGTTGCTCGGGCTACAGCCTGCCACCCAAGGAGCGCTGCAAGGCGACGGTCAATCTGGTGCCGGGTGACGAAATCGCCGCGGACGACGAGGGTGAATCGGAATCCCTGGTGCTGCGTGGCAAGCATCGCTGCCCGATCTGCAGCACGGCGATGGACGCCTACCTGCTGGATGAAAAGCGCAAGCTGCACATCTGCGGTAACAATCCGGACTGTGCTGGCTACGAGATCGAAGAGGGCACTTATCGCATCAAGGGCTACGAAGGTCCGAGCCTGGAGTGCGACAAGTGTGGCAGTGAGATGCAGCTCAAGACCGGCCGTTTCGGCAAGTTCTTCGGTTGCACCAACCCGACCTGCAAGAACACCCGCAAACTGCTCAAGAGCGGTGACGCGGCGCCGCCGAAAATGGACCCGGTGAAGATGCCTGAGCTCAAGTGCGAGAAGGTCAACGACACCTACATCCTGCGCGACGGTGCTTCCGGCCTGTTCCTGGCGGCCAGCCAGTTCCCGAAAAACCGTGAGACCCGTGCACCGTTGGTGATGGAAATCGTGCCGCACAAGGACGAGATCGATCCCAAGTACCATTTCCTCTGCGAAGCGCCGCAGAAGGATCCGGAAGGGCGCCCGGCGGTCATTCGCTACAGCCGCAAGACCAAGGAGCAATACGTGCAGACCGAAGTCGACGGCAAGCCGACCGGCTGGAAAGCCTTTTACGACGGCGGTAAGTGGACGGTGCAAGACAAGAGTTGATGGCAGCACTCGCGTGTGACAAAGGGACTTGCTGTGGCGAGGGCGCTTGCTCCCGCTGGACCGGTCCGACGTTTCGGACGCAGCCGTCCCAATAAGTCCCATGTGAACAAAAGGCCGCATGACAACCCATAGGTTTTCATGCGGCCTTTTGTTTTTGGCTTGCAGTGGCCTCGGTTGATCCATGACACTGTCGCACTTGCGTGAAGCTTTCATTTCGTTGGGGAGATGCCGCCATGGCCCACGAACTCTATACCCGCACCAATCAGAAAATCTATTTCGCCGGTCTGTCGCTCGAGGCGCTTACCAGGGCCGAGGACGGACGTGCGATGAATTCCCCGGCGCTGCTCCAGGCAGGGCGCGAATCCGTGCTGTTTCACCTGTACGGTGCATTGTTGGGGTTGTGCCATGAAATCGCCGGTTTCTATCGCCTGCCTCAAGCGAATGCACCGCGGGCCGAGCTGTTGTTGACCCGCGAAGTGCTGGAAACCATTGCTATCCCGGAATTGGCCGAAATGGTCGAGCTGGCGCACAACCCGGAAACCTGGCTGGCGAAGCTATTGGCGGCCCATGCGGCGCTGTTCGAACCGCCACGTGCCCCGCGCAAGCCCAAGGGGGACGTGACCCAGCCGTTGATCGTGGCGGTCAATCTGGACGAACAAGAACCCGAGCAGGAGTTGAGCCGGGAGGAGCTGGAGAGTTGGCGTCAGAACCTCAAGAGCCTGGCGATACGCTTTCGTGAAGGTTTGAACGAGTGCTGAGTTTCCCCACGGCCCGTTACGTTCGTTGATAACGCTTGGTCAAGATCCCGAGCGGAGCCTGGCCGATGACTATATAATCCTCGCCTTTCGTGGAGAACAGACTTTTATGCCTACGTCCTTTCTAGAAATTGTCGAACTTCCTGATGGCCGCATCGAGCTGCGCAGGGCTGAGGACGAGGGTTCTCTGGTTACCCTGAACTTCTCCGAAGATGCCAAGGTATTCCTCCAGGGCCAACACGTCGAAGTCGCCAAGGCGATGCTGAGCGTGGGCGTTCAGATGGCAGGTCGCCTGGTTGAAGGCGAATTCAACAAGGAAGAGGGGCCGCGGGTTCTTCATTGATCCCGTCTGTCGGCTTTTTTGGATAGTGTGGCTGGTCGGCTTCTCTGCCTTGGAGAAGCCCCGCGTTTGTCTTAGCCCAATCGAATGTTCAGACTTTGTGCGTCCCCGGTACGGGCGGCGCTGATCAACTGTTGCCGTGCGGTGGCGGTCAACGGGTTGAGCCAGCTGACCACGGTGTGGCTGCGGCCCAGGCGCAAGGCTTCGCAGGTCAACTGTTGGGCGCTTTGGGTGCCCCGCGGCTGCAACAACAGGATGCGTTCGCGGTTCAGGCCGGCATCCCGCAGCCAGGCCTGGGTGACGCTGGCCGGTGGTGCGATCAGCGTCAGCCAGCGAGCATCCTGGTCCTGGCTGAGTTCTCGCAGAATCGGCGCCAGCAGGTTCAGGCAGTTTCCAGCCGCACCACGTAACGACAGTTCGCTGAAAGCCTCGGGCTCGACGCCCCAGGGCGACTCGATGACCTCTTTCAGGACTGGAGCCAGCGGTTGGGCCATGAATGCCTCGAACAGCGGAAGTTGTGTGTGTTGTGGTGTGTGAGGGAACTGCATAAAGCCTCCTTTAGCGGCGAATGACGCCGACGCTCAAGCCTTCGATGACCAGGTCCTGATCTTTCAGATTCACTTCGATGGGCGCGAACTCCGGGTTCTCGGCGATGAGCCAGACCTTGCTGCCGTCGCGCTTGAAGCGCTTGACGGTCACTTCGTCGCCGATTCGCGCCACCACGATCTGGCCATTGCGGGCTTCGCGGGTGGTGTGCACGGCCAGGAGGTCACCGTCGAAGATGCCGATGTCCTTCATGCTCATGCCGTGTACACGAAGCAGGTAGTCGGCCCGAGGATGGAAGAACGAAGGATTGATGTTGCAGGACTCCTCGACATGCTGCTGGGCCAGGATCGGTGCGCCTGCCGCTACCCGGCCGATGATCGGCAGGGTGGTTTCGTCGGCCTTGGCTTCGAAGCCGGGGATGCGAATGCCACGGGATGCGCCCGGGGTCATTTCGATAGCACCCTTGCGCGCCAGCGCCTTGAGGTGTTCTTCAGCCGCGTTGGGCGACTTGAAACCCAGTTCCTGGGCGATTTCCGCGCGGGTTGGCGGGTAGCCGTTGTCTTCGAGGCAGCGTTTGATGAAGGCCAGAATCTCTGCTTGGCGTGGCGTCAGCTTTAGCATATTGATCGCTCTGTCTTTTTATACAGTGACTGGGATTATATACAGTGGACGGCGCTTGGCAATCCTCCTTTTTTCACCGGCCGCTGGACGGTCGGTCAGGCTGTTGGATGCGACATGGCTACCACCCGTGAAAAGGTGTGGTTAAATACGTGACCGGGCGTTCGCAAAACGCCCCGGCAGGCTTGACAACCCCTAGGCTGAAACGTATGTTTCAAACAAGTGTTTGTCAGGCGGAGTAACCATGGCCCAGTCGGAAACCGTTGAACGCATTCTCGATGCTGCCGAGCAGTTGTTCGCGGAAAAAGGTTTCGCTGAAACCTCGTTGCGTCTGATCACCAGCAAGGCCGGGGTGAACCTGGCGGCGGTGAACTATCATTTCGGCTCCAAAAAGGCCTTGATCCAGGCGGTATTCTCGCGGTTCCTCGGACCTTTCTGCCTCAGCCTCGATCGCGAGCTGGAGCGCCGGCAGGCCAAGCCTGACGTCAAGCCGACCTTGGAAGAGCTACTGGAAATCCTGGTCGAGCAAGCCCTTGTCGTGCAACCGCGCAGCGGTAACGACCTTTCCATTTTCATGCGCCTGTTGGGCCTTGCTTTCAGTCAGAGTCAGGGCCACCTGCGACGTTACCTGGAAGACATGTACGGCAAGGTTTTCCGGCGCTACATGCTGCTGGTCAACGAAGCCGCACCGCGTATTCCGCCCATCGAGTTGTTCTGGCGAGTGCACTTCATGCTCGGCGCCGCGGCGTTCAGCATGTCCGGTATCAAGGCGTTGCGCGCCATTGCTGAAACCGACTTTGGCGTGAACACCTCGATCGAACAGGTGATGCGCCTGATGGTGCCGTTCCTGGCAGCCGGCATGCGTGCCGAAAGTGGCGTCACCGATGAAGCCATGGCTGTCGCGCAATTGCGTCCGCGCAGTAAATCGACGCCGGCGCTGGCCAAGGCGTAAGTGCATGGGTGGGCGCGGCTGCCTACATCCGCTAAGCTAGCCGCCCATGCCGACTCTCGTTTCGAACCCGTTCCATTTTTTGTTGCATGACCGCGACCTGCCGGGCCTTGGGCCCAGCGGTGTGGTCGTGCCTGTGTTGTCGCGCGGGTTCATCGTTATTAAGGAAATGCTATGACTGCTGGCCTGCAAGGCTCGTTGATGGTGGACGTCGCCGGTACCTGGCTGACGGCCGAAGATCGCCACCTGTTGCGCCAGCCTGAGGTAGGCGGGCTGATCATCTTTGCCCGCAATATCGAGCATCCACGTCAGGTGCGTGAGTTGAGCGCGTCGATCCGCGCCATCCGCCCTGACCTTTTATTGGCGGTGGATCAGGAAGGTGGTCGTGTCCAGCGGCTGCGCCAGGGTTTTGTGCGGTTGCCGGCGATGCGGGCGATAGCCGATAACCCGAACGCCGAGTACCTCGCCGAGCAGTGCGGCTGGATCATGGCCACAGAAGTGCTGGCGGTCGGTCTCGACTTGAGCTTTGCCCCGGTGCTGGACCTCGATTACCAGCGCAGCGCCGTCGTCGGCAGTCGTTCCTTCGAGGGTGACCCCGAGCGCGCTGCGTTGTTGGCCGGTGCTTTCATCCGCGGCATGAACGCCGCCGGGATGGCCGCCACTGGCAAGCATTTTCCGGGGCATGGCTGGGCCGAGGCCGATTCCCACGTGGCGATTCCGAACGATGAGCGCAGCCTGGAGCAGATTCGCGCCAACGACCTGGTGCCATTTGCCAGGCTGAGCAAACAACTGGCCGCCGTCATGCCGGCCCATGTCATCTATCCGCAGGTTGACCCCAATCCAGCCGGGTTTTCCCGCCGCTGGCTGCAGGACATCCTGCGCGGCGAGTTGCAATTCGATGGGGTGATCTTCAGTGATGACCTGTCGATGGCCGGGGCTCATGTGGTCGGTGATGCTGCCAGTCGTATCGAGGCTGCTTTGGCGGCGGGTTGCGACATGGGCTTGGTGTGCAATGACCGTGCTGCCGCGGAGTTGGCCTTGAGCGCTGCCCAGCGCCTGAAGGTCAAGCCTTCGGCACGGATCGCCCGCATGCGCGGCCAGGCCTGTGCCTCCACTGAATACCGTCAGGACCCTCGCTGGCTGGCGGCGCTCGGCGCGCTGAGGGCTGCCCAGCTGGTTGATTGAGGAAGTGTCGTGACTGATATGCGTAATGCTCGGCGGTGCCCATGACCCAGCCAATTGAGGCGCTTCTTGAGACGGATTGGGGAGAAGACTTCCATCAGAGTTACCTTCAGCGCGGGTTCGACTACGCCGAGAGAGACCGAGTACGGATACTGCGGATAGACGAGCAATCGATTCACGCCGAATGCGAGGGTGGCGGCGATAATGTCTATCAGCAGGTGATCGAGCTCACTCGTTATCGGGGCTACGACGGCGTTCGTTACGAATGTTCGTGCCCGGTCGGTAACAGCTGCAAGCACTGCGCTGCCGTCATGTTCCATTTGATGTGGAATCCGCAAGCGCTGGAGGCCGGCTCCGCCAGCGAGCGCCTGAGTTCTGAACTTGAAACCTGGATCAAGGGTATTCCCGAGTGGGACGCCGATTCGCTACCGAGCAAAAAAGACGCCGATGTCCGGATCTTCTACAAACTCAAGAAGACGCACATAGGACAGTGGATTTTGGAACTCTTCAAGGGGCGCCAGCTCGATGATGGTTCCCTGAAGGATCTGAAAGCGTTTGGCCAACTGACGGACATGCTGAATCGTTCTCCGAATTATATGTCCGACGTCGACAAGCAAATTGGCCAGTCGCTTATCAGCAGTCAGCATTATCACAGCCAGAACAGCTTTCCGTTGCAAGGTCGCAGCGGCGCCGAAGTGCTGGCGCTGGCATTAAAATCCTCGCGCTTGTTCCTGGATTTCGACCCGCCGCAGCCATTGGGCGCAGGTCCGCTAAAAAATGCGCAGTTTTTCTGGGCTGAGCAGGCCAATGGCAACTATCGGTCTCGGTGGCGCAGTGGCGATCAGGTACTGGATAACCTCCTGGTGCTTGAGCCGCTTCATTATCTGGATTTATCGCGCAGGGAACTTGGCCGGCTGTCCTATGAAGTGGACGACAAATTGGCGTGCCATTTATGCCGTGCGCCGGAGGTACCCGCTCGGGATGTTGTGCTTTTCAGCCATAGGATCAACGCTGTCGACCGACCTATCCCGCCGCCGAAAGAACTGACTGAGCGCATCATCGAAGGTGTTGAACCGCGAGCGTTGTTGACGTTGGGAAGTGCAATCACCTTCCGGCACTGGAAATCTGTTCCAGAACATCGCGCGGCACTGACCTTTATTTATGATGGTCATGTGGCGGACGACAAAGCGTCCACCGAACTGTCGATCCTGTCCGGAACCGAAATTTTGCGCATTCAGCGTAAACCGGATGTCGAGCAAGCCTTTCGCACCGTTCTGCGTAAGGTAGGTTTCAAGAAAACCAGTCGCAAGAGCCTTGCGCTGGCGGACATCGGGGGTGAGCTATTTCAAATGGCGGATGACCACGCCTGGTTGGCCTTCATGGACAAAGGCCTGCCGCGATTGCGTGCCGCCAATTGGCAGATCGATATCGAAGCGGGTTTTCATTTCGATCTGCAACCGGTGGAGCAGTTGTACGCCGACATCGACGAGTCTCCCGGTCGAGAGTGGTTCGATTTACAACTAGGCATTGTCGTGGATGGAAAACGGCACAGCCTGCTGCCGATCTTGCTTCATCTGCTCCGCTCAAGCCCCGAGATGATGGATCCGGACAACCTTGATCGGCGTGGTGATGAGGAGTTGATGTTGCTCGATCTCAACGGCGGAAAGTTCGGGGCGGGTCCTGGTGTGAAGGTCGCGTTGCCATATGGGCGGGTCAAGCCGCTGATGGCAACGCTTGGTGAGTTGTACATGAAGGAGCACCGGGGTGACTCGATACGGTTGAATGCCTTTGATGCGGCCAGGTTGAATGTGCTTGAAAGCGTGCCATTGACCTGGCAAGGCGGGGAGCGGTTGCGTACGTTCGCCAAGCGACTACACGAGTCGACTCATGCTCATGTCCCGGCGCCGATGGGGCTCAAAGCCACCCTGCGACCTTATCAACTGGAAGGGTTCAATTGGATGCAGACCCTGCGCGAGCTGGAAGTCGGCGGCATCCTGGGCGATGACATGGGCTTGGGTAAAACCTTGCAGACCCTGGCTCACCTGCTTTGTGAGAAGCAGGCCGGGCGCCTGGATGTCCCGGCGCTTGCAGTCATGCCCACCAGTCTGATTCCCAACTGGCTCGACGAAGCGGCACGCTTCACGCCGCAGCTCAACGTCGTGGCGCTTCATGGTGCAGCCCGGCAAAAAGATTTCGCCAGCCTTGCACAGTACGACCTGATTCTGACGACTTATGCCTTGTTGCCGCGGGATCTGGAGGCGCTGAAACCCCAGGCCTGGAGTGTGCTGATTCTCGATGAAGCGCAGAACATCAAGAATCCCACCAGCAAGGCCGCCCAGGCTGCTCGCGAACTCAATGCCCGGCAGCGCTTGTGCCTGTCCGGTACGCCCCTGGAAAATCACTTGGGCGAACTCTGGTCGCTGTTTCATTTCCTCCTGCCCGGCTGGTTGGGGGATAACAAAAGCTTCAACCGAGACTACCGGACGCCGATCGAAAAACATGGCAACAGCGAGCGAATGCACCATCTGACGGCGCGAATAAAACCATTTCTACTGCGGCGTAAAAAAGAACAAGTCGCTACTGAGCTGCCACCCAAGACTGAAATCGTCCATTGGGTCGACCTCAGTGACGGACAGCGGGATGTCTATGAAGCCGTGCGTGTGGCCATGGACAGGAAAGTGCGCGACGAAATCGCTCGCAGCGGCGTGGCCCGTAGCCAGATTATCATTCTCGACGCGTTGCTCAAGTTACGCCAGGTCTGCTGCGACCTGCGGCTGCTCAATACCGTACAGACCGCCAAAGCGCTACGTTCCGGCAGCGGCAAGTTGATCAGTTTAATGGAGATGCTTGAAGAGTTGCTCAGCGAAGGGCGCAAGATTCTGCTGTTTTCCCAGTTCACCTCGATGCTGTCCCTGATCGAGGAGGAACTGCAAAAGCGCAGCCTGACCTATTCCTTACTGACCGGATCCACCACGGATCGCCGCACCCCGGTGAGGGAATTTCAGAGTGGCAAGGTGTCGCTGTTTCTAATCAGCCTCAAGGCCGGCGGTACGGGGCTCAATCTGACGGCTGCCGACACGGTGATTCACTTCGATCCGTGGTGGAACCCAGCGGTGGAAAATCAGGCGACCGACCGGGCTTATCGGATCGGTCAAAACAAGCCAGTGTTCGTCTACAAGCTGATTGCCCGAGGCACGGTGGAAGAGAAGATACAGGCGCTTCAGGAGGATAAGGCCGCGTTGGCGGGCAGTCTGCTGGATGGCGGCGCGACGGGTGGGTGGAAGCTTGAGCAGAGCGATATCGAAGCGTTGTTTGCACCGTTGCCCAAGACCTGATTCACCGGCACATTCACTGGCTATGTCGCCTGATAGTCAGCCATCGCGAGCAGGCTCGCTCCCACAGGAAACGGTGTGAATCAGCGCTTTTCCAGTTTGTCCGGCAGCGGCGCGAACAATGCTTCGATATCGTCGCTCTGCAGTTTCCAATCCCCGGCCACACGCCCGTCCAGCACACCGGCCGCGAGGTCGGATTTTTCCTTTTGCAGTAGCTGGATCTTCTCTTCCACCGTGCCTCGGGCAATCAGCTTGTAGACGAATACCGGCTTTTCCTGGCCGATGCGGTAGGCACGGTCGGTCGCCTGGTTTTCGGTCGCCGGGTTCCACCATGGGTCGTAGTGAATCACTGTGTCGGCCTCGGTCAGGTTCAGGCCTACACCGCCAGCCTTCAGGCTGATCAGAAAGATCTGACGCTTGCCGCTCTGGAATTCCTTGACGGGCGTGCGTCGGTCGCGGGTCTGGCCGGTCAGAATGGCGTACTCGACGCCGCGTTTCTTCAGCTCCTCTTCAATCAGCGCCAACATGGACGTGAATTGGGAAAACAACAGCACCCGGCGACCTTCTTCAAACAGTTCTTCGAGCATTTCCATCAGGCTGTCGAGCTTGCCCGAGGTGCTGCCTCGGGCGGGCAGGGTGGCGTCGTTGATCAGGCGCAGGTCGCAACACACCTGGCGCAGCTTGAGCAGCGCTTCGAGAATGATGATCTGGCTGCGGGCCACGCCTTTGCGGGTGATCTCGTCGCGGACCTTCTTGTCCATCGCCAGGCGCATGGTTTCGTAGACGTCCCGCTGGGCATCGCTGAGTTCGACCCAATGGATGATCTCGGTCTTGGGCGGCAGCTCTGTCGCCACTTGCTCCTTGGTCCTGCGCAGCAGAAAGGTTTTATCCGACCATTGAGGTGCTGCAGTCGTACATCGCTGCCGCGCTTTTCTATCGGTACACGGTAATCGCGGTTGAAACTCTTGACGTCCCCAAGCCACCCCGGCAGCAGGAAGTGAAACAGCGACCACAATTCGCCCAGGTGATTTTCCAGCGGCGTGCCGGACAGGCACAGCCGCTGGCGGGCATTGAGCTCGCGGGCGGCCTGGGCGGCTTTGCTGGTGGGGTTCTTGATGTACTGGGCTTCGTCGAGGATCAGCACGTGCAACGGCTGCGCGGCGAGGCGCTCGACATCCTTGGGCAGCAGGGCATAGGTGGTGAGGACCAGGTCGTATTCGGCCAGCCGGTCGAAATGTTTTTTCGCCCGGCGCCATACAGGGCCAGCACCTTGAGCTGCGGCGTAAAGTGAGCCGCCTCGTCGAGCCAGTTGGGGATCAGGCTGGTGGGCATGACGACCATGCACGGTCGGTCGAGGCGTCCGGCGTTTTTTTCGCTGAGAATGTGCGCCAGGGTCTGTAGGGTTTTACCCAGGCCCATGTCGTCCGCGAGAATACCGCCGACTTCCAGCTGTCGCAGCGATTGCATCCAGCTCAAGCCTTCGAGTTGATACGGCCGCAGCGTCGCGTTCAGGCCCTCTGGCGCAGTGGTGGTGTAATCCTTGATGTCCCGCAGGCGTTGGGCCAGGCCGCGAATGTGTTCGCCACCTTCCCAGGTCAACGGCATGTCCTGCAGCGGGTTCAGGCGCAGGGCGTCCGCGCTGTTGAGGCGCAGTTTGGTAGTGCCGGGCTCTTGCAGGTAAAACTCGCCCAGGGTCGCCAGCACCGGCTTCAGCCGGCCATAGGGCAGGGCCACCTGCTGCGGGCCGAACTCCGAGTTCGGACGGTTGGGCAGGTTGACCAGAATGAGTTCGTCGTCCCGACGCCGGGCCAGGCGTTCCGGGTTGAACAATTCGATGTGCGAGCGCATCAGGTTCAACAGGATCGGCAGCAGGCTCAGGCGCTCACCGTTGACGATGATCCCCAGTTCGAGGTCGAACCAATCCCGCTCCGGCGTTTCCTCGACGGTGGCGTACCACTCGTCCACAGCCGTCAGGTCGAAGCCGAAGTCCTCGTCGATCTGCAGTTCCCAGCCCTGGCTGCGCAGTTTCGGCAGGTCGTTGAGGGTGAAGGTCAGCCAGGCACTGTCGTTGACCATCTCGTACAGTTCGCCGGCGCTTTCCGGCAGGGCCTTGCTTTGTCGGGTCGCGACCTTGAAGCCGAGGATTCGCAGCTGTTCGCGGTAGGACTGTTCCACGTCGGTGTGGCGTTTTATCCGCAGTGTCTGGGTTTCCTGGCGAATCAGCACGTCGGTGTTGCGCTGGCCGCTGACGTATTCGTCCAGGTAACTGAAGGACAGCGCGGCGCGGTGTTGAATGTAGCGCTGCATTTTGCCGTTGCGCGGCTCGAAGGCGCTGAACTCGATACTGGCCAGCCACAGGCGCGGCACCGGTTGCACGTTGTCCACCAGCACTTGTGGCGGGGCCTTGGGGCTGCGGTTGTCCAGCACGGCCTGGAGTTTCTCCAGTAATTGCGCGTCTTTTTCGGCGGCTGGGTAGGCCAGGGTTTCCTGGACTTGCAGCAACACGGCTGCGCAGTGCTTGCAGTTGATGCGCACCGGGCAGGAGCACGCGGCTTCGAGCAGAATCAGCGTGCCCTTGGCTGACTCTTTAAGGCGAATGGTCTGACGGTAGACGTTACCGCCAGAGCCTTCGCAGCTGGCGGTGATGGTGCTGTCGCCGGCCTCGACAATCCTGACGCGGTTTTCCAGCGCATAACGGCGCCCGCGCTCCAGGCTCTGTTCCTTGAATCGATTGACCCAGGAAGGTGCCAGGGGTTTGCTCAGGGGCGAGGGCATAGGCGCGCCAATCAGTCCGGAATGACTTCAGGTGCCTGCCGTGGCGCGGGCGCGGTCAACGAGGTGATCTTGATCAGCAGGCCAAGATGACCGTTGTCGAGGAAGTTCAGTTGGCCATTCTTGGTATGGCTCTGCTGCTTGAGGCGCTCGCTGGCGGTGACCAGGCCATTGGCGTTGATCTGGTTGATCCAGAAATCGGCATCCACGTCGGTGAAACGGCCCAGCTTCAGTTCCAGGGTGCCTTCGATGGGGAATTGCCCGAACTGTTCGGCACCGTCGCTGATGGCGACTTTGCGTCCCTGCTCACCGAGGGTCTGCTGCCAGGCCTTATGCATCAATACCGTGTATTGGCCGTTGGCGGTGAGTTTCTCGACGATGTTGCCCATGGCCGGTGTGCGCTGGCTATCCGCGTCCAGGCGTTGCGCGCCGGCGTCCCAGTCTTCCGGTGCGGCACGGCTGACAATCGCCGGCTCGGCGTTCTGGCGCACCAGGATCATTTCAACCTGATACAGGTCATCGGCAAACGCCAGGGGAGCGACCAGGGTCAACAACAAGGTCAGTGAGCAAAACAGGCGCATGTGGCGTCCTTCAAGCAGTGGTCGGAGTGAGGCGCTCGAACAGCGCTTCTACGATATTGAAACGCTCTTCCGCGCGCTCCATGGGCACCATGAATTTGAACATCGTGGCACCTTCGAACTTGTAGCGTTTGGGCTGGCCCTGGATCAACTTGATCAGCACCAATGGATCGACCGGGGTCTGGGCCTCGAACTCGATCCGGCCGCCGTTGGGGCCGCCGTCGACTTTCTTGATGCCCAGTTGTTCGGCCTTGAGCTTGAGCTGCGTGGTACGCACCAGGTTCTTGGTCGGTTCCGGCAGCAGGCCGAAGCGGTCGATCATCTCAACTTGCAAGTCCTTGAGGCCTTCCTCGTCGCTGGCCGAGGCGATGCGTTTGTAGAGGATCAGCCGTGCGTGAACATCCGGCAGGTAGTCTTCCGGGATCAGTGCCGGCACCCGCAGGTTGATTTCCGGCCCGCCGCCCAGGGGTTGATCGAGGTTCGGCTGTTCGCCCTTGCGGATCGACTTGACCGCGCGCTCGAGCATTTCCATGTACAGGGTGAAGCCGACGGCCTGGATCTGGCCGCTCTGGCCGTCGCCGAGCAATTCGCCGGCACCGCGGATTTCCAGGTCGTTGGTGGCCAGCACGAAGCCGGCGCCAAGGTCCTGGGTATTGGCGATGGCTTCCAGGCGCTTTTCCGCATCCGGGGTGATTTGCTGGCGCGGTGGCGTCAACAGGTAGGCATAGGCCTGGTGGTGGCTACGACCGACCCGGCCGCGCAACTGGTGCAACTGGGCCAGGCCGAATTTGTCGGCGCGCTCGATGATGATGGTGTTGGCGCTCGGCACGTCGATGCCGGTCTCGATGATGGTCGAGGCGATCAGCACGTTGAAGCGCTTGTGGTAGAAGTCGCTCATCACCTGTTCGAGTTCACGCTCGCGCATTTGCCCATGGCCGATGCCGATCCGCGCTTCCGGCACCAGTTCGGCCAGGTCGGCGGCGCATTTCTCGATGGTCTTCACGTCGTTGTGCAGGTAATAGACCTGGCCGCCACGCAGCAACTCACGCAGCAAGGCTTCCTTGACCGTGCTTTTGTTCTGCTCCATGACAAAGGTGCGCACCGACAGGCGCCGGGCCGGCGGCGTGGCGATGATCGACAGGTCGCGCATGCCCGACACCGCCATGTTCAGCGTGCGCGGGATCGGCGTGGCGGTCAGGGTCAGGATGTCGACTTCGCTGCGCAGGGCCTTGAGCTGTTCTTTCTGGCGCACGCCAAAGCGGTGCTCTTCGTCGATGATCACCAGCCCCAGGCTCTTGAACTTCACGTCGTCCTGCAGCAGCTTGTGCGTGCCGATGACGATGTCGATCTTGCCCTCGGCCAGGTCGGCCACGGCGGCGTTCACTTCCTTGGTGGATTTGAAACGGCTCATCACTTCCACGGTCACCGGCCAGTCGGCAAAGCGGTCGCGGAAACTGTTGTAGTGCTGCTGGGCGAGCAGGGTGGTCGGCACCAGGATCGCCACCTGCTTGCCACCGTGCACGGCAATGAACGCGGCGCGCATCGCCACTTCGGTCTTGCCGAAGCCCACATCGCCACACACCAGTCGGTCCATGGGTTTGGGCGTGAGCATGTCGGCGCGCACGGCTTCGATGGTGGTCTGCTGGTCGACGGTTTCTTCGAACGGAAAACCGGCGCTGAAGGTTTCGTAGTCGGCTTTCGGATCGGCGAAGGCATAGCCCTCGCGGGCCGCGCGGCGGGCGTAGATGTCCAGCAGCTCGGCGGCCACGTCGCGCACCTGTTCGGCCGCCTTGCGCTTGGCTTTCTGCCAGGTTTCCGAGCCCAGGCGATGCAGCGGGGCCAGGGCGTCGTCGCTGCCGGTGTAGCGGGCGATCAGGTGCAGGTTTGCCACCGGCACGTAGAGCTTGGCGCCTTCGGCGTATTCCAGGGTCAGGAACTCGGCGGCCTGGTTGTCGATTTCCAGTGTCGCCAGGCCCAGGTAGCGGCCCACGCCGTGGTCGATGTGCACCACGGGTGCGCCTTCGCGCAGTTCGGTGAGGTTCTTGATGACGGCGTCGTTGGCGGCGTCGGCGCGTTTCTCGCGACGGCGGCGCTGCATGACGCGCTGGCCGAACAAAGGACTTTCGGCGACCAGTGCCAGGGCCGGATCGTCCAGGACCAGGCCGTCGTTCAACGGCGCGATGGTAATCGCCAGGCGATCCTTGCCGGCGACGAAGTCCGGCCAGCTGTCCACCGTCTTTGGTCGCAGCTTCAGGCGCTCAAGCAGCTCCAACAGCACTTCGCGACGACCCGCGGATTCGGCGGTGAACAACACGCGACCGGGGAATGCATCGAGAAATCCGGCCAGCGCCGCCAAAGGTTGCGTGGCCTTGGCTTCGATGGCCAGGTCCGGCAATGCCTTGGCCGGGAAACGTTCACGGCCGACGCCGGTTTCCACGTCCTGCTGGCTCGCCACCACCCGCGGCCAGCTCTTGAGGCGGGCAAAACAGTCTTCCACCGGCAGGAACAGTTCGGCCGGCGGCAATAGAGGCCGGGAAGGATCGACGCGACGCTCTTCGTAGCGGTTGCGCACGTCGTTCCAGAAGTTTTCCGCGGCCTGCTCGATGCCCGGCAGGGAAAACACCTGGGTGTCCTGGGGCAGGTAATCGAACAGGGTGGAGGTTTCTTCGAAAAACAGCGGCAGGTAATACTCGATGCCGGCGGGGGTGATCCCGCTGCTCAGGTCCTGGAAGATCGGGCAGCGCCGGAAATCCACATCGAAGCGCTCGCGAAAGCGCGCCTTGAAGCGGGTTACGGCATCTTTCTGCAGCGGGAACTCCTTGGCCGGCAACAGGCGGATCGACTGCACTTTGTCGATGGACCGCTGGTTTTCCGGGTCGAAGGTGCGCAGGGTCTCGATTTCGTCATCGAACAGGTCGATGCGATAAGGCAGTTTGCTGCCCATCGGGAACAGGTCGATCAAGGCACCGCGAACCGCGAACTCGCCGTGCTCGTACACCGTGTCGACGCAGCGATAGCCACTGGCCTCAAGGCGCGTGCGCATTTGCTCGACATCGAGCTTCTGGCCGATGTCCAGCACCAGGCTGCTGCCAAGCAGGAATTGGGTCGGTGCCAGGCGATGTAGGGCCGTGGTGATCGGCACTACCAAAACGCCATGACTGAGTTCCGGCAGCCGGTAAAGGCTGGCGATTCGCTGGGAAATGATGTCCTGGTGTGGTGAAAACAGATCGTAGGGCAGGGTTTCCCAGTCCGGGAAATGCAAGACCGGCAAATCCGGGGCGAAGAAACTCAGCTCCTGTTCCAGCCGCTCGGCGCTTTGGCTGTCGGCGGTCAGCAGCAGGGTGAAGCGCTTTGCAGCGCTGGCAGCCTCGGCGATGGCCAGGCTCAGGGCGGCACCGGGCAGGTTGCCCCAGTGCTGTTTACCTGCCGCGGCAGGGAGAAGCGGAAGACGCAGAACGGGCACGGAAGGTTGAGCTCCAGCGTTGCGACAAAGTCGACAATTGTAGCGGGGGAAGGGGCCTGCTGTCAGTCGCAGACTACCCAGGCAGACAGGAAAACCACGGTGCGACAGGCGCGCATTGCTCCGCCGAGGACTCGGCGGCATAATGTAGCCCCTTTTTTCAGCCCCTACATGTGGAAGGTTACCGTGACTCAGAAGCCCGACCAGTGTCTTGGTGAATGGATTGATCGTGAAGCTCTCGCAGAAGCGATGATCCCTCTCATCGGTCAGCTCTACCGCAATAACAACGTGGTGAGCTCGATCTATGGCCGCAGCCTGATCAACCAGTCTGTCATCGCGATCCTCAAAGCCCACCGCTTTGCTCGCCACCGTTCTTCCGACGACAGCGAACTCTCCGTCCACGAAACATTCCCCCTGCTCAAAGCCATGAGCGAGCTCAAGCTCGGCGCGGCTTCGGTGGATCTGGGCAAGTTGGCGTTCAAATTCCGCAACGAAGGCAATGGCCGTAGCGCCGAGCAGTTCGTTCGTGAAGAGATGGCCGATGTGGTTGGCCAGCAGAACGCTTCGCCTCGCAAAGGCACTGACGTGGTCCTGTACGGCTTCGGTCGTATCGGCCGTCTGCTGGCGCGCATCCTGATCGAAAAAACCGGTGGCGGCGACGGCCTGCGCCTGCGGGCCATCGTGGTGCGCAAGGGCGCCGAGAACGACCTGACCAAGCGCGCCAGCCTGCTGCGTCGTGATTCGGTCCATGGTTCGTTCAACGGCACCATCATCATCGATGAAGAAAACAACACCATCCTCGCCAACGGCAACCTGATCCAGGTGATCTACGCGAAGAACCCGACCGAGGTCGACTACACCCAGTACGGCATCAAGGACGCACTGCTGGTGGACAACACCGGCGTATGGCGTGATGCCGAGGGCCTGGGCCAGCACCTGACCTGCCCGGGCATCGCCCGCGTCGTGCTGACTGCGCCTGGCAAGGGCAAGCTGAAGAACATCGTTCACGGCATCAACCACGGCGAAATCACCGCTGACGACAAGATCATCTCCGCTGCTTCTTGCACCACCAACGCCATCGTGCCGGTGCTCAAGGCAGTGAACGACAAGTTCGGCATCGTCAACGGTCACGTCGAAACGGTCCACTCGTACACCAACGACCAGAACCTGATCGACAACTTCCACAAGGGCGACCGCCGTGGCCGCAGCGCCGCGCTGAACATGGTCCTCACCGAGACCGGTGCTGCCACCGCCGCTGCCAAGGCCCTGCCTGAGCTGGCTGGCAAGCTGACCGGCAACGCGATCCGTGTGCCGAC
The DNA here is from genome assembly GCF_054667715.1 of Pseudomonas sp. S3_B11. NCBI lineage: Bacteria > Pseudomonadati > Pseudomonadota > Gammaproteobacteria > Pseudomonadales > Pseudomonadaceae > Pseudomonas > Pseudomonas sp. S3_B11. The sequence goes on along the minus strand of NZ_CP162749.1, from coordinate 3,814,176 downwards.
GCCGAACGTGTCGATGGCCATTCTCAACCTGAACCTTGAGAAAGCCGCCACCCGTGAAGAGATGAACGAGTACCTGCGCTACATGGCGCTGCACTCCGATCTGCACAAGCAGATCGACTTCGTCAATTCCCAGGAAGTGGTGTCCACTGACTTCGTGGGCTCGCGCCACGCCGGTGTCGTGGATGCTGAAGCCACCATCAGCCAAGACAACCGCGTTGTTCTGTACGTCTGGTACGACAACGAATTCGGTTACAGCTGCCAGGTGGTTCGCGTGATGGAAGACATGGCCGGTGTAAACCCGCCAGCATTCCCGCGCTAAGCCTTAGCCGCTTGTGAAAACGCCCCGATTTGTCGGGGCGTTTTTGTATCTGAAGGTTTGTGTTGGCTGGGCCGGCCTCTTCGCGAGCCTGCTCGCGATAGCGATGTGTCAGGCGCCGCCGACGACTGAAGCTTGTGCAGTCCGCAGTGCATGCCGATTGCCCTTGAACAGCACCAGAGTCGCAATCAACCCCAGCACCGCCGCACCACTGAGCCATATCCCTGGTGCAGCCTTGTTGTCGAGCACATGAATCAGATATGTACAGGCTGCCGGGGTAAATCCGCCGAACGTCGCTGTCGCCAGGCTGTAGGCCAGGGAGAAACCGGTGGTGCGCACCTCGACCGGCATGATTTCCGTCAAGGCCACTACCATTGCACCGTTGTACGATCCATACAGGAATGACAACCACAGCTCGACGATCAGCAAATGGCTGAAGCTGGGGTTCGCCACCAACCAGGACAGCGCCGGATAGGCGGTGAGGATCGCCAGGACAGTCGCACCGAGCAGCAGGGGTTTACGTCCGATCTTGTCGGAAAACGCCCCCATCACGGGCAGCCAGAAGAAATTCGACAAGCCGATGCACACCGTGACCAGCAGCGCATCCAGGTCCGACAGGTTCAGCTCGGCCTTGCCGAAGGTCGGTGTGTAGGCGGTGATCAGGTAGAACGACACGGTGGTCATCACCACCAGCGCCATGCCGGCCAAGACAATGCCGAAGTTCTGACCGATAGAACGGACAATTTCCGACAGGCTGGGACGATGTTTTCTCGCTTGGAACTCAGGTGTTTCTTCCAGTGAGCGACGAATCACGAATATCGCCGGCACAATCATGCACCCCACCAGGAACGGTACGCGCCAGCCCCATTCGCCCATTTCCTGGGGGCTCAGCCAGTGATTGAGGCCCACCCCCAGCAGGCCGGCAAACACCACGGCAGCCTGTTGGCTGGCGGATTGCCAACTGACAAAGAAACCCTTGCGCCCCGGCGTGGAAATTTCCGCCAGGTAAACCGACACGCCGCCCAGTTCCACGCCCGCGGAGAAACCTTGCAGCAATCGACCCAGCAGCACCAGCAAGGGGGCCGCCACGCCCAGGGTGGCGTAGCCCGGCACGCAGGCGATCAGTATGGTGCCCATGGCCATCAGCGCCAGGGTGATGATCAAGCCTTTGCGCCGGCCGTGGCGGTCGATGTAGGCACCGAGAAAAATCGCTCCGAGGGGACGCATCAGGAACCCGGCACCAAACGTGGCCAGGGACAGCATCAGCGAGGCGAACGCACTGTCGGCGGGGAAGAACGTCTTGGCGATGGCCGTGGCGTAGAAGCCATAGACCATGAAGTCGAACATCTCCAGGAAGTTGCCGCTGACAACGCGAAAAATCGCCTTGCCGTTGCTCGTTTGGGAAGACATGTGTAGGTACTCACTCTGGCAAATCTTGTATGGAAGCGCTGCGTCCCCTGCGGGAGCCTTGGTGCCTTGGAACCTGTGGGAGCAAAGCTTGCTCGCGATGAACGATGACGCGGTCTTGCAGCTAAACCGTATCGTCTGCATCGCGAGCAAGCTTTGCTCCCACAGGGCTCCATTGGCTCCCACAGTTTTTGCGTGCGCTGGAGTTCATAATGGCCGGCGCGGTTTTGAGGGGAGATGAAGATTTGTTAACTGGACGATGGATTGGGCTTATGGTGCTGGCCGGCGTGTTGTCGGGTTGCGGCAACGGCGACACCCTGGAACGCTTCGACGGCCCGACCATGGGCAGTCACTATTCCATTCAGTACGTCAGACATTCCGCCGGGCCCGCTGTGAAAACGGTGCAGGCCGAAGTGGAAAGCATCCTCGCCGAAGTGGATCGGCAACTCTCGACCTATCGCAGCGACTCGGACATCGAGCGTTTCAACGCGCTGCCGGCCAACAGCTGTCAGGTCATGCCTGGCCCGGTCCTGGAGTTGGTCCGCGTGGGTGAGCAGTTGTCGGTTCAAAGCGACGGCTCCTTCGACCTGACCGTGGAGCCGCTGCTGAACCAGTGGGGCTTCGGTCCCCAGTCCCGGGAAGAGAAAGTGCCGACCGCAGAAGCTTTGGCCCTGGTGCGCCAGCGCGTCGGCCATGGTCATTTGCGCATCGAGGGTGATCGGTTGTGCAAGGACGCTGCGGTGGAAGTCGACTTCAACAGTATCGCCGCAGGCTATGCCGTCGACCGCATCGCCGCCAGGCTCCAGGCCCTGGGGATCGACAGTTACCTGGCCGAAGCCACCGGCGAACTCAAGGCCGCGGGGCACAAGCCCGATGGTTCGGCCTGGCGCATTGCCCTGGAGGAGCCTCGGGACGACCGGCAAGTGGCCGAGCGTGTCATCGAGGTCGACGGCTACGGGGTTTCGACCTCGGGCGACTACCGTAAATATTTCGAACAGGGCGGCAGGCGTTATTCCCACACCTTTGATGCACGTACTGGTGCGCCGGTCCTACACAACCTGGCGTCAGTCACGGTGATTCATCCTTCGGCGTTGATGGCCGATGGACTATCGACGCTGTTGCTGATTCTCGGTCCTGAACGGGGTTGGGACTATGCCCAGAAACATGGCATCGGGGTATTTTTCGTGTTGCGCGATGGCAATCGTTTTGTCTCCCGTACCAACGATGCATTTGAACGGATCGGCAGCGGAAGAACCCAATGATGGCAGCGCCCTGAAAGGTTACCTGTGGCGAAATAGCACAGGCAAAACTAGCCTACGACGCGACCAAGGGGTAATGTGCGCGGCGTTGACGCTTCTATAGACTGTGGCCGGGCTCGTGAACCGGCCCCAAATTGTTCCTTCATGCCGCAGGCCGGCATGATTTAGCCGTCGGTGCCAAGTGAGGCACAGCGGCCTGTTCTGAGGAGTACGCATGGCTGTCTACAACTACGACGTGGTGGTACTGGGCTCCGGCCCGGCGGGGGAAGGCGCGGCAATGAACGCGGCCAAGGCAGGGCGCAAGGTGGCGATGGTCGACAGCCGTCGGCAGGTCGGCGGCAACTGCACCCACTTGGGTACCATCCCGTCCAAGGCCTTGCGTCACTCGGTCCGGCAGATCATGCAGTTCAACACCAACCCGATGTTCCGGGCCATCGGCGAACCGCGCTGGTTCTCCTTCCCGGACGTGCTCAAGAGCGCCGAGAAGGTGATCTCCAAGCAGGTGGCCTCGCGCACCGGCTACTACGCGCGTAATCGCGTTGATGTGTTCTTCGGCACCGGCAGCTTTGCCGATGAGCAGACGGTTGAAGTGGTCTGCGGCAATGGCGTGGTCGAGAAGCTGGTGGCCAAGCACATCATCATCGCCACCGGTTCGCGCCCGTATCGCCCGGCCGACATCGATTTCAACCACGCACGTATCTACGATAGCGACACCATCCTGAGCCTGGGTCACACCCCGCGTAAGCTCATCGTCTACGGCGCCGGCGTGATCGGTTGCGAATACGCCTCGATCTTCAGCGGCCTGGGTGTGCTGGTGGAGCTGGTGGATAACCGCGGCCAGTTGCTGAGCTTCCTGGACTCGGAAATCTCCCAGGCCCTGAGCTATCACTTCAGCAACAACAACATCACCGTGCGCCACAACGAAGACTACGACCGCGTCGAAGGCGTCGACAATGGCGTGATCCTGCACCTCAAGTCCGGCAAGAAGATCAAGGCCGATGCCTTGCTCTGGTGCAACGGTCGTACCGGCAACACCGACACCCTGGGCCTGGAAAACATCGGCGTGAAGGTCAACAGCCGCGGCCAGATCGAAGTCGACGAGAACTACCGCACGTGCGTGCCGAACATCTACGGTGCCGGTGACGTGATTGGTTGGCCGAGCCTGGCCAGTGCCGCTCACGACCAGGGCCGTTCGGCCGCCGGCAGCATTGTCGACAACGGCAGCTGGCGCTTCGTCAACGACGTACCGACCGGCATCTACACCATTCCGGAGATCAGCTCGATCGGCAAGAACGAGCAGGAGCTGACCCAGGCCAAGGTGCCGTACGAAGTGGGCAAGGCGTTCTTCAAGAGCATGGCGCGGGCGCAGATCGCCGGCGAGCCGCAAGGCATGCTGAAGATCCTGTTCCACCGCGAGACCCTGGAAGTGCTGGGCGTGCACTGCTTCGGCTACCAGGCCTCGGAGATCGTGCACATCGGCCAGGCGATCATGAACCAGCCGGGCGAATTGAACACGTTGAAGTACTTCGTCAACACCACGTTCAACTACCCGACCATGGCCGAAGCCTATCGGGTAGCGGCCTATGACGGGCTCAACCGGCTTTTTGAGCGGCTCCGGCCGGTGGCCTGAGCCGGCCGGGGAGACCGATTTCAGCAATTCTCGAGGGTGGCAGTGGCCAAACCGGGAAAGTCTGTAATCAGGCTGTCAGCGCCAAAGTCGGCGAGCCTGCGCATCAGCGCGGGCTCGTTGACGGTCCACACCGACACATGCAGCCCCTGGCGCTGCGCCTTGATCAGGCGTTCCGGCGTGCACAGGGTCCAGTTCAGCGCCAGAATCTCGCAGCCGTAACTCTGGGCGACCTTCAACGGGTCGAGCCAGGCGTATTCGGCCACCAGTCCGCGGGAGATGTCCGGGGTCAGGTCCAAGGCTGCCTTGAGCACTTCCCGGGAGCTGGACGTGATGGTGATTTTGTCCAGCAGCCCGAAACGCTGGGCCATTTCGCGGATGCCCAGCACCGTGGCGGCGGCGCGGGTGCGCGAGGCGCTCTTGACCTCCAGTTGCCAGTGCTCGAAATCACACTTCTCGAACAGCTCCTCCAAGCGTGGGATCGGGCACGGCTTGATCCAGCCCGGGCCACCCTTGCGCGCATCGTAGGTCACCAGCTCGGCGGCGGTATGCTCCACCACCTTGCCCCGGCGATCGGTGGTGCGCTTGAGGGTCGGGTCGTGGATCACCATCAACTCGCCGTCCATCGAAAGGTGCAGGTCCAGCTCGCAACGGCGTACGCCGTGCTTGAGGCACTCCTGAAAGCCGGTCAGGGTGTTTTCCGGTGCTTCGCCCTTGGCGCCGCGGTGGCCATAAATGAGGGTCACGGTTCTTCCTTATTGATACCTGAGTCGTTCTGTTCCCGGGCCAGGCGCCGCTCTTGCGCCTGTTTCTGCAGGATATAGCGGGCCAGCAACTGGCGCTGGGCGTCGGTCGGGCGTTCAAACTCGGTGCCGACGTCGAAGCCGTCGCCCTTGGGGTCGCAGTGGGTGACCCGTGCCCGCAGCAACAAGCCGAGGGCTTGCGGCATCAGCACCAGTTTGATCGACAGGTGGGTGCCGACCGCGATCGGCGTGGGGTGTTGGAAGTCGATGCCGCCTTCGGAAATGATCACCGGCTGCGGCTCGCCGATTTCGCCGAGCACCGTCAGGGCAATGACCTGGCTGAGCAGGTCGATGCGTTTGTTCATTGCCTTGAGGTATGCCGCGATGCTGCGTTCGCGCTCGCTGATCTGGCGCAGCAGGTGCTGTGACTCGAATTCGCTCAGGTGCAATTCACTGAGCAGATTGAACAGTGGAGAAGCATCCTGCAACACTTCCTGATCAGCAGCTTCAGGAATGGACAGGGGCCGAATTTCCAGTGCGATCGTGTCCTCGATACGGTAGTATTCGCGGCGATCTTCTTCATCTAATGTCGACATGGCGAACCCATGGTAGCGGCGGTGGTCTGAGTGTAAAGCTGGTTTGTGACCCCCGCCACAAGGACGTTCCTTTTCCCTCCGAACAAGCCCCGACATGTTCAGACCTCTCTTCGTATTTATCGGCACGCGTTATACCCGTGCAAAGCGTCGCAATCATTTCGTATCGTTCATTTCCCTGACGTCCATCATCGGGCTGGCCCTTGGCGTGGTCGTGATGATCGTCGTGCTCTCGGTGATGAACGGCTTCGACCATGAGATGCGCACCCGCGTGCTGGGCATGGTGCCCCACGCGACCCTCGAATCCGGCGAAGCCATCAGCGATTGGCCGAGCCTGGCCGCCAAGGTCAAGCAGAACCCGCAGGTGCTGGCCGTTGCGCCGTTCACCCAGATGCAGGGGCTGCTGACCAATGACGGCAAGGTGTCCAAGGTCTTGCTCAATGGCATCGATCCTGGGCTCGAGCGGCAGGTGTCGATCATCGACAACTTCATGCAACAGGGAAAACTCGATGACCTGGCGCCAGGCAGTTTCGGCATCGTCATCGGCGACAAGGCCGCGGCCAAACTCGGCGTGGCCATCGGCGACAAGCTGACCTTCGTCGCCCCGGAGGTCACCGTGACCCCGGGCGGCATGTTCCCGCGCATGAAACGCTTTACCGTGGTCGGCATTTTCCATGTCGGCGCCGGCGAGCTGGATGGTTACCTGGGCGTCACCAATCTCCAGGACCTGGCGCGCCTGCATCGCTGGAAGCCGGACCAGGTCCAGGGCCTGCGGCTGAAGTTCGACGATCTGTTCCAGGCACCGCGCGTTGCGTGGACCATCGCCCAGCAGCTCGGCGAAGACCGTTACTACGCCCGGGACTGGACCCGTACCCACGGCAACCTGTACCAGGCGATCCGCATGGAAAAAGCCATGATCGGCCTGCTGCTGTTGCTGATCGTCGCCGTGGCGGCGTTCAACATCATCTCCACGCTGGTGATGGTGGTGAACGACAAGAAGGGCGACATCGCCATCCTGCGCACCCTCGGTGCCACGCCGGGGCAGATCATGCGGATCTTCATGGTCCAGGGCACGGTCATCGGCGTGATCGGTACGTTCGTCGGCGCTCTGGTCGGGATGTTCGCCGCGCTGAACGTCAGTGCCGCGATTGCCGCCCTCGAAGGCCTGATCGGGCACAAGTTTCTCAACGCCGACGTGTACTTCATCGACTACCTGCCATCGCAATTGCAGGCCGATGACGTGTTGATGGTCTGCGGCGCCGCGTTGGTCCTGAGTTTCCTCGCCACCCTGTATCCTGCCTGGCGTGCCGCGCGCACCCAGCCTGCGGAGGCGTTACGTTATGAGTGAGTCGGGCATGAGTGAAAAAGCAATCTTGAGCTGCCGCAACCTGGGCAAATCCTACGAGGAAGGTCCGGAGTCGGTGGTGGTGTTGTCGGGCCTGCAACTGGAGTTGCATCCTGGCGAGCGCGTGGCGATTGTCGGCACCTCCGGGTCGGGCAAAAGTACCTTGCTCAACCTGCTGGGCGGCCTGGATACGCCGACCGCCGGCAGTGTCTGGCTGGCTGGCGAAGAACTTTCGGCACTGAACGAGAAGGCCCGTGGCCTGTTGCGTAACCGTTCCCTGGGCTTCGTCTACCAGTTCCACCATTTGCTGCCCGAGTTCACCGCGCTGGAAAACGTCTGCATGCCGCTGTTGATCGGTCGCACGGCGATTCCTGAGGCCCGCCAGCGTGCCACGGCGTTGCTGGAGCGGGTAGGGCTGGGGCATCGCCTGGAGCACAAGCCGGCCGAATTGTCCGGTGGTGAGCGCCAGCGCGTGGCGATTGCCCGGGCCCTGGTCAACAAGCCTGGCCTGGTGATGCTTGATGAGCCGACCGGCAACCTCGACTCCCACACCGCCCAAGGCATCCAGGATTTGATGCTGGAGCTCAGCACGTCGATGCGCACCGCGTTCCTGGTGGTGACCCACGACATGAACCTGGCCCGGCAGATGGACCGCGTCCTGCACTTGCAGGAAGGTTGCCTGACGCCCATCTGACCGACCGAAACCCGGCGTTTGCTACACACGCCGGGTCTTTTATTTTTATACGGTGCCCCGCGAATGTTCAGACCGTTATCGATCTTTATCGGCACGCGCTATACCCGCGCCAAGCGCCGCAATCGCTTTGTTTCGTTCATCTCCATGACCTCGATGATCGGCCTCGCCCTGGGTGTGCTGGCGATGATCGTGGTGTTGTCGGTGATGAACGGCTTCCAGCGCGAAATGAGCTCGCGCATCCTCGGCATGGTGCCCCACGCCACTATCGTCGGCGTCAATCCGATCGACGATTGGCAGCCGGTGGCCGCCGCGGCGTTGAAAAACCCTGAAGTGACTGCCGCCGTGCCGTTTACCGAGATGGAAGGGATGCTGAGCCATAAGGGCTCGATGCAGCCGATCCAGATCAGCGGCGTCGACCCGGCCCAGGAAGGCAAGGTGTCCATCGTCGCCCAGCATATCGTCCAGGGGCGTCTCGATGCCTTGAAGCCGGGCGAGTTTGGCGTGGTGATCGGCGAAATCACCGCCCGGCGTTTTCGTCTGAATGTCGGCGACAAAATCACCCTGATCGTGCCGGAAGTCAGCACGGCCCCCGGCGGCATCACCCCACGGATGCAGCGTTTGAATGTGGTGGGTGTGTTCAAGGTGGGCGCCGAGCTGGACGGCTCCATGGCGCTGATCCACCTGGCCGATGCCGCACAGATGCAGCATTGGCAGCCGAACCAGGTGCAAAGCGTGCGTCTGGCGGTGAAGGACTTGTACGCAGCGCCGAAGGTCTCCGGTGACATTGCTACCGGTCTTGGCGCGGCCTACAAGGCCGACGACTGGACCCACACCCAGGGCAGCCTGTTCAGTGCCATGAAAATGGAAAAAACCATGATCGGCTTGCTGCTGCTGATGATCGTCGCGGTGGCGGCGTTCAATATCATCGCCACCCTGATCATGGTGGTGAACGACAAAGGCGCGGACATCGCGATCCTGCGCACCATCGGCGCCACGCCGCGGCAGATCATGGCGATCTTCATGGTCCAGGGCACGGTGATTGGCGTTGTCGGTACGCTGATTGGCGGCGTGCTGGGGGTGATCGCGGCGCTGAACGTCAGTGCGCTGGTGGGTTGGCTGGAACGGGTCAGTGGCCAGCACATCTTCAGTTCCGATGTGTATTTCGTCAGCAACCTGCCGTCGGAGCTGCAGCGCGGTGATGTACTGCTGATCTGCTCGGCCGGGTTCATTCTGAGCTTCCTTGCCACCGTGTACCCGGCGTGGCGTGCGGCGAAGATCGAACCGGCGCAGGCGTTGAGGTATTCCTGATACGACACAGACCTCCGTGGCAGAAGGGCTTGCTGAAGATTCCGCTGTGGGAGCAAGGCTTGCCCGCGATGCAGACGACGCGGTCTGCGGGAGAAACAAGGCGCCGGCATCGCGGGCAAGCCTTGCTCCCACAGATATGTTCCTTCGCCACAGGGGGGGCGTCGGGCTTAATCTCCCTTCGGTAATTCGATCAGGAACCGCGTCCAGCCATCGGCCGATTCACAGCGGATCTGTCCGCCATGGGCGCGGATGATCGAGCGGGTGATGGCCAGTCCGAGCCCCGCGTGTTCGCTGCTGCCCTCCTGGCGGGCTGGGTCGGCGCGGTAGAAGCGGTCGAACAGGCGCGGCAGCAAGTCCGCTGCAATCCCCTCGCCACTGTTTTCCACGCTGATGTTCACCCCTTGAGCCTCATCGACAATTCGCACCCGCACTTCGCCGTCAGCGGGGGTGAAGCGCAGCGCGTTGTCCAGCAGGTTGGAAAGCGCCCGGCGCAACATGTTGCGGTCACCCTCGATGCGGCCATCGCCCTCGCGGCTCAGGCGTACGTTGGTGTCTTCGGCCAGCGGCGCGAAAAAGTCCAGCAGCACGTCCACTTCCTCGGCCAATTGCAGCGGTTCGCGATTGAGCGCCAGCAGGCCGTGGTCGGCCTTGGCCAGGTACAGCATGTCGTTGACCAGTTGCGCCATCCACTGCAGTTCTTCGAGATTGCTGTGCAACGCCTCGCGGTAATCCTCCAGGGGGCGTTCGCGGGTGAGGGTGACCTGGGTGTGGGTCAGCAGGTTCGACAGCGGCGTGCGCAATTCATGGGCAATGTCGGCAGAGAACGCAGAGAGTCGCTGAAACGCATCGTCGAGGCGTCCGAGCATGGCGTTGATGCTGTGGGCCAATTCCGCCAGTTCGGCGGGCATTTGCTCTTCCGGCAGTCGGGCGTTGAGTGAGCGGGCCGAGACACTGCCGGCAATGGCGCCCATGCGCCGCAAGGGGCGCAAGGCCCGTCGGGCGGCCCAGGCGCCGAGCAGGGCAGTGGCCAGGGCCGAGAGACCGACGGTCAGCCAGATCAAGCGCTGCATGCGTTGCAGGAAGTGCTGGTGATGGGTGATGTCCAGCAGCAGGGTCAGTTGCGGCGAGTCGGCTCGATCGGGATACAACGGCGCATTCAACACCCGGTAATCGGTGTCGGCATCGTTGAGGGTCGACAGGCCGGGCCGCTCTGGCAATTGAGCGGGAATCCGGATCGAGCTGTCGTACCAGCGCACACCATCGCTGCCCTTGATGCGCAGCGCCAGGTCGGCCTGACGGCTCAGTTCATCCTCCAGGCGGGCCTGGGTCTGCTCGGCGTCGAGATCTTGCAGGGCCCGGCGCAGGCCGATCAGCTTGCCTTCGAGCAGTTGCTGGTCCAGCTCGATGAAATGCGCCTCGCTGCCACGGCTGAACAACACCCCGGCAAACAATGACACCACGGCAGTGCAGGCGGCGAACAGCAGCGCCAGGCGGCTGCTCAGTGACCACCGCCTCACAGGCTGCGCTCTTCAAGCACATAGCCCATGCCCCGCACGGTATGGATCAGTTTGCTGGGGAAGTCATCGTCAATCTTGATTCGCAGGCGTCGTATCGCGACTTCGATGACGTTGGTGTCGCTGTCGAAATTCATGTCCCAGACCTGGGACGCGATCAGCGATTTGGGCAGCACTTCGCCCTGGCGGCGCAGAAGCATTTCCAGCAAGGCGAATTCCTTGGCGGTGAGGTCGATGCGCCGACCGCTGCGTTCGACGCGACGGCGGATCAGGTCCAGGCGCAAGTCGGCCAGTTGCAGGCTGGTTTCCTGCTGTGTCGAACTGCCTCGACGCAACAGGCTGCGCACCCGTGCCAGCAACTCGGAAAAAGCAAAGGGCTTGACCAGGTAATCATCGGCGCCCAGCTCCAGGCCGTGTACGCGATCCTGTACCGCATCCCGCGCGGTGAGAAACAGCACCGGTGTATCCAGCCCGGCGCCACGGACGGCTTGCAGGATCTGCCAACCATCGCGGCCGGGCAACATCACGTCGAGGATCAGCAAGGCGTATTCACCGCTCAAGGCCAATTGCTGGCCGGTGATGCCATCGGCCACCAGATCGGCGTTGAACCCGGCTTCGCCCAGGCCCTGGCGCAGGTATTGGCCGGTTTTGGTTTGGTCTTCGACGATCAGCAATTTCATGGGCAGCTCAGGGCATGGTTTGAACGTGGGCGTTATACCGCGGCGGCCGGGGTCGTGGCACAACCTGACAGAGTTGTAATGCAACTGTCAGTCAATTGGCAGCCGCACCGATCTAGAGTCTTGGGCAAGTTGAACCTTACCTTGTCGGAGTATGAACATGTTGATGGTAAACCGTCTGATCCTGGCCGCCTCTGCGTTGGTATTGAGTACCTCGTTGTGGGCATCGCCCGGTGCGCACTTTGATTTCGGCCAGCCCGCACCGGCGGCCAAGGCCAGTCGCACCATCGAGGTGGTGATGGGGGACATGTCGTTCAATCCTGGCACGCTGGATATCAAGGCGGGCGAGACGGTGCGGTTTGTATTGATTAATAAAGGCCAGTTGTTGCACGAATTCAACCTCGGTAACGCCGCGATGCATGCCCAGCACCAGCAGGAAATGCTCAAGATGCAACAGAGCGGCATGTTGACACCCACCGGGATGAAGCCGGGAATGGACCATGCCTCGATGAATCCGGCCTCGATGGGGCACAGTGGTAAAGACGGCATGATGGGCCACGACGACGCTAACAGCGTGCTGGTTGAGCCGGGCAAGTCCGCCGAGCTGACCTGGGCTTTTGGCAAGGCTACCCGGCTGGAATTTGCCTGCAACGTCCCCGGTCATTACCAGGCCGGGATGAAGGGCGACCTGACAGTCAGTCAGTAAGCACTCAAAGGCTGCGGCAAAGGCTGATAGAATCGGCTGATTCTTCAGTCAGGTTTCCGTCATGCATCCCGCAGCCGAACATTCGCCGCTGGGCAAATCCAGCGAATACATCGCCACGTACACGCCGTCATTGCTGTTCCCGATCCCGCGCACGGCGAAATGGGCGGAACTGGGCCTGACGGCCGAGACCCTGCCGTACAAAGGCGTGGATTTCTGGAACTGTTTCGAGCTGTCCTGGCTGTTGCCGTCCGGCAAGCCGGTGGTGGCCATCGGTGAATTCGCGATTCCGGCGGATTCGCCGAATATCATCGAATCCAAATCCTTCAAGCTGTACCTCAACTCCTTGAACCAGACCCCGTTTGCCGATACCGCGAGCCTGGAAGCGACCCTGCGCCAGGACCTGTCGGCGGCTGCCGGCAAAGCAGTGGGCGTGCGGATCCGCAGCCTCAAGGATGTGGAGCGTGAAGGCATCGTGGCATTGCCCGGTACGTGCATCGATGATCTGGACATCAGCGTCGACTCTTACGCGCACCCGCGTCCGGAGCTGCTGCGTTGCGATGCTTCGCGCATCGTCGAGCAAAGCCTGCACAGCCATCTGCTCAAGTCCAACTGTCCGGTGACCAGCCAGCCAGACTGGGGCAGCGTGGCGGTGGAATATCGCGGCGCGGCCTTGGACCCGGTCAGCCTGCTGGCCTACATCGTCAGCTTCCGCCAGCATTCGGATTTCCATGAGCAATGCGTGGAGCGGATCTTTCTCGACCTGCAGCGCTTGCTCAAGCCAGAGAAATTGACGGTGTACGCGCGGTATGTGCGTCGGGGAGGGTTGGATATCAACCCGTATCGCAGTACTGAAGACGTTCAACTGCCAAACCATCGCCTGGTCCGCCAATAAACGTTCCTTGTGAAAGTGAGCTCTTGTGGGAGCGAGCTTGCTCGCGATGAGTCCGGTACATTCGACATTGATGTCAGCTGACACACCGACTATCGCGAGCAAGCTCGCTCCCACAGGGATTGCATTGCAGGTCGTGAAACTAAAAAGCCCCGCTAGCGATAGCAGGGCTTTTTGCATTTAAAGGGTTCAGATCCCCATATTGCCCAAGGCTTGCACGATGTTGCGCAAGGTCCCGGCAAGGGTAGGGTGTTCCACCTCGAAGCGCTCGACAGCCAGGTTCACATTGTCGGCGAGGTTGTTGTCCGGTGCTTTGGTTTCCAACTCAAGCTCAAGTTCGATCTTTTGCATCAGCGCGTGCAGGTCATCGCGCTCGATTTCGGAAAGCGGTGGATTCTGGTCCAATTGCTCGCGCAGTTTGTTGAGCTGTTCTTGCAATTCGCGGGCAGGCATTGGCGTACTCCCTTTATTGATAGGCACTGCCATGGACCGCGACGCCGGGTCAAAAGTCCATGGCCTGCCTTAAGAGTAATCTACCCTCGTGTTCCCTGCATGATCCCGGTCATGGCTTCTCGCCTTTGAGTCGGCGCAGGCTGATGTCCGCCAGGCAGGTGTCGAGCTCGCCCAGGTGATCGATCACCGAATGCACCCCCAGGCCGAACAATTGCACGGTGGCCTTGGCGCGCTTGGTTTCCCGTTCCTGTTGGCTCAGCGCCTGCCATTCGCCAGGCGTCAGGCCACACAGCGAGCCGCAGGACGCCAGGCCGATGGTCCACAAACCGGCGTTGAGCCCTGACTGCAACAACCGGGGTTCGCCACTGACCAACACGCAACCGTCCAATTGCTGGACGTTCAACGCCATCAGCGCCTGCCAGCAGGCATGTGGCGCCGGCCAAGGATTATTTGTTGCAGGAAGTTGCGGCGGTTTGATCCATGTCGGCAATGAAGCCGCCAGGGCATGGCTGACGGCAGGTGGCAATTCGTCGAGCCAGGCGCAGGGGATTTCCTGGAGCTGCAAGTGGTGCAAGCTCTCCAGGGCGCCAGGTGTTGGCTGTGCATGCTCATCCGGCGCTGCCCCTGGCTGACGGATGCGCGCGCCGAAGTCCACCAGGCATCCGCTCAGGCCAAACAGTACCGCGGTCAGGCTGGGGGCGGGGAGGGGCAGGGCTTCGGGGCGGGGCATGGGAACGTCCTTGAAATAACCAGCAGCCTAAAGGGCCTCGATGACAGTCCGGTGACAGTGAAGTGAAGGGTGCCAGTCGTGGAAACGTCCTACGGCCTACTTGTTTTTTCGGTGCTGCCTATCCACGCGTTCCGTCTTATACTAGCCACCTTACCGCCTGGGCTCGGCGCCCTTGCCTGATTAATCCAAGGAGTTTTCCCCTATGCGCTGGAGCCATCGTCTAGCTCAGCTGTGTTTGTCTGCCAGCGTCGTGCTGGTTCCGTTCGCTGCCCAGGCCGCCACGGAAGAAGATCCTTGGGAAAGCATCAACCGTCCGATCTTTACCTTCAACGACACCATTGATACCTATGCGCTCAAGCCACTGGCCCAGGGTTATCAATACGTGACGCCGCAGTTCCTCGAAGACGGCGTCCACAACATGTTCCGCAACATCGGTGACGTGGGCAACCTGGCCAACAACGTGCTGCAGGCCAAGCCGGCCGCGGCCGGGGTCGACACTGCGCGGTTGATCTTCAACACCACCTTCGGCCTGCTGGGCTTCTTCGATGTGGGCACCCAGATGGGCCTGCAGCGCAGCGATGAAGATTTTGGCCAGACCCTGGGCTACTGGGGGCTGGGTAGCGGGCCGTATGTGATGCTGCCGCTGCTGGGGCCAAGCACCCTGCGTGACGCCCCGGCGAAGCTGGTCGATGACTACACGGCCCCGTATCGTTATATCGATAACGTCTCGGTGCGTAACTCTATTCGAGGCCTGAACGTCGTCGACACCCGCGCCAGCCTGTTGTCGGCCGAGAAGATGGTGAGCGGCGACAAGTATGTCTTCATCCGCAACGCCTACCTGCAAAACCGCGAATTCAAGGTCAAGGACGGCCAGGTCGAAGACGATTTTTAATTCCGACCAGTAAAACCACGAAGGCGGCCCAAAAGGCCGCCTTCTGTGCTTTGGCGTCGTGTTTGAGCGGGTTTGATCCTTCCATTGAGTTACGCTTCGCTCGGTTCTTATAACTCTCTGTACTTTGACAAATAAAGACGGCAAGCGGCTATCTGCCTGAGCTTGAAACGCCCCGCGGATGGGAGTACCGTCTGCGCCTTAGAAGGGCACCTCTGATGTAGCTGTGTGTAGGGCAAAGGCCTGAAACCGGTACGACAGAGAGGCTAGAAAGCGAATCCAGTAGTGCGTGCAAGGCCAGACGGCCCAGCCCGCTACGCCAACCTAATTCTGGCGCCGTTTGCCCACATGCCAAAAACCAGTGCCACGCTGCTGATAATCGATGATGACGAAGTGGTGCGAGCCAGTCTCGCAGCCTACTTGGAAGACAGTGGTTTCAGCGTCCTGCAGGCCAGCAATGGCCAACAGGGTCTTCAGGTATTCGAGCAAGACAAGCCCGACCTGGTCATCTGCGACCTGCGCATGCCGCAGATGGGCGGACTCGAACTCATTCGCCAGGTCACCGAGCTTTCCTCGCAGACCCCGGTGATCGTGGTTTCGGGCGCGGGCGTGATGAACGACGCGGTCGAGGCGTTGCGCCTGGGCGCGGCGGATTACCTGATCAAGCCCCTTGAAGACCTGGCGGTGCTCGAGCACTCGGTGCGCCGGGCCTTGGACCGTTCGCGCCTGTTGGTGGAAAACCAGCGTTACCGCGAGAAGCTGGAAACCGCCAACCGCGAGCTGGAAGCCAGCCTGAACCTGTTGCAGGAAGACCAGAACGCCGGGCGCCAGGTGCAGATGAACATGCTGCCGGTCAGCCCCTGGGCCGTCGACGATTTCCGTTTTGCCCACCAGATCATCCCGTCGTTGTACCTGTCGGGCGATTTCGTGGATTATTTCCGGGTCGACGAGCGGCGAGTGGCGTTCTACCTGGCGGATGTTTCCGGCCATGGTGCTTCTTCGGCATTCGTGACGGTGCTGCTGAAGTTCATGACCACGCGCCTGTTGTTCGAGTCCAAGCGCAATGGCACGCTGCCTGAGTTCAAGCCTTCGGAGGTCCTTGGGCATATCAACCGAGGCCTGATCAGTTGTAAGCTGGGCAAACACGTCACAATGGTCGGTGGAGTCATCGACGAGGAGACGGGTTTGTTGACCTATAGCATCGGCGGTCACCTGCCTTTGCCTGTGTTGTATACGCCAGACAGTGTGCGTTACCTGGAAGGGCGTGGTTTGCCGGTGGGCCTGTTCAACGAGGCCACCTACGAAGACCACGTACTGGAATTGCCGCCGACATTCAGCCTGACGCTGATGTCTGATGGCATTTTGGACCTTTTGACAGAACCTACACTCAAAGAGAAAGAAGCGGCCTTGCCTGAACGGGTGAGCGCAGCGGGCGGCAGCCTGGAAGGCTTGCGTCAAGTGTTTGGATTAGCCACGCTAGGGGAGATGCCGGATGATATCGCCCTGTTAGTGTTGAGCAGGAACCTTTGATGAGTACCGGTAGAATCCAGTTCGCCGAGCAGGACGGCACCTTTGTCCTGAAGTTTGTCGGTGAAGTGCGCCTGACCCTGTGTTCGGCGCTGGATGCGACTATTGAGCGGATCTTCACTTCGTTGAATTTCAACGCCATCGTGATCGACCTGACCGAAACCCGCAGCATCGACAGCACCACATTGGGCCTGCTGGCCAAACTGTCGATCCTGTCGCGGCAGAAGGTCGGCCTGCTGCCGACTGTCGTCACCACCCACAACGACATCACCCGTCTGCTGCAATCGATGGGCTTCGACCAGGTGTTCAACATCGTGGGCGACCCTGTGCCGTGCCCGGAGTGCCTGGACGACCTGCCTGACCAGGACCAGTCCGAAGAGGAAGTGCGGGTCAAGGTGCTCGAAGCCCACAAGATCCTGATGGGGCTCAACGATTCCAATCGTGAAGCCTTCCATGACCTGGTGAATGCGCTGGAAGGGCCTTGACCCTTGGGACCGTGTAGATCGAACTGACGCTTTCGCGAGCAGGCTGGTCAGCCGCCACATCCCTCAGGCCAAGCCACATAAAAAAGGGCGAACCCACCAAGGTTCGCCCTTTTTGCATGCCTTGTGAATCAGCTCAAAGCTTGGCTTGCAGCAACGCCTCCAGCTTCTCCTGGTCCCGGGCAAACTGACGAATGCCTTCGGCCAGTTTCTCGGTCGCCATGGCGTCCTCGTTGGACAACCAGCGGAACTGCGCTTCATTGAGGATCAAGCGCGCCTCCCCGGCTTGCCCTGGCGCCAGCTTGCGCTCCAGCTTGCCTTCGTCGGCGGCCAGTTTTTCCAGCAGGTCCGGGCTGACGGTCAGGCGGTCGCAGCCGGCCAGTTGCTCGATCTGGTTGAGGTTGCGGAAGCTCGCGCCCATGACCACGGTCTTGTAGTCATTGGCCTTGTAGTAGTTGTAGATGCGTGTCACCGACTGCACGCCCGGATCATCAGCGCCGGTGTAGTCGTTGCCATTGGCTTTCTTGTACCAGTCGTAGATACGGCCCACGAACGGCGAAATCAGGAACACCCCGGCATCGGCGCAGGCGGCGGCCTGGGCGAAGGAGAACAGCAAGGTCAGGTTGCACTGGATGCCTTCACGCTCCAGTTGCTCGGCGGCGCGAATGCCTTCCCAGGTGGAAGCGATCTTGATCAGCACGCGCTCGCGGCCAATGCCGGCCTTTTCGTACAGATCGATCAGGCGATGGGCACGCTTGAGCATGGCCTCGGTGTCGAACGACAGGCGCGCGTCCACTTCAGTGGAAATACGCCCTGGGATCACTTTCAGAATTTCTTGCCCGACCGCCACGGCAAAACGGTCGCTGGCCAGGCCCACATCGCCCTTGCAGTCCGCCACACAGGCGTTCAGTTGCTCGGCATAACCTTGAATGGCCGAGGCCTTGAGCAGCAGGGAAGGGTTGGTGGTAGCGTCCACGGGTTTGACGCGGGCGATGGCCTCGAAGTCGCCGGTATCGGCCACGACGGTGGTGAACTGTTTGAGTTGTTCCAGCTTGGAAGTCATGAGCGTGCTCTGTCCTATGGGTCCGTTGACATTACCCGAGGGCTGGCAGCCACTCAAGGGCGTGAAGGGGTATCGACGGGCCCCAGCGGCAACAACCTGAAAACGGCTGTTTGAAAGGCCGGGGCGGTATCGGTAGATACGATGCCAAAACAGCGCGCAGGTTCAAAGCAAGTGACGGTTAACGCCCTTGCAGCAGTTGCCCCGCCTGATCCAGCAACGCCAGCGGATCCTTGGTTTTGTGAATATCCACCGACAACAACTGCCGAAACCGCCGTGCCCCCGGAAAGCCGGTACCCAGCCCGAGCACGTGACGGGTGATGTGGTGCATCGCGCCACCGGCGGCCAAGTGATCGGCAATGTAAGGCCGCAACTGCGCCAGCGCCTCGGCCCGGGTGATGATCGGCGCTGTGCTGCCGAACAGCTGTTGATCGACTTCGGCCAGCAGATACGGGTTGTGATAAGCCTCGCGCCCCAGCATCACGCCGTCGAAGGTCTGCAAATGCTCGTGGCACGCCTCCAGCGTCTTGATCCCGCCGTTGAGCACAATCTCCAACTCCGGAAAATCCGCCTTCAACCGCGCGGCCACGTCATAACGCAGCGGCGGGATGTCGCGATTCTCCTTCGGCGACAATCCCTCCAGAATCGCAATCCGCGCATGCACGGTAAAACTCGTGCAACCGGCCTCACGCACCGTCCCGACAAACTCACACAACTGCTCGTAACTGTCCCGCCCATTGATCCCGATGCGATGCTTGACCGTCACCGGAATCGACACCGCATCGCGCATGGCTTTCACACAGTCAGCCACCAAACCCGGATGCCCCATCAGGCAGGCGCCGATCATGTTGTTCTGCACCCGGTCGCTGGGGCAGCCGACGTTGAGGTTCACCTCGTCGTAGCCGTGCTCCTGGGCCATACGGGCGCAGGCGGCCAGGTCGGCTGGGACGCTACCGCCTAGTTGCAGGGCCAGGGGGTGTTCGGATGGGTGATGGCGCAGGAAGCGTTCGTGGTCACCGTTGAGTAGCGCGCCGGTGGTGACCATTTCGGTGTAGAGCAGGGCGTGCTTGGAGAGGATGCGTAGGAAGAAGCGACAGTGGGCGTCGGTCCAGTCCATCATCGGGGCGACGGAGAAGCGGTGGGAGAGCGGGGCAGTTTGTAGGGGCATTGGGAATCTGATTCATCGGGGCGAATGGACGCAGTTTATCAGGGATGCTTGTCGGGTACTTGGCGGGCTCTCAAGCCTGGCAGCTCAATCTTTGATGACAACCAGGCAGAGCGCATGCTCGGTCAGCGTTTCAACTCACCTTGTGTTGACGATTTAATGTGGCTACGATAATTGCATGCAGATTACTTATGACCCAGCCAAAGACGCTCGCAACGTCGAAGAACGTGGACTTCCGTTTGCCCTCGTGCGGGACTTTGAATGGTCTACAGCATTGATCCTGGAAGATGATCGATTCGACTACGGCGAGTGTCGTTATCGGGCGATGGGGTACATAGGGGATCGGCTGCATGTCGTAGTGTTTACCCCACGGGGTGACGCGGTCCACGTCATCAGCTTTCGTAAAGCCAACAAACGGGAGGTCAAAAATTATGACCAAGAAACCCAGTCCTGAGAGGGTCGATACGGCAAACCCCGAATGGTCGACCGAAGACTTTGCCAAGGCCAAACCAGCCAGCGAGGTGCTTGGTGGGTTGTTTGGCAAAGCTCAGGCAAAGGAAATGCTCAAGCCAAAGCGTGGTCGACCCAAGTCGGTAGCCACTAAAGAGCACGTCAATGTTCGTTTCGATGCTGACGTGCTAGAGAGATTCAGAGCTTCTGGCCCGGGCTGGCAAACACGGATGAACGCCGCCTTGGCCGATTGGCTCAAGACGCATACACCGGAAGAACTGAAGGCTTAGTCGCTAAATATTATTCGTAAAAAATTAGCCGTCGATGAGGCGGCTTTTTGTTGTCTGCTGATTGGATTTGTTTCGGTAGCGGTACAATAGATCCTTCCCCTTTTTCGGGTTTGATTGTGCTGAGTGCTACCACTGCGCTCATACGTTTCACTACATGGGCCCGCCGTACTGGCAGACCGCTGGATATGGCGTGGACTTCCCGTTCGAGAACTACGAACGGATGACTGACTTCATGCCTGGCTGTCAGCGGTGATGATCACGAAGCGTTAGCGTCAGCATAGTCCAGCGGGCGATCCGTCGACGAAGCACAGGTAAGCGGCTCACGACCGCGACCTGCATCAGCCCGGGCCTGCTCAGCCACTTGTCAGAATATTCTTACTAGGGCTGCAGAGTCTTTGATTTCTCAAACGCAATCGCCTGCTACGCGCCCTGGTAGCCTCGGCCCCTATCATCTGATAGCGATTTTACCTCGAAGAAAAACTGAGTAGAGGCGATGCCTTGTCTCACTGGTTCATATTTATACTAATGATTGTTTCGGTTTGGATATCAACTAGGCTTAACGCACCATCGGAAAATGAGCAGCCTGTGTCGATATAAATGACGTTGCCCAGGCGTGTAACGCCGGGTACTGTTGAGTGCCCAACATAGAGCCGGTCTATTCCTTTGATGGAAGTGTGGTCTTGTTGCTCGATTTTCTCTCTTGCATACAGCGCTGTTCTCAAGGCGTGCCGCTGATGTGGCTCCCCAGAACTTCCAGTGATAGCGTCTTTGGCTTCCTGCCAGCCATCGTTACTTCGGATGACAGGAGCTTCGGCATGGACTATTCCAATTGTTTGATCACTTGATAAATTGATCTCAATGATCAGTGGAAGTGCTTGCAGGGCTTTTGATAGTTCTTGCTGAATGTCGGGTTGTAACTCGTAGAGCCAGGCACCACCGTTTCGGATATGTCGGGGTATGTCCCCATGGCCGGAGATGCAGTCAATAAGCATCTGTTCATGATTGCCGCGCACGGCATGGAACCACGGCTTCTCAAGCCAATTCAATATGTCTATGGAGTCGGGACCTCGGTCGATGAGGTCTCCCACGGAAAAGATGCGATCCAGCTCAGTGTTGAAGTCTAGTTTGTTCAAGGCTGCTGTTAGAAGTTTGAAATGCCCGTGAATGTCGCCCACCACAAAGTCGCGACCTTTTTTGTTGGGTGGGAAAGATCTCGTCCTGTACATTTTCAGTGCTTCAGCAGATGTTGATTGGCGGTGACTGTATCACTTGGCGAAATAAACAGTAAGACGCTGGGCGGGGGGGAATAACGTCGTACGGTCAAGCTTGAATCGCCTGCCCAATGCATTTCTCAAAAACCTGCTCCATAGGCTCCATGACGCCGTTATAAGCCGCGATATTGGCGTAGATCCACTCGTCCTTCTCTATCCCCCACCAACTGATTTCAAATCCGGCATTCATGATCAGGTGTTCAAACAGGATGCGTTGCGCACGACCGTTGCCTTCGCGGAAGGGGTGTACGACGTTGATGTCGGAATAGGCCTCTGCCACAGCGACGATCAGCTCAGCCCGCTCCATGCCCTCGAACCAGTTTGCCGCGGCCATCTTGGCGATGATCTTATTGGCTTCCTTCTCCATGTACTCAGGTTGGCAGAAGCGGGTGGTTTGTTTGGACATGCCAACGGTGCGCAGCTCTCCAGCCCATTCGAACAGGTCTGAAAAGAGGACTCGATGAATGTTTTGGAGGTAGGCCAGGCTGTAGGAGGGAGGGCTGAACTCGACGTTGTCGGCTGCGATGGCCGAGAGCTGTTGTTCGGCTTCGCTTAGGGTCGGTTCGTCTCGAATATCGAGTTTGTTGCGAAGGACAGTGGAGCCGGGATAGCAATAAGCGTCCTCGCCGACTCCATATTTGTCAGCCATCAGGTTCTGGTCTGGGTAAAGGCCTTCAAGACCTCTTCACGCGTTGGCATTTTGCGTTCGCCGTCGGCGAAGGTCGTTTTGAAACCTTCCAGACGGAGGCTGGCCGCGTAGTTGGATCTACGCGTCCTGGCGGCATAGGCTTTTTTGGTTTCAAGGCTGACATTGCCCATGGGCTGGACCTCAAATCGCGCTGGTGGGCGGATTATAGCCCATCCGATTGGCATGGCCTACGTCGCGCCTGGACGAATCAGGTTTGACCGTGCGAGGCCGCTTTCGGGCTGACTATTCCAGACTGTGAGCAGTCTTTGATAGCAGGCCCTGGCGCAGTAGATGGTTGATGACGGTTTGATATCCAGTGCCGAGACTTTCGGCGTACTCGTAAGCGGCCTTGATCACTTCATCATCAAGCATGATGGTTATGCGGGTTTTTCCTTCGCTGTTCGTAACGGGACCCCGCTTGGCCGTGCTGAAGTCATATTCTTCTTTCATAAGTTATCCCTGGGTACTGCGCAGTTTATTTTTGAGGCTATTCGTGCGCCCATGGCTGCGCTTCACCGTACGATAGAATCTTTGATGATACCAAGGCGTTGGTCGCTCATTCGTTTCGAGATTTGTCCTTGTCGCCCATAGCTGCGCTGCCCAATCCATCGCCGGACACTCTCATCGGAAATTTCCCTCAAGACGCGTCGCTCCCCGCTGACTATCCACCCAATCACCCCGTGCGCTAAGTTCTCTCCTCGCTGCAAATTCAGCGAGAGGGTGTGGAAGCCCTCACGAAAACCTAGCGCGTTGCACCGCTAAATTAAAAAGCAGACGCTTTTCCTAGGTCTGCTGTTAAATTACGGCGGCTGTACGCGGGGCGCCTTCGGGTGCGCCGGGTCCTAGGTTCTCGGTCTTCCACACCCGCGTACAGCTGCCACCCACCAGGTGGAAGTGGTGAAGGCAGTTCCTTTACATAACCTAGGTACAAGCCAATGAAAAAGCTCACCCCCAACCCTCCGAAAACCACAATCTATCCAAGGTGGCTTTCGTCTAGCGTCACCCAAGAATATCTCCTGCCAAATATCCGAATCTCGATCCGGGATTCGCTTCCTT
This sequence comes from Pseudomonas sp. S3_B11, assembly GCF_054667715.1. NCBI lineage: Bacteria > Pseudomonadati > Pseudomonadota > Gammaproteobacteria > Pseudomonadales > Pseudomonadaceae > Pseudomonas > Pseudomonas sp. S3_B11. The sequence continues at coordinate 3,791,037 of NZ_CP162749.1, read as the reverse complement.
TGCCAGCGGCATCCCAATCCGCCACTGACCTCCCATCCCTGCAGGAGTAACCCCTCATGTCCCGTTACATGCCCATCACCGGTATCGAAAACAATTTCCATGCGCTCTTGATCGACACAGAAGCTCCGCTGGACGTGCTGCACGACACCGCCGCTTACCGCATCGCCGCTGTCACCCAGTTGTTGGAAAACCTCGCCATGCGTTCCGACATCAGTACGGACGCCGTGATACTCCATGATTTTGCCCAAGTGCTAGCGATCCCACTGCGCGATGGGTGTGATTTGCTGGATGTGATTGGGCGGCGATTGCAGGCGCAGGTTTTGGCGTCGTAAGGGAAGTGGGCGACTTCACGAGGTCGCCTGCACTGTCTTGCTCATCACCCTTTGCAGTCTGCAATCCTGTGGGAGCGAGCCTGCTCGCGATAGCGATGGGGCAGTTGATGGAGGCGTTGGATGTGATGCCGTCATCGCGAGCAAGCTCGCTCCCACAGTTTTTCCGGGTTGTTCACAGATAGTGCGTTCACCACAAATCTTTGTGTGGGAGCAACTGTCTTGGATGATTTATTTAGCCATCTTTTCCAGGGACAGCGAGGCTCCCACAGCTCTGGGCTATGCAAGTCTGAAGGGGATTCCCATAATCACAATTCAGGCGATGCGGCCCTTCCACTCAGAACCATCCCGGATCATTGCGTTTAGACGTACCAACAAGACTCGCATACATGCGATGAGCGCAACCTTGGCGCATTTACCTCTCTCGCGCAGCGCCTTATACCGCGCATTGAAGTCAGGCTGAAACCTGATCACAGACCAGCAGGCCATATACAGAGCGCGTCTGGCGGCGAACCTACCGCCACTGATGTAGCGTTTGCCTTTGTGCGTACCGCTATCGTCGTTGTAGGGGGCGATACCTGCTAATGCAGCGATCTGACGCCGGCCAACCTCGCCGAGCTCTGGAAGATAGGCCATTACACTAGCCGCCGTAACGAGACCGATCCCCTTGACCGAGCGCAGACGAGTAACTTTTTCACGGTCCAGGCTTTCAGCGCTTTGACGGATCAATTTTTCTATCAGCTTAACGGCTTCACATAGATAGTCGATATGACTCTGCAACGCGGGTTTGACTGCCTCAGACGAGGCCGTTTTAAGTCTGCGCTTGTCGTCATCTCTTTGCTGAACAAAGTTTTCCCGTTGCTGGACCAGTGCGCGTAAGTCGTCCTGTTCGGCACTTGTGACCCGGCTGTTAGCAGATTTGATAACCGCTGCAAATTGTGCCAGGAGGCGCGCATCTATCGGGTCGGTTTTAGCTTGTTGTCCCATTGCTTTGGCAAAGTTCTTGGCACGGCAAGGGTTGATCCGAATGACCTCAAAGCCTGCAGCCTGAAGCGCTTTCATGACGTTTCGTTCGTAACCGCCTGTGGCTTCCAGCAACACGCGACCGACCTGATGGAGCAGTAGCCAACCAATTAATCCAGGAAAATCACCCTCGGCGTTAGGGCAACTCACCCCGACATCTAACAGATCAACCTGAACCTGAAGACTGTCTTTGGAAACATCAATACCTGCTGGATAGGAAAACATAGCCAAACCCTCTTACACTCAAGGTGAGAGCGCTCTGGCTTGGCCCACGCTTGTAACTGTTCGAGGTGGGCTCGTTCAACTGTTCGGGCTCAATGACCAGAGTGGAGAGGTGAGTGGCAGCATGGGCTCCCACACGTGCTTTAAGCACTTCGGGCGTTCAGCTTGCCGCCCACCGCTCTCACCTTCAGTCTAATCGCAGCGCAAGACACAAGCGGGCTTGCTCGCGAAAGCGGTGTGTCAGTTTGCAGGATGCTGGTTGTGCTGGCGCCTTCGCGAGCAAGCTCGCTCCCACAGTTTTTCCGGGGTGTTCACAGATAGTGCGTTCACCACAAATTCCTGTGTGGGAGCGGGCTTGCTCGCGATAGCGGTGGGTCAGTTGGTGAGGATGTTGGATGTGATGCCGTCATCGCGAGCAAGCTCGCTCCCACAGTTTTTTCCGGGGTGTTCACAGATAGTGCGTTCACCGTAAATCCATTGTTGGAGCGAGCTTGCTAGCGATAGCGGTGGGGCAGTTGGTGGGGATGTTGGATGTGCTGCCGTCATCGCGAGCAAGCCCGCTCCCACAGGTTAGTCGGCGTTTCGATGGGTTTGCTTGTATCCTCCCTGGGGGGATAGGATGACGGGGTAAATTCACCGAAACACAGGGCTCAAGTCATGAGTGCGCACGACCACGAACATCCCCACCAAAGCCATGCGGCGATCGTCAAGCGTCTCAAGCGGGCAGACGGTCATTTGCGCAGCATTATCACGATGATCGAAGAGGGTCGTGAGTGCGTGGATATTGCCCAGCAGTTGCATGCGGTGGAGAAAGCGGTGTGCCAGGCCAAGCGGACGTTGATCCAGGATCACATCGATCACTGCCTGGAGGACACCGTTTCGTCGTTGCATAAAGGCGAGCGCGCGCCGCTGGAAGCCTTCAAACAAATCACCAAGTATCTCTAGGCCCGACATGCCCAATTTTGCTGAATTGCTACAACAGGGTGGCACTCACGCCTGGCTGTATTTCCCCAGCGCTATCTTGCTGGGCGCCTTGCATGGCCTGGAGCCTGGTCATTCGAAAACCATGATGGCGGCGTTTATCGTGGCGATTCGGGGCTCGGTCAAGCAGGCGGTGTTGCTGGGCTTGGCGGCTACGCTATCCCACACTGCGGTGGTGTGGCTGGTCGCGATCGGCGGCATGTACTTGGGCCAGGAGTTGGACGCCGAAACCACCGAGCCTTATTTCCAACTGGCATCCGCTGCGCTGATCATTGCCATCGCGCTGTGGATGCTGTGGCGTACCTGGCGCGGCGAGCAGATGTTCAGGTTCGCGCAAAGTCACGACCACCATCATCACGATCACGATCACGATCACGATCACGATCACGATCACGATCACGATCACGATCATCATCACCACCACCACGAACATGACCACGGGCATCCCGAACCCAAAGGCCTGGCGCTGTCGCTGGAGGGTTACCAGGACGCCCACGAACAGGCGCATGCCAATGATATCCGCAAGCGCTTCACCAACCGGGAGGTCACCACCGGCCAGATCATCGTGTTCGGCCTGACGGGCGGGCTGATTCCTTGCCCCGCGGCCATTACCGTCCTGCTGTTGTGTCTCCAGGTCAAAGAAGTCGCGCTGGGCGGCCTGCTCGTCCTGTGCTTCAGCATCGGCTTGGCGATTACCCTGGTGACCGTGGGGGCTGCGGCGGCCATTGGCGCACGGCAGGCGTCCAATCGCTGGCCTTGGCTGGGCACCGTTGCTCGCCGGGCACCTTACTTGTCCAGCGTGTTGATCATCGGCGTCGGTCTCTACGTGGGCATCCATGGCTGGATCGGCTTGAACGCGTAGCCTCCACCGATCAGTTCGCACCTTCTGACACAGAGGGTGCGCTGCCCGGCCGCTGCAACGAAGCGCCTTCCAAGGTCTTCCACAGCTTACGCATCGTCGGGTTGCGATTGGCAATCGCACAGTACGAGCGAATCTCCAGGCGCGTGCTCCATTGCTCGCCACCGGCCCGCACCAACAGCCCGCGCTCCAACTCGTCGGCCACCGCACTCTGCGGCAACCAGGCCACGCCGTAGCCCTCGATGGCCATGCGCATCAGCAGCATCGCCATGTCCGCTTCATAGCAGCGTTCCAGCGCGATCGGTTCAGGGCCGTTGTTGATGACGATATCCGCCACGCGTCCGAGGAACGTCGTTGCCGTGTAGGCCAGGTAGGGCACTGGTTTACCGGCGCGGCCGGGCAGGCGGAACAGCGGTTCGCCCTTGCGGTTGGGCGCGCACAGGGGGATGAACGCATCGTGGCCGAGCACCAGGCTGCCAAAACGCTCGGGGTCCAGCAGGATGGGCGCAAGCGGATGGTGGTAGACCATCATCAAGTCGCAACTGCCTTCTTCCAATGCAATGACGGCGTCATGAATGTTGGCGGCCACCACCCGGGCGTTGAACTGTTCGTTGTGTTGCTGGAACTGCGAGAGCCACTTGGGCAGGAAGGTCATGGACAGGCTGTGGCCGGCGGTGATCTGGATCGAGCGTCCGGGCATTCGTTCCACGTCGCGCAGCGTCGAGCGCAACCTCAGTAATCCGGCGAGGGCCTCTCGGCTTTCATCGCAGAAGGTGACTCCCGCGGGTGTGAGTTGGACAGGGTAGGTGCCCCGGTCCACCAGCTTGACGCCCACCCATTCCTCAAGTGAGCGGATACGCCGTGACAAGGCCGATTGCGTCACGCAACGAACCTCGGCCGCACGGGAGAAGTTTTTCCATTCACCAATCGCCAGAAGATCATCCAGCCACTTGAGTTGCATATCGGAATCCCCGTTGTGAGGGCTCGATTTTACTGTGCAACTCCCCGGCATAGCGCGGCCTTTTGCTAACTATTCCAAAAGCGCATGGGGCTAGCTGGATTACTCATCATCCTCCCGAATACGCTCCTTAGAATCGATCCCTGCCAAGTAAAAAACTCCAAGAACTACTTGAGGACAGCACCGTGAAGAAGAATAAGCTCCCACGTCGAATTGCAATGGGCATTGCCCTGGGCGTACTTGTTGGTTGGGCGTGTCACCATTTCGCAGGGAGCGAGCAAAGTGCCAAAGAGATCGCCACTTACTTCTCGATGGTCACTGACATTTTCCTGCGCATGATCAAGATGATCATCGCGCCGCTGGTCTTCGCGACATTGGTGGGTGGTATCGCCAGCATGGGCAATTCCCGTTCCGTTGGCAGGATCGGGGCTCGGGCGATGGCCTGGTTCGTCACCGCTTCGCTTGTGTCGCTGCTGATCGGGATGGGCCTGGTCAACCTGTTTCAACCCGGTGCCGGGTTGAACATGGACGTGGCCCAGCACGCAACGGCGGCCGTGCCGGTCAATACCGGCGACTTCAGTCTCAAGGCGTTCATCGGCCATGTGTTTCCGCGCAGCATTGCCGAAGCGATGGCCAACAACGAGATCCTGCAGATCGTGGTGTTTTCGCTGTTCTTCGGCTTTGCACTGGCCGGTGTGAAACGGGCGGGCTACACCCGGATCACCGATTCCATCGAAGAGCTGGCGAAGGTGATGTTCAAGATCACCGACTACGTGATGGCGTTCGCGCCGATTGGGGTGTTTGCCGCGATCGCCTCGGCCATTACCACCCAGGGGCTTGGCTTGCTGGTGGATTACGGCAAGCTGATTGCTGAGTTCTACCTGGGGATCATGATTCTCTGGGCGTTGCTGTTCGGTGCCGGTTACCTGTTCCTTGGTCGCTCGGTTTTCCACCTCGGCAAGCTTATTCGCGAACCGATTCTCCTGGCCTTTTCCACCGCCAGCAGTGAGTCCGCCTACCCGAAAACCATCGAGGCGCTGGAGAAGTTTGGCGCGCCAAAGCGCGTGTCCAGCTTCGTGTTGCCCCTGGGTTATTCGTTCAACCTCGACGGTTCCATGATGTACCAGGCGTTCGCCATCCTGTTCATTGCCCAGGCCTACAACATTGATTTGAGTTTCACGCAGCAGATCCTGATTCTTCTGACACTCATGATCACCAGCAAGGGCATGGCCGGTGTCGCGCGGGCTTCGGTGGTCGTGGTCGCGGCCACGTTGCCGATGTTCAATCTTCCCGAGGCGGGGCTGTTGTTGATCATCGGTATCGACCAGTTCCTCGATATGGCCCGCACGGCCACCAACGTGGTGGGTAACAGCATCGCGACGGCGGTTGTCGCCAAGTCCGAACCACACGAAGAGGTCGACGAGGACGAGGGCGTACATGCCCCGGTTCGGTCGCGATCCGAGCCGGTGCCGGTGGCTTGAGGAGACGTTCATGAAGGCTAAAGCGAAGTCGAGTCACAAGGCTTCTGTGGTGCGCAAGTTGGGCATCGTCGGCGGGCTTGGGTCACTGGCCGGGGGCGATCTGTTCTACAAATTGGTCAAGTCCCGGGCAGTGCTCGAGGATCAGGGGCGCTACCATTTCCTGTTCGAGCAGCACCCGTTCAAGGACGTGCTGCTGCCGCTGGACCAGGGCGCGAGCATGACGTCGCGCAAGTTCTATGTGTTCCAGGTGTGCAAGTCGTTCGAGGACAGTGGCTTCGATGCGGTGATGCTCCCGTGCTTCGCCAGCCATACCTTTCGCGCTGAAATCGAGGAGGAGTTGGGCATTCCCGTGCTGGACATGATGGCCGCCTTGACCCGGCACGTCAGCCACACGGTGCCGCCCAAGACGACTTTGGGGGTGATCGCCTCCGACTTCGTGCGCCATTGCGGATTGTTCGAGCGACATTTCGGCAAAGACTTCCAGATTGTTTACCCCGACGCAGACGCTCAAGCGGGGTTGATGGAGGCGATGTACGGTCTCAACGGCATCAAGGACGGTCACCTCGAAGGCGTGCCGCTTGAAGCGGTCTATCGGGCGTGTCTCTCATTGCAGGCCCAGGGTGCGACGGTGATCCTGCCCGGCATGACCGAGCTGTCCCTGGTCTGTGCCGATTTGCAGCGTCGCGGGATCACCGTGCTGGACGTCAATGAGATCTACGCCGACTTCGCAACGCTGGACCAGCAGCCCAGGCGCCCACCTTTCAAGCTGGGCATCGTGGGCGGCGTTGGGCCAGCCGCCACGGTGGACTTCATGGCCAAGGTGGTGGCCAATACCCCGGCGGGGAAGGACCAGGACCACATCAAGATGGTGGTCGAGCAAAACCCGCAGATACCGGATCGGACGGCCAACCTGCTGCGCGATGAAACCGACCCGACGATGGCGATGTATGCCGCCTGCAAACGTCTCGAAAGTGCTGGCGCCAATGCCATTGCGATTCCCTGCAACACTGCCCATGCCTTCGTCGAGCGGATCCAGGCGCACCTGAGGGTGCCCATCGTGAATATGTTGAGTGAGACGGTGGAGTGGATCGCGCGCACCTATGGTTCGGGCAAGGCGATTGGCCTGCTGGCGACTTCCGGTACGGTGCAGAGCCAGGTCTATCACCAGGCGGCGCGCCAGGCCGGGCTCCAGGTCCTCACGCCAGGTGTCGATTACCAGGCGATGGTCATGGACGCCATCTACGGACCGCGGGGTATCAAGGCCGGCTTCACACAGGGGCTCTGCAAGGAGCAACTGTTGCTGGCGGCCGAGCATCTGTGCGAGCTGGGGGCGGGGGTGTTGATCCTGGGGTGCACGGAGTTGCCGCTGGTGCTGGCGCATTGCGAGGCGTTCGAGATCAATGGGCACAGGGTGGCGCTTGTTGATCCGACGATGATCCTGGCGCAGAGGTGCGTTGCGTTGGCGCAAAAGGCACCGCTCAGTGGGAGCAAGCTTTGCTCCCACTGATGAATCAACCAGCCTTGGCCGACCCGCGCAGCGCCGCAATGTCGCGCTTGGGCGGCACGCCAAACAAGCGGGCGTATTCGCGGCTGAACTGGGAAGGGCTTTCATAGCCCACCTTGAAGGCCGCACTCGCCACGTCTACGTGTTCGTTGAGCATCAAGCGTTTTGCTTCGTTCAACCGCAGCCACTTCTGGTATTGCAGCGGGCTCATCGCCGTGAGCTGGCGGAAGTGGTGGTGAAACGTCGGCGCGCTCATTTGCACCCGCGCGGCGAGGTCGTCTACGCGCACGGGTTCGGTGTAGTTCAATTTCAACCAGTCGATGGCCTTGGCGATCCGGTAGCCCTGGCTATCGACCGAAACGATCTGCCGCAGCCGGGCGGCCTGGTCGCTGAGCAGCAACCGGTAGTGGATCTCGCGCTGGATCAACGGCGCCAATATGGGGATCGCTTCGGGTTCATCCAACAACCCCAGCAGACGTGCGAACGGCGCCAGCAGGTCGGGTGTCGCGGTGCCGATTCCCGCGCCGATCCCGACCGCTCGATCACGCGGCGGCGACAGGCTGCCTTGGGCGATCAGATCGGCCACCATGCGCAAGTCGAGCCTCAGGACCAGGCCCAGGCAGGGCTGTTCCGGGCTGGCCTGCATCACCTCGGAATTGGCGGGGATGTCCAGGGAGGTCATGAGGAACCGCCCGGTGTCGTAGCCATAGGCTTCGCCGCCGATCCAGACCTGCTTCTCGCCTTGGGCCACCAGCACGATGCTCGGTTCGATCATGCAAATCACCGGCGGCGCTGGGGCTTCACGCCGAAAGAAGGCGAGGCCGGCGATGGGCGTTTCAAAGTCGCCCGGGTGTGAGGTCCGGCCGCCGATGATGGCGGCCAGAGTCTCTTGTACGGATCTGCGTTGGATGGCCATGTCGGGTCCGGGTGTCATCTCAGCTCAAGCGCTATAGGCAGAACATTAACTCGGCAAACGAAGCGCTGCCTATGCGAAATGGAGAAGCTCATAGAATCAGGCAAGAATTTAACCGTAATGCACTACCTGCCGGCCGGGATGAGCCCTGAAGATAGAACCTCATTCAATCCAGCAAGGAGTCTTCTGATGCGTGTACAAGCCTACGGCGCCCACGCGGGCGACAAGCCCCTTGAACCCCTGCAGATCACTCGTCGCACGCCGGGCGCGCATGACGTCCAGATCGACATCGCTTTTTGTGGTATCTGCCATTCGGACCTGCACCAGGTGCGTGCCGAGTGGGCGGGTACCCAGTTCCCTTGCGTGCCGGGCCACGAAATCGTCGGTCGGGTCGCGGCGGTCGGCGCCCATGTGTCCGGCTTCAAGACCGGCGACCTGGTGGGCGTCGGCTGCATCGTCGACAGCTGCAAGCATTGCGACGACTGCGACAGCGGTCTGGAAAATTATTGTGACGGGATGATCGGGACCTACAACTTTCCCACCCCGGATGAGCCCGGTTGGACGCTGGGTGGCTATTCGCAAAACATCGTGGTGCATGAGCGCTATGTGTTGCGCATTCGTCACCCCGAAGCCCAACTGGCCGCCGTCGCGCCGCTGCTCTGCGCAGGCATCACCACCTATTCGCCGCTGCGCCACTGGAACGTCGGGCCGGGCAAGAAAGTCGGCGTGGTCGGCATCGGTGGCCTGGGCCACATGGGCATCAAGCTTGCCCATGCGATGGGGGCTCACGTCGTGGCGTTCACCACCTCCGAGTCCAAGCGTGAGGATGCCAGGCAGTTGGGGGCCGACGAGGTCGTCGTGTCGCGCAATGCTGAAGAAATGGTTGCGCACACCAAGAGTTTCGATTTCATCTTGAACACCGTGGCGGCCCCTCACGACCTGGACGCGTTGCTGGTGCTGCTCAAGCGCGACGGCACGATGGCCCTGGTGGGCGCCCCGGCAACCCCCCATCCTTCGCCGAATGTCTTCAACCTGATCATGAAGCGGCGCACCCTCGCCGGGTCGATGATCGGCGGCATCCCCGAGACCCAGGAGATGCTCGATTTCTGCGCAGAGCACGGCATCGTCGCCGACATCGAACTGGTCCGGGCCGAGCAGATCAACGCGTCCTACGAGCGCATGCTCAAGGGCGATGTGAAGTATCGCTTCGTGATCGATAACGCGACCTTGGTCGGCTGAAGACAGGCGCTAACCGACCGCTCGCGATAGCGGTCCGCCTGCGACAGAGATGTTGGATGTGCCACCGTCATCGCGAGCAAGCTCGCTCCCACAAGGGAATATGTGGCGGGCACGAAACGCATGAACACCCCCCATTCAAAACTGTGGGAGCGAGCCTGCTCGCGAAAGCGGTCTGCCTGAGGCGGTGATGTTGGATGTGCCGCTGTCATCGCGAGCAAGCTCGCTCCCACACGGGGAGGTGTGGCGGGCACGAAATATGTGAACACCCCCATTCAAAACTGTGGGAGCGAGCTTGCTCGCGATAGCGGTCTGCCTGAGACAGTGGTGTTGAATATGCCGCCGTCAATCTGCCCACAGATCCATCAAAGAAACACAGGATTGTCCTCCAATGACAGATAACTCATCGCCACAAGTCCAGCCCGCCTGGGGCGCGGTACTTGCCATGGCCCTCGCCGCATTCGTGCTCGTTGCCTCGGAGTTCATGCCAGTCAGCTTGCTGACGCCGGTAGCGGCGGATCTTCACGTCAGCGAAGGGCAGGCCGGTCAAGGCATTGCCGTCTCTGGCGCCTTTGCCCTGATCACCAGCCTGTTCATCGCATCGATCGCCGCCCGGGTCGACCGCAAATGGCTCCTTTTGGGGCTGACATTGCTGATGATCGTTTCAGGCACCGTGGCGGCGTTTGCACCAAACTATGCGGTATTCATGCTCGGTCGCGCGTTGATCGGCGTGGCGATTGGCGGCTTCTGGTCGCTGTCGGCGGCCACGGCCATGCGGCTTGTGCCGGACGATCAGGTTCCGCAGGCACTGGCCATCGTCAATGGCGGCAATGCCTTGGCGACGGTGATCGCTGCGCCGCTGGGCAGTTTCCTGGGGGCGATCATCGGTTGGCGTGGCGCGTTTTTCTGCATCGTGCCCGTCGCCGCCATCGCCCTGGTCTGGCTGCTGTTACGCCTGCCCTCCATGCCTTCGCAGGCGAAGCAAGGCAGTACCAATGTCTTCAAGTTGATGACCCGGGCGCCGGTCGCACTCGGCATGCTGGCGGTCAGCACATTTTTCATGGGCCAGTTCATGTTGTTCACCTACCTGCGACCGTTCCTTGAAACGGTGACGCAGGTGAGCGTTTCCATGCTGTCCTTCATGCTGTTGGTGATCGGTGTGGCGGGATTGCTGGGCACCTTTCTGATCGGGGCCTGCCTGAAAAACAACCTCTATCGGACGCTCATCGTCATCCCGCTGTTGATGGCCGCGATTGCCATTGCCCTGGTGGGGTTCGGTGGCTCGATCACGATCACGACCGTCCTGCTCGGCCTTTGGGGCCTGGTGGCCACGGCGGCGCCCGTAGGTTGGTGGACCTGGCTTTCGCGGACGCTGCCGGAAGATGCCGAAGCCGGCGGCGGCCTGATGGTGGCGATCGTCCAGCTCGCCATCGCCGCGGGCGCGACAGTGGGCGGCCTTCTGTTCGACCTGAGTGGCTATCGCGCGACCTTCGAAACCAGTGCGGCGTTGTTGGGCGTTGCTGCTGTTCTTACGGTGCTGGCCGCTCGGTCAGCGCTTCGGGAATCTTCATCGGCTACGGATGCAGCACTCTATGGCTCGGCGGGTTGAGGCGAGCCGTGTAAGCCAAAGAAGATTGGAAGGACGACCGTTGGGCGCCTTGAGTTGGTGGCACATTGATGGCTTGTTATGCTCTGGGTTTGTTATCCATGACGTTGGTTGATTGTGACTACCGAGCGAATTTCCCAGTTAGAGCAAGCCCTTATGGCCGTGATCGCCGCTGCCGGGAAGATAGGGATCAACAGCGATGAACTGTGTGCACACGCCGTGGGCGGGCTGATGTTCGATCCGTACTGGAGCTGGGCGGATACCCGATACGCGCAAGGCGCGGCTGACGAAATCGACAATGCCTTGCATAAACTCGTGGGAAGACCGGTGGAGGAACTGACGCTACCGGTGCCAGGGAGCGATCCAACCGTCGAATCAGCGTCGCAGTTCTAGTGGGTTCTCCAAAGAAATGGGCGACCTCAAGGGTCGCCCATTTGCGTTAAAGCCCCAGGCCTTGCTCGACCAGCGCGAGCAAGGTGTCCTCGTCCAGCATGACGGGTTCAGGATGCGGTTGTGCGGACAGGCGCAGTGCCTGGATATGCCAGAGCGATTCACCATGTTCGCCGAGTGTGCGCACGATGCAGTGTTCCTGCTCCTTCATATGGACTTCAATGCAGCCTTCGCCCTTGGACGAGAAACGCGCAATCGGGTCGAATGAAATGCGCTGATGATTGCCTTCGATCACCAGTTGATCGATGGCGTAGCTGTACGTCGAACCGCTGGAATGACTTTCAAATACATGGGTGGGGTTGCGTCGAATGTCCAGGCCAGCCTCACACACGGGCGCCAACCAGATTTCGATCTGGCGATACAGTTCGTAGACCTGGGCGGGCCAGTGCTCGATCGCCAGGTCGGCGCAGTTGTCGGTATCCGCGCGGGTTTGCTGGGTTTTCCTCAGTTTGGCCGCTAGCTCGTCTGCCTTGCTCATGTCGATTCCCTGTCGTGATGATAGGTTGAGCTTAGCTGATGGGCTGGGGTGTTCATTTGCGCTGGGTCATGGAGTGGGGAAGCAAGCGCCTTCACAACATGGAAGCGGTGCCTGAGAGGTTCTGTTCATTTCGGTAACGCTTAAACTGCCAAAGCGCTGATCACGTGTTTCGGATCATTATGAATCGCCCGCAACAGCGCTTTAGCGGGGCCGGTTGGCTCGCGTCGTCCTTGCTCCCAATTGCGAAGCGTGCCCAATTGGACGTCGATCAGTGCTGCAAATTTGGCTTGGGTCAGGCCGGTAGCCTTGCGTATTTCTTTCACCTGCAGCGCATCGACGATGAACTCCCGGGACGGCTGGCGCTCGCCTCGAACGATTTCATCCATCTGTTGTACGCTTTCCATCAGCTCATCGAAAAATTTGCTCATGGTTATCTCCAGTGCTCGACAATCATTTTTAATGCTTTGCGTTGATCGACAGTCAAATCTTGCTGTTCATTTTTCGGGTATATCATCAACAGCGCGATCCGCGAAGCATGGACAAAGTGGTAGTAGATCACCCTGGCCCCACCCCGTTTGCCATGGCCTTTGGCTGCGATGCGGATCTTTCGGATCCCCCCGGTGGCTTCCATAACATCACCAGCGGAGGGGTTGCAGACCAATAGTTTCTGTAGGACAGCGAAATCATCGTCATCCATCAGTTCTTTGACTCGCCGGGTAAAAATTGGAGTTTCAATAAAAATCATTGCTAATGTACGCCAGTGGCTTACTTTTGAGCAATCCTATTGAACTTCACCTTCCGATTCACCCCGTGAGTTGTAACCAAATTCGGGAATGCCCCGATGATCAGGGCAGGACACAGGACCGAGCACCAACCATGCGCATGACAACACTGAGCAATAACGATCTGGGACCGTTGCGCGATGCGCTCACCCTGGCCGGCCTTCCCGTGGACGACCTGACGTCTCCCGGTCGACAGTTCTTCAGCTTCAGCCACCAAGGCGTTGACGTGGCATTTGGTGGCCTTGAGGGGGAGGGGCGCGACCGGTTGCTACGTTCGCTGGTTGTCCTTGAGGGGCAGCGGGGGAAGGGCACTGGCGCGGCGGTGTTGGCCGCTATCGAGGCGTTTGCGAAACGTGAGGGTGTAGAGCAGCTCCATCTGCTGACTGACAGCGCCGCGGCGTTTTTTACCGGCCAGGGCTATCAGGCGCGGGACCGCTCGCTGGCGCCTGCTTCGATCGGTGCGACGGCTCAATTCAAAACCTTGTGCCCGGCTTCGGCGACGTACCTGAGCAAACGCCTCGTCTAGCGCAGCAAGTGCACCGCCAGCCCAGCCAGCCCGCACGCCAGCAACACCTGGATCACCCCCAGCTTGTAGCGAAACAGCGCAATGGCCGCTGCGATTGCGATGATTGCCGACGGCCAGTCCAGGGCACCTGCAAAACCGTTGGGCCAGAGTACGTGGTAACCGAAGAAGCACGCCAGGTTGAGGATCACCCCGACCACCGCCGCGGTGATCGCAGTCAGCGGCGCGGTGAATTTCAGCGCGTTGTGCGTCGATTCCACCAACGGGCCGCCGGCCAGGATGAACAGAAACGAGGGCAGGAACGTGAACCAGGTCACCAGCGTGGCCGCGACGGCCCCGGCGAGAAACGCCTGTTCGGGACCAAACACCTGCATCACGTAGCCTCCGACGAAACCAACGAAGGCCACGACCATGATCAGCGGCCCGGGCGTGGTTTCGCCCAGGGCCAGGCCATCGATCATTTGTGTCGGCGTCAGCCAGCCGAAGTGTCCGACGGCGCCCTGGTACACGTAGGGCAAAACCGCATAGGCGCCGCCAAACGTCAGCAATGCAGCCTTGGTGAAGAACCAGGCCATTTGCGTCAGCGTGCCTTCCCAGCCGAACACCGCGGTCAGCAGGCCCATTGGCAACGCCCACAACAGGGCACCGATGATCACCAGCCGGGCGAGCCTGAAGGCGCTGAACCGGACGTGGTCCGGGGGCGGGGTGTCATCGTCGATCAATGCCGGGCCGAAGGATTGGTGCTTGTCATCGTGGCCGCCCAGGCTGAATTTTTCCGGTACCCAGCGACCGCCCAGGTAACCGATGACGGCGGCACCCAGCACGATCAGCGGGAAGGGCACGTTGAAGGCGAATATCGCGGCGAACGACGCCGCGGCGATCGCCCACAGCCAATTGTTCTTGAGTGCGCGGGAGCCGATCCGGTGGGCGGCATGCACCACGATTGCCGTTACCGCTGGCTTGATGCCGTAGAAAATGCCCGCCACTATCGGCACTTCGCCAAAGGCGACGTACAGCCAGGACAACGCGATGAGAATGAACAACGAAGGCAGCACGAACAGTGCCCCGGCGATGATCCCGCCCCAACCGCGGTGCATCAGCCAGCCCAGGTACGTGGCCAGTTGCTGGGCTTCTGGTCCCGGCAGCAACATGCAGTAATTAAGGGCATGCAGGAATCGTCGTTCGGAAATCCAGCGTCGGCGCTCCACCAACTCCTGGTGCATGATCGAGATCTGCCCCGCAGGGCCGCCGAAGCTGATGAAGCCCAGTTTGAGCCAGAACCAGAAGGCCACGCGCAGGCTGACGGCGTCGGGTCTGGTCAGGGGGCGTTTGTCATCGGTTCGGGTCGGTTTGCTCATGGGCGACGGGGCACGTAAAAGTCAAAGGCGATCTACGTTATGAGGCGTTACGCAATTTAGATAGCCCCCCGGCAAGCTTTGTTTGTAAAAAAGGTCTGCTTGTGAAAAACAGCCCTTCAAACAGTTGAAACACAAGGTTGAAACAATCATCGCCCGATCATCCCGCTTTCGCACAGTCGCCCCAAGGAGTGGGTCAATGAAACAACGTCTTGCCATTGTCGTGCTGATCGTACTGACACTGGGTTCCATGGGCGCGGCCAATGCCCGCGAATCCGGCAACGCACGGGCGCAATCCGTGGCCGGGGTGTTTGATTACTACTTGCTGGCGCTGTCCTGGTCACCGACGTTCTGCCTGACTCACCAGAAGGATGCGCAGTGTTCCGGCAAGGGCTACGGCTTTGTGCTCCATGGCCTCTGGCCGCAATACACCCGGGGTGGGTGGCCGCAAGCCTGTGCGCCCCAGGTGCCGTTGACGGCGGCGGAGCAGAACAAGGGCCTGACCTTGTTTCCCACCCGCAAGTTGATGGCACATGAATGGTCCAAGCACGGCACTTGCAGTGGCCTGGGTGCCATGGGCTACCTGGAAGTTGCCGACAAAGCCTTGGGCGCGGTGAAAATCCCACCGCAGCTGCAACCATTCAATTCCTCGTATTATTTCGAGGCTGATGAAATCATCCGGCTGTTCCGCCAAAGCAATCCAGGCATCGCTCCCGACGGCATTGCGGTGATTTGCAGCGGGCCGCAACTGTCGGAAGTGCGGGTGTGCATGGACAAGGACTTGGCGTTCGCCGCGTGTGGCAGGGGCGTCAGGACACAATGCCGCGCCGGGGAGATCCGGGTGCCGCCGGTACGGTGAGAGCGACGGCCCTAGCCACCAGTGTTCATCGTTCTGAAGAGGGCATTTTTATCGGCTGGCAGGCGGGGTTTTGGATCCACTGCAGCCACCCATCGGCTCTGCTGCACGGGCAAATTGCCGCCTCACAAGCGGTAGGCTAAGCTCACGAATATTGGGGGCTTTGAGCGAATTCGCTCATGTTTTGCCCCCTTCAGGAATTCGCTTGCCAATCTCTATTTTCGATCCTTTCCATGTCCCTGGCGGTGCCTTGAAGCGCCTGCCGTTGCTCAAGGCAGCGGTTACGTTTATCGCGGCGGTGTGCCTGTGCCTGTGCGGTCTGCTTTACCTGCAACTGGAGCAATCGCGCAGCCACGATCTGGAGTCGGCCCGCGTCGCTTCGGCGACCCTTACCCGGGCCATGGCCCAGCAGGCCCAGGACACCTTCCTCCAGACTGATCTGGTGTTGGCCAGTCTGACGGATTGGATCCAGGTCGATGGCTACGGCCCCGCCGTACAGCCACGCTTGCAGCAGACCTTTGCCCGCCGTGTGCAATCGCTTGAGCAATTGCATGGCCTGTTCCTGTTCGACAAGCACGGTCACTGGGTGGTGACCTCTTTTGACAACCTGCACAGGGGCGCAGGGGTGGCGGACCGGGATTATTTTGCTTTCCACCAACAGAATGCCTCCTTGATCGCTCATATCGGCCCGGCGATTCGCAGCCGGCAAAACGGCGAATGGATCATTCCCGTTTCCCGCCGTTTGAACGATCAGGATGGCAACTTCCAAGGCGTGTTGATGGCCGGCATCAAAATGTCGTACTTCGACCGATTCTTCAAAAGCTTCAGCCTGGATGAGCAAGGCGAGATGGCCCTGGCTTTGTCTGACGGGATACTCTTGGCCCGGCGCCCCTTCGATGAGGGGCGGATCGGTCACCCGCTGGCCGAGGAACACATCTACAACCATATCCTGACCGGCGGGATGTCTGGCGATGCACTCATTCGTTCGACCATCGACGGTGTCGTCAGGCTGTATGGGCACCAGCATCTACAGGCTTATCCGCTGGTGGTCACTGCTGCGATGTCTGAGGACGCGATCCTGTCGGGGTGGCATGACCGGGCTTTCCAATCCAGCCTCATTGTCGGCCTGGTGGTGCTGGGTATTTGCTTGTTCGGCTGGGTATTCGTGCGCCAGGTACGTAACAGCGAACGGATCGAAGCGGACTTGCGCAAGGCTCAGCAAGCGTTGGAGCTGATTGCCACCCATGACAGCCTCACCGGGCTGGCGAACCGGCGCCTGTTCGAACGGGCCCTGGACATCGAGTTCGGCCGGGGCGCCCGTCAGCGCAGCCCCTTGAGCCTGATCATGCTCGATATCGATTTTTTCAAGCGCTACAACGACGCCTATGGGCACGTGGCCGGGGACCATTGCCTGGCGGAAGTGGCCAAGGTGCTCAAGGACTGTTGCCATCGCAAGGCCGATCTGGCGGTGCGTTATGGCGGCGAAGAGTTTGCGGTTTTGTTGCCCGACACCAATCTTTCGGGGGCCATGGCGTTGGCCGAGCAGATCCGCCGCAGCGTCATCGACAAGCACATCACCCATTCCGGCTCCCCGACCGGCTACCTCACGGTGAGCCTGGGCTGCTATGCCTTTGTGCCCAGCGGCCTGGACAGCATCGAAGTCTTCATCCAGCGGGCCGATGCGGCGCTTTACCAGGCCAAGCACGGCGGCCGCAACCGTGTGGCGGTGTTATCGACGGAAGGTGGGCTCGATACGCTGGCGCGCTCGGATCGTTGAGATCGGTTGGAATCATCGGCAACGTGCCACGGTCCATTGTTCAGACACTGCGCTGGTGCCATTTACGAGGTGTGTAGGTTCTTTCGCAAAAAACCGTGGGCTCGCCAAGTGATCAGGCAGCGGGTGCTAAGGTTGGGAGCATGACTGGCCGCGGATCCTCACCGTCCTCGATCCAAGCCAGCGTTGACAGGACAGGAGCAGATCAATGGATTCCGCTGCCGATACGCCTTCAAGCACTGCGCGTCACACACCGATTACCCGTCGCCTGGTCGTGGCGGTCGGGGCACTATTTGTCCTGGGCGTCCTGGTGGCGGTTGCCGCGTTGTTCGATATTGCGCAAAAGCTGGACGCGGAGGATGTGCGCAAGACGCATTTCTATATCGAGCGCGCCCTCGAGAATCGCACCGCCGCCGCGAAAAACTACATCGCCAGTTACGCCTACTGGACCACGGCCTACGAGCGCCTCAACGGCGAGGTCGACGTGCAATGGGCCTACGCCGAACAGAACATGGGCAAGACCCTGTTCACCAATGATGAATACGAGGGTGTGTTTGTCATTGATCGGCAACGCACCAAATACGCCGTGGTGCGCGGGCGCAATGTCCAAGGTGATGCCGCGGTTTATATGAATGCGTCGCTGACCAACCTGGTGGACCAGCTCCAGGCGCAGCCCGACCTGACGATGTCCACGACCCGCTACACCTTGTTCGAGGGCTGGCCGGCCATCGTCACGGCTTCGGTGATTCTGCCCAATGACGAACGGCCCCAGGTCGAGTCCAAAGGCACCTCGGTCTTGCTGTTTGTCGACCAACTGACACCGGTCAAGCTACGCAAGCTGGGCAAGAGTTATGGCCTCGCCGACTTGAACCTCAAGAAAGACATCGAGCTTGAGCCCGGCCAGCCGGCCGTGCCGCTGGACAGTACCGGTTTCAGCCTGGTGTCCCGCCTGGAGCGGCCGGGCCAGCAATTACTCTGGTCCCTGGTGCCGCCGCTGGGTGGCGCATTGTTTATTCTCGCACTGCTGACTGCCTACTTTTCTCGCTATGCGTTGCGCACGGCACGGCATGTGGACGCCAGTTACGACAGCCTGGAACATTCGGCGCATGCCCTCGAGGCCAGCGAAGAGCGCTTTCGGGCCGTGGCCGAGGCGGCTTCCGACTGGATTTGGGAAATCGACGGGCAGCAACGCATCACTTATCTGTCGGGGCGTTTCAATACGGTCACCGGGTTTTCCGACCAGCAATGGCTGGGGCAGGACATCGAGCAACTGCTGTATTGCGATACCACACCGATTGCCCTCTGGCTGGGCAAGTTGACGGAGGAACAGAGCGCCAGCAACTTGCGCTGTTCCTATCGCGATCATTCCGGGCAATTGCGTTTCTGCCGTGTATCGGCACGCCCGATCTATAACAAGGCTGAGGTGGTGGGCTATCGCGGCACCGCCAGCGACATCACCGATGAAGTGGCGGCCCATGCCCAGGTCCAGCATCTGTCGATGCACGATGCGCTGACCGGCCTGCCGAACCGTAACAAGCTGGCGCGGCACCTCGATGATGCGCTGGTGGCCAAGGAGCATTCCGCACCGTTGACCTTGCTGATGGTCGACCTGGACAATTTCAAGCCGATCAACGACTCCCTCGGCCACCCGGCCGGCGACGCGGTGTTGCTGGAAGTGGCCCAGCGATTGCGCGACTGCACCCGCGAGCAAGACCTGGTGGCGCGCCTGGGAGGGGACGAGTTCGTGGTGGTGCTCAACGGGATGGAGCACACCACTGAGATCGACCGATTCTGTGAGCGGCTGATCGACAGCCTGCAGCAGCCGATCCTCTACGAAACCCATTCGTTGCACATCGGTGCGAGCATTGGTATCGCTGTCAGCCGCCGCCAGGGTTATGTACCCGGAGAACTGATCCGCTGCGCCGACATTGCCTTGTACCAGGCCAAGTCCGAGGGCAAGAAAACCTGGTGTTATTTCGCCTCGCAGATGAACGATCAGATCCAGCATCGTCGCCAACTGGAAAGCGACCTGCGCCAGGCTGTGAAGAAAAACGAATTCGTCCTGCATTTCCAGCCGCGCTACACCGTCGATGGTCGGGAGATCGTGGCGGTCGAGGCGTTGGTTCGCTGGCAGCATCCGACCCAAGGCTTGTTGAGTCCCGACGCCTTCATTCCGTTGGCCGAGCAAACCGACCTGATTGTCCCGCTTTCGCGATGGGTATTGCGCGAGGCCTGCGAAACCGCGCTGACCTGGCCGGGAGAATTGATGGTCTCGGTCAACCTGTCGCCGGCGCAGTTCGAGCGCAGCGATGTGGTGGAGGATGTTCGACAGGTGTTGATCGAAACCCGTTTCCCGGCGAGCCGCCTGGAACTGGAGATCACTGAAAACGTGATGCTCAACGACGTTGATGGCGCCCTGCAGGTCATGAATGCCCTAAAGGAACTGGGCGTGCGCTTGAACATG
Organism: Pseudomonas sp. S3_B11; assembly: GCF_054667715.1. Classification (NCBI taxonomy): domain Bacteria; kingdom Pseudomonadati; phylum Pseudomonadota; class Gammaproteobacteria; order Pseudomonadales; family Pseudomonadaceae; genus Pseudomonas; species Pseudomonas sp. S3_B11. Next base: position 3,771,243 of record NZ_CP162749.1, on the reverse strand, counting down.
GACGATTTCGGTACCGGTTATTCGTCCCTCGGTTATCTGCGCACCTATCCATTCGATGGCATCAAGATCGACAAGCGCTTCATTGCTTCGATGAGCAATAGCAGCAATGACCGCGCCGTGGTGCAGGCGATCATCAACCTGGGCAAGGCCATGGGGCTGACGGTGACTGCCGAGGGCGTGGAAACCCAGGCCCAGCTCGGCTCACTGGGCTCGGACCAATGTCACGAAGTGCAGGGTTATTTCCTCAGCCGGCCGATCGACAAGCAAGCCTTTGCACACTTATTGGCGAGTGGCCTGCCGTTGCCGAAAACGGGTTCCTGAAAACCTGTTGCAACCACCCAGTCCGGTTGTCGGTCACAACTGTGACTTGGCATTTCGAGTTCTGGCGCTATGAAAAACCTTCGGATCGCGACCTTCAACATCAATGGCATCCGGGCCCGGCTGCCCAACCTGCTGGAATGGCTGGAGCGGGAAAAACCCGACATTGCCTGTTTGCAGGAGCTCAAGGCGGTGGACAAGGATTTCCCGGCGGCGGAGCTGGAGTCGGTAGGGTACGGGGCGATCTGGCATGGGCAGGCGTCCTGGAACGGCGTTGCGATCCTGGCCCGTGACTCGCAGCCGCTGGAGAGCCGCCGAGGCTTGCCCGGTGGGGATGACGACAATCACAGTCGCTATCTGGAGGCGGCGGTGCATGGCGTGCTGGTGGGCTGCCTGTACCTGCCCAACGGCAATCCGCAACCGGGTCCGAAGTTCGATTACAAGCTGGCGTGGTTCGAACGGCTGATCGACTACGCCCAAGGGTTGCAGGCCAGCGATCACCCCGTGGTGCTGGCCGGTGATTACAACGTGGTGCCCACCGACATGGACATCTACAACCCGCGCTCCTGGCTCAAGGATGCGCTGTTGCAGCCAGAAAGCCGCGCGTGCTACCAGCGGCTGCTGGACCAGGGCTGGACCGATTCGTTGCGCCACCTGTATCCGGACGAGCGGATCTATACCTTCTGGGACTATTTCCGCCAGCACTGGCAGAAAAACTCCGGGCTGCGCATCGATCACCTGCTGCTCAACCCGGCGGCCAGCGCCTACCTGAGCGAGGCCGGCGTGGACGCCTGGGTCCGGAACCAACCCCATCCCAGTGACCATGCGCCCACCTGGATCCGGCTGGCGTCACGCAAGCGGCGGTGACCAGGGAGGCATCCGGTCGATTGTTGTCTCTGTGAGGGGAATGCCTTATACCTGGCGCCCAATAGCAGTGCGCTTGTCGTGAGCGCAGCGCCGACCCTGGAAAAGGACACCCCTCATGAGTCACCCCCAACTGAGCGACACGGCCCGCTATCTGCGGCGCCTGGGTTTCGACGCCCCCCCAGCGCCGACCCTCGACACGTTGCGCCAACTGCAACAGCGCCATACCGCCGAATTCCCTTTTGAAACCCTGTCGACGTTGCTGCGTCAGCCCGTGCCCGTCGACCTTGAATCGGTCGAACGAAAAGTGTTCGAACAGGGGCGCGGTGGCTATTGCTATGAACTCAACCAACTGTTTTTGGCGCTGTTGCTGGAGTTGGGTTTCGACGCCCGCGGCATCACCGGGCGCGTGGTGATGAACGCGCCTGAAGGCTCTTGGGCTGCCCGGACCCACCGGTTGAGCCTGGTGACGTTTGACGGCGAGCTCTACATCACCGACGTCGGCTTTGGTGGCATGGTGCCCACTGCGCCGTTGTTGCTGGACAGCCGTGAAGCCCAAACAACGCCCCATGAGCCGTACCGCATCGAAACCCATGCGGACGGTTACATGTTGCGCGCCAACGTCGCCGACGAATGGCGGCCGATGTACCTGTTCGATCTGCAACGCCAGGAAGACATCGACTACACCCTCGGTAATTGGTACGTCAGCAGTCACCCGGAATCGCCGTTCATGGGCCGGTTGATGGTCGCGCGTACCGGTGACGGGTTGCGCAAGACCCTGAACGGCAACAGCTATGCGGTGCACCGGATAGGGCAGGAGAGCGAGCGCCGGGTGATCGCCGATGCCGATGAGTTGATCGACTTGCTCGAACAAGAGTTTGGCCTGCGCGTACCGCCGCGCGAGCTGTTGCGGCCGGCGATAGTGGGGTTGCTCCAGCCATAAAAAGGCTGTTGGCCGGGGAGCCTGTTCCTGCGTATGGCAACAAGTTGTATACAACTCTATGGACATTTGTCCTGAGTTTTGAATACAGTGTGCCCATAACAAAAAACAGGGAATCCCCGAACCATGAAAACGCCCCATGTTTCACTCCCACGGCCCGAGGACGAAAACCTTGGCGTCGGCGCGAATATGGCTTACGGCCTGCAACATGTGTTGACCATGTACGGTGGCATCGTCGCCGTGCCATTGATCATCGGCCAGGCGGCCGGGCTCTCGCCCGCGGACATCGGTCTGTTGATTGCCGCGTCATTGTTCGCGGGGGGCTTGGCAACGTTGCTGCAAACCCTCGGCCTGCCGTTTTTCGGCTGCCAACTGCCCTTGGTGCAAGGCGTATCGTTCTCGGGCGTGGCGACGATGGTGGCGATTGTCGGCAGCGGCGGGGAAGGCGGCTTTCAAGCCATCCTTGGCGCGGTGATCGCCGCGTCCCTGATTGGTTTGCTGATTACCCCGGTGTTTTCACGCATCACCCGGTTCTTTCCGCCACTGGTCACCGGCATCGTGATCACCACCATCGGCCTGACCCTGATGCCGGTGGCGGCGCGCTGGGCCATGGGGGGCAATAGCCATGCCGCTGATTTCGGCAGCATGGCCAACATCGGCCTGGCCGCAGTGACCCTTGTGCTGGTGCTCCTGCTGAGCAAAATGGGCAACGCAACCATTTCGCGGTTGTCGATTCTGTTGGCGATGGTGATTGGTACCGTCATCGCTGTGTTCCTCGGCATGGCGGACTTTTCATCGGTCAGCCAGGGCCCGATGTTCGGCTTCCCGACACCGTTCCATTTCGGCATGCCGACTTTCCACATCGCCGCGATCCTGTCGATGTGCATCGTGATCATGGTGACCTTGGTGGAAACCTCCGCCGACATCCTGGCGGTGGGCGAGATCATCGACACCAAAGTCGACTCCAGGCGCCTGGGCAACGGCTTGCGGGCCGACATGCTGTCGAGCATGATCGCGCCGATCTTCGGTTCCTTCACCCAGAGTGCCTTTGCCCAGAACGTCGGGCTGGTGGCGGTGACCGGGATCAAGAGCCGTTTCGTGGTGGCGACCGGCGGGGTCTTCCTGGTGGTGCTCGGCCTGCTGCCGTTCATGGGCCGGGTGATCGCGGCGGTGCCGACCTCGGTACTGGGCGGTGCTGGTATCGTGCTGTTCGGCACGGTGGCTGCCAGTGGCATCCGCACGCTGTCCAAAGTCGACTACCGCAACAACGTCAACCTGATCATCGTCGCCACTTCCATTGGTTTTGGCATGATTCCCATCGCTGCACCGAACTTCTATGACCATTTCCCGAGCTGGTTCGCGACCATCTTTCATTCGGGCATCAGTTCTTCGGCAATCATGGCGATCGCGCTGAACCTGGCGTTCAACCACTTCACCGCCGGTAACTCCGACCAGCAGTCGGTTTTCGCCGCCGGCACCGAGCGAGTGTTGTGCTACCAGGACCTGGCGGCGCTTCGTGAAGGTGATTACTTCAGCGATGGCAAGCTGCACGACTGCGATGGCAACGAGATTCCCGTGGTGACTGAGCCTGTTCACGGGGCGGCGGAGCATGCGCCGGTCCGTTTGAAAAGCAGCGAGCACGTCTGACAATTACACTGTGGCGAATATGAAAAAGCCTGTGATCATTGATCACAGGCTTTTTTTTGCCACCCGGGAAGCTGATTACCAGCGACCGTAATGACCACGAGGCGGGCCATAGTAGTAGCCCCGTGGTGGCCCGTAATACACCGGCGCTGGGCGATAGTAGATCGGTTGCTCTACATACACCGGCTGTGGCTGGTAGTAGACCGGCGGTGGTTGCTGCACATAGACCGGCTGCGGTTGGTAGTAGACCGGTTGTTGCTGCACATACACCGGCCGATCACGGTTGATGAGGGCCGAGCCAACGATGGCCGAACCGACGATTGCGCCAAACACTGCGGGCCCCTCCCAACCACCACGACCGTGGGCGGATGCCTGGCCGGTGACCGCGAGTGCCCCCATGAGCAGGGCGATGATGGGAAGTCTACGATTCATGGCTGTTCCTCGTTTCGGCCCCGGCGCCTGTGGTCTGTAACAGACCCGATGAGGGTCGCGGGGATACTTGCTCTGACAACGATTTTCTCAGGATTTGCGACGCCGTTGGGTAAATATTGTGTAAGGTCTGTAGCGCTTTTCCTTACCGCGCCGCGTCATCCAGGGGCCTGAGACCGGGCTGGGGCTGGCGGTATCATCATCGAATAAAACCTTTCGCAGCGGTGATTCCGTCTGTCCGAAAGTGAATTGCAAGGAGACACGCATGCAGATCAATCCCAACAAAGACACCCGACTGTGCATGTCGCTATCGGGGCGTCCCGGAAACTTCGGCCTGCGCTTTCATAATCACCTGTATGAACAATTGGGCCTGAATTTCTATTACAAGGCGTTCAGCAGCCAGGACCTGCCTGGAGCCGTGGGCGGTATCCGTGCCCTGGGAATTCGTGGATGCGGCGTGTCGATGCCGTTCAAGGAAGCCTGCATTGCCCTGGTGGATGAGCTGGATCCTTCCGCCACGGCGATCCAGTCCATCAACACCATCGTCAATACCAACGGCCATCTGAAGGCCTACAACACCGACTACATCGCCATCACCCAGTTGTTGCAAAGCCACGCGGTGCCCAAGGACTCGACCTTTGCCTTGCGCGGCAGCGGCGGCATGGCCAAGGCTGTGGCCAGTGCCTTGCGCGATGGGGGTTACAAGAACGGGCTGATCGTTGCCCGCAATGAAGCCGCCGGGCGAGCCCTGGCCGAGTCCCTGGGGTATGAATGGCAAGCTGACCTGGGTACCCGGCGGCCACAGATGCTGATCAACGTCACGCCGATCGGCATGACCGGGGGGCCGGAAGCCGACCAGTTGGCGTTTGAGCCCGAGACCATCGTCGCGGCCGAAACTGTGTTCGATGTCGTGGCGATCCCGTCGGAAACGCCGCTGATCGTGCGCGCCAGGGCCGAAGGCAAGCGGGTCATCACCGGGCTGGAAGTCATTGCGATCCAGGCACTGGAGCAGTTCGTGCTGTACACCGGCGTGCGGCCCAACCTGGAGCAATTCGAAAAAGCCGTGGCCTTCGCCCGGTTGGCGTAGGCGCTGCTATTCCAGCCGCGACAGGCGTTCTTCCAGGGCCGCGATCCGCGCTTCGAGTTCTTCGATGCGCTCCAGCGAGACAGCGCCGCCGGCTCCACGCTCCACCGGGTGCTGGCGGGCGGCGAGAATCGCCTCGATGTCCGCCGGGTCGCCCATGGCGTGCACATAGCGGTCTTCGCGCTGGCCGGCCTGGCGTGGCACCAGCAGCGCCAGTCCCCGGGCGATCAGGCGTTCAAGCTGGTGCACCACTTGTTCGGCGTCTTCGAAGTCGTGCATCCGACCGCTGCGGGTCAGTAGCTCATTGACGGTTTGCGGGCCACGCAGGAACAGCAGGCCCATCAGGATCACTTGGGCCGGTACCAGCTCCAGGGCTTTGTCGACCCGATGTTCCCAGCGGTCGGCGCGGCTGCCCATCACCAGTTTGGTAAAGCCGCGACCTTCCAGTGCCCGCAGGCTCTGGCCGACCTGGCCCGGATTGAGGTTCATCACCGGTTCGCGGCTGGTTTTCTGGTTGCAGGCCAGGACCAGGGCGTTGAGCGTCAGCGGGTAGGTCTCGGGGTTGGTGGCCTGCTTCTCGACCAGCGCGCCGAGGATGCGGATTTCCGTGCTATTGAGCCGTGGTTCTTCAGCCTGGCTTTGTTCTTCGATGCTCATCGCGCGTTCCCTATGCTGTGGAAGCCGCCTAGCCTAATCCTTGCGCAATAAAAGACAAGCTGTGCAACAAGCCGTGGCTATAATCGCAGCCGTTTGATTCATTCTTTCCTGCCACCTGCATGAGATCGCCATGACTATTTCCCTGTACGCCGCTTCCGTCCCGGTTTTCAAGCAGATGCTCAACGCGTTGAGCGACGTTCTGAACAAGGCCGAAGCCCACGCCACCGCGAAGAACATCGACCCGAACGCCTTCCTGCAAGCTCGCCTGTACCCGGACATGTTCCCACTGGTGCGCCAGGTGCAGATCGCGGTGGACTTCGCTAAAGGTGTGTCTGCACGCCTGGCCGAGATCGAAGTGCCGAAGTATGAGGACAGCGAGACCACGTTCGCCGAGCTGCAAGCCTTGATCGCCAAGGTCTTGGCCTTCATCGATGGCATCCGCCCTGAGCAGATCGATGGCAAGGAAGGCATCGAAATCGTCACCCGTCCGGGCACGCCGAAGGAAAAACGCTTCAGCGGCCAGAACTACCTGCTGACCTACGGCCTGCCGCAGTTCTTCTTCCACGTCACCACCACCTACGCCTTGCTGCGCCACAATGGCGTGGAAGTGGGCAAGCGCGACTACATGGGCGCGTTCTAACCCCGCAGGCATGAAAAAGCCCGGGACGGTGTGGGCCGTTCCCGGGCTTTTTTGTGGCTGACTGGCACATCCTCGGCGGATGTACCGCCGCTATCGCGAGCAAGCTCGCTCCCACAGGGGGCAGTGGCGCTCACACAATAGCTGCTACACAACACATCCCCTGTGGGAGCGAGCTTGCTCGCGATAGGGACCGAACAGCCACCGCAACTGTTACGCCGTACGCGCGAGCTTCTCTTCCTCACCCAGGCATGCGGCCGCTGTGAACAGCACATCCGTGGACGAGTTCAACGCCGTCTCCGCCGAGTCCTGCAGGACACCGATGATGAAACCCACCGCGACCACTTGCATGGCGATTTCGCTGGGAATGCCAAACAGGCTGCATGCCAGGGGAATCAGCAACAGCGAACCGCCGGCCACCCCGGATGCGCCGCACGCGCAAATCGCCGCGACAACGCTCAGCAGCACGGCCGTTGGCATATCCACTGCGATACCCAGGGTATGCACGGCCGCCAGGGTCAGCACGGTGATGGTAATGGCGGCGCCCGCCATGTTGATGGTCGCGCCCAGCGGGATCGACACCGAATAGGTGTCTTCGTGCAGGCCCAGGCGTTTGCTCAGTTCCAGGTTCACCGGAATGTTCGCCGCCGAGCTGCGGGTGAAAAACGCCGTGATACCGCTCTCGCGCAGGCAGGTGAACACCAGCGGGTAGGGATTGCGACGCAGTTTCCAGAACACGATGAGCGGGTTGACCACCAATGCCACGAACAGCATGCAGCCAATCAGTACGGTGAGCAGGTGCAGGTAGCCGAGCAGGGCGCCGAAACCGGAGGTTGCCAGGGTCGAGGCGACCAGGCCGAAGATCCCCAGTGGGGCGAAGCGGATCACTAGGCGCACGATCACGGTCACGCCGTTGGACAGGTCTTCGAGCACGGTACGGGTGGTCTGGCCAGCATGACGAATGGCGATGCCCATGCCGATAGCCCAGGCCAGGATGCCTATGAAGTTACCGTCCATCAGCGCCCGGACCGGGTTATCCACCACGCTCAGCAGGAGGCTTTGCAGCACCTCGCTGATGCCACCGGGCGCCGTGACTGCGACGTCTTGGGTCGACAGCACGAGGCTGGACGGAAACAGCGTGCTGGCAACCACCGCGACCACTGCGGCGGCGAAAGTGCCCAGCAGGTAGAGGAACAGAATCGGCCGGATATGGGTTTCCTGGCCATGCTTATGGTTGGCGATCGAAGCCATGACCAGCACGAACACCAGGATCGGCGCCACGGCCTTGAGCGCGGACACGAAGACCTTGCCGATGAATGCGGTGGACTTGGCCACGTCGGGCGCCAGCCAAGCCAGGACGATACCGGCGATCAGGCCGATGACGATTTGCGTCACCAGACTGGTGCGTTTGAGGCGTTGCATAGGGGTAACGGACGAAGCTGTCATAGCGGCATCTCTGATTTTATTGTGTGCGACGGTCGACGAGTCAGGGCAACAAGCGGGCAGGCCACATGAGCGGACCGTGAGAAAAGTACGGCGTTTTGCAGGCCGCGGACTTTATCACAGCCCGATGAAAAATCTGACGGACCTGTGACGATCCGTCACTCGGGTGTTCAGCGCGTTTTGTCTGGTGGACGCATTCTGTTAGGCTTTGCCCTCATCACCTTTCTATATCCGCCAGCGAGCCCACGGGCTGACGCTGGTGTCGTCGTTTCGCTGGAGTTCTGCATGTTGTTACCCATTTTCCTGTTGTCGGCCGCCGGTTTTACGGTGCTGACCACGGAATTCGTCATCGTTGGCCTGTTGCCCTCTATCGCCCGCGATTTGCAGGTCAGCATCCCCCAGGCCGGGCTGCTGGTGACGTTGTTCGCGTTTACGGTGGCGGCGTTCGGGCCATTCCTGACGGCCTGGTTCGCCCGCTTTGAGCGGCGCAAGTTGTTTATCAGCGTGCTGGTGATGTTCGGCCTGGCCAACATGCTCGCCGCAGTCGCCCCCAACATCTGGGTGATGGCCGTTGCCCGGTTGATCCCGGCCCTGGGCCTGCCGGTGTTCTGGGCGCTGGCCAGTGAAACGGCGGTGGACATTGTCGGGCCACAGTTGGCCGGGCGGGCCATCGCCCGGATCGGCTTTGGCATCGTCTGTGCCACGGTGTTCGGCATTCCCGTGGGCACGTTGATTTCCGATGCGTTTGGCTGGCGCAGTGCGTTCGCGATCCTGGCGGTCATCGCCTTCGCCAAGGCGTTGCTGCTGTTTATCTACCTGCCGAAAACCAATCTGCACCAGCATCAGGTGAGCTTTCGTTCGCAATTCAAGATCCTGCGCAGCCCGTTGATGCAAGGGCATGTGCTGTTGTCGATCCTGGTGTTCAGTGGCATGTTCACCGCCTACACCTATCTGGCGGATATCCTCGAACGCCTCGCCGGGTTCGATGGCACCCTGGTGGGCTGGTGCCTGATGGGCTTCGGCGCCGTCGGGCTGCTGGGCAATTCCCTGGGCGGTCGGGCGGTGGACCGGCATCCGTTGATCGCATCGATGGTCTTCTGCCTGTTCCTGATCGGCGGCATGGTGGCGTTGGTGCCGAGCATTCATTCACCCCTGGCGCTGGCGGCGGCGATGGGCATCTGGGGCGTGACCCAGGCGGCCTTGTTCCTGGTCAGCCATGTGCGGCTGATGAAGGCGGCCCCGCAGGCCCCGGCCTTTGCCGCATCGTTGAACATCGCCGGGGCCAACCTGGGGATTGGCCTGGGGGCGATGGTTGGTGGCCGGGTCATCGATACCCTGGGCCTGGGCAGTGTCGGGTTTGCGGCGGCCGGGTTCATCTTCGTATCGATCCTGCTGGCGTTGCTGCTGATGACCTTCAAACCTCGTGTCGCCTGCTAAGCGCTGAACAACTCGCGACGCGCGCCCTCGGCAATCGCGACGATTCCGGGGTGGCTGACCTTGCGCTCCACGGAAATGGCGTAGAAGGATTCGCTCACCGCATCGGTCTGGCCGATCACTTCTACGCCGTACTGGCGCTTGACCTCTTCGGCGATCACGCTCGGGCCGATGAAAATCCCGCTGCCTGATTGGCCGAAGGCCTGCATCAATGCGCTGTCGTCGAACTCGCCGACGATGCGCGGCTGGATCTGTTGCTCGGCGAACCAGCGTTGCAAGCGGCTGCGCACCACGGTTTCCGGCCCGGGAATCAGCAGCGGAGCGTCATGCAGGCCGTGGGGGAAATCCCGCCCGTGGCGTTCGGCCAGCGCGGTGGTGGCGAAAAAGCTGATCCCGCATTCCCCCAGTTTCTGGCTGTAGCCCTTGATGTCCAGGTGAGTCGGCATCGGGCTGTCGGAAATCACCAGGTCCAGACGCTGGATCGCCAGGTCCGCCAGTAGCCGTTCGAGCTTGTCTTCGCGACAGGTGATGCGCAGCGGTTCACTCAGCTCCATGGTCGGCGCCAGCAGCCGGTAGACGATGGATTTGGGCACCACATCCGCCACCCCGACCCGAAACAGGGTTTGCTGCTCGTTGGGCTGGGCGCGCAGCATCAATTCCAGCTCACCGCCCAACTGGAACATGTGTTCGGCGTAGGGCAAGGTCTGGCGGCCGGCCTCGGTCAGTTCCAGCTGCCGTCCGACGCGGCGAAACAGCTTGATGTTATAGGTCTGCTCGAACAGGGAAATCTGCCCGCTGATGGTCTGTGGGGTCAGGTTCAACTGCTCGCAGGCGCGCACGATGCTGCCGGTTTTCGCCACCACCCAGAAGTAATGCAATTGTCGGTAATTGAGCATGGGTTTTCGCGGATTCGTAAAAAGCGAAGTATAACCGCTGAAAATACGAATTTTCCTGAAGTATTCGCGTCTCTAGAATGCCTGGCCATTGGCGGGCCATTTTCGTGCACCTTCTATTCTCTCAAGAGGCATTTATTTCATGACATACAAATCCCTGGGACTTGCAGCCTTGTTGACGATGTCTGCAATGACATTGGCGGGCTGTGAACAGGCTGAAAAAAGTGCCCAGCAACTGATGGGACAGGCAGCGCAAACCGCCAAGCAGGCCATCGACGACACCCACAAAGCCGCCGAACAGGCGATCAGCGAAGCCACCGGCGGGTTGATCAGCCCGAAGAAAAAGCCGGCGGACGAAGCTGACGAAACACAAACCCCGACCAAAACCATCTAACACGTCACATCAGTCAGGACTGACCCATGGATTATCTTCTGCAGCTCGCCGCCAGCCCCACCGCGTGGATCGCCCTGGCAACTCTGGTGGTCATGGAAATCGTGCTCGGCATCGATAACCTGATCTTCATTTCGATTCTGACCAACAAGCTGCCCGCCCAGCACCGTGCCAAGGCACGGCGGATCGGTATCGGCATGGCGCTGATCCTGCGCCTGGGCTTGTTGAGCACCATTGCCTTCATTGTGCAGTTGACCGAACCGGTCATCGAAATCCTGGGTCAGGCGTTCTCCTGGAAAGACATGATCCTGATTGCCGGTGGTCTGTTCCTGCTGTGGAAGGCGACTACTGAAATCCACCACAGCATGGACCCGGCACCGGATGATCCCAAGTCGGCCACGTCCGGCGTGACCCTGGGCTTTGCTGCAGCGATTGGTCAGATCCTGATGTTGGACCTGGTGTTCTCCATCGACAGCATCATCACGGCCGTGGGCATGACCGAGCATTTGCCGATCATGATCATCGCGGTCGTTGTGTCGGTACTCGTGATGCTGCTGGCAGCCGAACCGCTGGCCAAGTTCATCAATGACAACCCGACGGTGGTGATGCTGGCCCTGGGCTTCCTGATCATGATCGGCATGACGCTGATCGCCGAAGGCTTCGGTGCCCATGTGCCCAAGGGTTATATCTACGCGGCCATGGCGTTCTCGGCGGCGATCGAGGTGTTGAACATGTTGTCCCGTCGGGCCAGGGAAAGGGCGTTGGCCGACAACGCCTGATGCCAGGCAAACAGAAGCCACCCGGGTCGAGGCCCGGGTGGTTTTTTTTGAGGGTTTGAAAAGCGAATGCTCAGTGTGCGGTGGCGTGGCGTCGCGCGGATTTTGTGGTTTTTTCCGATTGCGCAGGTGGCGCGTGATGATGGCGGCGGGTGATCCGAAGCACGCCCCACAGCATGGCCGTGGCTACGCTCAGCCAGCCGAATATCAGCATCAGAATTGTCGTGGTCAGGCTCATCTGTGCCTCCTTTTATCCCCAGTCCGGGATCACGCACCTAATACATGGACAGTCTAGTCGCTCAAGTGTTGCAGGTAATCGATCCGTGGCGGTCGGGCACGGATCGGTTCGTTCTATCGCGCTCGTAAAACTGCCGTTATGGCTATACCCAGGGCTGTGCGCGCCTTATGATCGTCGACCCAAGCCTGGCCCGGATGCCGGGTGCCTGAACAAGAGAGTCATCATGTCGCCGGTCATTTCATCTTTTCGATCACTGGTCCTGACGCTGTCCTGCCTCGTTGCCCTGGCGGGGTGTGCGGGCAGTGTGTCGCCGCAGATCCAGCGCCTGCCCGAACGGGTGGAGCTCAACAGCGTGCCGTTCTACCGTGGTGAAATGCACCAGGGAGCTCCGCAGTCCCTGGCCGCCTTGCTGACGTTGCAAGGCACTGTCATCACTCCGGGGCTGCTGGAAAAACCGTTGCACCTGCCCGGTGGCGAAGCTGGTTTGCAGCAGAATATGCCCACCCTGGCGCGGGAGTACGGGTTGCTGGTGTATCCCCTCGGCCCCAGGCTGCCGGCATTGTTGGAGCAGGTCGCGGCGGGTTATCCGGTGCTGGTGCGCTATATCGAGGGTTCGGTGTTCTGGCCCGCGCCTCGGTATGGAATTCTCGTCGGCTACGACCGTCGGAAGCAGACGGTGTTGCTGCGTGCAGGCATGAACCCGCGGCAGTTGATGAGCTTCAGTGCCTTCGAATCGGACTTCCAGAGCGCGGGCGGCTGGGCGGTGCTGGTCCAGCGACCTACGCAGCTTCCGGCCAATGTCGACTCGCAGCGGTGGCTCAAAGCGGCGGCCGAATTGGGCGGGGCAGGGCAGGAGCAAGCGGCGGCGCGGGCCACCAAGACCTTGGAAGCGGCGCATTGACCGTTCACCCCGTTCGTCACTTGCCGGGCACAACCTGGCAGGCCTGAGGCTCTTATCGTCAGGGTTGGCATTTTCCGACCGTGATTGGAGGAGGCACGCATGGCACAGTCGAAAACACCTACGGGGCCACATTCGTCAGAGCATTCCAGCGGTGATGACCTGGGGTTTGATCCGGATTCGCCGGATCTTGAGGACCCCCAGGTTGATCCGGTAGGGCCGGCCAAGGCGCCTCTGGACAAGAAGGATGAGCGCAAGCCCAAGCCCTATGATCCGTTGGGTGACCTGAAGGCCTAGGCATTATCTGTTCCGAGAGGCGTGGGTTGGGGTGTATATCCGTTATTTAGGTAACGGATATAAACACCAAAGCAATAAAACAAAAAAACGGCGCTCCCCATTTCTGAAAGAAGCGCCGCTTTTTCTAAGTGAACAGCATTACGACGAGTCGGGGCTTTTCTGTGTGCCGCGGATTATTGGGAGGCTTCCACCACACCACTCTGGCGGCTCTTGAGATTCTTGGCAGCCTTGTATTGCAGGGCCACTGACGGCACGTCGGTGCTTTTTCCGGTCTCGACCCAGCTACGAATCCGGCTGGCATCGGCGAAGTGCGTGAACTTGCCGAATGCATCGAGGATCACCAGTGCCATCGGGCGATTGCCCATCTTCGTCACCAGCACCAGGCAGTGGCCGGCCTCGTTGGTGAAACCGGTCTTGGTCAACTGGATATCCCAGTTGGCCTTGTGGATCAAGTGGTCAGTGTTGCGAAAGCCCAGGCTATACACAGGCTTGCGGAAGGTAACGGTCTTTTCCTTGGTGGTGCTCAGTTCGCTCAGCAATGGATACTTGCGAGCGGCGATCAGCAGCTTGGTCAGGTCCCTGGCGGTCGAGACGTTGTGAATCGACAGGCCCGTCGGTTCGACGTAATGGGTGCTGGTCATGCCCAGCGCCTTCGCCTTGGCGTTCATGGCGGCAATGAACGCCGCATAGCCACCTGGATAGTGGTGGGCGAGGCTGGCGGCGGCGCGGTTTTCCGAAGACATCAGGGCGATCAGCAGCACGTCCCGGCGCGACAGCTCGCTGTTGAGTTTGACTCGGGAAAACACGCCCTTCATCTCTGGGGTGTTGGCAATGGTGATGGAGATGTACTCATCGAGGTTCTGTTTGGCATCCAGCACGATCAGGCCGGTCATCAACTTAGTCACCGACGCGATGGGTACCACCACGTCCGGGTTGCTCGAATAAACGACTTTATCCGTCTGCAGGTCCAGCAACATCGCGCTGCCCGAGGCGACTTGCAGCTTGGTCGTGTCCCGAGGGGCCGCGATGGTTTCCTGTGCAACGACATTTTGCGTGATAAAGCTGCCTGTGAAAGCGATGAATAGGCTGATGATGGAAAGACGGATTTTCACGCGAGTAGACTCGATAGAGTTGAAGGTGCCGTTGAGCAACGACTTTTAAAAAAACGTCGCATTTTAGGAGTATGGGCGACAGCAGCGCTATATGCCTGTATCGCCAGGGCTTGTGAATAAATAAAGTTTCATGGAGGGGGATTTTGGCGAAACGAATCTGAAAAACTTGTAATTTGGCGGCTAAAGTCCGGTCGCCAGAAACACCTGTGGGAGCGAGCTTGCTCGCGATAGCGATGTGTCAGTCAACTGGATGTTGGCCGGTCCATCGCTATCGCGAGCAAGCTCGCTCCCACAGGTTTTTGTCGGGCGTATCAGCTGTGCAGCGTTTCAGCCGCGTACAGCGTGTTTTCCAGCAGGCAGGCGCGGGTCATCGGGCCTACGCCACCCGGTACCGGCGTGATCCAGCCGGCGCGGGGCAGGGCGGTCTCGTAGACCACGTCGCCCACCAGCTTGCCATCTTCCTGGCGATTGATGCCCACGTCGATGACGATGGCGCCTTCCTTGATCCACTCGCCTTTTACCAGGCCGGGTTTGCCGGCGGCCACCACCACCAGGTCCGCGCGGCCGACATGGCCAGCCAGATCCTTGGTGAAACGATGGGTCACGGTCACGGTGCAGCCGGCCAGCAGCAGCTCCATGGCCATTGGACGACCAACGATGTTGGACGCACCCACCACCACGGCGTCAAGGCCGTACAGGTCCACGCCAGTGCTTTCCAGCAACGTCATGATGCCTTTAGGGGTGCAGGGACGAAGCAACGGGATACGCTGGGCCAGGCGACCGACGTTATAAGGATGGAAGCCATCGACGTCTTTGTCCGGGCGGATACGCTCCAACAGCTTGGAGGCGTCGAGGTGTTCAGGCAGCGGCAGCTGGAGCAGAACGCCGTCGATGTTCGGGTCATCGTTCAGGCGATCGATCAGATCGGCCAGCGCTTGCTGGGTGGTTTCGGAAGGCAGGTCGTAGGCCTGGGAAAGGAAGCCGACCTCTTCACAGTCTTTACGCTTGTGCGAGACATAAACCTGAGAGGCAGGATCGCTGCCGACCAGGATCACCGCAAGGCCGGGCGTACGCAGGCCTTGCTGGCGGCGCTCGGTAACTCGTTGGGCGATCTGCTGGCGCAGGCTGGCGGCGATCGATTTGCCGTCGATAAGTTGTGCAGTCATTGCGCGTGGTTAACCATCGAGAGGGGAAAAAAGAGAACGCATTCTCGCATGCCGGGGCGTGGGGGCAAAGGCGCTTGGTCTGCAAATTCCCCTAACCCCTTTAATTAAATGAATTTTTTTAAAAAAGTGTTGACGACCTATCAGGCCGTCTATAACATTCGTCGCACTTGTCGGGCACAGCCTAGCACTGGTTAAGAAGGTGGAGCGGAGTTGGTTGTTTCAACTCGGTAAAACTGAAAGCACTTAGTTTGTAATCGTCCAAGAATACAGATTAAAAAGGCGCCCGTAGCTCAGCTGGATAGAGCATCCGCCTTCTAAGCGGATGGTCGCAGGTTCGAGTCCTGCCGGGTGCGCCAATTAGGCAGCTTTGGCACAAGTAAGGCAACAAGGCAATATGGTGGGCGTAGCTCAGTTGGTAGAGCACGGGATTGTGACTCCCGTTGTCGTGGGTTCGATCCCCATCGTCCACCCCATATTCTAGAAAGGCGCCAGATCTAACAATCTGGCGCCTTTGCTTTAAAAGCTTGATACGCGGATGTGGTGGAATTGGTAGACACACTGGATTTAGGTTCCAGCGCCGCAAGGTGTGAGAGTTCGAGTCTCTCCGTCCGCACCATACAAGTCGCTATTTAAATAGCAGAAAACGGCGCAGTACCTGAAAAGGGCTGCGCCGTTTTTGTTTTCAGTGGTTTTGTGTTTGGCGTCGGTACGGTTTCTTGGAGCTGCGCGCAGCGGTCGGTTCGTCGCGAATGTGTTTCGTGATGATGCGTGACATGTCCGTCGGTCCCTTTGTGGGGGCGGGCGTCGCGTGATCGGGCAAGCCGCTTCTATATATAGAAGCGTTGGCGCAGAGCCCTGGGCTGAGTCGACTGTATTTGCAATCCGGGTGGGGCATGACCGTTTGTCCCGTCCTAAATCCGGCGCCTGTTTCCAGCGCGTTTTCAGTAGGGTGACTTCTTGAGTTTGACCTACTAGAATGCATGCCCTTGATTCTGGGGTCGGAAACGCCCGGCCAACGTCTGTGCAACGAGGAATATCCATGCAAGTTTCTGTTGAAAATACTTCTGCTCTTGAGCGCCGCATGAGCATCACCGTGCCGGCTGAGCGCATCGAGACTCAGGTCAACAAGCGTCTGCAGCAGACTGCCCAAAAGGCCAAAATCCCAGGTTTCCGCCCAGGCAAAGTGCCAATGAGCGTGATTCGTCAGCGTTACGAAGCTGATGCGCGTCAGGAAGCCGTGGGCGACGTGATCCAGTCTTCGTTCTACGAAGCGGTCGTCGAGCAGAAGCTGAACCCGGCCGGCGCTCCGTCCGTCGAGCCTAAAGTGCTGGAAAAAGGCAAGGACCTGGAATTCGTCGCCACGTTCGAAGTGTTTCCTGAGTTCACGGTTGCCGGTTTCGAATCCATCGCTGTCGAGCGCCTGAGCGCTGACGTGTCGGATGCCGACCTGGACAAGATGCTGGACATCCTGCGCAAGCAGAACACCCGTTTCGAAGTGACTGAGCGTGCTGCCCAGAACGAAGATCAACTGAACATCGATTTCGTCGGCAAGGTCGACGGTGAAGTGTTCGCGGGCGGTTCCGCCAAGGCTACCCAGCTGGTGCTGGGTTCCGGTCGCATGATTCCTGGCTTCGAAGACGGCCTGGTTGGCGCCAAGGCCGGTGAAGAGCGCGTTCTGAACGTGACCTTCCCTGAGGACTACCAGAACCTGGACCTGGCTGGCAAAGCCGCCGAGTTCACCGTGACCGTCAACACTGTTTCCGAGCCGAAACTGCCTGAGCTGAACGAAGAGTTCTTCGCCCAGTTCGGCATCAAGGAAACCGGTCTGGAAGGTTTCCGCACCGAAGTTCGCAAGAACATGGAGCGTGAGCTGCGCCAGGCCATCAAGTCCAAGGTCAAGAACCAGGTCATGGACGGTCTGCTGGCCTCCAACCCGATCGAAGTGCCAAAGGCCCTGCTGGACAACGAAGTGAACCGTCTGCGCGTGCAGGCTGTTCAGCAGTTCGGTGGCAACATCAAGCCGGACCAGCTGCCTGCCGAACTGTTCGAAGAGCAAGCCAAGCGCCGCGTCGTGCTGGGCCTGATCGTCGCCGAAGTGGTCAAGCAGTTCGAACTCAAGCCTGACGAAGCCCGCGTTCGCGAGCTGATCCAGGAAATGGCCTCGGCCTATCAAGAGCCTGAGCAAGTCGTGTCCTGGTACTACAAGAACGACCAGCAACTGAACGAAGTCCGTTCGGTTGTGCTGGAAGAACAAGTTGTGGATACTGTTCTGCAGAAAGCTAGCGTGACCGATAAAGCGGTCTCTTACGAAGAAGCGGTCAAGCCGGTGGAAGCTCCACAAGCCGATTGATGGTTCTGCGGTAAGAAATAAACACCCATAAGCCAGCCTTCGCGCTGGCTTATGCGTATTCAAGACATAACTATTTGGGAGTGACTGCGAGACATGTCCCGCAATTCTTTTTATCAGCAGAGCTCTGACATCCAGGCCGCAGGCGGCCTGGTCCCGATGGTTATCGAGCAGTCCGCCCGCGGCGAACGTGCCTATGACATCTACTCGCGTCTGCTCAAGGAACGCGTCATCTTTCTGGTGGGCCCGGTAGAGGACTACATGGCCAACCTGATCTGTGCGCAACTGTTGTTCCTTGAAGCCGAAAACCCGGACAAGGATATCCATCTCTATATCAACTCCCCTGGCGGTTCGGTGACGGCGGGCATGTCGATCTACGACACCATGCAGTTCATCAAGCCTAACGTTTCGACGACCTGTATCGGTCAGGCTTGCAGCATGGGTGCGTTTTTGCTGACAGCTGGTGCCCATGGCAAGCGTTACTGCCTGCCGAACTCGCGCGTGATGATTCACCAGCCGCTGGGCGGTTTCCAGGGCCAGGCATCGGATATTGAAATCCATGCCAAGGAAATCCTCTTCATTCGCGAGCGCCTCAATACCTTGATGGCCAAGCACAGCGGGCGCACGCTAGAAGAAATCGAGCGCGATACCAACCGCGACAATTTCATGAGCGCTGAAGCCGCACGTGAATATGGTCTGATCGATGAAGTGATCAACCAGCGCCCCGCTTAAAATAAGCAGCTCAAAATGAGGTTGATCGGCAGGTCCGATCACCTGCGGGCTTGAAAAAGCCCGCAATTGCCTTCATCTTGTGTTGCAAGCCTATCGGATTTGGATCGATCGAATGACTGACACCCGCAACGGCGAGGACAACGGCAAACTGCTTTATTGCTCCTTCTGTGGCAAAAGCCAGCATGAAGTGCGCAAATTGATTGCCGGCCCCTCGGTCTTCATTTGCGACGAGTGCGTCGACCTGTGCAATGACATCATCCGCGAGGAGGTGCAGGAAGCCCAGGCCGAGAGCAGCGCGCATAAATTGCCTTCGCCTAAAGAAATCAGCGGCATCCTTGATCAGTATGTGATTGGTCAGGAACGTGCGAAAAAGGTACTGGCCGTAGCGGTGTACAACCACTACAAGCGCCTGAACCAACGTGACAAGAAGAATGACGACGTCGAACTCGGCAAGAGCAACATCCTGCTGATCGGCCCGACAGGCTCGGGTAAGACCCTGCTTGCCGAAACCCTGGCCCGCTTGCTGAACGTTCCGTTCACCATCGCCGACGCAACCACCCTCACTGAGGCGGGTTATGTGGGTGAGGATGTCGAGAACATCATTCAGAAGTTGTTGCAGAAGTGCGACTACGATGTGGAAAAGGCCCAGATGGGCATTGTCTACATCGATGAAATCGACAAGATTTCCCGCAAGTCCGACAACCCGTCCATCACCCGGGATGTTTCCGGTGAGGGCGTGCAGCAGGCCTTGCTCAAGTTGATCGAAGGTACGGTCGCTTCCGTTCCACCCCAAGGTGGTCGCAAGCATCCGCAGCAGGAATTCCTGCAAGTCGACACCCGTAACATCCTGTTCATCTGCGGTGGTGCGTTCTCCGGCCTGGAAAAGGTTATTCAAAACCGTTCCACCCGTGGTGGCATTGGTTTCAACGCCGAAGTGCGCAGCAAGGAAGAAGGCAAGAAAGTCGGTGAATCTCTGCGTGAAGTCGAGCCTGACGATTTGGTCAAGTTCGGTCTGATCCCGGAATTCGTCGGTCGTCTGCCGGTCCTGGCGACGCTGGACGAGTTGGATGAAGCGGCGTTGATGCAGATCCTGACCGAGCCGAAGAACGCCCTGACCAAGCAGTATGCCAAGTTGTTCGAAATGGAAGGTGTAGACCTGGAATTCCGTTCCGACGCGCTGAAATCGGTCGCAAAACGTGCCCTGGAGCGTAAGACCGGTGCCCGTGGATTGCGCTCGATTCTCGAAGGCGTATTGCTCGACACGATGTACGAGATCCCCTCGCAGTCCGAGGTGAGTAAAGTCGTGATCGATGAAAGCGTCATAGAAGGCAAGTCCAAGCCACTGTATATCTATGAAAACAGTGAGCCGGCTGCCAAGGCCGCACCGGACGCTTAAGCGTTCGGCTGCCGGAACAAAGGAGGGGCCTTCGGGCCCCTTTGCTTTTTGCGCGTTTTAGACGTGTCTTAGCGCTTGTTTTTTTTCAAGGCTGCCCCCATCTTGGTTTCAAGCTTACTTCCATCTGTTTCCGGCCCGAGGGCCGCCGTAGAGGCGAAATCATGAAGACAACCATCGAATTGCCTCTCCTGCCATTGCGCGATGTCGTGGTGTATCCGCACATGGTTATCCCGCTGTTCGTGGGGCGCGAGAAGTCCATCGAAGCCCTTGAGGCTGCGATGGCGGGTGACAAGCAGATTCTTTTGCTGGCTCAGAGAAACCCGGCCGATGATGATCCCGGCGAAGACGCACTGTATCGCGTAGGTACGATTGCAACGGTTCTGCAATTGCTCAAGCTGCCCGACGGCACCGTCAAGGTCCTGGTCGAAGGCGAACAGCGCGGTGCTATCGAGCGTTTCAGCGAAGTGGACGGCCATTGCCGGGCCGAGGTGTCGCTGATCGAAGAGGTCGATGCGCCCGAGCGTGAGTCAGAGGTGTTTGTCCGCAGCCTGCTGTCGCAGTTCGAACAATACGTGCAACTGGGCAAGAAGGTGCCTGCAGAGGTCCTGTCGTCGCTTAACAGCATCGATGAGCCTGGGCGACTGGTCGATACGATGGCGGCCCATATGGCCCTCAAGATCGAGCAGAAGCAGGAAATTCTCGAAATCATTGATTTGTCGGCCCGTGTCGAACACGTGCTGGCACTGCTCGACGGCGAAATCGATCTGTTGCAGGTCGAGAAGCGCATTCGCGGTCGCGTCAAGAAACAGATGGAGCGCAGCCAGCGCGAGTACTACCTGAATGAGCAGATGAAGGCCATTCAGAAAGAGCTGGGCGATGGTGACGAAGGCCACAACGAAATCGAAGAGCTGAAAAAGCGCATCGATGCCGCCGGCTTGCCCAAGGATGCACTGGCCAAGGC
This sequence comes from Pseudomonas sp. S3_B11, assembly GCF_054667715.1. Lineage (NCBI taxonomy): Bacteria > Pseudomonadati > Pseudomonadota > Gammaproteobacteria > Pseudomonadales > Pseudomonadaceae > Pseudomonas > Pseudomonas sp. S3_B11. The sequence goes on along the minus strand of NZ_CP162749.1, from coordinate 3,750,586 downwards.
CCAGGCTGAGTTGAACAAGCTCAAGCAAATGTCGCCGATGTCTGCTGAGGCCACCGTAGTGCGCTCCTACATCGACTGGTTGGTCCAGGTGCCGTGGAAAGCCCAGAGCAAGGTGCGTCTGGACCTGGCGCGTGCCGAAGACATCCTCGACGCCGACCATTACGGCCTGGAAGAGGTCAAGGAGCGTATCCTTGAATACCTCGCCGTGCAGAAGCGCGTGAAGAAGATTCGTGGCCCGGTCCTGTGCCTGGTCGGTCCTCCTGGGGTCGGTAAAACCTCCCTTGCGGAGTCGATTGCCCACGCGACCAACCGCAAATTCGTACGCATGGCTCTTGGCGGCGTGCGCGATGAGGCGGAAATTCGGGGGCATCGCCGTACCTACATCGGTTCGATGCCAGGAAGATTGATTCAAAAGATGACAAAGGTCGGCGTGCGCAATCCGCTGTTCCTTTTGGACGAAATCGACAAGATGGGTAGCGACATGCGCGGCGATCCCGCCTCTGCGTTGCTCGAAGTCCTCGATCCTGAGCAGAATCACAACTTCAACGATCACTACCTGGAGGTCGACTACGACCTGTCGGATGTGATGTTCCTCTGCACCTCCAACTCCATGAATATTCCGCCGGCGTTGCTGGACCGGATGGAGGTGATTCGTCTTCCGGGCTACACCGAGGACGAGAAGATCAACATCGCCGTGAAATACCTTTCGCCCAAGCAGATCCAGGCCAACGGCCTGAAAAAAGGCGAGCTGGAATTCGACGAGGAAGCGATTCGCGACATCATCCGCTACTACACCCGCGAAGCCGGTGTACGTGGCCTGGAACGGCAGATTGCCAAGGTCTGCCGCAAGGCGGTCAAGGAACATGCGCTGGAAAAACGCTTCGCGGTCAAGGTCACTGCGGACCTGCTGGAGCACTTCCTGGGCGTACGCAAGTTCCGCTACGGCCTCGCCGAGCAACAGGACCAGATCGGCCAGGTGACTGGCCTGGCCTGGACCCAGGTCGGTGGTGAGTTGCTGACCATCGAAGCGGCCGTGGTGCCGGGCAAGGGGCAACTGATCAAGACCGGTTCCCTGGGCGACGTGATGGTCGAATCGATCACCGCTGCGCTGACGGTGGTTCGCAGCCGCGCCCGGAGCCTGGGCATTCCCCTGGACTTCCATGAGAAGCGCGACACGCATATCCACATGCCTGAAGGGGCTACGCCCAAGGACGGCCCAAGCGCTGGTGTAGGCATGTGCACGGCCCTGGTCTCGGCATTGACCGGTATCCCGGTGCGCGCCGACGTCGCCATGACGGGTGAAATCACACTGCGCGGCCAGGTCCTGGCGATTGGCGGCCTGAAGGAAAAACTGCTGGCGGCACACCGTGGCGGGATCAAGATCGTGATCATTCCCGAAGAGAATGTCCGCGACCTGAAGGAAATTCCTGACAACATCAAGCAAGATCTTCAGATCAAACCCGTTAAATGGATTGACGAGGTCCTGCAAATTGCGCTGCAATACGCGCCGGAGCCCTTGCCGGATGTGGCTCCGGAGATTGTCGCGAAGGAAGAAAAGCGAGAGTCTGACTCTAAGGAAAGAATTAGCACGCATTAATACGCATTTGCCTGGGGGGCTTCCTTGACAGTTTTTTAGAGCCCTTGTTATAAAGCGGCTCTTAAGTGTCTGCAGGCCATTCAGCACTCGTTTTGCTTTCACCAAAAAAACTTAGAATCATCTCAAATAGATATAAGGGGACTTAGAGTGAACAAGTCGGAACTGATTGATGCTATCGCTGCATCCGCTGATATCCCGAAAGCTGCTGCTGGCCGTGCGCTGGACGCTGTAATCGAATCCGTCACTGGCGCTCTGAAGGCTGGCGACTCCGTTGTTCTGGTTGGTTTCGGTACCTTCTCCGTGACCGATCGTCCTGCTCGTATCGGTCGCAACCCGCAGACCGGTAAGACGCTGGAAATCGCTGCTGCCAAAAAGCCAGGCTTCAAAGCTGGTAAAGCACTGAAAGAAGCCGTTAACTAAGGTTTCGTTGAGTTTATCCGGGTCGGGGTCATGCCTGGCTTGGCAGCGGAGCGGTAACACGGCCGGTTGCAACCGGTCTGGCACACCAGGGCTTGAAGGTTAGAGCCCGGTCCGCTCCGCCAGTTACGAGAAGGCGCATCCTCGGATGCGCCTTTCTTCTATCCGGATTCTACCCACGCTCCACGGTTGCCTAAATTTGAAGTTCAACCGTTTCTGGGGGACGCATGCTGCAGAATATCAGGGACAATTCACAAGGCTGGATTGCCAAGACCATCATCGGGGTCATCGTCGCATTGATGGCGTTGACCGGTTTCGATGCCATTTTCAAAGCCACTACCAACAGCAACGAAGCGGCCAAGGTCAACGGCGAAAACATCAGCCAGAACGAGCTGAGCCAGGCGGTCGACATGCAACGCCGTCAGCTCATGCAACAGCTGGGCAAGGATTTCGACGCCTCCCTGCTGGACGAAAAAATGCTGCGTGATTCGGCGCTCAAGGGCCTGATCGACCGCAAGTTGTTGCTGCAAGGCGCACACGATGCGAAATTCGCTTTCTCCGAAGCTGCGCTTGATCAAGTGATCCTGCAGACGCCTGAGTTCCAGGTCGATGGCAAATTCAGTCCCGAGCGTTTCGATCAGGTGATCCGCCAACTGGGTTACAGCCGTATGCAGTTCCGCCAGATGCTGGCTCAGGAAATGCTGATCGGTCAGTTGCGCGCCGGCCTGGCAGGCAGCGGTTTCGTCACCGATGCCCAAGTGCTGGCATTTGCACGCCTTGAAAAACAGACGCGTGATTTCGCCACTTTGAACATCAAGGCTGATCCTGCCTCCGTCAAGCTGACCGATGATGAGGTCAAGGCTTACTACGACCAGCACGCCAAGGAATTCATGACGCCTGACCAGGTGGTCATCGATTACCTCGAACTGAAGAAGGCCTCTTTCTTCGATCAGGTCAGCGTCAAGGACGAAGACTTGCAGGCGGCCTATCAGAAAGAAATCGCCAACCTGTCCGAACAGCGTCGGGCTGCGCACATCCTGATCGAAGTGAACGACAAGGTGACCGAAGCCCAGGCCAAGGCGAAGATCGAAGAGATCCAGGCTCGCCTGGCCAAAGGCGAGTCGTTTGAAGCGTTGGCGAAGGAGTTTTCCCAGGACCCGGGTTCGGCTAACAACGGCGGCGATCTGGGCTACGCCGGTCCTGGTGTCTACGATCCGGAATTCGAAAAGGCCTTGTACGCCTTGAACAAGGACCAGGTCTCGGCACCGGTACGCACCGATTTCGGTCTGCACCTGATCAAGCTGCTGGGTGTCGAAGCGCCTGAAGTGCCTACGTTTGCCAGCCTCAAGGACAAGCTGACCCGCGAGCTGAAGACTCAACAGGTGGAGCAGCGTTTCGTTGAGGCGACCAAGCAGTTGGAGGATGCCTCGTTCGAAGCGTCCGACCTGGCGCAACCCGCCCAGGACCTGAAGCTGACCGTCCACACATCGGCCCCATTTGGTCGTGAAGGCGGCGAAGGGATTGCGGCCAATCGTGCCGTGGTTACTGCTGCGTTCAGTCCGGAAGTGCTGAATGAGGGCGCCAACAGCACCGCCATCGAGCTGGACCCGGAAACCGTCGTGGTGCTGCGTGCCAAGGAGCACCGCAAGCCTGAGCAACTGCCGCTGGAAAGCGTGGCAGGGCCGATTCGTGCTCAATTGACCAAGGAACACGCTAGCGCGGCAGCCAAGACCCGGGCCGACGAGCTGATCGCCGGCCTGCGCGATGGCAAGGTTGCACTGGACAAGCCGGTCGACGGCCAAGGCTGGAAAGCCACCCAGGCGGCAACCCGCAACCAGGAAGGCATCGATCCGGCGGTGCTGCAAGCACTGTTCCGCATGCCCAAGCCTGAGTCCAAGGACAAGCCGACGTTCACCAGCGTGACCTTGCCTGATGGCAGCCTGATGGTCGTGCGTTTGAATGGCGTGAACGAAGCGGCGGCACCGACTGACGAAGAGAAGGCGGAATATCGCCGCTACCTCGCGTCCCGTGTTGGTCAGCAGGACTTTGCGGCGTATCGCAAGCAGCTGGAGAGCCAGGCGGAGATCAAGCGTTTCTAATTGCTTGATGCTTTTTCAAACCTGGTTGTGATGCTGTTCAGTTAGAAAAAACGGCGCTTCTTCAGAAATGGGGAGCGTCGTTTTTTTTGGCTTGGGTTTTGTGTGTAGATCCATTACCGCAGAAATGGATATACACACTGAACTACGCCGCTCTGAACGTGATATCAAAATCTTCATTAACGGCGCAACTGAACAGGATTAAGCTAAATCCCGGATTTTTTTGTGTCTGCTTGTTGCTCGGGGCGGGTGTTCGTCGATCTATCCGCTTGGCGTCTTTTTCCTGCAGACAACCCCCAGTAAACTTGTAACCCCCTTGAAACAAGATTAGCCACGCTGCCAGGTCGCGTTCTGTTGCACAATACGCCCCGGACCGTTTTTCTCAGGATGTTCAATGTTCAAATCATTTCCCATGCGCACCGTCGGGCTTGCACTGGTGCTGGCCGCCGCAGCCGGTTGCTCGTCGAAGAAAGCCGCCATTTACGAGCACGAGAACTTCGATGACTCCGGCACGTTCTCGCGCACGTATCCGGTGAACGACGCGGCGACCTGCGAGGCCGGGCGTCGGGCGTTGCTCAGCCAGGGCTACATCATCACCAGCAGCGATCCGAAGCTGGTCAGCGGTCACAAGAGTTTCCAGCAGACCGGCGACACTCACATGGAAATCAGTTTCAACCTGGTCTGTGCCGAGGATGGCGGTGCCGGACACCGTGCGACGATGTTCGCCAACGCCTTGCAGGACCGTTATGCCCTGAAGAAAACCAACAACTCCGCCAGCCTGGGTGTGGGCGTGCTGGGTTCGGTGTCGATGCCGATCGGCTCCTCGGATGATTCGATGGTCAAGGTCGCCAGCGAAACCGTGTCGGCGGCCAAGTTCTATGAGCGCTTCTTTGCCCTGGTGGAGCTGTTCCTGCCTCCCGAGGCGAAGAAAGCGGCCGACAACGCCGAGAAACCGAAAACTGAATTGGGCATTCCGGAAACCAAGGTCGAACCTGCCGCCCTGATGCCTGCTCCAGCGCCTGCACCGGAGCCTGTCGCCCCCGCGCCCGCGCCGCCCCCTGTTGAAACAGCTCCTACGGTGTCGGAGCCCGTCGCACCGCCGAGCGAGCCTGCACCGATTGCGCCCGAGTCGTTCGAGTCTGCGCCGACGACGGAAACCGTTACACCACCACCGTCCAGTTCGTTGCCGGCCCCGACCGAGCCGATCCAGCCGCTTCCGGCATCCTGAGGTCCAGTGGCAGGGAGTAACGCCCTGTCACACTTCACACGGTAATTTCCTGACCCTGTGCTACGTTTAATTCATGAAGCCTTTGCTTCATGTTTTGTTCATAAAGCAGCTTTATGCTGATGCCAGCGCCATCAGGCATTGGTTTCAATGACAGGGGAAGGACACGTAATGGATGATTATCAGGAAGAGCTGCTGGAATACCAGGCGTATGAACTGGACCCGTTGGAACCCGCCGAAGATGCGACGGAGTTGTGAGGATTGCGACAAGCTACAAGTGGTAAGCACCAAGCCAGGTTCTTGAAGCTCAAACCCCTCTGTGACTACGACGAAACTCTCCGGGCGTCTGGTTGTTCCAGCGCTTGAAGGCTCGTTGAAATGCCTCGGCTGAGGCGAATCCCAATAGATAAGCGATTTCGCCGAACGCCAGTTCGGTATCGCGTATGTAGGTCATGGCCAGGTCGCGGCGGGTGTCGTTGAGGATGGCGCGAAACTGCGTGCCTTCCTCGGCCAGCTTGCGACGCAGGGTCCAGGTCGGCAGCTTCAGGCGGGCCGCCACTTCTTCCAGGTCGGGTTCCCGGCCGCCGTTGAGCAACGGTCCCAGCAGTTGGATGATGCGCTCGCGCAGGCTGCGGGTGCGGGTCAGTTGTTCCAGTTCCCGTTCACACAACTGAAGCAGATGGTGCCAGGTGCTGGGGCAATGCTGTGGGTTGCGCTGGGCGAGGCTGTCCAGGCCCAGGCGCAGTTGATTCTGTTCGGCGCCAAATTGGATCGGGCAGTCACCGAGCGTGCGGTAGGCCTCCAGGTATGCCGGCTCCTCGAATTCGATTTCGATGCGTTCTGGCCGCAGCGCGATGCCGCTGACGCTGGACAGTTGCGCAAGCCAGCCGGCAATGATCGAGTCCACGACAAAGCGGTTGTAGGCGTTATACGGGCTGATGGAATAGAACCGTAGCCAAGCGCCTCGGGCATCTTCATGGAAACTCGATTGGCCGCGATAGTTGGAGCCATACAGCGGCTCGAAGCGGATCATGCAGCGGGCGGCCTCGCGCACGGTTGGCGCCTGGGCCGCGGTGACGCCCGCGAGTCCGGCCTGGCTCAGACGGCCGAGTTGGCCCATGCGCAGGCCCAAGGCCGGGTCCTGGGTCTGTTGAATCGCGGCGTGGCCCAGGCGCATGTAGCGTGGGATCGACAGCCTTGCCCCGGGCTCGGCCAGGCGCGCGGCATCGAGACCGTACTGTTCGAGCAAAGGTTGAGGGTCTTGCCCATGGCTGGCGACGGCGTCAGCCAGGCTATGGACGAAGCCCACTGACAGGTCGCCCAGGCGCATCGGCCGCGGTTTCATGTTCACAACCACAGGTTCAGCAGGCGGGCGCCACGGGCGTTGCCATCGGAGAAGTGTTGGCCGTCGTGGCTGATGAAACTCTGGCCGGCACTGCCGCTGTCCCAGAACTGGCCCCGCAGGAACACGCTGACGCCGGCCCGGGCCTGGCTGATGGGCAGTTGGCCGGTCAGTGTCAGGCGATGCCAGGCTTGGCCCTCGCTCACTTCACCGGGCTTGAGGCTCACCTCGCTCGGCGTGGACAGGCCTTTATAACCGCTCCAGGGTTTTTCCCACGTATCGCGACCGGTGATGAAGGCGGGCACGGCAATCAGTTGTGCGCCCTGGTCGTTGAGTTGCCGGTAGTGGAGCGGATACCAACTGTCGCTGCCGATCAGCACGCCCAGGCGCCCGGCGGGGGTGTCGATGACTTGGACAGCGGTCGGTCGGTCGGCCCCAAGCACGTCGCGCTGTTCAAACACTGGATGTCGTTGGCGTTGTGGCTGGCCGATCGGCCGGCCATCGCTGCCGAACACCAGGCTGCTGTTGTACAGCGCACCGCGACCGATCTTCAGTTCACCGTCGCTGACACTGGGCTCGGGAAGCACGATGGAGCCGGCCACCAGGGTGATACCGAACTCCTTGGCCAGCCCACCGAACAGTGCTTGATAGTCATGGGCCATGCGCTCGGCTTTCATGCGCAGGTAGGCATCGTCCAGTCGGCTATCGCCTTGAGCGCTGACCAATGCCTGGATAAACGCCAGCGGATTGCTGACCGCCAGCCAGTTCATGGCGTCCTTCAGGCTGGTGGCCTGGTACAACTCGTCTTTTTCGCCGCCGACCATCAGCCAGGTGCCGATGTGCTCGGGCAGGACCACCACGGTCTTGGCATTGAGAAAGCCCTGGTCGCGAGCCGTCTGCAGATAGGCCGCCAGTTTGCGATGCAGGCGCTCGGGGCTCTGGTAGTCGGTGGGGAACAGTTCGGGTTGGATGCCCAGCAGGTTGCCGCGGTCGGCGGGCGTGCCCTGGTCGACCGCCAGGCTGATGCGCAGGTCTGACAGGTAATGACCCGCCGGACGATCCGTCGTCCACAGTGCGTAGGTGATCAGGGCGGCAATCAAGGCCAAGGAAAACAGCAGGTACAGAAATTTGCGCATGGGGGAACAGTCAGCGGCCGTGTGCAGGTTCGTGATTTTTCATCAAGAGCTACGGGGCAGGGTACGGTAAAACAAGGGATTAGCGAAGGGCGGGCGCTGATTTGTACGCACGGTAAGCACACACAGGGGGTGTCCAGGAATCTTGGGACACCCTCTGCGCTGGCAAGGCGCGCTAGTGACTTTTGGCTTTCCGGATCCGGATCAGAATCAGCAACATGATCAGCAGCACCGGTGGCGTCATGCCCACCAGCGCTTCGCGGGCCGAGAGGTTTGCGCCCAAGGTGTGCAGCCCGCTATAGACCAGTTTGAACAGGTTGATCAGGTAGTAGGTGATGGCAATGATCGACAGACCTTCCACCGCGCGCTGGATCTTGATCTGTGCATCGGCACGCGCATTGAGGCTGCGCAGGATCTCGGCGTTCTGGTCTTCCATCTCGACTTGTACGCGGGCTTGCAGCAGGTCACCCAGGTTGGCGACGCTCATGGCCAGTTGTTCAAGGCGCTGTTCGGTGGCTGCGCAATAACGCACCGTGGGTTTGAAACGCCGTTCGATGAACACGCCCAGCCGCTGGCAATCGCCCAGGTGACTTTCGCGCAACTCCCCCAGGCGCTCGAACACCAGTTGGGCGTAGGCGCGGGTGGCGCTGAAACGGTGGCGATTCTTGACCGTGCTACTGACGACCTGGCGAGACAGCAGGGCGATGTCCTCCAGCAGGGCCTTGGCATGCACGCCGCTGGCATTGGCGTTGCGTTCGGACAGGCTCACCAGGGTGCGATCGAATTCGTTCAGTTGCGGGTCCAGTGCCTTGGCGGTATTGAGCGACAAGGACGCCATCATGCGATAGGTCTCGATTTCCAGCAGGCGCCGGATCATGCGGCCCTGGCGATAAGCGTTGAGCCGTCGGTTGATGAACAGCAGGCGATTGGTGCCATCCTCGGTCAGGCGAAAATCGCTCCAGACCACCGCATCGCCACCGCCCACGCAAGAGCCGCAAGGGTCCTTGAAACCGTAGCTGGGCAGGTCGAGACCGGCTTCGGCGCGCACCACCACCTGAACCGCATTGATGAGGTGCTGGGAATGGCCTTCGATACCCTGGGCAAGGCATTCGGGCAGCGTTGTCCAGTGCAGTTCATTGGTGCTGGCGGGAACAACCAGGGTCAGGGTGAAGAACTCGGCGTGGCGCTCCCACTTGAGCGGATGTCCTTCAAGGCGGGTGATGCCTTGTGCGGCCTCTGCTGCGACGGTTTCAGGGCACAGTCGTTCGAGCAACGCGTTGCACTGGGCATTGTCGCCAAGAAACGCCAGGTGGAAGACGTGGGCCGGCTCGTCGAAATACAGCGACGGGCGGGCGTGCAACTCGTTGTGCAGCATTTTTCGTTGGGGATGCATGCAATGAGCACCATGTTATTAGGGTTATTTTTGGTTTCAGCACCTGGGCCAGCGTTGATAGGACTGGCTCACCCCGCCGAGAGTCACGCACGACTGATCGGCACCCTGCACATTTGGATCATTAAGTTGTCAGTTACGGTCATTGAGTGCCCGCATCCCGACTCTTACGCTGTGGGTCATGACAGACGCAGGCCGCAGAGCTTGCGCTTTTCCCCGTGATCGCCCGTTGTGGAGTTACCGATGACCGCCTCTCATTACCCGCATCTGCTGGCCCCGCTGGACCTGGGTTTCACCACCTTGCGCAACCGTACCCTGATGGGCTCGATGCACACCGGCCTGGAAGAGAAACCCGGCGGCTTCGAGCGTATGGCGGCGTATTTTGCCGAGCGCGCCCGGGGCGGCGTGGGTCTGATGGTCACCGGCGGGATCGGACCGAACGACGAGGGTGGTGTCTACTCCGGCGCGGCCAAGCTGACCACCGAAGAAGAAGCGCTCAAGCACCAGATCGTTACCCGGGCCGTACACGAGGCCGGTGGCAAGATCTGCATGCAGATTCTCCATGCCGGGCGCTACGCCTACAGCCCCAAGCAGGTGGCACCGAGCGCGATCCAGGCACCGATCAACCCATTCAAGCCCAAGGAGCTGGACGAGGAGGGTATCGAGAAACAGATCAGCGATTTCGTCACCTGCTCGGTACTGGCCCAGAAGGCCGAATACGACGGCGTCGAGATCATGGGCTCGGAAGGTTATTTCATTAACCAGTTCCTGGCGGCCCACACCAACCACCGTACCGACCGTTGGGGCGGCAGCTATGAAAACCGCATGCGCCTGCCGGTGGAAATCGTCCGTCGAGTGCGCGAGGCGGTAGGCCCGAATTTCATCATCATCTTTCGCCTGTCGATGCTCGATCTGGTGGAAGGTGGCAGTTCCTGGGACGAAATCGTCCAGTTGGCCAAGGCCATCGAGCAGGCTGGCGCGACGATTATCAACACCGGTATCGGTTGGCACGAAGCGCGAATTCCCACCATCGCCACCAAGGTTCCGCGCGCCGCGTTCAGCAAGGTCACGGCCAAGCTGCGTGGTTCGGTCAGCATCCCGCTGATCACCACCAACCGCATCAACACCCCGGAAGTGGCCGAGCAGATCCTGGCCGAAGGCGATGCCGACATGGTCTCCATGGCCCGGCCGTTCCTGGCCGATCCGGAGTTCGTCAACAAGGCCGCTGCCGGTCGCGGCGATGAAATCAACACCTGCATCGGCTGCAACCAGGCGTGCCTGGACCACACCTTTGGCGGCAAGCTTACCAGTTGCCTGGTCAACCCGCGGGCCTGCCACGAAACCGAGCTGAACTACCTGCCGGTGACCCAGGTGAAGAAAATCGCCGTGGTCGGTGCCGGCCCGGCCGGGTTGTCCGCTGCCACGGTGGCGGCCGAGCGTGGGCACCAGGTGACGCTGTTCGATTCGGCCAGTGAAATCGGTGGTCAGTTCAACATTGCCAAGCGCGTGCCGGGCAAGGAAGAGTTTTTCGAAACCCTGCGCTACTTCAAGCGCAAATTGCAGACCAGCCATGTCGAGCTGTGCCTCGACACCCGGGTGGATGTGGCGCAATTGGTGGCTGGCGGTTATGACGAGATCATCCTCGCCACCGGCATCGCACCGCGCGTGCCGGCGATTCCTGGCGTGGAGCATGCCAAGGTGTTGAGCTACCTGGACGTGATCCTCGAGCGCAAGCCGGTGGGCCGCAGTGTCGCGGTGATCGGTGCCGGCGGTATCGGCTTCGACGTGTCGGAGTTCCTGGTTCATCAAGGCGTTGCCACCAGCCAGGACCGCGAGGCGTTCTGGAAGGAGTGGGGCATCGACACCCACCTCGAGGCTCGCGGCGGCGTGGCCGGGATCAAGGCCGAACCTCATGCGCCGGCGCGCCAGGTGTTCCTGCTGCAACGCAAGACATCCAAGGTCGGTGACGGCCTGGGCAAGACCACCGGCTGGATTCACCGCACGGGCCTGAAGAACAAGCAGGTGCAGATGCTCAACAGCGTCGAATACCTGAAGATCGACGACGAGGGCCTGCACATTCGCATCGGCGAAACCGGTGAGCCGCAAGTGCTGGCCGTGGACAACATCGTGATCTGCGCCGGCCAGGATCCGCTGCGTGAATTGCAGGAAGGCCTGGAGGCGGCGGGGCAGAAGGTTCATCTGATCGGCGGTGCCGACGTGGCGGCGGAACTGGACGCCAAGCGGGCGATCAACCAGGGTTCGCGGTTGGCGGCGCAGTTGTAAGGCAGCGCCCCAGGAAAACCCTTGTGGGAGCGAGCTTGCTCGCGATAGCCGCAGGTCAGTCAACATTCATGCTGCTGACTAACCGCCATCGCGAGCAAGCTCGCTCCCACAGGGGATGTGGTGAACCTGAAATCACCCGCTGCCAAGCTGTTAAGATGCCGGCCTGTTTCCCCTCGGGCCCGCTGCCATGCTGCTTCCCGCCCTCGATTGGCATCCCCAACCCCGACTCGAACCCCTTCACCTGGACTGGCTCGCCCGTGCCGGTGTTGAGGTGGCGGTGTTGCGCCTGGACCGGATCGATCCACTGATCAGCGGCAACAAGTGGTTCAAGCTGGTCCATCATTTGCGCGCCGCCCATGAGGCCGGTGCCGAGGGGGTCATGAGCCTGGGCGGGGCCTATTCCAACCATTTGCATGCGTTGGCGGCGGCGGGCAAGCGCTTCGGGTTTCCCACGGCGGGGCTGTTGCGTGGTCAGCCCCAGGACACGCCGACGGTGCGCGACCTGAAAGCGTTTGGCATGGACCTGCACTGGTTGGGGTATGGCGGGTACCGAGAGCGACACGCGCCGGGTTTCTGGGCGCCGTGGCAGATCCGCTATCCACATTTGCATCCGGTGCCCGAGGGCGGTTCAGGATTACCCGGCGCACAAGGCTGCCAGGTATGGGCAGCCAGTGTCCGTGAACAACTGGCGACGTTGGGATGGGCGGATTTTCACGGTTGGTGGCTGGCCTGCGGCACCGGTACGTCGTTGGCCGGGCTGGTGCTGGCCGAAGCGGGACAGCGCCCGGTCTATGGCGTGCTGGCGGTGCCCCAGGACCATGGCGTGGCGCAGCAAGTCGAACGCATCGTGGGGGAGGCGGGGCTTGGCAGTCCACTTTATGAATTGTTCGACGGCAGCCGTGGCGGTTTCGCCCGGGTCGATGCTGAACTCACCGCGTTCATCGACAGCACGGCGGCCATCGAACTGGAGCCGTTGTACACCGGCAAAGCCTTGATGTTGCTTAGAGCACGGGTCGAGGCCGGAGGGTTTGCCCCAGGCACCCGTTTGATCTTCGTCCACACCGGCGGTTTGCAAGGCCGCCGAGGGTTCGAGTAACGGCGATCAGCCGCGCTTGGGCATCATCCGCAGCAGCGTGTTGTCCCGTACCACATAGTGGTGGTACAGCCCCGCCAAGGCATGCAGGCCAATCAACCAATAGCCGATAGTGCCGCCCAGCACATGCCAACCTTCCAGCTGCTTGGCAAATTCCTTGTCCTGATCGATGAGCAAGGGCAGATCGAAACCATAGAACATCACCTGATGCCCTTCGGCGCTGGTGATCAGCCAGCCCAGCAGCGGCATGGCGATCATGAACAGGTACAGCGCCCAGTGCATCAGGCGAGCGAGAACGGTTTGCCATGCAGGTGACGCCGGGAAAATCGCCGGTGCCTTACCCATGCTGCGGGCGAACAGGCGTAGCCAGACCAGCAGGAACACCGTCAGGCCGAGCATGAAGTGTGCTTCCTTGATCAGGGTCCGGCCGCCACTGCCCTTGGGGAAAATCCCTCGGAACTCGATGCAGGCATAAACCACGGCCAGCAGAACCAGCATCAGCCAATGCAAGGTTACCGTGACGGTACTGTAGCGGCTTTCTGAGTTTTTCCAGGGCATTGCAGGTATCTCCAACGATCAGGGTAGAGCGCCGTCTAGAGCGGCGTTATCCGTTTACTGTAAGCCCGTTTCGCTGGGTTTGCATGAGCCAGATCAGTTTTGCCGGCATGAAGTTACAGGGTTGAGTCAGGGCGTGAAGTCCGGCGGATTCAGCAGCCAGTCCAACAGCAGCCCCGCATCATGATTGCCACGGGGCGATTTCGGGCGCGTGGCGGTATGGTCTGCGCCGGTATCGACAGCCCCTGGGCACAGCACCGGTCGATCAGGGTCGCCATCGAGAAAACTCACCAGCACTTTGCTGCCGGCCATCAGGTTGGGGCTGCCATCCAGCGTCAGCCGCGATACGGGCAGCGTGATGCCGTCCTGGTCCGGCGTCCATAGGCTGACACGCACCTGGCCACGTTCATCGGGGCTGGCCGGCTGGCCGGCGCGGCCGAGTACATGGGCCAGGTGGTACCCGGGGATGCAGGGTTTGGCATGCTTGAGGGCTGGCCTGAACGCGGTGGACCAGGGAATGGCGGTGAACCGGTTGCGGTAGTCACGGGACGACGGTGCGGCGGGCTGGTCCGGTTCCAGGATCGAAAACTGCCGTCCGCGGTGCTGGACCTCGGTGATCAGCCATTGATCGTTGAAGGCTGCAACCGGGTGTTCGCAGATCTGCACGATGTTGCCACCGTGCAGGGTCGGTTGGGTACTGTGGCCATGGATTTCCCGTTGCCGGCAGCGCAGCCGTTCAAGGTGGCGGCGACTGGCCTGGTAACGGTGTGCCAAGGCCGGGTTGTCGCGCATGGCTTTGTGATCGATCCGCTCAAGAGGTTGATTCGCCGCCGAGGCGTTGGCTTCGGGCGGGGCCCGGTCACTGAACCCGACGGGCAGGCCAGGCATCATCGGATGGTGACGCAAATACAAGCGTTTGGCGGCCGGTAGCTGGCTGTCGTTCGGACGCTGGGGCAGTTCGACGGGGCGCGCGGGAAAGCTCTTCGGGTCTTCGGCAAACACCAGGGCATGACCCTGGGGAGCGTGTTCGAAGTGGTAATGAATGCCTTCTTCCTCGCACAGCCTTTGCAGGAGGGTCAGGTCGCTTTCGTCGTACTGTATGCAAAACGGGCGACATGGATACTGCCCATGGGGCAGTTCGAAACGGTAACTGTCGACGGGTAGCGCGTGTTCTTCCAGCAGCCGTTGCAGCACCTGCACCACGCTGAGTCGATGGAAAACCCGGCGCCGCGGGCCTTGCTCCAGTTGCTGGAGGTAGGGGACCAACGTCAGGCGATAGCCGATGCGCCGCGGCGCCAGGGTACTCAGGCTAACGCTGTGGACAATCCCATGGACGCCCGATTCGCCGTCCAGGCGCAGGAAAGCCGGATGCCCCAAGAACAGCTCAGGATCTATCGGCGGGGCCAGGCCGATCAGTTCGAGGTCAAAGCGGTATGGCTGGTTGAGGGCTTCGCGGCCGTTGAACCGCAAGACTTGCAGTTGCAAGTCGCTTTGCGTGAGCGTCAGGCTGAAGGGACTTTCCGTGTCGTTGCGCATCGCAGTTCCTACTGGCGGGAAGAGAGGCGCAGAGGGTACGAAACTGCGGGGGGAAACGGTGCTTGTGAGTCGCTATTTCAGAAATGCCCTACAACACGCTGTGAAAATGTCGATCCGGCGGGGTGAATTTTTTGGTCGATCAGCCGGTTTAGGCCGTATAAACTTGCGCCACAGCGCCGACCGGCAGATGTCTCGGCGCGTCAGACAAGAGAGTGAGTAATGGGCGCACAGTGGAAGGTTAAACACAAAGAAGCGGCTGCCAACGCCAAGGGCAAGATCTTCGGCAAATTGGTGAAGGAAATCACCATTGCCGCACGCAACGGCGCTGATACCGCTACCAACGCGCACTTGCGACTGGTGGTCGAACAGGCGAAGAAGGCCTCGATGCCCCGCGAGACCCTGGAACGTGCGATCAAAAAAGGTTCTGGCCAGCTCGGTGAAACCGTGCAATACCACCGCGTCACCTACGAAGGGTTCGCGCCGCACCAGGTACCGCTGATCGTTGAATGCGTGACCGATAACATCAACCGTACCGTTGCCGAAATTCGCGTCGCGTTCCGCAAGGGCCAACTTGGCGCCTCGGGTTCGGTGGCGTGGGACTTCAACCATGTCGGCATGATCGAAGCCGCGCCGGACAGCCCGGACGCCGATCCGGAAATGGCCGCCATCGAGGCCGGTGCCCAGGATTTCGAGCCGGGCGAAGAGGGTGCGACCTTGTTCCTCACCGATCCTGCCGATCTCGATGCCGTCCAGAAGGCCTTGCCGGAGCAGGGCTTCACTGTGTTGTCGGCCAAGCTGGGCTACCAGCCGAAAAACCCGGTCAGTGGCCTGACCGACGAGCAGATGGCTGAAGTCGAAGCCTTCCTCGAAGGCCTCGACAACCACGATGACGTGCAGGACATGTTTGTCGGGTTGGCGGGTTAAGCGTTACCCGCAATGTCCTGTGGTGAGGGAGTTTGCTCCCTCGCTACGGTCGCGCAGTAAACCTTCAATCTCATCAAAGCCCGGCCGCGCCAGCACATCCGGCTGACAGCAGCGCGCCTCCAGATCCTGCAGCCACGCAAGATCCTGCGCACCGAGCCCCGGTTCGATCCGCGCCAGCAATTCCCCCAGCAAAATCCCGAAGGCCCGCACTTCGATGCGTTGCAGTTCGCGGGTTTGCACGTTGTCCGTGGTGGCGTGGAACGACGCCGCGCCAAAATCCCCCAGCAGGCAATCGCCCTGGTCATCGCACAGAATATTGTGCCCGTAGAGATCCCCGTGGGTGATGCCCTGGCGGTGCAGGTGCGCCGCCACCGAGGCGATGCCATGGGCGATGCGCAGGACCTCCGGAGCGCTCAGGCGCAGTTCATCGGCATAGACGTCGCGGCTGCACGACGCCAGGCTCGGCAGTCCGGCGAGGTTACGGTAGCTGGGTTCGATCAGCGCCATCACCAGCCCGGCCTGTTGCTCGGGGTGCCCGGCAACCTGGCCCAACACCTCAATCAGGTTCGGGTGTCGACCGGCAGTGATGCAGGCATGCATCTCATGCAGGGGCGAGCCGTCGCTGGTCATCTGGCCTTTGTACAGCTTCACGGCGACCTTTCGTGCCGCCTGGCCGGGCGCCTGCCAAAGCGCCTGATGAATCACCCCCGACGCACCTTCGCCCAGTTGTTGCTGCAGTTCCAGATGTGACCAGTCGATAGGCGTCGTGGTATTCAGGGCCGCCGCTTCTGCCTGGGCTTCCAGCGGGTTGCCGGCGTAGGCCAGCCAACTGAGGCTCGGCAGCTTGAGCAGCCATTGCGGCAGTTCGCTCAGTTGGTTGGCGGCGATGCGTAGCAGTTCGAGGCGATGACACTGGCCCAGGCTCGCCGGCAACTGCTGTAAACGGTTGCCGGCCAGCATCAGTTTTTGCAGATAGGGGCGTTGGCCCAGTTCATCCGGCAATTGGCTGACGCAGTTGTCGGTCAGGATCAGCCAGCGCAGCAGTGGCGGCAATGCGGCGCCCGTGACGTGCGTGATGCGGTTGGCCTTGAAACCGACCATGGTCAACGCGCTGCAACGGCCCAGGCATTCGGGCAGTTCTGTGAAGCGGTTGTCCGAACAGAACAGCACGCGCAGGCGAGTCAGCCGATGCAGGTCGTCGGGCAGCGTGTCCAACTGATTGCCGCTGAGGTTGAGAATCTCGAGGGAGTCGGCCAGGTCGAAGATTTCCCGGGGAAATTCCGTCAAGCCGCAGGCCAGGTCCAGCCGGGTAATGCCTGAGAGCTGGCCGGCGCGTAGTTGAGCGAGGGTGTGCATGGAGGGGTTCGCTGTTGATCAAGGGGAGGGGCTGGCGCCCGTAGCCAGACAGTTAACCAATAATCAGCGCAGTACAACACCCTGTGGCGAGGGGATTTATCTGTGGGAGCAAGGCTTGCCCGCGATGAAGGCGGCGCGGTCTCTGAGAAAACGAGCCACCTGCATCGCGGGCAAGCCTTGCTCCCACAGCAATTTTTTCACAGTGGTTTTTCCTTCAACAGTGTTGGTCCCCTCGTCACAGTCGATCGCGCTAGCGCTCGATGCTGCGGTTCCAGCGGGCGTTCCAGGCCGGGCGTTGTTCGTTGACCTGATCCCAATCCACGGCAATCGCCGTTTCCAGGTATTGCTTCATCGCTTCCACCTGGCCGCGGGTCTTGTCGGTGGTCGGGGTGTTGGGGTTGGACGGGATCTGGTCGCCTTCTTCCAGGGCGATGGCCTGGGCTTGCGGGGTCAGCAGGAAAGCGGCGAGCTTTTGCGCCAGTTCCGGTTGGGTATTCTGGGCGATGGCACATTCGGCGACGTTTAGGACCACGGCGCCTTCCTTCGGCTGGGCATATTCGACCGGCATGCCCTTGATTTTCAATGCGGTCACCTGGGTTGGCGTCAGTGGGAACAGCGCGGCTTCGTCGGTCTGCAGCATTTCGGATATCTTCGCCGAGCTCGGGATGTACTCCAGCACGTTGCGCCCCACCGTGTTCGGCCAGGCCTTGAAGCCCGGTTCGACGTCGGTTTCGCTGCCGCCCTGGATCCGGTTGAACATCAAAAAGCCGTGCAGGCCGAACGTGGATGAGGCCATCGACTGGAACACCACTTTGTCCTTGAAGCGTGGATCGGCCAGGTCCATCCATGAGGTGGGCGTATTCCAGCCCTTTTCCTTGAAAA
Organism: Pseudomonas sp. S3_B11; assembly: GCF_054667715.1. Classification (NCBI taxonomy): domain Bacteria; kingdom Pseudomonadati; phylum Pseudomonadota; class Gammaproteobacteria; order Pseudomonadales; family Pseudomonadaceae; genus Pseudomonas; species Pseudomonas sp. S3_B11. The sequence goes on along the minus strand of NZ_CP162749.1, from coordinate 3,732,757 downwards.
GCCGGGTGTTGTAGGCCAACCCCGTCACCCCGAGGCTGACGGCCACGGCCTGATCCTTGATGCGCCCCTTGGCCGGGATCTGCGCCAGGGGCGGGCTGTCCTCGAGCTTGTCGCACAGGCCCATGGCGATGGCGCGATACATGATGCCGTCATCGAGGAACATCACATGCATCTGCGGGTTGCCTTTGCTGGCCTGGACTTTGGCCAGGATGTCGGCGGAGGTGCCGGGTACGATGACCACTTTGACGTTGTTGGCTTTCTCGAAAGCCGGCAAGACCTTGTCGGCATAGAGCCGCTCCATCGTTCCGCCGTTCATGCCCAGGTAGAGCGTCGGCTCGGCCAACGCCTGGGTGACCGGGAGCAGGGCGCCCAGGCAAGCGGAACCCAGCGAGCAGAAACCGAACAGTGCACTGCGTTTGACGTTATTCATTGGCGCGACCTTCCTCTATCAAGCAACGGAGATGGAGTGAAACCGGGTGATGGAAAACGCATCCAGCGGCGTGGTCGAAGCCCCGCTGCAGATGATCTCGGTGAGCGCCTGGCCCACCGCCGGGCCGATCTGGAAGCCCGCGCCGGCAAAGCCGAATGCGTGCAACAGACCAGGCTGGGTGCTGCTGTGGCCGATCACCGGTTGGCGATCTGGCAGGTAACCTTCGGTGCCGCTCCAGGTACGAATCGCCTGGGCGCCCTCCAAAAACGGGTAGAGCTCGACGGCCTGGCGCAGGATTTCCAGCACTGCGCTCTGGCCGGGTCGGGCGCGTGCAGCGTCCAAGGCAAAACCCTGCCCGCCGCCCAGCACGCAATTGCCGCGCGAGACTTGGCGGGCATAGATACCGCCGCCCTCGACGCCAGTGCTGGCGTCCATGACCAAAGGCAAGGGTTCGGTGACCAGCATCGCTGGGTGCCCGGCGTGCATCGGCACCGCTTCGCCGAATTGCGCGGCGAACTGGCTCGCCCAGGCACCGGCGCAGTTCAGCAGCCAGGGCGCGTGGTACGTCAGGCCCGTTGCGGTGTGTACGACAAAGCGCTGGCCGTCGTGCACAACGTTGCTGACGGCGCATTGTTCGTGGACTTGCGCGCCATGCCGGCGAGCGGCCTGGGCAAAGGCTGGCGATACCAGGCGCGGATTGGCATGGCCGTCGTCCGGGCACAGCGACGCCCCGACCGCAACGGCGCCGACCCACGGAAAACGGGCGCGCAGGGCCTTGCGATCGAGCAGCTGCAGATCCAGGCCAAAGCCCTGGCTGGCGGCGGCATAGTCGTGCAGCGCTTGCAGATCTTCAGCGCTGCGGGCCAGCTTCAGATGACCGCTGCGCTGGTACTCACCGTCGATGCCAATCAATTGTGGCAACTGGCTCCAGATCTCATGGGCCCGTTGCGACAAGGGCAATTGCGACAGCGGCCGGCCCTGGCGGCGCACACCGCCGTAGTTCACGCCGCTGGAATGCGAGCCGCAGAAGTCGCGCTCCAGCAACGCCACCCGGCGTCCGGCCTTGCTCAGGAACAATGCGGCCGAGGCGCCGACGATGCCGCCGCCAATGATCACTGCATCCACTTCGATCATGGCTCGACCTCCAGGCCGAACGGCACGGGCTTGATCGGCGCCTGGGCCCGCAAGCGGCCGATGCTGGACACGGTGCGGCCACTTTCGCGGGCAATGATTTCCGCTGCGGCGGCACCGCACATTCGTCCCTGGCAACGGCCCATGCCGACCCGGCAATGCGCCTTGACCCGATTGATCTCCCAATGGCCTTCGCCCACCACCCGGCGAATGTCGCCGGCGCTGACTTCTTCGCAGCGGCAAATCATCAGGTCATCGACAGCGTCTGCGGCCCATTCTTCAGGAAAGGCAAACGCACGTTCCAGGCCCTCTCGGAAATGGCCGGTACGTTCGAGGGATTGTTCCAACTGAGTGCAACGCTGCGGGTCGATCAGATAACCAATGTCTTCGAGCAAGGCGAGGGCCGCCCGTTCACCGGCCATCTCAGCGGCGTCGGCGCCCATGATGCCGGCGCCGTCACCGGCCAGATAGATCCCCGGCACGCTGCTGCGACCAGCGCGATCCCGTCGTGGCAGCCAGGCGCGGTTGAGGGCGTTCCAGGAAAACTCGCAACCCAGCAGGTCGGCCAGTTGGGTTTCACTGCGCAAGCCGTGGGCGAAGGCCACAGCGTCGCAGTCAAGGGTGTGTTCGCCGTTGGCGTTGCACCATTTCAGCGACTGCACCCGGCGTTCGCCGTCGAGACGCGACAGGCTCGCGCCTTGATGCACGGCAATGCCATGGGCAGTCAGCCAGGCGCGATAATAGAGGCCCTTGGCGAGGGTAGCCGGTTGTGCGAGCAGGCCGGGCAGGGCGCGGACCTGGGCGCTAAAGGGCGAACTGTCGAGGACCGCGACCACGTTGGCGCCGGCCCGGGCGTATTGATAGGCCACCAGATACAGCAAGGGGCCGCTGCCGGCGAACACCACCCGCTCACCGATGGCGCACCCCTGGAACTTCAGGGCGATCTGCGCCGCGCCCAGGCTGTACACCCCGGGCAGAGTCCACCCGGGTACCGGCAGGATCCGGTCGGTGGCACCGGTTGCGACGATTATGCTGGCGTACTCGAGGCGGTCGGCGCGGCCTTCATGCAGGGTATCGAGCAGGCCGGCTTCGGCGTTCCACACCAGGGTGTCGGGACGGTAATCGAGCTGTTCGCGCAATGCGTCGAGCGTCTGGTGGATGGCGTTGGCCTTGTGCGCTTCGAAGCCATAGAGCTTGCCTGGCGAGCGCTTGAAGTTGGCCGGTTGGCGCCGATAGATCTGCCCGCCACCGCGGGCGGCTTCGTCCAGCAGGATCGGGTATAGGCCGTGGGCGACCAATGTCTGCGCGGCACGGATACCGGCGGGGCCGGCGCCGATGATGGCTATAGGTTTCATTGCCACCTCATTGGCCGGGCCGGGGGATTTGTGCTGTGCTTGAAGCCGTCATCGCGAGCAAGCTCGCTCCCACAAGGGGTCTGTGGTGGATGCGGCTCTTGTGCGCGCCGCGATACCCCTGTGGGAGCGAGCTTGCTCGCGATGAGGCCAGGCCAGTCGACAGTGTTCATACCTGACGCCCCGGTTCGCGGCTGATGTGCTGGCCGGCTTCGAGCAGGGTCGAGCAGGCGCGTACGCGGCGGCCGTCGCCCAGGCGGACCCAGCAGTCCTGGCAGGCGCCCATCAGGCAGAAACCGGCCCGGGGTTCGGCGCTGAAGTCGCTGCCGCGCAGGTGTTCGCTGCAGGTCAGCACGGCGGTCAGCAGCGTGTCCCCCAGCAGGCCGGTGGCAGGCTGGCCGTCGAGGGTAAAGTCCAGGGCCGGGCGGTCGCCTTCGGCCAGTCGTTTCAGCAGCGCCATGGTGTCCTCATTGTTTGCCTACCAGGACCCGATCCAGGCCATAGACCCGGTCGAGCAGAATCATGGTCAGCGCGGTGAGCGCGATGACCAGTGCCGAAACCGCCGCCATCATCGGGTCGATGGATTCGGTGGCGTACACGTACATGCGCACCGGCAAGGTTTGCGTGGCCGGCGAGGTGACGAAGATCGACAGGGTGACTTCATCGAAACTGTTGATGAACGCCAGCAGCCAGCCCCCGGCTACCCCCGGCAGGATCATCGGCAAGGTGATTTGCCGGAACAGCGTGAAGCGCCCCGCCCCCAGCGATTGCGCGGCCTGTTCGGCGCTGCGGTCCAGGCCGATGGCCGAGGCCAGCACCAGGCGCAGTACATAGGGCGTGATCACCAGCACGTGGGCGAAGATCAGCCAGGCAAAGCTGCCGTTCACGCCCATCAGCGCAAACAGGCGCAGCAATGCGACCCCCAGCACCAGGTGCGGAATGATGATCGGCGACAGGAACAGGCCGTTGAAGAAGTCCCGGCCGGGGAACTCGAACCGGGTAATCGCGAGGGCCGCCGGCACCGCGATCAACGTCGCCAGCGAGGCCGCGCTGAACGCCAGGACCAGGCTGTTGTAGAACGCATCGACAAAGTCCGCGCGTTCGAACACGGCGCGAAACCAGCGCAGGGAAAACGTCGTGGTCGGCAGGCTCAAGGTGTTTTCCGGGGTGAAGGCGACGAGGCAGACCACCACCAGCGGCGCGAGCATGAAGACCACCACCAGGGCGTGAAACAGCAGCGCGAAAGGACCGTTTCTGGACATGAATTACCCCAATGACTTCTTGTAGCGGCCTTCGATCATCCGGTTCCACGACAGCATGATCAGCAGGTTGAGCAGTAGTAGCGCGACGGCAATGGCCGCGCCCATTGGCCAGTTCAGTTCCGACAGGTACTGGTCGTAGATCAACGTGGCGACCATCTTCAAGCGCCGTCCGCCGAGCAGACCGGGAATCGCGAAGGAACTGGCGGCGAGGCCGAACACAATCAGCGTGCCGGACAGCACGCCGGGCATGATCTGCGGCAACACCACTTTGCGGATCACCGTGAACTGGCTCGCTCCCAGGGACAGCGCGGCCTGTTCGGCGGCCGGGTCGAGTTTCTGCAGCGAGGTCCAGACCGGAATGATCATGAACGGCAACATCACGTGGACCAGGGCGATGACCACGGCGAACGGCGTATAGAGCAGCTTCATCGGCGAGCCGCCGAAGGCTTGCTGGGCCTGGTTGACCAGGCCGTCGGCGCCGAGCAGGAGGCTCCAGCCAAAGGCGCGCACCACCACTGAAATCAGCAGCGGGGTGAGAATCAGGATCAGGAAAATCGAGCGCCACGGTGCGCCCATGCGGCTGAGAATGTACGCCTCGGGCACGCCGATCAGCACGCACAGGAAAGTGGTCAGGGCGCTGATCCAGAACGTGCGCAAAAAGATCTCGTAGAAGTACGGATCGCCCAGCAGGCTGGTGTAGTGCTCGAAGGTATAGGCGTCGCCGTTGATGCCCGAACTGTAGTCGAAGACGTTGAACGACAGGACCAAGGTCAAGCCCAGGGGAATGACCAGCAAGCCCAGGTACAAGGCCAGGGCTGGCGCGGACATCAGGTAGCCTTGGCGACCGCGGCGCATCGCATCGATCAGCTTCATGCCGGCACCTCGTCCGCAGTCAGCACCCGCAGCAGCGCCGGGTCCCAATCCAGGCCCACCGCCGTGCCTTCGACCAAGGGCGCGGAGCCGTCGTTGCGGCGCACCACGCAGAGTTCACCCAGGCTGGTCGAGACGCCGTACAGCCATTGGCTGCCAAGGAAGAAGCGGCTGACGAGGGTGCCTTGCAGTCGCCCTGAACCGGCCTCGCACAGGTCGATTTTTTCCGGGCGCAGGCTTAGCGTCAGCTCGCCATTGCCCTGGCTGCAGGCTTGAACGACGCCCGCACTGTCCCGCATGCCGGGCAGCAGGTTGGCTTTGCCGACGAAGCCGGAAATGAACTCGGTGCGAGGGTGCTCGTAAAGGGTGTACGGCGCATCGATCTGGGTGATGCGCCCGGCCTGCATCACCACGACCCGGTCACTGATCGAAAGGGCTTCGGACTGGTCGTGGGTCACCATCAGCGTGGTGATCCCGACTTCGCGCTGGATGCGGCGGATTTCGTATTGCATCTCTTCGCGCAAATTGGCGTCGAGGTTGGACAGTGGCTCGTCGAGCAACAGCACCGGCGGCTCGATCACCAGCGCCCGGGCCAGTGCCACGCGTTGGCGCTGGCCGCCCGAGAGTTCTCGCGGGTAGCGGTCGGCGTGGCGGTCCAGGCGTACCAGTTTCAACACCCGGTCCACCCGTTGTTGCAGTTCGGTATTGGCCACTTTGCGCATGCGCAGGCCGAAGGCGACGTTGTCCTTGACGGTCATGTGGGGAAATAGCGCGTAGCTCTGGAACACCACACCCAGGCCACGGCTGGCGGGCTTGGCGTGGGTAATGTCGCGGCCATCCAGCAGGATGCGCCCGCTGCTGACCTCGACGAAGCCGGCGATCATCTGCAGGGTCGTGGTTTTGCCGCAGCCGGAAGGTCCCAGTAGCGAGACGAACTCGCCTTTTTCCACCGACAGATTGGTGGCGACCACGGCGTCGATATCGCCGTAACGTTTGCCAAGTCCTTCAAGTTGCACAAAAGCCATAGCTGCGCTCCACCTGAGATTGTTATGCGTCGCCCGCGGGCGCGCTTTTTTATGGGCAGATACGAAAGGGTGTTGCTGGGGTGCGTTGGCGCTCGACCTTGAGTCGGCTGCCGCTGTTGTTCGAATCGCCCCTGTCTGGACGAAGAGTAGGACGAAGAATAGGATGGGCTCAATGGACTATTTCACTGAAGCGAAGACTATTTTCAATTTCATTCAGTGAGTAAATTGAATAATGAGAAATGGCATGTCTAATTCCACTGATCGGAATAATGAGAAAGGCGAAGTCGGTGTCGGTGCGGTCTCCCGACTGTTTGCCGTGCTGCGCAGCCTGGGTGACACCGCCGAGGATGGGGAGCGGGTGACACAATTGGCCCAGCGCATCGGCCTGTCCCAGCCCACCACGCATCGCTTGCTGCGCAGCCTGATGGACGAAGGCATGGTCGAGCAGGACGCACGCAGCAAACGCTATCGCCTGAGCCTGGAGTTCTTCACCCTGGCCGCCCGCGCCGGCAACACCGGCAACCTGCGCGAATTGGTGCGCCCGGCGATGCTGCGGTTGTCGGCCTCCCTGGGGGACTCGTTATTTTTGCTGGCACGCAGTGGTTTCGATGCGGTCTGCCTGGATCGCAGCGAGGGGCCGTTTCCGATCCGCACGTTCACCGGCGACATTGGTGGCCGCGTGGCGTTGGGCGTGGGGCAGGGCAGCCTGGCGATCCTGGCGTTCCTGCCGGAGGAAGAGCGCGACACGGTGATTCAATACAACCTGCCGCGGCTCAAGGATTTCCATTTGTACGATGAAGTCTTCCTGCGTTCGGAAGTGGAGAACGTCCGTACGCTGGGCTACGCCGGGCGCAATACCGGCGTATTGCAAGGCATGGCCGGGGTGGCCGTGCCGATCCTGGACCGCGACGGCCGCGCCGTGGCCGCCTTGAGCGTGGCAACGGTGAGCGACCGCCTGGGGCCCGATCGCCTGCCAACGGTGGTGGACATGCTCAAGCGCGAGGCGGCCCTGATCGGACCGCGGATCAACCCGTTCGACCCGTTGCTGCGCAGGCCTTCGCAGGTGTTTGGGCAGGGGTGAACACACTCTCAAGAGCGGCCTGTATCCCCTGTGGGAGAGAGCTTGCTCGCGATAGCGGAGGTTCAGTTAGAAATGATGTCGACTGATACACCGCCATCGCGAGCAAGCTCGCTCCCACAGAGATTCCCACAAGGGGGCTCAGAACTTCAGGGTCTGCTTGAGCCGTTGCACCGTCGGCGTATCACTGGGAATGACCATCGCATAGTTGTAGCCCGGCCCGGACCAGTACTCGGCTTGCAATTCGCCCTCGCGGCGACTGCCCCGGGGCAGGAGGAAGTTTTTCGGGCCGGGTGGGCGCACGTAGAAGCTGATTTTCTGACCGCTCGGGTCCTGATAGACCACCATTGCCGCCGCGCCTTGTTCGGTGCTGAGCAAGCGCCCGCTGACCGGCTTGAAGCCTGCGCCCGACAGGTCTGGCAGCCGGTCGGCCTGGGTGAAGTAGCGGTCGAGCCAGCCTTGCATGCTCAGCTCGTCACTCGTCTGGTAATCGGCCGGAAGGATGCCCTGTTGGGCAATCAAGCGGTATGCCTGCAGGGCGTCAGCCATCGGGGCAGCAGCGCTGAGCAGGGTCATTTGCCGCGCCTGCCAGCCACTGACCCCGCCCACGCTGACAGCCAGCAGCAACACCGCGGCGCTGGCCAGGTGGCGGCGGGAGCGATGTTTCAGGTGCTGGCGAATCATGGCCGGGTCGAGGTCGGGGTTGGGCGGCTGTTGCAAAGCGCCGCTCAGGGCCGTGCGCAGGTGTTGCGCGTCCTGTTGCCAGGCGCGGACCCGGGCGGCGACTTCCGGCTGGTTGGCCAGGTAGGCCTGCACCAGGCGCTGGTCGGCCTCGCTCAGTTGGCGATCGACGTAGGCGTGCAGGTCGCTGTCGCTGGGGGGCATGCTGATCATTTGAGTATCCGCAGGGTAGGGCGGGTGATTTCGCCGTCGCTGAGTTGGCGCAGGGCCTGGCGAGCGCGGGACAGGCGGGACATGACCGTGCCGATCGGCACGTCGAGGATGTCGGCGACTTGCTGGTAACTCAAGCCTTCCACCGACACCCACAACAACAGTGCACGTTGTTCCGTCGTGAGTTGATCGAAGGCCTGCAGGGATGATTGCGCGATCACGCTGCGCTCGGCCGAAGGGTGGGCATCGTCGCGGCCGGTGAAAAACTCCAGCATGCGCGCATACCGACGGGAGCGGCGATGACCGTCGAGAAACTGCCGGTACAGAATCGAAAACAGCCAGGCCCGCAGATCGCCGTCCGGGCGCTTGTCGTTCCACTTGGACAACGCCCGTTCCAGGCATGCCTGCACCAGGTCATCGGCGTTGCTCGGGTTGCGCGTCAGCGACACGGCAAAACGCCGTAGCCTGGGGATGAGCTCGCGCAACTGTTCGTCGAGTGCGTTCATGAAAGTGTGGTTTCTATGGGCAGTCATTGCGCCGGGACTGGAAAGACGACCCGCGAACGAGATTATTCCAGTGCAGGAAAAATAAATACGAGGTGTGGGAATAAACCTGTCACGCCTTCGTCTGACGGGTCCTTTCCAACAAATGGCCCCGAGCCCTGGAGCTTTCTCATGGTAGATCCTTCACCCTCGTCGAGCCGGCCACCCTTGAGTGCCGCCGGCCTGATATTGCGTCTGAGCGGCATCGCGGTGATTGTTGCCGCGCTGGCCGGGGCGTTTGCCTACGTCAATGGCAGCCTCGACCCACAGCGCCTGACACCGCAGGCGTTGGTCAATGTGCTGGAAAAAAACAACGGCGTTCATCCGGGCTTCCGACGCAACCATTCAAAAGGAGTCTGCGTCGCGGGCTATTTCCAAAGCACGGGCGAGGCCAGCGCCTATTCCAGCGCCCAAGTATTCTCGCAGCCGCAAACGCCAGTGGCTGGGCGTTTCGCCTTGCCCAGCGGCAACCCCTATGCGCCGGACGGCAGTGTGCCGATTCGCAGCCTGGCACTGCGTTTTACCCAGGCCAACGGCCAGCAATGGCGCACTGGCATGAACAGCATGCCGGTGTTTCCGGTGGGCACGCCCGAAGCCTTCTACCAACTCCAGCAAGCCCAGTCGCCGGATCCTGCCACCGGAAAACCGAACCCTGCGGCCGTACCGGCGTTCTTTGCCGCGCACCCCGAAGCGATGCCGTTCCTGCAATGGATCAAGACCGCCAAGCCGTCGGCCAGTTATGCCACCGAAACCTACAACGGCATCAACGCGTTCTATCTGGTCAACCCCGCCGGGCAGCGTCAGGCGGTGCGCTGGGGCGTGGTGCCGATGAGCCAGGACGCTGCGGATGCGACGCCACCCCAGGGGGGCGACTTCCTCGAGCAAGACTTGGTGAAGCGTCTCGCCGCCGGGCCGTTGCGCTGGCAGTTGAATATCTCCCTGGCCAACCCGGGGGACCCGGTGAACGATGCCAGCAAGACTTGGCCCGCCGACCGCAAGGTACTCAATGCCGGCACGCTGGTGCTCGAGCGCACTCAGGCGCAGGACAACGGCGAATGTCGCGACATCAACTATGACCCGCTGATCCTGCCCCAAGGGATCGAAGGTTCCGAAGACCCGCTATTGGTCGCGCGTTCCGCCGCCTATGCCAGTTCCTATCTGCGCCGTACCAGCGAAGTGAGCCAGTTGCCCGCCAAACAGGAGTCCCGCCCATGAGCGCCCCTCGTCACTTTGCACCGCTGGCCCGGCTGCTGCACTGGCTGATGGCAGTGATGATCATCGCCATGCTGTTCATCGGCGCGGGCATGGTCGCCTCGGTCTCCGAACGCCATGAATGGCTGCTGCAGTTGCACAAACCATTGGGTATCGCGATTTTACTGTTGGTGATCGTGCGCCTGGTGGTGCGTTTTACCACCCGTCAACCGCCGCTGCCGGCGGATCTGCCGGCCTGGCAAGTGCTGGCGGCAAACGCCTCGCATGTGCTGTTGTACGCCCTGATGCTGGTCCTGCCGCTGTTGGGCTGGGGCATGATTTCGGCGGCGGGGGACCCGGTGATGCTCGGCGACTCGTTGCAACTGCCTTCGATTCTGCCAGCCCACGCCCAGACGTTCGCACTGCTGCGCAAGGCCCACGGGTACTTGGCTTACCTGTTGTTCGTGACGGTGCTGGTGCATCTGGCGGCGGCGTTGTTTCACGCTTGGGTGCGCCGGGATGAGGTATTGGACAGTATGTTGCGCGGCAAGGGTTGATGGGTTGTGGCCAGGAGCAAGCTCCCTGGCCACAGAGGATTGATCAGGTCATTGGATCAGCGCAATTCGTCGACCATGGCCTCGATGGTGCTCAATACATCCTTGCCCAGTTGCATCGAGCGTTTGCCAGACCAGCCGGTGATCGGGTTCGGGTGATCGTTGTGGTCCTTGAACGGCATTTCCAGGGTCAGGGACAGGCAGTCATATTTCTGCCCGACCGCGTTGCAGGCCAGGGTCATGTTGGCCTGGCCCGGTTCGTCGCGGGTGTAGCCGTGAATGGTCTGGAAGTCTTTGGTCTGGTGCTTGAGATGGCTGCGAAAGCGCTCTTCGAGTTCGGCAATGCGTGGCGTGTAGCCCGGGTTGCCTTCGCAACCGGCGGTGAAGACGTGGGGAATTTCCTCATCGCCATGAGCATCGAGGAACAGATCGACGCCGTACTTTTCCATTTGCTGCTGGACGAAAAAGACCTCGGGACTGATTTCCGGACTGGCGTTCTGCCAGGCACGGTTGAGGTCCTGGCCCATGGCGTTGGTCCGCAGATGCCCGTGGAACGCGCCGTCCGGGTTCATGTTCGGCACCAGGTACAGATCGGCCTTGGCGAGCAACTGGTTCAGTTGCGCATCGTCCTGCTGCTGGAGGCGTTCGATCACGCCCTCCATGAACCACTCGGCCATGTGCTCGCCGGGATGCTGCTGGGCGATGATCCAGACTTTGCGCCGGCCTTGCGCACCGCTGCCTTTGCGCAGCAGCTGAACGTCACGGCCTTCCACGCTTTTACCGACGGCCAACAGTTCGGCGCCGGCCTTGTGCTGCGCTTGCTCGATCAGCCAATCGTGCCGGCCGCGACTGTAGGGTTCGAAGTAGGCGAACCAGGCGTTGGTCTGTTCGGTCTCCAGATAAAAACGCAGGGCGTCGCCTTCAAATTGGGTCGGAATGCGGAACCAGTTGACGTGATCGTAGGAAGCAACGGCCTGGTAGCCCGTCCAGGCCTTGTTGTAAGACGATTGGCTGGCGTTGAGCAGCCGGAAGGAATACTCCTGGCCGACGTGCAGGCCGCTGGCCTTGAAGTGGAACCACTGGAAATGGGCGCTGCGGGTGTCGGGCCTGATCTTGAGCAACGACTGCAACGGGTTGCTGATGTCGACGACCTCGATGTTACCGCTGTCGAAATTGGCACTGATATCAAAGGAAGATTTAGCCACGGTCACGATTCCTGGAGAGGATTTTCATGGCCATTACTGTACACGCAAGAAGGGGGAGCCGAGACGATTTACGTCACGTAAAAGAGGGGGCGTCCTCCCTGGACGCCGAGCCAGCTTAGAGAGTCTGCAATTGATTCTCAAGCGCTGGCTGCCGATAGTTTCAGCCTGCGTGGCGGGGCTGCTCTTGCAATCAGATATTCATTTGCTATCATCGCCGCCACCAAATTGGCAGCACCCAAAAAGACTTCTTTAGCCTGAAGCCATAAGCCGAAAAATCGGCAAAAAAAAGACCCGGCAAAAAGCCGGGTCAAAAACCGTGATTAGCCTGATGAGGAGATATTCCAGAAGTCCGACCTAAGGTCTTCTGGTCTATCGACTGATCTCGCGATCAGCTGATGCAATAATAATCATTATCATTTGCAAGTCAAATGGTTTTATCGCATCGATTGGAAAATTTTCTCGTCGTCCGCGTTCGCGGCGACATTCCCAAGCGTTACCCCTAGCGAGTCGGGTAGCGATCCAGGGATCGGTCAAGTATCACCTTGACCAGATCAATCATGTGCACCACCGAAAATGCCAGGTCACGGCTCGAACCGTTCAACTGGTTGGCGGACTCGTGGGCGGTCGCCGCTGCACAGCGCAGCAGGTCGCAGGCATGAACAAGGGCTTCTTCTGCGCCGATGCTGTGGTGGACGTCGAAGAAACGATGTTCTGCCTGTGCCTGCGAAACACCTGGTTTCAAGTAGTAGTCGAGGGCGCGTTTGGCCGCCGGGCAATCCTGCAAGGAAGGGAACGTGCTGTCGAAAGGGCTGCCGGGTTGGTCTTTGTCGGGTGTATCCATGGTGATAAAAATCTCCGTGTGTGGGGCTGAACTCCTGAATCCAGAGTAGTACTTATCGTAATTGTGACGATAATTTAAATACTACAATTTGTGTTTTGAATGGCCGGAGTCATCCACGTATCGTGCCGCACATGGATAAATGGATAGAGTTGGTCAAGGCCAAGATGAAGGAGCTGCGCATCACGCAAGTGGTGCTGGCAGAACGGTTGGGAATGTCCCAGGGCGGCGTCGGCCATTGGCTGACCAGGCGCCGGCAACCCAGTGTCGAAGACATGAACCGGGTCCTGCGGGAGCTGGGGCTGGAGTTTTTGGAAGTGGCGATGGTGATTCGCGAGCCGGACACCTCCACGGACGAAGGCATGACCCTGGCGCAGAAGTACAACCCGTACTTCCGCTACCCGGTCAGTGAGTGGCACGAGGTTGGCGAGGTTCGCGAAGGCGATCCTGGCGCCTACAGCCAGGTGCGCTACGAACTGACGGACTACCACGCCCTGGGGGCCGCGTTCTGGCTGGTGGTGGTGGGCGACGCGATGACCGCACCCAGCGGGTTGAGCATTCCCGAGGGCATGTCGATCCTGGTGGATCCGGCGATCGAGGCGGTGCCAGGCAAACTGGTGGTCGCCTGCTTGCCTGGCAGCAGTGACGCGACCTTTCGCAAATTGATCGAAGAGAGCGGGCAGCGTTACCTGGTTCCGCTCAATCCGACTTACCCGAAAAACCTGTACACCGAGCAATGTCGCCTCATCGGTGTGGTGGTGCAGGCCACCATCAGGTTCTGACTGGATCGGCCCAAGGAGCGGGCCGATGCCTATTCTTCGAACGCCACCAGGGCGCTGCCTTCGCTGACCATTTCGCCTTCCTGGCAATACAGCGCCTTGATCACCCCGGCCTTGGGCGCACGAATGCTGTGCTCCATTTTCATGGCCTCCAGGACCACCAGTTGAGCCCCGGCTTCTACCGGCTGGCCGACACTCACCAATACCCGCACGATACTGCCGTTCATGGGCGCGACCAGGCCGCCTTGATGGCTGTGGCTGGCCTCGGCGGCGGCCAACGGGTCGTACAGGTCGATCCGGTGCAGGTCACCCGCCCATTGCAGATACAGGCTGTCGCCTTGGCGAATGACCCGATGACTGCGGCGCATGCCGTGGTGCTCGATCACCAGTTGCTCGCCCTTGAGTTCCGCGCAATGGGCGCTAACGTCCAGCGTCAGCGCGCGATCCTGGCCTTCGCAGCTCAGGTGCAAGGTGGTTTCCCTTGGCAGCCCCAGACGCAGCCCGGTGGTGCTGGCCCAAGGCGAATCGACATCATCGCAGCGCACGCGCGGTGTCAGGCTCAAGGCGAAGCCCTGGGCGGCTGCGAACCAGAACGCATCATCCAATTCGCCCGGCTCTGGCAGCAATTGCGCCTGGTAACGTGGGATAAATCCGGTGTCCAGTTCTGCTGCCGCGAAGGCGGGGTGGGCCACGATTCGGCGCAGGAACCCGATGTTGGTTTTCAGCCCGCCAATGGCAAATTCGTCGAGCATGCTCAACAGCCGCAAGCGCGCCTGCTCACGGTCTTCACCCCAGGCAATCAGCTTGCCGAGCATCGGGTCGTAGAACGGCGAGATTTCATCGCCTTCTTCAACCCCGCTGTCGACCCGTCGGCCCGGACCCTCGGCCGATTCGCGATACAACGCAAGGCGTCCGGTGGCCGGCAGGAAATCGTTGACCGGGTCTTCGGCATATAGCCGCACTTCGATGGCGTGACCGAGCAGCGGCACTTGCGCTTGAGTGATCGACAAAGGTTCGCCTTGGGCGACGCGGATCTGCCAGGCTACCAGGTCCAGTCCGGTGATCGCTTCGGTGACTGGATGCTCGACCTGCAAGCGGGTGTTCATTTCCATGAAGAAGAATTCGCCCCGCGCATCCAGCAGGAACTCCACCGTGCCGGCCCCGACGTAACCAATCGCTTGGGCTGCGCGCACGGCGGCTTCACCCATGGCCTGGCGCAATTGCGGGGTCAGGCCGGGGGCGGGGGCTTCTTCCACCACTTTCTGGTGGCGGCGCTGGATCGAGCAATCGCGCTCGTTGAGGTACAGGCAGTTGCCGTGTCGGTCGGCAAATACCTGGATTTCCACATGGCGTGGCTTGAGCAGGTACTTTTCCACCAGCATCCGTGAGTCGCCGAACGAGGACTGCGCTTCACGCTGGGCCGAGGCCAGGGCTTCGGCCAGTTGGCTGACGTCCTCGACGACTTTCATGCCCTTGCCACCACCGCCGGCCGTGGCCTTGAGCAATACCGGGTAGCCGATGTGCTCGGCGGCGTCGCGAAAGTTCTCCAGGTCCTGGGCTTCGCCGTGATAACCGGGCACCAGGGGCACCCCGGCGGTTTCCATCAAGGTCTTGGCCGCCGATTTGCTGCCCATGGCATCGATGGCCGAGGCCGGTGGGCCGAGGAAGATCAGCCCGGCGCTTTCAATCGCCCGGGCGAACCCGGCGTTCTCGGATAGAAAACCATAACCGGGATGGATGGCCTGGGCGCCGCTGGCTTTCGCTGCGGCGATCAGTTTGTCGATTTGCAGGTAGCTGTCGGCGGCCTTGCTGCCGCCCAGGTCGACGCGGATGTCGGCTTCACGGCTGTGGCGGGCATCGCGGTCGGTGGCGCTGTGGACGGCAACGGTGGTCAGGCCCATGGCCTTGGCGGTGCGCATCACGCGGCAGGCGATTTCGCCACGGTTGGCCACCAGCAACGTGGTTAGGGCAGGGGCGTTCATCGACGCGGCTCCTTGTTATTCGATTCGGCTTGCCAGTTTGGCGCACGCTTTTGCAGGAAAGCCCGCAGGCCTTCCTGGCCCTCCGGGCTGACGCGGATGCGGGCGATGGCGTTTTCGGTGTAGCGCCGCAGCGCCGGGGTAAGGGCGCCGTTACCGACTTCACGCAGCAGTTCCTTACTGGCGCGCATGGCCGCCGGGCTGTTTAGCAGCAGGTTGTCGATCCACTGTTCGACCTGCTGGTCCAGGGCCTCGGCCGGGTAGCTTTCCGACAGCAAACCGATTTCTTTCGCACGTTGCCCGTCGAAGCGTTCCGCCGTCAGGGCATAACGACGCGCGGCACGCTCGCCGATGGCTTGCACCACGAACGGGCTGATCACCGCTGGCGCCAGGCCAATACGCACTTCCGACAGGCAGAACTGTGCTTCATCGGCGCCAATGGCCATGTCACAAGCGCTGATAAGCCCCAGTGCGCCACCGAACGCGGCGCCCTGGACGACGGCAAGCGTGGGAATCTTCAGCTTGGCGAGGTTGTACATCAGCTCCGCCAGTTCCCGGGCATCATCGAGGTTGGTGTGGTAGTCGAGCTCGGCCGATTGCTGCATCCAGGCCAGGTCAGCGCCGGCGCTGAAATGCTTGCCGCGACCGCGGATCAGCAGGAAGCGCAAGGTTGGATCGCTGCTGACGTGGTCCAGCGCCAGGATCAGTTCGCGGATCATTTCGGCGTTGAACGCGTTGTTTTTCGACTCGCGGCTGAGCCACAGGGTGGCAACGCCCCGTGGGTCGGTGTGCAGTTCGAGGGTGTTGAAATTATCCATGGGCATTCCCCGTTTACATCCGGAACACGCCGAAGCGGCTCGGTTCGATAGGCGCGTTCAGTGACGCGGACAAGGCCAGGCCCAGCACATCGCGGGTCTGGGCCGGGTCGATGACGCCGTCGTCCCATAGCCTGGCACTGGAATAGTAGGGGTGACCCTGTTCTTCGTACTGATCGAGGATCGGTTGCTTGATCTCGGCTTCCTGCTCGGCGCTGAAGGGGTGGCCGCTGCGTTCGGCTTGTTCACGCTTGACCTGCACCAGCACGCCGGCCGCCTGTTCGGCGCCCATCACGCCAATCCGCGCGTTCGGCCACATCCACAGGAACCGCGGGTCGTAGGCGCGACCGCACATGCCGTAGTTACCCGCGCCGAAACTACCGCCAATGATCACGGTGAATTTTGGCACTTTGGCGCAGGCCACGGCCGTCACCAGTTTGGCCCCGTGCTTGGCGATGCCGCCGGCTTCGTACTTCTGCCCGACCATGAAACCGGTGATGTTCTGCAGGAACAGCAGGGGGATTCCGCGCTGGCAGGCCAGTTCGATGAAGTGCGCGCCTTTCTGCGCGGCTTCGGCGAAGAGAATGCCATTGTTGGCCAGGACCGCGATCGGGTAGCCATGCAAATGGGCGAAGCCGCACACCAGCGTCGTTCCGAACAGCGCCTTGAATTCGTCGAACACCGAACCGTCCACCAGGCGCGCGATCACCTCCCGCACATCGAACGGCTGCTTGGCGTCGGCCGAAACCACGCCGTACAACTCGTCGCCCGAGTAAAGCGGGGCAATCGGCAGGCGATGCTGCAACTCGCCCTGTTTGCGCCAATTGAGGTTGGCCACGCTGCGGCGAGCCAGGGCCAGGGCATGTTCGTCGCTGTCGGCGTAATGGTCGGCCACGCCTGAGATCTTGCAGTGCACATCGGCGCCGCCCAGGTCTTCGGCACTGACCACCTCACCGGTGGCGGCTTTCACCAACGGTGGGCCGGCGAGGAAAATCGTCGCCTGCCGGCGAACCATGATCGCCTCGTCCGCCATGGCCGGCACATAGGCGCCACCGGCGGTGCAGGAACCCATGACCACGGCGATCTGCGGGATGCCCTGGGCACTCATGTTGGCCTGGTTGAAGAAGATCCGGCCGAAGTGCTCGCGGTCCGGGAACACTTCGTCCTGGCGCGGCAGGTTGGCGCCGCCGGAGTCCACCAGGTAAATGCAGGGCAGGCGGTTCTGCTGGGCGATGGTCTGGGCGCGCAGGTGTTTTTTTACCGTCAGCGGGTAGTAGGAGCCACCTTTGACCGTCGCGTCGTTGGCGACAATCATGCATTCGACGCCTTCCACTCGGCCGATGCCGGCAATCACGCCAGCCGCCGGCACGTCTTCGCCATAGACTTCATGGGCTGCCAATGGGCTGATTTCCAAAAACGGCGAGCCCGGGTCCAGCAGCCGGTTGATGCGCTCACGGGGCAACAACTTGCCTCGCGAGGTGTGCCGCTCCTGGGCCTTGGGACCGCCGCCTTGGCGAATTTGCGCGAGCAGTGTGCGCAGGGCCTCGACGTGTCCGAGCATTGCATCGCGGTTGGCGATGAACTCCGGCGAGCGCGGGTTGAGCTGAGTGTGCAGCGTGGCCATGGTCAGCTCCGTTAGCGGGTTTCGTTGAACAGTTCGCGGCCGATCAACATCCGACGAATCTCACTGGTGCCAGCACCGATTTCGTACAGCTTGGCGTCACGCAGCAGACGACCGGCCGGGAATTCATTGATGTAGCCATTGCCGCCGAGGATCTGGATGGCGTCGAGGGCCATTTGCGTGGCGCGTTCGGCGCTGTAGAGGATCACCCCGGCGGCGTCCTTGCGGGTGGTTTCGCCGCGCTCGCAGGCCTGGGCCACGGCATACAGGTAGGCGCGGCTGGCGTTGAGCTGGGTGTACATGTCAGCGACCTTGCCCTGGATCAGCTGGAATTCGCCAATGCTCTGGCCGAACTGCTTGCGGTCGTGGATGTAGGGCACGATCAGGTCCATGCAGGCCTGCATGATCCCGGTCGGGCCGCCAGAGAGCACGACGCGCTCGTAGTCGAGGCCGCTCATCAGCACTTTCACGCCACCGTTGAGTGCGCCGAGGATGTTTTCTTCCGGCACTTCGACGTCATCGAAAAACAGCTCGCAGGTGTTGGAGCCGCGCATGCCGAGCTTGTCGAATTTGTTGCTGCGGCTGAAGCCTTTCCAGTCGCGCTCGACGATGAAGGCGGTGATGCCATGGGGACCTTTTTCCAGGTCGGTCTTGGCGTAGATCACGTAGGTATTGGCATCGGGGCCGTTGGTGATCCAGGTCTTGCTGCCATTGAGCACGTACTTGTCGCCATGCTTGTCGGCCCGCAGTTTCATCGATACCACGTCGGAGCCGGCGTTCGGCTCGCTCATCGCCAGGGCACCTATGTGTTCGCCGCTGATCAGCTTGGGCAGGTATTTGGTTTTCTGTTCGTGATTGCCGTTGCGGTTGATCTGGTTCACGCAGAGGTTGGAGTGGGCACCGTAGGAGAGGGCGACCGAGGCCGAGCCGCGGCTGATTTCTTCCATTGCCACTACGTGGGCCAGGTAGCCCAGGCCAGCGCCGCCGTATTCCTCCGGTACGGTGATGCCCAGCAGGCCCATGTCGCCGAACTTGCGCCACATGTCGGCGGGAAACAGGTTATCGATATCGATCTGCGCTGCTCGCGGCGCCAGCTCGGCCTTGACGAAGGCCTGCACCTGGTCGCGCAACATGTCGATGGTTTCGCCGAGGGCAAAGTTCAGGGATGGGTAGCTCATGGGACACCTTTGGCTTTTTTATCGGGTGCGGAGAGTGGCGGAATCGCTCTCACCTTTACGTTAACGTAAGCTTGTGACGAGAGGCTGTCAATCGCCCTTTACGTTAACGTCAACTTGAGCCAGAGTAAGTGCGCTTCAATAGCTTTACCCAAGGCATCTGTGCGTGAGATTCCACTGCTACACCCACTAATAAAGACAAGAGGGGGCGTCATGGATCAACCCGGTTCGCATTCGCAGCTCAGCTACACCCGTGGCTCCCAGGCCAAGGCTTTGCTGGCCCAAACCATCGGCGAGGTTTTCGACCAGACGGAGGCCCGCTATCCCGAGGGCGAGGCGTTGGTGGCTCGCCATCAATCGCTGCGTTATACCTGGCAACAACTGGCCGACGCCGTTGATCTGCACGCCCGAGCCTTATTGGCGCTAGGCTTGAAAGCCGGCGATCGCCTTGGCGTGTGGGCGCCCAATTGCGCCCAGTGGTGCATCAGCCAGTTCGCCAGTGCGAAGATCGGCGTCATTCTGGTCAACATCAATCCGGCCTATCGCGTCTCTGAGCTCGAATACGTGCTGAAACAATCCGGATGCCAATGGCTGGTGTGTGCCGGGTCGTTCAAGACTTCGGATTATCACGCCATGTTGCAAGCGCTGGTACCAGAGCTGGCGGAGCAATCGATTGGCCACCTGCAGAGCGAACGTTTGCCGGATTTGCGCGGTGTGATCAGCCTCGATTCCCAGCCACCATCAGGTTTCCTGCCCTGGTCGCAACTGGCCGCCCTGGGTGCGGCGGTGACGCCGGAACAACTGGCTGAACGCCAATCCAGCCTGCGGTCCGATCAACCGGTGAATATCCAGTACACCTCCGGCACCACTGGTTTCCCCAAGGGCGCCACCCTCAGTCATCACAACATTCTCAATAACGGATACATGGTCGGCGAAAGCCTGGGCCTGACGGCTGGCGATCGGCTGGTGATCCCGGTGCCGCTCTACCATTGCTTCGGCATGGTCATGGGCAACCTGGGCTGCATGACCCATGGCAGCACCATGATCTACCCCAGCGATGCCTTCGACCCGTTGCTGACGCTCAAGGCCGTGGCCGAGGAAAAAGCCACGGCACTGTATGGCGTGCCCACCATGTTCATCGCCCTGCTGGACCAGCCGCAGCGGGGCGACTTCGACGTGTCCAGCCTGCGCACTGGCATCATGGCCGGGGCCACATGCCCCATCGAAGTGATGCGACGGGTCATCAACGAAATGCACATGGCCGAAGTGCAGATTGCCTACGGCATGACGGAAACCAGCCCGGTGTCATTGCAGACCGGTCCTACAGACGAACTGGAACTGCGCGTAACCACCGTCGGCCGTACCCAGCCGCAACTGGAAAGCAAAATTATTGATGAGGCCGGCAATATCGTCCCGCGTGATGCTGTCGGTGAGTTGTGTACCCGTGGCTACAGCGTGATGCTCGGTTACTGGAACAACCCCAAGGGCAGCACCGATGCCATCGACCCGGATGGCTGGATGCACACGGGCGATCTGGCGACCATGGACGAGCAGGGCTACGTGCGCATCGTCGGGCGCAACAAGGATATGATCATCCGCGGCGGGGAGAATATTTACCCGCGTGAGCTGGAGGAGTTCTTCTTCACTCACCCGGCGGTGGCGGACGTGCAAGTGATCGGCATCCCGTGTTCGCGCTATGGCGAGGAAATCGTCGCCTGGATCAGGTTTCATCCCGGCCACAGTGCCTCCGAGCAAGAACTGCAGGCCTGGTGCAAGGAGCGCATCGCTCACTTCAAGACGCCGCGTCATTTCAAATTCGTCGAAGAATTTCCCATGACGGTCACCGGCAAGATCCAGAAATTCCGCATGCGCGAAATCAGCATCGAAGAACTGCGCGATAGAGAAGGCTGAGCAAAATCCCCTGTGGGAGCGGGCTTGCTCGCGAAAGCGGCGTCACAGTCGATGAAGATGTTGGATGGGCTGGCCTCTTCGCGAGCAAGCTCGCTCCCAGAAGAAAAACCCAAACCCCAGACAGCACAAAGGGGAGCCGAAGCTCCCCTTTAATTTTGTCGTCGCGTGCTCTTTTTTTATTATTGAGGGGCGGCCTGTTGTTGTTTTTGGCAGCCGTTGCCCTTTACCGCTGTTTTTGGCGATCCCCATCCGGGATCAAGAGCAAACGTATTTTTTTGAGCGCTGATCTGCTTTTTCGCCTGGCGATCCAACCGATTCGGGAGCTACCTGAAGGTAGTTTTATTGTTCTCTGCCCGGTTGCGGGTTGCTCCTGAAAGCACCCTGAAAAGCACATCCTCTCCAAAAAAATCTGTTAGCTGCGTCTCTGCCGTGTTGTTTTTGTTATGTCAGAGTCGTTTCGTCTTGTTTTTATTGGGTTTGCTGCGTTTTTTTATTCTTGTTATACAAGAGATATAGCAGGTGGCGTGCCAACTTTTAAAAATTTATATAAATCAATGGGTTGTATTTTTTCGTCGAAAAAGCTGACGCGCCAGACCTGACAAATTGTTTCCGTGTTACTCGTTTCACCGCTGTTACAAGGCCAGCGGTAACACCTCACTGTGCGCTGCGGGCCTTGGCGACACGCGAACCGCTAGGGCGACCGAGCACGTCGCAGATCTGCCGACCCGCGGCGATCAGGGCGTCCAGGTCGACACCGGTTTCGATACCCAAGCCATTGAGCAGGTACAGCACGTCTTCGGTGGCAACGTTACCGCTGGCGCCCTTGGCATAAGGGCAGCCGCCCAGGCCGGCGATGGAGCTGTCGAACACCGCGATGCCTTCCAGCAGGCTGGCGTATACGTTGGCCATGGCTTGGCCGTAGGTGTCGTGAAAGTGTCCGGCGAGCTTGTCCCGAGGCACTTCGGCGCCCACCACCTCAAACATCCTGCGGGTGGCCCCGGCGGTGCCCGTGCCGATGGTGTCGCCCAGGGAGACCTCGTAGCAGCCCATGGCATACAGCTCCCGAGCGACCCAGGCCACCTGTTCAGGCTTGACCGTCCCTTCATACGGGCAGCCCAGCACGCAGGACACGTAGCCGCGCACACTGACGCTGTGCTGCTTGGCGGCTTCCATGATCGGCGCGAAGCGCTCCAGGCTGTCCTTGATGGAGCAGTTGATATTGCGCTGGGAAAACGCTTCGGACGCGGCGGCGAACACCGCCACCTCTTTTACACCTGCTGCCAGCGCGTCTTCAAAACCTCGCAGGTTCGGCGCCAGGGCGCCATAGGTCACACCGGGCTTGCGCTGGATCTGCGCGAACACCTCGGCGGAACCGGCCATTTGCGGCACCCATTTGGGCGAGACAAAACTGCCGACTTCGATGTAGCCCAGGCCGGCGGCGCTCAAGGCATCCACCAGGCGCACCTTGTCGGCGACGCTGATGGGTTGGGCTTCATTCTGCAGCCCGTCACGGGGGCCGACTTCGATCAGGCGTACAAAGGAGGGGAGGGACATGGGGGTTGACCTGTAGTGAGTTGCCAATATATCGAGAACGATGCTGCCCCTGTGGGAGCGAGCCTGCTCGCGATAGCGGTATGTCAGTCAACATTAATGTTGTCAGTTACATCGCTATCGCGAGCAGGCTCGCTCCCACAGGGGGCATGTTGTGTTACTGGACGATTTCCTCGCCCTTGATCGTCTGCTCCAGCGCCTGGATGCAGCGTTCTTCGGCGGTGTCGAGTTCCAGCTTCATCTGTTCGATGTCCAGCAATTGCTGTTCGAGCTGTTCCCGGCGCTCGGTGATTTTCGCCAGCATGCTGTGCAGCTGTTTCTGATTGCCGCTGGAGGGGTCGTAGAGTTCGATCAGCTCGCGGCACTCGGCCAGGGAAAAACCAATGCGCTTGCCGCGCAGGATCAGCTTCAGGCTGACCTTGTCCCGCGGCGAGTAAATGCGCTCCTGGCCCCGTCGCTCCGGGCTCAACAGGCCTTGTTCTTCATAGAAGCGGATGGCCCGGGTGGTGATATCCAGTTCGCGGGCGAGGTCGGAGATGCTGTAGGTCTGGCTGCTCATGGAAGCGCTCGAAACGAAAGGGGCTGGCGCTAAGCTAAAGGCAGGTTGACGTTCGCGTCAAGCAATGAGGTTTCTGCACACAAAAACTGTGGGAGCAAGCTCGCTCCCACAATTTTGATCGCCTAAACCTTGTCGAGCTTCTTCTCATGGGCCGTCACCTGCTGGCACAGCTCGATCATCTGCTCGCGCATCCAGCGGTTGGCCGGGTCCTGGTCGGTGCTTTCGTGCCAGTAGAGGTGGGTTTCCACCGGCGGCACATCGTTGACCGGTAACAGGAAGGCGTGCAGATCGTGGCGACGGGCAAAGCGCTCGGGGACGGTCATGACCATGTCCGTTTGTTGCAGGACCTGGGAGGCCATCAGGTAATGCTGGGAGCGCAGGGCGATCTTGCGCTGGATACCCATCTTGCCGAGGGCCAGGTCGACATAACCCAGCCCGTTGCGGCGGCTGGAAATATGCACGTGGGTCTGCGCCAGGTAATCATCGAGGCTGATTTTTTCCTTGCCCGCCAACGGATGACCCTTGCGCATGGCGCACACGTAGCGATCTTCCATCAACTTGACGTGGCGTACCTGCGGGTCGGTGTTGAGCGGTGCGTCCACCGCGAAGTCGAGGCGGCCGGCGGCCAGCTCCTTGGTGGTTTCACGGCGCTTGGACAGGAAACTCTCGATCGCCACGGTCGGTGCCAGGCGACGCAGGCGCTGGAACAGCAGCGGCAGGATTACGCCTTCGGTGAGGTCGGTCATGCTGATGCGGTAGGTCTTGACGGCCTGCAACGGGTTGAAGATCCGGCTTTCCTGCACCGACACCCGCAGCAGCGACAGGGCGTTGCGCACCGGACCGATGATGTTCTGGGCCATGGGCGTCGGCACCATCCCCTGGGCGGTGCGCACGAAGAGCGGGTCGTTGAAGGTTTCCCGCAGACGCGCCAGGGCATTGGACACGGCCGGCTGAGTGATGCCGACGATCTGCCCGGCGCGGGTCAGGTTGGCTTCGGTGTAGATCGCATCGAAGACAATGAAAAGGTTGAGGTCGACCTTGCTCAGATTCATGGCGCTGCACTCTTATTCTTGGGCTTGTTGTGAGGTGCCGGGTGGCGATGAGAATCAGTGAAACATATATCGGTGATGAATGTTAATACACGCCGAGAATAGGTTAGGTAAATTTTCGTAGCTGAACTAGCATCGATTTCATGACCTAAACAACCTCTGCCAAGAAGGTGCTGCTCATGGATTTTGCCTATTCCCCCAAGGTTCAGGAACTGCGTGAACGCGTCACGGCGTTCATGGATGCCTATGTCTACCCGGCCGAAGCAGTGTTCGAGCGGCAAGTGGCCGAAGGCGACCGCTGGCAACCCACGGCCATCATGGAAGAGCTCAAGACCAAGGCCAAGGCAGAAGGCCTGTGGAACCTGTTTCTGCCTGAGTCCGAACTGGGTGCCGGCCTGACCAACCTGGAATACGCACCGCTGGCAGAGATCATGGGGCGCTCGTTGCTGGGGCCGGAGCCGTTCAATTGCTCGGCGCCGGACACCGGCAACATGGAAGTGCTGGTGCGCTACGCCAATGAAGAACAAAAGCAACGCTGGCTCGAGCCACTGCTGCGCGGCGAGATCCGCTCGGCTTTTGCCATGACCGAGCCGGACGTTGCCTCTTCGGACGCCACCAACATGGCCGCCCGTGCCGAGCGCGACGGCGACCAGTGGGTCATCAATGGCAAGAAGTGGTGGACCTCAGGAGCCTGCGACCCGCGCTGCAAGATCCTGATCTTCATGGGCCTGAGCAACCCTGATGCGCCACGCCATGCCCAGCACTCGATGATCCTGGTGCCAGTGGACACCCCTGGCGTCAAGATCGTCCGGCCGCTGCCGGTGTTCGGCTACGACGATGCGCCGCACGGGCATGCCGAAGTGCTGTTCGAGAACGTGCGGGTGCCGTACGAAAACGTCCTGTTGGGTGAAGGACGTGGCTTTGAAATTGCCCAGGGTCGCCTTGGCCCGGGCCGGATTCATCACTGCATGCGTTCCATCGGCATGGCCGAGCGCGCATTGGAGTTGATGTGCAAGCGTGCCGTCAGTCGCACGGCCTTCGGCCAGCCGTTGGCGCGTCTTGGCGGTAACATCGACAAGATTGCCGACTCGCGGATGGAAATCGACATGGCGCGCCTGCTGACGTTGAAGGCGGCGTACATGATGGACACGGTCGGTAATAAAGTGGCGAAGAGCGAAATCGCCCAGATCAAGGTCGTCGCGCCGAACGTGGCCTTGAAGGTCATTGATCGGGCGATCCAGATCCACGGTGGTGCCGGGGTCTCCAACGATTTCCCGCTGGCCTACATGTACGCCATGCAACGCACCCTGCGCCTGGCCGACGGCCCGGATGAAGTCCACCGCGCGGCCATCGGCAAGTTCGAGATCGGCAAGTATGTGCCCAGGGAAATGTTGCGCAGCAAGGGCTAGGATCTGGCCCACCACAGGCTAATCCTGTGGGAGCGAGTCCGCTTACTCCTTGACGCTCATGTATTCCTCGGCCCAGCGGATGTAGTCCTCGGGCTGGGTGTAGGTGTGGGTCAGTTCGGTGGCGCTCAGGTCCGAAGCCTGGGTGAAGATCTGCCGTTGTTCGCGAAGGCTGTCGTAGGTCGCCTTGATCGCGGCGAAATAGGCGCCGTGGCCGTCGATGGTCACGCGCACACCCAACTCGGCCAGGCGCTTGTCGTCGCGCAGCAACGGGTTGCCATAAGTGACAAGCATCAGCGGCACCGTCAGGTTTTCGCTGATCTTCTCCAGATGATCGAAGTCTTGCACGCCCACCATGCAAATCCCGTCCGCCCCGGCACGCTCATATTGCTGGGTACGGCTGATGATTTCCTGGACCGGCAGAATCGCGGCGTTGGTCCGGGCGATGATCGCCATTTCCGGATCGACTCGCGCCTCCAGCGCCGCACGAATCTTGCCGACACCTTCGGCTACGCCGATCAGGTCGGTGGATTTACGCCCGAACTGGGCCGGCAGCAAGGTGTCCTCGATGGTCAGCGCCGCGATGCCGGCCCGTTCCAGTTCAACGATGGTGCGCATCACGTTCAGGGCATTGCCATAGCCGTGGTCGGCGTCGGCAATGACCGGCAGTTGGGCCACGCGGCCGATGCGGGTGGCCTGTTCGGCAAATTCGCTGAGGGTGATCAGGGCGAAGTCCGGCGCGCCCAATACTTGCAACGATGCCACCGAGCCTCCCAGGATGCCTACTTCGAAACCCAGGTCAGCGGCAATGCGCGCCGACATCGGGTCAAACACCGAGGCGGTGTGGTAGCAGGTGTTGGAAGCCAGCAATTGGCGAAAGTTACGACGCAAATCTTGATGGGAAAGCCTGGACATATGAGTTCCACCAATGGAATGGAAAGGCTTGAGCAAAAGTGTCAACGCCGAAAGATCCAAAGGCTATCACGTGGCAGGCGCAAAGATGATGACGAATGTGTATGGGTGATGCCGTTATGGCATCGAAAGAAGGCTGCAGGCCCGGAAAGTCTGCAGCCGGGCAAAAAAAGCCCATTTCAAACTATTCAGTCTTCGGTCGGTAGGCTCCAGAACTGCTTGATCTCATGGATGTTTCCGACGTTGAAACGCGTCGGGAAGCCGGGGAGTGTGCAGTGGATTTCGTTGGTTAACTGCATGGCGGTATCGACCACATTGGTACCCGCCCGCAGTAATGGGGTTTCATCCCAGTCTTTCATCAGGTTATTCATGGTTTCTCCTTCTTTAGTTGTTGGACAGCGAATGACTAGCTGGCGTTGAGCTGTGACAGCGTCTCTGTAAACAGTGCGATCTCTGGCGCAGCGATGCCGGGGTAAAGCGGTCTGTAATTTTTATCGAAACACCAAGCTTCGTCGATCTTGACCAGGTGTTTAGGATGAATAAGTACACTCAATGAAGCGGACATTGACTTCGGGGCGATTTGCTTGTGGATTTCCTGTAGTGCAGGCATGTGCAGGACTTCACCTGGCGCAAGTTTAAGTTTTCGCACTTTACCCAGTCTGGGTTTTTTACCTTTTTGCAGCGGTAGATCATCAAGTATTTCGCGTGTAATGGTGGTGTAGCCATCTCCGCTGTAGCCGACTGCATACATTTCAAAGTCGTGACTGTGGTTCAGGTTATAAATGAATGTTTCGCTTTCATCATGAGTCTCTACCGGCGACCAGAATCCCAGGCGAAGGGTGAATGAATCATTCTTGTGCAGTACAAAACCATAGGCGTTATAGAGGCTGTTGCGCGTACTAAAACCGTCTCGCTGGAGGGTGGTATAAAGATGATCGCTCAATAGACAACGGTTGTTGGCCAGTTGGCGCAAGTCTGCAATGATCCTGGTTTTGTCTCGCAGCAGGTCATAAGTGTTCAGTCGCTCGACAAACGTTTCCAGGTTCATGCCGCCAGCTCCAGTGGACGGAGCAAATTGTCCAGGCGTGCGTCCTTGCGTTTTTTCAGCGACGGGACGTAACTCAACGCGTTTTGCGGGTCAGCCCGATAAAGCATCTGGAAGGCTTTCCATGCCACGGCAGGGTGATAATGGTAGATCAGCTCCCCGGCAACCCTGACACCTTCCGGGTCCTGGATCGTTTCGAGTAATTCGAGGCTCAACAGGTACCGGGCGGTACTATTGTCTTGAGGCAGCCAGGCTGTTTTGCGCAATGAGACAGGATCAAATACGTTGATGTCTGCACTGCGGTCGGGGAAATTAATTCTGCCAATCAATGCAGGTTGTTTTTCGCCCCTTTGAGAATAGTCGAATAAGGTTCGATTGCCATCAATGATCAGCGGATTGCAGTTGTCGATGATCGAGGTGTCGGTTTTTTCAAGTTGATGCGTTTTGAGGGTGTATTGCTGGATTTCGAAAGGCTGATCAAGTGCGAATAGAATACTTTGACCGGGCACCGAGTACAGTTGCGAAGAGGCGGTGTTAGATGCTGGTGCCTTGATACTGATATTGCCCACGCTCGTGCAATGCAGCGTGATGGTCCCGGTATGCGGGTTGGTCATGTTCATGATGGCCGCGCGTCGAGACTGTGCCGTGGCAACGTTGTGTTGTATATCCAGATCGGCGATCAATTGTTTGACTTGCGCGGTCATGTCTAATGTCTTGATTTTCTCCGCTATGCGTTCGAGCGGTATTCGTGTAGCAATCAGATTCTTGATCATGAATATTGTCGTTACAGTGGGGCGATGCGCGAAAGTATGGGTCCCGAGTAGGTAAGTGGCAATTATGCAATTGTGGAGAAGTATTGCTGATTAACGAAGTTCTTATGTATTGAATATCCAAGGTCGGGCGGTACCTTTGGCTACGCCGCCACCGCCTGTTGCCCCTGCCTGGGCAATGCCACGGCCCGCACCGTATCACCCGGTTGCACTTGCAGGCGTTTGGCGGTGAGGCGATCAACGAGCAGCTTGTGGCCATGCAGGTGTGCGCGAGCGCTGGTGACGCGGCAGTTTTCCAGGCGCCGATTGTGAATCAGCCAGACCGGTGCCTGTTCGTCCGGGGTGCCAATGACCAGGGTCAGCATCTGGCTGTCGCGCACGGTACGGATCTTCGACACTGGCGCCTCGATCACCGGGCCGCCGTCAAAGATGTCGATGTAGCCCTTATGGCTGAAACCTTCGGCACTGAGGATCTTCAGGGCCGGCTCGGTGTTCGGGTGAGCCTTGCCGATCACCGCCTGGGCCTGTTCGGTGAGCAGGCAGGTGTACAGCGGTTGGCGTGGCATCAGCTCGGCGATGAACGACTTGTTGCCCATGCCGGACAGCTGATCGGCATAGCTGAAGTCCTTCTTGAAAAAATGCCGTCCCAGGCTGTCCCAGAACGGCGAACAGCCTCGTTCGTCGGCATGGCCACGCAGTTCGGCGATCAGTTTTTCGCCGAACAGCTGGGAGAACTCGGCCACGAACAGCAAGCGCGCCAGGGACAGCAGGCGTCCGTTGTGACCGCGACGTTGCTCGGGGTGCAGGAACAACGAGCAGATTTCCGATTGCCCGGACATCTCGTTGTTGAGGAACAGGGTCGGGATCTGCCGCTGGATCCCCAGCTCTGGCGCCGAGCTGACCGTCAGCCCGACCCGATAGTTGTACCAGGGCTCGCGCAGCCCGACCGCGCCGGTCAGGGCACTGATACCTAGCACCTGCCGGTCATCGTCTTCGAGCACGAACAGGTAATCGGCGTCGGCACGTTCGACTTGCCCGGCAAAAGTTCGTTGGGCCCAGCGAATGCGGTGGGCCAGGCGCTCTTCGTTGGCCGGCAGGCTGGTGAAGCCGGGACCTGCGCAACGGGCCAGGTCCAGCAACGCGGGCAGATCGGTAGTGGCGACCGGACGGACAATCATGCTGCAGCTCCTTCATTGTGTCGGTCCAAGCGTCGATGCGTGCCACGGGATCGAGTGAGTTTCATAGGGCAACCACCCGGATCCGCTCGCCATCCGTGACGCCCAGGGCGACCAGCATGTCGGGCGACAGGGCCACGGGGCCTTCGGCGTTGACGTCCAGCTCGGCGACGATGGCCCGGTAGTTTCCCAGACGGTCGTTACTCACCAGGTAACGGCCTCTGGCATCGATCTGCAGGCTTTGCCGGGCCGTGGCGCTCCGACTTTGCGTGATGGTGCGGACGTTGGCGATACGGGCATGCAAGGTCGGCCCACCGTCGAAGATATCGACGTAGCTGTTGGTCTCGAAACCCTCGCGCGCCAGGATGTCGAAGGCTTCCTGGCCGTCGGGATGCACTCTGCCGATGCAGGCCTGGGCGGCTGGCGGCAGCATGGGTACGTAGATCGGGTATTGCGGCATCAGCTCGGCGAGAAAGGTTCGGCTCTGCAAGCCACACAACCGTTCGGCTTCGACGTAGGGCAGGTCGAAGAAGTGCTGGCCTATGGCGTCCCAGAAAGGCGACTGGCCGTCCTCGCTGCTGAAACCGACGATTTCGGTGATGACCGATTCGGCAAAGCGCTGGGGATGGGCGGCGATGAACATCAGTCGGGCCCGGGACAGCAGCTCCGATTCCGGCGTGCGCACCCGCTCGGCGTCGATGTGGAAGCCACGTAGCAGCGTCTGTCCGTTGAGGTCCTGGCACAGCGACAGCGCGGGCACGCCATGCTGGATGTTCAGCTCCCGGGATTCGCTGGAAAACGGCCGGTTGCGCAGGCTGTAGAACGGTTCGTTGCACCCGGTGCTGGAGAGAATTTCCGAACAACCGACCAGGCGCCCGGATTCCAGGTCCTCCAGGACAAAAAAATAATTCTCCGCGCCAGGGCCCTGCACATCGGCCTCGAACGAGGCGCACGAGTCGAGGATCTTTTCCTCCAGGCGCGCGGTATCGTCCGGCAGCGACGTGACACCCACCAGGCTGTCACGGGCCAGTTGTTGCAGTTGCGGCAGATCGGTTAATTGAACTGGACGTAAGGCCAGCATGGATTGCACTCCTGTTCCAGAGAGCCCGATGACCAGCACTGGGCTTGACGATCACTGTCGATGTCCACGCGTTGTAACCACGGTTGGCCGAGTCCTTCGGCCGCCGGCCCTCACTGACCGGCCGGATCGGGCACGGCGGTAGGGTTGCCGAATTTGTTGAGCACACACAGATAGATCACGCCCGCGGCGATCCAGATCAGGCCGAGCTTCTGCGCAGCCACGCCCATGTTGTACATGATGGCCGCGACGATCACGAAGCCGATCAGCGGGCAAATCAAGTGGCGAATCAGTTGGCCGGACTGCTGGCGACGCCAGTAATGGTTGATGACGGTGATGTGCAGCAACATGAAGCCGCTCAGGGCACCGAAGTTGACCAGGGAGGTGAGGGTGTCCACGGCGTCGATGAACAGGTAGCAGATCAACAGCGACAGCACTGCCACCAGGTAGATGCTCAGGTACGGGGTGTTGTGTTTCGGATGGACCTTGGCCAGCACCTTGGGCAACTGGCCGTCCCGGGCCATGCCGAACAACAGGCGCGATACCGCCGCCTGCGAAGTGATCGCCACGGCCACGCCCCAGGCCAGGGCCGTGGCAACCGCGGTCAAGGTGGCCAGCCAGCTGCCGGCTGCCAATTCGGCGATTTCATAGAATGCGGTGTCGGCGGACTTGAAACCCATGCCGGCGGCCAGGTCCGTGGCGATCCAGGTCTGCACCACGAAGATCGCTCCCATCACCAGCAAGGTCACCAGGGCAGCCTTGCCGACGCTGCGGCCCGGGTCGTCCTTGATCTCTTCAGCCAGGGTGGAAATGGCGTCGAAGCCCAGGAACGACAATACCGCGATGGACACGGCTTGCATCAGCAGGGCGAAGTTGAAATGTTCGGGGCTGTAAAGCGGTGCCAGGGTCAGTTGGCCGTTACCGGCACCACCGTGCAGGGCATTCCAGGCGTTGAACAGGAAAATCCCCAGCACCACCAGTTGCGCCAGCAGGAAAATGATATTCATCCGCGCGGTGAAGGTGATGCCCCGCAGGTTGACGAAGGTCGCGCTCACCAGGAAGGCCAGGATGAAACCGACCTTGGGGATGTCCGGGTACAGATGGTTCAGCGCCATGGCGGCGTAGACATAGAGCAGCGGCGGGATCAGCAGGTAGTCCAGCAGCATCAGCCAACCGGCAATGAAGCCAACGTGTGGGTTAAGGCCCCGTTGCGCGTAGGAATAGACCGAACCTGCCACCGGAAAGGCTCGGGCCATGCTGCCGTAGCTCAAGGCAGTAAACAGCATCGCCACCATGCCGATGATGTACGCCAGCGGCACCATCCCCGGTGCCTCGGCGTTGACATAGCCATACACGCCGAACGGGGCGATGGGGATCATGAAAATCATCCCGTATACCACCAGGTCTGTCAGCGACAGGCCGCGTTTCAATTCCTGTTTGTAGCCAAATGCCTCAATGCTCATGAGCCGTTTTCCTTTTCAGCTGTGGGGTTGCTCTTGCTTGCTGTCTGTCGCTGGAAACTTGCCGCTGCCGCGCTACAGCAGGGGCGCCAGGTAGGCGCTCCAGGTCCGTACCGCTTCGGGGTTGCGCAGTTGGTCGTTGCGCACTTCGATCAACACCGAATCCAGGCCGCGGCCATCGCCGTGCACCGGGACCGTCATGTCGGTCAGGGGGTTGATCTTATAGGGCTGGTTGCCCGCTGCTCGCAGCGAGTGCCGGCCCAGCCCGTCGACGATGTGCTGGGCGTATTCCTTGGCTTCGCCGAACAGCACGCCCGCTTCGAGGGCGCGCGGCTGGCCATAGAACACCGGGGTAAAACTGTGGATGCCCACCACGCGCACCGGTCGGTTGGCAGCCAGGCGCTGGTCGATCAACGCCTGCAACCGATCATGGAAGGGATGGAACAGGCGCTGCTGGCGATATTCGCGAGTGGCTTCGTCCAGGGCATGGTTACCCGGAACCTGGTAGATCTCGCTCTGGGCCGGAATGCTGTCGGGCACGTGCAGCGGGCGGTTGAGGTCAATCAACAGCCGTGAGTAATTGGCCGACAGCAACGTTGCGCCGAGGGTTTCGGACAGGCGTTCGGCCAAGGCCAGGGCACCGATGTCCCAGGCAATGTGCTCCTGGGCGGCCGTTTCATCCAGGCCCAGGTCGTTCAGCGCATCGGGAATGAAGCGGCTGGCGTGTTCGCACACCAGCAGCACCGGGTGTTCGGATTCCTCCCGGGCCAGTCGGTAGGGTGGCCTGGTGTAGAGGCCCGATTCAGCACACTCAATAGATTCGTGCATAGTGCTCACAACGCTCGGCAGGTGACAGCGCCTCGGTCAAGGCCAGCTCCTGGGCCTTCAAGGCGAAGTAGGTTTCAACCAGCGGGCCGGGCAGGGTCTCAAGCAGCGCCCCGCTGTGGCGCAGGCAGTCCAGTGCCTGGGCCAGGGTGGTCGGCAGCGCGATAATGCCACGGGCGTGCCGTTGTGCTTCATCCAGCTCATCGGGTATTTCATCAGTGACAGCGTTCAGGGCCAGTCGTTGCTGGATGCCCAGTCGCCCGGCGATCAACAGCGCAGCCATCGCCAGGTGCGGCGAAGCGGTGGCGTCCATGGCGCGGAACTCCAGGTTGTACTGGTTCGCCAGCGGTTTGCCGCTCAGGCTTACGGTCGGGCAGATGCGCAGCGCCGCTTCGCGGTTGCGCTGTCCCAGGCACGCATAGGACGCGCTCCAGTGATGAGGCTGCAGGCGTTCGTAGGACACCGGTGTCGGCGCGGTCAGCGCACACAGTGCTGGCAGATAGTGCAGCACGCCGGCGGCCCAGTGCTGGCCGAGGCTGGACAAGCCGTTGCTGCTGGCGGCGTCATGCAGCACCGGGGCCGCGCTCAGATCCTGCAGGCTCAGGTGCAAATGCACGCCGTTGCACACGGCGTTTTCCGCGGTCTTGGGGGCGAAGCTCAGGTCCAGGCCCATTTGCCGGGCGATCTCGCGGGTGATTTCCCGTACGTTCACGGCCCGGTCGGCGGCGGCTACGCCCAAAGTCGGGCGGCAGGTGATTTCGTATTGATGCTGGCCATATTCCGGCAGGAACATTTCCGGCTCGACACCGCCGGCCCTCAGGGCACTGAGCAACCATCCGGCGAATTCGGCCTGCTGGCGCTGGGCCTGGAGGCTGAAGGCCAGGCGATCAGGCTGCGCAGGCGTGGCAACCAGGTTGAATTCATGCTCGAACGCGGCGAAAACCTGCAAGCCCAGTTCGGCGCGATAACGCTCCACTTCGTCCTGCAACAGCGTGCGCGGGCAGGCGCTCCAGGGCCGGCCGTCGGTCTCGCGTACATCGCAATGGATGAAGTCGAGGACGGGCGCCTGGGTGTCGGGGCCGTTGTTGACGGTCACCCGGCTGGACAGGTCCGGCACCAGTCGCAGGTCGCCATAGGCGCCCCAAGGGTTGGTCGAAGCGATGATGTCCTGGGGCGTCAGCGCGCTGTTAGCTGGCACCCAGCCACAGCCAGCGGTGACGTAGTGGGGCAACTCATCGCTGGGAAACGAGCGCCCGCGGGTCACGCCGATCAGGTCGGTGGTCACCAGGGTCGTGACGGGCAACGGGGCGAGGACGGCGGCAGGATCGAGGCGGCTCATGGCTGCATCTCCTGCAAACGCGCGAGCACGGTGTCGGTATCGGTGATCCAGCAATAGCCCTTGATCGCGTTCAGGCACGCCAGGTGCCGTTGTTCGGTGTAGGTGGCGCAGGCATCTTCCACCAGCGTGACCAGGTAGCCGCGATCGGCGGCGTCGCGCACGGCCATGTCGACGCACTGGTCGGTGACGATGCCGGCGACGATCAAGTGGCGGGTCTGCAGGTTACGCAGCACGTAGTCGATGTTGGTGGAATTGAAGACCCCGGAGGAGGTCTTGGGCAGCACGATTTCGTTTTCCAGCGGCGCCAGTTCGGCGATGATCTGCGCCTCGGGGCTGCCCTTGGGCAGGTGCATGTCCGACAGCTTGTGATCCAGGGAACGGTCGCGGCCATCGGCGGTGAGGCTTTCGATGTGGGTGTGCAACACGTTGTGCTGCGCTTCGCGCATCGCGTTGAGCAAGCGCTGCTGGTTGGGGATGACCTGCTGGCGGGCTCGCTGGATGAAATACTCGGCCTCGCGAGTGTGCAGGTGGGCATCGAATTGCGGTTCCAGCCAGGCGCGTTGCATGTCCACCAGCAGCAAGGCGGTGTGCTGGCAGGTGAACGGCAAATCCCGGGGCGAGTGGTGGGGGAGCGAGAACATCCTTATTTTTCCTCCAACAGATGTGTGTTGAATTCCGTGCGCAAGGCATCGATGCCTTCCAGGCGTTCGGCCAGCTCGGGGCATTGCAGGGTCAGGCAGGCAATCAGTGCCTCGACCTGGGCCAGCGCTGGCACCAGGCTGTCGAAGGCCGAGATCGATTCCACCGGGGCGCTGATGATCAGGTCGGCCAACTCGCGCAACGGCGAAGCGTAGACGTCGCTGAACAGCACGACGCGGGCGTGGCGCTCCTTGGCCGCGCTGGCCACACGCAGGGCCTGGGCCTGGTAGCGACGGTAATCGAAGATCAGCACCACATCCTGGCGCTGCACGTCGAACAGCCGGTCAGGCAGTTGGGCGTTGTCTTCCAGGGCGAAACAGCCGGCGCGCAACAGCCGCAAATGGTTGAGCAGGTAGTGGGCCAGGAAGCTGCTGAAGCGCCCGCCGAAGCAATGCACCTGGTGGCGGCTGTCGAGCAACCACTGCACGAGAATGCGCACGTCTTCGGGTTGAGTCAGGGCCTGGGTGTCGATGAGGTGGCGTTGACTGGCGGCCAGGTACTGGCTCCAGGTATCGCCTTGCTGCAATTTGGCCCGCGGTTTCAACAGGGTGCGGGGGGAGCGCAGGCGATGGTCCATGTCACTGAGCAGGGCATCCTGGAATTCGGCGTAACCGCCAAACCCGAGTTTTTTCACCAGCCGCACGATGGTCGGGTCGCTGACGCCGGCATGGTCTGCCAGGCGTGACATCGGGCCGAGGCCGTTGCGTGGGTAGTGATCGAGCAGGGCACGTACGACCTTGCGTTCCGACGGCGTCAAAACCAGGCCGGGATCGGTGATCAGGTCTCTGAGAGGTGGCATCCGTGCTCCTTGCCAGGATGGGTGTTGAATTTCTTTCATAACTCCTGAAAACAGTATTTATGTAGCTGGTGCTACATGTCCAGTGGTTTTTACGTTCCGTTTAAAATGCTCGAATATTGTGCGAAACCCTTGTAGGAGTTGGTCCCGGCTGGGTAGACCAGGTATGTCAGTCGATACTTCTGGCGATGTCGGACATAACGCCTTTTTGTCTCATTTATTTGATTTCGTATAAGGTGCTGTACAACTAAAAGCATGAATGTCCCGCCCATGCGACCTTTTCGATTGCCTGAGAATCCAGTGTGCAAGCCACTCGTCTGACCTTGATCTGCCACGCCCGCACCGTCGCCCAGAAGCAGGCGCGCTTTGGCCTGGACGAACCACTGGACGCCGACTGGCTGGCATGCCGCGCGCAGGTCGAGCATCGCTACCGAAATATCCGGCAACTGCTGTGCGGGCCGGAACTGCGCACGCGCCAGACCGCCGCGTTGTTCGGCGCCGAGCCCGAGCAGGACCAGGCCCTGGCCGATTGCGATCTGGGACGCTGGGGCGGGTTGTCCATCGATGACTTGCTCCAGGCTGAACCGCAAGCCCTGCAGAGTTGGCTCGACGATGCCGAGGCGGCTCCCCATGGTGGTGAATCTGTCGCCCAGTTGTGTCGCCGTGTCGGGGGTTGGCTGGCCAGTCTGGAAACCCGGCCAGGACATCTGCTGGCCGTCACCCACCCCTTCGTGATCCGCGCAGCCCTGGTGAATGTCTTGGGTTGCCCGGCCGCCACATTCAACCGGATCGACATTGAACCGTTGTCCACCCTCGAATTGCGTTTCAACGGCGTATGGCGATTACGCACCCAGGGACCTGGCCAGGAGTCGTCGCGATGAAGAAATTGTCAGTCATCGGCATTGGGGCCGGCGATCCGGATCACCTGACGATGCAGGCAGTGAAAGCCTTGAACCGCTTGGACGTGGTCTTTCTCATGGACAAGGGCCCGGCCAAGGACAAACTGTTGGACCTGCGGCGCGAAGTCTGTCGGCGCTACATCGTTGATCGCACCTACCGTTTCGTCGAAGCCTACAGCCCGGAACGCCAACGCGGCGACCTGGACTACAAGGACAGCGTCGAAGCGTTGAACCGCGCTAAACAGGCCACCTTCGAACGCTTGATCAATGAAGAACTGTCCGACGGTCAACGGGGTGGTTTTCTGGTGTGGGGCGATCCGGCGTTGTACGACAGTACCGTGCGCATTCTGCAGGCGATCCTCGATGCGGGCCGCTGCGCCTTCGAATTCGAGGTGATCCCCGGCATCACCAGCGTCCAGGCTCTGGCGGCCCGGCACAAAGTGCCGTTGAACCGCATTGGCGGTTCGCTGGAAATCACCACCGGACGCCGGTTGGCGGCGGGGCAGGTGGGCGACTCGACGAGTGTGGTGGTGATGCTCGATGCCGAGGACGCCTATCGCCAGGTGAGCGATCCGGATACGCACATCTACTGGGGAGCCTATGTGGGGACGCCGGATGAAATCCTTATCGCCGGCCGCCTGGGGGACGTGGCCGATGACATCGAGCGCACCCGCAAGGCCGCGCGCAAGGTCAATGGTTGGATCATGGATACTTATTTGTTGCGTAAACCTCAATGACGCTTGCACATCAACCTGTGGCGAGAGGGCATGTGGGAGCAAGGCTTGCCCGCGATACAGGCGATGCGGTCTTCCAGAAATCGAGGCGCTCATATCGCGAGCAAGCCTTGCTCCCACATATATGCCCTCACCACAGCAGCGTTCGACAGCTTCATCACCAGTAGGCTATTTACCCCCCGCCCAAACCGCTCCCGATACACCGACGGCGCCAACCCGACGACGCTGCGAAACGCCACGCGAAAGCTTTCCACCGAGCGGTAGCCGCACAGTTGCGCGATGTTGTCGGTGTTGTCCCCGGTGCTTTCCAGCAACTCGCGGGCCCGGGCCAAGCGTTCATGTTGCAGCCAGGCCTTGGGCGACACGCCGCAGGCCTGGGTGAAATGGCGCAGGAAGGTGCGTTCGCTCATGGCCGCCTGGCTGGCCAGTTCGCGCACCCCGAGGGGTTCGTGCAGGCGTTCGCGGGCCCATTGCATGACACTCGACAGGTCGCTGCGTGGCGTGCGGCTGACCGGCGAGGGAATGAACTGCGCCTGCCCGCCCGTACGTTGCGGCGACATCACCAACCGGCGTGCCACGGCGTTGGCGACCTGGACGCCATAGTCCCGTGCCACCAGGTGCAGGCAGGCATCGATACCGGCGGCGCTGCCCGCCGAGGTGATGACCTGTCCTGAATCCACGTACAGCACATCCGGGTCTACCCGCACGGCCGGAAAGCTTGCGGCCAGTTCGTCGGCGTAGCGCCAATGAGTCGTGGCGCCCAGGCCGTCGAGCAACCCGGCGGCGGCGAGTACGAAGGCACCGGAGCAGATCGACAGCAGGCGCGCACCACGGGCGTGGGCCCTGCGCAGTGCTTCGAGCAACGCCTGGGACGGTGGTTCGCTGCGGTTGCGCCAGCCTGGCACGATGATGGTCCGGGCGGTTTCGAGCAGTTCCATACCGCCATCGGCCAATACCTGGAAGCCGCCCATGGCGCGCATCGGGCCGTCATCGACCGCGACGATCCGATGCGTGTACCAGGGGAAATCGAATTCCGGTCGCTCCAATCCGAAGATCTCGACGGCGACACCGAATTCGAACGTGCACAGGCCGTCGTAGGCAAGAATCGCGACCAGACCAGGGTTAGGCTGCATTTGGCGGAAAATTCCCACAGAGTGTCTTGTGCGCCACTGTAGCGGTAAGCATCGGGGGGATAAAGTCTCTTCACGCCTTATCTATCCTGGAGTACACGCCCATGACCAGCCTGGTTCGCGAAGTGCCTGCTGCCCCCTCCGATATCGCCCTGCAGCATTTCAGCCGTCGCCTGACATTCGAAACTGATTGTTCCGACGTTCACGCCAGCCAACAGGCCGGCGATATCGATTTTGTGCTGGTGGATGTACGCGGACCACTGGCCTACGAACGCGGCCACGTACCCGGGGCGATCAACCTGCCAACCCGCACGCTCACCGCCCAGGCACTGGCCGCCTATGCCAAGACCACCCTGTTCGTGGTGTATTGCGCCGGCCCGCATTGCAATGGCGCGAACAAGGCGGCAGTGCGCCTGGCAACGTTGGGCTACCCGGTCAAGGAAATGATCGGCGGCGTCATGGGCTGGCTCGATGAAGGCTTTCGCCTGAGCGGCACAGTGGAGCGCATGGCGGAGGAGGCGATCAGCTGCGACTGCTGAGACAGCGCAAACAGCTTTTTGTGGGAGCGAGCTTGCTCGCGATGACGGCGGCACATTCGGCATTGAGGCACGCTGACGCACCGCGATCGCGAGCAAGCTCGCTCCTACAGAACTTCGGCATTACAACACGGCATTAGTGGCTTTTTATAAATATTTGTCGCCTCAACATAATTCCCCTCCCGAGTGCCCCTCTAGACTCCCGGCCACTTCGGTTTTTGCTGACCGAACGCTGCCTACGAATCTGCCTATAACGATCAATAAAATACCTGCGCACTCAGGAGCGAAAATGAACAAGCTAGCCATGTTCGGTGCCCTGGCACTGTCCGTATTGTCCCTGTCGGCCGTGGCCGAAGAGGCCAAGCCGATCCGCCTCGGGATCGAAGCCGGTTACCCGCCTTTTTCGATGAAAACCCCCGACGGCAAGCTGACCGGCTTCGATGTCGATATCGGCGATGCCCTCTGCGAGCAGATGAAGGTCAAGTGCACCTGGGTCGAGCAGGAGTTCGATGGCCTGATCCCCGCGCTGAAAGTGAAGAAGATCGATGCGATCCTGTCGTCCATGACCATCACCGACGATCGCAAGAAAAACGTCGATTTCACCATCAAGTACTACCACACCCCGGCACGGTTCGTGATGAAGGAAGGCTCCGAGGTCAAGGACCCGCTGACCGAGCTCAAGGGCAAGAAAGTCGGTGTGCTGCGCGCCAGTACCCACGACCGTTTCGCCACCGAAGTGCTGGTGCCCGCCGGGATCAACCTGGTGCGCTACGGCTCCCAACAGGAAGCCAACCTGGACATGGTCGCTGGTCGCCTCGACGCCATGCTGGCCGACTCGGTCAACCTCGACGACGGTTTCCTGAAGACCGATGCTGGCAAAGGCTTCGCCTTCGTGGGCCCGACCTATGAAGACGCGAAATACTTCGGCGGTGGCGCCGGCATTGCGGTGCGCAAGGACGATAAGGTCCTGGCCGACAAATTCAACGCCGCCATCAGCGAAATCCGCGCCAATGGCACGTACAAGAAAGTGCAGGACAAATACTTCGCCTTTGATGTCTACGGGCATTAATCGGTAAGAGCTCCTACACAGCTCCTACGCCTAGTCATTCGGAGATTTCATGCAACGTATCGACCATACCCTGCCATGGAGCCACTTGGGCACCGAGCGTCGGCTCAGTGTGTTTCGTTACGGCCATGGCCCGCGCAAGGTTTATATCCAGGCCAGCCTGCACGCCGACGAACTGCCAGGCATGCGTACCGCCTGGGAGCTGAAGCAGCGGCTCAACGACCTCGAGGCGCAAGGCCTGCTCAAAGGGGTGATCGAGCTGGTGCCGGTGGCCAATCCCATCGGCCTGGATCAACATCTGCAAAGCGCCCACATGGGGCGTTTCGAACTGGGCAGTGGCAAGAATTTCAACCGCTCTTTCGTGGAGCTCAGTGCGCCGGTGGCGCAACGCATCGGTGATCGGCTGGGTGACGACCCGGCCGCCAACATCACCTTGATCCGCCGGACCATGGCCCAGGTTCTCGACGAGCTGCCGGCGCCGCTTTCGCAACTTGAAGCACTGCATCGCCTGCTGCTGCGCCATGCCTGCGACGCCGACATCACCCTGGACCTGCATTGCGATTTCGAGGCAGCGATCCACTTGTATGCCTTGCCGCAACAGTGGCCGCAATGGCGCTCCCTGGCCGCACGCTTGAAGGCCGGGGTGGCGTTGCTGAGTGAAGATTCCGGTGGCAGTTCGTTCGACGAGTCCTGCTCCTCACCCTGGTTGCGCCTGGCCAAAACCTTTCCGGCGGCGTCGATCCCAGCGGCGAACCTGGCGACGACGCTGGAGCTGGGCAGCATGGGCGACACTCGCGTGGAACAGGCCCAGGCCAATTGTGAAGCCATCCTCGGGTTTTTGGCCGAGCAGGGTTTTATCGCCGGGGACTGGCCATCCGCCCCCGTCGAATGCTGCGAAGGCTTTCCGTTCGAAGGCACCCAATACCTGTTCGCGCCCCACCATGGCGTGGTGAGCTTTCTGCGTGAGGCCGGTGAATGGGTGGAGCGCGGCGATCCGCTGTTCGAAGTGGTCGATCCGTTGAATGATCGGGTCACCATCGTGCGGGCTGGCACCAGTGGCGTGCTGTTTGCCCTGGACCGCGGGCGCTACACCCAGCCGGGCATCTGGCAGGCAAAAGTCGCCGGGCGTGAACCGATTCGTACGGGGAAATTGAGCAACGACTGATAAGTGCTGTCTACCTCACCGCACGCTTCTTGTCGTGCGGCTATCGAACGATGGAGGAAGATTGATGTTTAAAGCGCTCGCCCTGTTTCTATTGCTGGTCTCGTCCGGGTTGCAAGCCCAACCCTCGCTGCACACGGACTTGCCGCTCAACTACCTGGCCCAAGCCGATGAGCAAGCCGGCAACCGCCCGCTGGTGATCTTCCTGCACGGCTCCGGCAGCAACGAACAGGACCTGTTCGAACTCAAGAGCGAGTTGCCCCGGGATTACAACTACCTCTCGGTGCGGGCGCCGAAGAGCATGGAACAGGACCGTTATCAGTGGTTCGCGAAGACGGGCGACGGTGCCTACGACGGTGACACCTCGGACTTGAAGGCCAGCGGTCAGATGCTGCTGGACTTCATCGACAAGGCTCGGGCCAAGTACTCGACCGATGCGAGCAAGGTCTACCTGGTAGGGTTCAGCCAGGGCGCGATGATGAGCTACGAAGTGGCCCTGCGACACCCCGAAGCCGTCGGCGGTATTGCCGCAATGGGTGGGCGGGTCCTGTCAGTGCTGCAGGCGGAACTGACCCCAGATGAATCGCGCCGGACACTGGCGGTGTTCATCGGCCATGGCACGGCAGACCCGATCATTCCCTACCACGATGGTACCGAGGCCAACAGCTTCCTGAAGACCCTGGCGCTGGAACCGGAATTCCATGCCTACCCGGGCGTCGGCCACAGCATCAGCGCCCTGGAAGTGCAGGACCTGCGGGCCTGGCTGGAGCGGCTCAATCCCTGACCACCCTAAGCCCCTGTGGGGAAACCCTGTGGGAGCCGAGCTTGCTCGCG
This sequence comes from Pseudomonas sp. S3_B11, assembly GCF_054667715.1. Lineage (NCBI taxonomy): Bacteria > Pseudomonadati > Pseudomonadota > Gammaproteobacteria > Pseudomonadales > Pseudomonadaceae > Pseudomonas > Pseudomonas sp. S3_B11. Next base: position 3,691,083 of record NZ_CP162749.1, on the reverse strand, counting down.
ATAGCGGTGGGTCAGCTTGCATCAAAGTTGAGTGTGCCGACGCCATCGCGAGCAAGCTCGGCTCCCACATGTTCCGGGGCGCTTATTTACCGCTGGCGATCCGCTTCACCAACGCTTCATGACCGGCCTTGTCGCTGGCCCGGGAGATGACCTGCACCACGGCCATGTGCGTACCGGAGGCGCCCAGCACCGTGGTGTCGAGGGTTGGCCCGCCGCCCTGGGTCGCGCTGGTGTCGAGCTGACGCAGGCCCAGGCCGGTGCCTTTTTGGGTCAGGCTTTTTTCGCTGAGGATCTTGGCGTCCGGCAGGGCCTTGATGCGTTGGGCGGCGAAGTCGGCCATGGTGGTGTCGAGGAATGCACCATCGTCGTCCTTCACATTCGTACCGTTGACGATGGTGTTCTCAGCGGCAATCACCACGGTCCTGCTGGTGGCATTGCTGTACATCGTCCCTGTCGCCCCAGCGGTGCCCTGGGCCACTTCACCAGCGGGTAGCGGCGTCGCCGTGAAGCCCTTGGGCAAGGTGAAGGTGAACTTGCCGCCGAGCATCGACACTTTCTGCGCCGGTGCATCGCCGGCAGGTTTGGCCGGGGCCGCTTGGGCGGATACCACGACCAGGCTGGCGATGGCCCCCAGCAACAGGGCGGCGGCTTGTTTACTCAGCAATGACATTGAAACGCTCCACAGATGGTCGTGCCTGGAGGCCGATCATCCCATGGGCGTCGCACCTGACTCCAGCGCCAGTGCAGAAGAGACCGTCATTTTGGCGAAAGGTGTGCGGTGTCGCCGGGCGGTGGCCGCACCAGCAGGCGTCGGGTCACCAGCAACATGGCCATCGACACCGCGACGCCCAAGGCAAAGGCGGGCATGCCCAGCACCGGCAGGGCGAGGGCCAGGGTCAGGCAGAAGGCGGCGAAGCAATACATGCCGGTGGCCGTCGCCCGCAGCAGCGCGGCGGTAAAGGCCGGTCCCCGGGTTTGTTGGGAGAACACCGCCATGACACTGCCCAACACCGGGAATACCGCCAGCAGCCCGCTCCAGCGCTCGCCCACGGTACTGGCCAGCAGCGTCACCGCCAGGGTCAACAGCGCGCCGGCGATCATGCGCAGCAGCAATTTGTCGGATTTGGCCGCCGGCCCGTTCATCACCGGCCGGACCGTCGGGAACAGATATGGCGCCGCCAGCAGCGCGACCAGGGCGATCAGGCTCGACAACGGCAGCGAAGCCGGTAGCCAGGACAGGATCAACGCCACCAAGGCCCAGACCCCTAGCGCGATGCCCAGCGCCCAGGGCCAGTTGCGATGCTGGGCGACCTGGGCGTACACCACGCAGAAAGCGATCATCGCGAACATCGCCGCCAGTGCCGCGGTCGCCGACTGCGCGGCAAACAGCTCGCCTTGTTCCACGGCCAGGAACAACAGGATCGGTCCCACTACGACGGGCAACCCCGAGAGCCAGCCGGCCACGCTCGGCCCCCAACGCCTGCCCGCCCGGGAAATCAGCAGCAGGAACGTGGGAATCACCAGCAATTTGAGCAGCAGCACGCGGTCATCCTTGTCAGTCGTCGAGGCGCCACGTTAGCACCGCCCGCATCGCAAACCCACTGTGGGGGCGAGCTTGCTCGAGATGGTGATCGTACATTTTTCGCGAATATGCCCGCGCACACTTGAACTAGCAGCCGATCGCCACGGGGGTGGGGTGTCTGGGCTGACGTCATCGCGAGCGCGGGCACGAAGGATTCCAGGGCTCAACCCCGCGCAGCACTGAAACGCTGCGCCAATCCCTCACGCTCGAAGTGTTCGGTGATGAAGTCGATAAAGGCGCGAGTCTTGGCCGGCATCAGCGTGCGGCTGGGGTAATAGAGGGAAATCAAGCCAAGGTCCATGTACCAGTCTGGCAGCAGCCGTACCAGTTCGCCGCGTTCCAGCCAGGGCAGCACATCCGGCACGGTCAGCAGCGAAATGCCCAGGCCCAGCAAGGTGGCTTCGCGCATGGCGACCGGGTCGTTGAGAATGATGGATTCAGGCAGCCGCAACGCCGACTCCAATCCGGCAGCATTGCGCATCGTGGCCTGGCGTACCCGCCCGGTGAGGCTGGAGCGCAGCACGATGTTATCGAACCGGGCCAGGTCTTCTGGGTGTTCGGGGCAGGAGCGTGCGGCCAGGTAGGCCGGGCTGGCTACCGCGACCAGATGTGCTGGCGCCAAGGTTCGCGAGATCACGCCAGGTGTCAGTTCGAAGCCGCCGCCAATCGCCGCGTCGAAACCTTCAGCGATCAGGTCTACCCGTCGGTTCTCGAAATGCCATTGCGGGCGGATCAACGGGTGCAGGGCCAGAAATTGCGGCAGCAACGGCAGCACATGGCCGATGCCGAAGCTTGGCGACAGGCTGAGGCGCAGTACCCCGGCCGGCTCGCCACGCTCAGTGGTCACGGCGCCGATGGCGACCTGCAAGGCTTCGAGATGCGTGCCGATGCTGGCCAGGAAGTGTTCGCCGTTCTCGGTCAAGGACAGCTTGCGGGTCGAGCGCTGGAACAGCCGCACCCCCAGGTTTCGCTCCAGCATTGCTACATTGCGGCTCACGGCCGCGGGCGTCAGGGCCAGCAACCTGGCGGCCGCCGAGAAACTGCCGGTTTCGGCGCTGCGGGCAAAGCATTCGAGATTGGCGAGGCTTTCCATCAAAGTGGCCTGATAGTAATGCTTGAAAATGATTCAACGTATTACTGGCTAATCATGACGTAATAGCAAGGGCAATATGCACCTCAACGGCGGACATCACCGCCCAGGGTTATCCAACTTTGAGGACGTACGACATGAGCAGCATCGACACCATCGGCATCATCGGCGCTGGCGCCATTGGCAGTGCATTTGCTCGGGCCTTGGCCCGCCAGAACATCAACGTCGTGATTGCCAACAGCCGCGGCCCCGAAAGCCTGGCCGGGTTGGTCACCGAGCTCGGCCCCAACGTACGCGCCGGCACCGTGCAGCAAGCCGCTGCCCAACCCATGGTGCTGGTGGCCGTCAACTGGCCGAAGTTGCCCCAGGCGTTGAGTGGCTTGCCGGACTTTGCCGGACGAATCGTGATCGATGCCAACAACGCAATCAAAGTCCCGGAGTTCGAGGCGATTGATCTGCAGGGCCGGGCTTCTACCAAGGTGTTCAGCGAATGGGTGCCGGGGGCACGGGTGGTCAAGGCGTTCAACCACATGTTGGCGCGCCTGCTGGAGGCTGATCCAGCGTCCGAAGGCGGCAAGCGCGTGTTATTCCTGACTGGCGACGATGAGCAGGCCCGTGGGGAAGTCGCGCAGTTGATCGCCCGGCTGGGATTCTTCGGCGTGGACCTGGGCCCATTGAGCGTTGGCGCACGCTTGACTCAATTCCCGGGCGGGCCATTGCCGGTGCTGAACCTGGTCAAGTTCGACTGAGTACTTCGCGACATGCGTAAGGAAGCGCTCGATCAGCGTGGGAACCCGGCCTGAAGCACTCAGTCGGGTTCCACGTCCAATTGCAGGCTGTCGTCTGCCAGGCGTTTGGCTCGCCGGACAATGCCGCTGATGCGTCGGCCTTCGGCATTGAACACCACGAGCTGGGCCTTATGCAGATCCTTCGGCAGTGGTGGTCGCACGTGCAGCGCGAACCAGGGTGGTTCGCCGTCATCGAGGCGTTTGACGTCGAACTCGCAGTCGACACTTTTGGTGTCACGACCAAACAGCGTGTCGAGGCCGTAGTCAAGATGAGTGCTGTCGGCAGCAGGGTCGAGGGACATCGGCGGTCTCCTGGATGGGTACGCACGGCTGATGTTCAAGTGATTCTTCCCGCAATGGAAAATTCCATTGAGTGATCTGTAGAGATTAGCCTCAATCTGTGGGAGCAAGGCTTGCCCGCGATGCAGGCGCCTCGGTTCACAAAGGACCGCGTCGACTTAATCGCGGGCAAGCCTTGCTCCACAGATCATTCCCTTCTCCCCAAGAGCCGGGCGGCTGTTGATCAAAGACCAGGCACGCCGTCTTTCCACGCCGACCAGTTTTTCACAATGTCCTGCACCAGCGGGTTGCCGGTGCGGAAGAGGTTTTCCAGCGCCGGGACGAACGCGCCCTGGTCGGCATATTTGAGCAGGTTGTCCACTTCGTTGCCGCCGGGCTCGGGGCGGTCGAAATCGGACCCGGCCCGCAGCACGGCCAGCCGGTTGATGTCCACCCGGCCTTCGCGGCTGGCCCGGAGCAGGGCCTCGTAGGTGGAGTTGTCTTCCTGTTGGGTGGTGCAGTAGACACCTTTGTTATCGGTGAGCAGGCGGGTCCAGACTTCGGCGCGCTCGCTCAGGCGCGTACCGGAGAACCAGGTGTTGCCGGCCAGGGTGTCGCAGCGGGTCACCACCGGCGGCTGGTTGGCCGGGGCGTACGGATACTTCAAGCGCCAGGCCGCCGATTCCTTGCTTTCCGCCAAGCTCACCTTCTGGCTGAGGGCAAAGGCCTTGGCTTGCAGGGCCGGGTTGAGTTCGAAGACTTCCGTCTTGTAGTCCAGCGGCGGCTTTTCATTCGGCCCCTTGGTATTGATGCCCAGGTAGCCGGTGGGCCAGTCCTTGGGCACATCCCGCGAATCCAGCTCCCACTGGGTGCCGAACTCCACCAGGTAATGGGCCCAGGCCGTCGTGCCAAGCGTGCCGTGGTGCGGGTTGATGCCGGCGATCCCGGCCACCAGGAAATAGCTTTTACGCAGGTCGACGGTGGGGGAGAGCGCCAGGGCCAGTGTCGAGGCTGCAGCGTTGGTCTGGCCCATGCCGGTGATCAGCAGGCAGACCCGTTCGGCATTGCAGCGGACCGTCGGATACTCGGCGGACAGCCCCGGCACGCGGATTTCAGTCTTGAGTTCGAGGCGTTCGATCCAGTTCTGTGCCTCGGGGGCGAACATCGTGATCAGCATCACTTTGGGTTGAAGCGGCGGCGCGGCCCCGGCAGTCGAGCAGAACAGGGCCGTGCAGGCCAGGCCGATTGAAATAGACAGGCGATTGATCATGTATTCGTGACCTCCATGGATTCGAAGTGGTGCTTCTACGGTTTGCTCAGAATTGATAGCCAACCCCGGCGTAGTATCCCCAGCCATCGGAGCGGGCGCGGAAGTTGCCCTCGCCAAAGTTAAGCTCACTGCCGTCCTGCCAATTGCCGCCGTTGTGGAAGTAACGGCCCACCAGCGTAAAGCGCAGGTGCTTGAACGAATACAGCAGGACGTTGGTGGCGACCGTGGCGTTGGCGGTGCGTGCGGGATTGTCCTTGTGCAGGTCCGAACCGAAATCGAAGTTGGTGAAGCCGATGTACGTCAGCGAGGCGCCGTTGCTGAACTGGCTGATCGGCACGATGTATTTGAGCTGGGCGCGGTAGCCGTCCCAGGAGTATTCATTGCTCGCGCCATAGTTTTCCCATTGATAACGGCCATAGAAGTTGGCCGACAGGTTGACCCTCGAGTGGGTGTCGATGTCGGTGCCCAGGCCGCTGTACAAGGTGTTCGCACGATTGGCGCTGTTGCTGCCGTGATCGTAGATCCAGTCGAACGCCACATACCACTCCTTGAACGGACCGATGGCCAGGCTGCGACCGGCAAGGTAGTCGATGGAAATACGCGGTTCGTGCTCCATGAACACCGGGGAACCGTGGTCCCACACCCCTTTATCGTGACTGTTGCCAATGTTGAAAATCTTTGGAATGTCGACGTAGCCATAGAGCTCGAAGGGCCCTTTGCGTCCGAAGTATTCATATTCCAGATAGACATCGTCGACCGGTTGCGGGCCGAAGCTGATGTCCTTGCTGCCGATGAGCGTCAGGTCCTGGTTGTACCAATCCGACAGGTAGGCACCTTTTTCGAGGGGGTGGCCTCGGGGCTGAGGGCTTCGCCTTGGGCAGACGCCTCGGCGGTTTGGGCTTGGGTCGTGGTGCTGAGTAGTCCGGTAACGGCGGTCAGTAGCAGGGCGGCTGCCAATACGCCGGGTGTAGCGCGACACCGGGAAGTGCAGTGCATGGAAAGTCCTTGTTCGTGCGGGCCGAAGCCCGGGTTCCGTGGTTGAAAAAAAGCCATCGATCCGCTGGGTAGGATTGATTGCGCAAACGTTTGCACATGTCGTACCAGTTTTTTGTATTGGCTTGAAATGCATGGGGTTCAGGCTTTTTTCCTGTCCTGTTGGTCAGGCTTGGTGCACCGAATTCGGCAGCGTCGTATGAAGTGGCACCAACGTGTTGCAGTAGCATGTGCTCGACGCGGCACTGAGTCGGTGGTGTTGCTGGTAGAATCGGCCATCTTGACTGACCAGAGGTATGCCCATGAGCGAGCCGATTCGCCTGACCCAGTACAGCCACGGCGCCGGCTGCGGCTGCAAGATTTCGCCCCAGGTACTGGAAGTGATCCTGGCCGGCAGCGGTGCGCAGAACCTTGATCCCAATTTGTGGGTCGGCAATGCGTCCCGGGACGATGCTGCGGTGTACGCCATCGACGAGGAGCGCGGGGTGGTCTCGACCACTGACTTCTTCATGCCGATTGTCGATGATCCTTTCGATTTCGGTCGCATCGCCGCCACCAATGCCATCAGCGATATCTACGCCATGGGCGGTGACCCGCTGATGGCCATTGCGATTCTCGGCTGGCCAGTCAACGTATTGGCCCCGGAAATTGCCCGGGAAGTGATTCGCGGCGGTCGCTCCGTGTGCGACGAGGCCGGTATTCCCCTGGCCGGCGGGCATTCGATCGACGCGCCTGAGCCGATTTTCGGCCTGGCGGTCACAGGCCTGGTGCAAAAGCGCCATATGAAACGCAACGACACGGCCACCGCCGGTTGCCGCCTGTACCTGACCAAGCCCCTGGGCATCGGCATCCTCACCACGGCGGAAAAGAAAGGCAAGCTGCGCGCCGCCGACGTCGGCCTGGCCCGTGACTGGATGTGCACCCTCAACAAACCTGGCAGCCGCTTCGGCAAGCTCGACGGCGTGACGGCGATGACCGACGTCACCGGGTTCGGCCTGCTCGGTCACCTGGTGGAAATGGCCGACGGCAGCCGACTGACCGCGCGCATCCGCTATGACGCGGTGCCGCGCCTGCCGGGTGTCGAGTACTACCTCGACCAGGGGTGTGTGCCGGGCGGTACGCTGCGCAACTACGACAGTTACGCCAGCAAGGTCGGTCGGGTCCAGGAACTGCACAAGCGCGTGCTGTGCGACCCGCAGACCAGCGGCGGCCTGCTGATTGCCGTCACCCCTGAAGGCGAGGCCGAGTTCCTGCGGGTTGCCGCTGAACTCGGGCTGGCGCTGGAACCTATCGGCGAACTGGTCGAGCGACAGAGTTACGCGGTCGAGGTGTCTTGATGAGCAATGACATCACCGATTACCGCGACATCTTCCTCAACGACCGGCCGATGATGGACACGCGCGCCCCGGTCGAATTCATCAAGGGGGCCTTCCCCGGCGTGATCAATTTGCCGTTGATGACCGACAGCGAACGGCAACGTGTCGGTACCTGCTACAAACAGCAGGGGCAACAGGCCGCCATTGTCCTGGGGCATCAACTGGTGTCCGGCGAAATCAAGGCCGAACGCATCCGGGCCTGGGCCGAGTTCGCCAAGACCCATCCTGACGGCGTGCTGTATTGCTTTCGCGGCGGCCTGCGTTCGCAGATCGTACAGCAATGGCTCAAGGATGAAGCGGGCATTGATTACCCCAGGGTCGGCGGCGGCTACAAGGCCATGCGCACCTTTTTGCTGGACACTGTCGAGCAGGCGGTAGCCCAATGCGACCTGGTGCTGCTGGGCGGCATGACCGGCACCGGCAAGACCGAAGCGCTGGGGCAACTGAGCAATAGCCTGGATCTGGAAGGTTATGCCAACCATCGCGGTTCCAGCTTCGGCAAACGCGCCACCGGCCAGCCTTCCAACATCGATTTTGAAAACCGCCTGGCCGTGGACGTACTGAAAAAACGCGCCAGTGGCATCGAACAATTCGTGCTTGAAGATGAGAGCCGTGCGGTCGGCAGTTGTGCCTTGCCGCTGCCCTTGTACCAGCGCATGCAACAGGTTCCGATGGTCTGGCTGGAAGACAGCCTGGAGCATCGGGTCGAGCGGATCCTGCAGGATTACGTCATCGACCTGTGCGCGGAATTTGTCGCCGTACATGGCGACGAAGGTTTCTCGTTGTTTTCCGAGCGGTTGCTGGCAAGCCTGGACAACATCCACAAGCGCCTGGGCGGTGACCGTCACCGGCGCTTGATGAACATCCTGGAAACCGCCCTGGCCGAGCAGGCCAACAGCGGCGCCGTCGACTTGCATCGCGGTTGGATCGAAGGCTTGCTGCGCGAGTATTACGACCCGATGTACGTGTTCCAACGGGAAAAGAAGGGGCTGCGGATCGAGTTCTCGGGGGAGCAGGCGGCGGTGCTGGAATATCTGCGGGAGCGTGTGGCCCGGGGAGGGTGACCACAGGTTTGATATCCACTGTCAATCCCTGTGGGAGCGGGCTTGCCCGCGATAGCGGTGTTTCAGTCACATCAATATCAATGGGTCTGACGCTATCGCGAGCAAGCTCGCTCCCACAAAGGGAATTAGCGACTGATCAAGTCGGGCAGGTTTCCTTGCCATTGTCCAAGCCCTGCTTGTAGCTTTGGCTGGTGAGGCTGGCCTTGCCGTTGTGCCAGGTCAGGGTCAGCACATACAGCGAATCGAAGTCTCCCGAGGCCCAGTCTTCGGTAATGGTTTGTTCCTTGCCGACCGCTTCGCCGGCGACCTTGTTGATCAGCTCCGGCAGGTAGCCATGGGACCAGGCGGTATAGATGGTGGCGTTGTGGTACTTGTCGTGCAGCAGTTCGTCAGCCAGGTCGCTGGTGTCGTTGGCCGAATAATTGATGTTCACCGGCAACCCGAGCTTGATGGCGCTGGGGCTGATGGTCATCAGCGGGCGAATATAACTGTAGGAGTTGTCCTGCTCGCCCTCTTCGACATTGCGGGTCGGGTTGGCCGCGAACACGTAGTCGGCCTTGCCGAATTTTTCCGGCAGCAGGGTGGCCAGGTCGATGGCGCGGTTGAGGCCCTGGCAGTTGAGTTGGCCCAGGCCACCGGCGGGTTTCTCGGCGTGGCGCAGGAACACCAGGGTCTGCACGCCGTCGGCTGGTTGGGCGCGGCTGATGCTGGATTCCAGCGCCAATCCCAGGCCGCAGACCACAAGCAGCGTCGGCAGCAGTAGCCACGAACGGTGTTTGAAGCGTCTGGCGAAATTCAGTGGGTTCATCATCGAATAATTATTCTTCAGCACTCTTGAGTCAGGCTGACAAACCCTGGCACCACGAAGCGGCTGGCCTCGGGTGTTTTCCCTGTCGTTACGCCGCGTTGAATCCTCGGGGCATTGCTCAGAGTCCCTTCAAGCCCTTTGGTTCGATCCTGGCGGGTCCCGGTGCACTGTAAGGCCTCCTGTTGGGAGGTAGGGCGAATGTTAGCGACAGGATGTTGCGGATTTAAGAAGGGCCGATGTGAATTCCGTGACGGGCAGTGATGCCATCCCGTACATCTTGGATTATCCTCGGGCTTTCCTTCATTTCCGAGCCGACCCCATGCCCGACTTGACCCCATTCCCCATCACCGAGAAGTGGCCTGCCCAGTACCCGGAGTGGATCCAGCTCTACTCCCTGCCCACCCCCAACGGCGTGAAGGTCTCGATCATGCTGGAAGAGATCGGCCTGCCGTACGAGCCCCACAAGGTGGACTTCGCCAGCAACGACCAGTTGTCGCCCGAGTTCCTTTCCCTGAACCCCAACAACAAGATCCCGGCGATTCTCGATCCCCATGGGCCGGGCGACCAGCCGTTGGCGTTGTTCGAGTCGGGGGCGATCCTGATTTATCTGGCGGACAAGAGCGGGCAGTTGCTGGCCCAGGAGTCGGCGGCGCGCTACGAGACGATCCAGTGGCTGATGTTCCAGATGGGCGGGATCGGGCCGATGTTCGGGCAACTGGGGTTCTTCAACAAGTTCGCCGGCAAGGACTACGAGGACAAGCGGCCGCGCGATCGTTACGTCGAGGAAAGCAAGCGCCTGCTCAAGGTGCTCGATGGTCGTCTGCAAGGGCGCGACTGGATCATGGGTGAGCGCTATACGATCGCGGATATCGCCACGTTCCCCTGGGTGCGCAATTTGATCGGATTTTACGAGGCCGGTGATTTGGTCGGTATCCAGAATTTCCCCAATGTGACGCGGGTGCTGGAGCGCTTCCTGGCTCGACCGGCTGTGGCGCGCGGGTTGAAGATTCCGGAATGAGTTAAACCCGACGACTCGCCGATTCGATTACAAGCCACCGGCTGACGTGCATCAATGGCTCGCTGACCTTGCGAGTAGATTATTGCCTGGCCGGTAACACTCTGTTTTCCACCCGCCGTTTGTGCCCTGGCCGGCCAGGGCATAAGCTTTGCCCTTTGTGATCGAGCACCCATTTCTGCCCAGGAGCCCCATGTCCAGCCAGTTCCCCGAAGCACGTCCACGCCGTCTGCGTCGCAATGCAAGCCTGCGCAGCTTGTTCCAGGAAACCGAGTTCACCTTGAACGACTTGGTGCTGCCGATTTTCGTCGAAGAAGAAATCGATGATTTTGTGCCGATCAAGAGCATGCCCGGCGTGGTACGCATTCCTGAATCGAAGCTGGCCGGCGAGATCGAGCGCTATGCCCGTGCCGGCATCAAGTCGGTGATGACCTTTGGTGTGTCCCATCACCTGGACAACGACGGCAGCGATACCTGGAGCGAGCGCGGCCTGGTGTCGCGCATGGCCGGGATCTGCAAAGACGCAGTGCCGGAGATGATCGTGATGTCCGACACCTGCTTCTGTGAATACACCGATCATGGTCACTGCGGTGTGCTCCACGGCGATGAAGTGGACAACGACCGGACCCTGGTCAATCTGGGCAAGCAGGCCGTGGCGGCGGCCCGAGCCGGTGCCGATGTGATCGCGCCATCGGCGGCCATGGACGGGCAGGTCCAGGCGATTCGCCGGGCCCTGGATGAAGCCGGCTTCAGCCAGACAGCAATCATGGCCTATTCCACCAAGTTCGCCTCGGCACTCTATGGCCCGTTCCGCGAGGCCGGCGGCAGCGCGTTGAAAGGCGACCGCAAGAGCTACCAGATGAACCCGATGAACCGCCGCGAAGCATTGCGCGAATCCTTGCTCGACGAGCAGGAGGGTGCCGATGCGCTGATGGTCAAGCCGGCCGGTGCCTACCTCGATATCATCCGCGACATTCGCCAGGCTTCGAACCTGCCGTTGTCGGCTTATCAGGTCAGTGGCGAATACGCGATGATCAAGTTCGCCGCCCAGGCTGGTGCCATCGACGAAGCCCGCGTGGTACGCGAGAGCCTTGGCGCCATCAAGCGGGCGGGGGCAGACCTGATCTTCACCTACTTTGCCATGGACCTGGCGCTGAGCGGGATCTGATCCCGCACTGCCCCCGGAGTTGGCTGTGAGTCCATGTTCACCGCCATTCCCACATGGTTTTAGATGATAGGAGATTCTAGGTACACCACCATTCTCCTGTGGGAGCGAGCTTGCTCGCGATAGCGGTGGGCCAGCTTGCATCAGTGTTGCCCGTGCCGCCGCCTTCGCGAGCAAGCTCGCTCCCACATTGGGCATAGCCCGCATCCACTTTTGATCGTATGGTTGCTCCGGAATAACGAACCCGATGGAGCACCATGCAATTCAACCGATTGATGATCAGCCTTGCTGCGCTGCTGGCCTTGGCCGGTTGCGGCAGCCGTCAGGCGCAGGAGCCTGAGCGTCAGCCTGCTGAGGTCAAGAAGCAGATTGTGCAGTTGTTGCCGGCCAAGACTGTGGATCGCGAAGGCTGGGCGACTGATATCTACGTGGCCTTTGCGGCCCAGCAGATTCCCTCTACCACGCAGAACATCTGTGCTGTCCTGGCGGTGACCGAACAGGAGTCGACGTTCCAATCCGATCCGCCAGTGCCGGGGTTGGGCAAGATCGCTCGTCAGGAAATCAACCGCCGGGCGGCGAAGGTGCACATTCCGGAGCTGTTGGTCAGTGGCGCACTCCAGGTGCGTTCGTCCAACGGCAAAAGCTACAGCGATCGGCTCAATGCGGCGCGTAGCGAGAAGGAGCTGAGCGAGATTTTCGATGATTTCATCAGCATGGTGCCGCTGGGCAAGACACTGTTCGGCGGTTTCAATCCGGTGCACACCGGTGGACCGATGCAGGTCAGCATCGCGTTTGCCCAGGCCAATGCGCGCAATTATCCCTATACGGTGGAAGGCTCGATTCGTCGCGAAGTGTTCAGTCGTCGTGGCGGGATGTATTTCGGCATCGCGCATTTACTGGGCTATCCGGTGAGCTACACCGAGCCGTTGTATCGTTTTGCCGATTTCAATGCTGGCTGGTACGCCAGCCGCAACGCAGCTTTCCAGCATGCGGTGAGTGTGGCGTCGGGCATTTCCCTGGCGCTGGACGGGGATCTGATTGCCCATGATTCCATCATGCCAGGCAGTACGGAACTGGCGGTGCGCACGCTGGGCAAGTCGTTGGGAATGCGCAACCCGACCATTCGCGATCAATTGGAGTTGGGTGACAGCCTGGCGTTCGAGGACAGCAAGCTCTACAAGCGCGTGTTCGAACTGGCTGAAAAGGCCGAGGGCAAAGCGTTGCCACGGGCGGTATTGCCGGGAATCGTGCTCAAGAGCCCGAAGATCACGCGCAAGCTGACCACGGCGTGGTTTGCCAAGCGGGTGGATGAGCGTTATCAGCGGTGCATGGCGCGGGCGTCGGGGCGTTAGCCAGGCGTTGGCGCGTGAAAAAGCCCGGTGGATGAGGCCGGGCTTTTAGGGGGATGGGTTTGGTGGGGGATCAGTCTCAAGCGGTGTATCGGGTAGGCTGCCAGGCAACTCATGCGTGGTTTTCGATCAGGCGATCAGAGCCACCTTCAGCGACGCGACGTTCCAGCAGGCGTTCGGCACCACCTTCAGCGACGCGGTTTTCCATCAGGCGATCAGAGCCACCTTCAGCGACGCGACGTTCCAGCAGGCGTTCGGCACCACCTTCAGCGACGCGGTTTTCCATCAGGCGATCAGAGCCACCTTCAGCGACGCGACGTTCCAGCAGGAGTTCGGCACCGCCTTCAGCGACGCGGTTTTCCATCAGGCGGTCGGAGCCACCTTCAGCGACGCGACGTTCCAGCAGGCGTTCGGCACCGCCTTCAGCGACGCGGTTTTCCATCAGGCGGTCGGAGCCACCTTCAGCGACACGACGTTCCAGCAGGCGATCGGCACCGCCTTCAGCGACGCGGTTTTCGATCAGGCGATCAGAACCGCCTTCGGCGACGACGGGTTGGGACGAGGCGGCAAATACGTTGGCGGCCAGTACAGAGAAAGCGAGGCTGAGGATGACTTGGCGTTTCATGATGGTGTGCTCCGGGGTGCAGTGGTTTGTGTGGGGCCATTGTTGTCCCGGGCGATCATCAAGAGAACTTCATTGACATGATGGTGAACATCGACAGCAGTGATAGCTCGTTGGCCCGCTGCCGGTCAGCTTGATGGAACACTGACAGGCTAGCGGGCTCTATCGGCTAACGCTTATGCAGGAGGTGCGTTCATGTATCAGTTATTCGGTTGCAGGCAATCCGGCTCTTCGGCGGTGGAGGTTGCCCTGTGTCTCTGTGAGGTGGCTTATCGGCGGGTCGATGCCTATTCGACGCAAGACAACGATGCGGCGAAAGAGCTCGAGGCGCTCAATCCTCTGAAGCAGGTGCCGACCCTGCAGTTGCCAGATGGCTCGGTGCTGACCGAAGCGGCCGCAATCCTGATTCACCTCGGGTTGACCTTTCCCGCATCGAAGCTGCTCCCGCAAGACCCTGCCCAGCGCGCGCAAGCCATACGGGGCCTGGTCTACATCGCGGCCAATTGCTACACGCCCATCGGCATTATCGATTTTCCGGAACGCTGGCTGGACGAGGCGGACGAAGCGACTCGGCAGCGATTGATATCCGGCACGCAGCAACGGCTGTATCTCAATTGGGCGCGGTTTGCCGACCAGTTCCCGGCCCGACCTTTTCTAGGCGGTGACGAACCGGGGGCGCTGGATATTCTGGCGGCGGTGATCACGAAGTGGAGAAACACGCGGGAGGCGATGCTGAGCGCCCGCCCAGCGTTCCACGAGTTGTTGGAGCGCATCGACCACCATCCGCGCGTTGCGCCGGTGCTGTCGCTGCACTGGCCGTTGTAGGCGCTGCCGAGCGAAGCGAGGCTGCGATCTTTCCCCTGACGCTTGCGTCTCAAGCGAAAGATCAAAAGATCGTCCGAACGCGGCCCGAGCCTTCGGCAGCTCCTACAAGGTCAAGGACACGCCTTTCGTGCAGCCGCCTGTTCAACAAGGCCGGCAAATTGCCGGACATTTTCCTGATGCGCTGTCACCAGCTCGTCGATACTGGCTCCCGCTGGGGTTTGCAGGCTGCTGCGGCACGTGAGGGGGCGGGCGTCGTTGCCCAGGTTGCGCAGGCGCCATTGCACATCCATGCGGGCATAGCGGCCAGGGATCGAGTCGAAGCGTTGCACGTCTACCCGCAGCAATGATTTCGGTGCGCCAGGGTTGCCCAGTTGTTCGTCCAGGCTGCTGTGCAGTTCATCGGCCAGGCTGGCGCCCCACCATTCGGTTTCCAGGATCGCCAACCCGCTGTTGCCCTGGCGAATGACCATCTGGGTGCGATCCACTTGGGGTGGGACACTGACCTGTTCAATCTGGATGTCCACGCTGGAGCGCGATTGGCCTGCCGGTTGGGCCGGGCTCAGGGTGTGGTAGTGGATCGGATCGCTGCGGCAGGCGCCGAGCAGCAATGCCACGGCAACCAGAGTGAGTTTCAGCGTCAGTGGCATGGGGCGGGCTCCTGTGATCATTCTTTCACCGGCAATGTGAGGTTCTGCGCCGGTGCGTCCTTGGGACGGCCGCGAAGCAGCGATTCGGGATGGCGGCTCAGGTAGTCCGACAGTTCGCGCAGCGAGCGCGACATACGCCCCAGGTCGTCCAGGGTCTGGGTCAGTTGTTCGCGCTGCGGTGAGTCTTCGGCCAGGGTCGAGTTGGCCGATTGCAGGGTCTTGCTGACGTCTTGCAAGGTGCTTTGCACGCCCGGCAGGGTCTTGCTGTTGAACTGGGTCAGGCCTTTGCGCAACTCCACCAGGTTGCCATCCAGGTTGCCGGCAATGCTCTCCAGTGGCAGTTTGTTGATCCGCTCGATCATCGCCTGCAGTTGTTCCTGCAGTTGCTGGAGACTGCCCGGAATGGTCGGGATACGCACGGGCCGGGCGCTTGGGTCGAAGGCGACTTTTTCCGCCTTGGGGTAGAAATCCAGCGAGATGTACAACTGCCCGGTCAGCAGGTTGCCGCTGCGGGCCTGGGCGCGCAGCCCCCGCTCGACGAAGCTGCCGATCAGACGGGCGCCAGCGGCTTCGTCGTCTGGATTGTGATTGAGCGACTTGAGCAGTTTTTCATGGGCCTTGCCCAGGCGTTGCGGGTAGATCACCACGCCGACGTTGACCGGAAAGCTGCGCTGTTTCTCATCGAAATCCAGATGGATGGCCACCACCCTGCCGACTTCCACCCCGAGGAACTCCACCGGCGCACCGACGCGCAAGCCGCGCAGTGCCTGATCGAAGCGCAGGGCCAGGTATTGCGCCTTGCCGTCGGGCGGGGCGAGGGCGCTCTGCTGGTCGGCAAACAGCTCATAGGTCTTGTCCTCGCTGGCGGGGACGTCGTTGGGGCTGTACTCCGGCGCCCGAAACGCGATGCCGCCTAGCAGCAAGGCCGAGAGCGATTCGGTCTTGACCGCAAAACCATTGGCGCCGACGTTCACGTCCACGCCGCTGACGTTCCAGAACCGGGTGTTTTCGGTGACATACGCATCGTTGGGCGCGTTGACGAATACGTCGATGTTGACGCCTTTGCCTTCGGCGTCCAGGGCGTAGGACACGACCTGGCCCACCGGGATCTTGCGCAGGTACACCGGCGAGCCGATGTCCAGCGAACCTAGGTCCTGGGAATGCAGGGTGAAGCGCTTGCCCGGTTCGCCATAGGTGATGGGCGGCGGGTTCTCCAGGCCCGTGAAGGACTTGGCGCGCACTTTCGACTGGCCGGCGTCGGCGCCGATGAAATCCCCCGACAGCAAGGTGTCGATCCCCGAGATACCGCCGGCCCCGATGCGCGGCCGAACCACCCAGAACACCGAGTCTTCGTGAGTGAAGGTGTCGGCTGTCTTGGCGAGCTTGACCGTGGCGGTGACGTTCTTCTGGTCCTCGCTCAGTTGCACGTCGGTGACCTGGCCGATGACCACGTTGCGATATTTCACCTGGGTCTTGTTGGCGGTCAGGCCCTGGCCGGTCTTGAAGGTGATGGTGATGGTCGGGCCTTCCTGCAGCCAGTTGTGGACCACCAGGGAAATGCCCACCAGCACCGCGATGATCGGCACGATCCACACCAGCGACACCGTCCAGCGGCGGGTGGTGACGTGGGCGCGGCCGGGTGCGGGTTGCTGCCCGTCAGTGGCTTGCGACTTCATCCATGACCTCCTCGGATGGTTGGGTATCCCAGATCAGCCGGGGGTCGAAACTCATGGCCGACAGCATGGTGAACAGCACCACGAGGCCGAAGAACAGGATGCCCGGTCGTGGTTCGATGTCGCTCAATGCCTGGAACTTGACCAGGGCTGCCACCAGAGCCACCACCAGCACATCGAGCATCGACCAATAGCCAATGACTTCCACCAGCCGGTACAGTTTCGCCCGCTGGACCTGGGCCCAGGTGCTGCGCCGCTGTGCGGTCACCAGCAACAGGGTCAGCACCACGAACTTGATGCCAGGCACCGCGATGCTGGCGATGAAGATAATCAGGGCGATGTCCCAGGCGCCGCTTTGCCAGAACTCGATGACGCCGCTGATGATGGTGCTGTCGGCGCCTTCGCCGAGCATCTGGGTATTCATGACCGGCAGCAGGTTGGCCGGGATGTAGAACACCAGCGCGGCGAGCATGTAGGCCCAGGTGCGGGTGATGGCGTCGGGTTTGCGTCGATGCAGGGCGGCGTCGCAGCGGGGGCAGGTCTGGGGCTCGTCGGTCATGTCGCAGGCCAGGCCGCAACTGTGGCACAGGCACAGGTCCAGGTCGCGGGCCTCTGGCGGGGTGTCCAGCGGCTGGCCGTTCACAGGCTGTCCCACAGGTCGCGGACATCGCGCCCGGCAATGCGGATCATCAGCAGGCTCAGGGCCGCCAGGGCGAACAGGCCGATGCCCGGGAGCACGTCCAGCAGGCCGGCGAGCTTGATCACCGCCACCAGCGCGCCCAGCAGGCACACTTCCAGCATGCTCCAGGGCCGCAGGGTTTCCAGGCTGCGCATGCACAGGTTGAACCCCGGTGCCCGCCGCTGGAGGTAGGCATGGCCCAGTACCCAGAGCAGGAGCGCCAATTGAAAGGCCGGTGCGATGATGATCGCCACCGCTGTCACCAGGGCGATGAAGGTGATCGGCCCATGGCTCAGCGCCACGATGGAATCCCATAACGTCGCGCTGTTGCTCAGGCCCTGAAGGCGGATGCTCATGATCGGGTAGATGTTGGCGAAGGCCCACAGCACCGCTGCCGTCACGCTCAAGGCCAGGCGCTGCTCGATGGTCAGGCCGTTGTAGCGCTGGATCACCGCGTGGCAGCGCACGCACGAAGCTTTCTGGTGCGCGACGAGCACCACCGGCTCGTACACCGCATCGCAATGTTCACAAATGATCAGTCGGTCGGTGTTGGCCATTGGGATGCTCGCAGGAACAACCCCTTCAATATAGAAGTGCCTTGAGAATGAGCAACCCGACCGAATGGATCATTCCCCCGCGAATGTATTGCTCCAGTTGTTTGATCAGATCGGCCTGTTCGGCGATGGCTTCCTTGACCAGGTCGCCGATGGACAGCAGGCCGACCAGTTTGCCGTCCTCTACCACTGGCAAATGCCGCAGGTGTTTTTCGGTCATGATGCTCAGGCAGGTCTCGACGTTCTGGTGCGGGTCGATGGTGATCACGGGGGAGACCATGATGTCACTGACCTTCGTGCCCACCGATGAGCGCCCGCGCAAGACCATTTTGCGGGCATAGTCGCGCTCGCTGATGATCCCCAGCACTTCGTCGTTCTTCACCACCAGCAACGCACCGACGTTCTTCTCGGCCATGCGCATCAGGGCCTGCAATACCATGTCGTCCGGTGAGATGGTGTGCACTTGCTGGTTTTTCTCGTCTTTTATCCGGAGCAACTGCGCGACGGTTTTCATGGGGGGCCTCGGGTGTTGTTTTTGCTGGTTGTTAAAGCATCGTAGACCCAACGGCGCAGAGCAAGCGGTAAAGCGGCGGCCAGTCGTCCAAAAGCGTCATTGCCGGGGGATTTCCCACCGATGTGATGTCATCCAGCATTGTGGCGAGGGGCGTCCCTCTGTGGGAGCAAGCCTGTGGGAGCAAAGCTTGCTCGCGATGAACGATGACACGGTCTAGCAGTTGAACCGCATCGCGGGCAAGCCTTGCTCCCACAAATAAATCCCCTCGCCACAGGGTAGAATCGTCGCCTACGTAGAATTCGAGGTTGCAGCGGTGGATTTACAGCAGGGCTTCGTCCTGACCCGGCATTGGCGCGATACCCCGGCCGGCACCGAAGTCGAGTTCTGGCTGGCGACCGACGCCGGTCCCCAGCGCGTGCGCCTCCCAGTGCAAACGTCGGTGGCCTTTGTGCCGCAGATCCAGCGCGGCCAGCTCGAAGCCTTGCTGCAAGGGGAGAAGGAGGTAGAACTGCGCCCCCTGGACCTGCTGGATTTCGAGCATCGTCCGGTGCTGGGATTGTATTGCCAGCAGCATGCCCAACTGATGCGCCTGGACACCACCCTGCGCCGCGCCGGCGTGGAGGTGTTCGAAGCGGACATCCGGCCGCCGGAGCGCTACCTGATGGAGCGCTTCATCACCGCCCCGGTCTGGTTTGGCGGTACGCCGGCTGCCGATGGCCTGCTGGTCGACGCCCAGATGAAGCCGGCGCCCGAATACCGTCCACCGTTGCGCCTGGTGTCCCTGGACATCGAAACCACCGCCCAGGGCGAATTGTATTCCATCGCCCTGGAAGGCTGCGGCGAGCGCCAGGTCTACATGCTCGGGCCAGCCAATGGCGACGATACCGGCGTGGATTTCCAGCTGGAATACTGCGAATCGCGCACGGTGCTGCTGAAGAAACTCAACGATTGGTTCGCCCGTTTCGACCCTGACGCGATCATTGGCTGGAACCTGGTGCAATTCGACCTGCGAGTGCTGCATGAACACGCCCGGCGCCTGGCGGTGCCGTTGCGCCTGGGACGTGGTGGCGAAGAGATGCAATGGCGCGAGCACGGCGCGCGCAACAACCACTTCTTCGCCTCGGCCGCTGGCCGGCTGATCATCGACGGTATCGAGTCCCTGCGTTCGGCCACCTGGAGTTTCCCCTCGTTCAGCCTGGAAAACGTCGCCCAGACGCTGCTGGGGGAGGGCAAGTCCATCGATAACCCGTACCAGCGCATGGACGAGATCAATCGCATGTTCGCCGAGGACAAGCCGGCCCTGGCCCGCTACAACCTCAAGGACTGTGAACTGGTGACACGGATCTTCGCCAAGACCGAGTTGCTCAAGTTCCTCTTGGAGCGGGCCAGCGTCACCGGGCTGCCGGCGGACCGCAGCGGAGGTTCCGTGGCGGCCTTCACGCACCTGTACATGCCGCTGATGCATCGCCAAGGGTTTGTTGCCCCCAACCTGGGCCAGCGTCCGCCCGAGGCCAGCCCGGGTGGTTTTGTCATGGACTCCCAACCGGGCCTCTACGAGTCGGTGCTGGTGCTGGACTACAAGAGCCTGTATCCATCGATTATCCGCACCTTCCTGATTGACCCGGTGGGCTTGATCGAAGGGCTGCGTCACCCGGATGACCAGGAATCGGTGCCAGGCTTTCGCGGGGCGCGCTTCTCCCGTACTCGACATTGCCTGCCAGCCATCGTGGCGCGGATCTCCGAAGGCCGGGAGACCGCCAAGCGCGAGCACAATGCGCCGCTGTCCCAAGCGTTGAAAATCATCATGAACGCCTTTTATGGCGTGCTCGGTTCCAGTGGCTGCCGTTTCTTCGACACACGCCTGGCCTCGTCCATCACCCTGCGCGGTCACGAGATCATGCAGCGCACCCGCCAGTTGATCGAAGCCCAGGGGCATGTGGTGATCTATGGCGATACCGATTCCACGTTCGTTTGGCTTCGTCGTGCCCATGGCCAGGAGGAAGCGGCCAGGATCGGCCGCGAGTTGGTGGCCCACGTCAACCAATGGTGGCGAGAGCAGGTGCGTGCTGAGTTCGGATTGGAGAGTGCGCTGGAGCTGCAGTTCGAAACGCATTTCAAGCGCTTTCTGATGCCGACTATCCGCGGCGCCGAGGAGGGCAGCAAGAAACGCTACGCCGGATTGGTAACCCGTGCCGATGGCAGCGACGAAATCGTCTACAAGGGCCTGGAAACCGTGCGCACCGACTGGTCGCCGCTGGCCCGGCAATTCCAGCAGGAGCTGTACGGGCGGATTTTCCATCGCCAGCCCTATCAGGATTATGTGCGCGATTATGTGCAGCAGACCCTGGCCGGCGCGTTCGATGAACGATTGGTCTACCGCAAGCGTCTGCGTCGGCCGCTGGAAGACTATGAACGCAACGTCCCACCCCATGTGCGGGCCGCGCGGCTGGCCGATGAGTTCAACCAGCGCCAGGGCCGTCCGCGGCAATACCAGAATGGCGGCTGGATCAGCTACGTCATCACCGTCGCCGGCCCCGAACCGCTGGAGACCCGCAGTGCGTCAATCGATTACGACCACTACGTGACCAAACAGCTACAGCCAGTGGCGGATGCGATCCTGCCGTTTGTGGATGATGATTTTTCGACGTTGGTGGGTGGGCAGATGGGGTTGTTCTGAAACTCCGTGGTATTCAGGCCGAGCCCGTGGTCAGGGTTTATCCCCTGTAGGAGCAAGGCTTGCCCGCGATGCGGGCGCCTCGTTTTTCCCAGGACACCGTGTCGCCTCCATCGCGGGCAAGCCTTGCTCCCACAGATGAACTCCCTCGCCACAAGTCAGTGTGAATCCCGAGGTTGAATGGGTCTTCAGACCATCGCCAGGCGCTGCTTGCCCTGGGGCTGGGGAAATATCAGGTCTAGGGCTGCCAGGTCTTGCGGTTCCAGCTTGAGGTTGGCCGCTTCGGCATTCAAACGCACATGCTCAGGTTTCACGGCCTTGGGAATGGCAATCACATTGTCCTGGCGCAACAGCCAGGCCAGTGCGATCTGCGCCGGTGTGGCGCGATGGCGTTCGGCGATCTGTCCCAGGGTGTGATCCTTGAGCAGGTGTCCGCCCTGGCCGACCGGGCAGTAGGCCATGACGGGCATGGACTGGCGCTGGCACCAGGGCAGCAGGTCGAATTCGATGCCGCGTTCCTGCAGGTTGTACAGCACTTGGTTGGTCGCGCAGGCCGGCGCGGCCAGTTCCTCAAGGTCCGCTACATCGAAGTTCGACACGCCCCAACGGCCGATCTTGCCTTCTTCGCGCAGCCGCTCGAAGGCTTCGACGGTTTCGTCCAGTGGGTACTGCCCGCGCCAGTGCAGCAGATAAAGGTCGATGTAATCGGTGTCGAGCCGCCGCAGACTGCGTTCGCAGGCCAGGGGAATGCCTTTGCGACTGGCGTTGTGGGGATAGACCTTGCTCACCAGGAAAACCTGGTCGCGCAGGCCGGTGATCGCTTCGCCAACGACGGTTTCGGCACCGCCTTCGGCATACATCTCCGCCGTGTCGATCAGGGTCATGCCCAATTCGATTCCCAACCGCAGGGCGGCCACTTCTTTCTTGTGATGAGACGGTTCCTCACCCATGCGCCAGGTGCCCTGGCCAATGACCGGTACGGACACACCCGCCAATTCCAGCGTCCTCATGCCTTTCTCCTGTTGTGCTGATCGATAATCCAATGGACAGCAGGATAGTCGTAGGAGCTGGCGAAGCCTGCGATCTTTTCGCTCCAAACTCAATTGTCTGGGAAAGATCGCAGCTTCGCTTTGCTCGACAGCTCCTACGGGTGTGGTGCTTTTTTTTATTTCGCGGAGAACTTCAACACCATGGTCTGGGTGTAGGTCTGGCCCGGATCAAGCCGCGTCGAAGGGAAGTTCGGCTGGTTGGGCGAGTCGGGGTAGTGCTGGGTTTCCAGGGTGAACGCGCCCCAATGTGGATAGACCTTGCCTTGCTTGCCCTTGACGGTGCCGTCGAGGAAGTTGCTGGTATAGAACTGCACGCCAGGCTCGGTGGTGTAGAGCTGCAGGCGTCGTCCGGAGTCCGTGTCATACACCTCGGCGGCCAGTTTGTTCACGTCGCCCTTGGCGTCCAGCGCCCAGTTGAAATCGAAGCCGCCTTGTTTCGGTTCGGCGAATTTGAGTTGTGGGTGATCGGCCTTGATATGGGTGCCGATGGCGGTGGGTTGGGTGAAGTCCATCGGTGTGCCGGCCACGGGGGCCAGTTCGCCAGTGGGAATGAGCTTGCCGGTGACCGGCGTGTAATGGGCCGCGTGCAGGGTCGCGACCTGCTCGAGTATGTCGCCGTTGCCTGCCCCGGCCAGGTTGAAATAGCTGTGGTTGGTCAGGTTCAGCACTGTGGGCTTGTCGGTGGTGGCTTTGTACTCGATGCGCAACTCGTTCTGTTCGTTGAGGCTGTAGGTGACGTCGGTCTTCAGTGCACCGGGGAAACCCATCTCGCCATCGGCTGACAAGTAGGTCAGGGTGACGCCCACCGAGTCCTTGGCATTATGGGGCTGGGCCTTCCAGACGCGCTTGTCGAACCCTTGCGGCCCGCCGTGCAAGGAATTGCCATGGTCGTTCTGCGGCACCTGGTAACGCTTGCCGTCCAGCTCGAAGGCGCCGTCGGCCAGGCGATTGCCGAAGCGGCCGATGGTCGCGCCGAAATACACGCTGCCGTTCTTCTGGTAACCCTGCACGTCGTCGAAGCCGAGCACGATGTCGGCGGCCTTGCCGTGTTTGTCCGGCACGCTCAATGACTGGAGGATGCCGCCGTAGGTGATGACCGTGGCCTCCATGCCGTGACTGTTGCGCAGCACGAATTTTTCCACCGCCGTGCCGTCGTCGGTTTTGCCGAACGCACCACGTTCGTTGGTCAGGCCGGCAGCGTGGGAAGCCGAGGTGGCGATCATCAGAGACACTCCGAGGGCCGTGAGCAGTTGTCTGGATTCAAGCATGGTATGACCTTCCTTCCTGTTGTTTTGTTGTTGTTTTGAACGCGGGGCGAGTCCGCTACTGGTCGGACAGCGCTGAAGGTTTTTCTGGTTAGTAGTCTTTCTATTTGAAGGGTGAGAAGGGATTTATAGCCATTAATAAGGATTTATCAATTAAAAAGTAAGACTAATTGAGTGAGGGGGATGTTGCTGGAGACCGAAGGTTTGCTCCGGGTACTGCACTTTTGCGATTTTTGCCGCTCTATCCATGGCCTGGAAGCGACGACCCCCCATCGCTTCCCCATGCCCAGACCGAGATTCGATGGCCGCTGTTTTTTATTCTGTGACGAGATTGCGCCGTTGTTGCCTGGCATTGTTGGTCGGTGTGTCGATGCTGTTCAGCGGCGGCTGCAGCCATCAGCAGGGGCAGGACATGGTCACGCAGTTCAGCAACGCCAGGCCCCAGGAGTTCTTGCAGACCAGCGTCGATCGCATGGCCACGTTGTCGATGCACGACAACCTGCAAAGCCTCTATCTGCTGATGAACAAGCTGTACCTGCGCAACCCCGAGGAACTGCGCAAGTCCGGTTTTCTCGACGTCCGCACTGCGGAAAAACAGGTGCGCATGGCCATCGAGCAGCAACAGCCCTTGCCGACCCTGGGTGGCAAGAAGGACCTGGCAGCCCTGAGCTATGCCATGAGCCCGGAATTTCTCGGCGATCGGGTAGGGGCGTTCATCTATGCCATTGGCAGCATGCTGGTCACCGCGCACGGCAATCGCCTCGAGTTCTACATGACCGACACCATCGACCCGCGTTTTGTCAGCAACGCGGCGCGCAATATCGAAAAGGCCACCTGGCTGCTGAGCCAGCGGCAGAACAAGGACGGCAAGCTGTTGCTGTTTTCCAATGAGATTTCGGAGGAGGGCAGCAACCTGAGTTTCGCCGTGGAGTTCGGAAAAATCGTCGCCCGATTGGACCTGCTGACCCAGATGCTCGATGAGCGCTACCGGCGGATCGGCTTGAATTACGCCCAGAGCCTGCTGTTCCTCAACTTCCTGCCGGTTCAGTGAAGCTATGGAAAAGGAATAAAGATAGATCACATCGATATAGGAGGTTATAAGAAAAATCGCTATGCTCGCGGCCAGATTTTTCACGCGGTCGTGCTGAGACGGGTTTAATGGATTTCGGTAATGTCGGTTTAGTCGTTGCAGGCCTGGTGGTCGGTTTCATCGTTGGGATGACCGGCGTCGGCGGTGGTTCGCTGATGACCCCGATCCTGTTGTGGTTTGGTATCAACCCTGCGACGGCGGTAGGTACGGACCTGCTGTACGCGGCTATTACCAAGTCTGGTGGTGTCCTGGTTCATGCAAAAAATCGCAACATCGACTGGGCGATTACTGGCTGGCTGACGTTGGGCAGTGTGCCGGCGGTCGGCTTGACGCTGTGGTTCCTCAGCAGCCTGCACAGCTCCCCCGAGGCGATGAACGCGGTAATCAAGCAAGCCTTGGGCTTTGTGTTGTTCGCCACCGCCCTGGCGATCCTGTTCAAGAAGCGCCTGCTGCAATTTGCCCACGACCGCGCTGGCGGCCACTACAACCCCTCCGGTTCGCGCCTCAATGTGCTGACGGTCATCACTGGCCTCGTGCTGGGTGCGATGGTCGCCTTGACCTCCATCGGCGCTGGCGCCCTGGGCACTGTCGCGCTGTTCATCCTCTACCCGTTCCTGGTCACCAAGCGCCTGGTGGGCACCGAGATCGCCCACGCCGTACCGCTGACCCTGGTGGCTGGCCTGGGCCATGCGAGCATGGGCAACATGGACTGGCACATCCTGGGTTTCCTGCTGATCGGTTCGTTGCCGGGGATCTACCTGGGCAGTCATTTGTCGGGACGCATCTCCGACGAATTGCTGCGCCCGTGCCTGGCGGTGATGCTGGCGATGATCGGGTTCAAGCTGGCGTTCTAGAACAGTCAGCTCAAGTCCAATAGTGTGGGAGCGAGCTTGCTCGCGATAACGGTGTGTCAGTCGACTCGATGTTGGGCGTCATGACGCTATCGCGAGCAAGCTCGCTCCCACAATTAGTCTCTCCCGACTTCAGCGCTCTCCTTGCGGTTGCGCAATGAACCCCCTGGCCTAAGCTTCAAGTCAGGCAGGCGCAGTATTGAGCGACTCTCGCGGAACAATCGCCGCCCTGTGCAATCAGTACAGCGTAAATATCAAAAGGAGAGGCGCATGCTCATTCGGTCGTTGACCTTCGCTACCTTGCTGGCCATCGCCGGCCCACTGTTCGCTGCCGATGGCGACTCGCCGCTGTTGGCGGACGCAGGCAAGTCACGTCCCCTTGTCGTCATCGCGCCCAGCACGGTCGACCCTGCCTGGGTGAGCCTGAAAAAGGCCTTGGATGAACCGGCAGGCAAGCAGGGCTTTTCCGAGCGCAACATGGTGCTCTATACCGTGCTCAATACCATTGGGCAGCGCGATGGCAAGGATCTGGATCCGCAAAGCACCATGGCGTTGATTCGCTCGCTCAAGCTGGGAGCCGGAGCACAGACCAAGATCATCCTGGTGGGCAAGGACGGGGAAAAGAAGCTTGAGCATTCCGGGGCGATCGAACTGAAAGACCTCTTCGATGCCGTCGATAAACTGCCTGCGGCAGAGAAAGAAGCAACACCTCCAGCCCCACCACCCGCGCCAGAGCCTGCACCGACCAAGGATGCGAAAGGCGCCAAGCCTGGCAAGGCAGTCAAGCCGGCGGGGCCGGTGAAGCCGCTGGATGATTGATTTCCGCCGACAGACTCTTATGATGAGGGGATAAATCCCCTCGCCACAAGTGAGCCCAGCCGATTTATTTCACGTCCAGCGCAGCGAGGATCCGATGCGCCGCTTTCACCCGTTCTTCGATCGGGTAGTTCCTGTTGGCAAGCATGACGATCCCCATGTCCTTTCCGGGTACGAACGCCGCGTATGCGCCGAAACCGTTGGTAGATCCTGTCTTGTTGACCCAGGCGCCGTCCGGCGCTGGGCGGGGCGGGTTGAGAGGTTCGACTTTTTGTGGGGTCAGGGCCATTTGCGGTGTGTTGCCAGCGAGCAGGTCATCCAAGGTGAACGGAGCGGGGTAGAACTCCCAGCCCAGCCCCTGATTCATCCCGCCAACCCTGTAGAAACCTGTATGCGTCGTGGCGATCGCTTGCTTCAGATCCGCGTCCAGTTTTTCCGGTCGCAGGTTGGCCTCGAGGAAACGCATCAGGTCCGATGAGCTGGTTTTCACCCCGTAGGCCTCGGAGTCCAGGGCTCCCGGTCCGACCCGGACGGGCTTGCCGTCTTTTGCATAACCTTGGGCGTATCGGCCCAACTGATCCTGCGGCACCCGCACATAGCTGTGCTGGAGGCCCAGCCCTGGCATCAGCGTGCGCTCCATCACCTCGTCAAACGGCCGCCCCAGGCTGCGGGCTGCCAGATAGCCGAACAGGCCGATGCTCGGGTTTGAATAGAGCCGCTGGGTGCCGGCCGGGTAGAGCGGCTTCCAGGTCGTGTAATAACTGAACATCCGGTCCGGATGGTCCGCCTCGGCGGGGAACTGCAACGGCAGGCCTCCGGCGGTATAGGTGGCGAGGTTGAGCAGGCTGATGCCCTCGAAGGCACTGCCGCGCAGCTCGGGAGCAAAGCGACTGGCCGGGTCCGCCAGGGACAGCTTGCCCTGGGCCTGGGCATAGGCGCCAAGGGTGGCGGTGAAGGTCTTGCTGATCGAGCCGATTTCGAAGAGGGTCTGGTCGGTGACCGGCTTTTTCGTGTCCTTGGAGGCCACGCCGTAGTTGAAGTAATGGCGTTGACCGTTGTAGGTGATCGCCACGGCCATGCCGGCGATGTCCTGTTGCTTCATCAAGGGCTGGATCGTGGCATTGACAGCGTCTTCAATACGATCCTGGGCAAAGCCCGGAGCTGCCCCGCAGACCAGGAAAAAAGTGCCTGCGAGTATCGATTTGGCCATGTGCATGTCGGACCGTCTCCTTGGATGGCGGTGGTTCAAGCTGCTCTGTATCCAGCAGCTTTCGATGCCTGAGTGCATCTTGGGGTGGTCAATCTAGGAGGTTTTCGGTTGCTCGGCAATCGGTGCTCATCCGGCTCGAGGGCGCTTCGGAGTCGTCCGACTGGGCCGCAGGAGTGTTCCTACGAAAATCTTCGGTCGTCGGCTTTCGGTGTCGCATGGCAAACCACACAAACCCCCGGCTGCCGGGTAAACTTGCGCTCTTTCTAAAGGAGTTCACATGAGTTACTACCAGCCCGGCATTCTCGCCACCCCTGTTCCGCCTCAGGCCCGTCATTTGTTTTTTGCCCTGGAATCGGTCGAGGCATTGCCGGCTGCGATAGACAAACTCCTGTTGCTGGTCGATGGGCGGGTCGTGGTCGGCTTTGGCGAATCGCTGGTCCAGGCGCTGGGCGCCCAGGTCGAAGGCCTGCGAGCCTTCCCTGCCTTGGCCGGCGTGGGCGTGGACAACCCCTCGACCCAACACGCGCTGTGGTGCTGGCTGCACGGCGAAGACCGCGGCGAGCTGATGCACCGCAGTCGCGCCATCGAGGCGGTGCTGGCCCCGGCGCTGCGCCTGGTGCAGATGAACGAAACCTTCCGCCATATGACCGGCCATGACCTGACCGGCTACGAAGACGGCACCGAAAACCCTCACGACGAAGCGGCCATCGCCGCCGCCCTGACCCAGGGTGTCGATGGGGTGCGCGGTGGCAGTTTCGCCGCGATCCAGCAATGGCAGCACGATCTGGATGGCTTCGCGGCGATGCAACCCCATGAGCGCGACAACATCATGGGCCGTCGCCTGAGCGACAACGAAGAACTCGACGACGCGCCGGAATCGGCCCACGTCAAGCGCACCGCCCAGGAAAGCTTCGCCCCGGAGGCGTTCGTGGTGCGTCGTTCCATGCCGTGGATCGAAGGCGACCGTGCGGGGCTGATGTTCCTGGCGTTCGGTTTCTCCCTCGATGCTTTCGAGGCACAACTGCGCCGCATGAGTGGCCTGGAAGACGGCATCACCGATGGCCTGTATCGCATGAGCCGGCCAATCACCGGCGGCTATTACTGGTGCCCGCCACTGTTGGACGGACGCCTGGATCTGCGCGCCCTGGCCCGGTAAGCGCAACGGTTTGTGCAAAGCGTGACGTGAACGCTATTCTTGGGCCGGATGTCTATCCGTGGAATGGGGGAAGCAAACGTGGATAAAGTCATCGTCATCACCGGTGGCGGCCGCGGAATCGGGGCGGCCACGGCGCTGTTGGCTGCCGAGTTGGGCTATCGGATCTGCATCAATTACCAGTCCGATGAGAGTGCTGCGCAGGAGGTGCTCGAACAGGTCCGGGCCAAGGGCGCGCAGGCGATTGCCGTGCGGGCCGACGTGAGCATCGAAGACGAAGTGATCGGCCTGTTCGACCGGGTGGACGCCGAGCTGGGCCGTGTCACCGCCCTGGTGAACAACGCCGGCACGGTCGCGCAGAAATCCCGGCTCGATGAAATGTCCGAATTCCGCATTCTCAAGATCATGAAGACCAACGTGCTGGGGCCGATTCTTTGCGCCAAGCACGCGGTGCTGCGCATGTCGCCCAGGCACGGCGGGCAGGGTGGCAGCATCGTCAACGTCTCGTCGGTGGCCGCGCGCTTGGGCGCACCGGGGGAGTACGTCGATTACGCGGCCTCCAAGGGCGCGCTGGACACCTTCACCATCGGCTTGTCCAAGGAAGTGGCCGGCGAAGGCATTCGCGTCAACGCGGTGCGCCCCGGCTACATCTACACCGATTTCCATGCCCTGAGCGGTGACCCGGACCGGGTCAGCAAGCTGGAATCAGCGATCCCCATGGCCCGGGGCGGGCGTCCGGATGAAGTGGCCGAAGCGATTATCTGGCTGTTGTCGGACAAGGCTTCGTATGCGACCGGGACGTTTGTGGATCTGGGGGGCGGGCGCTGAGTCCTGGGGTGTCTGTTTCGGCCCTATCGCGAGCAAGCTTTGCTCCCACAGGGGACAGTGTTCCGATGTGGGAGCAAAGCTTGCTCGCGATGGCGGTCTGACGGACAACCCGATATCAGAACGAACGAATAATCCGCCCCAGCGTCTCCATGGCCTTTTCCGAGGCCTCGGTCCACGGGCTGCCGTAATTCAAGCGGATGCAATTCCTGAAACGCCGGGTTGGTGAAAAGATCGGTCCCGGCGCGATGCTGATGCCCTGGGCCAGGGCCATCTGGAACAGCTTGAGCGAATCCATCTGCTCCGGCAGCTCCAGCCACAGGAAGTAGCCCCCCGCCGGCTGGCTGACCCGGGTCTGGGCGGGGAAGTAGCGGGCGATGGCGGCGAGCATCGCGCTTTGCTGTTCCTCCAGGGCATAGCGCAGTTTGCGCAGGTGACGGTCGTAGCCGCCGTGTTGCAGGTAGTCGGCGATGGCGGCCTGGGCCGGCATCGAGGCGCACAACGAGGTCATGAGCTTGAGCCGTTCGATCTTCTGCGCGTAGCGCCCGGCGGCGACCCAGCCGATGCGATAACCCGGTGCCAGGCTCTTGGCGAACGAACCGCAATGCATCACCAAGCCTTCGGTGTCGAACGCCTTGGCAGGCTTGGGGGCCTGCTGGCCGTAATAGAGTTCGGCGTACACGTCGTCCTCGATCAGCGGCACCTGATGGCGGCGCAGCAACTCTACCAACGCCTGTTTGCGCTCCTCGGGCATGGTCGCGCCCATGGGGTTCTGGAAGCTGGTCATGCACCAGCAGGCCTTGATCGGATGGCGCTCCAGTGTCTGCGCCAGCACGTCCAGGTCGATGCCGTCGCGCGGGTGCACGGGAATTTCCACGGCCTTGAGCTTCAGGCGCTCCAGTACCTGCAGGCTGGCGTAGAACGCTGGCGCTTCGATCGCCACCAGATCGCCGGGTTCGGTCACGGCTTGCAGGCACAGGTTCAACGCTTCCAGGGCGCCGTTGGTGACCAACAGCTCCTCCATGGGCAGCATCAACCCGCCGACCATGTAGCGCAGGGCGATCTGTCGGCGCAGTTGCGGGTTGCCTGGCGACATGTCCGTGACCACCATTCGCGGGTCCATGTCCCGTGTTGCGCTGGACAGCGAACGAGACAGCCGTTGCAGTGGGAACAGCATCGGGCTGGGGAATGCCGAGCCGAACGGTACGGTGGCCGGGTCCTTGATCGAGTCGAGGACCGAAAATACCAGCTCACTGACGTCGACTTCGGTGGACTCGTGCACCTGGCTGCTGATCGCAGGCTCCGAAAACGGGCTCGGCGCATGGGTGTTGACGAAGTAGCCGGAGCGCGGCCGGGCCCGGATCATGCCGCGTCGTTCCAGCAGGTAATAGGCCTGGAACACGGTGGACGGGCTGACACCGTAGGTCTGGCTGGCGTAGCGTACCGACGGCACACGCTGACCTGGCCCCAGCATGCCCGAGCGGATCAGTTCAGCGATGTCGTCGGCAAATTTCTCGTAGCGTTTCATGGTGGTGCCCAGTCTTGAATGACGCGTGGTTTGCGCTTTTTAAACTGTGGGAGATTCTGTGGGAGCAAAGCTTGCTCGCGACGCAGGCGACACGGATCAACAGTAAGGTCGCGTTATCGTTCTTCGCGAGCAAGCTTTGCTCCCACACGCTCGCTCCCACAGGTGCCCGGCATCTTAAAGCTTCAACGATTCATCGGTGCGACAAAACGGCTCTTGGCGATGCTGTAGATGCCTGGCTCGTCGCTGTCGGCGACCTTGAACGTCATTTCCTGGGAGCCTTTGCCGGGCCGTTCGCTGAGCATCGCCACCGACACCGGCACATCGACGATTTCCCCCCCGGGGCCAGGCTCAGTTGGGTCTTGCCTTGCAGGATGAAGCCGTCGCCGTCCACCAGGGACAGATGGTAATCCTGGCGCTGTTGGGTCTTGTTGATGATTTTCAGGCTGTAGATGTTCTCGATCTGGCCTGCGCTGTTTTCCCGAAACAGGCCACGGTCCTTGCTGACGTCCAGCGACACCATGGGCCGTTGCATCAGCGCCACGACCAGCGCGCCGATCATCACCAGCAGCACGGCGGTATAGCCGATCAGGCCGAGGTCGCAGCAGGTGAGTCTTGCCACCCTGCAGCTGATGTTCGGAGGTGTATTTGATCAGGCCGCGGGCGTAGCCCATCTTGTCCATGATCGAGTCGCAGGCATCGATGCAGGCCGCGCAGCCGATGCACTCCATCTGCAGGCCGTCGCGGATGTCGATGCCGGTGGGGCAGACCTGCACGCACATCTGGCAGTCGATGCAGTCGCCCAGACCAATATTGGCCGGGTTTGCCTCGCGTTTGCGTGGGCCGCGGATTTCACCGCGGGCCGCATCGTAGGAAATGGTCAGCGTGTCCTTGTCGAACATCACGCTCTGGAAGCGTGCATAGGGGCACATATGCATGCACACCGCTTCACGCAGCCAGCCGGCGTTGAGGTAGGTGGCTGCGGTAAAGAAGAGCACCCAGAACAGACTCACGCCGGCCATTTGCAGGGTCAGCAGTTCTTCGGCCAAGGGGCGGATCGGCGTGAAGTACCCCACGAACGTCAGGCCGGTGAGCAGGCTGATGGCCAGCCACAGCGTGTGCTTGGCGCTGCGGCGCAAGAGTTTGTTCAGGCCCCAGGGCGCGGCCTGCAGTTTGATCCGCTGGTTGCGTTCGCCCTCGGTGATTTTCTCGCACCACATGAAGATCCAGGTCCAGGAACTCTGCGGGCAGGTGTACCCGCACCACACGCGGCCGGCAAACACGGTGATCGCAAACAGGCCGAAGGCGGCAATGATCAGCAAGGCCGACAGCAGGATGAAATCCTGGGGCCAGAAGGTCGCGCCAAAGATGTGGAATTTGCTTTCGGAAAGGTCCCAGAGCACCGCCTGGCGTCCGCCCCAGTTCAACCACACCGTGCCGAAGAACAGCAGGAACAGAACCCCCGCACCGCTGATGCGCAGGGTACGAAACAAACCGGTGAAGCTGCGGGTGTGGATCAGGTTGTCGGTGCTCCTGGCCTTTATCTTCGTTGGCGCAGGTTCGAACGTCTGTATCAACTGGACGGGGATTCTATCGCTCATGGTCGGTCGCTCATCAGCCTCTATCTGGCCGGGGCACTATGACCATGGAACTGTTTGCATAACAGACTCAGGTGTTTCGATAAAAACCGGATCAGATGACGCGAAACCCAGGCCCTGCGACACTTTGATGCACCCGAGGACGAGCGAACATACCGTTGAGGCCAGGGGGTAGTGGGAGCAAAGCTTGCTCGCGATACAGACACCTCGGTTCAAGAAGTATCGTGTTGTTTTCATCGCGAGCAAGCTTTGCTCCCACGGATTGAACACCTCGCAGAGGCTTCAAGCCGTTCAGATCGCCGAGCCGCTGTCGCTGGCCTTCAGGTGCTTGCGCCCGTCGACTGCGCCGGCCACGGTCAGTGCATCGGCCTCGGCCTCGGTGATGTAGACCCGGTCGCCATTGAGCTCCACGACTGACATGGCCTTGTCCGGGTCGGTGATGATGGTCAGCTCGCTGGCAGGGCGCTGTTCGGTGCCATTGGGGGTTTCGAAATGGCAGGTCTGGTTGTCATCGATACGGACAGTCATGGTGTTGCTCCTTCTGGGGTCATGTACGTTAGGTCGTGCGGCCAAGCCGGGGTTCGTTGCGGCTGATCAGCGGTCGGGCGCACCTCTGGCGCCGCCTGCGGTCCATCGTTTATCGAATGAAAAAGAGGACGGTCCATGGACGCCTGGTGGCATGAAGTCTGGGTAACCCTGCAGGCGGAATTCGCCGACATCACCGATGCCCAGCAGATGACCCGGGTCACGGTGCGTCTGCTAATGGCCGCGCTGTTGGGCGGCATTTTGGGTTTCGAGCGCGAACACAAGGGCAAGGCTGCCGGCGTGCGGACCCACATGCTTGTGGCCCTGGGGGCGGCGCTGTTCGTATTGGTGCCACAGATGTCCGGGTCCCAGGCCGACGCGATGAGTCGGGTGATACAAGGCGTGGTCGCCGGCATCGGTTTTCTCGGCGCCGGCACCATCCTGAAAAACACCGACGGCGACGAAGGTCACGTCAAGGGCCTGACCACGGCTGCGGGCCTCTGGATGACCGCCGCCATTGGCGTCGCCGCCGGGCTGGGCCGGGAGGCGACGGCGGTGCTCAGCACGGTGCTGGCGCTGGCGATCTTCAGTGTGATGCCGGTGATCGTCCGGGCGCTGGAGAAGGGCGGCAAGCCATAGCCTGAGCATAAGACTTGAACATTAAACTTGTGGGAGCGAGCTTGCTCGCGATGGCGGAGGATCAGCCAGTCACTATGCTGATTGACAGTCTGCTATCGCGAGCAAGCTCGCTCCCATAGGGGGCAGCTCCAAGTCGTTGGCTCAAACCCGCTCCGGCGGCGCCTCGCTCGGCGGGTCGCCCAGCGGCGGTTGTGGGTCCAGTGGCGGGTCTTTCTCTGGAATCGGCTCGGGATCAGGGCCGGGCGGGGGCAAGGTGGGGTCGTCGATGTTCGGATCGGGTGTTTCGGCCGGGATGGGAATGTTCATCGGGACGGGTCTCCGTGACGCACATGGCTTGAGTCGTGCTTATTGTTGTTGACCACCTTGCACCGGCTTTGATCCCCGGGATGCATCGGGGTAAATCCCTCTGAACTTTTAGCCGCTGATCCGGTTCGGAGTTTAAGTGAGTTTTTTCAGGGACCCGTTGGGCCTTTACCGCCACAAGCGCGTCCATGGGGCGTAAAAGGAGCGATGCTCGATGACTGCCGAACACCCGACTGAACTGGCCTACAACCCGCATTTGCCGCTGTCCCAAGCCTTGCTGTTGCCGCGTATCGCTATTGAAAGCACCATGCCGGTGATCGACGGCGGGCAATTCGCCGCCAAGGCCGTGGCTGGACAGGACGTGACAGTGACCAGCAAAGTCTTCGCCGATGGTCATGACAAGCTGGCCGTGCGCATTCGCTGGCGTGCGCTGCAGGATGAAGTGTGGAACAGCGAGGTCATGAGTGACCTGGGCAACAACGGCTGGCACGGCCAGTTCAACGTGCCGGAACAAGGCCGCTATGTGTTTTGTATCGAGGCCTGGATCGATCAGTTCGCCAGTTTTCGCTACGAGCTGGAGAAGAAATTCGGTGCAGGAGTGCCGATCAGCCTGGAGCTGCAAGAAGGGCGCAGCCAAGTGCAAATGGCCGTCGAGCGCAGCACGGGTGAATTGAGCGAGCAACTGGCGGCCTTGCACCATGAGCTCTCCGGCTTGTTGCCGACCGAGCAGGTGGCGCTGTTCCTGGCGCCGCGCAGTGCCGATCTGATGTCCCGGGCCGATCATCGCCCGTACTTGAGCATCAGCCCCGAGTATCCGCTGGATGTGGAGCGCAAGCTGTCCGAGTTTGCCAGCTGGTATGAGCTGTTTCCCCGATCGATCACCGACGATCCCCAGCGCCACGGCACTTTCAACGACGTGCATTCACGCCTGGCGGTGATCCAGGACATGGGCTTCGACGTGCTGTACTTCCCGCCGATCCACCCCATCGGTCGCAGTTTCCGCAAAGGCCCGAACAATTCCCTCACTGCCGGTCCCGACGACCCGGGCAGTCCGTATGCCATTGGCAGCGAGGAGGGCGGGCACGAGGCCATTCACCCGCAATTGGGTAGCCGCGAGGACTTCCGGCGCCTGGTGGCGGCGGCCGCTGACCACGGCCTGGAGATCGCCCTGGACTTCGCGATCCAGTGTTCCCAGGATCACCCCTGGCTCAAGCAGCACCCGGGCTGGTTCAGCTGGCGGCCGGACGGCACGATCAAATATGCGGAAAACCCGCCGAAGAAATACCAGGACATCGTCAACGTTGATTTCTACGCGGCCGATGCGATTCCCAGCCTGTGGACGGAGCTGCGGGACATCGTGGTGGGCTGGGTCAAGGAAGGCGTGAAGATATTCCGCGTCGACAACCCTCACACTAAACCGTTGCCGTTCTGGCAATGGCTGATCGCCGATGTGCGGGCGCAATATCCTGAAGTGATCTTCCTGGCTGAAGCGTTCACTACGCCGGCCATGATGGCGCGGCTGGGCAAGGTCGGTTACTCCCAGAGCTACACCTATTTCACCTGGCGCAACACCAAGGCTGAGCTGGCGACCTACTTCAGTGAGCTCAATGAATCGCCGTGGCGTGAATGCTACCGGCCGAATTTTTTCGTCAACACGCCGGACATCAACCCGGCCTTTCTCCATGAGTCGGGGCGCGCCGGTTTTTTGATCCGCGCGGCCCTGGCAACCATGGGCTCAGGCCTGTGGGGCATGTATTCGGGCTTCGAGCTGTGTGAGTCGGCACCGGTGCCGGGCAAGGAGGAATACCTCGATTCGGAGAAATACGAGATCCGCCCCCGGGACTTCACCGCGCCGGGCAACATCATTGCCGAGATCGCCCAGCTCAACCGCATCCGCCGGCAGAACCCGGCGCTGCATACCCACTTGGGCCTGAAAATCTACAACGCCTGGAACGACAACATTCTGTATTTCGGCAAGCGCACCGCCGACGGCAGCAATTTCATCCTGGTGGCGGTGAGCCTTGATCCGCACAACCCGCAGGAAGCCAGTTTTGAGTTGCCGCTGTGGGAGATGGGCCTGCCCGACGACGCCCAGACCCAGGGCGAGGATCTGATGAATGGACATCGCTGGACCTGGTACGGCAAGTACCAGTTCATGCGGATTGACCCGGCGTACCAGCCGTTCGGGATTTGGCGGATCAGCGTGGCGTGATGCTGTGGGAGCAAGGCTTGCCCGCGATGAAGAGGGCGCGGTCTCCCTGAGGAATCGAGGTGCCTGCATCGCGAGCAAGCTTTGCTCCCACAAAGCGCAGGCCTCACAACACAAAAAGACCTCACAAGCCTGTATCCCGCGGCTTTATTGAATTCATCAGGAGTTGCAAATGGCGAAGAAACCCCGGTCTGCCACCTTTATCAAAGACCCGCTCTGGTACAAGGACGCGGTGATCTATCAGGTCCACGTAAAATCCTATTTCGACTCCAATAACGACGGGATCGGTGACTTTCCCGGCTTGATCGAAAAGCTCGACTACATCGCCGATCTGGGCGTCAACACCATCTGGCTGCTGCCGTTCTATCCTTCACCCAGGCGCGACGACGGTTATGACATTGCCGAATACCGCGGCGTCAGCCCCGACTACGGCACCATGGCCGATGCGCGGCGGTTCATTGCCGAAGCCCACAAGCGCAACCTGCGGGTGATCACCGAGCTGGTCATCAACCACACCTCGGACCAGCACCCCTGGTTCCAGCGCGCGCGCAAGGCCAAGCCGGGTTCGAAGGCGCGGGACTTCTACGTCTGGTCCGATGACGACCACAAGTACGACGGCACGCGCATCATCTTCCTCGACACCGAGAAGTCCAACTGGACCTGGGACCCGGTGGCGGGCCAGTACTTCTGGC
This sequence comes from Pseudomonas sp. S3_B11, assembly GCF_054667715.1. NCBI lineage: Bacteria > Pseudomonadati > Pseudomonadota > Gammaproteobacteria > Pseudomonadales > Pseudomonadaceae > Pseudomonas > Pseudomonas sp. S3_B11. The sequence continues at coordinate 3,654,366 of NZ_CP162749.1, read as the reverse complement.
ACCGCTTCTACTCCCACCAGCCCGACCTCAACTTCGATAACCCGCAGGTCCTCAAGGCCGTGTTGTCGGTGATGCGCTACTGGCTGGACATGGGCATCGACGGCCTGCGCCTGGACGCCATCCCGTACCTGATCGAGCGCGACGGCACCAACAACGAAAACCTGCCCGAGACCCATGACGTCCTGAAGCTGATCCGCGCCGAGATCGACGCCAACTACCCCGACCGCATGTTGCTGGCCGAAGCCAACCAGTGGCCGGAGGACACCCAGTTGTACTTCGGCGATGTCGACGCCCAGGGGATGAACGGTGACGAATGCCACATGGCCTTCCACTTCCCGCTGATGCCGCGCATGTACATGGCGCTGGCCCAGGAAGATCGCTTCCCTATCACCGACATCCTGCGCCAGACCCCGGAGATCCCCGCCAATTGCCAATGGGCGATTTTCCTGCGCAACCATGATGAGTTGACCCTGGAGATGGTCACCGACAAGGAGCGTGACTACCTGTGGAACTACTACGCCGCCGACCGTCGGGCGCGTATCAACCTGGGCATTCGTCGGCGCCTGGCGCCGTTGGTGGAGCGCGACCGTCGTCGCGTCGAGTTGCTCAACAGCCTGCTGCTGTCGATGCCTGGCACGCCAACGCTGTACTACGGCGATGAAATCGGCATGGGCGACAACATCTACCTCGGCGACCGCGATGGCGTGCGTACGCCGATGCAGTGGTCCATCGACCGCAACGGCGGTTTCTCCCGTGCCGACCCGGCCAGCCTGGTGCTGCCGCCGATCATGGACCCGCAGTACGGCTACCAGTCGGTCAACGTCGAGACTCAGGCCGGCGACCCGCACTCGCTGCTCAACTGGACCCGGCGCATGCTGGCGGTGCGCAAGCAGTCCAAGGCCTTTGGCCGTGGCACGTTGAAGATGCTCTCGCCGAGCAATCGCCGGATCCTGGCCTATACCCGCGAATACACCGGGCCCGACGGCAAGCACGAAATCATCCTCTGCGTGGCCAACGTGTCCCGCAGCGCCCAGGCTGCTGAACTGGATCTGTCGACCTACGCCGGCATGGTCCCGGTGGAGATGCTCGGCGGCAATGCCTTTCCACCCATCGGCCAGTTGAACTTCCTGCTGACCCTCGCGCCGTACGGCTTCTATTGGTTCGCCCTGGCAACCGAGAACCAGATGCCGAGCTGGCACGTGGAGCCGGCCCAGAGCCTGCCGGACTTCACCACCCTGGTGCTGAAAAAACGCCTGGAAGAATTGCTCGAAACGCCATCGCGCACCACGCTGGAGCAAACCATCCTGCCGAGCTGGTTGCAGAACCGGCGCTGGTTCGCCGGCAAGGACAGCGCGATCGAGAAGGTCGAGATAGTCTATGGCGTGCGCTTTGGTGACCCGCAGCACCCGGTGCTGCTCAGCGAAATCGATGTCACCAGTGGCGGCCAGACCCTGCGTTATCAGCTGCCGTTCGGCCTGCTCGCCGAAGACCAGGTCGGTGCGGCATTGCCGCAGCAACTGGCGTTGTCGCGGGTACGTCGGGTGCGTCAGGTGGGCTTGATCACCGATGCATTCAGCCTGGAAAGCTTCGTGCGCGCCGTGCTGCACAGCATGCAGGCCGCCACGGTGCTGCCGTTCGCCGAAGGTGAGTTGCGCTTCGAACCCACCGAAGGCCTGGCTGCGCTGAACCTGGGCGAAGAGCCGGAGGTGCGCTACCTGTCCGCCGAACAGTCCAATAGTTCGGTGGTGGTGGGCAGCGGCCTCGTGCTCAAGCTGATTCGCAAGGTCGCCTCGGGTGTGCACCCGGAACTGGAAATGAGCGCCTACTTGACCGCCGCCGGTTTCAGCAACATCTCACCGCTGCTGGGTTCGGTGGTTCGCCGCGACGTCCAGGGTGAAGATGCGCTGCTGATGATCGCCCAGGGCTACTTGAGCAATCAGGGCGATGCCTGGGAATGGACCCAGAACAACCTCGAACGCGCCCTGCGCGATGAGCTGGCGGACGCGGTGTCCGAACAGGAGCAGCATTACAACGCCCTGGGCGAACTGAAGGATTTCGCCGGCATGCTCGGCCAGCGCCTGGGGGAAATGCACCAGGTATTGGCCCAGGCCACCGACGACCCGGACTTCGCGCCGCAGGCTACCAACGTCAAGCAAGCCCAGGCCATCGGCAAGGACGTGGCCGCCCAAGTGGAAAACGCCTTGCGCCTGCTCAAACAGAACCAGGGCCAATTGAACCCCGCGGACCAGGCCATGGTCGCACGTTTGCTGGAGCACAAGAAAACCGTCCTGGCCCATGTCCAGACGCTGGCCGGCAAGGCTGAGGGAGGCTTGCGCATTCGCGTCCACGGTGACCTGCACCTGGGGCAGGTGCTGGTGATCAAGGGCGACGCCTACCTGATCGACTTCGAAGGTGAGCCGGCGCGGCCATTGCATGAGCGACGGGGCAAGCACAGCCCCTATAAAGACGTCAGTGGCGTGTTGCGTTCCTTCGATTACGCGGCGGCCATGGCGATTCACTTGCACACCGTCGACAGCACGGCCGATGCCGATGCGGCGCGGCAAAGGGTCGCCGATCGTTATTTGAAAGAGGCTCGCCAGGCATTTGTCGAGGCATATCGGCTGGCGGCAGCTAGTCTTGCCCATGAGTGGAAGGATGCTGAAGGCGAAGACGCCGCACTGGCGTTGTTCGGCCTGGAGAAGGCGGCCTATGAAGTGGCCTATGAAGCCGAGAATCGCCCCACCTGGCTGCCCGTGCCGTTGCACGGTCTGGTCGGGTTATTGAGTGGGCTGCAACCCTTTTCCGACGTAGCCGGACCGATTTAGTGGAGAGAATCATGAGTGTCTCGAACAAAGAACCACAGGGGCAGGCCAAAGAGTCGTTGCTGCCGGCGCCCCATGACATCGACGCGCTGGTGCGTGCCGAACACCACGACCCGTTTTCCATCCTGGGGCCTCATGGCGACGACGCCGGCGGCCAATTCATTCGCGCGTATCTGCCCGGAGCCCTGAGCGTGCATGTGCTGGCCCGCGATGGCGGCGAAGAGCTGGGGGAGCTGCAATCCACCGCAACCCCGGGACTGTTCGTCGGCCATTTCGACCGTACCCAGGCGTACTTGCTGCGCACCCGTTGGGCCGGCGGTGAGCAAGTTGCCGAAGACCCCTACAGCTTCGGTCCGCTGCTGGGAGAGATGGACCTTTACCTGTTTGGCGAGGGCAATCACCGCGACCTCAGTTCCTGCCTCGGTGCGCAACTGACCACAGTCGATGGCATCGACGGCGTGCGGTTCGCTGTCTGGGCGCCGAACGCCCGACGCGTTTCGGTGGTCGGGGACTTCAACGTCTGGGACGGGCGTCGGCATCCGATGCGCATCCGTTATCCGTCCGGCGTGTGGGAGATATTCATTCCCAGGCTGGGCCCCGGCGAAGGTTACAAGTATGAAATCCTCGGCGCCCACGGCATCCTGCCGCTCAAGGCCGACCCGGTGGCCCTGGCCACGCAGATGCCGCCAGACACGGCGTCGAGAGTCGCCTCACCCCTGAAGATCGAGTGGCAGGACGACGAGTGGATGCAGCACCGTCGCGAGCGGCATCTCCCGGGTGCGCCGCTGTCGATCTACGAATTGCACGCCGGCTCCTGGCAGTGCGAAATCGACGAGGCGGGGGAGGTGGCCCGGCAGTACAACTGGCATGAAATGGCCGAGCGGCTGATCCCGTATGTCAAGGACCTGGGCTTCACCCACATCGAGCTGATGCCGATCATGGAGCACCCGTTCGGCGGCTCCTGGGGCTATCAGCCGCTGTCGCAATTCGCGCCGACGGCACGCTTCGGCTCGCCGGACGATTTCGCGGCGTTCGTCAACGCCTGCCACCAGGCCAATATCGGCGTCATCCTCGACTGGGTGCCGGCGCATTTTCCCACCGACACCCACGGCCTGGCCCAGTTCGACGGCACTGCGCTGTACGAATACGGCAACCCGCTGGAAGGCTTCCACCAGGATTGGGACACGCTGATCTACAACCTGGGCCGCACCGAAGTGCACGGTTTCATGCTGGCGTCGGCGCTGCACTGGCTCAAGCATTTCCACGTCGATGGCCTGCGGGTGGATGCCGTGGCCTCGATGTTGTACCGCGACTATTCGCGCAAGGCCGGCGAGTGGGTGCCCAACCGCCACGGCGGACGGGAAAACCTCGAAGCGATCGATTTCCTGCGGCACCTCAACGATGTGGTGGCGCTGGAAACCCCGGTGCGCTGGTCATCGCCGAAGAATCCACGGCGTGGCCGGGCGTCAGCCAGAGCACCCAGCAGGGCGGCCTGGGTTTCGCCTACAAGTGGAACATGGGCTGGATGCACGATTCGCTGCACTACATCCAGCAAGACCCGGTGTACCGCGCCCATCACCACAACGAACTGAGCTTCGGCCTGGTGTATGCCTGGTCCGAGCGCTTCGTCCTGCCGATTTCCCATGACGAAGTGGTTCACGGCAAACGCTCGCTGATCGACAAGATGCCCGGTGACCGCTGGCAGAAATTCGCCAACCTGAGGGCCTACCTCAGCTTCATGTGGGGGCATCCCGGCAAGAAGCTGTTGTTCATGGGCTGTGAATTCGGCCAATGGCGCGAGTGGAACCACGACCAGCAGTTGGACTGGTACCTGCTGCAATACCCTGAGCACCGTGGTGTGCAGAAACTGGTCAGCGATCTGAACCGTCTGTATCGCGAAGAGCCGGCGCTGCACGATCAGGATGACGCGCCCCAGGGGTTCCAGTGGTTGATTGGTGACGATGCGCTCAACAGCGTCTACGCCTGGCTGCGCTGGAGCAAGGAGGGCCGGCCGGTGCTGGTGGTCGCCAACTTCACACCGGTGCCGCGCGAGGCCTACCGGGTCGGCGTGCCGTTCGGCGGGCGCTGGGTCGAATTGCTCAACAGCGATGCCGACACCTACGCCGGTTCCAACTATGGCAATGGCGGTGGTGCCTCCACCGAAGAGGTGCCCAGCCATGGCCAGGCCCTGTCGCTGGAACTCAACTTGCCGCCGTTGGCGGTTTTGATCCTGCGGCCGGAGGGTTAGTCGCGAGTCTTGCCGTGCAACCCTGTGGGAGCGAGCCTGCTCGCGATGGCGGTGGATCAGTCACCTGGATAGAGGCTGACACTGCGCAATCGCGAGCAAGCTCGCTCCCACAAGGGATATTGCTCGCTTCAGCGAACCAGGCACGGCCGCTTGTTGTTGAACGTCCAGCCTGGAATCAGGAACTGCATCGCCACCGCATCGTCCCGCGCGCCAAGGCCCATGCCCTTGTACAACTCATGGGCCTTGGCCAGTTGGTCGGTGTCCAGCTCAATCCCCAGCCCCGGTTTTTTCGGCACTTGCACGCAGCCGCCCTGGATCTGCAACGGTGCCTTGGTCAGCCGCTGGCCGTCCTGCCAGATCCAATGGGTGTCGATGGCCGTGATGTCGCCCGGTGCGGCAGCGGCCACGTGGGTGAACATCGCCAGGGAAATGTCGAAGTGGTTGTTGGAGTGCGAGCCCCAGGTCAGGCCCCATTCATTGCACATCTGCGCCACCCGTACCGAACCCTGCATGGTCCAGAAGTGCGGATCGGCCAGGGGAATGTCCACGGACTGCAAGGTGATGGCGTGGCCCATCTCGCGCCAGTCGGTGGCGATCATGTTGGTGGCGGTCTTGAGGCCCGTGGCGCGGCGGAACTCGGCCATGACTTCGCGGCCGGAGTAGCCGTTCTCGGCACCGCAAGGGTCTTCGGCGTAGGCCAGCACCTTGTGCTGGTCGCGGCACAAACGAATGGCTTCCTTGAGTGACCAGGCACCGTTCGGGTCCAGGGTAATGCGTGCCTGGGGAAAGCGTTCGGCCAGCGCCGTAACCGCTTCGATCTCCGCGTCGCCTTGCAGCACGCCGCCCTTGAGCTTGAAGTCCTGGAAACCATAGCGGGCGTGTGCCGCTTCGGCCAGGCGGACCACGGCGTCGGCGTCCAGGGCCTTCTCATGGCGGATGCGGAACCAGTCGTTGTCGGCGTCCGGCTCGCTGCGGTAGGGCAGGTCGGTCTGCTGGCGATCGCCGACGTAAAACAGATAGCCGAGCATCTTCACTTCATCGCGTTGCTGGCCTTCGCCAAGCAGGGCGGCGACCGGTACGTCCAGGTGTTGGCCGAGCAGGTCCAGCAACGCCGCTTCCAGGCCGGTCACCGCGTGGATGGTGATGCGCAGGTCGAACGTCTGCAGGCCACGACCGCCGGCATCGCGGTCGGCAAAGGCGTGGCGCACGGTGTTGAGGATCTTCTGGTATGTGCCGATGGGGCTGCCGACCACCAGCGAACGGGCGTCTTCGAGGGTCTGGCGAATGCGCTCGCCACCGGGCACTTCGCCCACGCCGGTGTGGCCGGCGTTGTCTTTGAGGATGACGATGTTGCGGGTGAAGAACGGGCCGTGGGCGCCGCTGAGGTTCAGCAACATGCCGTCATGGCCGGCCACGGGCACGATCTGCATGCTGGTGATGATCGGGGCTTTGCTGGTTTCTGGGGTGCTCATCTGTAATTATCCTTGAACAATCGAATGATCAGACGTGGCTGGCGGCCGGGTCGGCTGGGGTTGTCACGGCTTTGGGCTTGGGCGTGTTGCGTGCGGCAAACACGATGATCGCGGCAATGATCGAGGTGGCCGCCAAGCCATAGAGGCCGCCCTGGATCGAGCCGGTGTTCTGTTCCAGCAGGCCGAACGTGGTTGGGGCGACGAACCCACCGAGGTTGCCCACCGAGTTGATCAGGGCAATCACCCCGGCGGCGATCCGGGCGTCCAGGTAAGCCTGGGGAATTGGCCAGAACAGCGACGACGCCGACTTGAAGCCCAGGGCCGCGAAGCAGATGGCGACGAAGGCGAAGATCGGCCCGCCGGTGGTGGACATGAACATCCCGGCTGCCGCGATCAACAGGGCCGTGGCGACCCAGGCCTGCTGGAATTTCCACTTGGCCGACAGCGAGGCGAAGGCGTACATGCCGACGATCGACAACAGCCACGGGATCGAGTTGAACAGCCCGACCTGGATGTCGCTCAGTTCGCCCATTTTCTTGATGATGCTCGGCAGCCAGAACGTGGCGGCATAGATCGTCAATTGGATGAAGAAGTAGATCAGGCAAAACAGGATGATCTGGCGGTCCTTGAGCAACTGGCCGATGGACAGTTTGATCGGCGAGGCGGCTTCTCGTGCGCGCTGTTCATCGTCGATGGTTTTGACCAGCACATCTTGTTCTTCGCGGCTCAACCATTTGGCGTCGTGGGGCTTGGAGTCCAGCCAGAACCAGACGAAGACGCACAGGCCGACGGAAAACATCCCTTCGATGAAGTACATCCACTGCCAGCCGTGCATGCCCAGGCCATTGATTTGCAGCAGCAGCCCCGACAGCGGGCCGGAGATCAGCGACGCGATGGCCGAACCGCTGAGGAAGATGGCGATGGCTTTGCCGCGTTCGACACCCGGCAGCCAGCGAGTGAAGTAGTAGATCACCCCAGGGAAGAAGCCGGCTTCGGCCACGCCCAGCAGGAAACGCAGGATGTAGAAGTGGGTTTCGTTCTGGATGAAGGCCATGCCCGCGGCCACCAGGCCCCAGGTGAGCATGATGCGGGTCAGCCAGATACGGGCGCCGATTTTTTGCAAGAGGATGTTGGACGGGACTTCGAACAGCGCGTAGCCGATGAAGAACAGGCCGGCGCCAAAGCCGTAGGCCGCGGCACCGATGCCCAGGTCGTGCTCCATATGGGCGCGCACGAAGCCGATGTTCACGCGGTCGATGTAGTTGACGATAAACATGATGACGAACAGCGGCAGGATGTGGCGCTTGACCTTGGCGATGGCCGACAGCAGCACCGGATCCGCTCCGGCATTCGCCTTGAGGCTGGATGTGTTCACTGGTTTTTCTCCCACTCGTTATTTTTATGCGGGGCATCGTGCAGGTGCCGATGTTGATAGACATCATACAACTTGATTTTTTTGAGTGACAAGATATTTTTTAGCGCGATTGGATGGGCGGTCAGACTTTTTAATGCTGTATTTGTTGGGTGTCGTTGAGGTTTTTGACGGTGTGCAGGGCGCACGGTGCGATAGAGGTCGAGCTTTTATGGGCGTTGATTTTCGAAGTTAATCGCCAGGCGCGGTGTGTTGTCATACAAGTTGGGCGTTCTGTAATGCTCACTCTCAAGCCTGCTGATGGTAGGATCGACCAGCCTGTTTTCGAGGAACCCTGGCGATGCAAGACACCGAAGCGCCGCTGCGCAAGCGTACCCATAACCTGGCCCATGACCTGGTGGCGAAGCTGAGCCAGAGCATCTTGCTGGGACAGTTGAAACCCGGGGAAAAACTGCCATCGGAAGGTGCCATCGTTCGCGAGCATGGCGTCAGCCGGACCGTGGTGCGCGAGGCGATTTCCAAGTTGCAGGCTTCGGGGCTGGTGGAGACCCGCCACGGCATCGGCACCTTTGTGCTGGCGCAAACCGGCGAGCCGGGGTTGCGGCTCAATGTCGACACTGCGGCGGGTGTTCGGGCAATCCTGGAGCTGCGCCTGGGCCTGGAAACCCAGGCGGTGGCATTGGCGGCCCAGCGTCGCAGCGAACACCAGTTGCAGCAGATGCGCCATGCGCTGGATGACTATCAGCGGCTGTCCAGCAACAATGACAGCTGTGTCGAGGCCGACCGGCGCTTCCATCTGCTCATCGCCGAAGCCACGGACAACGCCTGTTTTGTTGAAATCATGCAGCACCTGGGCAGTGCGATGATCCCCAGGACCCGAGTGAACGTGGCCGAACGCGGCCAGGCGGACCTGGGCAAGCTGGCACAACTGGCCAACCTCGAGCATGAGGCGATCTTCAACGCCATCAAACGCCAGGACCCGGACGCCGCCCGCGCCGCCATGTGGCTGCACCTGACCAACAGCCGCGACCGGTTTGGCGCAGGTTCCTGACGGCTCATCGTCGCCTGACCCACCGCCATCGCGAGCAAGCTCGCTCCCACAGGGGATTGGCGGTGGGCACAGAATCCCAGAACACCACAGATCCACTGTGGGAGCGAGCTTGCTCGCGATGAGGTCGGTAGGCCATGCGCAAAACAGCAGGCAAAAAAAACCGGCGCAACCGAGGTTGCGCCGGTGGTGGTGCCAGTGGTTGTGCGGATATTCGTGGGTCCGCGCAACCACCGTTGAACCTGTATCGGTTATGCCCGTTCCAGCGCCAGGGCCACGCCTTGGCCGCCGCCGATGCACAGTGTCGCGAGGCCTTTCTTGGCGTCGCGCTTGATCATTTCATGCAGCAGCGACACCAGGACTCGGCACCCCGATGCGCCGATAGGGTGGCCCAGGGCGATGGCGCCGCCGTTGACGTTGACCTTGTCCATGTCCCATTTCAGTTCCCGGGCCACGGCCAGCGATTGGGCGGCGAAGGCTTCGTTGGCTTCGACCAGGTCCAGTTGATCCAGCGACCAGCCAGCCTTGTCCAGGCAGCGGCGGGTAGCCGAGACCGGGCCAATGCCCATGATGGCCGGGTCGACGCCGGCATTGGCGTAGGCACTGATTTTCGCCAGCACGGGCAGGCCCAGGGCCTTGGCTTTTTCCGCGCTCATCAGGATCACCGCAGCGGCGCCATCGTTGAGCGAGGACGCGTTGCCCGCGGTGACGCTGCCGTCCTTCTTGAAGGCAGGCTTGAGCTTGCCCAAGGATTCGGCGGTCGTCCCGGCGCGCGGCTGTTCGTCGGTGGCGAACGCCACAGGATCGCCTTTGCGCTGGGGAATCAGGATCGGCGTGATCTCATCGGCGAACCGACCGCCCTCGATGGCGGCGACGGCCTTCTGCTGGGACGCGGCAGAGAAAGCGTCCTGCTCCTCGCGGCTGATGCCGTACTTGTCCACCAGGTTCTCGGCGGTGATGCCCATGTGGTAATCGTTGAAGGCATCCCACAGGCCGTCGGTGATCATGCTGTCGATCATCTTCGCGTGGCCCATGCGCAGGCCGGTGCGGGCGGCCGGCAACACGTACGGGGCCAGGCTCATGTTCTCCATGCCGCCGGCGATGATGACGTCGGCGTCGCCACAGCGGATCGCCTGGGCGCCCAGGTGCAATGCCTTGAGGCCCGAGCCGCAGACCTTGTTCAGGGTCAGCGCCGGCACCGCATGAGGCAGGCCGGCCAGGATCGCCGCCTGGCGAGCCGGGTTTTGCCCGGATCCTGCGGTCAGCACCTGGCCAAGAATCACTTCATCGACCTGTTCGCCCGACAAACCGGTCTGTTCCAGCAGGCGACGAATCACCGCGGCACCGAGTTCCGGCGCGGGAATGGAAGCCAGCGAACCCTGGAAACTGCCGATGGCGGTACGGGTAGCGGCGACAATCACGACTTCTTGCATCGAATCTCTCCTCACTGGGCAGCGAACTGCATTTCAGGCACGTGGTCCGGCACGATCAATTTGCCGGCGGTCTTGGCGACGATTTCCTCGACGCTGACGCCCGGGGCACGTTCTTTCAGGATGAAGGCGCCGTCCTGGATTTCCAGGTAGGCCAGGTCGGTCAACACCCGCTTGATGCAACCGGCGCCGGTCAGCGGCAGGCTGCAACGCGGCAGCAGTTTCGACTCGCCGTCCTTGGACGCATGGGTCATGGTGACGATGATGTTCTCGGCACCGGCCACCAGGTCCATCGCGCCGCCCATGCCCTTGACCAGCTTGCCGGGGATCATCCACGAGGCAATATTGCCTTCCACGTCCACCTCGAACGCGCCGAGCACGGTCAGGTCGATATGCCCGCCACGGATCATGGCAAACGATTCGGCCGAAGAGAAGATCGACGCGCCAATGCGCGCGGTGACGGTCTGCTTGCCGGCGTTGATCATGTCGGCATCGACTTCGGCTTCGGTGGGAAACGCACCCATGCCGAGCAGGCCGTTTTCCGATTGCAGCATGACTTCCATGCCTTCGGGAATGTAGTTGGCGACCAGGGTCGGAATGCCGATGCCCAGGTTCACGTAGTAGCCGTCCTGCATTTCGCGGGCGACGCGTTGAGCCATTTGTTCGCGGGAAAGTGCCATGTTGTTATTCCTTCATTCGGGCCGGGGGCAGGGGATCACTTACGCACGGTGCGCTGTTCGATGCGTTTTTCGAACGTGCCGCAAATGACCCGGTCGACGTAGATGCCAGGGGTGTGGATCTGCGTCGGGTCCAGCTCGCCGGGTTCGACGATTTCTTCGACTTCCACCACCGTGATCTTGCCCGCCGTGGCGGCCAGTGGATTGAAGTTCTGGGCGGTGTGGCGATAGATCACGTTGCCGAAATGATCGGCCTTCCAGCCTTTGACGATGGCGAAGTCGCCGGTGATGGATTCTTCCATCAGGTACTGGCGACCATGGAATTCACGCACTTCCTTGCCTTCGGCCACCGGGGTGCCGACGCCGGTGGCGGTGAAGAACGCCGGGATGCCTGCGCCGCCGGCGCGCATTTTTTCCGCGAGGGTGCCTTGGGGGGTAAGTACGACTTCGATTTCACCGCTGAGCAGTTGCTTCTCGAACAGGGCGTTTTCGCCCACGTAGGAGGCGACCACCTTGCGGATCTGCCGGTCTTCCAGCAGCACGCCGAGGCCGAAGCCGTCGACGCCGCAGTTATTGGACACTACGGTGAGGTCGCGGATGCCCTTGCGCTTGATCTCGGCGATCAGGTTTTCCGGGATACCGCACAGGCCGAAGCCGCCGGCGATGACGGTCATGCCGTCCTTCAAGCCTTCCAGCGCTTCCTCATAAGAGCTCACGCGTTTGTCGAAACCTGCCATAGACACCTCTTTTATTCTTGATGGGGTCGCAATGGGATGCAGTGTTGCGCCAAGTCATATATTTGTTAAGTTGATTTTTAGGTTGGATTGATTGATAAAACTCAACAATAGACCCTGGAGCGTAGCGAGCATGACCCTCAAGCAAATCCGCGCCTTCCTCGCCGTGGCCCAGAGCCTGAGCTTTGCCGTGGCCTGCGAGCGGTTGCACCTGTCCCAGTCGGCCCTGAGCCTGACCATCAAGGCCCTGGAAGAAGGCCTCGGCGGTCGCTTGTTCAGCCGTAATACCCGTAACGTGGCGCTGACGCCCGAAGGCGAATCCTTGCTGCCACTGGCCCGACGGCTGATTGCCGACTGGGACAACGCCGAGGACGAAATGCGCCAGCGCTTCACCTTGCAGCGTGGCCGCGTGACGTTGGCGGCGATGCCGTCGTTTGCCGGCAACCTGCTGCCGCCGATCCTCAAGACCTTCCGCGCCCGCTATCCGAATGTCAACGTCACGGTCAACGACGTGATCAACGAGCAAGTACTGGAAATGGTCCGCGATCGTCATGTCGAATTGGGTGTGGCGTTCGAGCCGATGCAGGGTTCGTCATTGGCGTTCACGCCCTTGTATCTGGATCGCTTCGTCGCGGTAGTGCCGTTGGACTCACCGTTTGCCCTGCGCGACGAAATCCACTGGGAAACCCTGCTGGAACAGCCCTTCATCACGCTGCAACGGCCCTCCACCGTACGGGTGATGCTGGAGGAGCATCTGCGGGCCCGGGGCATGAAACTGCCTGTGGAGTTCGAGAGCCACCAATTGGCGACCGTCGGGCGGATGGTCGCCAGCGGGCTGGGGGTGAGTGCCGTGCCGGCGCTGTGCGTCGGGCAGATGCATGAGCTGGGCGCCCGCTGCATCACCTTGAGCGATCCGGTGATCGAACGGGCCATCGGGGTGCTGACCAAGCCGGGGCATGAACTGTCTGCGGCGGCGCAGGCGTTGTTCGATACGCTCAGGGATCAGGATTTGGGCACATTGACCGCAGGCTACCACTGATCCTGTGGGAGCGAGCAAGCTCGCTCCCACAGGGGTATGGCGTGGTGTCAGATCAACAGTGGCAACAGTTGCTCACACGGCTCTTCAAGCTTGAGGTCCAGCAGCTCATCGGCCCGGGTCTTGCCTCGGTTGATCGCCAGCAGCGGCTTGCCCTGGTCCTTGATGGCCCGGCACAGGCGAAATGCCGAATACGCCATCAGCGACGAGCCCACCACGAGCAGGCCGTCCGCTTGCTCGACGGCTTGCACGGCGCGGGTCGCGGTGAGGGGGGCGACGTTCTCGCCGAAAAACACTACGTCGGGTTTCAATCGCTCGCCGCCGCAATGAGGGCAGCGAGGCACTTGGAAGCGCGCCTCGAAGGCCGGGTCGAGCAGGGTGTCGCCATCGGGTGCCTGCACCGCATCGACACCGGCCAGGTAAGGGTTTTCGGTTTCCATCAACTGTTGAATCTGCTGTCGTTCGCTGCGCTGGCCGCAATCCAGGCACAGCACGCGATGCAGGCTGCCGTGCAGTTCGATGACGTCCTGGCTGCCGGCCTGGTCATGCAGGGTGTCGACATTCTGGGTAATCAGGCCGGTGATGCGCTGCCGTGCCTGCAATTGGGCCAAGGCCTCGTGAGCTGCGTTCGGCCTGGCCTGCCGCACCCGTGGCCAGCCCAGCATCGCCCGCGCCCAGTAGCGCCGTCTTGCCTCGGCCTGGGCGAGGAACTCCTGATACATCATCGGCTGTCGACCCCGGCGTACACCGTCGCTGTCGCGGTAGTCGGGGATGCCCGAAGGGGTGCTGATGCCAGCACCGGTGAGCACCAGGAAGCGGCGTCCGGCCAGGTACGCCTGCAACTGATCGAGCGGTTCGCGATGGAAATCGTCCGGCATGGGTGTTTCTCCGTGGGCCTGGATTCGTTGAGGGTAGCACTGTCGAGCACGGGGCCTGCGTCACGCCTTTCGTCGCTCAGCGGCGCTGTTCTGCAAACTTTCCTTGCAGGAGGGGCCTCCACACTTATGTGCGAAAGAGCAATCGGGTTGTTTCGGTCGCTCTGAACCTGTCGCAGGGGAGGCTTATGAAACAGACCATCGGTGAAGTACGGGCCATCAATCGACCGCGCGCAATGGTGGGTGTGTACGTGGGGCAGGAGCACGGCCATACCGTGCTAGCGCTGCGTTCGGCCAATGACATCGATATTGGCGACATCCTGGAGTGGGACAGCGGCACGGCCTTGGGCACTCAGTCCTATCACAACCAGACCAAGGGCTGGACCGCCGATGTGTATGTGGCAAACCACGGTGTGGCGACGGCCAACCTTGAGGTCCAGTTGATGGTGGGCTCTTCCTGACGGCGCCTTCGACTTATTACTTAGGGAGAAAGAGCATGAGCAAACTAAAGTGCGGTTGCCCCGATTGCCAATGCGAGGTGGATCCGCAACGGATGTTCAACCACGACGGCGAGGCTTATTGCAGCCAGGCGTGTGCCGAACAACATCCCAACGGTGAGCCGTGTCCGGCCCCCGACTGCCATTGCGAACGCAGTGGCAAGGTGGGTGAGCGGAATGTCACCGATAACCAACTGGACGACGCGCTGGAGGAAACGTTTCCGGCGAGCGATCCGATTTCACCCTGAGCATTCTTGAATCCGGGTATCGGCGACAGGGTATCCGGACGCCGCAAGCCGGTCAGTGCGGTGGTGCAGGACAACACCGGCAGCCCGCGAGTTTTGGCTTCCTGGAACGGCGCGAGGCCAGGGTGACGAGACCGGTGCAATGGGGTGCCGGCGCCACTTGGCCTTTGGCGGACAGCGTGGAAAGACACGCACTGTTTTCCCCCCATGTGGGAGTTTCAGCCTCGACCTGTTTAATAGCCTGATGCAATAAAGATCATGGCGGCGGCAATATAAATCGAGCATTGACCATTCGTCGCCGTTTACAACGTTTCCTTAAAACCTTGGCGGCGTCATGTTTTCCGAATAAGACGAGTCAGCAAGACTCGTTGACATCAACTAAACGAGGTGAATGAAATGGCTAACACAGGAAATAACAATCCTGGCAATTTCGCTAACGATCGTGAAAAGGCATCGGCAGCCGGGAAAAAGGGCGGCCATGCATCAGGTGGTAACTTCGCCAATAATCCTGAGCGTGCATCCGAGGCCGGGCGCAAGGGAGGGCAGGCATCGGGTGGTAATTTTGCCAACGACCCTGGGCGTGCCGCAGAAGCCGGCCGCAAAGGCGGGCAGGCCTCTGGCGGTAATTTTGCCAACGACCCTGAGCGGGCTTCGGAAGCCGGCCGCAAAGGTGGCCAGGCCTCGGGCGGCAACTTTGCCAACGACCGGGAGAAAGCCTCCGAAGCGGGTAGAAAAGGCGGTGAGAACAGCCGCGGCGGCGGCCGTGATTCATAATGCCCGCTGACATGGCAAGCCCCGTGCCCATGGCATGGGGCCCCATTGGTTTATATAGCCGAGTTTGCCGGGTTTAAACTACTGCCGGGCTTTACAGTCTTTTCGCTTTGTTCGTTAAAAATATCGGTTAATTGGTGAGTTAATCACCGTTCGTCTCGTTTATTGAATAAAAGATAAATCATCCTGTTACTTCCTCCGACTATAAAAAACGGCGAGGGCGGCGCTTCCTTGCCTGGATATTATGTTTGATCGTTGCCACCGTTTAGGAGCACGATCAGCCATGTTTTGGTCAACACCCGTAAGGACCTTCGATGGACCAACCCACCTCCCGGAGTCGATCGCCCTGGCGCACCTGGCTCAACCCCGTGCAAGACAACCTGTTGCTGGGGGTAACGTTCTGGCTCGGGCTGGCGTTGGTGGCCGCGTTGTTGCTCTACAGTGGCTACAACGCCCTGGTTGGCGCCAATCGTCAAAACCTGGGCTACGCAGTGCTGGGCGGTACCTCGGGCTTTGCCGCCACCGCCCTGGGTGCGTTGATGGCAGTGGTGCTGCGCGATATCGCCTCGCGTACCCAGGACATCATGCTGGGTTTTGCCGCCGGCATGATGCTCGCCGCCAGTTCGTTCTCATTGATCCTGCCGGGCATCGAAGCGGCACAGGTCATCTGCGGCAATCAGTTGCTTGCCGCGTTTGTCGTCGTGGTCGGCCTGGGCCTGGGCGTCGCCCTGATGATCGGCCTGGACCGTTTCGTGCCGCACGAGCACGAACTCAGTGGCCGGCGTGGGCCCCAGGCCGAACGTATCAATCGCGTCTGGCTGTTCGTGCTTGCCATCACCTTGCACAACTTGCCGGAGGGCATGGCCATCGGCGTCAGTTTTGCCGACGGCGACTTCAAGGTCGGCCTGCCCCTGACCACCGCCATCGCTATCCAGGACATCCCCGAAGGCCTGGCCATTGCCATGGCGCTGCGGGTTACCGGTATCAGCACCTTGCGTGCGGCGCTCATCGCGGTCGGCTCGGGGTTGATGGAGCCACTGGGCGCGGTGATTGGCCTGGGCATGTCATCGGGTGTCGCCGTCGCGTACCCCATCAGCCTGGGGTTGGCGGCGGGGGCGATGATTTTCGTGGTATCCCACGAAGTGATTCCCGAAACCCACCGCAACGGCCATGAAACACCGGCCACTCTGGGGCTGATGATGGGGTTTGCGGTAATGATGTTTCTCGACACGGCGCTGGGCTGAGCCCCCTGAACCGAATGCATGGTTTCAGCCGGTATTGACGGGACCGCCGTAGAACATGAACCAGGTACCTGCCAGTGTCGCTATCCAGGCCAGCACAATCAACACCGCCGCTAGCTTGTTCACCGGGCGCTGGCCATCGTTTTCCTGCCATTGTCGGGCCTTGGCTGCACATTCTGCCAGCACTGCGAGCGGCGTCAGGCGAAGCGCCAACCAAATCCCCAGGGGCAGCAAGATCACATCATCCAGATAACCCAATACCGGGATGAAATCTGGGATCAGGTCAATGGGGCTCAGGGCATACGCCACCACGATAACGGCGATCCATTTGGGCAGCCAGGGCGTCTGCGGATGGCGATAGCAGAACCACAGCGTCATGGTCTGGCGTTTCAGGGTCCTGGCCCATTGGCGAAGACGTTCGAGGAGCTTGGTCATCAAAGCCCTGCAAAGTCTAGGGATCGACAAAGGATACTCGCAAACTGCGAGATGACACCTGTGGGAGCAAGCTTTGCTCCCACAGGTTTGCTCCCATAGGTTTTTGCCTCCACAGGTTTTACTGTTCTCGCGACCTATACTCAACCCCATGGGTGACCTGAATCCGGGGTGGCGCGATCGTGCTGCGTTCGCTGGTGCTGGCCGTTTTGCTCGTTCTGGCGGGGTGCGCCACGCCGCAGCGCGGTCAACAGGCTGCCACGGTGACGATTGACCAGGCCACTTGGCGACAGGTGGACCAGCAGATCATCGCAGCATCGAAAAGCGCTATCGAAAAGGCGGGGCTCTACGCCCGCGGGTCGATGGAGCATTGGCGTGTGTTGGTCTATGAGCGCACCGAGGCTGAGTTCATCCCCTGGTTCAGCAGCTATTGGACCCAGGAATGGCTGGCGGTGAAGGTCAGCTGGTATGCCGCCAGTGCCAAGGCTGAGGAGGATTCCTCGGCCAGGCGCCTGGCGGTTTACCTGCAAGAACAATATCGCGAGCAGGTACTGGAACCGGTGGCGGTGGAAATTGATCCCGAGGCGATCAGGGCTGCCGCGACGGACTACTACATACGTCAGCTCAATCAGCAGGTCCAGGTCATCGCCCTGCGGCATCGAATCCCGAACGAACTGATGAACCGGCGCCTGCACGGTATTCCTGCCATCAACCTGGGGCCGCCGGCGGCGCGTAACGCGTCGTTGTACGAGGTGGTGCATACCGAACCGCTGAACACGCTGCCGGCTTATGCGGCCCTGATCGACCACGTCAACAAGGCCGCTACCACAGGTGCCGGGCCCTCAGAGGCGGTGATCGCAACGGTGGCGCAACGCACCAGCGAAAAAATCGAGGCGCAATTTGCCACCCGAGGGGCGACCGGCGCGGCGGCGGCGGTGGCCGGGAAGGCGGCCGGGGCGTTGATCTCGGTGGGCGTGGCGGGTATTCGCGCGATCATCCACGAGGGCGAGCGGCCGGAAATGGAGGCAGAAATCCGCAAAAGCCTGAGCGCTGCGTTCGATGAGGCGTGGTTCAGGTCGCTCAAGCATCCCCTCAGCGGGGTGATGGCGCCGGTGTACTACCTGGACGAGGAAATAGAAGGCAACCTGGTGGAGGCGGAGCTGGCCAATCGCGCGGTGGCATTGCCGGACATCAAGCCGTGACGGGCTGGCTCATTCTGACCCGAGGGTGACGCGGCAACCCTTGCGCTGGCGGATCTGCTCGTCCGATGGGCGTTCCTTGATGAACTCGAAGCGCGGCTCGCCTTCGCTGTAGATCACCAGCCAGCCCCATTCCAGCTCGCTTTCATCCTGCCCGGGCTTGGGCGGCGAGGCCCACCAGGGTTCTTTTTGCATGATCTGGCGCATCGTCTGCTCCTGTCGATTGATCCTTTGAACTATAGACCGCTCGATTTTGTGACAAGCGCCTGTGAAAGCGCTTGCTCCCACAAAGTCTGCTTCCACAGATCCCCTTGCCGGAGGGTTGTGTGCCTGAAGCTTGATAATCAGTGTGCTCTGACCTCGCCCACCAGCGTCTAGCGTCTGTATCCCCGCACTCGAACGGGGAATGACTGGACCCCGCGCATATGCAAGCACTGTTGAACGAGATCCTCGATGCGGTTCGCCCCCTGATTGGTCAGGGCAAGGTGGCCGACTACATTCCGGCCCTGGGCACTGTGGCGCCCAACCAGTTGGGCATTGCCGTGTATGGCAACGACGGCGAGTTGTATTGCGCCGGCGACGCCGAAACAGCGTTTTCGGTGCAGAGTATTTCCAAGGTGTTCAGCCTGGTGCAGGCCATCGGGCATTCCGGCGAAGCGATCTGGGAGCGCCTGGGCCATGAGCCGTCCGGCCAACCGTTCAATTCCCTGGTGCAACTGGAATTCGAACGCGGTCGACCACGCAACCCGTTCATCAATGCCGGCGCGTTGGTGATCTGCGATATAAACCAGTCGCGTTTCGCCGCCCCGGCGCTGTCGATGCGCGATTTCGTACGCCGTCTGTCGGGTAACCCACAGGTGATGGTGGACGGCAAGGTCGCCGAATCGGAATACCAGCACCGCGCCCGCAACGCGGCGATGGCGTACCTGATGCAATCGTTCGGCAATTTCCATAACGATGTGGAAGCGGTACTGCGCAGTTACTTCAGCCACTGCGCCCTGCGGATGAGCTGTGTCGACCTGGCACGGGCATTCTGCTTCCTGGCCAACGACGGGTTCTGCAAGCACAGCGGCGAACAGATCCTCAGCGCCCGGCAAACCCAGCAGGTCAATTCCATCATGGCCACCAGCGGCTTGTACGATGAGGCCGGCAATTTCGCTTATCGCGTCGGCCTGCCGGGCAAGAGCGGGGTCGGTGGCGGGATTGTCGCCGTAGTGCCGGGGCGGTTCACGGTGTGCGTCTGGTCGCCTGAGCTCAACGTCGCCGGCAACTCCCTGGCCGGCATGGCGGCGCTGGAGTTGATGAGCCAGCGGATCGGCTGGTCGGTGTTCTAGAACCTGCCTCACAAAAAAAGGCCCGCTCCTGGATCAGGAGCGGGCCTTTTTGTGGAGTGGTTATCAGCAGAGGCGGTCGATGACCCGGACCTCAGAAGTGTTCTGCATCGACTGCCAGGCCTGGGTCAGCGTTTGCAACACGCGACCGATGAAGTCTTTGTCGGCCGCGGCCTTCTTGCCAACGTAGCCCTGGCCACGACGGTACATCTTCAGCCGGGCACCCAGCTCTTGCGTGTTCTTTTCGAACTCGTCTTCGCGGGTGTAGGGCGACAGGCAGTCCATATGCACCTGGCCAGTCTTGCTGATCCACAGGATATGGCTGTCGAGAGTGTCCTTGTGTGCTGCGAATATGCGAGCCAGTTCATCAATAGATGGTTGATTATTCAGATTCATGTGTAAGCCCCTTGACCATTTGGTTGATCTGTCTGGTGGTTCGCAAAAACTTCGCTACTCGGTAAGTACCTGCCTGCTACCGAAACCAGGCCGTCAGCATTCTTCCGTCGAACTTCGACAGGGTCGTGCATCGGTTGTGTAGTCTTATCGAAGGGCTGCTACGCAAATGCGCTACAACGAAGAGAAACAGCGAAGAATCTTCAGGCAGTGTCAACTTTCGAGGGTCGAACCACGCGCGTCATGAGGATTGATCGCCGGCGTTTCTCGTCCTTGTTACCGGACGGTCAGGCCAGGTCAGCACCTTCAATCTGCCTTGTGGGCAGTCCCTTATCAAAAAACAGCTCGGCGGTCAGACGAGCTTGCTCAAACAGTTGCCTGTACTCCCGATCGGGGAGACGTCTGCATCATGCAAGGGCAAATCGGAGGCGTCAACGGTTTTGTAGTGATTATTTTTGGTCACTACATATTGTCGGACAAAACGGTTTGGGTATGAAAAATTGGCGAAGGCGCGGACTTATCTGTGGGAGCAAGGCTTGCCCGCGATGAAGATCACACGGTCGATCTGGAACCGAGTCGCCTGCTTCGCGGGCAAGCCTTGCTCCCACAAAGCCTTGCTCCCACAGATCTTCTGCCACAGGTTCCATGTCTTCGGTGAGCCGCTGCTCAGGTCGCCTTGGCCTTGCTCGCCTTGCGCGGTGCGCCGCCAGCCTTGCGCTTGGCCGGCTTGCGTTTGTTTTTCCACGGCGTTGCGCCGCGCCCGGCGGGGCTGGCCGGGCCGCTGATGGTCAGGCTCATGCCCTGGCAGCGGGCGACGTGCTTGCTCATCCAGGCGGCTTGTCGGGTCACGAATTCCTCCAGGCTCATTTCGCCGCTTTGCACCATGTCCAGCGCCTGCTCCCAGATGGCCGTGGTGCCCGGGTCGGCGATGGCCCGGGGCACGGCGTCGATCAGGCTGAAGGCCGCCGGGGTGGCGGACAGCGCCTTGCCGTTTTTCACCAGGTAACCGCGGTCGAGCAGCCCCTGGATGATCGAGGCCCGGGTCGCTTCGGTGCCAATGCCGGTGGTGTCCTTGAGCTTTTGCTTGAGCAGCGGATCTTCTACCAGTTTGGCGACGTTCTTCATCGCCTTGATCAGGTCGCCTTCGGTGAACGGCTTGGGCGGTTGGGTCCACAGGTCCTTGGGTTTCACCTCGTCCACGGCGCAGTCGCGGCCTTCGGCCAGCGCCGGCAAGGTCTGCGGCGCCGGTGCTTCACGGCCCCTGGCCGGGGCCAGCGCTTCGGGCAGGGCGCGTTTCCAGCCGGGTTCGACGATCTGCTTGCCTACGGCCCGCAGCGCCTGGCCGGCACAGTCGAAGTCGGCCTGGGTCCGGTCGTATTCGTGGTTGGGCAGGAACTGCGCCAGGTAGCGCGCGCGAATCAGCGTATAGACCGCGCGCTGCTTGTCGGCGAGTTTGTCGAGGTTCCTGGCGGCGGCGGTGGGAATGATGCCGTGGTGGGCGCTGACCTTGGCGTCGTTCCAGGCCCGGGACTTGCGTTGCGGCTGCAGGTGCTCGCGCAGCGGTGCAAGGCTTGGGTCGGCCTGGGCGAGGGCGGCCAGGATGGCTGGTGCTTCACTGTGCTGGCTCAAGGGCAGGAAACCGCAATCGCTGCGAGGGTAGGTGATGAGCTTGTAGGTCTCGTAGAGCGACTGGGCGATGTCCAGGGTTTCCTGGGCGCCGAGGCCGAGTTTCTTCGAGCAGACTTCCTGCAGCGTGCCCAGGTCGAAGGGCAAGGGTGCCGCTTCGCGCAGACGCTCGGTGCGCACTTTCAGCGTCCGGGCGCTGGCGGCGTTGCTCATGGCCATGGCCGCGTCTCGGGCCAGGGCCTGGTTCAGGCAGCGCTCCTGGTCGTCGCAGGCGTCCGGGTCGGCGCGCCACTGGGCGGTGAACGCCGTGCCTTCGTGGCTGAGCTGCACGTCGATGGCCCAATAGGCGATCGGTACGAAGTCGGCGATGCTGCGGTCGCGGTCCACCACCAGGCGCAGCGTGGGTGTCTGTACGCGGCCCACCGGCAACACGCCCTGGTAGCCGGACTGGCGCCCCAGCAGGGTGAACAGGCGACTCATGTTCATGCCGATCAGCCAGTCGGCCCGGGAACGGCCCAGCGCCGAGTGATACAGGTTGAAGGTTTCGGCCCCCGGCTTGAGGGCGGCCAGGGCCTTGCGGATCGATGCTTCGTCCAGGGCCGACAGCCATAGCCGCCGGATCGGCCCGCGATAA
Organism: Pseudomonas sp. S3_B11; assembly: GCF_054667715.1. Lineage (NCBI taxonomy): Bacteria > Pseudomonadati > Pseudomonadota > Gammaproteobacteria > Pseudomonadales > Pseudomonadaceae > Pseudomonas > Pseudomonas sp. S3_B11. The sequence goes on along the minus strand of NZ_CP162749.1, from coordinate 3,632,283 downwards.
CGGCAATGTTCCACCAGCTCCCGGGCGATCATTTCGCCTTCGCGGTCGGCGTCGGTGGCGATCACCAATTCCTTCGCTTCCCCCAGCAGGCGCTTGACCGCCTTGTACTGGCTGGCGGTTTTCGGCTTGACGGTCATTTTCCATTGCGCCGGCACGATGGGCAGGTCGGCCAGTACCCAGCGCTTGTAGCGCGCGTCGTAGGCGTCGGGTGGGGCGGTTTCCAGCAGATGGCCGATGCACCAGGTGACCGTGATGCCAGGGCCCAGCCAGCAACCGTCGCCACGGCGCGTGGCACCGAGCACGGCGGCGATGTCCTTGGCCTGGGACGGTTTTTCACACAGGTACAGCTGCATAGCGCCCTTTTCCCGAGCAGATTTTCATGGGGCTGTAGCATGGTCATGGATGCGCGCCAGGGCAAGTTTTATCTGTATGGATATACAGATAAAAAGCGTTGCGCTGCGTTGCCAGGACGGCTCTGGCATGACATTCGGCGGCCTGTTGGCACACAGAATGAATTTCTCGCAGGGGGATTGCTCATAACTTCAAGGCGGTTGCTGCCGCAAAGAAGGTTTTATGAGGTCAAGGAGAGTCACTTTCATGAATTCGATGCCAAATGGCAACGGCCAGGCGACTACACGTTTGATTCTCGTTGTGGAAGATGATCCGACCATCCTGGAGTTCCTCTGTGAAATTCTCGAGGAGGAAGGGTTTGTCGTGGAGCCTCGGGAAAGCGCCGACGCGGCGTTGACGTTTCTCGAAGAGAGCGCCCATTACGTCGACCTGTTGCTCACGGATATCACCATGCCCGGCAAGATCGACGGCGCGGACCTGGCCAACCTGACCGGCGACCGCTGGCCGCAGATACCGCTGCTGATCATGTCCGGTTTCGAGACCCCGGAAAGCGCGGGAATCAAGCATCATGCTTCGTTCATCGCCAAGCCCTGGGCGCTGGGACAGATGCTGGACCTGGTGGAAAGCACGGTAAAAAGTCACTCCATGAACTGAGTCATTCCAGCGAGTGGGTGGTGGCCGGGCATGTTTGGGTTGCAAGCGGCGATAGGCTCCATGACAATGCGAGTCATTATCAGTCGCGAATTATTCCATTGCCATGTCCGCCAACGATCTGTCCCTACGCAGTGCTGTCGACGTTCTGTACAGTGATCATCATGGTTGGCTCCAGGGCTGGCTGCGCAAGCGTTTGGGCAACACCTTCGATGCCGCGGACCTTGCCCAGGATACGTTTGTGCGGGTCATCAAGGCGCGCACTGCGCTGGATATCCGTGAGCCACGACCGTACCTGTCGATGATCGCCAAAGGGCTGTTGATCGACCTGTTTCGCCGTCGCTCGCTGGAGCAATCCTACCTCGAAGTATTGGCGGCCATGCCGCAAGAGCAGCACCCCTCGCTGGAAGAGCAGGCAATCATGCTCCAGGCCCTGATGGAGATCGACCGCTTGCTCCTGGGGCTGGGGCCGCGGGTAAGGCAGGCGTTCATCCTGTCGCAGTTCGATGGCCTGACTTACCCGCAAATTGCCGAACGCCTGGGTGTCAGCGTACGCACGGTCAACAATCACATGGCCAAGGCCATGGAGCATTGCTGCCTGATGCAGATTCAACTGCAGCTTTCATGAACCTGCCCCCTGAAGAGTTGCACGCCATTCGCGTGGCGGCGCAGTGGTACGCCCGGCTGCATTCCGGTATCACCACCGACGCGGACCGGGCCGACTGGCGCGCCTGGCTGGCTGCCGATCCGCTGCACGGCCAAGCCTGGCAACGCATGGCGGCAGTGGCCGAGCAGATGGCAAGCGTACCGGGCGCCCTGGCCGCACCGACCTTGAGCGACGCCCACCATCGATCCCGCCGCCAGGTATTGCGTAGCGTTTTGCTGCTGACGTCCGCTGGCGGCCTGGGCTGGCTGGGCTGGCGCAGTCAGGCAAGCCAAAACCTGTTTTGCGATTACCGCACCGCCGTGGGCGAGCGTCGCGAGTTCCAACTGGCTGATGGCAGCACGGTCCTGCTCAACACCGATACCTCGATCAATGTTCGTTTCGATGGGAGGCAGCGGCTCGTGGAGTTGTTGCAGGGTGAGGTGCTTGTGACGACGGCGGTCGATCCCTTGCAGCGTCCGTTCAAAGTGGTGACGGGGCCGGTCGAGGTGCTTGCGCTGGGCACGCGGTTTATCGTCCGTGGTCAGGTGCGAGGCGGCGAAGTGGCGGTGCTGGAGAAAGCGGTCGAGGTGAGTCTGTCGGCGATGGGGTCAAGGAGGCGGGTCGAAGCCGGCCAGCGCCTGGATTTCAATGAGCGGTCGCTGGGCACGTTGCGGGGCAACGATGTGTCGGTCGGTGCCTGGCAGAAGGGCAGCATCATCGCCATTGACCGTCCCCTGGCGGCGCTGCTGGATGAACTGTCGCGCTATCGCCCCGGTGTGCTGCGCTGGGACCCGGCGATTGGCGACTTGAAGGTCTCCGGTGTGTTTCCTGTCGATAACACTGACCTCGCCCTGGCGGCGTTGGAGAGCGGCTTTTCGTTGCGGGTGACGCGCTACAGCCGATTCTGGGTCCAGGTCGCAGGTGGCGAGCGGCGGTGACGCTGTGTAATAAAAATATCCGCCCCTGCACTTTTCAGCCTCATCGTTCGGCTCTTCCTCAGTGAGTTTTTATCGACCGTTTTGGGGAGGGGAAATATGCCTTGGGTAAGCGCGCCAGGCCGTCTGGTGTTTGCAGTGAAAATCGGCTTGCTGGCTGTCACCACCGCCGGCGCCACGGCCGTGAATGCCAACCCGGTTCCAGGCGCCTCGGTGCAGCAGCGTTCGGTGCAGGCCTACGATATCGGCGCCGGCAGCCTGGTGGATGTGCTGACCCGTTTCTCCAGCGCCGCCGGTGTCGCCCTTTCGTTTGATGCCCGGCAACTGGAGGATCTGCAATCGCCCGGCCTGAGAGGTTCTTTCGGCGTGGCTGACGGCTTCGCTCGCGTTCTTGGCGGGAGCGGCCTGCAAGCTGAGCCCCAGGCCAACGGCACGTACGTGCTGCGCCGGTTACCTGCCAACGGTTCGGTCATGGAACTGGGAGCAACCAGCATCGAGGCACAGATGCTCGGGGCGACCACCGAGAACAGTGGTTCCTACACGACGGGCGCGGTGACCATCGGCAAGGGCGAGCAATCCCTGCGCGAAACGCCGCAGTCGGTGACGGTGATCACCCGCAAGATGCTCGATGACCAGAACCTCAACACCATCGATCAAGTGATGGAAAAGACCCCCGGCATCACCGTCTACGACTCGACCATGGGCGGCAAGTATTTCTATTCCCGTGGGTTCCGGATGTCCGGTCAGTATCAATACGACGGCGTTCCGCTGGACATGGGCAACAGCTATGTCCAGGCCGACAGTTTCAGCAGCGACATGGCTTATTACGACCGGGTCGAAGTCCTGCGCGGTGCCGCAGGGATGATGAAAGGCGCGGGCGGTACTTCCGGTGGCGTCAATTTTGTCCGCAAGCGTGGCCAGGCCACGGCCCAGACCGAACTCAGCCTCTCGGGCGGCACTTGGGACAACTACCGCGGGCAGGTCGATACCGGTGGCCCGTTGAATGATTCCGGCACCGTGCGGGGCAGGGCGGTGATCGCCGAGCAGAGCCGGCATTATTTCTACGACGATGCCCGGCGCAAGGACCAGATTTATTACGGTGCCCTGGATTTCGATCTGTCGCCCGACACGACGCTCGGCGTGGGCGTTGCCTATGAAGACGTTGATGCAAGCCCTTGCTGGGGCGGGCTTCCTCGCTACCGCGACGGCAGCGATCTGAAACTCAGCCGTTCCACTTGCCTGGATCCGTCGTGGAACACTTGGCGCAGCCAACGGACCACGGTGTTCAGCGATCTCAAGCATCAGCTCAATGACGACTGGGCGGTGAAGGTAGCCGGTGTCTATACGAAAAATACCCAGGACATCAAATACGCCTTTGCATCGGGTTCGGTGGCGCCAGGCACCTCGACCACCAACCTGCTGGGCAGCATGTACGACTACGACCAGGTCGATTACGGCCTCGACGCCTACCTGGACGGCAAGTTCGACGCCCTGGGGCAGCAACATGAATTGATCGTTGGTTTCAACGCCAGTCGTTCGGACAAGGATGACTTCTTCTCGGTGGCACTGCTGCCACAGAAGCAGAACGTGTTCGATCCGGATCGACATATTCCCGAACCGGACGACAGTTACTTCATCGAAAACTCGACGCGCGGTGGCCCGGTCAAGACCGTTACCCAGCAGCAAGGCATGTATTCGACCCTTCGCCTGAAACTGGCGGACCCGCTGACCTTTGTCGTCGGCAGTCGGGTGAGCTGGTACCGCTCCAAGACCGACTCGGTGTTCCTCACGGGTGGTTCGGAGCACGCCAAGAGCACGGAGACCGGCCAGGTCACGCCGTTTGCCGCCGTGCTGCTGGACCTCAATGAGCACCTGACGGCCTATGCCAGTTATTCGGATATCTTCACGCCCCAGGGCAACTATCGCTCCGAAAGCGGCGCGGCGCTCAAGCCCCTGGTGGGCGAGAGTTATGAGTTGGGGATCAAGGGCGAGTGGTTCGAGGGACGCTTGAACAGTGCTTTCAACCTGTTCCGCACGCTGCAGAAAGACCAGGCCCAGACCGACTACAACTCAAGTTGTGCGTCCTCGGACGGTTACTGCTATGAGAACGCCGGCAAGGTTCGCGCCCAGGGCTTCGAAGCCGAGATCAGCGGTGAAGTCATCGAGCGCCTGCAACTGCTTGCCGGCTACACCTACACCCAGACCAAGACCCTCAGCGACATAGACACCAGCCTCAACGGTGGTTCGTTCAACAGTTATGTGCCGCGTCATGTGCTGCGCCTGTGGGGCGATTATGCCCTCGGCGGAGCGTTCGAACGGTTCAGTGTCGGTGCCGGGGTCAATGCCCAAAGCGACAACTTCCGGGTATCGCCAGCGACGGGCGAGAAGATCACCCAGGCCGGTTATGCCGTGTGGAATGGCCGCGTCGGCTACCGCATCGATGACACCTGGTCGTTGGCCCTCAATGGCAACAACCTGTTCGACAAGCGCTACTACACCACCATCGGTACCGAGGGTTTCGGTAACTATTACGGTGAGCCGCGCAACTTCACCATGACCGTGAAGGCGCGCTTCTGATCCGCTGGCGAGGGCGCCAGTGCCCTCGCCACGGTTTCGTCCTCAGTTTTTATCCAGGTCCACGTTCCGGGTTTCCCGCAGGCAGATCATGCCCACCACCAGGCTCACCCCGGTGATCACCACCGGGTACCACAGCCCATAGAAAATATCCCCGGTGTAGACCACCAGGGCGAACGAGACGGTGGGCAGGAAGCCGCCGAACCAACCGTTGCCGATGTGATAGGGCAGGGACATGGAGGTGTAGCGAATGCGGGTCGGGAACAGTTCGACCATCAACGCTGCCAGCGGTCCGTAGCACATCGCGGAGATGATGATCAGCGCCACGATCAAGGCCACGATCATCGGCCGGTTGATCTGCTGGGTATCGGCCTGTTGCGGGTAGCCTGCCAGGGTCACGGCGCCGCGCAGGGCGGCTTCGTCGTACCCTTCGAGTTTCACGTCACCAACGCTGACCTGCACCGTGCTGCCGGCCGGGGCCGCGACGCTGCTGTAGGGCAGGCCTTGCTTGACCAGGAAGGTCTTGACCTTGTCGCAAGGGCTGTCGAAACGCGCCTTGCCCACCGGGTCGAACTGGAAGGTACAGGTTGCCGGGTCGGCGATCACGGTGATCGGTGCCTGGCGGCTCGCCTGGTCGATGGCCGGGTTGGCGTAGTGGGCCAGGGTCTTGAAGATCGGGAAGTACAGCGCGGTGGCCAGCAGCAGGCCGATCATCAGCACCGGTTTGCGCCCGACCTTGTCCGACAGCCAGCCGAAAAAGATGAAGAACGGTGCGCCGATCACCACGCTGACAATCAGCAAGCTGTTGGCCAGGGCCGGGTCCATCTTCAGGAACTGGGTGAGGAAAAACAGCACGTAGAACTGCGCGGCATAGAAGGTCACCGCTTGCCCGGCGTTGATGCTGAACAGGGCGATCAGCACCACCTTGAGATTCTCCCATTTGCCGAAGGATTCGCGGATCGGCGCCTTGCAGCACTTGCCTTCTTCTTTCATTTTCAGGAAGGCCGGCGACTCATGCAGGCTCAGGCGAATCCAGGTGGAGATGCCCAGCAGCAGGATCGACAGCAGGAACGGAATGCGCCAGCCCCAGACTTCGAACTGATCGCCGGTGAAGTAGCGACAGCCCAGCACCACCAGCAGCGACAGCAACAGCCCGAGGGTAGCGGTGGACTGAATCCAGCTGGTATGAAAACCGCGCTTGCCCATTGGCGCGTGCTCGGCAACGTAGGTCGCCGCGCCACCGTACTCACCGCCCAGGGCCAGGCCCTGGAGCATGCGCAACACCACCAGGATGATCGGCGCGGCGATGCCGATGCTGGCGTAGTTGGGCAGCAGGCCGACGCAGAACGTCGCCAGACCCATGAGGATGATGGTCGCCAGGAAGGTGTATTTGCGCCCGATCATGTCCCCCAGCCGGCCGAACACCAGTGCCCCGAATGGCCGCACGATGAAGCCGGCGGCGAACGCCATCAGGGCGAAAATGAACGCGGTGGTGTCGTTGACCCCGGCAAAGAACTGCTTGCTGATCACCGCCGCCAGGGCGCCATAGAGGAAAAAGTCGTACCACTCGAACACCGTCCCCAAGGACGAGGCGAAGATGACTTTCTGGGTTTCCTGGCTGGTGCCGACGCTGCGCGTGGCTTCCAGGGACTGAACATGCTCGGACATAGCGGTATCCCTCACAGTGATTGTTTTTGTTGTTCCACTGCGACGCCGGGGTGGCGTCTCCTGATTTGACACACTTTCCTTGAATCGACCCATCCCCTTGTGGGAGCGAGCTTGCTCGCGATAGCGGCGGCACATTCAACCTATGCGTGGCAGACAGACCGCTATCGCGAGCAAGCTCGCTCCCACAGGGGGGCTCTGCTGTTTTTCAGACCGTGGCCGGCTCCTTCTGGGGCGTGGTGATTCTTGTGTCTGCCTCAAGCATCATCTGCGCCGCCTTCTCGGCAATCATCAAGGTCGGCGAGCAGGTGTTGCCCGAGGTGATGCGCGGCATGATCGAGGCGTCGGCGATGCGCAGGCCCTTGATGCCGTGGACACGCAGTTGCGCATCCACCACCGCGTCGCGATCCTGGCCCATGCGGCACGTGCCGACCGGGTGGAAAATCGTCGTGCCAATCCGGGCTGCGGCCTGGTGCAGCTCCTCTTCGGTTTGCAGGCTGGGGCCCGGCAGGTATTCCACCGGTTTGAACGCGCTCAGGGCCGGGGCCGCGACGATGCGTCGGGTCAGGCGGATGGCGTCGGCGGCGACCCGCAAGTCTTCGGGATGGCTCAGGTAATTGGGTTGGATCAGCGGTGCTTCGTGCGGGTCGGGCGAACGAATGTCCACCCGGCCACGGCTTTGCGGGCGCAGGTCGCAGACCGATGCGGTGAACGCCGGGAAGCTGTGCAGCGGTTCGCCGAAGCGTTCCAGGGACAACGGTTGTACGTGGTATTCGAGGTTGGCCGAGGCCTGTTCCGGGCCCGAGCGGGCGAATGCACCGAGCTGGCTGGGGGCCATGGACAGTGGGCCGCTGCGGTCGTACAGGTAGCGCAGGCCCATGCCCATCTTGCCCCACAGAGTGCCGGCGATCTGGTTCAGGGTGCGGGCGTTTTCCAACTGGTAGATCAGCCGCAGTTGCAGGTGGTCCTGCAAGTTGCCGCCGACACCGGGCAGTTCATGGGTCACACCGATGCCCAGGCGTTGCAGCAGGTTGCGCGAGCCGATCCCGGAACGTTGCAGGATGCCCGGCGAGCCAACGGCTCCGGCGCACAGGACAATTTCCTTGCGGGCCTTGAAGGTCATGCCCTTGCCTTGCCAGCGCGCGCTGACGGCGTGGGCGCGGTCGTCACGCAGCAACACGCGGTCGACCTCGACGTCGGTCAATACCGTGAGGTTGGCGCGGTGGCGAATCGGCTTGAGAAACGCCTTGGCCGCGTTCCAGCGTACCCCGGCTTTCTGGTTGACCTGGAAGTAGCCGCAGCCTTCGTTGTCGCCGCTGTTGAAGTCGTCGACGTTGGGGATGCCGCTCTGTTCGGCGGCGCTGCGGAAGGCATCGAGAATCGGCCATGACAAGCGCTGGCGTTCGACCCGCCATTCCCCAGCGGCGCCGTGGAATTCGGACGCGCCGGCAAAGTGGTTTTCACTCTGGCGGAACAGCGGCAGCACATCGTTCCAGGCCCAGCCGGAATTGCCCTCGGCGGCCCAGCTGTCGTAGTCCGTCGCCTGGCCGCGCATGTAGATCATGCCGTTGATGGAGGAGCAGCCACCCAGGACCTTGCCGCGAGGGTAGCTCAGGGCGCGCCCTTGCAGGCCTGGTTGTGCTTCGGTCTTGAAGCACCAGTCGGTGCGTGGGTTGCCGATGCAGAACAGGTAGCCGACCGGGATGTGAATCCACGGATAGTTGTCGCGCCCACCGGCTTCGAGCAGCAGCACCCGGTGTTGCGGATTGGCCGACAGCCGATTGGCCAGCAGGCATCCGGCAGGGCCGGCGCCCACGATCACGTAATCGTATTCATCGACGACAGGTTGCATTCGCGACCTCATTCTTGTTTTTGTGGGATCCATCCTAGTTGTTAGTTTTCGTCAAAAGAATGTTAGTTTTTGCGCAGCGGCTGTGCGTTTATAAACAGTCATGCCTTCAGGCGCGTTCAAGGATCGCTTCATGTTCGACTGGAATGACCTGCGTTATTTCCTGGAGCTGCAACGCAGCGGACGTCTGCTGACGGCTGCACGGCGGCTGAACACCACCCACGCCACCGTGGCCCGGCACATCGAGGCCATCGAAAAAAGCCTGGGCTCCGCGCTGTTTGTCCAGCATGCCCAGGGCTATGAACTGACCCCGGCCGGCGAGACGCTGCTCAAGCACGCCGAAGCCATGGAAAACGTGGCGTTGCTGGCCCAGGAGGACATCACCCAATCCAGTGCGCCCCTGGGCAAGATCCGCCTGGGGGTGACCGAAGGGCTGGGCATCATGTTCCTCGCCAGTCGCATGGACGGGCTGTTCCAGCGTTATCCGGGGCTGGAAGTGGAACTGGTGGCGGTGCCGCGCTTTGTCAGCATCCTCAACCGTGAGGCGGAAATCAGCATTCACCTCGAACGCCCGGCGGCCGACCTGCTGGTCACCCGCAAACTCACCGACTACAGCCTGGCGCTGTACGCCAGCCAGGCCTACCTGGACCGCTCGCCAGCACTGCGCAGCCGCGAGGACCTGGCCCGCCACGCCTGGATCGGGTATGTCGATGACCTGCTGTTCAGCCAGGAACTGATGTTCCTCAACAGCTTCTGCCGCAACCCTCGGGTGGTGTTCCACAGCACCAGCGTCATCGCTCAGCAACAGGCCGCGCGCTCGGGCCTGGGGATCGCCGTGCTGCCTTGCTACATGGCCAGCGGCGACCCGACGCTGGTGCCGTTGCTGCCGGACGAAACCATCCGCCGCAGTTACTGGATCAGCACTCGTCGCGAACTGCACAAATCCGTGCGATTGCGGGTGCTGTGGGATTACGTGGTGCAGTTGTGCGAGCGTGAGCAGGGGCTGCTGTTGCCCTGAGCAAGCTCCCTCGCCAGGGTGCATATGTCCTGGCCGCCCAAGCCCCCTTTTATGGCCCCCAATGACCTCAAGCCGATGCAGTGGCGTGCCTTAGTGTTGACCCACAACAAAAGCGCCGCCGAGAGGGCCTCTATGCCGGCTACCACGCCTTCAACCGTGTTCCACTCAGCCTTCATCGTGCTGCTCGGCACCCTGCTCACAGGGTGCGGCGAAGAGGCCAAGCCGCCCGCGCCCACGGTGTTCACGGCCATGCCCAGCGATGCGGCGCTGGCCCAGGTCTACGACAGCAGCTGCAAGCTCTGCCACGCCAACCCCGCTGCCGGGGCGCCGTTGACCGGCGATACGAACGCCTGGGCGCCACGGGTGGCCCAGGGCGCCGACACCCTGCTGGACCACGCGATCAACGGCTACAACGGCATGCCGCCGATGGGCCTGTGCATGCACTGTTCCGAAGAGCAGTTCCTGGCCCTGATCGCCTTCATGTCCGGCCAACACTTCCAATAATAACTACGGGTACTACGGCATGACGATGGACTCCTCACGGCGCCGGTTGCTGCAACAGGCCGGTGTTGTCGCAGCCTTTACGGCCCTGGGCAGCCAGGGCGCCCTGGCCGAGCTGATGCGCGCGCCGCGGCTGATTCCATGGCGCAACTGGTCCGGTGCGCAGAGTTGCCTGCCGGCGGCGCGCCTGGCCCCCAAGGACCTCGATGAACTGGTGAGCGTGGTGAGACGCGCCGAAGGGCGGATTCGTCCGGTGGGTTCCGGGCATTCCTTCAGTGCCCTGGTGCCCACTGACGGCACCTTGTTGTCGCTGAGTTTTTTCAGCGGCCTGTTGGCTCATGATGCAGCCAGCCTGCAAGCCGAGTTCGGCGGCGGCACGCCCATGTCCCGCATGGGCCCGGCGCTCAAGGCCATCGGCCAGGCACTGCCGAACATGGCCGACGTGGATTACCAGACCCTGGCCGGTGCCATCGCCACCTCGACCCACGGCACTGGCAAGGCCTTCGGCTCGTACGCGTCCCAAGTGGTCGGCCTGCAACTGGTGACGGCCAGCGGCGCGGTCCTCGATTGTGATGCCCAGCGTCATCCTGAAGTGTTCAAGGCCGCTCGGGTGTCCCTTGGCGCGCTGGGGCTGGTGACCCGCGTGCGCCTGCAGAACCGCGCCGCCTATCGCTTGCGCGAGCACCAATGGATGGCGAAAACCGAGGAGTTGCTCGAAGACGTGGACACCAATACCCGGGACAACCAGCACTGGGAAATGCAGGTCGTCACCCATTCCGACTATGCGTTGTCGATCGCCCTGAACGAAACCACCGATCCGGCCACGCCGCCGATCAGCCCCGAGGAGGAGGGCGGCAACGAATTCGTCAGCCTGATCGAAAACCTCGACAAGTACGGCAGCGACTTTCCAGCGATCCGGCGAGCGCTGCTCAACAGCCTGCGGCTGGTGGCCGATTTCGACGACCGGGTCGGTGACTCCCATGACATCTATGCCAACGCTCGCACCGTGCGCTTCAACGAGATGGAGTACTCGGTGCCGGCCGAACACGGCCCGGCGTGCCTGCGGGAGATTCTGGCGCTGATCCGCGACAAGGACCTGCGCACCTGGTTTCCCATCGAATACCGCTACGTGAAGGCCGACGACATTGCCTTGAGCATGTTTGAAGGCCGGGACAGTTGCTCGATCTCGGTGCACCAGCATTACCAGATGGACCATCACAATTTCTTTGCCGCCATCGAGCCGATCTTCTGGAAATACCAGGGTCGTCCGCATTGGGGGAAATTGCATTCCCTGAACGCCAAGGCGCTCCAGGCGCTGTACCCGCGCTGGACGGAATTCACCGAGGTGCGTCAGGCGCTGGACCCCAGCGGCAAGTTCCTCAATGGGCATCTTTCATCGATTCTGGGTTTGAGCTGAAGGAAGAACCTGTGGGAGCGAGCCTGCTCGCGAAGCAGGCGACTCGGTCTTATGACAAAACAAGCGGTATGGCTGCATCCATTCAAAACGCAAACGGAATACTGACCTTGGCCCAGAGCATTTCGCCCTCGGTGCGGTTCTCCACTGCAAATTCCTTGGCCCAGCGGATTTCGGCGCTGGCGTACTTGAGGAAGGTCAGGTGCAGCGCCGGGCCGATGGCGAAGACCTGGCCGCGCACACCATCGTCGACGTCCTGCCCGGCGAATTGCACGGTGCGGCCGTACTGTTTGTCGTCGGTGGTCTGTTTGAGGTAGTAGCCGTTGAGCCCCAGCATCACGTTGTCGGTCAGGCGGTAGCTGGCGGAATAATCGAAGTGGAAAATCTGCCCCGAACGGTAGTCGGTGTCCTTGTTCTTGCGGTTGAAGCTGTAGGTGGTTTTCATCGACACCTCGGTGTTTTCCGTGGGCAGCCAGGTGAAGGAAAACAGCGGCTTGTAGGTGTAGAAATTGTTGCTGGTATTGGCCAGTCGATCGGTGCTGTATTCGCCGGTCGGCACGGTGATTTCCACCGCCGCGGCCAGGGTCAGGTTCTTGCCCATGTCCCAGAGCACGATGGGCGAAATCGTGGTGTCGCCCATGCCCTCGCGGGTGTCATGCAGGCCGAACACCGAGACTTCCTGCTTGAGCCACGGCTGGGCGATGTAGATCCCCAGGCGCCCACCGGCCACCCGCAACGGGCTCAAGTAATCGATGCGCGGGATCACCGCCGTGGATTCGATTTCGACATTCGGCACTTCGCCGCCCAACGAACTGATGTTGAGCTTCCGGGCCTTGTAGTGGTTGTAGTAGACGTTGAACGCAACCATGTTGTCCGGAAGGCTGTCGACCTCCAGCGGCAGCATGAAGAAGCCATCTGTACCGGGGCCGATGTTGTCGACCCCGGCTTCGGTAGCCAGGGCCGGCAAGGCACTGGCGCAGGCCAGGCCGAGGGTCAATTGCAAGGCGAGTGTCGTGCGGATCGGGTTCATGTGGGGGCTCATTATTATTGTTGGTGATGCACCGAAAGTCCGAGCCATACAAATAAGCCGTTCGCCGCCAACAGGGCAGGGTATTGGCGGCCATACAGGGGACTTGGGCGGCCAGATTTTTGTGCCCCTCGATCCGCTGGGGCATGCTAACTTTGTGAAACAACCGGTTACAAAAACGCCACCTAACGTGCTCCGGAACCCGCCCCATGCAGATGAAAGTCATCGACCCGACCTATGAATTGGCGCTGGTATCGCCATTCCTGCTGCAGACCCTGGCCGAAGTGGTGGCGGACAAAGGCTTCGATGCCGCCAGCCTGTGTCGCGGCCTGGGGTTCGGCCTCGATGATCTGCAAGATCCCGCCCAGCGCATTTCCTACCGCCAGGCCGTGGTCATGATTCAACGGGCGCTCAAGCTGTTACCCGACCAGGGGCTGGGGTTGTGGGTGGGCGACCGCAACGTGCTTGGCACCCTCGGCCTGTTGGGCCACGTCTTATCGCTGTGCGAAACCCTGCGCGATGCCTTCGCCCTGGGCGTCCGTTACCAGCACACTAGCGGCGGCATCGCCGTGGCCAGCGTCGAAGAAGCCACTGACCGGATCATGGTCGAGGCGATCTGCCGCCTGCCTTTCGCCGAGATCCAGGTGTTTGCCGTGGAAGAGTTCTTCGCCAGCCTGATGGTCTATGGCCGGGCGCTGGCGGGGCCCGACTTCAAGCCCCAGGCCGTGGAGTTCATGCACGCCGCGCCGTCCTATGCCCAGCAATACCAGCGGATTTTGGGACCGGATGTGCACTTCGGTTGCCGACACAATCGCATGCTGATCGACGTGCGCTGGCTGGATATGCGTTTGCCCAATCACCACCCGTTGGCCCTGCGCCAGGCATTGGCCTTGCTGGAGCAGGAGGCCACCGAGGTACACCAGAAAATCGATCTGATCCAGACCGTGGAACGGGCGATTGCCCGGGACCTGACCCGGGGCAGCCATATCGAGAAAATCGCCAGCGATCTCAACATGAGCAGCCGCACTCTGCGTCGGCGCCTGACCGAACACAACCTGACCTTCGAGGCATTGCTCGAACAAGTGCGCCGTGGCCGGACCCTGAACCTGTTGGCCAACCCTGGACTGTCCATCGAGCGCATCACTGAAGAAGTCGGCTATAGCGATGTGCGCAGTTTTCGCCGGGCGTTCCGACGCTGGACAGGCATGAGCCCGAGCGCATTTCGCAACGAGAGCGCCGACGCCCGGCTCTAAGGATATGTCCAAACAGTATTTCTCAAGCCGTGTGGGAAGCGACCTGACAGTCGGCCTGGTTCTGCAGCCGTACCTCGATCCAACTGTGGGAGCAAAGCTTGCTCGCGATGGCGGTGGGTCAGCCTCCATGGATGTCGAATGGCCTGATGCCTTCGCGAGCAGGCTCGCTCCCACAAGGTAATGCTGTTCACTTGAGGAAAAGTGTTGATACCTGTGGCCAGAGATTGCTCCCGCTGTGAACTGACTGGCGGCGCTTGTCAGAAAAATCCTTAAAGAGTACAAATGTACTCCATGACGACTCTCACTCCCCGCCGTACCGCCATCCTGACTTTCATCCGCGAACGCATCGCCGATCAGGGCCAGCCTCCCAGCCTCGCTGAAATCAGCGAGGCGTTTGGTTTTGCCTCCCGCAGTGTGGCGCGCAAGCATGTGCTGGCGCTGACCGAAGCCGGTTTCATCGAGGTCAATCCGCACCAGGCCCGGGGCATTCGCTTGCTGAACCAGCCACCACGACCCGAGTTGCTGGACGTGCCGGTGCTGGGGCGAGTGGCCGCCGGGCTGCCGATTGGTGCCGATGCCGAGGTCCACAGCCGCCTGATGCTGGACCCGGCGATTTTTACCAAGGCGCCGGATTACCTGCTGCGGGTCCAGGGCGATTCGATGATCGAGGACGGCATTCTCGACGGTGACCTGGTGGGCGTGCAGCGCACACCGCAGGCCGCCAACGGCCAGATTGTCGTGGCGCGTCTGGACGGTGAAGTCACCATCAAGCGCTTCGAGCGCATTGGCGAGCGGGTTCGTTTGTTGCCGCGCAACCCGGCCTACCAGCCGATCATCGTCGAGGCCGATCAGGACCTGGCGATAGAAGGGGTGTTCTGTGGCTTGGTGAGGCAAGGCTGATGGGCGCCGTCGTTGCGCTGGACACGCTGTTCAACGGCGGCCAGGTCTGGAAGGGTCGGCCTGCGCCGCCAGCCGCCAGCCCGCAACCCACCGGCCATGCGGCGCTGGATGCGGCGTTGCCCAGTGGTGGCTGGCCGGAGGCGGCGTTGACGGAACTGCTTATCGCCGCGCCGGGCGTGGGTGAGTTGCAACTGGTGTGGCCGACCCTGGCGCGGCTGTCGGCGGCGGGGGAGCGGATCGTGCTGGTGGCGCCACCGTTCGTGCCCTATCCCCAGGCCTGGCAGAACGCTGGCGTCGACCTGCAACAGTTGTCGGTGATCCGCGCCGATGAGCGCGATGCCCTGTGGGCCACCGAACAGTGCTTGCGTTCGGGCAGTTGTGGCGCGGTCCTGTGCTGGCCCCGCCAGGCGGACGACCGGGCCTTGCGCCGTTTGCAAGTGGCGGCGGAAACCGGCCAGACCCTGGCATTCGCCTGGCGCTCGATCCAGGAGGCCATCAACCCGTCGCCGGCGGCGCTGCGCATCGCCATCGATACCCGGCCGGCGCAGTTGCGCGTGCTCAAATGCCGCGGCGGGGTGGCTCGTTCGGCGCCGATTGCCTTTGCCACGCTCGCCCCACAAACCGGGCATTGAGGTTGCGATGCGCTGGGTCTGTATTCTCTTCCCGCAATTGGCGCTGGACGCCGCGCTGCGTCAGCGCCCCGATCCCGACCAGCCCCTGGCATTGCTGACCGGTCCGGCACAGCGTCGGGTGCTGCAAGCGGTGAATGCGCCGGCACGGGCTCTGGGCTTGCGTCCCGGCCAGACCATGACCGCCGCCCAGGCCTTGAGCAAAGGCTTTGCCACCGCCGAATACGACGCGGCGCAAATCGAACACTGGCAACAGTTCCTGGCGGCCTGGGCCTACCGTTTCAGCTCCCAGGTCAGCGTGCATTACCCGCGTACGCTGCTGTTCGAGATCGAGTCGAGCCTGGGCCTGTTTGGCCCCTGGCCGGTGTTCGAGGCGCGCTTGCGGACCGAGCTGACCGAGCTGGGTTTTCGTCATCGCATCGTCGCCGCGCCCAATCCGGTGGCGGCGCGGGTGTTGGCCAATGCCTATGACGCCCTGGTGGTGCCCGACGCCGAGACCTTGCAACAATGCCTGGGAGACATGCCCGTGGAGCGGATCGGCCTGGAACCCGAGGTCGCCACGGCGCTGTCGCGCATGGGCCTGCGCCGTCTGAGCCAGGTCCAGGCCTTGCCCCGGCAGACCCTGGCTCGGCGCTTCGAGGCCCAGGTGCTCAAGCACCTCGACGCGCTGACGGGCAGTCGCACCCTGGCGCTGTCGTTCTACCTGCCGCCAGACCGTTTCGATGTGCGCATCGAACTCAACTACGACGTTCAGTCCCATCAGGCGCTGCTGTTTCCGTTGCGCCGGCTGACCGGTGACTTGTCGGCCTTCCTGTGCGGTCGCGACAGCGGCGTGCAGCGCTTCGACCTGCACCTGGAGCACGCCGGTTTGCCGGACACGCTGATCAAGGTCGGCTTGCTCAGCGCCGAACGGGACCCTGCGATGCTCTTCGAACTGGCCCGCGGTCGCTTGGAACAGGTGCAGGTCGCGGCCCCAGTGCGGGGTTTTCGCTTGTGTGCCGAGGACCTGCCGAGTTTCGTGCCCCAGCGCCTGGAGCTGTTCGACGAGCGCCCGCAACAGTCCTTGCCCTGGGAGCAACTGCGCGAACGCCTGCGGGCGCGGCTGGGGGATGACGCGGTGCAGGGCCTGGGGTTTCGCGATGACCATCGACCTGAATGCGCCTGGCAAATGACACCGCAACCCCGGCCCCAGGCCTGTCCGGTGCGCGCTGGCGTGCAGCGTCCCGGCTGGCTGCTGAATGAAGCCCAGCTGCTGCAGGACAGCCAGGCGCGAATCCTCATGGGCCCGGAACGCATCGAGACCGGTTGGTGGGACGGCGCCGACGTACGCCGTGACTACTACCTGATCGAAACCCGCAGCGGACAACGTGGCTGGGCCTATCGAACGGTGGGCGAGGGCGGGCCGTTGTGGCTGCAGGGCTGGTTCGCATGAGCGTCGAGTATGCAGAGCTGCATTGCCTGTCGAACTTCAGCTTCCAACGCGGCGCCTCCAGTGCCCTGGAGCTGTGTCGTCGGGCCAGGCAAGAGGGCTACCAGGCCCTGGCGATCACCGATGAATGCACACTGGCTGGAATCGTCCGGGCCTGGCAGGCGGCCAAGGAACTGGAACTGCAACTGATCGTCGGCAGCGAAATCCAGGTCGAGAACGGCCCGAAGCTGGTGTTGCTGGTGGAAAACCTGGAGGGCTATCAAGCCTTGTGCCGGCTGATCACCCGCGCCCGACGTCGCAGCGAGAAGGGACACTATCGCATTGTGCGAGAGGACTTCGACCAGCCCTTGTCGGGGCTGCTGGCGTTGTGGATAGCCGAGGGCAAAGACGCCGAGGAACATGGCCGTTGGCTCCAGTCGATCTTTGCCGGGCGCCTGTGGCTGACGGTCCAGTTGCATTGTGGACAGGACGACCGCCGTCGGTTGGCAGACTCGTTGGCGCTGGCCGAGCGCTTGGATCTTCCAGTTGTGGCCAGTGGCGATGTGCACATGCACGTGCGCGGCCGTCGTGCCCTGCAGGACACCATGACCGCCATCCGCCACCACGTCACGGTGGCCGAGGCTGGCCAGCGCCTGCACCCCAACGGCGAGCGCCACCTGCGCAGCCGCAAGGATCTGGCCGATCTCTACCCGCGGGCCTTGCTCGACGAAACCCTGAACATCGCCCGGCGCTGCACCTTCGATCTTGGCCAACTGCGTTACCAATACCCCCGCGAGCTGGTGCCCGAGGGGCATGACCCGGCGTCCTGGCTGCGGGAACTGACTGAGCGCGGCATGCGCGAGCGGTGGAAGGATGGCGCGACAGACAAAGTGCGGGCACAGATCGACAAGGAGCTGAGCCTGATCGCCGAGCTGGGCTATGACAGTTATTTCCTCACCGTACAGGACATCGTCAGCTTCGCCCGCAGCCGCCATATCCTTTGCCAGGGGCGTGGTTCGGCGGCCAACTCGGCAGTGTGCTACGCCCTGGGTATCACCGAAATCGACCCCAGCCTTACCAGCCTGTTGTTTGAACGCTTCCTGTCCCGGGAGCGCAACGAGCCGCCGGATATCGACGTCGATTTTGAACACGACCGTCGCGAGGAAGTGCTGCAGTACGTGTTCCAGCGCTACGGTCGTCATCGTGCGGCATTGACGGCGGTGGTCAGCAGTTACCACGGCGCCGGCGCGGTGCGCGATGTGGCCAAGGCCCTGGGGCTGCCGCCGGACCAGGTCAACGCCCTGGCCGATTGCTGTGGCCGCTGGAGCGACGAGGCGCCGCCAGTGGAGCGCCTGCGTGAAGGCGGCTTCGACCCGGACAGCCCGGTGTTGCGCCGGGTCCTGAGCCTGACCCGGCAATTGATCGGTTTCCCTCGGCATTTGTCCCAGCACCCTGGCGGCTTCGTGATTTCCGAGCAGCCCCTGGACACCCTGGTGCCGGTGGAAAACGCCGCCATGGCCGAACGCACCATCATCCAGTGGGACAAGGACGACCTGGATGCGGTCGGGCTGCTCAAGGTGGACATCCTGGCCCTGGGCATGCTCAGTGCGATTCGTCGCTGTTTCGATTTGATCGAGCACTACCGGGGCCAGCGCTACGCCCTGGCGTCGCTGCCCCAGAATGATCGGGCGACCTACGAAATGATCAGCCGCGCCGATACTATCGGTGTGTTCCAGATCGAGTCCCGGGCGCAGATGTCGATGTTGCCCCGGCTGAGGCCCAAGACGTTCTACGATTTGGTCATCGAAGTGGCGATTGTACGGCCCGGGCCGATCCAGGGTGGGATGGTGCATCCGTACCTGCGGCGCAGAAACAAAGAAGAGGCGGTGACTTATCCCTCTGAAGCGTTGAAGCAAGTGCTCAACCGCACCCTGGGTGTTCCCTTGTTCCAGGAGCAGGTCATGCAGATCGCCATCGTTGCGGCCGATTACACCCCGGGTGAAGCAGACCAATTGCGTCGCTCCATGGCTGCCTGGAAACGTCACGGTGGGTTGGAGCCTCATCGGGAACGCCTGGCGCAGGGGATGAAGAAAAACGGCTACACCGCTGAATTCGCCGCGCAAATCTTCGAACAGATCAAAGGCTTCGGCAATTACGGTTTTCCCGAATCCCATGCCGCCAGTTTCGCCTTGCTGACCTACGCCAGCAGTTGGCTCAAATGCCACGAACCGGCCGCGTTCGCTTGTGCCCTGATCAACAGTTGGCCCATGGGGTTCTACAGCCCGGACCAGATCCTCCAGGATGCCCGCCGGCATCAACTGTCGATCCGCCCGGTGGACGTGCGTGCCAGCGATTGGGATTGCAGCCTCGAGCCCATGGAAGGCCGACAACCGGCGATTCGCATGGGGCTGCGCATGGTCAAGGGCTTTCGCGAAGAGGATGCCCGCCGTATCGAAGCGGCCCGCCGGCATCGGCCCTTCAGCGACGTGGCCGACTTGGGCGAGCGCGCGCAGCTCGATGCCCGGGCCCAGGCGCAACTGGCCGACGCCGGTGCCTTGCAGGGTTTGGCCGGTGATCGCCATCGTGCCCGCTGGGAAGTGGCCGGGGTGCAGAAGCAACTGGGCTTGTTCGCCGGTTTGCCCAGTCAGGAGGAACCACCCGTGGCCCTGCCAAAACCCACGCTGGGGGAAAACCTGTTTGCCGATTACACCACGCTCGGCACGACACTGGGCCCTCATCCACTGGCCCTGCTGCGTCCCGAACTGCGCGCCCGCCGCTGCCGCAGTTCACGGGAGTTGCAGGATGTGGAGCATGGGCGCAATGTCAGCGTCGCCGGGTTGGTCACCGGCCGCCAACGCCCGGGCACGGCCAGCGGTGTAACCTTCGTCACCCTGGAAGATGAATTCGGCAACCTCAACGTGGTGGTCTGGCGCGACTTGGCCGAACGCCAGCGCAAGACCTTGGTGGGCTCGCAATTGCTCAGGGTCGACGGGCGCTGGGAAAGCGTCGGCGAGGTCCGCCACTTGATCGCCGGGCGCCTGAGCGACCTGACCGAGTTGTTGGCGGGTATCCAGGTGCATAGCCGTGATTTCCGCTGAATCCGCAAACAGGATCCTCCCATGAAACCAAACGCCAACCCAGCGCTCGAAGCACTGATCGCAAGGGATTTGTGTAATGCCGACTCCCTGCAGGCATTTTGAGGTTCAGAATCGACCATGCAGTTTCTATCCCAAAATCACGGGTGCCCTGGATGGGGCGGTGAAATGGCCGGGCGTATCCGGGCGTTCGATTGGAGCCGGACCGAGTTGGGCGCCATCGAGCACTGGTCCGCCAGCCTGCGCAGTGCCGTTCAGTTGTTGCTGGCTTCGCCCTTGCCGATGGTGATGTTGTGGGGCCGCCAGGGCTTCATGATCTACAACGATGCCTATGCCGAGTTCGCCGGTGGCCGTCATCCCTACCTGCTGGGGTGCGCGGTGGAGTTGGGTTGGCCGGAGGTCGCCGAATTCAATCGGCATGTGCTGGACGTCTGCCTGGCCGGCGGCACCTTGTCCTACCGCAGCAAAGAGTTGGTCCTGCTGCGCGATGGCAAGCCTGAAGATGTGTGGATGGACCTCTATTACAGCCCGGTGCCCGATGACGACCAGTCCCCGGCGGGCGTGCTGGCGATTGTGGTGGAGACCACCGAGCTCGTGTTGACCGAGCGCGCCCGGCAAGAGGCCGAACGCAGTTACCGGGCCGTCAATGAGCGCATCCAGTTGGCCCTCTCGGCCGGACCATTGCTGGGGTCGTTCGTCTGGGATATCCAGGCCGACACCCTGTCGGGCGATGAGCGTTTCGCCCGTACCTTCAACTACCCGCCAGACTGTTCGCTGGACGCACTGCCCATCGAAATTGCCCGCCAGCGCATCCACGCCGATGACCTCGAAGAGGTCAACCAGCGGGTCGAACTGACCTTGCGCACGGGCATCCCCTACAGCGCTGAATATCGAGTGCGCCGCGTGGGCGGTGATTACCTGTGGGTGCTGGCCAGCGGTCGCTGCGAATTCGATGCCACGGGCAAGCCCCTGCGTTTTCCAGGTGTGCTGATTGACATCAATGAACGCAAGACAGCCGAAGCTTCGCTGCTCAAATTCACCCGCGACCTGGAACAGCGGGTCGCCGATGAGGTGCAGGCGCGGCTGGCGGCAGAAGAGCAGTTGCGTCAGTCGCAAAAGCTCGAGGCCATTGGCGGTCTCACTGGCGGCGTGGCCCATGACTTCAACAACCTGCTGCAAGTGATTGCCGGCAATCTGCACTTGCTGGCCCGCCACGAGCGGGACAACGCCAACGTGCAACGGCGGGTCAGTGCCTCCATCGAAGCCGTGGAACGGGGGGCCAAGTTGTCATCGCAGTTGCTGGCTTTTGCCCGGCGCCAGCCATTGTCACCGGCGGTCTACAACCCACGACGCATCTACGATGGCATGGGTGAACTGCTGCAGCGGGCCTTGGGCGAAACCATCCAGATTGAAGTGAGCCTGCCCCAGGAGCCCTGGTGCATCCACGTCGATCGCAATCAACTGGAAAACGCCCTGTTGAACCTGGCGATCAATGCTCGCGATGCCATGGGCGGCGAGGGCACCATCCGCCTGATCGGTGAGAACATCGGACTCGATGAAGCGTTCTGTGCCGGCAAGGGGATCCCGGCCGGCGACTACGTCCGGCTGTCGGTGATCGACCGCGGTGCCGGCATGCCGCCCGACATCCTGAAGCAGGTGTTCGAACCGTTTTTCACCACCAAGACCGATGGCCAGGGCACCGGGCTTGGACTGAGCATGGTGTTCGGGTTCGTCAAGCAAAGTGGCGGCCATATCGAGATCTCCAGCGACCTGGGCGAGGGCACGCGGGTACGGATGTATTTCCCTCGAAGCCTTGCGCCCGAAGCGGGGGAAACCGAGCAACACGACGTGCTTCAGTGCGGCAGGCAAGAGACGATCCTGGTGGTGGAGGACAACGAAGAGGTGCGCAGCGCGTCGGTGGAACTGTTGGAACAGTCTGGTTATCGGACCCTCACGGCCGTCAACGGTGATGAGGCGATGAAGCTGCTGCTGGAAGGCATCTCGGTCGACTTGATCTTCACCGACGTGGTCATGCCCGGCTTGATCAAGAGTTCCGACCTGGCCGCCTGGGCCAAGGTGCAGAACCCGCCGGTTCCGGTGCTGTTCACCTCGGGACACACCCGGGACATCATCTCCCGGAACCATCAACTGAGCCCCGATACCCATTTATTGAGCAAACCCTACGGCCCGGACGCGCTGACCCGGATGGTGAGGAGTGTGCTGGGCGGCTGATCGCGGCGCTGCAAACAAATGGAACCGAAGCCGTCGCGTCACCTTCGAATGTTCAAGACCGGTCATCCATCCGGCCCTGCCATGAACGAGGTGCCCATGAACGACGATCCCGCAACCACCCAGCAACAAGGCCAGGCGCAGACACCGTCCCCCCGTAACGATCCGGCCATCGACCCCCAAGTCCCGGACAAGCCTGCGAGCGCCCAGCCAGTCAGCCCTGCCGGAACGGACCAGGCCCAAAGCGGCGCCACTGAGGTCGATCAGAAGCATCATCATCAGGACAATGACAACACCTTCAGTCCCGGCTTCAAGTCTGAACCGGATCGGCCGAAATCTGGCGAGGATACTGACGCTGATATCGACACCGATGGTGGCTAGCCCCTGAAGGATGTGCGACACCGAGCCATTGTGGGAGCGAGCTTGCTCGCGATGACTGTGGCAAATTCGCCATCCCTGTGACTGAAACACCGCTATCGCGAGCAAGCTCGCTCCCACAGGGGGCGCTTCGAGAAAACGGCGCTTCCCTTCCAAGGGAGGCGCCGTTTTTCCTTGAGTGAGCAGTGTCTCGCTCTACTTGCTTGGATGCGCAGCCTGAAGTTTCTTGGCGGCATCCAGGTGATGTTGCAGATCCGGCAGCATCTTCTGGGCGAACGCCTTGAGTTCGGTATTGCCAGCCTTCTTGTCGTCGGTAACGGTATCGGCTTCTTTCTTGAACAGGGCGATGGTTTCTTCGTGGGCCTTGACCTGGTTGTTGGCGTAGGCCGCATCAAAAGACTCATCGCGCACGTCGAGAATCTTCGCCTTGGCTTTTTTCATCAGCGTGGTGTCGTCGGGTACTTCGATGTCATGTTTTTGCGCCAGGGCTTTCAGCTCTTCGTTGGCCTTGGTGTGGTCGGTGATCATCTTGTTGGCGAACGCCTTGATGTCCGCCGATTGGCTTTTTTCCAAGGCCAGTTTGCTGGTCTCGATTTCTGCAATGCCGCCGGCCGCCGCGTTGTCGACAAAGTCGTTGGAAGTCGCGGCCCATGCCATGCCCATGCTGGTACTCAGGGCAACTGCCAGGCCGAGTTGACGCAGGGTAAATCTGTCCATAGGTAAGTCTCCACACAAGTTGAACGAGCGACTCTTGTCGTCTCTGAGCAATGGAGGGTGGGGTACAGGCAAAGGTTTGATCGCCAAGCGATCCGGTACGACGAACGGTCACCGCTGGTCGGATTGGCGGTCGACAGAACCCTGTCGAGGAGGCCATCCTGATAATCGACGGGTGCCGCAAGGGCGCCTGCCACCGACCCATCGAAGGAGGTGCTCCATGCCGGTGTCCCACGATTTGTGCCAGGATCTCAAATGCACAAAAGACCACATCCAGCAAAAACGCAGCGAGAATCCAAGGCTCGACTCGTTAATTCAAAAATACTCCCAACTTGATGCCGAGGTGGTCGAAGCCGAGAAACCGTCCTCCGGCGCGCTGTCCGACGATGCTTTGGAGACGCTCAAGAAGAAGCGATTGCTGGTCAAGGACGAGATCGTGGCTCAGATGCAGCGCTAGCCTCGGGACCGAACCTGTGAAGGCCCTTCGTGTTGCGAAGGGCTTTTTGGGCGAGGCCCTCACTCTCATAAACTCAGGTCAATGGATCCCAGCGCTGCGACCAGTCGCTGCCGGTCTTGACGATCTCTCGCAACACCTCGAATGCCTGCTGCAACGCTGCTGAATCCCGATCGCGGGAGTAGACCAGGTAAGTGGGGTAGTTGAATTCCGGTGCCTTGGGCACCCGTTCCAGGATGCCGCTGTCCAGGTAGCTCTGCACGACCCGGGTGCGGAAGTAACCGCTGCCGCCGTTTTCCAGGATGTACTGCAAGGCCAGGGGACCGAGGTTGAAGGTCACGGCGGCCTTGGCCTTGTCCGGTAGCGCGGTGTCGTGTTGGCGGCGGAAGTCAGCACTCCAGTCGATGTACACGTAGGGTTCGGGACGGGCGGCCAGGCGTACCAGGATGAGTTTTTCTTCCAGCAGCTGTTCTACCTGCAGGCGCGGCCAGTATTCGGGTTGATACACCACCGCCGCGTCCAGCAGCCCCAGCTCCAGCTGTTGCAGCAGTTTCTCGCCGTCGCGGATGTCCATGCGCAGGGCATGGCCGGGAATTTTCTGGCGCAGTTCGCCGGCCCAGGCGAGCATCAAGGGATTGCACAGGCTGACCTCGCCTCCCAGGTGCAAGACGTTGCGATAACCCTCGGGCAGTGGCAGGTCCCGGCGGGCTGCTTCCCAGGTCTGCACGAGCTGGTTGGCGTAGACCACAAACGCCTCGCCGTCGCTGGTCAAGCGCGCGCCGGCACGGTTGCGCACGAACAGCGCGCAGCCGAGCTGGCTTTCGAGCTTCTGCACCCGGGCGGTGATCGCCGTCTGGGTCACGTGCAGCTTTTCGGCCGCAGCAGCGAGGCTGCCGTGGCGGACGATTTCCAGGAAGGTGCGGGCGAGGTCGATGTCCATGTTCAGGCCGATACGGGGGAAGCGGGCATTGTAAGAGCTGCCGCGCCTCGCCGATACCGGGCATTATTGGACGGCTTGGGCCTGTGCTGTTCGCGCCCAAGGGGCGACCAGGCGTTCTGGTGTGCGGCACGCCTTGTGCTTGAAGACGAACCCACGGCACTTGTCGGCGAAGCCGTGGCGATTGTCCACCATGTCATGTCGCATCTGCGCGAGTTCGCCATCGCGGCACGCCTGGATCGCTGACAGGCTCCGCTCGGCCTTGCGAACCCGGATGCTTTCATAGTTCGGATCGAGCAGCGCACTGTTGGCTCGCTGCAGCAGCCACAGGCCGAACTCGTCGGGGCAGCGTGGTCCGATCTCCTGGACCATGCCGTAGCGCAACGCCTGGAGGGCGCTGATCGGCAGGCAGTCCTGGGTGAGTTTCCAGGCCATGTCCGGGCCGACCGCGCGGGGCAGGCTGTAGGTCCAGTATTCGGAGCCGTACAGGCCCATGGTCGCGTAGTGCGGGTTGAGCACGATGTCACGGCGCGCCAGCACGATATCGGCCGCCAGAGCCAACATCACACCGCCGGCCCCGGCGTTACCCGTCAGGCCGCTGACCACCAGTTGCCGTGCGCTGAACAACTCAAGGCAAACGTCATCGATGGCCTGGATGTTGGCCCAGGCCTCCAGGCCGGGTTCGGCGGCGGCCTGGATAACGTTCAGGTGCACACCGTTGGAAAAGCTGCCGCGCCCGCCGCGGATCAACAGCACCTGGGTGTCCCGGGACTTGGCCCAGCGCAATGCCGCCACCAGCCGTTGGCATTGCTCAGTGCTCATCGCCCCGTTATAGAGCTCGAACGTCAGCTCTCCCACATGGCCGCATTCCCGATAGCGAATGGGCTGGTAAGGCTCATCGCTGAACGGCTGGCGAGCCAGGGAACCGTCGAGCATCGGGACGCCTTCGAGCCGGTTCGACAATACGTGGCGCGCCGGACGCTTGAAGGTCTGTTCGCCGGGCTGCGGCTTGCGGCGCAGGGCGCCGATCCACAGGCTTGCATCCCCTGTCGCCACCAGCACCGCATCGTCACGCACGGCCAGCAGTTCGCCGGGCAGGCCGTGACGAACGTCCGGATGGGCGTCGTACAGGTAAAACTGCTCGCCGGCCAGGCTTGCCAGCACTCCGGGTTGACCGTCGGCGGCATCGATGCAGCGTTTGATGAAGCCGGTGCTGTCGTGCCAGCTGAAGGTGCGATGGGCCTGGGTCATGTTCGGTTGCAGGCGTCCGACCACGTCATGACGGTCATAGTCCAGTGGCACCGGGATGAAACCGTCGAGGTATTTTTCCACGACCTCGCGGATGCAACGAATGGCCGCATCGCTGACCGGGCCGTTATACAGCTCGGATTTGCGCAGGCCTTGGGGCAGGTCGAATTCGCAAGTGGCCCAGACTGGCCCGGCGTCCATTTCCTCTACCGCCTGCAACGCCGTGACACCCCAGCGTTCGGGCTGCCGAGTGATCGCCCAGTCCAGGGCGCTGGCGCCGCGGTCGCCGACAATTCCGGGATGAATGATCACCACCGGGCGCCGAGGGTTGCGCCATAACTGCTCGGGTACGCGGTCCTTGAGGAACGGGCAGATCACCAGGTGGGCGCCGCTTTCTTCGATTTGCCGGCAGACCGAGGCCGGATCGGTGAACAGCACGACGCTGGGGTGATAGCCGGCCTCGCGCAGATCCAGCCAGGCGCGTTGGGTCAGGCCGTTGAAGGCACTCGACAGCAAAATGATCTTCAGTGTGGGCATGAGTCTCTTCCGTGAGATGAGCAGGCGCCGGCTCCCGATGAGCCGTCCCTGGCTTGATGGAAGCGCTACGTTAGCGGCTGGGGGAAGAGCGACAACTGACAGGGATCAAGGTTGTGAGTGCAACGCGGGATCAGGGGAGGGCAAAAACACGAATCCCGCCACGGGGGCGGGATTCGTCTGCAATCAAAGGCCCGCGAAGAACGCGAGCGCAGTCTCAGCCTGGGAACAGCTCGGACAGTTTCATGGCCAGCATCATGTCGCCTTCGGCGCGCAGCTTGCCGCCCATGAACGCTTGCATGCCGTCGGTGCTGCCGTCGACGATGCCTTGCAGGGTTTCGCCGTCCATCACCAGGGTCACCTGGGCGTCCGGGTTTTCACCTTCCTGCAGTTCGCAGGTGCTGTCCTTGACGACCAGCGAGAAGTTCTTGGTATCGTCGATGCGGAAACCGAATACCAGGTCCAGGCCGGCAGCGGCGGCTGGGTTGAACTTGGCTTTCATGGCTTGTACGGCGTCGGCTACGGAGGTCATGGTTTCGATCCTTATTTGGGTGGTACAGCAAGGGTCTACAGTAATCCGGACTCAGCGAAAGGTGATGAGGTCCGGGGCCTTCAGCAGTTGCAGGTGGGCATGGCTGTTGAAGGAAGCCAGGGCCACCTCGCGGCCCCTGAATTTCAGGTGGTTGAGCGAGGTGTTGACGATTTGCCAGTTCAATTCGAAGGCCTGTCGGGCCGGTATCCGGGTGATCAGGTGGAGCAGGGCGGTGATGGTGCCGCCGGAGGTGAACACGGCGATTTTATGGGTGTTGTCGGCTTGCTCCAGGATGCGGTGCAGGCCCGCCTGGACCCGCTCGACAAAACCCAGCCAGCTTTCCAGGCCCGGCGGGTCATACTGGCCGCTGAGCCAGCGTTCGACGATCAGTGCGAAGATGCGCTGGAATTCGGCGCGGTTCTGCGCAGCGTTGCGCAGGATATGCAGCGCCTCGGGCTCTTGGGGAAGCATGTCCGGCAGCAGGGCGCGAATGACCGCGTCGGCATCGAACTCGTTGAACGCGGCGTCGATTTCCAGCTCGGGAACCGGCAACCCGGCGGCGGACATCTGGCCCAGCGCACCGATGGCGGTATCCTGTTGGCGACGCAGGTCACCCGAGAGGCAGCGATCGAATACGACACCGAGCTCCGCCAGGTGACCGCCGAGCACTTGCGCCTGGCGCACGCCATTGGGTGAAAGGACATCGTAGTCGTCCGCACCAAAGGAGGCCTGGCCATGTCGAATCAGATAGATACTGCCCACGTCCGCGTCATCCCGGTACGTTGAAGGTTTGGCGAGGTTATGGGGATGGCGGTGAGCTGTCAATGAAAAAACATACGCTTGTTTGAAATGCCCGTTGCAGCCTTGTCCTGCCTCGCTCGCGTTAAGGTAACCAGCGGTTTCATGACTGGTCGCGACGCAGGCGCATGGGTATGCTGGGACCGTTACGCGCCTGCGTTCAGTGGCGCATTGCATTTAAGGAGTTGCTGTGGAGTTTTTCATCGAGTACGCCGGTTTCCTGGCCAAGACCGTGACGTTGGTGATCGCCATCCTGGTGGTGCTGGCCAGTTTTGCGGCGCTGCGCAGCAAGGGGCGACGTAAGTCGACCGGCCAGTTGCAGGTGAGCAAACTCAACGATTTCTACAAGGGGCTGCGTGAGCGCCTGGAACAGACGCTGCTGGACAAGGATCAGCTCAAGGCCCTGCGCAAGGCCGAAGGCAAGGCTGAAAAGGCCGGGAAGAAAAACAAGGACAAGCCGGCGGCCAAGCCCCGGGTGTTCGTGCTGGATTTCGACGGTGACATCAAGGCCTCGGCCACCGAGAGCCTGCGTCATGAAATCACTGCGCTGCTGACCCTGGCGACGCCGAAGGATGAAGTGGTGCTGCGCCTGGAAAGTGGCGGCGGCATGGTCCACAGCTACGGCTTGGCCTCGTCGCAACTGGCGCGGATCCGTCAGGCCGGCGTGCCGTTGACAGTCTGCATCGACAAGGTCGCGGCCAGCGGCGGCTACATGATGGCGTGCATCGGCGAGAAGATCATCAGCGCTCCCTTCGCGATCCTGGGCTCCATCGGCGTCGTCGCGCAATTGCCCAACGTCAATCGGCTGCTGAAGAAACACGACATCGATTTCGAAGTGTTGACGGCCGGGGAATACAAACGCACGTTGACGGTGTTCGGCGAAAATACCGAGAAGGGCCGGGAGAAATTCCAGGAAGACCTGGACATCACCCATGAGCTGTTCAAGAACTTCGTGTCCAACTACCGCCCGCAACTGGCCATTGATGAAGTGGCGACCGGTGAGGTCTGGCTGGGTGTCGCGGCGCAGGGCAAGGGCTTGGTGGACGAGCTGAAAACCAGCGATGAATACCTGGCCGAACGCGCCAAGGGTGCCGAGCTGTACCACCTGCACTACGCCGAACGCAAAAGCCTGCAGGAACGCATCGGCATGGCGGCCAGCGGCTCGGTGGATCGCGTGCTGCTCAGTTGGTGGAGCCGCCTGACCCAGCAGCGGTTCTGGTAATTCGGGGGCAGAACCGCCAATTCCCTGTGGGAGCGAGCTTGCTCGCGATAGCGGCGGCACAGCCAACATCCTCTGTCCAGACACACCGCCATCGCGAGCAAGCTCGCTCCCACAGTGGTTCGGGGGGGAGCTGGGCATTGATCATTCAGAAACAAAAAAGCCCTGAACCGGTACACCCGGCTCAGGGCTTTTTCATAGGGCTTTCTCAGCGACGACGGAACAGCGGCAGCGGCTCGTCAGTGGCTGCCTGGTAGGTCACCGAGAAGTCCTTGAGGCTTTCGAGGGCTTCGTAGGGATCTTTGTCGGCGCGCAAGGCAAAGGCGTCGAAGCCGCAGCGGCGCATGTAGAACAACTGGTCGCGCAGTACGTCGCCAATCGCCCGCAATTCACCCTTGAAACCATAGCGGTCACGCAGCAGGCGGGCGTTGGAGTAGCTGCGCCCGTCGGTGAAGGCCGGGAAGTTCAAGGCGATGACCTGCAACTGGTTGGCGTCCTCGCCGATTTCCTCGGCTTCCTCGTCGGCGTCCAGCCACACGCCCAGGCCGCCGTCGCGGGCCTTGAGGGCGTGGGCATGATCGCGCCACAGGGCCAGGGGCACGATCAGGTCGTCACAGTTGGAGATGCCATCGAGGGTCGCGTCCTTGGGCAGCAGGTGCCAGGTTTCGTCGACAACCTCGTTGTTCTTAATGATTCGCTGCATAGACGCGTTCCTTGAAGAGGTCGATGCCAATACGTTGGTAAGTGTCGATGAAGCGCTCGTCTTCGGTACGTTGTTCGATGTACACGTCGATCAGCTTCTCGATCACGTCAGGCATGTCGTCCTGGGCAAACGACGGGCCGAGGATCTTGCCCAGGCTGGCGTCGCGGCTACCGCTGCCGCCCAGGGAGACCTGGTAGAACTCTTCGCCTTTCTTGTCCACGCCCAGGATGCCGATGTGGCCGACGTGGTGGTGACCACAGGCGTTCATGCAGCCGGAAATGTTCAGGTCCAGCTCGCCGATGTCGAACAGGTAGTCCAGGTCGTCGAAACGACGCTGGATCGATTCGGCGATAGGGATCGACTTGGCGTTGGCCAGCGAGCAGAAATCGCCGCCCGGGCAGCAGATCATGTCGGTCAGCAGGCCGATGTTCGGGGTGGCGAAACCTTGCTCGCGCAGCTCGCCCCACAGGGTGAACAACTGGCTCTGTTCAACGTCCGCCAGGATGATGTTCTGTTCGTGGGAGGTGCGCAGCTGGCCGAAGCTGTAGCGCTCGGCCAGGTCGGCCACGGCGTCCAGTTGCTTGTCGGTGATGTCGCCTGGCGCGACGCCGGTCGGCTTCAGGGACAGGGTCACCGCGACATAACCCGGCTTCTTGTGGGCCAGGGTGTTGCGGGTGCGCCAGCGGGCGAAGCCTGGGTGTTCCTTGTCGAGGGCTGCCAGTTCGGCGTCCTGATTACCCAGCGCCTTGTACTGCGGGTCGACAAAGTGCTTGGCGACGCGATGCACTTCGGCTTCGGTCAGGGTGGTCTGGCCGCCACGCAGGTGAGCCATCTCGGCTTCGACCTTCTCGGCGAACACTTCAGGCGTCAGGGCCTTGACCAGGATCTTGATCCGCGCCTTGTATTTGTTGTCGCGACGGCCGTAGCGGTTGTATACCCGCAGGATGGCGTCGAGGTAGCTCAGCAGGTCCTGCCACGGCAGGAACTCGTTGATGAACGCGCCGACCACCGGCGTACGCCCCAGGCCACCGCCGACCAGTACACGGAAGCCCAGCTCGCCGGCCGCGTTGTAGACCGTTTCCAGGCCGATGTCGTGGACTTCGATGGCCGCACGGTCCGAGGTCGAGCCGTTGATGGCGATCTTGAACTTGCGCGGCAGATAGGCGAATTCCGGGTGGAAAGTCGTCCACTGGCGGACAATCTCGCACCACGGGCGCGGGTCGATCAACTCGTCGGCTGCGACACCAGCGAACTGGTCGGTGGTGACGTTGCGCAGGCAGTTGCCGCTGGTCTGGATCGCGTGCATCTGCACGGTGGCCAGTTCGGCGAGGATCTCGGGCACATCTTCCAGGGCTGGCCAGTTGTACTGGACGTTCTGCCGGGTACTGATGTGGGCGTAGCCCTTGTCGTAGTCGCGGGCAATTTTCGCCAGCTTGCGCACCTGGCGCGAGGTCAGTTGGCCATAAGGCACAGCCACGCGCAGCATCGGGGCGAAGCGCTGGATATACAAGCCATTCTGCAAGCGCAGAGGGCGGAATTCTTCTTCGCTCAGCTCGCCTGCCAGATAGCGTCGGGTCTGATCACGGAACTGCTTGACGCGGTCCTCGATGATCCGCTGATCGTACTCGTCATATACGTACATATAAGTCTCGGTCTCAGGCTTGGGCCGATCAGAAACAGCTGCATGTTGGCTCGCTGGAATCGGGTTCTGCCTCGGCAATTCTGCGCGCACGGCCGCGCACTCCTAGAGGAGCCGGTGCAAGATACCTGTTTTGAGTTATGCGCAAAAGTGATGTTTGAGTATATGTAAAGAACCAAATCGACTAATGAGATTGATTATTGCCTAACCCACATTTGTCGTACGGGCAATCATCGTCTTAACTGTGGTCGAGTCCCTATGCAATCACCTACAAAACCGACAAGAGGCGATGCAATGAGCAATCCGACCAAAGCAAGGAAAAGCGACAGTACTGTTGATGCCTGGGCCATTTTGTTCCTGATTATCCTGGTGGTGGGCACCGCAGTGTTCTGGGTCAGTCATCAATAAGTTCGAGCCGTTGCAGGCCACATGAAGGTCTCGTGTTCATGTGCCCGTTCGCCACCCGGGTCGTTATACTGGGTGGCGTATTATTTGGGGCGGGCGGGATGTCGAAGTTTATCTGTAGGCTACTGGGGCTGTTATGCCTGTCATTCTGGGCCCAGGCCCAGGCCGCCCATGTGGTTTCTTCTTCGTCCGAGGCGTTGCCTGGCAGTTCGGCTGCTCCTTCAGTCGTGTTCCTTAACCCGGGGTACTCCACCGAGCCCTTCTGGGTCAGCTACACCGAATTCATGCAAGCGGCGGCAAGCAAACTGGGCTTGCGGCTGCGCGTGGAGTATGCCGAGCGCGATCCCCAGCGGATGATTCGCCAGGCGCGGGAGGCCGTCACGGCGAAGGACCGTCCGGACTATCTGGTGTTGGTCAACGAGCAGTATGTCGCCCCGCGGATCCTGCAATTGGCGCAGGGCAGTGGGGTCAAGCTGTTCCTGGTGAACAACACGTTGACCAGCGATCAGACTCGCCTGCTGACAGAGAATGGTGCCCCACCTCCCGAGTTGCTCGGCAGCCTGGTGCCCAATGATGAGCGCAGCGGTTACCTGATGCTCAAGGAACTGTTGCGACAATACGGACCGCTGGCACCTGGGCAGACGCTCGATCTGCTGGCTTTTTCCGGGAAGAAACTCACCCCTTCGGCGCAACTGCGCGAGAAAGGCCTGCTCCGGGCGCTGGCCGAGCACCCGCAAGTGCATCTGCGCCAGTTGGTCTATGGCGAGTGGAATCGCGAACGGGCTCATGAGCAGGCAAGCCAGTTGATCAAGCGCTATCCGCAGACCGCGCTGGTCTGGTCGGCCAATGATGAAATGGCCCTGGGCGCCATGCAGGCGTTCGAGGAAGCGGGTCGCCAACCGGGCAAGGATGTGTTGTTCAGCGCCATGAACAGCTCCAGGGCGGCGCTCCAGGCCCGCATCGACGGGCGCTTGAGCGTGCTGTTCACCGGGCATTTCAGCTTGGGAGGGTGGGCCATGGTGCTGCTCCATGATCACGCCCGGGGCGTCGACCTCGCGCGTCATGGCGGCTACAACCAGCAGATCGACCTGATGCAATCGCTCGATCCGGCCCGTGCCCGCGCGTGGTTGAACATGAATCCGGCCAAGGACTATCGCCTGGACTTCAAGCGCTTCAGCCTGGTGTCCCACCCGGATGGCGAGCGTTATGCCTTTTCGCTCGATGCACTGGGGCGGCGCTAGAGCGGCTCAGATCGAGATGGGCGATATGGCTGTTTCGGTTCGCAAGAGAGCTGTTTCCATACTGTGCAGACGTTCTATACGTCCGCAAAGTACAACACCAGATTGACGATCCCATACAACGTCAACCCGAAAATCACCGTAAACAGGATGCCGAGGATGATGAAGTGGCTCGGCTTGCCATGGGTGAAGTCGCGGGCGCGGTTTTTTCCGCTTTGCACGCCGAAGGCCGCCGCTCCCACGCTGTGGAGCATTTGCCAGAGGGTGGGCGGCTTATTTTCGGTTGGTTCGTCCATGATGCTCTCCATACACAAGGTCGTATGTAGAGAGCATAGCCAATTGCTGCGCACTCAGTTGTCGTAACCCAGGTTTGGCGACAGCCAGCGCTCCGTCACGCTCAGGTCCTGGCCCTTGCGGGCGGTGTAGCTCTGGACCTGGTCCTTGTCGATCTTGCCCACGGCGAAGTATTGCGCCTGGGGGTGGGCGAAATACCAGCCGCTGACCGCTGCTGCCGGGAACATGGCGTAGTGTTCGGTGAGGAACACACCGCTGCGCCCGGCCTTCAGTTCGCTGGCCTCGGGATCGAGCAGGCGGAACAGGGTGGCCTTCTCGGTGTGGTCCGGGCAGGCCGGGTAGCCAGGGGCAGGGCGGATGCCGGTGTACTGCTCCTTGATCAGGGCGTCGTTGTCCAGGCTCTCGTCCTGGGCATAGCCCCAATAGTCTTTGCGCACCTGCTGGTGCAGCCATTCGGCACAAGCTTCGGCCAGTCGGTCGGCCAGGGCCTTGACCATGATCGAGTTGTAGTCGTCGCCGGCTTCCTGGTAGGCCTTGGCGACTTCTTCGGCACCGATGCCAGCGGTGGTAATGAAACCGCCGACGTAGTCGGTCACCCCGCTGTCCTTCGGCGCGACGAAGTCGGCCAGGGAGAAGTTCGGCTTGCCGTCGGTCTTGATGATCTGTTGGCGCAGGTGATGCAGGCGGGCCAGTGGCTTGCCATCGTCGCCGTAGACTTCCAGGTCATCGTCGTGCACCTGGTTGGCCGGCCAGAAACCGAACACGGCGCGGGCGCTGATGAGTTTCTCGTCGATCAGCTTGCGCAACATCGCCCGGGCATCGGCGTACAGCGCGGTGGCGGCTTCGCCGACCACTTCGTCGGTGAGGATGCGCGGGTATTTGCCGGCCAGGTCCCAGGAAATGAAGAATGGTGTCCAGTCGATGTATTCGGCCAGGACGTTCAGGTCGATGTTGTCCAGTACTTTGGCGCCCGTGAAGGTCGGCTTGACCGGCTGGTAGCTGCTCCAGTCGAACTGTGGCTTCTTGGCCACGGCGGCGGGGTAGCTCAGGCGTTCGGTGCGGGCGCTGCGGTTGGAAGTACGCTCGCGTACGTCGATGTAGTCCAGGCGGGTTTTCTCGACGAAAGCCGGCTTGAGCTCCTTGGACAGCAACTGGGTCGCCACGCCTACGGCGCGGGAGGCGTCGGTGACGTAGATCACCGCGTCGTTGCTGTACTTGGGCTCGATCTTCACCGCCGTGTGGGCCTTGGAGGTGGTGGCCCCGCCAATCATCAGCGGCAGGTGGAAGCCCTGGCGCTGCATCTCGCGCGCCACATGCACCATTTCATCCAGGGACGGGGTGATCAGGCCAGAGAGGCCGATGATGTCGCACTTCTGCTCCTTGGCCACCTGCAGGATTTTCTCCGCCGGTACCATCACGCCCAGGTCGACGATGTCATAGCCGTTGCAACCGAGCACCACGCCGACGATGTTCTTGCCGATGTCATGCACGTCGCCCTTGACCGTGGCCATCAGGATCTTGCCCTTGGCCTCCGGCTTGTCGCCTTTTTCCGCCTCGATGAACGGGATCAGGTGGGCTACGGCCTGCTTCATCACGCGGGCGGACTTGACCACCTGGGGCAGGAACATTTTGCCGGCTCCAAACAGGTCGCCGACGATGTTCATGCCGGCCATCAGCGGGCCTTCGATGACCTCGATCGGGCGGGCGAAAGACAGTCGCGATTCCTCGGTGTCTTCAACGATGTGGGTGGTGATGCCCTTGACCAGCGCATGTTCCAGGCGCTTGTTCACTTCCCAGCCGCGCCATTCCTCGGTTTCCGCTTCCTTGACGCTGCCGTCGCCCTTGTACTTGTCGGCGATGGCCAGCAGGGCGTCGGTGCCTTCGGGGGTGCGGTTGAGGATCACGTCTTCCACGGCGTCGCGCAGCTCCGCCGGGATCTGGTCGTAGATCTCCAGTTGGCCGGCGTTGACGATGCCCATGGTCAGGCCCGCGCGGATCGCATAGAGCAGGAACACCGAGTGGATTGCCTCGCGCACCGGGTTGTTGCCGCGGAACGAGAAGGACACGTTGGAGACCCCGCCCGAGGTCAGTGCGTAGGGCAGTTCGTCACGGATGTAGGCGCAGGCGTTGATGAAATCCACGGCATAGTTGTTGTGCTCTTCGATACCGGTGGCGACGGCGAAGATGTTCGGGTCGAAAATGATGTCTTCCGGTGGGAAGCCGACTTCATTGACCAGGATGTCGTAGGAGCGCTTGCAGATTTCCTTCTTGCGCGCCTCGGTGTCGGCCTGGCCGGCTTCGTCGAAGGCCATCACCACCACGGCGGCACCGTAGCGCTTGCACAGCTTGGCGTGATGGATGAACTGCTCGACGCCTTCCTTCATGCTGATGGAGTTGACGATGCCCTTGCCCTGGATGCATTTGAGGCCGGCTTCGATCACTTCCCACTTGGAGGAGTCGATCATGATCGGCACGCGGGAGATGTCCGGTTCGCCGGCAATCAGATTGAGGAAGGTCACCATGGCCTTCTTCGAATCGAGCATGCCCTCGTCCATGTTGATGTCGATCACCTGGGCGCCGGCCTCGACCTGTTGCAGGGCCACTTCCAGGGCCTCGGTGTAGTTGTCCTCGCGGATCAGCCGGGCGAACTTGGCGGAACCGGTGATGTTGGTCCGCTCGCCGACGTTGACGAACAGCGAACTGCGATCGATGGTGAACGGTTCCAGGCCCGACAGGCGGCAGGCCCGCGGGATCTCCGGGATTGGCCGCGGCGCATAGCCGGCCACGGCCTTGGCGATCGCTTCGATGTGCGTCGGGGTGGTGCCGCAGCAGCCACCGACAATGTTCAGGAAGCCGCTCTGGGCGAACTCTTCGATGACCTTGGCCGTTTCGGCTGGCAGTTCGTCGTATTCACCGAATTCGTTGGGCAGGCCGGCGTTGGGGTGGGCCGATACGTGGGTGCTGGCCTTGTTCGACAGCTCCTCCAGGTACGGACGCAGTTCGCTGGCGCCGAGGGCGCAATTCAGGCCCACGGAGATCGGCTTGGCGTGGGCCACGGAGTTCCAGAAGGCTTCGGTGGTCTGGCCCGAGAGGGTACGGCCGGAGGCGTCGGTGATGGTGCCGGAGATCATGATCGGCAGTTCGACGCCCAGTTCTTCGTAGACACCTTGCACGGCAAAGATCGCCGCCTTGGCGTTCAGCGTATCGAAAATGGTTTCGATCAGGATCAGGTCGGCACCGCCTTCGATCAGGCCCTTGGTGGCCTCGGTGTAGTTTTCCACCAGTTCGTCGAAGGTCACGTTGCGGTAGCCGGGGTTGTTCACATCCGGTGACAGCGAGCAGGTGCGGCTGGTCGGGCCGAGCACGCCGGCGACGAAGCGCGGCTTGTCCGGGGTTTCCAGGGTCTTGGCGTCGGCCACTTTACGGGCCAGGCGCGCGCCTTCCAGGTTCAGCTCGTAGGCCAGGCCCTGCATGCCGTAGTCGGCCTGGGACACCTGGGTGGCGTTGAAGGTGTTGGTCTCCAGGATGTCGGCGCCGGCATCCAGGTAGGCTTTTTCAATGGCACCGATCACGTCGGGGCGGCTGAGCACCAGCAAATCGTTGTTGCCCTTGACGTCGCTCGGCCAGTCGGCGAAGCGCTTGCCGCGGTAGTCCTGTTCTTCCAGCTTGTAGCTCTGGATCATCGTGCCCATGCCGCCGTCGAGGATCAGGATGCGTTCCTTGAGGGCTTGCTGGAGAAGATAAAGGCGAGCGCTGCGATCAGACATAGGACTACCTGGAAAAAAAGACCATTACGAAGGCCGGGATGATAGCAAACCTGTGCAGGATTTGATCATGAGGGGCTTTTGCATGAATATCGCTCATGTTTGCAAGGCGATGCTGGCCCGGTAGAATCGCCGGACTATCTCTTAGGGACCCGAGACATGCCGTACCGCGTCTTATTCGGCAGTCTGTTGCTGCTGTTGTGTTTTACCGCAGCGGCCGGGAGTCTCGCTCCCGCGATCTCCTACACCCGCGACATCCAGCCGATCTTCACGGAAAAATGCGTGGCCTGTCATGCCTGCTACGATTCCGCCTGCCAGTTGAACCTGGGCAGCGGCGAAGGCGCGGCACGGGGGGCGAGCAAGCTGTCGGTGTACGACGGCGAGCGGCGCCAGGCGGCCGATCCGACCCGTTTGTTCTATGACGCCTCCGGCCAGCGCGCCTGGCAGCGCAAGGGCTTCTATTCGGTGCTCGATGCACAAGGCAGCCAGGCTGCCCTGATGGCGCGCATGCTGGAGTTGGGCCACCGCACGCCGTTGCAGCCCAACGCCAAACTGCCCGAAGAGATCGTGCTGGGCCTCAATCGTGAAAACAGTTGCGCGATGCCCGATCAATTCAACGAATACGCCGGTGCCCATCCCAAGGAAGGCATGCCCCTGGCCGTCACCGGCCTGACCGACCAGCAATACCAGACCCTGCAACGCTGGCTGGCCGCAGGCGCCCCCATCGATCAGCAGGCCCTGGCCCCGAGTGCCGCCGAAGCCTTGCAGGTGGTGCAATGGGAAAACCTGCTCAATGCCCCTGGCGCCCGGGAAAGCCTGGTGGGCCGCTGGTTGTTCGAGCATTGGTTCCTGGCGCACATCTATTTCAAGGACGGTGAGCCGGGGCATTTCTTCCAGTGGGTCCGTTCGCGCACGCCCACCGGCCAGCCGATCGACCTGATCAATACCCGTCGTCCGAATGATGACCCCGGCACCAGCGTCTATTACCGGCTCTGGCCGGTGCAAGGGGTGATCGTACACAAGACCCACATCACCTACGGCTTGAGCGCGGCGAAGATGGCGCGCATCAAGAGCCTGTTCTACAGCGGCAAATGGCAGGTTTCCGCGTTGCCGGGCTACGGTCCGGAGCGCCGGGCCAATCCGTTCTCCACCTTCGAAGCTATCCCGGCCCAGGCTCGCTACCAGTTCATGCTCGATAACGCCGAGTATTTCGTGCGCACCTTCATTCGCGGGCCGGTGTGCCGGGGCCAGATTGCCACGGACGTGATCCGCGACAATTTCTGGGCGTTGTTCCAAGCGCCCGAACACGACCTGTACATCACCGATCCGAACTACCGCGGCCAGGCCACGCCGCTGCTGGCGATGCCGGGGCAGAACGACGATGTGGGCAGCGTCGTCAGCCTGTGGCTCGACTACCGGGACAAGCGCAACGAATACGAAGCCTTGCGCCGCGACGTCTATGCCGACGCTCCGGCGCCGAGTTGGTCGACGCTGTGGGCCGGGAACGACAATGCGTTGCTGAGCATTTTCCGGCACTTCGACAGCGCCTCGGTCAACAAGGGCCTGATCGGCGAAGTGCCGCAGACGATGTGGCTGTTCGACTTCCCATTGCTGGAACGCACCTATTACCAATTGGCGGTGAACTTCGATGTATTCGGCAACGTGTCCCACCAGGCCCAGACCCGGCTGTATTTCGATCTGATCCGCAACGGTGCGGAGCAGAACTTCCTGCGCCTGATGCCGGCCGACTCCCGGGAAGGCTACCTTGACGACTGGTACCAGGCCGGCGGCAAATTCAAGATGTGGCTCGATTACGAGACCATCGACGATGACAAGCCGACCGCCCTCAAGCTCGACGAACGCGACCCCAAGGGCGATTTCGCCCTGCAATTGCTGGCCCGTTACGGCGAGCTGAATGCGCGCCCCGATCCGATCAACCGCTGCGACGGGGCCTACTGCTCGCGCCCGAACATCGACCCGGCGCTGCAAAACGCCGAACAGGCCCTCAGTCGGCTGGTGTCACGCCCGGCGGCGGGGCTCAAGGTGATCGACCAACTGCCGGAAGCGACCCTGCTGCGCGTCGAAACCGCCAGCGGTCATCGTGAGGTCTACAGCCTGCTGCGCAACCGAGCCCACAGCAACGTGGCGTTCCTGCTGGGCGAGGAGGCGCGCTACCAGCCGGGGCTGGACACGCTGACGGTCTACCCGGGTGTGCTCAGCAGCTATCCGAACTTCATGTTCAACATTCCGGCCGAGCAAGTGCCGGCGTTCGTCGAGGCCATGCAAGGCGCCCAGGATGCATCGGCGTTCGAGCGGATTGTCGAGCGCTGGGGCATTCGCCGCAGTCACCCGCAGTTCTGGCACTACTTCCATGACCTGAGCCAGTACATCCAGGAGACGGAGCCCGTGGAAAACGGTGTGCTGGACATGAATCGCTACCAGAACCTCTGATCGACAGCACCGGTGGCAAACTCCGTGCCGCCGGGCTCTTTCCTGACAAAAATACTAGGACTTTGTCCGGCGCGATGATTGGCGTAAACTGCCGGCAAGCCTGCGAGGAGTTTCCATGACCGCCATTACCATTACCGATGCCGCCCACGATTACCTGGCCGACCTGCTGTCCAAGCAGAACACGCCTGGGATCGGGATCCGCATCTTCATCACCCAGCCCGGCACCCAGTACGCTGAGACGTGCATTGCCTACTGCAAGCCGGGGGAAGAAAAACCCGAAGACACCGCGCTGGGGCTCAAGAGCTTCACCGCGTACATCGACTCGTTCAGCGAAGCCTTCCTGGACGATGCGGTGGTCGACTACGCCACTGACCGCATGGGCGGCCAACTGACCATCAAGGCGCCAAACGCCAAGGTGCCGATGGTCAATGCCGACAGCCCGGTCAACGAGCGCATCAATTACTACCTGCAAACCGAAATCAACCCGGGACTGGCCAGCCACGGCGGCCAGGTTTCGCTGATCGACGTGGTGGAAGACGGCATCGCCGTACTCCAGTTCGGCGGCGGCTGCCAGGGCTGCGGCCAGGCTGACGTCACCTTGAAGGAAGGCATCGAGCGGACCTTGCTCGAGCGCATTCCGGAGCTCAAGGGCGTACGCGACGTGACCGACCACACGCAGAAAGAAAACGCCTACTACTGATTGTGGCGATACCATCTTGCGATCAGCTCGTAACCTGTGGGAGCGAGCTTGTGGGAGCAAGGCTTGCCCGCGATGCAAACACCTTGGTGTAGCGGATAGACCGAGGCGACGCCTTCGCGGGCAAGCCTTGCTCCCACAGGTTCGCTCCCGCAGGGGGATCCCGGTGGATTCTCTGGCGAGTCAGGGCCTGTAGAGATGCGCATGCCCGGCGCGGTACAGCGAAGACTCGCTGAACACATCGTTGCCCAGCACACGTCCCACCAGAATCAGCGCCGTGCGGCGAAAGCCCTTGGCGTGTACCTTTGCTGCGATATCGTCCAGCGTCCCCATCACCCAATCCTGATCCGGCCAGGTCGCCCGGTGGATCACGGCAATCGGGCAATCGGCGCCATAGTGGGGCCGCAGTTCGTCGACGATTTTTTCCAGATGATTGACCCCCAGGTGAATCGCCATGGTCGCCCCGTGCTGCGCCAGGCTGCCCAGTTCTTCCCCAGCGGGCATCGGGCTTTTGTCGGCGTAGCGGGTGAGGATCAGGCTTTGGGAAATGTCCGGCAAGGTCAGTTCGGCGCCCAGCAGGGCGGCGCAGGCTGAGGTCGCTGTCACCCCCGGGATGATTTCGAAAGGGATGGCCAATTCCCGCAGGCAACGAATCTGCTCGCCGATGGCGCCGTACAGGCTCGGGTCGCCGGAATGCACCCGGGCCACGTCCTGGCCCTTGAGATGGGTGCTCTTGATCAATTCGATGATCTGTTCCAGATGCAGCTCGGCGCTGTTGATCACCTGTTCGGCACAATGGCCTTCAAGGACGGCGGTTGGCACCAGCGAGCCGGCGTAGATGATCACCGCGCACTGGCGGATCAGTCGCTGGCCTTTGACCGTGATGAGGTCCGGGTCGCCGGGGCCGGCGCCGATGAAGTAAACGGTCATGACCGGCTCCTGTGGAAGGTGGGTGAGCGTTGCCCAGATGAAGATCGCTCATGATCCTGGGCGCCGATTATCGGGATTTACGCCACGACCGCCAATGCCAACGTGCTCTTGGGGCCTTTTTGGCGAGTAATCAGTAGCGTCGCGGGCGATCTGCCCAACTGGTCGGCCAAGGCGAGGGCGGCGCTTTCGGCGATGCCGTAGCAACCGGTTCGCTCGAAGGCGATCTCGGAACGGTGACTGAGCCGCTGCTCGTAGCTGGCCAACTGTTCGACACTGAAGCAGGTCAGCGGCAGCGCCAGTTGCCCGGCCAGCTCCAGCAGCCCGGGCTCGTCACGCTTGAGGTCGATACTGGCCAGGGCCCGTACCCGATGAAGTTCGATGCCGTGGGCCAGCAGCGTCTGGTCGAGCAGGGCCCGCAGCGTGCTGGCCGGGCAACCACGCTGGCAGCCCAGGCCGATCACCAGGATCGGCTCGGCGCTCATGCGTCGTGGTGGGCTTGGCCGTCACGGCGAAACAGCCAGGCGCTGATCAGGCCCAGCGCCAGCCAGAACGCGACGTTGGTCAACTGCGAGGCAATCTTGAACTGGCTCTCCAGCGCTTCGGGCGCCAGCATCGAGTGGACTTCGGGCTGCGGCGCGCCGATGACGTGGGGCACCAGCAATGTTGCCACGCCCAGCACCTTGAGCAGCCAATGCTGGCCGAAGGCGATCAAGGCAATGCCCACCGCCGTGGACGCCGCGGTGCCGATCCACCACATCTGTCGTTGGGCCAGGTCGGCCGCTGCGGTGCCAGGCAATTCCGGGGGCAGGCCAAGCGTCGGCGCCAAGACGAAAGTGGCATAACCGGCCAGGCCCCAGAGCAGGCCCTGGGACGTGCGAGTCGGTGCGCGCAAGGTGTACAGGCCCGCCAGCATCAGGGCAAACCCCACGGCGACCACCAGGTTGCCGCCCGTGGTGGACAGCACGCGCTGCCAGCCGTCTTCCGGCTCCCAGGCCTCGGCATCATGGGTATGAGCCGCCCCGTCGGCGTGTTCATGGACCTCGGTCGCCGGGGCCTTCTCGAAGGTTTCCGCCTGGAGAATCAGCGGCGATACCCAGAAACTTTGCAGCAGGGTCAGCAGCAAGGCGGCCAGCAAGCCGCTGAAACCAGCGGTCTGCGCGATACGCTTGATCATGTCGTCAGTTCTCAATGGCACGGGAATGCGGCGCTGTGACGGGTATCGTGAGCAGCGTTGTGCACCGCTTCGATGTGGGAGAAACCGGCGAAATAGACCAGCCCCGCGCCGAGGATGGAAGCAAGGATCGCGGCGCTCAGGCGTTGGCTCAGGGTGGTGGTGCTGCTGGCGGTGCGGGCGGTGCTGCTGATGGTCGACATGGCGCTTCCCTCTGTTCTTGTTCAGTGGGCATTCGAGCGCGATGAAACCCCGGGCGAAAGCCCGCCAAGGTTCGAACAGCGCCCGCCCACCGCGGGTTTGTTGATGCATGAGTCAAGGGCCGGTCTCCGGGCTCGCGAGGGGCGGGGCTTGCGCCTGGCCTGCAAGCGTCACCTTCCCATGTCCGGGGACACAGTGGTTCAGACGCTTCGCTCGCTTACCGTTGCGGGGGCAGCACCGGACTGACGTGGCTTTGGAGTAAAGCACACGATTCACCGGTTTCCC
The DNA here is from genome assembly GCF_054667715.1 of Pseudomonas sp. S3_B11. NCBI lineage: Bacteria > Pseudomonadati > Pseudomonadota > Gammaproteobacteria > Pseudomonadales > Pseudomonadaceae > Pseudomonas > Pseudomonas sp. S3_B11. Next base: position 3,589,546 of record NZ_CP162749.1, on the reverse strand, counting down.
GTTTCACCCTGTGAAGGGCACCCGTAACTAGGCGTACAGGAGAGCATGGGCGGGGGCGGGGCGTCAATTGGCGTGGGTTCTCAGGCTGGCACCGAGTTGCGCCCATCGCGAGCAAGCTCGCTCCCACAATGAATCTCGCGGATCACAAAACTCATGTTCAACAAAGATCAACTGTGGGAGCGAGCCTGCTCGCGATGAGGCCCGGACATACACCGCAGAACACTCTGGCGATTGACCCGCCCCCACACCCTGCGTAGCCTTGCGCCTTCGAGGTTCTTCGGCACATGCCGGAGCTAAGAAGGGAACGCGGTCCAAGCCGCGGCTGCCCCCGCAACTGTGAACGGTGCTGTTTCTGCAAGGCCACTGTGCATGCCCTTTAAAACGGGCGCACGGGAAGGCGCAGCAATTGCCAGTCGAAAGATTGGCCCGCCGTCAGCCAGGAGACCTGCCTCGAGACAGATTCTCACTACAACCGGGCGGGGTGATCCGGTGGCGAAATCTTCCGCGCACGCCTGTGCCAGCGGTTGTCGTCCCGTTTGCCCGCCACCTTGCCAAAGGGCATCCGATGAAAACACTGGCCAAACTCCCCGTCACCATCGTCACCGGTTTCCTCGGCTCGGGTAAAACCACCTTGCTGCGGCACATGCTCGACAACGCCCAGGGCCGGCGCATCGCCGTGATCGTCAACGAATTCGGCGAGCTGGGCATCGACGGCGAAATCCTCAAGCAGTGCTCCATCGGTTGCACCGAAGAAGAAGCCAACGGCCGCGTCTATGAACTGGCCAACGGCTGCCTGTGCTGCACGGTGCAGGAAGAGTTCTTCCCGGTGATGCGCGAACTGGTGGCCCGGCGTGGCGACCTCGATCACATCCTCATCGAAACCTCCGGCCTGGCCCTGCCCAAGCCGCTGGTCCAGGCCTTCCAATGGCCGGAAATCCGCAGCGCCTGCACCGTCGATGCGGTAATCACCGTGGTCGACAGCCCGGCCGTGGCCGCGGGTACCTTTGCCGCGTTCCCCGACCAGGTCGATGCCCAGCGCAAACTCGACCCGAACCTGGACCACGAATCGCCGCTGCACGAACTGTTCGCCGACCAACTGGCGAGCGCCGACCTGGTGATCCTCAACAAGGCTGACCTGATCAGCCCTGAGGACCTGGCCAAAGTTCGCCTGGAAGTCGCCGAAGAGCTGCCACCGGCGGTCAAGGTCATCGAAGCCAGCAGCGGTCGCCTGCCGCTGGACGTATTGATCGGCCTGGGCGCTGGTTCCGAAGAACACATCGACGGCCGCCACAGCCATCACGACCATCACCACGATGGCGACGATGATGACCACGATCATGACGCCTTCGATTCCATTTCCATCGAACTGCCCCAGGCTGACGAAAGCCTGTTGCTCGACGCGCTGACGCAACTGGTGGTCCAGCACGGAGTATTGCGAGTCAAGGGTTTCGCGGCGATTCCGAACAAGCCGATGCGCCTGTTGATCCAGGGCGTCGGGACGCGTTTCGACAAGCATTTCGACCGCCAGTGGGGCGCTGAGGAAGCGCGGGTCACCCGCCTGGTGCTGATCGGCCAGGCGCTTGACGCCGCGCTGCTCGAAGCGCAGTTGCGCGCCGCCCTCGGGGCCTAAGCCATGCACCTGCTCAGGACCCAGCCCGGCGGTTTCGTGTCGGATGACAACATTGCCGACCTGGGGCAAACCCCCGCCGAACTGGTGATCCTGTGCAGCGGCGACTCCAGCCTGGCGCTGCTGGCCGAAGCGGCGAAGCAGTTGCCGGGTGACTACCCGCAGTTTCGCCTCGCCAACCCGATGCAGGTGCAGAACCACGCCTCGGTGGATCTGTATGTCGAAGACGTGCTGCAACACGCCAAGGTCATCCTGTTGTCGCTGCATGGCGGCATCGGCTATTGGCGCTACGGCATCGAGCGCCTGATGGAACTGGCGGGGCGCGGGGTGAAGCTGATCCTGGTGCCGGGGGATGATCGTCCAGACCCGGAACTCAGTGACCTGAGCAACGTGGCCGTTGAGGACCGCGACCGGCTCTGGCAGTTCTTGCGCCAGGGCGGGCTGGGCAATGCCCTCGACCTGTTTTACAACCTAGGCAGCCAATGGTTCGGCCGCGATTATCCGTGGGCCGAGCCGCAGGCCTTGCCACGCACGGCCATCTATCACCCGGCGAAAACCAGCGCCAACCTCGACGACTGGCAAGCCGACTGGAGCGCCGGGCAACCGGTGGCGGCGGTGCTGTTTTATCGCTCCCACCTGCAAGCGGCGAACACCGCGTTCATCGACGTGTTCTGCCAGCGCCTGCAAGCGGCGGGGCTCAATCCGCTGCCGATTGCCGTGGCAAGCCTCAAGGAGCCTGGTTGCCTCGCACTTGTAGAGGACTGGCTGGACGAGGTGCAGGCGGGGGTGATCCTCAACACCACCGGCTTCGCTCAATCCAGCCCCGAAGCTCCGCATTTGCGACCGTTTCGCCGCAACATCCCGGTGATCCAGGCGATCTGCGCCCAGGACAACGAACCCGGCTGGCGGGCCAGCGAGCAGGGCTTGGGACCGCGAGACCTGGCGATGCACATTGCCTTGCCGGAACTGGACGGACGGATCATCAGCCGCCCCATCAGTTTCAAGGACCTGGCCTGGCGCAGCGAGCGCAGCCAGAGCGATGTGGTCTGCTACCGGGCCGCGCCCGAGCGCATGGATTTTGTCGCCGAACTGGCCCGACGCTGGACCACCCTGGCGCGTTTGCCCAATGCCCAGAAGCGTGTGGCGCTGATCCTCGCCAACTACCCGACCCGCGACGGTCGCATCGGCAATGGCGTCGGCCTGGACACCCCGGCGTCGGCCTTGAATATCCTGCGGGCCCTGCAGGCCGAGGGCTATCCGTTGCCGTCCGAACTGCCGGCGAGCGGCACCGCGTTGATCCAGCAATTGCTCGGCGGGGTCAGTAATGACCTGGACAGCCTCGACCTGCGTCCCTGTCACCAGAGCCTGGCCCTCGCCGAGTACCAGGCCTTGTTCGACGCATTGCCCGAAGGCAATCGCCAAGCGGTGCTGGCGCGCTGGGGCTCGCCCGAGCAGGACCCGATGTTCCGCGACGGCCGTCTGATGGTCGCCGGTCTTCGGCTGGGCCTGACCTTCGTCGGTATCCAGCCGGCGCGGGGTTATCAGGTCGATCCGAGCGCGGTGTACCATGACCCGGACCTGGTACCGCCCCACGGTTACCTGGCGTTTTATTTCTGGTTGCGCCACACCTACGGCGTCCACGGGGTGATTCACGTCGGCAAGCACGGCAACCTCGAATGGCTGCCGGGCAAGGGCGTCGGGCTGTCGGAAAACTGCTGGCCGGACGTGCTGCTGGGGCCGCTGCCGAATATCTATCCGTTCATCGTCAACGACCCGGGTGAGGGCGCCCAGGCCAAGCGTCGTACCCAGGCGGTAATCATCGACCACTTGATGCCGCCGCTGACCCGGGCCGAAACCTATGGGCCACTGCGTAACCTCGAGCTGCTGGCTGACGAGTACTACGAGGCGCAATTGCTCGATCCGCGCCGTGCCCGGGAGCTGCAACGGGACATCCTCAATCTGGTGCGCGAGACCCACATCGACCGCGAACTGCAACTCGACGCATCCCTCGACAGCGACACCGACGCGGCGATCTGGCTGCCACGCCTGGACACTTACCTGTGCGACTTGAAGGAGTCGCAGATCCGCGATGGCTTGCACATTTTTGGTGAGTCGCCCAGCGGACGGCTGCGCATCGACACCTTGCTGGCGTTGCTGCGCATTCCCCGGGGCGACGGCAAAGGCGCGCAGTCGAGCCTGTTGCGGGCGCTGGCCAAGGCGTTCGGGCTGGGTTTCGATCCACTGGATTGTGCCTTGGCCGAGCCCTGGACTGGCGAGTGTCCCGAGGCGTTGCGTCAGGTCAGCGCCGAGCCCTGGCGCACCACCGGCGATACCCGCGAGCGCCTGGAGCTGTTCGCTGTGCAGTTGATCGAGCAGGCGCTGGACGGTGCGGTGGAGCAACTCGACGCGCCGGGTTGGGAGGTGGCGGGCAGCATCATTGAAAACCTGCGATCCGTCGTGGCCCCGCGCCTGGACGCTTGCGGCCCGGCGGAAATGCGCGGCCTGCTCGATGCCTTGAACGGGCGCTTCGTGCCGGCCGGCCCCAGCGGCGCGCCGAGCCGCGGGCGCCTCGATGTGTTGCCCACCGGGCGCAACTTCTTCTCGGTGGACGTGCGCAACCTGCCCACCACCACGGCGTGGCGCATCGGTTTCCAATCGGCGAACCTGATCCTTGAACGGCACTTGCAGGACCACGGCGATCACCTGCGTCAGCTCGGCCTGTCGGTGTGGGGCACCGCCACCATGCGTACCGGCGGCGATGACATCGCCCAGGCCATGGCGCTGATGGGCGTGCGTCCGGTGTGGGCCACGGGCAGCCAGCGGGTCGATGACTTCGAGATCCTGCCGCTGAGCCTGCTGGACCGGCCTCGGGTCGATGTCACGCTGCGCGTGTCCGGCTTCTTTCGTGACGCCTTTGCCAACCTGATCCGCTTGTTCGATGCCGCCGTGCAGGCCGTCGCCGCCCTCGATGAGCCGGACGACATGAACCCGTTGGCGGCCAAGGTGCGCGGCGAACGCGAAGCCTTGCTGGCATCGGGTCTTGAGCCGGAAGCCGCGGCGCGCCAGGCCGGCTGGCGGATCTTCGGCGCCAAGCCCGGTGCCTATGGCGCGGGCGTGCAGGGGGCGATTGACGGTCGCTTGTGGCAGAGCCGCGAGGATCTGGCCGAGGTGTACCTGAACTGGGGTGGTTACGCCTACGGCGCCAGCGATGAAGGCACTGCTGCCCGGGAGCAGTTCTCCCGGCGTTTGAGCCAGGTGCAGGCGGTGTTGCAGAACCAGGACAATCGCGAGCATGACCTGCTCGATTCCAACGATTACTACCAGTTCCAGGGCGGCATGCTGGCGGCTGTCGAGACCCTCAGTGGTGATGCGGCGGCCAGTTACCATGGCGATCACAGCCAGCCAGACTTGCCCAGGATCCGCACCCTGAAAGAAGAGCTCAACCGCGTCATCCGTTCCCGCGCAGCGAATCCGAAGTGGATCGACGGCGTGAAGCGTCACGGCTATAAAGGCGCGTTCGAACTGGCGGCGACGGTGGACAACCTGTTTGCCTTCGACGCCACCACTCGGTTGATCGACGATCACCAGTACGCCTTGCTGGCCGATGCCTACCTGCTCGACCCGGACACCCGGGATTTCGTCCGCCAGCACAACCCCGACGCTCTGCGGGACATGACCGAGCGCATGCTCGAAGCGCAGCAGCGGGGGATGTGGCAGGCGCCGGGGGAGTACCGCGAGGCGCTGGAGAATTTGTTGTTGGACATAGAAGAAGATGGCTGACGTGCCGTTGTGGCGAGGGATTATTGAACATTCATGAGACATCCAACATGACCCACACCCCCCATTTCCCGCTCTGCGCCGTGGTCGGTGCCGATGATCTGAAACTGGCCCTGTGCCTGGCCGCGATCGATCCGAAAATCGGCGGTGTGCTGATCGAAGGGCCGCGTGGCATGGCCAAGTCCACACTGGCCCGGGGCCTGGCGGACCTGCTGGCCAGCGGTCAGTTCGTCACCTTGCCCCTCGGTGCTACCGAAGAGCGACTGGTGGGCACCCTGGACCTGGACGCGGCGCTGGGGGAAGGGCGCGCGCAGTTTTCTCCCGGTGTGTTGGCCAAGGCCGATGGTGGCGTGCTGTACGTCGATGAAGTGAACCTGCTGCCCGATCACCTGGTGGACTTGCTGCTCGATGTGGCCGCCAGCGGCACCAACCTCATCGAGCGCGACGGCATTTCCCATCGGCATCCGGCGCGCTTTGTGCTGATCGGCACCATGAATCCGGAAGAGGGCGAACTGCGCCCGCAGTTGCTCGACCGTTTTGGCCTGAACGTCGCCCTCGACGGTCACACCGCACCGACTGAGCGCGGCCAGATCATCCGACGGCGGCTGGATTTCGACAGTGATCCGCAGGCGTTCTGCGCGGCGTGGGAGACGACCCAGGCGCAGTTGCGCGAACGTTGCCAACAGGCACGCGACCGCTTGGCCGGGATCGCCCTGGATGACGCGGCGCTGGCGCAGATCACCGAGCGCTGCTTTGCCGCCGGGGTCGATGGCTTGCGCGCCGACCTGGTCTGGCTGCGGGCGGCCCGGGCCCATGCGGCTTGGCGCGGGGCTGCTGCAATTGCCGATGAAGACATCGATGCGGTGGCCGAGTTTGCCTTGCGGCACCGGCGGCGCGGGCATTCGGCACCGACACCGTCCCAGGCGCCGACCGGCGCGGAAAAAACCACTGAACCCAGCGAGGGCCAGGGCCAGTGGGGTGACCTGCCGGCCCGGGCATTGCCGACCGGTGCTCGGCGTGACGTGCCGAGCTGGCCAAAAAAGCCCTAGGCATTCGCCCCCGTTCGCCAGCGGGGGCGAATGCCAGCCCCCGTGCCGGACGACTCGACCAGGGCCGCCAGGGCCGCAGCAAAGCGGCGGCCAGCGGTGCGGTGAACTGGCCGGGGACGCTGCTCAATGGCCGGCCACGTCTGCGTGAGGACTTGTGCTGGCACGCTCGCCAGCGCTCGCCCCATGAGCTGTGGCTGGTGATCGTCGATGCGTCGGCCTCGACCCGTCGTCATCGCGCCTTGAGTGACGGCAAGGGCCTGCTGGCGCAACTGTTCGACGACGCCTATCGCCAACGGGCCCGCCTGGGGCTGTTGACGGCCAGCGGTACGCAGCCGGACTGGCAGGTGCAAGGGCTCAAGGCCTCGGCCGGTCTGCGCGACTGGCTCGATGGGCTGGGCGCCGGTGGCGGAACGCCGTTGCTGGCGGCGCTGAACGAGGCCGGGCGCTGGCTGGAGGCCCGACGCAAGCGCTACCCGGCGGAGCAGCAACGGGTCTTGGTGATGACCGATGGGCGAGTCAAGGAGGGGCTTTCACTGCCGTTGCTCGATTGCCCGTGCCTGTTGATCGACATCGAAAGAGGCCCGATTCGCCTGGGCCGGGCCCGGCAGTTGGCGGGGCGGTTGGGGGCGGAGTATCGGCATATCGATGAAACCACTTGAAATGTTCTTTGACTGTGAAGGCCTCATCGCAAGCAAGCTCGCTCCCACATTTGGTTTCGCTGTGCACACATAACTGATGAACACCACAGCCCCCTGTGGGAGCGAGCTTGCTCGCGATCAGCATCACCTCGGTCCCTGATCTGACCATCTAACCTGTATCACTGCACTATGCTCAGGCAGCCCCCTCACAGGAGTGAACCATGCGCGTACTCGTCACCAACGCCCAGGACGATTTTCGGGTCAAGGCCTATGCCGGCACCAACGGCGTGCTGCTCGCCATGGACCTGGCGGAATCCCGACGCCAGGGGCTGCTGGGTTTTGCCATCGAGAAGCAGCAGGGGGACAAACCCTGGCTGTTCCTGTTCAACAGCCTGACCTTCCCCGACAAGGCCCACACCTTTCCTCAGTTCCACGCCACCCCCAGCGACAAGGCACCCTTGCAGAAATTTCGCTGGGCCGACTACGCGGTCAACCCCGGCGTGACCATGCACTACCGCGTGCACCTGGCCTACGGCAGCCCCGATGCACCGCAGTTGGGCGAATCCCTGGAGGTCACGGTCACCAGCGACGACGGGCAGCCGGCCAACCAGCGGGTCATCTTCAACCGTGCCGTGGCCGCCAGCCAGGCGTTCCAGCGCAAGTTTCCTGAAGTGGACGCGCTGATCGACGCCAACAAGCACCTGTCCATCGATGACTGGCCCGACGCCCCGCGTCGCTGGCTGGAGAATGGCCTGTTGGGACGCCTGATCGGTTTTATCGACCGGGCGCTGGATGCCAACTGGGCCCTGGATGTCGCCATTTATGAATACGAACTGCCGGTGATCGTCGACGCGGTGAATGCCGCCCATGCTCGCGGTGCGAAGGTGCGGGTGCTGTATCACGCCGAGCCGGGGGACGACACCACGGCGCGCAACGAAGCCAGCCTCGAGAAAATGCCAGCAGCCAACAAGCGCGGACGAGTTACCCATAACATTTTCCACGACAAGTTCATTGTGCTGAGCAAGGTGGACGGCAACGGCTCATTGCAACCGGAGGCGGTGCTGTGCGGCAGCACCAACTTCACCGCCAACGGTGTCTACCGCCAGGCCAACGTCGTTCATGTGCTGGACGACCCTCGGGTGAGCGGCAGCTACTTCCAGGTGTTCGAGCAAATCTGGGCCGAACCCCAGGACGTCGGTGCCACTCGCCAGTGGCTGACCGACAACAATGCCATGGCTCCACAAGAGGCGTTGTTCGCCGGGTTCTCGCCGCGCACCGGGGAGGGCGACCTGGATCGCTTCGTCGACATCATCAAGGGCGCGCGAAAGGACCTGCTGTTCGTCACCGCCTTTGTGTTGCCCGAGCGCATCCTCGACGCCGTGCTCGGCGCACCCAATGACGACGTGCTGCGCTACGGTCTGCAAAACTCCAAGAGCCGCATCACCGGCTTTCACGCCGATCGCACCGCCGAATTCGCCGCCACCGCGCTGCTCAACACCGGCCTGGAAGGCTGGCTGCGGGAAAACATGAAAGGCCAGAAGGGCAACCTGCTGGTGCACACCAAAGCCATCGTCACCGACTTCACCACCGATACGCCGACCATCATCAGCGGCAGCCACAACCTGAGCGCCGCGGCGAGCAGCGGCAACGACGAGAATTACCTGATCATCCAGGGCAACACCGACCTGGCCGACCGCTACGGGCTGGAGTTGCTGCGTTTCTATGAACATTACCGCTTTCGCTACTTCGCAAAAAAACTCGCCCTCAAGCAGGTCAAGCCACTGGCGGTGGATGACAGCTGGAGTGATGACTATTACCGCGAGGGGGATTTGCGGATGTTGTCCAGGGTGAGGTTTTGCGGGCGCTGACAGTTTTAAGAGTTGTATTAGAACGCTATTGTTTAGCGCCATTCAGTACTCAAGGTCTCATTCCATGACTCGTATCGTGCTTTCTCGAGTTGTAGCCAGCATTTCTGAACTCAAGAAAAATCCGATGGGTACCGTTGCAGCGGGTGAGGGATTATCCGTAGCGATCCTGAATCGTAACGAGCCGGCTTTTTACTGCGTCCCAGCCAGAGAATACGAAGCCATGATGAATCGGCTTGAGGACATGGAGCTTGTCGCTCTGTGTCACGAGCGGGAGAACGATCCATCAATCAAGGTTGCGCTTGATGATTTATGAGCAGAAGTTCCTGTAGAAAACAGGGTTGTTCGAGTTGAGATCTTGCGGGCGTCAGGCGCAGTAGATGATCCAGTGCTAGCATAGGGCCATACATCAGCCTGGAAGCTGCCATGAATCTCTGTCACGGAACGTCCGCTTTACTTCGCGCCTGTGTCGCGATTCTGTTGTTGACCCTGGGCACTTCGGCCCTTGCCGCCAATCAACCGTGTTCCGGGCGCAAGGGCGGTATTGCCGGGTGTGACGGCGATACCTTCCTGTGCAACGACGGCTCCATCAGTGCTTCGAAGAAGTCCTGTTCCGCTGTGCTGGGGCTTCGGAACGAGGCCCGGCCGCAGTCGTTGCTCAAGTCCGCCGACGGTTGCCAATGCGGCAGTGGCAATTACTGCGTCGGCCCCCGGGGCGGGGTCTATTGCCTCACGCCTGGCGGCAGCAAGAGCTACAAGCGCAAATAGCCCAGGCACACCGCCGAACCATTGTGGGAGCGAGTTTGCTCGCGATAGCGTCAGGTCAGTCGCCATCAATATTGACTGATACACCGCCATCGCGAGCAAGCTCGCTCCCACAGGGTATTTTACAAATTCCAGAGTGGCTCCGTTTCGGTGCACCGGGGGCGCCGAATACCCGGCTTGGGGCCTTGTTACCCGTGCGTCGTGGCCCACGGTAGCAACAGTGTTCGCACGCAGATGCCACTGTGCGGGCGCCTGTTTTTCCCATCCCCCTGATTTCCTTAACTTTCCATTTTCCTCACCCACGCGCTGCAAGCCTGTGGCACACTTTCTGCTGTCTATTCCGTTGTTACATACCACGTTCCGGTATAGCGGAATAAACCCATTCTGGAGTGCTTGCCATGCAACGCCGACCTTCCTTGTTCAAAGCGTGTGTTTTTCTCTTCGCGGCCACGACGGCTGCCATGGGGGTCGCTCAGGCGGCCGACAGCAAGCTGGACAGCGTGCTGCAGCGGGGGAAATTGATCGTGGGCACGGGCAGTACCAATGCGCCGTGGCACTTCCAGGGAGCGGATGGCAAGTTGCAGGGCTTTGATATCGATATTGCGCGGATGGTCGCCAAGGGGTTGTTCAACGACCCGGAGAAAGTCGAGTTCGTGGTGCAGTCTTCCGATGCGCGCATACCCAACCTGTTGACCGACAAGGTCGACATGAGCTGCCAGTTCATCACCGTCACCGCCAGCCGCGCCCAGCAAGTGGCGTTCACCCTGCCGTACTACCGCGAAGGCGTGGGCCTGCTGCTGCCGGCCAACAGCAAGTACAAGGAAATCGAAGACCTCAAGGCCGCCGGCGACGGCGTCACCGTGGCGGTGCTGCAGAACGTCTACGCCGAGGAGCTGGTGCACCAGGCGCTGCCCAAGGCCAAGGTCGACCAGTACGACAGCGTCGACCTGATGTACCAGGCAGTGAACTCCGGTCGCGCCGATGCCGCCGCCACCGACCAGTCCTCGGTCAAGTACCTGATGGTGCAGAACCCTGGCCGCTACCGCAGCCCGGTCTATGCCTGGAGCCCGCAAACCTACGCCTGTGCGGTCAAGCGCGGCGACCAGGACTGGCTGAACTTCGTCAACACCACCTTGCATGAAGCCATGACCGGCGTGGAATTCCCCACCTATGCGGCGTCCTTCAAGCAGTGGTTCGGTGTCGAGCTGCCGTCGCCAGCGATCGGTTTCCCCGTCGAATTCAAATGACCCTGTGAGCCCGGGGCGCCACTTGCGGGCGCTCCGTCGAAGGTACTGCCGACCATGAATTATCAGTTGAACTTTGCCGCCGTCTGGCGCGATTTCGACACCCTGCTGGCGGGGCTTGGCCTGGGGCTTTCCCTGGCACTGGTGTCGATCGCCATCGGTTGCGTGATCGGCCTGGCGATGGCGTTCGCGCTGCTGAGCAAACATCGGCTCTTGCGAGTGCTGGCGTCGGTGTATGTGACGGTGATCCGCAATACGCCGATCCTGGTGTTGATCCTGCTGATCTACTTCGCCTTGCCGAGCCTGGGCATCCGCCTGGACAAGCTGCCGTCGTTCGTCATCACCCTCTCGCTGTACGCCGGGGCCTACCTGACCGAAGTGTTTCGCGGCGGACTGTTGAGCATTCACAAGGGACAGCGTGAAGCCGGGCTGGCCATCGGCCTGGGCGAGTGGCAGGTGAAGGCCTACATCACCGTACCGGTGATGCTGCGCAACGTGTTGCCGGCGTTGTCGAACAACTTCATTTCGCTGTTCAAGGACACCTCCCTGGCGGCGGCGATTGCCGTGCCGGAGCTGACCTATTACGCCCGCAAGATCAACGTGGAGAGCTACCGGGTGATCGAAACCTGGCTGGTGACCACGGCCCTGTATGTCGCGGCCTGTTACCTCATTGCCATGGTGCTGCGTTATTTCGAGCAGCGCCTGGCGATCCGCCGTTAGGAGTGTCCCATGTACGAATCACCCAGTTGGTTGCATGAGTTATGGGTTGCCCGGGACACCCTGTGGGCCGGCTTCCTGACCAGTGTGCAGTGTTCGCTGCTGGCGATTGTGTTGGGCACGTTGATCGGCCTGGTCGCCGGGCTGGTGCTGACCTATGGCCGGACCTGGATGCGCGCGCCGTTTCGCTTCTATGTCGACCTGATTCGCGGCACGCCGGTGTTCGTGCTGGTGCTGGCCTGCTTCTACATGGCTCCGGCCCTGGGCTGGCAGATCGGTGCGTTCCAGGCCGGCGTGCTGGGCTTGACGCTGTTCTGCGGCTCCCACGTGGCCGAGATCGTGCGTGGGGCCTTGCAGGCGTTGCCCCGTGGGCAGATGGAGGCGAGCCAGGCCATCGGCCTGACGTTCTACCAGTCGCTGGGCTATGTGCTGTTGCCCCAGGCGTTGCGGCAGATCTTGCCGACCTGGGTCAATTCCTCCACCGAGATCGTCAAGGCCTCGACCCTGCTGTCGGTGATCGGCGTCGCCGAACTGCTGCTCAGCACCCAGCAGATCATCGCCCGGACGTTCATGACCCTGGAGTTTTACCTGTTCGCCGGGTTTCTCTTTTTCATCATCAATTACGCCATTGAATTGCTCGGGCGGCACATTGAAAAGCGGGTGGCCTTGCCATGACTGACGTTTCGAATCTCTCCAACACGGAGCTTTCCAACACAGAGCTCTCCAACACCCAGCCGCTGCTGGACATTCGCGGCTTGCGCAAACAATACGGCCCGTTGGAAGTGCTCAAGGGCGTGGACCTGAGCATGCAGCGCGGCAACGTAGTCACGCTGATCGGTTCCAGCGGTTCGGGCAAGACCACGCTGCTGCGCTGCGTCAACATGCTGGAAGAGTTCCAGGGCGGGCAGATCATGCTCGACGGCGAATCCATCGGTTACGACGACATCGACGGCAAGCGTGTGCGCCACGCCGAAAAAATCATCGCCCGGCACCGGGCCATGACCGGCATGGCTTTCCAGCAATTCAACCTGTTCCCGCATTTGACCGCGTTGCAGAACGTCACCCTGGGCCTGCTCAAAGTGAAAAAGCTGCCCAAGGACGAGGCCGTGGCCCTGGCCGAGAAATGGCTGGAGCGAGTGGGCCTGTTGGAGCGGCGCGATCACTTTCCCGGCCAGTTGTCCGGCGGGCAGCAGCAGCGCGTGGCAATCGCCCGGGCAATTGCCATGAACCCCAGCCTGATGCTGTTCGACGAAGTGACCTCGGCCCTGGACCCGGAACTGGTCGGCGAGGTGCTGAACGTGATCAAGGGCCTGGCCGAAGACGGCATGACCATGCTGCTGGTGACCCACGAAATGCGCTTTGCCTTCGAGGTCTCCGACAAGATCGTGTTCATGAACCAGGGCCGCATCGAAGAGCAGGGGCCGCCGAAGGAATTGTTCGAACGGCCACAGTCGCCACGGCTGGCAGAATTTCTCAAGAACACGCGTTTTTAATTTTCCATTCAATAAGGAGATAACCCATGAGCATTACGCGCTACGGCACCGGCAGCACCGCAGGTGGCGGTCAGCCTCGGCCATTCGCCCGCGCCGTGGAAGCCGATGGCTGGCTGCACGTGTCCGGCCAGGTGCCGGCGGTGAACGGCGAGATCATTGTCGGCGGGATCGTCGAACAGACCCACCAGACCATGAAGAACCTGGTCGCTATTCTCGAGGAGGCCGGATACGGCCTGGAAGATGTGGTGCGCTGCGGTGTGTGGCTGGAAGACCCGCGGGATTTCTGGAGTTTCAACAAGGTCTTCGGCGAGTACTTCAGCCCGGAACACGCCCCGGCCAGGGCCTGCGTGCAGGCGAGCATGATGGTCGATTGCAAGGTCGAGATCGATTGCGTGGCCTACAAGAAGAAGGCCTGAACCACGGGGGCCTTATCGCGGGCAAGCCTTGCTCCCACAAGGAAACGCATTCTTCCGTGGGAGCATGGCTTGCCCGCGATAGCGATCTATCAGGCGGCGCAGCAGTCTGGTTAAACTCCCGGCCAACTGAATGGGAACCAAAGACATGACCGAAGACACCATCAAACGCCGGGCCCGGGGATTGGATCGGGCGTTCGATATCCTCGATTTCCTCAAGGAAATCGGCCAGCCGCTGCGCCCGAACGATATTGCCAGCGGCATCGGCAGCCCCAAGTCCACGGTCTATGAACTGGTGGCGTCGCTGCTGGAGCGGCGCATCCTCGAGCCGGTGGGCAAGGACGGCCATGTCTACCTGGGCCGCCAGTTGTATTTTCTCGGGCAGGCACACCTGCGGCATTTCGACCTGAGCCGCGAGGCTGACCAGGCCTTGCAGGAGATCGTGCGCCAGACCCGGGAAACGGCGCAGATGTGCCTGCTCAACGGGCGCAAATACACCGTCGCGCTGATGAAGGAAGGCGAGCGGCATTTTCGCATTTCATCGGACATCGGGGAAAACGCGCCGATCCCGTGGACGGCGTCCGGGCGCCTGCTGCTGGCGCATTTGAGTGACCAGCAGATCGTCGACCTGATCGATCCCGACGACTTCATTTTGCCGGACGGCGAGCGCCTGCCCCTGGAGCAATTCCTCAAGGAAATCCGTCAGGCCGGCCTCGATGGGTTTTTCTCCTTCGACAGTGTCGCCGACACCTTCACCCACTGCTTCGCCGCACCGGTCAAAGACCCGAATGGCGTGGCCATCGCCACCCTGTGCATCGTCGCCCCTCGGGCCGACGCCAAGAACAATTACGCCGACTACCGCCGGGTGCTGATCGAAAGCGCCAACCACCTGGCCCGTCGTATCAATGAATAGACAGCAACGGCACTAGCGGCCGTGTGCGAGGAGTTCGAACATGCCTTCCGCCATCCTTAATGCCGGCGTCGAGAAGGGCGCCGCCACCGTCGGCGCCCACCTGCTACGGGACGTCAGCCTGCCGGCGCTGGTGCTGCATCGCGCGGCGCTGGAGCACAACATCCGCTGGATGCAGGATTTCGTCAGCAGCAGCGGTGCCGAACTGGCGCCCCACGGCAAGACCAGCATGACCCCGGCATTGTTTCGCCGGCAACTGGACGCAGGCGCCTGGGGCCTGACCCTCGCCAGCGCCGTGCAGACCCGTGCCGCTTACGCCCATGGCGTGCGCCGGGTGTTGATGGCCAACCAATTGGTGGGCACGCCGAACATGGCGCTGATTGCCGATTTGCTCGCCGACCCGGCGTTCGAATTCCACTGCCTGGTCGATCATCCGGACAACGTCGCTGCCTTGGGCGCTTACTTCGCCTCGCGCGGAGTACGGCTCAATGTGATGATCGAGTACGGCGTGGTCGGCGGTCGTTGTGGCTGCCGGACAGAGGCCGAGGTCTTGGCCCTGGCCGAGGCGATCCAGGCGCAACCGGCGCTGGCGTTGACCGGCATCGAAGGCTACGAAGGGGTGATCCATGGTGACCACGCCATCAGTGGCATTCGTGCGTTCGCGGCGTCCCTGGTGCGGCTGGCGGTGCAGTTGCAGGACAACCGCGCGTTCGCCATCGACAAACCGATCGTCACCGCCTCGGGGTCGGCCTGGTACGACCTGATCGCCGAATCCTTCGAAGCCCAGAATGCCCACGGGCGTTTCCTCAGCGTGCTGCGTCCCGGCAGCTACGTGGCCCATGACCATGGCATCTACAAGGAAGCGCAGTG
The DNA here is from genome assembly GCF_054667715.1 of Pseudomonas sp. S3_B11. NCBI lineage: Bacteria > Pseudomonadati > Pseudomonadota > Gammaproteobacteria > Pseudomonadales > Pseudomonadaceae > Pseudomonas > Pseudomonas sp. S3_B11. Next base: position 3,574,178 of record NZ_CP162749.1, on the reverse strand, counting down.
CTGCGTGCTGGAGCGTCGCAGCGATTTGCACGAAGGCCTGCGCCCGGCGCTGGAAGTCTGGGCCCATGTGCAATCGCTGCCGGAGCCGGGTTTCGCGGTGATCGCCCTGGGCAAGCGCGACGTGGCCTACGACGCTGGCTTGCCGGTGCCGCTCAAGCGCTACCAGCCCGGTTCGGACACGGTGGCGGGTGATGATGTGAGTGCCTGCAAGGTGACGGCGGTGATGGACCAGCATGCGTTCATGACCGTGGCGGCGGGGGTTGAGTTGCGGGTCGGGGACATCATCTCGTTCGGTACTTCACACCCGTGCCTGACGTTCGACAAGTGGCGGGTGGGGTGCCTGGTGGATGAGCAGTTGCGGGTGGTCGAGAGCATGGAGACGTGTTTCTAGCCTTTAGACCGAGTCGCGGCTATCGCGGGCAAGCCTTGCTCCCACACTGATCGACTGTGAACACAAAATGGGTGTTTACCCAAGATCCCCTGTGGGAGCAAGGCTTGCCCGCGATAGCGACCTTCCAGACACCGCTGAATTATCAGGATCATCCATGAGCAACCCCAAACCCCGCATCGCCCTGATCGGCGAATGCATGATCGAACTGCAACAACGCGCCGACGGCAGCCTGCTGCAAAGCTTCGGCGGCGACACCCTGAACACGGCGGTGTACCTGGCCCGCGCCTTGGGCGACAGGGGCGCGGTGGATTACGTCACCGCCTTGGGCGACGACAGTTTCAGCGATGCCATGTGTGAAAACTGGGCCGCCGAGAACATCGGGCTGCAACGGGTCCAGCGCTTGCCTGGACGTCTGCCGGGCTTGTATTGCATCCAGACCGATGCGGCAGGTGAGCGGCGATTCCTGTACTGGCGCAACGAGGCGGCGGTGCGCGATTGTTTTACCACCCCGGCCGCCGGGCCGATCCTGGCCGCGTTGCTGGATTACGATGTGCTGTATTTCAGCGGCGTCACCCTGGCGGTGCTCGGCGAGCAGGGGCGTGGCAAACTCATCGAAACCCTGGTCGAAGCGCGTCGGCGCGGGGCGCTGGTGGTGTTCGACAATAACTTCCGGCCCCGGCTCTGGGGCTCGATCGAGGCGGCACGGGCGGCGTATCGCAGCGTCTTGCCCTATGTGGAGTTGGCGCTGCTGACCGTAGAGGACGAGCAGGCATTGTTCGGTCATGCCGACAGCGAAGCGGTGTTCGCCGCCTATGCGCAGCTTGGCACGCCCGAGGTGGTGCTCAAGCGCGGTGCCGAGGCCTGCCTGATTCGTTGCGACGGCCAGTCTTATGAAGTACCTGCCCTGCGGGTCGAGCGCGTCGTCGACACCACGGCGGCGGGGGACTCCTTCAGCGCCGCGTACCTGGCGAATCGTTTGCTGGGCGGCAGCCCGGTGGAAGCGGCCGAGGCAGGCCACCTGTTGGCGAGCCGGGTGATCCAGGTGCCGGGGGCGTTGATGCCCAGATAGAGGAGACACAGAACCTGTGGGAGCGAGCTTGCTCGCGATAGCGTCGGATCAGCCGGCATCCCTGTCGACTGACACACTGCTATCGCGAGCAAGCTCGCTCCCACAGGGGGATTGGGCGATCGTTAGTCCCGGTAGAACACCTGCACCAGGTGATACCCGAACTTGCTCTTGATCGGCCCATGCACCACCCGCAGCGGCTTCTTGAAAATCACCGCATCGATCACGCCGACCATCTGCCCCGGCCTTACTTCACCCAAATCGCCGCCGCGTTTGCCTGAAGGGCAGGTGGAGTATTTCTTGGCCAGCACATCGAAGGCTTCGCCCTTGGCGATGCGTTGCTTGAGCTGTTCGGCTTCTTCGGCGGTTTTCACCAGGATATGGCGGGCTTGGGCTTTCATTGCTGCGGTGACCTGAACGGTGCGACGGGGCGGCGATTATGCCTCAAGTCAGCTGCCATGGTTGATCATCGTCCGAATCTTGTTGGCCAGCAGATCGAGGGAGAAGGGCTTGGCGACCATGTCCATGCCCTGGTCGAGGAACCCCTGGCGTTCGGCGGCTTTCTGCGCGTAACCGGTCATGAACAGCACTTTCAACCCAGGCCGGTGCTGGCGGGCGATCTCCGCCAGTTGCCGGCCATTCATGCCCGGCAGCCCGACATCGGTCACCAGCAGGTCGATGCGCTGGTCCGATTCCAGCACGGGAAGCGCGGTCACGGCGTCCCGGGCTTCGAGAGCCGTGTAGCCCAAGGCCTGCAACAGGTCGAGCACCAACATACGCACGGCGGGCTCATCCTCCACCAGCAACACGGTTTCCCCGGCAATGGCCGGCGGTACGACGAACGCCTCTGGCGTTTCGGGTGGTTGGGTCGGCGAAACGTGCAAGCGCGGCAGGTACAACTGCACCCGCGTGCCCTGGCCCGGCACGCTGTCGAGGTTGAGGTGCCCACCCGACTGCTGGGCAAAACCGTAGATCATCGACAAGCCCAGGCCGGTGCCCTGGCCGATGGGCTTGGTGGTGAAGAATGGATCGAAGGCCTTGGCCAGTACGGCGGGGGTCATGCCGCTACCGTTGTCGCTGACGGCGATCATCACGTAGTCCCCGGCCTTGACCGGCTCCAGGGTGTTGATGTCAGTAGCGTCGAGATAGACGTTGGCGGTTTCGACGATCAGTTCGCCGCCCTCGGGCATGGCATCGCGGGCGTTGATCACCAGGTTGAGCAGGGCGTTTTCCAACTGGCTGGCATCGGTGTTGACCGGCCACAGCTCGCTGGCCAGTTGCAGCCGCAGCACGATGTGATCGCCAGTGGTGCGGCTCAGCAGGTCTTCGAGCGAGTGCACCAGGTCATTGGCGTCCAGCGGTTTGCGGTCCAGGGACTGGCGTCGGGAAAAAGCCAGCAGCCGATGGGTCAGGGCCGCGGCGCGGTTGGCCGAGGACACCGCGGCTTCGGTGAAGCGGCCGATCTCGTCAGTGCGGCCAGCGGCGATGTAGCGTTGCATCAGGTCGAGGCTGCCGAGGATGCCGGTGAGCATATTGTTGAAGTCATGGGCAATGCCGCCCGTGAGCTGGCCCACGGCTTCCATTTTCTGCGCATGGCGCAGGGCTTCTTCGGCGCGCTCGCGTTCGAACATCTCGCTTTGCAGCCGGTGATTGGCTTCGGCCAGTTGCTGGGTACGGGCGATGACGCGTTCTTCCAGTGTTTCGTTGAGGTTGCGCAGGGCCTCTTCGGTTTTCCGGCTCTCGGTCTCGTCGATCACGAAGATGTAGAAACCGTTCACCGCACCGTCCGCCCCATGGCGAGGCAGGTAGTTGATCAGCGAATGGCGCGGGCGCCCGTCGCGATGGTCCATTTGCACGGTGAAGCTGCACGGCTGGCCGGCCAGGGCGTCGGCGATCTGTTGGGCGCGGGCGGCGTAGGCCTCTTCGCCGAGCACTTCGCGGATGGTCTTGCCGTAGAGCTCCTGCGGGGTCAGGCCGTACCAGTCCAGGTAAGCGCTGTTGTTCAGCCGGAAACGCTCTTCGCGGTCCACGTAGCTGATGAGGATCGGCATCGCATTGATGATCAACTGCAGCTCGGTCTGGCTCTGGCGCAGGGCTTGCTCGGTGCGCTTGCGTTCGGTCAGGTCCAGCGCCGCGCCAAGAAAGCGCTTGGGTCGGCCGTGGCGATCCTTGTAGCAACGGCCGCGTACGTACACCCAGCGCAACTCATCGTCGGGCTGCAGCAGTCGGTACTCCTCGGCGTATTCGGTGCCGTGGGTGATGCAGTGCTTGATGCTGCGGGCAACCATCGCCCGGTCTTCGGGGTGCACGCCTTCAAGGTAGGCACTGATGGGCAACTGGCGGGACAGGCTGGGGTCGACGCCATGCAACAGGGCGAAGTGCGCATCGGCAATAAAGCGGTCTTCGCTGATGTCCCAGTCCCAGGTGCCCAACGCATCGGCGGCGGCCAGGGCCAGTTGCAAGCGCTCTTCGCTTTCGTGCTGGGCCTTGAGGCTGGCCTCGGAGCGGCGTTCGAACTCCATGGCCAGGCGGCGTCGTTCGCCGGTTTCGATGGCGGTGACCAGGATGCCGGCGACGCTGCCGCCTTCGTCACGCACCGGGCTGTAGGTCAGGTCCAGCCAGACATCACAGAGACGGCCGGCGAAGGGCACGCGCCATTGCTGGTCGCGGCAGGTGTGCGTCTGGCCTTGCAACACACGGTGATAAATCCCTTCGGTCGCACTCTTGAGTTCGGGCCATGCTGTATGGGTCGGCCGGCCGAATGCCCGGGGGTGCTTGTCACCGGCCAGTCGGCCGAAGGCGTCGTTGTAGAGATGGGACAGCTGCGGTCCCCACAGCAAGGCCATCGCCATGGGCGAATGGAGCATGATGTCCACGGCGGTGCGCAGGCTCTGGGGCCAGTTCTGGGCAGTGCCCAGCGGGGTCAGGGCCCAGTCCATCTGGCTGATCAGGCGCTGTGTATCGCTGCCGGCGGGTGTCGCGTTCATCCCGCGATCCCTGGCTGTCGTGTCTGTGCCACGGCGTCGACTATCCTCAGAAGAGGGTACATGCGGGTGGGTCTGAAGGGTTTCATGTTCGGCTCAGCTTGTTTCATTGACGTCTCGCGGAAGTTTCAGTCCATGGAAATCGATCCGTTGTTGCGAATCCTGGCGAGCCAGAATGGTTCCGACCTTTACATGTCCACGGGTGCGCCACCGTGCGCGCGTTTCGAGGGCGTGATCAAGCCCTTGGGGAACGAGGCGTTCAAGGTCGGTGACATTGCCAGGCTCGCCGAGTCTCTCATGGACGCCGAACAGCGTCTTGAGTTCGATCGGGAGTTGGAAATGAACCTGGCGATCTCCCTGGCTGGCGTCGGGCGGTTCCGGGTCAATATCTTCAAGCAGCGCAATGACGTGTCCATGGTGATACGCAACGTCAAGCTGGACATTCCGCGCTTCGAAGACCTGAAACTGCCTCGGGTGCTTTTGGACACCATCATGCAGAAACAGGGGTTGATGCTGTTCGTCGGCGCCACAGGCTCGGGCAAGTCGACCTCCCTGGCGGCGCTGATCGATTACCGCAATCGCAACAGCAGCGGCCACATCATCACCATCGAGGACCCGGTGGAGTATATCCATCGGCACAAGAAATCCATCATCAATCAACGGGAAGTCGGTGTCGACACCCGCAGTTTCCATGCAGCCCTGAAAAACACCCTGCGTCAGGCACCGGACGTGGTGCTGATCGGCGAAATTCGCGACCGGGAAACCATGGAACATGCCCTGGCGTTTGCCGACACCGGGCATCTGGTGATTTCCACCTTGCATGCCCATAACGCCAACCAGGCCCTGGACCGGGTGATCAATTTCTTTCCGGAAGAGCGTCGGCCGCAGTTGCTCAATGACCTGGGCAACAACCTCAAGGCGTTCGTCTCCCAGCGCCTGGTGCGCACCCGCACCGGCCAGCGGCGAGCGGCGGTGGAGGTCATGCTGGGCTCGCCCACGGTGGCCGACCTGATCCGGCGCAACGAGCTCGGCGAGCTCAAGGGCATCATGGAAAAGTCAGAGGAACTGGGGATGCAAACCTTCGATCAGGCGCTGTTCAACCTGGTGGTCGAAGGCGCCATCGATGAGGAGGAAGCGCTGAAAAATGCCGACTCGGCGAACAACCTGCGGTTGCGTTTGAAGTTGCATAGCGAGTCGGGGGCGGCGGCGCCACCGGCCGATCCGGCGGCGGGAGAGTGGGGGCTTATGGATTGATTGGTTTATAGGGAAACCGCGTTATCGTTCATCGCGAGCAAGCTCGCTCCCACAGTGGATCTGCGGTGATTGGCAGACCCTGTGGGAGCGAGCTTGCTCGCGATGAGGCCCTGACGGTCAGCTCGCAAGCTCCGGCCGATCCCGAAACTGCTCCAAAGCCCCGGGGTTGGCCAAGGCATCGGTGTTCTTCACCACCTCGCCATGCACCACATTGCGCACCGCCAGCTCCACCACCTTGCCGCTGATGGTTCGCGGAATATCACTGACCGCGAGGATCTTCGCCGGCACATGACGCGGGGTGGTGTTGGCCCGGATGACCTGGCGGATCCGTTGCTCCAGGGCTTCATCCAGTATCACGCCATCGCGCAGGCGCACGAACAGCACCACCCGGACATCGCCCTGCCATTGCTGGCCGATGGAGACGCAGTCCAGCACTTGCTCGACTTTTTCCACCTGCCGATAGATTTCCGCCGTGCCGATGCGCACGCCGCCGGGGTTGAGCACGGCGTCGGAGCGTCCGTGGATCAGGAAACCGCCGTGGGGCAGTTCTTCGGCGTAGTCACCTTGGGCCCACACGCCGGGAAACTGGGCGAAGTAGGAGGCGTGGAGTTTTTCCTGCCGAGGGTCGTTCCACAAGCCAATGGGCATCGCCGGGAAATGGCGGATGCACACCAACTCACCTTTTTCACCAATGACCGGGTTGCCGGTCTCGTTCCAGACCTGCACGGCCATGCCCAGGCTCTTGCCCTGCATCTCGCCCCGGCGCACCGGTGACAGTGGGTTGCCGTTGACGAAGCAGGACACAATGTCGGTGCCGCCGGACATCGAGGCTAGGCAGACATCGGCCTTGATGTCGCGGTACACGTAATCGTAGCTATGGGGCGCCAGTGCCGAACCGGTGGAGAGCAGGGTTTTCAGGCTGTCCAAACGGTGCGTCTGACGGGGCTTGAGGCCCTCGCTTTCCAGGGCGGCGAGGAATTTGGGGCTGGTGCCGAATACGCTGATGCGCTGCTGATCGATCAGGTCCAGCAAGCGCTCGGGGCCGGGGTGGAACGGCGAACCATCGTAGAGCACCACCGTGCTGCCCACGGCGAGGGCCGACACCAGCCAGTTCCACATCATCCAACCGCAGGTCGTGTAGTAGAACAGCCGATCCTCGGGCCCGAGGTCGACATGCAGGCCATGCTCCTTGACGTGTTGCAGCAGCACGCCACCGGTGCCATGGACGATGCACTTCGGCACGCCGGTGGTGCCGCTGGAATACAGGATGTACAGCGGGTGATCGAAGGGAACGCTGACGAACGCCGGTTCGCCACCGCTTTGATAAAAGTCGTTCCACAACGCGACTGCGGCCGCGGTCTTGAAGTCTTCGGCGCGGGCGTCAGGCTGGGCATAAGGCAGTACGATCAATTGCTGCAATGACGGCAATCGTTCAAGGATTTCGTTGACCTTGGCTCGCTGGTCGATGATTTTCCCGGCATAGCGATAACCCGCGCAGGTGATCAACACTTTGGGCTCGATCTGGCCGAACCGGTCGATGACGCCCTGGGTACCGAAGTCCGGTGACGAGCACGACCAGATAGCGCCCAGGCTGGTGGTGGCGAGCATGCCGACCAGGGTCTGCCAGGTGTTGGGCATGCAAGCGGCGACTCGATCGCCCTGGGTGACGCCGGCGGCTTTGAGGCTTGTTTGCAGGCCGGCGACATGGGCGGCGAGTTCGGCCCAGGTCAGTTGTTCCTGGCCGCCGTTTTCGTCGAGCGCCACCACCGCGACGGCGTCATCGCGGCGGCGCAGCAGGTGTTCGGCGAAGTTCAGCGTGGCGCCAGGGAACCACTGGGCGCTGGGCATTTGCGAACCTTCCACCAATACCGCGTCGGGCGCTTGGTGAAAGCGAATTTCGAAAAAATCGACAATGGCCTGCCAGAAGGCTTCGCGCTGGTCGATGCTCCAGGCGTGCAGGGCCGGGTAGTCGTGCAGTTGCAGGTGATGTCGCGCGTTGACGAACTGGCGAAAGGCGTTCATGCGCGACTGGGCGATGCGTTCGGGGCTGGGTTGCCAGAGTATGTCGGACATGGGGTGCCTCTTGTTCTTTTGTCGGGCCTGACGATCGTTCCTACGCTCTGCGTGGGAATGCCTCTGGGGACGCTCCGCGTTCCGTTCTTGGGACGCAGAGCGTCCCTGTCTGCATTCCCACGCAGAGCGTGGGAACGATCAGTATCCAGTAGAGAGGGTTATTGAGCCAACCACCCACCATCGATATTCCACGCCGCGCCGCGCACCTGGCTGCCGGCTTCGCTGCACAGGAACAGCACCAGTTCCCCCAGTTGCGGCGGGGTGACGAATTCCAGGGAGGGCTGTTTCTCGGCCAACAGATCGTGCTGTGCCTGTTGCGGATCGACGCCGGCGGCAATGCGATCATCGATCTGTTTTTGCACCAGCGGCGTCAGCACCCAGCCCGGGCAGATGGCGTTGCAGGTCACGTTGCTGGTGGCGGTTTCCAGGCCGACCACTTTGGTCAGGCCGATCACCCCATGCTTGGCCGCGACATACGCCGCCTTGCCCACCGAGCCGACCTGACCGTGCACCGAGGCGACGTTGATAATCCGCCCCCAGCCCTTGGCGCGCATGCCCGGCAGGCTCAGGCGGGTGGCATGGAACACCGAGGACAGGTTGATGGCGATGATCGAGTCCCAGCGCTCCACCGGGAAATCCTCCACGGCGGCCACGTGCTGGATCCCGGCGTTGTTCACCAGGATGTCCACGCCGCCGAACTCGCGTTCGGCGTAGGCGAGCATATCGGCGATCTGCGCCGGGTCGCTGACATCGGCTGGATGATGACCGACCTGGCCGCCGAACTGTTTCACCTCGGCGATCACCGCCGAGGCATCGCCAAAGCCGTTGAGGATCAGGTTGGCCCCGGCCTTGGCCAGGCTCAAGGCGATGCCCAGGCCGATGCCGCTGGTAGAACCGGTGACCAGGGCCGTCTTGCCCGAAAGAGTGGTTGTCATGGGAACCTCACACAATGCCAGTGGCGTAGAACACACCGATCACCACGAAGACCGCGAGGGTCTTGATCAGCGTAATGCAGAAAATGTCTTTGTAGGCTTCGCGGTGGGTCAGCCCGGTTACCGCCAGCAGGGTAATCACCGCGCCGTTGTGGGGCAGGGTGTCCATGCCGCCGCTGGCCATGGCGGCTACCCGGTGTAGCACTTCCAGGGGAATGTTGGCGGCGTGTGCGGCGCTGATAAAGGTTTCGGACATCGCCGCCAAAGCGATGCTCATGCCGCCCGAGGCGGAGCCGGTGATGCCCGCCAACAGCGTGACGGTCACCGCTTCGTTGACCAGTGGGTTGGGAATGCTCTTGAGCCAGTCGGCCAGTACCAGGAAGCCCGGCAAGGATGCGATGACCGCGCCGAAGCCGTATTCCGAAGCGGTGTTCATCGCCGCCAATAAGGCGCCGCCCACGGCGCTCTTGCTGCCTTCGGCGAGTTTGCTGCGAATGGCGCGGAAACCGAACAGCAAGACCATGATGATGCCCACCAGCAACGCCGCCTGCACCGCCCAGATCGCGGTGAGCTTGGCGATGTCGCTGGTCACTGGCGTCGCCATGCCCGGCAGCGCCAGGCTGTGGGTCTTGCCATACCACTGGGGAATCCACTGGGTGAACAACAGGTTCATGAGCCCTACCGCCAACAGTGGCGAAACGGCGATCCAGGGGTTCGGCAGCTTGATGTCTTCGGCGGTTTCCGGCTCGTTGCGCAACTCGGTGCCGTAGCCTTCGCCCGTGCGCTGGGCCTTGTTACGCTGGCGTTGCAGGAACAGCATGCCGAGGCTGAACACGAAGAGCGTGCCGATCACGCCCAGCCACGGTGCGGCCCAGGCAGTGGTGTTGAAGAACGTGCTGGGGATGATGTTCTGGATCTGCGGCGTGCCGGGCAGGGCGTCCATGGTGAACGAGAACGCGCCGAGGGCGATGGTGGCCGGGATCAGGCGCTTGGGGATATTACTCTGGCGGAACATCTCGGCGGCGAATGGATACACCGCGAACACCACGACGAACAGCGACACGCCGCCATAGGTCAGCAAGGCACAGACCAGCACGATTACCAGCATGGCCTGGCGCGTCCCCAGCAAGCGAATCGCCGCGGCGACGATGGAGCGGGAGAACCCCGACAGTTCGATCAGCTTGCCGAACACCGCGCCGAGCAGGAACACCGGGAAATACAGTTTGATGAAGCCGACCATTTTTTCCATGAACACCCCGGTGAAGGCGGGAGCGACGGCGGACGGGTCGGTGAGCAGGACGGCGCCGAGGGCGGCAATGGGGGCAAAGAGGATAACGCTGTAGCCACGGTAGGCGGCGACCATCAGCAGCGTGAGGGCTGCCAAGGCAATGATCACACTCATGGTGTGTCTCCTGGATTGTTATTGTTGTGGTGAAGCTGTGGGGAGGGCTTTAGCGAGTTTTGTGCCAGGTGTGTAACTGGCTGAAATATAAGGAAATTGTTTGGGGTTGTAGGGCGGGAATGAGAGGTTTGTCTCTGTTTTGAGATTTGTGTGGGGTGTGCAGGCCTCATCGCGAGCAAGCTCGCTCCCACAGTTGGCCGCGTATTTCAGGAGAACCCAGTCCCCCTGTGGGAGCGAGCTTGCTCGCGATGAGCGCAAAGCGCTCCAAAACCATAAGTCTATATTTTGAGAATAAAGTCTCTTTATTGAGACTCCGCAATCCCCAACGCCACCATCTTCTTGTACAACGTCGACCTCCCCAGCCCCAACCGCTCGGCCGCTTCAACCACTTTGCCCCCGCATTGCGCGAGGGTGGTTTCGATCAACTGCCGGTCGAAGCGTGCCCGGGCCTGGCTGAAAGTTTCTTGCGGCAACGGTTCCAGGCTTGGGCTTGCCGTGTGGGTTACCGGTATGAACGTGCCGATGGCGGCGCGGATGTCCGCCGCCGTGAGCACCAGGTCATCGCTGAGCAGCGCGGCCCGTTCCAGCACGTTGCGCAGTTCGCGGATGTTGCCCGGCCAGGCGTGTTGCCGCAGCAGGTCGAGGGCGGCGGGGTTCAGTTCGTGCTGGCTGCGCAGTTCTTCAAGGATCGCTTCGCTCAGGGCCGGCAAATCATCCAGGCGTTCGCGCAACGGCGGGACCTGGATCGGCAGCACGTTGAGGCGGTAGTACAGGTCGGCGCGAAACTCTCCGCGCTTGATCGCCGCTTCCAGGTCCATGGACGTGGCGGCGATGATTCGCACGTCGCTTTGCAGTACCTCATTGGAGCCCACCGGTTCGTATTCCTTTTCCTGGAGCACTCGCAGCAGTTTGCTTTGCAGCGGCAACGGCATGTCGCCGATCTCGTCGAGGAACAGCGTACCGCCTTGGGCGATCTGCAGTTTGCCGGCGCGGCCCTTGCGGTCGGCCCCGGTAAACGCCCCTGGCGCGGTGCCGAAGAATTCGGCTTCCAGCAGCGATTCAGGAATCGCCGCGCTGTTGATGCTGACGAACGCCTTGTGTGCGCGCGGCGAAGCACTGTGGATGGCCTGGGCCAGCAGTTCCTTGCCGGTGCCCGTTTCGCCGAGCAGCAGCACTGGCGAATCGGCGCTGGCGCTGCGCCGGGCACGGCGCTTGACCTCAAGGCCGGCGTTGCTGGTGCCAATGAAATGGGCAAAGTTGTACTTGGTCTGCCGCGCCCGCAGCAGCGAGCGGGTGGAAGCCAGTTCTTCCTGCATGCTCAGGTAGCGCTTGAGCATCGGGGACAGGCTGCGTAACTCATCGAACAAGGCAAAGCCGATGGCGCCGATCACCGCGCCCGCGCTGTCGTGGATCGGCAGGCGCATCACCACCAAGGGCTCCTTGGGCGTGTCCTGCATGTCCAGCAGGATCGGGCGTCCGGTGCGCACCACTTCACGCAACAGGCTGCCGGGAATCACGCTCTCGCACGCCCGGCCAATCGCCTCCTGCGCCGAGTTCAGGCCGAAGCGGCGGGCGTAGCGTTCGTTCATCCAGACGATGTTCGCGTCACGGTCGACAATCACCGTGCCTTCGCTGGACTGCTCGATGATCTCGAACAACGAACGGATCGCCAGCGTGCGGACGCGCTTGTAATCCTTGAGGCTTTCGGTGGGGTTCATGGTCGGATCCGAATTGTGTGTTGCCTGTCAGGTCCTCATCGCGAGCAAGCTCGCTCCCACAGTTGATCTTCAGTGCGACGCAGACCACTGTGGGAGCGAGCTTGCTCGCGATGAGGGCGACACGAAGCTACGTCATGCGCCGCATTATGCCCACCCCGTATGCGCCGCCGCCAACAACTCCTTGGTATAAGGATGCTGGGGCGAGTCGAACACGTCATGGCTGGCGCCTTGCTCGACCACTTTGCCGTCCTTGATCACGATCATGTCATGGGCCAAGGCACGGATCACCGCCAGGTCGTGGCTGATGAACAGGTAGGTCAAGTCGTACTTCTCCTGGAGCTGACGAAGCAGGGCGACGACTTGTTTCTGCACGGTGCGGTCCAGTGCCGAGGTGGGTTCGTCCAGCAGAATCAACGCTGGCTTGAGCACCAGGGCCCGGGCAATGGCGATGCGCTGGCGCTGGCCGCCGGAGAACTCATGGGGGTAGCGATGACGGGTCGAAGGGTCGAGGCCGACCTCCTTGAGGGCCTGGATCACCCGGGCTTCACACTGTTCGGGGCTGGAAGGCTGGTGGACCTCCAGGCCCTCGCTGATGATCTGCTGCACCGACATGCGCGGGCTGAGGCTGCCGAACGGGTCCTGGAACACCACCTGCATCTGCTTGCGCCACGGCCGCAGTGCCTTGTGCGACAGCTGATCGAGGGCCTGGCCCTGGAAGTGGATGCTGCCTTCGGAGTCGATCAGCCGCAGGATCGCCTGGCCGAGCGTGGACTTGCCGGAACCGGATTCGCCGACGATGCCCAGGGTCTTGCCGCGCTGGATGCTCAGGCTGATACCGTCCACGGCGCGCAAGTATTCCTTGCGCCGGAACAACCCGCCGCCCAAGGGAAAACTCACGCGCAGGTCCTGCACCTGCAACACGTTTTCGCGCTCGTCCCGGGGCAGGGCTTCGCCTTCCGGTTCGGCATGCAGCAGCTCGCAGCTGTAGGGATGTTTCGGTGCGCTGAACAGGGTTTCGCAAGGCGCCTGTTCGACGATTTCCCCCGCCTTCATCACGCACACCCGTTGGGCGATGCTGCGCACCAGGTTGAGGTCGTGGCTGATCAGCAACAAGGACATGCCGAGCCGTTGCTGCAGCGATTTGAGCAGCAGCAGGATCTTGCGCTGCACGGTCACGTCCAGCGCGGTGGTCGGTTCGTCGGCAATCAACAGCTCCGGCTCGCAGGCCAGGGCCATGGCGATCATCACCCGTTGCCGCTGGCCGCCGGACAGTTGATGAGGATAGGCCTTGAGGCGTTCGGCGGGTTTCTGAATGCCCACCAGGGCCAGCAGCTCCAGGATGCGCTGGCGCGCCGCTTTGCCGCCCAGGCCCCGGTGCAGCATCAGGGTTTCACCGATCTGCTTCTCGACGCTGTGCAGCGGGTTCAGCGAGGTCATCGGCTCCTGGAAGATCATCGCGATCCGGTTGCCACGCAGCTCCCGCAGGGCCGTGGTATCGGCGCCCAGCAGTTCCTGGCCGCGGTAGCGAATGCTGCCGGTGGTGCGGGCTTCTGTCTCGGGCAACAGTTGCAGGATCGAGTGGGCCGTCACTGACTTGCCGGAGCCGGACTCGCCCACCAGGGCCAGGCATTCGCCGGGGCGGATGTCCAGGCACAGGTTGCGCACCACCGTCTGGTCGTTGAAGGCCACGCTCAGGTCGCGGATTTCGATCAGGTTGTCGCTCATCTCAAGGTTCCGCTTCATGGCCGTTTCATGATCGTGGGTCGAACGCGTCTCGCAACGCTTCGCCGATAAACACCAGTAGAGAAAGAATCAGCGCCAGGGTGAAAAACGCCGTGAGCCCCAGCCACGGCGCTTGCAGGTTCTGCTTGCCCTGGGCAATCAATTCGCCCAGCGACGCGCTGCCGGCCGGCATGCCGAAACCGAGGAAGTCCAGGGCGGTGAGGGTGGAGATTGCCCCGGTGAGGATGAAGGGCAGGTAGCTCAGGGTGGCGTTCATCGCGTTGGGCAGGATATGCCGCACAATCACCTTGCGGTCCGACAAACCCAGGGCTCGGGCGGCTTTCACGTATTCCAGGTTGCGCCCGCGCAGGAACTCGGCGCGGACCACGTCCACCAGGGCCAGCCAGGAAAACAGCGCCATGATCCCCAGCAGCCACCAGAAGTTCGGCTCCACGAAGCCGGACAGGATGATCAGCAAGTAGAGCACCGGCAGCCCGGACCAGACTTCCAGCAAGCGTTGCCCGAGCAAATCCACCCAGCCGCCGTAATAGCCCTGCAATGCACCGGCGGCGATGCCGATCAGCGCGCTGATGGCGGTCAGGGCCAGGGCGAACAGGATCGACACTCGAGCGCCGAAGATCACCCGGGCCAGCACGTCCCGGGACTGGTCATCGGTGCCCAGCCAGTTCACCGATGTGGGAGGGCTCGGGGCCGGCTGGTTGAGGTCGTAGTTGGGCGTGTCGTCGCTGAACGGAATCGGTGGAAACCACAGCCAGCCGCCGTCCTTGTGGATCAGGTTCTGCACGTAGCTGCTGCGGTAGTCGGCCTGGAACGGCAGTTGGCCACCGAATTCCTGTTCGGTATGGCGCTTGAACACCGGGAAATACAGCGAGCCCTGGTAACTGACCACCAGCGGCTTGTCATTGGCGATCAGCTCGCCGCCCAGGCTCAGGATGAACAGGCCGATGAACAGCCACAGCGACCACCAGCCCCGACGGTTTTTCTTGAAGCGTTCGAAGCGCCGACGGCCCAAGGGGGAAAACTTGAACATCAGGCGTTCCTCGCGGCGAAGTCGATGCGCGGGTCCACCAGGGTGTAGCAGAGGTCGCCGATGAGTTTGATCAGCAGACCGAACAACGTGAAGATGAACAGCGAACCGAACACCACCGGATAATCCCGGGACACCGCGGCCTCGTAGCTCATGCGTCCCAGGCCGTCGAGGGAAAAAATCACCTCGATCAGCAAGGAGCCGGCGAAGAACACGCTGATGAACGCCTGGGGAATACCCGATACCACCAGCAGCATCGCGTTGCGGAACACGTGGCCGTACAGCACCCGGCGTTCGCTCATGCCCTTGGCCCGCGCGGTGACCACGTACTGGCGGGTGATTTCATTGAGGAACGAGTTCTTGGTCAGGATCGTCAGGGTGGCGAAGCCGCCGATCACCAGCGACGTGACCGGCAGCACCAGGTGCCAGAAGTAATCGGCGATCTTGCCCAGCGTCGACAACGACTCGAAGTTGTCCGATACCAGCCCGCGCACCGGAAACCAGTTCAGCGAGGTGCCGCCGGCGAACACCACGATCAGGAACATCGCGAAGAGGAACGCCGGCATGGCATAGCCAATGATGATCGCCGTGCTGCTCCACACATCGAACGCGGAACCGTGACGCACGGCCTTGCGAATGCCCAGGGGAATCGACACCAGGTAGGTGAGCAGCGTCGCCCAGAGACCGAGGGAAATGGTCACCGGCATTTTTTCCAGGATCAGGTCGGTGACCGTGGCACCGCGGAAGAAGCTCTTGCCGAAGTCCAGGCGAGCGTAGCTGCTGAGCATCAGCCACAGGCGTTCGTGGGCCGGTTTGTCGAAGCCGTATTGTTTCTCGATGTCCTTGATCAACTGTGGATCGAGCCCCCGGCTGGCGCGGGAACTGCCGGTCATGGTGTTGCCCGAACTGCCAATGCTGGCGCCGCCGATGCCTTGCAGGTGAGCGATGGCCTGTTCCACCGGCCCGCCCGGCGCGGCCTGTACGATGACGAAGTTCACCAGCAGGATGATCACCAGGGTCGGAATGATCAGCAGCAGGCGTCTTGCGATATAAGCCCACATCAATGCCGCCCTCCGGGTGTGCCGCGCCTGATGAGTTCGGCACGCATCTGCTCGTTGGTCAACGGTGTGCTGCTCACTTCCCACCAGCTCTCGATGGCTTCGTCATTGCTGGCCTGTACCTTCGGGATGCCGAAGCGGTTCCACCACACGGTCGAGCTGCCCGGCGGGTAATAGTTGGGGATCCAGTAGTAATTCCATTGCAGCACCCGGTCCAGTGCACGGGCGTGGTGGAGCATGTCGGCTTTGGTCGTGGCCTTGACCAGGCCGTCGATCAGGGCATCCACCGCCGGGTTCTGCAGGGCCATGTAGTTGTTGGCCCCCGGGTCGTTGGCCGCCGCCGAGCCAAAGTAGTTGTAGAGTTCCAGACCCGGCGAGGTGCTGACCGGGTAGCCGGTGATGATCATGTCGTAGTCACGGCTCATCAGGCGATTGACGTATTGGGACGCGTCGATGCGCCGGATGCTCATGTCGATGCCAATCTGCGCCAGGGTGCGCTTGTAGGGCAGCAACAGGCGATCCATACCGTTCTGGCTGTTCAGGAACGTGAAGCTCAGCGGCTCGCCCTCGGCATTCACCAGGCGGTCGCCGTCCGGTTTCCAGCCGGCCTGTTCCAGCAACGCCAGGGCTTGCAGTTGTTTGTCGCGGATCACGCCACTGCCGTCGGTTTTCGGAGCCTGGAAGACTTGAGTGAAGACTTCGTCGGGAATCTGTCCGCGCAACGGCTCGAGGATCGCCCGTTCGCCGGTATCGGGCAGTTCTCGAGCGGCGAGTTCAGTGTTGGAAAAGTAACTCTGCTGACGCACATAGACATTGCGCATCATCTGGCGATTGCTCCATTCGAAATCCCAGAGCATCGCCAGGGCCTGGCGCACACGACGATCCTGGAACTGCGGTTTCTGCAGGTTGAAGACGAAACCCTGGGCGGTCTGGGGAGCCTCGGTGGCCAGGTGGGCCTTTTGCAGGCGACCGTCGTGCAGGGCCGGGCTGTCATAGCCGATGGCATAGCCGGTGGCGGAGAACTCGCGATTGTAGTCATAGGCGCCGCCGCGCAGCACCTGGCGGGCCACATCGGTGTCGCCAAAATACTCGATGCTGAAGTGGTCGAAGTTGTAGAGGCCGCGACTGACTGGCAGGTCCTTGCCCCACCAATCGGCATTGCGCTCGAAGGTAATGCTGCGCCCGGAATCGACCTTGCTCACCCTATATGGACCGCTGCCCAGTGGCGCCTCGTAGCCACCGCCGTTGGCGAAATCGCGGGTCTTCCACCAATGTTCGGGAAGGACCGGCAAGGTGGCGATGTCCAGGGGCAGGGTGCGGCTTTCATTGTTCTTGAAGTTGAAGCGCACGGTGCGCTCGTCCTCGACCACGACGTCCTTGACCGCCGCGAACTGGGTGCGATAGCGCAGGCTGCCCTGGGTCATCAACAGCTCGAAGCTGTAGCGCACGTCCTCGGCGGTGATGGGCTTGCCATCGGCGAAGCGCGCCTTGGGGTTCAGGTAGAAGCGCAGGGACAGGCCATCGTCGGCCCGCTCCATCTTCTGCGCTACCAGGCCATAGACGGTATAGGGTTCATCCAGCGAGCGCTGGGCCAGGGGCGAATACAGCATCCCGTCGATCTGGCTGACGCCGATGCCTTTGTCGATGTAGGGCAGGATGTGGTCGAAGTGGCCGATCTCGACGGCCGAGCGGCGCAGGGTCCCGCCTTTGGGGGCCTGGGGATTGGTGTAGGCGAAGTGGCCGAAGCCTTCGGCATATTTGGCCGGTTCGCCATAGACGGTCAGGGCATGTTGCGGTGCTGCATCGACGCCGACGGCGCCTGTCAGCAGGACCACGGCAGTCAATAGCAGGGAAGGGAACGCCAGTCGCATTGTCAGCCTTAAAGCCGGGTGATCGATGACACGATTTGTACGCGAGCGGCGCGTGGATCGCCAGTCCTTATGGCGAAGGGATTTATCTGTGGGAGCAAGGCCTTGCTCCCACAAGGAGCCATCAGTCCTGACGGCTGGTTACTTCCAGCAGGTGGTAACCGAACTGAGTCTTGACCGGACCCTGGACCACATTGATCGGTGCGCTGAACACCACGGTGTCGAATTCCTTGACCATCTGGCCCGGGCCAAACGAACCCAGGTCGCCACCCTGACGGCTGGATGGGCAGGAGGAGTTGGCCTTGGCAACTTCGGCAAAATCGGCGCCGGCTTCGATCTGGGCCTTGAGTTCGTTGCACTTGTCTTCGGTGGAAACCAGGATGTGGCGGGCAGTGGCTTTGGCCATGGGGGAAATTCCTTTCGCTGTATTTAAAGGTGTTGAGCCTACCGGATTCATTGACGGGTTGTTGTCAAAATTGCGTCAAAACCTTGGGGCCGGCGATCAAAGGCCGGCTTTGCGCAGGCGCTCGGCGTGGCGCAGGTAAAGCTCTGTGGGGTCTGTACCCTTGCGTAATGTGCCGACTCCTGGATTGATGGCCTCCATGTGGTCCATTGGATAGTCGGAGCGAATGACCTTGCCCAGGTGCGAACTGAAGCGTCCGACCAGGCCGTCGTTCTGCTCGGCTTCGGTGATGAAGTAGTCGGAAAAGGCGCGGCAGAAACCCTGCAAAGGCTCCGATGCTTGCCCTGTAGCCTCGGGCAACGTACCGCTCCATGAGTAGTAGCGCACGCCATTGACTCGGTCCGGGCCGTTCCCACCCCAGTGCTTCGGCAGGCCCTGGGGGTATTTGTCGTTGAAGGCGCCCACGCCCTCAGTGGTCAACGTCGCCAGCGCGGCGACGGCGGTGGGCGATAGCTGCGCCTGCCCGTCAAGCAGCGAGATGAAATCGGCGA
The DNA here is from genome assembly GCF_054667715.1 of Pseudomonas sp. S3_B11. Lineage (NCBI taxonomy): Bacteria > Pseudomonadati > Pseudomonadota > Gammaproteobacteria > Pseudomonadales > Pseudomonadaceae > Pseudomonas > Pseudomonas sp. S3_B11. Next base: position 3,555,708 of record NZ_CP162749.1, on the reverse strand, counting down.
ACAGCGTGGCGACGTCTCTTGCCACATGCCCTGGCAACCGTCCGGGGGTAAGGGCCTTGCGCAGGAAGTCGGCCAGTTCGGAGCCATGGTTGGGGCCGCTGACCGACGTGACCGAGGCAACTTTGTCGGGTGCCAGCGCGGCAGCATATCGGGCGGCCAGCGCACCCTGGCTGTGGCCGATCAGGTTGACCCGGGCCGCACCGGTGCCGGCCAGGACCCGATCGATTTGCGCCAGTAGTTGTTCGCCTCTGGCCTCGTTGCAATGGGTGGCCGACAGGTACGGGATGAACACCCGGGCACCGCCTGCGCGCAGGGCTTGTTTGATGCCATGGAAAAGTTCGAAACCGCCGATCCTGTCAAACCCGAACAACCCATGGACCAACAGGATGGGAAATTGAGTGGTTGCATTCCGTTGCATGTTCGTACCTTTTTCGAAGAGGTTCACGGTGAATTTGCGACCTCACTCTAATCCAGACCCGTAATGGACGGTGTAGGAAAAAACCGCGCTGAACCGGGGAAACCGGAATAGAAAAAGTGGGAAGAATGGGAAATCCCCCGACGGTGGCTACATGTGTAGGAGCTCTCCTATAACCCGAGTCGTTTGCAGCTACAGCTTTGAACGCCAGGGACCACCGCCGTTGTCGTCTTGTCTGGCTGTGGGTTTGCCGCGAGCGGGTTTTAATGGCTCCATCGAGCGCCGTTACGCAAACGGTGCCTTCATCCAAGGACTGGAGCCTGTACATGATCACTTACCCCTCTCTTCAACGATCCCGTTCAACCTCAGGAACAAGGCTGCCGCCACCGATCCTGGCAGCGGCCCGGGACGGGGTGATCGACCCCGCTTGGCGCAAGGCCGTCGTGACCATCAAACCTTATCCTCTGATGACGTGCGGGGATGAGGTGCTGTTGCGTTGGCATGGGCTCAACAACGAGGGTGAGCCTTACCGACATGAAGTGGCCGGGTTCGTCACGGAGCGGCAAGTAGGGCGAGACGTCGTGTTCGTCGTGCGCGAACCGCATATTGCCGAGTTGGACGGTGGTTCGCTGGAGCTTTCCTACCGGGTGACGGGCAAACAGTTGCCGGCCACCCTGGTTTCGCAACACCTGCAACTGGATATCGGCGATGTATCACCGCAACTGCTGCCTGCCATTGCCAACGATGCGGTCGGTGGCAGCCTTGATCCGAGTCGGGTGCCTGACGGAACGTGGGTGACCGTTCGGCCCTACGCCAGGATGGCGGTTGGCGATCGGTTGATCCTGACGGCCAGCAAGGATTCCAACGCGCTTTGGCGCGATGTGCTGGAAATAGAAACCCATGCGGTTGGTCGTGAGGTGTCGATCTGGATCGATCATTCGCTGATCGCGCCCCATGTAGGACGCAACCTGGCCTTGGCCTATGTCGTCAGGCGTGGACATTCGGTGCGCCGCGCCGAGCCCTTGTCGTTGCGCATCGGTCCGCTGCAGCGTCCTGCGTTGATGGCGCCCAGGATTCGGGAGATGAACGACGGGTGGCTGAATGTCGACGATTTGCAAGAGGGGGTGACGATTGTCATCGATGATCCCGGGCTTGAGGCGGGCGAACTGGTCTGGTTGCAGTGCAACGGGAACTCGTCTTATGTCCGTGAACGCGAAATCACCGAGGCCACGGCAGGCCAACCGCTCGCTTTTTTGATTCCTGCGGCGTATTGGCAGGATCAAGGCGACAGGTCGGTGGGCGTGTTCTATCAGGTCGAGCGCCTGGATGACGTCAGCCAGCGTTCCGAGTGGGTGACGGTCCAGGTTCGTTCCAGTGCGCCAGACTAAGCTAAGCCCGGCACAATCTCGGTGGGAGCGAGCTTGCTCGCGATGACAGTGTTTCAGGCAACATTAATGCTGGCTGAACTGACGCTATCGCGAGCAAGCTCGCTCCCACAAAGGGGCCCACGCCGCCCCCTGGTTCGAGGGGAAGGTGGGTTCGGGACCTCAGGCTGGCAATTGCAGCTTGCGGTGGGCTTCGCGCAACAACTGCTCGGTAGACTCCCAGCCCAGGCAACCATCGGTGACCGAGACGCCGTAGCGCATCGACGGGCCCAACGGTTGGCAGCCTTCGAACAGATGGCTTTCGAGCATCATGCCGATCAGGGAGCGATTTCCTTGCAGCCGTTGCTCCAGCACGTCATTGAACACCTGCGGTTGGCGCAGCGGGTCTTTGCCGCTATTGGCGTGGCTGCAGTCCACCATGATCCGGGCCGGTATCTTGAGGCGGGTCAGGTCATGGTGTATCTGCGTGACGCTCTGCTGGTCGTAGTTCGGCCCGCGATGACCGCCGCGCAGCACCAGGTGGGTGTCGGGGTTGCCCGGCGTCTGGATGATCGCCGGATGCCCCTGGCTGTCCACGCCGAAATGCCGATGGGGGTGGGCGGCAGAGCGCATGGCGTCGCAGGCAATGCCGACCCCGCCGTCGGTGCCGTTCTTGAACCCCACGGGCATGCCCAGGCCGCTGGCCATTTCCCGGTGGATCTGCGATTCAGTGGTGCGCGCACCAATGGCCACCCAACTGAGCAGGTCGTCGAAGTAGCTGGCGGCCATGGGTTGCAGCAGTTCGGTGGCGACAGGCAAGCCAAGCTGCAATATCTCGCGCATCAGTTCCCGGGACAAGGTCAGGCCGGCGGCCATGTCGTCGCTGCCATCCAGGCCAGGATCGTAGGCCAGGCCTTTCCAGCCTACGGTCGTGCGGGGCTTTTCCACGTAGGCGCGCATGACCAGCAGCATGCTGTCGCGCACTTCATGAGCCACGCGAGCCAGGTTGGCGGCGTATTCGAGGGCGGATTTCGGGTCGTGGATCGAGCAGGGACCGACGATGACCAGCAGGCGGGAGTCCTCACCGTCGAGGATCGCGCGGATGGCCTGGCGATGGGCGCTTACTTGATGGCTCAACGCGGTGCTGAGCGGCAATTGGTGCTTGAGTTGCAACGAGCTCGGCAGACGCAGGGTCAGGGCTTCGTTGGCAGGGTTGAGCGTGGACAGCGGCAAAGCGGAGACGGACGAATTCATGATCTGGCTTCCTGGACGGGCAGCGGGTTCATTCCCGCGCGCCGGTCCTAGTGGGGTGTTCGACAATTGGCCGGATTGGCCCGCAATTGAGGCTTGCCACCGGTAGGTGACCGATCGGAGGCGGCAGGCTGTCCCGAGCGGTGGCTGGTAAATCGCCAGGCGGAAAAACTGTCGTAACGGTAATAAGTGGCGTAGTTCATGGCTCAATCCTCAAGTTGTCTGGTGTTGCAAATGTGTGGGGCCTGAAAAAACAAAACCCCCGGTCGGGAGGCCGACCGGGGGTTTGAAAACTCTGGAAGGCGACCCGTTTGAAAGTGGGCGCCGGTTGGGTATCAGGCGCGCCAGTGGCTAAACCAATACCCAAAATAAAAGCTGACCGGAGTTTGCACGCTGTTCGCCCAGGCAGCCGCAACCGAGCGCGGGGCGCTGGCGGTTTGAAGCGGTGAGAGGGCGTTGAACATGGTCTGTCTCCGATGAATGGCCCTGAGCTTACTTGAGGACGGTGCGCCGGTTCAATCAGAAAATTCTATCGAGGGCATGCAATTGTTCGGCCTGGCTTGAGTCCGCTGGGCTTTGTGACAAACTTCAGGTTTGCAGCGCCTCCCAGGATGACCCATGACCGTTCCAGCCTTCGCCGCCGCCCAGTCGATCTCCATTGCGGGGGACGTTCGTGCCAACCTCGTGCGTCATCAGTATTTCATGCAGGCGGCCGCTGAACAGGGCGTGCAGTTGCTCGTGTTTCCTGAGCTGTCGCTCACCGGCTACGAACGTAGCTTGGCGGCGGATCTGGCCATCCGGCCGGAGGACGGCGTATTGCAACCGCTGCGCGACCTGGCCCGCGAGCTCGGCCTTACGGCGGTGGTAGGCATGCCGATTCGCCTGTCGACGGACGCCCCGGTGTTGATTGGTGCGTTGGTCCTCGGCGCTGACGGTTCCCTCGGGGTGTACAGCAAGCAGCATCTGCACCCTGGGGAAGAAGTCGCCTTCGCCCCGGGGCATGGCGGCTCGATACTGGCGATGGGGCAGGATTGCATCGCCCTGGCGGTATGCGCCGATTTTTGCCACGCCAGCCATGCTGCCGCGGCAGCCGGGCAGGGCGCTACGCTATATGCAGCGGGGGTGTTGATCACCGAGGGTGGCTACGCGCCCGATACGACATTGCTGCAAGGATATGCCCGGCAGCATGCCATGACCGTGCTGATGGCCAATCATGGTGGCGCCACCGGAGGCTGGGAGTCTGCCGGTCGCAGTGCTATCTGGGGCCCGGACGGTTCGCTGCTCGCGGCAGCGCCCGGCACGGGCGAGCTGTTGGTGATCGCCCGCCGCGACGTCAACGGTTGGGTAGGGCAAGTCGTGCCGGTGGCCGTGCTTGAATGAGGTGTTCATGAGTTTCGAGTGGCGTGCCGCAACGGCTGGGGACATCGACTTCGCCCGGCAGCTGACCTGCGGCAACATGCTTGCCTATTACCTCAAGCATGATTTGCTCTGGCAGGACGAAGCGTTCGACTTGGCCTGGATTATTCGCCAGAACTGGATAATCAGTCGTGCCGGCCAGGCACTGGGCTTTGTCAGCCTCAGCCGCGATGCCCGGGCGTTGTACATCCGGGAACTGCAGGTAGATAAAGCGTTTCGTGGGCAGGGCGCCGGTACTTGGGCGATCGGACAGGTTTGGGACCTGGTGGGCCTGGAGCGTCGGCCGGCGCTGCGCCTGACGGTGTTCAAGGATAATCCGGCCAGGGCGTTGTACGAACGCATGGGCCTGCGCGTCGTGGGCGAGGATGAGTGTTTCCTGAGGATGCAGCGAGACGCCGGTGCTTGAAGCCTCGGACGTTATGCCAATAAAGATGCGTTGTAACTTTTATCTGTCCCTTTGCGCTAGGTCTGCCGGACGCTTTTTGCTAAGGTGTTGTGCAACCCAAATAAGACCAAATCGTGAGGTGTCTGCTTGATTAGGGTGTTAGTGGTCGATGACCATGATCTCGTCCGTACGGGCATTACACGAATGCTGGCTGACATCGACGGCCTGCAGGTAGTTGGCCAGGCTGAATCAGGGGAAGAATCCCTGATCAAGGCGCGCGAATTGAAGCCCGACGTGGTGTTGATGGACGTCAAGATGCCTGGCATCGGCGGCCTTGAGGCCACGCGCAAACTGCTGCGCAGTCACCCGGACATCAAGGTGGTCGCGGTGACCGTGTGTGAAGAGGATCCGTTTCCCACCCGGCTGTTGCAGGCGGGCGCGGCGGGTTACCTCACCAAGGGTGCTGGGTTGAACGAGATGGTCCAGGCCATTCGTCTGGTTTTTGCCGGGCAACGCTACATCAGCCCGCAAATCGCCCAGCAATTGGCGATCAAGTCGTTCCAGCCAACCAACGATTCTCCCTTCGATGCGCTGTCGGAGCGGGAAATCCAGATTGCGCTGATGATTGTCGGTTGCCAGAAGGTGCAGATCATCTCCGACAAGCTGTGTCTGTCGCCAAAGACCGTCAACACCTACCGCTACCGTATCTTCGAGAAGCTTTCGATCAGCAGTGACGTCGAATTGACACTGTTGGCGGTGCGCCACGGCATGGTCGATGCCAGCGCCTGAAAATGACTGAATTGTTTGATCCAAGTGCGTTCCTCTCCACTTGCAGCGGCCGCCCCGGCGTGTACCGCATGTTCGACGGCGACGCACGCCTGCTTTATGTCGGCAAGGCCAAGAACCTCAAGAAACGCCTGGCCAGTTACTTTCGCAAGACCGGCCTCGCCCCGAAGACTGCCGCCCTGGTGGGGCGCATCGCGCAAATCGAAACGACGATCACCGCCAATGAAACCGAGGCGCTGCTGCTCGAGCAGACGCTGATCAAGGAATGGCGCCCGCCGTACAACATCCTGCTGCGCGACGACAAATCCTACCCCTACGTGTTTCTGTCCGACGGGGCCTTTCCGCGCCTGAGCATTCATCGGGGCGCCAAAAAGGCCAAGGGTCGGTATTTCGGTCCTTACCCCAGCGCCGGGGCGATTCGTGAAAGCCTCAGCCTGCTGCAGAAGACCTTTTTCGTTCGCCAGTGTGAAGACAGCTACTACAAGAATCGCACCCGGCCCTGCCTGCAATACCAGATCAAGCGCTGCAAGGCGCCTTGCGTAGGGTTTGTCGAGCCGCAGGTCTACGCCGAGGACGTGCGTCACTCGGTGATGTTCCTGGAGGGCCGCAGCAATGCGCTGACCGATGAACTGTCGGCAGCCATGGAAGACGCGGCGGTCAACCTTGAGTTCGAACGGGCCGCCGAGCTGCGTGACCAGATTGGCCTGCTGCGCCGCGTTCAGGACCAGCAAAGCATGGAAGGTGGCAGCGGTGACGTCGATGTGATCGCCGCGTTCATCAACCCGGGCGGCGCTTGCGTGCATTTGATCAGCGTACGTGGCGGTCGCGTGCTGGGCAGCAAGAACTTCTTTCCCCAAGTGGGTATCGAGGAGGACGTGGCCGAGGTCATGGCGGCGTTTCTGGGCCAGTACTACGTCAGCAGCCCGGAACGCGACTTGCCTGCCGAGTTGATCGTCAACGTGGTCCACGAGGATTTCCCGGCCCTGATCGAAGCCATCGACAAGCTTCGCGGTCGTGAACTGACCATCAGCCACCGCGTTCGCGGTACCCGTGCCCGTTGGCAGCAGCTGGCCGTGACTAACGCCGAACAGGCCCTGGGCGCGCGCCTGGCCAACCGTCAGCACGTGGCGGCGCGATTCGATGCCCTGGCCGATGTCCTCAACCTGGACGAGCCGCCGCAGCGGCTGGAGTGCTACGACATCAGCCATTCCAGTGGCGAGGCAACCGTGGCGTCCTGCGTGGTGTTCGGCCCGGAAGGCCCGATCAAGTCCGATTATCGCCGGTACAACATCGAAGGCGTCACCCCGGGCGATGACTATGCGGCGATGCATCAGGCATTGATGCGCCGGTTCGGCAAGCTCAAGGACGGGGAGGGCAAGTTGCCGGACATCCTCCTGGTCGACGGCGGCAAGGGCCAGTTGTCCATGGCCCGCGATGTGCTCAATGAACTGATGGTGCCCGACCTGATCCTGCTGGGGGTGGCCAAGGGCGCGACGCGCAAGGCCGGTTTCGAAACCTTGTACCTGAACGACGCCGCCCATGAGTTCACCCTCAAGGGCGATTCGCCGGCGCTGCACCTGATCCAGCAGATCCGCGACGAAGCCCACCGCTTTGCCATCACCGGACACCGTGCCCGCCGTGGCAAGACGCGCCGGACGTCTACACTGGAAGGTGTGGCAGGCGTCGGCCCGACGCGCCGCCGCGACTTGTTGAAACATTTTGGTGGATTGCAGGAACTGTCTCGTGCCAGCATCGAGGAGATAGCCAAAGCACCCGGTATCAGTAAAAAGCTCGCTGAGTCGATTTATGCAAACCTGCACAGCGAGTAGAATGCCCGTCAACCTCGCAGCCAGTTGTGCCGATGAATATCCCAAACCTGATTACCGTTCTACGCGTCCTGCTCATTCCGATCTTCATTTTGCTGTTCTATTTGCCGTACCACTGGAGCTACATGGCCTCCGCCTCGGTCTTTGCCTTCGCCGCCGCGACGGACTGGCTGGATGGTTACCTGGCTCGACGCCTGGAGCAGAGCACGCCGTTCGGTGCCTTCCTCGACCCGGTGGCCGACAAGCTGATGGTCGCGGTGGCCTTGGTGCTGCTGGTACAGGAACACGGCAACCTCTGGCTGACTCTGCCGGCGGCGGTGATCATCGGCCGCGAAATCGTCGTCTCGGCGCTGCGTGAGTGGATGGCCGAGCTGGGCGCCCGCGCCCAGGTCGCCGTGTCGAACCTCGGCAAATGGAAAACCGCCGCGCAGATGCTCGCCCTGGTGATCCTGCTGGCCAACCCTTCGGACTTCAGTTTCTGGGTGCTGTTGGGCTATGCGCTGTTGCTGGTTTCCGCTGGGCTGACGCTGTGGTCGATGGTCCAATACCTGCGCGCCGCCTGGCCGCATCTGCGGACGGATGTAGAGCCGAAATAAAACTTTTTTGAATCAAGGGGTTGACGGCGTAATTTGAATCTATAGAATGCGCCACACCAAGACGCGGGAATAGCTCAGTTGGTAGAGCACGACCTTGCCAAGGTCGGGGTCGCGAGTTCGAGTCTCGTTTCCCGCTCCAAATATTGCGCTACAGAGTTCCACTGAATTCTGTAAGCGATTGAAATCAGGGCCTTTAGGCCCTTTTTTCGTTCCAGCGGGAACCACTGAAATCCAGCACTATCCGGTGCGTTTAAGTCCAGGATTGAGTCCAGGATTCTGACGAGCACTGAATCGGTTTAATGCTGGAGCAGATTGTGTAGCGAGATGAGCATCTGGCCCTGACTCTGTTCAGGAGCTCGCGATGGCACTCTCAGAAATGACAGTTCGGCATGCCCGAATCACCGGTAATGACTACACCCTCGGCGACAGTGATGGTCTCACACTCAATGTGACGGCCAGAGGCGGAAAAGTCTGGCTCTTCCGCTACTACTGGGCGGGCAAGCAGAAGCGCATGTCCTTGGGTTGTTACCCGCAAATCTCCCTCAAAGATGCACGTACTCGACGTGACGAGGCGCGCGCCTTGGTTGCCCAGGGCATCAACCCCTATGAGCATCGTAAACAACAGCGACTTGCTGTTCATGCCGCGAAGGAGCATACCTTCGAGGCCGTGTTCAATCAGTGGGTGGAGTTCCGCAGGCTAAGCCTGAAGGAAGGGCGCCAGAGCACGCTCTCGCAGATCTTGAGAATCTTCAATAAAGACGTCCTGCCCGTACTGAGCGGACAGTCTATCTATGATATCAATCGTCACGATCTGCTGGATTTACTGAGCAGGATCGAACAGCGCAAGGCGTTAACGACAGCCGAAAAATGCCGGACTTGGTTCAACCAATTGTTCCGTTATGCGCTGGTGAAGATCGAGGGACTGGAGCACAACCCAGCTTCAGATCTTGATGTGGTTGCACTCCCCAAACCTCCGGTTACGCACAATCCATTTCTTCGTATGGACGAGCTCCCGGCATTGATGGCTGCTCTTCGAAATTACGGTGGCGCCAGCCAAACGCGGCTTGGCCTTCAGTTGTTGCTGCTGACCGGTGTCCGCACGGGCGAATTGCGGTTGGCGACACCCGACCAGTTCGATCTGGAGAAGCGCTTGTGGGTCATACCGGCGGAAGTGGTGAAACAACTCCAGCTAGCGATGCGCAAGCCAGGTAAGCAGACTCAAAATGTACCGCCTTATATAGTGCCGCTGTCGGTTCAGGCGCTGGAGATCGTGCGTCACTTGCTGGACCAGGTTGTCCCCGCACAGCGCTACTTGTTTGCGCATCGAAGCGACCTGAGCAAGCGCATCAGCGAGAACACGCTGAATGGCGCGTTGCGTCGGATGGGGTATGCCGATCAACTCACCGGTCATGGGATGAGGGCGACGATCTCGACGGCACTGAACGAGATCGGATACCCGAAGGTGTGGGTTGATGCTCAGCTTTCTCATGCTGATCCGGACAAGGTGAGTGCGGCCTACAATCATGCGGAGTATGTCGAGCAGCGTCGGACCATGATGCAGGATTGGGCGAACCGTCTGGATCTGTGGGGGCAGGGTCAGCTGAAAGCGGCAAGTTCTCCGCTTACCATTCGTCTAGAAGGTGCAGCTTCGTTACCTTCGTTGGAAAATGCGAACACAAACGCCGTTCTGTACGGCAGTTGCTTCCCAGCGACGACGGTCCCAGCCTCCAAAACATCCGTCAGCAACGAACCGGCCCTTAACGCGGCTCAGTATTCACCGGTCCTACCAGCTCCAACGCAGACTGAACAGCTGCGCGAACCCCAAGTATCAGACATACAACGTCAGCGCGCCGAGATGCTCGCCACCTATGAAGCTTCGAGTAATCTGCCGCTGCTTGTCTTCGCCAAATTGGCAGGCAAATCCAGAGATCAGATCAACCGCGATATCAAGGCTCGGCGCCTGCTGTCCCTGAGCCTGGGGAATCGCGGTCAGCGCATTCCTGATTGGCAGCTTGATCCATTGCGGCACAAGTTGGTACTTGCTGCGTTAGCGCGGTTTCCGGATGTCGATGCGTGGAGGCTTTATCGGATGGTCTGTGAGCCTCATGAGCGACTGAAGGGGCGCTCGCCAATCGACGTACTCACTCTGGAGAATTTCGAGGTGACTATGCGGATCGTTTGTAGCGCGCTGGGCTCAATCTGAGGTGCTGTCTCGTGCGGTGATAACGAATGTTGCTGCTTTCTTGGGCCCATCTAGCGCTACTCCTGAATGTGTGGGCTACGCAAGTCGCCTGATGTGGTCGGCTAGAGGATTCTATTGCGCAGGAAGACGCCATTTGGCAATATCCCGCTCCCGCACTCTCTTGTCAGCTCTCCATCCCTCTCATTTGGGAGCTGCATTTTGGATATGGCGGGGAATCACCCGGCCTAGTGCCGGGTCTTTATTTGTTCGGCAGGCACGGCTGGCGGACAAGCTTGAATATCCGCTTACCCGATGTATGGGATTCGAAGGGGAGAATGTTCGAATCACTCGCACCGACCAGAAATCCAACCATTTAGCGGTGGTTGGATTTTTTATGCGTCCTTGTTTCTCGCGTGTTCTTGTTCTAGGGGGGGGCTTCTGGTTGCCAATTGAGATTGACTTAAGTCCCAGCTATGAGCATTTTGCTAGTACGTATGCGGTAGGTTTCAAAGCGCTCCCTGCTAGCTGTTGTGTTTGTCGAGCATCTGCCCCAGCTCAGTCGGAATAGGATAGGTACCACAATAAATGACGACGTTATTTTTTCCTCGTCAGATAGTTCACAAGGGTGGCTACTGATGGATTTGCTCTGGAAGCAGCTCTCACCCTCGGGTTACTCATGGGAGAGGGATGCGCTGGAGTTTGCTAAGCAATTGCTCCCTGACCACGATCCGTATCGTGCGTGGGCCAACTTCGAGTTTATTGCGCAGGATGGCTCCATCAACGAAGTCGATCTGATGGTGCTGACGCCAAAGGGTATGTATCTCATCGAAATCAAATCCCATCCAGGTATCATTGGGGGGGATGCCGCCAACTGGATTTGGGAAAAGCCCCTGCCCAAGGGTGGACAAAAAATCTTCGATAACCCCCGGCTGCTGGCACGGCGCAAAGCACAAAAGCTGGCTTCACTGCTGAAGCTTCAGCCGTCATTTCATCGCAGCAAAGAGACAGTTCCTTTTATTGATGCGCTGGTATTCCTGTCAGCTGAGAATCTGGTCATCAAGCTGGAAGGTAATGCCCGTCAGGGTGTTGTTAACCGTGCTGAGTTGCTTCGCGAAATCACATTTTTCGATGAAAACTGGAAGCACCGGCAGATCACTGCCTACGCCGCCAAAGTAGTGTCTCGTGCCGTTGAAGAGGCCGGCATTAAAGAGTCCGTGCGAATGCGTCGAGTGGGTAGCTATGAGCTACAAAGTCTTCTCGACGAGTCCGACACTTTTCAGGAGTGGTTGGCCCTGCATCCGGAACTGGGCGTGCAGCGTAAAGTGCGCATTTATCTGACACAGGGTAAGCCACAGGAAGAAGTATTGCGGCTCGAGAAAGCGGCCAAGCTGGAGTTTCGTCTGCTTGAAGGTATCGAGCATCCGGGGATTCTGCGCGCTCACGAGTTTCAGCAACACGACAGCGGCCCTGCGCTGGTCTACGAGCATGATCCCAAAGCATTTCGCCTTGATCATCTCCTAATGGATCTGGGCAAAGATCGCCGGCTGGATACAGGCCAGGCCGTCTATCTCCTTCGACTCATTGCAGAAGCGGTGCAGTACGCGCACGGTCAGAAGCTTTTTCACCGAGGCCTGAGCCCCCAGTGCATCTGGGTCAGGTCTCAGGGTGACGAGAAATACAGCGTTAAGATCAGTAACTGGGTAACTGCGCAGCGCCTATTTGAGAGCGAATCGCGAGATTTCAGTGCTCTTACACGTTTGAGTAACCTTGTGCATGAAGACGCTGGGCCCTATGTGGCTTTGGAGGCGCATACAGGGGTAGCAGATGGTGTGCACATGGATGTCTTCTCGCTCGGAGCGATCGCTTACCATCTATTTACAGGCAAAAAGCCGGCACAAACCGATATTGAGCTACTGGACAAGCTGCGCCGCGGTAATGGGTTACAAGTTACCGATGAGATTAACGGTGCCAGCGAGACCATGCAGCACTTGGTGCAGTACGCCACACATCCGGACGTGGGAAGCCGATTGGAATCGGTCAGCGAATTTATCAAGCGACTGGATGATCTGGAAGACGAAATTATCCAGCCGAATATGCTGCGTAGCAATCCGACCGAGGCGCGCAAAGGTGACCTTCTCCCAGGGGGAATTCAGGTTATTCAGCATCTCGGCAAAGGAGCTTCTTCAGTCGTTTTCCTAGTCGACTATCAGGGCCAGTCCCGGGTGCTGAAGATTGCCTCCACGCCAGACCACAACAATCGTCTTATGAAAGAAGGCGAGATATTGGCCAAGCTACGCCACCAGGCCATTGTTCCCTACTACAAGACACTGGATGTCGTAGGGCATTCAGCCCTGTTACTCGATTATGCGACTGAGGGCACTCTGGCTCAGCGCTTGCGCCATGTAGGCGCTGTACAGTTGGAGTTGCTTGAGCGCTTCGGTGACGACTTGCTAAGTGCAGTGGTGCACCTTGAAGATCAAGCCTTGGTGCACCGCGATATCAAGCCGGAAAACATTGGCTTGGTGAAACAAGGCAGCGTGCTTCACCTGATTCTCTTTGATTTCTCTCTTTCCAGTGTAGGTGCCGACAATATCAGCGCCGGTACCCTGGCCTATATGGATCCGTTTATCCGGGATCCCGGTCGCCGTCGATGGGACGATCATGCCGAGCGATTCTCCGTAGCACTGACACTTTATGAAATGGCGGCGGGCGCTTTGCCTGGGTGGGCTTCTTCGGAGGGGCTGCCGCATCAGTTGGAAGGTGAGCTTGAGGTCGACCGTACGGTGTTCGACCCGAGCATCCGTGATCGCATAGTTGAGTTCTTTAATCGCGCCTTGGTACGTGATGTGCGTAAGCGTTTTGCCAGTGCAGGAGAGATGCTGCGTGAGTGGCGCAAAACCTTCCATGCCGCACGCAGTGAATCGCTGCATACGACTCATCAGCCGTTGGAGCGGACTTGCCCCATCAGTGAGGCTCAGTTGGATACACAGATCGGCTTGCTGGCATTGACCCCACAAGCCCTGGATACCCTCAGCCGCCGCAATATCAATACCGTTGCAGATCTGATCAAGCTGAATCGCTCTCGCGTCCGAGTATGGACGGGTGTTGGGGTGAAGACTCGCAATGAGCTATCGGATGTCATTGGCCAGCTCCAAGCTCGTCTTTTGGAAGGTCAACAGAATCAAATGTTCGATAGCGACGACACCAGTGTGGTCAGCGTCGACCGTTTGTTTCAGCAGGTCTTGCCAAAGTCGACAGACCCGATCCGAATGAGCTTCCTTAACGAATTCCTGGGACGGTTGACTGAAGAACCGCCTAAAGGTGTGCACAACGTTCATTGGCCGACACCGACGGCCATCAGCGGTCACCTTCGTATCGAAACGCTAGTAGTGCGTGAACTGATCGACAAAGTGGTGAGCCAGTGGGGCAAGACCAAAGCCATTACTGATCTACGAGAAGATATTGCCGGCCTGCTGGAGGAGAACGGGGGGGTGATGACGGCTGTTGAAGTTTCCGATGCGATCTTGCTGCGGCGTGGGTCGGTGCAGGACAGCCCACTGCGCGAACGTTGGGCCTATGCCGTTGTGCGCGCAGCTGTGGAAACTGAGCTGAGCAAGCAAGAGCCACGCTGGCTGTTGCGCCGCTCGGGTAACCGTTGCCTAATTGCTGACAATCGTCAGGGCCGGGGTGAAGAACTGGGCGATTATGCCTGTGATCTAGGGAGCTTGGCGGATGAGTGTGCTCGACAGCAGCCGTTGTTGGCCCCCGTGCGCACATTGGAAAAGATTCGGGCTATGCCTGCCCCAGAGTCATTCGCTGGGCTAAGTAATCACCGGCTTATGCGCTTGGCTGCTGCCGCTTCTGAAAGCGCAGCCTTGTCTAGTCGTGTTGAGTTCTATCCGCGAGGTATGCCGGCCCGGTTCGCACTGGAGCTTGCCCAGGGGGCGTTGTTAGGTAGCAAGGCGCTTACGGTCAAGGATATTCTCGCTCGCGTGGCGGGGCGCTACCCGGCTGCGCAGGAGCTACCTGGTCGGCCTGAGCTTGATGAATTGGTACACTCGCTCGATATCGGCTTTCAGTGGAATGGGAGTTTTGAGTTCGCCAACGGCGAAAAGGGGGGCTATTGCCTACCGAGCGCTGGCATGACCAGCTTTGCAACGGCCGGTTCCACCCACTACAGCCAGACTCACCAGGGGGAAGATGACACCACGACCCTCAAGTCGGTAAAAGAGCTGGGCCTGATGCTGGAAAAGGTGGTGACGGCCTCCCACTTCCTGGCTCTGACCGTTAGGCCCCGTCAGTGGTGGCAGGCACAGGAAAGGCTCTGTCGAGACTACCCCTTTAAACGCATTAGCTTTGATGAGCTTCTGCTGCGTCATGTGCAGGCAGTGTGCGCCACCATGCCTAAAGCACCTGATTGGCAAGTGGTGCTTAAAGCAGACGACACTGAGCGCAGCTCACGTGACTGGCAGAACCTGCAGCGCCTAGTTCAGCGGGCGTTACCTGCTATGGCTGAAGAAATTCTTCAAACCGGCCAGCCTGTACTCCTGACAGAGCCGGGGCTACTGGCACGCTATGAATTGATTACGACTTGGCTCAACGATCTGCGTCAACAACTGATGAATGTGAGTAGCCGCTCCGGTATTGCCGTACCTGGGCTGGCCCTCCTGATAGCGGTTGATGCTCAGCGATCAGCTGCCATGATTGATGGCGCGTTGGTGCCTACCGGCGCAGGTAGCAAAGAATGTGCGCATATTCCCAGTAGCTGGTTGGAAAGCGACCAGCTACTCCCAGAGGCAGTTGAAAGCACTGCCTGAGTGAAACTGATACCAGATCCAATGCCGCAGCGACATTGTGTCTCATGCACAAGGATTTACCTGTGATTAATCGTGCCAATTTATTGAAAAGCCTCCAGACCCTGCTGCCGCATATTGAGAAAGACATTCTTGCTTATAGTGAGGCCAATGCAGATCTTAATGAGCACCTGCAAAGCGAGTATCTCGCTGCTGTTGAGGCTGAACGCACCGCCGAACATTTCTTATCCTGGCGGGAAGCGCAAATAACCCAGGCCGCCGTCGCCTGGGTACTAACCTGTGTGTTTGTGCGCTTTCTGGAAGATAACGGCCTACTTACCGAGTCGATGCTGGCTGGGCCTGTGCGTGATGTTTTGGGCAGGAATACTTTGCAGCAGGCCAAAGAGCGAATGGCGGCTTACTTCAATGCGAACCCCACTTTTGAAGAACGTCATTACCTGCTTGATCTATTCGCGGAGCTGGAAAGATATCCGGTAATCGCGGAACTTTTGGATCATCGTCACAACCCTCTGTGGCAGATTCCGGTGTCGGCTGATGGAGCTAAGCGCCTGATCGACTTTTTCCAGAGAATCGATGCGTCCAGTGGTGGGATTCTGCACGACTTCACCGATTTGGATTGGGACACCCGTTTTCTTGGGGATTTGTACCAGGACTTGTCAGAGTCAGTGCGAAAACGTTACGCGCTGCTGCAAACCCCTGAGTTCGTAGAGAGCTTTATTCTTGATTACACCTTGGAGCCAGCGATTCAAACCTTTGGCCTACCAGGCCTGCGGTTAATCGATCCTACCTGTGGGTCAGGCCACTTTCTGTTGACGACCTTCGAGCGGGTGTTCAACCAGTGGCTGAAGCGAGAACCGGGCACCAACGCCCGTGAGCTGGCGCAGCGGGCGCTGGATGTGGTGCATGGCATCGATATCAACCCCTATGCCATTGCCATCTGCCGATTCCGTCTGCTGATTTCCGCCATGAAGGCTGCAGGCAGTACTAAGATCAAAGATGCACCAAGGTTTCAGTTCAATCTGGCCTGTGGTGACTCACTGTTGCATGGTCGCCGTTTCGAGTGGGAGGGGCAGGGGACTCAGCAGGGGCTGCTGGATGACGATCACCAGCATGCTTACGAGGTGGAAGATTCCGAGCAGCTGAATAGTATTCTCCGTCAGCGTTATCACGTGGTAGTAGGCAATCCACCCTACATAACAGTCAAGGACAAGGCGCTAAATCAGCTTTATCGCAACAGGTACTCTACCTGCCATCGTCAATACTCTCTGGGTGTGCCATTTACCCAACGTTTCTTCGATCTGACCCTGTGGCCGGAAGGCAACCAGCCGGCAGGCTTTATGGGGATGATTACGGCGAACAGCTTTATGAAGCGTGAGTTTGGTAAAAAACTGATAGAAAATTTTCTGCCACGCAAAGATCTGACACATGTAATTGATACCTCGGGTGCCTATATACCGGGTCATGGCACACCGACGGTAATTCTGTTTGCCCGCAACCAGACGCCCAAGCGTGAAGATATTCAGGCGGTTCTGGGTATTCGTGGTGAGCCTGTAACTCCGGACGTCGCTGCTGAGGGTAAGGTTTGGTCATCCATCGTTGCTTTGTTGCCTGGGTCGGTGGCTGAGAATGAGTATATTACTGTTGTAGAACAGCCAAGGGCGACTTTCGGTAGCCACCCTTGGAGCTTGGGCGGCGGCGGGGCATCTGACGCCATGGAATTGATTGAGTCACAACCTGCAAGAGCATTAGAAGCTTTATCTCTGGCCATCGGTTTCGTATGCATCACAAAGCAAGACGATGTGTTTGTACAAGATATCGGTACGCTCAATCGCGTTGGCGTGGCTTCTGAAGAGCGGCGCCCATTTGGCATGGGTGAAGAGGTCAGGGACTGGTTTCATTCTTCGAACTTAGAGGTTCTGTTTCCTTACGATGACGATGTTCGGACTAGAGCGCCCCTAGAGTTTTCCACTGCTATGAAGTTTATGTGGCCCTTTAGGGAAGCTTTATATTCGCGAAAGGTTTTTGACGGGCAGACATATAGAGAAGCGGGAAAGCCCTGGTATGAATTTGGTCAAATTCCGGTTGAACGTTTCAAAATACCTTTGTCGATTACCTTTGCTTTTGTCGCTACCCACAACCACTTTGTGCTAGATCGAGGTGGAAAGGTATTCAAACAGTCTGCACCAGTTATCAAGCTGCCCAATGGAGCTACTGAATCCGAGCACCTTGCTTTACTAGGCTTGTTGAATAGCTCGACCGCTTGTTTCTGGATGAAGCAGGTATTTCACAATAAAGGGGGTGGCGGTATCGGTGGCGGGCTGGCTAGTGAAGAGTGGGAGCAGTTCTATGAATATACAGGAACTGGACTGAAAGCTTTTCCTGTCGTAGATAATCCAAATGGTAATATCGCTTTGCTGGCAGACTTGCTGGATAGATTGGGAAAGCGCCTATCTGAAATCTCTCCCATTGCTTGCTTAGATCATATACCCGAAAATTTGAAAAGCATGCTTGATGGGGCTCGGACTGAAGAGGATCACATTTTTGCAAATATGATTGCTCTGCAGGAAGAGCTGGACTGGTATATCTACCCCCTCTATGGGTTGGTCGGCGAAGCTATGTGCTATAAGGGCGAGCTTCCCAATGTTAGGCTGGGCGAGCGCGCCTTTGAGATTCATTTGGCCCGCAAGATAGCGGCTGGTGAGCTGGAGTCCACTTGGTTCGAGCGCCATGGCAGTACGCCATTTTCGGAAGTTCCCACACACTGGCCGGCGGACTACCGGGCGCTGATCGAACGTCGCCTACAGGCCATAGAGCAAAATCAGTGGGTCGCACTAATAGAGCAGCCAGAGTACAAGCGGCGTTGGAACCGTGATAGCTGGGAAGAGCGCCTGCAAACTGCAGCCCGTGAGTGGCTATTGGATCGCTGTGAGCAGGTCTGTCAATCAGTCGAGTTGCAGACTTGTGCTCAGCTTACTGACCGCCTGCGCCGTGATGCTGATGTATTGCTGGTAGCTGAGGTTTATTGCGGTACTAATTTGCTCGATTTACAAACTCTGGTGTCTGAGCTAGTGGAGCTCGATAGCGTACCTCAGATGGCCGCGTGCCGTCTGAAGCCGGAGGCCATTCCCAAGTTCCGTGCCTGGCAAGAAACTTGGGATAAGCAACGTCTGGAGGATGCCATTGATGCGAAACATGGTGTCGATCAGCCTTTGTCGGAGGAGTTGGTCCAGAATGCTGAAAAGAAAGCCAAGTATGATTTGGCCATGAGCCAGGCGAAGCAGGAGAAGGCCGAGAAGGTGGGTGAAATTCCGTTGCCTCCTCCGTACAAGTCCACTGACTTCCGTAGGCCATCCTACTGGTCGCTTCGCGGTAAAATGGATGTTCAAAAAGAGCGCTTTTTCTCGTTGCCTGGCGGTGAAAAAGGCGGCGATAGCACGCTGGTAATCGGTTGGACTGGATTGAACCACCTGCAACGGGCTCAGGCCATTGCTGCCTGGTACCTGGATCGTAGAGAAGGCGAGGGCTGGGAAGCGGAGCGCCTGATACCAATGCTGGTGGCGCTGGATGAGCTGATTCCTTGGTTGAAGCAGTGGCATAACGAGGTGGATCCGGAGTTCGGCGAGCGCATGGGCGATTACTACGAGGGCTTCCTGCTAGAGGAGCTGCGTAATCTGGAGATCACTCGGGCGGATCTGCTGAATTGGCAGCCGGTAGCTGTTGCAAGGAAAACTGGCGGCCGCAAGAAAAAAAGCGGCCGAGCAGAACTGAATCTGGGGTTTGATGCATGACATTGATTAAAGAGCTGATTGAAATCCCAGAGAAGGTCCAACGGGGTGATTTCGTCCTTAACTTATCCAGTGGTTTGGCTGATGCAGCTATCAGCCAAACGCTGGAGCAGTATGTGGTGACGCCGCAGCTACAGAGGTCGTTCGATGATGCCCTGAGCTTTATTAAAAGCACGGTGGTGGGTAACCAAAACCGGCAAAAAGGTGCCTATTTGCATGGCAGCTTTGGTAGCGGTAAATCGCACTTTATGGCGGTGCTGCATCTGTTGCTGCAGGGTAACTCTCAGGCAAGGGCGATCAATGAGTTGGCACCTGCCGTAGCCAAGAACGATGAGTGGCTGCAGCAAACCAATATCCTGCTTGTGCCCTACCACATGATCGGCGCTGCCAGCATCGAGTCCGGTGTGCTAGGTGGTTATGCGCGCCATATCAAGCACCTGCACCCGGATGCGCCGGTGCCTGGCTTCTACATGAGTGATCGATTGTTTCGCGATGCGCGGCAACTGCGCGGCACTATGGGCGATGAGTCCTTCTTTTCCACGCTGAACAAAGGAGCTGCAGCGGCTGAGAATGATGGTTGGGGCGATCTGTCGACTGGCTGGGACGCAGCCAGCTTCGATGCTGTGCTCAATGATCAAGCTGGCGCGGATGACAAGGCCCGGCTGGTAGGCGACCTGATCGGCACTTTCTATAGCTCCATGGCGGATATGGCCAACAGCGAGTACGGCGGTTACGTCGACTTCGATGAGGGACTGCGCATCATGACTGAGCACGCCAAGGCGCTGGGTTATGACGCGATCATCCTGTTCCTCGATGAGCTGATTCTATGGTTGGCAAGTCATTTGTCTGACCAGCGCTTTATCGCCAACAACATTCAGAAGGTGGTCAAACTAGTTGAGGCCAGCGAGCAGCGTGCGTTGCCAATGGCCAGCTTTATTGCCCGTCAGCGCGATCTGCGCGAGTTCGTGGGTGATCAGTACAACGGTGCCGAACAGCAAGCGCTGAGCGACTCGCTCAAATACTGGGATGGTCGCTTCCACACTATCACACTGGAAGACCGCAATCTGCCAGTGATTGCCGAGCGTCGCTTGCTCAAGCCGATCAATGCTGCAGCCAAGGCGGAAATCGACAGTGCCTTTGCGGCCATGGATGCCGGATTGCGGAGTGAGGTGCAGGAAGTCCTGCTGACCAACCAGGGCGACCGCGAGATGTTCCGGTCGCTCTACCCGTTCAGCCCTGCCCTAGTGCAGGCCCTCGTGGCGTTGTCTTCAGCGTTGCAGCGTGAGCGTACGGCGCTCAAGGTCATGCTAATGCTGTTGGTTGATCAGCGCGAAAGCCTGGAGCTGGGGGGCTGCATCCCCGTCGGTGATTTGTACGACGTGATTGCGTCTGAGGCTGAGCCATTTTCGGAAGTAATGCGCATGCATTTCGACAATGCTCGCCATCTGCTGGAACGCAAGCTGGTGCCGTTGTTGGAGGAAGAGCACAACCTGAAGCTCGATCAGTTGCAGGCGCTGCCAGCCAACGACCCAGTTCGTCGAGCCTTTACCAATGACATGCGCCTGATCAAGACTCTGCTGCTGTCGGCGCTGGTACCGGAAGTTGAGTGCTTCAAGCTGCTCACGGCCAACAAGTTGGCGGCGTTAAACCATGGCACCATCAAGTCACCGATTCCTGGCCGTGAAGCGCAGGCGGTATTGCAGAAGTGCCGGAAATGGGCGGGACGGGTCGGTGAAATCAAGATTAGCGATGACTCGAATCCAGTCATTGCTATTCAGCTTTCTGGCGTAGATACCGAGAGCATTCTTGAGCAGGCTAAGATCCACGACAATGATGGTGCGCGGCGGAAACTTATAAAGGATCTGCTGTTTGAGGCCTTTGGCGTACAGGACGACAACCAGCTATTTATCGAGCATCCGTTCTCGTGGCGCGGCACTCGTCGTACAGTCGAGGTGATGTTCCAGAACATTCGGGAGATTTCCGACTTCACCACCTTCGAAGCTCGCGGTGATGACTGGAAGGTGCTGGTCGATTTTCCGTTCGACCAGGGTAACCATTCACCTGCGAGTGACAGGGCACGTATCCAGGAGTACGAGGCAACCGGCAATGCCACACAGACCTTGTGTTGGTTGCCATACTTTCTCAGCCAGTCGGCGCAGCGCGATCTGGGCACTTTGGTGACTCTTGAACACGTACTCAAAAGCGAGGACCGTTTTGTCTCTTTTAGTAAGCACTTGAGCCCTTTGGAGCGGGCACAGGCGCGTACGCTTCTCGATAATCAGCGCAGCCAGCTGCGCCAGCGCATTCGCGATTATCTGATGGGCGCTTTTGGTGCCGCGCAGCCCTTCCCAGGCACGCTGGATGACTCGGTAACACTGGAGAGCCAGGTCTATTCACTGGAGCCGGGATTTACTCCGCAGCTACCGGTCGGCAGTAACTTGCGAGCGGCCTTTGAGCATTTGCTTACCCAGGCTTTAACCTTCCAATATCCGGATCATCCCGAGTTTGATGGTGAAGTCAGGCCGGCTGATCTGGGGAAGGTGATGGAGCAACTGCGCCGGGCTGTACACGCTAGCAATGGCCGGATTGATATAGACACGCCGCTACGCTCAATTATGCGCTCGATAGCCCAGCCGCTGAAGCTTGGTGAAATGCACGAGCGGCACTTCATCTTTAAGGATGACTGGCCAAAGCAAATGACCCGTGAGCTGGCCAAGGATGAGTATGCCGGTGATCCGGTGACTGTGAAACGCCTGCGTGGAGCCGTGGATCAACCGACCCCGAAGGGCTTGCCAGATATCGTCCAGAACCTGCTCATCATGTTGTTTGCCGAGCACGGCCAATATGCCTTCACAATGCATGGCCAGGACTATGAGCCAACGCTCAAGGATATGCCGGACAACTTGGTGCTGATCAAGCAGGACCTGGCGGAACCGTTTATTTGGAAGCAGGGTGTGGATAACGCGTCGGCCATCTTTGGGCTGACGCCTAACAAGTTGCGCACAGCCAACCATCAAAATGCACTTGAAAAGGAAGTGTTGGATGAGGTCAAGCGCCACGCTGGGCATTGCGAGGAACTGGTTACTGAGCTCAAAAGTGCATTGAAACGTGTTAGCCAGAGTTCGCAATGTAATCGTCTGCGTAACGCCGAGTATGCCGTCAGCCTGCTTAAGACACTGCAATCTAAGCAGGGTGCAGAGTTGATTGCTGCGCTGGCCGATGTTCAGCCTCCGACTAACGCGATGGCGCTGGCGAAAAGTATCGTCAGTGCGACCAGCGTAACCCAGGCGATCCAGGACAATAACTGGCAACTGCTGGAAACCGTATGGAATTCAGGTGGGGCTGAGGCGCTGCGGATTAAGCAGCGTGTCAGTACAGCACTGGCTGCTGATGAGCTGGTGACGGCGCTGGCACAGGCGCTTCGCCAGGCACAGGCTGATGCTACCGCACAGCTGACACGCAACCTACCGCCGGCTAGTCCAGAATCAGGCATCCCGCCTACGGATACTGGCGGCAAAAATTTTTGCGATAAGAAGATTTTGGAGCAGGTCCAGCAGCGCGGTTTGACTAGCAAGCAAGCTCGCAGTTTGTTCGCTGAGATTGAGAGCAAATTGAAGGACGGCTATGTGCTTGATGTGAATTACAGCATTGTGCGCACAGACGAGGCCGAGGGCTAAGGTGATGTCGATCATGCAGGCGAACGCGACATTGCCAATTCCGGTGCTGACTCAGTTGCAGGCGGTTTTTCAGCGTGATGTGGAGGCCGACTGCATTGCATTGGTATGGACCCATCCATTGACGACGCCGGTTGTGGAGCAAGTCGTTGAAGGGCGTAGGATCCGTGCTGTGTACTGCGTTTCCGAACTGGCGATGCGCGAGGCGTTGGTCAAGCACCACCAGGATCGAAAAGATCCTTCTGAGCGTCTTGTGCTTCTGTCTGGCTTTGCTGAGACAAAGCTTGCGATGGATGTACTGGCTAGGCTCTGGAGGAACGAGCCCCAGCGGATAAGCCCTTGGAAGACCTTGCAGCAACTAATTCGTGTCAGGGACATAGATCCGCGCCTGACGCGCAAGCATGGCCGGTGGGTAGCTGAAGCAATGCTTAATGGTGTCGAGCGTTACCAAGGGAAAATCAGTTTTGGTGAAGTTCTTGATGAGGAGACAGCGTGGCGCGCTATCGCTATGGCCCATCTGAACTATCAAGAAGCGACGCTAGATCTGCAGTCGGTGCTGAGCTGGAGCACCAAGGTAGATGCGAGCGCGTTGCTTAAGGCATTGCCAGGCGATATTCGGGACAACCTTGGTGATTGGTTGGCCCGTGGTTTACCGGAAACCCATGAGGTGGTGTCTACGCTACTGTTGAATGATCAGGGCAGTGATCTCCTTTCTGTGGCCCTGGCCTGTTCCGTATTGTTTTCTTCGGATATTGAACGGTTGCATGTATTGGATGTAAGCCAACTGCACATTAGTCGCGGAATATTCCGTGAGCGTTTTTTGGGCGGTAAGAAGATCGAGTTCCGCATATTGCAGCCACTGGGTGAAGTGGCTGTTGCTCTGGTGAAGCATTGGATCGGTGCGCTTGCTTTTCCTAGCTACGCACGCTACTTGTCAAAAACGGAGCAGATCCTTGCGAGCTTGGATATGCAGGCAGTTGCTGAGCATTCGGCGCTTCTGCCTTGTGGGCTGGAGGCACGCTTTAACGCCTTTGCTATTGCTCTGGATCAAGCCCTCGATGTGGGTGACTGCATGGATGCAGAGTTTGCCTTGCAGCAGATGGAGATGCATTGCCTCTCGGGATTGGACCGATACAGCGAGACTGTTGCGCGGGCGAACATGGCCATGCGGCTGCTGCGCTGGCTTAAACGTACGCCAGCTGCTGAGGGAACTGCCGTCAGCTTGATCACCGATTATATTAATCAAGGAGGTTTTTGCGACTGGGCGCGAGCCGAGATCTGGGCGGGTGACGCTCATGATGCTTTGAACTCCGTGTACCAGAAACTTTCCGGGCAAGTTGGGTGGTATCGGGAGCGGCAAAATCAGGCCTTTGGTCAGCAGTTGGCAACCATTGCTCGTGGAGATAATTTGCCGGCTCGACTTATCCCCGTTGAGCGCGCCTTGGATAACCTGGTCGCGCCGCTGGCAGAAAAAGGGCAAGTGTTGCTGCTAGTGCTGGACGGGATGAGTGAGGCGGTTTACCGGCAACTGAGTGAAGACTTGGTCTGTAATAACTGGCTGGAGTTGCAACCGTTTGAGACCCAGGGCGACGCCTGTCTGGTAGCAGCACTTCCTACAGTTACCCAGGTCAGCCGTTCTTCGCTGTTGTCCGGTGCGCTTTGCGAAGGTAACGCCGGTGATGAGAAGAAAGCTTTCAGTGGTCATTCACAGCTGAAAAAACTGGCATCTACTAAATTTCCGCCGCAGGTCTTCCACAAGCAGGATTTGTCGCAGTCTGGATCCGGCAGCTTGCACAGCAGCGTCAGGGGGGTGATAGCGGGTACAGAGCACCGGATCTTGGCGGTGGTGATCAACGCAATTGATGATCAGCTGTCCAGCAGCTCGCAAGTCAAGGTGGACTGGTCGTTTGAAACAGTGGCCTTGTTTCGCCATGTGATGGAGGCTGCCCGGGAGGCTGGCCGCGTAGTAATTGTTACCAGCGATCATGGGCACGTGTTGGACCATGACTCGGTTTACCAGCAGTCTGCAGACGATAACGGTGAGCGCTACCACCCGGTAGCTTCTGGCATTGCTCCATCCGAGCTGGAAATTCTGGTATCTGGCGAGCGAGTGGTTACTGCTGGTAAGCAGGTGATCCTGCCCTGGTCTGAGCGCTTGCGCTATACCCGAGCCAAGAGTCATGGTTATCACGGCGGCGGTTCTCTGCAGGAAGTGGTGATACCGCTGGGGGTGTACATCAATGCTGCTACCCGTCAGGTCCCTGACGGTTGGCGCGAGGTCCCTCGTCGACTTCCTAATTGGTGGTATTCACCTATGGCGTCTATGGCCGAGACTCTGAGTGCACCTGCGGAATCATCGCTCCTTTCTGTCAATGTGCCTGTCAAGAAAACTGCTGGAAAGAAGCAGGCGGCTGATGAAGTGATCGACGATATGTTCGGCTTTGGAGCTCCGATGCTTTCAGCGAGCAAGAGCGCCTCGCAGGCTGCTAGTGGCGATTGGATTGGTCTGTTGCTCAGTTCGTCCGTCTACCATCATGTGCGAGAGCGGGCAGGTCGAACGGCGATTAGTGACGAATATATGCAGGGGCTGCTTAAGTTGCTGGAAAAGCATCACTGGCAGGTAATGGAAGCTGTGATGTGTTCTGAGTTGCTGATTCCAAAACTGAGGATTCGTGGTTTCCTAGCAGGAGCACAGAAGCTGCTCAATGTGGATGGCTATCCGATTCTTTCCGTTGAGCGTGATTCGCAGACGATCCGGCTGAATGTAGCGGACCTTAAGAAGCAATTTGAAATTCAATAACTACAGGGTGTAGACATGTCGATTAGCAAGCAACGACGTCAGGATATTCTAGACGCACTGCGCCGGGGGACTGTGCCGCAGTACGGACTGGATGCTTTGGCTGTTGGCTTGCAGTCCTTTGAGCGCGCTTTTGACGAGGAGTTGGAAAAGGTCAGCCGGGGTGGGGCCATTTTCAAGGCCATACGTGGGGAGTACGGCAGCGGTAAAACCTTTGCCTCACGGTGGCTGCGTGAAAAGGCGCACCGATTAGGCTTTGCCTGTGCAGAAGTACAAATCTCCGAAACGGAGACGCCATTGCACCGGCTTGAGACCGTCTATCGCCGGCTTATGGAGCGCCTGACTACACCCGACATGCCCTCCGGTGCTTTCCAGAATATCGTCGAGTCTTGGTTTTATACCTTGGAAGAGGATGTATTGGCCCAGCACGACATTGATCCGAATGATTCCGAAGCCCTGATCAATGCGACTGATGTGCTGATGGAGAAGCGCCTAGGCGAAGTAGTGCGTTCTGCGCCGGCTTTTGCCCTGACCCTGCGGGCCTATCGCCGGGCTCTTCTTGAAGGTGAGGAGGAGATCGCCAACGGCCTATTGGCCTGGATGGCGGGGCAGCCGAACATTGCCGCTGCAGTCAAACGCTACGCGATGATCAAGGGCGATATCGACCATTTCGGTGCATTGAGTTTCTTACAGGGTGTGCTGACCATCCTGAATGACTCCGGGCACCCAGGGCTGTTGTTGGTGCTTGATGAAGTTGAAACTCTGCAGCGTATGCGTGGAGACGTGCGTGACAAAAGTCTGAACGCCTTACGCCAGTTGATGGACGAGGTAGACTCGGGTCGCTTCCCAGGTTTGTACTTGGTGATCACTGGAACGTCTGCTTTTTTCGATGGATCTATGGGTGTCCAGCGCTTGTCGCCTCTGGCTCAGCGTCTGGCGGTGGACTTCACCACTGATGCTCGCTTCGATAATCCTCGGGCAGTACAAATTCGCCTTCGTGGCTTCAGCCGTGAATCCTTGGAAGAGGTCGGCGGTAAGGTGCGCAACCTGTATGCCGAGAACAGCGCTATGCCAGAGCGCATTCTCCGGCTTGCTGATGATGACTACATCGCTGAACTGGCGGGAGCAGTGACTGGCAAACTGGGAGGCAAGGTCGGAATCGCGCCGCGGATTTTCCTGAAGAAGCTGGTGGGTGAGGTCCTAGATCGCATTGATCAGTTCGAGGACTTTAATCCGAGGCAGCATTACGCACTGACCATCTCGGATAGCGAGCTGACAGCGGTCGAGCGAGCTAACACTTCGGCAAACTCAGTTGATGATATCGAGCTCAATTTTTGAGCTGTTTAAGCGGAGCTTTTCCGCATGAGTGAGTTCGACAAGCTCCATCCTGCTTTGCAACACCATATAGTCAACTCTCTCGGCTGGAACGGTTTGCGGCCGCTGCAGGAGTCAACCATTCAGCCTGTTCTGGATGGTGAGCATGCGATCTTGCTGGCTCCGACGGCAGGCGGCAAAACCGAAGCGGCAAGCTTTCCAGTTTTTTCACGCATGCTCAGTGAAAGCTGGGAAGGGCTATCGGTACTGTATGTCTGCCCGATCAAGGCGTTGCTCAATAACCTCGAGCAACGGCTGAGTTGCTACGGGCATCTCCTTGGTCGCAGCGTTGCCCTGTGGCATGGCGATATTAGCGCTGCGCGAAAAGCCAAGATTGTTGCCTCGCCCCCTGACATTCTGCTGACAACACCTGAGTCGCTAGAGGTCATGCTGGTATCCGGCAAGGTTGATCATCAGCAATTGTTTGCCAATGTGCGAACGGTGATTATTGATGAGGTGCATGCTTTCGCTGGGGACGATCGCGGTTGGCACTTGCTGTCCGTCCTTGAACGAATTAGCGTGCTGGCGGGGCGAGAGCTTCAGCGATTAGGGCTCTCCGCTACTGTCGGCAACCCCGTAGAACTATGTGACTGGCTTGCTCGTGGCTGTACTGCACGGCGTAGCGTGATTAACCCTCTTGCTGAAATTAACGTGATTCCCGATGTCCAGGTTGACTGGGTGGGGGCGCTGAAGAATGCAGCCGTTGTGATTTCGAGATTGCATAAAGGAGAGAAACGTCTCGTCTTCGTAGACAGTCGCTCAAAGGTCGAGGAGCTCGCGGTAGAGCTGCGTAGCCTCGGGGTGGCGACCTACATATCCCATAGCTCATTAAGCCTAGAAGAAAGAAGGGCGGCCGAAGAGGCTTTTTCCCAAGGCAATGACTGTGTGATCGTTTCTACCTCTACGCTGGAGTTGGGCATTGATGTGGGCGACCTTGATCGGGTTATCCAGATTGACGCGCCGTACACAGTCGCTTCGTTCCTGCAGCGCATTGGTCGAACCGGACGTCGTGCGGGCAGTTCTCGAAATTGTCTGTTTCTTGCTACCAAAAAGGATGCATTTCTACGCGCGTTGGCACTGCTGCAGCTTTGGCGCAACGGGTATGTCGAACCTATCGAGCCACCTCCAAGGCCTATGCATATCTATGCTCAGCAAACGATGGCTTTGGCGCTTCAGCAAAAAGGCATCATCGCCGCCGATGTGGATCAGTGGTTAGGCCGCATGCCCGGTTTTGCTGACGTCCCACTAGCAGATCGTGCCGGTGTAATCGCCTACATGCTTGGAGCTGGAATATTACACTCTGATGAAGGCCTGATCGGCATTGGTAAGGCAGGAGAGAGGGCGTTTGGCGAGAAGAACTTCATGGAGCTCTTTTCAGTATTTACGACTCCTCCCATGGTTAAGATTTTCTGGGGTAAGCAGGAATTAGGTGAGGTTCATCAGCTGACCTTCGCTGTCCGTGATAATGCCCCAGCGCTGCTAACTCTTGGCGGGCGCAGCTGGCAAACGACCTATATCGACTGGCCGCGCAAGAAGGCTTTTGTCGAGCCTTCAGAGGCGCGTGGAAAATCCCAGTGGGTCAGTGATGCGCAGCCGCTGAGGTATGAGCTTTGTCGTGCGATTGCCGACATTCTGATCTCCGAGGTAGCCCCGGACGGGCTGTCCTTTAGGGCGCAGGGGCTGTTGGCCGATCTCAGAGATCAGTACGGATGGATTGAGTCAGGCAAAACCACCCTGATCCTTCATTCCGATGGCAATGCCACGTGGTGGAACTTCGCGGGCAAGCTATTGAACTCAGCGATAAAGGATGTGCTTAGTGATCAGGCCGACAAAATCATTGCAGACAATGAAAGCTTAGGTTTCAGGCATGTGTATTCAGCCGAGACCCTGATCAATACGATTAGAATGGTTCTTGCTGGCAAAGTCGAACACTTAGCTGTGTTGTTGGATGAGAATTTTGTGCAGGAGCTGAAGTTTTCTGAATGCCTGTCTCAAATGGAAATTGATCGTGAACTCAGCCAGAGATATTCCGTGGATAGAGACTTTGAACTGTTTCGTGTCATGCCAATGGCGGTGTTAGTCGAGAAGGACAGGAGCTACCCTTAGCGTCGAAAACAGCCTTGCTGTGGGCGCTGACCTCATAGCCAGTGCTGAGGAATTCCTAGGCAGTAGTTCTTGGCAACGCTCTGCAGTGTGGCGATGATCTCGGCGTGCCGTGCCTGATCGATCGGCTGCCAACTGGAGCGACGATCTAGAAGTATTTTCAGTTCGCCCAGGTTATACATGCCCAGTCGATGGAAATTGCCCCAGCTGGGTTCACCGAACAGGTTGTAAATGACCACGGTGGCATCACGCTCACTGGCAAGGCGCTTATCGCCGGTCAGTTTTTCAGCAGCCTCATTGGCTTCGTCGCGGTCGTCATAAGTGTTCAGGAGTTTCATGAGGTGTCTTAGGTATGAATTTGGCGGAATTGTACCTTAAGCCAAGCTATAGCCGGTTTCGTCGCGCCAACGGCAAAATTTCGGAGGTACGAAATTAGGTCAGCATGATCTGAGTCATTGAATGTCATTCTGCTGCAAATTCAGGCGAAGTAAAGGTGTATTAGCTTGACAATCGTTCCTCCTGAGCAGTTTGCGAGCTCGAGTGCTTTGGCTCATGCCTCCTGAGGCACCGCTTCAATCGAACATCAATGCCCGCGTCAAACTAAGATCATAATCCGTATTACCCAAATGGCTAGCCATACACATCAAGCCAAACCCCACGGCCTTATGCTTGTTCCAAAGTTTTTCAAGATTTTCTACCAGCGGCAGCAAGCATTTTTCTTCGTAGGGGCTGAGTTCGAAGTCGCTCGGCTGTGAGCCAATCGTGTCGAAGTAATCGTTAGCCACCAGCTCCTCCTCTGCATCCGATCGCAAGCAAGTCATTTCATCGTAGGCGCTGTAACAGGTCTCGCGCTCCTCGGCCATGAACGCTTGGAACTCGGCTTCGTCGTCGGGGAATTCCTCCCTCAAGTCATCGGGTACATCGGCTAGGCTTTTTATGAACTTCCCACGATAGTCCTGCTTGAGTCGGGCAACGAAGTAATCGAGGCGATCGAATTTATCGGAGTTGTCCGATAACCATCCGGCTTTGACGTTCAACCATCGCGCATCACTGACTTTATCCATCAGCGTGTCCAGGTCGTCTCCTAGTGGAGTACGGCCGAATACCGTTTTCAGGAAATCGTGCTGCTTGTTGAACTCGTCGTATTGTTTTTCGTAAGCAGAATCTATTTCGTTCGCTTGTTTGATAGTCATAGGTAAGGCTCGTTTGGACTGCCTAAGAGTAGGGCGCTGGTCTGGAAAGTGGCCGTGATTCAGATAACGAAAAACCTGCCAGGTCGTTATTCTTCGATGCCCATTACCGTGTATACGCCGGGCTTTACCCGCACGTACTGGACTTTGGCACCTTTACCAACACTGAATCCATCCGCACCGGTCTTTCCATCTTGTGCATTGTTGGCGATGGTGGTTCCAATCGCCGACTTCTTGAAGAACTCGAAACCAATCCGATATTTTTCCACCAGCTCCTTACCCTCGGGGCACATTACCCGGCGTCGCTCCGAAGTCAGCTCCTGAACCTCGAAAGGGTCGTTCAGTGCACCATTACGTGTTTCCAGCAGGATTGATTCATACAGCGTCATGCTTTTTACCTTAGAGTCAGGCGGACAGAAGGAATCCTGACCGCCGGAATTAATCGTCAATGCGCGGGTGAAACGCGCCCATTGTTAAAAAACGCGAACCGCACCAGCCGCCGTAGGTAAGAAGAGCCAAGCCTCTGTCACAGGTTTGCCGGATGCCGCCTCAATCGCTTGGGCATAGGCGTCGAGTTGGCCGACATGTTCTTGGGCCAGCCGCTCCCACTGTGCCTCTGGAGATGGATTGGATTTATGGTCAATCAGTACCCAGCCATCTTTTGTATCCAGCAGCAGGTCAATCCGTCCATTCAGTACCTGCCCCGAGGTGAGCAACTGTTGCACCGGGTACTCGGCCATGGCTTCAGCCTGCGGCCACCGGGACTCGATCCAGGCATGCAAGGCAAATAGCTGATTGATGACCTGGCTGGCGCTCACATGCTCATGTACTTCATGGCTCAGCATCAGGCGCTGCACTTCGTCCAGGACGACGGGACGGCTTGGATCTGTAAACGAAAGGCACAAGCTGGCGTGAATCGCGGTCCCCAATGCATTCATTTCCGGGCTGCCCTGCAAGGCAATGCGGGTGCCGATTTGGCATTTTTCGCCGGCGCCTGTCACCGATCGGATGACGCTACTGGACGGCTGAAAGCTCAGTTGCATAAGGGGCTCGGCAACTACCAGTGGGGCAAACCAATACAGATTTTGCACGGGAACTGCGATAGATTCTGGAGCATTGCCAACGGTCAGTGTTCGGCAGTCGGCCGGCATCGTTTTTCCACTAGGTAAACTCAGAACCTGCTCGCCTGGGGTCGTCATCAACCATGGCGCCTGGACGCAGTCGAGCCACTGCCCGGTTGTTTTTTTGCCGGAACGTGCAATCACCAGCAGATCGCGGGCTCGGGTCATGCTCACGTAGAGCAGGCGTTTTGCTTCTTCAACAGCTTCCTCTCGGCACGTTTGGGCCAGGCTGGTCTGCTCGAACTTCTCGGCCAGTGGGACCTTCTGCTGTTTGCCTAGAGGCCAAGGCCAGTAGCGGATGAAGCGGTCATGCAATGGTTTGTGCGGATCGAACGCGCTATTGGAGCGCGAAGAAACGGACCATAGACGGTCGCCAATATCGCGAGCCAAATCCATCAGGATGACAACCGGCCATTCCAGACCTTTGCTGGCGTGGTGGGTCATAACCTGAACGGCGTCCAACGCCGGTGTGGCCAATGCATCATTGTTGGCGCTGGCCGTTTCGCCCAACCAGAGCACCAGCCCGGAGATAGATGCAGCCCCCAGCCCATTTCGGCATAGGTCCTCATATTGCTGCGCCAAGTCGATTATTGCGTCGAGGTTGGCCATGCGCTTTTGAGCATGTGCTGGCGAGGTCGACCAACTCGTGACGCGTGAAGGTAAGTCACACTCAGCGATTAAGCGCTGCAACGCTTCCACAGGCGTCAGCAATGGAAGGTCCGCGCGCAGCCGTGCCACTGCTGCAACCAAGGGGTGTGCCCGATAATCGTCGACGTCTTGCTCGCGCCACAGCGCTTTTGGATGACCCGCATGCAAATAACGCAGGCGTTCCGCAACCCAGCTCTCCGGCTCTTCTGCCTCAGCCAGCGAAACAATCTGCGCGGTAGCCAGGGTATCAAAGGGATCATTCAAGCGACGCAAGCACGCTAGCGCCAGGGTTGCTTCTGCGGTAGCCAGCAATCCCGGCTGGGCGGTGGAGCAGGGCATGCCTGCCGCGGCAAGGGCGGCGGCCACTTTGGCGACGTTGCTGTGGGAGTAGCAAAGTACGGTGATATCGCCCAGCCGGACGTCACGGATTTCCTTGCTGGTTTTATCGAATACCTGATGCCGTTTTTTCACTAGTTGACCAATGCCTTCGGCCAACGCACTCACCTGCTGCTCGGCATTGCTGCCATCGAGTAACCAATGGGCGAAGGCGGGCCCGGGCAGTTGGTCCGCTCGAGTAGGTATCAGCTGAACTTCGTCAGGTGGCAAGCTGTTGGAGAACGCTGGGCCAAACACTTCGTTCGCCAGCTCGACCAGCTCCGGTCGTGAGCGCCACGAGTTGCGCAACACCTGTTTCTCACCGCCCATTTCGGGTAACGCGTTCAGGATGGCCTGCATCAATGCACAGTCGCTGCCACGGAAGCCATAAATGGCCTGCTTGATATCGCCTACCCAGTAAACCCGTTTGGCAAAGCGCGAAAGCTTCAGGAAGACTGCCAACTGCATCGGGCTGGTGTCCTGGAACTCGTCAACCATGACCAGATCAAGTTCTTGCTCCAGCACCTGAATCACGGCGGGGTTGTCTAGCAGTTTCAGCAATGCGTGTTCCTGGTCGGCAAAGTCCAGCACGCCGAGCTCAAGTTTGCTCTGGCCGTACACATGCAATGCGTCGATGGCCAAGGTGAACACCTGTTCCAGATACACCGTGATATCGCGATGCAAGTCCGTGTGTTCTGCGTAGCGCTCTACCGTTTCGGTCAGGCTTGCAACCAATGGCTTGAGCTTTGCTTCCGGGGCCGATTTGGCCAACTTTGCCCAGGCACTCCAGCGCGCGTTGCCTTGCAGCAACTCACGGTGGAAATCCATGAGCAGGGATACATAGTCCGCCGTAAGCTTTATCTTGCTGTTAGCAGCGATCAGTTGTCCAAGCACATCAGGAATGATGCGTAGGAGCTCACCATTCAAGTCGGTTTTGGTCGCAGTGGGAAAATGCTCAAGCATGTCCTCGGCATTGCGGACAGCAAAGCCACGCGCCAGATCGAGGTCGATGTCGTTGGTGCGTAGCTGATCTAACAGTCGGCGCAGTTCATCGAGCCAGTTATTGCTCGCATAGTCGCCCTGTTGATGAGTGACTTCCAAGCCCAGACGGCGTGCGATGGCAAGGAAGGTGTCCATGCTTTCACCATGCAGGACCCGATCTACTGCCTGATTGAGCAGCACTTTCGCCTGATTCTCTTCCAGGACTCGTTGTTGTGGTGGCATGCCTGCTTCAAATGCGAAGCGCTCAAGCAATTGGCCGCAAACGCTGTTGACGGTGCCTATCCGGGCTTGCCCCATAGAGGTCGCCAAGCCAATCTCACCTTTTTTGAGCAAATGGCTGCGTACTCGCTCGCGAAGTTCGGCCGCCGCTTTTCGTGTGAAGGTGGTGGCAATAACGCCTGCAGGTTGGACCTGCTGACTGAGCAATTCCTGGTGCAGAATCTCTGTGAGCCGGTGAGTTTTTCCGCTGCCGGCGCCTGCGCTGATAAAAGTGATGTGCGCGTTCTTAGGCATTGTCATTGCTCCCATCCGGCCAGGGCCAGGTAGTCGTTGTAGGCTTCCTTGAGGTATTCCATTGGCATCGCTTTCTCGGGCGGTGTTGAAGCCTCGTCCTCTTCAATGCTTTCCAGTGCCACTTCAAAGACGCCCGCAGTGATTTGCGCCTGACGCCATTTCCAGGCCTCGGTAAAGCTCTGCCAGAGTTCGGGCGTGGTGCTTGGCGGATTGGCGGGCACCCGTTCCGAATCGGCAAATACGCGGTCATCCGGTGTCAGCAGGCGGGCGGACTCCAGAATGAAATACGCCACGGACGGCAACGAATTGGTCTCCTGACGCAGCAACTCGGCATAAATCGCCAGTTGCAAATGGCGGTTCGCCTTGAGTTGTTCGGGATATTTTTTGCCGCCGGCCCACTTCATATCGACGATGGCTCGATGCCCGTCTTCTGTAGTCAGTACCAGGTCGGCAGAACCCGCCAGAGCGCCTCCAGCGAATTGCCCATTCAACGCCTGCTCTGCGGTTACAACGCGGACATTGGCATTGGCAAAGTGTGCTCGCAGCTGGGTCATTGCACGCAACACTCGGTGGCGCAGGGTCGACAGATCAGCACCGCGTCCCTCCATCAACAGCACTGCCCCTTCTTCACGCACCACGCGCGGGAAATGAGTCGAGAACCACGCGGCGAAGGCTGCCGCGTCCATGGTCAGCGCGTCGGCTCGGCTGAAAAAGTGTTCAGCTAAACGGTGAGCAAGCGAACCGTTCAGAAGAAAACTGTCGCTCAGACTGAGACTCTTGGATGCCTGAATCTTGGCTCCGTATTGCAGCAGCCATTGGTAAGGGTTGAACAGCAGCAGGTTGAGGCTCGAGAAAGAGGCTTTTTCTGGCAGAGCCAGCGGCATATCTGCCGGCAGCTTCCACCAGCGTTTGCGCACTGGTAGGGGGGTCCACGGTTGTGGCTGAAATAGGAGGCCGGGCGCAAACAAAAGGTCCTCCAGCGCATGTACTTTTGGGTGCTGAGCAACCGTTTCGATCATCTGCCAAAGTGGGTGACTTTCCTCGTGTGGCGGCGCCAGCACCAGCGTTAGATTGCGGTTCGCGACCAGCAAAGGCCGTAGCCAGTCTTGGGCCGCTTGAGCCAGCAGCGTTCCACCGTCGGGCAGCGCCACTCCTGCATTTGCGAGTTGCAGCAGTTCCGCCTTGGACCACGGCGAAATGGCAGGCAGTGCCGGCATGGCCAGATTCCACCACACCACCGTGTCCGAGCTCTCAATGGCGGCCCCCGGGCGGGAAACGGTCGAATGAGCGCCGACCTGGGCGGCCAGTAACGGATTATCCGTGCCACTCGCAGTGGCCTGTTCGATAACCTGCTGCAACTGCCGCGGACGCAACCGCTCGACGCCTTGAAGTTGAAGCGTCTCTAGTGTTTCCAAAGCTGCTTCGCACTGCGCATAACCCGCCCGAGCAGCTAGGCTGTGTGCGGGTTCTTCGTGGCCCAGGCGCGGTTGAAAGAACGCCAGCAAGCGTTGGACACGCACCAGCACTTCGCTCAGCGGCGCGCCTTCATCAACACTGAACGTGGGAGCTTCGAGCCAGTCGCCAATGGATGTCCGAACACGAGGCGCTTCGGCACCGTAGTGTTCTGCGATGCGCTCCAGGACTGCTTCCCATTCGGCTCCGACAATACCCGGCATACTCGATACCTTGGTCGCCAACTGTCGACGGGCAAACAGCCGAATCGGGCATATCGGATGGGTCAGAAACTGTAATAGCGCCGGGTAATTCAGTGGCGCCCAAAGCAATTCCATTGCCAAAGGCAATACCTGCAGGGCCGGCCGCAAATCGCTGCTGCCATTCAGGCCATGGCGAGCTTGGTTTGCACCGACTAAATGACCATCAAGGCAGCCGCCTTCGGCACCGGCCACCAGCAAGGTCTGCACGCTTTCATCCAGCGAGCGGCTCAACCAGCTCGCCGCCAACACTCGAGTCTGTGCCTGAACTACCTTTACCGTGCCGTCCTCTTGCCACGGCATCGGTGTCACGCGCTCACCGGCAATGCTCTTGCGCAGTTGCGTCTGCAACTGGCCTAGGAAGCCTTGCGCCGTGCCCACGGGCACCTCAAGGCGCTCGTGTGGGAGTTGATGCAGCACCGCTTGCCAACCAAGTGGGTACACCTCCCAATCGTCAGCCAGCAGCACATTCTTGATCGGTGGTCGCCGCACAGCCAGAGCCGCAGCAACATTGTGCAGGCGTTGCCCAATCGATGACGCGACTACCTCGCGGGCTTTCATCTCTACCTCGGTAAGGTCCTTCAGGCGTTGGCTGGCATCTGCTTCCACGCGCCCATCCCAACCGTACAGATACAAGTCATCTCGCCAAGCCAGCAATGCAGCGGACACACCCAGCTCATCAGCGGAAAAACTGGCGTTGTAGAAACGCTGTGCGTTGTTGCAGTGTGCCAGGCAATCCCGATACGCCGCTGTACGCTGCGCCGCGCAAGGCTGGCGTGCTGTCAGGCCCAGTTGGGTTTCCAGAATATCCAGAAATCCCTGTGGCCCGACCGTCAAAGCGCCCAGCTGATTGCTCGCCCGGGTTGCCCGTTGACCATCGAGTTGCATACCGAACGTGATGAGCATTTCAGACACGTTGACGCTCCTTGTGAACGTTGAGGATTCAACACACCGCTATCGGTGAGTTGTTGTAACGACCTAAAGTCGAAACACATTTAGCGGCTGGCGGCTACCGTACGAACGAGGTGCGACGGATTGCGTCGTGGTCGACACGTTTGTCAGTGAAGGCGCTGTTCTCGCCATATTTGCGACTTATCCAGGATTGAGCCAACTCAGGGCTCGATGAACACGTAAGGCGAGGTTGGGGTGGTGGGCGTTGCGTTCGTTGTGGTGGCGAGTCTTGAGCGACTGGTAATCCATTCCAGGAGTTTCCTTGGGGCAGAGGATGTCCGCTTGGCCTTGGTTATCGAGGCTGTATCGGCGGATTAGGTTCAGGTTTGAGCATTCGGGGATACTCAGTCCAGTGCGTTCTCGCGCAGTGTGGCGATAAGCTATCACTTGTTGAGGGGAGGGATCCACAGGTGGAGAAACGTCAGCGAACCTGAGTGGGGGCGTTGAAACACTTGTAACCGGGATACTGGGCTTCGGCAGTGACCTTGGCCATGGCCGAGCTCACTGCTTGTACGGTGATGGTGAAAGTGGCTTGCGGACCGGCAGTGGCGATGGAGCGTTGCATGAAGGCGCTGTAGGTTTTCATGAGTGCTGGCTCTGGGTTGCATTGATGAGCCTTCATTGTTGTGATCAGCCGCGACAGGATGTGTCGAGATGCGTGTACGACACAAAATGTCGTTGTCATTTCGATAATGAGCCCTATCGAATGATCAACCGGAAGGCTGTCCGAATGAGCCCTGATGAAAAAGTATTCCAGTTTTTGGATGCTCTGTTGCCCGATGCCGAGAGCATGCGGTTTGTCGAGTCGCGGTTGCCATGCGTTGCGGATGCAGATATTGGCATGCCGTCCTTGAGGGTGTTGAAAGCACCTGTCGACGGGAAACTTGCCTACCTCCCTCTCAAGTCGGCAAACCCACTGGCCAACATGGCCGATCCAGCTTTGCTGAGCTTTCTGTATCGCTCCCTACGCGATGACGCGCTCGCCTCAGACCCCGATGCGCTCAATGATCTCGGCTGGCTATGGATCAACGGTCGTCGCGTCCCTTTCGATAGCGTCCTCGCTCGGCGGTTGTTCAAACTTGCCTATGTGTTGGGATCGGGTGAGGCGGCATTCAATCTTGGCGAGCAAGCCTGGTATGGCCTAGGCATGTGCGTTAACCAGGACCTGGCGGCCAGTTACTACGAACAGGCCTATGAACGCGGCGTCACGTGTGCGGCGCAGACGTTGGGGCGTTTGCATGAAAAAGGAATAGATGGCGAGGCGCCAGACTTTGCCAAGGCTGCGCACTGGTACCGGCTGGCTGCTGGAGCTGCGTTTGCGTCAGGAGAAAAATGTTATGGATTTTGAGAGCTGGGCGTCGATGGCGATGCTGGGGCTGATCCTTTCAGTGCTGGTTGCGCTGTACGCGCGATGCGGTAAAACCTGGCGTTTACTCAGCGATTGGCATGTCACTACGCAGGAGCGTCAAACGCGCGCGAATTGGCATGCCGAGGAAAATCGCGAGCTCAGATCGGCGCTGCGAGCGGAAAAGGCTCATGTGGAACAGCTACAGCGCAAGGTGGAAATTCTGCAGGCCTTGCTGCCTGTGGCGTAAAGCGACCGAAACAGAGGAGTCATGACATGCCCATAAGACCAAGACCCTTCACATTTGTCTGTGGCAAATGTGGCTGGAAGAAAACGGTCGTGCCACTTAGCGATGCCCTTGGACCGGGGGATTGGTGCGATCGATGTGAGAAATGTGGAAACGAAGCGTTGACCCGGCAACCGGCCAATATGATTGATCGTATGTTGGCTGAATGGTTTGCCCGGTTACGTAGATAGGAGAAAGCCATGATCGAATTCCAGGGGCAGCGTTTGCGTGATGCTTCCCATGTGGTCGTATTTACGGGCGCAGGCGTTTCGGCCGAGAGTGGTATTCCGACGTTTCGCGACGCCTTGACCGGTTTGTGGGCGCGTTTCGATCCAGCCGTATTGGCCACCGCTGACGCATTTCGCAATGACCCGGCGCTGGTGTGGGGATGGTATGAATGGCGACGCTCAAAGGTACTTGCCGCCGAACCGAACCCCGCCCATTTGGCCATCGCCGGGCTCGCTCGGCTAGTATCGAGGCTGACGGTCATTACCCAGAATGTCGACGATCTTCACGAGCGTGCGGGTTGTCAGGATGTAATTCATCTGCATGGCAGCCTCCACTCGCCGCGCTGCTTTGCGTGTGCCCGGCCGTATGAGCGGACCACCGATCAGCTGAATGAGCCTGAAGACGGGCGCAGGATCGAACCGCCACGCTGCCGGCATTGCAATGGCAAGGTCCGGCCGGGCGTGGTCTGGTTCGGTGAGTCGCTACCGGAGCAGGCATGGCGTGACGCGCTGGCGGCCGCCAGGGATTGCGATCTGCTGTTGTCGGTGGGGACTTCGAGTTTGGTGCAACCGGCGGCGGAAATTCCTCGGATCGCAAGTGAACATGGCGCTGTAGTCGTGCATGTCAACCTGCAGCGAGAATCGGTCCTGGGAGAAAGGGAGTTCAGTCTTGTCGGCAAAGCGGCAGAGATACTGCCGCGGTTGCTTGCTCAGGCAAACGAATAGCGGACGCCTTCCGAGGTCAGCGAATGGCCTAACGAGCACCCTGTCTGCCGAACATGGGTCTGTTCGAGGCCCATAAGCCATCTTCTATCGCCTGGACGACGGCACCGTCGATCTCTTTGCTGAATCGCCAGGCTTGAATGCGCAACATTCCCTCGCGTTCTGGCAGCCAGTGGCAGAGCTGCATGGCGTAGGTACCTTTATTGCCGAAGCCCAGGTGTTGTTTGATCCGCGAATCCAGGTCGGAGGAGCTCCCAACATACAACAGTGCTGACGCGGGATTGAGACGGCAATACGCCCGATCGTTTTTCCGAGTCTCCTTGGCTTCCTTAAATGCGCCGTGGAGCTCTTTGTATGCATCGTCTTCAACTGAAAACTGATAAATGTAGCGCGCTTTGGAAGAGGACCAGGTCTTCAGAGCTCCCAGCGTTTGAGCGGGATAGCCGCTGCGGATCTCACTGAAAGGAATGCATACGTCATGGAGGCTATCGATAGTTGTGCGTTCGACGTAGCGGGCCAGATCACGCAGATTGCTGGCGATGTCGGTCAGGATGGAAGGTGTAAGCATGTGTTTCTACCTTGTTGAGCATTCGACCAAAAAATAGGCCGGTCGCGTCGGTTGCTTAAAACAAGCTAAATTTCTGGCTCATACGCCGCAGCGGCGCGGCGCAATGTATCGCCTACCTGTTGGCGCAGTGCTGCCGGTTCCTGCACGACCAAAGAATCGCCCAACGACAAAATCCACCAGTGCAATTGCCACGTATTGTTGACGGTGGCCTGCACGTGATAACCGTCCGACAATGCTTCGAGCTCCATGTCTTTACTCAGTGGCGTCTCTCGAATCAACCGCGCCTGGTGTTCACTCACCCAAGCCTTGAAGCGGATTTTCTCGGGTTTGCCGAACTGCAGGGCGTCGGTGGCAAGGTAGGTTTGCAGCTCGAATGACTCCAGCCCCTGGCATGGCGTGTCGAGCACCGTTACCGCACGAAAGCGATGCACCGCGAACTGACGGACATCGGTATACGGCGCGGCAGTGGCGATCAGATAGGTGATCAGTCCCCGCTGGACAATCGCCAGGGGGTTGAGAGTCAGTACACTGAGTTTGTCGGTGTGTGCCGAGTAGTACTGACAATGAACTTGCTGTTCGCAAATCAGGGCATGCTGCAGTGCCTCCAACGTTTCTGCCTGGATTTCCGGAGCTCGAAGATTGAAATCCGGCCGAACGCTCGCAACTTTGTCGGGCCAGCGCGCGGCGGGGTTGCCGTCTTCGAGGCCTTTGAGTTTTTGCCGGGCATGCTCGAAGCGCGCTTCCAGCACGCTCAACATGCTGCCCGGGAGCAGTGGACGGATTGCATCTTCGACCAACGCAAGACTTACGGCTTCAGTCAGAGTAATGCCCTGCAACTCGACGCTCACGCCCGGTTTCCAGTACCAACCGAAGGGCGTACCACCATCGTTGCACTGCAATGGAAACACCAGGGACAGGTCACGCAGGTCGCGCTCGATGCTGCGGCGGCTGATGGAGTAGCCAGTGGCCCTCAGGCGAGTCAGCAATTCACTCACTGTGATACCGGGTGAGCGTTTGGGCAGCTGTTGCAATAGCTCCCATTGACGACTCAAAGCGCTATGGGTCTTGGCTGAAGGCAAGAGAATCATCCTTGTAGTGTTGAAGCTGGCCTTTGGCTGGCGAATAAGCCGGTTGTCTGCCTATCGGCGACAATCCGGCAACCTTTAGTCCGTCTAATGTATGAAACCGATAGGGCGCTGCTGCCCAGTGGACTTCAATCGACACTCGGCAAGCAGTGCGTCTGCCAATTCATCCGCGCTGGCGAATGGCTTGAAGCGCCCCCGGCGCGCGACCGCCGCGAAGTCACCGGGAGTCAGGTATGTCTCGCCGCGCAAGCGAGTCGCAGCACTGTTTTGTGGGTCCTTGAGCGCCAGAGCCTTCAGATGTGCAGCAAACAATGTCTGAGCCTGAGCGGTTGCCAGGTAGCCGAAATGCACCTTAAGGTCGAAGCGCCGCAGAGAGGCTTGATCCAGATCGAGGATCAGGTTTGTGGAGGCAATGAACAGCCCTCGGTAGCTTTCCATTTGCGTGAGCATTTCATTGACTGCAGTGACCTCCCAGCTTTGCCGCGCCTTGCGCCGGTCCTGCAAAAAACTGTCGACCTCATCCAGCAGAAGCACGGCGTCTTCTCGTTGCGCGAGCTCGAAGGCGCCCGCCAGGTTCTGCTCAGTCATTCCCACGTAAGGGGATACGAGGTCGGAGACTCGCTTGACCATCAGCGGCTTGCCCAGCTCCTGCGCCAGCCAGTGGCCAAATGCGGTTTTGCCAGTGCCGGGTGGCCCGTAGAAACACAACCGTGCCTGTGGATGAGAGCGCAAACCGTCAACCAGTCCGTCCAGTGGGAGGTCGGCGTTGATCCACTCCGGAGAATAAAGCGCTGGCAAAGCGCCGTCGGTGTGCTGAAGTTTTTCGAAGCCTTGAGCTTTCAGCGTGCCGTCGACAATGCAGCGAATAGTGTTATCCAGCGCCGTGCTGGCGCGCTGCGACACGCTGCGTCCTACGCGCACTGCCCGCTCCAGCACGGCAGGCGTCATTCGCTCGTGTGCACTGAGGTGTTCGATCAACTGATCGCTCAATTTGCCACCGCCACACTCGCGCAGCATCCGCTTGCGTTGTGCCAGTGGCGGGTTGGGCACCTCGATCACCATATCGAAGCGTCGTATATGGGCGGCGTCGATAGCCTCTATGCTGTTGCTCAGCCAGAAACACGGCAGCGTATTTTCTTCCAGCATGCGATTGATCCAGCCTTTCTGCGAGCGACTATTGGCGTCTGCGCTGGCGGTCTGGAAGATGTCTTCGATCTCGTCAAGTACGAGCAAGGCGCGTTGAGAATGCAGCACACTGTTGGCCGCGCGCAGGGAACACAGACGTTGCTTGGCGGACACCGGGTCACCTTGGCTGTCAGTGCAGGCGACTTCATAAAGAGCGCTGCCCAGGCTGTGAGCGATCAGACGACTGAGTTGAGTCTTGCCAGTACCAGGCGGGCCATACAGCAGAATGTTCACACCTTGACGCCCTTGGGCCAAGGATTTGCTCAGGTAGCGTTCGGCGATCATCAGCGGCTGTCTGACATGACTGTAATGCTCCCAGCTCAAGCTGCCGGGTGGACTCAAACGGAACGCATAGGCGAACAGCTCCAGTGGCGTGCCTTTGCTGAAGCGCAGGAGGCCAGGCAGATCCGGGTTGCTAATCGACAACATCGAACTCAACGCCATGACGGAACGGTGGTTGTTGCTTATTTCCAGCAGT
The DNA here is from genome assembly GCF_054667715.1 of Pseudomonas sp. S3_B11. Lineage (NCBI taxonomy): Bacteria > Pseudomonadati > Pseudomonadota > Gammaproteobacteria > Pseudomonadales > Pseudomonadaceae > Pseudomonas > Pseudomonas sp. S3_B11. The sequence continues at coordinate 3,513,531 of NZ_CP162749.1, read as the reverse complement.
CCGGTGCGCATTAGTGGGCTGTTATGCGCTAGGCAGGCCTCGACCTCCGGCAGCGGCAGGCCCAATAGTACTGACAGCACTTTTATTGCACGGTTGAGTCCCAGCATCCCTAGCTGATCTGTAGCATCACTGAGTGTCGGATCGGTGTGCATCAGCACGCAAAAACCGAGCATCTGGAGCTCTGCGTCGGCAAAACCCAACAATTCTCCCAATGCCTCAAGATTGGTCGCCAGGCTGTCCGGGTAGGGCGCATACAGGGGATCGGCGTTGAAGCTACGAGCGCCTTTGCGCAGTGTCGCCAAGGCAAGTGCGGGACTGTAATTATCGCCGTCTATCCATTTGGCCAGACCCAGTTCATGCGCCAGATCCTCATCATTGAGGCCGTGTCGGCTGATAAAGGTGCGATGTCCCCCCAGATCCAGCAGCAGTTGGAAACTCCACTTCAGCGATAGAGCACAGGTGTCAACGGCGCGGCGGCTGCCGTGTGCGAAAGGGTTTAATCGGGTTCCCATGCTAGATCTCCTGATGCTGTGGAGGCGGCAGGGTAGGACGAGCAGTGGTCAGGATGTGTCGTGGTTGTCGTGCGTATTGAGTGATGTCATATTGCCTGCCGCTCTCGGCGACCCACTGGATGCCAGATCACTGCAGACGACACATCTTGTCGGTGCCTGGTGATATTGCTGGTTTGAACACCTTGTTCAGTCCGGCGTCAGCCTTCTCAAGGATCGAGTTTTCATGCTTACCGTTCTATCTCTGCTGGATAACAGGCTACGTCCTAAAGGATCACGAGATCCCTTGGCCATCGAGTCCATCTGGAGCTCGGTGGGGCGAAAGGCGGTGGGTAACCTGACAACGGTCACTAGCCGCATGAGCCATTTCATGGTCGCGTTGCTGGCCTGCCGATATGCCCATACAGGCACGAAATCTCGTCCCCTTGAAGATGTCCAGCAGCGGTACGCACGCGCCGAGCAACTGTCGGCTTACCTGCGACTTCATGACTCTGTTAAAGCAGGGCCACTGGGAAGCCAGCTTGCTATCGCCAATCTCAAGCGCGACTCGATGGAATTGGGCATACACAAGAAGGCGCAAATCCTCAGTAATCAACTCAGCTATGGGCTGTGGGGGCTGTATTCCTCCGCACTACAGGCAGCGGGTCTTATCAAAGGCAGTGAAAGACGACTGACTGACCGAGGTGTGGCGCTCACGGATCTTATGTTGCAGGTGTTTGGTGACTCTCGGTGGCAACGCTTCGAGGATTTAGCCGGCCGGAACAATGTGACCCGGGCGCAACTGTCCCTGTTGGCGCCCGACTTTGCCGCGCTGCTCAATGACAAAGGCGTACGCAAGCACATCGTCCTGGCGCTGCTGAATTACCAAAGGGCTGGCCCCCTGCAAGTCGCGTTGTTCGAGGCGGTTAACGTGTGGCTCCTAGTGCCTGGCGATAAATCTTCAGTGCGCGATTTCATTCAGTGGGCGCTGACCGAGCAGAGTGTCGACCCCCAATTGCAGGATGTTCTAAAGCAAATTTTGCTGCTGCAACCAGTGCTGGTGTTTGCCAATACGCTTGTTGCCTGGTTGCAAAGCCAGAAAGGCCGCAGCCGCAGCGATTTGATCGACGACTTGAGTCCACGGCTCACGGCGCCATTTCTACCGTTGGGTTGGAGCAGGCCGGGGTTGCCGCATTTATCGTTCCTGCAGAGCCTCGTGGAGGCTGCCAACGGCGGCGATGCCGCTTCGGTAATCGAGCAGATCGTCATCCAGAACAGCGTAGTGATGGGCCAGAGAGGTGGAGCCGCGTGGCTTCACTGGGAGGCAGACAAACTCAGGGTTCGGGTTCCCGTGGATCGCGCCTGGTTGCCTGAGGATCTTTGCGGTCATTGTGGAAAAACCTGGGATTACAGCTTTTTTCTTCATTCCTTCCTGACCATTGCCAAGGCAGGCCAATAATGAAAGCACACACCATCAGTGATGCGTTCCGGGCCTGTATTGGTGAGCGCGAAGTGACCTCGGCTTTTTTCACAACCTACAGCTTCGAGCCAGACTTCTTCGAGCTTGAGGTCATCCCGCTGCTACTGGGCGATCATGCACTTTCAAGCCAGAGCGATATTCGCTCGGTCCAGCTGCAGGCATTGATGCAGGACAAGGGCAGGCGCTTTGCCGTGGTGCATGACGTGGATGTATTCAACCCCACGGCAGGCAGTCGCCTTGAAGTCGATTATTTGCCCGTGCGGATCGGCGGGGGGGTCAACACGCCAAGATTGCAATATTGGTTTTGCAGGAAAAGGGCGATCAGATACCGACGATTCTGCTGGTGGCAGGGTCATTCAACCTGACCAAGGCGGGGTGGTGGGACAACATCGAGGTTGGACATTTTGTCGAGCTGCAAGCGACTCGTGCGCCTGCCAATATTCTTGAACCCATGCGCCGTGCACTGCGATTTTTTCAGGCAGCCGCGCCCACCCCTGTCCTGGATGAAATAGTGAATGTGCAGGCCGGCTGGTTGGCGAGCGCCGATGATCCTGATTGCAGCTTCTATTTCTCCGGGGCTGCTTCTAAGCGTTTGGCTTTCCTCGACTTCATTGGCCAGCGCCCACATACGTTGCCCGCTGCCAAGGATGCAGCCACGTTGGAAATCGTCAGTCCTTTCTTCGGCGAGAAACCGGACAGTGGCGATACTCAGAAACTGATGAGTCTGTTCCCGACAGTCCGTTTGCTGCTGCCTCGGGATGAGGAGAAGCGGGCACTTGTCGATCCTGGAGTATTTGACGCGTTCAATACCGATCAATGGTGCGGTTGGGCCTCTGCCTGGAACGATAGCCATCAGGTCATCGGAGCCCCCTTTCGCCGGGTACATGCAAAGATATTCCAGGGGCGCGGCAAGCGGTCGTGGCAGTTTGTGGGGTCAGTGAATTTCAGCCACAAGGCATTCCGGGAAAATGTCGAGGCTGGTTTTCTTCTGCAAGGAGGCGATTTCCCGCCATTGCTGGAGCCTTTGACGGCCCTGCCTTCGGGGTTTGCCCCGGACTCGGATTCGCATAGCGCTGAAGCTTCGGAAGGACTGGCAATGCCGGTCTTGCGCCTGGCATACGACTGGAACAGTCAATGGCTGGAGGTGATAGCACAGGATTCGATCAGCGGTGAGCTGACATTGCTGGACAACCCAACGCCAAGCCTTGGCTCAATTGTTTTCGCACAGACAACTTCGGGCAATGCGTTTCTGCCTGCATTGCGTGACCATCTGGAACGTTCTTCTCTGGTCTGGGTGCGCTGGCAGTCAGGTGCCGAGTGCGTGGAGCGTTACCTGATGGTGACGCAGCGCAACATTTACTGTCGTCCCAGCCAGTTGCCGGCGATGGACCTGCAAAGTCTATTGCGTTTGTTCATCGAGATGCGCCTTACCAAAAAAATCAGCCAGTTCGGTGAGCTGGCTCAACAGATGCTTAACCTCCGTGCCGCACTGGGTGCGACGGATGAACAACTGCCGGAAATGATGGACGCGATTGAAGCCAAAAGCTTCTTCGCGGAGTTCTCGCAGGTCAATGGCGCGTTCTGGCAATTGGAACGCACCCTTGCACTGGCGGCAGACGAAAACAGCGCAAAAAAACTCGCGTACTACCTCGCTGGCTGTCAGCCCGACTCTTTGAAGGCCATGCTGGAAAGCGTGGAAGCGGGGGGCGGTGATGAGGAAACGGTGGTTGTGCGCTATTTGACGCTGGTCAGCATGCAAGGCTTGTTGACCCGATATCCGCAGCACAGCTGCGCGACCCTGATACGGCGAGTACAGGCACTCATCGCTGAACTGGAAAATGACGAGCTGTTGTGTCATCTCGACGAGGCCGAAGGTACGCGTTTTCTCGAATGGTTCAGGACTCAATTTCAGCGTCCCTTGACCCCTGCAAATTCACGGAAGAAGGATGTCTCTCATGCAGCGGATCAATAAAGCCACGGTCGGGACCGTCATCGATTTTTCAGGTGGCAACCCTGAACTCAAGGGATTGGCTGAGCAGCAATTGTTGGGCGCTGTCGCCCTGTACAACAAGCTCGCAGACCATCAGGTGGCGTACCTCGCCGATGAAGTGGGGATGGGCAAGACTTACATCGGCCTCGGTGTCGTTGCATTGATGCGGCATTTCAACCCCAGTTTGCGTGTCCTGTATCTGTTGCCAAAAAACAACGTTCGCGACAAATGGATCAAGGACTATCGGGCGTTTGTACATAGCAACTACCGGCTTGAGGATATGGCGGTCAAAGGCCTGGGTGGGGAGCCGGTCACTCCGTTCAGAGCCTGTCACAATTTGTCTGAGGTAGTTCAGACAGTGGCGAGTGGCAACGAGCGCGATCTATTTATCTGCACATCAGCCTTCAGCTTTGCAATGGGAAATACCGTAGCCGACATGCTGCGTTGGACACAGCGATTTGAGGAGTTGATGCCTCAACATCGCAAGCTTCTGGAGAAGATCGTCAGGCAGTTGAACACTATGGACGGCAGAAGCAATCCAGGGGGACTCAAGCGGCAGGTCAAGGATGTCTGGGTGAAGGCGTTGGGCGAGATGTTGCCCCGCTTCGATCTGGTGGTAGTGGACGAAGCGCACAACCTGCGTGCTGGCCGTGAAAGCAGCGACCGTAATCGCTTGTTGGCGACCTTGCTGGGCGACAACAAGCGTATCAAGCGCCTTTTGCTACTGTCGGCAACACCCTACGACCGCCATCTTGAACAGTTGCGCAACCAACTCGCGTTGTTCGGCTTCCAGGGGTATGCGGCACTGCCGGAGGGCGGCGATCCGGCCGACCCCGACATGCACGCGGCGCTCAGTCGCTTGTTCGTACGTCGCCTGAACACGCTCACGCTTGATCAGGTGGCTCACACCCGCAACATGTATCGTCGTGAGCATCGCAGCGGCGAGGCTGCGGAAGTGAAGATGACCGTAGCGCAAAAATTGTTCGCCGCTCTGCTGCAAAAGAAGGTGAGCGAGCACTTGCAGGAGAACTGCTCTAATCGTTTTGAGCTGGGTATGCTGGCGTCGTTCGAGAGTTACCTGCCTGGCGAAAAAAACCGGCCGGTAGAGTTCGATGGTCATGAGGCCGCGGACGAAGGCGATTCGTTACGGTCTGCGGCAGACCGCAGCGTCGTTGAATATCTGGTGGACGATTACGAGAACTCCTTCAAACGCAGACCACCGCATCCAAAAATGGACAGTGTGAGTCAACAGACGCATCGTCTGGCGTTTGTCGAAGGCAAGAAACAGTTGATTTTCGTCCGCCGTGTGCGCAGCGTTTCCGAGCTGAAGTTCAAGCTCGAAGAAGCCTACGACGATTGGATTAGTGGCTACATCGTCGGCGACAATGCTGTTGTCAAAAGTTACCAGCTATACCGAACGCGCACGGTCGAACGTAGTCACTCCCTGATCGAAAACGATGTCGCTGACGTGTTCGATGCACCGGCAAGCAGCGACAATTTCTTTACCTGGTTCTATCGTGGTCAGAATCCGGAGCTGGCCAGCATCAAGGGCCTGGGGCAGTTGCCCCACAACTTCCGTAGCACGCTGTTGCAGAGCCGATTGTTCGAGGCTAACTGGTTATCTTTGCCGGGCATGCCCGCCATGACGTCGTTGATAATCGATTGGAGCGTGATCGGCAAGAGCGAGTCTGTCGCCAGCCCCGGCCAACGTTATCGATTGGCTCAATATGCGTATCTGCGGGCAGTCGCAACGCGTGACGATGCAGCCGCGACAGTCGCCAAGTGCGTGTTGAATGTGTTGTTCGAAGGGTTTCAGGCCACTTGTGACTTGGCTGATCCTTCAGTTCTTGCCCGTGAGCTGGAGCGTTCAACACTCTGGGATAGCCTGCGGCGCCATGACGAACTTGCCGTACTTGCACCTCAATGGAGCCCAGAGGTATTCACCCAACTTGCCACTTTGAACAATGGTGCTGTTGATCGGCAGTTACGCAGACTGAGTACCCATCAGGAGCTGCTGGGTGCCCTGTGCCGTGTGGATCATCCTTTCATTGATCTGTATTCGCTCAGGAACGCTCGCAGGGAAAAGGACGGTGACGCCGACGGCCTGTTCATAGAGGCACTGGTCGAGCTGTTGGGCGTTCAATGCGTGAAACACACTCCGTTCAGCAGTTATCAGATACTGCGCGATACCGTCGTGAACCTGGATTTGTTGATCAAACTCAACTTTCCGGAGATTTACTCCCGGTCGGTCAGCAGCCTGACCAAGTACCTGGCCACCCAGGTCCGTTCCACTTCACCCATTCGCGGAGCTACCGGCGAGAACAGCGCCAGCCGTACAGCAATTGCCACGCTCTTCCGCATGCCTGGCTATCCACGTGTGCTGATATCCACCGATGTCTTTCAAGAAGGGGAAGACCTGCATACCTTCTGCGACAGTGTCGTGCATTACGGTATTTCCTCCAGCCCCATCGCTCTGGAGCAAAAGGTCGGCCGTGTTGATCGGGTCGGGTCACTGGCACATCGGCGCATGCTCTCGGCAGGCACCGATTATGCCGAGCATTTCATTCAGGTGGGCTTTCCGCACATCCGTCAAAGCATGGAGTTTTATCAGGTACGCCAGGCTGCGGCCAACATGAACGCATTCATTCAAACGCTGCATGCCGTGGGCCACCTGGGACCCCGGTTCAAGCGCGAAGTGGAGCTGCATGAGGAGTTGGTGGACCAGGCGCCCGTGAAGCCGCAGATCCTCGATTTTCTCACCAGCCATTATGAAATCACTGACGAAGACCTTCAGGGCGATGACCGCAGTGAGGCGATAAGCAATCAGGCCAGTGTCATGACGCGGCGTCTGGCTCATGTCAAAACCCAACTGGGGACCACGCTCAGAGATCTGACTGGCGATCCGCAGGCTTTCGTGAGGGACGCTGGAGACGGCTGGCATCTGTCGACGGCGGATTTCGACACGCCGAGCGTTACCGTGCGCAGCGCTGTTGGCATGGCTGAATTGTTGGTAGCCGCGACGATACCCCGCGATATCGACGAACCGGGCGACATCCTTAGCCCCATCGGCCGCGTCCGCTTCCTAAAGACCCTGCAAGCAGACCCGTTCAGACGGGTGTTGCTGGCGCCGACAGCCGAAAAAACTAAGCGATTCGCTTTGCAGTACAACGCCGAAAATTACGCGGGCAGCGATGGTGTTCTAGTCGGTGACGAAATTCTCGACGTCTATCGGCGTGTCTCAGGCTCGAGTTCTACATCCAGCAAACGCACCGAGGAAACGGTTGCGCGCATCCACGGGATGGTAGACAGACTCGTACACGACACTGAGCGCATGAGCGTCAGGCGGCTTTCGACGTGGAGGCTTGAGTTCCATTTCAAACTGGAGGGGCGATACCAATTGGTCCGGTGGGGGTTCAAGGGCCAGTACGTGGTGTTCACCTCCAAGATTGTCGATCACAAATGGACCAGAAAATTGGCGATGTTCAAACAGTTCAGCCAGTCACCGCTGGTGGAGCACACGCTTGGACGCAATTGCCGATTCGATCTGGTGGACTTCCATGTCGACCAGGACGAAGAGCTGAGCGTGCGGGCGTGTCATCCAGTGCAACATCTGAATGATGAAGAGTTGATGCACATCGCCCATCAGGTCGCATCTCAGGCAGACAGGCTGGAGCACGTATTGATGGGGCGGGAAGGAGAGATCGGGGACGACGACTGAGTATCACCGCCAGGGTGAGTATTTTTCGTGCCTTTGGAATCTGCGGTTCGGCCCCGACACAATCTGTCGCGACCGGCTCTTAGGCTGAGCACAGACCACAAGAGAGGGATGCGAAATGCTGAAGAACGTGCTGGCTACTGTCGGTTTGGCCGTGGTGCTCAAAGCGAGCTTTGATCTGTATCTGAAGTACAAACAGATGGAGCGAGAGAATGATACCTGGCGCAAGTCGGCCTCCGGCGGGGAGTGATGCGCTAATTGCCTGGTTTTTTAATTGATCCAAAAAATCTTCAAGTTCGACGTCTGCTGTCCGATAGCTTTCTGATGCGCCGATGGGTTTCCAGCGGCTCAATCAAGACACTGCCTTCGGACTTCCGCAAGCTTCTCTTGCAAGGCTGCAAAGCCCAAGAGCTCAAATCAATGGAATGGTGATTACAGTGTCCTCCAGAGACTATCTCTATCAGAAGTTACGGCCTGAGCTGTTGGCCGCCACCGAAGAACCTCCCGCCAAGACTGCGCCCGCATCGCGAAGCACATTGCCTCGCTTCACACTGGAGCGGGACGTAGTGCTTTCGCCGCAGGTCAAGCAACAGCTCGATGAAGCCTTGGTGAAAATTCACCACCATCACACCATCTACGTCACCTGGGGCTTCGCTGAGGTCGACCCTTGTGGCAGCGGCACGATCCTGAACTTTCATGGCGCGCCGGGTACGGGAAAGACGCTTACGGCCGAGGCATTTTCCGGGAGTATCGGCAAACGGCTTATCAGCGCCAGCATTGCCGACCTAGAAAGCAAGTTCATGGGCGATACGTCAAAGAATATTGCGCAGTTGTTCGAGTCGGCGCGTGCTGAAGACGCCGTGTTGTTCCTCGACGAGGCCGATACCTTGCTGGGTAAACGCTTGTCGTCGGTCACCCAGGGCATTGATAACGAGGTCAATGCCATGCGCTCCACGCTGCTTATCGAGTTGGAGAAGCACACTGGCATCGTGATTTTTGCGACTAACTTTGCGCGCAACTATGACAGCGCCTTTGTCAGCCGTATTTCTCAGCACATTCGTTTCGAACTACCTGGCGAAAGTGAGCGGCGTGCGCTCTGGGCACGCATGCTGGTAGCGGGAATCCCTCTGGCCGAGGAGCGGGAAGGGGTGCTTGACGTCGTCGCCGCAGCTTCTGAGGGGCTGTCTGGCCGTGAAATTCGCACCTGCTTACGACTGGCTTTGCCCAAGCCTTTACTGGCCAATGGCGCCGGAGTTCTGCAACTGGCACATCTTCAAGAAGCACTCGCTCAGCTTCTGGCTGCGCGCCAAGACATTCACACTTCGCGACCCGAGGTTGATCTCGGCACTGTCGCGGCGACACGTAAAGCATTGGGCATTCATCAAAGGAGCGATAGTTAATGGGCTGGTTTGATTCTCTCGTAAGTACGGTTTCAAACGCCGTGTCGTCGGCGTTTCGTGCTGTCAAACAAACAGTCAGCAAAGCCGTCAAATGGCTTGCCGACGAAGCAGAAACCTTTGTCGGAGAAGTCAAACGGCTTTACCAGGCAGCCAAGCCTTACATTTCCAGCATGCGCGTAGGGCTTCGGACCCTGGCGATCCATGTGCCCTGGCCGTGGGTCAAAGCCTTGAGTCTGGGTCTGGAACGTGCCTTGGCTGTACTGGAGCACCTGGACACCCACCCGCTGGCCGCCAAGGTGCAGCAGGCCATCGATTGGGTGATCGCTCGTGCCCGTGAATGGCAGAAAAAGTTGCTGAATGAGCAGGAAATCGCCGAAGCGCAGGCGCGGGAGCGGGATCTGAATGCTGCCATGGCCAAAACCCAAGGCCCAGAGCGCGAAGCACTTCAGGCGATTGCACTGACCAACCGTTACCACTTGGTCAAGGCATTGACCAATCGTCTGATCGAAACGGAGGCGTTCGTGGATTTCGACCACTACCTGCGCGTTCGCGCTGTGCAGAAGCTGCTGCAGGTTTACGAAGAACAAATGACCCAGCTTGAAGACATCGGCTCCCTGAGCCAGGAGCCGCTGTTCATTATCGATGTCGCCACCCAACTGATCGAAGCGCGGGCAGAATTGAACGATGCTGACGTGCAGCGTCTGGATGAACTGACCGTCAAGCACTTTGACAAGGCAGTGATTCCGTTTGTGTTCGAGGAGATGATCCTGGTGTGGGGCCTGGATTTGCAAAATGCTCAAAAAACCTGGGAAGAGCTGAATAAACGAGTGGTCAAGGACCGAGTGCTCAAGCGCCGCCTGGAGATGGAGGCGGAACTGGAACCACTGGAAGCAGAAGAGGCGCGGATGCTGGACGATCTGCGCATTCTGTTGCCGCGAGACGAAGCTCAACTTGAAGCGCTGGGCAACGAGACCCGCGCCAAGCGTAATTATGTGTTCGCCGCGGAAGGCTTTCTGCAACTGCTTGAGAAAAGCGAGGAACAGCTCGTGGCCGATGATCAGGAGTATTTGATCGACCACGGTGGCAAGGTTGGCGAGATTCTGGTGCGTTGCGCTCAAAACGGCGAGAAATGGGAACGCCTGAGCCCAGAGGAGCAGTCGCTGATTGTCAGCTTCGCCAATATTTTCGAGGCCGACTGCAAGAAGCGTACTGATGCCTTCAGAGTGATTGAGGTTGCGGCATGATTGGCGAGATCCTGCAGTTCTTGCCCCCTTCGCTGAGCAATCCGCTGGAAGTGTTTTTTTTCAGCATCATCCTGTTCGGTCTGTTGCTGTCGCTGATTACTTCACAGGTTTTCGGTCAACCGGCGAAGTGGGAAAAAAACTGGCGCGGCGGGGCTCGCATCAACGCGCTGGACATTGAGCACGGATCCATCGGTGAGTTGAGCCACGCTGTCGCCTCCGGTTGGGAGCGCTTTGCTTCCAATATGCCGGGGTTGCTGCTGATCATCGGGCTGCTGGGTACGTTTCTGGGCCTGGGCCTGGCGTTGGACAAGGCATCGACCATCCTTCAAGGACATGACGATTCGCTGAACGCCATGAGCGGTTCCCTGACCCAGCTCACCGGCATGATGAAAGACCTGGGCACCAAGTTCAAAACCTCCACTTGGGGGATCATTGCCTTCATTATGATCAAGCTGTGGGAAGCAGCACCCTGGTCGGCGGAAAGCAAGCGCACGGACTGGTGCCTGGGGCATATGAAGGCTGAGATCGATCTGAGCCGAAAAGCCGCGCTTGCATTGCATGCCGAACGTGATCAGGTGAACCTGACTGCCCTCGAGACTGTCGGTACCCGGCTGGTCGAGGCATTCAATGCCCAAGGGCTGCTGGTGGCCTCCGAGCTCAAGCAGATAAAGGCTGTTGAGTTCCAGAACGGCAAACAATCTGAAAGCCAACTCACAGCGCTGGGTGAAAGGCTTGCCAGTCTGGCAGTCGAAAATGAACTCGGCCGTAAAGCCTCGCAGGCGCTGCGCAAGGAAAGTGAGCAAGAGAATCGGGCCGCACTGGAAAATGTCGGTACGCGGCTGATTGAGGCATTCAACACCCAGGGTCTACAGCTGTCGACCGAGCTCAAACAGCTCAAGACGGTTGAATTCCAGAACGGTAAACAGGCCGAGAGCCATTTCAATGCGCTGGCTACCCGGCTTGCCGACCATCATCAACAGCTCGGTGAGATCGCCAGACTCAGTGAAAACCTTCCACGAATCGCCGAGATGAGTACTCAGCTCAGCCGCTTGGTTGAGGTCGAAGAGAGCCTCAAGAGCCTGCAGACGCTCGAGATGCAATTGGGCGAAGTGGCGGACAGCACCAGGGCGTCGAGCGAAAGTCTGCAAGGTTACGTGGAGGCCAAAACCGACAACTTGCTACGTCAGGAGGCCGCGGTACAGTTGATGGGCGAGTCCGCCACGCTACTGGCTGATTCAGCTGGGCTGCTTAAAGGCGGTGTGCAGGTCATGCAGGAAAAACTCAGCGGCGCGATTCACTCTCTGAATGAGGATTTCGCCGGGCACTTGGTAGAAATGAAGGTGAGCATGGATGACAACATCACTCGGCTGGGCACCGTCATGGAGACTATCGAAGAGAGCCTGACCGGCACCATTAGCACAATGAGCCGTGATTTTACCCAGAACACCCAGGACATGGCAGCCAATTTGAAAGGGGCGACCGACAATATTTCCACTGCGGTCCATCAGTTGTCAGAGCACGTCGGCACCGTGGTCAACGAAGTCAAGGTGACCACTGAAAGCGCCAAGGACATGCAGAAGAAAACCAGCTCCCAGTTCTCCCTCACCAGCGCCACGCTCAACGAAGCGATTGAAGTCATGAGCTCCAATATGGATGAGCTCGGTAAGAGTATTTCGCAGGGCCTGAAGGAGGCGTCCGAGGCAGGGCAGAAGATGGATGCGGTGGCGAAAAAGCTGGTGACCTTTCCGCAACTCGCCGAGCAGTTCACTGCGCTCAACGTGCAATTCAAAACCATGACTGACCAGGGTGCTCAAACCCAGGAGGCACTGGAAGCCTTGCCGGCCAGGCTGACCCCTTTAAATGCAGGCGTCAAACTGCTTGAGCAATTATGTGATTCGGCGCGTCAGCTGCCCCCGGTTATTCAGGACGTGAAGGCAATTGCGGAGTCGCATCGTCAAGGCCAGCAAACCATGAACGCTCTGCCTGAACAGTTGGCGGCCAATATCGACAAGCAGTTTGCCAATCGCATCCAGGTACTCAGCGAGGCGGCACAGTCGACTGTGACGTTGCTGGGCCGACTCACGGCGGACTATGAACCTGCGCCTGCGAGTGGTTTGCAGACCGATAAAGCTCAGCTGGCGTAATCGACCATGAAAGAAAAACCCAGCGAATGGATTTCCATCTCGGACCTCATGGCGGGTGTCATGGCGGTCGTGATGCTCATGCTTGTGGTTTCGGTGTTGCAGAACAAGGCGGCTGAAGCGGCGATGCGAGTCGAGAAGCAACAGATGGAAGCGGCGCGTCAGGCAGAAAAGGCCCAAGGTGCGGCAACTCAACAAACACGCCTGAGTGCTTTGCTTGAAGCGATGCAGGCGGACCTTGCGCATGGCGGTGAAGGTGGACTTATCGATGTCGATATCAAGAACCGCCGGCTGACTTTGCCTGACAACGCCTTCGGCCGTGGCAGCGCCTGTATTACCGATGAGGCCAGGCAGGCGCTCACGCAACTGAGTGTTCGCGTCGCTACCTTCATTCACGATTACGGCCAAGGCCAGGTATTGGTCGAGGGGCATACCGACAATGTGCCGGTAAGCCGACCGGTCACTGATTATGCGCGGTACTGCACGGTCTATGACGATAACTACACGCTCTCCGCTGCTCGGGCACGGGAGGCGCGCAAGTTGTTGGTGTTGGCCCTGGACGGGCAGCAATCACTGCGAGTGATTGTGGCGGGTTACGGTGATTCCAGACCAAAACCCGGCCTGAACCCGGCAAGCGCAGAAAATCGGCGCGTTGAAGTTCAGTTGGTGGTGTCTCAGGAGGATCGCTCGCTCGACGGGCGCTGATCTTTGTCTTGAAGGGCACGTCACGCAGGTAAGGTGCCTCGTGAACAAAATGGTTGCCGACAGCCTGCTGTTTAGGGTCGGCAACCGGGATGCGAACCCTCAATTCGCCAATCTGGCAACCCCCACGCATTCATTACCCTGCATTTTCAGTTCAAGGATGACCTTGCGCGTATCCAGCACGGCCTGGCTGATTTCACGCAAGCGTCCGGTGCTGTCTGTCGTGAGTTTCAGCAGGCGTTTGTCTTGGGCCTTCAACAAGGACTGCCGTCGCGCATTGAGCTCCGCGCTGGACTCGGTAAGGGCGGACAACTTGTTGGCTCTTTCCTTGTAAGCATCGCGAAATTTTTCGACGGCGCCGTGTTTACCCTCGAACCTTTCGGCGACGCTGGTGAGGGCGTCAAGGCGCACTTGCACCCACTCCATTTGCCCCGGGAAGGTATCGAGCAAGCGGCACGCGACCATTCGGGCAGCCAGGCAGAGCTGTGATTGTTCGAGCGAATGACTGAACCTTTCCAGCTCTTTTTCCAGCGCCGCTTTCAACTTGCTGGTGCCGAAGGTGGTGGAAACATTCAGTGTGCGAATACTGTTGGTGATGTTGTCGAGTTCGAGTTCCAGATGCTTCTGGATTTGCCCAAGTTGTACTTCTTGAGCTTCAAGCTGAGCAGGGACTGAATCATTAAGTTTCCCGTTCAAAAGCGCGGGTGCGATTTGACGCAAGTAATCAATGCTACCGGTGATCTGGCCTTCTCGCTTATTTTGCTGAAACTGCTCGATGCGCTCTACCCCGGCGAGGATATCACTCAACTTGGCGCTGATGTCTGCCAGGTGCTGTTGGGCGACGACGGCAGAGGCAATCTGAAATAACGCAGCCGAATTGACCAGGCTTGTCAGGTTATTGTCCTGGAACAGTCTGGCGTGTTCAGTAAATTTGCCGTCGGCAGACCTGGAGAAGGCACGCAGACCGTTGCCATCCTTCGCCGCTGCCAATGGGCCATTGATCTCCACTCGAAAATACTGATGCGAGTTTGCAACGCCCGTAGTGATCAAGTTGGGTATGGACTGGAGAAGGGGCGATAGTCGGCTCAAACCCAGTTGCGCTACCTGGTTGCTGTCACCGTGATCAGATGCAGTTGGCAGCGAGAGTGTCTTTACCGAGAGCACAGGAGCATTTTCGCTCGAGCCAACCAGCCATTGTTCACCATCGTCCCGTTTGGCGAGCCCTTTGATGCGAGTAATTTCACCAGTCATGGTTTACCTCCAGGTAAACGAGGTTGCATGCCTTTCTGTCGGATGTAGGCGATTTGAACCACGCAAGGCAAGGTGATCCGAAATGCAGGGGACGCCAGAGAATAGCCTGCCAGACCTGCACCCAGAGCGACTCCGATTGGACCCAGGGCCAAGCCTGCCAACCTGCCCATGAGCATCTCCGCTCCCAACACAGCACCTGCACCGAGAAGGTTGGCTCCCAGGGAGGCGGAAATAAATGAGGTCACATCCAGTGTTGCCGCATGCCCAAAGCCCATACGGTTCAAGAAGTGGGTGAATGAGAAAGGATTGGCGGCATCAGACTCGCCAAACTTCTCTGCAAATTGCGCACGAGCTTCCTTGGACATCTTGTCCCATGCCTTGTCCAATAGGCGTTGCAATACTTTGAGCTCAATCGTGCCGAGGTCGTCTGAGTCCGTACTCTTTCCGCCGACATGGGAAAGCACGTCGGTGGCGATCTCTTTGTACGTCACACCGCCACTACGGAACAGATTGGTAATACTGTTACCGCCAAACATGCGGAGCTCGTGCACCAGCAATGCCAGCACATCTTTGTCAAAGGCCTTGTCTTCACGAGCCTGGTGCAGAAATTCCTTTACCGTACCAGCAAGCGAGATCCGGCCTTTCCCTGAGTCCGTGATGTAATCCACCAATAAACAAACGTCATCCGGTTCGGCTGCCAGCAGCAGTGCAAGCAAAGGCTCGTCACCGGCAATATCTATTTCAGACATCGACTTCCCCCTGGTAAAGAATACATCGTAAACCACTTCTGACGTTATCGGTGCCCAATTCCAAAGCCCAGCATCAGCTCACCGATGCTTGCGTTCCCATATGAATCGGCATTCACTCGAGACACTCTACCGGCGTCCTGTTGATCCGAGTAAACTGCAGGTCTTTGCTCACAAATGCCCGGCCAACTTCTGCGTTCCAGGCTTCTATAGGTTCGGCAATGGTGTGGGGCAATTCGGAAATTAATCTTTTTCGATTTTAAGAAAAGGATTGTCGGCTGGTATCAATTCAAAAAATTGCTTCGGTTCCCCAATCAAATACCCCTTCAAGGTGGTTCTCTTCCTAGGGCCCTGCACTTGGCATGTCCAGATATTCAGACCGTTGTCTCGCTTCCTGTGGACCTTCAGTTTCTCAAATTGCTTCTGCACCCAACGCCATTCTTCAATCTCATGATCTATACCCTGAGGAATACCAGGGAACTCCTGCGCATAGCGTTGGAAGAGACCAGGCGTGACCAGGAATACGCTTCCATCCACCGTGTGGATCTTAGCCCTGCTGTCGTTGATGATCAGCTTGTGGCTGAGAATGCCTTTCTTGACCCAATTCAGGAATACCTGGCCTGGGTTATCCGATGGAGGCGTTGAGGTTTCGAGAGTACTTTCTGCCGGCGCATTGCTGGTATCAGAGTCTACCAACTCGAACATGTCCAGCAGCGTGCCAAGATAATCGGCATCCTCTAGCGCCATGGGATCCGGCTGCGGTTGGCTTTGACCTGATCTGGTATTGACTGTCTCGGGCGATGGTGTTGATACCCGCGTTTCAGTTGAGTGGTCATGAGCCGCAATGCTCACCGTTCCGCTGAAAGCCTCGGGCCGGTCTTCGTTCCCCCAAATCAGTGCTGGTTGAAGGCGCAGAAAGGTAAAGGTCTGTTGCCAGTCCCCCTGAGCGACAAGAGCGGTCCAGATGGCTTTGCCTTCTGGAGTCGACTCGGCCAGCCCATGCGATTGCAATTCGTCGAACACAGCAAGGTTGGAGGAGGGAATGCCCTCAATCGCTTGCGACAGCAGATAGGCTCGCAGCTTGTCTGTGACCGTCTTGCTGACCAGCCACAGTGCGTCCTGCGTCAGCCATCCCGAGGCACCCGGCTGGTTGAGTTTCAGATCGTGCTGAACCAAATGACGCAGTCCGCTGATCAAGTGATGTTGCAGCGAATGAATCGGTGCTTGCAGTGCCTTGCTCGGGTTACCACCGATGTTCTGCGCGGTGGAAACACGGTCTGCCTGCATTACCAGCTCACCGAGCACGCCGGCACGTTCATACTGACCTGCTAGGACATACAGTAGGTTGGCCCAGAGCGATGGAAATCCACTGAGCCAGTCGAGGATTGAGCGGTCGAGAATCTGGGTGTAGAGCAAGCCCGCGGCCGCGCCGTGCAGGTGGTAGTCGCGACCCTTGAGGTAGCGAAAACGGTAGGGCTGATCCAGCGATCCCTGCCAAGGATGCCAGACACGGCCATCCTGGCGTTCGACCAGCAGGTCCACGGCGATCTTGCCGATGTCATGGAGCAACGCGCCATAGGCGATGCCAGCGGACCAAGCGTCGGTCTGGGCTGCTTGGTCTTCGGGTGCGGCGCCGGTGGGCAGCAGATACGACTGACGCAATTTCAAACTACAAGCGACCAGCTCCAACCCATGGTCGAGCATGCCGCCAAGATAAGCATGGTGGTGCGTCTCGCTGGCTGGAAGCTGTTGGACCAGCTCGGCGTAGCGATGGATCGGATTTAAATAGAGCTGGCTGAATTGCGGATGGGAGAGGGCGGTGTACTGCCAAATGCGATCAAGCAACTGGCGGCGATGCTCGGCTGCTAACAAGCTCTGGGACGATTCGATGGACAGGTACCCATCGGCGACGTTTACGGTTGGTGGCGGAGCAGGCTTTTGCCTTTTGTGCCGAAACAGACTGAGCATCATGGTCCTCCCGGGAACTGGCAGAGTCAGTGGCCTTTTAGCCTTTTCGGATAGGGCTCTTACCCTTGACTCCCCATTCCCTTCCAACCCTTACCGGTCCTTTTGACGCGTTTCCCTTTGTGCGGCAATCGGAATATCGATTTGTCCTGGTGCCGTTTTGTTGGATGCGCATGCTGGTACGAAAAAGGAAAGTGTCGGTACACTGCGGTGCGAATTTTATCGGGTCTTGCCATGAACCTTACTGACGCCACGCTCATACTGCTGCTCGCGGCACGTATCCATGGAACAGACGAAGCCGTCAGGGCCTCGGCTAAGAGTGTGGTCAAGAAGCTACCGCGCAGCAAACGTGATCTGATCTACAAGGTGATCGATAGCCGGAGTCCGCTGGATCTGGTGGATTATCTGGCGAAGAACCTCGATACGTAACAGAGTGCTGTGTAATGACTACCTCGGATCTTCGGGTCGTGGTTAAGCGCATGAGACCTATCCTTATCTATTCTGTTTTTTCGAACTTAACCTTCTAAATTACACGTCTATTTAGATAAGCGATGTGCGTGCAGAATTCTCCTCATTGCGGCTCACCAAGGTGGTGAGCCCTTCCAGAGGAAACAGCCATGACTCAATCCATCGCACACGCCGACACCACCATCGCCAACACTATTACCTTGACTGCTTCAGCCTCGCTCGCAGGTCGCGTACTGCTGAGTGCGATCTTCCTGCTGTCGGGTATCAGCAAGATCAGCGCACCGGCCGGGATGATCGGTTACATCGAATCGGTAGGCTTGCCGTTCCCCACCTTGGCGCTGGCGCTGGCCATTTTTGTAGAGGTCGCTGGCGGCGTCGCACTGATCCTGGGCTACCGCACACGCCTGGTTGCCGCGGCGCTCGCGGTGTTCAGCATCGCCACCGCGTTGGTGTTTCACAGCCAACTGGGCGATCAGAACCAGTTCATCCATTTCTTCAAGAACATCGCCATGGCCGGCGGCTTGCTCCAGGTCGTCGCTTTCGGTGCCGGTCGTTTCAGCCTGGACGCGCGTCGCGGCTGATTGCTGTCTCGGTCCGGGCCAAGCCCGGACGGTTCCCAACTTAATCCGAGGTGAGATATGAAAGCGATTCGCGTAGCGCAATACGGTCAACCAGAAGGTCTGACGTTCGAGGAAATGCCATCTCCGGTCCCCGGCATAAATGAAGTGTTGATCGAGGTGGCAGGCAGCGGAGTCAACCCGGTCGATTGGAAAGTGCTTTCAGGGGCGATGAAAGCTTTCATCCCGCTCCAATTGCCCTACACGCCGGGTGTTGAAGTGTCGGGGCGCGTGGCGGCGGTGGGCGACGGTGTCACCGCGTTCTCGGTTGGCGACGAAGTGTTCGGTTTCATCAACATCGTGGGCGGCTATGCAACTGAAGCCGTGGCCAGCGTGGATCGCCTGGCGCGGCGACCAAGCCGCTTGCCAGCGCTGCACGCCGCAGGGGTTTCGGCGGTGGCACTCACCGCCTGGCAAGCCTTGCATGAGCACGCGCAGATCAAGGCGGGTCAACGCGTGCTGGTTCATGGCGCGTCGGGTGGGGTGGGCAGCCTCGCGGTGCAGATGGCGCGGATCGCCGGCGCGACTGTTATCGCCACCGCGTCGGCGCGCAATCATGATTATCTGCGTGAGCTGGGCGCCTCTGAAGTGATCGACTACAACCAGGTGCAGTTCGAAACAGTGGTCGATCCGGTCGACGTAGTGCTCGATCTGGTCGGTGGCGAGACCCAACTGCGTTCGTGGTCCGTACTGAAACCAGGCGGTGTGTTGGTGTCACCGGTGAGCCCTCCCGATGCCGCACAAGCCCAAAGTGCCAGGGCCACAGGCAAACATTTCGCAACGCGTTCCGACGGCAAGCAGTTGCAGCAGATCGCGGCGTTGTTCGAGTCCGGTGAGTTGGTGATTGAAGTGGATGTGTTGCCTTTGTCCCAGGCCGAGGACGCGCTGCGCAGAAGCTTATCAGGGCACACCCGAGGCAAATTGGTACTCGACGCCAGTCGGTAAACCCACATCGGACCGGGCGTTTCGGCTTCATGCCGGAACGCCCGGTTTTTTATTGCGCGCAAACTCCCGACAGACCCGGCAGGCTCCCGACAGTGCGCAAGCCGAACCTGGGAGAGACTGAACCCGACGTTCATATCTTGGGGATACCGCCATGCGTTGCTACGAAAAATCCGACTTCCCCCTGGCCGAGACCCGTCGCCATCTCGAAACCGGCCCTATTGTGCTGGTCACTTCCTGCTGGCGAGGCGAAACCAACATCATGACGATGGGCTGGCACATGATGATGCAGTTCAGTCCGGCGTTGTTCGGCTGTTATCTCTGGCAGGGCAACCACAGCTACGAAATGATTCGTCGCAGTCGCGAATGCGTGATCAATGTGCCTACCGCCGACTTGGTCGATGCGGTCGTCACCGTCGGCAACAGTTCGGGCCGCTCAGCTGACAAATTCAAAACTTGCGAGCTGACCGCTGCACCGGCCAGCTGCGTGCAGGCACCCTTGATCGAGGAGTGCTACGCAAACTTCGAATGTCGCTTGGCCGATGACCGAGAGGTCGACGAGTACGGTCTTTTTATCTGGGAGGTGCTGAAGGGGCATGTCGCCACGCAAGTGACTGAGCCGGCAACGTTGCACTATCGCGGGCAAGGGCAATTCCGGGTGGCGGGCCGGGTGCTTGATCTGAGCGAGCGCTTCAAGCCGCAGAACTTGTGAAGCGCCATACGTGGTGACAGGTGCTGCGCGTAGCTTCAGTTTGCCAAGGCGGGAATAGGCGCATCCAGGGCCACCGCAGCACGAACCGGATCGAAGTATTCACGAATGAACGTCAGTTTGCCCTTTTCGCAGCGCACAAACAGTACGTAGTCCTGCTCGTAGAGGTGCCCGGTCGGCTTTATCCGGCCTTCGGCTTTGACTTCGGCGCTGGCTTCCAAAGGATTTGCACCGGGATGAATGCGCAAGTCGTAGAAGCGGAAGTCTTCCACCGCGCCGACAAACCAGCCGACATGGCCCAGGACTTGATCGCGCCCATCGAGGCGCGCCGGATGACCGAGCGTAGGGGCAAACGGCAACTCCCAGACCAAGTCGTCGGCGATCAGGGTTTTCCAGCGCTCGTGGTCATCGACAAACGTTTCAAAATGCAGGCGAAGCAGTTGCTCAGCAGTCATTAATGCTGTCCTCATGAAATAAAAGAGATGCCGGCGAGTGAGGCTAGACTGTCGCATGACATCAGGATTGAAAAAAGACAGCGGCTATCGACCGTCAGATTCGAATTTATAGAACAGCTAGCCCTCGACGGCCTGTGCCTTGAAACGCTCGATAAGCCAGTTCGCCGCAGGCCCTGGCGGGGTGTCGGTGCGGTAGATGACGTCAAACGCGTAGTCGCCGCCGATGCAGTCCGGCAAGTCAAGTTGCACCAGCCGACCGTTGGCCAAGTCTTCATGCACTCGATCGATTGGCATGTTGCCCCAGCCGATACCTTCGCGCAGGAGCATGTGCTTCGCACCGAGGTCTGCCAGGCGCCAAGTGCGGGTGCCGACCACGGCGAACTCCTGGTCCTGGGTCAGTTTGGAGCGATCAGTGAGGACCAGTTGCACGTGGCTGCGGCCGGCCCCCGGCACATTTGGTCCGGACGCTGCCAGGGGATGGTCAGGCGCGGCGACCGGTATCAGCGCTACGCTGCCCACTCCGATGCGCTCGATGCCGGCGATGCTGTGGGTCAGCGGGCCGCTGACGCCCAGCGTGGCCCCGCGATCGAGTACCTTTTGCGCCACAGCGCCCAGGGCTTCGACATGCAGGTGCAGCGATACGGTGGGAAACTGCTCACGGAAGGCCTTGAGCGCGTCGACCACGCGCTCGCCGGGCAACATCACATCGAGTACCAGGTGCACCTCGGCTTCCAGGCCGTGCAATAGTCCGCGAACCTTGGCCCGCAGACCGTCTATTCCGTTGTAGATGGTGCGCGCTTCAGCCAGCACGGTACGGCCGGCATCGGTCAGTTGCGGTTTGCGGGTGGTCTTGCGATCGAACAGGCTGACGCCCAACTGCATTTCCAGGTTGGCGATCGAGTAACTCACCACCGACGTGGCGCGATGCAGCTTACGCGCCGCCCCCGCAAAACTGCCGACATCGACCACGGTGAGAAACACGCGCAGTTGATCGAGGGTAGGAGTACCCGGGTCTGAAATCATCGCTAATCTCTCGAACATTTGGACGCATCTTATCGGTGTTTTGCCGATAAGCCAGTGAGCGGACCGCCACGGATGGCGGTCTTGGATAACGCTAGAAGCTGTTCATACCAGCAGCGACATTTACGATATCTACGTTTTGGGCGCCAGCAAACCGGCTGTTTCTCCGCCATCCACGGTGAGCGTCGTACCGTTCACGTAGCTTGAGCCTGGCGACAGCAGCCACCAGATGGCTTCGGCCACTTCCTGGGGACTGGCAAGGCGTCCTTCCGGGATCCGCGCGGTCAAGGCGGAAAGTCGAGAGGCGTCGTTGACGATCTTGTTCATCATGCGGGTGGCAATCTGTCCCGGACAGACGGCGTTGAAGCGCACCTGGCCGCCGTATTCCAAGGCCAGCGCCTGGGTCAGCCCGAGTAGGGCCGCCTTGCTGGCGCAATAAGTGGCCAGGCCTTGCTCGCCGGTCTTGCCTGCGATCGAGGACACGTTGACCACTGCGCCCTTGCCCGCAATCAGCCCTGGTAGCGCGTGCTTGGTGTAGAAGAAAACCGAACGCGTATTGACCGCGAAGAGCCCATCCCATTCCTGCTGCGTGGTTTCGATAAAGGCTTTGCGTCCCGACATGCCGGCGTTATTGACCAGACCGGCCAGCTTGCCATCACCTAACCGCATGGCGGTGGCGACGACGTTCTGGCAGTCGCTTTCGCTCAAGACGTCACCGGCGACGAAGACGCAACCTGGCAGCTTCGCGGCAAGTTGTTCTCCGGCCTGGACATCCCGGCCGGTAAATACCACGGCATGGCCCAGGGCTGCGAGTTTTTCCACGGTGGCTGCACCGATGCCTTGGGTTCCGCCTGTCACGATATACATGCAATTGCTCCTGTTCTGATGGGGCATCTGGTTTATTTTGCCGATTGATTCAAGGTTCTGCTTGAGCGCAGCGAAAGCCAGGTGGTGGTCAACAGGCCGGCCAGGCCGACCAGCAGCAGAAATGACGACATCGCCACGATCGACGGATCGATGGTGTCGCGAATGCCGTCGAACATTTGCCGGGGCAACGTGCGTTGGCCTGGGCCGCCTATAAAAAGCACGACGACAATTTCATCGAATGACGTCATGAAGGCAAAGAGCGCCCCGGAGATCACGCCCGGCGCGATGATGGGCAGCGCAATGTTGACGAAAGCCCGCACCGGAGCTGCGCCGGACATGGCCGCCGCACGGAGCAGGCTCATGTCCAGGCCTTGCAGGCTGGCCGCGACATTGATCAGCACAAATGGTGTTGCCAGCACCGTGTGAGCCAGGATCATTCCGCTGAGGGTGCCGGTCAGGCCCAGTTGCCCGAAAAGAAAGTACATGCCGAGCCCGGAAATCACCGGCGGAATGATCATCGGTGAAATCAGCAGCCCCAGCAGGCCCGTCGCGGCCGGCAGGTTGCGCCGGGCAAATGCCAATGCCGCCAGAGTGCCCAACACGGTGGCGAACAAGGTGGAAGCAACTCCTACCAGCAAGCTATTGCGCAGCGCATGCATCCATGGGCCGGCGCTGAATACCTTTTCATACCAGCGCAGGGAGAAGCCCGGCAGAGGATAGGACAGGAACGTTCCGTTGCTGAAGGAAATGGGCACCACGGCCAGCAAGGGCGCGATCATGAAGATGATCATTATGATGCCGAACAGGCGCAGCAGGTTGCGGCTGATGAAGCAGAGCGTGAAGTGATTCATGGGTTTGTTCCCCGTTACCTGAGGCCGGCGATTTGACGGATACCCACCAGCTTCGCGGCGAGCACATAGATCGTCATGACGCAGACGATCAGCACCAGGCCCAACGCCGAGGCCATACCCCAATTCACCGTGGTGTTGGTGTAAAAGGCGATGAAGTAGCCGAGCATCTGTTCCCGTGCGCTGCCCACCAGCGTGGGTGTAACGTAATAGCCGGCGGCGACGATAAACGTCAGCAGCGTGCCAGAACCGATACCGGTCAGTGTCATGGGCAGGTAGACGTGAAAGAAACCACGCACCGGATGAACGCCGAGGGAACCGGAGGCGCGCATGTAGTGGGCCGGGATACCTTTCATCACGCTGTACAGCGGCAAGACCGTGAAGGGCAGCAGGATGTGCACCATCACGATATAGACGCCCAGTGCATCGAAGATCATCGGCAGCGGGTGATCGATCACACCCAGGTGCATCAGCAGCGTGTTGACGATGCCTTTCTCTTGCAGCACCACGATCCAGGCCGTCGTCCGGGCCAGCAACGACGTCCAGAAGGGCAGCATGACCGCCAGGATCAGCAGCATTTGGAAGGGTCGCGAAGCTTTCACCAGCAGGGCCGCGAAGGGAAAGCCCAGCAACAGACACAGCAGTGAAACCACGAAGGCGATCTTCAAGGTCTTGAAGGTCAGGTCCAGGTAAACCCGTTTGTCGGGTTCCACGCGCTGGATGCCTTGAGCTGTGCGCTCCAGGTCCAGCGCGGTCAATAGGTAATACGAGGTATACGCAGGGGAGGCCCGTTCGAACGCATCCCACAGCGGCGGTGATGACCATCGAGAATCGATGCTGGCCAGGCGACTGCGTGCGGAGTCGCCTGCAGGTGGTTGTTGGTTGGCAGGCCACTGATAGCGGCGTGCCGTGGCGGTGATCAGAAAACGGTAGCCACTGTTTTCATAGTTCATGCGCCGAGCCGCTTCGCCGATGACCCCGAGGTTTTCGACGTGGACCAGGTCCTGTTCCAGCGCTTCGAATACCCGGTCACTGGGGACGCTCGAATGGTCGGTGCGTTTTTCCTCTTCCAGTGCCTGCACTGTCCTGGGAAACGCGCTGACCATTTCAGGGTTACTGACGGCGCGATACAGCATCATTCCAATGGGAAGAACAAAGAACACGCCGGTATAGATCAACAGGGGCAAGAGCAGCATTACCGAGATCAGCCGTTTATGGCGGCTCGACTTCTGGTGTGCATACGCAAGTGAATCCAGCTCGATGGCGGACATGTCGACGGACCTCAATAGACGATCAGCGGCTTCTCCAGGCGAAGCCGCTGATCAAGCAACGGTTGGACTTACTTTGCTGCCCAATTGGTGAAGCGGGCCATCAGGTCTTCTTCGTAATTGACCCAGAACGGCGTATCCAGTAGCAGCGCGTTCTCCAGATTGGCTGGAGCTGTGGGCAAGTTATCGAGTACCTTTTTGTCCAGTGCCGCTTGGGCCTTGCTGTTGACGATGCCGTAGGGGATTGCCTGGGCGAAGGCGCTTTGCGCGGTTGGGCTGAGCATGTAGTCGAGGATCGAATAGCTTTCCTTGAGGTTTGCGGTGCCCTTGATGATCGTCCAGTAATCCATGCTGTAGAGCTGCTGGTTCCAGATCAGCGGAAAGTGCGCGCCCTGTTGATTGGCGATGGCGATGCGGCCGTTGTAGGCGGCGGTGACGGCGACACTTCCAGAAGCTAGCCATTCAAGGGGCTGGGCGCCGGTTTCCCACCAATGGATGTAGGGTTTTATTTCATCCAGTTTGGCAAAGGCACGGTCCTGTCCGGCCTGGGTGGCCAGGACGGTGTACACATCGGCTGGCTTGACGCCGTCGGCCATCAACGCGATTTCCAGGGTCATCCGGGCTTGTTTGCGCAGGCCGCGTTTGCCAGGCCATTTCTTCACATTCCAGAAGTCGGTCCAAGTCTTGGGGCCGTCAGTGGCGAACTTCTTGTTGTCGTAGGTCATCACTTCCGACCAGACAATGGCTCCCACCCCGCATGGCGCGAATTTATCCGCCGGGATGTGGCTGGCATTGCTCAGCCTGCTTTTATCGAGGGGCTCCAGCAGGCCTTGCTCACAGGCCAGGGCCATTTCGTTTTCGTCCATTTGCACCACGTCCCAGGTGGGATTGCCGGATTGAACCATCGCTTTTTGCTTGGCGATGCCACCATCATAGGTGTCTTGGACCACAGGGCTGCCGCTCTGGGCTGCATAGGGTTTGAAATACGCCTTATCGAAGGCTTCCTGGGTGGCGCCGCCGAATCCGACTACGGTCAGGTCGCGGGCAAGAATGGCCTCGCTGGCCAGCAAGGATACGGCGCAGATCGAGCATACAAGGGCGGTGCGACTGAATATCGAGGACATGGCTGTCCCTCCTGCTGTTTGGATGTAGGGAAACAAGATTCACAAAACGGCAGTGACGAACTAAACGGGCTCAGCGGGGATGTTCATGGTTGCCTCTCGGGTCGTTGTTATTGTCGAGACGGGTGGGTCGGGTGTGTTGTCTGTGGGGCCTCAATCGAGTGCGAATAGATGGGCGTCGTCGATACTCCAGTCAAAGCCAGTGAGCTGGCCGGGTTGCAGTTGTTTTGAGGTTGGGCTGTTGGGCACCTTCACGACCAGTGCCTGGCGATTCTGCAGGCTCAGATGCACCCGCAAGTGATCGCCGAGATACACCGTGTCCGTTACCAGCGCTTGCCAGGGCATTTCAGTGGGTGTGCCCAGGCGAATATTCTCCGGACGAATGACCAGTTGCACTTTTGCCGGATGGCGACCGCGCAGGTTTCTGGCGGAGCCGGTGACTTGCAATCCACTTTCCAGGGTCACTTGGCATCGCTGGTTGTCGACACTGCGCACGTTGCCAACCAGCACGTTGTTCTCACCGATGAAATTGGCTACATAGGCATTTTCGGGATGCTCGTAAAGCTCGATGGGCGAGCCGATTTGCGCAATATCACCTTGGTTGAACACGGCGACACGATCCGACATGGTCAGCGCTTCACCCTGGTCATGGGTCACGTAGACGATGGTGACGCCCAGCGATTTGTGTAGTTGCTTGATTTCGTACTGCATGTGTTCGCGCAAATTTTTGTCCAGGGCGCCCAGAGGCTCATCCATCAGGATTATTTCCGGTTCGAACACCATCGCCCTGGCCAAGGCCACTCGCTGCTGCTGACCGCCTGACAGTTCGGTGATGCGCCGTTGCTGCATGCCGTGCAGTTGCACCATGTCGATGGCGCGCTTGACCTTCGCTTGCACATCGATGCGCTTGAGCCCGCGCATCTTCAAGGGGTAGGCCAGGTTCTCTTCGACGCTCATGTGGGGGAATAGCGCGTAGTTCTGGAAAACCATCCCCATGCCGCGTTGGTGGGCCGGTTTTTTCTGAATCGGCGTGCCACGCATCCTGATTTCACCACGGGTCGGGGTTTCGAAGCCGGCGAGCATCATCAGGGTCGTGGTCTTGCCCGAGCCGGAGGCACCCAGCAGAGTGAGAAATTCACCGCGACCGATGTTCAGGTTCAGGTCCTTGATGATCAGATGCTTGCCGTCATAGCTTTTCTGGACGCCCGTGAACTCGATCAAGGGCTTGGTCACTTGAGCTGTATCGATTTGTGCGTTCATCACAGCGATAACCCATTGGCAATGGCGACGGCATCCAGCGCGCGAGTCAACCGTGCAACCAGTTCGGTGATTTCCTGCGCTTGAATAATGAAAGGCGGCGACAGGGCGATGGCATCGCCCATGTTGCGTACGATCAATCCCTGTTTACGAGTCGCCCGTTCGACCTGGGCCCCGATGGCTAACTCGGCGGGGAAGGAGGCGCGGGTGTCTTTATCTGCGACCAGCTCCAGTCCGGCCACCAGGCCCACGCCCCGGATTTCGCCGATAAGCGGATGTTGCAACAGCGGTTCAAGTTGCTGATGCAAGAGGCGTCCCAGGTCCTGGGTGCGTTCTGGCAGGTGCATTTCTTGATAAATCGCCAGTGTTTCCAGGGCTACCGCGGCGGCCACCGGGTGTCCGGAATAGGTAAATCCATGGCCGAACCCCCCCAACTGGTGGCTTTGTTCTTCGATCGCCTGATAGACATGGCCGCTGACCACGACGCAGGAGATCGGCTGGTAACCGGAGGAGAGGCTTTTAGCACAGGACATCATGTCGGGCGTGAAGCCCATTGTCTGATGTCCGAACCAGTTTCCGGTACGGCCGAATCCGCAAATGATTTCATCGGCGAGGAACAGGATGTCGTGCTTTTTCAGCAGCGCCTGTACGCCTTCGAAATAGCCTGGTGGGGGAACGATCACACCGCCGGCGCCCATGACTGGCTCGGAGATGAACGCGGCGATGTGATCGGCACCGACGTTCTCGATGCGCTGTTCCAATTCCTGCAACAAGCGCTGGGTGAACTGCGCTTCGCTCTCGGCCGTGGCTCCGTTGCGATAGTAATGCGGGCACTGCACATGCAGCACGGCCTCTTCCAGAGGTAGACCGAAGGCCGCGTGCATATTGGGCAGCCCAGACAGGCTTGCCCCCATCACGGTCGAACCGTGGAAGCCCTTTTGATGGGCAATGATCTTGCGCTTGGCGTTGTGGCCCCGTGCGCGGTGATAGGCCCAGGCGAGCTTGATCATCGAGTCGTTCGCCTCCGAGCCGGAGCAGGCGAAGAAGATCTTGGGCTGCTCGAAGGGCACCAGGCTCGCAATGCGTTCGGCCAACTGCGCGACCACGCTGGGTACGCGGTGGTTGAACGTGTGGTAGTAGGGCAGGCGCTCCATTTGGCGCTGCGCCGCCTGCACCAGTCGCGGGTTGGAAAATCCAAGCCCCGCACACCACAGTCCGGACATCCCTTCGATGTAGTCCCGACCTTGTTCATCGATCACATGAATCCCCGAACCGCGCTCGATAACCAGTGGGCCTTGCTGCTGGTGCATCCGCAGATTGGTCTGGGAATGCAGGTGGTAGCGCACATCCGTGTGCGCCAGATCGGTGAAAGAAAGGGTGTTTGCCTGCGTCATGACGAGCCTCGTTTTACGTTACTAATCACTTATAACTTATATGATGTGCATCGAATCGGCGATCGCGCAAGTCTCATTCAACGAAAAAATAAAACGCCCGCCGCCGCTTGTGGATATAAAATATATCTTATAAGTTGTAAAGGGAAGGCCGCTGAAGGCTTCGATAAACCCACTCAGGAGTGTCCTCATGTCCGCAGCGAATCCCGCGGTTCGTGATCCGGTAATCCCGTTGACCGCAGAGCAGATAGCCCATCTGAAGGAGAAAGCGCTGTTCGTGCGCTTGGAGACGGTGCGCCTTATTTCCATTGCCAAGGTTGGCCACTACACCTCGGTGTTCTCCTGTGCCGAGATCTTTTCCGCGCTGTACTACGACACTCTGCGACTCAAGCGCGGTGAGCCGAAATGGCCGGCGCGGGACCGTTTCCTCATGGGCAAGGGGCACGCAGCGGTGGGGCTTTATCCGCTGCTGGCCGACTGGGATTTCTTCGACAAATCCTGGCTCGATGACTACACACGTCTGGGCAGCCCATTGGGGGATCACCCAGACATGCGCAAAGTGCCCGGTGTCGATTTCAGCTCTGGCTCGATTGGCCATGCTTTGTCCGGTGGCTTGGGCATGGCGCTGGGCGGGCGACTGGGTGGCCAGCCGTTCGATGTCTATGTGCTGCTGGGCGACGGTGAAATGCAGGAAGGCCAGGTTTGGGAAGCGGCCATGGCGGCGGCACACCACAAGACCGGGAATCTGATAGCCATCGTTGATCGCAACGGCTACCAGCTAGACGGCAAGGTCGATGACGTCGTGGGGATCGAGCCGCTGGCTGACAAGTGGCGAGCGTTCGGTTGGGATGTCCGGGAAGTCGACGGGCACGATGTAGCCGCTGTCGCCACGTTGTTTCGCGAGCTCAAAACAGAGCCTGACCGAGAGCGGCCAGTTTGTGTGATCGCCCTGACCTCCAAGGGCAAGGGCGTGGAGTACATGGAGACAGAACCCGGTTGGCATCTTGGCTGGCTCGCTCCGGAAGATGAAGTGCTCGCGATCGAAGAAATCAAGGCCAACGGAGGTGTTCAATGAGCGCGCCAGTCAACCCAAACAGCTGGCAATACCGGCAACTGAATGCCCTTAATCCGGGGCTCGATTACCTGTCCGAAGGTTTACTGGATTTGGTTGCCGAGGGCCATGCGATTGCGGTAGGCACGGCTGACCTTCAGTACTCCAACGGTCTGAATCGCTTCGCCGAGAAGCATCCTGAGCGGTTCATCCAGTTCGGCATCTCTGAACAGAACATGGTTTCCGCCGCTGCGGGAATTGCGACCACGGGCACGATGCCGTTCGTGGCGACCTTTGCTTCGTTCCTGGCGTTGCTTTGTTGCGAGCAGATTCGCATGGACGTGGCCTACTCGGCTTTGCCGGTGCGACTGATCGGGCATCACGCCGGCATCAGCCTCGGTTTCTACGGCACCTCGCATCATGCCACCGAAGACCTTGCCATCACTCGCAGCATTGCCGATCTGACGGTGGTTGCGCCTGCCGACGGCCCTCAGTTGGCGGCAGCAATTCGTGCATCGATTCACCATCCCCAGCCCATTTATTTCCGTATTGGCCGTGGCCAGGAGCCCAACGTCTATCCAGATGACGTCACGTTCGAATTCGGCAAGGCCATCGTGCATTCCACAGGCAGTGACCTGACCCTCATCGCTACTGGCAGCATGCTACACCCGACCTTGCAGGCGGCCCGGGCGCTGGCTGAAAGTGGCCTGTCTGTCGGCGTGATCGACATGCATACACTCAAACCCATCGATCGGGCGGCGGTGCTGGCTGCGGCCAGCGATTCGACGCTGCTGATGACGGTGGAAGAACATAACGTCATCGGCGGCCTGGGTGGCGCGGTGGCGGAAATACTCGCGGATGAAGGCGCCGGGGTTCGACTGGTGCGTCATGGTATCCATGATGAATACAGCCTGATTGCACCGCCGACACATCTTTACAGGCATTACCGCCTGGACGCGGCCGGCATCGAAAGTGTGGCCCGTGAATCCTTGGAGAACGTGACGGGAGGAGGGCGGCGCCATGTCGGTTAACCAATCGCTGTATGACCGCGCGGAACGCGTCCTGCCTGGCGGGCACCTGAGTCCAAGCCGCAAGCTCGGTCAGCCGTACGCATTCGTGCGGGCGGAAGGCGCCTATTTGTATGACGCCGACGGCCAGCGCCATACGGATTTTCATTGCGGCTTTGGCGCCCATGTCCTCGGTCACGGCCACGCGGCAATCCGCGAGCGCGTCCATGAGGTTACCCAGCGCATCGATCTGCTCGGTGCGGGCATTACCGATCTGGAAGTCGAGGTGGCCGAGACGCTGGTCAGTTACATTCCCTGCGCCGAGCAGATCGCTTTTTGCAACAGCGGATCCGAGGCGACCTATCACGCCCTGCGCCTGGCGAGAGCGGCGACGGGCAGGAAGCAGATCATCAAGTTCCAGGGCGGCTACCACGGCTGGCATGACTACGTAGCGATGAATGGCCAGACGGCGAGAGACCGGATTGGCCAGTTCGACCCCATGTCGGATGGCATCTTGCGGGAGGCGGCGGACTACACGTCGATCCTGCCGTACAACGATGCCGATGCGGTGGAACGGTATCTCAAGTCCCATCCTGCTCAGGTGGCCGCGATCATCGTCGAACCGATTGCCCATAACATGGGGGCCGTGGCGGCCACCGACGCGTTCCTCAGGGATCTGCGTGACCTGGCAACGGCTCACGGCGTGGTGCTGATCTTCGACGAAGTCATTACCGGATTCAGGCATGCCCTGGGCGGTTATCAGTCCATCGTGGGCGTGACCCCGGACTTGGCGACCTTTGGTAAAGCCGCGTCTTCGGGATATCCGGTGGGCTTCATCGCCGGCAAGCGAGACCTCATGCACCTCATCGGCCTGACCGGTGAAAAAGGTGTCTTCATGGGCGGCACCTGCAACGGTACGCCTTCGACGCTTGCGGCGGTGCAAGCGACGGTCCAGGAGCTGGCGCGGCCGGGCACCTACGAAAAGCTGTTCGAACTGGGCGACTACATGCGCAGCCAGGTGGACGCCATCGTCCAGCGGCTGGGCATTGCTGCTCAAAGTGCCGGATACGGCTCCGCCTGGCTGCTGTATTTCTTTGAAGGGCCTTACAGCCAGTACACCGACCTGCTGCGCAACAACGACGAGCTCGACATGGCGTTTCGGCGAGGGCTCATCGAGCGGCGCCAGATATTCCAGCCATTGCAACTCAAGCGCCTTTACCTTTCAACCGCCCATACCCGGGAGATACTCGATGACTCATTGGACGTCATAGAAAGCGTGCTGAAGGCGCTGGCCTGATTGTGTCTAATGTCCGGCAACAAATGTAGCCAACGAGGGTATTTGTTGCCGGATCTGGCAGAAAAAAATGGCTTATATGTTATAAGTGCCGTCTTGTCGCAGCGCAGTCATCAGGAGCTAGATGTGCAGATTCAACCGTTGGAGCAAGGAAACCTTTCGGCTCGGGCCTACTATTCGATTCGTGAAGGACTGATCGCCGGGAATTTCAAGCCGGGGGAGCGGCTGATCATGCAGGACCTGGCGGAACGCTTGGGCACCAGCGTGACCCCGGTGAGGGAAGCTTGCCTGCGACTGGTGAGCGAGCGCGGCCTGGAACTGCGCTCAGGTCGGTTCGCCACGGTACCGGCGCTGACTCGCTCGCGTTATCTGGAAGTGCGTACTATCCGCATCGCCCTGGAAGGGCTGGCGGCAGAAATGGCCACACAGAACGTGACCGAAGCGGATCTTGTAAAGTTGACCGGACTGCACCAGCAATTTGATGAGGCGGACCGCAAGGGCGATAGCTCTCCGGCGATGTTCTATAACCGGGAGTTTCACTTCACGCTGTATCGGCTGTCGGGCATGGAGATGCTCACAGCGCAAATTGAAGGTTTGTGGGTGTCCATGGGACCGATCCTGAATCTCTTTTATACTTCCGGGCACAATTCCTATATTGGCGCTGAGGAGCATCAGGTGTTGATCGATGCACTTAGGAACAAAAAGCCTGCCAAGGCCCGTAAGGCCATTGCAGACGACATCCTGCGCGGTGGCGTCAGCATTTTGAAATTCATCGATGAGAATGAAAATAGATCTGCTTGATTCGGTCAGTTCGAAGTAGTTAGAGATGTGGCATTCCGTTTTAGATTCGTCTAAATGGCAGAAGACTGACGAATTTATTTGCGCCTTGATGGCGCTGAGGGTGGCGCCCTCTATCGGCTCTTGAGACGTGCTAGTTATGTTGTCTTTATCCATAAAAAAAGGTCCAACTCATGTTGGACCCTATAAAGCGTTCGCGGCAGTGAGGTAGCGATCAAGCTCCATCGTTCAGGCATCGCGATTCATCCATTACCGTCTGCTTCCGTTGCTGCTCCAGGTTGAGCACATACTCCGAAGCGCATCGGGCCTGGCCACTGGCGCGGAAAATCGCGCGGTTGTCAGCCTTGAGCAGGCCGAGCCAGGAGTCGATATAGCCCTCGTGCCGAAGCTCTCCCTGTATACCGGCGTAGGCATATAGAAAAGCGGCGCCCATTTCGGCGATCAACTCTTCAAATGCATAGCCTGGCGAGCCGAATGGGCAAGGTGAGGTCACACCCTCTCGCTGCAACCGAGAGTTGTGCCCGGTCCAGTGTGTCAGCTCGTGAAGTGCGGTGGCGTAGTATCCACCTTGGTTGTGAAACTGCGCTTTTGTCGGCAGTTGGATGAGATCCCTGATCGGGTGGTAAAAGGCTTCGTCAGCAAATCGATGAATGATATTTGCGCCTGAACTTAGCAACAAATTAGTCAACTATAGCGGCTTGCGACTTGAAGACAGAGTTAGGTACTCCTCCTGGTGAGGACCCAAGAAGGGTTTCGATTAAAGCTCCGATGGCGCACAGATATCCAGCCTCGCTACGGTCATTCAGCTCGCCTTGCGTCTCGACTAGATCGTGTAAGCGTTCCCTTTCTAAGCCTATCGCCTTGAGCTCCTCCAGGAGGGCCGCATGAGCGAGCTCTATCGCCCTAAGCTTGACTTCGAGGGCGTCTCGATCAGCTCGCAGCGTCAAGTAGGTATCAATACTTATTTTTGAATCATCAGGCGGCTTTCTTCCAAATAGAAAAGCGGGGTGTTGGTCTGGATAATAGTGAATCATCCAATATTTGAGATCCGTATGCCTGACAGTTACGAGTCTGCAGTCGATAGGGCTGTCTGGCCGAGTCGTCACACCGAAATAACCATAAGGGATCTCGTTGTTTCGTATGGCATCGAGAATTTTCCCTACATTGATATGCAGACATGGCCATTGTGGAAATTGCTTTGACAGCAAACCTGGACAATCCCAGGCGCTGTCTAGAATTTGAGCCTCGTGATCCATCAGCCCACACCAGCGTATGGCAGCATCAATCGGCCGGTAAAACGATTTTTCCCATGGATTGAAACTGTGAGCTGTGTACATGCTAGCGGCCTCATCCGGGATGCAGAACCGCTAGGTGCCTTCTTAGACGCCTGTACTGGCCTTTGCTTCCTTGCGGTGCCTGTCTCTTGGTTCAGATCGGTCCCTTGATAAGCTCCGTCCTTATGATGGTCTAGGGAGATCTAACGAAGAGCTTTAGCTATTATTAACTTCCATTTGTTGGATAGCCCTATGATCCAGAACCGCGGTGAGATTTTCAGGAACGGAAGACTGTGGCTGAGAAGCCTAATTGCGAGGCTCTTATGTAACGATCTCACATTCTGAATGCGTCCAAACGGGTCTTTTTGATCATTAGTTGTTCGTGAGTAAATGTTGCGCAACCTGGCTTTATGAGGTTGCGGCTTCGCGCGGAGATAATATCTGGGCAGGATTTTTGTTAAAAGTTGGTGAGACAGAATACTGCTATGCACGAAAATGATAAATTGGGAATGTATAGGGCCGCAGATCCTCTGTAGCAATAATGCGCGACAAGGATGCGTTGGCATTACCTGTTGTGCAGGCCTACGAGCAGACGCGCGGTGTATTCACTAAGCTACCATCGCTGTAAGCCACCGTCTGCCCAGCCGCTGACAAATATATTTGTTGACGCTGCACGCAAGTGGAGAGTGCAGGCATCTGCCATCTCCACTGCTACCGTTGGCTCAGAGGAGCAGGCCACCCGACGCCTCTATGCGTTGCCCGGTAATCCAGCCGGTACCTTCGCCAAGCAATGCGGCGACTACAGAACCGATGTCATCCGGGCGCGCATTACGACCCAGTGCGGTCATGCCAGCAAATTGCGCGTTCAGGGCCGAGTCATCGCGCAGAGCGCCTCCGCCGAAGTCTGTTTCCGTCGCGCCCGGCGCGATAGCGTTAACGCTGATCCTCCGCGAACCTAACTCTATGGCCATATAGCGCGTCAGCACGTCGACGCCGGCTTTCGCTGCGGCGTAGGCGGCGTAGCCGCTCACTGTGAAGCGGGTCAAACCTGACGAGGTGTTAAGAATGCGTCCGCCATCCTCTATCAGCGGAAGCAATTTTTGGGTCAAAAAGAACGTGCCTTTGAGATGAGTGTTGATCATGAGGTCGAACTCTTGCTCGGTGGTGTCGGCAATCGTCGCGTATGTACCACCACCTGCGTTGTTGATCAGGTAGTCGAATTGATCGCGCTGCCACTTTTGCTGCAGCGTGGTCTTCACATCGTTTGCGAATTTAGCAAACGTACCTGCATTGCCGACATCAAGGTGCAAGGCTACGGCGCGACGACCCAAGGCTTCGATTTCGCTTACAACTGCCGCCGCTGCGTCTGCACTACTCAGATAGGTAATGATCACATCGACGCCATTTTCGGCGAGTTTCAAGGCATTACTCCGTCCAATTCCTCGGCTGGCACCAGTAATAAGGGCAATGCGATCTGATTTTTTAGTCATCGTCATACAGTTCTCGGAAAAGATTCGGAGTTCAGACTTTACGGTTCTGAAGAACGCGAATAAAGTCGGGAAAAATTAACCATCTGTTCATCTATAGAGAACAATCGACGGTGGAGCTGAATGATCTACGGGTTTTTTGCCGCGTTGCCCAATTGGGCAGTTTTACTAAAGCGGCCGAGCAGCTCGGTGTTGCCAAGAGCCGGGCTTCTGCCGTTGTGCGGACGCTGGAAGCCGATGTGGGTAGCCGGCTATTGCAACGCAACACCCGCAGCGTTCGGCTGACGCCTGATGGCGAGCTGTTTTTCGAGCGCTGCAGAGAACTGCTGAGGGAGTCAGATCATTTGCAGGGGATGTTTCGGCCTGCTGCCGGAGCTTTGCAAGGTAGGGTGCGTCTCGATATGCCGAGCTTATTTGGGCAGGAGTTGGTAATGCCGCATTTGCAGGAATTGCTGTCCGCGCATCCGCTGCTTGATCTCAGAATCAGTATCAACGACCGTCGGGTGGACATGATACAGGAGGGTGTTGATTGCTTGATCAGGATAGGCCCGCTGCCGGATTCGGATCTGGTTGCACGAAAATTAGGCACAATGAAGGCCTGCAATTTAGCCAGTCCAGCGTACTTGCGACAGTATGGTGTGCCGAGTTCACTCGCTGACCTCGCTGGTCATCGTGTTATTCACTACGCAAATAACTTGCGTAGTGAAGAGGCTGCTTGGCGCTATGCGGTAGATGGCGAGGTGCAGTCAGTACCCATGGTCAGTGCACTCGCCATAAACAGTGGCTCACTCCTGCTGGCGGCCTGCAGAAACGGGTTGGGCATCATGCAAGTGTCCGTACCGGCAAGCCAGCGCCTGATCGATAGCGGGGAGCTGGTTGAGGTACTGCCAGAGTTCAGGCCGCCCCCGATACAGGCTTCGTTGCTTCTCCCTCATCGCAGGCACGTTGCTCCGCGCGTGGAAGCAGTGCTGAACTGGCTCACTCAGGTGACCCGGCCCTATATGCAGGAGCGAGCGTCTTAAATACTGGAAGCGTAAGCCCTTGCGCGACTAGAGCCTGACGCGAGGGCTCCCGCCGTTAGAGGTTTGCCGTTGTTGCGAGTGTCATGTGTGCGGTGACATCTTCGCAACGAGGTACCTGGCCCAGATGAAACCATCCTCAATCGTTTGCGTACTGATATGGCGCAGGGACTGGCCGGACGCAGGGCGTTCATCCGACTGGCCGTGATATTCAAATATGCTTGGTACCCCGCTCAAACCATCTATTCCTGGGTAAATCAAAAGGCTGATCTCATCGATCAGACCGGCCTTCAAAAAGGTCCCATTGATCACTCCGCCACCTTCGAGTAGCAGGGTCTTCAATCCAAACTGGGCGCCTAGCATCGCTAACGCTTGCTTAAGGTTTTCACAATGAGGGCCTGCGAAGAGATAGGAAATGCCCTGGTTTCGCAACGCCTGCAAATAGGCATCCGATACCGAGTCGCCGAGAATGGAGATAATCCGATGCCCGCCATCAATGGTATTCGTCTGGTAGTGCAGCTTCCCGGAGGGGTCAATCACGATCGCAACCGGGTCCCCTGGTTCATGCGCTATGTTGTGGTCCCGCAGACCACCGCTGTGTTCCCCTACAAACGGTGGTCTTGAAGAAATACCATCAAATGCTTCCATGGTTTTTCGGCCTATGATGAAACCGTCGCCGCCTAGGCGGGCGGCAATTCGCTCGTAATGATTGCTAATCGTTTGCTCACTGTCCCCATTGGGTAGAGATGTCCAACGAGAAGACACGAGGCGCCCGTCCACCGAGCTGATCATGTGGCATATGATTCGAGGGGGCATGAACTATCAATTCCATAAAGCTTGGATAAGTGGCTGATGGCCATTTTGTTATTTTTTGCGTAATACATAAACTCGCCACATGGCGTAGAGCGGTATGAAGTCCAGGGATTTCTGAACACGGAAACCGGCCTGTTCAAACTCTGCCTCGACAGTAGTAGCCGGCAACACGAACCGATTTTGGTAACCGTCTTGTTCTCCTTTGTTGCGACGACGCACTTCGGTACGCTTGCGTTTCCAAGCCTTGAAGTTGCCGTCCACCCATAGTGAGATAATTACGCTGTCGCGAGTAACGCGTTGAAACTCACGCAGAATCGCGAGTCTGTGCTCCGGGGCGCCGATGTGGTGCATCAAGCGCATGCAGAATATGTTGTCGACCGCGTTGTCCGGTAAATCGATAGCAAAGGCAGAGGTCTGCAACGGGCGAACCCGTTTCACCACCTCCGCCGGTTGGGCGATGGTTGCGACCTTCAACATCGACTCAGAATTGTCTGCGCCGATGATCACGCGACCAGGCTTTTGCGCCAGTAACGGCCAGAAACGCCCGGCCCCACACGGCAAGTCCAGCACCAAGCCAGGCTCGCCAGCGGCGACCAACGCACTACGCGCCAATTGCTCGTCGCGTTTGTGGGATAAACGGCGGGCCAGATTGTCCTGATGCTTGAGTAAATAACTCTGCGCGTGCTTATCGTCGTACTTTTCGGAAAATTCAAGCTTGATCGGATCGGGCATCAATGGGGCTCCATTTGTTGCGGCAGAAAATTCCAGAGGATATGAGTCGGGATCCTGATTCTGGTCTGGTGCGGTCATGGCAGTGGCCGGGGGTATGCGCGCCTATGGGAGCTTCAGGCCACTCAAAAGAAGCCTTATGACTTCTATCAGGACGGGCGTGGAACCTATTGACGATAAAGCAAGGGGCTGCGCAATCGTGCGCATGATTTTACGACAGGGATGACGAAGAGCTAGCTGCGTGGCCGCATATAACCATGAGCTGAATTGATGGCCGGGCGTCAATATCATCATTGGCAGACGAAGTAAGTAAAGAAATCTGATGGATGAAAAGAACAGTTTGGTGGTTGGGGGCGGCACGCTGCTTTTCACCTTCGGCGTTTCCCCGAATGGAGCAGGCCCGACTTGCCGGGCGCCAGATCAAAAACTTGTGATAACAGGTGGGGGAGCGTTGGTTGCACCTGGGCAACGAACACTGGTGCGGGTTTAACTGGCTTGTGGTGGACTGGTCCACCTGGCTCAACCCGCATGTGTACTTATTCACTGCGCCTTGAACCCCATCTCCTGACAAGATGGCTGTGTTCAATGCGACTTCCGCGCTAGTGTTGCATGCGGTTTGACAGTAAGTTGTTCACTTCTTCACGACTGGGCGCGTAAGCCCCTGCATGTGAGCAAGACACCGACGCACAAGCCGCGGAGAACTCCAATCGTGCACGCGGCTCTTGAATACCTAGAAGTGTCGAGGCGAGCCAGCCGGCCATACTCGAATCGCCGGCACCCACCGTATCAGCAACCTCGACGGCGATCGCGGGCTGTTCAAACTTTAGATCGGCGTCATACAACACCATGCCTTTCGCTCCACGGGTGAAAAGAATCTGGGCACGAGTATTCATTGTTCGCAATTCTCGAAGGGCCTGTTCTTCGTTCAATCCAGGGTATATCTGGCGAAGATCCTCATCCGAAAGCTTGATGATGTCTGCAAGCTCCACCATGGCCGGGAAAGTCAGCTCGCGGTAGCGGGTGTCCATCAGGTTGCGCCAGTTCGGGTCATAGCTGATCAGCTTGCCTTCTTCCTTGACCCTCTTGGCCACCTCAACAAGCCTGTCCCCCAATGGCTGACGGGCAAGGCTGATACAGCTGAAGTGACAGAGTCGAGCGGCATCCAACCAACCTGCCGGGAGTTGGTCCACATCAAAAAGTAGATCGGCCTCGCCCGCAAAGAAATACCGGGGAGGGTGGCTGGAGGGCACGATTGCTACCAGAGGGTTAGCGTCAACTCTCTGGAGAAATCTCATGTCCAGGCCGGCAGCCTTCGATTGCTGTGCGAGCTCATCGCCCAATGAGTCGGTACTGATCGAGCCGGCGAATGCAGTGGGCACGCCGAGGCGGCTCATCGCGCGGGCCACGTTCCAGGGCGCGCCACCTGGATAGCCCTGCCACCGCCCGGGCGAGTGTTGAACCACGTCGGTCAGTGCTTCACCAAACACAACAACGCTCGGTAATTGCATATTCATTCTCTCTTGTGTCGGGCTGGGGACACTATCGTGCTTCACATCGATAGGCGCGGTCTCACCGCACCTGCGTGATCGGTAGCGATGGGTGAAGACTGTCTCGGTTGAAGAGCTTCACGGCCGTGGTACGCCGGTAGTCGCTCGGGGTCTGATGCATTTCATGACGGAAGTGGCGATTGAAATTGGAGACGTTTTCGTAGCCAACCTCAAAGCAGATTTCGGCGACCGAGAGCTGTGTCTGGACGAGTAGCCGACATGCACGCTGGATGCGCAGCTTGCGCATCAGGTCCATGAATCCGTGGCCAGTGATTCGTTTGAAGAAGCGTGAAAAACCTGCCTCGCTCATCCCAACTCGCTCGGCGATGACAGATAGCCGGACGTCGGATGTGAGCTCATTGATCAAGTAGTC
Source organism: Pseudomonas sp. S3_B11 (assembly GCF_054667715.1). Classification (NCBI taxonomy): domain Bacteria; kingdom Pseudomonadati; phylum Pseudomonadota; class Gammaproteobacteria; order Pseudomonadales; family Pseudomonadaceae; genus Pseudomonas; species Pseudomonas sp. S3_B11. The sequence goes on along the minus strand of NZ_CP162749.1, from coordinate 3,474,054 downwards.
GAATGCCTGATTAACTCGCTCCGAGCTGCGTTCGTTCAATGAAGGCGAGTAGCAGGCGCTGGCCAATACCCGAATTTCGCGCTTTGGCGCCCTTGCGAGGGTGCCTATCAATTGCAGGAACATGATCAGGCGCTGAAGCCCCGTCGCCTCGCCGATTCTCTCAAGCAGCAAAGCAGCTTCGATGGCCGTCCCGCCAGTAAATTCGATCCCACGTTGTGCCAGCTCAAACAGCGTTTTCAGCTCCGATAGCTCAGGCAATGAACCTCGGAGGTCGAGCAGGGCGGCGCCATCAAACTGCAGCACCACGTCGCGGCCTACGAGCTGTTCCCCTGGCGCGATATCTCCCATCCAGTCATGGGGAAGACCAGGGCCAATCAGTGCGACATGTCCTGCGGTGAAGGGGCCGATGTAATCCCCAGCCAAAAGCTTGCCACTTCCTTGTCGAATCAGGTGGATTTCATATTCCGGATGGTGGTTCCAGCGGGCGAGGGCGTATGGATAGTCGTGCTCGTACCATCGAAAGCTCTGATCGGGTTCAGGAAGGATAACTTCAAGGTCGGCTGGTCGGTGCTCGAATAAAGCAGCGCGGTTATCAGGCATCTTGTGCCCCTTTTTATAGTTATGCGGTGGATCGAATGCACCAACCATACGCCGAATTCGTCCGGGACTGCTAGCCCAGCTATTGCAGCTTGTTGATACTTTTTTAACCCTCGTGGCTGCCGGTTATCGCGATCAAAAAAGTATCGATTCGGCGTCCGCGATTCGTTTGAGGGCGGGGCGCGTAGGTGATCTAATCAATTTGCCCACCACTGCAATGCGGTCTTGTTTTGCTCACAAGTGGTGAACAACAACAATAATAGCTCCGGTCATCTGGCTTGGAGTGGAGAGCCCCATGAAGATTACGAATGCGCTAATTCTTTCTACTGGTCTGTCATTCGCCCTTGCCAGCCATGCCGCTGAGACGCTGACCATCGCGACGGTCAACAACGGCGATATGATCCGAATGCAACGGCTATCCAAGGTCTTCGAGCAGCAGCATCCCGACATCAAACTGAACTGGGTCGTGCTCGAAGAGAACGTTCTGCGTCAGCGCCTGACCACTGACATTGCCACTCAAGGTGGCCAGTTCGACGTGTTGACCATTGGTACCTACGAAACCCCGATGTGGGGTGCAAAGAACTGGCTAGAGCCAATGAGGGACCTCCCGGCCGGCTACGACGTCGACGACATCTTTCCTGCCGTGCGTCAGGGCCTTTCCGTTAACGATACGCTCTACGCATTGCCGTTCTACGGCGAAAGCACCATCACCTACTACCGCACCGATCTGTTCAAGGCTGCAGGATTGACGATGCCGGAACAGCCGACCTGGTCGCAACTGGGCGAGTTCGCTGCCAAGCTCAATGATCCTTCGAAGGATCAATATGGCATGTGCTTGCGTGGCAAAGCTGGCTGGGGCGAAAACATGGCCTTGCTTACCACGATGGCCAACGCCTTCGGGGCGCGCTGGTTCGATGAGAAATGGCAGCCTGAACTCAATGGTCCTGAGTGGAAGGCAGCCGCGACGTTTTATGTTGATACCCTGAAGAAATACGGCCCTCCGGGAGTATCCAGTAACGGGTTCAACGAAACACTGGCCCTTTTCAACAGTGGCAAATGCGCGATTTGGGTTGATGCAAGCGTGGCTGGATCTTTCACCACCGATAAGGAGCAGAGCCGGGTGGTGGACAGCGTAGGTTTCGCCCCTGCGCCTATTGAGGTTACCGACAAGGGGTCCTCGTGGTTGTATGCCTGGTCATTGGCAATTCCTGCCACCTCCAAGCACAAAGAGGCCGCCAAATCGTTCGTCACCTGGGCCACCTCCAAAGAGTACATCCAGCTCGTGACCGATAAGGATGGCATCACGAACGTGCCACCCGGCACACGCATCTCGACCTACAGTGACGCTTACCTCAAGGCCGCGCCGTTTGCTCAGGTAACGTTGCAAATGATGAAGCACGCTGACCCGTCGCAGCCTTCAGCCAAACCTGTTCCGTACGTGGGCATTCAATACGTGGTGATCCCCGAGTTTCAATCGATCGGTACATCTGTAGGCAAGCTTTTCTCCGCAGCATTGACAGGACAAATGTCGGTTGAGCAAGCGCTGGCTTCTGCCCAGTCCACAACCGAGCGCGAGATGAAGCGTGCGGGCTATCCCAAAAAATAAATAGCCCCTTACCTCCGCCGGCTTAGCGCCGGCGGTCACAGCCGCACAGGTAAATAATCATGAACACGTCCATTATTCGAGCCCAGCTTGCGGCCTCGGCGCCATCGCGCGCACGCCGTTTGATCAATCCAGGATGGTTTTTGGTGTCGCCATCGGTTGCACTTTTGTTGCTCTGGATGATCGTGCCGCTGGCCATGACCGTTTATTTTTCGGTGATCCGATACAACCTGCTCAATCCAGGAGAAAACGAGTTCGTTGGCCTGGAGAACTTTGCCTATTTCGTGACAGATTCGGGTTTTCTTCCCGGAGCGCTTAACACGTTGATATTGGTGGGCAGCGTGCTGCTGATCAGCGTGATTTTTGGTGTCTTGATTGCAGCCTTGCTCGAGGCAAGCGAGTTCTTTGGACGCGGCATAGTCAGGGTGCTGCTCATTTCGCCGTTTTTTATCATGCCGACCGTGGGTTCGCTGATCTTCAAGAACCTGATCTTCCACCCTGTCTCCGGGATCCTCGCGGCGGTATGGAAGTTCTTCGGGGCACAGCCCGTCGATTGGCTAGCTCATTACCCACTCTTCTCGATCATCGTCATCGTTTCCTGGCAGTGGCTGCCTTTTGCGATCTTGTTGCTGATGACCGCCATGCAGTCGCTCGATCAAGAGCAGAAAGAGGCCGCTCGATTGGATGGGGCGGGTGCCCTGGCCATTTTCTGGCATTTGACCCTGCCACATTTGGCCAGGCCCATCGCGGTGGTGGTGATGATCGAGACGATTTTCCTGCTGTCGGTCTTTGCAGAAATCTTCACCACGACAAATGGCGGACCTGGGTTCGCTTCGACCAACCTCGCCTATCTGATCTACAACCAGGCACTGGTGCAGTTCGATGTTGGCATGGCCTCGGCCGGTGGTCTGATTGCGGTGGTGATCGCCAACATCGCGGCGATTGTGCTGGTGCGCATGATTGGCAAGAACCTGACCGACAAAGCCTGAGGACAACGCCATGATGACGCTCAAACAATCCCGGTCTCTGCAAAGCGTACTGCTCGGCACCTTGGCCTGGGTCACCGCTTTGCTGTTGTTCTTTCCGATCTTCTGGATGGTGCTTACCAGTTTCAAGACAGAGATCGACGCCTTCGCTACGCCGCCACAGTTCATCTTCATGCCTACGCTGGAGAATTACTTGCACATCCAGGAGCGCAGTGACTACTTCCACTTTGCGTGGAACTCGGTGCTGATTTCCTTCTCCGCCACAGCGTTGTGCATGCTGATCGCGGTGCCGGCGGCCTACTCGATGGCGTTCTATGAGACCAAGCGCACCAAGCAGACGCTGCTTTGGATGCTATCGACCAAGATGCTTCCTCCAGTTGGGGTGCTCATGCCTATCTACCTTCTGGCGAAGGGGGCGGGGTTGCTGGACACCCGGATCGCGCTGATCGTGATCTACACCCTGATCAACCTGCCCATCGTGGTGTGGATGATTTACACGTACTTCAAAGACATCCCCCGGGAGATTCTGGAGGCGGCCAGGCTGGACGGCGCGACCCTGGGGCAGGAGATGCTGCGCGTGCTGCTGCCCATCAGCAAGGGTGGGCTGGCGTCGACCATGCTGCTGTCGATGATCCTGTGCTGGAACGAGGCCTTCTGGTCGCTCAACCTGACGAGCTCCAGCGCCGCACCTCTGACCGCGCTGATCGCTTCCTACTCGAGCCCCGAGGGTCTGTTCTGGGCGAAGCTTTCCGCGGTTTCCACATTGGCCTGCGCACCTATCTTGATCTTCGGCTGGATCAGTCAGAAGCAATTGGTTCGTGGGCTGTCCTTTGGCGCCGTCAAATGACGACGTCGAGCATTCAATGATTTCGCGAAGGCTCCAATTTCATACAGGACTTTACGCATGGCCACTTTGAAAATAGAAAATCTTGAGAAAGGTTTCGAGGGACTGTCCATCATCAAGGGCATCGATCTCGAGGTTAAGGACAAGGAGTTTGTGGTGTTCGTAGGGCCTTCGGGGTGTGGCAAGTCGACCCTGTTGCGCCTGATTGCAGGTTTGGAAGACGTCACGAGCGGCACGATCGAGCTCGACGGCCGAGACATCACTGAGGTGACTCCTGCCAAGCGAGACCTGGCCATGGTATTCCAGACCTATGCTCTGTATCCGCACATGACGGTACGCAAGAATTTGTCATTTGCCTTGGATCTGGCCGGTGAGAAGAAGCCGGATGTGGAAAGGAAGGTCGCTGAGGCCGCAAGGATTCTCGAACTGGGTTCTCTACTCGACCGCAAGCCTAAGCAGTTGTCAGGTGGTCAGCGTCAACGAGTCGCTATTGGGCGTGCGATTGTCCGAAACCCGAAGATTTTCCTTTTCGATGAGCCACTGTCGAACCTTGATGCTGCGCTGCGTGTACAGACGCGCTTGGAGCTGTCCCGACTGCATAAGGAACTGCAGGCCACCATGATCTACGTGACCCATGACCAGGTCGAGGCCATGACGCTCGCCACCAAGGTGGTTGTGCTTAACGCAGGACGGATCGAGCAGATTGGCTCGCCGCTCGAGCTCTACCATCATCCTGCCAACCTATTCGTTGCCGGCTTCCTTGGGACACCCAAAATGGGATTCTTGCAGGCGACTGTGCATGCCGTGCATGCATCGGGGGTTGAGGTTAGGTTCGCCTCTGGAACCACTTTGCTCATTCCACGCGACAGCAGTGCCTTGTCGGTCGGGCAATCCGTGACGATCGGGATACGGCCGGAGCATTTGACCCTGGGCGCTGAAGGCCAAGTGCCGGTCACGACGGATGTCACCGAGCGCCTGGGCAGCGATACCTTCTGCCACGTGAATGTCGATTCAGGGGAAAGCCTGACGGTACGTGTCCAGGGGGATTGCGAAGTGCCGTACGCCGCCCGGCGCTATCTCACCCTCGATGTCGCTCATTGCCATCTATTTGATGAGAGCGGTCTTTCGGTAAGCGCTGCGGCATCACGCGCGGCCTGACTTCCATCAGGCGCGCTCTGTCGATGAAGCGCGCCACGAACCACAAAGGTAGATTCAATGAAACGTCTCGAAGGTAAAAGCGCTTTGATCACTGGTTCCGCGCGCGGTATTGGCCGCTCGTTTGCCCAGGCCTATATCGGTGAAGGCGCTACGGTCGCTATCGCCGACATCAATTTGGAAAGAGCTCAAGCGACGGCCTCCGAGCTTGGGCCGCAAGCTTACGCGGTGGAGATGGACGTTACCCGCCAGGCGTCCATTGATGCAGCCATCGCCGAGGTCGTTGCCCACGCAGGAAAGCTGGACATCCTTGTGAACAATGCGGCGTTGTTCGATCTTGCACCGATCACCGAGATCACTCGAGAAAGCTACGACAAGCTTTTTGCAATCAACGTCAGCGGGACGCTGTTCACGCTTCAGGCAGCGGCGAAGCAGATGATCAGTCAGGGGCATGGCGGGAAGATCATCAACATGGCCAGCCAGGCGGGTCGCCGCGGTGAGGCGCTGGTAGGCGTCTACTGCGCCACCAAGGCGGCCGTCATCAGCCTTACGCAGTCTGCTGGCCTCAACCTCATCAAGCACAAAATCAATGTCAACGCGATTGCCCCGGGGGTTGTCGATGGCGAACACTGGGACGGTGTCGATGCGCTCTTTGCCAAGCATGAGAACCGACCTCTAGGTGAGAAGAAGCGGCTCGTCGGCCTTGAAGTTCCGTATGGAAGAATGGGGACGGCAGAGGATCTGGTAGGAATGGCTATTTTCCTGGCGGGCTCGGAGAGCGATTACATCGTCGCACAAACGTACAACGTTGATGGCGGGAACTGGATGAGCTGAGTGCAGAAGGGGGGGCGGGTGACAGGAGAGCGGCACATTTTCCGATCACCCGGCGGTTAGATTCAGCTTCCTCGCGATCACGCTGCCCGACTCATGAGAGCCTGGCAGTTTGATCCACCGGCCGATTGTTGAGGTGGGAGCTAGCAGCAAGGTTTCTTGCTTATCTACGCGGCCACCAGAACTCTGCACTACAGGCCGAGGAGGCGGCGCAGTTCCGGTGCGGTCAGATGGGCGCGGAAACCCGGCCTGCCCGGCTGGAACGAGGCGGAGGCAGCCAGGTTGCCCACGACGACTGGGTCGCAACCAGCATCGCGTACCAGGTCGGCGGCGACCCGCAAGGCCTCGGCGTCATCTCCTGCGACGGGCATGCCAATGCGCCCGCCCGCTCGTGAGGCAGACATTGCCACCACGGTGGCATCGACGGCACTGAATGCGCGCACCAGTCGCGCGCCGATCATGTACTTCGCGACGGTTTCAGCAACGCCCAGGTTGTGCGCTTCGCGGTATACATCGCTGCTGCTTGTGCCCCAAGGATTGGTGGAGTCCAGAACGATCTTGCCGCGGTAGGCACTGTGCAGGTCTCGCCCGACCTGGGGTAGCGCTTCAAACGGAATAGCCAACAGAAGCACGGTGCCGAATTCCGCTGCCGCCATCGGCAGGCCGACCGAAGCGCGTGGCCCTAACGCCTCAACCATGTCTTGCAATTGCTCTGGATGGCGGGAAGAGAACATGACCTCATGTCCAGCCTCGACCCACAGCCGACCTACCGTGCCGCCCAGCGATCCGCTACCGATCACGCCGATGCGGGTTGGCGCGACCGCAAAGGCGCGACTCGCGGGGATGAGCCAAGGCAGAGCGGCCAATACGCCAAGGGATTTCACTATGGAGCGGCGGGTAGACTTCATGTCCTGTCCTCAATCAATGATGGTGAGACCGTAGAATCGCGCTGTTCCTGCTTCAGGTGGGTTCGTCCCAACCAGACACTCAAGCCCAGCCAGATAGCTGAGAGGGGGACCGAGATCATGGGAATCTGCGCCAGGGTCAGGCCAAGGCCCATCAGGCTTGCGTATCCCCAGCTGGCGATTTGGTCACCGCCACGATAAACGACCGTGTCGATGAAGTTCTTGGCTTTGTAGCGATCTTCACGTGTGCTGGAGGTAAACAGGATTTCCCTGGCGGGTCTGGCCAGTGCGAAGTTCGCTACCCGGCGGGCGACCTGCGCGGCCACGATGACTGCGACGCTAGGGCTGGCGGCCAAGGCAGCGAAGCCGAACAGGCTGACCAGCGGCAGGACACACAGCGTTGCCACGATGCCCGCGGTGGCGATCATCCTGCCGGTGATGAACAGCTGGAATACCAGTGTGATCGCATTGACGATCAAGTCGATATTGGCAAAGAACGCCGTGCGGGCCGCACGATCAGGGAACGAGGTCTCGGCGATGCTGGCCTGCTGAAAATACAAGAAAGTCGATGTAACCGAGTACAGCAGAATGAATAGTGCCAACCCGACCAAGTAGGGCGAGCGCAGCGTGTGGACCATGCCGGTAAAGATGCCGCCACCCAAGGGTCGGTCAGGGTTTTCCTTGGGCGTGGTGTGGCTGAGCATCGGAGCAAGGCGAGATAAACGGCGTGATGCAAGTACCGCCACTTCCAGAAACAGGATGGCAATCACCATCAGCCAGGAGCGGTCCAACTGTTGGATCAGGCTGGAAGTGATAGCCGAGCCCAAGAGGCCGCCAATCGTTGCTCCTGCCGCGAGTAGCCCGAACAGCCGTTTGCCCTGCTCGCTGTCGAAGATATCCACCATGAGCGACCAGAACACCGAGACGACGAACAGGTTGAACACCGAGACCCAGATGAAAAAGGCACGTCCCAGCCACACCTGCCACTGTGGATCGGTGAGATGCAGCAGCAGTGCAAACAACATCAGGTTGGCAGCGAAGAAACGATAGGCCACGACGATGAACTGCTTACGTGGCAGTTTGCGCACGGCCAGCGCGAACAACGGGCTGGCTACCAGCATCGCCAACAACGTACCAGTGAATAACCAGGGCAAGTTCTGGACCCCGCCGGCCACACCGAGCTCGTCGCGGATCGGTCGCAACAGGTAATACGCCAGAAATAGCGCGATGACGTAGAGCATCGACCACAGGACTGCGGGTGCTTCTTCGGGGCGCACGTTTGCCTGACGTAGCCACAACAGCGAGACGGGAGACTGCACGACTTACTCCTTCCTGGCTCCAGTTGCGACCTGAGGCGGAGTCTTCGCTGCGTCGTCTTCCCACCATGCCGTGAACGACTGCGCACGGCCGTCAAGGTAGACCGTGCGGCCGATTTCGGGCGTCCACAGCGCGAAGGTTTGCCCCTGACTGGCGACTTGCATGCGCTTGAACGGATCATCCCAATCGTGAGGGGCGATGGAGAAGCGGCCCACATGCGTCTGCATCAGCACTCGGGCGTGCAGGTCCTTGGCTGCCTGCGCGGCCTGTTCCGGATTCATGTGGACATTCGCCCAGCGCGGATCGTACTGACCTGCATCAATGGCGACATAGTCGAACGGACCCAGCCGCTGGCCGATCTCGGCAAAGTGCGGGCCATAACCCGAGTCGCCACTGAAAAACAACCGCTGCTCAGGAGACACAAGTGCAAAGCCGACCCACAGCGACTGATCGCGGGTAAAGGTGCGTCCAGAGTAGTGTCGAGCTGTGGTGACGTGGACTCTGACGTTCGGTGTCAGCGCGATGACTTCGTTCCAGTCGGCTTCGCGTACGACTCCAATGTCGTAGCCCCAGCGCTCGAAATGCGCGCCTACACCCAACCCCACGATAACCTTTCTGACTTTGGTCTGAAGCGCCTGAACGGTTGGATAGTCCAAGTGATCGTAATGATCGTGGCTGATCAACAAAGCGTCGATCTCGGGTATGTCATCGGCCGTGTAGAGGCTGGTGCCCTCGAATGCCTTGTTCACTCCGGGGATCGGCGCGGCGTAAGTGCTGAACACCGGATCGATCAGGATGCGTTGTCCGCCCAGTTGCACGAAGTAGGAGGAATGGCCCAGCCAAACGACTATATCCTGTGTAGGGTCGAGTGCTTTGAGGTCGGTCTTGACGGCGGGAATCGGGCTTGGCGGTCGAGGCTGTCCCTCTTGCCCGAAAAGGGTCTGCATCCACATCGATATCTCGGATTGGTCCGTGGTCTTCATGGGCGTGTCGATCTGGTTGCGGAACACTCCGTCGGCATGATTGGGCGAATGTTCGATGCGCGTCAGCCGCTCGCCGCTGGGCAGGTCGCCGAAGACCGGCTGCTGTAAATAGGCGAAGGCGCCAACGATGCCTAGCAGAGCGATACCGACAACGGCCATGAGAAGACGACCCCAGAATAATTTCATGCAGTAGTTACCGTGGAGGTGGTCACGACAGGTTCGTGCCGCTGGCGCGCGTGAGTTCAGCCAGCAGCAAGTCTTGGAATCGGGAGTCTTGGACCGCGGAATGCGGCTGTTCGCGTCGCTGATGGTGCCAATAGCCGCCGCTGGTGAGTGCCTCAGGGTCATTGCTGGTGGCAAGCCATTCCTGGGTCAGGTGTCCCAGGCGCAGGTCGTCAGGTGCGTTGGGACCTCCCATCTTCGTTGGGACCCAGCCCGGATCGACCGCATTACTGAGGACGTCGGGGTACAACCGCGCAACGGCTGCTGCGAGTGCGGTTACAAAGAGTTTGCTGTCCGAATAGCTGCCTGTGGGGGTGCTGCCCGACCAGTCCAATCCCGTCAGGCTGGCTCGTCCGCCCCTATGCATGCTGCTGCTCAGGTAGATCAGACGCTTGGGGCGCTGAATCAGGGCCGTGAGCATATAGGGGGCGACGACGTTGACGACTAGCAGTTGCGCCCCGCTGAGGATGCCAGCGTTGTGAACAATGGCATCCATCGCGCCGATGGCATTGACCTGACGGGCAAGGTCGCGAACCTGTTCAAGATCGCCCAAGTCGCCGACTGTCGCGATGGCGCCCTGGTCCACCAGTTCTTGCACGGCAGACAACCGGGCAGGGGAGCGCACATGCACGACAACCTCGTGGCCTTGGGCAAGCAGGGTTTTGGCGGTGGCATGGCCCAGTCCATCGGCCGAGCCGGTAATGAATACGCGGGCTTTGCCGCTTGCATTGTTGTCCCGTTGTGCGTTGGACGCGGGAGCCTCCCTTCGGGAATTGGTTGGGGCCTCTGCCCAGGATGCCGTTGCTTCCAGAAGTGAGCCTGCGATCAACGCCGAACCCAGTCCGGCGCCTCTGATGAGAAAGTCTCTACGATCCATGCACGTCCCCTCGGGTCACTTCGCGCCTCTCGTCCCAAGCGCCATGGCGATCGCTCGCGCTGAATACAACGAAGGGTTGGTTAAAAAGAGGTTGTTAATGTAACCGGCCCCCTTCGACGCCACTAGCTAATCAGTCCTTAAAGGGGCTATAAGGCCTGCTAATTAATGATTTATGAGAGACTTGGGCGATGGTCAGACGTAACCTCAATGATCTCTTATCGTTCGTAACGATTGCCCGTGAAGGCAGCTTCACGCGGGCAGCTTCCGTACTGGGCGTGACTCAATCTGCCCTCAGCCAGGCAATGAGCGGGTTAGAGGCCAGGCTGGAGATTCGCTTGCTTACACGAACCACCCGTAGCGTATCGCCTACGGCAGCGGGCGAGCGTTTACTAAAAGCCATTGGTCATCGCTTTGACGAAATCGAGGCAGAACTCGACGAACTGACCGAGATGCGCGATAAACCCGCCGGCACCGTGCGCATCACCTGTGGTGAGCACATTCTTCGAGCACATTTGCTTCCCAAGCTCACGCCGCTTTTGCTCGATTATCCGGATATCAAGATAGAGTTCGATATCAATTATGGTTTTCGAGACATCGTCGCCGACCGTTTCGATGCAGGCGTGCGTATGGGCGATACCATCGACAAGGATATGGTTGCGGTACCCATCGGTCCTCAACTGCGCATGGCCGCTGCGGCCTCCCCGATGTATTTCGAAAGGCATCCAACGCCCAAAAATCCACGGGACCTGCTAAAGCACAGTTGTATCAATCAGCGTATGCAAACAGCAGGGGGGCTATACGTTTGGGAGTTTGAGCGTCGTGGCCAACCGTTAAACGTACGAGTGGATGGCCAGCTCGTTTTCAACACCTCTCCCAGCATGGTGGATGCAGCCTTGGCCGGCCTGGGCATCGCCTATCTTCCTGAAGAAGAATTCGCACCGCATCTGGAAAATGGCCGCCTGGTTCGTGTGCTGGAAGATTGGTGTGCTCCCTTCCCGGGGTACCATTTGTATTACCCAAGTCGCAGGCAGCCGTCGCGGGCCTTCACGCTGGTTATGAATGCACTGCGTGTGTAAGGACGATTGATAAATCTCATTCATGACTTCAATCGCTGCGAGGTATTTCAGTTTTTCTGTCAGCTGATACCTTCTGGCGGGAAAGCAATTTGGCTGTCAGATCAATTCGGGTCGGGGGTAGGGCGTGCCCCGCAGCCCATCGGAGCAAAGTGGAGCAACTATGAAAATACGCATCGATGTTTCAGGCGGTCCGGTTACGGCAACGCTCGACAACAACGATTCCTCCATAGATTTCGTTAAACAGCTGCCGATGAAACTGACACTGGACGACTACGCCTCGACCGAGAAGATCAGCGTACTGCCCGAGCCATTATCGACACAGGGCGCGCCAGCTGGCTTCACGCCTTCGGTGGGTGACATTGCCTTCTATGCGCCTTGGGGAAATCTCGCCATTTTTCATAAAGGCTTCAAGTATTCGAGCGGCCTTATCAAACTCGGCAAGATTGATTCCGGCCTGGGAATACTCGCGCGTCCTGGGTCCCTTGAAGTAACGATCACCTTGGTCGATGAGTGATACCCCAAAACAGTCAGAACCACGCCGGCAAAAACTGTCTGTGGCGCAGGGGGCGGGAGAGGCCCTTTCGTTCATACGTTTCACACCAATGGCAGAGAACTCATGCAGCTGACTCGTGCCAACTTTGGCGATTTTATCTACTTTTTAGCTGTCGCCCGCCATTCCAGCTTCAGTCGTGCGGGTGTTGAAGTAGGGATAAGTGCATCTGCGCTGAGTCATGCGATCAAGGGGCTGGAGGCGAGATTGGGGGTTCGTTTGCTCAATCGCACGACCCGCAGCGTCACCCTGACGGCAGCCGGTGAGGAGCTGCTGGCATTGATAAGCGAACCTGTCGACAAAATCGACCAGGCCATTGAGTTGTTGAATAAGTTCCGTGATGAGCCCACTGGTCGTATACGGCTGAATGTTTTCAGTGACGCGGCGCTCCTTTTGTTGGCACCCGTTTTATCGACATTTGCTCATCGTTATCCCGATATCGAAGTGGAAGTCTCAACCACCAACAGTATGGTGGACATTGTTGAAGGAGGCTTCGACGCTGGGATCAGGTATGGCGCTACCGTACCTGAAGGCATGATTGCCCAAAGTCTTTCCCCCCTGTTCGATGGGTCGTGGTAGGAACCCCCGATTACCTCGACCGATGTGGCATGCCGCTGCACCCCGAGGATTTGAAACAGCACAGTTGTTTAAGGTTTCGGCTAGGCAACGGCCGGATGTACAACTGGGAGTTTGAGAAAGAGGGTGAAAAATTAGAGATCCCAGTGTCCGGTAATGTCGTGCTGGATGAGACGCGGATGATGCTCGCCATGGTCACCCAGGGCGCTGGGCTGACTTATTGTGCTGAACCCATTGTCGCGCCGCTTGTAGCGGAAGGAACTTTACAAGTGGTTTTGGAGGATTGGGTCAGTGTCGGTCCAGGCTTCCATATCTATTACTCAAGCTACCGGCAGGTGCCGATCACGCTACGTTTGCTGATCGACTTGATCAGAGAGTTGCGCCCGCTTGGATAGTTGGCGATCGACAGCGACTTCGCCGGATTCGCTTTGGGAGAGAGATCTGATATGTCCAGTTTGAACGCATTGCTCGATGCCATCCACGCCGAACAGAACGAGGGTCGAGAGTCTGTACTCGCCACCGTTGTGAAGGTCGAGGGGTCGGCGTATCGCCGTCCGGGGGCGCGCATGCTCGTTTCACAATATGGACGTCCGGAGGGCACTATCAGTGGTGGCTGTCTGGAGGCTGATGTGGTGCGAAAGGCCTGGTGGCTAAGTGAGTCGGGCCCGGTGATTCGTAGCTACAGCACGGCCGAGGCCACAGACGAAGAGGGCGGTGAAGAGTCCCTTGGTTTCGGGCTGGGCTGCAACGGCAAGGTGTATGTGTTGTTTGAGCGAATACCCGCTACAAAGCAATGCGCTGTGCTTGATGCGTTACGCAAAGTAAGAAACAACCAGAGACCCGTGGCGATCGCAACGGTAATAGCGGGCTCTCGCAATAGCCGTGCAGATGTTGGAGATCGTCTGTTCCTGGAATCTGGCGCGGCGCCCTTCGGAGGGCTCTACCATCCTGCACTGAACGAGCGAATTACCGCTGATCTGCGTCTCACATTGGACCAGCAAAAATCTACGCGGCAACGCTATACCGAAGGCTATGCAGAGGTAGAGGTTTTTCTGGAATACGTCGCGCCACCACCGCGTCTGATGATCTTTGGGGCGGGCCATGATGCGCAGCCGTTGGTACGGATCGCAAAAATCCTGGGGTGGCATGTCACCGTTGTTGATAGTCGCCCCCATTTCGCCCGTCCGGAACGTTTTCCCGAAGCGGATCGGGTGTTGAGCGCCGATATAGGCGGGCCTTTCGAATTTCGAAAATTCGTGGAGGGGGCGTGTGTGGCGGTAATGTCCCATAGCCTGAGCCAGGATGCGCATTGGTTGAAAGGCGCGTTACAAGGTAATCCCCGTTACATCGGTCAGCTCGGGCCGCGTGATCGGACCGAGCGTCTGCTTGATGAAATAACGCGACAGACAAACAGCCTGCCTGCGCTGGACCGATTGCACTATCCAATGGGTTTGGATTTGGGTGGGGACACCCCGGAAAGTGTGGCGATGGCGGTGCTTGGGGAGATGCAGGCCGTCCTGAATGGGCGAGCGGGTGGAAGTCTGAAGTTGCGGACGTCAACGATCCACGAAACTTGTCAGCTTGAACCCAGATGTTCCCGTGAATTATCCATGGCAGAGTCGTAGAAGACTTGAGTTGGAAGCTCCTGCAGGATATGAGCCTCGCCGATGCGCTGCACGCATTAGAGGCCAAAGCTGATCAAAACTCACTAATCGAAATGCTGTCCTGCGTTAATCGCTGGATATAGAGCGTTGCGAGTAATCTGCAAAATTCTGAAACCATTTTATTGCTGAATATCACTCATTGGTGATTTCAGTAAAGTCGGGCTAATCCTCAGGCCCCTCGATTGTTAGCATGCCTACATAACAATCCAATGCGCAGCGCGTTGGCTCGTCGGGTTTTATTTGACCCGGTCAATAAGCTTGATCTTCGCACCGCGCCTCTTGCGCGTACTTGCCGAACTCTTTCTCCCCATTGCCGTCAGCAGCTGTTTCAGCCTGTGCTGCGGCAGTTTGCAAACTCATGCGCGCATTTTTTCAGCGCGATGTTCGAGGACTTTATGCCATTCAAGCCTATCTTTCCTGCTTTGGTGACCGCCATTGCTTTTGCCACGATGCTCAGTGGATGCAACAAGGAGCAGGCTGCTGCTACCCCGGCGCAACCCCCTCAAGTCAGTGTGGTGACCCTGAAGCCTCAGGCGGTGACCTTGTTCAACGACCTGCCCGGGCGTACCAGTGCCTACCGCCTTGCTGAGGTTCGGCCGCAGGTGGATGGTATCGTCCTGAAACGCTTGTTCAAGGAAGGCGCAGATATCAAGGCTGGTCAGCAGCTTTATCAGATCGATCCATCAACTTACGAGGTGACGCTCGCCAGTGCGCAGGCCAGTTTGGAGCAATCTCGTTCGCTGACCACCCGGTATCGGCAACTGATCGATGAGCAGGCGGTGAGCAAGCAGGAGTATGACACTGCTCGATCTCAGCAGATGCTGGCAGAGGCACAAGTCAAGGGCGCCCAGATCAATCTGAGATATACCAAAATGTTCGCGCCCATCAGCGGGCGAATTGGACGTTCGGCTGTGACCGAAGGTGCGCTAGTTTCTAATGGCCAAGCAGCCCCTCTTGCGATTATCCAGCAACTCGACCCCATTTATGTCGATGTCACTCAGCCTTATGGCGAGGTGCTCAAACTGCGTCGGGCTCTTGAAAGCGGGCAGTTGCAGAAAACTGCTGATAAGGCTGCGAAAGTCAGCCTGACACTTCAGGACGGTAGCCAGTACCCGCTGCAGGGTTCGCTGGAGTTTTCAGAAGTCTCGGTCGACGAAGCAACCGGCTCGGTCACCCTGCGCGCCGTGTTCCCCAACCCCGATCACTTGCTGCTGCCCGGGATTTTTGTGCATGCGCGGTTGCAGGAGGGGGTCGCCGAGCAGGCCATTCTTGCTCCACAGATTGGTGTGACCCGGGATCTCAAGGGCACCCCGACCGCCATGGTCGTTACCGCCGATAACAAAGTCGAGCAACGCCAGCTCAAGGTTGGCCGCACCGTCGGTGCGAATGTGCTGGTGGAAAGCGGCTTGAGCGCCGGAGACAAAATCATCGTCGAAGGGCTTCAGTTCATTAAGCCAGGGAGCTCCGTGGTCGCTCAGGAAGCGATGACAGATGAGGCGAACAGAGCTCCTGTGGCGCTAAACACCAGCGCTAAGGCGGAGTAGACCATGTCGAAGTATTTTATTGATAGACCGATCTTCGCGTGGGTGCTTGCACTGATCATCATGCTCGTTGGGGCATTGTCGATCCTCAATTTGCCGATCAATCAATACCCTGACATCGCACCACCCGCTGTCGCGATTCAGGTTTCTTATCCCGGTGCTTCCGCGCAGACAGTGCAGGATACCGTCGTGCAAGTGATCGAGCAGCAGATGAACGGCATCGACAATCTGCGCTACATCTCTTCGGAGAGTAATGCTGATGGCAGCATGCGAATCATCGTGACCTTCAACCAGGGCACCAACCCGGATATTGCCCAGGTTCAGGTGCAGAACAAGCTGAACCTGGCCACGCCGCTGTTGCCGCGTGAAGTGCAGCAGCAAGGGCTTCGCGTCACAAAATTCCAACAGAATTTCATGATGTTCATTGGCCTGGTTTCCACCGATGGAAAACACACCAAGGAGGATCTATCCAACTACATCGTCTCAAACATCCAGGACCCGATTTCGAGGACTTCAGGTGTTGGTGATTTTCAGATCTGGGGTACGCAATACGCCATGCGAGTCTGGCTGGACCCGGCCAAACTGAACCAGTTCCAGTTGACGCCAGTCGACGTGACCGAGGCGATTGAGGCGCAGAACGTGCAGGTGGCTTCGGGCACGATTGGTGGTCTTCCGGCGCGCAAAGGTACGGTGTTTACCGCAACTATCATCGGCAAGACGCGACTGCAGACCTCCGAGCAATTTGGTGACATTTTGCTTAAGGTCAATAGCGACGGCTCCCAGGTTCGCCTGAGTGATGTGGCTGATATCAGTTTGGGCGGCGAAAACTACAGCATCAACGCCCAAGCCAATGGCAAGCCTGCCTCGGGTATCGCCATCCGCTTGGCCACGGGCGCCAACGCCCTAGATACCGCCAAGGCGATTCGCGCCACGGTCGACCGACTGAAACCATTCTTCCCGGCCGGGATTGAAGCGGTGTACCCGTATGACACGACGCCGGTGGTCACCGAATCCATCAGCGGTGTAATGCATACGCTGGGCGAGGCGGTGGTTTTGGTCTTTCTGGTCATGCTGCTGTTTTTGCAAAATCTGCGCGCCACCATCATTACGACTTTGACAGTGCCCGTTGTGTTGTTGGGTACGTTCGGCGTCCTCGCGGCGGCGGGCTTCTCTATCAATACCTTGACCATGTTCGGCATGATCCTGGCGATCGGATTACTCGTCGACGATGCGATTGTGGTGGTTGAAAACGTCGAACGGGTGATGGCGGAGGAGCACCTGTCACCCAGGGAGGCCACGCGCAAATCGATGGGGCAGATCCAGGGAGCGCTGGTGGGGATTGCCTTGGTACTCTCGGCGGTGCTGTTGCCCATGGCTTTCTTTGGTGGCTCCACTGGCGTGATCTACCGGCAGTTCTCGATCACTATCGTATCGGCCATGGCGCTTTCGGTATTTGTTGCTTTGGTATTCACCCCGGCGCTTTGCGCGACGCTGCTCAAGCCAATCGATCCGACAAAACACGGTCAGCCCAAGCGCGGTTTCTTTGGATGGTTCAACAGACGGTTCGATGCCTGCGTCAACGGATATGAGCAGGGCGTAGGCCAGATCATTCGGCATAGGGTGCCGGGCTTTATGGTTTACCTGGTAATCGTCGCCGGCACGATCTGGATGTTCGCCCGGATACCGACCTCGTTCCTGCCCGATGAAGACCAGGGTTTGATTTTTACGCAGGTGCAGACGCCGGCCAACAGCTCGGCTGAGACCACGCAAAAAGTGCTTGATCGCATGAGTCAGTACTTGCTGGACAAAGAGCACGGAGAAGGTAAAGCGGTTGCTACGGTGTTCACTGTTAACGGTTTCAACTTTGCCGGCCGGGGGCAGAATTCAGGGATTGCGTTCGTCAACCTGAAGCCATGGGATGAACGAGACAGTGACAATACTGTGTTCAAAATTGCCCAGCGTGCCCAGCAAGAGTTCCTGAAGTACCGCGACGCCCTGGTATATGCGGTGGTTCCGCCATCGGTACTGGAGTTGGGTAACGCCACCGGCTTCGATTTCTACCTGCAGGACCAGGATAGCGTGGGCCATCAAAAACTCATGGAAGCGCGCGGCAAGTTTCTTGAGCTGGCTGCCCAGAGCCCGGTCCTCGCCGGTGTTCGCCCAAACGGCTTGGCCGACGAGCCACAGTACCACCTGACCATCGACGACGAGCGCGCGCGGGCGATGGGTATTTCTCTGGCTGATATCAACACCACGCTGTCAGTGGCATACGGCAGTAGTTATGTGAACGATTTCGTTGATCGCGGCCGAGTCAAGCGGGTTTACGTACAGGGCCAGCCTGACTCGCGCAGCACCGCAGAGGATCTGAGTAAATGGTTCGTGCGTAACAACCAGGGTCAGATGGTCCCGTTCTCGGCATTTGCGAGTGCCGAGTGGATCTTCGGCTCACCCAAACTGTCGCGCTACAACGGCGTTCCTGCCGAGCAAATTCTCGGGACTCCCGCCCCGGGTTACAGCTCTGGCCAGGCGATGGCGGAGGTCGAGCGAATTGCAGCGCAACTGCCGCCCGGCGTAGGCATCTCTTTTACCGGGTTGTCCTATGAAGAGCGTCTTTCAGGGTCACAAGCGCCTGCTCTGTATGCGCTGTCGATTCTCGTCGTGTTTCTATGTCTGGCGGCACTCTATGAAAGCTGGTCGATCCCGATTGCGGTCATCTTGGTCGTGCCTCTTGGGGTAATCGGCGCGCTGATGGCCACGGCATTGCGGGGACTGTCCAACGACGTGTTCTTCCAAGTGGGTCTGTTGGTGACGGTGGGGTTGGCGGCGAAGAATGCGATCTTGATCGTCGAGTTTGCCAAGGAGTTGAATGAAAAAGGTACACCGTTGCTGGAGGCGACGATCGAGGCTTGTCGTATGCGTCTGCGTCCGATCGTGATGACGTCCCTGGCATTTATCCTCGGCGTACTGCCACTGACGATTTCCAGCGGAGCCGGCTCGGGCAGTCAACACGCCATCGGCACGGGGGTGATCGGCGGCATGATAACGGCCACCGTTCTGGCGATTTTTTGGGTTCCCCTGTTTTTCGTTTCCGTTTCAACCTTGTTTAAAGGCAGCCGCAAGAAGCAGGACGAAACTGCTATGCGTGAGGAGGCAGGCCAATGACTCGCTCTTTAATCGGTCTCGCGATCAGCGCCGCTGTTCTGAGTGGTTGCTCGCTGATCCCTGAGTATCAGCGACCGCAGGCACCAGTTGCGGCGCAATATCCGCAGGGTCCCGCTTATCAGGCAACCAACGCTGCCGACCAGGCCGCTGTGGAGCAGGGGTGGCGCGAGTTTTTCCGCGATCCGGCGTTGCAGCGATTGATTCAGACTGCCTTGATCAATAACCGCGACCTGAAGGTCGCGGCACTGAACGTTGAGGCGTACCGGGCGCAGTATCGAATCCAGAGAGCTGACTTGTTTCCGGCGATTGGCGCCAACGCCAGCGGAACACGGCAGCGACTGCCGAGCGCTCAGGCGCAGTCCGGTCAGGCCAGTATTTCCAGCCAATATGACGTCAACCTGGGAATCAGTTCGTACGAGTTGGATCTGTTTGGTCGCATCGCCAGTCTCAGCCAGCAGGCATTGGAAACGTATCTGTCTACCGCCCAGGCCCGACGCTCGACCCAGATCAGCATCGTTTCGAGCGTGGCCAATGCCTACCTCACCTGGCAAGCTGACCGTGAATTGCTCAAGCTCACCGAGAATACATTGGGCGCCTATGAAGAGAGCTTGCGTCTGACCGCTCGGAGCAATCAGGTGGGTGTGGCTTCGGCGCTTGATCTCGCACAGGCGCGTACCTCGGTGCAAGGTGCGCGGGCGAGCCTGGCAAACTACCAGCGCCGAGTAGCCGAAGACGAGAATGCGTTGGTGCTTCTTCTTGGCACAGGACTGCCCGCCGATTTACCGTTGCCGCAGTCCTTGGATGGTGATCTGCTCGCCAACGTACCGGCCGGTCTGCCCAGTGATTTACTCGCCCGTCGCCCCGATATCCTTGCCGCCGAGCATTCGCTTTTGGCCGCTAACGCCAACATCGGCGCGGCGCGGGCGGCGTTTTTCCCCAGCATCAGCCTTACGGCAAATGCCGGCACCTCGAGCGCGAATCTGGATGGGTTGTTCAAGAGCGGCTCAGGCAGTTGGACGTTTACCCCTAACATCAGCCTGCCGATTTTCAACGCAGGCGCTTTACGCGCCAGCCTGAATTACTCGGAGATTCAGAAAGATATTGGCGTGGCCAACTATGAGAAAGCTATCCAGACCGCTTTCCAGGAAGTCTCCGACGGATTGACCGCACGTAAAACCTACGTCGATCAGTTGCAGGCACAGAATGACCTCGTCAATGCCAGCCAGGATTACTATCGGCTTGCCGAGCGTCGTTATCGAATCGGCGTGGACAGCAACCTGACCTTTTTGGACGCGCAGCGCTCGCTATTTAGCAACCAACAAAGGCTGATCAACGATCGCCTTGCGCAGTTGCAGGCTGAAGTGAACCTGTATCGTGCACTGGGTGGCGGATGGAATGAGCGGGGCGTGCAAACACTCTGAGAACGACGACTAAACAAAAACGCCCGGCGATAGGCCGGGCGTTCTTGTATTAGCGGTGACTGACACTGTCATGATAGTTACGTGCTGATTGGTGGCGCTGCGCTGTCATTTATACGGCAGTTAATTACAAGCAGGGCATCTTGTCAGTTTGAGCCAAGGTATTACCTTTGCTGTCCATAAGTTCAATCTTTACTTCCTGGCCTGCACTGCTTTCCATCAAGGTGTAACGTTCATTCGGTAAGAAATTGTCATAGGACAGGGTGGCAACACAGCGGTTCTGGCTTTCCTGGTAGCCCTTGGTAACTACCCCAAGTTCCATCGTATGCGCCCCTGGCGATACTTTGAAATAAGTCAGGTTCTCTGCGCGTTTCGTATCCAGGCGTCTGGCCAGCATTTCATCGCCGACCTGCTCGTGAAGGTTGACAATGGATTCGCCATCCTTAAGCGTCGGAAGTTCAGTCGCACAGCCAGCCAGGCCGGTGATTAAAATGATAGAAGCTGTAAGTTTTGCAAGGTTCATAAGTGTCCTGAATTTTTTGGGGGTCCGAGAATAGCTATAAACTTGTTCTGAACCGTTAAATAGGGAGGGTCTAAATAAGCTGTTTCAGCCTAATAACGCATTGGCTTGGGAGCGTGCAGATGACGCAAGATGATCGAGGACGGCAAGGACTAAGATGCCTACTCGATATCTGGAATGATTTTGTTGTCGGTATGGGGATAGTCTACAGGCTATTTTTTAATTGATTAGCCTGTGAGTTATTGATGCAGTGCTGAGCTTTATTCACCAATGATGCGCCATCTGCGACGCCGAGAACTTGAATCCCTCAGGTGTCGCACGTGGTATTTGCTGCGCGTCGGACGTTACCGTTCGAATCGATCGTCGATCAGTCAGTCATTTCTGTCGCTGAAACGATCAGCCTTTAACGATGAGGCGTGAGTTTCGTTCATTGCGAAAGGCCAGTTGCTCGATGGTTTGCGTGGCGTGCTCGGCGTCTTCACGCGCTTTAAGGATCACCCCGTGATGTTCGGATTTGCTGCACACCGGGTCGGCGTTGCTGGCATCGCCCGTGAGCATGAACGCCTGGCAGCGGCAGCCGCCGAAATCCTTTTCCTTTTCATCGCAGGAGCGACACGGTTCGGGCATCCAGTCATAACCGCGGAAGCGGTTGAAGCCGAACGAGTGGTACCAGATGTGCTGCATGCTGTGGTCGCGCACATTCGGGAACTGCACCGGCATCTGCCGGGCGCCGTGACACGGCAATGCCGTGCCGTCCGGCGTGACGGTGAGAAAAATGCTGCCCCAGCCGTTCATGCAGCCCTTGGGGCGTTCTTCGTAGTAGTCCGGGGTCACGAAGATCAGCTTGCACGGGTTGCCTTCGGCTTCCAGCTTGGCCCGGTATTCGTTGGTGATGCGCTCGGCCCGCACCAATTGCTCCCGAGTGGGCAGCAGGCCGACGCGGTTGAGCTGCGCCCAGCCATAGAACTGGCAGGTGGCGAGCTCGACGAAGTCGGCTTCCAGGGCGATGCACAGCTCGATGATGCGGTCGATCTTGTCGATGTTGTGCCGATGGGTCACGAAGTTCAGCACCATCGGATAGCCGTGGGCTTTCACCGCCCGGGCCATCTCCAGTTTTTGCGCGAAGGCTTTCTTCGAGCCTGCCAGCAGGTTGTTCACCTGCTCGTCGCTGGCCTGGAAACTGATCTGGATATGGTCCAGGCCGGCCTTTTTGAAGTCGCTGATTTTCTGTTCTGTCAGGCCGATGCCTGAGGTGATCAGGTTGGTGTAGAAACCCAGCCTGCGCGCCTCGCCGATCAGCTCGGCCAGGTCCTGGCGCACCAGCGGCTCGCCGCCGGAAAAGCCCAATTGCGCGGCGCCCATTTCTCGCGCCTCGCGGAACACCTTGAACCACTGCTCCGTGCTGAGCTCCTTGCCTTGCTCGGCAAAGTCCAGCGGGTTGGAGCAGTACGGGCATTGCAGCGGGCAGCGATAGGTCAGCTCGGCCAGCAGCCACAACGGCAGGCCAACGGCGGGCTTCTCAGGCAAGGGTGATCCAGTGCTGTGCACGGGCGACCTCCATGAATTGCTCGATGTCGTCACCGAGCTCAGGCACACCGGGAAATTGTTTATCCAGCTCAGCGATGATCGCCGCCACATCGCGTTCACCATCGATCAGGCCGCCGATCAGCGCAGCGCTGTCGTTCAGCTTGATCATGCCTTCAGGATAGAGCAGCACGTGGCCTTTCTGGGCCGGTTCGTACTGGAAGCGATAGCCGGGGCGCCAGTTCGGGGTTTGGCTGCGATCGAAACTCATAGGGTAATTCCTTTATGCCAAACCCGTTGGTCGGTCACGGTGTGATAGGGCGGGCGATTCAGTTCGTAGGCCATGCTCATGGCGTCGAGCATGCTCCAGAGAATGTCCAGTTTGAACTGGAGGATTTCCAGCATGCGGTCCTGGCCAGCGCGCGTGGTGTAGTGCTGCAAGGTGATCGCCAGGCCATGTTCCACATCACGCCGGGCCTGGCCCAGGCGAGTGCGGAAATATTCGTAGCCGGTCGGGTCGATCCACGGGTAATGCTGCGGCCAGCTGTCCAGGCGCGACTGGTGGATCTGTGGGGCGAACAGTTCGGTCAACGAACTGCTGGCGGCTTCCTGCCAACTGGCCCGGCGGGCGAAGTTGACGTAGGCGTCCACCGCGAAGCGCACGCCCGGCAGTACCAGTTCCTGGGAACGCAGTTGATCGGGGTTCAGCCCCACCGCTTGGCCCAGCCGTAGCCAGGCTTCGATGCCGCCGTCTTCGCCCGGGGCGCCATCATGGTCGAGCAGGCGCTGGATCCACTCGCGGCGGATCTCGCGGTCCGGGCAGTTGGCCAGGATTGCGGCGTCTTTCAGCGGGATGTTCACTTGATAATAGAAGCGGTTCGCGACCCAGCCCTGGATCTGCTCGCGCGTGGCACGGCCTTCGTACATCGCCACGTGGTACGGGTGATGGATATGGTAGAAGGCGCCCTTGGCGCGCAAGGCTGCTTCAAATTCTGCGGTGGTCAATGGCGTGTCAGTCATTTCGGGCCCTCCTACAGTTCGATGCTCATGCCGTCGTAGGCGACTTCGACATTGCGTCGCACAAGCTCGGCCCGCTCGGGCGAATCTTCGTCGAGGATCGGGTTGGTGTTGTTGATATGGATAAGGACCTTGCGCTGCTCGGGCAGTTGCTCCAGCACTTCAAGCATGCCGCCAGGGCCGTGCTGCGCCAGGTGGCCCATTTCCCGACCGGTGCGGGTGCCGACGCCACGGCGCTGCATTTCATCGTCGTCCCACATCGTGCCGTCCACCAACAGGCAATCGCTGCCGGCCATGATCTGTAGCAACGACTCGTCGACCTTGCCCAGCCCCGGCGCATAGAACAGCTTGCCGCCCGTGCGCAGGTCTTCGACGATCAGCCCGATGTTATCGCCTGGGTGCGGGTCGAAGCGGTGCGGTGAATAGGGCGGTGCGGCGCTGCGCAGGGGCAGTGGGGTGAAGCGCAGGTTCGGGCAGGCGGCGATGGTGAAGCTCTGGTCGAGTTCGATGCGGTTCCAGCGCAGCCCACCGTTCCAGTGGGTGAGCATGTTGAACAGCGGGAAGCCGGTGCTCAGGTCTTCATGGACCATGTCGGTGCACCAGACCTGATGCGGGCAACCTTCGCGCAGGCTGAGCAGGCCGGTGGTGTGGTCGATCTGGCTGTCCATCAGGATGATCGCACCGATGCCCGTGTCCCTCAGTGCCCGGCCGGGTTGCATCGGGGCGAACCCCTGGAGTTGGGCGCGGATGTCGGGGGAGGCGTTGCACAACACCCAGCTCACGCCATCATCGGAAATCGCGATGGACGACTGGGTGCGCGCCTGGGCCCGCAGGCTGTCGTCGCGAAAACCTGCGCAATTGGCGCAGTTGCAGTTCCACTGGGGGAAACCGCCGCCGGCGGCGGAACCTAGTATCTGGACGAACATGGTTGCTCCATCATTCTGGAACCGAAAATAAAACGCCTCGGCAGGCCGAGGCGCTGTCCATCAGGTACAAACTTAACGGTTTGCGAAGTACATGGTGACTTCAAAACCGATACGCAGGTCGGTGTAAGCAGGTTTGGACCAAGACATGAAAGTACTCCTATCAAGTGATGAGACGTTTGTCAGGTACATATTTCTGAGTTTGGTTGGGATCATTTTGCAGCGTTCCAAGGCGCGCCCAACCCACGACGCCGTGTTTCGGTTGTCATACTTCGTCTTTTGCTGCCGGACGATCGGATAACAGGACGGCTTCAGGAAACTGCTCCCAGTACGAGAACGAGTGACTCGACAATTTAGCAACCAGGGCAGCGAAGCACTTCGCGAACGATTGAACTCGATTCTGCAGGGCGCAAAATATCATTGTCGTGCTATCCCATGTTTGTTCGAAAATAAAGTGCATTGGAAGAACCCCCTTACAGGCTGGTCTCGAATTTCAAACCGGCCACCCAAGCGTCCTTGACTTCACTGACACCACCGGGGTTACCAACAAACTGGATGTTGGGGCGCACGGTCAGCCACTTGGTCACGCCAAAGCCATAGTAGATTTCCATGTTGGTTTCTGAGCTTTGCGTCGGTGTGTAGCGAGGATCGTCATAGTCGCTGACGCCCGCCCGGTCATTCAGTTGCCGCTGATGATCTGTGAAGCGGTTATTTACATGGAGACTGGCGATGGCGACGCCGATTTCGTCATTCGGGCGAGATTTGAAGGGGGCCGTGTAGTAAGCGCCTACTTGCGCATAACGATCGATCATATTGGTGGCTTTGTCATGCGCGGTGGCATAGGCAAACACCGTCAGCCCGCGAGCGGCGAAGTCCGGATCTTTCCAGACTTGTTGTTGCCCGGCAATCCATGCGCCGTATTTACTGTCGCGGGATTTGGCTATGCCGTTTTCTTCTGTGTTGACGTCATTTGCGTCACGGCTGCTGTAATACGCGCCCACACGGTATTCCCCTGGCAGCCGTCCGGCCCCCAGCGACGTGGTATGGACCAGCTCGACAGGTACCAAGGTACCCTCATTGCCGCTGCCGCTGAGTTTGAAACCGTTGCCTATTTCCAGGTAGGACGGGTTCTGCTCGTACGCACCAATCTGCGCATAAGTGTCATCGCTCAACGCGACCTTTACGCGGCCCGCCCATTGAGTGATTGGCCAGTTGTAAATGATATCGCCGGCCCAGTTACCCGGCTGTGCGCCGCAGAATGCCAGGTTCTGGAATTTGCAGGGGAAGCTGCCGAAGTCTTCGCCAAAGTTCATGCGGCCCAGTTTGATATCCAGCCCGCCGTCAAAGAATTTCTGACGATACCAGAGTTGCGTGAGGCGCCAGGTCTGGCCGCGCCCGTATACCTCTTGAACCTGACTGATGCCGCCTACCCGAGGATCGGTGATGACATCGTTGGTGAGGTTGCGCCCGTTACGATCCGATATGGTGAATTGAAAATCAGCGCCTTCCCAACCGAGTATTTTCTCAAGGTCAAAATTGCTCATCAGTGCAAGTTGGTCGGTATACCGCGCCGTGGTGTGCGAGTCGTAGCCACCGGCCAGATTCGTCGCGGCGTCGCCCGTGTAGAGCACGTTAAAGGTATAACCTTTTTCCAGCAATTCTGTGCGTAGGCCGCCCCAGTCACCCAACATCCAAGGGGATTCAGGACTGAAGGCTTCTTGTGCATGAATGTTGGCCGCTCCGCAAAGCAGCAACAATGCGATGGAAGTATTAAGCGTGTTGCAGTTCAAATGAGTGGTCATGATGATCTCTACTTTTGTTTTTATAGTTAGATAATCGAACACGTCTTCAGATTGATCTTCCGCCCGGAAGAGCATTAAAGAATGTCTGCAACGGGTTGATCCCAGCGAAGAGCGACTGGAGTCTGGGTTTGTAAAGGCGTCGAGCTTGACGTGACACACGGTAAGTTGATGAGAAGACGGGACCTAACTCATGCCTCGTCTGTTCTTGCGAAACAGCTCGGTAATTTATTTGAGCATCGGTAACGCTCTCCTTGTGATTCTCATGAAGATTACTTTCAACTTAACGGCGCCGAGGATGCCGTCGGTGCGTTCTTGAAAACACCGGTCATTCGCCGGCCGCACTGATCGGGTTGGGTTGGCGTTTTTCAATGGTGTATTTCAGCAACGCAGCGCTGCGGAATATGCCGTGGGCGAATTTGCTATAGGGCATGGTCAGAAAGAACGCCATGACCAGACCTAGGTGGATCGCAAGCAACAAGCCCAACGCGCTGGTTTCGCGCCCGGCAAGCAATGCCAGGCCGCTAGCGCTGACCAGGAACAGAAGCGCGATGAAGCCACGATCCATCGGTTTCTGATTCTCGTCCCCTTGCTGCGGGTTACGCCGCAGATTCATCCAGAGCAAACCTGCAGGGCCGATCAGCAGACCTACGCCACCGAAGATGCCGAGCAGCACTGGCAGGCTTAAAACCGGGTAGGGCGCCGACCAATCCAGCAAAAAATGATAAAGAGTGGCAACGCCTGTGGCTGCGAAGCACAGCATGAACCCATAGAAGGTGAGGTGGTGAAAGCGGCGGCGCCATAGGGTGAATGCGTCGTCGGCGTTGTTGCAGCCTTCTCCATGTCCGCCGTCCAGGTACTTGAGTTGTGCGACGTTGGCGCCGGCCTCCAGTGCTGCACTGGCTTTCAACGGCAGAGGTGCCTCGGCGGGTGAGATTTCGCGCCAGAATCGACGCACGCCGATACCCAGGGCCAACACGGCAAAACCGAACACCGCGCTGAACATCAGTGCCAACGTGTTGTGTGGAAAAATCCCGTAGAAGTTACCGCCTGGCATGGCAACGAACAGGTTGCCCATGATCATCAAGGTAAGTGACAGGAACAGCGCCAACCCAGCGCCTGAAGCCAGCCCCAAGGCGAGGCCGTTGCGTTGGTACAATTTACCCAGTGGCTGCGGCCAGGCGTAATTGGTGTAGGTGTCCAGCCGTACCTTGGCCATGGCTTTGGGTACGTTGACTGCAAATTCGTGCGGGGCAGCGTATTGGCAGGCCGACAGGCACGCGCCGCAGTTGTGGCAAAGGTTCGCCAAGTAATGAATGTCGGCCTGACCGAATTCCAGATGCCGGGTCATTGCGGGGAATACGGCACAGAAACCTTCGCAATAGCGGCAGGCATTGCAAACGGTCATCTGCCGTTCGACTTCGGTTTCCTGCAGGTTGAGGACCGGGATCAGTTGGCTGGATACCTGGGGATCAAACAGCTGCATGTTGAAGCTCCGAGTTCACAGGAGAAAGACCAAACCCCGCACAAAGCGCGGCCTGTACGCCGGCGATTCGTCCGAAGGCGGTACCGATGGCCATGCCGATACCCGCGGTATAACCCTTGCCCAGTACGTTGCCAGCCATCATTTCTCCGGCGACAAACAGGTTCGGGCTGGCCTTGCCATCAAAGTGCACGGCGGCCGTTTCGTCGGTCGCCAAGCCGAGATAGGTAAAGGTGACACCTGGCTTGAGGGGGTAGGCGTAGTAGGGTGGTTTGGTGAGTGGCCTTGCCCAGTGAGTCTTGGCGGGAGTCAGCCCTTCGGTATGGCAGTCGTCGAGCGTGGTGTGGTCGAACGTGCCGACATGGCAAGCGTTGTTGTAGTCTTCGATGGTTTTAACGAACTGCATTTGCGGCAAGTTCAACAGGCGAGCAAGTTCTGGCAACGTCCGTGCTGTGGTTCCAGGGAACACCGGCGGCATGAAGCGGCCAAGCGCCTGTTGGTCGATAATCGAGTAGGCCTGCTGGTTGGGTTGTCCCGCAACGAGACGGCCCCAGATCGCATAACGTTTGGGCCAGAAATCCTCACCCTCATCATAAAACCGTTCGCCATCGCGGTTGACAACCACGCCCAGGGATACGCAGTCGATGCGGGTACAGATACCGCCGTCGTAAAGCGGAGCCCGTGCGTCGATGGCCACCATATGCGCCTGAGTCGGGTCGCCGACTGCATCGGCGCCAAGATCGAGCATCCGTCGCAACAACACACCAGTATTGAAGCGGGTGCCGCGAATAAGGAAGTTGTCCGATGGCCATTCACCGCGCTCGTTTTGGCCCCAAGCCTCCCGTAACCACTCGCGGTTGGATTCAAACCCGCCAGCAGCCAGGACGCAGGCGCGTGCTTCGATACGCTCCGCTGGCAAACGTTGTCCATCTACCTCGCGTTCGGCCAGGTGAGCTGCGACGAAAGCACCATTTTTCAGTTCTATATCGGTTACCTGAGCGTCATAACGGATCTTCACGCCCAGGCGTTCGGCGCTGCGAAAGTAGGCATTGACCAGTGCTTTGCCGCCGCCCATGAAAAAAGCGTTGGTGCGAGCCACATGGAGAGCGCCCGACAAGGGTGGCTGAAAGTGCACACCATGTGAACGCATCCAATCACGGCAAGATGAAGAAGCGCGAATGGCGATGCGCGCCAGTTTCTCGTTGGTAAGGCCACCGGTGACTTTAAGCAGATCTTGCCAATATTCTTCTTCGGGATAGGCATCGACCAGCACATCCTGAGGCGCATCGTGCATGCAGCGCAGGTTGCGCGTGTGCTGCGAATTTCCGCCGCGCCATACTTTCGGCGAGCCTTCCAGCAGCATCACGCTGGCGCCTGCCTCTCGTGCCATTAATGCGGCACATAACGCAGCGTTACCGCCACCTATCACCAGAACGTCGACCATCGTATCTCCTCGATTCACTGGCAGGGCGAAGTGACTGCCGGCCAGTGGATTAACCATAGGGATGGGCATCGCGCGGCGAAAGGCGGATTTAGAGGTGAGGGCTTCAGTTTTAGTGAAGGGTGATGTTTCTGTGTAGAGGGCGATGTGGCAGGCGTTACCACGCTCGCTGAAATACAAAGCGCCCGATGCAAGTGCATCGGGCGCTTTGATATTGGAATGGATATAGCCCATTTCAGAGACAGGCAGATTTGCCCAATCCAAGACTTTGGAGACAGGTCACGATGGACTGGCTCCTTAGTCGATCAGCTATTGTCAGCAGCGATCACTTGCTGTCTGGAATTGCAAAGGCAACCAGCTTCGAACCAGGCTTCGTACGATAATGCGGACGCCCACCCTCGGCGACCACCACAAATTGCCTTCCGCTGACCGGACTGCGGTAGGTCATGGGCGTAGCATTTGCGCTGGTGGCCAGGCGGCTGCTCCACAGCTCCCGACCGGTGGCGGCATCCAGGGCACGGAACGTATGCTCTGCTGCGCCACCGATAAATACCAGGCCGCCACGGGTCGTCACGGCGCCACCGGCGGTCGGTGTACCGATCGGGATGGAGACCAGGGTCGGCAGACCGAACGGGCCAATGTCACGCGGTGAGCCAAATGGCTTGGACCAGATGAGCTTGCCGCTGACAAGATCAACAGCGCCAATCAGGCCCCAAGGCGGCGCATTGCAAGGAATGCCAAGCTGCGAAAGGAAGTTGACCCGATAAGCACCGTATGGCGTGTCAAGCATAGGCTGCTCGGCTTGTCCCCCTGCGTCCAGACCAGGTGCAATCTTGAAATTGCGTTGCGTTGCTTCTTCGCGTGTTACCAACTCGATTCGGTCAGGGACCTGAGTCCAGTTGACGATCATCAGCCCGCGATCAACGTCCAGCGAGATGCCATTCCAGTTCACACCACCCATTGAACCGGGATCGATCAAGACATTCTTGTCGAGCGTGATGGGCGTGAACTGGCCCTCGTAGCGCGATTGTTTGAACATGATCCGGCAAACCATCTGGTCGATCGGCGTCGCCCCCCACATGTCTTTTTCGCGCAGTTGAGGCCCCCTGAAAGCAGGGAGCTCGACAGAGGCAGGTTGGGTAGGGGACAGCCATTCGCCTTTGGCAATATCACGCTGAGGCACAGGCTGTTCTTCCACCGCCTTGATCGGCTCGCCAGTCTCGCGGTCGAGCACGAAAATCTCGCCGCGCTTGGTCGGTTGGATCAGTGCTGGCCGCATGCCCTTTGCGGTAGGCCAGTTCAACAGGGTGGGCTGAGAGGCGACGTCATAATCCCAGATGTCGTGGTGCGTGGCCTGGAATTTCCAGCGCAGCCGACCCGTCTCCGCGTCGAGAGCGATCACCGCACTGGAGATGTCCTCGTCATAGGGACGGCGCTGGCCACCGTAAGCATCAGGTGTCGCGTTGCCCACGGGCAAATAAATCAGGCCGAGCTTCTCATCCGCGCTGATGGGGGCCCAGCTGTTGGGCGTGGAAGGCGTGTAATACTGTCCTTCAGGTGGCAGGCCGAGGCGATTCGGCGCGCCGGCATCAAAAGCCCAGGCGAGTTCGCCTGTCACCGCATCGAAAGCCCTGATGACGCCCGACGGACCACCCCAATATTGCCCGTCGGGGATGCCGCCACCGACGACAATCTTGCCGCGGATAACTTGCGGTGCCGAGCTGACGTAGAACAAGCCATGTGGGTAAGGTGCGACGCCCTTTGTCAGATCGACCGCGCCGTTGTTACCAAACCCTGGGCAATATTCACCGGTTTTCGCATCCAGTGCCACCAGCGTGGGGTTGTGGCTGGGGGCGTAGATGCGTTCCGAGCAAAACCCATTGGCGTCAGGCACTTTGTAGTACGCCACACCCCGACAAGGTTTACCCGACTGCGGTACGCCGTTGGAAATGTCGCGGCGCCACAATTCTTTTCCGGTTTCCGCATCGAATGCATGGATGCCGTTATTGCCATCACACGCGTACAGGGAACTACCCATCATGATGGGGGTGCCTTCGATCGCGTTGAGATCGCCGTTCACCGGCGCCATGTCGGCTTCCCAGACTTTGACCAGGTTCGAGACGTTGGTTGTGTCTATGTCGGCAAGCGGGCTGAAGCGGGTCCCACCCTGGTCATTGCCGTAGGCTTGCCAGTCGGTACGTTCGTTGTTGGCCATTGGCTCAGGCAGTTTCGCTGGCGCCTGCGATTGCAAGCCGCGTCTCAACATCGGAAAGTCCGGTGCGTCAGGTCCGAAAGCGTGACTGACGCTCCCCAAGGCGATTGCAGCGGCCAGGCCGCCGGCAAACGATGGCCAGCCGCGTGGAAGCTTCCGGGTGTTCGGCGCAGGCGTGAGTCGGGTGAAATGCGGTAGCAGAAGTACTGCGCCGAGAACGAACGGACCAATCAGTCGGGGCGCCAGCTGCCAGCCGTTAAAACCCACTTCCCACAAGCTCCAGGCCGTGGTCCAGACCAGCATTGCGGCATAGACCCAAATCCCTCGCGCATCGCCGCGCCAGAGAAATACAGCGCTTGTGATGAAGGCTAGTCCGGTGATCAGGTAGTACGCAGAACCTGCGTCCGCAACCAAGATGACACCGCCAATGGAAAGGGCCAGGCCGAGTATCAGTAATACAATGGCAAAGATACGACACACCCATCGTGAAGCTTTCGTCGTATCGCGCTTGGCATTCAAAGAGTCAGGCTCTGCGCCAATAGGGGTCATAAGGGTTTCTCCATGTGATCAATAGGACACACGTGTTGGGAACAAGCATTGAGGCGGCTCATTTGAATGACGCCGGAGGCAAGCCATGGGTGAACACCTTGGCGCTGAATATTGTCGCTCCTTGCCCCTTATCTCCATCACTGGTGACGGAGTACAAGGTGTTCGTATTGGGATCAATGGCGAGGCTAGTCGATAGCAGGTTGTGCCCTTGTTCGCGCCCCGGCAGCAGCACCTGGCCAATCGGGATACCGATCTGGTTAAAGACCATTACACGACCTTGCCCATAGATCGCCACATAGACATTGCCATCGGCGTCGACCCGCATCGAATCGGGGGAGGGCCCCGTGAAACGGTAGGGGATGGACGAACTGATGGTGGCGATGGTAGTAGCGTTGGCCAGGTCGATGCGATGTAGAAGGTTGCGGCCAAATTCGGTTGCCCACAGCGTTTTTCCGTCTGGACTTAGCGTAACGCCGTTGGCCATCGAGAGATGCGGCAAGACGACAACAGGAGGCGAAAGATCGGGAGAAACGTAATAGATCCCGCCCTTTGGCTCGGTCGAGATACCTTTGAAATCACTGAAGTAGAAACCACCCTGTTTGTTGAACGCCAAGTCATTGGGCATGAATCCGGCGTCTTGCGCGATGATGGTTTGCATTCCCGTGCCATCGGGTTTGACCGCGAAAATCGCGCCGAGGTTGCGGTTCAGATCGAGAGCCGCGATGAACAGACGTCCGTCGGGATGAAATGCCAGTCCGCCAGGGGAGAGGTTCTCTATCGTGGCTACGATTGAAAGCTGTTTGGTCGGCGAGAGGCGAAGTACGCGTTTACCCGAAACATCACAGAAAAGCAGGTTGCCCTCGCGGTCAAATATCGCGCCTTCCAGTATCCGACCTTCGTTGGATGCTTTGAACCAGGTTTGAGCAGTAACCGTTGGAAGGCCTCGTTCCGATACTGGAATGGGTACAGGGCTTTGTGTCTGCTTGTCGTAGGCCAATGCTGAAGAGGCGGGGAGTTGTCCAGCGTATGCGCCTGTAGCGATGCCGGCGGCGCCGATAGCCAGACAGGCCAGCAGGCTGCTTAGCTGGAGCTTTCTGAGCACTCCAGGGACACGAGCGCTGCTTCTTCTATCCGAACGTTTCCTACCGACATGAATGCTTGTCGTGTTGATCGCTGTGTGCACCGCAGGCATGTCGAGTTGTGTCAGCGTGGGTAAAGCGGTCGTAGCGAATAGCCGGCTGGGGGGCGCGCCGGATATCGGCGCGACCAGCCCTTTGAAATTGAACGTTACGCCAATGCTCATAACGAACTCCATTGTGCAAAGCCTTTTACTCCCCCTCAGGGGCGTAGACTTGTTTATTGTTTGATAGGGTGAAGCTGTGTTTCTTGCGCGCTAACGTTGGGCACACGACCAGCGAATGTCAGTCCGCCGGAGGGAACCCCTACTTCAAATCTCTTCCCGTGGGTACTGGAGCACGAGGACCTCGGCACCTTCGCCACCTGCTTGGATCTCGAACTTTTCCTCAGTTGATTCCACGACGATCATGGACCAGAGAGGAAGCTCTTCTTCGCCATGCAGCACGCTGCCGTTTCCGACGAAAACGTAATAACCGGATGCAATACCAGGGGGTGGACCGTCCACTTTCATACCAGCGCCCAATCGCAATACCTGAGCGCGCAGCCCATCTGCCTCATCTTCAAAAAGCAGTTCCCAACTCGCTTCTTCGCGGGCCTGCATCACAGGGGCAATGGAGAACTTGATGGGCTCGGACGTCAGGTGCCGGCGTTTGCTTGGACGCAGTTGCTCCCGGTAGCCAGGTTCACTCAAATAGACCGGTTGGGAGTTTCCGGTGTACATCCGCATGGCAACGAAGGACAGCCCTTGCGGACCCGCCACGATCGGTCCGTAAGCCGTGTGATGATCTTTGAACTGGACGGTGAGCGGTTCAAGTACCTGCCCGCGATTACCCAGTGTGCCACTGCCAGCGATGAACAACTGAAACATCGACACCCCGTGGAAATGAGGCACTACTGCTTCGTGTGCTCTGAGTTCAGACATTGTCGCCTGGGGGCCTGGGGCCCGCTCTTGAGAGCTCCGCGGGCCAAAGAAGGTCGTTCCCCAATGCTGGTTTCCGGTACCGGGCGAAACGATAACGCTCCGATTTGCAAGGGCGTCTGCCCCACTGCGCGTGTAAATCATCACCAATGCTCCTATTGAATCTGCATGTATGCAGGACAAATCAACCGTCCATACGAGGCCGTAGCGTGCCCTCGGTCGACGCAAAATCATACTAGCATGTGTTTTGATAATTAGCACAAGTTTCAATGAGTGGAACTTTTGCGTAGCGGCTGCGTGCTGGGTTAGCGCCGGTGCAAGCTTTTGTAAGATGGTGTTTGTGGTTTCATTCATTGAAACCTATTCCAAAAATAATTGACTTTCGGCTGGCTGCGGACGACAGTGCACCGTGGCAGCTCTGCTTTTGGGGAGAGCAGAGAAACGACTGCATCTCTTTACCTCGTCTCCCGATTTTCGATAGCGATCAAGGGCTTCAGTACCGATATGAATAATTACAAAAACTTGCTTGAACCACGTTCGATTGCGGTTGTAGGCGTGTCGGAGGATGCGGGACGTCCCGGCTCTCAGGCCGTAAGAGCTCTGATGAGCAATGGATAC
This sequence comes from Pseudomonas sp. S3_B11, assembly GCF_054667715.1. Lineage (NCBI taxonomy): Bacteria > Pseudomonadati > Pseudomonadota > Gammaproteobacteria > Pseudomonadales > Pseudomonadaceae > Pseudomonas > Pseudomonas sp. S3_B11. The sequence goes on along the minus strand of NZ_CP162749.1, from coordinate 3,439,605 downwards.
ACCGGCGCGATCTATCCGGTGAATCCCAAATACGAAACCTTTGAAGGTTTGAAGTGCTATGGGTCCGTTGCCGATATCGAAGGCGACGTCGACCTCGTGGTGGTTGGCGTTCCTGCGCAGGGCGTTTTAGCCGTGCTGGAATCGAGTGCGCAGAAGAAGGTTCCTTTTGCGGTGGTTCTGAGCGGTGGCTTTCGAGAGAGCGGTCCGGAAGGGATTCTCCGTGAGGAGAAAATGCTCGCGATTGCCCGGGCGGCGGGCATGCGTATTATCGGGCCCAACTGCCTCGGTTTTGCCAACATCCATTCTCGTGTCTACGCCGCATTCGGCAGCATTACGCGTGAACCGAAACTCGAGAAAGGGTCGGTATCGCTGGTGACGCAGAGTGGGGGATTCGGCTACAGCATCGCCCTTGCATGTGCCGAAGCCGGTATTGGTTTCCGGCATGTCATCGCGACGGGCAACGAAAGCGATGTCAACACGGTACAGCTCATTGAGGCGCTGCTTGATGATGACGAGACACACACCATCGTCGCCTATATCGAGGGAACCAATGACGGTCGTGCGCTGTTGGAAATCGGCCGCAAGGCTACGGCGCGCGGCAAGCCGATCCTGCTGTGGAAGGGGGGCGTCACCGAGCAGGGCGCACTAGCGGCCGCATCGCATACCGCCAGCATGACGGGTGTCTATGATTTCTATCGTGCCCTGTTCAAGCAAACGGGGATCGTCGAGATCAGAGAGATCCATGAAGCGGTGGATTTCCTCAAGGCATTGGAAAGCAAAAAATACCCGGACAATGGGGGGGTCGCGGTGATGGGGGTATCGGGCGGGTCTGCGATCGTATTCGCAGATGCGGGTGAGCCTGAAGGTCTGACCTTGTGTGAACTTGGTAACGATACCCAGCAAAAGCTGCTGGCGGTCGTACCTAACATCGGGGCCGTCCATAATCCAATCGACCTTACCGCAGGGTATTTTTCAGCGGCCAATGCGCAGAAGTTGGAAGCCGCTGTAAGCGCGACGCTTGAAGACCCCGCCGTAGGATCGCTTTGCATTAACCTGGCAACCACAGGCGCCTCTGGCAGCCTGGCGGCAGCCCAGGTATTGGCCCGAATTGCCGCGTCGGCGTCGAAGCCGATCCTGGTTTTTTCCTCAGCCCCCAGCGTTCAGATTGCAGAGGCGCTGCGTGTATTCGCTGATGCGGGAATTCCGGTGTTGCCTTCGCCGTCGCGAGCCGCCAAAGCTATCGCAATGCTGATGCGATTCAAGCGGACTCAATCGCGCATTTTGCAGATGCAAGAGGATGAGGGGCTCAAAGTAGAGCGAGCTTCTGTACCGCTTAGCACCGCCGTTGGCAGTCGGTCATCGTTGTCCGAGGTCGAGTCCAAGGAAATGCTGCGTTCCATCGGGATCCCCGTCACAACCGACCTGATCGTGAAGGGTTTTGACGCTGCGCTGTTCGACAAAGTCAAAGCGCCACTAGTCGTCAAGATTGTCTCTGCGGACATTGCGCACAAAACCGAAATAGGCGGCGTAAAGGTCGGCATTCGGACTGCCCAGGAGCTGGAGTCAGCGATCGAGCAGGTGTTAGCCAACGCGCAACGGCATGTGCCTGCCGCCCACATTGAAGGTGTCCTCGTTTCCGAGATGGTGACAGGTGGCTTCGAACTGATTGCCGGGGTGGTCAAGGATCCTTCATTTGGCCCGGTGGTGGTAGTCGGCGCAGGTGGGATTTATGCGGAAGTACTGAAGGATTCCGCGTGTCGAATCGCCCCTTTCGGCCTGCCAACCGCTATGGAAATGCTCGATGAATTGCAATGCAGCGTGATCATGAACGGGGTTCGGGGCGCGCCTCCCCTTGACGTCGATGCTGTTGCCCGCGCGTTGGTGGCGTTATCGCAGTTTGCCTGGGAGCAGCGCAGCGATATAGCCGAAATCGACATCAATCCAATGTTTGTATTGCCCCACGGTGTGATTGCCGCGGACGCCTTGATTGTGCGCGGTTAATGAACCGCCCCCAAGCTTGTCGCGAGAAAGAGCAATGTACAAAACATTCTGTAAAGGGGTGAATCGCTATGAATGACAGTCTGTCCGCCACATTGACGCATCGGGTCAATGTGAAGCCTATCGACCGCACGTTCGAGGTGCAGCAAGACGATACGATACTTGCTGCCGCCCTCAAAAGCGGGTGTCAACTGCCCTACAGTTGTCAAAATGGCATCTGCGGAACCTGTCGGGCCAAAGTACTCGACGGGGTGGTCGATCATGCGGAGTCCAGCATGGCGATACTTTCCAACGAGGACCGGCAGCAGGGATACGCGCTCCTGTGCCAGGCAAAGGCTTTAACCGCATTGACGATCGCCTGCGAGGTGGTGGAAGCAACACAAGACATCCCTATTCGACGGCTTGTTTCCCGTGTCGATCGTCTTGAGCGCCTGGCCGAGGATGTGATGAGAATTCGCCTACGCCTCCCTGCCAAGGAGTCTTTCAGGTTTTTGCCTGGGCAATACATCAACGTCGTGATGCCAGGCGGTATTCGTCGCAGTTTGTCGCTGGCAAACGTGCCCGACGACAACGTGTTGGAATTGCATCTCAGGAATTACGGTGGCCCGTTTAGCCAACACGTTTTCAATGTCATGAAAGAAAACGACCTGGTGCGCCTTGAAGGCCCGCTAGGTACTTTTTTTGTGCGTGAAGACAGCAGCAAACCAATGGTCTTCGTTGCCAGCGGCACAGGGTTCGCACCGATCAAAGCCATGATTGAGCGCGAACTTGAAAAAGCATCGAGTCGTGAAATAACGCTCTATTGGGGCGGGCGAAGGGCCTCGGATCTGTATTTGAGTTCCGTTGCCGAGGCTTGGACGAAAAGTCACAACGTCACGTTCATACCTGTCCTGTCAGAAGCGCACCCCGACGACCTATGGGAAGGTCGGGTCGGCTTTGTTCACCGTGCAGTCATGGAAGATTACGAGGATCTTTCCCAGCATCAGGTCTATGCCTGTGGAGCGCCCATCGTCGTGCAATCGGCAAGGCAGGATTTTGTGGCGTTACGCAACCTCCCCGAGGAAGAGTTCTTCGCGGACATGTTTGTGTCGGGACAAAAGGCTGTCCAGTAGAACTCGTGTCGTGTGTCTCGATTGAAAATAAAAACAAGCACGTGGAGGAAGATGTCCGTGGATGAACTAGCCAGCGAGTTGACGGTTGAGCGACATGAGTCGCTCCTGTGGATCACTCTGAATCGTGCCGCCAAGGCGAATGCCATGACGGTGGATATGATGGAGCGTGTGACGGCTGCACTGCAGGCAGCCACTGATGACCCGCAGATAAACGCGGTGATGCTGACCGGCTCTGGCGAGCGCGTGTTCTGCGCAGGGGTCGATATTCGTGAACAACCGGCGGACGGTGATACGGCACGCCAGCGTGAACGAAGGTCGTTAGCGTTGGCGGCGCTGCAGGACGCCGTGATGGACTGCCCCAAGCCAGTTGTCACAGTGCTCAATGGTACCGCGACGGGAGGTGGCGCGATGCTTGCGCTCTTGGCGGATGCCTGTGTCGCCGTCGATACCGCGAAACTGTCGTTGCCCGAAATTGATTTGGGTATCGCCACCTTCTCGGGTGCGAACATTTTAGAGGTCATCGGCGGACGCGCTTTGGCGCTTGATCTGATTCAGAGCGGCAGGGCGATGAAGGCTACCGAAGCATTGGCGAGAGGGCTGGTCCGCGAGGTAGCCCTGCGAGACGAACTCCATTTGAAAGCTTCGGCGCTGGGGCAGGCGTTGGGGGCAAAGAACCCGCGCACGTTTGCCGAAAACAAGCGGTGGCTCAATCGTTCGCTGAGAGCTGCATTGTTGCAGGCTCGGGACGAGCATGCACGACACCGTGCACTGGCTCAGGCCGAGCAATAGCGCAGCGGGCAACGAGTGTGGTTTTGCACGGGCGGCGTGTCCATATCGAACTGAGGGAATATGATGTCTGATCTAGAAGTCAGTACCGTTGGCCGGGTCATGGTAGCCAAGCTAAACCGGCCCGAAAAAAAGAACGCCTTGAGCGAGAGCATGCTGGATTCACTTCGCACTGCATTGCTGGCTGCCGATGAAAATGATGACATCGGTTGTTTCGTCATCACCGGTGCCGGTGATGCATTCTGCTCCGGAGGCGACCTGGGCCGTCGGGCCGCCGAAAGCGCAGAGGGGGATCCAACGCCGCTCGAGCGTAAAATCAGATTGCAAAAAGTCACCCACCAGGTGGCATTAGCGATCGAGAGCTTTGAAAAGCCACTCATTGCGGCGGTAAACGGCGCGGCGGTGGGGGCGGGCATGGATCTTTCGTTGCAGTGCGATATGCGTTTCGCATCAGAGTCGGCTCGATTTGCTGAGGCTTATATTCGTGTTGGCCTGATCCCTGGAAATGGCGGTTGCTATTTGCTGCCGCGCATAGTCGGTACCGCGAAAGCCCTGGAATTATTATGGACGGGCGATTTCGTCAGTGCTGAAGAGGCGTTGGCATTGGGCATCGTCAACCGAGTATTCAGTGATGACGAGCTCATGCAGCAAACGCTGGATTTTGCTACACGCCTGGCGGATGGCCCTCCCATCCAGCAACGCAGCATAAAGAAGCTGCTATACCAATCGCTGCGGACCGATTTACGGACGAGCTTGGAGTCGGTGGCTGCGCAGATGGCCGTGGTGCAATCCACGGATGATTACAAGGAGGCCATCAAAGCTTACAAGGAAAAAGGAAACCGCGTTTTATCGGCAAATAGCGTGTCGTGCCTGGACCGACCGGTCCAGGCATCGTTGTGATAGTGGAGGTGTCCGATGGAACTGCGTCAACTGCGCTACTTTGTCCGGGTAGTTGAGTGTGGAAGCATGGGGCGAGCAGCGCTTGAACTCGATGTTGTCACCTCGGCCCTCAGTCAACAAATCAGTCGACTGGAGAATGAACTGTCCGTTCGGTTGCTGCTAAGAAAGAAGAGCGGCGTGCAGCCCACCAGCGCCGGATTGGCATTCTGGCATCGAGCACAACTGGTGTTGCGCAACGCAGAGGATGCGGCCCACGCGGCCAGGACTGGACGGTTCGCCGGGCATGTCACGGTGGGATTGGCTCCATCCACCTCAGGCGTCGTTGCACTGCCGTTCATGGAGGCGATGCGAGAGCGATACCCGGATATTTCCCTTCGTATTGTCGAGGCGTTATCGGGCAACCTGGAGCGGATGCTGAGTGCTAGACAGATCGATCTTGCGATATTGTTTGGCGCTGATCATGGGCGCAGATTCAGCACTCAACCGCTGGTAAATGAACGTCTTTTCGCTATTTCCGCAGCTGACTTTTCCCTGGTCCGCAAGAGTGAATCGCTGTCAATCAGTGAGCTTTCCAACGTCCCCCTTATATTGCCCGGCAGTACGCACGGCCTCAGGGCGCTGATAAACAATGCTTTTGAAAGAGAAGGCTGCACGATGAACGTCATCGCGGAAATCGACGGGCTTGCGATACTCATGGACGCGGTGGGGGCGGGCTTGGGGATGACGGTGCAACCTAGCGCGGCACTTGCAAGGCATGATAAAGACCGTTTCGATACGGTACCCATTTCCGAGTTCAATTTTACCCGCTTGAATCAAGTCGCCAGTTTGTCGGACGATGAGTTGTCGCCGGCGGGTTTGGCAGCACGTGTTGTTTTGGCTGACGTCGTTCGCACGTTGGTTTCGGATAAACGTTGGCTGGGCACGCAACTGGTAACGGTGCCCGACTGAACAAGGCGCGGTCGCCAGCCGTCTCGATGTGCCTCCGTTCTCGAGTTCGGTGGGTGGAACTGAAGTTGGCGAGTGAAATAGCGTCATGCTAGTATGTTATTTTGAGACTGATTCTCGTTTGTTGGCGAATGAAGCATTTCGTGTCGAGGAGGATCGTTACGATCAACGATTTTGATGGGGTTTTTCAAGAATGATGCGCTCTGTGCAACGTATCTTGGCAGTTTTCGAAAGCTTTAGTTCAGACCGCAGCAGCCTTACGCTTCAAGACATTGCAGACCGTATCGAGCTACCGAAGTCGACGACGTTTCGTATTGTCCAGAGTCTTGAAAAGGCTGGCTACCTGGTACGTCTCGAGCAGCAATATTGCTTGTCCTTCCGGTTCACGCGCTTGGCTGGCCTGGTAAAAAGTACCCTGGGTATTCGTGAGATCGCTCGACCCGTATTGCAAGAACTCGCTGAGCAGACTGAAGAAACAGTCTCCATCCATGCGGTGAGTGATCGCAATCGAGTCTGTCTCGACTCGGTCACTACCAGCTCGGCACCGTTGCGCGCGGTGGTCCAGGCGGGTGAACAGATTCCCTTGTTGGTAGGGTCTGCTTCAAAGGTCTTGATGGCCTATATGCCCAAAGCCCAGCTCACCCCGTTAGTCAAAAATGTTGCCAAAGCGACGAAGCGCACCAATGGCGCGGTGCTTGAAGAGTTCGCCATGATCCGGGAGCAGGGTTATGCCGTTTCCCATGGCGAACGGCTGTTAGGCATCTCGGCGATCTCGGTACCCATCAAGGACGTCAATCAAGAAGTGCACTATTGCTTGTCGGTGGGGGCACCGACTGTCCGAATGAACATGAATGAAAAGGAGTTTATCGAGTTGGCAGTCAAAGGTGCCGAAGTCATATCGCGACAATTCGGTGGAGAGGTGGCCTTGCCCGCCCCTACATCCGACTGATGATGTGCGCCTGACCTCAAGCCTGGATGTCTTGACAGCGGCTCATCGCGAGAACGAAACGCTCCGCTGGTCACTTCCATGCGAATGGACCAGTTGGGACTTCCAGGCGAACGACGACGGTTCACGATTTGAAGCGTCCCACCAGACCGTTCAGCTCATCTGACAGACTCGACAACTTGCCGGAGTCATCCTGTGCAGAGTTGGCCAAGCTCTCCACCAGCCGAGCCTCGTCATAAATCTGCTGGATATGCCGATTGATCTCTTCGGCCACGCTATGCTGCTCTTCAGCGGCGGCGGATATCTGCAGGTTTTGATCCCTTATTTCATTGACCGACAATTGGATGCCTTCAAAGCTGTCCCGGGTGCTTTCGATGGACGACACACTGGCTCGCGAAAGCTCAAGGCAACTTCCCATTTTGCCCATCACCTCCTGGGTCTTGCTGCCTAGGGCGCCGAGCAGTTGCTCGATTTCGCCGGTCGAATCGGATGTGCGTTTGGCCAGTGCTCTGACTTCATCTGCCACCACTGCAAATCCTCGACCTTGATCACCCGCCCTGGCGGCTTCGATGGCTGCATTCAGGGCCAGCAGATTGGTTTGCTCGGCAATGGCGCGAATGGTGCCAAGGATCTGGTTGATGCTGCGGCTGCCGGCTTCGAGCTCTGTCATGGACTGCGACGACTCGGTCAGACGGCGTCCCAGGCGATTCACGTTGTCCGTGGTGATCTCGATCTGCTGCTTGCCCTCCGCCACACGGCGATGTCCGTTCTCGGCGGACTCTGCTGCGCCGCTGCATGAGCGGGCCACCTCATTGGCGGTTGCGACCATCTCGTTGAACGCGGTCGACACCAATTCCACCGCTTCGCGCTGTCTCCCGGCGGCCTCGTTCATGTTGTTGGCAACCTCGCTGTTAACCCTCGAGGCATTTTGCAGATTGCTCGATGCGGCGCCGATGTGTTGGATCAACTGACGTATGGCGGTGAGAAACTTATTGAACCAGCCTGCCAGCTCAGCGGTTTCGTCGTTACCCTGAAACTCTAGTTCGCGACGCAGATCTCCCTCGCCCTGTGCGATCGATTGCAGTCCGGTGCTGACCTGGCTGATGGGTTTGACGATGGACTTGGAAAATGCCACGGCGACCAGGGCAAAAATGACTGTCAATCCTCCCACGATGAGGGCGGTGAGGTAGGTCATGCGAGTGGCCGCGCTCATGACTTCACTGCGCTCGATCAAGCCGATATAGCGCCAGCCAAGATCAGGCGACGTCCAGACGTTGGCCATGTAAGGGATCCCATTGAGTTCAACCTCGGTTGATCCCTGCGGGGTGGCGGCCAACTTTGCATAGGCCTCGCCCAGGTCCTTGAGCGGCTTGAAGCTATGCGTTGTGTCGCGGGGGTCTACCAGTACGACGCCGTCCTCGATCAACATCACGTAGCCGCTTTCGCCAAGCTTGATGCTTTTGACCAGCTCGGTGAGGTTTTTCAAAGACACGTTCACGGCTAACACACCTTTGACGATGCCATCGCTCGTGATCATTGCCCTGGCTGTCCCCACCAGTGCTGCATCTTCCTTACCGTAATCATAAGCCGGGTAAAAAGCGGGTGTTCGTACGGTTTTGCCAGGGCTCGCCATCGCCGCTTTATACCAGGGGCGTGAACGTGGATCGTAGTTGGCCAACTGAGGATCATCTGGCCATTTGGCATAGGAGCCGTCCTCCAGGCCGATGGAGAGAATCGCCGCGGACGGGTGGGCTGCACCGTAATGAGCAAACCTTTCGATCAGTTGCTGGGCCGCAGGAGGCAATGGCCGGCTGGCGGCATCACCGGTCTGATAGTTCTTCAGCGCGCCAACCGATACATAAACTGGATCGGTTGCCATTTGATCGACATTTTGCAGGCTTGCCTCGAAAAACTGGCGAATGTTGCCATCGATCTGGCGTATTTCCCGCGTACTGCCATCCATAAACTGATCAGCCGCTAGCGTTCGCGTGTTGGTCACGGAAACCACTGCGACCAGGCTCACGGGTATAAAGGCGACCAATACGAACGTCAGCACAAGCTTGTTTTTTATTTTCATTGTGAAGCCCATAAACAGGGAGGACGGGCAAACGGCCAATTTCACGCGGTAGTCGCCTTTACACCCGATTCTGCTCGGGTGCGATATGTTCGGCGGCTCCGCCGATGAAGCGGACTGTTTTCAGTCCGCACACATCTTGAGCCGCTCACCGATCAGTTGATTGCAAAAAGGGTTATGTAGAGAGCTCTTGCCGCATTGTCTTCTGGGGCTGCGGTAGTTCACTCGCCTTGTTGCTTGCCTTGTTGCCCACTGAGGTGCGCAGGTTTATTCCACGAGTCTCAGGAACAAACTGAGTTGTGATCAGACAGAGCACGGCAATCAACGTGACGTAAAAGGCCGGCGCCAGCGGGGAGCCAAACGCCTGGGACAGGTACGCAGCGATCAATGGGCACGTTCCGCCGAACATCGCGACACTTGTCTGATAGGAAATGGCGTGTCCGGTTGCACGGAACGATGTCGGGAAAAATTCCGCTGCGGCCACAAAGCTGGCTGCCCCATAAATCCCCAATCCGGCAGCGAGGAGTGTTTGCCCGGCCACGGCGCTAGCGAAAGAACCCGAGGCAGCCAAGTACATGGCCGGATATGCCGAGAGCGCTATCCATGCCGCACCAAATGTCAGTACTCGCTTGCGGCCAAACCGATCACTCAATAAACCTCCTAACGGAAGTAGGGCTGAAAGTACGATGACGGCGATGGCGTTTGAGATCAAAGCCGAGGTGGAATCCAGCTTTCCGACCTCAATTAGAAAGGTGTACATAAAGCCGAGCAATAGGTAAGCCCCTACCGAAAAAACCGGTTGGACCATGAACACGTGCAACATACCCCTCAATCCACCGCAGCGAATGGCCGCTATCAGCGGATTCTTCTTGATTTTGCTGGCTTTACTGGCCTGGCGGGCTTGCTTGTACTCTTCAGGCTCATCGATGTTGCGGCGCAGCCAGAACCCGACCACTCCGATAATGCCTCCAAGAAGGAAAGGGACGCGCCACGCCCAGTCTGAATACGCTTGATCCCCCGCTCCAAGCTGGAGTGCGACGACCAAACCGGCCACGACGGCGTTGGGCAGGTGAGAGAAAATCAGCGTGAAGCCAAGCCAGTATCCTCTGCGATTCTCCGGTGCCGACTCGACGATGTAGCTGGTCGAGCCGGTCGTTTCGCCACCCAGTGCCAAGCCTTGTGCGATTCGACAGAGCAACAGCAGTAACGGTGCGGCGATCCCGATGGTTGCATAGGTCGGAAGCAGCCCGATGATCGCGGTGCCTAGTGCCATGAGCCAAACGGTCATCGCCATGACCCTGATACGGCCAAGGCGGTCCGCCAGATAGCCAAACATCAAGCCACCCAGGGGGCGGGCTACGAAGGCCACTGCATAGACTGCGAACGTGCTCAGAAGCGCGGCAGTTCGATCTGAGCCGGGAAAAAAATGGACGGATAAAATGGGTATTGAGAACCCGAATACAGCGAAATCGTAGATCTCACCGAAGTTCCCGATAGCGCCAGCGGCTAGCGATCGCCGAGAACTGGTCGTTTTCGTCTTCGTCATGCGTCTTCTCCTGTGACAGGATGGTTTTTATTAGTTGATGCAAAGCTGATGCATCAAGACTGCAGGATGAAACAGTGTTGCTTCGCCATCAGGCCTTAGAGATGTTCGAGGCGTGGATCAATGTTGCGTTTTCGCCGGATGAATCGTGGTAGTCAGCGAGCGTAACGTTTGTGAAAAGCGTTTCTGCGATGACGCAATCCGCTAACGGAGGTTATGTTAGAAAGACGCGTGTTGCTGGGGTTTAAAAGCAATACGCGTTCACTATTTGTTAATAGGTTGGCGAGGTTTGCCGGGCCAGGCAGGTAGCCGAGCGTGGGCTTGTTTCCTGCAGAAGGTGCCACTGGCTTACCGCCGTATCAGGACAGATTTTGGTTTTCATATAGACCTCGATCGATTCCACGCTCACTATTCGTGAGCCGCCAATCAATTGCAGTTGGAGGAGGGCTTGAACTGAACCGCGGAAATAGAGCTGTAGAACGTGCTCAAGTCTTTTATCGGGACGGGTTCGCTGATCTGATGATCCGCTTGCTCGAAGAGGCTTCGTGCAGCATTGGCGATCAACATGGGAGCGCCAAGATCGTTGCCGCGCAAACAGGCCGCTTTGAGGATGGTTTTTTCGCTCGAGAGTGCCGTGTTATCCAGGGCGTGACTGGATAACAATTGGGTATAAATAGAGCGAGAGGATTCACTCCATCCCGATGTCTTTTCCAGGACCAGTGCCATGTCTTCCAATGCCAGCCCATATCGCAGGCCTGCCGCCGTGCATTCATAAGTAATCGCGCTGCATAGCGATGCGATCGCACCTGTGACCAGCTCGATGGCGTGATCTTCAGGGCACGCTTGAGGGGCACCATCCGTGTTCGGCGTCACGGCATCGCCGTCGTACAATTTTGTCGCCGCCATGCTTTCGATGAGCCCGACCATGTCTTCGAGCTGCGCGTTTGGCCCCAAGGTGTTGGTTCCGATTTGCAACAATGCCCTGACCAGAGCGGTTAGCGGCATCGGGACATCCCTGGACATTCCCAGCGCGACGGCTTGATCGACGTCTTTGAGCATCAAAGCGAGGGCGAAATTGGTGGAGGGTTTTCCCTGGGCGAGCGCGGGCAGCATCCTGTCTGTGGTTTGATTTCGCGCTTTGTTGCGGTTCAACACGTCCGCCATCAGGGGCAGTGAAAGGCCGGCTTTTTTGCCCATGGCCACGACCTCAAGGGTCCCTAGTCGGCAGCCAGCATTCATGGCGTTGTTGACCATTTTCATGGCTTGGCCGTCGCCGACCCTGTCGCCACAACGATAAATCGTTTGGGTAATAACTTGTAAAACGGGGAGGGCGCGCTCGTAAACCGTATCCGAGCCCGCAACCATCAGCGTGGCTTTGCCTTCGGCAACGACCAGCGGACTTGCAGACACCGCAGCATCCATCATGTCGATACCGCGTTCGGCCAGTTCTTCGGCCATACGTCTGGTCTCACCCGGAATGCCACTTGTCTGATCAATGATCAGTGTCCCCGGCACCAATCCGGCCGCGAGGCCGTTTGGACCGAACAGCGCAGACCTGACGTCCGAGCTGCGTGGCAGGCACAGGAAGATGACGTCACACCGGCGAGCCAGGTCGGCCGCCGTGGGCGCGACGTCGGCGCCCAGTTTCTTGAACGTGTCGACGGCGGCCGTGTTGATATCCCACACGCATAACGAGTGAGACAGGAATCGACGAGCGAGTTGACTGCCGAGGGCACCGAGTCCGATGTATCCGATTTTCATTGCCTGTCGCCTCTCTTGTGACCATTCAACCGACGCATGCGGCGTATCGGGGGAATGGTGCAGATACTTTTATTGTCCTGGGGTGCGATGAAAGCGTATTGCCTGAACGCTAAAGCAATGAACCGATCATGCCGCCATCAACGCTGATGCTCGATCCAGTGATGAAACCCGCCTGTGTGGATGCGAGAAACGCGACCACGCCACAGACCTCGTCTTGCTCCCCCATGCGGCCGAGCGGTGTGAGTTTGCGGCGTGCCTCTGCCTGCTCCGGGGTGTACGCGGCGGTGCCGGTGCGGTGCGATGTGTCGATCAATGCCGGCGCTACACAATTGACAGTGATGCCGCAAGAGCCCACCTCGTTCGCGAGATGTTTCATGTACGCGGTGACGCCGGCGCGAAAAACGGTTGAAAGGCTATGGTGCGGCATGGGCTGCTTCACCGATGCCGAGGTAATGGCGATGACGCGACCCCATTGTTTCTTGAGCATCTGAGGAACCATTTCCTTGGCGACCTGGATGGTCCCCCAGAGTTGATTTTGATAGGCCTCTTGCCACCGTTCCTCTTCAGTTTCGTCGAGCGTCGCCCGCAGCGGATTGGGGGCTCGTCCCGTGTTCAGGACGAGGATGTCGGTGCCGTTGAATGTAGCGTTCACCGTGTCGGCGAGGCGCTTTACATCAGCGGCGACGCGCATGTCGCCGGGAACCGCGACTGCACGCACGCCGTGCTTTGCCGTTATTTCCTGGGCGAGGGCGGTCAGTTTGTCCGCCGAACGTGCAAACAGCACCACATGAACGCCCTCGGCTGCCAGCGCGTGAGCAATGTTTTTGCCTAAACCTGCGCTGGCGGCGGTGATGACTGCCACTTTTCCGTTGATCTTCAAGTCCATGATTTACTCCGACACGATGATTTCATTGCCTTCGACGCTGAATCGATGTGGCATGTCTTCGGAGGCCCACTCCAGGTAGGAAAGCACTTCCTGGAATCGAGGATCGTCGTGATTCAGCACTTCAGGCCGATACCGTGCGTCCATGACCATCGGAAGGAACGAAACCTTTTGTATGCCGTCTTTGGTCGCCACTGCTTTGGCGAGCAAGCTCAACGTACAGGCCTTGCCGTAGGGCATAAAAGGATATTCGGGATCGAGGTCCGCGTGATTGCGAACCGCACCGTGAGACCAGGCGGGCTCGCTCCATGAAGGCGCGGGAAACGACTTGGTCATTGCGAACACGCCGAGACTGTAGAAGACGGCTTTGCCCTTATACATCTCGATCGCTTTGGGAATATGCGGTGCGTGGCACACCACCATATCTGCACCTGCATCAATGGCAGCATGGGCTACGGTCACCTGGTAATCGGAGATCACGCGCGGCAGCCGGATGACGCCGGAGTGAAAAGCCAGGATAACGACGTCTACCTCACCTTTCAGCTTCTTGATGTCCTCGACCAGGTTCGCCAGGTCGCTGGAGTCAGGTTCCGTGCGAATGCGAACGGGCTGGTGGGGACCTCGTGTTTCATAGGAGGTATCGACCTTGATACTGGTCACGCCAGGTTTTTGCAGTCCTGCCTCGCTGCCGGCAGGACCGAGCGAGGTATAGCCCAAGTAACCGACCTTGATGCCGTCGTGTTCAATGATGGCTGGACGTCGTGCTTCTTCCAGATCCCGACCTGCGCCTGTCACCTGGATGCCGCGCGAGACAAAAAAGTCCCGGGTATCCACGAGGGCATCCGGGCCGCTGTCGTAGCTGTGATTGTTTGCCAGAGTCACCGCGTCGAACCTGCCATTGGTGAAAATAGCAGCCATTTCAACGGGCTGACCGACTTGAGGGGCATGGTCTGCGCGCACGGTGCGATCCGAGTAGGTGCGCATGCAGTTGATGAAACGCATATCGGCCGAGGCAAGAGTCGGCAGGACGAGTTCTGTGTACCCCTCCACCGGGAAGCCGTCTTTCGCTCCATGCGTGGGGCCGCAGTCCCCGCCGATCAGTATGGTGGCGTTCGATGTCATTTTTCCCTCCTATTATTTTTGTGGGAAATTTATGGTTTCGATCAATGAAACAGATGCTGCTAGATAGAACTAATAATAGCACCGCGAAAACGGCATGACCACGATTTGTACAGGCATCATGTCGTTGGATAAAGAGTCAGTCTGGATTTTCGTGGTTCTGATGATTGGAACAGGTATCGATAATAAGAACATGTGATAGTATCGATTTTGACATCCGTCCGGGCGCAGGCGTTACCTACCTGACCGTCTCTATGGCAGGTCGAGGGTCGACACCTGTTCAGGAAAACGACGTTGGTGCCAGTCTACTATTTGAAATTATCAGTTAGTTCAATCGCTTACATGAAAATAAGAGAGGGCGGAAATGGCAAGGTCACTGGATCAAACGCAGGGGCACACACCGGCAGGGCGGCTTGCCGGGAAAGTTGCTGTTGTTATTGGTGCTGGACAAAGCCCGGGCGAAGGCATGGGTAACGGTCGAGCGGCGGCCATTCGATTTGCGCGTGAAGGGGCGCACGTCCTGGCCGTTGATCGGCAAATCGAGTCCGCTGAGGAAACTGCGGCGATGATCATTCAAGAGGGCGGCTCCGCTGCAGCATTTTCTGCGGATGTGACCCGGGAACACGAGTTGGCCCTTGCCATGCAGATGGCAAAAAAACGTTGGGGGTCCCTGGACGTCCTGCACAACAATGTGGGGGTCAGCCTCGCCGGTGGTGACGGCGACTTGATGGACATCACCGAAGATCAGTTCGATAACATTTGCCGTATCAATCTTCGCGGTACCGTCTTTGCTTGTAAGCACGCAGTAGCAATCATGCGTGAACAAGGGGGCGGGGTTATCGTCAATGTGTCATCCGCGGCGGCATTGGGTAAGTATCCCTATGTAACGTACAAGGCTACAAAAGCGGGTGTCATTGCTTTCACCGAGCAGTTGGCGCTTCAAAATGCCCCTTATGGGATCAGGGCGAACTGCATCCTGCCGGGCTTGATCTCGACGCCGATGGCGGTCGAGGCGCGTATTCAAGCGTGGAACCAGACGCGTGAGCAGGTCAGCGCGGAGCGCAACGCCAAGGTGCCGCTCGGCCGCCAGGGAACCGCTTGGGATGTTGCGAACGCGGCGCTGTTTCTTGCGTCCGATGAAGCCAATTTCATCACGGGTATCTCATTGGCGGTGGACGGCGGCCGGTTGCTCAATCGTATTTAATCGTAGTCCCCCACTGCTGGCAGTGGGGGACCATCGGCGCATTACCGCTCAATCAACGTAGCCCGACAATACCCATCCAGTACTGAAGTTGATTTCCTGGCGTCTCGACATCAACGCTTCGAGCGTACTTGAGATGCCCGTCATCACCTATCCGGAATATCGACAGTGTCGCGGGCGTTACGGTCAGCCCTTTTTCATCATCGTATGCGGCCAAGGCCTTGATACTCGCCGTGACGAGCAAGCGGCCACTGGGATCACAGGCAAATGTTCGGACGTGAAAGGAACGAGTGTCCACATGCTGAACAAGTGTGGGCTCGCCTGTTTCAGGGTTGATAGCGTAGACGGCTATGTTGTTTTCACCTCCGGAGAACACTGGGCGCCCCTGGTGGGAGTGCGTCGCATCTGCGCGATTTACCAGGTAAACAAACTTCCCGCTTGGATGGACATGGATTGCACCGGCGAGTTGTCGTGGGTGCACGTGCTCAGGGGTTCGCAGCGTTCCCCGCGTGAAGGCTGGCTCGGCCTCGATCCGGTCACCGTCATGTCGGAACATGTAGAGACGGTTGGTTCGCTCGTCGGCTGCGTAAAGCCATGGATGCGTCGGATGAAAGTCGACATGCCGCGGGCCGAAGTCATGGCCATGATTCGGCGCAACCACATCGCTCATTTGGAGATGTTCTTCAGTTAGCCGAAATGAACGGAGTGCCCCGGGATCTTCCAGCTTGTCTGTCGTTGCGTTATTGCCGCGGTCAACTACCAGGACGTGTTTGGCGGATGGATAAAACATGACCTGGTGCGGATAGACCCCAAAGTCGGTGTTCGGATCCTGAGCCTGGCAGCTGCCAATTGTGCAGTCTGCGTTGATGCGGTGCACAGTCAATGAGCCGCGCTTGAAATTGTGGGCATTGACGATAAATCGTCCCAGGGGGTCGATACACAAATGTACCGCTCGGTAGGGAAGTCGCGCAGGTAAGCCGTGAGTGTTGAGTTGCCCGTCAGGTCCCAACGAGTAAGCGCTGACTTGATTGTGATGGGACTCCACCCTCGGGCCACCGTCGCTTGTTGAGACATACAGGAAGCCGCCGGATGGATGAGGCCATGCGTATTGCACCTTTGAGGCCACAGTGACGCTTTCCATCCTGTGGAGCGTTGCGCTGTCTACGTCAATCATATAGCGCGTGATGACATCACCTACGGCGCTGTAGAGTACGGCGCGGCTGCTCATTCAAGCCTCCGAATGGTCAATGGTGAACATGGGAACGGACATGCCGCTTTCTGATTCTTTAAACGCGACCCTGACCCGCTGCCCGATGCGAACACTGTCCAGATCAACATCGACAATGTTCGTAAGCATCATCAGTCCCTCGTCGAGGCGCACATAGGCAATGCAGTACGGTGCTGATGCGCCACGTCGTGTGATGCTGAAGGTGTAGATCGTCCCGGTCCCGCTTGCGGTGATCCATTCGACATCGGTGCTCCAGCAAAACGGGCACAACGCACGAGGATAATGATGCGGTTGATGGCAGGCATTGCAGCTCTTCAAGAGCAGACGCCCCTCGGTCGCCGCGTCGAAATAGGGTTCATCACCGGGGTTCAGGATGGGGTCGCTGATGGGGCGTTCTGTGTAGGGGGTCGACATGTTTTTACTCCCTTTCCATGATGACGGTGGCTGCACCGTGCCGATGACCTATCGCGCCGCCGATGCCGGTGGCGAGGGCTAGCGAACAGTTGGGAACTTGCACCTTTGGATGAGCCTCGCCTCGAAGCTGTCGTACGGCTTCGATTATTTTTGTGATCCCGCCGCGATTGGCGGGATGGTTGTTGCACAGGCCGCCGCCATCGGTGTTGAACGGCAACTTGCCGATGCCCGAAATAAGGTTGCCGTCCGACACGAATTTTCCGCCTTCGCCTTTTTTGCAGAATCCCAGGTCTTCAAGTTGCAGGATGACGGTGATGGTGAAGCTGTCATAGATGGAGGCGTACTGGATGTCGGCCGGCGTCACACCTGCCTCTTCGAAAGCTCGAGGGCCGGTCCACGCGGCGCCGGTATAGCTCAAGTCGAGGCGTCCACCCATCTGGTGTTTAGTGGATTCACCGCAGCCAAGTATCCGTACCCGTGGTCTGTTGAGGGCCTTGGCAATCTCCGGGCGGGCAACGATAACTGCGCCGCCGCCGTCGCTCACGACGCAGGAGTCGAGACGCCGCAGGGGGTCAGAAATCATCGGCGATGCCAATACATCTTCGACCGAGACCACTTTGCGCAACATCGCCAGAGGGTTGTGTTGCGCATGATGAGAGGCAGCGACCTTGACCCAGGCCAGTTGCTCGCTGGTTGTGCCGTACTCATGCATGTGGCGCATCGCACACATGGCATAGAGGTTCAACGTGACTGGGTTATAGGGCATCTCGAATGGCGCGTCCGGTAGATTGACGCCTCGTACGCGCGCCTGTATCCCAGAGATGCCTTCAGAGTTGGGGCGACCGGCCAGTGTAATCAGCGCCACGTTGCATCTGCCCGCTGCTATTGATTCTGCAGCGTGGGCGATATGGGCGAGATAAGAGCATCCTCCCATATCGGTCGAATCGACATGCCTCAGCTTGTCCAGATTCAGGTAGTTGGCCATCGACCATACATTCCCGCCGGGTGCATCGCCCGCGCAGAAATATCCGTCGATGTCATCTTTGCTTAATCCCGCGTCTTCAATTGCTCCTTTCGCCGCCTCCGCATGTAGCTGCGCCACCGAATGATGGGGGGCCTTGCGTAGGGGGTGCTCATACGCTCCGACGATGTATGCCCTGCCTTTTATTGTCATCTCTAGGGTTTCCTCAGTGCATGAAGATGAAGCTCGAATGTGCTTTCCGGTACCTTCGTTCAGGGGGGGCGGCCCACCGTAAAAGACAAAAGTAGTATGACGCAAAGTTCCGGTCAGTGAAATCTGTGCTGATTATCAAAACTCATGCTACCATCGATTCAACGTTGTTTGGAGCGCAGGATGGCGCTGCACTCAAATTTCCGGGCCAAACCAGGATGCTCATTGGATGCGAGCGGTCGCGGGGTAGGGGCAGGCCTTATTTTTTTTGACAGGAAGATGAGATGAGCGAAAGCCTGATGGTCAGTTACGAAGTCGAAGGCGTTGTGGCCGTAATCACAGTCAACAATCCGCCCGTCAACGCCCTGACTCCCGAGATGAGAGGGAGCATCATTGACGCCGTTGCCCATGCGAACGCCGACCCGGCTGTCGCGGCGATCGTGTTGATGGGGGGCGGTCAGAATTTCATCGCGGGTGCTGATATTCGACAGTTTGGCAAGGCGAGAACAATCACTACCCGCATGAGCGCCGCGGCACTTGACGCCGGCGCCAAGCCGACTGTCGCGGCTATTCATGGATATGCGCTGGGAGGCGGTCTCGAGCACGCCCTCGCTTGCCATTACCGGATTGCATTGCCCGCAGCCAAGCTCGGATTGCCCGAGGTCGCTCTCGGGTTGATACCGGGAGGCGGCGGTACGCAGCGCTTGCCGAGGCTGGTCGGGGCTGCCGTAGCCACCGATTTGCTCGTCTCAAGCCGCCATGTCCATGCCGTCGAAGCATTGAAGATCGGGCTTATCTCCCAGATTGTTCCAGGAACACAAAGCCAAGAGCTTCGTGATGCCGCCGTAAGCTATGCAAAGGCCGTGGCGCAGGCTCAACCGCAGCGCGTACGCGATTTGGTGCTCGAACCGATGGATGCGACAACCATGGATGTGCTGCAAGCGGCACGCCGCGAAGCAGCCAAAAAGTCTCCTCACAACAAAGCGCCACAGTACGCGATCGACTGTATCGAAGCAGCTTTCAGCCTGTCGTTTGATGAGGCTCTAGAGGTTGAGAGCCGCTTGTTTTCTGAGCTGGAGGGGTCTGATGTTGCCAAGGCACTTCGCTATGCATTTTTTGCTGAGCGTGAGGCTGCCAAGGTTCCGGATGCGCCCCCGGGTTTCAAGCCTGCTGGTGTGACGTCCGCTGCGGTGATCGGCGCGGGAACAATGGGCGCGGGTATTGCCATTTGCTTCGCTGACGCAGGCATTGTGGTGAAGCTCCTGGAAGCGAGTGCCGAAGCACTGGACAGGGGCCTGCAGCGCATACGTGACATCTACGCCGTAAAGGTCAAGCGCGGACGCATGACCGTGGAAGAGATGGATGCGTGCCTTCAGTTTGTCCAGCCTGTCTCCCACTACGAAGAAATCGGCGACTGCGATGTCGTGGTTGAAGCGGTGTTTGAACGGATAGATTTGAAGAAGGACGTATTCACCAAACTCGATGCCGTGATGAAGCCTGGCGCGCTGTTGCTGACGAACTCTTCCGCGATTGATATCAACGTCATGGCCAACATGACAGGCCGACCGCAGTACGTCGCCGGCGCTCATTTCTTCGCTCCCGCGAACGCGATGAAACTGTGCGAAATCGTGAAGGGTGATCAAACCTCGATCGAGACAGTTGTGCGGGCCATGAAGATGGGCCGCGATCTTAAAAAAGTCTGTGCGGTCTCCGGGACGTGCGATGGCTTCGCGGCAAATCGCAGTCGCGCGCCGCTGGTCACGGAAATGATGCTACTGCTTGAGGAGGGAGCACGCCCTGAGCAGATCGACAGGGTCATGGTTGAATTTGGCTATCCGATGGGGCCGTTCGCTGTGAGCGATCTGTCCGGTCTGGATGTCAGCTATGACACGCGCAAGCGTCGCGCGGCAGCTGACCCTCAATACAGGAAGCTCCATGTCCCGGATCGGATGGTCGAGCTGGGCCGCAAGGGCCAGAAAAATGGGGTCGGATGGTATCGCTATGAAGAAGGTGGCCGCACACCTCGTCACGATGAAGAAGTGATGCGGATCATCGCGACCGTCGCCCATGAGCTTGGCACGCCTCAGCGTACCTTTACCGACAGTGAAATCCTCAAACGTCTGTTATTCGCCTCGATCAACGAGGCCTGCAAGATCCTGGATGAAGGCAAGGCATATCGAGCCAGTGACATTGATGTCATGTGGTTGTACGGCTTTGGATTTCCTCGCCATCGAGGAGGGCTGCTGTACTGGGCTGACACGATCGGGGCCAAGGAAATCCATCTGCAAGTGCAGCAATGGCATGAGCAATACGGCAGGCGTTGGACTCCTAGTCCGCTGCTGTCGAAAGCGGCCAATGAAGGGCTGTCCCTGAGAGAGCTGAAATCAGTCATATGAAAAGCACGGCAACGATGGCCGTGTGCGGCCGGTAACGGTTGTTCTTTTAATGAAAGCAACGCCCTGGTTGCTGTCCCCCAAGGGTTACGAAACGCTTCCCATGGTCGGCAAAGGGGCCAACAAGTAGAAACGAAACGGAAGAAAAATCATGAGCAGTGACACGTCCACACAAGCCTTGTCCGAGGGCGAATTCAAAATTTGGCAATGCATTTTATGCGGCTTCATGTATGACGAAGCCGAAGGTATTCCGGAAGAGGGCATACCTGCCGGAACTCGGTGGGAAGATGTTCCCCAGGATTGGATTTGCCCTGAGTGTTCGGCGACGAAGCTGGACTTCGAGATGGTCGAGATTTGATTAATAGCCTTTCCGGCGCAGTGTTTTTTTTGGTGATTGAGGGCGATATCAACCGAGCCCCTTGGCGCCAAATGTAGAGGGAATTCAGATGTCCATTGAAACCAATAATAATGTCATCGCCGATGCTGATCATCCGCGCGTCGGCCTCTTCATCGACGGTGAATGGATTTTCGACCGCCCCTCTTGCTTTGAAGTGTTGGACCCCAGCACCGAAGCATCGCTCACCAGCGTTCCTGGGGCCACGACCGCTGACCTGGAACGCGTGTTGGCCGCCGCTGAGCGGGGGTTCAGAATCTGGCGGGACACACCAGCGGCTGAGCGTAATATCATCATCAGTCGTGCCATCGCAGGCGTGCGTGCACGTTCCGAAGAAATCGCGCAGATCATCACCCGAGAGAACGGCAAATTAATTGCAGATGCGCGTGCGGAGGTGGAGCGTTCGGCGAGCTTCTTCGATTGGGACATGGCACAGGCCCTGCGAGCCTACGGGACCATCGTTCCGGGCGAAGCCCAAATGCAGAAATCGATTCTTCGTCAGCCAATCGGTCCAGTTGCGGCGTTCACGCCATGGAATGTGCCGCTGAGCGCGCCGTCGCGAAAGATCAGCGGTGCACTGTGCGCCGGGTGCTCCATCATTTTGAAAGCCCCAGAAGAAACCCCTGGCGCGGCAGTAGCCATGGTTCAGTGCTTCGAGCGAGCCGGTTTGCCCAAGGGCGTATTGAATCTGGTGTTTGGCAACCCGGCGCTAGTGTCCTCGACCCTGATCGAGTCGCCAGTGACCCGCATGGTGACCCTGACGGGGTCGGTGGCAGTCGGCAAGCATTTGAGCCAGCTGGCGGGTGCGGCCATGAAGCCGGTGCTGATGGAGCTCGGCGGCCATGCCCCGGTCATCGTTTGCGAAGGGGTCAATGCCGCGGAAATCGGCAAGATGGCACTCAAGAGCAAAATTCGGATCAACGCTCAGTGGTGTGCTGCGCCAGGTCGTTTCCTGGTACACGAGAGCATCTACGACGAGTTCGTCGCTGCGTTTGTGGCAACCGCCGATCAGGTACGTGTGGCCAACGGCATGGATACGAAGTCTGACATGGGGCCGGTCACCAGTGTCCGGCGCCTCGCCGCGATGCAGCATTTTGTCGATGACGCATTGGCGCGTGGCGGCAAGGTTGCCGTGGGTGGGCATCGTGTAGGTGAGCGTGGTTATTATTTTGCGCCGACTCTGCTGGTCGACACTCCACTGGATTGCGCCATCATGACCGATGAGCCTTTTGGTCCGGTCGCTGTCGCGGTTCGTTTCTCGACCCTTGATGAGGCCATCGAGATTTCCAACAGTCTATCCGTGGGTTTGGCTGCTTTTGCGTTCACCAATTCACTGGAACAGGCTGAACGATTGAGTCGTGAGCTGGATGTTGGAGTCCTGTCGATTAACCATTTCGGTGCGCCGGATCCTGACACTCCGTTTGGCGGTGTGAAGGACAGTGGTATTGGTAGAGAGGGGGGGCCGTGGAGCCTGGACTCGTACATGGTCAGCAAGACCGTGCTACAGAAAACTGCTCGCGTCTGACTCAGTGCCCCCAGTTTCCGTGACGGGCGTTGGGGGCTTTGGCTTTATTCGATGATCAAGGCCAATCCAGTGACCACTTGGATTCATAGGAGCATTCACTGAGGCAGGCATTTCCTGAAGCTGCTTCCTGCTAACGTCGGAGTTTTTTTGATACGCAAGGCATCAATGCGCCTTCGCAAGAACGCATCCGACTAAGGAGTCTGGCCATGAGTGCCCATAGTGGTCGCCTGCCTATGATTGGGCTACTTGCCCTGTCCACTACAGCGTTTCTCACCATTCTGACCGAGACGATGCCGGCAGCGGTTCTGCCTGCGATGTCGGAGAGCCTTGAACAGCCCCCCGCTGGTATCGGTTTATTGGTTTCCATCTATGCATTGGCCTCCGCTGCAGCCGCAATCCCCATTGTGGCGCTCACTCGAAGTATGCCTCGCAAATCGTTGTACATCATGCTCGTGCTGAGCTTTGCAGTGGCTAACGGTATTACCGCCATCTCGACGTCTTATGCGCTGACGGTCGCGTCACGGGTGGTGGCTGGCCTGGCCGCAGGAGTTGTCTGGCCGGTCATCTGTGGTTATGCCATCCGCTTGGTCGATCGCAAAGACATGGGACGGGCTGTCGCGATTACCCTGGCGGGGAGTACCGTGGCCATGGTCGCCGGTTTGCCCTTGGGTAGCATGCTGGGTTCATTGCTTGGATGGCGTTTCAGCTATGGATTGCTTTCGCTGCTCGCGCTGCTTGTCATCGTTTGGGTTTTGCTGGTCGTGCCGTCCATGCCGGGAGAGGAGCGCAAGGACGGCACTTCGATTCATGACGTCATTCGCACCCCGGGGTTGAGAGTGATCTTGCTGTCGGCTTTTTGCGCGATCCTGGCTCATTACACGCTGTACACCTATATGGCGCCGCTCGCGGAAAAAACCAGGCTATCGGGCGGGACCGCTCAGGGCCTGTTTCTGTTCGGTACGGGCGCCATCCTGGGCGTACTGATCGCCGGACGTTTCGTCGATACGAGGCTGCGGCTTATAGCGACCACCGCGTTGACGTGCACGGCTGTGACGATGCTTGTGCTGATAGCGGCTCCGTATCAAATGATCGCTTCGGCTGCGATATTTGTGTGGGGGGCTTCGTTCGGCGGCATGCCTACTGTTTTCCAATCAGCGACGGGGCGGGTGGCAGAAGATAATGCGGAGCTGGCAACGGCGATATTGACGACCATCTACAACTTGGGGATTTTTGGCGGAGGTGCCGTAGGTGGTTTGTTCCTAAGCTACTTCGGGATAGTAAGTCTCTCGGGGTTTGCGCTGCTCATCGTTAGCGCTTCCCTCGTGGTGGTTATGGGAGGGAGGTGTCACGCCTTTCCACGGCAGTAAATTATTGCGGGATATATCTCCCTGGAAGAGCGCGCGGCGTAGATGCATTCCTCTCGACCGCGTTTCATGGCTGCCAAATGCTCAGTCGGCATTCACCGGATCGCGACCCGACGATGTTCAAGTGATGCCATTCTGTTTATCGCGATAGCTCTTAACTCGTTGTTTTCATAGGTGCCTTCTTGATTCGGCGACATCTGTCTTTGCAGGACGTGCCGCTCATGGCTTAGCTACCGTCGTTCAACGGGACTCGTGGTGGCGCAGTTCAAGCACGAGCACTGTTGAGAAAAGTTCATGAGCGTATCAACAAGGTGCCGTATAGCCAGCGGTCGATGCCGGGGCTAGGTTTGTCTCGCTGCTGCAGCAGAAATGCTTTCGTTGGATGCGAGACTTGAACGCGCGCACCACAGGCATTGCACGCAGTCGTAATTTAATTTTATTACCCAAGCAAAGCAGGGCCGGATATGAATATCGCCGCAGTTAATACCTTGGAGATTCGAGTGATCGAAGAGGTTGACCAACACTTTGAACAGCGTTTAAAGGCGTACGCGGAGACTTTTGAAAAAGTACACGGATGCCTGGGCTATAGCGTGATTCGCAGCTCCCGCGATCCTGGTTTGTGGGTCTTCAGTGGCTACTGGAGCGCGGCATCGATGATGACTGAGCACTTTGAGAGTGAGTCGATGACGGCGTTGGTCAATCATTTGGTAACGTCATGTTCCAACCTGACGTTTGCCAGTTTCACGCCCCAAATCGGAAGGGGACCGCACGATGAAGCTTGATGAAGCGCTATTTACGGCGATCGATCTCAATGCCTTGTTCATTCTCTTGGTGGTCTATCGCGAGCGAGGCGTGACGCGGGCAGCCGAACGACTGAACGTAAAGCAGCCAGCGGTGAGCAATACGCTGGCGAAACTGCGCGTCCACTTTAAAGACCCCTTGTTTATCCGACGTTCGAAGGAGCTGGTGCCCACGGCCAAGGCCAACGAAATCGTGCGGGGGTTGGCGCCGGCATTGATGAGGATCCAGGACGTTATACGCCCCTCTGGAGGATGATCGGCAGTACCGTCCCTTCTTTTTTTGAGTACCCATTTCAAGCAGGAGCTTATCGATGAGAATAACGTTTGCCGTGTCAGTGCTTAGCGCAACCTTAATGATTTCAAGTTCGTTGCACGCTGCCGATGAGCCTGAGAACACGATGCAAATTGCCAGAAACGGGGAGCAACCTTCTGTCCTGGGCTCCTCCAGCAATTTCGTCGGCACCGTCAGGGTTGATCCATTATTTGCAGCGCGACCGCCATCAAGGGTTACGGCAGGTGCTGTAACCTTTCAACCAGGGGCCCGATCAGCTTGGCACACTCATCCTGCGGGCCAGAATCTGATTGTCACGGCCGGCGTTGGATGGATCCAGCAAGAAGGGGGGAGAAAATCGTCATCAGGCCTGGCGATGTGATTTGGACACCTCCGGGTGTAAAGCATTGGCATGGGGCCACGAACTCCACCGGCTTGACGCATTTGGCAATTCAAGAGGTACAGGACGGGAAAAATGTCGAGTGGCTGGAACCGGTTACTGATGAGCAGTACGGGCACTTGCAATGAAGCCCTCCAGGCATCTGCGGTTCCACGCGGTCTAGTTTGAAACTGGGATGGAAAAGTCGACAACTAGGTTTGCATTATTCTGTTACATTGATGCTTGGCGCAGTGGGTCGCCGGTATCTTTTTTGTTATTGATTGAAGGGCAGGTCGATGAGCCTCCCGGACTCCGTGGGCGGTCCCTGAGCTGCCGCTAATAAAATCGTCAGTGCACCAGTCCTCGGTCTCAGGCGATTCGATCTCTATTAATTACTTTTATGCATGGTTCCATTCAATTGGATGTGGTGTTTTTCGGGCAGCGCCTCGAATACATTGACGTCGACGAATTGATCCTTTGTGGGCTTAGACGTAATGCCATGAAGGGAAGTGCCCGGCATAAAAGCCGAATGCCTCGTTCAGCGTAGCTGGCCAACTGGATTGGACTCTACTGGCGTTCATCGAGCCTGGGTCAGGCCGCGGTCGTTCTGGATGTCCACACATCGGTTCTTAATTAGGAACAACACCATGAAGAAATTATTTTTAACGCTGGCCCTGCTGGCGAGTTCGTTTACTGCAATGGCAGCCGATATGTCCAACGGCGCGAACAACTTTTTCAAGAGTGATAAGGTGACTGAGCAGAAGGTATCCTTCAATAATCAGTACCGCATGAAAGTCGTTGGGAATCTGTATGTGCCGAAGAATTTGAATAAGGCCAACAAAAGCCCTGCGATTATCATTGGCCACCCGATGGGTGCGGTCAAAGAGCAAAGCTCAAACCTTTACGCCCAGAAGCTCGCTGAACAAGGCTTTGTAACCCTTGCGATAGACCAATCATTCTGGGGCGAAAGCGAGGGGCAACCCCGTAATGCCGTGGCGCCGGATATTTACTCCGAGGCGTTCAGCGCGGCGGTCGATTATCTGGGCACCCAATCGTTCATTGATCGTAACCGTATCGGTGTACTGGGCATCTGTGGCAGCGGCAGCTTCGTCATCAGTGCAGCAAAAATCGACCCACGGATGAGGGCGATTGCAACCGTCAGCATGTATGACATGGGAGCGGCCAATCGCGATGCCCTCAAGCATTCGCAGACCCTTGAACAGCGCAAGCAGATCATCGCAGAGGCGGCTGAACAGCGTTATGCAGAGTTCACTGGTGGTGAGACCAAGTACACCAGCGGGACGGTACACAAACTGGACGCTAACACCCATCCGATCCAGCGTGAGTTCTACGATTTCTATCGCACCCCACGCGGTGAGTTCACCCCAGCCGGGTCGTCGCCTGACGTGACGACGCATCCAACGCTGACCAGCAACGTGAAGTTCATGAACTTCTATCCGTTCAACGATATTGCGTCGATTTCGCCTCGTCCTATGCTGTTCATCGCAGGTTCTGAAGCACACTCGCTGGAATTCAGCCAAGAGGCTTTCAAGCTGGCGGGTGAGCCTAAGGAATTGGTCATCGTGCCAGGCGCAGGCCACGTGGACTTGTATGATCGGGTGAATCTCATTCCGTTCGACAAGCTGACTTCTTTCTTCCGGACCAACCTGAAGTAACCCATCTTTGAAGCCGCAACTGCCCGGTTTGTACAGGATGTTGTGGCTTCAAGTCTGAACGTAGGTCGTAGTGCGCATCGCTTGACTTGCCCTTGGTGGAACGTTCATCCCTTGAGTCTTCATGGCTCTTTCAGGCCCTGCACGCTGTGCAGGGCCTTTTTTTATCCGTCATGACTCGTGTCGCAAGGCGGCGATCAATAAGGTCATAGCCCCTGAGGGTTGCCTACGGCTTGGGTAATAGAGATGAAGTCCTGTCCACAGGGGGCACCAGTCCTTCAGTACCGGAATCAGGTGGCCGGCCTTGACGTAGGGCTCGGCGATGTCTTCAGGTACATAGGCGATACCCAAACCGGCAATGGCTGCGTCAAGGCAATCATAAATGCTGTTGTAAATCAGCTGACCGTCAACCCGAATGTTAAGCTGTCGACCATCCTCCCCGAACTCCCAAGGCCACAATCCACCATGGGTGGGAAGACGCAGATTGATGCAATTGTGCTGCATCAGGTCTTCGGGTGTCTCTGGTTTTGGTCGACTGGCGAAGTAGCGCCTGGTCGCTACTGCGGTAAATCGCATGTCGGGACCGATGCGTACGGCGATCATGTCTTGGGCCACCGCTTCACCCAATCGAACGCCGGCATCGAAACGATCCGCAGCGATGTCGATGAGTCCATTGTCTGCGAACAGCTCGACTTTTATCCCAGGGTATTTCGGTAGGAATTTCTTTAGCTTTGGCGAGATGATCGATCGGATGGCGTGATCCGATGCGGTGATGCGTACGGTCCCGGTTGGGCTCTCGCCCAGTTCTGACAATGCCAGTAATTCAGCGTCTATCTCTTCGAAACGGGGACCGACCGTTGCCAGTAGCCTTTCACCGGCTTCCGTTGGCGAGACTGAGCGGGAGTTGCGCGCAAGCAAGCGCGTGCCCAGATTTCGCTCCAGTGAGCTGACGGCATGGCTGACCGCCGATTGAGACAGGCCAAGATGCGCCGCTGCTCGAGTAAAACTCTTTTCGCGGGCGACGGCAATAAAGGCCATCAATCCACCAAAGGATTGCTTAAGGATGTCGTCTTGCATGGCTTGAATGATCTTCGTGAGTGCGCATGAACAATAACATTCTGGTGCATTGTTCGCAGAGCTTACAGCGCGCAGGCCTTGCTATGCGCTGAGATGGTCGTGGCGAGGCGGCAGGGCTATTCCCGATCGTCGATGTGGTCGATCTGTTTGAAGCGTTCAATCAAGAAGTCGATCAGGTGCCGGACTCGTGCCGAGAGTTGCAGTTGCTGTGGATAGACTGCATAGACGTCCGCGTGGGTGGGCATATGGTTTTCCAGTACGAGGCGCAGTCGTCCGCTACGCACATAACGAGCTATATCCCATTCCGCTCTGAGCAATAACCCATAACCTTCCAGGGCCCAGTTCAAGGCAACCTCGCCGTCATTGCAGCACAGGGCGCCGTGTACCTTTATATTTTCCGTGCGTTCGCCGTTAGCGAATTTCCATACGCCGTAGGGCGATTCATTCTGACGAATAAAGATGCAGTTGTGGTGTTGCAGGTCCGTCAGTTTTTGCGGCGTTCCGTACTTTTCGAGATAGATAGGGGAGGCGCAAAGCAGGCGGCGGTTGGAGGCGATTTTACGCGCGTGGAAGGCAGCGTCTGGCAACGTACCGAAGCGAATGCCCAAATCGAAGCCGTGGGTAGCTAGGTCCAAAGGATGGTCGCTGATCTCTAGCTGAATCTCCACTTCCGGGTACAGGGCGTAGAAGGCGGCCAAGGCGGGTCCGATGTGGCGACGGCCGAAACCGAGCGATGCATTCACCCGTATCAGGCCCTTGGGCGTAGCGCGACGGCTGCTGACGAGCTGTTCTACCTCGTCGATCTGGGTCAGGATGCGGGCGATGTGGGTGTAATACAGTTCACCTTCTGCGGTAAGGCTCATCGAGCGGGTAGTTCGATTAACCAGCCTCACCCCTAACCTTTTCTCCAGCGCGGAAAGTCTTTTACTAATTGCGGGAGGGGTAACGCCAAGCTCTCTGGCGGTTGCGACAAGGCTGCCTTGTTTGGCTAGCAAGTGAAAAAAAGCCAAGTCTTGAGCATTGTTCATGCTTGATTCCAAAGTGTTTTCTGATAAAGAACGGCCGCCACGTTGCCAGGTCGCGGCCGATCTACCAGGTCACTTGATGAAGCGAACCTGAGCGTTGATTTTATCGATGATTGCACCTTTGCGTTCGTTAAATCGCGCTTTGTTTTGTTCGAAAAGGTTATTGCCTTTGGTGTCGATGGAGATGATCAGCGGACCGAACTCCCGGACCCGGTTAACCCAAAGGGTTTCCGGCATTCCAAGATCCTGCCATTCAGCGCGTTCGATCTCCTCCACCTTGGTGGCCGCAAGGACCGCACAACCGCCAGGGAATACGGCATGTACGGCCTTGTTCTCCAGGCAGCCTGCGGTGGTTTCGGGCCCCATGCCACCTTTGCCAATAATCATCTTGACGCCGGTTTCCTCGATGAACTGCTTTTCGAATTTCTCCATTCGCATGCTGGTAGTTGGGCCAATGGACACCATCTCAAAGCTGCCATCATCTTTTTTACGCACAATGGGGCCCGCATGGAAGATTGCCCCGCCGCGCAAATCTACCGGTAGTTCACGTTTGAGCTCGATGAGGCGTCGGTGAGCCACGTCGCGGCAGGTGACCAATTGCCCAGTCAGGTAAACCACGTCGCCGACATTGAGCTCTGCGAGATCTTCGTCCT
This sequence comes from Pseudomonas sp. S3_B11, assembly GCF_054667715.1. Classification (NCBI taxonomy): domain Bacteria; kingdom Pseudomonadati; phylum Pseudomonadota; class Gammaproteobacteria; order Pseudomonadales; family Pseudomonadaceae; genus Pseudomonas; species Pseudomonas sp. S3_B11. The sequence continues at coordinate 3,409,970 of NZ_CP162749.1, read as the reverse complement.
TGATAGGTGTGTTGAGGACTTTAATCACAGGACTACTCCTTCATGGGAGAGGATGTCGTAGGACAGGTCGGCATTGATGCGGATTTTGCCGCGGCGATGTGCCCAGCAACCGGTGGAGACGGCAACGCCGATGGTCGATGGATGGCGCGCTGAAGACTCGATGTTCACACCCATCACACTGCTGTTGCCGGTCAGGCCCTGTGGGCCGATGCCGACCTCATTGAGGCCTTCCTCAAGAAGCCGTTCCATCAAGGCTGCATTTTCGTTGGGATGGCTGGAGTCGACTGGTCGCAGGATGGCCCGCTTGGATAAACGGGCGGCTGTCTCTACGGAGGTGGACACGCCGACGCCCACCAGCAACGGCGGACAAGCGTTCACGCCGCGGGAGGTAATGACGTCGAAAACAAATTCCGTTACGCCCTCGTAGCCTTGACCAGGCATCAAAACCTTAGCGGAGCCCGGTAGTGTGCAACCGCCGCCAGCCATGTAAACATCGATCATTGCGTAATCGGCGTCCGGGATAATCTCCCAGTCAAGCCACGGAATTTTGGAGCCCGTGTTGGTCCCTGTGTTCTTTTCGACGAAGGTCTCTACGGCGTTATGACGTAGCGGGCCTTTGATGGTTGCTTCCAGAGTTGCATTTTCCAGAATGTTTTCAAGTTCCCCCAATAGCGGGAACTTAGCACCTGCTGCGATGAAGTACTGAATCACGCCGGTGTCCTGGCAGCTCGGTCTGTCGAGCTTGTCAGCATAGTCCTGGTTTTCCGCCATGGAGTCGTAGACGGCGATGGCCAGCGGATTGGTTTCCGCTGCGCGCAGTTGGGCGGTCTTCTTTTTTACGTCGGTCGGCAAGCGCTTACCAATATAGGCAGTAAACTTGGCCATGACGTCAGTCAACGATTCAACGGCTGCTTCTTTATCCACTTCTATTTTCCTCATCGCATCACTAGGCTTATTGGTTTGTATGGCTGGTGGGCCTGTTGAAGAATTTCTAATTATCGTCGGCTGCCTAATCGAGAGTTAAACCAGCGCGTTGTGCTGGTTTAACTCTTTCATCTGGGTTCAGATTTGGATTACAAGCTGGTCTCAAACTTCAAACCTGCGACCCACGCGTCCTTGACTTCACTGACACCGCCGGGGTTACCAACAAACTGGATGTTGGGGCGCACGGTCAGCCATTTGGTGACGCCGAACCCGTAGTAGATTTCCATGTTGGTTTCCGAACCTTGCGTCGGCGTGTAGCGAGGATCGTCATAGTCGCTGACGCCCGCCAGGTCGTTCATTTGTTGCTGGTTATCCTTGTAACGTTCATTTACATGGATATTGGAGATGGCGACGCCGATCTCGTCATTTGGACGGGATTTGAACGGCGCGGTATAGAAGACGCCTGCTTGCACAGAGCGATCAATCATACTGGCGGCTTTGTCATGCACTGTGGCATAGGCAAACACCGACACCCCGCGAGCGGCGAAGTCTGGGTCTTTCCAGACTTGCTGTTGCGCAGCAATCCATGCGCCGTGTTTGCTATCGCGGGATTTGGGCGCGCCATTTTCTTCAGTGTTGACGTCGTTTGCGTTACGGCTGCTGTAATAGGCCCCCACGCGGTATTCCCCTGGCAGCCGCCCGGCCCCCAGCGACGTGGTATGGACCAGCTCGATGGGTATCAGGGCTCCTTCGTTGCCGCTACTGTTGAGTTTGAAACCGTTGCCTATTTCCAGATAGGACGGGTTTTGCTCGTATGCACCAATTTGCGCATAAGTGTTATCGCTCAATGCAACCTTGACCCGGCCCGCCCATTGAGTGATTGGCCAGTTGTAAATGATATCGCCGGCCCAGTTACCCGGCTGCGCGCCGCAGAACGCCAAGTTCTGGAACTTGCAGGGAAAGCTGCCGAAGTCCTCGCCAAAGTTCATGCGGCCCAGTTTGATATCCAGCCCGCCGTCAAAGAATTTCTGACGATACCAGAGTTGCGTGAGGCGCCAGGTCTGGCCGCGTCCGTATACCTCTTGAACCTGACTGATGCCGCCTACCCGAGGATCGGTGATGACATCATTGGTGAGATTGCGCCCGTTACGATCCGATATCGTGAATTGAAAATCAGCGCCTTCCCAACCGAGTATTTTCTCAAGGTCAAAATTGCTCATCAGTGCAAGTTGGTCGGTATACCGCGCCGTGGTGTGCGAGTCGTAGCCACCGGCCAGATTCGTCGCGGCGTCGCCCGTGTAGAGCACGTTAAAGGTATAACCCTTTTCCAGTAATTCTGAGCGTAGGCCGCCCCAGTCTCCCAACATCCAGGGGGACTCGGGATTGAAGGCTTCTTGCGCCTGACTGCTGGTCGCTCCGCAAAGCAGCAGCAGTGCCATTGATATCTTGTTCCGGGTAATGCGGTTCGAGTGGGTAATCATCTTGATCTCTGCTTTTGTTTTTGTTGGTCAGATAATTGAGCGCACCCCGCTGTCGACCGAATACTGAGTATCGGCCTAAGGGTGTTGTGCAATGGCATTGAGTGGTACGACGCGTCTAGTGTTTTTCGGCGATAGCGACCTCTAGGGTTATTAATTGGATATTTGGGGGGCGAAACGCTTAGCTAAGCGGGCTTGGGAAGACAGGCAGAAGATTTTAGAAGTGGCTCTGATGGGGCTGGGCGCAACAGCTCATAGGGGGCAAGAGAACGTGTGCTCATATTTACCTTGGCCATGGAGCGACTCTCCGATTCTGATTGTTATGGAGAAGATTCATTCGTGACTTCGTTATAAATACCTATGAACTTTCACGCTGTGCTGGCTAGCGTTATCGAAAATTCTCAGGTCGGCGTCCTACAGCCGAGTTCTGCCGGATTCGCGCTCATGGGCCCTTGATGGTCGGTCAAGAACGGAATTGATCAGTCAGCATTGGGCATGCGCCCAAGCAGCAATGCTTGCTTTGCTCGACATCAGGCTGTCACCTGCCATTCGCTTGCGTCGTTGTGGCAAATATGCACATGGTGGGATTTTTAGTCAACAGGCTGTTTTTTGTCTGGTTTCCGTTTTTAGCGAAGAGTCTGATGTTTTTACTGACCATATAGACAAATAAATCTCTTAAATTATTGAATTAGTTATATATTTTATAATATGTAAAATATCTGGCTGATGCCTAAAAGCTAATGCTTGTGCATTTATTTTTTTGAAAAAATCTTATTGTGGGATTTATTTGATGAAATTGAAGTATGAATTCATGAGCTGGACCACAGTGAGCTCGTCGTGGCGCGTCTAACCCAAGGCGCTCATTCGTTGGAGATGCGTTGTCAGCGCAGAGCGCAGCCTGGCATGCAGTGGCTGACACCTGGCCGAAACGGATTTTTCAATGATGCGCAAGAGTGCTAGATGTGCGGCAGCCATACGCTGCCGCCTCTTGGAGAAGGGAAGGGGAGGAGCAGAGCCGCGGACGCTGGCTTCTGCGCTGGAGATCGTTGCGGTGAGGCTCAAGCCTATAACGTTATCCGACGGTAACTGCCCAAGCGAATAATCAGTCGCGCCACAAAAGCTCCCGTCAGGATGACCGCAAACAGTCGTAGGGTCTGCATGGCCAATACCAGTCCTACATCGGAGTGCGTGTCCACCGCGATGATTGCCATCGTATCGAGCCCTCCTGGGCTCGTGGCCAGGTAAATCGAGAGGAAGTCCTTGTTCAACACTGCTGCCAACAGCCATGCGGACAATGCGCACAAAGCGATCATCAGGAGCGCTCCCAGTATCATTGCCGGCAATCGCCGCCAGACGTATTTGACGGTCATTCGATCAAAGCGCAAGCCAACGTAGCAACCAATAGCGCCGTAGGCGATAGCGAGTAACCAACTGGGCAGGGTGATATGCAACAGGCCACTGATCTGTAACGCTCCGCCCAACATTAGCGGCATCAGCAGCGCACCGGCCGGCAATCGATTTCCCAACGCCACACCGATTAGTAGAGTGACGATTGTGAGGCCCAGATGCAGCAGGCCGAAGCTTTGCAACGCGACGTCTGCAGCATGCACCTCGCTTCCTCCGACCGGTGCTTCCAGCAAGTTGCTCACCAACGCACCGATCATTACCACGCACACCACGCGCACATATTGCATAGTGGCGACTACTCGGGAATCGGCACCGTATTCGTCAGCCATCAAGACTATGGCAGAAGCTGCGCCTGGCGATGTACCCCAAGCTGCGGTACTGGCCGGGATGCCCATCCACACCAACGCAAGCCCCACCAGCGCGCTAAGGCTGACCGTCACCACGGTCGCAAACAGCATCATTGGCCAGGACTGTGCTATCGAAACGAGTACGGCGAGTGTCATCGAATGAGCGACAAGAATGCCGATGCAGCCCTGGCCAAGCTTGAAGGCGTAGCGGTGCAGTCGAATGCTCGCACCGCATACGCCGAACATGATGGCAACCAGCATAGGCCCCAGGAATTGGCCTGCGGGCACCTCTAGAAACCTCAGCAACTGACCGCCCGCTCCAGCCAACAGTGCAAGCGCCAACCATTGAAGCGGCGCGGGGTAGATATGCAGGGAAAATCTGGCAGAAGAAGACAAGAGTCGTACTCCAAAACGCTGGTCGCCGCGGGGGCGTGGCATCGCTATCGATGTGCTGATAATTATTGATACCTGGTTTGATAAAGTCTATTTTCTAATATCGATTGATTGATAACTTTGGTTGATGGATATGGATCTGCGTGATCTTGCCTATTTTGAAATCATCGCCGAGTTGGGGCACCTGGGCCGGGCTGCGCAAAAGCTCAACCGCAGTCAGCCTGCGCTGTCTAAAAGCATCCAGCGGCTTGAGGAGTCTCTAGGGACCCGGCTGTTCGAGCGCGATGGGCGGCGGATTAAGCTCACCCCAGTGGGAGAGTTGCTAAAAGTGCGTGGCAAACAGCTGCAGCAGAGCGTTGCCGAAACCCAGCGAGAAATACGTGATTTTGCAAACGGTGTGATGGGAAACATTCGCTTGGGCTGCGCTGCCTCCATGGCTGATCACCTGCTCCCACACCTGACCGCGACACTGCTTTCGCGTGCGCCGCAGATCACCTTGAACTTGGTGATCGGCCAAGACGATTTACTGCGCGAATCACTGTTCTCCGGGAGGCTGGATATGGTGATTTGCCCACAATACGAAGCGGATCCGCTATTGCAGTTTCATGCCTTGTTTGACGACGAGGCGGTGGTGGTCGCCAGCCGTCATCATCCATTATTCAGCGCCGGCTATGAGTTACGCGATTTGTGTCAGTACCAATGGGTGTTGCCGGCCTCCACTGTGCCGGCGCGGCGCTGGATAGACAATGCGTTCCAGTCCAGGGATCTGCCTTTACCTCAGGTACAGATCGAAACCACCTCAATCTCTTTGTTACCACGCCTGATTGGCGAAACCAACCTGCTGAGCTTTCTAGCCAGGGAGACCCTCGAAGACGTCAAGGGGGTCACGCACCTTCGTGAGGTGAGACTGAAGGAAACCACGATGAAACGTACTATCGTCGTGTTCGTCCGCGCGGGCGCCTATTTATCGCCGGCCGCACAAATGTTGCTGAGCGTCCTTAAAGACGATGGAACCATTTTATTGGGCTAGCGGATGCTCTTGGCAGCCGCTTGCATCGATCGGGCCTATCAAGCCGGCGAGGACTGGGTGAGCCGCTCACCGTTTCCAACCACCAGTGCTGCCAGGATGAGCAGTGCGCTGCCGCCGATTAGAGGGGCAGCCACCGACACATGATCCAATAGGCTCCCGCCGAACGCGCCGCCGATCATGATCGCCATCTGAATAGCTGCAACCATCAACCCACCGCCGGTTTCTGGCTCATCGCTCACTTCTTTGGCCAGCCAGGTCGACCAGCATACCGGGATGGCTGAGTACAGCATCCCCCAGCCAAACATCATGATGGCGGCGGCAGCGAAGATGTATCCGAGCTCGGCCAAAGCTACCGTCATGACAGCCAGGGCCACTGGCAACCAGCGCAACAGTTGAAAGAGAAACTGTTTTTCCAGCAGCCGACTGACGAGGTATGTACCTCCGAAACCGGCGATACCCAGGCTTAAGAGCAAAACCGACAGTTGGGTCGAGTCAACGCCAGTGACTTGTTCCAGAAATGGGCGCAAGTAGGTGAAGGCGGTAAACGTACCACCGAAAGTCAGCATGGCGGCCAGCAGACCGAACATTACATTTCTGCGTTTCAGTACGCCGAACAGCCTGGAAAGGGGAATGGTTTTTTCTGGCTGCATCTTGGGCAAGCTTTTGTATTGCCAGCTCACGTTAATGATGACAATCGGCACCAGCGCAGCGAACACGAAGCGCCATCCCAAATGGCCTCCCACGTAAGCCCCAATCGGCGCGGCAAATGCAGCGGCCACCGAATGCCCCATGTAAATCATGCCTAAGGCTTTAGGCACCGAATCCTCGGGGACTATTCGCAGGACAGTGGCAGTGGATAAAGCCCAGAAGCCGCCGATGGCGACCCCCAAGAAGGCTCGGGCAATCATCAACCAAGTGAAGCCAGGCGCCAGAGCGATGACTACCAGCGAAACAAGCATCAGCACGGTCATTGAAATCAGGACATGACGTCTATCGAAGCGTCCGGCGATAGAGGCGATGCAGAGGCTTGCCACCACCGCAAAGAAACCGGAAATGGAAATCGCCTGTCCAGCCATCCCTTGAGAAGTATGAAGGTCGTTGGCGATTGGAGTCAGCAGACTCACGGGCATGAACTCTGCCGCGATCAACAGAGCGACGCAGAGTGTCAAAGACCCCACGGCGCTCCAGATCCGGCTATCGGCCTGGGCCGAAGTAAAAGTTGAGGTAGTCATCGTTGTTCCCATGAAATAGCCAATACACAACGCCCCCAAACGTTTGGGGCACTGCGCAAATGGACGAATGAATGCAAGGAAATTGAGAACGCCAGGGATTGACCCGGCGGGCGATGGGTCACTGCCTCATCGCGAATTGTTTGAGGTGGAATGATAGGGTGCTAAGGATGATCTGTAATGATCTGAAATCCGAAAGCACCTATGAATGCTGGCGAATAATTCAGCTGCGTAAAGGACGCATATTCAGCAATCAGTTCGGCTTCGATTTCCCTCTGTCGGGGTTCTACAGATTGAAGCAGACGTTCCCAGTCTCTGTGATGGAAACACTGCGGTTCGTTCGTGTGAGAAGGCGAACGCTAACCCAGGCTTCCTTCTCTGGATGCTACGACTGAGCGCCGACTGAGTTATTCCTGTGATTATCGCGTTGGGCATTTCGGGAGGTTGTTCAAGACACTTCCAGGATTGGGAGCATCACTTGCACCTACCGGAACCCAGTTAAGATTCTGATTCGTAACTCAAGGTTATGTATGTAGTGATTTTGAGTCGACTCTGCTTCTTTTTGCGCTCCATATAATTGGCTCACGACCCCGCCTGGCCAGTCCGGTATGGCGGGTTGCAAGAGCCAAAACAAGAGCGGAGATGAAAATGAGCGCGTACAAAATTGCTGCAGTTCCCGGTGATGGCATTGGTGTTGAAGTCATTGCAGCGGGCGTCGAGGTGCTCGAGGCACTGTCAAAAAAATCCGGTTTCGATTTGCAGTTCAAACACTTCGATTGGAATTCGGACAATTACCTGAAAAACGGTTACTACATCCCTGAGAACGGCCTTGAGGAACTGAAAACATTCGACGCCATCTTCTTTGGCGCTGTCGGTGCGCTTAATGTGCCTGACCACATTTCTCTCTGGGGCCTGCGCCTGCCGATTTGCCAGGGCTTTGACCAATACGCCAATGTGCGTCCAGCCCGTGTGTTGCCAGGGGTAAAAAGCCCGCTGATCAACGGCGACCAAATTGATTGGGTGGTGGTCCGGGAAAATTCCGAAGGCGAGTACTCCGGCAATGGCGGTCGTGTCCACCGTGGTCTGCCAGAAGAAGTGGCGACTGAAGTGTCTGTCTTCACGCGGGCCGGTGTTGAGCGTATCCATCGCTTTGCTTTTCAGTTGGCCCAGAGCCGTCCACGCAAGCACCTGACGATGGTCACCAAGTCGAATGCCCAACGCCACGGTATGGTGTTGTGGGACGAGATTTTTTACGAAGTGGCCAAGGATTTTCCGGACGTAAAAATCGACAAAGAGTTGGTCGATGCGGTGACGACTCGCATGGTTCTCAAACCTTCGACCTTGGACGTCATCGTGGCGACCAATCTGCACGCCGACATCCTGTCCGATCTGGCTGCGGCGTTGTCCGGTAGCCTGGGCATCGCTCCGACGGCTAACCTTAATCCTTCACGCAAGTTTCCATCGATGTTCGAGCCGATCCATGGCTCTGCCTTCGACATCACTGGCAAAGGCGTGGCCAACCCGATTGCAACGTTCTGGACGGCAGCGATGATGCTCGAACATCTGGGTGAAGTGGACGCCGCAAACCGCTTGATGTCGGCCATCGAAGCGGTGACTGAAAGCGGCCTGCATACACCTGATCTCGGTGGTAAAGCCACTACTCGGCAGATCACCGACGCGGTACTTGAACTGATCAATCGCTGATTTCACTACTGGTAAAACTGCAGCCGGAAGCCAAGGGCGGATCATCGATCCGCCCTTGGCTTATCCGCAGTTTGATTTATATGCTCCTCGCTCAAGTCTCCACTCGCGTCCCTCTTCAGACAAAACGCAAATGCGAAGTCAGCCCGTGGCATCGACGAGTTCTATATCGGCAAAAACCGCTGGGACGCGTTGATAAGCTCAGAGATATATGCGGCGGTTTCGGTTTCGGTTTCGGTTTCGGTTTCGGACGAAACGGGGCGGGGACCAGGATCGGTTCGGGGCGGGCGCCATTTGGGTTCTGGCGAACGTGACGATGGGCCATGAATGGCGTCGCTGCCGAGCATGAGGCCCGGCAGCGAAATCTCAACGGGACGGTGTGTGGGCTCAGATTCCCGCAGTCTGACCACCGTCAATGACCATGGCATGGCCGGTGACGAAACCTGCCTGTTCGGAGCAGAGCCACAAGACGGTATTGGCAATTTCCTCGGGCCGACCCATGCGACCAATCGGTTCCTGTGCAATCACGCGAGCGCGGCCTTGTTCGGTATCACCGGTGAAGCGAGAAATCATGTCGGTATCGATAATTCCAGGGCACAGGGCATTCACTCGAATACCTTGGGAGGCATGTTCCAGAGCTGCGCATTTACTGATGGCGGTGACGCCATACTTTGAAGCGCAGTAAGCCGATTGCCCTTGGATCGCCAATACTCCGGCCCCAGAGGAGGTGTTAACGATCGCACCGCCTCCATTCGTCAGCATGATGTCAATCTGGTGCTTCATGCACAGATAGACGCTCTTCAGGTTGACCGCGAGCACGCGGTCCCAGAGGTCTTCGTCGATATCTTTGAGCTTGTTCACGGGCTGCTCGATGCCGGCGTTATTGAAAGCGCAGTCGAGCCCTCCAAAAGTCGCAACGGTTTTATCCAGAGCCGCTTTGATACCCTTGCTGCTCGTCACATCGCAGGGGATGGTGAGGACCCGACCACCAAACGCTTCGATGAGTGCGGCGGTTTCTTGTAGACCTTTTTCTGAAATGTCTACAGCCGTAACGCTGGCACCGGCTTTGGCGAATGCGATGGCCGTGGCGCGGCCGATGCCGCTACCGGCGCCGGTAACAAATGCAACTTTGCCGGTATAGGTCCCTGCGGTAGATGGGGTCATGGTGCTGTCCTCTTGATTTGTTTTTACTGAAGGGTTCGAGCAGAGATGGGGCCAGTGCCTCGCCTTCTGTTACAGCGGTGGGGCACCGGTCTCGGTCATAGGGTCACTTGGATTTGGCTTTGCTTCGGCTGTTGCCAACGGTGTATAGCGCGGCAGCACCAATGAGCACGATGCCCTCGATCAACCCCTGATAGTTCGCCCCCAGGTTCAAGATGTTGAAGCCGTTGGTGAGCGAGTAAAGCAGCAGTGCCCCAGCCAGGGTTTTAATCACACTGCCGGCGCCGCCAAACAGCGAAGTGCCGCCCAGAATTGCCGCCGCGATAACAGCCAATTCAGCACCACTCAGGGCTGCGGGATTGATGGAGCGCAGGCGGCTCGCAAAAAGGATCCCGGCAAAGCCTGCCGCGGCGCTGCACAACACGAAGGCAACCAACTTGTAACGTACAACATTGATACCGGAGAGGCGGGCGGCTTCGGCATTGCCGCCGACGGCGTAAAGGCGACGGCCTACCATGGTGAAACTCAGCGTCACCCAAACGATGGTGGTGAAAATCGCCATGTAGATGACCGGTTTCGGCAGCATGATTTTGCCTCCGGCACCCCAGCTCATTGCCAGCAGGCATAGGCCGCCCAGAGCCATTCCGAGCATGGCTGGTGTCAAGGGTCTCGACGCTTTTCGTGCCCGCACCGCTTGCAGGGCACTGATGCCCAGCAGTACCGCACCCAGGAGGATTGCAACCACGCCAGCGTCCAGGCGACCCGACTCGAACGCTTTCATGGCTTCGATGACTTCGGGTTTTTGCACAGACAGAGACTGGCCGTCAGTGAAAATCAAAACCGCGCCGCGTAGCGCAGTCATGGTGCCGAGGGTCACGATAAAAGCATTGATCCCCACGAATTGCACGATCGACCCGTTCAGCAAGCCGGCGCAAATGGCGACCGTCATTGAAAAGGCGCAGGCGGGCCAGAAACCCAACTGATCGGCGAAACCGATAAGAATCGCGGCCGAAAGCGCCGCGACCGACGCCACTGACAAATCGAAATTACCGCTGATCAATATGACCGTCATGGCCACGGCCATAATGGCGATGAGTGAGGACTGATAGACGATATTGGTAATGTTCAAAACGCTGAGGTAGTTGGATTTCCCCAGGTAAGTCGTGATGCACGACAGGCCAACCAGCAATAACAGCAATGCATAATAGACACCCATTTCACGCAGGCTGAAGAGGCGTCGCCAATCAACCTGACGATAGACAGGCGCGGGCGGCGGCGGTGTTACATTTTGACTGGCGAGCCGCACCGGTTCGATTTTTGGTTGAGTTGTTGTACTCATTGTTTTTATCTCTATAGCTAGATTGTCCATTGCTCAGTGACCTCTGCTTTCAGGAGTAACGCATTTACCGCCAGCGAGCAGGAGCAGTTCATGTTCCGATGTTTCATGGACGGGGCGCTCCGCGACGCAGCATCCATCGCGCATGACGATGATGCGATCACTGACGGCGAGCAGTTCTTCAAACTCTGACGACACGACGATGATGGCTTTGCCTTCTGCGGCAAGCCGACGGATCAGGAAGATGATCTCGGTCTTTGCACCGATATCGATGCCGGCGGTTGGCTCGTCCAAAAGAAGCACCTTGACGTCGCTGAATAACCACTTCGCGATCGTCACCTTTTGGGCATTACCGCCACTGAGTTCGCTGACGAGAATGTCAGGCGAACTGGCCTTGATGGAGAGTTGTTGGATGGCATCCCAGCCACGGTTCAGTTCACGTTGCTCGTTGGGAAGGCAATTGAATGCCGACACGGAATTCAAGGCGGGCAGGGAGGTGTTACGCCAGATCTCGAAATCCGGTACCAGGCCCTGCTTTATACGATCTTCCGGCACCAGGCCTATGCCTGCTTTCACGGAAGCCCCGGTGCTGCGCCCAATCTCCCGGCCATTGAGGATGACCTTGCCTGAGGCATGCGGGTCGGCGCCGAATGCTGCGTGCAGCAGTTCGCTTCGACCTGAGCCCAGCAGGCCCGCTATGCCTATGACCTCGCCTGCTGCGAGTTTCAGCGATATCGGGTGTAACTTGCCCGAGGACGAGACGTTCTGCAGTTCCAGCACCGTTCGGGATGGATCGGAGCAACTGCTACGTTGAGCCGTCGCACGCGCTTGTTTGGCAATGGGTTTGCCGACAATCGCTTCGGCCAAGAGATTTTCGTCCAGATCACAGGTGTTGGCTCGCATTGCTGCGACCCCGTCACGCAGGACCGTGACGCAGTCTGTCAGCGCTATGACTTCGTCCAGGAAGTGCGAGACGAAGAGAATCGCTTTGTTTTCTACTTTTGACAGGCGACGGACAGTGTCATAGACAATTTCCCGCTCCTCTGTCGCCAGGGAGGCGGTTGGCTCGTCCATGACAATCAAGTCCGCACCCGTGGCAAAGGCTTGGTAAATCGCTGCCATCTGACGCTGACCTATCGAGAGGTCGCACACCTTGCTATCGGCATCCAGTCTGTAACCGACGCGCTGGCAGAGCTCATCAAAACGCTCGCGCATCGAATTGGGATAGCGCCACGTGCCGTTCTTTCCGAGAAAGACGTTTTCAATCACGGAGAGAGTGGGCACGAGCGGTATATGTTGGTGGATGGTGGCTACGCCCATGTCGTTGGCCACCTTTGGACTCGCCCACGTCACTGGCTTGCCGCGCCAGACAATTTCACCGCTCGTGGGAGCATTCGCGCCGGACAGGATCTTTATCAGGGTCGACTTGCCAGCGCCGTTGGCGCCAAGCAATCCGTGAACCTTGCCCCTCGCAATGTCGAGATCGACGCCGCGCAGTGCGACAGTCCCGTTTGGGTATTCTTTCGCAACCCCTTGGAGCCGCATGAGAAGCGTTTCTTGATGAGTCATCTCGATAATCCGTTTTTGTTCTTTGTTATCGGCTTATATAAAGCGCCTTACCACTTGTCGGGGCAGGCGTTGAGCGTGTCTTTGGTCAGCAATGGCAGGTCGTAGGTCACGTACTTGCCTTTCGGTGTTTCCGGATGGGTCACAGACTCATAAAGAGACTTGAAGAGAAGTTCACCGAGCAGCTTGGGACGCACACAGACCGATGCATTGATTTCGCCAGCCGCGATCCCGGCAGACCCGGTCTTGGAACCGCCGCCTGTTGCGACCAGGGCGATTTCTGAACCTTGGGCAGCCAAGGCGCGTGCGCAACCAATAGCCATGTCTTCGGCCTGACTAAAGATGAGGTCGAGGTCCGGATGGGCAGTCAGCATGTTCTGGCAAACGCGCTCGCCCTGCTCAGGCGTCCAGTCGGTGGGCTGAGACGCGACAATTTCATATTTCGCGCCAGCTTTTTCAGGCCCGTCTTGAAGCCCTCGGTCAGCTGCTTGACTACGGCGTAGCCAGGTACGCCTTCGACGACTGCGATTTTTGCCACACGGTCTTTAGGCAACAGCGTCGCTGCGTGCTCGCCGGCCACTTCGCCAGCGCGAATGTCATCGGTAGTAACCAAGGCAACAAGTTGTTCGTAGGGCTTGTTGATCGCCCGTTCCTGAGGGTCACCTACCATCACGGCAACCGCAGCCACGGGAATGTCGTGGTCTACGATCTTGTCGACGAAAGATTGCGCCACCACCGAATCCAGGGGCAGAAAACCGATAGCATCGACGCGCTGCGCGATCATGTCGTCGAGCGCATTGCCCTGCTTCTCGACGCTGCCTCGCGGGTCGATGATGACGGCTTTGACGCCGGCAGCTTTGGCTGCGGCTTCGAAGCCTTTAGCGGTCGCTACGTTGTAGGGATAGGCGAGGTTGCCGGGAACATAGCCGAAGGTCAGCTCGGCAGCGTTACTGACGGTGGCAGTCACTGCCAGGACGGCGGGGATCATGTGTTTGAAAAGCGCACGGATAGCGTGGTTTTGGCGCACGCTGAAATTCTTATTCGGCATTTATAGCTCCCTGAAACTTGTCGAAACGTTGTTGTTTTTGTGTTTTGCGTCAGGTCTTTCTTGGTTTTGCCTTGGTAAAGCACGTATTCCAATCACGAAACTCAGAGGGCGAACCGCCGTGATGCGCACGACACATTCATCCGATCTGCAGGCGCCTTGCGTGAATACCTGCCCGACCGGTTGGAGGGTGGGTTTCTCGCTAGGCACATTCGAGTCAATTTTGCGTTGCTCAAAATCAACATATCCCTGATTGTGGGATTGCGCAACAGATTTTGATTTGGTCATTTTCTGATTCGGGTCTACCGTCTGGCGCGGCACAGCGCCGTGCCGAATCGCTGCGCCATTGGAGCGCTCGCTATTTGTAAGGGGCGGTTGGCGTCGGGAGGCCTACAGTCATGCCCAACGATTAGGGTGCCAAGCCTTGGGAGCAGGCCACCCAATCATGTTTTACGATCACACCGAAGCACGAGTGATGTGTGGCTTCAGGCGTCTCGCCGGGCCTTTGAGGGCGATGACAATGAGCCGTCCACGATGCCAATAACCTGCGCAGAACCCACTTGTTTGCAGGATTTACAGGCCAGCTCTGGATGTCTATAAATTAATTAATCCCATTTATTGACACAATTTTTATTGTTCGATAGGGTTTGTGGCAGCAGGTGACTTTCATTGGGCTTCGCTCGGTGGTCTGCACAGATCGCATTCGCTCTACCGTTTTTCATCTAAAAATAAAAGAAAGGGCAGGCAGAACATGCAAGAGCTAAAGGCGCATCGCTTCGCTGATGATTTCGTCTTCCTTGAGGCTCCTCGGTGGTACGACGGTTGCCTGTGGGTGCCAGACGTCTTTGACTCGATTCTCTACCAAGTCGACGTGAGCGGGCGCCGGGTTGTGCTGAAAGACAATTTGCCACCGCGGCCTAATAGCCTCGGATTCCTGTCTGATGGAACTCCTCTTATCGTGTCATCCGTCGCTCGCCAGATATTGAAGCTGGTGGATGGAGAGTTGCTTGTACACGCTGACCTCTCGAAGTGGGCCACTGGTGATTTGAATGATTTCGCGGTGGCCGACAATGGCTGTCTCTATGTCGGCAATTTTGGCTATGACCTGTTCATGGGCGAAGAGAAGCGCGAAACCTCTCTCCATATCGTCGAGCTGGATGGCACCGTCAGCCACGGTAGCGATGGCGTCGAATTCCCCAATGGCGCGGTAATTCTTAATCATGGGCGAACGCTGGTGGTCGCAGAAACCTGGCGCGGCCGGCTGACGGCATTTGATCGTGCGCTGGATGGATCTCTGTCCAATCGCCGGCTATTTGCCGACATCGCAGGACGAGAGCCGGACGGTATGTGCGCCGATGCAGAAGGCGGCGTTTGGGTTTGCTCGTTCAATACAGGGGAAGTTTTGCGGGTCTTGGAAGGAGGGGAAATTACACATCGTCTGCATTTCCCAGGTAGCGCCGTTGCTTGCGAACTGGGCGGGGATGACGGTCATACCCTTTTTATCACTACCTATGATGGCACGATCCCTGACCAGCAAGCGCGCAAGCGACTTGGGGCACTTAACCAAGTGCAGGTCGACATTCCTCGTGCTGGATCCTGAACAACGAAGCCAGATCGGCTGCTGATGACAACGGTTTGCGGTTAGGGCATCCCATGGTTGAGCCCGGGCAGGTATCGCCTGTTCGTTGCTGCCAGGTTTGAAAGAGCGAGGAATAGGGTCAATGCAGATTTATGATTACATCGTCGTCGGTGCTGGATCTTCCGGCTGTCCGGTTGCGCGCGGCTTGTCTGACGACCCACAGAACAGCGTCCTGCTCATCGAGGCGGGTCCTGCGGCAGATCGTTTTTGGGTCAACACGCCCGCGGGAATGGGCAAGCTGTATTTTAACAAGCTGTTGAACTGGAACTTTCGCACCGCGCCGATGGACAAGCTCCAAGGGCGCGAAATGTACTGGCCTCGGGGCAAATTGCTCGGTGGGTCCAGCTCCATCAACGGCATGGTATTCATTCGCGGGCATCAGAAAGATTTTGATGGCTGGCGTGCCCTGGGCAACCCAGGCTGGGGCTATGAAGATGTTTTGCCCTACTTCAAAAAAATGGAGCATTTCGAGCGGGGCGGCGACCAATACCGGGGAGCGAATGGTCCGCTGTGGATCAGCGATCCGATCGTCAAGGAAAAGAGTAGCTACGACTTTATAGAGGCCGCGAACCGTATCGGCATCCCGGTGACCGAGGACATGAACGGCGCTGTGCACGATGGCGTGGGTTTCATGCAGCACAACATCCAGGACGGACAGCGGATGTCGACTTACCGGGCATTTATCGAGCCGGTCATTGAACGACCGAACCTGACGGTTCGAACCGGATGCGAACTGCAGCGCGTTTTATTCGATGGACGAACCGCCGTCGGCGTAGAGGTTTTGAAGGGCGGTCGCTTGGAGAGGATCTATGCGGCGCGTGAGGTGATCTTGTCAGCGGGTTCACTGAAGACTCCGCAGATGCTCATGCTGTCGGGTGTTGGCCCACGGGCTGAACTGGAAAAGCACGCGATACCTGTGGTCCTGGAGTCCCCGGGGGTGGGGCAGAACCTGCAGGATCACTTCTATATCCACACAGGTTGGCGTTGCACCCCGGACAGCTCGTACAACGCCAACCTTGTCGGTCTGCGTAAATACTGGGAAGGCTTTCGTTACCTGATGACCCGCAAAGGTTATCTTGCCCTCGGCTCTTCCCAGGTAGCGGCGTTCGTTAAAAGTAGCCCGGACGAGGACTATGCTGATCTCCAAATCAGCTTCAGGCCCATGACCTTTCAGTACTTTCCCGACGGCACGGTTGACGTTGAAAAGCATCCTGGGCTCGGGGTGTCGGTCTATCAGTTGCGTCCCAGCACCACGGGAACAGTGACGCTGCGTTCGACCAACCCGTCGGACCCGGCCGATTACACACCCAATTTTCTGAGCAGTGATTACGACGTCAATGCCGTGATCAGTGGTGTGCGCTGGATACGCAAAATCATGAACAGCGAGCCCATCAAATCCCGGGTGGTCGCCGAAGAACTGCCGGGGCCCCACGTCCGTACGGATGAAGATATTTATAACTACCTAGTCGAAACCGGCAACTCGGCCCACCATCAGGGCGGCACCTGCAAGATGGGTAACGACGCCATGGCGGTGGTGGACGAACGACTGCGTGTCCGTGGTATCGAGCGACTGCGGGTAGTGGATGCTTCGATCATGCCATTTATCACGTCGGGCAACACCAATGCCCCGTCCATCATGATCGGAGTGAAGGCCGCCGACCTGATTCGTGAAGATGCGCTGGCGCGCCGCGCAAGCGGCTCCCTGGCCGAAACTAATTGAGCGAGTCGGTGAACACCGTGTCGCCACTTGCTGAGGAAAACCTCATGTCCACAGAAACTCAAAGTCACGTCGCCGACGCTACGCATCCACGCGTTGGCTTGTTCATCGATGGTGAATGGATTTTTGATCGCCCATCATGTTTCGAAGTCCGCAATCCGAGCACCGAAGCCGTGCTCACTACGGTACCCGGCGCCAACTCCGAAGATTTGAAGCGCGTATTGGTCGCTGCGGAGCGGGGATTCAAGGTATGGCGAGCGACGCCACCGGTGGAGCGCAACCTTATTATTGCTCGTGCCATCGCTGGTGTGCGTGAGCGCGCCGAGGAAATCGCACAGATCATTACCCGTGAGAATGGCAAGTTGATCGCAGATGCTCGGGCCGAAGTTGAACGCTCGGCGAGCTTCTTTGATTGGGACATGGCGCAGGCGTTGCGTGCTTACGGAACCATTGTCCCGGGCGAAGCGCAGATGCAAAAGCTCATTCTACGCCAACCGATCGGGCCGGTAGCTGCCTTCACCCCTTGGAATGTGCCGCTTAGCGCGCCAGGTCGAAAAATCAGCGGCGCGTTATGTTCGGGTTGCTCGATTATCCTGAAGGCACCAGAAGAAACGCCTGGGGCGGCTGTCGCCATGGTTCAATGTTTCGAGCAGGCCGGCTTGCCCAAGGGGGTCCTGAATCTGGTGTTCGGTAACCCCGCCGAGGTTTCCCAGGCGCTGATTGACTCTCCAGTGACTCGCATGGTCACGCTGACTGGCTCGGTCGGCGTGGGTAAACGCCTCAGCGCCTTGGCGGGAGCCGCCATGAAACCGGTGCTGATGGAGCTTGGTGGTCATGCGCCGGTGATTATCTGTGCTGGGGTTGATGCGACCGAAATCGGCAAGATGGCGCTCAAAAGCAAGATCCGTATCAATTCTCAGTGGTGCGCCGCGCCGGGACGTTTCCTGGTTCACGAAAGTCTTTACGAGGAATTTGTCGCTGGGTTCGTTGCAGCGGCGCAGCAGGTGCGTGTCGCTGATGGGCTAGATCTCAAGGCAGATATGGGCCCCGTCACCAGCGGGCGACGGCTGGCGGCAATGCAGCATTTCGTCGATGACGCGCTCGAGCGCGGTGGCAAGGCTGCCGTGGGTGGTCATCGCGTCGGTGATCGTGGCTACTTTTTTGCGCCAACGCTGCTGGTCGATACCCCACTCGATTGCGAAATCATGCGCGAAGAGCCGTTTGGTCCGGTGGCGGTGGCCGTCCCGTTCAAGACTCTTGATGAGGCGATCGAAATCTCCAACAGCCTCTCCGTGGGCTTAGCCGCGTTCGCTTTCACCAATACTCTCGAGGAGGCCGAGCGGCTGAGTCGCGAATTGGACCTGGGGGTTCTGTCGATCAACCATTTCGGTGCGCCGGATCCCGATACGCCGTTCGGGGGTATGAGGGACAGTGGGATCGGTCGAGAAGGGGGCCCGTGGAGTCTCGAGTCCTACATGGTCAGCAAGACAGTGCTGCAAAAGACAGTCCGCGTCTAAGCAAGGGGCCCCGGAATGTGATCAGCCTCCGGGGCCGTGATTTTAATTGCATCGACGGGAGACCGTTTCATGTCAGAACAGATATTCAATTCGAAACACGTGGCCATAAGCGCCGACATCGTCCATCACTTCTCTGCATTGGCGGCCGGGCTGCGTTACGAAGACTTGCCTGAGGCCGCACGCGAAGCCGCGAAGAAAAGCATTCTCGATACCTTTGGGGTAATGCTCGCCGCGAGCGGGATGGAGCCTGCGGTATTGGGGGTCATTGAGGTGGTCAAGGAGTCTGCAGGTACCCCCCAGGCGTCGATTCTGGGCTTTGGGGGGCGCGTCCCAGCGACGATGGCGGCCCTGGCCAACGGGGCGCTGGCGCACTGCCTGGACTACGACGATCAAACACCTTGGGGGCAGCACGCGGCGAGCTCGATCATTCCAGCGGTGTTTGCCTTGGCCGAACGTAAGGGGGGCGTGACTGGCAAGGACATGATTGCCGCCGTGGCTGCCGGGCAGGACATCTTTGCGCGACTGCGGTGCAATGTCGGTTGGAAGAAAGACTGGAACCTGTCCACTGTTATGGGGGTGTTTGCTGCCACCGCGGCTGCCGGGCGCGTCATGGGCTTCAATGCGAAGCAGACCGCCAACGCCCTGGGCATCGCCAGTATGCAGTGTTCGGGCATCATGGAGATGGTGTGTGGTACGGGTAGCGACCTGCGCGGCTTATATGCCGGCTTTTCGGCCAAAGGCGCAGTGCTGGCAGTGCTCATGGCGGAAAAAGGCGTGCCTGGTATCGATTGTCTTTTTGAAGGCGGGTACGGGTTTTTCAACACCTATTTCGACGGCCGTTACGATCGAGACAAAATCCTTGAGGATATCGGTGTCGACTACAAGGGTAGCGTCACCTTGTACAAGCGCTGGCCCTCGGTGGGTACCGCGCACAGTCATATGAAAGCAATTATCGACATTGTTTCGGACAACGATCTTGCGCCCGACGATATCGCCGAAATCCGGTTGTTCGTGGGCGACTATCACGCGCTCATGTGCGAGCCGCTGGACGTACGCAAGGCGCCGGCGACGTTGGCGGATGCGAAGTTCAGCCTACCTTTTCTCATCGCGGTTGCAGCTGTGCGTCGTGGCATGAGTGTGCTGGATTTCACCGAGTCGGGCCTGCGTGATACGAAGGTCCTGGCCACCGCCAACAAAATTTCCTTGGTCGCCGATGCGTCACTGGACTGGAAGCTGGAACTGCCACTAGGGCGTGTCGAAGTGGTAGCAGCGGATGGTCGTCGCTGGGAAAGGTCCGGTACCCATATTCCCGGTAATGCGGACAACCCAATGACCTGGGCCGATCTCTGTTCGAAATTCGCCGAATGCGCAGCGGTGGCGGTGAGTCCGTTGAGCTCTCACAGGATTGCAGAAGTCCAGCAGATGGTGCAGTTACTGGAAGACGTCGAGGATGTTGCCGAGTTGATGCGCACGTTGCAATGACGGGTTGATACCTGCGCAGCCTATTTTGAAGAACCACAAAAATGAGGTCCGTACGATGGAAAGAGTGCACTGCGTAGCTGTAACGCTGGCCAAGCCTGAACATCTGGATGCGGTAAAGGCGGCGCTTGAAGCGTTGATCGAGCCTGTTCATCAGGAAAAGGGCATGATCCAGTATGAAATGTACTGTGATCGCACTGAGCCGAGACGCTTCGTGTTCATCGAGGAATGGGAAACCTACGAGGATTTCGAGGCTCATGTGCACGCACCGCATGTGAAAGAGTTTCTGCGAAAAACAGAAGGCTTGATCGAAGAAAACTTCTTTCATCCTTTGTCCTTCCACAAATAGGCAACAGGTCAAACGAGCCGTTAAGGGCAAGCCCGATGACGTTGAATCGTCACTTCGGGCTTTTCTTGTAGAACCAAAATTTTATTCATATTGTGGGATTAATGTTTTTGTTTATTGTCTGTTTCTTGCTCGATCCTACAATTTGAGACTATGATCAAAAGCCAGCGCACTCCGAATTGCGCGCAACGCAATCATGGTTTTTCACGGGGCCTAAGGTATTCCGAGGGACCCTTTAACGTAGGATAGAGTGGGTAATGGACATAGAAGCGCTTCATGGGGAAAACCCGGCCATTGAAGACGAGAGAGAAGAGCATGCTCGCGACGGCGCGAGCAGTCTTACAAAGATGCTCAGCATCCTCGATCTGTTCAGTTCCAATCAGGCTGTGTTATCGACCACTGCCATCATCGAAGCACTCGAAACCTCTCGGTCTACAGGGTATCGCTACATCAAGGCGCTGCACTCTGCAGGTTTGCTAAGTACCGTTGGAAATGGCAACTACGTATTGGGTTCGCGCATTATCGAGCTGGACTTACAAATCCGTAATACCGATCCGCTGCTGCAGGCCAGTAAGGGTGTGCTGGAGGAATTGGTCGATACGATCGGTCACTCAGCGCTCTTGTGTACGGCGTTCAGGGACTCGGTGCTATGTATTCGGGAGCATCGTGCGCCTCTGAGCCCCGAAAATCGCTTTCGACGTGGGCAGCGCAGACCACTGTTCCAAGGCGCCGTGTCCAAGGTCATCCTGGCTTATTTCCCTCATCATCGGCTCAAAAGCCTTTATAGCCGTGCGCAACCCGATATACAGCGAGCGGGCCTAGGCGACACATGGGAGGAGTTCCGGAGCACGCTCAGCAAAATCAAAAAAGACGGCTATCTCATCACCAAGGGCGAATTCAATCCCGGCGTCTATGGTGTAGCGGCGCCTATTATCAATGAGAGCAACATCGTCTTAGGCAGTATTGGCGTTGCCTGGGATGAAAAGGAGCGGCGCGATGTCGACGTCAAGCGTGCGGTGGTATCTGTCAAGCGCGCGGCGCGAGAGATTTCCAATCGCCTTGCCCAGGCAGAAGTAAATATCTAGCGGTTCCCACCCGGAGTGAATTGTCTCTCCAGCCGGCCAAGGTCATCCTTCCTGCGTGAATCCAGGCGCCTGATTCTGGCCGCCTGGATGGGCCGTTATCACTCAAAGAGTTTTGCTCGTAATCCGCCGTCTGTCGGTTTACATCCCTCCTACAGATCGCCTTTCCCGCCCTCCGGCCCACCGAATCTTCGGGGCGTCATCGCGTCCTTGCACCTGTCTTCAACGTGGTTAGACAGGTTCGTTCCTGTCTGATCCTACGATATTGAACTCAAGGGCAATAAAGACGGACATAGATTTTCTGTTGATTTATCCCACTATGCGAGATAGTTTAATTTTGCTGTGCGGCAATTCGGCGCACCTTTGCAAGGGCGCAAACCAGCAGAAAGGAGAATGGCAGTTGAAGACCTACGCACATTGGATTGATGGAGCTTACCAAGAGCCGGCGGGGCGCGAATGGATGGACACCCAGGACCCTTATCTGGGCGAGGTATGGGCAAGAATTCCCCTGGGAGTGGCAGTTGATGCCGACGCGGCGGTGTCAGCGGCCAAACGCGCGATGACGTCCGGGCCCTGGGCAAGCATGAGCGCAACCCAGCGTGGAAAAATCATGCGGCGTATCGGTGACCTGACCTTGGAGAATGCTGATCGTCTGGCCGAACTTGAGGTGCGCGACAACGGCAAGTTGCTGGCGGAAATGCGCGGCGCTATCAGCAACGTGGCGGAGATTTGGTATTACTACGCGGGCCTTGCCGACAAAATCCAGGGCTCCGTGATGCCGATCGAGAAAGAAGGCATCGTCGCGATGACTACCCGGGAACCGGTTGGGGTGGTGCTTGCGTTGACTGCTTGGAATGCGCCTTTGAATTTTTTGGCGCTCAAGTGTGCCCCCGCATTAGCCGCAGGTTGCGCAGTGGTGGTTAAACCCTCGGAGTTTTCCTCGGTCAGTTCGCTGGAGTTCGCAGCGCTGACCAAGGAAGCCGGTCTGCCGGACGGCGTCCTGAATGTGGTCACAGGCTTGGGCCTTGGCATTGGCGCTCCGCTCGTTGAGCACCCCGACGTTGCGATGGTCACCTTTACCGGATCTGACGCAACGGGCGCCAAAGTTTACGAAACCGCGGCTCGCCACATGAAACGAGTCGCGCTGGAGCTGGGCGGCAAATCACCCAATATCGTTTTCGCCGATGCGGACCTGGAGCTAGCTGTGGCCGGAGCTGTCTCCGGTATCTTCGGCGGCGGCGGCCAGATGTGCACGGCCGGCTCCCGGCTATTGGTTCAAAATTCTATCTTGGAGGCTTTTACCGAGCAGTTAATTGCCGGTGCGCGTTCGGTAAAATTGGGCAATCCGATGGAGCCGGCCACCCAAATGGGACCCATGTCCACCACTCCGCAATATCAGAAAGTGCTCGATTACATCGAGATAGCCAAGGCAGAAGGTGCGCGCTGCGCATTCGGCGGCCAGCCTGCCAGTGGGCCGGGTATTCGCGGCGGTCAGTTCATCGAACCGACGATTTTTACCCACGTATCCAATTCGATGCGCATTGCCCAAGAAGAGGTATTCGGCCCGGTGCTGTCCGTCATCGGCTTTGAGGACGAGGCTGAAGCTGTCTCCATCGCCAATGACATCGCCTATGGGCTGGCAGCCGGGGTGTGGACCCGTGACATTGGCCGGGTGTTTCGCATGGCCAAGGCGCTGGAAGTCGGAACGGTCTGGGGCAACACGTACCGTACCTACAGCTACACGATGCCCTTCGGCGGCATGAAAAAGTCCGGCATAGGACGGGAGATGGGCATCGAGGCGGTGGATGAGTTCCTCGAAACCAAAAGCCTGATGATTTCCATCGCAGATGCACGCCCGCAAAACAACTTCATTCCGCGTTGAGCCGGCTGATAGCAGCATGAGCGAGTGACGACATCAGCGCTCATGACTGTTTGTCCTTACAGAACAAAAAAGGGAAAACAAGAAAATGACCGATAAGGCTTCTCATCAATCCAGCCACGCCCGTCTGGATGGACGGCGAATCGTAATCACTGGCGCTGCATCGGGTATTGGGCGAGCGACAGCAGAGCGCTTTCTAGCGGAAGGGGCCAGCGTCGCGTTGCTTGACAGGAATGGCGAGGCATTGAACGCGGCGTTCAAGGGCAGGGGCCATTGCTTCGCTGTCGATATCAGCGACGAGAAGGCTGTAGCGCAAGTCACTGAGCAAGCGGCGCGGGACATGGGCGGTATCGACGGCGTGGTCAACGCCGCCGGGATCATGGGCAAGGGCTCCATCCTTGAGGTACCTGCCGATGAGTTTCGTCAACAGATCGAGATCAACCTGGTGGGCACTTACATCGTTTCGCGCAACTGCCTGCGATGGATGACGGATGAGCCCTTTGCAACGATCGTGAACATTGCCTCAGCGGCGGGCCTGCTACCCAATGCGCCGGGCCTTACCGCCTATGCGGCATCCAAAGGTGGAGTGATCAACCTGACACGATGCATGGCAGCGGAGTTGGCGCCACGGGTGCGGGTCAACAGTGTCTGCCCAGGCATGGTGGACACGCCGATGGCGGACGGCTACCGGGCCAACGTCAGCAATTACGCACTCAAGCGTTTGGCCGATGCATCGGAGATCGCCGCGGCCATCCTCTTCTTGACCTCTACGGAATCTTCCTACGTCACCGGTACGGCGTTGGCCGTTGACGGTGGTCGTTCCTTTCATTGAGAGGTAGCGGCATCAGGGCACGTGGGTGCCGGCTGGCAACGTGCCCGCCAGCTGGATCGATCATCAGTGAGTGAAGTATCCCTGGATGCCGTCTTTCGCGATGGAAGGCGGCCGTCTTACGGTCATCACAAGGACAATAAAAATGGCAGGTACAGACTCCTTTGGCCAGACGGCCGACTCATCTCCGCGTTACGCAAAACCTATTGAAGAACAACATCCGATCCGCCCCTCGGACGCAACCTTGTCGGCTGAAAAGGCTCGTCGAAAATCGCTGATTCGAGGCGTGCTGGGGGTTTCGTTCGAGTATTACGATTTCGTCGTCTATGCGACGTTCGCTCCTTATTTTTCCAGGTTGTTTTTCCCTCAGGACAGCGCGCTTGCCGCGTCGCTCAATGTGCTCGGCATTTTCGCCATCGGCTTTCTCGCGCGGCCGGTTGGAGCGATGCTGGCCGGCAGACTGGCGGACCGTTTCGGACGCAAGCCGATCATGCTGTGCGCCTTGATGCTTGCCACCCTTGGCAGCTTGGTCATCGCCTGCGCCCCGACCTACGGTTCCATCGGGGCCACTGCGGCGTTTGTGCTTGTGGCGGCTCGGCTGATGCAGGGGCTTGCCCATGGGATGGAGAGTATCTCGGCGTTCGTCTATGTGGGCGAAATGGCCGACCCTAAATGGCGAACGCTGCAGAGCTGCGCTTATCCGATCGGACTGATTCTTGGCATCATCCAAGGAACGCTGTTCGGCGCGATCCTCAGCTCGGTCCTCAGTGCAGAAGACATGCAGGGCTGGGGCTGGCGCATTCCCTTCGCGATTGGCGTTCTGTATGGGCTTTTGACGGTATTCCTGCGCCACGGAATGGACGAATCGTCCACCTACGAGGATGCCAAGCACCAGGCGAATCTCGAGGATAACGGCTATTGGCGAAATGTCTGGCGATACAGAAAGACGGTGCTGATCTTGTTCCTGATCTGGCCCGCCAATTATGTCGCTTCATACACCATGCTCGTAACCTTTGGCGATTACGCCATCACCATGCTTGGGGCCAAGCCAAAGGATGCCTATTGGGCGGTCCTCGTCGCGCAGGTCATGTACCTGTTCATGTTGCCCGTCTGGGCTTATATCTCTGACCGTCGCGGGCGGCGCTTCAACTACACAGTTGGATTCGGGGCCATTTTCCTGCTCGTTTACCCGCTACAACATTTTTTACTGGGTCCAAGCTTTCTGCAGATTCTGCTGCCCATGGCGATCGGCTTGTTCTTCTTCGCGGCGGTGGCCTCCACTGAGGTCGCCTTTATGAGTGAACTGGTCCCCAACCGGGTCCGGGCCCAGGTGATCAGCATTCCCTCGTCTGTTTCAGCCGTCATATTCGGCGGAACCGCGCCCTACATGAAGTCATGGCTGACGGCATATGTTTCGCCCAATGCCTTTATTTTCTACTTCATGACGCTGGCACTTATCGCGGTGTTGGCTGTGCGGTTTCTGGTGAAAGAAACCCGCGGGCGGGATTTGGCAAGCTGAACGAAGAGGAAAATTCTTGGGACCGTGGTGTATGTCAAAAGCGCTTACGTCCCTGTGTTTTATTCACTCATATCCAAAGTACGCAGGCCCAGGCACTCCACTCCAAAAATAAGTACAGAGGTGTTGTTCCATGCAGAAATCGACCTTAGTAGCCCTTGCCATAGCGCTGACTTCCAGATTGTCACTGGCAGATAATTCGGACACCTTACCCACGTTGAACTACCCGACCCAGGGCCAACAGCTCTACGCCACAGCCGCAGCAGAAAAGGATCTGCTTACAATCACCGCGCAGCCTTGGTTCAAAGTGACGGACGAGGCATGGCAACTGGAAGGACCCGCCTTCGATCGCCAAGGCAATCTGTTATTTGTGGAAGTATTAGGCGGACAGGTACTGAAGGTCGACACTCAAGGCCAGCTTCAGGTGGTGGTGGCGAAAAACGCGCGTGGTTCTGCGGGCCTCGCCATACACAAGGACGGGCGCTTGTTTGTCGCCGGGCTGGGGAATTACGTCGATACAGGCAATCTTACGGTCTACGATGCCAACGGTAAAAAACCTGAGGTGATTATCGACGCGAATAAGGGTTTCCTGGTCGATGATCTGGTATTCGATGCTCACGGCGGCTTCTACTTTACCGACCTTAAGGGCACCTCCACGGAGCCCACTGGCGGCGTATATTACGTGCCAGCCGATCACAAGAGCATTGTGCCAATCCTGCCTAATATGGCGAACGCCAACGGCATAGCTCTCTCTCCGGATGGGAAGAGATTGTGGGTCACAGAGTTTGGTACGGGGTTGCTGCACCGCGTTGAGCTAACGGACGCACAGTCAATTGCGCCGTTCGGGGCGGTGGTGGTTTACCGCTTCCATGGGCCGTCGCCTGACTCGATGAGGGTGGATGCAGACGGCAACATCTATGTCGCGCAATACAGTCAGGGGCGCGTACTGGTACTTAATCCCAACGGTCTACCAATCGGACAGATTCTGCTACCGGGTAGAGAAACGGGGCATTTCCTGTTCTCTACCAGCATGGCTCTCAAGCCAGGCACCCGGGAAGTGTATCTTGTGGCGAACGACGGTGATCGGGGACAAGGGTCGATGATTTTCCGGGCGCGAGGGTTTGCGCAGGCACTTCCACTGTTTTCCCATCAGTAAAGGGGGGCATGAGCTGGAAGCGGCTTTGTTGAGTGCCCGCTTCCAGTTTGACTAGTGCCCAAGTGACTGGGTAAACAGCAACTTGGTCATGCTTTAGCGTGGGATGAAATTGTTACCCGGACGCGCATCTGCAATCGAGATCATGAGACTTTTCGTCTCCAGGAACTCGTCGACGGCTTCGATCCCCATTTCGCGACCGATGCCTGAACGCTTCATGCCTCCAAACGGCATCATGTAGCTGTAGGTGCGATACGTGTTACCCCAGACGGTTCCAACCTCCAGTGCTTTGGACATCCTGAACAATCGTCCAGTATCGCGCGTCCAAACGCCTGCAGCCAATCCGTAAGGGATGTCGTTCGCGATCGAAATAGCTTCGGCTTCGTCTTCGAAGGCAATGACGGACAAGACTGGACCGAATACTTCTTCCTGGGCGATACGCATACCGTTTGAAACGCCGACAAATATTGTGGGCTCGACAAATTGGCCGCCCGTGAGGCCGGGTCCGGTTGCGGGCTTGCCACCCAGAATGCAATGCGCCCCTTCGCCCAGGGCGATCTCGATGTATTCCAGTACTTTTCGGTATTGTGGTGCGGTGGACATGGGACCCATTTGGGTGGCTGGATCCATGGGGTTACCGAGCTTCACGGACCGAGCGCTTTCGAGCAACCGCTCAGTGAAGGTTTCAAGAATCGAACTCTGCACCAACAGGCGTGAGCCTGCCGTGCACATTTGACCTCCGCCACCGAAGATACCGGAAACCGCCCCGGCAACGGCCAGCTCCAGGTCAGCGTCTTCGAAGACAATATTAGGCGATTTACCGCCCAGCTCCAGGGCGACTCGTTTCATATGGCGAGCAGCAGTTTCGTATACCTTTGTCCCGGTCAGATCAGAGCCGGTGAAGGTGACCATCGCAACGTCCGGGTGCTCGACGAGGGGCGCGCCGATATCCGAACCAAGTCCGGTTACCACATTGAGGACGCCATCCGGCAATCCGGCTTGCCTGGTCAGTTGGGCAAATTCGAGGGAGCTGATCGAGGAGTATTCGGAAGGTTTTACGACTGCAGCGCAACCAGCTGCCAACGCGGGGGCACATTTGAGTGCCAGGAAGTTCAAGGGGGCGTTCCAAGCGGTCAACGCAAGCACCACCCCAACCGGCTCCCGGGTGGTCATTGCGACTATTCCCGTCTTCTCGATCGGCATCACGGAGCCCTGGATTTTGTCGGCAAGCCCCGCGTAGTAGTACCAGATATCCGCAACGCTTTTTATCGCCCCGCGCATCTCGGCGAACAGTTTGCCGTTGTCACGCACTTCGAGCTCCGCGAGCAGATCAATGTGTTCTAGCGTAAGGTCGCCAATCCGCCGCATGATCTTGCCACGCTCGGTTGCGCTCATGCGTGCCCATGGGCCCACTGTCATGGCGCGTTTGGCACATGCGACCGCAGCATCCGCGTCGGCAGCAGAACCCAGGGGGATTTTTGCCCACGGCTCGCCGCGATAAGGATCGACACTGTCCATCCATTGCATGCTGGTCGGATTTCGATAACTGCCGTCAATCCAATGCGCGTAAGTTTTCACGGAAATCTCCTAACTGAGTGATGTTTCAGGCTGTACGGCCGGGACATGATTCGTGCGCGTTCGGTTGATAAACAGCACGATTGCCACGGCGCACAAATTGATGCCCGCCAGGATCAGCAGGCCCACGGTGAAATCACCGGTGCGGTCGCGGAAGAAACCCATGATGGCGGGCCCCGTGAAGCCTCCCAAGTTGGCTATCGCATTAATGGCGGCGATCGCACCGGCAGCGAATTTCGTGGGGATCTGACTGAAGCACAACGACCAGAATGGCGAGATCGAAGCCCAACAGCCTATCGCTGCGCAGGAAAAAGCCGCCATCCGGGCAAGGGGATCGTTCAGCAAGGCCGCCGCTGTTAAACCCAGTGTTGCGAGTACGATTGGGGCGGCGGTATGAAAACGACGTTCCAGCCTGGCATCGGATCGTTTTCCCCACCAGATCATGGCCATTGCGGCCAGAGCATAAGGCACTGCAGAAATTAATCCGGTCTGCAGATCGCCAAGGCCAAATTCCTTGATGATCCTGGGAAGGAAAAAGCTTACGCCATAGGCGCCTACGACGATCGCGAAGTTGGCCAGCCCCAGCAGCAGAACCCGTGCGCTGGTCAATGCACGAAACAGGCTGTCATGGGGCAAAGGAGGGCAGGCGTCGGCATCCTCGGCCAGACGTGCAGCCAACGCTTGTTTCTCTTGTGGGGATAGCCAGGTTGCATCGTGGGGGCGATCGGTCAAATACCGAAGAACGACGAACGAAAGAACAATCGCTGGCAGCGCCTCGAGAAAGAACATCCAGCGCCAGCCAGGAATGCCGAGGGTTCCGTCGAGCTCCAGAAGCACACCGGAGACCGGCCCCCCGAGTGACAGCGATATTGGAGCAGCGCACAGAAACGTTCCCATAACCCGGGCGCGATAACGGGA
This sequence comes from Pseudomonas sp. S3_B11, assembly GCF_054667715.1. Lineage (NCBI taxonomy): Bacteria > Pseudomonadati > Pseudomonadota > Gammaproteobacteria > Pseudomonadales > Pseudomonadaceae > Pseudomonas > Pseudomonas sp. S3_B11. The sequence goes on along the minus strand of NZ_CP162749.1, from coordinate 3,380,703 downwards.
GGGGAACCAGAGCGTCACGAAGTAGGTGATTCCTGGAAAAAAACCTGCTTCTGCTGCGCCTAATAATAGGCGCAGAGCATAGAACTCCGTATCCGTGGTAACGAAGGCCATGGCCCCGGACATCAGGCCCCAGGTAAATAATATTCTCGCGATCCAACGTCGTGCACCATAGCGGGCAAGCATCAGATTGGAGGGGATCTCGAATAAAAAATAAGTCAGAAAAAACAGCCCGGCACCCAGCCCAAACGCGGCAGCGGTGAGGCCGATGTCCTTGCTCATGTGAAGTGCGGCGAATCCTACGTTTGCGCGATCCAGATAAGCGACGAAATAGCAGACAATCATCAACGGCATCAGTCGCCGAAATGCCTTTTTTGCCGCGGTGTCATCGGCGGTTGTCATGGTGTTCTCCCTTATTATTATTCAGCGTTGTTCTGCGCAGCGCCTGGTATTGCTAGGCCTGTTAAAGCTTTTTGGGGCCGCGATTCACATGCGTGTTGTTCGCCGGGCTGACGGCACTCTCCCTGCGTTTCGGTTAAATAAACGCCATCGGGAGGTGCCGGTTCTAGCCCCGCGTTACACCGGCGGGATGCAGGCGGTCTGGCCTCCGTCGACGCTGATCACCGCTCCAGTCATGAAGCTTGCGTCATCGGTCAGCAGGAACGCGGCGACTGCTGCGATCTCTTCTGGTTCGCCTTCGCGACCGATCGCGTGCGCTGCTCGAATGCGCTTGGTCTTCTCGGGGTCTTCGAACATATAGGCGGTAAACGGAGTGCGGATCATCCCGGGTGCAATGGCATTCACGCGGATTCCGAAGGCTCCGAGTTCCGCGCCCATGGTGCGGGTGATGCCGGAAACGCCAAACTTCGACGCGACATAGGGCAAGCGATTCGGAACGCCCAGGATGCCGGCACCCGAAGAAATGTTGACGATCGCCCGCGAGCTTCCGTCGTCTCGGACGGCGCGTGCGAAGGCTTGGCACATCAAGAACGTGCCATCCAGATTCACCGCCATCACTCTCTTCCAGTTTTCCAGATCGCAGTCAAGAACGTTGCCGACACCTTTGATGCCGGCACAGTTGATCAGCCCATGCAGGTTGCCCAACTTGTTTTGAGCTTCAGCGACAAATGTTTTCGCCTGCTCGGGATCAGATACATCGAGTGCTGCTGCGTAAACCCGCTCGGGTTCATCGAACCGAGCCGCTATATCGTTGATTCGAGCCTGATCGATGTCCGCGATTGCGACGCTTGCACCTTCGTCGTACAAGCGTTGCACGCAAGCCGCGCCAATCCCGCTGGCTGCGCCCGTTATCAGAACTGCTCTGCCTTCGAACCGTTTCATGAATGCACCTCTTATTGTTGGATGAGTGACTAGATTTCAACGTTGGGAAAAACAGCCGAACGTCCGGCTGCCGAGGAGGAAGCCTTTTGTGGTTAGCTCAACGCGTGCAGCAATTTTGCGCAGTCGTCCAAAGACTCCAGATTTCGCGCCATCTGCACGGCAGCATCGATGGCATCCGGTGCCAAAGGATGTGCAGCGACCGACGCGCAATCCCGAAATTTTGAAGTCAGCCGATCCCAGGACAATGGGGTTTCCGGGCTGCCCGGGACGTTGTCGCCCTTGCGCTGAAGCCGCCGGCCATCACGCATGAGGATTTCCAGGCGGCCATCGGGAATCGTTACTTTCCAGTCCAGATCGCTGTCTTCAATCGGAACGACTTTTTGTGCCAGCGCAAGCACCTCAGGATCGACCAGTGCGGCGGAACTGAAATCGCTGATGCGAATTTCTCCGCGTGCCAGGGCCAAGGCAACGCAGTAAGGAAGACTGAATTTGGCATCCACGAGGGTTTTCGGGGCGCGACGCACGTCGAGGGGAGTGCACATGCGCATATGGAAGTCGCCAACGTAGGCGTAGATCTGCTCGATCTCGCTGGCCTTGAGAGAATGTTCACGCATCATTTCAATCGCTGCGTGAATATAGGTATGCACGTTGCCGACCGCAGGCCAGGCTTTGTAGATCATCGATGCGCCAAGATAAGTCTTGCCCAGACCTTCAACCATTTTGGCGCGATCGTATTCACCGCCAAAGTAGACGTTGAAAATACCGGCCTTGCCTTCGAACAGATCGTTGATTCCGGTAATCCCTCGCTGCGCCATCAACGCTGCAAGCACGGCGCCTTGGGCGGTGAAACCGGCGTACATTCCTCTCAGGTCGCTGCCGATGCCGAAGATGACTTCCATTGTCCCGGCTGACTGCATGCTCGCAATGCCGAGGGCATGAGCAAGCTGTTGTGCGTTCAGCCCCAAGATGTGACCTGCAGCCGCGGCGGCGCAATACACCCCGAGGACTGAGGAGAGATTCCAATCCTGCTTCCAACGCACATTGCATCGCAGGCGGACGAAAAGGTCCTCGCCCAAGGCTACAGCAGTGATTAGATCCTTGCCGCTGACACCGCCCTTATGCTGTGCAATGGCGAGCACGGCAGGCACCACTGAACTGTCAGGGTGCGCCCCCCACGGGGTTTGATTGTCATAATCCAAGCAGTGGGCCATTACCCCGTTGGCGAAGGCGGCCATGGGGGCAGGAACTTTGCTGTTGAATCCCAGGACGGAGCAGTCTGGACGTCCGCCGCCGTTCAGCACGATATCGGCTACGCCTTGGACTGCAGGCTCCATTCCGCTTCCGGCAAGGATGACGCCCAAGGTGTCCAGAATGGATTTTTTGGCCGCCTCAATGGCTTCAGCAGGTAGATTTTCATAGCGGGTATTAGCGACATGACGCGCAATTTCATGGCTTAAATCGATCGTTGACATAGTGGCGCTTTCACTCGGGGAAATTGTTATTGGGACCTTCCTTGAGCACCTGTCCAGCCCATCCGTGGCTTAGTGAGCACCTTCAATCTGCCGGTGAGACTTGCAATCAACAAGCGATGAATTACGGACTATCATTAAGCAAAACTGGATAATCAAAGGGCCGCCCAATGCCGCATCCGCGTTTCACCCCGCGTCAGCTGGCTGCGTTCGTTGCAGTGGCGCAGGCAAGAAGTTTTCGCAAGGCTGGAGAGCAGCTGAGTCTTTCAAGTTCTGCTGTCAGCCAGTTGGTAGGTGATCTGGAGTTGGCTGTAGAGCTTCGTTTATTTGATCGAACGACGCGCAGCGTCGTCCTCTCCCCGGCGGGTAGGGAGTTTCTCCCTTCGGCCATGAGCGTTCTCAAGCACATGCAATTGGCACAGAACTCCGCCGACGACATCTGCAACAGAGCGTCGGGTGTCGTTCGGATTGCGGCTCCCCTGATCATGGCCAGTTCGGTGCTTCCAGCGCTGATCAAGGAGTACACCCGAACGCGGCCCAAGCTTGTAATCCGTATACGCGACGCACCCGTGGATGGTCTGGTAGATAGGGTGAGCAATGCAGACGCCGATTTTGCTATCGGCGCAGATCAGCCTGTGGGGGATGACATTGTGCGCAAGGATCTTTTCAAAAGTCCCTGGGTGCTGTGGTGCTCGGCAAGCCATCCGCTCGCCGGATATCAAAGCATTCCGTGGAGCCAGTTAAGGCACCAACCACTTGTTGTCGCGGGTCGCGACTATGAGCGCACCGTCGCGCTCACTCACGGGGGAGAGTTCGAGCAGGGACGAATCATGCCCGTAGACATTGTCGAGAACGTCAGTACGGCGTTGGGGATTGCAGCACAGGGCATGGCAGCCACACTGGGCCCGGCATACGTGGGATTACTGGCCCGACTGCTCGGTTTGACGATGCGGCCAATTGTTCAGCCAGAAGTCACCAGACAGGTATGTATTTACCATTCAAGCACACGTGCGATGTCTCCGGCAGCACAAGGTTTCTGTGAGTTTTTGGAGGAGCAGCTCAAAGGCAACGACGAGCTGGGGGTAGGAGGTGTCTGGCGATTGAGGTGACGCGTTTACGAGGCGAACATGAGCCTTCGCGCATCACGAATTGGCAGGGTTGATATGTGGTCAGCAAAATAGCCGTCGTAGGGCTTAGGGCGCATAACGCGCCCGCGCTTTTAGAGAATGGCGAGGCCTGTTGGCTTACAGGCCGCCCAGCGCCATGTATTTAATTTCGAGGTATTCCTCGATACCGTTATGGCCGCCTTCCCGACCCAGGCCGCTTTCCTTGACACCACCAAAAGGTACTTCGGGGGTGGAGATCAAGCCTTCGTTGATACCGACGATGCCGTACTCCAAGGCTTCCGCCACACGGAAAACGCGGCCCAGGTCCCGGGCGTAAAAGTAGCTCGCCAGGCCAAACGGGGTGTCGTTGGCGAGGTCGATGGCTTCTTTCTCAGTCGAGAATCGGAATAGCGGGGCGACCGGACCAAAGGTCTCATCGCGGAAAATCAACGCGTCTTTCGGAACATTGGCCAGCACGGTAGGTTGGAAGAAATTGCCGCCCCTTGCGTGTCTGGCACCGCCTGTGATGACCGATGCCCCTTTGGCCAAGGCATCGTTGATGTGCTGTTCGACCTTAAGCACGGATGCCTGGTTGATCAGCGGTCCTTGGGTGGCTCCCTCTTCCATGCCGTCCGCCACGAACAAGGCTTCCACGGCGACTTTCAATTTTTCGGTGAAGGCATCGTAAACGCCATCCTGAACCAGAATGCGGTTCGCACACACACAGGTTTGCCCGGTGTTACGGAACTTGGACGCCATGACACCTTTAACTGCCTCATCCAAGTTTGCGTCATCGAAAACGATGAAGGGCGCATTGCCGCCCAGTTCCATGGACGTTTTCTTGATGGTCTTGGCGCATTGCTCCAGCAGCACACGGCCTACTTCGGTCGACCCGGTAAAGGACAGCTTGCGTACGATCGGGTTGCCGGTCAGTTCGCCACCGGTTGCACCTGAAGGGCCGGTGATGACATTACAAACGCCTTTGGGCATGCCGGCGCGCTCGGCGAGCACTGCAATGGCAAGGGCAGAAAAAGGCGTCTGCGAGGCGGGGCGAATAATACCGGTGCAGCCTGCCGACCAGCCGGGGCCAGCTTTACGGGTGATCATCGCTGACGGGAAATTCCACGGTGTGATCGCAGCGAAAACCCCGATCGGCTCTTTGGTGATCAAGACACGCCGGCCCGGCACGTGCCCAGGCATGGTTTCGCCATACACGCGGCGCCCTTGCTCGGCAAACCACTCCAGGAAACCAGCCGAATATTCGATCTCTCCCTTGGCTTCCGCCCAGGGTTTGCCCTGCTCGGCCGTCATGATGGTAGCCAGGTCGTCTTTGTGGATCAGCATCAATTCGCCGATTCGACGAATGATTGCGCCACGAGCCTTGGCAGTCATGGCGCGCCAGGCCGGGAGCGCTGCTCCGGCGGCCTCGATTGCCCGGCGGGTTTCTTCCGCGCCCATGGATGGGACAGTGCCTACGAGCTCACCTGTCGAAGGGTTGCGTACCTCAATCACGGCACCGCTATCGGCGGACACCCACTGACCGTTGATGTAGTTCTGGTTTCTCAGCAGCTCAGGGTCGTTGAGGGTGATCTTATTATTTGCATTAGACATTGGAGTATCCCTTGAATAATTATTTGCAGTCCTACCCGACCGCGGCGCTGTTTACGATGTGCTCACAGCACGGGGCGCTATCGAAACGGCGCGGCTATCGTCTTTAGAATTGCGGGAAGACCACACAAAGCAGCTCGGTTGGCTCGAGCGCGCGCATGGCGACGGGACCTTCGTTTGCCAGCAATTCAAAGCCGGTCTCAGGGCCATATTCATCATTGCCAACGGCGAGTCGGCCTTTTGTGAGGTAAAGAACCTGGAGGGAAGGGTGCTGGCCGGCCCCGAACACAGCGTTTGCGTCCAGTCGAACGAAACCGATGCGCATGTTCCGTTCGGTAAAGGTGCCGAGCCACTTGACCGAGACACCTTCCGAACCTTCTGGCAGCCAGTCAAAGGCATCGGGGTTCATTGCGATCACATCGGTATAGCGAGGCTCGGCGAACTGCAATTTGCGCCCGGTCGCATGTTCGAAGCAGGCATCGGAGCCGTCCATGCTCTGCTCGTTGCCGTTCTCATCCTTCCAGTAGTAAAGGCCTTTCCTGAACTCGCCTTTCTTGTTGAGGATCGCATTTGTCGCTTCACGCTGGGCGACGCTCAGGTAGCCGAAGCCGCTGGCGCCGCCGAGTTGCAGCACGAGCGTCTCAAGCCCCTCGGAACGATCTTGAGGGCCGTAGGGAACGCTTTCCGGGAAGTAACCCACCCAGCCTTGTTTGAGAAACTGGTCCTCGCCGTAAGGCAGGACGCCTTTGATGACGTAGCGGATCTGATCGAAATTATGGCGATGACGCGGCGTTCTCCAGCCCCCGGAGCCAGCCCGACCCATGTTCAAGTCGTAGTTGTTGGGTGAACCGTCTTCGCCAAACAGCAGATGCTTTTGCGCGAGCTTGCCTTCACGCATGGTTCCAACCATTTCACTGTTCGTGTCTGCAGCCTTGCCTACTCGCATTTTTCATTCCTCGTTTAACTGAATGTTGGTCGTGGCTGGATTATTCAATCCTGTCAGCGGGATGTTTTTCGGCGCCCGTGTAGTGCAGGGAATCCCAAGATCGATTTGTGACCACCAATTAAATATATCCCGCACTGTGAGATATGGTCAAATTTTGAATTGAGCGGGATGCCGAGCTGATGTTGTCGGCTTTTTCGTTGGCGTTTCACGGTGGAGATGAGATTTAGAAAGGGATATGAGCGAGAGGAGGGGCGTTATTGAAGCGTTTTTAGTCGTAATCCATGGACGTCGATTGTCTTGACAAATCCCACAATTCGACATAATTCTATTCGCAAGTTGATGGTTTCATCGTTTTGCGTCAATCGTCGATGACCGGGGCTTATGGGGCAGGGCGGGCAGTTGCCGGTCACGCCCCTTGATCAGCGGTTGAGGGCGAAGAGGATGTTTGGGTTCTGCCAGGGCCAAGCGTGACTCACAGCAACTTAAAAATAAGGTCCCTGTGGCCTCACAAAAAATTCAATCCAGGAATAGACATGAGCGAATCATCCATTACCCACGCCCCCGCCGACTCCGGCGTTCCGCTGCAGGCCCGTGATTTCAGCGTCAAGGAACTGGTTGTGATCATCACCGGTGCGGGCCAGGGCATTGGCCGAGAACTGGCCCGGCAGTACGCGGCGGCAGGTGCCTTTCCGGTTATCGCTGATCTGAATCTCGACAAGGCGGCTTCGGTCGTGCAAGAAATTGAGGTTGCGGGCGGTCAGGCCTTGGCCGTGCAAGTCGACGTGGGTGACAAGGCCTCGGTTGACGCCATGGTCGCGCAGGTCCTGAAGGTTCATGGGCGTATCGACGTCTTGATCAATAACGCATCCATTTTCGCAGCCTTGGAAAAATGCGCGTTCGATCAGATCCCCTATCAGCAATGGCAGAAGGTCCTGCACGTCAATATCACTGGGACCTATCTGTGCGTATGTGCCGTTGCTCAGGCCATGCGTGACGCGAAATTCGGCCGAATCATCAATATTTCCTCAGACGCCGTGCCCCGCGGCACGATGAATTACCTGCACTACGTCACGTCGAAATCGGCGCTGATCGGCATGACCAACTCGCTGGCTCGAGAACTCGGACCACACGGCATCACTGTGAACTGCATTCGTCCCGGTAGCGTTGCCACGGAAGTGGAGCGGGTCGCCAATCCGACTGTCGAGTTACGTCAGCGCGCGGCGGCGTTGCAGTGCATTCCCCGTGGAATGCTGCCCACCGACCTTGTCGGAATCATGTTGTTCCTGGCCACCCCGGCGGCGTCGTTCATCACCGGTCAGACCATTGCCTGTGATGGCGGCTACACCCACAGCAGCTGATTCCAGACGCTCGCCGCATAACAGTTGGAGGCACCCGCAAGATGAAGGATTACGCCAAGTTCTATATCGACGGTGAATGGGTAGAGTCCGCAACGCCTCATCGGCAGGAGTTGATTGACCCGACCACTGAAGAGGTGTTTGCGACAGTCGCCATGGCGACCGTTGAAGAAGTGGATTCCGCGGTTGCCGCGGCTCGACGGGCATTCAAAAGCTACTCGCAGTCTTCCCTTGATGAGCGTTACGACCTGATCAACCGCATCATCGAAGCCTACGAACTGCGTGTCGATGATTTTGTCCTGGCCATTGCGCAAGAGGTGGGTATTCCTCGTAGCGCTCGGGCTCAGGTCATGGGGCCAATCGAACACATGAAGGTGGCTCGGGACCTGCTGAAAACCTACGAGTTCGAAGCTCGGATTGGCAACACGATCGTTCGTCGCGAACCCCTGGGCGTGTGTGCGCTGATCTCACCGTGGAACTGGCCGATCCAGACAACCGTCATCAAGTTGATCTATGCGTTGGCCGCAGGTTGCACGGTCGTGTCCAAGTCCAGCATCAACTCACCGGTCAGCGCAATTCTGCTGGCAGAAGTGCTGGATAGCGCGGGTGTACCCAAGGGCGTTTTCAACATGCTCAATGGCTCGGGCCGTGTGATCGGCGAGGCGATGTCGAGGCATCCCGATGTCGACATGATTTCCTTTACCGGATCGACTGGTGCAGGTGCCCAGGTAGGCGAAGCAGCGGCACGCACCATCAAGCGCGTGTGTCTGGAGCTGGGCGGGAAGTCAGCCAATATTGTGCTTCGAGACGCTGATCTGGAAAAGGCCGCACGTTGGAACGTGCAGCGTTGCTTCTTCAATACGGGGCAATCGTGCCACGCCCCGAGCCGCATGCTGGTGCATGAAAGCCAAGTGGAGCAGATCATTCCGTTCCTGGCTGACGAAGCAAACCAGTTCCGTCTGGGGGATCCGCGTGATCCTTCCACGACGATGGGCCCGATTGTCAGCCAGGCGCAATTCAATAGCATTCAGCGTCACATCCAGGCGGGAATCGATGGAGGTGCACGGTTGATCGTTGGCGGTCCGGGACGCCCCGAGGGCTTTGAGCGTGGCTTCTTCACTCGTCCTACCGTGTTTGTCGATGTGACGCCGGACATGAGTATTTGCCGCGAAGAGATTTTCGGACCGGTCCTGGTGGTGGTGCCCTATTCCTCAGAGGCGCAGGCACTGGAAATCGCCAATGACTCGCCTTATGGATTGGGTGGCTATGTATTTGGCGGGGACCGGCGCAAAGCCTATGAGTTTGCCAGCGGCCTGCGGGCCGGGCGTGTCTGCTTCAATGGCGCGGCGACTAACTCTTTGACCCCAATGGGGGGTTACAAGCAATCCGGAATCGGTCGCTCGATGGGCGTATTTGGGTTGGAAGAGTACCTCGAAATCAAGTCGGTCTATGGCTTTGAAGAAGAGGCCGCGACGCTACCGTCGTTGAAGGCCTGATACCCATGTTCATCCGGGGCCAGGGCACTACTGTGCACAGTCCTGGCAATAGTGCAGTGCTCGCCTATGAATCTTTTCAGAGAACAAAAACATGAATGCTTCGAATGCGTCACTCAGAAACGGGGTCAAAGAAAAGCTCGCCAGGGGCGAGACGGTGTATTCGATGACATCTCGGCTCGTCAGGACCTTTGACATCGCCAGCATTGCCTATACGGCAGGTTTCGATTCGATCTACATCGACATGGAACACAGCAGCTATTCGCTGGAAGCTGCGGGGCAAGTATGCATGGCGTGTATCGGTCTGGACATAACGCCATTCGTGCGCGTGCCCAGCACAGACCCGCACTTCATCGCGCGCGTGCTTGACTCCGGCGCCTTGGGCATCATTGTCCCAAGTGTGCAGTCGGCGGAAGATGCCAGGGCTATCGTGCGAGCGGCCAAGCATGCTCCGCTGGGCGAACGGTCGGTGGCCGGCGCGCCGCCGCAATTCCACTATCGATCCCTGCCCGCAGTAGACGCTACGCAGCAACTCGACGACGCGACGATGATTATTGCCATGATCGAATCGTTGGAAGGTCTTGAAGCGGTTGAGGAAATCGCAGCAGTAGAAGGCGTCGACATCCTGCTGGTGGGGGCCAACGACCTCAGCAGCGCCCTCGGTGTGTCTGGCGAAATGGACCATGAACTGGTGCGTAACGCCTACAGGCGCGTGTTGAATGCATGCCTGGCGAACAATAAGGTTCTCGGTGTAGGAGGGTTGGGCAGCCGGCCCGACTTGATCAAAGAGCTCGTGGCGTTGGGCGCACGATATGTTTCAACCGGCAACGACATCTCATTTCTTCTCGCGGCGGCGATACAGAAACGCCAACAGTTTGCATAACCCGGCTGATCTGCAGCTAAGCCTCAACAACTATCGTTACTGCACGAACGTAGGGTGACTCAAGGCGTCCTTGCGTGATGCCTTGATTCGTCCGCCGGAGTGCGTGCAGCGGAGCAGAAGAATGAAAGTTTGCATTTACGGAGCCGGCGCTGTCGGCGGGCATATTGCAGCGAGACTTGCTGAGGGTGGAGCCGAGGTTTCTCTGGTCGCTCGGGGGGAGCATTTGGCTGCTATCCGCGCAAATGGATTGCGCGTGGAAACAAAGGATGGCGTTTTCGTGAGTCAGCCAGTGGCCACCGATGATCCCTCATCGCTGGGTCGACAGGATGTCGTGATTGTATCGGTCAAGGCACCAGCGCTTCCCGGGATTGTGGCAGGTATCAAGCCATTATTGGGCGATGAAACGTTGGTGTTGTTCGCCTTGAATGGCATTCCCTGGTGGTACCTGCAAGGCCAAGGAGGAATGCTTGAGGGGGCATCACTTCCTCGGATCGATCCGCAATCGCTCCTGACGGCTGCCATTGCCCCCGAGCGCGTAGTGGGTGCGGTCGCTTATACCGCTTGCACGGTTACCGCGCCGGGAGTGATCAAGGCGGAAAATCCACGTAACCGGCTCATTCTCGGGCGCCCGGATGGGAAACCGGATGCGCGCCTGGATGCTTTGGCCGAGTGTTTGATCAGAGGGGGGCTGGAAATTGAAGTCACCGACAGGATACGGGACGCTATCTGGACTAAGCTGGTCATCAATCTGACGGGTGGATCGCTGGCCATTCTGACTGCGTCGACGATGAAGCAAGCCCTGGCTAGCCCAGCAATTTCGAAAACTGCCCAGGCTATGGCAAACGAGGCTGCCTCGATTGCTCGGAAGCTGGGATGCGACCCGGGAGATGTCGAGGAGGGGCTTCGTCGATTGGCCGTTTCGACGCATAAACAAAGCATTCTTCAAGACCTCGAGCTGGGGCGCTCAATGGAAGTCGACACGATACTCAGGGCCCCGCTGGAGCTCGCACGGCTGGCTGATGTCGAGACGCCTGCGCTTGATCTGGTGGTTGACCTGGCTGTGCAGCGGGCGAAAGCCGCCGGTCTGTACGACAACTAAGTTCGGTAAAGCCCGCGCCGATGCCCGGCGCGGCAACCCCATTAGTGATTGGTATGAGTCGGTCTCTACTGATCGGGACCTGCCCCTGAGTGCCCCTGCATGGCACTTTCAGATGCGAAGAAGGAAGAGGCTCAGAGCGTCGGTGACTATCCGGGGTACCGTAACTCATCGATTAGAACCTGCATCGCCCGAGACTTCTCGCGCTCGCTTGAGTAGTAAAGGTGCAGTCCCGGAAATGTTCTCCACCAGGCTTCCATGACAGGGACCAGGGTGCCATCAACCAGATGGGGATGGGCGATGTCCTCGGGAACATAGGCCAGTCCGAAACCCGATACAGCGGCATCCAAAATCTGATTGATGCCATTGAATACGAGCCTGCCTTTGACTCTCGTATTGATTTCCTGGCCGTCTTTTTCCAGCTCCCACGCGTACAGGCCTCCACGTGTTGGCAGGCGCATATTTATACATTCATGTTCCATGAGGTCCTGAGGTCTGGTGGGCATGGCACGAGACTCCATGTAGGACGGCGCGCCCACCATGACAAAGCGCATGTCGGGAGCGATACGAACGGCTTCGATCCCGTTTGCCAATCCGTCCCCGAGCCGGATGCCAAAGTCGAAATGGTCGGCCACGATGTCCGTCAAGCCATAGTCGATAACGACTTCTACACTTATTTGTGGGTATTTCGGCAGGGCTTGTGCCAATTTCGGCCAAAGCACCGTTTCGATGACATGGTCGGTTGCGGTGATGCGAATGTTACCGGCGGGGGTGTCGCCAAGTTCGGCCACGGCGATCAGTTCGGTTTCGATTTCCCGTAACCGCGGTTCAACGGTATTGAGCAGACGTTCACCGGCCTCGGTAACGGATACGCTGCGGGTCGTTCTAGTGAGCAGACGTACCCCGACCCGAGCCTCCAGTCTCTGGATGCTATGACTGAGCATCGATTGAGAGATTCCCAGCTGGGAGGCCGCTCGCGTGAAACTTTGCTCTCGTGCAACTGCAATGAGCGCGAGCAGGTCGCTGTAGTGTTCCTTTGCCATTCATCATTCTCTGCGTGGGGGCGAATACTGTATCAGCTCAAGCGCCCGCGCCAAGGATCTATGTTCATGAGCCGGCCATGCCGATCGTGTAGGGGATTAATCAATTTGGATCATACCTCTATTCGCCGTCGAGCCTTTCACCCGAACGCCATCCGTGTTTTTAATCGAAAAAATAGCAAGAGGCCTTTCATGAGAATCGGAATCCTGGGCTCCGGCCGAATGGGCAGTCATCTGGGCACCATGTTCGCCCGGGTTGGCCATGAGGTCTCCTTCAGTTACTCGCGTAATCAGCAGAAACTTTCCGATCTGGCTGCGTCGGCAGGTAAAAATGCACAGGCCAGCACACCGGCAGAAGCGGCACTAAATGCTGACTTGGTCCTCCTGGCTGTGCATTGGCTTCAAGTGCCTGACGTCCTCAGCCAGGTGGATGAATTGAGCGGCAAAATCGTCATGACCTGCTGCAATCCTTTAAACGCAGAGGACACCGAGCTTGTCATCGGCCACACGATTTCCGGTGCGGAAACGCTGGCACAGATGATACCTGGGGCCCATGTCGTTGCGGCCTTCCAGTCGACGCCCAGCGAAGTTCTGTTCGATGTGTTCGCGGCCAGGGGCGAGGCGTTACGTCCCAGTTTGATCTTCTGTGGCGAGGACGAAGCCAGTAAAGCCACAGTTTCGGATCTTATCAGTCAGGTGGGCTTTGATCCGGTGGACGCTGGGGCTCTGAAGGTTGCCCGTTATATAGAGCCTTTCGCGATGCTCTCCGCAGTGTTGGCTTACGAAACGGACCAGGGGCCCGAATGGGCTTATCGCTTCGAGCGTTTTGACAGGTTGTTCAAAGGCACTTCCCGCGTCGGGAAATAGCGGGAGGAGCGGGTACATGCAGATTTATGATTACATCGTTGTCGGTGCCGGTTCTTCGGGCTGTCCGGTTGCGCGCGGTTTGTCTGACGATCCCCGGAACAACGTCCTGCTTATTGAGGCGGGACGTGCTTCAGATCGTTTCTGGGTCAATACGCCCGCGGGAATGGGCAAGCTCTATTTCAATAAGTCATTGAACTGGAATTTCCGCACCTCGCCAATGGAGAAGCTTCAAGGGCGTCGGATGTACTGGCCTAGGGGCAAATTGCTCGGTGGATCCAGCTCCATCAACGGCATGGTATTCATTCGCGGGCATCAGAAAGATTTTGACGGCTGGCGTGCCCTGGGCAACCCAGGCTGGGGCTATGAAGATGTCTTGCCGTATTTCAAAAAGATGGAGCACTTTGAGCGGGGCGGCGATGAATATCGCGGAGCGAATGGTCCGCTATGGATCAGTGATCCGGTCGTCAAAGAAAAGAGTAGCTACGATTTTATAGAGGCCGCTAACCGTATCGGTATCCCGGTGACCGAGGACATGAACGGCGCCTTGCACGATGGCGTAGGTTTCATGCAGCACAACATCCAGGACGGGCAACGGATGTCGACTTACCGGGCATTTATCGAGCCTGTCATTGAACGGCCGAACCTGACGGTTCGAACCGGATGCGAGCTGCAGCGCGTTTTATTCGAGGGGCGTACCGCTGTCGGTATAGAGGTTTTGAAGAGTGGCCGTTTGGAGCGTATCTATGCGGCGCGCGAAGTGATTCTGTCAGCAGGCTCGCTGAAGACACCGCAGATGCTGATGTTGTCCGGCATCGGCCCAAGGGCTGAACTGGAAAAACACGCAATTCCCGAAGTTCTGAATTCCCCAGGAGTAGGGCAAAACCTGCAGGATCATTTTTATATTCACACAGCCTTCCGTTGCACCCCAGACAGTTCGTACAACGCCAACCTCGTAGGCCTGCGAAAGTACTGGGAAGGCTTCCGTTACCTGATGACCCGCAAAGGGTATCTTGCCCTTGGCTCTTCCCAGGTCGCGGCGTTTGTTAAAAGTAGCCCGGACGAGGACTACGCTGATCTCCAAATCAGCTTTCGGCCCATGACCTTTCAATACTTCCCTGACGGCACGGTTGACGTTGAAAAGCATCCCGGGCTCGGGGTGTCGGTCTATCAGTTGCGTCCCAGCACCACGGGAACAGTGACGCTGCGCTCAACCAACCCGTCTGACCCGGCCGATTACACACCAAATTTCCTGAGCAGCGATTACGACATCAATGCCGTGATCAGTGGTGTGCGCTGGATACGCAAAATCATGAACAGCGAGCCCATCAAGTCTCGCGTGGTTTCGGAAGAATTGCCGGGGCCCCACATTCGTACCGATGAAGATATCTACAACTATCTGGTCGAAACCGGCAATTCGGCCCACCACCAGGGCGGCACCTGCAAGATGGGTAACGACGCGATGGCGGTGGTGGACGAACGACTGCGTGTCCGCGGTATCGAGCGACTGCGGGTGGTGGATGCCTCGATCATGCCATTCATCACGTCGGGCAACACCAATGCGCCGTCCATCATGATTGGTGTGAAAGCCGCCGACCTGATTCGTGAAGATGCAATGGCTCGCCGGGCAAGCAGTTCGCCGGTCGAAACTGTTGGTTGAATCGGCGGGTACCGTGTTGCCACCTGTCACGAAAATCCTCACCGAATAACAACAACTGGAGGCACCAGCAAGATGCACGATTACGCGAAGTTTTATATCTACGGTGAATGGGTAGAGGCCGCGACCTCCCAGCGCCAGGAATTGATTGATCCGACTACCGAAGAAGCGTTTGCCACGGTCGCCATGGCGACCGTTGAAGAGGTGGACACTGCCGTGGCCGCAGCTCGGCGTGCATTCAAAAGCTATTCGCAGTCTTCCCTCGATGAGCGTTACGACCTGATCAACCGTATCATCGAAGCCTACGAATTGCGCGCCGATGATTTTGTACAGGCCATTGCGCAAGAGGTGGGTATTCCCTGCAGCGCCCGTGCTCAGGTCATGGGGCCAATCGAACATATGAAGGTCGCTCGCGACCTGTTGAAGACGTACGAGTTCGAGGCGCGAATTGGCAATACGATCGTTCGCCGTGAACCCCTGGGTGTCTGCGCACTGATCTCGCCTTGGAACTGGCCGATCCAGACAACCGTCATCAAGCTGATCTATGCGCTGGCCGCCGGTTGTACAGTCGTATCCAAGTCCAGTATCAACTCTCCGGTCAGCGCTATTTTGCTGACAGAGGTGCTGGATGCCGCGGGCGTACCCAAGGGCGTTTTCAACATGCTCAACGGCTCGGGGCGAGTGATTGGCGAGGCGATGTCGAGGCATCCCGATGTCGACATGGTTTCCTTCACGGGCTCGACCGGTGCCGGTGCGCAGGTAGGCGAGGCAGCGGCACGCACCATCAAGCGCGTGTGTCTGGAGCTGGGCGGGAAGTCGGCGAATATCGTGCTGCGAGACGCCGATCTGGAAAAGGCCGCGCGCTGGAACATTCAGCGCGGCTTCTTCAATACTGGACAATCCTGCCACGCGCCGAGTCGCATGCTGGTGCATGAAAGCCAGGTGGAGCAGATCATTCCGTTTCTGGTCGACGAAGCAAACCGATTCCGTCTCGGAGACCCGCGAGATCCCGCCACGACCATGGGGCCGATTGTCAGCCGGGCACAATTCAACAGCATCCAGCGTCACATACAGTCGGGCATCGATGAGGGGGCACGGCTGATTGTTGGCGGACTGGGGCGCCCCGACGGCTTCGAACGTGGCTTTTTCACCCGTCCGACCGTGTTCGTCGATGTGACGCCGGAGATGACTATTTGCCGGGAAGAGATTTTCGGGCCGGTCTTGGTGGTGGTGCCTTATTCCACCGAGGCGCAGGCATTGGAAATAGCCAATGACTCGCCTTATGGGTTGGGTGGCTATGTATTCGGTGGGGACCGGCGCAAGGCGTATGAGTTCGCCAGCGGCCTGCGTGCCGGGCGTGTTTGTTTTAACGGTGCGCCGACTAACTCGCTGACGCCTATGGGGGGTTACAAGGAATCCGGCATCGGCCGCTCGATGGGTGTTTTCGGGTTGCAAGAGTATCTGGAAATCAAATCGGTCTATGGCTTTGACGAGGAAGCCGCAGCACTGCCGTCGTTGAAGGCCTGATACGACTATCCAAGACCAAACGCTGCCGCACCGATGATTGGCGCGGCACGCCTGCTGTTTGAAGAGAGTATTTATTCATCTGATTAATAGCACCTTGCGAGCTTGCTCACGTGGTTCGCTTGCTGTGCCACGGACGAGCCCAGTAGGGTAAGGCTCGTCTAAAAAAACGACGTTGCAGTTGTTGTTATTGCGAATGGTCAGTTGCCAAAGATTATCCGCAGGTCGTGCTCGGCCAGGTTTTTCACACTGTTTTCAATCGAGGCATTCTTACAATGGAACTCAACGTAAATGGCACTGTGTATGAGGTTGAGGCGGATGCGGATACACCATTGTTATGGGTGATTCGCGACGATATCGGCCTGACCGGAACCAAGTACGGGTGCGGTTTGGCGCAATGCGGCGCCTGTTCGGTCATGGTGGACGGCGTGCTGCTTCGCTCATGCGTTACACCGGTTGAAGGTGTAAAGGGCAAACAGATTCGCACAATCGAAGCCATTGAAGACGACGAGTTGGGCAAACGCGTAGTGGCCGCCTGGGTCAAGCATCAAGTCGCCCAGTGTGGCTATTGCCAGTCTGGCCAGGTAATGGCCGCCACTGCGCTGTTGCAGCGCATTCCCAAACCTTCCCAAGCCGATATTGCTGCCGCCATGACGAATCTCTGCCGTTGCGGCACTTATAACGCGATCAAGACTGCTGTCGATGAGCTTGCTGGTGCTTGAGCACGCGCAATTCGACTGAGCTGCGACGTGCCTGGTGACAATGCCGACGGCTAATCCTGACCACCTTTAATGGAGCAGGGATTGGTCTGCTGCCAGGCCGAGCATTGAATGCAAACACAGGGGAACACTATGTCAAAACTGGATGATTCAATCGCCGAGCGCGGCGTACTCTCCGACGCGCAACCTGTGAACGTCTCTCGCCGCCGTTTTTTGCAGGCATCGGCTGGCGTCACGGCGGGTGCGCTTGTTATCAGCTTCGGAATTCCCCTTGGCCCGTTGCGTGCTGCCGAGCGTGCCCAGGCATTGCCGCCTGGCGCCCGTGTACCGGCGTTCCTGGAGATTCGTCCGGATAATACCGTTCGCCTGCAGAGCCCCTTTATCGAGGGTGGGCAGGGTATTTTCACGGGCATGGCACAGGTCGTGGGTGAGGAGCTCGATATAGATCCAGCCAGCTTTCTGGTGGAGAACGCGGCGCCCGGGAGTGACTTCAAAGTCATGGAAGGTGGCATGCGCTTCACGGGTGGTAGCCGGTCGATGCGCGCGAGCTACATGACCATGCGCCGACTGGGCGCATCGGCGCGCCTGATGCTATTGCAGGCCGCGTCTTCCCACTGGAAGGTGCCTCTGGCGCAGCTAACTACCGAGCCAGGGCGGGTCATTCATGCCGCTTCCAATCGATCGATCACCTACGGTGAACTCGCGCCGCTAACGCTCGATTTGCCCATTCCCGATCCGCAAACCGTTACTCTGCGCGACCCTGCCACATTCCGCTGGATCGGTAAGCCGGTCCAGCGAATAGACGTCTACGACAAATCCACTGGTAAGGCGCAATACACCATCGATACTCGTGTCGAAGGCATGCTCCACGCCGCGGTACAGCATGCGCCGCGCCTGGGTCTGCAAGTGGGGCTGGTGCGCAACGAGGATCAGATCAGAAACCTCAAAGGCGTGCATTCGGTGCACCGTCTTGAAGGGGCAGTGGCGGTGGTTGCGCAACGCTGGTGGGTGGCCAAGCGTGCCGTCGAGGCTCTGCAAGTGGAGTGGACGGAGCCGGGTGGCGATTCAACCGTGCGCTACATGCCGGCTAATTTCGACACCCAGGCCTATGCGGAGCAACTGAGTAAAACCACCGACGCTGGGGATGAGGCCGAACGTGAGGGCGACCTGCAGCAAGGGCTGGCCGGCGCCAAGAAAATCGTCAGCGCGACTTATCATACCCAATACCTCAACCACGCCCAGTTGGAGCCGCCCTCGGCCCTGGCGCGCTTCGGGGCTGAAGGCAATCTCGATTTGTGGCTGCCGAACCAGGCCCCGGATTTGTTTTTGGCCGACGTCGCCAAGCGCACCGGTCTGGACCCTTCCAAAATCACTCTCCACTCTCCGCTGCTGGGTGGCTTTTTCGGCCGGCATTTTTTATACCCGAATGCATCACCTTACCCTCAGGCTATCCAGCTGGCTCAATCCACAGGTCGACCGATCAAGGTGATCTGGAGTCGCGAGGAAGAATTTTTGCGTGACGTGCTTCGTCCTTCCGCCGTAGTGCGCTTTCGCGCCGGCCTGGATGAACAGGGCATACCGGTGGCCTTTGAAGCAATTAGTGCCACGGAAGGGCCAACCGAGGGTATCGCTAACAAACAAGGAGACAAAATCGACCCGACCGCCGTCGAGGGCCTGGCCGGTAAAAAATACGCCATTGCGCATCGTCGGATCGCTCAACTGTACTCGCAGACCCCCGTGATGCTGGGCTACTGGCGTTCAGTCGGGAACTCCATCAATGACTTTATGTATGAAGCTTTTCTGGATGAAGTGGCGGATGCCGGCGGTCAAGACCCCTATGAGCTGCGGGCCAAGCTGCTGCAGGGCAACGATCGGTTAAGCCACCTGCTCAAGACAGTGGCCGACCTGTCCGGGGGTGGAAACGAGGGCCGTTCACGGCGCAAGACGGCACCAAGCGAGCGAGAGGCGTTGCAATGGCATCGCCATTTGGTACCGAAACGGCGGTGATCGCAGAGGTTTCCATCAGCAACGGAGCCGTGAAGGTTCACGATATCTGGCAGGCAATCGATCCGGGTAGCATCGTCAATCCCGCCATCATCGAGGCTCAGGTCAACTCAGCCGTGGCCCTCGGCTTGTCTCAAACCCTGATCGAACAAGCCATCTACAAAGGTGGCACGCCGGTAGCGCGCAATTACGACCTCTACCGCATTCTCACACCGGAGATGATGGCCAGGGTCCATGTCCGCGTGGTTGAAAGTGGCGCGCCAATGGGCGGAATCGGCGAACCGCCTCTGCCTGCGGTGGCACCGGCGGTTGCTAACGCCGTCTCGCGACTGACCGGTCAACGAATTCGCAGCATGCCTCTATCGCAGTACCGCTTCGACACCTGATGAGGAATGGCTCGTGAATAAAACTATAAAGTATCTGCTGCCAGCAGGCATCGTCGTGGCAGCTGGCTTGGGCTGGTTTGTCAATCGCACGCCATCTTCGCCTTTTGCTGATGAGACAGCTCCCCCGTCGACAGATGCACAACTTGTCCAACGCGGTGAATATGTTGCCAGGCTGAGCGACTGTGTGGCCTGCCATAGCACGCCAAAAAGTGCGCCGTTTGCCGGTGGGTTAGAGATGGCGACCCCGATGGGGTCGATCTATGCCACCAACATTACCCCGGACAAACAAACGGGCATCGGCAACTACAGCCTGGCCGACTTCGATCGCGCAGTACGCAGCGGAGTCGCGGCTGACGGGCACAGGCTGTATCCGGCTATGCCGTACCCATCCTATGCCAAGCTCAGCGACGATGATGTGCGGGCGCTTTATGCGTTCTTCATGGCCGGCGTTAAGCCGGCGCAGCAGCAGAACCAGCAAAGCCATATCCCCTGGCCGCTCAACATGCGCTGGCCGCTGGCTTTGTGGAATACCGCGTTTGTCGATGACGATGCCTATCAGGCCAAGCCGTCAGAGGATGCGCTGTGGAACCGCGGCGCCTACATCGTCCAGGGCGCGGGGCATTGCGGTAGTTGCCATACCCCACGAAGCTTGACGATGAACGAGAAGTCGCTGGATGAAAGCAGCGCTACTTTCCTCAGCGGTTCACTGCTCGATGGGTGGTACGCGCCGAGCCTGCGCCAGGATCCGAACACTGGATTGGGTCGCTGGAGTGAGCAGCAAATCGTCGACTACCTGAAGACCGGACGTAACGCTCACAGCGTGGTCGTGGGCACCATGGCGGAAGTCTTCAACAACTCGACGCAATACATGTCCGACCCGGACTTGAAAGCCATTGCGCATTACCTGGTGTCGTTGCCGGGCGACCCAAAGCGTGACGGGCCGCCATGGAAGCCAGCGGCCAAACTGGCAGAACAACCTCTGTCGACACCTGGGGCAGCCAACTATATGGCCAAGTGCAGCAGTTGCCACGGCAGTGACGGCAGCGGGCAGGCGCCATGGATACCTCCTTTGGCAGGCGCATCTTCATCGATGGTGAAGGAAAGCGCTACGAGCATCAATGCGACCTTGAATGGTTCCGAACGTGTCGTTGCCAATGGCATTCCGGATTCGTATCGCATGCCCCCGTACCGCAACCAACTCTCTGATCAGGAAGTCGCCGATGTACTGACTTTCGTTCGCACGTCATGGGGTAATCAGGGAGGCGCAGTGAAGGCTGACGAGGTGAAGGAACTGCGTGAGCGAACCAATCCGGCCAGCAGCAACCCGATCATCCTGCAGATGCGTTGAGAGAGTAGGGCGAGGGTCCCGCCAAGACCCTCGCTATAGAAACGGAGTGAGTCGGCTATGAGTTACGAGTTTGTGTTCGTTCGTTCGATTGTGTTGACGATCATCATAGGCTTGTTTCTCCTGGTGACTGGTCGCGCCGCCCGCAAGCGGGGTTGCATCGTGGCGTTCTGCGTATTGGCTGCCGCGGTACACCTTATTTGGTGGTGTCTACCCGAACTCAAAGGTGGATGGAGCGAAGCCGGTCGCTGGCTGGTCAGTGCGTGGGTCGGTGCGGTGCTGACGGCCTTGTTCCTGACTCTGCCCGTCGGGCTGTTTCTTGTTGCGCGTGGCCTTCTTGGACGGCGCTCGACCGTCGGCATGCGCGTTCCTCTGACTTTCGTCGCAGTTTCACTGATCGTTGGGATTGGTGTGAGCTTCGGCACCGTCGGAGGCCCAGTGGTTCGCGAAGAAGTGGTCCATGTGAACGGTCTGCCCGAAGGTTTGGACGGACTGCGGGTCGCTAACATAGGTGATGTCCACATCGGGCCTTTCATCGTGCCCGAGGACTTTGCCCAGGCCATCGACATCGTCAATTCGCGTAAGGTGGACTTGCTGGCGATTACGGGTGATCTCATCGACGATCTCAGCCAGCTGGAGCCGACGCTGGACGCTTTGGAGAGAAGTGACGCGCTGCCTATGCTCTCCATCCTGGGAAATCATGACAAGTACCCTAACGAAGCCGCCGTAGTCGCCGCCTTGCGTGCGCGCAACCCTCGTATCCAGGTACTCATCAACAACAGTGTCGTAGTGCACCCGCGCGGCGTGCCGTTGCGCATTGCTGGCGTAGATTACCCGCTCGCCTCGGATGGACGTCACATGCTTCCGCGGGACGAGCAGGATGCTGCCATGCGCAGGTTCGCAGACCTGGCGTTCGCCGAGGCGTCGCCTGGCGATACGCTCATTGCGCTGTCGCACCATCCTGAGTTCTTTCCCATTGCTGCCTCGCGTGGTGCGGTATTGACCCTGTCCAGCCATACACACGGCGGACAGGTACGACTTTTCGGGCGGCCAGTAATCGTCGCTTACGACTATATGCATGGAATCTATCGTGATGGCGCAGCGTCTCTTGATGTGACCTCGGGACTCGGCCACTGGCTACCCTTGCGTATCGGTGTGCCGCGGGAAATTTCGATCATTACGCTTCGTCGGGCATGATCCAAGCGGAACTCGAGTCAGGAGAGGCGAGAGGCTCGCATCAGGAGACGGGCGCCGCTTTCGGCGGCCGGGCAGTTCAGGGAACGTTGTGACCAGCCGCTCGGATAAGCCCGTACCATTCGGGGCGGGTGAGCGGGATATTCGAGCCCGCGGCTGCCTCGACGAGGCGCTCGGGTCTCGTGGTACCCAGCACTACTTGGATGCCGGCGGGGTGACGGGTGATCCAGGCTGTTGCGATTGCGGTCGGAGTGACGTCGTACTTCTCAGCCAATCGTTTGAGTTCGGCATTCAGCTGCGGGTAGTCGGGAGAGTCGAAGAACACCCCATCCTGAAAAGCTTTCTGGAATGGAGACCACGCCTGCAGTGTGATCTTGTTGATCCTCGCATAGTCGACGATGCCGCCGCCGTCACGAGTGATTGAGTCGTCGAAGCCGGTCATGTTCGACGACAGGCCCTGAGCGACGATCGTCGAATGCGTCACCGAAAGCTGGACCTGGTTCGCCAGGATCGGCTGAGTCACGGCCGTCTTGAGCAAATCGATCTGACGGGGAGTATGGTTGGAAACGCCGAACGCGCGAACCTTGCCGGTGGACTCCAGATGGTCGAACGCGCGGGCGACTTCTTCCGGCTCCACGAGTGCGTCGGGACGGTGCAGCAGTAGCACATCCAGGTAGTCGGTACCTAACGCTTTCAGCGACCTCACGGCCGATTCCACGATGTGCTCGTACGACTGATCATAGTGCCACGGGTCGTCAACGATACTGGTCTTGGACTGGAGGAAGATCTGCTCGCGCTCAGCGCTGCTTAGTCGCAGCGCCTCGCCGAACCGGCGCTCGCACAAATGCGGGCCACCGCCGGGATGGTTGAATCCGTAGAGGTCCGCGTGATCGAAAAAATTGATGCCCGATTCGCGCGCCGTGGTGTAGAGCGCGCGGATCTGGTCATCGGTGCTGCCGGCGATGCGCATCATGCCCGCGACGACGTTGGGAACCCGAGTGTCGGTTGATCCTAGTGCTACGGTCTTCATGAGAGCTCCTTATCAGGGCAGTGGTGGGCTGTCGGACGCCTTGCGTGACTGCAATGCATTCACCAAGGCTGGTTCGCGGGGCCAACTGTGAACTCGTTGATTGTCGTGTCATCGGGCTGGTCGATTGCGAAGGCGACAACGTTGGCGATCCGGTCTGGAGAAATGCCGTACTTGTCATAGATGTCCTGCATCTGGTCTAGCGCCTGCTTATCGCTGATTGTCGCCAGCAGTTCAGTGTTGACTGCGGCCGGGTAGATCGTCGCGGTGCGAATGTTATTGCCCTCCATGGCGGACTCCATGCGCAAGACTTCCATGAAGTCGCGCACGAACCACTTCGTACCGCCATAGACGGCGCCGCCCGGATAGGCCTTGAGCCCCGCCACCGACGAGGTGGTGATCACGTGCCCGGACTTCTGTGCCAGGAACACGGGCAGCACGGCCGCTACGCCATTCAGAACACCTTTCACGTTGACATCGATCATCTGGTGCCAGTCTTCGGTCTTCAGGGCGGACAGCGGCGAGTTCGGCATCAGCCCTGCGTTCAGGAAAATGACGTCCACACGGCCGAATGTTTCTTTGGCCAGTTGAACGATGCGGTCGTTTTCCTCTTGCTTTGTCACGTCCAGCATCTGATAAACCACCTGTCCACCGCTCAGGAGAATCTCGTCCGCGATCTGCTTGAGCTTGTCTTCGCGTCGCGCACCGAGCACGATTTTGGCGCCTTTGCTCGCGAGCAGCTTGGCGGTTGCCTCGCCGATTCCGGACGATGCGCCGGTGATGATGACTACTTTGTCTTTGATCATGATTTCTCTCTCTGGATTCTGGCTGCGAAGGAGACGCAGCAGATGATGAGGCGGTATCTCAGGTCGGTGTTGAGCGTGGGGCGACTACTTTGTCAATGCACGCTGCTCTTGGGAGAACACCACCCGAACATCGCCACGGCCGAGCGCCTGGGCCAGGCCAGTCGGATCGTCCACGCGGCCTAGACGGGTGTATGAGTAAGCTGAGTCGAAGGTCTTGTAAAAGATGACCACGGTGCGCGATCCCCAAAGCATAAGGTCTCCGTTGCGGATCGTGCCGGGCCGGCTCTCACTGGTGGGCAGCGCGTCAGGCAGCTCTTTTTTCTTCTCGTTTCCGTGGAGGTCCTCCATGTCCAGTGTCAGCGGCAGCGTGGCGGCGAACGCGCGAGTGGCCTCGTTGTCGGCCAGTGTGATGGCGAAGCGACGTTCCCCGACGGTCATCCACAGGCGTGATTCATCCGATTTCTTGGGTGCTTGAGTGACATCCTGCTCAGCGGCCACGGGCAGCGCAGTGCTGGCGGCGTGGGCAGGATGGCCGCTGCACAGTGCAAGGAGAAGCAACGGCATTCCAAGCTGTTGCATGGCCCGCCGGTGCCAGGAATGCCTACGGCTTGCAGCGCCAAGAGAGGAGAGAGCGCCGCCTGTACCGACGTCAACGGTTTTGCCCTGCATGTTGTTCTCCTTTGCAATGCGAAAAATGGGCCAGACGCGTTGCCGCGCCTGCACTTGAATTCGTAGGTTTCGAGCGCGAATTAGCGCAGCAATATGGCGCAGATGCTCCTCAGTGAGTGGCCTATTGCCAGTTCTGGTTGCGATCCTCACTGGAAAGTCAGAAGTGCTGAGTGGCATGAATCCATACCGTAGGGCGCGTCATCCCGCTCAGTCGCATCCAGATGCATTGTCCGCCTGGATGCGACTGCCTCAAGACGTCAAGCGGCGCGTGCCGCCGTGGCCAGGTGCTGCGTGAAGAAGGTCGTCAGCTTGTCGAAAGGAATCACGTCCACACGGTCATACAGATCGGTGTGGCTGGCCTCTGGAATGATCATCAGCTCCTTCGGCTGCGCCGCGGCCGCGTAAGCGGTTTCGCTGAAGTAGCGCGAGTGGGCGTTTTCACCGTGGATGAACAGGACCGGGCGTGGAGAAATTTCCGCGATGTAGGTCAGGATCGGCATGTTCATGAACGACAGGGGTGTAGTGATCGTCCACGAGTTGCCCGAGTTGACCGCGCGCGGATGGTGTCCGCGGGTCGTGCTGTAGTAATCGTGATAATCGACCATGAACTGCGCTTCACCACCCCTCAGTTCGTTGTAGGGGGGCTGGTATGCAGGGGCCCCATTTTCCGCGTCGACCCAACGTTGTGCGCTCAGTTGTTCGAGCCCTTGCGTGCGCTGTTCGAGGGTTACGCTATCGTTGTAGCCCTTGGACATGACGCGGGTCATGTCGTACATGGTGCTGGCGACAACCGCCTTGACGCGTTTATCCAAGGCCACGGCATTCAGCGCCATGCCACCCCAACCGCAGATGCCGATGACGCCAATCCGCTCGCGATCAACGGAGGGTTGCAGGCCAAGAGCATCAACTGCCGCGCTCACATCCTCGGTGTTGATGTCTGGCGAGGCAACGTTGCGCGGCTCACCGCTGCTTTCCCCGGTGTAGGATGCATCGAAGGCCAGCGTGACAAAGCCGCGCTCGGCCATGGTTTGCGCATAAAGCCCGGAGGCCTGCTCCTTCACCGCGCCAAACGGGCCACAGACGACAATAGCTGCCAGCTTTGCGCTGGCGTTCTTCGGTTGGTACAGGTCGCCCGCCAGGGTGATGCCATAGCGGTTCGTGAAGGTGATTTTCTTATGGTCCACCTTGTCGCTCTTGGCGAAAGTCTTGTCCCATTCCTGTGTCAGTTGCATGAGCTTGCCTTACATGTAGTTGAGATTGTTCCTGCCAGCCTGAATACCCGTCGAGCAGCAGGGCTTGTCGTCGGCGTAGGCGTCATAGACTTTTATAACCATGGGGAATATTCGTTTCGCAAATGGCGTCGCGCGTCGGGATTGGCTTTGCCAACTAATGTATGCCTGTCACTGCCCCAAAACATCCCATGAAATTGCAAGCATCTATGCACGCTATTGGATAATCGCGCCCCCAAGTCCCAGGCGGTTCGAAATGGAAACCTACCCCGATGAGTTCATGCTTGTTCGAATGACATATCACCACGCTGCGATGACCATTGATCATCGAGTCCCGTACATGGAAGTATTCGGTCCGCCTGCATCAGCTCAGCCTCGCTTGATGACCGGCGGAAAACCCGCCGCAGGCTGCGTTGGTCGCCGATTCGAGTGACTCGGTCTGGGACAGGCGATGGACGAGACCTTGTAGAGGACATCCGCCAAGTGCTTAACGGACGTGAAAGCTTGTTTGGTCAAGGCTTGTTGGGCTGCGTCGAAAGAGAGATCACAACCTCTGTTTCCGTTCCGGCGCTTCCTGCGGAAGCTGCTTCTAAACCCGTTCTTCAGGTCTGTAGGGGCAAGAGACCATTTGAAAAATTAGCCGCTGGCCGAAAAGTAATACTTCATCCAGGTTGTGGGCTGGTAGGTTTTTCCAAAAGAAAAAATGCGGAGCCCTGAATCGGTAACAGTAATCGTCTCAAGCATGTTACTTAGTTGTGAGTCGTGCTCGCTCGTAGTTGAGCGGGCACTAAATCACTGTGTTGATGTGCCATCGAAGCGCGGTGATTTCTTGCATTGCGTACTTTTATTCATAGGGCCTAGCACGTGGCTGCATGATTGAGCCCACTAAGCTCGTGATACTTTCAAACCATGTATAGGTGTATAGGTAGCCATTACGCGATGCCCCGTTAATAGCGCTTTTTAGAGCCAAGATGGCTGGAGAGTTATGGAGCTTCAGATTAACGATAAGACCTATCAGGTCGAAGCTGAGGGCGACACAGCCTCTGCCGTGGGTGATTCGTGACGAAATCGGTATGACGGGAACAAAGTATACCTGCAAAGGGGATTACGGGTGTGGTCTCGCTCAGTGCGTCGCTTGTTCCGTCTTGATCGACGGCGTTGTGGCGCGTTCCTGTGTCATCCTCATTGCAGGTATATACGGCCGCAAGATCACCACGATTGAGGCGATAGATCAGGATGATGTTGGCCAACGCGTCGTCGCCTCTTGGGTCAAACACCAAGTGGCACAGTGCGGTTATGGCCAGTTTGGCAAAGTGATTGCAGCCCGCAATCGTTCGGGCAATGCCCTGACCCCCAGATCGGGATGAGCGGAAGGGCATGCGCAGGCACTTTTCGTCGCTTCGACAGGCAAGCCCTGATCTACGAGCATAAACGTCGCCAGCGTTTGGAAGGCATGACTGACACTCGGCATTTGCCGCAGTATGTCTTGCCCATTAAGCGCCAAGCTATCTCCGGCCAGCGTACTTTCAGGTCGGCACGGTAGAAATCAAAGAAGCCTGCACCCCGTTGAGGGGGTGCAGACAAAACGCGTCGCAGAGCATCACTCTGGAGCCCGGATGCAGATTCACCATCACCTCGCTGTGTAGTTTTGCCTGGGAGAATAGGATCGTCGCCACCTGTACTGCTTCTTCGCCGAGCCGCGCGGCCGGCGGCAACGTAATGTTGCTGGTCGGTGCGTATAGAAGTCTTCAGCGCCGTAGCGACTTCGCACAAGGTTTAGGGTAAAGCGTTAAATTCGTTACAGAACTCTCCACCCCGCACTCCGGAAGAAATTTCGATGAACGAGCGACATCCTCACTCCAATAAGTCTTTTCTCGGGCCGCTCGTACTGATCGCGGCGGTGGTTGTCGCCGTCGGCGCCGCGTTCGCATACACAGCCGGTTGGTTGACACCCGCACGCCTCACGCCGACCAAGATCGTCGAGGTGCTGGCGCCGCCCGCAGGACCGGCGCTCGGCTTCCGCCGCGCCCATGCCAAGGGTATCTGCTTCACTGGTACCTTCGAGGCCAACGGCACTGGCAGCGATTTGTCCAAGGCACAGATGTTCGCCGCCGGCACCTATCCTGTGACCGGCCGCTTCAACCTCGCCTCGCCCGACCTCAAGGCGCCCGATGGCAGCGCGCGCGTGCGCTCCCTGAGCCTGCGCATCCGAACGCCCGACGGCCAGGAGTGGCGTTCCGCAATGATCAATGCGCCGTTCTTCCCAGTCGCGACGCCGCAGGCCTTCTACGACTTGCAGGTGGCTTCCGCCGACAAGAGCCATCCGGATGCGTTGAAGAGCTTCGCCGCTGTGCACCCCGAGATCGGCGCGTTTAGCCAGTGGGCCGGCAGCGCGCCGTTCACCAGCTCGTACGCGGAAGACCGCTACAACAGCATCAACAGCTTCGTCTTCACCAACGCGCAGGGCCAAGACCAGGCCGTGCGCTGGTCCTTTAAGCCGGCCGCCAAACCTGTGTTGGTCTCGGGCGACGAACTCAAGAAGCGCGAGCCCGATTTCCTGCTGGCAGACATCACCGAGCGCGTCGCGAAGGCGACGCAGCGCTGGGCTATGACGGTCATGGTCGCCGACCCGGGCGACCCGACCGCCGACCCGAGCAAGGTTTGGCCGGAAGATCGCCGCAGCGTCGGCGTCGGCACCCTGTCGGTGACGAAAATTGAGCCCGAGGCCGATGGCTCATGCCGCGACATCAACTTCGATCCCACCGTGCTGCCGGCCGGCATGCGCACATCCGACGACCCTTTCCCCGCCGCACGTTCGGCCGCTTATTCGGTCTCGTACAACCGCCGGACCGCCGAAGAAAAAGACTATCCGCGCACCCCGTCCACCACCACCGCCGGAGCCAAGCCATGAGCCAAGTCAACCAGCAATTCGCGCCGTTGCAGCGGGCGCTTCATTGGGGCATGGCGATCTGTATTCTCGCGATGCTGTTCATCGGCGTCGGCATGGTCTCGACGATCACGCCCGCGTACCTGATGCTGGTCTCTATCCACAAGCCGTTGGGCATTGCGATCCTCGTGCTCGCGGTGCTGCGCCTGATCGTCCGCTGGCGCCTTGGTGCGCCGCCGCTGCCGCGTGACATGCCCGAGCCGATGAAGCTCGCCGCCAAACTCTCGCATGTCGCGTTCTATGTGCTGATGCTCGCGATGCCCTTGCTTGGCTGGGCCATGTTGTCGGCGGCGGACTACCCGGTGCTCGTCGCCGGGCTGCATCTGCCCGCCATCGTGTCGCCCGACGCCGGCCTGCACAGCTGGCTGTGGAACGCTCACAAGTTCCTCTCGTTCTGCTTCTTCGCGCTGATCCTGCTGCACCTCGGGGCCGCTCTGTTCCACGCGCTGGTGCGACGCGACGGCGTGTTCGAGACCATGGCGCCATTTCCGGTACATCCGTCGGTCGACGGCAGGGTCGTGACCAAGTGCGCTGACTGACGCAGGCTCCGTTACCACGGGCGCCGTGGCGCACGCGTTCTCGGTGGGGCGAGATGAAATACCTCAGTGGGCATGTACTGTGGGACCACGACCTGCAGTGACCGTCGAGCTGGGAGGCTGGCACGAAGTGACGCTGACCCTCGCCGGATCACCGAGCTTCATAGAGATGTTCGTCGCCAAGTTCAGCGAGCCGCCGACTTGAGGTGCCTTGCCTAAACACCTGGCGTCGAAGCCTCCCGCCATTGGCGTTCGGACGCAGGGGGGCGCTTTCACGATGCAGAAACTTCGGCGCATGAACGGGATCGCAAAAGCAGAGAAATATCTGGATGCACATGCGTAGCACAAAGATTTACTAATTTATATCTTTCTTCGTAGGGTGTGCTAGCGGCTGTCAAATCAACCATTGGAACAGACATGAATCTGAAACTTGAGTGGGTTCTGGTCCCAGCATTTCTTGCCATGGGTTTTGCTGCCAGCGCGCTGGCCGCCGAGGTGCGGGCTGAGCGTGTGGCAACCGGATTGGAGAATCCCTGGGCAGTGGCCTTTCTGCCGGCACATCGCTACTTGGTGACAGAACGGCCGGGCCGGCTTCGGGTGGTTGGTGCCGATGGGAGCATCGGCCCGCCGGTTGAGGGGTTGCCGGCGATCGCGGCAGGCGGGCAGGGCGGGCTGCTGGATGTCGTGACCGACAGTGCTTTCGACGTGAATCGCATGGTCTACTTCTGCTTTTCCGAACCGGCCGCTGGTGGCGCGGGCAATAGCACGGCAGTGGCACGCGCGACGTTGTCGAGCAACATGGTGCGCCTCGACAACCTGCAGGTGATTTTCAGTCAGCGACCGAAGGTGAGCAGCTCCGCGCATTTCGGCTGCCGCATCGTCGAGGCGAAGGACGGGACGCTTTTCGTCACGTTGGGCGAGCGTTACAGCCGGAAGGAGGATGCGCAGGAACTCGATAACCACTTGGGCAAAGTGGTGCGCATCCAGAAGGACGGCGCGGTACCGGCCGACAACCCTTTCGTCGACCGCGCCGGTGCCTTGCCGGAGATCTGGAGCTATGGCCATCGCAATAGCCAGGGCGCTACGCTCGGTCCGGACGGCCGCTTCTGGATGAACGATCACGGTCCGCAGGGCGGCGACGAGATCAACGTTCCGCTGGCGGGGCGCAACTACGGCTGGCCGGTCATCACCTACGGCGAAAACTATGGCGGCGGGAAGATTGGCGACGGCCTGACCGCCAAGGACGGCATGGAGCAGCCGCTGCATTACTGGGTGCCCTCGATCGCGCCGTCCGGCATGGCCTTCCTGACTAGCGACCGTTATGGGCCGGCATGGAAGGGCAATCTCTTCGTCGGTTCGCTCAAGTTCGGTTACCTCGACCGTATCGAACTGAAAGACGGTAAGGTCGTGGCCGAGCACAAGTTGCTGGAGGACGGGCATGCCCGTATTCGGGATGTCAGGCAGGGCCCTGACGGCCTGCTCTACGTGCTCACCGACGAACAGGATGGCAAACTGCTGCGTCTTCAGCCGCGCTGAGCGCCATCAGGGCAGGCATTGCGCAGCTGCAGCGTCGGCAAGCCGCGACGCCTGCCCGCAACCTCTTCGACGGCTTGCGCTCGCCGCCTCCCAAGGAGGAACTCGGCGATATCAAGCTGATCGTCGAGAACGATACCAGCCAGGTCGGTTCTGTGGGGAAATGTGTTTCAGGATCTCGACACCAGCGCTGGAAACAGAAGCGAGAAGCCCATTCAGGGTAACAGAGAGGCCGTCAACTCACATTTTCGAACCAGGCGGGAGCGTCCCAGGCCTTGTATTGATCACTCCAACCGCCAACCGTTCAGGTCAAGACCTCCTCTGGAATAACCTCATCGAAGAAATCAGCTGGGTTTGCGCTTGCTCTGATACGAATGCAGGAGCTCATGGAACATTCCATTGACGGTGCTTTCAGGGGGTAAGACTGTACCGGCAGAAGGTGACAACCGCCGATAGGTCTGCCAAGAGGAGGATCATCCTGCGATAACGCTCCCTGACCTATGTCCCTTAGAAGTCCATGGTCAGCCCCGCGTAAACGGCGCGGGCATCGAATGCGGCGTGCAGTGATTGATCCACTCCAACGCTGGTGTCATACCAGACTTGGATCTTGAAATACTTCAAAAACAAGTCCAGAATCAAGTCCATTCCTGCTTCAGGAATAACAGAAACCCTATAGATTTCAATGGGTCGGACGCCAGATACGAGTCTCGTTTCCCGCTCCAGGATTCAGAAAAAAGCCACTCAGATGAGTGGCTTTTTTGTGCCTGAGATTTATGTGCAGGAGGCGTGGGCCTTTAGCGTTTCTGGTCAGTCGTTGGGCAGATGCAACTGCACCTCCATGGCGTCATGGAGGAGTCGGACGATCTCAATCGTGTCGCCGTCTCCCACACGATAGAACACGATATGTCGCGGAGTTTTGACCACGTCATGAAGTTGTTTGGCCTGCTGGCGTGAATAGATAAGGTGATAGCTACGAAGGCCCGGTGCAAGCTCATCGCGGTCGTGGCTGCCAATGCGATAAGGCGTGCCGGCGATATCTTGCAGCGCAGTGAGAATCAGCGTCTGGTAGCGCTGGCGTGCGTAATCGCCGAACTGCGTCTGGGAGAGCCTGAGAATATCGACAATGTCGGCGGGTGCTGCATTGGAAATCCGATACTGCGGCATCCTCAGTGTTTCTCGCTCGCCGGGACACTGGCCTCCTGGCTCAACCCCTCAAGGTATTGCTCCAGGTCCCCTTCATTTAATTGAGTGAAGCGCCCGCGCTCAAGATCCATGATGCCGATCGAGGTCGCCTGACGCAGGGCCTCAATTTTGGCGGCATCTTCGGCGACACGCTGTTCCAATAGACGCAAACCTTCTCGCATCACTTCGCTGGCATTCTGATAACGGCCGGATTGCACCAGGTCATGGATAACCTGTTCTTGGTGAGGGGTGAGCACAACGTTTCGCGTCGCCATAATTTAGCTCCAGCTTTGGGCAAACAGCTTATTTCGATCATTGGCATATTATGCCATTTTGCCCGTGAGCACATGGTTTGGGATTTGTATCTGACGGGTCGCACAGGCTCATCCGCCGCGCCAGATGGTCGAGGACTCTGGCTAATAGCCGTTTTTAACCGGTTTTCGTCCGTCTCAACCCTACCTCAGGGGCGGGCAGCCGGTTACTTTAGGGGCTTGCTGAGGACCCCGAGGAACGATGAATGCATACTCCCGATGAATTGAAACCCCACCCGCACGGTAACGCGCTGCCATTTGAGGCTGAGGTTTCCCGGATCGCATTCGCGAACGCCCGCCAGGCATTCAGCACCCATTCACAGCTGTCGATTCAAGCGCGCCTGGCCGAGCTATCCAAGCTCAAGCAAACAATCCTGGCCAATCGCTCGACGATCATTACGCGGATCATGCAGGAGGTTGGCAAGTGCCAAACGGATGCATTGATCGCGGAAATCCTCGGTACTCTCGATTGGCTCAACTGGCTGGAGAAAAATGCCGAGCGGCTGCTGAAACCCGAAAAGGTCAAAACGCCAATTACGTTTAAAATTCTGGAGACTTTAGCTCAGCGCCTAGGTCCGAGCTCGCAGACCTCAGGACGTATAAATTTGATTTCAGAGAAAATGGTTTGTCCGAGTTGTAGCGATGTTGTTGCTCAGTTTCGCGAGCGATATCCTAATATTCAATTGAATGTATTTACCGTGGAGAAGTAATAGTGGCGTCCGATTTGGCTGTGGAAGAAATTTATTCGATAGTCTCTAGGCTTTATGAAAAGGCTATATCTCATATTCGTCTTCGGCCAGAGCAAGCCTTTGCATATGTTCAAGATGAAACAGACTCTCTTTGCACGTCTGCAGATGTGGGTTTATTTGCAGTGCTGCAAACTGCGATATTTAGGGAGGGTATGAAATATGGGGTAGAGCTGTCTAGAGAAAGTCCTTATGCGGAGAATATGTTAGAGGGTTTGGCTAGAGCCTATGAAAAATGCGGCCTTGATGATTTGGCAGAGGTTGGGCTTAAAGGGAAGCCGCTGGCAGAAATAATCGATTGTATGGAGCAGGTTAGGAAGAAATATCTTCTGCCTGGGTAAGGTGGTAAAAAGGAACGATAAGCTGGCAGGGTTCAGGCCCTGCACTCGGCGTATTGGCCTTGGCGCCGGGATCGATGTCATCCAAGGCTATTCAAAATTATTTTCCTAACACGAGAAGCGGCTCCATTGAGTTTGTTTTTGATCCTGAAACCGGGGTTTTCGCAGTCGGTAAACCAAGCAATAATCTGAGAGGCTCTCCTCATCAACAGCTGGCAGAGACTATAAAATCTGATGGTTCAACTCTAGTTGGTGGTATGTTTAGGCGAGGGACGAACGGAGAAATCATAACTAATGAGTTTAGTGGGCACTACTGGAAAAATTGGAGTCCTGAGGTTAGAGGCAGATTTGAGCAGACCCTCAAGCAGTACAATCTCAATCTCAAACATAACCCGGGAATGTAGTGTATGAGTAATTTTGAAATGATTAATTTGAGCGCTGATCAGGTTATATTCAAAGATGAAGCTGGTCGTTGGAAGCTCGAAAATGCTGGAGTCTTGTATAGCCTGGTAAGTGCGTCGGACTTCAAGAAAATTATCTCATTGCTTGAGGTGCCCATGGATAGGGCGAAGATGGCGTTAGGCCCGGACTTTCCCTACATGAGCGTGGCAGAGATTGGGCTAGGACACGATTCTGATTATTGGATAAATCTCGCTCTATCTTGGGTAGCAGGAAGCCCGGCTAAGGAGGCTGCTCACTTTGTAGAGGACCTGAAAAAGTTGGTGGAAGATAAAGCTGTTTCGCAAACTAATCGACAAATGGCTAAAAACGAATTAAAACGGCTTCTTGATAGTTAGGTGCCCAGGGAACTGGCCTCTGGGGGGGCTTGTGAACCTAGGTCCGATGGTGCCAAATCGAGAGGGCTGGATGAACTGGGTGCTTTCAACGATCCGCTTCGAATGATCTTCTCAGCCCGATATCTGGATATGGTGTGCTGATTGTTGGTGGGACGGGGGGGCGGTAGCGGTGCAAAAGGCGTTGGAGGCGGAGCGAAGTTTGCCGACCAAGCCAAGGTTGATGATCACTTTGCACATCATGGCGGTGACTTTGGCGAAAAAATACGCTTGAGTATCAAGCGCAAGCTAATAAGTTCTTAACAGTCTCGAAGCCTGCGGGCGTGCTTGAAAAAGCAAGACCTAATGGACATGTCGTACGTTACAGCCCTGGCACCGATGAGTTTGGCGTCGTATCAAGTGGGGAAGTATTCGTACGTGATACAAGCGTGATCCTACAGCGCATGGTAAGGGTTCAAATTTGGACTATTTCAATGCCCAATAGTAATCAAGCATATGTATGTCCGGTATGCGGATATCCTGATCTTAATGAGCCGGCGTATGACAGTTTTGGCTGTGCCTCGTACAATATTTGCCCATGCTGCGGGACGGAATTTGGGTATGATGACTCGACAGTCGCTCATTCCGATTTGCGTGCAAAGTGGGTTTCTGAGGGGATGCAATGGTGGAGTAAGCATCAACTTAAGCCTAATGATTGGGATCCGGCCAGGCAGCTAAAAAATAATTAAATGCTTTATTTGTTGGTGCAAAAGGAACTAACGCTCCCAATGCACCTAGATTTATTGTGGCCTCTGTCGGTAATGCTATTGATTAGACTATGCTAAGGGGCTGAGGACTTCGAATGGGGTGGCAACTCTGTAGACTCGTCTAGCTTCAATGCTCTCAATAAAGCATCCTCATGGAGTGCGATGATGTAGGATTCTGAAAACAAGGTGGGCACCGGGTTGTGGTTAACGGCGTCGACGATGCGGGAAGGGTTATTGTAAAAGATCCATTTCAGGGCACCCAGTACAGAATGGAAGTGGAGCAATTCAAGGAGGTTTGGAATGGTCACTCCATTTATAAGTGATAGTGTTATTCTCTTATCTATTTCCTACTGTGCCAATACGCACGAGATCAACTACGTTTTTTTGGTTGATGACATTGAGATAGGGCTGGGAGGGGAGTTGCATGAGGCTGTTGGCATAAAGGGCATTAAGTGTAGTGTCGAGTTGGAGCAATTTTTATTGGCGCTAATGCCGTTTGATCGAAGCGTGTCCAAAAAACTTTGTGCTATGTCTTGGGCTTACGCCGAAGGTGAGAGAGTTGATCTTCCAGCCCCTCTGATACTATTAGAGCTTTAAGTCTTATGTGTCCGTTGGCGAGGTAAGTAGTTGTTCTTCGGTATGTTTTGTTGACTAAGTGGAGGATCCGGTCTGTCGGAGTGATCGATTAGCGGTGGCGCAGTGTGTACGGCAAAAGTAACCTCGACCAATATCTCCACCTACGCCTGGTCTGTTTAATTTACCGTGAAGTAAGGCCCAAGCCGGGCCTGGCGGTTTGGCTGCTTGCGCAAAGGCTGCCCATGCCGCTGGGCCTGCGCCGGTTTTGTTCGTCCATTCATCGTGAAGCACTACAGTTTTTATGAGTGCTGCCGATAATAAATTTACTAGCCACGTTTTCAGGAATGGCTGATAACAGGGAGGACATTATCTTGGTCGGTTCAATTAATTCAAATGCGTTTTCTGGTTCGCAGGTTTCCCATGTGACGGCGAGCCAAAATGAATCGCTAACGAAAACTCAGGTGGCAACTGAAAGCGCTGATGTGGGTAGTCATAAAGATACCAGTCGCCTTTCTTCACTCTCTCTACAGTTGAGTGAAAGTGCCGCGCGTGCGGCGGCTAGAGATTCGAGTTTGAGCAGGAAAGAGCTTGGCGCGAAAGCGAATGAGCTTTTGAGCAAGATTTCCGGTGATGGTTATTTTGTCAACAAAAAAGCTAATGATGCTGAAGTGCCTGACACTCAGGACCCTGTGTTATTGGCTCGTGCGGCCAATGCAACGCAGTTTGTCAATGGCAGTGGTAAAAATCCATTTGCGGGTATGTCGAGCGATCAGCTCTCATTGATCATCTATGATGATAGTGGGAATTTTACGACTAATGAACGCCGCGCGGCGTGGAAAGAGTCATTCGATCAGGAATCTGCTTGGCGGCAGAAGGTTGTTGCCAATGCGATGGCGGAATATAACGGAACCGGGAAACTGACGAAATTCTTTACTGCAGCCCTTGAACACTATAAGGATCTGCCCGCTATTGAGCAGGCACAGTACCCTAATAGTTATGAGGCAAAGTTGCAGGGTTGGATAGCACTCGATTTCAACTACAAGACCCATACGGTTGAGGGAAAGGGTAGTCCTCAGGACGTAATGGACAAGGTCTTGAATCTCGACAAGCAACTGTTTGATGACGCTGGGGCAGATACGGTTTGAGTGCGGCACTCACCCAAGATTGAGCATGTCCAAACAAAATGCCCCGCATCGTCGTAATGCTGGTCACTTAAGCGGAGCAGTTTTATGATCCGCCGGAAACCGGGTCGTTGAAATCTTCACCGTCCTTGGCCCTAAGGTCTTGGACGGTGACCCAGAAATATCCCTCCAATCCTCGATCTTAACTCCGCCCAACGTCTGCCCATTGCTGATGTCGGATTCGCCGCCGCCATGACGATTAGCTGAGCGGCGATGTACCTTGATAGTAACCGTCCGCCCAGCACCCTCTCCTGACAGCCCTCCAAATTGGCCAAGATAGTGGACACCATTTTTTAGTGGACACTATCTTGGATACAGTTGCCCCAGCCCGTCGAGCGGGTCGTCGCCCCAACTTCCCGCTCGACTTTAAACGCCGAGTCGTCGAAGCCACCTTCCAGCCCGGCGCCTCCGTGTCGTTGATCGCTCGCGAACATGACGTCAACGCCAACCTGGTGTTTCGCTGGCGGCAACAGTATCAAGAAGGTGCATTCGGCCCTGTTAGTCAGCGTGCAACACTTTTGCCCGTTCAGATGATCGAGGCGCCGATGGATCTGGCGCAAGTCGCCCAACCTTGGACAGGTGGCGAGTGTCGCCGGTCAGTTCGATGACAAACATCAGCGAGCCAACATGTAGCGTCACAGCCTGCAAATCGGTCGGCTCGGAGTTGATGAAGTAATCAGCCTTCACACCTTGTTCGATGGCGGCAATGGTGCCGATGCCGCCCTGCAGTTCGCCCACCACGTAAGTGAGGATCACATCGCCTTTGAGTTTGATGCCGGCATCGATCAAGGTTTTCAGTGCGCAGAAATAAGCCGCATCGCCAGCCTTCATGTTGGACACGCCGATGCCGTAGATGAACTCGTCATCAATCTTTCCGGCCCAGGGGGCGACCGTCCAGCCTTCTGTTACCGGGTTGGTGTCCAGATGGCCGTTGAACAACAGGCTATGGCCGCCACCTTGACCTTTGAGGGTGCCGATGGCATTCAGACGCTCGCCGGGAACCGGCATCAGCTGCGCGTCCAGACCCAGTTCCTGCATCTGACCGGCCATGTATTCGGCGAGTTTGCGTTCTTCAGGGGTAGCGCTGTAGCTCTTGTGCTGCACCATGCGCGCGAGAAAATCCAGGCAGTACGCCTCGTCAATGCGGTCGAGCAGTGCTTCAGGCGTCATCAAGGGGCTCCAATTCATTCAAAGGCTGCGGCACTGCATCGAGCAGGGCGCGGGTATAGGGGTGACGGGCCTGGGCCGCCATGTCCACGGCCGGCAGAATCTCCAGCAGGTCGCCGCGGTACATCACGGCGATACGGTGGGCGATTTGCCGGATCAGGTTGAGGTCATGGGTGATGAACAGGTACGCGGTACCGTGTTGACGGCGTAGTTCACGAAATACGCTGAGACGTGAACTGGCTGTGTGTTCTCAACCACACCGGAGCGCAGCAGGACGTCCAGCGAGGAGAAGCATGCATATCCTCGGAATAGCCTGTTTCTTGACGAAATTTAAAATCGGTCACAATTTGTCAACCGTCTTTGAGATGAGTAAGCTGTTTGCATGAACCAGCCAATACTAGCCCCTAGCGTCCGCGGCCCAGTGGACCATGACATTCGAGACCAGATTGTCGCGGCGGCCAATGAACACTTCAGTCAATATGGTTACGGCAAGACCACGGTGTCCGACCTGGCCAAGGCCATCGGGTTTTCCAAGGCTTACATCTACAAGTTTTTTGATTCCAAGCAAGCGATTGGTGAAGCCATTTGCAAAAATTGTCTGGCGCAAATCGTTGCAGCCGTGGAGAAGGCCATCAATGTCGATGGTATTTCGCCAACGGAATGCTTTAGACGTTTGGTCAAGACCCTAGTGATCACGGGCGCGGACTTGTTCTTCAATGACCGAAAGCTCTACGATATTGCCGCGTTCGCTGCCTCAGAGCGCTGGTCAAGTACAGAGGTCTATAACGCACAAATCAAAGACTTCGTATTACAAATTGTACGGGAGGGGCGAGAACTCGGTGAGTTCGAGCGCAGAACGCCCTTGGACGAGACGGTAGATTCGATACATCTGGCACTACGGCCTTTCGTCAATCCTTTGCTGTTGCAGTACAACCTCGATCTCATTGAGGATGCCCCCACCCTCACTTCCAACCTCATCTTGCGTAGCCTCATGCCCTGAGCTTCGGCTTAGGACTGCATGTGCTTCCAATGTAGCGACGCATTGCCTCCTGCGATTTCCCCCCATCAATGATAGGTTTTCATTTACCTAGGTCGTGACGATTGACACATATGGTCACATGAATAAATATGGCGCTTCTGTTCTTAAGATATCGCCATGATTCGACTGCGCCGCAGACCTCCGTTTTTCTCCAGGTCAGATCTTTACCCGCCCCATTCAGCAGTTTCGACTGTGCTGGGAGCGACGCTGGTGTGCTGTTTCGTGGAGATCGCTATCAGCCAGCTCAGGGAGCGCTGAATATGACCAGCTTTGCTCAGTTGCTGCAGCAATTCGATCCGGATTCACCTTTTATTGCTCCACCCAACTGGTTACAGGGGCGTACGGTCTTTGGCGGCCTGTCCGCGGCGCTATCGCTGCAAGCGGTTTTGCGTGAGTGTCCGACCGGTTACCCACCGTTCAAGTCCGCCCAGGTTTCGGTTATAGGCCCTGTTACACAGGCCCAGACATTCGAGGCTAGCGTGTTGCGTCAAGGGCGATCAGTCACCTCGGTAGCGGTCGACTGCATGTCGGGCGATGACCTTGCGCTGCGCACAACGCTGTTATTCGCCCAACCGCGTGCGAGCAAAATCACCCACGACTCATGGGGAAGACCGCTTGTAGAGGGGCCATCCCGATACCCTACGCTTGCTCTGGATCGCAACGTCGCACCGGCTTGCGCTTATAACTTCGAAATTCGCGCGGCGGGCGGCTCACTGCCCGTATCTGGCGCTGAAAGTCCCGAACTATTGATGTGGGTGCGCCACTTGGATGCGCAGGGCGTAGACCCAGCCGTCGCCTTGATTGCACTGGCTGACAGTTTGCCGCCGGCCGCCATGACCTGCTTCACCGAGCCCGCCGCCATCAGCTCTGCGTCCTGGATGATTGATCTGCCACAGCCGGCCGTTGTTGGCGAATGGTTCCTTATCAGTTCTTTCAGTCTGCAGGCTCTGGAAGGTTACTCATTGCAAGATATGGAGATCTGGGACGAGAGCGGTCGGCGAGTGCTTTGGGCACGCCAGACCGTGGCAATTTTCACATAACACAACCAACTGTTCCATTCACTTCAGCTGCTGTTTCAAGAGTTCTAATAATGAAAAAAATATTGCTCAAGACCCCGCTAGGCCTCGCTGTTGCGCTCGCCACTTCTCATGTACTTGCGAGCGGTTTCGCTCTGAATGAACAAAGCATCAGCGGGATGGGATCCGGATTTGCCGGGCGCTCGTCCTCTGCTGAAGATGCGAGCACCGTTTTTGGTAATCCGGCGGGCATGTCTCGCTTGAAAGGGGAGCAGGTCAGTTTGGGGGTGGCGACGCTTTTCGCGAAGTCCGACATCAGCCAAACCCGCAGTACCTTTGGGGGCCAGGAAGACGGCGACATGGTGCCAACCACCACGGTGCCGATGGGTTACTACGTCAAACCCATTGATGAGCATTGGGCATTCGGTGTTGGTTTTTATGTGCCGTTCGGCTTGATTACCGATTATGGCAGTGACTTTGCCGGGCGTTATTACGGCAACAAAAGTGAGGTCAAGACCCTCACGTTTCAGCCCACCATCAGTTATGCCTTCAACGACACCGTGTCGATCGGTTTTGGGCCTACGATCAACCGCATCAGCGGTGAGATAACCGGCATGGTGCCCAATCCACTCAGCCCAGGTCGCAATGATGGAAAACTCAAAAGCAACGGCGACGATACGGCACTTGGTTTCAACGCCGGTATCCTGGTGCAGGCGACGGATCGAACCCGCTTGGGATTGACTTACCATTCCAAGGTTAGTTACCACTTGGATGCCAAGACCAAGGTCACCAACGGCATCTTTAGCTTGTTAGGTGTCAGCGGCGAGAGCTATGACGCTTCGCTGGATGTGGATACCCCGGAGTCGGTGGATTTTTCGGTGACCCATCAGCTCAACGATGACTGGACCCTGTACGCGGGCAGTACCTGGACACGCTGGAGTCGTTTCAAGGAGCTGACCATCGAGAACAAGGGCTTGCCGCCGTTATTGAGCGGCTCTCTGGGGACCATTACCGAGGAGCAGGACTGGCATGATACCTGGGCTCACGCGATTGGTGCGTCGTATCGGTTGAATAACCAGTGGGTGCTGCGCACAGGCTTGTCGGTCGACCAGTCGCCCGCCAACAACACTAATCGTGGCCCCCGTATTCCTACAGGCGACCGGACAGTTATCAGCTTCGGTGCAGGCTGGACACCCGTGGACAATGTCACAGTTGATGTCGCTTATTCCTATCTGTGGGAAGAGAGCGTGCGGGTCAACGATGCGTCGGCAACCCGGGGAGCCTACAGCTCCAAGTACAAAAACAGTGCGAGTGGTTTTGGTACTTCCGTCAGCTATCGCTTCTGATCGAGTGCCGCCTTACCGGCCGGGAGTGTAGGCTGACTCCCGGCTTCCAGAGCACTTCGTCGTCCTTTCAGGCGCCCATGATGCGTGCCATGAGACCTTGGTGAAACCGACGCGGTGTGGCCCAGGTCAGGACGGTCATCGCCTTGTTGCCAAAGCCCGGCACGACACTCAATCGTCCGGCTTGCAGCGCTCGAATGCCAGCGCGGACTACGGGTTGTGGTTGCATCATGACCATTTTCAAGGCTGGCGTAATCGTTTGCCTGGCGCTTTGCGCAAACCCGGTATCCGACATCCCCGGACAAAGAGCCGTCACGATGACGCCGTCGCTTTTGAGTTCACGATGCAACGCATCGGAGAAGCGCAACACGTAAGCTTTGGCGGCAGAGTAAACGGCAAAATTCTTCACGCCTTGAAAAGACAGCAGGCTGGCGACCATCAGGATGTGTCCACGCTTGCGGGCTCGCATGTCTGCCGCGAAGACGTGAGTCAGGGCCGTCAGACTGGCGATATCCAGATCGATAATGGCCAGGGAACGGTCCAGGGGCTGATCCAGAAAAGGCCCTTGCAACCCATGTCCCGCATTGTTGATGAGCACATCGACCACTATTTGGCGCTCGCTCAGCCGCTTATGCAGTTCGATGACCGCGGGGATCGACGACAGGTCTACTTGCTCGACGATCACCTCAACGGCGAACTGTTCGCGCAACTGCGCTGATAACGCTTCGAGCTTATCCAGTCTGCGTGCTACCAGGACCAGCGATTTCCCCTGCGCGGCATATTGTCGGGCAAACTCCTCGCCAAATCCGCTCGACGCGCCCGTGATGAGTACCCAGGAGTTTTCGTTCGATTTCATATCGCTATTCTCTGTTTGTTGTAACTAAAGAGGAGGGCGCGCGCAGACCGTGCTGCATCACCTGCTCAAGTCATCGAGTTGCCACGGGTTCGGCTTCAGGAGGTTGCCAGCCGCCACCGAGCGCCCTGAATGCCGCAACCGCCGCCCGTGCCGATTCCGTTCGCGCCTGCGCCCGGGCGTCGGAGGCCTGTAGAAGGGTTTCGTCGGCATTCAGGACATCGATCAGGCTGGCCGTGCCTTTCTGATAGGCAATGAACGACGATTGACGAGCCTGGGTCAGCGAAGCTTCACCCCGGGTGAGGGTGGTGGTCTGGGTCTCTCGATTCACCAGCGCGGAGAATGCGTTCTCGACGTCCTCGGTGGCACGCAGCACGGACTGGCGGTAAGCGGCCAGGGCCTCGGCTTCTTGTCCCTTGGCTTGATCGATTTGCGCGTTGATGCGGCCAAAGTCGAAGAGTCTCCAGCGCAGACCCAGTGCGCCCGCCGATTGGCTGGCGCCCCCGGTGAAAAGGTTGCCGGCGGATACGGCTGTGGCGCTGCCCAGCAATGCGCTGAGGGAGAATTTCGGGTAGTACTCAGCAACGGCCTCCCCGATGCGTGCATTGGAGGCCGCCAGGCGGCGCTCCGCCACGATGAGGTCCGGCCTGCGGCGCAGCAGATCGGCCGGTGTTCCCGTAGCCTTGATCTGCGGCGCGAGAGGAATGCTCCCCGCACTTGCCAGTTGTGTGCGATGGGTGCCGGGCGGCTTGCCGAGCATGATATCCAGTGCGTTCATCGCAGCATCCAGGCCGGTCTGCAGAACGGGCACTGTCGCTTGGACCTGTGCCAAGGCTCCCTCGGTCTGGCGAACCTGATAGCTAGCGGCGAGGCCCTTGCTGTAGAGCAGTTGGACCTTCTCCAGCAGTTCCTGCTGCGTTTTGACCTGTTGGTTCGCAATGTCCAGCCGCGCCTGCAGTCCGCGAACAGTGATGTAGATGTCGGCGGTCTGCGCCGCAACAGCCAGGCGTGTGGCTGCGGCACCTGCTTCAGAAGCCTGGTACTCGGCCAGTGCCGCCTCGCGTCCATGCCGCAGACCGCCAAAGAGGTCGACCTCCCAGCTGGCATCGAGGTTGAGCTCGTAGGCACTTCCATACCGATCATAGCCAGGCGTTGAATTCAGCACTTGGCCGAGTGGGGTCTCGACTGACTGGT
The DNA here is from genome assembly GCF_054667715.1 of Pseudomonas sp. S3_B11. Classification (NCBI taxonomy): domain Bacteria; kingdom Pseudomonadati; phylum Pseudomonadota; class Gammaproteobacteria; order Pseudomonadales; family Pseudomonadaceae; genus Pseudomonas; species Pseudomonas sp. S3_B11. The sequence goes on along the minus strand of NZ_CP162749.1, from coordinate 3,337,443 downwards.
AGGAGCGCGCGGCTTGGCCACTGATATTGCCCGAGGGCAGCAAAGCGGCATTGGCCGCACCCAGCCCCGCCCGAGCCTGCGCGACTCGCGCCGACGCCTGCGCCAGGTCCAGATTCTGCTCAAGCGCCTTGGCGACGAATTCGGTTAGCGCCGGATCATCAAAGCCTTCCCACCAGTTTACGAGACTGGCCGGCATCGCCGCGGGCCGCTGTTCGACAACGGGCTGACCCAGGAAGCGGTCCGAAAGCGGAGCGTCCGGACGGTGATAGTCCGGACCAACCGCGCAGCCGGCCATCAGGCTGGCGCTCACCAAAAGAGCTACGGGGCGGAAGGAAGGCATTGAGGTTCCTTGAATCGAAAATGATTTGTGACTATATTACCGTATGGTCACTCGTTGTCAATTGACGCTCATGAGCTAAGTTCAAAATGACTGAACACATACAGGCACCCCACTTGCGTGGTCCTTCGGAGCACAGCGTCCGCGATCAGATCGTTGAGTCGGCAACCGGGCACTTCGGGCGCTACGGTTATGGAAAAACCACGGTATCCAATCTCGCCAGGTCCATTGGTTTCTCCAAGGCCTATATCTACAAGTTCTTCGATTCCAAGCAGGCGATCGGCGAGGTGATCTGCGCGAACCGACTCGCCACTGTCATGGAGATCGTCGATGCTATGGTTTCGGATGCGCCGACGGCCTCTGAGAAGCTAAGAGGCTTATTTCGTGGGCTGATAGAGGCTGGCAGTGATCTGTTCTTCTATGATCGAAAGCTCTACGACATTGCCGCGGTTGCCGCGCGGGAGCGGTGGCCGTCGGTGAGGCTCCATGAGGAGCGCTTACGAGAGGTCATCACGCAAATCATTCTGGCGGGGCGAGAGGCTGGGGAATTCGAGCGAAAAACGCCGCTTGATGAGGTGGTTGGCGCCATCTATCTGGTGATGTGTCCTTACATCAATCCGGGCCAGCTGCAATACAATCTGGACGGGATGCGGAAGGCGTCGATGCATTTGACTGCGTTGATATTGCGCAGCTTGGCGCCCTGAAGGTGACTATTGACAATAATGGTCACAGGTCTAAGAATGTGACTCCTGTCCTATTTATAAGTAAGGGAACCTATGCGCCGGCTTCGACCTGTCCCCCTCGCCGCTTGCTTGTTGCCGCTCATCCTGACGGCGTGTGGTGATCCTTCCGCTGCCAAAGATCCGCGCACGCTCGCCCCATTGGTGAGGGTCTCCGAAGTTCAGGATTCGTCCGATCTCTCGCGTTCATTCACCGGCGTCGTGGCGGCTCGCGTCCAGAGTGACCTGGGTTTCCGAGTGTCGGGCAAGGTGCTTGAGCGTCTGGTCGATACCGGTCAGGCCGTTAAGCGTGGTCAGCCGCTCATGCGTCTCGACCCCATTGACCTGGGGTTGCAAGCACGAGCGCAGCAAGAAGCTGTCGCTGCCGCCAAAGCCCGAGCCAAACAGACCGCGGATGACGAGGCTCGCTATCGCGACCTGGTTGCCGCCGGTGCCATTTCCGCCTCGGGCTACGACCAAATCAAAGCCGCAGCCGATACCGCGAAGGCGCAACTGAGCGCCGCGCAAGCCCAGGCTGACGTGGCCCGTAATGCGTCGGGCTATGCCGTGTTGCTCGCGGATGCCGACGGTGTTGTGATGGAGACGCTCGCCGAGCCAGGGCAGGTAGTCAGCCCCGGGCAAATCGTAATTCGACTGGCGCGGGCTGGGCAGCGCGAAGCCATCGTGCAGTTGCCAGAGACGTTGCGTCCGGCCACAGGCTCTACCGCGCAGGCGACACTTTATGGCAACACCTCGGGGGCGGTTACGGCGAAGCTGAGGCTGCTTTCCGACTCGGCGGATCGTGTGACGCGCACCTTTGAGGCGCGGTATGTATTGGAGGGTGGGCTGGCCAATGCGCCGCTGGGTTCGACCGTCACCCTTCGCATCGCCGAAGGTTCCGCGCAAGGGCCGGTCCTGCAGGTGCCGATCGCTGCCATCTATGACCCGGGCAAGGGAACTGGTGTGTGGATCATTGCCGGCGAACCGGCGAAAGTCAGCTGGCGACCTGTTCAGGTCCTGAGTTTGAGCGACGACGCTGCCCGAGTTGCAGGTGATCTCAAGGTTGGCGAGCGTATTGTCGGGCTGGGCGCGCATCTACTGCGCGATGGCGAGGAAGTGCGGCTGAGCCAACCGGGTGATGTGAAGGTTGCCGGGGGCCGTCAATGAGCCTCAATTTATCGGCACTCGCCGTTCGCGAGCGCTCCATTACTGTGTTCCTGATCTTCCTGATTGCCGTCGCGGGGACCTTGGCGTTCTTCCAGTTGGGGCGTGCCGAGGACCCGCCGTTCACAGTCAAGCAGTTGACCGTCATCACGGCATGGCCAGGCGCGACCGCCCAGGAGATGCAGGACCAGGTCGCCGAGCCGCTTGAAAAGCGCCTGCAAGAACTGAAGTGGTACGACCGCACGGACACCTACACCCGTCCGGGCCTGGCCTTCACCATGGTGTCGCTGGTCGATCGCACACCACCTTCGCAAGTGCAGGAGGAGTTCTATCAGGCACGCAAGAAGCTCCAGGACGAAGCACTCAAGTTGCCGGCGGGCGTGATTGGGCCGATGGTCAACGACGAGTTTGCCGATGTGACGTTCGCGCTTTTCGCCCTGAAAGCCAAAGGCGAGCCACAGCGCTTGCTGGTGCGCGATGCTGAAGCGTTGCGCCAGCGCCTGTTGCACGTGGCAGGTGTGAAGAAGGTCAACATAATCGGCGAGCAGGCCGAACGCATCTTTGTTTCCTTCTCCCATGACCGACTGGCCACTTTGGGCGTCTCGCCCCAGGATATCTTCGCCGCGCTGAACAGCCAGAACCTACTCACACCCGCTGGCTCGATCGAAACCAACGGGCCACAAGTCGTCCTGCGGGTGGACGGCGCCTTCGATAAATTGGCGAAAATTCGTGACACCCCCCTTGCGATTCAGGGCCGCACGCTCAAGCTCTCGGACGTCGCGACAGTCGAGCGCGGATATGAAGACCCGGCCACCTTCCTGGTGCGCAATAACGGCGAAGAGGCCTTGTTGCTGGGGGTCATCATGCGAGAGGGTTGGAACGGCCTGGACCTGGGCAAGGCCCTGGACGCGGAGACGGCCAAGATCAATGAAGGCATGCCACTGGGCATGACGTTGACCAAGGTCACCGATCAAGCCGTGAACATTGACTCGGCCGTCGGTGAGTTCATGGTCAAGTTTTTTGTCGCGCTGCTGGTTGTAATGCTCGTTTGCTTTCTCAGCATGGGCTGGCGTGTAGGCGTTGTGGTCGCAGCCGCCGTACCGTTGACACTGGCGATAGTGTTTGTGGTGATGGCGGCCACTGGAAAGAACTTTGACCGCATCACCCTGGGTTCGCTGATCCTGGCGCTTGGGCTGTTGGTGGACGACGCCATCATTGCTATCGAGATGATGGTGGTGAAGATGGAGGAGGGCTACGACCGGATCAAGGCCTCCGCCTATGCCTGGAGCCACACCGCTGCGCCGATGCTGTCCGGTACGCTGGTGACAGCGATTGGCTTCATGCCCAACGGCTTTGCGCAGTCGACCGCCGGCGAATACACCAGCAACATGTTCTGGATCGTCGGCATCGCCCTGATCGCCTCCTGGGTCGTCGCTGTGGCTTTTACCCCTTATCTTGGAGTGAAGCTATTGCCGGAAATCAAGCAGGTCGAGGGCGGTCACGCGGCCATCTACAACACCCGTCATTACAATCGCTTTCGCCAGATCTTGACCCGCGTCATCGCGCGCAAATGGTGGGTGGCCGGCACCGTGATCGCGACATTTATCGTGGCGATTCTCGGCATGAGCCTGGTTAAGAAACAGTTCTTTCCAACATCAGACCGTCCCGAGGTGATGGTCGAGGTGCAGATGCCCTATGGCACCTCCATCGAGCAGACCAGCGCCGCCACGGCCAAGGTCGAGGCCTGGTTGCAAAAACAGGATGAGTCAAAAATCGTCACGGCCTACATCGGCCAAGGCGCGCCACGGTTCTACCTGGCGATGGCGCCGGAACTGCCCGATCCTTCGTTCGCCAAGATCGTGGTGTTGACCGAGAACCAGGAGGCGCGCGAGACCCTCAAGTTCCGTCTCCGTGAGGCGGCTGCCGAGGGGCTCGCCCCAGAGGCGCGTATCCGGGTGACGCAACTGGTGTTCGGTCCGTATTCGCCATTTCCGGTTGCCTACCGGGTGATGGGGCCTGACCCGTCGAAATTGCGCGAGATCGCGGACCAGGTCCAGGGTGTCATGCAGGCGAGCCCGCTGATGCGGACCGTCAATACCGACTGGGGGACGCTGACGCCGACGTTGCATTTCAGCCTGGACCAGGATCGTTTGCAGGCGGTGGGCCTGACGTCAAATACCGTCGCGCAGCAATTGCAGTTCCTGCTCGCTGGGGTACCGATCACTGCGGTTCGCGAGGACATCCGCTCAGTGCAGGTGGTCGGTCGTGCTGCCGGTGACATCCGGCTCGATCCGGCCAGGATAGAAGGCTTTACCCTGGTAGGTGCGGCAGGGCAGCGCATTCCGCTGTCCCAGGTCGGAGAGGTTGATGTGCGCATGGAGGAGCCGATCCTGCGGCGACGTGATCGCACGCCAACCATCACCGTGCGCGGCGACATTGCCGAAGACCAGCAGCCGCCAGACGTATCGAGCGCGGTCATCAAGCAATTGCAGCCGATCATCGACAGCCTCCCTGACGGCTACCGGATCGAGCAGGCGGGCGCTATCGAGGAGTCGGGCAAGGCCGGCAAGGCGATCGTGCCGCTGGTCCCGATCATGGTGGCCCTGACCCTGCTGATCATCATTGTCCAGGTGCGTTCGATCTCGGCCATGATGATGGTGTTCTTCACTGCGCCACTGGGATTGATTGGCGTGGTGCCAACCCTGCTGATCTTCCACCAGCCTTTTGGGATCAACGCCCTGGTCGGCCTGATCGCACTCTCGGGCATCTTGATGCGCAACACGTTGATCCTGATCGGGCAGATCCATCACAACAAACAGGAAGGGCTGGAGCCGTTCCACGCGGTCATCGAAGCCACAGTACAACGGGCCCGCCCCGTGTTGCTGACGGCGCTGGCGGCCATCCTGGCGTTCATCCCCCTGACACACTCGGTCTTCTGGGGGACGCTGGCCTACACGCTGATCGGCGGCACGTTCGTCGGCACTATCATGACACTGGTGTTCCTGCCGGCGATGTATTCCATCTGGTTCAAGATCCGTCCTGACCATCCCGCTTAAACTGAAACAGCGAGGCTGGTGTAAGCAAACGAGCGCTGACTGCTTCTATTGCGCGTCGACTGAGAAATGAAGAGGTTCTTATGAATACTGCCGAAGGTCAAAAGCGAATTGTTGTCACGGGCGTTGGTATTGTTGGCCCCCTGGGCTGCGGCGTTGAAGAAGTCTGGCAGAGGTTGCTGGCCGGACGCTCCGGCATTCGTATCCTGCCTGGCGATATCACCGAGGGTACCGGTGTGGCGGTGGGCGGCCAGGTGCCGTCGCTGGAGGAAGACGCCAGCGCCGGTTATGACCCGGAGCGGGTCATTTCGGTCAAGGATCGCAAGAAAATGGATCGCTTCATCGAGTTCGCCCTGGTAGCCGCCGACGAAGCCCTGGCCCAGGCCAACTGGCATCCGACTGAAGCGGCCGACCAGGAGCGGACCGCCACGATTATCTCGTCGGGCGTGGGTGGCTTTGGCGCGATTGCCGATGCCGTACGCACCACCGACGCCCGCGGCCCGCGACGCTTGTCACCGTTCACGGCACCGGCCTTTCTGGCCAACATGGCGGCGGGGCACGTTTCCATCCGCCACGGTTTCAAGGGGCCGCTCGGCGCGCCGGTAACCGCGTGCGCAGCAGGGGTGCAGGCCATCGGCGATGCGGCCAGGTTAATCAGGTGCGGTGAGGCTGATATCGCCTTGTGCGGCGGTACCGAAGCGGCGATAGACCGCGTGACCCTGGGTTGCTTCGCGGCGGCTCGCGCGCTGTCCACGGGATTTGCCGAGCGCCCGCAGGAAGCATCGCGTCCCTTCGACCGTGATCGCGACGGTTTCGTCATGGCCGAGGGCGCCGGCGTGCTGGTGATCGAATCGCTGGAACATGCCCTGGCACGCGGGGCCAAGCCCTTGGCGGAACTGGTCGGCTACGGCACCAGTGCCGATGCCTACCACCTGACGGCAGGCCCTGAAGACGGTAATGGCGCACGGCGTGCCATGGAGCAAGCGCTGCGCCAAGCCGCTGTCAGCCCTGCCGACGTGCAGCACATCAATGCCCACGCGACCTCCACCCAGGTCGGCGATAGCGGGGAGCTGGCCGCCATTCGCTCGGTGTTCGGCACTGACTCCGGTGTGGCGATAACCTCTACCAAATCCGCTACCGGGCACCTGCTGGGCGCGGCCGGGGGCATTGAGGCCATCTTCGCGGTGCTGGCGCTGCGTGACCAGGTCGTACCGCCCACGCTGAACCTGCATCATCCCGATGAGGCCGCAGACGGGCTTGATCTGGTTGCCCTGAATGCCCGGAAGATGCCGATCACCCACGCGCTCTCAAATGGATTCGGGTTCGGCGGCGTCAACGCCAGCGTCCTATTCCGCCGCTGGGATGCTAAACACTGAGTGTAAAACTCAAGTGACCGGCTTATGGCTGACGGTCGGTTGTTTTTGCACGACAGGCCGTCATGCAAGCCGACCGCTGGAGTTAGGAATTCCTGATTTGCGCTCACCGCTTTGAGACTTTCCGATACTCGTTCGGTGACTGTCCAAACCAGCGCCGAAACGCACGCGCGAAGGCTGTAGAATCAGCGTAGCCAAGCTGAAACGCTAGATCTTCCTGCTTCATCTCAGTATTTTCCAACAGTTGCCCAGCGAGTTGTTTACGCTCCGCCTCGACGAGTTTTCGGAAGGTAGTGCCTTCCTCTGTCAGCCTGCGATGCAGGCTGCGCGGGGCCATCGCCAGCTGATTCGCAACATCTTCGAGGGAGGCTGTCAGCCCCGTTGCCCCCAAGAGAAATTGTCGGACCTGGCCGGTGACGCCGCCGACTTGTCGTCTCTCCAGTTGCGTGCGGCACTGCTCTTCCAACAGTCGGACCAGATGTAGGTCGTACATCGGCAGAGGCAACTCCGCATCTTGCCGGCGCAGCACGATGGCGTTGCGCGAACATCCATAGTGTGGCGCGATGCCGCTGAGTGCTTCGATCCGGTCCGCGTGCGCCGGCGGCCTGCCCTGGAATTCGAGCCGCAGCACGTGCAATCCCGACAACGCGAGCTCGTCGAACAGGCGAATGCTTGTCGCCATGTCCCGTTCCAGCAGGAATTGCCGCAGGTGGTGCGGGATCGCTGAGGCGTCGACGCGGGTGCCGTATTCGTGCTGCTCGCAGAAGATCTCCAATCGGCAGTAGGCGGTGCTAAGCGGCAGGTAGCGCAGCGCGCACTGAACGGCCTCGCGCACATTGCGACTGGTTCGCAGCGCAAATCCCCAGAGGCCGAAAGTCGCTACGTTGTATTGCAGGCCGAGCTCGAAGCCCAGTGCGGGAACGTCCGGCAAAGCGAGCATCAGGTTTTCAATCAGACGCATCTCCTGCTCGCGTGTGATCAGGGCGTCCGGGTCCCGCAGCTGCGCTTCGATGATGCCGGTACCCAGCAGGCAGGTCTGCGCATCGACGCCGTAGCGCGCAGCGAAATTCACCATCACCTGACTGATGGCGACGGGGTGCTTGAAGCTCGCGTGCTTTGGTATGCCCATGCCGGAATTTTCTGAAACAACGGTGTGTACGGCCTGGCCATAAATGCATGGCGAAAGGCCCCCCATGTCCTACTAAAGCTACGTGACTACCCGCTAAGGTTGCGCAAATACCAAACAATAAGAACGTCCCGGGAGGACGACCATGGATCCGGATCTCAACGCGCTGAATAGGCAGGCCGTCGCCACGGCACGCGAATACACCACTGAACTGGCCTGGCCGACGATGGCACTGGTGTTACTGGTGTGGACATCGCTTATTGGGGACTTTTACCTGTTCGCGATAGGCCAGTTGTCCCTGACAACTGCAATACTGATCTATGCCGTCGTCACGTACATGTCCTATACACCCCTGCATGAGGCCGTGCATGGCAACATTCATGGTGATCATGATCGACTGCAGTGGCTCAATGATCTTTGTGGGTACCTGGTCGCGCCTTTGATGATGGTGCCGTTCTCTACTCACAAGGTCGAGCATTTCACCCATCATCGCTACACCAACCAGCCGGACAAGGATCCGGACTACGTCGTTAACGGCATGAGCGGTGGATTTCTCGCCTTCCTGGTTTGCGGATTCCGTTTTCTGTGGGTCCAGAACAGCTTCTTGTTCCGCGACTATTGGTCGACAGCTCCGCTGCGGATAAAGGCAGCCTACATCGCGGAAGTGCTGTTCGCGGTCGGCTGGCGGGTCGCGCTCATTACGCTCGTTGAGCGAGAACATACCTGGGCGTTGCTGGTGTTCGGCTACTTGGCCGGTGGATACTTCGTCGCGTACTGGTTCGCCTATCGCCCCCACGTGCCGTACAAGGACTCCTCTCGTTACCGGAACACCAACAGCCTGATCATGCCCGGATGGATGAAACCGTTGGAGTGGTTCTGGCTCGGCCAGAACCTGCACTCCGTGCACCACCTGTTCCCGCGGGTGCCGTTCTATCGCTACCACGCACTGCATCGCCGTATCGAGCCGATCATGCGTGCTCACGGTACACCTATGATCGGCGCTTTCAATCGACACAATATCGAAGCCGCGCGGCGTCCCAAGTAGCGGGTGTGAGCCTGTGAGGCGACGACCTCACAGGCTGTCAATGTGCTAAAGGAATATAAAAAAGGCCGGCTCAGACTCTGTAGTTGTTTTAGTCTCCATGTTGATATTCCTCCTGCTGGATAAACATCGCCGCACGGACGCCAATCATTGCGCAAGGCACTTGGGTGTTTCCCGAAATGAGTGTGGGCATCACTGAAGCATCCGCAACTCTCAGTCCTGCAATGCCTCGCAGCCGTAGCTGTGGATCTAGCGGAGCAGAAGGATCACTGCCCATCCGGCAGGTTCCAACCGGATGATAAATAGTGTCAGCATGAAGTCTAATCGCCGCACGCAGCTCTTCGCCTTCGAGTCTCTCTAATCCGTGAAGCGACCTGCCGGAGTACTTGCTCATTGACGGTGCCAAGAGCAGTTTTCGGGCAATACGGATTCCGTCGACTAACGTTTGCAGATCCTCTGGTTCCGACAGATAGTGGGGGTCGATCAGTGGTGGATGGCGGGGATCGGCCGATTGTAGCCTTACTAGTCCCCGACTTTTTGGTCTGAGGCCACAGATGTGCACTGAAAAGCCACGTTTGGCGTGCATACGTCGGCCATGCTCATCAACTATCCCCACACAGAAATGGAACTGAACATCTGGTCGAGAGGTCTCTGGCCGAGTTGATACAAAAGCGCCGGCCTCTGCTACGTTAGTTGAAAGCAGTCCGGCACGTCTCTTCAAATAAGATAAAAGCCCCATTAATAGTTGGGGCAATAACGAAGGAACAAGGCCCAGAAGACCTTTGTCATCAACAGCTCGGGAAATGGTGATATCCACGTGATCTTGCAAATTCTTACCGACTTCGGGACAGTCTTTATGAACCCTTATGCCTAAACTGTGAAGGTGATCTGCGGGCCCAATGCCAGAAAGCATCAGCAGCTGAGGCGTACCGTATACACCTGCGCAAAGCACGACTTCACGACGTGTACTAAAACGACGTCCATCAGCCAATTCGACACCTGTCGCTCGCCCTTCTACGATCAAAACTCGAGTCACCTGTACACCCGTCAATATCTTGAGATTTTGCGGCTGTGGCTTGAGAAAGGCTTGAGCAGCGTTGAATCGCTGGCCGTTATGCTGAGTGACTTGATAAAGGCCGACGCCAGCTTGATGGGCGCCATTGAAATCTGCGTTGAATTCGATCCCCGACTCGACGCCTGCGGCCACGAATGCTTGAGTGCACGAACTAGGTATTTCGAGATCTGCGACTTTCCAAGGGCCACTGTCACCATGCCACGTGTTTGCACCACGCGTATTGCATTCCATCTCTTTGAAGATGGGCAGCACCTGATTCCATCCCCAGCCGTCTGCCCCGTTTTTCTCCCAACTGTCATAGTCCTCTGACTGACCGCGGAGATAGATCATGGCGTTGATAAGGCTTGATCCTCCCAATCCTCTCCCTCGGGGCTGCAGACCACGTTTACCGTTCAATCCTGGCTGCGGGACCGTTCGAAAAGCGTAATTATGACGGTTTCGCCAAGGTACGAGTGCCGCGACCGCAATGGGCATGCGAGAAAGCCAGCTTGCTTTCGCGGGGCCTGTCTCCAGGAGCGCAATCTGCCTCTCCGGAAATGCAGCAGCCAGCCGAGCTGCGCATGCACTGCCTGCTGGGCCGCCTCCTACGACCAAATAATCATACGATCTCGTATCTTCAGAGCAGGGCATGGCGCCTCCTTATTTTTATTATGAGAGGTCTTTGTTATACCTATGTTTAAAAATAGTGTAAATGCTCTAATCTTGGCTGGCGGTGCCTGGCGGGCCGCTGACGTCCATCACGCCGATGGCATTGCCCAAGCTTGCGCCGACACTGGCAGCCGGTTGTACGGTCGTGCTCAAGCCTTCTGAAGATGCCTCGCTGACGGCGCTGATCCTGGCTGATGGTCGGTACCTTCAATCGACGCAATGTCGAAGCCACGCGGCGTCCTGAGTAGTAGGGAATGTGACACAACCTTCGGAAGTATGAGTGCGCGATTGTAGAAATGGGAGGTCAAAAAGAATCATTGAGTTGCCGCAACCCGCTGCGGGCGAATCTGCTTTTCCATTTCTGCCAACGACCATTGCATCATCGAACTAACGAATTAAAGCTCACCGATATCGTCATCCCAAGTGAGCTCTAGTTTCTAAGAAATTCCTCAGCAAGGTATGTTGCCGGGAGAGTTACAAGCAATGTCCGGGATGGTCTTTGTTTTAAAACGGTGGGCTGAGTGAACGAGATCTTCTTGCTCCCGCAGCAGAGTTTAACCAGAGCAGAATTGCTGCGAGAGAGGCGGCGGCAGTCAGCGTCAGCCACATGATCACCAGCAGGGTGAATGTGACACTATTGTTGAACTCACGAAAAATGCCGAAGGCAAAAGCTGTGTACCAAGACACACCCGAAACTGCACCTGATGCGAGAAATAAGGTGGCTCTTCTACGGGACACTCCAAAGAGCAGGGGGCGGCTCACGTCGCGTAGTGCTTCTGGCAACACAAACGCGTGAATGATTATTCCATTGATGGTCAGGACGCTCACCACAATTACCTTCGCCCAGAGTTTGGGATTTTCAAGTTTTTCCGGCGACTCCATCGCGTAAAGGGCGAGAAAGCCGAGGCCTGAGAGCCACAGGAGGCATAGTCCAAGAGTGACCGCGTCGCTGATGAAGTGAAAGGTGCGTCCGATTTCCACGGGGAGGCTACCCCTACGCATCCAACGCAAAATCCAGAGGTCTAGCATCGTCGCCCCGCCGAGGCCGAAGCACATACCGAGCAGGTGTATACCTACAAGGAGTGTCAGAACCTTTAGTTGTGGGAGCGGATCAGGCAATGGAACGCTGAGCGCAATTGTGTCCGCGAGTAAGTGACCACTGCTGGAGAGCGCAAGTAGGCCGCCGAAAATCATGAGAGACGTTCGTATGTTCATTGATTACGACCATAGACCAGCGTTCTTATTTGAACGCGTGCGCAGTTTATTTTCTGGAGAATAAGGTCCTTGAATTCTCGACGTTATGGATATGAGTGATCGCCGCGACAGAAAATTAAAGTGTGCTCCGGTAAGCTACTAATCAAGCGGCTGTTGTCTGCATCATTGCTGCACCCAAGAGGATAAGTTCCAGCCACGGGATAAATGAGGCCGGCGACGATAGCTTCACATCAGCAGACATCAGGGGAGTGGATGCTACTCATGAAGGAACCGGTGCTTGTGCATCGATCAAGCCCTGGCTCTTCAGTTCATCCCAAAAGGCTGCCGGAATACCAACCTTCATCGCCTGCACATTGGAAACTATCTGCCCCGGCGAACGCGCACCCGGAATGATCGCGGACACTTGCGGATGTGCTGCTGCGAACTGCAAGGCGGCAGTATGAATGTCGATGCCATGTCGGCTGGCAACCGCCATGATTCGCGCGCGCTTTTCTACCGCTCCGACAGGTAGATCCAGGCTGAAGTTATATCGGCTACGACCTCCCAGAAATCCATCATTCAGGGGCGTTCCCACCACGACACTGGTGCCCTTGCGTTTCAGCGCCGGAAAGGTGCTGCGCAACGCATCGCCGTGGTCGAGAAGGGAATATTGGCACGCAAGCAATACGATGTCGGGCGTCGGGTCGTTACTGCTCAGTGCCTGAACCACGGCGTTCGGCGTATTGACGCCGAAGCCCCATGCCTTGATGAGCCCTTCACTACGCATCTTTTCAAGCTCAACCATCGCCCCTGCGCGCGCGATTTGATACGCCGCTTTCCATCCGCCTTCCAGCTCAGTGTTATCTGGCGAGAGGTCATGGATGAATACGATATCGATACGTGGTAGCCCCAGACGCTGCAGACTGTCTTCCACGGAACGGCGCGTGCCTGCTGCGGTGTAGTCATATCGATATTTGAAGGGGGCGGGCGACTTCCAGATGGCATGGTCCGCGCGCAGGCCACCATCGGCCGTCAATACGCGGCCGACCTTGGTGGAGATTACATAGTCGTCTGGATCTTTGTCATGAAGGAAGCGGCCTAGACGATATTCACTCAAGCCAAACCCGTAGAAGGGCGACGTGTCGTAGAGCCTTACACCTGCACCCCAAGCAGCCTGCAGAACCAAGCCTGCCTGCTCGTCGCTGATCGGCGCAAAGATATTGCCAATCTGCGTCCCGCCCATGCCAAAGCGTTGAGGCGTCATGTATCGCATTGTCTGCGAGGGTGAATTGGGGGGCAGGTCTGCGCGTACGAGACGCCCTTGCGTAGGCATCACGCTCCCGCGCTCTGTCAGCGAAGAGGGCGCTGGGGGGCTGTAGCCGCCGAACTTGCGACACTCAATGCTGGCAGCAAAGCGGCTGCCACAGCCCCCGTTGCCGAATAGGTAAGAAAATCTCGTCTGTCCATCCAACTTTCCTTTCGCGACTGAGGTTTCACGGGCTCATCGAAGCCGATATTCGTACTAGAAGTTAGAACAACGAAGGTTGGCCGGGTGACCCTAATGCGCCATATCTTTTGCACAATCCTGCCGATGCACTTGTGCTGGTCACACACTCTCAGCAGACTCGAACATTCCGTAAATAGGGGGGCATGTAATGACGAGCGGTTCCTTCTCGCAGTTCGGTTTCGGCCATGTGCATTCCCTGGGTTTACGCGAACCCGCTCAGCCCAACGAACGCCTCCAGGCACTCGGGCGGCTTATCGAAAAAGTCACCCCGCAGATTGGTTTGAACGAGGTCTGCAAAACATCGATTCCAGACCTGACCTTTTATCGAATGGCCGAACTGGGTACGCCCACCTACTGCATTTATGAGCCCTGCGTAGCGATTATTCTGCAGGGCGCGAAGGAGATCACGTTTGGCGAGGAGGCCTCTGAATTCGGGCCGGGGGCGTTCTTCGTTACCTCGGTCGATGTGCCGACACTGGCTCGCGTTACCGAGGTTAGCGAGCACACCCCTTATTTGTCCGTCGTGTTGAAGCTCGATCTTTCCATGCTCAACGAGGTGATCCTGACCCAGGCGCCGCAAAAGCATGAAATGACATCGCAAGCGCGAGGTTTCGCCTCCGGTGCGGCGTCCAGTGAGATGCTCGACGCGTTCGCCCGACTCGCCACGCTGATCGAACGGCCGCTTGAAGCAGACTTGATGGCGGACCTTATCAAGCGGGAGATATGCGTTCGGCTGCTGCTCAGTGAAGCGGGCCCGTGGTTACGCAGCGTCACTCGCGATGGTTATCGAGACAAGGGAATCGTGAGAGCGATTGAATGGTTGAAACATCACTACGACAAGCCGCTGCACGTGGCCGAGCTCGCCGAACGATCGGGCATGGCCAGCTCTACTCTGCATCACAACTTTCGCAAGCTCACGGGCACCAGCCCCGTTCAATATCAAAAATCGTTAAGGCTGCTAGCCGCGCGCAGCTTGATGTTGACCGATAGGGTAGATGTGAACACCGCTGCGTTGCGGGTCGGCTATGAAAGCGTCGCCCAGTTCAGCCGCGAATACGCCCGCCGTTTCGGAGCCCCTCCCTCGAGAGACATCAAGCATGCACGGGAAAATGGTGGCCGGCTCGACTAATCGAGCCACCGATGATGTGGGTAGGCTAGTGCTGAGTTCTTGAGGATATGCTTGGATCTGATAGTGCAAATAACCGGATCGGGTGATTGCTGCTCCATCGTGTGCATCAGGATAAATATCAGCCAGATCAATTCAATTCCGGTGTTCACGGCAACGCACGCTTCAGCCCCATCCAGGATGATCAGGGGCGGGCGATTCCTACCTTGTATGGGGGCCTTGATGGAGACCGTTTTCCACGACTTTCCCCACGCGGCTGGTTTCAAGAGTTTGGACAAAGGCGAGCTGGCTGGGCAGGTGCGTTCAGCCGTCCAGGTCAGCCAGCCGCTGCACCTGGTTGATCTGTCCAGTATCCCCCCGCGTAAATTGGGCGTCACTCGCAAATAATTGATCGACACTGAGAAAGATCAATACCCCGCAACGCGCAAATGGGTGGAGGCGATCCATAGTCAATACCCTGATGTGCAAGGGCTGTCGTGGGTGTCGCGACAAGATGATTCGGTACGTTCGGTCGTGCTCTTCGGTGATCGGATTCCTGACGGTACGCTATCCGCAAGAGGCGTCACGCAGCTTGACCGGGGATTCGCTCTCTGAGGCCGGAGCTGCTACCCCTCAGCGTTGACTATAGGTGGCCCAGTAGGATGGCTTGGAACTGTTCCGTTTTTGCTCTTGATACACCCTAAGAACACGTCCAGAATTAAGTCTTTTCCTGCTCTGGCAAGAGAATAAACCCCTTAAATTTCAATGAGTAGGACACCAGATACGAGTCTCGTTTCCCGCTCCAAGTATTTAAAAATGGACCTCTGAAAAGAGGTCCATTTTTTTTCGTCCAAAGAAAAGTCTCCCTTTGACTTTTGCCGCGCCGTCCCGTGAAAACATTATCGGCGGATGGAGCGTAATGCTAGGCGCCTGGCAAAACGCCTGGGAACAGAATTGACCAGAGCTGCCCACCTGCAACGGGAGTGTCGGAAAGGTGCACTTCGGCGTTGCGTGCTACGTTCCGTAGCGCGGTGTTACGGCATACCGAATGCCATAAGACATCACGATGATTCCTGATATCGCTCTATCCGGCCGCTTTCCGAGCCTTCCGATACTATGGCGTGCATATTGCTTGCCTGACGGAACTAACCCCAAGAGTCTACGTCATGGTCAGTTCCGCATTTCGACCCGGCATAACGCGCATCAGCCTGCTTGGCTGGGCAACGTTAGTTCCGTGCGGAGCCATGAAGAACTTTCTACGTCGATCGGTTGCGCCTTCCCACGTGATTCTGAAGCGTCTTCCCTCCTGCGTTGCCGCCAAGCAAAACGGTTTTTGGCAAATAGTCAGGTAATCCTTCCTAGAGAATCTCGAACTTTCCGTAGCCCGCGATTGCGGTGCCTGCACCTGAGCATTCGTTAGCGACCAGCGAGCCTTGCGGCTATCGCCTGGTGCTCTGCAATTGGAAGAAACCTGATGACCCAAGACACGGCTTTGCTCGTGATCGATCTTCAGAAAGAAGACGGCTTCACTCTGGAGCGATTCGATCAAGTAATCAAAAACGCAACAGCGCTGGTTGATTGCGCTCGAAAAAACAACATCCCTCTGTTCTACACCCGTCATGTCAACGATGCCCAAGGTTTCGGCTTGGCGCTGGGCGAGCCCGTAGACGCCGAGGGCAAACCGACAAGCTATCGCGCTGGCACATCTGCCATAGAGATCATCGACGCGTTAGCCCCACAAACCGGGGACGTTGTCATTGATAAGCAACGCTACAGTGCCTTCCACGGCACTCGGCTGACTCCGATGCTGAAGGAGCGCGGGATCAAACATCTCGTGGTGATGGGCGTGCTGACTGACGTCTGTGTGATGAGTAGCCTGTTCGATGCCTATCAGAACGACTTCCACTTGAGCCTCGTGGCCGACGCTTGTACGGCGACGACTTCCGCAGCCCATTACTCGGCCTTGTTTATTCTCTCCAACTGGCTTTACGGACTGGACATGCTCTCTACCGAACAACTGTTGCGACGCTGGAGGGGCGAGTCAGCACCTTCACTTCGTACGATGGAACCAGACCACCTTGCTTTCCAGCCAGAAGAGTTCATGCAAGCTATCGCGCGCCTGGAGAACGGCCTCGTTGCCAAGACTGAGCGGAGAGCATGATGAACGTAGAAAAAAGAAGCATCGATTTCATCCCGGAAACCGAACGTCACGGCGAACCCCGTTCTCTGCTCTTCGTGTGGTTTGGGGCCAACGCCAACATCACCACGGTTGCGGCCGGGGTGCTGCCGGTCAGCCTGGGGCTGAACCTGTTCTGGAGCGCTTTGTCGATCCTGCTCGGTTCCCTGATCGGCGCGATATTCATGGCTTCGCATTCTGCACAGGGGCCGAGATTGGGCATCCCGCAGATGATCCAGAGCCGTGCGCAGTTTGGGGTATTTGGAGCCATCGTTCCGCTGTTGTTCGTAATGCTCATCTACTTGGGTTTTTTTGTTAGTAATACGTTGTTGGCCACCCAAGCAGTCGCCGCCTCAAGCCCTCTCAGCAGTGAGGCAAACATTGTGCTGCTTGGTTTGCTCTGCTTCCTGGTAGCCCTGTTTGGCTACAAGCTCATCCACCGCCTGCAAAAAATGCTGTCGTTGGTCTCGGTTGTTTTTTTCGGGATCGCGACCCTGCTCGCCCTTGCGCTGCCAATAGACGCGGAACAATGGACGACGCAGGGCTTCAACTTGGCGAGCTTCCTCGCGTCAGTGAGCATTGCGGTGACTTGGCAATTGTCCTATGCCCCTTATGTGGCCGACTATTCTCGCTATTTGCCTACCCAAACTTCCGCGCGCCAGGTTTTCTGGTACAGCTATGCGGGTACGGTCATTGGTGGAAGCTGGATGATGTTGCTGGGTGCGATATTGACCAGGGGCGTCACAGGTTTTTCAGACAACGTCGGCCTTCATTTGCTTAGCGTTCTAGGGGGCGGGACTTTGCTGGCCGTGGCATTCGTGCTCTATGGTCAGATCGCCATCAACGTGTTCAACCTCTATGGAGCCTTCATGTCGACGGTTACCGTTATCGAGCCCTTTGCTGCGCTCAAGGTCACTGCGAAGGTGCGCGCCAGCTTTATGCTCATTATCTGCGCCGTTGCCACTGCGTTATGCACGATGGCCCAGGATGACTTCATTCAGTTCTTTCTGAACTTCATCTTTTTCATGAGCTACTTTCTAATCCCATGGACGGCAATCAACTTGGTCGACTACTACGCACTACGCAAAGGCGTCTACGAGATTGCGGATATCTTCGACCCCTCGGGAATCTACGGTCGGGTGAACTGGATCGCTATCGGAGTGTTCCTCGCGACCATCGTGCTGGAAATTCCATTCATGAATACGTCCCTCTACGTCGGCCCCATCGCCTCGGCCCTGCAGGGTATCGATTTGGCATGGGTTGTTGGCCTGGTGTTTCCGGCATGCGCTTACTACGGATTGATGAGTCGGCGCGGTCTCGTGGTGATTAAACCAACAAAAGCATGATTGTCGAGCCGGAGATCGCTTAGATCAAAGCGCTGATCAGGCTGTGTGCTTCCCCTGCTGGCCGTTGCGAAGATTTTGCGGCTGGCCAGACAGGGGGGCTTTTTTCAACAGTAGTGGCGGGTCGTCGAATCCATAGCGAAAGACGCTGCCCAACGAGCTGTTATTCAAGCTTTGAAACGAACAGTGCCTATACGGGTGCGGCAGTCGGCGCAGCCACCCCGGCCTTGATGGGAGCGCCAGAAAATACTGCATGCGTACGTACTGTTGAATATTCTTCCACCCAGGCGCTATGGTCGGGCTTAATGCTCACGTCGATCACCAGGCGGCGATGCCAAGCTGCTGAAACCGTGATCCAAGCGACTTTTGGCCCGGCGTGTTGTCAATGTGGCGTTAGGAATATTGTTAAATGTTGAGTTCCAATTCACCTCGGTCGGCGCAAGACTTCAGTCAAAACTTGCGCCTTCTCTGCGGGTACTACAAGTCGGTGGCGATGGTCTGCCGCTCCCTCGATATCAATCGCCAGCAGTTCAACAAATACTTGGGGGCGCAGGCGACTCCCTCACTGTTCACCCTTCGCAAGATATGCGCTTTTTTCGGGGTGGATGAGGATGAAATATTCTCCGAGCACGAGTCGTTCCGGGCTTTGCTCAACAGACAGCGCACAGTGCGAGAGCCGGACAGCGCAGTACCAGCCGATTTTTTCCCAAGCTCCGCGCAGGAGCTGTCGAAGTACCAGGGTTACTACTTTGTCTATTTGATGTCGCCTTCCGGATCAGGGGAGGTGATCAAGTCGATTACCCGCTTGACCCGTTCCGGCAACAAAATCCTGAGTAAAACCTACGAGCGAGTGAGGTTGGGTGATGACCAGTTGAAGAGTTTCGGCATCAATAAATATCGTGGGTTCTGCTTTGCCTCATCCGATCTGATTTACATCGTCGAGCACGAATACCTATCGTCTCGGGGCTACATCTGGTCGGCGCTTTACCCCTCCT
This sequence comes from Pseudomonas sp. S3_B11, assembly GCF_054667715.1. NCBI lineage: Bacteria > Pseudomonadati > Pseudomonadota > Gammaproteobacteria > Pseudomonadales > Pseudomonadaceae > Pseudomonas > Pseudomonas sp. S3_B11. The sequence continues at coordinate 3,318,586 of NZ_CP162749.1, read as the reverse complement.
ATCGCAGTCGCTTCCGCTTTCTCAACGGCTTGGTGCTCGGCGTGTCGGGCGACAATTTTCGACGTCCTTTTGGTGCGCAGATTGTGTTTGAGTACCTCGGTGAATCGATCGATCTGCGTAACGCGCTCTCCAGTTGCAGCTGCTTCCCGATTGATGCCCCTGAGATACCCAGCGAGGTGAGGGCGCGGCTGCTGATTCGCCCATCCGAGGGTGAGTTCAACCTCGTTCCGCCGTTGTTCTAACCCCGCTTTAAAAATAGACGCTAGGTGACGCTTTCAAGCGTCATCTGGCGTTTTTTTCTTAGCGCTCGCGAAATTGAGCTGGCGGTGCGGCAGATCAATAATGAGCCACACCGCTCAACAGGCAGTTTCACGAACGGCCAAACACGTCGTTCCAGCTGGATTAACGCCTGCTCGTGCAAGTGACCCGCTGCGCCCATCATAAAAATAAGAGGAACATCGATGAACTTCAAAAGAACCTTGATGGCAGGGTTGATGGCGCTTTCCATTACCGCGCCGTTGACCAGTGGCTTGGTGTGTGCGGCAAACAATACCTTGGTTGTCGCTGATCGAGCCTCTTTCAAGGATTGGGATCCAGCCTCGGCGTTTTCGGAAGAGGTGCGGGTGCTGGGCAATATCTACGAGACGCTTCTGGTCTATAACGCTCCGGGCAGTGCCGAGGAGTTTTCCCCTGGGCTCGCCACGTCCTGGGAAAGCAGCGACAACGGCAAGACCTGGACCTTCAAGCTGCGGCACGGCGTTAAGTTTCATGACGGTTCGGCGTTCAACGCCGCAGCGGTCAAAAAATCCATCGACTACGTCAAAGCGCTAAAACAAGGCGCTGCGTATGTATGGAAAGCGCTGGATGCCATCGAGGTCCTCGCTGACGACACGGTAGTGCTCAAGTTCCAGAATCCCACTCCGGCCAATCTGATCGCGGCAGGTCAATACGCTGCCTATATCATTGCCCCGGCGGCGGTGGATAAGGGGCATGACTGGATGATGGCTCCCAACGCTATCGGTACCGGTCCCTATAAGCTTGGGCAGGTCGAACAGGGCCAGCAAGTGGTGCTCGAACGTTTCGATGGCTACTGGGGAGGCTGGAAAGAAGGGCAATTTGATCGCGTCATCGTGAAGGTCGTGTCCGAAGCCTCCACCCGCACCCAGATGATAAAAAATGGCGAGGCTGGCGTTGCCTGGGATATCCCCCTTGATCAGCTCAAGGTATTGGGAGAGAACCCTTCCATCAAGGTCAGTACCGCGCCTTCGTGGAAGAACTTCCAGTTCTTGATCAATACCCAGAAGTACCCTACGGATAACTTGGCATTTCGTCAGGCGCTGCAATACCTCTGGGACTATGAAGGTGTCACCAACGATATTTTGCACGGCTACGGCAGTGTGTCCAAGGGGCCTTTACCCACCAGTATCTGGGGGCATGCCAGCGTGCCTATGGCTTCCTACGATCTGGATAAAGCCCGCCAATTATTGGAAGCCTCTGGCGTACCCAAGCAGGACTGGAAGGTCTCGATGCAGTACATCGGTGGCATCTATGCAAACGCCGCTGAGCTGTTCCAGGCGACGGCGTCTCAGGTTGGCTTGGAAGTGGAGTTACGCCCCGGCGAGTGGGGTGTGATCTGGGATAAGGCCAAGAAGCTGGACACCGCCCCCAACCTGCAATCCATGGCTTGGTGGCCGACGTATCCGACACCCAGCGATTGGCTTTTCAGTGAGTTCCATACCGAGAAGACAACGCTGTTCAATCTGTCTCATTACAGCAACCCAAGTTTTGATCAGTTGATCGAAGAGGCGGCGGCGCTGGAAGGCAGTGATAGGACAAAATCCTCTGAAAAGTACGTTCAGGCCCAGCAGCTCCTGGCTAAGGATGCTCCTGCGATCTGGTACGCCGACGTGCAGCAGATACGTGTCTCCCGCAAAGACATCAAGGGTATGGAAAAGAGCCTGAACCCTGCTTATGAGGCGATTCTCTATTACAACTTGAATCGCTGAATGCCGAGTTGTTTGCGATGAAGTTGTAGGTGTAGGCCTGATTTACCTTGTAGACCGACAGTCGGTTGATTCGCCCGGTTATTCCTCAAGAGCTAATTTTCTTTTGAGGGCTTTGTGCTGGGCGTAAGAAGTCAGGGCCAAGTTTATTAGCCACAAAAGGTAGTATAAATGGCGAAGTATATAGCCCAGCGATTGATAGTGATGTTCTTCATTCTTCTGGGCGTGTTGACCATCACCTTCGTTCTGAGCCGAGCTCTTCCCGGATCCCCGGTAGAGATGATGCTGGGGAACCACCCCACGGCGGAGCAGATTGCCGCCGCGCGGGAAAAACTGGGGTTGGATAAACCTCTGCCAATCCAATACTTCAATTACATCGGCGATCTTCTCCAGGGTGATTTTGGCACCAGTTTGCGCACCGGGCGACCGGTGGCGGAGGAGGTCATCAGGCGGGTAGGCGCGACGTTTGAACTGACATTCCTTGCGATGTTCTGGGTGGTGCTGCTCGGGGTGCCAATCGGTGTCATCTCGGCGGCGCGGCAGAACTCAGTGGTCGACAATGTGGCACGAGCGGGGTCCATTGCCGGGACGGCATTTCCCGTTTTCATCCTGGCCATGGGCTTGCAGTTGCTGTTCTACGGCAAGCTCAATTGGCTGCCCCTGCAGGGACGTATCGATGCTTCCATTCTGCTCGATAGCCCCTTTGAGCGTGTGACCGGTTTTTACCTGATCGACACGCTGCTGGCCGGCAATTTCGTAGCGCTGTGGAGCGCCATCAAACACCTGACGCTACCTGTGCTCACCTTGGTGGTCGTGACCTTGGCCACTGTCACCCGGATCACCCGCAACATGATGGTCGAGGTGCTCTCCGAAGAGTACATCCGTACGGCCGTTTCCTACGGCGTACCCAAGTGGCGTATCCATTATGCCTACGCCTTGAAGGCGACAATGATCCCGCTCCTGACAGTGGTGGGCCTGACCTTCGGTTACCTGCTCGGCGGTGCAGTCGTTGTCGAGTTCGTTTTCGATTGGCCCGGCCTGGGCGGTTTCGTGGTGTTTTCTATTGCCCAGAATGATTTCCCCGCTGTGATGGGGGCCACCCTGGTGCTGGCCACGACGTATCTGTCGATCAACCTGATTGTTGATCTCTTGTATCACCTTGTTGATCCGAGGTTGCGAGTCCAATGAGTATCCAAGACGTATCCCTGTCCATGCCCTCGCGAGCCCCATCATGGCGTATCAAGGCCCTGGCTTTTGCCTGCGATAACAAGTTGTTTGTATTTGGCGCGCTGTTATTGCTGCTGATCATTCTGGCGGCCATCTTCGCCCCCTGGCTTGCGCCTTATGAACCCAACAAGATTGTCTTTTCCCAAAAATTAATGGCACCCAACTGGGCACACTGGATGGGCACCGACGAGTTTGGTCGCGACATTCTTTCACGGGTGCTGTATGGCGCACGCACCTCGCTGATCATCGGAGTGAGCGTGACGCTGATCGCGATGCTGATCGGGATTCCGATTGGGCTTGTTTCCGGTTACTTCGGTGGTCGAATTGATACGCTGCTGATGCGTGTCTCGGACGTGTTCCTGGCCTTTCCACCGCTGTTGTTGCCGATCGCTATCACCGCTGCGCTGGGGTCGGGATTGGCAAATGCGATGTTAGCGCTCGCGGTCTCCTGGTTCCCTTGGTACGCGAGGATCATGCGCGGTGCGGTAGTACGGGTTCGTTCGGAAACCTATATCCATGCCGCTCGCTCCATGGGGGTCAGTCATTTCCGTATCTTGCTTCGCCATGTCCTGCCCAATGCCACCACGCCTGTGATCGTGCAGGGCTCCATGGACTTTGGTTACACCATTCTCGCCGCTGCCTCGCTGAGCTTTATCGGGCTGGGGGCCAAGCCGCCCATGGTCGAATGGGGGCTAATGGCCGCGGCGTCGCGCTCGCAATTGCTTGAAAATCCCTGGACGGTGCTGTTCCCCGGCGTCGCGATTTTTGTCCTGGTGCTGGCCGTCAACCTGGTGGGCGACGGACTGCGCGATGTGCTCGATCCAAAGAAGGGGACGCGCTGATGATCAACGAATCCTTGCAACCGTCTACTCCCGAACATCTCGCCGCTTCGAATAAGGACGCTGCTCAAGAGTTGGTGCTGGAAGTGGAAGGGCTGACGGTGTCCTTCCCTGGTTTGTTCAAGACCGTAAAGGCTGTACGCGGCATCGACCTCAAGGTCAGGCGCGGCGAGATCCTTGGATTGGTCGGGGAGTCGGGCTCGGGCAAGTCCATGACGGCCATGTCCTGCCTTGGATTGATGCCTGACGCCGCTCGGCTGGGCGGCAGTGTCAAGGTTGCCGGACAGCAGGTCAACGGTGCGTCGGTATCGCAGCTGGCGGATTTGCGCGGCGGTGGCGCGGCGATGATCTTCCAGAATCCGATGAAGGCGCTCAACCCGTTCTTCACCATCGGGCGGCAGATGTTCGATGTCATCGGCTGCCATCGGCAACTGAGTAAGGCACAAATCCGCGCCGAGGCGCTGAGCTCGCTGGAAGCGGTGAGCATGCCCGACCCCCCTCTGGCGCTAGCCAAGTACCCGCACCAGATGTCTGGCGGTCAGTTGCAGCGAGTGGTGATTGCCATGGCGCTGGCCTGTCGGCCGAAACTGCTGATCGCCGATGAGCCGACCACGGCGCTGGACGTCACCGTGCAGGCGCAGATCATCGCTCTGCTGCGCAAGCTGGCACGGGAGCAGGACCTGGCGATTCTGTTTATCACCCACAACCTGGGGGTAGTGGCTTCGCTCTGTGACCGGGTGGCGGTGATGTATGCCGGCGAAGTGGTGGAGAGCGGTCCGGTGGGCCAGGTGTTCAAGCGACCTGCGCACCCTTACACCCTGAAATTGATGGGCACCGTGCCAAAGTTGGGGCAGGGGGCTCAGCCCCTGGGCTTCATCCCTGGGCAGGTACCGAATATGGCGGCTCCCCCGCCTGGCTGTGCCTTTAACCCGCGTTGTGAACGCGCCACCGGGCGATGCGCCCAGGCTGCGCCGAGGGTGGAGATCGGCGAGGAACACTGGGCGGCTTGCCACAACACGTTGGTCAAGGTGTGAGGCTTCTTTGAAAGGTAAACGGCTATGAATAACAACAAACAGCCCGCACTGCTGAGTGTCACTCAGTTGCACAAGACCTACGCCAGCCGCGACGGCCTGGTGACCGCCATCGACCACATCAACCTGGAGATGCAGGCCGGTGAGACGGTCGCACTGGTGGGGGAGTCCGGTTGTGGCAAAAGTACGGTTGCCGCGACCTTGCTCGGTCTGCTGCCAGCCGACAGTGGGCAAATTCTGGTCGAAGGTCTGCCGCTGCCTACTGATGCCAGGGCGCGGGGCAGGAGCTTGAGCATGGTGTTCCAGAATCCCTACGCCTCGCTGAATCCAAAAATGACCATCAAGGCGATTGTTGCCGAGCCGCTGAAGGTTGCCTTTGGTTTGCGCGGTAGCGCCTTGCGCGCGCGCATCCTCGCGCTGCTGGGAAATGTAGGGATGGGCGAGGAGCACATGGAGCGCTATCCCCATGAATTCTCCGGTGGCCAGTTGCAGCGTATCGCTATCGCCCGGGCTCTGGCGCTGGAGTCAAAACTGCTGATCCTCGATGAGCCTACGGCGGCGCTCGACGTGTCGGTCCAGGCCCAGGTGCTGCAACTGCTCAAGACGCTGCAGACCGACAATGGCCTGAGCTACCTGTTTATCAGCCACGACCTTGCGACGGTCGAGTATCTGGCGCAGCAGGTGCTGGTGATGTACTTGGGGCGCATCGTCGAGGCCGGGCCGGTGGAGCAGGTGTTCGGCCGACCACGTCATCCCTACACGCGTGCGCTGCTCAATTCAGTGCCCTCCATCGACCCTGATCGTCGTGATCAGTTGCAAATCCTCAGCGGCGAGATCCCCAGCCCCTTGAACCGGCCTACCGGGTGCCATTTCGCGCCTCGTTGCCCGAGAGCCAGCGAGCGTTGTCGCCGAGAGGTGCCAACCGAGACCCAGGACCACAGCCACCGCTTTTCTTGCCACCACCCTCTGAACGATGAGAGCTGAACCCCTATGTACAATAAAAACGACATGACCGCTCCAGGCATTGGTTATCAGGACCTAGAGCTGATGCAGGGCTATCCGCCGACCCGGGAAAAGCAAGTTCGTCAGCATAACTGGGACAGTCCGCCCTATAACCGCTGGTCATTCCAGCACATGAGCCAGCTGTTTCCGGTGGCTGCTATTCATCGTGGTCCCGGGCCGGTCAGCGAACTCAAGCGCAACGAGCGTTTACTGGACGACGTACATTTCCAGCGGATCGACGGCAGGCAAACCGATCTGGCGACCTTCCTGACCGATAGCTACACCGATGGTTTCTTGGTGCTTCATCAGGGCAAGGTGGTTTCCGAGCAGTATTTCAACGGTATGCAGCCGCACACGTTGCATCTGCTGCAATCGGTATCCAAGACCATCGTCGGCAGCCTGGTCGGCAGGTTGATAGGCCAGGGCAGAATCGATCCCCAAGCACATGTCAGCCACTATGTGCCCGAGCTTTCGGCAAGCGGCTATGGCGATGCCCGGGTACAGGATCTGCTGGATATGCGCACGGGCGTCAGATTCAGGGAGGATTACACCGATCCGGATGCTGAATTCATCCAGTTGGATATCGCCTCGGGTTGGCGTGAACGGGGAGAGCGCGAGTCTCCTGACAGCATTTACGGTTTATTGAAATCGCTGAGTAAAGACCGTGAGCATGGTCAGTTCTTTGAGTATCGCTCGGTGGATACCGACATGTTGGCCTGGGTCTGTGAGCGGGCCTGTGGCGAGCGGCTCCCCGTTTTATTGAGTCGGGAGATCTGGTCAAGACTGGGGGCAGAGCAAGACGCGAATATCACCCTCGATTGTGTTGGAACTGCATTGGCCGATGGCGGGATGAGCGCCACGCTGCGTGATCTTGGGCGTTTTGCCCAGATGTATTTGCAGGGTGGACATTTCAATAGCCAGCAGATCGTCCCAGAAACGTTTGTGCGTGCATGCGGACGTGGTTCCACACCCGCTTTCGAAGTCCTCTACGGCTACTACACCAAGAACTTTCCAACTGCGGCTTACAGCAATCAGTGCTGGGTATTGGACAGTGAACAGGGTACCTACTCGGCGCGCGGAGTATTTGGTCAGAGTATCTATTGGGATCCGGCTGCTGAAGTGGCGATCGTAAAACTTTCCAGTTGGCCGGACTTTATCAATCCGGAGTGGACGTTGGATACCTTCCGCGCTTGTGCCGCTGTGGTTGAAGAACTGCAACGCCACTGACGCCGAAATTTAAACAACTGCGGCTTCTCAAACACCGTTTAGCCCGCTAGCACCTGGACGCTGTTCCAGCTTCAGTCTCGGCGGGCCATACCTATTTCATCCAGACCGCGCTTTGCCGTGGCCGGGATGGTTGTTGCCAAAAATAAAACTTAAAGACGGAGCGACCATGAAATTGAACACCACTCGGGCCTTGCGCTCATTAATTCCGCTGGCGCTGTCGGGCGCACTTTCCATCCACGCGCAGGCGGTCCAGGTCACCGACAATCTCGATCTCGGCGGCGCCGTCCGGGCGCGTTGGGACTATGACCCGGATCGCGATATCCAGAAGTTCAACTTCGATACCGTGATCCTCTCCGCCAAGTACAACTCCGACACTTGGATCGGCCAGGCCAAGTACCGTTTCTACGGCCGAGCCTACCCTTACCAGTACACAGAAAATGTGGGAGACGTGCAGTTCGCCGAATTGGCGTGGATCGGCTACAAGTTCAACCCTGACCAGCAAATCCAGGTCGGCCTGAACCAAGTACCGTTCGGTTTGCAGCCGTACTTCGGCAGCACGTTTTATCAAACCCTGGGCAACGTCGTGGGACTGGAAGACCTGGAAGAACTTGGCGCCAAGTACATCCAGCAAAGCGGCGACTGGAATATCCAGGCCGGTTACTACGTTCGCCCGGCCTCGCAGGGCAAAGGCACCAGCAAGGGCGAAACCTACTCCAGCGTTGTCTCCGAAGCGGACAGCTATGTCATCGACGGCAGCAACAACCAGGAACGCAACACCGTGGTACTGCGGGTGGCCAAGGCGATGGACGTGGGGCCGTGGAAGTCCGAAGTCGGGATTTCTGGCCTGACCTCGTCCCTGGAGAATCGCGACACCAACAACGACGGCCGGCGCAATGCCGTGGCGGTGCACTACATCGGTAAAAACGGGCCATGGGGCGTGCAACTGCAAGCTGCGCGACAGCAGATGTCCCCGCGCAACCCCGGCACTGATGAGCTGGTGACTTTCGGCGGTTACGACGCCACTTACAACGTCGCCAGTCGCGGCAACTTGTACGTGGCGGATGTGAGCTACGACGTTGGCGGCAAGTACCTGTTCGATCAGATCAGCGGTGTGCAGCTGTACGCCAACTACAGCGCCTTCGATAAATCCGCAGACGATTTCAAGACCTCGCAACGGATGATTTTCGGCACCTCGTTCTCCCTCAGCAAACTGTGGATCGCCACGGAATGGTTGTACGGCAAGAATGATCCGGTCATCGGTGGCAGCAGCCTCACCCAGAGTCTGGGGGCAGGGGGTAGTGATCAGTGGGAAAACCAGCTGTATATGAATATCGGCTATTACTTCTGATTTGGATTTTTTGGCAACAGCCCTGACTCTTGTTCGAGAGCATGCTCGTCCCCATAGGTTCAGCGCATAAACTGCGGGGGCGAGCCCGCTCGCGAACATCCAAAACAACATTTGCATCAGCCTCATGGCACGATTGGCTAAAGAGAAAGGATGATGGGTGACATAGACGCACTGAAACATTTTACGGATGTTCGCGTAGACCCAATGGCGGGCTGGGAATCATACCTCTGGCCCTTGATGCCCTTCAAAAACAAGTCCAGAGTCAAGTCTTTTCCCACTCCTAACATAGCGCTGCATAGTTCAACTGAATCATGCAGCGAACAAAAAAAGGACCTCCGGGTTCTTTTTTCGTTTCCGGCGGAAAGCACCGAAACTCGGCGCTATTCGGTGCGTTCAGGTCCAGGATCGAGTCCAGGATGCTGATGTGCACTGCATCGGCTTGTTGCTGGAGCAGTTTGCGTAGCGAGATGAGTATCTAGGCCTAACTCTGTTCAGGAACTTGCGATTGCACGCTCAGAAATGACAGTCCGGCATACCCGAATAAGTCCGTACAGGCAGGGCAGGGACAAGGTGCGCCTATTCCTTCGGGGCATGATCGGTAGTTCAATGAGATTCGGGCAGCCTGAGCGAATACCTTCTTCGACAGCTCCCGCAATATCGCCGGCGCGCTCGATCCTGCGGGAAGGGACCCCCAGGGAGGAGGCGAGGGCCAGGAAATCGATCGCCGGGTCGCAAAGGTCCATGCCGATGAACTGGTCAGTGCTTGCACTTAGATAGTGCGCCTGGCTATGAGCGTAGTTCTTCAAAATGTTGTATTCGCCATTGTTCATGACAACGAACGTGACCGGCAACCGTTCATGCGCCGCCGTCCAGAGTGCTTGCGGTGAGTACATTGCCGAACCATCACCGACCAGACAGACTACCGGGCTGCGGTCCAGGCCAAGCGACGTACCGACAGCTGCCGGCATGACCCAGCCCAGAATGGCGCTGCGGGTAAAAAGATACTGGCGGGCCGAATGGGAATCCAGGCAGGCACGGACATGAGGAATCGTGGCGGGAGCTTCGTCGACGATCCATGGCCTAAAGCTCTCATCGTAAATCAACAAAAGGACGGCATGGTTTTGCTATTTTCATCGTCGCGCAGACAGCTGCTGCGGCGCCAGAAATGCATCGTGGAAATAGTTACGAAACGCCTGCATCGCCGGGCTGAATTCGCGCTCGCGATGCCACGCCAGTCCGACACTCATCGGCGTCACCTTGTCGGTGACTGTCAGGGTTTCGATGCGCTTTCCTTCCAGTGACCAGGGGCGGTGCACCAAGTCCGAGAGGATTGCCACGCCGCTACCATTGGCGACCATGCTGCGCACCGCTTCGACTGAACTGGTACGCACCCGCACGTTTGGCTGCTGTCGCGCGTGTTCCCAGTAGCGCATGGCACTTTGTTCAGCTTCGTCGACGGTCAGCAGAATGTAAGGTTCCTTCGCAACGTCGGCGAGGCTGACTGCCGAACGCTCGCACAGGGGGTGGTGGCTGGGCAGCCATAACCGGCGCTCGGAGTTGAAGAGAATCTCCGAGCCGATGTCCGGGTGGGTGAGGTTCGCGGTAAGCACCACTGCCATGTCGAATCGACCTTCCAGTAGACCTTGCTCGATGGCTGTCCGTTCTTGTTCGTGGACTTCGATGGCCACGTCCGGATGCCAGTGTTCTAGCCGTTGCAGATGGTGCGGCAGGAAGTAACCGATCACCGTGTAGCTCGCCGCCAGGCGTAATACACCACTGGCGCGGATGTCCGGCAGCGGGCTGTTCAACGCGTCATCGACGCTGCGCAGAATCACGTAGGCCCGATTCAAAAAGTGCCGCCCGGCGTCGGTCAGGCTCATGCCCTGGGCCGAGCGCTGGAACAACAGCGTGCAGAGGATGCTTTCCAGTTCCTTGATCGCCGTGGTCACCGCCGACTGGGAAATATTCAAATGAATCGCGGCTTGAGAGATTTGCCCGATCTCGGCGGTGGCGACGAAATAACGGATTTGGCGCAGGGTTAGGGACATGAGTACTCCGGGTGACGAGGTATCTGTTTTTCAGAAGATACCCAATCTGATAATAGATCTTCCCAAGGGGTTAACAGGAATCTAACTTGGCCTGCATGAAGTCACAAGCGTCGGGAGCAAGCGTCATGCAGGCAGTAGATTTCAACTCGGACATGGGCGAAGGCTTTGGCCCCTGGACCATCGGCGATGGCGTCGACAATGAGCTGATGGGGTTTATCAGTTCGGCCAACATCGCTACCGGTTTTCATGCCGGCGACCCCAGCACTATGCGTCGCACCGTCGAGCAGGCCAAGCGCCTGGGCGTGGCCATCGGCGCGCATCCGGGGTTTCGCGACCTGGTTGGTTTTGGCCGTCGACACATCAATGCGTCGCCCCAGGAGTTGGTCGACGACATGCTCTATCAATTGGGCGCCTTGCGTGAACTTGCCCGGATTCAAGGTGTGGCCCTGCAACACATCAAACCCCACGGCGCCCTCTACATGCACCTGGCCCGAGACGAAGAGGCCGCCCGTTTGCTGGTGGAGAGTCTCCAACGTCTGGAACCGGAGTTGCTGCTTTATTGCATGCCCGATTCGGTGATCTGGCGGGTCGCCACGGAACTCGGCCAACCGGTGATCCGCGAGTTCTACGCCGACCGCGAATACGACCTCAGCGGCTCCATCGTTTTCACCCGCAACGTGCGGGCTTACGACCCGGCCCACGTCGCCGGGCGAGTGCTGCGTGCTTGCCAACAAGGCGTGGTGCGCACCGTCGAGGGCGAAGACCTGGCGATTGAATTCGATTCCATCTGTTTGCACAGCGACACGCCGGGCGCCCTGGCGTTGGTCGAAGCCACGCGTCATGCACTTGATGGCGCGGGCATAGAGGTCCGAGCACCACGCTGAGACCGAATGAAAATACCTGGCACACAGACGCCAGGGTTTGCCCACCGATTCACTTTTGCCTGCCTTTCTACAACTATTCCAAGAGGAACAGACATGGCTGAACACACTGTAATCACCCCGTTGCCGGGGACCTTCTACCGCAAAGCTACCCCGGAATCGGCGAACTTCGTCGAGGTCGGCGCGCAGGTCAGCGCCGACACGGTGATTGGCTTGATTGAGGTCATGAAGCAGTTCTCCGAACTGACCGCCGGGACGGCCGGTCGCCTCAGTGCCTTTTTGGTAAAAGACGGTGATCCGGTGGAGCCGGGTCAAGTCGTCGCAACGCTCGACGACGAGTGAGGGCACGATCATGACCCGCGCCATTCATAAATTGTTGATCGCCAACCGTGGCGAGATCGCCGTGCGGATTATCCGCGCAGCCAAGGAACTGGGCATTCCCACCGTCGCCGCGTGCAGCGAAGCGGACGTCGATTCCCAGGCCGCGCGCATGGCCGATGAGGTGCACATTCTTGGCCCGGCCCGTGCCGACAAAAGTTATCTGAACGTTGAGGCCTTGCTCGGCGCCTTAAAAGCCACGGGCGCCAACGCAGTGCATCCCGGTTACGGCTTTCTGTCGGAGAACGCCGATTTCGCCGAAGCGGTGATGGCTGCCGGTGCCATTTTCGTCGGCCCGAGCGCGGAGACGATCCGCCGCATGGGTGATAAAGCCGAGGCACGACGCACGGCGCAAGCCGCTGGCGTGCCGGTGGTGCCGGGTTCGCCGGGTGAACTGTTTGACGTTGAGTCGGCGCTCAAGGCTGCCGAATCCGTTGGCTTCCCATTATTGATTAAAGCTTCGGCCGGTGGCGGCGGGCGCGGTATTCGGCTGGCGGAAAACGCCGAGCAACTGAGCGAAGAGTTCCCCCGTTCCCAGCGCGAAGCCCAAGCGGCGTTTGGCAATGGCGCAGTGTACCTGGAGCGGTTTATCAGCCGGGCCCGGCATATTGAAGTGCAGGTGCTAGGCGACGGTCAGCACGCCGTGCATTTGTTTGAGCGCGAATGTTCGCTGCAACGGCGCCGGCAGAAAATCTTCGAAGAAGCACCATCGCCAGTCCTCAGCCAGCAGCAACGGGAAACGCTGTGCACCAGCGCCGTGCGCCTGACCGAATCCCTGGGCTACAAGGGCGCCGGCACTCTGGAGTACCTGTATGAAGATGCTACCGGTGAGTTCTTCTTTATCGAGATGAACACGCGGATTCAGGTGGAGCACCCGGTCAGCGAACTGATCACGGGCATCGACCTGGTCCAGGCCATGTTGCGCATCGCTGGCGGCGAGCCACTGGGTTTCAAGCAGAGCGACATCCGACTCAATGGCGCCGCCCTGCAAATGCGCCTGAACGCTGAAGACCCGGCGCGGGATTTCTTCCCGAGTCCAGGCCAGGTCGAGGAACTGATCTGGCCGAATGGCGAGGGCATTCGCGTCGATACGCATCTGTATCACGGCTACCGCGTGCCGCCGTACTATGACTCGCTGCTGGCCAAACTGATTGTTCACGGTGCGGATCGCGCCGAAGCCCTGGCCCGAGCACGAATGGCGGTGGCGCAGACCACGCTCGCCGGCATGGCTAACACCTTGGCATTGCACGGTGAATTGTTGGAGCAACCCTGGCTGCACAGCGCCGACTTTCACACCGGTACCCTGGAAACCTGGCTGGCCGAGAGCCGTAGCGGAGGTGAAGCATGAGTACTCCCATCCGGTACAGTTTTGGCGCCGATGAGCATTTGTTTGCTGAAGTCAGCGACAGCATGTCCCTGGACGCGTTCTTCAAAGGCCTGGCCGTCACCCGCGCGGTGGAACGGCTGGCGCTGGATGGCGTGCTCGATATCTGCCTGGCGAATGCGTCATTCCAGATTCGTTTCGACCCGGATCGCATTGCCCCTCACGCCTTGCTCGAAGCGGTAAAAATCGCCGAGGCCGGGGCCGTCGCCGAGCGCACGTTGTACACGCGGATCATCGAGATTCCCGTGCTCTACAACGACCCCTGGACCCACGAAACCCTGACGCGTTTTCGCGACCGTCATCAAGACCCGAGCGCCACGGACCTGGAATACGCCGCACGAATCAACGGCCTGGCCGACGTCGATGCATTCATCGCGGCCCACAGTGGCGCGCCGTGGTTTGTCTCGATGGTCGGCTTCGTTGCCGGGTTGCCATTCATGTTCCAGATGGTCGAGCGCGAGCGTCAGTTGCAGGTGCCCAAGTACCTGCGCCCCCGCACTGACACGCCGAAATTGACCCTCGGTCACGGCGGTTGTTTTGGCTGCATCTACTCGGTGCGCGGCGCCGGCGGCTATCAGATGTTTGGCGTCACGCCCGCGCCGATCTATGACCCGCAACAGAACCTCGCGTACCTGAAAGAACACATGGTGTTTTTCCGTCCAGGCGACATCGTGCAGTTCAAACCGATGGACCGTGAAGCCTACGACCACGCGTTGGCCGAAGTGGAAGCCGGTTGCTTTGATCTGCGGATTCGGCCGGTGGAGTTTTCGCTGGACGCGTTCCTTGCCGACCCAGTTGGCTATCCCAAGTCGTTGCTGGAGGTGTTGGCATGATCAAGGTCCTCAAACCCGGCCTCGCCACTTCGGTACAGGACCTGGGCCGCGAAGGGTATTACCACTTGGGCATTCCGCCGTCCGGCGCGCTTGATCAATACGCCTTGAGCACGGCCAATCAATTGGTCGGCAACCCGGCAGGTTTGGCGGCGCTGGAATGCACGCTGCTCGGGCCTGAGTTGGAGTTTCAGCAGGATGCTTTGGTGGCGGTCAGCGGCGCGCACATGACGCCACGGGTAGATGGCGTGGAAATGCACCATGACACCGCGTTCACCGTTAAGGCCGGGCAAGTGCTGCGATTTGACTTTCCCAAGGCTGGTGCCCGCGCTTATGTGGCGGTGGCCGGCGGCATTGATGTGCCGTTGGTGCTCGGCAGTCGCTCCACCTATGCACTGGGCGCACTCGGCGGTTTTCAGGGGCGACGCCTGATTGCAGGTGACGAATTGCCGGTGGGCATCGCCAGTGGCAAGAGCCGCGCCGGGGCCAGTTTGCCCATGGCGTTACGGCAATCATTGGGTGGCGAAATCACCCTGCGGGTGGTGCCCGGTTTGTACTACCACCGCTTGACCGAATCGGCGGGGAAGAGCTTTTTCGCCGAGCCATGGACGGTCGGTTCGGAAGCCGATCGCATCGGCTATCGCTTCAAGGGCGGCAGCGCGCTGAGCTTTGAGCCTCGGGAGCAGCCGTTCGGCGCCGGTTCCGATCCGTCGAACATCGTCGACAGTTGCTACCCGATCGGCTCGATCCAGGTGCCCGCCGGGCTCGAACCCATCGTGCTGCACCGTGATGCGGTGTCCGGTGGCGGCTACGCGATGATTGGCACGGTGATCAGCGCCGACCTCGACTTGATCGGCCAGATGCAACCCAACCAGAAGGCCCGCTTTGTCGCGGTAACCCTCGAAGAGGCGCTGGAAGCGCGACGTTCCTATAAGAAAAAACTCAGCTGCCTGAGCAAGCTGTTCCCTTCCTGATTCTGCCCGCCGTCCAGCGCGGGCCATGCCAAACGGTACGCCAACGCTGCACTTCGGTGCGGTGACGGCTGCCCGCGCTTCAACCTTTGACTGGTTTTGGAGTTCACGCATATGGCCGCTTTATCGCAATCGAGTCAAACCGGGCAAGACCCGGCGCATCATCCTGTTTCCACCGAAGCGCGCATGGGGCGACTGTCCCTGACTATGGCCTGGTGGGCGGTGTGCAGTGCGATGTTTTACATCGTGGTGGGTGCTTCATTGGCGTTGTCGTTCGGTGCGCGCAATGCGCTGATCGGCATGGTCCTGTCGGTGATCAGTTATGGACTGGTCAACAGCGTGCTCAGCCGCTTTGCGATTCGCAGCGGTTTGTCGGTGGCGTTGTTTTCACGGCTGTTGTTCGGCAGCACCGGGGCGTGCCTGGCGACGTTGATTTTCTTCTCGACCGCGATCTATTACGCGGTGTTCGAAGGTTCAGTGATCGCCGTCGCGCTCAATCACCTGTACCCGGAACTGGTCTATCCCCTGGCGGCCTTGGCGGTGGTGCTCTACAGCGTGCCGATGATCCTGGGCAGCGTGCAGCACTGGCTGGACAAGCTCAACGGCGTGTTGCTGCCGGTGTACCTCAGTGGTTTGCTGGTGGCGGTGGGGCTATCGATCAGCCGTTATGGCTACCAGCCGCAATGGCTGGATTTCGGCCCGGTAACGCCCAGCGCCTTCGGCTGGTGGGACTGTTTTGTCGCCTACATGGGCGTCTGGGTATTGATGCTGTTCACCTTCGACTATGCGCGTTTCGGCAAGCCTGAAGACGCCGAGTACCACGGTCGCTGGAACTTCGGCATGCCGTTCTACGCGGTGACGTTTCTGCTCAACGGCGCGGCTGGCATTTATCTGGTCAGCAGCATTCCCCACGAGGGCGCGCTGAACGAAGTCTCGGTGGTGATGGCGATTTTGCAGTTGATGGGCCTGTGGGGATTGCTGTTTGTCTGGGCCACGCAAACGCGGATCAACACCGCCAACTATTACCTGGCGACCTTGAACATGCAGGCGTTCTTCGGCCGTTTTGGCCTGCGCGGCTCGTACCTGATGTGGGCGTTGGCGGTTGGAGTGATCGTCTACGGCTTGATGCTCGCGGACGTGTTTGCCTACTTGCTCAAGGCGTTGGCATATCAGGGCATTTTCGTGGTGGCCTGGGTCGGCGTGGCGTTGGCGCAGATTATTTACGGCCGCAGTGGCGTGGCGGCGCTCGAACGTGTGGTCGCGTTTAACCCGGTGGGCTTGACGGCCTGGTTTGGCGCCACCGCATTGGGTCTTGCGTTGATGTTTTCCGGCGACGGCCTGAGCAGCTTTTCCGCGCCCTCCACCGTGATAGTTGCATTTGTCTTGCAAGCAGGCTTATCCCATCGAAGCCGGTTGCGGTTACGGTTGGCAGAGTAGAGTTTTGCAGTCACTCATCCCGTACCCGCCTGCTCTAACAAAGTAGAGCGGGCAATGGGAGGCTCATTACGAATTCGCTGACAGGTTGAGGCACTTTATTTAGGTGGTTTTCGACGTTTTTATGGAGTGACGTCTATTCTCAATATGCTCTTGACGGCAATGTGGGGGAGCATAGGACGACTAAAAGCGAACGCTTTACCGCGCCATGAGGTTCCGCAAAAAACAACCATGGACTTGATACGGACGCTATCCGCGTTCGCCATTGGAGGCAAACTTGATTACCGTGACCTATGAAAGTGCCGCACTTGCCATTCCGGCCAAACCTGCCAAACCAGCTACACAAAACTCACCAGGGACTCCTGCGGTACCTGAAACGCCCGCTATTCAGGGCTGGACAGGGATTTCCCCTCAGGGACCTAATAAAGACACAAAAATGTCAGAGACGGAGCACACGCGAATCATAAATGAAGCGATTAGCATCGTAAGAAGCAAGTCTTATACTCATGAGGAGTTGAACGGGAATGCTTCAAAAGATAGCCTGCGTACATTAAAAGAAGCATGTGACGATCAAAATAACAATGTGCTGAGAGTTATCAAAGGAATACATCAAAGGCTTGATGCGCACATTCGGGCAAAACTGGTGAAGAATGGTGTTGATTACCATTTTAATGTCATGGGTTCAAGTGTAACCGGCGACTTTGTCAGTAAGGACGATGTTTTTCATTGGAAAATCGTATCTATCAGTGCGAAAGTCGATAGTACAGAAGAACTGTTACTCGTAGACAATAGGGCAGGGCTTTTTAAACCGGAGTGGAGGAGAAACAGTATTTCCTTTGCAGATTACAATGCACAAATAAAAAGCGAAAAAGCTGCAGCGGAAAATGCCGAGAAACAAAAAAAATCTAATTATATTATAAGTACAATAAGTCAGAAGCTTCAATGCGCGCCTGTAAAAAGTAAAGATTTTTCGTCTGATTTGTTAAGTGGCAGCCCAGTGAAATTTCGATTAACAACAAAAGACAGGTCGGAAATGACTTGTATTTATAATTTAGCTGAGAACTCGGTTGAAGGAACGCTGGGAAATGGCCAAAAGAAAAAATGCTACCTATAGAAAGCTAAAATTTTGAGCATGGATGGTAAGCGTTCCGCAGTAGTTGCTTTACTGGAGCCCTTACCACCGTTTTGATGCGGTTTATAAATGGACGACTGCTCTTGGCCGAACGCTGCCTGATGCGCGCGACAGTGCTGAGCCGGGCCCTATGGCTCCTCCACGACTCCCGCTCGGCTTCAGGAAACAGCGGACTGCCTCGACTGACGGCTTAATCCAGGCGTCTTGCCTGTAATGCGCTTGAACGCGCGGCTGAAAGCCGCCTGGGATGTATAGCCCAGGCGCTGCGCCACCTCTTCAATCGGCAGCCTTTCAAGCGTCAACCACTGGCTCGCAAGCCGCATCCGCACCTCAGTGACGTAGCGCAGTGGGGCCATGCCAATAGTCGCCTGGAAACGGTCCGCGAAGACCGAGCGAGAGGTATTGCATTGCTCCGCCAACTGCGCAACGGTCCAGTCGCGCCCCGGTTGTTGATGGAGCGCGAGAAGCGCACTTGCCAGGCGTGGATCGCGTAATGCAGCGACCAGGCCAGAGGCATTACCGCAGGCGCACTCCACCCAGCCGCGAACGACCATGGCGGCCACCACGTCGGCCAAACGCGCGAGGATGCCGGCAAAGCCGACACGTGCGGCGCTGACCTCGCGCTCCATGGTGGCCAGGATAGGCACCAGTCCGGGGTAACGCTGGCCACCGGCATCAATCAGCATCAGGCCCGGCATCAACCTGCCAAGGCCATGGATACTGCCCAGTTCAAACTCCATGCAGCCACTGAACAAAAGGGTGGTCGGCGTGGGGCTGGCACCGGTCCCGGTATCCACCGCGCTGACCGTATCACCGAGGGGGGCACCGTCTAAACGATCGATGTCCTGAACAGGCACGTCCGCATGGGAAAGCAGTTGATGGGCCGTGCCATGGGAGATGAATACGGCGTTGCCGGCAGATAGCGCATACGTTGTCCCGTCTTCCATCCGCAGCACTGCATCGCCGACCGCCAGGAAGTGAAACCAGGCATGCCCAGGTTTGGCAGCGAAGCCCAGGCCGAAGGTCGGACCGGCTTGGATACGTCGGTACTCGACGCCACGCAGGCGCATGCCGCGCAACAGTTCGTTGATGAGATCCGAGGAGAGGGCAAACTGATCGGTAGGCATCGTTCAGGTGTTTCAGTCAAAAAATCGAGGTTTTTGATCATAGATCATCCAGTATCCCACGCCTAGACTGCGGGTCGCCATTCAAATTGGGAGATCCGTGCAATGACTGATTGTGTGTGTAATGCCGTATCCGACAGCCGTCCCGGCGCCGGGCTGGATGTTGAACCTGCAACCCCTGCGTGGATGGCAGTCTTCTCGTTGGCAATGGGCGTGTTCGGATTACTCACCGCCGAGTACCTTCCGGCCAGCCTGCTAACGCCGATGGCTACCGATCTGGGCGTGTCCGAAGCGCTGGCTGGCCAGGCGGTAACGGTGACAGCAGTGGTGGCGCTGTTCGCTGGTCTGTTGGTGCCAGGCCTGACTCGCGGTATCGACCGCCGCTGGGTGCTGCTGGGTTTTTCCACCTTGATGATCGCATCCAATCTTTTGGTCGCCGTTTCCTCCAGTTTCGCGGTGCTATTGGTGATGCGTATCTTGCTGGGCATCGCCCTTGGCGGGTTCTGGAGCATGGCGGCGGCGGTGGCGATGCGCTTGGTACCGGGAGCTTTGTTGCCTCGAGCGCTCTCGATCATTTTCAGCGGCATTGCCGTCGGGACGGTGGTTGCGGTCCCGCTGGGCAGCTACCTGGGCGGGCTATATGGCTGGCGCAGCGCGTTCTTTGCAGCGGCGGCGGTAGGTCTGGTGACCCTGGCTTTCCAGTCGTTCACGCTGCCGCGCCTTGCGCCGCGCACGCCGGCACGCCTGCGCACCGTACTCGAGGTTTTGCGGCGCCCGGGCATCGCCATGGGGATGTTCGGTTGTGTGCTGGTGCACAGCGGCCACTTTGCGATGTTCACCTATGTTCGGCCATTCCTCGAGGGCACCACCGGCATCGGTCCGCAAGGGTTGTCGCTGATGCTGCTGGGTTTCGGTGTGGCGAACTTCGGCGGCACGCTGTTGGCCGGGTGGCTGCTTGAGCGTCATCCACTGGCCACCCTGGTGTTGATGCCCGCGCTGGTGGGCGTTGCGGCACTGGCGTTGGTTCTGTTGCCGGCCTCGGTGCCAGGGCAGGCGGTGCTGCTGGCGATCTGGGGCCTGGCCTTTGGCGGTGTGCCGGTGGCGTGGTCGAACTGGGTCGCCAGCGCGATACCTGATCAGGCGGAAAGCGCCGGAGGCATGGTGGTGGCTTCTGTGCAGTCGGCCATCGCAACGGGCGCCGCTGCTGGCGGTGCGATGTTCAGCCTCGGTGGCAGCGCAGGCGTATTCGTAGCGGCGGCGGTGCTGATGCTGCTGGCCGCGCTGCTGATTGCGTTGCGTGTTCGAGTCCCTTCGGCCCATGGCAGTGCCCAGGCCAGGCCGGCGCTGCACCTTTGATCCGGCTCCCCCGGTAGCCGCTTGCGGATCACCAGCCGCTTACTGTTCTCGGAACGCTTACGCTGGAAGGCTTGTCACGGCCCACTGACGCACCGGCCCCCTGCGAGCTTGCGCGCACGATCCTGCTCCTCGTTTGGGGGAGCTGGTTTTCATTTTTATTACATCCTTTGGAACGCTTCTCTCTGCACGGTCACTCAGGTGTAAGGATGTCGCCGCTCATACCGGAGTCATTTGCATTCTTCTATCTGCCGATCACTACGAGGACATGCCATGGATACGCCTAATGTACGTGCAAGCCGCGAGCTGACTCGTGTACCTGATGAGATACAGCAGGAAGCAACGCAACAGGCCTCTCACTCTCCTGACCTCGGCGCTATCGGGTTAGCGATGAGCACGCGGCTTCAAAACCATTTCGAGGCTCACCTTGAAACAGAAGCCGGCTCCGATCAACCCGCTGCCCCTGCTTCAAGCGCCCGCAACGCGGAGCTGAACGCCATTCGCGATGACCGTGCTCTACGGTTGGAGGCAGGAGGCTATAATGTCCATGACATGGAGAAGGCGGAAAAAAACGCCGCCAGAGCCGACAGATTGTTTGCGTCTATAAAGTCCGGGATGGGGGGGACGCCCTTTGCGGCGCTCACCGAGGCAGGCAATTTCAAGCCGTCCATCCTCCAGGTAGCGGGCCAGCATGCCAATACCGTACGCGAAGCGGCTATAGAGAACGCTATGGCATGCTTGTATGCCGGTATGGCGGATGCTGGTGGTAACAAGCTGATTGCAGGCTTCAAGCCTGGTTATTACCTTAAACCCGAGAGCAATACGCTGCACCCGGCGCTTCAAGCATCAGTGGCGGAAAAGCTGCTGGCGTTGGACAAAGGTCCATTGCGCAATGCTTTTGACGAAGCCAACAAGTGGCTTACCGGGTTTGCCGTACGTAATACTGCAATGTACGCGTCAACGCTTGCCATGACGGCTGCTGGCAAAGAGCACCTGGATGCAGTCCTGCAGCCTGCCCTACGGCCGGTCACGGCTATCATCGTGGGTATGGCAATCGAGCATTACAATGTGAGCCGCGATCGCACTAACCATTTAGCTGACCCGGCAATGCTCTATGGTCGTCGCGATGCTGTACCGCAAGGGCAGGCTCATAAGCCTATTGATCAAGATACCGAATGGCTGGATGACTTCCAGACGTTAAAGGATCTCGATGCCACTGCCCTGGTCAAGATGGTCTCCGCGCGGCTGGGTGAAGGCGCGGCTACGGCTCTGAATGCGGTCATCAGCGGCGATGCCTTGAAAGAGATAGCAGACCCGGTCAGTGTCTTAGGAAATGGTCTCCTGATTGGCGGTTTTTCTGCCATGGGCGCGGGTACAGCCGCCACAGCCAACTTGGCCAAGTCGAAGGAGCTGGGAAAAATGGCGGCTACCGCAGCCTCGGAGGGTGTAAAAAACGTATTGGGTACCCTGGCTTTCGGGCTGTGGGCAGCTGGCGCCTCGCTAGGTGGATCATTGCCGAAAAAAGCCGTCGCTGCTGTCGATGCCCATGTACCAAAAGCTGTAGAAGGGAGCGCAGATGCAGCTGGCAGGGTGGCGGTCAAGGGAGGTGAGCTTGCAGTCAAGACATCGCTCACTGGCGCCAGGTTTGCCAAGGAGACAGCTGTTTCAGCGAGCAACCACGCAAAAAGTGCAGCCCAAGCGGCAGGGGATGGAGTCATTAGCGTTGCTAGCGCCATTGGCACCACCTCCCAATCGGCCTGGGACAAAAGCGTGGGCGCCCTGAGGCAACGCCCCACGGCCACCTCTCAAAGCCAAGTCGTTCATGGTCAGAGCGTGCCCATGCAGCCGCTCGCAGCTACGCAGGTCCAAACGTCGTCCTCAGTACCCGCGCGTCCGCCTGCTCAGGATGATGGCGATATCGTGTAGCAACCTTCCTCGTCGCGCATTGTCGTCTTTCCCTAATGTCCAGGGATCGGACACCAGATACGAGTCTCGTTCCCCGCTCCAGGATTCAGAAAAAAGCCACTCGGATGAGTGGCTTTTTTTTGTGCCTGAGAAATGAGAGGAGCTCGACGCCGCTAGGTAAGCTGCGCTCTAAGAGAGTCACCCCTTGCTGTAGGGTATCGGCATGGTGGCGATCCGGCTTTCCACCTGATTACCTCCCCAGAGCCGGTTGACTACGCCTGAAGTCTTAGCGCGCTGATGATAAAAGCATGAAGGCTATTGACTGCTTTAGACCCGCGAGAGGTTCGGCTACGTAGAATCGACACTTCCATAGGTTCAATGTTTCCTAAGCCGTGTTCGTTGCTTAAGACGTGAAGCGATGGCTGCACGCTGCACTGAGTGATCGCGGCGATAGCGAGTCCTCCCTCGACTGCGGCCACCTGGCCAGCAAGGCTGGAGCTGTTGTATACCACCTTGAATTCACGTCCCTGCTGGGTCAGTGAGTTCACTGCATAGCGTCGAGCCAGGCTCTCCCTTTCGTAGACTGCAATGGGCACCGGGTCTCGCCTCCATAGTTCGAACTGGGGTGAACCCACCCAAACCATGGGTTCCTTGAAGAGGAATGTGCCGCTTTGAGGCGAGTCCCTGGACACCAGCGCAAGATCAAGATCGCCGCTTCGCACACGTGGTATCAGCGTGGTCGACTGTTCACAGGTCAACTCTATTTCCACGCTTGCGTAGCGCGGCGAAAAACGCTTCAGAACGGGCGTGAGATACTTTGCCGCGTAGTCCTCCGCGACGCCAAGGCGGATTCGTCCGGTTAACTCTTCACCGTGAAATGCCGCTTGGGTTTCTGCGTGGAGCGCAAGTATGCGGCGGGCGTAGCCCAGCAGCGTCTGGCCGTCAGCGGTCAGGTGTAGGTGCCTCGGGCCACGACTCAATAGCGGCCGTCCAAGGGCTGCCTCCAGCTTCTTCATCTGCATGCTGACAGCTGATTGCGATCTGTTGACCTCGTGGGCTGCACCCGATAGAGAACCTGCATCCACCACTGCCACGAAACACTTGAGCCAATCGGTCTGCAAATCGCTGGCAGGCATCGCTGTCACCTCTATTCGTTAATCGAATGGCTACGACGTGAATTATGCGCTTTTCATGGCGGCTGTTCACTCGCAGGATGCTGATCAGGATCGACACACTGGGATCGGATCATGCCATTTGAGACTTGGTTGCTCTATCTGTTTACCTGCTGCGGCATAGCGATAGTGCCAGGACCCAATGCGCTATTAGTGCTTACCCATGGAGCCATTCATGGGAGCCGAAAAACGTTGTTCACTATCACGGGTGGCGTTCTCGGCTTTGCCGTCGTGCTTTCACTTTGCGCATTGGGATTGGGGGCGCTGATCCAGGCGTCGGCCACCTGGTTCACAGCGTTGAAGATAATCGGCGGGCTTTATCTGATCTGGTTGGGCTTCGGGCTGTGGCGCTCCCCACCCGTCAGTCTTGATGCGACGGGTACCAAGAACTTCCGAGGCTGGTCGCTGTTCCGCCAGGGGTTGGTATCGGCCATTTCAAATCCCAAGGCGCTGCTGCTATTCACCGCATTTATCCCGCCATTCCTGGACCCCCACAGAAGCATCATCGCGCAGACGGTCGTCATCGCATTGACTTACGCCGTGGTGGAGTTCGTCGTTGAGTATCTAGTGGCCAGCGCTGCGCACCAGGTCAGGCCATGGTTAGCCCGAACCGGGCGGCGATTCAATAAGGTCTGTGGTGGTTTTTTTGTTCTTTTCGGGTTGGTTCTGCCCGTCCATGCTTGAAGCCATGCTTCGTTTTGGAGCCGACGGCGGCAGCGCCCCCGCGTTGTGCAAAATACTGTGCGGGCGTGCTCCCCAGGGCCTTTTTGAACATGGTGATAAAGGCGTTGACCGAGTTATAGCCCAGCTCGGTTGCAACGTTCTGCACCTTCGCACCACTGGCCAACTCTCGCAGTGCAACGACAAGGTGCAACTGTTGCCGCCAGCGTCCAAACGTAAGGCCCGTCTCACGAATCATCAATCGAGACAGTGACCTGTCGCTCATCGCCACGCGTTTGGCCCATTCGGCTGACGTACTGCGGTCGGAAGGGTCGAGCGTCAGTGCATGGGCTATCGCACGAATTTTGGGATGACTGGAGATGGGGAGGTTGAAGCGCTCACGCGGCATTTCGACCAGTTCGTCGAGGATCACTCTGGCAAGCCTGGCGGCATGGCCAACCGGAGGATAATCGGCAGGCTCCTGTGCCAGCCGATCAACCATTTCCCGGATCATCGGGGAGATGGACAGCGTGCAGCAATCCTCGGGCAGCTTCGCCGCTCCGGGGTTCACGAACAGATAATTGAGCCGGGCATTCGCTGTCGCCCGTGCGCTATGGGGCACGCCGCCCGGAATCCAGACACCGCAGTTGGGCGGTACGATCCAGATCTCGTTGTCCGCAGTACAAGTGACCGCCCCGTGCAGCGCGAGGATCAGTTGACCCTTGCGATGCACATGCGTCGGAACTTCCGCTTGGTGATCTGCAAAGTCGAGCTGCCGGGCCACCACCGGCCGATCCGTGAGGTCGGGGTCGAAGACAGAGACGGCTGATCGTGTGAGTGGCATCGGTTGGCAGCTTTTAGGGATATTTTGGAAGAATACTGAATTTATTTGCATTTGCAACGCAGCAATAATGGTTCGCATGAACATCCTATCTGCTGTGAACAAACCACCTGGGCGCGCCGACGTCGGCATAGCGCACGCGGTGGTGTCCCTCCTGCAAACCCCCACCATGAGGGCGGATGTGGACGCGTTGCTGTTTTCGGCGAAGAGCTTTGCCGCGGCGATGTTGGCCTACTATGTTTCGCTGCGTATAGGACTTGCCAATCCCTACTGGGCAATAGTGACCGTCTACATTGTCTCGCAGACCTCTGCGGGTGCGTCGCTCAGTCGCGGTGTCTATCGCTTCGTGGGAACCCTCGTCGGGGCGGCAGCGACGGTGGCAATCATTCCGAATTTCGTGAACGACCCTATCGTATGCAGCGTGGTGCTCGCCTGCTGGATCGGCCTGTGTCTTTATTTCTCGCTGCTTGATCGCACGCCAAGAGCCTATGCTTTCGTTCTTGCGGGTTATACCGCGAGCCTGATCGGATTTCCCAGCGTCCTTGATCCAGGCGCGGTGTTTGATACAGCCTCCGTGCGGGTCCAGGAAATTTCCATCGGGATACTGTGTGCGGTTCTAGTGCATCGCTACATCCTGCCCAAGCGTATGACGGGTCAGTTCATTGGCAAGCTGTTGGCAGCGCTGCGGGACGCCCGTCAGTTGGCAGCTGACGCCTTGAAGGGAACGCCGAGCGAGAATCGTCGCGACCGCACCCAGCTCGCAGTGGACCTTCTTGCCCTTCAGGGGCTTGCAACGCACCTACCCTATGATCCGGCACCTGCGCTGCGGCACGAGTCGGTACAGCTGATCCATGACCGGCTCGCGCGATTGCTAGCGCTCGCTGCGGAGATCGAGGACCGGATCCATTCCCTGGGTATGGACGGCTACAACGCGCCCGATGAACTGGTCGCTTTGCTCGATGACATTGCGACGTGGATCCCGGCTGTCGAGGCGGTCGACCGGGAGGGCGTTGCGAAATGTTTAATCGCCCGCGCGCAGGGGATCAACAACCGTTTCGGCGTAGGCTCCGCAACGCCTGGCATCAGGCTCGCCGCTAATCTCGCCGGTTATCTTGGCGAAATGATTGGCCTGCTCCAGGACTGCGACAACCTGGGGCGCCACATCGTGACTGCCGACCCATCACACCAGACGACAGAGCTTCATTGGCCCAAGCCTGCGAAGGGCTACATCTATCACCGCGATCCCTGGATGGCGGGGCGGGCCGCGTTGGGTGCCATCGTCGGCATCCTGATCAGCTGCACTTTCTGGATCTGGTCGGGCTGGCCTGAGGGCGCGACGGCCGTATCGATTTTCGGCGTATGTTGCACGCTGTTCGGGAATGTCGATGCGCCAGCCCCTAACGTCATCAAATATATGCTCGGCTCGATCTATGGGGTGGTCATCAGCTTTGCCTACAGCTTCGTCATTCTTCCTCAGGTCACGGACTTCGCTCTCCTTGTTGCAGTGCTAGCACCGGCGTTCCTGTTCGCGGGTTCCCTGCAAGCGCGTCCGCCGACAACGTTCATGGCACTCGGTATCACCCTGACCATTCCGATTCTATCGGGGCTGCGCGCCACCTACGCCGGCGACTTCGCTGCATCCCTCAATACTGTTGTTGCGCTCTTCGCGGCGGTCGGATTCGGGGCGGTCAGCATGACCTTGTTCCAGACCGTCCCGGTCGACGCGGCGATCAGCCGGTTGCTTCGATTGAGTCGCAGGGGCGTCAGCCGTCGAGCGCTGGGTAATGTAGCCGATGACCGGCATTGGACGAACCTTATGATCGATCGCACGGCGCTGCTGCTACCAAGGCTACGGGTGTCCAACAAAGGCTATTCAGATGTTCTCGACGATACCTTGCACCATCTGCGCGTCGGGCACGCTGTTGGGTCGCTTCGCAAGATCATCCCGCAGGTTGACGGCAACATTGCCGAAAAGCTGGGTGAGCTGCTTTGCGCGATCGCCGCACGCTTCAGCGCCAGAGACCTTAAGGATCATGTTGATCCGATCGGTTTTGACCAGCGTATCGAGACCTTGCAGGTGATGATCGCTGACAGCTCGATCAACGACCGCTCCCGGATCGCCGAGCTGCTCATGGACCTTGGATTTGCACTAGGCCCCAGTCATACGGCGAGGGCGCCTCATGATCGTTGATCTCGACGTCGGTGGGGTCCTTATCCCCGGTTTACTGGCGCTGGTATTCGTCGCCATTTTTGCCACCATCGCGATAATCCGCGTCCTCCGCGTCGTGGGCATCTACCGCCTGTTCGCTCACTGGCCGCTCGTCGAACTCGCCATTTTCGCGCTCATCTACGGTTTGCTCGTGCAGCACCTGCCCTCAATCGGACACTTATCTTGAAGCCTGTTCTATCCTTGCTCAGCCGCTATGCCCTGACTCTTTGCCTCGTTGCTGGCGCCACGCTCATTGCGCTAGGGGCTTGGAACCATCACGAGCGAACGCCCTGGACTCGCGACGGGCGAGTGAGCGCGGATGTCGTGCAAATCGCACCGGAAGTCTCCGGTACTGTCAGTGCCGTCCCGATCGTTGATAACCAGTATGTCCATCGGGGTGACATTCTTTATGTGATCGACCCGCAGCGGTACCGGCTCGCATTGGCGGCGGCCGAAGCCGACGTCGAAGCCAAGCGTCAGGATAGACTCGTTCGCCAGGCGGCGGCGCGGCGGCGCGGCCAACTCCGCGATATCGTGTCCCAAGAAGATGTTCAGCAAACAGGAGGCGCGGCTGCAGTGGCGGGCGCCACCTATCAAGCAGCGCTGGCGGCTCTGGACCTCGCCAAACTCAATCTCGCCCGTTCTATTATCCGCTCGCCGGTCGATGGCTATGTCACTAATCTGAGGTTGCGGCCTGGCGACTATGCGACGGCCGGTTCGGCAACGGTTGCTGTCCTCGACGCGGCGAGCTTCTGGGTCACTGGTTATTTTGAAGAGACGAAGATCCGGCAGATCCACGTCGGCAAACCGGCGCGGATCATGCTGATGGGCTTTGATCAACCTGTGTCGGGGCATGTCGAAAGCATCGGTCGCGGCATCGAGAACAGTAACGATTCGCCAGGTCATCTCGGCCTGCCGAATGTGGCGGCGACATTTACCTGGGTGCGTCTTGCGCAGCGGATCCCGGTTCGTATCCATATCGATAGGGTGCCAGCAGGCGTTGAATTGGCCGCAGGCATGACCGCGAGTGTTGAGATCATCCCCTCCAATACAGTTCGATAAGCATTCCGTACGGACCAAGCTAAGCGTTGGGGGCCGGTGGCACTTCAGAAACTTCGGCCCGCGCCGACTCAGATGGTGTCGGCTACAGTTCCTTGTAACCGCAGGAATGTATCACGACCGCCACGGAATATTGATCATGACGAAACACCCTCCGTTCCAATCGCTTGGCTGCGCCGAATGCCGCAACCACGAGGCGTTGGGGTTTGATTTCACCATGGCCTTCCAGCCTATTTTCAACGTCCGGACACGCGCTGCGTTTGCTTATGAGGCGTTGGTCAGAGGTATCAATGGTGAATCGGCTGGTTACATCCTGGGGCTCGTGAACGACAGCAACCGCTACCGATTCGACCAGGCCTGCCGGGTGAAAGCCATCGAGGAGGCCGCAAGGCTGGGCCTGCTGGAGATTCCCGATTGCTTGCTGAGCATTAATTTCCTGCCCAACGCCGTATATCGGCCAGAGACATGTATCCGGGCCACCCTGGAAGCGGCGCGCCTGACTCATTTCCCGCCGGAAAGGCTCATGTTCGAAGTGACCGAAGGCGAGAAGGTGGTAGACCCTGAACACCTCAAATCGATTTTTGTGGAGTACGAGCGCCAAGGTTTCATTACCGCCGTCGACGATTTTGGCGCGGGCTATTCGGGCCTTAATCTGCTGGCCATGTTCCAGCCGCAGGTGCTGAAGATTGACATGGCACTGACCCGAGGCATCGATCAAGACTCGGTCAAACAAGCGATTGTCGAAGGCATCATCCTGGTCGCCAGGCGCTTGGATATCCTGGTCATCGCCGAAGGTGTCGAGACTCGTGAAGAAAGCTCGACGCTTCTGGGCATGGGAATCGAGCTGATGCAGGGATATTTGTATGCAAGGCCCGAGGTCGGTCATCTCCCGGCTGGATGCTTTGACTTGGGTTGATGTGCCTCGATTTTCCTGCCAACACCCCAGCAGATCGTCATTGGCTACGCAGCCTGGCTGACACTGCGAAAGTCCCTCACCGTGTTCACTACATCGAAGTTGAAGATGACACCTGCCGTCGCAGGCTGCACCACAGGAATGCGCGTGCCGAGCATGACTTCGCAGCCACTGATGCTGAATTCGATCTGATCACGAGCTACTTTCGTGCACCAGACCAGGCGGAAGGGCTGGATGTGGTCATACACCGGACTTGAGCCGTTGAAAATGTCGGGGCATTAAAGGTGGGTGTGCGGCTCGCGAAATACGGGGCATCGAATCCATAGGCTCGATACGGCAGGAGTCCTTCACGATCCCATCCAGTTATCCAAGAAATCCGTGAGTATGTCTGTGGATAACTGCGCTGAGGCCAGGTAGGCAGAGCGTTTTAACGGGTGCTCAAAAAATGTACAGGCAGATTGGTATCATCCCGCCGTAGGCCATTGAATTTAAACAGGGCGCTGAAAACCGGGATCACCTTGCATGCATGTTCATCGACTCCATTCGAGAAGTGGCGAGCTTGGCAGCTGGAATGTCTGACAACAAAAAGCCCGCGCATGACGGGCTCTCTGTATGGGGTCAAATCCTTTTGTCTGTTCAATCTGTGCTTCGTATTGTAGGTATTTCGTGAAAAGCATGTTGCGGGGGCGAAATAATCGGCATTTAGCTCTTCACTCATACTTCGGTGGCAGACGTGCAGGTGACCGCCGAGTCGGCTGGCAGCGAAGACGCTCAGGCTGAGAAATAGGAGGGCGCCTGACTCTCTCTGTTCATGGCCAGTTATCGAGATCGCCTGACGCAGGGCCTCAATTTTAGCGGTGTCTTCGGCGATGCGCTGTTCTAGTAGACGTAAACCTTCTCGCATCACTTCGCTGGCGTTCTGATAACGGCCGGACTGCACCAGGTCCTGAATGACCTGTTCCTGGTGAGAGGTGAGCACAACGTTTCGCGTCGCCATAATTAGCTCCAACACTTGGCGGACGGGTTCTTTCGATCGTTGGCATATTGTGCCATTTACCCGCGAGTGCATAGTTTGGGATCTGTACTGACGGACTATGTGGTACAGGTTCATCCGCCACGCCGAACCTGCTTTCAGCTCAGTCTGGTCAGATACGCCGGCACTTGTTGCTCAGGGAGCACTGACAGAACCTTCAACCGCTGCAACATGCGTTGGCGGGCGCGGTGGAGGTGTTCCTTGAGGTTCAGCGCAGCGGCGTCGAATGCGTCATGCAATAGCAGCTCTAGAATCAGGCGGTGCTCGGCCAGCATGGCTTCGTCGGGACCGAGGCCCAACTGACTGTAAAAATCCGACTGATGATCCTCGGGCTCTGGGCCTGTCGGATCAGTGTTGCGATCTTGCGATTGTTTATTCCGGCGAGGCAGTGGTAATGCAGGTCTTCTTCAAGTTGCTCGATGCATGCCAGGCTGCAATGTGGGTTGCTCTGTGCCTCTTTAACCCGAGCCAGCATCGCTTCAAGGGACTCCCGGCTAAGTCCTGGTGCGCTCTGGCGTAACGCCTCAGGTTCAAGGCAGGCGCGCAACTCGTAGTCTTCGGTGACCTCCCTGGCGGTGAGCGGGCCGGCCAGCCACTGGGAGTAGGGTTCCTTTTCCACCAGGCCGCGGTCACGCAGACGCATCAATGCCTCGCGTACCACCGCCCGACTGACGCCGTAATGCTCGGCGGCCTTTTGCTCGTCGAGCCGATAGTGCCCGAAAGCAATACAGGTCGATAAAGCCGAGCCAATCTCGTCGAACATCCGCTCGCCCAGCGGCCGGGTATCGACCAGTTCTTCGCTGCTATCAAGGCCGAGTTGCTTGTGGGTAACGGCCAGCCGCAGTGGCTCCACTTCAACCCCCTTCGGGTTGACCAGATAACCGCGGCCGTCGAATCGACTGATCAAGCCTTCCTTGTGCAGCAGGTCCAATGCTTTGCGCACCGGTACGCGGCTGGTTCCGAACAGTTCGGCCAGAGGTGCTTCGAGCAGGACGAGTCCTTGAGCCACCTCTCCATTCACGATGGCGTCACGCAGGACCTGGCGGATCATGGCGTAGCGCGATGCAGTGCGGTAATCCTCGGCGGTCATCGATCTCATACGCTTCTCGAAAGGCGGGGGCAGATTCTCGCACAAGTCTGTTGTCACCGTGGACCACGTCATTTGTGCGCGTTCGTTGGGCCGTTGTTACTGATCTGCACCAAAACGGATATTTTCTAATTAATACATTATTGGCGCTACTGGCTGATCATGCATGAAAGGCTTCGCAAAATTGAAATATCCACCCGCATTGTAAGGTGTCTAGCCCGTGTGCTAGCCGCAGGCTGCTTGCTCAGGTGAGCGCCCTGACATTCCTTCATCGCTCATTCTGGCACGCTATCTGCTCTGTAAAACGTACATTTTAATAATGAATACGTTTTTGGTGGATCAGATGTCCTACACCATTCCTCAATTACCGTTTGAAGCCGATGCATTGGCGATGGCGGACGCATTCGCCTCGGGCAGCAGCGACCCGGTCAAGGCGTTGGAAGAAACGCTGGCCAGGGTGGCGGCAGTCGATGACGTGTTCATCTCTCTCTGTTCGGCGCGTGCCTTTCGCGAAGCCCACTCATCGGCCGCACGCTGGAAGGCCGGACAGCCGGCAAGCGCACTGGACGGCGTCCCCGTTGCTTGGAAAGACATGTTCGACGTCGCAGGCAGTCCAACGACCGCAGGCGCAGCCGTGCGCCGCGACATTACGCCAGCGCTGCTTGACGCTAATGTCGTAGGTCTACTGGCAAAAGCCGGAATGGTCAGTGTCGGGAAAACAAACCTTAGCGAGTTCGCTTACTCAGGCCTTGGACTCAATCCTCATTTTGGAACGCCGCACAATCCAGTCGGGCTGGACCAGCCACGCATTCCGGGCGGCTCGTCCTCAGGCTCAGCGGTCGCGGTCGTGGCGGGAATCGTACCGATTGCCATGGGCACGGATACCGCTGGGTCAATCCGAATTCCAGCGGCCTTCAATGGGCTGGTGGGGTTTCGCAGCAGTTGCAGGCGCTACAGCCGCGAAGGCGTCTTCCCGCTCGCGCATACCCTCGACAGTGTCGGGCCTCTGACACGTAGCGTGCGTGATGCCTTGGCTATCGATGACATCCTGTGCGGGCGCACCAAGTCGACATCACTCATCCCTCACAGTTTGGCAGGGCGGCGTTTTTGGGTCGACCAGGCGGTCCTTGATGATGCACGTGTAGAACCTGCGGTACGTGACAACCTGGCGCATTGCTTGAGCGTATTGAAAGATCACGGTGCGCTGATTGACCTGCGGCCTTCGCCAGCCTTTCAAGCGACGCTTCAGCTTATCGAGCAGCAAGGCTGGCTCGGCGCCCCTGAGGCTTTCGCCCTGCATCAGCCTCTGCTCGACAGCGATGCCGCCACCCGACTCGACCCCCGCGTGCGACGCCGTCTGGAAGCCGCACGTGCATTTCCCGCCAGCCAGTTGATCAACCTCCACAGCGCGCGCAACCGGCTGCAGCAACAAATGACCGATGAGCTGGATGGGGCGTTTTTGATTACGCCAAGCGTAGCCCATGTAGCTCCACCTCTGTCGCCACTGGAAGCCGATGACGAGCTTTTCGTGCACACCAATCTCGCTACGTTGCGCCTGACCATGCCCGGCAGTTTGCTGGATCTGCCGGGTGTGTCACTGCCGAGCGGCCGCGATGCGCTCGGTTTGCCCACCGGCATGTTGATTAGTGCGCCTGCGGGCGAAGACTTTCGATTGTTGTGCGCGGCGCTGGCAGTGGAAGCCGCGTTGCGCCAGCCCTGAAACATCCCACGACTGATTTGATAAAACTGCAGGAGAACAACGATGGCTAAAGAAATTCTGTGCGCCTTCGGCGTCGACGTAGACGCCGTGGCAGGCTGGCTGGGCTCATATGGTGGTGAGGATTCGCCCGACGATATTTCCCGCGGTCTGTTCGCCGGCGAAATTGGCGCCCCGCGCTTGCTCAAGTTGTTCGAGCGTTACGGCCTGCGCACCACCTGGTTTATCCCCGGG
This sequence comes from Pseudomonas sp. S3_B11, assembly GCF_054667715.1. Taxonomy (NCBI): domain Bacteria; kingdom Pseudomonadati; phylum Pseudomonadota; class Gammaproteobacteria; order Pseudomonadales; family Pseudomonadaceae; genus Pseudomonas; species Pseudomonas sp. S3_B11. The sequence continues at coordinate 3,285,544 of NZ_CP162749.1, read as the reverse complement.
CACTCGATGGAAACCTTCCCCGAACAGATGAAGGCCGTGGCCGACGCCGGCCACGAAATCGGCGTGCACGGCTACAGCCATGAAAACCCGATTGCCATGACCGCCGAGCAAGAAGAAATCGTGCTCGATAAATCCATCGAGCTGATCACCCAGGTCACCGGCAAACGCCCCACTGGCTACGTCGCGCCGTGGTGGGAGTTCAGCAAAGTCACCAACGAGCTGCTGCTGAAAAAAGGCATCAAATACGACCATAGCCTGATGCATAACGACTTCCATCCCTACTACGTGCGCAAGGGCGACAGCTGGACCAAGATCGACTACAGCCAGCACCCCGACACCTGGATGAAACCCCTGGTGCGTGGCGAAGACACCGATCTGGTGGAGATTCCGGCCAACTGGTACCTCGACGATTTGCCGCCAATGATGTTCATCAAAAAGGCCCCCAACAGTCACGGTTTCGTCAACCCGCGCCACCTCGAGGAAATGTGGCGCGACCAATTCGACTGGGTCTACCGCGAACACGACTACGCGGTGTTCACCATGACCATCCACCCCGATGTATCCGGTCGCCCGCAAGTGCTGCTGATGCTTGAGCGTCTGATCGAACATATCCAGAGCCATGCCGGCGTGCGCTTCGTCACTTTCGACGAAATCGCCGACGACTTTATCCGCCGCCAACCGCGTACCTGACACTCACCCATTCTCCGAGGCGCGATTCATGTCTATCTACAACAAGCTTGACCTGACTGGTTGGAAACCCCGGCAGTTGACGTCCCAGGAAGTACGCTTCGCCACCTGGATCGCCTTCTTCGCCTGGGTTTTTGCGGTGTATGACTTCATCCTGTTCGGCACCTTGCTGCCCGAGATCGGCCGGCACTTTGGTTGGGGCGAAGTGGAGCAAGCTGAAATCGCGACCTGGGTGGCAGTCGGTACCGCGATTGTCGCGTTGGCCATCGGGCCGATCGTCGACAAACTGGGGCGACGCAAAGGGATTATCTTCACGGTGGCCGGTTCCGCACTGTGCTCGGCGCTGACCGCGATTGGCGGGGCGTGGGGCAAGTCGCCGCTGATTCTGATCCGTTCGTTGGGCGGCCTGGGCTATGCCGAAGAAACCGTCAATGCCACCTATTTGACCGAGTTGTATGGCGCCTCGGAAGACCCGCGGCTGACCAAGCGTCGCGGCTTTATCTACAGCCTGGTGCAGGGTGGCTGGCCGGTCGGTGCCTTGATCGCGGCGGGCTTGACCGCGTTGTTGCTGCCGATTATCGGTTGGCAGGGCTGCTTCATCTTCGCCGCGATTCCGGCAGTGGTGATTGCGATCATGGCGCGCAAGCTCAAGGAGAGCCCGCAGTTTCAGATCCACCAGCGCATCACTGAGCTGCGTAAAAACGGCGCGGTGACCGAAGCGCAGAACGTCGCCGTGACCTACGGCGTCGACTACGACGAACACAGCAATGCAGGCCTCAAAGCCGCGTTCCGTGGCCCGGCCCGTCGCGCCACCTTGGTGATCGGCGCCGCGCTGTTGCTCAACTGGGCGGCGATCCAGGTGTTCAGCGTGTTGGGCACCTCGGTGATCGTCAGCGTGCACCACATCTCGTTCGAGAACTCGTTGATCATCCTCGTGCTGTCGAACCTGGTGGGTTACTGCGGCTACCTCAGCCACGGCTGGATGGGCGACAAGATTGGCCGCCGCAATGTGATCGGCCTGGGCTGGATGCTCGGTGGCCTGTCGTTTGCCGGGATGCTGTTCGGCCCGAGCAACATGCCGATGGTGGTCGGGCTGTACAGCCTGGGCCTGTTCTTTCTGATCGGGCCGTACTCGGCGGCGCTGTTCTTTATCAGTGAAAGTTTCCCTACCAGCATCCGTGCCACTGGTGGCGCGATCATTCATGCCATGGGTCCGATTGGCGCGGTGGTCGCAGGGTTTGGCGCCACCCAGGTGTTGTCTGCCGGCAGTGATTGGCAGACCGCCGCACTGTGGTTCGGCGCGGTGCCGTGCTTCTTGTCCGGTGCCCTGATGTTTGCCGCACGCCATGTGCGTCCGGAAACCATTCAGTAAGGAGTTTTTGATGAGCCGTAAAGTTGCCTTGATTACCGGTGCCGCCAGCGGCATCGGTCAAGCCCTCGCCGTGGCCTATGCGCGCACTGGTGTGGCGGTCGTCGGCGGGTATTACCCGGCCGATCCCCATGACCCGCAGACCACGGTGGCGTTGGTGGAAGAAGCCGGTGGCGAGTGCCTGATGCTGCCGCTGGACGTGGGCGATACCGCTTCTGTGGACGCCTTGGCCGCACAGGCCGTGGAGCATTTCGGCCGGCTGGATTACGCCGTCGCCAACGCCGGTTTGCTGCGCCGTGCGCCGTTGCTGGAAATGACCGATGCGCTGTGGGACGAGATGCTCAACGTCGACCTGACGGGGGTGATGCGCACCTTTCGCGCGGCGACTCGGCATATGGGCGAGGGCGGCGCGCTGGTGGCGATTTCGTCGATTGCCGGTGGCGTGTATGGCTGGCAAGAGCACAGCCATTACGCAGCGGCCAAGGCAGGTGTGCCGGGGTTGTGTCGTTCGCTGGCGGTGGAGCTGGCGGCCAAGGGCATTCGTTGCAATGCGGTCATCCCGGGGTTGATCGAGACGCCGCAGTCACTGGATGCGAAGAACTCCCTCGGGCCGGAAGGCTTGGCGAAAGCGGCGAGGGCGATTCCGTTGGGACGGGTAGGGCGCGCGGATGAAGTGGCTTCATTGGTGCAGTTCTTGACCAGTGATGCATCGAGTTACCTGACCGGGCAGAGCATCGTGATTGATGGCGGCCTGACCGTACGCTGGCCTGACTGACTGTACTGGATCAAAAGTGTGGGAGCGGACTTGCTCGCTCCCACATTGGAACTGTGTTTTTTTCGGGAGATTGTTTACATGCCCCAACTGACTAATCGCCGCGCCGTGATCACCGGCGCCGGTAGCGGTATCGGTGCCGCCATCGCCCGTGCCTATGCGGTAGAAGGCGCGCGCCTGTTGCTGGCCGACCGCAACGCCGTCAGCCTCGCCGAAACCGCTATCAGCTGCCGCAACCTCGGCGCCGAAGTGGTGGAGTGCCTCGCCGATGTGGGCACCGTCGAAGGCGCCCGGGCCAGTGTCGATCGCTGCGTCGAACATTTCGGCGGCATCGACATCCTGGTCAATAACGCTGGCATGCTCACCCAGGCACGCTGCGTCGACCTTCCCATCGAAATGTGGAACGACATGCTGCGCGTCGACCTCACCAGCGTATTCGTGGCCAGCCAGCGTGCCTTGCCGCATATGCTCGCCCAGCGTTGGGGGCGGATCATCAACGTGGCCTCGCAACTGGGCATCAAGGGCGGCGCCGAACTCACCCATTATGCCGCGGCCAAGGCCGGGGTGATCGGCTTCACCAAGTCCCTGGCGCTGGAAGTCGCCAAGGACAACGTGCTGGTCAATGCCATCGCTCCCGGGCCGATTGAAACGCCATTGGTCGTCGGGATCAGCGACGACTGGAAGCGCGCCAAGGCCGCCGAGTTGCCCCTCGGCCGTTTCGGCCTGGCGGATGAAGTGGCGCCCACCGCCGTGCTGCTGGCCAGCGAGCCGGGTGGCAACCTGTTTGTTGGCCAGACCCTAGGCCCGAATTCCGGCGATGTCATGCCATGAGTGAGGTGTAGCCATGTGCGGACTCTGCGGTTTGCTCGGCGAAGACCTGCACTGGAGCGACCCCCTGGGCGATGAGCTGCCCAGGCGCCGCGAACGCCTGCGCCGTATCGCGGCAATCAATCAGGTACTGTCGGTGTTCCGGCTCAAGGTCGAAGACTTTCAGGGTGTCTCTTATCTGCTGCTCGGCGCGACCGGCAAGCAAGAACTGGCGAGTGGCCTGGATCAACTCTGGCGAGCGGCCGAAACCATGCTCGGTCGCCCGTTGGACCCCCTGGACCCGCGCCTGTTGGATCACTTGGAGTCAGCCGTATGAGCATCGCTCTCAACGTCATCACCGGTTTCCTCGGCAGCGGCAAGACCACCTTGCTCAAGCGCCTGCTGCAAGGCGAGAGCCTCGGCGATACCGCTTTGCTGATCAATGAATTCGGTGACGTCGGCATCGACCATCTGCTGGTGGAAGAAGTCGCCCCGGATACTGTGCTGCTGCCCAGTGGCTGCATCTGTTGCTCGATTCGTGGCGAACTCAAAGACGCCTTGCTCGGCCTGTTGCAACGCCGTGAGCGTGGCGAAATCCCGGCGTTCAAACGGGTGATCCTGGAGACCACCGGCCTGGCCGACCCGGCGCCAATCCTCGCCACGTTGAACAACGATGTGCAATTGCGCGGACGCTTCCACATCGGCTTGGTGGTCACCTTGGTCGACGCCAGCCATGCCGCGCTGCAAGAGCGCCTGCATCCGGAGTGGCTGGCCCAGGTCGCCGCCGCGGACCGCTTGCTGTTGAGCAAGACCGATTTGGTGGAGGACTGCGCCCCACTGCGAGCGCACCTGCAAGCGCTCAATGCCGGTACGCCGATCCTCAATACCTGCGACGTGCGCTGCGGCGATCAACTGTTGCTCGGTGAAGGTCTGCGCAGCGCCGAGCCGACAGTGGAAGTCGGTCGCTGGCAACTGCATCGCAGTACCAGTGCCACCCACGGCGCTGCGCAAGTGTGCAGCCTGACCTTCGACCAGCCGCTGGATTGGGTCGGCTTCGGGGTTTGGTTGTCGATGCTGTTAAGATGCCACGGCGAACGAATCCTTCGTGTCAAAGGACTGCTCAACGTGAACACCAGCAACGCCCCCATCGTCATTCATGGTGTGCAGCATTGTTTGCATGCCCCGGTGCATTTGCCCGCCTGGCCGGGCACTGACCGACAATCGCGGCTGGTGTTTATCCTGCGTGGCCTAGATCCCGCGCTGCTGCGGCGCTCCTTTGACGTGTTCTCCCAGCGGTTCGCCGCATGATCACACTCCGCGTCCTTGGCACCTCAGTGACCTTGCTCGAATGCCTGCGTGTTCGTGCGGAACAGGAGTTGGGTATTCGTCTGGTTTACCAGGTGCACGACGTCGAACAGGCCCAGCGCATCGCGGTGATGCAGCCCGACAGCTACGACCTGTACGACCAGTGGTTCCACAACGTCGACTTCGTGTGGCCAGCCCGGGCGATCCAGCCCATCGATACGCGGCGCATTGCGTTGTGGCATGAGATCAACGACCTGCCCAAGCGCGGCCGCCTGTCCGCCAACGATCGGTTGGGCAGCGGCAGCGTGCCTAGCGAGCGCTTATTCGTGCAGCACGATGGCAGCCTCGGCAGCACCGTCACTGAGCGAATCAGCATGCTGCCCTTGACCCATAACGCCGACAGTTTCGCCTACCGGCCCGAGCGCTTGCCCGAGGGTTTTCGCCACGACAATGAAAGTTGGGGGTGGTTGCTCGACCCCGCGTGGCGTGCGCGCACTGCGCTGCAAAGCGATGCGGCCATCGGTGCCCTGGATGCTGCGCTGGCGGCGCAGGGCGCGGGGCTGGCGCGCTTCAAGGACATCGGCAATATGAGCATCGAAGAGATCGATGTGCTGGCCGATATTCTGGTGCGCAAACAGAGGGAAGGTCACTTTGCGGCGTTCTGGTCCGATGACGAGGAGGCCGCGCAATTGATGCTCAGCCCGAGCATCGATATCCAGAGCCTGTGGTCGCCGACGTTGATGCGCCTGCATCGCGCCGGGGTGAAATACCGTCTGGCGGTACCTCGCGAGGGCTACCGCGCCTGGTTCGGCGGTTTGTCATTGTCGCGCCACGCCCAGGGCCCGGTGCTGGATGCGGCCTACGCATACCTCAATTGGTGGTTGTCCGGCTGGCCCGGCGCGGTGATGGCGCGTCAGGGTTACTACATCGGCAACCCGGCGCGCAGCCGCGACCATCTGAGCAGTGCCGAGTGGGATTACTGGTACGCCGGTCAACCTGCGCGAGAGGAGTTGCTGGGCAGTGATGGTTTGCCGCTGATTGACATCGGTGATGTGCGCGATGGCGGTTCCTATGAGCAGCGCATGGGGCACATCGCTGTGTGGAACTCGGTGATGGATGAGCACAACTATCTGGTGCGTCGCTGGGGCGATATTTTACGGGCGGGGGCGAAAGGCTCCCGCAGGCCGGGGAATGGCGGACCGTGCTGACATCTATGGTGATACCCACAGGTCCTGCTGACGCCGTTCTCATGACCAGCGTCAGCAGCGAAAATAAATGTGCCCCTTTAGCGCCCCAAGCAGGTTTTCAGGCGCGAAGAAAAACTGTCGTAAGACGACTTGCTGCCCGTACCTGGCTTACGTCTCGTAAGCAATGGTGTAGCTGTTACCGGAACGCTTGATATGAGCAAAGCCGAGCGCGGCCAAGTGCATGCCAGCGACCATCAAGTTGTCTGAACTGGCAACATCCAGCAGCCTCGTTCGCGTGGCCGCCGATAGCAATGGGTCCTGGTCGAAGGCAATCGTGACATCGGGGCGCGCGATCTGAATCTGAGGAAAATGAACGATATCGCCCCACACCAGCAGGCTGCTCGCCGCAGACTCGAAGCGGTAGCCGCAATGCCCGACGGTATGCCCAGGCAACGGCATCGCGCTGATTCCAGGCAGTACGTCATTGGCGGTGAACGGGCGCAGATTTTGCCGGTACCGCTCGAACACCCTTCGTGCAAACAGAAAGTTTCCACGCGCGCGTTCACTGGCTTGACCAAGGTGGCCATCGTCCTCCCAGAACGCTAGCTCTCGCTGGTGCACAACCAATTCAGCATTGGTGAAGGCCATTTCTCCCGCTGCATTCAACAAGCCACCGGTGTGGTCGGGGTGCGCGTGCGTCAGCAGAATCGTATTTATTTCGCCGGGTTGCACGCCAGCCAATGCAAGATTGGCCAGCAACTCGCCGCCCCATTGATTGAAACCGCCGGCGCCGGCGTCGATCAGAATCGTGCGGCCACGCCCACGTACCAGATAACAATTGATATGGATCGACGCTGGCTCGCTGATCCCGGCGGCTAACTGAAGTCGGGCCGCCTCCGTTGGCGCGATATTGGCGAGAAAATCCAGGCTCGCACCCAAGTAGCCATCGCTGATGGCTGTGATTGAAAACTCGCCGATTTGCTGGCTGGGGAGTCTCCGGTGATTTATGTCCACGTTACTCATGACTGTAACTGCACGGTCATTGCGCAATAGACATCCAGCCCTTGCAGATCGCTGTCCTTTGCCTGAGTGCAATCCAGTTTGGCCAGCCAGCGGTGTGCAGGTCTCTTGTCCAAAGCAACTGCGTGTAGCGCTAAAGGTGTAAGGCCTAATTCAATCAGTATTTGAGGGCCTTGTTCACTGAGCAACAGGAATTCGTCCGCGCCCACGGCAACGGCTCGGTCCAGCCCGGCATAGAGGTTGCGCCTCCAATCAGTGATGTGCGACTGCCAACGGGAAAAATTGCCACCCCCTTTTTGGCGGTACTCGTCGCTCTGCAACACGGCTGGCGTGTCGACTGAATGCAGGGCCAGGTAGGCCGGGCAATTGCCGCTCAAGGCTTTGAAACGCTGTGAGGAGCTAAATCCGCTCACCGAGATCAGCGCTGGCAGTTTTTCCAGGCTGTAAAACGCGTTCCACTCGGCTTCGCTGGCGGGTTCAGCGTAGTTGCATTCGACTGTGTAAATCATAAATTTCACTTCATGGGTTGATGTTTCATCATGCTAGTGGCACGGTAATCGCTTATAAAACGACTTTATTGCACCATTCAGTGACTAAACATCAAGGTGGATGCCTAGACTTGCCTCAGGAAAACCCATGCGTCGAAAACTCCCTAGTAACGCCGCCTTGATAGCCTTTGAAACAGCAGCCCGTCATGGCAGTTTCGCCCGTGCCGCAAACGAATTGGCCTTGACCGAAGGCGCCATCAGTCGGCAGATGGGGCGCCTGGAAGCCTTTCTGGGCGTTACGCTATTCGAGCGCGTTGGCAACCGCGTGCGGCTTTTGCCTAACGGTGAGCGCTACGCTGCCCAAGTGCGCGAACTACTCGACCGGCTCGACAGGGAAAGCCAGTATTTGATGGGCCAGCCCAACGACGGCGCAAGCCTGGATATCGCCGTCAGCCCAACCTTTGCCCTGCGTTGGCTAATTCCTCGATTGTCCGGCTTTGGCGAGCAACACCCGAATATCTGCGTGCACCTCTCGGAACGTATGGAACCGTTCGTGCTTGCCGGCAGCGGCTTCGATGCCGCTATCCATTTTGAGCACCCAGCTTGGACAGGCATGCATACGCATCGGCTGTTGAGCGAAGTGTTGATTCCTGTCTGTCATCCTGACCTCCTGGACCCGGGCAAGCAGGCAACGGCTCTGGATTCACTGCCGCGATTGCACCGCCGGCAGAACCCGGATGCCTGGCAGCGCTATGCCCAGGAAACCGGGATTTTCCTGAGCAACGCAGCGATGGGCGCGCGCTACGATTTGCATGCGATGTTGATCGAAGCCGCACTGGCTGGTCTCGGCGTGGCACTTGTACCGCGCTTGTACGTGGAAGCAGAGCTGGCGCAAGGCCGGCTGGTTGCGCCATGGCCGCAGGAGACGAATGTCGCCAAGACTTTTTGCCTCGTGTTACCCGAGCCCCTTGAGCTGAGCTGTGTGCCCATCCAGGCATTTGCGCATTGGCTTTTGAAGGAAGCGCAGGTGAAGTAGGGGCGTGCAGTGGTGTCAGTACCGGGTCGATTCCGTAGGCCACGCTAGTATTGATCACCCCCGGGTGACAGTGTCGGTGCGCGACCAGGGGCGCTCAGTTGGCTGAAATCCTCCATGGCCGCGCGAAGCGGGCACGTTGAGACTATGCTCATTGCCACTGCAGGCAATGTGCTGGTTTCACGTGTCGCCCACCAAGGAAAGGAGTCTGTATGTGTCTGATTCTTCATGCCCGGTTCTATTATCTGAATGGTCGAATGCGCAGTCTGGTAACACGTGTCCATCGGCGTATTTCGAACGCCCACAAAATCTTCTGGCGCTTCGCCGGCTGCGTGACCGGGCTGGTGCTGGTTGCTGTCAATCCGGCCCAAGCTGCCGACGGCGGCATCGTCGGCGGCTCTACCGCAAGCTATAGCATTGCCTTCAGCAACTCCTACGCGGGCAGCGATTTTCGCAAGGTGATGGTGCGCAACTGGCAGGAGATTGCGGCCCAGGCGCAAAAGGATGGCTTGATCCGCGAGGCTCCGGTGGTCAGCGCCAATAACTCGGCATCGGAACAAGCGGCCCATATCCAGGACATGATCGTCAAGGGCGCCAACGCCATCGTCATCCTGGCCGCGTCCGACACGGCCCTCAACGGGGTGATCCGCGATGCCTGCAACGCCGGCATCGTGGTGGTCGTCATGGCCAGCCTGGTCACCGAACCCTGCGTCTATACCGTCGACTACAACTGGTCCGCCATGGGCCGCGTGGAAATGGACTATATCGCCGGGCGCCTCAAGGGGAACGGAACGCTGCTGGAGATTCGCGGCATTGCCGGCGATGCCACCGATAAAAACATCAGCGACGGCATTCGCAAGGCCGCTGGCGACTATCCGGGCCTGAAGTTCGCCAAGACGGTATACGGGAACTGGACGGCTTCTGTCGCACGCAAGGAGGTGGCGCTGGCGCTGCCGTCGCTGCCCAGTATTGATGCCGTCGCGACTCAGGGCGGTGATGGTTATGGCGCAGCCATGGCGTTCAAGGCAGCGGGACGCCCTTTGCCAATCATCGTGATGGGGAACCGTCAGGACGAACTCGCCCTGTGGAAACAGGAGCGCGATGCCAATGGCTACGAGACCGTCTCTGTCTCCGCTTCCCCAAGCGTCTCCCAGGTGGGTTTCTGGGTGGCCCAGCAGATTCTGGCGGGCAAGCAGGTGCCGAAGTTCGTCGAGGTGCCGCTGGTACGCATCGATGCGAAAGACCTGGACACCTGGCTCGCCACGATGCCGGTGGGCGGCGCTGCCAATCCTTCCTACAGCCAGGCTTCCGTTGCGGCGATGATCGACGCGGCCATCAGCAATACGGCGCCGCCGACGCCTTTGCCGGAGGCGACGAAGCAGTAGTGGCAGGCTTGGAGCGAGGAGGCGAGGCGCCATGTTGACATTCAAATCCTCCACGGACAGGCCCATTGCCATCAGGATTGGCCTGGCGGTCGCCGCGCTGGTGTTCCTGATGCTGGTGGTGTCGCTCGTGAACCTCTATGGCCTGCGAGGCATGGTTCGTGCGGTGGATTCCGCCAGCCATTCCGCGGAAATTCTGGCCTCGGTCAACGGGGCCACCGGGCGGGTGGAAAACTTCATCGCCACCCGCGACCAGGAAAGCCTGTCCCAGGCCGAAGGCATGGTGGCGACGGCTATCGCCGGCCTCTCCGCCATTCCGGTGACAGAGGCGCAATCGCTCAAGGGCAGCCTGGAAAGGCTCGCCGCGGCAATCGCCGCCTTGCGGGCGGCGACCCTGACCATGGATGGCGAAACGGAGAACATGACAGCCCACTACGGGCGGATGCGAGAGGCGACGATTCTCGTCGAACAGGGCATCGCCGATGGGCTGAAGGGGATTGATGCCCGCGCCGCTGAGCACGAGGCGCGGGTGAGCGGCATCGAAAGTGCTCACCGCATTCTGGATATCCTGCGCGACGGCGAACGGATCATCATCGTCAATGTGGCCAAGATGCTGGTGTCCGGTGATGGGGCGGCCGTCACTGCGGCGCGCAACGCCTGCGCGGCGCTCCCGCCGGTGGTCGAGCAATTGCGCGAGTTGATGGAGGCGCCGCAGGAGCGAGAGACGTTGGACCAGTTGGCGACGGCGTTCGCTGCTGTCAGCCTGGCGGTCGAGCACCTTGGCGAGACGCCCAAGCTCCGGGGAGACGAGGCTTTGCGGCATCTGGCCGCCGTCGAGGATCTGGTCGAGCGCCTCGATGTCATGCTGGGTGAAGTGGACGAGCATGTTTCCCGTGACGAAAATGACATTCAGGCAGCAACCGGCTTGTTGCACAACGCAGCCGCGTTGTCCAAGCGTTTCGCCGAGCGTGTTGCCACCCTGGAGGCGCAGACCTTGTCGTTTCGCCTGTCACCGTCGGCCGAGGTCGCCGGTTCGGTCGGCGAGATTCTGGACGAGCTCTCCCGTCTCGCGCGGGTCCTCCCTTCGTCCGTGGGGTTGCAAGCCAAGGCTACCCCGCTGACTGTCAGCGATCAGATTGCCGGCTACAGGGCGGCATTCGCCCGGTTTGATCAGGCGAGCAACGCCTTGAGCGGCGCGCGCGACCAGGTTCGCAACGAGGCACGAAGCGCCGGCCTGTTGGTGGCACGCTTCGCAGGCCAGGCGCGCTCCGATGCCTTGATCCACAATGATCGCGGCATGCTTGCGACGATCATTGCGGGTACCGTCGCCATCCTGCTGGCCGGCGCTATCGCCTGGAGCACGTCGCGATTCATCGCCCAGCCCATCGTGGCCCTGGCCTCGGTGATGCGCCGGCTTGCGGCCGGCGACCTGAACGCAAAGATCGCCAGCGCCGAACGCGGCGACGAGATTGGAATCATGACCCGCGCCGTGCGGGTGTTCCAGGAGAATGCCCTGCGCATCCAGGTGCTGGAGGCCGAGGCCGAAGCCGAACGACAGCAAGTCCAGGCCTCTCTGGAGAGAATGGTCGCCGAGCGGACCGACGCGCTGCACCACCAGACCGAGGTGCTCGAGGCGCAGGCCATCGAACTCATTCAGGCGCGCAACCAGGCCGAGACGGCTAACCAGGCAAAGAGCGATTTCGTGGCCACGGTCAGCCACGAACTGCGCACCCCCCTGACCCTCATTCTCGCTCCCCTGGAACAGCTCTCGGCGGCGACGACCCCACCGGCGGACTGGCATGTGCAAGTCGACCGCGCCCAACGCAACGCGCTGCGCTTGATGAACCGGGTGAACGACATCCTCGATTTCTCCAAGGCCGAAGCGGGCAAGTTCGAGTTGTGTCCGATGCCAGTCGACTTGAACAAGACGGTGGGTGTGCTGGCCGAGGATGCCGCCATGGTGGCCGAGAGTAAAGGCTGCGCCTTGACCTGCAGCATCGATCCCGCGCTCGGCACGGTGTTCCTGGACCCCCGGCACTTCGAGAAGATTCTCCTCAACCTGGTGAGCAATGCCATCAAGTTCACGCCCGCTGGCGGCACCGTGCACCTGACGGTGACTGCGCTTGATGGCGAGCGATTCGAATTTGCAGTGCAAGACTCGGGGATTGGCATTGCGCCTGACAAACTGCCGTTGCTGTTCCAGCGTTTTTCCCAGATCGACAATTCCGCCACACGCCACTACAGCGGCACCGGCATCGGTCTCGCCCTGGTCAAGGATCTGGTCGAACTGATGGGGGGCGAAGTCGGCGTCAACAGCGAGCCCGGACAGGGCTCGTGTTTCTTTGTTCGACTTCCGCTGGGGGCCGAGCAAAACACTGTACCGACCGAAGTCAGCAACATGTTCGAGCGATCATCACCGAGCACGGCAAGCACAACCGAGCAGCGCCACCTGCGTTTCGACGACGTTCGCCTTGGCATTCGCAATGACCGGGCGCCGATGGAAGAAGCGGACGAGCAGCACCCGGAACACGCCTTGCGATCCAAAGTTCTGGTAGTCGACGACAGCCCGGAAATGCTTGGCTATCTCAGCGAACTGTTGCGCGACGACTACAGCGTCGCCACCGCAACTGATGGAGAGCAGGCCTGGGCACTCCTGCAGCTTCACCCCATCGATGTCGTCGTCTCGGATGTGATGATGCCGAAGCTCGATGGCTTCGGCCTGACTGCCAGAATCAAGGCCAGCCCCGGTTTTGCCCATTTGCCCGTGATCCTGGTGACCGCCCGCGGCGGTAGCGAGGCCTGCGTCTCCGGGCTGGAGAGTGGCGCCGATGACTATATCGCCAAACCCTTCTCGCCGCTGGAGCTCAAGGCTCGCATACGGGCGGTGCTACGCATGAGCCAGGTGCAAACCGAATTGAATGCAAAGTCCCGTCAGGCGGGCATGGCCGAAATCGCCACGACCGTGTTGCACAACGTCGGCAACGTCCTCAACAGCGTGAACGTATCGGCAGAACTGGTCAGCAGCCAGATGCGCACATCCAAGGCCCAGGGGCTGGGCAAGGTGGCGAAAATGATGAACGAACACGTCCATGACCTGAGCGACTTCCTCACCAAAGACCACAAGGGAAAGATGCTGCCTGATTACCTGCTCAAGCTGGCGAAAGTGGTGGCGCAAGAGCAACAGGGCATCATCGAAGAACTCGGGCAACTCACCAAGGGCATTGACCACATCAAGACCATTGTCGCTGCCCAGCAGTCCTATGCCGTCGCCGTCAGTATCGTCGAGACAGTGCCGGTCGCAGAGTTAATCGACGATGCCTTGCGCATGAGTGCTGGATTACTGGCGCGCCAGGAAGTGACGGTGGTCAAGGACATTGCCGACTTGCCCCTGCTGCCCCTGGACCGGCACCGGATGCTGCTGATTCTGGTGAACCTGATCAACAACGCCAAGCAGGCGCTGGACGGCGTGATCGATCGCAGCCGATGCGTCACGTTCAGCGCGTCCCTCGCTGACGGGGCAGTATTGCGTATCACGGTGGCCGACAACGGCAATGGGATTGCGCCTGAGCACCTGGCGCGCATCTTTTCCCATGGTTTCACGACGCGCAAAGACGGTCACGGTTTTGGCCTGCACAGTTGCGCGCTCGCTGCGCAGGAAATGGGTGGCAGCTTGACCGTGCACAGCGAGGGGGGTGGGCAGGGCGCTACCTTTATCCTCGATATTCCCCTTGATGCGCCGCTGAGTAAGCGGTGAACGCCGAACCGGCACATTCTACGGGTCGATGATATGGCGGGCTGACCGGAGCCTCAAAGAGGGATGTGGGTTGTCGACAAGACCTGGCGCAAGCCCATGAACGAGCGAATCTGGCGAACCCCGGGCAGGTAAAGCAATTGCTCCGCGTGGAGCCGGTTGAAACTGTTGCTGTCCTTGGTGCGCAGCAACATGAAGTAGTCGAACTCCCCCGTCACCACATGGCACTCCATGCAGCCGGACACCTTTTGTGCGGCCGCCTCGAATGCGGCGAAGGATTCCGGTGTGGAGCGATCCAGCACTACGCCGATCAAGACCACCATCCCCGCATCCAGCGCTTCATTGTCCAGCAGCGCGACAATGTCCTTGATCAGGCCGACCTGCTTGAGCCGTTCGACGCGCCTGAGGCAAGCAGGGGCACTCAATTTCACCTTCTCCGCCAGAGCCACGTTGGAGATGGAGGCATCTCGTTGCAGGGTCTTGAGAATGGCGCGGTCGGTTCGATCCAGTGGATGCGGCACTGGGTCTGAGGTGTCTGGCTTCTTGCGAACATTTGTTGCTTTCATATAGATTTCTACGCAATGAAAGTATGTTTTGTGTGCTGTTCTGAAAGTTATGTTTCTTTATGTGATGGAAACTTGCAACACATATTTTCCGGATTCTTCTTAATATTGAACTCATCGAAGCGCCTCCTGAAAGAGCCTGGAATGCGGCCTTTTCCCTTTCGGTCTGGCGCTTGGATATCCAATATCAAGGAGCAGAGTCATGAACCTGAATCGTTTTGAACGTTATCCATTGACCTTCGGTCCTTCTCCCATCACGCCCTTGAAGCGCCTCAGTCAACATCTGGGGGGCAAGGTCGAGCTGTATGCCAAACGTGAAGACTGCAACAGTGGCCTGGCCTTTGGTGGGAACAAGACGCGCAAGCTCGAATACCTCATTCCCGAAGCGATCGAGCAAGGCTGCGATACGCTGGTTTCCATCGGCGGCATCCAGTCGAACCAGACCCGCCAGGTCGCTGCCGTCGCTGCCCACTTGGGCATGAAGTGCGTGTTGGTGCAGGAAAACTGGGTGAACTATTCCGACGCGGTGTATGACCGCGTAGGCAACATCGAGATGTCGCGGATCATGGGCGCTGATGTGCGGCTTGACGCTGCTGGCTTCGATATTGGCATTCGGCCAAGTTGGGAAAAGGCCATGAGCGATGTCGTGGAGCAGGGAGGCAAACCGTTTCCGATTCCGGCGGGTTGTTCCGAGCATCCCTATGGCGGCCTCGGTTTCGTCGGCTTTGCCGAAGAGGTGCGGCAGCAGGAAAAGGAACTGGGCTTCAAGTTTGACTACATCGTGGTCTGCTCGGTGACCGGCAGTACGCAGGCGGGCATGGTTGTCGGTTTCGCGGCTGACGGTCGTTCGAAGAATGTGATTGGTATCGATGCTTCGGCCAAGCCGGAACAGACCAAGGCACAGATCCTGCGCATCGCCCGACACACCGCTGAGTTGGTGGAGTTGGGGCGCGAGATTACGGAAGAGGACGTGGTGCTCGATACGCGTTTTGCCTACCCGGAATATGGCTTGCCCAACGAAGGCACATTGGAAGCCATCCGACTGTGCGGCAGCCTTGAAGGCGTGCTGACAGACCCGGTGTATGAAGGTAAATCGATGCACGGCATGATTGAAATGGTCCGTCGTGGTGAATTCCCCGAAGGTTCCAAAGTGCTTTACGCACACTTGGGTGGGGCGCCGGCGCTGAACGCCTACAGCTTCCTGTTTCGTAACGGCTAAGCGTAGAACTGCTTGGAGTTGCCTGTGGAGCGAGCTTGCTCGCGATAGCGATTTGTCAGTTACCTCCGTAGGCACTGAACCAACGCTATCGCGAGCAAGCTCGCTCCCACAGGGGATTGTGTCAGCCAGGCTCAGGAATCACGCTGGGAGTACCACCATGCATACGATATCGCAGTCTGCAATCTGGGTGAAAGAACCGTTGGCGGATACCGGAGTTGTCATCGTGACCAGCGCCGCTTTGCCCAAGTACATGATTGACAAGTTGCACATGGCGATCGACGACTGGGACCAGGTTGCTTATCTGGTGGTCCAGCAATCCAGGGCGTTCATGCTCGACTGGTTGCAGTTTGGGTCCAACCCGATAGATACGGCGCCGGCGACCACTTGCCGGGCCAGCCAACTGCTGCGCGGCGTATCCAAAGGCTGCTTTTTACTGGATGTCGAAGTCAGCCCGATACCCCGTCTCACCTGGCTGGGATCAGTCTGCGGTCACCCACTGCGTGTCCTCAAACTGGAAGACGCAGCCTCCCATGCAGCGATCGATAAACAGGTGGAAGAGATTTTATCGGTGACCCGGACACTGGTGAAAAGCGGGTTGCAAGAGCGTTGTTTCATTTAGCGAAGTCATCGCCACATACGCCTGAATTTATGACCCCAATGGAAAGGCCGCACTCATGAGCCGACCTGCCGACTGTCGTTCCAAAACCATGAAGTGGATGCGTGAACCTTCGAGCTGTACCCGCATCGTTGTCATCGTGTCCGCAATTGACAGTGATCATATTGACCTGATGCATCATGGGTTCAGCTGTTTTGACAATATCGCGCTTGCACAGCTTGAAGCTTCGGATACAGGGGCTGACAGGTGCGTTGAAGTACACGTAGCAGGGTGTGATTACAGCTTTCTCGTTTGCGGTGAACTTGAAGAGTATCTGTTGAACAATCTTTCCATTGGCAACCCGTGCATCTACCAGATAGGGCAAGACAGCTGGGCCGAGCGCTCCGTCATTGACGCGGTAGAGCAAGTCAAGAAACTCGCCCGATTGAGCTATTCGCGCCACCTGGAAGCGTTGCCCGACATTTGCAGGAGATGCCCATGAACCTGTCCGATATTCGTGCCCAATGGCCGGGCCAGACCACCGAAGATGCTCAAGAAGTTGCTGAATGGCGGGACGCCTTGCTGTCGGTTATCGCCCATAGCGGCACGGCACAGGCCAAACAGATTCTCGACATGCTGGTGGCTGTGGCAAGCGCCTCGGATATCGGTTGGCGGCCCAGCCATGGCACGCCATACATCAATACCATCAGCGTTGAGTGCCAGCCGGTATTTCCAGGGGACCTGGCCATCGAAGAACGGCTGGCCTCGATCATGCGCTGGAATGCGTTGGCCATGGTTGCCAGGGCCAACTACGCCTATGGCGAATTGGGCGGTCATATCGCCAGTTATGCCAGCGCGGCGGATTTGTTCGAAGTGGGCTTCAACCATTTTTTCAAAGCGCGAACCGAAAGGAGCGGTGGCGATCTGGTGTTCTATCAGCCGCACTCGGCGCCAGGGGTCTATGCCCGGGCGTTCCTCGAGGGACGTCTGGAAGAACAGGATCTGCTGCATTATCGGCAAGAGATCAGCGCGCGCGCCAAGGGTGTCCGGGGTCTGTCGAGTTACCCGCATCCTTGGTTGATGCCGGACTTCTGGCAGTTTCCGACCGGTTCCATGGGCATTGGTCCGATCAGCTCGATCTACCAGGCGCGCTTCATGCGTTACCTGGAGCATCGAGGCCTGCAAGACACCTCCGGGCGAACCGTCTGGGGCGTGTTTGGCGACGGGGAAATGGATGAGCCGGAAAGCATGTCGGCACTGACGCTGGCCGCGCGGGAAGGACTGGATAATCTGGTCTGGGTGGTCAATTGCAACCTGCAACGGCTGGACGGGCCGGTGCGTGGCAATGGTCGCATCATCGACGAGTTGGAGGCGCTGTTTGGTGGTGCAGGCTGGAACGTCATCAAACTGGTTTGGGGCGCTGACTGGGACGGCTTGTTTGCGCGCGATGCGGATGGCGCGCTGGTCAAGGCGCTATCGAGCACCGTCGATGGCCAGTTCCAGACGTTCGCGGCAAAAGACGGGCGCTTTAACCGTGATCATTTCTTTGGCCAGAACGAGGCATTGGCGCAGCTGGCACAAGGCCTGACCGATGAACAGATCGACCGCCTGAAACGTGGCGGTCACGACATGGTGAAGATCTTCGCCGCCTATCAACGCGCGCTGCTCGAAGGCAAGAAACCTACCGTGATTCTGGCGCAGACCAAGAAGGGCTTCGGCATGGGCGATGCCGGGCAGGGCAAGATGACCGTGCACCAGCAGAAGAAGCTCGACAGGGAGGCGCTGATCGCGTTCCGCAATCGCTTCAACCTGCCGTTGACCGATGAACAGGCCGCCTCGTTGAGCTTCTTCAAACCCGATGAAGACAGTGCTGAAATGCGCTATCTGCATGAGCGCCGCCGTGCATTGGGCGGCTACATGCCATCGCGTCCTTCGACTGCCGAATCATTGGCGGTGCCTGACGTCAGCAGCTATGGCGCATTTGCTGTTGCTGCCGAAGGCAAGGAAATGTCCACCACCATGGCGTTCGTTCGAATGCTCAGTGGTTTGCTGCGGGACAAACAGCTGGGTCCGCGCATCGTGCCGATCGTGGCGGATGAAGCGCGTACGTTCGGCATGGCCAGCCTGTTCAAGCAGATCGGCATTTACTCCAGCGTGGGGCAGCGATATGAGCCGGAAGACATCGGTTCGATCCTGAGCTATCGAGAAGCGCTGGACGGCCAGATTCTCGAAGAGGGCATCAGCGAGGCCGGGGCAATCAGCTCCTGGGTTGCAGCGGCGACCAGCTATTCGGTGCATGGCTTGCCGATGCTGCCGTTCTACATCTACTACTCGATGTTCGGCTTCCAGCGCATCGGCGACCTGATCTGGGCGGCGGCGGATCAACGGGCCCGCGGCTTTCTGCTCGGGGCCACCGCAGGCCGCACGACATTGGGTGGCGAAGGTCTGCAGCACCAGGACGGCAACAGTCATCTGATGGCGGCGATGGTCCCCAACTGCCGTGCTTACGATCCGGCATTTGCCGGCGAGTTCGCGGTGATCCTGGACCATGGCATGCGCCAGATGCTGGAGCGTCAGGTGGACGAGTTTTATTACGTCACATTGATGAACGAGAACTACCCGCAGCCCAGCCTTCCCGATGGTGTCGAACAGGCGATTATCAAGGGCATGTATCGGTTCGCCCGGCATGAAGTCGAGGATGCGCGTGGAAGTGTTCAGTTGTTGGGTTCCGGCGCCATCCTGCGCGAAGTGATTGCCGCCGCCGAGTTGCTGGCCAGCGATTGGGGCATCGACAGTCAGGTCTGGAGCGTTACCAGCTTCACCGAGCTGGCACGTGATGCCCGTGAAGTGGAACGCTGGAACCGACTGCATCCTGGACAGCCTTCGCGCTGCAGTCATGTCCAGGCGTCGCTCAATGACTCGACGCCGATCATTGCCTGCACTGACTATGTTCGCGCCTTGCCGCAGTTGATCGCCAGTTATCTCGATGCCCGTTACACGGTACTCGGGACCGATGGGTTTGGCCGTAGTGATACCCGCGACCAGTTGCGCAGGTTCTTCGAAGTGGACCGCCACCAGATTGTCTTGAGTGCGCTGACTGCACTGATGCACATGGGGCGCCTCGATGCCAGTGTGTGTGCCGAGGCCATTGAGCGGTACGCCATTGATGTCGATGCGGTGGCCCCCTGGGAAGCTTGATTTCAAGAGGGGGGTATATCCGTTGTTGCGGTAACGGCCGCTTATGGTTCCGCTTTTACAGCGCCTCACTTTTGAAAAGCCCGGGAGCCGGCCCAGTCAAAAGTAAGCAAAACGCTTTTGCCCCACCACTCGGCACCTCGCCTAGGCTCGGTGTGCCTGAACGAAGGCATTGCTCCGTGGGCCCGCCGCGAAGGGCCATCCATGGCCCAGCGCGGCTAACCCGGCATCCATGCCGGGTTGCCCACTGCGCAATACCTTCGTTCAGCCAGCGTGGTTAACGGGGCGCCCGAGATCAACGTCCACCGCGAGGCGGCCTGGTAGCCGACCTGGTTCTTGATAGGACCGCGTTTCTTCTGTGGGAGCGGGCTTGCCCGCGAAGGCGGTGTGTCAGTTTGCGGTGATGTTGGATGTGCTGGCCTCATCGCGAGCAAGCTCGCTCCCACAGGTTTTGCGGTGCACATGGATTTTGTGTCTGCCAAAGATCCAATGTGGGAGCGAGCTTGCTCGCGATAGCGGAGGTTCAGCCACATCGGTGCCGAAATGTACCCCGCTCTTGCTCTTGCTCTTGCTTTAGATCTTGATCTGGGTGCCCCGTTAAACCACGCTGGCCGAACGCAGGCATTGCGCAGTGGGCATCCCGGCATGGATGCCGGGATAGCCGCGCTGGGCCCAGAGTGTGTAAAAACCGATAAAAACATCGTCGGCACGTAGTGCCGACAGGTGTTGGCCAACTGATTAAAACCTGAAGCGTTCCTGTAGCTCCAAGCGGCCCCTACGAACGCTAGCAAGGCTTCATAGCTTGACTAACGGGGCAAAACGGCAGGCTTTCAGGCCGCCAGCGCCTTCATCAGACCCTGCGCACCAAGGATTTTCATCACTCTTTTCCAATTGTAAGCGAGCACATTCAAGCTCATTTCAGTACTGACCCCAGCCAGCCGCCGTGTCAGAAAATGCGTCGCTCCCATCCATTGCTTCAGCGTCCCGAAGGGATGCTCGACCGTTCGCTTGCGGATGATCATCATCTGCGGCTCATTGTTCAGCCGGGCCTGCATTTCCTCCAGTACCGCCTCATGTTCCCAGCGCCGAACTTTTCGCTCTCTGGCCGGTGTGCATTGCGCCTTTATCGAACAGGCTCGGCAGTTGGAGTGCCAGTAAACGTCCAGCTTCTTGCCCTTGTCGACGTAAGCGTTGCGCCAGATCAGCACTTGCTTGGCGGGGCAGACGTACACATCTTTTTCCGCGTCGTAAACAAACTCGTCATTGCCGAAGCGACCATCAAATTTGGCCCGCGAGCTCAGCGTTTTCGGCACATAAGCTGTGATCCCTGCCTCATGACAGGCCAGGATTTCTGCGCTTTTGTAATACCCTCGGTCCGCCACTACTGACAACGATTCGCTTTGCATCGCCTCACGGGCCTGCTGGGCCATCGAGCTAAGCTGATCACGGTCGTGACCGACATTGGTCACCTCGTGCGCGACGATCAAATGGTGTTTGGTATCGACTGCTGTCTGCACGTTGTAGCCCACGATGCCATGACCGCTCGTCATCATCATCGAGCGCGCGTCCGGGTCGGTCAGCGAGATCTGTTTGTCCGGCGATGCTTCAAGCTGTATTTCAATCGCCTGAAGCGCCTTCATCTGCTCCTTCAATTTGGCGATTTTCTCTTCCAGGCCGCCTTTGGGCCCTGAAGACTTGTGCTCTTCCCGATCAGCCTCATCCAGCGCCTTCAGATAACGGGCAATGCTTGATTCGATCTCTTCCATCCGGCGCTTCAGCTTGGCGCTGGTGAAATTGCGGTCGCGGTGGTTCACCGCCTTGAATTTACTGCCATCGATGGCAACGAAATGTTCCGAGAAAAGCCCCAGCTGTTGACACAGTACGACGAACTGCCGACAGACTCCTCGAATGGCCTTTCCGTTGTCTTTGCGGAAGTTGGCGATGGTCTTGAAATCCGGCATCAGGCGACCGGTCAGCCACATCAGCTCGACGTTGCGCTGCGCCTCGCGCTCAAGGCGCCGGCTTGACTGGATACGGTTGAGATAGCCGTAGATGTAGATCTTCAGCATGACTGCAGGGTGGTAAGCCGGTCGGCCCGTTTTAGCGGGGACAGCGCTGTCAAAACCCAAGCTGATCAGGTCGAGCTCATCCACGAAGACATCGACAACGCGCACCGGATTGGTGTCGCTGACGTAGTCGTCCAAGCTCTCGGGGAGCAAGGTAGTTTGATCTCGGTGTTCACCTTGGATGAAGCGTTTCATGGGCAGCCCTTGCGATGAAGTCCTGGGAGAATCATAGCAAGGTTGGCTTCGAGTTTTTACACACTCTGGGCCATGGATGGCCCTTCGCGGCGGGCCCACGGAGCAATGCCGGAGTGAGGGCACACCGAGCCAAAGCGAGGTGCCAAGTGGTGGGGCATGAGCGCTTTGGTTACTTTCGCGCTTTTCGAAAGTGACCCGCTGTAAGAGCGGAACCCTAAGCCGCCGTTACCAAAAAAACGGATATACACACCCCCCGTCCAGAAAAACGCGAATAGATTCCCCCCCCAAAAAAAGCCTCAACTACCCTAGCCAACAGCCAGAATAGTCGCCACCAACGCCAGAGCCCGAGGCACCAGCGTATCCAGTTCCAGGTACTCACGCTCGGTATGAACCTTGCCACCCACCGGCCCCAGCCCACACAGGGTTGGAATGCCCAGGCTGGCAGTGAATCCGGAGTCAGCACAACCACCGGTGAACTCGCCCTCCACACTGAAACCCAGCGCCAGGGCCTTTTGTTGATAGATCTGCAGCAGCCGTTCGCTGTGACAGGCTTCCATCGGCAGAAAGGTCGTCGCTTCCTTGAGGATGGCGCGGGTGCCGATCAGCTCTTCTTCCGCGACGATGCCCAGGATCGCGGTAAAGATCTGATCCCAGTGCTCGAGTTCGATGAAGCGCACGTCCAGCCTGGCGGAGGCGCTAGGCGCGACGGTGTTGCTGGACGTGCCACCGGATATCAGGCCAACATTGGTCGTGATGCCTGCTGAATAATCGGTCAAGGCATGCAGCTTGACGATCTTGCGTGCGAGGGCTTCGATGGCACTGGCTCCGTCGGCATGGTTGACCCCGGCATGCGCCGCGCGGCCGCTGACTTCGATGATCAGCGTGGCGCCGCCTTTGCGTGCGCTGACCACGTTGCCGCTGGCCCGGCCGGGTTCGGTATTGAGCACGGCACGCGCGCCACGGGCGGCTTTTTCGATATGGGCTCTGGCGCTGCCGGAGCCGATTTCTTCGTCTCCGGTGTACAGGACTTGCACCGGATAGGGCAACTGACCGGCGCGCTTGAGTGCCTTGAGCGCGAAGCAATTGAGCACCAGGCCGCCTTTCATGTCGGCGACACCGGGGCCATAGGCGAGGTTGGCGTCGCGGCTGTAGCCGCGAGTCGCAGTGGTGCCTTTGGGGAACACCGTGTCGCGATGGCCCAGCAACAGCACCGGCTTTCCAGAGGCGCCTGGCACTTCGGCGAGCATCACGTCGCCAAAATCACCGACCGGCATGCGCTTGAACAGGATGCCGTCGGCTTCCAGTTCCTCCGCGAGCAGCGCGCCCACCGCGTCGACGCCCGCCTTGTCATAGCTGTTGGAGTCGGTGTCGACGATACGCTGCAGCAGCGCTTCCATGGCGGGGCGCTGGTCGGCAAGCCAGTCCAGCGCCTGTTGTGGCGTGGCACTCATTGCGCCTGCTCCCGCAACTGATGCTCCTGAGTCAGGCGTGCCGCGTCGTTGCCCAGGTCCCAGAACAGACCGGCCATGATTTGCAGGCTTTCCTTGACCACCGGTGCCAGCAAGTGCTCGTTCGGCGCATGTTGCGAGCAGGCCGGGTACGAGTGCGGCACCCACAATGTTGGCAGGCCGAGCACGTCCGCGAACACGTCGTTGGGCAGCGAGCCCCCGAGGTTTGGCAGCAGCGCAGGTTTTTTGCCGGTGGTCTGCGTCAAGGAGCTGAGGGCCCAATTGACCCACGGGCTTTGCGGGTCCAGCCGAGTGGCATGCATCACATCGATGCGGCTTGGCTTGACCTCGACATTGCTGAAACCATGAGCATCCAGGTGGGTACGAACAGCCGGGATGAAGGTCGTGTAGTCGCTGTTCACCACGAAGCGGATATGGCAGTGGGCATTGGCTTTACCAGGGATCGCATGCACGGGGGCGTCCGGGTTGCCGGTCTTGAAGGCGATGACGTCGAGGGTGTTCCAGCCGAACACCTTTTCGCTCAGCGAGAGCTGCGGGTTACCCCAGTTGGCGTCGATGTCCGGATCGCCCGGCCCGCCACCCACGTCAATGTCGGCCAGCGCCTGGCGAACCGGCTCCGGCAGTGTCTCGGGCTGCAGGCCTGCCACTTTCACCCGACCGTGTTCATCGATCATGCTGGCGATGGCATTGGCCAGAATGATGCCAGGGTTGGCCAGCAAGCCGCCCCAGTTGCCAGAGTGATGGGCGCCTTCGCGCAAATTGACCACCAGCTCGAAGTTGAACACCCCGCGTGAGCCGAGAAAAATCGTCGGTCGGGATGCCGCCAGGCGCGGGCCGTCCGAGGCGATGAAAACATCCGCCGCGAGCTCTTCGCTGTGGGCGGCACAGAACGCATTCAAGCCCGGAGAGCCTTCTTCTTCGCCCATTTCCAACAGCAGTTTGACGTTAAAACCCAGCTTGCCGTCGCGAGCCTTGAGCGTTTGCTCCAGCGCGGTCAGGTTGATCAGGTGCTGGCCTTTGTTGTCCGCCGTGCCGCGGCCATACCAGCGATCGCCTTCGACCGTGACTTGCCACGGTGACAGGCCTTCACGCCATTGCGCCTCATAGCCGCGCACCACATCACCGTGGCCGTAGCTGAGTACGGTCGGCAGTTCTGGATGCTCGATGCGGGTGGCGATCATGAAGGGCCCACGCTCTGCCACCGGGTTGTCATAGATATTGACGCTGAAGCCCATCGCCTTGACGTGGGGGGTGATGAAGTCATTGAGGTAGCGATACAACTCGGGCTGGCTGTCCGTTGCCTGGCTTTCGGTGGGCAAGGCGACGCTACGTTCGAGCAGATTGAAAAAGGCGCCGTTGTCGAATTGCTCTGTGGTGTTGCTGATGGCCAATGAACGACTCATGAGTGGACAAGCTCCAGTGTTTGGGCAGGATTGTCGTGAAGGTGGCAACGCACGTTGCCCCCGATAATGGAATCATTGGCCGGGTAGGCCGTTTTGCACGGTGCGAAGCAGCTCGGGCAGCGCGGGTGGAAAGCGCAACCGGACGGCGGTGACATCGGATTGGGAAAGGTGCCGTGCAGGCCGATATCGGGAATGCCCAGGTGCGGATCGGGCGTGAGCACCGAATCCAGCAAGGCGCGGGTATAGGGGTGGCCGGGTTCAGCAAACAACGATTCGCGCGTACGCTCTTCGACGATGCGCCCCAGGTACATCACCGCGACCCGGTCGGCGAGGTGTTCGATGACCGCGAGGTTGTGGCTGATCAGCAGATAGGTCAGGCCGAATTCGCGCTTGAGGTCTTGCAGCAGGTTGAGAATCTGCGCCTGCACCGACACATCCAGTGCTGAGGTGGGCTCGTCGCAGATCAGCACATCGGGGCGCATGATCAGCGCCCGTGCTATCGCGACTCGCTGGCGTTGTCCGCCGGACAGCTGGCTTGGGTAGCTGTCGATCACCCGCTTGGGCAGACCGACCACATCAAGCATCGCTTCGGTCTTCTTGCGCCGCTCGGCGGGGCTGCCGATGTCATGCACGATCAGCGGCAGGGTAATGATCTCGCGCAGTGTCTTGCGTGGGTTCAGCGAGGAATACGGGTCCTGGAATATCGGCTGAATGTGCCGGGACATTGCCTTGCGATCAGTCGCCGCCAGGTGTTTGCCGTTGACCAGCACATCGCCGCTGGTAGGCGGCAGCAGACCGAGCAGCAGCTTTGCCAGGGTACTTTTTCCGCAACCGGACTCACCCACCAGGCCGAGGGTCTCGCCACGCATCAGGCGCAGGGAAACGCCATCCACGGCTTTCAGGGTGGCGGCGGGTTTGAAAAAGCCCTGGTTGATCCGAAACTCGCGGCGGATGTCACACAGCTCCAAAACGATGTCTTTTTTCATGACCGTGCACGCTCCTGAAGGCGAATCGGTGCTGGCGCCGGTGCAGCGAACAGGCAGCGCGCCATGTGTCCGTCCTGTTCGACTTCGGGGATGTTCTGCGCGCAGGTCGGTATCGCCTGAGCACAACGATTGCGAAACGCACACCCTTGCTGTTCGCCTACCAGGCTCGGCACCAGGCCTGGAATCGAACCCAGCGCCTCACCCGGCCTGGTCTGGCCAGGGATTGGAATACTGGCCAGCAGACCACGGGTGTACGGATGCTGCGGGTTCTCGAACAGTTGCAGGGCAGGGGCGGTTTCGACGATCTCCCCGGCATACATCACGGCGACCCGATCGGCGATCCGTGCCACCAGCCCAAGATCGTGGGTGATGAAGATCACCGCCAGGCCGAGTTCTTTCTGAATGTCGCGAATCAGGCGCAGGATCTGCGCTTGAATGGTCACGTCCAGTGCAGTGGTGGGCTCATCGGCGATGATCAGGTCCGGTTCGCACATCAACGCCATGGCGATGATCACCCGTTGGCGCAAACCGCCAGACAGTTGATGCGGATACTGCCGCAAGCGCTCGGTGGCATTGCTGATACCGACTTTCTCCAGCATCTGCCCGGCGCGAACCAGAGCATCCTTGCGCGACACCTTGCGATGCCGGGTCAGCACTTCGCTGAGTTGATCGCCAATGCTGTAGGCTGGGTTCAGCGAAGTCATCGGTTCCTGGAAGATCATCGCCAGGCGATTGCCGCGCAGGTCGCACATGTGCCGTTCGCTCTGGCCGATCATGTCGATACCGTCCAGCGTCAGCCGGGACGCGGTACGTTTGGCCTTGCGTGGCAACAGGTCCATCAGCGCCAGCGACGTCAAGGATTTACCGCAGCCTGATTCGCCGACGATGCACAGCATTTCACCGCGCTCGACTTCAAAGCTCAGACCGCGCACTGCATGCAGCGTGTCATCCGGCGTCGGGCTGTTGCCCATGGGGATATCCACGCGCAGGTTTTCTACATGGAGTAGTGCCATGTTCGGTACCCTCTATCAGTTACGGCGTCTATCAGCTACGGCTGTCTATCAGTTACGACCGTCGGGCAGGATCAGATCGCGCAGGCCATCGCCGACCAGGTTGATGCCCAGCACCAGAATCATCAGGGCGACGCCGGGAATGGCGATGACCCACGGGGAAAAGAACATGTAGGGTTTGCCTTCGGCGATCATCAAGCCCCAGGACGGCGTCGGCGGCTGCACACCCACCCCGAGGAATGACAGTGCCGACTCCAGCAGGATTGCGTGGGCCATTTCCAGCGTCGCGACGACGATCAGCGCGCCGACCAGATTGGGCAGGATTTCACTGGCCAGAATGCGCAGGGTCGAGCAGCCCAGCGCCTGGGCCGAGGCCACGTATTCCGCATCGCGAATCTGTTGCACCGAAGCCCTGACCACCACCGCGAAGCGATCCCAGAGCAGGCAGCCGAGCAGCACAATCACCACTTTCAGCGAGCCGCCCATCAGCGAGGCCGAGGCCAGCGCGACCATCACGACCGGCATCGCCAGCCGGGTGGTGATCAGGTAGCTGATGAATGCATCGACCTTGCCGCCGTAGTAACCCGCCAACAGCCCCATGACGGTGCCGATAAAGCCGGAGATAAGCGCCGCCGCAATGCCGATGAACAATGAGATACGTGCGCCGTAGAGCAGTCGTGACAGGTAATCACGGCCCAGCTTGTCGGTTCCCAGGAGGTATTCCCAGGTGCCGTTGGCCATCCATACCGGCGGTTTCATACGCAGCATCACGTCTTGCGCATAAGGGTCATAAGGTGCCAGCCACGGCGCGAAGAGCGCCCCCGTGAAGATCATCAGCAACAACACCGTGCCGATGGCGAAACCACGATGACGAAAGCTCTTGCCAAGTACGCGGCTCAGGCTGCTGGGGGGTGGCAGGTAGTCATTGATCGCGAGGGTAGTGGGGGTGCTCATGTAAGCCTCCTAGCGCACGCGAATGCGCGGGTCGAGCAGTGCGTTGAGCACATCGGCCAGCAAGGTGAGGATGATGTAGATCACTGCGATGAGCAGGACCACGGCCTGTACGACTGGAAAGTCATCACGGGCGATGGCGTCCCAGGCGAGTTGTCCGATGCCTTGCAGGGAGAACACGGTTTCGATCACCACCGAACCACCGAGCATGAAGCCAAACTCCACCGCCGCCAGGGCGACGACCGGAATCAAGGCGTTGCGCAGTGCATGCTTGAACAACACGCGGGCAGGGCGCAGGCCCTTGGCGCGGGCGGTGCGGATGTAATCGGAACTGAGCACATCAAGCATGCCTGCACGGGTCAGGCGCATGATTGCCGGAGTCGCGTAATAGCCCAGGGCAATGGCCGGCATGACGAAGTGCAGCAGGGTCGAGTTGCCGGATACCGGCAGCCACTTGAGCGTCACCGCGAACACTACGATCAGCATCAGCGCAAACCAGAAACTGGGCATTGCCTGACCCAGCACCGCGATGCTCAAGGCCAGTCGGTCAACCCAGGTGTCGCGTTTGACTGCGGCCAGCACGCCCAGTGGAATCGCTACCAGCAAGGCGATAGCCAGCGCCATGGCGCCTAACCCGAGGGTGATCGGCAAGCGGCTGGCGACGAGGTTGTAGACCGACTCCTGAAAGAAAAACGAGTTGCCCAGGTCCAGCCGCAACAAATCGCCCAGCCAGTTGAAGTACTGGGTCGGTAGCGGTTTGTCCAAACCGTACTGCACGCGGATCTGTTCGATCTGCTCGCTGGTGGCTTCCGGTCCGCCGATGGCCGTGGCCAGGTCGCCGGACAGGTGCAAAAGGGAAAAGCTGATCACCGATACGGTAATGGCAACGCAAATGGCGATGCCCAGACGGCGCAGAAGGAATCCAAGCATGGCAAGTTTCCTCATATCCAATGGATGACAGGTATGGGGACGTGTCCGTGGCGCGGGTCAGTCCGCAAGCCACGGCACCTCTCGATCAATCCGCTCGGTGGCGGATTACTTCCAACTGGACTGAACGAAACGCGGCAGCTCATCCGGGTACGACGTGAACGCCAGCTCGGAGGTGTAGGCGTAGTTCATCGAGTAGTTGAACAGCGGCGCCCAGTACGCCTGTTCGCTGATGCGCTGCAACGCCTTGCGGTAGTTGTCCTTGCGCAATTGCGGGTCGAGGGCGTTGTCAGCGGTCTGCAACCAGCTCTGGACTTGCGGATCCTTGATGTTGTCGTCCGGATTGCCCTTGAACCAGGTGCCGGCCGACGCCGAGGTGTCGAGGATCGAGAACGAGCCCCAGGCCTGAAACGACATGGGTACCTTGCCGCCACGTTGCTGATCGCGCAGGGCGGCGTACTTCAAGTAGCGCAGCTTGGCGTTGATGCCCACGGCCCGCAGGTTGCCGATGATGGCTTCGACGTAATCCCGGTCGCGATAAGCGAAGATTTCTGTCTCGAAGCCATTGGGGTAACCGGCTTCGGCGAGCAACGCCTTGGCCTTGGCCGGGTCGTAGTTGTAGACCGTGGCCGCGGTGGTATCGCAGCCGAACTGGCCTGGATAACAGGCCACCTGCAAGGGCTTGGCTTCGCCCCCCACCAGTTGCGTGGCCAGCGCGTTGCGGTTGATCGCATGGTTGATGGCCTGACGCACCTTGAGCTGCTTCATCGGCGAGTTTTCCGTGGAGGTGCCTCGAGCATCGAGAATCAGGAAGCCGATGCGCATGGTTTCGCCGCTGGTCACGGTCAGGTTCGGCATACCTTTAAGGTCGACTGCCTGATCCGGGGTCACACGCCACGTCCAGTCGACACCATCGGTCATCAACTCGGCCAGACGGGTTTCTGCATCCGGAATCACCCGGAACTTCAGGTGGCCGATATGCGGCTTGCCTTGTGGGCTGTCTGGAAAGTAGTCCTTGTTGATCTCCATGGTCACGCCTTCGCCAGCCACCACCGACACGGCTTTATACGGCCCGGTACCCACTGGCTTGCGGCTGAATTCAGCCAGGCCGACCTTCTCGAAGTACTGCTTGGGGAACATGGGAACGGCGTTGGACAGGTATTCCAGTGCCGGAGGGAAAGGTTTTTTCAAATGCAGGCGGACGCTGTAGTCACCGGTTTTTTCGGCGCTCTTGATCCAGTCTACGTTTTGCACGGTAACGACTTTCGCTTCGGGCGACACCACGTAGTTGAGGGTGAACACCACGTCGTCGGCGGTGAAGGCATCGCCGTTGTGAAATTTGACGCCTTTGCGCAGCTCAAAGTCGATGGTGGTGTCGTCGACCTGTGTCCAGCGGGTGGCCAACATGGGTTTGTATTCGCCGCTTTTGGGATCGCGGTAGATCAGGTTGTCCCAGATCAGCCGGCCGAGAATCACACCTTCGCGTAGATCGTTGTGATAGGGGCTGATGTTTTCAGGCTCGCTGTCGGAAGCGTAAACCAGGGTGTCGTTGGCTTTACCGGCATGCGCCGGAAAACTGCTGATGAGGCCCATCAGCGCAATACTGCAGGCGAAACCTTTGATGCCCATGCCGTCGTCTCCGTTGGCGAGAGTGGTTGAATCAAAGGGCAGCGAATCGCAAATGCGGTAAACGAGGAGGAGAAGCTCAGGCGTAGTTTTTTTTGGTCTGGACACGAATGTAGGGAAAGGCTATCAATGCCACAAGAATAATATTTCGATACTTGCGTTGCCGAAAAGGCAATCCATGGGGGCACCGATGCAACTGTATGGTGTGCAGTCCACGGCACTGCGTTATTTTCTGGAAGTCGCGCGATGCGGATCGATCAGCGATGCTTCCGTGCGCTTGAATGTCGCCGCGTCAGCAGTGAGCCGACAGATTGCCAAGCTCGAGTTGGCCCTGGATGCCAGCCTGTTTGAGCGTCGTGCCCGAGGGATGGTGCTCAGCGAGGCGGGGGCGCGACTGGCGGCCTATGCGCGCAAGTCGCAGCTTGAGGCTGAGCAGGTGGTGCTGGAGATTACCGAACTGCATGGCTTGCAGCGCGGCCATGTGCATGTTGCCTGTTCGGAAGGCTTTGCACTGGAATACATGCCCAGGAGCATCAGCGCGTTCAGGCGTGAGTATCAGGGCATTCATTTCACCTTGGAGGTCTGTGCGCCTGCCGAAGCGACCGAGAAGGTGCGTTCCGGCGAAGCCGATCTGGCGATGACTTTCAGCCTGACGCCGCAGAAGGAAATCAAGGTCGAACATGTCCTGAGCGGGGCGATTTTTGCCGTGGTTGCCAATTCCCATCCCTTGGCCGGACGTGAAGCGGTCAGCCTCGCCGAGTTACAACCCTGGCCCATTGCGTTACCCAAGGCCGACACCACGATACGGCAACTGTTCGACATCTGTTGCGGTGTACAGGGATTGTTGTTCGACCCGGTGTTGACCACCAACTACGTTGCCGCGCTCTATAGCTTCGTGCGCGAAGAAGGCGTTATCAGCCTGGCCAGCGAAATGACCTTGCAAAAGCAGGTG
This sequence comes from Pseudomonas sp. S3_B11, assembly GCF_054667715.1. Classification (NCBI taxonomy): domain Bacteria; kingdom Pseudomonadati; phylum Pseudomonadota; class Gammaproteobacteria; order Pseudomonadales; family Pseudomonadaceae; genus Pseudomonas; species Pseudomonas sp. S3_B11. The sequence goes on along the minus strand of NZ_CP162749.1, from coordinate 3,254,586 downwards.
GCGGACGGGGTCCTGCAATGCGTGCCGATCCTTGACGAAGGCATGAAGGCACGCCGCATCGAACTGCAAAGCATGGCCGGCCGCAATCTACCGGCAGCGGTTTGTGCCTTCAGGGATTTTCTGATTGCGGATCTGGCGAAAGCGAAGCGCTGAGTCGGGTGAATTTTTGAACATCAGCCGCCGCGCTGTATCTGCTCCAGTATCAGGTTGTCGGTGATGTTCATGTCGTCCAGCAGCAGAAACATCTTGCTCAACACCTCGGCCATTTTCCTGTCGGTGTCGGCGAACGGCAGGTAGAACTCCGTGGAGCTGCTGCCTGCGGGCACGATGCACAGGTAGTTGCCAGGTTCGATATGGATGGCCGCGCTGCCCAGATGAATGCGGTAGTTCGCACGCTGGCCGGTAATGTGCAGAAAATGCCCTTCACATTTAACGTTTCGCAGCCCTAGCCCTTGAACCAACTCACCGACCAGTTCGGCGCGGCGTTGCAGGGTTTCTTGGCTGGTGCTGTAGTCGTCTGCGGTGTGGGCCACGGAGACCAGCAGGTCGGCGTCGCGCATGATTTCCGAGAACAGCAGCGGTGGTACTTGCTCAAGGGGTAGGGCTTTTTGGTCGCGGTGGAACGCAATCGTGTCGAAGGTAAAGTGTTCTGTTTCCGAGAGATAATGGCCGGTATCCAGAAAGTTGAACATGGCGTATATGCCGTGCTCTTTGCTCTCGTAGTAGATGTCCTCGACGCTTGAGATCGACCAGTTGCGGACCTGCAGCAACCGGGCGGCGACTTTGCCTTTGAGGCGGTGGCCGGCAAATCGGTTGGACCACAGGCCGGTGTCTCGCTCAGCAGGTGTTAACAGGTACAGCTCGCGAAAGGCCTGTTTGAACGGCTGCACGCGGCGCTGGGTCACCACTTCTTTCTGCCAGGCCGACAGTTGTCCGGCCGTGAACAGATGAAAAGGGTGAGCGATACGCAGAGTCTTTTCAACGACGTGTTGGCGGCCTTCCAGGTCAGTCACCGTCAGCGTTGCGGCATCGAGCCAGCCCAGCGCAGCGTCGTCGGCTTGCACAATCAGCTGTTCGAGCAGCAGGCGAACCGCGGGCATTTTCAACAGCGGCTTCAGGTCGTCCAGAGCCAGGATTTCGCCGCTGCTCATCATCGTTTCCAGGGTGCGGCAGAAGCGGGCGATCTGTTCCTTGAGCTGGGTCTGCTGCGTTTTGAGGGTGATGAAGTCTGGGTTTTTGCGCACCGCAGGCGGCGCGGTCTTGAGTGTCTTTCCGGCTTTGCAGATGTGCAAGGTGGGCGACAAGCCGTCGATGACGAGCGTGATGTCATAGCCATCGATGGTGGCGGTCGTCAGCGCGGATTCGGCGATCTGCGATTCCATGGCCCATTCCAGGCGAATCGCCGAGGGGTAACCGGCGACACGCGCCAGGTTTTCCAGGCCTGCCTGTACCGCTGCGTGGGAGTTGGCCTGGCGTTGAGCGCCGTATTTGCGCACCTCTTTGTGCAGTTTCTTGAGGGTCAGATAGCGTTGGCGTACGTCGTCCGCATCCTTGACGGGCAGCACGCCATAGATGCGCATGGCCGGCTGTGCGTGGCGGGTCAACTTCTTTTCCAGCGCCGGTCGACCGATGCCCTGGTAGGCGTCGAGCAGCACACGCGTCTCGGGAAATGCCCAGTGCGAGGGTTCAAGTGCCGCGAGGTATTCGCGCAGGTGGTCGGGGTCGGCTTCGGCCAGTGCCTTGCCCAGCAGGTAGCGGTCCACCACACCCACGGTTTCATCCAGCGTATTGGGCAGGTCAGTGCCCCAGCCGGACTGAGGTGCCAGGGCAATGTTCAGGTATTCACGCTGGAAGGCTTGCAGATCACTCCAACCGAGCGCGTCGAGCACCACACGGCTGGCTTGTCCGGCGTAGGGCAGGGCAGTCAGCAGGCTGTTTCTGGAAAAACCGGTCAGCGCCGGGAGCAGCTCTGCCGACGGGTGCTTGGGCAACGCCTGAAGCGACAGGAAGCGTTCGAGCACCGCGGCCGTGTAGCCGGATCCGTCGAGAAAGTTATCCGGCGTCATGCCCAGTCGTTCGACGACCGCCAGGGCCTGCAGCAACCAGCGGGTCTGATACACCTCGACCGAACGGAAGGTGTCAGCCAGCTTCTCGGCGTTAGCGGGCAATCCAGCCAGGGCGTCCTCGACATAACGAACGGTGAAGTTCACCAGTTCAGGGGGCACCGCAGCAGCTTCTTCAGTGGGGGGCTCACCGCTCTGGGACGACTCATCATCGAGGCCTTCGTCTTCCGCGGCCTCGTCGTTTGAATCGTTCTCGTCGAACGCTTCCTCGGCGTACCGATCCAGGTCCACATCATCGCTGTCCAGCCCGGCGTCGTCGGCGTAGAACATCATGGCGCGGCCCCAGGTATTGGCTGCCCGGACGAAGCGAGGGTAGTCGAGGCGGCCCGCTTCCAGCAGGCCCAGCGCGATGCGCTGGATTTCCTTGTGCCCGTAGATATACGCGTCGGCGATTTTCCTTTGTTCGTCACCGGGCGCCGAAGGGGGCTGCTCGCGGTTCCAGCTGCCGTCCAGCAACCATTCGGCGAAGGTCTGCCAGGCTGGGGTGGGCGGGTAATTGCTCAGGCGACTGATGCACGCCGGGACGTCAGGCAAGGCCCAGGCCTGGTCCGGGCTTCTTCGGTAATAGGCCGGGCCATCTTCGTCAGTGGGCAATGGATAGTCACTGTCCTCGAAGGCAAATTGCAGCATGTGCTGCAGCCGCGCGCAGATCTGCTCCAGTGAATAGGCATCCGGGTGAGCCGTGATCCAGGCATCGCAGAGTCGATACTGCAGGCCATAGCGCTGTTGATCGCGGCGGTCCTCCAGATCGTCCCAAACGGTCGGGAACACAAAACCATCAGCCAGCGCTTTGGGCCCCTCCTGGGGATGCTGCCTGACCCAGTCATCGGCTATGCGCAGGCAGTCGATGCCGTCCCAGAAATCGGGCTCGAATTGGTCATATGGGCTGAGCTCGGGATAGTCATCCAGCGCTCTATCACAGAATGCTCGCAGCGCAGCGAGGCGTGTGGCTTGTTCGGGCACAGGACGGCGTGATTGCATGAGGGTATCCGAGGAAGAGAGTGACGAGGATCAACCGCCAATCAGCGGCACCAGGCGGATAAACGCGAGGGTGGAAGGGGGGCTCAATTCGATTGTCTCATCGAGACTTTGCAGCATGACGCCGTTGTGCAGGACGCGGAACGCACGGGCCTCAAAACCCTTCAGGGCTCGCTCGACCTCAACGCCGACATCCAGGTCTGGAGGTGCGCTGGCTTGGGGCATGACCACCGCACCTTCACTGGCTTGCTGAAGAACGTCCCGCTCGTTCAGGTATTGGCGGTCGAGCACTTCACGCAGCGACACGTGTTCCAGCCAGTGCTGGACCGACAGCGCGGCGATCTGCTCGGCAACGGTCAGGTGAATGAGCTCGGCGACCGTCAAGGTCAACGAGCTTGGTGTCAGGGTGACAGGGGGCAGCAAAGGCTCCTGGCGTGCGCCTTTCAGGCAATAGCTATGAACCACGAACTCCATGACGCATTCCTTGCAAGCCAGGCCAACCGGGGGGATGGCGCCTTAGCATATCCGGCTCTGCAATAAATTTCATCGCGCCGCGCGCTCAGGCGTCGTAATAGAAGCCTGACAGGTGCTGGTTTACGACATTACTTTTTCACAATAGCCATCCGGCGACCACTCATGAAGCACAGCAGGCCTCCAATCGCGGTCAGCGCGCTCAACGCATAGAACATCGTCGGTGCCGGGGTGTGCATCAGCAGGTATCCGCAGATCACCGGGCTCAGGGCGCCGCCGAGCGCTGCCAGGTTTTGAGCTCCGTAGTAGCTGCCGCGCAGTTCTTCCGGGGCCAGGGTATCGACGAAAAGGAATTCGGCCGGGTAAATGATCATTTCACCGAGGGTGAAAATGAACATCGCCACGCACCAGCTCACCATGTCGTCCGCCAGGCTGAAGCCGATCAGGCCAAGCATGAACAGGCTGGTGCCCGCGGCAATCCAGTAGCGCAACTTCTCGCGATCGAGGAACCGGCCGATCTGGTATTGCAGCACAATTACGGTGATGGCGTTGCAGGCGAGCAGGGCGGCCATGATGTCCAGCGCGTGTTTGGAGTCGTGGGTCACCAGCAGGTATTGCGACAAGTAGAGGGTGAAGCGTCCATGCACCACGGTGCTGAGCAGGCAGCCGCACGTGAACATGATCAGGGTACGGTCGCTTTTCAGGGTCTTGAGCGTCTTGAGAAAACTGGGCGGTTGACCAATGGCCGCTGGCGGCGCGGCATCCCTGGGGATGCCGGTCATCAGGAAGATGCTGAAAAACGCGATGCCAGCGGCGATCAGGAACGGCGCTATCGGGTAGACACCGGCAATCACCACGCCGAGCATGGGGCCGGTGGCATAGCCGATGTTGGTCAGGGTGTAGCGCAGGGAAAATGCCTTGGCGCGCTGGCCCATGGGCAGGTTTTCGCTGAGGATCGCTTTCGAACCGATAAGGAACAGCGCTGACGCGGTCTCGGTGATCACCACGGTCATGGTGGTCAGGTAGAGGTTTTCGGCAAAGGTCAGCAGGATGAAACCGATGGCACTGGAGAGCATCGCCAGGATCAGCAGTCGGCGCTTTTCCAGGCGATCGATGACATAGCCGCCATACAGCGCCAACAGGGTGGCGATGAACACTGCGATACCGAGCAGCAAGCCGACATCCTGTTGGTTGAGGCCCAACTTGTTGCTCAAAAATAGCGTGAGCAATGGACTGGTAATGGCGCGGCTGACGACGATGGTCAGTGAAACGATCATCAAGCGTCGGATAACGAGCGAGTAAGTGGCCACGGTGGTGCAAATATCCTTATTCAGATGTTTGGCGTTCGCCGCAATACCGCGTCGCGGCTATCGCGGACAAGCCACCGATCCAGTGTGCGTACCGATTGCAGTTCTTCAATGCGCCGCAGTTGCTCCAGCAGTCCTTCAGCCTGTTCCCGCGGCATCACCCGCATCGCCAGGCTGAAAAACTTCTGTTCCAGCGCCACATCGGTCAGCGGATTGCCTGGTGCGCCCAATGGCACTTCTACGCACAAGCTCGCCTGCCGGCTATCCACGGTCCGCAGCGTCACCATGGGCTCGCCATCCTCGGACAGGCGCGGGTCGACTTCAAGGTGAATGCGCGACAGCCATCGGGTCATGCGCGGATCGTTACGTTGTGAATCGTCATACGCCTGCAATCGACAATGCCCTTGCACCAGTCGTGCGGCCAAGGCATATGACAGGCTCATTTGCGCCGCTGCAAGGGTGCTGACGTCCCGGCCGCCACACATGTTGTGAAGAAACCCGCTCAGCCGCACCTGCACGTCTTCAACCTGGTCGACCTGTGCATTCAATTGATCCAGCAGCAGCCCCAGGGCGTCGATGGCCGAATGGGTCCCGCGGCAGGAGGCATAGGGTTTGATCGAGCAGCGGGCGAGCTTCCAGGCCACGCCGAGGTCCGCATCCAGCGCTTCGGGCATGGAGGTCTTCGGGGCGAGGGTTCTCAAAAAACCACCCCAGACCTCATCGAACAACTGCGTCGGCCCGCTGATGCCCTGTTGGGCAAACCGCGCCGCCAGTAGCCCACCTTCTGCGGCACGTCCGCTGTGCAGCTTCTTGCTTTGCGAGCCGTCGTGGATGAAGGCCCACAGGCCACCGCTGAAGCTGCCGGCAATGCCTAGCGCCGCGAGGGTTTGCCGCGCATCCAGGCCCAGGATCCGCGCGCTGGCTGCTGCCGCACCGAACACTCCACAGGTCGCGGTGGAATGCCAACCGGCGCCGTTGTGGGCTGAATAGCCACCGCATGCTTCGAGCACCCGACGGCCCACTTCATAGCCGATCACTACGGCGCTGATGAGTTCACGACCACTCACTGGCCGTGCAAGCTGCGAGACTGCCGCCATCACCGCTGGCAGCACAACGGCACCGGAATGATCGCAGCCACCGGTGTCGTCCAGCTCCAGGGCATGGGCGGCAACACCGTTAAGCATTGCTGCCTGAGCCGCGCCAACCTGCAGATCAGTGCCCCAAACCGACACCTCACCCGTTTCACCGACAAACACCTTGCGCGCCTGTTCTGCGACACCGCTATCAGCTCCGGCCAGCGTTGCGCCGAACGTATCGAGAATGTGCCGCTTGGCTTGCGCTACCAACGCAGGCGGCAAATCTTCAAACCGCAGGTCCACACAGAATTGCGCGACACGTTGCAGACGTTCGCTCATAAAACGTAATCCCGATAATGTCGCTCGTAAACTGACGCCGGATGATCCTCGGCGACCGGCGTTGCGGTTTCTGCCCACCACTGCGCGACCTCGGCACCCGTGGCGATCCACACGTCATCGTGCTGTTGAATGCCCTCGATCAACTCGCGCAACACGCCTATCCGTCCCGGCGTGGCGATGATTTCCGGGTGCAGGCGAAGCACGTAGCACAGGCCAAAGCGATGAAACCCGGCGAAGTCCATTTGCAGATTGCCCAAGGTGTGGCTGTAGGACGCGATCCGCGATTGCCCCGGCGGCACCGCCGGGCTCAAGTTGAAGGCGAAGTAAGGCTCGTCTTCCAGTTCATAATGCAGAGGCAGTTCAATGACGCTGGGTGCCGTCGGGTGAGCGAATGGCAAGTCATCGCCGCGCCATGACGAGGACCAATGAATGCCCTGGGCTTTCAAGGCCTCGATGAACCCCGGCGCACCATTGCCCGCCGGGATTCTAAAGCCGAGCGGACGCTGGCCGGTCAGCCCGGCCAGGGCCTCACAGCCCTTGGCGATGTCATCGCTTTGCGCGGCCAGGTCCAGCGTGTCGTAGTCCTGATGACGATAGCCAGCGCAGGCGATTTCATGGCCGTCGGCCTGGATCGCCTGAATGTGTTCGGGGTTTTCCTGCGCAACGATACCGGGGACAAACCAACTGCTGGAGACCCCGAGTTCCTTGAACAGGCCGAGCAACCGCTCCACGCCGCGTTGGGTGCCGTAGCGCCATACCGACAAGGTCTTGTCACGTCCGGCGACTTCCGGGGCTTGGGTCAGGATGCCGTGGATGTCGTTGTAATCGACGGTCAGTACCACGGCGCAGCGATAGCCTTTGGGCCAGAGAGTGGAATCAGCCATGGTGATGCTCCTTCAGCCACCACTGGGCGACGTCGCGGCAGGTGGCGAACCACACGTCGTCGCGCTGGCGCATGTGTTCGAAGAGTTTTTCCAGCAGCAGGATGCGCCCCGGCTTACCGGTAATCTTGGGGTGGAACAGGGTGGTCAGGCATAACCCTTCGTCCATCGCGCCGTCGTATTCGCGGCACCAGTTATCCAAGGTCAGCGCGTAGCTGGCCGTGCGGTCCAGCCCGGATGGGAAGTTCGGCGCGCGGGTGTAGGCGAGGGAGGCGTAGTCGTCCATTTCCCAGCGGCCAGGGATTTCCACCAGCGGCGTATCGAACCCCGGTACGTTCACCAGGTACGGTCGATCATCACCGCGCATGCTGCTGGAGTAGGTAACACCGGCCTCCACCAGCATTGCCGGGGTTTCGGCACGCCAGTCGCCGGACGGCGTACGAAAACCTTCGGCGCGAATATTCAGGTGTTTCCAGAACACCTCGCGGGAGGTGTTCATCACCTCTTTTTGCTGATCCAGCGTCAGGGCGTAAAAAGATTCGTGTTTGTAGCCGTGATAAGCCACCTCATGCCCGCGCTCGACAATCGCCTGGCACTGTCTCGGCCAGTTCTCTACGACCCAGGCCGGCACGAAGAATGTCGTCGGGATACGGAACTCGTCGAGCAGATCGAGCAGGCGTGGTAGCGCCCGGTAAGGGCCATAGCCACCGAAACCGAAATACTCGGGCTTGCGCCAGATCGAGCCGTTGAGCATGGCGTCACCGGTCGGGCCATCGAGGTCGAAGGCCAGGGCCAGGCAGGCCTTGTATTCGTCAGGCCAGGTGGGTTGGGGCGAGGGGGACATCTGTAGTGCTCCAATAATCTTTCAAATACACAACCCATCCCTGTGGGAGCGAGCTTGCTCGCGATGAAGCCGGCACATTCAACATCTGCGCCGGCTGATACACCGCTTTCGCGAGCATGCTCGCTCCCACATTGGATTCAGGTTGCCTGCGCGGTTATTTCCCGGCGTTGATGGTCACGGTCTTGATCGCACCCAGTTCCAAGTCCCACTTCTTCAGGATCGCCTGGTAGCTGCCGTCATCGATCATGCTCTGCAGCGCAACTTTCACCGCTTCGCTGAGTTCGGGTTTTTTCTTGCTCACACCCATCCCGCTGAACTGCTTGGAGATCGGCAGGCCGACGGTCTTGTACATGTCCTTTTCCTGGGTCTTGAGGTAGGGCAGGGTTTCGCTGCCCTGCATGGCCGCGTCGATGCGGCTCTGGCGCAGTTGCGCACGGGCGTCGGCCGAGCCTTCGGTGCCGATCACATTGATCGCAGGCTTGCCGGCGGCTTCACAGTTGGCCTTGCTCCACTCGGCGATTTCCGTCGGGAAGGTGGTGCGGCGACTGGTGCCGACCTTCTTGCCGCACAGGTCGACGATCTCGTTGGTGTCCTTGTTTTTCTGCAGGGTGTAGAACTGCGGACCGCTGGTGAAGTAGTCGATGAAGGTCACGCTGGCCTGACGTTCGGCGGTGTCGGTCATGCCCGACAGCACCATGTCCACGCGGTCGGTGGTCAGGGCGTTGATCATTTGTTCGAAGCCGGTTTCCTGCCACTTGATCTTCACGCCCAGGCGTTCGGCCAGGGCATTGCCCAGGTCGTAGTCCAGGCCGGTGAGGGTGTTGGTGGCCGGGTCCTTGAAATCCATCGGCGGGTAGTTCGGCATGATCGCTACGACGATCTCGCCCTTGGCCTTGATGCTGGCCGGCAACTCGGCGGCGAAGGTGAAGCCGGATGCCATAACGCCTGCGAGCAATGCTGGAATAACGAAGTTCTTCATGGTCGTTCTCTTTTGAGTGTTGTGAGCGCCAACGGGCGCTTAGGTTCGAACGGCAGAAATGAAGCTTTGGGTGCGAGGGTTTTGCGGACTTATTAGTATTTCTTCGGGGCTTCCAGCCTCCACGATCTGCCCGCCGTCCATGAACACCATGCGGTTGGAAACCTCGCGAGCGAAGCCAAGTTCATGGGTGACGACGATCATGGTCATGCCGGTCTGCGCCAGATCGCGCATCACCGACAGCACCTCACCGACCAGTTCCGGGTCGAGTGCCGAAGTGGGTTCATCGAACAGCATCAGCTTGGGACGCATGGCCAATGCGCGAGCAATGGCGACGCGTTGCTGCTGGCCACCCGAAAGCTCGATCGGGTAGCTGTTGCGCTTGTCAGCCAGGCCGACGCGGGCGAGCAGCTCCAGGGCTTCTTCATTCGCCTCTTTGGGTGAACGCTTGAGTACCTGGCACGGCCCTTCGATGATGTTCTGCAGCACGGTCATGTGCGGGAACAGGTTGAAACGCTGGAACACCATGCCGGTGGACAGGCGTTGGCGGGCGATCTGCGTTTCGTTGAGTTCGTGCAGCTTGTTGCCGACGATCCGGTAACCCACCAGTTCGCCGTCGACCCACAGGCCGCCTTTGTCGATTTTTTCCAGCTGGTTGACGCAGCGCAGCAAGGTGCTCTTGCCCGAGCCGGACGGGCCGATGATGCACAGCACTTCGCCTTGCTCGACTTCGATGTCGATGTCCTTGAGTGCGTGGAACTGGTCGTAATATTTATTCAGGCTCACGGCCTTGACGATGCTTCTCATGTGGGGCTCCTCAAGAACGCTTGCCGGCACCGCGGGCGAAACGACGCTCCAGGCGGCTTTGACCAAAGGACAGGACAGTGACGGTGGCCAGGTACCAGATACCGGCGACGATCAGCAGCTCCATCACGCGGGCGTTGGCGTAGTAGATGTTCTGGGCGTTGTAGAGCAGTTCCGAGTACTGGATGACGCTCGCCAGCGAGGTCATTTTCACCATGCCGATGAACTCGTTGCCCACCGGTGGAATGATGATGCGCATGGCCTGGGGCAGGATGATCCGACGCAGCGCTTGCAGGCGCGGCATGCCGATCGACTTGGCGGCTTCATACTGCCCGGTGTCCACCGAGAGCAGGCCGGCACGCACCACTTCGGCGGTGTAGGCACCCTGGTTGATGCTCAAGCCAAGCAGGGCCGCCACGAATGGGCTCATCAGGCTCACGGTGTCCATTTCGAAAAGGCCCGGGATACCGATAGTGGGAAAGATCAGCGCCAGGTTGAACCACAACAGCAGTTGCAGGATCAGCGGCGTACCGCGAAACAGCCAGGTGTAGGTCAGCGCCACATAGCGCAGGATCGGGTTGGCCGACATGCGCATGATCGCGGTGATCACGCCGAACACGATCCCTAGCGCCATCGCCAGCACCGCCATGACGATGGTATTGAGCAAGCCCCACATGATCGCCTGGGAGGTCAGGAACTGGCCGATGTACGACCATTCGATCTTGCCTTCGGCGAAGGCGCGCACCAGGCCGATGAGTGCGATGACGATCACCGTGGCGAAGAAGATCCGCCCGTAGTAGCGCCGGGGCACATGATCGTACTGGGTGATGTCGAACTGGTTTTCCGCCAGCTTGCGCTCCGCCTGGAGTCGTTCTGCCTGTGTCTGGCTCATGTTTGGTTCTCCATACTCGGTTTCGGCGCTATCGCTGTGGGAGCGAGCTTGCTCGCGATAGCGGTGGGTCAGTCCACGTTGATGTTGAATGTGAAACCGTAATCGCGAGCAAGCTCGCTCCCACAGGTTTTGTGTGCAGCTTCAGAGGCGGAAGCCCTGATAGTCCTCGGTCCATTGCTGCTGGGCGGCGAGGGCGGTTTTCAGCCGGCCGATCTGTTCGCGCACCTGTTGTGGCGCGGTCCCGCCCCAGCCGCTGCGGGCAGCGATGGCGGCTTCGAGGGTCAGGCTTTCGCGTACTTGCGGTGTGAGGCGCGGGTCGATTTCCGCCAGCAGCGCGGGGGAGGCTTCCCACAATTCGATGTCGTGTTTCTCGCAAGCCTGGACCAACGCACCGGTGATCTCGTGAGCTTCCTTGAACGGCACGCCGCGCACCGCCAGCCAATCGGCGACTTCGGTGGCGAGGGTGAAGCCCAGCGGTGCCTGGCGACGCAGTTCTTCGACGTTGACCTTCATGGTCGCAACCATTCCGGCCATGGCCGGCAGCACCAGCAGCAGGGTGTCGACGCTGTCGAGCACGCCGTTCTTGTCTTCGCTCAAGTCGCGGTTGTAGGACAGTGGCAAGGATTTGAGGGTGGACAGCAGGCCGGTCAGGTTGCCGATCAGGCGTCCCGCCTTGCCCCGTGCCAGTTCGGCGATGTCCGGATTCTTTTTCTGCGGCATGATCGAACTGCCGGTGGCGTAGGCGTCATCCAGCGCGACCCAGCGGAACTGCCGCGACGACCACAGGCAAAACTCTTCGGCCAGGCGCGAGATATTGATGCCGAGCATGCTGGCGATGAACAGGAACTCGGCGACGTGATCGCGGCTGGCCACGGCGTCGATGGAGTTTTCGCAAACACCGCTGTAGCCCATTTCCTTCGCCGATTGCTGAGGCAGACGCGCGATAGCCGAGCCAGCCATGGCCGCCGCACCCAGTGGCGACAGTGACGTACGCACGTCCCAGTCCACCAGGCGCTGCACGTCGCGCAGCATCGACTGGGCGTGGGCCAGCAGGTGATGAGCAAACACGATCGGTTGTGCCTGTTGCAGGTGGGTGAAGCCGGGGCAGATGCTCTCGATGTGTTGTTCGGCCTGGTCCACCAATGCCTGCTGCAAACCCAGCACTTCAACGGCCAGGGTGCGCACGTGGTCACGCAGGAACAGCCGCAGGTCGTTGGCGGTCTGGTCGTTGCGCGAACGACCGGCACGCAGCTTGCCACCCAGGGCGCCGAGGCGTTCGGTCAGCAGGCGCTCGATGAAGGTGTGGACGTCTTCGTCATCCAGGGTCGGGGCGATGCTGCCAGCGCGAAAATCCGCGCCGATGCGTTCCAGGGCGTCGAGCATGGTCAGGGTTTCCTGCTCGCTCAGCAGCCCGGCGCGCTGCAATTCCCGGGCATGGGCCTTGGAGCCGGCCAGGTCGTACGGGGTCAGTCGGAAGTAGCGTTCAGGGCAACGGGACAGGGCCGCCAAGGCTTCGGAAGGGCCGCTTTTGAAGCGAGCACCCCAGAGACGGTCGGTGGGTTGGGACATTGTTGTTTTCCTCGTCGGTAACGCGAACTGAAATGGGTAATCCAGGCCGAAACGTCGCTGAAAAATAGGCGAGCGAAATCAGGCCAGAGCAGTTTTCAAGGGGGCAGTTGCAACGGAGCGAGAGCTGATCGAAGTGTCAGCTTTTAATGTTTCGAGATCAGTGGTTTGGCACTGATACCGGGGATTTATCGGCGGTTGCCAAGCCTGCTTTTCTGTGTTCATTATTATTAGGCCAGCTATTTTTTTTGTTGTTGGACACAGATTGTTGAATAGGGCGCCAGAGGTAAATAAGCATTATGGAAACCCCACTTTCCAATTCCGGAAACCCGCCGCCGAAACCTCAGCAACGGGCACCGTTAGCCCTCAGTGGGCTGGACTTCAAACTGCTCAAAGTGTTCAAGGCCGTGGTCGAGGCAGGAGGCTTCAGTGCTGCGCAAAATGAGCTGAATGTGGGGCTGGCAGCCATCAGCAAACAGATTTCCGACCTGGAGATTCGTATCGGCATGCGCCTTTGCACGCGGGGTCGAGAGGGCTTTCACCTGACAGAAGAAGGGCGTCTGGTGTATCAGGCGTCAATAGATTTATTTGCCTCGGTCGACAACTTTCGCGACCGTCTTAGTTTCGCGCAAAATGAACTTGTCGGCGATCTTGGTGTGGGGGTTATCGACAATACAATCTCCGACGATAATTCACCGTTAGTTGCCGCGCTTAAGCGTATAAATGAACAGTCGCCCAAGGTCAGGTTTCAACTTCAGGCCACGCAACTTGATGAGGTTGAAAGAGGTGTCGTCGAGGGGCGATTGGTGGCGGGAATTGTGCCGATTTATCAGAAGCGCGAAGAGTTTGATTACTACGCGTTATATGAAGAGCGCTCGGAGGTTTATTGCGCGCTCGGCCACCCGCTGTTCTCCATGGCGGACGCGGACATGGGGGAAAATGTGCTCAAGGATTACGAGTGCATCAACCATCGCTACGCGATTCATCGCGACAAACTGAAATTTGCCCACTACGACAGCTTTTCCGCCTCGGCAACCCAGGTGGAGGCCGTTGCACTGCTGATCAAGACGGGGCGTTTCCTGGGGTTCCTGCCCCAGCATTACGCCGCGTCGATGGTGGCGCGGGGAGAGTTTCGCGCGGTGCGCCCGGACCTGTTCAACATCGTCACGCCGTTCAGTCTGATACTGCGCCATAACATTGTGCGCAGTCCCCTGGTCAAGGCATTTGCCCAGGCATTGGGCGTGGACTTAAAAGCCCCGGTTTGATTGTTTTTCGCGTTAAGCACTAACGGACACTGATGGCGAACAAGAGCGATAGACCAGGCTTAAAGCTCCAGCATTTACAGCAATACTAACGCTGTACTATTGGGCCTATCTGTCGTGTCGACTGATTGAGTCCACAGCCGGTTGCTGTCAGTCAAAACGCGCCGATGGCTGAGCCTGCTTTCGCCTCGGATCGTCACAACGCTTAGACCCTCTTTTTATTTAGGCGGGACTTTAGGCGAGGTCCCCCCTGATCCGATCGTCAGACTGTCATTGCACGATTCATGGCGACAATTTGCTCATGTGTGAACTGACTGCCGGGAGCCATGAACTTGGCCAGAAGCCTGTCCCGGTTTCGAGGCGCTCTCATTTGATCAGCTGCACATAAAGCCGATTTCAGCTCCGGCAACGTGAGTTCCGTGCAGTACGCAGGCGTGCCTGGTTGCTGATGCCACGAGCTCTCGAGGCTACCAGCGGCAAGCGCGGTGAAGCCGGTATCCTCGACAAGATCCTGCGCGATTGCCTCAGCCTTGATGTCATTCCCAGCTACAGGCAAGGCGATGCGTGCTAAAGACCCGGCGGGTTGGCCTTTGTCGGCAAGCGTCGCTGCGAGAACGGCGTTCCATGCCTTAACGACCGGACGGCCAATTTGCTCGCTTACCCAGACACTCTCGGGTTTGCCGTCGTCAACCTCTTTGATCGCCCCGTCACGTCCGGGATAGTAATTGGATGTGTCAATGACGACGACTTTCTCGGGAGCATTACTCAATGTCTGTTTGAGATCAGGGTATTTAGCGAAGGGGATCGAGAGGATAACAACGTCCACCTCGGACACAGCCTCTTCCTTGGTCACCGCCTGTACACCGATTCCTTTGGCAAGATTCTGAATGCTCTGAGGGGCCTTCGAGTTTGCCAGTTTAACTTCGTGGCCGCATGCAGCGAGTTTACGGGCAAGGGTAGCCCCAATGTTGCCTGCGCCAATAATTCCGATTTTCATTTCAATAACCTCCTCGCATATCAACAACTATCCAGTTACCCGTTTGGCTGGGTGTGCAAATGAATTGAGCGTGTCGCGAAGATCCAGCAATTCTCCAGGCGTCAGCTGACAGGCGGATTCAATCTTTTCAGTAACGCCCCAAAGCTCATGCCGAAGCGCCTCGCCTGCGCGAGTGAGCGCGATGAGCACGCGACGCTCATCTGTTCGGTCACGCGTTCGAGTCACAACGCCGAGCAGCTCCAGCCTCTTCAAAAGCGGCGTGATGGTGCCGGTGTCCATGCCGAGCTTTGTACCGAGATCTCCCACGGCACGAGGCTCAGCAGTGAAAAGCTCCAGCATCACAAGGTACTGGGGGAATGTCAGGCCAAACGGCTCCAAAAGCGGCTTATGCAGCCGCGCCATTCGGTTCGCTGCGCTGTAGAGAGCAAAAGACAATTGCTGGCCTACCTCGCGTTTCTGGAAATCATCTTGTTTTGGCATTTGTCTAGTCGGCTATTATCTAGTGCGCTAGATAAGCTAGCGCACATGTCTCAACACATCAACCACACTGAGTAGGAATCTCCTTCAGGCGCTATTCAAACAAGCGGTGCCGTCGAGGCAGGTGCTGCCGACACGGTTAACATCATTCTGCCGGTGCTTTGTATCCCGCCAGCATGTTCAATACCTCATCATGTGCACCGTTCGCTTCGGCAAACCGTAATGGTTTGGCACGTTCGACGACAAGTTCGCGTGGGGTCGGGGTGTTCTCGAGTAGCTCGAAGATTTCATTCAAGAACTCGTCCAAAGGCATGGCGTGTTCGTCATTTTCCTGCCCAAGCAACGTGGTGCGCACACCCGGTGGCGCAAGCTCGATAACCTCGACTGACGAGTCCTCCAGCTGCACGCGAAGACTTTGAGTGAACGAATGAACGGCTGCTTTGGTCGCGCTGTAGGTCGGTGTCGCAGGCAGCGGGACGAATGCCAGAGCCGAGCTGACATTGATGATCGTTGCACTGGGCTGCTTGATCAGTTGGGGAGTCAATGCGTAGACCATGCGAATCGTGCCAAGCAAGTTCGTGGTCACGATGTCTTCGGCGGTGCTCAGGTTTTGCGGATCGGTAAGATCCTCCCAGTGCATGATGCCAGCGTTGTTTATGAGCACGTTCAGATTCGGGTGACTGATCGCCAGCGCTTCGCTGGTGCGCTGTATGGATTGTGGATCGCAGACGTCCAGCAATACCGATTCAATACCTGGATGTTCCGACATGATCTTGTCGAGCAGCGCCTTGCGACGTCCCGCGATGATGACGTTGTTTCCCGCCTTGTGAAGCCTGAGCGCCAGGCCAAGGCCTATGCCTGAAGTGCTGCCAGTAACCAGAATCGTGTTGCCTGTGCTGTTCATAGTAAACTCCGGTAAGGGTATTCAAGCGGACAGATGTCCACTTACAAAAAACTACCGGACAATTGTCCGCTTTGCAATGCAGCGAAGGAAAAAACTTTGCCCAGGAATGACGAATTGGCGATGCGTTCTGACGCCAGGAAAAACCGAGAACGAATTCTGAAGGTCGCAGTGGCAGAACTGACACTCGATCCCGCGGTCCCGCTGAGTGCGATCGCGAAGAAAGCCGGCGTGGGGCAGGGCACGTTTTATCGCCATTTCGCCAGCAGAGAGGAGCTGGTATTCGAGGTCTACCAATTCGAGATGCAGCAAGTGGCCTCGTTGGCGGAACAACTGCTCGCCACAAAACCCCCTAAGGAGGCCCTCCGAGAGTGGATGGACTGCCTCGTTGAATATGCAATGACAAAGTCGGGACTTGCGGCCGCGATACGGCAAGCAGCCTCTACTTACGAGTTCCCAGGGAAGTCGGGATACGCGCCAGTCCAGGCAGCGGCCGAGTTGCTTTTGAGGGCTAATGAAAAGGCCGGAACGATTCGTGGCGGGGTTACCCACGACGACTTTTTTCTAGCCACTGCCGGAATATGGCAAGTAGATTCCCAGAGCGAATGGCGCTCACGTCTTGCCAGATTGATGGACCTGGTGATGGATGGGTTATGCGCTGGCAGCCCCGAAAGCCTGAAGAAGAGAGACGTGTAGCATTCAAGTTAGCGGTCGGCGAACAGCGTGCCTACAACGAGCGATGCAAAGGCGCTAGCATGAGCGCTTACTCATAGTAGGGAACATCATGAGAAACCTCCCTCCTTCTTCGAGCCTGCGGGCCTTTGAAGCCGCTACCCGGCACGCCACGTTCACTGCGGCAGCAGAGGAGCTGCATGTCACACAGAGCGCAGTGAGCCACCAGCTCAAGCATTTGGAACAGCTCTGGGGATTGCAGCTGTTTCATCGCAGCAGCTCGCTGCACCTGACCTCGGCGGGAGCCGCGCTTGCACCCATCGTGCGGGAGTTCTTCATGAAGCTCGAGGCCACCCTGGCCGATTTGCGAGAGCAAAACGGCAGGCAGCGGCTGAGCGTCAGCACGACCTATTCCTTTGCCTTGAAGTGGTTGCTGCCCAGGCTGCCGGACCTGGCGCAAGCACATCCGGAAATTCTGCTGACGCTGGACAGTACCGATAGTGTCATTAACTTCTCGACGACAGACCCGGACGTTGCGATCCGCCTGGGCAGCGGTCATTTCCCGTCGCTGTTTTCAGAGTTTCTGTTTCGCGAGCAGATTTTTCCTGTCGCCAGCCCGGCTTTGCTTGCGCGCTTTGGTACGCCTCAAATGGCCGCCGAATTGCTGCGCTATCCGCTGCTGACGCGCGATGGTGCAGCGCTGGTGCCGAAATGGGAGCAGTGGTTTGCCCAGATGGGCGTCGAGGTCACGACCTTGAAGGAAAGCATTCGCTACGCGGACACCAATATGACCATCGAGGCGGCGCTGTTGGGACAAGGTATCGCGCTGGCACGCAGTGGGCATGTTGAGGCCGAGCTCAATGACGGCCGTCTTGAAAGACTTTTCGAACTGCCGTTCGCATCCCCTCTGGCGTATTACTTTGTCTGCCCCAAAGGGATCGAGACTCAACCTCATATTGCCAGCTTTCGTCGTTGGCTGGTCACGCAGGCCGTAGGTGCGCAACACGCTTATGCGTGAGGTTTTATTCATGCCTGGATGAAGAGACTTTGCTTTTATAGCCTGACTTGAGCGGTCTAGGATGATGCATGCCTCTATACATCATCTGCCTCGTCTTGTTCGCCGCGCTGCTGCACGCCAGTTGGAATGCCATGCTGCGCGGAGGCGCCGACCGTTTGTGGTCGATGACCATCATGTGCATGGCGATAGCCCTGGCGAGCCTCATCGTGGCGACGCTACTGCCTCCGCCCGCCCGTGCAAGCTGGTTCTGCGTCGGACTGTCCGCGGTGTTGCACGTGGGTTACAACCTGTTCCTGGTGCGCAGTTACAAGTCTGGAGACCTGGGCCAGACCTATCCCATTGCCCGCGGTGTCTCTCCAATCCTGATTGTCCTGGCCGCTTCGGTGTTCGCCGGTGAGCGGGTGTCGCCGAGTGGGCTGCTAGGCGTTGCGTTGGTGTCGACTGGAATCATCTCGCTGGCCTATACCGGGCGCCGGCGGGCGTTGCCTGACTTGCCCTACGCATTGGGAACCGGTTGTTTCATTGCCGCTTACAGCGTGGTCGATGGCATCGGCGTTCGCCTCTCCGGGGCGCCATTGGCCTACACCGCCTGGATGTGCCTGTTGTGGGGCGTGATGATGCCCGTGGTTTATATCGGACTGCGAGACGCCAAAAGCCTCTTTGCCTTGCGGCCAGGTATCGCCGTGGCCTCCGCTGGCGGGCTGGTTTCATTGCTGGCCTATGGGGTCGTGATCTATGCCATGGCCCATGCACCGATGGGGGCGGTGTCCGCCCTGCGGGAAACCAGCGTCATGTTCGCCGCTTTGATCGGATATGCATTTCTTGGCGAAGCATTGACCTTGCGCAAGCTGCTGTCCTGCGCAGTCATTGCCCTCGGTACGCTGGTTATCGGTTGACGTTGCTTGTTTTCATTTAGCCGTGAGGATTGATCATGAATGATGATTCGCAAAAGCCGGTGATCCTGATCACCGGAGGCGGGCGCGGGATCGGGGCGGCGACTGCCATGCTGGCCGCTGAGCAAGGTTACGACGTCGTGCTGACCTACATCGCCGATCAAGCGTCGGCGTTGGCGGTGGCAGAACAGGTCGAGGCCAGGGGCGCCCGTGCCTTGGCGGTACGTGCCGATAACGCCGATCCGGCACAGATCGCCGAACTGTTCGCCACCGTTGACCTGCGCTTCGGACGAATCGATGTGCTGGTCAACAACGCTTCGATCCTGGCACAGCAGTCTCGCTTGGAGGATCTCGGCTTCGAGCGCATGCAGCGAATATTTGCGGTCAACACGTTGGGCCCGATGCTCTGCGCGCAGCAGGCTACCCGGCGCATGGCCTATCGTTATGGCGGGCGTGGCGGTACCGTCATCAACATCTCCTCGGCGTCGGCCCGACTCGGTAGTCCGAATGAATACGTGGACTATGCGGCGTCCAAGGGAGCGGTAGAAACGTTCACGACGGGCTATGCCAAGGAAGTGGCTCGGGAGGGTATTCGGGTCAACTGCGTTCGCCCCGGGCATATCTACACCCAGATGCATGCCAGTGGCGGAGAGCCGGGCAGAGTCGACCGGGTGAAGGAAACGATCCCGATGGGGCGTGGAGGCCAGCCGGAGGAGGTGGCGAGGGCCGTTCTCTGGTTGGCGGGACCGGATGCTTCGTTTGTGACGGGTACCTTCCTGGATGTGACCGGAGGGAAGTAGACCGGCTATCAGGGCCGTCATTTCAAATGAAACACCCGATATTGCCGCTGCACTGCGGCCGGTCATGCCGTACTCGGCGTGGCATGACCGGGGCGCTTTGCGGACTACTTTTGCGCCAGCAATGCCTTTCTTGCTGCCTTGTCGTGTTTCATGGCGGCGATTTCACGCTCGCAGGCCTCGACATCGAACGAGTTGTCCCACTTGGCAATGGCGATGGTGCCAATGCCGTTACCGATCAAGTTGGTCACCGCCCGCGCTTCGTTCAGGAACCGGTCAATCCCCAAGAGCAAAACGAGGCCGACCAGAGGAATGGAGTGGATGGTTGTGAGCGTTGCGGCAAGCGTTACGAAGCCCGCGCCCGCCACGCCAGCCGAGCCTTTTGAGGTCAGCAGGAATACGCCCAGCAGAATCATCTGGTCCACAAATGTCAGCGGCGTATTGGTCGCCTGGGCGATAAAGATGGCGGCCATGGTGAGATAGATGCAGGTGCCGTCCGCATTGAAGGTGTACCCGGTTGGCAACACCATGCCTACGACGGATTTTTTGCAGCCAAGCTTTTCAAGCTTCACCATCATTCGCGGCAGTACGGCTTCGGTTGAGCAGGTGCCAAGCGTGATGAGAATCTCATCTTTGAAATAACGAAGAAATTGCATCAGCGGCATGCCCGACCATCGAGCAACCGAACCCAGCACGACCACGATGAAAATCAAGGTCGTGATGTAGAGCGCGACCAGCAATTGGCCGAGTGACAGCAAGGTTCCAATCCCGTACTTGCCGATAGTGAAAGCCATGCCGGCACCGGCACCAATCGGAGCCAGGCGCATGACCATTGCAACGACCTTGAACAAGCCTTGCAGGAACAGATCAATGGTGTTGATCAACGGCTTGCTGGTTTCGCCCATTTGAACCAGGGCTATACCCATCAATACCGAAAGCAGGATGATCTGAAGCATCACGCCATTGGAGAAGGCGCCGATGAAGGTTTGCGGGATGATATTGAGAAAGAAATCGATGGCGCCGCCTTGCTCACTGGCAGCTTGGCTGTATTTGCTGATGGCACTTCCATCAAGCGCGCTGGCGTTGATGTTCATACCGACGCCAGGCTTTACGATATTGACCACAATAAGGCCAACGACCAGGGCGATGGTTGAAAGAATCTCGAAGTAGATCAGCGCTTTTACGCCAATCCGTCCGACTTCTTTGATGCTGCCCATCTTGGCGATACCGACAACGACCGTACCGAAAATAATCGGCGCCAACAGCATTTTGATCAGTTTGATGAAGCCATCGGCAAAGGGCTGGAGCTTGGCTCCGATATCTGGCAGGAAGTAACCGATTGCTGCACCGATCACGATGCCGATGAGTACTTGCACATACAGCTGGCCATACCAGCGGGATTTGGAGATTTCCACGGAAGCACCTCATTTTATTTTTGTGATGGGCATGTGGCTTGACGTTGGTGGGTGACGCCTGCCTGGTGCTGCGGCCTCTTTCACAGAGACCGCAGATCGAGGGTGGTCAGCCTTCGCCCAACTCACGCATTACGGCGTACAAAGCGGACTTGGCTTCGAAGCCAACACCTGGAATATCCGGCAGCCCGACATAGCCGTTTTCCACCTGGATCCCGTCAGCGAAGCCACCGAAAGGCTGGAACACATCCGGGTACGATTCGTTACCCCCAAGGTGCAGACCTGCTGCGATGTTCAGGGACATCTGGTGACCGCCATGCGGAACTACGCGGCGAGAAGACCAACCCATTTCTTCCATCACCTTGAGGGTGCGCATGTACTCCACGAGCCCGTAGGACAGCGCGCAGTCGAACTGGAGATAGTCGCGATCAGGGCGCATGCCACCGTGGCGCAGCAGGTTGCGCGCATCCTGATGGGAGAACAGGTTCTCCCCGGTAGCCATGGGCAGTTCATAGTGATTTGCAAGTTCAGCCTGCAAGGCGTAGTCAAGCGGATCGCCGACCTCTTCGTACCAGAAGAGGTTGTACTTCTTGATGGCTTGCGCGTAAGCAATACCGGTCTGCAGATCGAAACGACCATTGGCATCGACCGCCAGTCGACGACCGTCGCCAACCACTTCGAGTACCGCTTCGATGCGACGGATATCTTCGTCCAGTGGCACCGCGCCTATCTTCATCTTGACGACGTCGTAGCCACGATCCAGATAGCTCTGCATTTCCGCCTTGAGCTTGGTCTGGTCTTTGCCTGGGTAGTAGTAGCCGCCCGCTGCATAGACCCAGACCTTGTCATCGGCCACGCCGTTACGGTAACGGTCGGCCAGCAGGCGATACAGCGGTTTGCCTTCAATCTTGGCGACGGCATCCCATACGGCCATGTCGATGGTGCCAACGGCAACCGAGCGCTCACCATGGCCGCCTGGCTTTTCGTTGGTCATCAAGGTTTTCCAGATGGCGAACGGGTCCAGGTTGTTGTTGGCATGGTCGATGAGCGTGTCTGGATCAGCTTCCGTAATACGCGCCAGGAAACGATCACGCATCAGTGCGCCCTGGCCATAGCGACCATTTGAATTGAAACCGTAGCCGATGACAGGCTTTCCGTCGCGAATCACATCCGTGATGACAGCGACAACCGAGCAGGTCATTTTCGAGAAGTCGATGTAGGCGTTAGCGATTGGGGAGGCAATGGAAACAGTTTTTTCACGAATGTCTACGATGCGCATGGCGGGGTCCTCTTGTTGTTTGTAGCCCCACGTTAGGCTTTGCGATGTCACCCGCCCAATGCTATTAATGCCGCACCCTATGCACAGGAGGCATGGCCCTTGGAACTCGTTTGGCTTGAGGATTTTTCAGCGCTTGCGGAGTACGGCAGCTTCGTTCGGGCGGCTGAAGCGCGGCACGTTACCCAGCCGGCATTCAGTCGCAGAGTGCGCTCGCTGGAGAGCTGGATGGGGGTGCAATTGTTCGTTCGAACGCCTCAAGGCGCGACACTGACTGAAGCCGGGAGGCAAATTTTGCCTAGTGCCCAGGAGGCTGCCAGGCGCTTGTACAGAATGCGCAACGAGGCTCAAGAGGTTGCTGGGATGGCTGCCAGGTCGCTTCAATTTGCGGCAACGCATTCCCTGTCGTTCACATTTTTCCCCAGGTGGCTTCGAAGCTCGGAGAGCGGTGCCCCCATCGAGGCTGTGCAACTGCACTCCGATAGCATGGCTGTCTGTGAGCAGATGCTGATACATGGCCAGGTTCAGTTTCTGCTCTGTCACCGTCATCCCGATGTTCCACCTTTGCTCGCCCCAGATCAGTTCATCGGCAAGAAGGTGGGTGAAGACGTGCTCGTTCCCCTGGCGAGTGCTTCTGCCAATTTCGGCACCTCGCCTGCGGCATTGCCATACCTGGCTTACACCCATGAGTCTGGACTGGGGCGTATCGTCGCCCACAGGCTGCGCGGCAAAGAAGATTACCTTCACCTCAAGCCACTTTTCAGCAGCCACCTTGCCGCGGTGCTGATGTCCATGGCCCTGGAAAGCAAAGGCGTGGCCTGGTTGCCCAAGAGCCTCACCGAGCAGGAAATGCTGGATGGGCGCTTAGTCAGGGCGCTCGACGAAAGCTGGGATATACCGCTGGAAATTCATCTGACCCGTCCGTCGGCACCGCTCAGTCAATCTGCCGAAGCGTTCTGGGCTCGGGTAGGGCCGTGACCAAGTGCGTTTCAGGTGACGCGCTGCATTGCTCAACAGGGAAGGGGGACGTGTCGCATGGCTGCCTGGCGACACGTCAACGGACCCAGAAGGTCAAGGCAATGAGGTTGGGCTATACGGACTGACCTCGAACTCCTCCAGAGCATCCAGCAGCGCGTCGTTGAAGTATTGCTTCGAGGCGCGATCCCACAGGATATGAAAAGCCGGTGCCTCCATACTTCCCGTATGGATCACGATCACATTGATCCGCGCCGCCGATGTCTGCGCCACCGCCCCTGGCTTGAAGGCCGGGAAGCTGAGGTCGACCCCGCAGAGCTTGGCCATCACCCGGGCAATCGCACCCCCGCTGAGCACCAGGCAGGCGTGACTGTCCTGGCGGGGCAGCAGGTAGTTGGCGTGGTGGTCGAGTTCCCAGCGTGCCTCTTCATTGGCAATCCGCTGACCCTGATCCTGGGGGCTGCCCAGCAACACATATTCGGTCTGGGACAGGCGCGCCACCCAGCTACCGTCGGCCTGGGCGGTGGCGCGGTTGGGGGCGTCCGGCAGGGTGAAGCCGCGCGCTGTGAGGTACTCGGCACTGTGGCTGCCACGAAAGCCGACTCGGGGCAGGTCGGTCTGGTCGACCAGGTGGTACGGTTGCGTGAGTGTCTCGTGGTCTTTCAGACTGGTCATGGCTTAACCCTCCTGGCGTTGGTTGGTGGGGTCGAAGAAGGGCAGTTGCACCACTTCGGCCTGGACGATGATGCCGCCCTCGACGCGAATCGGAATGTGCTGTTCCGGGGCACTCTGCTCGATACCGGCGTAGGCCAGGCCGATGATTCGGCCCAGCGTCGCGGAGTATTCGCAGGAGGTGACGTTGCCGCTGATGTCCGGGCCGTTGAGTACCAGGTGGCCTTCCAGCGGTTGTACGCTGCCCTTGGGCAAGGAGAAACCCACCAGTTTGCGTTTCAGCGGTTGGGCTTCGAGGATGTCCACCGAGCGCCGGCCGACGAAGAATGGTTTGTTGCGGCTGACCGCCCAGCCCATGTCGATTTCCGCCGGATGGGTCATGCCGTCGGTGTCCTGACTGATGATCACGTGGCCTTTTTCCAGGCGCAGCAAACGTTGGGTTTCGACGCCGAAGGGGCGGATGTCATGGGCCTTGCCGGCCTCCATCAGCGCGTCCCAGAGCATGAGCCCGTGACGCGCCGGCACGTGGATTTCATAGCCCAGTTCGCCGACAAAACCCACGCGCAGCAAACGGGCCTTGATGCCCGCCACGGTGCCCTGGCGCACGCCCAGATAAGGAAACGCTTCGGCGCTCAGATCCAGGTCGGTGCAGACCTGCTCCAGCACTTTGCGCGAATCGGGCCCGGCGACGTTGACCGCGCAAATAGCCGCGGTGACGTTGGCGACGTCCACGTCGAGGCGCCATTGCGCGTTCCACTTGAGCATCTGCTGGTAGATCCGGTCGACACCACTGGTGGTGGCGGTGACGTAGAAGTGATTTTCGGCCAACCGCGCGCAGACACCGTCGTCGATCACCACCCCGTGCTCGTTGGTCATCAGCGCATAGCGGGAGCGGCCGACCGGTTGCTTGAGGAAGGCAAAGGTGTACATGCGGTTGAGCAGCTCGGCGGCGTCCGGGCCGCGCACATCCAGGCCACCGAGGGTCGAGACATCAATGATGCCGACCTTGTTGCGCACGTGCAGGGCTTCGGCCTGCATGCAGGCTTCGCGATCCTTAGCGTTGCCATAGTAGGCCGGGCGTTGCCAGATGCCCGCAGGCATCATCTTCGCGCCAGCTTGCAGGTGACGAGCGTGCATCGGCGTTTGCCGGTACGGATCGAACGCGCGACCGGCGACATGCGCCAGTTTTTCGGCCACAAACGGCGGCCGTGCCGTGGTCACTCCGGTTTCGCTGATGTTGCGTTGGGTGGCCCACGCCACCAGCCGGGCGGTCGGCAGCGCCGAGTGACGACCCTGAGACGGGCCCATGCCGACGGTGGAGTAGCGCTTGACCAGTTGCACGTCGCGATAGCCGATCTTGGTCGCGTTGACGATGTCGGCCACTTGCAGATCCTCGTCGAAGTCGACGAAGTCCTTGCCTTTGGGATGCGGGAAGATCGGCCAATTGAAGTTGACCCGGGCTTCACCGCTGAACGATGCGCGTTGCGTGCCGACTGTCAGGCCCAGCGCGAGGGCGGCTTCGGCACCGGCATTCACGCCATCGGCAATCACGTTATCCAGCTGATGACGACCGTTGACCGAACCGGCGATATTCAGATTCCGTGGCAGGCCGCTGAGCGTGAACTCGGCACGTTGATCGTCGTAGGCCAGTTTGCCGCCGGCCTGGCACAGCAGTTGATAGACCGGCATGTAACCGGCGGACATGCACAGTAAATCGCATGCCAGATATTGCCCGCTCTCGGCGACCTGGCCCTGTGCGGTGATCTGGCGCACATCGACGCCGTTGATATGGCGCATGCCTTTCTCGTGCAGGGCCTCATAGACGGTGCTGTTGCCCTGACGATAGATCTTGCGTTGCGCCAGCGCGCGTAGCAGGGATTCGTCCGAAGGCCCTTGGCGCAGGTCCACCACCGCGACGACATCTACGCCCTGGTCATGCAGGTCCAGCGCGGCGAGGTAACCGTCATCGTTGCCCGTCAGCACCACGGCGCTGTTACCCGGTTTGACCGCATACAGCTTCATCAGCCGTTGCGCGGCGCTGGTCAGCATCACGCCCGGCAGGTCGTTGTTGCGAAAGATCACCGGCTGATCGAACGCGCCGCTGCAAACCAGGCATTGGCGAGCGCGCACTTTGTACAGGCGTTTGCCCTGGATCACTGGCAGGTAGTTATCGGTGAACCAGGCGTTGCACGTGGCTTCGGTCAGGATCTGGATATTGGTGTGTTGCTCGACCGCCGCGAGCAGTTCGCGGCGCAGGTTTTCAGCCTTGTTGCCGTCGATATCGAAGCGGGCGTAGGTGAGCGACCCGCCGAGAATCGGCTGTTGTTCGATGAGCAACACCCTGGCCCCCGCGTTGGCGGCGGTCAGGGCTGCGTGCAGCCCGGCGGGACCGGCACCGATCACCGCCACGTCGGTAAACAGGTAGGCCTTGTCGTAGTACTCAGGCTGGAACTTCAGGTCGAGCACACCGAGACCGGCCTTCTTGCGAATGATCGGCTCCCAGACCTTCCACATGCCCTTGGGCTTATAGAACGAGCGGTAGTAGAAGCCCACCGGCATGAATCTGGAGAACTTGCCCAGGTAGGCGTCGCGGTCGTTATCCAGCGAGCCGTTGACGTTCTGCGCCGTCACCTGCAACCCCGCGGACAAGGCGTGAGCATCGGCCAGCACATTGGGTTCCTGGGGCAGTTGCACCAGGCTGTTGGCATCCTGGCCGGCCATGGTCAGCGGGCCGCGCGGGCGGTGGTATTTGAACGAGCGAGAGATCAGGAAACGCCCGTTGGACAACAGGGCGCTGGCGATACTGTCGCCTTGCAAGCCTTGGTAGTGCTGCCCGTCGAAACTGAAATCCAGCGGCTGATCGCGGTTGATCAGCAGGCCCATGGGGGCGGGTAGGCGATTCATCCTGCTATCTCCTTGGGGGCGGCGTTGAATTCGACACGGCTGCTGAAGAGCTCCTTGGGATCGAAGGTCCGCAGGATTTCGTCAGTGACGGTGTGCCGCTCCGCGAGAAACCAGTAGCTGGAGGGGTTGTGCATCCACCACTCGCGCACCACGCCGGCGAGGTTGTCGGTGTTGAACACGTAATCAGCCCATTCGCCGTCGCTGCACGTAATCGGGTCGGGCATGGGTTTGAGTTCACCGCCATAGGTAAACTCGCTGATATTGCGCGGCCCGTTGAGCGGGCAAGTCATGATTTTCATAGTCCGCTCTCCGTCAGTGACTGGCCGCCGTAGCGCCCATTTCGTTGACTTGCTGGAAGGTCGAGAAACGTTCGAGGCCGAACGGCTTGATCAGGTCTGGCACCTTGCCGCCGCTGGCGACCAACTCGGCCATGGTCTTGCCGCAGATCGGCGTGGCCTTGAACCCCCAGGTGCCCCAGCCCGCGTCGAGGTAGTAATTCTTCACCGGCGACAGGCCCATGATCGGACTGTAGTCCGGGGTCATGTCGGTGATCCCGGCCCATTGGCGCATCAGCTTGGCGTTGGCCAGGAACGGGAACATCTCGATGGCATGGGCCAGCAGGCTCTCCTTCAAATCGAGCGTAGAGCGGGTATTGAACAGCGGATAGGGGTCGGAGCCGCCGCCAAACACCACCTCGCCACGACTCGTTTGCTGCACATAGCAGTGCAGGGCAGAGGAGCTCACCAGCGGGTCGAGGAACGGCTTGAACGGCTGGGTGACCATCGCTTGCAGCGGGAAGGTCTGGATCGGTGACCGGATTCCGGCCTTGGCCATCAGCAATGAACTGTGCCCGGCAATCGCCTGCACCGCGCAACCACACTTGATGGTGCCGCGGTTGGTCTTGACGGCGGTGATGGCGCCATTCTCGATGATCAGGTCCTGGACTTCGGTGAGCTGATGGATTTCCACACCGCGCTTGGCGGCTTGTTTGGCGTAGCCCCAGGCCACGGCGTCGTGGCGCGCGGTGGCGCCGTCGATGTGCCACAGGCCGGCGAGCACCGGCAAGTGGCCGGGATCGAGGTTGAGGCTGGGCACCAGTTCGCGGATCTGCTGGCGGTCGATCATCTCGGTGCGACCGCCGAAGTGCTTGTTGACCTCGGCCCGCTGGCGGAACGAGCGCACCGTGGCATCGGTGTGGGCCAGGGTCAGTTGGCCGCGCTCGGAATACATGATGTTGAAATCGAATTCGTTGGACAGCGACTGGAACATCCGCACCGACTCGGCATAAAAGCGCACGCCTTCGCTGGTCAGGTAGTTGGAGCGGATCACCGCCGTGTTGCGTGCGGTATTGCCGCCGCCCAGGTAGGACTTCTCCAATACCGCGACATTGGTGATGCCGTGGTACTTGGCCAGGTAATAAGCGGTGGCCAGGCCGTGGCCGCCGGCACCGATGATCACCACGTCATAGCTCGATTTGAGTTCCCGTGGTGGTGGCAGATCCACTTCCACCGGGTACTCCGAACTCAGCCCGTATTTCAATAGATTGAATGGCATAAGGCCTCCGATTGGCTGCGTAGGGCCCGGTGTTGCGCAAGGGCTGCGGTGACGGTGTTTTTCATCAGGAAGGCAATGGTCATCGGGCCGACACCACCGGGTACCGGGGTGATCGCCGCGACGTGCGCCAGGGCGCTGTCGAAGTCGACGTCGCCCACCAGACGGCTGCGGCCATCGTCGTCGATACGGTTGATGCCAACGTCGATCACCACGGCGCCAGGCTTGAGCCAACTGGCGTCGATCAACCGCGGGCGACCCACGGCGGCGATGACGATGTCGGCCTGCCGGCACAGCGCCTGGGGATCCGGGCTGCGCGAATGCAGGACGGTCACTGAGCAATCGGCCTTGAGCAACAACGCGGCCATGGGTTTGCCAACGATGTTCGAGCGGCCGATCACCACCGCGTGCTTGCCGCGCAGATCGCCGCAGGTTTGTTCGAGCAAGTACAGACAACCACTGGGGGTGCAAGGCGCGAGTACCGTGCGACCCTGGCTGAGGCCGCCGACGTTCTGACTGTGGAACCCATCGACGTCCTTGTCCGGCGCGATAGCCTCCAGTGCCCGTAATTCATCGATATGGGCAGGCAGCGGCAGTTGCAGAAGAATGCCGTGGATCGAGCGATCGGCATTCAGTCGAGCGATCAGGATGAGTAGCTGTTCAGTGCTGGTGTCCGCAGGCAGCCGATGTTCCAGCGAGCGGATACCCACCTCTTCGGCGCGCAGGATCTTGTTGCGCACGTAGACCTGGCTGGCCGGGTCGCTGCCCACCAGGATCACCGCCAGTGCCGGTTCAATGGCCTGCTCGCGCAGGCGCACCACGTCCTCGCGGACCTGTATCAGCACGCGGGCGGCGCTGGCTTTGCCGTCGATCAGTTTGTGCGTGTTCACCGGAAGATCACCGTTCTGTCCTGGTTGAGGAAAACCCGGTGCTCCAGGTGGTACTTGACCGCCTTGGACAGGGCCACGGTTTCGGTGTCACGGCCGGTGGCCACGAGATCGTCGGGCAGGTAGACGTGATCGACGCGCTGCACTTCCTGCTCGATGATCGGTCCTTCATCGAGGTCGCTGGTGACGTAGTGAGCGGTGGCGCCAATGAGCTTCACGCCACGCTGGTAGGCCTGGTGATACGGCTTGGCGCCTTTGAAACCTGGCAAGAACGAATGGTGAATGTTGATCGCCCGCCCCGAGAGTCGCTTGCACAGGTCATCGGAGAGGATCTGCATGTAGCGCGCCAACACCACGAGTTCGGTGCCGGTGTCGTCGACGATCTTCATCAGTTCGGCTTCCTGCCGGGCCTTGGTGTCCTGGGTCACCGGCAGGTAGATGAAGCGAATGCCTTCGCGTTCGGCCATGGGGCGCAGGTCGAGGTGGTTGGAAACGATGGCGGTGATGGTCATGTCCATCTCGCCCTTGTGGTAGCGGTAGAGCAGGTCGGTCAGGCAGTGGTCGAACTTGCTGACCATCAACAACACGCGCATCGGCTCGCGGGTGTCGTGCAGTTCCCAGGTCATCTCGAACGCCCTGGCGACGTCGGCGAAACCGTCCTTGATCTGTTGAATGTTGCCCTGATGACCGTCGTTGAAGCGGAACACCGCACGCATGAAAAACCGGCCGCTGAAATCATCATCGAATTGCGCCATCTCCCCGATGTAGCAACCGTTGTCCGCCAGGTAAGTGGTGACGGCCGCGACGATGCCGGACACCGCGGGACAGGTGATCTTGATGATGAAATGGTTTTTTTCGTGTTGCATGACACGTCCTCGGGATGATGGCGGCAGTTCATCGCATAGCGAAAAATGTCTGAGGACAGCAGGCTCATTCCTTGAGCGTATTTTCTTGTAGGGAATAAAATATTCCTGAAGTGGCTTTATAGGGGAGTGGAGGCGGGACGTCTAGGGGGTTGGGAAAGTTTTTTAACTGAGGGGAATTTTTTGTGGGGGGCGGCGACTCGTTTCCGTCGGTCGAACGCGGTCAAAAATGTGGGAGCGGGCTTGCTCCCACAGGTTGATCTTCATGCTTCGGGAGGGGGGCGTTATTCTTTGTCGTTGCCGTAGTTCATGATCGACAAAAGGCGGATAGGCACCTGCACCAGTTGCTCGGGGCCATGGGGGATTTCGCCTTCGAACGTCAGGCTGTCGCCAGCCTCCATGCGGTAAAGCTGATTGCCGTGGCGATAGATCAGTTCACCTTCCAGCAGGTGAAGGAATTCGGTGCCGGGGTGAGAGAAGGTCGGAAACTCTTCACTCGCGTCATCCATGCTGACCATGTAGGCCTCGAAGCTTTTCTTCGGCCCGCGGGTGTGGTTGAGCAGATGGTAGGTATGGCCTTTCTCGGTGCCACGGCGCACCACTTCCATGCCCTGGTCAGCCTTGACCAATAGCGCACTGCCGTCTTGCTGGTCGTATTCGCTGAACAACTTGGACAGTGGCAGGCCGAGCACGTCGCACAGGCGGCTCAGGGTATCGAGACTGGTGGACACCTGGGCGTTTTCGATCTTGCTCAACATGCCTTGGCTGATATCGGCGATCTTGGCCACGTCAGACAATTTCAGATCCTGAGCCTGGCGCTGGCGCTTGATCTGCAATCCCAGGTATTGCTCAAGCTTGAGGCGCGGGGCGGTTTCGGTCGACATAGTCATCAATCCTGCACACTTTCCGTTCAGTAATATTAGTTTCGCACTGAGAAAGTGCAAATAGCGGCGTTCCGCTCGCGTCTGTCGAGCGATATTCCCACGGGGAAAAGAATTTTCCCATATATACAGCACAAAAGCGCTTTCTGAAGAGCGTCGGCGTTTCACTCGCGAATCTGGCAAGGGCCTTGCATTCCTATTGGGAAACTAACTTTCTTTTTAGGAATAAAAAGTCAGTCCAGGCCCATCCACAATGTTTTGCCCTTTCGCGAGGAGTGACGAGCAATGTTGCCAGCAGAAACCCAGCGCATCATCGACAAGCACGCAATCAAATACGTGCTTGCGCAGTTTGTGGATATACACGGGGCGGCCAAAACCAAATCGGTGCCTATCTGTGGGCTCAAGACCGTTGCCGAAGAGGGGGCTGGTTTTGCCGGATTCGCGATCAGCGGCATGGGCATGGAGCCCCACGGGCCGGACTTCATGGCCCGTGGCGACCTGTCCACCCTGACCCCGGTGCCCTGGCAGCCGGGTTACGGGCGAGTAGTGTGCATCGGCCACGTCGACGGCAAGCCGCATCCATACGACAGCCGTTATGTGTTGCAGCAACAAGTGCAGCGCCTGGCAGAAAAGGGTTGGACGCTCAACACCGGCCTGGAGCCCGAGTTCAACCTGATGCGCCGCAACGAGCATGGCAAACTGCAACTGGTGGACCTCAGCGACAACCTGGACAAGCCTTGCTACGACTACAAAGGCCTGTCGCGCTCCCGCGTTTTCCTTGAGCGGCTGACCGAAGCCTTGCAGGCCGTGGATTTCGAGGTCTATCAAATCGACCACGAGGACGCCAACGGCCAGTTCGAGATCAACTACACCTACAGCGACGCCATGACCTCGGCGGATCGCTTCACGTTTTTCCGCATGGCCGCTGGTGAAATCGCCAATGACCTGGGCATGATCTGCTCGTTCATGCCCAAGCCGGACCCGAAACGCGCCGGCAACGGCATGCATTTTCACCTGTCGATCAGCAGTGCCGAAAACAAGAACCTGTTCCATGACGCCAGCGACCCCAGCGGCATGGGCCTGTCGAAAATGGCTTATCACTTTGCCGCCGGCTTGCTGGCCCATGGTCCGGCGCTGTGTGCCTTCGCCGCGCCGACGGTCAACTCCTACAAGCGTCTGGTGGTCGGCAATTCGTTGTCCGGCGCGACCTGGGCGCCGGCCTTTATCGCCTTCGGCGCCAACAACCGTTCGGCCATGGTGCGGGTGCCTTACGGCCGCCTGGAATTCCGCCTGCCGGACGCTGGCTGCAATCCCTATCTGGTCAGCGCCGCGATCATCGCCGCCGGCCTGGATGGCATCGATCGCCAGTTGGAAATCGACCACGTCTGCAATGAGAACCTCTACAGCCTGAGCCTGGAACAGATCGCCGCGCGGGGCATCAAGACCCTGCCGCAATCGCTCAAGGAAGCCTGTGACGCCCTGGAGGCCGACCCGCTGTTCGCCGAAGTGCTGGGCCCGCAGATCGTGGGCGAGTTCATCAAGCTCAAGCGCATGGAATGGGTGGAGTACAGCCGCCACGTCTCCGACTGGGAGATCCAGCGCTACACCGAATTTTTCTGACTCTCAGTGTTTTTACAACCATTCGGGCACCCGGCACGGCGTCGAGTGTTCAGTGCCTTCGAAGGAGACTTTGTTATGTGTGGGATCGTAGGTCTTTACCTGAAAAACCCGCAGCTGGAATCCCAGCTCGGCAAGCTGTTCGAACCCATGCTGCAGGCCATGACCGACCGTGGGCCGGACAGTGCCGGGTTTGCCATCTATGGCGATGAAGTGGCGGACGGTTGGGTCAAGCTGACCCTGCAGGCAACCACCGAAGGCTTCGATTGGAAAGCTCTGATGGGCGAACTGGAAGGGCGTCTCGGCTGTTCGCTGGACTGGTTTCAGAACGCCAGCGCTGCCGTGCTCAAAGTCAATGCCCAAGAGGCGCCGGTACGTCTGGCCCTCGCCGAACTGGCGCCGAGCGTGCGCATCATGAGCGCTGGCCAGAGCATCGAAATCCTCAAGGGCATGGGCTTGCCCCAGGAAATTTCCCAACGTTTCGGCCTGGCCGGCATGAAGGGCAGCCATATCATCGGCCACACCCGCATGGCCACTGAAAGCGCGGTGACCATGGAAGGCAGCCATCCGTTTTCTACCGGCGCCGACCTGTGCCTGGTGCACAACGGCTCGCTGTCGAATCACTTCCGCCTGCGGCAGGAACTCAAGCGCGAAGGCATTCACTTCGAGACCGACAACGACACCGAAGTGGCCGCCGGCTACCTGACCTGGCGCCTGCAGCAGGGCGATTCATTGAAAGAAGCGCTGGATCACTCGCTGGAGGATCTGGACGGTTTCTTCACCTTCGCCATCGGCACCCGCAACGGTTTTGCCGTGATCCGCGACCCGATTGCCTGCAAGCCGGCGATCCTCGCCGAGACCGACGATTACGTCGCCATGGCGTCCGAGTATCAGGCCCTGTCGAGCCTGCCGGGCATCGAACACGCCAAGGTCTGGGAGCCGGCACCGGCCACCATGTACATCTGGGAACGCGAGTCAGCTTAAGGAGCGCACACATGAAAACCATCGACCTTTCCACGGCCACCGTGCGTGAACTCAATCAGGCGTTGCACGACCAGGTCAACAGCGTTGAAGAGCGCGAATGGGTGGTGACTCATTCGGACGGCAAGCACAACCTCGCGGTCGGGGTGAACGAAGTGCTGTCCATCGATATTCAGGGGCACGCCGGCTACTACTGCGCGGGCATGAATCAAAAGGCCTCGATCACCGTCCACGGCAATGTCGGCGTCGGTTGCGCCGAGAACATGATGTCGGGCTACGTCCGCGTCAAAGGCAGCGCCTCCCAGGCGGCCGGCGCCACGGCCCATGGCGGGCTGCTGGTGATTGAAGGGGATGCCGGCGCGCGTTGCGGCATTTCCATGAAGGGCATCGACATTGTCGTGGGTGGCAGCATCGGCCACATGAGCTGCTTCATGGGCCAGGCCGGGCGTCTGGTGGTCTGCGGCGATGCCGGCGATGCGCTGGGCGATTCCTTGTACGAGACCCACATCTACGTGAAGGGCAATGTGGAGTCCCTGGGTTCCGATTGCGTCGAGAAAGAGATGCGCGCCGAGCACCTCCAGGAGCTCCAGGACCTGTTGAACCGTGCCGGTTTCGCGCACAAGGCGGCTGACTTCAAGCGCTACGGTTCGGCCCGTCAGTTGTACAACTTCAAAGTCGATAACGCGTCCGCGTACTGATCCGCGCGAGGAGAACAGATATGAGCGACCCGATTAACCAAAAAGCAGCCACTCCAGTACTGCGCGAGTCAGCCACCTTCGACCGCCTGACCATCCAGGAAATCCAGCGTGCCGCCGAGACTGGCATCTACGATATTCGCGGCGGCGGCACCAAGCGCAAACTGCCGCACTTCGATGATCTGCTGCTGCTCGGCGCCAGTGTTTCGCGTTACCCGTTGGAAGGTTATCGGGAGAAGTGCGGCACCGACGTGATCCTCGGCAACCGCTTTGCCAAGAAGCCGATCCACCTGAAGATTCCGGTGACCATTGCCGGCATGAGTTTCGGTGCGTTGTCGGCCAATGCCAAGGAAGCCCTGGGCCGTGGCGCGACCATCGCGGGCACCAGCACCACCACCGGCGACGGCGGCATGACCCCGGAGGAGCGCGGCCAGTCACAGCATTTGGTCTATCAGTACTTGCCGTCGCGCTACGGCATGAATCCGGACGATTTGCGCAAGGCTGACGCGATTGAAATCGTCCTGGGGCAGGGCGCCAAACCTGGTGGCGGCGGTATGTTGCTGGGGATGAAAGTCACCGAGCGTGTAGCCGGCATGCGTACCTTGCCCATCGGTGTGGACCAGCGCAGCGCTTGCCGTCACCCGGACTGGACCGGCCCGGATGACCTGGCGATCAAGATTGCCGAACTGCGCGAAATCACCGATTGGGAAAAACCGATCTACGTGAAAATCGGCGCCAGCCGGCCGTACTACGACGTCAAGTTGGCCGTGAAGGCCGGGGCGGATGTGATTGTGCTCGATGGCATGCAAGGCGGCACGGCGGCGACCCAGGAAGTGTTTATCGAACACGTGGGGATTCCGATTCTGTCGGCCATCCCGCAAGCGGTACAGGCTTTGCAGGAGATGGGCATGCATCGCAAGGTCCAGCTGATCGTTTCCGGCGGGATTCGCAACGGTGCCGACGTCGCCAAGGCGATGGCGCTGGGGGCGGATGCGGTGGCCATCGGCACCGCCGCGCTGATCGCGCTGGGCGACAACCACCCGCGCCTGGACGAGGAACTGAAGAAAATCGGCTCGGCCGCCGGTTTCTACGATGACTGGCAGAACGGTCGCGACCCGGCCGGGATCACCACCCAGGACCCGGAATTGTCCAAGCGACTGGATCCGGTGGAGGGCGGCCGCCGCTTGGCCAACTACCTGCGCGTGTTGGTGCTGGAAGCCCAGACCATGGCCCGGGCTTGCGGCAAGTCGCACCTGCACAACCTCGATCCCGAGGATCTGGTGGCGCTGACGGTGGAGTCGGCGGCCATGGCGCGGGTGCCGTTGGCGGGGACCAACTGGGTTCCGGGTTCCGGTACCGGTTATTGATGACGACGATCGTTCCCACGCTCTGCGTGGAAACCCTCTTGGGACGCTCTGCGTCCCACTTTTGTGACGCAGAGCGTCACGGGCTGCATTCCCACGCAGGAGCGTGGGAACGATCAGATCAAGGGGCCCACCAAGAGGTCCGTACATACTCACTTTGCTCGCTGCCCGACACCCACCTTTCTTTGCAGGAGCTTTGAACATGGTCAATCGTCTTCTCGGCAAATCCTCTCTCGGTTTATTGGCGGCCGGCGCACTTGCGCCATTGGCCCAGGCCGCCGACGCACCCACATTGAACACCGGCAGCACCGCCTGGATGGTGACCGCTGCGGTGCTGGTGCTGTTCATGTGTCTGCCGGGCCTCGCCTTGTTTTACGGCGGCCTGGTTCGCGCAAAGAACATGCTTTCGCTGTTCACTCAGTGTTTCGGTATCGCCGGCCTGGTCGGCGTGTTGTGGGTGATCTATGGCTACAGCATGGTGGTCGACAGCACCGGCATGATTGAGGGGCAGGTGACGTTCAACAGTTTCGTCGGTGGTTTGAGCCGGGCCTTCCTGGCGGGCATGACCCCGGAGAGCCTGGTGGGGGATATTCCGGAGGGCGTGTTCGTGACCTTCCAGATGACCTTCGCGATCATTACCCCGGCGCTGATTGCCGGTGCATTTGCCGAACGCATGAAGTTTTCGGCGGCGCTGTGGTTCATGGCGTTGTGGTTCACCCTGGTGTATGCCCCGGTGGCGCATATGGTCTGGGGTGGTGCAGGCGCGTTGATGCATAACTGGGGGGTACTCGATTTCGCCGGAGGCACCGCCGTGCACATCAATGCCGGCGTCGCCGCTTTGGCCGCGTGCCTGATCCTCGGCAAGCGCAAGGGCTATCAGAACACGCCGATGCCAGCCCACAACCTGAGCCTGACCATGGCCGGTGCGGCGATGCTCTGGGTGGGGTGGTTCGGCTTCAACATCGGTTCCGGCGGTGGCCTCAACGGCACGTCTGGCATCGTCATGCTCAATACCCAGTTGGGGGCCTGCGCCGGCATTCTCGGCTGGATGTTCACCGAGTGGTTAAAGGTTGGAAAACCTAGCGCTCTGGGCCTCGCCAGTGGTGCCTTGGCCGGTCTGGTCGGCATTAC
This sequence comes from Pseudomonas sp. S3_B11, assembly GCF_054667715.1. NCBI lineage: Bacteria > Pseudomonadati > Pseudomonadota > Gammaproteobacteria > Pseudomonadales > Pseudomonadaceae > Pseudomonas > Pseudomonas sp. S3_B11. Next base: position 3,218,103 of record NZ_CP162749.1, on the reverse strand, counting down.
CCCTGCGTGTGCCTATGTCGGCGTCGGCGGTGCGTTGGCCATCGGTTTGCTGTGTGGGGTGTTCTGCTACTTGAGCGTCACCGTGCTCAAGCGTCGCTTTGGTTATGACGACAGCCTCGACGTATTTGGCCTGCACGGTATTGGCGGGATGATTGGCGCGGTGCTGACTGGGGTGTTCTGCGTGCCGTCGGTGGGAGGATTGGTCGAAGGCGTGACCATGGGTGCCCAGGTCGTGGCGCAAATCAAAGGCGTGTTGCTGACGACGGTCTACTGCTTTGTCATCAGTTGGCTCATTCTCAAGGTGATCAACGCGGTGATCGGCTTGCGCGCCAATGAGTCGGTGGAGGAGATGGGGCTGGACCTGGCTGAACACAACGAGCGTGCCTACAACCACTGATCGTTGCTGTTGATCGACACGGTTCACCTTCGAGTGTTCACGTAGAAAAAGTGGTGCTGTATCTGCTTGCTTTGGTGTGTATATCCGTTGCTGCGGTAACGGCTGCTTAGGGTTCCGCCCTTACGGCGGCTCACTTTTGAAAAGCGCAAAAGTAAGCAAAACGCTCATGCCCCACCACTTGGTGCCTCGCCTAGGCTCGGCATGCCCGCACGCAGCCCTTGCTCCGTGGGCCGCCGCGAAGGGCCATCCATGGCCCAGCGCGGCTACCTCGGCATCCATGCCGAGGTGCCCACTCCACAATGCCTGCGTTCGGCCAGCGTGGTTAACGGGGCGCCGAGATCAAAATCCAAAGCAAAGCAAGAGCCTATGTGGCTGAACCACCGCCATCGCGAGCATGCTCGTTCCCACAATGGTCCTGCTGTGAACACAAGACTCAAGAAAACCCAAGATCCCTTGTGGGAGCGAGCTTGCTCGCGATGAGGCCCGCACATCCAACATCACCGCAAACTGACCCACCGTCTTCGCGAGCAAGCCCGCTCCCACAGGGGAACGCGATCACCCAGAGCCAGGTCGGCTATCAGGCCGCCTCGGTTCTGTTTTTGATCTGGGGCGCCCCATTAACCACGCTGGCTGAACGAAGGTATTGCGCAGTGGGCAACCCGGCATGGATGCCGGGTTAGCCGCGCTGGGCCATGGATGGCCCTTCGCGGCGGCCCACGGAGCAATGCCTTCGTTCAGGCACACCGAGCCTAAGCGAGGTGCCGAGTGGTGGGGCAAAAGCGTTTTGCTTACTTTTGACTGGGCCGGCTCCCGGGCTTTTCAAAAGTGAGCCGCTGTAAAAGCGGAACCCTAAGTAGCCGTTACCGCAGCAACGGATATACACACCAATCTCACCCAAAAACACGCTAGGAACGGAAGATCAGAATCTCCGGGAACGGCTTAAGTGAACAGCACTACACCCTCGAGTGGGCTGGCAGATGTCTGCCCACGAGCCTGGGCCGCATGCTGCAACTGGCTGGCGATCAAGGTGTTCTTGAGCAGATAAGCAATGGTCATCGGCCCGACGCCACCGGGTACCGGCGTGATCGCGCTGGCGACGGTGCGCGCGCTGGCGTAGTCGACATCGCCCACCAGATGGCTGCCGGATTCGTCGGTAATACGATTGATCCCGACATCGATCACCACCGCCCCAGGCTTGAGCCAACTGGCATCGATCAGCCCTGGACGGCCTACCGCTGCGACGACGATATCGGCCAGTCGACACAACGCCGGGGCATCGACGCTGCGTGAGTGCACCACGCTGACCGAGCAATGAGCCTGCAACAGCAGGGTCGCCATGGGTTTGCCGACGATGTTCGAGCGCCCGACGACCACGGCGTGCAAGCCGCTCACATCACCGCAGGTTTCCTGCAGCAGACGCATGCAGCCGCTGGGCGTGCAGGGCGTAAGGACTTCTATGCCTTGCACCAGGCCGCCGACGTTTTCCCGATGAAAACCGTCCACGTCCTTGATCGGGTCGATGGCATGAATGACGGCCGCCTCGTCGATATGCCCCGGCAATGGCAACTGCACCAGAATGCCATTCACCGTGGCATCTGCGTTCAGTTGGGCAATCAGTTCCAGCACCTGGCGCTGGCTGGTATTTTCAGCCAGACGGTACTCCAGTGAGCGGATGCCGACGTCCTTGGCTCGCAGCAGCTTATTGCGCACATAAACCTCGCTGGCCGGGTCTTCACCCACCAACAGTACCGCCAGGGCAGGGTAAATGTGCTGCTGCGCCAGGGTCAGAACCTCTTCTCGAACCTCGTCGAGAACCCGGGCGGAGATGGCCTTGCCGTCGATGTCGCGGGCAAGTGCGGGGGTGGTGCTGATCAAAAGAGTCACCGTTGTCTTGATGGATAGAGGGCCGAAATAATCATCGAGGCGTCGTTGCACCTCGATGATTCATCAGGGATCTGCAGGCAAGGGCGCTCAGACTACCAATTGATGGCTGCCGTACACCACAAGGACACCCGCAATCAGCGTGAGGTAAGGCAACCGGCCCGCGCGTTTCTGACCCGTGTCGGCCTGAACGTAGAGATCGTTGAGCATGGCTTCGGGGAACAGCCCCTTGTCCTGCACATAGTGGCGGTAGCAGAACACCGGCAGGATCAACAGCGCCAGCAGCAGGCCGGTCATCAGGGTTCCGGCGCCCCAGATATCGGCGCCCAGCCCCATGCAGGCCAGGTTGACGAAGCTCAGCACGCCACCGGCCACCAGGAGCACGGTAGGGGCCCTGTACGGGCGCGCCCAGTCGGGACGATCCAGGCGATGGATCCAGCCAGCGTTGAGGTTGAGGAAGTTGAAGATGATGTAGCTGACGTTGGACGCGGCGAGCACGAAGACATAGTCGGACATCAGCAACAGCAGCAGGTTGAAAGACAGGTCGGTCCACATCGCGGCGGTGGGCGCGCCGTGTTCATTGGTGCGGCCCAGGTACTTCGGCAGCCAGCCGTCCACCGACGCCTGGTACAAGGTGCGCGATGAGCCGGACATCGACGTCATGATCGCCAGCAAGGTGGCCAGGACCAGCATGATCAGCACGATGTTGGCGACCAGTTTGCCGCCGCCGATACTGTCCGCCATCACCTGGCCGACGCCCATGCCGCTGTAGATCGCGGGCGACAACAGGCCGCTGTAGACCGCCGGAGAAACCACTGCGCCGCTGGCGTCCAGCACCGCCGGTGTCACCAGTTGGCCGAGCCCCAGGCTGCCTTGGAACGCCAGGGGCACCAGGGTGAACACTAGGATGCACAGCAGGCCCGCATAGAAAATCGCCTTGAACGTGTCGCGCTTGGGGTCTTTGAATTCCCGGGTGTAGCACACCGCCGTTTCGAAGCCGTAGGTGGACCACGCAGCCATGAACAGACCGCCGGCCATCAGCGACCAGCCGGACAGATCCCAGGGGCCATCGATCACTTGCCCGGCCGCATCATGGGCCAGGGGGTACAACGGCAGGAAATTGGCCTGGGCCGAATCACCGGTGAACAACGGCACCACGCCCACCAGCAGCAAGGGGATCAGCGATGTCACGCCAAGCACCAGGGTCAGACGCGCCGAGCGCAGAATGCCGCCATGCTGCACGGCGAAAACCGTCAGCAGGATCAACAGACCGATGGCGAATGTCGCATTGATCCGCAGCGACAGGCCACTCTTGATCCAGCCCAGATCGAGCAGGGTCAGTTGCCAGGTATTGATCAGCGCATCGGCGGGGAACAGTGCGGTGAGTATGTAACCGGCTGCCAGCCCAGAACCGATCGACAGCACTGGCGACCAGGCCAGCCAGTTGCACCACACCGAAACCGGTGCGATCAGCTTGCTGTAACGCACCCAGGCGACCGCGCCATAGACCGAGGCACCGCCGGATTTGTGCGGGAATAGTCCGGCGATTTCGGCGTAGGTGAAGGCCTGGATAAACCCGAACAGGATCGACACGATCCAGACGATCCACGCCGGTTTGCCCACCGTGGCGGCAATCGCACCGATTGAAAACAGCACCAGCGCGGGTACGCCACTGGCAACCCAGAATGCCCCGCGCCAATCGATCTTGCGGTGCAGGCTGCCCACTGAGCTGGCGGCCTGCGGTACGGTCTCGAACGTAGTCGCTTCCATCTTCGTATTCCCATGTCTGAGTAGCGGAGTAGTGGGGGCAGTCAAAGTCAGGGTGGCGCTCAGGTCCGTCTGGTTGATCAACTGCGCACCCGGCTCTTGTCCGGGTCGTAGAAAATCGCTGCGGTGACCTCGGCGCTGATGCGCTTCTGCAGGCCATCGACTTTGCCGATCTCAAGCATGGTGCCGACGTCGGCGCAGGCCACATCGACCCGGCACAGCGCGATGTTGCTGGCCAGCAGCGGCGAGCGGCAGGCACTGGTGATGACCCCGACCTGGGCCCGGCCGCGATACACCGGGTCACCGTGGTGGGCGGCTTCGTTGCCACTCAGTTGCAGGCCCACCAGCTTGTGAGTGGGGTGGGCGCTGCGCCGCAACAGCGCATCGCGGCCGATGAAGTCGTCGGTTTTGCTTTTCATCGGCACAGAAAAGCCGATACCCGCCTCGAAAGGATCGGTCTGGTCGCTGAATTCGTAGCCGGCGAAAATCAGCCCGGCTTCGATGCGCAGCATGTCCAGCGCTTCCAGGCCCAGTGGCACCAGGCCCAGCGGTTGGCCCAGTTGCCAGATCCGGTCCCAGACCCGCTCGGCGTCTTCGGGCTGGCACCAGACTTCGTAGCCCAGTTCGCCGGTGTAGCCGGTGCGCGAGATCATCAGCGGGCAGCCGTCGTAACCGTCCAGGCGGCCCACCAGGAACCGGAACCAGCCCAGGTTTTCCAGGCTCGGTTGGGTCGCTGGGGTCCAGACCATCTGTTTGAGCAGCTCACGACTCATCGGGCCCTGGACGGCCAGGTTGTGAATCTGCTCGCTGGCGGATTTGACCCAGACCTTCATGCCGAGCTTTTGTGCCTGTTCGCGCAGCCAGGCCCCGGCGTAATCCTCACCGCAGATCCAGCGGAAATTGTCCGGGCCCAGGCGCAGCAGGGTGCCGTCGTCGAGCATGCCACCGTGTTCGTGGCACATCGCCGAATACACCACTTGACCCACCGCCAGGCGCCGTACATCCCGGGTCAGGCAGTACTGCAGCAAGGCTTCGGCGTCGGGGCCGATGATTTCGAATTTGCGCAGGGCGGTCAGGTCCATCACCGCGACGCGTTCACGGCAACCGAGGTATTCCTCGATTGCGCCATAGCCGTCGTAGCGCAACGGCAGCCACCAATTGCGGTAGTCGGTAAAGCTGCCGGTCAAGGCGCTGGTGCGTGAGTGGAACGCGGACTCACGGGTGAGGATCGGGTCGGCATCGGCCGTGGTTCGAGTGCTCATGGCGATGGAAAAACGCTCCTTTTCGCTGTAGATGCGGACCTGGATATCGGTCGGGTTCCAGCCGTTGGCCGGGTCGATGTCATCCGGGCATGAGGTGCTGCCACACAGCAGGTCGGTCATGGCCCGCAGGAGTACGTAATCGCCGGGACGCGACCAGGGCTCGTCCAACGTCATCTGCTGGTGAGCGTCGATCCCGGTGTTGAAGAACAAATTGATCGCCGGCCAACCGCTGCGAGCCTCGACCCCGTGGGGCGCCAGGGCCCGGCTCAGGTTGTCGCTGCAGTTGTCGTGCCCGAAGTAGCCATGGCTCTCGTAGTAGCGCGCGGCGCAGGCCAGCGCGAAGGAATCGTGGCGGCCGACGGTGTCACGCACCACCTCCAGCATCGGCTGCATCTGCCGGTCGAAAAACTTCGAGAACAGTCCCGGAGCCGGGTAGGCGCTGCCGTTCAGGGTACGGGTGACGGTCTGGTCCAGGTCCAGTTCCAGGCCGCGATCCAGTGCCCGTCGATCGAGGGCGACGAAGTCCGAGCATTGGCGACCGGCGACATCCAGCACCTGCACGTACTGCCCTTTGCCGACGGTGTAGCTGTGGGCGGTGCCGGCGTGAATTGTGAATTCGTCGAGTAACTCACCCAACGGTTCGGGTAACGCCGGGAGCAGCAGCGACGAGGGATTGGCTCGGGTCACCCACAACCGCAGTTCGCTGGGCCGGTACTGTCGATCGACGGATGTGGGTCCTGCGGGGGCGGCGACAATTACCAGCAGTTCATCGCTGGCGACGAAGTGGCGACTGAAGTCGGCAGGGCTGTCCTCGTCCCAGAGCGAAGCCGCGCTGGGCAGTTGGTAAGGCTCAACACCGCGTCGGCTCAACGCTTGGTTGATGCGCCGAGCTTGCACCGTCGGCTCGGCGAGCCGTGCGCCGATGAACCCGCAGGCCGCCGAACCGCTCAATGCCCAGGCCGCCAGCGCGCTACGACCGTTGGCGTCCACGGCCAGCAGTTCACAGGGTTGCTGTCCTTCAAGGTCGATCACTTGCAGGCTGTCGCCAGGCTGCAAGGCCACCAGCGTCAGGCCGCCGGCCGCTACCCGATAGCGCTCCAGGGCCGGGGCCCGGGCAAACAGTCCGGGCTCCCGGGGATGAGAGACACGAGGTGCGTTCATGAGAACCTCCCGGTCAGCCGACCGACGTGATGGACATTGGCGGCTCGGCAAGGTACGCCGCCATCGAGTCGTCCAGTGCATGCAGCCAGGGGGTGTGGTGCGGCGGTGACTGGGTGCCGGTCATCAACGAGCGATAGGACTTGTCGCGATAACCCATGATGTTTTCCGCTTTGTCATGCTTCCAGTGCAGGAAGGTTTCATTGACGGCGGCGATGTCGAAGTTCGGGTAGTCGGTGGCGTCCACCAGGTGCTGGATATAGGCACCCTGGTATTCGAACATCTGCTGATTGGTTTCCAGTGTCTGTTCCCGTTCGTGCCATTGCCGACTGTCGGCGATCATTGCAGCCTGATCAGGCAGTTGAACGCGCCCCAGGATGACATCGCGTGCGTACCAGGCTTGGGCGTCGAACATGTTGAAGGAGTACCACTGGTCCTGCATGCCGAGGTAGATCAGTTGCGGGTTGGACTCCCAGAAAATGCCTTTGTACAGGTTCATCGGCCATAGCCGGTTATCGGTCTTGAGGCACAGTTCGTCCGGCAGGAAGGGGAAGTGATGTTTGTAGCCGGTGCAAAGGATCACCGCATCGATGGTCTTGTGGGTGCCGTCGATAAAGTACGCGCGGTTTTTTTCCAGGCGCTGCAACAGCGGCTTTTCTTCCCAATTGGCGGGCCAGTCATAGCCCATGGGCGCGGTGCGGTAGCAGCTGGTGATGCTGCGGGCGCCGTATTTGTAGCACTGGGAACCGATGTCTTCGGCAGAATAGCTGCTGCCGACGATGAGCAGGTCCTTGCCCTTGAACTCCAGCGCCTCGCGGAAATCATGGGCGTGCAGGATGCGCCCGCCGAACTGCTCGAATCCGGGGAAGTACGGCATCTTCGGCGTCGAAAAGTGCCCGCAGGCGTTGATCACATAGTCGAACTCTTCCGAGGTCTGGGTATCGCTGCCGTGGTCGTGGGCGACCACCGTAAAGCGTCGAGTCGCTTCGTCAAAGGTGACCTGGCGCACCACGTTGTTGAAACGGATGTAATCCCGTACCCCGGCTTTTTCGACGCGGCCCTTGATGTAGTCCCAGAGCACTTCCCGTGGCGGGTAAGAGCCGATGGGGCGGCCAAAATGTTCTTCGAAGGTGTAGTCGGCGAACTCCAGGCATTCCTTCGGACCGTTGGACCACAGGTAGCGGTACATGCTGCCGTGCACCGGTTCGCCGTTCTCGTCCAGACCGGTGCGCCAGGTGTAGTTCCACATGCCGCCCCAGTCCTGCTGTTTTTCGAAGCACACCAGTTCGGGAATGGTGGCGCCCTTGTCGCGGGCCGACTGGAAGGCGCGAAGTTGGGCCAGGCCGCACGGGCCGGCGCCGATGATTGCTACGCGTATTGTCATGAGCGTGCCTCCTGAAGGGTTTCAGCGAAAGATCACTGTCTTGTCCTGGTTGATGAATACCCGGTGTTCCAGGTGGTATTTCAGTGCCTTGGAAAGGGCGACGGTTTCGGTATCGCGGCCGATGGCAACCAGCGAATCGGGCAGGTGCGTGTGATCGACGCGCTGGATTTCCTGCTCGATGATCGGCCCCTCATCGAGGTCGCTGGTGACGTAGTGGGCAGTGGCGCCGATCAGCTTCACGCCGCGGTCGTAGGCCTGGTGATACGGCTTGGCGCCCTTGAATCCGGGCAGGAATGAGTGATGGATGTTGATCGCACGCCCCGACAACTGCTGGCACAGTCCGTCGGATAGAATCTGCATGTAGCGCGCGAGCACCACCAGGTCGGTCTGGGTGTCTTCGACGATGCGCATCAGCTCGGCCTCCTGGCTGGCCTTGCTGTCCTTGGTGATGGGCAGGTAAATGAAACGGATGCCTTCACGCTCAGCCATGGCCCGCAGGTCCAGGTGGTTGGAGACCACGGCGGTGATGTGCATGTCCATCTCGCCCTTGCGGTGTCGATAGAGCAGGTCGGTGAGGCAATGGTCGAACTTGCTGACCATCAGCAGCACCCGGGTCGGTTGGCGCGAACTGAACAACTGCCACTGCATGTCGAAGCCGCCGGCCAGGTCGCCCAGGCCTTCGCGCAGGGTGCCTATATCACCGTCGACGCCGGTGTTGAAACGGAACACCGCGCGCATGAAAAACTGCCCGGTGAACTCGTCGTCAAACTGTGCCAGTTCGCTGATGTAGCACTGCTGCCGGGCCAGGCAGGCGCTGATCGCGGCGATGATCCCGGATGCCGCCGGGCAGGTGATCTTGAGAATGTAATGTTCGCTGGAGGCGTCCATTGAAGGCTCCTGATTAAATTAAGGGGCGGCTCAGCCCTTGGCCGTGCGTTTGGTTTTTTCCGGGTCGTCGAAGGGCAGGGCATGGGTCACGGCGCCCGCTTCAAGGCTGCCGCGCACCTGCAGTGCAATACCGGGCACGGAGCAGGCGACGCTCAGGCGGGCGATGGCCATCGAGCGTTTGCTCAGGCGCGAGTACATGCCGCAGGTGATCACGCCGACTTGCTGGTTGCCCTGCCACAGGGTGTCGCCGGCCTCGGCCGGGCGTACGCCCTCGAGCAGCACACCGGTGATCTTGAAACGCTCCTGACCGCGCAGGCGCAGGTGTTCCTCGGCGCCACGGAAGGTTTGTTTGCCGGGTGAGACGGTGAAATCCAGGCCCATTTCCCACAGGGTGTCGCCGGCCTTCTGGTCAGCGAAGGGGTACATCTGCGAGTTGTCATAGGGGAAAAACATCAGCGAGCTTTCCACCCGCAGCCAGTCCAGCGCGGTGAAGGCACACGGGATAATCCCCAGGCTGGCACCCTGTTCGAGGATGCTGTCCCACAGGAACGGTGCATCGGCCGCCTTGCAGAAAATCTCGTAGCCGCGCTCGCCGGTGTAGCCGGTGCGGGAGATCATCACCGGGCGTTCGAACAGGCGCGTCTGCAGGTGATGGAAGTACGGCAACTGGCGGACGCCGGGCACGTGCTCGGCGAGAAAGTCCACCGCCAGCGGCCCTTGCAGCGACAAGTCGTGCAGGTCGTCGTCGAACAGCACCGCCACTTGCCGGCCCAGGGCGGAACGCACCAGCATTTCATGCCCGGTGCCAGCGCCATGCACCACCATGAACGCATTAGGCCCGGTGCGGTAGACGATGCAGTCATCGACGAACTTGCCGTCCTCGTCGAGCATCGAGGCGTACACCGATTTGCCGGGGTAGAGTTTGGCGATGTCGCGGGTGGTCGCCCATTGCAGCAGGCTTTCGGCATGGGGTCCCACGTAATGGACTTTTTTCAGCCCCGACACGTCCATCAGGCCGGCACGGGTGCGGATCGCTTCGTGGTGGTCGGCCAGCGCGCTGCTGTAGGTCCAGGCGGTGCCCATGCCGTTCCAGTCTTCAAGGTTTGAACCGAGGGCACGGTGCCGCTCGGCCAATGCAGAAATACGCCATGAAAGGGTCATGTGAGGGTCCTTGTCGGGAAAGAGAGATCAGGCGTGCGGGTCGAATTGGCTCAGCCACTCGACCAGCGTGTGTCTGTAGCGGGTCATGCCCTTGTAGTCGGCGATAGGGCCGGGCAGGTCGCGCAGCACGCGATGCAGGCGACAACCCCAGCCGGGTTGAGTGACCAGTTCGTCCAGGCTGATCAGGTAGGTGCGGATGCTGAACATCACCGCGTTGCTGCGCGGCAGACGGGCCATCACCTGCAGCTCGACGCGCAGATGCACCTGTTGGCCGACGTTTTCGGCGGTGATGCGGCCGCGGTCGGCGCCCCATTCATGGAACGTCTCGGGCGAGGAGTCCAGGCGCGGCTTGATGGTCAGGGTCCAGTTCAGGCGCCGCACCGGCTGACCCACTTGCAGGTTGAGCAGATACTTCAGCGCACGGTCGAACACGCCCATCTGGTGGGCCATGGGCACCGGTGAATGCCACTGCTTGAAGCTCATGCCGGCGTCGAAGGCCAGGGACCAGTCAGCGGGACTGGTGACCAGGCCGGCGTCCATGTACAGATCGCTGTCACGTTGATCGAGCAGGGCGAAATCCCCCTGAACCTGTCGGCCGATGAACTCCAGCGGCGCGCAGGGCAGGCTGGTGGCATCACCGAAAATGAACGGCTGATCGATCTCCAGCAGGCGGTTGCGCCAATGCCAGCGGTCGCCGTCACGCACCAGGCTGAACCACTGCGGATAGTCGGCGGCCAGGTGTTCCATCAGCATCTGCAAGGCATCCCAGGCTGCTACTTGCATGTGCGGCATCACCAGGTAGCGGCGCGGGTCCTGATCCAGTACCAGGGCGCGTTCGGCCATTTCCGAACAGTAGTGCTCGTCGATGTCGAAGGCATGCTCATAGATCGAGCCGGGGTCGCGGGAGGTGGCCGGTTCGATATTGACCGAGTACAGGTAGCTGTCCTCGACAAAGGGGAAGGGGAAACGGCGGATTGCCGCAGGGCTGTTGCGAAAGCTGAAATCATCGCGATAGCTCAGCACGGGGCTCGCTTGCAGGGGCATGTCACTCACTCCTATAGGTCCAGCGAAATGCAGGGGCCGCTGCCGCGTGAGACGCAGGGCATCAGAAAGTCGGCCTGCTCGGCCGGGCAGAGGAAGCTGTCGCGGTGTTCGATGGCACCGCCGGTGTGGCGGGTGATGCACTGGCCGCAGACCCCGCCACGGCACAGGTTGGGCACTTGCAGGCCTGCGTGTTCGAGGGCTTCGAGCAGGCTCTGGTCGGCCTCCACCCGCAGGCGACGACCGCTGCGCAGCAGGTGCAGGTCGAAGGGTTGGCCGGGTTGCGCGCCTTTGAACGTTTCCGAATGCACGCGCTTGCGCGGCCAACCGAGGCGCGAGGCCTCACGCTCAACCGCGTCGAGCAGAGACTGCGGGCCACAGGTGTAGACATGGCTGCCCAGCGGCCGGTCGGCGAGGATCTGGCTCAGGTCGGGGCGATTGTCATAGGCATGCAGGCGCGCGCCGAGGCGCAGTTGCAGTTCGTCGAGGTAGGCGTCGCTCAGGCCCGGGCGGAACAGGTAATGCAGTTCGAGATCGGCCTGCTGCTGTTCCATCGCAGCAATATAGGCCATGAACGGCGTGATGCCGATGCCGGCGGCGATCAAGATATGCAGGCGTGCAGTGCCGTGGGGGGCGAACAGATTGGCCGGTGGTGAAATCTGCAACGTGTCGCCGACCTGCACCTGGCGATGCAGGTACTGCGAGCCGCCACGAGAAGCGTCCTGCAAGCGCACGGCGATGCGGTAGTGCTGGGTGTGCGCCGGGTCGCTGGTGAGCGAGTAGGCGTTGCGCACCTTGCCCTCGGCCAGTGGCAGATGCACCTGCACATGGCTGCCGGGCGAGAAGCCGGGCAGGGCGCCGTCGCAGGCCGTCAGGGTGAATTCGCGCACCACCGGCGTGAGCATTCTTGCCGCGCTGACCTGAACGTCGAGGACCGCGCTCATGGCTGGAATGCCGCATAGGGTTGGTCGGGGTTGATGCACACGCCGAGGTAAGCCCCCAGGCGCCGGGAAAAATGCGTGCGCACCTCCAGCCCGACGTGGCAACCGATGCAGTTCAGCGACGACTCCGGCCCGGCCGCCTGGGTCAGGCCACAGTGCGCGCAGTACACCTGGCGCAGGCCGGGCGTTGCGCAGGTCATGCTGATCTCGTCGTCTTCCAGGCCAGCGGCGCGAGCCTGCCCGTGAACACGCCAGACAAAAGCTTCATCGCCCAGCAGGTAGAGCCGACACCCCACGGTTGCGCTGGCCAAGGCCTGTTGCAGGTGCCGGGTGAAGTCGGCTTGTTCGCCGTTCAACAGCAGGGGATTGTCCAGTTCAGCGACAACCTCTGTGCAGACGGTTGCCGATTGCATCACCACGATGGGGCGGCTAAGGGTGGGCTTCATGCGGGCTCTCCAAAGTGCTTTTTTATTTCCTGTTGGGAGAGATACTTTCCTATGGGGAAAATTTTCTCAATCTGGAAAAAGGGCTATGCCTTTGGAGATAAGCCTTGCTACACGGCCGTCCGGGGCATGGAAGTTGCTGGTATTCGAGGAATGTCGAGCAACCGGACGGGGAGTTATCGAGAGTGCGAACACGACCGCAGTGGTGGCCGCTCTGGTTAGGGCCTGTGCGCCCTGAACAGGCCCGCAGCGTGCGTAAGCTGTTGGCCGGGTTGCCCTTGAGCCAGGCGCACGCTGACGGTGCCTTATCGGGTTTTCTGGACCGTTTCGACGCACTGCTGCCGCCTGCCAGGTTGAACCTGATCCTTGGCGGCGAGGACCTCAGCCCGACGCGACGCGGTTTGATCGAGGGCTGCCAGGACGTGGTGACTTGCCCCTGGCGCGACGCAAGCGCGGCAGACACCCCCCAAAGCTGCGGCCCGTGTCGGCAACGCGGCGTGCACCGACTAGTGTGCGCCTTGCCCGAGGGCCAGAAGGGCGTGTTGCTGCTCGATAGCCCGAAACGGGCCGGTGCCAGTTGGCGCCAGTTACTGGAAGAGGTGGCGCAGGCGGTAGGCATGGCTGTGCGCTTGCGCAGCTACAACCGTGAGCAGCAGCGCAAACAGGCGACGTCCCGCCACGGTGCCTTGGCCCGTGAGCTGCACGACTCGGTGGCACAGCAACTCGGTTACCTGTCGTTCCAGGCCCATGGCCTGCAATCCCAGTTGGGCGAGCCGGAACAAGCCTCTGCGGGTTTGCAGGACCTGTGCGCTGGCTTGAGCCAGTTGCAGCGCCAGGTGCGCGAGTTGATTACCAGTGCGCGTCTGACCATGGACGGGCGCTCGCTGCGCCAGGCACTGGCCGACTCGGTCGCCGAGTTCTCGCGGCGCTGCATCATCGTGTTCGAGCTGGACAACCGCCTGGCTGACGATGCTTTGAGCCCGGGAACCGAGTTACAGATTTTGCAGATTATTCGTGAAGCACTGGCCAACGCGGTGCGCCATTCCCATGCGCGGCATGTCCGCATCGAGTTGCGGCAAAACCAGGACGGTGATGTCTCCATTTCGGTGGAGGATGACGGCATCGGACTCAGTCCGGCGTCAGGGGAGGCAAATCATTTCGGTCTGGCGATTATCCGCGAGCGCGCCGCGAACATTGGCGCCCGATTGACAATTGAAGCGATCCGCCCGCATGGGGTCCGCGTACATCTTGGCCTTCGCTGCCATCAAGACCAGCCACAGGGGAGTTTCGATGGACTGCACAACCTTATTACTGATCGATGATCATCCGCTGTTTCGCAAAGGCCTGGCGCAGCTGTTCGGCGCCAGTGACGACTTCGATGTGGTGGGGCAGGCGGCCAGCGGTCGCGAAGGCATCAACCTGGCCGTGAGCCTGGCGCCGCAGCAGGTCTTGCTCGATTTGCACATGCCCGGCTTGAGTGGTTTGCAGGTGCTCGATGAACTGCGTCAGTTGCGCCTCGACTGTCAGGTGGTGGTGCTCACTGCGTCGATGGATCGCGCCGAGCTGTTGACGGCCTTGCGCCTGGGGGCCAGTGGTTATGTGCTCAAGGAAACCGAGCCCGATGCGTTGTTGAGCTACATGCGCAATTGCCACAAGGGCGCGATCGTTCTGGATTCAACCCTGGTTGCCCTGCTGGCCGATCAGGACGAATCGGTGAGCCGGCCTGCGCACGATCCGGACCTGCCAGACACAGGCAACCTGACCGAGCGCGAAGGGCAGACCCTGGCCCTGATCGGTGCCGGCATGAGCAATAAACAGATCGGCCGGGAACTGGGAATCAGCGATGGTACGGTCAAGATTTATGTGAGGAATCTGTTGCAGAAGTTCAGCCTGCACTCACGTCTGGAGTTGGCGGCGTGGGTGCACAACGGCGCGTCGGTAAGACACGAGGAGCGTCATTAGATGAGGGAAAGCCCGGAAGCTTTTGCACAGACACCGAGCGTGCACCTGATGGATCGCTTTCCCGCCGCCCTGCTGGAATTGCGCGACAACGGCCAGATCGCTCACTTCAACCTGGCCTGGACCGAGTTGATGGGGGCGCCGGGCGCGGAGCGCAATCTCATCGATTATGTGCACCAGGAAGACCGCCCGCTGTGGCGCAAGGCCTTGCATGAGCTGCGTCGGCGTCCCGAGACCTCGTTCAATCAACGCCTGCGTTTTGTACATCCTTCTGGTGAATTACGCTGGTTCGAGGTGAACCTCAAGCGCGGCCCGCAGGGGTTCTATCTGGTCGTCGGGGACGTCACGGCACACAAACGCCGCGAAATTGCCTTGCAGGCCAGTCAGCGCAGCAGCATGAGCCTGCTCGATAGCATGCCTGGGCTGATCTATCGGGGCCGTAACAACCGCGACTGGACCATGGAGTTTGTCAGTGCCGGCTGCCTGCAACTGACCGGATATCCTGCGGAGCGGCTGGTGGACAATCATGAGTTCACTTACAACAGCCTGATCCTGGCGCAGGATGCCGACTACGTCTGGCGCGAGGTGCAATATGCGTTGTCGCGCAACGAGCCGTTCGAGCTCAATTACCGGATTCGTTGCGCCGATCAGTCGATCAAGCACGTCTGGGAAAAGGGCATCGGGATCTATGCCGATACGCGTGAAGTGCTGGGTATAGAGGGGGCGATTTTCGAGCGAACGGCAGGTCAGGCCTCAGTTCGCTGAGTCGCCGCTGATCCCTGGCCGGGATCGCGGCGAAGTGTCGAGCGTGTCGCTACTTGTAATGTTGTTCAAACACCGCCAACTGCTCAGGCTTGATCAACTGAAAGGGCACCCAGACGTCCGTTTCCACCGGCTCTCCCTTGATCATCTTGAGTGCTGCCTGTACCGCGCTGGCCGCCTGGGCCTTGGGGTCCTGGAACACCGAGGCGACCAGCATCCCACGCTTGATCGCCGCCAGACCGTCAGGCAAACCGTCGATGCCGACAATCGCGATCTCGCCCTTGGCTTTGCCGGCCTGTTGCAAGGCCATGGCCGCACCGATGGCCATTTCGTCGTTGTTGGCAACGATGGCATCGAAACGGCTGCCCGCCAATAGCCAGTTACTGGTCAGGTCCATCCCTTTGTTGCGCTGCCACTCGGCGCTTTGCTGCTCGACAATCTTGATCCCGGGATAATCCTTGAGCACCTGCTTGACGCCTTCGGTGCGGTCGTGGGTCGCGTTTTGCGCCAGGTCGCCCATGATGATCGCGAGGTTGCCCTTGCCGCCGAGCTTTTCGGCCAGGTAGCGCATTTGCAGCTGTCCGGCCTCGATGTCATTGGACGCGACGGTGACGACGCCTTTGGGCAAGGTGCGCTCGTCCGGGTGACGGTTGACGTAGACCAGCGGCGTTTTCGCTTCGACTGCGGCGCGGGTGATATTGGCCGTGGCGGAGGTGTCCACCGGCAGGACAATGACCGCATCCACTTGCTGGTTGATAAAGCCCTGGACCTGGTTGAGTTGGCGCACCACATCGCCTTGGGCGTCCTCGAACTGAATCTGCACGTTTTCCTTTTTCGCGGCCTCGTCCAGGCCATTACGCACGTAGGTCATGAAGTTGTCGTCGACCCTGGCGATGCTGACGCCGATGCGATAGTCGGCGGCGGCCCATTGGCTGAAGAGCAATAGCAGGGTGGTGAAAAGCAGTGTGCAACGACGCATGATGGTTTTCCTTTTGTTGTTATGAGTTGTACGTCACCAAAAGATGAAAATCTGCCGCACGTTTTGAGTTCGACAAACGCTTTATCCATCAAGCGTGAAGGCCTGCCTGAAACGCTCAAGCGCAACCTCGCTGTCACCGCTGGCCCAGCCTTCGAGGCCGACGACACCGCTGTATCCCATGCCGAACAAGGCCCTGGCAATGGCGGGATAATGGATTTCACCGGTACCGGGCTCCATGCGCCCCGGGACGTCGGCAACCTGGATTTCGCCGATGGAGCTGCCGGCGCGCTGGATCAGTTCGATCAGGTTTCCTTCGCCGATCTGTGCGTGATAGAGGTCCAGGTTCATCTTCAGGTGCGGGCTGCCCACGGCCTCGATCAGCGCCAGGGTTTCGTCAGCGCGGGCGAACGGTGTGCCCGGGTGGTCGACTTCGGTGTTGAGGTTTTCCAGCAGGAAAACCCGACCCGCGTCCTCGCCCAGGCGGGCGATTTTTTCCAGCGTCTTGCAGGCGTTCAACCACATGCGGCCAGTGGTTTGGGCAACAGGTTTGACCGGCAACCCCTGGTCACCCAGGCCGGTGCCATGCAGGTTCAGGCTAGGGCAACCCAATTGAGCGGCGACGGCCAAGGATTCCCGGGCGCTGTCGAGCAAGTGTTGGATGTCCTCGGGATCGGTCAGGTTGCCGCAGATGTAGCCGGTCATGGAGGTGAAATCCGCGCCGGTCGCCGAGAGGGCCCGGATGTCTTTGGTCGTCCAGTTCCATATCTCGACGCTGAAGCCTAGTGCGTGGATACGTTTGACCCGCTCGGTAAAGGGCAGGTCGAGGAAGACCATCTCGGCGCTGATCGCCAGTTTGAACGGTGTGAAACTCATGACAGAGCTCCTTGCACACGCACCGCTTTGCCCTGCTGGAAGGACTCGATACAGGCACGGGCAATCGCCAGTGCTGCCCGCGCGTCTTCACCGCTGGCCAGAGGTTTTTCACCGCTGCGCACGCAACTGACGAAGTGGTTGAGCTCGGCCACATAGGCATCACGCAGCAGGTCGGTGTCCATGCGCTGGGTGTCGGCCTGGACCCCATTGGCCAGGTACCGCAGCAAGTCAGAGTCGTTGACGTTGCCCATGGTCAGCATGCCAGCGCTGCCGAACACTTCGCCGCGGACATCGTAGCCATACACGGCCTGGAAATTGGCCTCGGCCGTGGCGATGGCGCCGTTATCGAAACGGATCGTGACCACCGCGGTGTCGAGAAATCCTTTGTCCTTGTAGTCCGGTGCGATCAGGGCATCGGCCATCACAAAAACCTCAACCGCTTCGGCGCCCGGATTCAGGTAGCGCAGGGTATCGAAGTCATGGATCAGGGTTTCGAGGAAGATTACCCATTGCGGCGACGCGGCCGGGTTGTTCAGCGCTGGGTCGCGGGTCAGCGAGCGCAGCAGTTGTGGCGTACCGATCCGGCCGCCGACCACGTCCAGGTGAGCGGTGCGGAAACTTCTGGCAAAGCGACGGTTGAAGCCGACTTGTAGTGTCACCCGTGCGTCGGCAGCGGCGGCGATGGCGCGGTCAGCTTCGTCCAGGGTGATGGCCATCGGCTTTTCACAGAACACCTCTTTGCCGGCCCGGGCCGCACTGATCACCAATTCGGCATGGCTGCGTGCCGGGGCGGCAATCAGCACGGCGTCGATGTCCGGGTCATCGAGTAATTGCTGTGGGTCGGTATAGACCTTCTGCACGTCCAGTTCTGCCGCCAAGCGTGCGGCTTGGCCGGGGGTAGGGTCGGCGATGGCGGCGAGGCAGGCGCCGGGGATGTGCCGGGCGGCGGTCAGGCCGTGAAAACTGCCCATGCGGCCGGCGCCGATGAGGCCAAGGCGAAGGGTCTTGGATGTGCTCATGAACATGACTCCCTTTATTGTTTTTACGACTCGGCGGTAAGAATGTCCTCGTCTGTGCAAGCAGGGAGCAAGCGTTGTGCCAAAAATTAACTGATTGATATTTAAGGTTTTTTATCTTCATGTTTTTGAAATGATGTTCATTTTGATGACATGTCTATACTGACATGTCGAAAATATGAACATGTGGCCGGATAATGAACCAGCAACCTGCAGCATTGAGCGCCGAAGACCGTGACTACCTCACCACGCTGGGCCCCGCGTCGTTGAACGAAGGGCCAGGCACTGCGCTGGATGAGGCTTGGCGCGCGTGCTTGCAGGGAGCTATCGAACGGCCTGTCGGGATCCGCCGGGTGATTTGGGAGTCCTGGTTGCGCAGCGTCGCTGCCGGCCTCGATCCGGAAGACGGCGAGTACCGTTTTGTCGCGCCTGCCGACCTGACCGCGACCCTGGCAGCCAACCGGGTGCTGATCGCCGCTGCGGCGCAAGTCATGCGCGGTTTGCTCGCCTATAACCCCAGGGGCCATATCAACCTGACCGATGCCGAAGGCACGACTTTGTATTTTTGTGGCCTGGACCTCACACCCATTGGCAGTCGACTGCTGGAGTCGGTACAGGGCACCAATTGCACCGGGCTGGCGATCGTCGAAGACCGTTTGGTCTATGTGCTGGCCGAGGAGAACTTCGGGCTTGGCCTGCGCCAGCGCCGCATGCATTGCGCCGCCGCGCCAATCCGCGATGCCCAGGGCCGGACGCTGGGTATGTTGACCTTGACGGCAGAACCCGGCTGGTTTCATTTCCATACGCTGGGCACGGTCCAGGCCGCGGCCGAGGCGGTCTCCAGGCAGATGGCGCTGCAAGCCTTGCTGGAAGAACAACAGACAGTCCTTGAGGTGCTCAACGAGGGCTTGGTGGTTTTGGATGAGCAGGGCCGCATCAAGGCGCTCAACCATTACGCACGGCAGTTGTTCCGCGTCGGCCGTGACTTGCTCGGCAGCCCGTTCAAGAGCCTGGGCCAGAGCGAATTGACCGATGCAGTCCTGCTCGCGGGTGGGGAAGGCGTGCGCGACCTGGACTGCACCTTTGAACTGCACGACCGCAGCCATCTGGCCTGCCTGGTGTCGGTCTGCCCGCTGGAGCAAGGCGGGCGGATTGTGTCGTTGCGCGAGAACCGACGCATCCGGGAAATCACCCGGCGGATCATTGGTACCCAGGCCAGCTACACCTTCGAAACCATCCTCGGCCGCTCACAGGCGATTGAGGACGCACTGCACCTGGCGCGGATTGCCAGTCGCAGTGATTCGACCACGCTGATCCTCGGTGAGAGCGGCACTGGCAAGGAGCTGTTCGCCCAGGCTATCCATAATGGCAGCGACCGATGTGGCGGGCCTTTCGTGGCGGTCAATTGCGGCGCCATTCCCCGTGACCTGGTGCAGAGCGAACTGTTTGGACATGTTGAAGGCGCTTTCACCGGAGCGGCGCGCGGTGGGTCGGCAGGCAAGTTCGAATTGGCCGATGGCGGGACGATCTTCCTCGATGAAATCGGTGACATGTCCTTTGATGCGCAGGTCAGCCTGCTGCGTGTCCTGCAGGAGGGCGAGGTGACACGGGTGGGGGCGAAAAAATCGCTGCGGGTCAACGTGCGCATCATCGCCGCCACCCATCGCAACCTGAGCCAGGCAGTGGCCGAGGGCGCCTTTCGTGAGGACCTTTACTATCGGCTCAACGTGCTGAACTTGACGGTGCCGCCACTGCGGATGCGTCGCGAAGATGTGCCGTTGCTGGCGCGGCATTTTCTTGCGCGTTGTGCGCGGTCGCTACGCAAGTCGATGCAGGACCTTTCGCCCGCGGCGCTGGACATGCTTGGCGCCTATCACTGGCCAGGCAATGTCCGTGAGCTGGAAAACGTCATTGAGCGGGCCACCAACCTGGCGATGACCGAACTGATCGAGCCGAGCGATCTTGCCTTGGAAATCAGGCAGCGAGGGCGCCCATCGACATGGGGAAGTGTCCCTGAGCCGCGGATGGCGCCGGACCTTGGCACCCATGAGATGAATGCCATCATCGCCGCCCTCAAGGACACGCGCGGAAACATCCGTCTGGCTGCTCAACGGCTGAATGTGTCGCGGGGTGGGTTGTACAACAAAATGAGCCGGTTTGGGCTCAAGGTTGAGGCGTTTCGTTCTTAGCGGGATGCTGTCGTAATAAGCGGGGATTGTTTCGACCCCAATCGAGAATCTGGCAGCGGGATGGGCGCAAAACCCAAGGCCTTTGGGGCGGGAAATGATGCGCAGGAATTGAGCCTTGTGGGTCGCGACGAAAATAAACGAGGCCGCGAATGCGGCCTCGTTCTGTATTTATTCCTTACGCAACAACACCCTGGTCACCCGACGCTCCTCAACCTCCACGACCGTCATGCTCCATCCCTGCCAATCAAGAGTGTCTCCAATCACTGGCAAGCGATCCAGCAGGCTCATTACCAACCCGGCAAGCGTCTGGTAATTTTCCGTGGCGTTCGCCTGGAAGCCGATGTGTTCGCGAATCTGGCTGAGATTCAGGGCGCCGCTGATGAGGAAACCTCCATCCTGGGCGACAATGTTCGGACCTTCGATTTCACTGGCATCCGGCAATTCACCGGCAATGGACTCCAGGATGTCGGTCATCGTGAGAAGACCCACGAAGTCACCGAACTCGTTCACCACGAACGCGATGTGGGTCGACTCCTTACGCATTTGCTCCAATGCGTTAAGGATCGTGAAGCTGTCGAGCAGGTTGATGGCTTTGCGCGCCATGGCCTCCAGATTCGGCTGATTGCCCGCCAGTATTTCCTTTAGCAGTTCTTTCTTATGGACAAAGCCCAGCGGCTCATCCACGCGTCCTTCTCGGATCAACGGCAAGCGCGAGTAAGAAGAGTGCATCAGCGCCGTACGGATTTCTTGCGGAGCATCTGCCAAATCGAGGTGGTCAATTTGCGCACGAGGCGTCATCACACTGCGTATCGGCCGCTCGGCCAATTGCAGCACGCCACTGATCATGACCCGTTCGCGCCGATGGAAAACCTGCTCCGGTTCGTCGCCTTCCAGCATGTCGGCGATTTCCTCGCCGACTTCATCGGCCCCCAGCTTTTGACCGCCCAGCAGGCGCAACACCGCATGGGCGGTACGCTCGCGCATCGGCCGAAGACCTTGCAGGCTTTTCTTGCGACGCGAGCGCGCCAACTGGTTGAACAGTTCGATCAGGATCGAGAAACCAATTGCGGCGTACAAGTAGCCTTTCGGAATGTGGAAACCCAGGCCCTCAGCAGTGAGGCTGAAGCCGATCATCATCAGGAAACCCAGGCACAGCATGATGACGGTAGGGTGGCCGTTGACGAATTTTGTCAGCGGCTTGCTCGCGATCATCATCAAGCCGATCGAGAACATCACCGCGATCATCATGACCGACAGGTGCTCCACCATCCCCACGGCCGTGATCACCGCATCCAGGGAAAAGACCGCGTCCAGTACCACAATCTGCGCCACGATAGGCCAGAACATCGCATAGGCGGCATTGCCGGCACGTTGCGCCACGTGGCCTTCGAGTCGCTCATGCAACTCCATGGTTGCCTTGAACAACAGGAACACGCCGCCGAACAGCATGATCAAGTCTCGACCCGAGAATGTCTTGCCAAAGACCTCGAACAGCGGGTTGGTCAATGTCACCATCCAGGAGATGCTGGCGAGGAGGCCAAGGCGCATCAGCAACGCCAGGGACAGGCCGATGATACGGGCACGGTCGCGCTGCTCGGGCGGAAGTTTGTCAGCCAGGATGGCGATGAATACGAGGTTGTCGATGCCGAGCACCAGCTCCAGCACGATCAAGGTCAGCAGGCCCAGCCATGCCGTGGGGTCAACGATCCATTCCATGGGTTATTCGTTCCCTCGGACGATCAATGCCGGGGAAGGGGACTGCAACGAGGGTATGCAGGGTGCTGCTGGAGCGCTGGAGGGAAAGCGGTTCTTCGAAAGGCGACTGGGAGGTTCCTGAAGGGTGTTCATACAGACCTGGAAATAATTTTGGGAAGAAATCCTACAACGGTTTTTAAGAATTCATACGAGGTGATTTATTACAGGATCTGACAGGGCCACGCCACCGTGAGAGCAGCGTGTCGTATCTGCGATGGACAAGAGGCCGCATTTGCGGCCTCTTGTCCTATGGCATTACTCGTGCGAGTGCCCATGATCCGAGCTTTCGGATTCAGCAGGCTTCTCGGTGCCACCGCAGGCGGTCATCAGGCCGATAAAGCAGATCAGAAGCACGGAGCGGAGCAGTGTGGTTGAGGCGTTCATTGAGTTTTCCGTAGGAATCTAAAAGTGTGTTTCGACTGGAGTCAGCGCTTCACACTCAGGTAGTCGCCCGTCGTTTTCAGCGAAATGGTCACGTCGTTATTCGTGCGATTACGCCAGAACCAGCCATGAGTGCCGTCAAACAGAGCAGTGAATTCGCCCTTGTCGCCTTTGACCTGCTTGGCTTTGGAGTAGCTATGGAAATAGCCCTTTTCGCCGTTGTAGGGTTCGCCATGGGTGTCATGGTTAACCGGCCCACCAGAGGCCGCCCATTCATAGCTGACGGTGGTGTTCTTGAGCATTTCCAGCTTGATTTCTGTCCCTTCACCCGGTTTTAGCGTGACGGTCATTTCATCTGTCTTCAGGGTTGGGTCGGGTTGAGCTGCGGGTGGAGGCGCAGGTTGAGCCGCTGGGGTTACAGCTACAATTTGCGGAGCCGGAGCCTCTTGTACTGGCTGCGGCGCTGCATTCGCCAACGCCTCTTGGGCGAGCGTGATCTTCATTTCGCCCATCTGCGTCAGGCCCAGTGCGCGGCCCACGCCTGTGGGGTCAATCGCATATTCCGCAGGCATGACGACCGTGACCAGCAGACCGGCCGCGGTCACCAATGCGATGACCGTCGAGCGTACCAATCGACGAGTGCTGGGCAATTCATTAACAGTGGGAAGTGGCGTATTGAACATGGTCTGAATTCCTTAGGCTGAGACAAACAGGCCGGTGATCTGGTAACCCATCAAAAGGAAACCGGCACTCATCATGGCAACGTTGGCGGTGTAGGCATGGCGCCAGAAACTGCCGGTGCGCCGCCAATATCCCATCAGAATGAGAATCGCGCTGAGGGCCAGCAACTGGCCGATCTCGACACCAACGTTGAAGGCGATCAGGTTGGGAATCAGGCCGTCGGGCGAGATTTCGTATTCCTGGATCTTCGTTGCCAGGCCAAACCCGTGAAGCAGGCCGAAGATCAGCGTGGCGACCTTGGTATTGGGTTGGAAGCCGAACCAGCGCTGGAATGCGCCCAGGTTATCGAGCGCCTTGTACACCACCGAGAAGCCGATGATGGCGTCGATGATGTAGGCGCTGATACTGACCTCGGTCAGCACGCCGAGCAGCAGCGTGACCGAGTGTCCAACGGCGAACAATGTGACGTAGAGCCCTACGTCCTTCAGGCGATACAGGAAGAAAATCACCCCGAACAGAAACAGCAGGTGATCGTAGCCCGTCATCATGTGTTTGGCGCCCATGTAGATGAAGGGCAGAAACATGACACCCGAGCTTTCCTGGATGAAACCTTTATCGCCTTCAGCGACGGCGTGGGCGAGAGCTTCGGGCATTCCGACAAGAAATGACGCAAGCAATAGAAACAACAGCAGTAGTGGGCGATGCGAAGGCGCAGCGAACGCGCCGACGCCACTCATTGAGTGCGAATGCATGAATAAGATCCTTCGTTGCAGTGATCAAGGGTCGCAGCGCGACCATGTCAGGAGGCAAGCGAAGGACGAGGTGGACGTTCGATCAGAAAAATGGGCGCACGAGGAACGGTGTAACCGAGAACCTCGGTTTGTGGAGAGCGTTGTAGCTGGGCCGCCAGGATCAGCGTGGCGGCGAGTTGCGGCGTCTCGTGCTGATGGTCGGGCGTCAGGGGAGAGTGATAGTGATCCGAGCAGTTTGAACAAGACACGTTGGTCTGCTCATCATGGGAATGGTGATGAGCATCTTGCGCGACATCCCAGGAGGGCTGTTGCGACATCATGGACAACGTACGGGTATGCCCGGCCCAGGCCATGAACATGGCGAAAGCCAACGCCAATACCACCGCCGTTGTCAGTGTTCTGCTGAACATAATGATCGTGTTTCGACTCGTTATTCTGGGTCGTGATACGTTTGCCATATCCCCTATGGGGGGATAGGATTGTCAGCGTAATTCATTGAAGTCCGAGACTCAAGTCATGAGTGACGAGCACGAACACAGTCATCCCCATACCCACCAAAGCCATGATGCGATCATCAAGCGCCTCAAGCGGGCGGACGGTCACCTGCGCAGCATCATCCTCATGATCGAAGAGGGACGTGAGTGCGTGGATATCGCCCAGCAGCTGCATGCGGTGGAAAAAGCGGTGTGCCAGGCCAAGCGGACCTTGATTCAGGATCACATTGATCATTGCCTGGAAGACACCGTTTCGGCGCTGAACAAGGGTGAGCGCGCGCCGCTGGAAGCCTTCAAACAAATCACCAAGTACCTCTAAGCCCCCCATGCCCAATTTTGCCGAATTGCTGCAACAGGGTGGCGCTAACGCCTGGCTGTATTTTCCCAGCGCAATCTTGCTGGGCGCCTTGCATGGCCTGGAACCCGGCCATTCGAAAACCATGATGGCGGCATTTATAGTGGCTATTCGGGGCTCGGTGAAACAGGCAGTTTGCTGGGTTTGGCGGCGACGCTGTCCCACACGGCCGTGGTATGGTTGGTCGCCATCGGTGGCATGTACCTGGGCCAGGGGCTGGATGCCAAAACCACGGAACCTTACTTCCAGCTCGCATCGGCTGCGCTGATCATCGTCATTGCGCTATGGATGTTGTGGCGTACCTGGCGTGGCGAACAGATGTTCAAGTTCGAGCAGGCTGATGAGCATCATCACGGCGAACATGACCATGGACATCATGATGAAACCCATCGCATCGATACCGGCCATGGCCGTGTCGAACTTTCGATCTTCGAGCAAGGCATGCCACCCCGCTGGCGCCTGAAAACGTTGACCGGACATGCCTGGTCCGCCGAGGACGTTTGCCTGACGACCACTCGCGCCGATGGAGGCGTTCAGACGTTCTCATTTGTCGAACGCGATGGATTTCTGGAGTCGACGGTCGATATTCCCGAGCCCCATGAGTTCAGCGCTCGCTTGAGCCTGGGGCATGGGGGGCATTCCCACGATTACGACCTTGAGTATCAAGAGCATGATCATGGGCATGAGCATTCCGAACTGGAGGGCCTGGAACTGTCATTGGAGGGTTACCAGGACGCCCACGAACGGGCGCATGCCAACGATATCCGCAAGCGCTTTACCAATCGCAAAGTGACCACGGGCCAGATCATTGTGTTCGGCCTGACGGGTGGGCTGATTCCTTGTCCCGCCGCGATTACCGTGCTGCTGCTCTGTCTTCAGGTCAAGGAGGTTGCGCTGGGCGGCATGCTTGTCTTGTGCTTCAGCATCGGCTTGGCTATCACCCTGGTTACCGTGGGAGTGGCCGCGGCCATTGGCGCACGACAGGCCTCCAATCGCTGGCCATGGCTGGGCACCGTTGCGCGGCGGGCTCCTTATTTGTCCAGTGTGTTGATCATTGGTGTCGGTCTGTACGTGGGCATTCACGGCTGGAGCGGTTTGAACGCATAAGGCTTATGACTGAGACTTGCCCAGTTCTGAATCCCTCGTTGAAAGGTCGCAGCGCCAGCCTTGATCTGATCAAATGGTTGGCGATGCTGACAATGGTCATCGATCATTTGCGGTTGGTGTGGCCGGAGCTGAGCACGCCGTTCATTCCAGGGCGGCTCTCTTTCCCGCTGTTTTGTGTCGCCATAGCGGCCAACGTCGCGCGGTCCAGACGTGGTGAATGGCTGACTTACAAGAACGGACGCTATCTCGCCTTGATGTTGTTGTTCGCAGCCATTTCGCAGGTGCCTTATCGCATGATCAGCACCTCGGGCTCATACAACGTGTTGCTGACTCTGGCGCTGGGGCTGGTTGTGGCCTGGGGGGGCCACCATCGGACATTCTTGAGTGGCGCCATGGCGTTATTCGCTGGCGCCATCGCGAGTGCGCTGGATGATCCGCTGATGTTTGGTTTCTACGGAGTCCTTGTCCCGGCCTCGGTCTTGTTGGTGATCAACAAGCCTACTGTGCTGTGGCTGTTGCCAGCGACTCTGTGTGTGTTGATCAATACCCGAAGCAGCATTGTCAGCCGGGCGCTGGATTTTGAACTCTATTCGTTATTGGTTCTGGGCACGGCTTTTGCGGCTCCGCTGATCGGACTCTGGCTGTTTCGCCAGAGGTTAAGCTTCAACGTCTGGCCAGTGGGGCAATGGGGGTACTGGTTTTACCCAGGCCACCTTGCCGCCCTGCAAGCTGTGCGTTTACTGGTTTGACGGCGCCCGGCCAGTTTCTGAAGATCGTTGAACTCATGATCAGTTATTTGGCCACCGGCGATGCTGATCATCAATCACGTATGGGTGTTCGTGCTCAATACCCTCACCGCCCAAGTGGGAGTGATCCTGCGCAAGGTTTTCGTGAGTGTGTTTGATCGAGTCCTGATCATGGACAGGACGCCAGATCACCACGCTGACTAACAATGCGCCACCGGCCACCAGGGCTAGCCCGAAAAATGCAGCCGTCAAGCTGACGTCGGCGCCCAGCCACCCTGCCAATGGATAGGTAATCAACCAACAGGCATGGGACAACGCGAACTGGGCAGCAAAGAGCGCAGGGCGGTCTTCAGTATGTGCCGAGCGACGCAGCAGCCGGCCACTCGGGGTCTGTGCCAGCGAATAGCCTACCCCCAGCACCATCCAAAGCGGCAGCAGGAAATTGTAGGTGGTCAGGTTGATGCCCATGGCCAGACCGATAACCAGTATCCCACCGCCGAACAGCATGGCTGTTCGGTCCTTGATATCTTTCAACAACCGAGGCAACACCAAGGCAGCGATCATGGAGCCGCCACCGAACGCGGCCAGCGCCAGTGCCGTGGAAGTTTGAGGCAACGCGAAACGCGATTGGACCAGCACCACCGTATTGACGATGACCATGGCGCTGGCGGCCGCTACCGTCAGGTTCAACGCCAACAGTCCGCGCAAGCGAGGCGTCGCCAGGAAGATGCGCATGCCGCGGGTGGTTCGTTCGTAGATGCTGCGTTTGGGTGTTGGCTTCGCTTTCGGTAGCGATACTGTCGCGACCAGGGCCGCCGAAGCGAGGAAACCGATAACGGTGCCGGCGAACAGATTATGGAAACTGATCACGGTCAGCAATGCAGCGGCGAGCATAGGGCTGGCAACACTTTCGAGGTCATAGGCCAGTCGCGACAAAGACAAGGCCCGGGTGTATTCGTCCTCATCGGGCAGGATGTCGGGAATGGTCGCTTGAAAGGTTGGAGTGAACGCGGCCGAGGCCGATTGCAGGATGAAAATCAGCACATAGACCTGCCAGATCTCCGTCACAAACGGCAGGGCAAGGGCGACCAAAGCACGTACCAAGTCCAGCGAGACCAGCATTGCCTTGCGTGGCAGGCGTTCTGCAAAAGCCGCAGCAATCGGTGCAACGCCAATATAGGCTGTCATCTTGATCGCCAACGCTGTGCCGAGGACTGCACCCGCTTGGGCTCCCGCAAGGTCGAAGGCCAGCAGCCCCAATGCAACGGTGGCAAGCCCCGTACCTACCAACGCAATGATTTGAGCCAGGAACAGATGCCGGTAGGTTCGATTGGCGAGTATTTTCAGCATGGGGCATCTCACAGGGGAGGGCGTGTGATCACTTGATTGTCGAGTTACGCTTGAGAAAAGTGTTCGTTCTCAAGGAACGCAATATCCTCCTAGGGAGGATATGAGGCCATCCTAAACCAGAGGCCCTGGTGGCTCAAGAAGTAGCTAAACGAACCTTTCGTCGAACACTCGACAGAGGAATGAAGTAGCTGCATTTCTGTCACTGCCTTCGCCCATAGTGGTGGCACTGATGCAAAAGGTTGTCACCGCAACCACAAGACCAACGATTACCACTGCCACTAAAGATAAAAAGCCCAGCGTCAGGCTGGGTGTCGGTACGAACTGGCCTCCTCACATGTGCGGAGGCCAGTTATGTGATTCGCCCAGAAAATCCTTAGGCGGGTGGTCTGGCAGGTCCAGTGCCTGCCAGAGATAGTCAGTCAGTCTCCCGTGCTCTAGCGCAACAGATGCACGGCCAAGCCGACAAGTGCACAGGCCATCAAAACCCAGGACGGCAGCCCCCGAAGCCTTTAGGGCGCGCCAAGCGGGCATGCGCTTCGTCGCGTTTGCGGTTGGCAGTGACCAGGTGAGCTGAGCATCAGGTGTTTGTCTAGGCGCTCCCAACTGCCCTAAACACGGAAAATGAAGCGAATTGAGAGCTTGCAAAGTAGGAAAATCCCTACACGACCCTCTGTATTTCCTAGCCCTAAATAAGATTGCTCCGATTATATAGTTGATGGCACCTGGCTATTATTCAAGCGCTAGGGTGGCATCCTGGTGCGTATCCAAGACAATCGCGCTTCGGGCAATTCAGGAAGCGGTTGCGGACAGAGGAGGATCTGTGTCGTGTTGAGGCATATCGGTGTAACCGATCTTTGCGTAGGAATGTATGTCCAGGAACTCTCCGGTTCCTGTGTAGAGCGTCCATTCTGGAACAAAAGCTTCCTGATTCAGAATGAGGAGGTGCTGGAGAAAGTCCTTGCCTCGGACATTGTTGGTGCGTGGATCGACCTGTCCAAGGGGGCGGACGTGCAAGCCTCTGCGCCTGATGAAAACACTGTGCAGGCTCAGCAGCCCCCACGCTTGTCGACCCGATCATGCACCGAAGTACCCAGGCCGCGTCCGAGGGTGGCAATGAGCGAAGAGTTGTTGAGGGCGGTCAACCTTTGCTCCAGTTCCAAGGCGGCGGTCATGGAGATGTTCGGCGACTTGCGCATGGGACGGATCGTTCAACTGAATCAAGTCACGGACATGGTTGGTGAAATCTCCGACTCGCTGTTACGTCATCCTGATGCACTGCTCAGCCTGGTGCGTCTCAAGACTGCCGATGAATATACCTACATGCATTCCGTAGCGGTCTGTGGGTTGATGATTGGTTTGGCACGTCAGCTGGATTTACCGCCGCAACTGGTACAAGAAGCCGGGCTGGCGGGCTTGCTGCATGACGTGGGCAAGATGGTGATACCCACCGCCATCCTGGCGAAACCATTGCCCTTGAATGACACCGAACACATGACGATGCGCACACATCCCGAGGCGGGTGCCAGGCTGCTGGCGGACAGCAGACATTTCACTTCCCGGGTGCAGGACGTTTGCCTGCATCACCATGAGAAGGTCGACGGCAGTGGCTATCCCCATAAGTTATGTGGCACCCAGATCAGTCTATTCGCGCGCATGGCCGCTGTCTGTGATGTGTATGACGCCGTGACGTCTGACCGTCCTTATCGGGATCGCTGGGGCCCCGCTGAATCGATTCGTAAAATGGCGGGATGGAACGGGCATTTCGATCAGAAAGTGTTTCACGCCTTCGTCAAATGCATTGGTATCTATCCGGTTGGTGCTTTGGTACGCCTTCAAAGTGGCAGGTTGGCGGTGGTAATGGAGCAACACGCCGATTATTTGCTCACGCCCAGGGTGAAGGTTTTCTACTCGGCGGCGAGTCGTACGCCGCTGCCTCCCGAATCTATTGATCTGGCCTGTGGGCAGGACAGCATCGTCAGCATTGAGTCGGAGAGGACCTGGGGCTTCAAGAGCCTTGAAGCGCTCTGGGTGGGCACGGGGCAGGGCAGCGAGTCGCGATTCGGATGACGCCTGCGAGTTCGAGTTTTTTTACCAGCGCCTGTCGCTGGTTTTTTTTGCTGTCGTTTTGGGGGCCTGTCACTGTCGGGTAGGAATTCTCCTACCGCACCAACCGCAATCCTTAGGTGTAAATCAGGATGCTCCGATAGTTTCACGGCCATCACTTGGCCATTATTTCTCCAGGCCAACAAAAACCGGGCATCCCAATCGTGGATGTCTTGCGCGGGGTCCCGTCGGATCCGCACTGAACTGGAGAGATGAAGGTGAAAGGACAGGTAATTTCCTCCCCCCTGATCTTGATGCTGCCCGCGGGACTGACGGGAGTTTTCGGTTGTGTCGCGATTCTGGTCAGCACGGACTTCAGTCTGCGCAGTGCAGCCAGTTGCGCGCTGGTCTTGCTTGGCGCGTTGCTGATGGGTGTGTGGAGCCGGCGTTTATTGAGCAGTCGGCAGCACGCACAGCAAGGCGATGATCAGCCACTTCACCTTCCGCTGACCGCTTCGCCGGATGAAGGATTGGGCGAGGTATGCGCACAGGTACTGCCGATCTGGAGCCAGCAGATCGATGCAGCGCGCATCCTCAGCGAGGAGTCGATCCTCAAGCTGAGTAACCGCTTCGCGACGCTGTCGGGAGACATCAGTGCTTCTGCTTCCCAAGGGGCGAGCCAGAGCTCGGGTACACGGTTGCTGGAAATTCTTGAGGTCGGCCAGCGGGACCTGGACTCGATCATGGTTGCCCTTCGCGATGCGCTGTTGCGCAAGGAGTCGCAACTCAAGGAGGTATTGCTTCTTTCCGACTTCACCTCTCAATTGCAGGAGATGGCCAAGTTCGTCGGTGATATTGCCCAGCAGACCAATCTGTTGGCACTCAACGCCGCGATTGAAGCGGCGCGGGCAGGGGATGCCGGACGCGGCTTCGCGGTAGTGGCGGATGAAGTGCGCAAGCTGTCCAGTCTATCCGGGGAGACGGGGCAGAAAATCAGCGAAACGGTCAATGCCGTCAACGCTGCCATCTCTCGCACCGTCGAGCTGTCTCAGCACCAGGCGCAGCAGGATTCGCAAACCCTGGCTCATTCGGAGCAACTGGTGTTCCAGGTGATCGAGCACTTCCGGCACAACGCCCAGGCCATTGTCGATACCAGCAGCAGTCTTCAGCAGCAGAGCGAAAACGTTGCCACCGAGATATCGGGGGTACTGGTCGCCCTGCAGTTCCAGGATCGAGTCGGCCAGATGCTTTCCCTGGTCAACAACGACCTTGGCAAGCTGCATGGGCATATCGTCGAACGCCAGCAATTCGCGCTCGCCGGCGGCACACCGGCCCCAATCATCGCGGATGCCTGGCTTGAGCAATTGGCGAGCACCTACACCATGCCTGAACAGCATGCGATCCATCACGGTAAGCCTGTGGTGAGCAGCACTTCATCCGAGATCACTTTTTTCTAGGGAGTTTCCCCATGAGCAAAACCATCCTGATTGTCGATGACTCTGCCTCCATTCGCCAAGTGGTGAGCATCACCTTGAAGGGCGCCGGATACGAGGTCATCGAAGGTGTTGACGGTCGTGACGCCCTGACCAAGCTCGACGGACGCAAGATCCACTTGATTGTAAGTGACGTGAACATGCCGAACATGGACGGCCTCAGCTTCATCAAGGCAGCTAAACAACTGCCGGCCTACAAGTTCACGCCCGTGATCATGCTGACCACCGAAACCGGAGAGGCCATGAAGCAACAGGGCCAGGCCGTCGGTGCCAAGGCCTGGATGGTCAAGCCCTTCCAGCCGGCCCAGATGCTGGGTGCCGTCTCCAAACTGATCATGCCGTAGCGCCGCCCAGAGTCCCTGGAAAGGAGGTTGTCATGACAAATACCACGGCTTGTCTGCGTCGGATTCTGGTTCTCGAAGGGCCACTGACCATTTACACCGCCGCTGAACGCAAAGACCTGTTGCTGGAGCTGTTTCCGTTGGCTCAGGAAGTCGAAATGGATCTGGGCGGCGTGGACGAAATGGATACCGCCGGGCTCCAGCTGTTGGTGCTGATCAAACAGGAGTCGCTGCGCCATGGCTCCAACCTGCTGCTGAGCAACCCCAGTACGGCGGTGCTTGATGCACTGGACATGAGTGGGTTGCACAGCTTTTTCGACCAGTCGGCTCCGTCCCTTCAGCAGAGAGGTTGAAGCCATGAGTTCGCCCATGAATCTGGACGACGTGCTACGAACGTTCATCGCCGAAAGCCAGGAGCTTCTGCTCCTGATGGAAGAGGCGTTGCTGCAGATCGAACAGGCGCCGGATGATGTCGACACAATCAACGCCTTGTTTCGCGTCGCCCATACCATCAAAGGTTCTGCCGGCCTGTTTGGCTTCACGCCGATCGTTGCCTTTACCCATGTGGCAGAAAGCGTGCTGGATCGGGTCCGTGGACATGAACTGCGGGTCGACGAATCGCTGAGTGCCCTGTTCCTGGAAGTGCGGGACCACTTGTGCACGCTGATTGAATTGCTTGCCAGCCACGGTGACCTGCAAGGCATGACCGCAGAGCATGAGCGGCAGGGCGCGGCGTTGGTCGAGCGTCTTAACGGCTACCTTGAGCACCGTCACGAATCGGCGCCGTCCCTGGCAATGAGCGAGCCGCTGCAATCGACTTGTGCCGCCCGCTGGCACTTGTCCCTGCGCCTGTGTCCCGACGTCCTGCGCAACGGTATGGACCCGCTGTCGTTGCTGCGTTACCTCAACAGTTTCGGCCAGATCAGCACGGTCGTGTGCATCACCGATGGCATGCCGGATATTTCGACGATGGATCCGGAAACCTGTTACCTGGGGTTTGAGCTGGGGTTTGTCAGTGATGCCGAGCAGGCCACCATTGAAGGTGCGTTCGACTTCGTTCGTGAGGGCAGCCAGATCTGCGTGTTGCCGTGCAACGGCGACCTGGCAGGCTTCCGGGCGTTGATCGGCCGTCTCGATGCGGAGCCCGATGCCATGGTCGAAGCCTTTATCGCCTGTGGTTCCGTGCCACGTGACGGTTGGCAGGCGAGCCCGTCTTCAGATGAATCGACGACTGTCGCGGTGTCCGCCGTGGTACCAGACCAGGCGGCTCGCGATGATGTCACCAAGAACCGGGGAGCAAAAGAGGCCCGTCCGGCCGAAGGTAATCTGATTCGTGTCGACGCCGGAAAACTGGATCAATTGATCAACCTGGTGGGCGAACTGATCATCGCCGGTGCTGGTGCCAATCTGGGGGCGATCCAAAGCGGCATCAGCGAGCTGATTGAAGCGACAAGCTCGCTCTCGCGTCTTGTAGAGGAGGTGCGCGACTGCGCCCTGACCCTGCGAATGGTGCAGATCGGCGGCACATTCAACCGCTTCCAGCGGGTGGTGCGCGATGTCTCCAAGGAACTGGGCAAGGACATCGCCTTGCAGGTGCTCGGCGCCGAGACCGAGCTGGACAAGACCGTGGTCGAACGCATCGGCGATCCCCTGACCCACCTGGTGCGCAACGCCATGGACCACGGCATCGAACCCTCCCAACTGCGCCGCGAGCGCGGCAAGCCTGAACAGGGCACCGTTCGCCTCAATGCCTATCACGAGGCCAACAGCATCGTCATTGAAGTCAGTGACGACGGGGGTGGCCTGAACAAGCAACGCATCCTTGCCAAGGCGATTGAACGCGGCCTGGTTGCCGAAGGGCAACAGCTGGCCGACGGCGACATTCTCAATCTGATTTTCGAGCCAGGCTTCTCCACTGCCGATCAGGTCAGCAACCTGTCCGGGCGCGGCGTGGGAATGGACGTCGTCAAACGAAACATCGTCGCCCTGCGAGGCTCGGTCAACCTGGAAAGCGAGGAAGGGGTGGGCACCACGGTGCGTATCCGCCTGCCGCTGACCCTGGCCATCATCGATGGCTTTCTGATCGGGGTGGGCAATGCCTCTTATGTCTTGCCTCTGGACGTGGTTGAGGAGTGCATCGAGCTATCGACCGACGACTGCAGCGATCAGGACTTCCTGGACCTGCGGGGCTCGGTACTCCCAGTCCTGCGCCTGCGCGAGATGTTCGCCATCGATGAGCCTAACCATGGCCGTGAAAACATCGTGGTCGTGCATTACGCAGGGATGCGGGTGGGCCTGGTCGTCGATCAATTGCTCGGTGAGTTCCAGACAGTGATCAAGCCGTTGGGCAAGATTTTCGGTACAGCTCATGGACTGGGCGGCTTCACCATCCTGGGGAACGGAGCAGTAGCGTTGATCCTGGATATTCCAAAACTACTCGGGCAGGTCCCTAGCCGACAGAAGCACGGTGCGACCCTCAGCCCTGAATTGACTTAATCGTTCTCCCTGGAGTACAGCATCATGACCGTCAAAAAAAATATCTCGCTGCTGGTCGCCTCAGCTGTGTTGGGCATCCTGATCCTGGTCAGTCTCAGTCTTTATCTGATGGGTGGGGTCAGGACCACTGCCAGCTATGCACAAGTCAATACAGTGCCCAGCCTGCAGTTGCTGGATCAAGTGGCCCTGGCCCTGGCGGATAGCCGCAGCCGGCAATGGCAGAGTCTGTCCGGACCGGCCGGTAGTCCCCTGCAAAGCGACAAGGATACGGTGATCCAGGCGCTGGATCGCTACCAGAAAGAGTTCGTCTCCGATGATCATGATGCGACGCTGCTCAGCGCCTTGCGCAGCACGGTCAATGAATACAACCGAGGCATGGAACGTTTCGATAACGCCTTCAAGAATGCCGCCCCTGAAGCCCGTAGTTTATTGCTCGACCTGGAGGTGACGCGCGAAAAGGTCACTTCCGCCTTGAGCGATATCCGTCAGTACAACCTGGACCTGGGGCGTAAAAATGCGGTGATCGCGGCATCGACCGAACAGACGGCGATCTACAGCATCGCCTTGGTTGGCGGCGCCACCTTGCTGGTCATCTGCTTGATCGGTTTCTTCCTGGTACGCCGGCTGCTCCACACATTGGGTGGCGAGCCCGATGATCTTCGGCTGCTGGCCGAGCGGTTGGTGGCCGGGCAACTGGATGTACAGGGCAGCAACAATGGCCCTGAACGTACCGGGCTGATGGGCTCCATGGACCGGCTGGGCGGGACCTTGAATCAACTGATCGGCGAAATGAATCACATGTCCGCAGAGCATGACAAAGGCGACATCGACGTACAGATCGATGCGGCACGTTTTGCTGGCAGCTATGGGCTGATGGCCCAAGGCATCAACGATATGGTCAGTGGCCATATCAGCGTCAAGAAGCAAGCCATGGCCTGTATCAAGTCAATCAGCGAAGGCGATCTGCAGGCATCCCTGCAAGCGTTCCCCGGCAAGAAAGCCTTTATTAACGTCACCATCGAGCATCTTCGCAGCACCATTACGGCGTTGATCGAAGAGATGCGTCACATGTCGGACGAGCACGAGAAAGGCGACATTGATGTGCAGATCGACGTACAGCGATTCCAAGGCTCATACCGTCAGATTGCCCAGGGCATCAACGACATGGTCAATGGCCACATCAGCGTGAAAAAACAGGCCATGGCTTGCATACGTTCCTTCGGCGAAGGTGACCTGTCGGCACCCCTGGCCCGTTTCCCCGGCAAAAAAGCTTTCATCAACGACAACATCGAACAGTTGCGCAGCAACGTCCAGGCGCTGATCGAAGACACCCAGATGCTGAGCGAGAATGCCATGATCGGCAAGCTCGATACCCGTGCGGACAGCACCCGCCATCAAGGTGACTTCCGCCGCATCGTGGCGGGGATCAACAGCACCCTGGACTCTATCGTTGCCCCTCTCAACGAGGCGATGGCGGTCATGGTGGCCCTGTCCAGTGGTGACCTGACCCGCACCGTCAAAGGTGATTACCAGGGCAGCCTGCAAGACCTGAAGAATGCGGTCAACGAAACGGTGAGCAAGCTTTCGCAGATCATTGGCGAGGTGCGCAGTTCCGCCGATTCGCTGTCCAGTGCCTCGGAAGAAATTTCCGCCACGGCCCAGAGTATCAGCCAGTCGGCTTCGGTACAGGCAGCGTCGGTTGAAGAGACATCGGCGTCGATGGAACAGATGTCGGCGTCGATTTCCCAGAACACCGAGAATGCCAAAGTGACCGATGGCATGGCCGGCAAGGCGAGCAAGGAAGCGAGTGAAGGTGGACAGGCCGTCAAGGACACCGTCTCGGCCATGAAAACCATCGCCGAGAAAATAGGGATCGTCGACTCGATTGCCTACCAGACGAATCTGCTGGCGCTCAACGCGGCCATCGAAGCTGCCCGTGCCGGTGAGCACGGCAAAGGTTTCGCAGTCGTCGCCGCTGAGGTGCGCAAGCTCGCCGAACGCAGCCAGGTCGCGGCGCAGGAAATCGGCCAAGTGGCCAAGAACAGTGTTGCCCTGGCTGAGCGGGCCGGCAACCTGCTTGATGAAATCGTACCCTCGATTACCAAGACCTCTGATTTGGTCCAGGAGATTGCCGCTGCATCTGAAGAGCAGTCCATCGGCTCGGAGCAGATCAATACCGCCATGTCGCAGATGAGCCAGATCACTCAGCAAAACGCCTCGGCGTCCGAAGAGTTGGCTGCTACCGCCGAGGAAATGAGTAGCCAGGCCGAGCAGTTGCAAGAGTTGATGGGCTTTTTCACCCTGCATGGTCGGGTTGCGGTTTCTGCCGTACCACGGGCCGCATCTTCCAGTCTGGGCGGCATGCAAAGCAGTGAGCATGCCCAGGAAGGCGGTTTCATTCGCTTCGGGAGTTGAGCCATGGAACCTGCAGTCTTGAGCCATTTCGAGCGCGCACCGCAGAGTCCGTGTGACAGCGAATTCCTGCAATTCCTGACGTTCGTATCCGCCAGGGAGCTTTATGCGATCGATACCTTGTGCGTGCGAGAAATCATCGAGTACGGCCAGGTTACAAGCGTACCGATGATGCCGGATTTTATCCGCGGAGTGATCAATCTGCGCGGTTCGGTGGTGCCGGTGATCGATCTGCAGGCGCGCTTTAGCAGGGGCGCCACGCAGCAAGGCAGCAGGACCTGCATCGTTATCCTGGAACTGGTTCAGGAAGGCGAGCCGCAAGTGCTGGGTATCGTAGTCGACTCGGTGAGCGAGGTGATCGAAATCGAGTTGGCCGACATCAAGGCCGCTCCGGCGATCGGAAACCGGATCCGTGAAGACTTCATTCGAGGGATGGTCAAGGTGCGGGGTGCG
The DNA here is from genome assembly GCF_054667715.1 of Pseudomonas sp. S3_B11. Taxonomy (NCBI): domain Bacteria; kingdom Pseudomonadati; phylum Pseudomonadota; class Gammaproteobacteria; order Pseudomonadales; family Pseudomonadaceae; genus Pseudomonas; species Pseudomonas sp. S3_B11. Next base: position 3,181,143 of record NZ_CP162749.1, on the reverse strand, counting down.
TTCCTGACTGTGCTTCAGATCGACCAGGTGCTGTGTGTCAGTGAGATCGCCAGCCAGTTGCACTGAGTGGTAGCGCTCAGGCATGCCTACGTTGTCTTGAGATGGATGCTGCCGTCTACGGTGGATCCCGAGGAATGAACCATGTCCATATCTGCCTCGCGCTTGCCGGCCCCAGGGACGGCAGCGCCACAGTACCTGACCTTCAGCGTAGGCCAGGAGATGTTCGCGATAGGCACCCTGTGTGTACGGGAAATTGTCGAGTACGGTCCGATTACGCCGTTGCCGATGGCGCCGCCGAAGGTTCGCGGCATCACCAATCTGCGCGGAGCGGCCATTCCCGTGCTGGACCTCGGGCTATGTTTTGGCGGCGCCCAGACTTTGGAAAACCCACACACCTGCATCGTCATGCTGGAGGTCCACGGCAGCGGCGGCGCAGGCCTGGTGGGTATCATCGTGGACGCAGTCAGCGAAGTGCTGGAGATACCGGCCGAGCAGATCGAACCGGCTCCGGCACTCCAGGGGCGCCTTAGCCCTGCATTTGTGGTGGGGGTCGGCAAGCTCAGTGATCGTTTCGTCTTGTTGCTGGACATCGAGCACATGCTCAGTAGCGAGGACTGGTCGGCGCTGCTCCCTTCGAACGTCAACGCTGACGGGCCGAGACCATGAATGTCGTGCTCTCCGACAACGAGTTCCAGCAGTTTCGGGCAATGATTCACGAAATCGCCGGGATCAGCTTATCCGTTGCCAAGAAACAGCTGGTCAGTGGCCGCCTGGCCAAGCGCTTGCAGTTTTTCAACTTGACCACCTACGGCAGCTATTATCGCTTGTTGATGAAGGATCGGAGCGAGTTGCAAATGGCGGTGGACTTGCTGACCACCAACGAAACCTACTTTTTCCGCGAACCCAGGCATTTTGAGTTTCTGCGCCATGTGATTCTCCCCGAGCTGCGTGGCAATGGCCCGGTGCGCATCTGGAGTGGGGCCTGTTCCACGGGAGAAGAACCCTACACCCTGGCCATGGTGCTGGCCGACAGCCTGGGCACCCGGCCATGGGAGATCCTCGCTTCCGATATCAGCAGCCGGGTGCTGGAAAAAGCCCAGGGCGGACGCTACCCACTGGACGGTATCCGCGGCATTCCCGAGGCGCTGCTGAACAGGTACTGCCTGAGGGGCGTGGGCAGCAACAACGGGGTTTTCATGGTTGATCGCGCGTTGGCGTCACGTATCACGTTCACTTCGATCAACTTGAATAATGCACTGCCTTCGGTGGGGCAGTTCGACGTGATCTTCCTGCGCAATGTGATGATCTATTTCGATAACCAGACCAAGTCTGAGGTGGTGAGACGCTTGAGCAAACACCTGCGGCCAGGCGGCTACTTCATCGTGAGTCATTCAGAAAGCCTGAATGGCATCAGCGATGAATTGCAGTTGGTCAAACCGTCTATCTACCGCAAACCGGACGCTTGAGATGGCTCGGGTGATCGAATATTTCCTGCAACCCGGAGACGTGGTGTTTGGAGGGCACCAAATGCGCTTGTGTACCGTCCTGGGGTCCTGTGTCGCACTGGTGTTTTGGCATCCGCAACGCTTGTTCGGCGGCATGTGTCATTACATGCTGCCGCGGCAACGGTCGCAAGGCGCGGGCAACCTGAACGGTCGTTACGCAGCCGATGCGTTGGCGCTGCTGTTGGAGTGCATTCATCGCGCGGGGGCTCGGCCCGAACAGTTCGAGGTGAGCCTTTTTGGCGGGGCTGACATGTTTCCCGGGATCAAACGGTGCAACGGTATCGGGATTGGCCAACAGAACGTCAATGCCGCCAGAAGCCTGATCCAGGCCCATGGGTTGCAATGCCAGGTTTATCACGTAGGTGGCCGGGGGCATCGCCACCTGGTGTTCGATGTGGGCACCGGACGCCTTCAACTCAATCATGCCGATTCCGTGCGCAAAGTATTCGAATCGCCCAAGAGTAATGCCAGATGACGGATATCAAGGTGTTGATCGTTGATGATTCGGCGGTGGTGCGCCAGGTGCTAAGTGCGGCCCTGAACCAGGCCAGCGGTATCCAGGTTATCGACGTTGCCGTCGACCCGGTGTATGCCATGGAGAAGATGAGTAGGCAATGGCCTGACGTCATCGTACTGGACGTCGAGATGCCACGGATGGACGGCATTACCTTCCTGAAAAAACTGATGGCGCAAAAGCCTACGCCGGTGGTGATCTGTTCGACGCTGACCGAGAAGGGCGCCAAGACCACCTTGCAGGCACTGGCGGCAGGTGCCGTCAGCATCGTCACCAAGCCGCAGTCCAACCTTCGACAGTTCCTGACTGAAAGCGCAGACGATCTGATCCAGGCCGTCAGGGCCGCAGCAAAGGCCAACATGCGGCGCGTAGCGGGCGCCCGGGTGCCTGTTGACGTGCCGCCCCGGCTCAATGCCGACTCGATCTTGCCCCCTTCGTTGGTGGCCATGGCCCGCACGACTGAAAGCATCGTTGCCATTGGCACTTCCACCGGGGGCACGCAGGCTCTGGAACAGGTACTCCAAGGGTTGCCGCGGGTATGTCCGGGCATTGTCGTGGTGCAGCACATGCCAGAGAAATTTACCGCCGCATTCGCCGAGCGCCTCAATCACGTTTGCGAGATCGAGGTCCGGGAGGCTGTACAGGGCGATCGAATCATCCCCGGGCGTGCGCTGATCGCACCGGGTGGCACCCATATGCTGGTCAAGCGCAGCGGTGCCCAGTATCAGGTGGATATCGTGCAGGGGCCTGCGGTCAGTCGGCATCGACCCTCGGTGGATGTCCTGTTCCGTTCGGTCGCTCGTAGCGCCGGCAGCAATGCCCTTGGAATCATCATGACGGGCATGGGAGATGATGGTGCTCGTGGCCTCAAGGAAATGCGCGATGCCGGCGCCAGGACCCTGGGGCAGGATGAAGACTCTTGTGTGGTGTATGGAATGCCACGGGAGGCCTTCAAGCTGGGAGCGGTCGAGCGCGAGTTGCCATTGGAGCAGATTGCTTCGGCCATCCTTGGCGTTCGCGGACATCAGCCCTGAGATCGTGCCGTCGTTTCAGACCAGTCCTTCATTCAAGGCGTAGCGCACCAGGTCTGTGCTGGTGGCAAAGCACATCTTCTCCATCAGCCGTGTCTTGTGGGTGCTGACGGTTTTATTGCTGATCACCAGTTGTTCGGCAATCTGGTTGACGCTCAGCCCTTGAGCCAGCATGCGCAGGATCTGGAATTCACGTGAGGTCAGGCTCTGCGCAGCGTTTTCGGGCGTTACACCGCTGCTCTGGAGTGCGATCTGCTCGGCCAGTTGTGGATCCAGGTAGCGCGCCCCGGTGCTCACCTTGCGGATCGCTGCCAGCAGCGCTTCCGGGTCGCGGTCCTTGGTCATGTAGCCTGAGGCGCCGGCGCGTAGCGCACGTTGGGCTATATGGGCTTCATTGTGCATGCTCAAGATGAGCATCGGCAGCTTGGGGTAATGGGCGTGGATACGGCCAATCAAATCTTCGCCACTTGAACCGGGCATGGTCATGTCGAGCAGTAGCACGTCTACGTCTGTGTGGCGCAGCAACTCCAGGACCTGGACACCATTTTCCGCTTCCGCCACCACGGAAAAATCCTTGACCAGCGCGAACAACTGCTTGAGGCCTTCGCGCATGATCGTGTGATCGTCGGCCACCATTAAACGGATCATGAGTCGTGACTCCTTGAAACAGGTACGCGCAGTTGAACGGTAGTACCGCTGCCGATGCTGCTGGATATGGTGGTGGTCCCTCCCAAAGTCAGGCCCCGTTCGCGCATGCCCAGCAAGCCGAGGGTCCTGGACGATTGTTCACGTTGCTCAAAGCCTTTGCCGTTGTCGGTGATTTCCAGCGACCAGCCATTGTCGCCTTGCTCAAACGTGATGTTGATCCGGGTGGCTTCGGCGTGCCGGGCAATGTTGGTCAGCGACTCCTGGGCGATTCGAAATGCAGCGGTTGCACTGGCATCGTCCAGACGGATTTGCGGCGGATGAATCTGCAGGTTGCAGTCGATGCCCCATTGCTGCTTGAACGTGTCGGTCAGCCATTCCAGTGACGCGGCGATACCCATGTTGAGGATGGAAGGGCGCAGGCTGGTGGAAATATCCCTGACCACTTGCACCGTCTGGTCGATCAGTTGCAGCAGGCGTGCGACTTGTTCACTGAGCTGGGGCAGTTGCTCGCCGTACTGGAAGCGCAGCAGCGACGTGCCCATGCGGATTGCGGTCAGATGTTGCCCGAGTTCATCGTGGATCTCCTGGGCGATCAGCTTGCGTTCCTCTTCCCGCGCACTTTCCCGACTGGACATCAATTGGCGCAATTGCTTGTTGAGCGATGCCAGGCGCAGTTCGGCTAGGCGCAGCTGTGATATATCGCGAACGACAGCCAGCACGGTGGCAATTTTTCCCTGGATGTCCTGCTCGGGAACGAGACTGATGTGATACACGCGTTGCAGTCGATGCTGCTCGGTGAGCACATACTCATGCTCCAGGGGCTGGCCCTTTTCCACAGCTTCGATGACGGCTGCACGGAATAGTTGGCTCTGCAGGTTTTTCGGCAGGATCTCGAGCAGGTCCTTGTGCAGCAAGTCGATCTGCGGACGATCCAACCAGATTTCCAATGCCGGATTGATGAACAACAGTTCTCCTGTGCGACTCAGTCGTGCAATGCCATCAGGAGAGTTTTCAACCAATGTGCCGAGTTCCTGCTGCCGGGCCAATTCGTTGCGCCGGGCTTCCCGGATATCGGTGATGTTGCGAGCAATGCAGACCAGGCGATGCAAGCGCCCATTTGAATCGGCTACGGGCACCAGGTTGAAGTGGACAACGATCGAGCGTTGACTGCAAGGCAGATGCGCATCCAGCTCGATGGGAGCACCCACGGCGATGCAGTGCAGGCAGATAGCCTCGACAATACTTGCGGCTTCTTTTTCCAGGCATTGGCCCAACGGTTGGCCGATCATGTCCGAATGACTCTTGGCGAGCATCTCGCACAGCTTTGGATTGGCCTCCAGGCAACTGAGTTGCTGGTCGGCATCCACGGCGAGCAGGCAAAGCATGTCTTGCGAATGATCGAAGACTTCGCGGTAGCGACGTTCGCTTTGGGCCAGGTGGCTGTGGGCTGAGCAGCGCTCCCAGGCGATGGCGCCGATATGACTGGCCATTTGCGCATGCTTGCGGTCCTGCTCGCTCAGCTGGGTTTCACCGCCGACGAACAACAGGATGACGCCTAGCGTGACGCCGGTCTTATTGATCACCGGTTCTACCCAGCAACCCCGGTAGCCTGCCTGCAAGGCGGGCTGGCTGAAAGCAAGGTCAGAGGCATCGCGCCTTAAATCACGTATGAAGCGAGGGTGCTCGAACAGCCCGGGATGTCGGCCAAGGTCTTCGGCCAGGCAGGTTTCAATCAAGGATGTGTTCGTCGAGGGCGCGCGAAGGGAATCGTCGCCGGGTACGGCCTTGAAAGCCATGGCGTTGCGAAACTCGGGTGTCAGGATTTCCAGGTAGGCGCTGAGCAGCGGCAGCACCTCAAGCAGCGTGTCGTTAGTGACCATCTTCTGGAAAATGGCAGAGCGCGCATTTTCGGCGCGCTCCTGGCGGCGCAACGCACTGATATCCTGGGCCGTGACAAGCGCTCCGCAAAGCTCGCCTGTTTCGTCATGCTCCGGCGTCAGGTTGCACAGGAAATCCACGGAACGACCTGAATACGGGTCCTTGCTTTCCAGCAGGAACGTGTTTGCTGCGCCGGTTGATAACGTGAGTTTTACTTGCGTGCGAAAGTACTCGTCGAGCTGATCGGGTGTCGAGGTGCGTTCAGTGATGTGAGTGTTGGGAAAGCCACGAGCGCGTTCAAGCTCGGGGTTGGCATAGATTTGTTGTCCCAGCCGGTTGTAGCGAAGGATGATGTTTTGTGAGTTCTTGGCCAGTGACAGGTACTTTTTTTCGTTATCGAACAAGGCCTGGCGCAGGGCAAGATGTTCACTGATGTCTTCAAGCTGCGACACAAAGTAAAGCGCCTTTGCATCGGGGGTTCGGGCGATACCTACCGTTAATCGTGCCCACAGTGTGCTGCCGTCTTTACGAATGTAGCGTTTTTCCAGTGTGAGGCTGGTGCGCTGCCCCTGGATGAGCCTGTTTAATTCGTCCTTGCTGACATCGGTATCGTCCGGATGTGTCAGCCGCTGGAAAGACGTCGCGCGAAGTTCTTCTTCGGTGTAGCCAAACATCTGGCACAACATTCGATTGGCCGCGATCCATTCCCCGCTCATTCGCAGCAGGGCCAGGCCCGTACCGGCGGAGTCGAACGCCAGGCGATAATCCTGCTCGGCAAGGTGGATGTGTTCGGCGCGGTGGATTTTTACCAGGTACGTGGATTGTTGCGCTTTGTAGTCGAGCTTCACACTCAGCGTGTCGCCACCGGCCGACATGCCCTGGAAATGCCAGCTACCCTTAAGCCGAGCATTAGTGATGTGCTGTTCAAAAGTCTGCGGCTTGAGAGAAAACAGGGAGGGTAAGGGAACCAGGGAAGCGGCGGTCTCGGTTAACCCCAGCAATCCGCTGGCGCAGTCATCCATGATGAGCAGCGCCCCCTGGGCATCCAGCAACAAGACGCCCACGTCGTCCGCATCCTGCGTGTCCGGTGTTGCTACCGCAATGGCTGAATCCATTCGCCCATCCTCTGGCAACTTGTTCTTGAGCATAGCTTAAGTCTTGAGAGCTAAATCGAGTGGTCGACTATGGTCATAGGGCTGCCCACGGGTATTGATCGATGCTTGGTATACCTGCTGGGTTTTGCCCACGGACGAAAGGAAGGGGGTTACCTTGGACAGATATCAAGTATGAGACCACACTGATGTCGCTGTGATATCGATTGTATGGCCAGCGCAACGAGCGTACCTATGCAAGCAGCTTCAAAGAAGAGGGTCAGTTTGCGCAGATGGATCTGGCGGGCGTTTGCCAGTACCAGCCTGTTGCCGCTCGTCCTGGTGGAAGGCGTGCTGATTACCACTTATTTCATCACGAACCAGTCCATTCGAAACTCCCAGATCGAGCACCTGCATCAAAGTGCAACACGAGACATTCAGGTATCGGTTCAGCAGAATGCGCTGTTGGTGCAAGGACAATTGGAGCAGGTTCACAAAGCGATCAGTCTTTATGCCAAGTCCACTGAGCATGAACTCACCGAAAACCAGCCTCCCGTGGCGGCATCGCTTTCAGTAAGTGCCGATGGTGTCCGTTACAGCGCAGCAAACGACGGGGCGTCCGCCTCGTATTATTCGAATGTCACCCCGTTGAAAAAGCAGGACCTCTACAAGATATCGCTGCTGGCGAATCAGGACTTCATGATGAAGCAGTTGAAGGACGGGGATCCTCTGATTGCCAGCATCTATTTCAATACGTGGGACAGCTATAACCGGATTTATCCCTGGTTCAATACACTCGAGCAGTACCCACATGATATGGACATCACCCAATACAACTTCTACTACTTGGCCGATGCAAAACATAATCCTGATAAAAAAGTAGTCTGGACCGATGTCTACCTGGATCCCGCCGGCCAGGGATGGATGATGTCTGCCATCGCGCCGGTCTACAGCGGCGACTTCCTGGAGGGCGTAGCCGGGGTCGATGTAACGGTCGATGGCATCTTGAAGCAAATAGAGCAGTTGAAGATGCCTTGGGGTGGCTACCTGATGCTGGTCAACAATAAGCTCGATATCATGGCCGTGCCCAAGGCAGGGCAACGTGATTTTTCCCTGCAAGCCGCTGAGAACCAGCCCGCTGGAGAGCCTGTTGATCACGAGCGCTTGCAATCGCCGGATTTGAACCTCGCTCGTTATCGGGACCTCGCCAGTCTCAATAAGAGCTTGCCGGGCCATCCAGAGGGCATCGTTGCGCTGACGTTGAATGGACGGCCTCACCTGGTCGCCTGGAGTGAGATCCCCACCACCGGCTGGCGCTTGTTGGCGGTAGTGGACGAAGCGGCGGCGATGCAGGAAACCAATCTGCTTGCCAGTCATTACCGCGAAGTGGGGTACCTGTTGGTCGCGGGGCTGGTTGTGTTCTATGCCTTGTTCTTTGCCTTCATGTGGTGGCGTACACGTGACCTCAGTCGCCAGTTGAGTACGCCGGTGCAAGGGGTCTCACGCATGATGCGAGAGATCGGCCGGGGTAACTGGCAACCAGCGGCAAGTCCTTCCGATATCACCGAACTTTGGTCAATGTCTGACCAGGCACTGGGGATGGGCAGGCAGTTGGCCCAGGCCGAATTCATTCGCAGCTCCACACAGCAGCGTCTGGAGTTGGTCATGGAGAGTTTTGCCGAAGGGCTCTGGGAGTACTACCCGAAACGGCAGCGTTTTATTCTCAAGGGTGCCCTGAGCCAGCGCTTCGGCTTTGCCGTCAATGAAGTGCCGATGGCGAGATTGCTGGAGAACATTCCCGTTGAAGATCGGCAAACCTTCACCCAGTTTCTGGAGGAGGCCAGGGGCAGTGCAAGCGTGGCGCCGGAAGTGGAGTTCCGGATCAGGGACGTGCATGGAAAGCTGATCTGGATCCTTTGCCGGGGCCGTACGCTGGAACCCTCTCGGCTGGATGATTCCAGTGTCGTGGTCGTGGCGTGTGTCGACATCACGACACTCAAGCAGACCCAGTTGGATCTGCGGGAGAAAACCCTGGAGGCAGAGGCCGCCAGTACTGCCAAGTCCAAATTCATCTCCAGCATGAGCCATGAGTTGCGTACGCCATTGAATGCGATCTACGGGTTTGCCCAGTTGGGGCTCATGCAGTCGCCTGCCCCGGCATTGGAAGAGACGGCCAACCTGCAGGAAATCATCAAGGCCAGTGAACACCTCATGCAGTTGGTTGACGATCTGCTGGATCTCTCCAGCTTGCAGGCTGAAAAGCCACTGCTGGATCTCAAGCCCGTACACGTGGCAAGCCTGTTATCCAACTGCGCTGACATGGTCCAGCAGCAAGTCTCGGCGCATGGCCAGACCTTGCACATCAATGCTCCCCTGGATACATGGCATGTCTGGGCGGATAAGCGTCGCCTCAAGCAGGTCCTGATCAATCTGTTATCCAATGCAATCAAGTACAACCGGCCCGGTGGAGGCGTCACTCTGGGGGCCTTGGTTGTCGAGGGCGGAGCCAGGCTTCGTCTTTATGTGACGGATACCGGCATGGGGATTTCCCCGGCTTTGCAGGGCGAGCTTTTCAGACCCTTCCAGCGTTTGGGTAAAGAGAACTCGTCCATCCAGGGGACTGGCATTGGCTTGGTGTTGTGCCGAGATCTGGCGCTCCTGATGCACGGCACCATGGGCTTTGAAAGCCACGTCGAAGTCGGGACGACTTTCTGGATCGACCTGTGCTCGGCGGCGTTTCCTGTGCCGGGGAACGAGTCCAAAATGTCGGCGATAGCCTTGCCACGCGTGTTGTTGGTGAGTAACGACCCCAAGGATGCTGAGGTGGTTCGAGAGGCGTTAATCGGCGACTTCGAGCTGGAACGGGTTGATACCTTGCCCGAAGCGGGTCTCGTGCTTGATGCCACGGCGGTCAGCGTATTGATCGTCGCCACTGCCGACCCAGTGCCGGTGCTGAACACTTTTTTCAGCGGCTTGCGCACGCGTATCGCAAAGACTGCCATGTCGATCATCGTGGTCCGTGCGGCCGTCGATCACGCTTCGGTTGGCCAGCTTGAATGCCAGGCCATCGTTTCTTCTCCATTGGAGAGGCAGAGTATTCGTAGTCTGGTATTGACGCTCGCCACGGGGAGGGCGGATGTATGTTTGCCAAAGTAGATGCGCAAAGCAGGATCGTCATTATCGACGACGTGGCCACCAATCTCCGGCTTCTGGATTCATGCTTGCGAGCCGTGGGCCTGCAGAACATCACCACATTCAGCGACTCTGCCAAAGGACTGGACTGGTTGCTTGCGAACGCCTGGGACCTGCTGTTGTTGGACCTGGACATGCCCGCACCCGACGGCTTTGAGATCCTTGATCGCCTCAATGCACGTGACCGCACGGAATCACCGGTCATCATCGTGACGGCCTTGAGTGATCAGCAGAACAGGCGCAAAGGACTGGAAATGGGCGCCAACGACTTCATCTCCAAACCCATTGATCTGCCTGAAGTGCTGCTCAGGGTGCGTAATTGCCTGGAGCTGGCGCAGGCGGCCAAGCTCCTGCGCGACGTCAATGCTGAACTTGAGCGCAAAGTGGAACTGCGCACGGCCCAGCTGGCTTCCAGCTACAGGGCGATCAGCAGCAGCTTGAGTCGAGCAGCCAGCTATCGCGATGACGACACGGGGCAGCATATTGTCCGTATTGGCGAGTCCGCGGCTTTGTTGGCCAAGGCAATCGGCATGCCCGCTCAATGGTGTGACCTCATGAGGATGGCTGCACCGATGCACGACGTTGGAAAAATTGGCATTGCAGATGCCATTCTGCAAAAGCCTGGAGCGTTGACGCCGCAGGAGCGGGCGATCATGCAGGAGCATGCCCGTATTGGGTATGAAATCCTGCATGACCCCGAGGGCTCTCCGTTGACGGACCTGGCAGCGGAAGTGGCCCTGGCGCATCACGAACGCTGGGATGGCACCGGCTATCCAAAGGGATTGCGGGGCAAGGAGATCCCGTTATCGGCAAGGATTGTGGCGATATGTGATGTGTATGACGCCATAAGGATGCCTCGAGCCTATAAGCAGGCTTGGGATGTCGAGCGTTCCAGGCGTTTCATCATCGAGCAAGCCGATACCCAGTTCGATCCTTTCCTGGTGGATGTCTTTTGTAATCTCTTTGACGAAGTAGATCGCTTGCGCCTGCCTGATGCGCGGGAGGGCTGATGTTCAGCGTGCTGCCTGGCCAAGGGGAGCCGGTCAGAAAGCGGCTTTCTTGAAGGGGCGAGCGGATACGCCCCGATAGAACGACCAAATGGCGAGCCCCTGCACGACGACCGCTGCTGTCACGACGGCGACGATGGCCTGATTCGGATCGCTGAAGAGCGAGCGCACCAGGCCGAAAAAGGCCGGGGCGAAGGCGTAGGTGGCTTGGCTGATCGCGACCATCAGGGCGATCACCCTGGCGGTTTGTTCACGGCTGAACTCGGTCTGGGCTATCAGTGGCGGCAAGGAGGTGGCGTTGCCAATGCCTGAACCGATCAATATCACAGCTATCCAGGCCACTGTCGGGTGAAGGTCCAGGCCCAGAAGCATCAGCGTGCCCAGCATCTGGATGACATAACCGAGGCAGGCCAGTTGTCGGCGGTTCATGCCTTGGATCATCAAGCGTGCGGCGACGTATCGCCCGCCCATCGCACTGGCAGTGGCCAGACCCATGGCGAATGAGGCGTCATGCGCCCCCATGCGTCCCGCCAGGATCGAGTACAGGTGCGTGATCAAGCCGATCTGGGCAAACAGCCCCAAGGACATGCCGGCTGCCAGGGTGCGGAAACTTGCCGACCTGAGGGTCTGCTTTGCGGTCCACGGCGTGGCGCTGGCGCTGATCGGCACGGGTTCCGGTTGGTCTGCATTGTCGGGATGTTGCCCCAGGCTTCGTGGGGTTTTGTTGAAGACCAGGAAAGCGAAGGCGCCTATGAGCAACACCGCGACAATGCTGATCATCAGCGCCGCCATGGCAAAGCCGAAACGCTCGATCAGCAACACCCACAGCGGCGAAAAGATCACCCCACCCAGGCTGGCGCCGTTGTAGGCCTTGCCCAGGGCCTTGGGTCTTTCCTTGACGTACCACGGCGCGATCAGGGTGTTAACGGCCGCAGCACCCAATGTCACCCAGCCGATACCCGAGCAGAGGGCGCCGGTATACAGCACCCATAACTGGTTGGCGTGAGCCCAGATGTTTACGCCAATGCCCAGGACGATGCTGCCCAGCAGAGTGATGGCGGGTATCCCGAAGCGCGCGTAAAGGCGCGGCAGGTTGGCGATGACAAGCGTGCCGCTGAGAAAGTGCAAGGTCACGGCAGCCGAGACCTGGGCGATCGGCCAACCCGTGCGCTCCATGACGGCTTGCATGTAAATCGGCGGGCCATAGAAGCCGATCCCCCAGCCGATAATCGCCAGGATGAACGTGCAGGCCAGTACGTTTTTTCCAAAAAAGCGGGTGTGTGTCATCGCCATCTCCTCCAGGGTGGCTCACAGACTATGGGATCGACCGGTTCTTCACTTCGGGGTGCGTCGAACTGTGGATGTCGAGCGCATTGCTTCTTGGATTACATTTCATCCATCCGCTACGTTGAATGGAGCTGAGCTTCGATCGCTTGCTTGTCGATAATCGACCAGACCTCGCGGATCCTGCCGTCCTCGAACGCATAGAAGACGTTTTCGGTGAAGGCGATCCGTGTCCCATTAACCGCAAGACCCAGGAACTCCCCAGCCGGCGTGCAATTGAATCCCAGGCGAGCCGCCAACTTGGGTGGGTCGATCACCAGGAATTCGACTTCAAAGCGCAAGTCGGGAATGTCCCGATAGTTCGCTTCCAGCATGCCTTGATAGCCATGCAATCCTAATCGTCTCGCGTTGTGAACCACTTCCTGGTGCACAAAAAGGCCCAGGTTTTCCCAATCCTGTGCATTCAGGCAGGTTATGTAGTCGTTATAGATATCGGCAAGATTCGAAGTCATGGGGACTGATCTCCGCTACGTGTCTGTTCCAAAAAGCATAGTCATGCTGCCGCTTCGGCCTGCTCTCCGTGACGTTGGCAGATCCATTGAGTGTGCCAGCGGCGTGGTCTACGGCGTATCGAAAAAAATAATCACATCAGCCTGTCGATTTCGGCCAATGCCATTCGATTAACCCATAGAGCCGCCACACGGACGGCCTAATCCATTCACTCTCAGGAGATCAGAGCATGCGATTTATGGTGATCGTCAAAGCCAGCCCGGAATCGGAAGCCGGAGAAATGCCCAGCGCGGAACTGCTGGCCGCCATGGGTGCCTACAACGAAGAGCTGGTCAAGGCCGGGGTGATGCTCGCCGGTGAAGGTCTGCACCCCAGTATCGAGGGCGTGCGCGTGCAGTTTTCCGGCAAGGACCGGACGGTGATCGACGGGCCCTTTGCTGAAACCAAGGAGCTGATCGCCGGCTTCTGGATCTTCAAGGTCCAGTCATTGCAGGAGGCCATCGACTGGGTCAAGCGCTGCCCGAACCCGATGGTCAGCGACAGTGAAATCGAGATCCGCCAGATCTTCGAGCTCGAGGAGTTCGGTGAGTCCTTTACTCCCGAGTTGCGCGAGCAGGAAGAACGCTTGCGGGCGCAGATGTCTGGTCAATCGTGAAACCGACTACAGGAGACCCCACCATGAGAATCATTCCTTACCTGACCTTCAACGGTAACTGCAAGCAGGCCTTCGCCTTGTATAAGGAGGTACTGGGCGGCGATCTGTTTTCCATGTCTTTTGCCGAGGCCCCGGAGGAAACCGGGATGCCCAAGGATCCCAACCTGATCATGCACACCTGCCTGACCGTCGGCGCTTTCAGCCTGATGGCCTCCGACTGCCCACCGGGCCAACCGTTTCGCAAGCCGCAAGGCGTGTCGGTTTCCCTCAACGTCGACAGCGTGGAGGAGGCCGAGCGGCTGTTCAATGGTTTGAGTGCAGGTGGCAGCGTGTACATGCCCCTGGAGAAGACCTTTTGGGCGGAACGCTTTGCCATGTTCGAAGACCGTTTCGGGATTGCCTGGATGGTCAATTGCGAGGGGGAAAAATAAGTCGCGCACAGCCCCATGGATGGACGACTCGGATGAGCACGCTCCAGGGTTTGCCTCTGTCAGGTGAACCTTGCGCCAATACTGCGTTCACTTATTGAGTTGCCGTTTCAAGTGGTCCTGTGGGAGCGAGCTTGCTCGCGATGGCGGAGTGTCAGTCTCTATCTCTGTAACTGATCCACCGCTATCGCGAGCAAGCTCGCTCCCACAAGGGATCAGTCTGAATCTGGCGGCTGCCCTCCCAGTGCCGACAAGGACTTCGCATGCATCCAACCTCGTCCACATTCCCCTTGAACACCGCCGTCGAACGCGAGCTCAGTCCACGTGCGGTCAGTACGGGAATCGTCCTCGGTATCCTGTTGACACCTTCCAATGTCTATGCCGGGTTGAAGATCGGTTGGTCGTTCAATATGTCGATCATTGCCTTGCTGGTTGGTTATGGCATCTGGCAAGGCTTGGCGAGTCGATCGGTGGGGCGACTGCCCTGGACGCTGCACGAAAGCAACATCAACCAGACCGTGGCCTCTGCCGCTGCGTCGATCATTTCCGGTGGGCTGGTCGCGCCCATACCGGCCTATACTTTGTTGACCGGCCAGCAGTTGGACGCCATTCCCATGGTGGCCTGGGTTTTTTCGGTGAGTTTCCTGGGGATTTGGATTGCCTGGTACCTGCGCCCCTCACTGCTCAATGACAAGGCGCTGAAATTTCCCGAGGGCATGGCGACCCTCGAAACCCTGCTGCATATCTACAACCACGGCCACGAAGCCGCGACGCGCTTGAAGGTGCTGCTCAGCGCCGCGTTGCTGTCCGGGCTGGTCAAGGCGGTCGACACGTTCATGTGGACCGTCCCGCGCTGGTCTCCGAGCGCCCAACTGGAGCGCCTGACGTTTACCGCTGACCCTTCGCTGTTGTTAGTGGGGTTTGGCGGAATCATCGGTATTCGCGTGGGCCTGACCCTGCTGCTCGGTGCCTTGCTGGCGTGGGGCGGGTTGACGCCGTGGCTGCTGGCGCAAGGCTTGGTGCGGTTGCCGCACGGCGGCAGCGGTCCGCAGTTCGCTGCGTTGGTGGAGTGGTTGCTCTGGCCGGGGGTGAGCCTGATGGTCTGCTCGACCCTGGCCTCGTTGGCGATTCGCTTGTGGGCATTGCATCGGTCCACCAAGGCGGGCGGCGGGGCGATCTGGACGATACCCAAGCCTGGGCCTGCCGTCGGTTTCGTACTGTCGATCATCCTGGTGGTGAGCCTGCAAGTGCTGTTGTTCGGCATCAATCCGTGGATGGCCTTGTTGACCATTCCCTTGGCGATCTGCCTGGCGGCGGTGGCCGCCCGAGTGGTCGGCGCCACGGGCATTCCGCCGATCGGGGCCATCGGCCAATTGTCCCAGTTGAGTTTCGGCATCGTCGCCCCGGGGCAGGTGCCGATCAACCTGATGAGCGCCAACACCGCCGGTGGTTCGGCCGGGCAGTGCACCGACTTGATGAACGACTTCAAGGTAGGCCGGGCGATCGGTGCCACGCCGCGCAAGCAGTTGATCGCCCAGACCCTGGGGATTTTCGTCGGTAGCATCGTCGGGGTGTTGGCTTACCTGGCCCTGATCCCGGACCCGCAAACCATGCTGCTCACCGAAGAGTGGCCGGCCCCGGCAGTGGCTACCTGGAAGGCCGTGGCGCAAACCCTGACCCTGGGCCTGGATTCATTGTCAGCGAGCATCCGCTGGGCGATTTTCATCGGCGGCCTGGTCGGCTTGTTGTTGGGGATCCTCGACAGCCTGCTGCCGGCGCATCGGGCCCGCTACCTGCCAAGCACGGCGGCCTTGGGCCTGGCTTTTGTCTTGCCGGCCTCGGTGTCGCTGATGATGGCCCTTGGTGCGGTGCTGACGTGGTTGGTGAGCTGTCGCTGGCCGAGCCTCACGGAACGTTTCGCCATCACCGCGGCGGCGGGGTTGATTGCCGGGGAGAGCATTACCGGGGTGGGGGCGTCGTTGTGGCAGATGCTTGGGGATGGGTGAGATGAGTAACTATCGACGGTTGGTCTCGTCAATGCGATGGGCGCGCTTCATAGTGGTGTGTATATCCGTTTCTGCGGTAACGGCCACTTAGGGTTCCGCCCTGACGGCGGGTCACTTTCGAAAAGCCCGGAAGCCGGCCCAGTCGAAAGTGACCCGCTGTAAGAGCGGAGCCATAAGCCGCCGTTACGCAAAAAACGGATATACACACCAAAGCAACTAAACACCGTGCTTTCTAAAAAAACAAAAAAACGGCACTTTCCATTTCTGAAAAGAAGCGCCGTTTTTCCTAAGTGAACAGCATTACAGTCGTGCCGGGGCGTTCAACCCACCTCATGCAGTACGACCACCGAGCACTTCAGCCACCCAATCGGCAATGTACTGACCAGCATTGATACTGTTATCGAAACTCGAATGCTGCACGCCGCCCTCACGTTCAGTGAAGATTTTCAGCTCGAGCTTCGGACTGTTGACCAACTGCTCGTAGGTGCGGTGTGCCCACTTCAGCGGAATCTGCGAATCCTTTTCACCGTGGGTGACCAGGAATGGCACCTTGATGCGATCCAGGATGCCGTCCAGATGAACATTCTCGGCGATGGCCATGAACTCATCGGTGTCTTTGGCGCCCCATACCCAGGCCACATGCGACCAGTAATGCGGCACCGGAAAACTGCCTTCCTTTTCCAGGCGACGCTTCTGTACATCACGCCAGTCATGGTTGGCACCCCACACCACGCCGCAAGCGAAGCGCGGCTCAAAGGCGACAGCGCGCGGGCAGTAATAGCCGCCCAGTGACACACCTTCCAGGCCAATGCGTTTGGCGTCGACATCGTCGCGGGTTTCCAGCCAGTCCACCACGCGGCTGGCCCAATGTTCGCTGTCAAAACGCGCCGTCAGGTGATGCAGACGCAGTGCTTCGCCTGTTCCCGGTTGGTCGATGATCAACGACGACACGCCCCGTTTGGCCAGCCAGGCGGGCAGGCCGACGCGGTATTTCATTTCTTTGGTGGAGTCCAGACCATTGACCTGCACCAGGATCGGCGCCCGGCCGCTGACGCCCTCGGCACGGACCAGCAGGCCGGAAATGTGTTTGCCTTCGTAAGGGATTTCAACGTGCTCGCAGTTTTCTCGTGCCAGTTCGATACCGCGTTGGAACGTGTGCAGAAAGCGCTGGTACAGCTCCGTGCGGCCAGGGGCACCGTGGGCCTGCAGGCGTTCGCAGCTCAGGTAATAGGTTGCGGCGCGGTTGTATTTTTCACCGGCAGACAACATCCGCCCCTTACTTTCGTCTTCTTCAGCCAGGCCGCACAGCTTGTCGGCCATGTTCGCCCAGGTCTCACGGAAGGCCTTGCTACCGGCGGCGTCTGGTTGTTTGGCGGCCTCTTGCAACGGCGCGCACATCTCTTCGATTTCGCCGATGCGGGCGCCCATTTCAATGGCCAGGTCGACGGAAAGATTCCACACGTAGTTGGTCGGGAAGTAGCGAAACATGATTGTTATTGTCCTTGTGCGAGCAATGGCAGGCGGCCAGGTCTGGCGCGGGGATTGCCAGGCGACGGTTCGAAGCAGGCTAAGGGGAGGCCAATGTTTTGGCCAATCGCGAGTCGGGATGGGAGGTATTGCGAACGCTGATAGAGCGTATGTGCGCCGTGGCCTAAGGGTTTTCTACTCACTGTTCAAGCCGCAAATCCGGATACCTATCATCGTACTTTGCGATTGCTCATAACGCGGGATGCGATTGGTGTCGTCGAGGTACGACTCATTAGAGTTGCTGCTACACCGCGCTATTGGTCGGAGTCCGGGCGCGCACAACAACAAGAATAAGGTATCGGCAGATGAGTGAGTCCAAACCCGGCACAGCGATCAGCCTGGTCGCCAAGGGCAGGCTGTTTTTCCACGACCGTGCGAGGAGTTGGACATGCCCGTACTGAGCCGTGTGTTTGGCAACCTATCGGTGGGGGCCAAGCTGTCGCTGGGTTTTGGCCTGGTGCTGCTGGTGACATTGGCGGTGGCAGTCACTGCTTTTCGTTCCCTGGGTGTGTTGCAGCAGCGCGGTGAACAATCGCGTCAGGAGTCGTCGATCCAAGCACTGATCCTGCGCGCGCGTATCGCCGAGAAAGCATTCGCCCTGGACCTTGCTCCACAGCGCCTGGAGCAGGTCCGCGAGGCGATCGGCACACTGAACCGGCAACTCGATGCTGAGCGCGCCAATAGCGCAGTGCGCACGGCCGCTGGCACATATCTGGAGCAGTTTCTCGGCTATGCCGATTCGTTGCGTCGGGCTCGGGAGGCGCGCTTGCGCATGCAGGCACTGGCGCAGACGGCTGGCGACAGTTTTACCCTGCTGTTTCTCGATCAACTGGATGCGCTTAACACTCGGTTAGGGCAGGGGACGCCACCGAGCAGCGATCAGATGGTGTTGCTTGAGCAGACGGCCGCATTGCGGGACAAGCTCGCCAAACTGCGTGACAGCGAGCTGTACTACTCGCTCGATGGCGAGGAGCGTTACCGCAGCGATTGGGAAATGAGCATGAGTGACCTGCTGGCCGCCATGCAGGCGCTCGCCCTGGATGAGCAGCAAGGCGAGTCGCTGCAGGAGGCGAGCAGGGCTTTGGGCGACTATCGCAAGGCCTTCCTCGAGTTCGTCGTCAGCCGTCAGCAAAGCGCGCAAAGCAGCGCGGCCATGAACGCGCAAACCGAGCAGGTAAGTCAGTTGCTGACCCAGGCCGATGAGCAGCAAAGGCAGGCGGTCCTGGACGATAATCGCAATGCCGATCGCCAATTGGGTTTGATCACTGTTCTGGCGCTCGCGTTGGGCATTGGCGCCAGCCTGCTGATCCGCCAGTTGATTGTGCAACCGTTGCGCCAGGCTGTGCAGTTGGTCCAGCGCGTGGCGGCGGGGGACCTGAGTGATCCGCCGTCAGACAGTGGTCGTCGTGATGAGTTGGGCCAACTGTTGGGCACCGTGGGCAGCATGCTGGGCAGTCTGCGGGGATTGGTCGGGCGCATCGACCGTGGTGTCGGCTCGCTTAACGGCATGGCCGGCAGCTTGGCCGAAGTGACCTTGAGCAACAGCCGTGGTGTCGAACACCAACGTCAGGAAACCGAGCTGGCCGCCACCGCCATGCAACAGATGGCCGCCACAGCGCAGGAAGTCGCGCGCAACGCGGGTCAAGCCAGCGAAGCGGTGGCGCATGCCGACCAACAGGCGCGTGAAGGCGATGAACTGGTGCGTCAGGCGGGTGGCAAGATAGACCACCTGGCGTTGGAGATGAGTGGTTGTGCCGGGGCCATGCGGTCCTTGCTGGTGGAGAGCGCGGCGATTGGTGGTGTGCTCGATGTCATCAAGGCGGTGGCCGAGCAGACCAACCTGCTGGCGCTCAACGCTGCCATCGAGGCCGCGCGGGCGGGTGAGCATGGTCGTGGCTTCGCTGTGGTCGCCGATGAGGTGCGTGGTCTGGCACGACGCACACAGCGCTCGACCACGGAAATCGAAGGGTTGATCGTTCGTCTGAGCAGTGTTGCCCAACAAGCCGCCGAGCGCTTGCAAGGCAGCCATGTGCTGAGCGATGAAACGGTGGTGCTTGCCGCACAAGCCTCCCAGGCACTGGCGCGGATTACCCGGGCGGTGTCCCGCATCGAGCAGATGAACCAGCAGATTGCCGCGGCGGCCGAGCAGCAGAGTGTGGTGGCCGAGCAAGTCAGCCAGAGCATGACACGGGTGCGCGAAGTGGCCGAGGGCAGTGCCAGGGAAAGCCTGCAACTGCAAGTCTCAACGGCCGACTTGCAACAGGTTGGCGGCGAGCTCAAGGCGGCTGTCGGGCACTTTCGTACCTGACCTCGCCTGCGAGTAATGGTCGCTACTACTGCTCCAGCTCGTTGATGATCTGACTGATTTTCGCCCGCAGCCAACGGTGCATCGGATCCCCCTCCATGGTCCGGTGCCAGAGCATGAACTCCCGCATCACCGGGATTTTCACCGGTGGTTGCAGGATGCGCAGCGGCAGGTAGTTGGCGTAGAGCCTGGCCATGCGCTGGAGCATGGTAGCGACGCGTTGGGTGCCGACGATCAACTGCGGCAGGGTGTTGAAGTCATGGGTCACCACTTCCATGCGACGGGTGAAACCGTACTGGCTCATCAGCCATTCTTCGACGCTTAACTGCCGGTTGCGGCCAAAAATCACCGAGACATGACCCATCTCGATGTACTGATCGAGGCTGATGCTGTCGCCCACTTGGGTGTTGCCGTCCCACACCACGCATACATGCTCTTCTTCGAACAGCAACTGCGATGGGTGGCCTTCAAGGAGGTAGCGCTCAGGCACGATCATCATGTCGGCCTCGCCGCGCATCAGCATTTCGGTGGACGTGTCGCCGGGGCCCAGCAGCTCGAAGGTTATGTGCGGGGCTTCCAGGGAGATCTTCTGGATCACCCGGGCAAACAGGACGCTGATCAGATAGTCCGAAGTGATCAGGCGAAAATGGCGCTTGCTGGTGGCGGGGTCGAACACCGGTTTGGCGGTGATCGAGGACTGGATCGTCAGCAGCACCTGGCGCACGGGCGCTGCCAATTCACGGGCATAGGGCGTGGGCTGCATCTTGCGCCCGACCTGCGCCAGCAGTTCATCTTCGAAGTAGAGCCGCAGCCTGCCCAGTACGCCGCTGGTGGCGGATTGGGTCATGTGCAGGCGTTCGGCGGCGCGGGTGATGTTCTGCTCTTCCAGTAACACATCCAGCGCCACCAGGAGGTTGAGATCCAAGTGGTTAAAACGCATGGCGGTCTCGATTCTTGTATTTATTTTGTAAATACCTTCCGGCCTTCCTATCGCGGCGTCAAGTCCCGCGAGTGGGTGAATCAAACGATGACTGTTCGATTTTTCAGGCCATTTGCGCTGTGCAGCCAGGTATCGCGTTTGCCGATAGGTCGCATCCCGACAAGCGATTAGTCAGTGAGTTTGTCCCCCTTCAGTATCAGCCCACAGTCGGTTGGCGTGACGCTTGATCGACTCCAAGACCAGCCTCGGCAGCGCTTCGCCTGGCACGGCTCCCGTAAGCGGGGTGCTGGCCTGCGCTGAATAATTACAATGGAGTGGTAACTCAATGAACATCATTGGCCTTGATGCCTTGATTTTTGGCGTCGACGACATTCAAGCCTGTACCCATTGCCTGCGTGACTACGGCCTGCTGCCTGTCGATGTCGACAGCGAGGGCGGGCGTTTTGAAGCACTCGACGGCACGGCGGTGATTATCCGTCGTGCGGACGATGCCCGTCTGCCGGCGGCTATCGGGCCTGCCCCCTCGATTCGTGAAACCGTTTATGGCGTGGCCAGCGCAACTGATCTTGAGGCCATCGCCGATGAACTGGGGCGCGATCGCCTGGTGACCCGCGGTGCCGATGGTTCCGTGCACAGCGTGGACGACATGGGCTTTGCCATTGGTTTCCAGATCAGCGTGCGGCGTGCGTACAGCGCGCCGGCGGACCTGACCAATGCACCGGGCCATGCCCCCCAGCGCCCGGTCAACCAGCCGGGCATCAACCCCGATATGCAGGCCCTGCCGCGCACCCTGTCCCACGTGGTGTATTTCGTGCCGGATGCGGCCAAGGCCGAGGCCTTTTACAAACGCCTGGGCTTCGTGACCACCGACACCTTTGTTGGCGCGGGTCCGTTCATGCGTCCCGCCGGTTCCGATGACCATCACTGTTTGTTCATGATCCAGACGCCGCCGCATATGAAGGGGTGCGAGCACTTTACCTTTCACATGGGCAGCGGTACGGAAGTGCTGTTGGCCGGGCGTCGCTTCGAGCAGCAAGGCTGGACCAGCTTCTGGGGGCCGGGCCGTCACCTCTTCGGTTCCAACTGGTTCTGGTACTTCAACAGCCCGCTGGGCTGCCACATCGAATACGACGCCGACATGGACAAGCACGATGACGCCTGGCAGGCGCGCCAGGCGCCGTTGTCGGCGGATAACTCGCAATTGTTCCTGTTCACTTCCCGGGAAAAATGGTTCCCGAGCGGCCCACCGCCCAAGCAGGCCTGAGTGCGTATTTCGTCCATGAGCCACGACGCGATTGTTCTCAGTCGATTGGATGAATTGGTCGAAGGGCAGGCCCGCGGGTTCGATCCTCTGGGTACAGGCAAGGACAGCGTGTTTGCCCTGCGCCATGACGGCGAGGTGCGCGTCTATCGCAACAGTTGCCCACACTTGGCGGTGCGCCTGGAGTATCGCAAGGACCGTTTTCTCAGCGTCGATGGCCGCCAGATTGTCTGTTACGCCCATGGTGCGCGGTTCCTTCCTGACACGGGTCTGTGCGTGTACGGCCCGTGCCTGGGGGAAAGCCTGAGTGCGCTGCAATGGCATGCAGAAGCCGATTGGCTGGTGCTCGAAGCGGGTCAGTTGGAGGCGTGTGAACCTTAGTTAACGTATCGCGGTTGCTGATACATCGTATCCCTACATGCGATTAGTCAAACGCCTGCTTTGCCGAGAAAGTGAACACAACGCGGTAGCGAATGCGTGCAGAAACAGCCGGCCGTGAAGCCTGGGAACGTTCCGGCAGAACGCTTGCGTGAATAACAAGAATAAGAGTGAGACGAGCATGAACGCAGTGAAAAAGGTGCTTATCGTCGGTGGTGGTATCGGTGGCCTGTGTGCCGCAATCGCTTTGCGTCGCAAAGGCATCGTCGTCGACCTAGTCGAGCTCAAGACGCAGTGGACCGTCTACGGCGTTGGCATCATCCAGCAGAGTAACGTCGTGCGTGAGATGGCCAAGTTGGGTGTGCTGGAGGGCTACCTGGGCGCGGCCTACGCGTTCGAGGATCTGACCATCAATACCACGGCCGGTGAGCAGCTGGCGCGAATCCCCGGTCAGCGCCTGGCTGGACCCGAGTATCCGGCCAACGTTGGCATCTCGCGCCTGGCCCTGCATCAAGTCCTCAGCGAAACCACCATTGCCTTGGGCGCCTCGATTCGCTTGGGCCTGAGCGTCGAGACTCTGGAACAGGTGGATGCGGGCGTTGATGTGCTGTTCACCGATGGCAGTCGCGGCCGTTACGACCTGGTCGTGGGCGCCGATGGCCTGTACTCAAAAATGCGCGGCTTGCTGTTCGGCGACCAGTACCCGCCGCGCTTCACCGGCCAAGCGGTGTGGCGCTACAACTTCCCACGCGCCGCCGGGATCGATCATCTGGCCACCTTCCAGGGACCTGCCGGTAATGCCGGGCTGGTGCCACTGGGTCGCGACCAGATGTACCTGTTCATGACCTCCCACGAGCCCGCCAACCCCAGGGTGGATGCCGCCACGCTGGCGACCCAGATGCGCCAACGCCTGAGCGGCTTCACCGGGCTGATCGGCGAACTGCGCGAGCAAATAATCGACAGCGAACAGGTGGTCTACAAGCCGCTGGAGGTGGTGTTCGTCAGTGAGCCCTGGTACCGCGGCCGTGTCGTGTTGATCGGCGACGCGGTACACGCCACGACACCGCACCTGGGCCAGGGCGCCGGCATGGCCATTGAAGATGCCGTCGTGCTTGGCGAAGAGCTGGTCGCCGGCGGCAGCGTCGAACAGCAGCTCGAGCGCTTTATGGCGCGCCGTTATGAACGCTGCAAATTCATCAGCGAAAGCTCGGTGCTGGCCGGTGACAAGGAAATGGCCCACGACAGCAGCTTCGACCGGATCGGCCTGGTCAGGCGGATGCTTGAGCTCACGGCAGAGCCTATCTGAGACGCCGACAAAACCAAATTCGCTTCCCATGGATGTTTCATGCCTGTGCAGGCTTGGCCCGGTTGGACTGCGGGCGCGGTTTCACCAGAAGAGCTGACATACAACAACAATAAAGAGGGTTACTTCGATGGCTACTCGCAAGATCGCTGCGTCGCGGCGCGTCCCCTTCACCCTGACCCTTGCGGCCAGCCTCGGGCTTGGCGCCTCGGCAGCCCAGGCGTTTCAGATCGACACCGGCAATCCCGATCTCAGCTTGCGCTGGGACAACACGCTGAAGTACAGCGCGGCCTGGCGCCTGAAGGAGCCCAGCAGCAAGCTCAGCGAAGGGCAGACGGCGTTGAACCAGAACGACGGTGATCACAACTTCGGGAAGGGGTTGATCTCCAATCGCCTGGATATTCTTTCCGAGCTGGACATCGGCTTTCACAACTTCGGCGCTCGTCTGAGCGGTGCCGCCTGGTACGACACCGTCTACCAGGACCGCAACGATAACAACGACGCGGCCAGTGCCAACCAACGTTCGGTGGGTTTCAACGAGTTCACCAGTGATACCCGTCAACTGCACGGCGGTGACGGTGAACTGCTGGATGCCTTCGTCTACTGGAACGGTGAGCTGGCCGACCGTACCTTGTCGGTTCGCGCCGGGCGCCACGGCCTGATCTGGGGCGAGAGCCTGTTCTTCGGCGGCAACGGCATTGCCGGGGCCATGGCGCCGGTGGACGTGGTCAAGGCGCAATCGGTGCCCAATACCCAGTTCAAGGAAATCACCCGGCCGGTCAATCAACTCTCGACCGCCTACCAACTGACCGACGATGTGTCATTGGGCGCCTTCTACCAGCTGGAGTGGGAGGCCACCCGCCTGCCGGGCGCCGGCAGCTATTTCTCCACCAGCGATACCATTGGCGATGGCAATGAAAGGCTGATCACCGGCGGGCCGTTCCCGGACTTCCTTGGCGGCAATGCCAACAGCCCGGCCGCGTTTTTCCATGGCAAGGACAAGAAAGCCAGGAGCTCCGGCCAAGGCGGCCTGCAGCTCAAGTACAACACCGGGACGGCGGATTACGGCCTGTATGCGCTGCAGTATCACGAGAAAACGCCCACGTTGTATTTGAAACCGAATGCCACCGGGCCGAACTTCAGTACCGGGCAAGTCGGCGAATATTCCTGGGTTTACCCGGAAGACATCCGTGTCCTGGGCGCCAGTTTCGCCACTTCCGTGGACGAGTACAGCTTTGCCGGCGAGGCATCGATGCGCTGGAACATGCCACTGGTATCCAACGCCCAGACCGTCCTGGCGGGCGTCGAGGCGGACAACAACGATGACGCTCTCTACGCCGTCGGCCGAACGGCTCACGTCAACCTCAACGTCCTGGCATCGCTGGGCCCTTCCTTTGTCGCCAATGAAGCCAGCCTGGTAGGGGAGATCGCCTGGAACCGTCTGCTGGCGGTGACCAGGAATCGCGCCGCCCTGGACCCTAACGCCACCGATGACGGCCTGGGCTTGAAGCTGGTGTACACGCCCACCTATCGCCAGTTCTTCCCGGGCGTAGATATCAGCGTGCCCGTGGGCATCAGCTATTTCCCCATGGGCAAGTCGGCGGTGATCAGCGGGTTTGGTCCCGACCGGGGAGGGGACATGAACATCGGCGTCTCCGCCACCTACCTGGACCAAGTGACGGTGGGGCTGACCTACACCCACTTCTACGGCCCCGAGGACACCAGCCTCAACGCCGCCAACCAATTCAATTACAAGCAGTCGTTGAAGGACCGGGACTACCTGGCTTTCTCCGTCAAGACCACGTTCTAAGAGGATTTGCGCATGACCATTCAGTTCACTCTAAAGGCCTTGTGCTTGACCCTGCTGGCCGCCGTCGCACCGATGACCCTGGCTGCCAGCGCCGAACAAGCGGCCGCGCTGGGCAAGACCCTGACGCCCTTCGGTGCCGAGAAAGCCGGCAATGCCGATGGCAGTATTCCGGCTTGGGATGGCGGCTACACCAAGGTCGATCCTGCCTATGTGCCGGGCGGCAAGCGCAGCGATCCGTTTGCCGCGGACAAACCCTTGTACAGCATTACTGCGCAGAACCTGGCCAAGTACGCCGACAAGCTCAGCGACGGCACGAAGGAGTTATTCAAGCGCTTCCCCGACACCTATCGCATCGATGTCTATCCGACCCGGCGCACGGCGGCCGCGCCACAGTGGGTCTATGACAACACATTCAAGAATGCCACCCGCGCCAAACTGGTCGACAGCAGCGCCGGCCTGATCCCCGACGGTGCCTACGGCGGGATCCCGTTTCCGATTCCACAGAACGGCACCGAAGCGATCTGGAACCATTTGCTGAACTGGCGCGGGACCTCGGTGGCGGGGCATTTCCGCCACTATCTGATGACTGCCGACGGCAACCAGGTGATGACCAGCGACGGCCTGTTGACCCAGGAAATGCCCTACTACTTCCAGGAGGGCGGCCCTGAAAATTACTCGGGCGACTACTGGCTGGTGCACTTCGTCAATCTTGGCCCGGCGATTCGTGCCGGCGAGCAGATCCTTGGGCGTGAAAACATCAACGGCGACAAATCCCAGGCTCATGTCTACCTGAGCGGCCAGCGCCGGGTGCGCACGCTGCCCAACGCTTGCTGTGATACGCCGACGCCTTCCACCGCCGGGGTCATGTCCTTCGATGAGCTGAGCGTGTGGGGCGGGCGCACGGACCGCTTCGACTGGAAGCTGGTTGGCAAGCAGGAGATCTATGTCCCCTACAACGCCAACAAGGTGCAGAACGCTGCCCAGCCGCAGGACCTTCTGGGCAAGCACCATCTGAACCCCGATTACGTGCGCTGGGAGTTGCACCGCGTCTGGGTGGTCGAGTCGACGGTGGCCGCCGGCAAGCGCCATCAGTTGCCCAAGGGCCGTTACTACCTCGACGAGGACACTTGGCAAGCCCTGCTCGGCGATCGTTGGGACGCCAGCGGTCAACTGGCCAAGACCCTCTGGTCGCTGCCTTCCGTGCTGCCCGACCTGCCAGGCCTGGTGCAACTGTCTTCCGGTTTCTACGACCTGACCTCTGGTGCGTGGTTTATCCAGAATCTCTATGCGGGGTTGCCGGATCAGTATCGCGCGGTTGATCGCTACAAGGCCTCGGAGTTCTCGCCGGCGGCGATGGCTGGGCGCGGCGTGCGTTAGACCTGAGCCGAGAGTGAGGGGCAGGCCTGTCGGGCTGCCCTTGGGATACGAGTGTTTGTCCGAGGTAGGTTATGAACAGAATCAGTCAGGCGAGCGCGTTGCTCCTGGCCCTGCATTTGCCCTTCGCCACGAGTGAGTGCCTGGCCGGCACGGCTGTCGTGGACGTGCCGCTGAATACCCCTGCCATGCAGGTATCGGCTGCGCAGAACGGCGTGTTGATTGGCCTGGCGCGTGCCGGTACACGTCTCGTTGCGGTGGGCGAGCGCGGCCTGGTGCTACTCTCCGACGACAACGGGCAAAGCTGGCGCCAGGCTTCGGTGCCGGTGTCGGTCAGCCTGACGGCGGTGCAGTTTGTCGATGCGCAACAGGGCTGGGCGGTCGGCCACGCAGGCGTGGTGCTGACGACGCATGATGGCGGCGAGCACTGGACGCTGCAGCTCGACGGCGTGCGCGTGGCACGGCTCGAACTGGATACCGCCAAGGCTGAGCAGGCCACGGCAGCCAACCCGGACGACGCCCTGGCACGGGTACAAAATGCCGAGCGTCTTGTTGCCGATGGGGCGGACAAACCCTTCCTGGCGCTCCAGTTCATCGATGCACATCGAGGGGTGGTTGTTGGGGCCTACGGCTTGGCGCTGCAGACCACCGATGGCGGTGCGACCTGGCAGTCATTGATGGGGCGCATCGCCAACCCGAACGGCTTGCACTTGTACGCCATCAGTGTTCAGGGACCGCGTTGGTTCCTGGCGGGCGAGCAGGGCTACCTGGCGCGCTCGGACGACGACGCGATGTCGTTCAGCCAGTTGAATAGCCCTTACGAAGGCAGTTTCTTCGCCCTGCGGAATCGTGCCGATGGCGCGCTGGTGGTTGCCGGCCTGAAGGGCAATGCCTTTGTCTCCCAGGACGCTGGTGCAAGTTTCCAGCGCCTGTCAGTTCCCGTACCCATCTCCTTCAACGATGCCACCCGTTTGGCCGACGGCCAACTGCTGCTGGTCAACCAGGGCGGCATGCTGTTTCGCAACAGCGAGCAGACCGGAGCGGCGCTGCTGCCATTGGGCAAACCCTTGGGCAAGCCTGTTTCAAGTGTGATCGAGGCCGCCGATGGCAGCCTGATCGTTGCCGGTTTCACCGGGCTGCAGCGTCTCGCGCAGCCAGCCACTGCCGCTTCGGAGTGAGGTTATGACGTCCCCTGGTAAGTTTTTCCAGTCCCCTAAGAATGCGTTCGACGACTTTGATCCGCGTTCCGGCTCGGTGCTCGAACGAGCATTGTTCAACCATCGTCTGTGGGTGTTGCTGCTGTGCCTTGCGACCACGCTGGTGCTGGGTTGGCAGTCCAGCCGTGTCGAGCTCAATGCCAGTTTCGAAAAAATGATTCCCACCCATCATCCCTATATTGCCAACTACCTTGAGCACCAGCAGGAGTTGAGCGGGCTGGGTAATGCCTTGCGCATCGCCGTGGTGAACAAACGGGGCGAGATCTATGACGCTGACTATCTCAAGACCTTGCAGGCATTGAGCGACAAGATCTACCTGCTGCCCGGTGTCGATCGCGCCTATATGAAGTCGCTCTGGACGCCCGCCACACGCTGGGTCGCGGTGACCGAAGCGGGCCTGGAGGGTGGGCCGGTTATTCCGGATAACTACGATGGCGGCGCTGCGAGCCTTGCGGCATTGCGGCGCAATGTGCAGCTGTCCAACGAAATCGGTCAGTTGGTAGCGTTTGACCAGGCTTCGAGCATCATCCAGGTACCGCTGCTGCAGCGAACCCCCGATGGCCGACCGTTGGACTACACCCAGCTATCGCAACAACTGGAGTCGTTGCGCAGCCAATATCAGAGCGACAACATCGACATCCGTATCACCGGTTTCGCCAAGAAAGTCGGTGACCTGATTGCTGGCCTGCGGCAGATCCTGATCTTCTTCGCCGTGGCGATCCTGATCACCACCGTGGTGCTTTATTGGTACACCCGCTGCATTCGCAGCACCCTGTTGGTGGTGTTCTGCTCATTGGTGGCGGTGGTCTGGCAGCTCGGTCTGCTGCCGCTGCTGGACTATCAACTGGATCCCTACTCGGTGCTGGTACCGTTCCTGGTGTTTGCCATTGGCATGAGCCATGGGGCGCAGAAGATGAACGGCATCATGCAGGACATCGGGCGGGGCATGCACCGGGTCGTCGCCGCACGCTTTACCTTCCGCCGCCTGTTCCTTGCCGGTCTTACCGCACTGCTGTGTGATGCGGTCGGTTTCGCGGTGCTGATGATCATCAAGATCCAGGTGATCCAGGACCTGGCGATGATCGCCAGCATCGGTGTGGCGGTGTTGATCTTCACCAACTTGATCCTGCTGCCGATATTGCTTTCCTATGTTGGGGTCAGCGGCCGCGCGGCGCAACTGAGCCTGAAAAGCGAGCACGCCGAACAAGCAGGCCAGCATCGCCACGGGTTCTGGCGCTTCCTCGACCTGTTCACCCAGCGCCGGTGGGCGGCGTTGTGCATTGCCCTGAGCCTGGCGTTGGCGACGCTCGGCTTCATCGTCAGCCTGCAATTGAACGTCGGTGACCTGGATGCGGGCGCGCCGGAGCTGCGGGCCGACTCTCGCTACAACCAGGATGATGCATTCCTGACCCGGCATTACGGCGCCAGCAGCGACCTGTTCGCGGTCATGATCAAGACCCCCGCCAGCGCCTGTTCGCGTTATGACATCCTGAACAAGGTCGATGCCCTCGACTGGCAGTTGCGCACCTTGCCAGGAGTGGATTCGACCAATTCCCTGGCGTTGCTCAACCGCCGCATGCTGGTGGGCCTCAGCGAAGGCAGCCCGAAATGGTATGAGCTGCAGAACAACCAGGCGATGCTCAACATGGTCACCGCCGGGGCACCGCGCGGGCTGTACAACGAAGACTGCAGCCTGCTGACGCTGTACGTCTACCTCTCCGATCACAAGGCGCAAACCCTGAGCCGCCTGGTGGATCACGTCGAGCAATTCGCCGTGGCGAACAATACCGACGACGTTCAGTTCCTCCTGGCCGCTGGCAATGCCGGGATCGAGGCGGCGACCAACATTGTCGTCAAGCAGGCCAATCGGGAAATGCTGTTCTGGGTCTACGGTGCGGTGATCCTGCTCTGCCTGATCACCTTCCGTTCCTGGCGCGCCACGATTTGCGCGGTGATTCCGCTGATGCTCACCTCGATCCTCTGTGAAGCGCTGATGGTCTGGCTGAATATCGGCGTCAAGGTCGCGACCCTGCCGGTGATCGCCCTCGGCGTGGGCATCGGCGTCGACTACGCGCTGTATGTGATGAGCATCCTGCTCGGCCATATGCGTCAGGGCACCAGCTTGTCGGAGGCGTATTACCGGGCGCTGCTGTCCACCGGCAAGGTGGTGATGCTGACCGGTGTGACCCTGGCGATCGGCGTGGCCACCTGGATGTTTTCGCCGATCAAGTTCCAGGCCGACATGGGCGTGCTGCTGGCCTTCATGTTCGTCTGGAACATGGTCGGTGCTCTGGTCCTGTTGCCGGCCCTGGCGCACTTCCTGTTGCCGAGCAAACGTGTCAGCACGGGGCAGGCCGAAGCCAGACCCAACCCCCCGACGAGCCTGCCGCTGATGCCGGCCGTAGCCGAGGAGGGGACCTGCGTGAAGCATTCGCTGCGCCTGACTTCGAAGCACGATCAAACGACAACAACGGCCGCTAATCCGGTCGCGTCATAACAACAAGAAAGGAAGTAACCATGCCTCGTGTCTATTTGTCCCAGCAGTCCCTATGGCTTGATTTCATAGCCGGCCTGAGCGCCTTCGGCATGGCGTTCTGCGCGACTCAACCACTGGAGGTGCGCGATGAACATTGAACGCCAGGCGCGGCTGCCGCAATCCTTGTTGCTGTTGCTTGGCAGTTGCCTGCCGGTGCTCGGTGCGGTTCTGCTGGCCCCCATCCTGCCGCGCATGCAGGAGCACTTCGCCGAAACGCCGGGTGTGGCGGTGCTGGTGCCCATCGCCCTGACGCTGCCGGCGTTGATGATTGCGCTGTTGGCACCCGTGGCCGGGATCATCACCGATCGGCTCGGGCGCAAGCCGTTGCTGATCGGTGCGATGTTTCTCTATACCGTCTGTGGCGTGCTGCCGCTATGGCTGGAGTCGCTAGAGGTCATTGTGATCAGCCGCGCCGGCATCGGGGTGGCCGAGGCGGCGATCATGACCTGCTGCACCACGATGATGGGTGACTACTACAGCGGCGCGCGGCGTGAACGCATGTTTGCCCTGCAAATGGTCGCGACGTCGTTGTCGGCGGCGATTTTCATTGCCGTCGGTGGCGTGCTCGGCGAGCACGGCTGGCGCACCCCGTTTGCCCTGTATGGGTTGGGGCTGGTGTTCCTGCCGCTGATGGCCTGGTTGCTCTGGGAACCGCGTGGGCATGCGGCCATCGAGAAGAAACCGATGAGCAGGGCATTTCCCTGGCGCACCTTGGCACCGTTGTATGGCTTGTCTTTCCTGGCGGGCTTGAGCCTGTTCATCGTGCCGGTACAAGTCGGTTATCTGCTCAACCTGTTGCACGTCGTAGGGTCTCAGCAGATCGGCATGACCATGGGCGCCAGTCAATTCGGCGTGCTGGTCGGCGCCCTGAGTTTCCGTCTGTTGCGTGGTGTCCCTGCACACCGGCAGATGCTCCTGGCTTTCGTCGCGGCCGGGATTGGTGGCGGGCTGCTGGCGGTAGCCGACAGTCACGGGCTGGTGGTGATCGCCGTCCTGATCAACGGCCTGGGCATCGGCCTGATGATGCCGACCCTGCTCACCTGGATCATGAGCCAGGTCGACTTCCAGCAGCGCGGCCGCGCGGCCGGCGGCTTCACGGCGATGTTCTTCGCCGGTGAGTTCGCCAGCCCGCTGGTGGTGCTGGCGATCACCGGCGGGGTAATCGGCGCCTTGCCAGCCGCATTGGGCATCGTCGCGGGCGTTCAACTGGTGGTAGCCCTGGCCTGTCTTCGGTTGCGGGGCAGCGGGGCTGCTTTTCCCACTGCGGTTGCTGCAGACCCTGAGCACTGACCTGCCCATTCGACGTTTCATCAAAATAAGAACAACGAGGAGAACATCATGAGTTATTTGCTCAACACCTGGTACATCGCTGGATGGGCAGACGAGCTGGCGCAAGGTGGCATGCTGGGCAGAACCATCGTCGAGCAACCCATCGTGTTCTTTCGCAATAGCCAGGGTGTGATCCAGGCGCTCGCCGATCGTTGCCCGCACCGTTTTGCCCCGCTGCACATGGGCAAGATTGTCGGCGACAGCGTCCAGTGCCCGTACCACGGTCTGCGTTTCGATGGCAGCGGCCAATGCACGCACAATCCCCATGGCGATGGGGGTATCCCCAAGGCTGCCTGTGTTCGTGCGTTCGCGGTCGCCGAGCGCCATGGCGCGATCTGGGTCTGGCCTGGCGATTCGAGCCTGGCCAACGATGCGCTGATTCCTGATTTTTCCTTCCTCGACCAGGCGCCAACCCACGCCAAGGGGCATGGGTATCTGCCTACGCGCGCGCACTACGAACTGCTGTCCGACAACATCATGGACCTGAGTCACGTTGATTTCCTGCACCCCGATACGCTCGGTGGCGGGGCGTTGTCACGCACCCGCGCCACCATCGAGGAGTTGCCCAACGATCGCGTACGCATCAGTTGGTGGGCGCCGGACGATGTGCCGCCACCGGCTTTCAGCGCTCACCTTGAAGACCCGACCCGGGCAGACGTCTGGGCTGAAGTCATCTGGCACGCACCTGGCCTGATGCTGCTCGGCAGTGGCGCCACGCCTCCAGGGCGTCCCAGGGAAGAGGGGCCCGTGACATGGAACCTGCATCTGATGACGCCGCAGGACGCGACCAACACCCATTACTTCTTTGCCAACACGCGCAGTTTCGAGCAGGACAATGCGCAGTTGAATGCCTTCGTCCAGGACATGTTGATCGGTATTTTTGCCGGTGAAGACAAACCCATGGTCGAGGCCCAGCAGCGCCAGATTGGCGAGGTCGACCTGCTGGGTCTTAACCCTGTGTTGCTGCCAGTCGATGCCGGGGCCGTGCGCTGTCGACGGGTGCTACGTCGATTGATTGAAGCCGAGCGCGCGACGACGCACGCCAGCCCGTCGTCAAGCTTTGAAAAAGAGGAATCGCGATGAGCTTTCTCCGCAACGTCTGGTACGCAGCCGCCTGGGGCACCGAGGTCAAGGCCGGGGAGCTGTTCCAACGGACCCTGCTCAATGAGCCCGTGGTGTTTTTTCGCGACACCCAAGGTAACGCCCAAGCCATTGCCGATCGCTGCCCCCACCGTTTCGCGCCCCTGGGCATGGGAATCCTCAAAGGCGATGCGGTGCGTTGTCCGTACCACGGCCTGGAATTCGATGGCAGTGGCGCCTGTGTGCATAACCCCCACGGAGATGGTGCAATTCCCAAGGCGGCAAAGGTCAAGGCCTACCCGCTGGTTGAACGCTACAGCCTGCTGTGGATCTGGATGGGTGATCCACACTTGGCCGATGCGACGCTGATTCCGGATTTCAATTGCATGGATGAAGACCATTGGTATGTCGGCAAACGCTACCTGCACGCGAGAGCCAACTATGTGCTGGAAACCGACAACATCATGGACCTGAGTCATATCGAGTTCCTGCATCCGTCTACGTTGGGTGGCGATGGCGTCAAGGGTGCATTGACTAGCGTGCAAGAGGAGGGCAACACCGTTTGGTCCAACCGCCAGACGGTTGCGGAAATCATGCCAGAGTTCCTCTACACCGCCTGGAACATTCCCCAGGGTACGCCGGTGGACCGTTGGATCGATGTGCGTTGGGATGCGCCTGCGAACATGTTGCTGTTTTCCGGTGCAGTGGCGACCGGTCTCCCCAGGGATAAGGGCGTTTCCACACCGATTCCGCACCTCTTCACCCCGGAGACCGAGACCACGACTCACTATTGGTTCTCAGTCTGTTTTCCCAAGGCAATGGGCGAATTCGCCGAGCGATTCGCTGACGAACAAGCGGCCGCGATCAACCGGCCCTTTACCGATGAAGACTTGCCAATGCTCGAGGCTCAGCAACGCATGATGGGCGATGCTTCGTTCTGGGACTTGAAACCGGTCCTGCTGATCGGTGATGCAGGCGCCATCCGCGCGCGGCGTGTACTCGATCGGATGATTGCTGCCGAGCAGCCTGCGGGTGCCAAGTGATGATTGAAGTCATCGTCACCCGCAAGCGTCGCGAAGCCGAAGGCATCTACAGTTTCGAACTGGCCCCGGTCGACGATTCCATGCTGCCTGCCTTCAGCGCCGGCTCGCATATCGACGTGTATCTGCCCAATGGCCTGGTGCGCCAGTACTCGCTGTGCAATCACCCCGAAGAACGCCACCGCTACCTGCTGGGGGTGTTGCTCGACCCAGAGTCTCGCGGCGGTTCACAGGTCATGCACGAGCAGGTGCATGAAGGTAGTCGCCTGCGCATCAGCGAGCCACGCAACCTGTTCCCGCTTGAGCATGGCGCGGGGCACAGCGTGCTGTTCGCGGGCGGTATCGGCATCACGCCGATCCTCTGCATGGCCGAGCGCCTGGCGCGGATCGGCGCGCCTTTCGAGCTGCACTACTGCGGTCGCTCGGCCGGGCGCATGGCCTTTGTCGAGTACATCCGCCATTCGGCGTTTGCCAATTGCATGCACGTTCATGTGGACGATGGTGAGGATGCCCAGCGTCTGGACAGCGTTCGGGTCTTGTTCGCGCCGGCGAGTGACCGTCACCTGTATGTCTGTGGCCCTAACGGTTTCATGGAGCACGTGCTCGGCACGGCGCGCGCGCAGGGCTGGGCCGAGGCGCAATTGCACCGTGAGTACTTCAGCGCTGCCGCTGCTCCGATGGGTGAGGCGGACGGCTTCGAGGTGCAACTGGCCAGCACCGGACAGTGTTTCCAGGTGCCGGCCGCGCTCAGCGTTGCCCAGGTGCTGCAGGAGGCGGGTATCGATATTCCGTTGTCCTGCGAGCAGGGCATCTGTGGCACCTGCCTCACGCGCGTGCTGGAAGGTGAGCCGGACCATCGCGACATGTTCTTGACCGATGCCGAGCGAGCCCGCAACGACCAGTTCACGCCGTGTTGCTCGCGTGCCAGGAGCGCGCGGCTGGTGCTCGATCTTTAAGGTTTTTCCATGAATCCATTTTTACCTGCTGCTGTGCTTCGCCAATTGATTGAGGAGTCGAACATGCAACAACTTCCTGGTTTCAAACGCGTGGTCACCGGGCACGATGCCCAGGGCCAGGCGGTGGTCGCGCTCAGCGGCCCGACGCCCAACAGCTTCGCGCTCAAGGCCGTACCCGGCACGGTCTTCCATGAGATCTGGAGCAGTGGCGCCAGCCCGGCCGTGCTGGATAACGGCGACGACCCCACCCGCAAGCCGCTTCAATTGAGTCCGGCACCCCTGGGCAGTGTCATCCGCGTGGTGGATATCCCGCCTGACAGCATGCAGAACCAAATCAGCGCCGAGGAGGCCGCGGCGGCCTTCGCCGAAATTGGCCAGGCCCATGCCGGCACGGGGCAGGCGGATTCAAAGCACAAGCTGATGCACCGCACCGAAACCCTCGATTACGGCGTGGTCACCGAGGGTGAAGTCTGGCTGGTGCTCGATGGCGAGGAGGTGCATCTCAAACGCGGTGACATCGTCGTGCAGCGCGGCACCAACCACGCCTGGAGCAATCGCACCGAGCAGATGGCCCGCATGCTCTTCGTGCTGCTCGATGGCCGCTTCGCCCCCGAGCTGCAAGGAGAACCGGCATGAAGCTCAGTACTCTCAAGAATCACAGCCGTGACGGTTGCCTGCTGGTGGTGTCCCGCGACCTGGCCTGGGCGGTGGATGCCAGCGATATTGCCGCGACGCTGCAGGATGCCATTGAGCAATGGCCGAGCGTCGTAACCGATTTGCGCGCGCGGTATGAAGCCTTGAATGAAGGCACGCTGACCGGTGCCTTCGCCTTTGATCCGCAGCAAGCCGCCGCCCCCTTGCCGCGTGCCTGGCAGTGGCTGGACGCCTCGTCTTTCCTCAGTCATGGCGAGCGGATGCAGAAGGCGTTTGCGCTTGATCCGATCGAAGGCGTTGAACACACCCCGCTGATGTACCAGGGTTGCGGCGATGATTTCCTGGGCCCCCACGACGACATCGTTCTACCGAGTGAGGCCCACGGCATCGACTTTGAAGGCGAGTACGCGGTGTTGGTCGATGACGTGCCCATGGGCTGCTCGGCAGAACAGGCCGCCAGTCATATTCGACTCATTCTGCAAGTCAACGATATCAGCCTGCGTGCGCTCGCCCCCCGTGAAATGAAGACTGGCTTCGGTTTTATCCAAGCCAAGTCCTCATCCAGCTTTGCCCCGGTGGCGGTCACCCCCGACGAGTTGGGCGAGGCCTGGCGCGATGGGCGTGTGCACTTGCCGCTGAAGGTTGAATGGAATGGCAAGTGGTTTGGCCATGCCCATGGCGGCGCCATGCATTTCGGTTTTCATCAGTTGATTGCCCATGCGGCGCTGACCCGGCGCCTCAGGGCGGGCTGCCTGATCGGCTCCGGCACCGTCTCCAATGCCGACCCCACGGTTGGCGCTGCCTGCATCGCCGAACGTCGTGCCGTCGAGATGATCGAGCGAGGCGCGCCACAGACACCTTTCATGCGCTTCGGTGATCGCGTGCACATGGAAGTCTTCGACCAGCAAGGGCAATCGGTGTTCGGGGCGATAGACCAGTGTGTCGTGTGTGGAGGCCTCCCATGCGCGTGATGATTACCGGGGCCAATGGTTTTGTAGGCCGGGCGCTGGTGAAACGATTGCTCGAAACCAATGAGTTACTAGGCCGGACGATCAGTACGTTGATCCTGCTGGATAAAGAGCTGGTGGGCTTTGCTGACGATAAGCGCCTGCGCCGGCATTGCGGCAGTGTGACCGACGCCGCGTTATTGCGCCGCGCGTTGGCCGATGGCGTTGATGTGGTTTTTCACTTGGTCAGCATCCCGGGTGGCGCGGCCGAGCAGCACTATTCGCTGGGCTATCAGGTCAACCTGTTGGCAAGCCTGGAATTGCTTGACCAGTTGCGCGAACAGCCGGGCCGGCCGGTGCTGGTGTATGCCAGCAGCGTGGCGGTGTACGGCAGCGACCTGCCGGCCCGCATGGATGAGCGTGCGGTGCCGAGCCCGCAGTTGAGTTACGGCGCGCACAAGGTGATGGTGGAAATGGCGCTCAACGACCTTGCCCGACGAGGCGAGGTGGACGGTCGTGCCGTGCGCCTGCCCGGCATTGTCGCGCGTCCACGTGAACCCAATGGACTGCGCTCGGCGTTCATGAGCGACCTGCTGCACGCCTTCGCGCAAGGCCAGCCATATTGCTGCCCGGTCTCACCGCTGGCGCAGGCATGGTGGATGTCCGTGCGGTGTTGCGTGGATAACCTGCTACGGGCCGCCGAACTGCCGGCTGCCGAGCTCGGTGAGTCACGCGTTTGGCAACTGCCGCTGTTGCACCTGTCCATTGCCCAGGTCATCGATGCCTTGGCCGCGGCCTATGGCCAGGAACGCCGCGCATTGATCAGCTTCGCACCGGATGCCGGGCTGCAAGCGTCGTTCGGCAATTTTCCGGCGATGAAAACCCCTCTGGCCCGCGCCCTTGGCTTTCGCCATGACGGCTCGGCAGCCGCCTTGATACGTAACAGTTTGAACACGGCTACCCCGACGCGTCGTGCGCGTGGGCGGGTGGCGCTTGGAGTGAGCGAAAATGCAATCAACTAGACGCCGCCTCGTGGACCTGTCCGTCACCCTGGACAACAACCCTTACACCGATCCACCGCCGTTGCTGCCGAAAATCGACTACATGGACCATCAGCAAGGCTGGCCGGAGATGGCCGCGATGTTTCCCGGCCTGTCCAAGGCGCAACTGCCCGGCGACGAGTCCTGGGCGGCCGAGCGCCTGCAGATCACGACGCACAGCGGTACGCACATGGACGCCCCTTGGCACTACGCCTCGACCACGGACGGTGGCAAGCCGGCTTTCGGCATCGACGAACTGCCGCTGGACTGGTGCCTGCAGCCGGGTGTGAAGCTGGACTTTCGTCATTTGCCGGATGGCCATGTGGTCAGCGCCGCCGAGGTGCGGGCTGAGCTGGCGCGCATCGAACACGTCCTCCAGCCGTTGGACATTGTCCTGGTCAACACCCGCGCCGGGGCGCTGTTTGGCCAGCCTGGGTATCTGGATGCCGGGGTTGGCATCGGCCGCGAGGCCACGTTGTATCTGCTCGAGCGCGGCGTGCGGGTGGTCGGCACCGATGCCTGGAGCTGGGATGCGCCGTTCAAGTACACGCGCGAACGTTTCGCGGCCACGGGCGATGCTTCGATCATCTGGGAAGGGCACAAGGCCGGACGCGACATCGGCTACGGCCAGATGGAGAAACTGGCCAACCTGGAATGCCTGCCGGCCCATGGTTTCCAGGTGTCCTGTTTCCCCTACAAGATCAGGCACGCTTCGGCTGGTTTCGTCCGTGCCGTAGCGATTTTCGAGGAATGAGCGTGACTGCGGACGCTGCTTTGACGATTGTCGATCCTCGATGGACATTGTTTGTGCGGGTCGCGGCAGCTGGAAGTCTCAGTAAAGCGGCTGTTTTACTGGATATGCCGCAGTCCATGGTCAGTCGAAACATTGCTCAGCTCGAATCGCAATGTGGCGAGCGGCTGTTTCATCGTACTGGCCGTGGAGTGCTCCTGACTGAGTTTGGGGAGCAGTTGCTGCCTTGCGTATCGAGTCTTATCGCGGACGCCGAAGGCCTGGCCGATGACATTCGTACCCGGCGTGGAAAGCCGGTGGGGGAGGTGGTCGTAGGGATGCTGCCTTCGGCGGTCCGGCGGTTTGCCGGTACGCTTTTCGCGGCGGTACAAGCACAGATGCCGGGTGTGAGATTGCACCTGATCGAGGGCGCGAGTGCGCAACTCGAAGAGCAGTTGCAGGATGGTCGTCTGGATATGGCGCTGGTTCTGCGCGAGAACGAAGCCAGCATCGGCGAGGCGTATCTACTGGCCAGGCTGGCGCTGCATTTGATAGGGCCAGCCAGTGATCCGCTCCTTGCCGAGCGAGACATTGCGTTAAAGCGGCTATCGGGATTGCCACTGGTAGTCCCGGGGCGTCCCCATCTGTTAAGGGCCAGGCTCGATCATCTGGCCGCCGAACAGTGTGTGGAG
Source organism: Pseudomonas sp. S3_B11 (assembly GCF_054667715.1). Lineage (NCBI taxonomy): Bacteria > Pseudomonadati > Pseudomonadota > Gammaproteobacteria > Pseudomonadales > Pseudomonadaceae > Pseudomonas > Pseudomonas sp. S3_B11. Next base: position 3,142,275 of record NZ_CP162749.1, on the reverse strand, counting down.
TTGTGTGTTGCCGTGGAAGCCGACTCCGTCCAGCTCCAGTACGAAGTCGTCGCGGCTGGCGGAGGTTATGCGATTGCCTCTGTGCTGCCGGGCTCGCTGGATCAACGACTGATTTCATCGCGCATTATCGAGCCCGTGCTGGAGCGCTTTGTCGTGCTGGTCGAGTCGCCCCGTCGCCCCTTGACCCGTGCTTCCCGGGAAGTGCGACGGCTGATTTGCAATCTGTCCATGCCATCGATTTGAGCGATAGCTGCTTTCGATCCCAAGCAGTATCCGGTGGGGTGCGCGCCTCGTAGGGTGTCAGTCAATCAATGATTGATACCCGATTGCGAGGTTAGCGATATGCATCATACCCAAGAGTCCCAAGTCATTACTCCGACGCTTTTTCTCAGCGACGCCGATGTTGCCTCGCTTGCCGACTGGAGCACAGCCGTTGCCGCGCTCGCGCAGGCGTATGCCTGCCCTACGACGGATGCCACGGTGCCGCCTCGTTCCATGGCCCGCGGCGACGGTATCTGGCTACGCAGTTTGACTGCTGTACCTCCCGCTGGCGGCCAAATGGGCTGCAAGTTGATCGCGGCGTCCATGCGGGCTCGCTGCGCCAGCTACCTGATCGCATTGTTCGACCAGCAAACCATGGCGCTCAGTGCCCTGATCGACGGCAATCGGGTGACGGGGTTGCGCACCGCTGCAACCGCTGCGCTGGCGGTCGATCTATTGGCGCCTCAACGAGCGCTGCGGGTGGGCGTGATTGGTGCCGGGTTTGAAGCGCGTGGCGCGCTTGACTGCCTCAAGGCCGTGCGCGATGTCGCCCGTGTCAGGGTGTTCAGCCCAACGCCCGCGAGTCGCGAGCGCTTTGCCGAAAGCTTCAGGCCGGGGCTGGATATCCAAGCGGTGAACACTGCGCAAGAAGCCGTGCAGGACTGCGACGTGGTGATTTGTGCCGCACGCAGCCGTGACGAGTCTCCGGTGTTGCAAGGGGCATGGCTTTGTGCCGGCGTGACGGTCGTATCGTTGGGTTCCACCTTGCCTGAGCAACGGGAGGTTGACCCGGTCACGATGGAGCGAGCCGTCTGCATCGTCGCGGATATGCCGCAAGAGGTACTTCACGATACCGGCGACGCCATTGCTGCGATCAGCGCCGGTGTTTATGTCGCCGACAAACTGGTCGCGCTGTCGGATCTGGTCGCGGGTCGCGTCAATCCGCGCCAGAAAGAAAGCGACATCGTTCTCTACAAATCGGTTGGCTCGGCGCTGCAGGATGTCGTCATCGCACAAGCGTTGTACGAGCGCGCCAGGCAACAAGGCCTCGGCATCGAGCTGCCTGCCAGCATTGTCCCTGTCTCGAAATAACCCCTCCACTGTTCGAAGGAAAATCATCATGGCCACTTACAAGAAAGCTGATGCCCGCGCCTGGGCCCGTGAATACCTGGTGGGCTGCTCGGCTGTCACCATCCCCAGCTTCAGTGCTGATCTGAAGCGCCTCAATGAGCGTGGCATCCGCCACGACATCGAGCACACGGTTGGCCTGGGTTACAGCAGCACGTTGCTCTGCAGCGAGCTGACGATCTCTGCCCAGGAAAACGCTCAATTCACCGCCTGGGCTCGTGAGTCGGGGAAAAACCTGATCCTGTTCTTCCACGCGGCCTTTGGCACGCTTGCCGAGAATGTCGAGGCGGTGAAGCTCGCCGAGAATGCCGGTGCGGACATCGTCCTGCTTTCCTATCCACCACAGTTCTGGCCGACCAGCGAGCAGGAAATCTACGACTACACCAAGGCATTCTGCGACGCGACGGACCTTGCCGTCATGCTCTTCCCGATTCCGCTCTGGGGCTTTGAGCGCGTGCATCCGGCGGGTATGTCGTTGGAGTTGGTCCGTCGCCTTCTGGCCGATTGCCCGAATATCGCGGCCATCAAGTCCGAGCAAGGGTTCCCGTTGCCAGCGGGCATTTGCGAGATGTACTACCACTTCCGTGATCAGGTGGTGATCAGTTGCCCGATTGAAGGTGACGCAATCCCGTTGATGAGCCTGATGAAACTACAGTTTTCCGGCACCAGCAACACCGCCTGGATGAGCGACTATTACCCGAAAGCTTTCGAACTGGCCCGCACGGGCCGCTTCGAAGAAGCGATGGAGCTGTATTGGAAGGTCAACCCGGCACGCAGTGCCAATGGCGCCGCTGCGCAAAGCTATGCCGGCGGTACCGGGGTGCTCAATCGCACGATGTGGAAATACCAGGACTGGCTCGCCGGCTTCAACGGCGGCCCACTGCGTGCCCCGGCGATGCGCGTGCCGGATCGCCTCATGAAATCTTTGCGCCAAGGGTTGGTTGCGGCGGGCCTGCCGGTGACTTCGGATCCGGATAGCGCGTTCATGATCGGGCGTCACCCTTGCTGATTAAGAGGATTGCAAAGTGAAGCATTTACTTAAGGATCCGACGCTGTGGCGCACCGGTGCCTACATCGCCGGCGAGTGGTTGAACGAGACGCCGCACGGTCGGTACACGCTGCGTAATCCGGTGGATCAAGCGGTGCTGGCCGAGTTGCCACGCTGCCGCGAAACTGAAGTTCGGCACGCTATCGATACGGCGCATGCGGCCTTTGGTCCATGGCGACGCTTGACGGCTAAACGCCGCGGCGAGGTGTTGCGCCGTTGGTATGAGTTGATGGTTGAACATCGTGAGGACATCGCCACGCTGATTACCCTGGAGGAGGGCAAGCCGCTGGAGGAGGCGCGGGGTGAAGTCGATTACGCCGCGTCGTTTGTGCGCTGGTTTTCCGAAGAAGCCACACGGGTGCGCGGTGATTTGATTCCCGGCGTTAAGGACACGCAGCGCATTGTGGTACTGCGCGAACCCATCGGGGTTTGCGCCGCGATCACGCCGTGGAATTTTCCCGCGGCCATGATCACGCGCAAGGCCGCTCCGGCGCTTGCGGCGGGCTGCACGATGGTCGTGAAACCGGCCAGCCAGACGCCCATGACCGCCCTGGCCCTCGCTGAACTTGCGCAGCGCGCGGGTGTGCCGGCTGGTGTGTTCAGTGTGATTACGGGGAATGACACCCGAGACATTGCCGGTGAACTCACGGCCAACCCGTTGGTGCGCAAACTCACCTTCACCGGGTCTACGGAAGTGGGCCGCTTGCTGTTGGCGCAAGCGGCGCAGACGGTCAAGAAATGCTCCATGGAGTTGGGCGGCAACGCGCCGTTCATTGTCTTCGACGATGCCGATCTTGATGCGGCAGCCGACGGGGTGATGTTGGCCAAGTTTCGCAATGGCGGGCAGTCCTGCATCGGCGCGAACCGGGTGCTAGTGCAGTCAGGGATCTATGACGCACTGGCCGAGCGCATCCTCGAGCGCATGGCACGCTTGACGGTGGGCAATGGCCTGGAGCCGGGTGTACAGGTCGGGCCGTTGATCGATGACGCGGCGGTACGAAAATCCCAGGCCCTTGTTGATGATGCGCTGGCGCAAGGTGCTCGACTGCTGTCCGGCGGCAAGCCTCATGCGCTGGGTGGGTGTTTCTTCCAGCCCACCTTGTTGGCTGATGTGACTCATGAAATGCGGGTCGCTCGCGAAGAGATCTTCGGCCCGGTCATGCCACTGGTGCGTTTCGACAGTGACGACGAAGCCATTGCGATGGCCAATGACAGCGAGTTTGGCTTGGCGGCGTATCTGTACAGCCGTGATGCGGCACGCATCTGGCGTAACGCCGCGCGCATCGAGTCGGGCATGGTGGGCATCAACTGTGGTTTGATTTCAAATGAAGTCGCACCCTTCGGCGGCGTGAAGCAGAGTGGTCTGGGGCGAGAGGGATCTCACCTTGGGATCGACGAATTCCTTGAAGTTAAATACCTCTGCTGGGATGGCTTGGAAAGCGTTTGAACTAACGTCGTGAAAGGCCGATGGATAGCGGTTCGCATGAGCCGCAGTTCGCCGGCCCTTTTTATTTGTTCTGCCGCAAAGGCAGGCATCCCGGTCAAGGCGCCCGGCTCATCTGCGAGACCCATCGCCGCCAGCGATACCTCGGATTGTGCAAAGCGATTTCAGCGCTGATATCCGATTCGATAGTCTCGTGGCTGATCCGGCATTTGCGTCGGCATTCCATGTTTCTGCGGCATTGACGCGATGACGCCGCAGCGCTTGTCGGTGCGCCATGCAATGTCTGCCCGAGTGAATAAGAATAATTAGGAGAGCGTGATGATTGCAGCAGTCAGTAAGGTCCTGGTGATCGGAGGAGGGTTCTCCGGTATGACCGCGGCTATCCAGCTCGCCCGTCAGGGCATCGAAGTGGACCTCGTCGAAATCGACCCTTTGTGGTGTCCTTTGGGAGCGGGAATTACGCTCAGTGGGCCCACGCTGCGAGCACTTGATACGGTTGGGATTCTGGAAAGGGTCGCTGGGGAAGGGTACCTGTCGACCAATTTCGACGTGTTTTCACCGGTGGGCGACCTGATCGTGCAATTGGCGCTTCGACCGCCGGTCAGCGATAAACCGATTCCCTGTGGTGGCGGTATCCTGCGCCCGGTGCTGGCTCGAATCTTTGCCGACAGGACGCGGGAAGTGGGTACCCGAGTACGCCTCGGCATCACCTATGACAGCGTCATCGAGCGTGACGATGGCGTTGAAGTGTCTTTCACCGACGGGACCACTGAACGCTATGATCTGGTCGTCGCCGCTGACGGTGTGCATTCGCGCACACGAAAGGACTTTTTCCCGGAAGCACCCTCGCCAAAACCCATTCATCAGAGCGTCTGGCGCGCGGTGCTGAAACGTCCGCCGGAAATCGTACGGCCCAGTCATTGGCTGGGGCGCACCAAGGTCGGCGTCAATCCGATTTCTGAAACGCATATGTACATGTTCCTCATGGAAAACCGCGAGTTTTCCGAGTGGATCGATCCGGCCAGTTGGCCAGGCGAAATGGCGCGTCTGCTGGGTGAGTTCCCCGCCCCGATCCTGCAAACGCTTGTGCCGCAACTGTTCGAACCGGGTGCCAATATCGACTACCGTCCGCTGGCCAATTTGTTGGTGCCGTTGCCTTGGCATAAGGGCCGCGTTGTGATGATCGGGGACACGGTGCATGCCACCACACCCCATCTGGCGTCCGGGGCCGGGATTGGCATCGAGAGTGCCATCGTGCTTGCTGAAGAACTGTTCGCCGACAGCGATCTACAGGCTGCCCTGAGCCGGTTCGAAGCGCGGCGTTGGGAGCGTTGCCAACTGGTGGTCGAGAACTCTGCACGGCTGTGCGAGATAGAAAAAAGTGCGGGTGACAAGGATGAGCATGCCCAGATCATGCGAGAGTCCACTGCTACGTTGGCTGAACCTATCTGAGTGATTCAGTCCCTTCGGCTGGATGCCCTTGAATCACTTCAGCATCCAGTTCGAAGAGGGGCAGTGGACTTGATGCAGTTAATTAACTCATTAAATGTTTACTGGCCCAGATCGAAAATGATGACCTCCTTGACGTATACGAAAAAAGATTCCGACGGTAGCAAGACCCCTACGTCAGACAGCTGCTGGAACAGTGCTCGCTGATACTGACGAAAAACAGAAAGATCGGCTTCATTTTCAAACCACAGGCTGGAGGTGCCTTCGTATACCGCGATGTCTGGCCCGAAATAGGATGTCACTTGGTCACCCTCGGGGAGGTATCTGGAGCGAGTGTGCCGACGAAGCGCTTTTTGGAAGTCCGGGTATTGATTGGCAACCGTGTCGTGAGCTGATTCCCAGGCGGTGAAAAAGGCCTCCAGTTGCACCGTTGGGTTCTTTTTCAGGAAGACGATCGCCTTCCATTTGGAGGGGGCGGCACCGGCATTGGATATCTCGACTTCATCCATCAACTGAGCGGCCTGTTTTGACAGGTCGGCGAAGTTTTTTGCATCAGGCCCAACAGTTTGTTGGGTATAGGGATCGCTGAAGGTGTGAATCAAACCTGACATATCATCAAAAAATAATTCCGTGACGGAGTCCCGGTGAAATGTTTGTGTGTAGACGTTATCGGAGTCAACGCCAAACGCCGAGTCGATGACATGATTTTGCACGTATCGTTTGACGCCCAAGGGGTTAGCCCGGGCGATTTCTCCATGCTGGTGTTCTATATAGTTCAAGAACTCAGCATGCGTCATGCCGGGTTTGCGGCGTACGGCAGCTAGCATTTTAATCATGAGGGCACTCGCGTCTGGTTGGGGTTGATGACATTGGTCTTATCGTTCTAAACATTGGATGCACTTTTGCAGGCGGTATTCACCGTGGTGATGTTTTAGAAACAAGATAAGACCAACGTTGTCCTCCAAACCAATCAGGGTTTCTGCTAGCAGGTATCACGTAAGAACATGCTTGATGCGTCTTTACCTGGCTGAGGCCTCTGCCAATGCTGTGCGTATAAGCCCGGCCCTTTCCTCCGCCGGACCCTTCCGGCGAAAAACATATTGCTAAGGCTGGGCTGCGGTCTTGGTGGAGACAATCTTGCCGTAACCTTCTACCGGCAGTGTCTCATGGACCACCAACGTACGTTCTTTGCGACACTTGAACTTCACCCCTTTGCGCGGCGCCATGACTCTGGCCGTCTCCATGCACATTGCCTTGGAAGCAAAGGTTGGCCCTGGTTGTCGTTCATCGACACAGCCTTCGAAGCCACTGCAGATCGTCATCACAACAAAATAAACAGTCATCATCTCGGTGTTGCTCCATTGAGTGATGCGATTGATTACTTCCTGTAGTCCAGGTCGGTGGCCTAAACGTTTTGCGGGGTTGCTTGCGGATGATGAGCTTCGATTTGAACCCCCAGCAATGGCACATTGGTACCGTGCGTCGGGAAACCGTCACTGTATTAATTTATTTTTATTGGGTTGGTTTTTATGCCAATAACTTGGCGCCATGGCGGCTGTAGTAGACGCTTTGAGGAGCGGTCGGGATAGCCTGCAGGCACCGATATTCAGGCGTTAAAAAGGAAAGGGGTGGGATAAAGGGAAATGCCGCTCAGTTAAGAAACGAAACCTGTGGGAACGGGCTCGCTCCCGCTGGAAATTCCCTTTACCCACAAAGGAGCTGATGGCAGCAGAACCGACTATTCTTTCGGAACACTGCATTCTTGGCAAAAAGGGACGTCATGCCAGACATTGATCGCACCACCGGCCCCAGACACGGCATCACATGCGGTGATCGAACCTGTTCGATTGGGCCCAGGTTAGTAAGGCGCTGGCGACTGCGAATGGCCTCAATAGCGGTTTCCTGTGTTTTCATGGCCACTTCCGGATACGGTCAGGACCTGCCAACCGCAGCGGGTCTCGAAAAAGCCACGGTCACGGTGATTCAAGCGCAGGAAATCGTTTCCAAGGCCACCCTTGGCGCCGTTCGCTGGAGCGGCCCTGAATCCGGCCCGCAAGCCCAGCGGGGCAAGAACATCGCGCTTGTCGCAGAAGATTTGCGTAACGGAGGCATTGTCGGTGTCGCGCAGGGTGCCCGGGAGGCCGCCAGCGCGTTGGGCTGGACGCTGAAGATATTCGATGGTGCCGGCTCATCGGCCGGACGCGCAAAGGCGTTCTCCGATGCCCTGGCCGCGAAGCCCGACGGCCTTATTCTGTGTGGCTCCGATGCCCTTGAGAACAAGGCGGCGCTGCTGCTCTTCGCCAACAAGGAGGTACCGGTGGTTGGCTGGCACGCCGGAGTACGCCCGGGGCCGATTGACGGTACGCCGGTGGCCATGAACGTCACCACCGACCCGCTTGAAGTGGCGCGCCTCACGGCCATGGCGGCAGTGGCGCAGTCAAACGGACGCGCCGGCGTGGTCATCCTGACCGACTCCAAGTACAGCATTGCCATGGCGAAAGCCAAGGCCATGGAAGACGTCATTCGGGCCTGTCGTGAATGTACGTTGCTGGAGGTGCGCGATGTGGCGATCTCCGAAAGTGGCGAGAAGATGCCGGCGATCACCAAGGAATTGCTTCAGCGCTATGGCAAGCGCTGGACCCATACGCTGGCTATCAATGACATCTATTTCGACTACTCGATTGCCTCGCTGACCAGCGCCGCCATACCCAGTGATGGCATCAGCCTGTTGTCTGCCGGTGACGGCAGCGCTTCGGCTTTCCTGCGCATACAGGCAAAGACCTACCAGACCGTTACGGTGGCCGAGCCGCTCAACCAGCACGGCTGGCAAGTGATGGATGAATTGAACCGGCTGTTTGCAGGTCAGCCAGTGAGCGGCTTCGTCGCGCCGATTCATTTGGTCAATAACGACAATATCGCCTTCGATGGCGGGAAAAAATTCCAGTACGATCCTGACAATGGCTATCGAGACATCTATCGCCACCAATGGAATCCCTGACGTTGGATATGACTTCCCGGTTTGGACGCCAGCTCTTGCCACAATCGCTGCGCGCACAATTCACCCTGGCGTTCCTGACGCTGGCGCTGCTGATCCTGGCAGGCGGTGCTACGGCGGTCTACGCACTGCGCACCTCAAACAGCGCCACTCGCCAGTTGACGGATGAACGACTGGTCCGCATGCAAAATGGGCAAGACATGGTGCAGCGCACCTTGCTGATCGAACGCCAGACCGACCAGCTTCTGACCACCCGTTCCCCGGACATCCTGCGCTCAAGCTATGCGGCGACCGTCGAACAGCTTGAAGCGCTCGATCAACTGGTGCAGCAACTGACTGCCGCAAACAGTGGCGTGGCGATACTCGACATGCATCAGTCGAGTCAGATGTTCCGCAATACCGCCAACATTGTTGCGCAACTGCGAGAAAGCCTGCTGCAAACCGAGGTCACCTTCGAGCAGGCCCTGGAGGATCACACCGCTCGATTGACGGCGACCAACACCCGGGCCAGCCTGGAGCTGGCGGTGCTGCTTTTCGATCTGCCGCAGGCGGTTGACAGTGAGGCCGTGCAACAGCTGCGGGCCCGATATGAGCGCCTGCCACGCACCGCAGGCGCATTATCCGACGCTGACGTGCAGACGCAGGATCTCTTCTCCCTGCGCCAGACGCTCATCGATCAACATAACGTCCTGCAGCGCTTCAACGAGCAACTCAAGAACGAGGCCGGGGGCCTCGTCGCGGTGGCCCGTACGCAATCGAGCGCCTACACCCAGGACTATCGCGAAGCGGTGCAGCGTCTGGTCGAGGCCTCGAATCGCAGCCAGCAATGGGTGCTGATCATGTTGGGCGCCAGCCTGGTGTTCGCCTGGTTCGTGACCCGGGTTTTCATGGGCCGTCATGTGCTCGTGCGCCTGAATGAAATAAGCCGGCAATTGCGTCAGGAACACACGGACAAAACGCATTTGATGATGGCCGACCATGGGAAGGACGAGATCGGCAACATGGCGCGGGCGGTGAATCAATTTCTCGAAGACCGGCTTCAACTGGAGAAAAGAACGGCCCAACTGAGTATCGCCACAGAACGGCTTGCCGTGCAAAACGACCGATTGGAGCAAGAAGCGATCATCCGTACCGGACAAGGTCATGTCCTGGAGCTGATCGCCAGGAGCACCGAGCTTACAGAAGTCCTCGACAGCCTGGCTCACCTGGTCGAGTCCCAACTGGAGGGCATGAAGGTGTCCATCCTGCAGCTGGACGAGGAGGGCAAGCACCTGCTGCATGGGGCTGCACCCAGTTTGCCGAAAGCCTATTGCCAGCTCATCGATGGAATTGAAATCGGTCCGAACGTTGGTTCATGTGGCACCTCGGCCTATCGACGAGAGCCGGTAATCGTCACGGACATCGAGCAGGATCCACTATGGGAAGCATACCGTTCACTCGTTGCGCCCTATGGATTTCGCGCCTGCTGGTCGACGCCGATCCTGTCCCATGAGCGAAAGGTCTTGGGTACGTTTGCCTTGTATGCCAACACCGTGCGTAGCCCCAGCGCGGCCGAGACGCAACTGATTGACCTGGCGACACCGCTTGCCGGCATTGCGATAGAACGCCAACTGACCGAAAAACGCATTCGCTTCATGGGCGACCATGATGCACTGACCGGGCTGCCGAATCGCACGCTGCTCGAAGACCGCCTCAAGCAGGCGATGCTTTATGCCCAGCGCTATAACCGGCTGGTGACAGTGGTGTTCCTCGACCTGGACAAGTTCAAACTGGTGAATGACAGCCTTGGGCACAGTGCCGGGGACGAACTGCTGAAAACCGTCGCCCAGCGCCTGCTGGGGTGTGTACGGCGTACCGACACCGTCGTGCGACTGGGTGGCGACGAGTTTGTGATCATCCTGTTCGACCAGCCCTCGGACCTGGACGGCGTGACGCCAGTCCTGCACAAAATCCAGGAAGCCATCCTGCGGCCGATTCAACTGAGCGGTCATACGCTCCACGTCACCTGCAGCATGGGATTGGCCACGTACCCGGCCGACGGCGGCGATACCGACACGTTGCTCAGCAATGCGGACGCCGCCATGTACCGGGCCAAGGAGCTGGGGCGCAACAGCTTCCAGTTCTATACGAGCGAGATGAATAACAAGGTCCAGGGCAAGCTCGCCATGCAAGATGGGCTGCGAAGCGCACTCTACAACGACGAGTTCCTGTTGTTGTACCAGCCACAAGTGGATTTGCAGTCAGGCCAGATCATCGGCGTGGAGGCATTGATCCGCTGGCAGCATCCCGAGCTGGGCATGGTCTCTCCCATCAAGTTCATTCCCCAGGCCGAAGAGACCGGGCTGATCGTACCCATCGGCGACTGGGTGATTCATACCGCCTGCAGGCAGAACAAGGCGTGGCAGGATGCCGGCTGGCCGCCGATCACCATGTCGGTGAACATTTCGGCTCGCCAGTTCATCGAAAGGGACCTGATCGACCGAGTGATGCATGCCTTGCAGGAAACCGGACTGGACCCGATGTACCTCGAGCTGGAGCTGACCGAAAGCCTGATCATGCAAGACCTTCAGCAAGCCATCAGCAAAATGAAGGCCCTGCAAGCCATGGGGATCAGCCTCTCGATCGACGACTTCGGCACCGGCTATTCCAGCCTCGCGGCATTGAAAAGCTTCCCGATCGCGAGGCTCAAGATCGACCAGTCTTTCGTGCGCGATCTACCCGACAACGAGAACGACAAAGCCATCGCCACCGCCGTGATTTCGTTGGGGCACAAGCTGAACCTCAAGGTCATTGCCGAAGGTGTGGAAACCGAGGAGCAGCAAACCTTCCTGCGTGAAAACGGCTGCGATGAAATTCAGGGGCACTTTTTCAGCAAGGCGGTCAGCGCGGAGGAAATCAGCCGGTTACTGCGTACGTCCAGAGTGTCTGAACCAAGCCGCCTTGCCAGCCCTGGTTCGGTCAGGCAAAAAAAACGCGATGTAAAACGCCCGAGCGGTCCAGTGTCCGGACGTTGATGACTCTGCCTTTCTGTATTTCCGGAGAGAGGGTATCACCGGATCTCAGGAAGCATCCTGCTCATAGCTGCAACCCACGTAGAGATCGCTGTCCTTGTCTTCCGTGGAGACCACTCGCAGGGTAGCGCCGTTACCGAGGCTGCGCTGATAGTCAACGTAGCCGTCGGTATCCAGGGTCTTTTGCAGTTTCAGGGTGCTGGCGAGCTTCTCTGCATCGGCCTTCGGGCTGCTGCTTTTGGCCTGGAGGAAGAAGCTGAAGCGGTCGGTCATCACCAGGGTGGTCGACGACACGCCGTGCACCTTCAACGCCGGGGTGGCTTGCCAGGCGCCGCCGCCCCACGGGCTGTGCGCTTCATCCTTGGTGAGCGTCAGTTGCTCGGCATCAACCAGGTCGTTGAACTCGCCCACCTGCTGCGCGTTGGCCTGGCACTGCGCCAGGGCCTTGAACAAATCGCTGTGGCTCGAGCCAGCGGCCGAAACAGTAAAGGTGGACAGGCACCCGGCCAGGGCGACGAGACCAAGAGAGATTTTCATGCCGACATCCTTGTTTCAGTTCAATAACAGGTGATGGATACCCGAGGTCAATGGCTGCAGGCTTCGGGGAATGAACGTGCTGCCCGGCTGTACAAGGGCCTGCGCTGCAGGTCGGAAGCTTGCCATTGCTGACTTGAATATGCCATCAGGTTATCCCTGAGGATGGACTGTCGTAGAAACCACTTTTGTGCTCATTCCTGGCATCGGTAAGTCGGCGAGATAACGGTCGGCATGACCAGCCCACAGGCCACCGCGGCACTGACGGCCTGCTGGCGGCTTACCGAACCCAGCTTGCGTCGGGCATTGAGCAGGTGGAAGTCGATGGTGCGTTCGGAGCAGGTCAGGATGTGGCTGATCTCCCAAGTGGTCTTGCCTTCGCTGGCCCAGTACAGGCAGTCCATTTCCTTGGGCGTCAGGTCCTGGCGCGGTTGGGCAGGCCGCTGCAACTGATGTCGTATCCCGGCGAGCAGGTAGGGGATGAGCATGAACAGTTGGTAAACGGCGGGGTTGGAAAAACCCTTTTGTTCGGTGATCTGTGTGTCGTCGAAGGCCACGCTCAGTGTTCCCCTGAGCATTTCGTAGCGCAGCGGGATACTCACGCCGCTGCGCAGGCCGTGTTGCTCGCGTTGCTCCCAGAAGTGCCGGGAGCGTCCCCGGGCGCGCCGTCGCTCGCTGTCCCAGAAAAGCGGCACCAGTTCGCGTCGACAGTGCCTGAGTATCGGGTCGATCTCGATCAGCCCGTCACAGCGGTAGTGTTCCAGCCAGCGTTTGGGAAAGGTGGTGATGAGGCCGGCCAGAGGGTCGGTATCCCTCGGCGCTACCGGCCCCAGGCTGATGAGGTAGCTGCCGAAGCCGAGTTGGCGCAGCACTTTGTTCAGCAGGCGCTCCCAATCGCAACGGTTGGCATCCTTGGCGAGGCTCGTGAAGGCGGTCAGCGTAGCGGCACGCTCGGCCTGGGTCCGGCCGCAGGCGGGGGAGTGGTGTTTGTCCATAAACGGATCGCTCTAGTTGTAGCAGGAATGAAGCAGTCGCAGTACGGGGAAGGAAGGGGCGCATGCCCCTTCCGGGAGGATCACTTGTGCACGTGACACCGGATGAAACTGCGGAACAGGTCCAGGCCGTTTTCGGTGAGGATGCTTTCAGGGTGGAACTGCACGCCCTCCACCGGCAGGTGGCGATGGCGCACGCCCATGACATAGCCGTCGTCCGTGGATCTGGACGTGATCTCCAGGCAGTCGGGTAGCGGCTGCTCGCTGATCATCAACGAGTGGTAGCGGGTCGCCCGAATCGCATGTGCCTGGGTGTGGTCATAGACGCCCTTGCCATCGTTCTCGATCGTGCTCACCTTGCCGTGCATCACGTGTGGGGCCCGGCAAACCTGGGCACCGAAGGCCAGGCCGATGGCCTGGTGACCCAGGCACACACCCAACAGCGGCAGGCGCCCCTGAAAGTGCCTGATCACTTCGATGTAGCCCACGTCGGCCGGATGCCCAGGCCCAGGGCCCAGCACGCAGAAATCCGGCGAGAACGCTTCAATGCGCTGGATGAGGTCCGGTACGTCGTGGCGCTCGACATGGGTTTCCAGCCCCAGTTGTTCCAGATACTGGCTGATGATGAAGACGAAGCTGTCATAGGCGTCGATCAAGAATACTTTCACAGTGCGATCTCCTGGCCGGTCACTGCCCGGTAAACGGAACCCATCTTGTACAGCGTCTCTTTCCACTCAAGCTCTGGCACCGAATCGGCTACCACCCCGGCGGATGCACGCAAGTGGTACGTGCCCTCGTCGAAGACCGTCGAGCGAATGCACAATGCGGTGTTGACGCTGCCATCGAAACCGACCAGGCCAAGGGCCCCGGCATAAATGCCCCGGCGGTTGCTCTCCATTCCCTCGATCAGCTCCATCGCCCTGACCTTGGGCGCGCCGGACATGGTGCCTGCGGGGAACGAAGCCTTGATCACGTCGTAGGCATCCAGGCCTGGGCGCAGCAAGCCGCGAACGTTCGACACCATGTGGTAGAGGTGCGAATACTCTTCCACCAGCATGAACTCATCGACCTCCAGCGAACCCGCCTGGCACACGCGACCGATATCGTTGCGACACAGGTCGATGAGCATCAGGTGCTCGGCGCGCTCCTTCTCGGAGCGGGTCAGCTCCAGGACCAACTGAGTCGGATCGACGCCAGGTTTCTTGCCCACGGTGCCGGCGATCGGGCGCATCTCGATCAAGTCGTCCTTGATCCTGACGAACAGCTCGGGGCTGGCGCCGATCAGGTCGATACCACCTACGTGAGCCAGGTACATGTAAGGGGAAGGGTTGCGCAGGCGCAGGTTCTGGTACACGTCGAACGGTGAAACCTGCGAGCGGATGCGAATCTCATGGCCGAGCTGGATCTGGTAGACGTCGCCGGCGCGGATGTGCTCCATCGCCACTTCGACACGCTCGACGAATTGCTCCGGGGTCACCGTGCGCTCTTCCTCGAAGCCCTCGGGGTACGGTAGCGGAGCCAGCGACTCGGCTGCCGGGGTTGTGCTCAGGAAGGGGTAGTCCTCCAACGTACGGGGCGACCAGAGATCGTGGTTGTTGATCAGGGTTTCGACGATGCCATTGCTGTGGAAATAAACCAGGGTCTGATAGACCGACAGGGCAATGAGCGGGTAGTCGTAGGTCTGTTTGGCCAGATCGGGAAGTCGCTCGATCAGGCGAACGCAGTCGTAGGAGAAATAGCCGAAGAAGGCCAGGCTGGAAGGGGCATTGGCCGCCGGTTGGAACGTTGCCTGGATCGCCCGGAGCAGGTTCCACGCCGACTCGCTGTCGGGTAGATGGATCTTGTGTTGCGGGTCGACCTGCATGCCCGCTTGCCGCAGGCTGGCGGACAGATGTTCACACAGGGCGGCGCAGCCTCGCAGATGGGCCTGGCCCTCGTTGATACACACTTCGAAAAGCGGTTCGAGCCCGATGATCGTCGCCCGGCGATCACGGCTTGGGCCGGACAGTGATTCAAGAATGAAAACAGACTCGCGACCCAGTTGTTCCAGTGCATTTGCATATATGCCAAGTGCATCCGTAGGTCGACGTTCTTCGCGGCGAAGAACATTCACGCCAATTAGATTTTTATTCACGGTTAATACCATATTCAAGGTGTAACGATTCAGGCGCTCGATTAAGAGAGCGCCACGGGAATATAAAGCGCGCAGGCACTTTAAATGCGTGTTGACGGATGTTCTGAATAGACGGGGCGGACGCTGTTCATGTCGCGCGCACTAAAAAGCTCGCAATGGATTGCAGCCAATTGTTGCGCAGGGCACAAGGCGCGAGCGCCTTCGATTTCAGAGGGGAAAGATCAGGACGTTGCTGGCAGGCAGCAGACAGGCTCCGGTCTTCGCTAGATTAGCGACGCCAGATATTGCTTTTGAAGATGGCCAGAATGGCCCGGGAACAGCTGTCGGGATAGCTGTGGGAGGAACTGATAGCAGAAAGGTGATAGTACATTTTTAGACATCCCAGTCTTGGCTAAGCACTGCGGGAATAATTGGCAGTGCGGCGAAATTACCAGCGTGCCCTGGGGCTGTCAACTGCTGAGGGAATATTAATATTTCATTCATTTCTGAATGTCGACGAGGCGAAGAGCTATCCCTACGCGTATGTAACCGCGCGTGCTTTTAACAAGAAACTCGTGCGCGCACAACTGCGAGATAGCGCAGCTGGGTATTTGTAAGTTCTGTTACTAACGTAGCGGCCGTTGAGTTCCAGTAACCCATCAAACCTGAGCGGCTGAAATGAAAGAGCATTTAGAGACATTCAAGAAGCGGTACGATCCGATTTATCATGCCTATTGGACCGACATCCTCAGCGACACCGAGCTGGCGGCCTGGCACCAGGCACAGTTGCGGGAAGTGGTCGGCCACGTGAAGCGGTCCTCGCCGTTCTACTCCAGGCACCTTGCCCAGGTCGACGAGCGTTCGCTGACCTTGGATGACCTCGCCACCCTGCCATTCACGACCAAGGATGATCTGCGCGAAGCAGGCTTCGACATCTTGTCCGGTCCGCTGGAAGACAGCATCTTCTATTACGAGACCACGGGAACCACCGGGCCCGCCACGCCATGCCCACGGGACCGCAAGGAAAGCTACGCGAGCAATCGCCAGCTGGCGATGGCCTACCAGGCCGTGATCGAAAAGCACTTCCCGGGCGAAAAGACCGTGGTCGGCATCATGGGACCTACCGAGGTCCATTCCTTCGGTGACACCCTGGGTGATGTCTGCACCCAGCTCGACCTGTGCAACGCCAAGATCTGGCCGCACTCACCGGTGATCGGCTGGCCCAAGGCACTGCAACTGCTCAAGGACCTGCGGATCGGTGTGCTCGCATCGGCGCCGGGGCTGTTGCTGGCCATGGCCAAGGAAGCCGAGCGCCAAGGCTTGAACCCACGCGAGGACTTCGCCCTGCGCGCGTTCATGATGAGCGGCGAGCTGTGCACCCCTGCATTGAAGAACAACCTCTACAGCCTGTGGGGCGCGCAGGCCTACAACAGCCTGTATGGCTCCCAGGAAGCGATGATCATCGCGGCCTGCAACGCCAACGACCAGTTGGTGCCGCATCGCCTCAACTACATCATCGAGGTGCTTGATCCCAAGTCCGGGGAAAGCCTGGGCTGCACCGGTGACGGTGAGTTGTGCGTGACCATGCTGATCCCTGGCAGCAAGCCGTTGATTCGCTACCGCACGGGCGACCTGGTCTCGATCCAGTCGCGCCCCGGCTATCCGCAATCGATGCGCCAGACCGTCAAGGTCGTCGGTCGGGTGAAGGATGCCGTGCAACTGAACGATCGCGCCTTCTCGGCCGCACAGATCGAGCAGGCGCTGCTTGAAGGCGTCGAACAATGCCTGGGTTACCAGATCATCCTCAGTCGCGCCAATGATCGCGACACCGTCATCGCCAAGCTGGAAATGTCGCGCTTCTTCGAAGGCGATCGTGGGCGTCTGGTGCTGCTGATCAAGGAGCGCCTGCGCGAACGGCTGGGGGTCGATGCGACGGTTATGGTGGTGGGCGATCTGGCCGAGCATGTGAACCTTGGCAGTTGGTTCAGCTGGAAAGAAGCGCGCATCGTCGATCAGCGTCAAGGCCAGTGAGGTCAGCGATGAGCCTGTCTGTTCGCGTGATCGACAACGCCAATGAACTGTTCGAGTCCGTCCGGCAACTCAGGAGTCGCTACCTGGGGACCAACCCGGCACGGGAGGATGACTTCGAGCGCAGGGAGCAGGTGCGCGACGCCTTGTCCTATCACTTGGTCTACCTGGACAAGGGCGAAGTGGTCGGGACATTGCGCGTTACGCCGTTGGGCCATGGCCTGAGCTTCGTCGAGCGAGCGGTCGACGTGCAGGCCTATTTCGAACAATCGACGGATGCCTTCGATGCCAATCGCCTGGTGCTGGACGAGCGATACCGCGGCGGTCGGCACCTGCGCATGTTTCTCCTGCAAGCGGCCATTTGGCTGAAAGCCAACACCCACCTGCGATTTATCTCGGCACTGTGCCGCGGCCAATTGGCTGCGCTCTATGTCGGCCTGGGCGGGCGCGTGCTGGTGGATGACGTTACCTGGACCGGGGAACAGGTCGAGCGGCGCTACAGCCTCGTGTACCTGGAACTCGAAAGTGTTTACCTCAATGTTAAAGGAGCCAATTGAAATGCAAGCATTCTTCAAGGAACTCGACGCTATCGTCGACGCAGGCTGGGCCCAGATCAAGCAGGGCGCCTACTGGAAATTCAGCCTGGACAACCCAACGCCGCCAGCCCTCTACCAACAGCTCATGCTGCAGGTCTACCACTACACCCGCTACAACTCGGTGAACCAGGCCGCCTGCGCCTTCAGTGCCGATCCAGAGGAAACGACGCTGCTGCGCTTCGTCTACAAGCACGCCCTGGAAGAGCTGGGTCACGAGCGCATGGTGCTGCGTGACCTGGAGTCGGTCGGGCTGCTGCCGCAGGCCATGCCGGCCCCCCTGGCGCCGACCCAGGCACTGATCGCCTTTCTCAACGATGTGGCTATCCGCAAGGGGCCGATCGCTCGCCTGGGCTACAGCTACTGGGCCGAGGACGTCTACGAGCACATCCAGCCTATCCTGGAACGGTTCCGTGCCGACCTGGGCTTGAAGGATGAGCAGATGACCTTCTTCGTCGCCCACTCGACCATCGACGAGAAGCACGCCGAGGAAGTGCGTATGGCGATGCAGCGTGCGGTGAAGACCGAAGAGGATCGTCGTCAGATCAAGGAAGTGGCACGCGTCACGCTGTGGCTGACCGGGCAGTTGATGGAAGAGGCTTTGCGCGCCTACCTGGCTGGCGAAGAAGGGTTGCGGGAGGCGTCCTGAATCATGAATCTGACCATCATTGTCGGGTCAAGCCGACCTTGTGGTGTCAGTGCACGGGTGGTGGCGCTGGTGCGCCGCCACCTGGGCGAGGAGGTCGCGGTCGATGACATCTGGCTCAAGGATTACCGGATCGACTACTGCGACGCCGACAACGCCTGTTCCGACCAGGACTGCCAAGTGCAGGACGACGTCGGGCAGTTGGTGGCGCGGCTGGACCGCGCCGATGCGGTGCTCTATCTCCCCGTCATGCATGCCTACGGCACCAACAGTCGCTTCCAGGCGTTTCTGGAACGAGTCGGCTATGGCTTCCTGCGGCCACGGGAGCGTCCGCTGCGCGACAAGCTTGCGGCGATTGCGGTCGTCGGCCGACGCTATGGGCACACGGCGGTTTTCTCCCAGGTCGCGCTGAATGTCCTGCTCAACAAAATGATTCTGGTCGGCTCGGGATTTCCGCCGTGCTTCCAGACCCAACTGGCCCACGATCCTGAAGCGGAACAGGCCCTGCGCGAGACATTGGACCGGCTCTGTGAGCATCACTGTCGACTTAACCCCCCAGCCCTTGCGACAGGCAAGCCGGAAAGAATCCTGCGGCCCATTCAATTTCAGAAGGGATAACTGTCATGCCATTGAAAGATTCATTGCTCGCGCTACTGGTCGCGTTTCTCTGGGGCGCGCAGGTTACCGCAGTGAAAATCGGCGGCGCCGAGTTGCCGCCTATCCTCATGGTCGCCATGCGCTACGCGATCATGGCGCTGTTTCTCCTGCCGCTGCTCAAGCGCGTCAAACGTGAACAGTTGGCGTCCGTGGCCCTGATCGCCACGATTACCGGGACCTTGCATTTCGGTTTGCTGTATTGCGGTATCGCCCGGGTAGACGCCTCTACCTCGGCGATCATCTATCAACTGGCGGCACCGTTTACCCTCGTCCTGGCATTCGCGTTACTGGGGGAAGTCCTGAAACTGCGACTCCTGGCGGGCATCCTGCTGGCGTTCGCCGGCGTCCTGGTGCTACTGGCTACGCCATCGGCGGGCGGGACGTTTATCGGCATGTTGCTGGTGGCGCTGGCGGCCTTGGCATTCGCTGCCGGGTCAGTGTTGACCAAGCGTCTCGGGCCCCTCGATCCGCTGGCCTTGAGTGCCTGGACGGCGGTCATCGCCGCACCGCAACTGTTGCTGTGGTCGTTCGTCCAGGAAGGCGAGCAATGGACACGCGTCTACACGGCCAGCGCCCAGGCGTGGTGGGCGGTGCTCTACACCGCGCTCAGTGGTGGTCTGCTGGGGTTCGGCCTGTGGTTCTGGTTGCTCGGCCGCAACTCGATGCAGCAATTGAGCCCGTACCTGCTCCTGGTGCCGGTGTTCGCGATCGCTGTCAGCCAGGTCATGCTCGCCGAAGGTTTCAGCCAGCGCCTGGTGATTGGCGCCGTGTTGACGCTGTCAGGTGTGGCGCTATGCCAACTGCGCCTGCCGGCAAGATTCTCCCTCAAGGCGGCTAGCAAAGGACAAGGGGTGGCGGATGAACCGCGTTGATCGACTGCTGCTCGGCACTTTGCGCCTGGTCCACCGCTGGCAGTTCGGTTTGAAGCTGCGCTGGCACAGCGGTGCGCATGGACGCCTGGCCTATCTGCAAAGCCCTGCACGGCAACAGCGGACGACACTGGTCATGCTCCATGGCTTGGGCGCCAGCAAGGATCAGTGGGGCCCTGCGATGCTGGGCATGGCGCGCCATCACCATTGCGTTTTCGTCGACTTGCCGGGGCATGGCCAATCCGTGTACGAGGCGGGTGCCGGCTTTGGACCCCAGGCAATGCTGGCGGAGCTCGAAGGCTTGCTGGAAACGCTCGTCGAGGGGCCCTTCGTGCTGGTCGGCAGTTCTTTGGGCGGGTGCGTGGCCGGGCTGTATGCCGCCAAACACCCGCAGCGTGTCAGTCACCTGGTCTTGCTGGCGCCTGCCGGTCTGGGCGAGCAAACGCTAGGCCCCACATTGAAAGCCGGCCTGCAAGGGGCGGGGACGGTGTTTGGCTATCGTACGGTCGAGGAGATGAAGCGCTTCTGGAGCCT
The DNA here is from genome assembly GCF_054667715.1 of Pseudomonas sp. S3_B11. Classification (NCBI taxonomy): domain Bacteria; kingdom Pseudomonadati; phylum Pseudomonadota; class Gammaproteobacteria; order Pseudomonadales; family Pseudomonadaceae; genus Pseudomonas; species Pseudomonas sp. S3_B11. The sequence continues at coordinate 3,121,973 of NZ_CP162749.1, read as the reverse complement.
GGTGTTCAAGGCGCCGCCCGAGGTAGGAGGACGCCTGGCCCAGGCCATGGCGGCCAGCGGCAAGTCGAGGTTTGCCACGGTGCAGCGGGTCGTCGAGGATTTTCGACGCGAAGGCCTGGACGTGCTGCTCGAACGGCTGCCACAGATTGCTTCGAGGACGTTGCTGATCTGGGGCCGGCATGATCAGGTATTCCTGCCGGCGACCCTGGAAAATCTGCTCCAGCAACTGCCTGATGCACGCGGCGAGTTCATCGAGGACTCCGGGCATGTGCCCTATCTTGAACGGGGCGCCGATGTGGTGGCGGCGATCACGCGGTTCATTGCAACGTCCAGGGGTTAGAAGGTTCGATCAAAGCCTGGCCGCCAAAGTCCCCTTTCTGACCTCCCATAGCCTCAACAGCCGGGTACCGCTGCCGTAACGTGCACTTGACTGCGCACGCAGAGGGAGCGTCCTGATGAATCGTAGAACCTTTATGCTCGGCGCCGCCGGAGTGGGTGCATTGATGGTCGGGGCGGGGGCGTTGTTGCGTCCGAGCGATCGCGGCAGCCCTTACAACGAGTATTTCCGCGCGCTGAACCAGGAGCTGAAGCGCCATGGGCCGATGCGCCCCGTGATGCTGATTGACCTGGACCTGCTCGATCACAATATCAATGTGGTCAAGCAATCCGTCACCCGTGCTGGTAAACATTTGCGCCTGGTGGAGAAATCCCTGCCATCACCGGGACTGCTGACGTACATCGCCAAACGTACCGATACCCGGCGACTGATGTCGTTTCATCAGCCGTTTCTCAATCACGACGCGGTGACCTTTCCCGAGGCAGACATTTTGCTCGGCAAGCCTTTACCGGTACGCTCGGCCGAGGTGTTTTACCAAACCCACAAGGGAACCTTCGACCCTTCCAGGCAACTGCAATGGTTGCTCGACACCCCCCGGCGGCTGATGGATTACCTGGCATTGGCGCAAGGCCTGGGCATCCGGATGCGGATCAATATCGAGCTGGATGTCGGCCTGCACCGTGGCGGAGTCGCTGACCACGCGCTGCTCGGCGAGATGCTGACGCTGATCAGTGCCCATCCGCAGCAGCTCGAATTTTCAGGTTTCATGGGGTATGACCCGTTTGTCGGCATGGGCGTGCCCAGGGTCCTCGGTTCGTCACAGGCGCTGTTCGACAAGGTGATGGTCATTTACAACGGCCATGTGAATTACCTGCGTGAGCACTTCCCTGCGCTTTGGCACGAAGGGCTCACGCTCAATACGGCTGGCAGCGCCAGTTACGCTATACATGAGCAGGAACGCTTGAGCAGCGAGGTCTCGGTGGGGACGGCATTTCTCAAGCCGACCCATTACGACCTGCCATCGCTGGCCGAGCATGTGCCGGCGGCCTTTATTGCAACGCCCGTGCTAAAGAGCACGGGGGCCGTCAACTTCCCAGTCCTGGATGACAAGTCCCGATTGTTCTCCTGGTGGGACCCTAATCAGCGCGCGACATTCTTCCTCTACGGCGGTAACTGGATGGCCGAGTTCGAGTCGCCCAAGGGGCTGCAAAGCAATGAGCTTTATGGTCGCAGCTCCAATCAGGAAATGGCCAATGGCTCATCGGCCGTAGGGTTGAACGTGGAGGACCAGGTGTTTTTACGGCCGACCCAGACTGAATCCGTGCTGCTGCAATTTGGCGATTTGCTGGCCGTGCGCGGCGGGAAGATTGTTGAAACCTGGCCTGTGTATTGATCGGAGCCTGAAGGTGAGCTTTTGGCTTGGCCGAGAAAACGCCCTCAAAGACGACCCCGAAACAGAAACAGCACCAGCGCCACCAGGCAGGCCGTCGTCTGAATCCCACCCAGCGTCGTGACCGGCGCGAAACTCAAGACCGAGGCCAGCCAGGTGGTCAGCGCAGCCGCACCCATGGAGAGAAAACCCAGCAGTGCAGAGGCCATCCCGGCTTCTTTGCCGAAAGGGCCCATGGTGATTGCCGTGCCCAGCGGATTGGCCAGGCCCATGCCCCACAGGAAGGTGATCATCGAGAGGGCATACCACCCAAGACCAGGCGCGGCGGGACCGACGAGCAGCAGGCCACCGCCGGTCATGGCGCAGGCAATGCCCACGAGTGTGGCGATTCGGGCGCCATGACGATGCGCCAGGCGCGGGGCCGCCATGCCGGCTGCGAACACCACGAATACCGTAGAGGCGAAATACAGGCCGGTCTGCAAAGAGGTCAGGCCGATACCTTGCATCAGGATGGCGGGCGCCGCCGCGAAGGAGGCGAACAGGCCGCTCATCAGCAGGCTCATTGAAAGGGCTGGGAGGATGAAGCGCTTGTCCAGCGCCAATCTGCCATAGGCGAGCACCACGCTCTTGGCCGAGTGCGGCGCCCGGCGATCGGCGGGATGGGTTTCTCCGAGGTCGCGCACGTAGAAAAAGGCCAATACCACGGCGGCCAGTCCCACCAGGATGAAGATGGCGCGCCAGCCGAGCGTGACGGACAGGACGCTGCCGGCCAGCGGCGAAAAACCCGGCGCTGCGGCCGTGGCGATCATCGTCAGCGACAGGGCCCGGGCGAGCGTCTCGCCTTCAAACAGATCCCGGGCGATGGCGCGCGACAGCACCGAGGCTGCGCACACCCCCAACGCCTGGACGACGCGTCCGGCGATCAGCACATCAAGGGTGGTGGCAAGGCCGGCGATGACGGTGCCGACCACGAACACCGAGAGGCCGCCAAGCACCAGCTTCTGGCGCCCGTAGCGGTCGGCCAGTGGCCCGACCACCAACTGGCCCAAGGCGAACGTGATGAAGAAGCTGGACAGTGTCAGGCCGAGCTCGCGAGCAGTCACGCCCAAGTCTTCGCCGATATCCGCGAACGCCGGGAGAATGATGTTGGTAGACAGCATGCTGATCGCCGCCAGGCCTGCCAGCAGCGCTACGACTTTGCCGGTCAATGGTTGTGTGGAGGCGTGCGGTTGGGTACTGGCAATCGCCAATGAAGTTTGGGCTTCCATACATCCTCCGGCGTCAAAATGATGGTCGTAATATTTTGCTGAATATGATGATCGTCATCTCTGGCGTCAAGCTAAATATCGGGAGGGCGCAGGTGTCGCCCTCAAAGCGGCAGCGTTCCGTTCGGGGCCGGACTGACCAGCGATGCTTGTGCGAATGAACTATTTGAACGGACGGGAAACGGGTGAGGTCTACGTTTTTCAAGCGTTGTGACAGGAACCTATCCGATGCCTTCAATGGACATTCTGCCGCTGCTCGAAGTACTGCTTCTGGCCCGCGGTCCCGGCGGGCAGGAAGACGAAGTCCGGGAAATATGCCTCAAGGAGCTGGCCAAGCACTGCGATGAGGCCTTTGTCGACGGGGCCGGCAACGTCCGGGGCCTGATCAAGGCTACGGAGGGGGGCTTCGCAGGCATCGCCCATCAGGGTCATGGCTCACCTTGATGAAATTGCCATGATCGTGAAGAAAGTAAGGCCTGACGGTAACCTTGAAGTCGTCGCGCTAGGCGGTGCCCAGCCCATCTGCTTTGGTGTGTGTCCGGTCGACATACTCGGCGATGGCCAATGCCTTCCCGGCGTACTGTCTTACGGTTCCATGCACAACAGTGGCGGTTCTGCCCAGGGGCGGGATGTGCTGTCAGGAGCGGTGAAGTGGAGCGATGTCCATGTGATTACCCGCTGTTCCCAGGAGGAATTGGCGTATGCCGGTGTCCGGCCCGGCGTACGTGTGGTACTCAGCCGACACTGGCGTCAGCCGTTCCAAGTGAAAGACACAGTCGCTGCTCACTTTCTGGATGACCGGGCGCCATTGGCGGCAGTGATCACCACGGCGCAGCAGTTGAAAAACCAAAGGCATGCGCTCAAGCAAGACGTCTGGTTCGTCTGCACGACACTTGAGGAAGAGTCCAACGCCGGTGCGCTCTATGCCTCTGCCCGCGTACCAGGCGACACCACGATCGCGGTCGAGGTGGGCCCGGTGCTGGAGGAATACGGGACGGTTTTATCGGCAGACCCGATTATCAACACCGGGGATCAGAAGGGCTATTACACCCGCTCTGTCGTGGACGCCCTGGTCAAGGCTGCACAGCGCTCGGGCTATCACCCACAAGTAGCGCTCCTGGTTGATTTTGCTTCCGACGCGAGCGCCATCCTGAGTGCTGGCCTGGCCGCTCGGGTGGGTTGCATCGCCATTCCGACGGAAAATACCCATGGCTTTGAAATGGTGCTCCATGAGGGGATCGTTGCGTGTGCGGCGACACTCACTGAGTACCTGCTTCATCCCGGTGGGTGAATACGCAGTGTCTGCCACCGGACAGTTGATCAACAAGGGTGTCCCCACACAGGCATTTCCATTGATGGAACGCGCATCTAACTGATTGTAAATAAACGACTTATCACTTGGCACGAATCATGTTGATAGAACAGTGAGAAGCACCGGGAAGTGGTGCTGAAGCTATCGAGCAGGAGTTCCCATGCCACGTGAAATTCGTTTGAATGCCTTTGAGATGAACTGTGTCGGTCACCAGTCGCCTGGTCTCTGGAGGCATCCCAAGGATCGCGCCTGGCAGTACAAGGACCTGGATTACTGGACCGACCTGGCCAAGCTGCTGGAGCGCGGCAAGTTCGACGGCATCTTCATCGCCGATGTGATCGGTATCTACGACGTGCTTGGCGGCAATGGTGATGCGGCCATCCGCCAGGCGACCCAGGTGCCGGTCAACGATCCACTGGCGTTGATCACGCCGATGGCGCTGGTGACCGAACACCTGGGCTTTGGCCTCACCGCCTCTTTGACCTTCGAGCACCCGTACCCCTTCGCCCGCCGGCTGTCCACGTTGGACCACCTGACCAAGGGGCGCATCGGGTGGAACATCGTCACCTCTTACCTCGACAGCGGGGCGCGTAACCTCGGGCAGAAGGCGCTGAGCGATCATGATGCGCGCTACGACTATGCCGACGAATACCTGGAGGTGCTCTACAAGTTGTTCGAAGGCAGTTGGGAGGAGGGCGCGGTGGTGCGCGACCGTGAGCACGGCGTTTTCAGCGACCCGAGCAAGGTCCACGAGATCCGTCACCAGGGCAAGCACTTTCAGGTGCCGGGCATCCACCTCTGCGAACCGTCGCCGCAACGCACGCCGGTGCTCTACCAGGCCGGGGCGTCGAGCCGTGGCAAGGACTTCGCCGCCGGGCATGCGGAATGTGTGTTTGTCGCCGCACCGTCCAAGGTGATCCTGAAGAAGACCGTGGCTGATATTCGCCGGCGTGCCGCCGAAGCCGGGCGCGATCCGCGCAAGGTGCTGATCTTCAACCTGCAAACGGTGATCGTCGACGAGACCGATGCCAAGGCGCAGGCCAAGTGGCGAGAATTGAAGTCCTACAGCAGCTACGAGGGCGCGTTGGCGCTGATCTCCGGCTGGACCGGCATCGACTTCGCTCAGTACCGACCTGACCAGGTCCTCAAGCACATCCACACCAACGCCATCCAGTCGGCGGTGGAAACCTTCTCTACCGCTGACCCGGACAAGCAGTGGACCGTCCAGGAACTGGCCGACTGGGTCGGCATCGGCGGCTTTGGCCCGTTGATTGTCGGCAGTGCGCAAACCGTGGCCGACGAGTTGCAGACCTGGGTCGAGGACACCGATGTGGATGGCTTCAACCTGGCCTACGCCCTGGCCCATGAAACCTTCCGCGATGTGGTTGAACTGCTGGTGCCCGAGTTGCAACAGCGCGGTGCGTACAAGACCGAATACCGCCCCGGTACTTTGCGCGACAAGCTGTTCGGCGACGGCCCGCGACTGCCGGGCAACCACCCTGGCGCCGGCTATCGGGACTTGAGTCGCCTGGCCCGGCGCACCCATCTCGCTGAACCGGTCTTGGCCGGCGAGGAGTAAGCCCATGAGTGTCTACGAACTCAATTCGCCACTGCCCGACAGCGTGACTGACAGTGCCCTGGCGGCCTTGCAACGCTGGGCCAGGGAGCGACCGACGCAGATCGCCCTGCGCCATCGGCGTCTCGGCATCTGGAAAGCCTGGCGTTGGATCGATGTGCAGCGCGAGGTCGAATGTGTTTGCGATGGTTTGCGCCAGCAGGGTTTTGCCCCAGGCGCGCGGCTGGCGCTCAGTGGTGCCTTCGAGCCGAGCCTGTTGATCCTGGCACTGGCCGCACGCCAACTGGGCGGGCACAGCGTGGTGATCGACCGCGACAGCCGTGGTGGGGATCTACAGCGCCAGTTACGCCTGGCCCGTCCGACGTTCGCCTTTGTCCAGCGCCGCGAAAGCGTATCGCACTGGCTGCAGTGTGGCCTGGATGAGGATTGGCCGCTGCGGCTGTATTCGGCCCAGGCCAACGCAGCGAGTCGCGGCCTGTGGCAAGTGCAGTCGCTGTCGGTGCTGTTCGTCAGCGAGGCGCCGACCGCACAGCGCCAGGGCTGGGCCCAGGTCGCCGAGGACACAGTGGTATGGGTCGACGAAGGCACCGAATGGTGCGATGGCTTGACCCACTTGTTCAGTCGTTGGCTGGACGGCGGCGAAGGCCTGGCATTTCCGGAAACCCGCGAGTCAGCCAGTCGCGATCGTCGCGAGATCGCCCCGACGGCCTTGTTGCTGTCCGCCGTGCGAGTCGAATCGCTGGCGGCGGAAATCGAGGCTCGCCTGCCACTTCCAGGCAGTTGGCGACGGCGCCTGTGCGAATGGACCCTGGATGATCCGCGGCGTGGCCTGCGACGCTGGCTCAAGGCGCGGGTGCGGCATCTGCTTGGCTTCCAGCGGCTGCGCCGGATCGAAGTGCCGAGCGCGCCCGCACACGCCGTATTGCAAGGACGGGCACCTCAATCGTGGTTGCAGGAGTACCTGGAGCGAGCGGCATGAGTGCGCTGCTGGAGGTGCGCAACGTGTCGCTGTCGTTCAGGGGTGTGAAAGCGATTTCCGACCTTTCGTTCAGCGTAAAGCTTGGCGAAATCTGCGCGTTGATCGGGCCGAATGGTGCGGGCAAGAGTTCGCTGCTGAACATCCTCAATGGGGTCTACCGGGCCGATGCCGGCCAGTTGTTCTTCGCCGCCGAACCGTTGCGCCGCCCGCATCCGCTGAAGGCGGCGCGGCTCGGCATCGGCCGGACGTTCCAGAACAATGCGTTGTTCAAGAAAATGAGCGTGGTGGACAACCTGCTTACCGGCCTGTCTCGCTTCCAGCGCACGTTTTTTCTCGAACAGGCCCTCGGCCTGCCGCGTGCCCGGCGCGAGGCGCGGGCGTTCGCCGAGCGTGCCGAGCGGGTACTGGAATTCCTTGAATTGCAGGCCTGGCGCGACGTCGCCGTGGGCAGCCTGGCCTACGGCCTGCAGAAACGCGTGGAGCTGGGCCGGGCACTGATCGCGCAGCCAACCCTGCTGTTGCTCGACGAGCCGATGGCCGGCATGAATGCCGAGGAGAAACAGGACATGAGCCGCTTCATCGCCGACATCAATCGCGATCTTGGCACCACGGTGATTCTCATCGAGCACGACATCCAGGTGGTCATGGGCTTGTCCAGCCATGTCGTGGTGCTGGACTACGGACGCAAGGTCGGCGACGGCTCGCCGGCCGAAGTCCAGGCCAATCCCGAGGTGATCGCCGCTTATCTGGGGGCGCCTCACCCATGAACTTTTTCTGGAAACCCTGATCGGCGGGTTGCTGGCCGGCACCCTGTATTCGCTGGTGGCCATCGGTTTCGTTCTGATCTACAAGGCCAGTGGCGTGTTCAATTTCGCCCAGGGCGCCATGCTGTTGTTCGCCGCGCTGACCTTCGTCAGCTTGCGCGAGCAGGGCCTGTCCTTTGCCCTGGCGTTGGTCCTGACGGTGTTGGTGATGATCGTCGGCGCATTGTTGATCGAGCGCCTGGTGCTGCGGCCGTTGGTCAACCGTTCGCAGATTACCCTGTTCATGGCCACCCTCGGCCTGTCGTTCATCATCGAAGGCCTCGCCCAAGGGCTGATGGGCGCCCAGGTGCGCGCGCTGGACCTGGGCATCGAGGACGTTCCGCTGTTCGTCGGCGAGATCATGATCAGTCAGTTCGACCTGATCGCCGCCGGAGTGTCGGTGCTGACGGTAGCGGTGCTGGCCTTGCTGTTCAACAAGACCCGCGTCGGTGTCGCCCTGCGTGCCGTGGCCGACGATACCCGTGCGGCGCTGTCGCTGGGCATCAACCTCAACCGCATCTGGCAGATTGTCTGGGCCGTGGCCGGCGTGGTCGGGCTGGTCGCCGGGCTGCTCTGGGGCGCGCGCCAGGGCGTGCAGTTTTCGCTCTCGCTGGTGGTGCTCAAGGCACTGCCGGTGCTGATCATTGGTGGCTTCACTTCGATCGGCGGGGCCATCGTCGGCGGGCTGATCGTCGGCGCCGCCGAGAACCTTGCCGAGGCCTACATCGGGCCGCTGATCGGCGGAGGCATCACGCCCTGGTTCGCCTATTTCCTCGCCTTGATCTTCCTCTACATCCGTCCGTCCGGCCTGTTCGGCGACCGGATCATTGAACGGGTATGACGCCATGACCGCTACTGTTCCGCGCCTCACTGCCAGCTTCGACGAGGCGCCCCTGACCCTGGTGCGTCGGAACTGGCGGCCGGGCCTGCTGCTATTGCTGCTGGTGGCCTTTGTCGGCCTGCCGTGGCTGGGTAACGACTATTGGCTCAATGCGATCCTGATTCCTTTCCTGGTGTTGTCGCTGGCCGGCCTGGGGCTGAACCTGCTGACTGGCTACACCGGCCAGACGTCGGTTGGCGCCGCCGGCTTCATGGCGGTGGGTGCGTTCGCCACCTACGGCCTGCTGTTGCGCGTGCCTGGCCTGCCGTTGCCGCTGGCGCTGCTTGGCGGCGGGGTGATCGCCGGGTTGGTCGGGCTGCTGTTCGGTATCCCCAGTTCGCGGATCAAGGGCTTCTACCTGATGGTCACCACGCTGGCCGCGCAGTTCTTCCTGGAATGGGTGTTCGCCAAGTTTCCCTGGTTCTACAACTACGCCTCGTCCGGCACCATCAGCGCGCCACGCCTGGAATTGTTCGGGCATAACCTGGCCACCCCGGTCGGCCGCTACCTGTTGACCCTCAGTTGCGTGGTGCTGCTGACCTGGGTGGCGATCAACCTGGTGCGCAGCCAGGTCGGCCGCAACTGGATGGCGATCCGTGACATGGACACCGCTGCTTCGGTGATTGGGATTGCGGTCGAGCGCGACAAGCGCATGGCCTTCGCCGTCAGTTCGTTTTACCTGGGTATCGCCGGGGCGCTCTGGGCGTTCGCCTACCTGGGGACGGCCAGTGCTGGCAGCTTCGACATCAACCGCTCGTTCCAGATTCTGTTCATCATCATTATCGGTGGCATGGGCAGCATTGCCGGCGCCTTCATCGGCGCGGCCTTCATCAGCCTTGTGCCGATCCTGCTCAGCCATGCCGGGCAATGGCTGTTCAACGGCAACGTCGACGCCGGGCAACTGCAGAACCTGCAGAAGGTGCTCTTCGGCGGTTTGATCATCTGGTTCCTGATCAAGGAACCGGAAGGACTGGCACGCCTGCTCGGCGATCTGCGCGAACGCATCAGAGTCTGGCCGCTGCGGTTCTGAGCGCCGACCCACGCCCCAACAGACCTTGACCCGACCAAGGGAAAGGAGGTTTCCAACACTGCACAAGAAGTACAAACCATGCGTAGAACTTTGCCTCGCCTCCTGTTCGCCAGTCTCTTCGTGGCTGGCGTCCAGGCCCTGCTGCCGACCGTCACCCAGGCCGCCAGCAACCAGCAATTCATCCCCATGGCCACTTACCGGGTCGGCGCCTATGCCTCAAGCGGTATCCCGTGGTGGGCGGGGGAAATCGACTATTTCCGTTACATCAACGAGGTCGAAGGTGGCATCAACGGCGTCAAGCTGGTCTGGCAGGAGTGCGAGACCGAGTGGAACGTCGATCGTATCGTCGAGTGCTATGAGCGCTACAAGGGTGGGCTGGACGGTGCGCCGACAGCGTTCTTCTTCACCCACAGCACGCCGGGTTCCTATGCGCTGATGGAGAAGGGCGCGGCCGACCGGATCCCGCTGATCGACGGGGCTGGCGGGCGTACCGAATCCACCGACGGCAGCGTGTTTCCCTATGCCTTCCCGCTGCTGCTCAATTACTACGGCCAGGCCTCGGTGGGCATCAACTACATCGCCGAGCGCGAGGGCGGTTTCGACAAGCTCAAGGGCAAGAAGATCGTCACCGTCTACCACGACTCCGCCTATGGTCGTGAAACCCAGGCGCCGATGACCTTGCTGGCGCAGAAGTACGATTTCGAGAACATCCAGATCCCAGTGGCCGATCCAGGCAACGAACAGTCCGCGCAATGGCGCCAGGTGCGGCAGATCAAGCCGGACTGGGTGTTCCTGCGGACCTGGGGCGTGTCCACTCCAGTGGGGATCAAGACAGCTGCGCGGTTCGGCATCCCGGTCGATCACATCATTGGTGATGTCTGGGCCGGCTCCGAGGCCGATGTGATCCCGGCTGGCCCTGCCGCCAAGGGCTACCAGGCGCTTGCGCCGTTCCCGGGCGGCGACGGTTTCGAGATCCACAAGCGCTTGCGTCAGTCGATCCTCGACACCGGCAAGAGCGACCTCAAGGACCGCAGCTATTTTGGCAAGGTCTACTACAACATCGGCCTGATCAACGCAGCCATCGCGGTCGAAGCACTGCGCACGGCCCAGGCGAAGTTCGGCAATCGCCCACTCAACGGCGAGGAAGCGCGCTGGGGCTTCGAGCACCTGGACATCGATGCCGCGCGGCTCAAGGCCAGTGGTTTCGAAGGCCTGCTGCCGCCGCTGAAACTGTCCTGTTCCGACCATGAGGGCGGCGGTGCGGCGCGCGTGCAGCAGTGGGACGGCGAGAAGTGGGTGCTGGTGACCGACTGGGTCCAGGCCGACCGCGCCACGCTGCGCCCATTGATCGAAGCCAAGTCCGCGGCCTACGCCAAGGAAAAGGGCATTACCCCACGAGACTGCGCCAGCGAGCAGTGAGCCGCCGTCGATAACTGTCGCCCGGCCGCCGTTGTGCGGTCGAGCACTCAAGCCGAGAAAAAATCATGCATGCAACCTTCAAACATAGCCTCGCCGCCTTCGGCCTGGCGCTCGGTGCCTGTGCGGCGCTGATCCCGGCTGCCCAGGCGGCCAACGAACAGTTCTTCCCGCTGGCTACCTTCCGGGTCGGCGCCTATGCCTCCAGCGGCATTCCGGTCTGGGCCGGGATGATCGACTACCTGCGCTACATCAATGAGGTGGAAGGCGGGATCAATGGCGTCAAGCTGGTCTGGCAGGAGTGCGAGACCGAATGGACGGCGGAGAAGGGCATTGAATGCTACGAGCGCTTCAAGAATGGCCTCAACGGCGCGCCGGTGGCGATCTACTCGCCCAATGGTGCACCAGCGGCCTATGCCCTTGCGGACAAGGCCGCCGCCGACAGGATTCCCTTGATCACCCTCGGCTATGGCCGCACCGAAGCCACCGACGGCAGGGTGTTCCCCTACAACTTCCCGGTCATGCTGACGTTCTACAGCGAGGCCTCGGCGTTCATCAACTATGTGGCCGAGCGCGAGGGCGGGCTGGACAAGCTCAAGGGCAAGAAAATCGCCACCGTCTACCACGATTCTGCCTACGGTCGGGAAACCCAGGGGCCGCTGGCACTGCTGGCGCAGAAGTACGGCTTCGAGAACATCCAGATCGCGGTGGCCGATCCGGGTAACGAACAGGCCGGGCAGTGGCGCCAGGTGCGACAACTCAAGCCGGATTGGGTGTTCCTGCGCACCTGGGGCGTGTCCACGCCAGTGGCGATCAAGACCGCGGCACGTTTCGGCTACCCGGTGGAGCGCATCGTCGGCGACATCTGGGCCAGTTCCAACGAAGACGTGCTGCCGACCGGCGAGGCGGGCAAGGGGTACCTGGCGCTGACACCCTATCCGGGCGGCGCCAACTTTGACATCCACCAGCGCATCCGCCAGTACATCCTCGACACCGGCAAGAGCGACCTCAAGGATCCGAAGAGCTTCGGCAGCGTCTACTACAACTCTGGCCTGGTGAACGCCGCCATTGCCGTCGAAGCGATCCGCGCCGGGCAGAAGCATTTCGGCAATCGCCCGCTCAACGGTGAGGAAGGTCGCTGGGGCCTGGAGCACCTCGACCTCAACGATGCACGCCTCAAGGAAATCGGTTTTCTCGGGCTGATGCAACCGCTGCGGTTGTCCTGCAACGACCACGAGGGCGGTGGGGCGGCCAAGGTGCAGCAATGGGACGGCCGGCAGTGGAACCTGATCACCGATTGGGTCCAGGCCGACCGCGCCGCGTTGCGCCCGTTGATCGATGCCAAGGCCGCCGAGTACGCGAAAGAGAAGGGCGTGACCGCCCGCGATTGCGCGGCGCAGTAACCAGGCACACAGCTCGCAAATCGAAACGCAACCGGGCGCGACTGCGCCCAAGGGGTAGGAAACCATGACCATTGAGGCCCTTGCGGGTACTGAGAATCGTGAGTTGCTGGCGGTGCAAGACATCGAAGTGATCTACGACGGCGCGATCCTCGCCGTGGCCGGGGTTTCCCTGCGGGTCGGACAGGGCGACATCGTCGCCCTGCTTGGCGCCAACGGGGCCGGCAAAAGCACCACGCTCAAGGCCATCTCCGGGCTGGTCCAGGCCGATCGGGCACAGGTCAGCCGTGGACGGATTGTCTTCCAGGGACAGGATTCCGCCGGGGTTGCGGCCAATTTGCTGGCACGCCAGGGCGTCGTCCATGTGCTGGAGGGACGGCATGTGTTCGCTCACCTGACCGTCGAGGATAACCTGCGTAGCGGCGGTTTCCTGCGCAAGCCGACGCGACGGGCGCTGGAGCAGGATCTGGAACGTATCTACGCCTGGTTCCCACGGCTGAAGACCAAGCGCAAGACCCAGGCCGGACTGACCTCGGGCGGCGAGCAGCAGATGCTTGCCATCGGCCGGGCACTGATGACCAAGCCTCGACTGGTGCTGCTCGATGAGCCTTCGATGGGCCTGGCGCCGATCCTTGTCGAAGAGATTTTCGCCATCGTCGCGCAGCTCAATGCCCAGGAGGGCGTGAGTTTTCTGGTGGCTGAGCAGAACATCAATGTCGCCCTGCGCCATGCCAGCTACGCCTACATCCTGGAGAACGGTCGGGTGGTGGGTGAGGGTGACGCCACGGAGCTGGCGGCGCGGGAAGACATCCAGCATTTCTACCTGGGTGGCAAGGTTCGCTGAGGGAGGCGCGATGCAACTGTTGGCTGGGCAACAGTCCGCCGACAACTTGCCGCTCACGGGGCTTTCATGCGTATCTGGGTGTCTCGTCAACTTATTGAATATAAAGAGTTTTTAAGTTTGGTACGGGCTGTGCTTTGGCTCTGGGTGAACCCGTTATGCATGGAGTAGCACATGACCGACTCACCGTCTTTCGATCTGCCTGGGCAGGCCCGTCCGGTGCCGCGCAGCCCGGCCCATATCATCCGTAGCGACGCCGAGGCCATCGAGGTGGCGCAGCGCCTGGCCGAGGATTTCTCCCGCGAGGCTGCCTTGCGCGACCGCGAGCGACGGTTGCCCTGGGAAGAGCTCGAACGCTTTTCCGCGAGCGGGCTATGGGCGATCCGCGTACCGAAGGCATACGGTGGCGCCGAGGTGTCCTATGCCACTCTCAGTGAAGTGGTCGCGATCATTTCCGCTGCCGATCCTTCCCTCGGCCAGTTGCCGCAGAACCATTTCGGTGTGCTCAGCAACCTCAGTCTGACCGGCAGCGAGGAGCAGAAGCGCCGTTACTACGCCAAGGTGTTGCAAGGCTATCGTTTCGGCAATGCCTTTTCCGAAGCGCGCAGCCAGTACGTCACCACCTTCCAGACGCAGATACGCTTCGACGGCGACACAGCCGTACTCGACGGCGAGAAGGCCTACTGCACCGGCGCACTGTTCGCCCATATCGTGCCGGTTGCCGGAGTGGATGAGGAAGGGCACGTCCATATCGCGCTCGTCCCACGCGATGCGGCGGGCCTGACGGTGATCGACAGTTGGGACGGTTTCGGCCAGCGCATTACTGCCAGCGGCCAGGTGCGCATCGCCGGCGTGCGGGTGCCAGCGAGCGACGTGGTGCCGGCCTGGAAGGCCTATGACCAACCCACCTCCGACGGCCCGATCTCGCAAATCATCCAGGCTGCGGTGGACACCGGCATTGCCCGTGGCGCCTTCGCCGAGACCTTGCGCGTAGCACGCCAGGCGCGTCCATGGGTGGACAGCGGGCTGCAACACGGCTGGCAGGACCCGCTTGGCCAAGCGCTGATCGGTGAGTTGGCCTGGCGCCTGCAGGCGGCCGAAGCGATTCTGCGGCGCGCGGCGCATGCGGTCGACCGTGCTGTCGCCGAGCCCTGCGAGGAGCGGGTGGCTGAAGCCTCGGTGATCGTCGGCCAGGCCAAGGTGCTGTCCACCGAGATTTCCCTGGAGGCGTCCAGCCGCCTGTTGGAGTTGGGCGGCACCCGCAGCGTATCGGCCAGTCAGGGGCTGGACCGGTTCTGGCGCAATGCGCGGACCCATACTCTGCACGACCCGGTGCGTTGGAAATATCACTTGGTCGGCAATCAGCTGCTCAACGGCATCAAGCCACAACGTCATTCCTGGAACTGAGGTATCGCGCATGTCCAACTTACATTCCCAAGGCCGTAGCGACCTGGCCCATGCTCGTCATGTCGAGGCTGCTTTGCTTGACTACCTGCGTGCCCAGAGTGCCCGTCATGAAGCCCTGGTGATCGCCGCGGTTGGCGAACTGCGCATCCGCATCGACGCTGCCGATGCCTTGCTGGAGTACGCCGACGAGTCCCAGTCGGCCGCCATCGCGTTTCGCCTGGCTGCCGCCGAGGCGGCGCGCCTGTCCGGTCATGTGTACTTCGAGTTGGCCGGTCGCAGCCTGCCGCGACCCTGGCCGGACAACCCCGAGCCGGCATTGCTGACCCAGCGTCGGCTGCTTGGCGACCATTACCTCAACGGCGCTGCGTTGGCCGATGGACAAGGGGATGGTTTGAGATAAGGACGGCGGCAGATGCCTCGTTCTGTGGGGGGCGAGCCTGCTCGCGATAGCGGTGGGTCGGTCAATTGATCGTTCCACGCTCTGCGTGGGAATGTCGCCAGGGACGCTCTGCGTTCCGCTTCTGGGATGTGACGCAGAGCGTCACCAGGATGCATTCCCACGCAAAGCGTGGGAACGATCAACACCCCAGAGCGTGGGCACGCTCCCTCGCCACGGATGCAGCTTAGTGAGCGGTCACTTTCTCCTGGCCGGCGCGGACGTCGAAGGCGCCGCCGGTGAAGGCTCCTTCCACGGTGACCTTGCCCTTGCCGGGCAACAGCGGGAACACCAGTTCGGCGAAGCGGTAGGCTTCTTCCAGGTGCGGGTAGCCGGACAGGACGAAGCTGTCGACGCCCAGGTCGGCGTATTCCAGCAGGCGTGCGGCGACGGTTTCGGGGTCGCCCACCAAGGCGGTGCCGGCACCGCCGCGTACCAGGCCAACACCGGCCCACAGATTGGGCGCCACTTCCAGCTTGTTGCGGTCGCCACCATGCAACGCCGCCATGCGCCGCTGGCCCTCGGAGTCCATCTTGACGTAGTTGGCCTGGGCGGCGGCGATGGTGGCGTCGTCGAGGTGGCTGATCAACTCGTCGGCAGCGTCCCATGCGGCTTCGCTGGTTTCCCGTACGATCACATGCAGGCGCACGCCGAAACGCACGCTGCGGCCATGTCTGGCAGCGCGGGTGCGCACGTCGGCGATCTTCTCGGCCACGGCCGCTGGCGGCTCGCCCCAGGTCAGGTAGGCGTCCACATGCTTGGCCGCCAGCTCGTGGGCCGCTTCTGATGAGCCGCCGAAGTACAGCGGCGGGTGGGGTTGTTGCACGGGAGGGAAGAAGTTCTGGGCGCCACGTACCTTCAGATGCTTGCCATCGAAGTCGACGGTCTCGCCTTGGAGCAGGCGCCGCCAGATGGTCAGGAACTCGTCGGAGGCGTCGTAGCGTTCGTCGTGCGTGAGGAACACACCGTCGGCCTCCAGTTCGGTAGCGTCGCCGCCCGGTACGACGTTGAGCAGCAGGCGACCACCACTGGCCTGGTCCAGGCTGGCGGCCTGGCGTGCCGACGCCGTGGGGTTGCCCAGCGAAGTGCGCAGCGCTACCAGCAGCTTGATGCGCTGGGTCACCGGAACCAGGCTGGCGGCGGTCACCCAGGGATCCAGGCAACTGGCCCCGGTGGGAATCAGCAGGCCATCGTAGCCGAGCTGATCGGCGGCCACGGCGATCTGGCGCATGTAGGCGTTGGTCGCCGGTCGGCCGCTGCCGGAATGGCCCAGGTAGCGGGTGTCGCCGGAGGTGGGAAGGAACCAGAAAATATCCAGGCTCATGAGGTTTGATCCTTGTGCGGTTGGGAGTCTGGAAAGGCGCATAGGTCCTTCCGGTATCGCAACGCTTGGCGTATTGGGGCTTTGTCGGCCGGGCCGCATCGCCTGGTTTTATTTTGATTAGATCGACAGTTGCAGGGCTCGGCCCGGGCGTGTTTTGGCGTCCGGACGGCGCCGGTTGACCACCAACTCGCCGATGGCGATCAGTCGCGCTCGCGTGACGTTGCGACTCAGGCCCAGCAAGCTGGCTGTGCGCACCTGGTTGCAGTGGCAAAAGCGGTAGGCGGCGCGCAGCAGGCTGTCTTCAACCTTCTCGTGGAGGCCGCCGGCCTGTTCTTCGAACAACCGGTGGAAGGTGCGCAGCAGTTGTTCGTCGGCGCTCTCGCCGAGGCTGGCCTGCGGTTGTTCCTGGCGCTCGATCCGCAGGGACGACAGGCGCAGGTCGTCTTCCTGCACCAGGCCGTTGCGGCATACCAGCAGGGTGTGGTGGATGACGTTCTCCAGTTCGCGAATGTTGCCCGGCCAGCCGTAGTCCACCAGTTTGCGCTCGGCTCCCGAGGTCAGGCGCACTTCGCCGTAGCCCAGGCGGTTGCAGTAGGTCTTGATGAAGTGGCGGGTCAGCGGCAGGATGTCGCCCGGCCGCTCACGCAGCGGATAGAGTTGCAGGCTGACCACGTCGAGACGGTAGTACAGATCCTCGCGGAAGTGGCCGGCACCGATGGCCTTGTCCAGTTGCACGTTGGTGGCAGCGACTACGCGCACGTCGATCGGGATGCTCTTGCGCGAGCCCAGGCGCACCACCTCGCGCTCTTGCAATACACGCAACAGCTTGACCTGTATGGCCATCGGCAGGTCGCCGATCTCGTCGAGGAACAACGTGCCGCCATTGGCCTCCTCGAACCAGCCGGCCTTGGCGGCGAGGGCGCCGGTGAAGGCACCTTTCTCGTGGCCGAACAGCTCCGCCTCCACCAGCGATTCGGAAAAGGCTCCGCAGTTGACGGCGACGAAGGGCCCGGCGCGTCGGCCGCTGAGGTTGTGGATGTGGCGTGCGACCAGCTCCTTGCCCGTGCCGGTCTCGCCAATGATCAGGACGCTGGCCTCGCTGGGGGCGACCTGTTGCACGTGGGCGAGCAGCGCCTGCGATCTAGGGTCTTCGAAGACCTGTGCGGTCGCCCGGATCGAGGTAGCCAGTGTTGGCGAAGGGGGGAGAGTCAGCAGTTGCATGGGCATCCCTATGAGTAGAAGGAGGGGGTAGGCCGCGTCTGGTTCAGCGCCCATTCACCCAGTTCGTGGAGTTTGTAATCCACCGGGTCGTGCAGGCTCTGGGTGCGCAGGTTGCGCCAATGGCGGTCGAGACGCAGCGATGCATGGGTGGCGCGGGCTCCGGTGACTTCGAACAGACGGCTACAGATATCCAGGCCGGTGCGTACGGCGGCGACTTTGGCGGTGGCGATGGACAACGCCAGTTGTGCGCGTTCCTCGGCACCCAGCGCGTGCCCCTTGTGCCAGGCCTCATCGAGCTGCTCGGCGGCACGCTCCACCAGCAGGCGCACGCTTTCCAGGCCGACCCAGAACTCACCGTAGTGACGCAGCACGTAGGGGTCTTCGCTGACATGCTGAGCCTTGGAGCGGAACCACGGACGGCCTTCCTTGAGGGTGTACTGACGAGCCTCTTCCAGGGCGCCTTCGGCGATGCCGAGGAAGATATGGGAGAAATGCAATTGGGCGATCAACGGGCGCAGGCAGGCGAAATGCGTGCTCAGGGGGCCGGGGTCAAGCAGCAACTCGTTCTCTTCCACGCGCACCCGTTCGAAGGTGGCGCTGCCACTGTCGGTCTGGCGCTGGCCCATATTGTCCCAGTCGCCGTGCAGGGTGATGCCGGTGCGGCCACTGGGGATCGCGGCAATCAGCAGTTTGCCGCCGGCGCTTTCGTCGATGGCCGAGGCGATCAGCATTTCCGAGTCGCTGGCACCGGAACAGAAGCTCTTCTTGCCGGAAAATTCCCGCCAGCCGTCAAAGGTCTTGACCACGGTACGGGTGTCCAGGGGGTTCAGTGCATTGCCCCAGAACCAGTTCTTGCGGGCGGTCTGTTCGAACCAGGGTTGCCACTGATCGGGGCGCGAAAACAGGCGCACGGTGGCCAGCATCAGGTGCTGGAAACCGAAGACGTGGGCGATGGAACTGTCCACCTTGGCGAACTCGCGCACCACCCCAAGGGTTTCGCTCCAACTGGCGCCGAGGCCGCCAAACTGGGTTGGAATGCTCAAGGCCAGCAGGCCGCTTTGGCGAATGGCGTCGCGTTGCTCCTTGGGCGTGCCGCCGGCCTCGTCGCGCTCTACGGCGGTTTCGGCGAATTCCACCGCCAGGCGGCGGGCGGTCTGCAGCGGGGTCAGTACGGTTGGCTGTTGTTGGGTTCTCACGCGATATCCCTCGCAAAAAGGCCTTCCAGGCAAATGCAGTCGTGATTCATGCGGGCTCCTCAGGCGATCTTGCGCAGGGCGTGTGCCTGGCCGGAAAACAGGCGAGCGGCGCGCGCGGCCGCCAGCTCGATGCGCGACTGCAAGGTCTCGCTGACGATGCGGTAGTCGGCGAAATCGGTCTCGCTGGCGTACACGCCGATGGGCAAGGTGAGTGACTGGAAGAAGCTGAACAGCGGGCGCAATTGGTGATCGAGGACCAGGGCATGACGCTCGCTGCCACCGGTGGCGGCCAGCAGTACCGGCGTGTTGACCAGGGCGTCCTGACCGACCAGGTCGAACAAATGCTTGAACAGGCCCGGATAGGTGCCGCGATAGACCGGTGCGGCCACCACCAGCAGGTCGGCAGACTCGATCAAGCGCAGTTCGTGCTCGACGGTTTCCGGCAATTCCTTGCGCCACAGCGCGCCGCCCAGCGGACGGGCAATGTTGCCCAGTTCGATCAAGTGGGTATCGATGACCAGATGCTGGCCGAGCTCGCCCAGGATGGCTTCGGTCAGTGCCAGAGTGCGGGAGGGGCGGGAGGTACCGCCGGAGACGGCGACGACTTTCAGAGGAGTGCTCATCCTAGGTGTTCCTGTTGGACTGTTGATCGGGGTACATGAGCTTGAGCAAGGGCCGTACCAATGTGAAAAGCCCAGTGTTTACTGGGCTTCGTGGGGTAGGAGAGGGGGGTGACTGTTGATCTGGCGGATGAATTGTTGAGTGGCTGTTGCACAGGCAACAGTTGAGCCGATGTTCCTGTGGCAACAGTTTTCAGTGCTGGGATTGATGCACGTCGAGCAACGGCTTCAGTTCTTGTTTATTCAGCAAGTTGGGGCGGGACAAACATGCAGCCGTCCTAAACAGCCGGCCGCCGCATCGCCAGAATGGCCGCACCGAAGCCGATGAACGTCGAGCCAACGAGCCTGCTGATCCACACGGAAAACGCGGGCCGTTTCAGCACGCCTTTGGCCTGGGCCGCAATGGCGGCATACAGGCTCAAGGAAACCAGCGACAAGCCTGCGAATATCGACGTAAGAATCAGGAACTGCGGCAGCAGTGCGTCGCTCTGGTCGATGAATTGCGGGAACAGGGCGGTGAAGAACATCGTCGCCTTGGGGTTGGTGATGGCTGTCAGGAAGGCCGACTTGTACAGCTTTGAACGCGATGGCTTGCTGGTCGTGCCGTCCGCTTGCACGTCCTGCGCGAGTATCGGGCTCTTTTTGAACAGCTGCCTGGCGCCCAGGTAGAACAGATAACCCGCCCCCAGGACTTTCACGGCGTTGAACAGCCATTCGGAGCTGGCGAGCAAAGCGCCCAGCCCCAGCATGGCGGCGGCCGACAAGCAGAACAGCCCGCTGGCGTTGCCCACCGACGACCACACCGCGTAGCGCGGCCCGTAGGCCAGGCTGTTATTGATCGCCATCAAGGTGGCAGGTCCGGGACTGGCGATGGCGATTGCCGCGACCAGGGTAAAGGCGAGAATTGAGTGCAGTTCCATTGATCACATTCGCGACTGATTGAGAGGATGTGCATCCTACAGGAGAACCGGGGGTTGGCTGAATACGGCCTCAACAAGGTTTCTATCGGTGTAGCCGCGCAGCAGCGATTGGCCGGGTATCCTGAACAGTGCATCCAGCGCCCGCCCGCTTATCTTTGCCCGGCACCGCCCTAGACTGGCAATTCCTCAACCAGTGGAAGGAGTCTCGCCATGCCAGATCATTCAATCAACGGTAAAGTCGTGCTGATCGCCGGGGGCGTGAAAAACCTCGGCGGCTTGATCGCCCGTGACTTGGCCCGACACGGCGCCAAGGCCGTGGTGGTGCATTACAACAGTGCTTCCAGCCAGGCCAACGCGAACGCTACCGTGGCCGCAATCGAGGCCCTTGGAGCAAAGGCCGTGGCGCTGCAAGCGGACTTGACCACGGCCGCTGCCGTAGAGAAATTGTTCAATGATGCAGTGGTGGCGGTGGGACGGCCGGACATTGCGATCAACACCGTTGGAAAGGTCTTGAAAAAGCCCATGGCCGAGATTACCGAGGCCGAGTACGACGAGATGATGGCGGTCAATGCCAAGGCTGCGTTCTTCTTTCTCAAGGAAGCTGGAAAACAGCTCAACGATAACGGCAAGATCTGCACCATCGTCACCTCGTTACTCGGTGCATTTACCCCGTTCTATGCGGCCTATGCCGGCAGCAAGGCTCCCGTCGAGCAATTCACCCGGGCCGCAGCCAAAGAATTGGGGGCCCGCGGCATTTCGGTAACGGCCGTAGGGCCCGGCCCGATGGATACGCCGTTTTTCTATCCGGCCGAGGGCGAGGATGCGGTCAACTACCACAAGACGGCTGCGGCATTGTCACCGTTCTCGCGCACCGGCCTGACGGATATCGAGGACGTGGCGCCCTTCATCCGCAACCTTGTCAGCGATGGCTGGTGGGTGACCGGTCAAACGATTCTGATCAATGGCGGTTACACCACCAAGTAATCGAGCAAAAAAGCCGTTGTGCCTGCGCAACGGCGATTACCCTGTTACCTGTAAATCCATCGCCATGGTGTCGTCATGAACGCCGATCAACTTGTGCTTCATCACCCGTTGCGCCCGTTCGAGCATTGAAACCATGGACAGAATCGAGCAGTACCGCATCTTCGTTCTGGTCGCCGAGCTCGGCAGTTTCATTCAGGCGGCGCGGTTGATGAAACTGCCGCGGGCCACCGTGTCGGCTGCCGTTCAACAGCTTGAGGCCAACGCGGGTACTCGGCTGTTGAATCGAACCACTCGCAAGGTGTCGCTGACCGCTGATGGCCGCCAGCTACTGGTGAGGGCGAGCCAGGTGCTGCTGGACGTCGACGAGATCGACCAGTTGTTCCAGAACAGTCAGGAGCAGGTCTCGGGCCGCCTCGATATCGATGTGCCCAGCCGTATTGCCCGGCGCATGATCATCCCGGCGTTACCCGATTTCCTGCGCCGCTACCCGCAATTGCAACTTGGCCTGCGCTCGACTGACCGTGCAATCGATCTGGTGCAGGACGGCGTCGACTGCGTCATCCGGTTTGGCACCCCACAGATCAGCAGCCTGGTGATGAAACCGTTGGGCCAGGTGCGACTGGTCAATTGCGCCAGCCCCGCGTATCTGGCCGAGTTTGGCGTGCCCCAGCATCCCGATGACCTGAGAGACGGCCATGTGTGCATCGGCTACATGACAACGGCGGGTGCAAATGAAGCTTGTTGGGAGTACGGCGAACGGACACTGGCCTTGCCCTGCCGCCTTGTCGTCAACAACGCGGAAAGCTACATCGCGGCGTGCTGTGCCGGGCTTGGATTGATTCAGGTGCCGTTATTCGATGTCCAGCACCTGCTCGATTCGGGCGCCTTGGAGACAGTGATGGACAGCTATCGCCCCGCACCCATGACGGTTTCGGCGCTCTACCCTGATCGACGTCAGAGCTCACGGCGTCTCGGGGTGTTCATCGAGTGGTTCGCGACCCTGCTGGGGCCTGGCCTTGAGCGCTGAGCCGTCGGGGCGGCTTTAATGCTACAGTCCGGCCTTTCCTGGGGGAGGGGCGCGTCATGCGGATCGTAGTAATGGTTTTGACGATGGCGCTGCTGGGCGGATGCGCCACGGCCAACGAAACCTTTGGCATGGGACAGCTCTGCGGCCGCCATCCTTACTGCGGTGCGGCGACCGATATCGAGATCATCAAGGCCTCGACGAATGACAACGACGTGTATTCACGCGCGCTGGCACCGTTTGCCGTCGTCGACCTTCCTTTCAGCATCGTCGCCGATACGCTGATCCTGCCTTATACGATTTTTCATATGAGGCCTGCCGAGGAGTAGGTGTATTGCCTCGATGGGTTGAATCCGTGGGGCAGCAATGCGGCATTTTTGGTGACGATCACCGCCTACAGATTTCGCGAGGGACGCACATGATCGACGGTTCCGCTGTCTTGACAGTTTTTTTGGTCTACCTGGCTGGTGTCGTGATTCCTGGACCGAATTTCGTCGCGGTGGTCCATAAGGCGGTGGCGGCTACGCGCTCTGAAGCGCTGGCCTTGGTGGCGGGAATCGTACTGGTCAACCTGTTCTGGTCCACCTGTGCGATTGCAGGTCTCGGGGTTGTATTTGCTGCGCTCCCTTGGGCTGCGCTGGTTGTAAAGGTTCTGGGCGCAGCCTACCTGATGTGGTTCGGATTCCGACTGCTGATCAACGCGGGGAGGAATGCGCCGGGCCCGCTGAATGATGCCGTCGCCGGTAGTTGCCGCCAGTCCTTTATTCAGGGGGTGATCACCAACATTGGCAACCCCAAGTCCATGGCTTTCTATGCCGCTGTTTTTTCAGCCGCGGCTCCCGCCCACGTTTCGCCAGGCACGTTTTTGTCGATGCTGGCAGTTGTCGTGGTGGTTTCAATGGCCTGGTATGCAATGGTCGCAATTGCGCTTTCGCAACCGAGGATTGCTTGCGCCTATCAAGGTAGGAAAAAAGCAATTGATCGACTGTGTGGTGGTTTGATTTTGTCTCTGGGGATTCGCCAGCTGGTTTAGCGAGTAGCCGTTGCTGGAGCAAGCCTTCCTCGTTGCACGCCAGGTCGGTGTTCCGCTGACCGACCTGGCGCATACTGCCCAGCTGTTCAAACCCCTGCGGTGGCCTCGCGGACGAAGTCTTCGTAGGTGCGCAACGGACGCCCGAGGATGGTTTGTAGCCGTTCCACGGTTCCTTCAGCAGCCTGCATGCCAAACGTCTGGATACCGGACATCATCAGGCGCATGTCATAAGCCAGCCAGGCGGGACCGTACGCGGCCAATTGCGCTTCGAAGGCGGCCACATCGTCACCGCCGTAGGCGATCTCGCGACCCAGGGCGGAACTCCAGATATTCGCCGCGGCGGCACCGGTCAGTGCTTGTGGGCCGACCAGCTCGAGGGTTACACGGTCCAGGGCCAAAGGTGCCCTGTCGCGTCGCAGCAACTCGGCAGCGGCGATATCGGCGATGTCGCGGGCATCGATCATCGAGACGCCCGCCGAGCCGATCGGCATCGGGTACACCGAGTAGTTCTGAATCGTCTGCTGGACCATCAATTCGTTTTGCATGAAGTACGCCGGGCGCAGGATGGTCGCCGGGATGTCGAGGCTTTCGATCATGCGCTCGACCGTGTGCTTGCCGGTGAAGTGCGGAACGTGGGTGAACTTGTCAGCGTGAATCACCGACAGGTAGACGATGCGCTCGATGCCGGCCTCGCGAGCGAGGTTCAAGGTGATGAGGGCTTGTGTCACCTCGTCGGGGGTCACGGCATTGAGCAGGAACAGCGTACGCACCGACGCCAGCGCCTCGCGCAGCGAAGGCACGTCGGTGAGGTCGGCAACGACTTCAGTCACGCCCGCCGGGAATGTTCCCTTGCCAGGCTGGCGCACGAGGGCTTTGACGTCGGCGCCTGCGTCGGCGAGGCGCTGGATGATGAGTGAACCGATGGTGCCCGTGGCGCCGGTAATGAGAATGCTCATGTTGAATCTCCTGCAAAAGGGTGGGTAGCCGGAAAAGTCCGCTACGGCCTTGTCGGCCCGTTGCGATGATCAAACGATATTCCGTTGCAGAAACAAAACGAAGACGCCAGGATGTAGACACTCCGTTTCAAAAGTGGAACAGCATGAACCTGAACGCGCTGATCGATTTCACCCTCGTCGCAACGAACGAGGGGTTGGGAAAAGCAAGCCGTGCGAGCGGAATATCCAAGGCAACCTTGTCGCGCCGCATTGCCGACCTCGAGGAGCAATTGGGCGTCAGGCTGATCGAGCGCAGTGCGCGTGGTCTGAAGCTCACCGAGGCTGGAGAGCTGCTGCTGAGCAGGGCCGAAGGGCCGTTGGCCGAGGTGGTCGAAGCCATGGCGGCGGCGAAGGAGGGCGTATCGACGCCTCGCGGACGCTTGCGTGTCGCTGCCCCGGTCCTGTTTTCGCAGCTTGCGATGGGCGGCATCGGCGCAGCGTTTTGTGCGGCTTACCCGGACGTCACGATCGAGGTCATTTCGGAGGATCGCGTGGTTGATCTCGTCGAGGAACAATTTGATGTCGCCATCCGGATCAACCCCAGCCCGGACAGCGATTTAGTCGGTCGCTGTTTCGCCAAGGACCGGCTGGTGGTGGTGGCCGCGCCTGGATTACCTCGGCCTGCACCCGGCGCCATCCGCTCAGTTCCCGGTGTTGTGATGTCCAGTTTCGAGCCCACCCATTGGACACTCGATGGCGGCAGCCTGATTCTGGAGCCGATCCCCAGGCTGCGCTTCTCTTCGTTCCTGATGATCCGCGATGCGGCCATCGCCGGTGGTGGGGCTGCCCTCATTCCACAGTCCATCGCATGGAACCAGTTGGCCAGTGGCGAGTTGGTCCAGTGGGGCACGGTATCGGGGAAGGAAGCCGAACTCTGGGTCTTGCACACGTCCCGGCGTCTTGCTGCACCGAAGGTGCGCGCATTTGTCGATTTCATGTGCGCCAGGTACCCGGACATGTCGTTGGTACTGAAGGGGTAGGGACGATCAGTCTCACGTCGGGTTGTCGGCAATGAGCCTCACCCTGTGGCAATCGGCCGGTCCGAGTTTCTGACCGCTTGAGGATCGAACATCCATCGGCATGAGGGCCTGCCCGGACGTGTTGTCCAACAGCGCGGAACGCGTTTCTCCCGGCTCGAACAGGAAGCGTTCGCCCCACTGTCGCAGGCTGACCACGACCGGAAAGATCTCTCGGCCTTTGTCTGTCAGGACGTATTCCTTGTAGGCGCTTCCATCGGATGCGGGTCGAACGTCGAACACCCCGACCTCGACCAACGCTTTGAGTCGCGAAGCCAGAATGTTCTTGGCCACGCCCAGGCTCTTCTGAAATTCGCTGAAGCGGCGAATGTCGTCGAATGCATCACGAATGATCATGAGCGACCAGCGATCGCCAATCACGTCCAGTGTCCTGGCTACCGGGCATTCGCTGTTTTGCGGTGAAGCGTTTTCCATTGTATTGACCTCCTGAAAAAGCATCGCAAGTCCGGTCGATGTCTGTGGTTGCAAATTGAAACCTGATCAGGCAACAATCCAGTCAGGTTTTCAATTGAAACCAGTTTAGCGCCAAGGAGACGTGCATGACAGCAGATGTCGATTGTTGCACCCAGCAGCCTTCGGGAAATTTGAGTGACGACCAATATGCCGGGCTTTCGCCGGCGCTCACGTTATTGTTTTCCGTGACCTGCGCACTGGCCGTCGCCAATGTCTACTTCGCCCAGCCCTTGCTCGCCTCGATGGCCGAGAGCCTGGGCGTCGCGTCAGGATTTATCGGGGTGGTGGTGACGGCCACTCAGGTGGGTTACGCGCTGGGGTTGCTGTTCATCGTCCCGCTGGGGGACAGGGTCAACCGTAAACGCCTGGTTTTCGCGCAATTGGTGTTGTCCGCGCTTGTGCTGGCGGTCGTCGGTGCCGCCCAGCATTGGTTGGCTTTGCTGGGGGCCATGATCGTGATGGGCTTGCTGGCGGTGGTTGTCCAAGTGCTGGTGGCCTATGCCGCCGTGCTGTCTACGCCCTCCCAACGGGGGCAGGCCGTGGGAACCGTCACCAGCGGCGTGGTCCTGGGTATTCTCCTGGCGCGGTTTACCTCTGGAGTGATTGCCGATCTGGCGGGCTGGCGCGGGGTTTATTTCGTTTCCGCGGGATTGATGCTGACCATCGCGGCAGTGTTCTGGGCAGTGGTGCCTGCCGCCGTGTCGTCACCTGACCGGCAGCCTTACCTGGCGCTCATCCGGTCGCTGTTCAAGCTGTTCATGACCGAGCCGGTGCTACGGATCAGGGGGCTGCTGGCCTTGCTGATCTTTGCAGCGTTTTCGGTGTTATGGACCGCCATGGTGCTGCCGTTGAGCGCCGCGCCGCTGACGCTTTCACATACGGCCATCGGCCTGTTTGGCCTGGCTGGCGTCGCCGGGGCCCTGGCAGCCAGAAGGGCCGGTCGCTGGGCCGATCAAGGCTTTGGACAACGCGTTACCGGCTGGTCGCTGGGGCTCCTGACGCTCTCCTGGCTGCCTATCACGTTTACCGAAACCTCCCTGATCGCACTGGTGTGCGGCGTGGTGTTGCTCGACTTCGCGGTGCAAGCCGTGCATGTCACCAACCAGAGCTTGATCTTCGCAGCACGGCCCGACGCGCAAAGTCGCATGGTCGGCGCGTACATGTGTTTCTACTCGGCGGGCAGCGCGCTGGGCGCGGCGGCCGCGACCCAGGTTTATGCGCTGTGGGGCTGGATGGCGGTCAGCCTGCTAGGCGCCTTGATCAGCCTCGCCGCGTTGGCAGTGTGGAGGCTCTCGCTTCATTGCGGCCACTGCTCAAGCAGGATCGAGACGAACTTCTCCGCAGCCGGGGAGAGCGATGCGCCCCGGCGGTAGACCAGGCCCAGCGAGCGGTTTACCACCGGCTCGATCAGCGGCACGCTGACCAGCGTTGGATGATCCCCGGCCGGCATCGCCAGGCTGGGCATCGCCGACACGCCGAGGCCAGCCTCGACCAATCCCAGCGACGTGGACAGGTGCTGCACTTCGTAAAACCATTGCGGGCGCCAGCTCAGGCCCGACAGTGCGTGGTCCAGCAGCATGCGGTTGCCGCTCAGGCGACCAACACCGATCAGCCGATAATCACTGAGTTCCGACCAGGTAACCGCACTGCGTTCAGCCAATTCATGATCGCGCCGGCAGGCCAGCACAAAGGGTTCGTTGACCAGGGGCACGAACTCGATGTCCGGGTGCTGGCCGCTCATCATGTTGATGCCGAAGTCGGCTTCGCCGCGCAGAACCGCTTCGAGCCCTTCGTTGGCGCTGAGGTCGAGCAGGCGGATGCGGATTTTCGGGTAGCGCTCGTTGTAGAGGCGGATCACCGAAGGCAGGAAATAAAACGCTGCCGTGGGAATGCAGGCCAAAGTTACCCGGCCGATCTGCCGCTCCGCCAGCTCGCGGATGTTGAGAATCGAGTCGTCGAAATCATCCAGCAGGCGCCGCGCCTTGGGCAGGAAATCACGGCCGACGCTCGTCAGGCTGACCTTGCGGGTGGTGCGATCGAGTAAAGCGGTTCCCAGGCCTTCCTCGAGTTTTTTCATCCGTCGGCTCAAGGCTGGTTGCGACAGATGCAGCGCGTCAGCGGCTTCGTGGAAACTGCCGAGTTCGGCGATTTTCACGAAAGATCGTATGTCCTGGAGTTCATATTCCATGTGCTACCTCACCGGGGAAGGGCCGTGCGCGATGATAATTAGCGTAAAGCAATTCATTTGTGAAACGCAATAATAGCTCTGATCTTTGCATTGGAAACACTTTTCAAACCCTGCCACTCTTGTTTCCAGAGCATCAATTATCCAGATTGATCAACAAGAGTTAGTGAACATGCAGCGAATTCCTTGTGTGCTAATGCGCGGCGGTACGTCCAAAGGCCCGGTATTTCTCGCCTGGGATCTGCCGGTCGCCATCGCCGAACGTGACGAGCTGCTGCTCAACCTGATGGGCTCGGGCCATGAGTTGGAAATCGACGGCATCGGTGGCGGCAGTCCACAAACCAGCAAAGTGGCGATCGTCAGCCCATCGCTGCACCCTGATGCGGATGTCGATTATTTGTTCGTCCAGGTCATGGTTTCCCAGCGTCGGGTCGATACCGCCCCCAACTGCGGCAACATGCTCTGCGCCGTCGGCCCGTTCGCTATCGAGCAGGGACTGGTCAAGCCTTCCGGCGACCTGACCCGGGTGCGTATTCGCAACCTCAATACCGGGACCTTCGTGAATTCCGAAGTGCAAACCCCGGAAGGCAAAGTCCGCTATGAAGGCGACACCGCCATCGATGGCGTGCCCGGCACAGCGGCTCCGGTGCAACTGACCTTTCTCGATGCGGCGGGCAGCAAGACAGGGAAACTCTTTCCCACTGGACAACCCCAGGACCTGATCGACGGCATCCCGGTGACCTGCATCGACATGGCGATGCCGATGGTGATCGTTCAAGCCAGTCAGCTTGGCAAGCGCGGCGATGAAAGCCCCGCTGAGCTGGACGCCGATAAAGCCTTCCTGCAGCGCCTGGAGTCCCTGCGCCTGAAAGCCGGCCTGGCCATGGGCTTGGGTGATGTCAGTGACAAGGTCATTCCCAAACCGGTGCTGGTGTCTCCGGCCAAGTCTGGCGGGACGGTCCAGGTGCGTTATTTCATGCCACACAACTGTCACCGCGCCCTGGCGATCACCGGTTCCATCGGCTTGGCCACTGCGTGTGTGACCGAAGACAGCGTCGTCGCACAGTTGCTTGGCATCGTCAGCGAGCCGCGCTTGCAACAGGTTCGGATTGAGCACCCAAGCGGCGGCATTGATGTCGTACTGTCCTACACCGGTGAAAAGGGTGAGACCATTCGGGCTTCGGTAGTACGTACCGCGCGCCGGCTTTTCTCAGGTTACGTCTACGCCACGGCGTCCCAGCGGCTGGCCGGATAGCCCAGGCAGCCAGGGTCTTTTGCATCAGAACAATTCTAAAAATGGGTGATGCCATGAAAGTTGTTAAATCGCTCTACTTCCAGATCATCTGCGCCGTGCTGCTGGGCGTGGTCGTCGGGCACTTCTGGTCGCAACAGGCAATTGCCCTGAAGCCGCTGGGTGATGCCTTCATCAAGCTGATCAAGATGATGATCGCGCCGGTGGTGTTCTGCACCATTGTCACCGGCATCGCCGGCATGAGCGACAAGCGCTCGCTGGGGCGTTTGTTGAGCAAGACCATGCTGTTGTTCCTGGCGCTGACGGTGATCAGCCTGATCATCGGCCTGGTGTCGGTCTACCTGTTCAAGCCCGGCGCGGGCATGAACATCGATCCGACGCAGTTGAGCACCCAAGGATTGTCGCAGTACACCGAATCCGCCGCGAAACTGAGCGTGGTGGACTTCTTCATGCACATCATTCCCGACACCTTTATCGGCGCCTTCAATAAAGGCGAGGTGTTGCCGGTGCTGTTTATCGCGGTGCTCTGCGGTTTTGCCCTGTCGTCCTTGGGTGAGCGCGGCAAGCCGGTGCTGGAGGTCCTGGAATCAGCTTCGCACATGGTCTTCAAGATTTTCTCCTACCTGATGCGTTTCGCTCCGATCGGCGCTTTCGGGGCCTTGGCCTTCACGGTGGGGCAGTACGGGATCACGTCGCTGGGCTCGCTGGCCAAGCTGATCATGACCTTGTATATCGCCTGCGCCTTCTTCGTCTTCGTGGTGTTGGGCAGCATCTGCCGCGCACATGGCTTCAGCCTCTGGAAGCTGCTGCGTTATCTGCGTGAAGAATTCCTGGTGGTACTGGGGACGTCCTCGACCGAACCGGTGATGCCGCGAATGTTGGAAAAACTCCAGGCCCTGGGTTGCAAGAAAGGCGTCGTGGGGCTGGTGCTGCCGACAGGTTACTCGTTCAACCTCGACGGCACGGCGATCTACCTGTCGCTGGCGGCGATCTTCATTGCCCAGGCCTGCAACATCGACCTGACGCTGACCCAGGTCATCAGCATGCTGGCGATCATGCTGCTGTCGTCAAAGGGGGCCGCGGGTGTGACCGGCAGCGGGTTTGTCGCCCTGGCCTCGACCTTGACGGTCATCCACGACATTCCCCTGGCGGGCCTGGCCCTGTTGATCGGGATCGACCGGTTCATGTCCGAAGCGCGGGCGTTGACCAGCCTGGCGAGCAACGCCGTTGCGACCGTGGTGATCTCCCTTTCGGAGAATGCCTGCGACCGCGAACTCCTGTTGCGGACCCTGGATGGCAAACCCGCCCTGACGCAGACCCCGGCAACGGACTCAGCCTGGGACGACACGAAGGTCGCCAAACACATCTAGCCGCTCGCGGCTGACTCGACGGCACCACATCAGCTCACTCACTACCTGCGCCAGGCACACTTTTGCGTGTTGCCTGGCGGGTTGGGGGGCGTGCGCCTGAATGTCAGCCAAGCTACTCATAACAACAAGAGAACTGACATATGCTCGCTTTACTTGGCTTGGCCATGGTGGTGGTCTTTACCTTCCTGATAATGACCAAACGGTTGTCACCGATCGTCGCCCTGACGGTGGTGCCCATCGTCTTTGCCGTGCTCGGCGGCTTTGGCGGGACCACCGGCAAGATGATGTTGGACGGCCTGAAAATGGTCGCGCCGTCGGCGGCACTGTTGTTGTTCGCGATCCTGTTTTTCGGCCTGATGATCGACGCCGGTCTGTTCGACCCGTTGATCCGCAAAATCCTCAAGCGGGTCAATGGCGACCCGATGAAGATCGCCGTGGGCACTGCGCTGCTGTCGCTGTTGGTGGCGCTGGACGGTGACGGCACGACGACTTACATGATCACCTGTGCCGCGATGCTGCCGCTGTACAAACGCATCGGCATGAATCCGATGATCCTGGCGACTGTTTCCATGCTCTCCTTGAGCATCATGAGCGGCATGACCCCTTGGGGCGGCCCGGCGACCCGCGCGATCGCGGCATTGGGCCTGGATGCCGGTGAGTACTTCGTGCCCTTGCTGCCGACCATGATCGGCGGTGCGATGTGGGTGGTGTTCACGGCGTTCCTGCTAGGTCGTGCCGAGCGCAAGCGCATCGGCAACGTCCAGCTGCAAAGCGGTGGCGGTGACTGCTACATCAACGCGATCATCGAGAATACGCCGCACAAGCGTCCGAAGCTGGCCTACGTCAACCTGCTGCTGGTGGTTGCGGTGATGGTTGCGCTGGTGATGGGGCTCATGCACTCGGCGATCCTGTTCCTGATCGGTTTCGTCCTGGCGCTGATGATCAACTATCCGCAGCTGGACATTCAGAAGGAGCGCATTCTCGCCCACTCGGGCAACGCCATGACCGTGGTCCTGCTGGTGTTCGCCGCGGGCATCTTCGCCGGGATTTTTTCCGGGACGAAAATGGTCGATGCCCTGGCACAAACCCTGGTCGACTGGATTCCGCCTTCCTGGGGCCATCTGTTCCCGCTGGTGGTGGCGATTACCAGCATGCCGCTGACCTTCGTATTGTCCAACGATGCCTACTACTTCGGTGTCGTGCCGATCCTGGCCAATGCCGCTGCCGCCTATGGCATCGATCCGGTGGAAATTGCCCGGGCGTCCATTCTCGGCCAGCCGGTGCACTTGATGAGCCCGCTGGTGGCCTCGACCTTGTTGCTGGTGGGCATGGTTGACCGCGACCTTGGCGACTTCCAGAAAGCCACCGTCAAATGGGCGGTGCTCACGTCCCTGGTGATTACTGCACTGGCGCTGCTGACCGGGGCGCTGACGCTGTTTTCCTGATTCACCCGACACCTTAGCTTTTTGCCTGACACGCCTGCGCAAGCGGGTGTGCGCTGGCTTGCACGCCAAATAACAACAACGAGTAGCTCGACATGACCACTTTGCTTACCCGCGGGGCTTTGTTTCCAATCCTTGGGCTGTTGCCTCTGGCCTCGGCCAGTGCCGAAGGTTTCATCGACGACAGCAAACTCAAGCTGCAATTGCGCAACGTCTACTTCAACGAAAATTTTCGCGACGAGCACGGGATGAGCGCACGGGCGGCGAGGACCGCCAAGAGTGAGCGCACCGAATGGGCCCAGGGCTTCCTGCTGGATTACCAGTCAGGCTTTACGCCGGGCACCATCGGCTTCGGGGTCGACGCCCTGGGCCTGCTCGGGGTCAAGCTCGACTCCGGGCGTGGTCGCAGCGGCACCGGCCTGCTACCGGTGCATGACGACGGTCGCGCCGCCGACGAGTTTGCCAGCGCAGGGATGACCGCCAAGGCCAGGGTGGCCAAGACCACGCTCAAATACGGCACGTTGCTGCCCAAGACTCCGGTGCTGGTCTACAACGATGCGCGGCTGTTGCCCCAGACTTACCAGGGCACCCAGATCAGCAGCACTGACATCGACAACCTCACCATCACCGGCGGGTATCTGGAGCGTTTCAAGCTGCGCGATTCGAGCGACAGCATGCCCATCGTGCCCGATGGCTACGGCGGCGATAAGTCCGGTGACTTCAGCTATGCCGGTGCCGACTACAAGTTGGGCAAAAACATCCGCCTGAGCTACTTCTATGGCGAGCTGGAGAATTTCTATCGACAGAATTTTGCCGGCATCCAGCATGATCTGCCCTTGGGCGCTGGGGTATTGACCAGCGACCTGCGCTACTTCAACAGCGTCGATTCGGGTTCGGCCTACGGTGGCAAGATCGACAACGACATGCTCAGCGGATCGCTGTCCTACGCCGTTGTCGGCCATACACTGAGCGCCGGCTATCAAACCCTCAGCGGCGAGGCGGGCCTGCCTTATGTCAGCGGCGCCACGGTGTACTCCTTCAGCAACGTCGGGATCGGCAAGTTCATCGAGGAAGACGAGAAGACCTGGATGCTCGGTTATGGCTACGACTTCGCTCGCCTCGGTGTGCCCGGCCTGACATTTTCCACCCGCTACCTGAGCGGCAACGACGGCAAGTCCAATACCACCGTCAAAGAGTGGGAGCGTGACGCAGAGATCGCCTACGTGGTGCAGCAGGGTACGTTCAAGGGGCTGGGGGTGAAGTTGCGCAACTACGTCTATCGCTCGGACTTTTCCCGTGGCCGTGACAGCAACCGGATCTATTTCACCTATGACATCGCGCTTTGGTAGGACGCCGTGCGCGACGGCCGGTGCCTTGGCGTAGCGTGCCCCCAGGGCATGCATCCAACCCAACAACCCATGTGGGAGCGAGCTTGCTCGCGATGACGGTGTCAGATCCAGCATCATCGTTGGCTGATGGTCCGCCATCGCGAGCAAGCTCGCTCCCACAGGGAAAGGGGCCCGCGCTCATCACGGTGGCCCGGTTCGATTCTTTGCGACATCATGGCGGCAATTTTCTTTGGGGCAATGCCCGTCGAGGCCGCTATGGATCGCAACCGAGACCGACGTAACAAGCTTTCCCTGGATGGCCTGAATTTTTTCCTCGCGGATGTACGCGATGGGCTGGGTCCTTACCTGGCGATCTACCTGCTGGCGGTGCATCGCTGGGACCCTGCCAGCATTGGCGTGGTGATGACGGTGGCCGCTATGGCCGGGCTCGTCGCCCAGGCGCCCGCCGGAGCGCTGATCGACCGGGTGCGCAGCAAACGTGCCGTGGTGGCCGTGGCTGCCTTGATGGTGACGCTGGGTTGCCTGGTGCTACCGTTCACGTCTTCCTTCGGCCTGGTGGCGCTGACCCAGGCGCTCGGCGCCGTGGCGGCGTCGGTCTTCGCGCCGGCCATTGCGGCCATCTCCCTGGGCATTACCGGCGCCCGGGCCTTTACGCGGCGTACTGGGCGCAACGAGACATTCAACCACGCGGGCAATGCCTGCGCAGCGCTGCTGGCGGGTGGGTTCGCCTGGCTGTTCGGTCCCATTGCGGTGTTCTACCTGATGGCCGCGATGGCATTGGCCAGCATCGTGGCGGTCAGTTGCGTGTCCGCCGAGGCCATCGACCATGACGTGGCCCGGGGCCTGGAGGCCGGTCAGTCGGTGCAGGGCCCGACGCCCTCGGCGCTGCGCGTGTTGCTGGATAACCGCACGCTGCTGTTGTTCGCCATTTGCTGCGGGCTGTTTCACCTGGCGAACGCGGCGATGCTCCCGCTGGTCAGCCAGAAGCTCGCCCAGGCCAATGCCCACCTGGCCACGCCGCTGACGTCGGCTTGTATCGTCGCGGCGCAACTGGTCATGGTGCCCATGGCGTAGCTGGTCGGCGTCAAGGCCGATGCCTGGGGACGCAAGCCGTTGTTGCTGGCCGGCTTCCTGATCCTGCCCATTCGAGGGGTGTTGTACGTGCTCTCGGATGACCCCTATTGGTTGGTGGCGGTGCAGTTGCTCGATGGGATCGGTGCCGGGCTGTTTGGCGCGCTGTTTCCACTGGTGGTCAAGGACCTGACCCAGGGCACCGGGCGTTTCAACGTCAGCCTCGGGGTGCTGTCGACGGTGTTCG
This sequence comes from Pseudomonas sp. S3_B11, assembly GCF_054667715.1. Classification (NCBI taxonomy): domain Bacteria; kingdom Pseudomonadati; phylum Pseudomonadota; class Gammaproteobacteria; order Pseudomonadales; family Pseudomonadaceae; genus Pseudomonas; species Pseudomonas sp. S3_B11. The sequence goes on along the minus strand of NZ_CP162749.1, from coordinate 3,087,178 downwards.
GGTTCGGCGCGGCGTTGAGTAACAGCCTGGCCGGCTTTGTGGTGCAGGGGGCTGGCTACAGCGCGGCGTTCCTGACCCTGGCGGCGATTGCTGCGTTGGCATTTGGTCTGTTGCTGGCGATGCCCGAAACGTTCCGGCCAAGCCGCGTTCCACAGGCCGACACGCTTACGGTCGCTGACGGCGGGGTCGCCTGAGCCTGCGTATCACCTATGCGTGAGCGAGCTTGCTCGCGATGGCGACCGGCAATCAGAGCCTGGGTACCGGCCGTTCCACGACGCTCCAATAGGACGAGGTGTCGATGAGGCTCAAAACGCGCCCTTGGTCCATGTCCTGGTTCAGCACGCCTCGTATCAAATCACCGGCCAACCAGCTCGCCGTATTAGCTGCCAATACTCGACCTTCGGCATTGAGCAACAGCGCTTCATTGCTGACTCTCATCAGGCTGCGCACGAGCAAGGGTTCCAACGAGTGCAGGGAGATGTCGGCGGCGGCAACGCCAATGAAGCGATCATCGAAAAAAATCGGCACGGAGAAGGCAACGATGTACTGCTCGGTGCCATACAAGTCGACAAAAGGCCCGTCTATGGAGGGCTGGCGAGTCTGCTGCGGACGGGTGTACCAAGGCATGTGCAGGTAATCGTAGAAACGATCGCTGCGGCTATCGAGATTCAGCTGCAAAGGCTGGACTTGTTCGTTCTGGGTCCGGCACCACCACTGCAGGTGCATCTCGCAATCTTCCAGCTCACCAGGGGCGAAAACCACGCCAGCGCCATGAAACTTGAGACTCTCGGAGTCAAGGATCTGCCGGACGCCACCCAACAATGGCTTGAGGTCGCGTTGATTGGGGCGCCTGGTCTTGCACCGTTGCCGTTCCCAAATGCTCGATACCTGGGCGCCCAGGTCGTTGAGACCCTTGAAGACGTTACCAATGGAAGCGTTGATCAACGTTGCGCATTGGGATAACCCATTTGCTGAAATTTCGTTATCCATGGCTCTAACTCATGCCTCGGAAGGGACAGTGCGGTGTTTGCTGGCGACACGGACAGGCTGTCGGGCGGTGTTTGGAGTCAGTTGTTGAGCAAGTTCTGTTCCAGTCATCAGGCATCTTGCGCCATCTGCTGCAAGCGTATGGCGGTCAAACGCCGGACGCCGCGAGCAACATGGGCTTCGGCCAGTGCCCCCGCTAGATTGGCATCGTTCGCAATGATGGCCTCCAGAATCGCCCGGTGTTCCCGCTCGATCACTTGGGGATCCGGTTGCTCATCAAATGGCAACCATAACAACTCCCCCAGTTCCGCCTGCAAGCGGGCCTCGCTGTGGGTCAGCCGTACCGACTGCGACGCCACGGCAATTTCGATGTGGAACCTGGCGTCGGCACGTCGGCGCTCCAGACGTTCTTGTGCCTTGGCCAGCGCATCGATGTAGCCACCCAGCCGCGCATGTTGCTCAGGGCCGGCGCGTTGGGCTGCCAAGCGGGCGGCGGCGCCTGAAATGGCTGCGTGCTCGTCGGCCAGGTCACGCAATTCAAGCGTGCTCATTTCACGCAATTGATCGAACAACGCCTGATCGGTGGTTTGTGGGGCGGCGCAGATAAAGCTGCCGCCGTTGCGTCCACGCCGGGTTTCGATGACCCCGCGCTCTCGCAAGGCAGCCAACGCATCGCGCAGGGTGACCGTGGCGACACCGAGTTGGGTGGCCAGGGTACTTTCGCTGGGGAGCTGTTCACCTTCGACCAGCAACCCCAGGTCAATCATTTCAACCAGGCGGCGGGTGACGGATTCCGTTTTCCCTTCCTGACTGAGGCGTATGAGACTTGATGTAGGGCTCATGGTCGTTTCATTCATTGGCGGCGTCGTCGACGCCTGGACTCAAAAAATTCTATTTCATAGTTCAAAGGCATTTTCAGGGGCCATTGGCGCGGAATTCTAGGGGTGGAAAGGCGTTTAAGTCAAAAAAACCTGGCTGAATTTGGTTTCCCTGGGGTTCTCATGGGCTAAAAGATATGGTTCCATATGTTTAAGCGAGCCGAGATCGCATTCATCCGAACCCAGGAGCACTTCAATCATGAGTCACTTGACCCGAGCAGAGTGGGAAGCCAGAGCCAAGGCGCTGGACATCGAGGGCCGTGCCTTTATCGACGGGCGATACAGGCCTGCCAGTTCAGGCGCTACCTTTGAATGCGTGAGTCCTGTGGACGGGCGATTGTTGGGCCTGGTTGCAAGTTGCGATGCCGCGGACGCCGAGCTGGCCGTGACCAGCGCCCGGGCGGCATTCGACTCCGGCGTTTGGTCGCGTCAGGCACCGGCAGTGCGCAAGGCGGTCATGCTGCGTTTTTCCGACCTCTTGCAGTCTCACGCCGAAGAGCTGGCACTGCTGGAAACGCTGGACATGGGCAAACCGATCGCCGACTCGCTGGCGGTCGACCTGCCCGGCGCCATCGATAGCATTCGCTGGTGCGGGGAGGCCATCGACAAGATCTACGATGAGGTGGCCGCGACGGCGGTAGATCAGCTCGGGCTGGTGACGCGGGAGCCGGTCGGGGTGGTCGCTGCCATCGTGCCGTGGAATTTCCCGTTGATGATGGCTTCGTGGAAATTGGGGCCGGCATTGGCGACCGGCAACTCGGTGATTCTCAAGCCTTCAGAGCGTTCGCCGCTGACGGCTATTCGTATCGCACAGCTTGCCCTGGAAGCAGGGTTGCCGGTCGGTGTGCTCAATGTGCTGCCAGGCCATGGACACACGGTGGGCAAGGCCCTGGCCTTGCACGGTGACGTTGATGCGCTGGCGTTTACCGGTTCCACCCGAGTGGCCAAGCAACTTCTCGTGTATGCGGGCGAGTCGAACATGAAGCGGGTTTGGCTGGAGGCGGGGGGAAGAGTCCGAACATTGTCTTCGCAGATGCCCCAGATCTACAGGCAGCCGCCGAAGCGGCAGCGGCCGCCATTGCTTTCAACCAGGGCGAGGTGTGCACCGCCGGTTCACGTTTGCTCGTCCAGGCTTCCATCAAGGCGCACTTCGTGCCGATGGTGGTCGAGGCTTTAAAAGGCTGGAAGCCAGGCCATCCGCTGGATCCCGACACCAATGTCGGTGCGCTGGTGGACGCGCGCCACCTGGAAGGGGTGTTGCAACACATTCGGCAAGGACAGGATCAAGGCGCCCAGTTGTTGCTGGGAGGGCGCGTGGCATTGGAGCAAACCGGCGGCAGCTACGTGGAGCCGACACTGTTCGACAATGTCAGCAACTCGATGACAATTGCCCGGGAAGAGATTTTCGGCCCGGTGCTGTCGGTGATCGAATTCGACGAAGCCGAGGATGCGGTGCGCATCGCCAACGACACGCCTTACGGGCTGGCTGCAGCCGTCTGGACGGCCAACCTGTCGCGCGCCCACACCATGGCCCGCGCACTTCGCGCCGGAAGTGTCTGGGTCAACCTGTATGACGGCGGTGACATGATGGCGCCGTTCGGTGGCTACAAGCAGTCCGGTAATGGCCGCGACAAATCCCTGCATGCCTTCGATAAATACACCGAGATCAAGGCCACCTGGATACAGCTCTGAGGCATTTCTGGTGAACCACGTTACGGGTGGAATGGTTCTGCCTGCTTGACGCTTACTCAACGAATTCCTTTTTGAAGGATGGCGCAATGAACAGCTCAATAAGCTCCACGGCAGCCGTGGACCAGGACGCGGAGCAACTCCGTGCCCTCGGGTACACCTCGAGTTTCGAACGTAGCATGAGCCTGTGGCAGAACTTTGCCCTCGGGTTCACCTACCTATCGCCGGTAGTCGGCGTCTACACATTGTTCGGCCTGTGCCTGGCAACGGGCGGGCCGCCCATGTTCTGGTCCTACCTGCTGGTGGGGTTCGGGCAAATGCTGGTGTGCCTGATTTTTTGCGAAGTGGTGTCCCAATATCCCATCTCCGGCGGTGTCTATCCGTGGGCCCGTCGCCTGGTGGGGAAAAAATGGGCCTGGATGGTCGGCTGGATCTACGCCATCTCCCTGTGCGTGACCATTGCTGCCGTAGCCCTGGGCGCCGGTCCCTACATTGCCAACCTGCTGGGTTTCGAGCCGTCGCCGGTCACCAATACCTTGGTCGCGCTGGTCCTGACCGCTACTGCGACGGTCTTGAACCTGAGCGGCACCAAGCTGCTGGCGCGGGTGGCTATGTTCGGCTTTCTGTGTGAGCTGGTCGGGGCGTTGTTGATCGGCGGCTATTTGCTGATTTTTGAGCGTCACCAGTCCTTGAGCGTGTTGTTCGACACGTTCGATATCTCCATCGATGGGGAGTACTGGCCGGCCTTCCTGGCCGCATCACTGGCCGGGATGTTCCTTTACTACGGTTTTGAAGCGTGCGGCGATGTGGCCGAGGAAACGCCCAATCCCAGCCGCCAAGTCCCCAAGGCCATGCGAATGACGATCTGGATCGGCGGTGCCGCGTCGATCTTTGCCGCCCTAGCCTTGATCCTGGCCGTGCCTGATATTGCCGCCGTTGTTTCCGGCCAGGACAAGGACCCCATGGCCACGATATTCGGCGCGGCGTTCGGTCCGGTCATGTCGCGGGTGGTCATGGCGGTGATCACGGTTTCGTTCGTTTCCTGTGTGCTGAGCTTGCAGGCATCCGCCAGCCGCTTGTTGTATGCCTACGCCCGAGACGAGATGCTCATGGGCAGTGGCGTGCTGAAGAAAATCTCCCCGGCCACCCATGTGCCGACCGCCGCCCTGATGGTCTGCGGGGTGCTGCCGGCGATCATCGTGTGTGTCGGTTTCTATCTTCAGAACGCCATCGCGCTGGTGGTGAGTTTTGCCGCCATCGGTATCTACCTGGCATTCCAGATGATCGTCGGGGGTGTGATGTACGCCCGTCTCCGGGGCTGGACACCCAATGGCCAGTTCACCTTGGGACGTTGGGGCTGGCCGGTGAACATCGCTGCGCTCTGCTATGGCTTGTTCGCCATCGTCAATATGTCCTGGCCGCGTATGCCAGACGCGCCGTGGTATGTGAACTACGGCATCGTGTTGGTTGGCGCCATCGTGATCTTCGTCGGCCTCGTCTACATGGTCCTGTTTCGCCCCTACGAGAAAGGTACCGCCCCGGCTTCCGATGCCTGGAAAAAAACCTAAGCGACATGACGGCCTGCCGCCGGGCGCGGCAGGCAAATCCTCTGATGAGAAAAGGGTGAACGCTATGACGTCTCGAATCCATTCGATGCTGTTTGGGTTGCTCCTGATTCTGGCCAGCCATGGGGTTCTGGCAGCCAGTCAAAACGATACCCTGGGTGTGATCCATGACTATATGAAAGCTTGGAACGCTCGCGATGCGGAGGCTGCGGCGAAGTACTTCACCGAGGACGGCGAGTTCCTCGACGCCTCGGTGGGGACACCGCAGGTCGGCCGGGAAAATGCCAAGACCCAGGTGATCGAAGTGTTCATGCACGCAGTGCCGGATCTGCAATGGACGATGCTGGGCGAGCCGATCGTCAACGGTGAAAGCATTGCCTTCGAATGGGAATTCAAGGGACACAATACCGGGCCTTGGAGCACCGAGACGCCGGCCACCCAGCGCCCCCTCAGCTTCAAGGGGGTGAGTTTCATCCGGCTCAAGGAGGGCAAGATTATCACGCAGCACGACTACTATGACGCCCTGGGTTTCAACAAGCAGCTCGGCTGGTAGATCAATGTTCCCGCCGCGAGAGCTGTAGCAACAAACCAGGCTCGGCTCTCCTGGCCGAGAGCGTCCAGCCGTGGGCCTGGGCGATTTCCTGGCAGATCGTCAAGCCCAGGCCGGCGCCATGGTCGCGGCGATGGGCTCCGCGCCAGAAGCGAATGAACAGGTGTGGCAGTTGCTCCCGCTCCACCCCGGGGCCCCAGTCTCGTACGCTCAGGTGATCCGCGCCGATGTCCACTCGAATCTCTGTGCCCCGAGGGGCGTGTTGGATGGCGTTTTCCAGCAGGTTCTTCAACAAGGTGAAGAGGGCGCTGCGATCCGCCTGCCATGGGTCAGCAGAGGCAGCGTTCTGCGCCAGCACCAGGCGTACCTCGGCGGCTTCGGCCATGCGCTGCAAATAGTTGCTGGCTTCCCTCGCGACATCGGCCAGTTCGACCTCGGCAAACAGGTAGTTCCGGGCCTCACTGGCTTCGGTCAGGAGCAGCAGTTGCTGGACTTGACGGGTCATGTGAGCGACATCGTTGAGCAGCGCGTTGCGATCGTGGCTGTCCTCCATCAATTCGATTTGCGCGCGTATCAGCGCCAGCGGTGTCTTGAGCTCGTGGGCCGCGGTTGCTAGAAACTCCTGTTGGGTCCGGTAGCCATGTTCCAGGCGCTGGAGGACCCGATTGAAACTGTCCACCAGCGGCACGACTTCGGACGGTACGCTGGTGACCTGCAAGCGTGAATGCAGGGAACGAGGCGAAATGGCCGCGGCCGACTCGGACACCTCGCGCAAGGGTCTGAGCGTATAGCCCAGGGTGATATAGGCACAGGCGGCAAAGACGAAGAGCAGCACCAGGCTGAACAGGACGATACCGGCGCCCATGAATGGCAACGCGAATGCACCATGGAAGAGGTCCATCAGCCGTTCGCTGACGGCAAGTTGCAGGAACCAGGTCTTGCCGTCGTGTTCGACCGGCGCGGTGGCGCCATACATCAGGATGCCCTGGCGCTCGAACTTGAACGGTTCGTGCTCTGAAGGACGCACCGCGGTGCTTGCAGGCCAGAAGGTTGCTTCGGTGGACGTCAGGACCACGTTTGCCGAGGCGTCCAGCACGCGGTATCCGATGTCTTGCGGCATGCTTTCATAGGTCCAGATTCGATCGGCCTCGCTGCGATCGAATCCGACCGGGCGGCCGGCAGGATCGAACTGGAGTTTCTCCGCCAGCTCCTGGGTGCGTTCGGCCATGTTCATGACCAGCAGGATGTCGCTCTGGGAGGTGACCAGGGCCAGCGCCGTCAATACGATCAGCAGGATGCTCAGCGCCACGCCAGCAATATAGGCCAGCAACACTTTGAATCTGAGGCTACTCAGCCACGTCGACCTGGCGCAGCGCATAACCAAGACCTCGCAAGTTGACAATGCGTTGGCGGGAACCGATGGCAAGCAGCTTGCGGCGGATACGGTGAAGGGCCACGTCCAGGGCGTTCGGCGTGACCGCCTCGCTCAAGCCCCAGCCTGCTGCCTCTATCGTCTGACGGCGGACGATCTCCCCAGGTTTGCGCAACAGCAGCAACATGATCTGCATTTCCGCTGGCGCCAGGGCAATGCTTTCATTGGCACACCACATGCTGCCGGTGTCGGGTTGCAGGCTCAGGTCGCCATGGCTGGGCGCCAGTGGGCGACAGTCCACGGGGCGGCGCAGCAACGCTCGCACGCGCGCGACCATTTCATCCATGGCAAAGGGCTTGGGCAGATAGTCATCCGCGCCGGCATCGAGCCCCTGTACCCGATCATGCAGGGCATCCCGCGCCGTGAGCACCAGGCACGGGATGCCTAGCCCGGCGCTGCGCAGACGCTTCAACAGGACGAGCCCGTCGCCGTCCGGCAACCCGCGATCGAGGATCAGCGCCTGGTAGGGCACACGCTGGATGGCCGACCACGCGCCATCCATGCGGTTGATCACATCGACGGCGATCCCCGCATTCGCCAGGCCCGTGCAGACCAGGTGCGCCAATCGTTCGTGGTCCTCGACCAGCAGAATTCGGCTCATCAGAAGCGGTACAGGTAGCCGAACAGCGCGCTGTTTTCGGTAGAGCTGTCTACCAGCGGGCTGTCCTTGATCTCACTGGCGAGGCTCGTCGCTTTGATATCGAGGAACAGGGCGTGGTGTTTATCGAACATGTAGTTTCCCCGGACGCCAAATTCGGTATTGAGGGCAGACTTGCCATCATAGGCCGCACGATCGATGCGGGCCTCACTGTCGCGCACGCCAAAATAATAATCGACGTATTTTTTGTCCTGCCACATCGCCGTGACTTGGGGTGTGAGCGTGATGTGTTCGCCGACCCGCCAGGTCCGCTCCAGGCCCACGTTGAAGCGCTGCCCCTTGCTGTTGCCCGACACCTCCGACAGCCACTCGGCGCGCACGTCCACCAGACCGGTGTGCCACTCCACTTTGGCCCCCGCCCAGAAGCTGCTTTTGCGGTCGCTCATGCCATCGAAGACCCGCGCGTCGTCAGCGTCGTAGCCACTGAAGTCGTACTGGCCCATGAGGCTGAAATCGATTTGCTGGGTGTCGCCGATCTCGAGTTGTGACAGCTTGACCTCGGCGTTTGGGCCGAACACCCATAGGTATTCGTTCTCGAAGTAGATCAGCGGTATCGCCTTGTTGTCACGATCGATGCCGGTATAGGGCTGCTGGCTGCTTAATGCGCCGACCCCCAGTCCCCAGGACGAAGACGGTTCGGCGTTATCAGACTCGGCCGCCTGTGCGGCCATTGCTGAAATGGCCACGGCGAGCAGGAACACACTCGGGATTGTCGAAACGGCTAAGCGCAAAGGCATTGAGTTCTCCAACAGGACAGGATGAATGCACGCCCATCGTCGAGAACTTTCTCTTACCGAATACTTACCGTTATTTGTCGAATGCTTGATCTTGATCAAGGCAAATACAAATTCCAGCCCCCCGGGCGGATATAAGTGCCAAGCAGTGCAATATCAGGCGTGATGGCCATTTGGTATTGCGTTAAGATCGTTCAGGATCAGCGTGTATAACAGCGGTTTTACAATAAGTTCACGCATCACTAATTCAGTATGATATGAGGCTTGAACGGAAATGCTCAGGAATGCACCGCTGCGTCTGAAACTTTTATTGATACTGCTACTTCCCTTATTGGGGTTTCTCACCTTGGCCGGGGTCTTTGTAGTGGATAACTACAAGACACTACGCGATATGAACACCACGGTGACTGCCAGCGCCACGGCGCAGAAGTTGAGTCAACTGATTACCGTATTGCAGCGCGAGCGCGGAGCCAGTGGGGTCTTCCTGGGCAGTGGCGGCAAGTCCATGGGTGAACGGATGTCCCAGGCGCGCCAGGATGCCAATACCTCGGTCGAGGTGGTGCGCCGGTTGTCTGCGTCGGGAAGCACGCAATTGGACAATGTCCTGCGGGCATTGGACGCGTTGCCCACCATTCGCGGGCAAGTTGATAAGTTGAGTATTAGCAGCACCGAGTCGGGTGTTCGTTATACCGAGATCATTCAAACGCTCATGGGTTACACCCACTCTCTGGAAGCAACGATCAACAACGCCACCATTGTCCATGCGCTCGGTGCCCTTAATCAGTTTATCGAGATGAAAGAGCGGGCCGGACGTGAACGGGTGGTACTCGGTCTGGTGTTCAGCCAGGACCATTTCGATGAGACGTTATTGTCACGCTTTAGCCGCAATCTCGGCGAGTTCTCCGCTTATTCCGACGGGTTCCGTCGCAAGGCCCAGCCAGGATTACTTCAACAACTGACTGATCAAATGCTGAAACCCGCTGCGGTTGCAGTCGACAAGTTGCAACGCCTGGCATTCGAGGTGCCATTGGGGCAGCCGCTGGGCATCAAGCCCGAGGCCTGGTTTGAACTCTCCACTCAACGCATCGACATGATGAGCCAGGTGGAACAAGCCCTGGGTGAAAGCGTCAGTCGCCTGGCGACACATGAGCGCGATGAAGCAAACCGTGCATTGTGGCTGACCATTGGCGCGGTCGTCGTGGCATTGCTTGCGGTGACGGTGCTGTCGTATGTGATCATCCGCATGATCGATTCGGCGGTGCGCGATGTGAACCGCGTCCTGAATGACTTGGCCCAGCGTGATCTCACTGCCAGGGCCACCTATGACGGCCGGGATGAGTTCGGCCAGATCTCGCGAAACCTCAACCGCATGGCGCAAGAGATCAGCGGGGTCGTGCAGGAAATCGGCAATGCCACGGCGCAAGTGGCAACCGCGGCGCAAGAGTCTTCCACGGTGACGGTCCAGACCAGTGAGAGTGTCGAGCAGCAGCGCCAAGGCACTGAGCTGGTGGCCACCGCGATCAATCAGATGAGCGCCACGGTGCGCGAGGTGGCGCAAAGTACCAACGACGCTGCGCACATGTCGCAACAGGTCAATATCAGTACGGCTCAAGGTCGGGTGGAGATCGAAAGTACCATCGGCTTGATTCGCCAATTGTCCGCGCAAGCCGAAGAGACCGCGGGGATCATTGGTGATCTCAAGCTGGAAAGCGACGCCATTTCCTCGGTGCTCGACGTGATTCGCGGCATTGCCGAACAGACCAATCTGCTTGCGCTCAATGCGGCCATCGAAGCGGCGCGAGCTGGTGACCATGGTCGCGGGTTTGCAGTGGTCGCGTCCGAGGTGCGCACCCTGGCGCAAAAGACCCAAGAGTCCACGGGCAACATTCAACAGATGATCAGCAACCTGCAGGCCGGCTCCGATCGTGCGGCCCTGTCCATGCAGCAGACCTTGGGCAAGGCCCAGGATGGCGCGAGCAAAGTCGAGCGAGCGGGCGAGTTGTTGGTGGAGATCGCCGAAGGCGTGGCGACGATCAGCGACCGCAACATTCAGATCGCCTCCGCTGCTGAAGAGCAGAGCGCGGTGTCCGAGGACATCAATCGCAATGTGAACGAGATCAATGATCTGGTAATCCAGGTGAGCGCCGGTGCCGAGCAGACGGCAATCACCAGCCAGGAACTCGCGCGCCTGGCCGAGTACCAGCAACAGTTGGTCAGTCGTTTCAAGGTGGCTTAGGTTGCCGCGGTATTTGTGACGGTGTGGTAGAACAGTGTCGTCGTGATGATGCTTCAGCCAACGTAGCCCGGGCCTTTAACGAAAAGGCCCGGATTTGTTCCATACGTTTCGGGATCAGAACTTTTTCGGTACGGGCAGGGGCCGGTCAATACAGCCATGGTCAGGTGCGCGTCGCGCAGGCAAGGGCACCAGCGAAACCAATTCCTCTTCGACGATTTGATTGCTCATGGCCAATTCCAGCTCGGGGCAGTCAATGCTGAGCCAGTCACCGTGTTGGAGCGGCACATTCGCGGTGCGATGGCTCAAGCTGTGAAACACGTAATGAACCAGCCCAGGCTCGAGAAACTGCTCATGTTTCTCCAGGAACTCTTCCGAGTATCGGCGCAAACTCTGCCAGCGATGCAAACTCATCCGGTGGTGACTTGCCGTCAAGGGTTGGCCGTCGCGTTCTATCTGGACATTGATGGCCAAGTCAGCCTGCAATTCCCCCACGATCAATGCCGGGGCAATCGCACAGGTACGCAAGTGCGCATGCGTTGAAGAAATGGTGTCACGACTGTGCAATACATGATCGTGAATATCGTTGCCCAGGGTAAAACCAATGAAGCGCAGCGCGCCAAACGGGTCGACCCAATAGAGGCAGACAATGCACGGCTCGCTACTGATGCTTTGTGAATGATAAGGCACCTGCAAAGGGTCGCCGTCGGTCTTGAGCAGTCGGCCGTTACCTTTGTAATACCAGGCTTGTTCTGTCTTGGCGGTACAGAGGGTGATTTCGCTGATCTGGACCAATAAGTTGTTATCGGGCTTGAGCGGCGGTCGGTATTTCACCGCCGCAGGCGTAAGCGGGTAGGGTGTGGACGGCAGGTCCTTGAGATAGGACTCCCAATCCATATTCCGATCCGCGCAATGGGCCAGGGCTTCATAAAGATTTCCCTGGGGTGGGCGCACCTCCCGGCTTTGCCCGGACTTGAAGTCAAATACGCCAAGACCTCCTCGCGGCACTGGAGAGTCCAGCAACATTACATAATGGGTCATCACTTATCCTCCAGGGTCAAGCGTGCGGACTGAGGGACGTAGTCCTTGAGTCCGTTGAAAGCCGGGTTTGTCTCTTTGAGCCGTAAGGACAGCAAGCCCCCCGTGATACTTCCGGCCAGTGCCAGGAACAGAATCGCGGTAAGCCCCCACGTCATGGCGATGTAGCCAGCGACGACAGGCGCGACGCCGCCTCCAAGAATCTCTCCGCAGCCCACCACCAGGCCCGTCGCGGTGGCCAATAGACTGGGCGGCACTGATTCGCTGGTCAGTGGACCGACCGTCATGCAGATCAGGCTGAAGTTGATGAAGGACAAGAAAAATAATTGAAGGAACAGTAGCCAGGGCAGCGGTGGGCTGATGATCAATAAACCCACCAGCAGCGCGCTGATCATGAAGCAGATGGAAACCACTGGCTTGCGACCCAGTTGGTCGGACAAGCCGGGAATGACCAGTTGGCCAAAAAAACCACCCAGGCCAATTGCAGAAATGATCATGGCCATGGAGAAATTGCTCAGGTGCAGGATGTCTGTCAGGTAGCTGGGGAGCAGGGCGCACAGAACGAACTGGCACGTCAGAATGCAAAGCATCAAGGCAATATTGAGCCGTACATTCCCGCTGGACAGGGCCGTCCTCCACTGACTTTTGGAGGTGTGTGCAATCGACACCGCGCTGGGCGCCTGAGTCGGTTGGTAGGTTCTATAGAGGTACCAGGCCACTAACAGGCCGGGTAACGAAATGATGGCGAATACGGCGCGCCAGGATCCGAACATTTCCAGCAAGACACCCGCCAGCAGCGGTCCGAGGCACAGGCCAATGATGGGGAACAAGGCCTGTTGAATGCCTAGATTGAGTCCGCGCCGGCAAGGCTGCGAAACTTCGTCGGTGACGATGATACTGACTGGAGTGAAGGCACCTTCACAGACGCCCATCAAGGCGCGCAAGAGCACCAGGCCCACCAGGCTGGTGATCAATGCAGACGCGCCGGCCAGAAGCGATAGCAGGGTGATCGACAGCACCAGCAACTTCTTGGGGCCCAGTACCCTGATGGCGGCGCCCATGAACAGGGCGGAGCCTCCCCATGCAAATGCCAGGATGGCCGACAACATGCTCAAGTCCTGATAGTCCAGGGCCAAGTCACGCATGATCACCGGGAACAGCGGCATGATAATGAACCTGTCCAGTCCTACCAGCCCGAAGCTCAGCGACAGAAGCGTGATCATGCGTCTTTCATAGCCGCCCCAAGGTCGAGCGACCAGATACTTCATCTCCATGTTCCTTCCCCTTCTTTCCCTAGTGCTTTCGAAGCCCTCTCGAACGAGGTGAACGCCTGCGATCCATACTCCGGCAGCCAGGGACAGGTGTGCCCCTGGCTGGGTGCCGGTGTTTTATCGGGTCTGTCAGGCGACCCACTTGCCCACGGCCATTTCAGCGGTGAAGCCGGGGCCGAAGGCCGCCAGCATGCCCGTCGCGCCATCGACAAGCCCGCTGTCGAACTGGCGCTTGAGCACATCGAAGACCACCACGCTGGCGATGTTCCCGGCTTCGCTCAAACTGTCGCGAGACTGCGCGACCCGACCGGGTTCCAAGTCCAGTTGCAGGACCAGTTCATCAAGAATTTTCCGTCCGCCGGTATGGAAGATGAAAAAGTCATTTTGAGCGCAATGTTGATTGAAGGTCTCGTAGTTCAATTCCTCCATCATCGGTGCGACATCTTTAATGGAGTTCATGACAGCCTTGTCCAAGGTGAAATGAAAGCCGCTGTCTTTAACGTCGTATTTAATGTAGTGCTCGCTATCAGGCAGGAAGTAAGACCCGGTATTGGCGATCTTGAAACCAGGCGCCTGGTCATCGGCGCGCATGACGCAGGCCGATACGGCATCGCCGAATAACGCGGCTGATATGAACGCGTGCAACTTGGTGTCCTGGGGTTGATAGCAGAGCGATGAGAACTCCAGGGAGACGATGAGGACATGGTTGTCCGGCGCCCGGCTGGCGAAGTCATTGGCTCGATTGATCGCCGCGGCGCCTGCCACGCAGCCCAGTTGAGCGATGGGCAGTTGTACGGTCGACGTTCGCAGGCCCAGGTCATTGATCAAGTGGGCTGTCAGCGAGGGCATCATGAAACCGGTGCACGATGTCACCGCGACCATGCGAATGTCATCGATGGTCAGCCCGGCATTCTCGATGGCTTGGCGCGCCGCGATGGACGACATGCGGCGGGCTTCGCGCTCATAAACGATACTGCGGTGGGTGAAGCCGGTGTGCACCGCCAGTTCATCGATAGGCAGGACCAAGTGCCGTTCGTTCACCTGCGTGTTTTGAATCATTCGTTTGGCAAGTGCCATTCGTGGATGATCATCATGCAACTGCTCTAGATGCTCGATCATTTGTTGCTGGGTGATCTTGTATTGCGGAAACAACAGACTGGGTTTACAAAGAGTAGACATGACAAGTCCTCGGCGAGAAGCCAATAAAGTTAGAAGCACATTTAAGGCAATGACTGCAAAGCAGGACTCTGAAAGACAGAATCAAAGCAGCGGGCTGGAGAGCCAAAAAACTTGACTGTTGTTATCGAAAGAGCGGGGTGTAGCGGGCGCCTGGTTTGTTATTTCACCAGTACAAACTTATAGGCATATTGCCAGGCCAAGTTGCTTTCCCGGACATGTTTGCGAATAACCATGCGCACAGGCGCACCGCTGACGACTTGCCGGGGATCGGTGACATCAACGATTTCCGAGGCAATCACCAGGCCATCGTCCAGGCGCACCATCGCCATGAAGCGGGGCACGGTTTCGCCATAGCCCATGGCCGCCAGTATCGGATTCTCGGCATGGGCGCTGACTTGGATCGTGCCGGTGCGTGAGCAGCGATACGGTTCCACATTCAACGAATTGCACGCGCCGCAGACGGTGCGCCGAGGGAAGAAAATTTCTTCGCAATCCTGGCAGCGGCTGCCTTCGAGACGGTATTTGCCGCCATGCTCGCGCCATTCGCGCAACATGCTGGCGGTGGTCATGCGGTGAATCTGTTCAGGGTAAAGGGACATGGTCGGCTCCTTAATCGTTGGAAAGCACAATGACGCTGTTGTGCGCGGCGTACCCGCCCAGGTTTTGCGAGACGCCAATACGGGCGCCTTTGACTTGGTTGTTGGACTCGCCGCGAAGCTGTCGGAACAATTCAGTAATGTGCAAAATCCCATCGCAACCGGAGGCGTGGCCGCGTCCGATGTTGCCGCCGTCAGTGTTCAGGGGAAGTTGCCCATCAAGGGCTATGCCGCCTTCCAATACAAAGTCGCCTGCCTGGCCTGGACCACATGCGCCCATGGATTCCATTTGAATCAACCCGGCGCCCAGCAAGTCGTAGACTTGCGCCACATCGATATCCTTTGCAGTGATGCCGGCTTTTTTGTAGGCGATTTCGGCGCAGGCCATCGAGTTGGCGGAAACCGCCATGCCTACATCTTTTGGCAGCCCTGGAAATTGCAACGTCGGGTTGTGATAGCGCGTGCCGAAATAGTGCGATACGCCGGTGTAGGCACAGCCACGGATAAATACCGGCTGGGTCGTGTAACGGTGCGCAAGGTGTTCGGCAACCAGGATGGCGCAACCGCTGGCTTCACCCCAGGCCAACATCGAGCCACATGCTTCGCTACTCTTGAGTGCTTCGAGGGACGGAATCGGCACGCCATAGCGGGTAGCCGTGGGGGTGTTATGGGCATAGATACGCATCTGCCGCCCAAACGTTGCCAATACATCCGCCTCGCGTCCTGCATAACCGAACTTTTCAAAATATTCGGCGGTCGCCAGGGCGAAGGCGTCTGTGTGTGAGATGCCGAGAAAATAATCGTATTCACATTCAGTGCTGGAGCCAATGTACTCGGCGTAGTTGATGTGATCGGTCATTTTTTCAAAGCCGCCGCACAGGACGATGTCGTATTCACCTGAGGCGACCATTTGGTGAGCCATCTGGAACGACACCGAACTGCTGGTGCAGTTGGCAGTACTCATGAACGTGGGGGCAGGGCTGATACCCAGGGCATCGGAAATGGTCGGGCCCAGGCCTCCGTATTCAGAAATGCCTTCACCGTGGTAGCCATAGGCAACTGCCTGGAGTTCACGGGGGTGCATCTTGATGGCGTTGAGCGCCTGGTAGGCGGACTCGACGATCATCTCCTTGAAAGTCTGACGAACTCTGGAACTGCCGGGCTTAGGGGTATAGGCAGCCGAAACGATAGCAACGCGTCGTGCGCTCATAAAAAAGTGCTCCTTGCTGGATGGATTGGAATCAGAGATAGGCCGTCAGGGCATAGTCGGGCCGCAAGTATTTGAACTCGTACTTGATCGACGTCCCGTAATCCACGTAGTACTTATCCTCCAGCAGCGTGCGCAGCGGAACGTTGGTCTTTTGATAGGCTTCGATGGCATCGGTGACGGTCAAGGCAATGGCATCGCTGCCTGCACCAAACCCATAGGAAACCACCAGGATTCTTTCGCCGGGACGCGCTTGATCGAGGACGTTGACCAAGCCCAGCAAAGGGCTCGCTGCCCCAGCATCGCCGACGCTCTGGGCATAGATGCCAGGTTCTATTTGCGCCGTCGTGAATCCCAGGTGCTTGCCGAGAGAGTAGGGGGTCGACACCAGGTTCTGTTGAAAGACGACATAATCGAAATCACCGGCCTGCGCATGGATCTTGGCCATCAATCCCGAGGCAGCACGGCGAGTCTGGTCTTCAAGGCCGATGCTGTTCTTGTCCGAACCCAGTCCCATTCCCGACCGAATATAGCGGTCCCCTTGAGGCCTGATGTTGTCAGCGACATCCGCCGCGCAAGAAAAACTTGCGTCAAAATGCGCGATCACATTTTCTGTACCCAACAGCAGGGCAGCGGCGCCCGCTCCGGCGTAGGACTCTGTCAGATCACCGGGGGCGGTGTTGCGGTTGATCGTATCGGCGCCCACCGCCAACGCGTTGCCCACCATGCCCGATGCTACCAGGGCGTATGCAATCTGAAGGGCGCTGGTGCCTGATTTGCCGGCAAACTGCACGTCAGCACAAAAGGCGTCATAGCCGCAGCCAAGCATTTCCAGGATGATCGCGGCCGAGGCCCGGGAGTCATATGGATTGGTGCAGGTGCCAAGATAAAGCGCTTCAAGGGAACAAGGCGGCGCTTTGTCCAGTGCGCGTTGGGCGGCAAGGACGCCCAAGGTAATGACGTCTTCATCAGGCTGCAGTACAGCCCTTTCGAGAACGCCCAGTTGACCCTTTACCAAGCTCAAATCGGTGTTTTTCCACACCTGGATCACGTCGTCCACCTTGAGCCGGCAGACCGGGATGCCCGCGCCATAGCTCACAATTCCTACTTTATTCATGTGTACTTCCTCCAGATTCCGTTCTTTCACCTGCTGGCAGAAAGCCGTGACAGGTGCATGAAATATTTAGAAACTATCTATTGGTGCTCGCAAAGTGATAAATGGCGGTCCCATGCCCATAAATCGGCAGGTTCAAGCGTCAGAACCTACCGGTCAACCTATGAACAATAGGTTTGTTTTCGTACAATCATTATGTATGATACGAAACGTACCGTATCGTTAAGGTAGCGTTAAAAATTTATGACTTTCCTTCTCATATCTCCCTATTTAGAGGTAATAAGCGCTCAAGAGACCCCCTGCTAAGCAGAAGCTGAGATCAAATAAACATACAAAACGAAACGATCCGTTTCATTGCTTTTCGAGAGAATCCTATACCCTGAGTCTCTTTTGTCAAGCGCCATATTGGAGATTTTGATTTATGGCCCGTAAACCATCTCGGAGCTCCATTGGCTCATTGAGGAGCCCTCACACGCACAAAGCGATCATCATTTCTGCCATAGAAACCCTTAAGGAGTGCGGTTACTCGGGGTTGAGCATCGAGGCGGTGGCCCGCCGCGCTGGCGCGAGCAAACCGACAATCTACCGGTGGTGGGGTAACAAGGCAGCCTTGATCGCCGAGGTCTACGAGAGTGAAAGCGAGCAGATTCGCAAAGAGCCTGATAAAGGCTCTTTCAAGGAGAATCTCAATTTCTTGCTGCTCAATCTCTGGAAGGTCTGGCGAGAAACGATTTGCGGGGAGGCTTTTCGATGCGTCATTGCTGAGGCCCAGCTCGATCCCAGCACGTTGCCCAAGCTGAAAGACGAATTCATGGAGCGGCGCCGGGAGTTGCCTCGCAAGCTGGTGGAAAAAGCTATTCAGCAGGGCGAGTTGCCCAAGGATACGTCGCGTGAATTGCTCTTGGATATGATCTTTGGGTTTTGCTGGTACCGGCTGTTGACCGAGCAGTTGGAGGTGGAGGCAGATATCAATGAGTTCACGACACTGCTGATGAACGGGGTATTGCGTCCGACTTCGGCGGCGGTTCAAGACGCCGCCGAAGCCTGATTATCGGGGAGGGGATGCGCTTATTTCGTGCCGCTGAATTGTGCATGAAGGCTCGGCAGGATGCTGGCCAGGTGGTTGAACTCACACAAGTCATGCACCGCAAATTCATAAGCCAGGGTTTCCAGCTCAACCTCTCCCAGACCGTTTTCTTCCAGTAGCTGAGCGGCTCGCTCGGCGCCTGGAAAACGCTGCATGGCGGGGTGGCTGCCGACCCAGTAACGGCTCGTCAGGTACAAACCCTCCGGACATTCCTTGAACAAGTGCGCCATCAGCGACACCGGCACTTGCGGTTCATGGGCCAGGCTCATCAGGGCGCTGACGCTGCCGTCTATTTTGGATTCGCGGTACAGGTCCGGACAGAAGCCCAGCTCGCAGGGGTCCCTGAAATCAATGTGCAGGTGCATGAGGCGGTCACCGACGTACTCGGAGGCGCAAAAGGTATTGCCATACAAGCGCTCCTCGAAGCTCAGGGTATCGTCCAGGAGGCGCTCGTGATGAACACAGGGGTTTTCCACATGGGCATAAGGAAACCACAGGGTGTAGCGTTCAGCCTCCAGTGGATGCCACATGAACCACCACTTGAGCATCTCAGCTGTGCTGTTGGGGAAAAACTTGCGACTTTGCACGTAGGCCATCGGCCCTGGCAGCAGCGCGTATCCGGCCTCTTCGCTAATGAAATCAGCGGCGAGCATGCGGTTAAGGTCTTCAACGCTGGGCGTCAAGGCGTCCGCCAAGGGCATGGGGCCTTGCTGTATCTTTTCGACGGCACTGAGCGGCACGCTGATCTTCGAGCGGAAAAAGTCGGCGTAGGGTTTGCCTTGGATGGCCCGCTGATTGGCTAGGAACTGCTTCTGCATTGGCAATGAGAAGTAGGTGAAAGGTGTCATTACGCGCGCTTCCATGACGGTATTTCCTTGGTAGTGCGTGAAAAGCCCGCAGCATCGGCTGCAAAGTCCTCACGTGGTGTTGTAAAGGGACAATGACGGGACCAAAATAGGTAGGCTGAAATAAAAAGTCAAATTTGAATTAGAACTATAAAGAGATGAGCTCATGGACAATGCCATTGGCAAGCCTTCCCTGCCTCGTGCTTCGCGACTCGATGGGCAGGCAACGCGGCTGCAGATTCTGGAAAAGGCGGGTGAGTTGTTTGCCGAACAAGGGTTGGCCAACACCACCAGCAAGCAGATTTGCGAACGTTCGCAAGCCAACAGCGCGGCGGTGAATTATCACTTCGTAAACAAAGAGGGCCTGTACCGCGCGGTATTGCTCGAAGCCCACGCTCGGTTGATGCGGATGGAAACTCTGGTTTCGCTTAACGAGCGGCCCGGGTCGCCGCAAGACAAATTACGTGCCCTCATCACCGTGTTGGTCGAGCGCTTGCACGACCATCCGGATGGCTGGGCGCTGAAAGTGCTCACGCGCGAAGTGCTTTCGCCTTCTCCCGAGTTCGAGGTGGTGCTCAAGGAACAATCGTTTCCCAAGGCGCACATTCTGCGTGGCTTGCTTGGACAAATCATGAACTTGCCAGCGGATCATCCGACAACGTTGCGCAGCGCCATCAGCGTCTTCGCCCCCTGTCTTTTTTTGCTTATAGCCCATCAGCCGTTGAAGCAGCATGTGCTGCAAGGCTTGAGTCTCGAGCCGCAGGGTTTGATCGACCACATGATGAGTTATGCCCTTGGTGGGCTCCAGGCAGTGGCGGCGACTGCGCACGACGCCGCAAGCTGACGCGGGGTCCATGGTTATCGGGGTCTACCGTTGGCGCAAGTCCAATGAGTAGGCACCGCCGCCGCGCGCGACGATGTAGAGGGCCAGAAAACCCATCAGTACAGGAAACTCGATGCCCCGATCTATCCAGGGCCATGTCGGCCCCAGCGCGTAGCTGATTGCAACCATCTCAATGGCGATCAGCAGGGCGACGAGTCGCGTGCCGAGCCCCATCGCCAGCATGAGCGCACCGACCGTCTCCAGGAGCATGACCAGGAAGGCAAGCTGTGCAGCGAAAGGCAGCCCCATCACGTTCTGGATGAGGTTGATCGACGCGCTCATTGGATCAGCCATCGATCCATGGGCGGTGCGCAGAACCTTCGGCAAGCCGTGGGTAAACAGGATCACGGCGAAGACGATCCGCAGCAAGGCGTACAGGTGAGGTTCGAAGCGGGCGACTCGTGCAGTCACCGTGGCCACCGCGCAGCGCAGCAATGATAGGTCTTGAGTTGTCATGGGGAATCCTTGGCAGGGTTGCTTGCACTGATGTATGACGTCGATAACGACCCCGACACGGTGTGGGGTCGATACGTCTTTTGAATATCCTCAGGCTCTATTGTCCTTTGGCAGGCAGCCCCATCTTCGTCAGCGTCAGCGTTTCATCGGCGCGCCCCCATCCGCCGTCTGCAACCTCTTCGACCAGCACCATGGTGAACGGACGAACTCCCTCGCCGAAGTACTCGACGAACATCTCTGTGGTGCGATGGATGATCTCTTCTTTGCGGGCGTGGTCCAGGATTCCTTCGGGAAATTTATAGTTGGCGAATGGCATCGGTTTGCTCCGTGGGTGTGAAACAGATTGGGTCGGGCGAACAGCCCGTGGCGCGCATTTTTCTTGTTTGGGCCCTGGAGATAAACCCTGCCGAGTTGCCATCTGAATTCAATAACCGAGAACAATCGGCGCCGTGGAACGCTCTCACGTGCCAACCTCCGGATGCATGCGGTGTCATTTGATTTTCGCCGCATTTTCATCCGAGAGGGGGCGCCCCAGGCTTACGACGCCGTTAACCACGTGCCCGAGGTCATGCGCATCCGACTACTGTCCCTGCGTGCTTTTTCCGAGGAGGGGATGATGCTTGATGCCGATGTGGTGGACGGACAGGCAATAGAGCCTGTGATCAGCCGGATGTTTGCCAATCCCGAGGTCAGTTACATCCACGTTCACAACGCTAAGCAGGGGTGTTACTCAGGGCGGATAGATCGGGTGTAGGCAAGGGGAGGACTTGGCTTGAAAGCATTCGGGCCTGCAAGCCTGGAGCATCGCTCCACGGCCCGATGCGCGGAAGCGATACTGAGTTGGCTGTTGTCAGTGCGAGTGACGCGGCTCGCCGCTGCGGGCGATCACGCGCAGATGCAACGTCGCCGGCTCCAGGCAGCCCCCTGTGGAAAGCTGTCCCACCAGTTGCCGGTACAGTTCCTGCCAGGGTGTCTGTGACGGCGCAATGTTCGGCGTCCATTCGCGGCGGCGCTGGGCCATCTCTTCGTCGTCGATCAGCAGGTTCACGGTGCGGGTATTGAGGTCCACTTTGAGCCGGTCATTGGTTTTCAGCAACGCCAGGCCGCCGCCCACAGCTGCTTCCGGGGACATGTTGAGGATCGATGGGCTCGCCGAGGTGCCGCTCTGGCGTCCGTCACCGAGGCAGGGCAGGGAGTCGATGCCTTGTTTGATCAGCGCCGCCGGAGGGGCCATGTTCACCACTTCGGCACTGCCGGGATAGCCCACGGTGCCAACGCCACGGATCACCAGGATGCAGCGCTCGTCGATGTCTAGCGCCGGGTCATCGATCCGCGCGTGGTAGTCCTCCGGTCCTTCGAATACGATGGCCCGGGCTTCAAAGCTATTCTCGGCACCGGGTTCGGACAGGTAGGTCTTGCGAAACGCCTCGCCCACCACTGACATCTTCATGATCGCGCTGTCGAAGAAGTTGCCGCTGAGCACGATGAAGCCGGCCCGGTGCTTGAGCGGAGTGTCGAAGGGATGGATCACGTCGGTGTTGCTGGTCAGGCTGTTGCTGACGATTTCGCCGATGGTCTTGCCGCTGACCGTGGCGCAGTTTTCATGCAGGCGCCCGGCTTTTTGCAGTTCATGCATGACCGCTGGCACGCCTCCGGCCCGATGGAAACCTTCCCCCAGGTACTTGCCCGCTGGCATGCAATTGACCAGCAGCGGTACGTCTTCGCCAATCCGTTGCCAGTCGTCCAGGCTCAGCTCGACGCCCATGTGCCGGGCGATGGCGATCAGGTGCGGTGGGCAGTTGCTCGAAGCGCCGAGTGCCGAGGCGACGGCGATGGCGTTCTCGAAGGCCTGGCGGGTCATGATCTGTGACGGACGTACGTCTTGCAGCACCAGTTCGCAAATGCGCTTGCCGGTGGCATAAGCCATTTGCCCGCGCTCGCGATAGGGCGCCGGAATGCTCGCGCAACCGGGCAGCGACATGCCCAGGGCTTCGGCCAGGGCGTTCATCGACAAGGCGGTGCCCATGGTGTTGCAGTGACCCACCGACGGCGATGCCGCGGTAGTCATTTCCATGAAGCCTTCGTAGTCGATCTCGCCGGCGGCCATCAGGTTGCGTGCATGCCAGAGCACGGTGCCGGAGCCGATCAGTTCGCCCTTGTGGTGGCCGTCGAGCATCGGCCCGCCGGACAGGACAATAGCCGGCAGGTCGGTGGTCGCCGCGGCCATCAGGCAGGCCGGGGTGGTCTTGTCGCAGCCGGTGGTGAGCACCACGCCGTCCAATGGGTAACCGTGAAGAATCTCCACCAGCCCCAGGTACGCCAGGTTGCGGTCCAGCGCGGCGGTGGGGCGGCGCGACTGTTCGGCGATCGGGTGTACCGGGAATTCCATGGGAATACCGCCGGCATCACGGATGCCGGCCTTGACCCGTTGTGCCAGTTCCAGGTGATGACGGTTGCAGGGCGTCAGGTCGCTGCCGGTCTGGGCGATGCCGATGATCGGGCGTCCCGACTGCAGCTCTTCGCGGGTCATCCCGTAGTTCATGTAGCGTTCGACATACAGGGCGGTCATGTCCGCGTGGGCAGGGTCATTGAACCATTGCTCGCTGCGCAGGCGGCGTTTTGACGTGTCACTCATGATTCATTTCTCTCTTGTAATTGGATGAATCGGTCACGGTCGTGGCGTTTTAGCGGTCCAGCAGTCCTCGGGCGGCGAGGTTACGCAGCAAGGCGCTGACACCAAAGGTCCAGGGGGCGGCATCGCAGCTGTGGGTCACCTGGTTATGCAGACTTCCGAGCAACGGGCTGCTGATGCTGACCACATCGCCGCGTTTGTGGGTGAAACCGCTGCCGGCATGGTCACGGTCTTCGGTGGGGGCAAACAGGGTACCGAGAAATAGCACAAAACCATCCGGGTATTGATGATTGGCGTTGAGCGTCTGGCCTGCCAGGTCCTGCGGGTCGCGGCTGATCTGGTTCATGGAGCTGGAGCCGTGCAGGCGATAGCCATCCTCGCCTTGTACCTGAAGATCGACCACGCAATCCCTTACATCATCCAGGCTGAAGTGTTCGTCAAACAGGCGAATGAACGGCCCTATGGCGCAGGAGGCGTTGTTGTCCTTGGCCTTGCTCAGCAACAGCGCACTGCGGCCTTCGATGTCCCGCAGGTTGACGTCGTTGCCCAGGCTGGCGCCGTGGATCTGGCCACGGCTGTTCACCGCCAGCACCACTTCCGGTTCCGGGTTGTTCCATTGCGATATCGGATGAATGCCGATGCGGCTGCCGCTGCCCACGGCGGCCAGGACCGGTGCCTTGGTGAAGATCTCCGCATCCGGGCCGATGCCGACCTCCAGGTACTGCGACCACATGCCCTGTTCGATGAGCAGGGCCTTCAGGCGCATGGCTTGCCCGGAGCCCGGCACGATCGTGCGCAGGTTGTCGCCGATCACGCTGTGCACCGTGGCGCGTACGGCTTCGGCCTTCGCGGCATCGCCGCCGGCTTGTTCCTCGATGACACGCTCGATCATGCTGGCGGCGAAGGTCACGCCGGCGGCCTTGATCACTTGCAAGTCCAGTGGCGGCAACAGCGACGGCTTGCTCGGGTCGGCATCAGGGCCGGTGTTGGCCAGCAGGGCTTCGACACTGGCGATGAAGGTGCCGGGCGTCTGTCGCACGGCGGCCAGCGGCGATTCGGTTTCCAGCAGATCACTCAATGTCGCAAAACGATCCGAGAGATCGAACACGCCGTCGCTGCGCAACGCAATGGGCGAAGGCCCGGCGATCCGGCCTGGCACCCAGGCACGTCCAATCAGGGTTCCGGCCACGCCATCGACGGGCAGGGTGTTCTCGGGAGTAAGCAGTAGCGACATGGCGAGTCTTCCTGTTCGTAAAGCCTTCACGCTAGGGTGGCCGCTCGATAAACTCCAATGAGATATATTCAGTATTTGATAACGTCGGGTTATCGCCGACCTGAGGAATAGCCATGTCAGATCTGTCCTTCTCCAGCTTCTGCGGCTGGCTCAAGTTCCGCCACTTGCTGCTGATCGACACGTTGGGGCGCACCCGCAACATGCACCTGGCGGCGCAGCAGATGAACCTCAGCCAGCCGGCCATCAGCAAGATGCTCAAGGAAATCGAAAGCCTGCTCGGCTTTGCCCTGTTCGAACGGCTGCCACGGAGCATGCCGCCCACGGCCTTGGGCGAACACGTACTGCGGTACGCGCAGATTGCCTTGAATGATGCGCGCTCGTTCGTCGAACAGATCAGCAGCTTGCGCGAGGGCGGCCACGGCTTTCTCAAGGTCGGCGGGATCTTTGCCGCCACTGCGGTGGCTTTGCCCGAGGCGATCCTGCAGATCAAGCAGCGCTGGCCGTTGCTGTCGATTGAAGTGGTGGAGCAGACCAGTAACCACCTGATGGAGATGCTTGAAGAGAAGACGCTCGACCTGGCGGTGGCCCGTTTTACCGATCAAAGCCAGCAGCAGCGCTATGACTTCCAGCCGTTGGCCCCTGAACCGTTCTGCATCGTGGTCAACTATCGCCATCCGTTGGCTGGCGCGGGTCCGGTCTCCTTGCAGCAGTTGGTGGATTTGCCGTGGATTCTCTATCCGGTCGGCACACCGATTCGCGCACGCATGGAGTTGGCCTTTGCCGAGGCTGGGGTAGGAATGCCGCGCAATACCATCGACACCATTTCCATGCAGACCTTCCTCCAGGTGCTGCAACGCGGGCCCATGATCGGCATGCTGCCCAATGCGATGGTCGATCCGCTGCTCGAAAGCGGTCAGCTCAAGACCCTCGATACCCCACTGCACCTGGCGCCGCAGGATTACGGCATCCTCACGCGCAAGGATGAGCCGTTGGTGGGCGCGGCGCTGGAGTTCGCCGAGATCCTCAAGGACAACGCGCGCCTGGCCGCCATGCAGCCTGCTTAAGGGCAGTATGAATCTGTGGGAGCAGGTTCCATGGGTCTGAAGATCATTTCGATAACGCATCGTTATCAACTAATCCAAAAATGCCATTGGGAAAGAATCGCTTCCCGACAGTAGAGTCCTCGTTCAATCGCCGGATGATTCGCTCATTCGACGTGACCCAATAAAAACAATCAGGGGTTACCTCATGCAAACCATCTCCGAGCAGTTGCCCGCGCAGGCTCCCGCCTGCGAATTGGATTTCGAAGACCGGACCTACCGCAAGGTCATCTGGCGCATCCTTCCGGTCCTGCTGTTGTGCTACATGGCGGCGTACCTCGATCGGGTGAACATCGGGTTCGCCAAGCTCGACATGCTCAACGAGCTGCAGTTCAGCAACACCGTATATGCCTTGGGCGCCAGTATGTTTTTCTGGGGCTATTTCCTCTTCGAAGTCCCCAGCAACCTGTTGCTGCATCGCTTTGGCGCGCGGTTCTGGATTGCCCGGATCATGCTGACCTGGGCGGTGGTGTCCATGGCCGTGGCCTACACCGTGCCGCTGGCGGCTTTCTTCCACCTCGAATCGAGCACGATGTTCTATGTGCTGCGTTTCCTGTTGGGCATCTGTGAAGCGGGCTTCTTCCCTGGCGTGATCCTGTACCTCAACTACTGGTTCCCGACCCATCGGCAGAGCCGGGTGATGTCCGGGTTCCTGCTGGCGTTGCCGGTCAGCCTGACCCTGGGCGGGATACTCTCCGGTTGGCTGATGAACAGCATGCAAGGGGTGCATGGCCTGTCTGGCTGGCAATGGATGTTGCTGATCGAAGGCATTCCTTCGATCATCATGGCGTTCGTGGTGATCGTCTGCCTGGCCGACAACATCGACAAAGCCAAATGGCTTTCTGTCGCGGAAAAAGCCCTGCTCAAGGCCAACCTGCAAACCGACAACCAGGGCAAGGCCACGCGCTTGAGCGAAGTGTTCCTCAACCCGCGGGTGTGGTTGCTGGTATTGATCCTGCTGACCTTCAACACCGGCTTCTATGGCCTGGCGTTCTGGATGCCGTCGATCATCAAGAGCACCGGCATCACCAACAGCTTGCACATCGGTTTGCTGACCGCCATTCCTTACTCGGTGGCAGTGGTGGCGATGCTGCTCAACGCCCGGCACTCCAACCGCACCGGTGAGCGGCGCCTGCACGCGGCAATTCCGGCGTTCATTGGCGGCGCCGGCCTGATCCTCAGCGCGTTCTTCGCCGACAACCTGGTGTTGTCCGTGCTCTTTCTCAGCGTCTCCGCTTCCGGGATCCTCAGTCTGATGCCGATTTTCTGGACCCTGCCGGGCACCGTGCTGTCGGGCGTCGCCGCCGCAGCCGGGATTGGCATGATCAACGCCATCGGCAACCTGTCGGGTTTCACCGGTTCGATGATCACCGCCGTGGCCGAGACCCTCACGGGCAACATCAACAACGGCACCTATGTACTAGCCTTGTGTCTTTTGGTCAGCGGTGGACTGATCCTGGCCATTCCCGCCTCGATGCTCGGCAGGACACCCAAGCACGCCACCACGGCAGCCCAACTGGAGACCGCATGAACCTACAAAACAAGCGCGTACTGGTCACGGCAGCGGGGCAGGGCATTGGCTTGGCCAGCGCCATTGCCTTCGCCCGGGCCGGTGCCGAGGTGTTCGCCACTGACATCGATATCCACGCACTGGCGGGGATCGAAGGGATCACCGCCATGACCCTGGACGTCACGTCGCCCGCGGCCATCAGTGCCGCCTGCGAACGCATTGGTGGGCTTGACGTGCTGTTCAACTGCGCAGGCTTCGTACACAGCGGCAACATCCTCGACTGCGACGAAGCCGCCTGGGCACGTTCGATGGACCTCAATGTCACGGCCATGTACCGGATGATCCGTGCGTTCCTGCCGGGCATGCTGGCCCGTGGTGGCGGTTCGATCATCAACATGTCGTCGGTGGCCTCCAGCGTCAAGGGCGTGCCCAATCGCTTCGCCTATGCAACCAGCAAGGCCGCGGTGGTGGGCCTGACGAAGGCCGTCGCCATCGACTTCGTCAGCCAGGGCATCCGTTGCAACGCGATCTGTCCGGGCACCGTGGATTCCCCCTCGTTGCGCCAGCGCATTGCTGACCAGGCCGCGCAGCAGGGCGTCGATGAGGCACAGGTCTACCGGCAATTTCTCGACCGCCAGCCCATGGGCCGCATCGGCCACACTGAAGAGATCGCGCAGTTGGCGTTGTACCTGGGCAGCGATGCGTGCGCCTACACCACGGGTGCCATCCACATCATCGACGGTGGCATGAGCATCTGAACCCCGGTCTTCACTTGAGCAGGAGTACGACATGAAACTATTGCGCTACGGCGAAAAAGGTTCGGAAAAACCCGGGCTGTTGGATGCCGACAATCAGATCCGCGACCTCTCGGCCCATGTGCCGGACATCGCCGGGCTGGTTCTCGGCCCGGATAGCCTGGCAGCGCTCGCCGCCCTCGACCCGCGCAGCCTGCCGATCGTGGCCGGCCAGCCGCGGATCGGTGCCTGTGTCGGCCAGGTCGGCAAATTCATCTGCATCGGCCTGAACTACGCCGACCATGCGGCCGAGTCGAACATGGAGGTGCCCAAAGAGCCGATCATCTTCAACAAGTGGACCAGTGCCATCTGCGGGCCGAACGACGACATCCAGATCCCGCGCGGCTCGCTCAAGACCGACTGGGAAGTCGAGCTGGGCGTGGTCATCGGGAAAGGCGGGCGCTACATCGACGAAGCGAACGCCATGGAGCATGTCGCCGGCTACTGCGTCATCAACGATGTGTCCGAGCGCGAGTGGCAACTGGAGCGCGGCGGTACTTGGGACAAGGGCAAAGGCTTTGACACCTTCGGTCCCCTTGGGCCGTGGTTGGTGACCCGGGACGAAATCGCCGACCCGCATACGCTGGACCTGTGGCTGGAGGTCGACGGACACCGCTATCAGAACGGCAATACCCGAACGCTGATCTTCAGCGTGCCGCAACTGATTGCCTACCTGAGCCGCTGCATGAGCCTGCAACCTGGGGATGTGATCTCCACCGGCACGCCGCCCGGCGTCGGTTTGGGCATCAAGCCCAACCCGGTGTTCCTGCGTCCGGGCCAGACCATGCGCCTGGGAATCCAGGGCTTGGGCGAGCAGCGCCAGGTCACGGTGCAGGCGGACTGACGACTAGACCGGACCACTGCTATCGCGAGCAAGCTCGCTCCCACATTGGATCTTCGGCAGGCACACAATTCATGTGCCCCGCAGGCCCCTGTGGGAGCGAGCTTGCTCGCGATAGCGATGGTCTGGCTTAACCTCGCTTGGGATCAACACGCCTCACGCGCTTCATCACCACCACAAAAAACACCGGCACAAACACCACCGCCAGTGTCGCGGTGATCATCCCGCCGATCACTCCGGTACCGATGGCCTGCTGGCTTGCCGAACTGGCGCCCGTGGCCATCGCCAGCGGTACCACCCCAAGGATGAAGGCCAGCGAGGTCATGATGATCGGCCGCAGGCGCAGGCGTGCCGCCTGGAGCGTGGCGTCGATCAGGTCGTGGCCTTCGTCGTACAGGCTCTTGGCGAACTCGATGATCAGGATCGCATTCTTCGCCGACAGGCCGATGATGGTGATCAGCCCGATCTTGAAGAACACATCGTTAGGCATGCCGCGCAACGACACGGCCAATACCGCGCCGAGCACACCCAACGGCACCACCAGCAACACCGAGGTCGGGATCGACCAACTCTCGTACAGCGCCGCCAGGCACAGGAACACCACCAGCAGCGACAGGCCCAACAGGATGGGCGCCTGGCTGCCGGACAAGCGTTCCTGCAAAGACAACCCCGTCCATTCCTGGCCCAGGCCTGCCGGTCCCAGGGCCACCAGCCGTTCGATTTCAGCCATGGCTTGCCCGGTGCTGTAGCCCGGTGCCGGTTCACCGGAAATGCTCACCGCCGGATAACCGTTATAGCGGGTCAATTGCGCCGGCCCCTGGGTCCAGCGGGCCTGGACGAAGGCTGACAACGGGACCATTTTTCCGCTGTTGTTGCGCACATGAATCTTCAGCAAGTCTTCGACCTGGCTGCGCTGGTCGCCCTCGGCCTGGACCACCACCCGTTGCATACGCCCCTGGTTGGGGAAGTCGTTGATGTAGGTCGACCCCACCGCCGTGGACAACACACTGCCGACGTCGGCAAAGGAAATGCCCAGGGCATTGGCCTGCTTGCGGTCGACCTCCAATTGCACCTGCGGCGCCTCCGCCAGGGCGCTTTCACGCACATTCATCAGCATCGGGCTTTTGTCGGCGGCGGCGAGCAATTCGCTGCGGGCCTGCATCAAGGTGGCATGGCCGAGGCCACCACGGTCCTGCAAACGGAACTCGAAACCGCTGGAAGTGCCCAGGCCGTCCACCGGCGGCGGTAGCACCGAGAACGCCATGGCGTCCTTGATCTGGCTCAGCGCCAGGTTGGCGCGGTCGGCGATGGACGCCGCCGAATCATCGGCGCCGCGTTGCGACCAGTCCTTGAGAGTGGTGAAGGCCAGGGCCGCGTTCTGCCCACTGCCGGAGAAGCTGAAACCGAGAATGATCGTGCTGTCACCGACCCCCGGTTCACCGGCGTTGTGGGCTTCGATTTGTTCCACCACCTGCACCGTACGACTCTTGCTGGCACCCGGTGGCAACTGGATGTCGGTGATGGTGTAGCCCTGGTCTTCCACCGGCAGGAACGAGGAGGGCAGGCGACTGAACAGCAGGCCCATGCCCACCAGCAACACGCCGTAGATCAGCAGATAACGGCCGCTGCGTTTTACCGCATAGGCCACCCAACCTTGATAGCGCTCGCCGAATCGGTCGAAACTACGGTTGAACATGCCGAAGAAGCCGCTCTTGGCGTGGTGATCACCCTTGGCGACAGGTTTGAGCAAGGTCGCGCAAAGCGCCGGGGTCAAGGTCAGTGCGAGAAACGCAGAGAACAGGATCGAAGTCGCCATCGACAGCGAGAACTGCTGGTAGATCACCCCCACCGAGCCCTGCATGAACGCCATCGGAATGAACACCGCCACCAGCACCAGCGTGATGCCGATGATCGCCCCGGTGATCTGCCCCATGGCCTTGCGCGTGGCCTCTTTGGGCGACAAGCCTTCCTGGGCCATGATCCGCTCGACGTTCTCCACCACCACGATGGCATCGTCCACCAGGATGCCGATGGCCAGCACCATGCCGAACATCGTCAGCACGTTGATCGAGAACCCCAGCGCGAGCATCGTCGCGAAGGTGCCCATCAGCGCCACCGGCACTACCAGCGTCGGGATCAGGGTGTAGCGGATGTTCTGCAGGAACAGGAACATCACCGCGAACACCAGCAACATCGCCTCGCCGAGGGTGTAGATCACCTTGGTGATCGAGACCTTGACGAACGGTGAGGTGTCGTAGGGAATCTTGTATTCCACGCCGGCCGGGAAGTAGCGTGACAGCTCGTCCATCTTGTTGCGCACCAGGGTCGCGGTGTTCAAGGCATTGGCGCCCGGCGACAGTTGCACCGCCACGGCAGTGGACGGCTTGCCGTTCAGGCGCGTGGAAAACTGGTATTCCTGGCTGCCGATTTCCACCCGTGCCACGTCGGCGATGCGCACCGTCGAGCCGTCGGGGTTGGCCTTGAGCACAATGTCGGCGAACTCCTGCGGCGTGTTGAGCTGGCCTTTGACGACGATGGTCGCGGTGATTTCCTGGGTGCTGCGGCTCGGCAAATCGCCCAGGCTACCGGCCGACACCTGGGCGTTCTGCGCCACGATGGCGGCGTTGACGTCGGCCGGGGTCAGGTTGAAACCGACGAGTTTCTGCGGGTCGATCCAGATCCGCATGGCCCGTTCGGCCCCGTACAACTGGGCCTTGCCGACACCGTCCAGGCGCTTGATCTCGTTCATCACGTTGCGCGCCAGGTAGTCGCTGAGGGCCACGTCGTCGAGCTTGCCGTCGCTGGAGGTGAGGGTGATCAGCAGCAGGAAGCCGGCGGAGACTTTGTCCACTTGCAGGCCTTGCTGGGTCACCGCTTGCGGCAGGCGCGACTCCACGGCCTTGAGGCGATTCTGCACGTCGACCTGGGCCAGTTCCGGGTTGGTGCCGGGTTGGAAGGTCGCAGTGATGGTGGCGCTGCCCAGGCTGCTCTGGGACTCGAAATACAGCAGGTTGTCGGTGCCGTTCAGCTCTTCCTCGATCAGGCTGACCACGCTTTCATCCACGGTTTGCGCCGAAGCACCCGGGTAGACGGTGTAGATCTCGATTTGTGGCGGGGCCACGACCGGGTATTGCGCCACCGGCAGTTGTGGAATGGCCAGGATACCGGCCAACAGGATGAACAACGCGACGACCCAGGCGAACACCGGGCGGTCGATGAAGAATTGCGGCATGGCTTAGTGTCCTGCCTGTGGCCCGGGAACCTGGGCGAGGGGAAGTGGGGTGTCATCGACCTGGACGTGCTCGCCGGGACGGGCGTGTTGCAGGCCTTCGATGACGATGCGGTCGCCGGGTTTCAAACCTTGCGTGACGACCCAGCGATCGTTTTGCGCGACGCCCAGTTGCACCGGTTGCTGGCTGACCTTCTGCTCGGCGTCCAGCAGCAACACTTGGGCGACTCCGGCGCTGTCTCGCAGGATCGCCCGTTGAGGCACGGTGATGCCCTGGCTATTGACCGCCTGTTCCAGGCGCACGCGAATGAAACTGCCAGGCAGCAAGTCCAGGTCGGGGTTGGGGAATTCGCTGCGCAGGGTGATCTGGCCGGTGCTCGGGTCGACGCTGAGGTCGGTGAACAGCAATTTGCCGGGTAGCGGATAGGGGCTGCCATCGTCCTGAATCAACGTGGCCTTGGCCTGGCCCTGGCCGACCGCTTGCAAAAGCCCTGAACGAAAGGCGCGGCGCAGGTCGTTGAGTTCGCGGGTCGACTGCGTGAGGTCGGCGTGGATTGGGTCCAGTTGCTGGATCAACGCCAACGGCGTGCTTTCGTTCTGCCCGACCAGGGCGCCTTCCGTCACCAGGGCGCGACCGATCCGTCCGGAAATCGGCGCGGTCACCGTGGCGTACCCCAGGTTCAGTTTTGCCCGTTCCACCGCGGCCTTGCTGGCAGCGACGTCAGCGGCGGTCTGGCGCACGCTGGCCCGGGCGTTGTCGTAATCCTGGCCACTGATCGCCTTGTCATCGATCAACTGGGCGTAACGTTGTGCCTGCAAGCGGGCCTGGAACGCATTCGCCTCGGCCTTGCGCAACGCCGCCTCGGCACTGTCCAGGTCGGCCTTGAATGGTGCCGGATCGATGCGAAACAGCACCTCGCCCTGTTTGACGTCGCGGCCTTCACGAAACACCTGCTGCAAGACCACGCCGGCCACCCGCGCCCGGACTTCGGCGACCCGCGGCGCGGCGATCCGGCCACTCAGCTCGTTGCTGATCGACAGTGGCCGGGCCTGGACGGTTTCGACGCGCACGCTTGCCAGCGGAGCGGATGCCTCCGGGGTCGAGGCGCTATCACAGCCACTGAGCAGCAGTGCCCCGACCAACAGGCCCAGTGTGACGAAAGGAATCTTGGACATGGTGCTTCCCCAATATTGAGCCGCCCATGGTAGGGGGCGAGGTCAATGGCAGGGGTGAAGCTTTGTAGGCGCTCTGTGAAATTGTGTAAGCACCCTAGTGGTCTGTTTCAGGGGCCACTAGATCCGAAAATGTCCCACCAACTGCTGTTGACGGTTGGCCATGGCATGCAGCGAGTGGCTGGCCTGCGATGCTTGTTCCATCTGGCCGGTCAAGGTCTCGCTGATCCCTCGAATGTCACTGACGCGATGGCTGATGTCCTCGACCACAGCGCTTTGCTCCAGGGCAGCGCTGGCGATCTGCTGGTTCATGTGCTCGATCACTTCCACGGCGTCGCTGATGTGTTGCAGTGCCGCCTGGGTCTTTTCGACTTGAACGACGCTGTCCCTGGCCTGCTCGCGGCTCAATTGGGTGCTGTGCACGACCTCCTGGCTCAACTGTTGTAACGCTTCGATCACCGTGCGTATCTGCTCGACCGAGTTCTGGGTGTTGCTGGCCAAATGGCGGACTTCGTCAGCCACCACCGCGAAGCCGCGCCCCTGTTCACCCGCCCTGGCGGCTTCGATGGCGGCATTCAAGGCCAGCAGGTTGGTTTGCTGGGCAATGGCGCAGATCACGTCCAGCACCTGGCCGATGTGTTGACTGTTGCCGGCCAGCGCCTGCACTTGCTCAAGCGTGGTCTCCAGGCGCCGGTCCAGGCTGTCGATGCTGGTGACCGCGTTGGCGAACAATTCACGCCCCGATCGGCTGGCGTTTTCGGCAACGGTGGCGGCATCGGCCGCCTGGTGGGAGTGGCGGGCCACTTCCTGGGCATTGGTGCTCATTTCATGCAGGGCGGTCGCGGCCAGCTCGACCTCCCGGTACTGCGTGTGCATGCCTGCGCTGACTTCCCGGGCCACCTGCGCCGAGGTATCGGCGGTGTCGCGGGTGTCCAGGGACGCTTGCTGGATATCGCGGATGATGGGCTGCAATTTGTCGAGAAAGCGGTTGAAGCCCTTCGCCAGTTGGCCCAATTCATCGTGGCGGTCGTTGGGCAGGCGCTGGGTGAGATCGCCGTCGCCCTCGACAATGGCGTCGAGCATGTGCGCCACCCTGAGCAAGGGCCGTGTGACGCCGTAGGCCGTCAGCCAGATAAGCAATAATCCCAGGCAACTGGCGAGCAAGCCCAGGCTGAGGTTGAACCAGTTGGACTGGCGACGCTTGTCGTCCAGCTGGGTCTGCATTTGCAGGGCTGGCGCTTGCACAAGCGACTCAGGCACGCGTATCTGCAATTGCCAGGGCGTATTGGCGGGAGCGGTTTGCACGGCTTGCTGAACGTCGATGGAGATGCCATCAACCGTGCCGCTATGGCCGGCAACTTGCCCTGACGGGGAAAGAATGTTGATCTCGCTGTGGCCGGGGTACAGGTCGTTGGCAAGGCTGGCGGCGAGTTGCTGAAGGGTATCGAGGCTGATGTCCATACCCACCACGCCGATGACTTTGCCCTGGTCCAGCAACGGTATGGAGATGCTGCTCATCAACGTCTTCTGGCCTTCGACCTCGATCGCGTAGGGCTCTGTCACGCAGGTGCGCCCCTGGGTCTGCGGGCAGACGTACCAGGCGTTGGCCGGCTCGCTGCCCGGTGGTGCGGTGTTGGCGCTGATCTGGGCTTCGCTGAGCACCTCTTGCACCAAATGGCCGGGTTGGCTTTGCGACCAGTACAGGGCAAAGCGACCTTTTTCATTGCCGGCCAGATCGCGTTGGCCAGTGAAACCGACATCTTCACCGACCAGCGCATCGGGAAGCAGTACCACGTAGAAACCGAGGACTTTTTCGCGGTTTTGAAGGGCTTGGCGGGTCGCGGCGATCAGGTCCCGGCGCAGTTGCCCTGGCGTCAGTCGCCCGCTCCACGCTTGGGCGCGCAGTTGCAAGACCTGCTGGGCAAAACCTTCCCCATAGATCGCCGTTTCGCTGAAAAAGCGTTCCACCCGCTGACCATGGGCCATGGCCTGTGCCTGCAGGCCTTCCAGGGCCGAGCGCCCCAGCAGTTGACTGCTTTGCTGCTTGAGCAGCGTTGCGCCTTGCTGGTTCTGATACAAGGAAGCGCCGGTCAATGCCCCGACGACGGCGAGCAAGCACAGGCCACTCAAGAGCGTGATCCGCCATTGGATAGAGAGACGAGCGAAGAACATGCTGAGGTTTCCTGCGCTTAGGGATTTTTATTGTTCTGTGCCCAGCACTGTTTGAGGGACGGGCAAGGCTATCTTGCGGGAGGAAACGCCTGCCGGTTATCCCGAATCGGCAGCCGCTGCACGCGGCATGCAGGAGTGTTGACCTGTTTTGGGGCGCGGCTTTGGATGCTGCCGTTTTGGGATAGCGAAGGGTTTTGGCAAGGGCCTAGGATCGAATCCAGCGTGCAAGCAAAACAATAAGCTTTTGGAAGTCGGCGAAGCTGGCCGTCTCCGATCCAGCAACACTGCCTCATACAATAAGGTCAAGAACAATGAGTGTATCTTTCCCGATCAGCAGCTCGACGGAGT
The DNA here is from genome assembly GCF_054667715.1 of Pseudomonas sp. S3_B11. NCBI lineage: Bacteria > Pseudomonadati > Pseudomonadota > Gammaproteobacteria > Pseudomonadales > Pseudomonadaceae > Pseudomonas > Pseudomonas sp. S3_B11. The sequence continues at coordinate 3,051,743 of NZ_CP162749.1, read as the reverse complement.
TGAAGCGCGGCGCCTTGGGTGTCGGTTTCATCATCTTCTTTGTGATTTCGGCGGCGAGTCCCTTGAGCGTCATCGCCGGCGGTTTCCCCATTGGCATCATGCTGGGCAACGGCGCTGGCACGCCGGCATTGCTGCTCCTGGCCTTGCTGGTGTTACTGGCGTTCTCGGCGGGCTACACCGCCATGTCCCGCCACATGACCAACGCCGGTGGGTTCTATGCCTTCACCTCCCGCGGCTTGGGTGGCCTGGCCGGCGGCGCGGCGGGCGTGCTGGCGATGTTTGCCTACAACATTCTCCAGGTTGGCCTCTACGGCATGTTCGGCGGCGTGGTCAGTGGCACGATGGCCAGCGTCTTTGGCCTGGACTTGCCTTGGTGGACCTATTCGTTGCTGGCGATGGCCAGCGTTGCGATTCTTGGCTATCGCAAGATTGACCTGTCGGCCCGGGTGCTGTCGGTGGTGGTCATTGCCGAGTACCTGGCGATCCTGACGCTGGATTTCGCCATTCTCAAAACCGGTGGCGACAGTGGCATCAATCTCGATTCGTTCGATCGCAGCCATGTGTTCAGCGGCACGCCGTCCATCGGCTTGCTGTTCTGCTTCGCGGCGTTCATCGGCTTCGAGGCCACCACCATCTACGGCGAGGAGGCGAGAAATCCGCACCGCACGATTCCCATTGCCACCTACAGCTCGGTGTTGTTGATCGGTGGTTTCTATGCCTTGTCGGTCTGGGCGATGGTGATTGGCGTCGGGGCCGACAAGATCGTGCCGACCCTTCAAGCGCTCCAGGATCCCACCACGTTCATCTACGGCATGTCCGATCACTTTGTCGGCCCGCACCTGACCCAGATCATCCGCGTGCTGTTCATGGTCAGCATCTACGCCGGGCTGCTGGCGTTCCACAATGCCGCGGCGCGTTATTTCTATGCCATCGGTCGTGACGGTTTGCTGCACAGCCGGTTGGGCACCACCCATCGCGTGCACCAGAGTCCGCACATGGGCTCGGTCCTGCAAAGCCTGATCGCGGCGGTGGTGGTGCTGATCTTCGCCGCGCTGGACGCCGATCCGATCCTTCAACTGTTCGCCTGGTTTTCCAACCTGGCCACGCTGTGCGTGATCCTGCTCATGGCGCTGACCTCAGCGGCGGTGTTTGTCTATTTTCGCGCTCACCCGGAGCTGAAGCTGGGGCACTGGCGCGGTCAGATTCTTCCGGTCTTTTCGTGCCTGGCATTGCTGGCGGTCCTGGCCCTTGCGGTGATTCATTTCGACGTGCTGACCGGCGCCAGCCAGCTTCTGTCCTATGGCCTATGCGCTGTGATTCCCGCCGCGCTGATCGTCGGCGTGTTCCTCGCCGCTCGATTGCGCAAGGTATCGCCCGAGCGGTTCATGGCGCTGGGAAGCCACAAGCTCTAAGGCGTCAGGCACAACGTCAATCCACCCAGAAAACAAGTCCGCTGTCGTTCGGGACGGTTCGTCAGCGCGTGAAAGGAAGGTTCTATGCACGATTATCAAATGCTCATCAATGGGGCTCGGGTCGACGGTGAAAACGGGCACTTTGATGTGCTCAATCCGGCGACCGCTACGGTGTTCGCTCGATGCGCGGCCGGTTCCCTGGCCCAGCTGGACCTTGCCGTCGAAGCGGCGCAGTCGGCCTTTGTCGAGTGGCGACACAGCACCCATGAAGATCGCCGCCAGCGCCTTCTGAGCATCGCTACCGATCTCGAACAGGAAGCCGAGGCGTTGGCCCGGCTCATTGTCCTGGAACAGGGCAAGCCGCTGGAATTGGCGTTCTCCGAAGTGATGGGTGCGGTGGCCTGGACGCGCTATGCCGCCGAGCAGCAGATTCCCGTGGAGTTGGTGGAAGAAACCCCGCCCCAGCGTATTGAACTGCACCGCAAGCCGTTGGGCGTGGTCGCGTCGATCACGCCTTGGAACTGGCCGTTCATGATCGCTGTCTGGCACATCATGCCGGCATTGCGGGCCGGTAACTGTGTGATCAGCAAACCATCGAGCCTGACCCCCTTGAGCACCCTGCGCCTGGTGGAAGTCATCGCTCGCCACGTGCCTCGGGGCGTGATCAATAGCGTGACCGGTGAACAAGGGTTCGGCAGTGCGATCACCTCCCACGCCGGTATCCAGAAGATTGTCTTCACCGGCTCCACCGCCACCGGCCAGAGCGTGATGCGCGGCGCCGCCGGCAACCTCAAGCGCCTGACCCTGGAGCTGGGCGGCAACGATGCCGCCATCGTGCTGCCAGGCACCTCGGTCGAGGCGGTCGCCGAAGATATTTTCCAGGCCGCATTCCTGAACATGGGGCAGACCTGCGCTGCTCTCAAGCGGTTATACATCCACCAATCCCAGTACGAGGCCTTTGCCGAGGCCCTGACCCTGATCGCCCAGCGTCAGGTAGTGGGTGACGGCCTGGCGCCCGGGGTCACGTTTGGCCCGGTGCAGAACCTCGAACAGCTGGCGCTGGTGGAGGAACTGGTGGCGGATGCCCGCGCCCAGGGTGCGCGTGTGTTGTGTGGCGGTGCTCGTCTGGACCGCCCCGGCTTCTTCTATCCGCCGACGCTGGTCGCCGATGTGACCGATGGGCAGCGCCTGGTGGATGAGGAGCAGTTCGGGCCGGTGTTGCCGCTGATTGCCTACCAGGATGTCGAGGATGTCCTGCGTCGCGCCAATGCTGGCGACATGGGCCTGGGTGGATCGGTCTGGGGACGCGACAGCGAGCAGGCACAGGCCCTGGCCAGTCGCCTGGAATGTGGTATGGCCTGGGTCAACTGTCATGCGCAGATCCAACCGAATACGCCGTTTGGCGGCAGCAAGATGTCCGGGTTCGGCGTCGAGTTCGGCCTTGAAGGGTTGTTGGAGTTCACCGGCCAGCAACTGCTGTACGTACGCAAGCGTGAAACAGAGTGAGGAATGCAACCATGTACGAGCAATACAAGACAGCACCAAAAAAATTCTGGCACCCGATGAGTTCTTCGGCGCCGGCGAACCGGTCCAAGACGTTGATCATCGCCCGTGGCGACGGTAACTACATCACCGATATCGAAGGCCATCGCATGCTCGATGGGGTCGGCGGTTTGTGGAACGTGAACGTGGGCCATAACCGGGCTTCAGTGAAGGCGGCCATTGCCGCGCAGCTGGACGAACTGGCTTATTACCAGACCTTCGACGGCATTGCCCATCCGCGGGTGTTCGACTTGGCCGAGCGGCTGACGTCGATGTTCGCCCAGGAAAACATGACCCGGGTGTTGTTCAGCTCCGGCGGTTCCGATGCGGTCGAGACGGCCCTGAAAATGGCCCGCCAATACTGGATCGCCAGCGGCGAGCCAGGGCGCACGCGCTTTCTGTCATTGCGCAATGGTTACCATGGCGTGCACGTGGGCGGCACCTCGGTGGGCGGCAACGGCGTGTATCACTACAACCACGGGCCGCTGCTGGCTGGCTGTCATCTGCTCGACACGCCGTGGCGGTACCGCAACCCCTGGGACTGCCGCGATCCGGAAGAACTGACCGCTCACTGCATTCGTCAGTTGGAAGACCAGATCGCACTGCTCGGCCCGCAGACCATTGCCGCGCTGATCGCCGAACCGGTGCAAGGTGCCGGCGGTGTGATCGTGCCGCCGGCGTACTACTGGAAGAGGCTGCGCGAAGTCTGCGACCGCCACGGCATCCTGTTGATCGCCGATGAAGTGGTGACGGGTTTCGGCCGCACCGGCTGCATGCTCGGCAGTCGTGGCTGGGGCGTCGCTCCCGACGTACTGTGCCTGGCCAAGGGCATCACCGCCGGTTACATCCCCATGGGCGCCACGGTCTTCAACCAGCGCATGGTCGATGCCATCGAGAACGGCCCGGGTTTCAGCAACGTAATCATGCACGGCTACACCTACAGCGGGCACCCGACTGCCTGTGCGGCGGCCCTGGCAGTGCTGGACATCGTCGAGGCCGAGGATTTGCCGGGCAACGCCGGGAAAGTCGGTGCCCAGTTGCTGGAGCAACTGCAACCGCTGACCGAACGTTATGCAGTGGTGGGCGAAGTGCGTGGCAAAGGCTTGATGATCGCCGTGGACCTGGTGGCGGACAAGGCCACGCGCGAGCCGCTTGACCCTGCAACGGGCCTGGCCTCGCGCATCGCCGAGCAGGCGCGCCTGGCCGGCGTATTGATGCGCCCGATAGGCAACAAAATCGTGATGTCGCCGCCGCTGACTCTCACGTCCGACGAGGCCGCCATGATGGTCGGCGCGTTGGACAGCGCACTCGCTGACTGCCGTTAGCCCGGCCAGCCGGTGCCGCTTGCGGTGCCGGCTCCTGCATATAAAAACAGCCTACAAGGGCGCACCATAAGGAGCTCCAGCCATGCGAAATCTATCGCGTATGGGATTTTTCGGCAGTGGCCTTGCCTGTACGCTGGCGCTCTGCGCTGCGAGTCAGGTCCAGGCCTATGAGTTGTATGCCGATGACGATACTCACCTCAACGCCGACATGCTGGCCGTGTTCGGTCTTTTCAACAGTCGCAAGAATTACGACGGCAGGCCAGGTGGTTCAACCTGGCGCGAAGGCTTCATCAAGTATGGCGTCAGCGGCGACCAGGGCCTGGCCGGCCATGGCACCGCCTACGGGGCGTTCAGCCTGGTCAGTTCCGCCACCTGGGGCGATGGCGACGCGGCCGGCAATACACTGGGCAGCGAGCGCAAGACGAAGATTGAAGACGCTTACCTGGGTTGGCGTTCCGCCGATCTGTTCCCCGTATTGGGACAGGACGGTGTCGATATCTCCGGCGGTCGCCAGGTGGTCAAGCTGGGCAGGGGCTTCCTGATCAACGATGACGGGCCGAACCTGGGCAAGGGGCCTGCCGATGGTCGCTTGAATCGCGGTGGAGCCTATTACCTGGCTGCCCGGCACGCGTTCGATCAAACCGCCGTATTACGTCTCGGCGGGCAGGATGGGCTGCATGGCAGTGTGGTGTGGCTCAAGTCCGATAACCGCGCCCAGGCCGAAACCGAACTGGCCGCCGGTACGCTCGATTACACCGCCAAGGCGGGCACGTTGGGGCTGACCTGGATACATGGCCTCGACGTGAACGAGCAGTGGGCCAGCGATTTCCAGAAGCAACGCAAGGGCATGGACGTCTACAGCATTCGTGGTGAAGGTGACGCGGGCATCGAGAACGCCAGCCTGGCATTCGAATACGCCTGGCAGGACAAGGACGCCGGCCCGCAGAACGCCTGGTACGCCGAGGCCGGCTACACCTTTGCCGATCTCGCCTGGGCTCCGAAGCTGACGTACCGCTACAGCCGTTATTCCCAGAAGTGGGACTCGCTGTTCACCGGGCAGAGCACGGGCTATGGCACCTGGTTCCAGGGCGAAGTCGCGGGTAACTATGCAGGGCCCTTCAACAGTAATACGGCTATCCACCATGTCGGCTTGAAGGCCACGCCATTGGAAAACCTGACCCTTGGCGTGTTGTATTTTGATTTCAACACGGTACGCAAGGATAGCGCCCTGAACCTGGATGCCCGTGAGCTGGATCTGTATGCCGAGTGGGCGGTCAACGAGCATGTGATCATCACTCCGCTGATAGGCCTCTACAAGCCGGATCGGGATGCAACGACCGGGGCCAATCAAGTGGCGGGCAATGGCACCAACGTGTACAGCCAGGTGACGGTGGCCGTTCCGTTCTGAAGTAGGGGGTGTTCGATAAAACCTGTGGCGAGGGAGCTTGCTCCCGCCGGGACATGTAGGAGCTGCCGAAGGCTGCGATCTTTTGATCTTGATCTTTCGCTTGGGACTCAATGGGGGGGCGAAAAGATCGCAGCCTCGCTTCGCTCGACAGCTCCCACAGGGCAGCGGTATGGCCGCACCTCCGGTTTCTAGCCGATGGCAGGCGGATTCTGCATTCTCTCGGCAATCCGCCGGGTGGTGTCCATCACCATTTCAATCACGGTTTCCTGGCGCAGCAGTTTGAAGCTGTCGGTGCTGCCGACGGCTGAAAGGCTGCCCACCACCTCGTCGAGCCCAGGGTTGATGATCGGTGCCGCGATACCGGTGAGTCCCAGGTTGAGTTCGTCGTGGGTCATGCAATAGCCGTCCTTGCGGATCTTTTTCGTCACTTTGGAGAAGCTTGCCCAGTCATAGCCGTTGTCGGGGTCGTTGGCCATGTGTTCTTCGAACAGGCGTTGCAGGCGCCGTCCCTTTTGGAAGGCGATCAGCACCTTGGATTGCGCACCGCGAAAAAACGGCAGCGGCTGGCCGCGACCGAATGCGAACTGGTAGGTGTCGTTGGGTTCGGCGATGTAGGTGTTGATGATGTGGCCGTCATAGAAAACGCTGGCGAACACCGCAAGGCCCGTGGCTTCGGACAGCTGGTGCATCAACTCGCGGCCCGCCACGAGGATCGGGTCGTACTGGCGCATCATCCAGTCGAGCTCGATGATCCGTGGCCCCAGGCCGTAGCTGCCGGCATCCACCCTGACCAGCAGGCCCGCATCACACAAATCCTTGACGTAGCGGTACACGGTCGCCCGTGACAGGCCCATGCGCTCGGCGATGGTGTCGGGGTCGATCTTCAGCGTTGCCGGGTCGAACAGGTCCAGCACACTCAGCATTTTGCTCAGACTGCTCATTTCGCTCCTAAAGGGGGGATGGCGCGTAGGTGGTCGTTGGGTGAGCACTATAGGTAGGTGCGCCGATGATGAAAAGCCCGCTCGCTCGGCGAACAGGGCGTTGCCACGATACGTCAGCGCTTGAGAAAAACATACATATTGAAGGTGGTATTTACGTCATATTTTTGCATAAATCTCAAAATAAGAGTTTTTATGTATAAAAATGCTTGAGCGTAGGGTTTTTCTGTGTGATAAATCTCAGCCACTGCAAACGCTCGATCAAGAGGGCTGGAAATGAATGGTGCGCAACTGATAGTGAAAGCGGCGGTGGCGAGTGGTATCGAATACTGCTTCGCCAATCCCGGAACGACTGAAATTCCCCTGGTGGCAGCCATGGCCAGTGCGCCAGCCCTCAAGCCGGTGTTGTCCTTGTTCGAAGGGGTGTGCACCGGTGCTGCGGACGGCTATGGCCGGATTGCCGGCAAGCCGGCGATGACCCTGACTCACCTGGGGCCAGGCTTTGCCAATGGCATTGCCAACCTGCACAACGCGCGTCGCGCCAACACCCCGATCGTCAACGTCATCGGCGATCACGCGTCATGGCACGTCAATTACGATCCGCCGCTGGCCAGTGATATCCAGGCGCTGGCCGGGAGTGTTTCCGGATGGGTGCGCACATCGCGCACCGCATCGGGTGTCGGCGAAGATTTCCAAGAGGCAGTGCGTGCCGCCTGGCAAGCCAACGGGCAGATCGCCAGCCTGATTCTGCCGATGGACCTGCAAGCCAACACGGTGCAGCACGAGAAAGCCTTCACGACATTGCAGGCCCCGGTTCGCCGTTTTGCCGGTGACCGGATCGAGGCGGTCGCCCAGGCCCTTCGCGATGGCCAGCGCCTGGTGTTTATCGTTGGCGACCAAGGCTTGTCCGTCGCCGGACTCGAAGCGGCGGGGCGCCTGGCACAACTGCCAGGCGTGCGCCTGTTCGCCGAAACCTTTCCGCGCCTGAGCTATCGCGGTGGTGGTTTGCCTGACCTGGATCGCCTGCCTTACTTCCCCGAAGTGGCCATTGAGATTCTTGACCAGTACGACGCGGTGGTGTGCGCCGGCGTGCCGGACCCGATCAGTTATTTCGGCTACGAAGGCATCGCTTCTCGCCTGGCCGAACGTGAACGCCTGCTCTGCCTGGCGGAAGTAGGGGACGATGTTGCCGGCGCGCTCACTGCGCTTGCCGATGCGCTTGAAGCGCCGGCTTATGTGCCAACGCCAACCGGTATCGAGCTGCCGCCAAGCGAAGCTACGTTGACACCGCAGTCCGTGGGTCAGGTGCTGGCTGCGTCGTTGCCCGACGACTGCATCGTTTCGGTGGAAGGCGGGACGTGCGGCTATCCGTTCTTCACCGCCTCGGCCCATGCCGCACGGCATCGGGTCTTGACCAACACCGGTGGCGCCATCGGCCAGGGCATCCCGGTGGGTTTTGGCGCCGCCATGGCCGAGCGCGGCAACCGCGTGTTCTGCCTGCAATCGGACGGCAGTGCCCAGTACACCATCCAGACCTTGTGGAGCATCGCCCGCGAGCAACTGCCCGTGGTGATCCTGATCGCGGCCAACCATCGCTACGCCATTTTGCAGAACGAGCTGCGCCGCTTCGGCATGACCGAGCTGGGCCCCGAGGCCCTGAGCCTGACGGTGCTGGACCGTCCACGCATCGATTGGAAGGCTTTGGCCAAGGGCTACGGCTTGCCGGCCAGCACCGTGCACACCAATGGTGAATTGCAGCGCGCCCTGGCCAACGCCAAGGCCGATGGCGGTCCTTGCCTGATTGAAATGGCCCTGTGAAGGAGCGGATATGAACCCGATTCAATTGTTACCTGCCGTCGAGAAGTTCCTGTCGCAGCCCGGGCGCCTGTTTATCGGCGGGACCTGGCAGGACGCCGCCAACGGCCGCCGGTTTTCCGTGGAAAACCCGGCCACTGAGCACATCCTGGCGGAAGTCGCCGAAGGCGGCGAACGCGACGTGGATGCCGCCGTCGCTGCCGCCCGCGCGGCCTTCACCGGGCCCTGGGCGCAGCACTCACCGGCCCAGCGCGGGTTATTGCTGTTTCGCCTGGCGGAACTGCTTGACCAGCATCGCGAAGAGCTGGCGCAACTGATCACCCTGGAAAACGGCAAGCCAATCGCCGCGGCCCGGGGGGAAGCGGCCAGTGCGGCCAATATCATTCGTTATTTCGCTGGCTGGCCGACCAAGATCGAAGGCAGCACGCTGCCGGTATCGCCGTCCAGCGGCGCGCCGATGCTCAACTACACCTTGCGCGAGCCGGTGGGCGTCTGTGCCTTGATCGTGCCGTGGAACTTCCCGCTGACCATGTGTGTGTGGAAGCTTGGCCCGGCGCTGGCGACCGGTTGCGTCGCGGTGCTCAAGCCCGCCGAACAGACGCCTCTGGTTGCGATTCGCCTGGTGCAGTTGATCGAGGCCGCCGGTTTCCCGGCCGGGGTGGTCAACCTGCTCACCGGCCTCGGCGTGCATACCGGCGCACCGCTGGCCCAGCACCCGGACGTGGACAAGATCGCCTTCACCGGTTCGACCCAGGTGGGACGACTGATCGCCCAGGCGGCCACGGGCAACATGAAGAAGGTCTCCCTGGAGCTGGGTGGCAAGTCCCCCAACATCATCCTGCCGGACGCCGATATCGTCCGTGCCGCCAAGGGCGCCGCCGACGGCATTTTCTACAACCAGGGGCAGGTCTGCACCGCCGGATCGCGTCTCTACGTGCACGCCAGCGTCCTCGATCAGGTGCTTGAGGAACTCCAGCGCCATGCGGCCGCCCATGTGTTGGGGCCAGGCCTGGATCCGGCCAGCAGCATGGGCCCTCTGGTCTCGGCCCGGCAATTGGGCACGGTGCATGGCTACCTGCAACGCGGCCAGGAAGAAGGCGCCGAGCTGATCTGCGGCGGTGATCGGCCGGCCCACCTGGAGCGCGGCCACTTCATCCGGCCCAGCGTGTTTCTCGACCGCGCCGAGCGCGCCTGTGTCGCCCGGGAGGAAATCTTCGGGCCGGTGCTGACCGTCATGAGCTGGACCGAGATCGATGAACTGGTGCTGCGCGCCAACGACTCGCCCTATGGCCTGGCCGCCGGGCTCTGGACCCGTGACTTGCGTTCCGCCCATCGCGTGGCCGCCCAGTTGAAGGCCGGCTCGGTGTGGATCAACTGCTGGAACGTCGTCGACCCAGCCTCGCCATTTGGTGGCTACAAGCAATCCGGCTGGGGCCGGGAAATGGGTAAGAACGTGATCGATGCCTACACCGAAACCAAAAGTGTCTTCGTCGATCTCGCCTGAGCCGAACAATCACAAGAGGAACTGCTATGGATCTGGAATTACAAGGCCGCGTGGCGATCGTCACTGGCGGTGGCATGGGCATCGGCAAGGAAGTCGCGCGCTTTCTGTCCCAGGAAGGTTGCAAGGTGGTGATCTGCGCGCGGCGCATGGAATACCTCCAGCAAGCCGCCGAGGAAATTACCGCAGAGACCGGCAACGAGGTGCTGCCGCTGTTCTGTGACACCAACCAGATGTCGGCGGTGTCCGACATGGTCGAGGCTGCCCACAAGCACTTTGGCCGCATCGACATCCTGGTCAACGGCGCCGCGGCCCCGTCCGGTGTGGTGCGCAACGACATCGAGCACGCCGGCGACGACGAACTGCTCTCGGACCTCAACACCAAGGTGATCGGCTATTTCCGTTGCGCCAAGGCCGTGACCCCGCACATGAAGGCCGGTGGCTTCGGTCGCATCATCAATATCGGTGGCCTGACCGGGCGTGGCAGCAAGGTCCTCTCGGGCATGCGCAACCTGGCCATCGCCCACATGACCAAGACGCTTTCCGACCAACTGGGCCCAGCTGGCATCACGGTCAATCTGATCCACCCCGGCGTCGTGGACACCCCGCACATCCAGGAGCTTTACGAGCGCGAAGGGATCAAGCAGGGCAAGACGCCCGAGCAGGTGGAGCAGGGCTACATCGACGCAACGCCGATCCGACGCACCCTGGCACCCATCGAAATGGGCTGGCTGATCGGTTTCCTCGCATCCCCCAAGGCCGGTGCGGTGACCGGGGAATCCATTGGTATCGACGGCGGCTTGACCCGCGGCATCTTCATTTGAGGAGCAGCAGTGATGAGTAACGGAACCCTTTTGGTCGCCACCGTAGGGCAGGCGGTCATCCGCAGCGCCGACGATGGCCGTACCTGGCATCGCCTGGGCCTGGGCCAAGACCTGGAATTCGACGCGATCACCCGCTCCCTGAGCTTGCATCCAGGGACGCCTGAGGTGATCTATGCCGGCACCGATGTCGGCCTGTGCATCAGCCGTGATACCGGAGGCCATTGGCAGCGGGTGGATTCGCCATTCAACGGCCAGACCGTCTGGAAGGTGGCCGTGGATCCTCAGGACGCACAGCGGATTTTCGTCGGCACCGGTGCGCCGTCGCGCGCGGTGCTGTGGCGCACCCTCGATGGTGGCCAGACCTGGGAACGTGCCCCGGTGGAGATCCCGGAGTTTTGCGAAGGGGTCAGCCGTCCACGCTTGCTGGCTTTCGCCTACGACCCGACCGATCGCAACCAGTTGTGGTTCGGCCTGGAAGAGGGCGGGTTGTTCCACAGCCGTGACGGCGGCGATAGCTGGACCCGTGTCGATGACCGCCTGCTGTGGGACTTCAACTCGGACGTGCACAACATCGTGGTCCTGCCCAACCACGGGCAAAAGGTCATCGTGGTGGTGTGCGTCAACGCCGTTTACCGCAGCCTCGACGAGGGGCAGACCTGGACCGGCATCGTCGCCCGGGAAACCTTCGGCCTGTACTACGTGCGCGCCATAAATGCAGCGCTGGGCAGCGAGGATACGCTCTACCTGAGCATTTCCGACGGCACCCCTGGCACGACCAGCAAGGTGCTGGTCTCCCGGGATGCCGCCCTCAGCTGGGAAGTGCTGCCACTGCCGCAACAGCCCAACTCCTGTGTCTGGGCGATTGCCTTGAACCCTGCCGACCCTCGCCAGATTGTCGCCGGCACCAAGTACGGGCATCTGTTCACCTCCGAGAACGGCGGTGACGGCTGGCAGAAGCAGTGGCGTGAATTCAGTGAAATCGCTGATGTGCTCTGGACGCCCGCGGTGGCGCAAATCAAGTCCGGGCATCAATCCATCATCAAGAAGAACTGAGGTATCGCGCGATGAAAGTCGAAGTCGTTCGTACTCACCTGTCGCTGTCCGTGAGCGACCCTGAAGTGTCGGCGCGTTGGTACGCCGACGTGCTGGGCATGCATGAAAGCGCCCGGGGTGAAAGCTGGATCATGATGGCCTTCGGTGCCAAGCACCACGATATCGCGTTGCTCCGTGCAGCACCCGGGGCCCACCAGGGCGGCCTGGGGCTGCAGCACTACGGGCTGGAGATCGCGGGCGACATGACCACCCTGCGCAAGCTCTACGGCATGTTGCTGAAGAAGGGCGTCGAGGTGGTGAAGATCACTGACCACGAGATCGGTAACGGCGTGTATTTCAACGACCCCGATGGCAATCGCCTGGAATTCTTCCTCGAGTCCGAACACGACGATGCACGCGGCAAGGCCCGCTTCAAGGCCGCTGGAGCCCCCAGCCGGCATTTCGATCTCGACCCACTTTGAAAGAGACTTCTTTTATGAAAACCGCAAATTTCGCCAGTTACCACATCCGCAAATGGTACACCTTCGTCGAGGAAACCCTGGCCAACGAAACGGGCCAGTTGGCCGATGGCGAGCCGCTGTTCAAGTACGCCATTGGCGCGGTGATCGCCAACCCTTATGCCGGCCGTTTCAGTGAAAGCCTGGCCGAGTTGATTGAGCCATCACCCTTGCTGGGTCAGGAGTTTGGTCGGCGCATCCGGGTACTGGCCGGTCAGCACAAGATCGTCAGCTATGGCAAGGCGTGCCTGGTGGGCAGCCAGGGCGAGTACGAGCATGGCAATGCATTGTTGACCAATCCGGCGGCGGATCCGATCCGCGTCGCATTGGGCGGCGGCAAATCCTGGGTGCCTTCCACGGGCAAGCGTGGCGGGCCTGGCGTGACCATCGATGTGCCGCTGGCTCACAAGGATGCGCTGTATGTCCGTTCGCACTACGACAGCATTTCGTTGTCGTTCGGTGATGGTCCGGCGGCCGACGAATTGATCATCATCTGGGCCTTCGCCACGCGTGGGCGCTTGCATGCGCGCCTGGGTGGCCTTGAGGCTGCCGACGTCAAGGGCAATGACGGCCTGTATTGAGGTACGGATCGTGGGAAGCAAACGAATGTCTGCAAACAGCCAGTTCTTCACCAATCGATCGGGGCTGCGCCTGCATTATCTGTCCTGGGGCAATCCGTCGGGCATTGCGGTGGTACTGCTCCACGGGCTGCGCTCCTATGCCCAGACCTGGGATGGCCTGGTCAATGCGTTGGGCGAGCGGTACTGCTGCTATGCCCTTGACCAGCGTGGTCGTGGCCACAGTGACTGGGCGGATGCCTCCAGTTACCGGACCGAGGCCTATGTCAACGATCTTGAAGATCTGGTGGCGCATCTGGAACTGCAGCGTTTCGTCCTGGTGGGGCATTCCCTTGGCGGCACCAATGCACTGGAGTATGCGCGGCTCAATCCGGGACGACTGCAAGCGTTGGTGATCGAGGACATCGGCCCTGGTTCTTCGGTCAGCGGTGACGGCGCCGAGCGCATTCGGCGCGAGATGAGCCAGACACCGCTGTTGTTTCCTGACTGGGAGAGTGCCGCCCAGTTCTGGCTGCAAGCGCGACCTGGCCTCTCTCAGGAGGGGCTGGCTTCCAGGTTGATGTATTCCATGAAGGAAACCCTGGCTGGAATCGAATGGCGTCACGACCAGCAAGGTATTGCCCAGGCGCGCCTGAGTATTACCCCGACCGACCTGTGGCCGGCGGTACGGGCGCTGGATTGCCCGACGCTGTTCATTCGTGGCGCCCGTTCCGATTTCCTGCCCTTGGCGACCCTTGAGTCGATCAAGCAGGCCGGTAAGTGGGTGCGCACAGAGGAAATCGCCGACGCCAGCCATTATGTGCATGATGACCAGAGCGAAATGTTCAACCTTGTCGTCATGGACTATTTGTATGACCAGTGCCTACAACCACAACAACAAAGCGGTGAATAGCGATGAAGCAGGAGAAAACCCAGGTTGTCATCGTGGGCGGCGGCCCCAACGGGATCACGGCCGCTCATTACATGGGGCTGTACGGCATCGACTGCATCGTCCTTGAGTTGGCTGACGGCGTCCTGCCGTATCCGCGTGCGGTGGGCATGGATGACGAGGCCCTGCGTGTGTTGCAGGGCATCGGCATCGCCGAACTGGCCGCGCGCGACATGATCTGCAACGTGCCCTTGCGTTACTACAATGCGCGAGGCGTGTGTTTTGCCGAGGTCAAGCCGAGCACGGCAAACTATGGCTGGCCGATGCGCAACATCTTCATGCAACAGTTGCTGGAAACGACGTTGCGCGAGCAGTTGGGCAAGCACGCCAGTGTCGAGTTGCGCCAGGGCCATGAAATGCTCGATCTGGAGCAGGATGCCGAGGGCGTGACCTTGCAGGTGCGCGATGCCCAGGGCGAGCTCTATCAATTGCAGGCGCAGTACGTGATCGGCGCCGATGGTGGACGTTCCAGCGTGCGCAAGAAACTCGGCATCGAGCTGCTGGGGCTGACCCATCCGCGCAAATGGGTGGTGATCGACACGGCCAACGATACCCTGGATGCACCGTATACCGCCCTGCATGCCGACCCTCAGCGACCTTTCGTCTGCATCTACTTGCCGTATCAGCAGCGGCGCTGGGAGTTCATGCTCCTGGAGGGCGAAGACGAGACCCGGATGTGCGAAGAGACGACGATCCGGGACTTGATCCGTGGGCATATCGGCGATGCGGTCGATCAACTGGAAATCATCCGGATCCGCGCCTACACCCATAACTCTCGGGTCGCGGCGCGCTTTGTCCAGGGCCGTGTGGCCTTGGTGGGGGATGCGGCGCATATTTCCCCGCCCTGGGCCGGGCAGGGGCTCAATTCGGGCCTGCGTGATGTCGCCAACGTCACCTGGAAACTCGCCGCGATCCTTCAAGGGCGAGCGTCGCCGACGATTCTTGCCAGTTACGACCAGGAGCGCCGTGGGCACGCGACCGATCTCATCGCGTTGGCCGACAACATGGGCGCGGTGCTGGGGCTGACCAACCCGTTGATGGCCGGTGTGCGGGACTGGTTGTTCCAGGCCGTCAACAGCGTCGACAACCTTCGCTCGCACTTGCTGGAATTCAAGTTCAAACCCAAGGCGACCATCACCAAAGGCCTGGTGCATCACGAGCGTGCCGAGCTGCATGAGGATGATCTGGTCGGGCAGTTGTTCATCCAGCCGTCTCGTCGAGGACGCCCAGGGTCAGCGCCGGCGCCTGGACGATGTACTGGGGCATTCCTATGCGGTGCTGGGGTATCGGGTCAATCCGAGCGAACAGCTCAGCGAGCAAACCGCCGCCTGGTGGGCGCGCTGGGAGACGCGCTTCATCCAGATCAATCGCTCGCGCAGTGGCGTGGGGCGTAATCAACCCTTGTCCGCCAGCGGTGCCATTTGCGTCGAGGACATCGATAATCGCTTGGGCGAATGGTTTGCCAAGGTGCGTGACTGCGTTGTGGTGGTGCGGCCAGATCGGTTCGTTGCCGCGATCACCACACCCGAGCGGCTCGAAGGCGTTTTGCGCAAACTGGCGGAGCAACTCTCATGAAGCGTGAGGATGATTTCCTGATCCGGCTCCACGATGCTGCGCAGGTCGTACACGCCTTGCCTTCGTTGGAGCCTCAGGCCCTCGACCTGTCGGCGGGCTATACCTTGCAACGCGAGGCGCTGCGCCGGCGCCAGGCCGCTGGTGAGCGGTTGACCGGGTGGAAAGTGGCCTTCGCCGGCCGCGCCGCCCAGGACCGTTTCGGTATTGATGAACCGGTATTGGGCGCGCTGACCGATGCCATGGCTGTGGAACCCGGCAGCACGGTGCCCCTGGCACGGCTGATCCAGCCCAAGCTGGAGATCGAGCTGGCGTTTGTCCTGGGGCGCACGCTGGTGCCAGATTTCTACAGTGACGAGGACATCCTCGCCGCCATTTCCGAGGTCGCGCCGGCATTCGAAATTGCCGATTGTCGCTGGCAGGGCTGGCGTTTCGGTGTCGGAGCGTTTCTTGCCGACAATGCCGCCGCGGGACTGTATTGCCTCGGGGCCAGGGTGGGGTTCGATCCGGATCGACTGCCCGAAGTGAACTATCGCCTGGTGCATGACGGCGTGTCCTGTGGTGAAGGTAACGTCCTGGCGCGCGAGGACACACCTCTGGCGAATCTGTGTTGGCTGGTCCGGCGGTTGCTGGCCGACGGGCAGCGCGTTGAAGCGGGGCAGGTGGTGCTGTCCGGGGCGTTGTTGGCGCCGATGGACGTCAGGGCAGGCGAATATCGTTTGCACATGCTTGGCACGGAACTGGCTTTGGTTTTCCGACAATAAGAACGGTTCACGAGTCCGTGGCGAGGGAGCTTGCTCCCGCTGGGCTACGCAGCAGACCTGTTTTGTGAGCGCTTCGCGCTCAAGCGGGAGCAAGCTCCCTCGCCACAGGTTTATCGACCTCTTTGGATATCAGCACCAGGGTTAAGCACAGCACCACCGAGGAACAATGATCATGTTCGCCGAAGTCCGTACCTTCAATGATCCTCAGCAACATGCCGGTTCGATCCTGGGCTGGCAACAGGTCTATGACCAACTCGGGCGTGGCTGCCTTTCCAGCGAGCTGCGGCAGGTGTGCGCCGATCGCTTCCAGATCTTCCAGGAGGTGCTGGATAAGCGTGTGGTGCAGCGCGGTTGCGCGCCAAAAGGGCGCTTGTGCATTGCCATGTCGCTGGGCGGTGCGCCGGTGGTCCAGGGGCACCAGGTGGGCGCCCACAGTGTCGTGCTATTGCGCGATGGCGAGGACTTCGTCTTGCACGCCCCGGAAGGCATGCACTTCTTTGCGGCCAATGTCGACACGGTGCGGTTCGCCAAGCTGGCGGCCTACGAACTGTCGAGCGAACAGCTCAAGCGCCTGCAAAGCGTGTCCCAGGTCAGCGTGGATGAGGCGGTGCTGCGTCGCGTGCAGCAAAGGATCCACCCACTGTTTCGTCAGCTTTTGGAACAGGCGGACGCGGTCAATCCGGCCTCGGAAAAAATCCTCGAGGACGTGCTGCTCAACGCCTTTCTCGACTTGTTCAGTCACGCTTCGGACGAGGTGCGTGGCCGGCGCGGCAATTTTGCCGTCAGTGCCTATCTGGTCAAGCGTTGCCAGGAGCTGGTCGTCACCAGCGCAGAGGTGCCCTTGAGCATCCTCGACTTGTGCGAGCAATTGCGGGTGAGTCGCAGGACCCTGCAGAACAGTTTCCAGGCGGTCACCGGGATGCGTCCGGTGGAGTACCTGCGCAACCTGCGGCTCAATGCCGTGCGCCGGCGTTTGATCACGACCCGTGCGGCGGCATTGAACGTCAGTGAAATCGCCGTGGCGATGGGGTTTTTCCACCTGAGTCATTTTGCGGCCCATTACCGGGCGCTGTTTGGCGAGTCACCCTCAGATACACCCAGGGCACCTGCATGATGGGCTGCTGCCTGCGGTGTTACCGAAGCGTCATCCTGCACACATAAAGGGCAGCCACTGAGCTGTTTGGTAGCACAGGTGTGCGGCCAAGCCTATGGCAGGGCTTTAAGGCTGGCAGTGGTTTTCCTCTGAAAATTCCTTCAAATCAAACACTTGCACGATTATTCGTGAGCTTGGCACGCATTCTGCCTTTTTGAATCCATGGATAATTGGATACAAAAATTCAGAAGGTGCTGCCATGCAATTTGCCCCGACTTACGCTGAACGTCCGCCGATGACTGCCGAGGAAGAGGCCTACAACTTCCTGCTCGATGCCATTTGTGGCGGTCGGTTACGCAAGGGCGACCGGCTGATTGCCGAGGACATCGCCAACGAAATCGGCATGAGCCGGATGCCGGTGCGCGAAGCCTTTCGCCGTCTGGATGCCCAGGGGCTGGTGACCCTGCGACCCAATCGCGGGGCGATTGTCAGCGGCCTGGACATCGATGAGTTGCACGAAGTCTTCGAGATGCGCAGCGCCCTGGAAGGCCTGGCAGTCCGTGTCGCGACAGCCAGAATTGGCGAGCGCCAGTTGGCTGCCTTGGAGCGACTGCTGGACGAGATGGACGATTACCGCGAGGAAAGCGCCGAGTGGGTCAGCCGCCATCGCGCGTTCCATGAGTACCTGTGCAGCCTCAGCGGTCGTCCGCGATTGCTCAAGCAGATCAGCGCGCTCTATTCCCTGATCGAAGCGCCCATGCGCCTGTGGCTGCAGCATGTGGAAAAGCCCCTGAGTGCGCGCCAGGAGCACATGCTGATCCTCGATGCCCTGCGTGCGGGCGACGCCGACAAGGCCGAGGCGGTGGTGCGTGCGCACATCGAAGGCACCGTCCCTGAATTGATCGAGTTCCTGCAATCGAAAAAATAACGAGAGCGGGCTCCGAGCCTGCCCGTGTTCTGACTTTGAGTACTGCCCGTTACTTACTGAACTGGAGTGTCTGGTCATGCATAAGCCTCGCCTGTTGGTTGCCGCTTTATCCTTGGGTTTCTGTGCACAGTGGGCGGTTGCCGCGCCCGTTGTCCCGGAGCGTTTGCTCAAGGTCGATAAACTCGTCTACTGCTCGGGCATGGATTCGCCGCCGCTGGTGTCCTTCGATGAGGCGCAGAAACCCAAGGGACTGACCGTGGACCTGGGGCTGGAAATCGCCAAGCGCCTGGGCGACAAGAAGGTGGAATGGCGGGTCATTCCCTTTTCCGGGCTGCTCCCCGCGTTGCTGGCTCGACAGTGCGACATGATCGTCGACCAACTGTTTGACAAGCCCGAGCGCCGCGAGGTGATCGACATCGTCAACTACATGTATTCCAGCCAGGCGGTGGTGGTGCCCAAGGGCAATCCAAAGGGCCTCAAGACGCTGGCGGATCTCTCCGCAGACAAGGTCGCGGTACTTAACGGTTCCACCATCAAGACCCTGCTCGACGCCGAGAACGAGACCCTGGCCAAGGCCGGCAAGCCGCCTATGAAACTGGTGGTCTACAACTCCGACACCGATGCCTTCCAGGCTCTGCGCATCAGCCAGGTCGACGCCTACGGCACCACCGTGGAAACCGCCGGTTATTACGCCGCCATGGCGCCCGATCTGTTCGAGGAGGGCGTGCCAGCCTTCAGCCGGATTCTCACCGGCCTGGGCATTCGCAAGGACGACCCGCAACTGACCGCCGCCGTGCAGCAGGTCATCGGCGATATGCGCAGCGACGGCAGCTACAGCCAACTGCTGGGCAAATGGCATGTCGCCAGTGACACGCTTGATTGAGGTGAACCACCGATGAATTTCAATTGGGATGTGTTCTGGCAGTACCTGTTGCAGCCCAGTGGGGTGTACCTCACCGGGCTCTGGCTGACCTGCCTGATCAGTGTGCTGGCGATGCTGCTGGGCTGTGCCCTCGGGCTGGCTGCCGCGCTGTTGCGGTTGTCGAGGAACCCGTTGCTGCATTTGCCAGTGCGCTTTTACGTGTGGCTGATGCGTGGCACACCGTTGCTGGTGCAGATCGTCTTTCTCTATACCGCGCTGGCCGCTGGCGGGATTTTCCGCTTCGAAGACATCGACCTCTTTGGGCTGGTAATCCCTGGCAATATCCAGGCGGCGATCATTGCCCTGGGTCTCAACGAGGGGGCCTACATGGCCGAGATCATCCGCGCCGGCATCGGTGCGGTGGACAAGGGCCAATACGAGGCCGGGCGCTCGCTGGGCATGACCTTCGCCAAACTGATGCGCCGCATTGTCCTGCCCCAGGCGTTCCGGGTCATCGTGCCGCCGCTGGGCAACGAGTTCAACGTGATGCTCAAGAACACCACGCTGGTCAGCGTGATCGGCGTACAGGAATTGTTGCTCAGTACCCAGATGGTCACGTCGGCGACGTTCCGGGTGTTCGAACTGTATCTGGTGGTGGCGATCTACTTCCTGTTGCTGACCACGCTGTGGGGCTTTTTCCAGCGCTGGCTGGAAGCCCGTTTCGGTCAGTCGGACCGGCCCTCGTCACCGCCGCCGGCTTCGACGCGGATGTTCGGTCGCAGCACCCTGAACCTGCTGAGGGCACGTTAACCATGGCGCATAAAAGCGAAGAGCTGATTATCGAGGCGCTGGATGTCCACAAGTCCTTCGGCGAGCTGCAGATTCTCAAGGGCATCTCCCTGCAAGTGCGGCGCGGCGAAGTGGTGGTGCTGATCGGCGCTTCGGGCTCCGGCAAGACCACCTTCATCCGTTGCATCAACCTGCTGGAGGACATCCAGGGCGGGCGGATCCGCGTCAACGGCCGGGCCATGGGCTATCGCGAGCGGGCCGACGGCAGCCTGGTGCGTGAGTCGGAGCGCAACATCGCCCGTCAGCGGCGGGACATCGGCATGGTCTTCCAGCGCTTCAACCTGTTTCCTCACATGACGGCCCTGGAGAACATCATCGAGGCGCCGATCCAGGTGCTTGGCGTGACTCGCACCGCAGCGCTGGAGCAGGCCCGCGGCCTGCTGGAGCGGGTCGGCCTGGCGGACAAGGCCGATCACTACCCGTCGATGCTTTCCGGCGGCCAGCAACAGCGAGTGGCGATCGCCCGGGCCCTGGCGATGAAACCCCAGGCCATGCTGTTCGACGAACCCACCAGCGCCCTCGACCCGGAGACTGTCGGCGAGGTGTTGCAAGTGATGAAGGAGTTGGCCGAGGAGGGGATGACCATGGTCGTGGTGACCCATGAAATGGGCTTTGCCCGGGAAGTGGCCGACCGTGTGGTGGTCCTGGACCAGGGCGAGCTCATCGAGCAGGGGCCGCCGGAGCAGATTTTCTGTCACCCCATTCATCCTCGTACCCGGGCTTTTCTCAGTCGCGTGTTATGACTTTTCCCGGCCACTGAATTCCTGTATCGAAGAGCCTTCGCCATGCTGAAATTTTCTGCCCACCAATACCCTTATCCGTCGCAACGCCAGAGCGTTTTCGCCCGTCGGGGCATGGTCGCCGCGTCCCAGCCCCTGGCTGCCCAGGCGGGCATCGAGATCATGCAAAAGGGCGGCAATGCCATCGACGCCGCCATCGCCACGGCAGCCGCACTGACCGTGGTCGAACCCACCGGTTGTGGCATTGGCGGTGACGCCTTCGCGCTGGTCTGGTGCAAGGGCCAGTTGCACGGCCTCAACGGCAACGGCCATGCGCCGGCCGCCTTGAGCATCGAGGCGGTCAAGGCCGCCGGCCACGGGCAGATGCCGCTCTATGGCTGGACACCGGTGACCGTCCCGGGCTGCCCGTCGGCCTGGGCCGAGTTGTCCCGACGCTTTGGCAAGCTGCCCTTTGCCGAGCTGCTGCAACCGGCGATCAGCCTGGCGCGGGAGGGCTTTGCGCTGTCGCCGGTGGTTGCCCATCAATGGCAGGTTGCGGTGAACGAGTTCACGCCCCATCGGGATGCCGTCCTCGAGGCCTGGTTCGATACTTTCCTGATCGATGGCCAGGCACCACGGGCCGGGGAGGTTTTTCGCAACCCGGCCCAGGCGCGCACCCTTCAGGAATTGGCCGATACCCGCTGTGAGAGCCTGTATCGCGGTGCGTTGGCCGAGCGCCTGGACGCCCATTCCCGGGCCAGCGGCGGCTATCTGCGGGCCTCGGACCTCAAGGATTATCGTGCCCAATGGGTGGACCCCATCCACGTCAATTACCGAGGCGTGGATGTCTGGGAAATCCCACCAAGCGGGCAGGGCCTGGTGGCCTTGATGGCGTTGAAGATTCTGGAAGGTTTCGACTTCGATCACCGTGACAGCCAACAGACCTGGCATCGCCAACTGGAAGCGATGAAGCTGGCCTACAGCGACGGCCTGCACTACATCACCGATCCTTTGCACATGCGCGTGGCGGTGGCTGACCTGCTCAGCGATGACTACAGTGCCCACCGTCGTCGACAGATCGGCGAACAGGCCCAACCGCCCGCGCCCGGCGACCCCCACGCCAGCGGCACGGTGTACCTGGCGACCGCGGATGGGGAGGGCAATATGGTCTCGTTCATCCAGAGCAACTACCACGGGTTTGGCTCCGGTGTGGTGCTGCCCGACAGCGGTATTGCCTTGCAGAATCGAGGGCAGGAATTCAGCCTCGATTCGACCCACGCCAACTGCCTGGCCCCAGGCAAGAAGACCTTCCATACCATCATTCCCGGTTTCCTCACCCGCAATGGCGAGGCCCTCGGTCCCTTCGGCGTGATGGGCGGCTACATGCAGCCCCAGGGGCATGTGCAGATGGTCATGAACCTGGTGGATTTCGGCCTGAACCCGCAAGCGGCGCTGGATGCACCGCGCTGGCAATGGCTGGGTGGGATGAAAGTCGGGATCGAGCACGGCGCCTCACGGGACCTGGCCAATGCCTTGGTTCGACGGGGGCATGAGGTCCAGATCGCCAGCGACCTGACCGACTATGGCCGCGGCCAGATCATCCTGCGCGACCCGGTCAGCGGGGTGCTGTGTGGTGGTACCGAACCCCGGGCGGATTCGCATATTGCTGTCTGGTAAATGCGCGATCCGCCGACGCCTGGAGTGTCGGCAGGTCGCGTTTGCCGCTCAAGCCTCAGTAAGGATTGCAGTACTGTGCGACAGCCCTGGCCTGGTCGACGTAAGGACGTGCCGGCTCAAGGTTCCACTCGGGTTTGTCCCTGACGGGTTTGCCATCGAAGGTTGCCGCCAGATGACACACCAATTGCCGGCGGAGGGACCCACCGTAGACGCTGTATTGCCGCCATTGCCCGTCGTCTTTGTGCTTGTTGTACAGCTCGGCAAACATCCTGTCGGTCTGGTCATCCTTGATCGCGCGACCACAGGCCGTGGGCACGACCTGGAGCGACCAGGTGTCGGGCCCAAGCTTCGGATCAGGACGTTTTACCCAAGTGCTGGATTCGATGTAGCGGTCACAGAATTGTTGCGTGGGCGGTGGCGTGGTTCGGGTGCAGGAGAACGTGGCCTTGCTGCCCGGCGTCCTGGGGAAGTCGATCTTGATGACGTTGCGATCCTTGCCGGTCTTGTCCTTGTAGTCCCGTTGGTTGGCCAATGCATCGTTCAGGCCACGTTGATCGCTGTAGAAAAACGCCAGGATCGGCAGTGCATCGTCTTTCGGGTTACCCAGGCGCAGTTCGGTCTGGGTTTGAAACTCGCGGGTATTGATGACTTGCCGGGCGCCCATGAAGTTTCGAAACGCGTCGACCCGTTCCCGGCTGCTCATGGGGTTGCGCATATTGAAACCACATTGCAACTGGTCTTGCCTGCGGTCGTTGTTGAACCGGGTGAAATGCGCGACCCAGGCATTGGCGTTGAGGATAGGCGGCGCCATGGCCTGGCAGACCGCCTCTGTCTGGGCGGTGTTTTTGTTGTTGCCGCAGCCTCGGTCATCGCGAAAGTCGGTCCAGGCATCGTTCGGAAATGCGCAGTAGATGTGCACCGGGGTTTCCGGTTCACGTACCTGGTCGATCGGCGTGATGATGTAGCCGTTCTGGGTGCTCATGCCAGGATCTTCATAGCTGATGCCATCGACCCGCATCCAGGAGGCGGCAAAGGTGCCCAGCTCCTTCGCTTTCGGGCTTGGATTCCAGACATCCCATTTCTCGCCCTTCGCCGGATTGGCGCGGTGAGTGCCCCTGATCAGCAATCCCGAACAATCCGAGGCCGGGTCTTGCCGGCAACTGTCGACGGTGTTGTTGTACAACCCCTCCACCCGTTTCAGCGTCTCTTCGCACGACTCGGCATTGGCTGCTGTCGTTTGCCAGAACAATGGGAGGACGAGCAGTGGCGTGATCCTGTTCAAACGTGTCTTCATGACGTGACTTCCTTGTGGTGGAACCAGTAGCCGGCACGGCATTCCATGCCGGGGAAAGAGAAAACAGAAGGGTTCGTGGCGCCCGGCCGACGGGTTTCATTGAACCTGTCGCGGGCATCGGCGGTGTTATGGGCGAGGGCAACTCAACGCGAGAGCGAATGGCAACCGGCCGCAGCATCGAGTTCCTGGTGGATGTTGTAGTTGGGGTTGATGCGGGGCTTCAGCGGATCATGCGGCGACTGGGCAGCTACCGCATGGAACGCCAGGGGCGGGGTAAAAAACGCACGAGCAGCTGCGCACATGTCGACACTCCTTGTCGAACGAGATGGGTGAGTTTCAAGGTAGTCAACCCATTCCCGCAGGTCAAATCAACGCCTTTCCTCCAGGAGCCATTCCCGAGTGAATCTTGATGACGACCTTGCCCTTCGATCGTCCTTGTTCGACATAGCTCAGGGCATCGGCTGTCGCCTCGAAGGGGAAGGATCGGTCAAGCACCGGCTTGATACTGCCGGACTCGACGAGCGTGGTGATTTCACGCAGTTGAGAACCGCTGGCACGCATGAACACGAAGGCGTAGCTCACACCTTTTTGGCGGGCCTTGCGGCGTATACCGCTGCTCAACAGGCCCATGATCAGTCTCAGCACCCAGGAAAATCCCTGGGCCCGGGCGAACTGTGGGGTGGGTGGTCCTGAGATGGAGATGAGCTGGCCGCCAGGTTTCAGGATCTTCAGCGATTTCTCCAGCTCATCGGCGCCCAGGCTGTTCAACACGACGTCATAGTCCTGCAGAACGTTGGCGAAATCCTGTTGCTTGTAATCGATGACAACGTCCGCGCCCAGGGCTTTGACCCACGCCACATTGGCGGTGCTGGTAGTGGTCGCAACGAAGGCGCCGAGGTGCTTGGCAAGCTGGATGGCGAGGGTGCCGACGCCACCTGAGCCGGCCTGGATGAAGACCTTTTGGCCTTTCTTCAATCGGGCTGTTTCAACCAGTACCTGCCAGGCGGTCAGGGCGACCAAGGGCAGGGCGGCGGCTTCTTCCATGCTGATGTTTGCCGGTTTCACGGCCAGGGCATTTTCGTTCACTGAAATCTGCTCGGCGAAGGTGCCGATATGCCCATCCGGGGCGCGGGCATAGACTTCATCGCCCGCCTTGAATTGCTCGACACGGGATCCCACGCGGACCACGACCCCCGCCAAGTCATGACCCAATGCCAAGGGAAATGAGTAGGGCAGGATCAGTTTGAATTCGCCTTTGCTGATCTTTGAATCCAGCAGATTGACGCTGGCGGCCTGCACGCGGACCAGAACGTCATGGTCACCCACGTCAGGGGCCGGTAGCTCGCCGATACGGCCACTGTGCTTGCCGTAGCGGTCGATTAAAAATGCCTTCATGGTGCTTTGCTCTCATAAGGGATGCGGCGCAGTGATCGCCCGGCCCGGCATCCGGAAATACCGGCGCTGTCCTTCGCGCCGGCGCCCGCTAAACAATGATCACGCCGGGTCTTGATAGCGTTCGGCAACATGGGACTGCCGGATTTGCCCGAGCAGGCCTTGACGCGCGGCCTGCAAGGCATCCCAGCGTGCTTCTTCATGCAAGGGCGGGATGGTCACCGGCTCGCGACGATCAAAACCGACCAGCGCGGCATCGACCAGGTCACCGACTTCCATGACTTCATTCAGGGTGTTGATATCGATGCCCGCGCGTTCCCAGATCTCGGTACGGGTGGCCGCTGGCAGGACGGCTTGTACGTAGACGCCTTTCGGAGACAGCTCCAGGCTGAGTCCCTGGGAGAGAAACAGCACGAACGCCTTGGTCGCGCCGTAGACCGACATACCGAACTCCGGTGCCAGGCCAACGACGGAGCCGATGTTGATGATCGCGCCGTCACCCGCTTTGACCAGGCGTGGGGCGATGGCGCTGGCCAGCCGGACCAGCGCGGTGGTATTGAGCGACACCAGGTGCGCGACACTGTCGGTCGACTGTTCGATGAAGGTCCCGGATTGGGCGGCGCCGGCGTTATTGACCAGGATGCCGATGTTGGCGTCATCGCGCAGCCGGGCTTCGACGGTTGTCAGGTCGCCGGTCTGGGTCAGGTCGGCCTGGAGAATATCGACGGCAACGTTGTGTTCGCTGCGCAGCTTGGCGGCCAGCGCTTGCAGGCGCGCGCTGTCGCGGGCCACCAGGACGAGATCGTGTCCACGTTGCGCAAAGCGCTGGGCATAGACAGCGCCAATACCGGTGGAGGCGCCAGTGATGAGAACAGTTGTGCGAGTGTCCATGGAGATTCTCTTCTTCAAGGTGTTGATGAGCGAGTCGCGCGCTGTTGTTCAGGCGCGCGGTCGGGTCTGGCCAGTGTTACTGCGTGCTGGATTCAGCGAGCGTTGGATAATCGATGTAGCCCGTCGCACCACCACCGTAGAGGGTAGCGGGATTGAAAGCCGACAAAGGCGAACCGGTTCTGAGCCGCTCCACCAGGTCCGGATTGCCGATGAACGGCCGGCCGAAGGCGATCAGGTCAGCCTTGTCCTCGACGAGTCGTGAGGTGGCCAGGTCCAAGTCGTAGCCGTTGTTGGCGATGTAGGTTTTTTTGAAGCGCTGGCGCAAGGCACCAAAGTCGAAGGGCGCAACGTCGCGCGGCCCACCGGTCGCGCCTTCGACCACGTGCAGGTAAACGATGTCGAGGGCGTTGAGCTGGTCGACCAGGTAGTCGAACTGGGCCTGTGGCGCGCTGCTGGACACACCATTGGCCGGCGAGACCGGCGAGATGCGCAGGCCGGTGCGGTTGGCGCCGACTTCGTCCACCACTGCCGCGGTCACTTCCAGCAGCAGGCGAGCACGATTTTCAATCGAGCCGCCGTAGGCATCGGTGCGCACGTTGGCGCCGTCCTTGATGAACTGGTCCAGCAGATAGCCGTTCGCGCCGTGGATCTCCACGCCGTCAAACCCCGCCGCGATGGCGTTCGCCGCTGCCTGGCGAAAATCGTTGACGATCCCGGGCAACTCGCTGATGTCCAGCGCTCGCGGTTCGGAAACGTCCTCGAAACTATTGTTGACGAAGACCTTGGTCGCCGGACGCAGGGCGGAGGGGGCTACTGGCGCCGCACCATTCGCTTGCAGGTCGACGTGGGAAACTCGGCCGACATGCCACAGTTGCAGGAAAATCCGCCCACCTTTGGCATGCACGGCCTCGGTGACCGTGCGCCAGCCGTCGATCTGTGCCTGGGTGTAGATCCCGGGTGTGTCCTGATAGCCCTGTCCTTGCTGGGAAATCTGTGAAGCCTCGGAGATCAGCAGGCCTGCCGACGCTCTCTGGCTGTAGTAAGTGGCAGCGAACTCGCTCGGTACAAAGCCTTGCCCCGCACGGTTACGTGTCAGCGGCGCCAGGACCACTCGGTTGGAAAGCGTGAGATCACCCAACGTGTAGGGCGTGAACAGGATCTGGTCGGTCATGACGTCTTGTTTCCGTAGGTTTGGATAAAGGGAGCGCGTGCAGCCTGGCGAGGTGAGCGCGACTTTTCATTAGGATGATGACCGAAATCTAAACTGTCAACGAATTTGATTATGTTCGACATCTATGTATGATGTGAGCATGATTTTCGAGCAGCACGAGGGAGTGAAAAATGAGGGTGACCAAGGCCCAGGCCCAGGCAAATCGGGAGCACATCGTCGAGACGGCCTCTGTCTTGTTTCGCGAGCGAGGCTTTGACGGCGTGGGTGTGGCGGACTTGATGGCGGCCGCCGGCTTCACCCATGGCGGGTTCTACAAGCATTTCGGCTCCAAGGCCGACTTGATGGCCGAAGCGGCAGCTAGCAGCCTTGCGCAGTCGCTGACCGACAATGCGGGCATCGACGTGGCTGATTTCGTCGATCTTTACGTGTCCAGGGATCACCGTGACGGCCGGGGTGGTGGTTGCACCATGGCGGCACTGTGTGGCGACGCTGCCCGTCAATCGCCCGAACTGAAGGCTACCTTTGCCAACGGTATCGAAAACACGCTGGCCGCGCTCGAAAGCCGGTACGAGGCCGGGCAAGACGCGCCGCAGGAAGCGATCAGGGCAAAAATGCTCGACATGTTGGCGCATGCCGTCGGTGCGATCATGTTGTCGCGTGCCTGCCCGGACGATTCCGCGCTGGCCGATGAAATCCTCGAGGTATGCCGCACCCGGATCATCGCGGCGCTGCCGCCGTCGCCCGCGAAGCAGCCTTGAGGGCAGGGCGCCGGATGCCGATTGGCGTTATAGCGACGCCCTGACCACCAGCGGGCAATCCACCGGCTGGGCACCCGATACCTCGAGGTTCTCGATCAGGTGCCGGGCCGCCTGGCGACCGATCTCGTAGTACGGCAGTTGTACCGTGGTCAGTGGCGGGATGAACAGTTCGGCGATGCCGATCATGTTGTCATAGCCGAGCACCGCGACATCGTCGGGAATTTTCAGGCCGCGCCCCAGCAACAGCTGATAGGCGCAAAAGGCGATGCGGTCGTTGCCGCAGACCAGGATGTCGAATTGCGGACGGCCGTCAACGATATGCCGGTCGAGAATGGCGGCGGTTTCACCGTAGGCGTCGTGATCGGAAAGGTCGTACTGCAGGAGTGCTTCAGGTGCCAGCCCGACGGCCTGGCAGGCGCGTTGCAGGCCTTGCTGGCGCAGGCCCCAGGCAAGACTCTTCCTCGGTAAATTGATACACAGCGGGCGCCGATAGCCTTGGCTCAACGCATGCTGCATGGCTCGATGCTGCCCGGCTTCATCATCCGGCACATAACTGACCAGGTGGCTGTCATCGGCCAGGCAATTGGCGAGCACCAGCGGCTTGCTCTTGAGTCGCTCGGGAATGCTCACCTGGCGCAATCCCATGGCACTGAAGATCAACCCGTCGGGGCGGTGCGACAGCATCAGGTCGATGTTCTGGTCGGTGGGCGGGTTGCTCAACAGGTTGAGGATGAAGACGTTCCAGCCTGCCTGCTGCGCGGTCTGTTCGATGGACAGCAGCAACTCGACGGCGAACGGCGTGGTCGCGGTGTCCAGTGCGAACACACCAATGGTGCGCGCCTGCAGGTTGTCGCCGCGCATCCTGCGCGCCGACAGGCTCGGTACGAATTGCAGTTCCTCAATGGCGCGACGTACCCGCTGAAGGGTTTCGGGGCTCAGTTTTTCCGGCGTGTTGAGCGCGCGCGAAACCGTCATCAGGGATACGCCGGCCAGCTGTGCAACGTCTTTCACGGAAGTCATGCGAAGTGCGGCCAGTCAGGTTGACGCAGAATCATGACACAGGCCCTAGGCTTCTCGCGACTCGAATGACGGTACTCACAGCCAGCCCGAGTCCAGCGGCCAGGCCTTGGGAATGGCGACGCGCCCGCCAGTCCCGTTCGCCAACAGCTTCACCCCGAGGCTGTCGGGCCGCGGATAGAGGCGGCTGCTGAAGCTGAAGCGGCCGTTTTCCTCGAACACCTCGATGGACGAGCGATCGAGAAATACCCGCAGGTGCAGTTGTGTTTGCGTCGACTCGATCGACACGCTGCGCTGACCACTCACTTGCGCACCCGAGCGGCTGCGATCGAGCACCAGGCGTTGCAGTGACGCGTCGTAATAAAGCAGGGTTTGTTCCTGCTCATCGGCACTGCAGCGCAAGGCGACGCCCAGGCGGCCTTCGGTGCAGCCGAGCAGATCCAGATGCACATGGATTTCGATCCTGTCGCCCTGCACTTGCGGCACCCAGCAGCTGCCCGACTCGCCCCACGGTGCGACGCTCGGCAGCGGCGCCTGGCGCAGCGCCGTCAGTTCCCGTGCCGGAAACACGCCAAGGCGATCGCCCTGCAGTTCAAGCTCGCGGGGCAAGCCGAGCATGCCGCACCAGTGATGAGCCTGGCTCGGCATCGGGCTTTCCCACATATCCAGCCAAGCCCACACCAGGCGCCGACCATCGGCGGCCTCCAGCGTTTGCGCGGCATAGAAGTCGTGACCGTTATCCAGTTCGATGAACGGCCCGCCGGTGAAGTGCCATTCGCTGTCGAGTCGGCCAATGCGATAACCGGTCTGGTACTTGTTGAGGCGTTCGTAACCTTCGGCTTGCATGCCCTGGGGGGAGTACAGCAGCACGTCGCGCCCGTTGAGGTGAAACAGGTCCGGGCATTCCCACATGTAGCCATCGCCCTCATTGCCGCTGGACACGTAGTCGAGGAATTCCCAGGTGTGCAGGTCGGTGGAGCGGTACAGCGGCAGCAGCGGCTTGTCGCCCAGGCGCGCGCCGGCAATCAGGTACCAATAGCCGTCCTCCTGCCAGACCTTGGGGTCGCGAAAGTGCATGATCGTTTCTTGCGGCGCATTCTCGATGACAGCGCCATGCTTGACGAACCGGATGCCGTCGTCACTGGTGGCCAGGCACTGGACCTGGCGGATAAAGCGTTCGTCACCCACTTCTCCCAGCCAGGTGTGCCCGGTGTAGATCAGCGCCAGGGTGTCGCCACACACCACCGCGCTACCGGAAAAACAGCCGTGGCGGTCGAAGTCATCGCCTGGCGCCAGGGCAAGGGGCAGATGCTGCCAATGGACCAGGTCGGCGCTCTTGGCGTGCCCCCAATACATTGGCCCCCATTTGGCATCGAAAGGGTGGTGCTGGTAGAACACGTGATATTCGCCACGGAAAAACACCACGCCGTTAGGGTCGTTCATCCAGCCCGCGACAGGCGCCAGATGATAGTCCGGTCGATAATCGTCGATGAGACGAGACTGACCTTCACTCAGCGCCTGCTGCGCATGTTCAAGGGGGAGGGCATGGGTGCATTCATGGCATTCACAGACACAGTCATAGGGCGCCTGCTTTTGGCGAGCGCTGCGGGACGTCCTCCGGGAGGACTTCAATAACAGCAGGATGGCGTCTCAAGGCCGTGCCATCCGCGTCGAACAGATGCACGCTGCCGAACGCCAGTTGCAGTTCAACCCGATCGCCCACTCGCCATCCGGCGTTGACTTCGCAGCGACAGATCAACGGTTCATCCTCGCCTGACTCCAGGTGCACGTAGGTTTCGCTGCCCAGGTATTCGACCCCGACCACGACGATGCCGGCGCTGCCTTGCGCCGCTTTGAGCGACACGTGTTCCGGGCGAATCCCCAAGGTCAATGGGCTGTTCGCCGCCAGGTGGGCGCTGTCGAAGGGAAGGGGCGTCATGCCCAATAAAGGGCTGTCGATCTGGCTGGTTTCACCTGGGGTGTGCAGGTGCGCCGGCAGAAAGTTCATCTTGGGCGAACCGAGGAAACCGGCGACAAAGCGGCTGGCCGGATGCTCATAGAGTTCGCGTGGCGAGCCGACCTGCTCGATGCGGCCGCCATTGAGCACGACAATCTTGTCGGCCAGGGTCATCGCTTCAACCTGGTCGTGGGTCACGTAGATCATGGTCGAGCCCAGTCGTCCATGCAGCCGGGCGATTTCGTTGCGCATCTGCACGCGCAAGGAGGCGTCGAGGTTGGACAGCGGCTCGTCGAACAGCAGGATGTCCGGTTCCCGCGCCATGGCCCGGCCCATGGCCACCCGCTGGCGCTGTCCACCCGACAGTTCCCGTGGTTTGCGCTGCAGCAGTTTGTCCAACTGCAGGATCTGCGCGGTTTTCAGCACTCGCTCGCGCAGGCTGGTCTTTTCGGTCTTTGCCAGTTTGAGGCCAAAGCTGATGTTGTCGTAGACGCTCATATGCGGGTATAGCGCATAGGACTGGAACACCATGCCGACGCCACGCTCGCGCGGTTCCAGGTCATTGACCCGGCGTCCGTCGATCAGCAGGTCGCCGTCACAGATCGAATCCAGTCCGGCGATCAGTCGCAGCAAGGTCGACTTTCCGCAGCCCGAAGGGCCGACGAAAACCACGAATTCACCCGCCGAGATTTCCAGGCTGACGTCGCGAAGAATGCGTGCGCCGCCCAATTGTTTGTTCACGTTGTCCAGCTTCAACTTGATCACGATGCTGTTCCTTTCTTGTCTGTGTTGGGCCTCAACCCTTTAACGCGCCGGCAGTGAGGCCGGAAACGATGCGGCGCTGGAAGATCAGCACCAGAATCACCAATGGGACGGTGACCAGCACCGACGCCGCCATCAGCAAGCCCCAAGGCAGTTCATGTGGGCTGCCGCCGGAAATCAGCGCGATGGCGACCGGGACCGTGCGTTGCGAGTCGGTCAGGGTGAAGGTCAGGGCAAACAGGAACTCGTTCCAGGCGGCGATGAAGGCCAAAAGCCCCGTGGTGACCAGTGCCGGCCAGAGCAGCGGCAACAGCACGCGGGTCAGCGTGACCCAAGGTGACGCACCGTCCATGATCGCGGCCTCTTCCAGTTCATGAGGCAGTTGGCCCATGAAGGTGGTCAGCACCCAGACGGTGAAGGGCAGGGTGAAAATCGTGTAGCTCAGGATCAACGCCCAGGACGTGTTGTACAGGCCCAGGGCACGTATCACTTCGAACAATCCCGACAGCACCGCGACTTGTGGAAACATCGAGACGCCCAGGACCATCATCAACACCACGCCACGTCCGCGAAACTTCACGCGGCCCAGGGCATAGGCGGCGGTCAGGCTGAGGAACAACGCCAGCGCGACCACGCTCAGCGCAACCACCAGCGAGTTGCCGATGGCCCGCAGGAACGAGGCCTGGCTCAGCACGGCGGCATAGTTGGAGAAGTCGGGGTTGTCGATCCAGTAGCTCACCTGGAACAATGCGCTGGACGGCTTCAGCGACGTCACGATGGCGTAGTAGAACGGGAAGACCGCATACAGCAGCAAGATCCCGATCAGGCACCAGAACCCGGCGCGCAGCAGGGCTTTTTTCAGCAGGCGCGGGCTCATGAGCGAACCTCCAGCTGACGGCGTCCGAGGTACAGGTAAGCCATGGCGATGACCGCTACGACCAGGAACAGCAAGGTCGAAGCGGCGCTGCCGTAACCGACGTCCTGGAATTCCACCAGGTGCTGGCGGGCATAGACCGACATGCTCATGGTGCTCGATGAGTTCGAGGTCAGCACATAGATGACGTCGAACACCCGCAAGGAATCGAGGATGCGGAAGATCGCCGCCACCAGCAGTGCCGGCATCAACAGCGGCAGGGTGACCCACCAGAATACTTTCACCGGGTGAATGCCATCGACCCTGGCGGCTTCGTAGCAGTCGCTGGGCAACATCTGCAAGGCCGCCAGCATCAGCAGCGTGACGAAAGGCACGGTCTTCCAGACGTCGACGATGATCACTGCCCACATCGACAGGTCCGCGTCGGCTGTCCAGGCCAGGGGCGCATCGATCAGACCGAGGCCGAGCATCAGGTGATTGATGATGCCGAACTGGTCGTTGAGCATCCATGACCAGATTTTCGCCGAGACGATGGTCGGGATCGCCCAGGGGATCAGGATCAACGCCCGCACCAGCGCGCGTCCGGTGAACTTGACGTTCAGCAGCAACGCCACCATCAGCCCTAGTACGATTTCCAATCCCACTGACACCACGGTGAAATGCAAGGTGTTGCGCACCGCGTTCCACCACTGTGGATCGACCAGGATGCCCGACCAGCCGGCGCTGCTGTGATACAGATAATTGCTCAAGCCGACAAAGCTTGCATCGCCCGTGTCGGCCAGGCTGGCGTCGGTCAGGCTGAACCAGAATGTGCGCAGCAGCGGCCAGGCCGCCACCAGGGCCAGGCATAGCAACATCGGGCTCAGGAACAGCCAGGCGGCGCGAACGCGACGGCGTTGTACCGGCGTTTCCCGAGTGAGCAGGTACTCGTCGTCGCCGGGGGCGAGTGTAGTGGAGACAGACATGGTGATTTCCTTCCTTGTGGCTTACCAGTTCCGGCGTTTGATGCGCGTGAGTTCGCTTTCCAGTTCGGCCAGCGCCTGATCGACCGGCCGTTCGTCCGCCAGCACGCCGTGCACTTGATCGAAGAACGCATTGGAGACCCGTGGATAGCGGTCGGCGGTGATTGAAGCAGGGCGCATGACCCCATCATTGAGGATGCTGCGCAGTTGGCTGTAGTACGGCATGGCGGCGAGCAACTCGGGATCCTGGTAGAGCGACTCGATCACCGGGTTGTAGGCACCCACCAGGGCGCGGTGTTTCTGCTGTTGGGCGCTGCTCAGGTAGCTCACCAGTTCTGCGGCGAGCTTGGGGTTGGCGCTGTAGCGCGACACCGCCAGGCCCCAGCCACCGAGGGTGGACGCATGGGTGCCCGTCGCGCCGCCGCGGGGCAGGGGAGCGACGCCGACCTTGTCCTTCACGACGCTGTCCTGGCTTTGCACCAGGGCCCAGACATAAGGCCAGTTACGCATGAACAACGCATTGCCCGACTGGAAGACGCCGCGTCCTTCTTCCTCGGTGTAATTGAGTACGCCACGCGGGGAGATGTCTCCCACCCAGCTTTTGGCCAGGGTCAATGCGGCCCTCGAGGCCTGGCTGTTGACCACGATGTTGCCTTGCGCGTTGACCAGCCCGCCTTGCGGCTGGCTGCTGATCCACTCCAGTGCGTTACACGTCAGACCTTCGTAGGCGCGCCCCTGGAATACATAACCCCAGGCATTGGCGTTCCCGGCATCGCGTTCGGCCTGCTGGACAGCCCTGGCAGTCGTGGTCATTTCTTCCCAGGTCTGGGGCACGGGCTTGTTGTACTTCTCGAGCAGGTCCTTGCGGTAATACAGCAGCCCCGAGTCGGTGAACCACGGCATGGTCACCAGGCGCCCGTTCACCGTGGCGTTGTCCACCTGGGCCTGGAAGTAACCTTGGGTCGCGTTGGCAGGAAGCACCTCGCGCAGGTCCATCAAGTGCTTGGCAAGCATCCCCGGCCACACCATGTCGATCTGGATGATGTCGATGTCGCTGGATTGCGCACTGAGGATCTGTTGGTAGAACGACAACCGCTCGGTCGCCGAGTTAGGCGTGGAAACCACTTCGACGCTGTTGCCGGTCTGCTTCGACCACGCCTCGACGGCCTCCTTGCACAGTTGCAATTCAGCACCCACGGCACCGCAGGAAATCGTCAGGCTGGCGGCTGTGGAGAGGGATGGAAACCCGACGCACAGGCCGAGCAGTGCCGCTGGAAGGATCGATTTGAGCTGTTTCATAAAGCCCTCTTTATTTTTGTTTTTAGAAAAGTTAACGTTAACATCGCCAAATGTAGCAGTGTATTTGCGATGAGGCATCCTTTTTTTCCTTTGGTTTGACAATTCAGAACCTGGGCGAAAAAGACCGGTCGCGGCAACAGAACAATAAAAACAAAACAGGGAAAATCCACATGCAGAAAGCATCAAGCTGGCTACTCGCAGGCGTGCTCGGCGCCGCGGCGACCACTTCTCAGGCCGCGACTCTGGAAGAGCGCATGGCCGCGTTCGAGGCCCGTGCCAGCGCAGCGGAAAAACGCGCAGCCGCCGCCGAACAGCAAACCCAGGCACTCGCCAGGGAATTGCAGCAACTCAAACTCGCCACGCCCGCCACACAACCGGTGGCGTCCGCTGCTACGGTCCCCACGCTCGATGCTCGCCTGGCAAAACTCGAAGCCAGCCAGCAAAGCACGGCGAAGCAGGGCAGTGGCGCACACCTTACCGACGGCTTCAGCTTCAAGGGCTATGCTCGCTCCGGGTTGCTGATCAATGATGGGTTGGGCGGTGGTCGTGGCGGTCCGTACACCACTCCGGCCGGTTCTGTGGGTGGCGCTGTCGGGCGACTCGGCAACGAGGACGACACCTACATGCGCATCGACCTGTCGAAAGAGCAGTACGCGCAGAACGGCACCCACTCCAAGTTCACGGTGTCCATCGCCGATGGTGTGGAGAGCTCCAACGACTGGACCGCCGATGAAAGCAACCTGAACGTGCGCCAGGTGTTTACCGAACTCGATCACCTCGCGGCATTCAAGGGCAATTCGATGTTCGAAAACTCGACCCTGTGGGCCGGCAAGCGCTTCGATCGGGACAATTTCGACATCCACTGGCTGGACTCCGACGTCGTCTATCTGGCCGGCACCGGTGGCGGCATCTACGATATACAGATGACCAAGGACTGGCGCTCGAACTACTCATTGATCGGTCGCAACTACGGGGATTTCAGCGAGGGTGGCGTCAATGCCGATGTGGAAAGCTACATCCTGACGTCCAACCAGTTTTTCGACGGTGGCCAGTGGCAGTGGATGTTCAACGCCATCGGCTCGAAGAAAAACGACTTTGCTACCCGCACCAACGAGGCGGGGCTGACGCCGGCCGATTCCGGCTTGCACAGCATGGTCGCCAATCACCAGAAAAACTTTTTCGGCCGCGAGGGCTTCTTCAAGACGGCGCTGCTCTATGGGCAGGGCCTGGGGGCTGAGGTCAAGAACGTTGGCTCGGATGGCGAGCTGATCGATGATGCTCGTGCCCTGCGTCTGGCGCTCTACGGCGAGACCCCTATAGCGTCCGGCTGGCGCATCGGCCCGAGCCTGCTGGCTGAACAAAGCAAGGACCGCTACGTCAAGGGCGACGACTACCGTTGGATGACCCTGAACGTGCGGTTGGCCAATGAAATCAACAGCAATTTCGAGATGGCCTACGAGATGAGCTGGCAAACCATGAAGCTGGACCCCAAGGGTTACCTGCAACGCAATGCGGTCGACGGCAACTTCTGGAAGTTCACGGTCGCCCCGACCTTCAAGCCTGACCTGGGCGATCTGCTCACGCGTCCTGAGCTACGCCTGTTCGCCAGCGTGATGAACTGGTCGTCGGACCTGGACCGGTACAGCACCACGGATTCCTTCGGCAAGACTGACTTCAACGCCGGCGGTGTCTGGCAGTACGGCATCCAGATGGAAACCTGGTTCTGATGCCGGCCAGTTGAAACCTGTGGGAGCGAGCTTGCTCGCGATAGCGGTGGATCAGCCTGCAATGATGTTGGGTGTGCCGACACCTTCGCGAGCAAGCTCGCTCCCACAGTTTTACCGAGTTGCTCACAGACCTTGCGTACGCCACACCCCTTGTGGGAGCGAGCCTGCTCGCGAAAGCGGTGGATCAGTTTGCAATGATGTTGGGTCTGCCGACGCCTTCGCGAGCAGGCTCGCTCCCACAGGGGCTTTGCTTGACTGATGGGTATTACCGCGCATGCCAGCCCAACTGGCTTGAGATCTGTTGGGTGGCTTGCATCAGTTGCTTGACGTAGTCCTGCTTCAACTCTTCCCTGAAGCGAAAGCAGGGAAATGAAACGCTCATCCCGCCGATCACATGGCCAAAACGGTCGCGGATCGGTGCCGCCAGGCAACGCATGTTGTCTTCGAACTCTTCATGGTCCTCGGCATAGCCTTGCTGGCGGACGGTCTCCAGTTCCTGCAGATACGCTTCGGCACTGGTCAAGGTATTGGCCGTGCGACGCTCGAAGCTTTCCTGCGCCAAGTGCGCCAGCAACTCCTCTTCTTCAAGCCAGGCCATCAGCACCTTGCCGATGCCGGTGCAGTACAACGGCGCCCGCCGGCCGATGCGCGAGTACATGCGCAGGTTGTACTTGGAGTCGATCTTGTGCACGTAGACGATGCTGCCTTCGTCGAGAATCCCCAGGTGGACGGTTTCGCCGGTCAGCTCGTTGATCCGCCGCATACCCGGCTCCGCTTCCCGGACGATGTCCAGGTGGGGCAGGGCCTGGGCCCCCAGTTCAAACAGCCGGACGCTGAGGCGATAGCGATCCTCGGCGTCCTGCACCACATACCCACGCGCCTTGAGCGACTGCAGGAAGCGATAGACCGTGGCCTTGGACATGTCCAGCTTGTTGGCGATTTCCGAGACGCCGCTTTCTTCCGGATGCTCGGCCAGTGCCTCGAGCACGGCCATGGTCCGGCCAACCGCCGACACCAGATCGTTGTTTGGAATGACGCTGTTGTCCATGAAGGCTCCAACGTGAAAGTAAAACCCAAGGATATACGCAAGCAGAACAAAACGCTGTTTCATTTTTGCTTGACGAGGCGGCAAATCTGACTAGACTCGGGCCTTGAGATAAAAATGAAACGCCGTTTTAAAAACAAGAAAGGCGCGTTGATTATGGATGTAACGCTTAACCATGGCCCAGAGACCCGCTTCGCCCGCCCGATGAAGGTGGCGTTGGTGGGGGAATGCATGATCGAGATGCGCGGTGAACCGGGTGCCGCGATCACGCAGACCTTCGGTGGCGATACGCTCAACACCGCGGTCTACCTGGCGCGATTGAATCTGCGTGGCGCAGTGGCCGTGGACTACGTGACGGCCGTGGGCTGCGATGCGTTCAGCGTTGCCATGCGCCGCTCCTGGCTGGACGAAGGGATCGGCGATGCCCATGTCCGCGTGATCGAAGACGCGCTGCCGGGGCTGTATTTCATCCAGACCGATCCCCACGGCGAGCGGCGTTTCCTTTACTGGCGCGGGGAGGCGGCGGCGCGGCGCATGTTCGAGGGCCCCAAGGCAGAGGTCATGCTCGAAGCACTGGCTGATTACGACTACGTCTACCTGAGCGGCATCAGCCTGGCGATCCTCACGCGAGAAGGGCGCCAACGCCTGATCCAGGCCTTGCACCTGGCGCGCCGAGCCGGCACGCGCATCGTCTTCGACAACAACTACCGTCCCCACCTCTGGCCCGATCCTGAAACGGCCCGGCAGGCCTACCGCGACCTGTTGCAGATGACCGACCTGGCCCTGGTCACCTGGGAAGATGACGCGGCCCTGTTCGGCTATCGCGACACGGAGGCCTTGTTCAGTGCCTACGCCCAGGCGGGAGTCCGCGAAGTGGCCCTCAAGCGCGGCGCCGCCAGCTGTTTGATCCAGTGCCCGACAGGGCGTTTCGAAATACCCGCGCAAACCGTCGTCCATGTCATCGACACCACCGCTGCCGGTGATTCGTTCAACGCCGCCT
Organism: Pseudomonas sp. S3_B11; assembly: GCF_054667715.1. Classification (NCBI taxonomy): domain Bacteria; kingdom Pseudomonadati; phylum Pseudomonadota; class Gammaproteobacteria; order Pseudomonadales; family Pseudomonadaceae; genus Pseudomonas; species Pseudomonas sp. S3_B11. Next base: position 3,013,309 of record NZ_CP162749.1, on the reverse strand, counting down.
ACCTGGCCTGTCGCCTGCGTGGCGGCGATCCAGAGCAGGCCGCCCGCTGGGGCCATCGCCTGGCTGCCCAGGTCGTCCAATACCGAGGTGCGCTGATTCCCCAAGCGGCGATGCCGAACATGGGCACGTCCTCACTCCCTTCTGTTGCACAGGTCTGACTTTATGAAAATTGTTGAAGCGCGCGTCATCGTGACCTGCCCGGGTCGCAACCTGGTCACCTTGAAAATCGTCACCGACGAGGGCCTCTACGGCATTGGCGATGCGACGTTGAATGGCCGCGAACTGGCGGTGGTCGCTTATCTGGAGGAGCACGTGCTGCCCGCGCTGATCGGCCGCGACGCCCACCGCATCGAAGACATCTGGCAGTACCTGTATCGCGGTGCGTACTGGCGCCGGGGGCCGGTGACCATGACCGCCATTGCCGCCGTCGACGTGGCGCTCTGGGACCTCAAGGCCAAGGCCGCGAACATGCCGTTGTACCAGTTGCTCGGTGGCAAGAGCCGCGAGCGGGTGATGGTCTATGGGCATGCCACCGGCAAGGACATCGAAGGGTGCCTGGACGAAGTCGCCCGTCACGTCGAGCTGGGCTATAAAGCCGTGCGTGTGCAATGCGGTGTGCCCGGCATTGCCACCACCTACGGCGTCGCCAAGCGCAGCGGTGAGCGCTATGAGCCGGCCGACAGCGACCTGCCCGCCGAACACGTCTGGGACACCGCCAAATACCTCAACTACGTCCCCAAGTTGTTCGCCGCCGTGCGCGAACGCTTTGGCGATGACCTGCATATCCTCCACGACGTGCACCATCGCCTGACGCCCATCGAAGCCGGGCGCCTGGGCAAGGCCGTGGAACCGTACAACCTGTTCTGGCTGGAAGACTGTACACCGGCCGAAAACCAGCAGAGCTTTCGCCTGATTCGCCAGCACACCACCACACCGTTGGCCGTTGGCGAGGTGTTCAACTCCATCCATGACTGCCGCGAGTTGATCCAGGAACAATTGATCGACTACATCCGCACGACGCTGGTGCATGCCGGCGGCATTACCCATGTGCGGCGTATTGCCGATTTCGCCGCGCTGTTCCAGGTGCGCACCGGCTTTCACGGCGCCACCGACCTGTCACCGGTGTGCATGGGCGCGGCGCTGCATTTCGATACCTGGGTGCCCAACTTCGGCATCCAGGAACACATGCCTCACGAAGACCGCATCGATGAAGTCTTCCCCCATGCCTATCGCTTCGAGGACGGCCATTTCACGCCGGGCGAAACACCGGGACATGGCGTCGACATCGATGAAGACCTTGCCCGCCAATACCCCTACAAGCGCGCCAGCCTGCCGGTCAACCGTCTTGAAGACGGCACGCTGTGGCATTGGTGAAACGCTTTTAACCCTTTGAGCAAACGGGGCGAATGTCCCGTCAGGAGTGACCCGATGAAAGCGTTCCAGGTAAGAGCACCCTTCGAGTTCGGGTTGGCCGAGGTCGACCGACCGCAGCTCGCCCGAGGCGAGGTCCAGGTCGATGTGGCGTATGCCGGCATCTGTGGCTCGGACATGCACATCATTCATGGGCAGAACGCATTCGTGCGTTTCCCCCGTGTCACCGGCCATGAGTTCTCCGGGGTGGTCCGGCAAGTCGGCGACGGTGTCGAACACCTGCAAGTGGGTGACCGAGTGTGCGTCGATCCGGTGATCAGTTGCGGTACCTGTTATCCCTGCCGGATTGGCCGACCGAATGTCTGCACCCACCTGCAAGTGATCGGCGTGCATCGTGACGGTGGTTTCAGCGAGCAGGTGTGCGTACCGGCCGAGAACGCACACCGCTTGCCCGATTCGATGTCCCTCAGCCACGGCGCCCTGGTCGAGCCTTACTCCATTGCCTTGAACGTGCTGGATCGGATGCAGCCTCATCCGGGCGACAGCGTGCTGATCTACGGTGCCGGGGTGATCGGCCTGACCCTGGTGCAGATGGCCCGGGCGCTGGGATTGACCGACATCACCGTGACCGATGTCATCGACAGCCGCCTGGAGACGGCGCGGGCGCTGGGCGCCAGCCGGACCCTCAACGGCCAGCAAGTCGACGTCGAGGCCACGATGCGTGAATTGACTCAAGGTGAAGGTGTGCCGTTGATTGTCGATGCCGCCTGCATTCCGGCACTCATGCCGCAGATGGTGCGCCTGGCTTCGCCGGCCGGCCGCATCGGGTTGCTGGGGTTCAATGCCACGCCGAGTGATCTGGTGCAGTTGGAAATGATCAAGAAGGAACTGACCCTGGTGGGCTCGCGGCTCAATAACCGCAAGTTCCCGCGGGTGATCGAACTGATCGCCAGTGGCAAGTTGCAGGTCCAGGACCTGATCAGCCATCGCGTCAGCTTCGACGAAATGCCTGGCGCCATCGACCTGATCGAAAAACATCCCGAGCAAACCCGAAAAATACTGGTGGAACTGACGAACGCCCATCCCTGAGCTGTCTGTACCACCGGTTTCATCGTGCCTGTCATGGGCACCCTCACCGAATAAACACAACAAGCGGGAGGTTCCACCATGTTTGGTCAAGGACGTAGCTTAATCATCATCATGCTGTTCCTGGCCGGGGTCATCAATTACCTCGACCGGTCGGCATTGTCTGTGGCGGCGCCTTTCATCCAGAAAGACTACGGTCTGAGTACGGGTGAGATGGGCATGATCTTCAGTAGTTTCTTCGTCGGTTATGCCGCTTTCAACTTCATCGGTGGCTGGGCCGCCGACCGCTACGGCGCCAAGACCACGTTGCTGCTGGCCATGGTCCTGTGGTCGTTGTTCAGCGGCCTCACCGTGTTGACGGTGGGCTTCGCTTCGCTGGTACTTATCCGGATCCTGTTCGGCATGGGTGAAGGACCGCTGAGCGTCACCACCAGCAAGATGGTCAACAACTGGTACACCCCCAAGCGCCGGGCGCGGGCGATTGGCACCTCGATGTCCGGCACGCCGCTGGGCGGGGCGATTTCCGGTCCGGTGGTGGGCTTTATCGCCGTCACCTACGGCTGGAAGATGTCGTTCATCATCATCATGGTGATCGGCCTGGTCTGGGCGGCGGTGTGGTTCAAGTTCGTCAAGGAAAGGCCAGAAGGCGAGGGTGCCGAGGAGATTCTGCGGGCCGAGGGGCAAAGCGAGTTGGCAGCACAACCGGTGTTCCCACTGCGCTTCTACCTCAAGCAGCCAACGGTGCTGTTCACCTCCCTGGCGTTCTTTTCCTATAACTACACCTTATTCTTCTTCCTGACCTGGTTCCCCAGCTACCTGACCATGGCCCACGGCCTGAACGTCAAGGACATGAGCATCGCCACGGTCATTCCCTGGGTGCTGGGTTTCCTCGGCCTGGCCTTGGGCGGTTTCATCTCCGACTTTGTGTTCAAGAAAACCGGAAAGATGATGTTCTCCCGCAAGGTGGTGCTGGTGACCTGCCTGCTGGCCTGCGCCGTTTGCATCGCCTGTGCGGGGATGGTCAAGACCCTGTATCCGGCGGTCATCCTCGTCGCCTTGGCGGTGTTCTTCCTGTACCTCACCGGTGCCATCTACTGGGCGATCATCCAGGACACCGTCCCGGCGGCGCGGGTGGGCGGCGTCAGCGGTTTCATGCATTTCCTGGCTAACACCTCGGGCATTGTCGGCCCGACCCTGACGGGCTTCCTGGTGCAGTTCACCGGCTCGTTCACCAGTGCATTCCTGCTGGCGGGGCTGTTGACCGTGATCGGTGCCGTGTGTGTGGCGCGCTACGTGAAACCGCTGTCGGTGGCCGATACCGGCAACGCGGCGGCACAAAGCTCGCAACCCGCTTCGGCCCTGGGCCATCCCTGAACAGAAGGAGTGAGTCGATGCCTGTTGTGAAACGTGTACCTTGCACCGGGACTGCAGCGCAGATCGGTATCGTGCACCTGGGCCTGGGCGCGTTTCACCGCGCGCACCAGGCGGTCTACCTGCAACGCCATCTCAATCGCCATGGCGAAAGTGACTGGGGATTGTGCAGCGCCAACCTGCGCTCCAATCGCACCTTGGTCGAGCAATTGCGCGTGCAGGACGGCCGCTACCATGTGGCCGAGTACCGCGACCGCGAGCAGGTGACCCTGCGTGAAATCGGGGTGTTGCGCCAGGCCTTGTATGTGGGCGAGGGCGGTGATGAATTGGAGCAGTTGCTGCAGCGCATGGCTGCGCCGCAAACGCGGATCGTCACGCTCACCGTCACCGAAAAAGGCTACTGCCTGAGCCCTTCCTCCGGGCAGTTGCGCCGCGAAGATCCGACGATTGCCCATGACATCGAGCAGCCACAAACGCCGCGCTCGGCCCCCGGCATTGTCCTTGAGGCCTTGCGTCGCCGTCGCGCGGCAGGCATTCCGGCCTTCACCGTGTTGTGCTGTGACAACATGCCCGACAACGGCCAGCGCACCCGCCAGGCTGTGAGCGCCTTGGCGGCGTTGCAGGATGAGGCGCTGGCACAGTGGGTCGAGCAACAGGTGACGTTTCCCAGCTGCATGGTCGATCGCATCGTGCCGGCCATGGACGACGAGTCCTTCCGTCGGCTGGAGCAGCAACTGGACTGCCACGACCGCGCGGCAGTGGTCTGTGAAAGTTTCAGCCAGTGGGTGATCGAGGATCACTTTCCCCTCGGCCGCCCGGACTGGGAAGTGGAAGGCGTGCAGATGGTCGACGATGTGCGTCCGTTTGAAACCATGAAACTGCGCATGCTCAATGGCAGCCATTCATTGCTGGCCTACGTAGGGCTGCTGGCCGGCCATGAGTCGGTCTTCGACGCCGTCAGCGACGTGAAGCTGGCGCGCCTCCTCGAGCGTTACATGGCCGAGGAAGCCGCACCCACCCTGGACATGCCGGCCGGCATCGATCTTTCGGTGTATGCCCACGACCTGCGGGCGCGCTTTGCCAACGACAGCCTGCAACATCGCTTGCGCCAGATCGCCATGGACGGCTCGCAGAAACTGCCGCAACGCTGGTTGCTCGGCGCGCAGCAATTGCTCGACCAAGGGCGCAGCATCGACTGTACCGCCCTGGGCATCGCGGCCTGGATTCACTACTGCACGCAACCGTTGCCTGGTCAGTCGATGCACGTGATCGACGACCCGCTGAGCGCAACCTTTGCCGATCTTGCGGGACGCTTCGAGGGCGCATCGCGGGTGAATGCTTTCCTCGACCTGGATGAAGTCTTCCCGCCGCAACTGGCGGCTCGCGCAGAGTTTCGCGATGCCGTGCACCGCGCCTATCGCACCCTGGTCCGCGATGGTGTGGACAGCCTGTTGCCCGCCCTTGCCGCACTCAACTGATAACAAGGAGAAGAACATGGAACAGACATGGCGTTGGTTTGGCCCCAAAGACCCGATTTCCCTGGCGGACGTTCGCCAAACCGGTGCGACCGGCATCGTCACCGCGCTGCACGAAATCCCCAATGGCCAGGTGTGGCCAGTGGAGGCCATTGCGGCGCGCAAGCAGATGATCGAAGCGGCCGGCTTGAGCTGGTCGGTGGTGGAAAGCATTCCGGTGCACGAAGACATCAAGCGCGGCTGTGGGCGGCGCGACGAATACATCGCCAACTACCAGCAAAGCGTGCGCAACCTGGCGAGCTGCGGCATCGATATCGTCTGCTACAACTTCATGCCGGTGCTGGACTGGACGCGTACCGACCTGGCCTATGAGCTGGCGGATGGCGGTTGGGCACTGCGTTTCGATCAAACCGCATTCGCTGCTTTTGACCTGTTCATCCTCCAGCGCCCGGCTGCGCAGGCCGAATACAGCGCCGAGGATATCCAGCAAGCCAAGGCCTACTTCGAACAACTGTCACCGACCCAGCGTGAAACCTTGGTCAACACCCTGATCGCGGGCTTGCCCGGCGCCGAGGAGCACTACAGCCTGGACAACTTCCGTGCCTTGCTGCGTACCTACGCCGACATCGACGAGGCCACGTTGCGCGAACACCTGGGGTATTTCCTGCGCGCGGTGATCCCCGTCGCGGAGGAGGTGGGTGTGCGCATGGCGATCCACCCGGACGACCCGCCCCGGGCGCTGCTCGGTTTGCCACGCATCTTGTCCACTGCCGAAGACGCCCAATGGCTGCTGGACGCGGCGCCTAGCCCGGCCAATGGCCTGACGTTCTGCACCGGCTCCTATGGTGTGCGTGAAGACAACGACCTGGTGGCGATGGCCAAGCACTTTGCGCCGTTCATCTACTTCACTCACCTGCGTTCAACTCGCCGGGAAACCGACCCACGCAGCTTCCATGAGGCCCATCACCTGGATGGTGACGTCGACATGGTCGGGGTCATCGCCGCCCTGGTGGCTGAAGAGCGCCGACGTGAGCGCGAAGGTGGCCCGCGCTTGCCGCTGCGTCCAGACCATGGGCATCAATTGCTTGACGATCAACAGCGCAAAAGCAATCCCGGCTACTCGCTGATCGGCCGTCTCAAGGGCTTGGCGGAAATTCGCGGCGTGGAGCTGGCGGTGCGGCAACAGCTGAGCTCTGTAGGAACTGGCGAAGCCTGCGATCTTTGATCGTTCCCACGCTCCTGCGTGGGAGTGTCGCCAGGGACGCTCCGCGTTCCGCTTCCGGGGTGTGACGCAGAGCGTCACGGGATGCATTCCCACGCAGGAGCGTGGGAACGATCAAGCCCCTTCCGGTTCCAGCGCTTGCAGCCAGCGGTTCTCCGAACGGCTCAGATGCTGGCGCATCGAGGTTTGGGCGCCGAGCACATCCTTGTTGGCTACGGCGTGCAGGATCGCCTCATGCTCGACGACCGCAGCTTCCCACGTCAGGGCATTCTCCGAGTGTTTGCTCAGGTGAGCCGAAATCGGGTTGTGTCGTTCATCAAAGAGCGCAGTGATGATCCGGACCAGGGCGGAGTTGCCGCTCATCTTGGCCAGGCGCTGATGGAAGCGACGGTCATCCTCCAGCGGAGGCAGGCCATTGGCGATGCTTGCGCGCATGGCATCGATACAGTCCTGCAAATAGCGGTAGTCGCTTTTCTTGCCATGCAAACACGCCAGGATCACCGACTCACCTTCGATCAAGGCGCGCGCCTGCATCAGTTCCGACGGGCTCTCGCCCAAGGTCATGCTCGGGTTCTTTCCGTCCTTGGGCTTGGCGCGCACGTACACGCCGGAGCCCATCTTGATCTCGATGTCGCCGTCTATTTCCAAGGCAATCAGCGCCTCGCGCAGCGATGGCCTGGAAACCCCCAGCAGTTGGGTCAAGTCACGCTCGGGGGAAGCCTGGAGCCTGCTTTGAAATCCCCCTGGGCGATGTAGTTGCGCAGTTGATCGGCGATTTTCTGGTACGGCTTTCGCTCGGCGGTGTTGATCGGTGAGACCATGGGGTGGCGTCCATCGGAGAATCCGCAAAGGCTACCATAGGCGCTTGATGGTGTTCATTTATGTGGGGAAGGGTTGCAGTGACTCTGCCATTCACATCACCGCGCCGATCTGCCAAGGCAGGAACTCGTTATCGCCCAAGCCGTTTTCCTCACTGCAGGTGCGATGTCCGGACGCCGTCTCCAGCATCAGTCGGAACAACCGCTCTCCCGCCTGCGCCACCGACTCCACGCCATCGACAATGCCGCCGGCGTTGAAATCCATATCCAGTTCCATGCGTTGGAACAGGCGAGTATTGGTGGCGATCTTCAAGGAGGGCGTGGGTTTGCAACCGTAGGTCGAGCCGCGGCCCGTGGTGAAACAGATGAGATTCGCGCCTCCGGCCACCTGGCCGGTCGCGGACACCGGGTCATAGCCGGGTGTGTCCATGAACACGAGGCCCCCGGTATCGACCGTTTCAGCGTATTGGTAGACGCCCATCAGCCCGGTCGCACCGGCTTTCGCCACGGCGCCCAGGGATTTTTCCAGAATGGTGGTGATGCCCCCGGCCTTGTTGCCCGGCGAAGGGTTGTTGTTCATATCGCCGTCGTTGTGGCGCACGTAAGCTTCCCACCAGTGGATCCGCTCCATCAATTTTTCCGCGATTTCGGCAGACGCCGCGCGGGCCGTCAGCAAGTGTTCGGCCCCATAGATTTCCGGCGTTTCCGAAAGAATCGCGGTGCCGCCATGCTGCACCAACAGATCCACGGCCGCGCCGAGTGCCGGATTGGCCGTAATGCCCGAGTAACCATCCGAGCCGCCGCATTGCAAACCGACGCATAAGTGGCTGGCGGCCACGGTCGACCGTTGGTATTGGTTGATGACCGGCAGCATCGCTTCAATATGGGCGATGCCACGGCGCACGGCTTCGCGAGTACCGCCTTCTTCCTGAATGATCAGGCTGGCCTTGAGCACAGCGCGGCGATCTCCCAGTTCATTCATCAACGGGGTCAGTTGGTTGACTTCGCACCCCAGGCCGATCAACAGCACGCCGGCGAAGTTGGCGTGATCGGCATAGCCGCGCAAGGTGCGTTTGAGGATGTCGATGCCTTCACCCTTGGCGCCCATGCCGCAGCCGCTGCCGTGGGTGATCGCCACGACGCCATCGACATTGGGAAAGTCTTTCAGGCGGTCAGAAGAAAAGGCATTGGCGATGTGTTTGCAGACGGTTGCCGAGCAGTTGACGCTGGAAATGACCCCGATGTAATTGCGTGTACCGACGCGCCCATCCTCACGAACGTAACCTTCGAACGTAGCGGGATCATTGCTCAACGAGGTGGGCACATAGACGTTCCGTACACGGTGTTCGGCATTGGAGGCGGACATGTCCAGGTTGTGCACGTGGACGTAATCGCCGGGTTCGATGTCCCGGGTTGCCTGGCCAATGGTCTGCCCGTACTTGAGCACCCGTTGGCCGGCCAACACCGTGCGCAGGGCGATCTTGTGGCCGGACGGAACCGGCTGGCTGGCGGTCAGTGTGATGCCGTCGGCACTCACGTGCTGACCTTTGGCGATATCGCCCCGGGCCACTGCGACATCATCGCCCGGTGCCAGCACAAGCAAAGAAGAAGGCGGGTTCATGTGGCGTCCTCCGATTCCTAGCACTCGATGATGGCTTTGACGACACCCTGGCTGGGGTCGAGCAATGTGGAGAACGAATCGGCCACGTCGCCCAGGGTCAGTCGGTGGGTGTTCAGGACCGCATCCGGAATCAATCCGTCGCGCAGGCATTGCTCGACGTGGCGGAAGTCTTCCTGGGTGGCGTTACGGCTGCCCATCAGCGTGGCTTCGCGCTTGTGGAATTCAGGGTCGGAGAAGGTGATGGAGTCCCGCACCACCGAAATCATCACATAGGTGCCGCCATGGGCGATGAACTCGAACCCGCGCTCCATGGCCCGTGCGTTACCGGTGGCATCGAACACCACGTCGAAGAAATCACCCCCTGTCAGTTCAGCCAGGGTCTGCTTGTCGCCTTCGCCGATGTGCACGGCGGCGTGGATATCCAAGTGTTGCTTGCAGAACGCAAGACGATCCTCACGGGTATCCAGGACAGTGACTTGCGCCCCACGCAGGCTGGCGAAGATCGCCGCGGCCATGCCGATCGGGCCGGTGCCGACCACCAGCGCACGTTTATCCGCCTGGACATTTGAGCGCCGCACAGCGTGGGCGCCGATGGACAGGAACTCGATCATCGCCGCCTGATCGAGGGAAACACCCACAGCCTTGTGCACGAACTCGTGGGGAACGCTCAGGTACTCAGTGAACGCGCCATCGCAATGAACCCCCAGCACTTGAATGCGGGTGCAGCAGTTGGTCTTGCCCTGGCGGCAGGCGATACATGTCCCGCAGGAAAGGTAGGGCATCACATAGACAACATCACCGATGGCGAGGTCGCTGGCGCTGTCCGTCTCGTCGACAACCCCGGAAAACTCGTGGCCCATGACGCGCGGATATTCGAGGTACGGCTGATTGCCGGTGAAGATGTGCAGGTCGGTGCCGCAGACCCCGACACGCTTGACCCGGATAAGGATCTCTCCCGGTTTCCTGAGGGGCTTTTCACGTTCGATGGCGGTTAACGAGCCGGGTTCGTTACAGATGACAGTCAGCATGTTGATGCTCCTTGGCTGGCGTACGGGCAGTGGCTGCCTGCAGGCGGGAGGAGGGTTGTGAGCGCACGGCTGCCGGGACCGGGGCTCTTTTTTTGTTGTAGGCGGGCAGTGACCTGCACCGATGACCTTGGCCCGAAACTACACGCCGTAAAAAATATTGGCAAGACCAATTAATAAAAATATTGATTGGACTGACCAAATTCAATCTGGACGTCGCCCGGCGCTGCATCTTGAGTGAACCCAGGTCCATCCCGACAGGTCACTCGTTTATCAGGAACGAAAAACAGGATGGACCCTCTGATGCGACCTATCGATCTCGCCAGCCTCTCCTTTGCCGCGCTGCTGTGCGTGGCCTGTTCAAGCCAGCCGCCCGCCAAATGGAGCTACGCTGACGCCCAAGGACGGGCCAATCTCCCCCCCGATCAGGCCTATCCCGAACTCTTTGAAGCGGTGCAACGCGGGCAGGTGTTCACTGACCAGAAGCATTTCGTGGACGCACTGTCCAACCGTGACCCGGCGCAGATTCGCGCCGATTACCTGGCCCGACGTAACAGCGATGGCTTCGATATCAAGGCTTTCGTGAAAGACAACTTCATCGAGTCCGGCGAAGCCGAAAGCCCGGCTCCCAAGCCCGGTGCTCCGATCGAGGCACACATCGACAGCCTCTGGCCGGTACTGAGTCGATCCTACAGCCAGGTGCCGGCCTACAGCAGCTTGTTGCCGCTGCCGCAGCCCTATGTGGTGCCCGGTGGACGCTTTCGCGAGATGTATTACTGGGATTCGTATTTCACCATGCTGGGGCTTGAGCAGAGCGGTGATAAGGCCCAGGTCCGCCAGATGACCGACAACTTTGCCTACATGATCGACACCTACGGCCACATTCCCAACGGCAATCGCACCTACTACCTGAGCCGGTCGCAGCCGCCATTCTTTGCTTACATGGTGGAGTTGCAGGCGCGTATCGAGGGCGACCAGGCTTATGGACGATACCTGCCGCAGTTGCAGAAGGAGTATGCCTATTGGATGGCGGGCGCCCAGGCACTCAAGCCCGGCACGGCTGAGCGGCACGTGGTCAAGCTCGCCGATGGCAGTGTGCTCAATCGCTATTGGGATGCCAGCCCGACGCCTCGACAGGAATCCTGGCTGCAAGATGTCAACACCGCCGAGCAGGCGCCGGACCGGCCCAGGGAAGAGGTCTGGCGAGACCTGCGCGCCGGCGCCGAAAGTGGCTGGGACTTCAGCTCGCGCTGGTTGGACGATGGCCACAACCTGGCGAGCATTCGCACCACCGCTATCGTGCCGGTGGATCTGAATAGCCTGATCTATCATCTGGAAAACACCATCGCCAAAGCCTGCGAGACGGTGCACAACAGCCCCTGCGTCCAGGCTTACGGCCGGCGCGCCGAACTGCGCCAGCGTGCCATCGAGAAGCACTTGTGGAATGCCGACAAAGGCTTCTACGTGGACTACGACTGGCAACGCAACCAGCCACGCCAGCAGCTCACGGCCGCGACGCTTTTCCCGCTGTATACGGGGCTGGCGTCTGTCGAACATGCCAATCGCACCGCCGATGCGGTACGTGATGGCCTGTTGCGCCCCGGCGGCATCGCCACCACCCAGGTCAGTAATGGCCAGCAGTGGGACGAGCCCAATGGCTGGGCACCGTTGCAATGGGTCGCGGTGGAGGGGCTGGACCGATACCGGCAAACCGCCCTGGCGCAGCAAATTGGCAGCCGCTTCTTGCAGCAGGTCGAGAACCTTTACCGCAAGGAAAACAAACTGGTGGAGAAATACGATCTGTCCGGGCGCGGTGACGGCGGGGGAGGCGGCGAATATGAACTGCAGGACGGTTTCGGCTGGACGAATGGGGTGACGCTCAAACTACTGGGTAAATATGGCGCGACTCCCCCAACCCTGATGGGCAAGTGAATGCCGTACACATCTCTGTGGGAGCGAGCTTGCTCGCGATGACGGCGTGCCAGCCACCCTCAATGTTGCTGAACCACCGCTATCGCGAGCAAGCTCGCTCCCACAGGGGGATGTGTGGCGTGGTCAAGTCGCACCATCACCTTAGTAGGAAGGTGGGCTCGCTATTCATGGATCGTCACCCGATTGCGCCCGCTCTTCTTCGACGTATACAGCGCCTGGTCCGCCCTGGCGATCAGGTCGGCGTGGTCGTTCGAGGGTTGGCTCAGGTCGGCCACCCCCAGGCTGATGGTGAAGCGGATGGCCTGGTCGTTGTAGTGCACTTCCAGCGTTTCGACGGCCTTGCGCAGGCGCTCGGCGAAAATCTGCGCGCCGGCCTTGTCGGTGTCTGAGAGCACCACGCCGAACTCTTCACCGCCATAACGCCCAGCCACGTCGGCGTCGCGCACATGCTCGCGCAGTAGCCCGGCGACATGCTCGATGACCTTGTCGCCGGCCTGGTGACCGTAGGTGTCGTTGACCCGCTTGAAGTGGTCGATATCGAGCATCACCAGGCTCAACGCATGGCCGTAGCGCTGATGCCGGGCGTAGGCGGCTTTCAGGTTGGCCTCCCAGTGACCGCGGTTGTACAACCCCGTCAGTCGGTCCGTGCTGGAGAGTTTTTGCAGCTGTGCATTGGCGGCCTGGAGCTGATGCCGGTTGGTGGCGACGTCGGTGACGTCGTAGATCACCAGGCAGATGTGCTTGATGGTATTGTCGGGCGAGCGCAGCGGCAACAGCGTGGTGTTCTGGTACATGAACGCTTCCTGGCCGGTAATCGGCTGGTAGCTCTTGAACCGAATCAGGTACGGGCGCTGCTCCCAGACCGTGAACGCCGGCGTGCCCAGGGTCGCGACACTTTCCACCTTGCGGCTGAACCATTGGCGATCGATTTCAGGGAACAGAGTGAAAAAATGCTGATTGTGGGCGTCCTTGGGCTGCACCCCGGAGCGGTTCTCCATGAAGGTGTTCCAGACCTGCACGCGGTACTCGCGGTCGAGCACCACGACACCGACGTCGATGCTCTGAACGATGGCCAGCAACCAGTGAAACTCGTTCAGATCGATGGAATCGTTCATGGCTCAGCTCATCAGATAGGCGAGTTTGTGGGTCAACCGTTCGATGGAGTCTTCCGTGAACAGCAGCAACAGGTCGAAGCGAATATCGTGCCCTTCCAGGCTGTAGCTGATTTCCACCGCCAGGGTCTTTTTCCAGTGCTTGCGGTTGACCTGGATCAGTTCCTCGATGGCCGCGTGCTGGCCGAGAATCTGCGGATGGCCCTGGGAAAACACCACATCGATTTGTTCGGCAATGCTGCTCAGGCACGCACCGATCAAGACGCTGGAAAGGTCCAGCAACATTTCCAGGTCCGAATAATCGGCGCTCTCGCGCTGCATCAGTTGCGCGATGTCAGCGATTTCCGAGTCATGGAATATCAGCAGGGCTTCGCCGGCGATGCCGCTGCCGATGAAACCCTGGCAGATGGCCGTGAGTTGCTGGGAGCTGCCGACGTCGTTGAGCGCCATATGCAGTTCCCCGACCTCGAGAATGTTCACGTTCGGCACCGGTAACTGCACAAAGACCCCCAATACCTTGGCGATCAGGGCCGCTGCCCGGCCGATGGCCACGTTGACCGTCTCGCGGAACACATCGTGAAAACTGATGGCCGTGTTCGTGGCCGAACGATTCTGCAGCGGCACCTGGCCGGATTGGGTCAGTAGCCCCACCCGGATGAGGGTCTGGCGCAGTTCGTTTTCGTCGAAAGGCTTTTTCAGGAACGCCAGCGCGCCCAGCTCAAGCACGCGGCGCACCGCCTCGTCCTGGATGTCACCGGAAATCACGATGACTTGCGCCTGCAATCCCTCGGCGCGCAAGGCGCTCAACACCTGGTAGCCATCCATCTCCGGCATGGTCAGGTCGAGCAGCACCACTTGCCCCAGGCCTTGGCGTATGGCGTCCATGGCCTGGCGCCCGTTGACCGCCTCGGTGACCGAAACCGGCCAATCTGTCGGCAGCGCGCGCAACACCTGTTTGCGCGCCATGTTGGAGTCGTCACACACAACCAGGGGAATCAACGGCACAGGGGCATCCATTGGCGTTCAATGGCAGGGGAGGTCCTACGTACATCATTCATAGGCAGGCAGGGGCCCTTTGATTAACGAACGGGATTTATCAGGCATTGCGTCGTGCATGAAAGACCTGCATGACACTGTTGTATTAAAAACTGGACCAATAAGTCAGGGGAGTCAACTGCACTTCGTCATTACAACCAGCGCAAAGCCACGGACGACGTGCCGATTGGCAGTGGCAGACGCAGTTTGTGGTCTATAGTTTTCTGCAGGTCCGGAATCCTTCAGTGCCGGCGATCAGGAACCACGGACGCCTCGGAGCGTTGCCGCGTTGGATACCCGCAGGCCGTCAGCAGTGAACAATGCAGGGAGCACATCATGGCGATCCAACGGGCGAGTGTACTGACGTCGGCCCAGGATGTTGCCCCTCGTGAAAACGCCTTGTCCGATGCGACGAGCGATCTGTTTCGGCGCGGCTTCGACCAGGTCAAGGAAGCCTACATTCTGTTCCCGCTGCTGGCGGTTCTCCTGCTGTCGGTCATCTGGGCGGGCACCCTGTACCTGATCAAGTTCGAACAGGCCCGCGCGCAGCAGGGCATTGCCGAGGCGAGCCTGGAAATCGGCGCCACCTACGAAGCGCAGATCCTAAGGGCGGTGCGTGAAATCGATCAGACCCTCAAGCTCGTCAAGTACACCTACGAGTCCGAGCGCGAGCCAAACCCGCTGCCCAAGCTCAAGGCCCGTGCCTTGCTGCCTTCACCCTACTTGTTTGATGTCAGCGTGGTCGATGCCAGTGGCCTGGTCGTCGCCAGCACCCAGTCGAGCGAAGTCGGAAACCGGATCGCCAAGGATGAGCTGCAAACGGTGGGGCGTGACACTGCACTGTCGATCAGCCGCCCGTGGAAAAGCCCGGCGACGGGGGAGTGGAAGTTGCGTTTCAGTCGACGGCTCGACACGGGGGATGGCGCATTCGCCGGGATCGCCATGGTCGAAGTCGATGCGGCCTATTTCGTCAGCAGTTATGACACCTCCAAGCTTGGCAATCAGGGCTTGCTCGGTCTGCTGGGCATCGACGGTGTCTTTCGGGCACGGCGCAGCGGGGAAGCGATATCGGCGGGCGACGAGGTCGATTACGCCGTCGTGGTGCCAGACACTGAAAACGCTGAAGCCGTACGCTTGATCAACGGACCGGACGGTGTGCGGCGCTATATCAGCGCCCGTCAGCTCTACGATTTTCCGCTGGCGGTGATTGTCGGCTTATCCGAAGAAGAACAGCTGGCCACGGTGAAGCGACAAGCGCGCACCTACCTCTGGCGGACCGCGGGCGGCAGCCTGTTGCTGGTGTTGTTGGCGGGGCTGCTTGCCCGGATGAGCTGGCAACTGCTGCAAAGCCGCCTGCGCGCTGGTGAAGCGAAAGTCGCCTACGCCGAAAATGTCGAGTACCTGGCCTATCACGACGGCCTTACGGCGTTGCCCAATCGCAGTCTGTTCAGCAAGCTGTTGAGCCAGAGCATTGGCGAGGCGAGCCGTTATCATCGGCAACTGGCGGTGCTGTTCCTGGATCTCGACCGCTTCAAGCAAGTCAACGATACGCTTGGGCACGATGCTGGCGATCAATTGCTCAAGGAGGTCGCGCTGCGACTCAAGGCGTGCCTGCGCACCAGCGATACGGTGGCCCGATTGGGCGGCGACGAATTCGTGATCCTGCTGCCGGAGCTGTCCGATGACAAGGACGTGGCAACCACCGCCCAGAAAATCCTGGGTGCCATTGCCCGGCCTTTCAACCTCCAGGGGCAGGAGTTCCGGGTGACCGCCAGTGTCGGCATCAGTGTTTTCCCACAGGATGGCCTGGACGAGCAGACACTCAAGAAAAACGCCGATATCGCGATGTACCAGGCCAAGCAATGCGGCAAGAACAACTTCCAGTTCTACTCCGCGAAGCTGAACGCGGACTCACTGGAACGGTTGACGCTGGAACTGAGCTTGCGCCACGCGCTGGAGCGCCACGAGTTCCAGCTTCACTACCAGGCCAAGCGAGATATCGGCAGTGGCCGCATTACCGGCATGGAAGCGCTCCTGCGCTGGAATCATCCGGACCTGGGTATCGTGGCACCGATGCAGTTCATCCCCGTCGCGGAAGAGACCGGTTTGATCGTGCCGATCGGCAAGTGGGTACTCAAGACCGCCTGCCAGCAAAACGTGGCCTGGCAGCAACAGGGATTGCCGCACCTGGGGGTCGCCGTGAACCTCACGGCACGGCAGTTTGCCGATGAGAACCTGCTTACGGACCTGGCTGAGATATTGGCCGAAACCGGTATGGATGCACGTCTGCTGGAGCTGGAGATCGCCGAGAGCCTGCTCATGCAGGACGTCAAGAGAGCGTTGAGCGTGTTGACCGGGCTCAAGCACCTGAGGGTCCGCATCGCCATCGATGATTTCGGCATTGGCTATTCTTCGCTCTCTGCCCTCGAGCAGTTTCCGCTCGACGCCATCAAGATCGACCGCTCGTGTATTTGCGATACCAGCAGCGTGTTGGAAGACAAAGCCTTGACCGAGGCCATTATCGCCATGGGCCGGACCCTCAGCCTGACCGTGGTGGCCCAAGGCGTGGAAACCAAGGAGCAGGCCGATTTCCTGCGCGACAATGCCTGCGACGAGTTCCAGGGTTTTTACTTCAACAAACCGGTTCCCGCCGATCAGTTCAAGGTGTTGCTGCAAGCCCAGGCGGTTGATACGGATCTCGATACCTAAGGCCCGCGCTTATTGCGGGTCAAGCGGCAGTGCCCTAATGCTGCCGTCTACCTCCCGAGCATCGATATAGCCAATGGTGCCGGGGTTCTCTGCAACACGCTTCTTGACCTCCGAACTGCTTGAAACAGCCTGGGGCGGTTGGCCTCTGCCGGTAAAGATGATTTTCGACCAGTGCGCCTTGAGCTGGGAGGCGGACTTGCCTGTGAACGTTGTATAGAACTCATCGCGGGTCGGCGAGTCTTCCGTCAGGTCAATGGGAGTCGCCTGTCCGCCGTCGGGGAAGCGACTGGTCTTGCCGAGGAAAATATCCGACACCTGATTACGCGCGAGCGCTTTCACCGGGCTGGACGTGGCGACGACCACGACCACGTCGGCCTTGACGGCAGCGCTGGCTGCGCACATGGCGAGCCCCGCTACGGCGAATCCGATGAGCCTCACAAACCACATGGCCCGCTCCATCAGAATACAAAATCGACAGCTAGGCTGATGACGTTGAATGAGCCCCCAGGCTCGAAGTCCGGTTGGGGGTTGATCAACGGACCGACCGAGTTACCCTTGAAACGTGTGTGATCGTATTGCAGCTTGGCGTCCATGTTCTTGGTGAAGTCCCAGCGCACGCCCAGAGAAAGGGTCTGCTGGCCTTCGTTTGAGCCCAGGACAGAGTTGAGCGCACCATTGAGCTGCGCAGCGGCACCCGCCAACTCCGGTGGCAAGGCCGATGTCGTCAAGCCCGGGCTGGAGACTTCTGTTTCGGTCTTGGACCGAGCGTAGGTGACATAGGGGGTGAACGCTTCAATGCGGTATCCGCCGCTGATGTACCAGGCGCTGGTCCTGCCCAGGCCGGAGCGGCTATCCAGGCGCCCCCATTCGCTCATGACGAACCAATCGCCCGGATCATAGCTGGCACCTACTCCAAAGAATTCGACGGGCGTGTCATCGGAGTCGTAGCGATCGGCGATGGCGATGCCTTCTGCACCAAACTCCCTGAACGTATCGAAGAGTGAGTTGAACTGCTCCAGGGTCAGGTCGGCTTTCATGAAGGTGATGCGCGTGGTCAGGACGCCGAACTCGGTGGTGTTGGTGACTCCCCAGAAATTTCTCGTCAGTGCTTTGCCGGCGCCATCAGGCTGGCGGCTGTCGGTCTGGCCGTAGTGAGCCTGTACGGTATCGGTGATTTCATCGATATGAAACCGGTAGCTGCCATCGATGCCGTCGCTGCTGGAAATCGGCATCAGGCTGTAGACCTCCATGGGCGCCCGCGCCCAGGGCAGGGTATAGCCCACTTTTCGAGTGTCGGAGACCAGGAAAGTCGGCAATACGGTACGGCCAATGCGTGCGTTGAAGTCCGGCGTGAACTGGTACTTGATGTTGGCCCACTCGACAAAGGGCCGGTAGCTGTTGTCGTAGCGCTGCTCTGAAATGACCTGCACCACAGCCGACAGCTGCGGGGTGAACGTGGCGGTCAGTTGGGCGCCGATCAGGCTGTCGACGTCGGCGCTCCAGTTGCGTGAATGTCCTGCGCCATTGGGTTTGAAGATACTGGTGGTGAAGTCGGCTTTTTTCTCGCTGGAGTGGACGATCCCCACCGTGCCGAAGCTGCTCAACGAGAATATCGACGTATCGGCTGTATCGGCGCTGGAACCGCCGGCATACAGCGTCATGACGGCCAGGGCCAGTGTATTGGGTCTTGTCGCCATAGGGTCAACGTGACCTCGTTGCATGGATCGCCATTCGTCTGTTCCTTGTAACGTTGGCTGAAGCTGCCTGAAACCACCGAAGCGTAGCCTAGATCGCCAATTTGAGCGTAAAGGTCGCTCCCGTTCCCGGGCCATCGCTGTGGGCCTCCAGCGAGCCACCCATCTCCATGGCCGCCAGGACGCAGCTGTGCAGACCAAAACCATGGCCGTCCTTGCGCGTGGTAAAGCCGTGGGCAAAGATCCGTGTCAGGTTCTCGGGCGCGATGCCTTCGCCATTGTCGATGACCTTGATCACCAGGGTGTCTCCTGGGTGCAGCTCACTCTGAAGGATGATTTGATGGGCAAGCTCCGGCTTGTCATCCATCGCCCTGCTGGCGTTTTTTATCAAGTTGACCAGGATCAGCAGCACCCGGTGCTTGTCCAACAGCAGCAGGGGCGTTTCGGCAAAGTTTCGCACCACGGTTATCTGGCGCGCCGCGATGATGCCGGCGTTCATGCGCAGGGCATCCTCGATCAGTTCCTTAATCTGCACGGTTTCGGCAATGGTGGAGGTGCCCGCATACGATTGCTGGGCGGAAACGATTTCCTTGATGTGGTCAACGCTTTTAGTCAGTTGGCCGAGTTCCTCGGTCATGCTCTGTTGCTCGACCGCCAGCGCGTCCACCAGTTGGTTCAGGTAGCCGGGCAGCAGCTTGCCTTTTTCGTCGTGGGAGATGAAGTCGCCGAGGTCCTCGGCATGCTCGTTCATCATTTGCACCGCTTTGCCGAGCCCCAAGGCCTTGCTGGTACGCAGCTTGCGGGTGACCAGGTCGGCGGAGATATTCACGCTGTTGAGCACATTGCCCACGTTGTGCAGGACGTTGGTGGCGATTTCGGCCATGCCGGCCTGGCGGGCGGCCGCTGCCAGTTGCGTCTGGGCTTCGGCGGCGCGCAAACGGCTCTGCGCCAGTTGCCAGCTCATCCGGGCGAGCAGGCTCACCAACAACACCAGCACCAGGCTGCCGCCCGCGGCGCGCCAGAGATAGGTGCGCGCTTGCTGATTCACCGCGGCCAGTTGCTCTTGCTCGGACAAGCCGACAATCACCGCCAACGGAAAGTCGTAGAGCTGGCGGGCACTGGTGTAGCGCCGCACTCCGTCCCACCCATTGACCGAGAGCACGGCCTCGGTGTTTTCGGCGTCCGGCACCACGGCGCTGTAATCGACCGTATCGCCAGCCAGTACCGTTTCCCCGGTGCGCCGTACGCGGAAGATGCCATCGGTGCCAAGGAGCCCGAGCGCACCCTGGTCGCCGAGTTTCGAGGCGTCGTAGCTGCTGACGAAGTAGGCGGCATCGACCTCGACCCTGGCGATCCCGGCAAGCCCGCCATCCGCCGCGTCGAGTCGCCGACTGAAGCGCAAGCGCCATTCCCCGGTGACAGGGCTTTTCCACGGGTGGCTGATGGACAGCGAGTCGCTATGGCGCAGCGTTTGTTGCTCATCCGGGTCCGCGATATTTTCCCGGTCGTTGGTCCGCGTGCTTGCCACGAGCCTGCCGTCCGGGTTGACCACACTGACGTCGAACACCAAGGCCGGCGGCAACAAGGCCCGCTCCTGGAGACGGCGCAAGGGATTGGGCTCACCCTCTGCTTCGTAGGTGTATTTGACCAGTTTGAGGGTTTGATCGATTTCGTGAATGGCGCGCAACATTTGCGCTTCGTAGGTGGCGCCCATCTCCAGGCTTGCCGTCGCGGCGCTCTGCTGCGCGCGGGCATGTTCAACCTTGATCAGGTACAGGGTCGCGGCCCAGATGGCCAGCAACAGCAGCGCGGCCAGCAACGGGAACAGAATGTAGGCTTCCTTGGCCTGGTCGAAGCCGAACCGAAACACGCCGGCCTCGGTATCGCCATCCATCGCTGGATGATGGGCAGGGCCAGGGGCCAACCTCAGTGTCTCAGGCCGCTGGATCGGCATGGTGTGCTCCCTGCATTATTCACTACCGAAGGCTGGTGGGCATCCGACATGGTTACGGCTCGAGGGGGTGTTGCTCCTATGGCCCGAGCGAAACTCTGGATATGTCAGGAACTATAGACCACAAAACCTGCATGCCAATGGGCGAATGGTGCCTAGATTGATAGGTGCACAGGGGGCTTTGTGGCGAGGGGATAAATCCCCTCGCCACAGGTTATTCAGCGTTTGCTCTATTGGGCTCACACCGCTTGTTTGACCTTGCGATGCACCCACTGCGCCTCGTCCCGCAATTCAAGGACTTGCCAATGGAAGTGCTCCAGGGAGGCGCTGTGCCCGACACTGATCAGGATCGTGTCCGGCAGCGTTTGCTTGAGCAGTTGATAGCAGCGCGCTTCGTTTGCCGCATCCAGCGCCGAGCTGCTCTCGTCGAGAAACAGCACCGTAGGGCGGGTCAGCAGGGCCCTGACGAATGCACAGCGTTGCTGTTCGCCGACGCTGAGGGTCTGCGCCCAGTCCCGTTCCTCCTCCAACTGATCGGCCAGGTGTTGCAGGCCGACTTGCTCCATGATCTGGCGCAGCGCCGCATCTTCTTCGCGACGGGGCGGTTTGGGATACCACAGCGCCTCGCGCAGGCTGCCCAACGGCAGGTAGGGTTTTTGCGAAAGTGTCAGGGCGCGCTCACGGTCATAACAACTTGAACCGCGAGCGTGATGCCAAAGCCCGGTAATCGTGCGGATCAGCGTCGATTTGCCGTAGCCGGACGGCGCGCTGATCATCAGGCTGTCGCCGGGCTTGAGGGAAAGGTTGAAGCCTTTGAACAATGGCCGACCGTTCGGCAGCCAGATGTCCAGGTCCTTGATGTCGAGGCCGTTGGCCTGTTGCTCGTGCCTGACCTGGGACTTGACCTCGACGTTATCCAGGCGCTCCTGGAAACCGACCAGCCGGTCGATCACCGACTTCCATTCCGACAGCTCCGGGAACACGCTCACCAGGTAGGCGATGGCCGCGTGCACTTCGCCGAAGGCCGCGCTTATCTGGGTCAGGCGGCCGAGGGGAAAGGCGCCGGCAAAGAACTGTGGGGCCATGATAAACATCGGGATGACCGTCGCGCTGCGCAAGTAGAAGGTCGAGTAGCCCATGATCAGCTTCTGTTTCTTCACCAGCGCCCAGAAGTTCTCCAGCGCCGCCTCCAGGCGACGGTTGAAGCGTTCGTTCTCCACGACTTCACCCCGGTATTGCGCCACCGAATCAGCATTCTCCCGCAGGCGGATGAGCGAGAAGCGAAAATCCGCCTCACGCCGCTGTTGCATGAAATTGAGGCTGGGCAGCGCGCGGCCCAGCCAGAAGGCCAGGCCGGTGCCCGCCAGCGCATACACCAGGGCGACCCACACCAGCAGCCCCGGAATGACCACCGATTGGTCGTTGAACGGCACGCTGACGAGGCTGGAGGCCTGCCAGAGGATATGCAGGAAGGAAAACAGCGACACCACCGCCGTCAACAGGCCCAGGCTCAACTTCAGCGACTTGACGATAAACAGGTCGATGTCCTCGGCGATCCGCTGATCAGGGTTGTCGACCTCGGTTTCGGTCAGTTTCAGCTTCTGGTAGCGCTGGCTGCCCAGCCATTGATCGAGCAAGTTGCGGGTCGCCCAGCGCCGCCAGCGGATGGTCAGCTTCTGCTGGAAGTGGAATGCGCCCACGGTAAAGGCGGCCGTGCCGATCTGCAGCAGGATGAATTGCAGGCTGCCGATCAGGAAACCGTGATAGTCCAAGGCCTGCAAGGCGTTATAGAAGTGCAGGTTCCAGAAATTGGTGAGGATATTGACGCCAACCAGGCACAGGGTCATCAGCACGGTGGCCAACAGCAGCAACAGGGCCGGGTACTTTTCCTCGGAGGCCCAGAAAGGCCGCGCGAGACGCCAGAAATTGCGAAGTGTGTGCATGTGGTCTTGGTAAGCCTGGTCGCTAACGACGTTGAGTTTGCAAGGGCGGGAGGATAGGATCAGCCAATGCTAATCGTTTGCATTAATTAGGGAAAGCCACGGGAGCCCCGCTATCGAATTTCCAGAATGGCTTAACCAGGCCTGGCCGCCGATACAGCGGGTTATCCGGCAGGCACCTGGCGACCAGCCTGCCATCGCGTTGAGCCAGCTTGCCGACCCTGCCGTACTGCAACCTTTGCTGAGCCGGTTTGCCCTGCGTTACCCGGGGGTGAACCGCGCCGCCGTGGTCTCGCAGTGGTCGATGAACTACATGAGTATTGTCCTGCCGGCCACCCTGGCCTGCGTGCTGACGCGTCATTGCGCCATCGAGTTCTGGGGCGAAGACGCGCTGCTGCTGCACGACGACGGTCAACCTGCGGCGCTGGGCCTGGCCACCGGGCTGTCGGCCTTGGGTGCGGATGATCGTGCCGCGTACTGGTCGCGATTGATCCACGAGCACCTGGCGCCGCTGTTCAGCACCTTGGCCGCCGCTGGTGGCCTGGCTCCGAAGATATTGTGGGGCAACTTCGTCGCCATCTGGGATGGCGCGTTCGCCAGGCTGGACCCGGACCTGTCCAGGGACGGCTTCGCCGAGGCGCACCAGTGGCTGGAACACGTCACGGTGAACAACGGACGCTTGAAGCTGCGAGGCCTGCAACGCATGGTCGAATCACCGGCGCCGCAGATTTGCCCGTGCTTGCCCCTGCGCCGGCATTGCTGCCTGCATTACCAGCTGCATGAGCCGGTCGAAGGCCAACCGCCAGTGCTCTGCGAATCCTGCCCCAAGCTGCACCGCCTGCCGGTGGCGGAGCAGGTGAGCTACCTGCGTTACATCTATGAGTAGGGGGGAGCGCGTCGTTTTCTTTTGGGTGGGTTGGACTGGGTTGGATTGGATTGGATTGGATTGGGTGCATATCCGTTGCTGCGGTAACGGCTGCTTAGGGTTCCGCCCTGACGGCGGCTCACTTTTGAAAAGCCCGGGAGCCGGCCCAGTCAAAAGTAAGCAAAACGCATGTGTCCCACCACTCGGTGCCTCGCTAGGGCTCGGCATGCCCTCACTCCGGCATTGCTCCGTGGGCCCACTCCACAATGCCTGCGTTCGGCCATCGTGGTTAACGGGGCGTCCGAGATCAACGTCCACGCCGAGGCGGCCTTATAGCCGACCTGGTTCTCCCGGTCATACACCCATCAGAACTGTGGGAGCAAAGCTTGCTCGCGATGGCGGTGGCTCAGTCGCATGGATGTTGGGTTTGCTGGCCTCATCGCGAGCAAGCTTTGCTCCCACAGGTGATCTTGGGGGTTCATGAGTTCTGTGTTCACTGCGGCCCATTGTGGGAGCGAGCCTGCTCGCGATAGCCGTGGCGCAGTCACATAGATGCTGGACATGCCCCGCTTTTGCTTTGCTTTAGATCTTGATCTGAGAGCCCCGTTAAACCACGCTGGCCGGAGTGAGGGCATGCCGAGCCCTAGCGAGGCACCGAGTGGTGGGGCAAAGCGTTTTTGGTTACTTTTGGCTGGTCCGGCTCCCGGCTCTTCCAAAAGTGACCCGCCGTCAGGGCGGAACCGCCAGCCGCCGTTACCGCAGCAACGGATATACACACCATCCGTCCGGAAAAAAGGCGAGTAGCTTTATCAAAAAAACGACGCTTTCCATTTCTGAAAGAAGCGCCGTAAGTGAACAGCATTACCCACAATGTTCAGGGCTTCCTCAAGACAGCATTTCGGCCACGGGCATCGCATCAGCCTGCGGGGCGACTTCGCTGAGCTTGCCATGTTCGATGCGGATCAGCCGGTCGGCCAGGCCGAAGTAGGCGTCGTCATGGGAAATGACGATCAGTAATTTGCCGCGCTTGCGCAGGTCCGGCAGGATCCGGGTGTAGAAAAAGTGCTTGAACACCGGGTCCTGGTCGGCGGCCCATTCGTCGAACAGGTAGCAGGGGCGATCATCCAGGTACGCGCTGAGCAGCGCCAGGCGCTTGCGTTGCCCGGTGGACAGCGCAAGCGTCGTCAGCTTGCCTTCCTCGATTTTCACCTTGTGGTCCAGTTGCAAGTGCACCAGGTAGTCCTGGGCCTGTTTCACCAGGTGTGGATCGTCGCCATCGAACAGGTTTTCGAACAGGCAGAAGTCGGTGAAGATCGCCGAGAAGTGCTGTCGGTAATGGTGGTTGTCATTGCTCGAAGACACTTGCTCGTCGAGCATGATGTCGCCGCTTTCCGGCCGGTACAGCCCGGTCAGCAACAAGGCCAGGGTCGTCTTGCCGCTGCCGTTGCCGCCGGTGATGAACACCACTTCGCCGGCATTGAGGGTGAGGTCGATGGGGCCCAGGGTGAAATGACCGTCCTCGCGCTCGCGGTAATAGGTGTGAGTGACCTGGCGGCACACCAGGCTGCGAACCTGGGTTGGCGAGATCGTGTCGAGGGCCTCGTCGGCGGTTTGCATCTCGCCTTCCAGGGCGCGGATCTTGTTCAGCGCCACGCTGGCCCGGCCGAGGGTCGGCAAGGCGTGCATCAGTTCCGACAGCGGCGTGATCATGTAGAGGATCGCCAGGATATAGCCGGTGACCAGGCTCACGCCCAGCTCGATGAAGTGCGGCGCGGCGAACAGCACCACGCCGATCAGCATGTAGAACACCGCATTGCCCCAGTTCAGGACCAGGGCGTAGATGCTCATGCCCCGGACAAAATCGCGGCGATATTGCTGGCTCACCGGTATCAGCAGGCGGGTGAAGAAGTGCTGCCGGCGCGGATGGTTGAGTTGCAGTTCCTTGCTGCCATCGGTGAGCAGGCGGTATTGATTGAACAACTGGTCCTTGAGCTCGCGAGCGCGGGATATCGAGGTCAGTGCCCGGCGTTGCGGCCAGTGAAAGCTCAGGCTGCCGAGGGCGATCAGCAGTAGCGTCAGGCCCAGCAGCGGCATGCTGAGCCAGCCCAGGTAGCCCAGGCACGCGACGATGATCCCGACGTTGACCAGCAGGATCGGCACCAACTCCACCGCTTGGCTGATGGTTTGCGTATCGTCGGTGAGCATTGCTAGCAGGCGATGTTTGCCCAGGCGCTGCAATTGCGCGTAGGGCGTGTCGATCAGCTTGGCGCTCAGGTGCAGGCGCATGTCGTTGACCGCGGCCTGGCCCAGGCGCAGCAGGCTGATGTCGGAGACTATCCGCGATACCGCGACCAACACCACCAGGCCGGCGAAGAGCAGGCCATCCACTGGGCGCAGTTTATCGAACACCTCCAGGCTGTGGTTGATGTTGGCGATCAGGCCGGCCGCTGCGAGGCCGCAGGTCAGCCCCGTCAGGGTCGCCACCAGCAGTGCGCGCCATGAGCGTTTAGCCATGAGTAACAACAGATCCATTTCAAACCGCTCCGTGTGTAGCAATGGCCGTGAGGCGCGCCGCCAATTGTTCATGCAAGGCGCGTTGCTCAAGGATGGTGAGGTGTTGTGCGGCGATGACCTCGCGGGTCAACGGCCCGCTGCTCAAGCGTTCCCACTGCGGATCGGCGAAGTCAGGCTGGGCGAGGGTGTCGCTGGCCCACCAGACATGCACCGGGCAACTTAGCCGGGCAGGCTGGAAAGTCGCCAGCAGATGCTGCGTATGCTGCTGGTAGCGCAGCCGCGTTTGCAAATGCTCCCAACTGTCGCCATCGAGTTGCAGGCCTTGTTGCCGTGCCCACTGGACCAGTTCCGGCAGGCGTGCCGCTGGAGGCAGGGCGTCCAGTTGCGCCAGCAAAGCGGCCATGATCGGCGGCGGCAACTGGCGCAACACTGCCTGGCTGTCCGGTGTCACTGCTTGGGAAGCCGATTCCAGCAGTGCTTCGACACTGTCTTCCGGCGCCTGATGCTGGTATTGCGAGTCGATGATACCGAGAAACGCCACTTCTTCACCCTGGCTTTCCAGGCGAGCGGCCGCGGCAATCGCGAGCAGGCCGCCGAGGGAAAAGCCCAGCAGGTGATAAGGCCCCTGCGGTTGCCGCTGGCGCAGGTGTTCGACATAAAGCGCGCCGAGGCTCTCGATATCGCCGCCCAGCGCTGTGCTGTCGTCGCTCAGGTACGCCGCCTGCAAGCCCCACAGATGCCAGCCCGAAAGCGGCGCCAGCAGCGTGCGGTAATCCTGCACGTGACCGGTGGATGGGTGGAAGCAGAACAGGTTGGCGGCCTCAACGGTGTTGGGCGCCGACAGCCGGACCAGCGGCGAGAGCTTGAGCTCGGCCTGTACCAGCGCCGCAAACGCCGAGACGCTCGGGGCGTTGAACACCGCATTGACCGTCACCGGTGCCGAAAGCGCGGTCTGCAAGCGACTGGCAAGGGTCACTGCTGCCAGGGAGTGACCGCCCAGCTCGAAGAAGTCATCGTCGATGCCCACCCGCTCCAGGCCCAGCACCTGCGCCCAGACGTCGGCGAGCAGGGCTTCCAGCGGTGTGCGCGGCAAGGCGCTGCCGACTGTGTCGAGAACTTTATCGGCCCATTGCTGCAGGGTCTTGCGGTCGAGCTTGCCATTGCCCATCAGTGGCAATGCTTCGACGATCCGCAGGGTGGGCAGCATGTAGTCCGGCAAGCAATCCTGGGCCTGGCCGTGCAGCCGGGCGACCGTGGTCGAGTGCCCGGGCGCCAGGGTCATGAACGCGAACAGTTGCTGGCCGAGCTCGCCCCGGGGGATGCATTCCACGGCAGCCTGGGCTACACCGGGAAGGCCGGTCATCTGCGCCTGGATCTCGTCGAGTTCCACACGGAAACCGCGGATTTTCACCTGGCGGTCTGCGCGTCCGGTGATTTCCAGGCTGCCGTCATGGCGATAGCGGGCCAGATCGCCGGTGCGATAGAGGCGTTCGCCAGGCAGTTGCGCCAGTTCGATAAAACGCCCGGCGTTTTGTTGCGTGTCCAGATAACCGCGGGCCAGTTGCGGGCCGGCGATATACAGCTCGGCGCTCTGGCCGGGGGCGGCCAGCGCTTGCTGCTCGTCGAGCAGGTACAGACGCATGCCGTCGAGACGGTCGCTCAGCGGCAGGCGGCGATAATCCATGGTCGGCTCGGCTTTGTGCATCACCACGCCAACGGTGGTTTCGGTCGGGCCGTAATGGTTGAAGACCGCCAGCGTCGGCGCGAGGTCGCGAATGCTTTGCAACAGGCGCCGCGAACAGCTTTCGCCACCGAGGATCAATTGCTTGCGTGGCAACACGGCAGCGCTTTGGGCGTGAATCAACCAGGCGTCGAGCAACGACGGCACGATCTTCAGGTGGTCGATCGGGTACCGCGCCTGCCAGGCAGCCCAGGCCTGGGCGTCCATCGCCGTTTCCTTGTCCAGCAGGTGCAATTCGCCGCCGCTGAGCAGTGCCGGGAACAGCAACGTGTAGCCCAGGTCGGCCGCCAGGGAAGTGACCACCGCACTGCGTTCGCCGGGTGCCAGCGCCAGGCGGCGGGACACGCTGGCGACATAACTGGCGAGCTGCCAATGCTCGACGATAACGCCTTTGGGTGTGCCGGTGCTGCCGGAGGTGAACAGCACGTAAGCCGCGTCCTGGGCTTGGATCTCGACGTCGACTGGCGTGGTGGGTGCTTGCTGCCAGGTCGCTTCATCCCGCAGGTCGAGGCTGCCGATGGCGGGCAACGCAGGGGCGCTGCCGGCCGAACCACTCAGGATGAAGACCGGCTGCGCCTGTTGCAGGATGGCCAGGGAGCGCTGTGCCGGCTGATGCACGTCCAGGGGAACGAACGCCGCGCCGCTCTTGAGCACGGCGAGCATGGCCAGGACCATCTGCGAAGAGCGATCCAGGTACAAGGCGACGCGGTCTTCGCGACCCACGCCTTGAGCGCGCAGGTAATGCGCCAGTTGGCTGCTGCGGGCCTGCAATTGGGCGTAGCTCAGTGGCCCGCAGTGGTCGCGCAGAGCCAAGCGCTCGGGGAACTGCGAAGCACACGCATCGAAGCTCGCCGGCACGCTGCTAAACGGCAGCGCCGCGACGTCGACTGGCGCCTGCAGGGCGGCCAGCGTCGCGGTGAAACTCGGCGACTGCAATGACAGCTCGGCCAAGGGCTTGCCCGGGTTGGCGAGGGCATCGAGCAGCAGCGATTGGAACTGCTCCAGCAAGATCAGGGCGGCTTGCTCGCTGTAGCGGCTCGGCAGGTGGCAGAGGTTCAGGCGATAGCCGCCAGCGGTGGTTTCGGCCACCAGCAGCAACTCCATGCCCGCGGGGATGGCCTGTGCGTCCAGCACGGTGAGCGTCGATGCCAGGCTGCCCAAAGTGTCGAGCCGATCGGGCAACTGCCCACCCCACTGGAAACCGTACTGCGAGGCGTCGCCCGGCTGTGCAGCGCTGACGCCGCAGTATTCCTGCCATTCCGTGGCTTGTTCGCAGAGCACCTGCAGGTTCGCCAGCGCCTGGGCAAAATGGCTGTCCGCCGCCGGTTGCCAGCGCAGGGGCAGGGGCTTGGCGAACAAGCCCCAGCAGTCGGCGAGTTCTTCATAGTCGTCGCGGCAATCGTGGACCCAGTTCAAGGTCAGTGCCGGGCTGTCGCCGGTACTCAGGCGCTGCAACAGCACGCCCCAGGCCGTTATAAAGACCTGCTCGGGTGATGCGTCGTGACGCTGGCAAAAGCTGTCCAGGGCCATGCTCAACGACGGGTTGGCGTCCAGGCGAGTGGTGACCGGGGCGTCGGGGCGGTCGCTGCGTACCTGGCGGTAGAGCAATTCGCTAGCGGCCGGCTCGTCCAGGGCCTGGCTGGCCCAGAAGCGTCGGCCAGTCTCGGCGTCTTCATCGGCCTGCAATTCGTAGAGCCAGGCGCTGTACTGGGTATAGGTCATGGCCTCGTCATCCACCGATGGCGCATCGGTCGAGGCCAAAGCCTGTGCCAGGCGCAGTAACGTCCCGCGATCGGCGCTCAGTGCCGGCAATTGCAGCGTCACCCGGTGGCGATCGGCGCCGATTGCTTGCACCTCGACGTTGAAGGCGTTCGCGGCCATGACGGCGGATTCGATCACTTGCAATGGCATCAGCAAGCCAGGCTCAGGCCGCACCTGCAGGCGCAGGGCCTCGTGGCAGGCGCTCAGGGCGACGAGTCGTTGCTGCAGACGTTCCAGGGCCAACGGACCTTTTATTTCCAGTTCCAGGCGCGCCGGTGGCAACCCCGCCAACCACTGGCTGCGTTGTTGGGGCGAGAGGGCGAAGGCTTCTTCACGTTTTTCGAAGGCGCTCATGCCTGCACCTCCGCAGCCGGCGACGGCTGTGCTTCGGGCAGGCAGCCGGTCAATTGTTCGCGACGCATCATCTGGCCCATGGCGACACAGATCTTGCGCTCGCCCTCGAAGGGGTCCCGGGCATGGGCCACCAACATATTGTCCAGCATCACCATGTCACCCTTTTGCCAACTGAAACGTACTGCGCAGTCTTCATAAGCTTCGCCGATCACTTGCATCACCGCGTCTTCGATCACGCTGCCGTCGCCGTAGTACACGTTGCGGGGCAGGTGCCCGGGGCCGAACAGGCTGATCAGGTTGCTGCGCACTTCCGGCTCCAGGCAGGCGGTGTGGTGCAGTTGCACCTGGTTGAAGAACGACAGTTCACCGGTCTCGGGATGCGCGACGATGGCCGGGCAATGCTGGGCGATCCGCAGGTTGTCGGTCCCCAGCCATTCCCAGCGCATGCCCGACGCCAGGCATTGGCGCTCGACTTCCTCGCGCTGTTCGGTCTTGAAGAAGTCCTGCCAGCGTACATCCAGCTTGTCGGTGAAGTGCCGCACATAAAGCAGCCCCAGGGCCTTGAAGCGAGCGACGATGTCCTCGGGCAAGCGCGCCAACACTTTCCGGCAATCGACGATGGGCGTGCAGCCGCCGCGCGGTGCCGGCGTTTCGCAATAGAACCACTGCTTGCGTGGCCACTGCGGCAGATGGGAGCTCTCGTTGTGGAAGAGAATCATGTGCTGTTCCGGGTACGGCGTGGAGTGGTAGATGTTCTTGCCCGAGGTGTTTTTCGGCAGGTCGCCGTAGGTCCCGTAGAGGTCGGGTTCGATGGCCTGGGCGAATTGTTCGAAAGCGCCAGCGTCCGGCAGGTTGAAACCCCGGAACAGCAGGCCACCGTGGGTCAACAACTGGGCATTGATCCATTCCCGGGCTTGCAGCGCCCAGTGCACCGGGTCCAGGTCGCCGAGCAACGGCTCGATCACCAATGGCAAGGCCTGCCCGGCGTTGAGGGTGCGGGCACGGACCTGCTCGTGGGCCACCTGGCTCACGGCGGTTGCACGAGTCTGCTTGAGCTTGCTCAGTTTCGACTGCTTGCGCGCGCTACGGGCCGAGGCGTCGTCGAGCGGCAAATCAGGCGTGGCGCCAGCGTTGCTGCCTTCAAGGCGCCACGACCACAGGTCCAGCGCCTGCGCCGGGGCCGCGACGAGCTGCTTCAGCAGGTGCTCGAAGCCTTGTTCGAGGCGCTGGACGGTCTGCGCCTGCAACACGCTGGTGCGATACACCCAGCGCACGTTCAGGCCTTGTTCCTCGTCCTCTTCGACGAACACAGCGAGGTCGAACTTGCTGCTTTCCTGGGGCGATACCAAGTGCTCCACCTCAAGGTCCGGCAGGCTGGCATTGCCGCTGGGTGTGTTCTGCATGACGAACAGCACCTGGACCAGTGGGTTGACCCCCGGCGTACGCGGCGGCTGCAACTCCTCGACCAGTTTGTCGAACGGCACCTGCTGGTGCTGGAACGCCGACAGGCAATCCTCGCGCAAGCGTTGCAGGCGGACGTCAAAGGTTTCGCCCTCGCTCAGGCGGGCACGGATCGGCAACACGTTGACGAAGAAGCCGATGAGGTGTTCCAGGGCCGGATGTTCGCGGTTGGCCAGGTCGGTGCCGACGATGAAGTCGTTGGCCCCGGTGGCGCGCTGCAACAGGCTGTTGAAGGCATTGAGCAAGACCATGAACAGCGTCGCCCGTTGCGCTTGCGCATAGGCCTTGAGCACCTGCGTCTGGGCCGCGGTGAAGCGTTGCTCCAGCGCCGCGCCCTGGTAGTCGGGGCGCGCCGGGCGTGGCTGGTCAAGCGGCAGCGGGATCAGCGTTGGCGCGCCGTCGAGCTGGCGGCGCCAATAGTCGATGGCCCTTGCCAGCAGGCGCTGTTGCGCTTCGCTGCGTTGCCAGTAGGCATAGTCGGCGAACTGGATCGGCAGCACCGGCAGCACCGGTGTCGAGCCGCTGGTACGGGCCTGGTACCCGACGATCAGCTCCTGCATCAGGATGCCCATGGACCAGGCGTCGGTGGCGATGTGATGCAGCACCAGTTGCAGCACATGATCATCGGCCCCCAGGCGCAGCAGGTTGGCGCGCAGCATTGGTGCCTGTTGCAGATCGAACGGGCGAGCGGCCTGTTCAGAGATCAGGCGTTGCAGGGTTGGCGCCTGCTGCTTGCTGTCGAGGTGACTCAGCTCGGTCGGCGTCAAGTCCACCACAGGCGCCGGGCTGATGACCTGGCAAGGCTGGTCGCCGTGGAGGTGGAACGCCGTGCGCAAGGATTCATGGCGCTCGAAGACTGCCTGCAACGCCGCTTGCAGCGCTGCGATGTCCAGCGCGCCACGCAGCCTGACGGTGGTGGTCATGTTGTAGGCGGCGCTGGGGCCTTCGAAGCGATCCAGGAACCACAACCGTTGCTGGCTGTAGGACAGCGGCAACGGCTGGTTGCGCGGCGCCAGGGTCATCTCGCTGTCGCTGTCGGCTTCGGTCTGGGCGTTGCGCTGCTGATCGACCGCTTCGGCCAATTGTTCGAGGGTGCCGCGCTCGAACAGCGTGCGCAGTGGCAGGTTCACGTTCAACCGTCGACGAATCCGCGACAACACCTGGGTGGCCAGCAGCGAGTGACCGCCGATGGCGAAGAAGTCGTCATGCACACCGACATCGTCCAGGCCAAGGATTTCCTGCCAGAGTTCGGCGAGCACTGTCTCGGTTGGCGTACGCGGTGCGATGCCTTGCGCCTGCGCTGTCTCGTCCTGGGGCACATCCAGGGCGGCGAGGGCGCGGCGGTCGACCTTGCCATTGGCGTTCAGCGGCAATTGCGCAAGGGCCAGCCAACGGGCCGGGACCATGTAGCTTGCCAGTTGCTGGCCCAGGTAAGCGCTCAAGACCTGTTGCGCGGACTCACCGCCCAGGTCGACCGCTTCGTCGAGCACATACCAAGCCACCAGTTGCAACGCACCGCGGGCGTCGGGCAGCGCCAGCACCGCCGCGCTGTCCACCGCCGGGTGTTGCATCAGGCGGTTTTCGATCTCGCCCAGTTCAATGCGGTGGCCACGGATCTTCACTTGCTGGTCGCGACGGCCGAGGTACTCGATCACGCCGTCGGCGCGCATCCGGCCGATGTCACCGCTGCGATACAGGCGCGCATCGGCCTGGAACGGGTGCGGCACAAAGGCTTCGCGGGTACGTTGCGGGTCGCGCAGGTAGCCGCGACCTACGCCGACACCGCCGATGCACAACTCGCCGGGTACGCCGATGGGGACCATGCGCAGCGCCGAGTCGAGGACGAACACCTGGTTATTGGCGGTCGGCTTGCCGATGGGCATGTGCAGGCAGTCGTCGGCCGGGGCTTGGGTGATGGGGTAGAAGGCGACGTCGTCCGAGCATTCGGCGGGTCCGTAGGCGTTCATCAACGGGATGGCCGGGAAGCGTGCGAACCAGTCCCGCGCCAGGGCCGGTGGCAATGCCTCACCGGTAGGCAGGAGCCAGCGCAGGCTCGCCAGGCTGTGGTGCGCCTGGCTTTCCTGGAGCATGCCGCGAATCAGCGCCGGTACGGTTTCCAGCAGCGTCAGTTGCTGTTCTTGAACCGCATCGAGCAAGGCCACAGGGTCGTGGGCCTGGGCATCGGGAAGAATGTGCACGGTGGCGCCGAACAGCGGTGCGGCGAGGAATTGCCACACACTGATATCGAACGCCGCCGAAGCCGTCTGGGCAATCCGGTCGTGCTCACCCAGGCCCAGGCTCGGGACCTTGCCGAACATGTTGTTGAGCATGCCGCGTTGTTCGACCATCACACCTTTGGGCGTGCCGGTGGAACCGGAGGTGAAGATCACGTAGGCCAGTTGATCCGGGTTGTGCACATAGCTGACCGGCGGCTGTTCGCGGCCTTGCCAGAGTGCCTGGGCGATCAGGCAGGTGGGTTGCTGGCGCATCTGCGGCAGGACGTTGTCCAGTGCCGAGGTCGCGTGCTCGCACACCAGCAACAGCGGCGCTTCGCCCAGGGCCAGCAGCTCCGCCAGGCGGGCATGAGGCTGTTGGATATCCAACGCCTGGAACGCGGCGCCGGCCTTGAGCGTGGCGATCATCATCGTCAGCAAGGCCAGGCCACGCTCAGCGAACAGCGCCACCAGGGTTTCCGGGCCGGCCCCGGCGGCTTGCAGCGCATGGGCGATGGCGTTGGCGCGGCGATCCAGTTCGGCGTAGGTCAGCGATTGTCCCCGGCATACCGCGGCCAAGTGCTGCGGGCGGCTGCGCACTTGTTCAGCGAACAGCGCCGCATAGCCGCGCTCCAGTGGGAAGTCGACGTCGCTGCGGTTGCAGTCGATCTGCAACTGCCGGCGTTCCGCCTCGGGCAGCATGTGCAGGCTGCCCAGGGGCGCCTGCGGTGCCTCCAGCATGCCCGAAAGCAACTGCACCAGGTGCCCGAGCATGCGCTGCACGGTGTCAGTGCTGAAACGCATGCTGTCGTAGGACAAGCGAATGCCCAGGCGGTCGCCGGGGTACAACACCACCGTCATCGGGAAGTTGGTGTGGACCCGGTCTTCGTAGATGTCGATGCTGAAGGCATCCAGTTGCACGCTGCTGATATCCAGTGGCGCGTTCTCGAACACCACCAGGCTGTCGAACAACTGCTGGCCGCGCGGCACTTGGCTGCAACGCTGAATGTCCACCAGCGACGCGCTTTCGTGTTCGCGCAATTGCGCGTTGTGGGACAGCAGCGCCTGCAACCAGTCGGCCACTGGCGCTTGTGGGTCGACATCGATGCGCAGTGGCAAGCTGTTGATGAACAGCCCGACCATTTCTTCTACACCGGCGAGGTCAGTCGGGCGGCCGGCGACGGTCACGCCGAACAGCACGTCGCGGTTGCCGCTGTAGCGCGACAGCAACAGCGCCCAGGCGCCCTGAATCCAGGTGTTGGGGGTCAGTTGGTATTGCTGGCATAGCTGCTGCAGACGCTGGGTCTGGGCGATGCTCAGGGTCTGGTCGAAGTCGCCGACCTGTTCCGGCGCCTGTTCCGGGCCGGCTGCGGGGCTGTCCACATGCAGTGGCGTCGGCTCGCTGAAACCGGCCATTTCGGCTTGCCAGAACGCGTGTGCGGCGGCCATGTCATGGCGTTCCAGCCAGCTCATGTAGCCGCGGAACGAGCGCAAGCGCGGACGGGCCACAGGTTCCTGGCGCACGATGGCCTGGTAGATCGCCAGCAGGTCTTCCATCAGCAGGCCGAAGCACCAGGCGTCGGTCAGGATGTGATGGAAGCTGCGCACCACGGCGAAGCGTCGCTCGTCGAGTTGGAACACCCGTAGGTGGGTCAGTGGCGCAGCGGCCATGTCGAAACCTTGCAGGCGTTGTGCTTCGAGGGCCTGGTCCATGGCCAGGCGCTGCTGTTCTTCGTCGAGATGACGCAGGTCCTGCCAGTCGAACGCCGGGTGGGTCTGGCGGTACACGCATTGCAGCGGCTCATGGTCGTCCTGCCACCAGAAGGCGGTCCGCATCATCGGATGGCGCTCGAGGAACAACTGCCACGCAGCTTCCATCGCCGGGCGTTGCAATACCCCGTCCCAGCTGTAGCGTTGTTGCATCAGGTAGATGCCGCTGTGGGGTTGCAACAGCGTGTGCAGGAGCATGCCTTGTTGCATCGACGACAACGGGTAGACGTCTTCGATGTTCAACCAGTCCAGCGGCTCGGCCGCCAGGGTCGCCGCTTGCTTGTGGCACAGTGGAAACGCCTGGCTGGCAGGGCGCAGGTCCGGTGTGGCGACGAGTCCGGCGAGTTCGCTCAAGCGTTGAGCAAGGCGCGGTGCCCAGTCGGCGGCGAGGGTGCCCTGGCTGCGCAGGTGCAGGCAGTCATCCTGCCACCAGGCGTCCAGGGTCAGTGGGCAAGGCGAGGCCGCCGACGGGCTCGCGGCTTCGACCTGGGCCAGGATGCCGCGCTCTTCGCGATGGCTGTCGAGGTTGCCCAGCCAGCGAATGGCGACCGAGGCCGTCGGCAGGTCACGCAGCGGTTCTTGCAGGTAGGTGTTGTCCGACAGGTAGCGCAGGGCGCCATAGTCGACGCCGTGTTGCGGGTAGGCGCGCATCTGCGCGGCCAGTGCCTGCAAGCGTTGCAGCAGGCTGTCGCCTTCGGGCTGAAGGAAATAAGGCACCGCCAGTGCCAAGGGCCCGATGATGCGTGCCGGGTCGAGGTCGGCCACGGCAATCGGCGCCGCGACCGGCAAGCGCTCGACACTCGGCCGGGCGCCGTGCACGCTCAGCGCGATCAGGCCATTGCCGCACAGTTCACGGTACTGTTCGGCCACGGCTGCGGCCAACAGGCTGTTCCAGTCCAGTTGCAGCACTTCGCCCAGGCGCTTGAGCTCGCCTGAGGTGGCGGCCGCCAGGGTCTGTTCGATCACGCTGGCCGGCTGCTGGCTGTCAGGCAGTTGCAGCGGTTCCAGACCGGCGTATTGCAGCCAGTGCTCCCAGGCGTCGTCCAGGGCATCGCCCTGTGCGTGAGCTTGCTGGTGCCGTGTCCACTGGGTGAAGTCACCACCGGCGTAGGACAGGCGCACCGGCCGCTGATAACGCAGTTGCGCCAAGGCCAGGTTGAGGTCAGTCAGCAGCAGCGACCAGGAGGCTTCGTCCAGGCACAGCGGATGAGCGGCCAGCAGCAGGGCGTGCTTGCCGCCCACTTCCAGCAAGCTGGCGTGCAGGGTTTGGCCGGCGTCCAAGTCCAGCGCATCGACACCGGCCTGGGCCAGGGCTTGCAGTTGCGCCGGGGCGCAGGTCTCCAGTTTTTCGGTGGTGATGACCGGGGCCTTGGTCGCGACCAGCACCCGTTGCTGCCACTCGCCCTCCGGCAGGGCCTTGAGCGCCAGGCGCAAGGCCTGGTGGTGTTGCTGCAAAGCGGCGATGGCCTGGCTCAGCAGCTCGCTGTCGATCGCCTGGGTCAGCGCCACGCAACGCCAAGTCGCGTGCAACGGCCCTTGTTGCAAGCGCGCCAGTTGACCGGCGGCCAGCGGCAGTTCATAGCCATCGGCAATGTCTTGTGCCACACCCTGGCTGGCATCGGCGCCCAGCACCCGGGCGATGTCGGCGATGGTGCGGTTTTCGAAGAGCTGGCGGGGCGTGAGTTTCAGCCCTTGCTGGTTGGCGCGGGCGATGATCTGCAAGTTGATGATCGAGTCGCCGCCCAGGGCGAAGAAGTTGTCATGCACGCCGACACGCTCAAGCTTCAGCACCTCCTGCCAGATGGCGGCCAGTTGCGCTTCGACTTCATTGCGCGGGGCAACGTGGGTGGCGCTGTCGTCCGTGGGCTTTTGCGGGAGCGGCAGGCGCTGGACATCGACCTTGCCGTTACGGGTCAGGGGCAGTTCGTCGAGGGTGATGAAGTGCGCCGGCACCATGTAGTCCGGCACCCGCGCTGCGAGGTCGTTACGCAGTTTCGTGGCGGACAGCGACTGGCTGGCGACCAGGTAGGCCACCAGGCGCAGGCTGCCGTCCAGTTCCACAGCGCGGACCAGCGCCTGTTCGATCAGCGGCGACAGGCGTTTGAGCTGCGCCTCTACTTCGCCCAGCTCCAGGCGGTTGCCACGGATCTTGACCTGGCTGTCGACCCGACCGAGGAACGCCAATTGGCCGTCCACTTGCCAGCGCACGCGGTCGCCCGTGCGGTACCAGCGTTGTTGATCCGCGTCGAGGTGGAAGCGCTCGGCGGTCAGGTCCGGGCGGTGCA
This sequence comes from Pseudomonas sp. S3_B11, assembly GCF_054667715.1. Classification (NCBI taxonomy): domain Bacteria; kingdom Pseudomonadati; phylum Pseudomonadota; class Gammaproteobacteria; order Pseudomonadales; family Pseudomonadaceae; genus Pseudomonas; species Pseudomonas sp. S3_B11. The sequence continues at coordinate 2,975,983 of NZ_CP162749.1, read as the reverse complement.
GGTAACCCCGGGCCAGGGCGCCGTTGATCAGCAGCTCACCGGACACCCCGGTGGGCACCAGCCGACCGTTGGCATCCACCACTTGCAATCGGCGGTTCGGCAGCGGCCGGCCGAGGGCGATGCTGTGCAGGCCTGCCGGCAGTTCGGTGGCAATCGCCCCGACTGTCGCTTCACTCGGCCCATAGTGGTTGAACACCCTGAGCCCTGGGGCCAGGCGGTTGACCTGCTCCAGCAGCGCCGGGCCGAGGGCGTCGCCACCGAAGACCAGCAGGGCGCGCGGCAACAGGCGGGCGTCGGGAAGCGCCTGCAACAGACCGGCCAGGTGGCTTGGGGTGATCTTCAGCACATCCACCGGGTGTTGCTCGAAGAGTTCGGCCAGCGCCAGGGGGCTGAAACCGCTGTCTTCATCCACCAGCAACAGGCTGGCGCCGCTGCACAGGGCGCCGAACAGCTGGGTGTGGCCGAGGTCGGCGGCAATGCTCGACAGCAAGCCGTAACGGGCCGCCAGCGGTGGATTGAGTACTGCGTGCACCGCCGTCAGGTAGTCGACGATGGACTGGTGCTCGACCACCACACCCTTGGGGGTGCCGGTGGAGCCCGAGGTGTAGATCACGTAGGCGGCGTCAGTCGGGCTGTGGGCCACGGTCGGGGGCATGTCTGGCTGGGAGGCGATGGTCTCGGCCTGTTCCGCCAGCCACAGCGTCGGCGTGTGCTCGGCCAGGCCCTTGAGCAGGGGCGAGGCGGACGCGCCGATCAGCAGTGCGGCGCGGCTGTCCACCAGCACATCGGCCAGGCGCCCGGCGGGCTGCTTGAGGTCCAGCGGCAGATAGGCGGCGCCGGCCTTGAGGGTGGCCAGCAGGGCAATCACGAACTCGGCGCTGCGTTCCAGGGCCAGTGCCACGACGCTGTCGTGGTCGATGCCCTGGGCGCGCAAATACTGGCTGAGGCGGTTGGCCTGCTGGTCCAGTTCACGGTAGGTCAGGGCGACCTGACGGTCGCGGACCGCCAGGTGTTCCGGGTGAGCGGCCACCTGTTGTTCGAAGCGCTGGTGCAGGCACGCCTCAGGCACCGGCAGTTGCACGCCGCGACCCTGCACGAGCAGTTGCTGGCGTTCTTCAGGGCTCAGCCATTCAAGCTCGCTGACCCGGCACTGCGCTTGCGCCGTCATCGCCAACAGGATGGCGCGCAATTGTGCCGACAACACCGCGACCTCGGCATCGCTGAAGCGACTGCGGTCGTAGCTGATCAGGTAGTGCAATTGTTTGTCCGGCACCACGATCAGCGACAGCGGGAAGTGGTTGCGGCCTTGGGTGAGGGTAATGCCGTCGACCTGCCGGTCGCTGCTCGGGGCACTGAAGCTCAAGCCGCCGGTGTCCTGGTTGAGCGCGTCGGTGACCGGGAAGTTCTCGAACACCAGGATCGAGTCGAACAGCGCCTGTTCAGCAGCGATGCGCGTCATCGACTTGAGCTTGCCCAGCGGCAGGTAGGCGTGGTGACGCAGATCGCTGTTGGCTTGCTGCAAGTGTTGCAGCCAGGTCACCAGCGTCGGCTCGTCAGCCCATTGCACACGCAGCGGCAATGTATTGATGAACAGCCCGACGGTGCTGTCCACTGCCGCCAGGCTCTCCGGACGTCCGGCGACGGTGACGCCATAGACCACGTCGTCACGCCCGGCGTGTTGGCCCAGCAGCAGTGCCCAGGCGCCCTGGATCAGCGTATTGATGGTCAGATCGTTCTGGCGGGCGAAGTGCGCCAGTTGCTCGGTTTCGCTGGCCGCCAGCAGACTTTCCCGTTCGGCGAACGGCGCTCCTGCCGGTGCCGCCTGGCGTACGGCGAAGGTGGGCAGCGGGGTCGGCTCGCTGACGTCCTGCAACTGCTCGCGCCAGAAGCCTTCGGTGGCGACCATGTCCTGTTCCGCCAGCCAGGCGATGTAGTCCCGATAAGGGCGGGTCGGCGCGAGGTCGGCGGGGCGGCCATGGGCTTGTTCGTAGTACAGCGCCAGCCACTCCTGGACGGCGATGCCGACGCTCCAGCCGTCCATGAGGATGTGATGGAAGGTCCAGATCAGGTGCCAGCGCTCGGGGGCCAGGCGCACCAGGCACACGCGCATCAGCGGCGAGTCATTCAGCTCCAGGGGTTGCGCCCGCTGCTCCAGTGCCAACTGCTCCAGCGCGGCCTGTGGCTCGGCGCGGTCTTGCCAGTCCAGTTCGGTCAGGGGCAGGGCGACTTCCTGTTGCACCACCTGATAGGCATCGTCCAGTTCTTCCCAGAGAAACGCACTGCGCAGCACCGCGTGGCGCTGCATCAGCGCCTGCCAGGCAGCGCGAAACGCGTTCAGTTGCAGCGGGCCGTTCATGTCCAGGCTCAATTGCTGGTAATAAACCCGCGAATCCGGTTCATAGACGCTGTGGAACAACAGGCCGTGCTGGGTCGGCGAAAGGGAGTAGATGTCTTCGATGTTGTTCATGCTTGCTTGGTCCATTTCAAAGTCTTGAAAACTCAAGTGAGTCGATCAAGGCGCCGCGTCGGTCGGTCTGAGACCTGCGGCGCCGCATCGCTCGCTAGTTTTGGGAATTGGGTTTGGTCTTGAGCTTGCCCAGCAGCTTGTCCAGGGATTTCTGGTTCAGCGCCTTGGCCAGCGGGAAGTCCGCGGGCATCAGCGAACCGGCCTGCGGGTCGAGGCAGTGTTCGACCAGTGCCTGCAAACGTTCCAGCAGACGAGCGGGCAAGCGGCTGTCGGCATTTGGCGTGACGCTGTGCCATTCGACACGCAACACGCCGTCCTCCAGCCAGGCCACCACTTCACGGGCGTGGGTCACTCGGTTCACCGGGGCCACGTCCGGCGGCGGGGTCAGGCTGCTGGCGCGCAACCAGCCCTCTGGCGTTTGCTCATGCCCCAGGTAGTTGAACAGCACATCACCGTGGCTGGCCGGCAACTCGCCGCGCTGGCGCAGCAAGCCGTAGCCGAGGCCCAGGCCAGGTACGTCACGCAAGGCTTGCTTGGCGTTGCGCACTTGATCGCCCGCGGCGCCGCTGGCATTCACGCGCAGTGGGTAGAGGGTGGTGAACCAGCCGACGGTGCGGCCGACGTCCAGCCCGGCAAACGGTGCGTCACGCCCGTGGCGCTCCAGGTCCACCACGATGTCGCTGCGCTGTTCGGCCTCGGCCAGGGTCGCGGCGAGGGCGGCGATCAGCAGTTCTTCCGGTTGCGTGCGGTAAGCCGCATGGGATTCGGTCAGCCATTGGTGCGTGCGGCTGGCGTCCCAGCGGGCCGACAGGGTCTGGCGTTCGGCGACCGCGGCCATGGGCGGCTGGTTAGCGCCGATCTGGGCACTCCAGTAGCGATGCTCGGCGGCGACCTTGGCGGCATGGGCTTGCAGGTGCTCGCTCCATTGACGATACGTGGTGGTTTTCGCCGGCAACGTCGGGCTCTCGCCACGCTCCAGTGCCGGGTACAACTGCTGGAAGTCTTCCAGCAGCGGCGTCCAGGAAACTGCGTCCACCACCAGGTGATGGGCCACCAGGTATAGGCGCTGCGGGGTACCTTCCAGCAGCGCCGCGGCAAACAGCGGGCCGTGTTGCAGGTCCAGGCTTTGGGCAACTTGCAGCAGTTGTTCCGGGCGTTCGCAGCAGGTCAGTTGGGCCGCAGCCACTGGTGCGATGTGCGCCTGCCATTGGCCGTCGACGTCGGTGAAACGCAAGCGCAGGGCGTCGTGGTGGGCGACCAGTCGATCCAGCGTGGCTTGGACGATGGCCGGCACCAGGCGACGGTCGCTGTCGGCCAGTACCGATTGGTTCCAGTGCGCGACCTGGACCTGCTGCTGGTCGAAGAACCACTGGTGCAATGGCATCAGCGGCATCGGCCCGGTCACGTCACCTTGTTCGGCCTGGGTCAGCAACGCCGTGGTCACGTGGGCCAGGGCCGCTGGGGTTGGCGAACGGAACAAGTCCCGTGGGGTGAGCGAATAGCCCTGTTCACGCAAGCGCGAGATCAGTTTCAGGCCGAGGATCGAGTCACCGCCCAGGGCGAAGAAACTGTCCGAGGTGCCGACTTCACGGCCACCGGTCAAGGTGTCGCCGAGCAGCTCGCCGAACAACTGGCAGAGCAGGCGTTCCAGATCGTTGCGCGGTGCCGCGTAGTCCTTCTGGGTGTTCGGCAAGGGCAGGGCGGCGAGGGCCTTGCGGTCGATCTTGCCGTTGGTGCTCAGGGGCAGGGCCGGGATCTGCACCCATACCGCCGGCACCATGTAGGCCGGCAGCTCGGCCGCGAGCTGGGTGTCGAGGTCCGGTTGCGCGGCGCTACTGCTGTAGAACGCCACCAGGCGGTTGTCGATGACCAGGGTGCAGGCACCGGTGATGGCCGGCAGGTTCAGCAGGGCTGAGTCGATTTCCCCCAACTCGATGCGCTGGCCGCGCAACTTCACCTGATGGTCGAGACGCCCCAGGTACTCGATGTTGCCATCGGCCAGGAAGCGGCAACGGTCGCCGGTGCGGTACAGGCGATCACCGGCCACGAACGGGCTGGCGAGGAAGCGTTCCTCGGTCAGGTCCGGGCGTTTCAGGTAACCCCGGGCCACACCGACGCCGCCGATGTACAGCTCGCCGATGCTGCCAATCGGTAGCGGTTGCAGGACTTCGTCGAGGATGTACAAGCGCAGGTTGGCGATGGGCTTGCCGATCGGCACGATTGCATCGTCCGCCGAGCAGCGCCAGACCGAGACGTCGATGGCCGCTTCGGTCGGGCCATACAGGTTGACCAGCGCTGCCGGGTGCTGGCCCATGAAGCGCCGGACCAGGTCCACCGGCAGGGCTTCGCCACTGGCGAACACCTGGCGCAGGCTCTGGCAGTTGACCAGGCTCGGTTCCTCGACAAAGGCACGCAGCATCGACGGGACGAAGTGCAAGGTCGTGATCCGCTCCTGCTGGATCAACTGGCTGAGATAGGCCGGGTCGCGATGACCGTCCGGGCGGGCAACCACCAGGGTCGCGCCAGTGATCAGCGGCCAGAAGAACTCCCACACCGACACGTCGAAGCTGTACGGGGTTTTCTGCAGAACACGGTCGTTCGGGCCAATCGGGAAGGCGTCCTGCATCCAGTACAGACGGTTCATCAAGGCGCCGTGTTCGTTCATCACGCCTTTGGGTTGGCCGGTGGAACCGGAGGTGTAGAGCACATAGGCCAGGTCGTGGGCCTCGACAGTGATAGGTTCGAACGCTGGGGCTTGGGGCAGGGCGTCGAGGGTCCAGGCCTGATGCCCGGCCGGCAGGCGCGACAGCCACTGCGCTTGGGTCAAGGTGACCTTGGCATCGGCGTCTTCGATCAGGAACGCCAGGCGCGCGGCAGGCAACTCCGGGTCCAGCGGCAACCACGCGGCGCCGGCATGGACGATGCCGAGCAAGGCCACGACCATCTCCACCGAACGCTCCATGCACACCGGCACGATGCTGTCGGTGCCCACGCCAGCGGCGCGCAGGGCGCGGGCAACGGTTTGCGCCCGCTGGTCCAGCTCGGCATAGCTCAGGCGCTGGCCTTCGAACACCAGCGCAGGTGCGTTGGGGCTCAGGGCTGCTTGTTGGCTCAGGGCGGTGTGCAGGTTGGTCGGGCCGCTGTAGTGGCGCTCGGTGGCGTTCCAGCGGTCCAGTTGCTGCTGATCCTGCTGTTGCGGGAACAGTTCGACCAGGGTACGTCCAGGAGTGGCCACCAAGGCGTCAAGCAGCGCGCACCACTGCGCGCTCCAGCGTTGCATCGTCGCTTCGTCGTACAAGGCCGATTGGTATTCCAGCGCCAGCGTCATGTCGCTGCCGTCGTCCTGGACTTCCCAGCTCTGTTCAAACTTGGCGTCGATCACCGGCAGCATCTGTTCTTCGACGTTCAGCCCCGGCCATTGGCTGCTGTCGATGCGGCCATAGTTGAGGGAGAACAGCACTTGGAACAGCGGCGTGCGGTTCAAGTCGCGGTTCTGCGCAATGGCACCGACCAGGGTGGCGAAGGGCAGGTCAGCATGGGCTTGGGCTGCACGCAGGTCGGCCTCGAGGCTGGCCAGCAGTTGCTCGGCCGGGGCCCGTTGGTCGACGTCGCTGCGGATCACCAGGGTATTGACCAGGCAGGCCAGCAACGTCTGGGTTTGCCCATGGTCACGCTGGTCCGCCGGGGTGCCGAGACGAATCTCCCGCTGACCGCTGTAGCGGGCCAGCAGCGCGCTCAGGGCCGTGGCCAGCACCACGTAGGTGGTCGTGCCGCGCTGACGGGCGAACTGCCGGACGGCTTCGGCGCGCTGGGTTCCGAGGCGCACGGTGAGTTGCCGGGCGCGGCGATCCGCTTCGGCGCCGCGTGGATGGTCGATGGGCAGGTCGAGCTGGTAGTCGTCCTGGCCCAGGTGGTTTTTCCAGTAGTCCAGGCTGTCATTGCGCCGGGCCTGGGTGTCCGGGTGCTGTTGCCACAGGGCGAAATCGACGTAGTCGATTTCCAGCGGAGCCCAGGCGGGCGACTGCCCGTTCAGGCCGGCGGCGTAGGCCTGGGTCAGTTCGTCGATGAGCAACTGCATGGCCCAGCCGTCGGTGGCGCTGTGATGCAGGCATACCAGCAACAGGTTCTCGTCACTGCCTTGGCGTTGCAGCAGGTGCGCCCGCCAAGGCGCCGCGGCGGCCAGGTCGAACGGCGTCATCAGTGCGTTCTGGGCATTGGCACAGGTCGCTGCCCAGTCCTGGATTGCAACGCCAGTGACCGCGAGCGCCGGGCCGTGGTCGTCGATCAGCAATTGCGGCTCGCCGTCGACTTCGACGATACGGCTGCGCAGCACCAGGTGGCGCTGGCTGACCTGCGCAAAGGCCTCGCGCAAGACCTCGACCTGCAACTCGCCGCGCAAGGTCAGGGCGAATGGCATGTGGTACTCGCGGGACTCCGGTACCAGGCGGCTGAGCATCCAGAACCGGCGTTGAGCCAGGCCCAGGGGCAATTGCGCCGGGCGCGGTTGTGCGCTGATCGACTCACCGGGCATGGCCGCGCGCAGATGCTCGGCCAGGGCCGCGACCGTCGGTTGGGCGAACACCAGCGGCAAGGGCAGGGAAACCCCGAGGCGCTCACGGACCCGGCTGACCAGGCGGGTTGCCAGCAAGGAATGGCCGCCGAGTTGGAAAAAGTTGTCTTCGATGCCGACTTCCGCACCACCCAGCACTTCGCTGAACAGTTCGCAGAGCACGGTTTCAGTGACCGTGCGCGGCGCGGTGCGCGGCTGCTCGCTTTGGCTTTGTGGCAGCGGCGTGGCGGCCAATGCCTTGCGGTCGAGCTTGCCGTTGCTGTTGAGCGGCAGGTTATCGAGCTGCACGAACAGGCTTGGCTGCATGTGCGCGGGCAGGCTGTCACTCAGGTCGGCACGCAGGGTGACCTCATCGGCGTCACCGCACCAGAAACTCACCAGACGCTGGTCCAGCAACAAGGTGGCGGCGTCGCGAACACCGGCCAGTGCCAGCAGCGCAGCGTCGATTTCCCCCAGCTCGATGCGTTGACCGCGCAGTTTCACCTGATGGTCGAGACGCCCCAGGTACTCGATGTTGCCATCGGCCAGGAAGCGGCAACGGTCGCCGGTGCGGTACAGGCGATCACCGGCCACGAACGGGCTGGCGAGGAAGCGTTCCTCGGTCAGGTCCGGGCGTTTCAGGTAACCCCGGGCCACACCGACGCCGCCGATGTACAGCTCGCCGATGCTGCCAATCGGTAGCGGTTGCAGGGCTTCGTCGAGGATGTACAAACGCAGGTTGGCGATGGGTTTGCCGATCGGCACGATTGCATCGTCCGCCGAGCAACGCCAGACCGAGACGTCGATGGCCGCTTCGGTCGGGCCGTACAGGTTGACCAGCGCCGCCGGGTGTTGACCCATGAAGCGCCGGACCAGGTCCACCGGCAGGGCTTCGCCACTGGCGAACACCTGGCGCAGGCTCTGGCAGTTGACCAGGCTCGGCTCTTCGACAAAGGCCCGCAGCATCGACGGTACGAAGTGCAAGGTCGTGACCCGTTCCTGCTGGATCAACCGGCTGAGGTAGGCCGGGTCGCGATGACCGTCCGGACGGGCAACCACCAGGGTCGCGCCAGTGATCAGCGGCCAGAAGAACTCCCACACCGACACGTCGAAGCTGTACGGGGTTTTCTGCAGAACACGGTCGTTCGGGCCGATCGGGAAGGCGTCCTGCATCCAGTACAGACGGTTCATCAAGGCGCCGTGTTCGTTCATCACGCCCTTGGGTTGGCCGGTGGAACCGGAGGTGTAGAGCACGTAGGCCAGGTCGTTGGCGTCGACGCTGATCGGCTCTGCGACTTCAGCGATTGGCAACGCATCCAGCGTCCAGGCGTCATGTTCGGCGGGCAGGCGCGACAGCCACTGCGCCTGGGTCAAGGTGACCCGGGCGTCGGCGTCTTCGATCAGGAACGCCAGGCGCGCGGCAGGCAGTTCGGGATCCAGCGGCAGCCACGCGGCGCCGGCATGGACGATGCCGAGCAAGGCCACGACCATCTCCACCGAGCGCTCCATGCACAGCGGCACGATGCTGTCGGTGCCTATACCGGTTGCGCGCAGGGCACGGGCGACGGCTTGCGCCCGCTGGTCCAGCTCGGCATAACTCAGGCGCTGGCCTTCGAACACCAGCGCAGGTGCGTTGGGGCTCAGGGCTGCTTGTTGGCTCAGGGCGGTGTGCAGGTTGGTCGGGCCGCTGTAGTGGCGGTCGGTGGCGTTCCACTCGATCAGTTGGCGGTGACGCTCTGCCGCCGGCAGCGGTGTCCAATCGCCGAGGCGGGTCCGTGGCGCTTCGAGCATCGCCTCCAGCAGTTGTTGCCATTGTTCCAGCCAACGCCGGGCCGTGGTTTCGCTGAACAGCGCGGCGCGGTACTCCAGCAACACCGACAGCACCTCGCCGTCATGCACTTCCCAGTTCAGGTCGTACTTGGTGGCCTGGGCGGTCACGGCGCGTTCGCTGACCCGCAACTGCGGCCATGGCTGGCTCGACGAGTCGGCGTTCTGCATGGCGAACAACACTTGGAACAGCGGCGTCTGGCCGAGGCTGCGCGAAGGCTTCAAATGCTCGACAACCTGGTCGAAGGGCACGTCCTGATGCTGCTGGGCATCCAGCACACGGTTGCGCACCTGGTCGAGCAAACCTTCGAAGTCCAGCGCCGGATCGAGGTCGGCACGCATGACCACGGTGTTGACGAAGCAGCCGATCAGCGGCTGCAGCTCGGCGAATGGACGCTGGGCCACCGGGCTGCCAACCCGTACATCGCGCTGGTTGGCGTAGCGGCCCAACAGCAATTGCGCGGCGCCGAGCATGAGCATGTACAGGGTGGCGCCGCGGTGCTGGGCGAACTGTCGCAGGCGTTCCACCAGGACGGGCGGCAATTGCAGTTGGACCGCGCCGGCCGCCGGGGCGAGCTGGGTTGGCCGGCCCTGTTCGGTTGGCAGGTCCAGCAGGTAGTCGCCGTCCTCCAGTTGGTTGCGCCAGTATTCCAGTTGGCTGCTGAACGCGGTCTGTTGACCGGGTTCGCGCTGCCAGAGGGCGTACTCGGGGTATTGCAGCGCCAGCCCTGGCAGTGCTGCCGGGGCGCCCTGGCACTGGGCGGTGTAGCACTGTCGCAGTTCATCCAGCAGGTTCTGGCTGGAGGCGTCGTCGGTGGCGCAGTGGTGCACGTTGAGCAACAGCAGCGACTGTGCAGCGCCGCTGCGTTGCAATAGCGTGGCACGGACCGGCACTTCGGCGGCGAGGTCGAAGCGGCGGCCGGTTTCTGCGTGGATCGCCGCGTCGGTCAGTTGCTGCCATTGCTCGTCGCTGGTCGCGTGCAGTGCCGTCACTTGCACGCTGATATCGACCTGCGGTTCGATCACCAGCGCCAACTCGCCGTCGCTATCGCGCACGATGCGGCTGCGCAGGATCTCGTGGCGCTGGACCACGCTGTTCAAGGCCGTGTGCAGGGCCTGGACGTTGAGTTCGCCGTCCAGTTGCACGGCGCTGACCACGTTGTACTCGCCACCGCCGGTGCTCAGTTGTTCAAGGAACCACAAGCGTTGCTGTTCGAACGACAGCGGCAGGCGCGCCGGACGCGGTGCCGGGACAAAGGTCGCCGCCGGGGCTTGCCGGGGATCGCCCAGCAGCGCGGCCAAGGCGTCGAGGGTCGGGTGTTCGAACACCGCCCGCAACGGCGGCACGCTGGCGAACTGTTGGCGCAGGCGGGCAAACAATGTCGCCGCCAGCAGCGAGTGGCCGCCGAGGTAGAAGAAATGGCTGTCACGGCCGATCTGCGAAGACGGCACCTTCAGCAACTCGGCCCACAGGGCAGCCAGTTGCTGTTCGGCGGCGCTGCGGGGCGGATCGAGGGCGTCTGGCGCGGCTTGGATGTCCGGGGCCGGCAAGGCCTTGCGGTTGAGTTTGCCGTTGTCAGTCAGCGGCAGTTCATCGAGCAGTACGAATGCCGAGGGCACCATGTAGTCGGGCAGGGCGGCGCCAATGGCTTTGCGCCAGGCATGGATGTCGGCCTGCTGGTCGCACGTCACATAGGCGACCAGGCGCTTGTCGCCGGGCACGTCTTCACGGGCCAGCACCACGGCCTGGCGCACGCCCGGTTGGGCGCCGATCAAGGTTTCTATTTCCCCCAGCTCGACACGGAAACCACGGATCTTCACTTGATGATCCATGCGTCCCAGGTATTCGAGCTGGCCGTCGGGCAACCAGCGCACCAGGTCACCGGACTTGTACATCCGTGCCCCGGCCACGGTGGAGAACGGGTCTTCGATGAACACCTTCGCGGTCTGCTCGGCGCGGTTGAGGTAGCCCAGGGTCACGCCGGCACCGCCGATGTGCAGTTCCCCCGGGACGCCTACCGGCATCGGGTTGAGGAAGGCATCGAGCACGTAGGTGCGCACGTTGGCGATGGGCCGGCCGATGATTGGCCGCAGCGGGAAGTCATCCACCGCGCAACCAGTGGCATCCACCGTGCATTCGGTTGGGCCGTAGGTGTTGAAGAAGCGGCTGCCGACAATCGACGGCAGGCGTTGCCACAGTTGTGCGTCCACCGCATCGCCACCGAACAGCACGAAGCGCGGCAGGTACACCTCGCCACGCCGAACACCGTCGCTTTCGAGCAGGGCCTTGAGCTGTGCCGGGGTGCATTCGAAGGCGTCCAGGCGGGTGTCGCGGAAGAATCCGGCCAGGGCCTCAGGGTCGTAACGCACGTCTTCCGGGGTCAGGTACAGGCTGTGGCCGTCGAGCAACAGGATCAGCTCGGCCACCGAACTGTCGAAGGCGAACGAGTAGTTGAAGCTGGTGCGCATCGGCTGGTCGGTGTAGCGGCGATACAAGCCATGGATACGCGCCCAGGCCAGGTTGACCACCGAACCGTTGGTCACCAGGGTGCCCTTGGGCTTACCGGTCGAACCGGAGGTGTACATGATGTAGGCCAGGTCTTGCGGCCCGGCGAGCGGGGCAGGGTTGCTGTACGGCTGGTTGGCGAACAGGGCTGCGTCGCTGTCCAGGCGCAAGCGCGGCAGTTCGGCGCCCAACTGTTCCAACAGGCCTTGCTGGCCGAGCAACAGTGCCGGTTGCGCGTCTTCGAGCATGTACGCCAGGCGATCCACCGGGTAGGTCGGGTCCAGCGGCACATAGGCGCCACCGGACTTGAGAATGCCCAGCAGGCCGACCAGCAGTTCCAGCGAGCGCTCGACACACAGCGCCACCGGGCTGTTGGCGCCGACGCCCCGGCTGCGCAGGTAATGCGCCACCTGGTTGGCGCGCCGGTTGAGTTCGCCGTAGCTCAGGCTGCGGCCTTCGAAGCACAGGGCGTCACGCTCCGGGGTGCGTTCGGCCTGTTGTTCGAACAACTGGGCGAAGGTCAGGTGCGTTGGCACCGCCATCTCGGTGCGGTTCCACTCGACCACGGTGCGTTGCCATTCGGCGTCCATCAGCAACGGCAAGGCGGCGACCGGGCGTTGGGGCTCGGCGAGCATGTGTTCGAGCAGATGTTCCAGGCGCGCCAGGGTCTGGCGGGCGCTGTCGGCGACGAACAGATCGAGGGCGAACATCAACTCCAGCTGGATCGGCGCATTGGCCGGGCACAGCACGTGCAGGTCCAAGTCGCATTCGGAATGTCGCAGCGGCGTGTCCAGCGCTTCGAATGCCAGCCCGGGGAAGCGCAACCGTGACTCCATGGCCAGTTGCTGGGCGACCATCACCTGGTACAGCGGCGCATGGCTGAGGCTGCGTGGCAGTTGCAGGCTGTCCACCAGTTGCTCGAAGGGCAGGTCCTGGTGCAGCAGGCCACTGCGCAGACGTTCGGCCACCTGTTTGACCAGGGCAGTGAAACCGGCTTGCGGCTCGAAGTCCGCGCGGATCGCCAGGTTGTTCAGCAGGATGCCCAGCAGGCCTTCAGTGCCCGGCTGTTCACGGTGGGTGACCGGGGTGCCGACCAGCACCGTGGCATCGCCGCTCAAACGGTGCATCAGCACGGCGAAACCGGCGAACAGGACGGTGAACGGCGTGGTGCCGAGGCGACTGGCAAAGGCCTGTACCCGGGCGCTGAGGTCGGCGCTGAGTTCACGCTGCACGATCCCGGCGCGGTAGCTTTGCACCGACGGCCGTGGATGATCGGTGGGCAAGGCCAGCAGCGGGCTGGCGTCGCTGTCGCGCCGGTCGAGGGTGGTGGTCCAGTAGTCGAGTTGGCGCTTGAGTTCGGCGCCTTGCAGGTGTTCGCGCTGCCAGAGGGCGAAGTCGGCGTATTGCAGCGGCAGGGCCGGCAGTTTGGCAGGGGCGCCGTTGCAACGGGCTTCATAACCCAGGGCCAGTTCGCGCAGGGCGATGGTGGCCGACCAGGCGTCCGAGACCAGGTGATGCAGGGCGATGCCGAGCACGTGCTCGCCCGGCGCCAGGCGTAGCAAGCGCGCACGCAGCAGCGGTGGGCAGGTCAGGTCGAACGGCAGCTCGAAGGTGTCTTGCAGGGCATTGAACTGCGCGCCGGCGCGAGCGGTGGTGGTCAGCCCCGACAAGTCTTCGAAGGGCAGCGCGATGTCCAGCGCTGGGCTGATGCGCTGGCACGGCACGCCGTCGGTGCTGTGGATGCCGGTGCGCAGGATTTCGTGGCGCAGCAGCAGGTCGTTCAGGCTGGCGTGCAGCGCCTCGACATTGAGTTCACCCTTGAGGTGCAGGGCGAACGGGATGTTGAACAGGGTGGTGCCCGGCGTCAGTTGCTCGATGAACCACAAGCGTTGTTGCGAGAACGACAGCGGTAGCAGCGTCGGGCGTGGCTGGGCCTTGGGCACGCTGATCGCGCTGGCTTGCGGCGCGGCGGCCTCGGCCTGGCGGGCGGCGATGGCCACGGCCAGCAAGGCCACGGTCGGCTGTTCGAACAGCACCCGCAACGGCAGGTCGAGCTTGAACTGAGTGCGCAGGCGGGCAACGATCTGGGTCGCCAGCAGCGAGTGTCCGCCGAGGGTGAAAAAGTTGTCTTCCACGCCCACCGTGTCGCGCCCCAGGACCTCGGCCCAGATCGACGCGACGGTGGTTTCCAGCGCGTTGCGCGGGGCGATGCTTTGCTGGGTGTCGGCCTGCCAGTCCAATTCCCGGGCGGCCAGGGCCTTGCGATCGACCTTGCCGTTGTTGTTCAGGGGCAGTTTGTCCAGGCAGACGAACGCCGCCGGCACCATGTACGGCGGCAGTTGCGTGCGCAGGTGTTCGCTCAGGCCGTCGCTGCCCAGGGTTTCGTCATGGGCCGACCAGTACGCCACCAGCCAGGCTTCGCCGACGGTGTTTTCCCGCAGCAGGACGGCGGCTTCGCGTACGTTGGGGTGCTGGGCGAGACGGTGTTCGATTTCCGTCAGTTCGATCCGGTGCCCGCGCAGTTTGACCTGCTGGTCGCGGCGGCCGAGGTATTCGATCACCCCGTCTGCACGCCAGCGTCCCAGGTCACCGGTGCGGTACAGGCGACCTTCGAGTTGAGGGTGGTCGATAAAGGCTTCAACGGTGCGCTGCGGGTCGTGCAGGTAACCGCGGCCAACGCCGACGCCGCCGACACAGATTTCCCCGGCCACGCCCACCGGCACCGGGCGCAGGGATTCGTCCAGCACATACAGGCGGTTGTTGGCGGTCGGCTGGCCGATGGGCATGTGGCTGACCTCGGCCCCCGGTGCTTTGAGGATCGGCTGGAAGGCCACGTCGTCGGCGCACTCGGCCGGCCCGTAGGCGTTCATCAGGGCAATGTCGGGGAACCGTGCGAACCAGTCGCGGGCCACGGTCGGCGGCAGGGCTTCGCCGGTAGGCAACACCCAGCGCAGGTCCGGCAGTTGCAAGTCGCACGGGCACAGCGCGAGCAAGGTGCGCATCAGGCTCGGGACGATTTCCAGCACGTTCAGGCGCTCGCTGGCGAGCACCTGCAACAGGCGTTGCGGGTCGTGGGCAACTTCATCCGCAAGGATGTGCACGGTGGCACCGAGCACCGGTGCGGCAAGGAACTGCCACACCGAAATGTCGAACGCCACCGAGGCAGTCTGGGGAATCCGGTCGGCGGCGCTGAGCCCCAGGGCCGGTACTTTGCCGAAGATGTTGTTGAGCATGCCGCGCTGTTCGATCATCACGCCCTTGGGCGTACCGGTCGAACCCGAGGTGAACAGCACGTAGGCCAGGCTGTCGGGGCTGGCGAGCACCGGCAGTGGCGCGTCGTTGCCGGACGTCCAGCAGGCTTCGGCGAACAGCGCCTCGGGTGCCTGGTCGAGGCCGCTGAGCAGTTGATCGAGCAGGCCGCTGTAGGCTTCGCTGGCGACCAGGAGCGGGGCGCGGGACAGCCCGAGGATTTCCCGCAGGCGCTCGGGCGGGTGATTGACCTCAAGGGGCAGCATCGCCGCACCGGCCTTGAACACCGCCAGCATCATGCTCAACAGCGCCAGACCACGGGGGGCTACCAGCGCGACCAGTTGGTCTTCAGCAGCGCCGGCCTCGCGCAGGGCGTGGGCCAGGCGCGTGGAGCGCAGGTCCAGCTCGGCGTAGGTCAGCGACTCCCCGTCGCAGGTCGCGGCGATCTGTTCGCCGCGCTGAGCGACCTGGGCGGCAAACAGCTCGGCGTAGCTTTGCTCCAGCGGAAAATCGTGGGGGTTGAGCGCCCACTCGCCCAGCAACTGCTGACGTTCGTCGGCGGCCAGCAGCTCAAAGCTGGCCAACGGCGCCTCGGGTGCGGCGAGCATGTTGCGCACCAGGCTGGCGATGTGGCCCAGCAGGCGTTGCACGGTGGCGGCTTCGAAACGTTCGCGGTCATAGGAGACGCGGATGCCCAGCTGTTCGCCCGGCAGGATCACCACGGTCAAGCCGTAGTGGGTGTGCACGCTGTGGTCCATGCCTTCGAGGCTGAACTGGAAGCCGCCTTCGAGGATCTGTTCGTCGATGGGTGCGTTTTCAAATACCAGGATGCTGTCGAACAGGGTCTCGCCCCGGGGGAAATCGCTCCAGCCCTGGATGTCGGTCAAGGGCGTGTGTTCGAAGTCGCGCATGTCGACGTTGAGCTTTTGCAAGTCGCCCAGCCAACTGCCGAGCGAGGCGCTCGGGTCCACCGAAACCCGCAGCGGCAAGGTGTTGATGAACAGGCCGATCATTTCCGCGACACCGGTCAGGTCGGCCGGGCGCCCGGCCACGGTGACGCCGAAGACCACGTCCTGTTGCCCGCTGTAGCGTGATAGCAGCAGCGACCAGACGCCCTGGAAGAACGTGTTCGGGGTGATCCGGCGACTGCGGCAGAACGCCGCCAGTGCCTGGGTTTCCTGTTCGTCGAGGTGAATCAGTTGGTCGTCCACCAGCACCGCATCGGTGTAGCGGTCGCGGGTCACGCCGTTGTCCACGGTCAGCGGCGTGGGGGCATTGAGACCTTGCAGCTGGCCGCGCCAGAACTGCTCGGCCTCGCTCGCGTCCTGGTGTTGCAGCCACTGGATGTAATCGCGAAACGGCCGCGGGCTTTTCAGCTCTGGCGTGCGGTCGTTGCACAGTGCTTCGTAGACTTTGAGGAAGTCCACGGTCACCAGGGAAATGCACCAGGCGTCCATCAGGATGTGGTGGAAGCTGCGAATGAATTCGTAGGACTCATCGCCCAGGCGGACCAGCCGGAAGCGAATCAGCGGTGGCTTCGACAGGTTGAAGCCGACTTTCTGCTCGTCTTCCAGCAGCGTGCGGATTCGCGCTTCCTGCTCATGGGGGGCGAGCCCACGCAGGTCGAGGGTGTCCAGCGGTACCTTGACCTGGCGATGGATCACCTGCACCGGTTGCTTCTGGCTTTTCCATTGGAAACTGGCGCGCAGGGAAGGGTGCAACGCCACCACCTGGCGCCACGATTCGAGGAACGCCCCTTCATCGATAGCCCCGCCGATGCGGTAGCGATCCTGCATCAGGTACACACCGGAGTCTTCGTGCAGCAGGGAGTGGAACAGCATCCCTTGTTGCAGCGGCGACAGCGGGTAAATGTCTTCGATCGGGTTACCGGTGGTTTTTTCGGTGGTCATTGAAAGCGTCCTGCGTAAAAGGGGCAACGGTGATGGCGGGGCGACGGGACGAGCCGCTCACAGGTCGGCCTCGTCCAGTTCGGCCATCAGCGCTTGCATTTCGTCATCGGACAGGCCCGAGGCGCTGAACTCGGTGCTGTCGGCTTGCGGCTCGGCGGCGCTCGGTGCCAGCGGTTGCGCGACCTCGGCCATGGCCGCGATGGTCTGGCGTTCGAAGACTTGCTTGGCCGAAAGCGCGATGCCTTGCTCGTGGGCCTGGGCCACCACTTGCAGGCTCAGGATCGAGTCGCCGCCGATGGCGAAAAAGTTGTCGGTGACACTCACCGTCAAGAGCTTCAAGACCTTGGCGACGATGGTTTGCAGGGCGGTTTCCATGGCGTTGCGCGGCGCCACGTGGGCACTTTCGTCGAACGAGTCGGGGTCGGGCAATTGGCGGGTGTCGAGCTTGCCGTTGGGCGTGCGCGGAAAGCTTGCCAGGGTCAGCACCAGGGCCGGCACCATGTACGACGGCAGGCGCTCGCCGAGGAAACGCTTGATCGCCTCGGAGTCCGGTGCGTAGCCGTGGGCGGCGAGGATGTAGGCGAGCAGGCGCTTGCCGGCGGCGTGTTCCTGGACGATCACCGCGGCTTCGCGCACGTCGCTGTGGCTGCACAACTGGCGTTCGATTTCACCCAGCTCGATGCGGTAGCCGCGCACCTTGACCTGATGGTCCTTGCGCCCCAGGAACGCCAGGCGCCCGTCGGCCAACCAGCACGCCAGGTCGCCCGTACGGTAGGCGCGAGTGCCGTCGGCCAGGGTGACGAAGGCCTTGGCGGTTTCTTCGGGTTTGTGGCGATAGCCGCGGGCCAGGGTCGGGCCGGCGAGGACGATTTCCCCTGGTTCGCCAATGCCGCAGGCAGTGTCGAACTCGTTCAGCAGGCGCAGGTCCATGCCGGCGATGGGGCGGCCAATGCTGACGTTGCGGTTTGGCTCCAACACCTCATAGGTGGCCCAGACGGTGGCTTCGGTGGGACCGTATTCGTTCACCAGCCGGGCGTGGGGCAGGGTCTTGCTGTGTTGCGCGATCAGCGATGGCGGGCAGGCTTCACCGGCGACGATCCAGCAGGCGAGGCTGTCGGTGCCTGCGCTGCGCTGCAATTGATCGAGCAGGGCCTGGTACAGCGATGGCAGCGACAGACCGTGGCTGACCTGATGCTGGGCAATCAGTTGCGCCAGGCGGGACATTTCCAACTCTTCACCCGGGGCGGGCAAGACCAGGCGTCCGCCTTGGGCCAGGGTCCAGAAAATCCCGGCGACCGAACTGTCGAAGGCGAACGACGACAGCAGCAAGTAGGCGCGCACCGGAGTCTCATAGGCGGCCATGCGCACCTGGGTCGAGAAGCTCAGTGCGCCGTGGCTGATTTCCACGGCCTTTGGCGCACCGGTAGAGCCCGAGGTGTAGATCAAGTAGGCGAGGTCGTTCGCGTCCGGCAACGGCAGCGCCGGCCAATCGCCGAGGTCCGGCGCTGCCAGGTCATCCAGCACGAAGCGTTGCAGGGTGGCTGGCACGCTGTCGGCCAGTTCGCTGCTGACCACGATGTGGGCAATGGTGCTGTCGGCGAGCATGTAGGCGCGACGGTCGGCTGGGTAGGTCGGGTCGATCGGCACGTAGGCGCCGCCGGCTTTCAACACGGCGAGTATGGCGACAATGGCCGCGTTGCTGCGGGCGAACAGGATGCCGACGGGCACGCCAGGACCGATTCCGGCCGCGACCAGTCGATGGGCCAGTTGCGTGGCGCAGGCGTCGAGGTGGCTGTAGCTCAGGTCACCGTTCTGGTCGCTGAGGGCAATGGCGTCTGGCTGTTGGCGAACCTGACGGGCAATCAATTCCACCAGCGTCACCGGTTCGATGGCCGGCACGCTCGTGCTGGTGCCGATCAACTGAGATTGCAGCGTTCCACCCAAGGGCAGTTGGGCCCAGGCCCGTTGCGGTTCAGCCAGGGCGCCTTGCAGCAGTTGCAGCCATTGCTCGGCGAGGCAACCCGCGGCTTCGGCGCTGAGGGCATGGCGGTCGTAGACCAGCTGCGCGTGCAGGTTGGCGGGCAACTGGCGTACGTTCAGGCAGGCCTTCAGCGGGTTCATCACCGCGCTGGCATGACGCTCCCGGGTATCGCCCGAGCGCCAGGCAAAGGCATAGCCGGCGTTGAGGTGGCCGGTGTAATAGTCTTGCCAGCCGACAGCCCGTTCCACGGTGGCGGCCACTTGCGTGCTTTGTTCCAGCAGGGTCGCCTGGGCATCCAGTTCGATGCTCACGGGCAGGCACTGCTCGAACAGGCCCAGGGTGTTTTCCAGCTCCGCGCCGCGACTTTCATGGATCAGGGTGAGCGGCACCTGTTGCTGGCCGGCCAATCGTCCCAGCACCGCTGCCCATGCCGCCAGCAGCAGGTCCGGGGTCAGGGCCGAGTGACGGGCGAGGTCGCTCGGCAGAGTCAGGTCCAGCCGGGTCGGCGCGAACCCGCCATCGAGGGCCACTTCGAGCGGCAGCTGCAAGGTGGCCTGCTCGGTTTCGCCCGAGGGTTTCCAGAAGCTCACGCCCGGATGGTCCGGCGCGTCTTCAACCAGGCTCCAGCGCCATTCGGCGTAGTCGGCGTACTGCAAGGTGTCGGCCAGGTCCGTTGCGCTGTCTTGCAGCAGTGCGCCGGCCAGCCATTTCAGGCTGGCGAGGTCGAAGTGGCTGCTGGCCGCCGCCAGGTCCAGGACCGCATGTTCATCGGACAGGCGCACCAGGGTCACGCACAGTGGGGTTGCCCAGTCGCGGGACTGGGTAGCGAGCCGGGCCAGCGCGGCGTCCTGGTCGGCGCGGTTGCGTTGGCGCAGGTCCTGGAGATTCACCGCCAGCGAGCCGGCTTCGTCGATCACCTGCACCGGGTGGCGCAGGCCGGGCACGGGCATCAGGCGCGTGCGCAGGATTTCACTGCCGGCCACCAGGGCTTGCAGGCGGTTGTCCAGTGCAGCGACGTCCAGCGACTGTGACAGCGACCATTGCAAATGGCAGCCGAACGGGTGCTCCGCCGCGCCGTTGATGTGGGGGTAAACCGATGCCTGTTGCGGCGAAATACGAAAACCTTGAAGTTCGCTCATGTTCATCTCGACTGGAAAAGGGCTTGAGCCTGGATCACCGCACAGACGCTGGGGCTTGCTGGACACGTGTCAGGCAAGCCTCCTGCGAACGGCGGGTGGACCCGTTGAATGTCAGACGGCGACGTCGCTCGACAGCAGGGCTTCAGCCATGCCGGTCATGATGGCGCGCTTGCCGGTAAAGGGTTCGCGACCGTGCACGGCGAGCATGTTGTCGATGAACAACACGTCCCCCTGTTGCCAACTGAACCGCACCAGCGAATCGAGGTAGGCCGCACGCAGCGATTGCAGTACGTGTGGCTCGATCGGTTCGCCATCGCCATAAAAGGTGTTGGTGGGCAGGTCGAGGTCGTTGAAGTTGCTTTGCAGCGAATCGCGGATTCGCTCAGGCAGGGTGCTGATGTGGAAGAACGTGGCGTGGTTGAACCAGACCTCTTCACCGGTGCGCGGGTGGCGCACCACGGCCGGCCCGCGTTGGCGGGTGCGCAGGCGATTGCTGTCTTTCCATTCCACTTCGATGCCGACGCTGGCGCAGTAGGCCTCCACTTCGCGGCGGTCTTCGGACTGGAACACGGTCTGCCACGGCAGGCCGAAACCGTCGCCGTAGTTGCGCACGTACAGCACGCCTTTTTCCCGGAATCGCGCTTCGATCTGCGGGCTGATCCCGGCCTTCACGGCGCGGGTCGAGCCAATCGGTGTTTCACCACCGGTCTCGGACGGCAGTTGGCAGTAGAAGAACAGCCGCAGTGGAAAGCGCGGCGAGTAGGAGTGCTCGTTGTGGGGGAAAATCATCTGGTCGGCCGGGTAGTCGGTCGAGGTGTAGATGTTGCCGCCGACCCGTGTCCGGGGCGAGGCGCGGAACATGTATTCCAGAGCGCCGGGGGAAAGGGCGGCGATCACTTGGTCGAACTGCTCGACGGACGCGACGTTGAAGCCGCGAAACAGCAGGGCGCCGTACTCCAGCAGTTTCTTTTCCAGCGACTCGCGTTCCCGGGTGGCCCAGGCGATCAGGTCGACGCCGCTGACCGCCGGCTCGATCACCAGGGGCAGGGCGTGGTCCGGGCTGAGCAGGCGCTCGGTGACCAACTGTTGTTCCGAGACGTTCATGGCTTTGCGACGCACGGCGCCGAGGGCGCGTGGCGATGGGGGCACGATAGACATAACGGCATCCGACTCGGTTAAAGGGACAAGGTGCGACGTTTGGCTTGCATCATCTGGCTGCGACCGGCCAGCGCCTGTGACTGTTGTCGCTCACGGGTAAAGGCCTGGTCCCAGTTATCGATGCGCTCGGCCAATGCCGGCAGCGGCTCGTCCAACAGGGTGTGTAGCTGTTCCAGCAGGCCCGTCCACAGGTGTTGCAGGCGCAGGGCACGCTGCTGGTCGAAGTATTCGCCGCGATACTTGAGGGTCGCGGCGAGGCCTTCGCTGCCGTGCACGAGGTCGAGCACCAGGTGGAAATCTCCCGGTGCCTGGGCCACGTCCAGCGCGGACAGCTGCGCGCCGGCGATGGCGGTCGGGGTCACCCGTGACGGTTGATAGTTGAGCTTGACCTGGAACAGTGGCGAGTGACCGGGACGGCGTTGCGGCGCAAGGGCCGAGACCACCAGATCGAAAGGCAGACCTTGATGGGCATAGGCCAGGCGCGCTTCATCGCGAACCCGCTCAAGGAAACCGGCCAGGGTCGGTTCGCCGCGCAAGTTGCAACACAGGGTCAACTGGTTGACGAAGAAACCGATGACGTCACTGTGCTCGGCCAGTGGCCGGCCGCTGACGTCGGTGCCCAGCAGGAATTGCTGCTGGCCGCCCAGTTGCTTGAGCACCAGTTGGTAGCTGGCCAGCAACAGCATGAACAAGGTCATGCCTTGCTCGCGGGCCAGTGCTGCCAGCCGTTCGCAGCGGGCCTGGGGCACGCTGAAATCCAGGCTGTGTTCGCCCGGGGCCTGGCCGCTGCCACCGAGTGCCACCGTTTGCGGCATGCCGGCCAGGTGTGTGCGCCAGAAGTCCTGCTCGATGGCGATCCGCTGTTCGCTCCAGTACCGGGCTTCCCATTGGGCGAAATCGAGGTATTGCCCCGGCAGCGCGACGTCTGCCGAGCCTGCCAGTTCCGCCAGCAGCACTTGCGCCGAACGCCCGTCGAAGGCGATGTGGTGCAGGGTCAGCAGCAGGTCATGCTGGTGGTCCTGTCGGCTAAGCAACTGCGCTCGCAGCAGCGGGCCGGCTTGCAAATCGACAGGGGTGGCGTGTTCGTGGGCCAGGTGCTCGCTCAGCGCCTGCTGTTGCTGCGCTTCATTCTGCTCGCGCAAATCATGATGGATCAGCGCTACCGCCGTGGCCGGCAACACCTGTTGTTGCGGGCCATCGACACCGTCGCGGTACACCGTGCGCAACACGCCATGCCGCTCGACCAGCGTGTTCAAGCGCAGGGCCAGGGCCTCGATGTCCAACGGCCCTTGCAGGCGCAGATGCAGCACCAGGTTGTGGCGGGTGTCGTCCGGGTTCAGTTGGCGCAGGAACCACAGGCGACGCTGGGCGAACGACTGATGGCCCTGGTTGAGGTTGGCCTGCTCGGTCGAGGCTTCGGCCGTGGGCGCCGGTTCATTCAGGAAACCTTGCAGGGCCAGCGCCCATTGTTCCAGGGTGATTTCCCCGAACAAGTCCTGGGTCTCGAGATTCCAGCCCAGGTCCCGGTGCAGGCGCGCAGCGAAGTCGGCCACGCCGATGGAGTCCAGGCCCTGGCCGATCAGGCTGCGTTCGAAATGGGCGGACAGATACGGGTTGACCGCGTGCAGCGTCTGTTCCAGCCATTGGCGGCAGGCGACCTGGGCCTGTTGCGGCGTCTGGGCCACCAGGCGCTTGAACTGGGCAAGGTCAAGGGTCTCGCCGTGCGAGGCATGCTGCCCACCGCTCTGGGCGATGATGCTCAATGTGCCGGCGGCCAGCTGCTTGCGTGCGCCTTGACGGGCGATCTTGCCGCTGGTGGTCATCGGGATGGTGCCGGCTTGCACCAGCACAATCTGGTCGATGCCACAGTCGGCGGCTTCGCTCACGGCGTTTTGCATCGACGCGAACAGCGCCGGATGATGCGCCGGGTCGACGAACTTGCGCTGCGGCTCGGCGACGATCACCAGTTTCTCGCGGCCCAGGGCCGGGTCCATTTCCGAGAAGGCGGCGATGCGTCCGGTACGGATGCCCGGCTCGGCGTCGGTGATGGCGAATTCGATGTCGTGGGGATAGAGGTTGCGTCCGTTGAGAATCAGCAGGTCCTTGAGCCGTCCGCAGATCACCACCTGGCCTTCGTGCATGAAGCCCAGGTCGCCGGAGCGCAGATAATGCTCCGATGAACCGACAATCCGTGCTTCAAAGGCTTCGCGAGTGGCCTCGGGGTTCTTCCAATAGGACTCGGCGTTGCTCGGGCCCTTGAGCCAGACTTCGCCGATGCGCTCGGCGGCGCAGCGTTCGAAGGTGTGCGGGTCGACGATGGCGATGCCGTGCAAGGCTTGCGGGTAACCGCAGGCGACGAACTCCACGGCAGCGGCATCGGCCGTCGCCAGGGCCACGCGACCGGTCTCCAGCACGGTCTTGTCCAGGCGCAGCACCACTGGCAGCGCATCGGCCGGCGTGGCGCTGACGCACAGGGTCGCTTCGGCCTGGCCATACCCGGGGCTGATGGCCAACGGGTTCAGGCCACACGCGGCAAAGCGCTGGGCGAAAGCTTCCAGGGTGCCAGGGTGGATCGGTTCGGCACCGTTGATCGCGTGTTTCCAGGCGCTCAGGTCAAGCTGCGCGATCAGGTTGTCGCTGACCACGCGGTTGCACAGGGCATAGGCGAAGTTGGGGGCGAAACTGGCGGTGGCGCGGTAGCGACTCAACGCCTGCAACCAGGTCGACGGCGCATTGACGAACGTCTGGGACGCCATCAGGTAGCAGGGCATGCCGCTGTAGAGCGGGGCCAGCATGCCGCCGATCAGGCCCATGTCGTGGTATAGCGGAAGCCAGTTGACCATGGCGCCGTGCTCGTCGAAAGCGTACGCCTGGCGCATCAGTTCGACGTTGGCGATCAGGTTGCGTTGACGCACCTCGACGCCTTTTGGCGAACCGGTAGAGCCGGAGGTGTATTGCAGGAAGGCCACGGTCGAACCGTCGATGACCGGGCGTTGCCACTGGCTGGCCGGTGGCGTGCCCAGGTCCTGGACGGTCAGCACATCGACGCGACCCTCCACCAGTTCCAGCAAACCTTCGCAATAATCTGCCGGTGCGAGAATCAGCGCCGGTTCGGCATCCACCACCACGTTGCGGACGCGATCGAGGTGGCGCGGTTTGCGCGACGGCGGCGGAAACAACGGCACGGCAATCAGCCCGGCATACAGGCAGGCACAGAAGGCGCGGGCGTAGTCGAGGCTGCTGGGCAGCATCAGCAGCACCCGATCACCCGGTGCATAACGCGCTTGCAGCGCGACTGCGAGGGATTGGGATTGCTCGTGCAACTGGGCAAAAGTCAGGGTTTCGCCGATCTCTACGCCGTCCGGCAGAAAATGCAGGGCCGCACGATGAGGGAAGTGCTGGGCGTTGGCTTCCAGCACGTCGATCCAGTGTTCGAATGAAAACATGTGCAATTCACGCCATGGCCACGATGACTTTGCGGTCACCGGTGAAAGGATTGCGACCGTGTGCAACCAGTCGGTTGTCGAGCATCAGGATATCGCCGGGCTGCCAGGGAAAACTGATGGCAGTCTCGCGGTAGACCTCGCGCACGGTGTCGAGCATGTCGTCGGCAATCGGCGAGCCGTCGCCGAAATAGACATGGCGCGGCAGGTTCTCTTCACCCACCGCCGCCAGCAGGCTGGCGCGTACGCTCGGTTCGATGGCCGAGACATGGAACAGGTGCGCCTGGTTGAACCAGACCCACTCACCGGTATCGGGATGCTGCTGCACGGCGGCGCAACGCTGGCGGGTGCGCAGGTCGCCATCGGCTTTCCATTCCCACTCGATGTCGTTGTCCTGGCAGTAGCGTTCGACCTGGGCGCGGTCCTGGGTGTTGAAGACTTTTTCCCAGGGCAGGTCCAGGGCGCCGCTGTAGTTGCGCACGTAGAGCAACTCGCGGCTGGCGAACAGCTCGCGAATCTCGGCAGGCATGCGCTGGTAGATAAGGCGGCTGTCGGCAATCGGGGTCTCGCCACCGGTTTCGCTGGCCTTGATGCAGTGGAACCAGATGCGCGAAGGCCAGGGGCGGGTGTAGGCCTGTTCGTTGTGCAGCGGGATGAATTGATGGGCCGGATACTCGGTGGAGCTATAGACCCCGGCGAAGACTTTGCTGCGCGGTGTGGAGCCGAATTCGTAACTGGCCAGCGGTGCGCCGAAGCTGGCAGCGAAGCGCTTGAAATCAATGGGCGTGGCGACGGTGAAACCGCGAAACAACACGCCGCCAACGGTGCTCAGGACTTGGGCCAGGCTATCGCGGATCGAGGTGTCCAGATCGTGGATCGACTGCCCCGATGTCCCCTGCACCAGCACGGGGAGCGATTGGGCGCTTGCATCCGTGGGCGCCGTTGAAAAAAGCTCGGAACGCCCGTTCAGGTGTTCGATTGAGGTCATCCTTGTGCATCCTCTTATAGCGTCTTCGACCAGTCACAAGACCATGAAAGCAGGGCAGCGGTCAGCGATGTAGGACTCGTCTGTAATGTATGTAAGGCAATACAAGACGACATACTAGGTACAAATGAGATGGATTATCAATACTATTTATTTAATTTTTTTTTTGGATTAGACTCCGCTCCGCTGGCGCCAAGCAGCCTTCGGCCAGCTCAAAAAACCTAAAAATATCTGTCGCAGGGGAGCGGGGCGTGAATTTCAAAAAGAACACAATTGCGTTGGCTGTAGGGTCGGCCATCGGCATGAGCAACGGCGCATGGGCGGCCGAAGAAGCCGGCAAGATGGAGATCGCTCCGATCACCGTGACGGGTGAAAAAATCGACCGCCCCCTCGATAAGACCCAGTCCAGCGTCGTGGTCGTCACCGACAAGAACCTGCGTGAACACGGCGACAAGGACCTGGTGGATGTATTTGCCCGCACGCCCGGCGTCTATAGCCAGGCCGGCAATGAGAACTGGGGTATCCGTGGCGTGCCGGTGTCCGGTTTTGACGACCAGGGCCCGGCGGCCCTCAACGGGGCGGTGTCGGTGTATGTCGACGGTGCCGTGCAGCCGAACCGTGCGCTGACCCTCAGCCCGGTCCCGCTCTGGGATGCCGAGCAGGTCGAGGTTTTTCTCGGGCCGCAATCCACCACCCAGGGCCGTAACTCCCTGGCCGGCGCGGTGGTTATCCGAACCAAGAACCCAACCTTCGAACCGAGCTTCTCGGCGCAGACCAGCGTGGGCAACTACGGTGAGCACGGTGCGGCCGTGGCGGGTGGCGGGGCCATCGTCGATGACAAGATCGCCGGGCGTATCGCCGTGGATTATTCCGACGGTGACGGCTACATCCGCAACACCACGCTCGATAAAGATGCCAACCCGCATCGCACCAGCAACGCCCGCGGTAAATTGCTGATCCTGCCCAATGACGACACTGACGTCTTGCTGACTTATGCCCATAACGAACATCGCCAGGGTGACCGCTCGACGATGCGCGGCGCCGATGGCAAGCCGAGCTATTACGACATCGCGTCCAATACCGAGGCCTTCGACAACCTCAAGCAAGACACTTTCAGCGCCAAGGTGGATTACCGCCTGAACGATGCCTGGTCGTTGACGAGCATGACCGCCAATACCAGTACGGACTACAGCAACCGTCTGGACTTTGACCAGACAGCGGTGGACAACGAGGTCGTTCTGCGTAAGCAGGACGGCAACCTGTTCAGTCAGGAGCTGCGTCTGAATTACGACTCGGACACGGTGAAGAGCTTCGTTGGTGCCTACTATGGTCACAACACCAACAACTTCCACGACCGGTTGTTGTTCGATGACGTGCTGGTTCGTACCGTCAAAGGTGATACCAAGATTGAAAACAAGGCGGTGTTCGGTGAAGTCAACTGGACGTTCGCCCCGCGCTGGACCTTGATCACCGGCCTGCGTTACGACCACGAGACGAACGATACGGACATCGAGGCAGATGGCCGCTTCGAGCCCGAGAAAATCAAGAAGTCGTTTGATGCCGTGCTGCCGAAACTCGGCATCGACTACGAACTGGCAACGGACCAGTACCTCGGTTTCACGGTGCAGAAGGGCTATCGCGGTGGTGGTGTCAACCTGCGTTCCGGTAGCGGTCACCAAGCCTACGACCCGGAATACACCACCAACTACGAGCTGTCCTATCGCGGTTCGTTCTTCGACAGGACCCTGCGTACCCGCGCGAACCTGTACTACACCGACTGGAAAGATCAGCAGGTCAGCGTGCGGCAGCCCGGTAGCACGGTCATTGATATCTACAACGCTGGTCGCAGTGAGATCAAGGGCCTGGAAGTCTTCGTCGAAAAAGACATCACCGAGCAACTGACCCTGAACGTCGGCGGCGCCATCACCGATAGCAAATACAAGGACTTCGTCGCTGACAATGGTCAGGACAGGAGCGGCGAGGCGTTCCTCTACTCGCCTAAATACAAGGCCTCGGTGGGTGGTGTCTATCGCTTCGACGATCGCCTGATATTCGGTACGGACATTGTCTATCAGAGCACCGCGCCTTCGGAGTACGAGTTCGACTCAAACGGCAAAGTCACTGGTGAGCGCAAGAGCGACGCCTATGTGCTGGTGAATTTCAACACCGAGTACAAAGTCACCAAGAACGTCGCAGTGTCCGCCTACGTGAAGAATGCGTTCGACAAGGAGTACGTCACCAACAATCGCAACGACGACATCATCGACGTCGGCGCACCGCGCACGGTGGGGATGATCCTGCGCTACGACATGTAATCCCACGGGCGCGGGGAGGCAATCTCCCCGCGTCTGTCCTGCAACGTTTCGGATGTTTGTATCCAGGCTGTTTGTTCCCTTCCAAACCCAGCCTCCATGGAGGAAATCATGAGTGCTTTTTCGAATGTCACAGTGGGTGGCGCGCCACAGCTACGCCTGTTGCACACCGGTCTGTCGAGTCCTTACTGCCTCGATTCGACGCCGCTGCTGGAACGTCAGCAACAGCAGGAATCCAACGCCCGCAGTTACCCGCGACGCATTCCCCTGGTGCTTGAAAGGGCCCATGGCATTTATGTGCAGGACAGCCGAGGGCAAGTGTTCGTCGATTGCCTGGCCGGTGCCGGGACCCTCGCGCTGGGCCACAACCACCCGGTGATCATCGAAGCCATCACCCAGGTCATGGCGGCCGGTGTGCCGATGCATACCCTGGACCTCATGACCCCCGTGAAGGACGCATTCGTCCAAGAGATTTTCGCTTGCCTGCCCAGCGAGTTCGCTCGCCATGCACGCATCCAGTTCTGCGGCCCGAGTGGGGCCGATGCGGTCGAGGCCGCGCTCAAGCTGACCCGTACCGCGACCGGACGGCATTCGGTCCTGGCGTTCGAAGGGGCTTATCACGGGATGACCCTGGGCACGCTGGCCATCAGCGGCAACCTGTCGCCAAAGAATGCCCTCGGCGCGTTGATGCCCGGCGTGCAGCGCCTGCCGTTCCCCCACGACTATCGTTGCCCGTTCGGGGTGGCCGGCGATCAGGCGGTCACGTTGAACGTTCGATACCTGGAACACTTGCTCAACGACCCGGAAAGCGGGGTGACAGCACCGGCGGCAATGATCCTGGAGCCGATCCAGGGCGAGGGTGGGGTGATCGCCGCGCCGGACCGCTGGCTGCAGGAGTTGCGCCGGTTGACCCAGGCCCACGGCATTCCGCTGATCGTCGACGAGATCCAGTGCGGCATTGCCCGCAGTGGACGGATGTTCGGCTTCGAGCAATCGGGCATCACGCCGGATGTCATCACCCTGTCCAAAGCCATCGGCGGCGGGTTGCCGCTATCGGTGATGGTCTACCACGAGTCGCTGGACGTCTGGCAGCCGGGTGCCCACGCCGGCACATTCCGCGGCAATCAACTGGCGATGGCGGCGGGTACCGCGACCTTGCGTTTTATCCGCGATCAAGGCCTGGTCCAGCACGCCGAAACGGTGGGCGTTCACCTGCAAAAACAATTGCAGGCGCTGCAAAACGAGTTCGCCTGGATCGGCGATGTGCGTGGACGCGGCCTGATGCTCGGCATGGAAATCGTCGACCCGCAAGGCACCCCAGACGTACAAGGCCATCCGCCGGTGGACACGGCCCGGGCCAAGGCGTTCCAGCAGGCTTGCCTGAAGCACGGCTTGATCGTTGAACTGGGCGGACGCCACGGCGCGACCGTACGCTTCCTGCCGCCGCTGATCATCACCGAACAGGAAATCGATTTCGTCGCGAAAATTCTGTTCCAGGCCGCGAGCACCATCAACGAGCGCCCCGCAGACTGATCACCCAGGTCCGGACCCGCATCCAGACACAACACCAAACCCTGTGGGAGCGAGCTTGCTCGCGAAGGCGTCAGCACATTCAACATCACCGCAAGCAGACCCACCGCTATCGCGAGCAAGCTCGCTCCCACAAAAGATTGCAGGTGCCCACAACACCTGGATTCAACACCAAACCCTGTGGGAGCGAGCTTGCTCGCGAAGGCGCCGGCACATCCAACATCACCACAAGCAGACCCACCGCTATCGCGAGCAAGCTCAGCTCCCACAGGGATTTGTGGCGAACGCCGGCCCCCTGATCACCCCGGCCCCCTGTGGGAGCGAGCTTGCTCGCGAAGACGGCGGCACATTCAACATCAATGCAAGCTGATCCACCACTATCGCGAGCAAGCTCGCTCCCACAATGGATTGCGGGCGCCCTCAGCATCCGGATTCAACACCAAACCCTGTGGGAGCGAGCCTGCTCGCGAAGACGCCGGCACATCCAACATCACCACAAGCTGACCCACCACTATCGCGAGCAAGCTCAGCTCCCACAGGGATTTGTGGCGAACGCCGGCCCCCTGATCACCCCGGCCCCCTGTGGGAGCGAGCTTGCTCGCGAAGACGGCGGCACATTCAACATCTATGCAAGCTGACCCACCGCTATCGCGAGCAAGCCCGCTCCCACAAGGAATTGCGGCTGCCCACAGCATCCGGATTCAACACCAAACCCTGTGACAGTTACTCAAGCACTGGCGTGGGTCAGCCCCGTCAACGTGTCCGCGATGGCCTTCGTGCGTTGTGCGGTGCCTTCGGTGGTGCGGCTTGAGTCTTCCAGGGCATCGAGCATCTCGCGCAGGGCGCTGACGGCGACGGACTGGTCTTCGATCTGTTGGGCGACGCCTTGGATCTCCGTCGAGAGCAGGTCAATGTCCACGCCGATTTCCGCGGCATTCTTGCGGGTGATTTCCGCGAGCTTGCGGACCTCATCAGCCACCACCGCAAACCCTCTGCCCATCTCACCGGCGCGCGCTGCTTCGATGGCGGCATTGAGCGCCAACAGGTTGGTCTGTCCGGCGATTTGCTGGATGACCTGTACGATCGACTGAATACGCAAGCTTGAACTGGCAAGCGCACGGGCGCCGACCACCGCTTCACCCGCTTGCGTGGCAAGCTGTTCGACGGTCGTGCCGGCCTGCTCGGCGACGCTGTTTTGTCGGTCGATCGTGCCCGTCAGGTCATCCATCGACAAATGAAGTTCGCCAGAGTAGTGCTTGATTTGCGTCGCCATCAGCGCTTGTTGCTGGCTGGCCTGGGCCAATACCTGGCCCAGGTCCGTCAGGCCGTCGAACACCGGCAGGATGGTGTTGTCCAGGCCGCGAGTGTCCAGGGCGCTGCTGAAATCATTCATCTTGAACGCCATGATCTGCTTGACCACGACATGGTTCAGGCCCGCCAGCTTCTTGATCTGGCGGCGCAGGAAAAACGCCTTGAACTCACCGTAGTGAGCAATAAAGTTGTCGACGTACTCATCGACAAAACGGGCGCCCTTGGTGACTCTGAAGAAGAAAATCGCCGTGAGTGTCTGGTTGAGGTTCAAACCGAGGATTTCACCAAACGTCGAGAAGCCGGCCAAAGGCACATCGCCGAAAATACCGGCCATGCTGCCCAGGTCGCTGCTGTTGTTGAGCCGGCGCAGGATGCAGTCGTTGAGAATAGCGGCCACCGGACGGCCGCCTTTGCCCTTGAGGAATTTCTCGTAGTCGAGGCGGGTCGCCTCGCGAAGGGGCGTACGCTTGACCATCACCAGCTCTTCGCCGGGCGCCACGTCGCAGAACAGCTGGATGATCTGCTGCTGATAATCGATGCGGGCAATGGAGCGCACGAACAGCTCATCGCCCACACGGATGGCGAATGAATAATCGGCCAGCTTCTTTTCCAGTGCCTGGGCACTGCACTCGAATGCCTCGCACAGCGCCTGGACCATGCTCTTGATGTTGCCACGGCTGTCGATGACCTGATCGATGGTGCGGTCCTCGACCGACGCGGTCAGCACGCTGAACGTCAGCCCGGCCGGTTGGAAATTCTGGCTCTTGAACACCCCGAAGCGCACGTCCGCCGCGGTTTTCAGGAAGACAATCTGCGCGTGGTTCTGATAACTGCGTTGCCCGTCACTGATCAGGGTCTTCTTGAAGTCCGTCTTGCCACCGGCCGAGCCGCCGACGAACAGGCAAGGGAAACGTCCCGACTCATAGAGCGCCTCCATGAAGAACGACTCGGAAGCCGAAAGCCCATCGAACACCACGTAGGCCAAGGTATCGCGGTGGTCAATGGGCGTGCTCACTTGCGCCTGCTTGATGTTAGTCACCAACCTGGCGATTCGCTCACGCATGGCCAAGCGCTTGCCGCCACCGCGAATGTCCTCGCACTCCAGCGGCACCATCACCACCTCGGCCGACACAATCACACTGGCGTCAAACAGCTGCAGCACCACTCGATCCCAGGTATCGCCGGTCTGGCAGTACAGCGTGTTCGCGCCGTTGCACAACTCACCCGACGTCGTGCACAGGCTGATGGCGCTGTGGGCAAAGCGCTTCTTGACCTTGGCGGCGACCTGGTCGATGTCCAGGTGCGGGGAGACGAACCCGGTGACCAACACTGGGGTGATACGTACGTTGGCCAGTGCCTGGTCAAGTTCAGCAGAGGTGCAGACCACGCTGACCG
Source organism: Pseudomonas sp. S3_B11 (assembly GCF_054667715.1). Taxonomy (NCBI): domain Bacteria; kingdom Pseudomonadati; phylum Pseudomonadota; class Gammaproteobacteria; order Pseudomonadales; family Pseudomonadaceae; genus Pseudomonas; species Pseudomonas sp. S3_B11. The sequence continues at coordinate 2,944,221 of NZ_CP162749.1, read as the reverse complement.
CGCCTTGAGTCTGGGCGCGGGCCTTGTTGAATAGATTCAGTAGGTTCATGGCTGGACTCGGTTGAGCGCGACGTGACGCGTACGAGGTATGCGTGTGGAGCCCTTTCTCTTTAGCGGTCACGGTTGGGGACTTGTATGGGCGTGAGCTTGTGCTTTTGCGGGGGCGGTCCATAGGGGCTTTTGGTTGGGGTTTACTCCGCCTGTTGATCAGCGACTTTCGTATAGGTCCCAGGAGAAGCCTAGCTATCGCGAGCAAGCTCGCTCCCACAGCTTGCCCGCCGGCCGTTCGTTGACATTCGGTCTTCCTCGACCATTATTAAGTGCCTCCAGAGTCATCACTCCTCCAGAGGCACGATCATGGTGCAAACGGACATTCTCATTGTGGGAGCCGGCCCTACTGGATTGGTCCTGGCTTTGTGGCTCACCCGGCAGGGGCTTGCTGTCAGGATTGTCGACAAGAGCAGCGGACCGGGGGAAACCTCGCGGGCCATGGCCGTCCAGGCCCGCACACTTGAGCTGTATCGCCAGCTCGACATGGCCGATGCGGTCATCGAAGCCGGGTACAAGACCCCGGCCATGAACATGTGGGCCCGGGGGAAACGCAAGGCGCGGATTCCCCTGGTGGACGCTGGCGGGGATGTATCGCCTTATCCTTTTGTCCTCATATACCCCCAGGATCGTCATGAGCGGCTGTTGGTCGAGCAGCTTCAGTCCCTGGGCGTCGAAGTCGAGCGGCAGACTGAACTGCTGTCCTTCGAGGACCGTGGCGACCACGTTACCGCGCGCTTGAAACACGCCGATGGTCGCGAAGAAACGCTGACGACCGCTTACCTCGCAGGATGCGATGGTGCGCGTTCGCTCGTGCGTCATCAGGTGGGGAGCGGCTTCGAGGGCGGCACCTACAAGCAGTTGTTCTACGTGGCGGACGTGTCTGCCAGCGGTTTCGAGCCTGCGGAGGAGGCCCATATCGCCTTTGATAAATCCGAATTCGTGTTGGCGTTTTTCTATGGCGAAACTGGCCAATATCGCCTGATCGGTACGGTTCGCGATGAACGCGCGGAACATCCAGAGACGCTCACGTTCGAGGACGTTGGTCATGACGCCATCAACGGCCTGAACATCAGGATCAATGGCGTGAACTGGTTCTCCACCTACCGGGTCCATCATCGCGTCACGGATCAGTTCCGCTGGGGCAGGGCGTTTTTGCTGGGAGACGCGGCGCACGTCCACAGCCCGGCCGGTGGCCAAGGCATGAACACCGGCATCCTCGACGCGATCAATCTGGCCTGGAAACTGGCGGCGGTCGTGAAGGGACAGGCGCCAGACGCGTTACTCGACAGCTATCAGGCCGAACGCCAGGCGTTTGCGCAAAAACTTGTGGAAACGACGGACCGGCTGTTCACCTTTGCTACTGCCCAAGGCAATTTTGCCGACTTCGTGCGCACGCGCATCGCACCGCTCTTCGCAAGTGTCGCCTACAAAAGCGAAAACGTGCGTGAGTACCTGTTCCGGATAGTGTCCCAAACCACCTTGAATTATCACCAGAGCCCGTTGAGTGCCGGCAAGGCGGGTGACGTACTGGGCGGTGACCGTTTGCCCTGGGTACCGGTGCCGGGCGCTGACAACTACCAACCGCTCGCATCCATCGGCTGGCAGGTGCACGTCTACGGCGAGGCCGGGGCGGACCTGAAAGCCTGGAGCAGCCAGCATCAGATCCCCCTGCACACGTTCACCTGGCAGGCTGAGCATCATAAAGCCGGGCTGTGCCGGGACGCCGCCTATCTGCTGCGTCCCGATACCTACGTCGCCCTGGCGGATCCCCAGGCGTCTGCGGCAACGTTGAGCCGGTATTTCAGCGACCGAGGCCTGACGCTGCCGGCTTGAGCGCGTCAGGTGTGGCGATTGGCCCTCAGCCCAGATCCCCAGCCTCATGCCGCTCTGGCACTTGGCTCGCTTCGTCACCCCACGTACGGTTGACGCGTTGCCCGCGCAGGACGGCCGGTCGCTCGGCAATCGCCTCTGCCCAGCGCTGCACATGGGTGTATTCGTGAGCACTCAAGAATTCGGCGGCGCCGTACACGTTGTTGCGCACCAGTTGGCCATACCAGGGCCAGACCGCGATGTCGGCGATGGTGTAGTCATCGCCTGCCAGGTATTGGCTTTCGCCGAGGCGGCGATCGAGGACGTCGAGTTGACGCTTGGCTTCCATGGTGAAGCGATTGATCGGGTATTCGAGTTTCTCCGGCGCATAGGCGTAGAAATGCCCGAAGCCACCACCCAGGTAGGGGGCAGAACCCATCTGCCAGAACAGCCAGTTCAGTGTTTCGGTGCGGCCTGCCAGGTCGGTGGGCAGGAAGGCGCCGAATTTTTCCGCCAGGTACAACAGGATCGAGCCGGATTCGAAGACACGGATGGCAGGTTTCACGCTGCGGTCCAGCAGGGCCGGGATCTTGGAGTTGGGGTTGACCTCGACAAAACCGCTGGAGAACTGGTCGCCTTCGCTGATGCGGATCAGCCAGGCGTCGTATTCCGCGCCCGTATGACCCAGCGCCAGCAGTTCCTCCAGCAGGATGGTCACCTTCACGCCATTGGGCGTGGCCAGGGAATAGAGCTGCAACGGGTGCTTGCCAATCGGCAAGGTTTTTTCGTGAGTCGGCCCAGCGATAGGGCGGTTGATGCTGGCGAACTGGCCGCCAGACGGGGCGTCGTTTTTCCAGACCTTGGGCGGAACGTAGGACGCTTGGCTCATCGGGACATACCTCATCGTTTGCTTGTGGTGTGATCCCCCAGAGTCTACCGCTGTTCGTTCATGATTCGCGCCACTTCACCGGAAGCCTTGAGCTGCTCGAAAGCGCGCTGGGCCTTGGCGACGACTTCGTCAGGTGTGCTCAGGCTGAACGCCAGGTGGACCTTGTGGGGTTGCTCGTCGAGGGTATAGACCTCTTCCAGCGAAGTGAAATCCACTTGGGCATCCTTGCTCATCAGGCGCGCGGTGTTCTCCGGCATCGGCAGCATTTGGATCTGGTGATTCAGCAGCTTTTGAAAGTTGTCGTGGTTGTTGGCCGAGATGACCAGCCGGGTAAACCCACGCTGTTGCAGGTAAATCTGCTTGGCGTCATTTCGCACCACACCGATGCTGTACTGCTTGGCATCCTCGAGGTTGTTGACGACGATGCCTTCACTGTCTCGCATCTTGTAGAGCCGGCTCGCCACCCGGTGTATCTCACCGACCCATTTGAACAATTGCTCGCGGGCCGGGGTGCGGTCCAGCGGGAAAATCAACACGTTAGGCTCGTGCAGCGCCTTTTCGTAGGCCCGGGCCCACGGGTACAGCGACAGGCTGTAGTCGGTGAGCTGCGCGTTTTTCAGCGTTTCTTCGGCGATGCGAATGCCCGGCCCGACGACCTTGTCGTCACGCTGGTAGGCATAGAGGGAATCTTCGGTCACGACTTCGATCGTCTCAGCGTGGCTTTGCAGGCTGATCGAGGTGAGAAGCAGGCACGAGCAGAGTATCAGGCGATAGTGCATATACAGACCTCATGGCACGCGATGGTTTACAGGGCGACGCAATCGCGTCCCTTGTGTTTGGCCCGGTACAGCGCCTGGTCGGCGCGTTGCAGCAGTTGATCGAAATGGTCCATGGTCTCCGGGTCCAGCTCGGCGACGCCGATGCTCACGGTGACAAACGACGAGACCTTGGAACCGCTGTGGGGCAGTTCACGTTCCGCCAGGCTTGCACGGAAACGTTGGGCGGCCTCGCAGGCCTGGGCGGCATCGACGTTGGGCAGGACCACGACGAACTCTTCGCCGCCGACGCGCGCGGTCAGTTCGCCAGAGCGGCCGAACACGCTGCGCAGGGTCTCGGCGATCTCTTTCAAGCACAAGTCGCCCTGCATGTGGCCGTAGGTGTCGTTGTAGATTTTGAAGAAATCGACATCGCACATGAGCACCGCCAGCGGGGTCTTGTGGCGGATCGCCCGGCGAAACTCGATGTCCTTCAACTCGTCGAAATAGCGACGGTTGGCCAGCCCCGTCAAATCGTCGTGGCGTGACAGTGCTTCGAGGGCCTGGTTGGCCGCCTTCAATTCCGCGGTGCGGGCCTCGACCAGTTCGGCCATTTGGTCGCGGCTGGCGGCAAGGGCCAGTTCGTCCGAATGCTGGCGTTCCAAATGGGCGCGCAGGTTGTCCTGGAGTGTATTGACCTGGAATTCGAGCAGACTCAGCTCGTCCTGGCGCTGCACCGCCCGTTGCAGCTTGAGGTGACGCTTGAGGGTTTGCGGCGCCAGTTCGCCCAGGTGCCGGGCGATGTGCACCACATGCACGGTCACCAGGCGGTTGAACACGGTCATGACCAACCCTGCCAGCAGCAAGGACTGGATGAACTGGGTGATGACGATGCTGCGTGCTTCGCCCCAGAGGCGCTCCCACAGCAGGTTATTGTCGCCTTCGATGGTCAGCTCGCCGACTTTTTCATGGGCCCCGGCGTAGGGTTGTGCGATGAGCTGGCGATGCAGCACCGGCACCACGCCCGATTGACCGACGGGGTATCGATTGAGTTCGATGACTTCAGGCGCTTGCCCGGGGCGCAGGATGTTCAATACCAGGCGTCCCACGGGCGCTGCCATGGCGACGCTGGCGATTTGCTGGTCAAGGGATTCACGGTCCAGTTCCCAAATGGCATGGGCCAGGGTGTTCTGGAACACCTGGTCGATCAGGGCCAGCTCAGAATTCATTTCCGCCAGGTTGTTTTCCCAGGCCAACCAGGTGCGCCAGGTGACCATCGCCAGGGTAAAGAGCAGGCAGAACAACAGCGTTGCCAGTACCAGGCGGCGCCCCAGGGAGCTGAACGCCTTGGTCTGTGGTTGTAAGGAGGAGGCCCTACGGAAATTGGCATCCATGTCATAACCATTTGCGCAGGATGGCATCGTAGACGCCATTGCGCCGGATGGTCTCCAGACCAGCACGGAACTTTGCCACCGTATCGGCCGGCGTCTTGCGGCTGAATGCCATGCTCAAGCCGTCTGCGCTGCTCAGCTCGGGCAGCGCCAGCGAGCGGATCAGCAATTTGTCCGGGTCTTCGCCATTCTGGCGCGTCAGGTACAGCGCGTTGAGCTCGTTGGAAATCCACAGCTCCACGTGATCGACCTTGAGCTTGCGGTAGTTGTGTTCGTATTTGGTGCTCGACTGCAATTCCTCGCCGATGCGAAAGCCCTTCGAGACCAGGTATTGCTCACCCACGTCCTGATTGACCGTGGCGATCTGATGCCCATGGGCATCGGCCAGCGAGTCGAGTTTCACTGGCCGGTCCGCCAGCGAGTAGATGTACCACTGCGTCGGGCCGATGCTGCCGACCCACTGGAAAAGCGGTTCGCGTGCAGGCGTGCGGACGATCGAGTAGATCAACACGTTGCTTTCATTGAGCGCCAGTTCGTAGGCCCGGGCCCACGGCATGGAATGGATAGGCGCGTCCATGCCGACCTCCTTGAGCACGGCCTGGACCACCTCGGTGCTCATGCCGGTCATTCGACCGTTCTGCGTCATGTTGTAGGGCGGCAGTTCCTCGGTCACGATGCGCAGCGGCGCCTCTGCCGCGCAAGCGCTTGCAGCGAGGAACATCAGGACGCCCCACACCAGCAGGCGATTCAGCGGCAAACCCATTGATCATTACCCTATGCAACTGCAGAACCCGGAGGTCTGGAAGCTATTATTGATAGGGTTATCGGCTGGGCTGGCGCCTGCTTGAGTCCGGCCTGTCGAAACTGCCAGCCCAGCCGCAGGATCAACCGTTCAACAACGTCATCGTGTGCGCCTGGTATCGGTCGCCTGCCACGGCACCTTCGCCTGCGAAAATTCCATCCAGCTGGGCCAATTCGTCAGCGCTCAACATCACCGAAGCCGCTGCCACGTTGCTTTCCAGGTACTTGCGCTGCTTGGTGCCCGGGATCGGGATGACATGGTCACCCTGGGCCAATACCCAGGCCAAGGCCAATTGCGCAGTGCTGATGCCCTTGTCCAAGGCCAATGCCTTGACCCGCTCTACCAGCGCCAGGTTGCGATTGAAGTTGTCGGCCTGGAAGCGCGGGTTGAAGCGGCGATAGTCATCGGCGGCGAAGTCCTCCGGTGATTTCAGCTCGCCGGTCAAAAAGCCCCGGCCCAAGGGACTGTAGGCAACGAATGCAATGCCCAGGCGCCGGCAGGTATCGAGCACGCCATTGTGTTCAGGCTCACGGGACCACAGCGAGTATTCGCTTTGTACCGCTGCCAGGGGATGCACGGCGTGGGCCCGCTGGATGGTCTCGGCGCTGGCTTCCGAGATCCCGATGTGGCGGACCTTGCCGGCCTTGACCAGCTCGGCCATGGCGCCGATGGTTTCTTCGACGGGCACTTCAGGATCGATGCGGTGCTGGTAGTAGAGGTCGAGGTAATCGGTATCGAGGCGCTTGAGGCTGCCCTCGACAGATTGCCGGACGTAGTCGGGGCGACCATTGACGCCGCGGGCATGGGGATCGCTGCTGCGCACCAGGCCGAACTTGCTCGCCAGGTACAGGTTTTCACGCTTGCCACGCAGGGCCCGTCCGAGCAGTTCTTCGTTGGTATGCGGCCCGTACATGTCGGCGGTGTCGAACAGCGTCACGCCCAATTCCACGGCGCGGTGCAGCGTGGCAATCGCTTCGCGCTCGTCCACGCCCGTGGTGTAGAAATCCGACATGCCCATGCAGCCCAGGCCGATGGAGGAAACGTGAGGGCCGCGATGGCCGAGTTGGCGAGTCTTCATGCTGATAGCTCCTGGAAATGAACGACCTGTGCAGTCTCTATCAAGAGGTTTCCTGGATAAATCCAAGATTATTGGTTTAACTATTCGTGATATCTAAATAATGAGGCGCGAGATTGGACCGATTACAGGCCATGCAGGTGTTCCGGCGCATCGTTGAACTGGGCGGTTTTGGCAAGGCGGCCGATGACCTTGGGCTTCCGCGGGCCACCGTCAGCCTGCTGATCCAGCAGTTGGAAGCCCATCTGGGCGTGCAACTGTTGCAGCGCACCACCCGGCAGGTGCGCGCAACGCTTGATGGGCAAGCGTATTACCAGCGCAGCGGCCAGTTGCTGGACGACCTCGATGACCTCGAAAGTTCGTTGTCGGCGCAACGCAGCCAGCCGCGCGGCACCTTGAAAGTGGACATGCCCATTGCCTTTGGTTGCACCTGGATCGTGCCACGCCTGCCGGATTTCTATCGCCGCTACCCTGCGTTGCAACTGGACATCGGTTTTCATGACCGCCAGGTCCATCTGCAGCGCGAGGGCGTGGATTGCGCAATCCGCGCCGGCAACGTCGTCGACCAGGCGCTGGTGGCGCGTCCCATCGTGCGCCTGCATCAATTGACGTGCGCCAGCCCTGACTATCTGGCCCGCGCCGGCACGCCCGGGCGGTTGGAGGATTTGGCGGCGCACCGGGCCATCGGGTTTGCGTCCGGCAATGGGCGGTTCTTTCCGTTCGAATTCGAGGTGGCGGGGCGGGTGCGCGAAATGCAATTGCCCAGTGACTTGAACGTCAACAATGCCGACGCCTACGTGACGGCCTGTGAAGCGGGATTCGGCTTGATCCAGGTGCCGCGTTATCACGTGCAACAGCAGTTGGCCGAAGGCCGGCTGGTTCAAGTGCTCGACGACTACAGCGTGCCGTTGTGGCCGATCTCAGCGGTGTACCCGCCCCATCGACAGTTGTCGCCCAGGGTGAGGGTCTTTATCGACTGGGTGATCGAGCTGTTGCACGGAGAGGCGGATGCCCAGGGGGCGCTAATGGAGAGGGTGTAGGCCGAGCTGTTGATCGTTCCCACGCTCCGCGTGGGAATGCCTCTACGGACGCTCCGCGTTCGGCTTTTGAGTGGACGCATAGCGTCCATGGCTGCATTCCCACGCAGAGCGTGGGAACGATCAATGTTGGAGCGAGCTTGCTCGCGATAGGGCCCTGTCAGTCAATAGGACCTCAAGCCTTGACCCAGCGTTGGCGACTCCAGCTGCTCAACGTATCGACCGCGAAAACCAGCAACAACATCGCCAGGATCACCGTGCTGCCCTGGGCTTCCTGGAACAGGCTGAGGCTGACGTAGAGCATTTGCCCCAAGCCCCCGGCGCCGACGAAGCCGAGCACGCTGGCCATGCGGATATTGTTTTCCCAGCGGTACAAGACATAGGCCAGTAGCTGGGGCAGGAGGTTGGGCAGCGTGCCGTAGCAGAAAGCCAATACCGCATTGCCACCTTGCAGGCGGATGGCGTCGGCCGGTTCGGACGGGGTATTTTCCAGGGCTTCGGCGAACAGCCGGCCGAGCACGCCGGTGGTGTGCAGGGCCAAGGCCAGGGTGCCGGCATTGGGGCCGAGCCCGGCGGCGAGGACCATCAGCGCCGCCCACACCAATTCTGGAACCGCGCGCAAGGCATTGAGCACCAGCCGCGAAGCGCTCTGCAGGGGCCAGCCGAAGCGCCCGGCCGCAGGCAAGGCCAATAGCAGGCCGAAGACTGCCGCGAGCAAGGTGCCAATGGCCGACATGGCGAGGGTTTCCAGGGCGCCGTGGCCGATCGCCTTCAGGTGGCCCAGGCTCAGGTCCGGGCTGAGAAAGCGCTGCGCATAAGCGCCCATCTGGTGCAGATTGCCGCTGTCGCCGAGCTCGCCCAGGTCGATGCCCAGGTAGATGAACGAGGCGACGACTGCCGCACCGATGCCCAGGACAATGACCGCGTTGATCAGGCGATTCATGCCAGCCTCCAGCGCAGCAGGCGGCTGAGTTGATCGGCGAGCAGTACCAGCACCAGGAACGTCAGCAGCAGGCTGGCCACTTCACCGCCGGCGAACATTCGCAGCGACAGGTCCATTTGCTGGCCCAGGCCCCCGGCACCGACGAAGCCCATCACTACCGAGGCGCGGATGGCGCACTCCCAGCGATACACCGTGTACGACAACAGTTCCGCCGCGACATTGGGCAGGATCCCGTAGCAGAAAGCGGCGAGCCGGCTGCTGCCGGATTGCAAGAGCGCATGGGCCGGACGCTGGTCGACCGACTCGTAGATTTCCGCATAGACCTTGCCCAGCATGCCGCTGTAGGTAATGGCGATCGCCAGTACACCGGCCGTGGGGCCGAGGCCGACGGCACGTACGAAGAGCAAGGCCCAGACGATTTCCGGGACGCTGCGCAGGAAGATCAGCAGGCCGCGCACCGGCCAGCGCAGCAGTTGCCCCCAATAACCCGGGTGCCCGGCACGGGAGGCCGCCGACAGCGACAGGGCGCGGCTGGCCAGCAGGCTCGCGGGCACTGCCAACAGCAACGCCAGGGCCATGCCGGCAGTGGCGATCGCCAGCGTCTGCAAGGTGGCCTGCCACAGCAGCTCGACAAATTCATCGCCATGGGCTGGAGGCCAGAAGGCCGCTACAAACCGGCCCATTTCACTCTGGCTGTCCCTCGCCACCAGCACGCGAAGGTCCAGTTCGCTGAACTGGATGCCCGGCCACAGCAGGACGAGGGCCAGCAGAGTGAGCAGCAGGCGCGGGCGGGTGGCGGGGTCTCGGGTATCGCGCGTCAGCATCGGGGGATCTGCACGCTCAAGGATGAAGGGGGTGTTGGCGAAGACTGAAGCTGTTCGTTGGCGTAGAGCGTGTCGAGCAACTGGCGGTCGACCGCGTCGGTTGGCAGGTCGAACAGGATCTGGCCATCACGCAGGCCAATGACCCGGGAAAAGTGTGCCAAGGCCAGTTCCACCGCATGCAGGCTGGCGACCAGGGTGACGTTGTGCTCCCGGGCATGGCGGCAAAGCACCGAAAGCGTGTGCTGGGCCAGTACCGGATCCATGGCCGAAACCGGTTCATCGGCCAGCAGCACCTCAGGCGCCTGGTACAACACCCGGGCAATGCCTACGCGTTGCAGCTGTCCGCCGGACAGTTGCTGGCATTGCGCGAACAATTTGTCGCCCAGGTCCAGTCGGGCCAACGCCGCCCTGGCGCCTGGAATATCCAGCGGATGCAGCAGGTTCAACAGGCTTTTGCCGATGCCCCACTGACCGAGCTTTCCGGCCAGGACCGCCGTGACCACGCGTTGACGCGGCGGCAGCGGCGGCGATTGGTGGATCAGGCCGATGCGCGCGCGCAGGCGTTGACGCTGGCGGGCAGACAACTGCCAGGCGCATTCGCCGAGTAGTTGCAGCTCGCCGTTACCCGGGCGCAGGGCAGTGGCCAGCAGGTTGAGCAGGCTCGACTTGCCCGCGCCGGACGGGCCGATGATGGCGACCTGTTCGCCGACGCCGATGTGCAGGTCGATGCCGCGCAGCGCCTGGACGCCATTGGCATGGGTAACGCTGACCTGGGTCAGTTGCAGGGTCATTTGAGCAGTTCGGCGGCGCGTGCGGCTTCCTCGATGCCCTTGTAGTTCTCAGGCTTGGTTTCGATGAAGCGGCTGGCGGCCTGCAGATCGAGGATTTCCTTGTCCTTCGGGTTGGCTGGATCGAGTGCCAGGAAAGCTGCCTTTATCTTGGCCGCCAACGCTGGGTCGAGGGTACCGCGCACCGTCCAGTTGTAGTCGAAATAGGCTGGGGTGGTGGCGAAAACCTTGACCTTGGTCGTGTCGACCTTGCCGGCAGCGACCAGTTTTTCCCAGACACTGGCGTTCAACACGCCAGCGTCGACCTTGCCGGCCTGGACCCAGGCGACGGTGGCGTCATGGGCGCCCGAGTAGCCCACGCGACTGAAGTAGCTTTCCGGCTTGATGCCGTCCTTGAGCATGAAATAGCGCGGCATGAGGCTGCCGGACGTCGACGACACCGAACCGAAGGCAAAGGTCTTGCCCTTGAGGTCGGCGAGGGATTTGACGGCCGGGTCGGCGGTGATGAATTTACTGGTGAACTGGGCGTCCTGTTCACGCTGGACCAGGGGGATGGCGTTGCCGGTTTTCAGGCGTGCCTGCACGAAGGTGAAGCCACCCAGCCAGGCCATGTCGATCCGGTCAGTGGCCAGCGCTTCGACCACGGCGGGGTAGTCGCTGACGGGTACGAACTCGACTTTCATGCCGGTTTGCTGCTCCAGATAAGCACCCAGCGGCTTGAACTTGCGCAGCAGCTCGGTCGGGGCCTCATCGGGAATCGCACTGACTTTCAAGGTGTCGGCGGCCTGGGTCAGCAGGCTGCAAAAAGACAGGGCAACGCCGACGGCCAATGCCAGGGAACGCTTGAGCATGGAGGATCTCCGGTACATGAAGGCAAGGAATAGTGAAGCATCACGCCCACATGGAGGGCGGTACGCCGCTCTGTGAGGGTAGACGAAGGAGAGCGATATTAACCGTTTTCTGGCCTGCCAGATGAAGAAGATAGGACAGGGCAGCGATCTCAAGCTCACCCACAACCCTTGTGGGAGCGAGCTTGCTCGCGATAGCGGACTACCAGTTGCAGGGTTTGTGACTGACACACCGCTATCGCGAGCAAGCTCGCTCCCACATTGGCAGGTGGCGGACAGGAGATTCAGCACGAGACCTCAGTCAGGTGAGGCCTCGGCGAACGAGAGGTCAGAACAGCTTGGTGAACAACCAGTAGAGGCTGCCCGAAAGGAGGATGGCAGCAGGCAGCGTCAGTACCCAGGCCATCACCAGGTTGCGGATGGTGCGCATCTGTAAGCCGGAACCGTTGGCGACCATGGTGCCGGCCACGCCGGAGGACAACACATGGGTCGTGGACACCGGCAAACCGAACATGTCGGCGGCGCCGATGGTCAGCATGGCGACGGTTTCGGCTGAGGCACCTTGGGCGTAGGTCAGGTGGGACTTGCCGATTTTCTCACCCACCGTCACCACGATGCGCTTCCAGCCGACCATGGTGCCCAGGCCGAGGGCGATGGCCACGGCGATTTTCACCCACAGTGGAATGAACCGCGTGGAATTGTCGATCTGCTGCTTGAACAGTTGCAGCTGGGCGCTGGTGTCGGCGTCGAAGTTGCCGACCTTGTTCTTGTCCATCAGGCGAATGGTTTCGCTGGTCAGGTACATGTCGTTGCGCACGTTGCCCACGGCTTCGGCGGGGACTTTGGCCAGCGAGCCGTAGCCCTTGACCTCGGCGCCGATGCTGCCGGTCATGGCGGCCAGGGCCGGAACCAATTGCGGCGTCGCCTCCTTGCTGCCCACGTAGGTGGAAAGGATCGCTCGCGGATTTGCCGGGGCCGGCAGCGGCGAGTGCTTGACCAGTGCTTGCTGGGTGACTTGCGCCACGGCGGCGAATTGCAGCGCCTGGTCGGCCGGCATGGTGCGGTTCAGCGCATACGCCATCGGCAGGGTGCCGACCAGAATCAGCATGATCAGGCCCATGCCTTTCTGGCCGTCGTTGGAGCCGTGGGCGAATGACACGCCGGTGCAGGTCAGGATCAGCATACCGCGAATCCACCAGGGCGGCGGCGTATTGCCTTCCGGGGCCTTGTACAGCGAGCGGTTCTTGACGAAGGCCCGCAGCGCCAGCAGCAGCAATGCAGCGCAACCGAAGCCCACCAGCGGCGACAACAGCAACGCATAGCCGATCTTGGTCGCCTGGGCCCAGTCCACACCGCTGGTGCCGTCGCGCCCGTGCATCAGGGCATTGGCGACGCCCACGCCGATGATCGAGCCGATCAGCGTGTGGGACGACGACGCCGGCAAACCCAGCCACCAGGTGCCCAGGTTCCACAGGATGGCGGCAATCAGCAGGGCGAAGATCATCGCGAAGCCGGCGGAGGAGCCGACTTGCAGGATCAGTTCCACCGGCAGCAGGGCGATGATGCCGAAGGCCACGGCGCCGCTGGAGAGCAGCACTCCGAGGAAGTTGAAGAAGCCCGACCAGGCCACGGCGAAGTTCGGCGCCATGGAATTGGTATAAATGACCGTGGCCACGGCGTTGGCGGTGTCGTGGAAGCCATTGACGAATTCGAAGCCAAGGGCAATCAGCAGCGCCACGCCCAACAGCAGGAACGGCGTCCAGGTGGTCACTACGGTGCCGAGTTCGTTCATGTCGTGCATCAGGCTGTAGGCGGTAAACAGCAAACCGCTGCCCAGTACGGCGAAAAACACCACCAAGGTGATCACGCTCGGTTTGCCGGTGAGCTGCGGTCTTGAGCTGGGGGCGATGGAACTCGATGAGTCCATGACCAGGGTCTGGTTTGTCATGATGAAATCCGATTCAGTGAGCTGTGGAAGTGGGAGGCGCGGTGCCGGGCGTCCCTGCCTGGCTGGCCTTAATAGACCCGAGGCACGATGAGCTCCGGTGGCGTCGGACTGCGGGAGTAGTCTTGCTGTCGTACTCGCTGCGGCAGTTCGATGGCCGGCATTTCCACCTCTTCATAGGGCATTTGCCCAAGCAGGTGATGGATGCAATTGAGCCGGGCCTTTTTCTTGTCGTCGGCGTGCACCACCCACCAGGGAGCCTCGGCGATGTGGGTGCGTTCGAGCATGATTTCCTTGGCCTTGGTGTAGGCCTCCCAACGCCGGCGGGACTCCAGGTCCATGGGGCTGAGCTTCCATTGCTTGAGTGGGTCATGAATGCGACTGAGGAAGCGCAGGTGCTGTTCCTGGTCGGAAATGGAGAACCAGTACTTGATCAACTGGATACCGGAGCGAGCGAGCATCCGTTCGAATTCCGGCACGGTACGGAAGAACTCTTCGTACTGGTCGGCGGTGCAGAACCCCATGACTTGTTCGACCCCGGCGCGGTTGTACCAGCTGCGGTCGAACAGCACGATTTCACCCGCCGCAGGCAGGTGCGAGACGTAGCGCTGGAAGTACCATTGAGTCCGTTCACGGTCGTTGGGGGCGGGCAGGGCGGCGACGCGGCATACCCGTGGATTGAGTCGCTGGGTAATACGCTTGATCACGCCACCCTTGCCAGCGGCATCGCGTCCTTCGAACAGGATCACAACCTTGTGTCCGGTCTTGACCACCCAGCTTTGCAGCTTCACCAGTTCGCCTTGAAGGCGGAACAGTTCGCTGAAATACAGTCGTCGGATTTCCTTCTCGCTGCTATCCGGGGCATGTTCATCGAACAAGGCGTTCAGGTCATACCCGTCTTCGGATAACTCCAGCTCCAGCTCTTCGTCACTGTGGTCAAGCAGTTCGCGGTGGATGCGCTGTACCAAGGTGTCCTGGGTTGAAAGCATGATGGAAAACTCGGTCGTGGAGGCGCCATCCACGCTAGTTGCATTTTGTTACATGACGGTGACGGTCATCCGAGCTTCACGCGCTTTCCCATGGCTAAAACGTTTATCTCTGGAGGATGCCTGCACGATCGAGTTTTATCGATTACGCTCGAAGGCGCAGGGTTCGCCCGAAATTTCGTTGGTGCGCGTCTGTTTTCCATGGCCGAGCGCCAGGGGTGTCATCCAGGTGTCATCGAAGCCATGGCAGGATCTTCGCAAACCATCGTGGGAAGTCCGGCAGCGCCTGTGCCTGCTGGCTGATGAATCAAGGAACACCGCTATGAAAGGCGACGCCCCCCTGTTCGCGGCCATTGACTTGGGCTCTAACGCTTTCCGCTTGATGATCGGCCAGTCGGTCAAGCGCAATCGACAGTTGGTGATCCAGGAAGTGAAAACCCTGCGCGAGCCGGTCCGATTGGCTGAGGGCCTGCAGGCCGGGGCGTTGGACGAGCTGGCACTGGATCGGGGCTGGCAGGCGCTCGCCCGATTCGGCAAGAAACTGCGCGGCTTTGAAGCCGGACGGGTGCGGGCGGTGGCGACCAGTGCCGTGCGCGAGGCGGCGAATGCCCAGCTGTTCCTGGCCAGCGCCGAGCGCCACCTGGGGTTTCGGATCGACGTGCTCTCCGGGCACGAAGAAGCCCGACTGGTGTATGCCGGTGTTGCCCATACGGTGCCCGGTGTCGAGCGTACGCGGCTGGTGGTGGACATCGGCGGTGGCTCGACCGAACTGATTCTGGGGCAGGGTGCGCAGCCGCTGTTCACGGAAAGCATTGCCATTGGCAGCGGCACTTTTGGCGCGCGTTACTTTCCGGGCGGATGCATGACTGCTCAAGCGCTGTTGGAGGCGGAGCGAGTGGCCGTCCTGCAGTTTGAAAGAGTGGCGTCTCGTTATCGCGCGCTGGGCTGGCAGCAGGCTATCGGCTCTTCCGGTACCGCGCGGATGTTGGCCAAAGTGCTCAAGGCCAACGACCTCAACGACTTGGGTAAAGGCGGCATTACCTACAGTGGATTGTTGCGGTTGTCGTTGCGACTGTTGGAGGTCGGCCATGTCAACCAGCTCAGGTTGGCCGGCTTGCAAACCCACCGCCTGGGCATCCTGCCCGGTGGCCTGGCGATCATGCTGGCGGCATTCAAGGTCTTTGGTATCTCGCAAATGATTGCTTCCGAGCCGGGCCTGAGGTTCGGCGTTCTGCATGGTCTGATGCATCAGCACTGATCACGGACGGTTGTTACCCATTGCCGTCTATCAGCGATGGCTCAATTTCGAGCATCAGCGCCTCTTCGGTGACCCCTTCTTTACCAGATCATCCAGCATTTCATCGCCTGGGCAGTCGGTACGTCCGGTTATCGCAAAGCGTGGGCCCGGATCAGGGTGATTGCGTGAACGGGGCTTTTCGCTCTTTCGATATGCAGTCAGTGAAGGCACAATGCGCATCCTTTTTTGGCTCGCCTTGCCCGGAGGCCTCGAAAATGATCAAAACGCCGTACTACCTCATCGACAAACAAAAGCTGCTGGCGAACATGCAGAAGATCGCCTATGTGCGTGAGCAGTCCGGGGCCAAGGCCTTGTTGGCGCTCAAGTGCTTCGCCACCTGGTCGGTGTTCGACCTGATGCAGCAGTACATGGACGGCACGACTTCGTCGTCGCTCTATGAGCTCAAGCTCGGCCGGCAGAAGTTCGCTGGCGAGACCCATGCCTACAGCGTCGCCTGGGCCGACGATGAGATCGAGGAGATGCTCGCCAACTGCGACAAGATCATCTTCAACTCCATCGGCCAGTTGCAGCGCTACACCGAAGCGTCGGCCGGCAAGGTCCGCGGCCTGCGGGTCAATCCGCAAGTGAGCAGCTCCGATTACCTGCTGGCTGACCCGGCGCGCCCCTTCAGCCGCCTGGGTGAATGGGATCCGGTGAAAATCGAGCAAGTCATCGAGCATATCTCCGGCTTCATGTTCCACAACAACTGCGAGAACGGCGATTTCGGTTTGTTCGACCAGATGCTGGGCACTATCGAAGAGCGCTTTGGTCACTTGCTGCATAAGGTCGAGTGGGTCAGCCTCGGTGGCGGCATTCACTTCACCGGCGAGGGCTACGCCCTGGACGCCTTCTGCGCGCGGCTCAAGGCCTTCTCGCAAAAATATGGCGTGCAGGTCTACCTGGAGCCGGGCGAGGCCGCGATCACCCAGAGTGCGTCGCTGGAAGTCACCGTGCTCGACACGCTCTACAACGGCAAGCACCTGGCCGTGGTGGACAGTTCCATCGAGGCGCACATGCTCGATCTGCTGATCTATCGCCTGGACGCCAAAATGGCACCGAGCGAGGGCGAGCACACCTACATGGTGTGCGGCAAATCCTGCCTGGCCGGAGACATTTTCGGCGAGTACCAATTCGATCGTCCGCTGTCCATCGGCGATCGGCTGTCGTTCATCGACGCAGCGGGCTACACCATGGTCAAGAAAAACTGGTTCAACGGCCTGAAAATGCCGTCCATCGTAGTGAAGCAGCTCGACGGCAGCGTCGAGGTGGTTCGCGAGTTTGTTTACGACGACTATCTGTCCAGCCTGTCTTGAGTTGGCGGAAGGAGAAATGAAGAAATTGAAGAAGAACGTACTTATCATTGGTGCAGGAGGTGTCGCCAAGGTGGTGGCCCACAAGTGCGCGCAGCACAACGACGAACTCGGTCGTATTGCTATCGCGTCGCGCAACATCTCCAAATGCCAGGCCATCATCGACAGCGTCAAGGCCAAGGGTAGCCTCAAGCAACCCGCCGACATCAAGGCTTTCGCACTGAACGCTCTGGATGTCGAAGCGACCAAGGCGCTGATTCTCGAAACCGAGTCGCAGATCGTCATCAACGTCGGCTCTGCCTTTCTCAACATGTCGGTGCTGCGTGCCTGCATCGATACCGGCGTGGCCTACCTGGACACCGCCATCCACGAAGAACCGGGCAAGGTCTGCGAGACGCCGCCCTGGTACGGCAACTACGAGTGGAACCACCTCCAGGAGTGCCAGGAAAAGAACATCACCGCCATTCTCGGCGTGGGCTTCGACCCGGGTGTGGTCAATGCCTATGCGGCACTGGCGCAGCAACAGCATTTCGACCGTATTGATTCGATCGACATTCTCGACGTCAATGCCGGCTCCCATGGCAAATATTTCGCCACCAATTTCGACCCGGAAATCAATTTCCGCGAATTCACCGGACAGGTGTGGAGCTGGCAGGACAGCCAGTGGACCAGCAACACCATGTTCGAGGTCAAGCGCACCGACGACCTGCCGGTCGTAGGCTCGCAGAACCTGTACCTGACCGGCCACGACGAAGTGCACTCGCTGTCGAAGAACCTCGATGTGCCCAACGTACGTTTCTGGATGAGCTTCGGCGAGCACTACATCAACGTGTTCACCGTACTGAAGAACCTCGGCCTGCTCTCCGAGCAACCGGTCAAGACCGCCGAAGGCCTGGAAGTCGTGCCGCTGAAAGTGGTCAAGGCCGTGCTGCCTGACCCGAGTTCGCTGGCGCCGGGCTACACCGGCAAGACCTGCATCGGCGACCTGGTCAAGGGCGTCAAGGATGGCCAGCCGCGCGAGATGTTCATCTACAACGTGGCCGACCACGAGGACGCCTACGCCGAAACCGACAGCCAGGGCATTTCCTATACCGCAGGCGTGCCACCCGTGGCCGCAGCCTTGCTGGTGGCCCGTGGCGAGTGGGACGTGCAGCGCATGGTCAACGTCGAGGAGCTGCCTGCCGAGGCGTTCCTCGAGGCGTTGGACGTGATGGGCTTGCCGACGCGCATCAAGGACGAGCATGGAGACCGTCCCTGGAACCAAAACGCCTAAGGATAGCGGCGGGTTGCGTTCCGGCTCCCACAATCCGTGGGAAGCCTTGAAAAAATGCTCCGTATCGAAAGGTACGGGGCATTTTTCGTTTATGACCCCATCAAACAGATAACCTGTGGCGAGGGAGTCCCCGCCACATCTTCGACGCCGCGCTGTCGCGCAGGGAACTAGAGCGACGTCCACGAGATATCTGTTTTTGATCGTTCCCGCGGCCTGCGTGGGAATGCATCCCGTGACGCTCTGCGTCACACTCCAGAGGCGGAACGCGGAGCGTCCCTGGCGACATTCCCACGCAGGAGCGTGGGAACGATCGACATGTATTTTCAGCCTTAAAAATCACATGGTTGCAATTTGTTCCATGAGAGCCTGTTCTCGCTGGGTCGAGCGTAGGAGCTGCCGAAGGCTGCGATCTCTTGATCTTTCGCTCACCACTCAATTGGCTGGCGCAACGTCCACGTTTCGTAGTCAGGCATTTCTACTCTCTTGCTCCTTAAGCAAATCCAGTGTCCTTGCGTCGACCTTCAGCCCACCCTCCAACGCTTGGGCATACACGGAATGCTCGCCCGCAGCGGCTGCAAAAAGCGTCATGCAGGACGCGAACTTCATGGCATCGATGGTCCCGAGGAGTTTCTCCAAAGCGACTCCCGAGTCCAGTACGGCACGGGTGGCGCGCTTGAGTCGCGGCCCCAGAAGCGGGTGCTGCAAATAGTCACGCGCTTCGTCAATGCCGCACAGGCCATAGTAGGTGGCGTTCTCACTGACGCCCAGGCCGCGTAATTGCGGAAAGATGAACCACATCCAATGGCCTTCCTTGCGGCCACGCCGCAGTTCCAGCAAGGCGTGCTCATAGGTAGACGCTTGCGCCTGGATAAAACGCTCCAGTGATTCGGTCATGCGAGCCTCCGTATGGTTTCAAGGCTGAAGAATGAACCAGACAAGGGCAAAGCCTATAGCACACTTGCGCTATAGCGCCGCTCGGCGCTCGTCCCTAACCTATGAGCGTTATCGGTTTTTCGATCGATCGCAACGAGCACATCGGGACAAGGATCTGTTTTTTGAAAAGTACATCTGCCAGAAAGTCCAACGTCAATCCGGCTTGGCGCAAACGCCTGGCAACGGCGTTCACCGCCTCGACCCTTGCCGTCAGTGGCTGGGGTTCTTTAATCGCCGATGCGTCGGCCTCGACCGCCAGTGCAACGTCTTCAGCCGCTTGCACCAACGAAGCGGACTTTCAGGCCGGGACAGTGGTGGAGTACGAAAGCCGCGACAACCTGTCGTCGACCATCAGTCGCGGCAGAACCGAGACGTTGGGGCGTGAGGCATTTGCCGACGCCAATCCGATGGCTTCGGCGCACACCTCGTTCTTGAACAATGCGCCGTTCTTCCTGACGACAACCTTCGCCGAGATCAAGGACGGTCGATTGATTCGTTACGGCGATCGCCATGGCGCCGGGGCATCGTTGGTGACCACCCTCTACCAGCCTCCCGCTTCCACACCAATTGATCTGCAACCTGGGCAGACCGTCACCGTCAGCTACAAAAACAAAGCCGTGAGCGCCGGGGCAACCATCGAGTTCGATGTCGTCGAGAAGCTGACTTACAACGGTCGCGAAACGATCAAGACCGCCCTCGGCACGTTTGATACCTGCAAGTTCACCAATGAAATTTCTACCGGCTCGGCTTCGGCCACGCAGCCGAAAAACGTCGTCGTTGTCCAGAATTGGTTTCCTGCGGACGGACCCTACCGTGGGCAGTCGATCCGATCCGTCACGCCGCCGGCCAATGGCGTTGCGCAGAGAATCGGCGAAGTCATCAAGATGCAGTATGAGGCGCGATGAACGACGCGTTTCGGGCCAGAAGATTTGCCGGATCATCGTGGCAGACGAACACCCGCTGTTCCGAGAGGGGATGACGCTGTTACTGCAACGCCTGGTACCTGAGGCGATGATCGAACAAGCAGGGAGCCTGGAAGAAGTACGGACGCTCGTAACGAATGGACACGCTCTCGATACGCTGATTCTTGATATACGTCTTCCCGGCCTGGGTTCCGTCAGCGAGCTTGCGCAGTTGCGCCAGGCACTCAAGCACACTGTGATGATTGTGGTTTCGACCCTGGATGACGGCGATGTCATTGGGCGTGTCATGGAGACCGGTGTCGACGGCTTTGTCGGTAAGAGCCTTTCTCCCGAGCAGGTCGGCAAGGCTATCGGCGCTATTCGTCGTGGCGAAGTACTGGTCAAGTACGAGCCTTCGGACCCGCTGCCGCTTGGCTCCAACGATGACATGAACAAGCTCACGTCCCGGCAGCGAGAGGTCTGGCAATTGATTGCCGAAGGCAAGACCAACAAGGAGATCGCCGCAGCGCTTGAGATTTCTCCCTTCACTGTGCGCATTCATGTCTCTTCGTTGATCCGTGCGCTGAACGTCCCCAACCGGGCGGTGGCTGCGGCGCGTTTTGCCGGGCGCCAGGCGCCTGGCACTTTGCGTTAGACGAGATGAGAAATCGACGCCTGGCCAAGGCAAGGCGTCGATCCGGCTAGCGCTTACAGCCAGTACCGCAGGCCGAGCATCAAGGACTGGGCGTTGTATTCGGTTTTCACATCGGCTGGGACCAGGCCCTGGATTTTGCCGTAGTTCGCTTCGCCGGTCTTGAAGTAGCGGTAATCCAGGGACATGGACCAATGGTCGCTCAGCTCGTAAGCAACGCCTGCGCCGAGTTGCCAGGCCGAGACGGTGTCGCGATGGGTGCCGCCGAACTCGACGCCACCCGCTTCCAGGCCCTTGATGGTCAGCACCGCGTAGCCCAGGCCACCGCCTACATAAGGTGTGAAGCGGCTGAAGGGGGCCGGCAGGTTCGAGACGTCATACCAGAGGTTGGCCATGAGGCTGCTGGCTTCCTCTTCGCCTTTGCCCTCGATGCTGCTTCCGCCCTCGTAGACCCGGTTATTGAATTGGTCCATGGTGTTGCGGCGGTAGCTCAGCTCCACCTCGGGCCGCAGTCCGACCGGGAACCGCCAGCCCACTGCCAGCCCGGTGGCGTAGCCCGAGTGCAGCGGTTGATTGTATTCCATCTCGACGAAATCATTGCTGTTCTGGGTCAGGTCCTGTTTAGAGACCCAGTTCACGCCGCCCATGCCACTGACATAGGGGCCGAGGTTGTCGGCGAAACTCGATGCTGGGGCAATAGCCCCCAGGCCAACGATGGCCATGAGCAGATATTGGCTGTTTTTCTGTAGGTTCATGCTAGATCCGAAATGTGCTGTTATCGATAAGTAAGCAAAGCGAGTCCGGGAAGGTGCGTTCAGCACGCGTGCTTCCGGGAGGCATTCACACGAGGTGCAAAGGCGTCGCGGTTTTCTCGTGTCCTGGGGCGCCAATGGCCCGTTGTTCAGCCAGCCGGCACAGGTTGTCCAGTGCCGTGGTCATCGCTGCGGTCAACGCTTTGCGCAGCAGTCCGCGATACAGGAAACTCAACGGCCCGGAAATTTTCGCGCTATGGATGACATGGGTTTCATCGGGAGAAAGCCTGCGCAACTGATGATCGAACTCGAGGTCGATCCACAGCAGCCGTGCACTGTTGCGATAGCTTTCGTGCAGGCTCACGGCTTCCAGTTTCAGTGGCATGTTCAAGCCATTCTTGAGCACGCATTTGCCGCGTGTCCCCGCCTGGAAAGGGCCGTCGAGTTGACACTGGCGAACGTCGGTATCCCATAACGGCGCTTCTGCAAAATTGCTCCAGATCTTCCAGATTTCAGAAGGGGGCGATTTGACTATGACTTGCACTTTGACATCGTTCACGGCGACACCTTGGTTGTGGGGGGCACGGTCATGCTGGAGGGCAGATCCATTCAATGCTCAGGCCGCCGGCGCGGATTGACTGAGCACCTGGGCGGTAATGCTCGCTTGACCGATTTTTTCGCCCCGGTTGAACAGGTCGATATAGATGCGGTTGGTCTTGAATGCCTGGAGCGCCGCATCAAAGCCGGCTTGCGGCGCCAATGACAGCGGGCTGTTCCTGGGGATGGGGCGATCCAGGGTGAAGCTCAAGGCCAGCAGATTCATTGGCGTATTGAGTGGAATCCGCAGATGGCTGTGGGCGATCTGCATGTAGCACTGGCGAGCCACTTCGAGGAAATACACCATCGAATAGTGTTCGGGATCACCTGCCTGGAAGAAGTGTTCCTGCGGCAGTTTCACCGTGTCCACGCTCAGGCCCTGGGCCACGCCGCTCATGTCACTGACGATGACGTTCTCCTCCCTGGCCTTGTGCAACAGGGCCTTGTTACGGCAGGGCGTGGCGGTGAATTCGCCGGCTGGCGATGTCTCGAACGCCGAGCTGTAGGCCATCCCGAGGACGCAGGTGCACATCACTTTCCCGGCCTGCATGACCTTGGCATTGAACACCTGGGGATCCTGGCCTTGCTCGACGTGCA
The DNA here is from genome assembly GCF_054667715.1 of Pseudomonas sp. S3_B11. NCBI lineage: Bacteria > Pseudomonadati > Pseudomonadota > Gammaproteobacteria > Pseudomonadales > Pseudomonadaceae > Pseudomonas > Pseudomonas sp. S3_B11. The sequence goes on along the minus strand of NZ_CP162749.1, from coordinate 2,921,765 downwards.
GATCGATCACGCCTTGCTTCTGTACGTATTGCTGGAACTTGATCGTCAGGCTCTTGATGTAGGCGACCCGGCCGCTCAGAGGCGGCATGGCCAGTTCGATCAGTTGCAGCACGCCCTCGAGCAGCAAAATGCCCGGGACGTGATCCAGGGGGTGATCGAAGAAGTACGGGTGCGCTTCATCCACCACGAGCTGGGCGTGCAGCGACTGTGGGCTGCGCTGGGCGTTGGCGATCACGATATGTTCCACGCTGCGCTGCCAGTGCGTCGGGCGCTGGGTTGTGTCGCCATGGTGCAGGGCGAACAGGCTTTCCATGGCGCGAACCCGCACCCGCAGCCCGGAGAGCAAGGTGCTGGTGAGCATGTCGCTGAGTTGCAGTACGTCGACGCCATCGTTCTGTGGTTCGCGGACCAGGCTGACAGGCCGGGCAGGCGTGATGACCTGCTGCAGTTCGTGGGATGACGAATGGGCAAAGCGCAACATGAAGGGATGCTTGATGGGCGAGCTGGCTTCGGCCGCCGTCGGGCTCCATTGGCGAAGCTTTTCGGTAAACAGCCACATCACCGTCTTGCCGGCGTCGCGCACCTCGATCACGGAATGGGTCGCGCCCTTCAACATCACCGCCAACAGGGTCTCGATGCCGCTGGCTTCAGCCAGGAAACCGGTCATCTCCTGCAGTGATCCGCTGGCAGGCGTCGCAGCAGGCTGCAACTCACAGACGTCAACGTTCGGATAGTCGCTCGGCGCTTTGTCCAGCCGTTGGCAAGCCTCTTCCAACGAGCCGGCAGCGTGGGCGAGGACCGCCGCGCGGATCACCAGCAAGGGTTTGTCAGCGGCATCCGGTTGGTAACGACGCAGCGCGATCAGTCCCAGTCCTTCACCTTGCGTGATTGCGCTGCTCCGGGCGCGCTCGACCTCGATTTCACCGCTGACAAAACGCCCTGCGCCGAGCAGCAGCGTGGTGATGCCGTCGTTGAACCATTGCGGCGAGGCCAGCAAGGTTTGCCAGAACAGGCCCGCTGTGCCGACCAGGGTCTGATGGAAACCCTTGAAGTCAAAAATCTGCGCCGGATAGCCGGACAACATGTTCGGCAGCATGGTTGCCACGTCTGTCACTTCGACGCCCGGTGCCGCACCTTGCGCCCGGGAGTAGAAGTTGTGGGCGCTGCTGTAGGCATTGCTGAAGCGCTCGCCACCCATGTTGCAGCACATGACCATCGCTGTGCCGGGCGAACCGGCCACGCCTGGCAAACGCCGCAGCAAATGATTGACGCGATCGGTGATCAACAGCTTGAACGGATCGACATGAGCCAATGGCTTGGGCCCCATGCCATAGCCATCGATATCGATGACGTGGTCTTGTGCGAGGAATTTACCCAACAACGGTTGACCGGGCGCCGGGGTGTAATCAACGAAGCGCCCACAAGGGAACATGACGGAGGGGGCGGCGGGTTGATCGAGTTGCTGCTGGAATGACTGCAAGGAACGGTGGCTGCCCAGCGCTGCTTCAGCCTCGACAATGGCAAGGTCGAGCATGACCACGCCACTGGCGCTCGCCGGCGCGGTCAGGGGGGCGGCAGGGTGGTTGTCGGGAATGTATTCATCCACCACCAAGTGCGCGTTGGCACCGCCGAAACCAAAACTGGAGATGCCAATCCGGCGTGCAGATGGATGATCCTCCAGGGGATGTATCTGCTGGGTGGCGAGTCTCAGGCAGGTCTCGTCGACCTTGGTGCTGGGGCGGTAACCGGGCTGCGGGGGGATGCCTTTATGGCGCAGTATCATCAAGGCCTTGGCGAGCGAGGCACCGCCGGCAGCGGCCAGGGGATGGCCGATGACCGACTTGATCGAGCCGATGGTGATTTTCTTGCCGTCCGGACGATGGGGGGCAAAGAAGCTGTTCAGCGAGGCCAGCTCCGTTGCGTCCCCCAGCGGTGTCCCGGTGCCGTGGGTCTCGATGTAGTCGACATCGCGTGGATCGAGGCCGCGATAGGCTCGTTGGTAGGCCGAGTACTGGGCCTGTTTGCCTGGCGCAAACACCGAGCCTTCGGCGCCGTCGGCGGACATGCCCAAGGCGCGCAGCACGCCCAGGGGATGACGCTGCGCTGTCAGGGCCTGGGCGAGCGGTTCGACCAGAAAGGCCACGGCACATTCGCCCGGCACGATGCCGTCGGCGTCCTGGCCGAACGCTTCCATCCGCGCGCGGGCGGAAAAAGCCGTCAACTGCGAGAAACCCAGGAACAGCGCGGGTGGCAGCACGGTGTTGAGGGCCATGACAATCGCGTTGTCAGCCTGGCCACTGTTGACCAGTGCCTGGGCCATATCCAGGGCATAGGGGAACGAACTGCACGCGGTGTCTACCGATAACGCCGGCCCACCCAAGGCAAAGGCCGCCGCCAGTTCTGCAACTTGTTCACCCGGTGTAAAGCCGGCCGGTGCGTCGGTTTTTCCGGACACGCCGGTGACGAAATAGCTCTCGTCACTCCAGGAGGTCGCGACCACCAGCGCGGTGCGCTCCCTGCTTAGCGCCGAGCCTTGTCCGGCGAGTTGGGTGAGCAGCGTCTGGAGCACTTTCTTGCCGATGGCGACCTGTCGTCCTTCGTGCCGTGACGGGGTCGAGACGTCATCGGTCAGGCAAAAAGCGCTGTCCAGGTACGTGCGATCCTTCTCGCCGGCCTTGGTTGAATAGATCGACGCCTTGTCCAATTCCCAGCGTGTCGGCATTGATTCGATCGGTGCGATCTGCCCTTGCGAGAGCAACTGCCAAAGCGCATCCGTGGACGGCGCCCCCGGAAACTCGCCCGCCATTGCGCTAAAGCAAAAATCGCCCTTTGTTGTGACTGCGCCACTCATACCTGTCTCCCTGATCGCCAAAATGCTGGGTGACCTGTTCGATCACCCGGATTCCATTCCTGTTGCTGCCGGGCTCAGCTCAGCCTGGCCAGCAGCGACAAGGCATCCTCAGGCGTGCGACGGGACATCAGCGCTTCACCGGCAAATTCGCTGGCAGAGCACTGTTGCGCCATGGATTGGCAGAGCGCCTCTCGGGCAAAGCCGTTGAGGCCCAGTTGTGCGAACGGTGTCTGGATGTCGATCGACTGCGCTGCGTCCGGGATCAGCGGGGACAGGGCGTTGAGCAGCAGGTTTTCTTCCTGCCCTTGAGTGTCCGTCGTGGTCGCTGAAGGTTCGTCGCCAGGCGCCGCCTGCGGCTGGGGAGCGGCCAGGGCGGTTTGAATCAGGGCGATGGTTGCCTGCGGGAACTTGGCGTTGGCCAGTTCGGAACTGTGGGCCTTGAGCTGCGGCCACATGGCGACTACCGACTCCAGGAAGTCCAGTTGCACCAAAGAATCCAGGCCCAGGCTTTCATAGCTTTGTGTCGGGTCGATCTGCTCGACCGTAAAGCCGGTGATGGTCGCGAGTTGGTCGAGTACCCACGCTTGGACATCCACCGTTGGTGCCTGCGGATCGGCTTCAAGGCGCGCCAGCAATGCGGTTGGGGTAGGGGCGTCGAAGAGCTGCGAGGTCAGGTCTTTCTTTTCCGGGAAGTGCTGGGCCAGGGATTCGAAAATATCGACCAGCCCCAGGGAGTCGATCCCCAGGCTCTCGAAGCTCTGATCGAAGTCGATCTGTTGAGCCTGGAAGCCGGTGACCGTACTGATTTCGGCACGCAACCATTGCCCGTAGCTGAGTGCATTTGTCTCTTCGACGGCTGCGGCGGCTTCGACGACAGGCGTCGGCGCCAGTATGGTCGGGTTTGAATGAACCGGCTCGAGTACGGGAACACTCGTGTTGACCGCCGCTTCGGTCCCATTGGCATAAACGCCTTCAAGGACTTGTTGATGAGCATTGAAGTAATGCGCAGTGACCGTTTCAGCCTGTTCCAGGAGTCGCAGCAATATTGATTCTTTGGCGATATTGGATTCGCAGAGTGAATCAATAATCTTTTCGGAAAGAGAGAAATAGCTATGGGCTATTCTCCCATTGGACACGATGAATTCCTGCACAACATCATTAAGTTGCAAGCGCATAAGATTCTCCTAACCAAGTCGGTCGATATTTCTATAAGTAAGAAAGATCAAAAATCATGGCCCAGGGCAGGGCCTTGTTTATATCAGTTCATCAAACTGGCAGTAGCCATGGAGCGACTTAAAGTTGGAGTTCCACTGCGTCGGTCTCGCAAGATATTGTTTTTCTGGCACCCTTGAGCAACCCGGACCTTACATTCAGATACGTCATCAGCGTTATTGCATCGGCACCGAGGAAAGCGATATAGCCGTCAGGACGAATCAGCATCATCGTGCCTTCCTTGGCGTGATAGCGCTTATGCAGTCGCCAATCGGGGTCCAGCAACGTCGAGTGCCAAGCCGGCAGGCCGGCGCTGCTCAGGGCGTCGATCACGCAGTAGGCCTTGATGCCTGGGAAGTCCTTTTCCACCGACTTGGCCAGCGTGTAGTAGCCTGGCAGCAACGGCGAAAACTGATCGGCCGCGCTGAAAATCAGCAGCGTGAATGTCCCGTGGAACAAGTCGATCAAGCGTTTTGCTGGCATCCCTTGCAGTTGCCACAGTTCGACATCGGGCGCCAGTTGCCCGGCGCGAGGCGCTGCGCTCTGGAACTCGGGTTTTTCCCTTTCTTGCTCCAGTTCTTGCGCTGCTTCTTCGTCAGCGATTCTTGAATGTAGTCACTTTTCTCATAGTGATATTGATGACCGGAAATCATCGACGGCAGTTTGCGCTGGACCTTTTTGCGGTTGCTCAACAGCGGCAGGACATTGTCGCGCAGCCACACCAGGGCGCGACGCCGGACCGTAATCAGCCCCGTCAGCCGGTGTGCGGTGTTCTCGACTTCCAGGGCAACCGGGTAGCGCTCTTCGTTGTAACTGTCGAGCAAGGATGGATTCGCCAGGCCCTGATCGACATAGGCCATTTTCCAGGCCAGGTTGTAGGCCTCGGAAACCCCCAGGTTCATCCACTGCCCACCGATGGGGCTGCCGATATGCGCCGAGTCCCCCAGCAGAAACACGGAGCCTTGTTGCATCGATTGCACGCGGCGATGCTGGAAAGAGGCGATGGTGGTCGATGAAATGTTGGACAGCGTCATCTTTTGCCCGCGCCCTTCGCACAAGCGCTGGAAGTTCTCCAGGCTCAAGGACGGGCGCTCGCCTTCTGGCGGCAGGTTGTAGGGCATTTCGATGAACAACCGGTAACGCGATTGAGCGCTGATCGGTGCAACGGCCACATAACCGTCCTGCGCACCCAGGAAAAATGCGCCCTCGTCCTTGCTTCCGGACCACTCGATATCGGCATCGGCGAGCATGAAGAAGCGGTCGTAGGACGAGCCTTCGAAGGTCATGTCCAGGCGTTTTCTGATGTTGCTGCGAGCACCGTCGCACGCGGCCACCCAACGACTGGTGAAGTGTTCGTCGGTGCCGTCGGCATGCTTGAGCGTCATGCGCACCGAACCCGGCAGGTTTTCGATGTCCGTCAGTTCGGTATTCCACTCCACCTCGGCGCCCAGCTCCCTGAGCCGCTCCAGGAGAATCTTCTCCGTTTGCGGCTGTGGCAGGCTCAGGAGCAGGGGATAGGGCGCGTCCAGGTAGGAGAAGTTGTAGTTCAGTACCCGCTTGGCATTCGACTGCACCGAAAACTGGTTGATCGTGAAGCCGTCGCTGATGGCTTGCTCGGCAACGCCCAGGTCCCGAAAGATTTCCAGGGTCCGGGAATGGATAGCCATCGCCTTGGTCGCCGTCGAGGGGCCGGCGTTCCTTTCAATGATGCGGAACGACACGCCCCATTTCTTCAACAGGATTGCCAGGGACAGGCCAACAGGACCGGCGCCGACGATCATGACCGTCGGGGCGCTGCCAGGTCGCTGGAAATGCTTGGGGGCCAACGTGCTCAGAGTGTTCATCGATCAGTACCAGTTTCTGTAGAAGGGAGAGTTGGCAATGCCGAGCAGGGCATCGTCGCCTGATGAATCGCCGTAGGCATAAATGTAAAAATCATCAAGGTTGCTCAAGCAGCCCTTGAGCCGCGTGACTTTCTCTCGCTCTACACAGTTGGTACCGGATATCCCGCCGGTCAGCTTGTTCTTTGCCGTTGCCAGGCGGGTGCCGCACACATAGTCGAAACCCGCGGCCTGGCCCCAGGGGATCAGGTAGTTTTCCGGTGAATTGCTCACCAGCGCGGTGACGTGCCCCATGGACTGATGCCATTGCAGCCGTCGCAATGCCTCGGGCCTGAGCCAGAGCGGCAGCAGCTCGCTGATGAAATACTTGGCATGCTCGCGCTCTTGCTCCACCGACAGGCCGCCCAGGTAGCAGGCGATGAACGCCAGGCGCGCTTGCATCAGCGGGGTGATGCCGACGATCACGCTGAGCATCTTGGGCAGCAGGGGAATGATCCGCAGCCAGAACGAACGGGTACCTACGATGAAGCGCATGTAGCGCCAGAACGTGTGCCGGTCGGTCAATGTGCCGTCGAAGTCGAAAACGGCCAGGACCGGTTGTGTGCTGTTAGCGTGCATGTGCCTCTTCCTTGAGAGAAGTAATCTCGATGGTCTTGGGCAGCTTGAAGCCCGATAGGTAGCGCGAAAGCAGGGTGGACAGCGCGTTCTGGGTCAGCTCGCCGGTCCCTTCGACGCACAGGTGCAGCACGTTGACTTCCTTGTGGTCCGGGACGATATAGGCCTTGGCGCGCACCACGTTGGGGTGCTTGAGGGCGACGGATTCGATTTCCACCAGGTCGACCATCTGCGCCTTGATCTTCGAGATTCGCAGGCGTTGGCAATAGAAAAACACATGCCCATCGTCGTCCTGCCAGACCAGGTCACCGCTGTGGAACCAACCATCGCGGAAGAACCGCGCATTGGTGTCCTCGGCATCGTTATAGCCGTCGATCACCATCGAGCCGCGTATCAGCAATTCGCCGATACGCCCAGGCGCTACGTCCTGGCCCTGGGCGTCGACGATGCGTAGCTGCACACCGCTGATCGGCTGGCCCATGGCGCCACGGTGGACCGTTCCAATCGAGCTCTGGACGATCACGGGCATGCTTTCGGTCAAGCCATAGCCCTGCAGCACCGGATTGCATCCCAGCAGCCTTCCCAGCTTCTCGGCCTCGTCGGCCGGCAGGTGGCTGCCGCCCGAGTAAATCATCAACTGCGGGTGCAACGGCAGGAGCGCGCCTTTACGCTTGGCCAGGCGCGTATTGAAGTAGCGAATGACGTCGGGCACCAGGCAGGCAAAGGTGACCTGATGCTCGGACAGGACTTCAGCCAGGTCTCGATTGAGCAGGGTGTTGGTCATCAGCAGGGTGGCGCCGATGCTCAAGGGAAACACCATCATCACGGACAGGCCGAAGATGGCATACAGCGGCAGCGTCACCAGATGAACGGATCCGACGCCTTGCAGATGAAAGTGCTCATGCAGCCCGTCGCTCGATTGCGTCAGGTCGAGATAACGGTGAGAAACAGCCAGGGGCCTGCCGATGCCACGATAGGTGAATTGTACCGAGACGATCGGATTGCCCTCGGGCAACAACAAGGCTTCGATCTGGCAAGGCAGTTGAGAGATGGCCGTTGCGTTGGCAGGCAGGGGCGCTGACGGTTCGCTCCCGCCGTCCAGCACCAGGGAGTGCCTGACACCGTTGTCAGCCTGGAATACCTCACTGTGTTGCACCCATAGCGTTTCGGTCGTGACCACGAGCGTCGGCCTGGCGAGGCTGACGACACTGGCCATTTCGAAGGAGGTCAACTTGTAGTTGAGGATGACCGGAATGGCACCTCGCCCGATGATCGCCAAGTAGTAAGCGATGAACGCCACGCCATTGGGCAGTACCAGCGCTACTTTGTCGCCAGGCAATATACCGAGCGCTGTAAGAGCGCCATTGCATTGTTCAGCCTTGATGCGCAACTCGCGATAAGTAACGGTATCTTCTTCCGTATCCAGATGCCGAATAGCAACTTGCTCGGGGAACGATTCCGAAAAACCGACAAAGCGATGCAGAAAACCTTCTTTATATGAAAGGCTTTTCATTTACCAACCTCTCTCAATCCTTGGATGTTTGGCTAGTCAAAAAAGTACTACAGAGGCAGGCTATATATGAATTGTTTCAATTAAGCATCTGTGTAGTTGTTATTCCGATACCAGTCCAGGGTATCGGTCAGGGTTTCAGCAACAGGGCGGAACTTGCACTCCAGCTCCCTGGAACTTTTGTTATGGCTGAAATGAGTACGGCCTTGTTCTTGCTCCATGAGCTTGACCGTGGAGGTACTGATGAGCACCGGTTTTTTGGTGATCCGGTAATAACCTTCATAGATAAGCGCGATGATTCGCAGCATGAACAGGGGCACTTTTCGCTCTGGGGCTTTTACACCACTGACGCTGGACAGCGCCTGGAAAATGCTCTTCATGTCCATGTGATTGCCGGCGGCCAGGTAACGCTCTCCGGACCTGCCGCGGGTGATGGCCGCGATTTGATGCTCGGCCACATCCCGGGCATCGACGACGGAAAAGCTTCCGGGCAGTACACCGGGCAATTTTTGTCCGACAAAGTCGAGCAGGAACTGTCCTGAGGAAGTAGGGCCGATATCGCCGGGGCCGAACATCCACCCTGGCAGGACCATGGCGATAAACATGTCCGGGTGCTGGGTCAGGAATTGCTGGACCTTCTGTTCGGACAATATTTTGCTCAAGTAGTAATCGTCAGCCTCCAATTCACTGCGAGACATGGTTTCATCGATCACTTGATCCCGGTTGCCCTTCAATACGGCAATGGAAGAGGTGTGGACTGCACGGCGGATACCGGCGTCATAAGCGGCTTGCAGCAAGCGCTCGGTGCCGGTCACATTGGTGTCATACAGTTTTTGCCAATGTTTCCCGCCTTTGTAACTGTCGCGGAAATAGGCCGCCGTATGAAACAGGGCATCACACCCTTGCAGGGCATGGGCGAAGGCCTCGACATTGAGCATGTCACCTTCGACAAACTCCACAGGCAGGCTGCCGAACTGTTTCTTGGCTTTCTCTACGGAACGAACCAGCGCTTTTACTTTGATGTTCCGCTTTAACAGCGCACGAACGACATTATTCCCGAGCAGGCCAGTAGCGCCTGTAACGAAGGCATATTCCATTAAAATCCCGCTCCTGTGAGGTGACCTGGCATTGCATCGAGAGGGGTGTCACTGACTCGATGCGCTGACCAGGCGTTGGGCTCCACCAACGGCGCAAGTAAAAACCATTCGGTATCTGAAAATCAAGTGGTATTTCGTCGGATTGGCGGGCGGATGGCTCTGCACCGGGCTTCATGGGCGGTTTTTCCAGATCCAGCGTGGGGTGTCGGACAGGAAATTATCCGGTTTGAGCCGCTCAAAGGGATCTCAGGGACTCATCAAGCGGGGCGAAATGAAGATTTCGATTGCTTCATATCCGAGCAAAACTGTGGCGGGTAGCCCATCTAGCGTGCCTTTCCGGCTGTTCCAACTACATGGCACATACATGGCATTTTCTGAAAGTTAAAATGTAAATGATTGAACAAGGCGCGTATAAGATATGATGGCGAAAACGGGTTCCGTACAATGAGTAATCGATTCGTAGCATTCAGTTACACATAGCTATCTTGTTTGGCCAAAGGAGCCGAGGGCGTGATTAAAAAGAGACTAGGTCGAGAAGAGAGCCAGCAAGTAACAAGAGACAGATTGTTCGACACAGCCACTGAGCTGATGATCCGAAAGGGCTTTCATGCCGCCAGCGTCAACGTTATCGCCGAAGAGGCGGGCTTTTCCAAAGGCGCCTTTTTCTCAAATTTTTCAAGTAAATCGGACTTGCTGTTGCAATTGACTCAACGCTTCAAGCGAGTTGAGATCGACCGACTGAGTACGACCCTGGCATCGGGATATTCGGCGGAGCAGTTGAGTCACGGCTTGAATGCCTATATCGACACGCTGAAGAACAATACCCGCTGTGCGATCCTCGATGCCGAGTTGCAATTGATCGCCTTGCGCGATGAAGAATTCTCGCCGCATTACTACGACTTGCATGAGGAAAACAGCGAGGCCTTGGGCAAGTTGATTACCATCATATTCAATCACGCTGGCAAGAAGCCGCCGCTGGCCTACGCCGCGCTTGCCAAGACCTTCACCGCCCTGGCGGAAGGCCTGATATTGCAAGGGCATAAAGACCCGGCTGTTGAAATCAAGCTGGTGTTGAACTCGCTCATCCAGACCGCAGAGCCTCTATAAGCCCTTGGTTTATCGCTGATAGGCCAGCAAGCGGCGCTCAGCCCATCGGAATACACCCACCAGCATGCACGCCAGCAACATGTAGAGCAGGGCGGCAATGCCATAGGCCTGGAAGGTCTTGAAGTTATCCTGGGTTTCGGGCCGCGAAGCTTGACTGAACGCATTAATGAGTATTTAGTTGTGCGGTACAACTACTAAATCATTGCGTCCGAGGTCCCCCGTGAGCCATTGCCCACCAGATCTGATTGAGAACGTCCGTTCGGCGTCGCGCCTCATGGTGCGAGAGCTGGGGTTCATGCGCACCACGCTGGCGGCGACGGATTATCCGCCGTCGTCGGTGCACACAATAGTGGAGATCGGCAATCACGAATCCCTGACGGCGGGTGAGCTTGTCGAGTTGCTCGGCCTGGAAAAGTCCAGCGTAAGCCGGATGGTTCGCAAGCTCGTCGAGGCCGGCGAGATCGAAGAAATTCCCCATGAACAGGATGCGCGCGCCAAGCGATTGCGACTCACCGCGCAGGGGCAAGACACCCTTCGAGACATCGATGCTTTCGCCACGCAACAGGTTGTCGCGGCCATGTCTCACTTGTCCAGCGGGCAATGTCAGATCGTGAGCGAGGGGATTGCCAGCTATGCCGACGCGTTGCACGCTCATCGGCTCGGTGCAGAGCCACCTGCGCCGGCGCAGTTGGAGATTGCCCGGGGCTACCGTCCTGGCCTCATCGGTCGCATGGCGGAAATGCACGCAAACTATTACGCCAGGCGTTCAAACTTCGGTCAGCCGTTCGAAAGCCTGGTGGCATCGGACATGGCGGAACTGATGGGGCGTTTGCACAATCCGCGCAACGAGGTCTGGTCGGCCCTGGATGGCGAACGAGTGGTCGGTTCGATTGCCATCGACGGCGAAGGAGAGGACGGCAGTGCGGTGCTGCGTTGCTTCATCCTGGATGATTCGGCACGAGGCAAGGGCGCCGGTAGACGCTTGTTGGCTGAAGCGATGAAGTTCTGTGACGAGTGGGGCTTCAGTTCAACGAGTCTCTGGACGTTCCAGGGGCTCGATGCTGCCCGCAAGCTGTACGAGGATTTCGGTTTCAAGTTGGAACTGGAGCAAGAAGGGCAGCAATGGGGGCAGCGGGTCATGGAGCAGTGTTTTGTCAGGCCGGGTCCAGCCGCCTCATCACGTTGACGCGTAATCCGTCGAGATCAACTGGCCGACGTGGATTTGAAAACCCCACTGAGGATGAAGGCATAGCGTTCCGGGCGGATGAAAAACGTCGTGCGGTCGCAGCAGCGTCCGTCGGCAAAATAGGATGTGCGCTCCATGACCAACAGCGCGGCGCCGCGTTTGACCTGCAGCGCGCTGGCCAGGCCTTTGTCGGCTTCCTGCGCACGGATGGCCAGGTCGGCACGGGTGACCGCCAGGCCGGTGATCGACTCGAGAATGGAATAGATCGGTTGATGTTCGACTTCAGCCCAGGCCACGCTGGCCAGCTCTGCCGGTAAGTGGCTGCGCCCCAACGCGATGGGTTCGTCATCGACGAAGTGCAACCGCTCCAGGAGCAGGCAGTCGTCTGCGTCCTCAAACAAACCACGCAGGGTCTCTGGAACGGGCTGCAGGGCATGGCTGACCACCTGCATGCTCGGTTGCAGCCCTTGCAGCAACAACGCCTCATGAAAACTGCGCAACGCATCCAGGCCGTGGCGTACCTGCTTGGCTGCCACGAAGGTGCCTTTGCCTTGCTTGCGCTCCACCACGCCGTCGTCGCTGAGCTTGCCCACCGCCAGGCGAACCGTGACGCGGCTCACCCCGAACCGTTCGCCCAACTGTGCCTCGGACGGCAGCTTGCCGCTGGGTTCGTAGTCGCCGCGTTGGATTTCCTCCAACAGTTGATGGGCGATCTGTTCGTAGAGCGAGGTGGTGCTGTCGCGAAGAATGGGCGTGGACACAGTCAGTTTCCATGGCCTTGAGCGGGGCAGGGTGCCTTCACTTCTAAGGTTATAAAAATAGGTTATTGGGACTACTTGTATTAATACGTATTATGTCAGGTATTCCCATTGTAAACGACCTGACGACACTTGCCATGCTCAAAACCTTTCCTTACGCACAGCCGCAAGCCGATGCCCTGACGGTCGATGACATCAGCTTCAGTTACCCCAATGGGCACTCCGTATTTTCCGCTTTCAGCCTGAACGCCCAGCCTGGCGAGTTCGTCGCGATCCTGGGGCCATCCGGTTGTGGCAAGACCACGTTGCTGAACTTGTTGTCGGGGTTCATGCAACCGCAAAGCGGCCGTATCACGATCAACCAGACAGCGGTACGTCCGGAGCGTTCGGAATTGGGCTATGTGTTCCAGGCGCCGCAACTGTTTCCCTGGTTGAGCGCGTTGGAAAACGTCCGTTTCGGTCTGCGGATGAGCGCTCGAATCGACGAATCGCAGCAGCGCGCCCAGGCATTGCAGTACCTGCGCCTGGTCGGACTGGAGAATGCGGCGCATCGGCTGCCGCACCAGCTTTCCGGTGGCATGCAACAGCGCGTTTCCCTGGCCAGGACCTTGGCCCTCGAACCCAGCGTGCTACTGATGGACGAGCCGTTCGCCGCGCTCGATGCCATCAGCCGCAACAGCATGAATGAAGAGACATTGCGCATCTGGGCCGAACTGGGCCAGACGGTGTTGTTCATCACCCACGACATCGACGAAGCGGTGTTCCTGGCCGATCGGGTCGTCGTGCTCAACATCGCGCCGGGCGGTATTCATAGCGAGCTGGAGATCCACCTGCCGCGCCCCCGCAGCAACCTGCAAACCCGCCGCCTGCCGGCCTTCCTGGATTACCGCAATGAACTGATGACGCGCATTGCCCGGGTGATGGACGCGCCCCAGGCCATTGCTCACCCCACTCCTCGACTTGAGCTGACAGCATGATCAAACGTTCGCTGCTTGCCCTTACATTGTCTGCTGCCACGTTGGCGGGCAGCGCATTCGCCGTGGCGGGTGAAGAGAAACCCTTGCGTGTGGGGTACGTCTTCGCCATGGCCAACGCCCCGGCGCTGATCGCTGACAAACAGGGTTACTACCACGAGGAAGGCTTGAACGTCGACCTCAAGGCGTTGGGCGATGGCCCTGTGATCCAGCAGGCTCTGGCCGCCGGTGAACTGGATGTGGCCTACGTCGGCACGCCGCCGGTGTACCAGTGGTTTTCCCGCGGGCTGCAAAGCCGGATCCTGGCGAAGGTCAACTACGGTCAGGCTGCAGTGATTGTCGACGCCAAGAGTCCGATCACCAGCCTGGATGCGCTCAAGGGGAAGAAACTGGCCGGGGTCAAGAAGGGCAGTGGCATGGATGTGTTGCTGCGCGGTTATGTCCTGAAGGAAAAGGCCGGGCTCGACCCTGACAAGGACCTGGACATCATTGACATGCCGCCGGGCAACATGAACGCGGCCCTGGAGCGCGGCGTCGTCGATGCGGCATTTTCCTGGGAACCCTTCGTCAGCCAGTCGGTGTTGCGTGGATCGAGCCGGATCCTGCTGGACGTCAACCAGGCGTTGCCCCAGTACCCGTGGTATGTGGTGATCGCCTTGCCGAAAACCTTGCAGGAACGTCCGGATGATGTGGTGAAGCTGCTGCGTGCCCATCGCAAGGCCATTGCCTTCCTCAATGAGCATCCCGCCGAGTCGAACCGGCTCATCGCCGAGGCCTTCAAGCTTGAGGCGGTGCAAGGCACTGACGGCAAGACCATCGCCCCGGAGGCCATCGTCGCCCAAGCGCGGACCCGGCTGGGCTGGTCGGCGGACTTGGAGGAATCGGACATCCAGTTCATCCAGCGCCTGATGAATTACTCCCATGACCTGGGTTTTATCGACACCACGCTCAAGACTGATCAGATCGTGGACACCTCCTACCTGGAAAAATCCGCGCACTGAGTCCGTCATGTCCTTGCCAAAACCGAATTGGGGATGGGCGTCGCTGCCATTCCTGCTGTTGATCTGGATCGCCCTGGCGAGCCACTTTCCCACCTACATCCTGCCGCAGCCCTGGGACGTTGCCCGCGAGGCGCTGCGCTGGCTGGGCGACCGCTCGCTGTTGCAGCACCTGCAGGCCAGTGTGCTTGAAGAGGTGGGGGGCTTTTGCGCGGCGGTGATCGTTGCAATTGCGCTGGGCACTGGCGCTGGCCTGTCCTCGCGTTTTCGCGACTTTATCTCGCCACTCAACAGCCTGTTCATGGCTATCCCGCCGATTGCCTGGGCGCCGCTGATCATGATCATTTTCGGCCTGGGCTATGTGTCCATCGTGCTGGTGATTTTCATTGCCGCGATGTTCCCCATGGCGGTGACCATCCAGGAGGGCGTGCAGAGTATTCGCGGCGGTGAAGTCCGCGCGGCGCGCACCTTGGGTGCCAATGCCTGGCAACTGTTGGCCCACGTCTACCTGCCGGCCTCGTTGCCGTTCGTCACGGCCGCCTTGCGCATTGGCTTCAGCCAGGGCTGGCGGGCACTGGTTGCGGCGGAAATGATCGGCGCCTCCCAGGGCATCGGCTGGATGGTGTCCACGGGCGGCCAGATCGGCAACAGCAGCCAGGTGCTGCTGGGCATTGTCGTGATCGGCCTGATTGCCTGGCTGATGGAGAGCTTTGTATTCCGGCGCATCGAGCGTCACTACCAGAAATGGCGCGTGCAATAAGCGCTACCTGCTTGTCTTCGTCCCCCTTTCAAACCTTCAGTGGACCATTGCACGAGGTGTCATGTGAGTAACGTTTTCGATCCCCGCGAAGCCGGGCATTACATCGCCCCGCAAGGCTTGTACGAGCGCAACAAGAAACGTCCATTCCTGGGCAGCGTCCACTGTGATCGTGACACGCTGGTCGCCGGTCAATGGGATGACATCACCCTGGTCTACGAGGTCGGTGGCAGTGGCCTGGCCGATGGTGCCTGGCTCAAGCTGGCCTTCAAGTTCTATTCCGACTGGGCTTTGTTCCAGACCTCGAACCCGGCCGGCCCCAACTACGTCAGCGCCGAATACCAGGCCGGTGAATTGATGCCCGGCCAGAGCCAGGCCACCGTGCAGCACTTGAAAGTGCGCTTCGACCAGAAGGGCCATGAACGGCCGTTCCAGAAAGCGATCATCATCGACATCATCGACGGTTACCTGAACCCGGGCGACAAAGTCATCATTCGTCTGGGTGACCGACGCCAGGGTGGGGCGGGGACGCGGGTGCAGAGTTTCGTCGAGAAGGACTTCCGTTTCCGTCTGTTCATCGACCCGTTGGGCAGCTCGAAATTTGCCGAGGTGCCGGGCGACCCCTTGCTGGACATCGTGCCGGGACCGGCGCGGAGCGTGCAGTTGATCGTGCCGCGACTGGTCAGCGCCGGTGAGGCGTTCGATGTCCTGTTGCGGGTGGATGATGCCTGGGGCAACACCTGCCGAAACTTGCCGCTCAACGGTGTCCTGACCCTCGTTGACCCGGAAGGTGGCGAGCGCCAACAGCCGTTCACGCTGGCCGCAGAAGGTTGGGCCGCGGCCCGGCTCGAGGGGCTTGATCTCGGCGCCGTGGGCGAGTGGCGTTTGTCCGCCAAGGTGGCAGAGCCTTTTGTCGACGGCGCCCAGGCCTTTGTTACCGTCGACCCGGCCGGTACTGCGTTGCGTCCGCTCTACGCCGACCTGCATGTGCACTCCGATGACACGGTGGGCACCAACGACACCCTGTACAACCTCAGCTACGGTCGCGATGTCGCCGGGCTCGATGTACTCGGCTACACCGCCAACGACTTCAATATCACCGAGCAACGCTGGGACCAGGCGGTCAAGCTGATCCACGAACTCAACGAACCGGGGCGATTTGTTTGTTATCCCGGCACCGAGTGGTGTGGCAACTCTTGTGCGGGCGGCGACCGCAACGTGGTGTTCCTGCATGACCGCAAGCCCGAGTTCCCCTTCGACAACCAGGGGCGGCTGGTGCGCTCCTTCGAGTGGAACGAGTTCACCGCCGGCACCATCAAGCCGGGGGCCTGGCCGGTGGACGAGTTGTACGCCGCCTATGCCAAGGACCCCGAAGGGCATCTGATGATGCCCCACGTCGGCGGACGTCGTTGCAACCTCGACTGGCATCACCCGGAGCTCGAGCGGCTGATCGAGGTCGGTTCGGCCTGGGGCCAGTTCCATTGGGTCTACGCCGAAGCGTTGCAGCGCGGCTATCGGGTGGGAGCCGCGGCGAACAGCGATGAACACCAGGGCCGCTGCGGTGGCGGCGTGCCGGCCACGGCGGTGTTCGGCTCCCGTGGCGGGCTGACCGGCGTTGTCGCCGAGGCTTTCGACCGCGCCAGTGTGGGCAAGGCCCTGCGCGCTCGTCGCACCTTTGCTACGACGGGGGAGCGTTCGTTCGCCAGCTTGCGTCAGGGCAGGCACTTCATGGGTGAAGTCTTCACTGCTGATTCGAATGCCACCTTGGACTATCGACTGCTGGGCGAGGCGGGCTGGGAGCAGGTCGATCTGTTCGATGGCGACAAGCTGATCTGGTCGCGCAACCTGCATCAGGAACTGGGTTTTTGCACGCAACGCATTCGCTTGCGCCTGGGGGGCGCACGGATCAAGGACCGTTATCGCGGCGCCTACTGGACCGGCGAAATCCGCATCACGGGCGCGGTCATCAATGGCTTCCGCGCGCTGGGCCTCGATCATCCCGAGCAGACCGTATGGCGCAAGGATGCGACGGTCCTGGCGTTTCGCACCGACACCAACGGCGATACCGACAGCATCGAAATCGACCTGTCGCAACTGGCCGGCGCGACGCTGCAGGTCCACAGCCGTATCGACAACTACGTCAAGGTCGGCGACCCGTCCGAGCCGCAACCTTACGTACACGCGCCGACGGTGTTGATGACGCTGTCCGGCGAACAGTTGCTGGCGCAATCGCAAGTGGTCGAAGAGTTGCCGGGCGCGGAGTTGAAGGTGTCCCTGGAACGGGTGACCGCCGCAGCGCTGCCCCGTGAGCTGCAGGGGACAATCGAACTGGCCCGGTTGGGTCTTGAGCCAGGTCGTGAACACCCGCTGTTCATCTGCGCCCGCCAGCGGGATCAATCACGGGTATGGACGTCCGCACTGTTTCTGACCCTGTAGGCGTCTGTGCCGGCTGACAGAAAACAATCTGGCCAATTGCTACACGCCGTTGTTCGGCATGATCTAAGCTCCAGAGGAGAGTTACCCGAGCAGGGGGTTTCAATGCGAAGCGCACCTGAAAACAGCCTGAAGAAGGCGCTGAAAGCCTGCCGGAACAGCTTCATTTCTGTCGGGTTTTTCAGCTTTTTCATTAATGCGCTGATGCTCGTACCCACGTTTTACATGCTCCAGGTCTATGGGCGAGTGATCACCAGCGGCAGTCTTACGACCCTGACCATGCTGACGCTGATCATGACCGCATTGCTGGTGACCCTCGGTTCGCTGGAATGGATCCGTTCGCGTGTCATGGTTCGGGTCAGCACCCGGCTGGATGTGCTGCTCAGTCGCCAAGTCTATAAGGCCAGTTTCAAACGGGCTCTGGAGAGTGGCGGCATGGATGCTTCAGCCCAATCGCTCAACGACTTGACCGGCTTGCGACAGTTCCTCTCCGGCAACGGCTTGTTCGCGTTTTTCGATGCGCCCTGGTTACCGATCTATATCGCGGTAATGTTCCTGTTTCATCCCTGGTTTGGTTGGGTCGCGACGGGCAGCGCGCTGTTGTTGCTCGCGCTCGCCTTCGTCAACGAACGGCTGACCGGGCCGGCACTGGCCCAGGCCAACAAGGAGCACATCGGCGCGACGCTCTACACCACCAAGAACCTGCGCAACGCCGAGGTCATCGAATCCATGGGCATGCTTGAGACCCTGATGGATCGTTGGGGACGGCGCCAACGCAACGTGCTGTTGCTGCAATCGGCAGCGAGCGACAGCGGGGCGATCATCAGCACGCTGTCGCGCACCTTTCGCATCCTCGTGCAATCGCTGGTGCTGGGGTTGGGGGCGTACCTGGCCGTGGACCATCAGGTAGGGGCCGGCCTGGTGTTCGCCGGGTCCGTGTTGCTCGGGCGGGCGCTGGCCCCCATCGACCTGATCATCGGCAGTTGGAAGGGGTTTATCGCCGCTCGTTCTCAATACAGTCGTTTGAGCGACATCCTCGATAAACAGCAGGCCCAACCCGAGCGCATGTCTTTGCCGGCGCCCCAGGGGCATGTCCAGGTCGAAAACCTGATTGTCGCGGCCCCCGGGTCCAGGACGCCGATCCTCAAGAACATCAGCTTCAGCGCACCTGCCGGCTGCATGGTGGGCATCATCGGTCCCAGTGCGGCGGGAAAGTCGACCCTGGCCAGGGCGTTGCTGGGCGTCTGGGCGGCGCAGCACGGGGTGGTTCGGCTCGATGGCGCCGACATCAGTACTTGGGATAAGCATGAGCTTGGGCCCTATATCGGTTACTTGCCCCAGGACATTGAATTGTTCGAAGGCACCCTCGGCGAAAACATCGCTCGCTTCGCCGGAGTCGATTCGGTGAAGGTGATCCAGGCGGCCAGGACCGCTGGTGTTCACGAGATGATCCTGCAGTTTTCCGATGGTTATGACACTGTCATCGGCAGCGAGGGACTCATGCTTTCGGCGGGGCAGCGCCAGCGTATCGGACTGGCCCGGGCCCTGTATGGCAGCCCACGGCTGATCGTTCTCGACGAGCCCAACTCCAATCTTGACGACGTCGGCGATCGCGCCCTGGCGGCAGCGATCCAGCAACTGAGGCAGACCGGCGCGACGCTGTTTGTCATTACCCACCGGACCAACATTGTGTCGCAGCTTGACCGGCTCATGGTGATGAACGCTGGGGTTATCAGTCTCTACGGGCCACGCGAGCATGTCCTGGCCGAACTTAACGCGCAGCGACAGCCGGCACAGATGCCAGCCGTGCCCGCAAGCACCGGCACGGCTTCGGTCGATACCGGCAAGGGTGATTCCGATGAACCCCATGGTGCCCAGTCGTCAAATTGAGAGCTTCGCTGACCTGCCGACATCCGATCACAATATTCGACGCCTGGGCGTTGTCATCATAGGCGTGATCTTCGGCGTGTTCGGCACCTGGGCGGCCGTCGCGCCCCTCGACGGTGCCGCGTATGCGCCAGGCGTGGTCACCGTGCAGGCTTATCGAAAAACCGTCCAGCACCTTGAAGGCGGCATCGTCAAAGCGCTGCTTGCCCACGACGGCGACATCGTCAAGCGTGACGATCCGCTGATCATTCTCGATGACGCCCAGTTGCGCTTCGAATACGAGATGGCTCGCGGCCAACTGATAGCGGCCAGGGCCATGGAGGCGAGGCTTATCGCCGAGCGCGACAGTTTGCCGACGATCGGTTTTGGTGACATCGCCGATCCCGACAGCCTGCGGGGCATGGAGGCGCGCCAGGGCGAGACGCGGGTATTCAGCGCTCGACAAGGGTCACGGCTGGGCCAGATCGCGGTGCTGCGCGAGCGCGTTGGCCAGTTCCGCCAGCAGATCAAGGGGCTGGAATCGATGGTCGGCTCCAAGGTTCATCTGGAGAAATCCTACAGCGGCGAAATCGATGAGTTGGCTGACCTTCTCAAACAGGGGTTCGTTGACAAGCAGCGCCTGCTCGAACAAGAGCGAAAATTGGGGCTGCTGCGTTCAGAGGTTGCCGATCACCGCTCCACCATTGACCGGACGCGCCTGCAGATCAACGAAACACAGCTGCAGATACTGCAAGTCGACAAGGATTTCAATGCTGACGTCGTCAAGCAACTGGCCGAGATCCAGACCCGGATCTACGACCTGCAGGAAAAAACCTCGGCACTGGAAGACCGGCTCTCTCGTATCGTCATCCGAGCGCCCGAGGCGGGCATGGTGATCGACATGACGGTGCACACCATTGGCGGGATCGTGCGTCCGGCGACGCCACTGCTCGATATCGTGCCCTCGGTGTCCGACCTGGTCATCGAGGCCCAGGTGGCACCGGTGGATATCGATCGCATCGCCATCGGCAAGCGTGCCGATATCCGTTTCGGTGCATTCAATAGCGCCACCACGCCGGTGATCGAAGGCGAGGTCAGCAGTGTGTCGGCAGACCGGATGATCAACGAAAAGACGGGGAC
Source organism: Pseudomonas sp. S3_B11 (assembly GCF_054667715.1). Lineage (NCBI taxonomy): Bacteria > Pseudomonadati > Pseudomonadota > Gammaproteobacteria > Pseudomonadales > Pseudomonadaceae > Pseudomonas > Pseudomonas sp. S3_B11. Next base: position 2,901,420 of record NZ_CP162749.1, on the reverse strand, counting down.
GGCTTATTACCTGGCACGGGTGCGGGTAACCGAGGCGGGTGCGCGCACCTTGGGTGAGCGCAAATTATTGCCGGGCATGCCGGCGGACGTTTTGATTATCACCGGGCAACGCACGTTGTTGCAGTATCTGATGCAGCCGGCTCGCAATGCCCTTTCTCAATCGATGATCGAGGAATGACCATGGTTGCGTCGGCAGCTCTGCTAGGCAGTGTATTGATGCTCGCCGCGGGTGCGGTTCTGGCACAAACCGAGGCGGCAGCGCCCGCCGAGGTCAATGCCTCGACGTTTTCCACCGACCTCATGCAGCTTTATCGCGAGGCACGGCTGGAGGATCCGCAGATCGTGGCGTCCTATGCGCAAGCGAAGGCGGGCCAGGAGCATCAGCGCGAAGCCATGGGCGCGCTCTTGCCGCAGTTGTCGTTCAACGCCGGGTCGAACCGGATTCACCAGGAAAGCGATCTGGTGCAGCGCAGTTTCGATAGCGAAAGCTACGGCCTGGTGCTACGTCAGTACCTCTACAACAAAGCTGCGTGGGAGAACTATCAGAAGTTCAAGAGCCTGGCCCGGCAGTCCGAATCCCAGGCCCTGGAAACCCAGGCCGAGGCCTCGGTGGAACTGGCCCGGCGTTACTTCACCGCGCTGGCGGCCGAGGATGAATTGCAGTTGGTGCGGGCAGAACGTCGAACCACCCAGAGGAGCCTGGATCGGATCAATGTGTTGTACGAAAAGCAGCTGGCATTGATCACCGATCAACTCGATCTCAAGGCCCGGGTAGATCTGCTCACGGCCCAGGAACTGGACGCTCGCAATCAGGTCAGCCTCAGTCGCGAGGCACTGGCGGAGATCGTCGGCCGGCCCGTCAAGGAGCGGCTCAACCGGATTCGTGAAGACCTTCAGTTGCAAGTCTCGGCGCACAACCTGGAGACCTGGGTCCGCGATGGCATGGCACTCAACCCGGCGCTCAAGGCCAACGAGAGCGGCGTCGAAGCGGCGGGGGCAGCGTTGCGCAGCGGCAAGGGTGGGCACTATCCGACGCTGAGCCTGAACCTGAGTGCGCAACAGACCAATGAGGGCTACAACAACTCCCTGGCCCCTCGCACCGACAGTTATGTCGCCGGGATAGGTCTTCAGGTACCGCTGTACAGCGGCGGCTCGACCTCGGCGCGGGTCCGTGGGCTCTACGAGGATCAAGTGGTTGCCGAGCAACAGTTGGAGGCGACCCGGCGCCGGGTGGTCAAGGAGATCACCAACGCCTACCTGACCGCCAATTCCAATGGCGAAAAAATCGGTGCGAACCGGCTGGCATTGGAGTCGGCACAGTTATCCAGGGTGGCCGCCGAGAAAGCGCTGAGCTACGGGATGGTCAATTCCGTCGATGTCCTGGCCAGCGTACGCAATGAGTTCCGCGCTCGGCGCGACTTGCTTAAAACCCAATACGACTTTCTCAGCAACGTGCTGATCCTGAACCGCTGGGCGGGGAAACCACCGGCCGAGGGTATCGAAAATTTAAATAGCTGGTTAAGTTCCGGCAGCGTTGGCCAAGACTTTCGCTGATCGGAATAGGCCCATGCGACCTTCCGTTGGCTGATTCGGAGTAGATTTTTGACGATATATTGACTTCATATTTATTAGGCGTTGTAAGTGCATGCCACTCGTCGATTAATTGACGATTTTCTCTCGGCCTCATACAGGTTGCCAATTCCTCGCTCCCGGCTCAACGAGCTGATTTAGCGAGTGTTTTTCTCCTTTCGGGAAGGTTGCGCAGACGGGGCGGTGCCAAGCCTTGGCCGACGGCTGGCTGATGAGCTGTCAGTGGCGCGCCGGGCTGGCCTAGACTCAGCCTACGAGCTCGTAAGGGGCACATTATCATGTGTAAGCTGTTGATAATTATTCCTATTAAGATTGTCTCGATGGTTTCTCCCAGCTTCTTGAAATGCACGCTACCCCCACCAGAACATCCAGTGGACATCCTGGTTTGCCTTGCGAGGGGGTTAGCGATATGAGACCGGATCATAGAGCACCAATCCGCGTGATGTTGGTCGATTGTCGTCCCCTTGTCCTCCGGGGGCTTCATGACTTGATCAACGCCAGAAAGCCGCAGATGGAAGTGAGCGGTCAGGCTTCGACCTATACCCATGCACTGGACCTTGCCGATCAGTTGCGGCCCAACGTGATTTTTTTCAGTTTCTTTCCCGATGCGCTGAACCCTCTGGAGGTTGTCGCCGGGCTGACTCGCAGTGCGCAGATGAAAGTGCTGGTGCTCAAGGGGTTGTATGAGGCCGTTCCTGTCGCCCAGGCGATAGAGGCGGGCGCACGGGGCATTGTGTTGGCCGAAGACCCGACGGAGTCGATTATCCAGGCCATCGTCAAGGTGCATCATCGCGATATCGGAATGGACAGGGCCTGGGCCGGTGGGCTTTCCGGCTATGCCGCCATCGGCCATGCAACCACCCAGTGCAATCTGGAGCAGGCGAAACAGGCTCGGTTGACGCTGCGCGAGAAGGAATTGATTCGTGCCATCGTGGGGGATCCGTCCGCCAAATACATCAGCATCGCTGGGCGCCTGGGTATCAGCGAGCACACGGTGCACAATCACCTCAGTAACATCTATCAGAAGCTTGATCTTATTAACCGCATCGACCTGTTGATGTATGCGCTCAAGCATGGGCTTACCAACAGTGAAGAGCCGCCGGAGTCCACTTGGGTGGAGTTGGATTGACCTTGTTGGAACTGGCTAGGATTTTGTTGATTGAGTACATATCCATTGCTGCGGTAACGGCTGCTTAGGGTTCCGCCCTGACGGCGGGTCACTTTTGGAAAAGCCGGGAGCCGGACCAGCCAAAAGCAACCAAAAGCGCTTTGCCCCCTCCACAATGCCTGCGTTCGGCCAGCGTGGTTAACGGGGCGCCGAGATCAACGTCCACCGCGAGGCGGCCTAGTAGCCGACCTGGCTCTTCCGGTCGTACACCCGTCAGATCTGTGGGAGCAAAGCTTGCTCCCGAAGACAGTGGCACATGCACCATTGATGCAAGCTGACCCACCGCCTTCGCGAGCAAGCTCGCTCCCACACTGGATCTTCATAGGGCAAAAGATTTGTGTTCGGCACAGATTCCTCTTTGAGGTGAGCTGGATTTTGTCGTGATCAGGGAAGGTATGAAAAGCGATGCGAGGATGGTTTCCAGGCCATCCTCGCATCTTTCACGCACGCGATGCTTCAGGCGTTGCCAAAGACAACGTCGCTGCTCTGCAGATCCACGCCCACCAACGTAATGGTTGTTATTTGCCCGCCAGACTCGGCGACCGTAACGACGCTGTCTGCGCCAGCGTTATCGATCGATTGGACAACGGCGCTCTGATCGCCATTGAGCACCAGGGTGTCCCGCAGGTTTTGGCTCACATCAAACCCCGTGACCTGATACTGGTTCTCGGTGAATGTCAGGTCGACGTTGAAGGCATCACGCTCGCCACCCGTGCCAACCAGCGTGTAGTCGAAGAGTGCATCGGCTGCGTTGTTGGCGAACAGGTTGGCGTCGAACGCACTGGTCGCGGTGTCGCCGTCCTTGTCCGTCAGCGTTGCGTTGAACGACAGTTGCACATCGCTGGCCAGGTTCTCGGTTTCCTGGATGAACTGGATGACCGGTATCTTGATTGCGCCACGGCCCATTGTGAGCTGGACGGCATCGATCATCGCCGTGCCCTCGCGCTCGATCTCGAAGGACACCTGCCCACCCGCTTCGGGCGTCAGGGTGTTGACCTCGGTGAGGTTGGAAAACGTGCCGTCTTCGTAGTAGATCCGGAAATACAGGTCCTCGGTCGCGGTGTTGTAGCCGGCCACTGAGTTGTCGATGAAGACTTTCATGCCCGTCACCAGGCTTTCCGGGTTGATGACGAAGCTTTCATCGGCAGCGCTGATGGCCACCAGGTTGTCCCCTTGCAGCAGGTTGTTGCCGACGCCGATGCCGGAGGTGCTGACGTTCATGGCCGCCGGGTCGATGTAGGACGGCAGGGGCGTGGTTTGCAGGGCAGCCTCGGTGGGGTCGGGAGCGCCGAGGCCGATGCCGGTCAGGATATCCGTGGTGGAGGCAAGTGCCTTCGCGGAGAAGAACACGATTTCTTCGGATGTCGAAGGAATGGCCGGATTGCTGGTCTCAGGGATCAACAAGGTGCGCACCGAATCCGGGCCGCCGGCATCGAGCGAACCGTCGGCACTGCTGCGTACGATAGTCGAGCTGAAGCCTTGCACCAGGTCCAGTGCATAGCTGCCATTGGCATAGGCGGTCAGCGTGTAGTCGACGCTGGTAGCGGCGGTGGTGGCGTTGTTGTCGAAGTCACCGGTCAACGTCCCGGCGAAATGGTACGCGCCATTGGCATCCGGCGAGGATGCTTGCTCGACGAGCGTGCCGGTCCCGGTCGTGGTCGTGTCGTCGGGCCTGACCAGGGTGAACTGGCCATTGACCAGCGAGATGTCCAGGCCAGCGGCTCCCAACCCGTCGGCCCCGGCCGATTTATCCCAGAATCCGTATTGCGCAAGCACGCTGCCGGTGCCGATCAGGTTGCCGAACGCGACCGAAGGGCCGTCGTCCTCGAACACCAGGTTCTGTCCGATGTTGAGTGTCGCTGAGGCGCTGTCGCCGTCCTTGTCGGTCTTGGTCGCGATCAGCGTGACCAGATTGTCTGTGAGGCTCTTGGCGTCATCGGGATTGGTGGCGTCGGGATGCACCAGCGCCCGGATCTGGTCGAGCGTGACATCGCCATTGGCGGCCACGCTGACCGTGAACACCAGCAGGTTGGTGCTCGCCGTGCGACCTTCTACCGTTGTGCCGTTGAGCGATAGATTGACCGCTTCCCCCGTGGCCGTGTCGGTCAGCCCGGAAGCGCCGGTCACCACGCCAAGGGCGTAGGTCAGCGTACCAGCACCGTCGGCGCCATAGGCGGAGGTGAAGTTGGCGGCGAAGTTCTGCGTGGCGTTGGTGCCCAGTAGCGTTTCGTCCACGGTCAGGGTTGGTTCGGTGCCAGTGGTGCTGATGCTCGGTCCGTCATCTTCGAACACCAGGTTCTGGCCGATGTTGAGCGTCGCCTGGACGCTGTCACCGTCCTTGTCGGTCTTGGTAGCGGTCAGCGTGACCAGGTTGTCCGAGGTCAGGCTCTTGGCGTCATCGGGATTGCTTGTATTGGGGTGCACCACGGCCCGGATCTGGTCGAGCGTGACATCGCCATTAGTGGCCACGCTGACCGTGAACACCAACAGGTTGGTGCTGGCCGTGCGTCCCTCCACAACCGCACCGTTGAGCGAGAGGTTGACCACCTCGCCCGTGGCCGTGTCGGTGAGCCCGGAAGCGCCGGTCACCGCGCTCAAAGCATAGGTCAGCGTACCCGCACCGTCGGCGCCGAACGAGGAGTTGAAATTGGCGGCGAAGTTCTGCGTGGCGTTGGTGCCCAGTAGCGTTTCGTCCACGGTCAGGGCTGGCTCGATGCCGGTGGTGCTGATGCTCGGCCCGTCATCTTCGAACACCAGGTTCTGGCCGATGTTGAGCGTCGCCTGGACGCTGTCGCCGTCCCTGTCAGTCTTGGTCGCGGTCAGCGTCACCAGGGTGTCCGAGGTCAGGCTCTTGGCGTCATCGGGATTGGTGGTGTTGGGGTGCACCACGGCCCGGATCTGGTCGAGGGTGACATCGCCATTGGTAGCTACGCTGACGGTGAACACCAAGAGGTTGGTGCTGGCTGTGCGGCCTTCTACCGTCGTGCCATTGAGCGAGAGGTTGACCACCTCGCCCGTGGCCGTGTCGGTGAGCCCGGAAGCGCCCGCGACCACACCCAGTGCGTAGGTCAGCGTGCCGGCACCGTCGGCGCCGTAGGCTGAAACGAAGTTGGCGGCGAAGTTCTGCGTGGCGTTGGTGCCCAGTAGCGTCTCGTCCACCGTCAGGGTTGGCTCGGTGCCGGTGGTGCCGATGCTCGGCCCATCGTCTTCGAAAATCATCTTGGAACCGATCTCGGTCTTGGCAATGGAAGCCTGGACCAGGGTGAAGCCGCCGATGTCAAAGTCGGCGTGGCTGGTGCCCTTGGCATCGAGGGCCGCGCCGTTCTCGATGAGCACGCGGTTGTGATCTGACGTGGTTGTGTATTCGATCTGGTAGCCGGCCTTGACGCCGGTGATGGTGGCGACGCCGGAGGCGAAGCTGATGACGATGCCCGCATCATTGACCGAGCCGTCCGAGTTCTCGATGACGGCGCCGGTGCTGATGTTGATGACCCGCACGTTGCTGATCGCAACCGAGGTGTCACCGACATAGCCGTTGATGAAATTCACCCCGGTTTCAGCCGCGGTGCTGAACGCGCTGATTTTTACCACCGCGGTCTTGCCGCTTTGCAACTGCACGATGTCGAAGTTGGCCATCCTCGCATTGAAGACGTCGGTAAAGTCGATGTTGGATTCCACGTCCGCTTCGGTCTGGTCCAGGTTGGGAATGGTCACATCCTGCCTGGCACCGGTGACGAAGGTAAAACGGATGCCTTCCTGCTCCACTATCATCTGGTTATTGGTGCCGAAGGTCGTCGGCCCACCGGCCTGGCTGGTGTTGATCGTGTCGCCCGTGGTGATATTGGCGCCGCTGGATTGGTCGGCCGGGTTCTTGCCGGTGGCGATGATGGTGGGCTCGGTGATCCGCAGGACACCGTCGACCAGCGTTGTCGTCGGGTTCGCCGTGGTGAACATCAGGAAAAGGTTCTGGCCGGAGGGTGCGTTGGCCAGGCTGAACTCCAGGTCCTGGCTCGCGCCGATGAAGACTTTATCCAGCAGATTGACGGCGTCGTCGGGGTTGGTATTGATGGGTTGCTGGAGCGGTTCGTAGAGCACGGTCCAGATCTTGCCGCCGGTGGCGGTTTCTTCAATGTAGGCGGCAAAAACGATTGCACCGGCTGGCCCGCCGGCCCTGCCGAGGACGATATTGTCGTTGGTGTCCGTGTACAGAAGGATGCTGGTGCCATTGAGCGTATCCAGCCCGCTGTCGACACCGTCGAGCGGCGCACCGGTGCTGCCGACGAAGCTGATATTGGTAATGGTTGCTCCAGGCGCGGCGTTGACCGTGAACGCATCGCTGCCGGTGTTGCCCACGGCGCCGGTATAGCCGCTCAAGGCTGCTCCCGTCGCGGTCCCTGTGCCAAGTGCGGTCAGGCGACTGGCGAAGGCCGTGGGGAGGGATACGACCAGAATATCGTTGTCATCCGCGTCTATTGCAGGGCTCGGCGTGGCGGTGCCGTTCTGCAAATTTGCGGTTTCATCCAGCGTTACGTTGATGCCGGTTGCCACGACCCCCAGGCCGGTGCTGGCGGTTGTAGTGTATAGCGAGGCCGGATCGCTCAGCAGTGCTGAGTCTTGCTCGCGAATAGTCATGACTTTCTCCAGAGCATGCGGTCATCGAGGCCTGACCGTTGACCTTATGACCGCAACTATGGGGAAGCCCGGCGTTATTGCGTATCGGCTGATACTCCCAGGCTGGGTGGGAGTTTCGGCCTATGCCACCGGCAATGGGATTGAGCCGGCGTGGGCAGATTTGCGCAAAACCCCAACAGTCCCGGCAAGCCTGCGAAAGCCCGACAGTCGTCGTTGCGAGAAAGTGAAGCCGTCGACAACGACAGCGCCCACGGGCGCCGGGCTGGCGAATGCCTCGTCTGCCCGTTCACGCAGGAGAGCGATCATGACCGATATCCAATACAGCATTCCCCACGAAGTCGAAGGCAGGGTTGCACTGGTCACCGGAGCCGCCAGTGGCATCGGCAAGGCCATCGCATTGCTGTTGCATGCCCGCGGCGCCAAGGTGGTCGCGGAAGACATCAACCCCGCCGTCCATGAGCTGGCCCGTCCCGGGCTGGTACCGCTGGAGGCTGACATCACCGAGGATGGCGCTGCCGAGCGCGCCGTTGGCCTGGCCGTCGAACAGTTCGGCCGGTTGGACATCCTGGTCAACAACGCCGGGATCATTATCAACAAGCTGGTGATCGACATGACGCGCCAGGACTGGGAGCGCATCCAGGCGGTCAACGCCACCGCCGCCTTCCTGCATTCACGCGAAGCGGTCAAGGCAATGATGCCCAAAAAGTCGGGGGCCATCGTCAACATTGCGTCCTACGCGTCCTATTTTGCCTTCCCGACCATTGCCGCCTACACCGCCTCCAAGGGTGCCCTGGCACAACTGACGCGGACCCTGGCGCTGGAAGTCATCGGGCATGGCATTCGCGTCAATGCGGTCGGAGTTGGCGATGTGGTCACCAACATCCTCAATGACGTGGTCGAGGACGGCGCGGCGTTCCTTGCCCAGCACGGTGAAGCCGCGCCTATTGGCCGAGCCGCACAGCCGGAAGAAATTGCCGAGGTGGTTGCGTTCCTGGCGTCGGACCGTGCCAGCTTTATCGTCGGTTCGGTGGTCATGGCGGACGGTGGCATGACGGTCACTGCTGGCTGAGTCAAGAAAAACGGCGCCTATCCCATGAAGGGTAAGCGCCGTTTTTTTGCCTGCGGCCTTGAGCGTTTGTTCAGAGTTGCACCCGACGAAGTCTGCCGTTTAACGGCACCACGCTTCCATCTGGCGCAGGCAGTGGCCGCCCGACCAGACCCATGCCTTCGCTGACCAGTACCGCGTCGGGTAACAGGCACAGGTTGGAAGGGGTATCCAGGTCGCGGGCGAGCACCGTGACCTGGGCTGTCTGCAAGTCGCAGCTAAGCAGTCGCCCACTGAACCGGGTAAAGCCACCATGCAGGGGTTCGCCGTTCCAGTCGGGGAGCAACGGTTGTTGCAGGCGCTCGCAGAGCTCCAGCACCAGCAACTGGCCGTTGGGGCGCAGCGCCAGCCCGGTGGGCAGTTGCAGGCCGCGAATCAGGGTGTCGATCCTGGCGCTGTCCGGCCAGACCCGGATCACCTGGCCGGCCTTCTCGGCGAAGTCGATGCCCTTGCGGCTCGGGTCGCCGTGCAGTTCGCCCGAGAACAGGCTGATCAGCACGGCGTCTGTCGCCGGTTCGTACACCAGGGTCACGGGAACGGCCTCCTGGCCTTGATCCAGTTCGGGCAGTTGCGCCAGTACGCGCTCTTCCTGGCCTGTGACGAACTCCACCAACTGGTTGGTATCGGGCTTGACGGCCAGCCAACTGCGGCGGGTCGGGTGGTAGCACAGCGCATTCAGGTTGCCACGGCTATGAAAGACCGGTTCGGGCGGTGTGAATTGCAGGTCCAGCAGTTTGGAGCCGGCGACGTAATCGGTCTGGCTGACCAGGCAGCGTCCGTCACCACAGGCGATGTCCGACACCCCCATGATTTCATCGCGCAGCATGCGCGCCTGCATGTTCATGGCGCGAAACGCTTGGGCCAGGGTTTCGCGGGGCAGGTAGGCGCCGGGCCGCTGCGGATCCGGTCGCAGTCGGCTGATACGGCCGCTGAAGGGTTGGTCGGGCAACCCCGAGCCTGCTTCGGTCAGCAGCAGGCTGCCATCGGCTTGCAGGCAGAGGCCGCGAGGGTTCAGCAGGTCCTCGGCGACCAGGGTGCTGGGGCGCAGGTTTTCCCCGGGGTGTGCGGGGATCTGAAGGGGAACGGGCATAGGCTCTCTCCGTGAATGAGCAGGGGATACGGTCATTGCGGCGGCTGCCACGGTTCACCGGTGAGATAGGCCCGCAGCAACGCCCGTTGGCAGGGCGACATCGAGCGCACCACGGGCATGAACAGTGTGGTGCCTTTGTAGGCGTCCGAGGTGCGGGCGAGGATGGGGTTCTTGGCGCCCATGATGGCGTCGGGCTGATTCAGCGGGATATAGCGCGACATGGCGGGGAAGGCCAGGTAGTGGAAGCGCAGCACGTTGGGATACATCAGCGGCCAGGTGATGGTGGTGCCCTTGGGAATGCCGAAGTCGGTCTGGGCGTATTTGCGAAAGTTGGTGAAGTAAGCGCTGCTGTCGAGGCCATTGGCCGTGCAGGTCAGGGCGACGAAACCGGCCTGGGCGGCGTTGCCCGGTTTGACGGTGACGGGGAAGCTGACTGAAAGCTGGCCGGCGCTGACCGTCAGCGAGTCAGGGTAGTCGAGGAAGTCCCAGTACTGCGGTTCTTTGTACGTGGGAGGATCAGCTGCCGGGATTGCCTGCAGGCCGATTTCGGTGGTGCTGGGGACCGCCCCGCCGAGGTACCTGACCTGCAGGGTGATCGACAGGCCGTTGGGGTAGTCCTCCAGGTAGACGTTGCGCTGGTCGGCATAGATCCGATAGGTCGACTCGGTGGCTTGCAACGTGGTGCCGGCGACCTTGCCCGGAGCGTTGATTGCCAAGGCAGAGGTCCTTACTGCCTGTAGCTGGTCGGCGGTCAGGGGCAGGTCGACGATGCCGCCATACACGTAGTAGTCGAATAAAAAGCGGCTGGTCGGCTCCAGGGTCGTCAGGGTGGTGGTGCCGGCACTGATGGTCACGGTCCCGTAATCGGCGTTGGGGCCGATCGGGCTGGTGATGTCGTCCCTGACGGCCCGGAAGGTTTCCTTCGGAATGACGTTCACCATGTCGATGCTCAGGTAACCGGTGTCGCCCAGGTCGGCATAGCCGGCATTGCCGGTACTCTGGTTGACCAGTTGCCGGCCCGGCTGGCAGTTCAGCGGCTCGTCGGCGAAGGCCGGGGCCAAGGTGCCGATGACCCGGCCGATGCTCGGGTTGGGCGTGTACTTGCCGGCGACGTAGTCGGCGTCCAGTTGTTCGGTGGTCATCGTCGGGCACATTTCGAACATGACGAAACGCAGGACGATGCCCGTCGCTCCTGGTGCCTGGATGATCGAGCGCAGGCCGCTGCTGTTCTGGTTCCAACTGACAATGCTGCTCAACGGGAAGGTCAGTTGAAACGTGCCGCTGGCATGGAAAGAGCCCGGCGCGTCCATTTTCGCTGGCAGCAGCACACGTCCCGCCACGTCGAAACTGCTGCACACGGTGTTGCTGCGGATCAGCAGTTGGATGTTGTCGTTGCCACCGATTTGCAGGCCGCCGACGAAGATCTGGGTGGTCGTCGAGGAGGTGGGGTCCAGGTCCACCATCATCGGGCCGGAAACGGGGCCCTGGCCGGTCACCGGGTCCACCGAACCGAGCAAATAGACGGCCTGGCCCACCAGGTCGCCGGTGGTGTTGATGCTGCCGGGGATGCCCTGGGAGCTGATCAAGGCGTTCTGCATGTCGACGACATGCTGCCCGTAGTGATTCCAGCCACCGGCGGTGTAGTAGTTGCCGGCGGGGGCATTGATCATGTTGTTCAACTGGTCGTCGGTGTAGGGCTCGGCGCCCGGTGCCAGGGTCGAGGTGGTCAGGTCGAAGAGCGGCCAGTCATCGTTGCCATCGTAGGGAATGGTCGGGGAGTTGTTCGGCAGGCTGACGTCGGTGCGGATGCCGCCCCAGAAGTTCAGCCGTGGTCCGTTCAGGATGCTCATGAGTTATTCCTCGTCCTTGATGGTTTTGCCGACAGGTGAATTGGCAAATTTGAACAGGTAGGAGTAGTCGGATTTGTAGGGACTCTTGACCGGTGTCGCCATGGAGTGGCAATTCATGCAGCTGCTGTTGGGCTGGATGTAGCTTTCCATGGTCACGTTGGCCGAAAGGGCGGGGGTCGGCTGGCCCAGCGGGTTGCTGGGGTTGTCCGGCATCAGCGGGCGCTGGGTGGTGATGAGTTGGTAGTACTTCAATACGCTGCGTTGCAGGCCCGGGTCGCTGCGGTAACGGGTGTTGACCTCGTTGGTGATCTCGGCGATCGGGGTGTACCGGTTCAACGGGTTCGGGGTCTGGAAGGTGGTGCCAGGCTTGGGCACGCAGACCAGGTGTGCGCCCTGGGTCTGCCAATCGCAGGGCGACTGGTTGAGCGTGGCTGCCGGGGCGCTGGCGTTGAAGTAGGAATAAGCCGTGCCGGAGGTCGGCTGGTCGACCCATACGCCGTTCACCAGCGTTTTGGGCGGAACGTTGTCGATCTGTTCGAAGGTCGACCAGATCCACTGCGGATAGCCGTTCACCTTGGTGATGACGTGCAGTCCTACCAGGCCCAGGTAGGCCTCGGTGACGCCGGTGCGCTGGCCTTGGTCGTCGAACGTGGCCACGCGCGCAAGCATGGTCAGGTAGCGGCTGGCATTGTCGTTGGGGGTGAGGATGCGCCAGCTCGATTTGACCTCGATGACCCCATAGGGGAAGTGGATGTTGTTGGCTTTGGAAACCACATCGGCGTTATAGAACTGGTTGGCGACGATGTAGTTGTAGGAGGTCTCGTTGGCCGAGATGTCGTAGTAGGTCGGGTTGCCGGCCTGGTCGATCAGCCAGCCGCCGACGGCCTGGTCGACGGCATTCACCTGGGAACTGTTCTTCAGCGCGGCGATGTTGATGATGCCCAGGCTCTTGGCAAGCTGCGGGGTGTTCCAGGGGCCTGGGTCGGCCCCCCGTGGCAGGAAGGTTTCTTCCACGGTCTTGTAGGTCTGCCAAACGGTGTAGCCGGGGTCCCCCGGCTGTTTGCTGCAGTCGGGATCACCGCGCTGTCCCGCCTGGGCGGGCCAGTTCACGGCGATGAACAGCTGCCAGCTGTATTGATCGAACAGGTCCTGGCTGGCATTGGCCGCTGGCGCCGTGCTGGGGGGTTGGCAATTCAGGTTCGAGGCCTGCGTCCGTGGCATGGCTTGCTCTTGGGATGGGCCCTGGGATTGCTCCAGGGCCAGGGCCGGAAGGTTGGCCAGGCCCAGCAGTACCAGGATGAAACGGAGTGAAGTGTTCATGGCGATCCTTCGTCATTGGTCAGGGTTTGCGCTGCATGAGCTTGTTCCACTGCGCCTTTTGCCCGTTGCTCTGTGAAGCCGGTGGCTCGAACAGCTGGCAGGGCGGTGGATTCGCCGGGCACATCGCGGCCACCTGCGCCCAGGTCTGGGCAGGGTCCGGTTTGGCGATGCGGAAGTTGGTGTAGTTCTGGCTGACGATGGGGGCATTGGCGACGCTGGTGTCACCGGAGAAAAAGAACGATTGGGGCTGCCGGTAGGGCGGTTGCCCCGACATTTTCTTGTAGAAGGCATAGCCGAACAGGATCGGACCCTGCGGCGATTGAAGGTCCAGCGCGTAGGCCTGCACGCTGCCATTGAGGTTCTGGCTGCGCTCGGCGCTGTAGGGCAGGTGCTGGATGAAGTCTTGCCGCGGCGGATGATTCATCGGCGAAAACATGCAGCAGGCCGGCATGTCCTTGGGGCGATCCTGCGGGTAGGTCAGGAAGTACGCCTTGTTGCCCAGGGACACGAAGGAGCAGGTGTAGTTGTTGTTCTTGATCGGGAAGATCGGCAGGCAGTACTTCTCATAGTGCTCCATCATCGCACCGAAACCGTCGCCATCGGCCGGGATATAGGCCGTGTCGTAGTAGCTGGTTCCTCGGGAGACGGTGTAGTCCGCCGGGGTCAGGGTGGAGGGCGGATTGCTGTAGGGCGGCGGGTTTTTCTCATAATTGTGCATCACCCGGTACATGGTCCAATCGCTGATCCAGAACGCCGGGAAAAACGGATCGGAAGGCTCGCCTGGGAGGCGTTTGGCGATGCAGTTGCCGTTCTGTTCGTTGCAGCCCTCGGTGTTGTGCACGCCCATGGTGAAGTACACGGCACCGCTGTCCTGTTGGGCAAAAAGCCCCGGACTGAACAACAGGATCAGTAACAACAGTCGGCTCAAAATGCAGGCTTTCATATCGACACTCCTGTGCAGTACCGGGCGGCGGGCTCGCCACCCGGTGATCCTGGGTGAAATCGTCAAAGGCCGTTGTAGTCACTCATGCTGAGTTTCTTGGGCGGATAGTTGAACTTCACCAGGCGCTTGGCCCACAGCTCCAGGACGGCGCGGCGGCTTTGGGACATGTCCCGGGTGATGGGCATCGCAAGGGTGCTCTGGTCCTGGTAATCCTTGCTGATCAACAAGATCAATTGGTCGATTGCGCCCTCCACGCGCGTCCGGGAATTGAGCGGCATGAACTTGTTCATGATGGGGTACAGGTAATAGAAGGTTTGCAGGATCCTTGGATAAATGAACGTGTCCCACAGCAGCTCTGGAGCGTTTGTTTTCTCGTAGATGGTGTTCCAGGTGTCGATGAAGTCCTGTTGCAACTGCATGTCCACGGGCAGCACCCGTATCGGTGCGAGGAAGTCGACGTAGGCCTGGGTGATCGGGAAGCTGAACGGAATGGCCGGTTTTTTGCCGTTCTCCTGCACGAAAAAGCGCAAGGTAGGGAAGCCTGGCGCCACTGCCCGGCAGCCTATCTGGGCGATGCCTTGGGCGTTGGTGGTGATGACGGCGTAGGAGTAACTGACGCTGCTGGCCTTCTTGTCCTGCAGTGTACCGGTGCCGTTGATGCCTTTGTCGAAGACCAGGCAGGGGCGCAGGTCGACGGCGACCGGCGTACCGGACGATTTGAGGAAATCTTGATACCCGACCGGTGTGCCCACGGGGTCGGGCACGTCCTGCAGTTCGGTCAGCCGGCGACCGCTGCCGGTGCTGCGATAGAGGGCGACCTTGGGCGCGTCGATGAACTGCGGCAGATTGGCTGTGTTGTTGATACGGGCCAACGGGTTGTCGTAGAACAGCGTGAAATCGGCCGCATTACTGAAAGCCAGGTAGTAATTGCTGCTGGTCACCATGTAGGGATTGCCGTACTCCGCGACATACAACGTGGTGTTGGCGGCCGGCTGACCATTTTTCTGCACCATGATGCTCAGCGTCTTGCGCTCACCAACATCGATGAAGCTGCCGCTCTCGATGACTTCGGCGGTCCACAGTTGCTGGCCGGCGGCCATCTTCGGAGGGGCGGCCGGGATGCGCTGTTGCAGCAGCAGAGGACCGGATTGCAGCAGTGCCTTGGCTTCGGCGTTGAGCGTGAGATCGAGGATGCCTGAGCGTAGCTCGAAAGCCGATTGCTGGTATTTGTCGAAGCCGAAGCCGATCCCCGCCATGAACCGTCCCTTCTGGCGCACGCCCAACAGGTAGTCTCCGGCGTTGAATTTCTCAGGGACCAGGATGTCGGCTGCGGGGTCAACGGGATAACACGGGAACGTGTTGCTCAGGTCCAGCGACAGGGTATTACCGTTGATCTGCGCCGAGATCACCCCCAATGGGACACTATGATTCCCAGCGGGGCCCGGTTGAACGACCGGGACTGGCTGGGTGGGTACCAGGCGCACCCCGGCGGGAGCGGTGGGGTATTCGTTGGCGAACCACAGACCCAGCACCGCCGAGGTGCGGCTGTAGGCGGGGTTGAAGAAAATCTCGTTGACGTTGTTCAAACCTGCCTTGTACAGGTCACGCACATGCTTAATGCTGTCCGTGTGGTTGGAACGGGTGTCGAGGCGCTGCGGGTAATCGTTGAACACACCATTCTTGTCGTAGCAGGTCAGGTAGGCCGAAAACCGGAACATCAGGCCCTGGGCCCCTTGCTGCGTCATCTGCTGCTGGAGGTTGGCCAGCAGACGCGAGTTGCCAATCGCCCATTCCAGGTTCTCCTTGGGAAAGCAGGTCTGCCAGGTGGTGCTGACATTCACCAGGCCACCCAGGGCTCCCCAATTGAAGTTCAGGAAACGGTCCATCATCCGATACTTGCGGTTGAGAGTCAGGCCGCAGGACGTATCCCCCAGCACCAGTTTGTCGAAATACAATGCCGTAAACGTGTTCTGCCATGGGCTGATGTCCACGAAGCGCGCCACGGTCGGGGCGGATCCGCCCAGAGGGCTGCCGAGTAACTGGTATTTCGCGCCGATCAGCGAATCCTGAGCGATGTAGGTATTGGCCTGCAGCTCGCCGCCGATGACGGTCGAGGTGGTTTTCCCGTAGTTCACCAGACCACAACTGTTGTCACCGAACAGATCCCATTCGGCGGGCATGTACGGGTCATGCTTCGGATTGATATTGCCTGGCACCTGCTGCACATAGGTCGGCATGTCAGTCATGTACTGCGTCGAGAGGATCCATGGCATCAGCCTGTCGGGGGCATTGTGGGGGTCGATGCCGAAGTGCTTCACGAACGGCCAGTTGATGTCCATCTTCACCGCGTCATACAGCGGGTACACGTCGTTGTTATTGGCCGTCGGCGGGTTCCAGAACATCTCGCCGTTGAGGTAGATGCGGGGGAAATTCAATATGCTCATGTCGTGCTCTCCTTAGCGTTGCCACTTGGCGTGTTTCAGCGACCAGACAAAATCCAGTTTTTTGTAGCCGAAGAAAGCCTCTTTCGGCAGCGGCGTAGTGGGGTAGGTGAGACCGCCTGAGGTCGGGATGGCGAAACTGAACCAACCGTGGTTCTTCGAGTAGGCGGCGGTGCCGTGGCAGGCCAGGCAGGATGATGTGTCCTGGAATGCCGACTCCAATTGCGAGTTCGCCAGGACCTGGGTAATGGGCTGGAATTCCACGCCGATCAACTGGTACTTCGACAGCGTCGGGTTATTGGCCTGGAACTGGGTGTTGACGGGTTTGGCGTCCGCTGTCGGCCCGGTGCTGTTTGTCATCGGCTTGGGCGGATAGTCCTTGTTCACGGTGTACTTGGGGTTGTTGACGTTTTCGAAGGTGGTCCAGACCCAGTCGGAGGTCAGTTTGTTGACCACATGCAAACCGCTCAACGCCGCATAGCCGACCTTGTACCCGCTACCCACGGCGTAGTAGGCCTGGGCCACGTAGTAGCCATCTTTTTCCAGCTGCTTCTTGTAGTCCGGGTCCGTGCCGATCCATAGCCAGGCGGCTTTCAACTCCCAGGCCGTGGCCGGAAAATTCAGGTCGCTGGTCAGGGCCTCTTGACCATCCACGTTGTAGACATTGGTTTTTACGATGTAGTTGTAGGTGTCCTGGCCCATCAGCAGTTGAAAGCGCACGACGTGACCTTGTTGTGTGGTAGGCACGGCGGCGCCGCCCATGGCCAGGCTCAGGCCGTCGACCTGCTGCACAGCGTTGATGTTATGCAGGAGACGGTTCGGGTCCAGCCCCAGCGCCTTGGCTTGCCTGAGCACCTCGCTCGGTGGCTTCATGCGGCTGTCATACGAACCGGGGTTGGCGCCATTGGCCAGATAGACCTGATCGGAAGGCTTGAACAGCTCCCACTGACGGTTGTAACCGTTGGCGTCGGACTGGTTCAAACAGACGAACCAGTTCCAGGCCATGGTCTCCGGGCTCTTGTTGAACGCGGTCCGGGTCTGGTCGGCGTTGTATCCAAATTGCAGGAAGTTACCGCAATTGAAGTTGGTGGCGTTCTCGGCCTGGGCCAAACCGGCCAGGGCACTGAGAACGGTTATGGAAATGGCTCGCCGCATGGAAGCTCCTTGGCATTCGCCGTATCGGCATGAGGGTGCCCCCGGAAGTGTTCCAGGAGCAGTTGCTTCACCGCCGTGGCCGCAAGGTGCTGTGGCAACGACAGATCACAATTGGTGATGAGCAGCGGGCCGGTCTTCTCGCTCGTGGGCAGCCGTCCGTGGCTGCCGCGGACCAGGCGGGTGTCCAGCGGAATCAGGTCCATGTAGTAGCGAAAGCCGAGCTTTTTCTGGAGCAGGCGGCGCGCCACTTTCAATTTCGGGAAGCGAATGGCCGGGTCGATGAACAGCTCGAGCGGGTCGTAACCTGGCTTGCGATGGATGTCCACGGTGCGGGCAAAGTCGGGAGCCTTGCGCTCGTCGAACCAGTAGTAGTAATCGAACCAGTAACCGGGCGCGGCCACGGCCACCAGCTCGCCGCTGCGGGGATGATCCAGTTGCCAGGCCTGTTGTTCGGTTTTATCCAGTACCTGTTCGATGCCGGCCTGGCGTTGCAACAGCGCCTTGACGCGGGGGATGTCGCGCGCTTGCTTGACGTAGATGTGCGCGACCTGATGATCGGCCACGGCAAACGCTGCACTGGCACCGGGATCGAGCAACTCCCAGGTCAGCGATTGGCGTACCTGCAACAAGCCCTCGGCACGTAATAACCGGTTGATGGAAACGGATTGGGTGACGGCTTCGATCCCGTATTCGGACAGCAGCATCACTGCCGCGTCTTGTGCTTGGGCAAAGTCCAGCAGACGCCCGACTTCGCTGTCGATGGCGCGTACCTCGTCGGCAATCGACGGGTGATCGGGCCCCAGGCGTTGCAGGCTGTAGTCGAGGTGGGGCAGGTAGATCAATTGCAGGTCGGGATGGTTGAGCTGGAATTCGGCAATGGCACAATCGACGATCCAGCGACTCGAGGCGATGCCGGCCGCCGGTCCCCAGAAGCTCGGAAAGGGAAACTCGCCGATCTGCTGTTCGATACGCTCATGCAACGAGGCCGGCGCCGAATACAGGCCGAACATCTTGCGACCATCGGCCGGGTAGTGGGGCCGTGGGGTAATGGCGGCGTCCACGTCGGCATACATGTTGTACCACCAGAACAACTGGCTGCAGCGAAACCCGGGGTACTGACGCTTGAGTGTCTGCCAGACCTTTTCCCCCTGGATCAGTGCGTTGGGTTGCAGCCAGAAACGCACTTCGGCTTGGTCGCGGAAATACCAGCCGTTGCCGATGATGCCGTGTTCCGACGGTGGCTGTCCCGTGAGGATCGAGGCCTGCACGGTCGAAGTGACCGCCGGGAACACCGGTTGCAGCGTGGCCATCTTGGCCGTTTTCAACAGGGCATTGATGCAGGGCGTCGCGGCACCCAACAGCGCGGGCGTCAGGCCGACCACGTTGATCAGCAGCAGCGGCTGGCGCACAGGATCAGAGCGCATGGGCATGGGCCTCCAGCGCTTGAGGTTGCAGCAAGCGGCGCTGCTGCAACTGGTCCTCGACCCAATGCAACTCCGCCGCGATGCCCTGGAGTTGGGCGTGCTCGGTCGTGGGCCGCAATTGGCTGGGCAGGACGCCCCAGCTGTAGGTTTCCACTTCCAGTACGGGGCGAAAATCCCCATGGTCGGACAAAAAGTCGAACGTCTGCGACAGGGCAAGCTGGCTGCCGCTGAGTTCGGGCAGCAGCAACTGCTCGCTGAACAGCGGAATGTGGAAGTGAATCCTCAGTTCGGGATGAGAGACGCGGTTTTGCTCACAATCATCCAGGGCCGCGGGGAGGTCCGCCCAGGCCGATAACCGGTCCTGTCCATTGCGGGCCTTCACTTGATGCAGGTAGGTGGGTTCGGCAAAACCGCTCAATGTCTTGAGCACCTGTTCGCGCCGGAGCTCGTCCTCAGGCAGGCGACAAATCAGTGCATTGGATAACTGGATCTTGCCGATGGGGACCCGGGCCTGACGCAATCGGTCCAGTGATTGATAGCAGTCTTCGAACATCACGGCCTGGTGGCAAACGTCAAAGCACAGCGCCAGGTGTTCATGGTGCGGGTCCGTGGCTTGCCAATGGCGGAAGAAGGCGATGGCCTGGTCGGTGTTTTCCAGCACGCAATCGGGTTCCATCTCCAGGCAGACCACGATCTTCTTGCCTGTCTCCCGTTGCAGCCGGGCCAGTCCGGCAGTGAGCTCGCGCAGTTGGTGCTCGGCACGTTGCTGTAGCGTCGGGCTCCAGTGGGCGGCATAGCCCAGCGGCAGGCTGGAAATCACCCCCTGGGCACAGTCCGCTGGCAGGGCCTGGGCGAGAAATCGAGCCAGGTCCAGGCTGTACGCCAGCCGCTGCGGATCGGCCCAGCTGGGCAGGTAGACGTCGGCTTTCACCGCGCCCTGGTGGAATTGGCCGTAGGGAAACCCATTGAGTGAGGTCAGGCGTAGCCCGCTGCGTTGCAGCAGGTCGAGGAAATCCGCACGGGTCGGCGCTTGTTGGAGTTCGGCGGCGGCGAGGGCGCTGATCCACAATCCACTGTCCTGCGTGTCGAGCCCGCGCAGTGTGCGCACGGTGTGGAAATGCCGTTCGACGGATGCGCGCAGCCCGCCCAGGTCATGGGTCGGGTGCACGTTGCTGCAATAGCCGATCTGCGTGGCCGTCCAACCCGTGCGGGCGCTCATTTGATCACCGGTTCCTGGCCCCGCAGGGCGGAGTTGTCCTGCCATTGCCGCCGCTGATCGATGGGCAGGGGCGTGCTGACCAGGGCTTTGTCCAACTGGCCGCTCTGGGCAAAAAAGTCCACCGGGTTGTGGAACAGCACTTGTTCGACCTGGCCTTCATTGAAGCCTGCGGCCAACATTGCCTGGCCGGTCTTGGGCACCTTGAGCGGGTCGCTGATGCCCCAGTCGGCGGCGCTGTTGACCACCATTTTTTCCGTGCCGTACTGCTGCAGCAGCGCGACCATGCGCTGTTCCGACATCTTGGTATTGGGGTAGATGGAGTGGCCGCGCCAGCAGTCGCTGTCCAGCACCAGGGGCAGGGTCAGTTCGTTGAGGTGGTCGATGATCACCATATGTTCGGCAATGCCGACCTCGCGAATGACCGCGAGCGTGCGTTTGGTGCCGCCGATCTTGTCGCGGTGCGGCGTGTGCACCAGCACCGGCAGATTGAATTGCTTGGCCAGCTCCAATTGCGCGGCGAGGAAGCGATCCTCTTCCGGGGTGATGTCGTCGTAGCCGATTTCACCCACCGCCACCACGCCGTCTTTCACCAGGTAGCGCGGCAGAATCTCCAGCACCTCGTTGGCCACCGACAGGTCATTGGCCTCCTTGGGGTTCAGGCCAATGGTGCAGAAGTGATGGATGCCAAACATGCTGGCGCGAAAGCGTTCCCAGCCCAACAGTGTGTCGAAGTAGTCGATGAAGCTGCCGACGCTGGTCCTGGCCTGGCCCTGCCAGAAGGCCGGCTCGATCACCCCCGTGATGCCGGCGGCCGCCATGTTCTGGTAATCGTCAGTGGTGCGGCTGACCATATGGATATGCGGGTCGAAGTACTTGAGCATGGTGAATCCTCGTCAAAAAAAGCGGGGGACGGTGGGGCATCAGTTCGGCGAAACGCCGCCCAGGTGCTCGTGCCATTGCGCCGGCAAGCGTCGTTGCTGGCCCAGGCCGGCCAGGCGCTGACGTTGCGCCGGGCTCAGCAGGTCGAAGGCAATCACGTGGGGCAGTCCGGCGGACACCGTTCGTTCGGCGGCGAGTTGTTCGTCCAGCAGGTCGAGGGCCAACTGGTTGAGGGTGACGCTTTGTCGTTGCGCCAGGCCGATCAGGCGTCGTACGTCGAGGCCCATGCCCAGCGCTTTCAACACCAGTTGGTTGAAGGCCTGTTCGTTGTAGTGACGCGACGGGTAGGCGGTGTCCAGGGCGAGGGCGGCGAACACCTGGCTGTTGCTGGTGCGCCCGGCCTGGCGTGCAAGCTCCACGCACGCCCCGCGACTATCGAGCCAATCGAGGGCCTTCAAGGTGGCGACCTTTTCCTGGTCGTCGCCCCACAGGAACAATTGGTGCAGCAGGGCGACTTGCTCGGCGGCGGGCTGCTGTTCCAGCACCTGGGCCAGCAGCAACGCCCGCGCCATTTGGACGTTACTCCAGCCGGCGATATCGGGCAGTGCTCGCTCCTTGAGGTTGCGTTTGCATTGGCTGCTCAAGAGTGCCGAGGTATTGGAGTCCGGGCGCTGGGCAAGTTGCTCCTGTGCCTGGCGCCACCATTGCCGCTCGGTTTCTTCGAGTTGACGAATGAAATCTTGCCGTTGTTCGTTCACGCAGTCGTGGCGCATGTCGAGGGCCGCCGATGCCGGTGCAGTAACGTCCGTGTTCATGTTGGTTTGATCCAGCGTTGGAAATGAGGAAGCAGGAAAAACACCAGGACACATAACAGGCTGCCCAGGGGCTGGTCAGCCACGGCCAGCACCAGGGCATCGAACAGCGGCAGGGCTGCCAGGCCAGCGCCGATAAAGGCGCGGACCTGCCGTTGCCGAGGGTTGGCCAGGTTGCGCCAGTAGTGCCAGCCCAACCAGCCAAGCCATAACAGCAGCACCGGCCAGAACCAGGCGCTGCCTGCGTAGATCGCCAAAGCCAGTGGACTCAGCATCAGTAGCAGGGGGAGGCGGCTGATCAGTTGGTTGCGGTGTTCCTGGCGAGCCAGGTAGGTCAGGCCGCTGATGTAGACACCGAGCAAAATGGCGCAGAGCCAGATCGGTCCCGGCGGCAGTGCCAGACTGGCCGCTGCGGTGAGGTAGAGCGCCGAGCGGCAGGCTCCCATCAGCCAGACGCTGTGGGCGTATTTCTTGTGCAGCAGGTTGTAACCGAGGATGCAGCCCACCAACAGGGTGGCGCTGCCCAGCAGCCAGTGCGGCTGCTCGATCAACCGGCTCAGGCCCAGCAGCGAGGCCGCGGCCAGCACCAGCAACAACGCAGTGGCCAGCCGTACTTGCTGGCGGCTGACCAGGCCCAGGGTAATGGGGCGGGGGTTGTGATGTTGCTGGTCCCAGTCGGCGTCCAACAGGTCGTTCAACAGCATGCCGGCCAGGTACAGCAGCGACAGTGCCGCCAGCAGCAGGATCCACACCAGGGAAGACGGCGGTGCCAGGGCCCCGGCGCTGCTGGCGAGCAGGGCGGCGGCCAAGGTGTTGGTCCACACCGTGGGCAGGTTGGACACACGGCCGAGGGTCAGCCAGGCCTTGAGGTTCGGCGCGGTCTGGTTCATTGCGCACAGCGCTCGTTCAGGGGTAGCGCAAGCTCGACCTGGGTGGACAGCCGCTGCAATGCCTGCTCCATTCGCGCGGTATCGATTTCATGCAAGTCCACCGACTCGCCGATCCGGCTGAGCATGGGGATGGAGAGTTGCCCACCCAGATGCTGGCGGAACTCCTCCAGCCCCAGCAAAACCTGCGAGCGGCCCAGTGCATCTTTCAAGATCAGTTCCGGCGGGTTCAGGCAGAAGCCGAGCTTGAGCAGCAGGTTCAGCACCCGTTCGGTGTCGCTGTCGTTCAACAACCCCAAGGCATTGGCATAGAGTCCATCCAGAGCCATGCCCACCGCGACGGCTTCACCATGGCGCAGTCGGTGCTGACTGAGATTTTCCAGTTTGTGAGCGGCCCAATGCCCGTAGTCCAAGGGCCGCCCGTTACCGCGTTCGAAGGGGTCGCCAGCACCGGTGATGTGCGCCAGGTGCAATTCGGCGCAGCGGCGGATCGCATAGCGGCTGGCCCCATGTTCGAAGCAGGCGAGGGCGTCGGCCTGTTGCTCCATCCACTGGAAAAACGCCTGGTCCTTGATCAGCGCCACCTTGACCGCCTCGGCCAGCCCGGCGATCTGGTCGCGCCGGGTCAGGCTGGTCAGCAATTGAAAGTCGTTGATGACTGCGGTGGCGGGATAGAAGGCGCCCAGCAGGTTCTTCTGGCCGAAGGCGTTGATGCCGTTTTTCACACCGATGCCGGCGTCGTTCTGGGCGAGCACGGTGCTGGGGATGCGAATCAGGCGAATGCCGCGGTGGAAGGTGGCGCAGGCGTAGCCCACCGCATCCAGCACCGCGCCGCCACCGAGGGCCAGCACATGGCAGTGCCGGTCCAAGCCATGTTTCAGCATGTCGGTGTACAGCCGCTGCAACACCTGTGAATCCTTGCTCGACTCGCCGGCCGGGACCGCTATCGGCGGCGCCTGCAGGTGCAAGTCAGGAAAGTGGCTGGCGAAGTAGGCGTTGATCTGTTCCAGCAGGTGCGGGGCGCTGTGCAGCAATTGTTCATCGGCGAATATCAACACCGTGACCGGGCCCCTGTGGCCGGCCATGAGCTGGCGGTGCAGGCAGGGATTGAGTGGATCGAATACATGATCGGTGAATACCACCGGGTAGTCGTAGCTGACCTTGAAGCGCCCGTGCAACGGTTGCTCCGCGTCGCTGCGGCGAAGGCTCTTGAACAGGCTGTACCCGGCGATGAACAGCCCGGGCAATACCATGCTGGCGAGCAGGGTCACCAACAGCGCGTTCTGCTCGACGAGAAAGGTGCCAATGGCGCTGTAGGCCAATGCCAGGCCAGCATTGGCCAGGGTGGTGACGAGGATGAACGCGCGCAGCGGGTAGCGTTGCATCCCGGCGGCGACGACCGAGGTTTCCGCCAGCACCGGGACCCCGCGCAGGCAGATCAACGACAGTGTGCCCAACCGGTACGCCAGTTGCCCCGGCTGGCGCTGATGCAGGCCCAGGCGGCCGGCCAACAAACGCAAATAGCCGGCTCCCAAGGCATAGCCCAACCCGGCGCCCAGGCACAGCCCCACGAAAATCGCCAGGTAACCCCCCACGCTGCCAAGCATCGCTACGGCCAGCAGCGCGACCATGCTCGACGGCACCGGCAGCACCACGTCCAGCGCCAGCAGGGCGATCAGCAGCAACGCCAGGTAGAGTTTCTGCGCGGGCGTCGAGGGCTGGTACAGGTTGAGATGGGTCAGGAAATCCTGGATCTGTTGTTCGAACAGCAAGAAGCTGGCGATCACCAGGGCTGAAAAGCAAACCAACGACAGCCAGAAATGTCCGGCTGCGCCTTTTTGCGAGAGCAAACGATACCCACGGCCATGCTTCATCAAGCATCCCTCTTGTTGTTATTGACTGATTCCGTGTCAGTAATTGAAAGCAACGCCAAGTGTGTGTTTTAGGCCAATAGACGCTCTCGCCCGAAGGGCTGTCAGGTGTGGTTGATGATGTGGTTGGAGACAGGTTTGAATCTAGACGGCCCGGGTGTTTTTGCAAGGTCATCTGATGGCAATTTGATTTGGGCTGCCACTGCGCGTTTCAGGTACCCCGTACCAGCGGCTTGTCCCGCTCGTTCAGGGCCTCGAATACCCGCGCAACTGCGCCGGGCTGACGCCAAGGCGTTGCTTGAACAGCGTGGTCATGTGCGCCTGGGAGTTGAAGCCACAAGTGTGGGCGATATCGGTCAGTCGGGCGGTTGAATCGCGCATCAGCGCCCGTGCCTTGGCCAGGCGCCGGTCGATCAGGTAGCTGTGTGGACTTTTGCCGGTGGCATTCTTGAATGCCCGCATGAAATACCCTTCGGACAAGCCAAGCAGGCCGGCCATTTCCTTGACCCCCAGCGGACCGTCGAGACCGGCGTCGATGAACTCGTCGAGCAGGCGCATTCGCCCGCCGGTGATGGACCCTTGTACGGTGGCCGAAAACGTCTTGGGGTCCTTTACCCGTTCAGCCAATCCGAGCGCCCAGGCCTCCCAGTCATCCTCTGCGCTGGCACGCAGCAATGCGCTGCGTATTCTCAGCGCGAGGGTGATGGCCTGCTGGTCAATACGGTTGTTGAACGCATGCTCCCCCGGCAACGCCATACCGTCGGTGCGCACGACCCGCAGGTATTCACCGCCCCTGGGGGACTCGGAGAACACGTCGCATTCGGCGGGGACGAATGCCAGGCCGTTGGGGATCGCCTCGAAGGGTTGCACGCGGTCGCTGCCGATGGCATGCAGGCCGCGCTGGCTGTCGAAGGCGAAGCCGATCGCCGACTGGGTGGCGACATAGCGGGTGGCGTAGGCGCAGCCGGGCAGCAATTCGATCGCCCACGGTCCTGCCTCGATGCGACGGACCGGTTCGGACTGGGGCGGCTGGTGGCGGTTTCGAGGGTTCATGAACAGCATAGTAGTGAAGAGAGAGCCTGAAAGTCAGGTCAGTTTTCTGAAAGCCCGCCGGTGGTGCCCTGATTAGACTGGGCAAAAACCCGGAGGCCCATCATGCACACACTGACTCGCGACGATATCGAACAAGCTGCCCGCCACTTATACGAAGTCATGCCCGCCACCGCCCAGTACGCCTGGCCCTTGCTGGCTGAGCGGTTGGGTTGCACGGTGTGGGTCAAGCACGAGAACCACACCCCGACGGGGGCCTTCAAGGTGCGCGGCGGCCTGACCTTCGTGCGCTGGCTCATGCGCGAGCACCCAGAGGCAAAAGGCATCGTCACGGCGACTCGCGGCAACCATGGCCAGAGCCTGGCGCTGGCGGCCAGCGCATTGGGTTTGAAAGCGTTGATCGTCGTGCCGCACGGTAACTCGCTGGAGAAGAACAACGCCATGCGCGGTTTTGGCGGCGAGGTGGTCGAGTATGGCCGCGATTTCGATGAGGCCCGTGAAGAGGCCGTACGCCTGGCCCAAGTGCATGGCCTCTACCTGGTGCCGCCGTTCCATCCCGAGTTGGTCAAGGGCGTGTCGACCTATGGGCTCGAGCTGTTCAACGCGGTGCCGGACCTGGACACCGTCTATGTGCCGATAGGCTGCGGCTCGGGGATCTGCGCGGTCATCGCCGCCCGCGATGCCTTGGGCCTGAAGACCCACGTGGTGGGCGTGGTGTCCACCGAGGCCGTCGCGGCGAAGTTGTCGTTTGAAACGGGCAGGCTATGCGAGACCGATTCGGCGAACACCTTTGCCGACGGCTTGGCCGTGCGCAGACCCATTCCCGAGGCCTTTGCCATCTACGGCGCCGGGGCGGCGCGAATCGTCGCGGTCAGCGACGCTGAAATTGCCGGGGCCATGCGGGCGTATTACACCGACACCCACAACCTCGCCGAAGGTGCCGGCGCGGCCGCCTTGGCAGCGCTGATGCAGGAGCGTGAAACGATGCGGGGGAAAAGGGTGGCGGTGATTCTGTCCGGTGGGAATATCGACCGGCCGGTGTATGCGAATCTGATTGGCTGAATCCAGGCTTGCCGTTGTGGAAGGCGTTTCCACGCGACAAGTTTAGATCGATTATTTCTTACGGTTATTTATATAGGTTTGGATGGCATATCGATGACCGGAGAATCGAAGCTGTCGTAGGGGAAGTGTCTGCAATGAAAGCGCAGGGCATGCAGCAGCAGACGACTCTGCGCGCGTCACTCCGGTAAGCCTGCTTGAACGTTCATTCCTGCTGTTCGACCGTCATCTTGTCGGGCCCGGGCCAATCCTTAGAATCCGCCCCATCAGCCTCATCCGACTCTCGAACCTTACAGGGAACACCACCATGATGAATGCCATGCAGATGCCGATGAACGCCAACATGCCGATGATGCCAATGATGGGCATGCCGATGATGATGGCGACCATGACCTGCGAAATGATGGATGACGGCATGCTGTGCAAAATGATGCCCGCTGCCGGCATGGACATGGCCATGTTCAAGAACAGCGCTGACATGATGCAGATGATGATGAACTGCGGCATGCCGATGATGATGCACTGCGGCAACATGAGCATGATGTGCATGTCCCCGGCGAGCATGGCCATGCCGATGGCGAGCATGATGATGCCAATGCCTATGATGGGCATGCCGATGCCGTCGATGAAGTGTGTGATGGAATGTACGGTGATGGCTGACTGCATGATGTGCAAAGTCATGCCGATGGCCGGCATGAACATGGACATGATGAAAAGCTGCTGCGCCTTGATGATGAAGATGATGAACGACTGCAGCATGCCGATGATGATGAGCTGCAACGGTATGCCGATGATGTGCTGCACCTGCTGATTCGTTGCTATGGTCAGTGGGGAAGCCTGGCAGTGCGGTGATGTTGTTTACTTATGCCGTTACCGCAGAAACGGATATACACACCACCCTGCCTTTCAGTCCAGGCGTTCCGGGTAGGTAACCACCAGATACGCCACCGCTTCACTGTCGGCCGGGTTGCGATAGCGGTGAGGCTGGTCGGCATAGAACAGAATCGAATCGCCCGTGGAGAGCAGGTAGCGCTCGTCGTTGACGCTGATCTCCAGCACACCTTGGGACACCACCAGGTTTTCCTGGACGCCGGGCCCGTGCCCTTCGGACTGGTCCTCGCCCAAGGGGCTCAGGCGCAGCTCGTAGAATTCCGACTGGCGTGCCACATCGAACGGAAACAAGGCGCGGCTGACGAACGCGCCATTGGCGCTGACCAGGCGTTTGCTCTGGCTGGCCGACAGCACTGCCACCCCTTCGAAAGCCCGGTGTTCCAGGAACGCGGCCACCGACACCTTCAAGCCCTTGGCGATTTTGCACAGCACCTTGATCGACGGCACGCTGCGTCCGGATTCGATCTGCGCCAGCATGGCCCGGCTTACCCCGCACTGGCGGGCGAGGGCGTCGAGGGACAGGTGTCGCTTGGCGCGCAGGCGTTGCAGGTTCTGCGCAACCCGTTCGCAGATCGGATCCTCATCCAAGGCTTCCAGGTGATTGAGGTCCACTTCGGGTTCATCGGTACTCGCCAAAAAGCGCGAGGGTTCCTGGGCGCTCACGCCTGGTACGTCCTGGTCGGCTGGGACGCCTGGATCCACTGGAACGCCTGGTAACCGGCATTACGCGCGTACATTTCCCACATGGCCCGGGCCAGTTGCCGGGCCTGCTTGCGTTTGCGGAATTGGACGAAGTCGATAACGTTGTCAGTCGGTTTCATGAGGCACTTCACTGTCGTGACCAAAGGGACGGGATGAGCTGAGAGTACGTGGTTATGTTTATAACCATAAATACTGATTGTTTATTTATTAATGCTTTTGTGTTCTTAGCGAGGCGCCTGATCAAATCACGTGGGCGCGGTGCAATTCGGTCAGGGCCAGCGCCTTGAGTCGGGCCAGCAACGGGTCGCGCCGGTCACGCGGGTGGTCCAGTTGCACCGCCAATTCTTGGCGAATGCGGCTCGGGCGGTTATCCATCACCAACACCCGGTCGCTCAGGTACAGCGCCTCGTCGACATCATGTGTCACCAGCAACAGGGCGATGGCGTGCCGCTCGGCCAGTTGCAGCAACAGGTCCTGCAGTTTCATCCGGGTGAAGGCATCCACGGCGCTGAAGGGCTCGTCCAGCAACAGCACCTGTGGTCGCGAGTACAGGCCGCGGGCAATCGCCACCCGTTGCGCCATGCCGCCGGACAACGCCTTGGGCAAGGCATCGGCAAAACCCGTGAGGCCGACTTCCTCGATCAACTGCGCGACCCAGGCCTGATCGTAATGGTCGTCATCGCTGAAGCCTATGTTCTGCTGCACCGTCAGCCAGGGCATCAACCGCGGTTCCTGGAACACAAAGGCCAATTGTTCGGTGTGGCTGAGCAGTTGCCCTTCAAAGTCCTTTTCCAGGCCGGCGACGATGCGCAGCAAGGTGCTTTTGCCGCAGCCGCTGGGACCCAACAGGCTCACGGTTTCTCGAGGCTGTAATTGCAGGTGGATGTGATTGAGCACGGTGGTGGCGGCGAAGGTCTTGCGCTCGACGTGGATCTCCAGCATGGCTTGGGTCATGGCTCACTCCTCGGTGCCGTTAAAGGTGTCGCGCCAGGCCAGGAAGCGTTTTTCCAGGCCGGCAAGCAGGCCGTCGCTGAGTTTGCCCAGCAGGGCGAGCACGATGATCGCCGCCAGCACAATGTCTGGGCGCGAGGTTTCGCGGCCATCGCTGAGCAGGTAGCCCAGGCCTTTGGTCGCGGCGATCAGTTCGGCGGCCACCAAGAACATCCAGGCCAGGCTCATGCCGCTGCGCAACCCGGTGAACAGGCCGGGCAGGGCGGCCGGCAGGAGAATCCGGCGCACCAGACAGCGGCGGCTGAAGCCGTACATGTGGCCGACCTCCACCAGTTTGCGGTCGATGTTGCGAATCGCCGCCACGCCATTGAGGTAAACGGGAAAGAACGCGCCGATGGCGATCAGTACCACTTTCGAGGTTTCGTCGATGCCCAGCCACAGCAGGAGCAATGGCACCCAGGCCAGGCTGGGGATCGAGCGCAGGCCGGCGAAGGTCGGCTCCAGATAGGCCTCAGCTTCCCGGCTCAAGCCAACCCAGGCGGCGAAGATCAAGGCCAGGCCAGCGCCGATGGCGAAGCCCAGCAACACTCGCAAGAGGCTGGCGCTGATGTGTTTCCACAGCGCACCTTCGGCCAGGTCGCCAAGGGTCAGGGCGATCTCGCTGGGGGCCGGCATCTGGTAGGCGGGCAGCCAACCGATGCGCACGATGATCTCCAGGAACACGATGATCAGCACCGGCAGGGCCAACCCCTTGAGGCGCAGCCGCCAATGGTCGGGATTGAACAGCGGCGCTTTGCCTGGTGTGGACAGAGCCAGGCGCGGGCTGGAGAGGTCTTTGCTGTTGCTGCTCATGGCGGTTCTCCGGCAACGCCGAATCCGCGCCAGGCGCGGATCGGTTGTCGCCTGGGCTAGGGGGTTATTGACGGGCCACGGCCTGCTGGCGGCCGGTGTCGAGCAATTGATCGATCACCTGGTCGACATTCACCCCGCGACGTACCAACTCTTCGGAGACCAGGATCGGCGCTGCAGCCTTGGAGGCCAGCACATCCTTGGCGCTCAACTGCGGGCTGCCCAGGTCGGTGCGCGACAGTTGCAGCCGGGCAACTTCCAGCGGCAGGCCGGATTCGTCGGCCAGCAATTTGGCCAGTTCTTGCGGATGCTCCACCGACCACGCCCGGGCCTGTTCGTAGGCCGCGAGCACGGTGTTGATGGTCTGCGGATGCTCCTGGGCATATTTCTCCGTGACGCTGACCACGCCGTAGCTGTTGAAGGCGGGGTTGCGATAGAGCAGGCGCGATCCGGCCTGCACTTCGCTGGCGGCCATGTGCGGGTCAAGACCGGCCCAGGCATCGACGTCGCCTTTTTCCAGGGCGGTGCGTCCGTCCGGGTGCTGCAGGTGCACCAGCTCCACATCGTCTTTTTTCAGCCCGGCCTGTTGCAGGCTGCGCAGGGTGAACAGATATGGATCGGTGCCTTTGGTGGCGGCGATTTTCTTGCCCTTGAGGTCGGCGATCGTCTGGTACGGCGAATCCTTGCGCACCACCAGGGCGGTCCATTCGGCGCGGCTGTAGACATACACCGACTTGATCGGGCTGCCGTTGGCCCGGCTCAGCACCGCGGCGAGGCTGGCAGACGAAGCGAAGTCGACGCCGCCACTGTTGAGGTATTCCAGGGAACGGTTGCTGCCCTGGCTCAGGACCCAGCTGACCTTGGTCTGGGGCAGGGCTTTTTCCAGATAACCGAAGTGCTTGAGCACCAGGCTGACCGGTGAGTAATAGGCGTAGTCCAGGTGCACTTCGGCCGGAGGGCTTTCTGCGGCCAGGGCCAGGGACGGCAGGCCCAGCGCGAGGGCGCAGGCGCTGATCAAGTATCTGGCGCGGGCCAGGGAGAAGCGGACGTCGGGTTTCATGGAACAGCTCCAGACAAGGCGGCGAGAAGGCAATGTTCTTATTTCCGAAAGATCGGACAGCGGAAGAAAATACCGCCTGAAAGGAATATTGCAGGCTCTGTGCCATAGCCGGCGAAAGGGCGTTTTTCGGGGGGCGCCATGGGGTAAAGGCTTCAAGCCGATGTTGCCCAGCCAACAGTCTGTTGCGGCACTGTTGCGCCCTGGACATTGGCTGCCTGTGACTATGAGCTTATGCTTTAAAAGAATTTCTAATGTGAATTCCAAGAGCGTTATGTTCTATGAAATTCACTCAGGAATGTCTTCATGAAGTTCGCCCGATCCCTGCGCCGTCTGTTCCTCAGCACATTGTTCGCCGCCCCTTTGGTCCACGCCAGCGAGCCCTTGGTACTGCACGTCGGCGACCAGAACTATTACAACGTACGGGCATCGGTGGAGGCTTCGGGTGTGCTTGAGGGCGCACCTTACCAAGTCGACTGGAAACACTTCCAGGCCGCCGCGCCCCTGGCCGAGGCGCTGAATACCGGCGACCTGGACCTGGGTTTCCTCGGCGATTCGGGTTTTCTGTTCCTGGCTGCCAAGCAGGCACCGGTGAAATTGATCGGTGTCTCGCGGCAGAACCCGGACACTATCGCGCTGCTGGTGCCCAAGGATTCACCGGTCAAGACCATCGCCGACCTCAAGGGCAAGAAAGTCGCCTATTGGCCCGGTGCCTGGAGCCAGCAACTGACCTTGCGCGCCCTGGAGCAGGCCGGTTTGCCAGAGAACCATGTGGCATTCATCAAGCTGATGCCGATCGACGCGGCGGCGGCCTTGCCCCAGGGCAGCATCGATGCGTTTCCGGTGTGGGAGCCCTACATCTCGCAACAGATCTTGTTCTCCGGCGCCCGGCCGATCCTGACGGCGAAAAACCTGATGCCCGGCCTCAGCGCCATTGCCGCTTCGACGCCGGCCATCGACAGCAAGCGTGAAGCCATCGCCGACTTTCTCGGGCGTGTGAAACAAGCCCGCGCCTGGGTCGACAACCACACCGACCAATACGCGGACCTGTGGGCGAAAAAGGCCAACCTCGACCAGAACGTCTCGCGTCATTGGTTGCGCCAGGCACACATGAGTGTCGGCCCGGTGGACCAACAGGCTGCCGCCGACCTGCAAAGCACGGCGGACTTCCTGTTCAAGGTCAAGGCGCTGCCGGCACCGCTGGCCACTGCCGGGATTATCGACACGTCCTTCAACCAGGCCTTGAGCGAATAAACCGAGCTGCTCTGGATCAGGGCACCAGTACGGCTTTTGCGCTGCTGCCCTTGGCGATCAGCGCGTACTGGGCCTTGCCGTCCACCAGGGGGATTTCAAGAATATCCGTGGGAGCGTCGATGACGCCTGCCTCGAAGTGCTTGCCAAATTCTTCAAGCATCCGGGCGCAATCGGAATTGTCATAGAGCAGCGAGTTCACCCCGATCAAGATGCCGCCTTTGCGATAGAGCGCCAGGGCGGGGAAGTGCACCATCCCATCCGGCGGGGCAGCAATGATCGCGATGCGACCGAAGTTGGCCAATGCCGATACCGCCTCTTGCAGCCAGAAGCCGGTGGTGTCGAAGATGACCTGCGCCCCTCCCGGAAACACCGCGTTGACCTGCTCTGCAAGGCTGCCGGGCGCGCTGGTCACGATGACGTCGTAGCCTTTGGCTTGCAACTCGGCGGCCCGCTCCGGTCGCCGTACCGCCGCAAGCACACGGGCCCCGCGGGCCTTCGCCAGGGCAAGCGCTGCGCTGCCTACCGCGCCATTGGCGCCAATCACCAAGAATGTCGTGTCGCGCTGCACGTGGGATCGTTCAACGGCATCGTAGGCGGTGGTAAAAGGCACGCCGATAGCCGCCGCCTGGACGAAGGACAAACGCTCGGGCTTCAGGGCCACGCCACTTGCCGGAACCGTGAGATATTGCGCATGGGAACCGTCACGCAGGAAACCCGGGCCCTTGCCGGTTCCCCAGACCGCTTTGCCGAGCAGGTGTGCCGGGCCTTGCTCAACCACCCCGGCGAAATCACGGCCGGGCACGCGGGGCAAGGTGGTATAGGGGAAGCGGCCCTCGACATTCTTGACATCACTGGGGTTGAGCCCAGCTGCCTTGACCCGGATGAGGACCTCGTCGGGGCCCGGGACGGGTGTCGGCAAGTCAACGAGGCAGAGGTGGTCCAGGCTGCCGGTGGCGGAAAACTGTAGGGCTTTCAAGCTGCAATACTCCTCGACGAAATGTGCATCGAGGATAGCGTCCGGGCCGATAGCGAGCCCGCCAGAGAGTTTCGTCTATCGGACAAATCCCCTCGATGCCATCGCGTTTTTATACGCCGACGGTGCAACGCCCAGGGAACGGCGGAACATCTCGCTGAAACTGCTCAGCGTGTAGCCCAACCGCGCCGCTATCGTCCCCACCGAGCCACCCTCCAGGAGTGCGGCGACGGCGTGGGCCAACTGCACTTGGCGTCGCCACTCGGTGAACGTCAGGCCAAGCTCGCCATGGAACAACCGGGCCAAGGTGCGGGTGCTGGCCCCCACCGACTCGGCATGCTGCTCAAAGGACATGGCCAGGCCGGGGACGTCGAGCACCGTCTCGCACAAATTGCGCAAGCGCCTATCCCCGCCGGCAGGCATGGGCACCTTGAGCACCGCCGGGCGCTGCTCGCGAAGTTCCAGCACCAGCAGGTTGTCCAAGGCATCACGCAACGCAGGATCAGGACGGTTACCCAGCGCCACTCGCCGGATGATCAGCTCGCGCAGCAGTTTGCTGACCTCGAGCACTTCCAGCTCAAGCCCCACGCCCATGGCCAGTTCTGCGCGTAAATAGAGATTGCGCATCTCCAAGGGCGAAACCACTCGGATCCCATGTGTGACCCGCGGCGGCAGCCACACCGCGCGCTGCGGCGGGACCAGCAGCGCAGCACCGGGTGTATCGACCCACATGAGACCACTTTGCGCGTAGAGAAGCTGACCCCATTCATGATGATGAGGCGCGATCAACGTCCCGGATGAGTAGGTGCGGGAAAGCGGTTGAACAAGATGCGTCGTGTCCGTCAGATCGGGAGGTGAAGCAAGGGCCATGACCGGAACTCAGAACGATAACGGTGCTTTTTAGCACAAGTGCGCAAGCGTTGGGGCCTGGCGTGGCTGTACCGCCGCTATCGCGAGCAAGGGATCCGGGTGTATCTCGAATCTCACAATCACCCCGGACACCTGTGGGAGCGAGCCTGCTCGCAATAGCGGTGGTTCAGATCGCACCGAGATTGGATGCCGCCTCCGCAGCCATGGCCGCCCGGACGCTGGGGCGTGCGGCGATTCGCGCCATGAACGCCGCCAGCGCCGGCCAGTCCCTGATCTGGATATTGAATAACGGCAGCCAGTTCAGGACGGTAAACAAATAGCCGTCGGCCAGGCCAAAGGTGCCCATCAGGTAATCCTGTTGTTCAAGGGCCTGGCTGAGGTAATCCAGACGCCTGAACAGCTTTGCCCTGAAGATGGCCTTGGTCGGCTCTGCAATATCGGCGTTGAACAATGGCGCACATCCGCTGTGAATCTCGCAGGTAATGAAGTTCAACCATTCCTGCAGGCGAACCCGCTCCCAGGTGCCATTGACCGGCGCCAGTGTGTTTGCGGGAACCAGATCGGCCAGGTATTGGACGATGGCGGGGCCCTCGGTCAGGACATCACCGTTATCCAGCACCAAGGCTGCCACGTAGCCCTTGGGGTTGATGGTCAGGAAGTCGAGCCCATCGGCAGTTCGTTTGGTCTGGTTGTCGACCCGGATCAATTCAAAGGGCAGGCCCAATTCCCGCAGCACGATGTGCGGGGACAATGAGCAGGTCATGGGGGCGAAGTACAGTTTCATGGTTTCCTCAAGGTCGGGGGCGTGCCGCCAGAATCCGCGAGGGCCGGAACATTTTCAAAGGACATCTTCAGTGCTAGCGTATGACAAAATCTCATGAGCAAGCCAACCCAATGGCCACAAGAATCCCTTCCTTAAATGGCCTTAGAGCATTCGAGTCGGCCGCTCGGCACATGAGTTTTACCAAGGCTGCGCTAGAGCTGAACGTCACTCAAACAGCCATCAGCCATCAAATTCGCCGGCTCGAAGAGGAGCTGGGCGTGCGCCTGTTCCTGCGGCTCAAGGATGGCCCGGCGCTGACAGACGAAGGACATGGCTATTTCCCAGGCGTTCGTGCGGCGTTCCATGAGTTGCGCTATTGCACGCAGACGTTGCTGGAGAGCCGCAACAACAGCGTCTTGACCATCAGTACGCTGGTGTCCTTTGCCTCCAAATGGTTGTTGCCGCGACTGGCGTCTTTCCAGCAGGCGTTTCCCAGCATTGACGTACGCGTTACGGCCTCCACCGAACGGGTGGATTTTCGCAAGGGCGGCGTCGATGCGGCCATTCGTTACGGTTCCGGGGATTGGAAGGGCTTGCGGGCGGACTGGCTGATGGCCGATGAGATCTTTCCGGTGTGCAGCCCCAGGCTGCTGCAAGGTCCGACAGCCCTGGAGAATCCGCACGATCTGGCCCGGCACACCTTGTTGCAGGTCAGTGGGGTGACCCACGACGACTGGAGTGCCTGGTTGAGTGCCGCCGGCCAACCGAAAAAACTGGCCGAAGGCAGCCGGTTGACTTTCGACCTTGCCATGATGGCTGTTCAGGCTGCGGTTGACGGCCTGGGGGTCTGCATCGGGCGTTCAACCTATGTCGAGGATGACCTGAAGGCCGGGCGATTGGTTGTCCCCTTCGATCTACGCTTGAAATCTGACCTCGGCTTTTATTTCGTGAGCCCGCATGAAACAGCCGACACCCCAAAAGTGCAGGCCTTTAGAACCTGGTTGATGGATTCGGTGAGTTTTGGCGCCAAAACATAATTACAGCGTACCGTTCAGCCTCCAGCCAGCGAGCCGATATGAATAAAAGGTCCGGTTACTTCCAGGGTTCACCGAGGGTACGTCATGTTTAATACAACACTAAAAAATGAACTGACGGCTAGGACGGCCGAATTGGCAACATACAAAGGACTGGTCGGCGCCTTGGAGCGGTCGATGGCTGTCATCGAGTTCAGCCCCGATGGCAAGGTCCTTCGGGCGAACGAGAATTTTCTTGGCACGATGGGCTACCGTGCGGATCAGTTGGCCAGCCTGTCCCATCGGGATTTTTGCACCCCAGCGCTGGTGGGCAGCGCCGAGTATCGTGAATTCTGGAACCAGCTGCGCGCCGGCCAATTTGTTTCCGGCACGTTTCAGCGCCGTAGCGCGCAAGGCCAGAACGTGTGGCTGGAAGCTAGCTATAACCCGGTAGTGGACGAGCAAGGCCGCGTCGTGAAGGTGGTCAAGTACGCACTCGATGTCACCGCCAAGGTTGCCGCCGAGGCAGAAACACGTGGCCGGCTGGCGGCACTCGACCGGGCCATGGCAGTGATCGAGTTCGACCTGGGCGGCAACATCCTGACCGCCAACGACAACTTCTTGAATGTCATGAATTACACGTTGGCAGAGCTCAAGGGCAAGCATCACCGGATGTTCTGCGAACCGAGCCTGGTGGGCAGTTCGGAGTACAGTGATTTCTGGCGTCGTCTCAACGCCGGCGAGTTTTTCAGTGGCCAGTTCAAGCGCCTCGGCAAAAACGGCAAAGTCGTCTGGCTGGAAGCCAGCTACAACCCGGTCTACGACGCCGAAGGCAAGTTGTGCAAGGTTGTGAAGTTCGCCAGTGACATCAGCGAACGGGTGGAGAAGTTCGAAGAGGATTCGCGTGGCGCTTCCCGTGCGTACCATATCTCCGCCGAGACCGAGCGAGTGGCCGAACAGGGCGCCCAGGTGATCCACCAGACTGCCAAGGAGATGCGCGAGATCGCCGACAACATTGGCTCTTCCGCGCGTCTGGTTGGGCAGTTGGGGGCGCGTTCGGAAGAGATCACAGCCATCGTCAACACCATTCGCGGCATTGCCGACCAGACCAACCTGCTGGCCCTCAACGCGGCTATCGAGGCCGCGCGGGCCGGAGACCAGGGAGGGGATTCGCGGTGGTGGCCGACGAGGTCCGGCAACTGGCCGGGCGCACCAGTCGCTCCACCTCGGAGATTGCCGAAATGATCGGCATGATTCTCTCCGAAACCCGCGACGCCGTCGCCAGCATGAACGTGACCCATGAAGGCGCATTGCGCGGTGTAACCCTGGCAGACCAGGCCGGCTCGGTCATCGTGCAAATCAGGAACGGGACCACGGATGCACTCGAGGCCGTGAGCATGTTTGCGTCCAAACTCGACGAGTCCGAGGTGATTCCCAAGACGGCTATCGGCTGGGTGGGTTGAGGTGAGCTGAGTCCTCGCCCCAGCGATCCATGCGCTTGACCAATTCAAGCAATACCGCTCGCAGTTCCGGCGGTCGCACGGGCTTGGCCAGCACCGAGATACTCAGGCTTTGCAGCGATTGGCGTATCCGCTCGATCTCATGCCCGGTGATGACCAGCGCCGGGACTTGCCAGCCGCGCTGCTCGCGTAGCGCGGCAATGCATTCGGCGCCCGAGACTTTTGTGCCCAGGTCGAAATCGGCGATGACGATGTCGCAATCGCTGGTCAGCCCTTCACCGTCGCTGTGGGCCTCCACCTCGCAGCCCCATTTTTCCAGCAGCGCCGAGGTCGCCATCAGCACGTTGGCGTCGTCTTCAACCAAACACACCCGCAACCCGTCCAGGCGATTCTGGACGGGCACCACCTTGGGCGCCATGACACGTGGTGCCGCCGGTTCCAGGCCGCTGATCGCCACCCGGGTGCCTTGTCCGACCTTGGAATGGATGTGTATATCGACATTGAGCATCTGGCTGATGCGCTTGACGATGGACAGGCCGAGGCCGAGCCCCTCGACATCCTTGTCGCGCGCATGGCGAATGCGGTAGAACTCCTTGAACACCTCGGGCAAATGTTCGGCGGCGATGCCGCGCCCCTTGTCGTAGATCACCACGGCCAGGCGCTGGCCCTGGCGTCGCACGCCGATCAGCACGGGTTGGCCGGGTGCGTATTTGAGCGCGTTGGACAGCAGGTTCTGGACCATCGTGGTCAGCAAGCCGGGATTGACGCTGACCCAGTAAGGACAGGCGCGCAAACGCAGCTCGACGCCGGCCCAGCGGGCCGCTTCGGTGTTCTGCTTGACGACGTCCTGCAGCAATTGGCCCAGGTGTACGGTGTCGGCCTTCGGCATCGGTTGGCCGTGATCGAGGGTGTAGATATCGAGGATCGAGCGGAACAGTTGCGACACGGTGTGCAGCGAACGGTCGATGTTGTCCACCAGCCGCAATTCTTCCAGCCCCAGCCTGGCGTCACGCAGGCAGGCCGTAAACAGACCGATGGAGTGGATTGGCTGGCGCAGGTCATGACTGGCCTGGGCCAGGAATCGCGATTTCTCCTGATTGGCCAAAATGGCTTCTTCGGAGGCAATGCGTGTGCGCTTGAGCAAAATGTGCGCGTAGGCGGGCACCACAATGGTGGTGACGATCAACATCAGGAACATGTAGGGCTGCGTATGCCAGAACGGGGTCAGCCAGAAAACCAGTACCAGGGTCGACAGCGCGATAACGGTCGCCAGCGCCAGGTAGCGCGAGCCGAAGCGCATGCCATTGCCCAGCGTGACCCAGAGTAATGCAGCGTACACCGGGAGCGTGCCCTCTCCACCCACGATCATGGCAAATGCGATGCCGGCATAGTCATGCAGCATCGTGAACAGGCGCCGCCAGAAGAAGTGCCCTGGCCAGCGCTTGATGATCATGCGCAGGAACACCGAGACGACGATGAACGTACAGATGTAGATAATGATGGGCACGTAGCTCGCGACGTCTCCTGGATAGAGGCCGGCGAGGATGACGATATACAACAGCGCACAGGCGCTGACGGTCAGGCGTAACGTGGCCTGGTCGAGTTCACTGTTCTTTTCCACTGGCTTTGGCACCGCATGACCTCTGATGCCTCCAAGCGTAGCGGCTAGCCTCGGTGAAGGTTGGGAACAGACGTGATGCTGTCCCCAACGGGCGATGCCATTGCGTCAGTAGACCCTGTAGTACTTCACGACATCATCGACGAAATAGATGGTCAATACCGAACCCTGGCTCTGGCTCTGGCCTGTTTTCGTGCCGGTCACGCTGCTGACGTCATTGGCTACGGTTTGCGCCTTGGACAGTTGTGCCGAGGTTTCATACATCTTCAGGCTGGTTTCGGTCGACACGTACTTATGGGCCAGCTTCATGTACTTATCCAGGCCTTCATCAGTCTTTTCATAGGTCCAGTTCGACTCGTTGCTGGAGCTCGTCGAATTGAGTTCTTCATTGGTCGGCGCGCCGAACATTTGAGTGATCTGGCCTTTTGTCGTCTTGCCCGGAATGATCGTTTGCTTGAGGTAAGAAACGTCGTATTTCTTGGCGCCCTGATTCAAGGAGCCCATCAAGTTGCCCAAGTCGCCGGTGTTTGCACAACCGTTCAGTACGCCCGCCAGCACGCACAGCGCCATTCCATTTCTAAGTGTTTTTCCATATTCGAAGGACATGATGACTTACCTTGAGTTAATGTCAGGACCATTCCATTTCAACCGTGCAGACGGTGAAGTTGACCCAGCATTGCGCCGCCTATCGATTTATAAAATCCATAGGCTTCGCACGTCATAACGTTTCAATAGGTACAGTGATACTGCACGGCGCATGGCATGTTGGCTTTCTTTATGTTTGGCTGTTCGAACAGCCTTTTTATGGAGCGTCCACAGCTTAGGGGGAGAGTACTGGGCGACGCTATAGTACAAGTGTGCTATAGCCTCGGAGATGGGCAGGCGGGGAGGGTGATGCTCAATTAATATTCGCGGTCGTTATACATTTAACTGTCTTGTTTTCCCGGCCATCCACCATTGCCTGGGAAGTTGGAAAACTGCGCCGCGGCCGCCGCGCGCGTGGGCACACCCAGGGATTTGAGCAGGCTTGAGACATGGATGCGCACCGTGAACGGGGAAATGCCCAGGTCCCGGGCTATCTCCTTGTTGGTCTTGCCGGCGGCGATCAAGCCAAGCACTTGCCGTTGGCGCGCGGTCAGTTGGGAAAGTGCATCGTCCAGGATCGCGTTTTCGGCCTGATACTTCACCACCACTTCGCCTTCGCGTATTGCCATGATGGCGTCGGCAATACCGGCGGGGTCGATATTCTTGCCGATGAATCCGTCGGCACCCAGCGCCATCACTTGGGAAATAACGTCGACATCATCCACCATTGAAACCACAATGATCGAGGTGCGCTTGAACTCATTGCGCAACTGGCCGATTACTTGCAACGATTTGATCCCGGGAAAGCGCAAGTCGAGTATCAGGGAGTCCACTTCCATTCCGGAACGTGCCAGCGCCAATACTTCGTCCAGATTTCCAGCCTGTTCTATGGATGCTGTCGGTATGAGTCGTTCAATGGTCCTCAGCATACCTTCGCGAAACAAAGGATGGTCATCTGCCACAATTACTCTGCACGTCATGCTTCAGATCCTTCTGATCTTCCAGTTCACGAATCGTAACCTAAACTGCCCCCTTGGGTTTCAAGTTTGAAACAACCTTTCATGTTGGAATAATCCAGTGACTATGACGGAAAAGAATAGCGAGCTTGATCAGGCTACCTTGAGATTGACGGTCGGGGCCTGTGCTTCACTCTACGTCATTGTGGTGGCCTGTCTGGCCAGTGACTTCGATACCTATGTACCGATCCTGTGGTACATGGCCTTTTTTTTCGGCGTCGCGGTCCCGCTGCGCATGGCGATCAAGCGCTGGCCCGGGCACTTTTTCCTGCGTCGTCTTTTTGCCATGAGCCTCGACTATGCAAGCCTCGCCTTCGCCTTGATCGTGGGGGGAGAAGGCACGCTACCAGTCTACGCTGCATTGCTCTGGGTCACGTTGGGCAATGGCATGCGCTTCGGCTCGCGCTACCTGGCTGCCGCGACGTTGATCGCTCTCGCTACCTTGGTGGTGATCTTCCTGCTCACGCCGTTCTGGCGTGGTCAGCCCTACGTGTTCCTGATGCTGATCGTCACCACCATAGTGGTGCCCGCCTACGCGCATATCCTGCTGACCCGAACCCGCATCGCTTCGGAGGAGGCGATTGCCGCGAACCAGGAGAAATCCCGCTTCCTGGC
Organism: Pseudomonas sp. S3_B11; assembly: GCF_054667715.1. Classification (NCBI taxonomy): domain Bacteria; kingdom Pseudomonadati; phylum Pseudomonadota; class Gammaproteobacteria; order Pseudomonadales; family Pseudomonadaceae; genus Pseudomonas; species Pseudomonas sp. S3_B11. The sequence continues at coordinate 2,860,308 of NZ_CP162749.1, read as the reverse complement.
CCAGGCCAGCCACGACTTGCGCCAACCGATTCACTCGATCGGCTTGTTCACCGCCTGCCTGCGCGATGCCCGGTTGGGCCAGGAAGAGTTGCGACTGGTGGACAACATCGACCGCTCGTTGCACATCGTCTCGCAGCTGTTTCGTTCGATCCTCGATATCTACACCCTCGATAACGGGCAGCTTGAACCGCAGGCCGAACCTGTACACCTGGGCGCGTTGCTTCAAGATGTGGTCAAGCAGAACACCGAAGCCGCACGCTGGGCCGGTGTCGAGTTGCGCCTGCGGCCTTGCCGGCATTGGGTCAATGTCAACGCCGGCCTGTTGGCGACCATGGTGCAGAACCTGGTCTCCAACACGCTCAAATATGCCTCCGGCCAACCAGTGTTGATCGGCGTGCGGCCGAAAGGCAGCGGCCTGGCCATCGTCATCTACGACAAGGGCCGGGGCATTGCCGCCGAACACCTGCCCGAGGTGTTCAAGGAGTTCTATCGGGTGCGCCACGTTCGTGACAAGGACGTCGAGGGGCTGGGCCTGGGGTTGTCCATCGTCAAGCGAATCAGCCTCCTGATCAATCTGGACATCCAGCTGGACTCCCGGCTCGGCAAGGGCACGCGCGCCATGATCCAGGGGCTGGAAACGGTTGCGCCAAGGGCGATGGTGGACAGGCCGGTGTCCACCCATAGCCGTTTGCAAGGCTTGCGGGTGTGCCTGGTGGAGGATGACGCCAACGTGCTGATGGCGACATCCGCGCTATTGGAGAAGTGGGGGTGCGAAGTGGAAACCCACAGCGACGGGGTGGGCGTGACCAGTGACTGCGACATCATCATTGCCGACTTCGACCTGGGCACGAAGGTCTCCGGTTCCGAATGCATCGCCGCGATTCGCGAGCAACGGGGTTGGGAAGTCCCCGCCATGATCATGACCGGCCATGAAATCGAAAGAATTCGCCACGCGCTGCACCACATGAACATCTCGATCCTGGCCAAGCCTGTGCGGCCTCCGGAGTTGCGGGCGACCTTGCTCGAGCTGACCAAGAACTTTGCCAGCGTCAGGACCTGACCTCCGTTCGGGCCATGCCTCGTGCTTCCACCATTCCATTTTATGAAACGGTGGATTGCAGTTTGTGCGTATTCCTGCGCCGTCGCTTTGGGCAGAAGATGAGTCCAGCCATTTGCACAGCCGTGCAAACGATGGCGGAGAATCCCTAACCGTAGCGCACTGGCGCAGGCGTTCATGCTGCGAGCGCGAGGAGTAGCTGATGGACGAAGCCTTGCAAGCAAAAACCTCGCCCTGGCACGAAGGAGAGCTGGCCTTGCAGCGCTCCGTCGGGGCAGTCGACATGATGGCCGGTGTCGGGCAACGGCAACTGGCGCGCACGTGGATGCCAGACCAGCATCGGGAGTTCTACGCCCAACTGCCTTTCGTGGTGCTGGGGGCGGTGGATCGGCAAGGCGATGTCTGGGCGACCTTGCGCGCCGGGCAACCAGGCTTCATGAACTCGCCCGATCCGCAGACCCTGCACATCGACCTCGAGCCTGAGCCGAACGACCCGGCCCAGGAGGGCATGGGCGAGGGCGATGCCATCGGGATGCTGGGGATCGAGTTGCACACCCGCCGGCGCAACCGCATGAACGGTGTCGTGCGTCGTCAGCTCGACCCTGGGCTCGAGATTTCAGTGAGCCAGGCGTATGGCAACTGCCCTCGCTACATCAACCTGCGCCAGTACCACTTTGTCGACGCGCAGGCCGTTGCGCCGCGTCAACTGACCGTGTCCGACCCACTGGTGCGGCGCCTGGTGACGGCGGCCGATTCGTTCTATATCGCCACCTACGTGGTGCGCGACGGCGAGCGGCAGGTCGATGCTTCCCACCGTGGCGGCAAGCCGGGGTTTGTGCGCATGGACGAAGACGGATCGCTGACCATTCCGGACTTTTCCGGCAACCTTTTTTCAACACGCTGGGCAACATCCTGCTCAATCCGCGGGCCGGGCTGGTGTTCGTCGATTTCCAGACGGGCGATCTGCTGCAAATGAGCGGCTCGGCGCAAGTCCTGCTGGACGACCCCGAGATCAGCGCGTTCCAGGGCGCCGAGAGGCTGTTGCGCTTTACCCCGCAACGCATCGTGTATCGCCCGGCGGCCATTGCCCTGCGCTGGAAGGACCAGGACGAAGGCGACTCGCCCAATTCAATGATGACCGGCAGCTGGGAGCAGGCCGCCGAGCGCTTGCAGGCCGAGGCGCTGCGTAGCCGCTGGCGTGCATTGCAGGTCGCGCGGGTGGTGGATGAAAGCCACAACATTCGCTCGTTCTACTTGCAGGCAAGCGATGGCTTGGGTTTGCCCCGGTTTGAAGCCGGGCAACATTTGCCGGTGCGGATCTTGCTGGAAGGACAGAACGCGCCATCGATCCGGACCTATAGCGTATCCAGTGCGCCGTCGGATGATTTTTTGCGCATCAGCGTCAAGCGCGATGGTTCGGTGTCGTCTCACCTGCATGATCAGGTGCAGGCGCTGCACGAGCTTGAGGCGCGGGCGCCCCAGGGCCATTTCACCGTCCAGGCCACCGAGCGACGTCCGTTGGTCTTGCTGGCAGCGGGCGTGGGCATCACACCGTTGTTGTCGATGTTGCGCGAGGTGGTTTACCAGGGCCAACGCATCAGCCGCATGCGCCCGGTCTGGCTGGTGCAAAGCGCCCGCTCGGTGGCCGACCTGGCTTTCCGTGACGAGATCGACGAACTGGCCGCCCGTGCCGGCGACAAGCTGCAGGTGCTGCGCATGGTCAGCCAACCACCCACTGATGGAGGAGGCGCTGAAGGTTATGACCTGACCGGCAGGATCGATGTGGAACTGCTCAAGAAGCTGCTGCCGCTCAACGACTACGACTTCTATTTGTGCGGGCCGGGCAGCTTTACCCAGGCGCTGTACGACGGGCTGCGCAAACTGCGCATCCCTGACGATCGCATCCACGCGGAGACCTTTGGGCCCTCAACGCTCGTGCGGGATCTCGAAGTGAGCATGCCGGCGCCAGAGCAAGTGCCGGCTGCGAGTGAAGCGGTGAAGGTCTTGTTCGCCAGTTCCGGCAAGGAGGCACGTTGGGAGCCGGGCAGCGGGACGTTGCTGGAGCTGGCCGAAGCGCGCGGCCTTAATCCGGAATTCAGTTGCCGCGGCGGTTCCTGCGGCACCTGCAAAACTCGCTTGAGCCGCGGCCAGGTGCATTACCTGAGCCAGCCGGCCGAACCGGTTGGTGAAGGTGAGGTGCTGATCTGTTGCGCGGTGCCGGCCCAGGGGAGCGAGCCGTTGGTGCTCGAGGTCTAGGCTGACCGCCTGACTGTTTCACCGGATGAAATGCTGGATTGTAGAAGCTGGTTATTCCGCTGTCCGGGGCAGGAGCAGAGGATAGCGCCATCGACGCGATCACCGCTTCGAGCCCAAAACAACATGGAGTACGTCATGTCTGAGAAAGCGATCAAACTTTATCGCCACCCGCTGTCGGGGCACGCCCATCGTGTCGAGCTGATGCTCTCGCTGCTTGGCTTGCCAACCGAGTTGATATTCGTGGACTTGATGAAAGGTGAGCACAAGACTCCGGAGTTTCTCGCCATCAACAGTTTTGGCCAGGTGCCGGTGATCGACGACAACGGCACCGTCCTGGCCGACTCGAACGCGATCCTGGTCTACCTCGCGGCCAAGTATGGCAAGGGGCAATGGCTGCCCAGCGATCCGCTTGCCCAGGCGCGGGTGCAGCGCTGGCTGTCGGTGGCGGCGGGCCAGATCAACCAGGGGCCGGCCAACGCCCGGTTGATCACCGTGTTCGGCGCCGGCTATGACGCCGAAGACGCCATCAAGCGTTCCCATGCCCTGTTGAAGGTGATGGAGACGGAGTTGGGGCAGAGCCGGTTCCTGGCCGGTGAGCAACCGACCATCGCGGACGTGGCCGCGTACACTTACGTGTCCCATGCGCCGGAAGGCAACGTCGCGCTGACCGACTACCCGAACGTCCGGGCCTGGCTGGGCAGCATCGAAGCCTTGCCGAATTTCGTCGGCATGCAACGCACCGCCAAGGGCTTGCAGCAAGCCTGATTCACACCGCAGGTGCTTGCCGGGGGGCATCTTCCGGCAAGTACATTCAAGCCACGTGCCCTCAAGGCTGGATCGCCCATGGATCGCTTTCAGGAAATGCAGGTTTTCATGGCGGTTGCCGAGGAGGAAGGGTTCGCCGCTGCCGCCCGTCGACTGCGTATATCACCGCCAAGCGTGACGCGCGCAATTGCGGCGATGGAGGAGCGGATTGGCACCCAGCTGTTGTCGCGCACCACCCGCAATGTGTACCTGACTGAAGCGGGGCAGCGCTACCTGGAAGATTGTCGACGGATCCTGAGTGAGCTCGATGAAGCCGAGGAGGCCGCTGCCGGCAGCTATTCGATCCCCTGCGGGTATCTGACGGTCACCGCCCCGGTGCTGTTTGGCGAGCTGTACATCGCGCCTTTGCTGACGGATTACCTGGATCAATTTCCCTCGGTACACCTCAACGCCTTGTTGGTCGACCGCGTGGTGAACATCGCTGACGAAGGCATCGACGTGGCGATCCGCATCGGCCATTTGCAGGAAAACAATCAGCACGCCATCAAGGTAGGTGAAGTGCGCCAGGTGATTTGTGGCGCCCCGGCCTATTTCCAGCGACACGGACGGCCAACCCATCCTGGCGAGTTGAGCAAGGCCAATATCGTGATGTCTTCGGCCAGTCATTTGCTGAGCCACTGGCAGTTCATGGACGAAGCCAATTCGCTGAGCCTGCGCTTTGATCCACGCCTGGTGGTGACCGCGAATCAGGCGGCAATCAACATCGCCTGCCAGGGTTGGGGCGTGACCCGGGTCTTGTCCTATCAAGTGGCCCGGCAGGTCGCCGACGGCGAGCTTGAGGTAGTGCTCAAGGCGTTCGAGCCACCAGCGTTGCCGATTCACGTGGTGTATCAGAAGAGCAATCGAGTGCCGGCCAAGGTGCGCACGTTCGTGGACTTCCTCGCTGATCGGTTGGGGGACGACGTCACGCTCAAGCCTGTCGTAAAAGGCGTCGCCTGATGGCTCGCCACCATGAAATGCTGATGTTCCATGCGCTGTCGCAGTGCCCCAGTCTCGCCTCGGCAGCCCAGCGCCTCAACGTTTCCGGACCGACCGTGATGCGTGCCATCGCTCGGCTGGAGGCGCGACTGGGTGTGCAGTTACTGTCACGCAGCACGCGCGGGGTCGTGCTGACTGAAGCCGGGGTCGGCTTCATGGCTGACTGTTCACGGATCCTCAATGCGATTGACGAGGCCGAGGCGTCGGCCAAGGGCTGGCATGTCCAGGCCCAAGGCAACCTGACGATCCTGTTGCCCTTGCTGTTCAGCCGCTATGTCATGGCCCCGGTGCTGGCCGGCTACATGGATCAGTACCCCGAGATCAGGGTATTTGCCCACTACCACGATCGTTTTCCGAACATGCATGAGGAAGGGCTGGATGTGGCGGTGTTGGTGGGGAATCTGCCCAACTGCTCATTGATCGCACGACCGGTCGGCAGCGTTCGTTCGCTCGTCTGCGCCAGTCCTGGCTACCTGGCGATTCATGGTGAGCCGGTTGTGCCGCAGGATCTGCACAATCATCGATTGATCGCCACGCAGGCCAACCAGGATTGGGTCCAGTGGCCTTTCCAGCAGCAGGCCAGCGGCCTCAAGGCACGCACGCGGCTCAGTTGCGCCACGCTGCAGGCGGCCATCGACGCGGCGGCTCATGGGGCTGGGTTGATGCGCTGCTTGAACTATCCGCTGTACGACTATCTGAACAGCGGACGCTTGCGCCGGGTCCTGCAACCCTATGAACCGCCCTCGATACCGGTTCATGTGGTCTACCGCGAAAGACGCAAGGCGCCGATGCGCGTGCGCAGTTTCGTGGACTACATCGTCGAGCACCTGCGCGAGCACCCGGCGCTGCGAGCGGATGTTTCTTGAATATCAGCTCGCGCGTGGACCCAGGATCCCGCGGCGCACACGGCCTGGCGCCTCACCGAAGACTTCCTTGAATTTCTTGCTGAACGCGGCCTGGGATTGGTAGCCGACCTGTACGGCAATATCGCTCAGCCCCAAGTGTGAGTGACTGAGCAGGCTGAAGGCCAACTCCATGCGGACTTGCGTCAACAGCACCCACGGCGAGACACCGGCCACCTTGACAAATGCACGCATGAAGTTGGCCCGGGACATGCTCGCGATGTCCGCCAGGCCTTGGATGGTCCACTCGTGCGCAGGGTCCGCCAGCATTGCCTGCCAGGCCCGGCCCAGACGCTTGTCGCCGAGCAGGGCCAGCGAGCCGCTGTCCTGTCCCTGGCTGGCCAGATGCGCACGCAGAATCAGGGTGAACAGCGCCTGTGACAGGGCATCGAGCAAGAAGCGCGCGCCGACCTTATTCCCATCTGCTTCTGCGCGCATGACCTCCACCAGCGCCGGCAACGGCCCATTGGCCGGTAATGCGCCGCTGGGAATCACCAGGTATTCGGGCAAGGCGCCGAACAGCAACGAAGCCCGGTTGAAGTGAAAGCCTCCGCAAAGCATGTCCAGCTCCGCGCTGGCGCCGCCAATGCGATGAATCGGCAAGGTGCCCCCGGTCAGGATTCGGGGGGAGGTCGGCGTTACCGTTTTGCCAGGGCTGTGCATGACGTGAGGGGCACCGCGCGGCAACAGCAGGATGTCACCGGCACGCATGGGCAAGCGCTGCCCATCGGCAAACTCGACGCGGCATTCGCCGGCCAGCACGATGTGATAGGGCGCTGTGCCCAGGGCTTGCTGCCCGTGATCCATGGCCCAGTCGCCCTGGAACTGACAGCGCAGGTCCAGGCTGCCGCGCACGTTGGCCAGGCTGATGAGTTTATCGATCGCATTCATTTGAGCATTTCGCCAAAAAAACTGAGCGCATTGAGCAAAACCGAGTGGCGCCAGGGTGAAAAACTGAGGGCGTCAAAACAGTACACCCAACCCACTCAGGAGTTAATGCCATGTTCAATAACTGGTCCGAATTGTTGCCCACCATTCAGAAGGCCTTTGGCGCACTGGGCCGCAGCAACCCGAAAATGGTCAAGGCCTATATGGCGCTAGGGGAAGCCGCCAGCGAAAACAACGTGCTCGATGCCAAGACCCGCGAGCTGATCTCGATCGCCATCGCCGTCACTACCCGCTGCGACGGTTGCATCGCCGCCCACACGGACGCGGCGATCAAGGCCGGCGCGAGTCGCGAGGAGGTCGCCGCGGCCCTGGCAACTGCGATTTCGTTGAATGCGGGGGCGGCCTATATCTACTCGCTGCGGTCGCTTGAGGCGTATGACATGCTGAAAGCGCCGGTGTGATTTGTATGGGGGCATATCCGTTGCTGCGGTAAGGGCGGAACCATAAGCCGCCGTTACCGCAACAACGGATATACACACCAAAAAAACACCCCTCTCGGAACGAAATATCAAAACCTCGGTAAGCCTTTTTTGTTCAGTCAGCTGCGATTGTTTCAGATTACGCAATCAAGTCATGTAATTCCTGGACATTCTCTAAAAACCGTCCGCCAGTGAAACTGATCCCAGAAGCGATTGACGGTTTCGGGTCGTCGCAGCGTTCTCCATCCATCGGGAGATTCCCATGATCGACACGACTTGCACCGGCAACCTTCGGCCCGATACCTCCGTTGCGACTTACCAGGAGCACGAAAGCGGATTCCTGTTGCCCCAATTGATGGGCGCCTTGGCAAGCGAGTCCGCAGGTTTCGTCTCGAACGACCTGTGTCAGCAACGCGCGCACGGCACTTTGCTGGCGAAGGCTGGCGCCTTGGTGATGCGGGTGCTGAAGCTAACGCCGATCGGCTAACGCAGAACCCGTGGCGAGGGAGCAAACAATGAAGCGTCGCTTCGTGCGCACTTGAACATGGGGATGAAAGAGGTCGCTACTTTTCCGTTCAACGGGTTTGAGTTCGCTGTTTATTCGTACATTGGCTAGGCAGAAAACGAAAGCGGGCCATGCATTACGATCGACTAAGTCGACACCGAATCATGGCAGCAGACGCAAAGCTTGTTGCCATCGAGATCTCGAAAGTAGGCGCCGTAATAATCAGGGTGGTAGTGGGGTCTCAAGCCGGGTTCTCCCTCACACGTCCCGCCCAGTGCCAGCGCTGTCGCGTAGCTGTTCCTCACCGCTTCCCGGCTGGGGGCAAGCAGAGCCACCATTTGTCCGTTGCCGGGTTGGTGCACCTTGCCGTCAAAGGGTTTTCCAATCACGAAGATCGGGCGCGGTGAATGCTCGGCAATCCAGCCCGCCCAGCCTTTGTGGGCGTCGCTAAATTTCAATGTCAGGCCCAGCCCGGCCATGACCTTTGAATAGAACCCGAAGGCGCGATCAAAATCGGCGATACCTAGAAAAACATGCGAGATCATGATGACTACCGTTTTGCCGTGGGCGCGAGGGTTGTTTGAAATTCCAGCCTACGCTGCCACAGGAATCATCGCGCTGCCAAGTCCGGGCGGTTAGCGCTCCGGCTCAGACGCTCGGCGCCTGGCCTGCCGGGCTTCGGTGCCGACGACCAGCCAGATGCCAATCCCGGAGACCGCCATGCCCGAGACCATCTGCCATGAAAGCGGCTCGTTGAACATGGCCCACGCCCAGAGCATCGTAATGGGCGGGCTGAGGTACAGGACGCTGGCGACCCGGGTGGCGGTTGCGCGGCGCAGGCACAGCCAGTAGAGCCCATAGCCGCCCATCGTCGACAGGCCCGCGGTCCACAATACGCTCAGTGCAAAGCCTGTGCTGGGTATCGGGGCGAGGCTGCCATGGGCGGCTTCGACCAAGGCGAAGGCCAGTCCCGAAACGCAGCATTGCAGCCACAGGTTAGGCAACAGACCCAGCGATTGCGCGGGGGGGAGATATTTCTGCCACAAGGTCGCGACAGCGAGCGAGAGCATGCCAAGCAGCGGCAGGCCATAGGCCCACCAAGGCGCGTTGCCCCACGCCAGCGCGCCTTGGGTCACCAGCATGACGCCGAGCAGGCCGATGAGCAGCCCGGCCCAGATCTGCCAGGCCAGTCGTTGCCGCAGTACACCCGCAGCCAACAGCGCCAGGCCCATCGGCAGCAGGTCGGCGACAAGCGCGGCCAGGCCCGCCGGCACACCCAGGGCAATGCCTTGGGTGATACCGGCCAGGTAGCCCGCCATCGCCAGAAGGCCGATACCGGCATTTTTCAACAACACGACGGGCGAGGTTCGGCGCAGCGCTCTGGCGACGAAGGGCAACAGGACGAGCGTGACCACGACGCAACGCCAGAACACCACCAGCAATGCTGGCGCGTAATCAATGGAAAAACGCGCGCCGACGAAGCCGGAGCTCCACGTCAGCAGCAACGCCGCCTCGAGCAACGGCAACGGAATCAGCCAGTGCCAGTCGGGCTTGGGCAGGGAAGGGCAGTCCATCGATTTGGTCGGGTTCATGACCACAGGCTACGAAACCCGCGTAATCTAATAAATCAAAATGTAGTGCATCAGTTCTTCACGAAGATTGAATCATGACGGCCATACTCGATATCGACTTGATACGTACCTTTCATGCGGTGGCACGGATCGGCAAATTCAGTGCGGCGGCAGAGCAACTGCACAAAAGCCCGGCGGCGGTCAGCGTGCATGTTCAGCGCCTGGAAGCGGTCGCTGGCGGGCGTTTGCTCAACAGGGACAATCAATCGGTATCCCTCACTGCGTTGGGCAAGCGTCTGCTCGTGGCGACGACGGAACTGCTGAGCACCCACGACCGGGTGCTGGCCGATCTCCACGGAACCCGGCTGGCGGGACGCATTACGCTGGGGGTGCCGGATGAATACGCCGAACATGTCATTCGCGACATCCTCCCGACCTTCAACGCCGCGTGGCCCAACGTGGTGCTGGAACTCAAGACCGCGCCCAGCTACGCGCTACGTGACCTGGTCCAGCGCGGCAAGCTCCAGGCAGCGGTCGTTGCGCAGCCGAAGGGGCAGGTCAGTGCTGGCGGGCAAGTGCTGATTTCCACCACGCCGGTCTGGGTCGGTCCGGCCCACGTGACGGTGGCCTCTATGGAGCCATTGCCGCTGGCGGTGCATGCGGCGCAATGCCCTTATCGGCAAGCGATGATGGAGGCCCTCAGGCAAAGCGGCCGCAGGACCCGAGTCGTCCTGGAAAGCCCCTCCAACCAGGCCGTCAAGGCGTGTGTGGAGGCAGGGTTGGCGGTCAGCCTGATAGACCGCGCGCGGGTGACGGACGCCATGCAGATCCTCGAAGGCCTGCCGGTTATTCAGGAGCATGAGGTGGTGTTCATGCGAGCGCAGGCGTCACACGGCGATGAGGCCGTGGACCTGCTTTCCCGTGCCATGCAACAGTCTTTCCGGCTGTAGAGCCGGTCCAGGGACTGCTGCGCAGCCCCAAGACCAAACCCGCCAAACGATCAAGCCGACAGCGGCGGCGTCCGCGGTGGGATCAGGCGTTTGGAGCCAATCGATTCAAACGCCGAAGCCAGTCGCAACAGCGTCGAATCGTCATAGGCGCGGCCAGCGAACGTCAGCCCGACGGGCATGCCGATGTCCGCCATGACGCCCATCGGCACCGTGACAGTCGGCACGCCCAGGTGGCGGATGGCGAGGTTGCCATTGGCGACCCAGACGCCGTTGCTCCAGGCGATATCGGCAGACGCCGGGTTGATGTCCGCATCCGCCGGCCCGACGTCGGCGACGGTCGGGAAGATCACCGCGTCCAGGCCCAGCTGCGCCATCCAGTCCTCCAGATCGATTCGACGTGTCTCTTCAAGTCCACGCAGGCCGTCGGGCAGGGTCGGGATCTGGTCCCACGGCGTGATGCCGCGCTGGGCCATCTTCACGTACTCATCCATGCCGGCGGCCAGATCGTCCTCCCGGTTGGGCAGGGTGCCCGGGTCGTGGGGGAAGATCTTCGGTCCGTCGACGTCGGCCAGGCGATTCAACTTCGGATCGCCGTTGGCCCGCAGGAAATCATCGAATGCCCAGGCCGACAGGTCCCACAACTCATGGTGCAGGAACTCCTTGGAAACCAGGCCGCGGGTGAAGACCGTCGGTGCGCCAGGACGATCGCCCTCGCAGTTGGACACCAGGGGGAAATCCACCTCGACCACTTCGGCACCACAGGCCTCAAGCGCCTTGCGCGCTTGCTCCCAGAGCTCGATCACCGAGGCGCGGGTGATGATTCGCTGCCCCGTCGGGCCGCCGATGCCGGGGGCCGGGGCCGTGCCTGCTTCAGGGTCGGCGTTGATGTACATCCGAGGAACGCCGAACCGAACGCCTGCCAGCGCACTTGGGTGGCTGGCAAGGCTCGGATACGAGGCCGGGCGAACCGAGTCGACGCTCGGAATCGGCACCCAGGGTTGCAGGCGCCACAGGTCGCCACGGGTGTCGAGGTCCTCGGCGACCACCACGTCCAGCACTTCGAGCAGGTCGGCCATGGTCCTGGCGTAGGGCACGACGACGTCCATGGTCGGCGTCAACGGCCAGTTGCCACGCACCGAGATCACGCCGCGCGACGGCGTATACGCGCACAAGCCGTTGTTCGACGCCGGACCGCGTCCGCTCGACCAGGTTTCTTCGGCAAGGCCGAACGCCGCGAAACTGGCGGCAGTTGCCGTGCCCGCACCGTTCGAGGAGCCCGAGGCAAAGGGCGCGGTGAGGTAGTCGCCGTTGTACGGGCTTTCGGCACGGCCATACACCCCGCGCTGCATGCCGCCGTTGGCCATGGGCGGCATGTTGGTCTTGCCCAGGCAGATGGCGCCGGCGGCGCGAAGCCGCTCGATGGTGAACGCATCGCGATAAGCAACCAGGTCCTTGAACGCCGGGCTGCCGGAAGCGGCAGTGAGCCCCTTGACCAGGTAACTGTCCTTGGCCGTATAGGGAATGCCGTCGAGCGGCCCCAGGGTCTGGCCGCTGGCCCGACGGGCATCGGAGGCCTGGGCCTCTTTCAATGCATCGGGGTTGCGCACCACCACCGCGTTGAGGGCTGTGGGCGTATCGGGGCCGTCGTAGGCATCGATCCTGGCAAGGTAGGCCTGGACAAGCGCCACCGCCGTTGTCTGGCCCGACTCCAGCGCAGCGCGCAATTGGGCAATGGAGGCTTCGGTGATTTCGATCATGCTGTTAGCGCCGCGGCAGAGGGATGGCGGGGTGTTCGGGTCCATTGAAGTTGCTCCTGAGACTTCAGGTCATCTCAAAGTGGATATTTATCGGACTTGCGCACTGTACTACGGAATAGCGATCAGGGGCAGTTCAGGTTTGACCGAACTGCCTCTCTAACGAGCCAAAATTTTCCACCTTCAGACTTCGTTAAGAAACGACCTCGATACTTTCTCCCAATAGCCCGAGGGAGAACGTTGACTCATGCCCGATTTCGACTGGAACATCCACCTGCCGCTGGCCTTCGGTGATGCCGGCCCGCCGGTTCGCCACTTGCACCGGGCTTTGCCGGGACAAGCGCGGCGAGATGAGTTCGAAGCGTTCATCCAGCAGCGTTTTCGCCAGGTCCACGGTGCCGACATTCGTCATTTCATGCCGGAGCTGTTCGGGCTCGACGATGTCCACGGCACGCTCTGCGCTGCCGCTGGCGTGCGCCGCGCCGCACAGGGGCCGCTGTTCCTCGAACGTTATCTGGACAGCCCCATCGAGCCCTTGATCAGTGCCGCCGCTGACCGTCCGGTGGACCGCGCCGGCATCGTCGAGGTTGGCAATCTGGCCGCCAGCGACACGGGCAGCGCCCGGCTGAGCATCATCGCGATCACTTATCTGTTGGCCATGGGCGGTCTGGAGTGGGTTGCGTTCACTGGCAACATCGGCCTGGTCAACAGCTTCCATCGCCTGGGTCTCAAGCCTGTGACGCTGTGCCCGGCCGACCCTCAGCGCCTCGGCGAGGACCGCCATCTCTGGGGCCGCTACTACGAAAGCCAGCCGTGGGTTCATGTCGGAAACATCCGCGCCGGTTTCATTCATCTGCGCAATACCGGCCTGTTCAATCGTCTGGGATTGTCGACGGACCTCGGAGAAACCAGCCATGTCGCCTGAAATGGAACGCTTCAAGCGCACCCTGCGTGGTCATGCCGAGCGCAGGGGCCACGCCGTGGCGCTGTGGGGCGACGGCTCGCAGCTCGACTACGCGACGCTTTATTCCGAAGTGGTATACCGCCAGCAACGCCTGCGCGATGAACACATCAGCGTGGTCGCCCTGGCCCTGGACAATGGCATCGAAGCGATGCTCTGGGACCTTGCCGCACTGTTCGAAGGGCTCACCTGCGTCTTCCTGCCCGGTTTTTTCAGCCAGGCTCAACGTCGGCACTGCCTGGAACAGAGCCAGGCCGAGCGTGTGATTGCCGAGCCTGCGTTCGAGGCGGAGCTGCAAGCCGCTGGCTACCAGCACAGTGGCGAGTTCTGGCGGCGGCACTTCGACGGACCGAGCCGTCTGCCGGCGGGCACCGCCAAGCTGACCTTCACCTCCGGTACCACCGGCACGCCCAAAGGCGTCTGCCTGAGCGCCGACAGCCTGTTGCGGGTGGCCCGTGAACTGGAGCAGGCCAGCCAACCGGTCGAGGCCAGGCATCACCTGGCGTTACTGCCCCTGGCGATTCTGCTGGAAAACCTTGGTTGCTACGCGGCGTTGTATGCCGGTGCCATGCTGAGCCTGCCCAGCCAGAAGACCCTCGGCATCCAGGGTGCCAGTGGGGTCGACCCGACGCGTCTGCTGGGATGCCTGGCCGAGCGTCGGGCGCAGAGCCTGATCCTGGTTCCGCAGTTGCTGTTGATGTTGGTCACGGCTGCCGAACAGAAGATGTTCAACCCGCACATCGTGCGATTCGCTGCCGTCGGCGGGGCACGGGTGTCCCACGATTTGTTGCAGCGGGCCCAGCGTGTTGGCCTGCCGGTGTTTGAAGGCTATGGGCTGTCGGAATGCGCCTCGGTGGTCTGCCTCAATCGGCCACAGGCCCACCGTGCCGGCAGTGTCGGCCAGCCGCTGCCCCATGTGGAGATCCGCTTGGCCGATGACGGCGAAGTCCTGATCAAGGGCTCGACGCTGCTCGGTTACCTGGGTGAGCCACCGCACACCAGCGAATGGTGGCCCAGCGGCGACCTGGGCGAGTTCGACGAAGAGGGTTTTCTTTACCTGCGCGGGCGCAAGAAGCACCAGTTCGTGACCAGTTTCGGGCGCAACGTGAACCCCGAATGGGTTGAAGCCGAACTCACCCAGGGCGGTGACATTGCCCAGGCCTTTGTCTATGGCGAAGCCATGCCGCACAACCATGCACTGCTCTGGCCCGCCCGGGCCGACTGCACGGATCAAGCGCTGGAGCTGGCCGTGGCCAAGGCCAACGACACGCTGCCCGATTACGCGCGGGTCCATCACTGGACGCGCCTGGACCAACCCTTCAGCGCTGCCAACGGCATGCTCACCGCTAATGGCCGGCCACGCCGGGAGGCCATCGTCGAGCATTACCGCGCGCAGCTCACTTCATCTGTCTTGTCCGAGGAATCCCCATCATGAGTTTTTTTGACACGTTGCAAGAAGCCACCCAGCAAGAACGCCAGACCCTGTTCAATCTGCCGATCATTCGTGACGCCCTCAACGGCCAGGTCAGCCTGGCCAGTTACCGGGGCTTCCTGATCCAGGCGTATTACCACGTGCGCCATACCGTACCGTTGATGATGGCGTGCGGGGCGCGCCTGCCGACGCACCTGGAATGGCTGCGCAAGGCCGTGTGCGAATACATCGACGAAGAGTACGGCCACGAGCAATGGGTGCTGGATGACATTGCCGTGTGCGGTGGCGATAAGGAAGCGGTGCGCAACGGCCAGCCCTCGTTGCCCATCGAGCTGATGGTCAGTTACCTCTACGACTTGATCGCCCGAGGCAACCCGGTAGGCCTGTTCGGCATGGTCAATGTGCTGGAGGGCACCAGTATCGCCCTGGCGACCCATGCCGCCGACAGCATCCGCGAGCGCCTGGAATTGCCGCCCACGGCGTTCAGCTACCTCAGTTCCCATGGATCGCTCGACATCGAGCATATGCAGACCTATCGCGGCCTGATGAACCGCCTGGACGATCCGGCGGACCAGGCTGCGGTGATCCATGCCTCCAAGGTGGTGTACCGGTTGTACACCGACATGTTCCGCGGCCTGCCGCGCGACGGGGAGCATGAACATGCGCTTGTGTGATGCGCGTGTCGTGCTGACCGGTGCCAGCGGCGGAATTGGCCAGGCCATCGCCGCCGCCCTGTGTGCCAGTGGCGCGCGGGTCCTGGCCGTGGCCAGGCATCGCGAAGCCTTGCAGCCGTTGCTGGAGCAGTATCCGCAGCACTTGAGCTGGGTCGAAGCCGACCTGACCTTCCTCGCCGACCGGCGCAAAGTGCTGGTCGCCGCCGAAGCCCAGGGCGGCATCAACCTGCTGATCAATGCGGCCGGCGTGAACCACTTCGCCATGCTCGAGCAACTCGACGACAGCGAGATCAACGCCATGCTGGCGCTGAACATCAGCGCGCCGATCTGCCTGACCAAACTGCTCTTGCCGCTGCTCAAGCAAGCTGACAGTGCGATGGTGGTCAACGTCGGCTCGACCTATGGATCAATCGGTTACCCGGGATACGCCAGCTACTGCGCCAGCAAGTTTGCCTTGCGCGGTTTTTCCGAAGCCTTGCGCCGGGAGTTGGCCGATACCCGTGTCGGGGTGCTCTACGTAGCGCCCCGGGCCACCCGTACCTCGATGAACAGTCCGGCGGCCGATGCGCTCAACCAAGCCCTCAAGGCCAACGTCGACGACCCGCAAACCGTGGCGGCGGCGGTGATCCACGCGATTATCGGCGACCGACGCGAGCTGTATCTGGGCTGGCCCGAACGCTTTTTCGTCGGCCTCAACAGCCTGCTGCCCAACCTGGTGGACCGTGGCCTGCGCAAGCAGTTGCCACTGGTGCGCCGTCTCAGTCATAAACCCGAAAACGAGCACCTCAAGCCATGAAAAAAATCTTCGCTTGCCTGTTGATCGGCACCCTGAGCCAAAGCGTCTGGGCGTTGGAGGCGGCCGACCAGCAACGTCTCGGCGACATCCAGCAGAGTTGGGCCCATATTCAATATGAAGTGCCTGAAGGCCAACGCGCCGATGCGTTCGAAAAACTCGCCGTCCAGGCATCGGCGTTCAAGCAGGAGCGCCAATCGGTGGCCGAAGCGTGGATCTGGTCTGGCATCGTCAACAGCAGTTGGGCCGGTGCCAAGGGTGGGATCGGCGCGCTGGGCAAGGTCAAGGATGCCAAGGGCGACCTGGAAAAAGCCCTGACCCTGGACCCCAAGGCCCTGCAAGGCTCGGCCTACACCAGCCTCGGCGCACTCTACGACCGGGTGCCGGGCTGGCCCTTGGTTTCGGCGACTCGGACAAGGCCGAGCAATTGCTCCAGCAGGCTTTGCAACTCAACCCGAACGGCATCGACAGCCTGTACTTTTGGGGCGATCACCTCTACCGTCAGAAGCGCTATAGCGAAGCCAAGGCAGCGCTGCAAAAAGCCTTGCAGGCAGCACCGCGGCCAGGTCGAGAAACGGCCGATGCCGGGCGCCGCAAGGAGATCGACGCTTTACTGGTGGATGTGAACAAGAAACTGAACTGACAGGAGCGGATGTGCGTTTATTACTGATCGAGGATGACGTGGCCTTGGGGGAGGGCATCCATCAGGCCCTGAGTCGCGAAGGTTATACCGTCGACTGGGTGCAGGACGGCAGCAGCGCCTTGCATTCGTTGCTCAGTGAAACCTTCGACCTGGCGGTGCTCGACCTGGGCCTGCCACGCATGGACGGCCTGCAAGTGTTGCGGCGCTTGCGTGACAGTGGTTCCAACCTGCCGGTGCTGATCCTCACAGCCCGCGATGCCACCGAGGATCGCATCGCCGGGTTGGACGCCGGGGCCGATGATTATCTGGTCAAGCCCTTCGATCTGGCGGAACTCAAGGCCCGGCTACGGGCCTTGTTGCGCCGCAGCGCCGGCCGCGCCCAGGCGTTGATCGAACATGCCGGTATCAGCCTGAACCCCGGTACCCAGCAAGTCAGTTACCAGGGCAAGCCGGTGGCGCTGACACCCAAGGAATATCAGCTGCTCCATGAGCTGCTCTCGCCGCCGGGCCGAGTCATGACCCGCGATCATCTGATGCAGCTGCTCTACGGCTGGAGCGAGGAGGCCGAGAGCAACACGCTGGAAGTGCACATCCATCACCTGCGCAAGAAATTCTCCACCGACCTGATCCGCACCATCCGCGGTGTCGGTTACCTGGTGGAGGAGCGTCGATGAGTTCGATCCGGCGTCGTACCCTCACGTTGATCCTCGGCCTGCTGTTCCTTGGCCTGTTGATCATCACCGTATTCAACCTGCATGACAGCAACCACGAAATCGCCGAGGTCTACGATGCCCAGTTGGCGCAGAATGCCCGGCTGTTGCAGGGCGTGATGCGCATGCCGATGGCGAGCAAGGAACACGCCGAGCTGTATCAGGCGTTCAATTCGGCGCTGGGGCAGGCGGTTCCCAGGGTCGATGGCCATCCCTATGAAAGCAAAATTGCTTTTCAAGTCTGGAACTCACAAGGTTCGGTGCTGGTTCATACCTCCAGCGCACCCTCGTTCACCTCACCGCCGGGCGCGCCCGGTTTCAGTGAGGTCGTGGACCAGAAGAACCGTAAGTGGCGGGCGTTCGTCCTGGACGATGCGCAATACGGCTTGAAGATCTGGGTGGGCGAGCGCGACGACGTGCGTGCCGACCTGGTCGATCGCATTGTTCGTCACACTGTCGTGCCCAACCTGATCGGCAGCGTGGTGCTTGCCGCAGTGATCTGGCTGGCCATCGGCTGGGGGCTCAAACCCCTGGTCGATATGGCGGCGAAGTTGCGCGCCAGGCATCCCGGCTCACTGGAACCCCTGCAAATGATGCCGCTCCCTACGGAGCTTGAGCCCATGCAGGCGGCGCTCAACCGCGTCTTGGCGCAGATCCAGGAGGTGATGGGCCGTGAGCGGCGTTTCATTGCCGACGCCGCCCATGAAATGCGTACGCCCCTGGCCGTGCTGCGGGTGCATGCACAGAACCTGATGGAGGCGGGAAGCGAGCAAAGCCGGCGCGAGTCCCTGGAGCACCTGATCGCTGGCGTCGATCGCACTACGCGCCTGGTCAATCAACTGCTGACCATGGCGCGGCTCGAACCGCAGGCAGGTGTTCCGACGCCTGCGGTCATCGACCTGCCCGCCACGGTTCGTGCGAGCCTGGTTCAACTGACGCCCTGGTTGTTGAGCAAGGGGCTCGAGCCGGTGCTGGACGTCAGCGATGACATCGGCCCGGTTCGAATCGACCCGGTGGTCATCGACATCGCCCTGAACAACCTGGTGACCAACGCGGCCAATTTTTCTCCGGCCAACGGCACGATCACAGTGAGCCTGGCCAGGAAGGGCGATCACTATGAGTTGTCAGTCGAAGACCAGGGGCCGGGTATCGACGAGGCCGAGCGTGAGCGGCTCTTCGAGCGGTTCTACAGCCGCGGCAATGACCAGGGGGCTGGGCTGGGCCTGACGATCGTGCGCACCATCGCGGATCGTCTGGGAGGGCGCATTCGCTTGGAAAATCGCACCGAGGGTGGGCTGTGCGCGACCTTGGAAATAGGGCGCTTCTAAGCGGTTTCCCGACGCCATGACAGGCCAGCCCCTGGTGGTGGGCTCAAGCCGGCGTATCGGCCGTGGATTGTTCGGCGAGAAAGGCGACTATCTCGTCGACCGTGCTGCGTGCCGTGCGTGTAACGCCGATCAGGGTGGCGGAAGCCGACCCCGTCCACTCGCCGTAGCCGACCAGCCACAGCCTGGGCTCTTGTATCGAGCGGGTGCCCTCGACCTCCACACGGCCCTCGTTGTTGAGCACCTCCAGCGTATCAAGGTGCTGCAGGGCGGGCCTGAATCCGGTGCACCAGATCACCACGTCCACGTCTGATTCGCGGCCGTCGGCCCAGATCACGCCGTTGCGGGTAAAGCGCTCCAAAGGCCTGACGGCCTGAAGGACGTTGCGTTCACGAGCCTCGACCACCGGCGGCACCATGACGATGTCACCCAACCCTCCCACGGGTTGGTCGATGATGCGACCTTCCTGTTGGGCCTTCCAGCGTTCGGTGGCGCGCTCGAACAACACGCGCCCATCCACTTCGTCGGGAAGGAACAGTGGCTCGACGGGAGTGACCCAAGTGGTCTCGGCGATTTTCGACACCTCGGCCAGAATCTGCGCCCCTGAATTGCCGCCGCCCACCACCAGGACTCTCTTGCCAGCGAAAGGGGACGCCTCGACATAGTCCGCCGAATGCAGTTGCTGGCCGGCGAACAAGGCCGCATCAGGGTAGCGAGGGATGTAGGGGTTGCTCCAGGTGCCCGTTGCGCTGACCACGACCCGTGCGTCCCATTGCCTGTCCCGGGAATGGACGCGCAAACCCGTTTCCGTGGGTTCCACACGGGTGACCTGTACCGGCCGCACCACGGGAAATCGATAGCGCTGTTCATACTGCTTGAGGTAGTCGATCACGTGGTCTCGTGACGGATAGCCATTTTGTGTGGGGGGCATCATCCAGCCGGGGATCGAACTCCAGGTCGCCGGGGAAAAGAGTCGTAGCGAGTTCCAGCCATGCCGCCAGGCACCACCGGGTTCTTCCTGGGCGTCGAGGATGACGAACGACAGAGGCGTACGCCGCAGGAAATAGGCCACCGCCAAGGCCGCTTGGCCGCCACCGATGATGACTACGTCAAATGTATCGGGCTGTGAGCGGGGCATGACGGCGAATCCTTTGGTCGAGTGAGAGCCTGTTGCGGAGCTCCAAGGGTGACTGGCAAGGTTCAATGGCCGTTCTAAAAGAACGGCCATTGCGCCTCTCAGCTACGTTTGCAGGTCTTGACGCCCAACAACGAATAGATCGGGCAGAAGCGCATGAAACCGGTGGCCAATGGCACCAGGCCGATCCAGCCCCACGCGCCGATCAAGCCGGTCAGGCTGAGGATGATGAGGGCAAGCCCCACAGCGATACGTGCGCCCCGGTCAATGGTTCCAATGTTGGCTTTCATGACAATCTCCCGATCAATGGCTGCGCCGGGTTTCCAGCGCGGTGAACAACAACATGCCCGCCAACATGGCCAGCATGAACACAAATGCTTGCCAGTGTCCGGTCAGCAGGATGGCCACGGCAGGGCCAGGGCAGATGCCGGCGATACCCCAGCCGATACCAAACACCAGGCTGCCACCGATCAGGCGTGGGTCCAGTTCTCGCTTGACCGGCAACTGCATGGGGCTGCCCAGCAGCGACTGAGTCTGTTGGCGCGCCCAGGCCAGGGGGGCGATGGCGGTGCCAATCGCCCCGATCATCACCAGCGCCAGGGACGGATCCCAGGCACCGGCCAGATCCAGGAAACCCAACACTTTTTTCGGGTTGGCCATGCCTGCCAGGAGCAGCCCGAAGCCAAAGAGCAGGCCAGCGATGAATGCCGTCAGTTTGCGCATGTTCAAATCCCCATCACGTGACGCAGGACAAATACCGTGGTGAAACCGCTGAGCATGAAACACGCGGTGGCGACCATCGAGCGCGGTGAAAGGCGCGATAGGCCACACACGCCATGGCCACTGGTGCAGCCCGAACCGTAACGAGTGCCGACACCCACCAACAGGCCGGCGACAATGAGGCCGAGCCAGCCGCTCTGGAACTCGATCGGCGGCAAGGTGGCAAACACGCCCCATAACAGCGGCGCGACAAGCAGGCCCAGGAGAAACAGGGCCTTCTCGCCCAGCCCTTCGCTGCCACGTTGCAAGAGGCTGCCGATCAGCCCGCTGATGCCGGCGATCCGGCCGTTGGCGACCACGAACAGGCTGGCCGCCAAGCCAATCAACATGCCGCCGGCCAGGGATGCCCACGGCGTAAAGTTGAGCCAGTCAATATTCATCAGCGTTCTCCGCTACACATCGTTGATATTCCATCTGGTTTCAACCCAGGACCTTTACCAGCAGGGCGACCGCTACCAGCGTCGACACGAGGGCGAAGCCTCTTTGCAGATAGGGTTCCGGCAACCTCGCGGCGACCAGGCGCCCGCCGAGCATGCCGACGATGGCCCCCATGGAAAAGGGTAGCGCTATTGGCCATTGCAGGTGGCCCATCGCCGAACTCGCCAGCACCCCTGACATGGAAACCAAAGCGATGACGGTCAGCGACGTGGCGAGCACCGACTGCGTGGTCAAATTGGTGTACCGCTGGAGCGCCGGAACCATGACGAAACCACCGCCCACGCCGAGCAGTCCGGAAAGCACCCCAGCGACCATGCCAGAAGCCGTGAGCGCCCACGCGCAAGGGCCGGTCCAGTTCAGCTTGCCGCGATTTTCGTCCAGGACACAGGGCGGTGGTTTGCGCGTGGCGGACGTCTTTGCCCAGACACGAGAGGGCAGTGATTTTTGCAATGCCCGGAACGCCACGTACATCAGCAACAAGGCAAACAGGATCGTCAGCGGACGGTTGGGCGTGCGCTGCGCCAACCAAAGGCCCAGCGGTGAACAGATGACCCCCGCACTGGCCGTCACCAGTGCAGCCTTGTAGCGCACGATGCCATTGCGCAGGCCCATCACGGCGCCCAGGGTGGCGGCCAGGCCCACCGCCAGCAATCCAATGGGCCCGGCTTCGGCCATGCTCAAGCCCACGCCAAAAACCAGGAACGGGACGGCGAGTATGCCGCCGCCGGCACCGGTCAGCGCCAGGATCACGCCCACCGTAAAACCCAGTACCAGGACGGTAATCATCTCGGTCTCCTGGAGGTGAAGGTTGATTTCATAGGTCCGCCAGTTCAGGTTTTGCCAGCCATTCACGGCCCTTGAGCATGGCTTTCCAGTACAGCGGTGGAAGAATTCGCTCTTTAAGTAGCCAGGCGAGCCACGAAGGCCGAGTACCGTCGATCAGCCAGGACGGGAAACTGGGGGCGAGCTTGCCGCCATAGGTGAATTCAGCGAGAACGACCTTGCCCCGTTCCACGGTCAGCGGGCAGGAACCGTAGCCGTCGTAATGGGCGCTGCCCTTGGCCTTGCCCATGGCCGCCAGCACGTTATGGGCGACCACGGGCGCCTGCTTGCGCGCCGCCGCTGCGGTCTTTGCGTTGCTGGTATTGGTCGCATCGCCCAACGCGTGAATATTCGCCCAGGCCTTATGCCGCAAGCTGTCGGGATCGACATCGATCCAGCCCGCCCCATCGGCCAGGGGGCTTACGCGGATAAAATCCGGCGCTACCTGAGGGGGCACCACATGCAGCAGGTCGAAGTCGTGCGTCACCAGGTGCGTACTGCCATCGGCCTTGACGCACCTGAAGGTCGCCGTTTGTGCCGGTCCATCGACAGACGTCAGCGTACTGCCGAAATTCAGGTCGATCCCATAGGCGTGGACGTACTCCATCAAGGCTGGCACGTAGTCGGGAACGCCAAACAGGACTGTCCCGGCGCTGCAGAAGTCGATCTCGATATCGCCGAGTACCCCTTGGCGTCTCCAGTGGTCGGCGCACAGGTACATCGCTTTTTGAGGGGCCCCGGCGCATTTGATCGGCATGGGGGGCTGCGTGAAAATCGCCCGGCCACTGCGCAGTTGCTGCACCTGTTCCCAGGTGTAGGGGGCCAGGTGGTACAGATAGTTCGAGGTGACGCCGTTGCGCCCCAGTGTCTGCGGCAAACCTTCAATGGCATGCCAATCCAGTTTAAGGCCCGGGCACACGATCAACTGCTCGTAGCGGACCACGCGGCATCCATCGAGAATAATGGCGTCGTTTTCAGGTTCGAAGGCCGCGACAGCCGCTTTGATCCAATGCACGCCCCGGGGAATGGTCGCGCCCATCGTGTGGGCCGTTCTGTGCGCGTCGAAGACGCCACCGCCGACGAGGGTCCAGCCGGGCTGGTAATAATGCACATCCGCCGGATCGATAATGGCAATGTCCAGGCCCGGCTCGCGGGCCAATAGGCTTGAAGCTGCCGCGATGCCCGCCGCACCGGCGCCGACAATGACCACGGCATGCCGGGCTTCGGCCACGCCAACGGGCGTGCGTCCCTCGTTGGCAATTCTACGGATGACGCCTTTCATGTCGAAGCCGGCTTTGCTGGCTGTTTCGACAATCCGTGGCAAGGGCTGCTGGCCGGCCTGGGACAGGGCCCACATCGTCGTCGAGCGCATGCCGGAGCGGCAATACGCCAACACTGGCTTGGGTAAGGACTCGAACAATTTACCGAAGGCAACGCCCTGTTCGTCGGTCACCTTGCCGGACTCTGCGGCAAGGTAATGCGCCTCGATGCCCATCGCTTGTGCCGCACGCTGGATGTCGGCAAACAAAGGTTGATCGCTGCCTTCACCATCAGGGCGGTTACAGATGATGGCGCGAAAGCCGCTGGTTTTGATCTCACTCATCTGGTCGGGATGAATCTGCCCTGAGATCGAGAGGCCGGACGCAAGGTGGCGGATGTCCATGACTGTCTCCGTGATGACGGTTTTTCTTATGAGAGGGGGCGGGTCTTCAGAGCCGATTGAGTGGGATTTTCAGGTAGCACGTGCCGTTCGACTCCGGCTCCGGGAAATGCCCGGCCCGCATGTTGACCTGGACCGATGGCAGGATGAGCGTCGGCATTTCCAGCGAGGCATCGCGCTGGGTGCGCATCGCCACGAATGCTTCTTCACTGATGCCGTTACGGACATGGACATTGTCGGCACGTTGCTCGGCGACGGTGCTGGAAAATTGCACCTCGCGGCCACCCGGTTGGTAATCGTGACAGGTGTAGAGGAGGGTGTTGGCCGGCAGGCTCAAGACCTTGTTGATGGATCGGAACAACGTATGCGCGTTGCCCCCGGGGAAATCACACCGTGCGGTACCGTAGTCGGGCATGAACAAGGTGTCGCCAACGAATGCCGCCGTTTCCTGGCCATCGCTGATGACATAGGTCATGCAGGCGGGCGTGTGGCCCGGTGTATGGAGCGCACGGCATTGCAGCGTTCCGACTGTAAACGACTCGTCATTGACGAACAGATGGTCGAACTGACTGCCATCGCGGGGCATCTGCCCACCTGTGTTGAACAGCGTGCCAAAGACTTCCTGCACGGCGGTAATCTGGCTGCCGATCCCTATCGTGCCACCGAGTTTTTCCTTCAGGTACGGGGCGGCGGTGAGGTGGTCGGCATGGACGTGGGTTTCAAGAATCCATTCGACCTTCGCCCCCAGCTCGATCACCCTGGCCATCAGCTTGTCGGCCGAGGTGGTCGTGGTACGGCCTGATTTGGGATCGTAATCCAGGACGCTGTCGATCAACGCGCACTGGCGGGTCACTTCGTCCAGCACCAGATAGCTGACAGTGTGGGTCTCAGGATCGAAAAATCCTTCGACGTACGGTTTTACGGTCATGAACGGTCTCCTTCGGGGCTCTCAGCCGCTTGAAGAACAGACACAGCAATAATGCTGCCATGTCGATCATGGGTTGCTTGTAAACGCTAACCGTATGATTTTATTGGTTTAAATTCATGGGTGCCGACAAGGTCTCTTCCGATGTCCAGACAATTGAACTGCCATTGGCAGCGTTTGTTGGCATAGTGGCAGTGTCAACCTTACTGGATGAATCACTGGAGCCGCGATGACACACAGCCTGCCGCCCACCCAAGACCTGCTTCCGCATCCAGACCAGGTGCAGTCCCTGGTCTCGTTTCTGGAGCACGAGCCCCAGCCGATGATCGTCCTCGATCCCGATTACAACATCCTGGCGGCAAACACGGCTTACCTGCGTCAGTTCGGCAGCGCCGACAAGCCGTTCATTGGCCATAAGTGTTATCGGGTTTCCCACCACTACGATGTGCCTTGTGACCAGGCCGGTGAGAACTGCCCGATGAAAAAGGCCAGGGAGATGCGCAGTCCGGATCGGGTCTTGCACATTCATCACACACCGCGCGGGCCCGAACACGTCGATGTGGAATTGCGCCCGATCCTGAATGAGCAGGGTGTCATCACCGCTTATGTGGAACGTCTTACCCAAGTGCGTAGCGCATCGGCACGGCCCAGCAACGAGGGGCTGGTGGGCAGTTCGCCGGCCTTTAATCAGGCGCTGCTGGAGCTGCAGCGGGTCGCGCCCTCGATGTTACCGGTCCTGCTGCTGGGAGAGTCCGGCACAGGCAAGGAGCTGTTTGCCCGCGCCGTTCATGAAACCAGCGAGCGGGCCGCGGGGCCTTTTGTCGTGGTCGATTGCTCCGGGTTGACCGAAACCTTGTTCGAGAGCGAGCTGTTCGGCCACGAGAAGGGCGCGTTTACCGGCGCCACTGTGCGCAAGGTGGGCCTGGTGGAGACGGCCCAGGGCGGCACGCTGTTTCTCGATGAGATAGGCGACGTTCCTCTGGCCATGCAGGTGAAACTGTTGCGACTGATCGAGTCTGGAACCTATCGCCGTGTCGGCAGTGTGGAAACCCTGCACGCGGATTTCAGGCTGGTGGCCGCGACCCATAAGCCGTTGGAGAAAATGCTCGAGAAAGGCGAGTTCAGGCAGGACCTGTACTACCGCATCAGCGTGTTTCCCATCCATTTACCGCCCTTGCGGCATCGCCTTGAAGACATCGGCTTGTTGGTGGATTCGTTCCTGCAACGTTCCGGGATCAGTAAGCGTCGACTGACCATCGATCCCGAGGCGCTGATGCAATTGCAGCGGTTTTCCTGGCCGGGCAATATCCGCGAGCTGCGCAATGTCCTGGAAAGAGCTGCGCTGTTTGCCGACGACGGCGTCATTCACGCCTTGCATCTGCCCGCGCCCCCCGTGGCGTTGTTCGCCCCAGCCTTGACGCCTGCGCCCGACAGCAGGGACCTGGACCAGCTCCTGGCCACTTTCAAAGGCACCCGCAGCGAACTGGCCAGACACCTGGGCGTGAGTGAACGCACGTTATACAGGCGGTTGAAGGAGCAGGGCCTGGCCTGATCGCCGGGAGACAGGCCTAGCGAGCTGGCGTGCCCATGTGGTCCTGGTGCTGCATCATCTGCTCCATCATCATCTGTTGCATGCCCATGTACCTGTCCATCATGTACTGGTGCTGCTTCATCTGCTCGGGCGTCATCCGGGAATAGTGGTTGCCCATTTGTTTCCAACCCATCATCGGGCCGTTTCCCTTCATGTGGCCGCCCATCATGCCACCTCCGCAACACCCCATCATCCCATTCATCATCTGCATGCTTTGCCGCATCGAGGCCTGGTGTTCTTGCATGAGTTTCTGGCGTTGCGCCGGATCGCTGGTGTTCTGGATCTGGGTCATTTGTTCCTGCATTTTTTCCAGGTTTTCCTGGGCCGTCGCCATTTGCTGATCGAATTGCTCGACGCTCATCGACGACTGGGGCGCCTTGGCGGCGTCGGTGGCTTGCTGGGCAAAGGTCAGCGTGGGGAAAAGCACCGCGGTCAGGGCGAGGGCGGCGAGTCTGGATGCATTCATGGTTCAGGTCCTTGCGGGGTGGGTGGCAGGGAATGCCGGGCCGGACTTCGGCGATGTCCAGCCCGACTTGCTCATTGACACAGGCCTGCCTTCAACCCATCTGCTGCGGCGCAATCACCCACACGCTGCAGGGCATCTTGTACAGCAGGCCTTCGACGGTGCTGCCGATCAGCTTGTCCAGGCTGCCATAGCGCACGCGCCCCATGACGATGACATCAATGCCATGGGACGCGGCGTATCTCGCCAGCACCTTGGCCGGGTCACCCATGATCATGCGTCGCTGGTCCGGGGCGATGCCATTGCGTTCGGCCAGTGCATCGAAGGCCGCACCCTGGGACTCGTAGAGCTGGCGGGCCAGGGTCGAGGAGAAGAACATCGAACCGTTGCCAAAACCGTATTCTGCGGCGGTGATGGACGAAAGGTCATAGGCGTAGATGACTTCCAGCGTCGCGTCGCAGCTGGTGGCCAGCTTGTTGGCTTCGCTCAGGATCCGGTCATTGAGGCCTTCGTAGCGTCCGTCCTGATGGAACGGGTCGATGGCGGCCAGGATCTTGCGCGGACGGGCGTGGGCGACCTTGTTGACGAAGTGCAGTGGAACCTCGCATTCGCGCAGCAGATGCACGTCCAGCGGCGTGAACATCAGTCGGGAAAACCACGACTCGGGGTCCACCGACTTGATCAGCGCATCCATAGGCGCTTCCTTGAGGTGGACCAGGATCTCCTGCAAGGGGCGCTCGACCCACGTCACTTCTGTCGTGACCTCGATGCCGAGGTTGCGCAGGGGCCTGGCCTGTTCCTCCAGCCACTGCCGATGGCGCTCGATGTAGCCCAGGCGCATCTGCTCCAGTGCTTGCTCATTGACCAGGCCGGCCGTGGCCAGGCCTTCGAGGTAGTCAAAAGCGACGATGTGCAGCGCCGCGCCTTCGGCCTTGGCCAGTGCGGCAGCCCGGTCGAACGCCGGGCTGTGTTCCATCAGTGGCGAGACGACCAGCATCAAGCGTGATTGCGTAAACATGACAAACCTCCCGGGCAAGGACCTGTTGGCGCCGGGCGAGGTTTCGCGCGGCGTGGTGTCTGTCATTGATCATGAGCGCCATGGAGCTCGCTAACTTGATTTGCATCAAACACGCTGCAAAGCGTTGAATTGAAGGCGGCAACGGCGAGGCAATCGCGCTATGTTTGAGCATGATCAGTCGCCCCAGGGCACGAGCGCCGCCGGCTCGGACCGCTGGATCGAGTGACAACCGCAGACAGTGCCAGGGAGCCGTAACCATGACTGAAACCCTGGCCTTCGCCAATGCCGCCGCCGCACTGGGAATCGGCCTGCTGGTGGGGCTTGAGCGCGAACGACGCAAAGGCGAGGGCGACCGGCGCGACTTCGCCGGTTTGCGCACCTTCGCCATCACGTCCGTGCTCGGCTACCTGGCGGTCCAGGCGGGCGGCCCCCTGTTGCTGGGGGGCATGACCCTTGCCCTGGGCGCTTTGGTGACCGTGGCCTATTGGCGAAACCTCGACAAGGATCCCGGGATTACCAGCGAGGTGGCCTTGTTCGCGGTATTGGCACTGGGCGCGCTCTGTGCGAGCGCCCCGGGCCTGGCGACCGCGATTGGGGTGGTGATGGCCGGGCTGCTTGCCAGCCGCCAGGCGTTGCACCACTTTGCCCGCAAGCAGTTGACCGCTACCGAGATGCGCGATGGCCTGGTGCTGTTGATCGCCGCGCTGGTCGTGCTCCCGCTGGCGCCGGATCGCTTCCTCGGACCTTATGACGCAATCAACCTGCGCAACCTGTGCACGCTCACCGTTATGCTGATGGCGGTGGGTGCACTGGGGCATGTCGCGGTTCGAACCCTGGGGACCCGCTATGGCTACGCTCTCAGTGCGATTGCCTCTGGATTCGCCTCCGCCACGGTGACGGTCGCGACCATGGGTGGCATTGCGGCCAAAGACCCGATCAATCTCAA
The DNA here is from genome assembly GCF_054667715.1 of Pseudomonas sp. S3_B11. NCBI lineage: Bacteria > Pseudomonadati > Pseudomonadota > Gammaproteobacteria > Pseudomonadales > Pseudomonadaceae > Pseudomonas > Pseudomonas sp. S3_B11. Next base: position 2,831,827 of record NZ_CP162749.1, on the reverse strand, counting down.
GGTGGTGAGCGCCGCGGCAGTGTTATCCAACCTGGCGACGGTGGTTCAAATGGGCCTGATCCTCACGGCCGTGGACCCCGCGCTGTTGCGTTGGATGTGGGGCTCGCTGCTGTGCGGGATGCTGATGGTATTGCTCTACGCCGGCGTGCTGATGTTTCCCCGCCCAAGGGCGCGGGCCGATGAGCCCATCAAGCATGGCGGTGCCTTCAGCCTCAAGCTGGCGGTGACGATGGTCCTGGCGATGACCGCTATCACCGTCCTCTCGTCGGCAATGCTCGATGCGTTTGGCCAGGCCGGGGTGACCGTCACCGCGATTTTCAGCGGGTTGCTCGACGCCCACGCCTCGACAGCCTCCATCGCTTCCCTGGCCAAGGGCGGGTTGTTGCCCTTCGACGGCGTCGCCGTGCCGATCTTGATCGCGTTCAGCAGCAACTCCCTGAGCAAATGCGTGGTGGCCTGGCTCAGTGGCGGGCGAAGGTTTGCCGCGTATGTAATTCCCGGCCAGGTGCTGTTAACGCTGGCGATGTGGGTGGGGCTGTTGCTCCCGAGTTTGTCAGCCTGAATGATGGCCGTTTGATAAAGATCAAGTCCCGTCCGTGGCATATGTTCATTCTGGAACCCTCAATCCTTTAAGTGGCTGTCGCCACGTGCCGAGGTGTTCCATGTCCCAGACTCAACGTTTATTGCTAGTGGCGCCTGACGCCATGATCCGTACGCCGGCGTTCGACCGCGCCACCGAGTTGGCCCTGGCGCTGGACCTGCCCCTGCACATCGTGGCGTTCGACTACCTGGAGTTGCTCTCGGTGGCCGGTCTGTTCGCCCCGGAGCAGGTCAAGCAAGCGCGTGAGGGCTATCTGGAAACCCATCGGCATTGGTTGTGGCAACAGGTCGAACTGGCGCGCCGGCACGGCGTCGAGGTGACCTGTGAGGTGGTTTGGAGCAAGGATGCCTTCCAAGCCTTGCAGCAATACGTCACGGAGATGCCGATGGCGTTGATCATCAAGGACGCGCAGCCGGAACCGGCGATGAAGCGGGTGTTTTTCACGCCTCTGGACTGGCGCTTGTTGCGTGACTGCCCGGTGCCAGTGCATCTGGTCACGGATTCGCGTAACCCGCGGCCTCGGCGGGTCCTGGCGATCGTCGATGTGCTGCGCAGCGAGGAGCAGGACCTGGTGTTCAACGACCGGATCGTCGACGCCGCGGTCAAACTGGCCGAGCAATGCAACGCCCAGGTCGAGTTGCTGCACGCCTTCGATTGGACGGCGGTCTACGCCTCGGACATGGGCATTGGTGCGCTGCCCCTGGCCACCGGGCTCTATGAAGCGTTGGGCCAGGCGCAGCATGAGGTGTTCGAGTCCCTGGCCGAGCGGCATGGGGTCGTACCGCAGCAGCGCCACTTCATCGAAGGGGCGCCGCTGAACAGCATTTGCACGTTCGCCAGCGATCACCAGATCGATGTCATCGTCATGGGTACCACGGCACATCATGGCCTGGACAAGCGCCTGGGCACCACCGCCGAGCTGCTGCTGCAACGGGCGCCTTGTAGCGTGTTGGCGATCAAGCCGCAAGTGTGATTGGAGCAACGCTGCGCGAGGCCATACCAAGGCCTCGCGCGGCGTCCGGAGCTAAAGGTAGAGCCGGTGGATAACCTGCCGGGTGTCATCGGGATCGCTGTGGGTTTCAAAACCCAGGCTGTGGGCAAGCTCTCGCATTGGGGCATTGCTGGCCGCGTCCACGGAGTACATCTGGCGGTAGCCATTTTTACGCGCGGTGTCGATCAGGTGTTCCATCAATAACGTCCCCAGCCCCAGGTGTTGCCAAGGGTCGGCGACCGTCACTGCGCACTCGCATTCGTGTTCCTGGGTCGCGCAATAGCGGCTGACCCCGATCTCGATCAACTCGCCGTTGTCATGAACCAGGGCGATGTAGGCCATGTGCGTCTTGCAGTCGACATCCATCAATTGATCGAGCAGCGCCGCGCCTGGCTCATTGATCTGCGCCAGGAAGCGCATGTGCCGGGACTCCGGTGACAGGCGCATGATGAAGTCGTATTCGCGCTGGCGGTCCTGCTCCCTGAGCGGGCGGATCAAGACATGCCGGCCGTCCTTGAGTGCCTGGATCCAGTGTTTGCCACTGATGCTGGCATACAGGGCAGCGGCGCGTTCGTTGTGGTCTTTGACAGTAAGCATGGTGCGATCCTCCCTCGGATGTGCACGTGCGGTGCGATAAATAGCTACGCATTCGGTACTGTTCTACGCCCGCCACGGCGATCGATTCTGATCTGGATCAGTGCCCGCGTATCCGTCCATCGATTGCCCTGCCTTTGATTCAGATCAAACCGTCCGGGGCCTTGATGGGCGCACGCTGAAGATCGCGCCGGAAAAGGCCGGTGCAAGGTTTCGGGCCTGAGTCGATCTGCCCGATGGAGGTGTGCGATGGGGCAATACCAGCGTCTGCTATTGATCGTCGAACCGGATCTGCACCCCTCCGCAGCGATGCGCAGGGCCTGTGCCCTGGCCCGGGCCAGCGGCGCGGCGCTGCATTTGTGCGCTTTCGTCCAGCCGCCGGCGCGTACCCACTTGTGGGGTGAAAAAACCGACGAAGCGAGTGTGCAGCGTTATTTGCATCACTACCGTCGCTGGATGGTAGAAGAGGCGGAGCTGCTCAAGGAGGAAGGCCTGGATGTGACGACTCACGTGGTGTGGACGCTCCATCCGTTGCTGGACATCCTGCGCTATGTCGAGCAGTTCCAACCTGACCTGTTGATCAAGGACGTCACCCTCGAACCTTTGCTCAAGCGCGTGTTCGCCACGCCCCTTGACTGTCATTTGTTGCGCGACTGTCCGGTGCCGGTGCATCTGGTCAACCAGGCGGTACACGGCTTGCCGCGCCGGGTCGTGGCGGCGGTGGACCCCTCGGACCCCGAGGCCAATGCCTTGAACGAGTGCATCGTCCAGACGGCCACCGCGCTGGCCCGGCAATGCGACGCCTCGTTGCATCTGTTGTATGCCTGCGACTTGTCGCCGGCCTTCAATGGCGAAGCCTCGTTGCTGGCCGGTGCCTGGGATGACGACTTTGCCGACGCCCTGCGCGAATCGCTGCATGCGGCGTTTATCAGCCTGGCCGAGCGCTGTGGCGTACCAGCGGAACGTCGGCACTTTGTCGTTGGCCTGCCGGTGCCGGTCATCCGTGAGTTCATCGACGAATTCGAGGCCGACGTGGTGGTGATGGGCACTGTGCACCGCGCCGGTCTTGAGCGTTTGATTGGCAGCACGACAGAACGCGCCTTGTATTCGGTGCCGGGCAGTGTGCTGGCGGTCAAGGGATGAGTACGGCCACGTTGTGAGGCCGGCGCTCCGGGGGCTTGGTTTGCCTGGGCTGAGGGAGGGCAGGTTGCAGACTCGTTACAGGGGATTTTCTGTGGTCGCCGGACTTGTGCTCACCACGACCCCATGTGGGAGCGAGCTTGCTCGCGAAGGGGCCGGCAGCTTCAACGATGCATCACAGTTCCGCATGACGATGGCAACCGGCGACTTTTTGCTTGAGGCCGGGCAAGTCCAGAATGGTGACATTGCGCCCATGTATGTCCACCAGTTCCTCCTGGCGCAGGTGGGCGATGCCCCGGCAGATGGTTTCCAGGCGCAGGCCCAGGTAGGAGCCGATGGCTTCGCGGCTCATGCGCAGCACGAATTCCCTGGAGGAATAACCGCGCATGTTAAGCCGCTGGGACAGGTTCAATAGGAACGCCGCCAGGCGTTCGTCGGCGTTCATGTTGCCGAGCATCAACAGCATGCTGTGGTCGCGCACGATTTCCTGGCTCAGGAGTTTGTTCAGGTTGTGCTGCAACGACGGTAAATCGTGGGCCAGTTTTTCCAGGAGGTTGAAAGTCAGCGGGCAGACTTCGCTGTCTTCCAGGGCAATGGCATTGCAGGCGTAGTGATCGGTACTGATAGCGTCCAGGCCAAGCATTTCGCCTTGCATCTGGAACCCAGTGACCTGTTCGCGACCGTCTACCGAAAGGACGCTGGTCTTGAAGAAGCCCAACCTCACGGCATACAACGAGCGCAGTGGGTCGCCGGTGCGATACAGCGCCGTGCCTTTCTTGACCTTCACCCGCTGGGCGATCAGGGTGTCGAGGCGCTCGACTTCACCGCCCGTCAGGCCAATGGGCAGGCACAGTTCGAGCACGCTGCAGTTCGAACAAGCGGTCTTGAGCGCATGCACCTGCAGAAGTCGCGGTTCAAGCTCGCTCATGGGGAAATTTCCTTTATTTGGTGCAAGCATAGAAGAACAATTCAGCTGTGCTTGTTTTTTGTCGGCCTAAAGTGCTTCCGGCTGTCGATAGGTGCAGAACGGGTACAAAGGATGGAGGTGCTAACCTTCACTATGGGGTTTGCAGATGACGCTATTGCGTCGTGTGTGTACAGGAGGCGTTGGACTCGTTCGCGTCGTGACAGATCGATCAACGGCCAGGCGCCCTCAAACCAGTCGCAAAGCCAGCGCAGTGTGTTTATGCGGCAGTAGCGGGGCAAACTCTTCAGGCGTCAGGGTTTCCTTTTCCACCAGCAGATGGGCCCCGGTGTCCAGCTCTTCCCGATGGCTTTCCAGCAGTGTCCTGGCGCGTTGATAGGCTTCAGCGAGCAAGGCGCGAATAGCCAGGTCGACTTCCCTGGCGGTTTGTTCCGAATAGTCCTTGTCACCGATTTCCATGCGCTCGCCCAGGTAGCTCGCACTTTTGCGTTCCAGCACCGCCAGGCCAAGCGCTGTGCTCATGCCAAAGAGGGTGATCAACTGCCGGGCGATATCCGTGGCGTGAGCCAGCTCGACCTTGACACTCGAGCCAGTTGTTAGACGTTTTTTCCTGCTGTGCTTACGGCAAGGCTCAGGGCGGATGAGGCCCACAGGAAGGTTGAGCAGGCCGAGATAATGTCCGAGCAGGCGCCAGTTGCACACGACTTCGTTTTGCCCGATTCAGAAATGACCAAGGCTGACTTCAATGTCTGCACGTTGAGCCAGGTTGATCATTTCCTCTACCCGTTCGGCGTCAACGATAAACCCGCAGTAATCGTCATCCCCTGTATCCAGGTGTAGGTATCGCCTACCGAACCGGAGCAGCCATCTATCAAAGTCGTCAAGCACCTGCGTCATCGATGCGCCGCCGCCATGCTCGTAGGTGTAGGGCTCATTTATGCCGTTGGCCTTGGTTAGATAGGGCGCTAGGTACTCAAATCCGTCGTAGCCTTTCCAATCGACACTCAACAGCACGAGATACTCGAGTTTTTGTCCCCTTGCATCCTCAAGCAATCCCTCCGACAGGGCGCTGGAGGCTTCGAATCCCACGGCGAATTTACGCATGATGCGCTTGACTAGCCTGGCGTTCTCTTTTTCCGGAACCCGTGCCAACAGCGTCTGGGCGAAAGTTTTAAGGGCCTGTTCCTGCTCCTGATTCTGGCAAGGCCGAAGCTCTTTCATGATCGCAGCAGTGCTGAGGTCGGTTTCATCGGGCGCTGGCATGCTAAAACGTCCACCGAATAAACGATCAAAGATCCCCATGCTATTCGACTGCCTCTATCGTCCATCTAACATGCGATCTCGGCCCTCTGAATTCCGTCGCTACAAACATCCCGTATGTCTCCAGGTAAGCATGGACAGTGATTTCTTCGCTGGCGTAATCAATGCGCTTGCAACTGAGCTCCTTGGCATTTCCGATTAAAGCTGGATGATAGGCACTGGCTGGTTTCTGCGATTGCACTTCACAACTGAATTGTTTTACGACGGGGCGGCGGTTTCTCGCGCCGGAATAGTAAGGCGGTCGTTCCGTCGAGTACCGCAGACTGGTGCCTACTGGCATGTTTGCCCAGTCGCCCTCGAATTTAAGGGTGTTGAGAGTGTTTTCCCGAAAGCTGAATCCATCGTTGCCGCGTCGAAACTCACTATGTGCAAGGTCGATCAAGTCACGGAAACTGACGATCACCCGCTGTCCTCGCTCGTCTTTGGATCGTCGAGTCAAGTGTTTTCCCGTTTCGCCCGGGAGATAGGTGTAGTCATAAACTTCCTGTTTTGTCGTCGAATCCTGGCGTACCACACGCAGATGCTGAATGCTTTTCTGCGGTTCAGGCATATTCAACGCTTCGATGGATTTCAAGACAGGAGCGGCAGGTGTTGGCGCAGGTAACTCGAATGAGGATTGGATACGCCTTTCATAGGGTTTATATCGGTCCTGGGATTTCGGGCTGCCACAGGCCGCCTCAAACAGTGGCCGCTCTTCCATCGGCAGGCTTTTTAAAGCGATGGCTTCTGGTTCCGTGTTCAGGCGTCCACCGAGCACGCGGTGCTCTTTATCAATGTAAAAGGAACTCAATTCGGTGAGTTGCTGCAATGAGCAGTTAGCGAGCCACCGTTGCTGTATTTGTCCATAGAGGAGGTCGGCTCTGGGCACCCTTGCCTCAGAGGGTAATACGCGAGCGCTCCAAAAAGTCACCTCATCGCGTTGTGCCTTCAGGCTGGCACGGTCCAACAACTGCCAATCCCCCCGTTCCGGCGTTGTCAACATTCGCCAGTCCGGCGGTGCCGTCTGGGCACACACTTGTTTGAGCTGCGCACTTTGCAGGTACTGGGGCATTTGTTGGGCAGGCAGCTGCCAAGACTCTTCGGTCTTTCCTCGTGGGTCGATGGAGAATCTCTTCATCCCTCCATTGACCTTGTAAGCCATCTGCGCTTGAGGGCGAACGCAATTGGCATCGAATCGCGCCATGAAGCCCAAGGCCTGAGCCGCGGGTGACACCACCATATAGGTCACCCGATCTCCATCGCGAATGATGGAGTTTGGCAAAGGGGGCTCGGCCAAGGCTTGGTTGAAGACAGTGAGTCCTTCCAAGTCCACGCCAGGGGTGGCTTGGCTGACGGGTGCAGGTGCGGTCGCCTGGCATCCGGAAAGAAGCAGCGCAGTGATGAGCGCTGACGAACAGCTGGAACGGTGAAGCGTGGCATCCATGCGAGTGCACTTTAATCGACTGCGAAGCGTGGCATGGTAGCAGGGGGCGTAGGCCGAAACACTACCGAGGAGAAGTTTCAGAACCCCAGCCGGCCCAGCCTTTACCGGCGTCGAAAAAAGCATTTCAGTCAAGGCATGGGACTTTTCTATCAGGGACAGTGGACGTCAGAATGATACGAACTGCCATCCCCACCCCCACCAGCACGCCAGCAAGGCCGGACGCTTCTAGAAGCGTTGGCAGCCGCTGATGAAACAACAGGCCCAGTAGTGTGGCAAATAGTGATTCCAGGGATATCAACTGTCCGGAAAGCACCATGGGAAGGCGACGGGACGCCGCGTTCCACGCCCAGGCCCCGATGACTGACGACATCAGCGCAATCACCAGACCCCAGGCATACAGGTGTCCCGCCAGGGAAACACTGAAACCCAGGCTTGGCAGCTTGAGAAGATCAAACGCTTGCGCTGCTGGTAACAAGCACAAGGTGCCGATCCCTGCGCCGACCATCATGAGGCCGGTCCAGGCCCCCGAAGCGCTGGCCGACAGGTTGACCAAGGCGCCCTGGTTCAACCAACTGAATACGAGCCACAAGAGCACCGCACCGATCGAGAAAAACACGCCCGTCAACCATGAACCGCCGTCGCTCAGGGGCTGCTGGATACTGCCGATGTTCGACAGCAATAGCCCTCCCGTTAAAAAAACCAGCGGTATCGCCAGCTTTCGCCATGGGAGGGTTTTGTGGGTGGCGTTGCCGAGCAGTGCCTGCAGGACCGGCACCATGCCAATAAACGCCGGGGTCAGTACCGGCCCGGTAAACATGACGCCTGCGGCAATGCAACTGCTGTAGCCGAGATACCCGATGACCCCCAGGCTGGCGCCAAGTAGCAGTTGGCTGCGACGCATACGCCGGAGCTGGGTTCGATAGCCCACCACGACAGCCACACCCAGCGCCCCGGCGATCAGGAACCGTATGATCATCAGATCGTGGATCGTGTAGGCACCGACGACGTAAGGCGCAACGAAATTCAACGCCCAGCCCAGCGTCGCGATGATGGCAAGGCTTACGCCGGCGAGGGTGTTCGAGTAGGCATTGGGCATTCATGCATATCCTTAAGGTATTGAACTCATGTTGCACAGCGTCGCAGCTATGCTACAAACGAGTTCTCGGCCCTGGATGCATTACCTCTGATTATGAATACCCTTGGAAAATCATTGCCGCCGCTTGCCAGCTTGTTGCCCTTCGAAGCGGCTGCGCGCCTGGAGAGTTTTTCCAAGGCCGCCGAGGAACTGCACATCACCCAAGCGGCGATCAGTCGGCAGATCCGTGGGCTCGAAGAGGACTTGGGGCTGAAGCTTTTCTGCCGTCGTAACCGCGCCGTCTTCCTGACCCCCCAAGGACGTGAGTTGGGCCGTGTGGTGAGTAACGCGTTGCAAAGTATCAGTGCCAGTGCTGTCAGCCTTCGTCAATCGCCAGGTAAAAACCGAGTCGTTTTGCTGTGCCAATTATGCGAAGCGTTCTATTGGTTGATGCCGCGGCTCTCGACGTTCCACCAGCGATACCCGGAAATCGAGATCCAGGTGGCCACATCCACCGGGCCGCTGACTGAGTTCAATGAGCATTTTGACGTGGCCCTGCAAAGCACGGGACGGCCCAGCGGCGTCCATGGCTTGATGTTTACTGCCGCTGATGAAGTGTTTCCCGTATGCAGTCCTCATTACCTGCGTACCCACAAAGCGTTGCAAGTCCGTGACCTGAAGTCCCACACCCTTTTGCACTATCACGCTACGCCGCCTCATTGGATGCAGTGGGGTGCCTGGTTCCAGGCGTTTGGACAGCCGTTCGACAACGCTTCCGAGGGTTCGGTGTTCGATAGCTACCCCTTGATGCTCCAGGCGGCGGTCGAGGGGCATGGCATCGCATTGGGGTGGCGGCGCACCGCCCAAGGGCTGCTTGAGAGCGGTGCGTTGGTGAGGCCTTGCGCAGAAAGTGTCCCTTTGCCTGATGCGATATCGGTATTCAGCCGGCCGGGCGGGGAAGGTCGGGTTGAGGTAAGCGCGCTGCTCGACTGGCTTGAAGGTGAATTGGGAAGTGATCGTCAGGCCGGCTTCGGTCCGTCGCGGTTAAACCGTTGAAGCTGCCATGACGGATAAAGTATTGGTATCCATTGTTGCAGGGTCAGAACGGCCCCAGCTTGAGGGGGTACTGGATGACGATATACAGCCGGTCGATGTCATCGCCGCCCTGGCTGCTATTGGCGCGATGGGTGACATGGGACAGTTGCAGCGACAGGTCCTTGGCCGGGCCTGACTGCACGATGTAATGCAGGTCCAGGTCGCGCTCCCAATGGCGTCCGCCAGCGCCTTGTTGCGGACTGTAAATGCCAGTGTCGCTATCGAACAGGTTGTAGGCGCCGCCTTGGGGGGCATGGCTACCGTCTATCCCGCGTCCAGTCACATAGCGGGCCATGAAGCTCAGGCCGGGGACGCCCAAGGTGCCCAGGTCAAGGTCGTAGCGCGCTTGCCATGAGCGCTCACCCGGGCCGTTGAAGTCGGCATATTTGATCGAGTTGGCCAGGTAGATGGAGTCGCCGCCGACGAAATCGAAGGGCGTGTCGCCGTTGATTTTCTGATAGGCCAGGGTGAACGCCTGGGCATTGAGCCGGTATTTGCCACTCAGGCTATAAGCCGTGGTGTCGATGGCCCCGGCGTTGGCCTTGCCATAGTCGCGGGTGTGATACAGGTTGCCGTCAAGGAACAGTTCGCCAAGGGTGGCATGCAGGTCGGCATAGTACTGGCGCCAGGTGTCGCTCAGTTCGGAGGCGTAGAGCGCGCCGCCCAGGGCTTGGCCGGTGAACAGGTCGGCGCCGATCAAGTCGATGGCGCCGTTGCGCGTCGTCGCCCCATACCCGGAAAAGTCACCCTTGCTGGTCGAGGCGTCCTGATTCTTGAACGCACTGAAGTGGCCCGCCTGCAGATCGACCCCTTCGACCTCGCGGCTGGAGAGCAGCAGGCCGCTGGCGTATTCGGGTTGCAGGCGCTTGTCTGCGGTGTCGAATACCGGGCTCTGCACAGTCATTTCGCCGACCGCCAGGGTGGTGCGTGAGGTGTTGAATTTCAGCGCGCCACCCGCACTGGAGTAGTGGTCCTCGCTTCGTCCGTTCTCATCCAGCGGCAACAATCCCGTTCCGGAATGCCCCTTGCCGCCGTCCAGTTTCAACCCCAGGAACGCGTGGGCATCGATGCCTACGCCGATCGTGCCGGGGGTGAAGCCGGACTCGAACGAGGCGATGAAGCCCTGGGCCCATTCCTGTTTGTAGCTTTTGCCGGCCGGGGTCGGGGTGCGATAGTCATTGTTGAGGTAGAAGTTGCGGCTGAGGACTTCCAGCGTCGCGCCGTCGAGAAAGCCAGGCGTGCTTTGTGCGAGCTGCGCTGCCATCGCCGGTGCGGCGCTGCCGGTGAGCAGGGCAAGCAGCCAGAGCGGTTTCAGGGCGACGGTTGAGTGGTGTTGTGCAGGCAACATGCTTCATTTCCATGTGAAATTGGGCGGGCGAAGAGGGCGGTACTACGCGCAGCCAGGTGTGTACGGCTGAGCGCGCAGTTCCCGACACCGCCAGGCAAACGGATTGATGCCTTCGCTGTGGGTGAAGATGTGACAAAAGTGCGCCTGGTCGCAGAACCCGCATTCCAGGCTGATTTGCGTCAGGGTCAAGTCGGTCTCCCGGATCAGTTGCTTGGCCCGGGCGATGCGCTGGCTACGGATCCAGGCTTGAGGGGACTGGCCGGTGCTGCATTTGAATGCTCGGGAAAAATGACTGCGGGACAGGGCGCAGGCCTTGGCCAGTTCGGTGATTTCCAGCGTGTCGCTGAGGCCGTCGAGAATCACTTTCTTGACCAGGCTTTCGCGCCAGGGAGACAGGCCCCCGGTGCCGGCTTTGCGCGTTGGCTTGATGGCCGCCCTGACGGTGGTGTGTGATGCACGAGCCATGACAAAAACTCCGTGTCAGTGGGAAATGCCGGGCGCACCGTACGGTGGACGGCCAGCTTCCCGCTTGAGAAAACAGGTCTGGGCAGAGGGCTTCATTCTTGGGCGTGAGGCGCGAGCGTGCGAGTTAAACGTTGTTAATTGCGTTCAGGTGCAGCACCGGACGCAGTACTCACTCAGCACATGCCTGCAAGTTCTGCGGGGTGAGACGAGTGCATGATGACCTTCTCCGGCTGGTGTATGAGTGGCCGTTCTTCTGACTCGATCAAGGTGAAGGTATGAAGCATTCTCTGGCGTGCACACTGCGCGGGGCGGGCCTGGCATTGGCGCTGACATCGCTGGGCGCCCTGGCCCAGGCGCCGCTGCAGGGCACTCAAGTACCCGGTTACTACCGCTTGGCGGTGGGCGACTACGAAGTGACGGCGCTGTTCGATGGCTACAACGATCTGTCGCCCAAGCTGCTCGAAGGCCTGAGCCAAAGCCAGATCCGCGCCTTGCTCGCCCGTCGCTCGATTGAAACGCCGGGGGTGCAGACCGCGTTCAACGCTTTTCTGGTCAATACCGGTAAGCAACTGATCCTGGTGGACACCGGTGCCGGCCAATGTATCGGCGCCACGGCTGGAATGCTCTCGGCGAACATGCAGGCCGCCGGTTATCGCCCGGAGCAGGTCGATGCCATCTTGCTCACTCATTTGCACCTGGATCACGTGTGCGGGCTGGTCGACGACAAGCAGCAACCGCTGTTTGCCAACGCTACAGTCTATGCCGCGAAGGCAGAAGCCGATTACTGGCTCGATCCCCAGGCACTGGCGAAGGCGCCGGCCGGTGCCCGGGAATTCTTCAAGATCGCTCAGGATTCCACCGCCCCTTATGTGGCAGCCGGCCGCTTCAAGACCTTCGCCAGCGGTCAGTCGCCGCTGCCCGATGTCGACGCCGAGCTGGAGCCAGGGCATACGCCCGGCAGTACCACGTACCGGTTTACCTCCCAAGGCCAGAGCATCCTGTTCATGGGGGACCTGGTGCATAACCTGGCGGTGCAGTTCGAGCATCCTGAAGTGTCGATTCGTTTTGATGTCGACAATCAACAGGCAATCAAGAGCCGGGCCAAGGTGTTCAATTCCTCGGCCACTACCAGGACCTGGGTGACAGCGGCGCATTTGCCGTTTCCGGGGATAGGGCATATCAGTGCAGTGGGCGGGCACTTCCAGTGGGTACCGGTCGAGTACGGGCCTTATCAACGGGCAGCCAAGGTGCCGATGATCGAGTGAAATCCAATCGCTCGCGCCGTTAGAACAGGTGTTGCCTCACGGCCGGAGACCTCGACACCCGGGCGTCGGCGTCAGCGCGTTTGAACCTGAGGCTGCAACTGTCCGCCGACTATGGATATTTCCTTGAGCTGCAAACCGTCGCGCACGACGAACAATGCGTCCATCCCGCGTTCTTGTGCCAGGCGGGGGCCTTGGGTTTCACCCAGCACCATCAGCGCTGTGGCCCAGGCGTCGGCGAGCATGCATGAAGTCGACACCACCGTGACGGCTGCGAGTGCGTTGCACAGTGGGGCGCCGGTGGCCGGGTTCATTGTGTGGGCGAAGGATTGCCCACAGACGTCGACCCAGTGTCGATAATCCCCGGAGGTGGCGATGGCGGCGTCGCTGAGTTCCATCACGCCCATGACCTCACGCACGCCCCGGCGGGGTTTTTCCAGGGCCACGACCCAGGGCTGCCCATCAGGTTTGCTGCCGCGGGCGCGCATCTCGCCGTCGATGCCTACCAGGTAGCGCGCGATGCCAAACCTGTCCAGGCAGCGGGCCAGCTCATCGACACCAAAACCTTTGGCAATGCCGTTCAAATTGAGGTTAAGCGGTGCCTGTTTGCGCACCAGGTTGCGTTGTGAATCAACGACCAGCGCTGCACTGGCCGAGCGTCGAGTTGGCGCAGGCACCGGTTCGGTGATGGACAGCTCGCCGGGACCGAAGCCCCAGGCGTCCACCAGATCACCAACGGCGATATCGAAGGCGCCGCCCGATTGGCGGCTGACGCGCAGCGCCGCAGACAATACCGTGGTCAGTTCCTCGGGCAGCGCTATCCATTCCTGCAACGGTGCGTTGTTGAGGCGATTGAGGTCCGAATCGGCTTTCCAGGTCGACATTTGCTGGTCCACCCGGCCCTCGGCGTGCGCCAGGCTGCGACTGATCGGGCGGGTGTCGAGTTCGGTTTCGGCATAGAACAGGGCGGTATAGCGCGTGCCCATGGTTTCGCCGCTCAGGCTGTAGCGCTGCAATTCAGTAGACGTCTTCACGATAGCGTCCTTGTGCCTTGAGGGTCCGCACATTCAGGTTCAGCGGTGCCAGTACTTCGTCCAGGGCCAGCATCACCCCCTTGGCCATCTCGCGACCGCCGCAAACCAGTACCTGGGCGCCTTTTTCGATCAGCCGACGCAACATCAGGGCGTCGCTGATCAGCCGGTCCTGCACGTAGGAACGGTCCATGACCTGGGAAAAGGCTGCGTGCAATGCGGTGAGACGCTGGTCCGCCAAGTAATGGTTAAGCTCGGCTTCGTAGAGGAAATCCGAGGTCGGGTTGCGCCCGCCCCAATACAAGTGCATGGGGTGGTGGGCCTTGTTGTTGCGGATAAAACCGGTCAGCGGGCCGATGCCGGTACCGGCACCGATCAGGATCACCGGATGAGCGCCCGACGCGGGACGAAATTGTGGATTCGGTTGGATAAAGGCGTCGATGGTCGCCCCGATCTCCAAGCTGTGAAGGAATGACGAGCACAGACCTCCTTTGTGTTTGCGTACGCAGATCTCCAGCACTCCGTCTTGTGAACTGCTGGCCAGCGAGTAGAACCGCGGGAGGGGGTTGCCAGGGGACAGGATGCCGACCAGATCACCGGCTTCAAAGGCCGGTAACGTTCCTGATGCTTTGAAACGCAGCACGTGGGTGGGCGCGCCTACCTGTTCACCATAGGCAATGCGCTCGACCAGGATCAGTTGATGGGTGCGGGGCGGCTGTGGGGTGTGGGTCAGCGTCAAGTCATGCCCCAGCACTTCACCCACGGCGTGGCCCCACCGAGCGAACTCCTGGGAGGACTGGCGGTTGATGGTTTCCAGGTCGATCAACGGCGTGCCACTGGCCTGCAACAAGGCTTCCTGTACTTGATGGGCAAACTGACAGAACTGCGCAAACTGCCGGTCGCCAAAACCCAGCACGGCAAACGCCTGGCCAGGTTTCAGGCCGGCTTCGGCCAGCCGCGCCAGGAACTGCGAAGCCGAGGCCGGAGCATTGCCGTCACCGTGGGTCGCGGTGAGGATCAACACGCGTTGAGCGTTGCCGTAGTCGTTGGCGTATTGATTCATTGCCGCGCTGTGAACGCGGTGGCCGGCTTGATGCAAGGCTTCATGCAAGGTGTTGGCAAAGCCCCAGGTGCTGTTGGTTTCGCTGCCGACCAGGATCACGGTGTCGGCGGTTTGCGCAGCGCTGTTATGGCGGATATTCGGCCCGGCCTGGCGGCGACGCCACCAGATCAGGATGCCGGTGATGCTCATCAGGGGCACGCCGAGGGCACAGAGGCCCAGCAACAGGCCCAGCCACCAGAGCCCTTCACCGGTGTGCAACTGATAGATCAACTCGTAGACGTTGCGCATCGAGTCGTGAGCTTGATAGGACAACAGGACACCGCTGACCGGGTCCACGTAGCCGTCACCCTGGGCCGTGCGCAGGGAAAACACGTCTTGCGGATTATTCGGGCTGGGATAGACGAGCTCGCGCAGGTCGGTCAGATCGGTGGCCTGCAAAGCTTGCAGGCTCGCCACGGGCGAGGCCGAGCCTGCGCTGATGTGGTCGGGGAATGCAGGCTCGCTCTGACTGCCATCGGCGATGAAGTCGAAGGTCGTGGCGCACATGTAGAGCCCGCTCAGTGCCGATAACAGCAGCCCAAGCAACGCTAGGCGACCGACCTCAGCGTGCCAGCGCTGGCTGAAGTCGCCCCGCAATGGCCGCAGCAGGTTGCGCCAGCCGCCGACCCGCCGGACCAGCAATAGCGCCCCGGACACCGACAGCATCAGCATGAACAGCGCGCCGACGCCTGACACCCCGTGGCCCGGTGTGCCAAGAAACAGCGAGCGGTGCAGGTCTTTCATCCAGCGTGAGAAAGCGGAGGGTTCGTAGGGGGCCAGGCCTCGCCCGGTCAGTGGGTCGACCTTTTCGGCCCCGACCCGGCCGTCCTGATTGAAGTAGACAATGACGGTCCCGGACGCTGTGCGCTGGATCTGCTCCACGCCCGGAAAGTGACTGGCAACGCGTCCGGCCAACTGGCCGACATTGACTTGCCCGGCCGCAGTGGACGTGTTGTTCAGGCGTTCAAGGGCCGGATCGACAGACAACATCGCGCCGCTGATGGCCAAGAGCATGACCAACAGGGCGGCGATCAGACCGGGCAGGGAGTGGAGCTGGCGAAGCATGTTCGGCCTCCGAACAGGTAGGTGCTACAAATCGTAAGTAAAGGAATCGACGTAGGTATTACCGGCCGCCGGCTTGCCTGCGCCTTCGCGGGTCAATGGCACGCTGACGTCGGCGCGGGCATCACGCTTATCCTCGACGGCGCTATCGATACGGATCTGGTACCCGGCGTCGATCAGGGTGTCTGCCAGCTCGACGCTGACTTTGAGGGTGTCGCCGCTGCCAACGCTGGCGCCGCTGACGCCGTCGTACTCGCTGGGGTTCAGCTTGCTTCCACGGGCCCAGTCGGCCAGGTGCTTGTAGTACTTGGTCTTTTTGCCAGCCACCCAGAGGGTTTTCTGGTACTGGCCGCTGGCGTCGGTGACGTAGATCGCCAGGTACGCATCGTTGCCGCTGTAGCGCTTGAGCTGGGTGGTGAGGGTTACTTCACGGGCCTGAGCCAGCCCCGGCAGAATGATGGCGCCGGCGAGGCAGGTTGCAGCGATGATTTTTTTCATGGGGTTGTCCTTTTGATCGTTGGGGCGAGAGCCTGGACCTGCTTGCTGACAGCAACCTGAACGGCAGGATCAACGCGTCGAAATGTCACGGTGCGGGGGCAGGGGCGAGGTAAGCGCTGGCATCGTCATCGTCCCGGAAGTAGATCTCGAGCTTGCGCAGGTGCAGCGACGCCGGTGCGTAGCGGGCCTCGATGACATTGCCCTGGCGGTCCAGGCCCTTGAGCTTGTAGCAGCCGTCGTCGACCTTGATGCGCTGCACCTTCCAGCCGTACCGCTGTTCCACCTGCAGGCGCAGGGTTTCCCGTGGCTGCCAGTCGTTGACCGGTTCGCCGCAGTCGTCATCGGCCAAGGCGTAACCGTTGGCCAGCACACTTATCAGCGCAGTGCTGGCGATAAAACCTGATTTCATGATCTGTCTCCTGCCGGGGGCTTCGTTGTGGGCATACCCTACGGTGCATTCCTGACAGCCAGCTGAATCTTCAGATTCACGTCAGGTAAGGCCGCTAAGGTGCGGCAAACCACGATTACAGGAGCTGCCCGATGCGGGTTTTATTGGTTGAGGACTCGCCACGGTTGGGGGATGCGGTGCGCGAGCAGATCGCCGATGACGGCCATGCCGTTGATTGGGTGCAAAACCTTGCCCAAGCACGCAGCAGCGTGAGCACCACCGCTTATGACCTGATCCTGCTTGACTTGATGTTGCCGGACGGTCGAGGGCTGGACTTCCTGCGTCAGCGGCGCAGCGCAGGTGACGCGACTGCGGTGATCATCCTGACGGCCCAGGACCAGATCTCTGATCGAATCGCCGGTCTCAATGCCGGTGCCGACGATTACCTGGTCAAACCCTTCGATCTGTTTGAACTGTCGGCCCGTGTGGCTGCGGTGGCCCGTCGTTACAGCGGCAACCCCAATCCCCAGATCAGGCTTGGTGAGCTGCACGTCGATATGACGGCCCGTACGTTGCAGCGGGCCGGCGTGGCCGTGGAACTCACGGCCCGGGAATGGGCGCTGTTGGAGGCATTCATCCAGCGTCCCGGCGCGCTGCTGTCCAAGGGGCAACTCGAAGATCGGCTGTACGCCTTCGGTGCCGAAATCGAAAGCAACACGATCGAGGTCTATATCAGTCGATTGCGCAAGAAACTCGGGCGCGACCTGATCGAGACCGTGCGGGGCATGGGTTACCGGATGGTGTCGGCATGAAGACGACCTTCAGCCTGCAAAAACGTCTGGGCCTGGGCCTGACACTGGGCATGACGTTGCTCTGGCTGGTGGCGACAGTCGGCACCTGGCGCGGCGTACGACATGAGTTGAACGAGGCCTTTGACAGCGCACTGGAAGAGACCGCCCAACGCATCCTGCCCCTGGCCGTGCTGGAAATCAGCAACCGGGAAACCCCGGGCGAGGCGCAGCAGGTTGCCACTTTGAAGATGCACAAGGAGTACTTGAGTTATCTGGTGCGCGATGCCGAGGGCAAGGTCCTGATGCAGTCCCACGATGCCAACCCGAAGGTATTCAGCAAACATCCGATTGAAGGTTTCTCCACGACTGGAAAGTACCGTCTGTATGGCGCCAGTGCGCTGCGCGAGACGGTATTCATCGAAGTCGCCGAGCCGCTGCGCCATCGTCGTGGGGCCGCACGAGAAGCCTTGTTTGCCTTGTTGTGGCCATTATTGGCGCTGATCCCCATCAGCCTGTTGGGGACCTGGCTATTGGTGCGCATGAGCCTGGGCAGCGTGCTGGCCTATCGTCACGCCGTAGAGGCCCGCGGCGTGGGTGATCTGTCGCCGATCAAGGTGTCGCGCCTGCCGGCAGAAATCAACCCCTTGGCGGATGCGGTCAACCGCCTGCTGGAGCGCTTGCGCAAGGCCCTGGAGGCCGAACGCAGCTTCACCGCCAACAGCGCACATGAGCTGCGTACACCCTTGGCCGCGACATTGGCGCAAGTCCAGCGGCTGTACCAGGAGGCCCCTGAAGGTCCGTTGCGTTTACGTGCGAAAAAAATCGAAAGCGCTTTGCGCGAATTGGCCCGGTTATCGGAAAAACTCATGCAACTGGCCAAGGCTGAAGGGGGCGGACTGCTCTCGCAAACGCCCCAGGACCTGGTCCCATTGTTGGCTCACGTGGTGGATGAGTGGCGGCACAACAGCAGCCGCCAGATCGCGCTGCAACTTCCTGCCCAGGCCCATGTGTATTCGACCGTCGACCCGGACGCCTTCGGCATCCTGTTGCGCAATCTGATCGAAAACGCATTGAAGTACGGTGCGATGGATCAACCCATCGAAGTCACCCTCACGGACCAGGCACTGCTGCGGGTGATCAATGCCGGACCGGTGGTGCCGGTGGCCGTCCTGCAGAACCTGACCGAACGTTTCGTGCGCGGCCAGAGCGAAACCAGTGGGTCGGGATTGGGCTTGGCGATCGTCAAGACGATTGTGCAGGGGATCAATGGACGAATCGAATTGTTGTCCCCGGCAAAAGACCGACAGGAGGGGTTCGAGGTGCAGGTCCGGCTACCGCTTGCCACTGTTGCCGCCGGCCATTCGTCAGCCAGCTAACCTGCGCATTCTTGACAAGCAATCGACCTTGAGCAAATACTCTCGTGCATATTCATATATATGACTAGATAACAAGGTGAATAAGGTCAATGAAATCTCTCTCCAGTGATGTCCGCCTGCCGCTGTATCAACGTTTACGCGACCAATTGGCTGAACAGATCGCCAATAACCGTTGGCGTCCGGGGGAGGCGATTCCTACTGAAGCGGTACTCTCGGCCGAATACCAGTTGTCTACCGGCACGGTGCGCAAGGCCATCGATGCGCTGGTCAGCGAGGGCGTCCTGGAGCGCCAGCAGGGGCGCGGCACCTTCATTCGCCGGCCGCAATTCCAGTCGTCGCTGTTCCGGTTTTTCCGCTTTCAAAGCGCTTCAGGCGAACGCCGGGTTCCCGAGAGCCGGATCCTGTCCGTGGAGCCGGTGGCCGCGCCTTCGGCGGTGGCCCAGGCGCTGGGGTTGCCGGCGGATGCGCCGGTGATTCGCATCGTGCGGGTGCGTCTGCTGGATGTGGCGCCGGTGCTCGCCGAAGAAATCTGGCTGCCCCGCGACCGTTTCCAACCCTTGCTCGAGATCGACCTGAGTCAAAAGGGACCGCTGCTTTATCCCATCTATGAAGAAACCTGCGGCCAGGTGGTCGCCTCTGCCGAAGAAACCCTCACCGCTGAATCGGTGAATGAGGTGTACGCGCGGCTGCTGCAGGTGCCGGTCAACAGTCCGGTGGTGGTGATCGAGCGTCTGGCGCGGGACTACGCCGGCAATCCCCTGGAGTGGCGACGCTCGCGCGGGCATGCCGAGCACTTCCGCTACAGCGTGGAAATCCGCTGACCCTACCGGGTTAGCGGCGAGTCGGTCGCCGCAGCCCTTATCGTTTTGTTTGCCATGACTGGCCCTGTAGCGGCGCGGTTCGCTCTCGGCTGCCTTTCGTTCCACTTACAAGGATAAGAATCATGTTCAGCTGGTATCGCCAAGTCACTGCGCGGGAGCGCAAAACGTTTTGGGCCTGTTTCGGCGGATGGTCGCTCGACGCGCTGGAAGTACAGATGTTCGGCCTGGCGATACCGGCGTTGATCGCCGCGTTCGCCCTGACCAAGGGCGATGCCGGGCTGGTCAGCGGCGTGACCTTGGTCACTTCGGCCATTGGCGGTTGGGTTGGCGGGACGCTGTCGGACCGTTACGGACGGGTGCGCACGCTGCAATGGATGATCCTGTGGTTTTCGTTCTTTACCTTCCTGTCGGCGTTCGTCACCGGCTTCCACTCGTTGTTGATCGTCAAGGCGCTGCAGGGCTTCGGCATCGGCGGTGAATGGGCCGCCGGTGCGGTATTGATGGCCGAGACCATCAACCCCAAGTACCGCGGCAAGGTCATGGGCACGGTACAAAGCGCCTGGGCGGTGGGTTGGGGGCTGGCGGTCGGTGTCTTCACGCTGATCTACTCCCTTGTGCCGCAAGACATGGCCTGGCGGGTGATGTTCATCGTGGGCCTCCTGCCGTCGTTCCTGATCATCTGGGTACGGCGCAACGTTGAAGAACCCGACAGTTTCCAGCGCCTGCAAAAAGCCAACGTCATCCCGCAAAGTTTCTTCAAATCCCTGAGCGGTATCTTTCGTCCTGAGCTGATCCGCGTGACCTTGTTTGGCGGGCTGTTGGGGCTGGGGGCGCACGGCGGTTACCACGCGGTGATGACGTGGCTGCCAACCTTCCTCAAGACCGAGCGCAACCTGTCGGTGCTCAACTCCGGCGGCTACCTGGCGGTGATCATCTTCGCCTTCTGGTGCGGCTGCGTGGTCAGTGGCCTGTTGATCGATCGCATCGGGCGTCGCAAGAACATCGTGCTGTTCGCGCTGTGCTGCGTGGTGACCGTGCAGTGTTATGTGTTCCTGCCGTTGAGCAACACCCAGATGCTGTTCCTGGGCTTCCCGCTCGGCTTCTTCGCGGCAGGTATTCCGGCGAGCCTCGGGGCGTTTTTCAACGAGTTGTACCCGGCGGATGTCCGCGGCGCCGGCGTGGGGTTCTGCTACAACTTCGGCCGGGTGCTCTCGGCGGTGTTCCCGTTCCTGGTCGGTCACATGAGCGACTCCATGTCCTTGGGCTCGGCCATTGGCATCGACGCCGGGATTGCCTACGGCGTGGCGGTGATCGCGGCGCTTTGCCTGCCGGAAACCCGCGGTCGCAGCCTGGAAGCCACTGCTGCATCGGTGCCTGCGGTGGAGAGTGACGGCCAGGGCGCCCGAGCCTGATTTCCCTTATTTTCGATAGATGAAACCCATGGTTGATACCCGCACTACGCCGATCACCGGCATTGACTGTCACGCCCACGTATTCAGCAGCGAGCTGGAACTGGCGGCTATCCGGCGCTACACACCTGACTATGACGCCACGCTCGCCCAGTACCTGGGCCATCTGCACGCTCACGGCTTGAGCCATGGCGTGTTGGTGCAGCCAAGTTTTCTCGGCACGGATAACCGCTACTTGCTGGCCGCGCTACGGCAAGCGCCAGAGCAATTGCGTGGGGTCGTGGTAGTGGCGCGAGACGTCAGTCGATCCGAGCTGGACGACATGGCCCGGTTGGGCGTGGTCGGTGTTCGCTTGAACCTGATGGGCCAAGCTCTACCTGATTTTCGCGACCCCACCTGGAAAGGCTTTCTGGACCACATCGCAGAGCTGGATTGGCATGTCGAGTTGCATGCCGACCTGGTGGACTTGCCGGGATTGATGGGACAGCTGTTGCCATTGGGCATCAAACTGGTGGTCGATCACTTCGGCCGTCCGGATGCGCGTTTGGGGCTGGACCAACCTGGCTTTGCCCAATTGATGGAACTGGGGCAGGGCGGGCAGGTGTGGATCAAGGTGTCTGGCATCTATCGATTGGGCGCAACGGCGCCGCGGAATCTTGAATTCGCCCGAGCCTCGTTGACATTGCTGGAACACAGCTTTGGCCCCGAGCGCCTGGTATGGGGCAGCGACTGGCCGCACACGCAGCATGAAGAACATGTCGGTTTCGAAACGGTGATGGAGCAGTTGTGCGCATTGGAATGTTCGGGGCCACTTATGCGGGCGTTAATGGTCCAGGCACCCCAGGTACTGTTCAAGTTTTGAGGCACGAGGCTTGTGACGTTGAGTTTTCCTGAACTCGCCCGATGAATAGGGATCTAGACTCCATTGATGCCCTGTGAAAGGTTTCAGCCAGGCGGTTTGAGGATGACGGATGTCGAACATTGAAGAGCTATCCAGGGAAACCCGTGCGCCAAGCGAGTACGAGAGCTTGATCTCGATGGGGACGAGCGCACTCGATGCCATTCCTGGTGCGGTGTACCTGTGCGATCGCCAGGGGTGGCTTGTCAGGTACAACAGTGAGGCGGCCGAGCTGTGGGGAAGGGCGCCGGCACTTGGAGAGAACGGTGACCGTTTCTGCGGCGCCCATCGACTGTTCCAGACTGACGGTACACCGCTGGCGTTCGAACACTGCCCGACAGCCTCGGCACTCAATACCGGCATTGCCTCGCGTAATCAGGAAGTGCTCATCGAGCGCCCGGATGGCTCGCGGTTCGTGGCGCTGATGAACATCCGCGCCCTCAGGGATCGGCAGGGGGGCGTCCAAGGAGTGATCAACTGCTTCCAGGACGTCTCGGCGCACCACGCCATGGCCGAGGAGCTTCGGCGCAAGAGCGCCGACCTCGAAGACTTTTTCGAAAACAGCGCGGTGGGCCTGCATATCGTCAGCGGCGAAGGCATTATCCTGCGAGCCAACAAGGCGGAGCTGACGCTACTGGGCTATTCGGCCGACGAATACATCGGCCGCCACATCACCGAATTTCACCTCGACGAGCCGGTCATTGGCGACATCCTAACCAAGCTGGGCAGCGGCGACTGCCTGGAAAGCTATCCGGCGCGACTGAGGGCAAAGGACGGCTCGATCAAGCATGTCATGATCACTTCCAATGGCCGGTTCGAAGACGGAAAACTCTTCAATACGCGCTGCTTCACCATCGACAGGAGTTGTGTCCATGCGGCCGAGGCGGCGCGCCAGGACAGCGATGACCGGCTTTCGGCGACCTACGAGGCGGCGACCATCGGTATTGCCGAGGCCGGCGTCGACGGTCGCTTGCTGCGCGTCAACGATGCCCTGTGCAACATGCTGGGTCGCTCGCGCGAAGAGCTCCTGTCGATGACATTCCTGGACTATACCCACCCCGATTGCATCCCGCAGGACGCGGGGTTGTACGCCCGCCAGGTGGCCGGTGAACTTGATAACTACGTGCTTCGCAAACGCGCCGTGAAGCCCGATGGCGAGGTCGTTTACCTCGACATCCACAGTTCTTCGGTGAGGGACGCCAGCGGTACGTTTCGTTATGGCGTGCGAGTGCTGCAGGACGTCACGCTGGCGCGGCGGATGGAAAACCAGGTCCGCGAGAGCGAACGGCACATGCGCAATCTTCTCGAGGCGTTGCCTGCCGCGGTGTACACCACCGACGCCGATGGCCGCATCACCTTCTACAATCGCGCCGCTGTCGAACTGTCCGGGCGCACACCTCGGCTGGGCGACCAGTGGTGCGTGACCTGGAAACTGTTCAACACGGACGGCAGTTTCCTGCCCCACGACCAATGCCCGATGGCGGTGGCCCTGAAGGAAAACCGGCCGATTCGCGGCGTCGAGGCAATTGCAGAGCGGCCGGATGGTAGCCGCGTTCCGTTCACGCCTTTTCCCACGCCTTTGCATGATGCCGATGGAAACCTGGTGGGCGCCATCAACATGCTGGTGGATATCTCCGAGCGAAAGCAGGCGGAAAACCGGCAGAAGACGCTGATTGATGAGCTCAATCACCGGGTCAAGAACACCCTGGCCACGGTGCAATCGCTGGCAGCCCAGACGGCACGCAACGCAGAGGATGCGAAAGACGGCTACAGGCGTTTCGAGGCAAGGCTCCTGGCGTTGTCACGGGCACACGATCTCTTGACGAAACGGCATTGGGGGCAGACGCCGCTCGACACCCTGGCCCCCGAGGTGCTGATGCCGGTGTTTGGGCATGAACCTGGTCGCTTCGTGATTGAAGGCCCTTCTGTGGACGTCGGCACTCGCGTGGCGCTCAACCTTACGATGACCCTCAATGAATTGGCGATCAACGCGCTGAAATATGGCTCGATGTCGGTCGAGAGCGGGACGCTTGCAGTCACTTGGCACCTGCAAACCCGGGCGGACGGAACGTTGCTGACCCTCGACTGGCGCGAACAAGGAGGGCCACCCGTGTCACCGCCGGAACGGGAAGGGCTGGGTTCGCGCTTGATGAGGCGCTGCATCGAGCGCGACCTGGCCGGCAAGTTCGACCTCACCTACGCTCCAGAAGGCGTTTGCTGCCGCTTTTCGTTCCTGATTGGGATGACCGGGGCATGACCCCATTTGTTGGCGTCAGGGTGCTGGTCGTCGAGGACGAAGGCGCGGTCGCCCTGTTGATCGAGGACATGCTGGAGGAGTTCGGATGCGAAGTGGTGGCCTCAGTCGCCCGGCTCGCTGCAGCACGTGACATGGCCGGCTCGGTGCAGGTTGATCTGGCGATCCTAGACGTCAACCTGGCTGGCGAGCGGGTTTTTCCGGTGGCCGAAATCCTTCGAGGTCGCCATATTCCCTTCCTGTTCAGCACCGGATACGGCGCCAGTGGACTTCCAGCCGAATACGCCGAGTGCCCGGTCCTGCACAAGCCGTTTTCGCAAAGTGAGTTGCAGCAGAAAATTGCCGTTACGCTGAGCGGGGCTCGCGAAAGCGGCTTGGCTGCCAGCACCGATGTCGACTGACCCGCCGCCTTCGCGAGCAAGCTCGCTCCCACCTGGGATTTGCGGTGGTCACTCAATCAAGCTCCACCGCTGATCCAATGTGGGAGCGAGCTTGCTCGCGATAACGGTGGCACAGGCAATCTCATCGCCAACGAATACAACACCGTCGCGAGCAAGCCCAGCCCTTGGCTTCAAGTAGGCCTCTGACTGTGCTAAATCTCTTACCGGTAACCAACCTCCCCAAACTCCAAGGAGTGATCATGAGTCTCCACGGTCATTACGATCCGCAGAACATCTTTGCGCTGATCATTCGCGGCGATGCGCCGTGCTACAAGATTTACGAAGACGCCGATGTGTTGGCCTTCCTGGATCTCTTCCCTCAATCGCGCGGGCATGTCCTGGTCATTCCCAAAGCCTCCCAGGCGCGAAATATCCTTGAGGTCGAGCCCGTCGTCCTGGGGGCGATGATGTCTGCCGTGCAGCGCCTGACGCGGATCATCGTGGACGAATTGCAGCCGGACGGGGTTCAGGTCGCGCAGTTCAATGGTGCCGTGGCCGGGCAAACGGTCTACCACATTCACATGCACATCATTCCTCGTTGGGACGGTGAAGCACCCGGTATACATGGCAGGGGCAAGGCCGATCCCGAGGAGCTGGAAGCACTCCAGGCGCGTCTGGTCGAGCGCATTCGCTCAGAAGCCTGATGCTGGGCAAGCACTCATAAGGGGCAACGGCGCATCAGTTCCCGTGGCCCTGGCTGTTGCGAATCAACTCATATGCCCGGCGTACCAATGGGTTGACGGTATTCGGCCGAATCCACAGGTGATAAGTCACGTCCGGCAACCGCGGTAAACCATCGTTTTCGCCCAATACCCGCATGTCCGGACCGAGCATTTCCATGCTGCGGGGTGTGACACCCAAGCCCGCCCGGGTCGCGGCCTTGATGCCGATCAAGTTCGAGGCCAGGTAGGCCTGGCGCCAGGGAATATTGGCGCGTTCGAGCGCCTCGAGGGCATAGCGGCGATAGATGCTGGGCTCGTCCACCAGGATCAGCGGAAGCGGCTCGCCGGGGTTGTGAAGATACTGGGCCGAACAGATCCACCACACCGGCGAGGTGCGCAAGGCGAAGCCTTCAAGGCTCGGGTCCTGGCGGGTGGAAATGATCATGTCGACCTTGCCGCGATGCAGGTCGTCCATCAGGAACGGGCTGCGCCCGACATCTATTTCCAGGCGCAGGCGCGGGGCCGAGCGGGCGATGTGGCTGAGGATCGGCGGCAGGATGGTGTCGGCGATGTCGTGGGGCGAACCGATGCGCAGCACGCCGCTGAGGCTGCTTTCACGCAGGGAATTGAGAACGTCATCGTTGAGCGACAGCATCTGCCGCGCATGCCGCAGTAATTGCTGGCCCGCTTCCGTCAGTTGTTTTTGTCGCCCGCGCTTTTCGAACAGGCTCACCCCTACCTGCTGCTCCAGGCGTTGCATGTGCTGGGTTACCGACGATTGCGTGCGGGACAGTTGGGCACCTGCTTCGGCAAAACTATGGTGATCGACCACGGTGATGAAGGTGCGCAGCAATTCGAGATCGAGGGTCGACATTTGGGGTGGCTTCATATCAAGGGTGCAAACCTAAACATTACAGATTTTTATGGATTGAGGGGAGGTCTACGACTCATGGTTTGCTATAGGCCCTTAAAACAGCGGTTATACGTTTTTTGCCTGGAAACAGAACCTTGAGAGTTATAACGATATTAGATATTTGAATTTCCTTTGCCTCTAAGCGCTACCTAGGATGCCCACTCATCAGGCCGGGGGACGCCGGCCATCCATGAGGGGAAATCCATGTTGCTCGAGCGCTCACCCGTAAAACGATTGCTGCCTGTCATGCTGGGCGCTTTGATCTCATTGTCGGCCGTCAATATCGCCCGGGCCGATGCCACCCTGGACAAGATCGAGCAACGCCACGAACTGGTGGTCGGAGTGCTGCTGTCCGGTGGCCCGTTTGGCGGCATCGACCCCGCCAGCCAAGAACCGCGCGGGTTTAACGTCGACCTCGCCCGGGAATTGGGCCGGCAACTGGGCGCCGAGGTGCAACTGGTACCGGTATTGCCCGCCAACCGCGTGCAGTTCCTGCAGCAGGGCAAAGTCGATGTGCTGATTGCCAATATGGAATGGACCGCCGAGCGCGGTGAAATCCTCGGGTTCGTGCCCACGCCGTTCTACCGCGTCGGTGGCACCGCAGCGGTACTCAAGGACAGCACGATCAGCCGCTGGGAAGACCTGAAGAATCAACCGGTGTGCACCTCCCAGGGCAGCAGCTACATCAAGCCGCTCACCGAGTTGGGCGTCCAGATCAAGGCCTTCAAGAGCTCCTCGGAATCACTCCTGGCACTGCGTGGCAATAACTGCGTCGCTGCGGTACACGACGCCACGCTGATCAATCCGCTGATTGCCGACAACGCCGAATGGCAGGGCTACCGCGCGCTGAGCCCGGAGCTGAACCCGGCACCCTCGGTGGTCTGGACGCGCAAGGGTGAAAGCGATACCCAGGCCAGGTTCGACCCGATTATCAAGCAATTACATCGCAGTGGCTGGCTGATTGACGCCCAGACCCGCAACCGCATCACCCCGGCGTCGCCGGCTCTGGTGGAGTTGCAGAAACAGTTCCAGGCCAGCGGCGCCTGAGCGGCGTCACGCCTGCCTTTTCTCCCAACGACCGACGCTCAAGGTAATCGCCCATGACTTCATTTTTCGCCCCACGAACCCTGGTGAGCCTGTGCCTGGCGTGGTCTGTCGGCTGCGTTGCCAGCCTGGCCCAGGCCGATGCCACGCTGGACCGGATCGAGCAACGCCACGCCATCAGCGTCGGGGTGATGCTCAGTGGTGCGCCGTTCGGCACCATCGACCCCAAGACCGGCGAGCACCTGGGCTACAACGTCGAGTTGGCCCAGGGCATCGGCAAGGCGCTGGGCGTGGAAACCCGGACGGTGTCGGTGCTGGCGCCGAACCGCGTGCAATTCCTGCAACAGGGCAAAGTCGACATCCTGATCGCCAACATGCAGTTCACTGAAGAGCGTGGCGAGATTCTCGATTACGTGCCGACGCCTTATGAAGAGGTCGGTGGCGCGGCGTTGATTCGCAAAGGCTCAGGCATCAGCCAGTGGGCCGATCTAAAAGGCAAACCGGTGTGCGTGTCCCAGGGCAGCAACTTCATCAAGCCCCTGCAGGAAACCTACGGCGCGCAGATCAAGGCGTTTCGCAGCCAGTCCGAGTCGCTGTTGTCGTTGCGCGGCAATGGCTGCGTGGCAGCGGTGCACGTGAGCCCGACCCTGCATGCGCTGTTGAGCGAAGCTGAATGGGCAGGCTATGAAATCCCGCTGTCGGGGGATCTGATTCCGTCGAATTCGGTGATCTGGCTGCGAAAAGGCGAGCACGATACCCAGGCAAAACTTGATGCCATCGTGCGCGAGTGGCACCGCAGCGGCTGGCTGATCGAACTGGGCGAGCGCACCGGCATGGCGCCGTCCCAGGCCCTGCGCGACCTGCATGCCAAGTACAGCAATGCCGTCCCCCTGGCCGCGCAACCATGAGTCAGTCGTTGTTTGTGGCGTTGCAGGCACTGGTGGGCGACAGGCATGTGCAGGACGGTGAAGAGGCCGCGCCGTACCTGACCGACAAGCAGGGTCGTTTCGTCGGCCAGGTGATTGCCGCTGTACACCCAGCCAGTACCGAAGAGGTCGCTGCGGTAGTCCGGGCTTGCGCCGCCACCGATATACCCGTGGTGGTGCAGGGCGGCAACACCGGACTGATGGGCGGCGCCACCCCGGACGCCAGCGGCCGCGCCGTGTTGCTGTTGCTCGACCGAATGAATCGGGTTCGCGCCGTGGACACCGACAACGACACCCTGACCGTCGAGGCGGGCTGCATCCTGCAAACCGTCCAGGACGTTGCCCGCGGAGCCGGTCGCCTGTTTCCCTTGAGCCTCGGGGCCGAAGGCAGTTGCACCCTCGGCGGCAACCTGGGCACCAACGCTGGCGGCACCGCGGTGCTGCGCTATGGCAATACCCGCGAACTGACTCTGGGCCTGGAAGTCGTGACTGCCCAAGGTCAAATCTGGAACGGCCTGCGCGGCTTGCGCAAGGACAACACCGGCTACGACCTGCGGGACCTGTTCATTGGCAGCGAAGGTACCCTCGGCATTATCACCGCTGCGACCCTGAAGCTGTTTCCACTGCCCAAGGCCCAGGCTACCGCGCTACTGGCGTTCGACTCGTTGGAGCAGGCAGTGGCCTTGCTATCCCACGCCCGCGCCGGTTTTGGTGCCAGCCTGACGGCGTTCGAGTTGCTCAGTGCCGAGTGCCTTGCGCTATTGCGCGAGCAGTTTCCCGACGGGCCGCGACCTTTCCCTGGCACTCGCTGGCCTTGGTTCGCGCTGTTGGAACTGTCCGATAACCACAGCGAAAGCCATGCACGGGAAGTCTTCGAGCAGGTGCTGGGTGAGGCCTTCGAGCAGCAGCTGCTGGCCGATGCGCTGATCGCTGAAAACCTCGTCCAGAGCCAGGCGTTCTGGCAGTTGCGCGAAAACATGAGCGATGCGCAAAAGCGCGCCGGTCGAAACATGAAACATGACATCTCGGTACCGATTTCCCAGATCGTGGCGTTCGTTGCCCATACCGATGCTCTGCTGCAACAGCATTTCCCCGGCGTGCGGCACTACACCTTCGGACACCTGGGCGACGGCAACCTGCATTACAACGTTGCCCATCCGCTGGACTCCACGGTTGATGCGTACATGGCCCATTACCCGGCGCTCAGCCAGTTGGTCCACGACAGCGCCCATGCCCACGGTGGCTCGATCAGCGCCGAACACGGTATCGGCCAGCGCAAGGTGAATGTACTGGGTCGCTACAAAAGTGCGGTGGAACTGGATCTGATGCGTCGAATCAAGCAGGCGTTGGATCCGCGCAACCTGCTCAACCCGGGCAAGGTCCTGGAGGAAACGCGGCCATGACCCTTTACCTGTCCAAGCGCGTGCAACGGGTCTCGTTGTCAGCCAATGCCGCCGCCAAAGCCCGGGCCATGGCCCTGCGTGAGGCCGGTCGCGACGTCCTCGACCTGACCACCGGCGAGCCGGATTTCGATACGCCGGCGCACATCAAACAGGCCGCCTATGCCGCCATTGCCGCTGGCGCCACCAAGTACACGCCGACGCCGGGCGTGAAGGCCTTGCGTGTGTCCGTGCAACGCAAGCTGCGCACGGAAAACCAGTTGGACTATCCGCTGGAGTCCATCGTGATTGCCAGCGGTGCGAAACAGATCATCTTCAATGCCTTCGCCGCCACCCTCGATGACGGCGACGAAGTGTTGGTGCCGACGCCGTACTGGCCGTCCTTCCCGGACAGCGTGCGCTTCAACGGTGGTGAGCCGGTGTTCATCGAATGCGGGTTGGAGCAGGGCTGCAAGCTCACGCCGCAACAGCTTGAGCAACACATCGGCGAGCGCACGCGCTGGCTGATCCTCAACAGCCCCGGCAACCCCAGTGGCGCGGTGTACAACGAGGCCGACCTGCAAGGCTTGGCCCAGGTGTTGCGGCGCTATCCCCACGTGCTGATTCTGCTGGATGAACTCTACGAGCATATTCGTTTCGACGGGCGTGCGGCCCAGAGCCTGCTCAACGTCGCGCCGGATTTGCAAGCACGCTGCCTGCTGGTGGGCGGGGTGTCGAAAACCTATGCCATGACCGGCTGGCGCATCGGTTTCGGTGCCGGGCCGCAGGCGTTGACCGATGCCATGACCGTGGTGCAATCGCAATCCACCTCCGGAGCTTCTTCGGTCGGCCAGGCAGCGGCGTTGGCGGCGTTCGACGGTGGGCTGGATTTTCTTGCGCAGCAGGTCGCGGCCTATCGTCAGCGCCGTGATGTGCTGGTGAATAGCTTGCGCAACATCGAAGGTCTTGAGGTCCTCGAGCCCCAAGGTGGTTTTTTCGTCTTTGTGCGCTGCGCCGGGTTGCTGGGGCGCTATCGCCCGGACGGTCGGCGCCTGGAGCACGATGCCGATGTCGTGGCGTACCTGCTGGACGAAGGTGTCGCCGGCGTTGCGGGCAGTGCTTATGGCTTGTCGCCGTGGTTTCGCCTGTCCATCGCCACGGCGACCGAAACCGTCGTCGAAGCGGGCCGCCGTATTGCCTTCGCCTTTGGGCAATTGAGGGACGAACCATGAGTCATTGGCTGGAGAAATTCGTTCATTGGAGCGCCGGGCTCGGCCTCAACTACAATTTTTTGCTCGATGCCTATCAGCGCGGCACGTTGGAGCAGGGCGCGTTGACCACGGTGCTGTTGTGCCTGCTGACCATTGTCGGCAGCCTGCTGGCGGGCGTCGGTCTGGCGGCGCTGTTGATCTCGGGCAAGCCCTGGCTCGCCAGGCCTGCGCGGGTATTTGTCGAAGTCACCCGCAACACGCCAACCCTGGTACAGCTGTATTGTGCCTTCCTGGTGCTGAACATGTTGCTGACCGAGGCGGTCGGTGCGGCCAACCTGCTGACACCCTTCGCCTGGGTGGTGATCGTGATCTCGCTGCACAAGGGAGCGTTCCATGCCGAGGCGCTGCGGGCCGGTATTGAAGCGGTTCCCGCGGTAACCCTGGAGGCGGCCAGTTCGCTGGCCTTCAACAACCGCCAATTGTTATGGAACGTGCAACTGCCCCTGGCCCTGCGTTTTGCCTTGCCGTCGCTGATCAACAACCTGATCGACCTGGTGAAGATGACCGCGGTGGCCTCGGCCATCGCCGTGGGCGACGTCACCTACGCGGCCATCATGATCTGGACCCAGAGCGATAACGTGCTGGAGCTGATGATCCTGATCCTGGGTTTTTTCGGCCTGCTGAGTTTCACCGTCAATTGCGTGGGGCGCTACCTCGAAGCGCGCCTGAGGATGCCCGGCTATGGCCATTGATTCGTCCGTTATCGCGCCGCTGACTTGGCCGCGTCGACATTTCGGTAAAGTGCTGCTGGGAGTGGGGGCGCTGTCCTGGCTGGTGTATTTCGCCCCGCACAGTCCGGTGCTCAAGGCGTTACTGCAATGGTCGCCGGCCCTGGCCGAAGGGTTCGGCCAGAACATTCTCATCAGCCTGCTGGCGATTGGGCTGGGTTCTGTCGCGGGGCTGTTGGTCGGCGCGATGGTGCTGTCGCCCCTGCGCCTGCTGCGCTGGCCAGCGCGGGTCTGGGTGCAGATATTCCGCAACGCGCCCTGGCTGGTGCTGATCTATTTCACCACGTATGTGTTCCCGTTCGAGATTCGTATCGGCAGTGCCTATGTCGCGTTCCCCGATTGGGTCAAGGTCACCCTCGGCCTGGCCTTGCCGGCCAGCGCCAATGTCGCGGAAATCTTCCGTGGTGCTATCGCCTCGATCCCCAGCACCCAATGGGAGGCAGCGCGGTCCCTGGCGTTCACCCGTGGGCAGATTTTCCGCTCGATCATCCTGCCGCAGTGCTTCAAGCGCATGTTGCCGCCATGGATGAACCTCTACGCGGTGATCACCATGGGCACCGCGCTGGCGTCTCTGGTGGGCGTGCATGACGTGATCGACACCGCGCAGATCGCCAGCAACACCGTGAACCTGACCGGCTTCACCGTGGTGATCTACCTGAGCCTGCTGGTGCTGTTCTTTGCCTATTGCTACCCGATTTCCCGTCTTACCCAATACCTGGAGCGACGTTATGCCTTCTATTGAAACCGTCGCCGAACCCCTGGTCAGCCTGCGCGACCTGCACCTGTCGTTCGGCAGCAACCCGGTGCTCAGGGGCATTGACCTGGATGTACGCCGTGGCGAGGCCGTGTCGATCATCGGCCCGTCCGGCTCGGGCAAGTCGACGATCCTGCGCTGCATCACCGGCCTGTTGCAGCCCCAGCGGGGCAGTATCCGCGTCGGTGCCACCGAGGTTCACGCGCTGGCTCAGGAAGCCCAGCGTATCGAATTGCGCAAGCGCGTCGGGTTTGTGTTCCAGCAGTACAACCTGTTCCCGCATCTGTCGGTCCTGGAGAACCTGGTGATTGCGCCGCGCAAGGTCCTGGGCCGCAATCGGGCCGCCGCCGAAAAAGACGCCCGTGCTTTGCTCGCCAAGGTGCGCATGGAGCACAAGGCTGACGCCTACCCGGGGCAGCTCTCGGGCGGCCAGCAACAACGGGTGGCGATTGCCCGCGCCCTGGCGATGCGTCCGGAGCTGATTCTGTTCGATGAAGTGACCTCGGCCCTGGATCCGGAAACCGTTGGCGAGGTGCTGACGGTGATTCGCGAGCTGACCGAAGAGGGCATGACCTGTGTACTGGTCACCCATGAAATGCGCTTCGCCGAGGAGATCAGCGATGTCGTCTATTTCACCGAAAACGGCGTGATCGTCGAGCACGGTAGCGCCGAGCGGATTTTCCAGCACCCCACCAGCGAGCGCACCCGGGAGTTTCTGCGCCATGCCTTGGGTGACCCGGGGCGACGGCCGCCCATCGCCGATGATCCTTACCTGTTGACCAACCTGAGTCGCTACAGCCTGTCCGTCTGACTTTTTGAAAAAAATGGAGCCCGCCTCATGAGTATTTTCAACCGCCCAGATGTCATCGAAGACTTCCTGCAGAAAGTGCGCGTCATCCACCAGCGCGATGTCGACCGCGCCGCGCTGGCGGAGATCGTCGCCCTGCTGGAAGGCCTGGCCGAGCGCCGCGACTTGTTCAACTTCGACACCTTCCCCGCACCAGTGCCAGGGCAGGGCAGCACTGCGTTTCGCTATCGCCTCAATGACGACGGCGACACCCCGACGCTGTATCTGAACTCGCTGTTGCCGGGCAAAAGCACGCTGCCTCACAACCACGAAACCTGGGCGATCATCAGCGCCGTCGAAGGCCAGGAAATCAACTACGTCTACACCCGCGACGATGAAGGTCGCGAGCCTGGCTACACCACGTTGCACCTGGAAAAAGAAGTGGTGGTGCAGCCCGGTACGTCCATCGCGTTCCTGGGTGACGACCTGCATGGCATTCGGGTCGCAGGCGAACAACCGACCCTGCATTTCCATCTCTATGGCTTGCCACTGGAATCGCTCAACGGCCGTTACGGCGTCGAAGCTGACGGGCGAATCCTCAATTACAACGCCTCGCAAATGGCGCCGTCGATCAAGGCCTACACCCACTGACGCGACTCGCGTTCCAGTCACTCCATTTTTCCAGCGGGACTCCCATGAGCCAGACCCTAACGCCCCAGCAGTTGCAGCAGTGGTTGTTCGACGGGCAGGAAATCGCCCTGTTTGATGTGCGCGAGCACGGCCAGTATGGCGAAGCCCATCTGTTTTTCGGGGTGAACCTGCCCTATAGCCGTTTGGAGTTGGAAGCGCGGCGGCTGGCGCCGAACCTCCAGGTTCGGTTGGTGCTCCATGATCAGGATGGCGCATGCCTGGCGGCACGTGCGGCGCAACGCCTGCAAGCGTTGGGTTACGCCAATGTGCACATCCTGGAGGGCGGCGCCGATGGTTGGCAGGCCGCCGGCTATCAGCTGTTTGCCGGTGTGCACGTGCCGTCCAAGGCCTTTGGCGAACAGGTGGAGGCAGTCCGGCACACGCCTCACGTCAGCGCGCGCCAACTGGCGCAATGGCAGGCCCAGGGTGAACCGTTGGTGATACTCGACGGCCGTCCGTTGGAGGAGTATCGCAAGATGACCATTCCCGGTTCGATCTGTTGCCCCAATGGCGAGCTGGGCTACCGGGTGCACGACCTGGTGCCGGACGAGCAGACGCCGATCGTGGTCAATTGCGCCGGCCGGACCCGTAGCATCATCGGCGCCCAGACGCTGATCGACCTGGGGTTGAAAAACCCGATCTATGCCTTGGAAAACGGTACGCAAGGCTGGGACCTGGAGGATCTGCAACTGGAGCATGGCAGCGAGCGTCGCTATGCCGACCAGGTGTCAAGCAACGCGCTGCCGGGGCAGCGTTTGGCGGCGACACGACTGGCCGAACGGGCCGGTGTGCCTACGGTCAAGGCTACCCAGGTCGAGCAGTGGGCAGCGGGCACTGGGCGCAGTCTGTTTCTCTGCGACGTGCGCACCGCCGAGGAGTTTGCCGCCGGCACGCTGCCGGGAGCGCAGCACACGCCGGGCGGACAGTTGATTCAATCCACCGACCTGTATATTGGCGTGCGTCAGGCGCGGGTGGTGTTGTTTGACAACGACGGCGTTCGCGCACCGATCATCGCCAGTTGGCTGCGGCAGTTGGGGCATGAGGCTTTTGTATTGTCGGGTGGGTTGAGCAGTGGCTTGGCACTACCGGTTCCAGCAATCGT
Organism: Pseudomonas sp. S3_B11; assembly: GCF_054667715.1. Lineage (NCBI taxonomy): Bacteria > Pseudomonadati > Pseudomonadota > Gammaproteobacteria > Pseudomonadales > Pseudomonadaceae > Pseudomonas > Pseudomonas sp. S3_B11. The sequence goes on along the minus strand of NZ_CP162749.1, from coordinate 2,797,262 downwards.
CGCACCTGAAGAACTGCCGCTGATCAGCGTGCGGGCCTTGGCCGATGCCCTGAAGGATGACGCGGTGGCATTGATCGACCTGCGTTCGAGCAGGGCGTATCGCAAGGGGCATATTGCCGGGGCGCGCTGGTCGATCCGGCCGTTATTGGCCCGTGCGCTGGCGGGGGAGCAGCGGCCGCTGGTGTTGGTGGTCGACGATCCCCGACTCGCGGCCCTGGCGGCCCTGGAGTTGCCTCACGCTGAGGTCCGTTTGCTGGACGGCGGTCCAGATGCCTGGCGCTCGGCGGGCCTGGCGCTGCAAGAAGGCGCCGACACATTGCCGGATGCACAGTGCATCGATTTCCTGTTCTTCACTCACGACCGCCACGCTGGCAACAAGGACGCGGCGCGCCAATACCTTGCGTGGGAAATCGGCCTGCTGGCGCAAATGAACGACGAGGAAATCGCCAGCCTCAAGCCACTGCACGGAACGCTTCAAAGCACTGTCGAGGCGCGACTGCGCACCCGTCTGGTCCATGGCGCGCGCACTGAAAGGGGCGCCGGTGCCAGGGCCGTCAACGTACCGGTCAGCCGCCTGAGCACGGTGCTGTTCGACAACCTGGCACAGATGCGTGACGCCCGCTCCCGGCGCGACAGCGAGCGAGTCCTGAGTTATGGCGCCCGGGGCAATCCGACGGCCTTCGCCCTGGAAGACCTCGTCACTGAGCTGGAAGGTGGCTATCGCACTCGGCTGTTCGGCACCGGGTTGGCTGCCGTGGCGCAAACCTTCCTGGCCTACCTGCGGCCTGGCGATCATGTGCTGATCACCGATGCGGTGTATGCCCCGGTACGGCGTGTGGCCCGGGACTTCATCGAAGCCTTCGGCATACAGGTCGACTACTTCGCCCCCGACGGCAGCGACCTGCCCGGACGGCTGCAAGCCAACACCAAAATGGTCTACACCGAAGTGCCCGGTTCATTGCTGTACGAACTCTGCGACTTGCCAGCTATCGCCGCACTCTGCAAGCCGCGGGGCATCCTGCTGGCAGTGGACAATACCTGGGGTTCGGGCGTGCTGTACCGGCCGCTGACATTGGGCGCCGACATCTCGATCATGGCCCTGACCAAATACCTGAGCGGACACAGCGACGTGGTCATGGGCAGTGTGTGCACTCGGCAGCAGGCTTGGCCGGCACTGGCGGCCATGAGCGACACCTTCGGCAACACCGTCAGCCCCGACGACGCCTACCTGATCCTGCGCGGCGCCCGCACCCTCGCGCCACGCCTGGACACGCATGAGCGCCAGGCACTGGAAATCGCCCATTGGCTGCAGGCGCAGCCGCAGGTGAAGCGGGTCTTCCATCCGGCACTGCCCGAGCATCCCGGTCATGCGCTGTGGCAGCGGGATTTCAAGGGTAGCAATGGGTTGCTGTCCTTTGAACTACGCGAAAATGACGACGCCTATCTGGAGCGATTCATCGACGCATTGCAGGTGTTCGGGTTGGGTGCATCCTGGGGTGGGTTCGAGAGTTTGGTGACCGTCGCTGATACCAAGGACCGGCAAAGTGCCGAGGATCGGACGTTGAATCCGGTGGTGCGCTTGCATGTGGGGTTGGAGGATGTCGAGGTATTGGTCGAGGACCTGCAGCGGGGGTTTGCGCAGGCTGCTTCCAGTGCATCGATGGCTTGAAGCTCCGTGGGGGTAAGGCGTCCAACATCGATTGCGAACTGCCCCGGCGCTTTCGCGAGCAAGGTTGTGCACCCCACCACAAAACCTATCAACAATGGGCTACCAAATCCCCGGCCAACCGCTACCATTGCGCGCTGATCTTCCAATATCCCGGACCTCACCTTCATGAAATTGCGCCTGCTGACCGTCGCCTTGTTTTTTACCTGCACCCTGGCTCACGCCGCTGAATCGAAACCTGTTCCGAAAGCCCTGGAAGTACAGATCGGGCACTTGGTAGCGCTCATCAAGGACAGCTACGCCACCGGCTACCCCGAAGCAACGCTGGTGCAGACGCTGGACACCGGCGAGGACAGTCAGGTCACCCTTGCGGTCTTCACCATCGAGGGTTTCGGTATGGGCAACAACTACAGCCAATACCTGGCGGCCTTTACGCCCGAAGAGAACGAAGAAGGTGTGCCGCACTACAGCCTGTTGGACGTGATGCGCATCGGTGGCGACAGCTGGCGTGCCATCGACAAACTGGATGCCAAGCTGGTCAGCGACCCGACCGGGGAGCAGACCCTGATCGACATTCCCGTGATGGAGAATACCGACGAGGACGCGCCGAACTTCCCAAGCAAGGCCGCCGTGATTCACTTGTCGCTGGACGGATCACAGGCAGTGCGGTTGGTTGAGATCAAGTAAAGCGGATTTATGCGATTGCGATATGAGTGCTATGTCATTGGCATGGTTTATCGATTAATGCGGCAAGGTTAATTTGCTTCTCTGCGATATCAATCGAGAGGAAAGCCAAATGACTCTGCGTTCAACCGGTAGCCTTTGTTTTGCGCTATGCGCGGCGGCGCCTTTTGTCGACGCCGCCAGTACAGAAAGCACCAGCGAGTCCCGGACTTCGCAACAGATCAGTCGGGCCGACAGCCAAGCGTCGGTCGCAGGCCCGGCGGACTCTTTCACCGGGCGCGTGCGTGTTGATCCTCTGTTCCCGGCAACCGACGACATCAATGCCTCTGGCGCCTACGTCAGCTTCGAACCGGGCGCGCGTTCGGCCTGGCACACCCATCCCGCTGGGCAGCGCTTGGTGGTGATTTCCGGTGTCGGTCTGACGCAGGAATGGGGCAAGCCCGTGCAGCAGATCCTCCCGGGCGACGTGATCGTCTGCCCGCCTGGCGTCAAGCACTGGCATGGTGCCGCGCCGACGAGCGCCATGACCCACCTGGCCGTGACTGGCACGGTGGAGGGCAAAAACGTGGAGTGGCTGGAGAAGGTCAGCGAAGAACAATACAGCGCCGCTGGAGTGTCGACGCCATCGACCAAGCCGGATGCCGTGGCGGTTTCGCAAACCCTATCGACCAAGCAGCAAGCCATCCCGCTGATTGCCGCCGCCATGGCGACGAGCAACATGCCCGGCCTCAATACCGCCTTGAATCAAGGGCTGGATGCCGGCCTCTCCGTCAGTGAGGCGAAGGAAATCCTGGTGCAGCTTTACGCCTACAGTGGCTTTCCCCGCAGCCTCAACGCCCTCGGCGAATTGATGAAAGTGGTGCAGGCGCGCAAGCAACGCGGCGTCCAGGACGACCCGGGGCGCGAGCCCGTTCGCCTGATCCCTACCGGCGATGCGCTGCTGGCGGCGGGCAAGGCCAATCAGACGCGCATTGCCGGTGCGCCCGTCCAGGGACCGTTGTTCGACTTCGTCCCAGTCATCAACCAGTACTTGCAGACGCACCTGTTCGGCGACATTTTCGAGCGTGACAACCTGGACTGGCAAAGCCGTGAGCTGGCGACAGTCGCCGCGCTGGCGGTCACCCCCGGTGTGGAGTCACAACTGCGCTCGCACATGGCCGCCAGCCTGCGCGTCGGCTTGAGCGCCGCGCAACTGCGGCAACTGATCCAGCTACTGGGCGAGCAGGGCGATGCCGCCGCGGCCAAGCGCGCCGCCGAAGCATTGGACACCGTCCAGGCCAGTCAACCCTCGTAGCGCAAGGCTTCGCGCAGCAGCGTGAAGGCCGGTGAACTTTGGCGGCGACTGGGATAGTAGAGGTGGTAGCCGGAAAACGGCTCGCACCAATCTTCCAGCACCCGAATCAACCGGCCTTGCGCGACAGCATCCTGCACCAGGTCCTCCGGCATGAAGGCCAACCCCAAGCCTTGAAGCGCAGCCTCCAGGCGCATCGCGATGGTGTTGAACACCAACTGGCCTTCCACGCGGACGTTCAATTCCTGCCCCTGTTTCTCGAACTCCCAGACGTAGAGGCCGCCATGGGTCGGCATGCGCAGGTTGATGCAATTGTGCGCCGTGAGGTCGTCTGGGATGACCGGCTTGGCATGCCGGGCGAAATACGCCGGCGAGCCCACCACCGCCATGCGCATGTCAGGGCCGATGCGCAGGGCAATCATGTCCTTGGCCACCTGCGGACCCAGCCGCACACCGGCATCGAAACCCTCCGCGACGATATCGGTAAAGCCATAGTCGACGATGATTTCGATGTTGAGGTCGGGATGGTCAGGTAGCAGCCTGGCGAGAACGGATTGCAGGATCGTGATTGCGGAGTGCTCACCGGCAGTGATGCGCAACTTACCCGCCGGCTTATCGCGAAACTCACTGAGCATCGCCATCTCGTTATCGATCTCCTCGAAGCGCGGCGCGACCACCCGCAGCAGGTGTTCACCGGCTTCGGTCGGGGCGACACTTCGAGTGGTTCGCGACAACAACCTGACCCCCAGCCGCTCCTCCAACTGACGCATCGCCCGGCTCAGCGCCGGTTGCGACATGCCCAGTTTGGCCGCTGCGCGGGTGAAGCTGCGCTCCTGGGCTACGGCGGCGAAGATGGCGAGTTGGTCGTAGCGTTCGGTGGTCATTGATCCGTCTCTGGTATGAGCAGGCTTGGATTATGACATCTATTGTATTAATTGGCTGAGCCATTTGAAGTTGGGATCTGCCTGGAAAATTGACTGCTATAGTCCACTGGCACCCCCTGATGAACTTGTTGTACGTGAGGCGCTAAGCGCTATAAAAAATTATTTAAGTTGGCTAATTGTTATATCGAACAAGGAGAGGGGCGATATGCGTAGGGCCATGGCATTTCTGGTACTGTTGATGAGTGCCTCGAATACACTTTTTGCGAGTCAATTTACAGGAGAGCTGAAGCTACTCCCTGAAGGCTGCCAATTTACCAAGGAGCGAAAGTGTCAGTTAGGATCGATGCTTACGTTCAAATCGCCAAATGGCTTGGTTTGGCAAACCGATATTTGGAAAGCAGGCAATCATGAGTCAGGAACCACGGATGGCGCGTCGATCCCCAAATGGGCGCAACCTATAATAGGCGATGCTTACGACGCGTCTTTCTTGAAAGCGGCAATTGTTCATGATCATTATTGCTACGAAGAAAATCGGGTCCGGTCGTGGGTTGAAACGCATCGGATGTTTTATTACGCGCTCATCGATCTTGGTATTGATAAAGTCAAGGCGAAAACAATGTATTTTGCCGTCTTTACTTTTGGACCTCACTGGAGGGATGTTGTCGAGGGAGAGAAGTGTGGTGAAAATTGCATCAAGACTTTAGCTCCTTCTGGACTGGTTTCAGAAGAAAGCCAACTCAATTGGGATAATTCAATAACGACGACACAAAACTTCAAGGCGGCTCTTGAGGCGGATCCGAGCATGAGTCTCAATGAAATCGAAGCTTATGCCGAATCGGCCAAGCCAAATGATTTTTACGTTGGCCAGGGGAGTACGTATGTTCCCGAGGGCGTGAATGATCCCAATTTATTACAGAAATATTAGTCGAGTGGAGAGGGCGATCCAAGATCGTTCATTTCCCCTCGCTCCGCAGCTTGCGCCCGCAACCGTCTCCCAATCATATCGCACCCGTCGCGCAGCGCTTCGGTGGGGGAATGGTTGAACGAGCTTGTCGTAGGAATCGACGGAGCGAATATTCCCCATTGACTTGCAGGACATTTCCTAGAAAATTCCAGCCTCTTGCGCCTGCTGATTCCGGTGCCTAGTCTTTGTCCACCGCTGCCAATTCAGCGGTCGGGTTTAGTCGCTCGGTATTTCGTTAGGCGCAAGGTCTCCTTGAAGTCAGGCTACGGTTTTCTCGCTGATTTTATGGTGGCTGTGCGCAGGGCACTTTCGGGTGCGCCGGTTTCCTAACGTCCCGGTCGACTAACCTGCGCACAGCCGCCACCCCATTTCGTTTAGTCGCGAACAGTGGCGGATCCGACTGACGTTAGGAGGTCCATATGGACAAACTCATCCCCGACCCACCCGTTCCACCGCTGCACCTGGACATCGCAGCCGACGCCAACGCCGAACGCGTTATCGATTCCTATCTGAACCCCAAGCCCGCCCAGCCTGACAAGAAGCCACCTCCGGAGCAGCTATTCACCGTCGTGGAGGATGTCGATGCTGAAAGCCTGTTGGCCAATCTCAGCGAAACCTTGGCCTCCGCCAATGCCATGGCCGGCGATTTGGCGTTCGACCTGGAGGATTCTCGACGGCATGTTGCACTAGGGCTGCAGCAGTTGATCGAGCTGGGTCAGCTATTGGCAAACCGGGCGCTGGATGTCATCGACCCTAGATAGACGTTCGTAACTGGCGTGGGATAGACCCCATTTTTCCAAGATAAATCGGGTCGGAAGCAGAGCAGCTTCCGACCCAAAACACCCGCTTGCAGATCATCCCCAAGCGCTCAGCGCTCATACCTGATCCATGTCCTCCGTCACCCCCCGGTCCTCACCCAGGAATCCGCCACTCTGATGGTGCCACAGCCGCGCATAAATACCGTTCTTGGCGAGCAATTCAGCGTGGGTACCCTGTTCAATGATGCGTCCATCATCCATGACAATCAGTCGATCCATCGCCGCAATCGTCGACAGTCGATGAGCAATGGCGATGACAGTTTTACCCTGCATCATTTCATCGAGGCTTTCCTGGATGGCCACTTCGACTTCCGAATCCAGCGCACTGGTCGCCTCGTCGAGGAGCAGGATCGGGGCGTTCTTGAGCATCACACGAGCAATCGCGATGCGCTGGCGCTGGCCGCCCGAAAGCTTGATGCCGCGCTCGCCCACCAAGGTGTCGTAGCCGCTATGACCCTGGCGGTCGCTCAGTTGGCTGATGAACTCATCGGCCTGGGCATTGGCCGCGGCTCGGCGGATTTGTGCGTCGCTGGCATCGGGTCGGCCATAGGCGATGTTGTCGCGAATGGAGCGGTGCAGCAGGGAGGTATCCTGGGTGACCATGCCGATGGCGCTGCGCAGGCTGTCCTGCGTCACGTGGGCAATGTCTTGCCCGTCAATGCGAATCTGCCCGCTGTCGACATCATAGAAACGCAGCAGCAAGTTGATGAGCGTGGATTTGCCCGCGCCGGAGCGGCCTACCAGGCCGATTTTCTCGCCCGGGCGAATGTTCAGGCTCAAGCCATCGAGCACCTGGCGTTCACCGTTGTAGTTGAAGCTCACCTTGTCGAAGGTGACCGCTCCGCCAGTGGTCGCCAGCACCGCGGCGTCCGGCGCATCCTGCACCTTGGGGCCGCGGGTCAGGGTGGCCATGCCGTCCTGCAAGGTGCCGATGCTCTCGAACAGCGAGGTCATTTGCCACATGATCCAATGCGACATGCCGTTGATACGCAACGCCATGGCGGTAATCGCCGCCACGGCACCGGCGCCGACGTCACCCTGGTGCCACAGCCACAGTGCATAACCGCCTGCAGCCATGATCAAGCCCACCACCAACGCCTGGTTGACGATTTCGAATTGGCTGACCAGGCGCATCTGGCGAAAGCCGGTCTGCTTGAAGTCCTCCATGGCCGCGCGCGCGAAGTGCGCTTCACGGTTGGAGTGGGAGAACAGCTTCACGGTGGTGATGTTGGTGTAGGCGTCGGAGATCCGTCCGGTCATCGAGGAGCGCGCATGGGCCTGTTCCTGTCCGACTTTGCCCAAGCGGGGCACGAAGTAGAGCATGGCCAGCCCGAACAACACGATCCAGGCCACGAAAGGCAGCATCAGTTTCAGGGCGAAGCCGCCGGCCAATGCGATGATCGCAATGAAATACACGCCGATGCCGGGTGCGATCTCGATCAGAGTGAACAGCACGTCGCGCACGGCCAGCGCAGTCTGCATCACCTTGGTGGTGACCCGGCCGGAGAACTCATCGGAAAAAAACGACAGGCTTTGGCGCAGCATCAGGCGGTGAAAGTCCCAACGCAGCCGCAACGGCAGATTGATCGCCAATACCTGGTGCTGCACCATGGTCCGCAATGCCACCAGCCCGATGCTCGCCACCATGACGATGCCCATGCCCCATAGCACGCGACTTTCCTGCGCCGCCGCCTCACCACCGGCTTGCCAGGTCGAGAGCAGATCCACGACCTGACCGAGGAAGGAAAACAGCCAGGCTTCGTAGATCGACACACCGGCGCTGAGCAGCGCAAACGCAAGGATGTAGCCGCGGGCGCCCCGTGTGCACGCCCACAGAAACCGCGCCAGGCCTTCGGGGGGCGGCGGTACCTCGTCGGGTGGGAAGGGGTCGAGTCTTTGTTCAAACACGCGAAGCATGGTGGTCTCCAGAACGATCAATTAAGGAGATTCTGCCATTTAAAGGTGGCTTTGAGGGTTCTGTGGCGCCGCTGTCGAATTGACTACTCTCAGGGATGGGAACTCATCCGGCCCCGGATCGCCATGCGCAGACAACCCCAGGCGATGAATCCGAGGATCAACACCTCGGCCATGCCCACCAGCAGGTTGAATGAGAAGGTGAGCGGTTGCTCGGCCCAGTAGAAGGTTGTCGTGCCCGTTCGACCGCCGACACGCAGCCGCCCGGCAAACAGAGCGGGCACCAATGCGATGACGCGACTCAGCTCCAATAGTGCCAGGAAAACACCCATTAGAAGGAGCAGGGCGCGTGCGGGCGTGCCGAGTTTTTCGGTGGATTCATGGGAACGCGTGAGCCCCTTGGCTTTGCGCTGCCTGGCTTCCCTCACCGTTTTACCGCTGGTTGGGGCTGGAGCAGGCCTGTAGATTGCCTTCTTCACACCCGCCGCCGAGCCCACCACGACTTCGGTGGGCACTGCCACGTTCAGGTAGTCGGCCAGCTCACGCAACCACACGTCGGTGCGTTGACTTCCTGGCACCACCGGAACGTTGTCGGTCGTCAGGCGGTGCTCGCTGCCATCGCGCATCACCAGCCACAGTTGGGTGTAGGCCGGTTCGGCATCTTGGCGGCGGCGAAGCTCGAGGCATTTGGGGGTATCGATTCTGAACACCGAATGCACACGCTCGCGACGCCCAAAAAAGTTTCGGGTGCGGCGCTTGCCTTCACCGTCGCGTCGCGATAACAGCAAGGTCTCGTGGATGCCGGTGTACACCATCAGGAGCAGGCCGAGTGCGGGAATCAGCAGCAACCCGAGCACGATCAGCAGTGAGGACATTGGATCGACATCAATCAGCGGCGTGCCCCCATCAGCGATCACAAATACGGCGAACGCCACCGGCAAGATGAAGGCAAGCGCGCCTGTCAGCAGCACGAAGGCGCTCTGCACCCGGTTGCGCGAGTGGATGTGCAGGTCATCCTGGGCGGTGCGCTCGAAGCGATGTCCAAACAACATGCAGATCTCCTGGTGCGCCGCTTTTAGATCGATCAAGGGGACGTGACAATCGGTTGCACGTCGCAGGCCTGGATCGTGTTTTACGCCGCGCAGAATACCTCATGCCCAGACATAATCACTCCGCACTCAACTCCCACAACACATCCAGCACATGTTGCGTAGGCCGTTCGATCTCCTGACTGCGGTGGGCGATACCCAGTTGACGCCACAATAAGGGCTTTAGTGGCCGCATGACGATCCTGTTATCGAGCAATGGCGTGGCCGCCTCATGGGGCAACAACGTCGCACCATATCCTGCCGCCACCAGACTTTTGATCGCGTCGTTGTAGTTCAGTTGGATACGCGGCGCAGGCGGTTGCCCATCACTGGCGAACCACTCCGCCGTCAAGCGCGAAAGACGCGTGGTGGTGTCGTTCAAAATCAACGGCTGAGCGGCCAGCCAAGCGGGGGTCACAACCTCCGGGGACTCCCAGCGAGCCGGCAGGAACGCCATGACCGGATCCCGTCGCCACGGCTCGATCCGCAAGCCCTTCACCGGAGACTGCGGCAGCGCAACCAAACCAACCTCCAAAGAGCCCTCGGCAAGTTTCTTCAAGGTTTCCTGGGAGGTGAGCACCGCGACTTGTACATCGATAGCGGGGTGGCGTTGGCTCAATGTCTCCAACGCATGCGGCAGCAACTGTGCGATGGCCCCTGTGGAGGCGCCTAACCGCACACGCCCGGCCAACCCTTGAACCTGACGTTCAACGTCTTCAAGCGCCTGCTCTGCGTCCGCCAATAGGCGCCGCGCGCGTTCCACCAATGTGTTCCCTATCGCTGAAGGCTGAACGCGCCCGCGGGTGCGCGACAACAGCTTGCCGCCCACGCGCGCCTCCAGGTCGGCGATATGCAGACTGACGGTGGGTGGTGCAAGGTGCAGCGCACGGGCGGCCTCGGCAAACGACCCCAGGTCGGCAATCGCTACCAAGGTGCGCAGACGGTCGAGGCTGATTTCGCGCATGAGGGATTCCTTGTTCAGAAAAACTGAATTTCATCGTTTATAAATTCAACTTTTCCTATCTTAGAGCCTCGCTGAAGATTGGGCTCCTGATTTCCAATGTCCGAGAGCATTCCATGGCAAGTCCCCTTGTATTCATCGATGGCGACCAAGGCACCACCGGGCTGCAAATCCATCAACGTCTGCGCGAGCGCAGCGATCTGCGGCTTTTCACCCTCAGCCCTGAACATCGCAAGGATCCGCAACGTCGCGCCGAAGCCATCAACCACTGCGACATCGCGATTCTCTGCTTGCCCGACCAAGCCGCACGCGACGCGGTAGCGACCATCGAAAACTCCGCCGTTCGGGTGATCGATGCGAGCTCGGCGCACCGCACCCATCCAGACTGGACCTATGGATTCGCAGAGATGAACCCGCAACAGGCCCAACGCATCGCCGCTGCGCGCCGGGTCAGCAATCCCGGTTGCTACCCAACGGGGGCGATCGGGTTGCTGCGTCCATTGCTGGAGGCCGGATTAGTGCCCAGGGATTACCCGCTGAACATTCATGCAGTGTCGGGTTATTCCGGAAAAGGACGCGTCGGCGTGCAAGAGCATGAGGGCGCAGGCGCAGCACAGGCGTCGGCGTTTCAGGTCTATGGGCTGGGGCTGGCACACAAGCATATTCCGGAGATTCAGCAGCAAAGCGGGCTGACGGAGCGGCCGATGTTCGTGCCGGCCTATGGCGCTTTTCGGCAGGGGATCGTGCTGACCATTCCCTTGCAAACCCGATTGCTGGCGCCAGGCGTGAGCGCGGTGCAGTTGCATGGATGTTTGATGCAGCACTACGCCGATGCGCACCATGTACAGGTGATGTCGATGCAGGAATCCAAGGAGATGACGTCCCTTGATCCTCAAGCGCTTAACGGAACCGATGATTTGCGATTGTCGGTGTTTGAGAATGATGAGACCGGGCAGGTTTTGCTGGCTGCGGTGTTTGACAATCTTGGGAAGGGCGCCGCTGGCGCGGCGGTGCAGAATCTGGACTTGATGCTTGCAGGCGCATGACCGCGCAAATCAGCTCGCTGCCCTGACTTCAATGGGTAGCGGGAATATTCTGTTTGGGCATGAAGAATCGAGCAAAGAGCTCAGATTGTGACTTGATATTTAATTTTGCGTAAATGTTGCGGCGGTGAACTTTTATGGTCTCCGCCGAGAGGGACAGCTTTCCGGCTATCTCTTTATTGGAGAAGCCGCTGAGCAATAAACGGAGTACATCACTCTCGCGTGCTGTTATTTGGGTGCCAAGCTGATTGACCGTTTCCGGCCACAGAGGCGGTTCAGCCGGAGTTTTCTCTACGTCAACTTCATAGCCCATGCGCTGATGCATTAATGCAGTCACCCACGGCTTGATGATGTCAAGCATGGTTATTTGTTCTTGGCTAAAGCGAACTTTGCTGCCGATGGAAATGCACAACGTTCTGTCGGGGTCGAGCTGGACATTGTACTGTGCCTCATCCATGGAAATGTATTGTGCAAAATACTTGTGGTAGTACTCGGTTTCAAGAAAGTATGCCGGTGCAATATCCAATAGATGGAAGAAACCACTCTGTGGATTTTCCCGATTGGCTATATAGAACGGATCCAGCAAGTAAAGACCTTTCACATAGCGATGAATGAATGCGTCGACTTCTTCCGCGTCTGCTATCTCAGGAAGGCTAACGACCTGCACGTGTTGATTGCTGAAAATCAATACAACCCAATTATCGATCTGTACATACTCATTTAATGTGCGAACAAGTGAACTCCAGAAATCTGGACGATTCAGCTGCATGATCAGCTTTCCAATCGATCGATGCCAAGCCAGGCTGTGGAGGTCAAACGGCATTTTCTACCCCTTTAGGGTTAGGGATTCGCAGGTCAAAGGTAAGTATTCGTAGGTATTTACTATTCGGTAACACCCGGTATATTCACTGCCAGGGTTAACGATGGCCATGAGGGCATATCGTCTTGACAAGGATGTTGCATGAGAAAGTCACATTTGCGAACCATTTTTTCCGCCTCGCTTCTCTGTGCAGGGATAAGCACATCAGTAGCGGCTGTAGAGCCCGGGATGTATCTGTATAACTGGTTCGGGTTGCTTGCGCCGGAGACGCCAAAGGAGTTTGAACAGGAAACTGGTACGAGCGTGCATATGGATGCGTTCGACAGCGCCGAAATCATGCAGAGCAAGGTCATGGCTGGGCGCACCGGTTATGACGTGGTTGTGGCGACCTCCAATGTGTTGCCCAGCCTGATCCAGGCGGGAGTCCTTCAGCCGTTGGATCGTAGTCAACTGAGTAACTTTTCACATATTGATCCTGAGCTCTTGGCCCAGCTCGCGGTCAATGACCCTGGTAACCGCTACGCCGTACCTTATCTATGGGGCACTACCGGCATTGGTTATGACGTTGACAAAGTCAGGGTGGCATTGGGTGATAGTGCGCCGGTGAATAGTTGGGACCTGATCTTCAAAGAAGAAAACATTAGCAAGCTCCAGTCATGTGGTGTGGCAATGCTTGACTCTCCAAGTGAGATCATTTCCATTGCCTTGAATTACCTTGGACTCCCTAGCAATAGTAAGAACCCGGAGGATTACCAGAAAGTCCAGGCCTTGCTGTTGAAAATCCGTCCTTATGTCCTATATTTCGACTCATCCAGAATCGACGCCGACCTGGCTGACGGCAATATTTGTGCAGTTGTGGGATGGGCCAATGGTGCCCTTGCGGCACAGGCCATCAACGAGAAGACCAACACGGGGCGCAAGATCGCCTACAGCCTGCCTCGCGAAGGAGCGCTGTCCTGGTCGGAGAATCTGGTTTTGCTGAAAGATGCTCCCCATCCCAAGGAAGGCATGACGTTCATTAATTATATGATGCGACCAGAAGTTATCGCCAAGACCTCAAACCACACGCTATACCCTAACGCCAATAAGGATGCCGCCGAGTTTGTCGAGCAGAAGCTGCGAGACAATCCTTGGATTTATCCAGACAAAAAAACGGTCGCAACACTTATTCCTCTTGAGCCACTGCCATTGAAGTTGGAGCGGATCCGCACGCGGATCTGGACCAAAGTGAAGAGTGGTGTCTGATCTGACTTGATTTGCATGTCTGGAAAGTAAGACGCAAACGCCGATATACAGGGATGCTGGGCGGGTGGGTGAGTACCTGTTAATCCATCAACCCAGTATTACTCAGGGTCTTCCGGTCCATTGCGCCGCCTTATGTAAGAAGAGAACAGCGGATGTTCAGCCCAGCCAATCAAACGCACTTCAGTTTGACCATCGACGGTTTTGAGCACGATTTTCAAGTGCTCGCATTCACTGGAGAAGAGGCGATCAGCAGGCCTTACCTCTTCAACGTGGAATTTGTTAGCGAGCGGCCTGACCTGGATCTCGAAAACCTCTTCGACGTAGAGGCTTTTCTGACCTTCGACGCGAAGGGCAACGGCATTCATGGACGGGTCTACCACATCGCTCAAAGCAGTAACGGTGAGCGTTTGACGCGCTACAGGCTGGCCCTCGTACCGCACCTGTCCTACTTGCGCCATCGCATCAGCCAGAGGATCTATCAACAGTTCTCGGTGCCGAAAATCGTCGCCTTGGTACTGGAAGAGCACGGCATTCTGGGCGACGCCTATCGGTTTCATCTGGGGGCGACCTACCCCGAGCGTGACTACTGTACCCAGTACGACGAAACGGATTTGCACTTCATTCAGCGCTTGTGCGAAGAAGAGGGTATCCACTTTCACTTCCAGCACAGCGCTCAAGGTCACGTGCTGGTCTTTGGCGATGATCAGTCGGCTTTTCCCAGTATTGGCCAACCCACTGCTTATGGGCATGAGAGCGATAGGGTGGCCGACGAGCCATTGATCAAGCGCATCAACCTGCGTTTGGGACAGCTCACCAGTCGTATCTCGCAGCGCAATCATGATTTCGAGCAATATCTGGACAATGAGAAAGATGACAGACCGGAGCGTTTCACCGGTCATGAGCACGGCAAGCAGATACGCCTTCGGACTATGGAGCGCCGCCATGTGGCCTATCGACAAGCCGAGGGGCAAAGTGACCAGACTCGGTTAGTCAGCGGCCACGTGCTGGAAATCTCAGGCCATCCGCGCCAAGAGTGGAACACTCTATGGCTACTGACCCAGGTCATCCACGAAGGTCGGCAACCACAGGTGTTGGGTGAGGACGTCGCCAGTGACAACACTGGGAACGACGATGACTTTCATCAGGGTTACCGCAACCGCTTTGTCGTTCTTCCGTGGAATGTTTCCTATCGTCCGCCGTTGGCTCACAAGAAGCCTCAGGTACCAAGCCTCCAGACCGCTGTAGTCGTCGCTTTGGAAGGCGAGGGGATCCAGAGCGATCGGCGCTTCGGGCGGATCAAGGTCAAGTTCCCCTGGGACCGCGAAGATAGATTTGACGACAAGAGTCATTGTTGGCTGAAGGGAACCGCCGATTGGAGTTGTGAGATGGGGCCGCCTCGGACGGGCATGGAAGTCGTGGTTACATTTCTTGAGAATGACCCTGATCAGCCGGTGGTCAGCGGTTGTCTGTGTTGTCGCTAAGGGGGACAGACCCTTACATTGATGTTGCTGAGCGCCAGTTTTTGGCCGATTGCTGCCAGTCACAAGTGACTGCAATCGACTTTGGTGACCTTACGAACTGCCTTCGCTACGGATCACTCTATAGGCGCACATCAAAGAGCTTGCCTATACCGCAGAGCGGTCTGCGCGGGTTAATCTGCGACCACAAACGATCATATCGCAGCGTCGGTCGGGTGCCTTTACTGTCTTCCCGAGCCGACATCACACAGACATTCGTCAGGATTTACCATGGGCGAAACACAAATGATCCGCCAAGCAGTTGCAGACGATGAAGTAGCAGTGCGTGCTTGTGCCGAGAAAGCGTATGCCCAGTATGTTTCGGTAATAGGACGAAAGCCTGCACCGATGTTAGCGGATTTCGGTGCTCAGATCGCAGCCGGTTTTGTGCACCTTTCAGTCGGAGAACAAGACGAATTGCGAGGCTTCATCGTCTTCTTTCCTGTGGGTCAGCAGATGTTTCTCGAAAATGTAGCCGTGTCCAAAGAAGGTCGTGGGAAAGGGATCGGCAAAGCACTCATTAAATTTTGCGAGGCGCGGGCGACGCGCTTGGGCTTTGGTAGCGTTTGTCTCTATACGAATGTGAAGATGACCGACAATCTGTCAATTTACTGATTGCACATGGCCGATTTCTGCCTGCCGCGATTGCCATGGATGCCCGCTTCAGCGCCTTCGCTGCCGGAGCCAAGGCAGACCTCATTGATGCAACGAACCGGGTTGTTCGATGAGTCGAGTCACGACGAGCATTGTGGTCGCTGTCATGCCTCAGACCGGCGGCAGCGCCGCAAGGTGTGGAGAGTCGCCGAAGTACTCGATCAGGAGTTCGGTGAGGACCCGTATCTTGCGTGCGGGATGCTGGCCTGACGGGCGAATGACATAGGCACCTGCCGGGGGCGGTGGATGACGCGTCATGATCGGCACCAGTGCCCCCGAGGCCACATGTTCAAAGGTGAGGCAATCGGGCAGGTAAGCGATCCCAAGGCCTGCTGTTGCCGCAGCGACTAACGCGATGCCGTTGTCGGCTTTGAAGCGGCCCTGCGGACGAACCGTGATGATCTTGTCCCCATCCATGAATTGCCAGGCTTCGGTGCTCTGCATCAGGGCCTGATGGGCGACAATCTCCTCCGGCGTCTCAGGTGATCCGTGCGCCTTGATGTAGTCCGGACTGGCGAGGAGCTTCCCATAGATCGGGCCGATGCGCCTTGCGATCAAGTTGGAGTCCTGAAGGTAGCCAACCCGTATCGCACAATCGTAACCCTCCGTGATGAGGTCAACGAAACGATCGCTGTAGCAGGTCTGGATATGAAGCTGGGGGTGGCGTCGTGCCATTTCCGCGAGCACGGGCGCGAAATGCGTCGGGCCGAAAGAGAGTGGTACGGCGACTCGCAAACGGCCACGAAGGGCTCCGGCGGGCAGGATCGTTTCCTTGGCTATGTCGATCTCGGCGCAGACTCTGGCGGCGTAGTCGCGGAACGTAGCCCCGGCTTCTGTGAGAGCCGCCCCGCGTGTGGATCGTGCAAGCAACTGGACGCCAAGTTCCGTTTCAAGCCGAACGAGCCTGCGACTGACGATCGATTTGGACACGCCAAGCCGAAGCGCGGCAGGTGAAATGCCCCCCGCATCAGCCACTTCGACGAAGGTCTGCAGCTCTTCAATGTCCATTCCAGCGTTCCCCATTTTGCGACACAGCTCGCCTCGCAATGCTACTACTGCACCGAATAGGGGAACAGCACAATGCTGCTTCCGGGCAACGTCGCCGCTGGTGCATGTCTCCCGGAAAATCATTTCTCCCACAAGCGTGGATTACCCATAAAAGGATTTGCCAATGGCAAGCGAGAATATCCGCAACCCGCAGACCGACCAACTCCTGTCCCCCGAGAACTCGGCATTGATCATCATCGACTACCAGCCGATCCAGGTCTCCTCGATTCGCTCGATGTCCCGTGACGAGCTCGTCTTCAACATAACGAGCGTCGCCAAGGCGGCGGTCAATTATAATCTTCCGATTATTCACTCGACCGTCAACGTCGCGACCGGCCGCAACAAACCACCGATCCAGGAGCTGCAGGACGTGCTCGGCCATCTGCCAACCTATGACCGCACCTCGATCAACAGCTGGGAAGACACAGAGTTCAAGCAGGCGGTCAAAGCGATCGGCCGCAGGAAGCTCATCATGACTGCGCTCTGGACCGAAGCATGCCTGACGTTCCCGGTACTCGACGCGATTCAGGAAGGTTATGAAGTCTATGTGCCGGTCGATGCGGTCGGCGGCACGTCACTGGCCGCGCACGAGGCGGCGTTGCGCCGAATGGAACAGGCGGGCGCGAAGCTCATCAGCCGCGTGCAGATGTACTGCGAACTCCAGCGCGACTGGGCGCGAGCGTTGACCGTTCCCGGCTTCATGGGTGTCTTCGATAACTTCGATGGTTTCAACGCCGAAAAGGCCCATGGAGGCACGCGCTAAGAACGCCTGACTGATACGTGATGAAAGTGGCGTTCGCGAATGCGGCCGCTACTTTCACTTCCATAATCGGCGTTGATGGTCTTGCATTGGTGCTCAAGTAAAACAACAAGGAACCCTCAAAAATGCCCACCGCCCACGTCTTCATCGCCACCAGCCTGGATGGCTTCATCGCTCGCCCCGACGGTGACATCGACTGGCTTCTACAACGTGATGACCCATCCGAAGACCACGGCTATTCAGCCTTCATCGCCGACAAGGACGTGATCGTGATGGGGCGTGGGAGCTATGAAAAGGTGCGGACCTTCGACACCTGGTTCTACGACCGGCCCGTGATAGTGCTGTCCGAACAGCTAGCCGATTCGCCAGTGCCCGAGGCGTTGGAGGGCAAGCTGCGTTTCTCCGATCTGGCCCCCAAGGATTTGATGGCTGAGCTGGAGAGTCAAGGCGTGCAGCGCGTCTATGTGGATGGTGGGCGGGTGGTGCAGTCGTTCCTGCGCGATGGGTTGGTCACCGATATGGTGATCACCACCGTTCCTGTATTGATCGGCTCGGGGCGGCCGTTGTTTGGCGGGCTTGAGCGGGATGTGGATTTGAAACTGGTATCCAGCCGCAGCTTTCCTTCGGGGCTGGTGCAGTCCACCTACCGACTGGTCCTATGACTGGCGATTCATGCCACACAACCGGTGGGGCTTGACAGCCATGGGATACTGAAAGAGTAGCCACATCCATCGCGGCTTCATCCCGTCACGACGCAAAGGAAGGTGCTCTCCATGCGCAATGAAGAACTCAAGGCCTTATTCGATCAGCAGGCCGCCAGCTACGATAAGCAGTGGGCGGGAATGGCGCCCATTCGTGACGCCCTGTACACCCTGCTCGACGCGGTGTTCGCTGACTTACCGGAGAATGCCCGGATACTCTGTGTCGGTGTGGGCACTGGTGCGGAACTGACCCACCTGGCCAAGCAGAACCCCGGCTGGCATTTCACCGCCGTTGATCCTTCGGACGCCATGCTCGATATCTGCCGACAGAAAGCGGTACAAGAAGGCTTCCTTTCGCGTTGCAGCTTTCACCATGGTTACCTTGACGCGCTGCCTGCCGAGCCTGACCACGACGGCGCTACCTGTTTTCTGGTGTCTCAGTTTTTGCTCGAGCCACAAGCCCGTATAACTTTCTTCCACGAGATCGCCCGCCGGCTTAAGCCGGGTGGAATACTGGCAAACGCCGACCTCGCCGCTGATACCGAATCACCTGCCTATGAGGCGCTACTGCGCAACTGGATGACGCTGATGTCCTCTGCAGGTGTACAGCCGGAAATGCTGGTGAGAGCTCGTGCCGCCTACGCCCGAGACGTGGCTATCCTGCCGACACAGCAGGTCGCCGGTCTCATCGAGAGCGCTGGGTTCGAGGCTCCGGTACAGTTCTTCCAGGCGGGGCTGATGCATGGGTGGTTTTGCCCGCGCAAGGCAGACATCGTCTTGAGTTAGACGTGACCTTGACTTTCAACGCACGCGGTCGCGGCTTTGTGCGGCCAGGTCCAGGGCCTTTTGCATGTCCAGCCGCGCCGAGCGGCCGACGTCTTTGTCGTTGAGTTGGTAGCGGCGCTCCGACGGCAGAATGGGGGCGGTGAGGTCTTCGGCGTCCATCTGTTCGAAGTCGTGATTGTCGCCGATGGTCATGGCGCTGCGGCGTAGCAGCATGCGCAGTTGCTCGGGTTGCAGTTGCGGGTTGATGGACAGCATTGCCGCCAGCAGCCCCGCGACCATGGGCGTGGCGTAGGACGTGCCGCAATGCACTGCGCCTTGCTGGCCTGCGTTGGTCGTCGAGGCATGTGCGCATGCGGCGGCGGTGATGTCGACGCGCATGTCGATGTTCGAGGAGCTGCGTTTGACCGCGTAGGCCGGGTCGTCGACGGCGACGCCGGTGTGCTCGCTGCGCTGGTGCCCGCCGACCACCAGCAATTGCTCGGTGATGAAGGAGGAGGGCAGGCGGTATTCATCGCTGCCCGAGAACGAAGCGCCATTGCCGGCGGAGTTCACCACGATGACGTCGGGATGTTCCTTGCGCAGCCAGAGGAAAAACTCCTCCAGCAACTCCTCGTACCCGCCCATGGCGATGCCCGAGCGCAGCAGCGAGTCGATGTCATCGCCTTTGATGTCTTTCGCGCCGACGCGGTGGATGCCCCAGCTCCAATTGAGTACGCGTACACCGTCCTCCACGAGGTTGACCGAGGCAGCGACGTTGGCGGTGATCCCGGCATCGGAATTACGTTCGACGATGACCTCGAAGCCACCGCTGGTTTTGTCCAGCCCGCGGAGAAAACCAGTGTTGCCGCTGTCGTCCCAGCGTGCTGCGAGAATGCCGGCGACGGTTGTGCCGTGGTTGTCCGGTTTATCTGCGTCGCGGGCGTAGACGCAGGTGCGTGGTGGTGAGCAGGCGCCGAGGTAGTCTGCAAAGTCCGTCGTGTCGAAATCCACATCGCGCTCGATCAGGCCGATGCGCACCGGTTGCGGCTGGATGGGCGGCTGTCGTCCGGGGATGCGTCGTTGGTAATAATTCACCGCGTCGAGAAAGCGATTCGCGGCCCACTCATCGGAGTCCAGGGCTGGCTTCTTCGGTTCTTCAGGATGGACTGCGGCTTGCTCGGTTTCTTCGGCCGAGGACTCTTCGATGACCACGGCGTCCACGCTGGTCTCGCTGCCCAGGCGCAGCACCAGGGCGTCACGCTGCACCAAGTCCTTGGCCGGCAGGTGAAGTTGGTACAGGTTCAGCGGCGCGATGCTGCCGACCACCGTTGCCCCGTACTTGCGGGCCAGGCGCTCGGCTTCCTGGCGGCCATCACGGTCTTCTTCGATCAGCACGCTGACCAAGTCGACATAGGTGGTCAGGCCATCCATGTTCTTCGCTACTTCGTCCGTTCCGGCGGCCAGTACGTGACTGTTGCGCAAGGTCAGCCAGGCGGCATTGCTGGCGCGTGGGCCGTCCTGCAGCCAGAGCGGGCCGCTCTGGTAGTCGGCGCTGTCCAGGCGCAAGCGCAGGTTTTCCCCTTCGCGCTGGACCTTGTCTGCGGGTATCACCTTTGCGCCCAGTTTCAGTTGTGGCGTTGCGTTGCCCAGTCCGCGTACGGTCAGGCACCAGTCCTGGTGCTGGCTTTGCAGCAGGTCGCCGCAGCGTTTCAGGCTTTCCAGGCGCAGCGGTTCAGGCACTGCGGCAGTTGCGCAGGCAGACAAAGAGAACAACGTAGCGAGGGCAGCGGATCGTAGGGGCATGAGCCAGGTTTCTTTGCCGAGGGTCCTGTTGCTCCGACTGTTGCGTTGCTTGCTTCGTTCAGCGCAATAACGCTACCCAGCGATGACGCCTCTTCGTTCAGAAGCTATCGAGGCGCACACCCAACATGAACGCGATACCTGATATCCCGATCAAAACTGTCTTCCGGGTTTTCATAAGCTTCCAGTGTTTCCAAGAACCCTGTGCGCTCAAGACTCACCAGATCCTCAAGGGACCAATCAAAGGGGAAGTCGCTGGAAAAGCTTTCGCCCTGGTATTCAATCCAATGAAAAACCGGGAAGGGCAGGTAACCGAGCCACTCTGATCGATAGGTGATCTCGTCGGATTCGCTGCTCGTCACCACGGCGTGGATCTTGTTCTTGATGGTTGCTTGGCGTTCATCCATGGTGTTTCGATCCTGGGTGATGAGATGGAGAGAGCAGCAAAGTTGTTCGGCTAATGGCAATCATCGACGACATGCCTCGTATCCTGTGTAGAATCCGTTTTTTCCAGTTTTCAAAGGATTGAGCCCGTGATTACTTGCCATGTCAGGTACGTCATTGACCCCTACCAGATCCCAGCTTTCGAGAGCTACTCGCGCCAATGGATTGAAGTGGTGACCCGAATGGGGGGCGTCCATCATGGCTACTTTCTTCCCGCCGAAGGCGCCAACAATATCGCCTACTGCCTGTTCAGCTTTTCCAGCCTGGCCGACTACGAAAACTATCGAAGGAAAGCCGAACAGGATCCAGCGTGCGTTGAATTGGTGACCCAGGCGACGGAACAACGATTCATTCTGAGTTATGAGCGTAGTTTCCTGCGGCCTGTTCTTGATTGAGCGGGTGGCTGCTTGAATCAATGTCAGATTTCAAGCCATGAGCCAACATTCGTTAAAGTCCTACATCACACCGAAGACCTATTACTATCGCGGCACCTAGATAGACCTCTGGTTAACGCGTTTGGATAGCGCTTCGGCGCTTTCCTTGCGCTCGGAGTAGCGGTCGACCAAATAGGTTTCTCTGCCGCGCACCAGCAAGGTGAACTTCATCAGTTCCTCCATGACATCGACGACCCGGTCGTAATAGGACGAGGGCTTCATGCGCCCGGCTTCGTCGAACTCAAGGAAGGCTTTGGGGACGGAGGATTGATTGGGGATCGTGACCATGCGCATCCAGCGACCCAGCACGCGGAGTTGGTTTACTGTGTTGAAGGATTGCGAGCCGCCACATACCTGCATCACCGCCAATGTCTTGCCTTGGGAAGGACGAACCGCGCCCAGTGCGAGCGGGATCCAGTCGATCTGCGCCTTGAACACCGCCGACATCGAGCCGTGGCGTTCCGGCGAGCACCAGACCTGGCCCTCCGACCACATCACCAAGTCGCGCAGTTCCTGCACCTTGGGGTGATCGACGGGCGCATCGTCCGGCAGTGGCAACCCGGACGGGTCGAAGATAGCGGTTTCGGCGCCCATGAGCTCCAACAGACGCGCCGCTTCGCGGGTCAGCAACTGACTGAAAGAGCGTTCGCGGGTTGATCCGTACAGCAAAAGTATGCGCGGTTTATGTTCGGGGGCTGCGTTCTTTGCGAGTTTTTCCGCTGTTGGTACGTCGAAAAGTAACAGGTCAAGATTTGGGAAGTTATGCGGGGTTTCGCTGGAGAATTCAGTCATTACACAGCTCCAATCCGGTCCAGAACATATGGAAAAAAGCATATTCGTATTTCCATATGTTTATCGCAAGCCGCAATTGGCTGACCGCGCAAAATTCTGCCGATGGAAAACGATATTCCTTATGGGAATGCTACGCATAAGATTAATGAATTTTTATTATCCATAAGCGCGGTGTAGCTTGATTTCAGCACACGGAGAACTGCGCCTTGAAATCATCCTCGTTAAATTCAGCGGAAAAATTTGATACTTCACGGGCCAACGAGTACGGCCGGCAGAGCCGCATTGCGCTCGCTGGATACGACGCCTGCCAGGACTTGGCGGCGTGCATGCTGGCAGCGACCCTTGGGAATGTGGGCTCGGCGAAAATACTGGTGGTGGGCGCCGGCGGTACGGCGCAAGAGATCATTGCAATGGCCAAGCTGGAGCCGAGTTGGCGCTTCACTGCCGTCGATCCGTCCGGGCCTATGCTGGAGGCCGCGAAGCAGCAATTAGCCGCAAACAACGTGCTTGAAAGAACCGCCATGCATCTTGGGCATGTTGAAGACCTGGTAGCCAACGGGTCGTACGATGCTGCCACCTTGATCGGTGTGCTCCATCATCTCGATGGGGATGAAGCCAAGTCGAAAATATTACGGTCCATCCAGGCACGTCTAAAGCCGGGGGCGCCGCTGATTGTCGCCGGGAACCAATATGCGTATGCCAGTCAGCCGTTACTCCTCGCGGCCTGGGGGCAGCGCTGGCGACAGCATGGCGCCAGCCCGGAAGAAGTGACGGTCAAGCTTGGCAAGATTCTTCAAGGCGCCGACCCTCCACATTCCGAGGCAGCGGTTCAAAAACTGTTGAATGATGCAGGATTCGGCAGTGCTACCCGGTTCTTCAGCAGTCTTTTCTGGAGCGCCTGGTTAACGTGCAAAACGGCCTGAGCATGGAGCTTCAGCGACGGGGGTCAGCTTTCCGGCGGCGTGATGGGGGCGTCGCTGGCTTCTGCCGCCAGTTTCAGTCGGTCGGCTTTGCTGATGTATTGAGTCTTGTTTTTGGGTGCCAGCTTGGCACTGGCTTTTTTGGCGTTAGCCTTCAATATCTGGTTTATTTTCTTGCGGCGATTCATGGTGTTCTGCTCAGCATGTCAATTTTCCGGATGGTATCAGCTTTCCGTTTTCTCAGGATTTTTCCTCATTTTTGCAGGGGGCTTCACACGGCGCTCGATAATGATCGAGTCATTCGGGATCTCCAACCGGATCGCCGTTTCATCGGCGTGCATTTCAATGAGTGTCGAATTGCCTACGCCTCGGAAAATCACCGTCGCATTTTCAAATTTTTTGTAATTTTCCAGCGGTGAATCCTTGGGGGCTGGCAATAGATTGGCGTAAGGCGGTTTCACCAGAATCGTTGCCCTTTCTATACGTATTTGCGCGAAGCTCATGGCCACTTGCAGCAAGTCCGAAGTCACGCCCCCCATGAGAAGGGGCGTCAGGAGGATGACCCCAACGATCACTGCCCTGGTTCTCTTCAAGGGTTTCATTTCGGCGTGAGGATTCTGGTCAGGATGCTCGGAATCGACGACTTCAGGTACCGATGGCTGCGCTGCTTTTACTTTCTTGTTCTGCTCCAGATAGGCGGAGTAAACGATGTACTGAAAAATGGGCAGAAGGATGAGCTGAATGTGTTCCAAGGGGCTTTTATGGGTAAGGAAATAAATGGTCACCGCGCCGCATATTCCAAAAAATACCGAGAGGAAGGTTATTTTTGGTCGTTTGAATTCCAGTACGGGGTTTTTATCGGTGATTTTTCCATGTAGCCAGACGAAGCCTCTAAGTACGGGTATGAAGAACGGCGAAAGTAATATCCCGACAGCCGTGACGGAGACTGAAAAGTAAACACAAACCAGCCCGAAGCAAAACGCCGTGACCAGAAATAACAAGCTGTCTCCAACGGATACGCCTTGTGGGTAATGACCGTTGCTCAATAAATAACTGACGATGCACGTGCCGCCAATCAGCAATCCGATTTTTGCCGACAGGGAGAGTAGTTTTGTAGCGATCTCTATCTGTTTTTCCAGTCCGGTGGTTGCTTCCCGCATCATAGAATCCTCCTTGATATTAAGCAGCAGATGGTCGCTTCCCGGACGCATCTATCCGTAGAGCATAGCGATGCTTTGGTTGTTCGTGGCGTGTGAGTGCGCGCAGAGTTGGGGCGAGGTTGGCGAATGCTTCCCATGAGTCTCTGGAGGTGATCGCGGGTTCGCACTTGGTACAACGTCTAAATGTAAAAAAAGCGTCTTGGAATGCCGGTCTTCAGACTGCCTTAAGACTTTACCCGCAGGTTGGCAGCATCGCTTCCCAGCGATCGGATCGGGGCTGCCGAATGAGTCGGCGGCTCGTCAGACTTTCACGAGGCGCGTTATGACCCGCGATATTGCCGTAAACCGTTATGGAAAACTGTCGATCACCCTGCACTGGTTGATGCTGGCGCTGTTCGTCGGCGTATATGCCTGCATTGAAATCAAGGGGCTGTTGCCCCGTGGCAGCACCGGGCGAAGCCTGTTCCTGGGGTTGCACGGGCTCTTCGGGTTGAGCATTTTTGCACTGGTTTGGGTCCGCCTGTTCGGGCGCTTGACACCGCGCCCGCCGGTCACACCCGCGCCGCCGGCCTGGCAGACGGGTGTTTCCCACCTGATGCATGCGGCCCTGTATGGCTTGATGATCGCGACACCGGTGCTGGCCTGGCTAATGCTGGCCGCCGGAGGTAAGCCCATGCCGTATTTCGGGTTCTTCTTGCCGGCCCCCGTGGCGGTGGATCCCGATTTGGCCAAACAGCTCAAGTATTGGCACGAATTGCTCGGCAGCAGTGGCTACTGGCTCATCGGCCTGCATGCGGCGGCGGGTCTGTTTCATCATTACTGGGTGCGTGACAATACCCTGGCGCGGATGCTGCCGGGGCGGAACCGCTCTTGACTACTCGGCTGACGGCGATGAGTACCGCGCTCGAAACGCCTGTCTGACGCGGCCCAATTTGCGCCGGTTTGTCAGGTAGGTTTGCTCGCACGAACATATCTGACAAATCGGCGTTCCTGTTTCCGTGTCCCCTGGAACTCCGTGAAGAAACTAGTCCCTTTGTCACTTCAGATTGCTCTGGAAGAAGCTCGTCAGCTTATCGAACGGAATGAGGTTGACCCGATCATAAAGATCGACATGGCCTGCCCCAGGAATGATGACAAGTTCCTTGGGTTGACCGGCGAGCTTGTAAGCCTCCTCGCTGAACTCCCTGGAGTGCGCGTCGGCGCCAGCAATGAATAACATCGGATGAGGCGAAATGGTCTCGATGTCATTGAGCGGGTAGAAATTCATGAACTTGATGTTGCTCGTCAGCGTCGGGTGCGTGGTCAGGTCTTTGGAGGAGCTGGCTGGTGTGAATTCGCCGCGCGGGGTGCGGTAAAAATCATAAAATTCACGCTGGATAGGATGGGTACTTTCATCCAACTGATGCACCGTACCGCTGGTGTAAAGCGTTTCACCGCCTGCGAACTCCACATTACGCTGCTGTGTGGCCTGCGCGATGATCGCCCGGCGCTGTTCAAGCGTTTGGGAGTGCTTCAATCCGTTGCGATTGACGGCTCCCATGTCATACATGCTCACCGTTGCAATGGCTTTCATGCGCGGGTCAATCTTGGCTGCACTGATAACAAAGCTGCCACTGCCGCAGATGCCGATTGCGCCAATCCGCTCTTTATCGACAAAAGGCTGGGCGCTGAGAAAGTCCACTGCTGCGCTGAAGTCTTCGGCATAGATATCCGGCGAGACTGCATTGCGCGGCTGCCCCTCGCTTTCGCCCCAGAATGACAAGTCCAGGGAAAGGGTCACGAAGCCTCTTTCTGCCATTTTCGTGGCATAGAGATTGGCGCTCTGTTCTTTCACTGCGCCCATCGGGTGGCCTACGACAATTGCCGGATTCCTTGTCTTGCCATTGAGTTTTTTCGGGATGAACAGATTGCCGGCTACGTTCATCTGATATTGGTTTTTAAAATTGACCTTCTGTACGGTCACTTCGTCGCTGGAATAAAAATTGTCTGCGCCATTAGACATATCGGCCCCTATTGCTGACAGTGAACTGACAAGCAGCGTCAGTAAAACGATGATCTTTTTCATTGGAAATCCTATCGATGCGGAGTAATCAATTCTGGGAAAACATCACTTGCACACCCCGCCGGCCCAGCGCCTGAGCCAGTCTTGCGGGGTCGTCCACACGCCCCAGGCGCGTGTATGCGTAGGTTGAAACGAAGTTCGTATAGAAGATGACCAGGGTGTCCGGGCCATACAGCATGAGATCGCCGCTGTGGATCGTTCCCGGCTTGCTCGCTTGGGTAGGTAGTGCTTGGGGGAGGGCGGCGTACTTTTCATTGCAGTTGAGATCACTCATGTCCAACGTCAGTGGCAATGATGCGACAAGCGCGCGGGCAGCTGCGTTGTTGGCCAGGGTGATGGGGAAGCGTTGTTCCCCGACGGTCATCCACATGCCAGTGTTCTCCGTTAGCGAAGATGCCGATGCGGCTTCATTCATTGTCGAGTAGCTGCCGAGCACGAGCATCGAAGCCAGCAAACCAAGCCAGGTCGCCCTCATCGCAGTTCTGCTTTCATTCCTGTTCATGGGGAACATGGTGAGCGACGGACAGTCACGCGACTAGCTAATGAATGCTTAACAAGGCTATAAGTAAGGCTAATTAATAGGCTTAGATGTGTTTCGCCATGATCAAAAGAAATCTCAATGATCTGCTGTCTTTCGTCACGGTCGCGCGCGAAGGCAGCTTCACACGCGCTGCCGGGGCATTGGGTGTCACACAATCTGCACTGAGCCAGGCAATCAATGGCCTGGAAGCACGCTTGCAGATCCGGTTATTGACGCGGACCACTCGCAGCGTTTCGCCGACCATCGCTGGTGAGCGGCTGCTGCAAGCGATAGGCAATCGCTTCGATGAAATAGAAGCGGAGCTGGATATGCTGACGGAGATGCGCGATAAGCCCGCGGGCACCGTACGCATCACCTGCGGTGATCATGTCTTGCGCACGACCTTGCTACCCAAACTTACCGGGTTGCTGCACGACTACCCGGATATAAACGTTGAATTTGACGTGTGTTATGGATTCCGAGACATCGTGGCGGATCGGTTTGATGCTGGTGTGCGCCTGGGGGACACCATCGACAAAGACATGGTTGCCGTTCCGATAGGCCCTCCATTGCGGATGGCTGTCGTCGCTTCGCAAGCGTACTTCGCTGCCCACGCCATTCCCAAGGCCCCGCGCGACCTGATGAGCCATCGCTGTATCAACCAGCGCATGCAGACATCAGGCGGGCTCTATGTCTGGGACTTTGAGCGGCGAGGCAAACAGGTGAACGTGCGAGTTGACGGCCAGCTGATTTTCAACACGTCGACTCATATCGTGCAGGCGGCAGTGGCCGGGCTGGGCGTTGCCTACCTGCCAGAAGAAGAGTTTGAACCGTACCTGCAAGAAGGCCGGCTGGTGCGGGTGCTGGAAGATTGGTGTCCGCCGTTTTCAGGCTACTATTTGTACTATCCCAGCCGGCGACAGCCTTCGCCTGCATTTACATTGGCTGCTAATGCCTTGCGCAAAGACATCTGAAAAAAGGTGATTGACCGTTCAGCGGGGAAACCCGCACTTGCGCATCGTCTATGTTGTTCAGGCAACGCCGATTCACGGGGACAAGTTATCAAGTAGTCGCTTTCAGGACACGTTTCGTCGTCCATGTGCAATCGCCAACCCCCGGGAGTGGCAAGCTGTGAGGATGCCCCGGACCAGATGCGCCAAAGACACCTGGCCGGAGAGCGAGAATGGCGATCGGATGTGCCACGCGACCGTGACGTGGGCCGCACGCCCAAGCCAAGACTCCGGACGGCGGCCGCTATGCGGCGGTGGCGTTCGAGATGCCGAGGTACGTTTATGCCCGATGAGACGCTTCACCTGCCTTTGATCCACAGCGTGCTTGCGCGCGAAAAGGACACCCCCGGTGCCTTGCTGCCTATTCTCCATGCCATCCAGGCAGGCTGCGGGTATGTCCCCGACAGCGCCGTCCCGGAGATCGCCCACGCCCTCAACCTCAGCCAGGCTGAAGTGCGCGGGGTCATCAGTTTCTACCACGATTTCCGCACCACGCCGCCGGCGCGCCATACCCTGCGCCTGTGCCGGGCCGAGTCCTGCAAGAGCATGGGCGCCGAGACCCTGGCTGCGCAGTTGCGCGAGCAATTGGCGCTGGACGATCACGGCACCAGCGCCGATGGGAGCATCAGCCTGCGGCCAGTCTATTGCCTGGGTGCCTGCGTCTGCTCGCCGGCCCTGGAGCTGGACGGGGAGTTGCATGCGCGGATCACGCCTGAGCGTCTGCGTCAGTTGGTCAATGACTGCATGGAGGAGGGCGCATGCTGACGCTCTGTATCCCCCGCGATTCGGTAGCCCGTGCCGTGGGCGCGGACAAGGTGGCCGATGCGTTGGCCCTTGAGGCTGAGCGTCGACAGCTGCCGTTGACGGTGTTGCGCACCAGTTCCCGTGGCCTCTATTGGCTGGAACCGCTGGTGGAGCTTGAAAGCGCCGGCGTCCGGCTGGGCTTTGGCCCTGTCACACCGGCCGATGTGCCGGGCTTGCTGGATGCGCTGGCAGGCGATCCCGGCAGCCATCCGCTGGCCCTGGGGCCGGTGGAGGAGATTCCCTATCTCAAGAGCCAGCAGCGCCTGCTGTTCGCGCGCGCCGGCATCACACAACCGCTGTCCCTGGACGACTACCGTGCCCAGGGCGGTTTCCTGGGCCTGGCCCGGTCCATCCAGATGGATGGCGCGGACGTGGTCGCCAGCGTGCTGGATTCCGGCCTGCGCGGTCGGGGCGGTGCGGCGTTCCCGGCGGGCATCAAGTGGCGCACCGTGGGTGATGCCGTGGGGGCGCAGAAGTATGTGGTGTGTAACGCCGATGAGGGCGACTCCGGCACCTTCGCCGACCGCATGCTGATGGAAGGCGACCCCTTCCTGCTGATCGAAGGCATGATCATTGCCGGCATCGCCGTAGGCGCGACGATGGGCTACATCTACGTGCGTTCGGAATACCCGGCCGCCATCAGTACGCTGAACGAAGCGCTGCGCATTGCTCGCGGCGCCCGCTATCTGGGCGCGAACGTGAGCGGTAGCGGCTGCGCCTTCGACATCGAGGTTCGTGTCGGGGCCGGCGCCTATATCTGTGGCGAAGAAACCGCACTGCTGGAATCCCTCGAGGGCAAGCGCGGCACGGTTCGCGCCAAACCGCCACTGCCGGCGATTCAAGGCCTGTTCGGGCTGCCGACCCTGGTGCACAACGTGGTGACCCTGGCCTCGGTGCCGATCATCCTGGAGAAGGGCGCGCAGTTCTATCGCGACTTCGGCATGGGCCGCTCCCTGGGCACGATGCCGTTCCAACTGGCCGGTAACGTCCGTCAGGGCGGTCTGGTGGAGCGCGCCTTCGGCCTGAGCCTGCGTGAACTGGTGGAAGGCTATGGCGGCGGTACCGCCAGCGGTCGGCCCCTGAAGGCCGCGCAAGTGGGCGGGCCGTTGGGTGCCTGGGTGCCGCCTGCGCAATTCGATACGCCGCTGGACTACGAAGCGTTCGCCGCCATGGGCGCGATGCTTGGCCACGGTGGCGTGGTGGTCGCCGACGACAGCCTGGACATGGCCCAGATGGCCCGGTTTGCCTTGCAGTTCTGCGCCGAGGAGTCCTGCGGCAAGTGCACGCCGTGCCGGATCGGCTCCACCCGTGGGGTGGAAGTGGTGGATCGCTTGATCGCCAGCACCGAAGCCGGTGCTCGCCAGGAACAGGCCCTGCTGTTGCAGGATCTGTGCGACACCCTGCAATACGGTTCGCTCTGTGCCCTCGGCGGGATGACGTCCTACCCTGTCGCCAGTGCCCTCAAGTATTTCCCCGCCGACTTCGGTCTGGCGACCACGGAGGCCGACCAATGATCAACATCTTCGATCCCAGCAGCGATATCGACCTGGGCACCCCGGCGCGCGAAAGCGACGTGCAGGTCAGCCTGACCATCGACGGGCGCGAAATCAGCGTCACCTCCGGCACCTCGGTCATGCGTGCCGCGGCCTTGCTCGGCACCACCATTCCCAAACTCTGCGCCACCGACAGCCTGGAGGCGTTCGGCTCCTGCCGCATGTGCCTGGTGGAGATCGATGGCATGCGCGGCTACCCGGCCTCCTGCACCACCCCGGTAACCGAAGGCATGGTGGTTCGCACGCAAACCTCCAAGCTCGCCACGCTGCGACGCAACGTGATGGAGCTGTACATTTCCGATCACCCGCTGGACTGCCTGACATGCTCGGCCAACGGCAACTGCGAATTGCAGACCGTGGCGGGGCAGGTGGGCCTGCGCGAAGTGCGCTACGGCTACGAAGGCGCCAATCACCTGGATGAAGCCAAGGACGTTTCCAACCCCTATTTCGAGTACGACCCGAGCAAGTGCATCGTCTGCAACCGCTGCGTGCGTGCCTGCGAGGAAATCCAGGGCACCTTCGCCCTGACGATCACCGGACGCGGTTTTGACTCTCGAGTGGCGGCGGCCGGCGGTGACAACTTCCTCGATTCCGAATGCGTGTCCTGCGGCGCCTGCGTGCAGGCATGTCCGACGGCGACCCTGATCGACAAGAGCGTCGTGGAGATCGGCCAGCCGGAGCGCAGCGTCATCACCACTTGCGCCTACTGCGGTGTGGGTTGCTCGTTCCGCGCCGAGATGAAAGGCGAACAACTGGTGCGCATGGTCCCGGACAAGAACGGCCAGGCCAACCACGGCCACTCCTGCGTCAAGGGCCGCTTCGCCTGGGGCTACGCCACGCACCCGGACCGCATCACCAAGCCGATGATCCGCAAGCACATCGACGACCCGTGGCAGGAAGTCAGTTGGGACGAAGCGGTCACTTACGCCGCCAGCGAATTGCGCCGGATCCAGCTCAAGTACGGGCGCGACTCCATCGGCGGCATCACCTCCAGCCGCTGCACCAACGAAGAAACCTACCTGGTGCAGAAACTGGTGCGCACCGCGTTCGGCAACAACAACGTCGACACCTGTGCCCGCGTCTGCCATTCGCCTACCGGTTACGGCCTCAAGCAGACTTTGGGCGAATCCGCTGGTACCCAGAACTTCGACTCGGTGATGAAAGCCGACGTCATTCTGGTGATGGGCGCCAATCCCACTGACGCGCACCCGGTGTTCGGCTCCCAGCTCAAGCGCCGCCTGCGCCAGGGCGCACGGCTGATCGTCATCGATCCACGGCGCATCGACCTGGTGGATTCACCTCACGCCCGTGCCGAGCTGCACCTGCAACTGCGTCCGGGCACCAACGTGGCAATGCTCAACGCGTTGGGCCATGTGATTGCCACCGAAGGCTTGATTGACCAGCCTTTTGTCGAGGCACGCTGCGAGGCGGCGGACTTCGCTCGCTGGCGCGATTTCGTCAGCCTGCCGGAAAACTCCCCTGAGGTCCTGGGCCCGGTGTGTGGCGTGCCTGCCGAGCAGATCCGCGCCGCCGCGCGGCTCTACGCCACCGGCGGCAACGCGGCCATCTACTACGGCCTCGGCGTCACCGAGCACAGCCAGGGCAGCACCTCGGTCATGGGCATCGCCAACCTGGCCATGGCCACCGGCAACATCGGTCGCGAAGGTGTCGGGGTGAACCCGCTGCGTGGACAGAACAACGTCCAGGGCTCCTGCGACATGGGCTCGTTCCCCCACGAGCTGCCGGGCTATCGGCATATTTCCAACGAAGCGGTACGCGCCGAGTTCGAGCAGGCGTGGAACGTCACCCTGCAACCCGACCCGGGCCTGCGCATTCCCAACATGTTCGAGGCGGCCCTGGACGGCACCTTCAAGGCGCTTTATTGCCAAGGCGAGGACATCGCCCAGAGCGACCCCAACACCCAGCATGTGACGGCCGCGTTGTCCGCTCTGGAATGCGTGATCGTCCAGGACATCTTCCTCAACGAGACGGCCAAGTTCGCCCACGTGTTCCTGCCGGGCAGCTCGTTCCTTGAGAAGGACGGCACCTTCACCAACGCCGAACGCCGCATCTCCCGCGTTCGCAAGGTGATGGACCCGCTGGCCGGCAAGGCCGATTGGGAAGCCACCATCGCCCTGGCCGACGCCCTGGGCTACAAGATGCACTACAACCATCCTTCGGAAATCATGGATGAAATCGCCCGCCTGACGCCGACTTTCACTCGCGTCAGCTACGCCGAACTGGATCGTCACGGCAGCCTGCAATGGCCTTGCAACGATGCCGCACCGGACGGTACGCCGACCATGCACATCGATCAGTTCGTGCGCGGCAAAGGGCGCTTCATGCTCACCGGCTACGTGCCCACCGATGAGAAGGTCAACGGCCGCTACCCGCTGCTGCTGACCACCGGACGCATACTCAGCCAGTACAATGTCGGCGCCCAGACCCGACGCACCGACAACGTGGCCTGGCACGAGGAGGACCGGCTGGAGATTCACCCAACCGACGCCGAGAACCGCGGGATCGTCGACGAAGACTGGGTGGGTATCGGCAGTCGTGCCGGGCAAACGGTGCTGCGTGCGAAGGTGACCGAGCGGGTGGCACCGGGCGTGGTCTACACCACGTTCCACTTCCCTGAATCGGGCGCCAACGTGATCACCACCGACAACTCCGACTGGGCCACGAACTGCCCGGAATACAAGGTGACGGCGGTCGAGATCGTGCGGGTCAGCCAGCCTTCGGAATGGCAGAAGCGTTACCAGGCGTTCAGTGATGAACAGGGACGCTTGCTCAGGGAACGTCGCCATGCCGAGAAAGCCGAGGTGCGTCGATGAGCTCTGACAGCTTGATCAAGATGGCCAACCAGATCGCCCAGTACTTCGCCACCGAGCCGGATCACACATTGGCGGTGCATGGCGTGCGCCAGCACATCAAGAGCTTCTGGACGCCGGGCATGCGCCGGCAATTGCAGGATTGGCAGCAGATGCATCCGGGGGCTGTCCTGCACCCCCTGGTGCTGGAGGCGCTGACGGAGCCGGAGGGGACGACCTAGCGCAGTTTACTGGCGTCAAGTTATCTTCGTTGCGCTTATCAGGTGGCTGTCCTAATCTCCGAGACAAGGCATTGTGCCAGCAACGACTAGGGGAAAGGGATGTTCACCGAAAACGCACCGGTTCAGGTAGCGAAGGCGTTGCGCGCAGCCTTCAGCACTCGATTCGCATTGGTATGCGGATTGTCGCTCTTCATCACGGGTTGCGCCGTTCCAACAGGAACGGCGCATCTTTTCAAGGTTCAATCTGCTCGTCCTTCGACCGTCGTCGATAAGCAGTTCGAAGAGGCGGCAGCACTAAAGCTCAAGTGGCAACAAGCCCAGCAGGCCCACGCTGCCCTGGTGAAAAAAGCGGCGACCTCCGCCGACCTCGCTGCTGCCGATGCACAAACGCAGCAAGCAAGAAAAGAATTCCAGGACGCCATCCGCGATTTGAAAGCCGAGCGCCTGCGCATCGATGGTGACATCTTCAGCGCCGATAAAGCTGGCGCTATTCGTAAACCTGACAGCAACGGCAACGGTGGCGATGTGTTCGCTGTCTATTTGACGGATGCTTACTTTAAGTACCTCAAGGATCTCGGTGGGGTGAACGAAGTCGTGATCGTTGCCGAGTTCACTGAAGTGGGTGGCGAGAATAAAAGCGAAACGGTGACCAAAGTACTCGGGCCTTATCTCGGGGTCGCCGATAACGCCAAGCCGAACCTGCTGAATAAATTGTTGTACGGCCCCAAAAAGCTTGAGTCCGATCACCTGTCGATGAAATTGACTGTCCTGGAATACGACCAGGGCGAGAACGAAGACTCCGCTGCATTTCTCGACTTTATCGGCTCGGCCAGCAAGACATTGTCCCTGGCCAACCCGATAACAGCTGCTGAGCAAGTATTTGCCAAAGAAGTCGCCAAGAGTCTGTTGGCCCTCAACAAAGACGACATTGTTTTGCAGATCGACGTGGATCTGGTGGCTGGCCCCGACGATGAGGCGGTGGAAGATAACGGTTCGGTCTTGGCGCTCAGGCCTGGGAATTACGTGCTGATCAACCAGGAGCGCTGTGCGCCCACCAACTGCTATTTCTATTTGACGAATCGTGGCAATAAAGAGAACCCGCTGGCTTGGCTGGGGGATACGCTGATGCTGGTGCCTACCGCCATGCGGCGCGGTTGGACTGACACGCCAGACGGTACGTCGTTGGAGGACATCCAGGCTGGAGAGATCGAGTACGCCAATCACGGTCTGCAACAGCGCGGCAAGAACGAGACGTTCCTGGACAAGACCTGGGTGTCGTTTGCGGTCCGCAAGGGTGGCGATGACGTGCTCTGGGGACGGCGACGTGCGTTGATCGAGGCAGAGAAAGCCGTCCAATACATCAACAGGCAAGAGACGAGTGCGCTGTTGAAGAGTGCCGACTATGAACGTGCGCGGACGGCCCTGGATGCGGCCCAGCAGGCTGAGCAAGAGAGCCGGAGTGGGATAACGTTCGTTTCCCCCTTGGATGCCAAGGGTCGATTCGCGCCTTCAGCCAAGAACGACTCGTTTTGCCTTACCCACGCCAAGCCGGTCAGCAACCCTCAATATTCGTTCTATCAATTGAACGAGGCTGCTGAGCCTACGCCGATCAAGAGCGTGGCTATTGTTCCGGGTAAATCCACCTCCAGCGTGTCGTGCTTCAGTTATCCGGCAAACACTTTGCTTGCTGGCAAGTATCAATTGGTCGTGACCACGCCCGGGAAGATGATCCCGGTGACCCAGACTGCGGCCTTTGAGATGTTGCCATGAGTTGAAGAGGGGAGCGCAAGTGCTTCGATAGGCAACCCTGGCCGGCATCGTCATGGCGAATAGCAAGCCGGCCAGGGTTGTTTACAACTCAGCGAACAGTCAATTGACGGTGACGTACGGGTCCCAGGTGTTGGTCGGGCCAATCTGGTTCAGGTCACGATCCAGCAGAACGAAGTAGATTTTGTACCAGAGCTTTCCTGCGCTCAGCGCTGTCGATTGCCACATGGTGTACATCACATCGGTTTTGGAAATACCGCCGGGAGCAGCCTTGTTCAGATAGGGCACCACACCGGGGATGTTGAAAGAGTTAGGTTTCGAAATGGTGCCCTTGTAATCACCGCCCTGGTGGGGGTCGCCGATCTCGATGTCCTTGATCAATGCGATGCGGTCGAAGTTGCGCGACAGCGTGGTGGCGCGCCAGCGAATGTTGTCACCGGGGTTTACGTCGAACCACAACTCGTTGCCGCCTTCGCCTTCGCCGGCATTGGTGTTGGCATGGCTGTCGACGGCACCGCGGGTCACCAGCATGGCAATCGCGCCGCCTACGTCGTTGGGGTGGGCGAGCAGGTAATCGGCGTCAACGTTGACGAGCACATCAATGGTTTGGGTCGCTCCAGACATGTTGTTGCTCCTTGAGAGTAATGACATTGACGACCGCCCTTGCAAAGGGGTGTCCGGCCACCCGGTCCCTGGGTGCGGTCTCGAGAGGAACGATAGGTGATGGCCTTGTAGTGTCAAATTTCCAATTCTTGACGCTGGCGAAACGGAGCGAAGCGCAGCACAACCAAGG
Source organism: Pseudomonas sp. S3_B11 (assembly GCF_054667715.1). Classification (NCBI taxonomy): domain Bacteria; kingdom Pseudomonadati; phylum Pseudomonadota; class Gammaproteobacteria; order Pseudomonadales; family Pseudomonadaceae; genus Pseudomonas; species Pseudomonas sp. S3_B11. The sequence continues at coordinate 2,761,329 of NZ_CP162749.1, read as the reverse complement.
CTTTGATTTACCTTGTCGTGGTCAATCTCTTAATGGGTTTTTGGTTGTTTTCTGAGGGCATCAGTGGGCAAAGGCGCACAACCGTTGTCGGTGACTGCTTCTGATCCTGCGGAAGATGGGAGCCATTACCGACCGCGGTTCAGTTGTGGGACTGATTAGCCGTCCAGCGCTTCATCTCTTCGGCAATGAAGTGATGCACCAGGTCGCTGTACATCTTCTCGATGGCGTCCGGGCTCAAGCCTTCGGCCTCGGCCCACTTGCGTCGTGTCGCCAGCATGGCCTTGAGACGCTCCGGTGCCTGCACCGAAGTTGCCGATGTCTTGAATTTCGAGGCCGCGAGCACGTATTGATAGCGCTTGCCCAGCCGCGTGATGACCGCCTGGTCGAGGGCATCGATTTCGCGTCGGATGTCCTCCATGTTTGCGCATTGCGAGGGTTGCAACGGGTCCATGCAGTGAGCTCCGCTTGTTGAACAAGACCGGCCCGACGTGAGCCGATCTTCTGATGGAGTTTAGAAGCACCAGTCTTCAGCGCGAACGACACGACAGAAGGCGCCTGCCAGGGTTGCGTTGTGATGGGCGACGATCATTTCTGCCTTCAATTCAGGCGTGTCGGAACAGGTATGACCGTCGGCGATCAGGACCGCGTCGAACCCCAGGTCCCGAGCGGCTCGGCAGGTGCTGTCGATACAATACTGGGTTTTCATACCGGTGATGACCAGGCCTTCAGCAGCGCAAGCCTTTAGCCGCTCTGCCAGGCCTGTCTGGGTGAAGGCGTTGGGGCGATTTTTTTCGAAGATGACTTCATCACCCTCCAACTGCAGTTCCTGCACCAGTTGCGTCAGCGGGCTTCCGGGCTCGATGGGCGAGCCAGGCGGGCCTACGTGGCGAACCAGGAAAATCGGTGCGCCAGCCCTCCGGGCCTTGAGCAGCAAGCCATTCAACGTGTCCAGCAACGCTTCGCCGGCCCAGGGTTTATCCGGGCCGTGAAACAACCCAACTTGCATATCGAGAATCAACAGAGCGTGCATGGTGCTTTCCTTGCGTTTGGGCCAGCGACGCAAGGGCAAAAGAAAAGGCCCTTACCATCACTGGCGGGCCTTTGAGATACGTGTGTTATTGGCTCACGACACCTCACGACCCGCCTTGGCGATCGTGGTTGTGGTGGTCGAGGCAATCTGTGGCAGGTTCATGGTGCTGACATTAGCTTCCGGCCGTCAGGTTTGGCAAGCGGGTATGTCAGCTTGCTTGCGAAAGCGGTCGATCGTTCCCGCGCTGCTGTGTAGGTACGATCGGGTCGTGGGGGCTGTGAAGATCGTTCCTCACGCTCCGCGTGGGAATGCCGCCAGGGACGCTCCGCGTTCCGCTTCTGGGGGGTGACGCAGAGCGTCACGGGATGCATTCCCACGCAGAGCGTGGGAACGATCAGATTGCGGGGGCTGTGGAGATCGTTCCTCACGCTCCGCGTGGGAATGCCGCCAGGGACGCTCCGCGTTCCGCTTCTGGGGGGGGGGGGGTGACGCAGAGCGTCACGGGATGCATTCCCACGCAGAGCGTGGGAACGATCAGATTGCGGGGGCTGTGGAGATCGTTCCTCACGCTCCGCGTGGGAATGCCGCCAGGGACGCTCCGCGTTCCGCTTCTGGGGGGGGGGTGACGCAGAGCGTCACGGGATGCATTCCCACGCAGAGCGTGGGAACGATCAGATTGCGGGGGCTGTGGAGATCGTTCCTCACGCTCCGCGTGGGAATGCCGCCAGGGACGCTCCGCGTTCCGCTTCTGGAGGGTGACGCAGAGCGTCACGGGATGCATTCCCACGCAGAGCGTGGGAACGATCGGGTCGCGGGGGGCTGTGGAGATCGTTCCTCACGCTCCGCGTGGGAATGCCGCCAGGGACGCTCCGCGTTCCGCTTCTGGAGGGTGACGCAGAGCGTCACAGGATGCATGCCCACGCGGAGCGTGGGAACGATCAGATTGCGGGGGCTGTGGAGATCGTTCCTCACGCTCCGCGTGGGCATGCCGCCAGGGACGCTCCGCGTTCCGCTTCTGGAGGGTGACGCAGAGCGTCACGGGATGCATGCCCACGCGGAGCGTGCTAACGATCAGATTGCGGGGGCTGTGGAGATCGTTCCTCACGCTCCGCGTGGGAATGCCGCCAGGGACGCTCCGCGTTCCGCTTCTGGAGGGTGACGCAGAGCGTCACGGGATGCATGCCCACGCGGAGCGTGGGAACGATCAATTGTGCCGTCGCCGTCTCAACGGTTTAGCCTTCGAGCCCGCGCTGTTCGATCACGCCAAACACATCCGCCACATCCTGCACCAGGATCCGGGCGACGTTGGTGATGGTGTTGATGTCGCTCGATGCCGAATCACGCAGGCTGCTGCACGCCACCAAGGTCAGGTAATCGAGCGTGGCGTGCAGGCGTTCGCTGGCGCAAGCATGGAGTTCGGGGAGTGGGGCTTGGGTGTCGATCAGCAGGACGGGGTGGGTGGTGGCGGTTTGGGTGAGAGGGGTGAAGCGGCTGGATGAGTGAGTTGTCATGAGGTTGAATTCCTTTTAAGAAAGAAGAAATGCCACCTTTTTGCTGCGAATCAAATGGGTGGCAGTTGCGCGAGGGTTCGCAGACCGAGGAAAGAATCCAAAAACTCGGCAGACCCGAAAGTCTCCCGCGCACAACCGCCATAAAATGAACGCGGGCAAGTTTGCCTGAATTTCATTTGACGGTATTAGATCTTTTTCATCGAGGGCTGCGAAACCCAGCCACCGGCCAAAGCCAGCGACGACCCAACTATAGAAGTCGATCCCGGCACCCACAACCGACCTGTAGGACGCACGCTTCCCCTGTGGCGAGGGAGCTTGCTCCCGCTCGGCTGCGCAGCAGTCGCAAAACCGGTGCCTGCGGTATACCTGGCGAAATAAGGTGTCTGGTTTGTGGCCGCTTCGCAGCCCAGCGGGGATAAATCCCCTCGCCACAGAGGTAAATTCCTACGAGATTTTCGGACCGCTTTTGGCCGCTACCACTGGAGTGCACGACTTTCTGTGGGAGCAAAGCTTGCTCGCGATGCAGGCACCTCGGTTCCCCGGAAGACCGCGTCGTCTTCATCGCGGGCAAGCCTTGCTCCCACAGGAACAGTGCTCCCACAGGAGGCTTGCGGCGAGTATCTTCAGATTTTTCTAGCGACAGCCGCGAAAAAAAGCCCTGATATCCTCCGCCAACAACTCCGGCTGTTCCAACGCGGCAAAGTGACCACCGCGAGGCATGACGGTCCAGCGATCCACTTTAAAGCAGCGCTCCACCCACCTCCTCGGCGGCATAGGCAGTTCCTTGGGAAACAGCGCAACCCCAACCGGCGGTTTCAGCCGTTCACCGTGGTTGAACAGCAACGGCCGCTTGCCACCTTCCACATACTGGCGAAACGACGAGCCGATGCAGTTCGTCAGCCAGTACAGCGTGACATTGGTCAGCAGCCATTCTCGATCGATGGCGGGGGCGGGTATCGCACCAAGACAGGATCTTTTCGCCCATCCACGCCAACAGTCCCGCCGGTGAATCATTCAGGCCCACGGTCAGGCAGCCTTGCGTTCAGCAGGCGGTGCCGAAGGTCTTCAAGGGCCTTCAGGCCCCTTGAGGTTCGCGTGACATATACCCTTCGCAACCTCCCGACACTCGGGGCGACATAGGGATCACATGAAAGTCCGCCAACAGCAATCAGTTGCCCGTTGTCGAAGACTCCTAGAAAGCACTCTCCAGGTTGATCGAATCGATTGGACCCGTTTCTCCAATCGGCGATCAAGCGAGTAAGAAACCTAAAACCCTCTGTAACAGATTCTGCCTCCAGTTGCAGAATCGCTGAAGGAAGTTCTAGCAGTTGCCGTACCGTCAGTTCTCGTGTTGATTCAATCACTGGATTAAAGTTACTGATTCGGAAGCGGTTGTTGGAAGTTGAGGGCAAAGCGGCTCAGGGGCTTAGGCATCGGCATCGCTTCGACCTAGGCTCTCGGACATTCTTGCCCAATGTGTTGGACCTCAGCGATCATTGCGCTAGAGTCCCAGCCCAAGTTTAAACAGAGCGTCAAGGATGAATGAAAGTCACCACGGAAGCTGCCTATGCGGCGAGATACGTTACGAAATTTCGGCAAAGCTCAAGGCGTTGACTCATTGCCATTGCAGGCGCTGCCAGAAAGCTCATGGTGCTGCGTTCGCAACCTATGCCAGCGTTCCGGCTGCATCACTGCAAATCTCGGCAAATGGAAACGTGCTCAGGTTGTATGAATCTGAAACTGGCGTCAAACGGCAGTTCTGCGGGGGCTGCGGTTCAAGCTTGTTTTGGTCTGACCCTCACGGTGCGTTTCCAGAGTGGATATCGGTTGCCGTAGCCACTCTTGATACTGATTTCACACCTCACAAACAACAGCACAGCTACCGCGAAACTAGCTTTGAATGGCTAGTTTTGTCGGATTGCGTTGAGCCGACATTGCTTGAGAAGCCTTAAGCAACCTGGCCTTCTCTCTGGAAAACATGATGCGTCCAAACAAAGCTTGTCCCATCATTCTTTCCCATTCTCACCCGCCGCGAATCTTGTTGTTCCGTCATCCGTTGGCAGGTGTGCAAATTGTGAAGGGCACGATTGAGGCCGGTGAGTCTGCCCGGCAGGCCGCACTGCGAGAGCTGAATGAGGAGGCTGGCATCGACTGCGCGACAGTCTCGGCCGATCTCGGATGCTGGGACGCTGATCATCTTGCCCAAGTATGGTCGTTTCATCTATGTGACCCAAGGATCGCACTCCCGAGCAATGGACATACAACACGTGTGACGGCGGCGGTCTTGCCTTTGAGTTCTTCTGGGCACCGTTCGACGATTTACCTTATGACCAATGTCATCCCGTCTTTTGCCGATCGCTACGTTTTTTAACCTTTACCCTGGATGCGTCTGGCTATTTGCAGCACTGCTAACTGGATCTGAATGACTGAAACCCTGTCCATCCCAATCCTGCTGGACCTGAGAAAACAACCAATCAACAAAAACCTGCGTCTCAGCCACCGCATCCCCGGACACCCCGTAGTAATAGCGGGCTAACGGCAGGCGCAACGACGGCAGTGGACAGGTCAGGCGCCCGTTGGACAAATCCCTGCCCAGCAGCGAAGCCGGACACAACGCCACGCCCAGCCCATCGACGGCGGCCTGCAGCACGAGGTGCATGTGATCGAATTGCAGGGTCGGCGAGTTGTTCAATGGCTCGATCCCAGCGTGTTCCGCCCAGTCTTGCCAATCGCTGCTGCGCGTCCTGCCCGATAACAAGGTGTGTCGGGCCAGGTCGTGGACGTTTTTCAATGGCACGCTTTGCAGCAACGACGGGGCGGCGACCAGCAGCAGGTCGTCTTCCAGCAGCACCGTGGGCTGTACATGGGGCGACCAGCCGGCGTGCCCGCGGCGGATGACCACGTCGAACGTTTCCCGTGATGGATCGGGAGGTAGGGTGCTGGTGACGATGTCGGGCTTGATGTCCGGGTGAAGCGCCATGAAGTCGGGCAGTCGCGGGATCAGCCAACGCACCGCGAAGGAGGGGCGTACGTTGATGGTCACTTTGCGCTGGGCAGCGTTGCGCGTCAGTGCGGTGGCGGCGTTGGCGATCTGGGTCAGGGCCTCGCTGACCTGTTCGTAGAAAGCCCGGCCGGCCGGTGTGAGCAAGGACTGGCGGGTTCGACGTTCGAACAGCAGCACGCCCAAGCGCTCTTCGAGCAACTTTACGTGGCGGCTGACGGCACTGTGGCTCACGTGCAGTTCTTCGGCGGCGCGGCTGAAACTCTGGTGGCGAGCGGCAGCGGCGAAGGCGCGGACGGCGTTCAGCGGGGGGAGGTTGGTGATCATGTGTCTAATTTAGTCACATATGCAGTGCAATTAAAGCGTTTGTCAGCGTCCCGGTGCCACGCCACCCTGAAGGCCACAGCAATTTTCCTTCAATGTGGAGTGAGACATGGCCGGTTACGGACTTTTTCTGATCCTGGCGACCCTGACGGTGCTCAGCCCGGGCCCCGGTGTGGTGCTGACGATTTCCAATGCCTTGCGCCATGGCTGGCGAGGTGCGTTGCCGGGGATCTTCGGGATCGCGTCGGGCGCGTTTATCGTGGCGGGTATCTGCGCCAGCAGCTTGGGGTTGATCCTGGCCGCCTCGGCGACGGCCTTCACGCTTTTGAAATACATCGGCGCGCTGTACTTGTTGTACCTGGGCATCAAGATGTGGCGCACCCAACGCTTCGTGCCCGAACTCACGGCCACGTCCACGCGCCCGTGGCGGCGATTCGGCGAGGCGCTGTCGATCCAGTTGCTCAACCCCAAGGCCGGGTTTTTCTTCCTCGCCGTGTTCCCCCAGTTCATCAAGCCGGCGGGTGACTACTACAGCCAGTTCTTCTTGCTGGTGTCGTCCTACAGCGTGCTTGTGGTGCTGGTGCATTCCGGTTATGCGCTGATGGCCAATGGCGCCAGGGGCTGGCTCTCCTCAAGCCAGGGCGCCAGGGTTGTCGGCAAATTCTCGGGCATCACCTTCCTGGGCTTTGGTGTGTTGATGGCGTCTGCCAGCAAATGATGAGCTTCCTCAACGTCGCCCTGTCCGCGTACTGACATCCACCCACACCGCCAGCACCAGAATGCTGCCTTTGACGATCATCTGCCAGTAGCTGTCGACATCGAGCATGGACATGCCGTTGTCCAGGCTGGTGATCACCAGCGCGCCGAGGAGGGCGCCGTAGACCGTGCCGGAGCCGCCGCGCATGGAGGTGCCGCCGATGAAGCAGGCGGCGATGGCGTCGAGTTCACCCATGTTGCCGGCAGAGGGTGAGCCGGCGGCCAGGCGTGCGGTATTGACCACGCCGGCGAGGGCGCACATCACGCCCATGATGCCGAAGATCCACAGCTTCACCGCCTGTACGTTGATGCCGGACAGGCGCGTGGCTTCCATGTTGCTGCCTACCGAATAGACGCGGCGGCCGAACACGGTCTGGCTGGTGACGTAGCTGAACACCCCCAGCAGGATCAGCAGGAGCAGCACCGGCACCGGGATGCCATCGTAGCTGTTGAGGGTATAGACGAACCCGGCCAGCACCGCGCCGATCACCACCACGCGCAACACGTCACGTACCAGGGAGTGGGCCGCGAGGCCATGGAGCGCGCGGTTGCGTCGCTGTTTCCAGGTCAGGAACAGAGTCAGGGCGAACAGCAGGATGCCGAGCCCGGTCCCGACCGTGTGCGGCAAATAACCCTGGCCAACGTAGACGAGTTCCGGTGACACCGGGGCAATGGTGGTGCCGCCGGTCACCCCCAGCAGGACGCCGCGAAACGCGAGCATGCCACCCAGGCCAACGATGAACGACGGGATACGCAGGTAGGCGGTCATGTAGCCGTTGCCCAAGCCAATCACCAAGCCGCACAGGGCTACCAGGCTCAGGTTCGCCAGCAGCGGAATGTGATAGACCACGTCGAGAATCGCCGCCAGGCCACCGAGCAGCCCAAGCAATGAACCCACCGACAAATCGATCTCGCCGCTGATGATCACCAGCACCATGCCGCAGGCAAGGATCCCGGTGATGGACATCTGCCGCAGCAGGTTGGAGAGGTTGCGCGGGGTCACGAACCCACCCTCGGTCTGCCAGCTGAAGAACAGCCAGATCAGCGCCACGGCGATCACCAGCGCGAGCATTTTGTAGCGGGAAAACAGCTGTTTGACCTGATTCATCTACGCGGACTTCCGATCATTATTGTTATGGCCATCGGGATGGCTGAGCGCGGCGGCGAGCACCTGTTCCTGGGTCAGTTCGTGGTTGATGAAGTCGCCGCGCAACTGACCTTCGCCGATCACCAGGACGCGGTCGGAAACCCCCAATACTTCGGCCAGTTCCGAGGACACCATGATGATCGACACGCCTTCGGCCGCCAGCGCGCCCATCAGCTTGTAGATCTCGTACTTGGCGCCGACGTCCACACCCCGGGTCGGTTCATCGAGAATCAGCACGCGGGGTTTGGTCAGGAGCATTTTCGCCAGCACGGCTTTTTGCTGGTTGCCGCCGGAGAGACTGGTGATCGGCAAGAACGGGCTCGCGGTCTTGAGGTGCATGCGCGCGATCTCCTTGTCGATGCTGCCCAGTTCGGCTTCGGCGTCGATGCGCGTCAGTTTCGAATAATTGTCCAGCACCGCCAGGGTGATGTTCTGGCCCACGCCCAGGTCCGGAATGATGCCTTGGCGCTTGCGGTCTTCGGGGACCATGCACAGGCCGGCACGGATCGACTTGAGCGGCGTGCGCGTGTCGATTTGTTGGCCGCCCAGCCAGACTTCACCTTCGTAGCGGCCGGGGTAGGCGCCGAACAGCGCTGACACCAGTTCCGTGCGGCCGGCGCCGACCAGCCCGGCGATGCCGAGGATTTCCCCGCGCTTGAGAACGAATGAAATGTCGTCGACCCGTTTGCGCCTGGGGTTGTCGACGTCGTAGCAGGTGAAGTGGCGCGCCTCGAAAATCACTTCGCCGACGTCATGGGGTTCAGTGGGGTAGAGGTTGCTCATTTCCCGTCCGACCATCTGGGTGATGATCTTCGGGATGCTCATGTCCGCCATGGCGGTGGTAGCGATGTGTTTGCCATCGCGGATCACCGAGATGGTGTCACACACGGCGGCCACTTCATCGAGCTTGTGGGAGATGTAGACGCAAGCGACGCCCTTGGCCTTGAGGTCGCGGATGATGTCCAGCAGCACCTCGATTTCCGAACGAGTCAGGGCCGAGGAGGGCTCATCGAGGATCAACAGCCGCGCCTGCTTGTTCAGCGCCTTGGCGATTTCCACCAGTTGCTGGTAGCCACCGCCGTACTGCGAAACCGGCAGCGAGACGTTCATGTCCGGCACTTTGAGTTCACGCATCAGGGCTTCGGCGCGGTGGATCATCGCCGGGTAGTTCATGCGCCCGCCGGGCAGCGTGAGTTCGTGGCCCATGAAGATGTTTTCAGCCACCGACAGGTCGGGGACCAGGGTCAGCTCCTGGTGAATGATGACGATCCCGGCGGCTTCCGTTTCGCTGATGGACTGCACCTTGAGCGGCTGGCCGTCCCAAACAATTTCACCCTCCCAAGTGCCGTAGGGGTAGACCGCCGACAGCACCTTCATCAGCGTGGATTTACCGGCGCCGTTCTCACCGCACAGGCCGACACACTCACCCGGCCTGACCTTGATGTCGATGCCGTTCAGGGCTTTGACACCGCCAAAGGTTTTGACGATGCCGTTCATTTGCAGCAGGTAGTCGGACATGGCAAGGACTCATGAAAAAGGGCTCACACATCAGCAGTGGGGCAGGCAGTCAAGCCATGTGACCTTGTGGGAGCGAGCTTGCTCGCGATAGCGGTGGTTCAGCTTGCATCAATGTTGGATGTGCTGCCGTCATCGCGAGCAAGCTCGCTCCCACAGGTTTTTTGCTTGATTGCCTGGTCAGATCACTGCCCGGCGATCTGCGCCTTGGTGTAGAACCCGTCCTTTTCCAGCAGGTCGATATTGTCCTTGGTCAACGGCGTGGGGGTAAGCAGGATGGTGTCGACTTTCTTGCTGCCATTGTCGTATTGCGAGCTGAAGGTCGGCTTCTCGTTGCGCGCCAGTTGCACCGAGAGCTTGGCGGCTTCGGAGGCGATCAGTTTCAGCGGCTTGTAGACGGTCATGGTCTGGGTGCCATCGATCACCCGCTTGACCGCTGCCAGGTCAGCGTCCTGGCCCGAGATCGGCACCTTGCCGGCCATTTTCTGGGCGGCCAGGGCTTGGATGGCGCCGCCGGCGGTGGCGTCGTTGGAGGCGACGATGCCATCGATCTTGTTGTTGTTCCGGGTCAGGGCGTTTTCCACGATGCTCAGGGCTTCGGTGGGGTTCCATTCCTTCACCCACTGCTGGCCGACGATCTTGATGTCGCCCTTGTCGATGGCCGGTTGCAGCACCTTCATCTGGCCTTCGCGCAGGACCTTGGCGTTGTTGTCCGTAGGGGCGCCACCGAGCAGGAAGTAATTGCCCTTGGGCGCTGCCTTCAGCACGCCGCTGGCCTGCATCTCGCCGACCTTTTCGTTATCGAAGGAAATGTAGGCGTCGATATCGGCGTTTAGGATCAGTCGGTCGTAGGACACGACCTTGATCCCGGCCTTCTTGGCTTCGGCGACGGCGTTGGTCAGCACGGTGGCGTTGAATGGCACGATGACGATCACATCGACGCCGCGGGAGATCAGGTTTTCGATCTGCGAGATCTGCTTCTGCTCGTTGGCATCGGCCGACTGGACGAAGACCTTGGCGTCGAGTTTTTCCGCCGCCGCGACAAAGTAGTCACGGTCCCGTGACCAGCGTTCCAGGCGCAGGTCATCGATGGAAAAACCGATTTTCGGATGGGCCGCATCGGCCATGACCGGAAGCGAGAGCAGGGCGAGGGCGCCGGCGAGCAGGGTACGTTTGAATGTATTCATGTGGTGCGTCCTTTTATTGTTGTTTGAAAGACACTGCCTGACGATGAGCGTGATACCGGGTAGAACTGTAGAGCGTTGCAGCGCGCCGTGGGCACAGATTTGTCGCGCGAATGTAACAGCCCCTGTGCCCCGACCATTGCCCGTTGTCAGGGGTAGATGAACCGATTGACCACGTTTTCGAGCATCTCCTGTCGACCGCTGACGGCTTGGGGATTCAGCTCGTTGGTGAAGGCATGCTCGGCCAGTGATTCAAGGCTGAAGTCACCGGCCAGTACCGCTTTGCCAAATGGTTGCTGCCAGCCGGCGTAGCGCTGGTCCTTGAACTGTTGCAACTGATCGTTCTGCACCATGGCCGCCGCGCGTTCCAGGGCGAGGGCGAGGACGTCCATGGCGGCGACATGGCCGTGGAACAGATCGATCTCGTCCAGGCTCTGGCGCCGGACCTTGGAATCGAAGTTGAACCCACCATTGCGAAAGCCCCCGGCCTTGAGGATTTCATAGGTGGCCAGGGTCATTTCCTCGACGCTGTTGGGGAACTGGTCGGTGTCCCAGCCGTTCTGCGGGTCGCCACGGTTGGCGTCGATGCTGCCGAAGATGCCCAGGGACACGGCCGTAGCGATCTCGTGATGGAAGCTGTGCCCGGCCAGGGTCGCGTGGTTGGCTTCGATGTTGACCTTGATCTCGTTTTCCAGGCCGAACTGTTGCAGGAAGCCGAACACCGTGGCGCTGTCATAATCGTACTGGTGCTTGGTCGGTTCCTGGGGCTTGGGCTCGATCAGCAGGTCGCCCTTGAAGCCGATCTTGTGCTTGTGCTCGACCACCATGCGCATGAAGCGGCCCAACTGTTCGCGCTCGCGCTTCAAGTCGGTGTTGAGCAGGGTTTCGTAACCTTCACGGCCGCCCCACAACACGTAGTTGGAGCCTTTGAGGCGCTGGGTGGCGTTCATGGCGCTGAACACTTGCGCGGCGGCGCAGGCGAATACTTGCGGGTCCGGGTTACTGGCGGCGCCGGCGGCAAAACGCGGGTTGCTGAAGCAGTTGGCGGTGCCCCACAACAGTTTGATCCCGGTCTCTTCCTGATGGCGCTCCAGATGATCGACCATCAGGGCGAAGTGTTCGCGGTACTCTTTGAGCGAACTGCCTTCGGGGGCGACATCGGTGTCGTGGAAGCAGTAGTAGTCGATGCCCAGCTTGGAGAAGAACTCGAAGGCCGCTTCGGCTTTGCCGATGGCCAGTTCCATGGGGTCCCCGGCGTGCTGCCACGGGCGCTTGAACGTGCCGGCGCCGAACACGTCCGATCCCGGCCAGACGAAGGTATGCCAGTAGCAGACCGCCATGCGCAGGTGCTCGCGCATGGGCTTGCCGAGCACCAGTTTGTTGGCGTCATAGTGACGGAAGGCAAGCGGCGAGTCGCTGGCGGGACCCTCGTAGCGAATCTTGTCGACAGCAGGGAAGTACGACATGGGCGAGTTCCTTTTTATTCTTGGCGGTGTCTCGATACTAACGCCGGCCCCGTGGCTGCTGATTATGAAAATCACCAACAGGGCGTTCGATTTTGAGTATTGAGGTTCGTCGCTTGCACGCCTAGTCTGTGTGCATCGGCCCAGGGTTAAACCAATGAAAACCGTCCCGCCCGTTCACCGCATTGCACTGTTGTTCAACGGCAGCAAGATCTACGACCGCGGCATCATCAGCGGCATCGGCAACTACCTGAGCAGCACGCGCGCGTCCTGGGACTTGTTCCTCGAGGAAGATTTTCTCTGTCGCTTGAAAGGGATCGAGCGCTGGCAGGGCGACGGGATCATCGCCGACTTCGACGACCCGCTGATCGGCGAGGCGCTGGCCGGGATCAAGCTGCCGGTGGTGGCGGTGGGCGGCTCTTATCAGGATGAACGCGCCTACCCCAAGGGCATTCCCTATGTCGCCACCGACAATGATGCGTTGATGACGTTGGCCTACGAGCACCTGATCGAGGCCGGGCTAACCCGTTTTGCCTGTTTCAGCCTGCCTGAAGCACAAGCCAATCGCTGGGCCCAGGAACGGGAAAAAGCCTTTCGCCGGCTGGTGCAGCGCGATGGCCTGCACGCCGAGGTCTATCGCGGCATGGGCACCAGCGCACCGCTGTGGGACAGCGCCGTCGAACAACAGATCGCCTGGCTGCAAAGCCTGCCCAAACCCATCGGCATCATCGCCGTCAGCGACGCCCGCGCCCGGCAGTTGCTGCAAGCTTGCCTGACCGCCGGGATCGCCGTGCCCGAGCAGGTGGCGTTGATCGGCATCGACAACGACCCCCTGACCCGCAGCCTGACGCGGGTGCCGCTGAGCTCGGTGATCCAGGGCACCGAAACCATGGGCCGCACCGCCGCACGCCTGCTCCATCAAATGCTGCACGGCATGCCGTCCACCGGCACACAGATTCTGATACCGCCGGATGCGATCAATGTGCAGGTGTCGAGCCTGCATCAACCGTTGGGCAACCCTTATGTCATGCAGGCACTGCTCTTCATCCGCCAATACGCCTGCCAGGGCATCAAGACGGCCCAGGTGGCGGCCTATGTGGGAGTGTCGCGCTCATCGCTGGAATCGCACTTTCGCAAGGAGCGCGGATGTAGCGTCCACGACGAAATCCTGCGCTTCAAACTGGCCGCCGCCGCCAACGGATTGGAAAACACCAACTCGCCGATTGCCGACATCGCCCAGAATTGCGGCTTCAAATCGGCGCAATACCTGCACACCGTGTTTCGCCGCGAGTTCGGCTGCACCCCTCGGGAGTATCAACAGGGAACTAATGCGGCCACTCACTGACCTCCTGCCGAACCGCTCTTGTGGCGAGGGGGTACACCACCGAGTCGTCCTTGTGGCAAGGTTGCTGGCTTTATCGAATATTCAGGGAAGGATGGAATGACGCTCAGGGTGATGGTGGTCGGCGGGTATGGAAACTTCGGCAGTATCGTTTCCAGGCACCTGGTGGTGATGCCAGGTGTACAGCTAGTGATTTCGGGGCGTGACGCCCAAAAACTGCAGCTCAAAGTCGAGGAGTTGAACGCTCAATCGGGCACGGTGTGTGAAAGTTGGTGCGGCGACGCCATGGGAGCGGGCTTCAAATCCATCCTTGGATTGATGAACATCCAATGGGTCATCCATACCGGTGGCCCATTCCAAGGGCAATCCTATGCCGTGGCCGAAAGTTGCATCGACGCGGGTGTGAACTACTGTGACCTGTCCGATTCCAGAGACTTCGTCACCGGCATTGGCGCACTCGACGCCCGGGCAAAACAAGCAGGCGTGGCGATCCTCAGTGGTTGCAGCTCAGTGCCGACGCTCTCGGCCGCACTCATTGATCAGCAGCGGCATCGCTTTAAACGTATCGACACGATCGAACATGGTATTTCCTCTTCGGCCAAGATGCCGGGGTTGTCCACCGTCGAAGGCGTTCTGGCCTATGCAGGCAAGCCGATCAAGCAACTCAGGAATGGCCGAGTGCATGAGGTCCTGGGATGGCAGGATCTGACACTTCGCAGAATGCGCCATATGGGAACCCGGGTATTGGCCAATGTCGACGTGCCGGACATGGATATCTTCGCCAGCCGCTACGGTGCCCAGACCCTGACCTTCAAGGCCGGCTCAGGCTTGAAGCTCGGCGGCATTGCCAACTACCTGCTGGCCCAGGCAATGAGGATGGGGGTGGTGCGTGACCATGTTACTTGGGCCGCCAGGCTTCATCGGTGGGGGCTCTGGTTCGAACGATTTGGCGATGGCAAAAGCGCAATGTACATCGACGTCCATGGCATGGGGGCCAATGGCGAACCGTTGTCGATGAACGTGCAGCTCACCGCCATGAACGACAAGGGCCCGGAGATTCCCAGCTGTGCAGCCGTTGCCTTGGCGGCAAAAGTCGCCCAAGGGTATCTCCCCGAATCCGGTGCTCGGGCCTGCGTGGGTGAAATCACCGTTGACGAATACATGGCTGCCATCAACGACCCCGAAAACTTGAGCCTGTCCGTTCACTTCTCTGACGAGCAGGGCTGACAGATGCTCTATCTTTGCCTGAAGTACCTCCACATCATTGCTGCCATTTTCCTGTTCGGCTTCGGCATGGGGTCCTACCTCTACCTGATCGCGGCCAGCCGCACCGCCAACCCTCAGATCATTGCCCACGTGGCCAGGACGGTCGTCCAGTTCGACACTTGGATTACCACGCCGGCGGGCTTTATTCAGATTGGGACGGGCTATCTGTTAATGAGACTGGCCGGACTTCCCCTGACCACGGAATGGATAATGACGTCGTTGATCATTTTCTTTTGCGTGGGGGCGCTGTGGCTTCCTGTGCTGGTGCTCCAGAAGCGTTTATACGTGATGGCTTCGAGCGCGCTTGGGGACGGGCGGGTGCTCGGTGATCGATACTCATCCGTGTATCAAAAGTGGTTCTGGATGGGGGTTTTTGGCTTTTTGGGGATGTTTGTCATTGTGCTGATCATGGTGACGAAGATGACGCCACCTCAGTGGATCGAGCTACTGAAGGGCTAAGTACCGATCCGTTCCACCGGATGGCTCCCAGGCGTTGGAGCCGTCAAGAAACGCCGCTCATGATCCGGGCTCGGTAAAAGGCACACGTCGTATTTGCCAAACAGCCGATAACGATTCAGGGCAATGCGATCATAAGCCCAATCCCGAAGCTTGCGGGGGACGTAGCGCAGCAGTTTCACCGGGCGCCAGGGCCAGGGCAGCAGGGCTACGACTTCAAAAATTGCATCCGAACGCACCCAGTAATGCTGATCGCGAACCACGGCCATGGTGTCGAACTGCTGCAAGGGCAGGCCCGCCCAGGCAAGCAAGGCTTGTCCTTCGGGCGACTGTACGGAGGCCAACCGCACGCGGCGGGCGTGGTCATGGCGGATCAGGAACGTCGCCCAGCCATTGCACAGTTTGCAAACGCCGTCGAACAGGACCACTGTCTCGCCTGGCTTGAGCAAGGGCGCGGGTGAGGGACGAGTTTGGGAGATCGGCATGAATGGGTGTCTACATGGCGCCTGGTTATCCGGATAATACGCCTGTTCCAGCGTCAAGGGGCGACCCGGAGGGTTGCTCGACCATGATGACTTCAAGGGCATGATCCGATCCATGAGTGATGACACCTACAGCCTGTATATACGCTTCCAGACCCCCGATCCTGACATCGGCCCACGGGAGCGGGTGCCGATGCTGGAGCAGGAGCTGGCCTGGGCGCGGGAGCACGCAACCATGCATCGCTTCAGCTGGATCATGGTGCTGGTGCCGCCTCTGTGCCTGGGGCCGGTGCTGCCGGGCATCGCGTTTTCGCTGGGGCTGCTGGTCTATCAAGGGTTATCCGCCCCAGGCGTCAACCTTGACCGGATCGTCGAGGCCTCCCTTGACTGGCTTGTACTCGCTACCTTGCTGTTCATGGCTGCCTGGGTCCTGCATAACTACTTGCGCGATAAGCGCGACCCGACCAAGCGTTATTGGCAATCGATGCCCGATCAAGGACTGGTCGAGCTCGAACACCATACCCTGGTCTCCGGCATCAGCCTGTGGTCCAACGACTATGACCCGGACTGCAACACCCTCATGCAATGGACCGACGGCAAGTTGAAGTGCGTGCAAGACAGCGGTGTATCGCAATGGATTCTGGCCAAGACCGCGGCGGGGCACTGGCTGGTGCTCAAGGAGCAATTTTCGGGCGACTTCAGCTACGGACGGGAAGGGCAAATGCCTGCACCGGACAAGCTGTTGCAACCTCGCCAGCAACTGGCGATCGCTTTCGCCCCTGGCACAAACCTGCAACTGGGCCGGCGTTTCGATGGGCCGCCGATGCCATTGGTGGATACGCCGTACTGGCTGTCTGCCGATGAGCTCAAGCGCCTTGTCGAGGCCGCCCATCACTGGAATTTTCTACCGCCGAACCGCTATGGGGTGATCAATGACCAGGATGCCGCGTGGGTGCAACGGCTGGTGGACCGGGCGCAAGCCAGCGTCGGGCCGCGGCCGGCGCGCTGCACTTCGGCGGTGGTTTAGATGAGGGTTGGAGGGGGAAACGTGTTCCGTCATCTTCGATGCACCCCACCACTGCTCCAAAGCAAGCATGGGCGGGGCGCCTCGATCTGAGGAAGGAAGCCGCCCCAAAGTCCAGACCATGCTGGTGTGGACGAGGCGGGTCGCTAAGGATTGCCCGTTATTCCGCAGCCTTGAGTTTTTTGACTTGGACCAGCAGCATGGACCTTTCGGCGGTTTCTACGAACAGGTCATAGGCCTCCAGGTAGAGGTAGGTGCTACTGGACTTCAGTCCATTGTCTGCGCTGCACGTCACATTACGCGCCAGCCCCTGCAGCGAGGCGACGTGTTGTGCGGCAGGAGCGGATTCACCTACCGAGCATTCGAACTTCTGCACGAAAGGTTTGCCCGTGCTGGGAGTCAACGTTTTGCTGTAGCCCAGAGCATTTCCAGGCTTGAGATTTTGCCAATCCCCAACCAGATCGATGTTCGTCAGGCGACTTGCTTGGGCGGGCTTGCCATCGAGCCCTGTGTCGCTCGTCGTGGCCAGCTCGATCAACCCGCGCCAGCGGACGCTCACCTGTGGGCTGCCCAATGCGCCAGTTGCCTGCTCGCGCCATATGCCGCGAGCGGGACCTGGTTGCAGGTACAAATCCATTGGCGTGTCTTTGATCACAGCACTTGGCGCCATTGGAGAGGTCGCGTCGTACGTGAGTTGCAAATGGCTGAGGGTGTTGGTCGGTTGTCCTTGAGGCAGTGCGCTCACCTGCGCCAACAGCGCTGCCGCTACCTGCGGCGTCGGCAGGTTTGGCGGTAGCTTTTTCCGGAGCGGGCCGGGCGTGGCGAGTTTCGTCAAGTGGGAGGGCTCGGCACACACCGCGTCAATCAGCCGAGTGCGTTGCGCTGCGTCGAATGCACTGTCGAGTGGCTGGCCGGGTGGCGGCAGCAGGCCTTGGTCGCTTAAACGATAAGTCAGGCGGGTGCTGGCTTGGCGGGTTGCGCAATTGATTTCTACACGCTCGAACTGGCGATCATAGGGCTTGTTTTCGTTTTCATCCAGGCGCAGGCGCGCATAGTCGATGCCTGCCCAGATCGAGCGTTGGGCGCTGTTCAGGCCCAGGGTGCCCGGATCCAGCAATACGGTGTCCTCGCCGTCGGCGGGTAGTTGCCGCCAACCGCTGTCCTGGACCGTTTGGCACATTTGCCGAGCCATGGCTTGTGCCGTCTGGTTTGGGTCCGCAGGCAGTACAAAAGGACTGCTCCAGCCCTTTGCCTGACGATAGTCCATGGCTAATGTCAGTGAACTGCAGTTGGCGAAAAGCCGAGCCTGGGTCTCCGGCTCGATGCCTGCGGCGGGCACGTTGACCAACAGCACCGCGCTCGACCCAAGTCGCAGAGTGGTATCCAACGGCAATGGCTGGGATT
Source organism: Pseudomonas sp. S3_B11 (assembly GCF_054667715.1). Classification (NCBI taxonomy): domain Bacteria; kingdom Pseudomonadati; phylum Pseudomonadota; class Gammaproteobacteria; order Pseudomonadales; family Pseudomonadaceae; genus Pseudomonas; species Pseudomonas sp. S3_B11. The sequence goes on along the minus strand of NZ_CP162749.1, from coordinate 2,743,424 downwards.
GCACACGGGTCGTCATGGCACCGTTTTGTGCCTGGTGCTCGGCAATGATGCGCTTACGGTATTCGGCCATTTCGTTGCCAGGCAGCGCACAACCGGCGAGGGCCAGAACGAATACGGTACCCGTGAGGCGTGTCAGGGAGTTCACAGCAAACAGCTCCTTAGCGCGCCCGGGGTTCATTACGATAAGGCGCGCGCTTTAATAATCGGCACAAGAACCGACTGTTTTTGACTGGGCCTGGCGCCGGTCGGGGAGGGTTTCACTCCGGCAGCCTTCCATCAGTCTTGTCCTTTGGTTTGATCACGGCAGGGTGTGGGGTTTATCAAGGCCCGCCCGACGCAACCGTGTTTACGGCGCGCAGACTAAGAGGTTCAGTGGGATTTGGCTAGCCAGAGATGAAGGCCACCCAGAGTCGGGGATCAGCGTGCCACTAAAGCCACGTATTCACCACCCGCCGATCCAGCTCTTCCCAATCCGCCATGCCCAGTACCCGAGTGGTGTTCAACCCGCGCAAATATCCGCGCAGTTGATTGGCCGTGGCGCGCCTGAGCTCCGGGTCGGGTTCGGTGCTGCTCAACAGCACGCTTTCGTACTGGATCAGGTAATCAGCCACCCGCTCACGGAAGTCGGGCAATACCGCGTCGCGAATCAGATCAAACGTTCTCATGGCTATACCTCATCAATCTTTCTCGGCTTGCAACTATTGCTAGGAGTAATAGTGACCATTACGAAATGCAAGTTCTGCTTTGCCGGCAATCATTGGAAAATCAGCGCCATCGAACACGCAGCCCATTTTTTATTTTCAGGACCCCGCCCATGCGCCCTTTATTTTTGCTTCCCCTGGCGTTTTCCCCGTTGTTGCTGGCCGGTTGTGCCTCGGCACCGAACGATCCGACGCTGACCTTGCAGACCAGCAAGACACCGGCCCAATACGCTGAATGCGTCATACCGAAATTGCAAGGCAGTGCCTTGAACCCGATGGTCTCGCAGACCCAGCGCAGCTACCGCATCGTGGTGCCGAGCAAAGTCTCGGCGGACAACGTGCTGGAAGCCTACAAGGCCGGCAGCGGCGGCAAGGTGTTCATCTACGAGCGACATTTGCTGGCTTCCAACCTCCTGCCTTCGAGTTTTGAACGCGCCGCGCAGGAATGCATCTGACCGGCCCGTAAACGTCTTTCACTGTGCTCCTTTGGTTGGCCGCAACCAACCAATTTCCTTGCCCCGCACCGTATTCGGTCGCGGGGCTTTTTTTGTCTGCCGGTTTCAGGTTGGTCAATCATCTGCCCGGATGAACTCGATGAACGCTTTCAGGGCCGGTGGTACGTGACGCCGGCTGGGAGGGCCTGCTTTCCGGGAGCATGACGCGCGAGCGCATCGCCCAATTGCCCGATGACGATTGGCGCAAGGCCCGCAGCGCGGACTTCCAGGAGCCGCGCTTGAGTGCGAACCTGGCGCTGGTCGAGGTTTTGGCCGGTATCGGTGAACGGCACAGGGTGAGCGCGGCGGCAGTCGCCATCGCCTGGGTACTGCGCAAGCCGGTGGTGACCGGCGCCATCGTCGGTGCCCGCCGTTCCGCGCAGGTCGATGGGCTGATTGCCGGCGCACAGCTGCGCCTCAGTGCCGAGGAAATCGATGAGATTCAACCTTTCCTGCCCTTGGGTATGGGCACGAATGTCCCTGGGGCCGCTTGATCTTTAACGTTTGACAGCCCGCTTGACGAGCGGGTTTGACGCCTCGCTGCATAAGCGGCACTATTTGCTCGTTTGTGATCATTAGTGCTCGTTTATGCAGGTTGTACTGTCATGACTTCTCCTCACGAAGCGTTCCCCGGCGAACGCCAGCAATTGATCAGCCAGCGTCTTGCCCGGTATGGCCGGGTGATCGCGGCCGACTTGGCCAGCGAATTCAATGTGTCCGAGCATTCGATACGGCGTGACCTGGGCGCGTTGGCAGCGGCGGGGGTGTGCAAGCGCGTTTATGGCGGCGCGATACTCTTGCCCGCTCCCGAAGGGCCGATGGAGGTACGCGTGCGCAAAGACCCGGCGCGCAAGGGCAGTCTCGGCCAAGCGGCCGCTGCACTGCTGCGCGCGGGCCAGCACGTCTTCATCGACGCCGGGTCGACCAATCTGGCCGTGGCCTGCGCCATCGATCCGCAACTGCAGCTGACCCTCACCACCAATTCGCCGCTGATTGCGGTTCAGTTGATGAAGCTGCCCCGCGCTGAGGTCATCCTGCTGGGTGGCCGCTTGAGTCCTAACGCGGGTGGTGTGATCGGGCTGACGGCTGTCCAGCAATTGCGTCAGTTCAGTTTTGACGTGTGCTTCCTCGGTGCCTGCGCCATCGATCCGGACAATGGCGTCACGGCGTTCGGCCTGGATGACGCGGAGTTCAAGCGCGCGGTGGTCGCGGCAAGCGGGCAGGTGATCGCGGCGGTGACCAATGAGAAACTCTCCAGCGTTGCCCACTATCAGGTGGCCGCCTGCGAAGAGGTCGCCACCCTGGTGGTGGAGCACGATGCGCCGCGTGAGCGACTCGAACCCTTCTTCGGCCGGGTGACCAACGTCGTGACTGCAGCCAGTGAGCTACGGCACAGCTGAGGTCTTTGCGGCACTGCTGTTACCCAATTGCGCAGGACCATCGTATAGATACTGCACGGCCCCCATTGTCCGCCGGGCGATTTGCGTCTAGTTTGCTGGCCGATCACAAGTACAAAAATCAGGAGTCATCGATGCAACCGATTCGTCTCGGGCTGGTGGGCTACGGCAAGATTGCCCAGGATCAACACGTTCCAGCCATCCACGCCAACCCCGCGTTCCAACTGGTGGCTGTCGCCACGCAAGGGCTGCCTTGCGCCGGGGTGGATAACTTCCGGTCCCTGGGCGAACTGCTCGAAAACGGTCCGCAGGTCGATGCCATTGCGTTTTGCACACCGCCACAAGGTCGATTTGCCCTGGTGCAACAGGCGCTGGCGGCTGGCAAACACGTGCTGGTGGAAAAACCGCCGTGCGCCACGCTGGGAGAAGCCATGGCGTTGGTGGAGCAGGTCCGCGAGCAAGGCGTCAGCGGCCTGTTCGCCTGGCATTCGCGTTACGCGCCGGGCATCGCAGCCGCCCGTGACTGGCTGGCGAGTCGCACCTTGCAGAGCGTGCAGATCGACTGGAAGGAAGACGTGCGCAAGTGGCACCCCGGCCAGGCGTGGATCTGGCAACCCGGTGGCCTGGGCGTCTTCGATCCGGGTATCAATGCCTTGTCGATTGTGACCCATCTGCTGGCGTTGCCGCTGTTCGTGGAGTCCGCCGAGTTGCGCGTGCCGGACAACTGCCAGTCGCCGATTGCCGCCAGCATCAAGATGGCCGACGCGCGCCACCTCGATGTTCGTGCGGAGTTCGATTTCGACCATGGGCATGACGAGCTCTGGAGCATCGAGATTCGCTGCGCCGAAGGCGTCCTGCGTCTGGACAATGGCGGTGCGCTGTTGAGCATCGACGGCGTGGGCCAGGCTGTTTCCGAGGAAGGCGAGTACGCGGCGGTGTATCGACATTTTCAACAACTGATTGCCGACAAAACCAGCGACATGGACCTGCAGCCGCTGCGGTTGGTCGCGGACAGCTTTTTTGTCGGCAGTCGGACGGCGGTTGAGCCGTTCTACGATTAATCCAGGGAACTGCAGTTGAACGAACAGACCTTGTCCATGCGCCTGGAGCGCGTGGCGGCGCATATGCCGGCAGGTGCGCGCCTGGCCGACATCGGCTCGGATCACGCTTACCTGCCGGTGGCCTTGCTGCGCCGTGGCGCCATCGCGATGGCGGTGGCTGGCGAGGTGGCGCTGACGCCGTTTCGCGCCGCCGAACGCACCGTTGGGGAGAATGGCCTGGAACAGCAGATCAGCGTGCGCCTGGCCAATGGCCTGGCGGCGATCGAGCCGGAAGACGGGATCACGGCGATCAGCCTCTGTGGCATGGGCGGCGAGACGATCCGCGACATCCTGGACAGCGGCAAAGCGCGGTTGAGCGGCCAGGAGCGCCTGATCCTGCAACCCAACGGCGGCGAGCAACCGCTGCGCCAATGGCTGATGGAGAACGACTACCGCATCCTCTGCGAGGAAGTGCTGCGGGAAAACCGTTTCTACTACGAGATCATCGTCGCCGAGCGCGCCGGGCCGGTGACGTACACCGCCGAGGAGCTGTACTTCGGCCCGCTGCAGCTGCAAGCCCGCACCCCGATCTTCCTGGCCAAGTGGCAGCGCCTGCTGTGCCAGAAGCAAAAGACCCTCACCAGCTTCGCCAAGGCGCGGCAAGCCGTGCCGGAAGAGAAGCTGCAAGACATAGCCCGGCAGGCCCGTTGGATCACTGAGCTGTTGGCTTGAGTTGCATTGAGGTCATCAGCTAAATGCCACGGTCCCCAGGTGACTGATTATCGACCCACCACCGGGTAGTGCTTGATACGACACGCATAGGAGTTGCCGTCGCCTTTACAAACGCCATCGAGGTAGCGGTAGTCCACCCGTACCGACTGCCCTTTGCCGGGCCATTGTCGGCGGGGCAGCGTGGCTTGGTAGTCTGGGGTTTCCGGGGTGAAGGTGAGCGATGAGCCTTGCGCGGGGCACTCCACCGAGGCGGATTTCGGCCTGGCTTTCACGATCTGCGCCTGAAGCTGTGGGTAGGGTTGTTTCAAGACCTCGACGATACGCAGCTCCAGGTGGCAGATCTGCCACGTCGAGGCCTGGACGGGCCCACTCAGGAAGGCGAGCGTCAAGGCAGACAGTCCGAGGCACGCTGCGTGAGAGTTCATGGTTGCCCTTGTTTGAGGTACTGACGTTTGCGAAATCATAGCGTGGCATTGTAGCCAGCAGGAGGGTGATGGCACTATGCCAAAAATCTTCAGGCCGATACAAGGAAGTGACCCATGCCCGGAATCCCTGACGTCGCATCCGCGTTTCGCGACTTCATGCAATCGTGGAAGGAGGACCGCAAATACCTGCCGTCATCCATCAGTGCCCTGGCCAACGGTTTCGAGGGCTGGCTGAAATTCGAGTTCTATTTCTGGTTGATCCACGCCCGTGGGCTTCGTGGCCCCGACCGCGAGCTGGCCGATGTGGGTGTCGAGTACAAGGTGGCGCTTGATCAGCGTTGGTCGCAGATGGATATCGTCTCCAAGCAATGCGACCTGTGGATCCGCGACCAGGATGAAAAGCGCTTTCACTTCATTGAACTCAAGACCCCCTTCGCCAATGCCAACCAGGGCAAGATGTTCGACAGTGCGGCCAGAGACTATTGGTACATGACCCGCTTGAAAGCCCAGGCGGAAAAGGTGGCCACGGGCAGCGTCATTATCTTTGGCGTGAACTTTGATCAGGCGCGCTGGGAAAAGCATCTCCAGTACGTCGAGGAATATGCCGGCTACGTCGAGCATTCATCCAAGGCCTCCGACACCGTGCCAGGCGTGGAGGGGCTGAGGTGGGCGGTCCTGACCATGCATTACTCACCGCTGGGCGAGCTTCCTCTGCCGCAAGTCGAGGTTCAGGCGCCATAAAGGGCTCTGGCCTGGCACCGCTGGCTTAGCCGTAAAGCCCCATCAGCGAGAAAGACTTATCAGTGGTCAGTGCAACCATTTCGGCCAGCGAATGCAGGAGCACCGGAACCAGCAGGCCACCGCTGACCACTCTTGCGATAGCGAATATGCCCCCACAGGCGAAGATCAGCACGACGGTGATCCAGTTCCCGTATTGGATGTGCATGGCGGCGAAGATGGCCGACGTAACGATGACCGCGATCCATGTCCAGGCACGGCTGTTCTCGTAGGGGAACAGTCGGAGCATGTAATGGCGGAAAAACAACTCTTCGGCGATGGGTGGCAGCACGATCAGCGAGGCGATCTTGATCGTGGCCTGCCAGCTGTTGAGCCCGTCCAGAAGCTCGGCCATGAACACTTCTCGTGGCAACCCCAGCACGAGGGTGGCAACCCCGAAAAACAGGTAGGCGCCAACGATGCCAAGCGCACCCCACCGCAGGGGGGTGCCTATGTAATGACCACGCCATTGAGTGCGCGCATCGGCGCGGTACTGCAGGGCGAAGAGAGCGAGGAGAACGAGCGCGGTGATACCCGAGGTGGTCGTGAACGTCAGGTAGGCCTGCATGTCTGCGGGTATGAACAGGACTTCGGGCACTGCTGCCAGGAAGACTACCAGGGTCGCAAGTACAAACATCCCGAGCCGGGGAAAGAGGCGGTAGGGCGGTAAAGTGGCGGCGGGAGCAAACTCAGGGGCGGCACAAAGATTCGTCACAGTCACTCCATGAGTGCAAGGAAAAAGGCATGATGCCAGTGTTTTGGGGGCGTCAGGTACGAGTTCCTGCCGGGTTGATGGCGTCGTGATTCAATCCAGGCGGCGACATGAATAAGCGTGGGTCTGATAAGGGAACTCAATGTGCTTGCGCCCGCGCAGCGCCGGATGGGTCTGAATCAAGGCCCGTAGTTGATCCGCTACCTGTTTTTTCTCTGCGTCAGGCAGCGCTGCGATGAAGCTCACGGACAGAAAGCGATCCAGGATGACCGTCTCGGGGCTGCCTGCGTGGCTGTAACTAAAACAGGTCAGTTCGGGCTCCGAGAAGTAACGTCCGTTGAAGGGGCGTCGCCAGTTTCCGGTATGAAAGCGTGGGGTATCGCCTTCGAAGGGGGTGATGATTTTGGTGATGTCGGCCACCCAGTCCACTGACTCATCACGCACGTTCCAGATCAGACCGAGCCGGCCGCCCGGTTTGAGTACTCGGTGAATCTCTTGGAGCGCGGTTTCATTCGCGAACCAGTGGAAGGCTTGAGCACATACGAGCGCCTGCGCCGCCCCTGCCTCGAGGGGAATGGATTCGGCCGTTCCCTCCAGAATCCTGGTGTTCGGCAGATGCTTGGCAAACTCGATTCGCATCGCCTCGACCGGTTCGATGGCGATGGTATTGATCGTCATTGAGTCCAGCAGGCGAGTGAACTTACCGGTACCGGCTCCTAATTCAATGACTGTCGATCCTGGGCTGATTTCCAGTGCACTGCTGAGCCAGGCCTGTATTTCGCTTGGGTAGTCTGGGCGCCCTTGGGTATAGGTGCGGGCTTCTGCTGAGTATCCTATCTGAGCGGCCTTATGGATAACTGTCATCTTCAGCGACCCTTCGGGTGGATGGGGGTAGATCGATTATGCGGTGTGTTTGGGTCGTCAGCTAGTTGATCCTTTTTGTGCTTGGTCTTGTCTGTTTGTATTGGGGTAAGTCGCTTGTTGGGTTTTTTTGGGGGAGGGGGTGTATATCCGTTCCTGCGGTAACGGATATACACACCAACCCACCTACTCAACGCTGCTTGGACCCCCCGCCAATCTGCCAGACATACGGCGGTTCCGTACCATTGATTTCCCAATCACCAATAATGCGCTCCTTGTAGATCAACGGATTGTGCGAAGCGGCGGTTCGGGCATTGCGCCAGTGACGGTCGAGGGCCTTGCTGGTGCTGGTGGCCGAGGCACCAAGGGCATTGAACAGGTCGCTGGTGGCGCGTAGCACCAGGTCGGAGATGACCACCTGGGCCTGGGCCGATTCCAGTTCAGCGGCGATGTTGGCGGTGTGTTCGGTCTCGGTGTTCTGACTGAAGCGGCTTTCGTAGGCGCGTTGGGAGGCGCTTGCGGCTCGCAGGGCAGTGGCTTCGGCGGCATAGACCTGGGCCGAGGCCCTGCCGACCACTTGCTGCACCTGCACGTCCTGGCTCACTTCGCTGGCATTGCCGGTGCTGAAGACCCGCGTGCGTTTGCGCACTTGCTCGGTAATGTCATGAACCGCAGCGCGGCCGGCACCGGTCAGCACGGCCAGCAAGACCAGTTGATAAAACGCGGTCTGGTATTTGAAGCGGGTGGAGAAGTCGATGAGGTTCTGCGCCTCGACCAACGCATTCTCGAACAGCGACGTGCCGCTGCCGGTAGTGCGTTGGCCAAAACCGTCCCAGTCATCGCTTTGCTTGACGCCCGACTGGTGCACGCGCACGGCGGCAATCACGTCGGCGCCGTTGTCGTCGCGTTGGGCATACACGTCGATCCAGTCGGCGAAGATACTGCCGGTGCTGTAGTACTTGGTGCCGTTGACGACCCATTGATCACCCAGGCGGGAAACCCGGGTGCCGACGTCGCCGATTTTCACGGCGCCGACTTCCGTCCAGGCATTGCCCACCAGTTCACCCTCGACGAAGCGCTTGAACCAGATGTCTTGTGGGCTGCTGGCGTGGGCGTTGAGGCGGTCCTCGACAAATGCAAAGTGCCCGCGAAGCGCCTGGGGCAGGTTGGAATCGGCTTCAGCCAGTTCGATCAGCAGTTGCAACAGTTGCGGCAACGACGCCCCGGCGCCGCCATATTCGACCGGTACGCGAATGGCACCAAAGCCTGCTTCCTTCAGCCATTTCACCTGTTCAAAGGGCAAGCTGCGCGTCTGCTCACGCTCCAGGGCGCCGGCCTGGATGCGTGTAAAGATCGGCCGAAAACGTTCGGCCAAGGGCTCATAGTCGGTGCCGGTGGAAAGGATCGGCGGCAGGTGTTGTTGCTGTGCGGTCATGGTGATGTTCCTTCTTATGACGAATAGGTGGGCAGGGGGAGAAACCTGCCGGTGCCAGTGGCTATTGCACAGTCCATGCCCGAGGCCCAACGCCTGTAAATACGGGGCTTGTACAGCGTTCATCAGGGAAAGGGCTGCCCTCGCTGCGAACAATCTGTTGCGCAAGTGTGTGCCCGGCAACAGTTGCTGCCACAAACATCGACGCAGCGAATGTTCGTCAGGCAACAGTGGATCAACAGCTTGTCCGTCAAGCGACAGTGACATGATCCGGCTAAGATCCTAAGTAGTTGATTAATAAATGAATATTTAACTGGCACGGTTGCTGCTCTACACCTTGTGCAGACGCTGAGGTGGCGTCTCCAGGCATGGGGTAAGCGATGAGCAAGCAATTCAAAGTGGTGGCGGTGTCAGGCAGCGTGCAGCACCCGTCACGCACGCTGGTCCTGCTCCAGGCATTGGTGGACAGGCTCGGGCAGCAACTGCCGATCGAGCTGCGTTTGATCGAACTGGCCAAGGTCGGTCCACAGTTCGCCGGGGTCTTGCGTCGCGAGGCGTTGCCGGCTGCCGTGCAGGATGACCTGCTGGCCATTGAGTCGGCTGATCTGTTGATCGCCGCCAGCCCGGTGTATCGGGCCTCGTATACCGGTCTGTTCAAGCATCTGTTCGATTTCGTTCATCACGAAGCCCTCAAGAATGTACCGGTACTGCTGGCCGCGACGGGGGGCTCGGATCGCCATGCCTTGATCATCGATCACCAACTGCGACCCCTGTTCGGCTTCTTCCAGGCCCTGAGCCTGCCGGTGGGGGTCTATGCCAGCGAAACCGATTTCACCCAATACCGGATCTCCAGCGCACAGGTATTGGAGCGTATCGAACGCGCCGTCGAGTCGGCGTTGCTGAGCCTGGTACCGAGCGTTCGACGCGACGCCAGTGCCGCTTGATCAATTTCTTCCTTTCAAAACGAGCCGTGGAGTACATGCAATGAGCCAGGACACGATCAAATTTGCCTACTGGGTGCCCAACGTCAGTGGCGGGCTGGTGGTCAGCAAAATCGAGCAACGCACCGACTGGGGCATCGACTACAACCGCAAGCTGGCCCAGATCGCTGAAGCGGCCGGCTTCGACTACGCCCTGTCCCAAGTGCGCTTTACCGCCGGTTACGGCGCCGAATACCAGCATGAGTCCGTGGCGTTCAGTCATGCCTTGCTGGCCGCCACCACGCGCCTGAAAGTCATTGCAGCGGTTCTGCCGGGGCCGTGGACGCCGTCGGTGTTGGCCAAGCAGGTCGCAACCATCGATCACCTGACAGGCGGCCGGGTGGCGGTCAACATCGTGTCGGGCTGGTTCAAGGGCGAGTTCACCGCCATTGGCGAGCCATGGTTGGAGCACGATGAGCGCTATCGCCGTTCCGAAGAATTTATCACCGCGCTGAAGGGCATCTGGACCACCGACAACTTCACCTTGCGCGGTGACTTCTACCGCTTCCACGACTACACCCTCAAGCCAAAACCACTGCAGCAGCACCCGGAGATTTTCCAGGGCGGCAGCTCGCGGGCGGCACGGGACATGGCCGCCCGGGTATCGGACTGGTACTTCACCAATGGCAATACCGTGGAAGGCGTCAAGGCGCAGATCGATGACCTCCAGGCAAAAGCCGCAGCCAATAATCACAAGGTCAAGGTCGGTGTAAACGCCTTTGTCATTGCTCGAGACACCGAAGAAGAGGCGCGGGCGGTCCTTGCCCAGATCATCGACCAGGCCGACCCCGAGGCCGTCAATGCCTTCGGCGATGCGGCGAAACAGGCCGGCAAATCAAGCCCGGAAGGCGAGGGCAACTGGGCCAAGTCCAGCTTCGAGGACCTGGTGCAGTACAACGATGGCTTCAAGACCAACCTGATCGGCACACCGCAGCAGATCGCCGAACGCATCGTCGCGCTCAAGGCCGTGGGTGTGGATCTGGTGCTAGCCGGCTTTCTGCACTTCCAGGAAGAGGTCGAGTATTTCGGCCGCAAGGTGCTGCCGCTGGTGCGTGAGCTGGAGCAACGCAAAGTGGCAGCCAAAACGGCGGCAGTCGCTTAGGCGCGGGAGGCAGTATGGGCACGTTCACCGACACTCTCGACACGGCACCGGCCAGCTTGCCCCAGTGGTTGCGGCAACAGGCGCATTGGCATGGCGCGGATGTCGCGTTGCGCCATAAGCACCTGGGTGTCTGGCAGGAGCGGAGCTGGGCGCAAGTGGCCGATGAGGTGCGCCGTTTGGCGAGTGCCCTGCAAGCCCGCGGTTTTTCAGCGGGCGCGACCCTGACGATCATCAGCCGACCCAGACCACAGGCGCTGCTTGCAGCCTTGGCCGCGCAGTCGCTGGGGGGCGTGGCGAGTCTGTTCGATCCACTGGAGGTGGCGGCCGAACAGGTGCAACTGCTCGGCACGCTGCAGCCGGATTTCGTCCTGGTGGAAGGGTTGGAAGAGATGCTGCGTCTGCGTGCGGCGCAGGTGGCTGCGCGTGTGCTGGTTTATCTCGACAAGCGTGGCCTGGCGGATTCGACGCCATTTGTTCAAGCGCTGGATTACGCCGCGCTGGTTGCCGAGCAGCCAATCAATGAACGGGCACCGCAAGGGCGAGTGCTGCAAACGGCCTTTGTGTTTTATCGCGGGGCTGGGCAGGCGATTGAAGAGCAACGCGTCAGCCACGCCGAGCTGCTGCAGGAGGGCCAGCGGTTGGTGACGCGCGAAGGTCTGGGACGGCAGGAAGAGGCATTGGCCGCGCGGGCGTTCGCCTCGGGCGGACAAGCCCGCTATCTGCTGGCGCCCTGGTTGATAGCCGGTTTTCGCCTGAATTTTCCGGAGAATCTGGCGACCCGTGATCGCGACCGCCGCGAGCTGGGCCCGACGCTGGTGGCCGGGACGCGGGAAACTTATGAGCGTTTGTACCGTTATGCGCTGGAGCGTTTGCCGGCGCCGGGCAGTTGGTCGCGTGGGCTGGTGGACTGGGCGTTGGCGGCCCATCCCGACGTCCTGCAACGGCATCTGGGGGATTGGCTGGTGCGCCGGCCTTTGCGCGATGTGCTGGGGTTTTCCCGGACCCGCGCACCGCTGCTGGTGGGCGATGCGTTACCGCCCGAAACCCAGGCGTTTTTCCAGGCATTGGGTATCCGGGTTCGCCAGTGGAGCGATGCGGCCCACTGGGAAGCGTCGACGCATCTTGTGCAGCAAACCACCGATGACTGGAGCGGGCTCCAGTCGCAACTGGCCTGAGAGGAGACGCCTCATGACCCAGACGGCCGCCACGCATTTGCTGGAGCTGGACCATATTTCACTGTCATTCAAAGGCGTCAAAGCGGTCACGGACATCAGCTTTCGCGTCGCCACCGGAGAGATCTGCGCCTTGATCGGCCCCAACGGCGCCGGCAAGAGTTCGCTGCTGAATGTCATCAGCGGCGTGTATCAGGCCCAGGAGGGGCGTATCCGTTTTGATCGACAGGAGCGGCGCCGGATGCGCCCCCACGACGTGGCGGTACGCGGCATCGCCCGCACGTTCCAGAACATCGCGCTGTTCAAGGGCATGAGCGTGCTCGACAACGTGCTCACCGGACGCAACCTCAAGCGGCGCAGCACTTGGATCGAGCAGGCGCTGCGCATCGGTCGCGCCCGGGCCGAGGATGACCGCCAGCGCGAATCGGCCGAGCGCGTTATCGCGTTCCTGCATTTGCAGCCCTGGCGCGACACCCTGGTGGGCACGTTGCCCTATGGCTTGCAGAAGCGGGTGGAGCTGGCCCGGGCGCTGGCGGCGGAGCCTCGGCTATTGCTGCTGGACGAACCCATGGCCGGGATGAACGCCGACGAGAAGCAGCAGATGAGTCGCTTCATCGTCGACATCAATCGTGAGCTGGGCACCACCGTGGTGTTGATCGAGCACGATATCGGCGTGGTCATGGACATCAGTGATCACGTGGTGGTGCTCGATTACGGTCGCAAGATCGGCGATGGCTCGCCTGAAGACGTACGGCAGAACCCCGAGGTCATTTCGGCCTACCTGGGCACTCGCCACTGACACTGGATATTCGACGCCTTCCCACCAGGGAGGGCAGGCAAGTTGCGCCCGCAGAACAGGAACAGCGATGGAATTTTTCTTTGAAGTATTGATTGGCGGGTTGTTGGCGGGGGTGATGTACGCCTTGGTGGCCATCGGTTTTGTGCTGATCTACAAGGCCTCCGGGGTATTCAATTTCGCCCAGGGCGCGATGGTCCTGTTCTCGGCGCTGACCTTCGTCAGCCTGCTGGAACGCGGTGTGCCGTTCTGGCTGGCGTTCCTCATCAGCCTGGCGGCGATGCTGCTGATCGCCGTGGCCGTGGAGCGTGTGGTACTGCGCCCTTTGGTCAACCGTTCGCCGATCACGTTGTTCATGGCCACCCTTGGCCTGTCCTACGTCATCGAAGGCTTCGCCCAGGCGCTGTGGGGCGCCCAGGTGCATGGCCTGGAGCTGGGCATCAGTGACGAACCGCTGGAGCTGGGCGGGATGTTGTTGTCGCAGTTCGACATTTTTGCCGCGTTGACGGCAGCGCTCCTGGTGCTGCTGCTGTCCTGGCTGTTCAACAAGACCAGGCTCGGATTGTCGTTGCGGGCGGTGGCCGATGACCCGCTGGCGGCACTGGCCGTGGGCATCCGCTTGCAGCGAGTGTGGGTGGTGGTGTGGGCGGTGGCGGGGTTTGTCGGGTTGGTCGCCGGGCTGCTCTGGGGCGCTCGCCTCGGTGTGCAGTTCTCGCTCTCGCTGGTGGTACTCAAGGCCTTGCCGGTGCTGATCATCGGCGGCTTCACCTCCATCAGCGGCGCGATTGTCGGCGGCTTGATCATCGGCGCCTCGGAGAAGCTGGCGGAGGTTTACCTCGGGCCCTTCATCGGCAGCGGCATCGAGAACTGGTTTCCCTACGTGCTGGCGCTGCTGTTTCTGCTGGTGCGTCCGGCGGGGTTGTTTGGCGAACGGGCCATTGAACGGGTTTAGGGGAACGCATGATGTTTTATCGAGAAGCAGGCCAGTTCAACACCCGCTATGCCCAGGACCGCCGGGTCTTCGCGCTGCGCCAGGACCGTCACGGACTCGTCGCGTTGCTGCTGTTTGCCTTTGTCGTGGTGCCCTGGTTGGGCAATGACTATTGGTTCAGCGCGATCCTGATACCGTTCCTGGTGCTGTCCCTGGCCGGGTTGGGGCTCAATTTGCTCACCGGCTATGCCGGGCAACTGTCCCTTGGTTCAGCGGCGTTCATGGCGGTGGGCGCCTTTGCCACTTACAACCTCGAAGTACGGGTCGTCGGTTTGCCGTTGCTGGTCAGTATCGCCTTGGGCGGATTGGCGGCGGCGTTGGTGGCGGTGCTGTTCGGCCTGCCGAGTTTGCGCATCAAGGGCTTCTATCTGCTGGTCTCGACCCTGGCGGCGCAGTTCTTCGTGACCTGGGCGCTGACCCGGTTCAGTTGGTTTTCCAATAACAGCGCCTCGGGCGTGATCAGCGCGCCGCGCCTGGAGGTATTGGGGGTGAACCTCGACGCGCCGGCCGGCCGCTATCTGCTGACCCTGAGCGTGGTGGTGGCGCTGTTCTGGCTGGGCAAGAACCTGGTGCGCAGCGAGTTGGGGCGCAACTGGATGGCGGTGCGCGACATGGACACCGCCGCCGCGGTCATCGGCATTGCGTTGGCAAAAACCAAGTTGCTGGCGTTCGCCATCAGCGGTTTTTTCCTCGGGGTGGCCGGCGCGCTCTGGGCCTTCGCTTACCTGGGCACGGTGGAGCCCCACGGTTTCGACCTCAATCGGTCGTTCCAGATCCTGTTCATCATCATTATCGGCGGCCTCGGCAGCCTGCAGGGCAACTTCCTCGGCGCGGCCTTCATCGTGCTGTTTCCGGTGTTGCTCTCGAACCTGGTGTCGCTGCTGCCCGGCGGGCTGGTTGACGCCGGCCAGGTGGAGAACCTGCAGAAGATGATATTCGGCGCCCTGATCATTCTGTTCCTGATCAAGGAGCCAGAGGGCCTTGCGCGCCTCTGGCAGAGATTTCGCCAGCGCACACGGCTGTGGCCATTGCGCTACTGAGCGATGCGCACGGCGCGGGTTTGCAGTTGCATTTTGTTGGCTTACCTATGGCTTCATAACAAGGAAAATCCGATGTTCAAACGATCACTCGCCAGCAGCCTGGCACTGTCCCTGAGCCTCACCGCCGCGGCCTTCACCGTCCAGGCGGACAACGAACAATATTTCCCGCTGCAAAGCTATCGCGTCGGCCCTTATGCGGCCGGCGGCACCGGTTTTTTCGGCGGCTTCATCGACTACCTCAAGTACGTCAACGCCAACGGCGGCGTGAACGGCGTCAAGTTGACCTGGAGCGAGTGCGAGACCGAATACGTGGTCGAAAAGGGCGTCGAGTGCTACGAGCGCCTGAAGAAAGGTTTGAATGGCGCGCCGGCGGCGGCCACCAACCCGCTGTCGGTGGGCATCGCCTACGCCACGCTGGAGCGTTCGACGGCCGACAAACTGCCGCTGATCACCATCAACCACGGTCGCACGGACTCCACCGATGGCAGCGTGTTTCCCTACGTCTTCCCGTTGCAGTTGAACCCGTATTCCGAAGTGTCGGCGATCATCAACTACATCGGCCAAAGGGCCGGGGGGCTGGACAAACTCAAGGGCCTGAAGATCGTCACCCTGTATCACGGCTCGCCCTATGGCAAGGAAACCAACGAGGTGCTGCAGACCCTGGCCGACAAGTACGGTTTTGCGCTGACCTTGCTGGAGGTGCCGCACCCGGGCAACGAACAACAATCGCAATGGCTGAATATCCGTCGGGAAAAACCCGACTGGGTGATCCTGCGCGGATGGGGCGTGATGAACCCGGTGGCATTGAAAACCGCGCAGAAAGTCGGTTTCCCGGCCGACCACATCATCGGCAACATCTGGAGCAATTCCGAGGATGACGCCGCGCCGGCCGGTGCTGCGGCCAAGGGCTTCATCGCTATCACCACGCACCCTTCGGGCACCGATTTCCCGGTGTTGCAGGGCATCAAGAAACAAGTGGTCGACGCCGGCCATGGCGACCTGGCCGATCCCAAGCGTTTCGGCACGGTGTATTACAACCTCGGCGTGGTCAACGGCATTCTCAACGTAGAGGCGCTGCGCATTGCCCAGCAGAAATTCGGCAAGCAACCCCTGACCGGCGAGCAAGTGCGCTGGGGCTTCGAGAACCTCAAGCTCGACGACGCCCGGCTCAAGGAACTGGGGGCGTTGGGCCTGGTGCAGCCGTTGCAGTTGTCGTGCTCGGACCATGAAGGCGGTGGTGCGGTGCGCTTCCAGCAATGGGACGGTACGCAGTGGAAGCTGATCAGTGACTGGGTACAGGCCGACCGCGCCCTGCTACGGCCGATCATCGAAGCATCTTCGCATCAGTACGCCCGGGAAAAAGGCATTACCCCGCGTGATTGCAGCAAGGAATCCTGAGGCATCGCGGCGGCCGGACGCATGCGTCCGGCCGCTGCCTGAAAAGGCGAAACTAGCATGACGACGAACGTGCCGATCCTGCAGGTCGACGATATTGAAGTCCTCTACGAACAGACCATCCTGGCCGTGCGCAGCGTGTCGCTGGAGGTCGCAAAAGGGCAGGTCGTGGTGCTGCTGGGCGCCAACGGCGCGGGTAAAAGCACCACGTTGAAAGCGGCCTCCAACCTGGTGCGCGCAGAACGGGGCGAAGTGGTGCGGGGGCGGATCGTCTACCAGGGACGGGAGGTGACCCACTGCGCGCCTCACACCTTGGCTGCGAACGGTTTGGTGCAAGTACTCGAAGGTCGGCATTGTTTCGCCCAGTTGACCGTGGAGGAAAATCTTCTGGCCGGCGCCCTGGCGCGCCAGGTGCCGCGGCGCCAGTTGCTGGCTGACCTGGAGTTGGTCTATGGCCATTTTCCGCGGCTGAAACTGCGGCGCAAAAGCCTGGCCGGCTACACCTCGGGCGGTGAGCAACAGATGATCGCGATAGGCCGTGCGCTGATGGCCAAGCCGCAACTGGTCTTGCTTGACGAACCGTCGATGGGCCTGGCGCCGCAAATCGTCGAGGAAATCTTCGAGATCGTGCGCCAACTCAATCAGCGCGATGGCGTCAGTTTCCTGATTGCCGAACAGAATATAAACATCGCCCTGGGCTACGCCCACTATGGTTACGTGTTGGAAAGCGGTCGCGTGGTCAGTGAAGGCAGCGCCGAACAACTGGCGGCTCGCGGTGATCTGCAGGATTTCTACCTGGGAACGCGGAGGAGAGGCCAGGAAGCATGATCATTCCCACGCTCCAGCGTGGGAACGATCAAAGATCCCAGGGCCCTGCAGGAGCCTTGGACTCAGGTCGACAGGTTGACCACCCGGCCATCCTGGGTGTCCAGTGCCGGGCGGCGTCGGTTGACCACCAGTTCGCCGATCCTGATCAGCAACGTGCGGGTGACATTGCGGCTCAGGCCCAGCAGGCTGGCGGTGTGGACCTGATTGCAATTGGCGTAGCGGTAGGCGGCGCGCAACAACTCGGCCTCGACCTTTTCATACAAGTCGCCATGCTCTTGCTCGAGCAGTTTCTCGAAGGCTTTTTGTAAAAGCGCCTCTGCGCTTTGAGGGGGCGCCTGCGGCGGGTTGTCCTGGCGTTCGATACGCAAGTTAGACAGGTGCAGGTCCTGCACGCCGATCACGTTGTTGCGGCAAATCAACAGGGTGTGGTGGATGACATTTTCCAGCTCGCGAATGTTCCCCGGCCAGGAATAGTCGAGCAATTTGCGCTGCGCCTGGGCATCCAGCGTCACCTCGCCGTGACCGAGCCTGCGGCTGTACTCGGCAATGAAGTGGCGGATCAGCGGCAGGATGTCACCGGGGCGTTCGCGCAGCGGTTTGAGCACCAGGCTGACCACGTTCAGACGGTAATAGAGATCTTCGCGAAAGTGCCCGGCATTGATGGCTTTTTCCAACTGTACGTTGGTGGCCGCCAACACGCGCACATTGATTTTGATGCTCTTGCGCGAACCCAGCCGGACCACCTCGCGCTCCTGTAGCACCCGGAGCAACTTGACCTGGATCGGCAACGGCAAATCACCGATTTCATCCAGGAACAACGTCCCGCCGTCAGCTTCCTCGAACCAGCCGGCCTTGGCCGTCAGTGCGCCGGTGAACGCGCCTTTTTCATGGCCGAACAGCTCGGCCTCCACCAGGGTTTCGGAAAACGCCCCGCAGTTGACCGCAACAAACGGTTTGTGGCGACGGGCGCTGAGGTTGTGTACGTGGCGCGCCACCAGTTCCTTGCCGGTCCCGGTCTGGCCGATGATCAGCACGCTGGCGTCACTGGGCGCGACTTGTTGCAGATGCGCCAGTAAAGCGCGGGAGGTGGGGTCTTCGAAGACCTGGGCCGTGGCACGAATCGAGGTGGCCAGGCCGGGGGAGGGAGGAAGCGTTAGAAGCTGCATGACGGTGGCCCGTTAATGAGATTGCCGTGACTGAAAATGGGTAAATGCCAACGTTCTTGAGGCAGTACCGCGAAGCCATTGGGCTTAAGGCTTAATCTAAATGATATAAAAAATAGACACCAAATAACTTCTAGTTATTTGCTTAAGGCTTTCGTCCCAGAATTCAGCACAGATCTATTGGTGTTGTCGCCGTTAATCGAATGAATTGAATTGACGGTAAAAAGTTTTATTGACTAAAAAATTACATCGGGTAATTATTTCTCTGCATCTGCTTTCACGCAGAGTCATTTTGCAGGGGCAACCCGATGAATCTGAACACCGTGCCTTCACTGGCCAGTCTTTACGTCGAGACTCACGAATCGCCATTTGACGCACGCCTGGCGCCTTCACTCATGCAAGGCTTTCCCGCCGAACCCCAGCGCCGCGTCACCTGGCACAACTGGATGAGCCCACCGTTCAACCAATGGGGTTTCCGCAACCTGGCGCGCTTGCGTCCTTCCATCGATGTGCAGGCCGGCAGCGGTCCGGTCAGCGCGTTCAGGCAGGCGCTCCAGGCGCTGGATGAGCTGCACTTCGACAGCGAGTGTGGCTTGAGCATCAGCGTGATCGATCACCTGGTCGCCAGCCAGACCGATGCTTTCCTGGTCTTGCAGGGCGACACCGTACTGTTTGAGCGCTACTTCAACGGCCAGCGTCCCCAGGACCGACACATCATGTTTTCGGTGACCAAGTCGCTGATCGGTGCCTTGGGCGAGCAACTGGTCTGCGAAGGCCTGCTGGACCCTACGTTGACGGCCACCCATTACGTACCGGAACTGGCGGGCAGCGCGTTTGCCGATGCTACCGTGCGCCAGTTGTTCGACATGGCGGTGGCCGTCGATTACAGCGAGGTCTATGAGGACCCGGATTCAGAGAGTTCCCAATACGGTTACGCCTGCGGTTTCCAGCCGGCGCCAGCGCAGTACGCGACCTTCGAATCCCTGTATCAGTACTTGCCCTCACTGAGGAAACGCGGCAGTCACGGCGGCTTTTTCCATTACGTGACGGCCACCACCGAGGCGTTGGCCTGGGTCATGGAGCGGGCATCAGGCAAGGCCTGCCATCAGTTGCTCCAAGAGATCTGGAGCCAGTTGGGCTGTGAACGTGACGGCTACTTCCTGGCGGACCCCTGGGGCCGCAGCGTCGCCGGTGCCGGTTTCAGTGCGACCTTGCGTGACATGGCGCGCTTCGGCCGTCTGCTGGCCAACGATGGCCGCCAGGGTGGGTCACAACTGCTCTCGGCCGAGGCGCTGGCCGGTATCGCCGCCGGAGCCGACCCCGCGATCTACGCTGCATCCCCTGACTTTTCGAGCTGGACCCCAGGCGCGTCCTACCGCAGCCAATGGTATGTCTTCAACGACCACAGCCAGGCGCTCATGGCCGGTGGCATCCATGGTCAATACCTGTTCATCGACAAACCGTCCGGCGTGGTGATCGTCAAGCAGTCGTCCCTGGGCGAGGCCGTCAGCCCATTCGACGGCGACAGCGTGCGCATGCTGCGTGCCATCGCGGCGCACCTGACGCCCTGACTTCATCCGATAAACACAAGAATTTTGCGTTCCGCTCACCTGGCCCCACCAGGTGTTGGCGCGGTTTTGCGCCGCCATTTACTGCCCTGTAACAACAATAATCACACAGGAGCTCCATATGGTTTCCATGATGCGTTTGTCCCGAACGTTCCTCGTGCTCGGGTTACCCTTGACCGCCCAGGTTGCCTGGGCGGGCTACACCTTCGAGGAGGGCAACCTCAAGGGCGAGGTCAACTTCAGTGCCGGTGGCGCAGTCCTTTCTACCCGCAACGTCAACTTTGGCGGCGGCGTGGTGGACATGCGCAGCGGCAAGAATCGCGGCACGAAAATCGACTGGCAGGAGTTCTACGTCAAGCCGGGCGTCAAGTTGGAGTACACCGTGCAGCCGGATTTCAGCCTGTTGGCTGGCGGCTCCCTGGTGGGCGCGACCACCTTCGGTGATGGTGATGCCGGTGGCTTTACCCGTAGCTCCGACGGCAAGCTGTCGACCGAAGAGTTTTATGGCGGTTTCCGGGCCGGGGAGTGGACGGTCACCGGCGGTCGCCAGAACTACATGATCGGCAACGGTTTCATCGTGATGGATGGCAACCTCGACCAGTTGAACGACGGCGCCTACTGGCTCGCCCCACGCACTGCCTTCAAGGATTCGGCGGTGGTCGCCTGGGATCATGGCGCGTTGAAGGTCCAGGGCTTCAGCCTGGGCACCGACAGCGACCTGGGTGACTTTCGCATGAGCGGCGTGAACCTGGACTACAACCTCGACGACCAGGTGACGCTGGGCGCCACCGCGTTGAAGGTCAAGGCCATGGGCCCCAAGGGCAGCACGTTGCCGCGTCGCCGCGATGGCATGCTGGTGTACAACGTCAGGGCGTTGAACGCCAGGCTCCCGGGCATCGCGGACCTGACCCTCAATGCCGAATATGCCCTTGAGCGAGGCAGCGGCGAAGGCGTGGATTACGACGCCAAGGCCTGGTATGGCCAGGCGGATTACACCTTCAGCACGCTGCCGTTGACCCCGGTGATCGGCTACCGCTACGCGAGCTTTTCCGGCGACGACAACCTCACGGACAACCGACAGAAAGCCTGGGATCCGTTGAGCAAGGGCTTCGTCGACTGGAGCACCTGGCTGATCGGTGATGTCGTCGGCAACTACCTGCTGTTCAACAGCAACGAAAACGTCCAGCAGTTCTCACTCAAGACCCACCTCAACGAAACCCTTACGCTCGGTGCGATCCACTACCAGTTCTGGCTCGACGAAAAAAACTACATGGGCACCGCCGTCAGCGACAAACGGTTTGCCGACGAGAGTGTAGTCTTCCTGGATTGGGCGCCTTCGAAGTCGCTGTCTACCTCGCTGTCCTATAACTGGGTCAAGCCCATGGCAGCGGCCAAGCAAGTCTTCGGCGACGACCGGAAATTCAGCGCGCTGGAACTCTACTTCACCTACCGCTATTAAGTGCCGCGAGCCTTCGCGGCTGCGCTGGAGTGTTTGATCATGCGTACATCTTTGCGTAATACCTTGCTGAGTGCTGTCGTTTCGATGCTGGTCAGTGGCGCAAGCCTGGCCGAAGAGCGGACGGTGCGAATCTACAATTGGATCGAATACCTGCCGCCTGAAATCCTCAAGAGTTTCCAGGAGGAAACCGGCATCCGTCCCATCTACGACGTCTTCGACAGCGTCGAGACCTTGGAGTCCAAACTCCTGACCGGCAACTCCGGGTATGACGTGGTCTACCCGAGCAGTTCCAACGTCAGCCACCTGATTGCCGCCGGTGCCGTCCAACCCCTGGACCGCAGCCAATTACCGAACTGGCAGCATCTGGACCCCGAGTTCATGAAGTCCCTGGAGGCGGTGGGTGATCCGGGTAACCGCTATGCGGCGCCGTACCTGTGGGGCACGACGCTGATCGGCTACAACGTCGACAAGGTGCGCCAGGTGCTGGGCGCCGATGTGCAGATGAACACCTGGGACATCCTTTTCAAGGAAGAGAACATGGCCAAGCTGGCCAGTTGCGGCGTGGGATTGCTCGACGCCGCCAACGAGATCGTGCCCATCGCCTTGCACTACGAAGGGCTCGACCCCAACAGCCAGAAACGTGAGGACTACGCAAAGGCGCAGGCGGCCATGCTCAAGGTTCGTCCCTACATCACCTACTTCAATTCGTCACGCTATGGCATGGACCTGGCCAACGGCGAGATCTGCGTAGGGGTAGGTTGGTCCGGTGGGGTGGCCCTGGCCAAACGACTGGCCCAGGACGCAGGGAAGGGGGTCAAGGTGGAAATGGCGCTGCCCAAGGAGGGCGCGCCGATGTGGTCGGACGTCATGATGGTGCCCACCAACGCCCCTCATACCCAAGAGGCCTACGCGTTCATCAACTACATCTTGCGTCCCGATGTCATTGCCCGGATCAGCAACAAGATCGGTTACCCCAACCCGAACAAGGACTCCACGACGCTGGTCAACGCCGATATCCGCAACAACCCCGCCATGTATGTGCCGGACGAGGCGCGCAAGACCCTGTTCGCGTTGGAGCCGGTGCCGGCGGCGGTGGAGCGGATCCGCACTCGCACCTGGACCAGCATCAAGACGCATCGCTGATCAGCGTGACCCGGTGTTGCGGCGCCGGGTCCGTATCGGTGGGGTGTTCGCTCAGGCGCGCATGCCCAGGAAGAGCAATTCGGTGATACGCCGGACCTGGGTGGAGTGTGCCTCGATGTCCGGCTGTTCCTGGTTGACCAACCGGAACAGCTGCAAGTGCGAATAGTCGTTCAACAGGAAGGCGGCGAGGTCGACGTCGAGGTCGGCGCGCAGCTTTCCGGCCTGTTGCAATTCCCTGATCAGCCCACTGATTTCGGCCCTGAGCGCATCGTTCATGGCGCGATAACCCTCCGGCAGCCCGTTGTCGCCACCAAACAGAATCAGCGGCAGCAACTCGCGCCAAAGGCTCGGATGCATGACCTCCAGCGCGTAACCGGTCAACAGCCGCTCCAGATAACACAGTGCTTCGACCGGGTCTTCGATTTCAGGGATCTGGCTGCGGGTGTCCGTGAGTGCGCGCTGGTCGGCGTCGTGCAGGATCTCCAGGATGATCTCCTGCTTGTTGCCGAAGTACTTGAAGACGGTAGGCGCCGATACGCCGGCCTGGCTGGCGATCTGTTCGATGGTGGTGTTCTGGAAACCCTGGCGCTCGAACAGTTCGACCGCCGCCTTGCTGATGGCTTGGCGGCGTTCGGCTTTTTGACGTTCACGCAGTCCGCTCACGGGAGGTCCTTGTCGTTGAAATAATAAAGGGCGAACGGCGTAATGCCAGCCAGTTGGAGATCAACCTGTGGGAGCGAGCCTGCTCGCTCCCACAGGAACTGACAGGCATGCAATAGCGCCCAGTGCATCACGCAAAATACTTAACCCAGTAAATTTTTTAAAGGACTTATTTCAACGCCAACCCTCAGCACGTTGGCTGAATACCGCGATCCAGACACCTGGCAAGCGGCAAAACGCCATGCCCCACTTGGCGAAATCAGGCACGGGGATGGCGCGTTCAGGTAACTAACTCGGGAGGGAAGGCAGGTAACGTGGCGCGACTTTTCACCGCAAGTGCGCACGTTCGCCCAGGGTGGATCAACCCGACCAAGAGGTACCGCTTCCAGGAGGGGCGGGAATACCAGAAGCACCGACTGTCCCTGCGCGCGTCTCAATGTTCGATCACAAGAGAATAAAAAAATGACCAGCCCCAGCTTCAAGGATTCGAACGGCCATTTGGCACAGGGCTTCAAGCCTCGTCACGTCACCATGCTGTCCATCGCCGGAATCATCGGTGCGGGTCTGTTCGTGGGATCGGGCCATGCCATTGCCGCCGCCGGCCCGGCCGTCATGCTGGCCTACCTGTTTTCCGGGCTGTTGGTGGTCCTGGTCATGCGCATGCTGGGCGAGATGGCGGTCTCCAATCCGGACACCGGCTCCTTCTCCACCTATGCCGACCAGGCCATCGGACGCTGGGCAGGCTTCACCATCGGTTGGCTCTACTGGTGGTTCTGGGTGTTGGTGATTCCCATCGAAGCGTTGGCCGCCGGCCATGTGTTGAACCAGTGGTTTCCCGCCGTCGATGCCTGGTTGTTCGCCTCGGTGTCGATCGTGCTGCTGGCGGTGACGAATCTGTTCAGTGTGTCCAAATACGGCGAGTTCGAGTTCTGGTTCGCCATGGCCAAGGTGGTGGCGATCATCGGCTTCATCTCCCTGGGTTTCGCGGTGCTGATGGGGTGGATTCCCGAGCGCGAAGCCAGCGGCCTGAGTCGCTTGATGGAGGAGCATGGCGGGTTCGCCCCCAACGGTCTGTCGGCGGTGGTGGGCGCGTTCATTACCATCATGTTCAGTTTCATCGGTACGGAGGCGGTGACCATCGCAGCCGCCGAATCCGACAACCCTGCGCAGAACATTGCCAAGGCCACCCGTTCGGTGATCTGGCGCATCGGTGTGTTTTACCTGCTGTCGATCTTCGTGGTCATTTCCGTCGTGCCTTGGAACGATCCACTCCTGGCTTCAGTGGGTTCCTACCAGCGAGCGCTGGAGCTGATGAACATTCCCCACGCCAAATTCCTGGTGGATGTGGTGGTGCTGATCGCCGTGGCCAGTTGCATGAACTCCTCGATCTATATCGCCTCGCGAATGTTGTACTCCCTGGGGCGTCGCGGCGATGCGCCAAAGGCCTTGAAGGTCACGTCTTCGGCCGGTGTCCCAAGGTCTGCGGTGATTGCCAGTACCGTGCTCGGCGCGGGCGTCACCTTGTTCAGTTACTTCATGCCCGCCGGCCTGTTCCAGTTCCTGCTCGCCAGCTCCGGCGCCATCGCGTTGCTGGTGTATCTGGTGATCGCCATCTCGCAGCTGCGCATGCGCCGGATGTTGCAACGGCAGAATATCGAGCTGCCTTTTCGCATGTGGCTGTTCCCCTGGCTGACCTGGTTGGTCATCGTGTTCATCTCGGCGGCGCTGGCGGTCATGATGATCACGCCCGAGCACCGCAGCGAGGTTAGTACCACCCTGGGCCTGGCGCTGGTCATTTCCTTTGTCGGCCTGGTGACGTCGCGGCATTCGCCCCAGCCTGAACGGGTCGTTTCCCTCGGCTAGCCGTGCTGTTTTCATCCTGTTGACGCCACGTTACTGGCGTCAACAAAACCGCTTTTTTGGCCCATTCGAGAGGCAATAAGCTTCGTCTCGAAGCGCGGCCCGTCCGCCTGTCACCCACTTGCAAGCACACCCCTGCAAACCGGCACTAACCCGCGGCTGCGTTGTCAGTAATTGGCGCCTGTAGGGATGAGGATCGCCCCTGATAACAGCGCGCCAGCTGGATAGTTTTTTCTCGATCACTCTCGGGAAAAAGAGCCTTGCGATGGATTGCGTCCTGGACCGACCATTTCTCTTGCAGGCGATTTCCCATGGGGTTTCTACTCGATCCGCGTCATGACATTGATGCTGCCTTATTGAGCTACCGCCGGGTGTTCTGGGCGCTGGCATTGTTCAGTGGCGTGATCAATCTGTTGGTGCTGGTGCCGTCGCTCTACATGATGCAGGTCTACGACCGGGTCCTGACCAGCCGCAACGAAACCACCTTGTTCATGCTCACCTTGATGGCCCTGGGACTGTTCATGTTCAGTGCCCTGATCGAGTGGGTCCGTGGCGAGGTGATGATTCGCATGAGCGCAGGGCTGGACGAAGCCCTGGGCGAGCGGATTTTCGACGCCGCTTTTGCCCGCAGCCTGCGTGAGCACAACGCCAACCCGGCGCAGGTGCTCACCGACCTGGCGACGCTGCGCCAGTTGATTACCGGGCAGGGCCTGATCGCCTTGCTCGATGCACCCTGGCTGCCGATCTTCCTGCTGGTGGCGTTCATCTTTCACCCCTGGTTCGGCGTGCTGACACTGGTGTTGGCCTTGGTGCTGATCGGCCTGGCGTTGTGGGGAGAACTGGCGACGCGAGCGCGCCTGGGGGAGGCCAATCGGCTGGGGGTGCAGTCGTCGATCTATGTAAACAGCACACTGCACAATGCCGAAGTCATCCAGGCCCTGGGCATGCTCGGGCCGCTGCGTCAGCGCTGGAGCCTGTTGCAGCAACGGATCATTGCCGCCCAGGCCCATGCCAGCGACCGCAGCGCGCGTATCACCTCGACGACCCGTTTCGTACGTATCTCCGGGCAGTCCCTGGCGTTGGGGCTGGGCGCTTTGCTGGTGCTTGAAGGCCAACTGTCGGCGGGCATGATGATTGCGATGTCGCTGTTGCTGGGGCGAGCCCTGGCGCCCGTGGAAATCGCCATCGGCTCGTGGAAGCAATTCAACGCCGGACGCCAGAGCTACCAGCGCCTGAGCCAATTGCTGGCCCAACATCCGCGCGAGCGTCTGCGCATGCCGTTGCCGCCACCCACCGGCGCGGTGCGCCTGGAACAGCTGTATGTCGGTCCGCCAGGTGCTTCGCAGCCGATCCTGCGCGGGATCAATTTCAGCCTCGCCAAGGGCGATGTGCTTGCCGTGGTCGGGCCCAGCGCCAGTGGTAAGTCGACACTGGCGCGCGCCTTGGTTGGGGTCTGGCCGGCCATGGGCGGGTCGGTGCGCCTGGACGATGCCGAGATCAGCCAATGGTCCCACGACGCCTTGGGGCCGTACCTTGGATACCTGCCACAGGACATCGAGTTGTTCGATGGCACGGTTGCCGACAACATCGCCCGCTTCGGTGAGCAGGACGCCGACAAGATCATCGCCGCCGGGCGTCATGCCGGCATCCACGAAATGATCCTGCGCTTTCCCAAGGGCTACGACACGCCGTTGGGCCCTGGTGGGCTTGGCTTGTCCGGTGGGCAAAAACAACGCCTGGGCCTGGCTCGCGCGCTCTACGGACGGCCATCGCTGATCGTGCTCGATGAGCCCAACTCCAATCTCGATGACGCCGGTGAGCTGGCGCTGGTGCAGGCTATCAGTGCGCTCAAGGCGGCCGGCAGCACCGTGGTGTTGATTACTCACCGCCCCAGTGTGCTGGCGGTGGTCGATCACATCCTGGTGCTCAAGGACGGTACTCAACAAGCGTTCGGCCCACGGGACCGGGTGCTCAAGGCATTGATGCCGGGGCCCAGGCCGGCCGCGGTCAGGGAGGCGGGCGGCGATGCGTGATCTGACTCCAGGGGCACAAGCGTACAGCGAGCAAGGGTTGAGCGTGCGCAGCACCACGACGCTGCCCAGCGCCAGTACCGACGCCGGAAGCGCGGCTCGTTATGGCGTGGGATTCCTGGTCCTGACGCTGGGCGGTTTCCTGCTCTGGGCCTGCCTGGCGCCGCTCGACCAAGGGGTGGTAGGCAGCGGCACCGTGGTGGTGGCAGGGGAGCGCAAGGCCGTGCAGTCGCTGGTCGGCGGGGTGGTGGAAAAGCTGCTGGTCAGCGATGGCGACCGCGTCACCCAAGGGCAATTGCTCGTGCAGCTCAATACGGTGCAGGCGCAATCGCAACTGGACGTGACCCTGGGCAAGCTGCTCAATGATCGCAGCATCGAGGCGCGCTTGATTGCCGAGCGTCTGGGCAATGCCGAGATCCAATGGCCCGCGGAACTGCTGGCCCACGCCGACGAACCGCGAGTCAAGGCGGCCATGGCCTTGCAGAGCCAGTTGTTCATCACCCGCCGCGCGGAGCTGGGCAGCCGCTTGCAGATCATCGAGCACGAAGCCGCGGCCTTGCAGCAGCAATTGCTTGGCTACGAAGGCGTCAAGCGCAACTACGATGCGCAGATGCGCTTCCAGCAGCAGGAGCTTGAAGGCCTGCGCGATTTGGCCCGGGAAGGCTACGTTCCGCGCAACAAACTCTTCGAGGCCGAGCGCAACGCGGCCCAGTTGGCGGGGCAGATCGCCTCTGGGGTGGGTGATGTCGGCAGGACTCGCCAGGCGATCAATGAAAGCCGGCTCAAGGCCTTGCAGGCGCAGCAGGAGTTCCGCCGTGATGCCGAAACCCAGCTCAGCGAAGTCTCGGCCGAGGCCGCCGGTTATGCCGACCAGATTCGCGCCTTGCAGTTTGAAGTCGACAACGGTGCGATCCGTGCGCCAGTGGCCGGGCAGGTCATGGACGTGAGCATTCATACCGTCGGCGGCGTTGCGCAGGCCGGCCAGACCCTGATGCAGGTCGTGCCGCTGGATGCACCGATGGCGATCACCGCGCGTTTCGAGCCGCTGATGGCCAACAAGCTGCGTCCGGGCCTGCCGGTGCATGTGCATTTCACGGCGCTGCAACGGGTGGATACGCCGACGGTCACCGGCACGGTGACGACGGTGTCGGCGGACCAGTTGATCAATGAGCAGACACATCAACCGTACTTCTCCGCCAAGGTCGAGATTCCCGCCGACACCGTGGTTGCGTTGCAGAGCGCCGGCCTGCTGGTGCGCCCGGGCATGCTCGCCGATGTCACGGTGGTGACGGGCGAGCGCACCTTGATGAATTACCTGATGAAGCCTTTGCGTGAACGCTTGCTTGCAGCCTTCAAGGAGGAATGAGCATGGTCGATCGTTGCCGCTACCGTTTGCGTGTATTGCTGAGCCTGTGTGCGGGTTGGGCGGCGCTCAATCCGGTGTGGGCCGCCGAGGGGGGCCTGAGCCTGACCGCCGCTTATGATGCCTCGCGCCTCAACGATCCGACCGTTCAGTCGGCTGCCCACGCTTTTGAAGCTTCGCGGCATGAAGAGGACATCGGGCGTGGCGGCCTTTACCCGCAAGTGTCGCTGACCTCGCGCTACGGCTACGGCGGGCGGACCGATGGCGGTGACGACAGCACCTACGTCAACAGCAATGATTACCAGGCGAACAACGTGACCCTGGCGGCGCAACAGCCGCTCTACGACAAGGCACGCTGGGCGGCCTATCAGGAGGGCAAGGCGCGCGGTCAACTGGGCACCCAGGTGTTCGATGTGGCCGGCCAGACCCTGTATGACCGGGTGGCGAAGGGGTATTTCGACGTCGCCCGGGCCGAGAACGAGATCAAGTTGATCGTCCAGCAGAAGAGCGCGATCCAAGGCTTGGTCGTTCAAAGTAAAAAGCTTTATGAAGGCGGCCAAGGTGCGATCACCGATATCGACGAAGCCCAGGCGCGGCTCGATCTGGTGCAAGCCCAAGAGGCTGAAGCCCAGGCCCGCCGCATGGCGGCGTTGCGGGCCTTGTCCGGGCGCGCCAGCGTGCCCATCGATGACATCCAGCCGATGCGCGAAGAATTGGCCGCCGGTAGCCCGATCCCGCCTGAGCAGGACTTGCCTTACTGGACGGCGATTGCCCGTGAAGCCAGCCCCGAGCTGGCCGCTCGGCTGGCGGCGGTGAAAGTGGCCGAGGCCCAGGCCGACAGCCAGCGTGCCGGGCATTATCCAACCTTGTCGCTGACCACCCAGTTGACCCGCCGGGAAACCCGTCAATACCAGGAACTCGACCCGCGCCAGGACACCTACTACGTGGGTGTGCAATTGGATATTCCGTTGTATCGCGGCGGGGCGGTACGGGCCTCGGTGGCCAAGGCCGAAGCGCAACTGGCCGGTGCCCAGTCCGACTACGACGTGCAACGCCAGCAACTGGCCGAAGATATCGAGACCGATTACCTGGGCGTCGTGGCCGGGTTTGCCAAGAGCAAGGCGATGCAGCGGGCGGTGGAGTCCAATCAGCGTGCGCTGACCTCGACGGAAAAAGGCTTCCAGGGCGGCGTGCGTTCCACGGTGGATATTCTTGACGCCCAGCAGCGGCTGTTCCAGGCCCGCCGAGACCTGCTTAATACCAAGCTCGACATGCTGCAAAGCTATGTGAGCCTGCACACCCACACCGGCCAGATGAACCGCGCGGTACTGGAGCAGGTGCAGAGTTTGTTCTAGACAATCCAGGGTTCAAGTTTGCAACTTATCCCTGTGTGCGGGCTTGCTTGCGATAGCAGTGTGTCAGTCTGCCTTGATGTTGGATGTGCCGCCGTCATCGCGAGCAAGCTTTGCTCCCACGGTTTGGATCGGTGCCAGCCTGCGATTTCTTTGCCAACAAAAAAATCCCCCGTGGGAGCAAAGCTTGCTCGCGATAGCGGTGTGTCAGTCTGCCTTGATGTTGGATGTGCCGCCGTCATCGCGAGCAAGCTTTGCTCCCACAGTTTGGATCGGTGCCAGCCTGCGATTTCCCTGCCAACAAAAATCCCAGTGGGAGCAAAGCTTGCTCGCGATAGCAGCGTGTCAGTCTGCCTTGATGTTGGATGTCCGCCGTCATCGCAAGCAAGCTTTGGCCCCACAGTTTGGATCGGTGCCAGCCTGCGATTTCCCTGCCAACAAAAATCCCCTGTGGGAGCAAGGCTTGCTCGCGATAGCGGTGTGTCAGTCTGCCTTGATGTTGGATGTGCCGCCGTCATCGCGAGCAAGCTTTGCTCCCACAGTTTGGATCGGTGCCAGCCTGCGATTTCCCTGCCAACAAAAATCCCAGTGGGAGCAAAGCTTGCTCGCGATAGCGGTGTGTCAGTCTGCCTTGATGTTGGATGTCCGCCGTCATCGCGAGCAAGCTTTGCTCCCACGGTTTGGATCGGTGCCAGCCTGCGATTTCCCTGCCAACAAAAATCCCCTGTGGGAGCAAAGCTTGCTCGCGATAGCGGTGGGTCGGTCAGCATCCATGCTGTATTGCGGGCAAGCCAGGGGGCAATCAGGCGGTGAAGTCGCTGGCGTGCAGCTCCTTGACGCCGACCAGTTCGAATTCGAACTCGGGGGTGGTGTCGGCGTTGGTGCTGCCGGAGAGGATGCCATCGACGAAGCGCAGTTGGCCGGTGGCGTTGGTGGGGTCGAAGGCGTTGCTGCCGATGAACGTGAAGGCATCGACTGTGGCGGTCAGCGGGTTGGCGTCCAGGCCGGTGAGGTCCAACTTGTCGAACTCCGCGCTCTTGAAGCCGTTGATCACATCGCGCAGGGCTCCGACGCCCATGTCCGACAGCGCACCAAACGCGTAGGTGTCCGCACCCGTGCCTCCGGTGAGGTTGTCGGTGCCTGCACCGCCGATCAACCGGTCATCGCCCGAACCACCCACCAGCGTATCGTTGCCGGCCCCTCCGTCGAGGACGTTCGCCGCGCTGTTGCCCGACAGTGTGTCGGCGTAGGCGCTTCCCTTCAGGTTCTCGATGAACTTCAAAGTGTCGAGCCCAGACCCCACGGTGTTCTGTTGCGCCGACGTCGAGAGGTTGACGGTCACGCTGGACAGCGCCCGTTCAAAGCTCGCCGTGTCAATGCCATCGCGTCCATCCAGTACATTGTTGCCGGCCCCGGCGAACAGCGTATTGTCCAGCGCGTTGCCGGTGCCATTGGCGGCGCCGGTGCTATCGACATACAGGTTCTCGACGTTGTTGCCCAAGGTATAGGCCGCGAGGCTGCTGTGCACGCTGTCGATCCCGCCGGTCACGGTATTGCTGTTGGTCTCGATCACGCTGTCGTCGGCGTTGTCGACAAAGTAGCTGTCGTTGCCGTCGCCACCGCTCATGCTGTCGGCCCCTGCGGCACCGTCCAGCGCGTTATGGGCGGCATTGCCGGTGATGAAATTGCGCCGTTCATTGCCGGTGCCGTCGATGTCCGACACGCCGGTGAGCACCAGGTTTTCCAGATTGGCGCCCAGGGTCCAACTGACCGAGGCTTGCACCGTGTCGATCTGCGAGAGCGAGGTGTTGGTTTCCACCACGCTGTCGAAGGCATTGTCGACCACGTAGATGTCGTTGCCGTCGCCACCGGTGAGGGTGTCGGCGCCCAGGTCGCCGTTCAGCGTGTCGTTGCCCGAACTGCCCACCAGGGTGTCGTCCTGGTCGGTACCGGAGATCATGCCGCCCTGGTTCTGGGCGTTGTCGAAAATGTCCTGCACGCTGTTGTTGTCGTTGGGATTGCCCTGGAAGCCCAGGTCATCGGCAATGTAGTCCGCCAGGCGTTGGCCGACGATCTCCGCCGACTCCTCGTGCAGGTGCCAGACGTCATCGGGGTACACCAGCGGGTCGACTTCGTAGCGCAAGGGCAGGTCGGTGTAGTCCACCGCCAGCTTGACGTCGGCGCGCTCGGCGGCGATGGCTTCCTGGGCGGCGCGGACATAACCGACGCCCTCGACGATGGACGCGATTTTCTCTTCCGAATAACCCCGGGCCCGGGCCGCATCCTGCTCGTAGTGACCGGTTTCCATCAGGTACACGCTGAAGTTGCCGAATTGGGCGTGCAAGTAGTCGAACACCTTCAGGGTCGCGGCCTTGTAGGCCGCTGCCGCCGCTGCCTTGTCAGTGGCACGGGCGATTTCCTGGGCGGCTTCCTCGCCCTGGCCCCAGATGATGCCCATGGTGACGTTATCGATCGCCTGCAGTTCGGTGCGCTGGTCGCGCAGCAATGTCACCGCCCGCAACAGTGCCGGTCCGGGTTGGTTGGTGTCGGTCAGCCACCAGCACAGCTGGAGCTCCTCGGGGCTGAGTGTGGACAGGCCGTTGACCGTGCTGCCGCCCACCGCGATGTCGATGCCATTGCCGTCGGCATCGGTGAACTGGCTGCGCACGTCATAGGTGGTGTAGCGGTCCAGGTCATTGACCAGCATCGAGGTGCCGGACTGGTTGTCGTCCTCGGTCATGCGCAGCAGGCGGGCATTGGATTGGCCGAGGGTCGGCAGGTAGAGAATGTCTTGCTGGGCGCGCTCGCCGAAGACGAAGTCGCTGGCGGTGAGGGTGTTGAGGTAGTTGCCATTGAGGGCGATCTCGAAGCGATTGCCGTCGGCATCGGCTTCGGCGGACTTGATGTAGGTCTTGTCGCCGGCCGAGTTCAGGGTCATGTACAGCGTGTCGTTGCTGCCGTCGCCGAGGCCGAGAAAGCCCAGCCCCGAGAGATCGATTTTGTCGACGCCGACGGTGAAGTCATAAATCGTGTCGGTGGCCGTCACACCCCCGGTGTCGTAGTCGCGGTAGCTGTCGGAGAGGTTGCTGTAGCGGAACGTGTCGGCACCGTCACCGCCGTACAGCGAATCGCGTCCGGCACCACCGTCGACGATGTCCGCGCCGGTGCCGGCCTTGATCGTGTCGTTGCCGCCCAGGCCAAGGATCAGGTCCGCGCCGGTCGTGCCGTTGAGGGTTTCGGCATTGTTGGTACCGGTGATGGTGTTGGCGGGCGCATCGGCCACCACCAGGGCGAAGTTGTCACTGACCGAGGCGCCCGAGGGGTCGGTGGCCTTGACCAGCACGTCGTAGTTGCCTGCCGCAGTGCTGGTCGGGGTACCGCTGAAGGTCAGGCTGGTGGCATTGAAACTCAGCCAGGCGGGCAGGGCGTTGCCGTTGGCGAGGGTCGCGGTGTAGGTCAGCACATCCTGGTTGGCGTCGGTGAAACTGTTGCTGGCCACGGTGTAACTGAACGGCGTGCTTTCACTGGCGTTCTGGTCCAGCAGTGGGGTAGCGACGACCGGCGCCACATTGGCGGGGTTGGTCTGGTCGGCGAAGACAAAGTGACTGGCCGTCAGGCTGCTGAGGAAGTTGCCTGCTATCGAGACCTCAAACCGGTTGCCGTTGGCATCGACCGTCAGGTCCTTGAGGTAGGTGCGGTTGGTCGACGAACTGTAAGTGACCTGCAGGGTGCCGTTGAGCCCGTTGCCCAGGCCGGTATAGCCAAGCGCCGAGACATCGATCTTGTCCGCAGTCAGGTCGAAGTCGAGGATCTGGTCACTGGCGCTGGTGGAGCTGGTGCGGTAGCTGTCGAGTTTCGAGGTGTAGCGGAATACATCGGCCCCCGTGCCGCCGGTGAGCTTGTCGACCCCGGTGCCGCCGACCAGGATGTCGTTGCCGGCGCCGCCATTGAGGGTGTCGTTGCCCGCGCCACCGAACAATTGCTCATTGGCTGCGGTGCCGGTCAGCGTGTCGTTGTTCGGCGTGCCATTGATCACAATGGCGGTGGGAACGTCCTGCACGGCGAGGGTAAAGCTGTCGCTGACGGTGGCGTTGCTGCCGTCGCTCGCGGTGACCTGGATGGCGTAGGTGCCCGACGCGGTGTCGGGTGGCGTACCGCTGAAGGTGCGGGTGGCGGCATCGAAGACCAGCCAGCTGGGCAGGGCGCTGCCATTGGCGAGTTTGGCGATGTAGCTCAGGCTGTCGTTATCCGGATCGGTGAAACTGGTGGCCGGCACCACGTAGCTGAACGGGGTGTTTTCGGTCGCGTTCTGGTCCAGCAGCGGCGTCGCCAGTACCGGCGCCTGGTTGGTCGGCGAGGTGGTGGCGAAGACGAAGTTGGCGCTGGTCAGGGTGTTGAGGTAATTGCCATCCAGCGCCACTTCGAAGCGGTTGCCATTGGCATCGGCTTCCAGGGACTTGATGTAGGTCTTGGTGCCGGCACTGTTGAGCACCAGGTACACGGTGTTGTTCTTGCCGTCCCCCAGGCCGGTGAAGCCCATGGCCGAGAGGTCGATCTTGTCGGCGCTGATGTCGAAGTCGGTGATCAGGTCGCCGAGGTTGGCGCCGCCGGTGTTGTAGTTGCGGTAGCTGTCCAGGCGGTTGGAGAACACGAAGGTGTCCGCCCCGGCGCCACCGGTGAGGGTGTCCATGCCAGCACCGCCGTCGAGCTTGTCGTCGCCGGCGCCACCACTGAGGCTGTCGTTGCCCGCCAGACCGAGCAGGGTATCGGCCGCATCGCTACCCAACAGCGAGTCGCTGCCGCTGGTGCCGGTGACCACCCGGTTGAAGATGAAGTTGCTGGCGGTCAGGGTACTGGCCAGGTTGCCCGAGAGGATCAGCTCGAAGCGATTGCCGCTGGCATCGGCGTCGAAGTCCTTGATGTAGGTGCGGTTGTTGCTGGCGCTGTAGCTGACCTGCAGGGTGCCGCCACGGCCATTGCCCAGGCCGGTGAATCCGAGGCCGGCGAGGTCGATCTTGTCCTGGGTGACGTCGAAGTCGGTGATGGTGTCATCGAAGCTGGTGGTCGCGTTGCGGTAACTGTCCGACTGGGCGACGAACCGGAACGTATCGGCCCCGGTGCCCCCGGTGAGTTTGTCGATGCCGGCGCCACCGACGAGGATGTCGCTACCGGCCGCGCCATTGATCGTGTCGTTGCCTGCGCCGCCGTAGAAAATCTCGTTGGCGGCGCTGCCGAGCAGGGTGTCGTTGCCAGCCGTACCTTGCACGGTGGTCATGGGCACCGTGGCACTGACGTAGCTGCCGTCGCCATAGACCAGCGTGGCGCCATTACTGGTGTGGCTGATGGTGTTGGCGATGATCGCGTTGCGGTCGGTGCCGTCCTCGTTGCGCTCTGCCACGCCATAGGTCGACAGGTTGCTGCCGCTGATGATGTTGCCCTGGATGAGGTTGTCGCTGCCGTTGAAGTACTTGCCGGACACGCCCAGGGTGTCGTCGTAGGACTGGATGATGATTTCCGGTACGGCACCGCCCAGGGAATTGTTGTTGAGGGTGTTGTCGATGATTTCGACGTGGTTGCTGCCGTAGATGCGGATCCCGGCGCTGCTGTTGTCGTGGATGTCGACGCCGGTGACGGTCACTTCGCTGGAGAGCTTGATCAGCACCCCTTCGGCGCCGTTGCCATACACCTCGCCGCCGGTGATGGTGATGTTGTTGGGCGAGGGGATGTCTTCGCTACCGCGCTGGACCACGATGCCATTGCCGCCGTTGTCGTAGGCGACGTTGTTGGTCATGGTGAAGTCGTGGGTGCTGGTGACGACGTTGAAACCGTGGCGGTCGTTGTCGTAGGCGACGTTGTTTTCGAAGGTGCTGTCGCTGAGGAAGTCGGCGACAAAACCGTCCAGGCCGTTGCCGTGGGACACGCTGTTCTTGATGACCATGTTGACGGTTTGCTCGTGGGGGTCGAAACCGTACCCGGAGCAATCCTTGATCTCGACGCTGTCGAGGGTGACGTTGGAGTCGTAGCCTTCTTGGCCGGGAATGTAGCCGTTGAACCAGCCGTCGACCTTGCCGGTGGTGCTGTCGCGGTTGCCGTCGATGGTGAGGTTGCTGACGCCGAAGTCGTGGGTTTCCTCGCCGTAGGCCGAGCGGATGATGCCGGTGATCTTGGTGTCGGAGCCGTCGACCAGCTTGACCGTGGTCTCGCCCATGCCGTCGCCGTACAGGTAGACGTTGCTCTTGAGCATCAGGCAGCCATCGGAAGGTTCCACTCCTCCCGAAACGATGTAGGTACCGGTCGGCATGTACACCTGCCCACCGCCGGCCGCGGCCGCCGCATCAATCGCACTCTGGATGGCTGCCGTGTCGTCGGTGATGCCATCTCCTTTGGCGCCAAAATTTTGTACGTTGAAAATCATGAGCTTATCTCCGTATCAGGCTTGAACCTCGGTAGACGTCAACATTCCATCGACGACCTTCGTGTTATGACCCAGCGGAGCGCAAAAGTTGTGACCGCATATCGGGGAAAGTGTCAAAAAGCCGGACTAACTGATCAGCGGTTGTGTAGGGATTGCGCAGGAGTAACGTTCTGTTGACGCTTTCTCAACGCCGACGATGCCCTTTCCTGTGGGAGCGAGCTTGCTCGCGATAGCGGTGCGCCAGTCAACATCGATGCAGCTGAACCGACGTTATCGCGAGCAAGCTCGTTCCCACAGGGGACACCGTGCGGTTTCCTTGATTGGCATCAACCCCACTTTCGGGATGGCGCGATAACCTCGAATAAACCATCGCCCCGCTGAAGAGGGCGACCGAGGAAGCTCATGATTTATCCGCTGTTTCTGACCTTGCACCTGTTTGCCGCGCTGGTTTTCATCGGCACGGTTTTCTTCGAAGTCCTGTTCCTGGAGAGCATTCGCAAGCAACTGCCCACCAAGGTCATGGTGCTGCTGGAGCAAGGCATTAGCCAACGCGCCCGGCAGTTGATGCCGTGGGTGCTGCTGGTGCTGTTCGGCGCGGGCATCGGCATGGTCTGGCTGCGCTATTGGCCGGTGCTGTCGTCGCCGTTGCAGTCATCCTTCGGTTTGCTGCTGGGGCTCAAGATCCTGTTGGCGGGCAGTGTGCTGGGGCATTTCCTCTGGGCCATGTGGCTGTTCAGGAGCGGACGCATGAACGCCCGCTACGTGCACATCATCCATACCAGCGTGTTCCTGCACATGGTCGCGATCGTGCTGCTGGCCAAGGCCATGTTCTACCTCACCTGGTAAGCACTGGCGCGTGGTTCCAAGGCGCTTGATACAGGTCAAGGTGGCCCGGCGGGTTACCCCGCAAACTGCTTGCGCACAGCCACTCGGAGATTGTCATGTTCGACCCGTTCCATACCCTCGGTGAGCGACCTTCGGGCCGTGCGCCTGTGGTGGCTGATTTCGATTGTCCGGTCGGTACACGCAGATTCCACACAGGCATCGGTTCGCTCGACCTGCTTCGAGGGTTGCGCAGCAGCCGTCAGAAACGACGGCCCTTGTCCCTGGCGGTGCACTTGCCTTCGCGCCTGCGGCTGGCGTCCTGTTCGCCTCTGGCCAGCGACTGCCGCTGCGGTGAGATCGAGGGCTACCTGCAACGCCTGACCTATGAGTTGGGGTTGGTCGGTTGCCACCTGGGCGCAGGGCGGCGCGTCGAGCAGTTTTGCCTGACCGGTGGCACTCCGGTAATCGCTCATTTGCAGAAGCTGATGAGTGACCTGCGCAAGCGCTTTGACTTCAGTGAATACGACGGTGGCGACCACAGCATCGAGGTGGACTTGCACCACACCGACTGGTCGACCATGGGCCTGATCCGCGACCAGGGTTTCACTCATGTCAGCATCGGCGTCCCCGACATTGGCGTCGACAGCGACCTGTCGGTCGATTGCTACCAGAATCCGGCTCCGATCCATTCGTTGATCGATGCGGCGCGCACGTTTGGTTTTCGCTCCATCAACATTGACTTGGGTTACGGCCATGCCTGGCAGACGCCCAGCAGTTTCGCCCTGAAGCTGGCGACGCTGATCGAACTGGAACCGGACCGGTTGCACGCTTTCGACTATGCTCGCGCGCCTTATCGTTACCGCTCGAAGAACGCCGGGTTGGCCGGCGACTTTTGCAGCCCGGCCGACAAGGACGCCATGCGGCGGATCTGCTGCGAGCAACTGATTGGCGCCGGTTATCACTACATCGGCCTGGGCCAGTTCGTCAGGGCCGACGATGACCTGGCGGTGGCCCAGGAGCACGGTCGCCTGCATCGCAATTGCCAGGGTTTTACTCGTCACGGTTGCTGTGATCACGTGGGCTTCGGTCTATCGGCCATCACTCAGATCGAGCACCTGTACGTACAGAACACCGACGACCTGCATCAGTATTGCCAACAGCTGGATGCCGGGCAGTTGCCGGTCCATCGCGGTTGGCGCTGTGAAGCGCAGGATCAGGTCAAGGCATGTGTGACCGAGCAGCTTTCCTGTGACCTTGAACTCGATATCCCGGCCATCGAGGCACGCTTCGGCCTGGTGTTTCGCGAGTATTTCGCGTCTCTCTGGCCGTCGCTGGAAGCTTTGCATGACCAGGGATTGATCGAACTGTCGAGCCGGTTTATCGGCATCCTGCCTGCCGGGCGCTTGAGCGTCGATGCGATCTGCAATCTGTTCGACCCAGGACTGGATGACGCAGGCCCACACCTTTTTGAAAAGTTGAATCCATCATGAATGCTGTATCCGGTTTCAATCGTGCCCTGGTGGAGAAATACGACCGCCCGGGGCCGCGCTACACCTCCTATCCGACGGCGCCGCAGTTCCACCAGGCCTTTGCCATGGATGAATACCAGCAGGCTGCCCAACGCAGTAACCAGGCACCGCTGCCCAAGTCGTTATCGGTGTACATCCACATCCCGTTCTGCCAGAGCCTCTGCTATTACTGCGCGTGCAACAAGATCATCACGCGCAAGACCCATCGTGCCGTCGAATACCTGACCTACCTCAAGCGCGAAATTGCCCTGCAGGCGACCTTGTTCGACCGCTCGCGCAAACTCACCCAGCTGCACCTGGGCGGGGGAACGCCGACTTACCTGACCCATGAGCAACTGGCCGACCTGATGGACTGCCTGCACCAGTCCTTCGACATGGACGACAGCGACGCCCATGAGTTTTCCATCGAGGTCGACCCGCGGACCATCGATGCGCAACAGATCCAGGGCCTGCGCCAGTTGGGGTTCAACCGCCTGAGCTTTGGCGTCCAGGATTTCGATGCCCAGGTGCAGATTGCCGTCAACCGAGTGCAAAGCGAAGCCCAGGTCGTCGAGCTGGTGGAAGCCGCGCGCCTGGCGCGCTTCAAGTCGGTCAGTGTCGATCTGATCTATGGCCTGCCCTTGCAGACCATCGCCAGTTTTGATGTCACCTTGAGCAAGATCATCGCCCTGCGTCCGGACCGGATCGCGGCCTACAGCTACGCCCACCTGCCGCAACGGGTGCGGGCGCAGCGGATGATCCGGCCAGAAGACATGCCGCCGCCAGAGCGCAAGCTGGAGTTGCTGGAACTGACCATCAATCGCCTGACTGAAGCCGGCTACGTCTACATCGGCATGGACCACTTTGCCTTGCCGGATGACGAACTGGTACGCGCCCGCGCCCAGGGCAACCTGCAGCGCAATTTCCAGGGTTATTCCACCCACGCCGATTGCGACCTGATTGGCCTGGGGGTGTCCTCGATCGGCAAGGTGGGCGACAGCTACAACCAGAACGTCAAGGAGCTTTCCCAGTATTACGCGCGGCTGGATCAAGGCCTGCTGGCGGTACAGCGTGGTTATCGGCTGAGCGACGATGACCGGCTGCGGCGCGAGGTCATCAGCGAACTGATGTGTCACGCACGCATCGATTTCGGCCAGATCGAGAGCGCCCACGGCATTCGGTTTAGCGAGTACTTCGCCGATGCCCTGGACCGGCTCCAGGAGCTGGTGCGCGACGGGTTGCTGGACCTTCGCGACGACGAGCTGGTGTTGTTGCCCCAGGGACAATTGATGATGCGCAACGTGGCCATGGCCTTCGACGCGTACCTGGGGGCGGACCAGACGGTTCAGTATTCGCGTACGGTCTGAAAACTCAAGCTCGCGCTGGGTCTGTAGGAGCTGGCGAAGCCTGCGATCTTTTGATCGTTCCCACGCTCTGCGTGGGAATGCATCCCGTGACGCTCTGCGTCACCTTCCAGAAACGGAACGCGGAGCGTCCCTGGCGACATTCCCACGCAGGAGCGTGGGAACGATCGACGGGGGGCGTGGGCGGGATTTGGGCCAGGTTTTATCTTCCAGGTTGCAAAGCCCTTTTCAGAAACTCCGCCGTCCGGCTTTCCCGGCAGGCCGCGACTTCTTCCGGAGCCCCGCAGGCCACGACGTTCCCACCTTGGGAACCTGCGCCCGGACCGATGTCGATGACCCAGTCGCTCTGCGCCACAACGCGCATGTCATGTTCCACCACAACCACCGTGTGACCTTCCTCCACCAGGCGATTCAACTGCACCAGCAAGCGGTCGACGTCCTGGGGGTGCAGCCCGTTGGTGGGCTCATCCAACACATACAATGTCGCCCCCCGGGCCTTGCGC
Source organism: Pseudomonas sp. S3_B11 (assembly GCF_054667715.1). NCBI lineage: Bacteria > Pseudomonadati > Pseudomonadota > Gammaproteobacteria > Pseudomonadales > Pseudomonadaceae > Pseudomonas > Pseudomonas sp. S3_B11. The sequence continues at coordinate 2,703,336 of NZ_CP162749.1, read as the reverse complement.
TGCAGTTCTGTCGCCAGCTTGATCCGCTGGGCTTCACCGCCGGACAGTTCCGTGGCCGGTTGGCCCAGGCGCAGGTAGCCCAACCCGATATCCTGCAGCACCTGCAATGAGCGCCTGGCCGCCGCTTGCTCGGCAAACACCTCAAGGGCCTGGTTCACGGTCAGTTGCAGCACCTGGGAAATGTCCAGGCCTTGCCAGCTCACCGCCAGGGTCTGCGGGTTGTAGCGCGCACCATGGCAGGTGGGGCAGGGCGCGTACACGCTGGGCATGAACAACAACTCCACGCTGACGAAACCTTCACCTTCGCAGGTCTCGCAACGGCCCTTGGCGACGTTGAAGGAAAACCGTCCGGCATCGAATCCCAGTGCTTGCGCCTGCTCTGTCGCGGCGAACAGTTTGCGCACGTGATCGAACAGCCCGGTGTAGGTGGCGAGGTTGGAGCGCGGGGTGCGGCCGATGGGTTTCTGGTCCACCTGGACCAGCCGCTTGACTGCTTCAAGCCCAGCGGTAACGCGCCCGCCGCTGGTTTGCACGGGTTCGTCTTCCAGGCCTTGCTCATCGGGTTCGGCGTTGGGGCTGGCCTGGCCCAGGTGCGCGCCGACCAGATCCAGCAGGGCCTGGCTGACGAGGCTGGATTTGCCTGAGCCGGAGATGCCGGTCACGGCGGTGAAGCAACCCAAGGGGAAGGCCGCGCTCAAGTTGTCGAGGTTGTTGCGGGTAATGCCTTCCAGGCGCAGCCAATCCTTGGGTACTCGGGGGCTGCGTGCCGTGACGTGTTCTTCGGCAAAGAGGTAGGCGCGGGTGCGTGATTCCGACACCTGGCCAAGGCCTGCCGGCGGACCGCTGTAGAGGACTTTCCCGCCTTGTTCGCCGGCGTCCGGGCCGACGTCGATGAGCCAGTCGGCGCGGCGCATGGTATCGAGGTCGTGTTCGACCACAAACACCGAGTTGCCGGCAGCCTTGAGGCGTTGCAAGGCGCCAAACAACGCTTCGCTGTCGGCCGGATGCAGGCCGGCGGAGGGTTCGTCCAGCACGTAGATCACCCCGAACAACTGGGAATTGAGCTGGGTCGCCAGGCGCAGGCGTTGCAGTTCGCCGGACGAAAGCGTCGGTGTGCTGCGTTCCAGGGCGAGGTAGCCCAGGCCGAGGTCGATCAGGGTGACGATCCGTTCCAGCAGCTCGGCGGCGATGCGTTGGGCGGCCAGGCGCTTCTCCAGGGAGAGGTTGGGGGTGTGGCGCGCGTCGGGCCCACCCGCGTGCGCGTTGTCGCCCCTGGCGGCGCGTTGCTCGCGGGCTTCTCGGGTTTGCTGGTGGCTGAGGACGTCTCCGGTTTCTTCGGCCTGTTCCAGGTAGTCGGGCGCCAGGACGCGCTTGAGCACGTCGGCCAGTTCAAGCAACGGCAGGTGCGACAGCTCGGCGATGTCCAGGCCGGCAAAGGTCACGGTCAGCGCCTGGCGTTTGAGGCGCTTGCCCTCGCACACGGGACAGGGGCTGGCGCGCATGTATTGCGCCACGCGTTTGCGCATCTGCGCGCTTTGGGAGTGCATGAAGGTGTGCAGCAGGTAGCGTCGGGCGCCGCTGAACGTACCCTGGTAGCTCGGTTCGAGCTTGCGTTTGAGAGCAGCGCGGGTCTGGGCCGGGGTGAGCCCGGCGTATACGGGAACGGTAGGGGTTTCTTCGGTGAAGAGAATCCAGTCCCGCTGCTTCTTCGGCAGGTCGCGCCAGGGGATGTCGACGTCATAGCCCAGTGTCACCAGGATGTCCCGCAGGTTCTGGCCCTGCCAGGCCATGGGCCAGGCGGCCACGGCGCGCTCGCGGATGGTCAGCGACGGGTCCGGCACCATGGACGCTTCGGTGACCTCATAGACTCGGCCCAGGCCATGGCATTGCTGGCAGGCACCCTGTGGCGTGTTGGGCGAGAAGTCTTCGGCATAGAGCATCGGTTGGTCGGCCGGGTAGCTGCCGGCGCGAGAGTAGAGCATGCGAATCAGGCTCGACAGGGTGGTGACGCTGCCCACCGATGAGCGTGCGCTGGGGGTACCGCGCTGTTGCTGCAAGGCGACTGCCGGCGGCAGGCCCTCGATGCTGTCCACGTCCGGCACGCCGACCTGGTCGATCAGGCGCCGCGCGTAGGGTGCGACGGATTCGAAGTAGCGCCGCTGGGCTTCTGCGTAAAGCGTGGAGAAGGCCAGCGACGACTTGCCGGAGCCCGACACGCCGGTAAACACCACCAGGGCATCGCGGGGGATGTCCACGTCGACATTCTTGAGGTTGTGTTCGCGGGCGCCACGCACCCGGACGAAACCGGTGCCTTGCGGCAAGTCAGCGGTTGAAGCGGGGGCGGAGCGTGGGGGCATCGGGCATTCCTTGTGGACGTTGCTGCAACGCTTCAGGGCGTTGTGGCGTTGCATTATGGCGATGGCAGAGTGGACTGGATCACAGCGCTGACAATTATGCGACCGGGTTCAACCGTTCGCGTGCGATAAAAATTTACTCCGGGCGCAAGAGATGAGAAAAGCTCTGCAGATTTTTCCCATGGATACGGACGCCTCATGCCTCGATCGAAGTTGTTCTCCACGCTGTTTGTCGCGCTGCTGGCCGGTGCCGCGCTCTGGTACATCTGGATGATTGCCAGCGCCAAGCTGGAATTGGGTGGCGGCAGTCCCGATGAGCAACAAGTCGGCGCGGTGAAGGATACCCGGTTGCGAGCGATGTCCTCGTATTGCACAGGCGTGACGGTGACGCCACAGGGAACCTGGCTGGTGGCGCGCCTGGAGAGGGAGGCCCGGGAGCTCGAACCGTCCGCTGGCGTGTTGGACCTGGATGCGCTGGTCTATGGCCAGCCGAAGCAACCCAATGAAGCGGAAGAGTCTGGAACCTTTGCCGGCTTGTTTTCTCATGGTGACAAGGAAACCACCTTCATTTCCCGCCTGGACGCCCAAGGGCAATTTCAGCTCGTGGCACATGTCAGCGGCAGCGCTTGTATGGTAGCCAGCCCCGACGGGACCAGTGTGTTCCTGCTCACGGGCCTTCGTCGGCCTGAAACGGCGAATACCCATGATCCCGATCAGACCGTGGTCTTTCGCACTGATGATCAAGGCCAGCGCTGGACCTGGTTGACCAAGGGTTGGTTTCCCGAGGCCGAATCGTTGGCCTGGAGCTTGGCTCCCTATTTCCACGGCTCGAATGAAGTCTGGGCCGCAGGCACGCCGGACGCGGTGGATGAAGACAGCGATGAAGAGAAGCCGACTGCCGTTTCCACCGGCGTCTTCTACTCGGCTGATCGGGGGGCGAACAGCGCGTCGATAATGGCGCCCGAGTCGCTGCTGGTGTCCGCCAAATACGCCCACGGCAAACGTGCTGACATCACTGACTGGGGCACGAATACAGATGAGCATGGGGAAATCCAGACCAATGTCCTGCAGCTGGATGCACAGACGGCCTTTATCTGGGTGTCCCAACGCTTCTGGGGCGCCCATCCGGATGGCGTCAGCGACAATATCGCGATCAACGTCACGACACGGGCCCGGCTGCAAGCCAAGGCCGGGCAGTGGCAGGTGGTCGAGGTACAGCGTGACGACAAGCTGTTTGTGAGCAAGCTGATACAGAATGACGCCGGGCGGGTGATTGGGCTGATTGACCAGGGTGATCGCGGGCGAGAGGTTGTCGCCGAACTGGACACCGCCGCACTGACCTGGACGACCATGGGTGACCTGCCCAGTGTGTTTGCCCCCCTGGCATCGCAGACCCAGGTGCGTGGCGACAGTCTCTGGTTGGGCCAGAACACCCTTCTGATCAACACGACCAGCGACCACCATCCACCGCGGTGGCTCTACTGGTGGTCGGACGCAAACATCTCCGCCGATGGGGTGTTCTATTCCAAGGATTGGGGGCGCTCCTGGCAGCACCTCGCCATCGACGGTTACCTGGGCATTCTTGGTTTCCAACCGGCGCAGGACCGGGTGTTCTGGGCCAATGGCAACTGGTACGACAACAATGACGGCCGTATCTATTCCTATGGGTTGCGCTGAGCACTGTGGGAACGATCGGGGTGCGGCGACGGTGGAAGATCGTTCTCACGCTCTGCGTGGGAATGCCGCCAGGGACGCTCCGCGTTCCGCTTCTGGAAGGTGACGCAGAGCGTCCCTGGCGGCATTCCCACGCGGAGCGTGGGAACGATCAACACCTTTGGGGCAAGGCTTAAGTTTTTCCCAAGTTGATTTCAATCAAGGGCCGAAGAAGGGGCCGGCCCCTACCATGATCGCCAAGATCCTGTCTTTAAGCCCTGGCGTCCATGACCCCTCACTTTGTGATGCTGCACCTATCCCGCTTCTGGCTCCACGGGCTGTTCGTTCTCCTGCTGTTGTTCACGGGCCTGGTCCAGGCCAAGGACTACGGTGACGTCCCGCAACAGCGCATCCACCATGTCCTGAATCAGACCGACTCGATCTCCGAGCCCGAAGGGCGGTTCAAGGTGCGCAAGCTGTCCGCTGCCGGCAAGGTTGTGGGCTATGTGTTCCAGAGCCTGGACGTGGTGGACATTCCCGCCTATTCCGGCAAGCCGATCAACGTCCAGGTCATTCTCGATCCGGCCGGTGTGATTCTCGATGCCTATGTGCTCGAACACCATGAGCCGATCCTGCTGATCGGCATCGCCGAAGAAAAACTCCACGCGTTCAGCGCGCGCTACAGCGGTATCAAGGTCAACCAACGGGTGGTGGTGGGGCATTCCAGCGATCCGAATGCCGTGACCGTGGATGCCATCGCCGGGGCTACCGTGACGGCGATGGTGGTCAACGAAGTCATCATGCGTGCCGCCCACGATGTCGCGGTGTCCCTGGGCCTGGTCAAGGGTGATGCGGGGTTGGCCGTGGCGCCGGCGCGTGTGCGTGAGGACATCTACGAGCCCGCCGACTGGAAGACCCTGACCGGTAACGGCGCTATCCGCCGTCTGCTCCTGACCCGTGGCCAGGTTGACGCTTCCTTCAAAGGCACTGAGGCCGAACAGGTCGAAACCGCCAGCGGCGAGCAGGTGAACGACACCTTCATCGACCTCTATGCCACCCACCTCAACCCGCCCACCATCGGTCGCAACCTGCTGGGTGAGGCGCAATACCGCACACTGATGGCCGAGCTCAAGCCGGGCGAGCAGGCCATCGCGGTGATGGGCAGCGGTCGTTATTCCTTCAAGGGTTCGGGATACGTGCGTGGCGGCATCTTCGACCGGGTGCAACTGCGTCAGTCCGGCGACACCATCAGCTTTCGCGACTTGGATTTTCAGCGCCTGAATGATGTGGCCCTCGACGACATGCCGGACTTCGATGAAATGGCGATTTTCATCATCCGTGCCTCCCACCGTTTCGACCCTGGTTCACCCTGGACCCTGGAACTGCTGGTGCGCCGCCAGACCGGACCGGTCAGCGGCACCTTCAGCAGTTTCGAGTTGGCCTATCAACTGCCCGAACCTTACCTGGAACGGCCATTGCCTACCGCCGAGCAACTGGCGGCCGCCGAAGAAGCCAGCCGGCCGATGTGGCTGACGCTCTGGTATCAGAAAAGTGTCGAAATCAGCGTGCTTGGCGTAGCCCTGCTGGTGCTGACGGCGATCCTGTTTTTCCAGGACTCACTGGCCCGGCGGCCGACGCTGTTGCATTGGCTGCGCCGCGGTTATCTGGTCTTCACCGTGGTGTTTCTCGGCGGCTACGCCTTGGCCCAGTTGTCGGTGGTCAACGTGCTGACCTTCGTCCACGCCTTGTTCGAAGGCTTTCGCTGGGAGCTGTTCCTCACCGATCCGCTGATATTCATTCTCTGGGTGTTCACCGCCGGCAGCATTCTGCTGTGGGGGCGTGGGGTGTTCTGCGGCTGGCTGTGTCCGTTCGGCGCGTTGCAGGAGTTGATCAACGAACTGGCGCGCAAGCTCAAGGTGCCCCAATACGAGTTGCCGTTCGCCGTGCATGAGCGGCTCTGGGCGATCAAGTACATCATTTTGCTGGTGCTGTTCGGCGTTTCGCTGGAGTCGATGGCCACCGCCGAACGGCTGGCCGAAGTGGAACCCTTCAAGACCGCCATCACCCTCAGGTTCGACCGCCAGTGGTGGTTCGTGGCGTACGCAGTGGGCCTGCTGGTGATCAACCTGTTTACCCGCAAGGTCTATTGCCGCTACGTCTGCCCGCTGGGCGCGGCCCTGGCGATGCCGACCCGGCTGCGGCTGTTCGACTGGCTCAAGCGCCGCAAGGAGTGTGGCAACCCCTGCCAACTGTGCGCCAAGGAATGCGAGATCCAGGCGATTCATCCCGATGGTCGGATCAATGCCAACGAATGCCATTACTGCCTCGACTGCCAGATGACCTGGCACAACGAAAACAAATGCCCGCCGCTGATCAACAAGCGCAAGAAGCGCGGCAAGGCGACCGTGAGCGATCCGCAACTGATTCCCGTGGTGCAGGTGAACCCGGCGCCTTGAGGCACCCCAATGGCCTGTCCCTTGACCCTTTCATTCTTCATGGAGCACACAGCATGAGCGATAAAAAAAACCAAACCCCGGGCTCGGTGGAAGAACCCAGGGGTGTCAGCCGGCGCAGTTTTCTCGGCACTGGCGCGGTAACCGGTGCCGTACTGGCCGGCGCGACGGCGCTGGGGGCCGGGACGTTCACCCGTGAGTCCTGGGCTGCGGCGGCCAAGGAGGCCAAATCCAAGATCCACGTCGGGCCCGGGGAGCTGGACGAATACTACGGTTTCTGGAGCGGCGGCCACCAGGGCGAGGTGCGGGTGCTGGGCGTGCCGTCGATGCGTGAGCTGATGCGCATCCCGGTGTTCAACGTCGATTCGGCCACTGGCTGGGGCCTGACCAACGAAAGCAAACGCATCCTGGGCGACAGCGCCAAGTACCAGAACGGCGATTGCCACCACCCGCACATCTCCATGACCGACGGCAAGTACGACGGCAAATACCTGTTCATCAACGACAAGGCCAACTCGCGGGTCGCGCGCATTCGCCTGGACATCATGAAGTGCGACAAGATCCTCACCGTGCCCAACGTGCAAGCCATCCACGGCCTGCGCCTGCAAAAGGTGCCGTACACCAAGTACGTGTTCGCCAACGCTGAGTTCGTGATCCCGCACCCCAACGACGGCCACACCTTCGACCTGCAGGATAAGAACAGCTTCACGATGTTCAACGCCATCGATGCCGAGAAAATGGAAATGGCGTTCCAGGTGATCGTCGACGGCAACCTGGACAACTCCGATGCCGACTACACCGGCAAATACGCCGCCAGCACCTGCTACAACTCCGAGAAGGCCTACGACCTGGGCGGCATGATGCGCAACGAGCGCGACTGGGTGGTGGTGTTCAACATCCCGCGTATCGAGGCGGCGATCAAGGCCGGCAAGTTCATCAACCTGGACGGCTCCAAGGTGCCGGTGGTCGATGGCCGCAAGACCGATGGCAAGGACTCCGAATTCACTCGCTACATTCCCGTGCCGAAGAACCCCCACGGGCTCAACACTTCGTCGGACGGCAAATACTTCATCGCCAACGGCAAGCTGTCGCCCACGGTTTCGATGATCGCCATCGACCGCCTGGACGATTTGTTCGCCGACCGCTTCAAGGACCCACGCGAAGTGATTGTCGCCGAGCCGGAACTGGGGCTTGGGCCGCTGCACACCACGTTCGACGGGCGCGGCAATGCCTATACGACCTTGTTCATCGACAGCCAGGTGGTGAAGTGGAACATGGACGAGGCCATCCGCGCCTACAAGGGCGAGAAGGTCAATTACATCAAGCAGAAACTCGACGTCCAGTACCAGCCCGGCCACAACCATGCGTCCCTCACCGAAACCAGCGAGGCGGACGGCAAGTGGCTGGTGGTGTTGTGCAAATTCTCCAAGGACCGCTTCCTGCCCACCGGCCCATTGCACCCGGAGAACGATCAGTTGATCGACATTTCCGGTGAAGAAATGAAGCTGGTCCACGACGGCCCGGCCTTCGCCGAACCCCATGACTGCATTCTCGCCCGGCGCGACCAGATCAAGACCCAGAAAATCTGGAACCGCAACGATCCGTTTTTCGCCGACACCGTGGCCCGGGCGAAGAAGGACGGCATCAACCTGGAAACCGACAACAAGGTCATCCGCGACGGCAACAAGGTGCGGGTGTACATGACGTCGATGGCGCCGGCCTATGGCCTGACGGAATTCACCGTCAAGCAAGGCAACGAGGTGACGGTGACTATCACCAACATCGACCAGATCGAAGACGTCACCCATGGTTTTGTCATGACCAACCACGGCGCGAGCATGGAGATCAGCCCGCAACAGACCTCTTCGATCACTTTCACCGCCGACAAGGCCGGCTTGCATTGGTACTACTGCAGCTGGTTCTGCCACGCCCTGCACATGGAAATGGTCGGGCGCATGCTGGTTGAAAAGGCCTGAGACGGCTCGTCAAGGAGACAGCTTCAATGACCGGGAAAACGCCACAACCTGCGGGTTACGCTCGCCAACCGGTCATTGCGCTGGTGCTTTGCCTGTTATCGGGCGGCGCGCTCGGCGCGCCGCAGCCGATCACCAATTTGCCTTTGCAGGCCGAGGGCGACCAGCAATGGCGCCTGCCTGCGGGCCAGTACCGGGGCTCGTTCAGCATTGACCAGCCCATGACCCTCACCTGTGCGCCGGAGGCGGTATTCCAGGGCCAGGGCGAGGGCAATGGCGTGATCATTCGCGCCCCGAACGTGCGGATCCAGGGGTGTACGTTCCTGGACTGGGGCCACGACCTGACGGCCATGAACGCCGCCGTGTTCATCCAACCGGTCGCCCAAGGGGCCGTGGTGCGTGGCAACCGGATGCAGGGCCAGGGCTTCGGTATCTGGGTCGATGGCACGCGGGACGTCAGCCTGATCGACAACCGCATCCAGGGCGACCCCAGCCTGCGCTCCCAGGACCGTGGCAATGGCATCCATTTGTATGCCGTACACGGCGCCCGGGTCATCGGTAACCAGGTACACGAAACCCGCGACGGCATCTACATTGACACCTCCAGCGGCAACCTGCTCCAGGGCAATGTCCTGGAGGACCTGCGCTACGGCGTGCATTACATGTTCGCCAACGATAACCGCCTGCTGGATAACGTTACCCGGCGCACCCGCACCGGTTATGCCCTGATGCAAAGCCGCCAGCTGACGGTCACCGGCAATCGCTCCGAACAGGATCAGAACTACGGGATCCTGATGAACTACATCACCTATTCGACCCTGCGCGACAATTTCGTCACCGACGTGCGCGACGGGTCCACCGGCGACACCATGATCACCGGCGCCGAGGGCAAGGCCCTGTTCATCTACAACTCATTGTTCAACCGCATCGAAGGCAACCATTTCGAGCGCAGCGCCGTGGGCATCCACCTGACGGCCGGCTCGGAGGATAACCGCATCGCCGGCAATGCCTTCGTCCACAACCAGCGCCAGGTCAAGTACGTTGCCACCCGATTGCAGGAATGGTCGGCGGACGGTCGCGGCAATTACTGGAGCGACTACCTGGGCTGGGATCGCAACGGCGATGGCTTGGGCGATGTCGCCTATGAGCCCAACGACAACGTCGATCGCCTGCTGTGGCTGTATCCCCAGGTGCGCTTGTTGATGAACAGCCCGGGAATCGAACTGCTGCGTTGGGTGCAGCGAGCTTTCCCGGTGATGAAATCCCCCGGGGTGATGGACAGTCATCCGCTGATGGAAACGCCTGTCCAGCCCCCGCCACGCAACAGTGCCCAGGAGGACGCGTCTTGAACGTCGTCGAGATCGAAGGCGTCAGCCAGTACTATGGCGATGTCGCCGTGCTGCGCGGGCTGGACTTGAATCTGGCCCAGGGCGAAGTGCTCGGCCTGTTCGGGCATAACGGTGCGGGCAAGACCACCACCATGAAGCTGATCCTCGGTTTGCTGCGGGCCAACGAGGGGCAGGTGCGTGTCTTCGGCCGAGCGCCCAGCGACCCGAGCGTGCGGCAGATGCTCGGTTATCTGCCCGAGAACGTGATGTTCTATCCGCAGTTGAGCGGGCTGGAAACCTTGCGCCATTTTGCCCGGCTCAAAGGTGCTGCACCGGAGCAAGTGCAGCGTTTGCTGGAAGAGGTCGGGCTGGCGGGTGCCGCGACACGGCGGGTGAAAACGTATTCCAAGGGCATGCGCCAGCGTCTTGGTCTGGCCCAGGCGCTGCTCGGCCAACCGCGCCTGTTATTGCTGGATGAACCGACCGTGGGCCTGGACCCTATTGCCACCCAGGACCTCTATCAGTTGCTCGACCGCCTGCGTTGGCAGGGCACCAGCATCATTCTCTGTTCTCACGTCCTGCCTGGCGTGGAAGCTCACATCAACCGCGCCGCGATTCTCACCAGAGGGCGCCTGTTGGCCTTGGGCAGCCTGGCCCGGCTGCGGGAGGACGCCGGGCTGCCGACGCTGATCCGCGCCTCGGGCCTGTCGCGGGCCGACTGGCTTCGCCAGCATTGGCGCAGCGAGGGGCACGCCACCCAAGGCTGGGGCGCAGAAGGGGTGCAAGTGTCCGCGCCGGATGGCAGCAAACTTAAATTGCTGCGCCAGTTACTGGCCCAGGATGACCCGTCGGATGTCGAGATCAAGCCGCCGTCGCTGGAGGACTTGTACCGTCATTACATGGTCCGTGCCGCAGCCGAGGAGACCAGCCTATGAATCCGGTCTGGAACATGGCCCGCAAGGAATTCAGCGATGGCCTGCGCAATCGCTGGTTGTTGGCGATCAGCCTGTTGTTCGCGGTGCTGGCGATCGGCATCGCCTGGCTCGGCGCGGCGGCGTCCGGTCAACTGGGGTTCACCTCGGTACCGGCCACGGTGGCGAGCCTGTCCAGCCTGGCGACCTTCCTGATGCCGCTGATTGCCTTGCTGCTGGCCTATGACGCGATTGTCGGCGAGGACGAGAGCGGCACCTTGCTGCTGTTGCTGACCTACCCGTTGGGCCGCGGCCAATTGCTGCTGGGCAAGTTTGTCGGCCATGGCTTGATCCTGGCCCTGGCCACTTTCATCGGTTTTGGCTGCGCGATGCTTGCCATCGCCCTGTTGGTGGACGATGTCCAGTTGAGCCTGCTGCTCTGGGCCTTCGGTCGGTTCATGGTGTCCAGCACGCTGCTGGGCTGGGTGTTCCTCGGGCTCGCCTATGTGCTGAGCAGCTTGTCGGCAGAAAAATCCACCGCAGCCGGATTGGCGCTGGGGGTGTGGTTTTTCTTCGTGCTGGTGTTCGACCTGGCCTTGCTGGCGTTGCTGGTGCTGAGCGAGGGGCGCTTCAGCCCGGAACTGTTGCCCTGGCTGCTGCTGTTCAACCCTACCGACGTGTATCGGCTGATCAACCTGTCCGGGTTCGATGCGGCGTCCAGCGGCGCCGCGGTGCTGACCTTGGGCAGCGACCTGCCGGTGTCGGCGCCTTTGCTCTGGCTGTGCCTGGGCTTGTGGATGGCGGTTCCGTTGTGGCTGGCCTATCGGTTGTTCAATCGCCGGTGTCCGTGAATTTCAATCTTGATAAGGGAGCATGCAACGATGAACAAGGTGTACCTCAAGGGGGGCCGCCTCTTGGCCGGGGTGTTGATGTGCCTGGCGCTGGCGGCCTGCGGCAAGGCCGAGCCACCTGCGGCCAGCGAGGCGGCGCTGGCGTTTCATCCCAGTGACGAGTGCCATGTGTGCGGCATGGTCATCACTGACTTCCCCGGGCCCAAGGGCGCGGCGGTCGGGGCAGGGGGCGTGAAGAAATTCTGCTCGCCGGCGGAGATGCTGGGCTGGTGGTTGCAGCCGGAAAACCATCGGGCTGACGTCAAGCTGTATGTCCACGACATGGGCCGCAGCCATTGGGATACACCGGATGACGCCCACCTGATCGACGCCCGGACCGCCTACTTCGTCATCGGCAGTGGGCTTAAAGGCGCCATGGGCGTTGTCCTGGCCTCGTTCTCCGACCCCCAGGCGGCACAAAAGCTCGCCAGCGACACCGGCGGCCGGGTGCTGCGGCTGGAAGACATCGACCAGAAATTGCTGGGGCAGGCGACTGCCATGGCGCCGATGAGTCACTGATATTGCTTGTTCGGCAAACCACGCTTGTGGCAGGGGCGCTTGTGGGAGCAATCTCATCCCATGGAAGTGTCCACCCGCTACCCAAGTAGCATTCGTCGACTCGACGCGGCTTCGTACACTCAGGGCTCCTATCACGCACCCGTCGGAGGCGAAGATGCAGCAGGCCCAGAGCGAAGGTGTGGTGAGCGCCATGTCCCAGGCGACGGACGTCCAGCAGGTGGCCCAGGAGCTGGCGCGGCAGTTGTTGCACCCGCACCTGGGCTTCGTGCTGTTTTTCTGTTCCGCCGAATACGACCTGCCGGCCCTGGGCCAGGCGTTGTCCCAGAGTTTCGGCGGGATTCGCCTGGTGGGCTGTACCAGCGCCGGTGAAATCACCGCCCAAGGTTATGGTCGCAACTGCGTGACGGCGGTGGGGTTCGATCACCGGCACTTTTCCATCGCCGCCGAACTGATCGGTGAAATGGAGCGCTTCAGCCTGATCGACGCCCAGCAAATGGTCGAGCGCCTGGCGAGCGGCTGTCGCAGCAACGCCTTGGCCCCGATCAAGGGTCACAGTTTCGCCTTGACCCTGCTCGATGGCCTGTCCAGCCGCGAGGAAATGGTGCTGGCGGCCTTGAGTGCCGCGCTGGGGGACATCCCGCATTTCGGCGGGTCGGCTGGCGATGACAACTACCTGACCCACACCCACGTGTACTTCGAAGGCCAGTTCCACAGCGGCGCGGCCGTGGTGGTGCTGATCAACACCTGGCTGGAATTCGAAGTCTTCACCACCCATCACATCCTGCCTCGCCAAGAGAAGCTGGTGGTGACCGGTGCCGACAGCGCCTCGCGGCGGGTCTATGAGCTCAACGCCGAACCCGCCGCTGAAGAATACGCCCGGCACATCGGCGTGCCGGTGAGCGCCCTCGACTATCGGGTCTTCGCCGCCCATCCACTGGCGGTGCGCATCAACGATCAGTACTACGTGCGGGCGATCCAGCAGGTGCACCCGGACCTGAGCCTGAGTTTCTACTGCGCGGTGGAGAACGGCATCGTTCTCACCGCCATGACCCCCGGTCCCTTGCTGCAAAACCTGCAAACGCTGTTCGACGGTTTGCAGGCCCGTCTCGGTGATCTGTTGCTGACCATCGGCTGCGATTGCTTTCTCCGGCGCCTGGAGCTGGAAGATCGCGGCGGCCTGGAGCAGATCGGCCAGTTCCTGCGCGAACAACGGGTGATGGGGTTCAACACCTATGGAGAACAGTTCAATGGCATGCATATCAACCAGACGTTCACCGGAGTTGCCATTGCCCGACATCGCGTCCCCGGCCATCGTTGAGCTGCAGGCCCAGCTCGCTGCCCTGCAGCACGAAAACCGCAAGTTGCGGCGCATCAACGAGGCGCTGATCGAACGGGTGGAGTCTGGCGTAACCCGGGGCAACGACCCGTATGCGGCGTTCCAGCACTCGGTGGTGCTGGCCGAGCAGGTGCGCGAGCGCACCGATGCGCTGAACCAGGCCATGGCTGAACTCAAGGCCGGCAATCACTTGCTGGGCGAGGCGCGGCTGCGGGCGGAAACCGCCCACCGGCACCTGATCGACGCCATCGAAAGCATCTCCGATGCGTTTGTGCTGTTCGATGAGCAGCAACGCATTGTCCTGTTCAACAGCCGCTTCAAGGCCTTCTGGGCCAACAGCCGGGTGCGCATCATCGCCGGAATGCGTCTCTCCGAGGTCAAGCGCTTGATGACCGCCAACGGGCTGTTTAGCGAAGAGCCTCGGGGCCAGGCCGACGAGCACGTGCTGTACCGGCTGCAGAACGGACGTTGGCTGCAAGTCAGCGAGCGACCGACCCAGGAGGGCGGCCGGGTAATCCTGTTCACCGATATCACCGACGTCAAGCTCAGCGAAACGGTGCGCCGCGAGCAGGCCATCGCGCAGAAATCCCACCTGTTGCAGCGGGCGGTGGACAACCTGTCCCAGGGCGTGGCGATGGTCAACGCCCAAGGCGTGCTGGAGCTGTGGAACCGGCGTTTCCTCGAACTCAGCGGCCTGGCACCGGTAGCGGCGCACCGGCCATTCAATGAAGTGATTGCCGACAGTGAGCTGCAACTGCTGACCCCGGCCAGTCGCGACAGCAACGGCCGGCTGATCCACGAATCCGAGCAGCGCCTGTCCGATGGCCGGGTCCTGGAGATCCGTACGCATCCCTTGCCCACTGGCGGCTACGTCAATACCTTCACCGACATCACCGAACGCTACCAGCACGCCGAGGCGCTGAGCGAAAGCGAACGCTGGATTCGCCTGATCACCGACCATGTGCCGGCGCTGATCGCCTACCTCAACGCCGACCTGGTCTACGAATTCACCAACAAGGTCTACGAGCAGTGGTATTGCTGGCCCCGTGGCGTGATGCTCGGCCAGAGCCTGCGCGAAGCCCATAGCGAGCAGCATTACCAGCGCCTGGAGGCCTACGTGGCGCGGGCGTTGGCGGGTGAGAGCGTGACGTTCGAGTTCGCCGAGACCAATATCAACAACCAGGAGCGCTACATGCTGCGCTCCTATGTACCCAACCGCCTGGCCAACGGCGAAGTGGTGGGAATTTTCGTGCTGATCCGCGACATCACCGAACGCCGGCGCACTGCTGAAGCGCTGCACCAGGCCTACCAGAACCTGGAACAGCGGGTCCAGGAGCGCACGGCCGAACTGACCACCCTCAACGAGCAGTTGCTGCGCGAAATCGAAGAGCGCAGCCGGGTGGAATTGCGCCTGCGGGAGGCCAAGCGCGAGGCCGAGCAGGCCAACCTGTCGAAGACCAAGTTTCTCGCAGCGGTCAGCCATGATCTGCTGCAACCGCTCAACGCCGCCCGGCTGTTCACCAGCGCCTTGCTGGAGCGCCGCGAGCCGGTTGCCAACGCGCAACTGGTGCGTAACGTCAGCAATTCACTGCAGGACGTGGAGAACCTGTTGGGCACCCTGGTGGATATATCCAAACTGGACGCCGGGGTGATCAAGGCCGATGTCGCGCCGTTCGGCCTCAGCGAGCTGCTCGACAACCTGGCTGCCGAATACGCCCAGATCGCCCGCAGCGAAGGGCTGGAGCTGCACTTTGTCGGCTGTTCGGTGCTGGTGCGCAGCGACATGCAATTGCTCGCGCGAATCCTGCGCAATCTGCTGAGCAACGCTATTCGCTACACCCCCAGCGGCCGGGTGGTGCTGGGTTGTCGGCGCCACCGCCAGCGCGTGTCGATCCAGGTCTGGGACAGCGGCATCGGCATTGCCGAGAACCGCCTGGAGGAAATATTCCAGGAGTTCAAGCGCGGCGACGTGCAGCGCCCGAATCAGGACCGTGGGTTGGGCCTGGGCCTGGCGATTGTCGAGAAAATCGCCGGGATCCTCGGGCACCGGATCCAGGTGCGCTCCTGGCCGGGCAAGGGCTCGATGTTCTCTATCGACGTGCCGCTGAGCGCCACCGCGCCCAAGCCGCTGCCGTGCCTGGACATGAGCGAGCCGATGCTCGAACGACTGCGTGGGGCGCGGGTCTGGGTACTGGATAACGATGCGGCGATCTGTGCCGGCATGCGTACGTTGCTGGAGGGCTGGGGTTGCCAGGTAGTGACCGCGTTGTCAGAACAGGACCTGGCCCGCCAGGTGGACAACTACCATGCCGAGGCTGACCTGTTGATCGCCGATTATCACCTGGACAACGATCAGAACGGCGTCGATGCGGTGGCCCGGATCAACGCCCGCCGGGCCTCACCGATCCCGGCCATGATGATCACCGCCAACTACAGCAACGAACTCAAGCAGCAGATCCGCGAACGCGGGCACACCCTGATGCACAAGCCGGTGCGACCGATGAAGCTCAAGATTGCGATGAGTCATCTGTTGGGCCAGGCCCTGAGCCATTAAGTCGAACGCTGTTGTGGCGAGGGAGCAAGCTTCCTCGCCACAGGGGTGTCCACCCTATCTCAGCAGTGTCCAGCGGTTCAACGCCGCAGATAAGCCCCGAAATCAATATCCCCGGCACTGAGGATCGCCTGCACCCGGTTGTGCACGTTGAGTTTGCGCAGGATCGCCGAGACGTGAGCCTTGACCGTGGTTTCGGCGATGTCCAGGGTGTAGGCGATCTGTTTGTTCGACTCGCCCTTGGTCATGCGTTCGAGCACCAGCAATTGCTTGCGGGTCAAGGCCTGGAGCAGTTCCGGCGGGAAGCTCGGGTTTTCGTTCAGGCGCCGGCCCATCGGGCTTTTTTGCGTGCGAATGATGTCCGGCGGCAGGTACACGTTGCCGTTGAGGATCTGCTCGATGGCGTCGGTCATCTGCGAGCGTGGCGAGGATTTGGTGATGAAACCCACCGCGCCATAGGTGATGGCCTGCAGCACCACCTGTTTGTCCTGCTCGGCGGAGACAATCACCACGGGGATGGTCGGCGCCTCGTTGCGCAGGTTGATCAGGCCATTGAGCCCGTGCATGCCGGGCATGTTCAAGTCCAGCAGGATCAGGTCCAGGTCGTCGTGCTCGGCAGTCAAGGCCAGGGCACTGTCCAGGTCGGCGGTCTCCATGACCTCGCTGCCAGGAAAACCGTCGCTGATGACGTTGTGGATGGCTTCGCGAAACAGTGGGTGATCGTCGGCTATCAGGATTTTATACATGGCCATTCACCTCGTTATTGTCGTGTGGGGCAGAGCAGTTGCACGCACTTCTTGCAAGATCAGGGAAAGGGTTCGGGCCGGGCAGCTTGCAGGGGCAGGTTGGCCGCCTCCCAGGCATCGAGGCCATCGCGATACCAGTACAGATGGTTATAGCCCATGGCAGCGGCGCGTTTTACCGCGTTCCAGCTCAGCCAGCAATCTGCGCGGCAATAAAAGACCAATGGCGAATCCAACCGCCCGCCGGTGGCCGCGCGCAGGTGATGGCTGAAGTAGTCCTGCCAGGTCGGGTCGAGGTCGCCGTCACCAGTATTGGCCAGCCACAGGCTGCCGGGGAGATTGGCGTGGGGTTCGTTGTCGATGAAACGCCCTTGGACCCACGGCCGACGATAGACGTCGATCAGCACTGGGGGCGAGGCTTGGCCGAGCAGCTGTTGCAGGGCCTGGGTGTCGAGGGTCTGGGCGCCGTCGACAGTGGCGGGCGTCGGGCTGCGGTATTGGCCGATGCGATAGCCCTGCGCTGAAAACAGCGCGGTATCGGCCTGCGCAACATTCAGCGCCAGGCCCAGCAGGAGGATCGCCAGCAAACGGGGCATAGGATTTATCCTTTTTGTTATGCGCCCATTACATGCCAGGGTCGAGGTCTTGTGAATGCGACCATGGACAGGAAAACCAGTACTAAAGTAGTAATTTCGACCATGGGCCCTGCACAGAACCCTTGTGGAGAACCTTGTGGGAGCGAGCTTGCTCGCGATAGCGACGGATCATTCAGCAAGGATGTTGACTGATACACCGCTATCGCGAGCAAGCTCGCTCCCACAGGATTGCACCCACAGGAATCTGGGCAGGGGGCAGGATCAATTGGCCTTGCGCAACGCCGCATGCTGCGGATTGAACGTCCACACCGCCAACAGCGCGAACACCAGGGTCAACCCCACGCACACCGCCATCGCCAGCAGGTTGAACTGCTCGTACAGCGCAAAACGCACCAGCTCCACGCCGTGGGTGAACGGGCTGACCGAGCAGAGCCAGTACAGCCAAGGGCTGGCTTCCTGCATTTTCCATAGCGGGTACAGTGCCGAAGACAGGAAGAACATCGGGAAAATCACGAAATTCATCACCCCGGCGAAGTTCTCCAGTTGCCGGATGGCATTGGACAGCAACAAGCCCAGGGCGCTGAGCATCAGGGCCACCAGCAACAGGGCCGGCAGGGCCAGCAGCAGGCCCATGGTCGGTGGCTGGATACCGTACAACCAGGCGATGGCGAGAAAGGCGTAGACCTGCAAGAGCGAGATCAGCGACGTCGCCAACAACTTGCTCGCCAGCAGGAAAGCCCGGGGCAGGGGACTGGTCAGCAGCACGCGCATGCTGCCCATTTCCCGATCGTAGACCATCGACAGCGAGCCCTGCATGCCGTTGAACAACAGGATCATGCAGGCCAGCCCGGGCACGATGTACACCTCGTAGGGGATGTAGGTGTCGTAGGGCGCGATGATGGCGATGCCCAGTGCCGCGCGAAAACCGGCGGCGAACACCAGCAGCCACAGCAGGGGCCGGACCAGGGCGCTGAGCAGCCGGGTGCGTTGCAGTACGAAGCGCAGCCATTCGCGCGTCACGATGCCGCTGAAACATTGCCAGTACGCATTCATGGCCGGACTCCCGAGGCGGTCAAGCGAGTGAAGGCCGAGCCGAGGGTGCCGCCGTGTTCCAGGCTCACCGCGTCGGCCTGCCCGCTGGCGACCAGGCGGCCCTGATGCACGATCAACAGATCGTCGCTGGGCTGCACTTCGTCGAGCAAGTGAGTGGTCCAGAGCACGCTGATACCTTGCTCGCTGCACAGTTGCCGGATGTGCAGGCCCAGGGCTAGGCGGCTGGCCGGATCAAGGCCGACGCTGGGTTCGTCGAGCAGCAACAGGCGCGGTTCGTGGAGCAGGGCGCGGGCGATCTCGACCCGGCGACGATGGCCACCGTTGAGGTCGCGTACCCGCTCGTGGCGGCGCTCCGTCAGGTGCTGGCGGGTCAGTTCAGCGTCGATGCGGGCGCTGCCCTGGCGCCGCGAAAACCCGTGCAGCGCCAGGTGATAGCGCAGGTTCTGTTCGATGCTCAGGTCCAGGTCCAGGGTGCTCTGTTGGAACACCACGCCCAATTGGCGCAAGGCCGGACGCGGAGATTTTTGCAGGGAATGACCGCCGATGCGGATCTCGCCACGTTGCAGGTCGTACAAACGCGTGAGCAGGGCGATCAGCGTCGACTTGCCGGCACCGTTGGGCCCCAGCAGCGCAGCGAAACGCCCGGCGGGCAGGCTGAAATTCATCTGCTTGAGGGCTTCGCGCGTGCCATAGGCAAAGCTCAGGTCGCTGACCTCCAGGGCGTTCATGGCGTGACCACCACGCCCCAAGGGTAGCGCCCGACTTTCACCGACTTCAGGACCTTGCGGCTCTCTACATCGATCACCGAGACATCGCCGCTGACGCCGTTGGTCGCCAGCAGCTGCTTCTGGTCCGGGGTGAACGCCAGTTGCCAGACCCGTCGGCCCACCAGCAGGTAATCCAGCACTTCGAAGGTCTTGGCGTCGATCACCGCCACATGGTTCGCCGGGCCCAGGGCGACGAACGCCAGCTTGCCGTCGGCGCTGAGCTTGATGCCCACCGGCTGGACCTTGTCCGGGTGCACGCCCTTGATCTGGAACGTCAGGGTCTTGAGGATCTTGCGTGTCGCCACGTCAAGCACGGTCAACGTGCCGCCGATCTCCGCCGAGGCCCAGAGCTGCGTGCCGTCGCGATTGAACTCGACGAAACGTGGCCGCTGATCCACCAGGGTGTTGTCGGCCAGGGTCTGGGTGCTGGTATCGATCCAGTGCA
Source organism: Pseudomonas sp. S3_B11 (assembly GCF_054667715.1). NCBI lineage: Bacteria > Pseudomonadati > Pseudomonadota > Gammaproteobacteria > Pseudomonadales > Pseudomonadaceae > Pseudomonas > Pseudomonas sp. S3_B11. The sequence continues at coordinate 2,683,764 of NZ_CP162749.1, read as the reverse complement.
GCATGTTCGTGGTTTCACTGGTGTTGACCGCCCACTTGCCGTCAGGGCTGACGGCCATGCCTTCGGGTTCGACACCGACACCGATCTGGCCCAGCACTTCGGAGGTCTGGGTGTCGATCACCGTGACCAGGGCATCGTCTTCGTTGGAGACATACAGCCAGCGGTCGTTGGGGTGCAGGGCGAACTGCTCCGGGTCCTTGCCGGAGGGCAGTTCCTTGATGATCTTGCGGGTGGCGACGTCCATCACCTGGACCCGGTCCGAGTCGCTGGCGCAGATGTACAGCAGGCGATTGTCGTGGGACAGCAGCAGGCCCCGGGGGCGCTGGCCGACCGGCAGGGTCTCGATCACTTCCAGGCTCTGCATGTCGATCAGGCTCAGGCTGTTGTCTTTCTCGTTGGAAACCCAGGCGATGCTGGCGGCGGCGGGACCGGCGGCGAGCAACGCGGCGCCCAGGGCGAGGGCTTTGCATAGCCGGGTCGGGCAGAGCCGGGCCGGGTGAATCAGGGAGCGGCGCATGGCGGTTTTCCTTATTGTTGTTATCGATCAGGGGTAACGGCAGCTCACTTCGGGCTGGTCATAGCCCAGGCTGTCCATTTCATTGGAAGGGTGCAGAAAACCGTCCTGGGGCGAGGTGCTGACCAGTGCCCGTGGCTGGACCAGCGCAATTGGTTGGCGCAACTGGCCGTTCCAGGGCCGGTAGCTGAGCTTGCGACCCTTGAAGCCGTCCAGGGGCAACTGGTCGCTGAGGGCCAGTTGGCGGATGGCGAGCGGGTCGTCCTGGCGCAGTTTGCTCACGGCGCTGGCGATGCTGCGCACGGCAATCCAGGCGGCGAAATCGCGGTCGTTCATCCAGCGTCCGGCCAGGGCTTCGAAGCGTTTTTGCAACTGCGCCGCGCCGTAGGTTTCCACGGTCTTGTGCCAACCGGTGGGGGTCAGCCCTTGGGTGCCGGCCACTGGGCGTGGATACCAGGTCTGGTAGGGCAGGTATTCGCCGAAGTCGCCGCGCTCGTCGGCTACCAGCACCACGTCGTACTCGGCGGTCTGGGTGAACAGTGGCATGTCGGCCTGGGCGCTGCGACGCTGGTCGTTGTCGAACTGCCAGGCCTTCTCGGCGACGATCTTCATGCCGAAGCGTTTCATGGCCCGGCGCAATGCGGCGGCATAGGCCTGGTCCTCGGGCGTCTGGCCGACGATCAGCAAGGCCCGCTGCCATTTACGCACGACGCTGAACTGCACCAGGGCATCGGCGAGCATGGCGCGGTCGGGCAGGCTGTGCAGCACGTTACCGAGGCAGTCGGTGGTGCGCAGGCTGTCGTCGGGGCTACCGGCGTTGAACAGCAGGCTGTCGGGCAGGGCGGCGCTGAGTTGGCGCAGGCTGGCGGCCGGTGCGTTGACCACGAACAGCCGCAGACCCTGGTCGTGTTGGGCCCGGGCGGCCTGGAGCAGCGCTTCGGGAGTGTCGACGCTGGCGCTTTCCAGGCGGTAGTCGTGCTTGAGAAAACGTCCGGTGCTGTTGCTGTCGACGATTGCCAGTTCAGCGCCGCGCAACCCGGCATCGGCCGGTTCGGCAATGACGTTGGACAGCAACGGGCCCGGATCGGGACGATAACCCAGGTAGCCGATGCGCACTTGCAGCGGTGTGATATCGCCCGCGTGAGCGGTTGCCGCTGCCAGCAGAGAAACCAGGGCGTAACTGACGAGCCGGCGCATGACATCCTCCATTGCAGGTAGCCCCAGCATAGGAAGCCCAGGGTCATGGGGAAATATGCAGAAAGTACCGCCGGTGCAGTACCAAGGTAGTAACTCGCCTTGGAGGCCGGGGTTTTAGCATGCTAGGCATCGTCATTGGCCAGGAGGGGACAGACCATGCGGATTCTCAAAGCGTTGCTGCTGCCGTTTCTGCTGATCCTGAGTTTGATCGGGGTTGATCGTCCCAGAACCTGGAAACCTCCAAGCCCCTCTGTGGGAGCGAGCTTGCTCGCGATAGCGGTGGTTCAGTCAACTTCAGTACCGGATGTGCCGCCGTCATCGCGAGCAAGCTCGCTCCCACAGGGGGTGGGTGTCAATTCAGGGTTGGAGCGCTAGCCATGTCAGCCCTCTGGCGCATCAACCTCTGGGTTTGTGCCTTTTTCGCCCTGGTCACCCTGGCCTGTGCAGTCCTGTTGTTGCACCAGGCCACGGCCGATGTGAAACGCGAGCTGCAATCGGCCGGGTCGGTGGTGCATTACCTGCGCGAAACCGCCGAGCGCGATCCGGCCAGTCTCCAGCCGCGATTGACCGGCAGCCTGCGGCATGTGCGGGTCAGTTGGCTGGCCCCTGGGGAACTGTTCCCGGCGGATGAAGACGGGATGAAGGCCTGGCTCGGCCGCCGGTTACTGGATGACGGCCCTGCGGCCCAGGTGGTGGATTTGCCGGACGGTCGGCGGGCCTGGATTGCCGTCGACCCGCGCGATGAAATCGACGAGATTCTCGATTCCTTGGTGCAACTGTTGTACGTCTGCGCCCTGGCGCTGTCGCTCAGCCTGTTGGTGATTCGCTGGGGGGTACGCCGGGGCATGCGTTTGCTCGATGAGTTGCTGCATGCGTTGCGTCAGGTGTCAGCCGGGAACCTGCAGGTGCGCCTGGGTACTGAGGGTATCCCGGAGGCGCAGCATCTGGCGGGGCATTTCAATCGCATGACCGCCGCCCTGGCCGAGGCCCAGGCCGATAACGCCCGGCTTACCCACGCCTTGCTGGCCGTGCAGGAGCAGGAGCGCACCCAACTGGCCCAGACCCTGCACGACGATCTGGGCCAATACGTGGCCGGTATTCGGGCCCGCGCCTGCCTGCTGCGGCTGGTGATGGATCAACCCCTGGCGCTGGAGCAGACCGTCAGCCAGCTCGAAGAGCATTGCGAGCATTTGCAATTGGGTTTCCGGGCGCTGGTGCATGACTTGTACCCCGTGGTGTTGCAGCACCTGCCGTTGTGCGAGGCCATCAGGCTATTGGCCGGGCAATGGCAGGCCAACCAGGGCATCGCCTGTCAGGTGTGGATCGACAAAACGCTGCCGCCCTTGTCCGGGCCGGACAAGACCCATTTGTATCGTTTGTTGCAGGAAGCGTTGACCAACATTGCCCGGCATGCCGGCGCCACGCAGGTGCGGATTCGCCTGCAACACCGCGCCGGGCGCCTGCGGTTGCTGGTGCGCGACAACGGTTGCGGAGCGACGCAACCATCGCGCGCCGGTGTTGGCTTGCACTCGATGTCTGAGCGGGCGCGCAGCCTGGGCGGTGAGCTGCGCATCGTCAGCCAGCCTGGCGCCGGGTGGGCGCTGGCCTTGAATATTGCCTTGGAGGCGTGATGAACATTTTGTTGGTGGACGACCATGCGGTGGTTCGGCAGGGCTATGCCAGCCTTTTGCGGGTGTTGATGCCGGACCTGCAGGTCCGCGAAGCAGCCACCGGCGAGGAGGCGTTGAGCCAGGTCCAGGAGCAGGTGCCGCATCTGGTGATCATGGACTTCGGCCTGCCCGGTATCAGTGGCTTGGAAACCACCCGCCGGCTACGCCAGCGCCTGCCACAGCTGCGGGTGTTGTTCTTCAGCATGCACGATGAATTGCCCTTGGTGCGCCAGGCATTGGACGCCGGTGCCGCGGGCTACCTGACCAAGAATTCGGCACCCCAGGTGCTGATGGAAGCGGTACGCCGGGTGCTGGCCGGGCATGTCTACATCGAGCAATCCCTGGCCACGCAACTGGCCTGCACCAGCTCGCGCCAGGATGTCGACCCGCGCCTGCAATGCATGACCCAACGGGAGTTGGAGATTTTCGTCATGCTCGCCAAGGGCACCCCCGCCCGCACCATTGCCGAACAGCTGTGCATCAGCGCCAAGACCGTGTCCAACCACCTGACGCTGCTCAAGAGCAAGTTGCAGGTCAGTTCCCATGCCGAGTTGGTGCATCTGGGGATCGATATGGGGGTGGTGCGGGTGGCTGGCTGAAATGATCAGAGCCGAACGCGGAGCGTCCGTTGAGGCATTCCCACGCGGAGCGTAGGAGCGATCAGGTCTTCACTGATCCCACGACGTCGGGCACCCGGTACAGCCTTGCATATTGGCATCCTGGAAATTCCCGTAATGCTGGCGAGAACCGCTCAGGTTGGCCTGTTCCAGGTTGCTTTCACCGAGCTTGGCTTCCTGCAGGTTGGCGTCGCGCAGGTCGGCGCCCTTGAGGTCGGCCTTGCTCAGCCAGGCCATTTCCAGGTCCGCCGCCTGCAGGTTGGCCTCGTGCAAGCGGGCGCCGGACAAGCGGGCGAATTGCAGGTAGGCCGCCGTCAGGTCGGCACGCTGGAATTGCGCGCCCTGGGCGAACAGGCCCCAACCCTGGATCGCCTTGAGTGTGGCGCCGCTGAAGTCCGCCAGGCGCAGGTTGCTTTGTTGCAGGCTGGCACGGGTCAGGTTGGCGCCCTGTAGCTGGGCTTTCTCAAGATTGGCCAGGTCCAGTCGCGCGTGCCGCAGATCGGCGTCGCGCAGATCGGCACCGCTGAGGTTCATCTTGCGCAGGTCCTGGTTCGCCAGTTTTGCACCGCGAAGGTTGGCGCCGGGGCATTGGCTGGATTCGGCGATGAGGCAGCCGTTGATCGTCAGGGGGGTGTCAGGGTCGTCGGCATGGGCAAGGGCGCCGATGAACAGAAGCAGCAATGGCAATGATTTCATGGCAGGAACTCGGGCAAGTGTGGGAACGGGCTTGCTCGCGAAGACGTAGGCACAGTCAAAATCCCTATCAACTGAACCACCGCTTTCGCGAGCAAGCCCGCTCCCACAGGGGATTGTGGTGAGGGTCAGGTTATTTCTGCGCCGTCGCCTTATCCCAGCTCGGAATCTTGAACACCCAGAACGACCCACCCTGGGCCACCGGCTTGGTCAGTTCGGCCATGTCGCCGCCCCACAACGGTACGGCGCCACCGTAGCCGACGGTCACGCCGATGAATTGCTCGCCGTCCTGCTCCCACGTGATTGGCGGGGAGACGATGCCGCTGCCGGTCTGGAATTTCCACAGTTCCTGGCCGGTCTTGGCGTCGAAGGCCTTGAAGAAGCCGTCGCCGGTGCCGGTGAACACCAGGTTGCCCTTGGTCGCCAGCACACCGGCCCATAGTGGCAGAGGTTCCTTGTGTTCCCAGACCACCTTGCCGGTGGTGGGGTTCATCGCCCGCAGGCTGCCGACGTGATCGTCGTACATGCGCTTGATGCGAAAGCCCATGCCCAGGTAGGCCGAGCCTTTCTTGTAGTTCACTTCCTCGGTCCAGTATTCCTCTTTCCACTGGTTGCCGGGGACGTAGAACAGGCCGGTGTCCTGGCTGTAGGCCATGGGGTTCCAGTTCTTGCCACCGAGGAAGGGCGGCGAGACTTCCACCGGCTTGCCCTTGGTTTCACCCGGCAATGGCTTGGCCGGACGCTGGCCGGGATTCTCCACTGGGCGACCGGTCTTGAGGTCGATGTGGCTGGCCCAGGTGATGTTGTCGACGAACGGGAAGGCGTTCTGCAGCTTGCCGTTGTTGCGGTCCACCACGTAGAAGAAACCGTTGCGGTCGGCGTGGGCGGTGGCCTTGACCACCTTGCCGTCCTTATCCTTGTAGTCGAACAGCACCAGCTCGTTGTTGCCGGAGAAGTCCCAGGCGTCGTTGGGCGTGTGTTGGTAGAACCACTTCACTTCGCCAGTGCTTGGGTCGACCCCGACCTGGCCGGAGGTATAGAGGCTGTCGAAGTCGTGAGGGTTGCCGTCCTTGGCCGTGCGCGCCCAGGTGTTCCACGGGCCGGGGTTGCCCGCGCCGACGATGATGGTGTTGGTCTCGGCGTCGAAACTGGCACTCTGCCAAGGTGCGCCGCCGCCGTGGCTCCAGGCTTCGACCTTGCCGGTTGCAGTGGTCTTGTCGTCGGGCCAGGAGGGCGCCTTGACGTCGCCGGTCGGCGTGCTGTCCTTGCCGTTGAGGCGGCCCATGTGGCCTTCGACAAACGGGCGCATCCAGACTTCGTCGCCGGTGTCCGGGTCGCGGGCGAACAGTTGCCCGACCACACCGAACTCGTCGCCGGAACTGCCATGGATCAGCAGGACCTTGCCACTGGTCTTGTCCTTGATCAGCACCGGGGCGCCGGTCATGGTGTAGCCGCCGGCGTGGTCGCCGAACTTCTTGTTCCACACCACTTTGCCGGTGTTTTTATCCAGGGCGACGACTCGCGCGTCCAGGGTGCCGAAGTAGATCTTGTCGCCGTAGATGGCCGCGCCGCGGGTGACCACGTCGCAGCACGGGCGAATGTTGTCCGGCAGCCGGTGGTTGTAGGTCCACAGGCGCTTGCCGGTCTTGGCGTCGAGGGCGAATACCCGCGAGTACGAGCCGGTGACGTACACCACGCCGTCGCTGACGATGGCCTGGGACTCCTGGCCGCGCTGCTTCTCGTCGCCGAATGAGTAGGACCAGGCCGGGGTCAGCTTGAACACGTTCTTGTCGTTGACCTGGGCCAGCGGGCTCCAGCGCTGGGCGTTGGTGCCCATGCCGTATTGCAGCACGTCCTTGGTGGTCAGGTGGTCGTTGGCGATGTCTTCCCAGGTGACGGCAGCGTGCGCCGAGGGACTCGACGACAGACTGCCGGCCAGCAGCAAGGCAACGGTCAGGGAGGAGAGGGCGGGTAGCGTTTTTATTCTCATGGTGGCAGTTCCCAGTGAAAGGTTTTGGCCTGACTAGGGTGAGTCGCGCCACGACGTTGCCGATACGGAAAAAGTCCCGCCCTTGCCGGGAAGACTTCCCGAACCGCCTGTCTTTACGACCTGCGTCGGATGGCTTGCTACCAAGGAACTAGACCCCGGCCACCAAAGCAGCATTCGGCTGGGGCAAGGGGGTTCCTAAGATGACGGCACGGCTTCTTCACAGAGGTCTTGCGTGCAATCCAGAGGGCATAACAATGACAACAAAACGCAACGCCATCATCGCTACCGCATTACTGATGGGGCTGACCGGCGCAGGCTCCGCATGGGCCCATGGCAACGTAGTGCCCCAGGCAGTGGAAACCAAGGGTCTGACCCCGATCAAGGACACCGGTGTCGCACTGGACGGTGACGGCTGGGCCACGGTGAACCCTTATCGCGCCTCACCTGAACACGACCGGGCACTGGAAATCGGCTCATCGGCCTACAACCAGAACTGCGCGGCCTGCCATGGCCTGGAAGCCAAATCGGGCGGCATCGCCCCGGACCTGCGCATGCTCGACGCCGCCGACGCCGGTGATGAGTGGTTTGTCGAGCGCGTACGTCACGGTGCGGTGCGCGACGGCCGGGTCTACATGCCAAAAATGGCCGACTACCTGAGCCAGGAAGCCTTGTGGGCGGTGCGCACCTATCTCGACAGCGTGCACGTCGAGGAGTGATCGCCATGCGCCTGTTCGCGTGGGTAATGTGCAGCCTGCTCCTGTGGGGCCAGGCGGTGCAGGCGCAGGTGCGCAGCTACGACCAGATGATCGCGGCCGGTGAGTTGAAGGTCGCGGTCTACAAGGACTTCGCGCCCTACAGTTTCGAAGACCACGGCCAACCCAGGGGCGTGGACGTGGAACTGGCCCAGGCCCTGGCCAAGGCGCTTGGCGTGCGCCTGCAACTGATGTGGGCACCGCCGGGCGAAAAACTCGATGACGATCTGCGCGATTACATCTGGCGCAGCAGTCCGCTGCACGATCGACAACTCGCCGACCTGATGATGCGTGTCCCGTACGATCATGACTACGTGCAAAGGCGCAACGACATCGGCGAACTGGCAAACGCCCAGGTGGTGATGTTCGGCCCTTATCAGCAGGAATGCTGGCAGGTGGCATTTGACCGCCGCCGACTGGATTCGGTGGGCAGTGTCGCGGTGTTCCAGCAGCACCCCATTGGCGTTGAAGTCGACAGCGTGCCGTCGTTCTACCTGACGTCGGTGTTCAACGGCATGCTCAGCGCCAAGACCCACCATTACCCCGGTGTCAGCCAGGCCTTCAAGGCCATGCAGGCCGGGGAGGTGGACGCTGTCATGGCCATGCGCGGTGAGGTCGATTGGCAAGTGCACGAGGCGGCCGATCCGCAACTGGCGCTGGCGGAGAATGCCTACCCGAACATGGGCAAGCAACGTTGGGAAATCGGCATGGCGGTGCATGAAAGCAACCGTCAGCTGGCCTATGCGGTGGAAGAGGCGCTGGAAGGCTTGATCCGCGACGGCAGCGTCAAGACCGTCTATGCCCATTACGGCCTGCGTTACGAAGTGCCGGAGATGTATCAATAGGAGCGCCGGGATGAAATGGGTCATGTGGTGCCTGCTGTGGTGCGGCCTGCCAATGACCGCCTGGGCGGCGGTCGAGCCAGGGAAGGACCCGGTGCCATCGGTGATGTGGGCCTTTTATCACAAGCAATTGCTGGGGGACGCGCCGTTCGTGTTCGATGACCGGGTGCGCCTGCTGGCGCCACCCTTTGCCGAAGACGCCCGCCAGGTGCCACTGGAAATAGATGCCCGGGCCTTCACCGGCGACGTCGTGCGGGTGCTGGCCTGGGCCGAACTGAACCCGTTGCCGAAAATCGTCGACTTCCAACCGGGGGAGCGAGTGCTGCCCTGGCTGTCGATCCGCATTCGCATCGAGCAAGCCACGCCGTTGCGCGCCGCCGTGCAGACCCGCGATGGCTTGTGGCACGTCGGCTCGACGCTGATCGACGCGGCCGGTGGCGGCTGCACCGCGCCCAGCGTGGTGCGCACCCAGCCAGGTTGGGAGGAACACTTGGGCGAGGTACTGGGCGCCCGCTATCCCCGGGGCGATTCGAGCCGCCTGCGCCTGCAGGTGGCTCATCCGATGGATAACGGCCTGGTGAGCGGCATCCCGGAATTTTTCCTCAACCAGGCGCAACTGCTGGACGCCGACGGCCAGGTGCTGGCGCGCCTGGAGCTGTTCCCGGCGGTCAGCGAAAACCCCAACCTGGGCTTCGACATCCGAGGCCCGGGCCAGACCCGCCTGCTGCTGCGCGACAACAGCGGCAATACGTTCGAGGCGGCGATCCCCTGACCACAAGGAGCGCGCCATGCGCTGGTTGTTGCTGATGTTCCTGAGCCTGTGCTGGCCGACGTGGGCCGGGACGGGCTACGCACTCAAGCCCCGGCAGATCGCCGAAGGCACCTGGCTGCTGGAAGGCAGCACCGAGAATTTTGCCAAGGCCAACGGCGGCAACATCGTCAACACCGCGTTCATCGTTACCGATGCCGGCGTGGTGGTGATCGATACCGGGCCGTCGAAGCGCTACGGCGAGGCGCTGCGCCAGGCCATTGCCGCGACCACCGACAAACCGGTGATCCAGGTCCTGCTGACCCATCACCACCCCGACCATGTATTGGGCAACCAAGCCTTCAGCGACGTGCCCATTGGCGCCTTGGCGGGCACCACCGACCTGCTGCGGCAACAGGGTGATGCGCTGGCGGAAAACATGTACCGGCTGGTGGGCGACTGGATGCGCGGCACCGAGGTGGTGTTGCCGACTCGAGAGCTGGCTGCGGGGCCGCTCAGGGTGGGTGACCATTCGTTGCGCTTGCTGCAACTGGCCGGGCACACCGGGGCCGACCTGGCGATCCTCGACGAAACCACCGGCGTGCTGTTTGCCGGCGACCTGGTGTTTTACGAACGCGCCCTGACCACACCCAACAGCCCGGGACTCGAGATCTGGCTCCGGGACCTGGACACCTTGCAGGCCTTGCCCTGGAAGCAGATCGTGCCCGGCCACGGCCCGGTCGCGACCGACGCCCGGCCCTTTGCACAGATGCGCGACTACCTGGGCTGGCTCGACCAACTGATGCGCGATGGCGCGGCGCGGGGCGACGACATGGCCGAGATGATCCGCAGCCCCATTCCCGAGCGCTTTGCCGGGATCAGCCTGAGTCGCTATGAGTTGATTCGCAGCGTCAGTCATCTCTATCCGCGCTATGAGCGGGCGGGGATGAAGCGGGTGGATGCCCACGACCCTGACTGAACGCACTCCTCTATGTGTACCAAGGAACTAGAAAACTCAACACAGCGGGCAATTGTTGGCAACGGCTCCGAGCCCAAGAATCTGTGGCAGACCGGGAAAAATTCCCGGGTATAACAATAACCGCAGAGGTAGCCGTCATGAGTCATCCCGCACGTCGCCAACCCTTCGCCGTGAGCCTGCTGCTCAGTGCCATGCTGCTGTCCGGTTCGGCCCTTGCAGCCGTGACCGATCAGGAAATTCTCCAGGACCCGAAAAACCCGCAACAGATCGTGACCAACGGCCTGGGTGTCCAGGGCCAGCGCTACAGCCCGCTCGATACCCTCAATGTCGATAACGTGAAGGACCTGCGACCGGTCTGGGCGTTCTCCTTCGGCGGCGAAAAGCAGCGTGGCCAGCAAGCCCAGCCGATGATCAAGGACGGTGTGATGTACCTCACCGGTTCCTACTCTCGGGTATTCGCAGTGGATGCGCGCACCGGCAAGAAGCTGTGGCAATACGATGCGCGCCTGCCCGATGACATCCGTCCTTGCTGCGACGTGATCAACCGTGGCGTAGCGTTGTACGGCGACCTGGTGTTCTTCGGCACCCTCGACGCCAAGCTGGTGGCCTTGAACAAGGACACCGGCAAAGTGGTGTGGAGCAAGAAGGTGGCCGACCACAAGGAAGGCTACTCCATCAGCGCCGCGCCGCTGGTCATCAACGGCAAGCTGATCACCGGCGTGGCCGGGGGCGAGTTCGGCGTGGTTGGCCAGATCAGCGCCTACGACCCGAAGAACGGTGACCTGCTGTGGACCCGCCCAACCGTGGAAGGCCACATGGGCTACGTCTACAAGGACGGCAAAGCCATCGAGAATGGTATTTCCGGCGGCGAGGCGGGCAAGACCTGGCCGGGTGATCTCTGGAAAACCGGCGGTGCCGCGCCTTGGCTGGGCGGCTACTACGATCCGGAAACCAACCTGTTGCTGTTCGGCACCGGCAACCCGGCGCCCTGGAACTCCCACCTGCGTCCTGGCGACAACCTCTATTCGTCGTCGCGCCTGGCCCTGAACCCGGACGATGGCAGCATCAAATGGCACTTCCAGAGCACGCCTCACGACGGCTGGGATTATGACGGCGTCAATGAACTGATCTCGTTCAACTACAAGGAAGGTGGCAAGGACATCAAGGCGGCGGCGACCGCGGACCGTAACGGCTTCTTCTACGTGCTCGACCGCACCAACGGCAAGTTCATCCGCGGCTTCCCGTTTGTCGACAAGATCACCTGGGCCACTGGCCTGGACAAGGATGGGCGGCCGATCTACAACGAGGCCAGTCGTCCGGGCGCGCCGGGCAGCGAAGCCAAAGGCAGTTCGGTGTTTGTCGCACCGGCCTTCCTCGGCGCAAAAAACTGGATGCCGATGGCGTATAACCAGGACACCGGGTTGTTCTACGTACCGTCCAACGAGTGGGGCATGGACATCTGGAACGAAGGCATCGCCTACAAGAAAGGCGCGGCGTTCCTCGGAGCCGGTTTCACCATCAAGCCGCTGAACGAGGATTACATCGGCGTGCTGCGGGCCATCGACCCCAAGACCGGCAAGGAAGTCTGGCGCCACAAGAACTACGCGCCGCTGTGGGGCGGGGTCCTGACCACCAAGGGCAACCTGGTGTTCACCGGTACGCCTGAAGGGTTCCTGCAGGCATTCAACGCCAAGACCGGGGAAAAGGTCTGGGAATTCCAGACCGGCTCCGGCGTGCTCGGCTCGCCCATCACCTGGGAAATGGACGGCGAGCAATACGTCTCCGTGGTCTCCGGCTGGGGCGGCGCGGTGCCGCTGTGGGGCGGCGAGGTGGCCAAGCGCGTGAAGGACTTCAACCAGGGCGGCATGCTCTGGACCTTCAAGTTGCCGAAGGACTTGGTGGTCAAGCGCTGAGCCAACTCTGGCAAATGCAGAACCTGTGGAAAATGTAGCACCTGTGGGAGCGAGCTTGCTCGCGATAGCGGTCGATCAGTCACCCCTCCATGCTGGATGTGCCGACCTCATCGCGAGCAAGCTCGCTCCCACAAAAAAGCCCGGGTCAACCTCAGATCGCGGCAAAACCTACGACCAAATAACGAGAGTCCCCCCTGCCAACGACGCATTCGTCCGGCAGGCGGGGCTCTCTACCATCGGCCTATCGCCTGTCCTGTGACAGGCATCGACCAGGCAGAGGCCCCATCATGATCTATGCACAACCCGGAACCCCAGGCGCCGTCGTTTCCTTCAAGCCGCGCTATGGCAACTTCATCGGCGGCGAATTCGTCGCGCCGGTCAACGGCGAATACTTCACGAACACGTCCCCGGTCAATGGCGAAGTCATTGCCGAATTCCCACGCTCCAGCGCCGCCGACATCGACAAGGCCCTGGATGCCGCCCATGCCGCAGCCGATGCCTGGGGCAAGACCTCGGTGCAGGACCGTTCCCTGGTGCTGTTGAAAATCGCCGACCGTATCGAGCAGAACCTGGAAATCCTCGCCGTCAGCGAAACCTGGGACAACGGCAAGGCCGTGCGCGAAACCCTCAATGCCGACGTGCCGCTGGCGGCCGACCATTTCCGTTATTTCGCCGGCTGCATCCGCGCCCAAGAGGGTGGGGCGGCCGAGATCAACGAACTGACCACGGCCTATCATTTCCACGAGCCGCTGGGCGTGGTCGGGCAGATCATCCCGTGGAACTTCCCGCTGCTGATGGCCGCCTGGAAACTCGCCCCGGCCCTGGCTGCCGGTAACTGCGTCGTGCTCAAGCCGGCTGAACAGACGCCGCTGTCGATCATGGTCTTCATCGAGCTGGTCGCTGACCTGCTGCCGCCAGGGGTGTTGAACATCGTCCATGGTTTCGGTCGCGAAGCCGGTGAAGCCCTGGCCACCAGCAAGCGCATCGCCAAGATCGCCTTCACCGGTTCCACTCCGGTGGGCTCGCACATCATGAAATGCGCCGCCGAGAACATCATCCCGTCCACCGTGGAACTGGGTGGCAAGTCGCCGAACATCTTCTTCGAAGACATCATGCAGGCCGAGCCGGCCTTCATCGAGAAAGCCGCCGAAGGCCTGGTGCTGGCGTTCTTCAACCAGGGCGAAGTCTGCACCTGCCCGTCCCGGGCGCTGGTGCAGGAGTCGATCTACGAATCGTTCATGGCCGTAGTCATGAAGAAGATCGCCAAGATCAAGCGCGGCGACCCGCTGGACACCGAGACCATGGTTGGCGCCCAGGCCTCCGAGCAGCAGTACGACAAGATCCTCTCGTACCTTGAAATTGCCCAGCAAGAGGGCGCCGAGCTGCTCACCGGCGGTGCTGCCGAGCGACTCGAGGGGGATTTGTCGAGCGGCTATTACATCCAGCCGACCCTGCTCAAGGGCCACAACAAAATGCGTGTGTTCCAGGAAGAAATCTTCGGCCCGGTAGTGGGTGTGACCACCTTCAAGGACGAAGCCGAAGCCCTGGCCATTGCCAACGACACCGAGTTCGGCCTCGGCGCCGGCCTGTGGACTCGCGACATCAACCGCGCCTACCGCATGGGCCGGGCGATCAAGGCCGGTCGCGTGTGGACCAACTGCTACCACCTGTACCCGGCGCACGCCGCGTTCGGTGGCTACAAGAAGTCCGGCGTGGGGCGTGAAACCCACAAAATGATGCTCGACCACTACCAGCAGACCAAGAACCTGCTGGTGAGCTACGACATCAATCCGTTGGGATTCTTCTAACCCGATAACACAGCACGACACCCTGTGGGAGCGAGCTTGCTGTGGAGCAAGGCTTGCTGTGGGAGCAAGGCTTGCCCGCGATACAGGCGACTCGGTCTCCGGTCAGGCCGAGGCGACTAATCGCGAGCAAGCTTTGCTCCCACAATGGGTTTTGTAGCTCTCCTGAATTGCTACCAACGCACCCCACCCACCGCTTCGAAAGTAGCATTCGAGCCCCGGGCGCGGCGTGCATTAATGACCTTGCCGGAATCGCCCGGTACAAGAAGAGGAAAGACCCATGTGGACTAAACCCGCGTACACCGACCTGCGTATTGGCTTTGAAGTGACGATGTACTTCGCCAACCGATGAGTGCCGGCCCGGCCTGACGCGTTCAGGCCGGGCTCACCATTTGGTCTGATTGCAATCACGGTGGGATGCTTTAGGCTCAGGGTATCCCAATACAATAAGAACAGGCTTACCGATGAGCCACGTACCTGAAAAGATGAGTCTCAGCCCGCTGCGCAAGTTCGTTTCACCTGAAATCATGTTCGGCGCCGGTTGTCGGCACAATGTTGGCAACTATGCCAAGACGTTCGGCGCACGCAAGGTGCTGATCGTCACCGATCCCGGCGTGATCGCTGCCGGGTGGGTGGCCGATGTCGAAGCCAGCCTCCAGGCCCAGGCCATTGATTACTGTCTCTACAGCGCCGTCTCGCCCAACCCCCGGGTCGAGGAAGTGATGCTCGGTGCCGACGTGTACCGGGAAAACCATTGCGACGTCATCGTTGCGATTGGCGGCGGCAGCCCGATGGACTGCGGCAAGGCCATCGGCATTGTCGTCGCCCATGGTCGCAGCATCCTCGAATTCGAGGGTGTCGACATGCTGAACATGCCCAGCCCACCCTTGATCTTGATTCCCACCACTGCCGGCACCTCGGCCGATGTGTCGCAGTTCGTGATCATTTCCAACCAGCAAGAACGCATGAAGTTTTCCATCGTCAGCAAGGCGGCGGTACCGGACGTGTCGCTGATCGACCCGGAAACCACCCTGAGCATGGACCCGTTCCTGTCGGCTTGTACCGGCATCGACGCCCTGGTTCACGCCATCGAGGCGTTTGTGTCCACCGGTCATGGCCCGTTGACCGACCCTCATGCGCTGGAAGCGATGCGCCTGATCAACGGCAACCTGGTGCAGATGATCGCCAACCCGGCGGACATCGCCCTGCGGGAAAAAATCATGCTGGGCAGCATGCAGGCCGGGCTGGCGTTCTCCAACGCAATCCTCGGCGCGGTGCACGCGATGTCCCACAGCCTGGGCGGTTTCCTCGATTTGCCCCATGGCTTGTGCAACGCGGTACTGGTGGAGCACGTGGTGGCGTTCAACTACAACTCGGCGCCGGACCGTTTCAAGGTGATTGCCGAGACGCTGGGCATCGACTGCCGGGGGCTCAACCACCGCCAGATCCGCACTCGGCTGGTGGAACACCTGATTGCCCTCAAGCACACCATCGGTTTCCACGAGACCCTGGGCCTGCACGGTGTGAGCACCTCGGACATTCCGTTCCTGTCGCAGCATGCGATGCACGACCCGTGCATCCTCACCAATCCTCGGGAGTCGAGCCAACGGGATGTCGAGGTCGTTTATGGCGAAGCCCTCTGACGAGCAGCAGAAAGCCCTGGAAGGGCTGCTGGGGCTGGGCAATCACTCGACGCGCAAGAGCCACTACCCAGAACTGGCGGCGCGTCTGGATGAGCTGGAGTTGGCCCGGCAATACTTGCAACAGCTCAACAACCAGTTGGAGCAGCGGGTGTCCGAGCGCACCGATGCGCTGCTGGAGGCCAACCGTAACCTGCAACAACAGATCGCCCAGCGCGAGCTGATTGAGCAGCAGTTGCGCGACGCGCGCGACGCCGCACAGGCGGCCAACCGCAGCAAAGATAAATACCTGGCAGCGGCCAGTCACGACTTGTTGCAACCGCTCAACGCCGCCCGCCTGTTGATTTCCACGTTGCGCGAACGCCAACTGCCCACCGCCGAACATGTGCTGGTTGAGCGTACCCACCAGGCCCTGGAAGGCGCGGAAGATCTGCTCACAGACCTGCTGGACATTTCCCGTTTGGACCAGGCGGAGGTCAGGCCCGACCTGGCTCCGTATCGACTGGATGAGTTACTGGCGCCGCTGGTGTCGGAATTCCAATCGGTGGCAGGCGCTGTCGGGCTGGAGCTGCGGGTGCGGTTTGGCGATGAAGCCGTGCTGACTGACCTGCGATTGATGACCCGCATTCTGCGCAACCTGCTCAGCAACGCCTGCCGCTACACCGACAAGGGCGGTGTTCTCTTGGCTGCACGGCGTCGGGGCGGGCGGTTGAGCCTGGAAGTCTGGGACACCGGTCGCGGCATTGCCGCCGACTGCTTGGAGTCGATATTCCTGGAGTTCAATCAACTGGACGTCGGACGGGCGGCGGACCGCAAAGGCGTGGGCCTGGGGCTGGCGATTGTCGAACGTATCGCCCGTATCCTTGGCTACCGGGTCCAAGTGCGTTCCCGTCCGGGGCGTGGCTCGGTGTTCAGCATCGAGGTGCCACTGTCAGCCGAAAAACCGCTGCCCATTGCTCAAATGCCCATACAGGCGGTCGCCGGCAACCCGCTGCCGGGGCGGCGTTTGTTGGTGATCGACAATGAACTGAGCATCTTGCAAAGCATGGCGGCGTTGTTGGGGCAGTGGGGCTGCGAAGTCCTGACCGCCACCGACGAAGCGGGCGCCCTTGATGTGCTGCAAGGGCGTGCGCCGGAGCTGATCCTGGCGGATTTCCACCTGGATCACGGGGTCGTGGGGTGTGAAGTGGTCAAGCACCTGCGCGAGCATTTCCACCAGGCGATCCCGGCGGTGATCATCACCGCCGACCGCAGCGACCAGTGCCGCCGCGCCTTGCGCAAGCTGGATGCGCCGCTGCTCAACAAGCCGGTCAAGCCTGGCAAGTTGCGGGCGGTGTTGAGTCAGATGCTTGGATAGGTCAATCGGTCCCGAGAGCCAGCAAAATGCCGTCATTTGGTCGGCGTTTTTGCCAGGAATGTAAAAAGACGCTTCGGTCTGTTTATTTCCTTATGTAAACTCCCCCCCCCGCTGCGACAATCGGGCACGGCCACGTCTGGCCCGATGAACACCGTTTGCAGCGTCCCTCACCCCAGCTGAAGCCAAGACCTACAAGAAGTCAGCGCCGGAGAGACATAAACGAGAGGCCGACGTATTGCTCGGCCCTGTAGGTCCATCCTCCGGTCCTTCTCGATAGCCGCCCTGCTGGTGTTGCCGGCCATGGACGTGGTCTATCCTTGATCAGGACAGGTGGACGGAATGGCGTTCATCCTAGGGATACACACATGTTGAAGAAAACACACACGGCGCTACTGGGCCTGGCGATGGCGATGGGTCTTGCGACCACGCACGCCGCCGAGCCAAAAAAAGTGGATGTCTTGCTCATTGGTGGGGGCATCATGAGCTCGACACTCGGCGTCTGGCTCAATGAGCTGGAGCCGGGCTGGACCATGGAAATGGTCGAGCGCCTGGACGGTGTTGCCGAAGAGAGCTCCAACGGCTGGAACAATGCCGGTACCGGTCACTCTGCGCTGGCCGAGCTGAACTACACGCCGGAAGACAAGAACGGCAAGGTCGATATCTCCAAGGCCATCGAAATCAACGAAGCCTTCCAGATTTCCCGTCAGTTCTGGTCCTGGCAGGTCAAGAACGGCGTGTTGAAGAACCCGCGTTCGTTCATCAACTCCACGCCGCACATGAGCTTTTTGTGGGGCGACGAGAACATCGCGTTCCTGAAGAAGCGCTACGAAGCCCTCCAGGCCAGCCCGTTGTTCGCCGGCATGCAGTATTCCGAAGATCGCGAGCAGATCAGCAAGTGGGTGCCGCTGATGATGCAAGGGCGTGACCCGAGCCAGAAAGTCGCGGCCACCTGGAGTCCACTGGGCACCGACGTGAATTTCGGCGAAATCACACGCCAATTCGCGGCTTATCTGCAAACCAAGCCGAACTTCTCCCTCAAGCTGTCCAGCGAAGTGGAAGACATCACCCGCAACGAAGACGGCACCTGGCGCGTTTCGTACAAGAACCTGAAAGACGGTACCGAAACCGAGACCGACGCCAAGTTCGTGTTCATCGGCGCAGGCGGTGGTGCCCTGCACCTGCTGCAGAAGTCCGACATCCCGGAAGCGCGTGAATACGCAGGTTTCCCGGTGGGTGGTTCGTTCCTGGTCACCGAAAACCCGACCGTCGCCCAGCTGCACCTGGCCAAGGCCTACGGCAAGGCTTCGGTGGGCGCACCGCCGATGTCGGTTCCGCACCTGGACACCCGCGTGCTTGATGGCAAGCGCGTGATCCTGTTTGGCCCGTTCGCAACCTTCTCCACCAAGTTCCTGAAGAACGGTTCGTACTTCGACCTGCTGACCAGCACCACCACTCACAACGTGTGGCCGATGACCAAGGTTGGTATCGAACAGTACCCACTGGTCGAGTACCTGGCCGGTCAACTGATGCTGTCGGATGAAGATCGCTTCAACGCCCTGAAAGAGTACTTCCCGGAGGCCAAGCAGGAAGACTGGCGCCTGTGGCAGGCTGGCCAGCGCGTGCAGATCATCAAGCGTGACGAAGAGAAGGGCGGCGTGCTGAAACTCGGCACCGAAGTGGTCGCGTCCCAGGACGGCAGCATCGCCGGCCTGCTGGGTGCCTCGCCAGGCGCCTCGACTGCCGCACCGATCATGCTGACCGTGCTTGAGAAGGTCTTCAAGGACAAGGTCGCCAGCCCGGCCTGGCAGGAAAAACTGCACCAGATCGTGCCGAGCTACGGCACCAAGCTCAACGATAGCCCTGAGCGTGTAGCCCAGGAATGGGCTTACACCAGCGACGTCCTGCAACTGGACCCGCCACCGGCAATCGGCAAGCCAGGCACCACCGCGGCACCGGCCAAGCCGGGGGCTCCCCGTGAGGCCAACCCAGCGGCTGACATGGCGCTGTAAGCCGGACGCTGTCTGGTGAGGTACAAGAACGCTGCGCATTGAGCGTAATGCTGTTCACTTAAGGATACGGCGCTTTTTCCGAGGTAGGGGAAGGCGCCGTTTTCTTTGGTGTTGGTGTTGGGTTGGATTGGGTACATATCCTTTGCTGCGGTAACGGCTGCTTAGGGTTCCGCCCTGACGGCGGGTCACTTTTGAAAAGCCCGGAAGCCGGCCCAGTCAAAAGTAACCAAAACGCTCTTGCCCCACCACTCGGTGCCTCGCTTAGGCTCGGCATACCCTCACTCCGGCATTGCTCCGTGGGCCGCCGCGAAGGGCCATCCATGGCCCCGCGCGGCTACCTCGGCATCCATGCCGAGGTGCCCACTGCGCAATGCCTGTGTTCGGCCATCGTGGTTAACGGGGCGCCGCAGATCAAGATCAAGATCAAGATCAAGATCAAAAGCGAGGCGGCCTGGCAGCCGGTCTGGTTCTCCCGGCCATACACCCGTCTGATCTGTGGGAGCAAAGCTTGCTCGCGAGGCGGCCTGGCAGCCGGCCTATCTCTCCGGCCGTACCCGATCTTATTGTGGGAGCGAGCTTGCTCGCGATAGCGGTGTGTCAGTCAATATTTGAATTGAATGATGAATTGCAATCGCGAGCAAGCTCGCTCCCACAGGAGAAGTTCCCACAGGAGAAACGCGGTCTCACCAAGAGCCAGGTCGGCTGTTAGGCCGCCTCGCGGTGAACGTTGATCTCGGCGCCCCGTTAACCACGCTGGCCGAACGCAGGTATTGCGCAGTGGGCATCCCGGCATGGATGCCGGGATAGCCGCGCGGGGCCATGGATGGCCCTTCGCGGCGGGCCCACGGAGCAATGCCGGAGTGAGGGCACACCGAGCCTAGGCGAGGTGCCAAGTGGTGGGGCTGAAGCGTTTTGGTTACTTTTGACTGGGCCGGCTTCCGGGCTTCTCAAAAGTGACCCGCCGTAAGGGCGGAACCCTAAGCCGCCGTTACCGCAACAACGGATATACACACCGCCCCCAAGGGTAATCGCCCCCAAACGCTTGAGGCAGCAGTACCTGGGCCTCATCAAACGCATCCATCAGCGCCACATTCACCGCTTGCTCACACCTGTACCGCTCCAGTCATCACGGCGAAGCCGAGCATCACCAGGCTGACGCCCCAGGCCCAGAAGAACGTATAGGCGATGTGCTTGCGAAGCTCTACGCCGGACAACGCCAGCGCGAGGTACACGCTGGGCACCACCGGGCTGATGGAGAATCCAGTGTTCTCACCGATCAGCATGGCCCGGGCCACGGCCTCGAGGGGGACACCCGCGGCAGCGGCCACGTCCCTGATCACCGGCAGCAGGGCGAAATAGTAGGCGTCCGGTGAGAAGATCATCCCCAGGGGGACGCCGAAGAAACCGACGATCACATGCAGGTATTGGGCAGAACCGGCTGGCATGATATCGATCAGTGCCAATGCCATGCCGTCGGACATCTTCGCGCCGGAGAGCACGCCCAACAGGACGGCGGCGGCCATCATCACCAGGACCATTTGCAGCGCATCGGCCGCATGGGCCTTGAGGCGTTCGGCCTGGGCGTCCAGGGACGGGAAGTTCAAGGGCAGGGCGATGCCCAATCCCACCATGAAACACGCATACAAGGGAAAAATGCCGGTGAACAGGCACGCCAGGATCCCACCGGTCAGCGCCACGTTCAGCCAGTAACGCAGCTCCCGGGGGGAGAGGGCGAATTCACGGTCCAGGGGTTGCAGGCTGTCCATGTCACAGGTTGCAGCCGCGCCCAGCGACATCGGTTGGCGACGCTGGGCGCGCAAGCCCAACACTGTCGCGACAACGAGCATGCACGTCAGGCCCACCATCTGCACCGGCAGCAAGCCTAGCCACAGTTGGGTGGCATCCAGCCCCGACACTGCGGCAGCGCGTGCGGTCGTTCCGCCCCAAGGGACCATATTGATCACGCCGGCCGTGGTGCCAACCAGGCACAGCAACATCGCCGGGCTCATGTTCAGGCGCTTATACAAGGGCAGCAGGGCCGGGATGGTCAGCAAGAACGTGGCGGCGCCGACGCCGTCGAGATGGACCACTGACGTCACCAAAACCGTCACCAGTGCCACGGCCAGCGGCTTGCCGCCTGTGCTGCGGATCAGCAGGTTGACCAATGGATCGAACAAGCCCCGGTCACGCATGATGCCGAAAAACAGGATGGCAAACAGAAACAGTGCTGCGGTCGGGGCCACCGTGATCAGGCCGGCCTTGATGAATTCGCCGATCTGGCCGAGATTGAAGCCGGCTAGCAGGCAAACGATCACGGGAAGGGTAGTGAACGCCACCACCGGACTGATCCTGCGTAGCAATATCAATCCGATGATGGCGAGCATCATCAGGAAACCCAGGGTTGTAATCATGTTGCAGCCTCTCTTTTTTATTGTTGTCGAAGGTTCGTGGGCGGTGAGTCGATCAGCCTTGCGGTCCGGGCAGGCGCAACGCCAGAAGCAGGTAACTCAGGCTCTTGCCATGGCGATCCAGACCGCAACTGCGATTCACACCGCCCTCCAGGGCGTCCTCGAGCACGAAATTCAGTGCATTCAGGTTCGGCAGTTCATAGCGATGCACCTTGGAGGGTTGTCGCGTCGCGAATTGCTCGGCCACTCGGGCGCAGGTCAATTCCCGTAGCAGCCACGGATAGTGGGCCGGATCGTGGGGAAACAGGGCGATGCTGAGAATGTTGCCTTTGTCGCCAGCACGGGCATGGGCATAGTCGGCTAGGGTGACCAGGTTCATCAGTACCACTCCAGGGTTGTATGGATTTCATCTCGCGGCAGCAGGAAACTGCGGGTGGTAACGGTCTCGGCGAGGTGTCGCCGGACGCCACCGCCGCCCGCCGGCCCGTTGGTGTAGAGCGACTCGACCTCTGCCAGCAGGGCCTCCACCAGCCGTCGGTCGGTGTGAGTCAGGCCGATGCGCACGCGCACATCCTCCAGGGCGGGCGCCTGGGCCAGTTGCTGTTGCAGATAACGACCGCCCTGGTCGTTGAAGAGGCTGGCGACCCCGGACAGGTCGATCCAGGGCTGGACCCCGGGTGCCAACTGGTCGAAGCGCTGCAGCAGGATTTCCCGCGCCAGCGCGGCACGCGCCACGGCGCCGGGGCCTGCGTAGGATATTTCCGCCTCGCCGAACCAGAGGCCGCGCACACCCGCCAGACCCTTGAGCGTGTCGGGACGCGGGTGACCCAGCAGGCCCCTGATTTCAACACGGTCATCGCCCAAGTCCTGTACACGGGCCTGGCCCAGGTCCAGCACCACGTCCGGCGTCAGATAGCGTCGAGGGTCGTGTACTTCGTAAAGGAGTTGTTCCTTGACGGTCTGTTCGCTGACCCGTCCGCCGCAGTTGCGGGTTTTGCCGATGATCAGGCGGCCATCCTGATGGATCTCAGCAATGGGGCAGCCGAGATTGGCCGGGTCCGGAATGTCTTTCATTCCAGGATGGGCAAAATAGCCCCCCGTGACCTGGGTGCAGCACTCCAGCAGATGGCCTGCGGTGGTGGCGATGGCCATTTTCTGCCAATCGTCGGCCGACCAACCCAACCCATGGCGGATCGCCCCCACGGCCAGCGACGGATCCGCGACCCGGCCACACAGCACGATGCCAGCGCCCTCGGCCAACGCCTGGGCGATTCCGTCGGCCCCGGTGTAGACGTTCACCGACACGGGGTGCTCCAAGGGCTCCGAGGACAGCCATCGTTCGTAACGGGGCGGTGTTTCTTCCAACAGATCATCACCCAGCACGCAGGCGATTTTCAGTGCAGGGAAGCGGCCTGCCAGCGTCTGGCGCAACCGTTGCGCGGCCGCCCTGGGATTGGCGGCGCCGCCATTGGTGATGATCGGGATGCCGGCCTCGATGCACACGTCCAGCATGGGCTCGAGGAAATCGAACAGACGCGCGGAGTATCCCGCCTGCGGGTCCAGGCGCTTGCGTAGCTGCGCCTCGGCCAGGGTCCGTTCAGCCAGCAGTTCCAGCATGATGTAGCGCTGGCCGCTGCGTTGTGCCAGGTCCTGGGCCAGGCGCATGGCGGCGTCGGGTCGATCATTGGCGAAACCGGCACCGCAGCCGACGAGAATTGTTTTTGTCATGTCGCTTTCCACTGAGGGGTAGCACTGAGGGGTGGCCCCATAGTGGAGAGACTGGATTATTCTGTGAATTTTAAAGATACAATCAATTGATTCATTAATCTTATGAGTGGGTCATGAACGTTTCTTTTCGTCAGCTTCGTGCCTTCATCCTTATTGCCGAGACTTCGAGCTTTACCCGCACAGCCGAACAGTTGCACCTGTCCCAGCCGGCGCTGAGCTATAGCATCCGCAAACTGGAAGAGAGCATGGGGCTGCAGTTGCTCGCGCGTAATACCCGCAGCGTCGAGCTGACCCCGGCCGGTGAGCATTTTCTGCCCCAGGCCCGGCGCATGCTCCGGGACATGAACGACGCCGTGCGCGACGCTCGTGACACCCTGAGCCTGAGCCGTGGCACGCTCCGGCTGGCGGCCTTGCCCACCGCTGCGGCGTCATTCCTGCCGATCGCCATTGCTTCTTTCCAGCATGAAAACCCTGGCGTGACGGTGAGCTTGTTGGACGGTCGCGCCGGGGAAATCATGGGCTGGGTGCAGCGAGGAGAGGTGGATGCCGGCATCAGTTCGTTGCCTGACGATCTGTCCGGACTGAGCTTTGTGCGCCTGTTGGATGACAACCTGGTGTTACTGAGCCACAAGGACCCGCAGCGTGACGGCCAGGACGACTGGAAGCGGCAACCCTATATTGCCCTCACGCCTGACACCAGCATCCGGCCCCTGGCTGACGCTGCGTTACGCTATTTGAACGTTGACCCTGTGCCGGCCTGGGAAGTGGCGCACATGAGCACGGCCACGGCCCTGGTTCGCGAAGGATTGGGATTTTCTCTGTTGCCGGCCAGTTGCACGGCAGTGTTCAACATCGGTGAGCAGTGTGCTGTCACCGCCATCGACCAGCCGGCGAAGCGCTCGATCGGCCTGTTGCAGCGCAAGCCGGTGGCCCAATCACCTTCGTTGAGCCAGTTCATGCAGCATTTGCGACAGGTGCTGCTCAGCCACGGACACTGAGGTTGATCGAGCAATGGCTATCGCGAGCAAGCTCGCTCCCACATTGGCTGGTGGTGGAACTTGATTGCACGGCCACCACAACGCCCCCTGTGGGAGCGAGCTTGCTCGCGATGGTGTCAGTACTACTGGGTACCAAACATCGCCGTCCAATAGATCCCTGCATCGCTTTTCGGATCGGTCGCATACCCGGCGCCCAATTCGCGGAACTGTGGGTTCATCAGGTTGGCGCAGTGCCCTGGGCTGGCCAGCCAGCCGTCCACCACCTTGAGCGCGGTGTCTTGTCCGGCGGCGATGTTTTCGCCGATCAACTGGCCCAGATAACCAGCCAGTTCGGCGCGGTCGCCCGGCATGCGGTTGTCGCGGTCCTTGTGGTCGAAGAAATTGTTGTTGGCCATGGCCCGGGTGTGGGTCACGGCGGCCAGGGCCAAGGTGGCGTTCCAGGCCAGAGGTGTGGTGGCGGCGAAGGTTTCGGTGCCACAGCGACGCGGCTGGGTGCGGGCACTGTTGATCAGTTTCAGCAGCTTCTGGCCCTCGGCTTGCCAGTCACCCAGGCGCGCCGACAACAGTGGGCGCGCCAGCACGATGCGCCATTCGCGGTCCAGGCGGCTGACGCCGATGTCGACGAACTGCGGGTCGAGTACTACCTGGCAGAAGCTTTCCTGGACCGCTTTCATGGCCGATTGCGCATCGCGCGGCCCGGACAGGCTGATGGCCTGCACGTTGACCATTGGATAGGCCGCCCGCGCCAGCGCCTGCTGCAGGTCGCCGATGCCATTGGCCGACAGGATCAGCCGGGAATCCATCGCCAGCGGTGGCAACTCCAGCGAGGCCTGGCCGGCACAGCTTTGGGACTGGCTGCGGTAAAGGTTGATGGACTCGACCAGTTGCGTCTCTTCGGTGGCCGCGGCACTGGTGGCGAACACCAGGCCCAGCGACAGCACGACAAGACCCACGACGGATGAAATGGCACGCATGTAAATCTCCCTTGAGCGGACGGCGCCTATGATGCGCAATTTTTGCCCCGCTGGGGCAACGGTATTCACGCTCTTTTGAAATCCCTTGGAACGGCACCGTTGGGTAGCGTTCGGGATAATCCTCAAATAGTGGGATCAACTTTCAGGCGAATAAGTCCATTTCCGTCGTTTCAAGGCCATAAAATCGCAGATTATCAGCTCATCCAGTTCCCCCCATCGACGTTATAGGTCTGCGCCACCACGTACTCGCTTTCCGCCGAGGCGAGGAAAATCGCCATCCCGGTGAGGTCCTCCGCAGTCCCCATCCGGCCATAGGGCACCTGTTGCCCGACCTGGCGCTTCTTTTCCCCCAGGGGCAGGTTTTCGTGGCGGGCGAACAGCGCATCCACGCCATCCCAATGCTCGCCATCCACCACGCCGGGGGCGATGGCGTTGACGTTGATCCGATGCTTGATCAGATCCAGTCCGGCGGACTGGGTCAGGCTGATCACCGCTGCCTTGGTGGCGCAATAGACACCGACCAGCGCTTCGCCACGCCGACCGGCCTGGCTGGCCATGTTGATGATCCGGCCGCCATGGCCCTGGCGGATCATCTGCCGCGCCGCCGCCTGCAGGGTGAACAGCGTGCCGGCGACGTTGATGGAAAACAGCCGCTCGTAGCTCTGGCGGGTGATTTCCACGATGGGTGCCAGGTCGAACAGCGCGGCGTTGTTGATCAGGATATCCAGCTTGCCCACCTGGGCCACCACGGCCTCGACGGCCTGGTCGATCGAAGCCTGGTCCGTCACGTCCATTTTGACCGCGTAGGCACTATCACCCAGTTCGGCGGCGGTAGCCTGGGCCCGCTCCAGGTCGATATCGGCGATCGCCACTGTGGCGCCCTCGTTGATATAGGCCTGGGCGAACGTCCTGCCGATGCCACGGGCGGCACCGGTCACCAGGGCACTTTTTCCTTCCAGTCGTTTCATGGGGTTGTCCTTTTCGAAGTACAAAAAAAAACTGTGGGAGCAAGGCTTGCCCGCGATGAAGCAAATGCGGTCTCTCAGAAATCGAGGTGCCTGTATCGCGAGCAAGCTTTGCTCCCACAGCGGGGCAAACCTTCTAGCCTCGGGGAAGGTACCAATCGTTATTTCTTGGGATACCCGGCCCGCTTCATCTCCCGCTCGGTACTCGATTGCGCCGAGGCCAATGCCTGTTCCACCGTGATCTGCCCGGTGAGGGCGGCGGTAAACAGCTTGCCGACGGAAGTGCCGATGGCCTGGAACTCTGGAATCGTCACGTACTGGATGCCCACGTACGGCACCGGTTTGGCGGTGGGGTGGGCCGGGTCGGCGTTCTGCATCATTTTCAAGGTGATCCGGGCGAACGGAGCGGCGTTCAGGTAGGCGTCGCTGTAGGTGGACATGCGCGTGCCGGGCGGGACATTGCTGATGCCGTCCTGCCTGGCGACCAACTGGATGTAGTCCTTGGACGTGGCCCAGGCCACGAACGCCTTGGCGGCGTCCTTGTGCCGGGAGCTGGTGGGAATCGCCAGTGACCAGGCATACAACCAGGAAGCACCTTTATGGGTCACTTCGATGGGGGCGGCAGCGAAGCCCACACGGTCGGCGACCTTGCTTTGGCTGGTGTCGGTGATGAAGGAGCCCGCGACGCTGGCATCGACCCAGATCGCACATTTACCGCTGTTGAACAGCGCCAGGGTTTCGTTGAACCCGTTGCTGGTCAGGCCCGGCGGGCCGTACTTCTTCAGCGTATCGACGTAGAACTGCGCGGCGGCCTTCCATTGCGGGCTGTCGAACTGCGGTTTCCATTGTTCATCGAACCAACGGGCGCCGAAGGTGTTGGCCAGGGTGCTGAGCAGCGCCATGTTCTCGCCCCAACCGGCCTTGCCCCGCAGACACAGGCCGTACTGGCCCTGGTCAGGTTGGTGCAACTTGGCAGCGAATTCACCGAGCTGGCTCCAGGTCGGTTGCTCGGGCATGCTCAGGCCGGCCTGTTTGAACAGGTCCGTGCGGTAATAGGTGACGGTGCTTTCGCCGTAAAAGGGCAGGGCGTAAAGCGTGTCATTGACCGAGAGGCCTTGGCGAACGGCAGGAAAAATGTCCTCCAGGTCATACTCGGCGGGCAGGTTGGTCATCGGTTCGAGCCAGTGCTTGGCCCCCCACAGCGGGGTTTCGTAGGTGCCGATGGTCAGCACGTCGAACTGCCCGCCCTGGGTTGCGATGTCAGTGGTCAGGCGCTGGCGCAGGACATTCTCTTCGAGTACCACCCAGTTCAACTTGATGTCCGGGTGCTCGCTCTCGAAGGTTTTCGAGAGTTTTTGCATGCGGATCATGTCGGCGTTGTTCACCGTGGCGATGGTGAGGGTCTCGGCGGCCTGTCCGGCCAGGGCAAAAGACAATCCCGCGAACATGACAAGCACCTTGGGCACTGTTTTCATGAGCTTCTCCAGAGCTGCGCCTGGGCGCAGAATTATTATTGTTGTGGGGGCCGTGGCGTCGGGCTGAGCGGTTCGTCGCCAATGGCAAGCCGATTACAGCAGCGCCTGTGGAGGCCGACAAACGCAGGGAGGATCGTGCGCTGATACTTTTTTAACGCCCTTGAGCGCGACAGGGCCGGGTTAAAAAAGTATCAGTGGGCGGTCAGACCGAGGCTGGCGAACCGCTGCGCACTCGGCGTAAGGTGCCCGCTATAACGATAAAAGAGGCGCGACATGCCTGATCACCGAACGCCGCTGTTCGAGCAGCGACCAGCCGAACTGGAAGTCATCCTGCCTGAGCCCGAACACAGTTTTCGCTGGTACGAGCATGACTACCCGTACCCGATGGCGCGTTGGAACCATCACCCTGAATTTGAAATCCACCTGATCCGCCAGGGCAGCGGCAAACTGCTGGCGGGCGACTACATCGGCCCGTTTGGCCCAGGCCATGTGGCGATGATTGGCCCGGACTTGCCCCACGACTGGATGGGCGATCTGGCGCCGGGCGAGCACCTGCCTGGGCGTGACGTGGTCTTGCAATTCGACGGTGCCACGCTGCTGACCTTGCGCCGAACCCTGCCCGAACTGGGCGATCTGCAGGGCCTGTTCGAACGCGCCCGCCGTGGCCTGACCTTCGACGGCAACACCGCGCGGCGGGCCGCGCACCTGCTGGAAGCCATCGGCCCGGCCCAGGGACTGGCGCGGTTGGCGCTGTTCCTGGAACTGCTGCACACCCTCAACCAAGCCCCTGGCGACGAGGCCTTGAGCCTGGCGAGCCCTTGCTACGCGCCGACCCTCGATGCGCGCAGCTCCGAGCGCATCCATAGAGCCTTCGAATACCTGCAAGCCGAACTCACTGGCGACCTGCGCCTGTCGGTGATCGCTCGTCAATTGGACATGAGCGAGCCGGGCTTCTCACGGTTCTTCAAGCGCATCACCGGGCACGGCTTCATTGACCTGATGCGCAAGCTGCGGGTCCAGCGCGCCTGTCGCTTGCTGTTGCAGAGCGAAATGCCCGTGACCGATATCTGTTTTGAAGTGGGCTACAACAACTTGTCCAACTTCAACCGGCACTTTCGGATAGAGATGAACCAGACCCCCAGCGAGTACCGGCGGGGCGCTTTTCCCCTCGCTTGATGGAGACTGTCATGTTGCGCATCGTGGAACAGCAAGCCAGCGCATCCCTGCGCCAGCGGATGGAAAAGGCCGGTTGTGCCTTCGATTTCCTGGTGCTTGTGCCCGAGGCGAGTGATGCCGCTGATGAGGTGCTTCATCGTCAGGCTGTGGACCTGTTGTTCCAGCACCTCAAGGCTCAATGGCTGGAGCGTCATCGCCAACTGACTCTGGACCCGCGCTATACCGAGGCTGCGCCCCCCACCATGGATTGGGATTTGAGCAAGGCCGTCGCCAAGCCGCTGAACCGGGACGAACGGGCTCGACTCATGCGGAGCGACCAAGATGATCAGCACACTTATGCCTTGTACGCGGCCTTCTGCGACCCGCCCTATGGCACCCGTTTCAGCGACGACACCCCGCAGGCGCTGTTCAGCGAATGGCTCGACCTGCTTGGGCTCGAGGACGGTACCGATGGGGTGGTGTTGAGCTGGGTCGATAACTTCAACCTCAACTGGACGGCCAGCGACGAGTACGATCCGGCACGGGCCTCCTGGAGCGATTATTTCGACGATGGCCTGGAGTGGTGGGGCGTCTGGTGCCTGAGCATCTGGAACCCCAAGCGCCGAACGCTTGCCGTACTGGCGGCGAGCACGACGGATTGAGTTGCAGAGCTTGCAGCTCCGCAGAAACCAATGTGGGAGCGAGCTTGCTCGCGATGGCGTCAACCCAGCCAGCATCAATGTCAGCTGACCCACCGCCATCGCGAGCAAGCTCGCTCCCACAGGGGAATTATGGTGATCCCAGGTTCGGGGTTTAGTCCGCGACACCTCGTTGATGCTTCTTCAACCGATAGGCGAACTGTGCCCGGCTCAGTCCCAATGAGCGTGCGGCCGCTGCCAGGTTGCCGCTGCTCAGTTGCAGGGCTTCGTTGATCAGCCGTGATTCCAGGCCGTCAATGGAGAAGTCCGAGTCCAGTTGGCTGAGGGACTGGAGCAGGGCCGGTTTTTCCGCGGCGTCGTTGGCGGCCAGGCCCATCGGCGAGAGACCGCCGTGCAGGTCCACGGAGTACGCATCCACGGGAAGTTGCTCATTGCGAAACAGATGGACCAGGTCAATCGCCTGGCCTTCTTCGCTGGCGATCAGGCCGCGCTCGATGAGGTTCTGCAATTCCCGCACGTTGCCCGGGAAGTCATAGCGCAACAGCACCTTCAAGGCACGCATGGTCAGGCCCATCGGGGTGCGGCCGTACTCCTGGCAAAAGCGCTTGAGGAAAGCATTGATCAGCAACGGGATGTCATCGCGACGCTCGCGCAAGGGCGGCAGGGCGATGGGGTAGACGTTGAGCCGGTAGAACAGGTCTTCACGGAACGCGCCTTCCGCCACGGCCTTGCGCAGGTCGATGTTGGTGGCCGCCACGACCCGCACATCGACCTTGATGCCGTGGCCACCACCGATCCGTTCAATCTCCCGCTCCTGCAAGGCGCGCAGCAACTTGCTTTGCCCGGCCAGGCTCAGGCAGGTGATCTCATCCAGGAACAACGTGCCGCCATGGGCTCGCTCGAAACGACCGGGGCGTGAATGGGTGGCCCCGGTATAGGCACCGCGTTCAACGCCAAACAGTTCGGCCTCGATCAGGTTGTCGGGGATGGCCGCGCAGTTGAGGGCGATGAACGGACCATCGCGTCGGCGACTCAGTTGGTGCAACTGACGGGCGAACATCTCCTTGCCGACGCCGGATTCGCCGCTGACCAGCACGGTGGCGGGGGTCAAGGCCACCCGCTGCAAGGCCTGGGTCGCGGCGTTGAAGGCGGCGCTGGCACCGATCAGCGGCTGTTCGCTGTCCGGCAGTGGGGCGGTGCCGGCAACACTGTCGGACTGGCTGTCGGTGCGCGCGACGACCGCTGGCGGTGAGGCATTGAGGTAATTGAGGTCCTGCTCGACATCGCCCCATTGCTCGGCGGTCTTGCCGACGACTCGGCAGCGTTCGTGCCCCATGCCTCGACATTCCACTTCGCGGAAAATCACCAGTTGCCCGAACAGCCCGCTGACGAAACCGATGGCATAGCCCAGTTCGGTCCAGCACACCGGATCCTGCCCGGTGCCATAGGCGGCGACATGCTCGTCGGCCTCACAGGAGTGATGCCAGAGAAATTCCCCTTCATAGAACCCCGAATCAGCATCGAACTTGAAGTGCAGCGGCTCGACCTTGGTCATGCCTTCAAGGGTGTGCAGATGCGTGCCGGCACGAAATACCGCTGCGGCATCGGCGTGGGGCCAGCGTTCGCGAATCAGCCGGGCGTCCCGGGCGCCGGAGGAATAGCCGGTGCGGGTGAGCATGCCACGGGCCTGTTCCAGCCCCTGGCGTTCGATGATTTCCCGGCGCAACGCACCGAAGGATGAACTGTGCAGCAGCAACATGCGTTGGTCGTTGAGCCAGATACGACCGTCGTCGGGGGAGAAAAACAGACACGCGGTGAGTTCTGCCGTCGTGGGCGAGCTGCTGTCGGTCAGCTCGTTGCTGTCACCCCGTGGGCGGAAGTGCTCGGTGGCGATCCGGTGATCCGGCAACTGGCAGTGGGGATTATTCATTGTTATGCCCCTGATGGCGGGTGATCGAAATGATCATCTGGCGAGATAGTTATTAAGCATAACTTTATCAAATGAACAAGCGGCAGCTGGCCAACGGCCACGTCGGCAGGTGCTTCATCAGTCCTGCATTCGATGCAGACCATTGATCCAGAGCCCTGCGCCAGGTTTATCAAGGTCTGCGGGCAAAACCGGCACAGCGCTTGCTCAGGCACTAGCACGGCGTTTGCGTCGATACCTTCCAGGTGCGGCAAACGATGACAACAACAAAGAGCCGGGAGTGTTAAATGTCTGCATCCAAAAGCCACCTGTTGTCCCAGGTGATCGAGTCGGAATGTGTCTTCAACGGTGACTGGGTGCCTGCGTCGGGTCTGCTGCAATGGATCATTGAACCGGCCACCGGTGAGCGGTTGATGCGCTGTGCCACGGCCGACTCCGCCGACATCGCCAAGGCCAGTCGCGACGCAGCCCTGGCGCAGCCGGGGTGGGCGGCGCTGGGCCCGCGGCAACGCGCGGCGATCTTCCGCAAGGCCGCCGACGTGGCTGAGCAGTCCTTCGATGAACTGGCGCTGTACGTGGCCCGGGAGACCGGCGCCGCGCTGTTCAAGGGCCAACACGAAGTACGCGAAGCCATCGTGCTGTTGCATCAGGCCGCGGGCCTGCTGTCCCAGGCCCATGGGGTGGTCCTGCCCAGCGAGGCGGGGCGCCTGTCCTACGCGCGGCGCCAGCCCCATGGCGTGGTCGGGGTGATTTCGCCCTTCAATTTTCCCCTGGTGTTGTCCATGCGCTCCGTTGCGCCAGCCCTGGCGGCGGGCAATGCGGTGGTGCTCAAGCCGGATCCGCAGACCCCGGTGAGCGGCGGTTTCCTCATCGCCCGGTTGTTCGAGGTGGCAGGGCTGCCCAAGGGCTTGTTGCAAGTGTTGCCCGGCGCGGCGGATGCCGGTGAGGCGCTGTGCCGCGACCCCAACGTGCGCATGATCGCCTTTACCGGTTCCACCGGCGCCGGTCGCAAGGTCGCTGAAGTGGCCGGGCGCAACCTGAAGAAGGTCGCACTGGAGTTGGGCGGCAAGAACCCGCTGATCATTCTTGAAGACGCCGATCTCGACCTCGCCGCTCGCAACGCGGCCTGGGGCGCCTGGCTGCATCAAGGGCAGATTTGCATGGCCACCGGGTTGATCCTCGCCCATGAATCCATCGCCGAAGAACTGACCCGCAAACTGGTGGAAAAGGCCCGGGCCTTGACCGTCGGCAACGCCGCCCAGGGCGAGGCCGCGTTGGGGCCGCTGATCAATCAGCGCCAGCTGAAACGGGTGCACGACATCGTCAGCGACTCCGTGCGCGCCGGCGCCCGGCTGGAGGCAGGCGGCGAGCACGATCGACTGTTCTACCAGGCCACCGTGCTCAGCGGCGTGAAACCGGGCATGCGGGCCTTCGACGAGGAGGTCTTCGGGCCCGTGGCAACGGTGGTCAGCTTCGCCACCGATGATGAAGCCGTCGAGTTGGCCAACCGCACCGAATACGGTTTGGCGGCGGCGATCATTTCGCCGTCGGTGGGCCGGGCCATGGCCATCGGTGAGCGGTTGCAGTGCGGCATGTTGCACATCAATGACCAGACCGTCGCCGATGAGTGCATCAACCCGTTCGGCGGGCGCGGCGCCTCGGGCAATGGCGGTAGCGTCGGCGGCCCGGCGGACTGGGACGAATACACGCAATGGCAGTGGGTGACGGTCAAGGACCAGGCGCCGGTCTACCCCTTCTGACAGGCAGGTTTACAGGGCCCGATGAGCTGAGGGCCCTGCGAGTACACAAAAATAATAAGAGGACTCAACATGAAACTCGACAACAAGATTGTGCTGGTCACCGGTGTCTCGTCAGGCATTGGTGCTGCCACGGCAAGCCTGCTGCGCACTCATGGCGCCCAAGTGATTGGCGTCGACCTCAAGGCGCCGCACATGACCCTGGACGGTTTTGTGCAGGGCGATTTGAGTAGCGCCGAAAACATCGAACGGCTGCTGCCGCAGCTGCCCGCACGGCTCGACAGCCTGTGCAACATCGCCGGGGTGCCGGGCACTGCCAACCCGCAACTGCTGGCGCGGGTCAACTACCTTGGGTTGCGCCACTTGAGCCGTGCGCTGCTGCCGCGCATCAACGCTGGCGGCAGCATCGTCAATATCGCCTCGATCCTCGGCGCCGAATGGCCGTTGCGCCTGGAACAGCACAAGGCGCTGGCGCGCATCGAAGATTTTGCCGTCGCGCAAGCCTGGCTGGCCGACCACCGGGTGCCGGACCAGACCTGCTACCAGTACTTCAAGGAAGCCTTGATCGTCTGGACCTACCTGCAGGCCCAACCCTGGTTTCTTGAGCATTCGGTGCGCATGAACAGTGTTGCACCGGGCCCGGTGTTCACGCCCATCCTCGACGACTTCGTGAGCATGCTCGGCGAGGCCCGGACCCAGGCCGATGCCCATCGCATGAAACGTCCCGCTTACGCCGATGAGGTGGCGGCGGTGATCGCTTTCCTGTGTGCCGACGAGTCGCGCTGGATCAACGGCGTCAACCTGCCGGTCGATGGTGGATTGGCCTCCACCTACATCTGAATGCGCATCCGTACAACGCGGCGCAAGCCGCTACCCGAGCGTGTTGGCTGCAAAGCCATGCCAAAAAATAACAATAATGAGAAGCGTCCATGGATAACCTCAAAGATTGCTTTGGTTTCAAGCATTGCGCCCTGTTCCTGGCGTTATGCAGCACCGGTGTGATGGTCGAAAGGGTCCAGGCCATGCAAATGGACCTGGGTGACTCCGACTGGAAACTGCGCTGGGACAACACTATCAAGTACAGCCAAGCCTGGCGCCTGCATGGACAGGACAGCCGCTTGGTCAACGCGCCAACCGCCAGCGGCCTGTACCCCTCGATCCAGAGCCAGGGCGACAAGAATTTCAGCAGTGGCCTGGTCTCCAACCGCCTGGACCTGTTTTCCGAAATGGACCTGAGCCGGCAAAACTATGGGCTGCGCGTGAGCGGCGCAGCCTGGTACGACGATATCTACAACCAGGACACCGACAGCAGCGAGCAAACGCATTTCCTCAGTGAAACCCGCAAGCTCCATGGCCGCGACGCGGAAATCCTCGACGCCTTCGTGTTCTTGCGCGGGGATCTGGGTGAAGACTCCCAGGGCGTGGCGCGCCTGGGCCGACACAGCCTGATCTATGGGGAAAGCCTGTTCTACGGTGGCAACGGCATTGCCAATGCCCAGGGCCCGACCGATGTCGTCAAGTTGCTCAGCGTGCCGGGGACTCAGTTCAAGGAGATCCTGCGCCCGGTCAATCAGATCTCCGGGCAGTTGCAGATCAACCCGCAACTGTCGGTGGGCGCTTACTATCAGTTTGAGTGGGAACGTTCCAATCTGCCCGGCGCCGGCAGCTACCTGAGCGATGTCGATGCCATCGGCTACGGCAGTGGCCCTCTGCGCGAAGTGTTCGGCAACGACACGGTCAATGGCGGCGATTTGAAACCGCGCAATTCGGGGCAGGGCGGCATGCAGATCCGCTTCAAGCCGACCGGCACCGAGCTGGAGCTGGGTTTCTACGCGGCCCAGTATCACGACAAAGCGCCAATCGGGTTGTACGCCTACCTGGACGGTGCGGCGTCTGCGGCCACCGGGTTGCCCATCCTGGGTTCCTATCGCCAGGTCTACGCCGAAGACATCAAGACCGCTGGCGTCAGCTTCTCCACTGCCTACGGTCCGTTCAACTTTGCCGGTGAAACGTCGGTGCGCTGGAACGCGCCGCTAGTGAGTAATCTGCAAGTAGTGACCCCCGGCATGGCGGCCGATGGTGGCGACAATGAGTTGTTCGCCAGGGGCAAGACCGCCCACGCCAACCTGTCGGCGATCTACCTGTTATCGCCCACCGCGTTCTGGGATGGCGGATCGGCCCTGGCCGAACTGGCCTGGAACCGCACCCTGAGCGTGACCAAGAACGCTGCCGCGCTGGACTCCAACACCACCCGCGATGCCACCGCGCTGCGGGTATTGATCGAGCCGGCGTACTTCCAGATCGTCGACGGAATCGACCTGACCGTGCCGATCGGCATGGGTGTGGTACTCGATGGGCGCTCATCGGCGGTCAACAAATCCGGCTTCGGCAACACCCACTCCGGCGACTGGAGTGTCGGGCTCAAAGCCACCTACCTGCAACGCTGGGATGTCGGCCTCAACTACGTGAACTTCTTCGGCGCACCGAAAGCCGGGCTGCGCGAGGACGGCAATTTCAGTTACGGACAGTCGTTGGCCGATCGCGACTTCGTCTCGCTCTACGTGAAAACCTCATTCTAATAAGGTGGATTCGCCATGCAGAACACAGCATTCCTGAACACATGCGTCCTGACCCTGGCCCTTGCCAGCATGGGATTGGCGCAGGCGGCGGTGTCACCTGAACAGGCCGCGCGCCTGAAAACCGATCTGACTCCCTTGGGTGGCGAGCGCGCCGGCAACGCCGATGGCAGTATCCCGGCTTGGCAGGGCGGCTATACCCAGGCCACGCCTGGCTACAAACCGGGAGACAAACGCCCCGATCCATTCGCCGGCGAGAAGCCGCTGTATTCGATCAAAGCCTCGAACATGGAGCAGTACGCCAGCGAGTTGGCCGAAGGGACCAAGCTGCTGCTGAAGAAATACCCGGGCTATCGCCTGGACGTGTACCCGACCCATCGCTCGGCCGCCGCTCCGCAATGGGTGTATGACAACACCAGCAAGAACGCCACCCGCGCCACCCTGGACGTGGACAGCGAGAAGGTCGCCAACGCCTACGGTGGCATTCCGTTCCCGATCCCGGAAAACGGTGCCCAAGTGCTGTGGAATTATCGGTTGTCCTGGCAGGGCGGCGACACCATCAGCGCGCCTTTCGATACCTGGCTGATGACCGCCGGTGGCAAGAAAGTCCAGGCGACCCGGGCCCAATTCTCCTATCAGTTTCCCTACTACTTCGAAGGCGGCAGCCTGGAAAACTATGCGGGCAAGTACCAGGTGGGCAAGCTGTTGACTGAGTTGCCGTCATCCAAGGCCGGCGAAGGCCTGATGACCCATTGGGACATGGACCCGGCCAATCGGGCAGCCTGGCAATATCTGGTCGGCCAGCGCCGGGTTCGCCGGGCGCCAAACATTGCCTATGACACGCCGGACTTCGTGACCTCTGGCGTTGGCCTGTTCGACGAAGCGTTCATGCTGTTCGGGCCTACCGATCGCTATGACCTCAAGCTGGTGGGCAAGAAAGAGCTGATCGTCGGCTACAACAATAACCGCGCCGCGCTGGCCAAGAGTGACGACCTGGTCAAGGAAAACTTCCTCAATCCTGATCTGGTGCGTTGGGAGAAGCACCGGGTCTGGGTGGTCGAGGCCACGCTCAAATCCGGCAAGCGCCATGTCGTGCCGCGTCGGACCTACTACGTCGACGAAGACTCCTGGCAGATCCTGATGGCCGACGGTTATGACGCCCAGGGCAAGCTCGGTCGGCAGATGTATTCGCTGACGCTGCTGGCGCCGGATATGCCGGTGCTCACCGCACAGGTCATGTGGGGCAGCTACAACCTCGACACCGGGGCCTACTTCCTCAACGCATCGAGCAATGACCTGGCGGTTCAGTACCAGAAGATCGCGAGACCTTCGGCGTCCTATTTCACGCCGGATGCCATGGCCAACGAAAACATGCGTTGAACCTGTGGCGGCCGTGGCGAGGAGGAGGTTCGCCGCGGTCGCTTACGATTTTCCAGGCGGAATAACGATATGAACGTTGATAAATTTTTTGCGAGTCGCGGTCCGCTATGGTGTGTTTGCGCCTTGGTGGGGAGCCTGTTGGTGAGCGTGCCCTTGGTTGCACAGGCCACGACATTGGCCGTGCTGCAACAGCCGGCATTGCCGACCGCCAAGGCCCAGCGCTCGGTGTTGCTCGGGCTGGCCCGGGCCGGCGAGCGTCTGGTGGCGGTCGGTGAGCGCGGGATCGTGCTGCTCTGCGATGACGCAGGAGTCAATTGGCGCCAGGCCAAGGTGCCGGTCAGTGTCAGCCTGACGGCGGTGCAATTCGTCGATGCCGAGCAGGGCTGGGCGGTCGGTCATCTGGGCGTGGTGCTGCACACCCAGGACGGCGGAGAAACCTGGCAAAAGCAACTCGACGGTCAGCGTGCCATCGCCTTGGCGGTACAGTTCGCTGAGCGCGATGTCAATCAACCCGACGGTGCCAGCCACTTGGCGCAGGCACGGCGAATGCTCGATGACGGACCGGATAAACCGTTTCTCGACCTGTACTTCAGTGACCGCCTGCACGGCTACGTCGTGGGTGCCTACAACCAGATCTACCGTACCGACGATGGCGGGCGAAGCTGGCAGCCGTGGATGCGGCATGTGGACAATCCGCAGGGCTTGAACCTGTATGGCATCCGCGCCTTGGGCAACGATCTGTGGTTGGTGGGGGAGCGCGGTTTGCTGTTGCGTTCCACCGATGCTGGGCAGTCATTCCAGGCCTTGACGTCACCGTATGAGGGCAGCTTCTTCGGTCTGCTCGGCACCCGCGATGGCGCCTTGGTGGTCTATGGCTTGCGCGGAAACGCCTGGTGGTCCGGGGATCGTGGCAACAGTTGGCGCCGCCTTGACACCGGTATCGAATCGACACTGGCGAGCGCTCTCCAACTGCGCGACGGCGGCCTGTTGTTGGCCAGCCAGAGTGGTGAACTTCTATTCAGTCATGACCAGGGGCGAAGCTTTGACAAGCGTCAGAGCCGCAGCGGCGGGACGCTCGCTGCCGTGCAACAGGCGGTCGACGGCAGCCTGGCTAGCGTCGGCTTGACCGGCGTGGCCGCTGACCAGGATCCGCGGGCCGCAGGTCAACCTTGAAACTTCACGGTGTAGCGCTATCGGGCCACGGCTCGTGCAACAGGAGTCAAACTTGAAAGACGACAGAACCCAAACCGTGATCGGCCGCCAGGAAGACTTTGACCGGGCGTCGGGCAACTTCGCTGAGCGGGCGATCTTCAACCATCGACCGCTGGTGGTCCTGCTGTGTCTGTTGGTGACGTTGGTGCTCGGTTGGCAAGCCACGCGCATCGGCATCAATGCCAGCTACGAAAAGACCATCCCCACGGGGCATCCCTACGTCGCCAATTTCCTGGAGAATCGCAAGGAACTGAGCGGCCTGGGCAACTCGCTGCGCATCGCCGTGGAGGTCAAGCAGGGGAGCATTTTCACCAAGGACTACCTCGACACCCTGGCCAGGCTCAACGACGAGCTCTATCTGCTGCCGGGCGTCGACCGCCCCTACATGAAATCGTTATGGACCCCGACCACGCGCTGGACTGCCGTGACCGAAGACGGGCTCGACGGCGGCACGGTGATCCCCGACGATTACGATGGCTCGGCCACCAGCCTCGAGCAGGTGCGGACCAACGTGGCCCGCTCCGGGGAAGTCGGGCAATTGGTCGCCGGCAACTTCAAATCCAGCGTGATCTTCGTGCCGTTGCTGGAAATCAATCCGCAGACGGGCAAGGCGCTGGACTATGGCGAGTTCTCCCGGCAACTGGAGGCGCTGCGAGACAAGTACCAGACCGATGACCTGCGGATTCATATCACCGGCTTTACCAAGATCGTCGGCGACCTGATCGAGGGCATGACCCAGGTATTGCTGTTCTTCGTGGTGGCGGTACTGGTGACGGTCTTGGTGCTGTTTGGCTACACCCGTTGCGCGCGAAGCACCTTGGTGGTGGTGATCTGTTCACTGGCGGCGGTGCTTTGGCAACTGGGGCTGCTAGCGCTGCTCGGCTATGAGCTGGACCCTTACTCGGCCTTGGTGCCGTTCCTGGTGTTCGCCATTGGCATGAGCCATGGCGCGCAGAAGATGAACGGCATCATGCAGGACATCGGCCGCGGTACTCACCGGGTGGTTGCCGCGCGCTATACCTTCCGTCGACTGTTCGCCGCCGGCATCACCGCTTTGCTCTGTGATGCGGTGGGCTTCGCGGTGCTGCTGCTGATCAACATTCGGGTGATCCAGGACCTGGCGATCACCGCCAGCCTCGGGGTGGCAGTGCTGATTTTCACCAACCTGATCCTGCTGCCGATCCTGCTCAGCTATATCGGCGTCAGCCCGGCGGCGGCGCAACGCAGCCTGAGTGCGGAAACCACAGAGCAACAGGCGCAGATCAAGCATCCCCTGTGGCGTGTGCTCGATTTGTTCACCCAACGGCGCTGGGCCACGGGCGCCATGTTGGCTGGCTTGCTGTTGGCCGCGTTTGGTTTTGCCGTGAGCCTGCACCTGAAAATCGGCGATCT
The DNA here is from genome assembly GCF_054667715.1 of Pseudomonas sp. S3_B11. Taxonomy (NCBI): domain Bacteria; kingdom Pseudomonadati; phylum Pseudomonadota; class Gammaproteobacteria; order Pseudomonadales; family Pseudomonadaceae; genus Pseudomonas; species Pseudomonas sp. S3_B11. The sequence goes on along the minus strand of NZ_CP162749.1, from coordinate 2,644,432 downwards.
GGACCCCGGCGCTCCAGAGTTGCGTGCCGACTCGCGCTACAACCGCGATGCGTTGTTCATGACCCAGAACTATGCGGCCAGCTCGGATATTTTCGTGGTCATGATCAAGACCCCCGAGGATCAATGCACCCGTTACGCCAGCCTGTCCGCGGTAGATGCGCTGGCCTGGCAACTGGAGCAATTGCCCGGCGTGGAATCGACCACCTCGATGGCAGCGCTGAGCAAGATCGCCACGGCCGGGTATAACGAAGGCAACTTCAAATGGTATGAACTGATCCCCAATGACGGCGCACTGGGTGCCGTGCAAACCCGCGCCCCGCGAGAGCTGTTCAATCAGGGCTGCTCGATGCTGTCGCTGTACGTCTACCTGGCCGATCACAAGGCTGATACCTTGAACCGGGTGGTGGAGGCCAGTGAGCAGTTTATCGCCGGGCATCAGATGCCAGAGGTCAAGTTCATGCTCGCGGCCGGCAGTGCGGGGATCGAAGCGGCGACCAATATCGTGGTGAAGAAGTCCATGCGCGAGATGCTGTTCTGGGTCTATGGCGCAGTCAGTCTGCTGTGTCTGGTGACCTTCCGCAGCTGGCGCGCAACCCTGTGCGCGATGCTGCCGCTGATGCTCACCTCGATCCTGTGCGAGGCGCTGATGGTGGGGCTGGGCATGGGGGTGAAAGTCGCGACACTGCCGGTAATCGCACTGGGCGTGGGCATCGGGGTCGATTATGCGCTCTATGTGTTGAGCGTGATCCTGGCGCGGATGCGGGCCGGTGACACCTTGGCCCAGGCGTATTACCAGGCGCTGCTGTTCACCGGCAAAGTGGTGTTGTTGACGGGCATGACATTGGCTGTGGCGGTGTCGACCTGGGCGTTCTCGCCGATCAAGTTTCAGGCTGATATGGGGATTTTGCTGGCCTTCATGTTTTTGGTGAACATGCTGGGGGCCTTGATCTTGCTGCCGGCGCTGGCTTGGTTGCTGTTGCCGCAGAGGGTGTTTTTAAAAAAGCCTGAGTTGAGTCGGCAGGGGGGGTGGGTTCGGGGCTGACGGCTTTTGGGGGGTATATCCGTTATTTAGGTAACGGCGGCTTATGGTTCCGCCCTTACGGCGGGTCACTTTCGAAAAGCGCGAAAGTAACCAAAGCGCTTTTGCCCCACCACTCGGTGCCTCGCCTAGGCTCGGCATGCCTGAACGAAGGCATTGCTCCGAGGGCCGCCGCGAAGGGCCATCCATGGCCCAGCGCGGCTAACCCGGCATCCATGCCGGGTTGCCCACTGCGCAATACCTTCGTTCAGCCAGCGTGGTTAACGGGGCGCCGAGATCAACATCCACCGCGAGGCGGCCTTATAGCCGACCTAGTTCTTGGTGGGACCGCGTTTCCCCTGTGGGAGCGAGCTTGCTCGCGATGGCGGTGTGTTAGTCTTTGGTGATGTTGAATGTGCCGGCCTCATCGCGAGCAAGCTCGCTCCCACAGGGTGTTGTGAACACATCACCATCCCCAGAACTGCAGCCACCAGCCATAACCCACCAGGCTGCTGGCCATGACCAGGCATGCCATGGCTGGCAATCGTTGGATCGCTGGAGTCTGCGTCTGCTGCAGGCGTTTCCAGCCCAGCCATAAACTCCAGGCTATCGCCGCTACCAGCAACCCGGCCCGTGCCGGTTGTACCCATTCCAGCAGCAGTCCTTCATAGCGCAGCAGTTTGACCGTGGTGGCCGACAAGCCGAGGAACAACCCAGCACCGCCGAGGGGCGTCAGGGTGATGGCTAAGGGCGGATATTGTGTGTTGTCACCCGAGAGGCGTGCCGCCAGGCGCATCAGCAGCATCAGTGAAGTGCCTATCAGCAGTGCACTCATGCCCAGGTACGCGACGATGCAAAAACCGTCGAGCCAACTGAAACTGTCATTGAGTTGCGGATAGTGCGTCAACAGCCACCACGGCGCGTTGTCCTGGAGTGCCCAGAGCCAATCATGACTGACCAGCCATTGGGCCAGGCTTTGCTTGAGGTCGATGAACCATGGGCTGACAGTCCACTGGAAGGCGCCCATGGCCAGGCCGATGACACCGAACAACAGCAAACGAACATCCCATGGCGAGAGGGTGTCAGCTGTCGAGTGCAGGATTTCTTCGCTGCTGGAGCGGGCAATCAGGCGCACCGCATCGCGCTGGCCGCTGCAGCGACCACAGGCGTGGCAATCGGCGGCGCCACGCATGCGGCGGATGTCCAGCAAGGGCGCGCAGTTGGGAGGAGGGCGACGCGGTGCGGGGTTTTCCAGCCAGCGTTGTTCGTCCACCTGAAAGTGCACCGGCGCCAAGCGAGCAAGCAGGGAAAAGACGCCGCTGACCGGGCACAGGTAACGGCACCACACCCGCTTGCCCCGGGCGAACAACAGGCCAACGATCACCGCGGCGACGGTCGAGCCGCCCAGGATCAGCAATGCAGCCTGGGCGTAGTCGTAGACGCTGATCAATTGACCGTAGAGTGTGGTCAGGCAGAACGCCAAGGTGGGCCAGCCAGCCCAGCGCAATCCGCGCGGCACCCCGAAGCCCTTGCCGTACTGGCTGGCCCACTCACTCAGGGCGCCTTCCGGACACAGCACGCCACACCAGAGCCGCCCGAACAACACGATCGACAGCAACACGAACGGCCACCACAGGCCCCAGAACAGAAACTGTGCCAGCAGTGTGAGATTGTCGAACAGGCGTGCCTGGCTGTTGGGCAATGGCAGCAGGGCCGGCACCACCAGCAGCACCGCGTAGAACAGCACCACCGTCCATTGCACGGCACGAATGGTTGCACCGTGGCGCCGCATGCCGTCGCCCAGGCGTTGGAGCCAGGGGTTCAGGTCGGGCATGGCAGGTTTTCCGCCTTGCGCGGCCGCAGCCAGCCCGCGACGACGCCCCAATAGCCCAGCCACACCAGCAGCGTCATCGCACTCGGGCTGGCCCGATACCCGGTGAAGTCCGCCAGGAACCCGCCGAAGCCATGGCCGTCGTCGAGTATCGCGCTACTGTCCCACAGCGCGTCGCCAATGCCGCGATACACCGCCTCAGGCCAATCCATCGCGAGCAGTTGCCCGCCGACCCGCTCGATACCGCTGACCAGCAACGCTGCCCCCAACAGCAGCAGGATCGCTTCGCTGATGGCAAAGAAACGCGGCCATGAGATGAACCGGCGACTGCTGTGCAGCAAGGAGACGGTCAGCAGCGACAGCACCAGCCCGGCCAGCGCACCGACGGCGAACAAGCCCAGTTGCGGCCCCTGCAGGCGCGCACCGGCGCCATACAGGAACACCACGGTTTCACTGCCTTCGCGGCTGACCGCCAGCAGCGCCAGCACCAACAGCCCCAGGCCGCCCTGACGGCTCAGGCGCTGGTCGGCGTGGCGCGTCAGGTCATGCTTGAGCGTCCTCGCGTTTCGGTGCATCCAGCCGACCATCTGCACGATCAGCAGGCTGGCGACCAGAGCCAGCGACGCCTGGAACCATTCATTGGCCGTCCCGCTCATGGCCTCGCCGGCCAGCAGGATCAGGCCGGCCAGCACGCCCGAAAGCAACAGGCCCAGCGCGGCGCCGGTCCATACATAGCGCAACAGCTGGCTGGCCTGGTGTTGTCGGCTGACCCAGGCCTGGAGAATCCCGATCACTAACAACGCCTCGACGCTTTCGCGCCAGACAATAAACATCGATTGAGTCATGCAAACGCCTCCTGCTGACCGATTACTCGGCGAGAATCCCGCCCTCGGGCAGTTGCGGATTGAATTCGTCGAAAAACGGATAGTGCCCGGGGCGCAGCGGGTGGATGACCACGAAGGTCGTGACGCCGGGCGAGAGCACTTTCTCGACGCGCAAAGGCGTGCTTTCGAACTCCGCCGGGCCCTGGCCGATGTTCTTCAGCACGATCTTGAAGCGTTGCCCGGCCGGCACTTCCAGTTGCGACGGCGTGAAATGCCCGTCGCGTATGCTCAGCTCATAGGTCGGCAGTTCGGCTTGGGCGATCGAGGGCAGCAGCAAACCGGCCAGCGTCAACCAGGCCAGGCGTCGATGAGTCGTGACGTGCCGTGGGCAGGATGAGCGGCTCATGCTCAGTACCCGCCTTTTTTACCGATCCCGGCGTAGACGAATTCATAATGCAGTTCGCAGCGTTCGAACCATGGCGCCACGCCGGTTTCCTTGTCGGTATGACGACCGAGGGAGCCATGGCCGCCAGGCGGCAGGACAGTGAATGTCAGTTGATATTTGCCAGGGCCGAGCAGCTTGACGTTGTCGCCATAGTGCGGCCCGTCGTTGGCGACCATGGCGTGGAAATCACCCTTGAGCTCGGTGTCGTTGCCTTGTTTCTTCAGTTGGAATGACACATTGAGGTAGGGCACGAAACTGCCTTCCTGGAATCCCTGCTTATTGTCCGCCGTGGCGCGGATGTCGGCTTCCAGGTGCACGTCGGAATCGGCCGTGGCCCGCATCATCCCGGCCGGGGCCATTTCAATCGGCTGCAAATACACCGCACCGACCTCCAGTCCTGGGCACAGTTGCGGTTCGCCGATGGGGTATTCCTTGGCCTGGGCCAGCGGTGCGAGAAACAGCAAGGCCAGAGGCAGAGTTGCAAGTGTGCGCATGATGACTTCCTGGTTGGCTAAACGATGGCGCCGAGTCTAGGAAGCTTTGCTGCGAATAATAATGATTCTTGTCAATTTTTAGCGCGAATTTTCCAACGACGAATGCCGACTGGTTCCTGCGCGGTTGTTCTTGATCGGGATCAAGGGGCACTGCGCCCCGACGCGGTAGGGTGCGGGTACACCCATCAGTTATACGGGGTCGTTATGGCAAAGCCCTTTCCCATCAGTCCCAAACATCCCGAGCGCATTTGCTGGGGTTGTGATCGTTACTGTCCGACCAGTGCGCTGGCCTGCGGCAACGGCGCCGATCGAACGATGCACCCGGCCGAGATGATCGGGGAGGATTGGTACCTGCACGGGGATTGGGGACTGGAGCTGGTCGACATTACCGCCAAGGTCATCGATCCAAGCGCCACTCACCCGAAGGAATGAATAAAGCTGTGGCCAGGGATTGCTCCTGCTGGGCCGTAGGAGCTGGCGAAGCCTGCGATCTTTTGACCCTTTGATCTTTCGCTTGAGATTCAAGTGTCAGGGGAAAGATCGCAGCCTCGTTGCACTCGACAGCTCCTACACAGTTCCTACGCCCTAGCGGCAGCATTCTCAGGGCACGGTGTTTTACAACTTCGGCAACTGCCCGATCCGCCCCATCATCTCGGTCACGATCTGCAGGTCCAGCAGGAATTGCTCGACTGTCTTGAACTCGTTGTCGTTGTGACCCGTGTACTTGACGTCGGGCATGGCCAGGCCGAATTGCACGCCATTGGGCAAGTCATGAACCGAAGTGGCGCCGGCAGAGGTGCCGTATTTGTGTTCCATACCGAGGTTTTCACTTGCCACGGCCAGCAGCGCCTTGACCCATTCACCCTCAGGGTTGCGGTACATCGGCTCGTCAATGGAATAGTCGAAGGCCACCGCAATGTGGGATTTCTTGCTCCAGGCGGCCAGTTTGCCGGCGATTTCAGTCTTGAGGGCTTCCGTGGTCTTGCCCACCGGCACCCGCAGGTTGACCGCCAGCTTGAGGGTCTTCTCATCCATGCCGATGTAGGTCAGGGACGCGGTCAGCGGGCCCATGAAGGCATCGGAAAAACCGATTCCCAGTTTTTTACCCAGGTAGTCGAGCCCCCAGTTGTCAGCGGCATAGCGGGCGGCGTCGGTGATGTGGTTGTGTTTGAGCGTGACCTTGCCATCCAGGCCATTGATGAACCCCAGCATCCTTGCCACCGGGTTGACGCCTGACTCGGGTTCGGAGGAGTGGGCGGAAACGCCGGTGAAGGTAAGTTGGACGTCCTTGCCGACGACCTGGGTGCTCACTTCGAAGTTGCCACCGTTGCGCTTGGCATAGTCGGTAGCGGCTTTGAGCAGGCTGCCAGCCAGTTCGGCGGGCTTGTCGCTGGCGAAGGTGGCAACGGACGTCGACGGAATCTGATTGGTCGCTAGGCCGCCCGTCAGCGCGGTAATTTCTGCCCCCTTGCCCTGTGCCGCGCGCCGGGTGAAGTTCGCCATGACGGTGCCATAGCCTTTCTCGGCAATCACTACGGGGTAGCCGCCATCCAGCGCCAGGTTGTAATTGGGCGTCGGGTTGCGTTCGAAATAATAGGGGATGGCGTCGCCAGTGGTTTCCTCGGTGGTGTCGACCAGTAGCTTGAAGTTGCGCGCCAGCGGCAGTTTCTCTTCCTTGATGATTTTCATGGCATAGAGCGCGACCACGATGCCGTTCTTGTCGTCCTCGGTACCGCGGCCATACATGCGGTCGCCCACCTGGGTGACCTTGAACGGGTCGAGGCGAGTGCCATCTTTCAACACCCAGTTATCCGGCGTTACCGGCACCACGTCGGCATGGGCGTGAATGCCCACGACTTCGTCGCCGCTGCCTTCGAGGGAAATCTCATAGACACGGTTGTCGATGTTGCGGAAGTTGAGGTTGAACGCCTCGGCCAGGCTTTTGATCTTGTCGGCGATCTTGAGAAACTCCGGGTTCTCGTGCTGGGCAACGCCGTCCTTGCGAAAAGTCGGGATGGCGACCAGTTCCTTCAGTGTCTCGGTGGCCGCTTGGCCGTATTTCACTCGGGCATAGAGGCCCAGCAGGCGATGGATTTCATTCTGCTGTTCAGCCGAAAGGGTTGTGTTGCCTTGGAACGCGCTGATGGCCGGGCCGAGGTTGGCGGCTTTGCCCAGGTCGCTCTTGGCCACGTCGGCCAGGAACTGCCTGAAATCGGTAACTGAGGTGTTGGAGAAGGTTTTGACGATGGCTGCGCCCTGTTGGGCGCTGATGTTGGCGAATGCTGGTGTGGTGATCGAAGCGAGGCTGGACAACAGCAGGGTGGTCACGGCCAGATGTTTGAGCGAGAAGTCCATTGCTGGGCATTCCTTGGCAGGCGGTAGGAGGGAAGTGTCTGATTTGATGACACAAACCGTTGCAACCTAACACCGCGAGGAAGTGGTGGGGGAGTCCTGCAGGAGAATCTGTCGCACCGCGAAGCAAAAACGGCGCAGAAATGAAAAATGGCGCAGGGCCATCAAACACCCGAAAAACCCTGTGGGAGCAAGTTTGCTCCCACATGGGCATGGCTGGGTATTGGTTTAATGCGGGGCGCGGGGGATCGTCTTGAGCAGGTCTTCAGGGCTGATGTGACCGACCACGGGCTGCGCCGTGCTGCCGGGCAATGGCAGGTCCAGGATGTGTCCCTTGATCTTGCCGACCACATGCATTTCGCAGGGTTTGCAGTCGAACTTCAGCGTCAGCACTTCATCACCGTGTATCAGTTGCATCGGTGCCACCTTGGTGCGCACGCCAGTGACGCCCTTGGCCTGCTTGGGGCAGAGGTTGAACGAGAAGCGCAGGCAGTGCTTGGTGATCATCACCGGCACTTCACCCGTTTCCTCGTGGGCCTCGAACGCCGCGTCGATCAGCTTGACGCCGTGACGATGATAGAAGTCCCGGGCCTTCTGGTTGTAGACGTTGGCCAGGAACGACAGGTGCGACTCCGGGTACACCGGCGGCGGGTTGGTCTCGGCCTTGCGGCCACCGCGTGGATGGGCTTTGATGCGGGCGGCGGTCAGGGCTTCGATGGCTTCGCGGCGCAACGCCTTGAGCTGCGAGTTGGGGATGAAGAACGCCTGGGGCGCATCCAGCTCGATCGCGGTAGCGTGGTATTCGGTGGTGCCCAGTTGGCCGAGCAGGTCGTGCAATTGCTCCAGGGCCTGTTCCGGCTTGTTGGCCACGCCGAACGGCCCATCCAGGGCGACGCTGGCGCTGATGCCTTCTTCGCTGGTGGCGGTCAGTTCCAGGCGCTCTTCGCGCAGGCGCGCACCCCAGGCCAGGCCGACGCGGCGTTCGGAGGACGTCTTGAGCAACGCCTGCTGCCAGTTGTGGTCCAGGTTGCGGCTCAACGGGTGGTTGGGGCGCAACTGGTACATGCCGGCCGGCATCTCGTTGGGTTCGACGCGGTAGCGGTAACGCTTCTGGCCGTCCTCTTCGAACTCACCCTTGGGCTCGGCGATGTTGGCGCGGAAACCGACGACTTCGCGCTTGACCAGCACATTGAGGCCGTCGCCGTTGGACAGCGGATCGAAGGTCACCACTTGCAGGTCGCGCTTGCCGACTTTTTCCACCACGCCCACCGGCACGCCGGTAAAGGTCGGCGAATCGAAGGCGCCAATGTCGATCTTGCGTTCGCTGACGAAATAGTCGGTGCTGCCACGGTGGAAGGTCTTGTCCGGGGCGGGGACGAAGAAGTGCGCGGTGCGGCCGCTGGACGCGCGGGCCAGCTCCGGACGGTCTTCGAGGACATCGTCCAGGCGCTGGCGGTAATAGGCGGTGATGTTCTTCACATAACCCATGTCCTTGTAGCGGCCTTCGATCTTGAATGAGCGCACGCCAGCTTCGACCAGGGCGCGGATGTTGGCGCTCTGGTTGTTGTCTTTCATCGACAGCAGGTGTTTTTCGTAGGCGACCACCCGGCCCTGGTCGTCCTTGAGGGTGTAGGGCAGGCGACAGGCCTGGGAGCAGTCGCCACGGTTGGCGCTGCGGCCGTTCTGGGCATGGGAGATGTTGCACTGGCCGGAAAACGCCACGCACAGCGCGCCGTGGATGAAGAACTCGATGGCCGCGTCGGTCTCATCGGCAATGGCTCGGATTTCCTGCAGGTTCAGCTCACGGGCCAATACCAGTTGCGAGAAACCGGCCTGGTCGAGGAACTTTGCCCGGGCCAGGGTGCGGATGTCGGTCTGGGTGCTGGCATGCAGCTCGATGGGCGGAATATCCAGCTCCATCACCCCAAGGTCCTGGACGATCAGCGCATCGACGCCGGCATCGTACAACTGGTGGATCAGTTGGCGGGCCGGTTCCAGCTCGTTGTCATGCAAGATGGTGTTGATGGTCGTGAACACACGGGCGTGGTAGCGATGGGCGAACTCCACCAGCCGGGCAATATCGCCCACTTCGTTGCAAGCGTTGTGACGCGCGCCGAAACTCGGGCCACCGATGTACACGGCGTCGGCGCCATGCAGGATGGCCTCGCGGGCGATGGTCACGTCGCGGGCGGGGCTGAGCAATTCCAGATGATGTTTGGGCAAGGACATTTGTTTTTAGTCAGGCTGGTCACGGTCGAAGCGAGCATTGTAGCCGCCAGGCGCCTTGCAGGCACCTGTGGACTTGGGTTTGCTCGATCTTGACCGATGCGCGGCGGTCCCGCGGGGTTCACCCAGGCGTCGAGTCGGCGCTGCACCAACGGTTGCGCCCGGTGTTCTTGGCCAGGTACAGGAAGGCGTCCGCCGCCTTGATCAGCATGGCCGGGGTTACGTCCTCGCCGCTCGGCTGGCTGGTGGTGATGCCCGCGCTGATGGTCACGATGCCCAAGGGATGATCGCCATGTTCAATGTTCATGGCCCTGACAGCTTCGAGGATTTGCTGCGCGACCTTGGCGGCACCCGTGCTGTCGGTGTTGGGCAGTAACACGGTGAACTCTTCACCGCCATACCGGACCGCCAGGTCGCCCGGCCTTTTGATGGTCTGCCTGACCGCGGTGGCAATCGCGCGCAGGCAGTCGTCGCCGGCAGCATGGCCGTATCTGTCGTTGAAACGCTTGAAGTAGTCGACGTCGAGCATGATCAACGCCAGGGAAGAACCCTGGCGCTTGGCCAGGCGAATCTCGTCGGCCAACGCGATGTCCAGCCGCCTGCGGTTGCCCAGCCCGGTCAGGCTGTCGGTCAGCGCCATGTCGCGCATGGTCTGGTGGGCGCTGCGGATCTGCTTTTCCATGGTCATCCGGTGGCGCAACTGGCTCAGCACGATGAGCCCGAAGCCGACGAGGATCATGATCAGGAAAATCAGCACGATGCTGGTCTTGAACAGGTCGCGCCGCCACGGAGCGATGATGGACTCGCGCGACAACCCGGCCTCCACCACCAACGGGTAGGTGGTCAAGGCCCGAAAGCCATACAGGCGCTCGGTATCGTCGACCACGGCCCTGGCCTCCGCGATGCCCTGGTTCGACGTGGGCAGGTAGTTCCTGAAGATCACGCTGTTGACCAGGCTCTTGCCGATCACTGATTCGACGAAGGGGCGCCGTACCAGGATGGTTCCGCTGCGTGTCGCCAGGACCAGCGCACCCTTGTCGTCGATCTTGAAGTCGCCGTAGTAGTCGACGAAATAGCTGACCTTGACCGTTCCGAGCAGCACACCGGCGAACGAGCCGTCGGGATTGTTCAAGCGACGGGACACCGGAATGATCAGGTCGTTGGTGGACCGGCTCTTGATCACTTCGCCGATGCGCACGCCCCGGTCCTCGTGGGTACGGTGATATTGGAAGTAGTCGCGGTCGGCGTTGTTCGCCGTTTCCGGAATGACTTCCTTGTCCGTTACCAGCCATTGGCCGTCCGGGCCATAGATAAACAGCCCATGCAGTTGCGGCATGATGGCGGCCTGTTGCACCAATAGCTTATGGATGCGCGCAACGTCCATGTTCTGCAGGCCATCGCCTTCCACCCGTTCACTGAGTGCGGCGGTGACCACATCCACTTGTCGGATGGTGTCTTCGGCGTGCTGGGCCGTCGCCCGTGCCAGGTTCGTCACCGAATCCTGGGCGGACGAAAAGGCCGCGCGATAATCCCGCCAGGTGCGCCAGCCTTCGACGGCCAGAAACGCGATGATGACCACCAGCATGAAACTCACGGTCAGGCGCAATGCCGCTCCAGCCCGTGCGCTCTGGGGAGAAAAGTCCTCATCAGTGTTTTCAATCTTTGGCTCTGGCCGTTTGCGTCCGAGCATCAACATTTCCTTTTACGACGGGTCTGCGCATTATTGATGCGCAGCCTATCTTATTCGATTTCAGCACGTTAGCTCGCTACGACGAAGCAGGTACAACCGGCGATACACGATTGGGGAGAAAGATTTCATGAAAGTTGGCGTCATTTCCGACACCCACGGTCTGCTCCGCCCGCAAGCGCTGACAGCATTGCAAGGGTGTGAGCGGATCATCCATGCCGGTGACATAGGTGGCCCCGAGATTCTGGATCAATTGGCGTCGATTGCGCCATTGCACGTGGTGCGCGGCAATAACGACCTGGGGGCCGATTGGGCTGGGCCGCTTGCTGACCGCCTGCAATTCGACCTGTGTGGATGGCAGGTGTTGCTGGTTCACGACATCGCCGATGTACAGGACTCGCTGGACCCGGGCGTGAAGTGGGTGATCAGCGGCCATTCCCACAAACCGGGCATCGAATGGCGTGGCGACCGGCTGTACCTGAACCCAGGCAGCGCCGGCCGGCGGCGGTTCACGCTGCCGGTGACGCTGGCGTTGGTCGAGGTGAGCGCTAGTGCGATCGAGCCGCAGCTGGTCCGGTTGTTGGAATAATGAACACGCTTACTTGAAGTATTTGTCGACGTAGGACTGGATTTCCTTGCGCATGAAGCGCCCGGACTCATCCGCCCGTTCTTCCCAGCCGAACACGCAAGCGGTGACGATGCCGTCGAAGCCGGTCTTGGCCAGTTCACTGAAGAACAGGTCCCAGTCGATCTCGCCCTGGTGCATGTCCATGTGCTGGTGGACGGTGACCTTGGCGCCGGGCGGGTTGACGATGTAGCGCAGGCCGGACGAGGCTTTGTGGTTGTAGGTGTCGGCGATGTGGACATGGGCGATCATCGACCCGGCCTCGGCGATCATGGCTTTCATGTCATCGCCGAAATAGAAGGTGTGCGGCGTGCAATAGAGGAACTTGACGTTGTCCGAGCCGAGGGTCTTGAGCATGTCGAGGGCCGGGTGCAGGGTCTCGCACCAGTCCTCCGGGTGAGGCTCGACGTTCAGCGTGACGCCTTCCGCTTCCAGGATCGGCACCAGTTCTTCCATCGAACGCCACCAGGCCGCTTCGCTTGACTCGTGGCTGTGCACGCCACCGCAGCAACTGACTTTATGCCCGCGATCAGGCGACGGCCCACGGCCAAACTCCGAGTTCATGGTGGTGCAACCCATTTCCACGGCGATCTGGATGGCTTCCTTCCAATAGTTCACCGCCGCCCGGCGTTCGTCTTCGTGGGGGCTGGCCCAGCGATACATCGGCAGTAGCGAGGCCAGTTGCAGATCGTGGTCGCGCAGGGCTTTCTTGAATTCGGCGATGCGTTCCTTGTGGGCGCGGGGGCGTACCCACCAGGGCAGGAAATCTTCCCGTGGCGACAGTTCGAGGTATTCGAAACCGAGCTCGGCGGTCTTGCGGCACAAGTCCGGCAGACTCAAGTGGCGGTGCATGTAGGGGTCGAGGGCGATTTTCATTGTTGTTCTCCGTTAAGTAATGCTCATTACCGTGGCGAGGGGTCAATAGGCGACCCAGGTTGAATCCAGGTTGGCTGATTCCACACAGCGTTCGACCCAGCGCACGCCTTCCACGCCGGCAACGATGTCGGGGTAGCGCAGGGCCGCCAGTGCCTCGCTGTCGCCACGGTTCGCCGCATCCATGGCCAGGGCGAAGCGGCGATAGAGATTGGACCAGGCTTCGAACAGCCCTTCGGGGTGGCCGCCACCGATGCGGTCGTCCTGCAGCGCGTCGGCGTGCAGGTAGCCCATGCCGCGTTCCAGGGTCTGCGCCGGCTGGCCCTGGATCTCGAAGCTCAACTGGTTGGGCCGCTCGTCCCACCATTCAAGGCTGGCCCGGGAGCCGATCACGCGGATTTTCTGCCCGTGCATGGAACCGGCATTCACGGCGCTGGACCAGACCATGCCCATGGCGCCGCCTTCGTATTCCATCAAGGTGTAGGCGTTGTCTTCCAACGGGGCGCGGCTCGCGACGAAGCTTTGTCGGCTGCACATCAAGCGTTTGATCTTGAGATCGGGCAGCATCACCTTGGACAAATACAACGGGTGCGTGCCGACATCCCCCAGCACGTAGCTGGGCCCGGCCTGGCGCGGGTCGACGCGCCACTGGGTGGCCTGGTTCTGCGCCTCCACCGGTGCGCTGTGAAAACCATGGGCAAACTGCATGTGCACCATGCGGATCTCGCCCAGTGCCTGCGCCGCGATCATCGCGCGGGCCTGTTCGATCAACTGGTGCCCGGCATAGCCGTAGGTCAAGCCAACGATGCGTCCCTTGGCTTGCGCCAGGGTGCGCAGCGCCTCGGCCTGCTCGAGGGTAAAGCACAGCGGTTTCTCGCAGACCACATGCAGCCCGGCTTCCAGGGCGGCCCGGGTGATGGCGTAGTGGGTGCCATTGGGCGTGGCGATCGACACCGCTTCAATCCCATCGGGACGTTGTGCTTCCAGCTCGAACAGGCTGAGGTAGTCCGAATAGCAGCGCTGGGGCTCGATACCCAGTTGCTCACCAAAGGCTTGGCCGCGTGCAGGGTCGATATCCAGCGCCGCGGCGACCAACTCGAAATTCCGGTCGCGCAGGGCGGCCGAGCGGTGGATGTAGCCGATCTGGCTGTGCTCGCCGCCACCGACCATGGCCCAACGGATGGGCCGCGTGATTGTTTTGCTGCCGTTGATCATGACGTTGTCCTTGTGTGATCAGAAACCGATGCGGGCCAGGTAGGCGCGGCTGGCGGCCACGTCGTCGAGGCTACTCCCGGCGTTGCGCGGGTCACGCTCCTGTTCGACGGTGATGCAGCCCACATAACCCAGTTCATGCACCAGGCTGTGCAGCGCCGGGTAATCGATGACGCCGCGCCCGATGGGGCACATCACGCCCCGGGCGCAGGCGGCGAAGAAGCGAATGTGTTCGTTCAGCACCTGGTCGAACACCACCGGGTCGATGTCCTTGAAGTGCAGGTAGTCCAGGCGATGGGCGTAGGTGCGCAGCGACGCGACCGGGTCCATGCCCGCGTAATAGAGATGCCCGGTGTCCAGGCACAGCCCGGCGACCTCATCGGGAATGTCGTCCACCAGGCGCGCCAACTCGTCGGCGAACTCGATGTAGCCACCGGCGTGGGGATGGATGACGGCGCGGATGCCGTATTGATGCCAGGCGATGTCGGCGATGGCGCGGATGTGCGCCATCATTGTGTTCCAGCGTGCATCGTCCAGGCGCGGGGCGCGGTCCGAGTGACCGGCTGCGTAGTCGCGTGCCTCGTGGCCCCAGTCGATGATCACCAGGTAGGGCCCGGCGAAGCGTTGGCCGAGCTGTTTTTCCATGGGGGGCAACTGCTTGAGCAGCGTGCAGATGTCGTGGGCCTGGCGCAGCAGTTCAGGCAGGTTGGCGGGGTTGACCAAGTCGTCGAAAATCGTCCCGGCAACCACGTGCAGGCCATGTTCGGACAAGGCCGGGCCTACGCCTTCGGCGTCCAGGGGCAAGTAACCATAGGGCCCCAGTTCAATGCCGCGATAACCGGCCTCGGCCGCTTCGCCAAGTACCCGGCGCCACGGTGGCAGGAACGGGTTCTTGACGTCGTCGACGCCCCAACAGCAGGGCGCTGTACAGATGTGAATGGCCATGGAAGCACTCCGGCTGTGTTTATTGTTATGGGCTGGACCTGATGCTATTGCGTTGCCGGGGAGGGGGCCATGGGGGGTTGGCTTAATCTGTCAAAACCCCTCATGATGCCTGGCGGAGGTGTCAAAACATGTCAGAAAAGCCACGCCGAATGCTTCGCCCCACCATGGCTGATGTCGCCCGGGAAGCCGGGGTCAGCCTGTCGACCGTCGACCGGGTGCTGAACCTGCGCGCCGACGTGCGCGCCGACACGGCCCAACGCATTGCCGCGGCGGCCGCGCGGTTGGGGTTCCATGCCAAGGGCGTTATCGAACAGCGGGTGCTCAACGACCGCCCGACCTTGCGGCTTGGCTTCCTGTTGCAGAAAAGTGGTGTGCCTTTTTACCAAGGGCTTGCCCACGCGTTGTCGAACGCTGCCGCGACCTGCACGCGAGCACGGATCCGCGTGGTCATCGGCTATTTGGACGACCTCGACCCGGTCATCGTGGCGCAACGCATCCTGGCCCTGCGCGATCAAGTGGACGGGCTGGGCGTGGTGGCGGTGGATCATCCCCGGGTCCGGGAGGCGGTTGCGCAATTGCGCGAGACAGGTGTTTCGGTGGTGGCGCTGCTGTCGGAGCTGTCCACCGCCAGCGGCACGGGGTATGTCGGGTTGGACAATCGACTTACGGGCCGCACGGCGGGCTGGTTCATCAGCCGTCTGGCGAGTCGACCCGGGGCGGCAGCCGTCATGCTCAGCAGCCAGCGTTTCCAGTGCCAGGAATTGTGTGAGCTGAGCTTTCGCAGTTATCTGGCCGAGCACTCCAGCGAATGGGAGCTGCTCGCGTCGCGCCTGACGCTGGAGGACGATGAGTTCGCGTACGGCAACACGCTGGACTTACTCACCGCAGAGCCTGACCTGGTGGGGCTTTATGTGGCCGGTGGTGGCATCGCCGGCGTGTTACGGGCCTTGCGCAGCCTCCAGGAACAGCAGATTCGCTTACCCGTAGTGGTGTGCCACGACCTGACGCCGTTGACACGCGAAGCGTTGAAGACGGGGCTGGTCCAGGCGGTACTTTCTCATCCCGTCGTGACCATGGCCGAACAGGCAGTCGAAGCCCTGGTGGAAGCGGCGACTGCTACGCCGCCCGGACCGGCACCGAAGCGGGTGGTGCCGCTTCAGATCGATGTGCCGGAAAGCACCTGACTGTTTGATTGCAGTCTGAGCCATCGCTATCGCGAGCAAGCTCGCTCCCACAGGTCTTGAACATTAAGCTTCTTGGCCGGCTTGAGCCCCGGCCAAGGTCGGATAGTCCGTATAACCACGCTCGTCACCCTGGTAGAACGTCGACGCATCAGGGGTGTTCAGCGCCTGGCCTCGTTTGAAACGTTCCACCAGGTCCGGGTTTGCCAAAAACGGCGTGCCGAATGCCACCAGGTCAGCTTCTCCACGGCTGATGGCAGTGGCGGCGCGTTCGGCGCTGTAGCCGCCATTGGCAATGTACGTCCCGCCGAAGCGACGCTTGAGTTCCAGGAAGTCGAACGGGCCTTCGCCCAATTCCACGATGTGCAGGTAAGCCAGGCCGTAGCGGCTGAGCATTCTGGCCGTATAGTCGAAAGTCGCCTGCGGGTTGCTGTCGCTCATCGAGAAGTAGCTGAAGATCGGCGACAGGCGAACGCCGACACGGCTGGCGCCGAAGACTTCGATCACCGACTCGACCACTTCCTTGAGGAAGCGCGCGCGGTTCTCGATCGAGCCGCCGTAGGCATCGGTACGTTGGTTGGTGCCGTCACGCAGGAACTGGTCGATCAAGTAGCCGTTGGCGCCATGAATCTCCACACCGTCAAAGCCGGCCAGCTTCGCGTTGGCCGCGGCCTGGCGGAAGTCGGCGACCACGCCGGGGATTTCATCGAGCGCCAGGGCCCGTGGCAGTTCATAGGGCTTGAGCCCTTCGGGGGTATAGATCTCGCCATCGGCCTTGATTGCCGAAGGGGCTACGGGTTGGGCGCCGTTGACCTGCACCAATGGATGGGAAAGACGGCCCACGTGCCAGAGCTGCAAGAAGATCTGCCCGCCCTCGGCATGGACCGCGTCGGTCACCTGTTTCCAGCCGGTGATCTGCTCAGGAGTAAAGATCCCTGGCGTTCGCAGGTAACCCTTGCCCTGGGCCGACACCTGGGAGCCTTCGCTGATGATCAGGCCGGCGCTGGCCCGTTGGCTGTAGTACTCGGCCATCAGGGGCGTGGCTGCATCGCCAGCGCCCGCGCGGCTGCGGGTCATCGGTGCCATGATCATGCGGTTGTTCAGGGACAGTTTGCCAACTTGAGTGCGGGACAACAGAAGATCGAGACCGATGTCAGTCATGATTCACCTCTAAGGGATCGGGTAGGAATTAGGGATTGATTCGAGGGTCGGTCAGGCCAACCGACCCTCTTGTTGCAAAAGGGCGCCGATGCGCTGGATTTCTTTCTCGCCTTTTTCCAGGGCGGCCTCGCTGGTGTGCACCGAGTAGTAGCCCATCACCAGGTCGTGGGGATGCTTGACCGCCGAACCGAGTACGAAGGAGGTCGCGCCTCGGGCAACGATGTCGATGGCCTCTCCGGACGCTTCGAATACCACCATTTCTCCAGCATTGACGTGGCCGCCAGCATCGAGACTGCCGTCGTTGACCGCCAGCCAGGCGACGGTGTGCCCGGCCGGTGGCGTGTAGCGCCAGTGCTCGTTGTCCTGCAACTGCACGGCGAGGTAATTCATGCCCGCTGGCGCCGCGACGCTGCTGCGGGCCGCGCCGTATTGGCCGAGCAATACCAGCGCCGGACCTTCACGGGGGATCTCGGAGGGGGCCAGGTAGACGCTGCTGGCCGGGGCATTTTCTTCCGCCGCCGGCAGCGCAACCCAGAGCTGGAAGCCTTGGATCGGCGAACCTGCGACCGGCCGGGCGGTGTGCCACACGCCGTTACCGGCTTGCATCCACTCCATGCCGCCGCTGGGCAGCGTGCCTGACTGGCCCGTGGTGTCTTCGTAGATCACTTGTCCCTCGATCATGTAGGTCAGCGTGGCGATCCCGGAATGAGGGTGCATGCCGAAACCTCTTTGCATGGCATCGGCGTTGAAGGCGAAGTGATCGAGAAACACGAATGGCTTGCAGAGCTGGCCCAGGTCGCCGGGGCTCATGAGCCGGGTGATCGGCCCATGGCTGCTACCGGAGGTGCGGTGGACGATGGCGCGCGGCGGTGCTGCGACGATGCTGTTCATGGGTTGCCTCCAAGTCTTGGGCGTTGGGCCTCGATGCGAGAAGGATAAGTGCCTGCCAATGGATTGATTAGCCGATACAATCGGATTGAACTCATCCATGAAACGAAGGAATGTGTGCGCCATGCTCGATCTCAACGATGTTGCGCTGTTCGTCCAGGTGGTCCGCAGCGGCAGCTTCGCCGAAGCCGCCAGGCGCTTGGGCATGCCTTCCAATACCGTCAGCCGACGGGTCCAGCAGTTGGAGGCGCAACTGGAATCGCGACTTCTGCAGCGCTCGACCCGCAAACTCACGCTGACCCATGCGGGCCAGGGATTTTATGAACGCTGCGTGGATGCGGTGGACGGCCTGATGGATGCCGGACAGGAACTGATGATGGGCAGCGAGGAGCCCAGCGGCCTGGTGCGCATCGCGGCGATGGCGGATTTTTTCGATTTCTTCCCGATGGAATGGGTGGCCGACTTTTTAGCCGCACATCCGCGAGTGCAACTTGATTTCGTGCTCAGCGATGCCCGGGTCGATCTGATTGCCGACCGCATCGACGTTGCCTTTCGCGGCGGTCCCTTGCAGGACTCGGGGTATGTCGGTCGTCAACTGCTCAAGAACGACGGCGACGGCATGGTTGCCAGTCCCGCGTACATTGCCGCGCGCGGCACGCCGCTTTCGTTGCAGGACCTGGCTCACCACGACGGCGTGAGTTTCGGCCATCCCGGCGGCATGGCCCATTGGCGATTCGTTGGCCCGGACGGCATCGAGGAACAGGTGCAGATCGCCAGCCGATTCCACGCCAACACCGCCCAGGCGTTGCGCAGGGCGACCGTCGCCGGCCTGGGCATCGCCGTGTTGCCGGGGGCGCTGAGCAGCCTCGACCTGGAAGCTGGAAGTCTGGTGCGTGTGCTGCCGCAATACCGGCGCATCGGCTTCGGCCTGAATGTGCTCTATCCGAGCCGGCGGCAGTTGCCGCTGGCGGTTTCGGCGTTCATCGGGTTGGTGATGGAGAAACTGGAACTCAAGGCGTTTCCGGCGCGGATGCAGTGAACTAGTTAACGCGATCGATCGTTCTCACGCAGAACCAATGTGGGAATGATCATCACGCAATAGCCCATTTTTTTCCTTTCCAGCAACGATAAAAACCCTCGTTTCGCAAATCTCCCTCCGCCAACACAATCGCCTCGACATCTGATCTCGATAGCTGCAAGCGCAGAACAACAAAAAATCAGAACCCGAGGCGGCGCTATGCCGGCCTGAACCAAACCTACTGCCGGAAGTGCACAGACATGCCCGTTGAAACCCTACGCATCGATACGCTTGTTATAGGCGCCGGCCAGGCCGGCATAGCCATGAGTGAGCACTTGAGCCGGCAAGGCGTGCCGCATCTGGTGGTGGAGCGAAGCCGCATTGCCGAAGCCTGGCGCACATCACGCTGGGATTCGCTGGTGGCCAACGGGCCGGCCTGGCATGACCGCTTTCCAGGGTTGGAATTCGACGGGCTCGGTCCAGATGACTTCGCGACAAAGGACCAGGTGGCCGATTATTTCGAAACCTATGCCAGCAAGTTCAACGCGCCGATCCGTACCGGCGTGGACGTCAGGAAAGTCGAGCGCAATGTCGGTCGCCCAGGCTTCACCATTGAAACCTCCGAAGGCTTGATCGAGGCGATCCATGTCGTCGTCGCCACCGGGCCCTTCCAGCAGCCGGTGATTCCACCAATTGCGCCGGATATGCCGACGGTTACCCAGTTGCACTCGGCCCAGTACCGCAATCCTCGGCAATTGCCCGAGGGGGCGGTGTTGGTGGTGGGTGCCGGGTCGTCGGGGGTGCAGATCGCCGATGAGCTGCAGCGCGCAGGCAAGCAGGTCTATCTCTCGGTGGGTGCCCACGATCGTCCGCCGCGGGCCTATCGCAACCGCGATTTCTGCTGGTGGCTAGGTGTGTTGGGCGAGTGGGATGCGGAAGCGGTCAAGCCCGGCAAGGAACACGTCACCATTGCGGTGAGCGGCGCCCGTGGCGGTCATACCGTGGATTTTCGCCGGCTGGCCCACGAGGGCATCACCCTGGTGGGGCTGACGAAATCGTTCAACGGCAGCGTGGTGAGCTTTGAGCCGAATCTTGCCGAAAACATCGCCCGTGGCGACGAGAACTATCTGGCGCTGCTGGATGCCGCTGACGCCTACATTGCCCGCAATGGCCTGGACCTGCCGCTCGAACCTCAAGCCCGCGACCAACTGCCCGACCCGCAATGCCTGACCCAGCCGATCCTGGAGCTGGACCTGGTCGCCGCCGGGGTGACCAGCGTCATCTGGGCCACCGGCTATTCGGTGGATTACAGCTGGCTGAAAGTCGACGCCCTCGGCGCCAACGGCAAGCCTCGGCATCAGCGCGGCGTTTCCAGCGAACCGGGCCTGTATTTCGTCGGCTTGCCCTGGTTGTCGCGACGAGGCTCGGCGTTCATCTGGGGCGTCTGGCATGACGCCCGGCACATTGCCGATCACATCGTGAAGCAACGCATTTACCTCGCCTATCAAGATGCTGCCCAGCGCCAGGCCCCCGCGCGCGACAGCGATTCGTATCGTTCGAAAACCAGTCTCACGGGAGTCCGTTGATGCCTACTCATACACGTATTCGCATGTTCAACACCAAGGACACCTACCCGAACCAGACGCTGGACAACGACCTGTGCCAGGCCGTGCGCGCCGGCAACACCGTCTATGTGCGCGGCCAGGTTGGCACTGATTTCAACGGTCAACTGGTGGGCCTGGGCGATCCTCGCGCTCAGGCCGAGCAGGCCATGCGCAACGTCAAGCAACTGTTGGAAGAGGCCGGCAGCGACCTGAGCCACATAGTCAAGACCACCACTTACCTGATCGACCCGCGTTACCGCGAGCCGGTGTACCAAGAGGTCGGCAAGTGGCTCAAGGGCGTGTTTCCGATCTCCACCGGGTTGGTGGTCAGTGCCTTGGGCCAGCCGCAGTGGCTGATGGAAATCGACGTGATCGCGGTGATCCCTGAATAAGGAGCGGAGCATGACTTTTTCCATCGTTGGACGCTGTGTCGAAACCGGCCAGCTGGGCATCGCCATCAGTTCCTCGAGCATTGCCGTCGGCGCCCGTTGCCCCTGGTTGCGCGCGGGCGTCGGCGCGGTGTCGAGCCAGAACATTACCCTGCCGGCCCTGGGGCCGCAGATTCTTGACGAACTGGCCGGCGGCCTGGTGGCCCAAGCGGCGCTGGAGCGGACGCTGGCACGCAATGGCTACAGCCAGTATCGCCAGGTGGCGGTGATCGATGCCGAGGGGCGCACGGCGATTTTCAGTGGCGAGCATACCTTGGGCACCCGCAACGCCGTGGCCGGTGAGCAATGCGTGGCGGCTGGGAATCTGTTGGCCAACGGTGCGGTGATCGAGGCCATGGTCGCGGCCTTCGAGCATAGCGCCGGCTGTCTTGCAGCACGTTTGGTGAGCGCGTTGCAGGCCGGGCAGGCGGCAGGCGGGGAGGCCGGGGCGGTGCATTCGGCGGCGCTGTCGGTGGTCGATGACCTGACCTGGCCCATCGTCGATCTGCGGGTGGACTGGGTTGAGGAAAACCCCATCGGCGAACTGGAAAAGCTTTGGCTCGCCTATCAGCCGCAATTGCAGGCTTACCTGACCCGCGCGCTCAACCCGACGCTGGCGCCCAGTTATGGAGTGCCGGGTGATGAGTGAGCTGCGCAGCCGCGCCCTGCTTGCCGAGCTGGTGGGCTTTGCCACGGTCAGTCGCGAGTCGAACCTGGCCTTGGTCGAGTTCGTGCGCGATTACTTGCAAGGGCTGGGCGTGGATAGCGAGCTGATCTACAACGCCGAGCGAACCAAGGCCAACTTGCTGGCGAGCATTGGCCCAGCGGTACCCGGTGGCGTGGTGTTGTCCGGGCATACCGACGTGGTGCCGGTGGATGGGCAGGCCTGGACGGTCGATCCGTTCTGCCTGACCGAGCGGGACGGCAAATGGTTCGGGCGTGGTACGGCGGACATGAAGGGGTATCTGGCATCGGTGCTGGCAGCGGTGCCGATGTTCCTCGCCAGCGCGCTTCGTCGACCGCTGCACCTGGCGTTTTCCTATGACGAAGAGGTGGGTTGCCTGGGCGTTCACAGCCTGTTGGACGCGTTGGTTCGGCGAATTCCCCAACCAGCGCTGTGCCTGATTGGCGAACCCACCCGACTGCAACCGGTGCTGGGGCACAAAGGCAAGTTGGCGATGCGTTGTCATGTCCGAGGGGCGGCCTGTCATTCGGCCTATGCACCTTACGGGGTCAACGCCATCGAGCAGGCGGCGCGCCTGATGGGGCGCTTGGGCGAGATCGGTGCACAGCTGGCCGAACCATCGCGGCATGACCCGCGCTTCGATCCACCGTTTTCCACGGTGCAGGTCGGGGTGATCCACGGCGGCACGGCGCTGAACATTGTCCCGGCCGATTGCCGTTTCGATTTCGAAGTGCGCGCCTTGCCGGATTTCAATCCCCAGGTGGTGGCCGAGCAATTGCAGGACTTGGCCGAACAGGAACTGCTGCCGGCGATGCAGGCGGTGGCGGGCGATACGGCGATTGGTTTTGAACCACTGTCCGCCTACCCGGGCCTGGCGACCGCGCCTGACAGCGCTGCTGCACAACTGGTTGCGCGGCTGTGCGGCAGCGACGCTTTCAGCACCGTTGCCTTCGGCACCGAAGGCGGCCTGTTTCACCAGGCTGGCGTGCCAACGGTGGTCTGTGGCCCCGGCAGCATGGAGCAGGGGCACAAGCCCGACGAATACGTGAGCGTTGAACAAATGGCCGCCTGCGATCGCTTGATGGATCGGTTGGCGAGCTATCTCGCTGAACCCAATGGTCCGTGACCACGAGGCGGCCAAAGTGAACGATTTCAACCTCAGGAAAATCCTGGCGGCCAGTTGTGCCGACCTCAACGAATGGGCCGACAAGAGCCTTATTGCTGTAGACCACTCCGCCCGCGCTTACGGCCACCCTTGAGTCCCGTCGCCGGCTCGTGCGGGCGAGCCGGCATTTTCGAGGAACCGCTCCATGTCCAGATCCTTGCGTTGCAATATTGCGTGTGCGTTGGCGTTGTTGAGTTCCAGCGTCATGGCCGCGCCCCAGAGCTTGACCGTGATTTCCTTTGGCGGCGCCACCAAGCAGGCCCAGGACAAGGCCTACTTCCAACCCTTCAACGCCAGCGGTGCAGGAAGCATCGTGGCCGGCGAATACAACGGTGAGCTGTCGAAGATCAAAGCCATGGTCACGGCCGGTCACACCAGTTGGGACGTGGTCGAAGTGGAAAGCCCCGAGTTGCTGCGAGGCTGTGAGGAAGGCTTGTTCGAGAAGCTTGACCTGGCCGGCCTTGGCGACCCGGCCAACTATGTGCCCGGCGCACTCAATGAGTGTGGTGTCGCCACCTACGTCTGGTCGATGGTCCTGGCCTATGACCAGAGCAAGCTCGCCAAGGCGCCCAGCTCCTGGGCGGATTTCTGGAACGTTGCCCAGTACCCGGGCAAGCGCGGGCTGCGCAAAGGGGCCAAGTACACCTTGGAGATCGCCTTGCTGGCCGATGGAGTCAAGTCGCAGGACTTGTACAAGGTGTTGGACACACCGGAGGGCGTGTCCCGGGCTTTCGCCAAACTGGATCAGATCAAGCCGAATATCCAGTGGTGGGAAGCCGGCGCCCAGCCGGCGCAATGGCTGGTGGCGGGGGACGTTGCGATGAGTGCCGCCTATAACGGGCGCATCGCGTCGGCGCAAAAGGAAGGCATGAAGCTGAGCATTGTCTGGCCGCAGAGCCTGTACGACCCGGAGTACTGGGCCGTGGTCAAGGGCACGCCGAACAAGGCCCTGGCCGAGCAGTTCATTGCCTTTGCCAGCCAGCCACAGACCCAGAAGGTGTTTTCGGAAAACATCCCTTATGGGCCGGTGCACCGCAAGACACTCGCCTTGTTGCCGACGGCGGTACAGGAGCAGTTGCCAACCGCCGAAGCCAACCTGGCTGAAGCGCAAGCCGTGGATGCGGAGTTCTGGGTCGACCATGGCGAGGAACTGGAGCAACGTTTCAACGCCTGGGCGGCTCGCTAGGCACCGAACCGCCTCCTCACCATGGATCGATCGTTCCCACGCTCCTGCGTGGGAACGTCGCCAGGGACGCTCCGCGTTCCGCTTCTGGAGGGTGACGCAGAGCGTCACGGGATGCATTCCCACGCAGAACATGGGGACGATCAACGCTTCCTCGCCACAGGGTTCAGGCCAGCCATTGCCTGAACTGTTCCTTGCAGTAATCCACGAACAACTGGGCCGGTTTGGTCAGGTGGGTGCGTTTGAGCCAACCCGCCACCAAGGCCGAACCGGTCACGTCCTCGGCGATGTCGACGCACACCAGGTGTTGCCCATCGTAGGTGCAGGTGGAGTGCGGGCGGGTCACCAGCACGGCAAAACCGAAAGACTGGCCGACCATGCCACGGACCATCTCGATGGACGGCGAGCTGAAGACAATGTTGGGCGTCAGGCCCAGCTCCTCGAAGATGCTCACGAAATAGGTCCGGCTGGGCTGTACGTCCAGCAGGATCATCGGTTCCAGCGCCAGGTCACGCAGCGAGACCTGGGCCTGATCGGCGAAGCGATGCCCAGCCGGCAATAACGCATAGGGCCGTTGCGGTGCCGTCAACGCCTCGGTCTCGATGGTGCTGTCGAGGTCGTGCTCATAGAAAATCGCCAGGTCGAAACGTCCACCCGTCAAACCTTGCACCAGTTCCTGTTGCTCGCCGTCCTGCACGCGGATCTCCACCCCCGGGAAGCGCTGGCGAAAGCCCGCGATCAGGCGCGGCAGGTAGAGCGGGGCGACGGTTTCGAAGCAGCCGATGTCGATTTGCCCACTGACCACATCGTTATCGGCCAGGGCGTTCTGCTCGAACTCCCGGGCCATGCGCAACAGTTCCTGGGCCTTGCGATAGAAGCGCGCGCCGCCGGGCGTCAACGATACGCCCTGGGCGTGATGACGGATGAGCAATTGCACGCCGAAGCTGTCCTCCAGCCCCTTGATGGCGGTGGCAATCGATGGCTGGGCGATGTACAGCTTGCGGGATGCCTCAGCGACGCTGCCACATTCAACGGTGGTGACAAAGTACTTCAGCTGACGCAAGGAATAGGACGCCACGGCACACCTCGATCCGGATGGTTTCTGCCTACCTTACCTTGTGCTCAGTGGGCCGGGGGTGGGCATTGATACGGATTTTGCTGGGCAGTGACGATATTCAGACTGGCTTGGGGAGAAGCCAGCCCAAAAAACGCCCGCCGAAGAATCATTGGCAGGCGTCTGGGAAAGCCCGGCGCAGAAAGGAGAGACTGGCCGGGGAAGGGCGCAAGGGTCAGGCCACCGGAATCAACGGGTCAGCCGCCGCCAGGGCCGCCGCGCGGTCGGCGGCGGGCGGGTAGATCCACACACTGTTGATCTGGGTCTTGAGATCCTTGGCTTCCTGCCCGACCAGCTTGAGTTGGCGATCCCAACCTTCGGTATACACCGCGCCCCAGGCGCCCAGGTCCAGGCAGGTCACGTACTTGGGTTGGCTGTAGGGCATCGGCGCCACACCCAGCAGGTCGGCCGCGACGTTGTTGCCGGCGTAGCGCCCCAGGGATATGGCGTGCTGGCAAGACATCGCCGCGTAATTGCCCAGTGTGTCGGTGGCGGCGTAGGCCACGTCACCGGTGGCGAATATGTCGTTTTGTCCCAACACTTTCAGATGGCCGTCGACGTGCAGGCGGCCTTGGTGATCGCGGGTGCCTGGCACTTGCTGGGTCAGCGGGTGGGCACGGAAACCCACGGTCCAGATCACGGTATTGGACTCGATACGCTGGCCGTTCGACAGGGTGACACCGCCGGCATCCACCGAGTCGACCGAAGCATTGAGGATCCACTCGATGCCCAGGTGATCGGACGCTTCGATCACGGAGGGGCGAATACCGTCGCCCAACGACGCGCCGATCTGCGGCGCGCGATCCACCACGATGACCCGGATGTTCGCGTCCTCACCCAGGGCGGCCCGCAGGCGGGTCGGCATTTCGGTGGCGGTTTCGATGCCGGTGAAGCCGCCGCCGGCCACCACCACGGTGTTGCGGGCTGGACTGTCCGGCAGGTTTTTGAGGGACTTGATGTGGGCTTCGAGGCGCGTTGCCTGTTCGATCTCATCGACGTCGAAGGCATGTTCGAGCATGCCTTTGAGATCGGGGCGAAACAGTTTGCTGCCCGCCGCCAGGACCAATCGGTCGTAACCCAGGCTGCCCTGGGTACCGAATACGTCCACGTAGCCGACCCGTTTGCCCTCGACGTCGATACTGCTCGCCGAGCCCTGTACGAACTTCACGCCCACTGCATCGAACAGTCCGTCCAGCCGAGCCATCATGGTGTGGACGTCCGGCTCATAGAAACGAGGCCGGATGCGCAATTCCGCCTGGGGCGCCAGGACAGTAATCTGCACGTCATTTCGATCATGCTGGTCCAGCAGGCGGGCCGCGCTCAATGCGCTCCATACTCCGCCGAAGCCAGCACCAATAACCAGAATTTGCTGTTTCATGATTTGCTCCCGAAGACAAAATCGATACGTTGAATGAATTAATCTGTTCAGCGTGACCGTGGCGCGAAGTACTCCAGAAACGCCTGGCTTCAATGTATTCACATCAAGCACATTCAGTTTCGGTTCGCTGTAGGAAATCATATTGATCGGAGCTGTGTTTAACACTTCTACATAAGGTCATCGGGCCCATGCTTGGGTAGGTGTGATCTATACGAAGGTATGAGGGTGCGGCGCAGTCAAGCAGACCGGGCCAGTACCGATTCGATACAGGCGATCAATTCAGCGCAGTCGAAGGGCTTCGGGAAAAACGCCACCGGCTCCGGCGCAGCAGCGCTGGTACGGGGCGGCACGCCGAGGTATCCGGTAATGAAAATGATCGGGATATTAACGCCCAGGGCCGACAGGCGATCGTACATCTGAATACCCGTCATGCCGGGCATTTGTATATCCGATATCAGGCAGGCTGTATTTTCAAGTTCGCAGGAAGATAAAAAATCCAAGGCGCTGGCGTATGATTCAACTGAATATCCGTGGGAACGCAACAAACCATCCAGGGCAATTCTAACTGATTCATCATCATCAATAATTGAAATGATTGCGGTGTTGGACATGTCGATACCTGGGGTGATATCAGGTAGCCATAAAGGCGCCCGTTATCAGTGCAAGATACGCCGTCCAATGGGCCCGCCAAGTATACGTGGGTATGAACTTTCTACTGCTCGCCACGCAATTCCAGTACCTGAGCCATGCGCACCAGCTCGGCGAACGAACGTGCGCACATTTTGCGCATGGCTTGGCCGCGGTGAATCTTGACCGTGATTTCACTCAAGCCTATTTCCCCGGCGATCTGCTTGTTCATCAAGCCCGACGCTGCCAGCGCCATGACCTGCTGCTCCCGGGGCGTCAATGCGGCGTAGCGATCAAGAAGTTGCTGGTGGCTGCGTTTGGACTCGTGCCGCAGCCGGTCCTGCTGATGGGCGGCGGCTACGGCATCGATCAGGTCCTGCTCGCGAAACGGTTTGGCGAGGAAATCCACGGCACCGGCCTTCATTGCCCGCACGGTCATGGCGATGTCACCGTAACCGGTCATGAACACGATTGGCAGGTGAACGTTGGCCGCGGCCAGTTCGCGTTGGCAATCCAGGCCGCTGGCGCCTTGCAGCCGCACATCCAGTATCAGGCAACTGGGCAGGTCGAGCCGGGGATGGTTCATGAACTGCGCGACCGAACCGAACAAGTGGACCTGCAGGCCAATGGAGCGCAGCAGGCTGCCGAGGGATTGGCGCAGCGGTGCGTCGTCGTCGACGATGTAGACGACGGGGGCATGGTCGATGACCGGGTGGGTGTGTGTGGGGGTCATTGGGCGTTCCCTGCCAGGGTGGTGCAAGCGAGCAGCGGCAGCGCGAACCTGAACGAGGTGCCTTGGTCGGTTTCGCTGGTCGCCCAGAGCCTGCCGTCATGGAAGTCGATGATGGACCGGCAGATGGAAAGGCCCATGCCCAGGCCGTTTTCCTTGGTGGTAAAAAACGCATTGAACAAGGACGGCAGGACTTCGGGAGCAATGCCGGTTCCGTGGTCGGTCACCTCCAGCAGCGCTTCGTCATCCTCTGTCCAGGTGCGTATGTGCAGGATTCGTGCGTGTACCTTGACCCCGTCCATGGCGTGACAGGCATTGATGATCAGGTTGATGATCACTTGCTGCAGTTGCACCCGGTCTGCGCTGACCTGGCCGTCCGTCGCTGCCAGGTCCAGCTTTGCCCGGACTTTATGATGCGTCAGTTGTTGCTGGACCAGGTTCAGGGTCTCGCGGACGATGTCGTCCAGCCGTTCGGGTTGGCGCAACGGATCGCACTTGCGCGACAGCGCCCTGATACCGCTGATGACCTCGCTGGCACGACAGCCGTTGGCGACGATCCGGTCGAGGCAATCCAGGGCCTCATCGAGATCAGGTTCCGGACGTTCGAGCCATCTGCGGCAGGCCTCGCCGCTGCTGGTGATGGCCGTCAGTGGCTGGTTGACCTCGTGGGCAATGGACGCGGCCATTTCCCCCAGGGAGGTCAAGCGAGTGACGTGGGCCAGTTGGCTCTGGGCGCGGAACAATGCTTCTTCGGCCAGCTTGCTGGCGGTGACGTCCATGAGTGCGCCGAGGTACTGGAAACGGCCATGCTGGACGAGCAGTGGACTGGCGATCATGTGGATATGCTTGATACGTCCATCAGGCATCAGCAGGCGCAGCTTGACCTCGATCTGTGGTTCGCCGCCGGCGGCCTGCAAGAAAACCCCGCGTGCCAACTCCAGGTCTTCAGGATGGGTACGCTCCAGCATCATCGACACCGTCGGCGTCCTGCTGGGTGGGTATTCGAAGATCCGTGCCGATTCCTCCGACCAGGACATCTCTTTCCGATCACCGCGAAAGCCCACGCTGCCGGTCTGGCTCAGGCGCTGGGCGCCGATCAGGTAAGCCTCGTTATGCCGCAGGCTGTCGGACGCCTGCTTGCTGCGCAAGGCCAGGAACGCGATGGCCGACAATGCGGTCAGGCAGCGGAAGAAACCGGTGGTCGATTCCCAGCGGTGATAGTCGCCGTTGTACAAGAACATTGCGGTGAGCAAGAACATGCTCATCAGCGCGACGGCGATCACCAAGTTGATTGAAAACAAGTTGGCCGCCATCAACAACAAGGTGATGTACAGCAGAGTCGGGGCCAGGTCGGAATGGGTTTCGGAGTTGATGATGACAACCCCGCAGGCCACCACCAGGCCTACCAACCAGCCGAGGGCGTTGACCAACGGGTGGGTACTGATTCCCATCGTCGGTCGCGGCCCGCTCTGGCATGGGGGGTATCGAAGGCTGTCATAGACGTTCTTGAGCATCGCGGAGGGTAGGGGCACGCTGGCAGACCTTTTGTTTTTACGGGGTCTCGCTCTGGGATGTCGGGGAGACAGAGCATCGGTTCGTATCTTAGAAGTGGCCCTTTGTCTGAGGTAGGACATAAAACCCTGAAATCCCGCCAAGTCGCGCCGAGGAGAGGGGCCGCGGCGCAGTCCAGCGGGAGCAAGCTCTCATGGAATAAATTGCAACCATGTGATTTTTAAGGCTGAAAATACATATCGATCGTTCCCACGCTCCTGCGTGGGAATGTCGCCAGGGACGCCCCGCGTTCCGCTTCTGGAGTGTGACGCAGAGCGTCACGGGATGCATTCCCACGCAGAGCGTGGGAACGATCAAAAACAGATATCTCGTGGACGTCGCTCTAGTTCCCTGCGCGACAGCGCAGCGTCGAAGACGTGGCGGGGACTCCCTCGCCACAACCGGCGCTGTTTGCCACAGGGCCTGGGTATATACCTAAGTATCGATGACGCCGCCCAAAGGGTGAGTCGAGTGTCCCCACGTACGACAGACACTGGCCTGCCCCGGGGATTACGCTTTCAACACCTCGTCGCCGCCGTGCCTTGATGAAGGGCCTGGGCGGTGATCTTGTTCACTTCTGACTCAATGGCCTGGCGCCTGAGGCGATGACTATGATGAACAGAAATGACTTGCGTCGTGCTGACATCAATTTGCTTGTGGTCTTCGAAACCATGATGCACGAGCAAAACGTTACCCGCGTCAGCGAAAAGCTGTTTCTCGGCCAGCCAACGATCAGCAGTGCCCTGGCGCGCTTGCGGTTGATGTTCGATGATCCGTTGTTCATCCGTTCGGGACGGCTGATGGAACCGACCTCCCGGGCCCAGGAAATCTTCTCCAATCTGTCACCGGCGCTGGACGGCATCGCTGCCGCCTTGAGCCATTGTCAGGCGTTCGAGCCGGCCACCAGCGAGGCGACCTTCCATATCGGGCTGTGCGATGACGTCGAGTACGCACTGTTGCCGGAGCTGTTGCGCCGCCTGCGGGCCGAGGCACCGGGCACCACATTGGTTGTGCGCCGGACCGATCAATGGCAGTTGTCCCAACTGATGGCCAGCGGTGAGATTTCTCTGGGAATCAGCCCGACCTTGGAGCTGCCGGCCAATGCCCGACGCAAGTTGCTGCGGCCGATTCGACCGATGCTGTTGCGCGCCGATTCGCAGCCCGGTGAACTGACGCTGGACGAGTTCTGCCGTCGGCCCCATGCGATTGTGTCGTCCATGGGCAATGTCATCGATGACTCGGATCGCGCGTTATGCCTGATGGGCCGCCAGCGTCGGGTGGTGTTGACTGTCCCGCAATTCAGCGCCTTGCCCGTGCTGTTGGCCCAGAGCGACATGATAGCCATTGTGCCGGATTACGTTGCCCGGGCGATGGCGGTGACGACCGGCATGAGGGCGCAAGCGGCTCCGATCTGCTTGCCACAGCACGAGCTTTCCATGGTCTGGCGCGGCGCCTCGCACAATGATCCGGGGGAGCGCTGGCTACGTTCGCGTTGCAGCGCGTTCCTGGCCGAGCAGGCCGACCCGCGGGAGAACTCGAGGAGAGTGGCCTGACGGGACCGTACCGTAAGGGGTTCGCGCTCAGCGGGAAAACCGGTTGCGATACTCCCGGGGGGAAATCGAGAGATGGCGCTGGAAGGTGTGACGCATTCGTTCCTCGTCACCGAAGCCGCAGGATCGGGCGATCTGGTCGATGTTGCGCTGGGAGTCTTCCAGCATTCGACGCGCGGCTTCAAGGCGGAACATCTCGACGGCTTTGGCCGGGGTTCGTCCGGTCTGGCGTTTGTAGACCCGGGCAAAATTGCGTGGGCTCATCCTTGCCTGGCGGGCCAGTCGTTCGACGGTGAGATTGTCGTCATCCAGGTGTTCGGTCATCCAGGCGTGCAGTTCGTCGAACCCGGCGCTGTCCTGCATCTGCAACTGCAACAGTTGGCTGAACTGCGCTTGTCCCCCGGGCCGCTTGAGAAACACCACCAGCTCACGGGCCACCTGCAGGGACACCTCGCGCCCACAATCGGCTTCGACCAGAGCCAGGGCCATGTCGATGCCGGCGCTGACACCGGCCGAGGTCCACACTGCGTCCTGCTGGATGAAGATCGCGTCCAGGTCCACTTCAATCGAGGGGAAGCCGCTCTTGAGCATGTCGCACATGGCCCAATGGGTGGCGGCGCGGCGTCCGTCCAGTAAGCCGGCCTGGGCCATGAGGAAGGTGCCGCTGCATACCGATGCGGTGCGCCGGGCCGTGACCGAGGCGTTGCGCAGCCATTGCACCAGGTCGACACAGTCAATCATCGCCTGCCGTATGTCCGGTGCGCCAGGCACGATCAACGTGTCGATGAGCGTCCCGTCGAGCTCGTGCAGGGCACGGGTATCCACGACCAAGCCTTCGGCGGTCTGCATCAACCCGCCTTCCAAGCTTGCGGTGTGCAGGGTGTAGCCGGGCAGGCCGCGTTCAGTCATGGCTTTGGTGGCGGCCCAGAAAACGGTCTGGGCGCCGGTCAGGTCCAGCAGACCCATCTGCGGATAAGCCAGGAATACCAGTGTGCGCGGTTGGGAAATGGACTCGGCAGCGATGCCGACGTCCAGGGTCATCTCGTTCATGATCGCTTTGCGCTGGGTGTTCGTCAGGGGAGGTTTGCAAGATTATCAAGTGATCGTACCCGTGAGTGCGATTTCATGGGTTCGGATGCCGAACATTTAGGTACTATTGATATGCTATTCCGGTATTTAAATTAATATTTTTATAGCTTTAAAGTCGTGATCTCAGTCTTTTCCACTTACTGTGAGGTTCACCAGACCATGGCTTTCAAGCGTTCTGCGCTCACCTTGTTGGTTTCCCTGGCGGCCACTGCGCTGCTCAATTCCTTGGCCCACGCCGAAGGCAAGATCAGCATCGCCCAGCAATTTGGCATTGGCTACCTGATCCTCGACGTGGTGCGTGACCAGCAGTTGATCGAGAAACATGGCAAGGCCCAGGGCCTCGATATCAAGGTGGACTGGAACAGCATTTCCGGCGCAACGGCCATGAACGAGGCCTTGCTGACGGGTGCCCTGGATGTGGTGTCGGCGGGCGTTCCGCCGATGCTGACGATCTGGGATCGGACCCGTGGCAAGCAGAACGTCAAGGCCATCGCCTCGCTGGGGTCGATGCCCAACTATCTGTTGACCAATAACCCGAACGTGAAGAGCCTCAAGGACTTCACCGACAAGGACCGGATCGCCGTCCCGGCGGCGGGTGTCGGGTTCCAGTCGCGCACATTGCAGATCGAAACCGCCAAGGTGTTCGGGAACGATCACTTCAAGAAGTTCGACGATATCTCGGTCAGCCTCCCGCACCCGGATGCGACGGCGGCGCTGGTCGCCGGCCAGTCGGAGATCAATTCGCACTTCTCCAGCCCGCCGTTCCAGTATCAGGCACTGCAAAGCCCCAACGTACACAAGGTGCTCAGCTCCTATGATGTGCTGGGCGGGCCGGCGACGTTCAACGTGCTCTACACCACGGAAAAATTCCACGACGAAAACCCCAAGACCTACAAGGCGTTCTACGACGCCCTGGTGGAGGCGCAAGGCATCATCAAGGCCGACAAGCCGGCCGCTGCCCAGACCTACATCCGCGTAGAACAGTCCAAGTTGCCGCTGCCGCTGGTGGAAAAAATCGTCACTGACCCCGAAATCGACTTCACCGTCGTCCCGCAACGCACCTACATCTATGCCGAGAAGCTGCATGACCTGGGCGTGCTGAAAAACCAGGCCGACAGCTGGAAGGACTATTTCTTTGAAGAGGCCCATGCCGGCGCAGGCAGCTGAACCCTGGTCGATTATCCGTTTTCGGCACAATTTCCCGACCGGCCCACGGGGCGGAATGGAACTTGCCTGAGCTTTGACCCGTAAGCCCTGGAATCATCAAAGGTCGGGTCAATGAACAACTCCAACATGGCGCAGCCAGCGATCTCGTCGGACCTGTTGCCGACGCTGCCGATCAATCGGTTCCGTACCGCAGACATCGATGAGCACGCCCGCAACATGGGCGGCTGGCAGGTTTGCTATGACCAGTTGACCCCCGGGCGCTTCGAAGGCGAGTTGGTCGAGTTCCGTTCGGACTGGATGCAACTGGTGCGCGACCGCTCTAATCAGGCACTGGCCAAGCAAGGCATGGCCTGGGAGGGTGCCATCACCTTCAGCGTGCCACTGAGTGCCGATGGGCCGGTCTTTTGCTCCGGGCACCCGATCATCGAGCCCAGCCTGATGGTCGCCCGTGGCCAGAACCTGCCCGAGCTGCGCACGCCCCAGCATCTCGATCTGCTCAGTGTCGCCATCGAAGAGCAGGCGTTGGAGCATGTGCTGGAACGACAGCGCAGTCGCTTTCGAATTACCGATCTTCCCAAGTGTTACCGTCTGGGCAACTCGACGCTGCCAGCCGAGCTTGCGGCGTTGTTCGATGAACTTGAAGGCGGCAGGCAGGGGCGTGATTCATTGCTGGGTTACGAATCGATTCGCCGTGGCCTGCGTGACACGGTGATGCTGCACATACTGGAACTGGTGGCACCGGATGAGGCACCGCCGCTCCCCCCACGGCACGCAAGCGCATGGTCGACCGCGCCCGGGAGTACGCCTTGACCCATGTTGATGAGCCGCTGTCGATCCTCGACCTGTGCAACCACATCGGTGCCAGCCGACGAAAACTGCAGTATTGCTTCCAGGAGACGTTGGGCATCAATCCCGTGGCCTATTTGCGGGCGTTGCGCCTCAATGCCGTGCGTCGTGAACTGCGCAGCGGCGGCCATGCCCGGGGTGTACAGGAGGTGGCGGCACGCTGGGGCTTCTGGCATTTGAGCCGGTTTTCCAGCGACTATCGGGTGCTGTTCGGCGAGACCCCTTCACAAACCCTGCGTCGCACGCATCTGTGCTGAAAACGGATAACGGCTGACCGGCCGGCTCCCTAGGATGACCCCAACACCACTTGGTTGGAGGGGCATTCGATGTATCAAAAAAATTATAAAACCAACGTCTTGCGCAGTACCTGGTTAAGCCTGGGGTTGATTGCTGTTTGTGGCGCTGCCCATGGCACCGAAAACGGCGCGCCGACCACGGCGGTCGGGGTCTACGATTTCGGTGCGGGCATGATGCCGCCGGCCACGCCCTTTGGCACCGTCGGCCTGCGCACCGCGTTCTATTCGGCCAACGTGCAGAAAGATCGCCACGGCAAGTCCGTGGACAACAATTTATCCCTGGATTTGTTGTCCATCGCCGCCGCCTACATGCGCATGACCGATTACACCGTGCTGGGCGCCAAATATGGCTTCGGCGCTGTCGTGCCGTTTTTCCAGATTGATGCCTCGGTACAGGTGCAGACGCCTGTCGGCCCGCTGGACCTTGCGGCCGATCCGTTTCGCATGGCTGATATCCAGGTGCTGCCGGTGATCCTGCAATGGACCCTTTCGCCGAACCTGTTCGTCAATGCCCAGTTCCAGATCCAGGCCCCCACAGGCGACTACGACAAGAATCGCTTGATCTCGCCGGGCGTCAACCACTGGACCTTCTCGCCGATCCTCAACGCCACCTACATCTCCGACAGCGGTTTCGAGGTGTCTTCCAGTTTCGAAGCCGACATCAACACCCGCAACCACGCCACCGACTACAAGAATGGCGTCGAGTACCGCCACGAATTCGCCGTGGGTCAACACGTTGGCCCGTGGACCGTGGGTGTGGGCGGCTATTACTACCGGCAATTCACCGATGACGATGCGCCGGGCCTGGAAGCGGGCAATCGCGCCCGGGTGTTGGCGGTCGGGCCGGCAGTGAGCTACTTCAAGCCCGGCATACCTCCGGTGTGGCTGCACGTCTACAAGGAGCTCGATGCGCGGAACCGCGCCGAGGGCTACACCGCGGCGCTGCGTATTTCTCAAAGTTTCTAAAAGGGGCTCGCCATGAACCAATCAAATTCCGTTTCAACGGCGGCCACCCCGTCCCGCCAGGCCAGTTGGCGTGAAGGGCTGGTGCTGATGCTGGGCAGCAGCCTGACGATCATGGGGGCGGTGATGGTCACGCCCATCCTGCCCAGGTTGGGCGCCGAATTTGGGCCCATGGAATCGCGCGCCGATCTATTGGTGCCGTTGGCGATTACCGGCCCGGCCTTGGCGATTGCCGTGTGCGCACCGTTGGCTGGCTGGTTGGCCGACCGCGTCGGGCGCAAGGCCTTGCTGGTGATCGCCACGGTGCTCTACGCCTTGCTCGGCGCGTTGCCGGCGTTGCTCGATAGCCTGCCGTCGATTGTCGGTGTGCGGCTGTTGTTCGGTTGCACGGAGGCGGCAGTGATGACCTGCTGCGCCACCTTGATCGCGGACTATTGGCAGGGCGATGAGCGGTTGCGCTACGTCAACCGGCAGGTGGTGACCATCGGCCTGGTGGGGGCGCTGTTTTTCGTGGTGGGCGGGGTGCTCGGCGAGCATTCGTGGCGCACGCCGTTCTTCCTGTATTTGCTGCCATTGCTGCTGGTGCCGGCAATGATGAAAGTGCTGTGGGAACCGCCGGTGGCGAAGCTACAGAGGGTCGAGCAGCGCATCGATGAGCCGGGACCGGCCAAGGTCGCCGTGCTGCAGCTGTTGGTTGGCTACCTGATGATCCTGGGCGGCATGGTCCTGACGTTCATCATGCCGATCCAGGCGCCGATGCTATTGGTCAGCCTGGGTATCACCTCCAGCACGATGATCGGCCTGGCCGCGGGATTGAGCCTGTTGGCGACCTTGGGCGGTTCGCTGATGTGGCCGTTGCTGCGTCGTCGCTTCGGCATCGCTGGTTGCAACGCGCTGTTGCTCGGCCTGATGGGCCTGGGACTGTGGCTGCTGATGCGCGGGCAGAGCTACAACGCCGTGCTGGTGGCGGTGTTCATCCAGGGCCTGGGGGCCGGGCTACTGGTACCCAATGTGATGGCGCCAGTGATGAATGCCTTGACCGCAAGCACCCGTGGCCGCGGTTTGGGCGGGTTTACCTCGTGCCTGTATATCGGCCAGTTCGTCAGTCCGCTGGTGGTGGCCTCGGTGGTTGTCTTCGCCGGTGACCTGCGTCACGCCATCCAGTGGCTGGCCCTGGCCAGTCTCGCCTTGGCGCTGCTCTGGGTCGTTGCCGGCCTGCGAGCACGGGGCCAGGGGCAGGCAAGCACTCTCCGATCACATCAATCGTCATGACATAAGGAACCTGAGACATGGGTATGCAAGACATCCACCACTTGATGGACACTGAAGATGCCACGGCGCTGGCCGAGTGGGTCAGGCGTGGCGAGGTTCAGCCCGGCGAACTGCTGGAGACGGCCATCGAGCGCCTGGAGCGGGTCGAGCCGCAGCTCAATGCGGTGGCCGAGCGCTTGTACGATTCGGCCCGGGAGGCGGCGCGCAAGCCTCAAGCCGGACAAGGCCTGCTGGCCGGCGTGCCGACCTTGATCAAAGACCTGTTTTCACCGGTCGATGGCGCGGCGATGACTAACGGTTCGCGGGCGCTGGGCGACTGTCGTGCGGATTTTGAATCGGAAGTCGTGGCGCGGTTGCGGCGTGCCGGGTGCCAGGTGATGGGCACCAGTACTTCTCCGGAGTTCGGCACCTCGTACACCACCGAATCCGTGCGCTTCGGCGCCACCCGCAACCCCTGGAGCACTGACCACAGCGCCGGTGGCTCCAGCGGTGGTGCGGCGGCACTGGTGGCGGCCCGCGTGGTGCCGTTTGCCCACGGCAACGACGGTGGCGGTTCATTGCGCGTGCCGGCGTCTTGCTGTGGCGTGTTCGGGTTCAAGCCCAGCCGTGGCCTGATGCCGTCGGGGCCGATAATGGGCGAGGGCTGGGCCGGGATGGGCACGCCTCATGCGATCACTGTGTCGGTGCGCGACAGTGCGGCGCTGCTGGATGCCACCGCCGGAATGGACCTGGGCGCGCCGTACGCCGCGCCGATCCAGGCGTTGCCGTATGTGATGGCGGTGCAGGCTGATCCCAAGCCGCTGCGCATTGCCCTGGTCGAGCAACTCGAGCCCTGGCCTACGTCACCCCAGAGCCTTCAGGCGGTGGGCGAGGCCGCGCGGCTGTGCGAGTCCTTGGGGCACCGTGTCGAACCGGTGAGCCTGCCGGTGGGGTTGCTGGAGTTTCTCGACCACGTGTTCAGTATTATTGGTGCAAGCACCCGTCGCTATGTCGATTTGCTGGGCCAGATGCGTGGGTTCGCCGTGCAGGCGGAAGAACTGGAGGTGCGTACCCGGATCATCTTGCGGGACAAGGGCAACGTCAGCGGCGCCCAATATGTCGCGGCGGTGGAATGGATTCATGCCCTCGGCCGGCAGTTGGCGGTGTTCATGCAGGATTACGACGTGATCCTGACCCCGGTCCTGACCCGTGGACCGGTGCCGATTGGCGAACTGGATCTGCAGGATGTGTGCATGAGCCTGGATCAACTGCTTGAGCGCTACCACAGCTATGCGCCGTTCACTGCGTTGTTCAACGCCAGCGGTCAGCCGGCGATGTCAGTGCCGTTGTCCTGGAGCGCCAATGGCCTGCCGATGGGAGCGCATTTTGCCGGTCGCTTTGGCGAGGAAAGCACCTTGCTGGCCTTGGCCGCTCAACTTGAACGCGCCCAACCCTGGCGCGGCCGAGTCCCACCGGTCAACGCCTGCCGGCGGTGAAACCGTGGGAGCGAGCTTGCTCGCGATGGCGGTGCCAGCTCCAGCATCATGGTTGGCTGATAGTCCGTTATCGCGAGCAAGCTCGCTCCCACAAGGGGATTTTTGCTGGGTAGGGCTCTGGGGTTGTCCCAGAGCCCTTGAAGGTCAGTAGCGGATCATCACCGACTTCAGTTCGGTGTAGTCATCAATGAATGCACTGCCGAATTCACGGCCTACCCCTGAAGATTTACTGCCGCCAAAAGGCACCGCCGGGTCGAGCAGGGTGTGCATGTTCACCCAGACCGTGCCGGCTTCGATGGCGGGGACCATGCGCAGGGCTTTGCCCAGATCGTTGGTCCAGAGGCTGGCGCTCAGGCCGTAGGGGGTGTCGTTCATCAGCTCCAGCAGTTCCTCTTCACTGTCGTAAGGAAAGAACGTGGCGATCGGGCCGAAGGTTTCTTCGTTGAGCAGGCTGTCGTCGCGGCGATTGGCGAGGATGATGGTCGGTTCCACATAGCAACCCGGTCCATCGATCAGCTTGCCGCCGTGGACGATGGTGTTGTTCTGTGCGCGGGCCTTGGCGAAGAATTCTGCGAGTTTGTGTTGGTGCTGGCGGTTGGTCACGGGGCCGAATTCGGTGCGTTCGTCCAGAGGCGAGCCGATGCTGAGTTTGCTCAGGCGCTGGGCCAGTTTGTCCATGATCGTCTCGATCTGCGAGCGATGGACAAAGAACCGTTCCGCTGCAGCGCAGATCTGTCCCGAATGCAGAAAGCCCGCCTCGATGATGCCGTTGACCGCTACCTCGGGATCGATATCACGCAGGAACCCCGCCGCATTCTTCCCGCCCAGTTCCAAGGTTGCACGGGTCAACCCGGCGCCCATGGCCGCTTGGCCCACCGCCAGGCCGGTGGGCACGGAACCTGTGAACGAGACCTTGTTGGTGCCCGGATGTTCGATCAGCCCTTTGCCCACCTGTCCGCCGCCGGTCAACACATTCAGGGCACCGGCTGGAAGGCCGGCCTCGATGGCCAGTTCAGCGATGCGCAGGATGGTCAGCGGGGTGAACTCGCTGGGCTTGATGATGATGCTGCAACCGGTCACCAGGGCTGAGGCCAGTTTCCAGATGGCGATCATGGTGGAAAAATTCCACGGCACGATACCGACCACCACTCCGACTGGTTCGCGCAAGGTGAATGCGGTGTAGCGTTCGCCAGCGAAGGAGGGCAGTGATGGGGTGATCGTCTCGCCGTTGATCTTGGTCGCCCAGCCAGCGTAGTAACGCAGGAAATGGGCGGCCTGGTCGACTTCGAAGGCCCGGGAGATGTGGATGATCTTCCCCGACTGGCAGGTCTCGATCTGCGCCAGCTCTTCGCGGTTGCGTTCCAGCAGGTCTGCCAACTTGAGCAGCACATGGCCGCGGACTGCGGGTGCCGTTTGGGACCACTGCTTGAAGCCGCGGCGGGACGACTCCACCGCCGCATCAATGTCGCCGGGAGTGGCGTCGCTGACCTGGGCGATGACTTGGCCGGTGGCGGGGTTGACGACGTCCAGTGTCTGGTTGCTCTGGCTTTCGACGTAGCCACCGTCGATGAACAGGGCGTGATGTCTACCGAGGAAGGCTTGGACCTGAGGCAGCAGGGCAATATCGCTCATGAGGGTTTCCTGATCACGAATAGGGAAAGCCCCGAGGGTAATCCCGGCAGGACCGTCCAGCTTGACTGTGCCTGCCGCGCCGTATGTCTGTGGCTGCCAGCCTGGGTGGTTGGCAGCCAGGAGCAAGGCCCCGTGCAGGCAGGGACAAGCCAGCCTGGCCGGTTTGCGATCAGATCCGGGTTTCGACTTGATGGCATAGGGGCGGGCGATGTTTCTCCAGACCAACAAACAGAAACTGGCGTTGACTGCACAAGTGCAACGCGTGCTGACCGGCGAAACGGAGGACACGCCGCAGCTCGACGCGTATCCGCAACTGCGCACCGTCCTTGATCAGCATGCACGACAGATGGCGAGCGCGACTGCACATCTGCATCAGGTCGATGCACAAGTACAGGCGCAAACCCTGCAATGGCAGCACAGCGAGCGTGAGTTGCACAGGGTTCGCCAGCAATTGGAGCAAACCCTTGAGCGCGAGCAGGTGCTTGAAATTCGCTTGGATGAACTGAGCCAGCAGCTGCAGCAACAACGCCAGGATGCGCAGATCTGGGAGTTGCTGCAGTCGACCCTGACAGAAGGCTGCTGGGATATCACGGTCGTCAACGGTGACCTCCAGCACCCGGCCAGTGGCATGCGCTTTTCCAGTCAGTTCCGTTCGCTGCTGGGGTATGGGCCGGATGATTTGCCCGACGGCTGGGATGCCCAGGTCGGCATCACCCACCCGGACGACTTACCCAAGATCATGGCCATTTTCGACCGGGAAATCCTTGGCTCCCAGGGCAGCGGTGAATACGTCTTCGAATACCGGATGCGCCACAAGACCCGGGATTACATCTGGTGCCGCGAACGCGGTCGGGCGGTACGTGACTCGCATGGGCAACTGGTGCGGGTCATTGGTGCGGTGCGGGATATCAGCGATGAGCGCTCGGCCCAGTCCACCCATCAGCGCATGCTCGAACAGAACCAGGTGACCTACGCCCAGATTGCCACGGTGGTGGGGGTGATCAAGGGCATTGCCGACCAGACCAATCTGCTCGCCTTGAACGCCGCGATTGAGGCGGCCAGGGCCGGAGATGTCGGGCGCGGTTTCTCGGTGGTGGCCGATGAAGTGCGCAAGCTGGCACAGAGCACCCGGCAGGCGACTCATCAGATCCAGACCATGTTGCATCAGCACAAATAAGCAAGGCAATCGCAATCCCGTGGAGCTGCGTAGGAGCTGTCGAGTGCAACGAGGCTGCGATCTTTCCAAAGACACTTGCATCTAAAGCGAAAGATCAAAAGATCGTCCGAACGCGGCCCGAGCCTTCGGCAGCTCCTACGGTCGGTCGTCTAGAACGGAACCGCCACCACCAACTGACTGTAGACGTTGGTGCCGTTGCCTCCGACCTGATTGCCGCCGCTGTCCGCATCCTTCTCGGGCTTGTACAGGCCCACCAGCGGCGTGACGATCAGGTGTTCATTCACCGCCCATTCCACGTACAGGTCCAGCTCCTGCGCATCAAGGTTCAGCGCGTCACGGGTATGCAGGGTCTGGTAGTCGAAGAACAGTGCGCCGATGGTCACGGTTTCCGCCGGCTTGAGCTTGAGTCCTACGTGCTGGATGACGGTGTTGCTGTTGAACGGGCCGGCATAGTTGCCCGCCACTTCACCCTGGAACCAGGTGCCATAGCCGCGGTTCTGCCCGTTGAACATCGAGTCCCAGTCCTTGGAATAGCGGCTGTAGCGATAGGTCAGGTCCGGCGTCCAGGGCAAGTCGGCGAAGGTGTAGCCGGCTTCGGTGTACCAGGCTTTCTCCGGGCCCGCGTCCTTGTCCTGCCAGGCATACTCGAAGGAGAAGTGGGCATTCTCGATGCCAGCATTCCCGGCGCCGCGCAGGCTGTAGATGTCCATGCCTTCGCGCTGTTTCTGGAAGTCGCTGGCGTAGCGGTCATCGACATTGATGCCGTGGATGTAGGTCAGCCCCAGGGTGCCAGGCGCGGCGGTGTATTCCAGGGTGCTGGCGGCCATCTCGGTGTTGGCCTGGGCGCGGTTGTCGGACTTGATCCACATCAGGCTGCCATGCACGCCTTCCTTGCCGCCCAGGCGAACTACAGCGGTTTTGTCGAAGGCATGCCGGGCCGCCAGGTAATAGGCGCCGCCACGGTTGAGCTCGCCATCGGCCACGCCTTTGCCCAGGTTCAGGCCATCGTCGTTGATGATGAAACCGTCGCCCAGGGTGATCACCTGGCGGCCGTAGGACAGGTCGACACCGTCCTTGCCCAATGCCGGGAACAGATCCCCCGAACGCCAGCCGGCAAAGGCTTCATCGAACTTGGTGGTGCGTTCGGAGCCGTCGCTCAAGCCGGCTGCGTCGCCATCGCCCCAAGTGCCGGAGCTGACCAGGTTGGCCGTCCCGTAGACACTGCCCAGGCCGCCGAGTGTCTGGTCGATACTCAGGCCATACTTGATGAAACCTTCGCGCCAGCTCGAACCGCCGGCGGTGCCGTCGTAGTTCTTGCGGCTGTTGAACAGCCCGTAGACCGCCAGGAAGTTGCCGGTGACGGTGGTGTCTTCGTCGGTGTAAAGCTCATAGGCCTGGGCCGATGAATCGGCAACCAGCAGGGCAATGCCCAGGCCGATGGCGTTGCGCAGCAAAGGTGTACGGCGTGTGTGCTCCATGGTGGATTCCCCAGTGTTATAGGACAGTAGAGCGCGCATTAAGGGGAGTGGTACCCGGGGAAGTCTTTCACCTGCCTGCCATGGAGTTGACTCAGGCCGCCAGCGCGGCGGTGTTGGCAGGCAGCAACAAAACCGGCGGCAGACATGGGCAAGACGCCTGGGGCGGGGCGGCGCAGAGTAATGCTGCACGCAACGCCGTTTCGATCAGGGATTGGTTGGGGAAGGCATGATCGCCGGTTCCTGGACGGCTGTGGCATCCATACTAAAAATACGCTTTCGAGGACCTTGCACCATGTCGATCAATGACAGGCTCACCGAGCACTTGAACCGGGGTTCGGTGGGCTTTCCCACCGCGTTGGCCAGCACCATTGGCCTGATCATGGCAAGCCCGGTGATTCTCACCGCGACCATGGGCTTTGGCATTGGCGGCAGCGCCTTTGCCGTGGCGATGCTGATCGCCGTGGTAATGATGCTGGCCCAGGCGACGACGTTTGCCGAGGCGGCGTCAATTCTCCCGACCACCGGCTCGGTCTATGACTACATCAACTG
This sequence comes from Pseudomonas sp. S3_B11, assembly GCF_054667715.1. NCBI lineage: Bacteria > Pseudomonadati > Pseudomonadota > Gammaproteobacteria > Pseudomonadales > Pseudomonadaceae > Pseudomonas > Pseudomonas sp. S3_B11. Next base: position 2,601,693 of record NZ_CP162749.1, on the reverse strand, counting down.
TGGCATGGGCCGTTTCTTCGCCATTACCGGGACGTTGTCGGCCTATCTGATTGTCCATGTGTTCGCCGGCACCGCCGAGACAATCCTGGCCGGGGTCATGGCCCTGGTGAACTTCGAACACCTCAACACCCTGGCCGAATCGGCAGGCGGCTCCTGGTTGCTGGGCGTGGGGTTCGTGGTGGTGTTTGGTGTACTCAATGCGTTCGGTGTCAGTGCCTTTGGCCGGGCCGAAATCATCCTGACGTTCGGCATGTGGACCACCCTGATGGTGTTCGGCGTGCTGGGCCTGATCGCCGCACCTGCGGTGGAACTGGAGGGCTGGTTTGGCGCGTCCGTGGTGGGCACCGATCTGGTCACGGTGCTGTCGCTGGTGGGCATGGCCATGTTCATGTTTGTCGGCTGCGAATTCGTCACGCCGCTGGCACCGGACCTGCGCCAGTCCGCCCGGACCATGCCCCGGGCCATGATGCTGGGCTTGTTCAGCGTCGCCACCTGCATGTTCATCTACGGTGCCGCGATGAAGCGCCAGGTGGAAAACGTGCTGCTCGATGCCACCAGCGGCGTGCATCTGCTGGACACCCCCATGGCGATTCCACGCTTCGCCGAACAGGTCATGGGTGATATCGGCCCGATGTGGTTGGGCATCGGCTTTCTGTTTGCCGGTGCGGCGACCATCAACACCCTGATGGCCGGCGTGCCGCGGATTCTCTACGGCATGGCGGTGGACGGTGCGTTGCCGAAAGTCTTCACCTATCTGCATCCGCGCTTCAAGACGCCGTTGCTGTGCATCCTGGTGGCGATGCTGATTCCGTGCCTGCATGCGTTGTGGCTGGGCGGCAATACCGACAACATCATGCACCTGGTGCTGGCGGCGGTGTGCGCCTGGAGTTTTGCCTACCTGCTGGTGACCGTGTCGGTGGTCAGCCTGCGGATTCGTCGCCCCGATCTGCCGCGGGCCTATCGCTCGCCGTGGTTCCCGTTGCCCCAGATCCTGTCCAGTGTCGGCATTGTGCTGGGCATGTGGTTCATCACACCGCCCGGCATGAATCCGGCAGACATCTACGTGCCCTTCGCGGTGATGCTCGGTTGCACCGCGGCGTATGCCTTGTTCTGGACCCTGGTGGTACAGAAGGTCAATCCATTCAAGCCAGCGTCGGTAGAAGACGTGTTGGCCAAGGAGTTCTCCCATGAGCCAGGGCAACCTGCGGGCGAGTTTATCGACCCTGCTGCAAAAACTGTCTGAATTGTTCAGCGCCCAGCGCGCCCCGGCCGGTTATCGGCCCGGGGTGACCCTGGAACACCTGCGGCGCAACCTGGCGTTGGCGCGATTCGAGATGGCGGGCCCGGCTACGGCGACGGCAGCCACCGAAGACGGCAGCTTGCAGTTGGAGATTGTCGAACGCACCGAGTCGCAGCTGTTGATGCACATGGTGATGACCGAGTTCGTCCTGCGCGTGCCTGCCTCCCGAGAGGGCACGGCGCGCCTGGAACTGCACCACGGCGGGGCCGTTCGGCGTAGCGGCATTCGTTGCCGGCAGCGGGACGGGCACAGTGACCTTGCGGCCCGGTTGCAGGCGGCCGTTGAGCAGGATCCTGTGCTGTACCAGGCGCTCATGCCGCTGGATTTCAAACGGCTGCGCATCGATCTGCAGGGACGCCAGTGGTGCGTGCGCCTGGAGCACATGGGCGGTAGCGAAGTGGTGAATCGCATGCCGGCCTTTCGTCGCTATGTCCCGTTGATCCGGGAGCAGCGCACCGTCTTGCTGGCGACCTTGAGCGGCCTGCAGCGGGTGTTGGCAACGCTCTGATTCCTTTGTTCCACCCTGGCATCATTCCTGCTACTGCTCTGGCGATAAGGTACTTGTTGCGCGCATATAGATAACATGTTAACTATTGCCGTACAAAAACAATAAGCCACTGCGGAGAATGCCATGAGCATGCAACAGGTTGGGCAGGACGGTCTGGACACCTGGAACCGGGATCTGCGGGCGACTTGCGGTCATTTCGATACCGAGCTGGCCTTCAATCGTTCGCTGTTTATCGGTGAAGTGTCGAACTTCCATCGTGGTGGCCTTGCCCTCGCGAACCTGCGCACCAACGCCGGTAACATCAAACGTCACTCGCCCAACGCCGATCACGATGATGACCAGGATTGCCTTCTGGTCAGCCAGCGCAGTGGCTACTGCCGCATTACCCAGAACGGTCGGAGCATCCAGTTGGCGCCCGGTGAATTGTTGTTGATGGATTCCGTTGGGGCGCTTGAAATCACCCCGTTCGGCCTGATCGAGCACGCGGTGCTGTCCTTGTCTCGCCAGGATGTGTCGCGGCAACTGGGCGGGGAAACCAAGACCTTCGGCAAGGTGTCGTCCAGCAAGGCGTGTGGGCGGATGCTGCATGTGTTGATGGACCAGCTATGCAGGGACACACCGGACGGCGAGGGCGCGACGGGAGAGGGTGAAGCCTTGCAGAGTGCCTTCGTTTCGCTGTTGGGCTCGGCACTGGAACAGGGTAGCGATGGCCGTGACGAAGGGGTGGCGTTGCAGGGTAGTCACTTGCGCAGCTACGTGCAGAAAGTCATCGACGAATCACTGACCCAGCCTGGCCTTAGCCCGGTGGGCCTGGCCAATCGGCTGAATATTTCGGTGCGGCATCTGTATCGGTTGTTCGAAGAGCAGGATGACAGCGTTTGCCGCTACATCCAGCGGGCCCGGCTCAAGCGCAGCGCTGATGACCTGACCAATCCGTTCCTGCGGGACGAGTCCATCACCTCGATTGCCTACAAATGGGGCTTTACCGATTCGGCGCATTTCAGCCGTTCATTCAAGAAGCAGTTCGAGCTGTCGCCCAAGGAGTTTCGTTCCAGCCGTTTGCAGGTGGGGCAGGGGGTGGCTTGAACAAGGTCGTCTCTGGCGGGACGACCGCTATCGCGAGCAAGCTCGCTCCCACAGGGGATCTGTGGTGGTCGCGGATGCCTTGAACGACTCGGAAAAACTGTGGGAGCGAGCTTGCTCGCGATGACGGTGGTACATCCACCCTCACCGCAAGCTGACTCACCCCCACACAGGTTCAAACCTCCGGCAAAGTCGAACCCCCATCGACCACCAAGGTCTGCCCGGTCACATAACTGGCCAGGCTCGACGCCAGGAACAGCATGGCGCCAGCGATGTCGCTCGGTTGGCCCAATCGACCCAGCGGTACCCGGCGGGCGATGTCCTGGTTGACCTCCTCGTCGCCAAGATTCGCCATGGCCGGTGTTGCAATCATGCCCGGCTCGACGCCATTGACGCGGATATTTTCGGCCGCCAGTTCCAGCGCGGCGTTGCGAATGAAACCATTGACCCCGGCCTTGGAGGCCGCGTAGTGGCTGAGCCCCGGATACGCCACCCGCGGGCCGGTGACCGAGGAGGTCACCAGCACGCAGCCATGGCCCTGGCGCCGGAACATCGGCAACGCCGCCTGGGTCAGCCAGAACAGCGCCGACAGGTTCACCGCCAGCGTTCGTTCAAGTATCGCCGGGGTGATCTCGGCGAACGGTGTCAGCGGAAAATAGCCGGCGTTGTGCACCAGGATATCCAGCCTTCCCAAGCGCTGTTCCAGCTCGACCATGATCCCGAAGACCGCCGTTGCGTCGGCCAGGTCAACCCCCACCGCTTGCACCTGACAGCCTCCGGCGGTCAATTCTTTGGCCACCGCCTCGGCGCGCGCCAGGCCCAGGTCGGCGATGACCACGTGGGCCCCGCGCAGGGCAAACGCTTCAACGATGGCCCGGCCAATGCCCTGGGCGCCGCCCGTGACCAGCACGGTCTGGCCGCTGAAATCCAGATCCTCAGGCATCGCTGGCCTCCATCCGGCTGAAGGCCAGTGTCGGTACGTCGACAATGCTGGAGCCGCCATCGGCCACCAGCGTCGCCCCGGTGATGATCGACGCCTCGGGCGAGGCCAGGAAACGGCAGACGTTAGCGATTTCCTCGGCGCTGGCAGCCCTGCGCAACGGCACGTCGGCGCAGACCCGGTCATACGCCTGCTGCAACGTTTCGCCATGGAACTGCAACAATGCCTGCATTTCTTCATCGGCCATGGGCGTGCGGACCCAGCCAGGGCAGATCGCGTTGACCCGTACGCCGTGAGGCCCGTAATCCCTTGCCAGGGAGCGGTTGAGGCCCAGCAGCGCATGTTTGGCGGTGGTGTAGCCGCACACGTGCGGGCCTGCCGCCAAGGAAGCAATGGAGGCGATCAGCACAATGTTGCCGGCACTTTCCTGCAGCATGGGCAGGCACGCCCGGGCGCTGTAGAAGGCGCTGTCGAGATTGCTGCGCAGGGCCGCTTCCCAGGCCGATGGCGGGGTCTCGGTGGCGCTGCCCATGCCCAAGCCGCCGGCACAGGCCAGCAGCACGTCGAGTCGGCCATAGCGCGTGCGAATCTGCTCGACGAAGCCGTCCCAGGTGTTCGGACAGGCCGCGTCGCCCACCAGCACCAGGCCGCCGATGTCCTCGGCGAGTGCTTCCAGGGGCTCGCGGCGTCGACCGATCAGCACCAGGTTGGCGCCTTCGGCGGCATACAGGCGGGCGCAGGCTGCGCCAATACCGGTGCCGGCACCCGTGATCGCGACGGTGCGTAATTCAGGCATCGGGATACTCCGTCTGGTTGAGCACCTGGCAGTACGAACTGACCGGGAAATTGGAGAACTCATCGAACGAAGCCCCGGCGTAGCCGAAGATCTTGCCGTCGCTGCGGTGCTGTTGCAGGTCGATCAGCACCAGCCCGAGGGTCGGGATGATCTTTTCTCGCCAGACGAACAGGTACAGCTGATCGGCGATCTTGTAGGTGTCGCAGCGGTCGGTGTCGCACAGGCCTTGTTCAACACCCTTGAGGCACTGCCACGAGTAGAACTGGTCGTTGAGGTAAATGTGTTCGTAGACTTCGCTCGGGCTGTAGCGATACAGGTTGCGCAGCCCCACCAGTTCGGTGGTCGGTGCATGCGGGCACAGGCCAGGCTGCCAGGGACGATCTAGGCTGCCGTGCATGAACTGCGCTTGTACCGAGGTCAGTGGCTTGCCGGCCAGCGCCCGGCTGTAGAGGCCTTCGCCGGTTTCTTGCTGGCTTGGCATGCGGCCGATCACGGCGGTGAAGGACGCGCTGGCGGTATCGAGCACCAGGCTTATCGACGACGTCAGTTCGCCTTCGCGTTTGATGAAGTCCACCAGGTACAGGCCCGGGCGTACGGATGTGGCCCGGTAGGTCGCGGTGCCGCTGGAGTGCCCATCGGCGGCGTTCCAGGTCAGGGTGTCCTGCTCGAAGCGATGCTCGATCTGCCAGCCATTGGCGAAATGCAGGGTGAAGGTCTTGCCGTCCAGGTCGGCCAGGTTTGGCAGGATGAAGGCTTCGGGGGCAAAGCCATCGGCCAGGGCGCCGACGGTGATCCAGTCTGAAGATGTGCTCATTGCAAGGCTCCGGTGGTTGAATTAGCCACTCGGATCATGCGGTGCCAGTCAACGGCGGCCTATCAACCAAATGGTTGATCAGAGGAACAGTGCGCTGACCAACTCGGTACGGCTGCTCACGCCAACCTTGCGAAACAGGTGGATCAGGTGAGTCTTGATGGTCGGCAAGCCCACTTCCAGCTCCCGGGCCAATTGCTTGTTGCTGACGCCTTGGCGCAGTAGCCAGGCAATCTGGCGCTCCTTGGGCGTCAAGTCGCCCAGTGGGTCCCCATGGGCTGGTAAATGGGCCACGGCCAGTTGCAGCAAGGCCTGCAACGCGCTGAGTTGACTCAACTGCTGGCTGGTGAAGACACCTTGCTCGGCAGTGCGCAGCAACGAAATCGCGGCTTGGGGCTGACCGTCCCGATGGGCGAAGACTTCCACCACGTCGACCACGCCGTAGCGCTGCAGGAAGTCGTGATAACGATGGTTGTCACGTCGCGGTTGGCGGGCCATCGCCAAGCCCAACGGCACCACGGCCAACTCGCTGGACATGCAGTGTCGCGGGTGCAGCGGGTCGAACTGACGGTAGTTGTCCAGGTAGTCGCGGTGCATCTCGCCGCTCATCTTATGCAGGCTGAAGTCATGGACCTGCAGTTGCCGATCAACGCAGTAGAACGCCGCCCGGCTGACGGGAACCAGCTGGGTAAAGGCGTGCAGGCACTGGCCGGCGATGTCCTGGGTGGGGATGACGTTCATGGTCGCACCTTCGCCGAGAGGGCTGCCGGTGGGGCCGGCAGCCAAGTCCGATCAGGCTACCGCGAAGTAGTGTTTGACGAAACTCTCGCTGACCACTTCCCACAGCACTGGCGTGCCCTTGGTCACGAACCAGCCGTCGCCGGCCTTGTAGCGGGTGCTCTGGCCGGTGGCCTCGTCGGTGAGCACTACTTCACCGGTGACCACGGTGGCTTGTTCGGCGAAGGGGTAGACCATCCGGAACTTGCCTTGGGTGGTACCGAAGTAGGCGCTGCTGATGGGGTCGGTGGGGGCGCCGAAGGTCATCTTGCCGAAGGCTTTGACTTCGCCTTCGAGAATCTGCGAACCAAGATCGGCGACGGTGCCCCAGGCGTCCAGGTCGGACAGCTGGATGTCTTTTTCGAGGGTGATAAGGGGCATGGCAGTGACTCCTGATGAGTGAAAAAAACAAAGGTGGGGTGTGTCCAGTGCCAGTCAGTTAAACCTCGCTCCCACAGGGTTTTGCTTAACTGATTGGCATCGTGATCGTCAGCGACGGCCATTCCAGTAGCCCGACAGCTGATGCCAGGACTTGCCGGCGGTCAGCAGCAATGGGCGAATGGCGTCTTTGCCGATGATGGTCGGGCGATGGATCGAGCTGACCAGGTCGTAGCGCGCCGAGCCTTCGCTCATGCCTTCGGCCAGCACCTTGCAGATGATGTGGCTCGGCGTGACGCCAAAGCCTGAGTAACCCTGGACGAAAAACGCATTGCTGCGGCCGGGCAGGGTGCCGATCTGCGGGAACAGGTTCGGGCTGCACGCCATCGGGCCACCCCAGGCCAGGTCGATCTTCACGTCCTTGAGGTACGGGAAGATCTTCAGCATCAGGCGCCGGTTCCAGGCCTTCAGATCCTGGGGGATGTGCTCCACCAACGGCGTCGCGGCGCCGAACAGCAGGCGGTTTTCGTTGGTGACGCGGTAGTAGTCGATCACCGGGCGAATGTCACTGTAGGCACCGCGAATCGGGCTGATGCGCTGGATCAGTTCGTCCGACAACGGCTCGGTCATCATCTGGAAGGCGTAGGTGTTGATGGTCGAGCGGTGCAGTTCCGGCTCCAGCTTGTTGAGGAAACTGTCACAGGCCCAGAGCAGCTTGCTGGCTCTGACCGAACCGCGTCCGGTACGCACGGTGATGCGTTCGCCATAGCTGACTTCCAGGGCCGGGCTGTTCTCGAAAATCCGCACGCCGTGGCTGACGAGGGCCTTGGCCTCACCCAGTAACAGGTTCAGTGAGTGCACATGCCCGCCGCCCATGTGCAGCAAGGCGCTGCCGTAGGCCTTGGAACCGATGATCTGCTGCACGTCGGAGCCGCCGAGAAAGCGGATCTCATGTTTGCTGTTGACTGACTTGAAGTCTTTTTCCCAGGCCCGCAGGGTTTTCTCCTGGCGCGCGTTGAAGCCCATGTAGCCGTAGCCGTGGCAGAAGTCGGCATCGATTGCGTACTTGGCGATACGGTCCTTGATGATGTCGGCGCCCAGGTCGCTGATCTCGAAGATCTGGCGCAGTCCGTCTTCACCCACGTCCTTCTTGATCTTCTCCAGGTCATGACCGATGCCGGCCATGATCTGCCCGCCATTGCGCCCAGTGCCGCCGAACCCCAGGTAACGCGCCTCGAGCACCACGATGTTGGTGATGCCTTTTTCGGCGAGCTCCAGCGCGGTATTGATGCCGGAGAAACCGCCGCCAATGACCACAACATCGGCTTCCACGTCCTGTTCCAGCGTGGGGAAGCTGAGGTTGTATTTCTTGGTGGCCGTGTAATAGGTGGGCGTTTCGATATTGATCATGACGCAGCCTGACAAAGTGAAAGGAAACTCCGTTGCAACGCCTACGCAAGGCATTGCAGGGGACGGCCCTATTAAGAGCCCGGATGGGGGCGCCTGTCTTGATCATCCGTGCCGGGGTATTTGACCGAGCGCGCCATGGAGCCGAAACCTGCCCATGAAAAGTACAATCTTGGATCTGGAAGGTGCATTTTTCACCTGCCTGTGATTGCCCATACTGGACCGGCCTTAATCACTGATCCCGCTGTCTGTGCAACCTCAGGTTGCCGGGCAAAGGCGGGATTGGCAGATGCCAATAATAAAAGAGCCTGTCCATGAAAAAGCCAAACCCGCTGCTCGAAGACCTCAAGCCGATCCTGCCGGTCATTGCCGCCAATGCCTTCCAGGCGGAGAAAGACCGTAGCGTGCCTGCCGAGAATATAGCCTTGCTCAAAAGCATCGGCATGCACCGGGCCTTCCAACCGAAACCGTACGGTGGCATGGAGATTTCCCTGCCGCAGTTCGCCGATTGCATCGCGCTGCTGGCCGGTGCCTGTGCCAGCACGGCCTGGGCCATGAGCCTGTTGTGCACCCACAGCCATCAGTTGGCAATGTTCCCGGCCAAGGCCCAGCAGGAAATCTGGGGTGATGATCCCGATGCCACCGCCAGCAGCAGCATCGCGCCGTTTGGCCGCACCGAGGAAGTCGAGGGCGGTGTGATGTTCAGCGGTGAAATGGGCTGGAGCAGCGGCTGCGATCATGCCGAATGGGCGATCGTGGGGTTTCGCCGTAAAAACGCCGAAGGCGCCCAGGACTATTGCTTTGCGGTGCTGCCACGCAGCGACTATGAGATTCGCGATGACTGGTTCGCGGTGGGCATGCGCGGCAGTGGCAGCAAGACGTTGATCATTGACAACGCTTTCGTGCCGGAACACCGGATCCAGAAAGCCAGGGACATGATGGAGGGCAGGTCCGGCGGATTCGGCCTGTACCCCGACAGCAAGATTTTCTACTCGCCATACCGACCCTACTTCGCCAGTGGTTTCTCCACGGTCAGCCTGGGCGTGGCTGAACGCATGCTGGAGGTCTTTCGCGAGAAAACCCGCAACCGCGTGCGGGCCTACACCGGTGCGGCAGTCGGTGCCGCTACCCCGGCGTTGATGCGCCTGGCCGAGTCGACCCATCAGGTGGCCGCGGCCCGTGCCTTTCTGGAGAAAACCTGGCAGGAACACGCCGAATACGGCGAGCGCCACGAATACCCCAGCCGGGAAACCCTGGCGTTCTGGCGGACCAACCAGGGCTACGCCACCAAGATGTGCATCCAGGCCGTCGATCGCTTGATGGAGGCGGCCGGCGGTGGCGCCTGGTTCGAAAGCAATGAGTTGCAACGGCTGTTCCGCGACGCCCACCTGACCGGCGCCCATGCCTATACCGACTATGACGTCTGCGCGCAGATTCTCGGTCGTGAGCTGATGGGCCTTGAGCCTGATCCTTCCATGGTTTGACCGCCTGTTCGCTGAAACCTAGAACAATAATCGAGGCCGCCGCTCGAGGCGGCCGGGAGTCTTGCATGTCCAGTCTTTGTGATACCGCTTTCGATACCCGTGCGTTCCGCCGGGCCCTGGGTAACTTCGCCACCGGCGTGACCGTGGTCACCGCTGCCACTGAAGATGGCCGCAAGGTCGGTGTGACGGCCAACAGTTTCAACTCGGTGTCCCTGGACCCGCCATTGATCCTGTGGAGCATCGACAAGCGTTCGAGCAGCCATGGCGTGTTCGAAGCCGCCAGCCACTTTGCGGTGAACGTGCTGGCCGCCGACCAGATCGACCTGTCGAACAACTTCGCACGACCCAAGGAGGACCGCTTCGCTGAAATCGAATTCGAGGCCGGCGAAGGCGGCGCCCCGGTGTTTGTCGATTGCTCGGCGCGTTTTCACTGTGAAAAATTCCAGCAGGTCGATGGCGGCGATCACTGGATCATGATCGGCAAGGTCGTGGCGTTTGATGATTTCGGCCGCTCTCCATTGCTCTATCACCAGGGCGCCTACTCGATGGTGCTGCCCCACACTCGCATGACCAAACGGGAAGAGGGCCAGTCCCCCAGCAGTCACTTCCAGGGGCGCTTGAGCCACAACCTGTATTACCTGATGACCCAGGCACTGCGGGCCTATCAGGCCAGCTATCAGCCGCGTCAGTTGTCCACCGGCTTGCGCACCAGTGAGGCGCGGATGTTGATGGTGCTGGAGAACGACGCCGGCCTGAACCTGTGCGACCTGCAGCGGGAAGTGGCGATGCCGGCGCGCGAGATCGAAGAAGCCGTGGCCAACCTCAAGCGCAAGGGCCTGGTGAGCGATGAAGGCGAGCGGGTACGCCTGACTGCCAAGGGTATCGATGAGACCGAAGGGCTCTGGACGATTGCCAAGGAGCAGCAGGACAAGGTGTTCGACCAGTTCAGCGAGGAACAGGTCGAGCACTTCAAGCAGGTGCTCAAGGGCGTGATCAAGGGCGCTTGAGCGCCCTGTGGGAGCGAGCTTGCTCGCGATGGCGGGGACATATTGATGTCGACTGGCTGGGCCCTATCGCGAGCAAGCTCGCTCCCACAGGGTTATGTGTGTGGCCCAGCTACAGATTCTGTGAACGGATAGTCCGGCATGGGTTGGAAGCTGTTAAGATTTAGTTAACTCATTAACTAAATCCTTTTCGCGAACATACCCATGCCCAAGTTGCGCCAATCCTTGACCCTGACCCTGCTCCAGGCCCGTGAAGCGGCCATGGGGTTTTTCCGGCCTTCCCTCAATCAACATGGCTTGACCGAGCAGCAATGGCGAGTTATCCGTATTCTCAGCCAGCACGATGAGCTGGAGATCAATCGCCTGGCCGAACTGGCCTGCATCCTCAAGCCCAGCATGACCGGCGTGTTGGTGCGCATGGAAGCGGCGGGCATGGTGGTGCGGCGCAAGGCCGAACAGGATCAGCGACGAGTGCTGGTGCGCCTGGCGCCGCAAGGGCAGGCGAGTTTTGATTCGATGAGCCAGAGCATGGAAGAGAATTACCAGCGTCTGCAGGACAAGTTGGGGGAGGAAAAATTGCAGACGTTGCTGGGCTTGCTCAATGACCTGAAGGCGATCAGGCGCTGAGACCCCGGGCTGGTTGTTTTCTGTGGGAGCAAGGCTTGCCCGCGATGAAGACGCTGCGGTCTTTCAGAGACCGAGGTGCCTGTTTCGCGAGCAAGCTTTGCTCCCACAGATCCCCTTGCCACAAGGTATTTGATACCGATCAGTACACGCCGCCAGCCGCAGGTTTTGGCGTGTCTTTGAACGTCGCCGCCAGCGTCTGCAAACCCCGCATCAACACCGTCGTATCCACGCCCACCGCGACAAACGCCGCGCCGAGTTCGATATAGCGCCGGGCCAGTTTTTCATCGGCGCTGAGAATCCCGGCTGCCTTGCCGGCCTGGCGGATGCGAGCGATGGCGTCTTCGATGGCCGCTTGCACTTCCGGGTGACCGGGGTTGCCACGAAAACCCATGGACGCGCTCAGGTCCGCCGGGCCGATAAAGACCCCATCCACACCTTCCACTGCCGCAATGGCATCCAGGTTGGCCAGGCCTTCGCGGCTCTCGATCTGGACCAACAGGCACATCTGCTCATCGGCCTTGTCGAGGTAGCCGGGAATGCTGTTCCAGCGTGACGCCCGGGCCAGTGCGCTGCCAACGCCGCGTACACCATGGGGCGGGTAGTGGATGGCGCGCACCAGTTCGCGCGCCTGGTCGGCGCTTTCCACCATCGGCACCAGCAGGGTTTGCACGCCAATATCGAGCACTTGCTTGATCAGCGCCGTGTCACCGATTACCGGGCGTATCACCGGTTGGCTGGGGTAGGGTGCCACGGCCTGGAGCTGGCCGAGCAAGGTTCGCAAGTCGTTGGGCGCGTGTTCACCGTCGATCAGCAGCCAGTCGAAGCCGGCGTTGGCCGCCAGTTCCGCACAGTAGGCATCGGCCAACCCCAGCCACAGGCCGATCTGCGCCTCGCCGCTGCGCAGGCGTTGCTTGAAGGTATTGATGGGCATGTCCATGAAACGGTCTCCGATCAGACGAAACGGCAGGCGATGGAACCGAGCATGTCGTAGTCGACATGGAAGGTGTCGCCGGGGTTGGCTGCCACGGGGCGGGTGAAGGAACCACCGAGGATGATCTGTCCCGGTTGCAGGGTGACGTCATAAGCCGCCAGTTTATTCGCCAGCCAGGCCACGCCTTTGGCCGGGTGATTGAGCACCGCCGCCGAGACGCCGGACTCTTCGATCACGCCGTTGCGGTAGAGCACCGCCGGCACCTTGCGCAGGTCGATCTCGGTCGGGCGTACGGCGCGACCGCCCATGACCACGCCGGCATTGGCGGCGTTGTCGGAGATGGTGTCGAACACTTTGCGGGTCGCCTTGGTCTGCGGGTCGATCTGCTGGATGCGCGCATCGATGATTTCCAGCGCCGGGATCACCCATTCGGTGGCGTCGAGCACGTCGAACACCGTCACGTTCGGGCCCTTCAACGGTTTGCCGAGAATGAACGCCAGCTCCACTTCCACCCGCGGCACGATGAAACGCTCGAACGGGATGTCGGTGCCTTCGTCAAAGAACATGTCGTCCAGCAGCGCGCCGTAGTCCGGCTCGGTGATGTTCGACGACACCTGCATGGCCCGGGAGGTCAGGCCGATCTTGTGGCCGACCAGCTTGCGGCCGTCCTTGATTTTCTGCGCGACCCAGGCGCGCTGGATGGCGTAGGCATCCTCGATCGTGATGTCCGGGTGATCGAGGGAAAACTGCCGCACCTGCTCGCGGGAGCGTTCGGCATGGTCGAGACGGGCGGCGGCTTGTTGGATGAGGTTCTGGTCAAGCATGGCAAGGGTCTCTTATTGAGGGTTGACGATGGCGGCCCGGGTGCGCAGCACCAGCAAGCCGCCAAGGGCGATGAGCAGGGCCAGCACATACAAGGCGAGGCTGGCGCTCTGGGTGGTGTCGCGCATCCAGCCGATCAGGTAGGGCGCGAAGAATGAGGCGATGCTGCCGAAGGAGCTGATCAGCGCGATGCCGGCGGCCTGGGTGCCGTTGGACAGGAAGGCCGGCGGCAGTTGCCAGAACATCGGCAACGCCGCGCTGGCACCCATGCCGGCGACAATCAGGCCGCTGAGCACCAGGATCGGATTGCCGGGTGAGAGCCCGGTGACCGCAATGCCCAGCGCGGCCATCAACAGCGGCACGCACAGGTGCCAGCGGCGTTCGCGATGGCGGTCGGAGGAGCGCCCGCAGCCGATCATGAAGAAACAGCCGGCCAGGTAGGGCACCGCGCTGAGCAGCCCGACCTTGCCGTCGCTGCCGATGCCGGCGCCATGGATCAGGGTGGGCATCCAGAAGGCCAGGGTGTTCACCGCCAGCATCACGGCGAAGTACACCGCCACCAACAACCAGACCTGCGGATTGTTGAGGATCGCCGAAAACGAGGTGATGGATTTGCGCTGTTCTTCAAGGCTCAGTTGTTCGCGCAACTGCTGCTTGGCGTGCGGCGTGAGCCAACTGACCGTCTCGAAATTGTCCGGCAGACACTTGAGCACAACAAGGCCGAGCAGGATCACCGGCAGCCCTTCGATGACGAACATCCACTGCCAGCCGCGCAAACCGCCAACATCATGGAAATGCTCTAGAATACCGCCGGACAAAGGCCCGCCAATCACCCCGGCCATCGGTACGGCGATGGCAAACAACGCGGTTATCTGGGCCCGACGCCGGGCTGGATACCAGCGGTTGAGAAAGACCAGGATGCCAGGAAAGAAACCGGCCTCGGCCACGCCCAGCAGAAAGCGCAACACGTAGAAACCGGCGGCGCTGTCGATAAGGAACATGCCGGTGGACAAGGCGCCCCAAACCACCATCAGCGTGGCGATCCAGCGCCGCGGACCGACCCGGTCCAGGGCCATGTTGCTGGGCACCCCAAACAGCGCGTAGGCGATGAAGAACAGCCCTGCGCCGAAGCCGTAGACCGTGTCGCTGAACTGCAGGTCGGCGCTCATCTGCATCTTCGCGAAGCCGATGTTGATGCGATCCAGGTGGGCAAAGAGGTAACAGACCAGCAGCAGCGGCATCAGCCGCCAGGTGATGGTGGCATGGGTGCGGTCGTGCGCGACGGTGCCGGCAGTGTCGGCGGTATTGGCTGTGCTCATGATCTTGTACTTTTTGTCAGAGGGGCCGATGGGGAACGCCAGGCAGATGGATTCAGGTGGCCTGGCCCTTGAGGAAGGCGTGGACGTTGTTGGCCTTGAAGTTGAGCTGTTCGTGCAGCTCGATCATCTCGAATGACAGGGCCAGCAGGCGTTGGGCCTGGAGCTCGGCGAAGTGCGCGGTGATCACCTCGAAGAGTTTTTCCGCGACTTTCTGGCGGGTGGCCAGGTCACGGCCGTGGCCGACTTTCAAGGTCATGTGCACGAAGGCGTAGTCGTGCTTGCCGTCGGCCATGCGCCAGGTGTCCAGGCGCAGGCCGCGGCTGCGGATGCCGCCCAGGGGGAACACGCCGCTGTCGCCCAGCAAGGCGTGGACCTTTTCAAACAGGCCGGGCAGGTCGGCTTGTTGTTCGATGTTGTCGGTGTATTCAGCGATGAAATGCGGCATGACGGCTCCTTCAGGCCGCACGGGGATGCCGTACGGCCGCAGTGTCAAACAGGGAAGACAGCGTTGATCTGGCCGGTGCCGGAGCTGCCGAAAGGCTCGGTGATGATTTCGGCAGGCTTGTCGTAGTCCGGCCCGCCGAGCAACCCCAGCAGCATCGCCGTGTCATGCATCTTGCCTTCGCCGAAGCAGTGTTCGGCGTAGTCCGGGAGCATGGCGCAGAACTCTTTCCAGCGGCCTTGGCGCCACATTTCGACGACGTGCAGGTCGACCTGCTTGTCGAACTCCCGCGTCCAGTTGTGGATGTTGGCTTCAGCGTTGCGATCGTCGGAGAAACGGTGCGACAGCGAGCCGGACGCGAGCACCAGCACCTTGCGATCGCTTTTTTCGATGGCCCGGCGCACGGCGGCGCCGAAGGTGAAGCTGTCTTGCAGGCGGTGCCAGGCGCACCAGGCGGCAATCGACACGACGTTGAATTTCTGTTCCTGAGGGACGTCCATGTGCATGTAGCGCATGGGCACCAGGGTGCCGTATTCCAGCTCAAGACTCGGGATGTTGTGGGCCAGGGTGCGCACGTCGGCGGCATTGGCCTCGGCGGCAATCAGCTCGCCCAGTTCCGGGGCGCCTGAGTATTCGTACTCCATGTTCTTGATGAAGTGCGGCAGCTCGTTGCTGGTGTAGATGCCCTTGAAGTGCGCGCCGCTGTTGACGTGATAGGCGCTGTTGACCAGCCAGTGCACATCGAACACCACGGCGGTATCGGCCCCCAGTTCCCGGGCGCGGCGACCGATTTCCTTGTGGCCGGCAATCGCGGCGGCGCGGCAACCATGGTGCTTGCCGGGCAGCTCCGACAGGTACATGGAGGGAACGTGGCAGATTTTCGCAGCCAGGACGACTTCGCCCATGATGATTCTCCTGAAAAATTGTTCTTGTTGAATCTTGGTTGTGGGAGCAAAGCTTGCTCCCACAGGAACAGGGATAAATCCCCTCGCCACAGGGTTCATCACTTACCTGGGGTCATACACCCCAGCGCGGTATGTGATGACTGCCCATGGAGATGCAAACGTTCTTGATCTCGGCAAACACTTCAAAACTGTACTGTCCGCCTTCGCGGCCGGTTCCGGAACCCTTCACGCCGCCGAAAGGCTGGCGCAGGTCGCGCACGTTCTGGCTGTTGATGAACACCATGCCGGCCTCGATGCCATGGGCCAGGCGATGGGCCTTGCCGATGTCCTGGGTCCAGATATACGAGGCCAGGCCGTATTCGGTGTCGTTGGCCAATTGCAGGGCTTGGGCCTCGTCCTTGAACGGGATCAGGCACACCACCGGGCCGAAGATTTCTTCCTGGGCGATGCGCATGTTGTTGTTCACATCGGCGAACACCGTCGGCTGGATGAACTGGCCGCGGCTCAAGTGGGCAGGCAAATTGGCCGGGCGCTCCAGGCCGCCGGCCAGGAGGGTGGCGCCTTCTTCGAGGCCGATCTTGATGTAGCCGGTGACCTTGTCGTAGTGGGCCTGGGTGATCATCGAGCCGACCTGGGTCTTCGGGTCCTGCGGATCACCGACGATCAGGCGCTTGGCGCGGGCGGCGAACTCGGCCACGAACTGCGGATAGACACTTTCCTGGATGAAGATCCGGCTGCCGGCGGTGCAGCGTTCGCCATTGAGGGAAAAAATCGTGAACAGCGCGGCGTCGAGGGCCCGTTCCAGGTCGGCGTCTTCGAAAATCAGCACCGGCGACTTGCCGCCCAGTTCCATCGAATACTTCTTCAACCCGGCGGTCTGCATGATTTTCTTGCCGGTGGCGGTGCCGCCGGTGAAGGAGATCGCCCGCACATCCGGATGGCGCACCAGCGCATCGCCGGCGGTTGCGCCGTAACCCTGGATCACGTTCAGCACGCCATTGGGCAGGCCAGCCTCGACCGCCAGGCGACCCAGCTCGTTGGCGGTCAGCGGCGACAGCTCGGACATCTTCAGCACGGCCGTGTTGCCCAGCGCCAGGCACGGCGCGGTCTTCCAGGTCGCGGTCATGAACGGTACGTTCCAGGGCGATACCAGCGCGCAGACACCCACCGGTTGGTACAGGGTGTAGTTGAGCATCTGGTCGTCGACCGGATACGTATGACCGTCCATGCGCGTGCAGACTTCGGCAAAGAAATCGAAGTTGTGGGATGCACGCGGAATCAGCACATTCTTGGTCTGGTGGATCGGCAAGCCCGTGTCGAGGGTTTCCAGTTCGGCCAGTTTCGGCACGTTCTGCTCGATCAGTTCACCGAGCTTGCGCATCAGCCGGGCGCGTTCCTTGGCGGGGGTATTGGCCCACTTCGGGAAGGCCTCCTTGGCGGCGGCCACAGCCTGGGCGACTTCCTCGGCACCGCCGCTGGCGACTTCACCGATGGCCTCGCCGGTGGCCGGGTTGTAGTTGACGAACACGTCTTTGCTTTCGACCTCACGGCCGTTGATCCAGTGTTTGATCATGCTGCTCAAGCCTCTTTACGGGATGCGAAGAACTCGGCTTCGCTGACAATTCGATTGACCAGACGGCCGACGCCTTCCACTTCCACCACCACTTCATCACCGGGCACAACGTCCGCCAGGCCTTCCGGCGTGCCGGTGGCAATCATGTCGCCGGGTTGCAAGGTCATGAAGCTGGACAGGTATTCGATCAGGTACGGGATATCGAAAATCATGTCCTTGGTGCTGCCTTCCTGGCGCAGTTCGCCATTGATCCAGGTGCGCAGCGTCAGGTTGCTCGGGTCCGGTACATCAGCCACATCGACGATCCATGGGCCGACGGGGGTGGTGGCATCGCGGTTCTTCACTCGCAGGTTGGGGCGGTAGTAGTTTTCCAGGTAATCGCGGATCGCGTAGTCGTTGCACACGGTGTAGCCGGCCAGGTATTGCAACGCATCCTGGCGCTTGACGTTGCGCGCCGCTTTGCCGATGACCGCCACGAGCTCGCACTCGTAGTGCATGTAGGCGACGTTGTCGGGACGCCAGCTCACCTGGTTGTGGCCGGTGTAGGTGCCGGGGGACTTGATGAATGCCAGGGGTTCGGTCGGCGGCTTGAACGCCAACTCGGCGGCGTGATCGGCATAGTTCAGGCCCAGGGCGAACATGCTGCCGGTGGCCGGTGGCAGCCACTGGACCTGGTCCTCGGCCACCAGGCGACCGTCGGCCAGGCGTACAGCGTTGTGAGCTTCAACGGTGACGGCTTGATCCTGGCCTTCAAAACGAATGCGTGCGTGTTTCATGAACCTGCTCCTGTTTCCTCGGCCACGATGGTATTGACCAGACGGCCCAGGCCGGCGATGTCCACTTCGACACGGTCACCGGGCAGTACGTCGACCCGGCCTTCAGGCGTACCCGTGATCAGCACGTCGCCGGCATGCAGGGTCATGAATTCGCTGATCTCGGCAATCAGTTGGGGAATGTTGCGAACGAGGTTGGCCGTGCTGTTCTGCTGGCGAACCTCGCCGTTGACGTACAGCGTGATCGCCAGGCTGTGAGGGTCGGCCACCTGAGTGGTAGGCACCAGTTCAGGGCCGATGGCGCAGAAGCCGTCCCGGCACTTGGCCTTGACGGCGGGGCGGTAATAGCTGTCTTCCGGGAGGCTGAATTCATTGACGATGGTGTAGCCGGCCACGTAGTCCAGGGCTTCGGCGGCGCTGACGCGACTGGCCGACTTGCCCATGACCACGCCCAGCGCCGGCCCTGGTTGCAGTGTTTCGCCGCGACCGGGGTGAAACACCTCGGCACCGTGCCAGTTGCGGGTGTTAGGGGTCTTGATGAACAGCACGGGCTTGAGCGGCGGTTTCTGGTAGGGCGGTTGCTCGAACTCGGCGAGGCGCTGTTTCAGCAGCCCCTGGTAGTTCAGCGCGACCCCGAACAGGGTGCCGGTCGCGACGTCATGCAGGGCACGGCTCATGCTTGTCTCCTGGCGATGCAGAGGGGTGAGGGCTCTGCGGTTATTGTTAATGTGTTAACAGTTATAATTAAGATGTTAACTATCGTCAAGCGTGACAGAATGAACGGGCACTGGTTGCCTTGCCGGATTCGGTGCAGGATGGCTGCGGCAGGTGCCTGGACCAGAATAAGAAAACGAGTACTGCGTGATGACTGACCGTCAGCCGATCCCCAACATCAACATTGGTCAGGTGTACGACCAGCGCTATAGCGACGCGGAAGTGCATTACGACCGACTCGCCAACCTGGCGGATTTTTTCGGTCGCAACATGCCGGTTCATCGCCACGACCGGTTCTTCCAGGTGCATTACGTCAAGAGCGGCACCGTGCGCGTGTATCTCGATGACCAGCAGTACGTCGAATCCGGCCCGATGTTCTTCCTCACACCGCCGACCATTCCCCATTCCTTCGTGACCGAGGCCGACAGTGACGGGCATGTGCTGACGGTGCGCCAGCAATTGGTGTGGCAGTTGATCGACGCCGACCCGAGCCTGGCGCCGGCGGGCGTGCAGATGCCGGCAGCCTGCGTAGCGCTGGCGCAACTGGGGCCCGGGCAGGCGGGGGAGGTGCGGCGCCTGGAGTACCTGTTCGAGGAGTTGAGCGAGGAGGTGACGGCCGGGCGCCCGGGGCGCAGCGCAGCACTGGACGCTTTGACGCGGCTGATCATGATCAGCCTGCTACGGTTGTGTTCCAACTCCCTGGAGGCCAGGCCGGCCCGGCATGAAGACCTGAAGATCTTTCACCGCTTCAACGAGTTGATCGAGGCCCACTACCTGCAGCATTGGCCGTTGTCGCGCTACGCCGAAGGCATCGGCGTGACCGAGGCGCGCCTCAATGATGTGTGCCGACGCATCGCCGACCTGCCTTCCAAACGCCTGATCATGGAGCGGCTGATGCAGGAGGCCAAGCGCCTGTTGTTGTTCACCGGCAGCTCGGCCAATGAAATCTGCTACCAGCTCGGGTTCAAGGACCCGGCGTATTTCAGTCGGTTTTTCCAGCGTTACGCCCAGCTCACGCCGGGGGAGTATCGCCAGCGGCAATCGGGGTTGCGCTGAATAGTGGCGAGAGGGATTCTGTGGGAGCAAGCTTTGCTCCCACAGAATCCCCTTCCACAGTGACATAGCGCGGCCATGCTTCTTGCAGCAGCCAGGCGGCCCAACTAAGCTGCCGACTCGCCCATCCACACAGTTCGAACATGGCCAACCCCAGACCCTCATTGACCCTGACGCTGTTGCAAGCCCGCGAAGCGGCGATGGCTTTTTTCGACCGGCGCTGAACCAGCATGACCTCACGGAACAGCAATGGCGGGTGATCCGTATCCTGCATCAGCAAGGGGAGCTGGAAAGCCATCAGCTCGCTCACCAGGCGTGCATCCTCAAGCCGAGCATGACCGGTGTGCTCAGTCGCCTGGAGCGTGACGGCTTGGTGCGGCGGCAGAAGTCCAGCCAGGATCAGCGACGGGTCTTTGTCGGGCTGACCGAGCGCGGCCAGCAGTGTTTCGTGTCCATGAGCGAGGGCATGGAAAGCAACTATCGACGGATCGAAGAACAGTTCGGCGAGGAAAAGATGCAGCAACTGCTCGCGTTGCTCAATGAGCTGAAGAACATCAAGCCCTGAGCCGCCCTGTCAGGCACTCGCAGCGAGGATGCACTGTCGGAGCTGACGAGCGAAGCGAGGCTGCGATCTTTCCATTGCTCATTGAGTCGAAAGCTCAAGATCAAAAGATCGCAGGCTTCGCCAGCTCCTACAGAATCGAGCGAGAGTAAGCGCCATTGCCACAAAAGCGCTTCACACCGCGCTGCGTTCACGCAACTCCTGCAGCCGATCAGCGCCACCTTCAGCCACACGGTTCTCGAGCAAGCGATCGGAGCCGCCTTCAGCCAGCTGTTGCGCCTGGTTGTGAATCGATGCACTGGCTGCGGTGGCCGAGGCGACATTGGCCAGGCCGACACCGCCAACCAATGTCAGGGCGATAGCCAGGGACGATACTTTCGAGAAATTGAACATGGTGATTCTCCTTGCGCTTGATTGAGTGGGTCCGTGGCAGCGAATGTGTTGCTGTCCGGTGATCACAGTTCAACGCGCGGATGTATCGACGATGTGTGCCAGGAGAGGGCGAGATGCATTGTTTTGTATCGGTCCGCATTTCAGATACAGACCGATACAAACTCAGTTAGCGGGGGCAAGCGGATGGCTTTAAGTCCTGATCAAGGCAGGGCCAGGGCTTGTTTCAACTGGTCCACCAAGGTTGGTGTCATGTAGTGCGGCCCGTCGAACAGGTAGAGCGGATAGCCTGCATAGGCCGCCAATTGTGGCTTGAGCTCGTCGACCGTGGCGGAGCGGAAACCACCGCCGTATTTGGGGCGAAAGGCTTCGACGATGATCCGCACGCGATCCTTGCCAAGCCGGTCACGCAGGGCATCGGCGTAGCTTCGGGCAACCGGGGCGGTGCGGGCATAGACGCCAACGCCGTCCTGGAAGAACACACCGATGTCGTTCGGCAACCATTGCTTGAGCCAGTCTGCGGTAGCGGCGGGGCCGATGTTGGCGCCGTCGTAGACGCTGATCCACAGCGGGCGCGGCAGCTTGGCCAGCAACGCCGGCAGCTCCGTGGCGCCCGACCAGCTGGGGTCGACCTCAGCCGGAAAGTACCAACCGGTGACATGCAATGGCGTTGGCAACCCGGCAATGCGCTCCGACAGCGCGGCCAGTTGCTCGATGTTTTCTCGTGAGCGGTTCTCGCTGAAATAGCCGGCCAGCCCGAGGATGACATCCTGGGCCCAGGGCGTCCTGGCGATGCGCGCCCAGTCCGGCAGTACCGGTACGCTGGGCAGGCCGGTGCCGGGCACGAAGGCCTGGTCGTCCACCACCGTCCATTGCACGAGCAACTCGTGCACCCCCAGTTTTTCCCAATTGCCGCTGATGCCGACGGTCTGGTTGTCCGGCTGCCAGACGATGCCGACGATGTTCGGTGTCGTGGTGGTCATTATGTAGTACGTCCCTGTACCTGCGCCGAGGAGCGCGGCCAGTAACAGCGCCGCGACGGTCTTGCGATTGACGAACTTTGCGAAGCTATTCAAACAAGTCCCTTCTGGATGCAGTGTAGTCGCGGCTCGGCAAGGCGAGCCGCTTTTCGTACCGACGAACCGAATATCCCACCAGCGTCCTCAATAGGAGTAGGTCAGGCGCGCGAACACGCCTTTGGCGCGATCCTCGCCAAACACCCTGGCCCGGTATTGCAGGGACAGGTCCACATAGGAGCGTGGCGCGTTGTAGGCGTCTTCCCGGAACCAGTAACGTACGTTGTTTCCTATCCCGATCCCCCCGGCGTCGCCGGAAGAAAAGCCGCCGCCGGCTTCGCTCTTCATCTTGGAATCGTAGTCGATCGCCGCGACGACATGGGGGAAGGTCACCCAGCGCGAGCCGGTTCCGCCGATGGCATAGCTGCGGCCCACTTGCCATTCGCTGTTGAAGTAGTCTCGCGAGTCGTTGATGTAGTGGCCGACCTCGGCGTACAGCTGCGAGGTCCACCAGCTCGGCACATCGACCCGCAGATCGGTGCCGATGCTCGAACCGTAGCCCAGTCGCACCAGCCAGTCGCCGTCGACATTGGAAGAGCCCAGCGGGAAGGTCCGTTCAAGGGCCGCCATGATGTTGACCGAACTGAAGGGCTTGACCCGCACGCCGAGAGCGCCTTGCAAGGCATCCGCGCCCGTGTCCGATTCGCTGTTCTTGCTCCACAGGGTGTCAGTGATGCGACCGTAGAGTTCGACAAAGCGGCCATTGCGATAGCCCAGCGGACGCCACGACAGTTCGGTGCTGTTTTGCAGCAGGTCATTGCTTTCGCTGCCGCTGCTGCTGGTGCCCGGGGCGGCGCTCAGGCCACTGGAACTGCTGCCGCGATAGCTGGTGGTGCTGGTCAGGCCGAGTCTGCGTGATACATCGCCCACGGTGCGACGGGTATCGACAAGCTGTTGCGGGGACAAGGGCGTCTCAGCGGTTTTTTGCCCATCGATGACGCGCTTGAAGTACGCCACGGCTTCGTCGTCTTCATGGACTCGCATGGCGTTGTAGGCA
This sequence comes from Pseudomonas sp. S3_B11, assembly GCF_054667715.1. Classification (NCBI taxonomy): domain Bacteria; kingdom Pseudomonadati; phylum Pseudomonadota; class Gammaproteobacteria; order Pseudomonadales; family Pseudomonadaceae; genus Pseudomonas; species Pseudomonas sp. S3_B11. The sequence continues at coordinate 2,579,021 of NZ_CP162749.1, read as the reverse complement.
GCGTCCTGGGCGGGTGCCGGTGCCAATCGCGCGGTGGCGTCCGCCTTGCGGAACGCGGCATGGGCTGATTCGTCGTCGCCGGCTCGAACCCAGTCATAAGCTAGCTGCAGATCGCTCACCGGAGCCTGCCCGCCGGTGTTGCCCGGCGAGATGGAGCAGGTCAGACCGTAGGTGCTCTCCTGGCATAGCAGCACAGGTGGTGAGGATTGGGCCTGTGCGAAGCGGATGTCACGAGCTTCCCCGACCGACAGGCCCGCAAGGCTCTGCGCTTGGTGAAGATCGTCCTGGGCCGCCTGCGTCTTGCCCTGGCGGTTACGGGCAAAGCTGCGCAGGATCCACGGCGCGGCTTGGTGATCGTCCAGCGCCAGTGCGGCAGAAGCGGCCTGTTCGGCACTCACGTCAGCCTTCGCCGCGAGCAGGGCACTGATGAGCAGTTGCTGGTTGGCGGCGATCTCTGGTGCCCAGGCCACGGCTTTGCGCGCCTGGTCCACGGCCAGGACTGTGTTGCCTTGCTCCAGGGCGCGATAGCCCTGGGTCGCCAGCGGTACCGCGAGTTGGCGGCGAATGGCTTTGCGGCGCATCAACAACGTGTTGTCGTTGGCAAAGACACCAAGGGCATCGGTGGTGGCTAGGTCGGCTTCTTCCAAGTGTTGCTGGCGCTGCAAGGCGTCGATCAGCAACAGGCGATATTCACGGCGCCGGGGTGCCTGGGTGACGGCCTTGCGGGCCGATTGCGCGGCCAGGTCGAATTGTTCGCGGTCATAGGCCTTGAACCCCTGGGACGCGGCGACGAAACCCGGTGCTGCGCTGGCGGGGCGAGACGCTGCCAGGGGCTGGGGTTGGTCGCGCAGTTTCTTGTCCCGCTCGGCCAACTCGATCAGGGTGTTCAGGCGCGTCACGTCGGCACGCTGGCGCAGGGCTTCGCGTGCCTTGGTAATGGCCAGGTCGTAGTCCTTGCGTTCGTAGGCGCTGTAGGCTTCGTTGGCGGCGGTATAGGCCGGCCCGGACAGTGGCAGCGGCAACGTTTCGGCAAGCGCAAACGCTGGTATCAGGCTCAGCCCCGTGGCCAAAAGGGTCAGGAAGGGGCGGTTCATGCCGGGAGCTCCGTTGGGTAGAGATTGTGCTGACGGGCCACGACCTGTTCGATCGTCGAACGTGGCAGCACGCCGCTGTCGACCAGGTAATCGCCGATGCGGCCGTGGTGTTGCGGCCGGTACTGGAGCATGACGCGACTGAATTCGTCGCGATCGAGCAGGCCCATTTCGATCAGCAGGTCGCCCAACAGCGGCGCCCGGGCATTGGGTACGGCATGACCGTTGCGCGCAGGCAGCTTGCGCAACAGCGCGAGAATTTCGCTTTCCCGGGCAATCAGTTGCACCGGCTCGCTACCCAGCGCGGCGCTGACCTGTTGCAGGCCTTCATCGGGCAAGGGGTTGGCGACGGCGATCTGTTCGCGGCCTTCGCTGTTGGGGCCCAGAGGCACGACCCGCCAGCGCAAGGCAAACTCGGGGCTCAGCGGGGACGTCGAGGCAGCGGCTTTCTCGGCGACATCAAAGACCCGTGGCAGGTCATTCTGGAACGCGATGGCTTCGGCCAGGGTTTCATCGTCCAGCCACCCGTTATTGAGCAGAATTCGCCCCAAAGGCACGTTGCGCGACTGTTGTTCGTGGAGGGCGCTTTGCAGGGCCGTGTCGGTGATAGCCTGCCAGGACAGCAACACGCTGCCCAGGCGGCGCGGCGCGATGGCGACCAGGTCGGTGGAAGGAAAATCGTGCATGGTCTTGTCCCAGACCAGCTTGCGATTCATCACCTTGCCCACCAGGAACATGCGCCAGGCCCGGGAAGCGGCCATGAAGTTGACGAAGTTGCCCACCAGCATGCGCGGCATGGACAGCAAGCCATGCTGCCAGCCGTACAGCACGGCGGTGAAGTAATAACGGTGCAGGATTCGCCAGACCAAGGCGACGCCGTTGGCCAGCAGCAGGTATTTGATCAGGTCATTGCTTTCAAACGGCGTAGGGAAGGTGACGTCCCATAAGCCGCTGTGGCGCAGGACGATCAAGCCCAGCAGTTGCACCAGAATAACGTAGGCAATAATGCTCACGAACGCCGTCACCACGCCCTTGCGGTCGCGAAACAGCAGGTATCGGTTGGCCAGCGAGCCGTTCCAACCCATCTGCTCCCAGCCTTGCAAGCCGATGCCCAGGGTCCAGCGTGCCTTCTGCCGGAAGGCGGTGCGGAACGTGTCCGGGAAGAACTCGCGCACGCACAATGGCATGGTCAGGGTCGATTCGTAGGGTTTGCGAAACCAGGATTTGCGCAGCACCCGGAACTGCACCGGGAAACGTACGAAGATCGCATTCATGCCAACCTTGGCCAAGCGCGCGCCAACGTCATAGTCCTCGGTGAGGCTGTCGGTGTTGAACGGCTGGTTTTCGGTTTCACCGGCCAGCACCCGCAGGGCGCGATGGGAAAAGCAGGTTCCGACGCCGGCCGAGGGTACGGTATCGGTCATGCTTTCACGCACCACCAGGTCCTTGCCGTGCCATTCGGCGAACTCGTCCATGTAGACGCCCGCCACCCATTCGTACCAGTTGCGCTCCAGCGACACCACGGGCAACTGGATCATGTCCTTGCGCGGCAACAGGTAGTTGAACAGACGCAGTTCCAGCGGATGCAGCACGTCCTCGCTGTCGTGCAGGACGACGCCGGCGAAGGTCATGCCATGGGTTTTCTCATGCAGGAAAATCGCCTGGATCACCCAGTTCAAGCAGTCGGCCTTGCAGGTCGGCCCGGCATGGGGCACTTCCACGCGGTGCAGTTGTTTGTAGCGTCTGCGCATCCGCTCGACTTCGTCGATGGTGCGCTGGTCGTTGATGTACGTACCGACGAACACCACGTAGTTCTGGTAGTCGAGTGTCGACACCATGTTCTCGATCATCGGCGCGATGACGTCGTATTCCAGCCAGGCCGGCACCATGATCGCCAGGGGCTGTTCGTCCCGGGCCAACAATTGCTCGACGGTCAGCGGCCGGTAGCGGCGGTCCACGGTGAACTTGCGGTACAGGCGACGAGACCAGTACCACACGTCAACGATCAGATCGTCCAGGCTGGAGATCAGGATCAGCACCGCGACCACGATGGTCGCGATCTCCAGGTAGTTGTAGTAATGGGCCAGCCAATAGGGCCAATAAATCGACGTCATCGAAGGGTACCGTTACTGGCGATTGCGACGGGCGCTACGGCCTGCCAGCAACAAGAGGAGGAACAGGATAATGGCGCCTGGAATCAACCAGAGCAGCGAAGGTTTACGCCAGGCGTCCAGGCCCTTGGGTTCTTCGCTGCCGATCAGCAGGCTACCGCTTGGGTCTTGGGTATCGAAGATCGCCACGGCCCCGTTGTTGCCCAGAATCGCCACGTCGCCACGGGTCAGCACAATCGGCTTGGCCAGGCTTGGCGGCTGGTTGCCCAGGGCCCGGTAGACCAGGCCGTGCTGGCCTGCGGTCTGCACCACTTGCAGCGAGGCCAATTGGTTGAGGGGTTGTACGTCCAGCAACACCTGGTCCTTGTGGTTGATGCGCAGGCGACCTTGCTCGTCGACCTGGACCGATTCCTGGCTGTCCTTGAGCGGCAACTCGAAGGCCAGGAAGGCTTTGTCCGGGCTGACGACGGCTTTCGGATCAGCGCTGACCTTGAGCTGCGCGCGCAGCGGCGATACGCCGCTGGTATCGGCCACCGAAATGACCCGCGTCAGGCTGCTGGCCGGTTGGTCGAGGTAGGCCTGGGGAACCAGGATCTGGGTGTCCACGGCGAAGCGTGCGGCCATGCCGGAGAAGTCGTCGTCCAGCGAGGTTTTTTCCAGGACGATGTGGCTGGTCGGCAGGACCGATACCGGGAAGGCTTGCGGCGTTTCCAGGCAGCGGTCGCTGACCGGCTGGCGCTGGAACGACACGCGCAAGGTGTTCTTCGAGCCCAGGGCGTAGCGTGGGATGTGGGCCTGGATGCGCTGTGGCTCACCATCGGTAGTCAGTTGCTGCGCGCCGATCAGGAAATCATTGAAAAACAGCGAGGCCACCGGTGCTGTAGCGGAAGCCCCCGGGGCTGCGGAGACGTTCACCACGGCCGTGACCGGCAGGCGACCGTCGTAAGCCACGCTGCCCAGAGGGAACGAAGTGCTCCAGTCGAATCGCGAGGCCACGTCGAAGTTGCCAGGGGCGCCGCCCAGTCGCGACAGGGCTACACGGCCATCGTCGCTCAACGGTGTTTGCGCTTCGCTCACGGTCAATTGGCGACTTTTCGCCAGTTTGCTCCACGCCGAACCGAGCAGCGACAAGGCTTTGCCGGTGGATTGCGGGGCGATCATCAGGACCGGGCGAGTGCCGAGCAGCGCCAGGCTTACGTTGTCGGTGCCGGCGCTCGCCAGCGCTGCGTTGACGTGCTGTTCGCGCCATTGGGTCAGCGCGCTGGCTGCCGTTGTGTCGAGGCCCTGGACCTGGTTTTGCAAGGCGTCCAGGGACTGGTTGATGGCCTTGAGCAGTTCCGGGTCGTTGATCGCCAGGTCTGCCTGTACGTTCGAGGTCTGGCCCAACACCAGCAGTGCGCCGATCTCGGCCGGGTTGGCCAAGGTGTGCGGGCCTTTGCCGTTGAGGCTGGCGAAGGCTGGAATGCTCAATAACTCGGCAGGAATGCGCAGGCTGCTCAGGTCCACGCTGTCCTGCACGACAGGGAAGGGCAGGATGCGGCTGTGTTTGCCGATGCGCTCCAGTGCCACGCCCAGGCGCCAGGCCGAATCGTAGCTGGCAGCGGACAACGAACCGGGGGCGACGAGGATGCCGGGTTCACCGGGCAGGGCCGTCCAAGCCGTACCAACGTCGCGTAACTGACTGGCGTCGTAGCTGTAGTTCAGGCGTGTCTCGGGTTGGATGCGCAGCACGTTGCCGATGACCCGATCGTCTTCGCACAACGGTCGAGACACCACCGAGGACCAGGCAACGCCCAGGCGCACCAGGCCGTTGTCACGCGCGGCCTTGTCGACGCCGAGTGTGGCGCTGGCATCGCCTTGTGCCTCGCTGAGCCCTTCGGCGCGCACCGGGTAACCATCGAGGGACAGCAGCAGGGTGTTGCGACCGCCTTCGCCATTGAGGTAGCTGGCATCCAGTTGCAAGGTTGCGTCATCGAGGGCAACGCCGGCGGGCACTGGCAGGTAGAGTTCGCGGCGGGCGTCGCTGGCGCTCAAGAGGATCGGCGCAGTGATACCCAGGTCGCTCAAGCGCACTTCACGTGTCTGGCGGGTATCGGCGTTGAGTCGATGAATAGCCTGGGTCAGCGGGCTGTCCGCAGCCAGGGCAAAGGTCGGCATGAGCGCGAGCAGGCTCAAGCCGCAGGCAAGGGCGCTGAGCGCACCCGTAGGGATGGCAACGGAAGGCTTCATTCAGGCAAGTCTCGATCTGATAAGAGGAATAACGGTGGTCAGTTGAAATCGGCGAGCAACTCACGCGGCTCGGACAGTGATGGAGCGACCGGCTGCTGTGCAGGCGGTTGGGCCACGACGAAGTCGTCGACCGGGCGCCCCATCAGGGTATCGACGATGCGTTGGCTGGCATTGCCGTCGCCATAGGGGTTGGCGGCTTGTGAGGCGCGGCGCCACAACGCGTCATCGTCGAACAATGCGTCCACGCCAGCGATGATCGATGCCGGCGAGGTGCCGACCAGGCGCACCGTGCCCGCCGCTACTGCTTCAGGGCGTTCAGTGACATCGCGCATCACCAGCACCGGTTTGCCCAGCGACGGCGCTTCTTCCTGCACGCCACCGGAGTCGGTGAGGATGACATGGGCGTGTTGCATCAAGCGTACGAAGGCCAGGTAGTCCAGCGGCTTGATCAAATGCACATTGAGCAGATCGCCCAGCTGTTCGGTCACCGGGCCTAGTACGTTGGGGTTGAGGTGCACCGGGTAGACGATCTGGATATCCGGTCGCTGGGCCAGGTGACGCAAGGCCTTGCAGATGTCCAGGAAGCCCTCGCCGAAGTTTTCTCGGCGGTGGCCGGTCACCAGCAGCAGCTTGCGTCCGGTTTGCAGGTATGGGAACTGTTGATCCAGTTCGTCACGCAACCGGGCATCGTCATTGATGCGTCGGGCCGTCAGTTGCAGCGCGTCGATCACGGTGTTGCCGGTCACCAGGCAACGGCCTTGCAGACGTTCGCCCAGCAAGTTGTCACGCGATTGTTCGGTAGGTGCGAACAGCAGGTCGGCGCTGAGGTCGATGCAGCGGCGGTTCATTTCTTCCGGCCAAGGGCTGTAGATGTCGCCGGTGCGCAGGCCGGCTTCCACATGGCCGACAGGGATGCGTCGATGGAAAGCGGCCATCGACGCGACCATGGCCGAAGTGGTATCGCCGTGGACCAACACCCGATCCGGCCGGGTCTGTTCCAGCACCGGGTCGATGGCTGCGTACAGCGCGGCAGTCAGGGAGTTGAGCGTCTGGTGCGGCGTCATCACGTCGAGGGTGAAATCGGCCTTGAGGTCGAACAGATCCAGGACCTGCTTGAGCATGCTCTGATGCTGGCCGGTGACACAGATCAGTGACTCAATGCCCGGTTCGGCGGCGAGGGCCTTGACCAAGGGGGCCATCTTGATGGCTTCCGGACGGGTACCGAAGATCGAAAGGATCTTGATTCGTGGATGATTAGTTGCGATGACGCCCTTCCTCGCGCAGTTTGCTGCGCCGCACAGCAGCTCGCCCGGACGCGATGAGGCATTCGAGAAAGCAAGCGATTTAAGTTGAGTAGTGACCCGTTGTCAGACAGCGGTTTGACGTACACAGGAAGTGACGCAGTGGCATCTTGAAGTTCGGGGCGGCAGATTATTAGCATCAAAAATCATGAGCGCAAAGATTTATATGCGGAAGTTTATTAATAATTTTCCTGAGGGTTGTTTAGTGGTCGGGTAGAGGTGTCTTAAAGATGCGCTATAACTTCTGTTACTTGTTGATATAAAAAGATTTTTTATTATTTAGATGCCGATTTAATGGCCTGTTCAGAATTGGGACGGTGGTGCCGATGTTTTTTTGGCGCCTAATTTCTCGCTTGGCCGGTGCGGGGGTGTCATTGGAATGGCGCCTGTAAGTCGTCTGAAATAACGGTTTTTACTTGGTTAGTTGGAGTTGAAGTTGGCTATCTGTAAAAAAGTTCAATTTAATTTTAGCTTTTATACTAATAAGCCAAAAGAATGGTTCCACTCGCAATGGCCCACTAGGCGGAGTCGTTACTTGTAATCGGTAAGTTGCGTAGAACGGTCCCACTCACATCCAAGAGGCGTAAGTCGTCCTCTCATGGCGACCGATAATCGCACGCTTTGTGTTGTACGCCTGTCGGGGTTATTGACCAAACTAACCGGGTGGTACATTTTATCGGCAACCCGTCTTGCCCTACGAGGCCAAGACCATAATAAAAATAGAGGAATACTCCATGCCTACTCGTCTGCGAGCGCCACACGCCTTTCCCTTGATCCGTTGTTCCAATCCGGAAGCACCTTCCAGCCTCTCAGGTTCGATCCGCTAGCGGCCCACGCTGTTTGCGGTCTTATCGCGCCAATGGGATGTCGGCGCTCGACAAGCCTCGGAGTTCTTCAAGATGACAAAAATCGTCGATCTGTATTTCAAGCTGCTCAAGCTACTGATTGTGTTGTGCATGGTCGCGATGATCGTGCTGGTGTTCGGCAATGTGGTGCTGCGTTATGCCTTCAACTCTGGCATCAGTGTGTCGGAGGAGCTGTCGCGCTGGTTCTTCGTCTGGATGATATTTCTCGGTGCCCTGGTGGCGCTCAAGGACCGTGCTCACCTGGGCATGGACAGCCTGGTCAAGCGCTTGCCGCCGGCCGGCAAGCGTATATGCCTGGTCATCAGTCATCTTTTGATGTTGTACATCTGCTGGCTGATTTTCAGTGGCAGTTGGCAACAGGCCGCGATCAACCTGAATGTAGTTGCCCCGGCGTCAGGATTGTCCATGGCGCTGTTTTATGGGGCCGGCCTGGTGTTTGGCGCCAGTGCCGCAGCGATCCTGCTCTACGAGCTCTACCTGGCGCTGTCCGGCAAGCTGGGCGACGACGAGTTGGTGATGGTCAAGGACAACGACGCCGAGGTGATCACCCCTAACTCCATCACCCCTGACCCCATCAAGAGTACCCGCCCATGACACTGGTTATTTTCCTCGGGTCCTTGATTGGCAGCATGGCACTGGGCATGCCCATCGCGTTTGCCTTGCTGGTGGTCAGTGTGGCGTTGATGTTCTACCTGGATCTGTTCGACGCGCAAATCATTGCCCAGAACCTGCTCAACGGGGCGGACAGCTTCCCACTGATGGCCGTGCCGTTCTTCATGCTGGCCGGCGAGATCATGAACGTCGGTGGCTTGTCCAAACGCATCGTCAACATTGCCATGGCGCTGGTGGGGCACAAGCGCGGTGGTCTCGGTTACGTGGCGATCATCGCGTCCTGCCTGCTGGCGTCGCTCTCCGGTTCGGCCGTGGCCGATGCGGCGGCACTGGCGGCCTTGTTGGTACCGATGATGGTGCTGGCCGGGCATAACCGGGCACGCTCGGCGGGTTTGATTGCCGCCGGTGGCATTATCGCGCCGATCATTCCGCCGAGCATTGGCTTCATTGTCTTTGGCGTGGCGTCCGGGGTGTCGATTTCCAAGTTGTTCCTGGCCGGCATCGTGCCGGGGATCATGCTCGGAGCGGCGCTCGCCATTGCCTGGTGGTTCGTTTCCCGCAGCGAGAATGTCGAGACGCCACCCAAGCAATCCCGTGCCGAGGTCCTGCGGGCATTGGTTGAGGGCAGCTGGGCCATGGGCTTGCCGATCATCATTATTTTCGGCCTCAAGTTCGGCATTTTCACCCCGACGGAAGCGGCAGTGGTGGCGGCGGTCTATTCGCTATTCGTGTCCCTGGTGATCTACCGGGAAATGAAAGTCAGCCAGTTGTACGAGGTGATCCTGTCCTCGGCCAAGACCACCTCGGTGGTGATGCTGCTGGTCGCCGCCGCCATGGTTTCTTCCTGGCTGGTGACCATTGCCGACTTGCCAGGCCAATTGGCGGCGGTGCTCGAGCCGTTCATGGATAGCCCGACCCTGCTGTTGGTAGTGATCATGCTGATGATCATCCTGGTCGGTACGGTCATGGACATGACGCCGAGCATCCTCATCCTCACACCGGTGCTGATGCCGGCGATCACCCAGTCGGGCATCGACCCGGTTTACTTCGGCGTGTTGTTCCTGATCAACACCGCCATCGGCCTGATTACCCCGCCCGTGGGCACTGTGCTCAACGTGGTGAGCGGGGTTTCCAAGCTCAATATCGAAGAAATCGTTCGTGGCGTGTGGCCGTTCCTGCTAGCGCAACTGGCGGTGCTGTTCCTGCTGGTCCTGTTCCCGCAACTGGTCCTGGGACCCCTGAAATTCTTCACCGGTTAATGCCGGTGCAAGCCGTAGTAGCTCGACTTAAAAACAATAATGATCGGAGAGTGACATGGGACAACTGATGAAAACCCTGTTGGCCGGGGCGTGCGCAACGGGACTGCTGCTGGGTAGCGTGGTCAGCCACGCCGATGAAATCCGCGAACGTACCCTGCGATTCGCGTTCCAGAACGTCAAGGAGCATCCACAAGGGCAGGGCGCGCAGAAGTTCGCCGACCTGCTCAGCGAAAAGAGCGGTGGCAAGATCAAGGTCCGCCTGTTCCCCGGCGGTACGCTAGGCGGCGACGTGCAAACGGTGTCGGCGTTGCAGGGCGGCACGCTGGACATCACCGTGCTCAACTCCGGCATCCTGGCCGCCCAGGCACCGGATTATGCCATGCTCGATTTCCCGTTCCTGTTCAACAACGTCGAGGAAGCCCATGCGGTGATCGATGGGCCGGTCGGGCAGAAACTGGCGGCGCAACTGGATAGCAAGGGGCTGGTAGGGCTGGGTTATTGGGACCTGGGTTTCCGTAACCTGACCAACAGCAAGCACCCGGTGACCAAGCTTGAGGACATGCAGGGCTTGAAGATTCGCGTCATCCAGTCGCCGATCTACCTGGAGACCTTCTCCGCCCTGGGCGCCAACCCGGTGCCGATGGCGTTCCCCGAGGTCTACACGGGTCTTGAGCAACACACCATCGACGGTCAGGAAAACCCGTTCACCGTGATCGAGGGCAACAAGTTCTACGAGGTGCAGAAGTATCTCTCCGTCACGGGCCACATCTTCAACCCGCAGTCGTTGATCATCAGCCAGAAAACCTGGAACCGCCTTAACGACGACGAAAAGGCAATGATTCGCGCGGCCGCGGCCGAAGCGCAAACATTCCAGCGTGAAGTCACGGCGGCGGGCATGGACAAGGCCAAGGTGACGTTGGCCGGCGCGATGACCGTGAATGAGATCACCCCAGCCGAGAAAGATCGCTTTCGTGAGCGCGTGCAACCGGTGATCGACAAGTTCGCCAAATCCCTGGATGGCGAGCTGGTGAAGATGATGTACGAGGAGATCGCCAAGGTGCGGGCGGCGCAGTGACGTAAAGCGGTCAGTCCTGAACAGGCCCAACCCTGTGTGGGAGCGAGCTTGCTCGCGATAGCGGTGCGTCAGCCAACATCAATGCGGCAGACGTGGCGCCATCGCGAGCAAGCTCGCTCCCACATGTTTTTTTGTTTTGTCAGCGAACGGTTATTGGGCGGCCGGGACGGCCAACCACTGCCCAATCACTTTCTGGTAGCTGCCATTGGCCTTGCTCAGGTGCAGCCACTGATCGACGTACATCTTCCAGGTGGCGTCATCCCGAGGCAGCAGGTAGGCCTTCTCGCCATATTGCAGGTAGCGGGTCGGGTTGACCGCGCACAGGCCGGGCTTGAGTTTTTGCTGGTAGAGCGCTTCTGACGCGTCGGTAATCATCACGTCGGCTTTCTTGTCCAGCAGTTGCTGGAAGATGGTCACGTTGTCGTGGAAACTGAGCTGGCCGTTGGGCAGGAACGCCCGGACGAAGGCTTCGTTGGTGCCGCCGGCCGGCTCCACAAGGCGTACCGAAGGCTGGTTCATCTGTTCGAGGGTCTGGTAGCGCTCCTTGTCTTCGCAACGCACCAGCGGGATCTTGCCATCCACGTCCAGGGTGTCACTGAAATAAGCTTTCTTCTGGCGTTCCAGCGTCACCGAAATCCCACCCATGCCGATGTCGCATTGACCGGCAACCATATCCGGCATCAGGGTTTTCCAGGTGGTCTGCACCCATTGCACCTTGACGCCCAGGCTGGCGGCCAGCGAGCGCGCCATATCGATGTCGATGCCTTCGTATTCGCCCGCCTCGGTTTTAAAGGTATAGGGCTTGTAGTCGCCAGTGGTGCACACCTTCAGTTCGCCGCGTTGCAGGACCTGGTCCAGCAGCGAAGGTGCCGGCTCGGCCAGGGCGCTGCCGGAGAGCACCAACAGGCCACAGAGCGTCATCGAGCTTGTTATGTTTTTCATAGTGATTGGACGTCTCGCAACGGAAGGGAACAAGACCGGGGAGTGTAGTGAAAGCGCCTGCTCGCTGTCACTGCGGTGTTGATCGTGAACAGTCAGCTGAGCGTCGTCTCGGGGGGCTGTCGCTGCAGGCTTTCCAGGTAGGCGCAGAACATATCGGCCATGGCATCGCTATAGACGGCAACTTCCACAGGAGAGCGAGGCGCGGATGAAAATCGCTTGCCCACGGTACTGAGCGTCGTGATCACCAGGTCACCTGCCAGGGCGCGGGCCTGTGCCGGGACGGCAGGCAGTGCTTGCAGCATGAAGGCGTCCACCGACTGTTGCACCGACATCCGCGCGGCCTGGTGTTCGGGGGCGTCGCGGTAGAGCGGTGCGGCGTCGTTGAGCGCGACGCGTATCTGGGCCTCGTCGCATTCGGACTGGATGAACGCCCGCACGAGGCTGCGCAGCCGCTCGAAGGGCGGCTGGCGGCTGTCTTCAAGGATCTCGCGCAGCATATCGCTGGTTTGTCGCCATTCATCACTTTGCAGGCGGAACAGGATCGCCGCTTTGTTCGGGAAGTACTGATACACCGAGCCGACGCTCACGCCAGCTCGCTCGGCAACTCGGGCCACCGTGAAACGTGCCGCGCCCTGGGTCGCCAGAACCTGAACAGCCGCCTCCAGAACGGCGGCGACGAGCTCGGTGGAGCGTGCCTGTTGCGGCTGTTTGCGTGAGGAAATCTGCGGGCTTGAGCGTTCGGACATACGGGCATGAGCCTCGGAAGGGAATGCGAATAGGAAATGCGACGGATTGTTCGTATCTTGAATGCGACGAATTGATCGCATTCTAGTCGGCTCCACAGACAACGTTCAACGTCACATCGCATCCTTTCTGTGAGTAGGGTTATGACTCAAAAAAACGTTCATCAGGGCGCCTCCTTGGCGCCTCAGGCAAGCGCTGACGTCAAGCCGGTGCTCAAGCTGTTGCCACTCACGCTGACGGTATTCATCGGTTTTCTGACCCTGGGCATGCAATTGCCGGTCTTGCCCCTGCACCTGCATGACACGCTAGGCATGGGTACGCTGGTCATCGGCCTGGTGGTCGGCGCACAATTTGCCGCGGCGCTGTTGTCACGCGCCTGGGCCGGCAACTTCGCTGACATGCGCGGAGGCAAGCGCGCCGTCATGGTCGGCCTGGTGACGGCGGCGGTTTCCGGGTTGGTTTATCTGCTGTCCTTGGCGTTCGTTGCTACGCCTGTCACGTCGGTCTGGCTCTTGCTGGGCGGTCGTGTCCTGTTGGCCCTGGGTGAAAGCCTGATCGTCACCGGCGCGTTGGGTTGGGGCATCGGCCTGGTCGGCGCGCAGCATGCCGGCAAGGTCATGGCCTGGAATGGTATTGCCATGTACGGCGCCTATGCCCTGGGCGCTCCGCTCGGCGTGGCGCTGAATAGCGGCTGGGGGTTCACCGGCATTGCCGTCGCGACGATTTTCATCCCGCTGCTGGCGCTGGCGATTGTCGCGGGTGTCCGGGCTGTCGCCCCTACGGCGACCCGGCGGGCACCGTTCTACAAGGTGTTGGGCGCGGTGTGGGTGCCGGGCATGGGGTTGGCGTTTTGCAGCGTTGGCTTCGGTGTCATCACGGCTTTTATCGCGCTGTTGTTTGCGGCCAGGGATTGGGGCAATGCCTCTCTGGCGTTCACCGCGTTCGGGCTGGCGTTCATCGGTGCGCGCCTGCTCTTTGGCCACCTTCCAGACAAGATCGGCGGCGCGCGTGTCGCCCTGGTCTGTGTGGTGATCGAAGCCGTCGGGCAATTGCTGATCTGGGGCGCCGACACTGCGCTGGTGGCCTATCTGGGCGCAGCGCTCACCGGCTTCGGCTATTCCCTGGCCTTCCCGGGCTTTGGGGTGGAGGCGGTGAAGCGCGCGCCAGCGCAGAACCGCAGTCTCGCCATGGGGGCCTATGTCGCGTTCCTGGACATTTCCCTGGGGCTGAGCAGCCCGTTGGCTGGGGCGTTGGCGGGCACGTGGGGGATCGGCGCGGTTTACCTGGGCGGGGCCGTTACGGTGATGCTGGCCTTTGTCGTGGCGCTGGCATTGGTGATGCCAGGGATGCAAGGCCGGCAGCCGGCTTGAGCTGCGCCAGAAGTGAGTCTGTGTTCCTCGATGGTTCTAATCAGGAGTTTGAAACATGCATGTATTCGTTACCGGTGCCACGGGCTGGGTTGGGTCTGCCGTGGTCCAGGAATTGATCGGTGCCGGCTATCAGGTCACCGGCCTGGCCCGTTCCGATGACAAGGTTGCCGCACTGGCCGCGACCGGCGCGAAGGTGGTCCGCGGGACATTGAATGACCTCGACGTCCTGCACCGGGCGGCTTCGGCGGCGGATGCGGTGATTCACACCGCGTTCAATCATGACTTCTCGCGGTTTGCCGAGAACGCTGAGTTGGACCGCCATGTAATCGAAGTATTGGGCAGCGCGCTGCAGGGGTCTGAGCGACCTTTGCTGGTGACGTCCGGCCTGTTGGGCTTGACTCGGGGCGCGAGCGAGCTGGAGGTGCCCAGCCCGGCTTCGCCGCGTAAATCCGAAACGGCGGCCCGGGCGCTGGTCGAGCGTGGTGTGCGCTGCGCGACCGTGCGCCTGGCACCCTCGGTCCATGGCCTCGGCGACCACGGATTCGTTCCGATCCTGGTTCGCCTGGCCCGGGAGACGGGCGTTTCGGCCTATCTCGGGGACGGCGTCCACTGCTGGTCGGGCGTGCATCGGCTGGACGCCGCACGGGTCTATCGGCTGGCGCTGGAGCAGGGCGTGACGCAGTCCGTCTACCACGCCGTCGCCGACGAGGCTGTGCCGTTCAAGGACATTGCCCAGGCGATCGGTCGTGGCCTGGGGTTGCCGGTGGAATCCCGGGAGCGTGAGCATTTCGGCTGGTTCGCCCACATGGCGGGCGCGAACATGGCAGTGTCCAGCGAATACACCCGCGCCTTGCTGGGCTGGACGCCAAGCGGCCCGAGTCTGTTGGATGATCTTGAGTTGCCTGGCTATTATCACGTCGATTGAAATGAATAACCCTGTGGCGATGGAGCAAGCTCCCTCGCCACAATGGTTTCTCTAGCGCGAAATGATCCCGTGGTCGATCGCGTATTTCACCAGGGCCGCGGGCTTGTCGATGTTCAGCTTGCGGCGGATGCTCAGGCGATGGGTTTCGACGGTGCGTACGCTGATGTCCAGCTCGCGGGCCATTTCCTTGTTGTTCAGGCCCTGGACCATTTTCGCCAGCACCTGGCTCTCGCGCGGCGTCAGCTCGCTGTCGGTGTTCGGGTCGGTGGCGAGCCGCTGGGCGATCTCGGCACTGTAGAACGTGCCGCCGCTGATGATGGCTTCGATGGCCGCGATGATTTCCCGCGACGGCGCGTTCTTGAGCACGTAGCCGCTGGCGCCGGAACGCACGGATTCGCTCACGTACTCGTAATTGTCATACATGCTGAGGATAAGGATCTTGAGGCTGGGGTATTGCTTGCCCAGCAGTCGGGTCAACTCGAGCCCGTTCATGTCCTTGAGGCTGATGTCCATCAGCAGCAGGTCCGGTTGGCTGCGACCGACCATTTCGATCGCCTGCGCACCATTCTCGGCTTCGCCCACCACGTCCAGTCGGGGCATGACGGACAGCAGGGCCTTGATGCCGTCGCGGACCAGGGAGTGATCGTCGACCAGCGCGACGCGAATCACCGGAGGCAGGTTCATCGGCAGGTGCTCTTGTTGGAAGGGGCGCGCATCAGTTTTCCGTTACCGAGAGGTTCATGGGCAGCAGGATATCCAGTTCGCTTCGTCCCGGTGCCGAGGTCACTTCCAGGCATCCGCCGAAATGCTCGACCCGTTCGCGGATATTGCGCAGGCCGATGCCGGCGTGGCCGCGCTCTACTTGCGGGACATTGAAGCCCATCCCGTCATCCACCACCGTCAGGCGCAAGGACTGGCTGGAGCCGAACAGGGTGATGCCGACACTTTTCGCCCCGGCATGGCGCTCGATATTGGTCAGGGCTTCCTGGGCAATGCGGAACAGCGAGACAGGGGCGCCATTTTCCAGGCGGCAATCGAATTCGTTGCTTCGGTAGGACACTTCAAGCCCGCTGCGCTGTTGGAACTCGGTCGCGAGTTGGCCAATGGCGGCGGGCAGGCCCAGGGTATCGAGCAGGGACGAGCGCAAGTCATGGGAGATGCTACGGATTTCGCCGATGGCTTCGCCTAGCCGATCGGTCGCGTTCTTGAGGATGCCCAGGCCATTCTCCTGGCCGTTCTCCAACACATGGCTGGCCAGTTCGAACTGGAACTTTATCGACACCAGCAGTTGGCTGATGCCGTCGTGCAGCTCGCGAGAAACCCGCGAGCGTTCCTCTTCCTGCAAGCTGACGATGCGCTGATTCAGCCGCTGCAGCTTTTTGTCGGCCAGGCGATGTTCGCTGACGTTGAGGGTCATGCCGCCGGCAAATACCAGCAGGACCGCCACCAAGGCGATCGCGGCGATGGCTTGCATGGTGCTGTGGATGCCGTGGGCAACTTCGTCGCGGGCTTGCTGGGTGGCGCGTTCGACGTCCTCCAGGTAAATCCCGGTGCCGAGCATCCAGCCCCATTGATCGAGCATCACGACATAGGCCAGCTTGTCGGTCACCTGGCCGGAGGAGGGTTTGTTCCAGGCATAACGCTGGAACCCTTCGCCTGACTCGGCACTCTTGAGCAATGCCTGGATGACCGGCAGGCCGTGGGGGTCCTTCATGTCCCAGAGGTATTGCCCCACCAGTTCCGACTGGCGGGCATGCATGAGGCTGCGGCCCTGGCGGTCGTACACGAAAAAGTAACCGTTGATGCCGAAGCTGAGCTTGCGCAGTTCTTCCAGGACCTGCTGCTGTGCGCGCTCGTCTCCCCGACCGTTGTCATACAGCGGGGCGATCAGACTCTGCGCCATCTCGACATAATTCTTCAGCTCCGCGCGCTTGCTCGCCAGGATGCTGTCTTCGATCAGTTGCGCCTGTTGATCGCCCAACTGGCGATTGAGCGAGATCACCAGGGCGCAGATGACCGCGATGGCCAGGACCAGCGGCAAAATCCCGAGGGCGACGATTTTGTGTTTGAGCAGCATCTGTACTCCTGTCCGGACTCGGCGGGGAGGCGAATGGCGGCATCATATGCCAAACCCATGGATGAGGCATAAAACCTGTGGCGCAAGACATGTGGGAGCAAAGCTTGCTCGCGATGCAGGCGCCGCGGTTTATGAAAGACCGTATTGACTCTATCGCGGGCAGCCTTGCTCCCACAGAAGTTGGGGTTCTACGTAGTACTACGGATTTATTTATTGACCCATTGCAGGGATATTGGGCCGGCTCCGAATAGCCGGGGCACACTATAAAAACAATCGCCGCAATCCACTGGATATCGGCAGGAGACACGCAATGACAACCCGTCTGGTTAAACACCTCGCCTGGTTTGCCGTGGCTGTTCTGGGAGCCTGTGCGTTGAGTGTCGTGGCCTTGCGCCGCGGCGAACCCATCAACGCCCTCTGGATCGTCGTCGCAGCCGTGGCCATCTATCTGGTCGCCTACCGCTACTACAGCCTCTTCATCGCCAACAACGTGATGCAACTCGATGCGCGCCGAGCTACTCCCGCCGTGCTCAACAACGATGGCCTGGACTACGTCCCGACCAACAAACACATTCTTTTCGGCCACCACTTCGCGGCCATTGCCGGCGCGGGGCCGCTGGTCGGGCCGGTGCTGGCGGCGCAGATGGGCTACCTGCCCGGTACGCTCTGGCTGATCGCCGGCGTGGTGCTGGCCGGTGCGGTGCAGGACTTCATGGTCCTGTTCCTGTCCACCCGCCGCAACGGGCGTTCCCTGGGTGACATGGTCCGTGAGGAAATGGGCCGCATCCCCGGCACCATCGCGCTGTTCGGCTGCTTCCTGATCATGATCATCATCCTCGCGGTGCTGGCGCTGATCGTGGTCAAGGCCCTGGCCGAGAGCCCGTGGGGCATCTTCACGGTGATGGCGACCATCCCGATCGCGATGTTCATGGGCATCTACATGCGCTACATCCGCCCGGGCCGCATCGGTGAAATCTCGCTCATCGGCGTGCTGTTGCTGCTGGGTTCGATCTGGCTGGGCGGGCAGATCGCTGCCGATCCGGTCTGGGCCAAGGCCTTTTCCTTCACCGGGATCCAGATCACCTGGATGCTGATCGGCTACGGTTTTGTCGCGGCGGTGCTGCCGGTGTGGCTGATCCTGGCGCCGCGGGACTACCTGTCGACCTTCCTCAAGATCGGTACCATCGTCGCCCTGGCGATCGGCATCCTGGTCACCATGCCCGAGCTGAAAATGCCGGCGCTGACCCAGTTCACCGACGGCACCGGGCCGGTATGGAAGGGCGGCCTGTTCCCGTTCCTGTTCATCACCATCGCTTGCGGCGCGGTCTCGGGCTTCCACGCGCTGATCTCCTCGGGCACCACGCCCAAGCTCTTGGATAACGAAACCAACGCCCGCTACATCGGTTACGGCGGCATGCTGATGGAGTCCTTCGTGGCGATCATGGCCATGGTCGCGGCTTCGGTCATCGAGCCGGGCGTGTACTTCGCCATGAACAGCCCGGCGGCGATCGTCGGCGGTGACGTGGTGGCCGTGGCCCAGACCGTCAGCAGCTGGGGTTTTGCAATCACCCCCGAGGCGCTGCAAGCGGTGGCCAAGGACATCGGCGAGACCACCGTGCTGGCCCGTGCCGGCGGTGCGCCGACCCTGGCGGTCGGGATCGCGCAGATCCTGCACTCGGTGCTGCCGGGTGAGAACACCATGGCGTTCTGGTACCACTTCGCGATCCTGTTCGAAGCGCTGTTCATCCTCACCGCGGTGGACGCCGGCACCCGTGCCGGGCGGTTCATGCTGCAGGACTTGCTGGGTTCGTTCGTGCCTTCGCTCAAGCGCACCGAATCCTGGCCGGCCAACCTGATCGCCACCGCCGGTTGCGTAGCGATGTGGGGTTACCTGCTGTACCAGGGCGTGATCGATCCGCTGGGCGGCATCAACACCTTGTGGCCGCTGTTCGGCATCTCCAACCAGATGCTGGCCGGTATCGCCCTGATGCTCGCCACCGTGGTCCTGATCAAGATGAAGCGCCAGCGCTACGTCTGGGTGACCATGCTGCCGGCGGTCTGGCTGCTGATCTGCACCACCACCGCGGGCCTGATCAAGCTGTTCGACGCCAACCCGGCGATCGGCTTTTTGGCCCTGGCGCGCAAATACAACGATGCCCTGGCCGCCGGCCAGGTCCTGGCTCCGGCCAAGAGCATCGAGCAGATGCAGCACGTGGTGTTCAACGCCTACACCAACGCGACGCTGACGGCCTTGTTCCTGTTCGTGGTCTTCAGCATCCTGTTCTACGCGCTCAAGGTCGGTATCGCCGCCTGGGGCACCAGGGAACGCACGGACAAGGAAGCGCCATTCCAGGCCTTGCCGGACGCTTGATAGGGGATTGCAACGATGTTCAATGACTTGAGTCGCCTGGGTAAATACCTCGGTCAGGCCGCCCGCCTGATGGTCGGCATGCCCGACTACGACAACTACGTCGAGCACATGCAAACCAAGCACCCGGACAAACCGTTGATGGACTACGAGGCGTTCTTTCGCGAACGCCAGGAGGCCCGTTACGGTGGCAAGGGTGGGCCCAAGTGCTGTTGAGTTGAGGTAGCCTCGAACCCCATGTGGGAGCGGGCTTGCTCGCGAAGGCGGTGGATCAGCAGCATTGATGTTGACTGACCCACCGCCTTCGCGAGCAGGCTCGCTCCCACAGTTGTTTTTGGGGTGGTCTCAAGATGTGCATACACCACAGATCCCCTGTGGGAGGATCTCAGGAGTCGTGCGAGCGCTTCATCACTCCGCCAACAACACCGCCGCATCGAAGCCCACCCGCAAGTTGCCCCAATGACGGCCGCCGAAGAAGAACGGTACGTCGATCTCGGTCATTATTTCCCCGGTATCGCGCAGGTAGGTCTGGAGCAGGAAACGCTGGACGTTGCCCGCCGCGCGCAGGCCGATCGGGTCGTTGAAGATTCGCTTGTTGCGGCACACCGGCAAATCCACCACCCGGTCGCCGGTTGGCGGCTTGGAGACCCAGCTGTTGTTCACCGGGCAGTAGCCCTTGCTGTCGACAATGAACGAAACCTTGCCACCCGGCGTGCTGCGGGTGAGTTTGTCGCATTCTTCCTGGCAAACCTGGGCAAAGCGTTCGGTGTAGCTGGCCATGTACTGCTTGGGGTCGGTGCCGGGAATCGGTTGGTAATTCTGATCGAACAGATTCAGGCCTTCACCTTGCAGCGCCTCCAGACGAACCTGGAGCGTGTCGCGGCACTGACTGGCCCGGGTGATGGCTGCATCCAGCTTGCCGTGGCCGAGCACGAAGCGACCCAACAGCGCCTGGACTTTTTCGGCCACGCCGGACAGGTCGCGGGTGGCCGTCGCCGAATGCTGCATGCGCTGGTCGATCAACTGACTGTCGGCGTGAATCTGGGTGACCCGGTCGTTGATCCCCGTGTTGCTGTCGGCGAACTGCTGGATATGGGTCGCGATGTCCGCCAGCTTGCCGTTGGTGGATTCGAAGTCGCCGATCATGCTTTCAAAATGACCGGAGGCGCGTTCCACCACTTTCTGGGTTTCCCGGGCGCTGTGGCTGATCTGGGTGGTCTGTTCGTGGGTGGAGCTGACCTCATCGAGCATGGCGTCGATGTTGCGTGAGATGTCATCGGTGGCCCGGCTGACGTTTTGTGCCAGGGTCCGCACTTCATCGGCGACCACCGCGAAGCCACGGCCGCTTTCGCCGGCCCGGGCGGCTTCGATGGCGGCATTGAGGGCCAGCAGGTTGGTCTGGGCAGAAATCTGCTGGATCAACCCGACAATCGACTTGATGCTTGAGGAACGCTGGTTCAAGGCGCTCACCAGCGTGGCAAATTCACCGAGGCTGTTGGAGATTTCGCTGATGTTGCCGGTCACTTCCAGCAGTTCGGCGTAGGAGTCGCGGGCCATGCTCAGGTTCTGGGCGGTGGTGCTGGAGATGCCTTGGGTCTGGCGCGAGACTTCTTCGATGCGGCCCACGGCGGTGTTGCTCTGGTCCATGACCTCCTTGGCGAAGCGGGCCTGGTGGGTGGCACTGTCACTGGAGTCGCTGATGTTCTTCAACGAGCGGGCCGATTCGACGGCGATGTGCACGGTCAGTGCCTGGACGTTGCTGATGATCTCCCGCTGCTTGGCCAGGAAACGGTTGCAAGTGCCGGCCAGCACGCGGATCTCGTCGTGAGTCACCAGCGGCAGGTCCTTGGACAGGTCACCTTCGCCGTTGGCGATCTCTTCCAGGGCCTTGGTCATGGCGGTGACGGGGCGCACGATGAGGTGGCGGAAATACCAGACCATGAAGCTGATCATGCCCAGCGTCAGGAACGCACCGAAGAGCAGGGCATGGGTGAGGCTGTCGAGCTGGCCTTCGATCTGCCCCAGCAAGGCACCGTCCAACTGCGCGTTGCGCAACTGCAGCACGATCTCGGCGCGGGCGCTGAGGGCCACCCAGTACAGCAAGCCACTGACCAGCACCAACAGGAAAAGGCTCGACAGTTTTTTGGTGAGGGTATCGAAAAACTGCATCTCGATAGACTCGTACAAGGCCTTTAACGTCTGCATGCCGCTGCTCCTGGGCAAAAAAATCTCTCAATGGAATACATTCGACCGCGCGCGCCAAAGCTTTAGGGTAGTTGGGCGATTTGATATCACCGTTCGCGAAATCTGTGGGAGCGAGCTTGCTCGCGATGGCGGTGGGTCTGTTGCATTGATGTTGGATGTACCGCCGCTATCGCGAGCAAGCTCGCTCCCACAGGGGGTCGGGTGCGATCATCATTTGATACAAAAGATTTACTGGGAATCATTCTCAAAGTATATTTGCTCTCATTAACGTCCCTTCTATGAGTGCGCGTCTTGAAACGTTCCACCCCCCTCGCTAATCGCAACGTCTTTATCAAGTGTGTGTTGCCAACGCTGTCCTGCTGCTTCATTGCCAGCCCATTGTGGGCGCAGGACGCTCTCGAACTGCCGGCCACGGACATCCAGGGCAGTCGCGTCACTCAGGAAGAGGGCTATACGACGTCGCAAGCCAGCACGGCGAGCAAGAGCGATATACCGATCAAGGAAGAAGCGCAATCGATCAACGTGGTGACCCAGCAGACCCTGGCCGACTATCAGGTGCGCTCGCTGAGCGACGCGATGAAGTTCGTCAGCGGCGTCAGCCAGGGCAACACCCTGGGCGGTTCGCGAGACTCGCTGGTCAAGCGCGGGTTTGGCACCAACGACGATGGCTCGATCCTGCGCGACGGCGTGCGTTCGAACCTGGGGCACAACTTCAGCGCCACCACCGACCGCGTCGAAGTGCTCAAGGGCCCGGCCTCGATGCTGTACGGCGCGCTGGAGCCTGGCGGCCTGGTCAACGTTATCAGCAAGAAACCGGAGTACACCCAAAGCACCACGTTGAGCGGCTCGGCCTATAGCGAAGGCGGCGGCACCATGGCCCTGGACACCACCGGGCCGCTGGGCGACACCGGCCTGGCTTATCGCCTGATTGCCGAGCGCGGCCACGAGGACTACTGGCGCAACTACGGGGTCAACGAGAGCACCCTGGTGGCGCCGTCCCTGGCTTGGACGGGGGAGCGGGCTTCGTTGAATCTCAGCTATGAGTACAACGAATATTCCAATCCGTTTGATCGGGGGACGGTGTTCACCAATGGGCATCCGGCCGATATCGATTACGACAAGCGTCTGGATGAGCCGTGGGCCAAGAGCGTGGGGATTCGCGAAACGGCGACGGCGCGGTTTGAGTATGAACTGAGCGAGGATTGGAAAACTCGCGTGACCTATGGCTGGAATAATGATCGGTATAGCCTTTCGATTGCGCAGCCCAACTCGCTGACTGGCAATAATCTGCGTCGGGCCGCCAACGGCGCTCATTACGATGACGAAACCCGTTACGCCAGCTGGGACTTCATCGGTAAACAGGAGCTGTTCGGCCAGCGCCATGACGTGTTGATCGGTGCTGATAATCAGGTGTCGGACCAATACCGTGGCAAGACCTACCGTGGGGCAGTGCGGGGGGGCTTCGATATCTCTGCGCCGGTGTACGGCGGCCTGGGAGAGCCCAGCGTCATCAGCCCGACCCAAAGCAATCTGAGCAATCAGCTGACTTCCAGCTCGGTCTACCTTAAGGACAACTGGCACCTGAATGATCGTTGGATCCTGGTCTTCGGTGGTCGCTACCAGCATTACGATCAGTTCGCCAAGCAAGGGTTGGTCACCAGGGTGCCGGTCCGCGACGACAACGGCGATGCCTTCGTCCCGTTCCTGGGGCTGGTCTATAAAGCCACCGGGGAGCTGTCGCTGTATGGCAACTACAGTCGTTCGTTCAAGCCTAACGACACCGTGGACGACAACCTCAGTACCTTCAAGCCGGAGGAGGGTCGTAGCTACGAAATTGGCGCCAAATACGATCCGCTGCCGGGCCTGAACATCAACCTTGCGCTGTTCGATATCGAGAAGAAAAACGTCGTGACGTCCTCTACGGTCAACGGCGTAACGCTGGCAGAAGCCGCGGGCAAGGTCGGCTCCCAAGGCCTCGAACTCGACATCACCGGTCGTCTGGCGGAACGTTGGGATTTGATCGGGACTTATGCTTATACCCACACTGAAATCCTCGATGACCCGAAAAACGAAGGTCACCGCCTGTCCGATGCGCCCAAGCACACCGCCAGCCTGTACTTGTCGCACCACTTGAACGTCCCGGCCGAATTCGGTGCCTGGCACGCCGGTGCCGGTGCGCGTTACGTCGGCGAGCGTGCGGCTAACGCGGCCAACGATTTCTGGCTGAGCAGCTACACCGTCGCCGACGCCTTCCTGCGCTGGGAGTCGCCGGTGCTGGGACACAAGACTTCGTTGCAACTGAACGTCGACAACCTGTTCGACAAGCAGTACTACCCGTCGTCCACCGGCAGCCAACTGCAAGTCAATGTCGGTGAGCCACGTACCGCTCGCCTGAGTGCAAGCGTAACGTTCTGATCCATCCAGAAAGCAAAATGCCCGGGCTTTGAAGTCCGGGCATTTTTTTGGCGTTACCGTCACATTCCAGCGGCCGTCGCGAGCAGGCTCGCTCCCACATTGGCTGGCAGTTGCCTATCTATTTGCGTTCACCACAACCCCCTGTGGGAGCGAGCCTGCTCGCGATAACGATAGAACTGACCCCGGAAATTTCAGGGCTGCGACTCACCGAAACGCTGGCACCACCTGCTGGATGAACAGCTCCAGGGATTTTTTCTTCTCGGCATGGGGCAGGCTGTTGTCGCACCAGAAGCTGAACTCATCCACTCCCAGTTCCTGGTAATACTTGATCCGCTCGATGATTTCCTGCGGGGTTCCGATCATGGTGTTCTTGCGGATGTTCTCCAGTTGGAACTCCGGGCGCTCGGCGAATTTTTCTTCCGGGCTCGGCGCAAGGAAACCATTGACCGGCACTTGCTTGTTGCCGAACCAGGCATCGAAGGTGCGATAGAACTTCGAGATCGCCTGGGCGCCGACCTTCCAGCCTTCAGGATCATCCACCGCATGCACGTGGGTGTGGCGCAGCACCATCAATTGCGGGCGTGGCACGTCGGGATTGTTGTCCAGGGCGGCCTGGAACTTGTTCTTCAGGTCCAGGACTTCCTCATCGCCCTTCATCAACGGCGTGACCATCACGTTGCAGCCGTTGGCGACGGCGAAGTTGTGGGAGTCCGGGTCACGGGCGGCGATCCACATCGGTGGATGGGGTTTGCGGATCGGCTTGGGTACGCTGGTGGAGGTTGGGAATTTCCAGATCTCGCCGTCATGGGCGTAATCGCCTTGCCACAGGGCGCGCACCACCGGGACCATTTCCCGCAGGGCCTGGCCTCCGGAGGAAGCCGGCATGCCGCCAGCCATGCGGTCGAACTCCACCTGATAAGCGCCCCGGGCCAGGCCGACTTCCATGCGGCCATTGCTGATCACGTCCAGCAGTGCGCATTCGCCGGCCACCCGCAGCGGGTGCCAGAACGGCGCGATGATGGTGCCGGCGCCCAGGTGGATGGTGGTGGTCTTGCCGGCCAGGTACGCCAGCAGCGGCATCGGGCTTGGCGAAATGGTGTATTCCATGGCGTGGTGTTCGCCGATCCACACGGTGCTGAAACCGCCGGCCTCGGCCAACAGGGTCAGCTCGCTCAGGTCTTCGAACAACTGGCGATGGCTGACGCTTTCGTCCCAGCGCTCCATGTGTACGAACAGGGAAAATTTCATGGCGCTATCTCTTGTAGTTGACGATCGGTTCAGGCGAGGACGGGCAGGGCGCCCATCTTGCCGTGGCAATAAACCAGCGGCCCCGGTGTGTGCTGCGGGACGATCAGGTTCTTTACGGCGCCGACCATGATGGCGTGGTCGCCGCCTTCGTATTCGCGCCACAGTTCGCATTCGATGATGGCGGTGGCATTGCTCAGCAGCGGGTTACCCAGTTCGCTCAAGGTCCATTCGATGCCCTGGGCCTTGTCCTTGCCCTTGCGGGCGAAGGCATAGGCTTCGTTCTGCTGGCCGCCGGAGAGCAGGTGGATGGCGAAGCGCTTGTTCTTGATCAGTACCGGATAGGAGTCGCAGCTGTAGTTGGGGCAGAACAGCACCAGCGCTGGCTCCATCGACAATGAGCTGAACGCGCTGGCGGTGAGGCCGACGATCTGGCCGTCGTCATCAAGGGTGGTGATCACGGTCACGCCGGACGGGAACGAGCCCATGACTTGTTTGTAGACGCTGGCATCGATCATTGGACGATCCTCGGGCTTTATCGGTTGTGGGCGCGCAGTGTTCATCAGTGGGCACCTGCGGCCTTGTTCAGGTCGCTCTCGGCCCATTGGGTGTAGACGCAAGCATCGGCGGTGGCCCAGCGCACACGCACCGGGTCGCCGGCCTTGAGTGGCATGCCGGCGGCGGACAGCGCCTTGACCGTCATGGCCGTGCCGCCGGACGTCACCACGCTGCAGGTCTGGCTTTCACCCAGGAACAGCACTTCGACGACCTTGGCCGAGACCTCATTCCAACCGGCTGCCAAGGGTTCCTGGGCGGCCTGTTCGACGCTCAAGGCGAGGGCTTTTTCCGGGCGCACCATCAGCAGCACGTCCTGGTCCGTTTGCAGGCCGGCGGTCAGGCGGATCGACAGCGACTGGCCCTCGAAGGTCGCCACTGCGTTGCCCTGGGCCTTGAGCTTGAGGAAGTTGGAGTTGCCCAGGAACGAGGCCACGAAGGCGTTCGGCGGGTTCTGGTAGAGGTCATAGCCGCTGCCCAGGCCGACGATCTTGCCGTGGCTGAAAATCGCGATGCGCTGGGACAGACGCATGGCTTCTTCCTGGTCATGGGTGACGTAGACGATGGTGATGCCCAGGCGTCGATGCAATTGGCGCAGTTCATCCTGCAAGTCTTCCCGGAGCTTTTTGTCCAGGGCGCCGAGGGGTTCGTCCATCAGCAGGATGCGTGGTTCGTAGACCAGTGCCCGGGCAATCGCCACGCGCTGCTGCTGGCCTCCCGACAGTTGCGAAGGGCGGCGATGGGCGAACTCTCCCAGTTGCACCAGTTTGAGCATGGCGTCGACCCGGCGTTCGCGCTCGGCGCTGGCCAGTTTGCGAATCGCCAGCGGAAAGGCAATGTTGTCGCGCACCGACAGATGGGGGAACAACGAGTAACGCTGGAACACCATGCCGATGTCGCGTTTGTGCGGCGGTACGTTGACCAGGGATTTTCCGCCTACCTGGATCTCGCCGCTGCTGGGGGTTTCAAAGCCGGCCAGCATCGACAGCGTGGTGCTCTTGCCCGAGCCGCTGGAGCCGAGGAAGGTCAGGAATTCGCCGTCCTGGATCTCCAGGGAAATATCGTCCACGGCGGCAAAGTCGCCGTAGTGCTTGTTCAGGTTGCGCAGGCTGACCAGGGTCTTGTTGTTCTGTTGTGCGGGGTCTTTGACGGCACTCATCGTGTTCTCCTAGGCGCTCAGGCGCTGATTTCATTGCGCCGGCGCAGGGCGGCGGCGATCACCATCACCAGGACCGAGAGGCCGATCAGCAGCGTCGAAGCGACGGCGATCACAGGCGTCAGGTCCTGGCGCAGGGTGGTCCACATCTTGACGGGCAAGGTTTGCAGGGTCGGGCTGGCCATCATCACGCTCAGCACCACCTCATCCCACGACACCAGGAACGCGAACAGGGCGCCGGCGACCATGCCTGGGCGAATGGCCGGGAAGGTCACCTTGAACACCGCTTGCAAGCGTGAGGCGCCGCAGATGACCGCTGCGTCCTCGATGGACTGGTCGAACAGCTTGAGCGAGTTGATGATCGAGATGATGGTGAAGGGCAATGCGACGATGACGTGGCTGACCACGAACGCGAACATCGTCCCGGTGTAGCCCAGCTTGAGGAACAGCGCATACACCGCCACGGCGATGATCACCAACGGCACGATCATCGGCAGGGTGAACAGGCCGTAGAGCATTTCCCGGCCCGGGAAGCGTCCACGTACCAGGGCAAACGCGGTTGGCAGGCCCAGCGCCACGGCGCCGACAGTGGTCAGTACCGCGACCTTGAGGCTGGTCAGTGCCGCGTTCATCCAGTCAGGGTTGGAAAAGAACTGGCCGTACCATTTGAGCGTCCAGCCCGGTGGCGGGAAGACCAGCCATTGGGACGAACCGAACGACAGCAGTACGATGAACACGATCGGCAGCAGCAGGAACAGCGCGATCAGGCCGGTGGTGAAATACAGGCCGAACCGCATGCGCCGGCTCATGGCATTGGGAGTCAGGAGCATGACGGCTTACCTCGCGTTGCTGGCACCCACCGGGGATTCCGGCTGGAGCTTCAGGTAGAAGTAGAACAACACCAGGGTGATCGCCACCAACAAGGCTGCACCGGCGCTGGCCAGGCCCCAATTGAGGAACGACTGCACCTGCTGGATGATGAATTCAGGCAGCATCATGTTCTGCGCGCCGCCCAGCAGTGCCGGGGTCACGTAGTAACCGAGGGACATCACGAACACCATCAGCCCACCGGAGAACAGCCCCGGCCGGCACAGCGGCAGGAATACCCGGAAGAAGTTGGTCCAGGGGCTGGCGCCGCAAATCGAACCGGCCTGCAGGATCATCGGGTCGATGGCCTGCATGGTCGCCTGCAACGGCAGGACGATGAACGGGATCATGATGTAGCTCATGCCGATCACCACGCCGGTGAGGTTGTGCACCATCTCCAGCGGCTGGTCGATGATGCCCAGCGCCATCAACGCCTTGTTCACCACCCCGGAGGCTTGCAGCAGCACCAGCCAGGAGTAGGTGCGGGCCAGCAGGCTGGTCCACATCGACAGCAGCACGATGTTCAGCATCCAGCGCCCCCAGCCACGGGGCACCAGGGTGATGGCCCAGGCCAGGGGGAAACCCAGCAGCAGGCTGAACAACGTCACCAGCCCGGCCACCGAAAAGGTGTTGAACAACACCCGGGCGTAGGCTGAGTTGGCGAACAGTTGCTCGTAGTTGCCCAACCCAGGCACCGGCTCCAACACGCCGCGCAGCAGCAGGCCGATCAGCGGCGCCAGGAAGAACAGGCCGAGGAACAGCAAGGCGGGGAGCAGGTTGCCGGCCCCGCGCCAGCGCTGCATCAGCGACGGCGCTTGTGGCGCAACGGCCTTGGTGGTTACCACACCGGCAGCGCCAGCGGCGCCTCCGGTGTGTCGGGTTGCCGTTGCCGACATTTTTATTTGACCAGCCATTCGTTCCACCGTGTCGCGATGTCCTGACCGTTCTTGGCCCAGTACGCGAAATCAAGCGTGATCTGATCCTTGGCGTAGGCGGTCGGCAGATTGGGGGCGAGCACCGAATCCAGGCGTGCGACGCTGTCGACGTTGACCGGAGCATAGGCGGTCAGGTTGGAAAAGTCGGCCTGGCCTTTGGCGCTGCTGGCGTTGGCCAGGAATTTCATGGCTGCGGCCTTGTTTTTCGAACCCTTTGGAATGACCAGGATGTCGGCCATGACCAGGTTCTGCTTCCAGCTTACGCCGACGGGTGCGCCGTCCTGTTGCAAGGCATAGATGCGACCGTTCCAGAACTGCCCGATGCTGGCCTCGCCGGAAGCGAGCAACTGCTGGGACTGGGCGCCGCCGCCCCACCAGACGATGTCTTTCTTGATGGTGTCGAGTTTCTTGAAAGCGCGGTCCAGGTCCAGCGGATAGAGCTTGTCTGCCGCGACGCCGTCAGCCAGCAGGGCCAGCTCAAGCACACCGGGGCTAGGCCATTTGTACAGGGCGCGTTTGCCGGGGTAGGTCTTGGTGTCGAACAGTGCGGTCCAGTCCTGGGGCTTGCCGGAACCGAGCTTGCCTTCGTTGTAGCCGAGGACGAACGAGAAGTAGAACGAGCCGACGCCGTGGTCGGAGACGAAGCGCGGGTCGATCTTGTCGCGCTGGATGATCGAAAAGTCCAGGGGTTCGAGCAGGCCTTCGGCGGCGGCGCGCAAGGCGAAGTCCGCTTCGACGTCGACCACGTCCCACTGCACGTTGCCGCTTTCGACCATGGCCTTGAGCTTGCCATAGTCGGTGGGGCCATCCTGGACCACGGTGATGCCACTGGCCTTGCTGAACGGGTCGGCCCAGGCCTGCTTCTGCGCGTCCTGGGTGCTGCCGCCCCAACTGACGAAGTTGACGCTTTCAGCGGCCATCGTCGCCTGGCTGGTGATACTCAGCAGGCCGGCAAAAAGAATTGCGGCTGCACTTTTCTTCAACACCATTTTCACGCCCTCATTGTTGTGTTTTTGAGCGGGCTTTTGTCGCCCGCCTATCGGGAGCAGTAGGTCCATCTGGCCTTAAAAGGCGACCGTGCCAAGGGCTCTTGTTTGTACTTTCCCTCTCGGGGGCACTTGGCTGAAGTGTTCGGTCTATGGAATATCATATTATGGTATTCCAAACTTTCTGCAAGCATTTTGCCGTACCGGCTATCTGTCCGGGGGCAGATTTTTCCCTGTCATTGCTGGGTTGAACCCTGTGGGTGCGAGCTTGTTCGCGATGGCAATGGATCTGCCGACATGGATGTTGACTGACCCACCGCTATCGCGAGCAAGCTCGCTCCCACAGGTTTTTCTGTTATCCGGTGAAGGGAATGCTTTCCACTACCTCCAAGTCATACCCCGTCAACCCCGCGTACTTGAGCGGTGGTCCCAGGTGGCGCAATTTGCCCACCCCCAGGTCCTGCAGAATCTGCGCCCCGGTGCCCACTTCAGAATAGATGCGCGATTGCGACCGGCTGAACTGTCGTGGTGGCTGGGTCAGTTGCGGCACGCGCTCGAGTAGCGCCTGGGAGGACTCGTGGTTGGCCAGCACGACCACCACGCCGCGACCTTCTTCGGCCACCCGCTGCAGGGCCGCCCACAGCGTCCAATTGGAAGGGCCGTTGTATTCGGCCCCGACCAGGTCCCGCAGCGGGTCGATCACATGTACGCGCACCAGCGTCGGCTCATCCCGGCGAATCTCACCCATCACCATCGCCATGTGCACGCCACCTTCGATGCGGTCTTCGAAGGTGAACAGGCGGAAAGTGCCATGCACGGTAGGCAGTTCTCGTTCACCAATGCGCACCACGGTGTGCTCGGTGCTCAAGCGGTAGTGGATCAGGTCGGCGATGGTACCGATCTTGATCCCGTGCTTGCGGGCGAAAATCTCCAGGTCCGGCCGACGGGCCATGGTGCCGTCATCGTTCATCACTTCGACGATCACCGACGCTGGTGTGAAACCTGCCAGGCGCGCCAGATCGCAACCGGCTTCGGTGTGTCCGGCGCGGGTCAGCACACCGCCTTCCTTGGCTCGCAGCGGGAAGATATGCCCCGGCTGCACGATGTCGCTGGGCCCCGCATCGGCGGCTACGGCGGCGGCGACAGTGCGCGCCCGGTCGGCGGCGCAAATACCGGTGGTCACGCCGGTGGCGGCCTCGATGGACACGGTGAACGCGGTGCTGAACACGCTGCCGTTGCTCGGCACCATTTGCTCAAGGCCCAGACGCTGGCAGTGTTCGTCGGTCAGGGTCAGGCAAATCAATCCGCGCGCTTCGCGGGCCATGAAGCTGATGGCCTGGGCATTGCAACAGTCGGCGGCCAGCAACAGGTCGCCTTCGTTTTCCCGATCTTCGTCATCCACCAGCAACACCATCTTGCCCAGGCGGTAGTCTTCGATGATTTCCTGAATGCTGTTAAAGGCCATGGCGGGCTCTCTTTGTTTTGATAGGGCTTGCTGGAATGTTGTTGTGGTATACCATAATACAAAACAAACCAAGAGGTCACTATGAAGGCGTACTGGATTGCTCATGTGGATGTCACCGACCCTGATCAATACAGCCAATACACCCAACGGGCGCCGGCGGCGTTTGCCTTGTATGGCGGTCGGATGTTGGCCCGGGGCGGGCGTAGCGAAGCGATGGAGGGCAGGCCCACGCCGCAGCGCAGCGTGGTGATCGAATTCGACTCCTACGAACAGGCGCTGGCCTGCTATCACTCGGCGCA
This sequence comes from Pseudomonas sp. S3_B11, assembly GCF_054667715.1. NCBI lineage: Bacteria > Pseudomonadati > Pseudomonadota > Gammaproteobacteria > Pseudomonadales > Pseudomonadaceae > Pseudomonas > Pseudomonas sp. S3_B11. Next base: position 2,547,923 of record NZ_CP162749.1, on the reverse strand, counting down.
GTATCAGGAGGCCAAGCGACATCGCGAAGGCGTGGCGCGGGCCGAGGTGATCATTGTCGAGGGTGTGGCGCCCTGAGATACGTCAGCGGATAAAGTGAATCTTGCCGCTGTCGTCGTTGCCCATGTAGATGCCATAGACCCCGGCCTGGCGTTCCTCGATATAACGTTCGAGGATCTGCCGGATGGCCGGGTAGTAGATGCTGTCCCAGGGAATGTCTTCGGGGGCGAAGAACTGGCAGGCGAGGGTTTCCGGGCCGAACTGGCCGGTGATCTCCAGTGCGATGGCGCGGAAGATGATGTACACCTCGCTGATCTTCGGCACGCTGAAGATCGAGTAGGGCGAAACGATTTCAGCGCGTACGCCGGTTTCTTCCCAGACTTCGCGCAGCGCCGCCTGTTCTGTGGTCTCACCGCCTTCCATGAAACCGGCCGGCAGTGTCCAGGTGCCTGGGCGCGGCGGGATGGCGCGCTGACACAGCAGGTACTTGCCGTCCTGCTCGATGATGCAGCCGGCAATGATCTTCGGGTTGACGTAGTGGATGTAGCCGCAACCGCCACACATCAGTCGTTCATGGGTATCGCCCGTTGGCAGACGGTGATCGAGGTCACTGCCGCCACACTTTGGACAAAAGCTCGGGCTGAACATGGCTAGCGACCTATGCGCGGTTCTTTGAGGGCGATGGGCGGGATGATCTCGGGGATTTCACCGGTCTCTTCCTGTTTGCGCTTGAGGTAATCCAGGGCGACCTTGGCGGCGGCGCGCACGTGGTCGACGCAGGCCTGGTGGGCCGCCAGGGGATCGCCGCTCTTGATCGCCTCGACCATGCGTTCCATTTCCTGGTTGCTGTCGCCGCGACGGTTTTCCTGGGACACCGAGGTTGCCCGCAAATAGCTGATGCGTGCCTGCAACTGGCGCAACTGGGTGGCGGCGACATGGTTGCCGGAGCCTTCGAGCAATACGTCGTAGAAGCCTTGCACCGAATCGATGACCTGTTGCAGTTCGCCCTCCTTGAGGGCCTTGCGGTTTTCCGCGAGGGCTTTTTCCAGGGCCTTGATGTCCTTGGCCTTGGCCCGCAGGGTGAACAACTGGACGATCAGGCCTTCGAGCACGCAACGCAGCTCATAGATATCCACGGCGTCGGCCAAAGTAATAATGGCGACCCGCGGCCCCTTGGCATCGGCAAACTCCACCAGGCCTTCGGATTCCAGGTGGCGCAGCGCTTCGCGTACCGACGTGCGGCTCACACCCAGGCGATCGCACAGATCGCGTTCGACCAGGCGATCACCCGGCAGAAGCTGGAAGTTCATGATGGCGCTTCGCAGTTTATCCAGCACGATCTCGCGCAGGGTAACGGGGTTGCGATTGACCTTGAAGCTGTCGTCGAGTGGCAGGCGTTTCATGGGGTCCGCTCTGTAATATGGCTGTCCATGCCAAACGGGCAACATCCGTGCACGTTCAGATCAAACAGCCGAGGGTTGACTGGAGGCCTCGGCATCGGCTTCGGCGAAGGCTTCACGGGCAAGCCGGAAACTGTCCACGGCAGCGGGGACGCCGCAATAGATACCGACCTGAAGCAGAATTTCGCGTATTTGCTCACGACTCAGGCCGTTACGCAAGGCGCCGCGCACATGCAGCTTGAGTTCGTGCGGGCGATTGAGCGCCGAGATCATGGCCAGGTTGATCATGCTGCGCTCCTTGAACGATAAACCCTCGCGACCCCAGACATGGCCCCAGCAATATTCGGTGACCATTTCCTGCAACGGCCGGGTGAAATCGTCGGCGTTCTCGATGGAGCGGTTGACGTAGTCCTGGCCCAGCACCTGGGTGCGGATCTTCAGGCCTTGTTCGTACTTGTCGTTGCTCATGCGGACTCCCTGAAGAAGTGATGAACCTGTGGGAGCGAGCTTGCTCGCGATAGCGGTGGGTCAGTCACAGTAATGTTGGATGTGCTGCCGTCATCGCGAGCAAGCTCGCTCCCACAGGGGATGTGTATGGTCATCAGGCCAGCGCAGGCAGCGGGCCCAGCTTGCCTTTGTGGTAGATCATCGGTGTTACCGGCTGTTCAGGCAGGATCAGGTTCTTCACCGCACCGACGATGATCGCGTGATCTCCACCGTCGTATTCGCGCCACAGTTCGCATTCGATGATCGCCGTGGCTTTGCTCAGCAATGGATTGCCCAGGTCGCTCAGGTGCCAATCGATGCCCTTGGCCTTGTCCTTGCCTTTACCGGCAAAGGCATAGGCTTCGGCGGTCTGGTCGGCGGACAGCAAGTGGATTGCGAACTGCTTGCTGTCGCGCAGCACCGGGTAGGTGTCAGAGGCGTAGTTGGGGCAGAACAGCACCAGCGCCGGGTCGATCGACAGCGCGCTGAAGGCGCTGGCGGTGATGCCGACGATATTGCCGTCCGGGTCCAGGGTGGTGACCACCGTGACGCCGGACGGGAAGGAGCTCATGACTTCTTTGTAGATACCGGGTTCGATCATTTCTCAGGACTCCTAGCGCATCACGAACGGATCAGGCATAGGCGCCTGGGACAGGTTGATCCACACCGTTTTCAGTTCGGTATAGGCCAGCACCGAATCGATGCCGCTCTCGCGTCCATAGCCACTGTTCTTGAAACCACCGATGGGCGCCATGGCCGACACTGCACGGTAGGTGTTGACCCAGATGATGCCCGAGCGCACATCCCGGGCCAGGCGATGGGCACGGCCCAGGTCGCGGGTCCAGATGCCGGCGGCGAGGCCGAATTGCGAGTCGTTGGCGATCGCCAGGGCTTCGGCTTCGTCCTTGAAACGAATCACCGAGGCGACCGGGCCGAAGACTTCTTCCTGCATGATCTTCATCGAGTTGCGGTCGCATTCGAACAGTGTCGGCTCATAGAACCAGCCATCCCCGAGATTCTCTGGACGCTTGCCGCCAGTGCGCAGGCGCGCACCTTCGGCGATGGCATCGGCGACCAGGCCTTCGACCACGGCCAGTTGCTGCGCGGTGGCCATGGGGCCCATTTCGCTGGCGTCTTCCTGCGGGTTGCCGATGCGGATGCGCTGGGCCCGTTCGACCAGGCGCGAGACGAACTCATCGTAGATTTCGTCCTGCACCAGCAGGCGTGAGCCGGACACGCAGCTCTGGCCGGATGCCGCATAGATCCCGGCAATTGCCCCGTTGATCGCACTGTCCAGGTCGGCGTCGGCAAAGATAATGTTTGGCGACTTGCCGCCCAGTTCCAGCGACAGCTTGGCGAAGTTCTCGGCGCTGCTGCGCACCACATGGCGAGCGGTGGCCGCGCCGCCGGTGAAGGCGATCTTGCGCACCAGCGGATGGCGGGTGAGGGCGGCGCCGATGCTCGGGCCGTAACCGGTGACGACGTTGACCACACCCGGTGGAATGCCGGCTTCCAGGGCGAGGCGAGCCAGCTCGAGAATGGTGGCCGAAGCGTGCTCGGACGGTTTGATCACGATGGTGTTGCCGGCCGCCAGTGCCGGTGCCAATTTGATCGCCGTCAGATACAGCGGGCTGTTCCAGGGAATGATCGCCGCGACCACGCCCATGGCTTCGTGCACGGTGTAGGCAAACAGGTCGGGCTTGTCCAGCGGCAGGGTGCCGCCTTCGAGCTTGTCGGCCAGGCCTGCGGTGTAGTGGAAGAACTCCGGCAGGTAGCCGACCTGGCCGCGGGTTTCACGGATCAGCTTGCCGTTGTCGCGGCTTTCCAACTGGGCCAGTTGTTCTTTGTTCTCGGCGATCAGGTCACCGAGTCGACGCAGTAACTTGCCGCGTGCAGTGGCGGTCAAGCCGCGCCAGGCCGGGCTGTCGAAAGCGCTCTGTGCCGCCTGGACGGCGCGCTCGACATCGGCTTCGTCGGCGTCGGGCAACTCGGCCCAGGGTTGGGCCAGGGCCGGGTTCAGACTTTCGAAGGTCTTGCCGGAGAGGGCATCGACCCATTCACCGCCGATGCACATCGAAAAACGTGCGAGTGTCATGCAACGATCCCCTTTATTTGGTTTTGTCGGGCGTTTGCTGTGTCGAGAAATTCCAGCAACAGCTGGTTGACCAGGCGCGGCGACTCTACCGGCATCATATGCCGCTGCTCGGCGAGTACGGCAACCGTGGCGCCGGGAATTCGCTCGGCCAGTTGCCGGGCCATTTCCGGTGTCGAGCCGGGGTCCAGTTCGCCAGTGGCGATCAGTGTCGGTACCTGAATATTGCCCAGGTCATCGGCGCGGTACATGTCCTGGGTGGCGAACAGTTCATAGGTGGTCAGGTAACCCTGGGGATCATTCTGCGCCAGGGTCTGGCGCAACGCGGCAATCTGCGCCGGGTTGGCCGCCTGGTATTCACGGCTGAACCAGCGCGACAACGCAGCCTCGGCATTGGCGTCCGGCCCATGCTCGGCGGCCTGGGCCGTACGGGCGATGACCCCGGCGCGCTGTTCGGCGCTGCGGTTGAACACACTGTTGAGCACCACCAGGCCTTGCAGGCGTTGCGGGTAATGCAAGGCAAACGCACGGGCTACCAGCCCGCCCATGGAAAAGCCGATCACCGTCGCCTGGGGCAGTTGCAAATGATCGAGCAACTCCAGCAACTGGTCGGCGTAGCCCAGCAGCGCGGTACCGCTTTGCGGACGCGGGCTGGCGCCATGGCCGAGCATGTCGTAGGCAATCACACGGTATTGCGTGGCCAGGCCAACGACCTGGCCGCCCCACATTTCTTTGTTCAGGCCCACACCATGGATCAAGACCACGGGTTGGCCTTGGCCGGTTGCCAGGTAGCTGGTGCCGGCCGGGGTGAGTTCAGCGGTGAGCCGAATCATGGAGCGCTCCTGCATGCCTTTTTTATTGTGGTTACCGAGGCTGGATTACTGCGCATTCTCGGCGGCCAGTTCTTCCAGGTCGATGTAGCGGTTGCCGATGCGCGGATGCAGGCGGCCGCCATCGGCGCAGCCCAGCACCACGACGATTTCGTCGGCGCGCGGGGCGTCTTCAATTTGCATTTCCAGGGTGATGTAGTGCGAACGCAGGCCTTCGTCGTCCTTGTGCATCATCGGGATCTGAATCGAGGTGCCAGGGCCGCCGCGCTTGTTGGTGAAGCTCAGGTAGCTCTTGGCCTTGACCGCTTCGCGGTAGTGGTTGCCGAAGCGCAGGGTGTGGATCACGGCGGAGGCGTGCTCGATTTCGCCGTCGGCGCCCACCACGGCGGCCTTGCCATAAGCTTCGATCTTCTCGGCGCCGCCGATGATGCTCACCAGGCGCTCGACCATCAGCGCGCCGAGGTCGGAGCAGTTGGCGCGGATTTCCGGCTTCAGGTCTTCGACAAAGCCGCGACCCAGCCAAGGGTTTTTCATTACCATCGCCAACCCGACCATGGTCACCGGTTTGTCGGTGGCCTTGCCGCCTTCGATAAAGGTTTCTTCGACATAGCTGACGATCTTGCGAATTTCGAAACTCATGAGCTGCTCCCTGGGTGGGTGATTAGGTCTTTGCGTATGATGGTATACCATAATACTGAAGGCGCAAATCCCCACGGCGAGTTTGTGTTCGGGAGGCGACCGAAGGCAGCTTGCCCGCGACCCAAGGGGAATTGGTCTACGCTTGGTGCGCGGACACCCGATTGTTTTCGGATAACCCTGCAACGTGTCCCGGGGGAGGAAGGATGCCCTTCGAAGTCGCCGATATCTCAATCACCGCCTGGTCGTTGATGAGCCCAACTTACGAGACGCTCAAACCCCACGAAGCCCTTATCAAGCGTTTCCTGGGGAGCGATCTGCAGGTTCGCTTTCCGACGACCCAGGCGGCCGTGCAGGCGCTGGCGCAGCCCGCTCAGGCCTTTCCCCTCAAGTGGCGGGTGGGGGCCACTCCATTGGCCGAGGCCAATCAAAGCATCAACCAGTGTCTGGATGCCCTGGCGCTTTATTTGCGGGACCAGGACAAACGCAAGTACCAGGACATGCTGGACGACGCGAATGCCACAGGTGGCTCGCTGTTCACCGATGCGCGGAAAAACACACCGGCGCAATTCGTCGGCCAGAAGTGCACTTATTACTACCAGGGCGCGTACATGTCGGGTGATCAGTTCGCTGTCGGCGCGGCGTTGTGCCATGACCTCAGCTCACGACTGATCTTGCTCTACGCGGCCGCTGACGAGGCGGCGGCCAAGCGGCTGGTCAAGTTCTATGGCACTTCCTGTGGGGTAAAGGCCGCTCGGTTGCTGCCGGTGTTGGTCACCGATGCCAAGGCTGCCTGCGAGACGTGTCGCCTGGTGGTCGACGCCAGGATCAATAAAAGTGCGCTGCCACCCTTCACCGACGCGGTACTGGGATTCCTGGCCGGCGTCGCCAACGGTGCAAAATTGTGCCCCGTGGGCGGCGCCACCACCGATGTCGCAGCGTCGGTGCTCAGTGGCGACGGCAAGGGCAGCATCGCCAAGTGGGACAATGTCGATCCCAATACCAATCGCTACTGGGCGTATCGCCTCGACAAGTTCCTGGGGCTCAAAGGGGTGGTCAAGGGCCAGAGCTACATCATTGTCTGGACCCGCTTCAGCGGCAAGGACGGCGGTGCCCATCCGGAATTGGACGACAGTTGGACGGGGTTGGGGCAGGTGTGTCACCGGCTGTTGAAAAAAGGTCGGAACGTCATCGTGGTCGGACGCCCGAGGACCAACCGGGACCTCAACGTGAAGCTGACGACCCACCTGGGTCAACTCGACCAAGCTGACGGTCCTGTGTCCCGAGCCAATCTTCAGGTCTGGGGTGAGTATTGGAAGTTGGACAACGGCAACCCCAACCAGAAAATCATCGGGCCGAACCGTGCTGCCGAATATGCCATTTTCCTGCGTATGAAAAGTGCCGAATGGAATTGCAAACTGGTGCACCTGGGCATGCGCAGCGGTGCGATGGATGCCGCGGCCTTGCTGGGCATGCGCACTCGATTCATCGAAAACGCCGGCAACGAGCAGATCGCGCGAACGACCAAATGGACCGGGGCGACCAATACCAATCTTCTCTACCAGCGCATCCCGGTGGCCGAACTGCCTACCTGGAGGGCGCGAGGCCGAGAGGAAAACCTGGTGGTCAAGCGAGGTTACCTGCCCACAGACCTGGAGATGATCGTCGCCAGTGTCGAGGGCGCATTGACTTGAGGTGAACGGCCGTGCTGCTTCAAGCTGGGGCGGCGGGTATGAATCCGTGCATTTTCCTGCAACGTTGCAGTGCGTTCAGGTTTTCACTGCCTGGGGTTGAGCGCGGCGCGTGAAGGGTCAGCCGTGGATGAATGAGTAAAAACTTCCCTCTTGTGGGGCAAGGCTGTCCCATTCCACCCGCTCAAGAACCGTTCAAGCCGCGTTCGAGAGAAAGGGCGCCCGCATTTATGGTCGTTAATGTCGCTAGATCGAAAAATAATTTCGCCTTTTAGTGGTTTTGCAATACTTTTTCTATTCAGGGTGTGACGCCGTGACGCTTAGGCACACCCTTTGCTAAGCATTGAAAAGCCGGCCTCCCAGGCCTGGACACACCATCCATGAAGAAACAGAGGGGAATCCCAGGACCGCACTCAATAAAGCAGGGCTCAAAGCAAGGCAAGGCCGAACCGTCGGAATGACGAAGTGATAAGAAATGCCGTGTAGAACGCGGCTGGGAGTTGGCTATGCCCCACGCTTTTTTTAATGAAATGTATGACGCCAAGGGTGACTGCCGCCCGCATTACCAAGCCTTCTCGCGCTGGCTGGCGGATACACCGCTCGAGCTGCTAGAGCAACGCCGCCGCGAAGCCGACCTGCTGTTCCATCGAGCCGGTATCACTTTCACCCTCTACGGGGACGAGCAGGGCACCGAGCGGTTGATTCCGTTCGACATCATCCCGCGCAGCATCAAGGCCAGCGAATGGCAGATGGTCGAGCGTGGCTGCATTCAGCGGGTCCAGGCCCTGAACATGTTCCTGGCCGACATCTACCATGGGCAGCACATCCTCAAGGAAGGCATCATTCCTCCCGAACAGGTGCTCGCCAACGAGGGGTATCAGATTGCGATGCAGGGCCTGAACCTGCACCGCGGCATTTACGCCCATATCGCCGGTGTCGACCTGGTTCGCGACGGTGACGGCAGCTACTACGTGCTGGAGGACAACCTGCGTACCCCCAGCGGCGTGAGCTACATGCTCGAAGACCGCAAGATGATGATGCGCCTGTTCCCCGAGCTCTTCGCCGCCCAACGCGTGGCTCCTATCGATCATTACCCGAACCTGCTGCTCGACACCCTCAAGAGCTCAAGCCCCCTCGAGAACCCTACCGCCGTGGTGCTGACCCCGGGGCGCTTCAACAGTGCCTATTTCGAGCACGCGTTCCTGGCCCGTGAAATGGGCGTGGAGCTGGTGGAGGGCGCGGACCTGTTCGTGCGTGACGACCATGTCTACATGCGCACCACCGCCGGCCCACGGCAGGTGGACGTGATTTATCGTCGCCTTGACGATGCCTACCTCGACCCGCTGTCGTTCAACCCCGATTCGATGCTGGGCGTGCCCGGGCTGATCGCTGTGTACCGCGCGGGCAATGTGGTGCTGGCGAACGCGGTCGGCACGGGCGTGGCTGATGACAAATCGATCTACCCCTACGTCGACGAGATGATCCGCTTCTACCTCACCGAAGAACCGATCCTGAAGAACGTGCCCACCTGGCAGTGTCGCAAGCCTCAGGACCTGTCCCATGTGCTGGCCAACCTGCCGGATCTGGTGGTCAAGGAAACCCAGGGCTCCGGCGGCTACGGCATGCTGGTCGGGCCGGCCGCCAGCGCGGCGGAGATCGAAGATTTCCGCGCACGCCTCAAGGCCCGTCCTGAAGCCTACATCGCCCAGCCAACCTTGAGCCTGTCCACGTGCCCGACCTTTGTCGAGAGCGGCATCGCGCCGCGCCACATCGACCTGCGTCCGTTCGTGCTGTCGGGCAAGGAAACGCGCCTGGTGCCCGGCGGGCTGACCCGCGTGGCGCTGCGCGAAGGCTCGCTGGTGGTGAACTCGTCCCAGGGCGGTGGCACCAAAGACACTTGGGTAGTGGAGGACTAAGACATGCTTTCAAGAACTGCTTCGGACCTCTATTGGATGTCCCGCTACCTGGAGCGCGCCGAGAACCTGGCGCGCATGCTCGAAGTCAGCTATTCGTTGTCGCTGATGCCCCAGGCCGGGCGCAGCGATGGCCATGCCGAGCTGGCGATGTCGCTGCTGGCGGCCGGTACGCTGGACGACTACAACGCCCGTTATGACGCGCTCAACACCGAGCGCATGCTGCATTTCTTCGCGCTGGATGAAACCAACCCCGGCAGTATCTACAGCTGCCTGCGGGCCGCGCGGACCAATGCCCATGCCGTGCGCGGGCGCATTACCGCCGACATGTGGGAGAACATCAACGCTACCTGGCTGGAAATGCGCAACATCGCCAGCAACGGCCTGGGGCGCTACGGCATCAGCCATTTCTGCGAGTGGGTCAAGGAGCGCTCGCACCTGTTCCGTGGCGCGACGTCGGGCACGATCATGCGCAACGATGCCTACTGCTTCATTCGCCTGGGCACCTTTATCGAGCGGGCCGACAACACGCTGCGCCTGCTGGACGCCCGCTACGAAATGTTCGGCGAGGAATCGGAGGAGGTCAGCGACAACTCGGCCCGTGGTTATTACCAGTGGAGTGCCTTGTTGCGTGCGTTGTCTTCGTTCGAGGCGTTCAACGAGATCTACCGCAATGCGCCCAATGCCGAGCAGGTTTCCGAGATGTTGCTGTTGCGTGCTGACGTCCCACGCTCGCTGCATGCCTGCATCGAGGAGCTGGACCATATTCTCGCCAGCTTGCCGGGCAACAACGGCCGGCCAGCGCAACGCCTGGCCGCCGAGCTGAATGCGCGCCTGCGTTATTCGGGGATCGATGAGATCCTGGCGTCGGGCCTGCATCAATGGTTGACCGACTTGATTGGGCAGATCCGCCACTTGGGCCAGACCGTCCATGAGTCTTACCTGGAGGTCGTATGAAACTATCCATACGCCATGACACGACCTACAGCTACGCCGATGAAGTCTGCACCAGCATCCAGTTCCTGCGCCTGACGCCCCGGGACACTCAGCGCCAGCGCATCCTGGAATGGCACCTGGAGCTGCCGCGACTGGTACGCAGCCAGATTGATCCCTATGGCAACATCTTGCATGTGATGACCATGGACGAGCCCCACGGCGCCTTGGTACTGACGGCTTATGGCGAGGTGGAAATCCATCAGTCCATCGCGATGGAACCGGACAACCAGTCGCCGCTGCCTTTCTTGCGCACCAGTCGCCTGACCCAGGCGGATGAGACCCTCAGCGCCTTCGCCGTCGAGCAATGCGCTGGCCGGCGCGATCGTTCGGCCTTGACCGATCTGATGAATGGTTTGGCGGCGCGGATGCCCTACAGCCCCGGCACGACGGCGGTCAACAGCACCGCTGCCGAGGCGTTTGCCGGTGGAACGGGGGTGTGCCAGGACCATACTCACGCATTCCTCGCCTGCGCCCGCAGCCTGGGCATTCCTGCGCGCTATGTTTCCGGCTATTTGTGCACCGAAGATGAAAGCCACCTGGCGAGCCACGCCTGGGCGGAAGCCTGGCTGGATGATGGCTGGTACAGCTTCGACGTGACCAACCGCCTGACCCTTCCCGACCGCCACCTGAAACTGGCGGTCGGCCTGGACTACCTCGACGCCTGCCCGGTACGCGGCATGCGCCGGGGTGGCGGAGCGGAACAGATGCAGGCGAGGGTGCAGGTAAGCTCGATGGTGCAGGTGCAGCACCAATAACGGCAGGCTTCATCGCCACCACCCGATCCCACATGGAATTGGGTGGTGGACACAAACCTTGTATCCACCCGAGAACCCCTGTGGGAGCCGAGCTTGCTTGCGATGGCGGCAGCCCATCCAACATCGATGCAAACAGATCCACCGCTTTCGCGAGCAAGCTCGCTCCCACAAAAAATCCGCCAGTCGCCCCAAGTCTGGGCATCTCCCTGGTCTCCCCAAAATGAAGCTTTCATGACAAAAGTTCGGTAGCACATCGCCATTCCCGTCATGCCTGTGTGACGTGTTCAAGGGGGCCTGCAAGGTCGTTTTGGAGCCGGGGCGCGAAGCCGGGAGTGAGGCGATGGGGACTATGGAACGTTATTCGAAAGTGGGCATGCAGGAGCTTGACCAGCGGCTGTCGAAGATCGTCGAGGCGGCGCGCAAGCAGCCGGTCTCGGTGTATCGCTACGGCGCACCGTGGGTCTGGATCGTTTCCCAGGATGACTGGCAAGGCGCGCTCAAGGAAGTGTCCAGCTACATTCCGCAAGGCCATTCACTGGTCTTGCTGCGTCCGCAGATCGACGACCTGCTGGATGACCATCGCGATGTGTTGCAGGGCCTCAACGCCGGTGCCCAGATGTTGATCGCACCGCAAACCGCCATGCATATCCTCCTGCTGCAACTGCTCTATTCGGTGCCCAGCGAGCAGCAACTCTACGAACAACTCAACTACAACCTGCTGTTCCGCTGGTTCGTCGGCCTGGACCTGAACCAGAAGGTCTGGAGCTTCAACGTCCTGAGCAAAGACCTCGCCACACTGCTGGGCGACGCGCGGGCGGTGCGGCTCATCCAGAAAATCATCGGTGAAGTGTTCTGTGGCGCCTTGCTGCAAATGCCGGAGTTCTCCTTGAACTTCGCGCTGCTGCACACCTGGCTGGCCCGGCACGCCACGACATCGATCGCAAGCAATTGAGCCGTATTTTGAATTCAGGGGGTGGTGTGGAGCATTTCTTCAAATCGCGGCCGGCGCTGTGGGGCTGGTTGCTGTTGGCGGTCGGGGGGCCGTCGGCGTTCGCCGCCGAAGGAGGGCAGGAGGCCGAAGCGGCGCCGGCGCGCCTGGTGGACGTGAACGAGTATTTCGTGCGGGGCAACACCGTGCTCGATGCCCGGGCCATCGAGGAAGCGGTGTACCCGTTCCTCGGCCCGCAAAAGGCCTTGAGCGACATCGAAGGCGCCCGGGAGGCCTTGCAAAAGGTCTATCAGGCCCGGGGTTATCAATCGGTGTTCGTTGAGTTGCCAGAGCAAAAAGTCGAAGACGGCATCGTCTACCTGCAAGTCAGCGAAACCAAGATCGGCCGGGTACGGGTGGTGGGGGCCAAGCATTATTCACCCGTCGAAATCCGTGATGACGTGCCGGCGCTCAAGGAAGGCGAGGTGCCTGATTTCGCCCAGGTCCAGGCAGAACTGGCGCTGCTGAACAAAACCCCGGGGCGCCAGGTCATGCCGCTGGTGCGTGAAGGCCAGCGCCCCGGGACGATGGACGTGGATTTGCAGGTCGAAGACCAGGACCCCTGGCAGGCCAGCCTGGGGCTGAACAACGACTACAGTGCCGACACCGAGAAGCTGCGCACGGTCGCCAGCCTGGGTTACAACAACCTCTGGCAACTGGGCCACAGCGTTTCGCTGACCTTCTTCACCGCACCCCAGGACACCGAAAACGCCAAGGTCTGGTCGGGCTCCTATACCGCGCCGCTGAGCGAACGCTGGAGTGTGCAGTTCTCGGGTTACCAATCCGACAGCAACGTAGCGACGGTTGGCGGCAGCAACGTGTTGGGCAAAGGTCATTCCTACGGGGTGTCGGCGATCTACAGCCTGCCGTCCAGTGGGGCATGGGCCAACAGTTTTTCGGTCGGGGTGGATTTCAAGGATTTCGAAGAAGAGCTCAACCTCGGTGGTGCCAGCGATAAGGCACCGCTCAAGTACGCGCCGTTCACCTTCGCCTACAACGGCTTTCGCTACACCGAACACAGCCAGTTGGGCCTCGGCCTGAGCCTGGTGGCGGGCACCCGGAGCCTGCTGGGTTACGGCAGCTCCGACGAAGAGTTCGACTACAAGCGCTATCGCGCCAGCCCCAGCTTCGCCGTGCTCAAGGGTGACGGCAATTACACCTTCACCTTCGGCAATGATTGGCAGACCGCCTCCAAGGCGGCCTTCCAACTCGCCTCCGGGCCGCTGGTTTCCAACGAACAATTCTCTGCCGGTGGCGCCACCTCGGTGCGTGGCTACCTGGCCGCCGAGCGCACCGGTGATGACGGCTACTTGCTGTCCCAGGAGCTGCGCACACCGTCCCTGGCCAAGTTTCTCGGCAGTTATGTCCAGGAGTGGCGCTTCTATGCCTTCGCCGAAGGCGCGCAGTTGTACTTGCGCGACGAACTGCCCGACCAGGAGGCCGACTACAGCCTCGCCAGCGTCGGCCTCGGCACACGCGCCAGCCTGAGCAAATGGCTGTCCGGCAGCCTCGACTGGGGCTATCCGCTGCTCGAAGGGCCGAACACCTCGAAACAGGAATCGCGCCTGCATTTCAACCTGCAAGCGACGTTTTGAACCCAGGAGTCATGTCCATGCAACGCTTATTGTTATCCCTGTTTATCTGCCTGGGGCTGGTGCTTCCGGCGACCGCCAACGCCTGGTGGCAGGATGATTGGCACTACCGCAAACAGATTTCCGTGGACACCACGCCCCAGGGCGCCGCCATCGCCCAGGCCTTGGGTCGCACCGCGTTGCTGGTGCGCCTGCACACCGGCAATTTCACCTTCGACGGCGTCAAGGACGACGGCTCGGACCTGCGTTTCGTCAGTGCCGATGACAAGACCGTGCTCAATCACCAGATCGAAAGCTTCGACCCGTTGATGGGCATGGCGCTGATATGGGTTGATGTGCCGAGCGTGGAGGGTGGCCAGCGTCAGGACGTGTGGATGTATTACGGAAACCAGAAGGCGCCGGCCACGGGCAGCGGCCAGTTGACCTTCGACCCGGACTACACCGCGTTGTACCACTTTGACGGCGCCACAGGCGTACCGCCCCGGGACACCACGGCCTACGGCAACAATGCCCAGGGCGCGGCCGGTGTCAGCATCGACGGCGTGATCGGGCGTGCCTTGCAGTTCAACGGCCAGCCGCTGTTGTTGCCGGCCAGCCCTTCGTTGCAACACAGTGCCGGTGCAGCGTTCACCTTCAGCACCTGGCTGCGCCAGGACCAGGCCAGTGGCGAACAGATCATCCTGGCCCGTCGCGAAGCCGTTACCAGCCTGTTGGTTGGCGTCAACCAGGGTGTGCCGTTCGTAGCGATCAATGACCAGCGTGCGGTCTCGACCCAGCCACTGAACCCTGGCCAGTGGCAGCACCTGGCGTTGACCGCCTCGGGCGACCGGGTCGTGCTGTACGTCAATGGGCGTGAAACCGCGAGCCTGGCGGTGGCGATGCCAGCGTTCAATTCGCCGATAGCCCTGGGGGCCGACCTTTCCGCAGGTGCCTTCGCGCCATTTGGCGGGGCCATGGACGAAGCGCGCCTGTCCAAGGTCGCCCGTCCGGCGCCGCTGTTGTTGGCTGACGCCAATGCCCAGGGCGCCGAGTCGAAACTGGTGGCCTACGGTGTCGATGAAGAACAGTCCGGTTTCGGCTTTGGCAGCCTGGGTTTCCTGCTCAAGGCCGTGCCGATGGACGCCTGGGTGATCATCGGGGTACTGGTGCTGATGATGTTCCAGTCGTGGATCATCATGATCCGCAAGAACCGCATGGTCAGCCGTCTCAGCGCGGCCAACGAGGCCTTCCGCGAACAGTTCGCCCAGATCGGCACACGCCTGGAAATGTTCGCCGACGACCAGGGCCTCGTCCAGCGCCTGCAACATTCGTCGCTGTGGCGCTTGTACCTGGTGGCCGTCAAGGAAATCCGCACCCGCCGCGAGCAGGGCGCTGACACTTCGTCGGTGTCGGCAGCCACCATCGAAGCGATCCGCTGTTCCATGGACGGCGTGCGCACCCGGGAAAACCAAGCACTGAGTTCGAAGCTCTCGACCCTGTCCAACGCCATCGCCGGCGGTCCGTACATCGGCCTGCTCGGCACCGTGCTGGGGATCATGGTGGTGTTCCTCGGCACGGCCATGGCCGGTGACGTGAACATCAACGCCATTGCCCCGGGCATGGCCGCGGCATTGCTCGCCACCGCCATGGGCCTGTTCGTCGCGATCCCGGCGCTGTTTGGCTACAACCGCCTGATCACCCGCAACAAGGAAGTCAGCGCCGACATGCGGGTCTTCGTCGACGAGTTCATTACGCGCCTGGCGGAGATGCACGGCGAAGGCCAGTCCGGTGAAGCGGCGCATCGCCGTAATCATCACGTCCAATCGTCCGTACCGGCCTGAGGGAATCGCCATGGCTAGCGTAAACGCTTCACACGATGACGACGATGACGCGGCGGTCGACAGCATCAACATCACGCCGCTGGTGGACGTGCTCATGGTGGTGCTGGTGATGTTCATCCTCACGGCCACGGCCCAGGTGTCGGGTATCCAGATCAACCTGCCCAAGGCCAGTGCCTCGGTGTCGTTGTCCGAAGCCAAGACCAAGGCGATTTCGGTGAACGACGGCGGGCAGGTCTTCCTCGATGCCTATCCGGTGACCCTGGCCGAGCTGGAAGAGCGCCTGCGCATCGAAAAGGCCCAGAGCCCGGACTTCCCGGTGATCGTGCGCGGCGACGCGACGGTGCAGTACCAGAAAGTCATAGAAGTGCTGGACCTGCTGCGGCGCCTGGAACTGTCCCAGGTCGGTCTGGTGACCGGCAAACCGAGCCAGGGCTGACCATGACCGCCAGACTTCCCATCGATCCGCCCCCGGTGAAGACCTCGCCGTTGCGCCTGCTCAAATGGGCCGCCGGCCTGGCGCTGGGTGCCGTGGCGGCCTGGCTGCTGTGGCAGTGGGCCAATGACATGAGTGGCGTGCGCCGCGAAGCGCCGAAGGTGCCGACCATTATCCCGCTGCCGCCTCCGCCCCCACCACCGCCGGAGAAACCCAAGGAGCCGGAACCCCAGGTCGAGGAGAAGGTGGTCGAGCCAGAGCCGACCCCGGAACCCGAAGAGGTCAAGCCCGAGGAAGAGGCACCGCCGTCGCCGGTCGATGACCTGGCGAACCCGATGCAGATGGACGGCGATGCCCAATCCGGCAACGACGCCTTCAACATCGGCGCGGGCAAGGGCGGCGGCATGGCTGGGGCAGGGGGCGGGCGCCTGGGCAATGGCACTTACAGCCAGTTCCTGGCATTCACCTTCCAGCGCTTGCTGCGAGAAAACCCCGACTTGCGCAGCCTGGCGTTCTCGCTGCAGGCCGATGTCTGGCTCAGTGCCGTGGGCGAAATCACCCGGGTCGAGTTGGTCAAGTCCAGCGGCAACCCGCAAGTGGACGAACAAGTTATTTCCGCCCTGCGTGCCGCGCCCCATTTGAGTGAACGGCCACCGGCCTCCCTGACTTTACCCGTGCGCTTGTCCTTGCAGGGACGGCGGCCGGGTTAACCGACTATTTGAAAGTTTGCCAAAGGAGTTGTGTGCAGATGATTTCCAATGTGAATCGATTATCGTGGGCGATCGGCCTGGTGGTCCTGAGCCTGGCCGGGCACGCGGCCGCCGCCCCAGCGCCCTCGGAAAACGCCACGATCAATCTGATCCGCCTGCTGGTGCAGCAGGGCGTGTTGAAACAGGATCAGGCCGATGGCTTGATCACCCAGGCTGAACGGGAAGCCGTGCAGGCCCGCCAGGCAGCCACGGCGGTTGCCGCAACGCCGGCCGGCGCGCCGGGGGACGTGCGGGTGCAATACGTGCCGAACATCGTGCGTGAGCAGATCCGCGACCAGGTCAAGGCTGAAGTCATGGCCACCGCCAAGCAGGAAAACTGGGCCCAGCCCAACACCTTCCCGGATTGGGTCTCGCGCATCAGTTTCGATGGCGACATTCGCCTGCGGGATGAGTCGCGCTATTACTCGGGCACCAACAGCAACCAAATCGTCGACTTCGCCCGGCTCAATGACAAGGGCCCCTACGACGTCAACCCCAACAGCAGCTCCAGCCTGCCGCCGTTGCTCAACACCCGTGAAGACCGCGAGAACCTGTTCCGCCTGCGCGCACGCCTGGGCATGAAGGCCGTGATTGCCCCGCAATGGACCGCGGGCATCCGCATCGGTACCGGCTCCGACAACAACCCGGTGTCCACCACCCAGACCCTCGGTGGTGGTTTTGGCAAGAAAGACATCTGGCTCGACCAGGGCTACCTGACCTGGAAGCCATCGGACGAATTGACCCTGACCGGCGGGCGTTTCGCCAACCCGTTTTTCTCCACCGACCTGTTGTATTCCGGTGACCTGAACTTCGACGGTGTGGCGGCGAACTTCAACCACAAGCTCAATCAGGACTGGGGCGTGTTCGGTACTGTTGGCGCGTTCCCGGTGGAGTACACCAACGACACCAGCACCAGCAACGGCAGCGACAAGGAGGAGAGCGACAACAAGTGGTTGTACGGTGCGCAACTGGGGGCCAACTGGGCCATCAACGACAGCAACCGGATCAAGGGGGCCATGGCCTATTACCGCTTCGACGACATCGAAGGCCAGCGCTCTTCGTCGTGCCAGCCTTGGGCCGGTGATCCAGGCTGCGACAGCGACGGTTCACGCGTGGCGTTCATGCAAAAGGGCAACACCGTGTTCCTGCTGCGCGACATCGCGCCCAATCCTCTCAACCCGTCCACCACGCCACAGCCGCAATACGTCGGCCTGGCCTCGGAATTCAACCTGCTGGACCTGAACCTGGCGTGGGACACCGATCTGCCCGAAGACCTGAAGCTGCGCAGCCAGGCCCACTACGTCCACAACCTGGGCTACGACGAAGGCGAGATGCGCAAGCGCTCCGCCGGGCAATTCGCCAACAACCTGGACAGCGATGGCGAGGTGGAAAGTGGCGCCAACGCCTGGATGCTCCAGTTCACCCTGGGTAACTCCCTGGAGCTCAAGCGCGAGGGCGACTGGAACCTGTTCGCCGGCTACAAGTACATCCAGCCCGATGCCTTGCCGGACGGCTTCAACGATTCGTCATTCCACTTGGGCGGTACCAATGCCAAGGGTTATTTCCTGGGCGGCAACTATGGCCTGGCGAGCAACGTCTTCGCCACCGGTCGCTGGTTGAGTTCCGAAGCGGTGTACGGCGCGCCGTACGACATCGATGTCTTGCAGCTTGAAATCAACACGCGCTTCTAAGCGCAGGGAGACCTCATGAAAAGGCGAGCCAAATACCCATGCCCGGCTGCGTTGCTGATGCTGGGTCTGCTGCTCAGTGGCTTGGCGCACGGCGAAGGCCTGGAAGAGCGGCTGCGGGCACAGCTGCGCAGTACCACCGCCCAGTTGCAGGCCCTGCAAAGCGAGCAGGCCCAGGCCAGCGCCGCTCGTCAGGCTGCCGAGAGCCAGGCCAAGGAGGCCCAGGCGCAGATCAAGCAATTGACCGCACAACTGAGCAAGGCCCAAGCCCTGGCCGAGCAGTTGGCCGGACATCAGCAAAACCTGCAAAACCAGGCCCAGGCCCAGGTGGCGGCGAGCAACGAGCAAATCGGCAAATTCAAGAAAGCCTATGAAGAACTGTTGACCCTGGCCCGTGGCAAAGAGACCGAGCGCGCCCGCCTGGAGGCGCAATTGACCGAGCGTGACACACAAGTGCAGCAATGTTCGGTCAAGAATCAGCAAATGTACGAAGTCGCCAAGACGCTGCTGCATGCCTACGAAACCATTGATGTGACCGACATCATGAAGATCCGCCAGCCGTTCGCGGCCAAGGCCCGGGTGCGTTTCGAAGAGCTGGCCCAGGGCTTTGGCGATGATCTCTACAAGAACCGTTTCGATGCGCCCCAGGCCTCGATCACTCACTGAACAGAACAAGGAAGAAGCGAGCATGACCTCAATGATTGAATACGTCGGTGCAAAATCCCTGACCGAGTGGTTGCAGGCTGCGGGTTATCGGGTCAACGAAACCGAACAGAACGGCATCGTGCAACTGCTCAGTGCCAGCCAGGGCATCGGCTTTGCGGTGCGTTTGGGTAATCCTGCGCCGACAGCGGGCCAATACCTGGACTTCACCTTCAGCTGCGCCTTGCGGGTACAGGGCGAGTTGCCAGCTGGGTTGGTGGAGTTGTGGAACGCCTCGCGCCGCTTTGCCCGGTTGTCGCTGCAGGGTGAGTTCCTGGTGATGGAAATGGACGTGGTGGTCGCGGCAGGCGTGAGCGCCGATCATTTGCGCAGCCACCTGGAACTGTGGGATCGCCTGTTGCAGGAGTTCATTGTCTACCTGCGTGAGTACAGCCAGAACGCGGCGCGCCTGCAAACCCCGGCCGAGCCCGTCGAGGCGCCATCGGAGGAGGCCGTCGCATCGTGAAAAAGCCGACCTTCGTCATCAGCGCCGCAGCGCTGGGCCTGCTCGCCGTGGCGCTGGTGCTGGGTCTGCGGCCGGGAAGCGATCCGGTCGCCGCGGTACAGACCGTAAGCGTTGCTACGGCCGACTCGCCGAGCCTGGCGCGCTTGGGCAACCAGCACGTCAGCCCCGATGAACTCAAGGCATTGCTGGCCGCGCTGGCTCCTGAAGTTCGCCAGCAAATGCGTGGCAATCGGGCTGCGCTGGAAGGCTGGATTCGTGCCCGCCTGGCGGAAAAGGCCGTGTTGGAGCAGGCCGACGCCCAGGGCTGGCGCGAGCGGCCCGAGGTGGAGCGCCAGACCCGGGCGGCGGCTGAGCAGATTGTGTTTCGCGACTACTTGCGGTCGGTCAGCCAGGTGCCCGCCGGGTATCCCAGTGAAGACGAGTTGAAGCAGGCTTATGACGCCGGGAAAGCCAACTGGACCGCACCGGCGTTGTACCGCGTCAGCCAGATTTTCCTGGCAGCCACCGAGCCGCAAACCGTAGAGGCGGTGCGCCGGCAAGCGCTGGAGTTGAGCAAGAAGGCCCAGGCCTCGCCCGCTGAATTCGGCGCCCTGGCCAGTCGTTTTTCCCAGGACCGCAGCAGTGCCGAGCGCGGCGGTGACAGTGGTTTCCAGCCCTTGCAGCAACTGGTCCCGCCGGTGCGTGAGGCGGTGGCGCGCCTGAAGGTCGGCGCGGTGTCGGACCCGGTGCAAAGTCCGGCGGGGTTTCATGTCATCAAGCTCACCGAACAACAGCCGGCCCGGGAAGCGACCCTGGACGACGTCCGCGAACGCCTGACCCAGGCCCTGCGCGCCCAGCGCCAGGAACAGATCGCCAAGGCCTACCTGGACGGCATGCTCGACACGGCCACGTTGAGCATCGATGGCGCGCAGTTGAGCAAGGTGCTGGAGGAGGGGCTTTAGGCCGGCCCAAATAATTCGTACAACCGACAGGGAGTCACCCATGACCTTCACCGAGCCCGCAGGACGCCAGGCTGTCACCGCATACCGCACACCGTTGCGTGTCCCCGATCCCTGGCTGACATTGGCCGGCGGTATTGAACCGCAGGTGGCGCAGTGTTTCCTGGTCAGTGCCCGTTGCGGCTGCTTCATGCAAGCGGCTCGTAGCCTCAACGTCAAGGCAACCTGGCTGCGCAAGCAGTTGGCGCAGTTGGAGACGCGCCTGCAACGCTCGCTGTTCAGCTTCCAGGGCAGCGCCTTGACCCTCACTCGTGAAGGCCGGCAGTTGCAGGCGCGATTGATCACCCTGGCCCACGAAAGTGCGCCGCCGCTGAACGATCAACCCTTGATTCGCCTCGCCGTGGCCGAGTCGATTCTGCATGACATCCTGGGACGCGACCTGATCTCGTTGCTACGGCGCAACGCCAGCGTGCGACTGCAGATCATCACCCTGGACAGTGAACTGGCACTGCAAGCCGTCAGCGCCGACCTGGTGCTCTGGTTGAGTGATGCCCAGGTGTCGGTGCCAGGGCCGAGCTTCGCCACGTTGCCCGCGGATCGACTGGCGCGGATGGACTATGTGCCGCACATCGCCAAGCGCTATTCACGACCGGCCACGCGCCCGGATTGCCTGGAGGACCTGAACGACTACATGCTGGTGCAATGGCAGGCGGACCGACACGTGGATGGCTTCGCCCCGTGGAATGCCCTGATAGAACAGCGCCGGGCCGGCGTGGTGCAGGTGCAATCCTACGAATTGATGCTGGAAATGATTCGCTGCAGCGCCTGCATCGGTCTGTTGCCGCAGTACATGAGCCGTTTCGACCGAGGCCTGGTGGCATTGCCGCAAGTGTTCGGCCCGTCGATGCAACGGTATTTGTGGATGGCCGTCAATGCCCAGGCCGAAGGCTCGCCAGAGGTGCAGATGCTTCGTGAGCTGATCCATCACACGCTGGATGAGCGCCGGGATTGGTTCCAGACCTAGCTGGTAGCACGATAATCCTGTGGGAGCGAGCTTGCTCGCGATAGCGGTGTATCCGTCAACGCGGATGCCAAAACCACCGCTCCCACAGGTTCCCCATAGCGCCTGGCGCGGCTTATAGTGATCGGCCTTGTCACGCCTCCAGGGAGGAGCTGCATGTCCGAATCATCGATCACCCTCGTACGCTTCACTGAAGCCCACATCGCCGGTGTCACCGCGCTCTACAACGATCCGGCGGTGACTCGCCAAGTGCTGCAAATGCCTTTCCAGTCCACCGAAGTCTGGCGTAAGCGTCTGGCAATGGACGACGAGCGTTTATTGAAACTGGTGGCCCTGCACGAGGGTGAAGTCATCGGCAACCTGGGACTGGAGCAGTTTTCGCGCGTGCGCCGTGCCCATTGCGGCAGTCTCGGCATGGGCGTGGCTGTCGCCTGGCAGGGCAAAGGCGTGGGGTCGATGTTGCTCGCGGCCGCGCTGGAGGTTGCGGACAACTGGATGAACCTGCGGCGGGTCGAGTTGACGGTGTACGCTGACAACGAAGCGGCCATCGGGCTGTACCGCAAGTTCGGCTTCGAAACCGAAGGCCTGATGCGCGACTACGCCGTGCGTGACGGTCGCTGGGTGGATACCCTGGCGATGGCGCGGTTGCGCTGAAGAGCCCAGCGCGCAGGCAAAGAGGGCTTTTACGTACGCCAACGTCTTGAACCTGTCATCATCGCGCTTCGCAGTACTCCCTTAATCGAGGACCGGCCCATGGACGATGTACAGCAATTGGGCGAGATGCTTCGTCACTACGCCGACAGCGAAGCGCACAAGAAACAACTGCACCAGGCCCAGGCAACGGTCTGGGCCGAACAGATCAAGGCGTTGTACGGGCAAATCGAGCAATGGCTGGCGCCCGTCATGGCGCTCGGCCTGCTGGAACTTAGCCGTGAGACCTATGTGGCGCACGGGCCGAGCGCTCCGGTAGAGACGTCCGGTTTCAAGACTGAAAAACTGACCTTGACCATCACCGGTAGACCGGTGGAATTCGTTCCGGAGGTGATGGGCGTAGGTGGGCTGATTTCTTTGTCGATCATTGGCCTGGCGGCGACCCGTCACGGCAGTATTTCGCTGGTTTGCCAACCGCCATCGGTGCAATGGCAATGGCGCCGGACCAACGGCTTGAAGGACCCCGACACATTTGCCTTCGATGCCAACTTCCTCGCACAACAGTTGCAGAGCCTGATACCGCGTGAACGCGGCTGAATCACGCACGCGCTTCTCAGCGCAGGCAAAAACCTGTCCATTGGCTATACCTGTAGTTCCGGCCCCGCCTCGTGTGGCTTACAGGAGTGACAGCATGAAGTTTTCGTCGATGATCGGCACTGTTTGCATTGCCTCGCTCGCCTTGGCGGGTTGCTCCAGCAAAGTCACCCAGCCGGATGAGTACTCCGGGTTCCTGGGGGATTACAGCCGGCTCAAGGAAGAGAAGTCGCCGTCGGGGGCCGAGGTGATGCGTTGGGTCGATCCGAAGATCGACCCGGGCAAGTACACCAGTCTCTATATCGAGCCGACACAGCTTTACCCCAAGCCGCAGCCGACCGTGAAGATCCCCCAGGCCACGCTGTCCGGTATCACCGCTTATTACGATCAGGCCCTCAAGCGGGAAGCGGGAAAGTCCTTGCCCCTGGCGACAGCTCCTGGGCCGGGTGTATTGGTGATGCGGGCGGCCATCACGGCTGTCGGCAGCAAGACCGAAGGCTTGAAACCTTATGAGGTGATCCCGATTGCGCTGGTGGCGGCCGCTGTCAGCACGGCCAGCGGCATTCGCGACCAGGAAACCACCCTGGGCACCGAAGCGGTTTTTCTCGATGGTGGCAACAACGCGGTGGTCGCCCAGGTGGTGCGCAAAGGCACGGGCAAGCCGTTGTCCAACGAGTCCCAGGTGATGAAGCCCGATGACGTCAAAGGGGTCATCGATGGCTGGGCGTCGGATTTGCATCAGTCGTTTCTGAAATTCAAGGCTAAATAACCACCGCCGTTACCTCACGCGCCGGCGTCCAAACCACGACTTTTTATGTCCAACCATAGGTCGCGCAAGCATTTCGTGGTTAACTCCGGCCTCACCATTTTCAAACCTGTCAGAAGGAATCCGTTCATGGCTCAAGTCACCCTCAAAGGCAACCCGGTCCAAGTCAACGGCCAGTTGCCACAAGCCGGTTCCAAGGCGCCAGCCTTTTCCCTGGTTGCCGGCAATCTGTCGGACGTTTCCCTGAAGGACTTCGCCGGCAAGCGCAAAGTGCTGAACATTTTCCCAAGTGTCGACACGCCGACCTGCGCCACCTCCGTGCGCAAGTTCAATGCCCAGGCCAACGGCCTGACCAACACTGTGGTGCTGTGCATCTCCGCCGACCTGCCGTTTGCCCAGGCGCGTTTCTGCGGTGCCGAAGGCCTGGAAAACGTCCAGAACCTGTCGACCCTGCGCGGTGCCGAGTTCATCCAGGACTACGGCGTGGCAATCGCTGATGGCCCGCTCAAAGGCCTGACCGCCCGTGCCGTGGTGGTGCTGGACGAAAACGACACCGTGCTGCACAGCGAGCTGGTCAAGGAAATCGGTGAAGAGCCAAACTACGACGCTGCGTTGGCCGTTCTGAAATAAGGTATTTATTACAATTGTTAACGGCCTGGCCCTGTCCAGGCCGTTTTCTTTTGTGCTTCAAGGCGTTAGCCGACTATGTGCCAGGTAAGCCCAACGTAAATTGCCGGTAAAGGCGCTTTGCTAAACACCCGCCAGTGCTTATCGTTCAGCCTCCCGTAAAAGAAGTCCACGCGCCCAATGGTTGATCACTCCATGCAATCCTCTGTTTCCCGCAATTCCCGTCGCTGGCTGTTCGGCCTGTTCATCGTATTGGTCGTCGCGGCGCTGGCCTGGAAGTTCTGGCCCAGTGGTTCGGCACAGAAGCCTGGGGCAGGGGATAAAGCCGCGGCGGGGCATGTGGGGCGCTCGGGTGGCATGCGGCCAGGGTTTGGTGGGACGACGGGGCCGATTCCGGTGCGGGTGGCGCCGGCGGTGACCGGGGATTTCCCGCTGTACTACAAGGCGCTGGGCACGGTCACGGCCCTCAATACCATCAACGTGCGCAGCCGCGTGGGTGGCGAACTGGTCAAGATCGCTTTCGAAGAAGGGCAGATGGTCAAGGCCGGGGACCTGCTGGCCGAGATCGACCCGCGCCCGTACCAGAACGCCTTGCTCCAGGCCGAAGGCACGCTGTTGCAGAACCAGGCCCAGTTGAAAAATGCCCAGGTAGACTTTGAGCGGTATCGCGGCCTGTACGCTGAAGACAGTATTGCCAAGCAGACCCTCGACACCGCCGCGGCGCTGGTGGGCCAGTACCAGGGCACGGTCAAGACCAACCAGGCGGCGGTCAACGACGCCAAGCTCAACCTCGAATTCACCAAGATCCGCGCGCCCATCTCCGGGCGGGTCGGCTTGCGGCAACTGGATATCGGCAACCTGGTGGCGGCCAACGACACCACGGCCCTGGCAGTCATCACCCAGACCCAACCCATCAGCGTCGTGTTCACCTTGCCGGAAAACAACCTCGACACGGTGCTCGCCCGTTATCGCAGCGGGGCGAAACTGCCCGTCGAAGCCTGGGACCGGGGCGATGTGAAGCTGCAGGCCAGCGGCGTGCTGCAAAGCCTGGACAACCAGATCGATGTCACCACCGGCACCTTGAAGTTCAAGGCCCGCTACGAGAACCGCGACCAGTCGCTGTTCCCCAACCAGTTCGTCAATGTCCGCCTGCTGGCCGACACCCTCAAAGGCGTGACCCTGGCACCGACGGCGGCCATTCAGTTCGGCACCAATGGCACCTTCGTCTATGCCCTGGATGGCGACAAGAAGGTCACCATCAAAAAGCTGAAGATCGGCGCCAGCGACGGTGCGAACACCGTGGTCACCGAAGGCCTGGTCGCCGGTGACCGGGTGGTGCTCGAAGGCACCGATCGCTTGAAGGAAGGCAGTGAAGTGGAAGTGGTCAGCGACAGCCAGGAAGTGCCCACCACGCCGACCGAGCACCTGCAGGGCAAGTCCGCAGCGGTGCCCGCTGAGCCGGTTGCGGCCGACAAGGCGAAAAAGGGCGGCGCATGAATCTCTCGCGGCTGTTCATCCTTCGCCCGGTCGCCACCACCCTGAGCATGCTGGCGATCATCCTGGCCGGCCTGATCGCCTATCGGCTGCTGCCGGTGTCGGCATTGCCCCAGGTCGATTACCCGACCATCCGTGTGATGACCTTGTACCCGGGCGCCAGTCCCGATGTGATGACCAGCGCGGTGACCGCGCCCCTGGAGCGCCAGTTCGGACAGATGCCGGGCCTGACGCAAATGGCCTCCACCAGTTCCGGTGGTGCATCGGTGATTACCCTGCGCTTCAACCTCGACATCAACATGGACGTCGCCGAGCAGCAGGTGCAGGCCGCGATCAATGCGGCTACCAACCTGCTGCCCAAGGACCTGCCGGCGCCGCCGGTGTACAACAAGGTCAACCCGGCCGACACCCCGGTGCTGACGCTGGCTATCACCTCCAAGACCATGCTGCTGCCCAAGCTCAATGACTTGGTGGACACCCGCATGGCGCAGAAAATCGCCCAGATCAGCGGCGTCGGCATGGTCACCATCGCCGGTGGCCAGCGCCAGGCCGTACGAATCAAGGTCAATCCCGAGGCCCTGGCGGCCAACGGCCTGAACCTGGCGGATGTGCGCACATTGATCGGCGCCTCCAACGTCAACCAGCCCAAGGGCAACTTCGACGGCCCGACCCGGGTCTCGATGCTCGACGCCAACGACCAGTTGACCTCGCCCAAGGATTACGCCGAACTGATCCTGGCCTACGCCAACGGTGCGCCGTTGCGGCTCAAGGACGTCGCGCAGATCGTCGATGGCGCCGAAAACGAACGCCTTGCCGCCTGGGCCAACGAAAACCAGGCCGTGCTGCTGAACATCCAGCGTCAGCCGGGGGCCAACGTCATCGAAGTGGTGGACCGGATCAAGGCCCTGCTGCCGAGCATCACCGACAACCTGCCGGCCGGCCTGGATGTCACCGTGCTGACCGACCGCACCCAGACCATCCGCGCATCGGTCACCGACGTGCAGCATGAGTTGCTGATCGCCATCGTGCTGGTGGTCATGGTGACCTTCCTGTTCCTGCGTCGCGTCAGTGCCACGATCATTCCGTCGGTGGCTGTGCCGTTGTCGCTGATCGGCACCTTCGGCGTGATGTACCTGGCCGGTTTTTCCATCAACAACCTGACCCTGATGGCCCTGACGATTGCCACCGGTTTCGTGGTGGACGATGCCATCGTCATGCTGGAGAACATCGCTCGCTTCATCGAGGAGGGCGACAGCCCGCTGCAGGCAGCACTCAAGGGCGCGAAGCAGATCGGCTTCACGCTGATTTCCCTGACGCTGTCGCTGATCGCCGTGCTGATCCCGCTGCTGTTCATGGCCGATGTCGTGGGACGGCTGTTTCGCGAGTTCGCCATCACCCTGGCGGTGGCGATCCTGATTTCCCTGGTGGTGTCCCTGACCCTGACGCCGATGATGTGCGCCCGCTTGCTCAAGCGTGAGCCCAAGGAAGCAGAGCAGGGCCGTTTCTACCGAGCCAGCGGCGCCTGGATCGACTGGTTGATCGCCGCCTACGGACGCAAGTTGCAATGGGTGCTCAAGCACCAACCGCTGACCCTGCTGGTGGCGGTGGGCACCCTGGTGTTGACGGGGGTGCTGTACCTGGCCGTGCCCAAGGGGTTCTTTCCGGTGCAGGACACCGGGGTGATCCAGGGCATTTCCGAGGCGCCGCAATCGATCTCCTTTGCCGCCATGAGCGAGCGCCAGCAGCAATTGGCGAAAGTGATCCTGGCGGACCCGGCGGTGGAGAGCCTGTCGTCCTACATCGGCGTGGACGGCGACAACGCCACGCTCAACAGCGGGCGCCTGCTGATCAACCTCAAGCCCCACAGCGAACGGGATGACAGCGCCACCGAGATCATTGCCCGCCTGCAGCCGCAACTGGATCGGCTGGTGGGCATTCGCCTGTTCATGCAGCCGGTGCAGGACCTGACCATCGAAGACCGGGTCAGCCGGACCCAATACCAGTTCAGCCTGTCGTCGCCGGACGCCGAATTGCTCAGCCTCTGGAGCGGGCGGCTGGTCGAAGCCCTGGCCCAACAGGCGGAGTTGACCGATGTGGCCAGCGACCTGCAGGACAAGGGTTTGCAAGTCTACCTGGTGATCGACCGCGACGCAGCCTCTCGCCTGGGCGTCTCGGTGTCGAACATCACCGATGCGCTCTATGACGCCTTCGGCCAGCGGCAGATTTCCACTATCTACACCCAGGCCAGCCAGTACCGCGTAGTGTTGCAGGCCCAGGCCGGGGAGCGGATCGGGCCGCAGGCGCTGGACCAGATTCACGTCAAGACCACCGACGGCGGGCAGGTGCGGCTGTCGAGCCTGGCCCGGGTCGAAGAACGCCAGGCGCAACTGGCGATTGCCCACATTGGCCAGTTCCCGGCGGTGATGATGTCGTTCAACCTGGCACCGGGCGTGGCCCTGGGGCATGCGGTGGACGTAATCGAAAAGGTCCAGCGGGACATCGGCATGCCGGTGGGCGTGCAGACCGAGTTCCAGGGCGCGGCCCAGGCATTCCAGGCCTCGCTGTCGAGTACCTTGCTGCTGATCCTGGCGGCGGTGGTGACCATGTACATCGTCCTGGGCGTGCTGTACGAAAGCTACATCCACCCGATCACCATTCTTTCCACCTTGCCCTCGGCGGCCATCGGCGCCTTGCTGGCCTTGATTCTCAGCGGCAATGACCTGGGCATGATCGCGATCATCGGCATCATCCTGCTGATCGGCATCGTCAAGAAAAACGCGATCATGATGATCGACTTCGCCCTCGACGCCGAACGCAACCGGGGCGTCGACCCGCAGACGGCGATCTATCAGGCTGCATTACTGCGCTTCCGTCCGATCCTGATGACCACCCTGGCGGCCTTGTTCGGTGCAATACCGCTGATGTTCGCCACCGGTTCCGGCGCCGAACTGCGCCAGCCTCTGGGGTTGGTGATGGTCGGTGGGTTGTTGGTGAGCCAGGTGCTGACGTTGTTCACTACCCCGGTGATCTACCTGTATTTCGATCGACTGGGGCGCCGGTTTGCCAGGCCCGATGGGAAAGAGGTGCAGGTATGACGGCGACGCCCGAAATCCTGGGGCATTTGTGGCGAGGGAGCTTGCTCCCACATAGCGGGAGCAAGCTCCCTCGCCACAACAGCCTGCTCATTGAAGCCTGGAGCGGCTGCTGATGAACCTGTCCGGTCCATTCATCAAGCGTCCGGTCGCGACCATGCTCCTGAGCTTCGCCATCATGCTGCTCGGTGGTGTGAGCTTCGGCCTGCTGCCGGTTTCGCCGCTGCCGCAAATGGATTTCCCGGTGATCGTGGTCCAGGCCAACCTGCCAGGGGCCAGCCCCGAGGTGATGGCTTCAACGGTGGCTACGCCCCTGGAGCGTTCCTTCGGCGCCATCGCCGGGGTCAACACCATGAGCAGCCGTTCCAGCCAGGGTTCTACCCGCGTCATCCTGCAATTCGACCTGGACCGTGACATCAACGGTGCCGCCCGGGAAGTGCAGGCGGCCATCAATGCGTCGCGCAACCTGTTGCCCAGCGGCATGCGCAGCATGCCGACCTATAAGAAGGTCAACCCGTCCCAGGCGCCGATCATGGTGCTGTCGCTGACCTCGGATGTGTTGAAAAAGGGCCAGCTCTACGACCTGGCCTCGACCATCCTGTCCCAGAGCCTGTCCCAGGTCTCGGGCGTCGGCGAGGTACAGATCGGCGGCAGCTCGTTGCCGGCGGTGCGCATCGAACTGGAGCCGCATCTGCTCAACCAGTACGGCGTGGCCCTCGATGACGTGCGCACCGCTGTTGCCGATAGCAACGTGCGCCGGCCCAAGGGGTCGGTGGAGGACGATCAGCGCATGTGGCAGGTCCAGGCCAACGATCAACTGGAGAAGGCCAAGGACTACGAAACGCTGATCATCCGTTACCAGGATGGCTCGGTACTGCGGCTCAAGGACGTGGCGAAAGTCACCGACAGCGTCGAGGATCGCTACAACAGCGGTTTCTTCAACAACGATGCCGCCGTGTTGCTGGTGATCAACCGCCAGGCCGGGGCCAACATCATCGAGACGGTCAACGAGATCAAGGCGCAACTGCCGGCGTTGCAGGCCGTGCTGCCGGCCAGCGTCAAGCTGAACCTGGCCATGGACCGCTCGCCGGTGATCAAGGCCACTCTGCATGAAGCGGAAATGACCTTGCTGATCGCCGTGGCCCTGGTGGTGCTGGTGGTGTTCCTGTTCCTCGGCAACTTCCGCGCCTCGCTGATCCCGACCCTGGCGGTGCCGGTGTCGCTGGTGGGCACGTTCGCGGTGATGTACCTGTACGGTTTCTCCCTGAACAACCTGTCGTTGATGGCGTTGATCCTGGCGACCGGGTTGGTGGTGGACGATGCCATCGTGGTGCTGGAGAACATCTCCCGGCATATCGACGAAGGCGTGCCGCCGATGAAGGCCGCGTACCGGGGAGCCGAGGAGGTGGGTTTCACCTTGCTGTCGATGAACGTCTCGCTGGTGGCGGTGTTCCTGTCGATCCTGTTCATGGGCGGCATCATCGAGAGCCTGTTTCGCGAATTTTCCATCACGCTGGCGGCGTCCATCGTCGTTTCGCTGGTGGTCTCGCTGACCCTCACGCCGATGCTCTGCGCCCGTTGGCTCAAGCCTCACGTGCCGGGGCAGGAAAACCGCTTGCAGCGCTGGAGCCAGCGGCTCAATGAGCGCATGGTCCGTGGTTACGCCATCAGCCTGGACTGGGTGCTGCACCATCGGCGCCTGACCTTGTTGAGCCTGCTGGTGACCATCGGCGTGAACGTCGCGTTGTACGTGGTGGTGCCGAAAACCTTCATGCCGCAGCAGGACACCGGCCAGTTGATCGGTTTCGTGCGTGGCGACGACGGGCTGTCGTTCAACGTGATGCAGCCGAAGATGGAGATCTTCCGCCGCGCCGTGCTCAAGGACGAGGCGGTGCAAAGCGTCGCCGGTTTCATCGGTGGTAACAACGGCACCAACAACGCCTTCATGCTGGTGCGCCTCAAGCCGATCAAGGAGCGTAATATTTCTGCACAAAAGGTCATCGAGCGCCTTCGTAAAGAAATGCCCAAGGTTCCCGGCGCTCAGTTGATGTTGATGGCCGACCAGGACCTGCAGTTCGGTGGCGGTCGCGAGCAGACCACCTCGCAGTATTCCTACATCCTGCAAAGCGCCGACCTGGCGTCGCTGCGCGCGTGGTATCCCAAGGTCGTGGCGGCCTTCCGGGCCTTGCCGGAACTCACCGCCATCGATGCCCGTGACGGTGGTGGGGCGCAGCAGGTGACGCTGGTGGTGGACCGCGACCAGGCCAAGCGCCTGGGCATCGACATGGACATGGTCACCGCGGTGCTCAACAACGCCTACAGCCAGCGGCAGATCTCGACCATCTACGACAGCCTCAACCAGTATCAGGTGGTGATGGAGGTCAATCCCAAGTACGCCCAGGACCCGAGCACCCTCGAGCAGGTCCAGGTGATCACCGCCGATGGCGCGCGCGTACCGCTGTCGGCCATTGCCCACTACGAGAATAGCCTGGAGGACGACCGGGTCAGCCATGAAGGCCAGTTCGCGTCCGAGGGCATTTCCTTCGACATGGCCGAAGGTGTCACGGTGGAGCAGGGCACCGCGGCCATCGAGCGGGCACTTGCCAAGCTTGGATTGCCCGAGGATGTCATTGCGAAAATGGCCGGCACCGCCGATGCGTTCGCCGCCACCCAGAAGAGCCAGCCGTTCATGATCCTCGGGGCGTTGCTGGCGGTGTACCTGGTGTTGGGTGTGCTCTATGAAAGCTACATCCATCCGCTGACCATCCTGTCTACGTTGCCATCGGCCGGGGTCGGCGCATTGCTGTCGATCTACGCGCTGGGTGGCGAGTTCAGCCTGATCTCACTGTTGGGGCTGTTCCTGCTGATCGGCGTGGTGAAGAAAAACGCCATCCTGATGATCGATCTGGCGCTGCAACTGGAACGTGCCGGGCAGACGCCGCTGGAGTCGATCCGCAGCGCTTGCCTGCTGCGGTTGCGGCCAATCCTGATGACCACGCTGGCGGCGATCCTTGGCGCCTTGCCGTTGCTGCTCGGTGCTGCCGAGGGCTCGGAAATGCGCCGGCCATTGGGCCTGACCATCATCGGTGGGTTGGTGTTCAGCCAGGTACTGACGCTCTACACCACCCCGGTGGTTTACCTATATCTCGACAAACTGCGCCATCGCTTCAATCGCTGGCGCGGCGTGCGCACTGATGCTGCCCTGGAAACTCCGCTATGACCGATCGTTCGCCTTTCAATCTTGTCGCAACACTGGCGACTGCCCGTGGCTCGCGGGTGCTGAGCCTGGTGCTGTGCGTGGCGATGCTCAGTGCCTGCGCCGTCGGCCCGGATTATCAACGTCCCCAGGCTGCCGCCCCGGTGCAATACAAGGAGGCCCAGGGCTGGCGCCAGGCCAATCCCAGCGATGCGATGGCCAGGGGCGCCTGGTGGGAGCTGTACGGCGATGCGCAACTCAATGGCCTGGTGAACCAGCTCAATGCGTCCAACCAGACCGTGGCCCAGGCCGACGCCCAGTACCGGCAGGCCCGGGCACTGGTGCGCAATGCCCGTGGCGCATTTTTCCCTACCGTGGACCTGACCGTTGGCAAGACCCGCTCCAGCCAGGGCACCGGTAGCAGCAGTTCGAGCCTGAGCAGTTCGTCCAGCGGCATTCGCGATACCTATAACGCCCAGGCCGGCGTCAGTTGGGAGGCGGACGTGTGGGGCAAGTTGCGCCGCACCCTGGAAGCCGACGAGGCGAGCGCGCAAGCCAGTTTTGCCGACCTGGCGGCGATGCGTCTGAGCCAGCAATCGGAACTGGTGCAGAATTACTTGCAGTTGCGGGTGATCGATGAACAGAAGCGCTTGTTGCAGACCACCGTCGACAACTATCAGCGCTCCCTGAAAATGACAGAAAACCAGTACCGCGCCGGGGTGTCCGGCAAGGACGCGGTGGCCCAGGCGCAAACCCAGCTCAAGACCACCCAGGGCGACCTGATCGACCTGATCTGGCAACGGGCCCAGTTTGAAAACGCCATCGCCGTGCTGATCGGCCTGCCGCCCGCCGAATTCAACCTGGCCGAGACCCAGGACATCCCGTCATTGCCGCAAATTCCGGTGGCGCTGCCTTCGCAGTTACTCGAGCGCCGGCCGGATATCGCCTCGGCAGAACGCTCGGTGATGGCCGCCAACGCCAACATCGGGGTCGCCAAGGCCGCGTATTACCCGGACCTGACCCTGAGCCTCAGTGGCGGCTACAGCAGCAGCACCTACGACAACTGGGTGAGCGTGCCGAACCGCTTCTGGTCGGTAGGGCCACAACTGGCGATGACGCTGTTCGATGGCGGCCAGCGTTCGGCAGAGGTCGACCGTACCGTCGCGGCGTATGACCAGACCGTCGCCACCTATCGCCAGACCGTGCTCGACGGCTTGCGCGAGGTGGAAAACTACATGATCCAGCTCAAGGTGCTGGAAGACGAAGCCCGCGTGCGCCAGGAGGCTCTGGACGCCGCCCGGGAATCCCTGCGCCTGACGCAGAACCAGTACAAGGCCGGGTTGATTGCCTACCTCGATGTGGTGACCGTCCAGGCCACGGCCTTGAGCAATGAACGCAGTGTGCTGAGCTTGCAGCAGAGCCGCCTGATCGCCAGCGTTCAATTGATTGCCGCATTGGGCGGGGGGTGGGACGGGCAGCTGCAGGCTAGCGAACAGGCTGCCGAGAACTGATACCCACCACTGTCCCTGTGGGAGCGAGCTTGCTCGCGAAAGCGGTGTTTCGGCTTGCAGAAATGTTGACTGAACTACCGCCATCGCGAGCAAGCTCGCTCCCACAACGACTTGCGGTGAGGTCAGTCCCGCTTTTGGCCGATGCACTGCCTACGTCCTGTCGCGATGGCTTGTTATAGTTCAAGCCTCTTTTCAGCCGGTAAAGGATCACTGCCATGTCGCAATACCAAGCGTTCAACGTCGAACTTGCAGACAACATTGCCCATGTGCAGATCAATCGCCCGGAAAAGATCAACTCGATGAACGCTGCGTTCTGGAGCGAGATCATCGAGATCTTCCAATGGATCGACGACACCGATGCCGCACGGGTGGTGGTGCTGAGCGGCGCCGGCAAGCATTTCTCCTCGGGGATAGACCTGATGATACTGGCGGGCGTGGCCAACGAGTTGGGCAAGGACGTAGGGCGCAATGCACGCCTGCTGCGGCGCAAGATCCTGCAACTGCAAGCCTCGTTCAACGCCGTGGACAACTGCCGCAAACCCGTGCTCGCGGCTATCCAGGGCTATTGCCTGGGCGGGGCCATCGACCTGATTGCCGCCTGCGACATGCGTTACGCGGCCGAGGACGCCCAGTTCTCCATCAAGGAGATCGATATCGGCATGGCCGCCGATGTTGGCACATTGCAACGCTTGCCCCGGATCATCGGGGACGGCATGCTGCGTGAACTCGCTTATACGGGGCGCACTTTTGGTGCCGACGAAGCGCGCAGCATCGGCCTGGTCAATCGTGTCTACAGTGACACCGCCAGCCTGCTCGACGGCGTGATGGGCATCGCCCGGGAAATCGCCGCCAAGTCGCCGATTGCCGTGACCGGCACCAAGGAAATGATCAGCTACATGCGCGACCACCGCATCGACGACGGTTTGGAATACGTCGCCACCTGGAACGCCGCCATGTTGCAATCGACCGACCTGCGCGTGGCCATGGCCGCCCATATGAGCAAACAGAAACCTGAATTTCAGGATTGATTGACCATGATTTCACGCTGGACCACCGCAGTACTCGATACCGCTCTTGCTGGCGGCTGGGCCGTCGCCCGCAGCCCTGAGGGCTTTCTGTTCGATGACAACGGCGCGCTGTTTCCCCGCGAATGGCTCAAGCGCCAAGACCTGTCGATCCTCGCCGAGCATGGCATCGGTCACCTGGATGGCGAGCCCGTCTACCTGCTGGAATTGCACAGCCTGCTGGACATCCCTGGCTGCAACTGGAAAGGCCTGCGGGCGTTCATGCTCGAGGATGACCACACGCTGTACAAAGTGTTGGGCTATGCCGCGCAGATCGGCACCTGGGCCCGCGAGCATCGTTTCTGTGGCAGTTGCGGCAAGCGCATGGGCCAGATTCCGTTGGAACGGGCCATGTATTGCGATGCCTGTGAGCTGCGGCACTATCCGCGGATTTCTCCGAGCATGATCGTGTTGATCACTCGCGGCGATGAAGTCCTGCTGGCCCGTTCGCCGCGTTTCGTCCCGGGCGTCTACAGCACCCTGGCGGGGTTTGCCGAGCCTGGCGAGTCGGCCGAGGATTGCCTGGTGCGCGAGGTTCGCGAGGAAGTCAGCATCGAGGTGAAGAACATCCAGTACATGGGCAGCCAGTGCTGGCCGTTCCCCCATTCGATGATGCTCGGTTTCCACGCTGAATATGCCGGTGGCGACATCGTGCCCCAGGAAGATGAAATCGAGGACGCGCAGTGGTTCAACGTCCATGACCTGCCACCGTTGCCGGCTTCGCGCTCCATCGCCCGCTACCTGATCGACCTGTATGTGGCGCGGCGCCTAGGCCACGCTGAACCAGTGCTGCCAGGCTAGGCGCACGGTCAAGCCCAGCACCACGGTGATGAACACCGGTCGGATGAACTTCGCGCCGCCGCTGATGGCGGTGCGAGCGCCGAAGAACGCGCCGATCATCACCGACACGCCCATGCTCAGGCCGATGACCCAGTCCACTTGCCCGGAAAAGATGAACACCGACAGCGCCGCGATGTTGCTGACGAAGTTCATGCTACGGGCCACGCCGCTGGCCTTGACCAGGTCGATGGGGTAGAGCAGCAGGCTGCTCACAGTCCAGAACGCCCCCGTACCCGGCCCGGCCACGCCATCATAGAAGCCCAGGCTGAAGCCTTGGGGCGACTGCCATGTCTTCTTGATCGGTGCGTTGCTGTCCAGCGGTGCCTTGGGCGTGCCGCCGAACAACAGGTACAGGCCACAGGCGAAGACGATCACCGGCAGCATCTTGTTCAGCCACTCGGCGGGCAAGTAATGGGCGACGATGGCGCCGGTCAGGGCCCCGACCAGGGTGCCGACGAGGGCATGAGTCCACTGCCTTGGGTGGAACAGCTTGCGCTTGTAGAAGGTGAAGCTGGCCGTCGCCGAGCCGAAGGTCGAGCTGAGTTTGTTGGTCCCCAGGACCAGATGAGGCGGCAAGCCTGCCGTCAGCAGGGCTGGCGTGGTCAGCAACCCACCGCCACCGGCAATGGCATCGATGAAACCGGCAATGAACGCGACAACAGCAAGGATAGCGAGGGTAGTGAGGTCAACGCTGAGTTCAAAAGGCATGGAATAGGCTTATTTAGCAGGTCGCAGAAGGGCTGCGGGGAGGGCCGGTATGTTACCCATAATGGTGCAGGGCTGCGACAGCCGGTTGGGGCGTTGCACTGTAAGATCCCACAACCCCGCAAATCGCCCGTGGCGTGGGAGCATGCTCTCGCTGGGCTGCGCAGCAGTCCCAAAAGGCTTCCTGATATCTGCCTGGCACACCGAGACCGCTGGACAATTTTTTTTTGAAATCAAGGGGTTGTCAGCCTGGGCAAATGAGTACATAATTGCGCCCATCGAACGCACTGGGACGTAAAAAATCTCAATGTTTTCAAGGAGATAACGGCGCCTAGATGCCCTGTATCCTGATCAGGTTTGTACCGCGGTTGATGTGGCAGCATTGCATCAAACGTTCTGAGGCCGAATAGCAAAATGGTTATGCAGTGGATTGCAAATCCACCTACGCCGGTTCGATTCCGACTTCGGCCTCCACTTTTAAAAAGCTCTGTAGATCTATGATTTACAGAGCTTTTTTATTTTCGAAGCATTGAAAGCTTTTGTATTGAAAAGGACATGAGCTACCTTGCTTCGCAGGGGAGGGATGTATATATTCCCCCCTCTTGCTGCACCAGCCAGAACATCGGCCACTGGATTTTGCCGACGTTCCCATGGCTAACCGCGCTACCGCCCGAATGGCGAAACTGGTAGACGCATGGGACTTAAAATCCCCCGCTCGTAAGGGCGTGCCGGTTCGATTCCGGCTTCGGGCACCATCTAAAATCAAGGGTTTGCGAGCGAAAGCTAATGCAAACCCTTGTTCGTTTCCGCTTCTGAAAACTGCTGCGGAAACGGAGCCCAAGCCTGCGGGTATTTTCAAGCGCAAGCCTCTACACTCGGCGTTGAGATTAGCAAGGTGAGTGGCTGGTGGTTACGTCCTCCAGCCCTTGCCCAGTACGCTAATCCTTTGACCATGGAGAGGTAACGAGTGAAAACGATCGCAACGATGAGTCTGTTGGCCTTGATGAGCAGCAGCGCTGTATGCGCTGGGGAGACAACCTCCGTTGATGGGAAAACGCTAGCCGTGAACTTTGGCGAGCCGACCGTCAAGCAGGTTCTGCACTATCGGAAAATGTACGATAAGAAGCCCTTTCCCGACGCGGAAATTTATTACTACAGCAACGGTTTGTACAAAATCATCTCTCAGGGAGAAAATCATTACGGTGTCTACGTCTTGCAGGGCCAGCACACCGACGAGACATACACTGTGAAGTTCATCTCCCTGCCTTCCCCTGACTGGGGCAATAAAACGGCGTATCACCAGCTCACCTTTATTCGAGGTGATGCACAAAACGTATTTATCCAGAACGCAATTGTCGACACCGGCGAGGCGATAGCCCAGCAGAACGGGACCTATACGCAGGAAGAAAATACCGTGGTCAACCCGATCAGTACCGCCTGGCAGAAAAAGTGAGCCCGTTGCCCTCAGCGGCTTGATGGCAGATTTCTGGCAATTTTTTGATCATTTAGTTTTTATAAAACAATAGGTTGCATGATATTTCTCATGCAACCTATCCGGTATTGGTCGTCAGTACCGGTGCCTCACAACCGTCGCCGAAACGCCTCGAGAATGTCCCGCGTCCCCTTTTTCATTTGCAACTGGGCAATAGCGTCCAGCGGATGCCAGAGGCAATCGCTGATTTCATTCTGTGGCTTGGCCGCCGTCGAGTCGCTGACTGATGCTTCGAACACATGATGTTCGGTCTGCCCGTCACTGATTCGCATCAAGTAGAGCAGATTCTCGACGTCCAGGCCGGTTTCCTCTGCCAATTCCCGAATGGCTGCGCCGGCATGGGTTTCGCCGCGCTCGACGGTACCGCCCGGCAACGCCCAGCGGCTATTGGCTTTGCGAACCAGGAGGATGTGGCGATTTTCCTCGCAGATGACGGTCGCTCGAATTTTCATGGCCGTGCTCGATCTGTGACTGTCATTAAAGTGAAATATAACTGCAATATTTGCGCCTGGCATTAGCTGCTTCGTTCAAATGTCGAGTTTTTCAAGGTCTTATCCACTACGACCGCGACGGAGCGGGAAAGACTGAGCTTATTTGTGCCTGTCATCGCTTCGCTCCATCTCTGCGACCGCTAGCACTAGGTTTTCGACCGGTTATCGCCTCAAATGAATCAGCTTCAAAAAAATGAATCCATGTTGGGTGCATTGGCCGGCCCCGATAGGGGAAGGAAGCGAGAAATGACCACCGTTGAAGACTTCAAGATCAAATCCCGTGAGCTCCTGGTAGAGCTCGATACGGCAACGTCGGAAATGATGAAGCTCATATGTGTTCATCAAATGAGTGGATCGACCTGGGATGAGGCAGTCCAGCGTCAACATGAAGCTTATGAGCAGTGGGTCGCTTATCTGAACGAGCGGGGATAGCTGCCAATGCGCGTCCCGAGGGTGCAAATTCTTTGAACGGCGCCTCAACGGCTCTGCCTAATCCTTGAACCGACAAGAGGATTAGGTCATGTCTGAATTAGCCAGTTATTTCTGGATCGCTGTTGCGGTGCTTTTGCTGCTCGTCGATTTGTGGGCGATCGTCAGTGTCTTTCGAAGCGACAAGTCGGTCGGGACCAAGGCGGGCTGGGCCCTGCTGCTGATCGTTTTGCCGGTGCTGGGCCTGGTCATCTGGGGCGTAGCCGGGCCTCGCGGAGTCAAGGAAGGTCCGTCATCGCCGGAGCACAGCAAGGGCTAGCCAGGAAGCGGCTGTGACAGCCACCTCACTGGTTTATCCAATTGCCGCCGGTGGTTTCGCAGTCTTCCCGGGCCTGCTGCAACTGCTCGACGCCGTAGTAGTACCACGTCACTTTTGCATCATCGGGAAGGGTGGCCGACCCACCGCGCTTTTCCTTGCTGGTTGAGTGCGGGTTGGCCAACGCTTCCTGGGTCGGCTTCGCCTGGCATGTCGCCACGTATCCCTCGGCACAACGTTCGACTCTACGCTTTTGAGTCGTGAGCGTTCCCTTGCTTTCATTGCTGCAAGACCAATCGAGGGCTTCGGCGGGCATGCCTTTGTATTCGTAGCAGCTATGGCTTTCGATCACTGGAACGGCCTGGCTCTGGGATCGTGTGATGACGTCGCAGCCTTGGGCCAAGACGGCGGCGGGGCTTGCACAAACGATCAATAGCAGGATTCTGGCATTCATGAGTTTCTCCCTTTGCGGATTCTGCACCGGTGCCTATCAATTTCGAGGTGCAAAAAAAGCCCACGTTCCATCAGTTTTCCAACCGGTAGAACTCAGGGAGAAACGGGGCTGGCGCAGCGCGTCAGCGGAACTTGGGTAGAGGGGGGTCAGCAGGCTTGAGCGACGTTAGCGCGCTTTGGATCGACGGAGCGTCTTTGTCGATGTCGTTGAGCCGGTCCCGGATGCGCACTGCAGTGGGATGCCCGCCTTGGTGGTCGACCCAGTCGGCGATTTCCTTGCAGGCTGCCGTGAGCCTGGCCTGACGCGATTCGAGCAAGGTGAGCAGGGTGGTGATGGACTCTTTTTCGGACATGTCACACCTCCATTCAGGGGTTGATGAGGCAGCACAAAACCCGCCAGGGGGCGGGCTGCGCCGTGGTTTAAGCGTAGTTGAGTTATTTCAGGTCTGTCGAAGAATCCGGCGTCCGGCTAGACAGCCGGTGCGCCGGAAACAATGCGAGTAGTGTCAGCTGGACTCCTTGACCCAGGACGGCGTGACGCTTGCCCGCCAGCGTACGTCGGTAATACCGTATTTTTCAGCAAGGGGCTTGGAGACCCGCTTGACCTTTCTCTCCCGAATTTCGGTATGCGCCCGACCCCCGCGTCGCAACTGGCCCAATGCCAAGCCTCGGAGTTATTCATCACTTCCGCGCGAATAATGAATGACTTGGGTTCGCCATGGAGTATGTAGTCAATGATGTAAAGCGATGGCCCGCCCATAAATCCTCCCTAATTAGTCCTATACGGATGGATACAAAGGCATTCGGAAAATTCCATCGAATTTCCAGACGGTCAAATTAATACCGCTCAGGCTCGTGCACCGAGCAGCGGCAAAACAGCCGGAACTCACGGCAAGGAACCAAACCCGGTTACCCTTCTCCAAGGTGAGCTTCAACACCATAGGCCAGGGATCAAAGGCGACGCAGTGCAGCATCAACAAAAGGCAAAACATGAAAAACATCGCCAGGGTGCTGTTCATCGCAGCCCTCGCCATCGGTTTGTCGGGCTGCATTGGCGCCCCCATCGAACTGACGCCGCAAACCGAGCAACGCTTGCGCGAACAACCCCCGATCCGTTTCCTGCTGACATTCGATGATGGGCCCAGCGCCTCGTCTATCTGGAACCCTAGCCTGGAGGTGCTCGACGCACTCGCAGACAATCCGCTACAGCCCGGCATCAAGGCGGTGTTTTTCCTGCAGACCCGCTCACCACGTGCCGGTGGCAGTGATATTGGCCGCTCGGTAATGCGCCGTGAACAGCAGGAAGGCCATGTGCTGGCCTTTCATACGGCGACCCACTGGCACACCAATCACCGGTCGCTGAGCCCTGATGAGCTGGAGCAATCGCTCAGCAATGGTGGGAGCGATATCGCCGCCATTAGCGGCGCGGCGCCGATCTTGGTGAGGCCGCCATTCTGGAGCTTCGACAAGCGCACTGCGGCCGCCTACCGACAGCATGGCCTGCACATTTTGTTGACCGATCTGAGTGCAAATGACGGCAAAGTCTGGGGCATCACGATGAGCCCGCGGCGGCGGATCAACCTGATCCGACAACTTTCCGAAGTGCGCGAGCGCATCGCCGCCGGGCAACTGCCAGCGGTGGACGGAGTTATTCCGGTGGTGGTGACGTTTCACGACATCAATCGTTATACCGCCCGGCATGCTCGTGAATACCTGCAAATCCTGCTCGACAGTGCCAAGGCTACCGGGGTGAGGACCGACGCCAAGCCGTTCTATGATGACCACCAGGCGCTGGAGCGAGCGGCCTTGGCTCGGACGGTCGATCACAGCACTGAACCCGTGCATTTACCGGGGTTGTGGGACTGGTTGTGGGATTCGGATTCCCACTGAGGGCGCCACGAATGCGGCGGGTGTCGCGACGTTCGGTTGGCCGCCCGGCGCAATCAGCGTGTATGGTAGGCCGTGCACCCTTGGTTGAAGTCGGAGGTGACCAATGAGCACTGCGATGCTGACGAAAATGCACATCAACGGTTATGACGTGCTTAGCGTAAACAGCGGCCCGTGGAGGGTCTGTACCCAGGCTGACCGGTTGGGTTCCTTTGCTTCCCGCGAGGAAGCGCTGGCCTATGCCGCCGCGTTGCCGACCCGAAGAGCCCGTAGCGGCCGGCCTGTAAACACGAAATAGGTGGGGCCGGTACAGCCAACCTCTCGGTGACAGGTAGACCGCTATCGCGAGCAAGCTCGCACCCACAGTTTTTCCGGGTATTCACCAATAATCCCCTGTGGGAGCTTGCTCGCGATGGCGGCGGGTCAGCGTGCGCCCGTCACGGTGATCAGGCACGGGCCAATTCCAGCGGGACTTCCAGGGTAAACAGAGCGCCTTGCCCCGGTCCGTCGCTATGGACATAGAGGCGGCCATTCATTTCAACCGCCGCCAGGGCGCAGCTGTGCAAGCCAAACCCATGGCCGTCCTTGCGGGTCGTGAAGCCGTGATTGAAGATGCGGGCCAGGTTCTCCGGGGAAATGCCTTCGCCTCGGTCCTTGACGCTCAGGCTCAGCGTCGTTTCGTCTAGGATGCGGATCCCCAGGGTTATCTCCCGTGGGTGCTCACTGATGTGCGACATCGCGAATTTGGCGTTGCTGATCAGGTTGATCAGGATCAGCAACAACCTGTGCTTGTCCCCCATGATCGCAGGAACTTCCTGATATTCCTTGATGACGGTGACGTGATGCCGACTGAGCGCACCCGAATTCATGCGTAGCGCATCTTCGAACAGATCGCTGACATTGAGCGGTTCGATCAACCTGGCGGCCCCTGCATAGGTTTGTTGAGTGGTGACGATTTCCTTGATGTGATCGATGCTCTTGGTCAACTGCGCCAGCTCATCGATAAGCACTGCCTGTTCCGCGGCGATGGAGTCGACCAGTTCGTTGAAATAACGCGGCAGCAACCGGCCTTTTTCATCATGGGTGATGAACTGGCCAAGATCCTCGGCATGTTCATTCATCATTTTGACCGCCTTGGTGAGCCCGAGCGTCTTGCTGTTCCTCAACTTGCGGGTCACGAGCTCGGCCGAAATGTTCACGCTGTTGAGCACATTCCCGACGTTGTGCAATACATTCGTGGCTATTTCGGCCATCCCCGCCATCCGGGCTGCATCCACCAGTTCGCGTTCGGCCTCCATCAGCTCGCGAGTGCGCTCCTGCACGCGCTCCTCGAGCCGTTCATTGGACGTTTGCAGTTGCTGGTTGATCTGGTTGATAACGGCGTAACTGCGAACCAGGCGTACCGCCAGATAGATCATCAATAGCGCCATGAGGC
Source organism: Pseudomonas sp. S3_B11 (assembly GCF_054667715.1). Classification (NCBI taxonomy): domain Bacteria; kingdom Pseudomonadati; phylum Pseudomonadota; class Gammaproteobacteria; order Pseudomonadales; family Pseudomonadaceae; genus Pseudomonas; species Pseudomonas sp. S3_B11. Next base: position 2,505,686 of record NZ_CP162749.1, on the reverse strand, counting down.
TGGCACACGCGCCCAGGTAGATATGGTATTGACGGTCCGCAGCGGCTGTCCTGCGCTGTGTCTCGTTCAATAGCTCGTTGATGCTGTCCAATTCCTGGGCCACCGGAATCACGCTGATGCGGTCCAGCAGATCATTGACGATTGGTTGCTCCTGGATAATGGATTTGACGTGCTGGGTCAGGGCAATGAAGAGGGGCTGGTTGGTCGCGGGCAGTTGGTCGACATATTTTTCCAGATCACTCAATTGGCGCTGCACTTCCTCGGCTTTGTCTGAGGTGACATAAAGTGCGTACTCCAGCGTTGTCAGTGTCAGCTCACGAACATTGGAGGCTGTTGCCAGGCGTCCCGTAGAGCTTTCGGTGCTCATCTCTGCTAGCAACGTTTGAATACCGTCCTCGACCATCGGCAACGCATCCAGGGCGATGCGTAGATTGGCGTTGTGTTGCTGGAATTGATCGACCAGTACTGTTTTGTTCTTGACCGCATCCACATAACCGTTGCGTCTGGATGCCCAAAGGGCCGCCAGGGGACCAGCGTTATTGAGCTGCTCCAACTGCTCCCATCGACTGTTGGCCTCAAGCGGCGGCGCCAGCGACAGGTTATTGTTCACGCCGATCTTTTTCCTGAGGATCTTGACGTTCCAGTTAGCGTCGGCCTGCTTGAGCTGGCGAATGAAGTCGCGGGATTCGAAGTAGGTCGATGAGTCGTACGTGTATGACTTGATCAAAAAGAATATCAGTGCAGCAAACACAATCAGCGCGACGGCCAATAGGGCGGGCCATTTATATTTTTTGATAATAGTGGTCACGCTATTCTCCTGCTCAAGGCGCTTATCGAAGGAGTTGGTGAATTCCCGAGGGGGGAGAGATGCTCGAGGGAGGAGCCGGAAGGGGGGAAAGGTAAACGTCGTGCGGGTTGGTGTGCCGGTTTGCTGTGGCCTGGGTACACGTTGAGCTCCCTGCTAACGATGAACGTCGGGTTCATGGTTGAGTGTAGCGCTAACGAGAGGGGCGATGCTTGCTGCGCGAAAGGCGCGGCCGGGCAGGCCGCGCCCCTGGCGTTACTTGATGTCGATGAAGGGCAGGGCGCCGTTTGGTAGCACGGTAGTCGGCAAGACGCCATTCCAGCGCTCGGCCTTGGTCAGTTCCACCAGGTTCTGGTTGCTGGCCAGGGCCTGGGCCCGCGCCTTGATGGCTTCGGCTTCGGCTTTGCCGCGCAACTCGGTCGCCAGTGCGTCTGCCTTGGCCTGCGCCACTTGCGAATCGGCTTCGGCCTGGGCCTGAGTCACGCGAATCTGTGCTTGCACTTGCTCGGTGGCGAGCTGTTGCTCGCGGGTCTTGACCTGGACTTCCGCAGCCATGCGCGCTTCGATGGCTTTTTCGTAGGCATCACTGAAGTCAATGTTCTCGACCTGGACGCTGTCGATGATCACGGGGCCGGTAATGGTGGCCTTGATGGCGGTGGAAATATCGTTGACCAGTTGGACGCGGTTCTGCACGGCAGCCACGGCGTTGAACTTGCCGAATACGTTTTCCACCTGGGTTGGCACCTGGCGGCTGATCATCCGGTCGCGGATACCTTCCAGGTCCTTGAACTGGGTATAGACCTTCGCAACATCCGAAGGCGCGATGTGCCAGGACACGGACACCTTGAGCTGGGCGGACTGTTGGTCCTTGCTGTAGGCCTGGAGGTCTTCATAAGCCGTCACTTGGCTCTGGACGCTGATCAGGCGTACCGACTCGATAAATGGCGTCTTGAAGGACAGTCCCGGTTCAATGACGCCGACCAGCGCCCCGTTGCGCAGCAGCACGCCACGCTCGGTTTCGTCGATCGTGTACCAACTGCCAAAGAACACGCACAACAGGACGATGCCCGCGATTGCGGCAACGATGGAGCCGATGGTTTTACTGGTCACTTTTCTTTCCTTGATTGGCTGGGGAGGGTTTGCCATAGCTGTGTCCAATGTTGAAGCCGCAATTGGCATTCTGAATGCCAGACACGAAAAAGCCCTGAATAATCAGGGCTTTAACGTTAGAAGATGGCGGAGGCGATGGGATTCGAACTCATGGACCTGTTACAGTCGACGGTTTTCAAGACCGTTGCCTTAAACCACTCGGCCACACCTCCGTATTGCGTTGCGGGCGCCATAATACCCGAATGAAACACACTGTCAAACTCTCTACGTAGCTTGTTACAGAGCGTCTGTTATGATCCTTGCCACTGAATGTTTCAAAACCGGAGGAGTGTCGCCATGCGCGAACAGGATTACGCAGTGAACAACAGCGTGCAGGCTGAGCAGCTAGAGGTTAGCCGCGTCCTGCGCAACACTTATGGCTTGCTGGCCCTCACACTCGCTTTCAGCGGTGTGATGGCCTACGTCGCGCAACAGATGCGGGTGGGTTACCCGAACATCTTCGTCGTGCTGATCGGTTTCTACGGCCTTTTCTTCCTCACCAACAAACTCCGTGATTCGGCCTGGGGCCTGGTGTCGGCTTTCGCCCTGACCGGCTTCATGGGCTTTTTGCTCGGCCCGATCCTCAATCGCTACCTGCAAATGCAGGGCGGCGCCGAAGTGGTCAGCTCGGCCTTCGCAATGACCGCACTGGTATTTGGTGGCCTGTCGGCCTACGTGCTGATTTCCCGCAAGGACATGAGCTTCCTGGGTGGTTTTATCACCGCAGGTTTCTTCGTGTTGCTGGGGGCGACGCTGGCCAGCTTCTTCTTCCAGATCAGCGGCCTGCAACTGGCGATCAGCGCCGGCTTCGTGCTGTTCTCGTCGGTCTGCATCCTGTACCAGACCAGCGCCATCATTCACGGCGGCGAGCGTAACTACATCATGGCCACCATCAGCCTGTATGTATCGATCTACAACCTGTTCGTCAGCCTGCTGCAGCTGTTCGGCCTGATGGGTCGCGACGACTGATTGCATTCGTGATGGGTGAGAAGCCCGCTTCGGCGTGATGCTGTTCACATACAAACAACGGCGTTTTTTCAGAAATGAAAGGCGCCGTTTTTTTTCGTTTTTAGGTGCATTTTTTTGGAGGGCATATCCGTTTCTGCGGTAACGGCTGCTTAGGGTTCCGCCCTGACGGCGGCTCACTTTTGAAAAGCCCGGGAGCCGGCCCAGTCAAAAGTAAGCAAAACGCTTTTGCCCCACCACTCGATGTCTCGCCTAGGCTCGGCATCCATGTCGAGGTGCCCACTGCGCAATGCCTGCGTTCGGCCAGCGTGGTTTAACGGGGCTCTCAGATCAAGATCCAAAGCAAAGCAAAGCAAGAGCGGGACATGGGGCATGTCCGGCATCCATGTGGCTGAGTCACCGCTATCGCGAGCAGGCTCGCTCCCACATTGGATCTTCGGCAGACACAATATTCGTGTGCTCCCGGAGTTCCTTTGTGGGAGCGAGCTTGCTCGCGATGAGGCCCGCAGCCCAACATCCCTGTAACTGACCCACCGCCTTCGCGAGCAAGCTCGCTCCCACAGGAGAAACGCGATCACCAAGAACCAGGTCGGCTGTTAGGCCGCCTCGGCGTGGACGTTGATCTCGGCGCCCCGTTAACCACGATGGCCGAACGCAGGCATTGTGGAGTGGGCATCCCGGCATGGATGCCGGGATAGCCGCGCTGGGCCATGGATGGCCCTTCGCGGCGGCCCACGGAGCAATGCCTTCGTTCAGGCATGCCGAGCCTAGGCGAGGCACCAAGTGGTGGGGCAAAGCGTTTTTGGTTACTTTTGGCGCTCTTCCAAAAGTGACCCGCTGTAAGAGCGGAACCGCCAGCAGCCGTTACCGCAAAAACGGATATACACACCAAAGCAAGTAAATCCCGAGCCCCCTCAAAAAAAAACGGCACATCCCCTTGGAAAAAGAGAGGTGCCGCTTTTGGAACCTAGGTGAACGGTATCGCCACATGAAGTGGACTTAAGAGGCAAACCGCCGCAACCCCACCGGTGGCACAAAGGCTTCCAGCTCGGCCTCCACCGCCTCGATTATTCGTTCAACATCCGGGGCATTCATCACAGTTGCGCAGGGGATACCCGCAATGGCGATCATGGTTTCGCCGCTGGCACGGTCAAACAGCCGGGCAACCATGCTGCCAGGCGCATCCATGCTCGCTTCGAATCCCATGGGATGGAAGTGCCAGCGCATCAACTGGCAAGCGTTGGGGAACGTAACCTTGCTGAAAGATCCTTTATTCATGTGTTGCCCGCCTTCTTCAATCGAGCGCTTCCTTTTGCTCATGTCAGGAAGGAAGAGCCATCATGGCTCTACCAGTGAGAACTAAAAATAGCACCTGAAAATGAAGCTCATGTGGATTTTTTCAGTCCGTTTTGCGATTGGTTCACTTTTTTTGATCTGGATCACGACTTAAGCGGCAATGTCCAGAATGCCATCACGCTTGGCTGGGGTTGTCCCGAGGCTTGGGCAATGGCTCTGGCACGCGGCTTTTCCAGGCGATAAGCAGGGCCAGGGTCATCATCGCCAGGGCGACGGCGAAGGTCATGTGCAGACCGTTCGTCACGGTCGCAGGGCTGGCGTGGGTGATGTCATTCGTCGCTGCCGCTGCCGCAAACACCGCGCCGAGCACGGAGGCTCCGGTGAAGAAACCCAGGTTGCGCGACAGGTTGAGCAGCCCGGCGATGACGCCTCGCCGCTGGGCAGCGACATCGGCCATGACTGCTGTGTTGTTGGCCGTCTGGAAGAATGCGTAGCCGAGGGTCGTCACCACGATAGCCGTGAGGTAGCCGACGATGCCAAGCGCAGGGGAAACCAGTGACAGCATCAGGCAGCCGAGGACCATGGTTGCCAGGCCGGCGAGCCGCATGGGCTGCACGCCGAAGCGATCCGCCAGGCGTCCGGCAGGCACTCCGGCCAGCGCCGCGACGGACGGCCCCGCGGCCAGCGCCAGCCCCACGAAGGCCGCCGGCAATCCGAGGGTGATGGACAAGTAAAAAGGCCCGACCAGAAGCGTCGCCATCAAGACCGTCGCGACCAGGGCGCTCGTTGCCAGGCCTGATACCAATTGCTTGTCGCGAAAGACTGCCAAGGGAATCAACGGCGATACGGCCCGGGACTGGGCCCGAATGAACAGTCCGCCGCCCACGAGCGCGATCAGCAGCGCAAGATTCAATCCGCCAAAGTTTCCGTGTTCGGAGGTCATGGCCAAGGCATAGGCGGCGAGTGTCATTGCCAACAGCAATGTACCGGTCACATCGAGGCGGACTCCTTCGGGCTTCAGCGGCACTTCACGCACCGGTAGCGAATACCACGCCAGCCCTAGCGTCAGCAGGCCGAGGGGAATGTTGACCAGGAACAAGGCCGGCCAACCGAACCCGCTGATCAACATACCGCCAAAGGACGGTCCAAGGGCTGTGCCCACTGCCGACAGCGTTGCCAGCAGGCCCATGGCGCTGCCGGTTTTTTCCTGATCGACCGTTTCGCCAACCAGCGCCAGGGTCAGCGCCATCATGATGGCGGCCCCCAGGCCTTGCAGCGCCCGACCTGCGACCAGCAGCCAGAGCGAGGGCGCCAGGCCGCATACCGCCGATGCCAAGGTGAACAGGGCGATACCGACCAATAGCAGCTTGCGCCGGCCCATCAGGTCTCCCAAGCGGCCGACACTGACAATCAGCGTGGTGATTGCCAGCAGATAGGCCAGCACCACCCATTGGACCTGCTGGAAAGAGGCACCGAGCGCCTCGGCCAGCGTCGGCAGTGCCACCGAAGCCACACTGGCGCCAAGGGAGGCCAGCAGTGTCGAGAGCGCAAGGCTGGCCAGGGTCCGGCGAGGTGAAAAGGGCTTGAGCGTGGGCGCGGTTGCCGGCCGGTTCTGTTGCGTGTTGACGGGTTTCATCGTGTCACCTGTATCGTGGCGCTCGAAACGGAGCTGTCAGAACGTTACGCCTGGGCATAACATGGCGGAAGACGCAGCATTTGCACGTTATAGCTGCAGCAAACGCCATATCTTCAATTCGAGCTACCGCCATGTCCTCACCTGACCTCAATCTGCTCGTCACCCTTGATGTGCTGCTCTCGGAAGGCAGCGTGGCCCGGGCCGCCCGGCGCTTGCAGCTCAGCCCGTCGGCCATGAGCCGGGCACTGGCGCGGTTGCGTGAAACCACCGGTGACCCGCTGTTGGTTCGGGCCGGGCGAGGGCTGGTGCCGACACCCCGCGCGCTGGAGTTGCGCGAACAGGTCAGCCACCTGGTGCAGCAGGCCCAGGCGGTGCTGCGGCCAGTGACGACCCCGGATCTCGGGCGCTTGAGCCGAACTTTCACGTTGCGCACCCGCGAAGGGTTCGTGGAAAACTTTGCCATCGACCTGATCACTCGCATCCATGAGCAAGCGCCCGGCGTGCGCCTGCGTTTCGTGGAAAAGACCGACCGCGACAGCACGGCGCTTCGCGAAGGCACCGTGGACCTGGAGACCGCCGTCGTGGACAAGGACACCAGCCCCGAACTGCGAACCCAGGCCTTGTTCAGCGACCGCTTGATCGGCGTGGTGCGCGCGGGACACCCGCTGAGCCAGGCAACGGTGAGCGCCACCGGTTATGCCGCAGGCGGGCATGTCGGTGTGTCGATGCGCGGCCTGGATCATGGCGTCATCGACCAGGCCCTGGCGGCGTTGAATCTGTCCCGGGAAATCGTCACCACCGTGCCAGGCTTTTCCTCGGCGCTGGGACTGGCCCGCTCGAGTGACCTGATTGCCAGCGTGCCTGAACGCTACACCGCGAGCCTGCGGGTCGGCCTGCACAGTTTTACGCTGCCGTTTCCCGTACCTGGGTTCACGATCGCCATGCTCTGGCATCCGCGGATGGACGCCGATCCTGTGCATCGTTGGCTTCGAGGTTGTCTGCGGGAAGTGTGTGCACGTAAAACCGTTGAGGTTTAGTAGATATTCATTAATAGCATTTCGCTGGCACTTAGTTGGCGAAAGTGCGACGCCGTGCGCAAATTGCTAGTTATCGATATTTAATATTTAAATAGAATTTTGTCCGACAATCCGCAAATCGGGCAATTGAGCGTGGGCACTAACGAGGCAGAACCCTATTATTTATGGGCGTTAAGGGTGGGGCGTGAAATTGAACGAAAAAAATTGCTAGACGTTTGATTTCCAATTGTGTCAGGTTTCTTACGTCCTCATTGGGCGAGTGATAGGACGATCTCGCCAGAGATTGTCTGTCTGACTAAAACTGTTCCATTTGCAAACAAGGAAGTATGTTTATGTCGAAAGTCAAAAGCAGCGCTATTGATTCTGCCGAACAACTCCTCTGGGCGCCGCAATCATTGGCAGCTGCCAGTAGTGCGTTCAACCAGATCAATAGTTTCAGCCACCAATACGACCGGGGCGGTAACCTGACTGTCAACGGCAAACCGTCGTACTCTGTCGACGAGGCGGCCACTCAGTTGCTGCGCGACGGCGCGGCTTACCAGGACCGGGACGGCAGCGGCAAGATCGAGCTGACCTACACCTTCCTCACTTCCGCCTCTTCCAGCACCATGAACAAGCATGGAATCAGCGGCTTCAGCCAGTTCAGTGCGCAGCAGAAAGGCCAGGCGGCCCTGGCCATGCAATCCTGGGCGGACGTGGCCAACGTCACCTTTGCCGAAAAAGCCAGCGGCGGCGATGGTCACATGACCTTCGGCAACTACAGCGGCGGCCAGGATGGCGCGGCGGCGTTCGCTTATCTGCCAGGGACGGGTGCCGGCTATGACGGGACCTCCTGGTACCTGATCAACAGCAGCTACACCCAGAACAAGAACCCGGACCTGAACAACTACGGCCGCCAGACCCTGACCCACGAAATCGGTCACACCCTCGGCCTGGCCCACCCGGGTGACTACAACGCTGGTGAAGGCAGCCCGACCTACGATGACGCCACTTATGGCCAGGACACCCGTGGCTACAGCGTCATGAGCTACTGGAGTGAAAGCAATACCGACCAGAACTTCAGCAAGGGTGGCGTCGAAGCCTACGCATCCGGTCCGCTGATGGATGACATCGCGGCCATCCAGAAGCTCTATGGTGCCAACACCACGACCCGTACCGGCGATTCGACCTACGGTTTCAACTCCAACACCGGACGCGATTTTCTCAGTGCGTCTTCGTCGTCGGACAAAGTGGTGTTTTCGGTATGGGACGCGGGCGGTCGCGACACCCTGGATTTCTCCGGTTTCACCCAGAACCAGAAAATCAACCTCAATGACGCCTCGTTCTCCGATGTTGGCGGCATGGTAGGCAACGTCTCCATCGCCAAGGGTGCCGTCATCGAAAACGCCATCGGCGGCGCGGGCAGCGACTTGCTGATCGGCAACTCGGTGGCCAACGAACTCAAGGGCGGCGCGGGCAACGATATCCTTTGGGGGGCCGGCGGTGCAGACAAGCTCTGGGGTGGCTCGGGGTCGGACACATTTGTGTTCGCCGCCAGTTCCGATTCGCGGCCGGGAGCGACGGACCAGATCCTCGATTTCGTCAGCGGCCTGGACAAGATCGACCTGACCGGTATCACCAAGGGCGCGGGCCTGCACTTCGTGAGCGCGTTCACCGGGGCGGCGGGCGATGCGGTGTTGTCGACATCGGCTGGCAACAGCCTGCTGTCGGTGGACTTCTCCGGGCACGGCGTGGCTGACTTCCTGGTCAGCACCGTTGGCCAGGCAGCGGTCTCGGATATCGTGGCCTGATGTCCATGTCCCGCGGGGGCGGCTGCCCCTGCGGGACCCCGGCCAGGATGAAAAAAATGCGTAGAAAATTCATGCCCAGTAGCGTTCAGGCAACCGCCGGGTTGCTCGCTACGCTGATGATGTTTTGTGGAGAAGTCGCCATGGCGCGCAGTCTGTTGTTAGCAGAACCCTCGCAGTTGGCCGGTCAGTGGCAGGCTGTTCTGTCGAGCCCGCAGGACAATGCGCAAACCCAGGCGATGCAGGACAAACCGTCCAACAGTTGCCTCGTCGAACTCAAGGTGGACCAGACCCTGGGCGGGCAAACCGATTGCCTGGGCCAATGGTTGGGGGATGAACCGGTTCGTTGGTTCACCGAACCCGACGGACTTTCCCTGATCGGCAAACAAGACTCCAGGACTCACTTGGGGCTGCGTCAGGGAGATCATTATCAAATGACCTTGAAGTCCGGTTTGATACTCAGGCTTGAGCGGAATAAATCCCAGAGTGCTCATTAACGAGTGAGTACAGTTGAGCCTTGATCGAAGTGCGCTTGTTCAAACAGGCGTGCGTTTCGGTGTGGACCGAATTGAAAAACAAAGATTGGTAAGTTGAATAACGGGCCCGTTCGCGGGCAAGCCAACTGCAAGGAAGATCATGAATAGGGTAAGGAGCGTTGCCGCGGCGCCGCTGTTTAAAGCGCTGGGCGATTATAAAAATATTCTGATCAGTGTTGGATGTTTTACCGCGCTGATTAATGTCCTGATGCTCGCACCTTCGATTTATATGCTCCAAGTGTATGACCGCGGGTTGTCATCACAGAACGAGACCACGCTGGCGATGTTGTCATTGATGGTCGTCGGCTTCTTCGTATTCATCGGGCTGCTGGAGATGGTCCGCAGCTTCGTGGTCATCCGCATCGGCAGCCAGTTGGAGAGACGCTTCAATCTCCAGGTGTACAAGGCCGCGTTCGAGCGCAATCTGCGCCAGGGTGAAGGCAACGCCGGGCAATCCCTGGGCGACCTCACGCATATTCGCCAATTCCTCACCGGGCCGGCGCTGTTCGCTTTCTTCGACGCGCCGTGGTTTCCCATCTATCTGCTGGTGATCTACCTGTTCAACGTGTGGCTCGGCGTGTTTGCCTCCATCGGCACGCTGCTGCTGATCGGCCTGGCCTGTCTGAACGAGGCCATGACCAAAAGAGCCTTGGGGCAGGCCAGCGTCTACTCGCAACAATCCACTCAACTGGCTACCAGCCATTTGCACAACGCCGAGACGATCCAGGCCATGGGCATGCTCGGAGCGCTGCGCAGCCGCTGGTTCACCGTGCACTCACGGTTTCTCGGCTTGCAGAACCAGGCCAGCGACACCGGCGCGGTCATCAGCTCCCTGAGCAAGACCCTGCGCCTGTGCCTGCAATCGCTGGTGTTGGGCTTGGGCGCACTGCTGGTGATCAAGGGCGAGATGACCGCCGGGATGATGATTGCCGGCTCGATTCTGATGGGACGGGTATTGAGCCCCATCGACCAGTTGATCGCCGTGTGGAAGCAGTGGAGCGGCGCCAAGCTGGCTTATCGGCGTCTCGACGCGCTGTTGCAGGCATTTGCGCCCCAGGATGACGGCATGACGCTGCCAGCACCCAAGGGCCAGGTGAGCTTCGAGCAAGTGAGCGCAGGGCCACCAGGGCAACGCAACGCGACGCTGCAGCAGGTCAGCTTCAGCTTGGCTGCCGGGGAAGTGCTTGGCGTGCTGGGGGCGTCCGGTTCCGGCAAGTCCACCCTGGCCCGAGTCCTGGTGGGTGTGTGGCCGACCTTCGCGGGTACGGTGCGCCTCGACGGGGCCGACATTCATCGCTGGAATCGCGAGCAACTCGGCCCGCACATCGGGTATCTGCCCCAGGACATCGAGCTGTTCAGCGGCAGTATTGCCGAGAACATCTCCCGGTTTCGCCAAGCCGATCCGCAAAAAGTCGTTGCCGCCGCGCAGCAGGCCGGGGTCCATGAGTTGATCCTGCGCCTGCCCCAGGGCTATGACACGGTGCTGGGGGAGGACGGCGGTGGTTTGTCCGGCGGGCAGAAACAACGGGTTGCGCTGGCCCGGGCGATGTACGACCGGCCGAGCCTGGTGGTGCTCGACGAACCCAACTCCAACCTCGACACGGTTGGCGAAGCGGCGCTCGCCAGTGCCATCGCGCAGATGAAGACCCAGGGCACCAGTGTCGTGCTGGTCACTCATCGTTCCTCGGCACTCGCCCAGGCCGACAAGTTGCTGGTGCTCGACGAAGGCCGGCTACAAGCCTTCGGCCCAAGCCAGCAAGTGTTGCGGGCGCTTTCCGGCCAGTCGGGCCAACAGGACAACGCGCCGCGCAGCTCACCGCCGAACAGTCCCCAGACGGCCCCCAACGGACTGAGCATGAGTCGCCAGTACCAGGCTGCCAGCAAACCGGGTGGCACATGAGCAAGGAACTCGACATGAATCTCGAACATTCTCAGGACGTTGAGCACCCGGAGCGCGACGCCCGCTTCTTCACCCGCATGGGCTGGGCGCTGGCGCTTGTTGGCGCGGGCAGTTTTTTTACCTGGGCCAGCCTGGCGCCGCTGGACCAGGGCATCCCCGTGCAAGGCACCGTGGTGGTTTCAGGTAAGCGCAAGGCGGTGCAATCGATGAGCAGCGGTGTGGTCAGCCGGATCCTGGTGCGCGAAGGCGAAGTGGTGAAGCAGGGTCAGCCGCTGTTCCGCCTGGACCAGACCCAGGCCGCCGCCGACGTGCAATCGCTGCAGGCGCAGTACCGGATGACCTGGGCAAGCCTGGCGCGCTGGCAAAGCGAGCGAGACAACCTGTTGCAGGTGAGTTTCCCGGCTGAGCTGAGTCGCGATCCCGCCCCACGCCTGGCCCTTGTGCTTGAAGGCCAGCGGCAACTGTTCAGCAGCCGCCGCGAAGCCTTCGCCCGGGAGCAGGCTGCGTTGCGCGCCAACATCGAGGGTGCGGCGGCGCAACTGGCGGGCATGCGTCGGGCCCGCAGCGACCTGACCGCCCAAGCCGAATCCCTGCGCCTGCAACTGGGCAACCTGCAACCCTTGGCCGACAACGGCTACATCCCGCGCAACCGATTGCTGGACTATCAACGCCAACTGTCGCAAGTGCAGCAGGAACTCGCGCAGAACAGCGGCGAAAGCGGGCGAGTGGAGCAGGGGATCGTCGAGTCGCGCCTGAAGCTGCAGCAGCATCACGAGGAATACCAGAAAGAGGTGCGCAGCCAATTGGCCGACGCCCAGCTCAAGAGCGAAACCCTGCAACAGCAATTGAAATCCGCCGGATTCGAGCTGCAACACAGCGAAATCCTCGCCACCGCCGATGGCATCGCCGTCAACCTGGGGGTGCATACCGAGGGCGCGGTGGTACGCCAGGGCGACACCTTGTTGGAAATCGTCCCCCAAGGCACGCGGTTGGAGGTGGAAGGGCATTTGCCGGTGCACCTGATCGACAAGGTCGGCCCGCATTTGCCGGTGGACATCCTGTTTACCGCCTTCAACCAGAACCGCACGCCAAGGGTGCCGGGGGAAGTCAGTTTGATTTCCGCCGACCAGATGCTCGATGAGAAGACCGGCGCGCCGTATTACGTCCTGCGCAGCAGCGTCAGCGACGTGGCGATGGACAAGCTCAACGGCCTGGTGATCAAGCCCGGCATGCCGGCCGAGATGTTCGTGCGCACGGGCGAGCGCTCGTTGCTCAACTACCTGTTCAAACCGCTGCTCGACCGAGCCGGCTCTGCGTTGACCGAAGAATAAGGATGTCCGGCGGTATGAAGCGTTTCTATTGGCTGGCCGTGCTGGCCGTTTCCGTGTGCAACAACGCCTGGGCCATGGGGCCCTTCGAGTTCTACGAGCAGGCCCTGCGCAATGACCCGGTCTACCTGGGCGCGATCAAGGAGCGCGATGCGGGCCTGGAAAATCGCGCCATTGGCCGCGCCGGGCTGTTGCCGCACCTGGGCTACAGCTACAACAAAGGTCGCAACCAATCCAAGGTCACGTACCTCAACGATCGCGGCGCCAGTCAGCATGACGATCGCAACTACAGCAGCTACGGCTCCAGCCTGACACTGCAACAACCGCTGCTGGACTACGAGGCGTACGCGGCCTACCGCAAGGGCGTGGCCCAGGCGCTGTTCGCCGACGAAAGTTTTCGTGGCAAGAGCCAGGAGTTGTTGGTGCGGGTGCTGAGTTATTACACCCAGGCGCTATTCGCCCAGGACCAGATTGACATTGCCCTGGCCAAGAAAAAGGCGTTCGAGCAGCAATTCCACCAGAACGAGCATCTGTTTCGCCAGGGCGAAGGTACGCGCACCGACATCCTCGAGGCGCAGGCGCGCTATGAACTGGCTATCGCCGAAGAGATCGAGGCGCGCGATGAGCAGGACGCCGCCTTGCGTGAACTGGGCTCGCTGATTGGCGTCCCGGCCCTGGATATCGGCGACCTGGCCCCGTTGCACGACACCTTCCAGACCTTTGCCTTGCAACCGGCCAGTTTCGACACCTGGCATGAGCTGGCGGTGAGCAATAACCCCAACCTGGCATCCCAGCGCCAAGCGGTGGACGTGGCGCGTTTCGAGGTGGAGCGCAACCGCGCCGGGCACCTGCCCAAGGTCAGCGCCTACGCGACGATGCGCCAGAACGAATCGGAAAGTGGCAACACCTACAACCAGCGCTACGACACCAACACCATCGGCCTGGAAGTCAGTGTGCCGCTGTACGCCGGTGGCGGGGTCTCGGCGTCGACCCGCCAGGCCAGCCGCAATATGGAACAAGCCGAATACGAGCTGGATGCCAAGACCCGCGAGACGCTGATCGAATTGCGCCGCCAGTTCAGCGCCTGCGTGTCCGGGGCGAACAAACTGCGCGCTTATCAGAAGGCCCTGAGCTCCGCTGAAGCACTGGTGGTCTCGACCCGGCAAAGCATCCTTGGCGGCGAGCGGGTCAACCTCGACGCACTCAATGCCGAGCAACAGCTCTACACCACCCGCCGCGACCTGGCCCAGGCCCGTTACGACTACCTCATGGCCTGGACCAAGCTGCATTACTACGCCGGCACCCTCGGCCCGCAGGACCTGGCGAAGGTGGATGAGGCGTTTGTGTCCCGGGCGCCAATTCAATGATCGGCGCTTTGTCTTTGTGGCGAGGGGATTTATCTGTGGGAGCAAAGCTTGCTCGCGGTGCAGGCGCCTCGGTTCCAGAGATACCGCGTTGTTTTTATCGCGGGCAAGCCTTGCTCCCACAGATAAATCCCCTCGCCACAGAAGGTATTTTCAGCAATTCATAAAACGCTACTAAGGATGGTTCGTGATGAAAGTCGATAACAAAAAACAGCCCGGACAGACGGGCCGCGTGTTTCTGCTCAAGGCCCTCAACCGCGCCGTGCTCTGCGCCCTGGCGACCTTGGGCACGGCCCAGGCGGCGCCTTATGTCGAGAGCGGCAGGGCGGGCAACCCGGACAGCTGGCGCAGCAGCGAATTCAACGCCGAATGGGGGCTGGGAGCCATCAACGCGCAACAGGCCTACGCCGCCGGGTATACCGGCAAGGGCGTCAAGCTGGGGATCTTCGACCAGCCGGTCTACGCGGCGCACCCAGAGTTCTCCGGCACCGGCAAAGTCGTGACGCTGGCCACCAGCGGCATCCGTGAGTACACCGACCCCTACATCCCGGTGAAGGCCGGTGATGCGTTCCGCTACGACGGTTCACCCACTGTGGGCTCCGATGGCAAGCTGGGTTCCCACGGCACCCATGTCGGCGGGATCGCTGCCGGCAGTCGCGATGGCAGCCCGATGCACGGTGTGGCGTACAATGCGCAGATCATCAGCGCCGACAACGGCGACCCGGGCCCCGAGGATGGCATCATCCTGGGCAACGATGGCGCGGTGTACAAGGCGGGTTGGGACGCGTTGATCGCCAGCGGCGCACGCATCATCAACAACAGCTGGGGCATCGGCATCACCGATCGTTTCGACCTGGGCGGCCGCGATCCGGCGTTCCCGCACTTCACCGTGCAGGACGCGCAACTGCAATTCGATCAGATCAAGCCGCTGCTGGGCACCAAGCCCGGCGGCGCCTACGAGGGCGCCATCGCCGCGGCCCGCAGCGGGATCGTGACGATCTTCGCCGCCGGCAACGACTACAACCTCAATAACCCCGACGCCATCGCGGGCCTGGCGTATTTCGTGCCGGACATCGCGCCGAACTGGCTCACCGTGGCGGCGCTGCAAATCAACCCCGACACCGCCAGCGCCGATCCGTACACCATCAGCACCTTCTCGTCGCGCTGCGGCTACACCGCCAGTTTCTGCGTGTCGGCACCGGGCACACGGGTCTACAGCGCCGTGATTGGCGGCACCAGTGCCGACGACCTGACCGTCGGCTACGCCAACAAGAGCGGCACCTCCATGGCCGCGCCCCATGTTGCCGGCAGCGTGGCGGTGTTGATGGAGCGTTTCCCGTACATGACCGGCGCCCAGGTCGCCAGCGTGCTGCGCACCACCGCTACCGACATGGGCGCGCCGGGCGTCGATGCGTTGTACGGCTGGGGCATGATCAACCTGGGCAAGGCCATCGACGGTCCATCGATGCTGGTGACCGAGCAGGACATTCCCGAGGAATTTCGCATCGAGGGCGCCTACGGCTCCGGTCAGTTCGTGGTGGACCTGCCGGGCATTGGCGCGATCATCGATGCTGGCAAATCCACGGAGCGGGTGTGCAGTGGCATCCAATGTGGCCTGGACGTTTGGCGCAACGACATCGCGGGTCACGGCGGGCTGACCAAGGAGGGCATCGGCACCCTGGTGCTCACCGGCGCAAACACCTACAGCGGGCCAACCCTGGTCAATCAAGGACGGCTGGCAGTCAATGGCTCGCTGGCCTCGGCCGTTACCGTCAATGACGGCGGCATCCTTGGTGGCAACGGGCGCATCGCCAGCCTGACCGCCAACCGCGGCGGCAGCGTGGCGCCCGGTAACTCCATCGGCACGTTGCAAGTGGCCGGCGACGTGACGTTCCAGCCCGGTTCGAACTACGCGGTGGAGGTCTCGCCCACCTCCAGCGACCTGATCGTGGCCGGCGGCAAGGCCTCCATTGACGGGGCGACGGTGTCGCTGTCCCTGGAAAACAGCCCGACGCTGCTGACGGCCGGCGACGTGAAAAGCCTGCTGGGCAGGCAGTTCAATATCTTGCAGGCCGTCGATGGTATTGACGGGCGCTTCGCTGAAGTCTTGCCCAACTATGCGTTTCTGGGGGGCGACCTGGCGTACAGCGCCAGTGGCATTCAACTGGCGGTCGAGCGTAACGATGCGTCGTTTGCCAGCCTCGGCTTGACGCCTAACCAGCGTTCCGTCGCCTCGGCCGCCGAACAATTGGGCGCGGGCAACGGACTCTACGAAGCCTTGCTGCTTTCGCCCAGCGCCGCCGTGGCGCAACAGGCATTCCAGCAACTGTCTGGTGAAATCCATCCGGCCATTGGCACGCTGCTGATCAACGACAGCCGTCAATTGCGCGACGCCGTGGGGGATCGCCTGCGCCAGGACGCACTGTACGACGCCGGTACGCCGACCGATGCCAGCAGCAATGCCTGGTTCAAGGTGCTGGGTGCTTGGGGCAAGAACGATGGCGGACATGATCACGCCAGTACGACCAGCTCCATCGGCGGGCTGCTGGCCGGTGTCGACGGCCTGATCAGCGACCAGACGCGACTGGGCTTCGTCACCGGCTACAGCGACAGTTCGTTGAGCATGGGCGACGGCACCCACTCTTCGGCCAAGGCCGACAGCTATCACCTGGGCGTCTATCTGGGGCATGAGATCGACGCGCTGCGCCTGACCGTCGGCGGCGCCCACAGCTGGCATCGCATCGACGTCAAGCGGGACCTGCAATGGGGTGACGTCAGCGGCCGAGAGAAAACCAAGCGCGATGCCCGGACCACCCAGCTCTTCACCGAAGCGGCGTATCGCCTCGACTTGCAACCGGTCGCCCTGGAGCCGTTTGCCAACCTGGCCTATGTGCACCTGGACAGCGACAGCTTCCATGAGAAAGGCGACAACGCAGCCCTGCACGCTGGCGACGACCGTCGCGATGCCGTGCTCTCGACCCTGGGCGTGCGGGCCAGCCACACCCTGGCCCTGTCGGATCAACAACAACTGCAGCTGTCCGGCTCCCTCGGCTGGCAGCACAACCTGAGCAGCACCACGTCCGAACAGGATCTGGCATTTGCCGACAGCAGCAGCACTTTCGCGGTGCAGAGCGTGTCCATGGACCGCAACGCTGCTGTGATCGGCGCCCGCGCCGGGCTCGCGGTCGCCAAGGATGTGCGGGTCAACCTCGATTACAACGGCCTGCTCGGCTCCCGGGATAAATCCCATGGCGTGGGCTTGACGCTGGATTGGCAGTTCTGACCAGGAGCAAGGAAGTCTTGCCACCCGGTTCCCGCATTCCAACAACAAAAGAGAGCAACAACCATGGGTATCTACGACTACAAGAACCTCGGCACCACCGAATCCAAGGCACTGGTCAGCGACGCAATGGCGATCATGCTGTATTCCTATCACAACCTCGACAACGGCTTTGCCGCCGGTTACCAGCACAACGGCTTCGGTGCCGGCCTGCCGGCGACCCTGGTGACCGCGCTGCTGGGCGGTACCGATTCCCAAGGGGTGATTCCCGGCGTGCCGTGGAATCCCGACTCGGAAAAACTGGCCCTGGAGGCGGTACAGAAGGCCGGCTGGACGCCCATCAGCGCCGATCAACTGGGTTACGCCGGCAAGGTGGATGGCCGCGGGACGTTTTTTGGTGAAAAGGCCGGCTACACCACCGCGCAGGTAGAGATCCTCGGCAAGTACGACGCCGAGGGTCACTTGCAGGAAATCGGCGTGTCGTTTCGCGGCACCAGTGGCCCTCGGGAAAACCTGATTGGCGATTCCATCGGCGACGTGATCAACGACCTGATGGCCGCACTGGGGCCTAAGGACTATGCGAAAAACTACGTCGGCGAAGCCTTTGGCAACCTGCTGGGGGACGTCGCGAAGTTTGCCCAGGCCCATGGCCTGACGGGCAACGACGTGCTGGTCAGCGGCCACAGCCTGGGTGGGCTGGCGGTCAACAGCCTGGCGGACTTGAGCGCGAGCAAATGGTCAGGGTTCTACTCCAGTGCCAACTACATCGCCTACGCCTCGCCAACCCAGAGCAGTACCGACAAGGTCTTGAACATCGGCTACGAGAACGATCCGGTGTTCCGCGCCCTGGACGGCTCGACGTTCAACCTCGCGTCGGTGGGTGTGCACGATGGGCAACAGGAATCGGCCACTAACAATATCGTCAGCTTCAACGACCACTACGCTTCGACTGCATGGAACGTGTTGCCGTTTTCCATTCTCAACATCCCCACCTGGATTTCCCACCTGCCTACCGGCTATGGCGATGGCATGGGCCGGATCATGGGCTCGGTGTTCTACGACCTCACCGAAAAAGACTCCACCATCATCGTCGCCAACCTGTCGGACCCTGCGCGCGCCAATACCTGGGTGCAAGACCTCAACCGCAATGCTGAAACCCACACCGGCAGCACGTTCATCATCGGCAGCGACAGCAATGACCTGATCCAGGGCGGCCAGGGCAACGACTACCTGGAAGGCCGCGCCGGCAACGACACCTTTCGCGATGGCGGTGGCTACAACGTGATCCTGGGCGGGCAGGGCAGCAACAGCCTGCAACTGCAGCAGTCGGTGAAGGATTTCAGTTTCGCCCACGATGGGGCCGGGACGCTGTATATGCGCGACGCCCATGGCGCGATCAGCATCACCCGCGACATCGGCACGTTGGTCAGTAAGGAGTCCGGGCTGTTCTGGGGGCTGCTCAAGGATGAAGTGAGCCACAGTGTCACCGCCAATGGCCTGGTGGCCGGTGCCAACCTGACGGCGTATGCCTCTTCGATCAAGGGCAGCGCGGCCAACGACACCTTGGTGGCGGGAGCGAAGGGTGACTGGCTGTTCGGCCAGGACGGCAACGATGTGCTGGTGGGCGGCGCGGGTAACGACACCTTCGTCGGTGGTGCAGGCAATGACCAGATGCAAGCGGGAGGCGGCAGTGACACTTTCCTCTTCAACGGCGCCTTCGGCCACGACCGGATCAGCGGCTACGACGCGGGGGACAAGCTGGTGTTCCTCGGCGTACCAGGTGCCGGGGCAGGTCATGACTACAGCCAGTACCTGTCACAAGTGGGCAATGACACGCTGCTCAAGGTGGGCGACAGTTCCGTGACCCTGGTGGGCGTAGGTCTCGGTCAGGTGGGGGGCGAAGGGATCGTGTTCGCCTGATATAGCCATCGCGAGCAGGCTCGCTCCCACAGTGGGTCATAGGTGTGTACTGGATTTGTGTTCACCACCGAGCCTTTGTGGGAGCGAGCCTGCTCGCGATGGCGATGCAGCAGGCCAGTCACGGGTTAATCAGTCTTCCTTGCGAATGGTTGCCACATCATCGGCGCGGACCCGGACTTTCCTGCCGGAAATATCCTCGAACTCGTAGAAACCGTCAGCGGTGCGGGTATTGGGGGTGTCCTTGGTCAAATACTGGGTACCGTTCTGCAAGGTCACCACGGTTGGCGACGCGCAGCCAGCCAGAGCCAGAAATGCCACGGCGACCATGGGCAGGCCCAGAAACCTGATGTTCATAACCATAACCTCTCAATCAAAAGGACACGGCGCAACTGATTCGACCGCGCCATCATGTTAGTCAACCGCCATTGGTCTCGCTTGCTGTAGGAAAGTTCATCGCTAGCTGAAGGATTTCATCTTAAATATAGGAGACCGTTCATCTTTTGCTGTTGCCTGGCTGGTTTACAGCTGTTATCTGTATGCATAACCAGTATCCGATATCCTTGGTGTTCTTTCCGTGGCAGTCCGTTCCCTCGACGATCCGTTTTACTACCTGAACAACTTCCAGCAGGTGCTCGCTTGGTTGACGCAGCGTTATGCCGATGTGCTCAGCACTGACGAGCAGCGTTTCATCGAGCACTTCGCCGCGCTGCCGCGTGGTGCCCAGGGCTTGCTGGTGCGGATGGTGATGCGCAAGGGGCTTCGGTTTCGCCATAGCAAGCTGCACTACCCGGAAATTGGCGACATCGGCGCCGCGGTCGCGCCACTGCTGGCGCTGGGTTGGGTCGAGAAAGAGGCCCCCATCGGGCTCGCCGAACTGTTCGAGGTGCTGCTCAAGCCGGAAATCCTCCTGTGCCTGGGTCACCTGATCGAACAGCCCAAGGCGAAAAAGACCGAATGGCTCCAGGCCTTGGACGAGCGCCTCAACCAGTCCCAGCCGTTCCGTGCCTGGTGCCCGCAGCTGGACGACAGGCTGTACAGCCTGACGATCATGAATCTGTGTGACCGGCTGCGGTTGATGTTTTTCGGCAACCTTTACCAGGATTGGTCGGAATTCGTCCTGTCGGACCTGGGCATCTTCACCTACGAAACCGTCGAGTTCAGTGCCGAGTCACGGGGGTTGCGCAGCCGCGAGGACGTCGATGCCTGCCTGTTCCTGCACGACTGCCAGCAGCGCTTCGAAGCTGGCGAGTCCCTGGAAGAGATCGTCGCCCAGGTCAACGAGCTGTCCCTGGACAATCCGTGGCTGGAGCGGCGCCGGGGCAAGTTGTTGTTCCAGATTGGCCAGCACGGCGAACGCATCGGTGACTTCGCCTTGGCCTTGGGCATCTATCGCGATTGCGCTTACCCGGGCGCGCGGTTGCGGATGGTCCGGGTGCTGGAACGCATCGGCGAATACGCCCTGGCCCTTGAACTGGGCGAGGCGGCGATGCAGGCACCGCAAAGTGCCGCCGAAACCCAGGCCTTGCTGCGGATTGTGCCCCGTCTTCGGCGCAAGTTGGGCGGTCCGCCGGTGCCACGGGGCCTGGCTCGGGAAATGGAGCGCCTGGAACTGCAACTGCCGCGCGTCGATCCGACCTTGTCGGTGGAGTACCACGTCCAGGCCCACCTGCACGACGAAACCGCGCCAGTGCATTACGTCGAGAACAGCCTGATCAATTCGCTGTTTGGCCTGCTGTGCTGGCCGGCGATCTTCGCGCCATTGCCTGGCGCGTTTTTCCACCCGTTCCAACGCGGGCCGGTGGACCTGCTCAACGAAGATTTCCATGCCCGTCGCGCCGAGCTGTTCGCAGCTTGCCTGGCAGAGTTGGACGATGGCCGCTATCGGCAGACCATCGGCCGTCGCTATGCCGAAAAGCGGGGCGTGCAGTCGCCTTTCGTATT
Source organism: Pseudomonas sp. S3_B11 (assembly GCF_054667715.1). Taxonomy (NCBI): domain Bacteria; kingdom Pseudomonadati; phylum Pseudomonadota; class Gammaproteobacteria; order Pseudomonadales; family Pseudomonadaceae; genus Pseudomonas; species Pseudomonas sp. S3_B11. The sequence continues at coordinate 2,484,741 of NZ_CP162749.1, read as the reverse complement.
CTGGGGCGCGCTGTCCGAGCCCTTGCTGGAGCAAGCCCTCGATTGCCTGCCGGCCGCGCATCTCAAGCACTGGTTTGACCGTCTGCTGCTGGACATCAAGGCCAATCGCGCCGGTATGCCGGACCTGATCCAGTTCTGGCCGCAGCACAAGACCTACCGCATGATCGAAGTCAAAGGCCCTGGCGATCGGCTGCAAGACAACCAGCTACGCTGGCTGGAGTTCTGCCATGAACACCAGATGCCCGTTGCCGTTTGTTATGTGCAATGGGCAGAGTCAGCCATCGCGAGCGAGCTCGCTCCCACATGGGATGAGTCACCACAGATCACCTGTGGGAGCGAGCTTGCTCGCGATGGGGCCGCATGAACCCGGCACCCAGCTACAGCATCGCCGTGCGGGCATTGTGTGAGTTCACCGCCAAGGTGGGTGACCTTGACCTGCGCTTCACACCTTCGCCCACGGCCCTGGAAGGCATCGCCGGCCATCGCACCGTGGCCTCGCGGCGCAGCGAGGGTTATCAGGCTGAAGTGGCCCTCGAAGGTCATTACCAGACACTGACAGTCAAAGGCCGGGCCGATGGCTACGACCCCGTTCGCCAATGCCTTGAAGAAGTGAAGACCTACCGGGGTGAGCTGGCCAAGCAGCCAGCCAATCATCGCCAGCTGCATTGGGCCCAGGCGAAAATCTATGGCGGGTTGATGTGCCAGAAACTGCAATTGCCGCACATCGACGTGGCTCTGGTGTACTTCGACATCGTCAGCGAAAAGGAAACCTGCATCACCCAACGTTTCGAGGCGACACAGCTGCAAGCCTTCTTCGAAGCGCAATGCGCGTTGTTCCTGGCCTGGGCCGAACAGGAAATGGCCCATCGACAGGCGCGCAACCTCGGCGCGCAATCGCTGGTATTTCCCCATGCGGGTTTCAGGTCGGGGCAACGGCACCTGGCCGAATCGGTGTTCAAGGCCGTCAGCACCGGCCGCTGCCTGATGGCCCAGGCGCCAACGGGCATCGGCAAGACCGTCGGTACCTTGTTCCCAATGCTCAAGGCTTTGGCGCCGCAGCAACTGGACAAAGTGTACTTCCTCACGGCGAAAACCCCAGGGCGCAAGCTGGCCCTGGATGCGGCGCGGGTGATCACCCACGGCGCGTCGTCAATGCCATTGCGGGTGCTGGAAATGATCGCCCGGGACAAGGCTTGCGAACACCCGGACAAGGCATGCCATGGCGAATCCTGCCCACTGGCCCGCGGTTTCTACGACCGCTTGCCGGGCGCCCGGGCAGCAGCGAGCCAGGTCACGTTGCTCGACCAGGCGGCGTTGCGCGAGATCGCGCTGGCCCATGAGGTCTGCCCGTATTACCTCAGCCAGGAAATGGCCCGCTGGGCCGACGTGGTGGTGGCCGACTACAACTATTACTTCGACTTCAGCGCGTTGCTCTTCGGCCTGGCCCAGGCCAACGGCTGGACTGTCGCGACCTTGGTGGATGAAGCCCATAACCTGGTGGAGCGCGGGCGGCAGATGTACAGCGCGACCCTCGACCAGGCCACGCTGACCAGCGTGCGCAAAACCGCCCCCGAACCGCTGAAGAAATCCCTCGATAGGGTCAATCGCCAGTGGAACGCCTTGCATGCGCCCCAGGTGGCGGCCTATCAGGCTTATGAAAAACTGCCGGAAAAACTGCTCCAGGCCCTGGCCAACTGCACGACGGCTATCGGCGATTACCTCAACGATCATCCCCAGGGCCTGGACAGCGGATTGCAGGCGTTTTACTTCGACGCGTTGCAGTTTGGCCGGGTGGCGGAAACCTTCGACGAGCACTTTCTGTTCGACATCCACAAGCGCGAACTTGGCCGCCAGCGCAGCCTGTCTACGCTGTGCCTGCGCAACGTGGTGCCGGCCGCATTCCTGCGGCCCAGGCTGACGGCGGCCCGCAGCACGGTGCTGTTTTCCGCGACCTTGAGCCCCCGGCACTACTACGCAGATTTGTTGGGGACGCCGGGCGACACGGTATGGATCGACGTGGAATCGCCGTTCAAGGCCGAACAACTGGACGTGCAGGTTGTCAGCCGCATTTCCACCCGTTTTGCCCACCGCCAGGCGTCCCTGGAGCCCATTGCCGCGTTGATGGCTCGCCAGTTCCGTGAGCGCCCGGGCAACTACCTGGCTTTTTTCAGCAGCTTCGATTACTTGCAGCAAGTGGCTGGGCTGTTTGCCGAGCGGTACCCGCAAATTGCGCTTTGGACGCAATCGCGCGGCATGGGCGAAGCCCCCCGGCAGGCGTTTCTCGAGCGGTTCATGGAGCACAGCCAAGGCATTGGCTTTGCGGTGCTGGGTGGCGCGTTCGGCGAGGGCATCGATTTGCCGGGTTCACGCTTGATCGGCGCGTTCATCGCCACCTTGGGGCTGGCGCAGTTCAACCCGGTCAATGAGCAGATAAAACAACGCATGGCCGCGATCTTTGGCGATGGCTACGACTACACCTACTTGTATCCCGGCCTGCAAAAAGTCGTGCAGGCGGCCGGCCGCGTAATCCGCACCCAGCAGGATCGCGGGGTGGTATTGCTGATCGATGACCGGTTTGGCGAGGCCAGGGTGCAGCACTTATTGCCGCGTTGGTGGTCTGTCACTCAGGAAACACACCCCGCCACCTGTGGGAGCGAGCTTGCTCGCGATAGCGGTCTGTCAGTGACATGAAGGCTGGCTGAAACACCGCCATCGCGAGCAAGCTCGCTCCCACAGGCCCCCCCCAGGGCTGGGGTTTGTGAATAGCCTGGGAATAATTTTTCCTGGCGCCAGACTTGTTCCATACTCCGCAAAAGTCCACACGGATGCCCCGGCCAGATGCTTGAGAACGACCCCAAGACCCCACTCATGAACGAGGAACAGCGCTTTCGCCTGCTCATCGACGCTGTGGTCGACTACGCCATCTACATGACCGACCCATCGGGCATCATCACCAGCTGGAACTCTGGCGCCAGGCGTTTCAAGGGCTACGAGGAATCCGAGATCCTGGGCCAGCATTTTTCCCGTTTCTACACCGATCAGGACCGCGCCGCCGGCCTGCCGCAACGGGCGCTGGACACGGCTGTGCAGGAGGGGCGCTTTGAAGGTGAGGGTTGGCGGGTGCGCAAGGACGGTACGCTGTTCTGGTCCCATGTGGTGATCGATCCGATCATCGACAGCCAGAGCGGCACCTTGCTTGGTTTCGCCAAGATCACCCGCGACCTGACCGATCGCAAGATGGCCGAGGAAACCCTCAAGCAAAGCGAGCAGCAGTTCCGCCTGCTGGTGCAAAGCGTCACCGATTACGCCATCTACATGCTCGACCCGCAAGGCCAGGTCACCAACTGGAACCTGGGGGCGCAGCGGATCAAGGGTTATCTACCGGCCGAAGCCATCGGCCAGCATTTCTCGATGTTCTACACCCCCGAAGATCGCGATACCGGCGAGCCGCAGCGCGCGTTGAGCATCGCCGCCAGCGAAGGGCGTTTCGAGAAGAAGGGCTGGCGCATGCGCAAGGATGGCACGCGCTTCATGGCCCACGTCGTCATCGATGCGATTCGCAGCGACACAGGCATGCTGTTGGGCTTTGCCAAGATCACCCGCGACATTACCGATGCCACCCAGGCCCAGCAGGCCCTCGAACAGGCCCGCGAGGCGCTGTTCCAATCCCAGAAACTGCAAGCCATCGGCCAGCTCACCGGCGGCATCGCCCATGATTTCAACAACCTGTTGACGGTCATCCTTGGCAACCTGGAGATCGTGCGCAAGCGCATGCCCAACGAGCCGAAACTCACTCAATTGCTGGACAACGCGACCCAGGGCGCGCTGCGCGGGGTTTCGCTGACCCAGCGCATGCTGGCGTTTGCCCGCCGGCAAAAACTGACCTACGAATCGGTCGAGCTGTCGGCCCTGGTGCAGGGTATCAGCGGCCTGCTGCAAAGCTCCCTGGGCCCGTCGATACACATCCAGACCCGTTTCGCCGAGGCGCTGTCGCCGGTGTTGGCCGATGTCAACCAACTGGAACTGGCGATTCTCAACCTGGCGACCAACGCCCGGGACGCCATGCCCCATGGCGGCCAGCTCATGATTACTGCCGATGAGCGGCAAGGGTGTGATGCGGCCCCGGACAAGCCGATGGCTCCCGGGCGCTACATTTGCCTGGCGATTACCGATGAAGGCGAGGGCATGGATGAAGCCACGCTGGCCTCGGCCGTGGACCCGTTTTTCACCACCAAGGGCGTTGGCAAGGGCACGGGCCTGGGGTTGTCCATGGTGCATGGCCTGGCGGAGCAGTTGGGGGGACGTCTGACGCTCAGGAGCCAGAAAGGTGTCGGTACCACCGCGCAGTTGTGGCTACCGGTGGCGAACAACCCGGCACCGGGTAAAGCGTCGATCCAGGAAGCAACACAGCCGGTCGACGAGTTGAAAGTGCTGGTGGTCGATGATGACAGCCTGGTGCTGACCAGCACGCGCCTGCTGATCGAAGACCTCGGGCACCGGGTCCTTTGCGCAGCCTCGGGCGCCCAGGCGCTGGAGTTGCATGAGCGCAACCCGGACATCGACCTGGTGATCACCGACATGGCCATGCCGCAGATGGACGGTGCGCAGCTGGCGAAACTGTTGCGCGACCGCCAACCGAGCCTGCCCATCATCCTGGCCACCGGTTATGCCGAACGCCTCGAAGGTTTCGCCACGCAATTGCCTCGGTTGATCAAGCCGTTCAAGCAGATTGACCTGGTGCAGATCATTGGGCAGACGATGAAATAGTCAGGAGCGCAACGTCCGCCTCCTTTGGTGAGGGAGCAGTCGCCTATTCGGTATTCTTCTTGAACCCACGCAAATTCATCGCACACAGGCAAAACTGCAACACGATCAATGCATACGCGTGGGTATGAAGCCCCCAGATCACCCACAGAATATTGCTGGCAATAAAACAACTGAATCCCGCCACTCGGCGTCGCGGTTGGCGTGAGCCGATCAACCAGGCGGCCAGCACCGTGACGAGCATCGCTGGCCATTGCACCCATCCAAGATAATCCACACAAGCGTCCTCTTGCCCATACGAACTAGAGACCCTGGCGGTTGGGGAGCGTTTCCTTGGACATTGGATGCACCTGCGGTCCATTGGCTTGAACTTGCCGTGTGCCGGGTTCTTCTAATGAGTCCGAATCATCACCGAGGCTCAGCCTGCGCAATGCCCAGAATACTCACCGGGCCCACCCCGGAAGAAGAACTGACGGAACACAACGCCAAACTGTTCGGTTCGCCCAAGGAACGACTGGATTTCTATCGCCGTGAGATCCAGTACGAGACCAGCATCCTGGCCAACCGAACCGATGCTTACCTCGCTGCCCAATCTTTCCTGGTGATCGCCTTTGCTTCGTGCATGGCCAACCTGAACCCGGAGTGGGGCAAGTTGTTCACGCTGATCGTGCCACCATTTTTGGCCTTGCTGGGCTTCTTGAGCTCGCTCAATGCCTGGCCGGGCATCAAGGCGGCCTACGAAATCATCGATCATTGGCATTTCAAACAGAGCGAGTTATTGCGCGCCGAACCCTTGATGGGCCTGGCCTACGACGAGTCGCCACTGTTCAGCGAGCGGGAGTCGACGCACAAAGGCTACCGCAAGTCGCTGCTGTTCTCGGTGCGTACACCGTGGATCTTCGCCACCTTCTGGGTGTTGCTGGGGGTGTATTCGGTCTATATCCAGATGGGCGATCCTGGCGGTTGAGACACGCTCGTCTCAGCCTGAATGCTTGCGGCGCTCATACCATGCCAGGGTCGGTTGGGTCGTGACACCATGGACCAGAATGCTCAGTGCCACCACCGACAGGGTGAGGTTGATGCACAGTTGCGCCACCTCCGGCTGCAGGTCATGGTTCAAGGCAAAAAACAGATAAAACAGGCTGCCGATCCCGCGGATGCCAAACCAGCCGATCAGCAGCCGCTGCGGTCCGTCGAGCAATCGCCCCCAGGGCATCGCCAGGACGCTTAGCGGGCGGATGACGGCAAACAGCAGGGCACCGGTCGCCAAGGCCCGCCAGTCCCAATGGTTGGCCAGCACGACGCCGAGCAGGGTGACCAGAAACACTTCCATCGATCGCTCCACCAGGCTGCCGAATGCGAGCATGTCGCTCATCATGACCCCAGCGGCCAATTGACCATCGTCCAGCGACTCGGTATCGCCCAGGACAGCCTGCTGGGGATCGACGGTTTCGTGGCCCACCACCGGTTGCACCAAGTGCTCTGCCGGCGGCGCCGCTTCATCGGTGGACTTGACCTCGGCCTGGCGCAGCCCCAGACCGGCGGCGAACACTGAGAGAAAGCCGTAGCCCTGGATCCACTCGGCCACGACGTAGGCCAGGGCAATCAGCGCCAAGGCCAGGTAGTCATTGGGCGACAACGTGCTATCGGCGTTCTTGATGCGCATCGACAAGGTCAGCTTGCCAATCCCGCGGCCCATCCAGTAGCCGACCAGCAAACCGGCCGGCACCGCCCACAGGACGTTACGCAGCAGCCACTCACCGAGAAAACCGCTGCCGTCGTCGCGCAGCATCAACAGGCCGAAGATCACAAAGGGAAACGCCGTCCCGTCGTTCAGTCCCGCTTCGCCCGACAGGCCGAAACGCACCCGGTCGTCATCCCGCGCATCGTTGACCTGCACCAGCGCCGCCAGCACCGGATCGGTAGGTGCCAGCATCGCGCCGATCAGCATCGACACGCCCCAACTGAGCCCGAACAGATAATGCAATGCCAGGCACAGGCCGGCGATGCACAGGATCATCACCGGCCCGGCCAGCCCAAAGGCCACGCGCCAGGTACGGTTGTTGAGGGGCAAACGCAACTTGAGGCCGCTGACGAACAACGAAAACACCACCGCGACTTCCGTGAGGTGCTCCATCCAGACCGAGGAGTCGCTGATGTCCAGCTTCAGCACGTCCAATCCCATCGGCCCGATGGCGACGCCCAGCACCAGGCACATCGCCGAGGTGGTGACCGGCATCCAGCGCAGATAGGAGGAGGTCAGGGCCAGGGTCAGCAACACCGCACCGAGCACCGCTACCCATACCGTGAAAGTCATCGTTGCTCCTTGGATAGCAAGGGAGTCAGTCGCAACACCCTGTACGACCGCCAAGCACAATTCTGTGGCGAGGGGATTTAGCGAAACGTCGCACCGCCCCGCTGTGGGAGCAAAGCTTGCTCGCGATACAGGCGCCTCGGTTCCAGAGAGACCGCGTTGTTTTTATCGCGGGCAAGCCTTGCTCCCACAGATAAATCCCCTCGCCACAAGGGTGTTCACTTGCTGGTATTGGCGCACTTGTCCTCATTCGAGGGCTGGAGCGAAGCTAGGGTTCCCCTCGTGAACGGACAACCCGTTTATCCGCCTGCCTTTCAACCCAACGGAATTTTTCGTCGTTGCCGGCGCTCTGCAACAGAAGAGACGTGTTGATTCAGCGTCCGCCGAGAACCCAAGAGGCCCTTATGACTGCGCTGACACCCCTTCAATCCCGGCCGGCTACCGTGCACCCCGTTACGCCTGACGGGCACGTGCGCCAATGTTATGAACAACTGTTCCAGGGCCCCGACGACGCTGACAAGCAAGCCGTCGCCCAAGCGTTCCTCCAGGAATGCATCGCAAAGGCTGCGGCGCTTCCCCAGGAGATGCCCGATGACCCCACGGCGCTGCAGGCCTGGGTCGAGCAGCACAGTGCCGGCGTGGCCCGGCAATACGCTGACTACCTGGAGCGGCGCAAAAATGGCGGCGCGCGCGAGTTCTTCAGCGGCAAGGCCCACGCCCTGTACTTCCTGCAGGCGGTGGCACCGACCAAACGGGTGGACGGTGCCTGGCTGTATGGCGTGGTCAAGCACTGGCACGACCACCGTTTCGAAGGGTTGCTGTGCACCTACCTGGAAGAACTGGGGGACGGTCATCCCGCGCAGAACCATGTGGTGCTCTATCGCAAGTTGCTCGCCGAACACGACCTGTCGGACGCCCCGGACATCGACGACGACCTTTATCTGCAAGGCGCTGTGCAACTGGCCTTGGGTTACGCCGGCGACGAATACCTGCCAGAGGTCATCGGCTACAACCTGGGCTATGAGCAATTGCCCCTGCATCTGCTGATCAGCGCCTATGAGCTGAGCGAACTGGACATCGATCCGTACTATTTCACCCTTCATGTCACCATCGACAACGCCAGCACCGGCCACGCCCATAAGGCCGTGCAAGCGCTGCTGCAGCTGATGCCGATGGAAGCCGACCGTGACGCTTTCTGGCACCGGGTCACGTTGGGCTATCGCCTCAATGACCTGGGGCAGGGCAGCCGGGACATCATCGGCTCGTTCGACCTGGATCGCGAAGTGCTGGACATGCTTGAACGCAAACGCCCGTTCGGCCAGCACATGCATTCCGATTACTGCAAGTTCGAAGGCAAGACCGTCAACCAGTGGCTCTCGGCGCCAGGCCAGTTGGAAGGGTTCTTGGCGGCAATGCAGAACAAAGGCTGGATCAAACGCCATGAAGACCCGCAGAACAGCCGCTTCTGGAAGCTGATCAACGGGGCTGGCGCAGCCATGTTCGGGGTGTTCAGCCCTTACGAAAAACAGCTGCTGCACGATTGGATAGCCGGTGACTGGCTGGACGAGGGCACAAGGTCCGGCGTCCGGCGCGGTCCGGTTGCGGCTTGCGAGCCAACGACACCGATGGATGATCCCGATGTACAAAGCTTGCAACAGGCACTGCAAGGCCGGGCGCCCAACGAGCAGATGCAGGTCCTGATGCCCTGGCTCTGTGCTCGGCGTCATAGCCATCCGGCGGGGCTGTTGGCGACTCGCCGCTTCATCGAACTCAAATCCGCACTTCGCTAGGGAGCCCTGCATGAATGAGGAAGAACGCCTGTCCGAGACGGACCTTGCGCTGCTGCAACTGGGCCGGCGCCTGCAAGCCGACGGCTACCGTTTCATTACCCCGACGCCGTTGACCCACGAGCGGGTCAACCAGCGTCCCGGCAATGAGCGCGCCAAGACCATGCGGGACGTGTTCGGCTGGTCACGGCCGTTTGCACCGGGGTTGATCAGCACCGATGAACAGCGGCAACTGCAAGACGCCCAGGTGCTGGAAGCACACGACGGCCTGTTGCGTAGCCGGGTGCGCTGGTCGAGCCTGGATGGCTTGCTGTTCGCTCATTCGCAGTTCCCCACCCAGGCCACCAATGCGGTGTTTTTCGGTCCTGACAGCTACCGCTTTGCCCAACTGATCCATACTCATCTGCAACAGAACTTCACGGCGGTGCATCGCGCCGTGGACATCGGTTGTGGTGCGGGCGTCGGTGCGATCGTGATTGCCCGCGCCCGGCGTGAAGCACAAGTACTGGCGGTGGACATCAACCCGCAAGCCTTGCGCCTGAGCGCTGTGAACGCCGCGCTGGCCGAGGTGGGCAATGTCGAGGTCGCTCGCAGCGATGTGCTGCAGGACGTGCCAGGCAACTTCGACCTGATCGTCGCCAACCCGCCGTACATGGCTGATCCATCCGAGCGCGCCTATCGCCATGGCGGCGGCGCACTAGGCGCCGGGTTGTCGTTGCGTATCGTCGAACAGGCCTTGCCCCGGCTGGCCCCGGGCGGCTCGCTGGTGCTGTACACCGGCGTGGCGATGGTGGATGGGCGCGACCCGTTCCTGGAAGCGCTGGGTCAATGGCGTGACTCGACGGATTTCGGCTGGACCTACAAGGAATTGGACCCCGACGTGTTTGGTGAGGAATTGCTGACGCCGGGTTATCAGGACGTGGAAAGGATCGCCGTGGTGGCGTTGGTTGTAACCCGCATTGGCGCAGGTATTGGCGGGGTTATCGGAGGGATTATCGATGAACAGGCGCATGAAATTCGGCATTGAAGAGGAGTACTTCATCACCGATCTGCAAACCCGTCACATGCCAGGCGAGCCACCCGCGGAGGCTGTCGCCGCGTGCCAGGCCGAGCTGGGCAAGCATTTCGCCCATGAAATGTTCTTGTGCCAGGTCGAGATGGCATCGCCCATCTTTCGCAGCCTGTCAGAGGCTGCCGACTACCTGAGCCAGGTGCGTACGGGCTTGAACCAGCGGTTGGCGCCGTATGGCCTGGGCCTGCTCAGCGCCGGTTCACACCCGATGGCCACCCCAGTGCTGCAACCGACCGACGAGCTGCATTTCCAGCAACTGTTCGATGATTACCAGCGGGTGGCGCGGCGCAGCGTGCTGTCGGGCCTGCATGTCCATGTGGAAGTCCCGGCCACCCAGGATCGGGTGCGAGTCATGAATGAGATCCTGCCCTGGCTGCCGATGTTCCTGGCCCTGAGCGCGTCATCGCCGTTCTGGAACGGTGCCTACAGCGGCTTCAGCAGCTACCGGCAAGTGGCCTGCGATGAATGGCCACGCATGGGCGTGCCGGAGTTTTTCGAAGACGAGTCGGCGTTCGCCAGCTACGTCGACATGCTCATGCGTACCGGGTCCATTCGCCAACCCAGCGATTGCTGGTGGGTGATACGGCCTTCCTCACGTTATCCCACGCTGGAACTGCGCATTTGTGATGCCTGTCCTCGGGTCGACGACGTCCTCTGTCTGGTCTCGCTGTTTCGCCTGATGGTGGCCCATGCCGTGGCACAGCGCCGGCCTGGCGCCAACTACAGCCAGATGTCCCAGTGGGTCCTCAAGGAGAATCGCTGGCGGGCCAAGCGTCACGGGATTCTCGCGGAGTTTATCGTCGAGGGGCAGGAGCAGCCGATGTTGATCGGTGAATGGCTGACCCTGGCCGAGCAAACCTTCGGTGAGACCGCAGCAGAGTTGGGTGTCCAGGACGTATTCAAGCAGGTGCGCCGCATGGTGCAGGAAGGCACCAGCGCCGACCGGCAAATCGTCCTCTTCGAACAGGGGCTGCTGCTGGGCGATTCCGTCGAACAGGCCTTGAGCCGCGTGGTCGATCAATTGCTCGCGGAAACCGCCGGGCTGCCGGTCGCCGATCCGGCGTTGCAACAGGTGGCAGGTGGGCCATGAGCAGCAAGACCCTGAATGACTACAACCGCATGCGCGACTTTGCCGCCACCCCGGAGCCGGCGGCGAAGCGCTCGCGCAAATCGGCGAAGACTGCCCATGCCTTGCAGTTCTGTATTCAAAAACACGACGCCTCGCGGCTGCATTACGATTTTCGGCTGGAGCTGGACGGTGCGCTCAAGAGCTGGGCGGTGCCCAAAGGCCCCTCCCTGGACCCGAAAGCCAAGCGCCTGGCGGTGCATGTCGAAGACCATCCGCTGGATTACGCCACGTTCGAAGGCAACATCCCCGAGGGCCATTACGGCGCCGGTGACGTTATCGTCTGGGACCGGGGTGTCTGGATTCCCCAGGATGATCCCCATGAGGCCTATGAAAAGGGCCGGCTCAAGTTCGAACTGCAAGGCGAAAAGCTCAGCGGCCTGTGGAACCTGGTGCGCACCCACATGCCTGGCAAGCAGGAGCAGTGGTTCCTGATCAAGCATCAGGACCAGGCCGCCCGCCCCGAGAGTGAATACGACGTGGTCCAGGCCGAACCGAACAGCGTGCTCAGCGATCGCACCCTGGTGCCCAAGCGCCGCGGCAAGGCCGCTGCAGCCAAAGCGGTGAAACAACCGGAAAAGGCCGTGCAGGCGAAATCGCCAAGAGGCGCCGCGAAAACCACCCTCAGCGGCGCGGTCGCCGGACCGTTGCCGGACACCCTCAAGCCGGAACTGGCAACACTGGTGGAAAGCGCGCCCGAGGGCGAGTGGCTCTATGAAATCAAGTTCGACGGTTACCGGGTCATGGCGCGCATCGAACACGGCGACGTAAGGCTGCTGACCCGCAACGGCCATGATTGGACCCACAAATTGCCAAGACAGGCCGAAGCCTTGGCTGAGCTGGGCTTGGAATCGGCCTGGCTCGACGGCGAGATGGTGGTTGCCAACGACCAGGGCGTGCCGGACTTCCAGGCCTTGCAGAATGCCTTCGAGGCCGGCAGCAGTGGCAAGATCGCCTATTACCTGTTCGACATGCCGTACCTCAATGGCATGGATTTGCGCAAAGTGCCAGTGCAAGAACGCCGGACGGCATTGGCCGCAGTGCTGGAGCCCAATGAAAGCCCCTTGCTGCGGTTTTCCGATGCTTTCGAAGAAACTCCCGAAGCGCTGCTCAACAGCGCCTGCCAGATGCAGATGGAAGGGTTGATCGGCAAGCGCATCGGCAGTGCCTATGTGTCCAGGCGCAGCAACGACTGGATCAAGCTCAAGTGCAAGAATCGCCAGGAGTTCGTGGTGGTGGGCTTCAGCGATCCCAAGGGCGCTCGCAGCGCCTTCGGTGCCTTGCTGCTGGGGCTGCATGACGCTGACAGCGGCCAGTTACGCTATGCCGGCAAGGTCGGCACCGGGTTCAACGAAACCACCCTTAAAAGCATCTACCAGCAACTGCTGCCCCTGGAGACCAAAAAGGCCGCCGTGGTCAACCCGCCCAGCGGTTACGAAGCCAAGGGCGTGCACTGGCTCGAACCGACGCTGTTGGCCGAAGTGGCCTTTGCCGAAATGACCAAGGACGGCTCGGTGCGCCATGCGGTCTTCCATGGCTTGCGCAACGACAAGCCGGCCAAGGACATTACCCAGGAGCTGGTCAAGCCCGTGAAAAAAACCGCTGCGGCAAAAAAAACCAAAGCCAAGCATGAGCCTGGCGCGACACCGGCCAAAACCAAGAGCAAGGCCAAGGCACCGGCCTTGGACGGCAAGGTCCGCATCACTCATCCGGAGCGCGTCATTGACGCCAGCAGCGGCACCACCAAGCTGCAACTGGCCGAGTACTACGCCAGCGTGGCCGAATTCATCCTGCCAGAACTGGCGGATCGCCCGGTGGCCTTGGTCAGGGCGCCGGATGGCATCGCCGGGGAACTGTTCTTCCAGAAGAACGCCGAGCGCCTGGCGATTCCCGGTATCACCAGTCTGGACAAGGCGCTGACCGGGCAGCCGGTGATGATCATCAACAACGCCGAAGCGCTGATCGGCGCGGCGCAGATGAGCACGGTGGAGCTGCACACCTGGAACGCCACCTCGGTCGATCTGGACAAGCCTGACCGCTTCGTCCTCGACCTTGACCCGGACCCGGCGCTGCCCTGGAAAAGCATGGTCGAGGCGACGCAGCTCACGTTATCGGTGCTCGATGAGCTGGGGCTCAAGGCGTTCCTCAAGACCAGCGGAGGCAAGGGCATCCATGTGGTGGTGCCGCTGACGCGCAAGCTGGGTTGGGACGAGGTCAAGGGGTTCAGCCATGCGATTGTCAGTCACATGGCCAAGCTGCTGCCGGACCGTTTTTCGGCGGTGTCCGGGCCGAAGAATCGGGTAGGGCGGATTTTCATCGATTACCTGCGCAATGGGTTGGGCGCTACCACCATTTGCGCTTACGCCGCCCGGACCCGGGAAGGGTTGCCGGTTTCGGTGCCTGTTTTTCGTGAGGAGGTGGCCGAGCTCAAGGGGGCGAATTTGTGGAATGTGCACAATGTTCATGAGCGTCTGGCGGAAGTTGGGCATGAGCCTTGGGCGGGGATTAAGCGGACTCGGCAGAGCATTACGGCTGAGATGCGTAGGCGTATTGGTATGAGGGAGACGGATAAGTAGTGTGTTTTATAGGGGGGTGTGGATCCATTGCTGCGGTAACGGCTACTTATGGTTCCGCTTAACGGCGTGCCGAGATCAACGTCCTCCACGAGGCGGCCTAACAGCCGACCCGATTCTTGGTGGAGACCGCGTCTTTCCTGTGGGAGCGAGCTTGCTCGCGATGGGTACTGCAATGCCGCCGTAATTGGTGGGTGCAGTATCACCTTCAGCCCACCGGCACTCGCAGATATTCCGGCTGCAGGTAGTTGAACCATAGCAGGATCATTTCCACCAGGATTGTCACCAGGACCAGCAAGCCGACGCCCCAGACACTCGCCGAGTAGAGCAGGCCCTGTTCTTTCCTGAGGCTCATGAACTTGGGCAATCCGACGAATAGCAGGAATGTCGAGTAGGCCGAGGCCAGCAACAAGACGGCCACCGCCAGCCAGCGATTCGGGTAGAGCCCGAAAATCCCGGCCAGGAAGTATGGCGTCGCCGTGTAGGCGGCGAAGCCGATGCATTGGTTGACCGTCGGACGGACGTCGAAGGAGCGGGACATCCAGCGAATGAACAGTCCCATCAGCGCGACGCCGACCACGATGGTCAGGTACAGCAGCACGCACAATTGAAATGCGCTGGCGCGGCTGAGCCGTACCGTCTCGTTTTCGGCCAGGCTCCAACCAGTCCAGGTGGTGCCGATGAACAGGCACACCGCCGGAATCAGGGCTAGCAATAGCAGATGAGCCAGGTAATGGCGCGGATGAGCCTGTTCCTGCTCGCGAATGTCTGTCCAGGCGAAATCAGGATGCGTGAACAGTTTGACGAAAGGTGCAGACATGACGACCTCCTGATCAGGATGGCCTCTGCATGAGGCCCTTATAGGTTTGAGGTGCAGCAAAAGACCGGGGTTTCATTTATTTGCTGGCGCCGGACGACGGGGCGATAAAGGGAATGAATCACTACGGCAAGAGTCAACCCATCAGCATCCCTGAAGGACCCTTTGCCATGACTGCAGCCAAAATCCTGGTCGATTATCTACGAGAGCATGACCTGCGCCTGACCACGGCCGAGTCCTGTACCGCCGGGCAGATCGTTACGTTGTTGGCCGAGGTGCCGGGCAGTGGTTCACTGATCGAAAGCGGTTATGTGGTGTATTCCCCTGAAGCCAAGCAGCGTCTGCTCGGTGTCAGTCCACGCACCATCGATACCTTCAATCTGACCAGTCGTGAAGTGGCCGAGGAGATGGCCCTTGGCGCCTTGCGCGACGCCAATGCCAATGTCGCAGTGGCGACCACCGGGCTGCTCGGACCAGATGACAAGGACGGCATACCTGCCGGCACCGTGTGTTTTGCCTGGGCGTTCGATCTGAACGGCCAGCGAGCGCTGTTCAGCCGCTGCGAACGGTTCTTTGGCAGCCGCGGCCAGGTGCAACTGTGGGCAGCGCAATACGCGTTGCAGCAATTGCCGGTCTTTCACCAGCGGGCTGTGGCCGGTGAGCAGCGGTAGGGCTAGATCATGACCGATCAATACGAGCAGGACGACCACCGCAGCCGCCAGTTCCCGGTGCGTGAAGACATGGCCTTCCAGCACAAGGTCTGGCGTTTCGAGCGAGTGGGCTGGTATGTGTTGGTGCTGCTGGTGATCCTGACCTTGCTGGGGCTGTTTTCCCGTGGGCCATTGAGCAGCCGGGAGCTGCAAAGCCGCGACGGTAGCCTCGGCGTCGAATACGAGGCCTTCCACCGCAACGGCTCGACCAACGCCATGGTCATTCGTCTCAAGGGTCAACCCAACGCCGTGCTGGAAGTCGAGTTGGGCGGCGATTGGCTGGAAGGTTTCGAGGTGCAAGCGTTGCAACCGGCGCCAATACACTCGGCGGGCGCGGGGCAGGGCATGACACTCCGGGTCCAGGCCGATGAACGGGGGCAGGCCAGCCTGCATCTGTCATTGCTCGGCGAAGGGCTCGGCACTTATCACAGCCGCATCGCCACCTCCGGCGGTGCCACGCTCAGTTTCAATCAGTTCATTTTTCCTTAGGTGACCTATGGATTCGGTGCTGCGGGCAACTGCGATTTACCTGGCATTGCTGGTGTTGTTCAAGATCGCCGGACGCCGGTCGCTGGCGGAACTCACCACTTTCGACTTCGTGTTGTTGATGATCATCGGCGAGGCGACGCAGCAGGCGTTGCTGGGGGATGATTTTTCGCTCACCAACGCGTTGATGGTGATCGTGACGCTGATTGCCATCGATGTGGGATTGTCGCTGCTCAAGCAACGTTCCCAATGGGTGTCACAACTGATCGACGGTGGCCCGACCGTCATCGTCGAGGACGGACGAATCCTCCAGGGCCGGATGCGCCATGCCCGGTTGGTGGAGGCAGACATCATGGAGGCGGCGCGCTCGAGCCAGGGTATCGAGACCCTGGAGCAGATCAAGTTCGCGATCATCGAGCGCAATGGGAAGATTTCGGTGATTGCCAAGGAGCAGACCTGAGTACTGTCGTCGTTCCAACACCGATTGTGCTGATCGTTCCCCCGCTCCGCGTGGGAATGCATCCCGTGACGCTCTGCGTCACACTTCAGAAACGGAACGCGGAGCGTCCCTGGCGGCATTCCCACGCAGGAGCGTGGGAACGATCGAAAAAAATGTTGCGCCTGGCTCAAAGTATCGGCTTACCCCCAGTAATTCCATAGCGCTCCCCGGAGATGTAGCTGGCTTCGTCCGAGGCGAGCAGCACATAGATCGGCGCCACTTCAACCGGTTGGCCGGGGCGGCCGAGCGGGGTCTGGGAGCCGAAATTCTGTACCTCTTTCTCGGGCATGGTCGCCACGATCAGCGGCGTCCAGATCGGTCCTGGTGCCACGCTGTTCACACGGATGCCCTTGGGGCCGAGCATTTGTGCCAGGCCGCCGGTGAAGTTGGCGATGGCGCCCTTGGTGGTGGCATACGCCAGCAGCGTCGGCTTGGGCATGTCGGAGTTGACCGAACTGGTGTTGATGATCGAGCCACCCGGCTTCATGTGCGGCACGGCGGCCTGGCAGATCCTGAACATCGCCGTGATGTTGATATCGAACGTACGCACCCATTCTTCGTCGGATATTTCCTCAAGACTTTCATGGGTCATCTGGAACGCGGCATTGTTGACCAGAACGTCGATATGCCCGAAGCGGGCGACGGTTTCATCGACGATTTTGCGGCACTGGTCTTTGTTCGCCAGGTCTCCGGGCAGCAACAGGCATTGGCGCCCGGCCTGCTCGACCCAGCGCGCGGTTTCCTTGGCGTCTTCATGCTCGTCCAGATAGGCAATCGCCACGTCCGCGCCCTCACGGGCAAAGGCAATGGCGACGGCGCGACCGATGCCGCTGTCGGCGCCGGTGATCAGGGCGATTTTGTTCGCCAGTCGTCCGGAGCCGGTGTAGCTCTGTTCGCCGCAGTCCGGGTAGGGATCCATTTTCCGTTGGCTGCCAGGCACCGGCTGGCTTTGTTTCGGGAAAGGTGGGAAAGGGTATTCGACCATTGTCGTTCTCCAGGCTTGGTTGCGATGGAGGGTGGACTGCGGGGTTTCGGGCAGAGTTCGGTCGGATTTTATTGCCAGTCGATGAGCGTGATGCCGGGCGTTTCGTCGGTGAATCGAGCGCTGCGACGAGCGTTGGATGAAGCTATGTTCTTCAATTAACGTACGGGTTTCGATAAGGAGCAGGACCATGTTCAGCCACATTCAGATCGGTGCGCGCGACCTGCCGAAAATGGTCGCTTTCTATGACGCCGTCCTCGGCTGCCTGGGGCTGGAACGTATCGAAGGTGAACACGACTCGGGCCCACCGGGGGAGGGTTGGCAGCGCCCCGGCAAGCATTGGCCACAGGTTTTCGTCCAGTTGCCTTTCAACGGCCTACCCGCTACCTGGGGCAATGGCATGCAAGTGAGCTTCGCCGCTGACTCCCCGCAAACCGTGCGTGCTGCCTGGGAGCAGGCGATTGCCATGGGCGGTTCCGACGAAGGCCCACCCGGCCCGAGGCCGCAGTATTGCGAAGGCTATTTCGGGGCCTATTGCCGCGATCCGGAAGGGAACAAGCTGTGCTTTGTCCATGCGCCGGATATGCATGAGTAACGGTTGTGACGAGGGGATAAATCCCCTCGCCACAATGGATTGTTGTCGCCTGTTGGATCAACCCCTGGCTTTCAGGCTACGCTCCATCCGCGCAATCCCTTCCTCCAGCAGCGTCCGCGGGCAGCCGAAGTTCAAGCGCACGAACTGACCGGCATCGTCACCAAAATCCAGGCCGGCACTCAGCCCCACCTTGGCTTCTTTCAGGAAGAAGCCCTGCGGGTCATCCAGTCCCAACCCGGAGCAATCCAGCCAAGCCAGGTAAGTACCCTGGGGCACGGTCATGGTGATGCCCGGCAGGCGAGAGCTCACCGCTTCGACCAGGTAATCGCGGTTGGCCTGCAGATACACCTTCAAGGCCTCTAGCCACGGGCCGGCCTCGCTATAGGCCGCACGGGTCGCTTCAAGGCCGAGGGCATTGACGCTGTCGACCATGCCGGCCCGGGCGCTGTTGACCCGTTCGCGCAGCTCGGCGTTCTGGATAATGGCGAACGAGGTTTTCAACCCGGCGATATTGAAGGCCTTGCTGGCGGACATCAGGGTGATGGTGCGCTCGGCAATTTCCGGGCTGAGGGACGCGGTCGGAATGTGCACGCGGCCGTCGAAACACAGTTCGGCATGGATTTCGTCGGAGATGATCCAGGCGTCCTGCTTCAGGCAAATGTCTGCCACGGCCTTGAGCTCCTGGCGGTCAAACACCTTGCCCAGCGGGTTATGGGGATTGCTCAGCAACAGCGCGCCACCGCCCTGCAATGCGTCGCGCAATGCCGCCAATGGCGTGTGGAATTCACCGTTGACCGGGTCGAATGGCAATTCCACTTTGTTCAACTGCCAGTGACCTGGGGCGTTGCGTAGCGGCGGGTAGTTGGGCACCTGCACCACGACATTCTGCTGGGGTTCTACCAAGGCATGCAGCGCCATGTTGAAGCCCGGTTCGACACCCGGCAGGAACACAATCTGCTGGGGCTCGACGCGCCAGGCGTACTTGCTCCACAGGTCGGCCACGATGGCGGCACGCAGATCGTCCTGGGCCACGCTGTAGCCCAGCATCGGATGTTCCAGGCGCTTGTGCAGCGCGTCGATGATCACGGACGGGGCGGAGAAGTCCATATCAGCGACCCACATCGGCAACACATCGGCCGGGTAGCGGCTCCATTTGGTACTGCCGGTGCCGTGGCGCTCCAATACCGTGTCGAAATCGAAAGTCATGGGGGTTCCATCAGTCAGTCATGAGATTGCGAACATCATACCCCGAGCCCTCCGGATACGAATGTATCTCTGTGTATCCAAGGCCATTGTTGATACGGACGATTTCATTCAAGGCCGTCGCTGACACATGCGCGATACCTGGCCGACGTCAAATGAGCCCACCGAGACAGCCCAAGCCGTCTCACTGGCTCACCCCACGTCGGAGATAACGTCATGAACTGGAAAAACCTCAGCATCGCGTCCCTGTTTGCCGCACTGAGCCTTGGCGCTGTCGCGGCCAATGCCCAAGGCAGCATCAAGCCTCACACCTACATGTATGGCGACCACCTGGATGTCGCCAAGGTGCTTTCGGTCAAGCAAGGCTCGGGCTGCGGCGTCGTGGAGACACGCATGACCTACCTGGACTCGGCCGGCCAGATCCAGGCACTGGACTACAACGCCGTCGCTCAGGACTGCGCTCAGGACAATTGATCCAGGTCCGTGGGCCACTCACTCAAGGAGAGTCATCATGCTTGCAATTTCATCCGTTTGCGCCTGGCACCGTTGCCTGGTTCACACCGCCTGGGGCAGTGCGCTCAGTCTCGCACTGCTCGCTGCCAGCCCGGGGGCCTGGGCGGCCACCGTCGACGTCGCGCCATCCGGCACGGTTCAATCGTCTCAATCCGAAGCCATCCGTCCATACCGCATCCATGTCGATGACGCGAAGCTGGCCGAACTGCGCAAGCGCATTGCCGACGCCCGTTGGCCGGACAAGGAAACCGTCAACGACGTTTCCCAGGGCGTGCAACTGGCCCAGGTACAGGACTTGGTGAAGTATTGGGGCAACGGTTATGACTGGCGCAAGGCCGAGGCCAGGCTCAATGCATTGCCCGAATTCATCACCACGATCGATGGTGTCGACATCCAGTTCATTCATGTGCGTTCGCGTCATCCCAACGCCATGCCGCTGATCCTTACCCATGGCTGGCCGGGTTCGCAGTTCGAGTTTCTCAAGACCATCGGCCCGCTGACCGATCCGACCGCTTACGGCGGTCGCGCCGAAGACGCTTTCGACGTCGTGATCCCCTCGATTCCCGGCCACGGCTTTTCCGGCAAGCCAACTGAGTTGGGCTGGGGCCCGGACCGCGTGGCCAAGGCCTGGGACGTGCTGATGAAACGCTTGGGCTACACCCATTACGTGTCCCAGGGCGGTGATCATGGGTCGGTCATCTCCGACGCCCTGGGCCGCCTGGCGCCGCCCGGTTTGCTGGGCATCCATTTGAACATGCCGGCGACCGTGCCGCCGGAGCTGGTGAAGCCGATCAACAGCGGCGAACCGGCACCTGCGGGGTTGAGCGGTCCGGAACGCACTGCCTACAACTCGCTGAGCACCTTCTTCGGCCGCAATGCAGCCTACGGCGCGATGATGGTGACCCGGCCGCAGACCATCGGTTATCTGCTGGCGGATTCGCCCTCGGGCACAGCGGCATGGATGTACGAAAAGTTTGCCGCCTGGACTGACAGCGACGGCAAGCCGGAACGTGTGCTCAGCCGCGATGAAATGCTCGACGACATCAGCTTGTATTGGTTGACCGACACCGGCGCATCGTCCTCCCGTTTCTATTGGGAGAACAACAACAATAACTTCAGTGCGGTGGCGCAAAAAACCGCAGACATCAAGGTCCCGGTGGCGATCACCGTGTTCCCCCACGAAATTTACCAAGCCCCGAAAACCTGGGCCCAGCGGGCCTATCCATCGCTGTCCTACTTCAACGAAGTCAGCAAGGGCGGCCATTTCGCTGCCTGGGAGCAGCCGCAATTGTTCAGCGAAGAGTTGCGCGAGGCATTCCGGCCATTGCGTAGCGCCGCGAAAAACACCGTCGCCCAGACCGCTCATTAAACCTTTCCTGGCGGCTCCGGACCGGGAGCCGCTCACCCGCCATTCGTAAGGGAGATTCACATGGACACGACTCTGAACCACCCATCCGCACTGCGCCGTACTCGTTTGTTCACCCCAGCCATCCTGGTGTTCGCGATAATGCAATTGGGCGCCTTGGGCTTCGCGTCGTCGCAGGCAAACGCCGCCGATGTACCTGCCAGCACCATCGGCGCCATTACCCCGGGTAGTCACACCTCGTTCGGCCCGTTGAAGCACGTCAAGGCCGGCCTGCTGGACGTTTCCTATGCCGAGGTCGGTCCCGCCGACGGGCCGGTGGTCATCCTGCTGCATGGTTGGCCCTATGACATTCACAGCTACGCGGATGTGGCGCCAGCGCTGGCAGAGAAGGGCTATCGCGTGCTGATCCCGTACGCCCGCGGTTATGGCGATACGCGTTTCCTGTCGGCCAAGACCCTGCGCAACGGCCAGCCTTCTGCACTGGCAAACGATCTGATTGATTTCATGGACGCACTGAAGATCAAGCAAGCCGTGCTCGGCGGTTATGACTGGGGCGCACGCACCGCCGACATTGTCGCGGCCCTTTGGCCGGAGCGGGTGAAGGCGCTGGTGGCGGTGAGTGGCTACCTGATCGGCAGCCAGGAGGCCGGCAAGACACCGCTGCCACCGGCCGCCGAACTGCAGTGGTGGTATCAGTTCTACTTTGCGACAGAGCGTGGTCGCCTCGGCTACGAGAAAAACACCCACGACTTCGCCAAACTGATCTGGCAGCTGGCGTCGCCCAAGTGGAACTTCGACGACGCGACGTATGACCGAAGCGCCGCCGCTTTGCAGAATCCCGATCATGTCGCCGTTTCAATCTTCAACTATCGCTGGCGGCTGGGCCTGGTCAAGGGCGAGGCCAAATACGACGCGCTGGAAAAGAAACTGGCGACGTTCCCGTCGATCAGCGTGCCGACCATCACCTTGGAGGGTGATGCCAATGGCGCTCCTCATCCCCCCGCCGAAGCCTATGCCAAGCGTTTCACTGGCCAATACGAGCATCGCCTGATCGATGGCGGTGTCGGCCACAACTTGCCGCAAGAAGCGCCGCAGGCTTTCGCCCAGGCTGTGATCGACGCTGATCATCTGCGCTAACACTCAAAACCCAAGGAGTATTCAATGAAAAAAGTCATTGCCGTACTGGCGTGCAGCGCTGGTCTGTTCATCGGTGCCAACGCGTTTGCACAAACTGAAAAACCCACCGTGGTCCTGGTCCATGGTGCCTTTGCCGATGCATCGAGCTGGAATGGTGTCGCCAGGATTCTCGAGAAAGACGGCTACACGGTGGTGGCGGCGGCCAACCCTCTGCGCAGCGTGAAAAGCGATGGCGCGGCGGTGTCAGCCTTGTTGACCAGCATCAAGTCTCCCGTTGTGCTGGTCGGTCATTCCTACGGGGGCAACGTGATCAGCGAAGCGGCCAATGACCACGCCAACGTCAAGGCACTGGTCTACGTCAGCGCGTTCGCCCCCGAGGCGGGGGAAACCGTCGCCGGACTTGCCGGCAAATTCCCCGGCAGCACCCTGGGCCCAACCCTTGCCGCGCCTGTCCCGCTGACGGATGGCGGCAAGGACTTGTACATCCAGCAAGCCAAGTTCCACGACCAGTTCGCCGCGGATGTTCCCGCCGGACAAGCGGCCCTGATGGCCGCGACTCAACGGCCGGTCACGGAAGCGGCTTTGAACGAGCAGGCCGGGCCGCCCGCCTGGAAGCACATTCCGTCCTGGTACATCTATGGCGACAAGGACAAGAACATCCCGCCGCAGGCCATGGCGTTCATGGCCCAGCGTGCCGAGGCCAAGGCGGTGAAAGTGGTCAAGGGCGCGTCCCATGTGGTGATGGTTTCAAACCCCGAGCCGGTCGCTCGCTTGATTGAGACAGCCGCTGCGGCGAAGTGATACTCATCTGAGCGGCCTCGGAAGCTAGAGCGCGCCTCTCGAAGGCGGGTTGTACCTTCATTCTCTGATGGATTGCAGGGATCGAGGCAACGGTTGTCTGAAACAACGGTATTTCTCCAAAAGGTCCGAGACCTGAAATTCCCTTGGATCAGGCAACGATGCCGGCGAATCCGGCAAACGGATAGGCGTTTCGCTCCACATACTCTCGCGGCCCTGAGGCCCTGCCACAGCTGTATCCGAGTGGCAGGGGCTTTTGTAGGCCATCGAAAACATGTGTGCGAGTGCTTGATATGGAGAACAACACGATCCGCTTTGCCTGCAACGGCTGCGGGATCTGCTGCAAGGGCCGGCTGATTCCGCTGACGTTGGATGAGGCAAGGCAGTGGCTAAACCGCGGACATGAGGTGGCGGTCATACTGGAGGCGTTCGATGAGTCAACCTGGCCTTCCGAGCCTAGGCAATTCGCCCACAGCGCCCAACGGGCCGTGGCAGTCACCAGTGGCGATGCCCAGATTCGAGTCGTTGCGGTACTGGCGGGTAATGCGCTGACGCAATGCCGCAATCTCGGCGACGATGGTCGTTGCGGTATCTATGAAGAGCGGCCGTTGGTCTGTCGAATCTACCCGATGGAAATCAATCCGCTCATTGCCTTGCGTCCTGCCGACAAGGTCTGTCCGCCTGAGGTCTGGGAGGCGGGCGAGGTCTTGTTTACCGACCGCGTTGTCGATCCGATCCTGGCCGATCAGATCGAACGTTCCCGCCAGGCGGACAGGGACGACGCCCGGGCCAAGATTGCGCTGTGTGAAGCGATGGGCATGAACGTCGCCGCCTGGAAGGGCAACGCGTTGGCGGTGTACTTGCCTGATCGGGCGCAATTGGCTGAAGCGATCATTCGCTACGATCGCGCGCCCGTGGCACCGACAGGTCTGGATTGGAAAGTGCGGGTCGAAACGCCGGCCCTGGCCCAACGACTGCTGCAAGTGGGTGTCGCGCTGGATGAACGACGGTCAGCCGGCTACATCTTCCAGAATCTTTAGGCGCCCATCCAAACCATCACTTGTGCCCCCCAAACTCCTGAAAACATATTGTCATTTCTGGCCCGAGGTGACTGATGCGAGCCACGGATCGTTAAATCGAGTAGGAAATTGCGTCAATCAGGCAAGCGACTCGAACTGCCGACCCAGCATACTGCGTCTATATTGATCAACGACTTGCGGTGATGCCGAACAGTGTTCGCCATCACCGCAAGTCGTGGGCCCGATGTTTCCAAGGAGTGAAATGTGCACACTGATTTCAACAGCGACATCAGTCGCCTGGCCGGTTCGGTCAGCCAGCTCGTGCCCAGCGAGGGCGACCAGATCACCGCCATTGCCGGCTTGAGCCTGCATCGGCGCAATGCGATTACCGCGCCGACGCACTGCATCTATGGCCTGGGCATCGGCGTGACATTGCAAGGCCGCAAGCAAGCCATGCTCGGGGACGAGATACTGACCTACGCCCCCGGCCAGTCCATGGTGACCTGCGTGGATCTGCCGGTCATTTCCCATGTCTCCCAAGCCAGCGTCGCCAAGCCGTTCCTGGGCATGATGCTGAGATTCGACAGCACGATGGTCATGCAGGTGGCCGAGCGCATGCAGTTGTCACAATGCATGAGGGACGACGCGTTTCGACCGGTTACCGTACAAGCGCTGGATGCCGGGGTGCTGGACGCCCTGCGGCGCTTGATAGATCTGCTGGAGGAACCGTCGCTGCTTGAGACCGTGGCTCCGCTGATCAAGGAAGAGATCATCGCTCGCCTGTTGAGCGGTGCCCACGCGCCACAGTTGCTGCATGTGATCGCTGCCGGGTCACCCAGCCAGCACATCGCCAAGACGGTTGCCTGGCTGAAACTGAATTTTCGCCAGGCGTTGCGCATGGACGATCTGGCGGCACAAGCGCACATGAGTCCATCCACGTTTCGCCAGCATTTTCGGACCGTGACCGGTATGAGTCCGTTGCAATACCAGAAGCAACTGCGGCTACAAGCCGCTCGGCAGTTGATGTTGAGCCAGAACGTCGATGCGAGCAGTGCAGGGGGCCTGGTTGGCTATGAAAGTGCCTCGCAGTTCAGCCGTGAATACAGCCGTCTCTTTGGGGCGCCGCCGCAGCGGGATATCAAGCGCATTCGCTTGTGATCGTGAGGCTTGTCTGGCATTGCGACCAGACAGCCTCAGCCGCCTGTCACGTCAACTTGAAAGGCAACTCACGTAACGGTTTACCCGTCAGACTCGCCACCGCGTTGGCAAAAGCCGGGGCCAGTGCCGGCAGGCCGGGTTCACCCATCCCCGTAGGAGGCTCGGCGCTGGGCACGATGTGGACGGCAAATGTCGGCATGTCGGTAATGCGCGGCACGCTGAAGTCAGCAAAATTGCTCTGCTGCACCACGCCATCTTTCAGCGTGATCGCGCCACCTGGCAGGCACATCGACAATCCCATCAGCGCCGCGCCTTGGACCTGGGCCTCGACACTGCGTGGGTTGACGGCCAGGTTGCAGTGCACACCGGCCGTCACGTTGTGCAGCACCGGCCGGCCGTCCTGCACCGAGGCTTCGACGACGTAGGCCACCACCGAGCTGAACGACTCGTGGACCGCCACGCCCCAGGCATGGCCTGCCGGTAACTGGCGCTTGCCATACTCGCTCTTGTCCACGGCCAATTGCAGCGCCTCGCGATGGCGTGGGCTCTGCTCACCAAACAGTTTCATCCGGTAGGCCACCGGATCCTGCCTGGTCGTGCGGGCGATCTCGTCGATCAGCGTTTCCATCACAAACGCCGTATGGGTGGAGCCCACACTGCGCCACCACAGCACGGGAACGTTGAGCTTGGGGTGATGAACCGTCAGCCGCATGGGCAGCGGATACGGATTGCGCAGGCCTTCCGTGGCGGTCGGGTCGATGCCGTTTTTCACCCGCCCGCCAAACACGGTGCCGGTGATGATCGATTGGCCCACCAGGGCGTGGTCCCAGGCGAGCACCTTGCCGCTGTCGTCAAAACCGATGCGCGCATGGTGCAGGTGCATGGGGCGATAGTAACCGCCCTTGATGTCGTCCTCCCGGCTCCACAGGGTGCGGATAGGGGCGTTGACCCCGGCGGTGCGGGCGGCCTTGGCGATCTCGCAAGCCAGTACGACGAAATCGTTGGTGGGCACGCCGCGCCGGCCAAAACCACCGCCGGCGGTCTGCACGTTCACCTGGATCTGCTCTGGCTTGAGGCCCAGCACCTTGGCGGCCGCGGCACCATCACCGCCAGGGAACTGCGTACCGACCCACAGTTGAGCGCCATCCCCGACTAGCTGCACGGTGCAGTTGAGGGGCTCCATCGGGGCATGGGCGAGGTAGGGAAACACGAACTCGGCGTCCAGTTGATGCGGCGCGCTGGCAAGCGGCGTCATGTCTGCATCAAAGTGCAGCGGGCCGGGTTGCTTGGCCAGTTCCCGGTATTGAGCCAATTGTTTCTCACTGTCCACTTTTTCTACAGCGCTCGCATCCCACTCCACCTTCAGCGCATCGCGTGCCAGCTTTGCCTGCCAGTAACTGTCGGCGACCACCGCAACACCTTCGGCACCGCCGTCCAGTGGTATGCGCAACACGGCTTTTACACCTTTCGTGGCACGTGCCGCGCTGTCATCCAGGGAGGCGATTCTGGCGCCGAACACCGGAGGTCGGGCGACGACAGCGGTGAGCTGCCCCGGCAGATGCATGTCGATGCCAAAATCCTGCTGGCCGCTGCTCTTGGCCTTGGCGTCGATGCGTGTCGTGGCCTGGCCGATGATGCGGAAATCCTTGGGATCCTTGAGCGTGATCTGCTCGGGCACCGGCATCGCCATCGCGGCTTCGGCCAGCTCGCCGTAGCTCGCTTTACGGCCTGCCGGGCCGAGGACCATGCCGGCCTGGGTGCTCAGGCTCGCCACGTCGACGTTCCAGCGCGCGGCGGCGGCACTCAGCAACATGGCGCGGGCACGGGCGCCGAGTTCGCGGTACTGGGTATAGCTGTTCTTGATCGAGTTGGAACCGCCGGTGAGGTGGATGCCGAAGGCCGGGTCCATGTAGGCGGCGTCACTGTTGCCGTTGCGACTGCGTACCAGGCTCCAGTCGGCATCGAGTTCTTCGGCAAGAATCATCGGCAAGCCGGTCTGCACGCCCTGGCCGAACTCCAGGCGGTTGATGGTTACCGTGACCTCGCCGCTGGGCGCGATCTGCACGAATGCCGAGGGTTGCTGGGTCGGTTTGAGCGGCGCGGCAGCACCATTGGCCTCCTGCGCCAGGGCCAGGTGAGGAAAAGCGCCGAGCGCCAGACCACCGATGCCGACGATCTTGAGAAAACTGCGGCGCGGCAGCGTAGCGGGACCGTCAGCCTCGTCGCGTTCAAGCAGGTGCTGCAAGGCGCGAGGGTGCTCGTTCGGGAAAATCTCGTTCAACATGGTCTGCTCCGATCAGGCAAGGGCTTTGGCAGCATCAGCCACCGCGGCGCGGATACGGGCGTAGGTGCCACAGCGGCAGATATTGCCGGCCATGGCCGAGTCGATCTCGGCGGCCGTGGGCTGCTTGCCCTTGGGCCGGGCCTTGAGGAAAGCGGTCGCGCTCATGATCTGGCCGCTCTGGCAGTAGCCACATTGCGCCACGTCATGCTTGACCCACGCTTCGTGCACGGCGCTGCCGACCGGGTCGCTGCCGTTGGTTGCCGCTTCGATGGTGGTGATCTTCTTGCCTTCGGCGGCGGCAATGGGCGTCACGCAGGAACGAATGGCCTGGCCATCCAGGTGTACGGTGCAGGCGCCACACAACGCCGCGCCGCAGCCGAACTTGGTGCCGGTCATGCCCAGCGTGTCGCGCAAGGTCCAAAGAATCGGGGTGCTTGGGTCTACGTCGACCGTGTATTCACGGCCATTGATGTTGAGGGCGCTCATAGGGGTACCAGCTCCGGATGGTTTGGCTCTGGTCAACTATAGAAAGCAATGCCGGGGGGCGATTGCACAATCCGGGCGGATAATTGCCTGATCGTGCGAATCGAAAAGGTGCTGAGTGTTGCCACAGCACAGGTGAGATCCCAACAGACAACCTAGCCAGGAGAGCGTCACGTGTGAGTTCCACTCCCTGGCCCCGAACAATACTGACCGCTTACAGCAATGGAATGCTATAGCTCACGATCAGGCGATTCTGATCCTGGTCACGAGCAATATCGCTGCGGGACATGCCGTTGCGCCAGCCGAAACCGACGTTCTTCAACGCGCCGCTCTGAATTACATAGTCCAGAGAGATATCACGCTCCCACTCACTGGCGTCCTGGCCGCTGGCCGTCTGGATGTTGTCGCCCTTGAGGTACATCACCGAGGCCTTCAAACCCGGCACGCCAAGCCCTGCGAAGTCATAGGCATACTGGGCGAATGCCGTGCGCTCGCCGGCCTGGATGAATGTCTGGATGGTACGGTCGGTGTAGAGGTAGAGACTCGCGCCGCCTTCGCCTTTACCCACCAGGCCGCCCTGGTTCAGTTGTGTAAAGTTGCTGTCTTCGGACACGCTTTGATAACCGGCGGTAATGGCATGGCCGCCCAACGAGTAAATGAACGCCGCACTCCAGGTATCGTTGTCGATTTCACCGCTGCCGTCCTTGGTATAGCCGCCGACTTTGTAACCACTGGCGCGACCGGCTGCGCTGCCGTTCTTGCCATCGGACGTGGTCTTGAAATAACGCAGGTCGGTTTTCAACGAGCCGTACTCACCCAACGGTAATACATGCAGCAAGCCGGCGAAGTGCTGCTGGTAATAATCTTCCAGATTGGCGTAGTAATACTGGGCGGTCAGGTCCTTGGTCAGTTTGTAATCGCCACCGGCAAAGGTGAATTTGTTGCTTTCCTGGCTGCCGCCCGCCACGGCCAGGCCGGCGCTGTCACTGGAAGCACGGCCGGTGGCGTGTTCCAGTTGTCCGGCAGTGAAGGTCAGGTTGTCGATTTCATTGCTGGTGACTTGGCCACCTTCGAAGGTTTGCGGCAGCAGGCGGCCATCGTTGGAAACCAGGATCGGCAGCTTCGGCTGCAAAGTGCCGTAACGCAGTTCGGTCTTGGAAACACGCATCTTCGCGGTTGCACCGAGACGCGACCATTGGTCCGCCGCCTTGTCACCATCGTTTGGGAACATCGAGCCGCCAACATGACGACCCGCGCCGCTGTCGAGCTTCAGGCCTAGCAACCCGATCGCGTCCAGGCCAAACCCCACGGTACCGTCGGTAAACCCGGATTGATAATTGAGCATGAAGGCCTGGCCCCATTCTTCGGTCTTCGAAGGTGCGGCGGCGCCATCACGGTTATCGTTGTTGAAGTAGAAGTTGCGCAAGTTCAAGTTGGCTTTGCTGTCGCTGATAAAATCAGCCGACGCCAATGGACTCAGGACCAGACTCACACCGCCAGTTAAAACACTCAGTACTTGCAATAGGGCTTTCATCAGGACGAACTCCACCGCGGAATCACTGTTCCGGGCATGTTGGAAAGGCAGCAGTAAGCTCTCGGCCGATCACCTGATTGGCCGATGCGTTAAATGACTCGTTAGAAAATCTTCAATGGGGTAGGGGATAAATCTCCAAAGCGTGCCATCAGTGAAAGTCCCTGGGTTATCAGTCGATCAATCCATGAGCGTCATAAAAGGGGTACGGCCCGGGATACTCGCCAAACACGCCGTTATGGGTCACCAATCCCTGTCCATGCCAGTGGTGCAGCAGGTAGCCGGGTGGTTCCAGGTTGAAATGCGCGGGAGCGGTTGGCTGTAGATCCAGGACAATTTGATGGGAGGTGCCGGGACACACGCAGCTCAGGCTGCCACCAAAGCGTCGCTGCATCGGCCGATGCAAATGCCCGCACAGCAGGCGCTCTACCTGCGGATGACGGGCGATGACCTGCTCCAGCGCCGAGGCGTTGATGAACGGTTCGCGGTCCATGTGGCCGATGCCGCTGATAAACGGCGGATGGTGCAGGACCAGCAGCGTTGGCACGTCGGGACGACCGGCCAACTGTTCATCGAGCCAGCTCAACTGGCTGTCCAGCAACCGGCCGCCATGGCCGCCGGGAATGGTGCTGTCCAGGCCGATCAGGCGCAGCGGATGTTCGTCAACCACCCAATCCAACGGGGCTCCGGCCACGCTTGGCAAGTAGTCATGATCGGCAAATGCCGCCCGCAAATGCTCGCGGTTGTCATGGTTACCGGGAACCAGGTAGCAAGGCATGTGCAGGCGCGCCAGTTCGGGGTGCAGCACGGCATATTCATCAGGGCGACCGAAGTCCACCAGGTCGCCACTGATCACCACGATGTCGGGACGCGGCACCCGGGCATTCAAATGGTCAACGGCATGACGCAACGCGGCGAGGGTATCGACGACGCCATAGGTCAGTTTTTCCCCGGCCTTGAGATGCAGGTCGCTGATCTGCGCAATGAGAAACGGATGATTCAAAATAAGCCCTCTGAAAACACGAATATCACGATGACAAGGTGAACAGCACCTGCGGCTCGACGGCCAAGGAAACCGGGGCGCCAGGGGTGTGTATGACGCTGTCGGTGCTGTCCACCAGCAATGGCTGGGCGGCGCCGACGTCCACCAACAGGCGGCTTTGGGCTCCCTGGAAAAACTGGCCCACCAGTCGCCCGCGCAGATGCCCCTCGTTGTCCATCACCCGCAAATGCTCGGGACGGCAATAGACGGTGGCGGGCAATCCGGCACCCAGCCATGGCAACTCTCCGCCATGGACTTTCAAGCCCAGGGGCGTGTGCTTGAGCACTGGAAAAGCGTTGAGGTTGCCGACAAAACTGGCGACGAAAGCGTTGGCCGGTTGCTGATAGATTTCCCGTGGGCTGGCCAATTGCGCAACGCGGCCGCGCTCCATGACCAGGATCCGATCACCCAGCGCCATGGCTTCGCCCTGGTCGTGGGTGACGAACACGGCGGTAATGCCCAGATGGCGTAGCAACTGATCCAGTTCGCTGCGCAGGCGCTCACGCAACTGCGCGTCCAGTGCCGCCAAGGGTTCATCGAGCAGCAATACCCGGGGCTTGGGCGCCAGGGCACGGGCGAGCGCGACCCGCTGGCGCTGACCGCCGGACAACTCGTGGATGCTGCGCTTGCCATGATCCTGAAGGCCCACCAGTTCCAGCAGCTCCGAGCAACGCTTGTTCCGTTCGGCAGGCGCCATGCCGCGAATCTTCAAGCCATAGACGATGTTGCCGGCCACATCCAGGTTGGGAAACAACGCATAGTTCTGGAACACCATGCCCACGTCGCGCCGCTCGATGGGCAGGCGGGTAACGTCGGTGTCGCCAAAAAATACCTGCCCCACATCCGGGCGTTCGAGCCCGGCGATCAGCCGCAGGGTGGTGGTTTTACCGCAACCGGACGGACCGAGGATCGCCAAGGTTTCGCCGGCCTCTATGGTCAGGTCCAGGTCATGGACGGCAACGGTGCCGTCCGAGAACGCCTTGCGGCAACCCGCCAGGCGAATGGTGGTTCCGGTCATCGTTTGTCTCCACGGGAAAGGCGCGCGCTGATGGCCTGCAACGCAATCAGCAGCGGCACGATCATCAGCAGGAATATGAGGGTGTAGGCGCTGGCGACTTCCAGCCTGGCCGAGGCATAGCTGTCCGCCAGGCCTACCGGCAATGTCTTGGTCATCGGCGTGTGGAGCATCCAGGTCAGGTTGAACTCGCCCAGCGACAGCGTGACAACCATGAGTACCCCGGCGAGAATCCCTGCCCGACAATTAGGCACCACCACACTGAAGAATCGTCGCAACGGCCCGGCGCCAAGGCTGGCCGCCGCTTCTTCCAGGACGGGCAAGTGCTGGCGTTGCATCACCGCCATCACCGGACGCACGAGGAACGGCAGGGTGAACAGCACATGGCCGACGAGAATGAACAGCCAGCTGCTGCGAAATCCGCCGAATTGGCCATAGGTGAGCAGCAACGCCAGGGCGCTGGCCAGGCCTGGCATCGCCACCGGTAGCACCATCAACTCCTCGAACGCACGGCTGAAGCGGTTGTTCATCCGTACCAGCGCGTAAGCCGCCGGAACACCCACCACGCAAACACTTATTGCGCAGGCCACTGCCAGTTGGAGGGAGAGCCACACCGTCGGCGAATAGGCCTGCCAGACTTGCACCAGCCAATCGAACGTCAGGCCGCTGGACACGCCCTGGAAATAATTGCGTGTCAGCCCGGCCAGCAGTGACATCAGCACCGGCACCAACATGAACGCGCAGACCAGCAGGGTGAACAGCAACTGCCCGATGAACAGCGTTGAGCGTCTCACAAGACTGTCCTCGAATTTTTCGCCAGGCGCCTGGCCAATAGCAGCACCGCCCAGGTCAGCGCCCCCAATACCACCGACAGCGCAGCCGCCACGGCGAAATTGGCATAATTGGTGAACACGTTGTAGATCGCCACCGGGGTCACGTTCAGGCGGGTGCCCAAGGTGAAGGCCGTACCGAACGCGCCCATGGAAGTGGCAAAGCAGATCGCTCCGCACGAGACCAGCGCCGGCGCCAGGCCTGGGACGATGACATCGCAGATCACTCGCCAGTGGCCGGCGCCCAATGAATGCGCGGCTTCTTCCAGGCTGCGATCCAGGCTTTCGCAAGCGGCCATCACCGTGAGGATCACCCGCGGAATCGAGAAGTACAGGTAACCGATGCAAAGGCCCATCAGCGAGTAGGCGAAGATCCAGCGTTCACCCGCCAGCTCGAGGCCAAGGCTGGCGAACAAGCCTTGGCGCCCAGCCAGCAAAATCACCAGGAAACCGACGACCACACCGGGGAATGCCAGCGGGAAGGTCAACAAGGCGACCAACAGCGAACGACCGAAGAAGCGCTGGCGACTGAGGAAAACCCCACTGATGCCACCCACCAACAGCGCCGCGAGGGTCGTCGCCAGAGCCAGCAGGCAAGTCTGTGCCAGACTGCCCAGGTATTGCGCACTGCCCAGTACCTGCCAATAACCGTTTTCGCCGCCGTCGCGACGTTGCCCGCCCAGCACGATCAGGTGCGCCAGCGGCAACAGCCAGAACGCAAACAGCACCGCTGCCGCAGGCGCCAGGGCCCAGGCCGCGGTCAGCCGCAGACGCGGCACCGTGGCCTGGCCCGACGAGACTCCCCGGGCTTTTATTACCGAGGCGGTCACTTACTTGACCTCTTTCAGGTAACGCGCGGAAAAGGCTTCCTGCGCCGCCGCCATCTGCTCGTAGTTGACCACACCGGCCCGGGCGTAATCGCTGTCCGGCAGGAACTGTGCGGCGACGTCGGCTGGCATCCTCATCGCCCGCACCGGCCGCAGGTAGGCCTTGGCCCAGAGCGCCTGGCCTTGCTCGGACAGGACGAAATCCAGGACCTTCTCGGCGTTGGCTCGATGGGGCGCGTTGCCGACGATGCTCATCACGTAAGGCACGCTGATGCTGCCTTCCCTGGGAATCACGAAAGCGACGTTGGCCTTGTCCTTGTAGCGCGCCCGGTAGGCGTTGAAATCGTAATCGACCAGGATCGGTAGTTCACCGGACAACACCCGAGCATAAGCGGTCTGCTTGGGCACGATGGGTGAGTTTTTCGCCAGTTTCTGGAAGTAATCGATGGCAGGCGTAAAGTCATTGAGGCTGCCGCCCATGGCCTGGTTGATCGCTACCGCAGAAACGTAGCCGACGAACGCACTGGACGGATCAAGGTAGCCGACCATGCCTTTGTACTCAGGCTTGAGCAGATCGCCCCAGCTTTGCGGCACGGGCAAACCGCCCAGTGCATCGACGTTAACCATGATGCCCAAGGTGCCAGAGTGAATGGCAAACCAGTGTCCTTGCGGATCCTTCAAACCGTCCGGGATCTGCTCCCAGCCCTTGGGCTTATAGGTGCCGACCACCCCGGCTTTTTGCGCCTGCAAACCGAAGGTCACGCCGTAATACACCACATCCGCCACTGGCGCGGCCTGTTCGGCCACCAGTTGTGCCAATGCCTGCCCGGAGTTCTTGTTGTCCAGCGGGACCTGCACGCCGGTGGTATCGGCAATGGCCTTGAGCTGCGTGCCCCAGTCGGCCCATTCCGGTGGGCAGTTGTAGCAAATCGCCGTTTCGGCAGCCTGGGCCAGGCTGGCAACGCCGCAAAGCAGCAACGTCGCCAGGGTTTTACTGAAGCGGATCATCAAGCGTCTCCTCGTAGGGTTGAGTACTTTCGCCCGGCCGGATATGGCAGGGCAGGCAATGGGAAACCGGTGCGGCGCCGCCGATCTGCGCCAGCAGTTGGTCGATCACGGTGCAGGCCAGGGCTTCGATGGGCTGGACGACGCTACACAGCGTCGGGTGCATCTGAGTGCCGAGGGCGATGCCATCAAAGCCAATGACTGAAAGCTGCTGGGGGACGTGCCAGCCGTTGCGACGCAGTTGTGCAATCAGGCTGATTGCCAACAGATCGTTGGAGCAAACCAGCGCACTGAGGGCTTGCGGGCCTTGCAGCA
Organism: Pseudomonas sp. S3_B11; assembly: GCF_054667715.1. Lineage (NCBI taxonomy): Bacteria > Pseudomonadati > Pseudomonadota > Gammaproteobacteria > Pseudomonadales > Pseudomonadaceae > Pseudomonas > Pseudomonas sp. S3_B11. Next base: position 2,450,490 of record NZ_CP162749.1, on the reverse strand, counting down.
GCGGCTCGATGGCGGCGAAGTCGGCTTGGGTATGGGCCGGCATTTCAATCACCGGCAGGCAGTCGAGACCGGCCTCACGCATGGCGTCGCAATAACCGGCGTAACGCAGGCGAGCACGGTCCGATTGCAGTGCCGGGCCGGCCACCATGCCAATGCGCCAATGCCCGGCTTCGAGCAGATAACGCGTGGCGAGGGCCATGCCGGCACGGTTGTCCACCGACACGGCGCTGTAGTCCGGATTGCCCGGCTGGTGATAGGCCAGCACAAAAGGCGTGTCCTCGTTGTCCAGGCTTTGCAGCACGCGGTTGCTCTCGGCGTCGGTCACAGTGAGGACCAGGCCGTCGACGCGCTGGCGCAACAACTCCTCGACCACCACGCTTTCGCGCTCGCTGCTGTAGTCGGTCGTTGCCAGGAGCAGGTTGTAGCCGCGCAAGCGCGCAGCGCGCTCCATGGCCTGGAATTGTTCGGCGAACACTGGATTGAGCAGGTTAGGGACCACCACACCGATCAGCTTGGTCACCTGCAGGCGCAGTTGGCGGCCCAGACGATTGGGCCGAAAACCCAGTTGGCGCGCAGCGGCGAACACTTGCTCGCGGGTCGCCGGACGCACCACTTCAGGGGAGGCAAAGGTGCGGGCCGCGGTTGCCCGCGAAACCCCAGCCAAACGTGCCACTTCTTTCAAATCAGTCATTGTCACTCGCTTGAGATCGATCTCATTGGCGAGGACAGTACCCAGCCGCCATGGCATTTCAGCGACGGAGTGATGACGATTTGATGTCAGTTTGCGATAGCAGCCTCTGACGGTTATGCAGGTCGCGCACGCCGCATCTGGTCGCAGGTCGGCGAAATGGACGCGCTGGCACCAACCATTGGTGCAGGTGGGCGCCGAAGGGGCGAGGGTTACTTGCGAATCAAGGCTATGACGTATTCGCACACTTGCGATGTGGCGTTTTCGAACGTGCAGGCTTCTTCGGGCAGCCCCAGTTGCAAACAGTCGCCTTGCTCCAGGACATAGATGGTAGTGCCCTTGGTAAACGTCAGCGTGCCTTGCGTGGTCCACACCTGCTGATGAAGGAACGCATAGGCCGTGGCGGGGTAGCTGATACGCACGCCCGGAGGCAGTTGCACGCTGATGAGTTCCAACGGCCAGCCCTCCCGCGGGGAGACTTGCTGGCGCGAATAGCCGGTTTCCGGGTCTACCCAGCGCGGTTGCTCTGCCGCCCTTGAAAGAAGTCCCGAGCGCCCCTCGGCTCGATGCAACAGTGTGGAGAGGGGCAAGCCGAACGCCCCCGACAACCGACCCAGGATGGTCGAAGTCGGGCTGACCTGCGCGTTTTCAATTTTGCTGATCATTGCCTTTGATACGCCAGATAGCTGGGCGAGCTCGCCGATGGACCATTCCCGAGCGGTTCGCTCGGCTTTGATGGTGAGGGCGATGTCGATGGGCTGATTGTTCACTATAGAAGACTTCCAGATCGGGGTGATTTAATTTGAGCTTAGCGCCCGACATGCATCTTGTTGGTGCAAAAAATAAATAATGCTCTATTTCTGCGCGATAAAATTTCAACGAATCATAATCTATTGATTTTAAATGGAATTAATATCACAAATTTAATGTTTCAAAATAAATCTATTGTTCGTAGCGCCGTCGATTAAAAGTATTAATTTGTTTGCGGGAATCGCTTGTTTACTATCTGAAACGCGCAGCGACATTCCGTCGCGGCCATCCAAGCTACCTTATCGTATTTGGGGGGATCTATGCCGGCTCAGCAAATGGAACAAGGCTGTCTGACGGGTGAGCAAATCATCCATTCGATTAAAGGAATGATCACGGCTTCGGGGATCAACACCAATGCGTTCTATAAAACCTTTCGACAGGCCCCGCTGCCCAAGGCGACGCTGAAGAAAGTGTTCCAGCAGTACTTTTATTACATTCGTACGTTCCCTCAGATCCTGGCGGGCACCTCGCACCGTACCGACAGCGAAGTGATTCGGATGAAGTTGGCGCGCACGGTCGTGTCTGAGCTGGGCGATGGGGTAGGCGAGGCACACTTCATCATGTTTGAGCGTGTACTTGCCGGCGTTGGCATCACGTTGGATGACTGGAAGAAGGTTGAATATATTCCCGAAGCCAGTGAGCTGGTCGACGGCCTGCGTCGAATTTTCCTCGAGGGTTCGACAGAGCATGCCATTGGTGCTCATTACGTTATCGAAGAGTTCGGCTTTCCGATGATCGCCAACCTGTACGAAGGCTTCCGCCTCTACAGCGGGTGGAAACACGAAGACTTCACCTACTTCTATCTGCACATGCTGGTAGAAACCGATCATGTGCAATGGATCAGTGACGCGGTCATGGAGGCGGCCCGGGACACTGACAACGGCAACAATATTCTGGAGGGCGCTGCCGATGTACTGAACTTGTTGACCCGATTCTGGCAAGGACTCAACCGAGTAGCCACTCACGCCTGACCGATCAATACAAGGGGGCGGGAAGTCATGGATGATTTGACATTGATTGGTCGAGTGGCGCCCTTCAGGGATGCCAGTGCATATGCAGCATCCTCAGGAGCGTTGAACCTTTCGCAAGGAATTCCTGAACCCCTGTTTGACAATGCCATGAATGCGGCGCTGGCCCGCCAGGTCCGGGCGGGCTGGCAGTACGCCGACCCTCGCGGCGAAATGATTTTGCGCGAAAGCATTGCAGCTCACAGTGCAGGCTATGCACCCGACAGCGAAGTGCTGGTGACCAGTGGCTGTACCGAGGCCTTGTACCTGGCCCTGTACGCAGCGTCCACGCAGTACGGCAGCCGGGTCGCGTTCTTTGAGCCCTTTTATCCCTATTACCCAGGAATGGCCTCGTTGCTGGGGTTGGAGTTTGTTGCAGTGCCGTTGTCGGCAGGGGAGTCGATCGGCCCCGATTGGGCAGTGCTCGAACAGCAATTGCGCGCTGGTGTTCGCATACTGCTGCTCAATACACCCCATAACCCGACGGGGTGGTGCATGTCCGCTGATGATTGGCAGCACATGGTGGCGCTGGCAAAAAACCATGACTTCATGGTGATTGTCGACGAAGCCTATCGTCACTATCAGTACGCCACTGACACATCGGCGCGGTACCCCCGGCAGCAGATTCCCATGATGGTGGCAGGCAGCGCATCAAAGTTGTTGTCCATGACGGGCGTCCGGATCGGCTGGTTGTGCGCGCAGGCAACCTTCATGGAGCGAGCCTATGCCCATCACCTCTACCTGAGCTATTGCCAACCCACCCCCATACAGGCAGCCGTTGCTGTTTTGCTCGATGAGTTGACCGCCGGGCGCCTGGATAGCCTGCGCGAGCACTACAAGCACAAACGTGATCGCCTGGCAGGTGCGCTGACGGCTGCCGGGCTGGATATCCGGTTACCGGCGGGCGGCCATTACATCATGGCCGACTATTCACGGCGGGCGCCTTCATTGTCCCCCGTTGAATTCAGTCAACACCTGGCCGTTCGTTGCGGGGTCATGCCATTGCCTGCGACGCCCTTCTACCAGGGGCCGTGCCCCACCTATGTCAGGTTTTCTTTCTCGGTAGCCAAACCCATTGTTGATCAAGCCTGTGCCCGCCTGGAGGATTTTTGAAATGGAGCAGCATGTGTTCGACGTCATTGTCGTAGGCGGCGGTCCCGCAGGGCTTAGCGAGTGTATCCGGCTGATTGATCTGGGCCTGAAAGTCGCTGTTATCAGCGATGTATTCGGGGGGTGCATGGGCATGATGGGGGATCATCCATTGCAGTCCTACTGCAATGAACTGGAGATCGAAGGCGCGCCCTATCCCTTGCATCGGTTCATGCGCAAGTTGTGCGTCAGCCCCACCGGTGAGGAATACGCAGCCTACATCCGTAGTAACTTCGAAGCCTTGCCCTTGACCAGGATCCAGCAACGGGTGGTCACCGTCAGCAAGGCCCAGGGGCTGTTCGAGGTGAGCCTGGCCCCGGGTTCCCAGCATCGGTCCTTGCGTGCACAGCAGATTATCCTGGCAACCGGGATTCGCCCGAAGGCGCCGCCCTTCGAAATGCCCAGTGCCCATTGGTTGAAGTGCTTTGACGTCTATCAAATGGTTGCGCGGGGCGAGGCCCACCGTTTCCTGCAGCAGGATGTGGTCATCTTCGGCAGCGGTAACAGTGCGTTTCAGATCGCACTGCTCCTGGCCCCGTTCGCCCGCAATGTGTCGATCCTGATCAAATCCTATCTGGGGCTGTATCCCCAAGAGACCGATGATCGCTTTGCCCTCAGGTCCCTTAGCCAGCGCACGCTGGAAATGATTGCCAAGACTTCGTCCAGTACCTTTCAAGGGCCGCTCAACAGCGCCAGCAGCACAGGCCGGGCCAATATCTGGCTGCATGCCTACAGCAGCATTCGCCAGGATGGCGACAAGGTCGTCCTGGACCTTCCGTCGTCACTCAACGGCAATCCGCTGCTCCAGGCTTCCTGTCGCAAGGCTCAAGAGGCGGGCCGGTTGGTCGCCGCCCAGGCATCCGACGGGCATGAGTTGCACTTGGATGTGTCGGCCAAGGAGCAATGCCTTGTTTCGGCCATCGGCGTCACCGCACAACTCCCCGCCACCGACTGGCCGCAACTGCTCAACCAGCAAACCGGCTTTACCTGCCACCAGGATGGGAAAAGCCCTGTCGCCGGCCTGTATTTCGCGGGTGCTGCCTCAGGTTATGCGTCGATCAATACGATGGTGCCGGCAGCTGCAGAAATGAGTGCCGCAATATCGCTGCAAGAAGGACTGCGGTCATGGGCGTGAGGATGTTCCAGCCGCTGCGCCTGGACCTCGGCGACGTGCTCGGGCAGTCGGCAGCGGAGCTCAGGCAGGCCATCGCGCAGGCCAAGGTGCTGGTCATCGCCAACCAGGACGTCAGCGTCGCCCCTTATGTGCAGTTGATGCGCAGGCTGGGCTCGCCTGTCCATCATGTGTTGGCCAAGTACTGCCTCGAGGATTATCGGGAAGTGCTGACCGTGACCAATCTCCATCGGGACGGCCAGGCCCTGGGCGTGCATGAAGGAGGAGGGTATTGGCACACCGACATGTCGTACAAATCGGCGAACACGGTGTTCACCTCACTGCTGTCGGTACGTGTACCAGACCAGCACGGCGAGACCCAATTCATCGATTGTGTCGCGGGCCTGCATCAGGTTCGCCAGTGGCTGGAAAGCCCAGGTTGCCCGTCGTACCTGAAGGGGCTCGACCTGGAAAACCTGCGGATTCACCACCGTTTCGGCAATCGAGACGCGCTGCGCAATGCCGACGCCGCGGTGCAACAGCTCAATTCCCAGGAGGCTGGCGCACTGGAAAACACCGTGGTCCACCCCCTGGTGTACAAACACCCGCTCGCTTGCACGGCGTCGCTGTATGCACCGGCTGCCACGGCCATGCAAATAGAAGGGGTCACGCCTGCACTGTCCCATCGCATTCTCGACAGTCTGGTCGACTTCCTTGTCCAGCACGCACCGCGCTATCGGCATGCCTACCGCCCAGGCGACATCGTCATCTGGGACAACCTTTCAACGCTGCATAAAGGTCCGCCCATACCCAAAAGTGAAGGGGGCGCCGATGCGCGCCTTCTCTATCGCATGAACGTCGACTTCCAGTGAGGCACTACCATGATCCAGACCATCGTTTTCCTGACGCCCCATTACCTTAACTTTGCCTCCGAGAAGGCGCTGCAGACACTGGGTCGAGATTGCCGGACAGTGCTGATCGCCTATCACGCCGACGTCCTGCCGCCTACGCTCGAGCGCAATGTCTCGCAGATCGTGCGTGTCGATGCCGACCTGCAGCGCAACATCCGCCCGTTGCTGGATCATGACCAATGTCGCAGCGTCATCAGCGATGAGCTGCGAGCCGTGCAGGGCAAAACCTCCTCATTGCGTATTTTCTGCCAGGAAGAGTGCCACGTTGAACTGGCGGCTCAGTTGCGCGAGGAGTTCGGATTAGAAGGCGACACACAGGCGATCGTGGCGAACTTTCGCGACAAGGTGCTGATGAAACACGCCGTCAGCAAGAAGGGGATACGCATTCCCGAGTTTGTGCCACTGGATCACGTACGGCTATCGGCTGAGCCTCAGGCTTACTACGCTGATCTGACGGCGCGATTGGGCTTGCCCCTGGTCCTGAAGCCGGTGAACGCAGCGGGCAGTTTCGAGGTGTCGATCATTCGCAACGAGGCCGAATTCATCAAGGCCCGCGAACAAGTGTTGGCCTCGCCGTATCATTTTGATTATGAGGTGGACGAGTTCATTGACGGCGACATGTTCCAATGCGACTCGTTTGTGGTCGACGGTCAAATCCGCTACTGCGGTGTGCTGGAACTGGGCTGCACCAACTTCGACTTTGTCCAGGGCAAGCCCTTGAGCGTGATTCCCGTGGCCGACCCCACGCTCAAGGCGACCCTGGAGGCATTCAATCGGGACGTGATTGCGGCCCTGAACTTTCGCAACGGTTCGACGCACCATGAGGTCTTCGTGGACCGCAAGCGCGGTTATCCGGTGTTCCTGGAAATTGCCGCACGCGTACCTGGCGGCATCGGGGTGCCGTACCACGAGAAAAACAGCGACATCAACCTGATCGACGCCAATCTCTACCTCGTAGCCGGCGCCGCAGCACTCGATGACATCAAGCCCAACGAGAAGAACAACGTTGTGTCCGCCTTGTTGCCCTTGCGCAAGGGCCGAATCAGCCAGCTCAACGAACCGCCCATTTCCAGTACCTACGACATCGACTGGCGGGTCGCCCCCGGAATGGTGGTGGACTCCCGGTCCCTGGCCGATACCGCGGGCATCCTGACTTTGTACAACGCAGACCCAAAGGTACTTCGAGCCGACTTCGAAGCCTTGCAGGACTACGTACCGACCCAGGTGGAAGTGCTGGAGCCGGGAACCGCTTGATTGATCCAGCGGGCGGCAGGCAACAGGTTTTTCTCAAGGAGCAGGCATGAAGACAGGAATACTCGGTGCCGTCAGCATGGCGGTCTACTGCATCTCGACGGCGCTCTCGGCCGTCTGGGTCATGGTGGCGTTCACCCGCATCAGTGGGGCGGCGTTGACATTCATTACCTTCCTGATGGCCTGGGCGGTATTTTTCCTGGTGCATACCTTGCGGGGTCATGACCCGTTTCGTCTGCTGCGCGAGGAGTGGCGAGGCGTTCTGCTGCTCAATGTGCTGACGTTGTTCAGTTGGTGGTTGATGTTCATGGCATTGCAGCGCATTGAAGCGTCGGTGGAGTCAGCGATCTATCAGGGCTGGATGCCGCTGGTGGTGGTGGTCTGTGAAATGCTGGTGGCGCGCTCCTCGGTCAGTCGTTCCCGCTGGCTGGGCGCGCTGCTGATCCTGTTGTCGCTGATGGCGTTGGTCCTTATGCGTCTCGCGCTTGGAGTCACGGCCCAGGTAAGCCTGGTCAACTTGCATGAGGGCATTGCCCTGGCGACTGTCGCCGGGATCACTGGCGGGATCTATGTGTTCTGCTCGGCTCGACTGAACCGCGATAGCAAGTACAGCGCCATGGATATCCTGTGCGTCAGGTTCTTCCTGCTATTGATCGTCACAGGGTGGGTCGGCCGGGAAAATTTGCACCAGTTGCTCACGCTGGATACCGCCATGCTCGGCCAGTTGATCAAGCTGGCGTTTGTCAGCGTGCTGATTCCGGTGTTTACCCTGCAATTTGCCATTCAGCACCTGGGAGGCGGGCGGGTGTCCATTCTCACGCCTTGCGTACCGGTCATCGCCTTGGCCGCCGAGTTCGTGCTCTCCACCTGGCATAGCCCTTGGGTTCCCGTCCTGGTTACGGTGGTGTGTGTGGCGGTGTTGTTGTCCAACGTCTGGTTTTCGCGAGACAGGCGCGTTGTTCGTTCAGGGCCCATGCCTGTTGCCCTTCAAAAATAGACTTCTGTTTGCTGGAGCATCCCATGACTCTTTCCTTGGCCTTTGCGCAGGGGGCGGCAGACGCGTGTTCGAATGACGGCCGCAGCGTGCTGGCACGCACGTTGGAAATCGCACGAACCTTGATCGGTTTTCCTTCGGTCAGCGACCGCTCCAATCTGGACCTCATCGAATGGGTGAGCGGTTACCTGCACGGCTTCGGGGTACAGGCCCGGATTCTGCCGGACGCCTCCGGGCGCAAGGCGAACCTGTTTGCCAGTCTCGGACCGCCGCGCCCCGGGGGCATCATCCTGTCCGGACATACTGACGTGGTGCCGGTAGCGGGCCAGGCCTGGGCGCAGGATCCGTTCAGCGCTCACCTGGATCAGGATCGGCTCTACGGTCGTGGCAGTTCGGACATGAAGGGGTTCATCGCCGTGGTGCTGGCAATGGTTCCCGAGCTGATGGCGTCTGCACGACAAAGCTTTCACCTGGCCTTGTCCTATGACGAAGAAGTGGGGGCGATGGGGGCGAAACATCTGGCCCCATTCATCTCCCAGGCACAGCTGGAACCCGCCGGTTGCATTGTCGGCGAGCCGACTTCAATGGCGTTGGTGATCGGCCACAAGGGGCGTCACGAAATCAATTGCTGCGTCCATGGCAAGGTGGCGCACTCATCGTTGCCGAGCGAGGGGGTCAACGCCATCGACTATGCCGCGCGGGTACAGATGCAGCTTCAGCAAGTGGCCAGGCGGCTTTCACAAGGGCCACTGGATAGCGGGTTTGATGTCCCGTATACCACCGTCCAGGTCTGCCGGGTCAATGGCGGTGTCGCTGGCAATGTCATTCCTGGTCAATGCAGCTTTGACTTTGAGATTCGCTACCTGCCCGGCTGCGATGCCGAGCAACTGCTGGTGCAGATCAAGGACGACGCCAAGCAGGCCATGCACAGTGAGATGGATGATCGCGCCGCGGCGGCGTCCATCGAGTTTTCCCACACGCTGCACACCCCGGGGTTGGATGAGAAGGGCAACCAGGCGTTCGCGCAGTGGGTCCGCGAGGCTAGCTCAATGGCCCATGGCCAACAACGCGTGGCGTACAGCACCGAGGCCGGGCTGTTTCAGGCCGCAGGGATCCCCACGATCGTCTGCGGCCCAGGGAGCATCAAGCAAGCGCACAAGGTGAACGAGTATGTGGACCTGGCTCAGCTTGAGGCCTGTGAACAGTTCCTGCGCCGCCTGGCACGTTGTGAGCCATTGCCTCCATTTCCCGCTGGGGGTGCGCAATGAGCGCCACAGCCCAGGATAGCCAGGGGCGCAAACGCAGAAAACTGGTGCTCGCGGTGAGCGTGGGCGCCGCCCTGGAATGGTTCGACTTCACCCTGTTTGCGATCTTCGCCTTGCAGATCGCCGCGGCGTTCTTTCCGGCATCCGATCCATTGATGTCGTTGCTCGCGTCCTACCTGGCACTCGCCGTCGGCTTCGTGGCCCGGCCGTTGGGCGCGCTGCTGATGGGGCGCTATGCCGATCGCCAGGGGCGCAAGGCCGCGTTGACGCTGTCGATCATGCTGATGGGCGCCGGAACCCTGATCATTGCCGTATGCCCGACCTACGAGACCATCGGTTGGTGGGCACCGCTGAGCATTGTCGTCGCGCGCATATTGCAGGGGGTTGCAGCAGGAGGAGAGATCGGTGGTGCGCTGGCCTATCTTGTCGAGACAGCACCTGCGGACCGCCGCGCGTTATTTGCGTCCAGCCAACAGGTGGCGCAAGCCGGATCATTCCTGCTATGCGGTTTAAGTGCGAGTCTGTTGTCGAGCGCGCTGACGCCCGCCCAGTTGGATGAGTGGGGTTGGCGCGTGCCCTATGTCTTCGGACTGCTGGTCGTGGTGGCGGGCTTGAAAATTCGTCGCAGTCTCGAGGAAAGCGAGCCGCTGCGCCGCTTTCTCGATAATCAAGATAAGCACGCGCTGGCCGGGAAGGGGCCTAACCTTCGCCCCTATCTGCCCAACCTCGTGAGGGGGGTGCTGATCGTCGTTCTCTGGACGGTCGCGACACAATTGATCAACTTCATGCCGACCTATGCATCGATGGTGCTTGAACTCCCGCGCAACAAGGCCTACCTGGGGTTGGTGCTGGTCGGCCTCATCACGCTGCTGTGTCCGTTAACGGCACTGCTGTCGGACCGCATCGGGCGCTACACCGTGATGCTCATCGGTGCCGTGGGGGTCGCGCTCTGTGCCTACCCAGGGTTCGTATGGCTGAACAACAGTCCCAGTCTCCAGACGCTGATCAGCTTCCAATGTGGGCTGGCAGTGCTGATGGTGCTTTACACCGGGCCGGCTGCAGCAGCCCTGGCAGAGCTGTTTCCGGTGCAGGTCAGGGCCCTGGGTGTCTCGCTGGCCTACGCCTTATCGGTGACCCTCTTCGGCAGTGCCACGCCTGCGCTGATTACCCTGATCTACCGACAGAGCGGCGATGCCCTGGCGGCGGCCCACTGGCTGTTTGCGGCGGCCTGCCTGAGTGCGATACCGCTGGCCTGGGTAAGCCTGTCGAAATACCGGGCAAGCGCCACCCCGGCGTTGGCCGCCGAGCATGAGACTTGAGCGAAGATGACTCACGATCCTCATTGAATGCTCTGGGTAAACCCGCACTGCCTGGCAGACCACACCACCGCCAATGTCAGCAACAGGAGAATGACCAGGACCGGCGCAAACGCAACGACACCGAGGTGATCGAGCAGGACGCCCCCCACGATCCCACCCCCGGCAATGGCGACGTTCCAGGCCGTGACCAACATCGACTGGGCGAGATCCGCTGCCTCTCCGGCCGTCTTGGCGATCGCCGTCTGGAACAACGTCCCGGCCCCTCCAAAGGCGATTCCCCAGGCCGCTACCGCGATGTAGATCGCGGCAGGGCTGTCGCTCATGGCACCTAGCGTCAGTGCCGAGATGGCGAACAGCGCCGTGCTCGCAAGGGTCAATGCCCGTAGATGGTGATCGATCAGCACGCCGACGACCCAGATGCCCAGCAACGATGCGACCCCGAAGACCAGCAGAACCAGGTCGGTCCGCTCGCCCAGGCCCGTCGTCATCAGGAACGGCGCGATATAGGTAAAGAGAATGTTGTGCGCCAGGACAAAGGCCAACACCACGAACAACACCGAGCGAACGCCCGGCAGGGTGAAGACCTGACCCAGGGCAAGGCGTTTGCCGGTGGTTTGCCCGGGAAAGTCAGGCACCTTGAGTCGTACCCAGACCATCAAGGCGACGGCGAACAAGCTCATGATGGCGAAACTCATCCGCCAACCGATCAAATTGCCGAGCAAGGTGCCGGCCGGTACGCCCAGGGATAACGCCAGGGGTGCACCAACCATGGCTATCGCAATCGCCCGACCTTTCTGGCTCTCGGGCACCATGCGGGCGGCATAACCGGCCAACAAGGCCCAGAGCAGCCCGGCCGATACGCCACCCAGCAAGCGGGCAACGATCGTCAAGCCATAGTGGGACGAAAGCGTCGTGACTGTATTGGCCACGGCAAAACCGGCAATGGCCAACAGCAAGAGCGGCCGGCGCCGCATGCCTTGGGTCGCGGCCGTCAAGGGAATGGCCGCCAGCAAGGAACCTATCGCGTAGACCGTGACCAACTGGCCGGCGAGGGCTTCGGAAATTGCCAGCCCTTCGCTGATCTGTGAGAGAAGGCCGGCGGGCAAGGCTTCGGTGAGAATGGTCACGAACGCTGCCAGCGCGAGGGCAAACAGTGACCCGATGGGGAGCGGCGCAGCGTCTTGAACGACCTCGTCCTCGGCGTCGATATGGGTATTGGCAATCGTCATGTGTCACCTGCTTGGAACGCTTCTGGCCCGCCGGATAGCGGCGTCAGTCGCAGATTGATAAGTGCCGACTACGGTAAGGGTCCCTTCTTTGCGAGACAAGAATGCTAGAGTGCGCAACACATCGGAAAAAATGTCCGTAATGGGAGCCTGGCGTGGAGTCACTGAGCGGGATTGATTTTTTTGTTCGCGCGGCCGAAACCCGCAGCTTTTCAGAGGCGGGCAGGGCGCTTGGCATTTCGTCTTCGGCGGTGGGCAAAAGCGTCGCCCGGCTCGAGGAACGGCTGGGTGTGCGGCTGTTTCATCGCAGCACGCGCAGTATCACGCTGACGGCGGAAGGGACGCTTTTCCTCGAGCGTTGCCGGCGTATTCTCTGCGAAGTCGAAGCGGCCGAACTGGAGTTGTCGGAAACCCGCAAAGCGCCGCGGGGCAAACTGCGGGTGAGTTTGCCACTGGTTGCAGACCTGGTCATGCCGACGCTGATGGCCTTCATGCGCCGCTACCCCAGTATCGAACTGGACCTGGATTTCTCCGACAGGCTGGTGGACATCATCGAGGAAGGTTTCGATGCCGTCATTCGGACTGGAGAACCGAACGACTCCCGGCTGATGTCCCGCCCGTTGGGCGCGTTCAAGCTCGTCGTGGTCGGTTCGCCCCGGTACCTCGCCGAACACGGCACGCCGCAGGTGCCGACGGATCTGCTGCGCCATGCCTGCCTGTTATACAAGTTTCCCAGCACTGGCAGGATGCAGGTCTGGCCGATAAACGGGGAAGGGCAGCCGGATCTCAACTTGCCGGCGACCCTGGTCTGCAACACCACCGAGGCGTTGCTGTACGTCGTGCGCGATGCATTGGGGATTGCCTGCGTGCCGGACTTCACTGTGCGCGATGCCATCGCCAGCGGTGAACTGGTCACCGTCCTCGATGACTTCAATCGGCATCAGAGCACCTTCCGCATGCTCTGGCCTTCAAGCAAGCACCTGGCGCCGAAACTGCGGGTGTTCATTGATTTCATGAGCAGTGAATTGTTCAAGTGACTCATCGGCGATATACCCCATTCCCTGTGGGAGCGAGCTTGCTCGCGATGAGGGCAGCCAATCCAGCATCCATGTAGCTGGACCCCCGCTATCGCGAGCAAGCTCGCTCCCACAGGGGAAAACTCCTGCCTATCACTGATGCGGACAGGCGCTCATCGCTCACGGTAACGCCGAGCGGTTGCCGGGCCTATGACGCGAATCGTGGCGAATGTCTGGAACCTGTTCAGATCAAGGAGCCTTGTTCTCGACCAGGCAGTTTCCGCCATCCACCACGATGACTTCGCCAGTGAGGTAGCTCGCCTCTGAAGAGGCAAGGAAAGCCACCAGTGCAGCGACCTCTTCGGGACGTCCGGCGCGGCCCATCGGCGTGTAACCGGCCGCTTTGGCTTCCTCTGTAGTGGTCGATCCCGTGGTGATCCAGCCGGGAGCGACGCTGTTTACAGTGATCCCTTGCTGGGCGACTTCCAGCGCCAGGCTCATGCTCATTCCGACCATAGCGGCCTTCGCGGCGCTGTAGGCCGCTTCACCGGGGTTGCTGCAGCGGGTGCCGGTAGTGGAACTGATGTTGACGATGCGCCCGTAACGGCGCGCCCGCATGCCGGGCAGAACAGCCCGTGTAAGAAGAAAGGCCGTGGTCAGGTTTCGCGCCAGCGTCAGGTTCCAGGTGTGCAGATCCATGCTTGCCAAGTCGGAAAAAAACTCCGGGCTGCCTTGCATGGCCATGCCCGCGTTGTTGACCAGGATATCGATCTGGCCCCAGAGGGACTCCGCCCACGCCATGAACTCACGAACCTGGCTTTCATCGGTAAGATCGAGGGCCCGGCCTTCGACTTCGAACCCTTCGGCGCGCAGTTCTGCGACTCGATCATTGATTCGCGCACTGCTGGCGGTGACGATCAGCCTGGCTCCCGCCGCGCCAAGCCTGCGGGCGATCGCCATGCCGATTCCGATCTCGCTTCCAACCCCACTGACAAGGGCCACGGGGTTCTGTCCGGTTGGGTCTGGCATGATGTCTCCAGAGGTTGCACGTGATTGCCTGGTGTCCGAACTCTATCGTCGAGGCTTACGGCGCCGTTTGCTCCTGATAACCCTTGCGCAGTTTTTCCGCGATCAGCTTTTCAGCTTCCCGCAGTGCACGTTCGGGGCTCTCCAGAGACTTGATCAGGGTCTGGCCCTTGGTCCCCATGCGGCCGAAGTTGACCACCACATCCGTCGCCGTGACGCCGATGCGCCAGAACTTGTTGGAGTTGCCTTCACCAAAGGTGAACTCACGCATTGAGGTTGCCGGTTCAGCGACAGGCTCCGCTGGCGGTTCGGTGTCGACGCTTTCCACTTCCGGCTCCGGCTCCAACAACACGGGCGCCTCTTCACCACGAAGCAGGGCTTCGATCCGGTTCAGCACCTCTTCACGATCCCGCAGCCAGTCATGGCTGAGTACGTCGATGATCTTCCAGCCAAAACTGCGCAGCACGGTCGGCCGGAACACATAACGTTCGCGCACGTTCGCCGTCGCCGACGCGTCGCTATCGAGCAGGATACCGAGGCTGAAGTGTTCGCCGCTGGCATCGCTGATCGCCAGGTCGCAGCGGAATTGCGAACGCCCGACAGACTCTTGCACCTCGTGCCCGCGTTTGCGCAGGGCGCTGGCGAGGGCGGCGCGCAGGCTGTCCTTGGGCAGGGTGACGGCAAAGGACTGCTTGGCCCCCGGATTGAGGTTGGCCAGGATGCCCTGGGAGCGCGGCGCGTCTCCGTTGGCGCTGGCCTGGGCAAATTGCAGGAAGGCACGAAGGGCTGCAGCACCGTCGTTGTGGGTGTTGGTGATGGCATCGGCCTCGATGCTGGAAATGATCGCCATGCGTTTGCGCGCGCGGCTGAAAATCACGTTGAGGCGTTTTTCCCCGCCGCGCTGATTGATCGGGCCGAAGTTCATCAGCATTTTGCCGTTCGGCCCTGGCGCATAGCAGATGCTCAGGATGATCACGTCACGTTCGTCACCCTGGACGTTTTCCAGGTTCTTGACGAACAGGCCGTTGAATTGCCCGGCGTCTTCACGCACGTATTCGCGCTCAAGGCGCGTGGCGAAGGCCGGGTCACTGGCCGCAAGGTTCTCCAGCGCCTGTTCTATTTCCCCTTGCTGCGCTTCGGAAAACGCCACGATGCCCAGGCTCAGGCCTGTCTCGCGTTGCAGCAATTCACGCACCAGGTTGGCGATGTAACGCGCCTCGGCCACGTTGCTGCGGCTGAGGTACACGCCATCGCGCATTTTCAGGAAGCTGATAGGGTTGTCGAGCAAGGTATCGGTGCCCTGGATGACCGCCTGTTCATCGCTGGAGTCCAGTGGCCCGTTGGCCGGGGCCGGGCGCTCGATCCGGCGGTCGGGGATCGTGATCAGTCGCCCTTCATAGAAGGCCGCGTTGGAAAAACTGATCAGCGCTTCGTGCCGACTGCGGTAGTGCCAGGCCAGCAGGGTGGCCGGCAGATTGCGTGCGGCCTGGCTCAGCAGGCTGTCGGCGTCGAGGTTGATCTCGATCTGCTCGCCGTCCTCCATGGCAATCAACTCATTGTCGTCCTGGTCGCCGCCACTGGAGAAGAAGTTGGTCGGTGGCAATTGCATCTCATCGCCCACCACAATCACCTGCTGCGCGCGGCTCAGGGCGGGCACGGCTTCCTCGCTGGGGATTTGGCTGGCTTCGTCGAAGATCACCACGTCGAACAGGTCCGGGGCGAGGGGCAGGGTGTCGGACACCGACAACGGGCTCATCAGCCAGATGGGCTTGAGGTCATTGATCACCCGGCCACTGTCGCCGCTGGCCAGTTCGCGGATGGAGCGATAACGCATGGTCTTGCCCAACTCGTGCTCCAGCTCGCGGCGGCCTTTGGCATAGGCTTTCTTGAACTCACGGGCCGCGGCATCCAGTTGGGTCACCGACATGGCCGACTGTTTCACATGTTCGAGGAAACGCTGCTGCAACGTGGCGCTGAGGACATGGGCATTGTGTTTGAGCAGGCTGTTTTCGGCCTGGCTGACCTGGTGGGTCGCCAGGCTCAACGCCGCGCCGTCGAAGCGGGCCAGATGCGGGTTGGCGCGATACAGGCGGGTCAGGTTCTCCTGGGCAATCAAGGCATCAAGCGATCGCTGCACCAGGGCGTGCTGTTGCAAAGCCAGCAGACAGACCGGATCGGCCTGATGCAGTTCATTGAGCAAGGGCAGGCTATCGGGCAGTTCGTCGAGTTCTTCGCGTAGGTCGCGCAGATACTCGGCCAACGTCCCCAGGCTCGGTGCCGATTCGAACACGCAGTACTGACCGACGAGTTGGGCCAGGCGCGCCACTGGCTGACGCAGGTTGGCCTCCTGGCGCACAGCGGGCAAGGCTTCAGGGCTGCGGCGCAGGCGTTCGATCCATTGACGCAACAGGGGCGAGGTGTTCAGTTGTTGCAGCAAGGCGTGCAGATTTTGCACAAAGACGTCGACGTCTTGCACGCCATAGAGACCTTGCAGGCGCTGTTGCTCGACCTGTAGCTGGACATTGACCACGTGTTCGCCAGCAAGGTTGTCGAGCACGCTGCGATAACTTGGGCGTATGGCGTGTTGACTGAAGTCATAGCGCCGTTGCAGTTCGCTACGCAGTTGCCACCAGGCCGGTTGCAGCCAACGCAGCAACGACCCTTCCAGGCGTTGCACCAGGGCTCGGGCCGCTTGGGTATCTTGCGCGTCGAGCTTGTCGCGCCAGTGGCGGTTCGTCTCGCGGATGCCGTGTTGCTGCACGGTCAGCGCCTGCAAGGCGGCGTGCTCAGCGTGCAGTGCCAGGGAGCCCGCTGAACCGGGTTCCAACAGGTCGAGGTGGGAGGCGAGGTTGGAGCCGGTCATTTGCTCGGCCGCCAGGGTCAGGACCTGTGCATCAACCAGGCCGGTGTCACTGGACAACAGGCTCGACGATGACTCCAGCAGTGGCTCGACGCTGTCCATCAGCCCGCTGGCTTCATCCAGGAAGGCCTTGAGCTGGCCATAGGCATGTTCGTGGGTGATGACATTTGAGGCCAGGCGACTGAAAGGGTGGCGCGCAAAACTGTCGAGGCCGAAGCGCTCGGTCATGGCCTGGTACAGCCGCCCAGTCAGTTCGCTTTGTGACTGCCAACGACGCCATTCAGGCAGGCGCTCCAGGGCTTCGGGGGGCAGTTTTGAAGCAGCGCCGGGCAGTTCGATCAAGTGCCGCACCAGCTCGCGCACTGAACACGCCAGGGTTTGCGGAACCCCGGCCATGGCCTGCTCGAAGCGCTCGATCAGGTCCAACTGTTGAGTCATGGTAGCGAGAACGGCGCTGCGTCTTGCTTGCAGCTGTGATGACTGGGCATCGCCAGCGATCCAGCGCTCATAACATTCGCGCAGGTTGCCGACGAAGGCTTTCTTGTCGCTCTGGGAGTCGTGGATCAGGCAGCACAGCTCACCCAGTTCACTCTGTTGCAAGCGATGGAACACCACGTCCAGCGCCGCACGCTTTTCGCAAACAAACAGCACCCGCAGGCCGCGGCCGGCGTAATCGGCGATCAGGTTGGTGATGGTCTGGGACTTGCCGGTGCCCGGTGGCCCTTGAATGATAAAGTTGCGCCCGGTTCGCGCCAGACTGACGGCGGCGTTCTGCGTGGCATCGCCGGCGACGACGTTCCATTGCTCCGGCAGCGGGATCGGGTCTGGCGCCTGGACTTCGATCTCCCGGGGTTCGATGGAGAACATCCGGTCGAACGCCTCGTTCTGGGCCGGTTCCTCGATCAATTGCGCGTAGTCGCGTACCAGCGACATTTTGCGGTAATTGAAATTCGCCAGGGTGACCTGGGTCAGGTCGATATCCCAGGCATAACGATGCCCTTGATCCTGGGGCAGGGCGTAGGTGCTGCTCTCGGTGCTGCTCGCCACCATTTGCGGGTGCTGGGTGCGCACCGCAGGCTTGGCGCCGACGGCACTGCGCAGGGGCAAATCGCTGGGCAGGACCTTTTCCCGGAACAACTGCAAGCCCAGAGGGCGATAGTCCTCGCGGTCGTAGCTGAAGTCTGGTTTCACCGGCGGCACGGCCGAGCGCTGGCGGGCGCGGCGGCGCTGGAAGTGGTGCAGGTGCTGGACCGCTTTCTGATGGATCAGCTCGATTTGCGGTTTGCTTTGCAGACGCAGTTCGACGCCCGGCTCAGTCAGTTTGATCTGCCGGGCGATGTCGGCGTGAATGGTCTCCAGGGACGTCGTCTGCAGGTCCACGGTTTCCGGTAGCTGGATGTCGTAGAGCTGGCGCAGTTGGTGACGCAGCACCGGATTGAACTCGGCCTCGGTCTCATCGCACTTGAGCACAAACTGGTCGCGCACGCCCTTTTTCCGGCTCAGCTCCACCGATAGCCACAGCAGCGGCGTGACGATGCGTTCATCCGGCGTGTCCTTGAGGTTATGCCAGCGCATGAACGCCACCACCAGGCGCAGGTTGCTGAAACCAAACTCGGCACGGTCGCGACGGGTTTCCTGAATGATGCGCTCCAGGGACGTCTGCAACCATGCCTGGTCTTCAAAGCGCAGCCATTGCTGCAAGCCCACTGGGTTGCCGCTCAGCACCTGCTCGGAAAAGCCGCCAAAGCTCGCTTGCCAGGTGCACAACGCTTCCGGGCGGATACTTTCGATGCGCATCACCAGCGGCACGCTCGCCACGGTGAGGTTGATGTTGGCCTGGGTGGGACGGAAGTACAGCAGGCGATTGCGCCGGGACAGGTCGAACAGCCGATTGCGCAGGTGCTCCAGCACCACGGTACGCCGCGAGGCCGGGCCTTCGGCCTCGGCCAGCACCCGCTCAACGTCGAGACTGGCCGGTTGTTCGCGCCAGGTTTCCAGGCGCCGCGCCAGTGAGCCGACGTCGGTGGCGCGCTCGTGGCGGTTGAGCTCGGTCATCTCATTGATGAGGTTCGCCAGCACCGGGTTGAGCCGGCCGTTGAGCTGGAACAGGTTGCGTCGATGCCGGGCAAAGGATTTGAGGTCGTCGAGGTCGGCGAAATCCAGGCCGCAGGCCAGGCACGCCAGCAACTGGCCCAACTGGAAGATGTCGGTGATTTCGTCGTGATGACCCAGGCTGTGTTCCCAGCTGTGCAGCTCGGTGAGAAACACGGGATGGTCGATGGCCTGGTGCGGATCGTCCTGGACCTGCAAATCGGCAATCGCCACGCCGTCTTTCGAATCGCGGGTCAAGCGCACATTGCCGATGATGTTCAGCGCCGATTCCGGGTTGGGCTGCACCTGCTTGATGGCTTCCAGCGCCAGGCGCGGCGACAGGCCTTCAGGGTTGCGCAGTTGCAAGGTGCGCTCGGGCCCCTGGATGACGTCGAGGTAACCCAAATGGGCCACACGGCCGAGTTCATGCAGTTGGGCCACTTGCCGCAGCAGCGGCAGCATCAGGAACAGCACATCATCGATCGGCACCGCAGCGCCGTCGTGGCTCAGGAGTAATTGCTTGAACGTTACTGGCTGATTCATTGGGTCCATGTGTCGACCTCCGCCTTGAGCGCGCGAATGAGCGGGTCGAGCTCGCGTTTGGGGAGTTTGATATCGCGCTTGAGCACGTTGATAAAGTCGTCGGCGCTGCCCAGTTTCTTCGCGGTGCGTGCGGCATGCAGCAAGGCATCATCCCGCAGATCGCGGTCCACCAGACACAAGTCGAGCATGATGAAATGCAGGTACTCGTGGATGCTCGCGTCAATGCGCTCGACGTCCAGGGTACTGAGGTCCAGTGGTGTTTCGGTGTCTTTCCAATCGGGAAAGAAACCGCGCACCTGGTTGCCGACAGCCTCTGACTGCAAGGCCGGCACATTGATGAAACTGGCGATAAAACGGCGGGTGAGGGCGGTGAGCTCGACCTGGTCAGTCACATCCAGGCGGTTGAGCGACAACGGTCCACGCAGGCGGCGGTGCAGCCAGGCGTCAATGTCCGGGATCTGCTGCCACCAACTGTCCAGTGCCTGCGAGCGCAGGAAGGTCTCCGGGTGGGACACGCCCCGGGACAGTTGCGCGTCGTTACCGTCCAGTTCCTTGGCCTGTTGCAAGTAACTGGCGGCATTGACCGTGACAATACCGGTGTGCACCTTGACCAGTGTGGTGATTGCCGCCTCGGGCCCACTGGCCACCAATGCCGCACCTCGGTCCGCGTAGATTTCGGTGTGCAGGCTATACAAGCGGGCGGTTTGTTCCAGGCTCGCCGGCGTATAAACATCGGCCAGGGTGTGGTTGAGGATGCGCTCGGCAGTCAGGTAGTCGCCGTCATGCTCGGACCACAGCCGGTAATGCGCCAGCTCATGCCCCAAGAGCGCGAGCAATTCCTGGGCGTCGAGACGCTCGAGGATCGGGCCGTAGAACACCACATGCACTTCACCGGCGAGGTAATAGAGACTGGCATTCATGCCGCCATCGCCGGCCTGGTACAGCGTGGCCGGCGCCTGGATGTGCAAGCGCTGGAGCGCGGTATCGCAGGCTTGATAAGCGTCGGGATGCGTGTCCGGATGGAGTCGGTACGTATCGCGCAGCAGCTGCGCGCGCACTTCTTGCGCGTGTTCCTGCTGAACCCCCAGCGAGGAGGCCCAACTCCAGACAGCCGGCTCGCTGGTCTTCAGGTAATTCACCACCTGCTGGTGGTACGGCAATGGCGTCAAGCTGCTGATATCCAGCGTGGGGTTACTCATCGTTCAACATCCTTGAGGATACGGCTCCATACGCTGTGCCTGGGCAGCAAGGGCTTGGGCTGGCATCCCGTTTTTCGGTCATCGGCTTTGAGGGCGAGCATACCTAGGACGTGGGAAAGATACGAACGTTGTTTATAGAAGGGATTGGTCTGCGTGAGTTCATCAAATGGTCAGTTTTCAGCCGGGCAGTGAACCGGCTCGAGCCAAATGGGGCGCGCACCCGCCGCCCCCTATAGCGCCTTGCTCGAATCAAGCAAATTGCGGAAGCCAAAGCGCGATCTGCGGAAACAGGATCAAGAGCGCGATCAGCACAAGTAATACGAAACAGAAAGGCAAGGTGCCGTAGACCACATCCAGGAACTTGCCTTTGTTACGAATACTTTGCACCACGAACAGATTCATCCCGAATGGCGGGGTGATTTGTCCCATTTCGCACAGGATGATCAGTATCACGCCGAACCACAGCGGATCGAAACCCAAGGCGACAATGACTGGCACCACCAGCGGTGCGGTGGTGATCAACATGGCCAGCGTGTCCATGAAGCAGCCGAGGATGATGTAGAACACGATGATCGCCAGCAGCGTGCCCATCGGCGACATGTCGAGGCCCATCACGAAACTGACCAGGGTTGCTGTCAGCCCGATGGATGACAGCACGAAATTGAGGAAGAACGCCGACAAGGTAATGAAGATGATCATCCCGGTCGTGCGCATGGTGGACTCGAAGGCTTGCGCCAGGTTCTGCCAGGTAAAGGCGCGCCGCCACAGGCCCAGGGCGAACGCGGCGATGACACCCAAGGCCGCCGATTCACTGGCGGTCGCGAAACCGCTGTAGATGGCGCCGACCACCAAGGCGAAGATGGCCAACGGCGGCAGCAGGTCCGGAATGCTGTCCCGTCGTTCGGCCCAGGTCGAGTGTTCCTTCTTGCCGCCCAATTCGGGACGGATAAGGCACGCCAACACGATGATCGCCACGAACATGAAGCTGAGCAGGATGCCCGGGATCGTAGCCGCCAAGTACAGCTTGGGCACCGAGAGATTGGCGATCAGCGCGAACAGAATCATGTTGATCGAGGGCGGAATCAAAATGCCGAGCGTACCGCCGGCGGCAATCGAGCCGAGGAACAGCGGGGCAGGGTAGCCTTTGCGTTCCTGCTCCGGCAGGGCGAGGGTCGAGATGGTGGCGGCGGTCGCCACGCTGGAGCCGCTGGTTGCCGAGAACAGTGCCGAGGCGCCTATGTTCGAATTCATCAAGCCACCGGGCAACCACGAAAGCCACTTGGCGACGGCACCGTACATGCGCCCGGCGACGCCTGAACACACCAGTAGCTCACCCATGAGTATGTAGAGCGGAATCGCGACCAACAAGAATTCGGCGCTGGTGCTCCAGGCAATTTCGCCTATGGCGTTGCTGAGCGGCAATGTCGAGAACAGCTCTGACAACGAAAGGCCCAGCAAGCCGACGCTGACCGCCGCAGCCACGCTCAAGCCAAGCAGGGCCAGTAGGGTGAAGAGGGTAAAGGCGAGCATTTAGTGCGCTCCATTCGACGGGGTCGTTGTGTGCCCTGGTGCGGGACGGTGGGTTTCTTCTTGAATGCCCTCCTCGACGGAATTGATGCCGATCAGCGCACCGATCGACGCCCATCGTTGCTGGCGTAGCTGGATCACGCTGGCGCAGCCCAGCACAACGATGGTCAGGGTAAAGAACAGGTAGCCGGCGAACCAGGCGGATTGAGGCACCCACTGCGGGATTTGCAGCGGTGTGGTGGAAGTCGAGCGGTACTGGATGGAATCCCACAGCACGTCCCATGCGTGGAACAGCACGATGCCGACGAAAATCGCCATGCAGCTCAGCGCCAGCAGATCCAGAGAAGTCCTGAATGCGAGGGGCAGGTGCGAGTAGACGATGTCCACCCGGATATGGGAGCGCTTCAACAGGGCGATGGGAAACGCCCAGGTGCTGACAATGGCCAGGACATAGCCGGCTATTTCGTCGGCGCCGCCCATGGACAGGCCGATGGTCTTGCGCAGGATCAAGTCAATGCCGATCATCAGTGCGGTGCCCATCAGGGCAATACCGCCCAGCCAGGCGCTCAGCCTGGCAATGCTGTTCACGAGCCGGATAGCAGAAGATTCAGTGCGTTTCATGGATGGGGTTCTCCGCAAACGTGGGGGCGTTCAGAACGCGCAACAAGCTTTGTCGCGCAAGCTCCACTGGCGATCGACGCATGGGCGCGGCTCAGGGGGTGTGCAGGCTCACGCCAAGGGACGCGCCTGCCGTGGCATTCCAACGCTCGATACACGGCGCACCACAACGCTTGCCCCAGTCGTTGGCAATCCTGAGAACGGCCTCCTGCAGAACCTTCTTCTCGGCGTTGGTCGGCGTGCTGACCTGCATATGGGCCGGGCGGTGAATCTGGCAGTCAGGCGCGCCGATGTTGCAGGCCAATGCAGAGTGATTTTCTTTGGCGGTTTCTTCCCACAACCGGTCTTCCAAGACCTGGGATTGTGCCTGGAGCAGGCGTTGTACAGGCTCGGGCAATGACTGCCAGCGCTTCAAGCCAATGGCATAGAAACCAACCGACCAGTCCACCGGCAGGTTGTAGAGGTGGTTGGCCACCTCGTACCACCTGGCGGCGTTGCCTGAGCCAATGCCCGTCACCGCACAGTCAATGACGCCGGTCTGCATGGCGGTCACCACCTCGGCGAACGGCAAGGTCATGGGCGATCCGCCAAGCGCGTTGATCAACTCGGACATGTTGCGCCCGCGTACGCGAATCTTGCGTCCCTTGAGGTCTGCGATGGAATTGACGGGGTCGCGACAGAAGAACACTTGCGCCGTATAGGGCACCGTCGCCAACAGCTTGACCCCATGTCGTTCGGCCATGCGTTCTGCCAACACCGGCTTGAACGCCGTCGAAACCCGATGGGAAGTTTCAATATCGGCGGCCATGCCGGGCAGATCGATCCCTTCGAAAAAGGCGTCATCACCGGCCACGAAAGCAAAGACGCCCATGCCGATTTCAACCGCGCCAGAGCGGATCAAGCGCACCATCTCGGCGCCTTTGAGGCCGCTTTCCGACAACCCTCTGAGGCGCGCCGTGACGGTGCCACCAGAACTGTCGGGCAGGGTCTTGTTCCAGAACGGCTTCTCCACCGCGCGAAAGGTGTAATTGTGGCTACCACCGCCAATCACATTGAAGTGGGTGGTCGCCTGATTGTCCGCCAAGGCTGCGGGCCCGATCAGGCCGCAAAGCATGGCGAAGATCAGAAGGAAAATCGGGTACGGTTTCATGGTAGTCCTGTTGTTTTTTTGAGGGAGCTACATGGCAGAAACGAAACGGCAACGTGCGTCTGTTTTTTTCAGGATCGGCCCGGGGTGGCGGCGTCAATGATGGATCTTGAACCTGTGACATCCGGGAATTTCTCGCCGTTTGCCAGTCTTGCCAAGGTGATTTTTTCGTTCTCCTGAAACGCGATTGCGCGCCGCGCCAGTGGGAGCACCTCGCCCGGGGTGATGACGACAATGCCGTTCTCATCGGCTACCACCGCATCACCGGGATGGACCACGACACCGCCACATTGGACCGGGGTACAAAACTCACCTTCTTCGCCCTTGACCCGCGTGGTAATCGCACTGGCGCCCCAAGACCATATGGGAACCCCATGCTGGCGCAACTCGCTCAGGTCGGTGACGAATCCGTCAATGACGATGCCGGCGATTCCGGCCTGCTTCGCTGCATACGCCATGGCGCCGCCCATGGCTGCCGTGACCCGCTCACCGCAACGATCCACGATCAGGAAGTCACCTGGCCTGGCGGAGCCCATCGCGTAATGCAAAATGCCTCCATCGGCGCCAGGCATTCTCACTGTAACAGCGGTTCCAACCGCTCTAACGTCTTGGAAATGGGCTTTTATACGGGTACTTAAAATACCTTTGGTGACGAAGTGGCCGATGGTTGCCGGCTCGGCCGCAAGAAGAATAGAAAGTTCTTCCGTGGCGATCTGTTGCGGTAGTTCTTTAATAATATACATGCTGGGATTTACTTGTTTTTGATGAATGTCTGATACAGTCAGTGCAGCCTAACAAGCACGAATCCAATGCGATAATAAAAATCAACGAATCAACGCCAGGACGATTTTTATCATGAGAATTACCCTGATGCAGATCGAGGCCTTCTATTGGACTGCTCGATTAGGCGGCGTCCATGCTGCCTCGCGGCATCTTCATCTGACACAACCGGCCATCTCTTCGCGAATTCGCGAGATGGAGTCGCTGCTGAGCGTGAAACTTTTTGACCGCAGCAAGCAACGCATGATCATCACCGCCGATGGCCTGATCGCCCTGCAACATGCCGAGTTGGCGCTCAACAACAGCATCAAGCTCGAGCAGTTCGCGGCCAAGCAAAAGCACAATCGCAGATTGCGCGTCGGCGCTGACGAGTGTTCGGCAATGGTCGGGCTGACCGCGGTCATCGCCGAGATCAAGGCGCACTTTCCAGAAATCACCCTTGAAATCACGATTGATGTGGGGGCGGTGCTTAACCGAAAGCTCAATGATCACGAGCTTGACCTGGCACTCCTGACCAATCCGATGACGCGAGACGATGTCACTGACATCTTTCTGGGCTGGATGACCTTCCAGTGGGTGGCCGCCGCACAGCTGGACATTGAAGGCGGGGCATTTCTACCGGAGCATGCCGGCGCCTATCCGATCGTGACGCACTCCGCACCCTCGACCCTGTACTCGGTCGTTGAGCGCTGGTTGAAAGAAGGGGGGAATGTGTCCGAGGCTTTTCACTCCAGTAATTCCCTGGCATTCATTGCCAAGATGATCTCTGCCGGACATGCTATTGGTATTCTTCCTGTTCCGCTAATTCGAGACATGTTGGCAGTGGACATGTTGAAAGTATTGCCCAGTCACCCACCCATCGCACCGGCCAGGTTCTGTTTGTCTTATTTAACGGAAAGGCCCGATGTGCAACTCGATGAGTTGGTCGCCCTGACTCGGGCGACGCTGTTGCGTCAGAACTTCCTGGTCAACTAGTCATTTCCGTTTTTATTCAAGGCCGAATCAATGTATTGATTCGGCCTTGAACTATGGATTGTTATTTATAAGTTGCGTGTCCTCAAACGCAAGTGTGTTGAGTCCCTTGGAACGTTTTTTGGATCGCGGCGATGTGGTGTCCCGCCTGATTCAGCCATGAGAGATCACTGCCCATCAGCAACATGTCACAGCCCATGTCCAACAGGCGCCTGGCTGTTTCCGTGTCTGCTGGGAAGCAGGGCACCATGACTTGGATCGAGCGTCTGTGGCATTTCTCGATGAGTAACGCCAGACGTGCCTGGATTTCGGGGTTACCGAGGCGATAGTCGACCGGCAATTGGCGGGATAACGAGTAATCCGCCGGACCGAAATGCACCGCATCGATGCCTTCGACATCAAGGATTTCATCGATGTTGTCGAAGAACTCGTAGCTCTCGGCCATGGGTACGATCACGCCACGGGCGTTTTCCTCTTGTGTGTAACGGGCCCAGTCAAATCCGGGGCCGGCGTAATTCGCCGAGCGCACCGAGCTGTCGCCGCCACGCCGGCCGAACGGTGGGAATTTGCTGACGCGGATGATTTCCCGCATCTGCCCAGCGTTGTGGACCTGGGGCACGATGACCCCGGCAGCGCCCATTTCCAGGGCTTTACGGATGTCCCATTCGAGGGTGCCACGAACGCGAACCAGGCTGTGGATGGCGGCGTGGTGGGCCGCCAGAATCAGTTTTTCCAGGTCTTTATCGACGCCCAGGGCGGTGTGTTCGGCATCGATGAAGACAAAGTCCAGCCCCCAGTTGCCAGCCACTTCGATGGGCATGCAGGCCGTACTGTAGATGTTCATCCCGAACGTTGGGCCGTCCGCCATTCGATCTTTCAGCGAGGTGATCTTCTTGTGCATTGCAATTACCTGAGAAGGCGTTATCGGTGGCGGCCGTGTCAGAGGCGATAGGTCTCTGGCAGACGGTCGCGGAAGGGGTGTATCTCGAACACACCAGGGTCGCGGATCAATGACTTGTTGCGCGCCTTCTCCAGGTCGATGTCGACGCTGAAGATGCCGTCCTCTTGTCCGGCGCGGATCAAGGTCTGGCCCGACGGTTCGATGATGTGGCTCATGCCGATGAACTGCATGCCGCCATCCATGTCATTACGGTTCGAGGCGACGAAATAGACGATGTTTTCGGCTGCGCGCACGTTACTGAAAATGTCCGGCAACAGGCGCGCCTGCTCGGGCCATGCCGCGGGCAGGACAACAATCTCGGCCCCTTCCAGTGCCAGGGTGCGTACGACTTCCGGGAAGCGGATTTCGTAGCAGATCGCCAGGCCGATACGGCCGATTTCAGTGTCGAACACCGGCGGTGTCCATTCGGCTGGGCGATCAGTGAAGCGATCACCGATCATGAAGGGCAGATGGCGCTTGCGATGCAGGCCGATGATTCCTTTGGGCCCCAGCAGCGCGGCGGTATTGAAGATCGAGTCGGCGTATTGCTCATAGAAGCCGACGACAATATGGATGCCGGTTTCAGCGGCGACCTCCAGCAAGGGATTGAGGGCATCGATACTGATGGCGCCTTTTGCCAGGTCTTCGCGGCTGTCGAAGGAGCCTCCGGTCAGCAGGCATTCGGCAAAGACGATCAGGCGCGAGCCTCCTTTTGCGGCTTGCCGTGACAGCTCAGCGACGTTGTCGATGGTTTGAACCGGATTGCCAATAACAGGGTGGATCTGTGCGACCGAAATCTTCATGGTTTGGTTTCCTCGTGATGGATTGGAAGGCGTGCGCTGAGTGGGGCGCTCAGCGCAGCGCAGTTATTGCGGGTGGTAATCCACGGCCGTGTAGACTTTCTTCACCAGTTCCGGATTGATCTGCGCGGCGTATTTGTCGATCACCGGGCGGATTTTCTGCTGGATGCGCGCGATCTCTTCGGGGGCCAGTTCGTTGACTTGCATGCCGGCGCTGCGCAATTCGGCAATCGTCCTGCTGTCGGCCTGGCGGGAAATCTCCCGTTGCTCAAGGCGCACTTCCATGGCGACCTCCGTCAGCAGCGCCTTCTCATCGGCATTCAAGCTGTCCCAGAAGGGCTTGCCGATCAGGACGATCTGCGGGTTGTAGTTGTGATGGGTCAGGCTGAGGTATTTCTGCACTTCATTGAACCTTGAAGCGAGGATCAAGGCCGCCGGGTTTTCCTGACCGTCCACGGTGTGGGTTTCGAGCGCGGTGTGAACTTCGGTGAAGGGCAGCGGTGTGGGATTCGCCCCGAGCGCCGTCCACACATCCAGGAACAACGGCGATTGTTGCGCGCGAATCTTCAGGCCGGCGATGTCTTCCATCTTCTGCACCGGCCGCACGTTATTGGTCAAGTTGCGTACGCCCAGTTCCCAGAACGCCAGGCCCACCAGGTTCTTCGCGGGCAACTGGTCGATCAGCATCTTGCCGACTTCGCCATCGAGCATGGCGTCGACCTTGACGGTATCGGTGTAGATAAAGGGGAAATCGAGAATGCCGAAGTCGGTCACATGATTGAGCATCAGGCCGGCGTTCCAGGTCATCATTTCCACCACGCCGCCCTGTAGCGAGGAGAGCACTTGTACGTCGCCGCCCAGCACGCCATTGGGGAAGGTCCGCACTTTGATCTTGCCGCCGCTGCGCTCATTGACCTTCTTGGCAAACAGTTCCATGCCAATGGCCGGCGGCGTTCCCTTCGGGCTGGTGGCGGCAAACTTGATGGTGCGAGCGTTGTACTCGGCGGCGAAACTCAAACTGCTGGACAGCAGCAGGGCAGCCAGGACGGTTAGATGCTTGGTCATGATTTTTCCTTTTTCTTGTCGGTTGTTTTAGTGGGCGAACCATTGCGCTGGAACGGTGACCAGGTCGGGGAAGATCACCAGCAGGAAAAGGACGATGGTTTCGGCGATCAGGAACGGGACGGTGCCCTTGAGCAGCGCTTCGTAGCGCATGTTGCCGATGCCACAGACGACGTTGAGCACCGTGCCCACGGGCGGGGTAATCAGGCCGATGGAGCAATTGATCATGAACAGCACGCCAAAGTAGATCGGGTCGATGTTCGCGGCGGTTACGACAGGAACGAGGATCGGCGCCAGCAGCAAAATCGTCGGCGTCAGGTCCATGACCATGGAGATCAGCAGAATCAGCAGCATGAGCACCACGATCAACAGCTTCGGGTTGTCCATGACCGGCTGAATGAGGTCGATGATCTGCCCCGGGATGTCCGCGATGGTGATCATCCAGGCCGGGATCGAGGCGGCGGCGACCAGGAACATGACGGCCGCGGTCGTTTTTCCTGCGCGCAACAGCAATTCGCTGAATGACTTCAGGCTCAGTTCCCGGTAGATCAGCGACGACACCAGCAGCGCATAGACACTCGCCACCGCACCCGCCTCGGTCGGCGTCACGATGCCGAAGCGCAGGCCGACCACAATGATCACGGGCAACAGCAGCGCCCAGGTGCTGTCGGTCAAGGCCTTGAGGCGCTCCTTGCCAGAAGCCTTGGGACTCAGTTCGACGTCTTTGTCGCGACGGGACACCAGCCACCAGGTGATGACCAGCGCAGCGGCGATCATCAGCCCCGGGGCGATACCTGCCAGGAACAGTTTGGTGATCGACAAGCCGGAGGCGACCCCCAGGACCACAAAACCGATGCTGGGTGGAATAATCGAGCCAAGCACCGAGACCGAGGCGATCAGGCCGCCAGATCGGTTGCGGTTGTAGCCTGCGATGACCATCATCGGCAGCAGCAGTGCGGTCAGTGACGCCGCATCGGCCAGTGCCGAGCCCGACAGGCTGGAGAGCAGTACCCCGGCGAAGATGGTGACGTAGCCAAGGCCACCGCGCAGATGCCCGACCAGGGAAATGGCCAGGTTGATGATGCGCTTGGACAGGCCGCCGCTGTTCATGACCTCGCCGGCGATGATAAACAGCGGAATGGCCAGCAACGGGAAACTGCCCGCCGAGTTGATGATGTTCTGCGCGATGATCTGGCCGTCGAACAACCCGAGCAGCCACATCAGGGCTACGCCGCAGAGAATCAGTGCATAGGCGATTGGCGCGCCTATGAGCAAGGCGGCCATCAGCACGCCGACAAAAACGCCCAGGGCCATTATTTGAGTACCCCGTGTGCGGCTGAGGACAAGGGCACGCTGGCCGGTGTGGCCAAGTGCTTCACCAATTGAACGCAGAGCAGCAGGGTGCTCAAGACGCAAAAGACCAACCCGGCGCCATAGAACAAGCCCATGGATATTCCGGTGGAAGGGGCGCCCACATGCAGGTTGATCACTGTCTGCTGCCAACTGCCCTGGAGAAACAGCGAAGTGGCAAACAGCATCAGCAGAAAGGTCAACGTCAACAGGTGTTTGGCTATCTTGGGCGAGACACGGCTGGTCAGGATATCGACGCCGATATGGCCCTTTTCATGAAGCATGAGTTGGGAGCCGGCGAAGACCAGCCAGACGAATGCCAGCCTGGAAATTTCTTCAGTGAAAAACAGGCCGGAATTAAAGCCGTAGCGCAACACGACATTGGCGAAAATCAGCGCTGTGATACAAACCAGGCACGCAATGATCAATACCTTCAGCGCTAGAAAATAGAGTTTCAGGACGTCGTTCATGGCGCTTGCACCAAGTTGAAGGTATGGAAGCTGCGCAACGGCGGTATTGCAAGGAGAGCCGCGCCACCGGGCCGATTGGAGCGCGCTGCAAGAAGATGCAAACGGAGCATAAGTAAGGTCACCTTTTTATTATTTGTTATATGTCGTCGTACGACATGAATAAGTCTTTCCTTCCGTCGTAGTTGTGTCAATGCCATTGGGACTTCTGGCTAAGTCAATGTTCTTATTAGTTAGATAAGGAATAGTAATCAGTTGGGAAGCGGGCGACGAAAGTTGGAGTGATTAGCTTTAAAGGTTGTTTTATTTGTTGTTGTATGATGACGTATGACATCAACTGCTTTTCCAATGACAATCAAAACAGGTGATAAAACAATGACTCCATCTGAGCTTAAATCCGTCCTTTCCTCGGGGCTGCTTTCGTTCCCGCTGACTGATTTCGACAGCCGCGGTGAATTCAACGCCGCAGGGTATGCGCGACGCTTGGAATGGTTGGCCCCGTATGGCACGAGCGCGCTGTTTGCGGCAGGGGGAACCGGGGAGTTCTTTTCCCTGGCGGCCGATGAATACAGTGCAGTCATCAAGACCGCAGTCGATACCTGCGCCGGCAGTGTGCCGATCCTGGCGGGGGTGGGCGGGTCCACGCGCCAGGCGATTCAATATGCGCAAGAGGCTGAGCGGTTGGGGGCCAAAGGGTTGTTGCTGCTCCCTCATTACTTGACCGAGGCGAGCCAGGAGGGGGTGGCTGCCCATGTCGAGGCCGTGTGCAAATCGGTCAAGATCGGCGTGGTGGTTTACAACCGCAACGTGTGCCGCCTGACCGCTGCGCTTCTGGAACGGTTAGCCGAGCGCTGCCCGAATCTGATCGGCTACAAGGATGGCCTGGGCGATGTTGAGTTGATGGTGTCGATCCGTCGTCGCCTGGGTGATCGACTCTCGTACCTGGGCGGTCTGCCGACGGCTGAGGTCTATGCCGCGGCCTATAAGGCCCTGGGGGTTCCGGTGTACTCGTCGGCGGTGTTCAACTTCGTCCCTAAACTGGCGATGGATTTCTATCACGCGATTGCCAGGGAAGATCATGTGGCCGTTGGCAAAATGATCGACGATTTTTTCCTGCCCTATCTGGACATCCGTAACCGCAACGCGGGTTACGCGGTCAGTATCGTCAAGGCCGGAGCAAGAATTGTCGGCCATGACGCAGGCCCGGTACGTACGCCGCTCACCGAACTGTCTTCTGAGGAGTACAAGCTGCTCGCTGCGCTGATCGAAAAGCAGGGCGCGCAATAACCCCACCATGATTGAAAACCACTGAAGACACAGTGGTCGGCGAGACACCCTGCAAGAGCAAAGCTCTCGCGGTGTGTTTTGTTTCTGGAGGGCAGCGGATTGCCCGATATATCGCCTGCTCATCGCCCGAACAACAAGCGCTTTTGCCGCCAGGCCGGTGCGCTCGTGGGGAAAAGTACTTCGTTTGGCCGATAGCGGGCGATGCCGCAGGCGGCGGCGATGCGCTGGCGTTGCTGGCCTCGGGCAAGGGCTTGCTGAAAACTGCTTTCACTCTGGGGCTGTCCCAGCACATAACCGACGCCCACCTGGAAATCGCCGCCGTGGGCCTGCCACCAGTGGGTGATTGACTGCGGGTCGGGCCAGGGCAGGTTTTCGTCGGGGTCCATCGCGACATTGGGGTCTTCAGGGTCATCGTTCGGGCCCGCATCGAAATCCGGCAAGGCCAGCAGTTCCAGGTCGAGCAGCGCCAGGTCAACGCCGGTGATCAGGCTGAAGGCTTCACCGGCGACCCGGGCATAGGGCAGGTCGCTCATCTGCTGGATCAACCACGGTACGCAGACCGGATCGCCCAGCAGCCCAAGGGCTTGGATGCCGATGCGCCGATCCCTGGGATCCTGTACCCACTGGCGTATCCAGGCGACGCTGGGCTCGCGTTCCTGCCAGGCCAGCAGTACGCAGAGCGCGCGGTACTGGAACTCGCCCGGTTGTTCGGCGAATTGTCGCAATGGCTCCAGGGCTTGCTCGTCGCCCATCTGTGCGGTGGCCCAGTTGGCCCAGAAGCGCGTGGCCGCATTCTCATGCAGACGATGGGTACGAATCGCCGGCAGCAGGTCACGCCGGCGCAGCTCGCCCGCCGTGCGGGCGGCACGTGCCAGCACGCTTGGGTCGGCATCGGAAAGCACGGCCAACAGGGCGGGGCCTGGATCGTGGCGATGCATACCGCAGGCTGCGAGGCCGAGGCGGCGAAACAGGGGCTCGGGGGAGGCGAGCATACGTTCGATCCAGGGCGATACCCGTTCCCAGTCAAGCCAACCCAAAGCCATCAGGTAACCGCGTTCTGTTTCCAAGGCACTGCGCAAATGCTCGCTGAGCCGCGACAGCACTTTCGCATCGGCCGTCTCGAAGGCCAGCACCACACTGGCGAACATCTCGCCGATAGCGTGTGGTCCGAGCTGGGTCAGTAGCGTTTCCAGACCACCAGGGGCTGCGATTCGCAAGCCGTCGAGGTGGGCGTCGAGGCGGTTATCGAGTTTGTCGAGGTGGTCGATATCGTAGTGTGGGGCGCGCAGGGCGTAGTCGCGCAGGACGGCAAGGAAGCTGGCTTCTTCGGCGTGTTGGTCCAGAACAACGGAAGTGACTAGCATGTTGAATGTTACGCCTCCAGTGGTTCTTCTACAGGAAACTTCGAATGACTTGGCGTGCCCTTGGCACGCATTACTTCATTATCGTTTGCCATTGATCATCGCGGATTAACCCAATCGTTCTGTCCGCAAAGGACCATACCCCTTCGGTGCTGCTTCGAAGCACTGTGAATTGGAGGTCTGCTTCTTCTATATCCAAGGCAATCAAAGTCTGTCCGGCGACTTTGTCCACACCGGCCAAATGTGCTGCATATATTTCATCGTTATAGGCCGCAATCCCCCAGTAGCTTCTTATCGTGTCAATCGGCTGAACAATGGACCATTGATCTGCGACGCCGATCAGTACAGTCCCATTCTTGCCAGCAATGGCATAGTGACCGTTGTCCAGCCGACAGATACTGGTAAGACTTGCGTTGGTTGGTAGATCAAGGACGGTCCAGTTTGTACCGTCGAAATGCGCAGCGTAACCATCGGAGGTTACAGCGACCATGTCGCTGCGACTGCTTCCGGCGATATCCTCAATTGTCACATCCTGATTGCCCACGCTTAACTTCGGCAGTGTTTCGAACCTATCGCCGAACAAGCGATAGACCTGGCCGACAGATCCTGCGCAGATCACATCGTCACCCAGGATCCGAATTCTGCGCAGTGGTCCGATGTTACTGACGGCAGCGTTTGCGTAGGCCTTTCGCGAGGCTTTGAGCGCCTCTCTTGTTGTTGGCGATTTCCAATCGAAACGCACGACTGAACCGTTCTCTCCCAAGACGTAAGCAGAGCCGTCAATAGCGGCATCAACCGAGAGAATAGCTTCTGCAGACAATCCGAACTCAAGCCAGGCATCCTGCTTTCTAACGCCGACCCTATTCTTTGGGTTGTCATAATCGTCGCCAATGGTACAGGTAGCGATGATGATACCCGCGACCGGACTAACGCCCTCCTGAATAAAGGCCCCGTCAATAAACTCCGCATCTGATATTCCGTTCATCTTCATTAGATCCTGTGCTTGTTAATCGTCCAATACTATGGCGAGTGGCGGCTGTTTCGCTCTGGGCAGCGGATCGTTGGGTTTCACCGTCAATTCCATCTTCTGGTGATCATTCTCCAGCTGCTTTTGCAGGCACTCCTTGTTACATCCTTTGGCTCCGGGAGGAACATTGACTTTGCCAACCGCCGACTTCGCGCCTACCTCGCAACCGACGGCCAGGGTATAGGCCTTGCCTCGGTTGGCAGGATTAGCGAGCCAAGCATTTCTTTCGACGGTGTAATTGCACCCTACCTGTCCATGCTCGGTACGTAATGAATGGCTATGGCCTTCCACACAGAGACAGGGAGCCTTGTCCGATTCATAGTTCGTCGCTGCGTCTGTGGAGCCTCGGTTGACATGTGCGACGAATTCCTTGGATGGAAGCAGGTGGTGGCCTGTCATCTGTTTGCCATCCGCGCCGTTGCAACAACGGTTCGGGGTCTTCGGCATAAGCAGGCATTTACGGCTGCTACAACACTTGGCGCTTTTGTCTTTGGCACCAGAGCATTGGGTCTTAATATCCTTTGCCATTGGTTGGCAAGGGTGACCAGCGGTATCCATCGCAATTGCATCTTGATAAGGCCAAGGGCCGGTGTTGCTTGTCGATCCGTGGTTATGGGTGGTCAGGTCCATGTTTCGCACGACGTTTTCAGCTTCAAACTTCACATTCATCGACCAGGCTGTGAAATAGACTTTCCCTTTGATCTTGCCGGTGATGATCCCCTTTTTTGGCGCATTTCCAGCTTCATCCCCATAACTGGTCTTGAAATAACTCTTATCCTTGAGCATGGCCTCCTTGCCACTGATCTTCACCGTTCGCGTACCCCTGGTGGTGTCCTTGGCCAAGCCAGTATTGGGGTAGGGAATCGGCACCCCCAGCGGG
Organism: Pseudomonas sp. S3_B11; assembly: GCF_054667715.1. NCBI lineage: Bacteria > Pseudomonadati > Pseudomonadota > Gammaproteobacteria > Pseudomonadales > Pseudomonadaceae > Pseudomonas > Pseudomonas sp. S3_B11. The sequence goes on along the minus strand of NZ_CP162749.1, from coordinate 2,415,806 downwards.
GTGGGCGGGGCTTGGGGCGGGGTGAAGCAGACATCCGGAAAACAGGCGATCGACTTGCCGTCGGCCGCCTTGCAGGAAACCTCCATATTGTTGGCGTAGACCTCATTCGCCATTACGCAGCCCTCACAGTCTGGTAACTGAGCAATGCAACGGCGCGTTCGCCGGCGTCGTTGCCGAGGTGGCAGAAGATATTCGGACCTTCGCCGTAGCCCTTGCGACTGGCGGCCAACGCCACGGCGAGCATGGCCGGGCCGATGGCGGCGCCGACTTCGCCGATGCAGTCGGCCGGGTGCCAGAGATGGAAGAACTCCTTGCGTACGCGCAAGGTTCGGCTGAGGGCCAGGGAGGCTTCCTTGAAGTAGTACTGCTCGCCGGAGATGTCGGTGAGCCGATAATCCATTTGCTCCAACCCACAGCCGGCTTCGTTCAGCGCCGCCCGTACAGCTTGAGTCAGGCCTTCGGCGCGCAGGGGAATGCCTTCGGCCTCCACCGTGGCCTTTTCCACGCCGAACCCCAGGCCCATGCAGACCAGTTGCGGCTCTTCGCTGGCAACGGGGGCGGCCAGGACCACGGCGGCGGCGCCTTCGCCGGGGATAAACCCGTTGGAATTCTGGCTGGTGAGCAGGCGTTCGCGTGCTTCGAAAGCGGCCAGCGTCGGTCCGTTCAAAAAGGAGTCGACGCCAGCAACCAGTACGTGGCGATTGCCGCCTTGGTAGATGAGCGTACGCGCATTAAGCAGGGCCACGGCAGCGCTGACCCGTCCACGGGCGATGACGTTGGAACTGGGATGAAAGCGCAAGCCCAGTTCGGCTTCGATGGCGTGCAGCAGCCCCTTATCGAGACCATTGAGGCGGCCGGGGCGCTCGGCTTCCGCTACCCCCAGCAGCAGCGGAGTCTTTTCCGGATCGACGTTGGGGGTACTTTGTAGCGCCTCGGCGATGGCACGGGCGGCCATCTTGATCAGCTTGGTGCGGCCGCGCCAGGGCTGTTCCAGAGACACGCTGGCGGCCATCAGCCATTCGCCACCTTGGTCAATAAAGCGAGTTTCCTGAAAGTTGTCGATGGCGCAGCGGATCGCCGCGCAGCTCGCGGCTGCACTAAGGCCGACAGCGCTGACCATGCCGGAGCCGATGATGCAAAGCGCGGTCATCAGTCCGCCTCCTCGGGTGCCTGCTTGGCTTTTACCAGGGAGGAGAGCGACGGGTAGTAATCCTTGCCCAGTTCACGGGCGCGCCACCAACCCGTGGACATGGTGCCGACCAGCACCTGGGCGATCTCGAACATATTGCGTCGCAGCGGCCGGGAGACACGCCAGGTCAGCTGCACCTGGAGCGCATCCGTATCAATCAGCAGGGTGTCGATGACCGCCTGCACAGTCTCATGGCCACCTTTTTTCAAGAAGAACGTTACCGGCACCTCCATTTCAGGGATGCGAAAACCCGCGCGCTCCTGGGGCGTGAGGTTGAGCAGCAGCACGTCCTCGCCGCCACGCAGGTAAGGAATCTGCTGATCGTCAGGGGCCGCCTGGAAGTAGCGACGGTCGAAATCTTGCGGCAGAAACGGAAAGCAGTCGGCCAGCCAGGTTTCGTCGTAAGTACCGGCGAAGCGGGCGCGTTGCGGCCAGCTACGGCCCAGGGGGCCGAGAGCCATGGGGCGGAAGTCGCCGGAGGGGCTGTCGATCGGCTTGCCCAGTTCCTCGGTATTGGGCATTGGCTTGTAAGCGACTTCAGCACTGTCGATGCTGCCTGGGAACCAACCGCAACCGCTTGGGTTGTCCGGGTAGCAATGACGCATATCCGGATTCTTGGCCATGGGATGGGTACCTCCGTAGGCCTGGGCATAGGAGATGTCCTGCTCGGTAAAGGGTTGCGGTAAACCGGGAGAAACCCCCAATAGCCCCGGTTGCCATTGTCGGGGGCCGAGGACGGAAAAGGCCTTGCTCATCTGACCGATGCGAATGCCCGCTGCCAACTGCGTCACGGGCCGCCCGCCTGGGGCATAGGCCTTGCCGCGTACCAGCACATCGCAGAATGGCTTGACCGGGGCGAAGTCCATTTCCTGTAGCGGAGCGCTGAGCCCCGGCTCGCCGAGGAAGGTATCGGCCATCAGCAGCGGTTGCTGGGTGTCGGCGAGGGTTGCGGGACGGCCGTCCAGCGGCAAATTGAACGTGCCTTTGGCCACTATCACCAGGGATTCGCGGCCATCGGGCTCCAGGCCCTGGGTGTAGGCAGCAAGCAGTTTGCTGGCGTTGAGCAGTTCCATAGGCCGACTACCTGTCTAGTTGATCTGCACCGAACCGCCCTTGATGCGATTCACGCCGGATGACCGGTTCGAAAGATAGGTCCCTCGAATCAGCACCTTGCCCTCGCGGGTGAGGGTGATGCTGGCCTTGCCGCAGCGCAGGACGATTTCCCGCTCCGCGGTGAACTCCAGGCGTTCGCCGTCCAGGTGGGCGACGGCTGGCGTTGTGGTTTGCGGCAGACGCTGGATGCGACCGATCACCAGCGGACGGCTCAGGTCGCCGGCCTCGAACATCAGCGCGACCTGGGCGCCGATGTCTGCGCGGGCGAGTGGGGTGGTGGTGCGCGCGACGAGACCGGTTTCGCCGGGGCAGCCAGGGAAGGCGACCACAGGGGCATCTGCACTGGGCACATCCAGCAGCACCCCAATCACGACGCCATCCACGCGCGCGGGCGTGGCGGTGGCGGAAACGGCTAAATGATATTCAACGGTCATGGCGCCCACTCCGTGGCTAGTTCTGCAGGATTTTCTGGCCTTTGACGACAACGTTCTTGTTCGCCTTGATGTTGATGGCGCCAGAGCCGTCGATGGTGATGTTCTTGCCGCTGATCACGATGGTGCCGTCCTTCTTCATGGTGATGCTCGCCGCGCCCGTGGTCAGGCTGATGGAGTCGCCGGCGGTAAGGGAGAAATGCTTGCCCACGTCCAGGCTGTCGTTCTGATTGATGTTGGTGGTGCGATTCTGGGCGACGTCGCGGGATTCGTTCTGGCCAATCTGGGTGCTCTGGTTGCCGTTGATCTCGATGCCTTCGTTGCCCTGGACCGTTTCGTTACGGTTGCCGCTGATGCTGATCGTTTCGTTGCCGCCCACGTCTTCGGTGCGGTTGCTGGCGATGCTGATTTTCTCGTTGGCACCGACTTTTTCCGTGCGGTCGGCACCGATGGTGATGGTCTCGTTACTGCCCACTTTCTCGGTGCGATTGGCGCCAATGGTGATTTTCTCGTTGCTGCCAACATCCTCGGTGCGGTTCACACCGATGGAGATGGTTTCGTTATTGCCGACCTTTTCCTTGCGATCCACACCAATGGTGATGGTTTCGTTGTTATCGACGGTTTCGGTGCGGTCGTGTTTGACATGCACGGTCTCGTCGTTGTCGATGGTCTTGCGGCGATCATGGCCGACCCAGTGGGTTTCGTCGTTCTCGACCTCGATGTCCTGGTTCTTCTCGGCGTGGATAAACAGTTGCTCCGAGCCTTTCTTGTCCTCCATGCGGATTTCATTGAAGTTGGCCGGTGAACCGCCCTTGCTTGAACGACTTTTCACCCCGCTCTGGGTGGCATTGGCCGGCAATCCGTAGGGCACGGTCTGTTCAGCGTTGTAGACGCGGCCAGTGATAATCGGCCGATCCGGATCGCCCTCGAGGAAACTGACGATCACTTCCTGACCGATCCGCGGGAGCTGCACGGATCCCCAGTTCTTGCCGGCCCAGGCCTGGGACACGCGAATCCAGCAGGAGCTGTTTTCGTTGGACTGGTCATGGCGATCCCAGTGGAAATGCACTTTGACCCGGCCATATTGGTCGGTCCAGATCTCCTCGCCACTGGGGCCGACCACCACGGCAGTCTGCGGCCCGCGAACAATGGGCATAGGGGTGAGGGGGAGAGGGCGGAAGACTTGGCTGGCATCCATGCAGTCCAGCTCGCTGACGAACTGTTCGGCAACGTCCGACTGGCCGCTTTCATAGGCATCCTGACGGATCTGATAACGGGCGGTCACCACCAGGTATTCACGGTTCTGGTCGGCACGGTCGTATCCCGTCAGCGTGAACACATGACCGCAACCGATTCCGCGGGCGCGACCGCGTAATTGCACACGCTCGAATTGGCTGTGAATGGCTTCGATGCGGGTACGCGCGTAGTGATCGCCATCGTTGCTCTGGACGTATTCACCCGGGTAGTCGTAGAGCGGGTAGTCGGCGTTGGTGTGGTTGCGCGGCACGCTGGAGCGCACCTCAAGACTGGCGCGCGGGCGCAGGAAGTCATAGTCGTTCAGGGCCAGCGAACCGGGTTGGACTTCCCGTGCCAGTTGCCAGTCGTAGAAATGATCGCGCTCGCGCATTTGCCGATCAGGTGGATAGAAGGGCACCGAGGCATAGTCTGGCGCCGTGGAGTGGGCGCCATAGGCGTCGGCCAACACCAATACATGGCGCGCCTCTTCATGGCGAAAGTAGTAATAGATGCCTTCCTGCTCCATCAACCGACTGACGAAGTCGAAGCTGGTTTCGCGGTACTGCACGCAATATTCCCACTCGCGGTAGCTGCCGCTCAGGCTGTCCTCGAAATCGGAGAAACCGAGGTCGCGGAACACCTGCTTGATGATGTCCGGCACGGTCTTGTTCTGGAAAATCCGGCAATCGGAGGTGCGCGTGAGCAGCCAGAACCAGGGGCGCAAACTGACGCGATAACCGGCGAATTGGCCGTGGCCGGTCAGTTGCCGGCAACTGCAGACAATGCCGTGGAAGTAGCGTTTGCCGCCGTCATACAGTTCCAGGGTCAGGCCCATTGGCTTGCCCAGCAGCTGGTCGAACGTGATCGCCCGGTCTTCGGAGGTCAGGTCCAATTCGTAGTGGAACAACCGCCCCAACTCTTCGCTGCCTTCCATGCCTTGCAACAACAGGACATCGCCGCCGAGAGGACTGTCGACCTGTACCAAACGGTTGTTTTGCGTGATTGCCATGAACGGCTTCCTTTGGCTCGTGTTCGGGCGTCAGTTGGCCGTCGTAAAGAAGGTGGCGTCGCATGCATCGTCGTCGCCATAGGGGATGCCAGGGGGAATCGAGTCCAACAATTGCTGCACATCCACCACAGGGGGATCTCCTTATCGGTCTTGCGGTCTTCAATCAAACTGGACGTACGAGCAGATCCTTATCCTGCGGATTAACGTGTGTCTGGAGCCCGTTGGATAACGTTCCAGCATCGCCCCAAATGGGACGGATACCTGACGTCAAGATAGGTGACGGAAGGTCGTCTACATAGTTTCGTTAGCTATAACTGTAATTCAAAATTCGAATAACTCCACGAGAATGACGAACTCGGCCCTTGAAGCATTTTCTGACAAGAATGTCAGGAGGCGGTCAGCCTGCGGACACCTTCACAGCCTAGACTGGGGAAAATGTACATCCAGGCGATCTTGCAGGGGGGCTTGAAGCATCAGCACCAAGCCAAACATCGGGATCGACTATTTGATCTCCCAATTTGTGGCACCGTTTCAGAGAGGCGTTACCCGATGCGTTTGCTCATTGTCGAGGACGAAGAAAAAACCTCCTCCTACGTCCATCGTGGCTTGACCGAACTCGGCTACATTGTCGACGTTGCCACGAATGGCATCGATGGCCTGCATTACGCGCTGGAATGGGATTACGACGTGGTGATCCTGGATGTTATGTTGCCGGGCAAGGACGGCTACGACGTGCTGCAAGGCCTGCGCCTGCACAAGAAAACCCCGGTCATCATGTTGTCGGCCAGGGGGACGGTGGATGACCGCATTCGAGGACTGCGCGAGGGCGCCGATGATTACCTGGGCAAGCCTTTTTCGTTTGCCGAACTTGTCGCACGTGTCCAGGCCTTGATCCGTCGTCGCGCCGGTGACACGGTTGACCTGACGCATTTGCGCATCGACGACCTGGAGGTCGATCTGCAAGCGCGCAAGGTGACCCGGGGCGGGCTGCGGCTGGACCTGACGGCCAAGGAGTTCTCCCTGTTGAGCCTGTTGGCGCGGCATCAGGGCGAAATTCTTTCCAAGTTGATGATTGCGGAGCAGGTCTGGGACATGAATTTCGACAGTGATGCCAACGTGGTCGAGGTTGCGATCAAGCGCGTTCGCGCCAAGGTAGATGCCCCGTATCCGCGCAAGCTGCTGCATACCGTCCGTGGCATGGGGTATGTGCTGGAAAGCCGTGAGGTCGATGGCAGGCAAAGTGGAACGCCTTGATGAAAAGATCGATCGCCAAGCGGCTTGCCCTGATGTTCGCCCTCGCTGTCCTGCTGATCATGTCGATCAGTGCGACGCTGTTGCGCTGTTCCTTGAAGCAATCGCTCGATGAGCAGATGCAGAACGAGCTGATCCTGCGCCATTCCGTGCTCGACCCGGTGCTCGCCAAATACGATTCGCCGACGTTCTGGGTCGGTTTGCGCCAGAAGCTCGACGGCCTGACGCCTGCGGATGAACGGGTCCGCTATTGGATCCTGGTTGACGACCCCGCCTTCAGCTACGGCGGGGCGATGCCGGACGGCCAGGATTGGTCGAAGCGCTCCGATGGACTGTTTACCCTCGACCTGCCTGACCGAGAGCGGCCCATGATGGCGTTGCTCAAGACCATTCCCGCCATGGGCAACCGTCCGGAACTGCGTTTTATCGTGGGGCTGGATTCAACGCCGTTTCTGAAGACCCTGGACCACTTCACCAAGATTTTGATCCTGACCTCGGCGTTGGGCATCGGGCTGGTTGCGCTGCTCGGTTACTGGATCGCGCGTTTCGGCCTGGGGCCGGTGAGACGACTGAGCCGTCAAGCCAATAGCCTGCCGCCGGGAGATTCGAAGCAGCGACTGGACACCGAGGCGCTGCCTGGCGAATTGCAGGAGCTGGCGGTGTCGTTCAACGGTGCCCTGGCTCGCCAGGAAGCGGCCTGGTGTCAGCTCGAAGGGTTCAATGCCAATGTGGCCCATGAGCTGCGAACGCCCTTGACCAATCTGATCGGACAGACCCAGGTGGCATTGGCCCACGGGCGCGATGTGGGTGAGCTGCAGGATCTGCTGCAGTCGAACCTCGAAGAGCTGGAACGGATGGGCACCATCGTCAACGACATGCTGTTCCTGGCGGGGGCCGAGAGCGGGCAACGGGCAACCGAGCTCAGTGATGTCTCGCTTTATGAAGAGGCGTTGAAAACGGTGGAGTATCTGGAGCCGGTCTTGCACGACAAACAGCTGGGCGTGGTGATCCAAGGTGACATGCGCGTGTGCATCGACCGACGCCTTTTTCACCGCTCCCTGGCTAATCTGATACAGAACGCGGCGCGCTACGCTGTGCCGACCAGCACGATCACGGTGAGCCTGGTCAACCACGGCATGCAGGTCGAGGTGAGCGTTTCCAATGCCGGAGAGCCCATCGACAATTCGCACCTGGAGCGTTTGTTCGAGCGTTTCTATCGCGCCGACACCGCCAGGGCGCGAAGCGATGCGCACCATGGCCTGGGCCTTTCCATCGTGCGGGCGGTGGCGTCCATGCACGGTGGCCGCGTGTTTGCCCACAGCGAAAATGGGCTCAACACCTTCGGATTCTCCTTGATGAACCAGGCGGCGCCTTAGTCGTCGCCTGCGAGTAAAGTCTGCCCGCGTTTGACATCTTCCCGTCAGCCAGCAGTCACCTTGACGTCAGTCGCCCCCGCCTAGAGTGCTACGACCATCCCAACGAGGACAGTGTCGTGGAGCCCACTATGAACATTCGAAACCTGTCGATTGCCGGCCTGCTGGCAGTCATCTCCTTGAGCGGTTCACCGCTGCTCGCCAAAGAACAATCGCAGCTTCCGGCCTACGAATATGGCATGCCGCTGGACATTGCCAGGGTCATTCATATCGAGGCGGCGACATCGCCGGTATGCGAGGTCGTGCCAGCCAAGATGACCTACTTGAACACCCAAGGGGTAAAGAAACACGTCAGCTTTCTGCAGTTGGCTGAGGCGTGCTCGACACAGTGACCGTCCGGCGATGCCGGTTCATTTCTTCAGACAGGGACCATCACCATGTGGAATAGCACAACAACACCCACCATTGGCCGCATGAGCCAGCTTGGAAGACTGGCTCGAATCCTCGCTGCGGGCGTCGCGCTGCTCAGTGCGGTGAGTATCGAAGCCTCCACTCGCGTTGCACCGAAACCAGACTGGTCGACCGGCGACATACCGTCCCAAAAAGGTCGAATTGTCCTGATCACCGGTGGTACCAGTGGCATGGGCTACGAGGATGCGCTGGCCTTGGCGCGTGCCGGCGCCGAGGTCATCATCGCCGCGCGCAACCCGGAGCGCGGCGCACAGGCCATTGCGCGTATCCGCGAGTCCGAGCCCGACGCCAAGGTGCAGTTCGAGAACGTGGACCTGGCTGATCTTTCATCGGTGCGCGGCCTGGCCCAGCGTCTCCATCAGCGACTGCCGCGCCTCGATGTGTTGATCAACAATGCCGCCGTCATGGCGCCGCCCGAGCGAGGCACGTCCGCCGATGGCTTTGAACTTCAGTTGGCCACCAACTACCTGGGGCACTTCGCGCTGACCGGCCTGTTGGTGCCGCTCTTGCGTCAAAGCGAGGATGCCCGCGTGGTAAGCCTGTCCAGCATTGCTGCGGCGCGCGGCGCGATGAATCTTGATGATCTTCAGAGCGAGCAGAAGTACGACCCGTACGCCGCCTACGCGCAATCGAAACTGGCCGTCTTGCACTGGGCATTTGCCTTGCAGCGGCGCAGTGATGCCGAAAACTGGGGCATTCGCAGCATGGCGGCGCATCCCGGCGTTGCCGTTACCGAGTTGGTCGCACGGGGGCCAGGCCTCGACAGCGAGTTCGGTCGGCGCTGGGCAAAGGACCGTGACGCGTACCACTCAGCGGCACAAGGGGCGTTGCCCACCTTGTATGCCGCCACGGCTGCGCAAGCCGTGGGTGGGGCTTATTACGGCCCGACCGGTGACGATGAAAGACGCGGTCCGTTGGGGTTCGCCAAGACACCGCCCGCCGCGAGCACGGAGGCGGATGCCGAGCGGCTCTGGGTTGTCTCCGAGCGTTTGACCGGCGTGACCTATCGCTGATGCAACCCTGGGCGCGGGCGTCCGTCCCGCGCTTGACCTTTGTCTTGTTGCCGTTTCTCCGGAGTCCCTTATGAGTGCGCCTTCCTATTTGCACCGGCTGAGTCTCGCCCTCAACGCCCGTGACGGCGAGTTGCGTCCGGCGCTGTGCGGGTTCCTGCTGTTCCTTTGTCTCTTCACCGGTTACTTCATGCTGCGCCCAATCCGTGAATCGATGGGCATCGCGGCGGGGGTGGAGAATCTGCAATGGCTGTTTACCGCGACCTTCCTGGTCATGCTGGCAGCCGTGCCGTTGTTCGCCTGGCTCAGTTCACGGGTGCCGCGCCTGCGCCTGATCGACTGGGTGTACGGTTTCTTCGGTTTCAACCTGCTGATGTTCGTCGAGCTGTTCCAGTTCCAGCCGGACAGTGTCTTGGTGGCCCGGGTCTTTTACGTCTGGATATCGGTTTATAACTTGTTCGTCGTATCCGTGGCCTGGAGCTTGATGGCGGATGTATTCGACAGTGAGCAGGCCAAGCGCCTGTTCGCCTTCATCGCTGCGGGCGCCAGCGTCGGCGGCCTGCTGGGGCCGACCCTGAGCGCGCTGCTCATCGGTCCCCTCGGCGCCTCGGGGTTGATGCTGCTGGCGGCCCTGTTGATCGGTGCCACGCTGGTGTTGAAACGAGCACTGATGCGGTGGCGCGAAACGGGCGGAGCCGGCCGCCCCGGCGCCGCACCGACGCAAAGCCCTCGGCAACCATTGCACGGTAATCCGTTCAGCGGTTTGACGGCGGTGCTCAAGTCACCTTACTTGCTGGGAATCGCCGGCTTCGTGGTGCTGTTGGCGACAGTCAGCACCTTTCTCTATTTCGAACAGGCGCGCCTGGTGGCCGAGCACTATCCGGATCGCCAGGCGCAGGTACGCATCTTCGGCACCATCGACATCATCGTGCAGGCCGGTGCGTTGCTGTCCCAGTTGTTCATCACCGGCCGCATCGCGCCGAAGTTGGGGGTGCGTGCGTTGTTGGCCGTCGTGCCGCTGCTCATGTGCATCGGCTTCCTCGGCCTGGCGTTGGCGCCGGGGTTCGCTCTACTGGCGGCGGTGATGATCGTGCGACGGATCGGCGAATACGCGTTCGTCCGGCCGGGCAGGGAAATGCTGTTCGCGCCGCTGGATGCCGAGAGTAAATACACGGCCAAGAACTTCATCGACACCGTGGTTTATCGCGCAGGTGACGCCATGAGCGGCTGGGCCAAGAGCCTGCTCGACCTCCTGGGACAAGGCGCCGGCCCGGCCGCGATAATCGGCGCCTGTTGCGCACTGCTGTGGGGTTACTTGGGCTGGCAACTGGGGAGGAGGGCGGATAATGCCACTTTGCGGGAGCTACGCTTGGCGGCCATCTCGGCCAGGGCATGAAGACCGTGCCGACCAGAATGAAACCCACTCTATTGTCTGCCGCGTCGTTGCGGCGAGGAAAGGTGAAGCGGATGAGTCTGAAAAATACGCTACTGGCAGTCGTAGCAGCCATTGCCTTCTCGGCGTTCTCCACAGCGTTTGCGGGCAAAGAAAATTCCGTGGTCGGGACATGGCGCATGGTCAGTGCAACCGTTGAGAGCCAGGGCAGTAGATCGAATGCTTATGGCCCCGATCCTCATGGTTGGCTCGTCTTCACGCCAGAGCTGACGTTTGTCGAAGTACTCACGGATCCACGCGTGCCAGCGTTTCGATCCAACGTTCGTGGCGAAGGCACCGATGAGGAAAACCGGGCCGCGATGGCGGGGGGCATCGGTTTTTTCGGGCGATATACCGTCGACCAGAACGGTGAGTTCACGGGCAACACTGTCGAAGGGGCTACGTTCCCGAACTGGGTAGGCGCTGTGCGCACCCGGGACGACCTGCAGTTGAAGGTCGATGGCAACCGGATGGTAGAAGATTTTCGCCGCCCGGATGGGGCGAAGGTTCACATCGTCTTTGAGCGTGTCAGGTAATCGCGAAGCGGCGTGTGTGCAATCAGATGATAGCCTTTTGCTTTTAAACGGATCCCGCTAGAATTCGTCCCCCTCTCTGTGAGCGGCATTAGTCCAAATTACGCAAGGAAGTCGATATGCAATTTGCAAAAGCCATAGGCCTAGCCCTGGCCTTGAGCCTGAGTGGATGCGCCAGTTTCACCAAAGATGAAGTAGCCCCCGTGAATCTGCCTTCAATGGCCGGCTACTCGAACAAGCCGAACGTCTATGTCGATTTCGATTTCTATCAGGGCGACCCCGACAATGCCAAGGCCACCGAGGTGCCGCAGGCTCGCGACATGCTCAAGCCGGATCTGAAGCGGACCTTCGATGAGTCAGGGCTTTTTGGGCGCGTGGTCTTTGACGAATTCCAGAAGCAACCAGGCGATTACAATCTTCGTTTGAAGGTCTATAACCATGCGCCGGGCGGTGGGCAAATGGTCCTGGCGTTCCTCAGTGGCTTCACGTTCACGATCATTCCTGCGTTGGCAACCGACCAGTACACCATGAGCCTGGAAACCCTGGACGAGCAGGGCCAGCCGTTGGGCAAGGCCAGCAATCATGATGCGATCAACACCTGGATGGGCATCTGGTTCCTGCCCCTGGCAGGTAATACGCCCAAGGCGGCCATCACCGACACCTTCAACCGCCAGGTCAATGCTCTGTTGAAGAACTGGGTCGACAACAACCGCATAAAATACTCCGCTGTCGACACCCGCATTCCACGGGGCTGACACCGATAGAAAAAGAGCCGCAATCGCGGCTCTTTTTTTAATTACTTCAACGCTTGAGTGAACTGCGGGTCGTTGTACAAGCTCTTGAGCAGGTCTTGCACCATTGGGTTGTAGTTGTTCGCGGCCGCCGGAATGGCGATCGGACCGAAGAAACTGCTGTCCCAATCACGCTGCACGTCTTTAGTGGTTTCGTATAAAACCTGATCACCTTTACGCAGCGTGAAGCGCGCAGCCACTTCGCCATGGCCGCTGCTCATGCCTGCGGTGAGCTGGCTCTTGACCAACTGAACCTGCAGCTGCCGATCAGCCCGAGGGTCCAACAGACCCGCCTGGCGGAGCTCATCGTTGATCGCGGCCTGGATGTGCAGTGGAACGCTGCCCTCGGGCGACGAAATCGGGTTCAGGCGCACCATCAGCGACCCTTGACCTGAATCCGCATTCACCTGCGTCTCGCGCAAGGGCTGCATGGGTGCATTTTTCTTGAGCTGCTGAACGTTCTGAAAGTTGGGTTCATAGCGGGTCATGGTCACACCACAACCTTGTAGCAGCAGCGCGCAGAACGGTAGAGCCAAGTAGAGCTTCTTCACAGCAAATCCTTATGTGCTTTTTTAGAAGGGGTGATTATCGACTGGTGGCCTTGAGCTATCAATGGTGAAGTGCGGTTTAGAATGCAGTGGATGATGAGAACGAGGGGGAAGCGAAGGCCGTCTTCGACCTTATCGGTCGACTGGAGGGTAGGATACAGCCTGTCATAGATCTCTGTTCTCCTGGCAGGCCGTACGCATTCGTCGCCCAGCCGAGGCCTTCGTCGTCACTCGGCATGTGGGCGATTTGCGCGTGGGCCTGTATGCTACGGCGGGGCTACTCGAGCACCGAGGATGGCCTCGATGCGCAAAGGAACTGAGCGAATACCCAGTTATCGGACCGGACCGCAACCTGGCGGAGCAGGCGTTCCAGGCACAACAGGGCTTTGCCTGTACAGGGGAACATGCGGTATTTCGCAGCGACGATCACCTGGCCCAATTCGCAGCGCTCCGCTCAGGGCTGGGCATTGGCGTGTACTCAAGCCAACTGGCGCGCCGTCATGCGCTGGCGCGCTTGCTGCCCGAGCAGGTGGACTTCTCGGTGGACGTCTGGATCGCGATGCAGTACGAGGCGGAACTATTTAAGATATTCCATGCGTCGTTTGGCCCTGTAACAGTCATTGGTATCGATGGCCTTCTGGTAATACTCCAAGCGCCGCGCACGATTGCTGTCGCCCTGTAAACGGTAGATCTCAGCTTGATAATCACGACCGTTGCCCCACTGCATGGCGAAGCCGACCGGTTCCTCACGCTTGCACTCAAGCCTGACAACAGGCTGTGGAAAATATTTTTCGTAAAGCGGCATGCTGGTTTCTATGGCTTGCAAGGCTTTTTGGTACTCGGGCGTATCGGTAAACGCCAAGCACCAGGAGGCAATTTCAAGTGCTGGTGGAGCAAAGCCTTGGGCGAGGCTTCGTTCGAACAAGGGGCAAGCTTTCTCTTTGATCACTTCGCTCGGAGATAGCATCGCGTAAATCAATCCGAGACGATATTGGGCCACGGGATGATCAAGGGCCGCTGCTTGTTCAAGCAAGGTAAAAGCTGGCTTGAGTAGCGCACCTCCTTCTTCGGCTAGGGTGAGGGAGCGCTGCCTTTCCTCCTCGCTTGTCGTTGGGGTATCGGCTGTCACTGCTTCAAGCTTGTCATTCGCTTGTAGCAGGTATGGGAGAGCTTCCTGATAAAGGCTCTCGCCACGAGGATCGATATGCAGTGTGCTGGCCAGGCTCAATTGTGGCAGCAAACAAATTAGTAGGATGTAGCTCCAACGATGTAGGTACACAGATTGGCCTTCTTGCATCAGCTATTAAGGTACGGTCTAGACAAACTGTCCGGTGGTTTTTTCGCCGCCAGAGGCATTTAATTTGGCCGACCGCCGGCTAGTATCGGCCGGTTCGCTTCAAAAATTAGCTGCGCTGTCTGACCGACAGCAAAATTTTTGTATTGGCCGGCGGGGGATCGCGGCACGATGAGACAGTTATCAAGTGGGTGGGAGCGGATGTTTTACTCGTTCAACCTGGGGAAGATGGGCTGGGGCTGTGCCGTCGTTTCTTGGGTACCATCCCCCCGACGAGGGCGCTCTTTTTCTGGTAGCGTCACGCAGCCATCAAGGATGTGAATATCTACGACACGGTGCTTCATCTGGCAGACACTGGATGGACGCATAGCAGAAATCTAAACCACAGCGGCCTAACGATGTATTGCCCTGCTTAACTACTGGGGTTGGAATAAATCTCACTGATGCAACGCTCGTACTGCTGCTTGCTGCTCGAAGTTGTCAGCCTCGAGCAGGCCAAGCCAGGTGTGCTATATAATCCTCGTGCCGAAGCTTTCCCGGAATACGGTATTTAATATAAAAAAGCGGCACCTATTTCGACAATCAATGCCTAAAATGCAATTCTAACCGTTTGATCGCTGTCATCATTTACCTTTGGATTCGTAGATGGCAACAGGCTGTCAGAGGACATATTTCGCCTATCGCGCAAGCACGAATGTCAACTACCCTAATCAAAGTCGGGATGGATTTGCTTTCAATGTTTGAACTACGTCTTTCGGTTTCTTTTTGTAGCATTCAATCATATGCTTGCAATAATCACCGACAGTGTAAATTGTCAAATTTCCAGAGCTTATCGCTTTGCGTGCCTCTTTGGTGCATACATCCAGAATGTCGCCTTCAATTATATCGCACTCATTTGGGTTAAAGAAACCAGGAGCGCGAGTGGCGTTTAGGTCGCGTCCAAACACTGAGCTTTCAGTCAATTCATCTACAGAGATTTTGAATACACTTGCAATTCGCTGCATGGCGAGCCTGCGAATAGTGTCATCTTGGGTTGTCATATACTGACCTCATATTTATTTTGCGTAAATGCAATCGCCTGCGGAGGTGGTTTCCCAGGCAGCCCTTCCTATTACTCCCCAATCATAAAACCCCTCCATCACAACCGAAGCGGTGGCTATAGTGCTTGCTGCGACTATGGTTAGCGTGCGTCCAATAACTCTCAATGCTCTAGATTTGGAATCTACTTGGCCAACGACTTAATTGACTAGTTTACGGGTTTACCTCGCTTTTGGAATCCCGAGAGCTCTCATCTCACTTGAGGCTTTCACCTTTGATTGCATCGTATTTAGTTGGATTTAATAAAGCCAAGAGGGAGAGTGACTTTAAGGTCACAGCCAATACCAGGCTGTCATAAACTCGTTTGCAAAGATGTTGGTTTCACTTGAAACTCAAGGCAAGCTTGCGAAATGATTTTGCTTTGATTTTTAGTATTTTAACCTCATGCGTAGCCGACCCTGTTTCCTGTGGGACCTTGTCACTTGACGCATAGCGACTGATATAGGTATGTAACCTACCAAAGTTATTGTCGCGTACGTGCGGATTCCGTCAAAGCATTTTTAGCACTCTGCCGCACAATCTCGCAAAATTTTTCCGCCTCTGCATTGTTAATGCATGTATTGGAATTTAGTATGATCCTGTTCAGGTCGTCATCTGAAACGGTCGCATCGATATGCTGTATCGCCCAGCTTTGAAAATCAGGGTGTGTTTTTGCCAGTGAGACAAATGTATCGAATTGATCCCATCTTCTGGCGAAGAGGTTTGCCACGGCTTCAGAGTAGCCTTCGCCAAGCTCACCATCATCACAAGAAACGAAGGCCTTTTGATGTTTAAAAAGAGATGACCAATCTCCGCGTGCTTCAACTAACAAACCCGCTGCTCGGTTATTCATCTCGGGAGGGCACTTTCCGTACGCCGAAGCCTGGGAGAATGGCATATATCCCAATCCAAGTCCGAAGAGCAAGATCAAGAAGATCAGGGAGCGAGAACATATAAATCTGCTGAGCATCATGATTATCACCCTTTCGATCATACTACTGTTGTGTACCAAACTGAGGGGCGTTGGCGTTGTTATTGATAACGGTCATGGATGTTACTGGGTCAGTTGTTATGAGATTACGCACAAACCCCATAGCCGCGTCTGTCGTTCGGATACATCCCAGCGTCGGATGGTTTTGTGCACCGCTATTCGCTCTGCCTGAATGGAGCCCCATTCCTGTTCGCCCCGGAACGTTGAAGATAATAATTCCATGCGAGCCATATGGACCATTGGCACCGCTCTCTGGATGCGGATTAGAACCGCTGTAAGAATAAGTTCCATTTGGCCAAGGCCCGTTGCTTGTTGTCGTGGTGTTATTGTTTGCAGGGTAGGTTCCGACCGTATTTCCAGCGCTATCCCTGATGGTGACAGTGTGCGTTTGGCCGTCGTAACTGACCGATGAGAGACCGTTCGGGTCTACCCAGCTCATAGGGTTACCGCCCACATATGCGTACGTATTAATCCCCCCCGCAAGATCAATCGGATCTCCCGAGATAAACCGCCCAAAACTTGGAGAGTAATACCGTGCCCGATAGTAATAGAGACCCGTGCCATCATTTTCTCGACCGGTGTATTGCTGGCTGTTAACACTGACGGAGCCGCTGCTGCTGGTCTGGCCATAAGGATCATAGGTGTATTGAGTGGTGGATGCTCCGCTGCTGTCGGTGAGCGCCTGGGTGGAACCCAGTGCATCAGCCAAGTAGTTGTAAGTGCTGCCACTGGCTTCGGTGCGGCTAAATATTTCATCTAGGCCGCCCGTGAGGAGGTTGGCTTGCACCGTCGGGGGGGCGGTACCGGTCAGCTCTTGCACCAGGTTGGGGCCATCGAAAACATAGCCGGTGGTCTGTCCGGCAATCGTCTTCTGGCTTCGTCTGTTGGCCGCGTCATAACTGAAGCTGCCGGACATGGTGCCCGTAAGAGTGCTCAAGCGCTGGCGCGAATCCCATGTGTAGCTATTGCTGCCGTCACTGGTCATGTTGCCGTTGGCGTCATATAGCAAGGAGGCACTGCTCCATGCCGTCAACTGGTTAGCCGCATTATAGCTGGTGGTGCTCACGGCACCGGGGAGGGTGGTGCGGGCCAAGCTGCCGCCAAGCTGCACTCGTTGGCCGGCGTTGTCGTAGCCGTAGCTCAAATTACCAAGGCTCGTGCCGCCCTTGGCGTAATTGAGGTTAATCAACTGGCCGGCGTTATCATTAACGTAACTGACGGTCACCCCGTTGGGCAAGGTCAAGGTGGCACGACGGTTGTCCGCGTCATAGGTAAACGCCGCGCTCTGACTGCCGTTACTGAGACTGGTCAGGCGACTGCCAACGTCATAGGTGTAATTCACAGCGGCCTGGCCCGTCACAATAGATCCACCAGTGATGGCTTTGGAGAGCGAGTGCTCAGCCCTTGGTTTTCTTGGGGTCGGCTTTCCGGGGATAGGTTCGCTCCTCTTGGATTTTGCCGTCCTGTTTATGAATCTTCAGTGAGGCATTTTTACCGGCGAGGAACTCTCTGGCCACCGCCGTGATTTCGGCTTTGGTCTCAGCTGTCTTGGAGGCATGATCTGCGCCCTCCTTCTTGAGGGCCCAACCGTCGTCTGTTTTGGTGATGTGATAGTTATCCATGACTTTCTCCTTTTGATCGCTGGCGCTCTCGAACTTGAGAATCAGCATTGATGCTAGTAGTTCCAAAGGCTTCTCGCCGCATTGGGTCGCGCTCATGACCGGTACCAACCACCCTCGCAAGCCAAGCCTGGGTGCTGAGATTGCACGGGCTATGCCGTAATGCCACTATCACACGATCAGTTTGCGTGAACCTGCAGGCCAGATACGTCCGGCCGTAACGTCATTTGCATTGGTAACCGGCCACTAGAAGGGATTCGCATGTATCTACGGCAATTGGATGTCACTGGATTCAAATGCTTTGGTGAGCCGTTCACCATCGAGTTTCGAGACGGGCTGAACGTGCTCGTGGGAGAGAATGGGGCCGGCAAGACTGGCGTGGTCAGTGCAGTGCGTCAGCTCTTCAACGACTCGGAGTCAGGCAAACGAATCATCAGTGAGCGCGATTTTTACCGGGGTTTTGAGGCGGGCGCGGTCGCTGCTGAAAGCATCCAGATTCAGGCGACGTTTTCAGGTCTGGATGATCAGGACGCCATTGCGTTCGAATCCTGGTGTGGAAATCACGACGAGGCCAAGCTGACTTTTGAGGCGCGAAATCAAGAGTCTCGCGGGCGCTTCAGGCACCACACCTACGCGGGTCACGAGCATGCCAAACCGTTTGAGTCCGAGACGCTGGACTACATACATTGCATCTACTTGCCTCCGCTGCGTGACGCCGAGAACAAGCTTCGCGAAGGACGCCAATCCCGCCTTGCTCGACTCATGAAGGCCCTCTGCCGCAAGGATCTCGCTGCGGCCAGGAGGGCACAGACTCTTCATCCGCTGGAAGAGCATGTCGGGAACTTCAATCGTGAGCTTTCACAGAGCGACGAATTTGCGATCAAACAAGCCAATCAGCGAATCGGAGACAACCTGAAGGCAGCGCTGGGGCTCAATCTCTCTCAGGGCACCATGATTCAGTTCTCCGAGGTCAGCTTCTCCCGGATCGTGGAGGGATTGCGGCTTTTGTACTTTCCTAATCTCAGCGAGGCTGACACGACCCAATTCCGATCGCTGGAGGAGAACAGCCTTGGCTACAACAACCTCCTGTACATCGCATCGATCCTGGCTGAACTGATCCTGGAGGAAGAGGAGGATCGAGGCGAAGAGACCTATCTGCGGCTCCTGCTGATCGAGGAACCAGAGGCGCATCTTCATCCTCAGCTTCAACTACGCCTGCTTCGGCATTTGAAAACGGTGGCTGAAGAGCGCCGCATTCAGGTCATCATCACCACGCACTCGACTGTCATCTCCGCTGCCGTCTCCCTGGATCACCTCATCCACATCTCCAATGACACCAGGCCAGTTGCTATACCACTCAGCGCGTGCGGCCTTCCTGAAAACAGTCGCCGTTTTGTGGATCGCTGGTTGGACGTCACAAAATCCAACCTCCTTTTCTCCAAAGGGGCACTGCTCGTGGAAGGAATCGCTGAGGCCATGGTGCTGCCAGTGCTGGCGCGTATTGTCCTGCGCCCCTACGGCGAGGGAAAGAACTGCCTGGACGACTACGGCGTCTCCGTGATCAACCTCGGCGGCATCTACTTCAATCATTTCATGCAGCTGTTTTGCGATGTCACAGGTGATCAGGCGGGCGAGAATGTCCCGATCAGGTGTGCAGGTCTTACCGACAATGACCCTCCGAAATCTATCCGGTCGGTTGCGGGGGAGGACGGTAAAGAAGCTCCTGTTCCGTTCCTTCCCCATGATGATGACCTCCGGGTAGGGGACAATCCGGCATTGGCGTTGATAGCGCCGATCAGCCAATCGCAGTTCGGCAGATTGTTCGTGGGTAAGTACAAGACCTTTGAGTACGACATTGCGATGGAGGGTAACAACCTCAGATTGATGTCGACAGCAGCGGCCAGTCTCTGGCCTGTTCAAGGTGGGGGAGTGGTGAGGGAGCTGACTAGCCGCGCTGCACTGGACTACTCGACCATGAGTTCAGCGGAGAGGGCGCCGTACGCGAATGACATGCTTGATCGAATCGAAACCAAAGCAATTGGCAAGGGGTTCTATGCGCAGGCATTTGCGGATGCGCTGGCTAACGTGAGGGATGGCTTCATCGTGCCGGAATACATCCGCTTAGCCATCCTCTGGGCTTGCGGGATCGAGGAACAAGCCGAATGACCCAGGTCAGGCCTAAAGACTCGAGGCCGAAGGATGCCGGGCGATGAACTTTACCAAGGAGCAGTTGGAATACATCGCGGCGCCGCTTGATCAGCACAGCTACCTGAAAGCATGCCCAGGTAGTGGCAAGACCGAGGTGGTGGCTGCGATGGTCTCGCAAACCATTCAGGCGTGGTCACGTTCGCCTTCGGGTATCGCTGTTCTAACATTTTCCAACAGCGCGACCGACGAGCTCCGGAGCAGGGTGCACAAGTACTTGGGCGGGCCGATCGGCTTACCGCACTGCATCTCTACCTTCGACAGCTTCGTGTTGACCAGGTTGGTGGCCAGCATCGCCAGTGAACTGACGGGCTATCCAGGCAAGGAGGGCGATTACCGTATTCGGATCCTTGAGAGAGAAGCAGATATCTTCCAGACCCGGCAGCGGATTTGTGGTCGCCGCGTGTCAGCCTGCCGGTACAACTACGATCTTGAAGCAGGCCGGTTCAAGTTTGCGACGGGTGAGCGAAGGTTCGATCAGCAGCTCAATGACGCAGAGATCACTGGAGAGATCAAAGCTGATTTAGTAGCTACCAAAAGGCGACTCTGGCTTGCCGGTTACGCGACCTATGCTGACATCGACATGCTGGCGCTCATGGCATTCAAGGAGCGTCGCTTCGATGGCTATATCTCGCGTGTTGCCCGCCGCTTCCCTGTGGTGATCGTGGATGAATGCCAGGATCTCTCCGCCGAACAACTGATGATCGTACGCAAGCTCAGCGGGATAGGGGTTAAATTCCACTTCGTAGGCGATCTCAATCAGTCGATCTACGGCTTTCGCAGGTCGAATCCAGCCAATGTCAGCCAATTGATGGAGACACTCCAGTTCAAGCAGTACGAGCTGACAACCAACTGGCGAAGCGGCCAAGCCATTGTCGACCTCTGCAGTAACATCGTCGGTACTGAAAAGGTTTCGGGGAATCCTGAAATCGCCTCCATCCAGCCCAAGATTCTCGAGTACGTAGGCTGTCCGTCAGAGCTACTACCAACGATCCGCGCCCTGACAACGGAGTACGGTAAGGTCGTGATGGTTGCACGAGGGCATACGACCCTCCAACGGCTGCGCAACGGGAAGACCTTCGAAGGCATAGAGTTACTCGCAGTCGCCTGCATCGGCGCCAGCTCAGGAAGCCTGAATGACCTCAAGGTGAGTGTGAGAACATTTGCCTACTGGCTGGCGGGGAAGCTCCAGCTACAAGTCACAAAAGCAGGGCCCTATTGCCCGGTCTCAATGGAGTCCAAATTGAGCTGGCGCAAATTCCTCCACCAGAGCCTCCAGTTCTTGGTCGCCAATGGCGCCGGCGACGCTAACCAAACATGGACGGCATGGGTTCGTACCGCAAAGCTCGCGCTCCGGCAGCTACCAGATCAAGGCTTCGTGCCCGACGAAATACGGGAGGAGCTGCAGGAGTTGAGAGGGCTTAATCTCGTCGCCCAGCGTGGAGAGGGCAACAAACCGGTGTCCATACGCCTTTTAAGCCAGGAGATCCAGGATGGAGCACCGGAGACACTACGCTACGAGACAATTCACCAGGTCAAAGGCGAAACGCACGATGTCACCGTGGTTGTATCCTCCAAAACCCGAGGCAAGCACGAGTCCCATTGGGCCGACTGGCTCTCTGATCGCAAATCTGAAGCCGCAAGCTTCGCCTACGTTGCAAGCTCCCGCCCCCGGCATATGCTCATCTGGGCGGTGAAAAAACTGAAGCCGAAGGAGCGCCAAGCATTGGCCGAATTAGGCTTTGAACTACCCTGAGCAATACGCTGGCTTAGCTTGGTGGTGCTCTTATTTGGGAGGCGACGCCGGCGGTGCCCAGAGTCGGTGTAAACCTATTTGTTTACCTGTTAACTGCTTTGATTTACAGCTCAGAGAATAGGTTTACACCTTTCCAAGACGCTTGTTCGAAGGTCGCTCTGGTGTGGAAAGAAGGAGACTGCGATCACGAGTCCAACCCACACCTGAGTGCTTACTCATCAAGGGAGTGCGAGATGAAATACGCCTTCGTAGGCGGTACAAGGGTGCAAGCCGAGCCAAAACTACGCGGCGTTTGCCCATCCTGTGAGTCGGAAGTGATATCCAAATGTGGCAAGCACGTGATCTGGCACTGGGCGCATCGATCACGCTCGAGCTGCGATCCCTGGTGGGAGAATGAGACGGTCTGGCATCGTGGATGGAAGAATCGATTTCCAGCGGAGTGGCAGGAGGTAACACACCAAGATCCTGTCAGTCGCGAGCGCCACATCGCCGACGTGAAGACCAGCCATGGTGTAGTCGTCGAGTTCCAGCGCTCCACCATTGTTCCCATGGAAGTGACGGCCCGAGAACAGTTCTACAAACGAATGGTCTGGGTCATCGATGGCACTCGCAGCGAGCTAGATCCATCGATCTTCAACCTTTCACGCGGGACGCTTAGAGAAGACGGCCTCGCTCATTTGAAATGGTGGGGACGGAGTCGGCTATTTCACCGGTGGCACACCCGTACTCCAGTCTTCGTGGACTTCGGTGATGCGGGCTTTTGGAGGGTATGCCAGTTCAATCCAGCAACCAAAGAGGGAATCGTCGGTATCGTCGATCGGGATCAGTTCTGCCACGGACTGATTCTTGGAGAGACAGACTTCAGCCGGGGAGGCGGCCCCGCTGGGATGCCTTGAAAGCTGGGGCTGTACGGCCTTCGCTCCAAAGGTAAACTAAACCAACCGCTCCGATCTCCTCACCGCTTGCCACGGCCCTTAGGACAACTCGTTTTCAATTGTAACAACCAGGTATCAAGATGAGTGAGAACCTAACAGAGGAGGATATGCGCCGTGCCTTGTTTGGCGGTGCATCGCCAGTTCCAACCGCCAGCTATTCGTCGAGACAGGAAGTCCAAGCGCGATCACGCCCATCAGCGCCCACCACGAAACCTACAAGATCTGGGACTTCTAAGCTTCGCGTGATACTCCATGTCAGCAAGGAGTATGAAGGAGAAGTCGAGGAATTCGTCCATGACGTCAGCACCCTCAGCACACTGCTCGCTGAACAGGAAGCCAAGGCTGCGGCGAGGAAGAAAAGGTACAAGTACATGGAAGTGCTATCGGTGAAGGCGATCTAAACTGTCCAGCCGCAGCGACATGAGCAATACATTCAGCCCATGACTAAGTGAGCGCGGGGTAGCTATGGCAGTGGTGTTTTTTCTACCTTGGATAGCGGCTACTGAGGAGCTAAGGATCGCAGACATGCGCCTCATCCCTTACGAGCGCGGTCGACTCCCTGGCGAACTGCTGGGCATCCCTCAGGCAGCTTTAGACGGCGTTCTAGGTAACTATGGCGACCGGGGAATTGGCTCTCACCCCGCGCAGCCAATCGATCAAGCGACCCTAATCATCTGGGACGCGGACACGCCGGGCCTGGACGCATCGGATGCCCAGATCCAGGAGCGGTTGGTTCAGGGTTCCTACCTAGCATTTTCCGCCCTAACACAACGCAAGTTCTGCTCCACGAATGAGTACTACAACGCAGACACCCTACAGGTCGTGGCGCAGCGGTTTGATGTCGGCACGCCGACTTACTCTTGCATGACCACGCGCCGGCGTGACGGCAATACGCAAAACATGCTGGCGGGAAGCGGGGGGCTCAAGTTCGTTCGGCCGTACCACGTCGACAACCTCACGCGCATAACACTCGACACACCACTGCTGGAAGCTTTGCTCAAACTCCCTGACGGAGAACTGAAGGAGCGCATCGACGAAGCGATCATCTCGTACCTCAGGGCCAACACTGATGCCCCGTCCATGGATGACCGATCGGAGTTGATCCTGATGAGGGTCGCCATCGACGCGCTGCTGGCCGTTCCGCATGACAAAGCAGCCTTTCGCAGGGCCATCAATGAACACTTCGACGAGCTACCAAACCCGCCCATCTGGTACAAGGGCAATTTGGACGAATCCTGGTGGTGCAAACACTGGGACAGCAACGTCAGCCGCCCACTCGACGCCTGGGTTCATGATTTCAGTGCCGCTCGCAATGCTGCCGCGCATGGCCCTGGTACAGGTCAGAAGGGAAGCGTCTGGCCTCGCCATAACCACCTAATTTTCTCTGCGTGGTTGTTGCCGCTGATCGTCAAGAAGCTGCTCGTCCAAGCAGGGCTTTATGAGCTCTGCTCCGAAGATAAGGTCGCACGGGCAGGATTTGAGGTGTTTCTGGCCCACGATCTGCTGGCGTTTACCGACAAGCATGAGAACAAGGTTTGGTGGCAAATAGCCGAGTCCGAGCTTTTTCTGCCTCTGTTTGCTGAGCAATTGCACCGAGCATGCGAATGACCAAACCATGGCGTTGTGGACTTGAGTCAGCGTGTGCTGTCACGCCGTAGAAGACGGGGAGGGAATCCGGGAAATAAGTGAAGGGCTAGCTTGAAAGCAGCCTCGACACTGCTTGTAAACCAATTTTTCAATGTGTAAACCACAGAGCTTTACAGGTCAAAAAATTGGTTTACACATTTTCTGAGATGTCTGCCTGATGCCAACGTAACCACCTACCAGGATCGTAGTAACAGGCACGCCTGAATCTGGCACCAGGGGGCTCGTGCATGAGAGGGGGACAGAGGGCGGATGGCGATAGTGTAGGATAGAGCTAGACCATCCAAGGACTGTACTCATGAGCACTTTGCCCCCCGATCAACAGGCCCGTTATTTGGAAGTGCTCGACGCCGCAAAGAGCTTGTATGGCGGCGATTTCGACGCAGCCATGCACTGGATGACACGTCCGATAAAAGCATTTGGCGGCAAAGCCCCTGCCAGCATGATCACCAGCAGTGTGGAGACTGAGACCACTGTCGAATATGCCAGGCGTTTGGAGCATGGATTCGTTGCCTGATAGGCCTGGATTTGCGTACTGAAGCATTCATGCGGACTGCCGCCGGCTCCGATACTCAAGCTCAAGCCGAGGCTGGTCGACCGTCTACTAAGTCAGGCCCCTGACCCTAAATCGTCGCACGGCTGCGCCCGGGCGACCTCACGGTATGGCCCACGGAGAGCAGGCGAAGGAAGGGACGCCGGCAATGAGCTCGGAAAGAGATTGCAAGGATGATGGCCAGGATCGAACGCCTGCAACTATTCAGGTTCAGCAGGTGATCATCGCGCGCAATATGATTCGCGAAGTTCAGTCCTAGACAGCCAACCTTTAGCCATGGGCCGGGTTGGATTTTCGGAAAGTGAGTTGCTCTTTCAACGAAAGTGCGGCTCGGCTCTACTGAACTTGAAACCAGAATGCGTGAGTTTTGCCATGTGGCAGGACTCATGTTTTTTATCGCACGATAGTCAAGGCTTCTTTCTGAAAGGCTGGTTATGAAATCCATAGGAGCTGCGAGGGCAGCTCCCTTCTTTAAATCTCCTACTTAACGTAAGCCTTTTTCAGCGACCCCATATTTGCAGGTCACTTGGCGCTGGAACGCCCCACGGCCACCTACCTGGATAATATAATTGATGCGCTCTATCTCCAGGTCTTTAGCACACTGCTTTAGCGTTTTTGCTATGTCGTAATGAATTTTACGGACATCCTCGGGGAAGTTTGTAATTGAATTCTGGATATTCAATCGCCCAAACAGTGTCGACACTATCTAGTTTAACCCATTCTTTTTCGGCCAGAAACCCGTAAGCTTTCTTGCGAACAGCGTTCGCATTTTCAAAGTCAAGCGACAGTGTTACGTGAGTCATATTAATTTCCTTAACGACCTCGCTACCGGGTGGTAGCAAGTCCATAAAGATCATGTCAGAGACTTTATTTAACTTTCCACCCATAGTTAGCACCTGCGCTCACATTGTCCTCCATGCACTACAAAGTGCGCATGGATTGCCAATTGTCCGCGTCAGAGGAAATTCGGGCTGGACAGCCCAGAAGTTGACGATATCATTGCGCCACTAGCAAGGACGTGGCCGCATGACAACAGACGCTATCGCACCAGGAAGCGAAATCCTCAAGAAAACCCAGCGTGGGCTGAGCGCGAACCTTCTCCGTGCTATGCAGGTATCAGGCATCACCGAGACCGGCGAGCCAAAGAAGCTGACGCAGCAGCACCTCTCGAATGACTCAGGCATCGCGCGATCAACGATCAGCAAATACCTGACGCAACACACCGATGCCAATCCTGACCTCGAAACGCTCTGTCGACTGGCCTCTGCGCTAAACATTTCTCCGGCGCTGCTCTTGATGAGTGAGGAGGACTGGCTGCAGTTAGCACGTGCGCTGCTTGAAGTCGGTCATGTTCGGAATAATGAGTCCATCCGCACCATGATTGAAGCGCTGGGCAATGAGCAGAACAATCGCCCTTTGACACGAGCGGCGACTGTGTTGCGTATGGCCAAGTACGTGGGGGTTGAGAATCGCTCTGATTCGAACCTGGGAAGGAAGGTACAGCAAGGCATTCTTGCTGCCGCTGCGATGCCAGCGCATCCGGATTTCGAGCAAGGCATCTACACGCATCTTTTACCGCTGTGCATCGTGATGGGTGCACGGATCATTGACCGGGGAGCAACCCATGAATCTTGATGAAATCTTGTCGACCTCCAGCATTGAGGCGATTCTGTCGGTCTCCGATGTTGAGGACATCAGCGCAGTTGTGAATTACCTCACCGACAATGGGGAAGGTCGCCTGGCCCTAGATGGTGACGTCTGCAAACGACTTGTGGCTGCCCGCGATGCAGGCCGCTACACAGATGCTGATCACCAGCTAATCGCAAGAGAGATTCGTCTGTTCGGTGGTAACTCGCTGCTCAACTTATTCCGCAAGGACGGAGTCGCGTACGACGAGATCGTCAATGATGTGGCTAAGCATCTTAAGGTCAACCATGCAGACGATCCCGTTAACGTGGTGGAGCAGGAGATTCTCGGGAAAATTCTGTCCCGCGCATTCGAGCAAATGACTGACGCGGAACGCAAAGCGGTGTTGGATGAGTTGGGCGTCGTGAGCTATTCCACTGCAGGCCCTGCAGCGGCGATCGCCGCGATCTGTGCCGCAAAAGCCGGAGGCTTTGCGACTTACAAAATCGCAGCGATCGTGGCCAACGCCATAGCCAAGGCCATACTCGGCAAAGGACTTTCATTTGTAGCTACCGGCCAGCTCATGAGGAGCATCAGTGTTGCGATTGGGCCTATCGGGTGGGCGATAACTGCGTTGTGGACAGCTGCTGATCTGGCCAGTCCGGCCTATCGGGTAACGGTTCCGTGTGTGGTGCAACTGGCCTACATGCGTCAGAAGGCAATCATGTTGCGCACAGTGAAAACTTGCAGCCAATGTCAGCATCCAATTGCCCACACTGCACGCTTCTGTTCAGAATGCGGCAACGCTGCGGCTGCTTAATCACCAATGAAAGATATGAGATGGAGAGGTGCGCGCCCCATCTCAAGGAAAGGTAATGCTTGGGACAATTAAATTAAGAACCTACTGGCGTAGGGTTGACTCATTCGAAATGGCCGTTGACGACCTTCATAGGCTCAGAGCTCATATTGTGTCGGAAACCGAGGAGCCCATCCGTATTGGCTCTAAGGTGTTTAGGTTCTCCAACGGGTTCACGTTTTTTGCGGACAGTGGCATCCCTCAAGACCTGCATTTTGATGAGTCGCCTGAAGAAGTTATTGCATTAATTGACGCTGAGCTGAATAGAATATTGGCAGGAGTGCATAGTTAGTCAGGCCAGCAGGAGCAGACTGTTATAGGTTACGGATAAATGATGCACTTTTCTATCGTGCCATGCTCCATCGCTAAATTCCCTCGAAACAACCGAAAAGTTCAGAAGCGTCCTGGGGATAAATATCAATGGGCAGAGACTTCCAAACAGCATCAGCATCAGCATGCAGATCGCAGTCTCGCTTACGCGGTGCGGAGTTTATTGACCTTTAAGGAGGGGCCATGGTCTCAATAACGTACGTAGTTGTCCTGCCAGTCGGCGATAGTATGAGCATGTTCCAAGGATGGCATAGAGATGTCATGGCTTGGGAGACTTTAAGCATCCTCACCGCCGTCACTATGGGGCCTTTTGATACGGCTGAAATATTTATGAGTCAAGAGAGCCTAATAGAATATAGAAAGAAGTCTAGAGGAAGAATCGTTAAGGTGATCGGCGGGCACCTTATAGAATCCATTCCGAATCTGGTAGAGAGCCCGATGGCGATCATTCTTTATCCTAAGAGGTACTCAAGCGACGTGTCTAGGCTGGTATTACCTGAAGGGGTATCAGCCATTTTTGCTACAACGGGAGAGGTTCGCGGCGCGATTAATCTGGAAAATTTAGAAAATAGATTTTCGGTGCAAAATTTCGACTATGATATTTATAAAAAAATCAAGCATGCGAGGGTCTCGGCTGGCATCTTAAAAAAAATGCCGAAGCTCAGGTCGGCGTACAAAGTCGGTGCGGACTTAACGTTTTTCGGTGCGGGCACGACGATAGCGAATGAGTTTGTCCTTGCATCTCTTGGGTATGACTACCCAGACACTGAGTACATAAATCCGCTTGAGAATCAAAATTATTTCGATGCCATCGCTTCCGGCGCCGAGACTGTTCTTGATGTTTTGAAGAGTGATGGCAAGCGGGGTGTTGTTTTATATTCCCCGGCTATCGTTAGCGAATTGTACAATACAGGATCGCATCGCTGGAATCAGTTGCTGAGAGAAATAAAGAGACCTCAGCATCGAAACTTTATTAAGAATGCCCTAATAAAAAACCCTGGGTATTCAGGGTATATTGTGCCGGAGGGGCACACAGCAGAGGATCATCCGAATACAGATCCGCTGACAGTAACCATATTAAACGAGAGGCAAAAGGAACTAAAAGTAACTAATTACTCCGTAGCTTTGCTAGCAAGTTCCTTAGGAGTTCCGGCCATCAGACTCCCTAATTCAGTGAACTTACAAATGTCTAGCCTGCGGGAAATAGAGCGTTTGCACGATGGTTGGGGAGTGACAGGAAACAAAAAACTGCAGTCGAAATTCAAGGCTCTGTCTGATGGTTTGGGCAGTGTATTTAGTGAGCGATTTAAATACTTATTGAAGAAAAGGATCGATGGGTGTGTTATTTGCAGCGACTCTCCGTTAGAGTGGGCTATTGTAGATGATTTGCCGCTTATGATTAGTCATGAGGTCTGTCGAATACCAATGACGCCAGGGAATATGTTGTTACAGTTCTCAGCAGTTGGCTCGACCCATGAACTGCCCGTTGAAAAACTGCGGGACATCTTGGTCATTCGCTCTTTTAAGCGAGGAGACAAGCTTGAGGGAGTTTTGCAGCGCGCAGTGGAAGCCTTTCCCATGTCGGATAAGATTTCCGTAAAATTCGTAGATGTATGTAGTGTAGGTGAGGTTGTTGCCGCCCTGAATGAATACTCCGGCGGCATGGTGATATTCGATTGCCATGGGCACCATGATGGCATCAGCGATATCGGTTGGTTGAGCATTGGGGATGAGCAGCTCAACACTTGGACGCTCCATGGTGTAGCTAGAATTCCGCCAATCGTGGCTCTGAGCGCTTGCTCAACCTCTTCAATTGCGGGGTCATATGTTTCTGTCGCCAATGGATTTATGCGATGCGGCGCTTTGAGTGTTATAGGCACATATCTTCCCGTTGATGGCTTACACTCATCAGCATTCATGGCTAGGATTATCTTCAGAATAGATATGTTTTTATCTTACCTTCAACATAACGAATATGAAGTAATTAGCTGGCGCTTATTTATTTCGCACTTTATGCGCATGTCATATGCTACGGATGTCTTGATGCACTTCGTAGAGTGCGATATTTTGACTACTGAAGATTATGCCTCGATCCATGTGCAGGCGAATGAACTAATTAATGGCTTCGATGAAAATTGGTATGAATTCTTAATTGGCAAAGTGGCAGAGATCTCTGGGAGTCAGCCGGTAGAATTGAAGCGCCAGATTCGGGAGGACTTAGCTCTTACGGAGTCAATGCTTTATTGCCATCTCGGACGTCCAGACTTGCTTAATATAATCCTCAATTGAAATCCGCTTAGAGTGCGAATTGCATGCCAGAAATGGTTCTGGCTTACTCAGATTGTTGTATTGGGTGGCTACCAGAGACTGGAAGACGAAGTCAGTTGACTTGGGAATAATTTCGGACTTTTTTGCTACACAACCAGCTCGATGGCCGACTAGCCGGAGTTCTGAGTGAGGGCCTCCATAGCAGATGGAACTCCTCGACACATGGTTGATTTCTGACACTTATGCGAGCGCAGCCGAAGGATTGTGCCAGACACATCCTTCAGCGCAGAGAGGATGTTAGCTTTGGTTCAGAATTTGGCTTGAATCTTCAAGCCCGCCACTACCGCGTTATCAACTTCAGATACGTCTCCAGGATGGCGAACATATTGAATGTTCGGACGAACCGTCATCCAGTCAGTTAGATGAACGCCGTAATACAGCTCCATATCGTACTCGGCACGCTGTATGGGCATGAATCGTGGGTCATCATAATTGCTGACGCCGTTTGCATCGTTCACGTGGCCTTGCCGTGTGGAGACGTCGTCGTTGACGTGAATTCTTGCTAAGGCCAGGCCGATGTCATCCTTTGGTCTGGAGGCGAAGGGGCCGTCACGAAGAACTTCGCAGCAGCATTCGCACAGCGGCATCTGGCCGTGCCCATTGGCTTTTTAGTTAATATATTTATTTAAACGCTGAAATGGGTTTGAGCGCAAAATACCAGCCTGCACTAGGTGGATGTAGCAAGCATTGCACCAGTTCACGATCATACCGGCGCGAGGAACATTGTTTTCTTTGCCCGGCCGAAGCTTAAGAAATGGCCGCCATAAAATACTCGATCTAGGATAGATCCGCGCGCCGCCCCACTGCGCTGGAGGATTCAAGCAGAATAGGTAAAACGATTTGGCATCTGACGCATCAAGATCTGCCGGACTCTTACCAGCTACAAGGGTCGACCAAAGGGTAAGCTTTTCAAACGCGCGAAGATTCAGATAGTTCGGCTCCCTCTGAACAAATAAACAAAACAGTGACGCTCCAGCCGAGCAAATCTCCTTACGGCCAGCTGGATTAAACGAGGTCAAAAAGTAAGTTATTACTTTTTCAGGCAATTGCGCTGTGACTCCTTCTTTTACGAGATACAAAGGGACTGGCGTAGCAGCGGTGTCATGGTTAACGTTATTAGACTCTTGGTAGAGCCGTTCAATAGTAGAAAAAGCCTCCTGCTTATTAACGACTTTATTTCTGTATTTTTTGCTTCTATCAAAGCTGCTCAGGAGTTGACCTTCCGGCTTACGACACCGTGCGCAACCCTCATTAAAAGCTCTTAACATTGTTGTGGGAAGCACACCATTTACGTCAAATTTTGGAAGATAAGCTGTCGGGTAATTTTTTGCTCGCCGATGAAACAATGGTTGCATTTCATCAGGTGTGGGGTAGGGCAGCAGTTGAGAAATCTGTGTCCAGCGAAAAAAATATTCCATATAATGTTCAGGGATTCTTCCGGAAATCGATCCTTTACCTGTGTTGACTTTGAATCTTCCATTGGTTCTGTCCGAAAAATCAAAGCAATCGAAAGTTAGATATTCAAGGCAATCCCTCAAGGGTATTTTGAGATAAAACGAGGTGGCGAACATAAACAAGCCAAGCTCTAACCCCTTCTTTCCTTTCGTGATTTCTTTTAACGCACCGAGGTATTCGCAGCACAGCGACTCTGCATCGGTGCAACTGCATGTATTCACATGAGGAGTTTGGGTTGGACTAGGAGGACAAAGGACAAGGCCGATGACTTCAGAGTTAAAACCAAAAAAACGATTAATAACGCACCTGACTCCATGCGAGCGTAAGGGAGAGTGAAATGGACGCCATTCTGGGTTGGCTTTTAGAAGGCCAAATTCTTTTACAAATCTATCGTTGCTCTTTGACATCCATGATTCAGGAGGGGCATTGCAGAAGCTCAAAAAAATCTTGCACATCGCTATTATTTAGTTCCGCCAGGGGCTTCGTTTTAACAATGAAGCTCCAAAGCAAAAACTTTTCTAAAACCGATTGATTCCACCGCGCCTGAGCGGGCGCAGCCTTGGTAGCCAGCGCATAATCAGTCATCAACGCATAGCTTTCTTGAGCACGCAAAGCCGACGGAAGACTTTGGAGGTAAACACGCACCAACTCCTTTTCTGCACAAGACCGTTCGCTGGCGCCCTCGGCAGGCGAGTCAGGGTGCGTCAGCAGTCCATGAAACCTCAGAACCATAATATGCATCCCAAATGCGGGCCGGCAATTGCGAAGGCTAACAGCCTTGAGCCTTAGAGATTTCAGCATCTGAATCTATACAGTAGGTGCTATGAACGCAAACATCTGGGCGCATCAGCCATGCAGGCGAATTTTGTCCGATTAACTCTCGTCAATCGCCCAGAGTACGGGAGCAGCTTAGGATATTGACGCGGAAATAAGTTTATTGAAAACAGGGGTATGCGCCGAGGCCGGTATGGCTGAGTTCTATTTTCTAATTTACTTTCGCCACGCGGTACGCCAGGGAGAGATTTGGTCGCAGGCGGCGGACACCAGAAATCAGGGGGCTACAGAGCGGTTTTTCCAATTTAGTACTGACAGAAAAGGCGTAGCCGGGTTGAGATAGTACGTCAGTTGTGCAATCTAACTGCTTGGCGTGGAAAGCTTTCCGGTTAAGTCGTCCACGCTTCCAATTAATCAGTGGGGGTCACACACAAATCCAGTGCATAGGTTAGTGGAAACAGACAAGCAGGTATGTCGAATCTCACATAACATCAGATTTAACATAATATACATTACACGTAACAGTATATTCAGATTCTGCCTGGTTACCCCATGCAGCCATTCTCAAACGGCTGCCACTCGACTTGGCTGGACGCCGCTGCATTGGGCAAGTCGATGTTCAATTTCAAGCGCGCGCCGATAAGCTGGAGAAAATATGAGGCCATTATCCATTGGTCTGGCGCACCAGTGGTTCCGGGCTAGAGTGATTCCTTCAGGATATTTTTGAAGGATGCAGACATGGCCAGCACTTACAGCGCCCCGGGGATCATGATCGTCGATATCGCCGGGCACACCGATAATGTCCAGGACATGATCTTACAGCCCGACGGTTCAGTACTGATCGCCGGCTTCAGTTACCACAGCGATGACCTGGATGACGGCAAGGATTTTTCCCTGACCCACCTCTACGCCGATGGTAGTTTGGATACGACCTACGGCAACGCTGGTCGGCTGGTGATTCACAAGCAAATCCCCCTCGACAAGGCGTACAGCCTTCAAGTCCAGGCCGATGGCGCCGTGGTGACGGCTCACGAAGGCCACGATGACACCCCTATCGTCCAGCGATGGGGGCCAGACGGTAAAGCCGATACCGCGTTCAACAGCAATGCCCAAGCCAGCCTGTCCAGCGGGTTCGGCGCCGCGCCGCTAGTGGACGTCAACGCCGACGGCAGCTTGCTGGTCGGTGCAATCGAGGGCAATACGTTGAAAGTGGCGCAGCTGCTTGCCGACGGCACGCGGGACCTGTCCTTCGGCACGGATGGTGTATTGACCTTGCAGGCCCAGGGAACGTTTGCATTCATGCAGGGCATCACCGTCCTGAAGGATGGCGGCGTGTTGGTCCAAGGCGCGCCAGGTTTTGACAACAGCCTGCTCAAATACACTGCCAGCGGGGAGCTGGACAGCCACTTTGGCGATAATGGCGTCGTCGCGCTAACCCACTTTGCCAGCTACAACGGCAACGTGGCTGTACAAGACGATGGCAAAATATTAGTCGCCAGCACTGTAGCTTACGATGATTTTTCCGTACTGCGGCTCAATGCCGATGGCAGCCCCGACACCAGTTTCGGTAATCAAGGGCTGGTCAGCATCGACTTGCCCGGGGTTTCGGCGGCAGCCAACGAAATCACCCTGCAGAACGATGGAAAATTTTTGCTCAGTGGAAGCGCTTTTGCCAACGGCGGCAGCGACTATGCGGCCGTTCGGCTCAATGCCGATGGCAGCCTGGACACCACGTTTGGCAGCGCGGATGGCAACACAAGACTTACCGGCTCCTCTGGCCATGATGAATTGCAAGGCTTGGGTACTGACGAAATCCTGCGCGGTCTTTCAGGGGACGACGTGCTACAGGGCAATCTCGGCCGTGACCTGCTATCCGGCGGCTCGGGAAGCGATGTATTCAACTACGCCAATGTGGCCGACAGTTTTCGCACCGCTGACAGCAGCGGCAGTGACCGCATACTCGACTTCAACCCCACTGAGGATCACATCGACCTCAGTGCCCTGGGCTTTACGGGTATCGGGAACGGATACGACGGCACCCTGGCGATCGGAACTAACGCAGACGATACCCGCACGTACCTGAAAAATTTCGAGGCCAATGCCGACGGCCAACGCTTCGAGCTGGTGCTCGACGGCAACCTTGCCGCACAGCTCAACGACAGCAACCTGATATTCAGCACGGCGAGCGACGCCGCCCGCTCCGGCTTCGATGCTGCCAAGGGCCAAGTCGAGCTTTACGCGCCTGAACACGTGGAGCTGACGCTGATAGGCAGCGTGAATTCACCCAGCCATGACCTGACCTGATCGGCCACGCAGTGGCTGAGCCAGCCTTCATCCCCATTAATGTCCTGCTCAACGCTGCTTCAAATAAACCCCCGTCAACATATCCGGGGAATCTGGCGCAGCGTTGTAATTGATGACCGCAAAATTCTTCACAAGCTGTATGTGATATGGGCCATTTTTCTCGGAAGCTTGCGGCTCGCGCACGATGATCAGGTTGTCGCTTTCCATCGGTACGATGTGATGCTCGGTCACGCCGCCCTTCAAGGTCACGGTGAATTCGGTGACTTCTTTCCCGTTGGCGTCGCGGTCCGGCAGGATCTTCAAGTCCAGGTCCGCGTCGCGCCCCAGGGTGTCCTGGCGCATCTGGTAATGGCCGCTGCGCAGGTCACGGTCGACGTCGTCGATTTTGTCGCCATCCAATTCGCGCTCTTCATCGTGCAGCAGGATCGCCAACTTGCGGTCGTCGCCCTGAGTGCCGCTGACCCAGGTGCCGGTGTGATTGTAGGGTTCGACGTTTTCCCGGGAGATCCTCCAGGTACCCGTTTGACGACCGTCATCGGCATATTCGTGGAGGCTGATGAGGTCGTCGTCGGCGTCTTCCCGGGTTCCCAGCAGCTTGATCGGTTCGCCACTGCCCGCCTGGGTATAGCGCACCTCGCCAATGATCACGACACCTTGCGCCTGGTACCAGAGTTCTACCGGGGTCTTGGCATCGAGGGTTCCGGCAAGAATCACCGGATCCTCCTTTTCCGGGCCTTCCAGGCTCGATTGTTCGCGCCACTGGCCATCTTTCAATTCGCCGGTGGTGCGTAGCGTGTAGCCGCTGGGCATGCTGGTATTTTCGCCTGGCTCGGTCGGCTGGATCTGCTCCTCGGTGTCTGAGTGAAGCAGGACCAATTCGTCGCCGCGCATTTTCCAGTGGGTGGCGCGAGTCCAGCAGCAGTCACGGTCGGTTTGCGAAAGCAGGACGCCGTCCAGCGGGCTGACGGCGAACATGCCTTTGCTGTCCTCCTTTGCCAGGCCCGTCAGCGCAGGGTTGAGGACCCACTGGGTTTTCTGCGGGTCTTGCAGGTAGACGTCGAACGCCGGTTTGTAGCTCGCGTCGGGATCGTTGCCGTTACGAATCGCCAAGTCCAGGCGGCCATCGAAGTTGAAGTCGTCGAAGTACAACAGGCTCTGGGGGCCGAGTAGCCAGTTGTCGACTTTGCCGTTGCGGTCCACGGGCACATTGCCGGCGGGCGTCTGCAACTGCTGCAAGGCTTCGTGGGTGGCGTTGTCGCGAATGGTGATAAACGCGTGCGCCAGTTGATGCGGGTCTTCCGGCGGTTCCGGGAACAACACTTCGACCAGGTATTGGCCGCTGCGATCATTCACCGAAAACGCCCTTGGCTCGGCCATGACCGGGGCTACCAGCGTCATGGAAAGAAGCACACTGCTGACAAGCGAACGCATCCACCCACTTCCTTGCTGAAATTCGGGCCAGTAGTTTAGCGATTACCGTGATGCATCGCGAGAAACGACTGTTGCTATCAGATTGGCCCGGACTGTAACTGACGCCCTCCTCGTCATTCGCTTACTGTCGTGGCTCATCCCACGGAGTGATCCCCATGCCGGATACCGCCAATCTCTACCTGTTCGTGGTTGCTGTCGTGCTTCTGCTGATCGTCCCAGGGCCCAACATGGCCTTCGTCACCAGCCATGCGCTGGCCCACGGCTGGCGTGCCGGCGTTGCCGCCGCCCTTGGCATTTCCTTCTCGGACGTGCTCATGACGATGATGGTCAGCGCGGGCATTGGTGCGCTGGTGATGAGCTGGGCACCGGCGTTCGACATCCTGCGCCTGGCCGGGGCTGGTTATCTGCTGTGGCTTGCCTGGCAAGCACTGAGAACGCCAGCAGCGACTCAGGATAGCCAGCTCCAGTCGGCTTCGCTGTGGAAAATCTTCTGCCGCGGCGCCCTCAACAGCCTGTTGAATCCCAAGGCGCTGCTGTTCTTCATGGTGTTCCTGCCCCAGTTCGTCAACGTCAAGGTCGGCGGCGTGAGCCTGCAGTTGATCTTCCTGGGCGCGCTGCTGGCGCTGATTGCACTCATCTTCCATACGCTGCTGGGTGTTTGCGCCGCACAGCTCAGGGCGAAACTGGCAAGCGGCGGGATTTCAAGGCGCTTGGGCACGTATGGTTTTGCCGGGGTCATGGCAGCGCTGGCGGCACGCCTGTTGTTTCTTGACCGCCCGCTTTGAGCACTGGCTTCCCTGCGCCAGCGATTGGCCTATGCTTAGCCAATCCATTGCGGAGCTGGATCAATGTCATCCTCGGAAACCACCCTCCTTCAAAGCTGGCACCACAATGCCCAATCCTGGATCGAAGCCATCCGTACAGGTGCCATCGAAAGCCGGCTGACGGTCACGGACCAGGCCATGCTACTGGCGGTACAGAGCCGCCAGCCCGAGCGCGTGCTCGATCTGGGTTGCGGCGAAGGTTGGCTGTTGCGGGCGCTGGCTGAACGGGGCATCGAAGCGGTCGGTGTGGATGGCGACGCGACGCTGGTCGATGCGGCGCGGGCGGCGGGTTCCTCGCCAGTGCATCTGGCAAGCTATGACGCGCTGGTGGAGGCGAAGGTGGACGTCGGCAGCGGCTACGACCTGATCTGCGCCAATTTCGCCCTGTTGCACCAGGACATCATCCCATTGCTCGCCGCGATGAATGCTCTGCTCAGCCCAGGCGGCGCGCTGGTGGTTCAGACGCTGCATCCATGGACCGTGGCGGCGGGCGATTATCAGGACGGCTGGCGAGAAGAAACCTTCGATGGGTTCAAAGGCCAATGGCAACGTATGCCGTGGTACTTCCGCACCTTGTCCAGTTGGCTCAACGCCCTGGACATGGCCGGTTTCCGATTGGTGGTCCTGCAGGAACCGCAGCATCCACAAAGCCCGATGCCGCAGTCGTTACTGCTGGTGGCCGAGCAATCCCCGTCATGGCGTTAGCGACTCGACGGTAAAACACCCCGAGCGATACACCCTGCGCGCCTGCAGTCCGCGCTTTTGCAGGGTTTTCCTGACAGTTCTGAGAAACATGCCGTGGGAGATAACGATCGTGGTCTTTCCCGGTTCGCCGCAGCTGCTGTAAAGCTCATCGGCGACACCGAGCGCCCGCTGGTGTTCGGCTTTCCGGCTGGCGGCTCCCAGTGAAATCCCCAGCAACCACAGGATCCTGTGCAAGGCGAACCAATGCCTCACGCCCATTTTCAAGACGGGAATGCTGCTCAGCCGCAGGTCGTATTCACGTAGTCGAGCATCCTGTTGGATACGTGTGGCTTCGAATAGCCGGCATGCCGTCGCGTAGGCTCTGTTGACGGGCGAGGAAATGATGTTGGCTTCGGTCGCCAAAAGCACTTGGGACAAGTCCGGTTGGCTCAGGAATGCGGCAATTTCACCCTCATCGATGGACGAGGTCTGATTGTATTCATCCAGCAGCAGCTTGGCCGAATGCGCATTGCAGGGTTTGTAATCGATCAGCGGCGTGGCATGGCGTATCAGGTAAATCACAGCGACAGCTCCCTTGTGTTGTCTTGAAAATCCCTTTCGAAGCGCACCTGTATACAGGCAACGACGCCATTGATCGAGTGCAATGCTATTTTTATTCAAGGAGTGATGACCCTGTGGCGAGGGAGCCAGCTCTCTTGCCACAGGATCGGTTTTACCGGCGATCTCTTTACCAAAGCGCCATCGTGTAGCTGACAATCAACCGGTTCTCATCCAGGTCATTGCCAAAATTCGAGCGCACCGTCGCGTTGCGCCATTTCAAGCCCAGGCCCTTCAACGTTCCGTCCTGTACCACATAGGCGATATCCGTGTTGCGCTCCCATTCCTTGCCTTCGCCCGGTGCGCTGCGCTGGACGTTGTCGCCGGTGATGTAGCGGGTCATGAAGGTCAACCCGGGTACGCCAATGGCCGCAAAATTGTAGTCATAGCGCGCTTGCCAGGAACGCTCGTCGATGTTGGCGAAGTCGCCGATCTGCACGAAGTTGACCAGGTAGGGATCGCTGCGTCCGATGTACGGGAACGGATCGTCGCCGCTCATGCGCTGGTAGCCCAGGCCCAACGCATGGCCCGCCAGGCTGTAGGTGAACATGGCGCCGAAGGCCTGGTTGTCGAGTTCGCGAAAACTGCCGTCTTCGGTGCTGCGCGAATAGCGCACGTCACTCTTGAACGACTGGCCTGCGCCCAGGTCCAGGGTGTGGACGAAGCCGAGGTAGTTCTGCTGGTAGATGTCTTCCAACAGGCTATAGCGGTATTGCGCGGTGAGGTTCGGCAGGAACTGATAGTCCGCTCCGGCGAACTGGAACTTGTCGCTGCTGCCGCCGATGCGGTTGGCGGTCATGTCCTGGTAGTCGGTGGAGTCGACAAAATTGATCTGCGTGAGTTGCCCGGCGGTCAGCTTCAAGCGATCGATTTCCTGCACGCTCAGCAAGCCGCCCTTGAAGGTTCCTGGCAACAGGCGCGTGTCGTTGGAACTCACCGCAGGGTCCTTGATCTGCAACGTTCCCAGTTTCAAGGTGCTGTTGGACACACGGACTTTGGCGGTCAGGCCCAGTTCGCCATAGCGGTCTTGCGAACCGCCAGACAAATCCGCTGGCAGCAGGTTGGTGCCCGCCGTACCGCCCCCGGAGTCCAGTTTGAAACCGGCCATGCCCAAGGCATCGAGGCCGAAACCCACGGTCCCGGCGGTGTATCCCGACTCCATCCGCAGCAGAAAGCCCTGCGCCCATTCTTCGGCCTTGTCCCGTGCCCCTTCCTGGCGAAAGTCACGGTTGAAGTAGAAGTTGCGGGCCTCCAGGCTGCCTTTGCTGTCGGCGATGAAGTCGGCCTGGGCGTTCGGCACGCCGATCAGGCTCAGGCCCAGCAACGTACCGGCGGGGGTATAAAACCAGGTGGATGTGAAATGCCCCATGGCATGCTCCTTTTTTATGGACACGAGCGAACCCTCTCGGGGGCGTTGCAATCGCGTCCGATGGTTGTTGTTTTAAGGGGTGTAGCGGCGTCCGCGCTGTGCACGGACGTCACAGGTAGTCAGGACTCGAGTTGTCTGCCGCGGGTTTCCGGCAGGCTCAACGCCGCCAGGATCACCACGCCATAGGCGCCAGCGGCGAATACGCCGATCCCGGTGCCGATGGGCAAGGTGTTGCTCAACGCGCCGATGAACAAAGGGAACAGCGCCGCGATGGAACGCCCGGCGTTGTAGCAGAATCCCTGCCCCGACCCGCGCATGCGGGTGGGAAACAGCTCGGTCAGGAATGCGCCCATGCCGGCGAAGATGCCCGAGGCGAAGAAGCCCAGTGGAAAGCCCAGCCAGAGCATCCAGGTGTTATCGATGGGCAACTGGGTGTAGGCCAGGACGATTGCCATTGAGCCGACTGCGAACAGGATGAAGTTCTTCTTGCGGCCGATGGCATCGGTCAGCAATGCACTGGTCACGTAGCCGATGTAGGAACCGACGATGACCATCGCCAGGTAGCCGCCAGTACCGAGCACACTAAGGCCGCGTTCGGTTTTCAGGTACGTCGGCAACCAAGTGGTAATGGCGTAGTAGCCACCCAGCGCGCCGGTGGTCAACAGCGAGGCGCGCAACGTGGTGCTGAGCATCCGTGGGGCAAATATCTCGAAGAATGCCCAGCGAGAGCCCAGTTCCGGCTTGGCCTGACGCTCCCGCACCGCATGTTCGAAGGTATCCGACTCCTTGACCAGTCGACGGATCACCAGCACAAACAACGCCGGCACCAGGCCGATCATGAACAACGCCCGCCAGGCGTCTTCCGGCGGCAGGAAACTGAACAGCCCGGCATACAACAGCGCCGTCACTCCCCAGCCCAGCGCCCATCCGGCCTGCACCATGCCCACTGCTTTGCCACGGTCCTTGGAGCGGATCACCTCGCCAATCAATACCGCCCCTGCGGTCCATTCACCGCCGAAGCCAAAGCCCATCAAGGTCCGGGCCACCAGCAATTGCTCGTAGTTCTGCGCCAGCCCACACAGGAAGGTGAAGAATGCGAACCACAGGACCGTCAATTGCAGGGTCCGTACCCGGCCGATGCGGTCGGACAGGATCCCGGCAATCCAACCGCCGGCCGCCGAGGCCAGCAGCGTGCAGGTGCCGATCAAGCCGGCGTCGCCCTTGGAAATCCCCCAAGTCGCGATCAGGGTCGGGATGACGAAACTCAGCATCTGCGTATCCATGCCGTCCAGGGCATAGCCGATCTTGCAGCTCCAGAATGTACGTTTTTCATTTTTCGACAGGGGGCCGTACCAACTGAACGGGCCCGTGCGCCCTGTCCCGGTGGTTACGCAGTCAGTCATGGTCTTTTCCATGGAAGGTTCCTGCGGCAGCAAGCGAAGATGACGGACACGCCTCGTTATTTTTTTGTGAAGGCGTTGTCGTTGGGGATGCGGACGCAGTGGCTGCGTCGTGGAGCGGATTCTTGGTGGCGAATCGGCACAGCGTCAAACGGGAAAAACAACAGATGGGACATAAGAAAATTTGATGCCCCAACGGCCCGATCTGGAGTAACAATTGCAAAACAATTGCAACATAAGAACCACACGCCCCCAGAGAGCCTTCATGAACCTCAAATTCCTCGAAACCTTTGTCTGGGTCGCCCGGCTACAGAGTTTCAGCCTCACCGCCGAGAAGATGTTCAGCACCCAGGCGGCGATCTCCAGCCGGATCGCTTCGCTGGAAGAGGAGTTGGGCCTGCGCCTGTTCGTACGGGATTCACGCGGGGTTTCGCTGACACCCGAAGGCCTCAAGGTGCTCGACTACGCCGAACAGATGCTCGAAGTGCAGCGGGCGTTGAAGCAGTCACTGGACACCAGCAGCCCGCAACAAGGCCTGGTGCGCATCGGCGTGATGGATACGGTGATCCACACCTGGCTCAGCCCGTTGATGTCGATGCTGATGCAAGCCTTCCCCGCCGTGGAAATCGAAATCACCGCCGATGCCGCGCGCAATCTCTGCGAGCAATTGCAGAAAGGCTACCTGGACATCGTGTTCCAGACCGATCTGGTCCGCCACGAAAGCGTGCGCAACCTGGAACTGGGGCACTATCCCATGCACTGGATCGCCGCCAGCCAGTCGATCTATGCCCGCCCCTATGCGTCGCTGGTGGAGATGGCCGGTGAGCGCATCATCACCTTCGTCAAGCATTCGCGACCGCATCAGGATGTGCTCAACCTGTTGTACGCCCATGGCGTGAGTGCGCCGCGGGTCAGTTGCGTCAACTCGGTATCGGCCATGACCCGGCTGATTCGTGACGGATTCGGCATCGGCGCCCTACCCGCCGCGCTGGTGGCCAAGCCCCTGGCCAGCGGCGAATTGATCCAGCTCGAACCCGGCACCGCCCTGCCCCAACTCGACGTCGTCGCCTCGTGGCGCGCTGGTGTCGGCCTGGAACTGATCGAGAACATCGTCCAGATGAGTCGCCAGGTGGTCAGCCAATACGCCGTTGATGTCGGGCCGCTACGCATGGTGGCGGCCCCCGGCCTGAACAGCCAACCTCCTCTTGAATAACTTTTAGTTGTCA
The DNA here is from genome assembly GCF_054667715.1 of Pseudomonas sp. S3_B11. Classification (NCBI taxonomy): domain Bacteria; kingdom Pseudomonadati; phylum Pseudomonadota; class Gammaproteobacteria; order Pseudomonadales; family Pseudomonadaceae; genus Pseudomonas; species Pseudomonas sp. S3_B11. Next base: position 2,374,120 of record NZ_CP162749.1, on the reverse strand, counting down.
CGGGGTAGCAATATTCCTTGTTGGACGTCATCGCCACGGTGTTCTCAAAGTAGCGAACGAACGCTTGGAGAGCCCCGTAATGATGTCCTTCGAACAACTGCAGCAATGCACGCCCCTGGCCCTGCGCCAAAACATCGCCGCCGGCCAGTACCAGGGCCATACCAGCGGCCTGGGCCAGGGCCGCGTGCAAGCCAATATCGTGATCCTGCCCGGCGACTGGGCCAATGAATTCCTGCGCTACTGCACCCTCAACCGCCAGGCCTGTCCGGTGCTTGATGTGACCGAGCCAGGCGATCCGTTCTTGCGCAACCTGGGCGCCGCCATCGATATCCGCCACGAGGTGCCTCAATACCGGGTCTACCGCCACGGCGAGTTGAGCGAAGCGCCGTTGGACATCGAGCACCTGTGGCAGGACGACCTGGTGGCCTTCGCCCTCGGTTGCTCGTTCTCGTTCGAACAACCCCTGCTGGAGGCCGGCATCCGTTTGCGGCACATTGAGTTGGGGCGCAATGTCGCGATGTTCCAGACCAACATCGACACACGCCCCACCGCCCGCCTGTCTGGCAAAATGGTGGTGACCATGCGGCCGATGAAAGCCGCCGCGGCCATCCAGGCGATCCAGATTACCGGGCGCATGCCCAACGTTCACGGCGCCCCGGTGCACATCGGCGATCCGTCACTGATCGGCATTCAATCCCTGGACTCGCCGGATTACGGCGATGCCGTGCCGGTGGCAGCGGACGAGATCCCGGTATTCTGGGCCTGCGGCGTGACGCCTCAATCGGTGGTCCAGGCCTCACGTCCACCGCTGTGCATCACCCACGCCCCGGGCTGCATGCTGGTGACGGACTTATGGAACAGTGATTTGTAAACCTCGGACGAGGCTGTTTTTCAACTTGAAGGGACACACGATGAACACCGCTCAGCAATCGATTCAACAGTACATCAGCGCCAAGGACGGCAACCGCCCTCACCTGCTGGACCAGGCTTTTACACCGACTGCTATTCTGCACATGGTGGTGCGCACCGGCTCCATCACGTTTCCCGACCACGTCGAAGGCCGTACCGCCATTGGCGACGTGCTGGTCAGTCGCTTTGGCCAGACCTTCGAAAACGTCTACACGTTCTGCCTGGCCGCCCCGCCACCGGCCAACGCCGAGGCGTTCCAGTGCAAATGGCTGGTGGCGATGTCCGACAAGAACAGTGGCGAGGCACGCGTCGGTTGTGGCCTGTATGACTGGCAGTTCGATCCGGCGTCGAGCCTGGCCGAGCGACTGACCATCACCATCGAACACATGAAGACCCTGCCGACGACCGATCTGCCGATGATCATGGCCTGGGCATCGCGGCTGGAGTATCCATGGTGCCGGCCTGAGGCGGTTATCGATAACGTGCCGGATCTGGACGAGTTGCAAGAAGTAGTTCTGTACATGGCTAATGCCGAGCAGTGAAGAATATGAAGCTTGCCTAGCCACTGTGCGAAGGACTTTTCTGTGGGAGCAAGGCTTGCCCGCGATGCAGGCGCCTCGGTCCCAGGGAGAGCGCATTGACCTCATCGCGGGCAAGCCTTGCTCCCACAGGGTGTGGAGACACTCCCCGCGCCACAGTTTCTATGCTCCCATGACTGCGCCAAGGAATCGCCCCAAATGAACATCAAGTTTCTCGAAACCTTCGTCTGGGTCGCCCGCCTGAAGAGCTTTCGCCTCACCGCGGAAAAGCTGTTCACCACCCAGGCGTCCATTTCCAGTCGGATCGCCGCCCTGGAGGACGAAATGGGTGTGCGCCTGTTCGTGCGCGATTCCAAAGGTGTGTCGCTGACCTCCGAAGGCCAGCGCGTGCTGGAGTACGCCGAGCGCATCATGGACACCATGCAAAGCATGAAAGCCGTGATCAAGGATCCGCGCCAGGTGCGCGGCCGGATTCGCATCGGTGCGATGGATACGGTGATCCACACCTGGCTCAGCCCCTTGGTGACACGCCTGATGGAATGTTACCCGGCCCTGGAAATCGAACTCTCGGCCGACACCGCGAGCAACCTGTGCTCGCAACTGGAAAAAGGCTACCAGGACATCATTTTCCAGACCGACATCCTGCGCCTGGACAGCGTGCGCAACGCGCTGCTGACCCGTTACCCGATGCACTGGGTGGTGCGCACCGGCTCCGCCTATGACCGGTCCTATGCATCGCTGGAGGACTTGTCCCAGGAACGCATCGTGACGTTCTCGCGCAACTCACGGCCCCACCAGGACATCCTCAACCAGTTGCACTCGGCCAACATCGTCTCGCCACGCATCAACTGCGTGAACTCGGCCTCGGCCATTACCCGCCTGGTTCGCGACGGCTTTGGCATTGGCGCCATGCCCGCGGCGCTGGTCGTCGGCGAACTGGCCCAAGGCACATTGACGTTGGTGGACGGTGTGCCGCTGCCATCGGTCATGGACATCGTGGCCAGTTGGCGGACCGGCGCGGGAATGGAACGGGTGGAAGACATCGTCAGCCTGACCCGCGAAGTGGTCAGCGAATTCGTCGCACAATTACCGGCCGGGTACCGACTCGATATGAATTAAGCCGCACATTCATTTCGTCATCAGATATTCACACCGGTGACATACCGTGGGCACCGATTGATCCCGTCCCTCGATCGGTGAGCCATCTGCCTGATGCAAGCATTCCTGAAAAAAACAACGCCCAACGCGCCGACTACAACGACGAATCATCGGGAACACAGGCATGACGCGCAGAACAGCGACAGATCCCGTGAAGGTGAGATCTGTGTTCGGTTCCTGTCGTGTGCAGACATCCCCTCGTTGCTTGAGCTCGAGCAAAAGAAATGGACGGACGATCAGCGGGCCGATGCCGCCATGCTGGCCTCGCGAATCGCTGCATTCCCTGCCCTGAGTGTCGGTGCGTTTTGCACACGCAGCGGCACCGCGCATGCATCGCTGTTCATGAAACCGACCCGGCACGATCATATTCGCCAATGCCCGACCTGGGCAGACTGCGCGAGGAAACAGCAGGGTGACGAAGCGGCCGGAACGGATGCGTTGTTTGGCATCAGCCTGAGCAGCGTCGACCCGAAAGCGGCCAATGCGATTTTCGAGTTCTTCTGGCCCTACGCGCTGAAACAAGGCTGGTCGGTCATCTACCTGGGATCCCCTGTCCCGGGCCTAAGGGATTGGCGCTCGAAAAACCCGGGTATCACGCTGGCGCACTACATCCTAAGTAAACGCCAAGGGCTGCCGTTGGACCCACAGTTGCGGTATTACTTCAAAAAAGGCTTTCGCAAGATTGTCGCCATCAAAGACAACTACTTCCCCCATGAACCTTCGCTGGATGTTGGCGTGCTGATCCAAGGCAAAGTGCCGCTGTCGGGCCTTTCGTTCATCTGGAAGAGAGTTCCGTTGCCCTGGTTGCAACGCATGAAAAAACTGGTCTTCGTGTGCCTGTGAACACCTCCCAGGCTGTAGACGTTGCGCGCGCAGTGGCTTTTCCTTCATCGAGCAGCAATCTTCCCAGCTACCTATTCATGATGCTGTGTGTCCTGAATAGCACCGCGATTGCCTGGCTGGCGACGCACGAGGCATTCGTATGGCTGGCTGTCGCGCCACTGATCGTGCTCCAGGCAATCCTGATGATCGGTGTCCAGGAGATCAAGCATCAAGGCGTGCATCGCCGGTTCCTCGTGGGCACACGGCTCAATGACGCAGTGGGTGTGTTCGCGGCGGGCATTTTTGCGGCCAACTTCGTGGGCTACCGCTACTTCCACCTCGAACACCACCGCAAGACCTGCCAGGCCGATGATCCCGAAGGCTTGATGTACGAACAGACCTGGCCGACCCGCTGGATCAGCCTGCTGGGCGCCGCAGAGCAACTCTGGGTGGCGATCTCCACCAACAGGATCTCCCGCCGCTACTTGCCGCCACACGCGGTCTGGCGCTGGCGCTGGAACAACGCCTTGATCGTCGTTTTTGCCGGTGCGCTGGCGTTCGGTCTCTATGAGGTGCCTCGCCTGGTCGTCTGCGTCTATCTGCTCCCGTATTGCCTGTTTGCCTGGATGGATTTCTGGCTGACGCAGGCCGAGCACTATGGCGTACGGATCTCGGCCCAAGGCCCGCGCCGCGCGCCCTGTGAGATCACCACAGACGTGCGCCTGCCAAAGGCCCTCTCCTGGCTGATCCTGCATCGCTCGCTGCATCGCACCCACCATCATGCGCCGGCAACCCGCTGGTTCCACGCGTACGCGCAATCGACGGTGCTTGCCAAAGACAAGCCCGGTGGCATGACAGACCTGCCCGCGTTCGTTGCGACATGGATGCGACTCGGCCCCCGACTCTGGAAATAAGCCATGAAAAACAATTGCGAGCCCTTCTGGAACGACACACCGATCAGGACCTACCTGTTCGATGCCTTTTCGGTGCTGCTTCCTGCCGGCGAACAATTCGTGATTTCTGTGGTGGAATCATCCGCTTTGCAGTTGCCGCCAACCTCGACACTGGCTGACCAGTCGCGCGACTTCGTGGCCGAGGAGCGCGCCCACCAGCGAGCCCATCGTCTCTACAACCAACAACTGGAAAAGCAGGGTTTTGAAGTCAAGAAATACGAACGCGAGATCGAAAAGGACCTCGATGCCCTGCGCGCCAAACTGTCACTCCATGCGCAGCTGTCCCTGGCCGCGGCGTTCGAGCATGTGACGGCCGTCACCTCGCGGATCGCTTTGCGCAGCGGCGGGCTGCTGTCTACCAGCGCCTCCCCGCAAACACGCCTGTGGCGCTGGCACTGCGCCGAAGAAGTGGCTCATCAGCACGTCACCACCGATCTGCTCCAGGCGCTGGGTGTTCCCTATTGGCAGCGGATTTTCTATTTTTTGGCCGCATCGGCGCTGATGACCTTCGATGTCCTGCGGCATCTGCACGGTTTTGCTCGCCTGGACGTTGCCCGCGGCCGCGTCAGCACCCGGCAACTTGGACGGGCCACGGGGCGCCTGCTGCTGCGCGATGGCGCGAACCTGGCGCTGCTGGCAGCCGGATGGGCTGCCTACTTTCTTCCGCTGAAAACGAATGCGGTGGCGGACTGTAAGTGAACTGCAACATCCCCGACTTATTCTGGACCGAGCGCACGGCGGCGAATGGCTGGTTGTGCATGTCGCCCGCTCGGAACGATCCAGGGAGTTCGCCATGAAAATCAGTGTATTCGGAAGTGGTTACGTAGGCTTGGTGCAAGCCGCCGTGTTGGCCGAAGTGGGCCATGACGTGGTGTGCATGGACATCGATGAGCGCAAGGTCGACAGCCTGCGCCAAGGCCAAGTGAGCATTTACGAGCCTGGCCTGGCCGCGCTGGTGCGTGAAGGCCTGGAGGCTGGCCGTTTGCATTTCACCTGCGACGAACAGCTCGCCGTGCAGCACGGCCAGGTACTGTTTATCGCAGTGGGCACGCCTTCCCGGGACGATGGCAGCGCCGATCTGAGCCAGGTTCTGGCCGTCGGCGAGGCCGTCGCCCGCTACCGCGAGCAACCGCTCATTGTGGTGGAGAAGTCCACCGTGCCGGTGGGCACCGGCGACGTTCTGCGGGCGCACATCGACAAATGCCTGCTCAAGGCCAGTCGCCTGCTGCAGTTCGATATTGTCTCCAACCCCGAATTTCTCAAGGAAGGCTCGGCGGTCGCCGATTGCCGTCGTCCGGATCGCATCGTGATCGGCTGCGAACGCGATGAAGTGCGCGAAACCATGCGCGACCTGTATGCCCCGTTCAACCGCAACCACGACCGGGTCCTGTTCATGGACCTGCGCAGCGCCGAGCTGACCAAATACGCCGCCAACGGCATGCTGGCGACCAAGATCAGTTTTATCAACCAGATCGCCGAACTGGCCGAGCACCTGGGGGCCGACATCGAGTCCGTGCGCCTGGGCATCGGCGCCGACTCGCGCATTGGCTATCACTTCATTTACCCGGGATGCGGCTACGGTGGCTCGTGCTTTCCCAAGGACATGCGAGCCCTGATCCACACGGCCGAGCAGGCTCATTGCTCCAGCGACCTGCTGCAAGCGGTGGAAGCCATCAACGGGCGGCAGAAACACAAGCTGTTCGAGCGGATCAATGCGTTCTACCAGGGCGACCTGCGCGGCAAGACCTTCGCCCTGTGGGGCCTGGCCTTCAAGCCCAACACCGACGACATGCGCGACGCACCGAGCCGCACCTTGCTGGAATCGCTTTGGGCCGCGGGTGCCAGCGTCCGCGCGTTCGACCCGGAGGCGATGCAGCAGACGCAATTGCTCTACCCCGACGAGCCCCGACTCATGCTGATGGGCACGCCGGAATCGGTGTTGCCGGGAGCCGACGCGTTGGTCATCTGTACCGAATGGCAGCCCTTCAAGGCGCCGGACTTCGACCTGATCCAGCAACGGCTCAAGGCCCCGGTGATTTTTGACGGTCGTAACCTGTTCGATCCGGAGCGCATGGCCGACAAGGGTTTCACCTATTTCCCGATGGGTCGCGGGCAGTCGCGCAACCTGCCTATCGCCCAGCAAACGTGGTTCCCAGCTTCGAGAAGCGCGTGAACTGTGGCGTTACCTCAAAATTAATGCACTCAACCAGCATTAATATGAATTTGTCAGCAGGGGTCGTGAACGGCACACTGTGCGCCGTTCCTCCCCCAACTGTTGGAACACTTAAAGGGCTTTCTGGGACTTTCCCGTAAGCCCCTTTTTTTGTTCGTTTTCTGGATTTTCGCTTAATGCTTTCTCGCTGGTTCCCCGCTGCTATCAATACCCGTCCCACCGAATGGAGCCGCGCCGCCATCGGCATGGCGCTGGGGACGATGTTCAGTGTCTGGCTTTGCGGGCAGGTATTTGGCCTTGAGGTGGCGCAACACCTCATCGGCCCCCTCGGCGCCTCAGCGGTGCTGTTGTTTGCAGTGTCATCGGGCGCCCTCGCCCAGCCCTGGTCGATTGTCGGCGGTTATCTGTGTGCGTCGGTCGTCGCGCTGCTGGTGGCCCATGTATTGGGCCGCACGCTGGGTAGCGCCTGCCTGGCGGCGGGCATGGCGCTGGTGTTGATGTGCTGGCTGCGTTGCCTGCATCCGCCGGCAGGCGCCCTGGCGGCGACGCTGGTGCTGGCGGCCCCGTCTATCATTGCCTTGGACTGGCAAGCCGTTGGTGCGGCGATGCTGGCCGGCTCCGGGCTGCTGGCCTTTGCGCTGGCCTACAACAACCTGACGCGGGTGCGCTATCCCAGGCGTGCCAGCGAACCGCTGGCCGTCATACCGGCTGACCACCCTCCCGTCGACCGCCAGGCGATCACGGCCGAAGACCTGAAACTGGCCCTGGCGGAAATGGAAGCATTCTTTGACGTCACACCGGAAGATCTTGAGCAATTGATCCACGTCAGCGAGCGAAATGCCAAGCGTCGCAGCATCGCGGAGGTTCTCTCTAGTCGCGGTTGAGCCTGTGGCTGCTATAAATATGCAGAAAGGACCTGCACGTATCCCGGTTGTGCAATGCAAATTTGCACTGGTACGATCCTGAATGGGTACGCGCGACACAATTCATAAAGAAGAATAAAAGCAGGGAGTTAGCGATGACAGCTCAGGTTTCATCACACGCTGCGGGAACCATCGAAACCGCGGCCTATGAGGTGCTGGTCGAAGTTCGCAATCACATTGGCCATTTGACCCTGAACCGCCCCGCCGGCCTCAATGCCCTCACCCTGGGCATGGTGCGCAGCTTGCAGCAACAACTCGATACCTGGGCCCTCGACCCACAGATCCGCGCCGTGGTGCTACGTGGCGCCGGCGAGAAGGCGTTTTGCGCCGGCGGTGATATCCGTTCGTTGTACGACAGCCACAAGCAGGGCGACACCCTGCACGAAGATTTCTTCGTCGAGGAATACGCCCTCGACCTGACGATTCATCACTACCGCAAACCGATCGTCGCCTTGATGGACGGCTTCGTGCTGGGCGGCGGCATGGGGCTGGCACAAGGTGCCGACCTGCGGGTGGTCACCGAGCGCAGCCGCCTGGGCATGCCGGAAGTCGGCATCGGGTATTTCCCGGACGTGGGCGGCAGTTACTTCCTGCCGCGCATTCCTGGCGAACTGGGTATCTACCTGGGCGTCAGCGGCGTGCAGATCCGTGCGTCTGACGCCTTGTATTGCGGGCTGGCCGACTGGTATCTGGACAGTCGCAAGCTTGAACAGCTCGATGCGCGCCTCGATCGCCTGGAGTGGGGTGATACACCACTCAAGGACCTGCAGAGCCTGCTGGCCAAGCTTGGTGTGCAACAGCTGCCTGCCCCGCCCCTGGCCGATTTGCGGCCAGCCATCGACCATTTCTTTGGCCTGCCCGACGTGCCGAGCATGGTCGAGCAGTTGCGCCAGGTCACCGTCGCCAACAGCCACGAATGGGCAATAAAGACCGCCGACCTGCTGGACAGCCGCTCTCCCCTGGCCATGGCCGTGACCCTGGAAATGCTGCGGCGCGGTCGGCATTTGAGCCTGGAAGAATGTTTTGCCCTGGAACTGCATCTGGATCAGCAATGGTTCGAACGCGGTGACCTGATCGAAGGCGTGCGCGCCTTGCTGATCGACAAAGACAAGAACCCGCGTTGGAACCCGCCGACCCTGGAGGCGCTGGACGCCGACCATGTGGCGAGCTTCTTCGACGGCTTCGACGACCACGGGAACTGAGCCATGCATGACCTCGAACTGACCGAAGAACAAGTGATGATCCGCGACATGGCCCGGGACTTCGCCCGTGGTGAAATCGCTCCCCATGCCCAGGCGTGGGAAAAGGCCGGCTGGATTGACGACGGCCTGGTGGCGAAGATGGGTGAGCTGGGCCTGTTGGGGATGGTGGTGCCGGAAGAATGGGGCGGTACCTACGTCGATTACGTCGCCTATGCCCTGGCCGTGGAGGAAATCTCCGCAGGCGACGGTGCTACCGGCGCACTGATGAGCATTCACAATTCGGTGGGTTGCGGGCCTGTGCTGAATTTCGGCACCGACGAACAAAAGCAGACGTGGTTGGCCGACCTCGCCAGTGGCCAGGCCATTGGTTGCTTCTGCCTGACCGAGCCCCAGGCCGGCTCCGAAGCCCACAACCTTCGCACCCGGGCCGAATTGCGCGATGGCCAGTGGGTTATCAACGGTGCCAAGCAGTTCGTCAGCAATGGCAAGCGAGCCAAACTGGCGATCGTGTTTGCCGTGACGGACCCGGAACTGGGCAAGAAAGGCATTTCGGCGTTCCTGGTGCCCACCGATACGCCGGGTTTCATCGTTGATCGCACCGAACACAAAATGGGCATCCGCGCCTCGGACACCTGCGCGGTCACCTTGAGCAACTGCACCATCCCCGAGGCCAATCTGTTGGGGGCTCGCGGTAAAGGCCTGGCCATCGCCCTGTCCAACCTGGAAGGCGGCCGCATCGGCATCGCCGCACAAGCCTTGGGCATCGCCCGTGCGGCCTTTGAAGCGGCGCTGGCTTACGCGCGCGATCGGGTTCAGTTCGACAAGCCGATCATCGAGCACCAGAGCATCGCCAACCTGCTGGCCGACATGCACACCCGCATCAACGCCACCCGCCTGCTCATCCTCCACGCCGCCCGCCTTCGCAGCGCGGGCAAGCCGTGCCTGTCAGAAGCCTCCCAGGCCAAGCTGTTTGCCTCGGAAATGGCCGAGAAAGTCTGCTCCTCGGCGATACAGATTCATGGTGGGTATGGGTATCTCGAGGATTATCCGGTAGAGCGCTACTACCGCGATGCGCGGATTACCCAGATTTATGAAGGGTCGAGCGAGATACAGCGGATGGTGATTGCCCGGGAGCTGAAGCACTACCTGGTGTAACGGCAGGAAAAGCATCGCGAGCAAGCTTTGCTCCCACTGAATCTACGCTGCAAACAGAATACTTGTGGGAACAAGGCTTGCCCGCGATAGCGGTGTATCAGCCATTTATAGGCTGAATGTACCGCCGCCATCGCGGGCAAGCCCAGCTCCCACAGGGTTCAGTGGTGTACACAGATACTGCGTACAGCCCAGATCCACTGTGGGAGCGAGCTTGCTCGCGATGGCGTCAGTGAGACCGCCGCGTTACTTGTCCTGGAACTCCGCCGCACGCTTGGCCACGAATGCCGCCATGCCTTCCTTCTGATCCTGCGTCGCAAACGCCGCATGGAATACCCGCCGCTCGAAGCGCACGCCTTCGGACAGGCTGACCTCAAAGGCGCGGTTGACGCTTTCCTTGACCATCATGCTGATGGGCACCGACTTGGAGGCGATCAACGCTGCAGTTTTAAGCGCCTCGTCCAGCAGCTCATCGGCCGGTAGGATCCGCGCGACGATGCCGCAGCGTTCGGCTTCCACCGCATCGATGAAGCGCCCGGTCAGGCACATTTCCATGGCCTTGGCCTTGCCCACCGCGCGGGTCAGGCGTTGGGTGCCGCCCATGCCTGGCAGCACGCCGAGGTTGACCTCCGGCTGGCCGAACTTGGCGTTGTCGCCTGCCAGGATGAAGTCGCACATCAACGCCAGCTCACACCCCCCGCCCAAGGCAAAACCGTTCACCGCCGCGATGATCGGCTTGCGACGGTTGGCCACGCGGTCGCTGTCGCTGAACAGGTCGTCCAGGTAGATCTGCGGGTAGGTCAGCTCGGCCATTTCCTTGATGTCGGCACCGGCGGCAAAGGCTTTTTTCGAGCCGGTCAGCACGATGCAGCCAATCTTCGGATCAGCCTCCAGGCTGTCCAGCGCCTGGTTCAGTTCGCTGACGATCTGCGCATTCAAGGCGTTCAATGCCTGGGGACGGTTGAGGGTGATCAGGCCGACGCGGTCCTTGATCTCCAATAAAATCGTTTCGTAGCTCATGCAGGACTCCTGTTCAAAGATTGCGCGAAATGACCATGCGCTGAATGTCGCTGGTGCCTTCGTAGATCTGGCAGACTCGCACGTCGCGGTAGATGCGCTCCAGCGGGAAGTCGTTGAGGTAACCGTAGCCGCCCAGGGTCTGCAACGCCATGGAGCAGACCTTTTCAGCCATTTCCGAGGCGAACAGCTTGGCCATGGAGGCCTCCACCAGCGCCGGTTGGCCACTGTCTCGCAGGGCGGCGGCGTAGTGCACCATTTGCCGGGCCACGGCGATCTGGGTCGCCATGTCGGCCAGGCGGAACGCCACGGCCTGGTGCTCGATGATCGGCTTGCCGAAACTGGAGCGCTCCCGCGCATAGTCCCGGGCCGCCTCGAACGCCGCGCGGGCCATGCCCACCGCTTGCGCAGCGATGCCCACGCGCCCGCCTTCCAGGTTCGCCAGGGCGATCTTGTAGCCCTCGCCCTCCTCCCCCAGGCGATTGCCCACTGGCACCTTCAAATCCTCGAAGAGGATCTGGCAGGTGTCGGAAGCGTGTTGGCCGAGTTTGTCTTCGACCCGGGCCACGCTGTAGCCCGGCGAATCGGTCGGCACGATGAACGCACTGATGCCACGCTTGCCGGCGCTCGGATCGGTCACCGCGAACACGATCACCACCCCGGCATTCTGCCCAGACGTGATGAACTGCTTGCAACCGTTGAGCACGTAATGATCACCCTCCAGCCGCGCCCGCGTCTTGAGGCTGCTGGCGTCCGAACCGGCCTGGGGCTCGGTCAGGGCGAAGGCGCCAAGCATCGCGCCACTGGCCAGGGGCGTGAGGAATTTCGCCTTCTGCTCATCGTTGCCGAACTTGAGGATCGGCACGCAACCCACCGAGTTGTGCACGCTCATGATGGTCGAGCATGCGCCGTCGCCGGCGGCGACTTCTTCCAGGGTCATCGCGTAGGCCAGGTAACCGGTGTCACAACCACCCCACTGCTCCGGCACCAGCATGCCGAAGAAGCCCAGTTCGGCCATTTCATCGATGGCTTCCCGGGGAAAACGGTGCTCGCGGTCCCATTCGGCGGCGAACGGTTTCAAGCGTTCCTCGGCGAATTGCCGAGCCATGTCGCGGATTTGGGTCTGTTCTTCAGTCGGGAGCATGGTGATTCCTTAATACAGGCATTCGACGGCCATGGCCGTGGCTTCGCCGCCGCCGATGCAAATGGCCGCGACGCCGCGCTTGAGCCCCTTCTGGCGCAACGCCGACAGCAGGGTCACCAGGATCCGTGCGCCAGACGCGCCAATCGGGTGGCCCAGCGCACAGGCACCGCCGTGGACGTTGACCTTGTCATGGGCAATCTCCAGCTTGTCCATGGTCACCAGACTCACCACGGCAAAGGCTTCGTTGACTTCGAACAGGTCGACTTGATCCAGCGACCAACCGGTCTTTTGCATCAGCTTCTTCACGGCGCCAATCGGTGCGGTGGGAAACAGGCTCGGGGTATCGGCAAACGCCGCGTGACCGTGAATCACTGCCAGGGGCTTGAGGCCACGCTGGACGGCCTGGCTCTGGCGCATCAGCACCAGCGCCGCGGCACCATCGGAAATGGAACTGGAATTGGCCGCCGTCACCGTGCCGCCCTCGCGGAATGCCGGCTTGAGCGAGGCGATCTTGTCGATCCGAGCCTTGGGTGGCTGCTCGTCGTGGCGCACGGTCACTTGTTCCTTGCCGACCATGACCTGCAACGGCACGATCTCGGCATCGAAACTGCCGTCCTTGATCGCCTGCTGGGCGCGGGTGGTGGACGCAATGGCGAAGGCATCCTGGGCCTCGCGACTGAAGCCATTGGCCTCGGCGCAATCTTCGGCGAAGGTGCCCATCAGCCGACCTTTGTCGTAGGCGTCTTCCAGGCCGTCGAGGAACATGTGGTCGAGCACCCGGCCATGGCCCATCCGGTAACCGCTGCGGGCCCGATCGAGCAGGTACGGCGCGTTGGACATGCTTTCCATGCCGCCGGCCACCACCACTTCGGCGCTGCCGGCGATGAGCATGTCATGGGCGAGGATCGCCGCTTCCATGCCCGAGCCACACATCTTGTTGAGCGTGGTGCAGCGGGTCGACTTGTCGAGGCCGGCACCCAGCGCGGCCTGACGCGCCGGTGCCTGGCCCAGGCCGGCGGCGAGCACGCAACCGAACAGCACTTCTTCAACCGCGTCGGGTGCGATGCCGGCACGCTCCACGGCGGCCTTGATGGCGGCGGCACCCAACTGCGGGGCGCTGAGGCTTTTCAGTTCGCCCTGGAAGCCGCCCATGGGTGTACGGACGGCGCTGACGATGACAATAGGATCGTTGGACATCATGAATCCTCCTGATTATTTGGCTGCCATACGCAAGGCACCGTCGAGACGGATCACCTCGCCGTTGAGCATGCTGTTCTCAATGATATGCCTGACCAGCGCCGCATACTCGGAAGGTTTCCCAAGGCGCGGCGGAAACGGCACGCCGGCGGCCAGGGAATCACGGACTTCCGGGGTCATGCCGGCCATCATCGGGGTCTCGAAAATCCCTGGCGCAATGGTCATCACCCGGATGCCAAAACGCGACAGCTCGCGGGCGGCCGGCAATGTCAGGCTGGCGATGGCGCCTTTGGATGCAGCGTAAGCCGCCTGGCCGATCTGTCCATCGAAGGCCGCCACCGACGCGGTATTGATGATCACCCCGCGCTCGCCGTCGGCGTCTGCCTCGGTTTCGGCAATGGCCGCAGCCGCCAGGCGCAGCAGGTTGAAGCTGCCGATCAGATTGACGTTGATCACCTGGCTGAAGCTGGCCAGCGCGTGGGGACCGTTCTTGCCGAGGATCTTCTCGCCGCGCACGATACCGGCGCAGTTCACCAGACCATTGAGACCACCGAACGCATCGACCGTGGCCTTGACCGCCGCTTCAGCCGCCGCTTCGTTACTGATGTCGGCCACCACGCTCTGGCAGCCCAGTTTTTGCGCCTGGGCGGCCACGGCGTCGGCGTTGAGGTCCACCAGCATCACTTTGGCACCGGCCTTGACCAGCATTTCGCCGGTGGCCGCGCCGAGGCCGGAAGCACCGCCGCTGACGAGAAAAATCTTGTTGTCGATCTGCATCATGGTTTCCTTGGATTCAAGCTGAAACGTTCTGCGCCGCAGCCTCTTGAGCTTTGGCGATTTCCTGGTTGCGCAAGATAAAGCGCTGCAACTTGCCGCTTGGGGTTTTCGGCAAGTCGCTGACAAATTCGATTTCACGGGGATAGGCATGGGCCGCCAGGCGCTTGCGCACGTGCTGGCGCAATTCTTCGGCCAGTTCCGCAGAGGCACGGTACTGCGCGCTGAGTACCACGAAGGCCTTCACCAGCTCGGTGCGTTCCGGATCAGGCTTGCCGATCACCGCCGCTTCCACCACCGCCGCGTGTTCGATCAGCGCGCTTTCCACGTCGAACGGACCGACCCGGTAGCCGGACGTGGTAATCACGTCGTCGCTGCGGCCTACGAAACTGATGCTGCCGTCCGGGTTCAGCTCCACGGTATCGCCGCTCAAGTAGTAGTCACCGACGAAGGCCTTGGTCGGCCCGCCTTCGTAACCGGCGAACCAGCACATGGGCGACTGGCTGCGGTCCAGTGCGAGAATGCCCGGCTGGCCTACGCCCAGCTCGCGCTGGTTTTCATCCAGCACCACGATCCGATGGCCTGGCGAAGCAAAGCCGGCCGCGCCCAGGTGCACCGGGTGTTCCAGCCCATGGTGGTTGCACAGCACCATGCCCAGTTCGGTCTGGCCGTAATGGTCGTGGATCACCACGTTCAGGTTGTCGGCGAACCAACGGATCACCTCCGGGTTCAATGGCTCACCGGCGCTGCTGACGATGCGCAGCTTGCCCTTGATCGAGCGGGCAAACTGCTCGCCACCGGCAATCAACAGGCGATAGGCCGTGGGCGAGCCGGTGAGGTTGGTGATGCCGTATTTGTTGATGACCCGGCAGGTGCTTTCCAGGGTGAACGGGCCATCGTAGAAGGTAATCGGATGCCCCATGGCCAGCGGCCCGGTCACGCCAAAATAGATGCCGTAGGCCCAGCCCGGGTCGGCGACGTTCCAGAAGGCGTCTTCGGGACGCAGGTCTACCGCGTCACGGGTGTAGTTCTGGAACGCAACGATGGCCTTGAGTGGCACCGACAGCGCCTTGGCAGGTCCTGTGGTGCCGGAGGTGAACATCAGCAGGAACGGGTCTTCGCCGGTGAGCATCAGCGGTTCGCACTGGCTGGAGTGGTTCGCCACCTCGGACCAGAAACTGTAGTCGCCACGCACGATGCCCTGGCCCTTTTCGCCGCCGACCGTGACGATGGTGGGACAACCGGCGACTTCGTCGAGCTTGGGACGGTTGACCGCATCGGTGACGACCAAGCGCGCTCCAGAACTGCCGAGGCGGTGCTCGATGGCCTTGGGCCCGAATGCGGTGAACAACGGTTGATACACTGCCCCAATGCGCCAGGTGGCGAGCACCACGATCAGCAGTTCAGCGGTGCGCGGCAACAGACCGGCCACTTTGTCGCCCTTGCCGATGCCTTGGGCGCGCAGGAAATTGGCGAACCGCGCGGCGTTGTCCTGCAGGTCACGGTAAGTCCAAGTTGCATCGCTGCCGTCACGGCCCTCCCAGAACAAGGCGATGCGCCCTGGCAACGCATGCCGGTCGCAACACTCTACGCAGGCATTGAGCGCCTCGAGCGAGCCGTGCAGTGCAGTGTTGACGGTGTGCAGGTAATCGAACTGCGAAGTGGCGGACGAATAATCGCGCATGACCAGCATCCCTCTGTGGTTTTTATTGGTTGGGGGAACCGTGAATAGCAGGCAAATACTCGCGCCGAAGGGCTGTGGCGGCAATGGTCAAAGCTTTCAAGTTGCTTGACTGGTTTGGCCATGGTTCAGGGATGTGGTGTTGTTTAGGCACTCATCGCGAGCAAGCTCGCTCCCACAGGGGATTTGTGATGGACCTCGATTTTGTGACCACCCAAGCACCAATGTGGGAGCGAGCTTGCTCGCGATGGCGGCAGTTCAGCCGCTACAAGGGCTGCTGCCAGGCAAACGAATACACCTTCTCCGGCGTTGGCGACTGGCAGCGCTGGTTGTCCGCATCAACCCCCACCAGGAACCACTCGGCCCTTGAGGTATTGCCGACCCGGCGAGCTTTTTGCGGGTCGTAACAGCGGGCCAGGTCCCGAGCGGGCACCAGGGCGAAGGCCTGCGGGTGGCTGCGTAGCCAGGTGGCGGATTGTTCCAGGGAGTTGCCGTTATAAAAGCCGAAATGCACGATGGGTTGCTGGGCGAACAGCCAATGGCCCTCACGCCAACCCACGAGCACCAACTCGGCATTTGCAGTCATTCCGGCGACATCGCGCATCAAGGTCTGGTGGGGGTTGATGCCTTCCTTGTGGGGCTCGACGAAGCCGCGCACAAACCAGGCACACAACCACAGCGCAACCAGCACATTGAAGACCGCCCTGCCCCTTGGGCGCGCGCCAAACCAGCGGCGTAGCAGCCACGGCACAAGCGGCGCCACCACCAGAATCAACGCGGGTAACGCGGGAAAGATATACAACTTGCGTTTGCCGCTGCTCAGGCTAAAGAACACCAACACCAGCAGTACCCAACCGAGCAGCACCAGCACCCGACCGTCATGCTTGAGCAATTGTCTGCGCCAGGCCGGCACCAGCCAGGGGAGCATGAACACAATCGGCAGCCAGTACTTCGGAATCACCTGGACGAAGAAGTACCAGAAAGGTTCGCGGTGTTCCCATGCGTTGGCATAACGCCCAGCGGTCTGCTTGAACAGGATTTCCTGGGCGTACGCCAGGCTGTCGGCACTGCCCTGCGCGACAATCATCAGCAAGGGCCCCAGCCATAACGCAATGGCGGCCAATGCTACGACCAGCCCCAGCCACCAGCGTCCTGCCTGGCCAGGCATGGCCACCACCCCTTTCCAACCTTTGCGCAGCGCATAGGCGTAGGGAATCAGCATCAGCACCGGCAGAAAACCCACGCCTTTGCTGATGATCCCGAACCCCATCGCCGCACAGGCCACGTAGTACCAACGCCAGGCCGGGCCGAGCAACACGTGCCGGCACAAGCCATAGATCCCCAGGATGGTCCAGAGCGCAAGGAAACCATCGATCTGCCCGGTGCGCAGGATGCTGTAGGTCTGGTAGGTCGCGAGAAACAAGAGCGCCGCGATCACCCCCACGCGCCGTCCCCACAAGCGTCGGCCCAGGTCATACAGGCACGCGGTGGTGACGGCGCCTGCCAGCAGCGCGGGCAAGTACAGGGCAACTTTGGGCAGGTGGGTCAGTTGCACGAACAGCGCCACCGTCCACATGAACAGCGGCGGTTTGTCGGCGTAGATTTCACCGGCGCGATGGGGAATGAACCATGAGCCGTTCTGCAGCATCTCCAGGGCAACGCCAAGGAAGCGCTCCTCATCGACGTTCATCGGTTGGCGCCAGCCAAGGCCAGCGCCCACTATGATCAAGGCCAATACCACCAACGCCAGGAGCTCGAGCCGCGAGGAAGATAATCGTATCCGCACCGGTTCAGCCCTTCTTGGTCAGTTCGGGGTTTTCCTGCTCATGATGCTTGGCGATCAACTGTAAATTGCGCAGGTAAACGATAAAGCCGAAAGACTGGCCGACAATGAACACCGGGTCTTCGCGGTAAATGGCATAGGCCAGCAACAGCGCGCTACCGATGATGCTCAGGTACCAGAAGCCAACGGGAATCATGCTGCGCTTCTTGTATTCGCTGTACAGCCATTGCAGGGCAAAACGCCCGGTGAATGCCAATTGACCACCGAAGCCAACGGCCAACCACAACGATTCTCTGCCCATTTCAAACCTCGGTTTCTTGTGCGTTGACATCCAGGCGGGTGCGCTTGATCAGCCACCACACCCCGAACAGATCGACAATGCCCACCAGCGCCCGGTCCAGATTGCCGTAGTTGGACACCCCGGCCCCGCGCTCACGGTGATTGACCGGTTGAACCAGCATTCGGCCGTTGTGACGGCGGATCAGCGCCGGGATAAAACGGTGCATGTGATCGAAATACGGCAGGCGCAGAAACGCCTCGCGCTCGATCAGCTTGATGCCGCAACCGGTGTCGGGCGTCTGGTCCTTGAGCAGGCTGGCGCGCAGTTTGTTGGCAAATCGCGAGGCCCAACGCTTGCTCGCCGTGTCCCGGCGGTTGACGCGATGCCCTGCCACCAGCTTGACGCCCGCGGGGGTGCCTTCGGAGCCGCGCACCAGGTCGAGCATTTTCGGCAGATCGGCCGGATCGTTCTGACCGTCGCCGTCCAGGGTTGCCAACCAATGCCCGCGTGCCACTTCAGCGGCGTGGTAGATCGAGGTGCTCTGGCCGAGGGAACGGGTGTGGCTGAGCACCCGCAATTGCTGGTAGCCACTGCCTTGTAAGGTTCTTAACTCAGCGGCGGTGGCGTCGGTGCTCCCATCGTCCACCACGATGACCTCAAAGTTCTCATTGGCCAACGCCGTGCGCACTTCTTCGAGAAGTGGGATGAGATTGCCTGCCTCGTTTTTGGCCGGAATCAGGACCGACACATAAGGGGTTTCGTGCATGATGCTCCAGAAAAGATGCTGGGAAATGAGGGGTTAGACGGCGTAATAGTCGCGGTACCAATCGACAAACGACTGCACACCGACCGGCACTGCGACCTGTGGGCGAAACCCCACCCGCTCCTCCAATTCACGAGTGTCCGCCCACGTGTTGACCACGTCGCCCGATTGCAACGGCAAGAAATTCTTTATCGCGCGGATGCCCAGCGCTTCTTCAATGCACTCGATAAACTGCAAAAGCTTCACCGGTGAGCCGAAACCGATGTTGTAGACCTTGTTGCGCACGCCCGTCTCATCGGTCGGCGGCAGCGGTATCAGCCGCACGAGGCCCTCGACGATGTCGTCGATATAGGTGAAATCGCGAGACATCGCACCGTCGTTGTAAACGTCGATGGTGCGACCGTTGAGGATGGCATCGGTGAATTTGAACGGCGCCATGTCGGGCCGTCCCCAAGGCCCATACACGGTGAAAAACCGCAGGCCGGTGGTGGGAATTCCATAGAGATGCGAGTAAGCGTGGGCCATCAGTTCATTGGCGCGCTTGGTCGCCGCATAGAACGATACGGGCCGATCGACGGGGTCGGTCGTGGCGTATGGCAGGCGGTCATTCAAGCCATACACCGAGCTGCTTGAGGCGAAGATCAGGTGCGCCGGCCGATGGGCGCGGCAGGCTTCCAATATGTTGAGGAAACCTACCAGGTTGCTTTGCGCATAAACGTCCGGGTTGTCGATGGAATAACGCACGCCGGCTTGGGCCGCGAGGTGAACGACTTGGTCGAAGGCATGTTCGGCAAACAACTCCAACAGCGCCTGCTTGTCTGCCACATCCAGCAACTGAAAGCGGAAATCGCGGCATTCGGTCAACTGAGCCAGTCGTGCCTGTTTCAGCTCGACGCTGTAGTAGCTGTTGAGGTTGTCGATGCCAATGACCTGATGGCCATCGCTGCACAGCCGCTTGGCGGTATGAAATCCGATGAACCCTGCGACGCCGGTGACGAGTACTTTCATACGTCTCGTCCTTGCGGACCTTTCCCAACGGCGTGACAGGACCTGACTTGCAAACCGACACAATCGCTACCCAAAACGGTCACTTGCATACATTACTCTGATGGATGGCCTGGCTTTTCCGGCACCTGCAGAGGCTTATATCAAACATAGATGACGGTTTTATGAGCGGTAAATGACGCGATCGAACCCTGGGGGAGCGAGCTTGCTCGCGATGAGGGCCTGATAGTCAATGAAGAGGTGGCTGGGCCACCGCTATCGCGAGCAAGCTCGCTCCCACAAGGGGACTTGGGCAGGCACAAGATTGGAGGCCACCCGATGGGTCAATCAGGGTCGTTGAGAATCAGGCTGCGATAATGCCCGGGGTTGGAGCCGGACCATTTGCGAAACGCCTTGTAGAAGGAGCTGGCATCGGCAAAACCCAGGCGCGAGGCGATTTCGACGAAACTGATGGAGGGCTCGGCCAGCCAGGTGATTGCCAGATCCTTGCGCACGCTGTCCTTGAGGCCCTGGTAAGTCTGGCCCTCCTCCGCCAGGCGGCGGCGCAGGGTGGACGCGGACACGCACAACTGCTGGGCCAGCGCCTCGGTTTCCGGCCACTGTTCGGCAGGCAACTGCCGCAGGTCGTGCCGGATACGGCTGGCCAGGCTTTGCGGGTTGCGGTATTTGACCAGGATGTTGGCCGGGGCCTGGGCCAAGAAGCGCTTGAGCTCATCAGCGTTGCGCCTGATCGGCAGGTCGAGGCATTCAGCCGCGATAATCATCCGGGTGCGCGGCCGGTCAAAACGCAGGTTCTGGGAGAACATCACCCGATAGTCGTCGCAGAAATCCGGTGCCGGGCAACGCAGTTCGACGGAAAGAATGGGAATGCGCCGCCCGGCCAGCCAGCAGGCCACGCCATGGACGATCATCCAATAGGTGAAATAGGTAAAGGCCCGGCGCGGTTCCTGATCGTCTTCCAGCAGCACGATCTCCGCCAGGCTTTGCTGGCGCATCCACTGGGCCGGCAGATGTTCGAGCATCAGCGACAGAAACCCCAGCCCCGCCGTCAAGCCGCTCGCCAGCGTGGGCTGGGCCATGGCGCACTGACAGAGAAACGCCAGGCTGCCGGACTTGAGCTTGCGCGGGTCCATGCCAAAAAACTCGTCATCCAGACGCCGGGCGAGCAAACGCCAGAGCCGCGCATAGGCATGGGCCGGCACCCGCGCCTGGGTGTCGTCGAGCAACGCAGGGTCTATGCCTACCTTGTTCAGGACCTCATCGGTAGCCGCTCCGGGGGCGCAGCTTTGCAGCAGCGCCTCTCGCACCAACTGGATGGAGATGGTGTCTTTTTTCGACATGGCGCGGGTGTTCACAGGATCCGGTAAAGCAGCCGTTCTATCCGCACCCGGCTGACCCGCTTCAGGAACCTGGCCACGGCGTCGGGGTAATCCGGCAGGGTTTCCAGGTCCAGGTAACGTTCGATCCGGCGGGTGTGGCGGTAGATCTGTTCAAGCTCGGCCTGGCGCGGCGCCAGCAACTCGCCCTTGGGGTCGTCCAGCAACAGCGCGTTTTCCAGGTCCAGGCGAAAGGCCCGCGGGTTGAGGTTATTACCGGTCAGCAAGGTGTAGCGCTCGTCGATCCACATGCCCTTGAGGTGATAGGTGTTGTCCCCGTCACGCCACAGGTGCAGGTTCAATTGGCCGCTGTCGATAGCGCGCTGATGGCGTTTGGCGAAGCGCCGCAAGCTGATTTCGTAGAGGTATGGCAGCGCCGCGATGATCTTGAACGGCTCGCTTGGCGGAATGTAGAAGTCGTTGGCGGTCTTGTCGCCGACGATTATGTCGATCTTGACCCCGCGGGCCAGGGCGCGATTGAGCTCCCGGGTCACCGCCAGGGGCAGGTTGAAATACGGTGTGCAAATGGTCAGTTGCAGGCGGCTGCTGGCGATCAGTTCGCCGATCACCCGGCTCAGCGGATTGTTCTTGCCCACCCCCAGCAACGGGCTTACCGACAGGCCGCTCTTGTCGAGGCTGCCAACGCTGGTGTCATAGGTCGCGTACTTGAGGCGACTGCGCAAATCGCCGATGTCCTTGCGCAAACTGCGGGTGCTGGGCAGGTTCGGCAGATCCAGGCGGTGCACGGCCCTGGAGGTGACCAGGCCGTGCTGCACCAGGTGATGCATCGAATCGGCCAGTGCCGTGTTCTGCAGCAGGTGATAGCGGTCGTAGCGGTACTTGTCGAACTTGTGCAGGTAGACGTTATTCAGGCTGGCGCCGCTGTAGAGCACACAGTCGTCAATCACGAAGCCTTTCAAGTGCAGCACGCCGAACAGCTCGCGGGTCTGCACCGGCACGCCGTAGATCGGCACTTCGCTGGCATGGGTGCGAGTCTGTTCCTGGTACCACGCCGAGTTGCCCGGCTGCTTCTTGGCGCCGATCAGCCCGCGCTGGGCCCGCAGCCAGTCCACCACCACGACCACATCCAGTTCCGGGCGCGCGGCCTTGGCGGCATGCAAGGCATCGAGGATTTCCTGGCCGGCCTCGTCCTGTTGCAGGTACAACGCGACGATGTAGATGCGCTGGGTGGCCTGGGCGATTTTCTCCAGCAGGCAACGGCGGAATTGGGCAGCGCCATCGAGGATGGTCACCGCGTCGGCGGTCAGTGCAAAGCTGCGCAGCTTGGGCAGCAGGGAGCGTTTGAAAAGCGACGGCATAGGGCTCGCAAAAGGTCGATTCCGAAGAACGGATGAGCTTACACCATGGATGGGTTTGGGTCTTCCTGTCCTCAAGAAAAAAGACTTGACCAAGGAGAACGATCATTCTACTTTTGTTTCATGAACGAAATCACTGGTAATGAAACACGAGACATCATCCTCGATGTCGCTGAAAAGTTGATCTATAAAAGTGGCATCGCCGCCACCGGCATGGACCTTCTGGTGAAAACCGCCGGCGTCTCCAGGAAAAGTGTCTATCGCTACTTCGCCAACAAGGACGACCTGATCGTGGCCGCCCTCAGGCGGCGGGATGAACGCTGGATGCACTGGTTCAGCACCGAGGTGGACAAGGCGCCGACCCCGACTGCACGGCTGCTCAACCTGTTCACCGTGCTCAAGGGCTGGTTCGACAGCGAAGGTTTCCGCGGCTGTGCCTTCATCAACACCAGTGGCGAAACCGGCGATCCTCAGGATCCGGTCCGCCTGGTGGCGAAGCTGCACAAACAGAAGTTGCTCGATTACATAACCCGGCTGTGCGTCGAACAAGGTGTCCAGAACCCGGACGCACTGGCCCGCCAACTGCTGATTCTGATTGACGGCGCGATTACCGTGGCGCTGGTCATGGGCGACCACAGCGCGGCTGACGACGCCCAGGACATGCTGAAGATGTTGTTACACGCCTGAGCTGTTGGACCTTGTGCAATTCATTGGAGATCCGCCATGTCTGCTTCTTCCGAAGTTCGTCCGCCGTTGCCGCCGTTCACTCGTGAATCGGCGATCGAGAAAGTTCGCCTGGCCGAAGACGGCTGGAACTCTCGTGATCCACAAAAAGTATCCCTGGCCTACACGCTGGATACTCAATGGCGTAACCGCGCCGAATTCGCCCATAACCGCGAGGAAGCCAAGGCGTTCCTGACTCGCAAATGGGCCAAGGAGCTGGATTATCGGCTGATCAAGGAGCTCTGGGCCTTCACCGATAACCGCATCGCCGTGCGCTATGCCTACGAATGGCACGACGACTCGGGCAACTGGTTCCGCTCCTACGGCAACGAAAACTGGGAGTTCGATGAGCAAGGCCTGATGTACAACCGTTACGCCTGCATCAACGACATGCCGATCAAGGAAAGCGAGCGCAAGTTCCGCTGGCCGCTAGGCCGCCGGCCGGATGATCATCCTGGGTTGTCTGAGTTGGGGTTGTAACGCTTTCGACTGACCTGCCGCCATCGCGAGCAAGCTCGCTCCCACATTGGATTTCAGCGAATACACATGGTGTGTCCGACATGGAACCCCCTGTGGGAGCGAGCCTGCTCGCGATGGCGGCCTGACTGAGTACATATCCATTTCTGCAGTAATGGCGGCTTAGGGTTCCGCCCTTACGGCGGGTCACTTTTGGAAGAGCCGGGAGCCGGACCAGCCAAAAGTAACCAAAAGCGCTTTGCCCCACCACTCGGAGCCTCGCTGCGGCCTTATAGCCGACCTGGCTCTTGGTGATACCGCATTTCTACTGTGGGAGCGGGCTTGCTCGCGAAGGCGGCCTTGCAGCCGACCTGGCTCTCCCGGTCGTACACCCATCAGATCTGTGGGAGCAAAGCTTGCTCGCGAGGCGGCCTAATAGTCGACCTGGCTCTTCCGGTCGTACTCCGATCCCATTGTGGGAGCGAGCTTGCTCGCGATGACAGCGGCATATCCGACAAAGGTGCAGGCTGACTCACCGCTATCACGAGCAAACTCCCACAGCAGCGCCAGACAAGTGGCCCCTCCAACAGGCTTGACCCACATGCCGCCAGGCATCACATTGCCTGGGCCGGCGATAAGCCCGCTGTTTCGTTGTGCAGCAGATTTTTGTGGAGCCCATGACCGCGTCGATTCCGATCCGTCCCCCCTGCCCGCCCGGCGTCTGCGATTGCGGCCGTGATGCCTTGCTGCAAGCGCCTGGCAGCGACCTGCGCATCCTTTGCTTGAATCGCCAGGAAGAAAAACGCCTGCTTGAACGCCTGGAGAACATCCAGAGCCTCGACGAACTCCAGCGCCTGCAGCAACGCCTGTACGAAAACCTGGGGATCCGCCTGAGCGTCGAGCCTGGCTATAACGAAGTGCGGACCATGCGCGGCATCGCCATCGAATTCCAGAACCAGCCCGGCCTGTGCCGCAAGATTCGCCAGTCGATTCCCGCCGCCATCCGCCGTGGGCTGGAAAAACGCCCCGAAATTGCCTGGCGACTGCTGGATGCTCACGATCTGTTTCGCGACATCTGAACCCAGGCGGCTCCTTCCCTGGAGCGGCACCTCGGCCTAGAAATCCACCGTTGCGGAAAGCAGGTAGGTGCGCGGGGTCGACAACGTCAATCCGGCCTCACTGTCATCCGACGCCCCGGCCGAACTCCAGTAGCGCTTGTCTGCCACGTTTTCGATGTTGGCCCGCAGGGTGACGTTCTTCTCGTCGACCTTGAATGCGTAGCGGGCGCCGACGTCGAAGCGTTCCCAGGAATCGATTTCCTTGGTGTTGGACTGGTCCAGGTACTGCGAGCTGGAGTAGATGCCCCGGCTGGTCAGGGTCAGGCCCTGTACCGTCGGCACGTCCCATTCGGCGCCGAGGTTGACGTTGTACTTCGGCGTGGCCGGTGCGCGGTTGCCATCGAAGGTGCCGTTGGTGGTTTGGGTCAGCTCGCTGTCGATGTACATCACGCCGCCGAGCAAGCGGGTTCCCCTCAGCGGTTCACCAAATACGCTCAACTCCACGCCGGTGTTTTCTCGCTTGCCGTTCGGGCCGAAGATACGCGTCGTGGCGTCGGTCGCATAGGCCGGCTGCTTGATCCGGAACAGCGCGGCGGTGACGGCGAATGGGCCGGCATCATACTTGGCGCCCACCTCGACCTGACGGCTGATGAACGGCGGGAAAATCTCATCCTCGTTCACCGACGTCGATGGCGCGATCTTGCCCTGGCTCAGGCCTTCCATGTAGTTGGCATACAGCGACAACTTGTCCGTCGCCTTGAACAGAATGCCGCCCGACGGTGAAACCTTTTCCTCATCGTAGGCAGTGTCGCCCTTGACGTTATTCGTCCAGTCGTCAACCTTCACCCGTTGCCAGCGAGCGCCGAGGGTCAGCAGCAAGCGATCGTCGAACAGCCCCAGGGTGTCGGACAACGCCACGCCACTGAAGCGGTTCTCGGTGTAGACCTTGTCGTCCTGTCGCGTCGGGTTGCTCGGCGTCGGGGTCTGCACCGGGTCATACAGGTTGCTGCGACCGTTGGCGTAACGGGCGCCGCCATTTTCGAAGTCCATGTAGAAATAGCTGGCAGCCAGGTTGACCTCATGGCTCACCGGGCCGGTATGGAACCAGTTGCGCACCCCGGCTGTGGCCGTGCGGACATTTTCGTCGCGGGTAAAGTCTCGGGGCTGGACGGTGAAGTCACCCGCGTCGTTGGTCACCGAAACGTTGTGCCGAAGGAAGTCGTGCTCGCTTTTGCGCGCCCCCACACCGCCATACAGCATGACGGAATCGTTGACGTCGAACTCAGCGTTCACAGTGCCGAAGGTGTCCTTGGTGCGCGCCTTGCTCCAGGACTGGGCGTAGTTGTCGCGCACATCACTGGCGTGAGGAACCTGCGCATTGGCGCCCACCTGCACGCGTTCCTGGGGCGCGTCGGTGTTACGCTCGGTGCGGCCAATGTCCGTCGAGAGCCGCAGGCGCTCACCGCGAAAATCCAGGCCCAGTACCGCCATCTCGCGGTCCACGCTCTGGTGATCCCATTCGGTGTCGCCCGCCTGCTTCACGCCATTGAAGCGAATACCGAACTTGTCATCCTCACCAAAACGCCGACCGACATCCACGGCACCGCCCAGTTGGTTGTTGGAGGCATAGCTGCCGGTGAACGAGGTGATGGGCTTGTCGGTGGCACGCTTGGGTACCACGTTGATCCCGCCCCCCACGCTGCCCCGCGGCGAGATACCGTTGATGAGCTGGCTCGGGCCCTTGAGGATATCGACGCGTTCGGCCATCTCCATGTCGATGGTGTAGGTCGGCAAGATGCCGTAGAGACCGTTGTACGCAACATCGCTGTTGAACAGGCTGAAACCGCGAATGGTGAACTGCTCAAAGCGCCCGCCCGCCGGGTTGGTGGCGCGGACCGACGGGTCGCTGGCGATCAGGTCGCCCAAGGTGCGCGCCTGCTGGTTCTTGACCGCCGCGCTGGTGTAGGTGGTCATGCTGAACGGTGTTTCCATGAAATCCCGCGAGCCCAGCAAGCCTTGCGAACCACGGCGAGCAACCTGGCCACCGGCATACGCCGGGCTGTCCGTCGACGTCGTGGCGCCTAGAATCGAAGTGGGTGCCAGTTGCAGGCTGCCGCCTTCCGGTGCCGGCATCAGGATATAGGCCTGCTCACCCACCGCTTGCAATTGCAGGCCCGAGCCCGACAACAGCCGGGCAAACCCCTCCTCTACGCCAAACTCGCCCGAAAGCCCGGCGCTGTTGCGACCACTCACCAGGGCCGGATCCACCGACAGGTTGACGCCCGCCAGCCCGGCAAACCGGGTCAACGCCGCGCCGAGGCTGCCGGCCGGCACCTGATAGCTGCGCCGTTCGGCTTCTTCGGCCAGGCTCGATGAGATAAAGAATGGGCTGGCGCTCAAGCTCAGCATGAGGCTCAGGTTCAACAGCGGACGCCAGCCGGCAAAGGCCGGGCGCAAACGCAAAGGTGCAACTGCGGACATTGGAAAGCGCTCTCATTTTTGTTCAGTTGCCTTGAATGACAAGCGAGACAAAAAAAGGGGACAGGCATCAGGCCATATTTTTGCGAAGCGTCAACGTGACCCAGTAGCGAGTGCGCATGTGCACGTCCAGCGGTAGGCTGGCCGCAAGCAGCGTGAGGATTCGGTCGGTGTTGTCCAGGCGGAAGCTGCCAGTGATTCGCAGGGCTTCCAGGGTTTCGTCCCAACGCAACACCCCGGGGCGATAGCGGCTCAGTTCCCGCAGGAAATGCCCCAGCGGCTGGTCCTGCGCTACCAATACGCCGTCACGCCAACCCAGCTGCGCCACATCGAACGCCTTCACTGGCCCCGCGCCTGAATCCTGGATGTTGACCTGCTGGCCCGCCTCCAAGCTCAGCAATGGCCCGCGCAGGGGTTGCAGTTGTGCCGAGCCGCTGACCACCGCCACCCGGCAATCGCCCTCGCCCAAGTGCAGGCAGACCTCGCCACGAGTGATGGTGATGAGTCCATAGGGTGATTGAACGGACAGCGGCGTGCTCCCGGCAAGCCTGAGGGCCATTTCGCCGCGCACCAACACCAGGCGTCGCGCCTTGAGGTCCAGGTCGACGGCGCTGTCGGTGTTCAGTTGCAGCGCACTGCCATCGACCAGCGACCAGCGCCGTTGCTCGCCCGTGTCAGTGTGCAAATCAGCGCGCCAGGCCTCCAACGGCAGCTCTCGCCCCAGCAGCCAAGCGGTCGGGACCAATGCGGCGACGCCCAATGCGCGCTTGAGCACCTCGCGCCGAGCCAGCACTGGGCGGTCCAGGGTTGCCATGCCCAGGGACGCGGGCACCCCGGCAAAACGCTGGCGCAATCGCTGGGCCTTCTGCCAGGCCGCCTCGTGATGAGCGCTGCTGTCGCGCCAGCGTTGCAGGGCCGCCGAGTCGAACGCATCCCCGTCGAACTCCATCAGGGTCAACCAGCGAGCCGCCGCCCGTGCCGCTTCGCGGGCTTCGGGTGAAGGGGCCGAGCGCATCAGAAGTCCACCAACAGGCAATGCTCATAGGCCTGGGCCATGTAGCGTTTCACGGTGCGTTCGGACACTTGCAGGCGTTCGGCGATCTCGCGATAACCCAGGCCTTCAAGTTGGCTCCAGAGAAAAGCCCGCCGCACCAGGGGCGGCAGGCCATCGAGCAGTTCGTCCAGGGCTTGCAGGGTTTCCAGCAGCAGCCAGCATTGCTCTGGCGACGGTGCGCAGGCTTCAGGCAGGCTCGCCAGAGCGTCGAGATACGCCTGTTCCAGATTGCGCCGGGTGTAGAAGTTGCTCAGCAGGCGTTTGCCAACGGTCAGCAGATAAGCCCGGGGTTCTTGCAGGTCAGCCAAGGTCTGGGAACTGGAAAGCACCCGCAGGAAGGTATCCTGGCGCAGGTCCGCCGCATCCCAGGCATTGCCCATGCGCCGCCGCAGCCAGCCTTCCAGCCAGCTACCGTGGTCACGGTACAACGCATGGAGGGAATGCTCCGTCGGCATAACTGCATCACACATGTCCAGAAGCCTGCGCAAAGTCTTAAATGAGACTGATTCTAATTAATGTTCGCGCGTTAATCCAAGCTCTTTGTACAAAGTGTGTCTAAACACGGGGATGGAATTGATAGAGGCCCTGTGGGAGCGAGCTTGCTCGCGATGGCGGTGCGTCAGAAACATCGATGCTGACTGATACTCCGCTATCGCGAGCAAGCTCGCTCCCACAGGCAGGTCTTTTATCAGTGGCTGGCGTGCAAGGTCTTCGGCACCTCAGGCATGGCCGATGAGTGATGGTTGATGATCTTCCACTGGCCATCGAGGCGCTCATAGAGGAAGGTGTAGCGCGCCTGGACCTCGCGCTTGGAACCGTCGGCCTGTGTGAGCGTGAAGGTATAGACACCACTGTCCATCGCCGCATCGGGGCCCAGATGGCGGATCTCCCGATAGTTGATTTGCCCCACCGGTTTGCCGGCCAGGAAATGCTCGAAATAATCCTGGATCTGCGCCGGCGTGTTGCGCACCTTGTTGGAAACAGTCGGTTGCAAAATCGCATCCGGGGCATAGAGGCCGGTCACGGCGGTGGCGCTACCGGTTTGCAGCGCGGCGTTCCAGCGGTCGAACAGTGCCGCGATCTCGCGGTCATTCACATTCTTGGGCTGCTCGGCCACTGTGCGATACACATAAGGCGTAGCCTCAAGCGCCTGGACAAGCGGCGCGGCCAGCAGGAATAAAGCAGCGATGGCGCAGGTTTTCATTTTCATCAACGTGGTCCTTTGGGTTTCAATGGGTCCACTTTGCCGGCCTTCCCTGCCTTCGCCATCGGCCAACCGGTGCCAATCGCCTATGCCGTTCGGCAGATAGGCTCGGTGCCGGTGACACGTTCTAATGACGCCATCGCGAACCGGACCGGTCCTCTTCCACGCTGGAGTTCCCCATGCAAAGCCCACCCCATGACCCCGGCAGTGCCCTGGCCATCCGCAGCCAATATCGCCAGTCGCAAAGTCGTGCCGCACGCCTGGGCCTGCTGCTGGGCACCGGCCATGAACTGACGCAGTTGCCCCTGTCGGCCATGCGCCAGCGTGCGCTGCAACGGGCGTGCGCGTTCATGGCCATGGACCATGGCCTGCTACTGGAGTGGGCGCCGGACCAGCCGTTGCGCACCCTCGCCAGCCACGGCAGCGCGGAACGACTCGAGCTGCTCGCCAACCTGGCCCAGCCACAAATGCCCGGCCCACAATGGCTGGAATCGCCCGGCAGCGCCCTGCCCCAGGTCTTGCGGGTACCGTTGCGTGCCTCCGACGGCGTAGAGTTCGGGGCGTTGTTGCTGGGCAACAGCGTGGCCCTCGGCGCGCCGGACAACGAAGACATCGAATCACTGCAATTGCTCGCGACGCTGTTGGCGGCACACCTGGAGAACAGCCGTCTGCTCGAAGCGCTCCAGGCCCGCGAACGGACCATGTCCGAGTTGGTCCACCGCTTGTTCAGCGCCCAGGAAGACGAACGCAAGCGCGTGGCCTACGACCTGCACGACGGCCTGGCGCAGAATCTCGCCGGTTTGCATCAGCGCTTGCAGGGCTTCGCCGGTCGCTGCCCGTCGCTACCGCCTGCACTGGCGAACGAGCTGCAAAGCATCCTCGACCTGGCCCAAGGCTGCGTCGGCGAAGGCCGGCAACTGATCAGCGGCCTGCGCCCCCACGTACTGGATGATTTCGGCCTGTACAAAGCCGTCGACAAGGAGGCCGATCGCCTGCGCGACGCCGGCCTGACGGTGAACTGGGCCGAACACAGCACCGCGCGCCTGCCGGGCAACACGGAGATCGCCCTGTTTCGCATTGCCCAGGAAGGCATCAACAACATTCTCAAGCACGCCCAGGCCAGCCATGTGCAGTTGGGGTTGGCGGTGGACGATGGCCACGCTTGCCTGCGAGTGGAGGACGATGGCCGTGGCTTTGCCCTGGAACAGCCCATCGAGACCAACGGCAGCTGCCATCTGGGGCTGGCCGCCATGCAGGAGCGCGCGCACTTGCTGGACGGTCACCTGAGCTGTTGCAGCCAGCCCGGTGGCGGCACCCGACTGCTGGCCAGCGTGCCGCTACCGGCCCACGGAGGACAACCATGAACCGACCTTGCGCCTGCTGCTGGCCGATGACCACGAAGTCACCCGCACCGGGTTTATCAGCATGCTCGCCGGCAACCCGGGATTCGAGGTCGTTGGCCAGGCCCGCGACGGCCAGGAAGCCCTCGACCTGTGCGAGCGGCTACAGCCGGACATCGCGATTCTCGACATCCGCATGCCCGTCCTCAACGGTTTGGGCGCGGCGCGGATCCTGCAGCAGCGCCAGCCCGGAATCAAAGTCGTGATCTTCACCATGGATGACAGCCCCGACCACCTCGAAGCCGCCATCGGTGCGGGCGCGGTCGGCTATCTGCTCAAGGACGCCAGCCGCGATGAAGTGCTCGACGCCCTCAAACGGGTCGCCCAGGGCGAAGAGGCGTTGAACAGTTCGGTCAGCGCGCGCCTGCTGCGCCGCATGGCCGAACGCGGTGCGAATGGTGCCACTCAAGTCCAGGCCCTGACCGCCCGGGAACGCCAGGTCCTGGGGCTGGTGGCCGGCGGTTTCAGCAACCGTGAAATCGGCGAGAAGCTGGGCATCGCACCCGGCACGGCCAAGGCCCACGTAGAGCGTGTCATCGGCAAACTGGGCGCCGCCGACCGGACCCAGGCCGCCGTGCGCGGCGTTGCCCTGGGCCTGGTGGCGCAACCTGCCGGGCAATGGCCATGAGGTTTCTCGCCGCCCGCCGCTGGGCCGACCTGCCCTTGCGCGGCAAGGCCCTGGTGGTGATCTCCCTGCCCCTGGTGGTCCTGCTGCTGTCGCTGGTGCTGATCTATATCACCGAACGCCAGACCGCCCGGGCCGAAGAGGATGTGCGTCGGGTGCTGCTGGTCCAGGGTGATATCCAGACAGTCCATACCCTGCTGGCCGAGGCAGCGGCCAGCGTGCGCGGCTACCTGCTGACCCGCCGCGAAGATTTCCTGCCCAGCTACGAGCAGGCTACGCCGCTGATCAACGCCGCGTTGCAGCGCCTGGACCACAACATTCGCGACGCCAGGATGCGCGAACACCTAAAGACCATCACTCCGCTGATCGCCGACAAACTCGACGGTTTGCTTGCGCTGCGCAATGGCAAGCGCGACGACCCCGAGGCCATCACCGCGATCCTGATCGAAAACAAACAGGTGCTGGACGTATTGCGCGAGCAGATCAGCACCATGCGCATACGCGAGGACGCCCTGCTCGCCGACCGCAGCGCCGCCGCCTCGGCCACGCGCATGCGCCTGTTGTTCGCCACCTTGCTGGCGGCGGTGTGCGGGCTGCTGGGGGCGATTGTCGCGGTGCTGTTCCTGTCCAAGGGCATTGTCGCCCGGGTCCAGCAGGTGCAAGGCAACGCCCAGCGCCTGGCATTGGGCCAACCCTTGTTGCCACAACCGCCGGAGCAGGACGAAATCGGCCAACTCGGCACGCGCCTGGTGGAGGCCGGGCAGTTGCTCGCCGAACGCGAGCGGGCCCTGCGCGATAACGAGGAGCGCTTGCGGCTGATCATCGATGGCGTGAAGGACTACGGGATCTTCGCCCTGGATGCCCAAGGCTACGTCACCACCTGGAACGCTGGCGCGGAACGGATCAAGGGCTACACCGAGCAGGAAATCCTCGGCCGGCATTTTTCCCTGTTCTACCTGGCCGAAGAGTGCCCGGCGCACCCGGAGATGGCCCTGCGCGAAGCCACCCGCGACGGTCATTACATGGAAGAAGGCTGGCGTTGTCGCAAGGACGGCAGCCGCTTCTGGGCCAGCGTGGTCATCACTGCGCAATACGATGGCACCGGCGCCCTGCGCGGTTTCTCCAAGATCACCCGCGACATCACCGACCGACGCGCTGCCGAGATCGCCCTGCGCACCGCCCGGGAAGAAGCCGAAAGCGCCAGCCGAGCCAAGAGCGAGTTTCTCTCGCGCATGAGCCACGAACTGCGCACGCCACTGAACGCCATCCTCGGTTTCGCTCAATTGCTGGACATGGACTCCACCGCCGGCCAACGCCCTCAGGTCAGCCACATCCTGCGGGCCGGCCAGCACTTGCTGGCGTTGATCAACGAAGTGCTGGACATTGCCCGGATCGAGGCCGGGCGCCTGCCGCTGAACATCGAACCGATCGCCCTGTCGACGGTGCTGCACGAAGCCCTGACCTTGGTTTCACCGATGGCCGCCGACGCCGGGATCCACTTGGCCGAGCTGCCAGCGCTGCCTGACGACAGCGGCGTGCTCGCGGACCGCCAGCGCCTGGTGCAAGTGCTGCTCAACCTGCTGTCCAACGCCATCAAGTACAACCGGCCCGGCGGTGAGGTGCGCATCGAAGTCAGCGTCCAGGCCCATCAGGTAAGCATCGCCGTCAACGACACCGGCCATGGCATTGCCCCGGAACAGCTGGACCAACTGTTCAAGCCTTTCGAACGCCTGGGCGCCGATCCCCAGGTCGAAGGCACTGGCCTGGGGTTGTCATTGAGCAAGAGCCTGCTGGAAATGATGCAGGGCAACCTGCAGGTCCACAGCGAACCCGGACACGGCTGCTGTTTCACCCTGCAACTGCCCGGCACCCAGGTGGTTGGCGCGCATCTGCCACCCATCGCCGCCCTGGCGGTGACGCGTTCGCCTGTGGACTATCACGGCAAAGTCCTGTGCATCGAAGACAACCTGTCGAGCCTGGCGCTGATCGAAACCCTGATGCAACGCCGTCCTGGCATCCAGTTATTGTCGAGCATGCAAGGCCAGATGGGCCTGGACCTCGCTCGCCAGCACACCCCGCAACTGATCCTGCTGGACGTCAGCCTGCCGGACCTCGAAGGCCTGGAAGTCTTGCGGCGCCTGCGCCAATCCCCGGCCACTGCCGCCACGCCCGTGCTGATGATCACCGCCGATGCCAGCGACCTGACCCACCGCGCCCTGCGTGACGCCGGCGCCACGGCGATCCTGACCAAACCTATTCATATCCAGGCCTTCCTGGGCCACCTCGAGCACTATCTACCGGAGCCCGCATGAATCGCGACTTGCGCATTCTGATCGTCGACGATCAGCGCCCCAACCTGGACCTGATGGAACAACTGCTGGCCCGCGAAGGGTTGCACAACGTGTTGAGCAGCACCGAACCGTTGCGCACGCTCGATCTGTTCAACAGCTTCGAGCCGGACCTGGTCATCCTCGACCTGCACATGCCGGCGTTCGACGGCTTTGCCGTGCTCGAGCAACTCAACCGGCGGATCCCGGCCAATGACTACCTGCCGATCCTGGTGCTGACTGCCGACGCGACCCGAGACACGCGCCTGCGGGCCCTGGCCCTCGGCGCCCGGGATTTCATCAGCAAACCCCTGGACGCGCTGGAAACCATGCTGCGCATCTGGAACCTGCTGGAAACCCGTGCGCTCTATAAGGCGTTGCGCGAGTTGATTCCGTCCCAGCAGATCGAACTGTTGCGCCAGCACCGTCCCGCCGCCGGCCCGTCTTGACCTGGCGGCCGTTCCATCAAGGCATTCGATGCATGAAAGTCACTGAACGAACATCGGCAACCGGCCTGCAGGCACACATTCGCGGCGAGCGCCTGGCGACGTCCGACGGCGTATCGGCCAAGGATATCCTGGTCGAAATCTTTGTCCGTGAGCGCAGCGAAGCACACATCGTCGTGCCGGCAGTGGCCGAACCGCTGCTTGTCTGGGTGTTGTCCGGGGAAGCCATCGTCGAGGAGCGTATTGCCAACGAGGTGTGGGAAACGAATACCGTGGTCGCCGGTGATTTTTTCCTGACCACATCCCCGGTTCCTTATGAAATGCGCTGGCAAGTGACCAGCCGCGAGCCATTCGTGGTCATGCATCTGTACCTGGGGTTGGCGTTATTGGAGCGCGCCATTGCCGAAACCGGTGGCAGCCGCGCGATCCAGCTGCGGGAAGTCTCTGGCGGGCGGGATGAAGCACTTTCAGCCTTGCTCGAACAGATTCGGGAGGAATTGACCCGGCGCGGTGAAACCAGTGCCTTGCTGATCCAGGGCGTGGCGCAATGTGTGGCGGTGCACCTGGCGCGGCATTACCGGGATGCCAATGCCGACGACATGTCCGGACGTAACGCCCTGCCCGCTTTCAAGCTCAAGCGGGTGATCCAGTTGATGGAACAACACCTGGCCGCCCCCTTCAGCCTCGGTGACCTGGCCCAGGCCATCGGCATGAGCGAATACCACTTCAGCCGCTTGTTCAAGCGCGCCACCGGGCGTTCACCTTCGCAGTACTTCATCCAGCTGAGAATGGCCCGGGCCCGGCAACTGCTGCTGGAAACCGAGCGCAGCATCATCGATATCGGCCTGGAGGTTGGCTATGGCAGCGCCAGCCATTTCTCCCAGATCTTCCGCCGTGAAGTGGGCGTGGCGCCGAGTCATTACCGCAAGTAAAACCTTTCGGCTGGCTGATCGTGGCTGATCGTTCCCACGCTCTGCGTGGGAATGCATCCCGTGACGCTCTGCGTCACATCCAGAAGCGGAACGCGGAGCGTCCCTGGCGGCATTCCCACGCAGAGCGTGGGAACGATCGACACTGACTACTGTGGGCATGTTCTCATTTGATCCGGTAGTGAAAAGTATTGCGCACTGCCGGCACCGTCACTGCCTTGCCATCGATGATTCGCGGCTGATAACGAAACGTCTGGGCAGCGGCCAGGGACGGTCGGATGAACAATGGGTGGC
This sequence comes from Pseudomonas sp. S3_B11, assembly GCF_054667715.1. Classification (NCBI taxonomy): domain Bacteria; kingdom Pseudomonadati; phylum Pseudomonadota; class Gammaproteobacteria; order Pseudomonadales; family Pseudomonadaceae; genus Pseudomonas; species Pseudomonas sp. S3_B11. Next base: position 2,338,959 of record NZ_CP162749.1, on the reverse strand, counting down.
AACCGTCGAGCACCTTGGGGTTATCGATCCGCCCGTCCGGCGTCACGCTGTATTCCACGGTGCAATCGCCTTCCAGGCCCTTGTCCAGGGCGCGTTGCGGATAGTCCGGGGCTTGCTTGCTCAGCGGTTGGTAGCTGCGGCTGTCGGCGGCGGCCTGGCGCGCCTGCTCGGCTTGGCGTTGTTCGGCGAGTGCTTGTGCCTGCCGGACCTGCCGCTGTTGTTCGGCGGCCTGCTGCTCGGCGTCTTGCCTGCGTCGTTCGCTTTCCTGGCGTTCACGCTGCTGTTGGGCCTGTTGCTCGCGCTTTTGCTCCTCGACCCGTTTGCGGGCCAGGGCCGCCTGTTCCAGTTTCTGCGCCTGGACACGCGGGTCGACAACCGGCTGGGTGGGCGCGGGACGCGGCGCTTCTACCGGCGCCGAGGTCGGCTCGACCGATGGCGGTGCAACAGGCGCGACAGGAACCGGGACAAGGGCTTCGGGCGCTGGCGGCAGCATCACCAGTTGCGTGTGCAACACCCTGGGCGTCTCGGCGGCTGGCTTCTCCACGCTCCACCCCAGCACCAACAACGCCACCACACCCGCGTGCAGGGCCACGGCGAGCCCCGCCGCCAGGCTGTTTTTCCAAAAGCGACGGCCCAGCGCAGGTACGCTCAAGGAGGGACTGTCCATGATCATCGCCGTCATTGCGGCGCCTCGGTCACCAGCCCCAGGTTGCTCACGCCGCCCTGTTGCAACGCGGCCATGGCTGCAACGACCCGACCGTAATCGGCATGCGCGTCGGCACGGATGTACACCTGGGTATCGCTGCGCTCGGCGACGACCTGCGCCACCTTGGCGCGCATCTGCTCCAGGTCCACGGCGCTGTCGGTCTGGTGGTGGGTGTCCAGCTCACCGCCCAGGTTCCAGTAGTAACCGCCCTCGGCCTTGACCGACAGGGTGAGGATTTGCTGGCGACGGTCGTTGGCCAGTGCTTCGCTGGCGACCTTGGGCAGTTCGATCTTCACCCCCTGGGTCAGCATCGGTGCGGTGACCATGAAAATCACCAGCAGCACCAACATCACGTCGATGTACGGCACCACGTTCATTTCGGCCTTGGGACCGTGCTTGCGTTGTGGCTTGACGAGCATCTGCCCTCTCCTTTCAAGCGGCCGAGGCCAGGTTCACCGGGGCACCGTGCAGCTTGCGGTGCAGACGCGCCTGCAGCTCGTTGCCAAAGGCGTAGTACCGGGTCAGCAGGGTCTGGCCGCGAGCGGCAAAACGGTTATAGGCAATGACCGCCGGGATTGCCGCGAACAGGCCGATGGCCGTGGCGATCAACGCTTCGGCAATGCCCGGCGCCACAGTGGAAAGGCTGGCCTGTTGCACTTGGGACAGGCCGATAAAGGCATTCATGATCCCCCAGACGGTGCCGAACAAACCGATGTAAGGGCTGACCGAACCGACGGTGGCGAGAAACTGCAGGCCTTTTTCCAGCTGTATTTCCTGTTCGCTGATCGCCACTTGCAGCGCGCGCTCGACACCTTCAAGCACCACTTGCGGCGTGCTTGAAGGTTGGTTGAGCTGAGTGAAGGCCAGCACACCCGCCTGGAAAATCGGCGTGACACCACCGTCGTCTTCGCGGACCTGTGCGTGTTCCCGATACAGGGGTAGCAGATCCTGGGTGCCGCGAAAGCGCTGCATGAAACCGTTGAGCTGGCGTTCGTTGCGTTGCAGTACGGCGCTGCGCTGGATGATCAAATACCAGCTCAATAGCGAGGCCAGCAGCAACGTGAGCATGACCGCCTTGACCAGCAGACTCGCGTCACTGATCAGGCCCCAGATCGTCATGTGTTCCAGAGTGGCTTGCATGGTTGAAACTCCTGTCTGGCGGTTATTCGATGAAATGTTCGTGACCGGTTGATGACAGCGTCGCTCAAGGCAGGCGCAGCGCTTTCGCCACGTCGGCCCAGGGCACGAACTTGAAGTTCTGGGTCTGCTCGGGCATGCGCTTGCGGCCGTCCTGGACCACCAGCATGCCCTGGCTCCAAGGCCCGCCGAGGTTCACCGAGGTCACCTCCAGGCCATCGGTTTGCGACGCGCCATCGATGCCCGCGGCCGCGTTCAGACCGACCCGGAAGGCGCCGCGCACGGCATAGGGAGGCTGTGCATCGAGCACCAGGTAGCTGTCGTTGCCCTGGCTGGAGATCACCAGGTAGTCGCGGCCGTTGGCCTGGTACAAGGCCATGCCCTCGACGTCAGCGTGCAACGATGGGCCAACCTTGATCACGCTATTCAAGGTCGCCGGTTGGTCGGCCCGGGCATCCACTGCCCAGACGCCGACGTCCTCTTCACCGAGAAACAAGCGTTGGCGCTGCTCATCGGCGACACAACCTTCAGGCTGGCTGTCGACGCTGAACTGGCGCACCAACTGGCCTTTCACCACGCCGTCCGGCGCGCTCAGGCGGTACTGCACGAAGCGCCCGTCCTTGCCGTTGGCGAAGGCATACAGTTCGCCTTCAGCAGGCTGGAACAGGCAGATGCCGTAGATTTCTTTCAATGACGTCGCAATCTCACCGGCTTCGCGCAACTCGCCGCTGGTGCGGTCGATGCTGAACAGGCTCAAGCTGTTGCGATCTCGGTTGCTGGCCACGGCCAGATCGACGGTTTGCGTGCCCAGCTTGAAGTTCGCCCGCACATCGACGTTATTCAGGCGCCCGACCGCCAGTTCCTGCAGCAACTTGCCTTGCAGGTCATAGGCCAGCAGGCCTTGCTTCTTGTTGGTGCCCAGCACCCGGCTCAGCCCGGGCGTCGTCGGATGCACCCAGATCGCCGGGTCATCGGCGGCATCGCCCTGGCGGGCCACCGGTTCGCTCTGGACGATGGCAGCCACAGTGGGCAGTACCGGCGGCAAAGGCGCTGGCGTGGGTTTCCAGCTGATTTCGCCTTGGTACAGGTGTCCGTTGTCATCGTCGCGCAGCAGCACTTCAATGCCATTTTTCGTCAACCGCGCCGCGAGATTTTCCGGTTCCTTCAGGCCCGCCAACGGCAGGTTGGCTTTGGCGCTCCAACCCTCGTCCTGTTGCTGGTACACATGCAGTTGCGCCGCTTCCGGGTCCAGCCCAAACAGGCCGCCCGGCAGCACGGCCATGGCCCCGGCGCTTTGCTGGAGGTCGCCAAACGGCGCACGCATCGCCACGGGTACCCGCACGGTCTCGGCCTCTGAGGATGCCGGATAGGCCCACCAACCCACCCGCTCCTCGTTGACGAACAATTGATTGGCGCTGTCCTGCACCTGGCAGGTCTTGGCGTCCGGCGGCAATGGCAAGCCGCGCACCCGTTGCGCGCTGTCGCTCAGGCGCTCGCCATTGCCTACCAGCCATTGCTCGCCCTTGCCCTCCTCGCCGACCAGGAACACAAACAGGTTGCTCGCCTCGTCGCGATACAGGCACAGGCCGTTGACCGGGAAATCCCGCGTGGGCAGGTACAACGGCACGCCCCACTGACGGTTTTGTGGGTCGAGGCTGACCACCAGGGCTTGCTGACGCGTGCTGTCGAGGCTGGCGACCAACACGTTCGCGCCTTGGGCACGGCTATCGACACCTTCAAAGGTGCCCTCCAGGCGCGTCAGTTCGCGACCTTGGGCATCGAGCAAGAACAAACCTTCGCGGGCACTGGCCAGTCGCTCGGTCGTCGAAGGGCCGGGCAGGAATGCCAGGGCGTTGATCGACAGTTGCTCGGCTTGAGACCAGGGTTGCAGCTTTAGCTTGGGCGCTGGGTCAGCCGCCAGGGTGGCGGCTGATGCCAGGCTGATCGCCATCGCCAACAGGTAGCGCTTGGGTAAGAAAAACATCGTGTTCAACGGGAAAATCCTTGTCGTTCAGTCAGGCTCAAACGGGCTTGTTGCTCACTTCTATGGCCAGGGAACTCATCTGTGGGAGCAAAGTCCCCTTGCCAAAAGTGATCAGGCACGCGATTCAGAAATGGGTAAAGGTCAGCCCCAGCTTGTAGGTCGGGCCGTACTCTTCGTACTGGCCGTTGTAGGAGCGGTGGCCGGTGTAGACGAAATACGGCTCGTCGGTGAGGTTCTGGGCTTCCAGGCTCACTTGCAGGTTTTTGGTCAGCGAATAACGCGCGCTGAAGTCGACGAAGGTCTGGGCGTCGACGTGCAGGTCATGGTCGCGGTCGCTGATGGACGCCAGCTCGAACAGGTACGCGGACTTGTAGTTGGCCGACAGACGTAGGCTCAGCTTGTCGTTTTCCCAACCCAACATCAGGTTGCCGACCGTGTCCGACTGGTTCGGCAAGTCGATGCTGCGCTTGCGCTGGGTACCACTGGCTTGGTCGAAGCCTTCGATCTCGGCGTCCGAACGACTGAAGGTGGTGTTGGCGCCGAGCAGCAGGCCGTTCCAAGGTGCCGGCAGCCAGTCGAATTTTTGTGAATAGGCCAATTCCAGGCCATACAGCTTGGCGCTGTCGCCGTTGGCGTAGCTGTGGGCTTCTGAAAAATCGGTCCAGGCACCGGTGCCGGCCAGATCGGTGTTGTAGACGAAGTTCTTGATGTCCTTGTAGAACACGAAGGCCGAGACCGTGCCGGCGTGCCCCATGAAGTGCTCGATGCCCAGGTCCAGGTTGCTCGATTCCAGCGGCTTGAGCTCCGGGTTGCCGAACGTCGCCTCGTCATCGTCGATGACAAAACCCGGCGCCAATTGCCCGAAGGTCGGACGCACCACGGATTTGGTCCAGGCCGCACGCACCTGGGTGTTCTTGTCCAGCTGATAGCGCGCGTGCAGGCCCGGCAACCAGTGGTGATACTTGCGGCGGGTCTCGGTGTCGGTGAATACGCCGTCGGTGGCGCCGGTGCCCTTGGCTTCGAACTCGGTGCCTTCGTAGCGCATGCCGGCGATGAAGCGCCAGTCATCGATATCGACGGTGTTCATCAGGTATCCGGCGTTGATGTCCTCGCTCATCTTGAAGTCGTTGACTCGCGACTCCTGCTCGTCAAAAAACTCATCGCGATTCAGACCGCCGAGCAACTGCTTGATCGCGTCGGCGCTGATGCCCGGGCCGAAGCGGCCGAGGCGATAGTCCACGTTGCCTTTCTGGAACTGCCCAAGGTTCAACTGCTCGTCGGTAAACCCCAAGTCGTCGAAATCCTTGTAGACCCAGGCATTGAGGTCGTTGTCCTTGTTACGTCGGCTGACTTTGCCACCGAACTTGACCTGGGACGCATAGCCACGCAGGTCATAGTCCCGGGCCAGGTCCAGGCGCAGGTTTTTCTCGGTGTCGGTGGTCTTCTGTTCTTCCCAATCCACCTTGTCGAGGCTGAAGTTGGCCGGATCGTAGAACCCCGAGCCGATGATCGGCCGCGGTTTGTCGCTGTCGTAGAAGCCGCCGTTGAAACCGTCGATGCCTTCGAAAGTGGCGCCGGCGATGTGGCCGGGGCTGTCTTCGCTGGATTGGCTATAACCGCCCTGGCCACTCAGGGTCCAGAGCCCGAACATGCGTTCGCCACCGAGCACGTAGGATTGGATTTCCTGGGTTTCTTCACGTTGCTTGAGTTTGCGCTTGCCCTCGGCATCCCCCAGTTCACCGGCGGCTTGCGGGTCTTCGAAGGCAATGCTGGCGGCGTTGCGGGTTTCACTGTCCTTGTAGCGGCTGTACAGCGTGCGCAGGTAATAGCTGCTGAAGTCATCGGGCTTGTAGTCGAAGTTCAACCCGCCACCGGCACGCTCGCGACGGATGTCGTAGTCGCGCTGTTCGAACTCTTCGAGGCGCGAGCCTTGCTCGAAATCCCAGGCGCCGCCGGTTTCGACATTGTCCGAACCGAAGTCACGCTTCTGCCAGCTCAGCGCCGCAGCCACGCCGAAATTGTCGATGCCGTCGCCGAGGCTGAAACGATCACTGATGGCGCCGGAGAATTTCGGGCTGGTCTGACTGGTGTTCTTGTCATAGCTGGCTTCGCTGCTGCCGGTGTAGAACAGGCCCTTGTGGTCGAAGGCCGAGAGGCTTTTGACGTCCACCGTACCGCCCAGGGAATTGGCGTCCATGTCCGGCGTCAGGGTCTTGATCACCGACAACGATTGCACCAGCTCCGAAGGCAGCACATCCAGGGCAACGGCCCGGCGTTCGCTCTCCGGGGCTGGCACCAGCGTACCGTTGATGGTCACGCTGTTGAGGTCCGGTCCCAGGCCGCGCACGCTGACAAACCGGCCTTCGCCCTGGTCGCGCTCGACGCTGACACCGGGCAGGCGCTGCACCGCTTCGGCGACGTTTTCATCCGGCAACTGCGCCACGCCGTCTGCATGCACCACGCTCTTGATGCTGTCGGCGCTGCGCTGTTCCTTGAGGGCCTGATCGATACTGGCCGCCTGGCCGACCACTTCAACGTGTTCAGTGGCCGCCTGCTCGGCGGCGCTCAGTCGCTCACTGGCAATGGCCATCGCCAATGCGGTGAACGTGAAACCGACGAGCCCGGCAGTGCTTGTGCGGTGATACATGGTGGTCCTCCCCAGGAATCCGGAAATCCGCCAGGCAATGGCCCGGCAACTGGGAGGGCACGCTAGGGGTGGGGAATGACGGTTCTGTGACAGGGTTTGGCTGGAGGGGCTGCAATCGGCTGATTTAGGGGGGCTGGAGAACCGGAATGAGCTGAAATGACCTGTTTTACAGGTTCAGGGAATCTGAAGGGCGAAGGAATTTGGCGAAACGTCGCACCGCTGTGGGAGCAAAGCTTGCTCGCGATGCAGGCGCCTCGATTCCCTGAAAAACCGCGTCGTCTTCATCGCGAGCAAGCTTTGCTCCCACAAAATCCCCTTGCCACAATGAGATAGGTGGCGATGTCATGCATGAAAAGTTCAAACTAAGGATGAGCTGATTCGACCTCCCCCACCCCATCCCCCGCCGTCACCGCACTGTCACATCCATCTGCTGTGCTGGGTCGCATTCCGCTTCTGGCAAAGGATTCCGGCCATGTTCTCCGTGCTGCGCCCGCACCGCCTCAAACTCGCCCTGCTCCTGCTGGCGGCCAACCTCGGGTTGATCCTGCACTTGGCCAGCGGCGAACTCAAACCCGTCGCCGAATGGGTCTGGCTGGACATCCTCGGCGAAGGTGGCTCGGCGCTGCTGGCGCTGGTCTGGCTGGGGTTGGTGCTGAAAAGCCGCCCGGCCGGACGGGTCACCAACTACCTGATCCTGGGCCTGGGCTGCATCTTCTTTTCCTGGTGGATCGACAGCCTTGATGAATTCATCCGCCTGCCCGACAGCATCACCTGGGACCACTGGCTCGAATCCGGGCCGATGCCGGTGGGCATGATCCTGCTGACCCTCGGCATCTATCACTGGCACCGGGAGCAACTGGCGATCAACGGGCAGATGGAAAAACGTGAGCGGCTGTTCCGCGAGCATCGCCTGTTCGACAAACTCACGCCGTTGGGCGGCGCCGACTTTCTCAAGCACGAACTGTCCGCCAGCCTGGAAGACAGTCGACGCCGCCAGCAACCCTTGTCGTTGCTGGCCCTGGACCTGGACAACTTCACGGCCATCAACCAGCGTTTCGGCCACGGCGAAGGCGATGCGGTGCTCCAGGCCGTCAGCCAGTTGCTGGTATTGAACCTGCGACGCCAGGATCTGCTCTGCCGCCTGGCCGGCGATCGCTTCGTGGTGCTGCTGCCCGACACCGGCGAGAGCCAGGCCCGGCGCCTGGCCCTGGAACTGGAAATTGCGGTGCGCAGCCTGGCCCACAAGACCCGGCAACACAGCGAACGGTTACAATTGGTCGCCAGCACGGCGGTGGTCATGGCGTTCGACGAATCCCCCGAGGCCTTGCTCAAACGCCTGAACCTGGCGCTGGCCCAGTCCCGGACCACATTGGCGAAAAGCGCATGACGCTCAAGACGTGCTGGTACGAAACCGACAGCCGCTTCATTCCGGGGCACTATCAGCCTGCCGCGCTGATCGACCTGGCGCTGTCGCGGGACATCGACAGCCATCGCCTGCTGCGCGGCACCGGGTTGTTTCACGACGATATCCTCGCCGGACAGAGCCGTATCAGCCCGCAGCAGTTCCTCGGCCTGATCGACAATAGCCGGCGCCTGCTGGATGCCAGCGACAGTAGTTTCCTGTTTGGCCAGCGGCTGTTGCCGGGCCACTACGGGCCTGCGAGCCACGCCTTGCGCCACGCGCAGAATCTGCATCAGGCCCTGCAGACCCTGATCGACCAACAGGCGCTTCTCAGCCCGCTGGCCGCCCCGAGGCTGCTGTTGGACGAGCACTATGCCTATGTCCATTGGCTGGACAGCTGCGGCGCCGATGAACAATGGCGCTTCGTACTGGAGGCGAGCATGACCTCGATGGTGGCGATGAGCGCCTGGCTCAGCGGCGAACGCCTGCCCTGGCAGTGCAGCTTTCGCCACAGCGAACCGCGCTACATCGAGCAATATTGGGTGCATCTGGGTGAGCACACCCAGTTCGACCGCCCCCTGGACCTGATGCGCCTGCCCCGCCACTGCCTCGCCAAGCCCTGGCCCAACGTTTCCGCCACCGCCGGCCAGGTGGCGCGGATCGAAGCCCGGGAACAGCTCGATCAACTGGGTTTCGCTTCAAGCTTCCTGGATTGTATCTATGACTACCTGCACACTCATGTGCAGCAGACGCCCAGCCTGGAGCAGACCGCCCAGGCCTTCGCCATGAGCCCGGCAACCCTCAAGCGCAAGTTGCACAAGCACCACACCGGGTTCCAGCAACAGGTGGACCGGGTACACACCCATGTGGCGTTGTATTTGTATCAGGTCAAGGGCTTCAGCAACGAGGAAGTGGCGCAGTACTTGCGCTTCAACGATACGGCGAACTTTCGGCGCTCATTCAAGCGCTGGACCGGCAGCACGCCGAATCTGATCCGGCAATTGCTGATGTTGGGCTGAACTGTGGGAGCAAGCCTTGCTCCCACAGATAAATTCCCTGCGGGCTCAGTGCCCGCGGATGTAATGCTCCAACTGCCGGATCAAATCCGCCTGCTCGACAATCGCCTCTTTCACCAGGTCACCAATGGACAGCAGGCCGATCAACTGCCCGTTATCCAGCACTGGCAGGTGCCGCAAGTGGCTGTCGGTCATGACTTCCATGCAGCGGTCGATGCTCTGCTGGCTGTCGGCGGTGACCACTGGCGCGCTCATGATGGTGCGCACCGTCGTCCCCACCGATGAGCGCCCCTTGAGCACCATCTTGCGCGCGTAGTCCCGCTCGCTGAACACACCCACCACCTGGCCGTCCTCGATCACCGGCAGCGCGCCGACATTTTTTTCGGCCATGATCTGCAGCGCTTCGAGCACCGTCTGCTCCGGTGCGATGCTGTGGACCTGCTGGTTTTGCACGCTCTTGAGTCTTACCAGTTGGGCGGCGGTTTTCATTACTAATCCCCAGGTTGCGAATCAAACAATAATTCGAGCTAAACCATCCCCTCGCCACAAATGGGTAAGCTGGTCAGTCTTCGCCAATCTCCACCACATCGCCATTGAGCCGCACCGGCCATACCCGCAGGCTTTGCTCCGGGTACTCCAGGCAGTGGCCGTCTTCCAGGCGGAAATGCTGCTTGTACATCGGCGAGGCAATCACCAGGTCACCCTTTATGCTGCCCAACAAACCGCGGCCGATAACATTCGCACCCGACTTGGGGTCGCGATTGTCGATGGCGTACAGCGGCTTGTCCTGATGCTCGGGCAGGTACAGCAACGCCACTTGGCTGCCGTCGTGCCAGGCGACCACACCCGAGTTGGGCACCAGGTCCTCGCGGCTGCACAGGGCACGCCATTGCAAGGGTTCTTGAGCGACATCACGGACAGGAATACGAACAACGTTTGACTGGCTCATCAGAGCACCTCCTCGGTAACGGGAATCAGGTGGAGTTCGTGGGCGTGGACCGGCCGACGCTGGCCGCGCTCCCTGACGAAGTGAACATCCGGATCGCCGCGCCCGTCGTTGACGAAGGTGCGGAAACGCTTGAGTTTTTCCGGATCCTTGAGGGCATTGGCCCATTCGCATTCGTAGCGGTCGACCACCAGTTGCATCTGCGCTTCGAGCTCGGCGCCCAGGCCCAGGCTGTCGTGGATGATCACGTCCTTGAGGTAGTCCAGGCCGCCTTCCAGGCTTTCGCGCCAGACCGAGGTCCGTTGCAGCTTGTCGGCAGTACGGATGTAGAACATCAGGAAGCGGTCGATGTAGCGGATCAGCGTGGCATCATCCAGGTCGGTTGCGAACAGCTCGGCGTGACGCGGGCGCATGCCGCCGTTGCCAGCCACGTAGAGGTTCCAGCCCTTCTCGGTGGCGATCACGCCGACGTCCTTGCTCTGGGCCTCGGCGCACTCGCGGGTGCAACCGGACACCGCGAACTTGAGCTTGTGCGGCGAGCGCAGGCCTTTGTAGCGATCCTCGATGGTCAGGGCCATCTGCACGCTGTCCTGCACGCCGTAGCGGCACCAGGTGCTGCCCACGCAGGATTTCACCGTGCGCGTGGATTTGCCGTAGGCATGCCCGGTTTCGAAACCGGCTTCGATCAGCTCGGCCCAGATGTCCGGCAACTGGTGCAACTGGGCGCCGAACAGGTCGATGCGCTGGCCGCCAGTGATCTTGGTGTAGAGGTCGTATTTCTTGGCGACCACGCCGATGGCGATCAGCTTGTCGGCGGTGATTTCCCCACCGGCGATACGCGGTACCACCGAGTAGGTGCCGTTTTTCTGCATGTTCGCCATGAAGGTGTCGTTGGTGTCCTGCAACGGCACCAGAGACGGGTCCATGATCGGCTGGTTCCAGCACGACGCCAGGATCGAGCCCACCGCCGGCTTGCACAGGTCGCAGCCGGTGTGGCCACGACCGTGCTTGGCCAGCAGTTCGTCGAAACTGATGATGCCTTCCACCCGCACCAGCGCATACAACTCCTGGCGGGTGTAGGCGAAATGTTCGCACAGGCTCTTGTCGACGCTGACGCCGCGGGCAGTCAACTCATGCTCGAACACTTGCTTGACCAGGGCCGCACAACCACCACACCCGGTACCGGCCTTGGTGTCACATTTGAGCTGGCCCAGATCAGTGCAGCCACCGTCGATGGCCGAGCAGATCGAGCCCTTGGTGACATTGTGGCACGAGCAGATGGTGGCGGTTTCGGGCAGCGCCGCAGGGCCCAGGGTCGGGGCGCCTTCGGACGACGGCAGGATCAGGCTGGCAGCGTCCTTGGGCAAGGCGATGCCGTTCTGCATGTATTGCAGCAAGGTGTCGTAGTAGCTGTTATCGCCCACCAGCACCGCGCCGATCACGCGCTTGCCGTCGGCGGCCACCACCAGTCGCCGGTAGCTGGCGCTGGTTTCGTCGATGAATTGGAAGCTGCGCGACCCCGGGGTGTTGCCATGGGCATCGCCGATGGAGCCAACGTCCACACCCAGCAACTTGAGCTTGGTCGACATGTCGGCCCCGGTGAAGGCTTCCGCGCTTTCGCCGCACAGCCGGGCCGCGACGTTGCGGGCCATCTGGTAGCCCGGGGCGACCAGGCCGAAAATGCTGCCGTTCCAGGCCGCGCATTCGCCGATGGCGTAGATGTCCGGGTCGCTGCTCTGGCAATGATCGTCGATCACCACGCCACCGCGCGGACCGATCTGCAGGTCGCTTTGGCGAGCCAAGGCGTCCTGGGCACGAATGCCGGCGGAAAACACGATGAGGTCGGTTTCCAGGAAATCGTCGTCGCCGAAGTTCATCCGATAACGGTATTGCTCACCGACGCTGATGGACTGGGTGCCCTTGGACAGGTGCACGCCGACGCCCAGCTTCTCGATACGGGCCTTGAGGGCCAAGCCGCCCTGGGGATCCAATTGCACCGGCATCAGTCGGGGGGCGAATTCCACCACGTGGGCTTCCAGGCCCAGGGTCTTGAGGGCGTTGGCCGCTTCCAGGCCCAGCAGGCCACCACCGACCACCACGCCACGACGGGCATTGCTGGCGGCGGCGCGGATCGCGTCCAAGTCCTCCAGGGTGCGATAGACCAGGCACGAATCGCCTTCGGCGCCTTCAATCGGTGGCACGAACGGGTAGGAACCGGTGGCGAGCACCAGTTTGTCGTAGTGAAGGCGATCATGGGCGGTCACCACCTGATGCGCGTCACGGTCGATTTCCAGCACCGGCACACCCAGGTGCAACGTGACGCCGGGGGTCTGGTACAACGACGCTTCGCCAAGGGCCAGGGACTCGGCATCGCGGCCCGTGAAGTATTCGGACAGGTGCACACGGTCGTAGGCACGCATCGGCTCTTCGCTGAACACATGCACACGGTAATGATTGAGGGCACCGCGCTCGATCAGTTGCTCGACGCAGTGATGGCCGACCATGCCATTGCCGATCACGATCAGCGTTTGCAGCTTGTTCAGAGAAGCAACGTTGGAATTCATAAAAAGCACCCGGCAAAAGCCCATCACGATTTTGAAAGCAAAAAAAAGACGCCTGAAACCTTGCGGTTCCAGGCGTCTTTGCCTGTTCTGTGCGGTATCGGCCCGGCGACTGCGCCCCGACCTACCGTTGTCCCCCGGCCTGCTGGCACTCGATCTTCGTTGACCGACGGGGTTGCCCACTCGACTGTATTCGCGGTGGGCCTGGATAGCCTCTTGCAGCGAGCGTGCCAAACCTCGTCCAGCCCCTATTCACGGTCGCGCATGCACCGCTAATCCCCTGTGAGAGCGGGCCTGCCCGCGAAGACGCGGATTCAGTCACTGCAAGCCGAACGGCGCCCGCCACCGCTGCGCAAGCACCGCCAACTGCCTTGCGATGGTGCGATCACCCCGCCTGCGGCTTCATAAAAGTGCAGCCTGCCCTCAAGAGGAGCTTGCTCTCGATATCAGTCGGTCAGTTGGCAAAGAGGCTGAATATGCCGCCGTCATCGCGAGCAAGCTCGCTCCCACAGGGGTAAGTGGTGGTCGTGGGGTTGGGGGCGGTACAAATTTCCTGTGGGAGCGAGCTTGCTCGCGATAGCGGTAGTTCAGCTTGAAGGGGTGTCGACGGTCCTGTTCACCATTGCAACGATACTGACCAGCAGCTCTTCCTTCGCCTCGCCAGCGCTGATTTCCCCAGTGGCAGCGGCATTGGACAGCGCCTCCGCAGCCCCCAGCATCGCCCGCAAACCGGCCTGGGTGATGCCCTTAGTGCCGGCGAACGGCTCCAGCACGGCGCGGCACTTGTCGAGGAAAATTCCCTCGTATTCGCGCTTGATACGTTCCAGCTCCGGCGAGCTGGTCAATGCCGCGATCACCCCGGGAATCTCTCGGCCCTGCAACAGCACGCACTCGACGTAGGAAGTAGCAATCACCGCCGCCCGGCTTTGCAGGGTCGCGTCGCTGGCGTCCAGGGCCGCGTCCATCAACGCAGTCTGGCGGGCGTCGAAATCCTGGTACAGCGCCGCCAGTAACCCGGACCGGGTGATGAAGTGGTCGTAGACGATGGGCTTGGTCACCCCCGCCTGATCTGCCAGCCGCGCCAGCGTCAGGGCGTCGCTGCCCTCCTCGCGCACCAGTCGCCAGGCGACATCCAGCAATTGTCGCTGCCGGTCATGCCGGGATAAACGACGACGAGGTGAAGACTGCGGATTTTCATCAGTGCTTGACATGCTAACTTTACCAATCGTAACTTACTAACCGTAACTTAACCCAGCATACCTGTCTTCCAGACTGCGTGACCAGAAGGAGTTTCGCCATGCATGCATTGATCGTTGTGGCTCACCACGACCCTCGTTCCCTCACCCACAGCCTGGCCGGAAAAATCGCCGAGGGCATCACCCGCGCCAACCCCGCCGATACATTCGAGATCGCCGACCTGGCCGCCGAAGGCTTCGATCCGCGCTTCAGCTTTGCCGACCATGCCGTCCACCACCGCGAAGCCTCGCCGCCCGCGGATGTGCTGGCCGAACAAGCCAGGATCGATCGTGCCGATACGTTGGTGCTGGTCTATCCGATTTACTGGTGGTCCATGCCGGCGCTGCTCAAGGGCTGGATCGACCGGGTGTTTTCCAACGGCTGGGCATTCGATTTCAGCCTCGACAAGCCGTTTGTCCAACAACTGCAGCACTTGCGGGTGCACCTGGTGGCGGTCGGTGGCGCCGATGCCGATAGCTTCCAGCGCCACGGCTATGGCGAGGCGATGACCACGCAGATCGACCATGGCATTTTCGATTACTGCGGCGCCCGCGTGGTGAGTTCCCAACGTTTGCTCGAATCGGAAACCGCCGATCCGCACCAGCATTTGCAGGCCGCTAGCGTTATCGGCCAGCGGCTGTTCACGACGCTCGACGAGACCACACACGCCGCCACCGCCTGCGCTTGACCTCAGAATGCCCGCCCCTGGGCAGCAGACAATGTCGCGTCACGAGCATAGATATCCGGGATGTACAACGGCTGGCCCTGGCTGTCCGCTTGTGCTGTCCAGTACCCCAGCAGGATCGGCACGGGCCGGGCCAACCGGAATTCATGGGTCGTCTCGCTGGCCAGCAGCGTATCGGTACGAGCGCGTTCGGCCGGGCTTACCAGCAAGTCACGCAAGTGCATCACTTGCTCGATCCGCACGCAGCCTGAACTGAAGGCTCGCGGACCTTTGCTGAACAGCGCCTGGCTCGGGGTGTCATGCAGATACACCGAGAACGGATTGGGAAAGCGGATCGCCATTTTGCCCAACGGATTCTTCGGACCTGGATCCTGGCGCAGCATGAGGTTGCCCGGGTGCTCCCAGTCGATATCCTCTGCCAGCAACGGCAGGCCTTCACTGTCGAGAATCCGCAAGTTATGACGGGCGAGAAACTCCGGATCACGGCGGATCTCAGGCAGTTTGTCTTCGCGCATGATGGTGGGGGGGATGGTCCAGGTCGGGTTGAGCGTCAGTCGGGTGACGTGGGACTTGAGCAACGGTGTCTGCCGTTGCGCACGGCCCACCTGGGTGCGGGTTTGCCAGATTGGCTCGCCGCCTCGATAAACCGTCAACTGGGCCGCCGCCACGTTGACCAGGACGCTGTCGTTCTCCACGTCCTGGGCGAGCCAGCGCATGCGCTCCAGATTGATGCGCAACTGCTCGCGACGCATGGCCGGGCTGATGTTCAGCTCGGTCACGGTCCACGGCCCCACCACCCCATCGGCCTGCAGCGAATGCTGGAGCTGGAAGCTCTTCATCGCCTCCACCAGCGTGGGACTGTAGTGCTCGTCTGTCACCAACGGTGGTGTACTCAAGTAACCTTCGTTGAACAGTCGCTGGGCCAGGGCGGGTACGCGGGCGTCCTGCTTGTCCGGTTGCAGCAGCGGCCCGCCGGGCACGGGTTGCCAGTCGGATAAAGGCTGTTGCCGCAGCCGGGCATAAAGCCCGCGCAGGTTGCGATAAAGGTCAAGGTTCGGCCGGGCCTGTTCAAAGGCACTGGCGACGTTCTGCAGGCCTACCCCTGCGATGGCCAGAACCACGGCCTGGTGATCCTGTGGCGGCGGGTTGGCCTTCCATACCGGTTCCAGACGCTCTTGGGGCAAATAGCCGAAACGCAGGTCATGCAAGGCTTGCAGGTAGCGTTGGCTGATGGCGATGTCGACACAATGAGCACCCTGGTCTGCCCCCTGGGCCGGTAGGTTATAGCGGGTTGGATCCAGGCCGTCGTCGGCCAGTTGTTGCAACTGGACCTGCAACGCCATCCGTCGTTCGTCGTCCGCCCAGGCTTCCTGGCCTGCGTTTTGCTGATAGAACGCCTGCAAGTCGAGCAACGCCTGAAAGTCGACACTTGCCGCTACTTTTGGACACGCGACCGCCAATTGCGCCAGTGTCGTCTGCACGAGCGCCGGATCGCTGTCTTCGGCTGTCGCGACCAATGGCGCAGTGAGCAATAAAAGGCTCAGGTAACATGCGGACTTTTTGAACAACTGCTTTACTCCACTCCATGGCCGTCTCGCTGACGGTGAATTTTGCGACAGGTACGACCCGCCATCATGCAAACAAACGAAATCGGACGGGATGCCGCGAACGAACACCACGCTGGAAACGCTTCGCCTGTACAGGGCTTTTTGCGCCGATTCTGTCTGGTCATGCTGGGCCTGGGCGTGATTTGCAGCCCGGTACTGGCCGAAAAAGAAGACGAATTCGCAAACGCTCTACAACAGCCTCGCCCACGCAGCGCCGGAACTCAATCCCCTGGCGCTCAAAAGTGCCTTGAGCGCCATGCAATGCGCAGTCGCCAATGGCGCCAGCCAAGCCCGCCACCTGGCGGTCATCGACTACTCGCAACCCTCCACGGCCCGTCGCCTGTGGATCTTCGACCTGCGTCAGCAGAAGTTGGTATTGCGCGACCTGGTGGCCCACGGGCAAAAATCCGGGGAAAACTTCGCGACGCAATTCTCCAATCGCCTGGGCAGCTACCAATCCAGCCTGGGTCTGTTTCGCACCCAGGAAAGCTACCAGGGCACCCACGGCTATTCGCTGCGCATGGACGGCTTGGAGCCCGGTTTCAATGACCAGGCCCGTGATCGGGCAATCGTGATCCATGCCGCCGATTACGTGAACCCTTTGTGGAGCGTGCGCCAGGGACGCATCGGGCGCAGCCAGGGCTGCCCTGCCGTACGTCCCCAGGTAGCGCGCCAGGTGATCGACAAGCTCAAGGGCGGTCAATTCATGTTTTCCTGGTACCCGGACCCCAGTTGGCTCAAGCGTTCGGCGTACCTCAACTGCCAGCCGCAACAGGTTGCCAGCATTCTTGGCAGCAGTGGCAGTTAAGGTGGCAGGGATTGCGCCGGGGTAGCCTGCGGTTAAAATGCCGGCCTTTCAAATCCCTGGCGTTGCCTGAATGAATTGCGTAGCCCTTCAAACCCTTCACGCCCATTTGCTGACAGCCCTGGAGTCAACGCCAGAAGAAACCCGGCGCCTGTTCCATGGCCGCGGTCGCTGCTGGCCGGGCCTGGAGCAAATCACTGTCGACTGGTTGCAAGGGGTGGTGCTGGTCTCGCTGTTCAAGGAGCCGGAACCCACGTACCTGGACGATTTGATCGCGACACTGCTGGCGCTCACTGCGTCGCCGGCCTGGCAACACAGCAAGGCCCATACGCTGGCGGTACAGCACCGCTACCTGCCGCAAAGCCTCACCCAATGGCTGGTGGGCGAGCCCATTGACGAATGGACCCTGACCGAAGGTGGCCTGCGTTACCGGATCGACCTGGGCAAGAAGCAGAACAACGGCCTGTTCCTCGACATGCGCTATGGCCGCGACTGGGTCCGGGCCAACGCCGAGGGCAAACGGGTACTGAACCTGTTCGCCTACACCTGTGGCTTCTCGGTGGCGGCCATCGCCGGCGGCGCCCGGCATGTGGTCAATCTGGACATGTCCCGTGCGGCCCTGAGCCGAGGTCGCGACAACCATCGACTGAACGGCCACGACCTGAGCCAGGTGAGTTTCCTCGGCCACGACTTGTTCAAGTCCTGGGGCAAGGTGATCAACAGTGGCCCGTACGACCTGGTGATCATCGATCCGCCGACCTTCCAGAAAGGCAGCTTCCTGCTGACCAAGGACTATCAACGGGTATTGCGCCGCCTGCCGGAACTGCTGACGGCCCACGGCACAGTCCTGGCCTGCAGCAACGACCCGGCCACCGGCGCGGATTTCCTCATCGACGGCGTTACCCAGCAAGCGCCGGGGCTGGTCTTCGAGAAACGCCTGGAAAATCCGCCGGAATTTCCCGACATCGATCTGGAGTGTGGCCTCAAGGCCCTGGTCTTCAAGACGACGCCTGGCCACTGACCTGCGACGCCACCAGGCCCACAGCACCTGTGTAGGAGCTGTGTAGGAGCTGTCGAGTGAAACGAGGCTGCGATCTTTCCCCAGACACCTGAGTCCCAAGCGAAAGATCAAAAGATCGCAGCCTCCGGCAGCTCCTACAACGTTCCCGACGTCCACCAGGCGCTGACCAGCTCAGTCGTTATCCGACGCACCAGCGCCTCGACCTCCCGGCTCTTGAGCGAGCGATAGATCGCCATGGTACGTCGCAACTGATCTTCGGTGAGCGTCACCGGCTGGCCCGCAGTCCAATTCACATCCGCGACAGCCTCGAGCCCTGCGCGGCGCCAGACGGTGCGGTCGCCCTGCGTGAGGGACTCCAGTGGGCTGGGCAGGTCGGCATCCGGGCGCGCCAGGTTATCCAGCAGCCCCCGGGGCCAACGGGATGGATTCACCGGTTCACTGAACGCGTCCACCAAATCGTCATCGACCGTTTCCCAGACCGCCAACCCTTCGGACCAGTCGCGAGACATCAACCCCAGGTAGGGACGCCAGGTCATTTCTCCGGTACGGGGGGATTGATCATTGTTGTTGAAAGTGTCCTGCGCGTCGCAGAGCCAGTCGATGAACGCCGCCCGCGTCATATGCGCCTGGCGCAGCTCGATGTTCGGATAACGCTCCGCCAGCATGTGGTTCCAAAAGGCGTAGTGCTCGATAAGGAAGCCTCCAAAAGGTACGCCCTGCCGTTCGAGGCGAGCACGCTGGAGTGCTTCGAACATCGTGAAATGCAGTTCCAGCTCAGCAAGGTCTGGCTGTTGCCGGTCCAGACTGCGCGCTTGCAGCCGCACGCGCAGTTGCCCCAGTTGCTGATCGAAATCCGCGATCAAGTCCGGCAAGGGCGCATGAGCGTTCTGGTAGCCGATATAGTGCTGCAAAATAGCCGCCGCCCTCTGGCGATCGCCAAAGCTCAGCCCGAGAGACGAACGGGCATCGGCTTCCTGCATAGCGCCGGAGAACCAATCGATGAACCGTCGGTTTCCGGCGTTATCGCGGGCAACTTCCAAGGCCCGCTGAAGGCTGGGGGAGATATACAGCCAATCGTCGATGGTGTAGCGAAAAGCCTCGGGCACCATTGCGCGAAGGGCCTGGATTTGTGCGCTTGGCAACGGATTATCCTCCAGCCACAGCCCAACGGGATCTTCCCTCGGCCACTGGACCAGGGCAGGCAGTAGGTCATCCTGGATGTTGGCGATACGGTTTTCCCTGAGGTCGAGAATGAGCATGTCGGATGAAGGTCTCGATAACACCGTCAAAACCAGTGCCGGCACTCGATCAAGCCCGGTACTGGAAAGCTCCAGTTCCTGCAGGTTCACAAGCTCCGACAAATCCGGCAGGTCCCGGCAGTTGTTACCGCTCAGGCGCAGTTCCTCCAGGCCGACGGCCGTGCGCAGGAACGCACTGCCCTGCTGATCCAGGCGCAGACCACAGCGCGCCAGGTCCAATGTACGCAACCCGGGTAACGCGGTGATGGCCTGCAGCTCCTGGCGGGTGAAATGCAAGTTGTCAGCCCATACCAGCTCACGCAGGGAGATCAATCCGTCCAGGCGATCGATAGCGGCGACCATGGCTGCACTGGCCCCCGCCTCCCCGCCGCTGCTGATTCCAGACAGGTGCAGCGTCCGTAAATGAAGCGCAGAACCGGCACCGAGCAGGGGCGCAAAGACATCCTCGTCCATCATGAGCGGATTGTTGCTCAGTGACAGCTCTATCAGCCCGGGCAGCTCGCCCGCGGCCATGGGCACCGCGGTGAGGTTGTTGCCTTGCAGGTGCAGCGTGTCCATGTTGGGGAACAGCCGCAGGAACGTCGAAGGGTCCTCGCTCAGGCCCATGTTCACCAGAAACAACTCTTCTATATGTTCAAAACTCGTGCTGATCGGCGGCAGACGACCGATGTTGTACCCCACCAGCCGCAATGCCAGCTCACTGCCCTCTTGACCTGGATCCGGTGCGCGTCGCCAGGCGCGGCGAATTTCCGCGGCTACGGCCCGGCGCAGCGAGAGCCGTGTCTCGGTGTCGAGGCTGTTCTCGGCCGGATGATGAGCGCCCTCATGGACCTCCCACTGACGCAGCTCATGATCCAGTGCGGTCCATTGGTTTTCCAGTTGGGCGACCAGGTTCTCCAGGCTCAGGCGCTGGCGACTGGCTTGTCTGGCCAGGGTCTCTTGAAGCCGCGCCAGTTCACTCCCGGCATAGCTTGGATAGAGTCGCTCAAGACGCGCTTCCAGGCTTCCACTCCAAACCTGCAAGGGAAGCCGTCCACGCCCGCTGAACGGATAACCCAAGCGCCCGTTCAGCCATTGCGGACGGGCGCCACGGGTGCCCAAGGGTTTTATCAGCAAATAGGGACGCAGGCCTGGCCGATCGTCAAGGGCTTGTGCGAGCAACCAGGTCCGCAGGGTGTCGCCCTGCCAGATGTTCAAGCCAAGCGCCCGGCGAGCGTCGTCCGGCAGCGCTCTGAGCAACGCCGCTTCCAGATCCAGGGCATCGGCCAGTTCATGCCCCTCTTCGTCAAAGGAGCGGTACTGTTCGCCTTCCTGGCGGATGATTTTCAACGGCCCGGTTTCCCCCACCTCCAGCGGATTCGCAAGCTCGCGCAGAAACAGGCGCAGGCGCACCCGGCCTTGCAATTGGGGAGCGCTACCCACCAGCCCCATGATGATGCGATCCCGATCAACGCTGCTCTCACCGCGTTCCAGGGCACGCAAGGCACGGCTCAGGCGCAGCTCGCGCAGGGCTTCGGCGCATTGACTGCCCAAGTCTTCTCCCACCCGGCCCTCAGTCAGGCGCACGCGGTCCTGGCCGATAGCCTGGCTGGCAAGCTCGTTGGCCATGGATTGCGGCAAGCCCGGAAAAGCCCGGACCAGCGGGACGGCCAGGGAATCTAGCCCGATGGTACGGAGCATGGCGTCGATCACCCGCCGTGTATTGCGCTGCAGATGCCTGGCCCAGTGCCCGGCCAACAGCCGACTGCGCTCCACGGGCGGCAAGCCGAGACTGCCTTGGCCCAGCAGCGAGGTCTGTTCAGCCGTGCTCAGGCCGGCCAGGACACGCTCGGCCCACGCGTCGTGTTCCAGGTCCGCTTTGCGCAGATAGAGCGAGCGCGTGTCGGCCAGGTCACCAATGGGATGAAGGGCCACGCCGTCGTGGTAGCGCAACGTCAGGTCGCTTGGCCAACCCGGCAACTCCACAATCGTCTGGACGATGCGAAAGTGCCCGCTTTGCGGCGTTTCATTACGCAGCAACCGTTCAATGGTGTACCGCACCTGCTGCCAACACCTGACCTCGTCCAGGGTATTGGCGAGTATCGCCGGCATCGGCTGCCCCTCTACTTGCAAGTAGCGCAGATGCGCGTCGCTGATGCCGACCTGTCGCTGCATAACGAGGATCGTCCTGTCGTCCAGCTCGGCCGGCGTCTCGGCGAAGTTGCGCAACAGCTCCAGGCGGCCCCGTTGCAAGGGGTTGCGATGCGCCCATCGCCAGCCACGGGCACGACTCCACTCCAGGGGTGGGCGCACGCCTTTATGTCCCGCAGGCAGGCGCAGGTCCAAGGCATCGCCCGTGCCTTGGACTTGGAAGTAGCGGTCCTCGATTCGCACCCACGCCTCGTTTGGCGTGCGCCAGACACCCCAGGCGTCCTGCTCCGCTTCCACAGGCGGCAAGTGTCTCGCTTCAAAAGGCCTGACATCGCCATTCCACAGGCGCGTGGTGCCGTCACTCACGGGCATGGGTTCCACCGTCCCACCGACGAAACCCAGGTAGGCACCTTGAGCAACGCCGAACAACACGTTGAAGATATGTTCGATGCCTTCCTGGGCGTGACCTTCGTTGAAGGCCTGGATACCTTCGAAGATTTCATACACCAGCCGCACGCCCCCGACCGCTGCCGCCGTCATGCCGAGGGGCGCGCAGAACGGGAAGAAGGTCGCCGCGAGCATGAGCGTGCGCTCGACAAGGCTTTCCCAATACGCGAAGCGAGCCTGCAGCGCCTGCCAGTCCTGGTCCCGGGTCGGGACCATCAGCGCCGCGGCGTTGGCCAAGGCATGGCCACGCCATTCGTGATAGCCGGCTGGCCAAGGTGGCTCACGCAAATCACTCAAGCCCCAGGCCACCTTGGGCAGGGGTATCCGAATGCGGCTGCCGTCCTCGCCCCGTTCGCCCTCGCGCCACCCCGTGATACGGGCATGGATTTCCTGTAGCACATTTGGGTGAGTCTCCAGCCGCCACTCCACTTGATCATGCAGGGCCGTCCCCAGCCAGGCCTGCAAACGCAGCGGCAGGTAGCGCATCAGGCTTTCTCGATAGCTGCGTCTACGTACCCGCTCGGTCAACTCCGCAGACATGGCCTGCAAACTGGTGAATTGCTTGAGCGGTGCCACCGCATCATGGGGCATGTGCAGAACGATCGGGCGCACACCTCTGGCGTCCCCTTGCACGCCCCAATACACCCGCGCACCGAACAGCGGCACGGACAGCAACTCCAGCGACTTGACCTCGCAGGCCAGAGGCGCAATGGACCGGGCTTGGAGTTGAATGCCGGCGTAGGCCAGCAGGCGCTCACCGGCTTCATCGAGGCGCCCGTCCAACTTTGCCTCGTAGGCGTCATGGGTGAGCAGGCTGCGTGCGTACGCCATGTAGGCGCTGGCAACGGCAGGCACCTCGGCGCCGATGCGCGGCAACCGCCGTTCAAGCACCGTGCGGTAGGCGCCACCGGCATCCATGCGCCGACACAGGCGGGCGAATTCAGCCGGGGTCGTGGGTAATAAGACGGTATCCGACGGCACGTTCCATGGGCGGAACTCTTGCGGTTTTCCCTGAATGAACAGCTGGCCCGTGTTGTCGAAATCGCTGCCGGTGACCGCCTCGGTGGGCGCGTAATTGCGCATGGCCGCTTCCACCACTGACAGCGAGGGCTCATAGCGGAAGGCGCCGCGCCTGACCCTTGCCCGGCGTATGGCATCGGCAGCACCGCCGGTGCCATTCACCGCTGGCCAGGCCTGTATTTCCGGCTGGGCTTGCAGCAAGTTGCGCGTGAAGGTCTCCGGCGCCGGCAGGTCGACAAGCAGTGCATTGAGCGCATCACTGTCACGCTGCAGTTGCTGGGCAAGGACCTTGAAACGCTCCTGGTCGGCCCGTGACGCGCGTTTCAGCCAGGTGGGCAACCTGGCCTGGATAAAATCGACATGGGTATCTTGAGTGGACATGATGGACCTCCTTCCTTGGGGTCGATTGAGCATTCGAGATGCTGAGGCACACTGAATTGATGTGCCTGCGATGCTCGCGAAAACAAGCGCTTTTTGAAACCGCCCAACCGTTGCAAGGGGTTGCGGTCCCAATCAGTCCCCCGCTCGCCCGCTTGCCTTGCTGCGCAGCAAATCGATGAACAGTCCCAACTCCCGGCTCACCGGTTCACCCTTGCGGCGCAGTAACCCGAACGGCGCCAGTTGCACGTCGAGCGCCACCGGCAACGCCACCACCAGGCCCATCTTCAGGTAATCGCGCAAGGCGGTTTCCGAGAGCACCATGATCGCGTCGGTCAGTTGAATCAGTTGCTGCATGGAATACACCGAGCTGCACTCGATGATGTCCGCTGGCGTTGGCAGCGCCAGGCGTTGCAAGGCCTGATCGAGGCCGATGCGTGCCGGACTGGTTTCCGGTTGCAGGATCCACGGCCAGTCGCTGACCAGTTCAGCCAGCGCCAGTTTCTTGCGTCGCGCCAGGGAATGCCCGGCGTGAACCACTACCAGCAAGCGTTCGTTGCCCAACTGTTCGAACTCGTAGTGCTTGCTGTCGGTGGCCGCGTTGCGTCGGGCGATGGCCAGGTCGATACGGCCCTGTTCCAACAACTGGATCACCTGGTCGCTGGTGTCGCCCATGATGCGGATCCGCAGTTGTGGGTTGAGGGCCTTGATGCGGGCGATGGAGTCCATCACCAGGTCCGGTGCGGCCCCCATGATGGTGCCGATCGACAGATAGCCGTAACCGCCCTGCTGACGCGCCAGCAGGTCTTCGGCGCAGCGGTCCAGGCCACTGAGGGCCAACTCGGCGAAGCGGATCAGTTCCTGGCCCAAGGCAGTCGGGCGCATGCCCCGGGGCAGGCGCTCGAACAGGTCGCAACCGAACATGTCCTCGATCTCGTGCAGCATCCGGGTCGCCGCCGGTTGCGACATGTTCAGGCTCTGGGAGGCGCGATGCAGGTTCTGGCTGGCACTCAGGGCCACCAGCATGTGCAGATGTTTATAGCGCAGGCGGTTGAACAGGCTGCGGGACAGCACGGGATGGGTCATCGAGGGCCTCTTTATCGATACCTTGAGGGTATCGCTTGTTAGCGAGATTCGATTTGTAACGCATCGTTAGCCGGCCGTACAGTCCAGCCCATAAGAACAAATACCTGCTAAAGGAACCCCGCGATGAAGACTCTTCCTGCGTCTGTGCTGGCCAAGATTTCCTGGCGCCTGCTGCCCTTCCTGTTGCTGATGTACATCATGGCCTTTCTCGACCGCGCCAACGTCGGGTTCGCCAAGCAAGCCTTCCAGGCCGACACCGGTATCGGCGATGCAGCGTTCGCCTTTGGCGCCGGGGTGTTCTTTGCCGGCTACGCCTTGTTGGAGGTGCCGAGCAACCTGATCCTGCACCGCGTCGGTGCCCGGTTGTGGATGTGCCGGATCATGGTGACCTGGGGCCTGGTGTCGGCGGCCATGGTCTTTGCCCACAACGAAACGAGTTTCTACGTGCTGCGCTTCTTGCTGGGCGTGGCCGAAGCCGGGTTCTTTCCCGGTGTCATCCTCTACCTCACCTATTGGTTCCCCTCGGCGGCCCGGGGCAAGGCCATGGGCTTCTTCTACTTCGGCGCGCCGCTGGCGTTCATCTTCGGCAGCCCGCTGTCGGGCCTGTTGTTGGAGCTGGACGGTTTTGTCGGTGTCCACGGCTGGCAGTGGTTGTTCGCCGTTGAAGGCCTGATGGCTTCGGCTGTGGGCATCTGGGCCTATTGGTATCTGGACAACCGCCCCGCCGATGCGAAATGGCTGACGGCCGAAGAACGCCGGCAGGTCCAGGCGTTGCTCGATGCCGAGGACCAGCACAAACAATCCCACGGCCGCAGCCTGCTCAGCGTGCTGTGCCAGCCTTCTGTGTTGTACCTGTGCCTGATTTACCTGCTCATCCAGGCCAGCGTCTATGGCGTGGTGTTTTACCTGCCGACCCAGGTCGGCGGTCTGTTGGGCAGCAAGGTCGGGCTGATGGTGGGGCTGGTCACGGCAATTCCGTGGATCTGCGCCCTGTGCGCGGCCTACCTGATTCCCGGTTACAGCGACCGCACCGGCCAGCGCCGCCGTACCGCCGCGCTGACCCTGCTGATGGCGGCCGTCGGGATCGCCTGCTCGGTGAGTGTGTCCAGCCCATTGCTGGGAATCATCGCCCTGTGCTTCGCCGCTTCCGGCTTCATCGCCGTGCAGCCGGTGTTCTGGACCTTTCCGTCCAGCTACCTGGCCGGCAGCGCGGCAGCAGCGGGTATCGCGTTGATCAATTCCTTTGGCGCCCTCGGCGGCTTTATCGCCCCGGTGCTGAAGAATTGGGCCGAAGGCGCCTTCCACTCCCCCGCCGCGGGCCTCTACCTGCTCTCTGTTACCACCGTTATCGCCGCGTTGCTGGTGCTGGGTATCCACTCGCCCGGCCAACGTGCTTCGAAGACGCCCGCCACTGTTTAACTCAAGGAGCTGCACACATGGGTATTCCCACAATCAAACACGTTCGCGCCTTCGTGCTTCGAGGCGGCGGCGCCGATTATCACGATCAGGCCGATGGCCACTGGATCGACGATCACATCGCCACGCCCATGAGCAAGTACCCGGACTACCGCCAGAGCCGCCGCAGTTTCGGCATCAATGTGCTCGGTACCCTGGTGGTGGAAATCGAAGCCAGCGATGGCACCGTCGGGTTCGCCGTGACCACCGGTGGCGAGCCCGCGGCGTACATCGTTGAAAAGCACTTGGCACGATTCGTCGAAGGCGCCCGGGTGACCGACATCGAGAAGATCTGGGACCAGATGTACCAGTCGACGCTCTACTACGGCCGCAAGGGTCTGGTGATCAACACGATTTCCGGCGTGGACCTGGCGCTCTGGGACTTGCTCGGCAAGATCCGCCAGGAGCCGGTGCATCAACTGCTCGGCGGCGCGGTGCGTGATGAATTGCAGTTCTATGCCACCGGCGCACGGCCGGACCTGGCGCAGAAAATGGGTTTCATCGGCGGCAAGATGCCTTTGCATCATGGCCCGGCCGAAGGCGAGGAAGGCCTGCGCAAGAATCTCGAAGCCCTGGCAACCATGCGCGAGCGGGTCGGCCCCGATTTCTGGCTGATGCTTGATTGCTGGATGAGCCTGGACCTCAACTACGCCACCCGGCTCGCGATCGGCGCCCACGAGCACGGTTTGAAGTGGATCGAAGAGGCGTTGCCGCCCGACGACTATTGGGGCTACGCCGCGCTGCGCAACAACGTGCCCAAGGGCATGCTGGTGACCACCGGTGAGCATGAGGCCACCCGTTGGGGCTTTCGCATGCTGCTGGAGATGGGTTGCTGCGACATCATCCAGCCGGACGTTGGCTGGTGTGGCGGCCTCACCGAACTGGTGAAGATCTCGGCCCTGGCCGACGCCCACAACGCGCTGGTGATTCCCCACGGCTCCTCGGTCTACAGCTATCACTTCGTCGCCACCCGGCATAACAGCCCATTCGCCGAATTCCTGATGATGGCGCCCAAGGCCGACGAAGTGGTGCCGATGTTCCATCCGCAACTGCTGGGCGAACCGGTGCCGGTGGAAGGCCGCATGCGCCTGTCGGTCCTTGATCAGCCTGGCTTCGGCGTGACGCTCAATCCGGATTGCCAGTTGCACCGACCTTATCACCGCGAAAGGAGCACGCCATGAACATGCCCCGCAACGCCTTCAAGGCCGCGCTCAGCTCAACGCAAACCCAGTACGGTATCTGGGCCGGTTTCGCCACCGGCTATGCCGCCGAGATCATCGCCGGCACCGGTTACGACTGGATGCTGATCGATGGCGAACACGCGCCCAACACCGTACCCAGCGTACTCGGCCAGCTCCAGGCCGTGGCGCCCTATGCCACCGCGCCGGTGGTGCGCGCGGTGACTGGCGACGCCAACCTGATCAAGCAGTTGCTGGATGTCGGCGCCCAGACCCTGATGGTTCCCATGGTCGAAACCGCCGAGCAGGTCCAGGCCCTGGTGCGTGCCATGCGTTATCCGCCCCATGGTATTCGTGGTGTGGGCGGCGGCCTGACCCGCGCCACTCGTTGGGACGGTGTGGCGAACTACCTCACCACCGCCCATGAAGAACTGTGCCTGATCGTCCAGGTGGAATCGCGCGCGGGCGTGGAAAACGTCGAAGCGATCGCTGCCGTCGAGGGCGTGGACGCGGTGTTCATCGGCCCCGCCGACCTGTCCATCGGACTCGGCCATGCAGGCAACCCGGGACATCCCGAGGTACAGGAGCGCATCCGGCACGCGGTCGACGCCACCCTCGCAGCGGGCAAGGCCTGCGGCATCCTGGCGCCCAACGAAGCCGATGCGCGTCGCTATCAGGCTTGGGGCTGCCAGTTCATTGCGGTGGCCATCGACATCAGTCTGCTGCGCCAGAGCGCCCAGGCCACCCTCGCCCGCCATCGCGAACCTGCCACCGTCCAAGTGCCGTCGCGCACTTACTGAAGGAGCCTGTCATGTCATCAGTTCCTGTGTTCCAGAACTTCATCAACGGCCAGTTCACCCACAGCGAAGCGCACCTGGACGTGTACAACCCGGCCACCGGCGCATTGCTGTCCCGGGTCCCGGCCTCCACTTGCGCCGATGTCGATCAGGCCTTGGCTGGCGCCCGCGCTGCGCAGAAAGCCTGGTCGGCGAAACCGGCCATCGAGCGCGCCGGTTACCTGCGGCGCATCGCCAGCAAACTGCGGGAGAACGTTGCGCACCTGGCGCGCACCATCACCCTGGAACAAGGCAAGATCAGCGCCCTGGCCGAAGTGGAGGTGAACTTCACCGCCGACTACCTCGACTACATGGCCGAGTGGGCCCGGCGCATCGAAGGCGAAATCATCACCAGCGACCGGCCCGGGGAAAACATCTTCCTGTTCCGCAAGCCCTTGGGCGTGGTCGCGGGCATCCTGCCGTGGAACTTCCCGTTCTTTTTGATCGCCCGCAAGATGGCGCCGGCCCTGCTGACCGGCAACACCATCGTCATCAAGCCCAGCGAAGAAACCCCGAACAACTGCTTCGAATTCGCCCGGTTGGTGGCCGAAACCGACTTGCCTCCCGGCGTATTCAACGTGGTGTGTGGCGACGGCCAGGTGGGCGCGGCCCTGAGCGGCCACAAAGGCGTGGACATGATCAGCTTTACCGGCAGCGTTGATACCGGCTCGCGGATCATGACGGCGGCTGCGACGAACATTACCAAACTCAACCTGGAGCTGGGCGGCAAGGCCCCGGCCATTGTCTTGGCGGACGCTGACCTGGCGTTGGCGGTCAAGGCAATTCGCGACTCACGGATCATCAACACCGGTCAGGTCTGCAACTGTGCCGAGCGGGTCTACGTGGAGCGCAAGGTCGCCGATCAATTCATCGAACGCATCAGCGCGGCCATGTCCGCCACCCGTTACGGCGACCCGCTGGCCGAGCCCGATGTCGAGATGGGCCCCTTGATCAACCGCCAGGGCCTGGACAGCGTCGAGCGCAAAGTGCGGATCGCCCTGCAGCAAGGTGCCAGCCTGATCAGCGGAGGCCGCGTGGCAGACCGCCCCGACGGTTTCCACTTCGAACCCACCGTGCTCGCCGGTTGCAACGCCTCGATGGACATCATGCGCGAGGAAATCTTCGGTCCGGTACTGCCCATCCAGATCGTCGACGACCTGGACGAAGCGATCGCCCTGGCCAACGACTGCGACTATGGCCTGACCTCTTCGGTCTATACCCGGGACCTGGGACGCGCCATGCACGCCATTCGGGGCCTGGACTTTGGCGAGACCTACGTCAACCGCGAAAACTTCGAAGCCATGCAGGGGTTCCATGCCGGAGTGCGCAAGTCCGGGGTTGGCGGGGCCGATGGCAAGCATGGCTTGTATGAGTACACCCATACCCATGCGGTGTACTTGCAAAGCTGACCGGCGATTGCCCTTCAGGGGGAACTTCGCCCCCTGCGGGAGCCAGCGCCCTCGAGACTCAGACCACCAAGGTCAACCACGCCGATACCAGCAGCATCACCGCCATGACCCGATTGAACCGTCCCATCGCCACGGCGGAGCGGCAGAACCGTGCGGCGCCGCGGCCCAGGTAGGCCCAGGCGGTCATGCACGGGATCGAAATGGCGAAGAATGCCAGGGACAGCCAGAGAACCCGCACGGTGCGGTCGGCCTCCGCCCCCGCGAAGACGCTGACCACCGCCAACGCCATCATCCAGGTTTTCGGGTTCACCAACTGCAACCCGGCAGCCCCCGCCAAGCCCAGCCGCGGGCCTTCGACGGGACGGTCCGGGTCGATGGCCTGGGCCGGTGCGCTGAAAATCTGCCAGGCCATCCAACTCAACCAGGCGATGCCCGCCCATGAGAGCAGTGTCTGAATCGTGGCATGGCGCGCCAGCACGTCTCCCAACCCGGTGCCGACCAAAAGCACCAGCAAGGCCGCCGCCGCGCAGGCACCGAGGATGATCGGCACAGTGGTTGCCAGGCCGAAGCGCGAGCTATGGCTCAGCACCAGGATATTGGTCGGGCCCGGGGTGATGGAGGCGACAAACGCGAACAAGGTAAACGGCAGTAACTGGTCCATGGAGCAAGATCTCGGTGAATGATCGATGGCTTGATCATCCCCACGAAGCCGTGGTCAGTCTGGAACAATTGAGCAGCGCTTGCGGTAGTCCGCCGGGCTCAGGCGATAGGCGCGCTGGAACCAGCGGCCCAGGTGGCTTTGGTCGGCAAAACCGAGCATGGCCGCCACCGCCACGACGCTCTCGCCACCGGCCAGCAAGCGCCGGGCGCGGGCCAGGCGCAACTGGATCAGATAGGCATGGGGCGCCAGGCCGAAAGCCGCCTTGAACGCACGGGTCAGGCGGAAACGATCCACGCCGGTGACCTGCGCCAAGTCGTCCAGCCCGATGTCTTCGCTCAGGTGACTGTGCAGATAATCCCGGGCCTGCTGCGCCACCAATGGCAGCCGCGGATCCGGGTTGATCCGCGTCCGCCAGTGCAGGTGTTGGGTCAGGTTGGCCAACAGCGTATCGAGGGCCGTCTGGCGCACGATGCGGATCTCCTGCTCGTGCAGGCTCTGGAAGGCCATGGCCGTGGCACTCGCCAGCCGCGCATCGTCAGTCAGGGTCGCGGCAAACCCCAGTTGGGAGTTGTCCGGCGCCACGTCGAACAAGGAACGCAACTCGCGCTCCAGCCATTGAGGCTCCAGGTACAACGTGCGATAGGTAAACCCGTGGTCGTGAGGGGCGTTGCCGTCATGCAGCTCGCCGGGCTCGAGCAGGAACACTTTGCCCGGCGTGCTGTTGTGCTGCTGGCGGCGGCAATGAAACTGCTGCACGCCCTGCTCGGTCACGCCCACCAGATAGGTGTCATGCCAGTGGGGATCATAGGCATGCCCCTCGAAATGCGCGCGCACGGTCTCGATACCGGACGTGGCGTCCTGCTTGAGATCGATCCAGTTGCGCGCTGTCATGCCCTATCCCGCTTGGTGAATGTGCTCTTGGCAGATTAACTGCCGATGAGGAGCGTGTCTGGAAGATTTGTGCACACCTTGTGGAGTTTGGGTCTGCTCGCGATGGCGTTCGGTATGTAGATGCATCTGTGACTGATCCACCGCCATCGCGAGCAAGCTCGCTCCCACAGGTTTATAGCCGCCTCAGGCATCCGGAGTGATCGCTGGCAACACCGTCTCCACCGCCAAACGAGCCAATTCAGCATCCTGCTCAGCCTTGACCCCAGACACCCCGATGGCACCAATGCACTGGCCGTCATGACGAATGGTCACCCCTCCTTCAAGCATGCCCTGCAGGTGCGGAGCGCTGAGAAACGCGTAACGACCACCATTGATCATGTCTTCGAAAACCTTGCTATCACGCCGCCCCATGGCGGCCGTGCGGGCTTTTTCGGTAGCGATGTAGGCCGACAACGGCGAGGCATCGTCCAGGCGCAGCAGCCCCAGGGGATGACCACCGTCGTCCACCACACAGACCGACACTGCCCATTGACGCTGGTGAGCCAGCTCCTTGGCCGCCACCAGCAATTGCGCAACGTCCTGCTCAGTGAGTACCGCTTTGGTCTTCATGAATCACTCCGTGTTGTACAACAGCAAGCCCGCGAGACAAAACCCACGGGCCGAGGATTATTCGCCGTAGATATCGAAGTCAAAGTACTTCTGGCGAATCCGGTCGTAAGTGCCGTTGGCGCGAATGGTCGCCAGCGCCTGATTGAAGCGGCTCGCCAGCGTATCGTTCTTGCGTACCGCAATGCCGATGCCCGTGCCGAAGTATTGTTCCTCGGTGAAATTGGGACCGACAAACTCGAAATCCTTGCCCTCTGGACGCTTGAGCAGGCTCTCGTCGATCACTACCGAACTGGCCATGGTCGCGTCCAGGCGCCCGCCCAGCAGGTCGAGGAATATTTCGTTTTGCGAACCATAGCGCACTACCTCGGCGCCCGCCGGGGCAAAGCGATCAGTGACATAGCGATCGAAGTTGGTCGCCCGCTGCACCCCGATCCGCTTTCCTTTGAGTTGTGCCGGAATATCGTTGATGCCACTGCCCTTGCGAAACACCAGGCGCGCCGGGATGCGGTAGTAGCGATCGGTGAAGTCCACCGACTTCAACCGCTCGGGGGTGATGGACATGGAGGAAATCACCGCGTCGACCTTCTTCACCTTGAGCGCTGGAATCAAACCGTCGAATTCCTGTTCCTGCCAGACACAACGGACCTTCATCTCGGCGCAAAGTGCCTGGCCGATGTCGTAGTCGAAACCGACGATGGCGTTGTCCGGGGTTTTCGAGGCAAAAGGCGGATAAGCCGCCTCAATGCCGATGCGCAACGATGACTCGGCGGCTTGCAGGCTCGTACCGAAAGCCAGCAGCGAGACGAGGCCCAGTTTCAAGGCGATGCGTTTAACGTTCATTCATTTGCTCCAGATGCGATGTTATTGATTTCGGACGCTCCACAGAAGTCGTCCGTTATGGCAGCAGCAATGTGAACAAGCCCGAGCGGTTACTCTGGTGGTCGCCTGCCCGGTGACAGCACAACGGTGATCCGGCCGACGGCCTCAGACCGCCGCCGTGACAATCAGCTCCAGCAAAATTTCCGGGTCGTCGAATGCCACCTGGGCCGTGGCCCGCGCTGGCGTCTGCGAGACATCGACCCACTCGCTCCACAGCGCGTTCATCGCGGCGAAATCCCGGCCCATGTCCTTCATCCAGATCTGCACACTGAGCAGCCTGTGCTTGTCGCTGCCAGACGCGGCCAGCAGCTCATCGATCCGCTGCAGCACCTGACGGGTCTGGCCCTGGATGTCCTGACTGCAATCGGTGGCCACGACGCCGCTGAGCCAGGCCACGCCGTTGTGCACGACACTGCGGCTCAGGCGTGGGTTGCTTTCGATGCGTTGAATACTCATGAAGGTTCCTCGACGAAAAGACGCTCGCCGGCCAATTGGGCGAGCGTGATGGGTTTGAGGGGCGAACGGATGCGGTAATAGCCCACCTCGGCTGGTGGCACGTGGCGGCGTTCGGCGATGATTTCAGTGACGCTCAGACCGCATTGGCGCCCCTGGCACGGGCCCATGCCGCAACGGCCGAAGGCCTTGGTCTGGTTGGGACCCAGGCAACCCAGGTCGACGTAACGGCGAATGTCGCCAGCACTGACCTCTTCGCAGCGGCACACCGTGACGTCATCAGCAGGGATGCGATTCTGGGACCGGGGGCGATACAGGGTGTCGAGCAGAGGCCGTGCGGCGCGGGCGCGGCGTAACAGCCGCTGCAGAGCGCGCGCGTGCGCCGGCTGGCCGGCGATGGCCAACGCGACCAGGCGCCCCTCCAATTGCGCCACCTGGGCCCCGCCGATGGCGCCACCGTCACCGGCGATAAAAATGCCCGGCACACTGCTTTCACCCCATTGATTGCGGCGCGTAATCCAGCACAGTTGCTGTTCATTCCAGTCATGCTCCAGACGCAACGACCAACTGACCTGGGTGTTCGGCACCACGCCTTGATGCAACAGAATCAAATCGGCGCGAATGCGCTGCGAGCGGCCTTGACTGTCGAAGCTCAAGGCGCAGGCCCGATCCGTGCCGTCAACCTGCAGGTTGCAAGCACCGCGAAAATGCTGGATGCCGGCACGCTTGAGCTCCGTCAGCAGCCCCAGTCCTTTGAGCAGGTCGCGCCAGCCGCGCAGCGCACTGGGCACTTGCCGCCAGGCCCGCAGCAGATCGCTTCGATGGCTCGTATCCACCAGGGCTTCAAGCGCGATCCCGGCGCGCAGGTATTGCACCGCCAGCAAGTAGAGCAATGGACCACACCCGGCCAGCACCACTGGAGTGGCCGGCACCATGGCAGCGCTCTTGAGCAGGATCTGCCCGGCCCCTGCGGTCATGACGCCCGGCAAGGTCCAACCGGGAATCGGCATCGGCCGTTCGAAGGCCCCCGTGGCAATCAACAGATGGCGCCCTTGCAAGACTTCGGCACGCCCCTCGAACAGGTAGTGCACCTGACGCTGCGGCGTCACCTGCCAGATGGCTGCGTTGGGCAGATAGCGGGCACCGCATTCCAAAAAGTCGGCGGCCAATTTCGCCCCGGCCACGTAGTCGTCACCCAACACGGCGCGTAGGCGCGCGTCAGCCTGGAGCACCTGGCGATAAATCTGCCCACCCGGGCTGGCCTGTTCATCCAGCACGACGACCGACAGGCCGTGGGCCCTGGCTTCGAGCGCAGCGCTCATTCCCGCCGGACCCGCGCCGATGATGATCAGGTCGATGACTGCATTACTCATCGCCGCCCTCCTGCCACGGTGCAAGGCAAGCGGCTCCGCGTTGGCGACGCACGCGCATGCCGGAGCGCACCGGCACCAGGCAAGCCTGGGCATTGGCTTGTCCGTCCACCTCGACCAGGCATTCGAAGCACGCGCCCATCATGCAATAAGGGGCACCGGGGCGACCGTTGATCGCGCTTTCGCGGGTGTGGCGAATGCCACAGGCCAACAGCGCCGCCGCCAGGGATACCTCGGCAGGTACCGTGAGCAGTCTGCCTTCGAATTCGATATGCACGGTGTGATCTTCCGAAGCCAGTGGCCGGAACAGACTGTCAGCCGACATGGCGCACCTCTGTTTGCAGGTTGAAACGGTGCAGCCCGAATGGCTTCACCGCCGGGTCATCGAATTCGCCGGCGATCCAGGGCGCCAGGCGCAAGGCGTGGGCGGCGGCCAGCGTCACACCACTGTGGCAACTGACAATCGACAGCCCCGGGCAGCCCTGGGGCATTTCGTAGATCGGAAAGCCATCGGCGCTCATCACCCGCAACGCCCCCCAGGCCCGCACCAGTCGTACCTGGCCCAACCGCGGAAAACACTGCACCGCGCGCCGGGCAATAGCCGCCATGACCTGGCTGCCGGTGCCGTCATCGAAGCCCGTTGACTCGTGGGAATCACCCAGTTGCAGCGTGCCCTCGTCGGTCTGGCGGACATACGTAGTGGGGTACTGCAGAAATGGCTCAAGCCGCTCGGTGACCAGAATCTGCCCACGGTTCGGCTGCACCGGCACGTCCAACCCTACCCTGGCCCCCAGCGTCCGATTGCCGAGGCCAGCGGCCAGGACCACCTGGCGGGCAGCCCAGCGCTGCTCTCCTGCCCGCAGTTCGAAGCCCCTGGTGCCCGTGTCGATAGCCTCGACGTGATGACCGTTGATGAGCTTGACCCCGCGAGCCTGGCAGGCGGCGTAGAGCGAGCGCAGCAGCTTGAGCGGGTTGACGTGGCCGTCCATGGGCGAAAAACAGCCGCCCACTACATCAGGCCCAATGCCGGGCAAGCGGGCGCGCAGTTGCGTGGCGTCCAGCAGTTCAAAGGGGTAGTCGCCAGCAAAGGCGTCACGCAGCCAACCCAGCCGATGACTTTCCTCGGCCATTTCCACGTCGCTCAGGCACAACTGGAAGCCACCCTGTTGGCGCAGGTGGACGTCGATGCCGGTATCGGCTTGCAACGCCGCAGCGAATCGAGGCCAGAGCGCCACCGATTCCCGCGTCCATTGCGCATAAGGGCTCATCCGGTAGCCCTTGCCCTGGACCCAAAGCAACCCAAAGTTGCCCCGGGCAGCGCGGATGGCGTCGTCGCCTTCGTCGAGCACGCTCACCTGGCGCCCGAGCAAGGCCAGCCCAAAGGCGATGGACATCCCCACCAGGCCACCTCCTACGACAATGACATCAGTTTTTTGCATGGCTTTCTTATCGCTGTTTTCGGCGCTTCTCATTCAATCAAGAGCCGGCCCATGGCTGGATTAAGTGGTTGCGCTCGATCCTAGGGCCATGACAACGCCTTGAAAAATGCTTTATTTTGGCAACCTCATGTCTTTTTGTTATGGATTGGATTGGCCTATGAACCTCCGTCAGTTGGAAGCCTTTCGCGCCGTGATCCTGGGTCAGACCGTGACCCGGGCCGCCGAAATGCTGCACATCTCGCAGCCGGCGGCGACACGGCTGATCGCCAGCCTGGAAGAGGACATCGGCTTCAGCCTGTTCGACCGGGTCAAGGGGCGACTGCAACCCACTGCCGAGGCCATGACCCTGTATCAGGAAGTGCAGCGTTCGTTGTTGGGCGTGGAGCGCATTGCGCGTACCGCCCAGGACATCCGCACGCTCAAGCGCGGTTCACTGCACATTGCCTGCGCACCGGCCATGGGTTTGTCGTTCGTGCCCCGGGCAATTGCCGCGTTCATGGCCGAACACGATCAAGTGCAGATATCGCTGGTGGTGCATTCGTCCCGGGAAGTCGTGGACCTGGTGGTGGGCCAGCGCTGCGACCTGGGCCTGATCGTGCTGCCCAATACGTACCCCAGCCCTCGCGCGGAAAAATTGCTGGCCACGCGCATGCTCTGCGCCCTTCCCGCCGGCCATCGCTTGCAGAACCAGGCGACGATCCGCCCGGAAGACTTGCAGGGCGAACCGTTCATTTCCTACCCGCAGTCGATTGCCTCGCGCCAGCACATCGATGCGATCTTCGCCGCCCATGGTGTGGACCGCGAACTGCGCCTGGAAACCCAACTCTCGCTGCCCATGTGCGCGTTTGTGGAACAGGCCCTGGGCGTGGCACTTGTGGATGCCATCAGTGCCGTCGAGTACCGCGGCCAGGGCATCGTCTTCCGGGCCTTCGAACCGGCGATAGAAATGGACTTCAGCATGCTCCTGCCCATCCAGGGGCCGGTTTCCAGGCTGCAAGCCAGCTTTCTGGAGCACATGCAGCGGTTCATCGAAGCGCAGGTGCCGGCGGCCTATCGGTTCTGATTTGACCGCCAATCGCCCACTAATGGATCCACTGATCAGATAAATCGGCTATTTGTCCAGCAATACCGTTGACAATGAAATTAGTTAAGAGAGTTAATGGATCCACAGACAAAAACAACATCCGCCTGGAGATCCCTCATGTACCCCAAAAATGCCTGGTACGTTGCCTGCACCCCCGATGAAATCGCCGACAAACCCCTGGGTCGCCAGATCTGTGGTGAGAAGATGGTTTTTTACCGGGGGCATGAAGGCAAGGTCGCGGCGGTGGAAGACTTCTGCCCCCATCGCGGCGCCCCGCTCTCCTTGGGTTATGTCGAAAACGGCAACCTGGTGTGCGGCTATCACGGCTTGGTGATGGGCTGCGACGGCAAGACTGTCGAGATGCCGGGGCAACGGGTACGAGGCTTCCCCTGCAACAAGACCTTTGCGGTACAGGAACGGCATGGGTTCATCTGGGTCTGGCCCGGTGACCAGGCGCTGGCCGACCCGGCGCTGATCCATCATCTGGAATGGGCCGAAAGCGATGAATGGGCCTACGGTGGCGGCCTGTTCCATATCCAGTGCGACTATCGCCTGATGATCGACAACCTGATGGACCTGACCCACGAAACCTACGTCCACGCCTCGAGCATCGGCCAGAAGGAAATCGACGAGGCGCCGCCGGTGACCACGGTCGACGGCGATGAAGTGGTCACCGCCCGGCACATGGAAAACATCATGGCCCCGCCATTCTGGCGCATGGCCTTGCGCGGCAACAACCTGGCCGATGACGTGCCGGTGGATCGCTGGCAGATCTGCCGTTTCACCCCGCCCAGCCATGTGCTGATCGAAGTCGGCGTGGCCCATGCCGGCAACGGCGGTTATCACGCCGCGCCGCAATTCAAGGCGTCGAGCATCGTGGTGGATTTCATCACACCCGAAACCGAGACGTCGATCTGGTACTTCTGGGGCATGGCCCGGCACTTCCAACCACAGGATGAAGCACTTACCGCGTCCATTCGCGAAGGCCAAGGCAAGATTTTCAGCGAAGACCTGGAAATGCTCGAACGCCAACAGCGCAACCTGCTGGACCATCCGCAACGCAACCTGCTCAAGCTCAACATCGACGCGGGCGGCGTACAGTCTCGCCGGGTACTGGAGCGCTGGATTGCACGGGAACGGGAAGCACAGGCCGGGTTGATCGCCAGCAGCCATCAACCACAGCTGGCGGAGCAACGGTCATGATCGAAGTCCAGGTCGCGGCGCGACACAACGAAGCCCTCGATATCTGCAGCTACGAATTGACGCGTGTCGATGGTGAGCCGCTGCCGGCCTTCACCGCCGGCGCCCATATCGATGTGCACTTGCCCGGCGGGCTGATTCGCCAGTACTCGCTGTGCAACCACCCCGAGGAGCGGCATCGCTATCTCATCGGCGTGCTCAAGGACCCGACATCCCGCGGTGGTTCGCGCAGCCTGCATGAGCTGATCCAACCAGGTATGCGCTTGCACATCAGCGAGCCGCGCAACCTGTTCGCTCTCGCCCCGCAAGCCCGCCGCAGCCTGCTGTTTGCCGGCGGCATCGGCATTACGCCGATCCTGTGCATGGCCGAGCACCTGGCCCAGAGCGGTGCAGCGTTCGAGCTGCATTACTGCGCCCGCGCCCGCGACCGCGCGGCCTTTGTCGAGCGCCTGCGCCAGTCTCCTTATGCCGACCGGGTCTTCCTGCATTTCGATGAAGAACCTGAAACCCTGCTGGACGCCGCCAGGGTGCTGGCCGCGCCCGGTGACGACGTGCACCTCTACGTCTGCGGCCCTGGCGGATTCATGCAACACGTCCTCGACACCGCCAAGAACCAGGGCTGGCAGGAAGCCTGCCTGCACCGCGAATACTTCGCCGCCGCCCCTACCGACACCCGCGCCGATGGCAGCTTTTCGGTCAAACTGGCCCGCAGCGGCCAAGTGTTCGACGTGCCGACGGACCGCAGTGTGGTGCAGGTGTTGGAAAGCCATGGCATCGAGATTCCGATCTCGTGCGAACAAGGTGTCTGTGGCACCTGCCTGACGCGTGTACTGGAAGGTGTGCCGGAGCATCGGGACATGTTCCTGACCGAGGCTGAACAGGCCAGCAACGACCAGTTCACGCCGTGTTGCTCCAGGTCCAAGACACCCGTCTTAGTACTGGACCTCTAACACCGGACATTGTGGGAGCGAGCCTGCTCGCGATGGCGTCGGTTCTGCAGCATTGATGGTGACTGACAAACCCGCTATCGCGAGCAAGCTCGCTCCCACAGGGGGATTTGTGGTGAATGGCAATCCAGCTGTTACCTGCAACCGGGCGGGTTACTCCGAGCGCAGAATCACCGTCATCCGCTCGTCAGCCAGCGTCGAGCCGAACACTTCGGCGTAGCGCAGGGTCGCGTTGGCATGCTCGCGCATGATTGCCTCGGCGCGGCCGCTCTGGCGGTTGATCAGGGCGTCGAACACCGAGTGGTGTTGCATATGGGCATAGTTGAAGCGGCGAAATTCGCCGGCCATGTTCTGGCGATCCACCGCCAGGGCGGTGACTGAGGCGAATGGCAAATGATCGTTGCGGGCCAGGGCATCGGCAATCGCCGGGTTGTGGCTGCCTTCGACGATCACTTGGTGAAAACGCATGTTGAGGTCGTGATAGACCTCCAGGTCGTCCTCGGTCACATAGCCCTTGGCGAACAGTTCATCGCCCTGCACCAGGCATTGCTCGAGTATCGCGCGGGCTTCTTCAGACAAGCCGTGCTCGGCTGTCTGCCGTGCCGCCAGGCCTTCCAGCACACCACGCACCTCCACCGCCCCGGCGATCTGCTCGGCACTGACCGAACGCACCTGGAAACCTCGTCCGCCGAAGCGCACCAGCAACCCTTCCTGCTCCAGGGTTCGGAACGCCATGCGCACCGGCATGCGCGAAACGCCGAACAGCTCGGCCGTAGGTATTTCCATCAAGCGCTCGCCAGCGGCCAACTCGCCCGAGGCGATCATCTTGCGCAGCGCAACCAGCACCGTTTGGCCGGGCTTACTCATCCAGGCGATTCCACAGAAAAGAAGCCGTCATAGTAGAAGGCTTGGCGCAGCGTGTCACGGCAAGGCGGTGGCAGCCAGGCTGGCCGCCACAGCGGGTTGTTCAAATCCCTGCCAACTCGCGCAATTGCGCCAGGGTCTGCTCGCCCAGGCTAATCCCATGCTCATTGGATTTGCTGCGTTCGCGATGGCGACGGTCTCCCGGTAAGCGCCGCAACCCAACGCCATGCATCTGCCTGACCAACTCCTGGCTGCGCTCGGCGAAGTT
Organism: Pseudomonas sp. S3_B11; assembly: GCF_054667715.1. Classification (NCBI taxonomy): domain Bacteria; kingdom Pseudomonadati; phylum Pseudomonadota; class Gammaproteobacteria; order Pseudomonadales; family Pseudomonadaceae; genus Pseudomonas; species Pseudomonas sp. S3_B11. Next base: position 2,299,343 of record NZ_CP162749.1, on the reverse strand, counting down.
TTGCCCGGCGGTCTTGCTCGGGTCGATCACGATCAACAACTGTCCGGTCCACGGGGTCTTGGCGCCCGGGTGGTCGTGCCAGTCGAATTCGAAGGAAAAATTGCCGCCAGTCAGGGCTGCCGCCAGCAATTCGACCATCATCGACAGCGCCGAGCCCTTGTGCCCACCAAAAGGCAGGAGCGCGCCACCTTCGAGAATCGCCTTGGGGTCGCGGGTCGGCTGGCCAAGGCTGTCCACGCCCATTCCTGGCGGCAACAACTCGCCCTTGCGTGCAGCAATCTGTACGTCGCCGTGGGCAATGGCGCTGGTGGCGAGGTCGAAGACAATCGGCTCACCGTCAGCCCGTGGTGCGGCGAAGGCAATGGGATTGGTGCCGAACAATGGGCGGTCCGCGCCATGGGGCACCACACACGTCATGCTGTTGACCACACTCAACGCCACCAGGCCTTCATAGGCGAACGGCTCGACATCCGGCCAGAGGGCGGCAAAGTGATGGGAGTTGCGAATGGCCAGGATGGCAATGCCGGCGCTGCGGGCCTTCGCCACCAGCAATGGACGCGCTGCGGCCAGGGCGGGCTGGGCAAACCCGTTGCCGGCGTCCACGGCGACAAACCCTGACGCGACGTCCTCGACCACTGGCACGGCCTTGCCGTTGACCCAACCGCTGTCGAGTGTCGAGACATAACCGGGAATGCGAAATACCCCATGGCTGTGGGCACCGTCGCGCTCGGCCCCGGCGCAGTTTTCAGCCAGGCACCGAGCGACTTCGGTCGACGTGCCATGACGCAGGAAAATTTTCTCCAGCAAGCTCACCAGAGCATCGAAAGACAAGGTGCAAGAAGCGGCATGATCGGATGGCGCAGACATCTGAAGCTCCAGAATGATTGTTGGAGGTAGCAACAGCGTAAAGGGACCCGCCGGGTGATTAAACACCGTTTCAGGCGCGCACTGTCAATCCTTGTCCGCGGCATTTGCCCGGCCTGGCAGGTCGAAACCAGCTTGCGGTAACTATGTACCACCTTTGCTCATTCATCGTTGCCTAGTCTGGCGGCTTCCTCCATGTTCGCGCCGCTCTGAGGCGCCCTGATCGAGAAGCAACGATGCTCACTGAAACCACGCCACTTTTATTTCCCGAGGTATTGCACCCCCATCGCCTGGACGAATTGACCGCCACCCACGGTCTGACGCAGGCAGACCTCGACTGGTTGCAGCACATCGCCCTGCCCGACCACACCCAGCGCGCAGCGCAGACACCCCCGATGTTCGCCGAAACCATTCTGTTGCAAGCCGATGAAAAACCGCCCATTGCACTGGCCGGCTGCTTTGTCCTCAGCACCTCGTCGAACAGCGCCGAAACCAGCACCCACCCGGTGTTCCTCTACACGCCAAGAGGTGGCATAAAAAAGTTCGACAACCTGGCCTCCCTCGAAGAACAGATTGACCACATGCGCCGGGACACCGCGCAACGCGACGACCTGTTCCGCCTCTTGTCGATTTCCCAGCGCAGCGAACTGAACAGCACCACCAACATCAGGCTGACCCGGCAACTCATCGAAGAGGATGTTTTCAAGACCCAGCTCGAATCCATCGAGTACGCCCAGAGCCTCAACGCCCTGGCCATGGTGAATGAACTGATCAAGTTGCCCTCCTTGAGATCAATGCTTGACCAGATCTTGAACGAGGCGCTGCCGGACCTGGATCATCGACAGATCCGCGTGGCCTTCGGCAAGGGGCTCGCCCGGGAAATCCAAGGGCCATCCAGGTGACCGAAAGCATCCCACTGAGCGATGCCATCCTGGGCTATTTCCATCATCAGGGCTGGCCTGTCGGGCATGACATCGATCTGACTCATCCGGGGACACTTGCATCGTCCTACAGCCCGCAGCAATGGGAAAACATCATAAAGGACGTTGCCAGGAAACTGATTCCGACGCTCATCGGCTGCCTCGATGCCTTTTGGGAGAACACGACGACTCACTTCTATATGTCTCGACGCAAACTGCTTTCCCAAGTCATCCACGATGGACTCTGGGCAACCATCCTGGTCGAGCGGGAAAAAAGACAACTGACGGAGGAACAAAGTCGTGAGCTGCTCCGGCTGTTCAGACCTTCCCGTCGAGACGAGACACTGCTGTTCATCGAAACGATTCGCCTCTGGGAATATGAGCCGCACTTCGTAGAACTTGCAGGCTCCATGATGATCAGCGCCAAAGGCAACTATCTCTACACGCCCATGCATGGTCTTCAGAAAATAGACAACCATCTCGGTTTCAAGGCTGCGCTGTTCGGTAACCCCGCAAGCACCGCACAAAAGGAAGCGCTCTATAGCCTGCTGAGCCTGGAAGAGCGCAACCGTTTCCTGCGGTTTGACGAGCCACAGCTTTCGGGCAAGCCACTGGACTTGCCAGTGGCCGAATCCCTGGCGAATACCATCATCGAAAAACAGAAGAATAATCTTCATTACGCACTGGAAATGTCTCGCCAGGGCGATGTCGATATCCACCCGCTCATCGACAAGGCGTTGGATATACGCACCTTCATCAACAAAAGCCTGTTGGACCAGCCTACTGCCGGACACTGGGGCACTCATCCCGCTTTTCATGGAAGTCTGCGCCCGTCCAACTTCATGGCTGATCAGATGCAAAGAAAGGTCAAGAGTTACACCGATGTCGAAGCGGCTTTCGATAACCTCTTTACCCGGTTGCCGACCTCCCACAACGTTTCGCTGCGCAATGGGCTCAAGCAATTACTGGCTGAACTGACCAATGTTTTTTCCTTGGGGATACGTGCCGAGGCCGAACTCAGGGAACTTAACGCGAGCCTGCCGTCGATTGCTAATGACCTGATCAGAGCGGTTTTTGCCTACGATTCAGAATACCCGGACCGCGCACAACGGATAGGCGTCAGGGGCTTTCGGCCGGATGTCTATTCATTGACGCTGGCTTGTAGCGAAGATGGTCGAACGGTTTATCTACCCCTTGCCAACTGCTTTTTATTAACTGAACGCGGAGGCCTCGACACCCCCTATTCGGGCATGGCAATCCTCTGGACGCCCGCCGATGGCTTGCAGGCGTTTTCGTCTGTTGAAGTTGCCACCCAGCAATTGAATCGACACCTGCTCGACTCCCGGAAACGCTTTGGTTTGCTCGCTAATCTCACGCCGGCACAACGCCAACCTCATGGGCATTATCAACTCCAGGCGTATGAGCTGATCGAGGGCAACGTGCTGGTGAATCGGATGAATTCGTTCATCAAACACTTTGAGGCCGAGCATGCTTATCTGAGCACCTTGAAGGCCGGGAGCTGGCAACTGACCGGCAAGGCACTGTCGAGAAGCCTTCAGGCATTGCTGAACAAAGGCGCGCCCACCAACCTCGAGCGCGCCTCACACATTGCCCAGGCCAACAAGCAGCAACAGCAACTCCCCGCCTGGCTCGGTACAGCGGCACTTGACGATCAACGCCTGCACGTCGAGTTGCTTGAGCAATATAAAAACAGCGTGGTCGATGGCAAGGACTATCTGGACGGTATCGAGCCGCTGCGCACCTATGTGCGTAATAAACTGAAAGCGCTGCTGAGCGCACGCTTCGCCGCAAACAACCTTGACCCCGACACCATCCAGATCACACCGAACCTTGCCATCGTCGGGCCGGCCAGTTCGCTAACCGACTTCGCCATGCATCACATCGAAGTGACCCGGGAAGGATTCAAGGTTTCTTCAACGTCCACGCAGAAACTGCCGGACGGCCTGAACGAGATCACCGTCCGGCAGATGCTGTCTTCGTTGGATATCTCCACCGACTTTAAAAATCAGGTGGCGCAGAAACTGTCCGGCACCACTGCGCAGGCCCGGCAAAGGAAAGCGGCCTTCCGCCAACAAATGCCCTGGCAGTTGCTGCAATACGCTCACGCACGCTATCTGCAACAACACCTTTCCCCCCTGGCCTTTGATTTGATCCGTCAGGTGGTGGACATGCCCGATGCCGTCGCTCGCAAAGCCGTTGACGGCGCCAACGCGTTTATTCGCCCGCTGGAGTTGATCAAGACCGACGGTGCCGTACCGGTCAAAGTGCAGGGGCTCTACTTGATCGGTTCGAGCGTCGATGCGACAAGTCCTCAAGTCCTGTATTCGCCCTACCATGAGGGGGATCACCTCACCGAATTCAAGGATGAAAAGAGCGTCATTGCCGCATTCAATACGCCAGGGATACTTCAGGACCTGCTGATTCGCCGGCTTCCCGAGCACCAGCAGTCCACATTCAAGCACCTGTTCGCCGCCACGCTCGGGCAGCGATCGGAAATCACCCTGGCCTCGAACCCTATCCAGACCAACCTGCTCGACACATTGTTCGACGACAACGCAGCATTGTTATCGGACATGCTGACCGCACAAACCAATGAAAATCGACAGTTTGACTGGGGAACGGTCCTGCACCTGCTCAGCTCCGGCATCAAGTTGGTCGGGGGACAGTTGTCGGGCAAACTGACTTTTATCGAAACGCTTTGGGAAAGCTACCAGGACTTCAAGGCTTCAGCCGAAGCCTTGCAGCAACATGACTGGAGAACAGGCCTGCACGACTTTATCGCTGGCGCCGCGGAGATGGTGTCGCTGGGCCTGATGAACCGCGAAGACACATTCGGCCTGCTCGATCCCGTTGAACCTCTCTCCCAAGGCGCTACGTTGGCCTATCGCTGGAAGGACATCGCTTCCACCGCCCAGATCCGAACCGACTTGAGGGTTTTCGAGGCCATGGGCATCAGCCTGTCGGACCTGCAACTGGACCTGATCGACGGAACCTACAAGGCACTGGAAAACGGCAGGCTGTACATCCCCCTCGCCGGCAAAGTCTTCCAAGTAGCGAAAGCCGGCCAAACCTGGCGAATCGTGCATGAGCACGCAGAGGGGCCGTTATTGAGAAAGTCGCCTGACGGCCGGACATGGGCACTCGATCCACAACGCCAGACCATCCGCTTCGGTAAAGCCGGCTCGAAGATGGCCGTCACCTACAGCGACTTCAAGGCCAAGGGTTCACTGAATATCGAAGCAAGGGGCATGGCTGAGATACGCAGGAAATATCCGTATCGTGCAAATGCAATTATGCAGGCACTGGAGACCGCGAGGTTCTATTCATTCAACGCCCTTCACAACTTTGATCAATTCAAGCGACAACCACTTGTGGGCTCTCGGCTGGATAATTTCCTGAGATTGTTTTTTGGGGTCAACAGCGTCGATGCCCGTCTTATCGGCAAGATAGAGGCGGCGATCTCGCCTATATGCCGGGCGTTGGCCGATCCATCCTGGGCGCTCCAGAATGCCGACCGCATCGTGATCGGCAACCTCAAGCACCTGGAAGATCGAGCAACCGCCTTCGTACTCGAGCCGGCAGCCGTCGGAAGAATCTATATCACGCAGTTTTTTTTCGACATGGGCTTGGACTGGTACAAGGCCGTCGTACCCGAGTTCTTCAATGTCGATGCACATGCCCAGGGAGCGACCTTCATTCACGAAATTTCCCATCAGTTGTTCAATACGTTCGACATCATCTACCTGGACGCCGCACTGCCATTTCTCGATTTGATTTCAACAGTGACTTACGCCGGAAAGTTGCAATACGACAAGCAAAAGGACCTGCAACTCAACGGGCTTTCATTGACCACGCCAAAGTCAAAACTGTTCACGCAATGGGACAGCACGGATAACACCTACAAGAAGCTGGAGCTGTTGCCTGGATACCGGCAAACCACCCGGGAAATCCTGAAGATAACCGGCGCCAGAACCATGGATAACGCGCGTGATGATTTTCTCGATCCGATTTTGCCGGACAAGCGCATCGACGTCATACTTCGCAACGCCGACTCGCTCACGCTCTTGATTTGTGAATTGGGACGCCAACTCGACTCCACTCCATCACGGCAAATTGCCGTGCCGTGAAGGGTTTGAGTGGTTGATCTTTTTTTCACGCAATGTATGCGACGGTAGGCCACGACGAATGTTTGAGAAAAAAAGGCTCATTGATGCGTAAACGCCATGACGGCTGTTCTCGGCAGCTCATGCCGAAGGTTAGAATGCGGCAAACCAGGAAGAGTCAATGACCGAACATCCCCTCTCGGAAGCCGAATACGACGCCATTACCGATGCCGCGGCCCATTGGTGCATGCGTTTGCATGCCGTCGATTGCACCGATGCCGAACGGCAGGCGTTCAAGCAATGGCACGATGCCGATCCCCTGCATGCTTTCGAATACGAAGCCATGCTGGAGATCTGGGCTGTTGCCGATCATCTGCCGCGCGTCGAGTCGGCGCCAGCCGCCCCAGCACGCCGCAGCCGGTCGCGCTGGAGTCGGTTGGCGGTCGCCGCTGCGGTGTTCGTAGTCGGCATGCCGCTGGCCGTTTACACCGGTTGGAACCTGGGCTGGGTTGCCAATTCCTACCAGCGCTTCGAAGCCGGCGCAAGCGTACGCCATGTCACCCTGGGTGACGGCAGCCAGGTCGAACTCAACCTGGGCAGTGAGCTGGTATTTGCCAACTACAAAAACGAACGCAGGGTGACGCTGAAAAAGGGTGAGGCGTTTTTTGACGTCAGCCACGACAAACAGCACCCGTTTGTCGTTCGGGCCGGCCAAGGCCAGGTGCGCGTGACCGGTACTCGCTTCAACGTATGGATGTACCAGGACCAGGTCCGGATCACGCTACTGGAGGGCTCGGTGAGGGTGACCAGCAACCAGGCGAACCCCCGTGACGGCCTGCCGCTTTCCCCGGGCATGCAGGCAAGCTACAAGGCCGGCGACCAGCAACCGCAAGTTCGTGAGACAGACCCCAACGACAGTTCGCTGGCGTGGCGCAACGGCAAGCTGGTGTTGGATAACCTCGCCCTGAGCGATGCACTGCCGCTGATCAACCGCTACCTCGACCGGCCCGTCATGCTGGCCGACAACAGCACCGGTGGCTTGCGTATCGGTGGTGTCTACAACATCAGCGAAGTGCAGAACCTGGTGCCTTCGCTGCCCAAAGTCCTGCCGGTCTATCTGACCCGGAACAAGGACGGCAACCCGGTCCTCAACTCCATCGGGCAACGACCGGCCACGAACTGAAAGCTTTTCTCTGTGGGAGCAAAGCTTGCTCGCGATAGCAGAGGGACAGTTTGCCTCGATGTTGAATGTGCCGCCGTCATCGCGAGCAGGCTCGCTCCCACAATTTGGATCAGTGCCAGCCTGCGATTTCCCGGCCAACACAAATCCCCTGTGGGAGCAAAGCTTGCTCGCGATAGCAGAGGGACAGCTTGCCTCGATGTTGAATCTGCCGCCGTCATCGCGAGCAAGCTTTGCTCCCACAGTTTGGATCGGTGCCAGCCTGCGATTTCCCGGCCAACGCAAATCCCCTGTGGGAGCAAGCTTTGCTCCCACAATTTTGATCGGTGCCAGCCTGCGATTTCCCGGCCAACACAAATCCCCTGTGGGAGCAAAGCTTGCTCGCGAAGGCGGTGGATCAGTCTACATCCAGTTTGAATGTGACCGCACACAAGCGGCTATTGCGTCGCCACCCTGCCCGTCTCATCACGCTCGCGGATAATCAGCGCCTGATAGTGCGGATCGGCCTTGATCTGCTGTTCAGTGAATGGCAGCACACTCCACTGCTTCTGCGAAAAGGCCTGGGTCTGGTCCGTCGAATACGGCGATGCCGGGTCGCTGGAGAGGGAGAATGCCAACAATCCCAGGGCCTGCGGACCTTTGCCGTCAAACGTCACCACTTGCAGATAGCTGGTCCCGCTGACCACTTCCCGCTTGCCGTTCGCCCCGGGCACACTCTGGATCGCGTTGTAGATGCCCAGCTCCCCGGGACCGCCGTGAATCGGTGTCTGGCGGCTGCCGCTGCTGGCCACCTGGACGTCTTGCCATTGGCTGTTCTTCGACAACCCGGCAGCCTTCACCGCCTCCACCGAAGCCAGCATGGCATCGCGCACGGCCTTGAGTACTGCCGGCCGCTCGACCGCCAGGCCACGCGGGGTGTGTTGCGGATCTCTGGGATCGAAGGCGACGCGCCATGAATCAGGCACCGCCTGCAACCGGTCCATGATGTGCTGGAAATGCACGAACCCCAGGCCGCTATTCAGGCCGGCCTTGCGATCCCAGGCCTCGAGGCTGGCACAAGCCTCGACCAATGCCGAAGCATCGGCCCCCAGGTCACCGGCGCACACGCCGAGCAGGTCCGGCATCACCTGGTCAGCCAGGTAAACCTGGTCGTCCATGACCATGCGCTGCAAATCCTCCACCTTCACCGGCCCGTCCTTGGCCAACTGGCCCATCCGGTCCAGCGCAAAACGCGCCCGCAGTCCCAGCGGCTGACCTTGCTGGCTGATCAACGGGGAGTAACCGGACAGCGGCTGCGCAGGGTTGACCATCCAGGCCGAATCGTTGGAGTTCTGCACATAATCACGGCGCAGCAACTGCGGAAGCCTGTCGGCGGCATAGGTGCCTTTTTGCACCGCTTTGGAATCGATGCCCCAGGCACACTCGCTGCGAGAGCCATCCAGCACGATCAGTCGCAACCCGGCCCGGGGATCGCTGCACCGGGCCAGTTTGTCGGCGTCGACGTTCGGCACCACCGACACGTTCATGTAAAGGCTTTGCCCCTGGTCGTCCACCGCCAGGGTATTGACCCAGGGAATGCCCTGGATCTTATGGACGGCGTCCTGCAGATCCTTGAGCGTGACCGCCTTGTTCATGGCGTACCACTGGGCCAGCACGCGATCGTTTTCCAGGTTCGCGTCCCGCAGGCTGTAGGCGAACCGGTTATCCCAGTCCAGCCGGCCAGGCCATTGCACGATCGGGCCGAACTGTGAGCCATAGACCACTCGGGAGACCGTCTGCACCTGGCCGTCAGGTTGCTTGACGTCTACCACGACCGTTTGCTGGCTCATCGGCACAGACTTGCCGTCGAGCAGATAGCGGGTCGGGTCCTTCGGATCGAGTTGCAGGCGGTACAGGGTGAAGTGTTTCGAGCTGTCGACGGTGTGGGTCCAGGCCAGGTGCTGGCTGAAACCGATGTTGATCATCGGCAGACCTGGCAGCGCCGCGCCCATGACGTCCAGCTTGCCGGGAATGGTCAGGTGCATCTGGTAGAAACGCATGCCGCCTACCCACGGAAAATGCGGGTTCGCCAGCAACATCCCACGACCATTGAACGAGCGCTCGCTGCCGATGGCCAACGCATTGCTGCCGCGCTCCAGGGCAAAACGCTGCTGCCGGGTTGCGGCGGCCGCGAAACCGGTGACCGGGGTGCCCGCGAGTGCGGTCGCCTGGGGCGGTTGCGCGCCGGCCAGGGCCTCGGCGAACTGGCCGACGCCCCCTTCCACCAACAGCCGGCGGGTCAACTTGACCAGGTCCAGCGCCGTGATCGGCCGTACCCATTCGCTGGTACATTGTTCGGGCAGGCCTTTGGCCTTGCGTTCGACCAGCGCACGGTTGTAACCCGCCACGTAGCCTTCGACCAGTTGTTGCACCTGGGGCGTCTGGGCCTGCCAGAAACCGGAAACCGCTTGTGGCGTGTTGAGCCAACTGAAGAACAGATCGCTGACGCGGTTCTCCCGCTGCTCGAGCGTGACCTGCTCCGGCCCGAAATAGCGCGAGCGCTGGGCGTTGACCGTGACGATCTCATTGGCCAGCAGGCACAGGTTGTCCTGGGCGTAGGCGTAGCCGATGCCATAACCCAGCCCACGTTCATCCTGCGCCCGGATATGCGGTACGCCAAAACGGGTGCGACGGATCTCGGCACTGGCCTGCTGCCCATCGTCCTGCGCATTGACCACGGGGCTGAGCCCGAGGGCGATCCCCAGAAAAGCGCCTGCGAGGCCAACCCTCGATAACTGCCCGGACATTCTCACGTTCACTCCTGATGAAAACTTCAGAAACCAGGACGGCTACCGGTGCGACAGAAGACAAACACTCGGCCCGCCTGGGAAATCACATGCCGCGTGCTGAACCGGAATGTGCCTACCTTGAAAACGAACCGGATGAAAAAAATTAATGGCTGGCGGCCTTTTGAAAGCGAGGGTTTGACACAGCAAGGGCATTTTTTTCACATCACGGCCCTCATGATTGTGCGTCCTCGTTCGTCCTATTACAGGAGAGTATCCGTGACCTTTTCTGATCAGGCTGGTAAGGAGTTTTTGCATGCGTAACGCGCAACTGCCCATGGAGGGCAAGCCAAGGGCGACCGGCGTCTCGCTGAACGCCCCCCACCGTGTATTCGACAGGCCGGCGGAACGAGGCGGCAATGACCACATCAGGCGCTTGCTCAAGAGCTTCGGGCTCAGGACCAGCCTGATTCGTCTCAAAGTCATCGACGCGCTGCTCAAGGCCGCCCACGAAAACCGCAGCCTGGGCGTGCGCGGGGTGCACAGCCAGTTGTTGGGGCTGGACATTCCATTGTCCTTTCTCAGCGTGCGCGAGGTGTTGAAGCGCCTGTGCAGCGAGGGCGTCGTCACCCTCAATCCGGATAAAAGCTACTGCCTGCACCCCAGTGCGATGGCCGTGCTCCAGGCCGAGGATTGAAGCCGTCGCTCAGGACTTGACCTTGCGCCGCATCATGCCGTTGATCACCACCACGATGACCGCCACGGCAATGGCGATGTATTGAAACAGCTGCTCGCTGATCATGCCCTTGCCCTGCATCCACGACAGTCCAAGCATGATTGCCAGGACGACGAGGACGATCAGAATCGAGTATTTCAAACGTTGCGAATGAGTCATTTGCCAGCTTCCTGAAGTGATTCCCCTCTGCATCGCATTTGCATCTCGGCACTGCTTCACCTTTTTCGTTGCGCGATGCAAGCAGGACCCTATGGTACAGCCCTCGCGCATTTTCGCGCGACTGTAGTCGTAGGCATTGATGACCTGCTTTCATCGGGCACCGGATTATTAAGCAGCCGCCGTAAATACCTTCTGAAGGATTCATCCTACAAAAAAAGTTCCGTTTTCCCTCGCTCATACAGGGGAAGTCGCCTTACGACCGTGGACGTCACCAACGTAATCTCGAAAAAGAAGTGATTTCTTCTTTCCGAAAGCCAGCGTTGGAAACCCATGCAAAATCAGCCGATCATTTTTTCGTCCACTCGCCTGGCAGGCTTCTGCCTGGCAATCGCCGTTTTTGAACTCCTTACCTATATGGCCAGCGACCTGGTCATGCCCGCCATGCTCATGGTGACCCGGGATCTGGATGCATCCGCCGATCAAATTCCCTACGCATTCAACTTGTACCTGTTGGGCGGCATCCTGTTGCCATGGCTGATCGGCCCGCTGTCGGATCGCCATGGACGGCGCCCATTCATGCTGGTCGGGTGCGCCGGATTCGTGCTGGCTTGCGCGGCGATCACCCAGGTCACCAGCATGCAAGGTTTCAATGGGCTGCGCTTGATCCAGGGGATGGGGTTGGGTTTTGTGATCGCGGTCAGCTATCCGGCCATTCAAGAGGTCTTTTGCGAGTCTACTGCGGTGAAAGTCATGGCGTTGTTGGGCAACCTGGCCCTTCTCTCGCCCCTTTTGGGACCGTTGGCTGGGGGGATGCTGCTGCAATGGCTGTCCTGGCGTGAGCTGTTCATGTTGCTGACCGGCCTCGGGATATTGAGCTGGCTAGCCTTGTGGTGGTTCATGCCGAGAAATAGCGACGCGGCTCGACTCCCCGATAACACTCCGACTACCCAACCACTCGACATGCGTTCGCTGGTCCGGCGATACGGCGCGCTACTGGGCCATGTGGGGTTCATGTCGGCCAGCGTCGCGCTAGGGTTGATGAGCCTGCCGCTGATTGCCTGGATCGGCCTGTCTCCGCTGCTGTTGATCCAGGGCCAGGGCCTTTCTCCATTGCTCTACGGTATCTGGCAGATTCCGGTTTTCTCGGCAGTCATCCTCGGCAATCTGCTGCTCAACGCCCTGGTGGAGCGAGTCGGCGTGCGTCGGGTGGTCGGCTACAGCCTGCTGCCCTTCTGTACCGGCCTGATCGCTTTGGTCGTTGCCAGTCAATTCGATCTATCGCTTGCCGTACTGGTCAGTGCCCTGTCGCTGTACGCGATCGGGCTCGGCATGGGCAACGCCGCGCTTTACCGACTGGCGCTGTTCACCAGCGACGACAGTAAAGGGCTGGTCTCGGCCATGGTCGGAATGATTTCGATCGCGGTGATGAGCGCGGCGAGCTCGCTGCTGGCGCTGCTGGGCGCCGGGGCGAGCCTGGAATCCTTCGCGTTGATGGTCGGCATCGCCGGCCTCGGTTGCTTGATTGCATTGCGCCTGTTTTCGGCACAACCCGCCGCTCACGTCTGAATTTGCCTGCCCTGAGGACTACCTGATGACTCACTTTCCCCATGCCGATGCGCTGTGCGCATTGCCCCAGCCCTATGGCTACGATTCGGTGCCGCCGGGACTGTTCGATAAAGCCATGGCTGAAATCAGCCGGTTTCATTGTCAGCACACGCCCGGTTATGAACATTGGCTCAACGCCAACGGGTTATGCGTCAATGACTTGGAGCATCTGACTGACTGGGCGCGACTGCCGCCCATCTACGCCAGCTATTTCAAGCAGAGATTGCTGCTCAGCCCTACCGCTGAAAACGCACTCGAACTCACCTCCTCCGGCACCAGCGGCCAGAAAAGTCGTATGCGCTATGACGAGCGCAGCATGATGGCGGCCCAAGGCATGGTGGCGAAAATCTTCGAACACTACGGCTGGTCCACGCCTGATTCGCCCTGCAATTATCTTCTCTTCAGCCACGAGCCCGAAGCGGCCAACCAACTCGGCACGGCATACACCGATCAATTCCTGTGTCGCTTCGCGCCGGCCAATCGCGTTGCCTACGCCTTGCGTCGCACCGGAAAAGGTCATGAATTCGATGTGTTCGGCGTGATCAGCGCCCTGCAATCCTTCGCCGAAGAAGGCCTGCCGGTGCGGATCTTCGGTTTTCCGGCATTGTTATGGCACGTACTTGAACGCATGCAGCAAACCGCTGTACAGGACCTGAAGCTTGCCCAAGGATCACTCGTCTTCCTGGGGGGCGGTTGGAAGAAGCAGGCTGCCCAGGAAATCCCTCGCCATCAGGTCTACGCACGCATCACCCGGCAGTTGGGCATCGAGGCCCATCGGTGCCGCGACGGCTACGGCGCGGTCGAGCACGCGGTGCCTTACATCGAATGTGAACAGCATCGGTTCCACGTACCGGTCTACTCGAAAATCTTCGTGCGCCACCCCAAGGACTTCAGTGTCCAGCCGCTGGGCGAGCCAGGGTTGCTGTCGTTCGTCTCGCCCTACATCTCATCCAGTCCGGCGCACGCCGTGGTGATGAGCGACCTGGCGACGCTGCATCCGGCCGATTGCGAGTGCGGCCTGCCAACCGAGTGGTTCGAATTGCACGGGCGCGCCGGCACCAGTGCCAGCCGAAGCTGCGCCATGGCCGCCGCCGAATTGATCAAGGAAAACTGATATGTATCTCATCAACGGTCAACTGAGCGCCGAATTGACGCTCGATGCAGCACTTGAACGCCTGCAGGCGCAACTGCCCGCCCTCCTGGACTGCCCGCCCCGCATCGAAGAGGTGCTCGATTGCGCAGACGCGTTCGTACAAATGCTGCAGATGTCCGACCAAAACCCAATGCTCGACGAGGAACAGCGTCAGGCGCTGATTGCCTTCTGTGGCCGCACCCACCTGGGCCTCAAGCTTGAGCGGGAACTGGGTTCGGCCCCACGCTCGTTGCGGCGGATCGATTACGGCGATGGCCCGTTCGAAAGTTGGCAGCCCCTGGGGCTTGTGGTGCATGTGACGCCGGGCAACTCACCCTTGTTGGGATTCTGCGCGGCGCTTGAAGGCCTGTTGGCGGGTAACGTGAACTGGCTGCGCCCCAGTACTCGTGACGGCGACCTCACGGCGCGGCTGCTGGCTGCGTTCCTGGGGTGCGACTCAAGTGGCCGGTTGCGCGACTACTTGGCTGTATTGCCCGTGCCCTCCCACGAAACCGGTCGCCTTTTCGCTCTGGCACAGGGCATCAGCGCCTGGGGCGGCGAAACAGCCTTGACAGCGTTACGCGAACAGGTTCCAAGTGGCTGTCGCTGGATTGATTGGGGACATCGCATCAGCTTCGCCTATATCACGCCTCTTGCGGCAAGCGCGCAGGCGCTGGACAACCTGGTGGACGAAATCTGCCGCCTCGATCAGCAGGCATGCTCCAGCCCGCAATGGCTGCTGGTGGACAACGACGAGCCTGCCCGGATACAAGCATTGGGCGACGCTCTGGCCGCCGCTTTCGAACGGCGCGCCGGACACTGGCCCGCCCTGGAAACCACCGCGGCCGAAGCATGTGAAATCACCACCCGAACGGCACTGGCCCGCCTGGATTACAGTTTCGCAGGTCAACCCGGTCAGGTCTGGGCAGGTAACGGCTGGCGCATCCTCTGGGAACATCACCGCGAACTCCAACCTTCACCACTGTTTCGCACGCTGTTGCTACGGCCAGTGCCTGAAGGAATGCTCGCTGAAACTTTACTGCCATGGCGCAATGTGCTGCAGAGCTGTGCCCTCATCTGCGAACCGGAACGAGTACCCGCACTGGCGCGCCGCCTGATAACCGCCGGCGTAACTCGCGTGACCTCCACCGCGCAGATCCAGCAGGGCTATGACGGTGAGCCCCACGATGGCGTCTATGCGTTACAACGATTGAGTCGCCGGGTATCGGTCGGCCTCGAAGCGGAAGTTGCCAGTCACCGCGTGACGCTGGATGCTTCCCCTGGCGCGTTATCGCTTTGCCCCTCGACGCCGATCCTGGACAAGACCGCGTTCATGGCCTTGCCTGCGGCCCCTCAAGCGCAACTGTTCTTCCGCTCCGGCGGCAGCAGCGGCGCCCCCGTGCTGTCCCCCTACAGTTACCGGGATTTCGAACACCACATGCGCGCCGCCGCCGACGGACTGCGCGCGGCGGGCCTGGACCCTGCGCAGGATCGGGTCATCAATCTTTTTTATGGCGGCAGCCTGTACGGCGGATTCCTCAGTTTCACGAAAATCCTGGAACAGATGAAGGTCGTGCATTACCCCATGAGCGCACCATCGGATGACACCTTCGACGAGATTGCAAAGCTGATTGTCGATCAGCGAATCAACACGGTGGTCGGCATGCCGAGTACCTTGCATCGCCTGTTCTCCAGCCAGCAGCCGGTGCTGCAAGCGTACGGCGGCGTCCGCAAAGTCATGCTGGGTGGCGAGCACCTTGGGCAAGACAGCCACAGGTTATTGCAGCAGTGTGGCGTCGCACGCATTTGCTCAGCCATCTACGGCACCGTCGACGCCGGCCCCCTCGGTCATGCCTGCATCGCCAGCGACAATGGCGCGTTCCACCTCATGGACGGCATTCAGTCCTTGGAAATCGTCCATCTTGAACAGGATAAGCCGGTCGCTCCCGGGGAAACCGGACGCATGCTGTTCACCTCTCGCATACGCCAGGCGCGCCCCCTCCTGCGATATGAAGTCGGCGATCTGGGACGCTGGTTACCCGGCCCCTGCGCTTGTGGCCTGGAGTCGCCGAGATTCGAGTTACGCGAGCGCCACGGTCGCCTGGTACGCATCGCCACGGAGCTCATCAATACCCAGGAACTGGCCGAACGGGCGCAAGCAGCCATTCAAATCGTGCTCGACCATGGGAGTGGCGGCTGTGAACGCTTGCTGATTCGCACCGATGGCGACGCCGAAACGGTTCGACGCCAAGTGCTCGAGCTAGCACCGCTGCGCCTATCCGTCGATGCCACGCTGCTGGTCCTGGAAGTCCATTGCTGTCCGGTGGAGCACTTCGAACGTAATAAACACAGCGGCAAAGTCCCGCTGGTGATTGACCGTCGAATCCTGGCCAGTTGATCTCGCCCATTTTCGATAAGCAAACCTTCAAGCCTTGAGAAAATCCTGATGAGCGCTTCATTAGCCTATGAGCAATGGTTCAACCATATCCGCACGCACTCAGCGTTCTATAACACTCAGCTAAGCCACTTGCCCGTCCAGGGATGCGACTTCGGACAATGGCCGATTGTCGATGTAAATGAATACTGGAAAGGCAGCCATGACCTGGATACCTGGCGAGTACTGACCGATAAAGTCAGGGATGCGCTGGTTTTCAAAACCGGCGGCACGACCAGCCAAGGCAAAATGTCGGTGTATACCCACGCTGAATGGCAGATGATGCTCGACTGCTTCGGTCGCGGCCTGTCAGCCCAACTGGTTGCAGGGGATCGAATCGCCAATCTGTTTTTTTCCGGCGACCTGTACGCCAGTTTCCTGTTTATTCACGGCGCCCTTTGCAGCTTGAATGTACCTATCACCGAGTTCCCCTTCACCGGGTCGGTAAAACTTGATCCCTTGGCCGAGGCCATCGCCGACCACCGCATCAATGTGCTGGTCGGCGTGCCTGCCCACTTGTTGGCATTCGCCAGCCATGTCAATGGACAGGGGCGAACGCTGCCACAGATCACCACCGTCCTGTTCGGCGGCGAGAACCTGTTCGAAAGCCAGATGCCGACCTTGAAGCGGGCATTTCCGCGGGCACGCTTTGCGTCGATCGGATACGCCAGCGTGGATGCCGGCCTGGTTGGCGCCAGCACAACCGATTGCGACTTGGGCGAGCATCGCGTGTTCGACGAACAGACACGGGTGGAGATTATCGACGACCTGAGCGGTGAGGTCATCGATGCCTGCGGTCAAACCGGAAACCTGGTGGTGACCAATTTCACCCGGACCCTGATGCCCATCGTCAGGTACCCGGTGGGAGACCGGGCCAGTTGGTGCGAACCTGTCGGTACGCCACAGCGCAAGTTCGCCCTCCAAGGGCGCAGCGCACAAAGCCGTCGAGTACGGGTTGGCGTGTTATCGCTATTCCCCGAAGAAATCAGCGGCATCGTCCGGCGCGTGGGCGGCAATCTTCAATGGCAGCTGATTATCGAGCACGTCCAGGATAATGATCGCCTGCTACTCAAGTGGCTGCCCGATGCACAGGCTGACGCTGACCAAACACACTCGCGAGCGCTGAAGGACGCCTTGATCGAGCAATACCCAGGCATCGATAAACTCGACCTGAGTGTCCAGGCTTGTGCTGCGCAGGACCTGGAACGTCATCCCCGCTCCGGCAAGCATCTGTCGATCATTGATCGTCGGGTCTACGGTGCGCTGCCAGCAAGGAGCATCGGATGAGCCACTTGGTCATCAGGCCGTTCAGGCCCTCGGACAGTGCCGACACCTGCGAGCTGTTCCGCCGAGTCTATGGCGATCACTACGTCTCGCCGGACGTCTACATGCCGCAGATGATCTGCCAACATAATCTGCAGGGGCGGTGGCACTCGTTGGTCGCCATGATCGACGACCGCGTGGTCGGTCATGCTGCGCTGTGCCGCCAACAGTTGGCGACCCAAGATGCCGAGCTGGCGCTGGTGGCGGTGGATCCCGACTCGCAGGGCGGACAGATTGCCACGCGGCTGGGACAGCAACTCCTGGACCGTTGTCAGGCGCTCGGGCTTGCCAGGCTGTCGATCAAACAGGTTACGAGCCATCCCTACAGCCAACGACTGTCCCAACGGCTTGGTTTTCATGATGTCGGCCTGCTGCCCGACTTCGTGCCCTCGCCGTTCGCCACGGACCAGGCCGAAACCATCGTGATCGGCTGTCAGGCCATCGGTGGGGACTTTCGACCGCTGCCGCCTGTCCAGTGGCCCGCACCCTGCCAATGGCTAATGACTCCACTGGCTTCGCAGTTCGGGACCCTCCACGACGACACGCCACCGGGGATTCAACCGTTACGGATAAATCATTTGCCCGGACGAGTCGACATCTTTGCCGAACGCATGGATGTCGGCCTCGTCGGGCAGCTGCGACAGCTGCCAGCCCATTGGCCGCTTTCAATCCGACTCGGACTCGGTCGGCACTTTTGCACTGACTACCACCTGCTGCGCTCCGCTGGCTTCTTCTTCACAGGAATAATGCCCTGCGACACTGCGCAAGGTTGGCAGGCGTTGTTCCACCGTGTGTCACAGCCGCGCAAGCTCAATCTGGAGTCCGCCTTCATGCAACGTCTCCACGATGAATGGCAGGTCCACGCCCAAGCCTCGAAAGACACGCAAGCCAGCTCGGCCGCCTGACGCGACGTCCCCCCGCTTCGCTCAAGCTATCGGCATGGACGCCGATACAACTTGGTACGCCCATCCCAACTGTTTCTGAACGTCGCCCTCGCGCAAGGAACACACCACCATGCCATCACTGCGCACCATTCAGGCCCGCTACACGCTGTTCCTGGTTCTGTTCATCCTGGTGTTATCTATCCTGACCGTTGTCGGCATCAGCTACTTGGTCGCACCGAAATTGCGTCACACCGAGGAGCAAGTGGCGCTGAACCGCATTGCCGAGGTCGCCGAGCAGATCCAGGGCGAACTGAACAAAGTCCAGGCCCAGCAACGCAGCATCACCCAGACCATCCCGCTGCTCGACAGCGATGCCATCGACAAAGTGTTGCCGGGGCTGGTGGATCAGTATGGCGAGCTGAAAGTCTTCGGCGGCGGGATCTGGCCGTTGCCCAACCAGCGGGCCGAGGGGCGCAACAAATTCAGCACGTTCTGGCACCGCGACGCGTCCGGCAAGCTGGCGGTCAATACCTTCTGGAACAGTGACGCCGCGCCCAACTATTACGAACAACCCTGGCACAAAGGCGGCATGGCCACCCCTCCTGGCAAATGCGCCTGGGCCGCGGCCTATAAAGATGACGCCAGCGCCGAACCACGCACCAACTGCGCCATGGCCATCCAGAAAAACGGCGTGCCTTACGGTGTTTCCACCATTGACGTGACCCTGGGCTTCTTCAATGACCTGGTAGCGCGCAAGGAAGCCGACCTGGGCGCCGAGATGCTGATCGTCGAGGGCGACGGCAAAATCATCAGCAACAGTTCGCGCATCAGCGGGCCGATCGTACTGAAGAACATCAGCGAACTGGCGGCCACTTCGCCATTCGCCGCCCAGGTCAAGGCGGGCCTGGCCAAGCGCGACCAACCTCTGCAACGGGTCGAGTTCGACAACAAGGGCGAGGCCAGCACGTTCTTCATGCGCCCTATCGAAGGTTCGCCGTGGTTCCTGGCGACCGCCTTGCCAACCCGCCTGATCACCGCCCAGCGCGACGATGTACTGAACACGCTGAGCCTGCTGCAGATCCCGATGGTGATCCTGCTGGTGTTGATACAGCTTTACGCTATCCGTCAGTTGACCAATCGCATGAAGGTCCTCAAAGGCAACATCGACGCCTTGTCCACTGGCGATGCCGACCTGACCCGACGCATCACCATCCGGGCCGAGGACGAGCTGGGAGCGATCGGTCACTCGGTCAACCGCTTCATCGCTTACCTGCAAAGCATGATCGGCGAAGTCACCCAGGCTACGGGCGCCATGGCGTCGAGCCTGGGCGATCTGCAGCGGACCTCGGCCCACACCAGCGAAATCCTGATGCGCCACGCCTCGGAAACCGACCAGACCGTGACTGCCATTACCCAGATGAGCTCCACGGCTGAAAGCGTCGCGCAAAACGCGGCCGAGACCGCGGCGTTCACCCAACGCGCCAATGAGCATGCCGATCGCTCCCGCGTGGTGGTTGGTGAGGCGTCCAACAGTGTGGTGGCTCTGATCGATGAAGTGGCCAGCGCCACCCGCAAGGTCGAAAGCATGCAACAGGATGCCCAGCGCATCACCGAGATCCTCGGCGTCATCGGCGCCATCGCCGGGCAGACCAATCTGCTGGCCCTCAACGCGGCCATTGAAGCCGCCCGGGCCGGTGAGCAAGGCCGTGGTTTTGCCGTGGTGGCCGACGAAGTACGCGCCCTCGCTGCCCGCACCCAGGCCAGCACATCGGAAATCAACGAAATGCTGGCCCGCCTGACTCAAGGCGTGAGTTCGTCGGTCGCAGCCATGGAAAATACCCAGGCCAGTTGCCAGTCAGCCGCCGATGCCACCTCTCGAGTCAACTCGGGCCTGGACGAAATGGCCGGCTCCGTCAGTCAGATCAACAGCCTGAGCACCCAGATCGCCACCGCCGCCGAGCAACAGAGCGCGGTGACCGAGGAGATCAATCGCAGCATGGTGCAAATCCGTCACATGGTGGAGGAACTGGTGGAAGGCGGCCTGGCCAGCGAGGCCAATACCCGGCAACTGCTGGAGGCCAACACGCGGGTGAATGCGATCATGGGGCGGTTCAAGGTGCGCTGAGGCGTCTCCATTCTCCTGTGGGAGCGGGCTTGCTCGCGATGGCGGCCTGACAGCCGGCCTGGCTCTCCCGGTCGTACACCCATCAGACCTGTTTGAGCAGGACCTGTGGGAGCAAAGCTTGCTCGCGATGGCGGTGGGTCAGCCTCCATGGGTGTCGAATGGGCTGATGCCTTCGCGAGCAAGCTCGCGCCCACAGGACTTTATTCACCCCTGCAACCTGACAATTCTGTAATCCCCGCCTCAGCCCCCCGTCAGCTCGCGCTCGCTACTCTGTTATCCTCCCTCCAAACCGTTCGATACGAGACCACCGCCATGGCCCATCCCCTGCACCTGCTCGCCTTGAGCGCCCTGTTCATGACCACCCTGGCCCAGGCGGCCGAATCGGTCACCATTGATGTACACCGCGATGCCAATTGCGGCTGTTGCAAAAAGTGGATCTCGCATCTGCAAGCAAACGGCTTCAAGGTCAACGACCATGTCGAGGCCGACATGAGTTCGGTCAAGCAACGCCTGGGCGTGGCGCCGAACCTGCGTTCCTGTCACACCGCCGAGATCAACGGCAAATTCGTCGAAGGCCATGTCCCGGCCGACCAGGTGCTGGCGCTGAGCAAGCGCGATGACCTGCTCGGTGTCGCCGCGCCGGGCATGCCCATGGGCTCGCCCGGCATGGAAATGGACGGCATGAGCGATGCCTACCAGGTCATCGGCTTGAAGAAAGACGGGACCCAAACCGTAGTGGCGGATTACCCGGCGCACTGATGGGCGAAGCCTATATCGGCTTGTTCCTGGCGGCTTTCGGCGCGGCGACCCTGTTACCGTTGCAATCGGAGGCCGTGTTGGTTGGCTTGTTGCTCAGCGAGCGCCATCTGGTCTGGCTGTTGCTGGCGGTTGCCACGCTCGGCAATGTCCTCGGCTCGCTGGTGAACTGGTGGCTGGGCACGCGGCTGGAGCACTTCAAGGATCGGCGCTGGTTTCCGGTCAGCCCGGCCCACCTGGACAAGGCTCGCGTGCATTACCAACGCTTCGGTCACTGGTCGCTGCTGCTCAGCTGGCTGCCGATCATCGGTGATCCGTTGACCCTGGTGGCCGGGGTGATGGGCGAACCGTGGCGGCGTTTCCTGTTGCTCGTAAGCCTTGCCAAGGGTTTGCGCTATGGCGTTCTCGCCCTGGCGACCCTGGGCTGGATGGACTGAACGTTCTGGCTGTTGGGTTGCCTGTGGTTAATGTCGCCATAATCGGGCCGCGCCAGGATCGGCGGCGGCCACAAGGAGATTAACCATGCCCCGCACCACCGCGCGCTGGTTGCCCAGCCTGTTCCTCACCGCCGCCCTGCCCCTGTTCGCCCAGGCCGCCAACCCGCCCGAAGGCCCGGCCTACGGAGCGCAGTTGGAGGGTTTCGAATACCCCTACACCCTCAAGCACTTCGCCTTCCAGTCCCAGGGCCAGTCGTTGCAGATGGGTTATATGGATGTGCCAGCCCAAGGCAAGGTCAATGGCCGCACGGTGGTGCTGATGCACGGCAAGAATTTCTGCGCCGCCACCTGGGGCGATTCGATCAAGGTGCTCAGCGAAGCCGGATACCGGGTCATCGCGGCGGATCAGGTCGGCTTCTGCACATCGAGCAAACCCGAGCATTACCAGTACAGCTTCCAGCAACTGGCGAGCAACACCCAGGCCTTGCTCAAGGCCCTCGGCGTACAGAAAGCCGTCCTCCTCGGCCATTCCACCGGCGGAATGCTCGCCACCCGCTACGCCTTGCAGTTTGCCGACGAGGTCGAACGCCTGGCCATGGTCAACCCCATCGGCCTGGAAGACTGGAAAGCCTTGGGCGTACCCTATCGCACCGTGGACCAATGGTACGCGCGGGAGCTGAAAGTCAACGCCGAGGGTATCCGCAACTATGAGCGCACGACCTATTACGCAGGCCGCTGGAAACCTGAGTTCGAGCGCTGGGTAGACATGCTCGCCGGCTTGAACAAGGGCCCCGGTCATACGCAAGTGGCGTGGAACTCGGCGCTGATCTACGACATGATCTTCACCCAGCCGGTCTATTACGAGTTCAAGGACCTGACGGTACCCACCCTGCTGCTGATCGGCACCTCGGACACCACCGCCATCGGCAGCGACATCGCGCCGCCGGCGGTCAAGGCCACGCTGGGTCATTACGAGGTATTGGGCAAGCAGGCCGCCCGGCTGATTCCCCGCTCGACCCTGGTGGAGTTCCCCAATCTGGGGCATGCCCCGCAGATGGAAGAGCCGGATCGGTTCCACAAGGCCCTGTTGAGCTGGCTGGACAAACCCATTCCCTGACGAGGTGTTCCATGGCGGTGCAAATAGCAGTCATAGACGATTGGCAAGATGTGGCACGTGGCGTGGTGGACTGGTCGGTGCTGGACAGCGTCGGCCAGGTGACGTTTCTCCATGACTATCCCGCTGACCGCGACACCCTCGCCGAGCGCTTGCAGCGCTTCGAGGTGATCTGCGTGATGCGTGAACGCACGTTGTTCGACGAAGGCCTGCTGCGTCGCCTGCCCAATCTCAAGCTGTTGCTCACTGGCGGCATGCGCAATGCCGCCCTGGACCTGAAGGCTGCCGCCGAGCTGGGCATCCAGGTGTGCGGCACCGACAGCTACAAGCACGCCACGCCCGAACTGACCTGGGCACTGATCATGGCCCTGACCCGCAACCTGGTGCAGGAAGCCAACGCCCTGCGCGCCGGCCTCTGGCAGCAAGGCTTGGGCGGCGACCTGCACGGCAAGACGCTGGCGATCCTCGGCCTGGGCAGCATCGGTACGCGGGTGGCGCAGTTCGGCCAGGTGTTTGGCATGCGGGTCATCGCCTGGAGCCAGAACCTCAGCGCCGAGCGCGCCGCCGAAGTGGGCGTGACCTACGTGAGCAAACAGGCATTGTTCGAGCAGGCCGACATTCTGTCGATTCACCTGGTGCTCGGCGAACGCACCCGCGGCCTGGTGGATGCCCAAGCCCTGGACTGGATGAAACCCGAGGCACTGCTGGTCAACACCTCCCGCGGGCCGATCGTCGATGAAACCGCCCTGATCGACGCGCTGCAGCACAAGCGCCTGGCCGGCGCCGCCCTGGACGTATTCGCCCAGGAACCTTTGCCCGCCACCCATCCGTTCCGAACCCTGGATAACGTACTGGCCACACCACATGTGGGCTACGTCAGCCGGCAGAATTACCAGCGGTTCTATTCGCTGATGATCGAAGACCTGCTGGCCTGGGCGGCGGGCCAGCCGATTCGGTTGCTGACGCCAGCAGCCTGAACCTGGAGCATCAACACATCTTCCCTTGTGGGAGCGAGCTTGCTCGCGATAGCGGCGGATCAGTTGCAAGGTTTGTGACTGGCACACCGCTATCGCGAGCAAGCTCGCTCCCACAGGAGACATTGTGTTTTATTGGCCATCAAAACGCCTCCACTCCACCCGCCCTCCAATGGTGCGTCACGCCATTCCATCGCGCACGCCGATGAAACAACGCCGTTCCCTTACACCCTTTTGGTTTCAGAGAACTGCACTTCGTCGGTGCGTATCCCCCTTTGTCATGTAAGAGATTGCCGACAAAAACCGTGATTGTCGGACAATGCGACGAACCGAGCCGCACCGCTCTACGTTCTGACCTAGACTGCCTAACCGGGGGGAAAACCAACCGGTCATCCAGACGAAAAAAAGTCGAAACTTTTCGCAACGGCGACAGGTCAGGTTAGAGGTAGGGCAACCGCGACTGGTGCAGTCCTTGCACTAGTCATTGCAACAGCTCCTTCAGCTGATTCGCTTCGCCGCATTGGGTAGCCGTTCGGTTTCCTTGCGTTGCGCTTGTGCGCCTGGCCGCAGGATTTGGCCAATGAAACAACAGCTCTGGCGCTTGCCGGAAACAGATCGAGAAAATGGGAGATATTTATGATCAGTGCTGCCTTGGAACCACAACAAGTCCGTTCTCAACTACCGCCCGCGGCCGAATCGCCAACGGCACCGGTGCTGGCCACCGGCGGCAAGGCACTGCTCCCCGTCGTTCGACAGAATCCCAACCGCAAGAAAGTATTGTTCGTCACCTCGGAAATCGCCGACCTGGTAAAGACCGGCGGCCTGGGCGATGTCTCCTCCGCACTGCCCCGGGCCATGGCCGGGCTGCATGATGTCCGGGTGCTGATCCCCGGTTATCCGCAAGTGATGAACAGCGGCAATCCGATCCACATCATCGGCGAACTGGGCGGCCACGCAGCGCTGCCGCCCTGCAAGATCGGGCGCATGGACATGGCCGACGGCCTGGTGATCTACGTCCTGATCTGCCCGGAACTCTTTGCCCGCGAAGGCTCCCCCTACGGTGCCAACAACGGTCGCGACTGGCCCGACAACCACATTCGCTTCGCCCGCCTGGGCCTGGCCGCGGCCGACATCGCCGCCAACCTTGCGCAGATCCACTGGTGCCCGGACCTGGTCCATGCCCACGACTGGCCAGCCGGGTTGGCGCCGGCCTATATGCACTGGCGCGGGCAACGCACCCCGACCCTGTTTACCATTCACAACCTGGCGTACCAGGGCGTCGTCAGCCTGGCCTCCTGCCCGGAGCTGGGCATCCCCGAACACGCCCTGCAACAGGAAGGCATGGAGTTCTACGGCAAACTGTCGTTTCTCAAAGCCGGGATGGCTTACTCCAGCCATATCACCACCGTCAGTGCCACCTACGCCCAGGAGATCACCACCCCGGCGTTTGGTTGCGGGCTCGACGGTTTCCTCGCGGCCAAGACCCAGCAAGGCTTGCTCAGCGGCATCCCCAACGGCATCGATGAAAGCTGGGATGCAGCCACCGACACGCACCTGTTCCGTCAGTTCGCCATGGGCGACTGGGAAGGCAAGGCGGTCAACGCGTCCCATGTGCGTGAGCTGTTTGGTCTCGACGACTCCACTGGCCCGCTGTTCGCCGTGGTTTCGCGTCTGGTCTACCAGAAAGGCCTGGACCTGACCGAAGCGGTCGCCGAGTTCATCGTCGAGTCTGGCGGCCAGATCGCCATCATCGGCCGTGGCGAACCGGAGGAAGAACAGGCCATGCGTGAACTGGCACTGCGCTTCCCCGGACGCATCGGTGTGCGTATCGGCTTCAACGAAACCGACGCGCGGCGGATGTTCGCCGGCAGCGACTTCCTGCTGATGCCGTCGCGCTACGAGCCCTGCGGCTTGAGCCAGATGTACGCCCAGCGCTTCGGCTCGCTGCCGGTGGCGCGCAATACCGGAGGGTTGGCGGACACCATCGAAGATGGCATCACCGGCTTCCTGTTCGATGAGTCCACCGTGGAAAGCTACAAACAGGCCTTGAGCCGGGCCTTCAAGGTCTTCGAGTTCCCCGACCTGCTCAACGCCATGCGCTGCCGGGCCATGTCGGCGCCGTTCAACTGGTGCAAGGCCGTGGAACCCTACGCCGAACTCTACGAACAACTGGTGGCTAAGTCACTGGGAAAATCGGCCAGACAATGAGGTAACAATGACGTCAAGGACGCCTGATACATGGACCCACGGGGCGGTCATGCTGGATGACGAGCACACCCGCTTCGCCCTCTGGGCCCCGGATGCATTTTTTGTCAGTGTCGAGCTCGACACTGGAGATTCAATACCGCTACTGCCCCAAGCCGACGGCTGGTTCATGATCCAGACCCGTTGCCCCGCCGGCACCCGCTACCGCTACAACATCGATGGCGAGCTGGAGGTGCCGGACCCGGCCTCTCGCGCCCAGGCCGGCGACATCGACCGCCACAGCGTGGTGGTCGACCCGCATGCCTACCCATGGCGACACACCCAATGGTCCGGTCGCCCCTGGCACGAAGCCGTAATCTACGAGTTGCACGTGGGTGCCCTGGGTGGTTTCGACGGCGTCGAGCTACATCTGGCACACCTGGCCGGATTGGGCATCACCGCCATCGAGCTGATGCCATTGGCGCAGTTTCCCGGTGATCGCAACTGGGGCTACGATGGCGTCCTGCCCTACGCCCCCCAGGCTTCCTACGGGACGCCCGAACAGCTCAAGCATCTGATCGACAGTGCCCACGGTCATGGGCTCTGCGTCATCCTCGATGTGGTCTACAACCACTTCGGCCCCGATGGCAACTATCTGCACCGTTATGCCAAGGGCTTCTTCCGTGAAGACAAGCACACGCCCTGGGGCGCGGCGATTGATTTCCGCCGCCGCGAAGTGCGGGACTTCTTCATCGACAATGCGCTCATGTGGCTGCTGGAGTACCGTTTCGACGGCCTGCGCCTGGACGCGGTACACGCCATTGAAGACCCGGACTTTCTCCAGGAACTGGCGACCAGGGTGCGCGAGCAGGTGGACCCGATCCGGCATGTCTGGCTGACCGTGGAAAACGAACACAACCAGGCCCACCTGCTGGAGCACGGCTACGACGCCCAGTGGAACGACGACGGGCACAATGCCTTGCACGTGCTGCTGACCGGTGAGACCGACGCCTACTACGCCGACTATGCCGAGCAGCCGACCGAACAACTGGCCCGTTGCCTGAGCCAGGGTTTCGTCTTCCAGGGCCATCTCAATCGCCATGGCGAAGCCCGGGGCGAGCCCAGCGGCCATCTGCCGCCGAGCGCGTTCGTGCTGTTCCTGCAGAACCATGACCAGATCGGCAACCGTGCCCTGGGCGAACGCCTGCATCAGCTCGCCGCGCCCCAGGCCCTGCAAGCAGCGACAGTCTTGTTGCTGTTATCACCGATGATCCCGCTGCTGTTCATGGGCGATGAGGTGGCGGCCGAACAACCGTTCCTGTTCTTTACCAGCCACCACGGCGAGCTGGCAGAGCTGGTGCGCGAAGGCCGACGCAACGAGTTCAAGGCCTTCAGTGCCTTTGCCGATCCGCAGAAGCGCGAACGAATTCCCGACCCCAACGCCGCCAGCACCTTCGAGGCTTCACGCCCAAGCCTGGAATCGCAAGGTCCGGAGCAGCAGGCCAACGAGGCGCTGTATCGGCAACTGCTGAAAATCCGCCGTGAAGAGATCGTCCCGCGCCTGCCCGGTGCCCAGGCCCTGGGCACCGATGTGCTGGGCCATGGCGCCATCAGCGCACGCTGGCGGTTGGGCGATGGCAGCGTGTTGCGCATCGATTTCAACCTCGGCGCTCAGCCCGTCGAACACAACGCCCCGGAAGAGGCACGCATTCTTTTCGAACATCCGCAGCAGGTCATGGGTCTGTTGCAACAGGGCGTCCTTGCGCCCTACAGCGCGCTGGTCAGTCTGACGCAGGCGACAACCTTGCCCAACATCACTGGAGAGCGCCTATGAGCGACGCGCAACTGGAAATCCTCGCCAGCCGAGCGGGCCTGGCGGTGGATTGGATCGATGCCAATGGCCGGGCCCAGAAAGTCTCGCCGGCCGTCTTGCGTTCGGTCCTCACCGGCCTGGGCCATCCGGCCGGCAGCGCCCAGGAGATCGACGCCAGCCTGCTGCAGTTGCAGGAAGCTCAACAGAACCATCAATTGCCACCGCTGATCACCGCCGACGTCGGGGTCAGCCTGGACTTGAGCCGCTACTTCGAGGCCGGGACACCCTGCGAAATCAAACTCGAAGATGGCGCGACACTGAACCTGAACCTCGATGCCGATGCCAAGCTGCCGGGGATGGTCCCGGTGGGTTATCAGCACATCAGCATCCAGGACCAGCATTTCACCCTGGCCGTCGCGCCGGCCCGTTGCTACAGCGTGGCCGATGCGGTGGACGACCCGACGCCACGGGCCTGGGGACTGAGCGCGCAACTGTATGCCCTGCGCCGTCCCGGTAACGGTGGCTTCGGTGACACCCAGGCTTTGGAGGAGCTGGCGCGGGTGGCCGGCGAGCGCGGCGCCGAGGCCGTTGCCATCAGCCCGATGCACGCGATGTTCAGCAGCGACACCGGGCGCTACAGCCCCTACTCACCGTCGAGCCGACTGTTTTTCAACAGCCTGTACGCCGCGCCGGGCACCATCCTCGGTGAACGCGCGCTGCGCACCGCCATCGACGCCACCGGCCTGACCAATCAACTGCGCACCCTGGAGGAGCAACCGCTGATCGACTGGCCGGTCGCCGCCCAGGCCAAGCAGAAAATCCTGCGTGCCCTGTACGACGGCTTCAGCCAGGGTGAGCATCCGCTGCATGAAGACTTCAGCAGTTTCCGCCACACCAGCGGCGAAGCCCTGGAAAATCATTGCCGCTTCGAGGCCTTGCAGGCCGAACGCGCCGCCCGGGGAGAAAGCCTCGACTGGCGCCACTGGCCGGAAGAATGGCGTGACCCGCGCAGCCCCGCCCTGGCCCATTTCGCCGAGGAAAATGCCGATGAGATCGGCTTCTACGCTTTTTGCCAATGGTTGATCGCCCGCTGCCTGGAGCGCGCCCAGAGCGCAGCCAGATCCAGCGGCATGGGTATCGGCCTGATCGCCGACCTGGCGGTGGGTGCCGATGGCGGTGGCAGCCAGGCCTGGAGCCGGCAGGACGAACTGCTCGCCTCGCTGACCGTGGGCGCCCCGCCGGACATTCTCAACCGCTCCGGCCAAGGCTGGGGGATCTCGGCATTTTCCCCGGAAGGCCTGGTGCGCAACGGCTTTCGCGCCTTCATTGAAATGCTGCGGGCCAACTTCGCCCACGCCGGTGGCTTGCGCATCGATCATGTCATGGGCTTGCAACGGCTCTGGGTGATCCCTAACGACGCCCCACCTTGCGATGGCGCCTACCTGTATTACCCGGTAGACGACCTGCTGCGCCTATTGGCGCTCGAATCCCATCGGCACCAGGCCATCGTGCTCGGCGAAGACCTCGGTACCGTGCCCGACGGCCTGCGGGACAAACTCATTGCCCGCTCGATCCTGGGCATGCGCGTGCTGTTGTTCGAACAGGACAACACCCACTTCAAGCCCATTCTCGACTGGCCGGACAATGCCCTGGCCACCACCAGCACCCATGACTTGCCGACGCTCAATGGCTGGTGGCACGGTCACGACATCGACTGGAACGCCCGGCTGGACCTGATCGATTCCCATACCGAAATGGACTGGCGCAAACACCGCGAGCGCGAACGCGAAGGCCTGCGCCACGTGCTGAACCAGGACCCACAGAACTTTCGCGAAGAACACCGCGAGACCGACCAGGTGCTCGATGCCAGCGTGCGCTTTCTCGGTCACACCCGCGCGCCGCTGGTGTTGTTGCCGCTCGAAGACGCCCTGGGCATCGAGGAACAGGCCAACCTGCCGGGCACCATCGACACCCACCCCAATTGGCGCCGCCGCCTGGCCGGGCAAAGCCAGGCGTTGCTGGATCACCCGGACGCTGCCCGGCGTCTGGAAATACTCGCCTGTGCGAGACTTCAGGCGAACGAGCGTGACCGATGAAACAGACGTTGATCCAACCCCTGCGGGCAACATTGCGCCTGCAGTTTCATAAAGGCTTCACCCTGGACGATGCCATCCCCCAGGTGCCGTACTTCGCCTCGCTGGGCATCAGCCACATTTATGCCTCGCCGCTGCTCAAGGCCCGGGCCGGGTCCATGCACGGCTACGATGTCGTCGACCCCACCCTGGTCAACCCCGAACTGGGCGGCGAAGTCGCGCTCAAGCGCCTGGTCGCGACCTTGCGCGAGCATCAGATGGGCTTGATCCTCGACATCGTGTCCAATCACATGGCCGTCGGCGGCAATGACAACCCCTGGTGGCTGGACTTGCTGGAATGGGGGCGCCTGAGCCCCTACGGTGAGTTCTTCGACATCCAGTGGCACTCCCCCGACCCACTGATGGAAGGCCAATTGCTGCTGCCGTTCCTCGGCAGCGACTACGGCGTGGCGTTGCAGGAAGGCACCTTGCAACTGCACTTCGATGCCAGCCAAGGCAGCTTCTACGTCGAGCACTACGAACACCGCTTCCCGATTTGCCCGATGCACTACGGCGAACTGCTCAAACCCACCGAAACCTTGCCTGCCGAGCAAACCGAATCACTCAAGACCCTGGCCGAGCGCTTTACCACGCTGAATTACCAGACCGATGCCCATACCCTCGCCCGCCCGCTGCAGAAAGAGTTGCAGGACCTGGCAGCACAAGCGGACATCCTCACCGCCATCCAGGACAACCTGGCTGGCTACGACTCTACCCAACCCGAAGGCTTCGAACGCCTGCATCAATTACTCGAGCGCCAGAGTTACCGCCTCGCCAGCTGGCGCACGGCGGCGGACGACATCAACTGGCGGCGCTTTTTCGATGTCAACGAACTGGGTGGGCTGCGGGTCGAGCGTCCGGCGGTCTTCGAGGCGACCCATGCCAAGATTTTCCAATTGATCGGCGAAGGCCTGGTGGACGGTTTGCGGATCGATCACATCGACGGCCTTGCCGACCCTCGCGGTTACTGCCGCAAATTGCGCAGACGCGTCGATTCACTGTCGCCGACCCGACACCTGCCGATTTTCGTCGAGAAGATCCTTGGTGATGGCGAGACGTTGCGGCGGGACTGGAACATCGACGGCAGCACCGGTTACGAATTCATGAACCAGGTCTCGCTGCTCCAGCATGACCCGGCCGGTGCCGCCCCCCTCGCCGAATTCTGGAGCCGGCACAGCGAGCGACCAGCGCACTTCATCGAAGAAGCCCGCCTGGCCCGCCAGCAGATTCTCAACGGATCCCTGGCCGGAGACTTCGAAAGCGTCGCCCAGGCCCTGCTGCAAGTGGCCCGGGACGACGTGATGACCCGCGACCTGACCCTGGGCGCGATTCGGCGAGCCTTGCAGGAACTGATCGTGCATTTCCCGGTGTATCGCACCTACATCACGCCCCTGGGGCGCTCGGCCGAAGACGAGGTGTTTTTCAACCAGGCCCTGGAAGGCGCCCGGCAAACCCTCAGCGAAGCCGACTGGCCGGTGCTCGACTGCCTGGCCGGCTGGCTCGGTGGGATGCCCTGGCGGCAACGTCCGCGCGGCAACCAGCGTAAACGCCTGCGCCATGCCTGCGTGCGCTTCCAGCAACTGACCTCGCCGGCCGCCGCCAAAGCGGTGGAGGACACCGCGCTCTATCGCTCGGCGGTGCTGTTGTCACGCAATGACGTGGGCTATGACACCGAGCGCTTCAGCGCCCCGCCTCAGGTGTTCCACCACGCCTGCCTCGAGCGGCTCGAGCATTTTCCCGACAACCTGATCACCACCGCCACCCACGACCACAAGCGCGGCGAAGACACCCGCGCCAGGCTGGCGGTGCTCAGCGAACGCGCCGATTGGTACACCGCCTGCGTGGAGCAATGGCGCATCCTCTCGCCTTCGCTGCACAGTGACCCGGCGGCGCCCTCGGCCGGTGATGAACTGATTCTGTACCAGGCACTGCTCGGCAGTTGGCCGCTGGATCTCGACCTCCAGGACCACAAGGCCCTGGCCGAGTACAACGAGCGCCTATGGCAATGGCAACGCAAGGCCCTGCGCGAAGCCAAGCTGCAAAGCAGCTGGGCGGCGGTCAACGACGCCTATGAGCAAGCCACCCAGATGTTCCTCGAACGGCTACTGCTGGGAGATGAGGGGTTGCCCTTGCGCAGCGCCATCGCCGAGGCGGTCCAGGCCATCGCTCCGGCGGGCGCCCTCAACAGTCTGGCGCAAACTTTGCTGCGCATGACCGTACCCGGCGTACCGGACCTGTACCAAGGCAACGAGTTCTGGGATTTCAGCCTGGTGGATCCGGATAACCGTCGTCCGGTGGATTTCCAGGCACGCCGCGAGGCGTTAGGGGCCGACAGCACGCCAGCCGCGTTGATACGCGATTGGCGTGACGGCCGAGTCAAACAGGCATTGATCGCCAGGACACTGGCCGTGCGAGCCGAGTATCCGCAGCTATGGCGCCAGGGACGCTACCAGCCGCTGGAAGTGCTCGGCGAGCAAGCCGAAAGAGTATTGGCCTTCATGCGCGAAGACTCGCAACAACGGGCGATCATTGTTGTACCTGTCCATGCGGCGCCGTTGCTGGAAAACAGTGCCGTGCCGCTGGTGGCTGCGTCGGATTGGGGCGATACCCGTGTGTCGTTACCGTTCGCCGCCAAGGATGAAAAACTGAAGGGACTTTTTTCAAGCGCAACAGTCACACCCCAAGGGGAGCTGCTGATCAGCACCGCGCTGGGGAATTTCCCGGTCAATGTCTTTATCCAACCTTGAGTTGAATCAGGAGCACTGCGATGAGTACCGACGATAAACGCATTCGCGAATTCGCCTATCAGATCTGGGAGTCCGAGGGTAAGCCCGCCGGGCAGGAGAACCGCCACTGGGAGATGGCGCGCAAACTGGCCGAAGCCGAAGCGCTGGCACCCAGCAAACCACCCAAGGCGGCGAGCAAATCAGCGGCCAGCAAAACCGATGGCGCCAAGCCTGCTGCCGCCAAGAGCACCACGGCCAAGACAGCGGCAAAAACCACCACGCCCAAGGCCAAGCCTGCGGCCAAAGCTGCTGCGACCACCGCAGACAAGAAGCCGCGGGCCACACGCAAGCCGCCGGCGGTTTGATTCATCCTATCGGTCTCCTCGTCAGGTGGGAGCAACGCCTGCTCGCGAAACAGGTGCCTCGATTTCGGCAGGCGCGCATCGCTTCATCGCGGGCAAGCCTTGCTCCCACAGAGAAGCAACTTTGTCCCACATAGCCGGGTGGTGCGACGCTTCGCTAAATCCCCTCGCCACAAGTGAAGGGTGGAGCCACCCACCCCAAGTGAACCGCATCGCTGAATCTGTCTGTCTTTTGCAGGAGCAACTATGACCCGTCCAAAAAAAAACACGCCGCCGCCCGTGATCGAGGCTTCGCGGATTCGTGAAGGGCTGCCTTTTCCACTGGGTGCAACCTGGGATGGCCTCGGGGTCAATTTCGCGCTGTTTTCAGCCAATGCCACCAAGGTCGAACTGTGCATCTTCGATGATGCCGGCGAAGTCGAACTCGAACGCATCGAGCTGCCGGAGTACACCGACGAGATTTACCACGGCTATCTGCCGGATGCCCACCCGGGCTTGATCTATGGCTACCGGGTCTACGGTGCATACGACCCGGCGAACGGCCACCGTTTCAACCCGAACAAGCTGCTGATCGACCCGTATGCCAAGCAACTGGTCGGCCAGTTGAAGTGGTCCGAAGCCCTCTTTGGCTACACCATTGGCCATCCCGATGGCGACCTCAGTTTCGATGAGCGCGACAGCGCCCCGTTCGTCCCCAAGTGCAAGGTCATCGACCCTGCGCACACCTGGGGTCACGACCATCGCGTCAGCGTCCCCTGGGACAAGACCATCCTGTATGAGACCCATGTGCGCGGCCTCACCATGCGTCACCCTTCGGTGCCCGAGAACCTGCGCGGTACGTTCGCCGGGCTGATGGTCGACGATGTGCTGGAGCATATCCGCAAGCTGGGTGTCTCGTCGGTGGAACTGCTGCCCATCCATGCCTTCGTCAATGACCAGCACTTGCTGCACAAAGGCATGACCAACTACTGGGGTTACAACAGCATCGCCTTCTTTGCCCCGGACCCACGCTACCTGGCCAGCGGCAAGATCGCCGAGTTCAAGGAGATGGTTGCCCACCTGCACGAGGCCAACCTGGAAGTCATCCTCGACGTGGTCTACAACCACACCGCCGAAGGCAACGAACAGGGCCCCACCCTGTCCATGCGCGGCATCGATAACGCCTCGTACTACCGGCTGATGCCCGACGACAAACGCTATTACATCAACGATTCCGGCACCGGTAATACCCTGGACCTGAGCCATCCTTGCGTGCTGCAAATGGTCACCGACTCCCTGCGCTATTGGGCCACGGAGATGCACGTCGACGGCTTCCGCTTCGACCTGGCGACCATTCTGGGCCGTTACCATGACGGCTTCGACGAGCGCCACAGCTTCCTCGTGGCCTGTCGCCAGGACCCGGTGCTGCGCCAGGTAAAAATGATCGCCGAGCCCTGGGACTGCGGCCCCGGGGGCTACCAGGTGGGACGCTTCCCGCCGGGCTGGGTCGAGTGGAACGACAAATTCCGCGACACGGTGCGGGCCTTCTGGAAGGGCGACGACGGCCAGCTTGCCGATTTCGCCAGCCGAATGACGGCCTCGGGCGAGATGTTCAACCAGCGTGGCCGGCGTCCGTACGCCTCGGTGAACTTCGTCACCGCCCATGACGGTTTCACCTTGCATGACCTGGTGTCGTACAACGACAAGCACAACGAGGCCAACGACGAGAACAACCAGGACGGCAGCAATAACAACCTGTCCTGGAACCATGGCGTCGAAGGGCCTACGGACGATCCAGAGATCAACGCGCTGCGTCATCGGCAGATGCGCAACTTCTTCGCCACCCTGCTGCTGGCCCAAGGCACGCCGATGATCGTCGCCGGCGACGAATTCGCCCGTACCCAGCACGGCAATAACAACGCCTATTGCCAGGACAGCGAGATCGGTTGGGTCAATTGGGACCTGAGCGAGGATGGCGCGG
The DNA here is from genome assembly GCF_054667715.1 of Pseudomonas sp. S3_B11. Lineage (NCBI taxonomy): Bacteria > Pseudomonadati > Pseudomonadota > Gammaproteobacteria > Pseudomonadales > Pseudomonadaceae > Pseudomonas > Pseudomonas sp. S3_B11. The sequence continues at coordinate 2,264,634 of NZ_CP162749.1, read as the reverse complement.
CGCTGCTCAAGTTCGTCAAGCGCCTGATCAAGTTGCGCCTGACCTATCCGATCCTGCGGCGCGGGCGGTTCCTGGTGGGTAACTACAACGAGGACATTGGCGTCAAGGACGTCACCTGGCTGGCCCCGGACGGCAGCGAAATGACCATTGAGCAATGGCAGGACAGCCATGGTCGCTGCCTCGGCATGCTGATGGACGGCCGCGCACAGGAGACCGGCATTCGACGCAAGGCCGGCGATGCGACGCTGCTGCTGGTGGTCAACGCCCACCATGACATCGTCAACTTCCGCTTGCCGGAAGTCCCCGAGGGCAGCTTCTGGACCTGCATGGTCGACACCAACCAGCCGACCGTTCGTGGACAAGAGCGCTTCGATTTCGATTCCGAATATTCCGTCACCGGGCGCTCGCTGCTGCTGTTCGAGCTGCAACGCGAAGAAGAGGAATGAAGTACCGTTTGTAAACAGCCAGAGAGACCGCAAGGACGCGGTTTTTTTCGATGTACACAGCCCAGTTTGAAGAAAAAAATGCAGTTCAGACACACATCTCGCAAGACGAATCGACCGACATGGTCAATACTTCACATGCGGTAGTCTCCAGGATTCGGAGCGCTGTGAATCGCAGCCATACCCACGCGGGCGTCATCGGACAGTAGGCCCGGTAGATGGCTGGAAGGTTGAACACACACAAGGACGTCTCTCATGAAGCCCGCCTCTCGCTTGCCCGGCCGACAGCATCCGCAAATCTGGAACAGTGCTGCGCAACTGGCCGATATCCCGATCATCAGTACCCAGACGCTCATTCCAGCCGGCGCCCGCGCCGTCGTTCTCTCCCCGCATCCGGGCGATGAGATCGGCGCCTGTGGCGGATTGCTGCAGTTGCTGAACAACCTGGATCAACCCATGTTGCTGATCTCGGTCTCCGATGGAGCCTTGGTCCACCCCGGTTCACCGTTGTGGACCGATGAGCGCCTGCGTACACACCGCCCTCACCCGCAGGAAAGCGTGGACGCCCTGCATCGCCTGGGCATAGCCGCCCATGGCCTGCAATGGGTGCGCGGCGGCTTCCCGGAAAAGGCCCTGGCCGAACACGAGGCCGAGCTCACCGACTTTATTGCGCGTCACCTGCGCCCCGGTGACGTGGTGTTCAGCACCTGGCGCCAGGATGGTGACAGCGACCACGAGACCGTCGGGCGCGCCGGTGCCCTGGCCGCCGACAGGATCGGGGTGGCGTTCAACGAACTGCCGGTATGGGCCTGGCACTGGCCGGTCCGCGAGCAAAATAAAATCCCCTGGCACCGGGCCCGCAAACTGCGCCTGGATGTCTGGACTACCGCACGCAAGCGTCACGCCATGCATGCTTACGTCAGCCAACTCAACGGCGAACCGGCGAGCGGCATCGCCCCGCTGGTGCCCAGGGTCATCCTGGATCGGATGGGCATGCCGTATGAGATTGTCTTCATCTGAACACGTGCCTGTGATGGCGGTGGTTCAGATACACCGCTATCGCGAGCAAGCTCGCTCCCACAGGAGATGTTGCATCCCCCCGCAAATCCAATGTGGGAGCGAGCTTGCTCGCGAAAGCGATCGGCAAGGACATGAAAAATCCGGAACTGCCGACCCCTCGGGTCAGTCGCATGAACAGGTACGTCTGATTCAGGAGCGAACGTGACTCAAGATCCCGATTGGCGGCCCGTCGAACCAATGCCATCGGAACTGCCAGCGGCGGTTCATCGGCTGCGGATCCTGACGGTCAATACCCATAAGGGTTTCACCGCCCTCAACCGTCGCTTCATCCTGCCCGAATTGCGCGAAGCGGTGCGCAGTACCGGTGCCGACCTGGTGTTCCTGCAAGAGGTACTCGGCGAACATGACCGCCACGCATCACGCTACGACAACTGGCCCCAGACCTCCCAATACGAATTCCTCGCCGACAGCATGTGGAGCGACTTCGCCTACGGCCGCAATGCGGTCTATCCCGATGGCCACCATGGCAACGCCTTGCTCTCCAAATACCCGATCCGCCAGTTCCGCAATCTCGATGTGTCCATCACCGGCCCGGAGCGGCGCGGGTTATTGCACTGTGTGCTGGATGTGCCCGGGCACGCCGCTGTCCATGCGATCTGCGTGCACCTGAGTCTTCTGGAAAGCCATCGCCAATTACAGCTCAAACTGCTCTGCCAACTGCTCGATTCGCTGCCCGAGGATGCCCCGGTGATCATCGCCGGCGACTTCAACGACTGGCAACTGCGTGGCAACCTCGCCCTCGCCCGTCGTGGTTATCTGCATGAAGCTTTCGAGCACCACCACGGTCGCCCCGCCAGGACCTATCCGGCCCGCTTCCCACTGTTGCGCCTGGACCGTATTTACCTGCGCAACGCCAGCAGCCACGCCCCGCAAATCCTGGGCAACAAACCCTGGACGCACCTGAGCGACCACCTGCCGCTTTCGGTGGAAGTGCATTTGTAGGGCGGGTCTTTTCTGTTCGTTCTGCGCACGGACCTGTAAGTTCTGACAGTAGCGACGCTGGCTTTTCATTGCTAGGGTGCCATCCCATACAGCGAGCGTTGCCAGGCCCTGTGTGCCATCTGTCGTGCAACCGATGCTGAAACCGGCATTTGCGAAATGCCGATGCAGAGGGATAGCACATGATTCGGCACGATAAAGGATTCAATCGGCTGTTCAACGCTGTGTGGATATCAGCCCCCTTCCTGTTACCCGTCCCGGCCGCCATGGCCGCTTGTACGCTGACGCCAACCGCAGGCGATGACGCTTATGTCTGCAACAGCGGCACCAGCCCCGGGCTGACGGACCTTTCGGGTAACAACAGCTTGACAATGCCCGCCAACGGCAGTGGTCTCATTAGCGGCGACGTCACATTCGGTACCGGCGTCGACCGCATCGTGATCAATGCCAACGGCGTGATTGACGGTGATGTCGAGCAAGGCTCGGCAGCCGACGATTTCGTCATGAATGGCGGCCGGATCTTGTCCCTGGCCCAGGGGGACGGCCTCGATACGTTCCTGATGACCGACGGGACCATCGTCGACGCGTTCGAAGATGGCGACATTGCGAAGATGACCGGCGGCACTATCGGCCGGGTCGACATGAAACTCGATGACAACGTCTTCGATATGTCCGGTGGAAATATCATCGGCAACCTGGTGACCGGTTTCGGCCAGGACACCATCATCCTCTCCGCAGGCCGCATCGGCGGCAATGTCAGTGTCAGCGGCGGCAATGACAGCATCACCGTCAGCGGTGGTGAAATTCTCGGCGAGGTCCGGGTCAGCGCGGGCGATGACCAGTTTCGGTGGAGCGGCGGACTCATTCATTCGGCCGTCCTGATGGGCGACGGTAGCGACACTGCGTTATTGAGCAACCTCGATGAAACCCTCCTCGCCACTACACCCAGCGTGGACGGTGGATTGGGCCAGGACGCGTTGACGTTCAGTGGCAGCACCTCCAGCACCGGCGCTCGCTACCTCAACTGGGAAACAGTCAACCTCACCCAAGGCTCGCGACTGGACCTTGACGACACCCTGACCTTGGGTGACAGCGCCACCGCCACCGGGACGCTCAACATAGACTCCGGCAGCACGCTAACGTCGACCCAAGGCGTCATTGCCCCTTTTACTGCCGGTCAGTTGACGACGCTCAACAACGCTGGCGTGGTGGACCTCGCACAGGGCAACACCCGCACCAACGACACCCTCACTGTCCAGGGCAACTACGTTGGCAACAACGGCCAGTTGCACCTGCAAACGGTACTCGGCGCCGACGACTCCCCCAGTGACAAGCTGGTGGTCAATGGCGGGACACTCACAGGCAGTACCGCCATTACGGTCACGAACCTGGGCGGCACGGGCGCACAGACGGCTCAGGATGGCATCGAAGTGGTCCAGGCCCAGGGCGGCGCGATCAGTGATAGCGGCGCCTTTTCGCTGGCACAATCGGTCTCGGCCGGGGCATTCGATTATCGCTTGTTCAAGGGCGGCGTAACCGGCAATGAAAACAACTGGTACCTGCGTTCCACTGTGGTCGCCGGACCGATAGCGGCGCCCAGCCCGACGTTGCCCGTGCTGCCGGCTGCAATACCCGGCGCGGCGCCCATCCCTCTGTACCGGCCGGAAGTGCCGACCTGGTCGGTATTGCCCCCGGCGGCGGCACAACTGACCCTGATGGCCCTGGGCACGTTCCATGACCGCCAGGGCGACCAGCGCCTGCTCACGGAAAACGGTGCGTTCGGCGCAGGTTGGGGCCGGGTCTATGGCAAGGACCTGGATCAAACCTTGGCCGGCACGGTTACGCCGCGGTTCGACGGGTCGATCAAGGGTTTCCAGGTGGGCAATGACCTGTACAGCTCGCCGCTGTCCAGTGGACAGACCCAACGCATCGGTTTCTTCGTCGGCCATACCGAATTGAACGGCGACGTCGATGGTTTCAACCTGGGTTTCAAAAGCCGACGCGCCGGCAAGATAGAACTCGACGGCGACAGCTACGGGCTCTACTGGTCGCTCACCGATCCCTCTGGCGGCTACGTCGACGCCGTGGTGATGGGCACGCGACTGGACGGCGACAACCGCTCCGAACGCGGGCTGAAAATTGACAATCGCGGGCACGCCCTGACCCTGTCGGCGGAAGCCGGTTACCCCTTCGCGGTGGTCACCGACTGGGTCCTGGAACCCCAGGTGCAGATCATCCACCAGAAGGTCTCCCTGGACACGCAAGACGACGGGGTCTCAAAGGTAGAGTTCGACTCCGACAGTGCCTGGACCGGTCGCCTCGGCGCTCGCCTAAAGGGCCGCTACCAGGTCAGCGGCATGCCCGTGGAGCCATACCTGCGCGCCAACCTCTGGCACACGTTTTCCGGTACCGATACGGTGACGTTCGACGACACTGAACGGGTCAAGACCCAACAACGCGCGTCCACTGGCGACCTGGGCGTAGGCGTCATCGTGAGCCTGGCGCCCACGGTCAGCGTGTACGCCGGCGCGGACTACAGCGCCAACCTCGACAGCAGCCAGCAACGCAGTGTGGCGGGCAATCTCGGTGTACGGATCAGTTGGTAGCCAGCCTCTGCGACGATGATTTGACGCCCAAACGCAGCCCTTAATAAGCATTTTAAATCAGTGTCTTATTACCTCTGATTTCATCCTGCCATTCATCGTTCATTTTCTTGACGCGGCGCCATCGGTCTTCTTGACTACATCGTACTACCCCCGGAAATACAGTCAGGGGCAGGCCTCTGGAACCCGCCAAGACGGGCCGCCAGAGGCTTGCCTCAATCCATTCGGTCGCCCCTCATTCGGGGTAGGAGAGACGCCAAAAAGCGAGAAATGCATGCGATTGCAAGGCAGACCCCCATGAAAACTTCCCTCCGTCCGCAAGAGATCTCCATCACCTTCCACACCCTTTCTACTTCGTTGTTGCTGCTTTCCTCCATGGAGGTACAGGCCTGGCCTGACGAAGAAACAACACAGCCCTGGTATGGCCGAGCCCAGTCCAGCAACCGCAATACCGCAACCATCGGCAGCGACCCCGCCTCCGACAAGAGCTCTGCCCTGTTCACATTGCGAAACGACAGCGGTCATACCCAGCGCATGGGCCTGATCAGCGGGCAAAACCAGATCATTTCAACGGGCAGTGGCCTGCTGGTGACGCCCGCGATGGCCGAACCGGGCAAAGACGCCCTGAACCTGAAAGGCTCGAGTCTCGGCGCCTATTGGAGCCTGACCAGCCCCGCAGGCTGGCACGTGGACCTGAGCGCCAGCGGCGGCCGGGTCAATGGCTACAGCCGCACCGAACAAGGCCAGCGCCAGGCCACCGAAGGCAATGCGGTGACGCTGTCCGTCGAAGGGGGCTTTGCGATTGGCATCGGGACCCACTGGGTCGTCGAACCCCAGGCCCAACTGATCAACCAACGCATCACCCTCGACACACCGAATGCCGAGAGCGGCACCGGCAATGAACTGAGCAGCTGGAGCGGCCGCGTCGGTGCGCGACTCAAAGGCAATTACCGAGTCAACAGCCTCGGCATGGAGCCCTATGTGCGAACCAACTTGTGGCACACCGTCCAGAGCGCCGATACCTTGTCCCTGGATAAGGTCGACAAGATCAGCAGCAGCCGAAAATCCTCCACCGTCGAAGTCGGCCTGGGCCTGGTGGCACGGGTCACGCCGACGGTAAGCCTGTATGTCAGCGCCGACTTCAGCAGTGACATCGACGACAACGACCTCAACGGTATCATTACCAGCATGGGGGTGCGGATGCGCTGGTAATGCCAATTCTGTAATCGATAGCCCCGCGTGCAGGAACTGTGTAGGGGCTGTCGAGTGCAACGAGGCTGCGATCTTTCCCCAGACATTTGAGTCCCAAGCGAAAGATCGAAAGATCGAAAGATCGCAGCCTTCGGCAGCTCCTACATAAACACGGCGCAAGCAATCTGCCGCCACTTAAAAAACACCTCCATTAAGGCGTATAACGCTAAGAGCGATTCATACCTGCAAGCCGTCTGCCCCTGGCTCATTTCATTGATGGAGTAACGACATGACCACCGACCCCTTCCTCGCCAACCTTTTTCCCAGCGCCGCCGAAATCCCGGAGGCCTATCGCCTCGAAGGCCGGATCGAACAGCGCGAATACCTGGTCGACGGCGTCCTGGAAACCTGGCAAGGGCCGCTGGCTGTCGTCCGCAGCCCCGTTTACGTGACGGGTGAGCTGGGCGATGGGCAAGTGATTCTCGGCAGCACACCGCTGCTGGACGCCGAAACCGCCCTCACCGCTCTGGACGCTGCCGTGCGGGCTTACGATCGCGGCCAGGGCCAGTGGCCCACGATGCGCGTCGCCGAGCGCATCCGCCACGTGGAAACCTTCCTGGCACGCATGCGCGAGCAACGCGAGGCCGTGGTCAAGTTGCTGATGTGGGAAATCGGCAAGAACCTCAAGGACTCCCAGAAGGAATTCGACCGCACCTGCGACTACATCGTCGACACCATCAACGCCCTCAAGGAGCTGGACCGGCGCTCCAGCCGTTTCGAGCTGGAACAGGACACCCTCGGGCAGATCCGACGCGTGCCCTTGGGCGTGGCCTTGTGCATGGGCCCCTACAACTATCCGCTGAACGAAACCTTCACCACGCTGATCCCGGCCTTGATCATGGGCAACACCGTGGTGTTCAAACCGGCCAAGCTCGGCGTCCTGCTGGTGCGGCCGTTGCTCGAAGCCTTCCGCGACAGCTTCCCGGCAGGCGTGATCAACGTAATCTACGGCAGCGGCCGGGAAACTGTCAGCGCGCTGATGGCCAGCGGCAAGATCGACATCTTCGCCTTTATCGGCACCAACAAGGCGGCTAGTGACCTGAAGAAGCTTCACCCGCGGCCACACCGCTTGCGTGCCGCCCTGGGGCTGGATGCGAAGAACCCTGGCCTGGTGCTGCCAGACGTCGACCTGGACAACGCAGTCAACGAGGCACTGACCGGCTCGCTGTCATTCAACGGCCAGCGCTGCACGGCGCTGAAAATCCTGTTTGTCCATGAAGATGTGGCGCCGGCGTTCATCGAGAAGTTCAACGCCAGGCTCGCCACCCTGAAACCCGGCATGCCCTGGGAGGACGGTGTGGCGCTGACGCCGTTGCCCGAAGCGAGCAAAGTCGATTACTTGCATTCGCTGGTCGCCGATGCGCTGGCCAAGGGTGCAGAAGTGAAGAATGCCCACGGCGGCGAATCGCGAAGCTCGTTTTTCTACCCGGCGGTGCTGTACCCGGTGAACACGGCGATGCGGGTCTACCATGAGGAACAGTTCGGCCCGGTCGTGCCCATCGTGCCGTACCGCGACCTCAATACCGTAATCGACTACGTACTGGAGTCCGACTTCGGCCAGCAGCTCAGCATTTTCGGCACCAACCCGGCACAAGTCGGCAAGCTGGTGGACACCTTCGCCAACCAGGTCGGACGCATCAACATCAACGCCCAGTGCCAACGGGGCCCGGACACGTTCCCGTTCAATGGCCGGAAGAATTCGGCCGAGGGCACCTTGTCGGTCCACGATGCGCTGCGCACCTTTTCCATCCGCACGCTGGTGGCAACCAAGTTCCAGGACAACAACAAGGCGTTGATCAGCGACATTATCCGTGAGCGGGATTCCAACTTCCTGACCACTGACTACATCTTCTGATCCACGCCCGAACGGTGGGCTACGACAGGGCTGGGCGCCGCGACTTGATGCCCCAGCCCTGTTGCATGCCGGCAGCCGCCAGCAGGATCGCAGCCACGCCCAACCATTGCAGCGGCTCCAGGCGATGGCCGAAGGCGAACCAGTCGACGAAGATCGCTGCGATCGGATAGATGAACGACAGCGCACCGGTCAATGCAGTCGGCAAACGTTGTATGGCGCTGTACAGCAACACGTACATCACGCCGGTGTGCACCACGCCCAGGGTCAACAGACTGACCCAGGCCTGGGGGTGTTGCGGCAATGCCGAGAAGTTCGCCCAGGGCGCCAGCAGCAACACGCCGGTGCTGACCTGGATCAGCGCGATCAGATGAGGTGGCGTGCCGGTCAGGCGCTTGATGATCAACGCCGCGATGGCGTACAGCAATGCGGCCCCCAGCGCCAAGGCAATGCCCAGCAGATAGTCGCCGCCACCCTGCCCTTGCTCACCATGGGCACTGACGATGGCCAGCATCCCGAGAAACGACACCGCCAGCCAGAACAGTTTCTGCGCGGTGATTTTTTCCCCCAGGAACAACGCCGCCAACCCCACCAACATGAACGGCTGGACGTTGTACACCGCCGTGCCGATGGCGATCGAGGCACGGGAATAGGAGGCAAACAACAATACCCAGTTGCCGACGATCGCTACACCGCTGAGGACCGCCAGCAGGAACGTGGTACGGGTGAGGATGCCGGGGCGCAAAAAGCCGAAACCGGCGCAGATCAGCAGCAAGGTCACGGCGCCGAACACGCAGCGCCAGAACACCACATCCAGCACCGGCAGGCCGGAAACCAGCACGAACCAACCAATGGTTCCGGAGATCAGCATGGCGGCAGTCATTTCCAGCGAACCGCGGCGTAAGGTCTTGTCCATCTTCAGGCTCCTTCAGCAAGTGGGCACAGTATGCCGAGCCGACGGGGGGCTTCTCCATGGTTTGAAAAAGGCTAAACTTCGATTTGACCTTTTTTATCAAGGCAACTTCACACATTCGCCTAATGGAGTTGAAATGACTGACGATATTGACCAGATCCTCATCAGTGCCCTGATGGAAGATTCCCGACGTTCCCTCAAGGCCTTGGCAAACCTCAGTGGCCTGTCCTCCCCCAGTGTCGCCGAGCGCCTTCGCCGGCTCGAAGAACGTGGCGTGCTCAGGGGCTACACCGTTGAGGTGGACCCCAAGTGCTTCGGCTATCAACTCCAGGCCATCGTGCGTATCCGCCCGCTGCCGGGGCAGTTGCAGGAAGTGGAGCGGCAGATCCAGGCCATCGCCGAATTCACCGAATGCGACAAGGTAACCGGCGACGACTGCTTCATCGCCCGCCTGCACGTGCGCTCGATGGAACAGCTGGATACCTTGCTGGACAAACTCAATGTCCACGCCGAGACCAATACGGCCATCGTCAAGAAAACACCCGTCAAGCGACGGTTGCCGCCGATGGCGTAAGAACGTACCCCCCCGTGGAGCGAGCTTGCTCGCGAAGAGGCCAGCATATTCAACACCCTCGTCGACTGTGACATCGCCTTCGCGAGCAAGCTCGCTCCCACAGGGTTACGCTTGCAACGGATAGACACACCAAGCCTTATCCTTTACGAACACGGCGATGGTCAGCGAAAAAGGGCTTATCCGTGGCAATACGATCCGAGGCCTTGGGCCCATTGGCCGCCTGGCCGTCCTGGCCATCGACGTACCAGTAACAGTGCTGCACCGCACGCGTGATGCCCACATACGCCAGGCGCAGGATTTCGTCCTTTTGCGCCGAGTCGTAAGGTTCGGCGTCACCGTCCTGGCCTAGCCCGGCCATTCGATAGACCTGGTTCTTGTAGGGTGAACTGCTCAGGTGCTGGCAGTCGCCCAGCAGGAACACCGCATCGGCCTGGAGCCCCTTGGCACTGTGGTAAGTCATTTGCCTGAGCCGTCGCGCGTCGTACGGCAAGCTAGAATCAACATTAACTGTTGGCTGAATATACTTTTCTATCAATACCTTATCGCTACTTTTTCGATACAACATCAAGATCGAATCGCCGTTGCGATAGTGCTCATCCAGTCGCCGCGCCAACCCTTCGTCGTCGCGATCCAACACATTCACCGGGCTCAACAAGCGAGACACGCCACTGGCCTTGGCCTTCTTGCCTGGGATAGCCGCAGCGGCGCGAACAATATGCTCGGCCGCATCGATGATGTGTTGGTGGCTGCGGTAGTTGTCAGTGAGCATGACCCGGGTCGTCGTCGGCGACGGGAATTGCTTGTTGAATGCCATGAAATAGCTCGGCGAGCTGCCGCGCCAGCCATAGATTGATTGCCAATCGTCCCCTACACACAACAATGAAGAGCGTTGGGCGCCGCGCCCCACGTGCATCGCGGGACCACGGCTGCGTATTTCCCGAAGACTGGCGCGCAGCCAGGAGACGATCTGCGGCGACACGTCCTGGAACTCGTCGACCATCAGGTGCGAAAGCGGCCTGAGCAACGCATCCCCCAGCAACTTGAAATTCTCCGGCGAATGTTCGCTGAACAGCGCAAACATGCGGTTGTAGGTCATGACCGGCGGCGATTGGTCGAGCAGATGGTCTTCGAATGCCCGCCAGTAGCGACTCAGCGCTTCGAAGAAATACCGATCGGGATCATCCTGGGCAAAGGACATCCGCCCCACGGCATCCGGGACGTCGAGGCCCAGGTTCTCGATAAAGCCTGCCGCCGCAACAAAGCAGTCCAGCAATGGCGCTGAACCCAGCTCGCCCTTGACCTTGTAGTCGAACCCAGGCCCGGCGCTGGCATCGCCGGCCATTGACGCTAATACACGTTTTGACGCCTCATAACTTTCCAGCCAGATCAGTGGCTTACGGCAAAAAGCTTGAAACAAGGTGCGCTTTACCGCCCATTCCGCGCGGATGCTCAACTTGGCGCCCGGACGATTGAGCCGGGCATCTTCCCGTGGATCGAACCCCAGTATCACCCAGGCATCCAGGGAAGGCGCGTAGCCATGACAGTGGAACGTCGAACCATTGATTTCGAACGTTTGTCGCTTCGGCTCGATACCCTTGATCGGCCAGGCACCGGCGCGGAACCACAGGTCTTCGACGGCATCGCACAACTCTTCGTCGCGCTGGGCTGCCAGTTCGGTCACGGCGACGCGCTTTTGCACATCCGGGTGATCGCGTTCCAGCTCCTTGAGTTGCAGCGCGTGGCGGGACAACGGCAGGATCAGCTCACGGAAACGCGCGTCACGCTGGTAAAGGTTGTAATAACAGGCGTTGAGTTGCTGGCGCTGGGCGTCGTTGATGCGCAAATCAAAGGGATTGCCCTGGGCATCATCGTCACCCGCTTCGGCGCGATGACTCAGGGTCTCGAACGCCTGGAGCCGTTCGAACCCGGGCAGGCTGCGAACCATGGGCAAGATGCGCGAATGGAATGTCCGCACCAGGTCACGGGCTTCCTTGAGGCTGACGGTTCGCCCCCACAGGGCAAACACTTCGATCAGTTTCTGGATGAAATCCTTGCGCGATTCCCGGGTAAACGTCACCACGGTCATCGAGTCCAGTTCGAAACCCAGGTAATGGGACAACAGCACAATGCGCAGTACCAGGGTGGTGGATTTGCCCGCCCCGGCCCCGGCGACCACCGAGGTCGAGGGCGTGTCGCTGAAAATCATCTTCCATTGCGCGGCGCTCGGTTGTGCATGCGCCGGCAGCAATCGGGTGACATCTGTCTTGATGCGTTTCTTCAGCTCGGCGGTCAGCGGCAGGCGCCAGTCATCGAACAGCAGATCATCGACCTGCGGTGCCGGATGCTCCGTGCTGCGCGAATCACGGATCAACAGGACCTGACGACCCTCCTCAAGCCCTTCGGCCCGGCCTTCCTTGTAGCCATAGTCAAAACCAGCGGTATGACCGCTGCGGAAACCGTCGGCCTGGCCATGCAACCAGGAAGCGCGATGTTGGGCTCGCAGGCGTGTCAGGCCATGGCCGAAGAACCGGGCTGCCAGGCGCTTGAACAGCGGCATCTGGGCCAGGGATAAAAGCTCGGGGGGAAGATCGGGAGTGTGTTGCGCCACGCTGATGACTCCGGGTGTTCATGAACCATGACGGCTATGGTGTCTGTATTTGCCGCCGGGTTCCACCCAAAAGCTTTTAAGTCATGGGTTTAGGCGATGAAGTGAAAGTTGGCTCGCGATTTTATATCTAAATACACGATAACTTTGACGCGTTTTTTACGCTTTTTATCGATGTGTTCCTTGGCGAAAATAGCCCCATCAACCATCGCTTTCGCTGCTCAGCGAAAAGGACACGAACATGCTCGAACTCAGGCCCTTCGCCACCTTGGGCGCCGCCAACCACGGTTGGCTGGATGCCCACCATCATTTTTCGTTCGCCGAATATTACGACCCACGGCGCATGAACTGGGGCACCTTGCGGGTCTGGAACGATGATGTTATCGCCCCTGGCAGCGGTTTTCCCCAACACCCGCACCGGGACATGGAAATCATCACCTATGTGCGCGAAGGCGCGATCAGCCACCAGGACAATCTGGGTAACAAGGGCCGCACGGAGGCCGGTGATGTACAGGTCATGAGCGCGGGCACCGGGATTGCCCATAGCGAGTACAACCTGGAATCGACGGCCACCCGCATTTTCCAGATCTGGATCATCCCCAACGAAGAAGGCCTGGCACCGTCATGGGGCGCCAAACCGTTTCCCAAGGACTCGCGCGAAGGCTTCGTGACCTTGGCCAGCGGCAAGGCCGGCGATGACCAAAGCCTGCGCATTCGCGCCGACGCACGACTGGTAGCGGCCAATCTCAAGGCGGGTGAAAGTGCGGAGTATCGGCTGGACGCCGCACGTCGAGCTTATCTTGTGCCGGCAACTGGATTGATAGAAATCAATGGTTTGCGCGTACAAGCTCGAGACGGTGTTGCGATTGAAGATGAGCGGATATTGCGGGTGACCGCCATTGAAGACAGCGAAATCGTGCTCGTCGACCTCGCTTGATTGGTCTTGTGGTGAGAGGAATTTGTGTGGGAGCAAAGCTTGCTCGCGAAACGGGCCTCGCGTTAAAGACCGCATCGCCTGGATCGCGGGCAAGCCTTGCTCCCACATAGTTGGGACAAGGCTTGCCGACGGTGTCACTTGCTGGTGATAGCCCCATCCACCAACGTTTGCGCCTCAGCCACCAATTGCTTGAGGTGCGCGTCGCCAATGAAGCTTTCGGCGTAGATCTTGTAGATATCTTCGGTCCCGGACGGGCGTGCCGCAAACCAGCCGTTTTCGGTCATGACCTTCAGGCCGCCAATGGCCTGATCATTGCCCGGCGCGTGACTGAGGACGTGCTGGATCTTCTCCCCGGCCAATTCGGTAGACGTCACCTGGTCCGGCGACAACTTGCTCAATAGCGCCTTCTGTTGCGGGCTGGCCTTGGCATCGACGCGTACCGAGAACGGTTCGCCCAGCTCGTCAGTCAACGCGCGGTAGGCCTGGCTCGGGTCGCGACCGGTGCGCGCCGTCATTTCAGCTGCCAACAGCGCCGGGATCAGGCCGTCCTTGTCGGTACTCCAGACGCCGCCGTCCTTGCGCAGGAACGAAGCACCGGCACTTTCTTCACCGCCAAAGCCCAGGGAACCATCGAACAGGCCGTCGGCAAACCACTTGAAGCCCACCGGCACTTCATAGAGGCGGCGACCCAGGCGCTTGGCCACGCGATCGATCAGGCCGCTGCTGACCACGGTCTTGCCCACCGCAGCATCGGCGCGCCATTGCGGGCGATTCTGGAACAGGTAGTCGATGGAGACCGCCAGGTAGTTGTTCGGCGCCAACAGGCCGCCAGACGGAGTCACGATGCCATGACGGTCATGGTCCGGGTCGCAGGCAAAGGCCACGTCGAAGCGGTCCTTCAGACCAATCAACCCTTGCATCGCATGACTGGAAGACGGGTCCATGCGGATTTGCCCGTCCCAGTCGACGGTCATGAAACGGAAGGTGGAATCCACGTGAGTGTTCACCACTTCCAGGTCCAGGCGGTAATGCTCGGCAATGGCCGGCCAGTAGCGCACGCCTGCGCCACCCAACGGATCGACGCCCAAATGCAGCCCGGCGGTGCGGATGGCATCGAAATCGATGACATTGATCAGGTCCGCCACGTAGGTGTTGACGTAGTCGTGACGATGGGTGGTGTCGGCCTTCAGGGCTTGCTCGTAGCTGACGCGCTTGACACCGGCGAGCTGGTTGGCCAGCAGTTCGTTGGCCTTGGCTTCGATCCATTTGGTGATGTGGGTATCGGCCGGGCCACCGTTGGTAGGGTTGTACTTGTAGCCGCCGCTTTGCGGTGGGTTGTGGGACGGCGTGATGACGATGCCGTCCGCCAGGCCCGAGGTGCGGCCACGGTTGTAGCAGAGAATGGCGTGGGAAACCGCTGGTGTCGGGGTGTATTCATCGCCCTCGGCGATCATGACGGTGACGCCGTTGGCCGCGAATACTTCCAGCGCGCTGGCTCCCGCCGGGGTCGACAGCGCGTGGGTGTCGATCCCAACGAACAGTGGCCCGTTGATGCCCTGGGCTTCGCGGTACAGGCAGATCGCCTGGCTGATGGCCAACACGTGCCACTCGTTGAAGCCCAGGTCGAAGGAGCTGCCACGGTGCCCGGAGGTGCCAAAAGCCACGCGCTGGGTTGCAACCGAGGCATCGGGTCGGCCGGTGTAGTAGGCCGTCACCAGTCGCGGGATATCGATCAACAACTCTGCCGGTGCCGGCTTGCCCGCAAATGGACTGACTGTCATGCAAAACCTCTGAGTGGAGTGGCTCGGTAAATGGAGTGCAGTTTACTGACAGTTCGACCATGGCGCGATGGGTTCGATCCATTGCCGCCGATTACGCTTGTTCGAGCCTCAAGGCGTCGGCCAGCGCGCAGAGCGCAGCGTCCATGTCCTGCGGCCCGTTCAGGGCGTGGGTCAGGCGCATATGTTGTGCATACAGGCCCTGGAGGCTGAACAACTCCCCCGGCGCGATGACGATTCGCTGGGCAAGCAGCCGATGGAAAACCCGTCGCAAGTCGACCCGTCGCGTCGACTGCATCCAGATCGTCGCACCACCTTGAGGTTCTGCCCATTGCAGGCTATCCCCTAGCCGCTCGCGCAACAATTGCGTAGTCGAAACCGCGCTTTCACGCAGCAGGCGCCGCAACACCAGCAAGTGCTGGTCAATCCGACCGCTGCTGTACAGCCGGGCGATGGCTTTCTGGCGGATCGGCGACAAGCGAAACGCTCGCAACAGGAAATGTCGCTGCAGGTGCAGGGTCAACTGGCGCGACAGCACGTAGCCATACGGCGCCTCTGGCCCGATGGTTTTCTCGAACGTCGAATAGACGATCAGCCGGTCCGGGTCGAGCAAGTCTCGAAAAGGCGTCATTCTTGCCTCGAACGCCAGGTCTGTATGGCTGTCGTTCTCCAGCACCCAAGTCCCGTGCCGCTCCAGCAAATGCGCGATGGTACGACGGTTCTCTTCAGGAACCAGTGTCCCCCTCGGCATATTCAAGACCGACGACAGCACCACCAGGCGTACCGTTTCGTTCACCAGCAGCTGTTCCAGTTGCTCGACATTGATTTCCCCGTCGGCCAGCAGTGGCAGCTCGATGACGTTGACCTCCGCCGCCTGCAGCAGGCGCAACACCGCCCAATCGCAGGGCGATTCGATCAGCACGGTGGCCCCCCTGAGTGCCAGTACCGCGATAAGAATTTCCAGGACGCCCCGCAGGTCGGCGCCAATGTAGACGTCATCGGCATTCCAGCAACGGGCCGGCGAAGACGTGTAGCGGGCAGCCAGCGCGGTGCGAAGCTCCAGCTCGCCCCAGGGTTGCGAGGGTGTCTGCGAGGAGCGCGGGTACTGGCGCAGCAGTTCGCGCTCGAGCAGCAACAGCGGGCTGTCCAATGGCTGCATCGACGCCGGTTCATCTGCGCTGAGCACCTGCATACCTGGTCGTCGGGCATTGACGTACAGGGTCTCGAGTAAATCGTCACCGCCGTCCAGGGTGGCCATACTGGGCACGGGCAGCGCGTAGTAACCGGACTTGGCGATCGAATAGACCCGCCCTTCCTTTTCCAGCAGCGAATACGCGTACTGAATGGTCGATATCGACACGTTCAGACGCTCGGCCAGTTGCCGCAGCGACGGCAGGCGAACCCGCGCATCAACCTCCAGCTCGTTGATCAGCGTGGTCAGGTAGCGATAAACCGCCTGATAGGCGAAGTCTGTCTCCCGGCAATTTTTCATCGGCTCAGGCCAGGACAGCGGGTCGCAGCCAGCTCAGTCGCAACGCCGGGTACAAGGACTGGGGACGAGGTAGATGAGTCCGTCAAACCTCGTTCCTCAATGCCTTGCCGAGCGTTCGTGCAACCCATCGGCAGCCGATCCGCCTTCTGCAGCGTCAACGCCGTCATTGGCCTGCTGCGGATCGGCGCCCGGGGCGCTTTCCGCTTGTTCCGGCAGCGAGACACTCGCCCGGTACAGCTTGCCAAGGATATCGATGGGCAAGCCGCTGACATCGACCATCCACTGCGCTACCTGATCGGCGACGGTCGCACCCTGCATGGCCTTGTGCAGGTCCGGCATCGCCACCAGCATGCCAGGGTGGCAGCAACGCAGGAAATGCTCCAGGCCAGCGCCCTGCCCCACGAAGGGCGCGAACAGCATGCACACCAGTTGTGTTTCGCTGAGCCCCAGGATCTTTTGCGCTTCAAGGGCGGCGTAGGCACGACGCTCGGGAATCGACGACGGCGAGGCGAACAGCGCCCGAGCCTGTTCGCAGACGTGTTCCGGCAATTGCTTGCGGTGCATGATCATGATCGCCCGCTGCGCGTAGTCGCCGTAGCCGGTTTCATAGCTGCGTCCGTGCAGGTAGCAGGCCTGCAGGCCGTGCAGATGGGCCGACAGCAGCGGGCTGATGTATTCGTTTTCAGGCGCCGATGGCACAAGCCCCTCGGTCTGCACCCGCAGGAACTCGTTGAAGAGCGGCCAGTTGGTTCCCTCCGAACGATCGACGATCAGGTCGTCGATGCCGACGTGGCCCACTCGCCGGCAGGCCTCGAAGTGACCCTCGGGCTTCCAGGCATCGAGGCGCTCCGGCCCATAGAAATGCCGGTAGACATCACCGCCCAGGGCGTCGAGATGGGCAAAGAGGTTGTCGAAACCGCAGGCGTGCTCGGTCAGCAGGCCGATCTTGCGAGTCGCGCGGCGCAGGCCCGATATGAATTGTTTTTGCTGGCGCGGTGTATCGCTGCTGACCAACGAATCCACGCCCGACTCCCAGCGGGCCATGTGCCGATAGAATTCGGCCATCGCCAGGTAGCCGTCGTCCCCAATCTCCAAGGGGCTGTCGACCGCGCGAAGGTGCCCCAGGACCAGCAGGTCCATGCGATTGGCTTCGTGCCCCGCCATCGACAGGGGCTGCCGGTGATTGAACGGCAACACCTCGCGGTTATCGGCCATCAGCAATTCGACCCGGGGATCATCGTAGACAAACAGCGCGCTGTAGCAGCGGTGGATGTTTTCCAGCGTCGCCTGGGTAGTTTCGCTCAGGCGTGGCGTGGCGACGCGCAAGGTGAAGGTCACCGGATGTCGCCCCGCGATGCTCAGTTGTGCGGCCCGCAAGGCGGTCAGCACATAAAAACTTTCCCTGCTCCCATTCTGGACCGTCAACACGCGGTAATCGCCAATCCGCTCGATGCCTCCGGCGGCGACAATTAAACGCTGGATCAAAAGCTGCAACGCGGTACGTTCTGCCCGGGAATAAAAACCTGACAGTCGTTGCAGTATCTGTTGATACACGTGAGTCATTGCCTGCTCATGAATTGCACTCATAGCCATTTACCTGGAAATTCAACTATCGGCGTCGCACCCGCACCAACGTGACTGCGCGACGTGTTGATCTAGATGGTTGTTCTAGCACTCAAAGAGTATTAGCAATACGCTTGAGCATTGCTTGTCGTAATTATTTGATACATATACCGAGAGTAGGCTCACGCCCCTTCACACCCCTGCCTAAAGCCCCGTAAATACTGGGCAAAACGGACCTGTCGGCACGTCCTAGGAGAATTCCGACAACGTCCCACAGACAATGAGTACAAGAAACAAAGAACTTGCCGAACTTTAACTGGCGCTCTACCCCGCCCTGCCTTCCCCAGGGTCGATAGATATATCTGCAACTGTTAATGCTCGTTACCCTTTGAATGCATCTTGAAGGATGAAGACCTTCGGAAAAGTTATACCGCACCACGACTTCTTCCTTGATATGGAAATCAGCGTTCAATTATCAAGACTTAAACAATGATTAGAAGATACAGATTGAGGGCAAAAACCAGTTCAGATGTTGGCCGACAGACCGTTTCAGTCTTGAGCGAACCGGGACAGGCCATTCAAGGCGCGAGATGGTGAGGTGCGAACGCAGCACCGCCAGGCAGGAGGTGCCGTAAGAAAGGATGGGGTGTCAGGGCGAAGGCAGCGCAAGAGCCCGGGGCGATGACTCTTGCGCAAGACAGGGTTCAGGCCGGGTCGACGACCTGAAGGGCAACACGTTCACGGCAAGGGCATTCGCCCATGTAACGGTGAGCCTCGACGAACTCGGAGAATGGGAAGACCCGAGTCTTGAGTGGCAACAGCACGCGGTCGGCGGTCAGTTGATTGATATCGCGCAGTGCTCGTTGCAAGGCCACCTGGTCCTGGAGAATGCCCAGTTCCGGCTTGCCAGTGAAATTGCCGATGCAGTGCACAAAGAACTGAATGTTCTTCTGGAACGCCGCGCAGGCTGGAAACGGCGTCTGGTTGCCACCCTGCAAGCCATACAGCACCAGGCTGCCACGCGGTGCCAACACGTCACCCAGCAGCGACATCTGGGGCCCGCCGAGGCCGTCGAAGACCACATCGACGCCACGGTTGTCGGTGAGCTTGTTGATTTGCATCAGCAAGTCCTGCTCTTCGGTGACGATGACCTTCTCGGCGCCCAGCGACAACAGGTACTCACGCTCGTCAGCCGTCTTGGTGGCCGCGATCACCCGCACACCCAGGGCCTTGCCCAGTTGCACGAAGGAAGGGCCTGCGCAATGACTGGCATCGGTGACCAGGGCGAATTGCCCCGGCTTGACCCGCGCCAGGTCCATGTAGGCGAAATACGCGATCAGCAGCGGCGTGTAATGCACGGCGGCTTCGATCGGGCTGAGCACGTCGGGATAACGGGTCAGCGCGGTGCGTGGCAGCACGATGACCTCACCGTACACCGGATAATCGTTCGGGCTCTCGGCCGGGAAACTGGCGACCTTGTCGCCCACGGCCAAGTCATCGACGCCGTCGCCGACGGCCGTTACCACGCCGGCCATTTCATGGCCCAGGCCCGAAGGCAGACGTGCCTGGGACGACGCCAGGTTCTGGCGCCACAAGGTGTCGTACCAACTGATGCCGATCGCTTCGACACGGACCTGCACTTCTCCTGGCGCAGGAAGAGCCGCCGCATGCTCTTCGCATTTGAGCACCTCGGCACCACCAAACTTGTGAAAACGGATCGTGCGGGACATCGCAAACCTCGTCAAAGTAACCTCTAATGCCATGAACTCTATCCGGGCTTTGTACCCAAGACCATCAGTGGCTATTAATAGTCGACATGCCTGTCATTGATTCCGCAGTAAGAAAAACCAACCAATCCTGTAGGACTTAACCTAAGAAAACTCAATTAGCCGGTGCAGAGTACCAGCCTTTCCCCGTAAGATTCATGCCGGCCATTGTTCCCATATGGCCGCTCACGTCAAGCTTGCCGAATCTGCCAGGACCCCAGATGAATCGTAATGACCTGCGGCGTGTCGATCTGAACCTGTTGATCGTGTTCGAAACATTGATGCATGAACGCAGTGTGACTCGCGCGGCCGAGAAACTGTTCCTAGGCCAACCGGCCATCAGCGCCGCGCTGTCGCGCCTGCGCAGCCTGTTCGATGACCCGTTGTTCGTACGTACCGGCCGCAGCATGGAGCCTTCGGCCCGGGCGGTCGAGATCTTCGCCCTGCTCTCCCCGGCCCTGGATTCGATTTCCACGGCGGTCAGCCGTGCAGCGGAATTCGACCCGGCCACCAGCACCTCGGTGTTTCGCATCGGCCTGTCGGACGACGCCGAATTCGCCCTGCTGCCGATGCTGCTCAAGCGCCTGCGCGCCGAAGCGCCCGGCATCGTGCTGGTGGTGCGCCGGGTCAACTACATTCTGATGCCCGGTTTGCTGGCATCCGGTGAAATCTCCATTGGCGTCAGCTACACCGAGGACTTGCCAGCCAACGCCAAGCGCAAGGTCTTGCGGCGTAGCATGCCCAAAGTACTACGGGCTGACACCGCCCCAGGACGACTGACCCTGGACGAATTCTGCGCTCGCCCCCATGCCCTGGTGTCTTTCGCGGGTGATTTGAGCGGCTTCATCGATGAAGAGCTGGCGAAACTCGACCGCAAGCGCCATGTGGTGCTGGCCGTGCCGCAATTCAACGGCCTGAGCACGCTATTATCGGGCACCGACATCATCGCCATCGTGCCCGACTACACCGCCGACGCGCTGACCGCCGCCGGCGGCGTACGCGCCGAAGACCCACCCATACCAGTGCGAAGTTTCGAGCTGCACATGGCCTGGCGCGGTTCCCAGGACAACGACCCTGGGGAGCGGTGGTTGCGGTCGCGGATTCAGATGTTTTTTGGCGACCCTGAGAGTCTTTAGGCGTCCTCCGCGGCACAGTGCCCTACGTGCTCGAAGCACACGACAGCATCAATGATGAGAATCGCCCGCTCCTCCCGATATTCAACGGCGACTGCTGCCCGCGTGACCGTGTTGCAGCAGAGCTACGTTCTGATCGATGCTGCCTTGGATCGTGCGCAAGGTGTCTTGGGTAATAGCCTGTGGGTACAGGTCCTCGGCGATGGTTGCAAACCGGCTCGCCACATCACAAATGCCGTCAATCATTCTGCCTGCAACGTCCGGGGGCACTTCGGCTTCCTCGGCAAGCCGAAGCATTTGCGTGCGGGAAATCGACAGGGCTTCCCCCATCACATCCATCTGGTGATATCCACCTGGCCCCTCGCAGAAGGTCACATCGTAAGCAGGCGACAGCCTCCACTGACCGTCTTGCGACATGATGTAGGCAAAGTTCTTGGGATGATCGTCTCTGTTGTTGAACGCAACATTGAAGACGGCACGTTCGAAGGCCACCGCCATCTCTCGCACATCGTTGGTACACATCTGTGTTGCCCGCAAGAAGTTGACGTAGTCCAACACCCCAGGAGACCGGTAATTTGCCCCCGTAAAGGCCGCGAGGCTTTGCATGGGTACGCGCAGATCATCCCGGCGGTCAAAGCGCTTACTGGCAAACGCTGCCAACCCATCAGGCAGACTGAAGTACTGCGTGTCAGCGGTCTCGATACCGCACATGCGCAAGCATTCGGCATAGACCATTTCGATAGCGCACACCTCGGCATGTTCTTCTTTGGCCGGGAATTTAATCAACCATGCTTCAAAGCCCGGCGTGACGGCAGTGGTAAACCCGCCAGTTTCGGGATTGCGATAGACGAGGGCCTTAGGCCTTGCACCTTGAGGCGAGCCGCCCACCAGCAGCAACGTCTGCAGGAACTCGCCACCGTCGCCGTGGAGCACTTCCCGCACTTCGGCGGCAAGCTGTTCCAGCGGGATGTGGACTTCAAATTCCTGCCCTTCGGGTGCCACGGGCTCAAACGTCATGGCCCCCATCGCATTGCTACCGATGTAGGCCAGCCGTTCCAGTGGACCGATGCGCGCCGTGGTGAGCCCGCGCCGCCTGAACATACGGTCCATCAGCATCATGCCCCACCCATCCGGCAACGAGTCGTAAACAGGCCCTGGCAAGTACAGTTGGTGGTCTGGAAAATCCCGGCGCAACTGAGTCCCCTCCAACGGCAGCGTGTAGGAGGACAATTCCAAGCCCTTTTGCCTGGCTTCATTGCTGTACTCGAACACGATCAGCGGGCGACCGGTCAGGGCGGTCGTGGAAACCAGCATGCCCCATTGCCATCGCTCACCCCAGCCTTCGTAGAAGACGTTCACCTGCTCAAGCATTGCCGGGTTTCCTCTTTGTACGGAGACGATTGGCGCTGTTTTCATAGCGCCGAATGTCCTCGATACTTTCCAGCTTTGGCAGGAACAGGCCTTCGAGTTCCTTGGTTCGGCCAAGGGCCATCGCCACCCGAACCACGTTCTCGAACCCGACATTGCGCCCAGCTTCAAGGTTGGACACGGTGTTGGTGCCGATGCCGGCACGTCCGGCCAAGTCGGCTTGTGTCATGTCCAGCGCCAAGCGCTCTGTGCGCAAGCGATTGCAGAGGCGCTTGACGACCTCGCTCGGCTTGCTGAAGCTTAAATCCAACATAGTGCGTACCTAGCCCTTTCTGTGCCAGTTAGTCCCCAAAACTATAGAATTAACCTATCACCCGATCAAGCAACTTAATTCCCTAATCCGGTGTTTTATGGCATAAATTCTAGCATTAGACACAATTTGCTGGATTTATCTACCATCCCAGAGCCATATCGAAATGTTCTTCGGCGATCCTGAGAGCCTTTAATGCGACATCGCACACGCCTCACCAATCGCATTCAATTGCTGAAATCACAGCGGCCGCCCTTCGGACAGCCATAACGTTAAAACACAAAGCCATGCCCCAACTCCCCTTCCATCCAACCCAAAAATCGCCTGACTCTGGGAAAACTGGAGTGGGCCTTCGGGAACACTAAATGGTGGGCGGCTACCGGAGAGCTCAAAGCTTCGGGGGCGACTTCAACGAGCGAACCGCTGGCGAGGTATTTTTGCGCCAGCAGCGTGCTTTCCAGGGCAAATCCCAACCCGTGGCTCGCCGCTTCCAGGCTCATGTAGGATCGGTCAAAACTCAAGGCGTAGGGTTTTTCGGGGCGCGCCAGGCCATGCTGAGCGAACCACTCAGGCCATCTGAGCAAGGTCGCTTCGGAAAGAATCAGATCCTCAGCCAGAAGATCGGCTGCGCTTTTTACCGCACAGCGTGCGAGGAGCTTGGGCGAGGCCAGTACAGCGAAGCTTTCGTTACGCACGGTGCGCACTTCATAGCTGGGCCAATTCGGCCGGCCGTGGCGAATATCGACATCGATCTTGTCCTGGCTGAAATGCAGCGATTCATAGGAACAAGACAAATTGATTTGGATGTCCGGGTTGGTCAAGCGAAATGACTCCAGCCGGGGCATCAGCCAGAGCAAGCCAAAGCTGGGGGAGGAATGCAGCCGCAGGCAATCCAGGCTCACGTCACTCGCCGCCCGCTCGGTAGCGACCTCAAGGCTTTGCAACAAACCGGAAATGTCCTTCAAGTACTGCTCACCCACCGGTGTCAGCGTCACCCCACGCGCTGCCCGCACAAACAACTGTCGACCAATCATGACCTCCAGTTTGGCCAGTTGGTGGCTGATCGCCGACGGCGTGAGGTCCAGCACTTCGGCGGCTCTTGCCAGGTTGCCAAAACGCGCGGTTTGCTCGAAGGCTTGAATGGCTCTCAGCGGTGGCAGCTTGGATGAAGGGATATCGTCCTGGCGCATCATTATCCAGCCTATTGTTTTGGGCTCGAACGCGGGAGTGCCATTCAAGCATCTGCGGTCTGCATTGACGAGTGCTGAATTTTATTCATGTAGCAGTGACGTTTGCGTTATTGCTCGGCATGTCCACGGGGACCACTCTGAGCCATCGATCGCTGAATCGAACCATAAAAACAATCAGAGGTACCCCTTATGCTTCTTCAAGGCAAAGTCGCGATTATTACCGGTGCTGCATCCGAACGAGGTATCGGCCGTGCAACGGCTGTCACCTTCGCCAAACACGGCGCACGCGTGGTCATTCTGGATCTCGACGAATCCGCCGCCCGTGACGCAGCGGCCACCCTCGGCGAAGGCCATCTGGGTCTGGCTGCCAACGTCGCCGACGAGGTGCAAGTCAAAGCAGCCGTCGCCAAGGTTATCAAGCTCTACGGCCGTATCGACATACTCATCAACAATGCCGGTATCACGCAGCCGATCAAGACGCTGGACATTCGCCCGAGCGATTACGACAAGGTCCTGGATGTAAGCCTGCGCGGCACACTGTTGATGTCGCAGGCGGTCATCCCAGTGATGCGCACCCAGGCTTCGGGCAGCATCGTCTGCATGTCATCCGTATCGGCCCAACGTGGCGGCGGCATTTTCGGTGGCCCGCACTACAGTGCAGCGAAAGCCGGTGTGCTCGGGCTGGGCAAGGCCATGGCACGCGAATTTGGCGCGGACAACATTCGCGTCAACTCCATCACCCCAGGTTTGATCCACACCGACATCACCGGCGGCCTGATGCAGGATGAGCGTCGCCACGCAATCATCGAAAGCATCCCGTTGGGCCGGCTTGGCGCAACGCAGGATGTTGCCAATGCGGCGCTGTTTCTGGCCAGCGACTTGTCCTCCTACCTCACCGGAATCACGCTCGATGTAAACGGCGGCATGTTGATCCACTGACAACAGGTGTCACCACCGCTGTCCATTCAGTTCTGGATCGACGATACGTCGGGCTTCAGGCCCGGCGTTCTATAAAAACAAGAGATCAGACCCTCATGATGACCACCATGACGCTCGACGCTGTGTCCACAGTACGCTCCAGCGCGTATCGCAAAACTGCCTGGCGATTGATGCCTTTCCTGATGCTGTGCTACCTGTGCGCTTACCTGGACCGGGTAAATGTCGGGTTTGCAAAGCTGCAGATGATGAACGACCTGTCCCTGAGCGAAACCGTATACGGGCTCGGCGCGGGCATGTTCTTTCTTGGTTATTTTCTCTGCGAAGTGCCAAGCAACCTCATCCTCCACAAGGTCGGTGCCCGTCGCTGGATCGCGCGCATCATGATCTCGTGGGGCATCATCTCCGCCCTCTTCGCCTTCGTAGAAACGGCCTGGCAGTTCTATACGCTGCGCTTCCTGCTTGGTATTGCTGAAGCGGGTCTCGCGCCCGGCCTGCTGCTCTACCTCACTTACTGGTTCCCCTCCTACCGCCGCGCAAAAATGACCGTGCTGTGGTTCATCGCCATCCCGCTCTCAGGAATGATCGGCGGGCCGCTCTCAGGCTACATCATGACCCAGTTCGCAGGCTTTCAAGGCTGGGCGGGCTGGCAGTGGATGTTCGTGATCGAAGCCATTCCGACCGTCGTCGTTGGCCTGATGGTGCTGGCCTACCTCAAAGATGGCGTCCACCAGGCGACATGGCTCACCGATGAAGAAAAAACGCTGATCAGCAAAGAACTGGCCGAGGACAACAGCCGCAAAGTCACCCATGCATCGGTCAGGGCGTTCCTGCGGGACCGTCGCCTGTGGATTCTCGCCTGCATCTACTTTTGCGTGGTCATGGGCCAGTACGCGATCACCTTTTGGCTGCCGACGCTTATCCGTAACGCAGGCGTAGCCGATCCGATGCACATCGGCTTGCTCACCAGTCTCCCCTACCTGTGCGCCATCGTTGCGATGGTGCTGATGGGGCGTAGCGGCGACAAGCACCAGGAGCGCCGCTGGCACCTGGTCGGGCCAATGATTGCCGGCGCACTGGGCCTCACGTTGGCGGCGGTGTTCGGCACCAACCTGATGCTGTCGGTGTTGTGCCTGTGCCTTGCAGCAGCAGGCGTGCTGTCGGCGTCTTCACTGTTCTGGATGTTGCCTACCACATTACTCGGTGGCGTCTCCGCCGCTGCGGGGATCGCCGGCATCAACAGCTTTGCCAATCTTGCGGGGTTCTGCTCGCCCTACCTGATTGGTTGGATCACCACCACAACCGGTTCGAGCGCCATCGGCATGTACCTGATTACCGGTGTGCTGTGCATCGGTGCCTGTCTGGTGCTGCGCATTCCTGCCGCTTCGGTCAATCGTTGAGTTAACGGAGAATTCCATGACTGCCACATTATCTCGCGCCTCGTCCACCACTCTGGTGCAGCGCGCCCATAACATTCGCCGCCATGCCTTGCGCATGGGGCAAGTCCAGGGCCAGGGCTATGTTGGTCAGGCGCTGGGCGCAGCAGACTTGCTGGCCGTGTCGTACTTTCATGCCTTGAACTACAAGCCCGATAACCCCGAGTGGGAACAGCGTGATCGCTTTTACCTCTCCATCGGCCACTACGCGATCGCACTGTATGCCGCGCTAATCGAGGCTGAAATCATTCCACTGGATGAACTTGAAACCTACGGTTCGGATGACAGCCGCCTGCCCATGTCCGGCATGGCCGCGTACACCCCCGGCATGGAAATCACCGGTGGCTCGCTGGGCCAGGGACTGGGCATCGCGGTAGGCGCCTGCCTGGGTTTGAAGCGCAAGCAATCCGCCTCATTCGTTTACAACCTGCTATCGGATGGCGAGCTGAATGAGGGCTCCACCTGGGAGGCGGTGATGTCCGCTTCGCACTGGAAACTCGACAACCTGATCGCCATCGTCGACGTCAATAACCAGCAAGCCGACGGACACTCCAGCGAGGTGCTGGCATTTGAACCCATCGTTGACCGATGGCAAGCCTTTGGCTGGTTCACCCAGCGGGTAGACGGCAACGACCTGGACGCCTTGGTCAAGGCGTTCGACGCGGCCCGCAGCCATCCCGCCGCACAACCGCGCGTCATCATCTGCGATACCAAGATGGGCAAAGGCGTGCCGTTCCTGGAAAACCGTGAAAAGACTCACTTCATCCGCGTGGACGAGCATGAATGGGATGTGGCCCTGAACAACCTCGAAGAAGGCAAGACCCTATGAGCAACGCAACCAACACGACGGCTCAGGCGCCCGAGGCGCCAAAGAAAAAGCTGACAACCTCCGCGATGATTGCCTCGATTGCCGCTGAAGGTCAGGCCACCAAATCGGCGCCCTTTGGCCACGCATTGGCCGCCCTCGCAGACCAGCGCCAGGATATCGTGGGCTTATCGGCTGACTTGTCCAAATACACTGACCTGCACATTTTTGCGAAAGCACATCCGGCGCGTTTCTACCAGATGGGCATGGCTGAGCAACTGTTGATGAGCGCGGCAGCGGGCATGGCTCGGGAGGGGTTCGTGCCCTTCGCGACCACTTACGCGGTGTTTGCCTCGCGCCGGGCCTATGACTTCATCTGCATGGCGATTGCCGAGGAAAACCTCAACGTCAAAATCGTCTGCGGCCTGCCTGGACTGACCACCGGGTACGGCCCCAGTCACCAGGCAACGGATGATTTGGCAATCTTCCGGGCCATGCCGAACCTGATGATCGTCGACCCCTGCGATGCCCTGGAAATCGAACAGGCAGTACCCGCCATTGCCGCGCATCAAGGGCCAGTCTACATGCGGTTACTGCGCGGCAACGTACCGCTGGTGCTCGATGAATATGGCTATAAATTCGAGATCGGCAAAGCCAAGACCCTGCGTACGGGCAATGAGGTTTTAATCATTTCCACCGGCTTGATGACAATGCGCGCCCTGGAAGCCGCCAAGGAACTTCAGGCTGATGGCGTGGATGTCGCGGTGCTTCACGTTCCCACCATCAAGCCCCTGGATGAGCAGACTATTCTGGCTGAGGCCAGGAAGCCGGGGCGATTGGTAGTGACTGCCGAAAACCACTCCATCATTGGCGGACTGGGCGAAGCGGTGGCAACCGTGCTGTTGCGCAATGGGGTCACGCCGACGTTCAGGCAAATAGCGCTGCCGGACGCGTTTCTCGATGCTGGCGCGCTGCCGACGTTGCATGATCGCTACGGTATTTCCACCCAGGCTTTGCGCGCGCAGATCAAGGGTTGGTTATAGGGTTTAACCTGCAGGGGGCTGACTCAGCCCCCTGCAAGGGGGCATCCCCTTTTCGAGAAAGATACACATAACTTCCGGTGGACCCGAGAGCCCCAATGGAATCTACTTTCGCCGTCACCAGTTGCTGCACAAGACGGGTAAACGCATTTTCGTCCACACCCTGCTCATTCATAGGTGTCAGGGGAAATGCACTAAGGCCGGTAAACATCGTCATCACTCCATACAGTTGTCTGTCGACTATTTGGCCCCAGGACCAATCAGTGAACTCTCGATGCGGACGCCTGGCATCATTTGCCGCAAACCTTCGATCAGCTTGTCCCCCGCTTCCGTCAAGGCTTCAAGCGGCATCGTCGGCAAACTCTCCAGAATGAACCACATGCACTTCGCATCAGCACCGAGACGGGTTCTGACACCTTGCCGCCAATTCCAGCGACGGCAGGTCACGCCTTTGTCATCGCGCCAGACCACTTCGCCTGCGTCTGGATACTCGAAAGCAGGAGCGCCCTCTTTCATCGTGTCAAAGGGCTCGGTGCCATCGGCGACTACCAGCCGTGGGGAGCCCACATAGGCTTCAATGTTCTCCCCGCCGACGGGGATGGCGTACTCGATACTGATGGCGTTGTAGAGATCAACGATGGGATCCAGGCTCGGCAAGCTACCGTCACGTAAAACCCGTTTACGCAACGCCTCGGCTGAGCAAGGCGTGCGCTGCGGCTTGGCCCCGAACTTTCGGAATGTCTCGGCCCACGCTGCCAGATGAGCTTCTCCCCAACTTGGCCCCCCTCCCGCACCGCCTTGCAAGCCCGGTCCAGAGCAGCCTGAGCAACCTCAGGGTGGGTCAGCGACGCGGCTTCCACGACAATGCTCAGAGCCCGGAACTCCGGAGCCAGTTCTGCAACGGCTTTATCGATTAACGGCAGTACGGACAGCATCAAAAACCTCCAGGAATCCAAATGTCATTTCATGCTATCCAGCGCCGACGAACAAAGTCAATATAATGACCAATATCATCTACTATAACGAACGAGCC
Organism: Pseudomonas sp. S3_B11; assembly: GCF_054667715.1. Classification (NCBI taxonomy): domain Bacteria; kingdom Pseudomonadati; phylum Pseudomonadota; class Gammaproteobacteria; order Pseudomonadales; family Pseudomonadaceae; genus Pseudomonas; species Pseudomonas sp. S3_B11. The sequence continues at coordinate 2,235,587 of NZ_CP162749.1, read as the reverse complement.
GATTGACGGGCCTATTGGTAAAGACCGAGAATCCCAGCACATTTTTTCTCATGACCCTCATCAATGACCACCAATACCAGCCTGTCGACGACCCCAGGTGCTGATGCTCAAGCCGTCAGCCTGGCTGTCGCACGCACACTCAAACAGGCACGCAAGGCACAGAAGATCACGCTGGATGAGCTTTCCCGTCGCTCTGGAGTGAGCAAAGGAATGGTCGTCGAAATAGAAAAATGTACGGCGAATCCCAGCATCGGCATCCTTTGCAAAATCGCAGCCGCACTGGGCCTGTCCGTTGCAGACATCGTCAATGTGACCGAAGCCCCATCTGCCCATATCATCGACAGTCAAGACATCCCCACTCTCTGGACCGGGGACCTGGGAGGGACGGCGCGACTTCTGGCGGGCACTTCCGGCCCCAATATGATCGAACTGTGGCGCTGGGAAATGCATCCTGGCGAATCCTTCGCGTCACCTGGGCACCCTCAAGGCACGCTTGAGCTGTTTCATGTGGAAAAAGGCACGCTGAAATGCGTGGTAGGGGAAACAGAGCTAGTCATCCCGGCGGGAAGCTCAGCAGTGGCTAAGACCGACGTACCTCATTCCTATTCCAACGCAGGCAGATCCAAGTTGGTATTCACCATGTCCGTGACGGAGATGCATCAGTAGATACTCGGTGGACTGGCAGTCAGCGAACATTCTGTATGGTGGGCGAACCAGTGGGTGGGACGCTGTGTGGCCTGCGCATAAATGCCCGGGCCACACTGCAACACAATCCTATTTGCGCGGGTTACGATCTCGGCCTCGCAACACCCGAGGCCAGACCTCTGATCCCTTCAGATTAGAACCTTTGTGGCATCACACTCTCCACTCAGACTCAAACCAATTCAGCTAAAGATGCCGGATTGAAGCCCTTCAGATCCGCGTAATCGCCTTTTTCCACTTTGGCGACCCAGTCCTTGTCACTCAGCAGAACACGCCCTACAGCAATCAGATCAAACTCTTCGCGCTCCATACGCTCGACGAGCCGCTCCAGGCTCGCAGGGGTTGAGCCCTTGCCGGCGAATGCGTGAGTAACATCGTTATCCAGCCCGACCGAACCGACGCTAATGGTTGTGGCCCCAGTGACTTTCTTCGCCCAGCCTGCGCAGTTCAGTCCGTTCTCACCATCAATTTCGGGAAACTCAGGGTCCCAGAAGCGTCGCTGCGAACAATGCAGAACATCAACACCCGCTTCGACCAACGGCAGCAGCCAGTCCTCCATCAGTGCAGGGGTCTCGGCGAGGCGCACCCCAAAGTCCTGCTGCTTCCATTGGCTGACGCGCATGATGATAGGAAATTCGGGGCCAACCGCATGACGAACGGCAGACACGATCTCAGCGGCAAAACGCGAGCGCTCTTTGATCGTCGGTCCGCCATAACGATCGGTGCGCTGATTGGTGCCGGCCCAGAAGAACTGATCGATCAGATACCCATGAGCCCCATGGATCTCAACGGTGTCGAAACCCAGGCGCTTGGCATCCGCCGCTGCCTTGGCAAAAGCAGCAACTGTGTCAGCAATATCCTCTTCGCTCATTGCCACACCGCGCGGCTCGTTTGGCGAATCGAGGCCAGATGGGCTTTCAACTGGCGCATCAGGCTCCCAGCCGCTGACGTCACGCACTGCACCGGTGTGCCAGAGTTGCGGCCCCATACGACCACCAGCACTGTGAACAGAATCGATCACGTTCTTCCATCCGGCCAGCGCCGCCTCACCGTGGAAATAAGGAATGCCGGAACCGTTACGTGAAGCAGGACGATCGATGACGGTCCCTTCTGACAAAATCAATCCGGCCCGACCTTCAGCCCGCCGCCGGTAGTACGCAGCACTCCCTTCTCCGGGAATGCCCTGCGGCGAAAATTGCCGTGTCATCGGCGCCATGACAATCCGGTTTTTCAGCTCAAGCGACCCGACGGAAAAAGGACGAAATAAAATGCTGGTATCAGGGTTTGACATCGGATGGACTCCATTTGCTTTGGGAGGCCATATAAGTATATTTTGTAAACCAAATGTCAATTAGACACCTAGAGTCGCCTAGGTATACACGAGGAAACTTCGATGCTGGAATTAAAGCCACAATGTTTTTCGTCGGAGTGCCCAAGCCGGGCGCTGTTCGACCAGATCGCAGATAAGTGGTCCATGATGGTTCTGGCGGTGCTGGATGACGGGCCGCATCGCTTTAACGCCATCAGGCGTCGTCTGGAAGGCGTCACTCAGAAGGCGCTTACACAGTGCCTGCGGCGGCTGGAACGAAATGGCCTCGTCTCGCGCAAGGTCATCTCGTTCTCGCCTGTGGCAGTCCAGTATGAGATCACCCCACTTGGTCGAACACTGCAACAACCATTTCGCGAATTGCATAAATGGACGCTCGACAAATTGCCTGAGGTTGAAGCGGCCCGGTTGAAGTTTGACGAGGCTGCGGAGGTAAGCTGACTCATCAAGGAGTGCGAGCGAAAGTCACTTTATAGCAGCGAGGTGGGGTAATTAATGAAATCCGGCTTTCGCAGGAATGTACTATTGGCGGGCCAGTTCTTCAAAGTACGCCCGCAACGTGCGCGGCTCACGACCGAGGATCGTCCGCAGGGGCAATGCGCTGCCGAGCAGACCTGCATGATCATAGTGCGCGAACATGCTGATCATATCTCTCGGCGAATCAGTGAGCATTGCGCGGTCGATCGTACCCACCCCGATATTTTGTCCAAGGACCTCACTCAGTATCGCGGCGACTTCGGAGCGAGACTGGATGCCTGGCGCGCACAGTTCGAAGGTACCGTATGCCAGTCGATCCTCAGTCAACGCAATGGCCGCCACTTCGGCAACGTCGCGATAGTCCACACGGCTGAAGCGAGTTTTGGGGGCCCAAGGTTCAGCAAGAATCCCCCCCTCCAGAATTTTCCCCCAAGACTGGGCGTAGTTCTGAAACAGCATGGTCGGATGCAAGATCGTGTACTTCATCTTGGAACTCACCAGCGCGCGTTCCACTGGCGCCTTGGCGGCATGGTTGGGCAGGTCGAGGATGGGGTGAATCACCGACGAAAACACGAACGTCTCCACTCCAGCGCGCTGCGCGGCTTGAATCATGTTCAGACCCATTTGTACCTCGTGCGGCGCGAATACGGGACCTATGTGGAACACGCCCTCAATACCAACCAGGGCAGCATCGAGGCTTTCGGGATCTGTGAGATCCCCGATCATGACTTCAGCTGCGCCCCGGGCCTTTGCCCGCGGGATCTGTTCAGGCTTACGGACAAGCCCGCGGACGACGGTCCCGCGCTCAATAAGGGCTGGAATGACCAAGCCTGCGGTTTCGCCCGCTGCACCGACGACAAGAATTGTCATGAGCATACTCTCCAAGTTCGTATTCGATTTTGTTGTCGGGGCCAGCATGAGCCTGGCCGCGACCTGGAGTCGACAAGCAGCCGCGATCGCTCACAGCTGTCTTCGGTGCGAATCAGCCATGGCTGTTCATTCTTTCGAACATGGCTTCTCCAAGCTCGCGTGTCTTGGCCGAAACACCTATCAACACTTCATCCTTGCCTTCGGCTAGCTGTTCAAGCGCCTGCTTGGCAAAGTCGTCAGGGGTGACCATCATCGCGTGATTGACAGTGCCTTCACTGCGGGTGCCACCGCCAAGACCGGTATCGACAATCGGTGGGGCGATCTCGATCACTCGGATGCCTGTCGTCTTCAGTTGGTGCCGCAGGCTGAGCGTAAAGGAATGGATCGCAGCCTTGGTCGCGCAGTAGACCGGTACGTCGGCCATGGGTGAGAAGGCCAATCCCGAGCTGACGTTGATGACATAGGCTTGGGCCTGTTGCTTGAGCACAGGCAGCAAGTCAGCGATCAGATGGATCGGCGCGGTGAAATTGATAGCCACCTCCTGATCCAGGCTTTCCATTGCAGGATCGGTGGTGAAATCGCGACGCGCCTGAATGCCGGCATTGTTGATCAGGACATTCAGCGCCGGATGGTGGGTCTTCAACCACTGAACCATTGTACGGCGGCTGATCGCGTCGGCCACGTCGCAGGTGTGAGTGATCAGCGTCGGCACTTCGGCCTTCGCCTGCTGCAAACTGGCCTCGTTGCGGCCGCAGATAATGACCTGATTGCCTTCGCTGGAAAAGCGCTTCGCAAGCGCCAAGCCTATGCCTGTTGCGCCGCCAGTAATCAGAATGGTATTGCAGGTGAGTTTCATCGTCGTCTTCCTTCCATATTAATTAAGGAAGGGGTGTCGGCGATCGTAAGGTAATCAGCGGACACACCTTCGCAACCGGCAAGCCGGGCTTGGTGTCGCGGATACCCTAAGGGGGAGGAGTTGCCGTTCGGTGGAACGGCGACCGGGCTACCATCCGGCCAGCACTCTTTCGACAGCCTATACATTATCGAGTTGATTGGCCGACCACAACCAATTGCTGTGTTTGGCAATAGTCACGCTGCGCAGTCCACTGGTTGAGCTGGAGACAGTGATGAGTGACAGCACGACGGTATTCAATCTTCGCCCCCCTGGACGCGCCGGGGATAGCGTAGTGCTTCAACCAAAAGGCTGAACGCCGGTGAAGATTGAAGGCGACTGGGGTAATACAGGTGAAATCCGGCGAACGGCGGACACCAGTCTTGCAACACGCGAATCAAGTCACCCGTGTCGATGTGCTGCTGCACAAGTGTTTCCGGCAAATAACCCAACCCAACCCCGCTCCGGCAGGCATCAAGTGTCTGATACACGCCATTGACGACGAGTTGCCCACTGACCTGAACATTCTTGATGACACCTTCTTTTTCGAACTCCCAAGTGTAGATACCACCGTGAGTGGGGAATCGCATGTTGATGCAGTTATGGCGGACAAGCTCGTGGGGTTCACCAGGAGGCACATGTGCCGCGAAGTAGTCTGGCGTCGCTACAACGGCCATGCGCATGTCAGGAGCAATCCGTGTAGCGATCATCCCCTCCCCCACAGTATCGCCATACCGGACGCCTGCGTCATAACGGTCGGCAACGATGTCGACCAGGCGATAGTCACAGTTCACCTCTACGTTGATGTCCGGGTATCGAGCCAGAAACGTTTCCAGCACTGGCCATAGCACCGTATGAAAGCTGAAGTCCGCTGCGGTGATCCGTATCGTGCCGGCTGGCTTTTCTCGAAGCCCCAACAGTGCCTGGAAATTGACCTCCATAGCCTCGAAGTGAGGGCTCATGCTGTCGTAAAGCGCCTGTCCGGCATCGGTCAATGTGACATTGCGCGTGGTGCGGGTCAGAAGCCTCAGCCCTAACCTTTCTTCGAACGCCTTGATGGTATGGCTCATCGCCGATTGAGAGACGCGAAGCTGTGCAGCCGCTTTCGTGAAACTTCTTTCTCGAGCCACTGCAATGAAGACCAGTAGGTCGTTCGCGTTCTCGCGCAGCATGCGTGTAACTCCTTAACTATTGTGCCGATACCCCCTCGATCAAATAGACATCTGTCCTGGCTGAACGCTGGCGAATTTTCCGCAATTGGGTGTACTCCACAGAGTTATACCAAGCCTGGGCTTTTCCGAGGCTCGCAAACTCAATGACAACACGGCGACGCTTTGGCGCCACACCCTCAAGCGAAATAGTCTCGCCGCCACGGACAATGAAATGCCCGCCATAGGGTTTGAAGGTTGCCTCAACCTGTGCACTGTAAGGCTTCATTCCCTCAGGATCGGTCACCTCAAACTCGGCTACATAATAGGCTGGGGGTGTTGCCGACGGGACTTCTGATGCGATTACCCGGCCGCTACCTGCCGCAAAAAAAGCCAGGCCCACCATTGCAACAGCCATCACCTTCACATTTTTCATCACTATCCTCCATTGAAAAACCAGTTTGCTCAGCGTGAGAATCGCGTACCGACCAGCCACCTACGGAAAATCGATCATCGACCGGGTTGAGTGCTGAGTTGAACCGGATCGGTTTCGATTAACACTCTGGACATGATCATCGACTGGGTCGTTGTCACGTACTTCTGGAAATGTGCGGAGGCAATATGGTTTCGATACGCCGCCTCATCTGCATAGATTTCGAAGAAGTGCAGCCGATTGGAGTGGTCTTTTTCCGCGACCGAATAAATAGCCAGCACACCCGGCTCAATACGAATGGACTCGGCCATTTCCTCTTTGACTGCAACTTGGTAGGCCGCCAGTTGAGCCGGATCAATCACAAGTTGTGCAATACGCACGACCTTTTCTGTCGGCTCCGCGGCGGACACTGAGCCCAGCCAAAGACAACTCATGACAACAGGGGCGTACAGGATTGAAATCCGCATTCATATGTCTCTGATGGCTATTAGCGAAGTCATGCTACAGCGCGCGCTCGATGAGCACTCATGAGCGAACCAGATAACTGTTATGAGTGCGCGTGCGATGCCGAGCTATTTGAAGCGTGACTTTCGAGGCTTTTGGGAAGTTCAAGGGCAAGCACGTCGATTGCCAGTCGTGAGCGTAACGGAAGGTGTTGAGCGTCTGGCCAGACAACGTTGCACTCCATCACTGCCCGAGGTCGATCGGCCCATATCTCGACCAGCTCACCGCGATGAATCCGTTGTCGAATCAGCCAGTATGGAAGCCAGGCAATACCCATACCTGAGACGGCGGCATCGGCGATGATTTCAAGATCATCCAGCCGTACCCGCGTACCCACGGCAACCTCGACCAGAACACCGGCTGCGTCGGGCAGTCTCCAAGGTAGCGCCTGTCCGTTGCGACAATAGGGAAGCAATTCATGGCTCGACAGATCTGCAATTGATTCCGGCGTCCCACGTTGAGTCAGGTATAAAGGGGAAGCACACAGTAACTTGGGTTGGCTGACCAGTCGGCGTGCTCGCAATGTAGCCCCATTCCCCAGAGTGCCACTGCGCACTGCCAGGTCGAAACCGTCGGACACGAGATCTATCTGGCGATCACTGAAGCTGAGTTCGATCTCCAGCCCTGGATGCTCGCGAGCAAACCCTAGCAGAATCGGTGCAACGCAGTACCGTCCGAACAGCACCGGAAGCGACACTCGCAACTTACCGACCACTTCCCTACGACCTGTCTCCAGCATGATCTCGCCAGAGCGCAGCGCCTCTATTGCTCGAACGCACTGCTCGTAATACTGCTGACCGTGTTCGGTGATGCATTGGGTCCTGGTAGTGCGCTTGAAAAGCTGGACGCCCAGCCGCTCCTCCAGGCGCGCGATGGACTTCCCGACGGCTGAGCGCGTGAGTGACAACCGCTCGCCAGCCTTTGCAAAACCGCCGGCTTCAACCACCTCAACGAACAATTGCACACCATCGAACATATCCCGCATAGCAAGCCCTCAGAACGCCCAGACTGTAGAGTTATCGGAACCATTAACGAGAATAATAGCCAACAATGGTTATCAAAATTCTACTTTATAGTAAGCATGAAACAAGCAACAAATGCTTTCTCCCATTTAACGTGCAGCGTGTCGCTATTGGTTTTTTTGGCCAGGCGCATCGCACAAACAAGGGCGGCAGATGAATATTACGATCGTGTATGACAGCGGCTACGGACATACCGAGCGCGTGGCAGAGCGCGTGGTCAATGGCGCGCTGCAAGTTGAAGGAAGCGACGTCAAGGCTATTGCCGTCGGCGAAGGGTTTACCGATTGGGAACGTCTTGAAAACAGCGACGAGATTATCTTTGGCTCCCCGACTTACAACGGGCTTATCAGCGCGAAGCTGAAGCAGTTTTTCGAAGACTCCACCAAGACCGCCTGGACTCAACAGAAGTGGCGCAACAAGATTGCCGCCGGCTTCACAAATTCCGGAGCTCAACATGGAGACAAGCTCAACTCCCTGGTGTCGATGGCCCTGTTCGCCGCCCAGCATGGAATGATCTGGGTTGGACTCGACCTGATGCCAGGTAACAGCAGCAGCTCTGGCTCCACCACCGACCTGAACAGGTTGGGCAGTTGGCTGGGCGTAATGACCCAAGCCAATACGGATCAAGCTCCCGAACTCTCCCCACCGGACAGCGACCTGCGCACCGCCGAATATTTCGGGCGACGCGTAGCGCAAATTACCGCTCGTTTTCTACCGGTTTAACCCCTCCATCATCGATTAAGGACACAGATCATGAAGCTGCTTTGCCTAGACGTTCCCCAGCCTGGCGTTACCTTGGCCCAGTATGAGCCCTACATGAAAGATGAAGTCCGTCACAGCTGGAAGCTTTACAAGGACGGGGCCATCCGTGACATCTATTTCCGCCAGGATCGGCCGGGTGTTGCGATCATTGCCGAGTTTGAAACCATTGAAGCTGCCAGGACCGCACTTGCCGAATTCCCCCTTGCGCTCGCGGGCTTGATTGGCTGGGAAGTAATCCCACTGGGCCCCTTCACGAATTGGGAAGCGTTGTTCGACCCGCAACTCGCCTGATCGCCTACGGAACAGGATTATCAACATGAACGTATTGAGCTACGCAGCTCACTCGGCCACAGCGTCACTTGAGCCGTTTTCCCTCACAAGACGCGCCCTGCGAGAAGACGATGTGATCATCGATATTCTGTATTGCGGCGTGTGCCACACCGACTTGCACCTGGCCCGTAACCATGGCGGCTTCACCACCTACCCCATCGTGCCAGGCCACGAGATCATCGGCCGTGTACGCCAAGTCGGCGCACAGGTATCGCGCGTCCGAGTTGACCAGTTGGTCGGGGTGGGTTGCATGGTCGACTCGTGCCAGCAATGCCAGCCCTGCCTGCACGGGTGGGAACAGAACTGCCTGGAAGGATCGACCTTTACCTACAACAGCAAGGACAGGCGCGATGGCAGCGTGACCTTTGGCGGGTATTCGCAGGCCATCGTAGTACGCGAAGAATTCGTGCTGTCCCTTCCCCCTGGCCTCGATCCAGCAGGGGCTGCCCCGTTACTTTGCGCAGGTATCACGACGTGGTCACCGCTGCTGCACTGGAATGTCGGTGTCGGCAGCAAGGTCGCTGTCATTGGCCTTGGCGGGCTCGGTCATATGGCATTGAAGCTCGCAAAGGCACTGGGTGCAGATGTCAGTCTGCTCACCCGGTCCGAGGGAAAATCCGACGATGCATTTCGACTGGGCGCCGACCATGTCGTGGTATCGAGCGATCCAGAACAGATGCGCGCTGTGGCTGGCCAATTCGACGTGATCATCGACACCGTGCCCTACGATCACGACATCAATCCTTACGTACCCACCCTTGCGCTGGAAGGCGTATTGGTTCTAGTGGGTTATATGGGGCCACTGTCTACATCTGTAAACGCGGGCTTGCTGGTAAGCGGTCGAAAAGCCATTACAGGCTCTTTTATCGGCGGGGTGAAAGAAACCCAGCAAATGCTCGATTTCTGCGGCGAAAACGGGATCGTCTCCGACATCGAAATAATCCCGATTCAAAAGATAAACGAGGCTTACGAGCGAATGTTGAAGAGCGACGTCAAATATCGCTTCGTCATCGACATGGCCTCCTTGAACGCGTGAAGAAGAGGCTCCTGGGGATGCCAAACGCATTCCCTGCTGACTCGGATACGCTGCGGCCGGAAGCGGTCGCTTCGTCAAACTTGATCAAGGCTGAACGGCTTCGTTGCCAGCGCTACAACGTCTGTATCGATCAGCTCCAGAGACTGGACCATGCCCACTACCGTCGACTTGTAGTGTTGGAACGATTGCGTCTCTAGATGCGCCCGATACGCTTCGTCATCGCAATAGATTTCCACGACGAAGAAGCTGCCGGGCACATCGCGTCGCTCCAATGCGTAAAAAGCCAGGATGCCAGGCTCTTGGGCGACCGAGTCTTCCACAATACGCCTGGAAGCCTCCCGGTATTGCTCCAGCTGTTTGGGATCTACCTGGATTTGGGCAATACGAATAAGAGGTGCGAGCGCCTTGTCGCCATGATCAACTTGAGGCATTGGGTCGGTGGCGGGAGGTTTGGCAGACATCTTAAACCCTCGATGATTTCGGGCATTGACGCGCGCATTGGCAAGGCCAGATTCAAAGCCTGAGCAGCCTCTCGGCGTTGCCGTGGGCAATCAGCGCTTTCTCTGCCTCTCTGATTGGCAGGTTCTCAATAAATGCTCGCGCACCGTCCAGGCTCTGGTAGGGATAATCGATGGAGTACAAGATGCGTTCCGCCCCCATCAACGAATAAATAAATTGAAAATGCGGGATGGTCAGCATGCCGCTGGGCGAAACATACACATGCTCACGATAGGTCTGAACGATCGGCCGTTTAAGACCCGAAGCTTCTTGCGGAATCGAATCTTCAAGTCGCTGCAGGAAAAAAGGCACCATCTCTCCCCAATGGCCGCTGATCACTTGCAGCGAGGGATAGCGGTCGAATACACCCGCCAATAGCATACGGACTACCTGGATCCCCGCTTCGTTGTGCCACCCCCACGCAAACATGGATAGCCGAGCACTGAGCTCGCGCTCAAAACCACCGTAATACGGTGCTTGTACAGCGGGCAGCGGAAGGCCTGGATGGAGGTACAGCGCAACATTCAACTCATTGAAGGCATCGAGTATCGGGGTGTAACGCGGGTCGTCCAGAAAGGTTTCGCCAGGTCGACCATTGATCAACGCGCCTTTCAGGCCGAGTTCTGTCACCGCCCTTTCCAACTCGATCGCTGCCGCCTCCGGCGCCTGCCATGGAAGTGTGGCAAAACCTGCGAAGCGTTCCGGATTGGCATGCGCTGCGTCCGCCAGTTTGTCGTTCGCCGCGCGGCATAAATCAATGGCCTTTTGCGCTGGAAGCAGTTGAGGGAAGCCACCATAGGAGAGGACTTGCATATCGATGCCGGCTGAATCCATATCAGCAAGGCGTGATGCCCCCATCTCGAACCCTTTGCGAGCAGACTCGCTAGGCGCAATGACATGAGGCCTGCTTGGGTCAGTCACTGTGCTTATGCCATCCACTACCCGGCTGCCCCAATCGGAGAGATAGGGGGCTTCTGCGCTCACAAGCGTCTGGGCTGCCGCACCGATAGCGGGATTCAAGACATGTTCTTCGACACAAATTAACTTCATATGAATGCTCCTACGCCCAAACTCGAGGTCAATCATGCAAGCAATGCGTCTCTCAGCGCTTCTCCCAAGCTCGCTGCTGATTGCGGGTTCTGACCAGTAATGAGCCGACCGTCGACAACTACGTTATCAGCCCAATTGGCTGCGCTTTGATGCAATGCACCGCGTGACTTGAGCGTTGTGGCGAGCAAGAAAGGTACGACGTGAGTGGACTGCACCTCCTCTTCCTCTTCGTCGGTAAACGCAGCCAAGCGTTTGCCTGCCAAAAGCAAGGTGCCATCGGCACGGCGCGCGTTGACGAAGGCCGCCGGACCATGACAGACCGCCGAAACAATGCCACCGGCCTCATCAATTTTCTGGATGGCGTTTTGTACGGCGATGTTGTCGGGGAAATCCCACATCGTGCCGTGGCCGCCGGCGAAAAAAATCGCAGAATAACGCCAAGGGTCTATCTCACCGATGTTTAACGTATTCGCCAACGCATGGCGAAAATCGCTGTCAGCCCAATAGCGAGCAATAACCGGATCAGTCATATCCTCCAGGCCGTCCAGAGGCGCGGCGCCCCCCAGAATCGATGCAATCTCTACACGAATACCCGCTGTCTGCAGCTTTTCCAGCGGGTGCGTCACCTCTGCCAAGTTGAAGCCAGTCGGAATTCCGGTTGCCCCCTTCAACCTATTACTGGTGACCACAAAAAGTACAGGCTTGAGCTGAGATGCTTCAATAGTCATTTGGAATGCTCATATTTAAAGACAGCACAGTGGTTATGTTCAGCGCAACAATACGGCCTATATCGATAGCTCGATATTACCCATTCAACACGCAGTTAATTTCCAGCAAACAAGAAGACTTTATAGTAGAACGCTATTGAACATTGGGGAAAGTTCATCCTGATTATGTAGCGCTCAAGATGACAATTAATGCTTAGCAAGAAAGCAGCGCTTGCTAATACCCAGTGAACACACTTTATTCATGTAGCAAAATCGCTGATGTCCTCTCACCATAACGCGTCGCTGCCCCCGGGAACCCTGGCGGTCGCTTTCTAGGATTCACTCATGGCGGTGCTAACTGCCCGCTAGCTGATCAATGGTGACAAAAACTGTCCGCCAAGCTCTGTAGATTCTGCCCGTGATCACCCTAATCTTATGCTGGTGTTTGGAGACAGTTCATGAAACGCATTCAGTACAGCAAGTATGGCGGGCCCGAGGTCATGCGAATTGATGACTTTGAGCTGGATTCCCCTGCCGAAGGTGAGGTCGGTGTGAGCGTCAAGTTTGCAGCAATCAATCCAATTGACTGGAAGCTGCGCATCGGACAAATGAAAATTGTCACCGGTCGGAAATTCCCTCGCGCAATGGGTATGGATTTCTCCGGCACAGTTGTATCGGTCGGCGCGGGGGTCACCCGGTTTAAGGTCGGAGATCCAGTGTTTGGACTCGCCCGATTTAAAGAAAGCGGCGCGTTTGGCCAAGCCGTTATCACAAAAGAGGCATTTTTAGCCGGTAAGCCTGATGACGTTTCATTCGAGGATGCCGCCTGCCTGGGTACGCCTGGTGTAACCGCCTGGAACGGTCTGATAGACAAGGCTAAGCTTCAAGCGGGCCAGCACGTCTTCGTCAATGGTTGTGCGGGAGCCGTTGGTGAAGCGGCCGTACAAATTGCGCTGATGCATGGCGCTGTAGTCTCGGGCAGTTGCAGCGCCAAGGACATCCAGCGAGCAAAGTCATTGGGTGTGCAGACCGTTTATGATTATCGAAACACCCAGGCATCGAGTATCTCCACCCGATTCGACGTGGTTTACGACACGGCGGCAACGCTATCGGTTTCGACAGGCGTTGCGATGTTGCGGGCAGGAGGCGTGTTTCTGGACCTGAACCCCGGCCTGGGTAAGTTTGTTCGAGCTATTTTTGATCGCAGACTCAAACCCGTTATCGGATCGCCGCGCGGTGAAATCCTGGATAAGCTTGCAAAAGCCGCCAGTGAGCATCGCTTCAGAATCCCGGTAGCAGAAACTGTTTCCCTGAACGATGCTGGAAAACTGATCGGGGAACTCGAAAAAGGTCGAAAACTCGGCGGCAAGGCCGTGATCGAGATGGAGTAGGAATGGCCAGAAGTGACCGATTGTTTGAGCTGATGCAAGTGCTTCGCCGACATCGCAGGACGGTATCGGGGCGAACACTTGCCCAGGAGCTGGGGGTGTCACTTCGCACCATACGTCGCGACGTATTGACATTGCAGGGAATGGGCGCGGACATCGATGGTGAGCCGGGGTTGGGTTATATTTTGAAGCCCGGATTTCTTCTACCCCCGCTTTCATTCACAGAAGAAGAAATACAGGCACTTGTAGTCGGTGCTCAGTGGGTCAGTCGTCAGACAGACGATAAATTTGCCTTCGCCGTGAAAAACGCCTTGGCCAAAATTAACGCCGTCTTGCCTTTGGATATGCGTCACACCTTCGAAGATGAAACATTCTACGTAGGCGCCCACGCCACCCCCTGCACTTCAATCGACCTAAGTGAAATCCGCTTTGCCTTGCGCGACCAGCGCAAACTGCTTATCACTTTGTCGACGGCCAATGCCCCTGTAGACAAACAAGTTATCTGGCCGATTATGCTGGGCTTTATCGACGCCAAGCGCTTCCTGGCGGCCTGGTGTGAGGCAGACGATAAGTTCCGAGTGATTGCTTTGGATGACATCGCTCAACTGGAGGTACATGTCGAGCGCTACAGTCGTAACCGGCGCCAGCTTATTAAGGAATGGCGTGCGCAGGAGATCCTGCCTTGTAACGGCCATGGCGAGGTGTGCTGATCCGGCCTACATCGCCGGAGTGGTCCTGAGCGCTAACGCCAATCCAGATAACGAAACAGCTCCTCCTCTTGTTCAAAGTGCAGTTGCACCAAGGTGTCCAGGCGGATCAGTTGATGCTGGATCACATCGACAGTTGCCGTGGCGGGGGCACAACTGAAGTCGTCACTCATGCGCGCCAGCAAATGAATCAGGCGGAAAATCTCCCGGTGGACGTGGCTCATGGCCGATAGCGGGTCCTCACCTGTCATGTTTCGCACCAGCAGTGGATACAGTGTCTGTTCATCTTCGCGCTCATGCTGCGCCAGTGAGGTCTGCAGGTGGTTGACCAACTCCGACAGGTCAGTCCGCGCCTGCTCAGGCGCTCGTCGGGCAAAGTCGTTGGCCAGTCGATGCAGATCGCTCGGTAGGGCACCGAGTTGCTGGTGTTCAGCTTGCAGGTGATCAATATGCTCAGCGGCCAGCTTTCTTTTCCCCTGCGCCCAGAACGGCCCCAAGGCGCGCAAGGCGTTGACGATGATCACCACATCGATGCCCTCCTGCACCACGGCACCGATCAACGGCGGTAGATAACCGAGGGCCGCCAGCGCCATGGCCAGCAAGGACATTCCCATCCCCACCAGCACGCCTTGGCGGGCGATAAAACGGGTATGCCGGGCGATGTCCAATGCCTCGACCGCCAACGTTGGCCGCCGCCAACGCGGGGCGTCGTTGATGCCATCACCGACCATCAATGTGCTGGCGCGCTGGCAACCCTGCTGTACAGCCTGCACTTTGTCCTCGGGGGTCAACCCGGCGCGCAGTTCATCTATCCCGGCGGACAGGGCAATCATTTCGGCAGTTTCCAGGCGATCCCCGGTGAGCATGACGATCCGTTCAATCCCTCTATTGCGCAGTCGACGCAGGGTTTGCGGGGTTTCGCGCCGAACGGTGTCGAGGAAGACCAGCAGGCCAGCGAGCTCGCCATCCACTGCAATGAAGCTTGCGCTGCATGCCTGGTAATCCATGTGGCGCAGCATGGTGGTGGCCCAGTCGGTCATGGGCGCATCGTTACCCCCGTCGACCTGCCCAGACAGCCCTGCACCGGGACTCTCCTCTACCCCTTGCGGGACGCAGAGTGGCAGTTTGCACTGATGCGCCGCGTCGACGATGGCCTGGGAGATGGGATGCGTTGAAGCCTGCGCGAGCGAAGCGGCGAGGCCAAGCAGGCGTTGCGGATCGATGGGGCCGTTCGTCTCGATCGACTGCAAGCGGGCATGGATGAAGAACAGTGCGTAACGGTCAGCCAGGCGTACGAAAGGCGCGCGAGAACGGCGTGCCGCCTCGGCCAGGCGCACGATCCCGGCATAAGTGCTTTCGTTATGGACGATCCTGGCCGCGCTAGATGGCTAGAACGCTGCAAGGCACCTGGTAGAGGGTATGTTCAGTCGTACTGCCCAAAAGCTTCTCCAGGCCATGGGACTGGACCCTGCCCATCACAATCACATCCATATGCTGCTCATCAGCGAACGCACTCAACACCGCCACTGGGTGCCCTTCAATGAAATGACGTCGCTCAGCAGCCACGCCATATCGGTCAGCCAGGTCGAAAAAGGATGTTTCATGTTCTTTGCGCAACTGCGCGCCGAGGTCCGAGAGTGCTAGACCGCCGCCGCCCATATCGCCCATGTACACCATCGAGATGTCGCAGGCGTACAGCAAGTGCAACTCGGCATCACATTGGATGGCGAGCCCGCATGCCTGTTGGATGATCCGCTCATTGAGCTCGTTGTCCTGCGCCAGGGTATTGGACGCATCGACCGCCGCCACGACCTTGCGCGGCAAGGGCAGGTCACCTTCACTCAGCAGGTACACCGGTACCGGGCAGTGCCGCAGCAAGCGCCAGTCCAGCGGGGTGAGAAAGGCCCGCTTGAACGCTGATTCGTGCCGCACCTGCTTGATCAGCAGGTCAGGCTGCATTTCGGCGACGTGATCGAGGATGTCTTGCTGCATGTCATCGGCCCAGGTCACCTCCGTCGTCACGTCGATGCCTGTGTCGCGCAGGTGATTCGCCTGGTTCTTGAGCCAATCGCGATGGTCTTGCAGGTAGCCTTCGCGCGCCTGTTCCCGGTCACCTTCTTCAAGCAGTGACAACAGTTTCCAGGAAGGGATCAAGGCGGCGATGTGCAAGCTCGCACCGCAGGCCTTGGCCAGGGCCGCGGCGTGTCCCAAGGCATGGGAGTGGCGCAGGGCCGGGTTGATGATCAGCAATAACCGTTGATACTGGCTCATGATCGGACTCCATGGAACTTGCACGTTTGTCTCTGCCTGCCACGGCGGGCCACTGGCGTATCTGCCGCTGCAACGGGCACCTTCGTTGTAGATCCACCATCCTCTGTCAGGGCACCCGTGGCGTTGATATATATCAAATACTTTCGTCGGTCAGGCATTCAACGACGCATGCGAAGCCAAAGGGCTATTGGTTCGCCCTCGTCTTCGAAGAGAAGGATCGCATTGAGGTGGTGCGCCATGGCGCCGCCCGCTGAGGGGGCAACGCGCTACAGGTAGAGACTTCGAGCTGTGGGCATGTGGACTCAAGGACCCGCTCCCTCCCCTTGAGTCACCGCTTGATCAGGTAGACATCACCTGAAGCTTGCGATCAAGATCGATGAAACTGTCCGCCTGCCAGTCCCAATCCTGGGCTTGGGCTGCATCGGGTGCAGGCGCTCCGCCATATTCCATGGGCCGGTCGATATAGGCCGTCATCAGCCCGCAATCCCTGGCTGCCGCAAGGTCGCTGTGGTGGCAGGCCACCAGGCAGAGTTCATTGGGTTTGATGTCCAGTGCCCTGGCCGTGGACAGGTACGCCGCAGGATCCGGCTTATAGGTTTGCGCAAACTCCGCTCCCAGCAGCGCGTCCCACTGCAAACCGTTGTAGCGGTTCATGGCGATCATCAAGGCCACATTGGCATTGGACAAGGTCACCACCGCAAAGCGCCGGCGCAGCAGGGCCAGGCCCTCGGCCACGTCAGGCCACGGGTCCAGGCGGCGCCAGGCATGGGCAAGCGCGTGCAATGCCTCGGGGGCAAGCTGGTCGACTTCCAGGTCGTAAGTTGTCAACAACTGGACCAGCGTCTCGTAGTGCAATGTGTCCAGCACGACGAAGCCCCCATGCCCCTTGATGCACTCGCGCAGCGCTGGCGCATACAACCGGCGCCATTGCATTGCAAATTCGGCGGGGCTGACAGCGGGCAGGTAGGTCGACACGAATGTACTCGCCTCACGTGCGATGCCTGAATGCCAGTCAACCACGGTACCGAACACATCGAATGCCAACGCTCGTGGAAGCGTCATCGCAAGACTCCTCTGCTATTTGCGGCCCAGCCTGGCACACCGACCTCTGGGGCACTGGAACGCAGGAATCAATGAGCTTAGCTTTATCCTCGTCAAGCGCCATCGATACTGCGCAGGCGCCTATAGCTTGTGACTGCCCAACACCCGATACCGTTGCGGCGCTACTTTGCGCAGTCGCGCCGCGAGGAATACGCCAGCCAGCAGGGCCGCGGGAATGATGGCGCAGAGGCCGTACGACAAGGCCTTGCTCGCGCCCGTCAGCACATCGAAATGCACCACCGCGATAAACAGGACCGCCAGTAGCGCGATGCAAGAGAACCCCGGGAAAATCCGCCCACGCCAGATCCCCAGCTTGAGCTCGGGGTGGCGCCGGGCAAAGGCCCATACCGCGGCGGACGTGAGCGCCATCAGCAAAATCACGCAAAGCGTCGCCAGGTTGGACAGCCAGGCGAACAGTTGCAGGATCGGATCGGCATCCATCGCGGCGAAAATCAGCACGACCACGGCGGAGATCAAACTCTGCAGCGCCGAGCCCATGTGCGGGCTCTGATGGACGCGATGGGTGGTCCCCAACCGGCTGTGCAGCAAGCCGTCACGCCCGATGGCGTAGAAATAACGGGCCGCGGCATTGTGGAACGCCAGCAGCCCGGCGTAGATGCTGACCATGAACAGCACGCGGATGACCTGGGTCAGGTGCGGGCCGACAAAGTGATCGGACATGCCATAGATAAACGTCGTCGGGTCCTGCAAGGCCTGAAGCGTGGAGACGATTTTGTCCGCCCCGACGCCAATCACCATCGACCAGACCGACAGCGCGTAGAACCCACCGATCAGCAAGACCGAACAGTAGGTGGCAATCGGGATCGTACGTTGCGGGTTCTTGGCCTCTTCGCCGTAGATGGTGGTGGCCTCGAAGCCGATGAACGCGGCGAAACAGAACAGCAGGCCGATCGACGGGGTGCCGCTGAACACGTGGCGGCCCGCAAACGCGTCGAGATTGATGCCACTGTCGCCGCCGGTCCTGAGAATGGCGAAGTCCAGGAGCAGGATCGCCAGATATTCGGCGATCACAATGACCGACAACACCCGCGCCGACAGGTCGATCTTGCGATAGCCAAGAATCGCAACGCTGGCCATCGCCATCAGCGAGTACGACCACCAAGGCAACACCAGGCCGAACACGCTTTCCATCGTGCCGCTGACCACCCCACCGAACATGCCATACAGGCCGACCTGGAGGATGTTGTAGGCAAACATCGCCAGCACCCCCGCCGCGCCACCGGCCAGGCCACCCAGGCCGCGCGAGGTGAACGCATAGAAACCGCCGGCGTTGGTGACGTGCCGGGACATGGTCGTGTAGCCGACCGAGAACGCCAGTAACACCAGCAGGGCCAGGATCAGCAACGCCGGTGTGCCGGCACCGTTGCCCAGCATGATGCCAATGGGAAAGCCGCCGGCGATGACACTCAAGGGGCTCGCCGCCGAAACCACGAAGAAGATGATGAAGCCGACACCCAGGGCCCCACGCTTGAGCTCCGTGGAGCTGTTGACCGGGAGAGGTACACTCATGTTTTCTTGACCTTATTGTATGAGGCAGGTGTTGTAGGATCGATGCAGTCAACCGCTCACCGTCACCGGACAGCGTTATTGTTCTTGTCGCACGCTGGATTCGATCCTATGCCTCTCCCTGAACCTCCCACTATCCCAAATCGGTAACCAGAGACCTGCGCTCGGAAAAAACCGGGCGGGTCATCATCCATCCCCCCTACCCCCTCATTGCAAGGCGATACGTGCCGTCAGTTCCGATGCCGCGCCGGTAACCAGGTCGCACAGGTAGCCCGGTTGAAACGCCCGGAACCGTTCACTGCGCCCGACCAGGGTCATGCTTCCAAGGACGCGCCGTTTTTCGTCGAAGATCGGCGCCGCAACGCCACTGCGTCCCGGGTGCAACTCGCTTTCGCTGATACAGTAGCCCTGCTTGCGGATGGCGAGCAGGCTCTTGGTGAACGGCTTCCACGCCAACCCCAGGTGCAACAATCCGGACGGGATCGCGTGAGTGTCATAGATGCGTCGGATCTGGCGCGGCAGCAGATACGCCAACACGACCCGCGAGGTGGCGCTATGGAAAAGGTCGATCGGCCGCCCCCTGTCGCCACCGACCGGGCCGACATCGGAACCCCGCTGGATCAGCACGTTGACCACTGAATCGCCATGCCACTCACTGACCAGCGCATCCAGGCCGGTATCGTCGACCAACCTGTCGACCAGGTCCCGGCTGCACGCCAGCAACGGATCGTAGTTCGCCATCTGATGTTCCAGCGTGACGATTCGAGGGCCGAGTGCGTAGCCGCGCGGCAACCGCTTCAAGAAACCCGCGTCGCCGAGCTCGCGCAGATAACGATAGGCGGTGGCAGGCGTGTAGCCGAGCTCCTGGCAAATGATGTCCACATCGATGACCGGCTGCTCAGGGCGAAACAAGTCGAAGACTCTGAGCAGGCGCCGAAGGCTATTCATCGTTTCTACATCCTTGTGAAATCAAGCCAGCCCGTGCGCAGTGCAGCAGGCAGATATTCAAGCAAGCACGCAATCGCTGATGGCAGCACGCGCGGTTTGAGACGGCAGTTCGGCGAACAGTTCCTGATATTCCGCGGCAAAATGGCTGAGGTGATAGAAACCCCATTGGGCGGCGGCATCGCCGATCGAAAGACGCGACGCCTGGGTGGTCATCAAGGTCCGGCGTACACCGTTGAGCCGCACGGAGCGCAAGTAATTGATCGGGGTTGTCTCGGCAACCGAGCGGAAACTGTTCTGCACGGTACGTCGACTCACCTGGAGTCGCTGGCACAACTCGTCGACGCTGGGCACGTTGTTCAGTTCCGCGGTCGCCAGGCGATGGCATTTCTCGACAATGAAGCTGCGCGTGGAGCTTGGCGAACGCTGCTGCTTGTCACAGGCCGGGTCAGTCATGAGTTGCAGCAACTCGTCGAGCATGGCCTGTTCAAATGCCAGCTCCCGGTCCTGCCCATTGTCGAGTTCTTCGTTCGAGAGCGCCTGGGAGAATGCAGCCAGCATCCGACGTCGAGCGTCAGCGTAGCGTTGCGGGGGGAGCCTGATCACTGGCTGACGGAGTAACTGGCTGATTTCCTTGGCCGACGCGGTTTGCGCCAACGCCTGTTCGAACAATTCGCGTTCGAAGGTAATGGCTAGCAGCTCCATGCCCATCGGCATGTGGAACATGAACTCCTCACCGCCATGAAGAAAGAACAGGCTGCTCTCGTCCACCTCTCGACCCTGCATCCGAATCGAACCCGGGACGGTGATCGGCACGGCAAAGCACATCTTGCCTCGGGGGGCCACGCCATGCTGCACCACGCGCTGGTTGATCTGCTCGCGGAATACGTGGCAACGCCCCGTCGTCAACTGGATGAGCGAACTCTCGGCCGTACCGGCGGTTAGCTGGTTGTAGTCCTGGTTCCACTCCTGGACGGTGGCGGCGTGGACGTGGATGTCAC
Organism: Pseudomonas sp. S3_B11; assembly: GCF_054667715.1. Taxonomy (NCBI): domain Bacteria; kingdom Pseudomonadati; phylum Pseudomonadota; class Gammaproteobacteria; order Pseudomonadales; family Pseudomonadaceae; genus Pseudomonas; species Pseudomonas sp. S3_B11. Next base: position 2,214,889 of record NZ_CP162749.1, on the reverse strand, counting down.
GAAAATGGCTGATGTTCTGATTTTTCATGATGACGAGAGCCTCGGCCAATATTCTTGTTCTTAGAATGCCTTGTTGCGCGATATTCTCACATTAAGAGAATTATGCAAATTCTCTTTGATCATGGCAGTGCTCTGGTGCTGACGCTCAAGGCGGCCCGCCCAATGTGCCGATTCGGGCTACCGGCCTGGAACGGGCCACGAGGATGATCGGGACACTGAAACCGACATCCTGAGAGACCGTCATGAGTGAAGCCAAACTAGAATCCCTCCATTTCGCCGATGCCCCGCGGATCAACACCGCCATTCCTGGCCCCAGGGCCACCGAGGCCCTGGCATTGTCGGCACGTACCGAGTCGATGGCTCGCGGCGGCGGACGCATGCCCGTCGCCATGGACCGGGCCTTCGGCGCGACCTTCAAGGACGCCGATGGCAACACCTACATCGACCTGTCCGCTGGCGTGGGCGTGAGCAGCGTAGGCCGCTGCCATCCGAAGGTGGTGCAGGCCATTCGCGAGCAATCCGAAGTGCTGATGCATGCCTTGGAAGTCAACAGCACCCGGCGCACCGAACTGGCCGCCAAGCTCTCCGAGATCGCACCCGACGGCTTGCGCGGCGACTGCATCACTTTCTTCACGCAAAGCGGCAGCGATGCGCTGGAGGCGGCGATCAAGTTCGCCAAACGCGTCACCGGACGGCACCAGATCATCGCCTTCCACGGCGGCTACCACGGCGTGTGGAACGCCTCCGGTGCGCTGACCACAGGCACGGCCTACCGCAAGGGCTATGGCGCCCAGATGGGCGGGGTCATTCATGCGCCCTACCCTTATGCCTACCGTTTCCCCTTCGACACCACGGACAAAAGCGCCGAGCAGATTGCCGGCGACTACGTGGATTACCTGCTGAACACCCCCTACACCGCCGCCGATGACGTGGCCGCCGTGATCGTCGAACCGGTGCAGGGCGAAGGCGGTTACGTGCCCCCCTCACCCGAGTTCCTGCAACTGTTGCGCAAGGCCTGCGACCGCAGCGGCGCGCTGCTGATCGTCGATGAAGTACAGTCCGGCGCGGGGCGTACCGGCAAGATGTGGGCGGTCGAGCACTCGGGCGTGAAGCCCGACATGCTCACCTTCGGCAAGGGCATCGGCAGCGACCTGCCGATGGCGGGCCTGATCATGCGTTCAGACCTGGCAGCCAAGATTCCTGACGGATCGATGCCCAACACCTTCGCCGCCAACTCGTTGTCCGCAGCCGTGGCGCTGACCAACATCAGCATCCTCCAGGACCCGGAGCTCGATCTGCTCAACCGCGCCCACACGCTGGGGCTGCAAGCGCAGGAACGTATCCGTGGCTTCGACAGCCCGCTGGTCGGTGAAGTCCGTGGTCGCGGCCTGATGATCGGGATCGAGCTGGTCGAGGACCCGGTCACCAAGGCGCCACTGGCACCGGACAAGATCGGCCAACTCATGGGCTACCTGTTGAACCACGGGGTGCTGATGATTCCCTGCGGTCGCTACAGCAACGTGATGCGCGTCATGCCCTCGCTGACGATCTCGCGCGCGCTGTTCTTCAAGGCACTGGACATCTTTGGCGACGCCCTGGCCTCCCTCAAGGGATGAGGTGTGTATACCCCTTCTACTCCACATCAATCAGGGACTGCAAAATGACTCAACACCTGAACCACTTCATCGAAGGCGCGTCCTTCGAGGCCTCCGACGGCCGTCGCATGACACTCGTCGACCCCGTGACAGAACAGATCTACGGCAGCTCCGCACGCGGCACCGTCGAGGACGTGGACCGTGCCGTAGCGGCGGCACTCACCCAACTTGAAGGTGGCGCCTGGAGCCAGCTCGACGGCGCCCAGCGTGGCCGGCTGTTGTCGAAGCTGGCGGACCTGGTGGAGCGCGACACCGACGTGCTGGCTGACCTGGACGCCAATGCCATCGGGCGCTCACCGATCGAGCCGCGCCGGCTGGACGTACCCAACGCCATCGCCAACCTGCGCGCCGCCGCCGGCTGGGCCAACCAGCTGGAGGGCCGCACCATTCCCACCGGCGGCTACTTCGGCACCAAGGCCCTCTCGTACACGATCCGGGAGCCGGTGGGCGTGGTTGGCGCCATCGTTCCCTGGAACTCGCCGCTGATGATCACAGTCTGGAAGCTCGCCGCTTTGCTGGCGGCCGGCTGCACCGTGGTCATCAAGCCTTCGGAAGAGACGCCACAGTCGGCCTTGCACCTGGCGGCGCTGGCTCAGGAAGCGGGCTTCCCTGACGGCGTGATCAACGTGGTCACCGGCTACGGCACCGAGGTGGGGCGCGCCTTGTGCGAGCACCCGCACGTCGCCAAGATCAGCTTCACCGGCAGCCCCGAGGCCGGACGCGAGATCCAGCGCACCGCCGGCGTGCTTTTCAAGCACGTGGCACTGGAGCTGGGCGGCAAAAGCCCACAGATCGTCTTCGACGACGCCTCGTTCGAGGACGCGCTGTTCGGCTGCTCGCTCGGCCTGTTCGCCAACCAGGGACAGATCTGCGCGGCTGGCTCGCGCATCCTGGTCCAACGCAACATCGCTGATCGCTTCGCCGCAGCGCTTGCCGATGCCGCGCGAGCCGTCAAGGTCGGTGACCCTCGGCAACCCGACGTACAGATGGGACCGGTGGCCAAGAAGGCGCAATTGGATCGCGTCAACCGTTACATCCAACTGGGCATAGACCAAGGTGCCACCCTGTTGGCCGGCGGCGTATCGAGCCCTGAGCGGGGCTGGTTTGTCCGGCCGACGATCTTCGCCAATGCCAGCAATGACATGGCGATCGCCCGGGACGAGATCTTCGGCCCCGTCGGCACGGTGATCACGTTCGACAGCGAGGACGAGGCGATCGCACTGGCCAACGATTCCAACTACGGCCTGGCGGCCACGGTCTGGACAAGCGACCTGGTGCGAGCACACCGCGTCGCCGCAGCAGTCAAGGCCGGTGCCGTGGGCATCAACTGCTGGAGCCCGCTGGACGCCAACTTGCCCTGGGGCGGCGTCAAGTCCAGTGGCGTTGGCCGTGAAGGCGGATTTAGCGGCGCGTTGGCCTATACCGAAGAGAAAGTCATTACCGTATTGCTACCCAGTTGAGAACAAAAATCCGCACTGACCGGACCACCCTCCAAGCCCCTGTGTCGTGGAGGGTGGCCGTCCAAAACGTGCATTTTCGATGCCTTGATGATCGATGGAGAGACCGCGATGAATCCGGAAAATCAAACAATAATTGATCGGTATCCGACGTCCCTGCGTATGTTGCACTGGGTGCGCGCCGTGCTCATCGCCGGCCTCCTCTGGGCAGGCTGGCACATGACCGGGCTCGATGACGAAGTGGCGAGCAAATATGAGCTCTACTACCCGTGGCACAAATCCTTTGGAGTGCTGGCGTTTCTACTGGCCCTGATTCAGATCATCCTGCGCGTGCGCACCCCCAGGCTGCCGCAACCGCCGGAGACGCTGGCGCGCTACGAGAGAGTTTCTTCATGGCTTGCGCACCGCACCTTGTATGCACTGCTGGTGATCGTGCCGTTGATGGGCTATTCGATGTCGAGCACCTACACGATGAGTGACGGGGTGTTCTTTTTCGGAATAAACCTTCCGGAACTACTTGGGAAAAATGACGACTGGTTCGTCGTCTTTCAATGGCTGCATAAAGTGCTCGCCTACACCCTGCTCGGCCTGATCGTGGTGCATATTGCCGGCGCCCTCAAACACCGGCTCTTCGACCGGGACCCTCGAAGCGACGTCCTGCGCCGCATGCTGTGACTTGATGAGGCGTTGGCAAAAGATGCCAACGCCTTCACTCACGGCTCGGACCGCAGAGGCCCGGTAAAGTCCGCTGGCACAGCGACTGGCTTGACGAATACCGCATCCTCCGTCAGCAAATAACCTTCCTTGATCGCCTGTTGTTTGGCGGCCTCAAAACGACTCGCATAACTTGCATAGCTGCCGTACAACGCCTTCAGCTGTTGCGCGGAATATGGCACTTTCGTGTCGAAGGCTGAGCCGCAGTCGGTTTCATGGTCGGTCAGGTAGGTGGCGCTCGGGACCTTGATCCACGGCGGACGTACACCTCCCAGCAGGTTGCCGGTCTGTGGGTCGCGGGCAACACTCTTCCCCTCCCGACCGACCCGTTCAGCCTTGGGCATCGGCACACCTTCGCGCACCCAGCGATCCATCGCGTCGAGGATCGCGGACACGACCGTCTCCACCGGCTCGTCATAGAGAGACTGGCATTGCGGATCGTTGCGCTTGTCACCGTCAGCCGGGTGCGGCTCCGTTCCGTCAGTGCCCTGATCGACAAGCCGCAGGTGCGGCATGCCCGCGACCTCGTAGTAACGCAGCTTCGGTTGGTCCGTATCTGACGGTAGCGCGATCTCCTGACTGGCATCGTGCACCACCTCCGTCTGGCTGTAGACCGTCACGAACGGAGCATCCATGGGGATTTTGCGCGGCACCCTGAGCACCTCGCCCCCCAAGTCGCCATATACAACGTGCCCCGTCATATAGGCGTCGATCAGCGGTTTACCGTCCGGCATGCGCCACTGCTGGTGACGGCCCTGATCGAGATAATCGAGCCAGAGCTGCCCATTGATTGCCCAGGTATTGACATAGATGCGCTTGACGTCGAGCCCTTGTGTGGGACCGTTTTCAAGGTTTGACTTGAGCAGCAAAGCCAGTTGCGCAGCAATGCCCTGCGCCTGGGGCGGGTACTGATCGGGACCGCTGCCGCGTCGAAACCGGTCGCTGTCGTAGTAGCTGCCGAGCGGTGCGTAGCGCTTGTAGTCGTAGCGCCGCATGAAGTCCAGGTTCAAGTTACGGGGCTCGGGATCCCAATCCAGTGTCTTGGGGTCGTTCGCCGGGCGATTGATGCTGAGTGTATAGCCGGCGAAAGCGTAACCCTTGCGCATCAGGTAGTTGCGGGTGAGGATCCAGCCCGCGCCGCGTTCACCCATCCAACTGAACGGCTCCATCACGACTGTGCCGTTGAAGCGACCAGGATCCTTGGGTTTGCGGATAAGAAAACGCGTCACGTAGGGCGCGTCGAACAAGTGCTCGCCAGAAGCGGTGATCGCTGGCGCGAGCCCCAGCAGGTAGTACTCCTCCTCTACATACCCCAATCGTTCGAGGTCGACATACTCCGTGCCGCGCCTTGACGCGGACGCGAGAGGCAACCGGCCACTGGGAGGTACCGGGGAGATTTGTGGCATGGATGGCGTTTGCGCGACGACGGGCGTGCCCGTCGTCAGTACCAGCAAAGCCGCCATGGAAAGCCTGGGCAACCAAACCTCGCCCATGGGCTTCATTTCCAGACTCCAATAGTTTTCCCATTGGGCAATCGCAGCGCCTGAAGGGCTCCCCCCGTCTTCATCTCGTCCTTCATCGGCGCGAGCTGCAGGTCGACCTTGTCACCCGGTTTGAGCGTATTGGCCATCCAGCCCTGACGAATCAGGATATTCGGGCCGCCGGCCTCGATGGCCCAGGTCTCGCTCTTATCCCCGGCCGGCACATCGACGAACAACCAAACGTGAGGATTCTTAAACTGCACCTCACTCACTGTGCCGGCAATCGTGACGAGCTTCGACATGTCGAAGGCCGAGTAGGAGTGATGGGCAAAAACCACAGGTGCCGGCAAGCCCAGGAACGCCAAACTGAACAGCATGAATTTGAGATTCACTTCGTGTCTCCTTGATTATTATTGTCCGCTTGGTTCAGGCTCCGTCGCTCGGGAATCGTCGTGATTTCCGCGCCCGTCACGGGATCGATCGACTCGTTATTGCTGTCCTCGCAGACGAACTCCATGAACTCGCCCCCCTTGGGCGCACGGCGGAAAGTCAGCGGCGCCCATTGCCATGGTTTGACCAGCGCATCCGGATCTTCGACCCTGCCGTCCACCTGCAGCAGGCCTTCGTCGTTGATGAAGATCCTCTCTTTGATGATCATGCGCGGGCCATGGCCGAGCGAATCGTCGGCATGCCCATACTCGCCCAACGTGGTTTCCTGCCGGATGTTGGTCGTCTCGACGACCAACACATTTCCCTCCCAGCGTGCGACCGAATGGCCCTCGAACGTCGGCGGCGCTTCCTCCGGATTGGGGTGGCCGCGCCCATCGAGGTAAATGCGACGAGTCTCACGCAGGAACTCTTGCGCCCAGTTGATTTGCGTCGGCGTCTGCATGATCTCTACCGCGTAGGGCCCGACCATGTTCGTTGGCATGCCCAGCACCTTGCACGAGGTCTTGAACTCGCTGCCCACTTTGGCGAGGGCTTCAGTGCGCTGCTTGGCGCTCTCGAGGTAGACACCCTTGAGTTCCGGCGTGGTGCCGAATGGAGGGCCGATATTCGTGTCGGGGTTGTCGGCACCAGTGCTGTTGACGAGGGGGTCCACAGAACTCCCCACCGGCATCCACAACCCGCTGATGTCGGGCGGTGCAGCTTTCGGTTGGGCCGCGCTGGAGGTTGCACTGGGCGTTGCGGCGATGGCGAACGAGGGATTCGCTGCGGCGGCCAGGATGGCCAGCAGCGCGATGACTGCATGAGCAAGAGGGAGCATTTTCATAGGCATGACCTGCGTCTTTTTCTACACGTTGGTAGTGACTGACATCCCGAAACCGCCACCGTTGAAGTGCGTGACGGCCTGTGCCAGGCGCGTGGGTGTGGTTGATTCAAGGGGGACGATATGCAAGCACTCCGTTGGGGGAGACATCCCAAATCAGCATGCGCTCCACGGTGTTTGCCAGCGTGGATGGCAGCTCAGAAACTCACCCAGGCGATGAGTTGGAAGTAGGTGTTCGTCGACGCACTCCCGCTCTGGTTGCCACCGTTTCCAAGCCACTTATCGGGCTTGTAGAAGCCGACGAGGGGCGAGAGCGTGATGTTGTCCGTCACCATCCAATCGAGGAAAAAGTCGAACTCGCGTGCGCTGAAGTCCTGCTCCCCCCGCCGGGAAAGCTGGTGGTAGTCGAAGGCCATGGCGTTAAGCGTCAACTTATCGGTCGGCATGACCGAGAGCAGTACATCATTGATCTGCATATTCGAAGTCACTGAACCTGCGTAATTCACGCCGACTTCACCTTGGTAGCGTTTACGAAAACCGCCCTGGAACAGGAAGTCCCAGCCTTCGGAATAGCGCGTATAGCGATAGCTCACGGTCGGTTGCCATTTGACATCGGCGAAGGTGTAGCCCGCGTCGAAGAACATCGCCCGCTGCGATCCCGACCGCTTTTCCTGACGCGCCACTTCGAACGCGAAATCCGCATTCTCGATGCCGGCATTACCCTGGCCACGGATGCTGTAGATGTCCATGCCCTTGCGCTCCCCCCGATCGCCAAAGACGTATCGCTCTTCGACATCCAGGCCGCGCACGTACGTCGAACCGATCGAGCCGATGGGCGTCGTGTAGTCGACGGTAGCGGCCGCCACTTCAGTCTTGGACTGCCCGGGATTATCCGACTTCAACCAGATCAGGCTGCCGTGAAGGCCCTGAGTACCGCCCAGCTTCAGGACTGCCGTATTCCCGAACGCCAACCGCGGGCCGAGGTAAAAGGCACCGCCGCGATTGAAGCGGCCCTGCGCTACGCCCTCGATGGGGTTGAAAGCGTTCCCGGGGGCAAACCCATCATCGGTAATCAGGAAGCCGTCCACCGTAACGATCTGCCGGCCAAAAGAGAAATCAACGCCGTCCGTGCCCAAGGCCGGAATCAGATCCCCTGACTTCCAGCCCAGGTAGGCATCTTCCACAGCGGTTTCTCTCTCATTTCCCGCGGTGATCGCTCCCGCGTCCCCATCGCCCCATGTCCCCGTGCTGATCAGGCTGAACCCACCGTAGACCGAACCTGCACCGATCTTGTCCGTCGTACCGTTTACGCCGTACTTCACGAAGCCTTCTTGCCATCGCATCCTGCCGGGTTCCTTCTCAGGATTGGCGAGGTAGTTCTTTTCACTGCCGAACCAGCCAAACCCCGCCCAGAGGTCGGCATTCAGGACGGTTGCGCCATCGTCTTCGTTGTAGAACTCATAGGCCTGCGCCTGCGGCTCCAATGTGCAGAGTGCAACCAGCGAAAGTAATGGGGCGTAGTAGGGGGTGCGCATGACGTCTCTCCTGTTTTTAGATTTTATGAGGCGAGTCATGAGTGTTCCGATTCAGGTCGCCCATGCGGTAGCCCAAATCAGCATGTGCAAAGGGTTGGCCGCGCATTTCCTTGGTGCCATTTCTCCCCACCGAAAAACATGTCCAGAGACATGAGCGGTTGCCGTTTTGGGCTACGGCCTGCACAGGCGCCCCCCTATGCTGGGCCACAAGAACGCATAAGAACGAGGTACCGTCATGACCCCATCACCGCCGTTACGTCAGGGGCTTTGCCTGCTGATCCTCGCCACCTGCAGTGCGCTGCCATCCCTGGCCACTGCCCACCATTCATTCGCGCTGTTCGACCAGACCAAGACGGTCACGGTCCAGGGCGTCGTCGAGCGCTTCGCCTGGACCAATCCGCACATCACGATTTACCTCGATACGCCCGGCCCGCCGGCCCAGCGCTTCAAGATCGAGACGGGCAGCGTCAACGCCTTGCAGCGCGCGGGTTGGAGCGCCGACTCGATCAAGGCTGGCGAGAGTGCCGAGGTGTCCTTCAGGCCGCTGAAAAACGGTGACCCGGGCGGACTGCTCGTGGAGATCAAGATCGGTGACGTCGTGCTCTCAGGCGGCGGATAGGCCAAGCCCCCTCCCCCAGTTTCATGGGCACCGAACCAAACCGAACCAAACCGGCCAGCAGCGTGGAGACGTTTCAATGAAACCGACACGAACCTTGAGCGCAGCAACGATTTTCCTCGGCGTCGTCCTCGTGACCGTCGCCGGGGTGTGCAACGCGGCATCGTCCAAAACCCAGAACAACGCACGTGCGGACATCAGCGGCACCTGGGAAAGAACCCCGGACGACTGGTTCGGTGAAAACCCGGACGATCCGGTGCACCCGGGCGGGCCGATGGACCTGAAGGAACCCTATGCCCGCCAATACGCCGAGCTGAAGAAGAAACAAGCCGTAGCGAACGAAGCCGGGACGCCTATAGCCACGACGAGCTCCAAGTGCCTGCCTGAGGGAATGCCGACGTTGATGGCGGCGCTTTTCCCGATCCAGATCATTCACGACGACAAGCAAGTGATTGTCCTCGGCGAGTACCTCCAGCAGGTGCGCCGGATTCTCCTGAACCAGGCATTGCCGCCCAAGGAGAAGCTCGACCCCAAGTACCAGGGGCATTCGCGCGGCCACTGGGAAGGCGACACGCTCGTGGTAGAGACACAACGCGTGCGAACGGACGTGACGTTCTATGACGTTCCCCACAGTGAGGAGATGAAGATCACTGAACGCATCAGGCTACGCGGGCCGGATCACCTGGAAGACCAGGTGGTGATCGAGGACCCGCAGGTGCTCAACACTCCGTATCGGTTCACGTTCGACTACAAGCGCTCCAACTACGCCATTCAAGAGTATGTCTGCGAGAACAACCAGATCGTCATCGACAGCGAAGGCAAGGCGTCCCTCAGCCGTGAGTGAAGCCCCTATCGACGCCCCCCTTGGAGATGAGCGGATGGAACGACCGATGACCCTCAGCCTCCTGCGGCCGACGCTGCAAGGCGCCCTGCTGTCGCTGATTCTCACCTCGAACACGTTCGCCGAGGTGCCCCGCATGCCCACGGCCATCGCCGTGCCGCCCTCCAGCGTGGCACCGCTGTCGTCGGCGAAACGTCCGGGCACCGAACACAGCGACCTCGACAAGTACGGCTACATCGAAGAGGAGTTTTACCTGCAAGGTGTCGCCCCAGCCATTACCGCCGCGGGCAAGACCCTCCTCGAGGCGCCTTACACCACGCGCATCCTGGTGCGTAAACCGGCGGACCCGGCGCGCTTCAACGGCACGGTGGTGATCGAGCCGTTCAGTTGGTTTGGCGAGCGCGGCGCTGGATGGATCCTGACCCGTGATTACTTGCTCCGGCGTGGCTACGCGTACGTCGGCTACACGCTGAACATGAACAAGCCGGCCGTCGATCCCAAGTTCATCTCGGACACCCCGGCCGCCGAAGCCGAGCAGATCGCCCAGTACGGACGGATCGTCAACTTCGAGTTCATGCGCCGCTTCGACTATGCACGCTATGCGCCGCTGGGCACCTATTACGATCCAGAGCGCTTTACCCGCGGTGAAGGCCCTGATCCGTTCGTTCCGCAGTCACAGGGGATCGCGGCGCAACTGGCGTTGCTGCTCAAGACCAATGCGGCGCAAGGACCGCTGGCAGGCCTCGACGTGCAGCGCGTGTACGTCAATAGCTGGGCCGTGACCGCACAAGTCTGGATGGACTACCTCGACCAGGGCCGCCACCAGCAATGGCGCATGCCCGACGAAAGGCCGCTGATCGATGCCTACATGACCGGGCGCATGGCCTATGGCGAGGTGGGTGGCGACGTCATTCGACTACCCCGGAAGATGCCCGGCGGCGTGCCGTTCGTGACCGTCTACAGCCAATCCGAACTGATGCACGACGTGATCGAAGGCATCGACTTGCCGCCAGACAGCGACAGCCCGCAGCTTCGCTACTACGAAGTGACTGGTATGCCGCACCTGCGGCTGGCCGACCTCGGTACGGAACATACCGAACTGTTTGCCGCCGACGTCGGCAAGGGCGACGACCCACGGTGCCGGACGCTGTACGACGAGCCGGCGGAATTGATCGTCTCGGCGCTCCTTGACGGCATGGACCAATGGGTGCGCGAGGGCAAGGCCATGCCGAAGGCGCCGCGGGTCGTGCGCGAGGGCAAGGCCGCCGTGCGCGACCCCGCCAGCGGCAACCTGCAAGGGGGCGTGCGTCCGCCGTGGATCCAGGTGCCCAGCGCGGCCTACCTCACGGACCAGGAGACCGGCTGCGGCCTGATCTATGACACCAAGGAGCCCTATTCCAAGGACGTGCTGCGCCAGCGCTACGGCAGCTTCAGTCACTACGAACAGGCATTCGAGGACGCCAAGCGCCTCTCGATCAAGCAAGGCTATCTCCTTCCGGAAGACGCAACGGGCCTGCGTCCGATCGCAAGACCACAAGACTTCTAACCCCATGCGGAAGCAAAGCAAATGTCATCAGAACTCATCATCGCCTGGATCTATGCATCACCGTTGAGCACCGCTATCAGGGACCTGTCCTGGGTCGTGCCGAGCATCCAGAGCGTTCATATCGTCGCCATCGCAGTGATCTTCGGCGCCGCCGTGATCTCTGATCTGCGCCTGGCCGGCGTGTTCGCCACCGACGAGCCCATGGCTGGCGTCGTGCGCCGCTATTTCCCGTGGATGCGCGCCGCGCTCATCGTCCTGCTCCTCACCGGGCTGGTCATGATCATCGGCGAGCCAGACCGCGTACTGGTCAACACGACGTTCTGGCTGAAGATGTTCCTGGTCGTCGCCGTGTTCACGCTGGCCTGGTCAATCCGGCGCCCATTGCTGCGTCCCGCCGCTCAAGCGCAAGGCGAGGACCAGAAGCCTCCCTTCAAGGCGCTGGCCTGGCTGTCGATCGCCCTGTGGTGCGGCGTGATCTTCTGCGGTCGCTGGATTGCCTACTGATCCCAGCGTTTTCAATGAACGTTTTTCTCAGGTATTCGCCATGGACATCCAATCGATACTGCAAGCCCTCGAGGACACCTCTGTCGCCGCCTACATCAGAGAGTCGGGCTCGTTTTTTCCAAACCTGGAGTCGGTGCATGTGATCGGCATCGCCCTTGTGTTCGGGACCATCGCCGTCGTCGACTTGCGCCTGCTTGGCGTCGCCTCCCATCGGCGAAGCGCGCTACGGCTGATCCAGGAACTGCTGCCATTCACCTGGGTCGCCTTCGCAGCCTGCGTGGTTACCGGCCTGCTCATGTTCACCTCCAATGCCACCACCTATGCGCAGAACAGCGTCTTCTGGTGGAAGATGGGCCTGTTGCTGCTGGCGGGCGTGAACATGGGGATATTCCACCTGGGCGCCTATCGCCGGATCGACGAATGGGACACGACCCTGCCGCCGCCCAACCAGGCCCGTATCGCTGGGTTCAGCTCGTTGACGCTGTGGGTGAGCGTGATCTGCCTTGGCCGCTGGATCGGATTCGTCTGATGGCTCGCCTGTCGCACACCTGCCCTAGCGATGACGCCAACGGCGCGATCCAGGTCGTGCGCCCGGCATCCAGCCGCTGGGAATCGCTGGCCCTGTTGCTTGCGGCCCTGGCAATCATCGCCTGCGTGACAGGCTATGTGCTGCTGCGCCCACAGCACGCCGGCCCACCGACACCCTTGAGTTGGCAGGTGCGCTCCTTCGATGGCCTGGGTGCGGTCGACCAGGCCATCCACAGCGCCCTGTTGCCCGCCGGTGAAGAAATCATCTGGAACAACAACGACACCGGCGGTTGGATCACGCTGGAGCAGGCTCAGAAGATCTTGCTGCCGCCGTTCTATCGAGACGCCTTCTGGAAAACCAATGGCGAGGTGCACTGGCAGTTGATTCTGCCTGGCACGCACCTGCCCCATGCCGGTTCCGTCGATGATCACGACGACGCCGACACCCCGCAAGCCCCGAGCCCCAGCGACGTATCACAAGCCACCCAGGGCCAGGGCGCCACGGTCTACTACGGCTCCGGCGGTCACGCGCCCGGCCAGAGCGCCTATCTGCTCGTCATTGGGCACGCCCATGCCGGCGTCATGTGGGCCAACCAGGCGACGATCTGGGTCCATCGCGACCCGAACGCGCCCTACCCCGGCATCGTCAAGCCTGAATCGCTGGTCGGCAGCGGTTGGCGCCAAGTCATCCCTTACAACGGTGCCAGCGAAGTCGAACGTGTAAAAGGAAACCAGCCATGACCGTTTCTACCAGACACCGCGCACTGTGGCGTCGTTGCCTTGCGCTGCTGGTGCTGATACCCGCCATCGCACTCGCTGGCCCGACTGCGCCCTTGGGCAAGAAGCTCAAGATCGGCGTCACCCTGCACCCGTACTACAGCTTCGTGGCGAATATCGTCGGCGATCGAGCCGAGGTCGTTGCGCTCATTCCGGCACAGGCGAACCCGCATAACTATCAGCCGCAGCCCGACGACATCACCCGCGCGATGACCCTCGATGCCCTGGTCGTCAACGGCATCGGCCACGACGAATGGGCCTTCCAGATCATCAAGGCCGCCGGCCGCGGGGCGACACTGCCGATCATCCAGGCCAATGCCTCGGTGGCCCTCATTCCCATCGGCGGCGACCAGGACGGCGCCAAGGTGGTCAATCCGCATACCTTCGTTTCCACCACGGCAGCGATACAACAAGTCTTCGAGATCACTCGCCGGTTGGGGGAGCTGGACCCGGGCAACGCTGCGGCGTATCGACAAAACGCCCTGGCCTATGCCGCGCGCATCCGGGCGCTAAGGGCCGGCTTCATGACCCGCTTCGCCGCGCTGGATTTGTCTTCGTTCCGCTGCGCGACCACCCATGCCGGCTACGACTACATGATGCAGGAGTTCGGCCTGTTCGTGAGCGCGGTGATCGAGCCCCGTCATGGCGTCGCGCCGACCGCGCGCCAGTTGGCCAACACCATCGACGCCATCAAGAAGGCCAATGTGAAGGTGTTGTTCGCCGAGAAAAATTTCTCCCTCGATCTCGCCAAGCCTATCGAAGCCGCCACCGGCGTGAAGGTCTTCTCGCTGTCTCACATCACCGGCGATACCTACAGCGCGGACGAATTCGAGGTGGCGATGCGCGAAAACCTCGAGACCTTGGCCGAAGCCGTTGAGTTCATGCAGCGATGAAGGAGACACCAGCGATGCGCGGTCCCGCCATAGTGTTCGATAACGTTTCCCTGCGACTGGGAGGCACGCAAGTGCTTGAAGACATCAGTTTTCGGGTGGAAGCCGGTGCGCTGCACTGCCTGGTCGGTCCGAACGGAGGCGGCAAGACTTCACTGGTGCGCGCACTGCTGGGCCAGATGCCGCATTCGGGAACGGTCCGCTTCGAGGGCGAGGTCACCACCCCCGTGGGCTATGTCCCGCAATTGCCGGACTTCGACCGCAACCTGCCGATGACGGTCAACGATCTCATGGCCCTTCTCGGTCAACGCCGGCCAGCCTTCCTGGGCTCCAACCGATCCGCCAAGGCGGCCAATGCCGAGGCCCTGTCGCGTACCGGCGTGGCCGGAATGGGCGCCAAACCCTTTGGCAGCCTGTCCGGTGGCCAGCGCCAGCGCGTGCTGCTGGCCCAGGCGATCAGCCCGGCGCCCTGGCTGTTGATCCTCGACGAACCAACCGCCGGCATCGACGAATCGGGCGTGCGGCTGGTGGAGGCGCTGGTGGCCGAGTTGCACGGCCGTGGCGTCACTATCCTGTGGATCAACCATGACCTGGAACAGGTCAGGCGCATCGCCCAATCGGTGACGGTTATCAACCGCAGAGTGCTGTTCCACGGCGCCCCCTACCAAGTCGCCTATTCACTGGAGGGGGGCCAATGAGCGCCCTGTACGACTTCATTCGCAACCACCTGCAGGCGCTCGCCTCGAGTGGCATCCTGCCGCAGCCGTTCGAGTACGAATTCGTAATCAATGCATTGCTCTGCGCAGTGCTCATCGGACCGCTGCTGGGCGTGCTGGGCTCGATGGTGATGATCAAGCGCATGGCGTTCTTCAGTCAGTCCGTCGGCAACGCGGCGATGACTGGCGTTGCCATTGGCGTGCTGATCGGCGAATCCTACACGTCCCCCTACTTCTCGATGTTCGGCTTTTGCTTGTTGTTCGCGCTGACACTGAAGTACACGCAGCACCGCACCACGCTGGCCAATGACACGCTGATCGGCGTGTTCCTGTCCATCTCGCTGGCGGTCGGTGCCTCGCTGTTGCTGTTCGTGTCGGCGAAGATCAACACCCACGTGATGGAAAGCGTGCTGTTCGGCTCCATCCTGGCGGTGGACCACACCGACATGAATGTGCTGCTTGGCGTCACGGCGATGTGTGCGCTGCTCGGACTGCCGCTGTACAACGGCATGCTGTTGGCCAGCCTCAATCCGAGCCTGGCACATGCCCGCGGCGTGCGTGTGCGAAGCGTCGAGTACCTGTTTGTGGTGCTGGTCACCCTGGTGACGGTCGCCTGCCTGAAAATCATCGGCGCCGTGCTCGTCGAAGCCCTTCTGCTCATACCGGCAGCGGCGGCACGCAACATCAGCCGTTCACTCCCGGGGCTGGTGGCGCGCGCCATCCTGATCGCGACCTTTTCCTGCGTGGTGGGCATCCTGGCGCCGATGCAGTTTCACATTCCCGTGCCAACGGGCGGCGCAATCGTGATAGTCGCCGCCCTGGTGTTTATCGCCACCACCGTCATGCGCGCTACCACGTCCCGGTTCAGGGGGGCCAGCGTATGAACAGGCAATGGCTCTACAGGTCCTGGCTGACGATGCTGGCATTGCTGCTGGGCAGCCCGCTTTCGGCCATTGCCGACACTAGCCGGCAACAGGTGCTTGTCGCACTGCCTGCCGTGTATGCGCTCACCTCGGCACTCAGCGACGGCACCACCCTTGAGGTCGTCCGTGTTCCGGCAGACGCGGCCGTGCCCATGGAAAGCCAGGCCAACGCGCTGTCGCGCCTGGACGCCGCGGTATTCCAGCAGGCCGAAGCCGTGGTCACCCTCAGCAGTCTCTGGCGCGCGGATCCGCTGTATGCGGCGGCACGCCGGCAAAATCTGCGGATCGTCGAGATCGATGCCTCGCGCTCATGGGACACCATCAAGCCCGGCGTGGCCTCGACCCGCGCGCCATCGAACGACGTTCCCTGGGCCGCCGCGAGCGAGGCCGATGAGGGGCAATCCCCGTACGCCTGGCTCGGCCCCGTCAACGCCATGCGCATGTCGGCGCTGATCGCTGCCGACCTGGCACGCCTGGCCCCCACCGATGCGCCACGGATAGAGCGCAACCTCGCCGCGCTCGAAGGCCGCTTGCGCCGGCTCAAGGCAGACTACGGCGCCCGGTTGACGGCAGTGCCGGACCTGCGCGTGCTGTCGCTGGCCAATGAGTTCATCTACCTGTTCGGCGAATTCGGCGTCTTTGTCGACGGCTGGTTCGTCCAACAGGACATCGACTGGAGCGACGCTGACTGTGCCGCGCTGACCCAATACCTGCGCGAGCGTGACATCCGCGTAGTGGTCCACAAGTGGGCACCGGACGCCAGAATCGCCAAGGCCATCAAGGACGGGGGCGCGCGGCTGCTGATACTCGATACAGGCAACCCGGGAATGCTCGCCGACAAGGCCAACGGATACGAAGCACTCCTGGGTTCGAACCTGGAGGCCCTGCTGGCGGCCTTTGCTACGACTGGCAACGACAACACGAGGGGCGATGGTCAGTCGCCCTCCCAATGAACGATCTTGACGGCGAGACGTTATGAAATTCATAGGTTCAGCACTGCGGCTAGCGATGGCAGGCGCTCTGGCGTTCTGCCAGGCAACCTTCGCCCATGGCCCCGTCTTCGATTGCTACATCGAGGGCGATAACCAGGTGAAGTGCGAGGCGGGCTTCACCGATGGCAGCTCGGCCACCGGCAGAAAAATCCATGTCCAGGACCCGAGCAACAAAGTGTTGCTCGAAGGCGAGGTTGGCAAGGACAACACCTACATGTTCCAGCCCCCCGCCGGAAACTACTCCGTGGTGTTCCTCGGTGGCGCCGGCCATGAAATCACGATTCAGTCTTCCGACATTTCAAGGTGAAAGCGACATGACGTTCAAACGAAAACTGCTCCAGGCCCTTGCCGCTACGACACTCACTGGCTTGACCGGCGCGGCACAGGCCCATTTCCAGATGCTCTACCTCGAGGAAACGGCGCTGCAGCGCGCAGAAAAACTCGAGTTCGCCCTGGTGTTCACCCACCCCTTCTCCGGCGGCCCCACCATGGCCATGAATGAACCTCGCGCCTTCAGCCACAGCAGCTCCCATGGCGGAGAAAAAGTCGATCTGCGCAAATACTTGCGCCCCGTCGAGTGGCAGAGTCGCGACAACCGAACGACGGCCTATCGTGCCTCGATTCCACGGGAGTTGGTGCGCTCACTGGGCGATCACATCTTCGTCCTCGAACCCGAGCCCTACCTGGAGACCGAGGAAGATGTCTATATCCAACAGTTCGCCAAGCTCATCGTGAACGTCGGTGGAGTCCCCAGTAACTGGGCAGAACCACAAGGGTTGCCGGTGGAGATCCAGCCATTGAACAAGCCTTATGCAAACTGGACCGGCGGCGTGTTCCGCGCCGTGGTGCTGGCCGATGGCAAGCCTGTTCCGTTCGCCGAAGTCGAAATCGAATACGTCAACCATTCCGTTGATCTCGAAAAAAACGCCTTCGGCCAGCAAGACTATGTCACAGCCCCCCAAGCCTCATTCAAAGCCCAGAACACCTACGCGGACGCCCAAGGTATCGTGACCATCGGCCTGCCCCGGGCCGGCTGGTGGGGCATCGCCGCGCTCGACATCGGTGCGACGAAAACCTACAAGGGCAAACCCCTGTCGCAAGACGCGGTGCTGTGGGTGCAGGCCAGGGACATGAAGTGACCCGGCCCTCATGCGTTCACATCTACGACGGTGCGCCCGCGCACCTTGCCTTCCAGTACCCGAGTGGCAACGGCCGGCACCTCTGCCAAGCCAACCATCTGGGTGGTGCGGGTCAGCTTGCTCAAATCAAGGTCCTGGGCGAGTCGCGACCATGCCTGCAGGCGCACCGCTTGCGGAGCATTGACCGAATCGATACCGGCCAGGGTTACGTTACGCAAGATGAAAGGCAGCACCGAGCCAGGCAGATCCGCGCCCTGGGCCAGGCCGAAGGCAGCGACAACGCCGCGATATTGGGTTTGAGCCAAGGCATTGGCCAGGGTGTGGCTGCCCACCGAATCAATGACGCCAGCCCAGCGTTCCTTGGCGATCGGTGCGCCCGGTTGCGACAAGGTGTTGCGGTCGATGATCTGCGTCGCCCCAAGGTCGCGCAAGTAGTCGCCCTCCTCTTGCCGTCCGGTCGAGGCGATCACTCGATAGCCCAGGCCCGACAGCAGTGCGATGGCCACCGAGCCGGCGCCACCGCTGGCACCAGTGACCAGGATATCGCCTCGATCAGGGGTCAGCCCGCCATGCTCCAATGCCAGGACGCTGAGCATCGCCGTGTAGCCCGCGGTGCCGATGGCCATGGCCGCCTGGGTCGAGAATACCTCCGGGATTTTTACCAGCCAGTCACCGCTCACCCGCGCCTTCTGCGCAAAGCCACCGTGGTGGGTCTGGCTCAGCCCCCAGCCGTTGACCAGCACACGGTCGCCGGCCTCGAACCCCGGGTGACTGGACGTCTCGACGATACCGGCGAAGTCGATGCCCGGAATCAGCGGAAACTGGCGAATGACAGGTGAACGGCCACTGAGGGCCATGGCGTCCTTGTAGTTCACGGTCGAGAACTCGATCGCGACGGTAACGTCACCGGGCATCAGGTCCTCGTCCTTGAAGTCGACCAGATGGGTCGAAATCGCTTCGCCGGTTTTGGTCGTGAGCAGCGCCTTGAATGTCATTGTTCTTGTCCTGTTCGTTCAAACGGATCGTCATCGCTGCCCTGCAGATGCAACAGACACGGCAACGGGTATGGCCAGGCCGAGTCAGTGTGCCTGAGAAGGCCGTTTGGTTTCGAGTTGCAGCGCCCTGCGGATGCCCGTGTCCAGCAAGCGCGCCGGAGCAAAGCTGCGCATGAACTGCAACTGGCCGGCCGCTTTGCCAGCGGTATAGCGCAACTTCGGACGCTCGGCACGCGCGACCTGGAGTACCACTTCAGCCACCACGTCGGGGCCGTCGGCGGTCGCCATGGCCTGGTTCACCACTTTCGTCACTTTTATCCGAATGTCTTCATACACGTCGAGCTTGGCATCGGGTTGGAGGTTGTTGCTCTCGAATTGAGTCTTGGTATAGCCGGGCTCGACGACCGTGACCCTGATGCCGAGGGTACGCAATTCGTGATCCAGCGCTTGCGAATAACCTTCCACCGCATGCTTGCTGGCTGAATAGAGGGCCGCGTAAGGAACAGGCACGATGCCGAGGATTGAGCCGATGTTGATGATGCGGCCAGCACCCTGGCGGCGCATGTGCGGCACCACCGCGCGCGTCGTGCGTACGATGCCGAGGAAGTTGGTATCGAAAAGGGCCTTGGCCTGCTCGACGGAACTCTCCTCCGCTGCGGCGGGCGCGATGCCGAAGCCGGCATTGTTGACCAGCAGATCAATCCGCCCCTCCAACGTCAGCAGTTCCTGGATGACCGCTTCGACGCTGGCATCATCAGTGACATCGAGCACCAACAGCGGAAACCCCTGCGGCCCCGCCTGCCCGCCTCGTCGGCTGGTGCCGTAGACGCTGTAGCCTGCGGCCACGAGCTTGTGTGCAATGGCTTCCCCGATACCGGATGAAGCACCGGTCACTAACGCTACACGTTTGTTGATCATCATGAATGTCCTTCCGGTTATCGACGTTATCCGGTCAGAGATCGCAACTGTGGTCCTGGATCATCGACTGGCAGCCTTATGATGATGATCATAATCGTAGCGGTCAATTATTTTGATGCTGATCGACATCAATAATATCGATCGCGGCGTTGCTTCCGGCATTTGAATAAATCAGTTCTGTTTCTGCGGCCACTTAAACTTTCGGCAAAAGCGCAAAAAGTGCCCCACCAATGGCTATGGTTTAGTCACATGGCTGTTGGGCTTGCCGCCCTCATCGCGAGCAAGCTCGCTCCCACAGGTTTTGCGCTGCACATGGATTTTGTGTCTGCTGAAGATCCAATGCTGGGATGATCGCCCTGGATATTGCCAGTGTGACGGCCCTGACCCACCTCTTCGCAACTGACATGCGAATCCGGCAACGTGGACACATCCTTATGTGTCGCAAGCCTGCTGTCCTTTCAGGGAGTAAAGAATTTCGCCGTCTACTCCGCCGCAAAAGCCTACGTGCTTCGCTTCTCCGAAGCCCTTCATCGCGAACTCAAAAGCGATGGCATCGCCGTGACAGCCCTTTGCCCGGGCATGTCGGACACCGGCTTTGAAAATGGTGATGATGCAACCCCAGCCTATGGTGCGCAGGGGAATCCGAGCGCTGCAAGCCGGACGCATGAGTGTCGTTCCGGGGCTTGGCAACAAGGCAATCACCGTCCTGACCTGGGCCACTCCGCGCTGGTTTCATCAGGGACTCATGGCGCGCATCATGGGCGTCTGAGCAAGCACAAAGGCAGCTTTACCCTGGGAAACGACACCCCGAAAATGTGACCTTATGCATAAATGGTCACAAGCTGAATAAATCCAGGCGGCCATCAGCCGCTGGAGCGAGAGGTGAATCGGATGGGTAAAGCGCCTGCAATGGCCTGGGTGCAATCTTCAGCCACAGCTCAAGGCATGAGGCTGCGCAAGATCAGGTTGCAGGTGAGCGTTGGGGCAACCTCGACGTAATCGAGGCTGTACTGCAGCAGCAAGGGATTGACGAAAGGCCGCAGCGCCAGATGGATCGCGTCTACGGTTTCGTCCAATGGCGTCTTGCGCTCGAACTCGCCCAGCTCGCGCCCCTCGCGCACGATTTGCAACACGAAGCTCTTGATCCGTGCGTTGTAGACTTGCGAACTGGGCCATTGCTCAGACGCGGAAAACGCCGCAATGTCATAGAGCTTGCGATCATTGAAAAACAGGTTAACGCCTGTGGTGATCAGGGCCTTGACCAGGCGGCGAAAACGCTCCGTCGCTGAAAGCCCGTCTTCACTGATGGCCTGCTCCACCGCCGCGACGATTTCTGCCAGGCATTGGCTACAGATAGCCTCGCCAATCGCCTGCTTGGAGTCGAAGAACTTGTAGATGTA
This sequence comes from Pseudomonas sp. S3_B11, assembly GCF_054667715.1. Classification (NCBI taxonomy): domain Bacteria; kingdom Pseudomonadati; phylum Pseudomonadota; class Gammaproteobacteria; order Pseudomonadales; family Pseudomonadaceae; genus Pseudomonas; species Pseudomonas sp. S3_B11. Next base: position 2,193,992 of record NZ_CP162749.1, on the reverse strand, counting down.
GGCCTTGGAGAACCCGATGGCCTTGGCCAGGTCGGACACCGTGGTCTTGCCATAGCCGTATTGACTGAAATGCTCGTTGGCCGCCGCGACAATCTGGTTTCGAATGTCGTGATCGGCGGGGCCGCGGGTGCTGGGCGAAGATATTGAGGGCTGGTTCATGGAGGCAGCTTACGCATCCTGAAGATCGTTGACAACTTGTGACCATTAAACAATATAGTCACAAACCAACCACTATCAAGCTGTCAGCACGCCCCTTCCTTCTATTTGGCGAAAATCTGGCTCATATCCTTGAACGCCTTGAATTCCAGCGCATTACCGCAAGGATCGAACAGAAACATCGTGGCCTGCTCTCCAACCTGTCCTTTGAAACGTATGTAAGGTTCGATCACAAACTCGGTGCCAAAGGATTTCAGCCGCTCGGCCAGCGCTTCCCACTCCTGCCAACCCAGAATGATGCCGAAGTGAGGTACCGGCACGTCGTGCCCATCGACCGGATTGCTGTGGGCGCTCTCTTGGGAAACGGTCTTCGGCTGTTCATGGATCACCAACTGATGGCCGTAGAAGTTGAAGTCGACCCAGTGGGCGCTGGAGCGGCCCTCTTGCAACCCAAACACTTCGCCATAAAAGGCCCGAGCGCCTGGAAGGTCATAAACAGGGATTGCGAGGTGGAAGGGAGAAAGGCTCATCATGGCTCCTGTGGCTTTTGTAAGGACCGGGCCATCGTAAGGCCGGGCTCAAAACAAGAAAAACAATATATTTCGCTCAGTAACACAATTAATATTTGTGAATGATCAAAGAACTCAAGACCCTTATCGCCGTAGCACGGGAAGGTACTTTCGCTGCCGCAGGCAATAAAATCGGCCTCACCCAGGCGGCGGTCAGCGCACAGATCCAGCGCCTGGAAGCCGAGCTTGGCTTCGAGATTTTCGACCGCAAGGGACGCTCGGCTCATCTCAATCGGATGGGTCATCAAATACTCTTGCAAGCCCAAGAGTTGTTGCGCCTTTACGACAATCTTGGCGCGAGTCCTGCCGGGCTTGCCCCCAGCGTCCTGGTGAACATTGGCGCTATCGCTTCGGTACAGCGCTCCTTCCTGCCAGACGCGCTCGCCAGGTTTCACCAGCAATGTCCGCAGTGCCGCACGCGGGTCCTTCCTGGCGTGTCGATGGAGTTGATCAACCTGGTGGATGCCGGCGAAATCGACATGGCCGCCATCATCCGCCCGCCTTTCTCGCTGCAAAGCGACCTGCGCTGGATGACCCTGGCGCTGGAGCCGTATCGACTGATCGTTCCAAGCGCGCTCCCCGGAGACGACTGGGCTGAATTGCTTGGCAGCCAACCCTTCATTCGTTATGACCGGGCGTCGTTCGGTGGCCGGCAGGTGGACCGTTTCCTGCGCAAGATGCATTTCGCCCTGCACGAAGTCAGCGAGCTGGATGAACTGGAGGCCATCATCAAGCTGGTTGGAAACGGCGTCGGTGTGGCCCTGGTGCCGCAAACCGCGACCCACCACAACTGGCCAGAGGGTGTGCGCGCCCTCGACCTAGCGGAGCACACCTTCCACCGTGACGTCGGGCTCGTCCATCGACCTCGACAAAGCTTCACCGAACCCGCGGGGATACTAGTGCAATTGATTGCCGAGCAGGCCCGAGCCAACCCCGTATGAGTCACACCTCTTTGCACCGAAACAAAAACCCGTGCGCTGGCTCAAGGTTTTTGTCGAGCGGATGATCTATACCTTCAAGTACACGCAGTCAGGCCAAGGCAACAGACTGGCGTGTCCTGATAAGACGACTGTGGCAAACCCGCTTCGGGTGCGCTGCATGACATAAAAACGTCGGCCTGCAAGACGCTGTTTCCGCGCCCCCTTTGAATGGCGCACCACTTTCCAATGCCTGAAGTATTGATCATGAGCCCGAGCAAACGCGTCTTGAATGCCCCCACCAGAGCGCTACCCAGGCTTTGTCTGTTGTTACCGCTGTTGGTTGTCAACAACGCACGCGGTGAACCCTTGGAGATAGAACTGCATATCCTCGACGCGCCGCCGCTGACATTCGTCAACGACCCCAGGGGCCACGGAATCGTTGGCGATGTCGCCGTGGCGGCCATGACCAAGGCCGGGTACGCCGTAAAAATCCATCTACTCCCCTGGGCCAGGGCACAGAAACACGTCAGTGAAGAACATGACCACTTGATCGCGCCACTGTCGCGCATCCCCACCCGCGAGGATCGCTTCACCTGGATCGCTTCGATCATGCCTATGGAGCGTGCTTTTTTCAGCCTTGAGCGACGGGTGAGCAACTTCGCCCAAGCGAAGGAAACCTACCGCAAGATCGGCGTCGGCCTGGGCAGTGCACAGGAAGATATCCTGCGCACCGAAGGGTTCAGCGATGAACAGATCTATCCGCTGGCCATCGGCGACAACCCCGCCCAGATGCTGTTGATGGGGCGTATCGATGCCTGGTTCAACGGCGTGCCGGAGAGTCTGTACATCTGGCCGAAGGTGTCCAAGCGCAAACTGCTCATGAGTAAGGTCGGCAGCAGCGCTGACCTTTACCTGGCCTGCTCGAAGCAATGCTCGCCAAAAATGGTCGAGGACTTGCGCGAAGCGGTTGAAGCGCTTCGCGCGGATGGGACAGTCAAGCGAGTCCATGACATCTATTTGCCGCAGTAGGCTGTGGCGAGGGGATTTATCCCCTCGCCACAATAAACTCAACATCCAATGGATAGCATCGCCGGACTAGAGGCCTTATCGATGGCTTATATCATTCTGAATGATAGTTACCTTTGCTTCATTCGATTCGTTCCTCTGCCTTGCGCCACGCATCATCCGCCCATTCTCAATACATTGGCGGATGCTATCCATGGAACATTCACTTTCAAAACTGCGTTTTCCCCTCGCGCTGCTGGCGGTGCTGGTGATGAGCGCCTGCGGCAAGACTCCCGACACGGCAGCGTCCATGCCGCCGGCCAAAGTCAGTGTGGCCAAGGTATTGGAGCAGCCCGTCAACGAATGGGATGAGTTCACCGGGCGCCTTGAAGCGCCGGAAACCGTCGAGATCCGCCCACGGGTTTCCGGGCAGATCGACGAAGTGGCCTTCACCGAAGGTGCGCTGGTCAAGAAAGGCGACCTGTTGTTCCAGATCGACCCACGCCCCTTCCAGGCTGAAGTACGTCGTCTCGAAGCCCAACTGGCCCAAGCCCGAGCCACCGCCACCCGCAGCGAGAACGAAGCCCAGCGTGGCGAACGCCTGCGCTTGAGCAATGCCATTTCCGCCGAGCTGGCCGACTCGCGCACCAGCGCCGCCCAGGAAGCCCGCGCCGCCGCTGCGGCCATCCAGGCACAATTGGACCTGGCCAAGCTGAACCTGAGCTTCACCCGGGTGACCTCGCCCATCAGCGGTCGCGTCAGCCGGGCGGCCATCACCGCCGGCAACCTGGTGACCGCTGACGTCACCCCGCTCACCAGCGTGGTCTCCACGGATAAGGTCTACGCCTACTTTGATGCCGACGAACGTGTCTTCCTCAAGTACACCCAACTTGCCCGCCAGGGCCAGCGCGGCCAGGCCACACCGGTCTACATGGGCCTGTCCAACGAAGACGGCAACCCGCACCAGGGCCAGATGAACTTCGTCGACAACCAGGTCAACCCGCAGACCGGCACCATCCGTGGTCGTGCCGTGTTCGACAACAAGGACGGTGCCTACACCCCAGGCCTGTATGCCCGCCTGAAACTGGTGGGCAGCGGCACCTACGCCGCCGTGCTGATCAACGACGAAGCCGTCGGCACCGACCTGGGCAAGAAATTCGTGCTGGTGATGGACGCCGAGAACAAGCCGGCCTACCGCGCCGTCGAGCTGGGTCCGAAGATCGAAGGCCTGCGCATCGTGCGCAGCGGCCTGAGCAAGGACGACACCATCATCGTCAAGGGGCTGCAACGGGCTCGCCCGGGTGCACCGGTCACGCCTGAAACCGTACCGATGGCCAGCGACGAAACCATTGCCGCCCTGGCACAACAACGTAAAGCGCTCGAAGCCAGCAACCTGCCCCAAGTCGCGCCATCCAAGGACGCGTCAGGGGCGGCAGGCAAATTGGCCGCTGCGACCCCACGCGGTTAAGGGACTGAATCCAAGATGAAATTTTCCCAGTTCTTCATTTCGCGGCCGATCTTCGCAGCAGTGCTTTCGCTGCTGATCCTGATCGCCGGCGCCATCTCGCTGTTCCAATTGCCGATCAGCGAATACCCGGAAGTCGTGCCGCCGACCGTGGTGGTGCGCGCCAACTTCCCGGGCGCCAACCCCAAGGTCATCGGCGAGACTGTTGCCGCGCCCCTGGAACAAGCCATCACCGGCGTCGAGAACATGCTGTACATGTCCTCGCAATCCACCGCTGACGGCAAGATCACCCTGACCATCACCTTCGCCCTGGGCACCGACCTGGACAACGCCCAGGTGCAGGTGCAGAACCGCGTCACCCGGACCGAGCCCAAGCTGCCGGAAGAAGTGACCAGGATCGGCATCACGGTGGACAAGGCGTCGCCCGACCTGACCATGGTCGTGCACTTGACCTCGCCGGACAAACGCTACGACATGCTCTACCTGTCCAACTACGCCCTGCTCAACATCAAGGATGAGCTGGCGCGCCTGGGTGGTGTGGGTGATGTGCAGCTGTTCGGCATGGGTGACTACTCCCTGCGAGTCTGGCTGGATCCGAACAAGACCGCCTCGCGCAACCTGACCGCCACCGACGTGGTTACCGCGATCCGTGAACAGAACCGCCAGGTGGCGGCCGGCGCCCTGGGTGCACCGCCAGCGCCCAACGCCCAGGCTTTCCAGCTCTCGATCAACACCCAGGGTCGCCTGGTGAACGAGGAAGAGTTCGAGAACATCATCATTCGTTCCGGCGCCAACGGCGAGATCACTCGCCTGAAGGATATCGCCCGGGTCGAACTGGGTTCCAGCCAATACGCCCTGCGCTCGCTGCTGGACAACCAGCCGGCAGTGGCGATCCCGATCTTCCAGCGTCCGGGCTCCAACGCCATCCAGATCTCCAACGACGTTCGCGAGAAGATGGAAGAGTTGAAGAAGGGCTTCCCGGCCGGGATGGACTACAGCATCGTCTATGACCCGACGATCTTCGTCCGTGGCTCCATCGAGGCGGTGGTGCACACCCTGTTCGAAGCGCTGATTCTCGTGGTGCTGGTGGTGATCCTGTTCCTGCAGACCTGGCGCGCCTCGATCATTCCATTGGTGGCGGTGCCGGTTTCGCTGATCGGTACATTCGCGGTGATGCACCTGTTCGGCTTCTCGTTGAACGCCCTCTCGCTGTTCGGCCTGGTACTGGCGATCGGTATCGTGGTGGACGACGCGATCGTGGTGGTGGAGAACGTCGAGCGAAACATCGAACTGGGGCTCACCCCGGTGGAAGCGACCAAGCGCGCCATGGGCGAAGTGACCGGTCCGATCATCGCCACCGCCCTGGTGCTGTGCGCGGTGTTCGTTCCGGCGGCGTTCATCAGTGGCTTGACCGGGCAGTTCTATAAGCAGTTCGCCCTGACCATTGCCATCTCCACGGTGATTTCGGCAGTCAACTCCCTGACCCTGTCGCCAGCCCTGGCTGCGGTATTGCTCAAGGGTCATGACGCGCCCAAGGACCGTTTCTCCAAGTTCCTCGACAAGCTCTTCGGTGGCTGGTTGTTCCGTCCGTTCAACCGCTTCTTCGAGCGCGCCAGCCACGGTTACGTGGGCACCGTCGCCCGAGTGATTCGTAGCAGCGGCATCGCCCTGGTGCTCTATGCGGGCCTGATGGTGTTGACCTTCTTCGGTTTTTCCACCACCCCGACCGGTTTCGTGCCCGGCCAGGACAAGCAATACCTGGTGGCCTTCGCCCAATTGCCGGACGCCGCGAGCCTGGACCGTACCGAAGACGTGATCAAGCGCATGTCGGACCTGGCCCTCAAGCAACCGGGCGTTGAAAGCGCCGTGGCCTTCCCGGGCCTGTCGATCAACGGTTTCACCAACAGCCCGAACGCCGGCATCGTGTTCGTGACCCTCAAGCCCTTCGACGAACGCAAGGACCCGAGCATGTCGGCCGGCGCCATCGCCGGTGCCTTGAACGGCCAGTACGCCGGGATCCAGGAAGCCTACATGGCGATCTTCCCACCGCCGCCGGTACAGGGCCTGGGTACGATCGGTGGTTTCCGCCTGCAAATCGAAGACCGGGGCAACCTGGGCTACGACGAGCTGTACAAAGAAACCATGAACATCATCACCAAGAGCCGCAGCGTGCCGGAACTGGCCGGGTTGTTCACCAGCTACACCGTGAACGTGCCGCAGGTCGATGCCGCCATCGACCGTGAAAAAGCCAAGACCCACGGCGTGGCCGTCAGCGACATCTTCGACACCCTGCAGATCTACCTGGGTTCGCTGTATGCCAACGACTTCAACCGCTTCGGTCGCACCTACCAGGTCAACGTCCAGGCCGAGCAGCAGTTCCGTCTCGAGTCGGACCAGATCGGCCAGCTCAAGGTGCGCAACAACCGTGGCGAGATGATCCCGCTGGCGACCTTCATCAAGGTCAGCGACACCTCGGGGCCAGACCGCGTGATGCACTACAACGGCTTCATCACCGCTGAAATCAACGGTGCCGCCGCCCCGGGCTACAGCTCCGGCCAGGCTGAAAAAGCCATCGAGAAACTGCTCAAGGACGAACTGCCCAACGGCATGACCTACGAGTGGACCGACCTGACCTACCAGCAGATCCTCTCGGGCAACACCGCGCTGTTCGTGTTCCCGCTCTGCGTATTGCTGGCGTTCCTGGTGCTCGCGGCACAGTACGAAAGCTGGAGCCTGCCATTGGCGGTGATCCTGATCGTACCGATGACCCTGCTGTCGGCCATTACCGGGGTGATTCTCTCCGGCGGCGACAACAACATCTTTACCCAGATCGGCTTGATCGTACTGGTGGGGCTTGCCTGCAAGAACGCGATCCTGATCGTCGAGTTCGCCAAGGATAAACAGCTCGAAGGCATGAACCCGCTGGCGGCGGTGCTGGAAGCGTGCCGCCTGCGTCTGCGGCCAATCCTGATGACCTCCTTCGCCTTCATCATGGGCGTGGTGCCCCTGGTGTTCTCCAGTGGTGCTGGTGCGGAAATGCGCCATGCCATGGGTGTGGCGGTGTTCTCCGGGATGCTCGGCGTGACCTTCTTCGGCCTGCTGCTCACCCCTGTGTTCTATGTACTGATCCGCAACTTCGTCGAGCGCAGCGAGGCCCGCAAAGCGGCCCGGGCTTTGAAACTGGAGGCGCAACAATGAGTTTGAAAGCGTTCGTGCCGAGCTTGCTGGTGTTGGCCTTGAGTGCCTGCGCCGTGGGCCCGGACTACAAGGCCCCGCAAACGGAGGCGGCGAATATCACCACCGCCACCGACGGCGCCGCCGGCCAGAAGAATTTCGACCGTGCCCGGTTCGAAGGCATCTGGTGGCAGCAGTTCGACGACCCGACCCTTAACGCGTTGGTGACCCGTTCCCTGGAAGGCAACCGCGAGTTGCGCGTGGCCTTCGCCCGTTTGCGGGCCGCCCGGGCGATTCGCGATGACGCCAGCAATGACGCCATGCCAACCATCACCAGCCGTGCCAGCAGCAATCTGGGCAAAGGCCAGATCCCGGGACAGACCACCGACCGGGTCAATACCGAGCGTTACGACCTGGGCCTGGACATGGCCTGGGAACTGGACTTGTTCGGACGCATCCAGCGCAACCTGGAAGCCACCGATGCCAATCAGCAGGCGATCGAAGCCGATCTCTATCAGTTGCAGGTGACCATGATCGCCGAACTGGTGGACGCCTACGGTCAATTGCGCGGCGCGCAACTGCGGGAAAAGATCGCCCTGGCGAACCTCAAGAACCAGCAGGATTCGCGCAAGATCACCGAAAGCCTGCGTGATGCCGGCGTCGGCGATCAGCTCGATGTGGTGCGGGCCGATGCGCGCCTGGCCTCGGTGGAAGCCAGCGTGCCGCAGTTGCAGGCCGAACAGGTGCGTCAACGCAATCGCATCGCCACGTTGCTGGGCGAGCGTCCGGACAAACTCAGCGTGGACCTGAGCCCGAAACAGTTGCCGGCCATCGCCAAGGCCCTGCCCATCGGCGACCCGGGTGAACTGCTGCAACGGCGCCCGGACATTCTCAGTGCCGAACGCCAACTGGCCGCTGCCACGGCGCGCATCGGCGTGGCCAAGGCCGACCTGTTCCCACGGGTCAGCCTGAGCGGTTTCCTCGGCTTCACGGCTGGCCGCGGCTCGCAGATCGGCTCCTCGGCGGCCAACGCCTGGGCGCTGGGCCCGAGCATTACCTGGGCGGCTTTCGACCTGGGCAGCGTACGGGCTCGCTTGCGCGGTGCCGACGCCGAGGCGGACGGCGCCCTGGCGACCTACGAACAGCAAGTGCTGCTGGCTCTGGAAGAATCGGAAAACGCCTTCAGTGACTACGGCAAACGCCAACAACGGCTGATCTCGCTGATCCGCCAGAGTGAATCGAGCCGCGCCGCCGCCGACCTCGCCGAGATTCGCTACCGCGAAGGCACTGTGGACTTCCTCGTGCTGCTCGACGCCCAGCGCGAACGCCTGGCCGCCGAAGACACACAGGCCCAGGCCGAAGTGGACCTGTACCGCGGCATCGTCGCGATCTACAAGGCCCTGGGCGGCGGCTGGAAACCGGAAACCGTCGCCAGCAACTGATCCCCCTGCTCAACCGAGCTCCTTTGGTTGGCCGCAACCAGCCAAATTTTTGCCCCGCTTCTCATTTGGACGCGGGGCTTTTTTTTCGGCTGGCGCTAACCTCCACCTCCTCTTGGAGGAGCACCCTGTGGGAGCAAAGCTTGCTCGCGATAGCAGTGTGTCAGTTGCATTGCTGCAAAATGTGCCACCCTCATCGCGGGCAAGCCTTGCTCCCACACTGACTCGGGCAAGCTTACCCTCGGCCCATGAGATGCTTCACAGGGTTTGACTCAAGCCCCCACCTGACCGAAGCTTGCGGCATTTCACGCTTCTGGTAATGGATTCCCTGCATGCTCTCGCCTCGCCGCCGCTATCTGCTCCTCAGCCTCTGTGTCCTGTTGGTGATTGGTCTTGTCGCGGTATGGCTACGCAGCACCACGCCGCAGATCCCTGAAGCGATCAAACGTGGCTACAGCGAAGCCTTGGGAAGCGCCCGCAACGGGCAGCCAGGGGCAGCGCGGATGCTTTACCAGCAATTGGGGCGTCCGGACCTTTCGCCCAAGCGCCGCGTGTGGCTGCACGCCGAACTGCCCAACTACCCCAGCCCCCAAGCTCTGAAGCTGGCGGACGCGGACCTGCACAGCGAATCACCGGACGTGCGTCGGGCCGCCATTGGCAGCATCGTCGGGCTGGTGCCGACGGGTCAGCGCAGCCTGTTGCTCGGCCCGCTCCTGGATGATGACGACCAGAATGTCCGGTTCGCCGCCGTGAACGCGCTGCTGGGCTTGTCGCCGGATGACCTCGGCCTGTATTTCGGGGCGATGCAGTTAGCCATCGACACCTGGGAACAGGTGCTCGAGGACGGTCCGAAAACCGCTGAGACCCACTACCAACTCGCCCGACTGCACCTGCACAACGCCGAACTGAAGAAAGCCCAACAAGCCCTTGAACAGGCCTTGCGCCTGCAACCGGACAACCTGCCGGCGCTGGTCATGCAGATCGAGGTGCTGGACAAACAGGGCCAAAGCGAAGCCGCACGATTATTGCTCGCCCGACAGTTGCAAACCCAGCCAGCGTCGGCTTATCTGCAACATGCGCTGGGCATGTGGCTGCTGCAACACGGCCAGAACGAGTATGCGGTGCTCGGCTTGGCAAAAGCGGTGGAACTGGAGCCCGAGAACCGCCATTACCGCTATGACCTGGCGACCACCCTGCATGCCGAGCAGGAAGTGGAAGCGGCGCTGAAACAGCTGCAGGAAATTGTCCAGCGCTACCCCGCCGACCGCAAGGCACGGGTGCTGCTGATCAACTATTGGAAGGAGACCGGCCAGTTGCAGAATGTTCAAATCCTGCTGGCGCAACTTGAACAGTTGAACCCCGACGATCCGGCGCTGCAACAGGGTCTGTAGGCCCTTCGGTGCATGCCGAAAGTTGTGCAATACACCGCGTTTTATCGATGTAAGCGGAACCGCCATCAGCGCCAAAGGTCAAGTGTTCAGGCAGTTGAATTCAGGCGTTACCCCGCCTGCTGCCCACTTCCCTAGTCATGAGAGGGCTATTTTTGTCTACATCTAACGAGTTGATCAGTGCAAAAGCCGCCACCGGCATCGAAGGACTGGACGATGTCCTTTCCGGTGGTTTGTCCCGCGGCCATGTGTTCCTGCTTGAGGGGGAACCGGGGACTGGTAAGACCACGGTCGCGCTGCATTTTCTGTTGGCCGGCGCCAAGGCTGGCGAGCGCTCGTTGTACATCACGCTATCGGAAACCGAGCGTGAACTGCGTCAGGGCGCAACCTCCCACGGGTGGACGCTGGACGACAACATTCATATTTTCGAACTGACCCCGCCCGAAAGCCTGCTCAATGCCGAGCACCAGCAGAGCCTGCTGTACTCCTCGGACCTGGAGTTGGGCGAAGCGACCCGACAGATCTTCGAAGTGGTCGAACGGGTCAAGCCGACCCGGGTGGTGCTCGACAGCCTGTCGGAGATTCGCCTGCTGGCGCAAAGCTCCTTGCGCTATCGTCGCCAGATCCTCGCAATCAAGCACTACTTCGTGCGCTACGACGCCACAGTCCTGCTGCTCGACGACCTGACCACCGAGTCCCTCGACAAGACCGTCCACAGTGTCGCCCACGGGGTGATTCGCCTGGAAGAACTGACCCCCAACTATGGCGCCGAACGACGCAGGATCCGGGTGGTCAAGTATCGCGGGCAGAAATACCGTGGTGGTTACCATGACTTCACCATCATGGGCGACGGCGTACACGTCTTCCCACGCCTGGTGGCCGCCGAACACCGTGGCCAATACCTGCGCCAGCAACTCTCCAGCGGCATCGGCGAACTGGACGCCCTGCTGGGTGGCGGTATCGAGACCGGTTCCAGCACGTTGATCCTCGGCCCGGCGGGGACCGGCAAGTCGCTGATAGCACTGATTTTTGCCGCAGCCGCCGTGCATCGCGGCGAGAAGGCCGCGCTGTTCATCTTCGATGAAGAACTGGGCTTGTTGTTCGAACGCATGAAAAACATCGGCATCGACCTGCAAGCCCTGCAAGAGACCGGCAACCTGCTGATCGAACAAGTGGACGCCGCCGAGCTGTCCCCTGGCGAGTTCTCCCACCGCGTGCGCCGTTGTGTCGATGAGGGCGATATCAAGACCGTGGTCATCGACAGCATCAATGGCTATCAGGCGGCCATGCCGGAAGAGAACGCCCTGGTGCTGCACATGCATGAATTGTTGCTCTACCTCAACCGCAAGGGCGCGGCGACCTTCATGACTGTTGCGCAGCACGGTCTGGTCGGCGACATGCAGGCGCCCGTGGACATTACTTACCTGGCTGACACGGTGATTCTTTTGCGTTATTTCGAAGCACTGGGCAAAGTGCGCCGGGCGATTTCCATCATCAAGAAACGTACGGGCAGCCATGAGTCGACCATCCGCGAATACCGCATCAGCGGCTTGGGCATGACCATCGGCGAGCCGCTCGAGGCGTTCCAAGGCGTCTTGCGAGGGGTTCCCACTTACATGGGCGAGAGCAACCCGCTGCTCAGGGATGAACACCGGTGACGCTGGCCGAGCCCCTGTCCGAGCGGGCGCTGATCCTCGCGCCGCTTGGGCGGGACAGCCAGATCGCCTTGATGATCCTCAATGAGGCCGGTTTTGCCGGCCTCATCTGCCGTCATCTGGGCCATTTGTGCGAAGAACTGGAAAAAGGTGCCGGCCTGCTGGTGATTTCCTCGGAAGCCCTGGTGGGGCCCGATCTGGAAGCGCTATTCCTGCACATCGAGCAGCAACCAGCCTGGTCTGACCTGCCCATTGTCTTGCTGACCCATCACGGCGGCCCGGAACAGAACCCGGCGGCGCGTATCGGTACGCAACTGGGCAACGTGACCTTCCTTGAGCGCCCTTTCCACCCAGTGACCCTGATCAGCCTGGTGACCACCGCCCTGCGAGGCCGTCGAAGGCAGTACGAAGCCCGCGACCGCCTGATCGACCTCAGCAACAGCGAACTGCGCCTGCAAACCACCCTTGAAACCCTTGAACAGCAAGTGGAAGAACGCACGGCCCAGTTGCGCCATAACGAAGAGGCACTGCGCCAGTCGCAGAAAATGGAAGCAGTCGGCCAACTCACCGGCGGTATCGCCCACGACTTCAACAACATGCTCACCGGGATCATCGGCAGCCTCGAACTGCTGCGCCGGCGCCTGGCCCGGGGCCGCACCGAGGACCTGGACAGCCTGATCGACCTGGGCGTGACCTCGGCCAACCGCGCCGCCGGCCTGACCCATCGCCTGCTGGCGTTTTCCCGTCGGCAATCGCTGGACTCCAAGGCGGTCCAGATGAACACGCTGGTGTTGTCCATGGGCGAGCTGCTGCAACGCAGCCTCAACGAAAGCATCCGCCTGGACATGCAGCTGGACGAACAGCTCTGGATCGCCGAAGCCGACCCCAACCAACTGGAAAGCGCCCTGCTCAACCTGGTCCTCAACGCCCGGGATGCCATGCCCAATGGCGGGAACCTGGTGGTAAAGACCTGCAACCGGCACCTGGATGCCGATTTCACCGACGCCTACACCAACCTGGAACCCGGCGACTATGTGGTGCTGAGCGTGCAGGACAGCGGTTGCGGCATGCCCGAAGCGATCATCGGTCGCGCGTTCGATCCGTTCTTCACCACCAAACCAATCGGCCAGGGCACCGGGCTGGGCCTATCGATGATCTATGGGTTCAGCAAGCAATCGCGCGGGCATGTGACCATCGACAGCGAAGTCGACAAAGGCACCACTGTGAACCTTTACCTGCCGCGCTTTCGCGGTGAGGAAATCCACGAGCCCCAGGTCAACACGCCACACGCCCCGTATGCGCAGGACGGTGAGACCGTGCTGATCGTCGAGGACGATCCAGCGGTGCGAGTGCTGGTGAGCGCGGTGTTGAGCGAGCTGGGTTATGCCTTTGTGGAAGCGGCCGACGCCAACGGCGCAGTACCGATCCTCCAGTCAGGCCAACGCATCGACCTGCTGATCAGCGATGTGGGCCTGCCCGGCATGAATGGCCGGCAACTGGCGGAAATCGGCCGGCAGATCCGCCCGGACCTGCCGATACTGTTCATCACCGGTTACGCTGAACATGCAGCCGTACGCGGCGGTTTCCTTGACCCGGGGATGCAGATGATCACCAAACCGTTCACGTTTGATCTATTGACGGCCAAGGTCCGGGAGATGATCACGGTTCCTTGATTTTGTGGGAAGGCCCTTAACCCTGTGGAAAGGTCCTTGATTCTGTGGGAGCAAAGCTTGCTCGCGATGAAGTCGCCTCGGTTTCAGGAAGACCCAGTGGGCCTCATCGCGGGCAAGCCTTGCTCCCACAAAGCCTTGCCCAATCCAAACAATACTTATGAAACCTACGACAACATCGACTGCATGATGGCCTGCAGCTCATCCAGGTCGAACGGCTTGTCCAGGATCGGTGCCTTGCGGGTAATGGGGCTGTCAGTGTCGCGCACTTCCTGCGCGTAGCCACTGATGAAAATGACCTTCAGCTCGGGACGCAACTTGACCGCAGGCTCGGCGATCTGCACCCCGGAGATACCACCCGGCAGGCGGAAATCGGTAATCATCATGTCCAGATGAGGCTTGCTCGCCAGGATCTCGAACGCCTGGGCACCGTTTTCGGCCCGTAGCACCCGGTATCCCTCGCCCGACAGGTAGGCCGACAACACCATCAGGATCGACGGGTCATCCTCGACGATCAATACAACATCTTGCGCATCTTCACTCATGAGAAGCCTTTGTTCGATCAATAGCTGCTGATACGACCTTGGGGTCTCTCAGAGGTTGCGTCTGTTCGGCGGTTTTGTCCAAGACAGTTTTCTGCAAGGGCAGGCAAACACGAAACAACGCCCCGTCATTGAGGCGACTGTTGACCGTGATGGTCCCGCCATGAGCCGCGACAATCTGCTCGGAAATGAACAGCCCCAGCCCAAGGCCCGCAGCGGCCGCCTTGGACGATACGCGCTCGAACTGCTGGAAGATACGTTTCTGGTTTTCCTCGCTGATACCGATGCCATGGTCCTGGACCTCGATACAGGCGTGGTCGGGCGTCTTGTAGACGCGCACCTCGATCGGGCCCTTGCCACCGTAGCGCAACGCATTGGTCAACAAGTTCGAGATCACCTGCTCGATACGAAACTCATCCCAAAGTCCCTCCACCGACGGTTCGGCCAGGCAGGTCAACGAGCACTCGGCGACGGCTATCTGCGGCTGGAAATTGCGCAGCAGGTTCTCCACCAGTGCCGTCAGGTTGAAGCGGGTCGGGCGGATCGACAGCTTGCCGGTGCGAATCCGCGAGACATCCAGCATGTCCTCGATCAACCGGATCAGGCTCTTGATCTGGCGCTCGTCGCGCTCGACCATCGCCCGCACCTTGTCCAGGCTGAAGGCTGCGGCGTTGTCCCGGGCCAGGTGCATCTTGCGCAACTGTGTCTCGAGGATAAGGCCATTGAGGGGCGTGCGCACTTCGTGGGCGACGATGGACATGAAGTCGTCACGCATGCGCACCGCTTGCTCCAGCTCGCCACGGGTGGCCTCCAGTTGCTGCAACAGAACCTCCTGCTCGCGGCGACTCTGCTCAAGGGCTACGACCTGCTCCTTCATGGCCTTTCGTTGACGGTACAACTCGACGAACACATTGACCTTGCTTTTGACCGCTTGGGTGTCCAGCGGCTTGTGCAGGAAGTCCACCGCACCGTTTTCATAACCGGTAAAGGCATAGTTGCGTTCACGACCTGCGGCACTGACGAAAATGATAGGGATGCTGCGGGTCTTCTCCGTGCCGCGCATCAGCTCGGCCAGTTGGAAACCGTTCATGTCCGGCATCTGCACATCGATGATGGCCAGGGCAAAGTCGTGTTGCAGCAGCAGGGACAGCGCTTCGTCCGCGGACAGGGCCTTGAAGACCTCGCGGTCGCCGCCCTTGATCAACGCTTCCAGGGCCAACAGATTCTCAGGCAGATCATCGACGATCAGCAGTTTGGCTTGAATATCTCTTGGCATGTGGTTCATTCCAGCCCGGCCAGCAATTGGCCGATGCCTTGCAAAGTAAGGATATGGTCGGGCTCGTGCAGGGCCAGCGCCGCCTCGGGCATGGTCGAGACCTGGGCTTCACCGGGGTCCTGGACCACCGTGATCCCCCCCAGCGCCCTGACCTTCGCCAAGCCACAGGCACCATCGTTGTTGGCGCCGGTCAGCACCACGGCCAGCAATTTCTGGCCGTAGACATCGGCGGCCGATTCAAACAACACATCGATGGACGGCCGCGAATGATGCACCGGCTCCTCCAGGCTCAACGACAGGCTACGGTCAGCCTCGACCGACAAGTGATAGCCGGGCGTGGCGACATACAAGGTGCCCGGCACGATGTCTTGCTTGTCCCGGGCTTCCTCCACCGGCACCGCCAGACGATGTCCGAAGACACGGGCCAGTTGGCTTTCGCGCTCGTCCGGCAAATGCAACACCACCAGGATGGGCACGCCAAAGCCTTTGCGCAGGTGTCCGAAGACCCTGAGCAGTGCCTCGACGCCACCGGCCGATGCACCGACGACAATGGCTTCGATGGGCGGATTGGATCTGTCCTTGGTCTGGTTCATAACTTGCGATAGATCCGTTCCTGTTTGACCAACGGTTCGAATCGATGGCCGTAAGCCGAGAAATCCAACGTCTCCTTACTGCCCAATACCAGGAAACCACGGTGACAAAGGGACTCATGAAACAGTCCAAACGCACGATCTTGTAGTTTCTTATTGAAATATATCAATACGTTACGACAGGAAATTAACTGAGTTTCTGAAAATACACTGTCGGTCGCCAGGCTGTGATCGGCAAAGGTCACGTTCTCGCACAGGGTTTTGTCGAACATCGCATAATCGTAGGCGGCGGTATAGTAATCGGCAAACGAGCGCCGGCCTCCGGCGGCCTGGTAGTTCTGGGTGTAGGTGCGCACGTTTTCCAGGGAAAAAATCCCCTGCTTGGCTTTTTCCAACGAGCGCGGGTTGATATCGGTGGCATAGATGAGCGTGCGGTCCAGCAGGCCTTCTTCGCGCAACAGGATCGCCATGGAGTAGACCTCCTCCCCCGTGCTGCAACCGGCGATCCAGATCTTGATCGAAGGATACGTCCTGAGCAGCGGCACGACTTCCTCGCGTATGGCCAGGAAATGCGAGGGGTCGCGAAACATCTCGCTGACCGGGATCGTCAGCAGTTGCAGCAGTTGCATGAACGCTCCCGGGTCGTGCAGCACGCGCTCCTGCAATGCCGAGATGGTCCTGCACTCGAACTGGCTCAGCGCATGGTGGACCCGGCGCTTGATGGACGCACCGGAATAGTCGCGAAAATCGTAGCTGTACTTGAGGTAGATCGCTTCGATCAACAAACGAAGTTCAATGTCGGTGTCACGTTCCACTAAATTCTTTCCATATTCGGCAACCACACGCGAATCAGCGAGAACAGACGATCCAGATCGATCGGTTTGGCCAGGTAGTCGTTGGAACCCGCCGCCAGGCAGCGTTCCTGATCATCCTTCATGGCCTTGGCCGTCACGGCAATAATGGGCAGCTTGCGCCAGCGCGGGTCCTTGCGGATCAGCGCGGTGGCTTCGAAACCGTCCATCTCCGGCATCATTACATCCATCAGCACCAGGTCGATGTCGTCGAATTCGTTCAGGCGATCGATCGCCTCCAGGCCGTTACGGCCGATGACAACGATCGCCCCCTTCGCCTCCAGGGCGCTGGTCAGGGCAAAGATGTTGCGCACATCGTCGTCCACCAGCAGCACCTTGCGGCCTTCAAACACCTTGTCGCGGCTGCGGGCGGTCTTGAGCATCCGCTGCCGTTCATGGGACAACCGGGATTCGACTTTGTGCAGAAAGAGTGTCACCTCGTCCAGCAGGCGCTCTGGCGAGCGGGCGCCCTTGATGATGATCGAGCGCGAATACTTGCGCAGTTCGGCCTCTTCATCGCGGGTCAGGTTGCGCCCGGTGTAGACGATCACCGGCGGGAAGGAACAGATGTCTTCACTGGACATGCGCTTGAGCAGGTCATTGCCGAGCATGTCCGGCAACTTGAGGTCGATGATCATGCAGTCGTAGACGTTGCTCCGCAGCAGGTCCAGGGCTTGCTGGGCCAGGCCAACGGCGGTGATCTCGATGTCATCGTCGCCGATCAGGCGGGTAATGCTATCGCGTTGCAGGTCATCGTCCTCCACCAGCAGCACCCGCTTGACCTTCTGGGTCAGCTTGGCTTCCAGGCGGGCGAACACATCCTTGAGTTCTTCGCGGGTGGTCGGCTTGACGGCATAGCCGATGGCGCCCATGTGCATGGCGGCTTCGACGCGGTCTTCGACGGAAATCACGTGCACCGGGATGTGCCGGGTTTCGGCCCGTTCCTTGAGCCGCTGCAACACCGTCAGCCCGGAATGATCCGGCAGGCGCATGTCCAAAAGGATCGCGTCGGGAGCCAGTTGCAAGGCCAGGTCGAAGCCTTCATCGGCACCGTGGGCCACCAGGCACTGGTAACCGAGCTCATGGGCCAGGTCGAACAGGATCCGGGCGAACTTGGGCTCGTCCTCGATCACCAGGATGCACCGGGTGTCGAACGGCGCCTTGTCGCGGTCGTCGGCAAATCGGGCAATCGACGTATCCACTTCAGCGATCAGCGGTGCCGGGGCGGCTTTGGGTGCAGCCGGCGCTGGCGCAGTGGCCGTCGGGGTGAACGTCATCGGTTCCATCGGCGAGTCCCCGGGCTCGACATAACGTTCAGGCATTACCAGCGTAAACACACTGCCCTGCCCCGGCTCGCTGGAAACGCAGATCGAGCCGCCCAGCAACGTGGCCAGGTCCCGGGAAATCGACAACCCCAGGCCGGTGCCGCCGTAACGACGATTGGTCGTGCCATCGGCCTGGCGGAACGCTTCGAAGATGCTTTGCTGCTGATCGGCGGCGATGCCGATCCCGGAGTCGCGCACCATGAACGCGATGCCCGAGCCCGGCTGCCCGGCCACCGACAGGCTGACGGTGCCTTGCTCGGTGAACTTCACGGCATTGGACAGCAGGTTCTTGATCACCTGCTCCAGGCGCTGGCGATCGGTGTAGAGCATCGCCGGCGCATCGGGCAATACCTGGACCTCGAACCCCAGGCCCTTGTCGGCTGCCAACGGCTCGAACATGTCCCGCAGGCCTTCCACCAGACGCTGCACGCTGGTGTTTTCCGGGCGCACTTCCAGCTTTCCGGCCTCGACCTTGGAGATGTCGAGAATATCGTTGATCAGGTTCAACAGGTCGTTGCCGGCGGAGTAGATCGACTCGGCAAACTTGACCTGTTCCTCGCTGAGGTTCTGCTGCGGGTTTTCCGACAGCAGCTTGGACAGGATCAGCGAGCTGTTGAGCGGCGTGCGCAGCTCGTGGGACATGTTGGCCAGGAACTCGGATTTGTACTTGCTCGAACGCTGCAACTCTTCGGCGCGCTCCTGCAACTGGATCTGGGCCAGGTTCAGCTCGCTGTTCTTCTGGTCCATGGCGTCGCGCTGCTCGGCCAATTGCTCGTTGGTCTGCTCCAGCTCCTGTTGCTGGGCTTCCAGGTGGGCCTGGGACTCCTTGAGAATGCGCGACTGCTCTTCCAGTTCCTCGTTGGCGGTCTTGAGCTCTTCCTGCTGCACTTGCAGTTCTTCGTTCAACTGCTGGGTTTCGGCCAGCACTTCCTGCAAGCGCTGGCGATAACGAGCGGCCTCGATGGAGGTGCCAATATTGCCGGAAATCAGCTCCAGCAGCTCAATGTCGCGCTCGGTCAATGGCCGCAGGAAGCCCAACTCGATGACACCGTTGATCCGGTCATCGTCACTGGTGGGCGCTACCAGCACGCTGTTGGGCAGCCCTTGTCCCAATCCGGAGCTGACTTTCAGGTAATCGTCCGGTACGTCATCCAGGCGAATGAGACGCCCCTGTTGCACGGCCTGGCCGGCGATGCCTTCACCGTCGACAATCTTCTGCTGCTGCGCGTCATCCTCCCGGGACAAACCATAGGTGGCGACGCGCTTGAGCACGCCATTTTCTTCTCGCACATAGAGCGCAGCGACCGCCACATCCAGGTACTTTGCACAGAACTGCAAGATGTTGCGGCCCAACAGGTTCAGGGACAACTGCCCCAGGACCTGCTCGGCCAACTGCGTCTGGCCATTGCGCAACCAAGCCTGCTTCTCCAGGTGCAAGGCGCTGCGTTGCTGGACCTTCAGGCTGGCGCCGTAGCTCTCGGACAAGCTCAACAGATCCCGGCGGCCGACGTAGGCCAGCAACCCACTGACTGCGGCGACGAACAGCAGGTACAGGGCAATGCTCCAGACAGTGGTGGTGCGCACGTCCTGGCTACGCGCCGCACGCAGTTGCTGCTCGGTATCGACGATTTCCTCGAAGGTTTGGCGGATCTCGTCCGTCAAGCGCTTGCCGCGCCCGGACCTCACCGCACTCCGGTAATCCCCGCTGCTGCGTTGCAGGTCGATCAAGCCCTGGGCGTACTTGGACCATTCCGCCTGGATCGCTTGTATCTTGTGCAGCCGGTCGGTCTGGACGGGGTTGTCGGCTGTCAATTCCAGCAGTGTATCCAACGCGACGGCGATCCGCGGCTTGGCCACTTCATAGGGCTCGAGAAAGTGCTCGTCACCGTTCAACAGGTAGCCACGCATGCCGGTTTCCAGGTCCACGCTCAGCTTGAGCGCCTCATTGGCATTATTGATCACCCGGTCGGTATGCCCGACCCACTGGATCACCGACAGCAAGTACGTGACAAGGATGATGAAAAACACCGAGCTGAGGGCGCCCATGCCCAGCGGCAGGCTGATATTGCGGCTCAGGAGCTTGCGAAAACTTTGCTCGTCGACCGAAGACGAAGGAGTCATGGAAAGGGCCTTGGTGGACAGTTGAAAACCGTGGAGTTTGCCCGAAAAACGGCGCTTGGATCCACATTATCTGACGAGTCAAAGGCGCAACTCCCGCGACGATCTACCTTGTAGCAAGGAAGCGACTATCCTTGTCAGCTCTTGTACTATAGATCCTTTCTTGTACAACCTTGGGAACTTGTGCCGCCTCGGTACTTACTCATGAAAGAGGCTCATGAAAGAGACTTTTTTTCGAGTCTCCCTCCCGCTCCCTTCTTCGAGAATGTCTACTATGTCCACCCCTCCTCCTCCTGCCACCCAGTCCACCATCCTGGTCGTCGAAGACGATGACATTGTGCGGATGTTAATCGTCGACGTGCTGGAGGAGCTGGAATACCAGGTGCTGGAGGCGGATGGTTGTGAGCAGGCGCTGGCATTTTTGCACAACGACGCGCAGCCCATCGCACTGATGATGACTGACGTCGGCCTGCCGGTCATGGATGGGCGCGAATTGGCGAAACAGGCCCGAGCCGTGCGACCACAACTGCCTGTGCTGTTTGCCAGCGGTTATGCCGAAAGCATCGATGTGCCTGAAGGCATGTCGGTGATCGGCAAGCCCTTCTCCATCGATCAGTTGCGAGACAAGGTCAAACGCATTCTTTCTTGAGCCGGATCGTATTCTTGGTCACTATCGGCGCCCCGCGCGCCGATGGCGCCTGATTCGCTTCGAGGAACTCCCAGCTCATGCATCACCCCACCGCCACCAAGGTCCTGGTCATCGGCTATGTCTGGCCCGAACCGCGCTCATCGGCTGCCAGTGGGCATGTCATGCAGATCCTCGACACGTTCCTCGGGCAAGGCTGGGACATCACTTTCAGCAGTCCGGCAGGTCCAGGCGAACACCGCGCCGACCTGCTCGCGCTGGGTATCCGCGAAGTGCCGATCGAACTCAATAGCAGCAGCTTCGACGCCTTCATCAGCGAGCTGGCGCCGGACATCGTGCTGTTCGACCAATTCATGATGGAAGAACAGTTCGGCTGGCGGGTCGAGAAGCACTGCCCCGGCGCCCTGCGGGTGCTGGAGACGTCAGACTTGCAGAGCCTGCGCCACGCTCGGCACCAGCGTTTGAAGGACCGCCTGAAACACGATGAGGCTGGCGAGGATTTCAGCGACCTCTTCGCCCCGGCCCTGGGCGAGGAGTTCCAGCGGATGGCCGATACCGACCTGGCCAAGCGGGAAATCGCTGCTTTGTACCGCTGCGACCTCAACCTGATGGTGTCCGAGGTTGAAATCGAACTGTTGGTGGAGCACTTCAAGTTGCCCCGTAACCTGCTGCACTGGTGCCCGTTGATGCTGGACCTGCCCGGCGAGCCGCCGGTACCGTTCGAGGACCGGGCGCATTTCCTGAGCATCGGCAACTTTCGCCACGCGCCGAACTGGGACGCCGTGCTCTGGATGAAAAACGCCATCTGGCCATTGATCCGCCAACAATTACCCGGCGCGCAACTGCACCTGTACGGCGCCTACACCCCGCCCAAGGCCGCCGCGCTGCATAACCCGGCCCAGGGCTTTCACATCATGAACTGGGCCGAGGACGCCTTGCAGGTGATGTCGGCGGCACGCATCTGCCTGGCGCCGCTGCGTTTCGGCGCTGGCATCAAGGGCAAGCTGATCGACGCCATGCTCTGCGGTACCCCCAACGTCACCACACCCGTGGGGGCCGAAGCCATGCACGGCGACATGCCCTGGCCCGGTGCGATTGCCCAGAGCGCCGAAGGCATCGCCAATGCGGCGGTGCAGTTGTATCGCGACCAGGCGCGCTGGACCCAGGCCCAGGATGCGGGCCTCACTTTGCTTGCCAGCCGCTACCGGCAACAGGTGCATGGTCCGGCGCTGATCGACAGCCTCAACGCTTGCCGGGTGGACCTGGCGCAACGACGCCGGGACAACTTCACCGGCAGCATGCTGCGTCACCACCAGCACAAAAGCACCCAATACATGTCCCAGTGGATCGAAGAAAAAAACCGCAACGGTTAGACGTCAGAGTGGCAGCCGCCTGGCGAAGGGGGCATTATCCGATGGCGATAACAATAAAAGCGCCAGGCCATGACCCGAACAGCCAGAATCACCGACCCCTCCTACGAGTTGATGGACGACCATAACGGGTTGTCCATCATCTACCGTCAGCACGGTTTTCCCTGCCCGCTGGTGCGCTGGCATTTCCACAAGGAATACGAGTTGCACTTGATCGTCGCCAGCTCCGGCAAAGTGTTCATTGGAGACTACATCGGCAACTTCTATCCCCAGTCGCTGTTCCTCACCGGCCCCAACCTGCCCCATAACTGGATCAGCCAGGTGGCCGAGGACGAAGTGGTGCACAAGCGCGATATGCTGGTGAACTTCACTGATGAGCTGTTCGAAAGCGGCCACCAGGTATTCGCCGAACTCAAGACGGTCGCACCGCTGCTCGAGCGTGCCCAATACGGCATCGAGTTCCGCTGCAAGCGCACCATCCGCCAGGCCATGACCCTGATGCAGCGCATCGCCGATTCCCAAGGCATGAGCCGCCTAGGGCATTTTTTCATCCTGATGGAGCTGCTGGCCGCCACGGATGACTACCAACTGCTTTCCGGCGCGACCTCTGCGCAAGCGGCGGACGAACACAGCGTCGACCGCACCAACCGCGCGGTGGACTACATCTTTGCCCACTACGCCCGGGAACTGTCCCTGGAAGAAGTGGCCGAGCACCTGGGCATGAAACCCACCTATTTCAGCCGGGTGTTCAAACAGGCCACCGGTCGCTGCTTCATTGAATTCGTCAATCGCCTGCGCATCAGCAAATCCTGCGAGTTGCTGGCCGACGGTGATAAACCGGTAACGGACGTGTGCTTCGAATCGGGTTTCAACAACATTTCCAATTTCAACCGGCGTTTCCAGCAGCTCAAGGGCATGACCCCGTCCCACTACCGGCGGCTGGCGGTGCAGCGGTTGACCGAGCAGAACCAGGGCTGACCCCCCTCACCACAAATGATTTCCCCCCTCAAAAATTTTCTGCAGTGCAAAAAAGTATCAGCACAAGTGCGACGGATGATTTGTCACGCCGTCCATTGAGGGCTGTAATCAGCGCACATTCTTCCCTTCATCCGGAAGACACAAAAACAATAACTGTCCTTCTGCAGCCTTTGGGCGCGGAAAAGGAGTGCGCGATGAAACCTTCGGTAAAAGCTCTGCTTGTCTCCACCTGCATGACCCTCAGCAGCGTCAGTTTCGGCGCACAGACCCTCACCATTGCCACCGTCAACAACAGCGACATGATCCGCATGCAAAAGCTCTCGAAAACCTTCGAGGCCGAGCACCCGGACATCAAGCTCAACTGGGTGGTGCTCGAAGAAAACGTCCTGCGCCAGCGCCTGACCACCGACATCGCCACCCAGGGCGGACAGTTCGACGTGCTGACCATTGGCATGTACGAAGCTGCACTCTGGGGTGCCAAGGGCTGGCTGGAGCCGATGAAAGACCTGCCGGCCTCCTACGACCTGGACGACGTTTTCCCTTCCGTGCGCGATGGCTTGTCGGTCAAAGGCTCGCTGTACGCCCTGCCGTTCTATGCCGAAAGCTCAATCACCTATTACCGCACGGACCTGTTCAAGGACGCCGGGCTGACCATGCCCGAACACCCGACCTGGACCCAGATCGGAGAGTTCGCCGAAAAACTCACCGATAAATCCAAGGAACAATATGGCCTGTGCCTGCGGGGCAAGGCTGGTTGGGGCGAGAACATGGCGCTCATCACCACCCTGGCCAACGGTTATGGCGCGCGCTGGTTCGATGAGAAGTGGCAGCCGCAATTCAATGGCCCCGAGTGGAAAGACGCACTCAATTTCTATGTCGACAACATGAAGAAATCCGGCCCGCCGGGTGCTTCCAGCAACGGTTTCAACGAAAACCTGGCGCTGTTCAACAGCGGCAAATGCGCGATCTGGGTGGATGCCAGCGTCGCCGGTTCGTTCGTCACCGACAAGACCCAGAGCAAGGTGGCCGATCACGTTGGATTCACCTTCGCCCCCCACGAAAAAACCGACAAGGGCACTTCGTGGATGTACTCCTGGTCCCTGGCCATCCCGACCAGCTCCAAAGCCAAGGACGCAGCTACGGTCTTTACCACCTGGGCGACGTCCAAGGAATACAGCCAATTGGTCGCCAAGACTGATGGCATCGCCAACGTACCGCCAGGCACCCGCACCTCGACCTACAGCGACGAGTACATGAAGGCCGCGCCGTTTGCCAAGGTGACCCTGGAGTCGTTGAAAGTCGCCGACCCGAAAGCGCCAACCCTCAAGCCTGTGCCCTACATCGGCATCCAGTTGGTGACCATTCCCGAGTTCCAGGCCATCGGCACCCAGGTGGGCAAGTTCTTTTCCGGCGCACTGACCGGCCAGCAGACCGTGGACCAGGCGTTGACCGCCGCGCAGTCCACCACCGAACGCGAGATGAAACGCGCTGGGTATCCCAAGTAGTCGGCTCATTGAGGCCCGCTCCCGATTCCCGAGGGAGCGAGCTTGCTCGCGATGAGGGCCTTGCAGCTCATATCGCGGGCGGCTGACACGACGCTATCGCGAGCAAGCTCGCTCCCACAGTGGATCTTCATAGGCCCGCAAAAATCGGTTCAATGCCATGAATAGCTCAACAACAACTGCCAAAGCCCCCATCGAGATTGCCCCGCCGGCACGCAAGATCCGCCTGGCGAACCCCGGTTGGTTCCTGGTCAGTCCTTCAGTGGCCTTGTTGCTGCTGTGGATGATCGTGCCGCTGGGCATGACCGTCTACTTCTCGATGATCCGCTACAACCTGCTCTACCCCGGCGAAAACGAATTCGTCGGGCTGGAGAACTTCACCTACTTCCTGACCGACTCGGGTTTCATGCCCGGGGCCACCAACACCCTGTTGCTGGTGGGCAGCGTGCTGCTGATCAGTATCGTGCTGGGGGTGTTGATCAGCGCGCTGCTGGAGGCCAGTGAGTTTTTTGGTCGCGGCATCGTCCGTGTGCTGCTGATCTCGCCGTTCTTCATCATGCCCACCGTCGGCGCGCTGATCTGGAAGAACCTGATCTTCCACCCGGTCTCGGGCATCCTCGCCTCGGTGTGGAAACTGTTCGGCGCCCAACCGGTGGACTGGCTCGCCCACTATCCGCTGCTGTCGATCATCATCATCGTGAGTTGGCAATGGCTGCCCTTCGCGATCCTGATCCTGATGACCGCCATGCAGTCGCTGGACCAGGAACAGAAAGAAGCCGCGCGCCTGGACGGTGCCGGCCCGATTGCGATCTTCTGGCACCTGACCCTGCCGCACCTGGCCCGCCCGATTGCCGTGGTGCTGATGATCGAGACGATCTTCCTGCTGTCGGTGTTCGCCGAGATCTTTACCACCACCAACGGTGGCCCCGGCTACGCCTCCACCAACCTTGCCTACCTGATCTACAACCAGGCGCTGGTGCAGTTCGACGTCGGCATGGCTTCGGCCGGTGGCCTGATTGCCGTGGTCATTGCCAACATCGCCGCCATCATCCTGGTCCGGATGATCGGCAAAAACCTCACCGACAAGAACTGAGGCCGTCGCCATGACTCTTCAACAATCCCGTCGCCTGCAAAGCCTGCTGCTGGGCACGCTGGCCTGGGCCATCGCGATCCTGATCTTCTTCCCGATCTTCTGGATGGTGCTGACCAGCTTCAAGACTGAAATCGACGCGTTCGCCACGCCACCGCAGTTCATCTTCACGCCCACGCTGGAGAACTACCTGCACATCAACGAGCGCAGCAACTACTTCAGCTTCGCCTGGAACTCGGTGGTGATTTCCTTCAGCGCCACCGCCCTGTGCCTGCTGATTGCGGTGCCGGCGGCCTACTCCATGGCGTTCTATGAAACCCAGCGCACCAAAGGCACGTTGCTGTGGATGCTCTCCACCAAGATGCTGCCGCCAGTGGGCGTGCTGATGCCGATCTACCTGCTGGCCAAGCAATTTGGCCTGCTGGACACGCGTCTCGCGTTGATCGTCATCTACACGTTGATCAACCTGCCCATCGTGGTCTGGATGATTTACACCTACTTCAAGGACATTCCCCGCGACATCCTCGAGGCCGCACGCCTGGATGGCGCCACGCTGTGGCAGGAGATGGTCCGCGTGCTGCTGCCGATTGCCAAGGGCGGCCTGGCCTCCACTGTGCTGCTGTCACTGATCCTGTGCTGGAACGAGGCTTTCTGGTCGCTGAACCTCACCTCCTCCAAGGCCGCGCCACTGACGGCGTTGATCGCCTCCTATTCCAGCCCGGAAGGTTTGTTCTGGGCCAAATTGTCGGCCGTCTCGACCCTGGCCTGCGCGCCGATCCTGATCTTCGGCTGGATCAGCCAGAAACAGCTGGTGCGCGGTTTGTCCTTCGGCGCGGTGAAATAACGCGCCCTACCCAATAATCAGAAGTGGAGGCCCATCATCATGGCCAACCTGAAAATCAAGAATCTGCAAAAGGGTTTCGAAGGCTTCTCCATCATCAAGGGCATCGACCTTGAGGTGAACGACCGCGAGTTCGTGGTCTTCGTCGGCCCGTCGGGCTGTGGCAAGTCCACGCTGCTGCGGCTGATCGCCGGCCTTGAAGAAGTCAGTGACGGCACCATCGAACTGGATGGCCGGGACATTACCGAAGTCAGCCCGGCCAAGCGTGACCTGGCGATGGTGTTTCAGACCTACGCCTTGTACCCGCACATGAGCGTGCGCAAGAACATGTCCTTCGCCCTGGACCTGGCCGGCGTGCCCAAGGCCGAGGTCGAGAAGAAGGTCAACGAAGCGGCGCGCATCCTTGAGCTGGGGCCGATGCTCGAGCGCAAGCCCAAGCAACTGTCTGGCGGCCAGCGCCAGCGTGTAGCGATTGGCCGGGCCATCGTGCGCAACCCGAAAATCTTCCTGTTCGACGAACCCCTGTCCAACCTCGACGCGGCCCTGCGGGTGCAGATGCGCCTGGAACTGGCACGCCTGCACAAAGAGTTGCAGGCGACCATGATCTACGTGACTCACGACCAGGTCGAAGCCATGACCCTGGCCGACAAGGTGGTGGTGCTCAATGGCGGGCGCATCGAACAGGTCGGTTCACCGCTGGAGCTGTATCACCAGCCAGCCAACCTGTTTGTCGCCGGGTTCCTCGGCACGCCGAAAATGGGCTTTCTCAAAGGCAAGGTCACCGGCCTGGACAGTCAGGGCTGTGAAGTGCTGCTGGACGCCGGCACCCGTATCAGCCTGCCCTTGAGCGATGCCAGCCTGAGCGTCGGCGGCGCGGTGACCCTGGGGATTCGCCCCGAACACCTGAATCTGGCGCAACCGGGTGATTGCACCCTGCAAGTCACCGCCGACGTCAGCGAGCGGCTGGGCAGCGACACCTTCTGTCACGTCGTCACGGCCTCCGGCGAAGCCTTGACCATGCGCGTTCGCGGCGACCTGGCGAGCCGTTTCGGCGAGCAACTGAGCCTGCACCTGGACGCTGAACACTGCCACTTATTCGATGCCGAGGGCGTTGCGGTGACCCGCGCGCTGCGCGCCGCCGCCTGATTGCCGAGACCTGCGATGAAACTCAATCGACAAAACCTGCACAACCTCAACCCTGGCGTCGCCCTGCCCGCCTACCCTTTGGGCGACGTCCGCCAGGGCATCGCCCACATCGGCGTCGGCGGTTTCCACCGGGCGCACCAGGCCTATTACACCGACGCGCTGATGAATACCGGCGCCGATCTGGACTGGGCCATCTGCGGCGTGGGCCTGCGGGCCGAGGATCGCCGTGCCCGGGATGACCTGGCCGGCCAGGACTACCTGTTCACCCTGTACGAACTGGGCGACACCGATGACACCGAAGTTCGCGTGATCGGCGCGATCAATGACATGTTGCTGGCTGAAGATGGCGCCCAGGCGCTGATCGACAAACTCGCCGATCCGCAGATCCGCATCGTCTCGCTGACCATCACCGAGGGCGGCTATTGCATCGACGACAGCAACGGTGAGTTCATGGCCCACTTGCCGCAGATCCGGCACGACCTGGCCCATCCTGACGCGCCGAAAACCGTCTTCGGTTTCCTCTGCGCCGCCCTGGCCAAGCGCCGCGCGGCCGGCACCCCGGCGTTCACACTGATGTCCTGCGATAACCTGCCTCACAACGGCGCCGTGACTCGCAAGGCGCTGCTGGCCTTCGCCGCGCTGCGCGATGCGGAGCTGGGGCAATGGATCGACCGCAACGTCAGTTTCCCCAACGCCATGGTCGATCGCATCACGCCCATGACCAGCGTGGCCCATCGC
Organism: Pseudomonas sp. S3_B11; assembly: GCF_054667715.1. Taxonomy (NCBI): domain Bacteria; kingdom Pseudomonadati; phylum Pseudomonadota; class Gammaproteobacteria; order Pseudomonadales; family Pseudomonadaceae; genus Pseudomonas; species Pseudomonas sp. S3_B11. The sequence goes on along the minus strand of NZ_CP162749.1, from coordinate 2,165,538 downwards.
CTGCAACTGCATGATGAACATGGCATCGACGACGCCTGGCCGGTGGTCTGCGAACCGTTCGTGCAATGGGTCCTGGAAGACAAGTTCGTCAACGGTCGCCCGGCCTGGGAAAAGGTCGGCGTGCAGTTCACCGATGACGTCACCCCCTATGAAGAGATGAAGATCAAGCTGCTCAACGGCAGCCACCTGGCGTTGACCTACCTGGGCTTTCTCAAGGGTTATCGCTTCGTCCACGAGACCATGAACGATCCGCTGTTCGTGCGTTACATACGCGCCTACATGGACCTGGACGTGACGCCGCAACTGGCGCCAGTGCCGGGCATCGACCTGACCGACTACAAGAACACCCTGGTGGAGCGTTTTTCCAACCAGGCCATTGCCGACCAGTTGGAACGGGTCTGTTCGGACGGCTCGTCGAAGTTTCCAAAATTCACGGTGCCGACCATTAACCGCTTGATCGCCGACGGTGGCGAAACCCGCCGCGCGGCGCTGGTGGTGGCCGCCTGGGCCGTGTACCTGAAGGGCGTTGACGAGAACGGCGTGACGTATTCAATCCCGGACCCACGGGCAGCGTTCTGCCAGGCACTGGTGGCTGACGATGCGCTGGTGACCCAGCGGGTGCTGGAGGTGGAAGAAATCTTTGGCACCGCCATTCCCCGCTCGCCGGAGTTCGTGGCAGCATTCGAATGGTGCTGCAACAGCTTGCGCGAACATGGGGTAACGCGAACGCTTGAGCGGATACTGACTGACGTGAACTGAGGTTTAATCGTTCCCACGCTCTGCGTGGGAACGCCTCGACGGACGCTCCGCGTCCGGCTTCTTGGGGACGCGGAGCGTCCCGTGCTGCATTCCCACGCAGAGCGTGGGAACGATCTGACCACTCAGGGGTTTTTCCATGGCAAACCAACAACTGTTCCTGGGCATCGACTGCGGCACCCAAGGCACCAAGGCGCTGATCCTGGACGCGACCAGTGGCCAGGTCCTGGGCCAGGGTGCCGCGGCGCACGCCATGATCAGCGACCCCAACGGTCGCCGCGAACAAGACACCCAGCAATGGCTCGATGCATTCACCCAGGCGACTCACCAAGCCTTGGCGGACGCTGGGGTCGATGGCCAGGCGATCCTCGGCATCGGCGTCTCCGGCCAGCAACACGGCCTGGTGTTGCTCGATGACCAAGGCCAGGTGCTGCGCCCGGCCAAGCTGTGGTGCGACACCGAGACAACGCCGGAAAACGATCGGCTCCTGGCGCACCTGGGTGGTGAAGACGGCAGCCTAGAACGCCTCGGCGTGGTGATCGCGCCGGGCTACACGGTTTCCAAGCTGCTCTGGACGCGAGAGCAGCATCCCCAGGTTTTCGAACACATCGCCAGCGTCCTGCTGCCTCACGACTTCCTCAACTACTGGCTCACCGGCCGCCATTGCAGCGAATACGGCGACGCCTCGGGAACCGGCTACTTCAACGTACGCACCCGTCAATGGGACGTGCAACTGTTACAACACATCGACCCCAGCGGTCGCTTGCAAGCAGCGCTGCCGGAACTGATCGAGGCCCATCAGCCGGTCGGACGCATCCTGCCGGCCATTGCTGCGCACTTGGGCATCAACCCCGAGGCGGTGGTGGCCAGTGGTGGTGGCGACAATATGATGGGCGCCATCGGCACCGGGAACATCCAGCCCGGCGTGATCACCATGAGCCTCGGTTCCTCCGGTACGGTCTACGCCTATGCCGCCGAACCTGCGGTCAGTCCACAGCCGTCCGTGGCGACGTTCTGCTCCTCCAGCGGTGGCTGGCTGCCGCTGATCTGCACCATGAACCTGACCAACGCCACCGGGGCGATTCGCGAATTGCTGGCGCTGGACATCGACACGTTCAACGCCCTGGTGGTCCAGGCTCCGATTGGCGCCGAGGGCGTGTGCATGCTGCCGTTCCTCAACGGCGAGCGTGTTCCCGCCCTGCCCCACGCCACCGGCAGCCTGCTGGGCCTGACCACCACCAACCTGACCCGGGCCAACCTGTGTCGCGCCGTGGTCGAAGGCACGACCTTCGGTTTGCGCTATGGCTTGGACCTGCTGCGGGCCAACGGACTCCAGGCCCAGAGCATTCGCCTGATCGGCGGTGGTTCGAAGAGCGCGGAGTGGCGGCAGATCGTCGCCGACATCATGGACACCACGGTCATTTGCACCGAACAGAGCGAAGCAGCTGCCTTGGGGGCGGCGATCCAGGCAGCATGGTGCCACTCCGGTTCACAGACAGGCTTGGCCGAACTGTGCGAGCGCTGCGTCAAGCTCGACCCGAGCAGCGAAACCCTGCCAATCGCCGCGCATGTCGCGGCGTCGCAACAGGCTTATGAACGTTATCGACAACACGTCGCAACCCTTTGAGAGCGGGAAACTATGTATTTGGTGTGTGGTGAAGCGCTGTTTGATTTTTTCAGTGAGACCGAGGCGGATGGCCCGGCCTCGCAAGTGAACTACAAGGCTATTGCCGGTGGTTCACCGTTCAACGTGGCCGTGGGGCTGCGTCGCCTGGGTGTTGAATCGGCGCTGTTTACCGGGTTGTCCACCGACTACCTGGGACGACGCTTGCAGCAGGTTTTGCTCAATGAAGGTGTCAGCGCCCAATATCTGGTGGACTTCGACGCACCAACCACCCTGGCGATGGTCGCCGTAGGCGCCAATGGTTCGCCCCACTACAGTTTTCGCGGCGAAGGCTGTGCGGACCGACAACTGAGCCTGGCGCATCTACCGGACCTGGGCCCCGAGGTACGCGGCTTGCATTTCGGCTCGTTCTCGCTGGTGGTCCAGCCCATCGCCGATACGCTCCTGGCCCTGATGCAACGCGAAAGCGGCCGCCGCCTGATCAGCCTCGACCCGAATGTGCGACTCAACCCGCAGCCGGATATCGAGCTGTGGCGCTCGCGGATTGCGACGCTGGTGCAATATGCCGACCTGGTCAAGGTCAGTGACGAAGACCTGAACCTGCTCTACCCCGGGAAAGAACCGGAGTCGATCATCGAAGGTTGGCTGGGGAACCGCTGCCAATTGGTCTTCCTGACCCGTGGCGGCCAGGGCGCTACGGTCTTCAGTCGCCAACACGGCTCATGGTCGCTGCCGTCCTGTCCGGTGACGATCGCCGACACCGTGGGTGCAGGCGATACCTTCCAGGCCGCACTGATTGCGTGGTTGACTGAACAACAATTGGATTCGATCGAGGGCTTGCACACCCTGACCCGGGAACAGATCAGCGCAATGCTTGAGTTCGCCATTCGCGCGGCCGCCCTGACTTGCGGCAAAACCGGGCCAGACCTGCCCTATAGGCAACAATTGAACTGAATGGCGCATCGCAGCTAAAAAAACTGGACGCCGGGTTCGGACATGACCGGACCCGAGCGTCAGGCTTACAAGGACAAGGCCGTTATCAGCGGCCAGTCATCCGCTGGTGTTGCTGATGAAAGTGATTGCCAGCGGCAGGGTTACGGTCAAGTTCCGTACGCAACTCGGCGATCAGGTCGTTGATGGCCCGGCAACCGGTGAGTTTCCTGGCATCAATGTCGGTTTTGATCAAGGCCACGTGATCGGTCTTGTGGTCATCGAAGATCTTGATCGTCATCGTCAGCTCAGGTGACAACGTGCATTGCGAGCGCTTGGGCAACAAGCTGCTTTCAATGATGTTTCGCATTTCGAGGGCAGATAGAAACATGGCGACTCTCTCCTGTTGAGGCGGCCAACTTATGTTCACGCCGGCGGTATTTTCGTCCGTTTTCTTCCCTGCGGACTGGGACTACGAATACCGTGCCGTTCGTTCGTTCTTTTTAGCGTTTTCAGTCAACGAGTTCGCCAGGCGAACTCTTGAATCATCCCGCAAGAAGCATGCCTGTATTGAAGACATTGCGGATTGATCTGAATCAAGCGCTTAGCTTCGTCCCGCGCCAGAGAGCTCGTGCAAAATGCAAGGAAACGCTACTTTTTCCATGCAAACTGCAATCGCTTTTATCCTGTTCGCAATCTAGATTAGCCCCTATTGCGAAGACGCAAGTGGGCATCCGTCGCCTGCTTCAAAAAAAGTGTGACGTAGCGTAAAAAACTCAAAATGCGCCCACCGCCGCACGCTCGGCCACGTGGCGCAAGCTGTCGAAATTGATATTGGCACCGGAATCGATCGCCACCAGCGTCTGGCCTCGCGCGCCCGTGTGCGCCACGTATTGCTTGATACCTGCCACCGCCAGTGCGCCCGACGGTTCAGTGATGGAACGGGTATCGTCATAGATGTCCTTGATCGCGGCGCACAGTTGATCGTTGCTCACGGTCATCACTTCATCGACATAGAAACGGCAGATATCGAAGCCATGGGCGCCAATCTGCGCCACCGCCACGCCATCGGCGAAGGTTCCCACCTCTGGCAAGGTCACCCGCTCATCGGCTGCCAGCGCCGCCTGGAGACAGGCAGAATGCTGCGACTCGACGCCGATGATGCGCACTTCCGGGCGCAGGTACTTGACGTAGGCCGCGATCCCGGCAATCAGCCCACCGCCGCCGACCGGGACGAAAATCGCATCCAGCTGGCCGGGGTGTTGGCGCAGGATTTCCATGGCGACGGTACCCTGCCCGGCGATCACGTCCGGGTCATCGAAAGGCGAGACGAACTCCCGCCCGGTCTGCTCGGCCAGGTCCAGCGCGTGCGCCAGGGCAAATGGAAAGCTTTTCCCGTGCAGAATCGCTTCGGCGCCTCGGTTGCGCACGCCCAGCACCTTCAATTGCACAGTGGTCACAGGCATGACGATGCTGGCCGAAATCCCCAATTCCCGTGCCGCCAGCGCGACACCCTGGGCATGATTGCCGGCGGACGCGGTGATGACGCCACGGGCACGCTGCTCCGGGGTCAGTTGCACGAGTTTGTTGTAGGCACCGCGGATCTTGAAGGAAAAAGTCGGTTGCAGGTCTTCGCGCTTGAGCAGGATCCGGTTACCCAAGGCCTCGGACAATGCGGGAGCCGCTTGCAGTGGCGTGCGCACGGCCAGCTCATAGACCGGCGCGGCGAGAATCTTCTTAACGTAGTGCTCAAGCAGGGCTTGCTCGGTGCGGGTAACGGTCATGGCGATCTCCTGGTTCGGGCAGAGCCCAGGAGACAGAAAGAAAAAACCCGCCTCCAGGGCGGGTTGGGTGCAGCCGTCAGCTAACCCGCCAAATAAGGAATGGCGGTAATAATGCTTGGCTGGCTGCGCAGTACGGTTGAAGTCATGGGTGGAAATTAGCGGTGCGTTGTTGGCAAGTCAATGGCAAATATTGATTAGCTGTGGCGACAGTCTCAAGTGAACAGCATTACCTGTGGGAGCGAGCTTGCTCGCGATAGCGGTGTGTCAGTCAGCATCAATGTCGGTTACCCAAAGCCATCGCGAGCAAGCTCGCTCCCACATTTTCTACAATTACTTGAGTCCGACTTTATACAACGCCCCGTCGTCCTCATCCGTCAGCACATACAGGTAACCGTCCGGGCCCTGGCGAACATCCCGGACTCGCGCCTTGAGCTCACCCAGCAAACGCTCCTCGTGGACGACCTTGTCGCCCTGCAATTGCAGGCGGATCAGTTCCCCGGGCACCAGCGCCCCGATGAACACGTTGCGCTGCCAGGCCTTGAAACGATCATGGTCGTAGAACGCCATGCCGCTGAGCCCCGGTGACACCTGCCAGACGTGGTGTGGGCCAACGGTGCCCTCGACAGTCTTGCCCTGGGCTTCGGGAATCGGGGCACCGGAGTAATTGATGCCATGAGTCGCCAGTGGCCAGCCGTAGTTCTTGCCACGCTCGATGATGTTCATCTCATCACCGCCCTTGGGCCCGTGTTCGTTCTCCCACAACGTGCCATTCCAAGGGTTGAGGGCCGCCCCCTGGGGATTGCGCATGCCGTAGGACCATATCTCGGGACGGACGTTTTTCTGGCCGACAAAGGGGTTGTCGTCGGGCACCTTGCCGTCGGGGTAGATACGCACCACCTTGCCTTGCAGCTTGTCCAGGTCCTGGGCAGTGGGCCGCTCGTTGTTTTCCCCCAAGGTAATGAACAGATAACCGTCCCGGTCGAAGACCAGGCGCGAGCCAAAGTGGTTGCCCGTGGACAACTTGGGCTGCTGACGAAAGATCACGTCGAAATTCTTCAGGCTCTTGAGGTCTTCGGACAGTTGCCCGCGCCCCACGGCGGTGCCGGCCTTGCCGTCTGCGCCCGCCTCGGCATAAGACAGGTAGACGGTGCGATCCTGCTTGAAGTCGGGCGACAGCACCACGTCCAGCAGACCGCCCTGGCCCTTGGCCCACACTTCTGGCACGCCACTCAAGGGTGCGGACAATTGGCCATCGGGGCTGACCACGCGCAGGTTGCCCGGTCGCTCCGTCACCAGCATGCCCTGCTGACCAGGCAAGAATGCGACAGACCAAGGGTGCTCCAGCCCCTTGACCACGGTGGTCACTTCCACGGTGCCCTCCTCGCTCTTGAATGATTGGGTCGGCGCGCCAGCCGCCGGCGTGGCAAGGGTCAGGGCAGCGCTGGCGCAACATGCGGCCAGGAGTGTTTTACGCAACATGCACAATTCCTTCTGTGGTTTGAAAAGAGAGCGACTGCCTCCAGTACCTAGCGGTTGCCATTTTGGCTGCTCCTGGGTGGCGTAGGAGACTCGATGGTGGGGCGCGGCGAACCCGAGGGCTGGCCGGACCGGGGATAACCATTGCCGATGCCGCCGTTTTCCAGGGTCGGTGGGCGCGGTACCGGCACCGTCGGGTTGTCATGAATCGTCGGCACATTGGACCGCGTGCCCTGCATGCTGTTGGGATTGGCCCGCCGCGTCGGGCTGTTATAGGGATTGTTGTTGCCCGGCAGATTCTGGGCCAGAACCACGGGGCCTCCGCCAGGCGTGGCGGCTTGGGCGGCGGCGGTCAGCAACAGCGTCATGATGGCAATTATCAGCCTGTTCATTCGGACACCTCTTGAGTTCAGGCATATCGAAAACACGCTACGCCGCAGGTTCGCCCTTGTTAAGCGAAATGTCCGGGCGAAGATGTAACGAAGAGTCTCCGAACCAATATGGGAGCGAGCTTGCTCGCGATAGCGGCGGGCCAGCTTGCGTCAATGGCGCCTGCACCGTCGCCATCGCGAGCAAGCTCGCTCCCACAATGGAAACTTTTCCCAAGGCGCGAAGGTCACCAGAAAGACATCCACCGGCAAGGACAACACCACCATGGCACGGGCAATCTGGAAAGGCGCAATCAGTTTCGGGCTGGTCCACATTCCTGTCGCGCTGGTGTCGGCCACCTCGTCCCAGGGTGTGGATTTTGACTGGCTGGACAAACGCAGCATGGACCCGGTGGGCTACAAACGGGTCAACAAGGCCACGGGCAAGGAAGTGACCAAGGACGACATCGTCAAGGGCGTCCAGTACCAGAAAGGCCAGTACGTGCTGCTCAGCGAGGAAGAAATTCGTTCCGCCCATCCCAAGTCCACCCAGACCATCGATATCTTTGCCTTTGTCGACAGCGAGAAGATCCCGTTGCAAAACATCGACACGCCCTACTTTCTCGCCCCCGACAAACGCGGTGGCAAAGTCTATGCCCTGCTGCGCGAAACCCTGATCAAGACCAACAAGGTCGCCCTGGCCCATGTCGTGCTGCACACCCGCCAGCACCTGGCGGCGCTCATGCCCCTTGAATCGGCGCTGGTACTGGTGATGCTGCGCTGGCCTGCGGAGGTACGCGACCTTGATGTCCTGGAGCTGGGCGACGAGGTGACGAACCCGACCCTGGCCAAGGGCGAGCTGGAAATGGCCAAGCGTCTCGTGGAAGACATGAGCGCCGACTGGGAGCCGCAAGAATACCGGGACAGTTTCGAAGACAAAATCATGGAACTGGTGGAGAAAAAGGCCAACGAAGGCCGCCTCGAAGCGGTGGAAACCGACCCGGGCGAAGAACGCAAGACCGCCGATGTCATCGACCTCACCGAGTTGCTCAAGCGCAGCCTGGGCAGCAAGGGCAAGGCCACCGACAAATCCGCCGGGAAGCCCCTTGCAAAACCTGCGAAAGCCGGCAAATCCGCTCCTGCCAAAAAAGCCACCAAGGCCTCCCGGGGGTAAACCCTGGCGTGCGCAATACAAGGGAATCTGTCATGGCCAACGCCGAGAGTGAATCTGCCCGTTTGTCCAACGCCAAACCTGACGCTACGACGACGGCCCGCAAGGCGCCTCAAAACCGCCTGCCCGAGCGCCTGGCGCCGCAATTGGCCACGCCCGTGGAAGAGCCGCCCACCGGCGAATGGCGCTATGAAGTCCAATTCCACGGTTATCGACTGCTGACCCGCATCGAACATGGCGAAGTCCGCTTGTTCAATCGCAATCACCAGGACTGGACCGAGCGGCTGAAGCTGCATGCCGACGCCCTGGCCGGGTTGAACCTGGGGGACAGTTGGCTCGACGGCGAACTGGTTCTGCTCGATGAGACCGGCCACTCCGATTTCGCGGCCCTGCGCCAGGCCTTCGACATCAGCCGCACCGTCGACATGGTGTATTTCCTGTTCGATGCGCCGTTCCTCAATGGTGCCGACCTGCGCCAGGCTCCGGTGGAAGAGCGTCGTGCAGCCCTGAAAAAAGCCCTCGGCAACAACGCCAGCAAGCGCCTGCGCTTTTCCGAGTGGTTTTCCGCCAGCCAGCACGACATGTTCGAAAGCGCTATCGCGCTCTCACTGGACAGCGTGGTCGGCAAGCGCCTGGGCAGCCCCTATATGTCCCAGCGAAGCGCCGATTGGGTAAAACTCAAGTGCCGGTTGCGCCAGGCTTTCGTCATCGTCGGGTTCACCCGCCCCCAAGGCAAGCGCAGCGGTTTCGGCGCGCTGTTGCTGGCTGTCAACGGGCCCTCGGGGCTGGTGTACGCCGGTCGGGTCGGGACAGGGTTCAGCCAGGCGCAAATAAAACAATTACACGCGCAACTGTGCGCGCAGCAGCGCGAGACTTCGCCACTGGCGTTGCCACTCGACGGTGTGCGGGGGCGCAGCGTGCAATGGGTCGAGCCCGGCCTGACCTGCGAGGTCGAGTTCACAGAATGGAGCCGCGACAACCAGGTGCGCCAGGCTATTTTCCTGGACTTGTCGAGCACTATGCCGGCCAACAAGGTAGTTCGCGAACAGCCCCTGCCGATAAAGCCCGCGACACCAGAACCCAAGCGTCGCAGCAAAGCCCGCGCGGCCAAAGTCGACGGCGTGACAATCACCCACGCCGATCGGGTCATCGACAGTGTCAGCGGTGTGCAAAAGGCTGAGCTGGCGCAGTATTACCTGGACATCGCCCCGTGGATCCTGCCGCACCTCAAGCAGCGGCCGGTCGCGCTGCTGCGGGCACCGGACGGTATCGGCGAAGAGCAGTTCTTTCAAAAACACGCCGATCGCCTGGAGATTCCCCATATCAAACAGCTGGATCCGCGACTGGACCCAGGCCATGCGGCGCTGATGGAAATCGATGACATCCACGCCCTGGTCAGCGCGGCGCAGATGGGCACGGTGGAACTGCACACCTGGACCGCGACCCACGACCGGATCGAGACCCCCGACCTGTTTGTCCTGGACCTGGACCCGGATCCTTCGCTGCCCTGGAGCGCCATGATCGAGGCGACCCACATGACCTTGACGGTGCTCGACGAGTTGGGTTTACAGGCTTTTCTCAAGACCAGCGGTGGCAAAGGCATGCACGTGATCGTGCCCTTGGCGAGAAGTGAAGGCTGGGACACCACCAAGGCGTTCGCCAAGGCCATCTCACAGTTCCTGACCCGGCAAATGCCAGAGCGCATCACGGCCACCATGGGACCGAAGAACCGCGTCAGGAAAATATTCGTCGACTACCTGCGCAACGCCCGCGGCGCGAGCACGGTGGCCGCCTACTCGGTGCGCGCCAGGCCCGGCCTGCCGGTGTCGGTGCCGATTGCCCGGGCCGAACTGCAGACCCTGCGCAACGCCCAGCAATGGGACATCTATACCGCCCTGGAACGAGCCAAGGGCTTGGGCGCCGATCCTTGGGAAGGCTACAACCACCGCCAGCGGATCACGGCCAGGATGTGGGAGCAACTGGATGCGCAAAAACCCACCGACTGAATGTAGGAGCTGTCGAGTGCAACGAGGCTGCGATCTTTCCACAACCCATTGAGTCCAGAGCGAACGATCAAGATCAAAAGATCGCAGGCTTCGCCAGCGCCTACATCCAGATAAAGATCACCAGCAAGCCACCAAAGAACGCCCACTTCTGCAGGTAATAAAGCGTGCGGTTGCGTTTTTTCAGGGCCTTGCCCTGCAACCGTATCTTGTAGAGCCTGGAGAACGCCCGGTTCAAGGCACCCGTCCTGTCGCCCGCGTCGTTGGGCGCACCGGCCGCCGCCATCACGGTGCGGCTGAACCAGCGGTTGAACGCGGCTGCCCAGCGAAACTTCATGGGCCGCTCCACGTCGCAGAACAAAATGATGCGGTTCTGGGCGGTGGTGTTCTCGGCGTAATGAATGAACGTTTCGTCGAAGATCACCGCCTCGCCATCGCGCCAATGATAAGGCTCACCATCGACATTGATGTAGCAACCAGCATCGTTGGGCGTTTCCAGGCCCAGGTGATACCGATAGGACCCGGCGTAGGGGTCGCGATGCCGGACCAGTTTCGAGCCCGGCGGCAACTCGGCGAACATCGCTGCCTTGATCGAGCCGATGCTCTGCACCAGTTCGGTGGTGCGGGGGCACAGCTTCATGGCCGAAGGATGGCTGTCGCCGTACCACTTCAGGTAGAAACGCTTCCAACCGGTCTTGAAGAACGAGTTGAAACCCACATCGTCGTATTGCTCGGAACGTTTGATCTCCCCCGCGTGCAGCAGGCCCAGGCCTTCGGCCCGGATCTCTTGCCAGTGGGCCTGCAACGGGCTCAGGTCCGGGAACTGCGCCGGGCTCAGGAACGGCCTGTTGGGCAGTTTCGAGCACAGGTAAAGCAGGCAATTGATCGGCGCGAGAAACGACGAATGATCGCTCAGCTGGCGTCCGAACTTATGCCGCACGCGACCGCGCAGATGAACGTAGCCAATGGAGAAGATGTAGAGCGCGACTATGATGAGCTTCACGAAAAACCGTCACAATGCTGGAGTGAACAGGTTGTTTCCCCCGAGCCAGCCAAGCGGCAAGGGAGATGGCATAGGGTGAGATGGCATTCTAGCCACAGTTTGTAACCGAAAGTTATCCTTCAATTGTGAAAAACTGTCTTGCCCGGGCAATACCCTATCGTTTATGCGGCCAGACCAGTACAATCGCCGCCAACTATTACGCGCCCCCTTTGGTCGATACCGCAAACGCGGCTTCGGCGCACGTCTACCGGGCCAGGCGCTCCGTATTGCTGCTGTCCTCTTATGCCGGATGGACCCTTGCGCTTGCGACCGCGACGCCTTTGCGCGGTCGGGACGTGCGCAAACAGGTACTGAACAGGTACTGCCGCACCCTTAGCTACTCTGAATGTTCCGCAGGATAAACCTTTGATCTCTACAGCTAACATCACGATGCAGTTCGGCGCCAAGCCACTGTTCGAAAACGTCTCTGTCAAATTCGGCGCGGGTAACCGCTACGGTCTGATTGGCGCCAACGGTTGCGGCAAGTCGACCTTCATGAAAATCCTCGGTGGTGACCTCGAGCCGTCCGGCGGCCAGGTCATGCTCGAACCGAACGTGCGCCTGGGTAAACTGCGCCAGGACCAGTTCGCCTACGAAGAATTCACCGTGATCGATACCGTGATCATGGGTCACGAAGAGCTGTGGAAGGTCAAGGCCGAGCGCGATCGCATCTATTCGCTGCCGGAAATGACCGAAGAAGACGGCATGGCCGTGGCCGAGCTGGAAACCGAATTTGCCGAGATGGACGGCTACACAGCCGAATCCCGTGCCGGTGAACTGCTGTTGGGCCTGGGGATTGGCATCGAGCAGCATTTCGGCCCGATGAGCGAAGTGTCGCCAGGCTGGAAGCTGCGTGTATTGCTGGCCCAGGCGCTGTTCTCCGACCCGGAAGTGCTGCTGCTCGACGAACCGACCAACCACCTGGATATCAACACCATCCGCTGGCTGGAAAACGTGCTGACCCAGCGTTCGAGCCTGATGATCATCATCTCCCACGACCGTCACTTCCTGAACAGTGTCTGCACCCACATGGCGGACCTGGACTACGGCGAGCTGCGCCTGTTCCCGGGCAACTACGACGAGTACATGACCGTGGCGACCCAGTCCCGCGAGCAACTGCTGTCGGACAACGCCAAGAAGAAAGCACAGATTTCCGAGCTGCAGTCGTTCGTCAGCCGCTTCTCGGCCAACGCCTCGAAAGCCAAGCAGGCCACCTCTCGCGCCAAGCAGATCGACAAGATCCAGCTGGCCGAGGTCAAGCCTTCGAGCCGTGTCAGCCCGTTCATTCGCTTCGAACAGACCAAGAAACTGCACCGCCAGGCGGTCATTGTCGAACGCATGGCCAAGGGTTTTGATGGCAAGCCGCTGTTCAAGGACTTCAGTTTCACCGTCGAAGCCGGTGAACGCGTGGCGATCATTGGCCCGAACGGTATCGGCAAGACCACCTTGCTACGCACCCTGGTCAATGAACTGGAACCCGATGCCGGTACCGTGAAATGGACCGACGCCGCAGAGCTGGGCTACTACGCCCAGGACCATGCCCACGACTTCGAGGACGACGTCAACCTGTTCGACTGGATGGGCCAGTGGACCCAGGGCGGCGAACAACTGGTTCGTGGCACCTTGGGCCGCATGCTCTTCTCCAACGACGAGATCCTCAAGTCGGTCAAGGTCATTTCCGGTGGTGAGCAAGGCCGCATGCTGTTTGGCAAGCTGATCCTGCAAAAGCCCAACGTGCTGGTCATGGACGAACCGACCAACCACTTGGACATGGAATCGATCGAAGCGCTGAACCTGGCGCTGGAAAACTACCCGGGCACGCTGATCTTCGTCAGTCACGACCGTGAGTTCGTCTCCTCCCTGGCCACCCGCATCATCGAGCTGAGCGCCGATGGCGTGGTCGACTTCAGCGGCACCTATGACGACTACCTGCGTAGCCAGGGCGTGGTGTTCTAAGGACAGCCCTTGGCTGTTCGCTGCAAAAGCAAAGCCCTGTCCACTGTGACAGGGCTTTTTGTATTGCAAGGGTAAAAAACTGTGGGAGCGAGCTTGCTCGCGAAGGGGTCGGTGCATACAACCTCAGTTGAAACTGAACATCCGCCGTCGCCAGCACATTTAGTTAGCCTGCTTTCTTTTATCCTCTCCTCGCGCCATGATGAGGCTCTCTTACCGCTGCCCGCGAACGAGCCCTATGCCCACGCCCGCACCTGCCTCCAGCTCCCTGTCGATCACCCTGCAGATCGTCTCCATCGTTTTCTACACCTTCATCGCCTTCCTCTGCATCGGCCTGCCCATTGCCGTGCTGCCGGGTTATGTCCACGAACAACTGGGCTTCAGCGCGGTGGTGGCCGGGTTGACCATCGGTTCACAGTACTTGGCGACCCTGCTCAGCCGCCCCATGGCCGGGCGGCTGTCGGACAGCGTCGGCACCAAGCGGGCAATCGTCTATGGGCTGTCGGGGATTGTGCTCAGCGGCGTGCTGACTCTGCTCTCGACCTTGCTGCAAAGCTTTCCCCTGCCCAGCCTGTTGATTCTGATTGTTGGGCGCTTGCTGCTCGGCGTGGCCCAAGGGCTGATTGGCGTGGGCACCATCAGTTGGTGCATGGGCCAGGTGGGTGTGGAGCACACCGCCCGCTCGATTTCCTGGAACGGCATCGCTTCGTACGGAGCCATCGCCATCGGCGCCCCGCTGGGCGTGGTGATGGTCGGTGAGCTGGGGTTCGCCAGCCTGGGCGTCGCCTTGTCGCTGCTGGCCGGGGCGGCGCTGTTGATCATTCGCAACAAGCCGTCGGTGCCGGTCATTCGTGGCGAGCGCTTGCCTTTCTGGGCGGTGTTTGGGCGCATTGCGCCGTTCGGGGCAGGCCTGAGCCTGGCGTCGATCGGCTATGGCACGCTCACCACATTCATCACGCTGTTCTATATCAGTCGCGGCTGGACTGGCGCGGCCTGGTGCCTGACAGTCTTCGGTGTCTGCTTCATCCTGGCGCGGTTGTTGTTCATTTCCAGCATCGCCCGTTTCGGGGGTTTCAACTCGGCCATTGCCTGCATGAGCATCGAAACCCTCGGGCTGGTATTGCTGTGGCTGGCACCGTCCACCGCGTTCGCCCTGGTTGGTGCCGGGCTGGCCGGTTTCGGGCTGTCGCTGGTATATCCGGCGTTGGGGGTGGAGGCCATCAAGCAAGTGCCGAACACCAGCCGGGGGGCCGGCTTGAGTGCCTATGCGGTGTTCTTTGACCTGGCGCTGGCGATTGCCGGTCCGTTGATGGGGGCAGTGGCGTTGAACCTGGGCTATTCGTCGATCTTCTTCTGTGCTGCCTTGTTGTCCCTTACCGGGCTGGGTCTGACTCTGCTGCTGCGTCGCCGAGCCGTAAGCGCACCTTATTGATCGTAATACTGAAGGTCCGGTATTTACTTGTTCTTGTGTGTATATCCGTTACCGCAGAAATGGATATACACACCATCCTTACGTAAAAACCATGCCCCTCGGAACAGAAGATCAGAATCTCCGGGAACGCTTAAGTGAACAGCTTATTGATCAGCCGTCCTCATCCCCGCCCGGGTCGGCTTGCCCAAAGCCTCGCCGAAGAAGCGGCTGGCCTCGGAGATCATGGTGCGGTGGATGTCCTTGCGATCGACACCGTCAGCATCCGTGCACAGCGCCGGCATCGCGGCGATCTGTTCGTCGGTGCACGGTGCCAGGAAAACAAAATGCCCCGCGCCGGCCAGGGTCTTGAAGTCCGGTGCAGTGGGCAGCTTGCGGGCCAGCGCGGCGGCATTCTTGTCGAAGGCCACGAGTTTGTCGCCATCGCCGCTGTACAGCAGCACCGGCACGTGGACATCGGCCAAGGTATGACGGCCAAACTTCAGGCTCAATGGCGCCATCAACAACAATGCCCGGACCCTGGGATCAGCCACTGGTTGCAGGTCATCGCGGTCAACGATCAGTTCGCCTTGGGTATTGCAGGCGTCTCGGTCATCCGGTCGCTCCACGCAGTAGCGGCGCAGACGATTGAGGTCCGGCGTCGCACCGGACAGGATCAACGCGGTTTCGCCACCGGCCGAATAGCCGATCACCCCGACCTGCCCGGCGTTGACGAACGGCGAGAGCATCGGGTCATTGAGCGTGGCGGTGATGGCTTCGGAAATCTGGATCGGCCGCCCGTACAGATTGCTCAGGGTGCCAAGCCGGCTGTGATCCTGGGCGTTGTCGCCAGGGTGAATCACTGCCACCACGACAAACCCCTTGCGTGCCAGGGAGGTGGCCAGGTCATGCAGGGCCAGCGGCGTACCGGTATTGCCATGGGACAGCATCAGCAGCGGAAAACGGCCGATGGCGATCTGGGCGTCTGGCGCGGCATCGATCTGGTAGCCACCCAGCAGGCTGGACTGTTCCCGGTCGGTGGACGGATAAAAGGCGATGGCGTGCATCGGCTGCTGATCCAGCGGATCGAGAAAGCTCAGCTCATGGAAACCGGCGCTCCAATGCGGATGCGGCCCCGGTGCGGCCTGCACTGAACCGAGACTGGCAAACAAGCAAAGCAGCAGCGCTGCACCAAAACGCGTCATCGAATCTTCCACCTTCACCAGCGCACGGGAAGGCCCCGTCGCTCGCCGTCTTGGCCGTGCATAACCTGCGCCAGAAATCCAGGCGCCGAATGCAGTAAAACCCTGCATCCCGGCCATCCAATGACGACGAGAATACAGGGTTTTACGAAGACTGCCCCAATAGCTTTGGTGCCTTCACGCAGGTTTTACGCGGCGGCGAACTGCTGGCCGATTTGCAACGCGGCTTCGCTCATGGCTTTGGTGCGCATGTCATCACCGTAGGCCAGGCCTTCGGCACGGACAACTTCGATATCGGTGATGCCGAGGAAACCGAACACCAGCTTGAGATAGTCCTCGTGACCCACGCCGCTCGGTTGGCCGGCATGCAAACCACCCGAGGTGGAAACGATCACCAGTTTCTTGCCACCACACAGGCCTTCAGGACCGGCTTCAGTGTAGCGGAACGTCTGGCCGGCCACGGCAATGCGGTCGATCCAGGCCTTGAGCTGGGTCGGAATGCTGAAGTTGTACATCGGCGCGGCGATGACCACCGCATCAGCCGCCAGGAACTCAGCCATTGCCGACGCGCTGAGATCGGCTTCGTGCTTGAGAGCTGCGTCGCGCAATTCGGCGCTGGTGCCGGCGGCAACCAGCGTCTGGGCGGAAAAATGGCTGATAGCGTCAGCGGCCAAGTCGCGATAAGTCACCGTGATGCCTGGCTCGGCGGCTTTCCAGGCTTCAACCACTTCACGGCTCAATTGGCGGGAAGCGGAGTTGTCGCCGAGGATGCTCGAATCGATGTGCAGCAGTTTCATGTCAGTGCTCTCCAAGTGAGGACCGCAACCGGGCGATCAATTGGCGACAATCCTATCGATGAAGCCAATGATCGATAAGTCAGCACAAATGCGATAGTTTGTCCCACTGACAGGACAATCGAGTTCAACATGCAAGATCTCAATGACTTGTACTACTTCGCCAAAGTCGTCGAAGCCGGCGGTTTCGCAGCGGCCGGGCGGTTGCTGGGCATCCCCAAGTCACGACTGTCGCGGCGCATCGCCGAGCTGGAAGAACGCCTCGGCGCCCGGTTGCTCCAGCGCACCACCCGCCAATTGAAATTGACCGCGGTCGGCGAACGTTATCTGCGCCATTGCCAGGCCATGTTGCTGGAGGCCGAGATGGCCGACGAAGCGGTGGCGAGCATGTCCAGCGAGCCCCGCGGCCGATTGCGGGTGTCCAGTCCGGTGGGCCTGGCCCACCAGTTCCTGCCGGTGATAATCGAAACCTTCCTGGTGAAATACCCTTTGGTGCAACTGGATATGACCCTGCTCAACCGGCGGGTGGACTTGATCGGCGAAGGCATCGATGTGGCGTTGCGCGTGCGCGACCTGGGGGACGAGGATCCCTTGCTGATGACCCGGCGCCTGCGCCAGGCGCGGCTGATGATGGTTGCCAGCCCGGCCTTTGTCGAAGGACGGCGGATCGAAACCCCGGATGACCTCAAACAGTTGCCGGTGCTGGGGGCATTGGAAGCCGATCGCCAGGTGCACCTGCGCCTGGTCAGCGCCGATGGGCGGCGTGTGGAACTGGGCCTGGAAGCCCGCCTGGGTATTGACGACTTCATTGTGCGCCGCGCCTGCACCCTCGCCGGCCTGGGCTTCACTTTATTGCCGAGCATGTATTGCGAGCAGGAATTGCGGGACGGCACACTGGTGGAACTCTTGCCTGGATGGTCATCGCCCGATGGCTGGCTCCAGGCGGTCTACCCGCATCGGCGCGGCATGCTGCCAGCGGTGCGTGCATGGATCGATCATTTGGTGGAAGCCTTCGAGGGCTGTGGAGATAGAACGATATGAGGTTGAGCGAAGAGGATGTCGCGCAGTTTTGCCTGGGCCTGCCCGGCGCCAGGGAGGACTACAAATGGGGTGGCGTACGGGTATTTTCCATTGCCGGGAACAAGATGTTCGCCCTGCAGGGCCTGCGAGGCGACTCGCTGGCGTTCAAGGTCGACAAGGATCTGTTCCTGGGCCATTGCGACCGGCCGGGCATTCATCCCGCGCCTTACCTGGCGCGAGCCCAGTGGGTCATCATGCAGGTGCCCTACCCGCTGGATGCCGAAGAGCTGCGTGGCCTGCTGCAACGCTCACACCAATTGGTGGTCAGCAAATTGCCCAAGCGCACGCAGGTGGGCTTGTTGCTCTAGCCATTCAAAACAGATAGCTGCCCAGGAACAACTGGTCGATCCAGAACACCTGGTGCAGCAGCACGATGAACCAGAACACGACCTGAAACGACACTTTGCGGGTCTTGTGGCGAAACAGCTGCTGGGCCAGCAAGGCTCCGGGCCAACCGCCGGTCAGCTCCACCGCATGCAGCACGTTTTCCGGGGTGCGCCAGGTGTCGGCGCGCGCCTTGCGCTTGTCGCTCCAGTACAGCAGGAATGCCACCACGCTGACGACGCCATAAGCCACCATCGGCACCCACGACACCGCCCGCAGCCCGAACAGCAGCGAACCGAACAATGGCAAGGCACAGAGCAGCGCAAACACCATCAGTTTGAGCCGCAGGTGCTGCACGGTGCCTTCAGCATTGCGCCCGGCACGTTTGCGCTTGCCTGATTCGTTCATGGCTTGGCAGCGGTCCAGTCCACCCAGCCGAACTGCCAGGTTGCCAGGATCAACAGGCCGAAGGCGATTCGATACCAGGCGAACACGGCGTAGCTGTGGCTGGCGATGAATCGCAGCAGACCCTTGACCGCAATCATGGCGAAAATGAACGCCGTGACGAAGCCAATGGCGAACACCGGGAAATCCGCCGGGACGAACAACTCACGGTATTTGTAGCCCGAGTAGACTGCCGCGCCGACCATGGTCGGCATCGCCAGGAAGAACGAAAACTCGGTAGCGGTTTTACGCGACAGCCCGAACAGCAGGCCACCGATGATGGTCGCACCGGAACGGGAGGTGCCTGGGATCATCGCAATGCATTGGGCCAGGCCGACCTTCAGCGCGTCCTTCCAGGAGATCTCGTCCACAGTTTCAGCGTGCACCTGGTGCTGGCGCTTCTCGGCCCAGAGCATCACCAGGCCGCCCACCACCAACGCAGTGGCCACCGTGATCGGGTTGAACAGGTAGTGGTGGATCCAGTCGGCTAACAGCACGCCCAAGACCACGGCGGGCAGGAAGGCGATCAGCAGGTTGGCGGTAAAGCGGCGGGCGCTGGGTTGTGTCGGCAGGCCCAGCACCACGTCGAAGATCTTGCGGCGGAACTCCCAGACCACCGCCAGGATCGCGCCGAGCTGGATGATAATGTTGAACGCCATCGCGCGCTCGCCACCGAACTCAAGCAAGTCGGCGACAATGATCTGGTGCCCGGTGCTGGAAATCGGCAGAAACTCCGTCAAGCCTTCCACTACGCCAAGAATCAATGCCGAAAAGGCAGTCCACAAATCCATTCATCCCCCAAAAAAGACACTGTTCATGCAGGTCTTATCAATATTCAAGTGTCATGCAGGTACCCCCGCAGCGGGTGCACGATAACCGCGACCTTTCAAAAAAACCAATGAAAAATGAGAACCGGCTCAGGTTTTGCGCTGCGGGGCCGAAATCCTATCAGACAAGCCCTGATAACGCTGCCGCGTTGTGACTCAGGTCAATTACCGATAGCGGCCGGGCGCTACAGTGCCGACCGTCGATATGACAAGAATAAAAACCGGAGTGACAGCGTATGAATAGCTTGCGCAGTGTGTCGATCAGCCGACGCTTGTGGCTCATCCTGGTCGTGGCCATCGTGATGTTGTTCACGCTCGGCGCCTTGATGCTTAATCAGATCCACAACGACCTCTACCAAGCCAAGGTGCAGAAAACCCAGCACGTGGTGCAGACCGCCAGCGGCGTGCTGACTTACTACCAAGGCCTGGAAGCGGCCGGCACCCTGACCCGTGACGCCGCGCAAAAGCAGGCCCTCAGCGTCGTGCGTGGCCTGCGCTATAACCAGAGTGACTATTTCTGGATCAACGACCTGACGCCGGTCATGATCATGCACCCGGCCAACCCGAAGCTTGAAGGCCAGAACCTCTCGGCCATCCGCGACCCGAACGGCTATGCGCTGTTCAACGAGATGGTTGCCATCGCCAAGTCCAAGGGCGCCGGCATGATCAACTACCTCTGGCCGAAACCGGGCGCCGAGGCCCCGGTGGGCAAGACCTCCTACGTCCAACTGTTCGAACCCTGGGGCTGGATCATCGGCTCAGGCGTGTACGTGGATGACGTCCAGGCCGAGTTCCAATCCCAGGTAATCAAGGCCTCGGTGGTCGGTTTGATCATCACCCTGCTCATGGGCCTGCTGTTGACCCTGATCGTGCGCAGCATCGTCGGCCCGTTGCAGGAAACGGTCAACGCCATGGCCAACATCGCCAGCGGCGAGAGCGACCTGACCCGCACCCTCGACACCCACGGCCAGGACGAAGTCACGCAACTGGCGCGGCATTTCAACGCCTTTACCGCCAAGTTGCGGCAAGTGGTGACCCAACTGCAAGCTTCGGCCAGTGCGCTGGGGCAATCTTCCAACGAATTGGGCAACGATGCGGCGCAGGCTCAGGAACGCAGCCAGCAGCAGTCGCAACAAATGGAGCTGGTGGCGACCGCGATCAATGAAGTCACCTATGGTGTGCAGGACGTGGCCAAGAACGCCGAGCACGCGGCCAGTGAGATGCGCGACGCCGAATCCCAGGCCCAGCAAGGCCAGGTCAACATCGATGGCAGCTTGCAGCAGATCGACCGCCTGTCCCAGACCATCGACCAGGCGGTGGAAGTGATCCGCACCCTGGCGAGTGAAAGCACCCAGATTGGCAGCGTGCTGGAGGTGATTCGCTCCATTGCCGAGCAGACCAACCTGCTGGCTCTCAACGCAGCGATCGAAGCCGCCCGCGCCGGCGAACAAGGCCGGGGCTTCGCGGTGGTCGCCGATGAAGTGCGGCTGCTGGCCCAGCGTACGCAAAAGTCCACTGCAGAGATCCAGGCGATGATCGAGCGCCTGCAAAGTCATTCCGAAGCTGCCGTGAAAGTCATCAGCGACAGCAGCCGAGCTTCGCAACTGACCATTGAACAAGCCGGCCTGGCCGGTGCCAGCCTCAACGCCATCGGCCAGGCCCTGCGCAATCTCAACAGCCTGAACGCCTCCATCGCCAGCGCCACGTTGCAACAGGCCCATGTGGTGGAAGACATCAACCAGAACGTCACCCAGGCTGCCGGACTGTCTCACAGCACCGCCATGGCCGCCGAACAATCCAGCCAGGCAAGCACCCGCCTCAAGGCGTTGAGTGAACAGTTGAACGGGTTGCTCACGCAGTTCCGGGTCTAACGATCGGTAGCCCCCCTGTGGGAGCGAGCAAGCTCGCTCCCACAGGGGTTCTGTGTTTTGATCGTTCCCACGCTCCGCGTGGGAATGCATCCCGTGACGCTCTGCGTCACATTCCAGAAGCGGAACGCAGAGCGTCCCTGGCGACATTCCCACGCAGGAGCGTGGGAACGATCGTAATCCCTTGCTCGCGATAGCAGCGGCACATTCAACATTGGTATTGGAGCTGTCCACGCCATAGCGTTTACAATCGCCGCCCTCTTCCATTTCCCCAAGGAACCGCCATGTCCGGGCTTGAACTGTTTGCCGCAGCCCTCGGCGTGATCGCCGTCTGGTTGACCGTCAAACAGAACCCCTGGTGCTGGCCGATCGGCCTGGTCATGGTGTTGCTGTACAGCTGGATTTTTTTCGAGGTGAAGTTGTACTCGGACATGCTGCTGCAGGTTGTCTACGCGGTGCTGCAACTCTACGGTTGGTGGCAATGGACCCGCGCCGGGCACAATCATGATGGACGCCAGGTCAGCCGCCTCGGCGGGTCGTCAGTGCTGTTCGGCCTGGCTATCGGTGCGGCAGGCAGCCTGCTGTTGGGGGCCGCCATGGCCCACTGGACCGATGCCGCCCAGCCCTGGCTCGATGCCGCGCTCACCGGTTTCAGCCTCGTGGCCCAGTGGTGGATGGCGCAAAAACGCGTGCAATGCTGGCCGCTGTGGATCGTCCTGGACGTGATCTTCGTCGGCCTGTTCATCTACAAGGGCTTGCACCTGACAGCGGCGCTCTACGCCCTGTTCACCCTGCTGGCCGTGCAAGGCTGGCGGGAATGGCGCGCCGATCCGGCCCTGCGCGCATGAAGGTAGTGGTGCTGACCGGCCCGGAATCCAGCGGCAAGAGTTGGCTGGCGGCGCAATTGCAGGAACACTTTGGTGGCGTGCGGGTGGATGAGTACGTGCGCCATTTCATGGAGCAGACCCAACGCGATACCTGCCTGGCCGACATCACCGACATCGCCTCCGGCCAACTGGCCTGGGAAGATGAAGCGCGTGCCCGCCGTCCGGCGCTGTTGATCCTCGATACTCACCTGTTGAGCAACATCCTCTGGAGCCAAACCCTGTTCGGCGACTGCCCGGACTGGCTCGAACCGGCCCTGCTGGCCCGCCATTATGACCTGCACCTGCTGCTGAGCCCCGAGCAGGTCGAATGGACCGGCGACGGCTTGCGTTGCCAACCTGAATTGGCTGAACGGCTGGCGTTTTTTGAAGCGATCGAGGCTTGGCTGAGCGGACACCGGCAACCGTTCCAGGTCATTGAAGGCGATTGGGCGCAACGCCAACAGCAAGTGTTCGCCGTCGTTAGCCAGCTGCTTCAAGCCTGATCGCGGGGTGATCTGTTCCATTCTTGAAACAGCGCAGTCGCTCCAAACCCGGATCCAACGCCGCTTCATCAAATTGCCATCAAGACTGTCAAGTTTCTGAAACACCCGCCCAAAAGCCTGGATCCAGAGGCCTGGAACAGTAAGTGACCGGTTAGTCACCCTGTGCCGTGTCTCAGCGCTGAAACACCCCTTCCACCCGGCATACCGTCTAAAAATACAACTCATTGAATTTAAAGGTATTTCAAAACTCGGCACGACACCTGCTCTACCCCACTTCGCAACGCTGGACCAGGGCCAGCCCACCGAAGAAGGAATCGATGCCGTGGGGACTTTCGAGAGAAGTTTGACCTGTCTGCTGTTGATCGGCTGCGCCGCCAGCGCAACGCTCAGTCTGCCAGCGCAGGCCGAGGGCAACGGCGTCATTGTCCTCAACCGTGACGTGCAGCCCATCGCAATTGGTCGCAACGGTGGCAAAGATCCCTACCCGACCACCGTCAATGCCAACCCCTCCGAACGAATCCACCAGGCGACCGCCAGCACCGAACTGAGCGATGGCGAATTTGCCAGCGTGGCCAGCGGCTCGTCGATCCGCAACACCGTCAACCCGAATACCGGCGTGCAAGGCCTGAACGTCGTGAGCAATCCCAACGGTACGCCGGGCATGAATGCCGGTCACGGTGGCGGCGGCGCGATCTCCGGCACCATCAACCGCTCGCTGAGTTCCGGCCTGGCCCCGCTGGGTCGGCTGGCGGGAGGCCAGTGAGATGAAGCCCGTGCTGTTTCTGCTCGCCCTGTTCATGCTTTCCCTGCTCAGTTCTTTCACCGTATTTGCCGATCCAGGTGTTGCGGTGGTCAGTAACGCCAACCTGCAGGATTCCGGCAGCCATTACACCGGCAACTTCAACGTCAACCAGGCCGCCGGCGACCAGATCCAGCAAACCAACACCCGGGCCATCGCCATTGGCAGCCACGCCCAGGCCAGCACCCGCGTACAGCAACGCGTCGACACGCCGGCCGACCCTTCCATGAACGCCACCGCCCGTATCGGCGGCAACTCCTTCACCAACGGCAACGGTGTACTGGGCGTCAACCAGTCCGCCGGGGCCAACAACCAGATGGCCAATGTCATGCGGGTGGGCATCAGCGCCCATCCGCAGAGCATTGATGACAGCGCCCTGTCTCAACAGAACGTGGCGTTGCTACCGAACTCAGGAGCAACTGGCACCCCAACCGGCAGTCGCCAGGTCGTTACCAGCGACCAGGCCTTCACCGGCAGCCGAGGGGTAATCCAGGTGAACCAGAGCGCAGGGGTGGGAAACCGTATGGCTAACACCCTGAGCATCCGGGTTGCTGATTGACCCGGAGGCTACATAAGAAAGTACCGACACTTAACCAACGACACGCAAGGAGAAACACCATGAAACCTACAATGGCACTCAAACCATTGGTTTTCGCTCTCGCCGCGGTCATGACAATGGCGGCACAGGCTGGAGGAAACGACAACAATAATGGCCATGGCAATGGTCACGGTCATGGCAACGGCCATCAGCAAGGGCCGACGCTGGATCAATTGCTCTCCATCAATGCCGGCGCTGGGGCTACGGTGCTGGATGAGCAGAACAGCGACGGCAACGTGGTGACCAACCAGGCCACCAGAAACACCGCTGAAGCCACTGACTCGCTCAATGGCAGCAACGGCAACATGGGCGCCAACATTGCCGGCGGCGACGGCAACCAGCAAGACAACGCCGCCGCCCTGGCCACCGCCGACGAAAGCTTCATCTTCGGCTCGGCTGTCGCCGCCTCCAGCGCCACGCAGGTCAATAACAACAACTACGTCAAGAACAACTCGACGCAAAACAACGCCTCGCTCACCAATGCGGGCAACAATGGCTCCGGCAACATCGGCATCAACGTGACCGCCGGGAACTTCAACCAACAGAAAAACAACCTGGCCATCGCCGTATCCGGGGGCCGTGTCGCACAGGCCTCTGCCGCGGCTGACCAGTCCTCCACCGGCCTTGTGGTCGACAACAAAGGCGTGCGGACCTACAAGACCGACACCCTCACCAGCACCTACAGCGCCTCCGGCACGTTCAAGGCCAAAGGTACCGGTACCGCCGAAGACGATCACGGCGGCTGGGACAACAAAGGCGGCGGCTATGGCGGCGGTCACGATGACGACAAGTTCAAGTTCTCCGCCGTGGGGACCTTCGAACTGGCCGGCAGCAACACCCAGCAGGTGCTGACCCGCGACGGTTGGAAAAACCCTGTGATCAACAACGCCACCATGACCAACTCAATGAACGGCTTCTCCGGTAACGGCGGCGCCAACGTGTCGGCAGGCGTGGGCAACCAGCAGAGCAACTCGCTGTCCATCGCTGCCGGCTGCAAGGCTTGCATGTAAAAAAGTACCGCTGTAGGGGCGAGTCTGTGGGAGCAAAGCTTGCTCGCGATGAGGTCGTTACATAAAACGCCTCTGTTGGTTGTAAAACCGCTATCGCGAGCAAGCGTTGCACCCACGGACTCGCTCCCACAGGGGGCTTTTTCCTGGATGCCCACTAGGCGTATTGATCATGCGTGTCACTGCCGTTTCCCTGCTGCTCTGCCTGGCCTGCGCGGCCGAAGCAGCGCAGATGCCTGTGGCCGCCCTGCCTGGCGGCATGCTGGTCTACAAACCGGTGCAAAGCGTACGCGAACGCAAATTCAGCGACATCGTCGAACAGAAAACCGATTTCAGTTGCGGTGCCGCCGCGCTGGCCACGGTGCTGCGCCAGGCCTATTGGCTTGACGTCGATGAAGAGCACGTCATCAAAGGCATGTTGGTCAATGCCGACCAGAATCTGGTTCGCACCCAAGGGTTTTCCATGCTGGACATGAAGCGCTACGTGGAAACCATCGGCATGCGCGCCCGAGGCTACCGGATACCGCCAGAGAAACTCGAAGCGGTGACGATTCCGGTGGTGGTCCTGATGGAAATACGCGGCTACAAGCACTTCGTGGTGTTGCAGCGGGCCGACAAGCAATGGGTCTACATCGGCGACCCGGTGCTGGGCCACAAGCGCTACGCCCATGATGAGTTCATCAAAGGCTGGAACGGCATCGTCTTTGCGATCGTCGGCCCGGGCTATGACAAGACCAATGCACTACGCAGCCCTCCTCAACCCTTGACCGCCCGTAACAAGCTGGACGGTTTCAACCCGGTCAGGGATGCGGAACTGATGGATTTCGGCTTCATACAGAGCGACTTTTTTTAATCGCCGACCAACTGCCAACATAAGTACAAAAAGGAGCAGGACGCTCCGGGAGCAGCACATGAAAACCTCACACTGGCTGTCGCTGGCCTGCCTGCTCGCGACCGCCTCGGGCTACGCCCATGCGGGCTTCAAACCCATCGAAGTCAAGGACCAGGAGCTTGCCGAGCTGCGCGGTCGTTATGTCATGCCCGGCCGAGTCATCAGCTTCGGCATCGTCATGAGCAGTACCTGGCGCAACGCCAGCGGCGACTTGATCGGCGCCACCAGCGCCATGCAGATCCAGGCCGCCACCGTCAAACCCGAATTCTATGTCTCCACCATCAAGCAGACCGGTAACGGCAGCGCCCCCGAACAGGGCAGCGGCAATATTACCGGTGGCGCCGGCCTTGGCACGAGCCAGGGCGTGACCCAGAGCGTACGCGCCGCCGGAGACGGCAATACGGCCTACAACAACGTCAACATCAACGTAAAAGAGAGCAACCAGGCCCCGGCACTCGTGCCTTCCCAAGGCCAGTTGCTGACCAAGGGCCAGACCATCAGCGGCAGCAACGCCGCCGGCAGTGTCGCGGTCACCGCCACCGGCAGCGGCGTGCAAATGGCGATCCAGGCCAGCCATAACCAGGGCAGCACCCTGCAACAAGTGGCCCAAGGCGGCTTGCTGCAAAACACCCGTCTGCTGGGAAACAGCAACCTGGTCAACAACATGACGCAGCTCAACGTGGTGCTGAACAACAACGGCCCCAGTGCCGGAGCATTGGACTGCAACCTGACTCAGTTACGTGGTCTTCGAAACCTCGGATATTGATCTACGTTGATCGCCGATCAATGGGCAAATAAGGACGGCATATTTCATGTATCGATCCGTATCGTTGCGCGCTGTGATGTGTTTAAGCACGTTGTTCCCGGCGGCCGTGTTGCAGGCGGCCCCGGATGCGGACATCGAGGCCCTGAAACAGGAACTTCTTGAGCTCAAGCAACGGTACGAGGTCCAGCAAAAGGCCCTGGCGGTGCTCGAACAGCGGGTTCGCCAAGTGGAGGATCAACCCGCCGCCCCACCGCCCAAACGCCTGGCCAAATCCCCGGCCGACATGAAAGGCAACCAGACCGTGGCCGGCGGCGGTGCGACAACGGCTGGCGGCAGTGGCTATGGGCAATCCCTGGCCGATGATTCCCAGCCGGCCCAGAGCGTCTCCAACCTCTATGACGAGGCCAGCGGCTTCTTCGGCGGCGGTAAATTCAGTTTCGAGACCGGCGTGACCTATTCGCGCTACGACACGCGGCAACTGATCCTCAATGGTTTCCTGGCGCTGGATTCGATTTTCCTGGGCAACATCAACCTCGACCGGATCAAGGCTGACACTTGGACGCTGGACCTCACTGGCCGTTATAACTTCGACAACCGCTGGCAGTTCGACCTCAACGTCCCGGTGGTCTACCGCGAATCCACCTATCAGTCAGGCGGCGCAAACAACGGCGCAGCCGGCGTCACCAGCGAAGAAACCGTGACCCGCGACCCGACCATCGGCGACGTCAACTTCGGCATCGCCTACAAGTTCATGGATGAGTCGATCAATTCCCCGGACGCGGTGGTCACCCTACGGGTCAAGGCCCCCACCGGCAAGGACCCATTCGGCATCAAGCTGCGCCAATCCCAGGCCAACACCAACCTGTTCGTGCCTGACGACCTGCCCACCGGCAACGGCGTATGGTCGATCACGCCAGGGCTTTCGCTGGTCAAGACCTTCGACCCGGCGGTGCTGTTCGGCACCCTCTCCTACACCCATAATCTGGAGGAGTCGTTCGACGACATCAGTTCCACGGTCAACCAGAAGATCCCAGGCAAGGTGCGGATCGGCGACAGCTTCCAGCTCGGCGCGGGCATCGCCTTTGCCTTGAACGAGAAGATGAGCATGTCATTCTCGGTTTCTGACCTGATCCAAAAGAAAAGCAAGCTCAAACAGGACGGCGGCGACTGGGAATCGGTAGTCTCCAGCGACGCCAACGCCGGCTACTTCAACATCGGCATGACCGTCGCCGCGTCCGACAACCTGACCATCGTGCCCAACCTGTCCATCGGGTTGACCGACGATGCGCCGGACTTCACCTTTAGCCTGAAATTCCCGTACTACTTCTGATGCCCTCAGGGATATGTGATCGGCACATATCCCTGAGGGAATGCAAACCCCTGTGGGAGCGAGCTTGCTCGCGATGAGGTCCTTTCAGTCAGCATTGATACTGAATGAAAGACCGCTATCGCGAGCAAGCTCGCTCCCACAGGGGATGTGCGCAGGTTTTAGTCAGCGGATCTGATGCTTGTGCAGCAGGCGATAGAACGTCGGCCGGGACACGCCCAGCACCCTGGCGGCCACGCTCAGGTTGTCGCTGTGACGGTTGAGCACATCGCTCAGGGCCTGGCGCTCGGCGCGGGTCTTGTAGTCCTCCAGCGTACCCATCGGCACCGCGACGCCCTGGTGGCTGGCCAAGCCAAGGTCCCGGGCTTCGATTTGTCGCCCTTCGGCCAACACCAAACCGCGTCGGACGCGGTTGGCCAGTTCCCGCACATTGCCGGGCCAATCATGCATGCCCATCGCCACCAAGGCATCTTCGCTGAAGCTGCGGGGACGGCGACCGGTTTCCTGGCTGTAGAAATGGGAGAAGTGACTGGCGAGCATCGACAGGTCGCCATGACGCTCGCGCAGCGGCGCCATCACTACTTGCAATACGTTCAAGCGGTAATACAGGTCCTCGCGAAACCGCTTGTGCTCGATGGCCGCCTCAAGGTTCACATGGGTGGCCGCCAAGACCCGCACATCGACCGCGATCGGCTGGCTGCCACCGACCCGCTCAATGTGTTTTTCCTGCAGGAAACGCAGCAGATTGGCCTGCAGCTCCAACGGCAGATCGCCGATTTCATCGAGAAACAACGTGCCTCCATGGGCCGCCTCGATCCGCCCGATCTTGCGTTGGTGAGCCCCGGTGAACGCGCCCTTCTCATGCCCGAACAACTCGGACTGGATCAGGTGCTCCGGGATCGCGCCGCAGTTGATGGCGATGAACGGCTTATTACGCCGGTAAGACTGACAATGCAGGGTGCGCGCCACCAGCTCCTTGCCGGTACCGCTCTCCCCGCGAATCAATACCGGCGACTCGGCGGGCGCCAACTTGCTCAATAATTTGCGCAGTTCGCGAATCGGCTTGCTGTCGCCCAGCAGTTCATGTTCGGGCTGATCGATATGGATCGAGCCCTGTCCCCGCAGGCGCGCCATGCCAAACGCCCGGCCCAGTGTCACCTGGACCCTGGACACGTCGAACGGCAAGGTATGGAAGTCGAAAAACCACTCGCAGACAAAATCACCGACATTTTGCAGACGCAACACTTCCTGGTTGAGCACAGCGATCCATTCGGTGCCGCTACGGCTGATCAACTCCTTGACGGCTTCCGGGCGTTCCAGGTGAAAAGGCTGCAATCGCAGAAGACCGACGTCACACGTCCGATCGCCGGCGTGTTCGAGGGCGCAACTGTCCACCTCCCAGCCAATAGTGCGCAGAGCTGGCAACAGGCGATGACAATCATCGCAGGGATCAACCACGAGCAGACGACGGGACGTACTGGCTTCGATCATGACTGATCCTTGGCGTCAAAATAAGGAAATATGATTAGAAACAGGCGTTTGGCAGACCTGCATGTAACAGTAGCAAGAAGTTGACACACCCTTGTATCAATTGATTATCGGGATCGCTTCAAAGTGGTTATAAGCAGGCATTTCGTTAGTTATCACAGGCCTGTTTGTTTCAGGGTGCTTTCAAACAAAAGCCCAAAAGCCTGGTCTGAAAGAAAATCGAAATTTATTTAAATAATGTGTGACCCGCCTACGGGTTCGGGACATCAGTACAAGTAACCAGCCGCACGGTACGCCCAACCGACGGCATATCATTTGTTTGGGCACACTTAAGAGAAAACGCCATGAACGCCCCGCTCCGTATCAACGAAGCTCTTTTGATTGCCGACCGCGCATTCCGTCCTTTCCAATGCGTGGCCTGGGCTCCACAAGACGGCAACGGTGAACTTAGCCTGACCGTCATCGACCGCACCAATACCCATATTGGCCGCACCCAAATTCCAAGCAGCGCCTATACCGACCCGGTCCAACTGGCCGATCTGTTGAAACAGGCTCGTGCCGAACTGAGCCAGGAAGGCTACACATTGCAATCCTGGTCGATGCCTGAATAACCGCTGGTAAAGCCTGTTATCGATTGCAGGCTTGGCTCTGGGTTGTAAAGCCATCGTTATGGCACGAATCGCCGCTGTATCTGTAGAACATGACAGTTGTGCATTGTCACATTCAGGGATTGAATGTTGCCCTCATGCAGTCGTCGCCCTTTCGGGCTGCTCGACACGCAAGGAGAGGCAGGCATGCTCGATCAGTTCGCGTTTGTGTCCCCCAGGGCCATGGCCCACGCTGGGCAGCTTGATCCAGGCTTTGCCACCAACGGCAAAGCCTGGGTTCATTTCGAAGACAGTACTTCAAGCCTGACCACCGGATTGACCCTTGATCACGCCGGACAGATCCTGGTGGCAGCTAGGGTCGAGACGGCCCACGGCAGTCGGTTCGGGCTGGCGCGACTCAACCACGACGGTGAGATTGACCCGGACTTCGGCACCCGCGGCTACGTGATCGGCGCGTTTGAACAGGGTTTCGAAGCGACGGCGGGCAAGGTGATCGTGTTGCCCGATGGGCATATCCTGCTGTCCGGCCTGCACTACGAAAGCAACGACCACACCCTTCCCGCCCTGGCGCTGTTCGACCAGCAAGGTTGCGCCGTTCAAAGCTTCGGCAACGCCGGCCGGCACGTCATCCGGCTTTGCGGCAATCTCTCCCAAGGCCTGCGCGACCCCTGGCTACCGCCCGGCGTGCCAGGGCTTGAGGCTTGCGACATGCAAGTGCAGGCCGATGGCCGGATCCTTGTACTCGCCAACCACCACTATCAATTTTCCGACCATGTCGGCGTACTGATCCGACTCTTGCCCGATGGGGCGTTGGATCCTTCGTTCAACGGTCGCGGCTTCGTGATGGTCCGACGCCTGTTGAAAAATACCTGGCTCGGCTGTCTGGTGCTCCAGGCTGACGGTCATATTGTCGTCGGCGGCGCCATCGACTTGCCCCAGCATGGCTTGGTTGCCCGTTACGACAGCAGCGGCAAACTCGATGACAGCTTCGGCGAAAATGGCTTCCTGTCCATCCTGGCGCAGGGGCACAGCGTGATGGTCAGCCAAATCGTTCAGGATACGAGCGGTGATCTGCAGGTGTTCGGCAGCAGCCGTGATCCGATGCATAGCCTGTCGCTGAAAGTACGCCCCGACGGCAAGCCGGACCGTCATTGCAACCAGGGCCAGTGCCAACTCATGGCGATCGGACGCAATGCCAGTCAGTGGACCGCCGCCCAGCTTCAAGCGGACGGAAAACTGGTGACCGCCGGCGCCACGATCGGCGGTATCGAGGCCGACTTCGTACTTGCCCGACATCTGCCAGATGCCAGCCTCGACCCGGATTTCGGCCAGGGCAAAGGCTGGGTTCGCACTCGACTCGGCTACAGCCTGGACACCGCCACTACCCTGGCTATGCAGGATGATGGAAGAATCCTGGTGGGCGGTTATTCGCTCCAGGGGCATTATCGAGCGGTGGTTGCGCGGTATTGGGCCTGAGTCGGATTGACGCGGGTGAACGGTATTTATTCTTACTCTTGATATTCCTCATTTCTTACGGCAAGTTGCGCGCTTCTAATTAAAAGGAGCAGCCGATGTCCGGTTCAATGGCTCAGGCTTTCGCGCATAACTTTCTGGGGCATTCCCCGCGCTGGTACAAGGCGTGCATCATCACGTTCCTGATCCTCAATGCCGTGGTGCTGTGGACCCTGGGCCCGGTTGTTGCCGGCTGGATGCTGGTGGTGGAGTTCATCTTCACCCTCGCCATGGCCCTTAAATGCTACCCGCTGATGCCCGGCGGCCTGCTGCTGGTCGAAGCCCTGGTGCTGGGCATGACCACCCCCAAGGCGCTGTATGATGAACTGCTGCACAACTTCCCGGTGATCCTGCTGCTGATGTTCATGGTGGCAGGCATCTACTTCATGAAGGATCTGCTGCTGTTCCTGTTCTCACGCCTGCTCCTGGGCGTGCGCTCCAAGGCGCTGCTGGCCTTGATGTTCTGCTTTCTCTCGGCGTTCCTGTCTGCGTTCCTTGACGCATTGACCGTCACCGCGGTGATCATCAGCGCCGCGGTCGGCTTCTATGCGGTGTATCACCGTGTGGCGTCGGGCAACGATCCGCGCCAGGACAGCAATGTCGATGAAGACCACGATCTGCCGTCGAGTCATCATGAAGATCTCAATCAGTTTCGGGCGTTTCTACGCAGCCTGCTCATGCATGGCGCCGTAGGCACGGCGCTGGGCG
Organism: Pseudomonas sp. S3_B11; assembly: GCF_054667715.1. Classification (NCBI taxonomy): domain Bacteria; kingdom Pseudomonadati; phylum Pseudomonadota; class Gammaproteobacteria; order Pseudomonadales; family Pseudomonadaceae; genus Pseudomonas; species Pseudomonas sp. S3_B11. The sequence goes on along the minus strand of NZ_CP162749.1, from coordinate 2,133,410 downwards.
GCGTCTGCACCTTGGTAGGAGAACCGCAGAACCTGCTGATTGGCCATGAGATGGACTGGCATTTCATCGACTTCTTCCTGAAAGTCGCGCCGGTGTCGCTGCCGGTGCTGGTGGCCGGGTTGGTGACCTGCGTAGCCCTGGAAAAACTGCGCTGGTTCGGTTACGGCACGCTGCTACCGGACAACGTACGTGCCGTGCTGGCCGACTACGCCGAGCAGGACAATCGTGAACGCACCGCACGCCAACGCGCCGCCCTGATCGTCCAGGGTATTGCCGCGCTGATCCTGATCGTGGGCCTGGCCCTGCACATTGCCGAGGTCGGTCTGATCGGCCTGATGGTCATCGTGTTGATTACCGCCTTCACCGGCATCACCGACGAGCACAGGCTCGGCAGTGCGTTCAAGGACGCCATGCCGTTCACCGCGCTGCTGGTGGTGTTCTTTGCGGTGGTGGCGGTCATTCACGACCAGCAGTTGTTCACGCCGCTGATCCAGTGGGTGCTGGGCCTGCCCGCCGACCAGCAGCCCGGCATGCTGTTCATTGCCAATGGCCTGCTATCGGCCATCAGCGACAACGTGTTCGTGGCAACCATCTACATTACCGAGGTCAAACAGGCCTTCGTATCCGGCCACATGAGCCGCGAACAGTTCGAGACCCTGGCGGTGGCCATTAACACCGGCACCAACCTGCCGAGCGTCGCCACACCCAACGGCCAGGCTGCATTCCTGTTCCTGCTGACCTCGGCGATCGCCCCGCTGATTCGCCTGTCCTATGGCCGGATGGTCTGGATGGCCGTGCCCTACACCGTGGTGATGGGTGGCTTGGGCTGGTATGCGGTGACTTACTGGTTGTAACCAAGCTTCTGAGTAGGAAAACCTGTGGCGAGGGGATTTGGTGTGGGAGCAAGCTTTGCTCCCACAGTGGGAATGAATTCCCCTGCCACCAAAGGCCAGGACATCCTATCGCGGCAAGATGTAGCGTTCGATCGCCAGCGCCGCACCGTCGTCAATAACCGCGGCGGTCACGACGTCCGCTTGACGCCGGATCGCCTCCTCTGCCTGCCCCATGGCAATCGACAATCCCGCGCGGTGGAACATCGCCGGGTCGTTGCCGCCGTCGCCCATGGCCGCTGTCTGCTCCAGGGGCACATCGAGGAAGGCTGCCAGGGTCGACAGCGCTTCTCCTTTGTTCGCCTTCATGGCCGTCACATCCAGGTAGATCGGTTGCGAGCGCGACACCTGGGCCTGGCCCTTGAGCAGCGGATGCAACCGCGCCTCCAGCTCCACCAGCAGGTCGGTGTTGGCGCTGGTGGCGACGATCTTGTCGATCCGCTCCAGATACGGCTCGAAGCTTTCGACCTCTACAGGTGGGTAGCCCAGGCCACGCGTCTCCACCGGCACCATCGGACCGTTGGCGTCGCGCACCAGCCAGTCGCCATCGGCAAATACCCAGACTTCGATGCCGGGCTGATCGGCGTACAGGGCCAGTGTGGCCAGCGCTGCCTCGGGTGGCAGGTAGTGGACGGCAAGAAAGCTGCCATCGGGATGAACCAGCGTGCCGCCATTGAACGCCGCCGTGGGCAGGTCGACACCCAGGGCCTCGATCTGCTGCAACATGGCCCGCGGTGGCCGCCCGGTGGCGAGGCTGAACAGCACACCAGCCTCACGCAATGAGCGAACCGCCTCAATGGTGCGCTGGTTCAGGCTGTGGTCGGGCAACAGCAATGTACCGTCCATGTCGCTGAGCAAAAAACGGATGGGGTGCTTCACCAGATCACTCATCCGAGGCCATGCCAGACGCGGCTGTCGCGGGTCAGCAAGTCATCGGCGGCCGCCGGGCCATCTTCGCCGGCCTTGTAGGGCTGGAATGTCGCGTCCTGCTGCCAGGCATCGAGGAACGGCTGCACGGCGCGCCAGCCGTTTTCGATGTTGTCAGCGCGCTGGAACAGCGTCTGGTCGCCGGTCAGGCAATCGTAGATCAGGGTTTCGTAACCCGTGGATGGCTGCATTTCGAAGAAGTCCTTGTAGGCAAAGCCCAATTCGATATTGGCCATGTCGAGTGCCGGCCCCGGCCGCTTGGCCAGCAGGTCGAACCACATGCCTTCATTGGGCTGGATCTGGATTCTCAGGTACGTAGGTTGCAGTTCGTCGACTTCGGTGTCGCGAAACTGTGCGTAAGGCGCGGGCTTGAAGCAGATGACGATCTCCGTGTCCCGCACGCTCATGCGCTTGCCGGTGCGCAGGTAAAACGGCACGCCGACCCACCGCCAGTTGTCGATCATGACCTTGAGGGCGACGTAGGTCTCGGTGCTGCTGTCGGGCGCCACGTTGGCCTCCTGGCGATAACCATTTACCGCCTTGCCGCCGACTTCACCGGCCGTGTACTGGCCACGGACCGAGTTGGCCCGGGCCTGCTCCACCGACCAGGGCCGGATCGCCCCGACGACCTTGGCCTTTTCCCCACGCACTGCGTCGGCACCAAACGCCGCTGGCGGCTCCATGGCCACCATCGCCAGCAGTTGGAACAGATGATTGGGCACCATGTCTCGCAGGGCGCCGGTGTGTTCATAAAAACTGCCACGGGTTTCCACGCCGACCGTTTCGGCGGCGGTGATTTGTACGTGGTCGATGTAGTGGTTGTTCCAGAACGCCTCGAACAGGCTGTTGGAGAAACGGCTGACCAGAATGTTCTGCACCGTTTCCTTGCCCAGGTAATGGTCGATGCGATAGATCTGTTTCTCGCTCATGACCTTGAGCAGGCAGGCGTTCAGCGCTTCGGCGGTGTGCAGGTCGGAGCCGAACGGCTTTTCGATCACCACTCGCCGGAAGGCGCCCTCCTGCTCCTGAAGCAGCCCGACCGCACCAAGGCGGCTGACCACTTCACTGAAAAAGCGCGGCGCGGTCGCCAGGTAGAAAACCGCGTTGCCGGTGCCGCTGGCGGCGATTTTCGCCGCCAGCGCCTGGTAGGTACTCTCATCGAGGAAATCACCCTGGACGTAGCTGATGCCCCGGGCCAGCTTGGCCCACAGCACCGGATCGAGCGCCCGGTCGGCATCGCCGCCCTTGCTCGCCGCTTCGTTACGGATGAAGTCCTCGAGTTTCTTGGCAAAATCCACATCGCTGATGGCGTTGTGGTCAACCCCGATGATGCGCAGCCCATCGCCCAGCAGACCGTCGCGACTGAGGTGGTAAAGCGCCGGCATCAGCAGACGCTTGACCAGATCGCCATGGGCGCCGAACAGAAACAACGTAGTCGGCGGCGCGGGTTCTGCCTTGGATTTGCTGCCGATCGAGGTCATTTTTTCGGCGTCTCCACGTGGCCGCCGAAGCCGAAGCGCATGGCCGAGAGCATTTTGTCACCGTACGTGCTTTGCTGGCGCGAGCGGAAACGGGCAAACAACGAACTGGACAGGACCGGAACCGGCACCGCTTGCTCAATGGCAGCCTCGATGGTCCAGCGCCCTTCACCGCTGTCGGCGACCTCACCGGAAAAACCATCCAGTTTCGGATCGCTGGCCAACGCGTCGGCGGTCAAGTCCAGCAGCCAGGACGATACGACGCTGCCGCGACGCCAGACTTCAGCGATATCGGCCACGTTCAGGTCGAAGCGCTGCTCCGGTGGCAGGCTTTCGCTGGATTTGGTCTTGAGGATGTCAAAACCCTCGGCGAAGGCCTGCATCATTCCGTATTCGATGCCGTTGTGGATCATCTTCACGAAATGCCCCGAACCGGCCGGGCCCGCGTGGATGTAGCCACGTTCGGCGCGGTCATCGTCGGATTTGCGATCACGGGTGCGCGGGATATCGCCCATGCCCGGCGCCAGGCTGTCGAACAGCGGGTCCAGGCGCTTCACCACTTCGGCATCACCGCCAATCATCATGCAGTAACCGCGTTCCAGACCCCAAACACCGCCGGAGGTGCCAACATCGATGTAGCTCAGGCCTTTTTCCGACAGGGCCTGGGCGCGACGGATGTCGTCCTTGTAGTACGTGTTACCGCCATCAATGATCACATCACCCGGCTCCAGCAGTTCGCTGAGGACGTTGACGGTGTCTTCGGTGGGTGCGCCGGCCGGCAGCATGACCCAGACCGCACGTGGCTTCTCCAGCCCAGCGACCAGTGCCGGCAGGTCCGCGACGCCCGTGGCGCCTTCCTGACGCAGGTTTTCGACAAAAGCGGCATTGCGGTCATAGACGACGGTGGTGTGCCCATTGAGCATCAGGCGCCGCGCAATATTGCCGCCCATGCGGCCCAGTCCAATGATCCCGAGTTGCATGTGCTGATGCTCCCTACTACAAATAAAGGTGTGTCAAAGATTTAACACTATCGACTAATGGAGGTTAGTCCAGAGCATTGCTGCATAGTTTCCGGGTAATTCGAGCGATCACAAGGGATAACGCTCAAGATCCGGCCGAAGACACAGCGACCATGAAAAATAAAAAAGTTCCAATCACAAGCAAAAGAAATCAGAATCGGCGCCGATAGTAGAGGTGTCGACCAAATACTGGCGACATCTCTATAGTTGATGTACGCCATTTGCGAGGTGAGCAATGGGCCCTGTCGTTACCGCACGTCCTCCCCAAACCCTTTATGTGACCATTCGTCGCGATGAATTGCGCCTACTCAAGGAAGAACGCGATCTACTGCTTGATGAAGTGACGCAGTTGCGCATGCAGTTGCAACACGCACAGCTGTCCCACCAGAGCCAGTCCCTGGCTCGGTAACCGCCCCAGAGGCACAGCGCCAGGAAGTGACGCTGGTCAAACGGTGTCACTTCCATGCAAGTCCTGCCAGGCACACTCATGGCGAGAATTCTATCTGTGGGAGCAAGGCTCGCCCGCGATAGTCGCGCCGTGGTCTAACGGCTGAACCGCGTTATCGTTCATCGCGGGCAAGCCTTGCTCCCACAGATAATCCCTCGCCCCAGAGAGCATTCGCCCCCCCCAATCAGCGATTTGTATCCGAAAAACTCACAAACTTTTCACAACCGGCTCGCGATACTCCCCGCCTTTAAGGTTGCTCGACGTATGCCTGCGGTCACCAATCCGGTGCCGACAGCGTCGTCGACAAAGGCTGGAGCGCTTGATGAGTTTGTTCAAACGCAGCAAAACGACTGCGAAAGGTTTCGACTGGGCCGGGCTTGGCTGGCTGTTTCTGTTCTTCTGGTACTTCTCTGGCATCACCCAACTGCTCATTCTGTTGAGCGACACCTCCGGCTTCACCGGCTTTCGCCAAGCGTTCGTGATGAGCGCGGTGTGGTTGGCGCCCATGCTGCTCTTCCCCGCCCGCACGCGCGTGCTCGCGGCGTTGATCGGCGTGGTGCTGTGGGCCTGCTCCATGGCCAGCCTCGGCTACTTCTTCATTTATCAGCAAGAATTTTCCCAGAGCGTCATCTTCATCATGTTCGAATCGAACGTTTCTGAAGCCGGCGAGTACCTGACACAGTATTTTGCCTGGTGGATGGTGGCGGCGTTCCTGGCCCACACCGCCGTCGGCTATTGGCTCTGGACCCACCTGCGCCCGGTGTACCTGCCCCGGGGCCAGGCCATGGTCGCAGCAGTCGCCATTGTCCTGGCGGTGGTCGGTTATCCGCTGATCAAGCAGACCCAGCGTACCGGCAGCTTTGCCGGTGGCCTGGAAAAATTCGAAGATCGCATCGAGCCTGCGGTGCCGTGGCAGATGCTGGTGGCGTATCGTCGCTATGGTGAGCAGTTGGAGAACATGCAAGGCATGCTCCACAGCGCCAGCAAGATCGCGCCACTGAGCAATCTCAAGGATGCCATGGCCGACCAGCCGGCCACCCTGGTGCTGGTGATCGGTGAATCCACCAACCGCCAGCGCATGAGCCTCTACGGTTACCCGCGGGAAACCACGCCGGAGCTGGACAAGCTCAAAGGCCAGCTGTCGGTGTTCGATAACGTCATCACCCCGCGCCCCTACACCATCGAAGCGCTGCAGCAGGTGCTGACGTTCGCCGACGAACAGAACCCGGACCTGTACCTGAGCACCCCGTCGCTGGTGAGCATGATGAAACAGGCCGGCTACAAGACCTTCTGGATCACCAACCAGCAGACCATGACCAAGCGCAACACCATGCTCACGACCTTTTCCCAACAGGCCGACGAGCAGGTGTACCTGAACAACAACCGCAACCAGAATGCCGCGCAGTACGATGGCGATGTGATCGAGCCATTCAACAAAGCCCTGGCCGACAGCGCTCCGCGCAAGCTGATCGTGGTGCACCTGCTCGGCACCCACATGAGCTACCAGTACCGGTATCCGCCGACCTTCAACAAGTTCACCGACCGCCAAGGCGTACCGGCGGGCCTGCGTGATGATCAGGTCCCGACCTACAACAGCTACGATAACGCGGTGCTGTACAACGACTTCGTCGTGTCCAGCCTGATCAAGGACTACGCCAAGACCGACCCCAACGGCTTCCTGCTGTACCTGTCGGACCATGGTGAAGACGTGTTCGACTCCTCGGGCCACGGCACCCTGGGCCGTAACGAAGGCAAGCCGACCGCGCCGATGTACACCATCCCCTTCATGGCCTGGGCCTCGCCCAAGTGGCGCGAAAGCCATGACTGGAACTTTGCCGGCGACCTGTCGCGCCCCTACAGCAGCTCGCACCTGATTCACACCTGGGCGGACATGGCTGGCTTGAGTTTTGATGAGCTGGACCACAGCAAGAGCCTGGTCAGCGCGGACTTCAAGGCGCGCCCGCTGTTGATTGGCGACCCCTATCAAACCCCACGCAAGCCCCTGATCGACTTCAGCCTGATGCAGCCCAAGGCACCGGCGGCTGCAGTCGTGCAGAAATAACCGAAACTCCTCAGAAGCCCGCTTTTACAGGGGCTTGATCCAGAACTCCATAGGCCCGTGGGCCGGGTCGAACATGCCGGCGGCAAAGCCGAACTTGGCATAGCTGGCCTGGGCCACGGCATTGCCCTCGAGCACTTCCAGGGTAATCTTGCAGCAACCACGCTGACGGGCGATGTCCTCGACCTTCTGCAGCATCTTCTGGCTCAGCCCGAGCCCACGAAAATCCTTCATCACCGCCACGTCGTGGACGTTCACCAGTGGCCGGCAGGCAAAGGTTGAAAAACCTTCGAAACAATTGACCAGCCCCGCCGGTTCGCCGTTGACGAAAGCCAGCACGCTGAAGGCATGAGGGCGCTTGGCCAGTTCCTCGGGCAGATGCAGCAGCACCTCTGCCGGCAATGGCTGTCCCCCGCCCATCGGGTCCTGTGCATAGCCGTTGAGCACATGACAGATCGCTTCGGCGTGAACCGGGTTGGTGTAGCTGGCTTGCAGTACAAGGATGTCCTTGGCTTCTTCCATGACCTTCCATCTCACTTCGTTAGTGCCGCCAGCTCGAAGCCGTCGGCGGGATACAGGTCAGGCTTGCTGACCAAAACGTTGCATTTGCATTTCCTGGAGGCGGCTGAGGGTACGGCGAAACGGGAATTGCAGATAGCCCTCGGTATACAACTCATCCATCGGCACCAGGGCCGAAAGGCACAACGGCACCTTGCGGTCATAACACTCGTCGACCAGGGCGATGAAGCGCCGTACGCCATCGTCATGGATCGACAACTGCGGCAATTCGCGATCACCGGCCTCGACCCGTTCGACACCGTCTTCGGTGCCACGGGCAATGCGCCCTTCACGTTGTTCGGCGCTCAGGCACGGCACGTCACTGAGCAGGATGACGCTGAAGCGGTCGCACAGCGCCATGAAATCCAGCGCCGAGAACGGTTGCTCGCACAGGTCGGAGTAACGGCTCCAGAGCACGCTATCGCTGGCCTGGACCGGTTCAAGCAAGCGATGGCCGACCTCGATCGACGCACTGCTCGATACTTGCCCGGCGGTCAACTGGTTGAAGACCTCCCCCAGCGGATCAGGTTGCCCGGGATCGCGCAGCCAATAACGCTGCTGTAACTGACCTGGGTGCTGGCGATGGTCTTGCCAACCGTTCACCGGCACGACCTGCATATATCGATTGATCGCGGTGATGGTCGGCAGGAAACGCTCGCGGTTGTGGCCGTTGGCATAGAGTTCTTCCGGCGGCAGGTTGGAGGTACTGACCATCACCATGCCCAGCTCGAACATCACCTGGAACAGGCGCCCGAGGATGATTGCATCGCCGATGTCGTTGACGAACAGTTCGTCGAAACACAGCACCCGTACTTCAGCACTCAACTCCCGGGCCAGGGCCTGCAGAGGATCCGGCGTGCCAGTGAGCTGGAACGAACGCTGATGCACCCACGCCATGAAGTGATGGAAGTGTTGTCGACGGGCCGGCACCTTGAGGCTTTCATAAAAGCGGTCCATCAGCCAGGTCTTGCCACGTCCCACCGGGCCCCAGAGATAAACGCCCTTGATCGACTTGCGACCTTCGTGCAACGCCTGGTGGCATTGCTTCAGTGTCATGATGGCCAGTTCCTGGGCCTCGTCCTGGACGAAGCCGTGGTGTTCGATGGCATGCTGCCAGGCACTCAAGGGGGAGTCGAAAGTCATACGGCCCGGGTCCGGAAAACGAAGGTGGGGAGTATGCCATGGCGGGCGACTGCAGGAACCCTGCGTAGAACTGTGGCGTGGGGTTTATCTGTGGGAGCAATATCTTGTGGAAGCATGGCCTGTGGGAGCATGGCCTCTGGAAGCAATGGCCTGTGGGAGCATGGCTTGCCCGCGATAGTCGCGCCGCGGTCCAACAGCCAAACCGCGTTATCGTTCATCGCGGGCAAGCCTTGCTCCCACAGGCTTTGCTCCCACAGACCTGAGTGCAGAACTTAGATCGAGATATCCAACCGACTGATCTTGCCCTGCTCATCGAGCCGGAAGGTGTAGCGTAACTCCAACGGGCTGCCGGGGAATGTCCCGGAGATCAGGTTCTGCACCAGCACCTTGCCAGTGCGTTGCTGCACGTTGAGGACTTCCACCCGCGGCTGGAAGCGCTGGGCGGTGTCTTCCATCCATTGGGCGATGGCCTGGGTGCCAACACGGTGCTGGCCTTCATCGAACACGTTGGCATCCTCGGCGAAGAAACGCGTCACCGCCGAACTGTCACGGGCATTGGCGGCCGCGATGTAGCCGGCGATGGCCGGGGCCAGGGAAGAGACGGGATTGGACATGGTACGGCTCCTTGTTTTATCGGTCTGGCACTATGCTAGAACAGCGTTGTGTCAGTTTTTGTCAGGAGTGAAACGCCCGGTTTCGTCCAGCTTCATCAGCGCAAACCAGTCGCGCAGCAAGTCGCTGCGTCGGCCCGGATAGCGCTCGCCCTGCTCGGTGGCAGAGGCAATCCGGTCAGTGCGAAAAGTCCGATAGGCGCCGCGCAATTCACACCAGGCCACCACCACCCGCGCCTCATTGAAAAAGCCCAGGGCCAGCGGCCAGATCAAGCGTTGGCTCGGGGTCTTGTTCACATCGGCGTAATCGATATGCAGCTTGGCCTGGGCACGAATGGCCTGGCGGTACACATTCAGTTCCACCGTGTTCTGCGGATAGCCATAACCCGGTGGACCGGGCAATACCGTGGGGTTGCGCAAGGCGTCTCGCACATCGGGAGCCAGCACTGCGGCGACCTTCGCCAGGGCGTCGGCGGCCGCCTTGCCCAGCACCTCGTCGGCGCGCTGATCGACGTAGCGCAAGCCCAGCACAATGGCCTCGATTTCATCGGCGGTGAACATCAGTGGCGGCAGGAACAGGCCGCTGCGCAAGACATAACCGATGCCCGCCTCGCCCTGGATCGGCGCGCCGAGGGCGCTGAGTTCGGCGATGTCGCGGTACAAGGTGCGCTCGGAAACGTTCAGTTCGCCCGCCAATGTCGCAGCGGTGACCGGGCAACGCTTGCCCCGCAAGACTTGCAGCAAAGTGAGCAACCGAGAGGTACGCGACACGATGGACTGTCCGGAAAGAAAAAGTTGACGCAGATTAGCAGAGGCTGGTGTCAGAAACTGTCAGGAGCCCTGAACCTTGTTTGGATCCAGAGCAAGGTGGAATTTGCCCCGCAAGGCTGTGGGAGCAAAGTTTGCTCGCGAAACAGACACCTCGGTTCCTGAAAGACCGCATCACCTTCATCGCGGGCAAGCCTTGCTCCCACAGGGTGGTTTGCCGTTGTCATGGGGCCGCTGTGGGTTATCGTACTCAATCGTTTCCGAGTTTTTTCCTTTCTTGAGAGTCTATCCATGCGCAGAATCCTCGGCCTTTCCGTTTTCCTGATACTGCTCAGCCTGAGCGCCTGCGCCCTCTTCCCGCACCGTGACCCGCTGAACATCAACGTGGTCGGCATCGAACCCTTGCCCAACCAGGGGCTGGAGGTACGTTTCGCCGTGAAACTGCGCGTGCAGAACCCCAACGAAACCGCCATCGACTACAACGGCGTGGCGCTGGACCTGGAGGTCAACGACCGTACGCTGGCAACGGGGGTCAGTGACCAGAGCGGTTCGATCCCGCGCTTTTCCGAGGCGATCCTCAGTGTCCCGGTGAGCATTTCGGCGTTTTCGGTGTTGCGCCAGACCTTGGGCCTGAGCCAGACCCAAGGGCTGGACAACCTGCCCTATGTGCTCAAGGGCAAGCTCGCCGGCGGCGTATTCGGCACCCTGCGCTTCGTCGACCGCGGAACCCTCGACCTGCCGGGTTCCGCCGCCAGCTGGTGATCAGGCGGTGAAGCGCACGCCGGGTTTGGCGCGCTCGTCCACCACCAACTCGAACACATCCGGCCTGGCGTAATGCCCGACCACGTCATAGTCGTAGCGCGCCCGCACCAGTTCATCGGTGTCGATTTCGGCGATGAGTAACCCCGCCGTGTCTTTCAGCGGCCCGGCCAGCACGTCGCCCATGGGTCCGACAATCACGCTGCCACCGGCAATCAACGGCCGCTCGGCCGGCCAGTGCGCGACCTCGATACCCAGGGCCTGCGGAGAGGCCTGTACCTGACAGGCACTGACCACAAAGCAGCGACCTTCGTGGGCGATATGGCGCATGGTCACCTGCCACATCTCTCGCTCATCCACCGTCGGCGCACACCAGACCTCCACCCCTTTGGCGTACATCGCAGTGCGCAGCAGCGGCATCATGTTCTCCCAGCACACCGCCGCGCCGACCCGGCCGACCTGGCTGTCGATCACGGGCAAGGTCGACCCATCGCCCTTGCCCCAGATCAGCCGCTCGGTGCCGGTGGGCATCAACTTGCGGTGCCGGGCCACCAGGCCTGCATCGGGTTCGAAATACAGCGCGGTGCAGTACAGGGTGCTGCCGACACGCTCGATGACGCCCAGCACCAGGCTCGCCCCTGTACGCGCCGACAGCCCGGCCAGCGCTTCGGTTTCAACGCCGGGCACGTCAATGGCATTGGCAAAATAGCGGGCAAACGCCTCGCGCCCCTCCGGCAGCCGGTAACCCAGTTGAGTCCCGAACCCCTCGCCCTTGGGATAGCCACCCAGCAGCGCTTCAGGCATCACCACCAGACGCGCGCCGGCCTGGCGAATGGCCTCTTCATAGGAAAGGATCTGTGCCAGGGTCTCGCCCTTGCCGCCAGGCAACGAGCCGATCTGCAGGGCAGCCACAATGGATTTGGGCATGGCTTTTCAACTCCTTGATCATCAGGTGTTGCTGATTCTCAAGCAGCGGCCGATCATGAATAAAGCCCTGAATGCTGCTAAATGATATGAGCCTTATGAATATCGCCGACATCGACCTCAATCTGCTCAAGACCTTCGAAGCCCTGCATGACGAATCCAGCGCCAGCCGCGCCGCCGTGCGCCTGGGCGTGACCCAGTCGGCCATCAGCGCTGCGCTGCGCAGGCTTCGCGGTTTGTATGACGATCAATTATTCGTGCGCACCGGCCGGGGCCTGGCGCCGACGCTGCGGGCCAATCAACTGAAGCCGGTGATCAGCGAAGCACTGGATAAATGCCGCCAGAGCCTGGCGATGGTCGACCCGGATGCCAGCCATTACGAAGGCCGCTCGGTCATCGTCGGCCTGTCGGACGATTTCGAAATTGCCCATGGGCGACGCTTGATCGAAGAAGTGGCCCACCGCGCGCCGGGCCTGCGCTTGATTTTCCGCCAGACCCACAGTCAGATCGTCGGCCGGGCCCTGATGGAGCGCGACCTTGACCTGGCGATCACAGCGGGCGGTTTCGCCCAGCGATTGCTCAGCCGTCAGGTGTTGGGCGAAGGCGATTACGCCTGCCTCCTGGACCCGGCGAGCCTGGCGCAGGGCCAGCAATCCCTCAGCCTGGAGGCGTTCGTGGCCCGTGAGCACCTGCTGGTGTCTTCGGGTGGTTTCATCGGCATCACCGACGAAGGGCTGGCCGGGCTTGGCCTGAGTCGGCGAGTCTGCGCCTCGACCACCCACTTTGCCGCGTTGCCGTTCCTGCTCAAGGGCAGTCAGGCCGTGGCGACCATCCCGACCCATGCCGCCCGGGCCATCGCCGACCTCAGCGGCCTGGCCTTGCTGCCCTGCCCCCTGGCCTTGCCCCGCTACCCCATCGAGTTGGGATGGCGAACCCACACGCAAATGGAGCCGACAATGCTCAAGGTTCGCCAGGCCATTACGGCAACATTCGCCTAAGGCTTACTTGTTGGCGGCCATCAGTCGATTGACCTCACTGCGCACCATGTTGGCGTACTCCGGCGGCGACATGCCATCCAGTTCGGCACGCACCCACTCGGCCCACTTGCCCTTGCGTTTGGAGCGCTCGCCGAACAAGCGGGCAGCATCGCCCTTGGCCTTGCCCAGGTTGTTTTGCCACAGTTCAAAAAGTCGGGATTTTTCGTCTTCCAGCGCGGCGCGCTCGGCCAGGGGCTTGTCAGCCAGATTGAAGCTCATGGGAATTACCTGTTGCGTAAATAGGCGCCATCTTACACCTTGGAGGGAAACGTCTTAACCACGATTTGTGATGGACTGCCCTGCCAGCGCCGAGCGTTGCAACTTTTTAACGGGCACGGCACTCCATTGTTCAATGCCATCATCCACACAAGGAGTACTTCCATGGCCCGTAAAGGCACCGTGCAAGCGAACGGAGAGCAAATCAAGGATCAAGCCTTCAGCGAATTGACGGCTCTGATTGAAGAATCGGAAAAGCTGCTCAAAAGCAGTGCCTCGCTGGTGGGCGAAGAGGCCGAAGACCTGCGAGGCCAGATATCCCAGAAACTGCAACAGGCGCTCGACTCAGTCACCAGCACCCGGGAACGTACCCGTCCCATGGTCGATGCCACTGAGGTCTATATTGGCGGCCACCCCTGGCAGACCGTGGCGATTTCCGCCGGTTTCGGCCTGGTGGTGGGTTTGTTGCTAGGACGGCGTTAAACATCACAAACCAGCCCCCGGACCTCATGTGGGAGCGAGCTTGCTCGCGATGACGGTGAGTCAGGCAACATCTCTGCTGCTGAACCACCGCTATCGCGAGCAAGCTCGCTCCCACAGGAGTTTGTGGATGAGCCTGCCACTTATGAACATCCACAAGGTTTTGCTTTAAGCCACAGGTCCCGCCCGCAGGATCGACACATCCTCCCCGCGATACAGCGCCTCGACCTTCCCCGCCCGCCACTGCAGCACCGCCCGTTGGTTGATCGAGCCCTTGTCGGTGATTTCACCACGGTCGATGGACGCCGGTTCATCGAGCAAGGCGATCCACTCCACGCGACTGGCGTTGCCGCTGGCTTCGCGGTTCAGGCGTTGCAGCCAGTCGGCGAACCATTGGCGTACCGGCGGGCTGGCGAGGACCTGGGCGTCGCTGGCCTCCCCGCCCAGGCCCGACAAGCGTCGGCATTCAGCAAGCCGTGGGAACACCAGCGCACCCAGGCACTCGCGATCCGGCGCGGTGATCACCAGGTCCTGGACGTAGGGCGTGCCCTCCAGCACCGCGCGGTTGCGCAACGGCCCGACGCTTACGAATACACCGGAAGACAATTTGAAGTCCTCGGCGATCCGCCCATCGAACATCAGCCCCAGTTGCGGATTGCTGGCTTCGGCCAACTTGATCGCATCCCCCGAACAATAGAAACCGTCCTCGTCGAATACCTCGGCAGTTTGCTGCGGCGAGCGCCAGTAGCCGGGCATGATGTGCGGCCCGCGAAAACGCCCTTCGAACTTGCCGTCCACCGGCACCAGCCGGACTTCGCAGCCGGGCGCCGGAAGGCCAATGTAGCCGGCCATGGATAACGGCCCGGTGGTGAAGGTGCAGGACGGCGCCGCCTCGGTCATGCCCAGGCCCGCCATCATGCGGATACGTTCGCCGCAATGCTGTTCGGCGACCTTGTCGAGCCGGTCCCAGGTGCTTTGGGACAAACCCGCTGCCGCAAAGAAGAACAGACTGATGCGCTTGAAGAATCGCTCGCGCAACTCACCGTCCCGCTCCAGGGCGCTAACCAGCTCCTCCCAGCCCTTGGGCACGGTCAGGTAGGCGGTAGGTGAAATTTCCTTGAGGTTGCGCAGGGTTTCGGCGAAGCCCTGGGCGGTGGGTTTGCCGTCGTCCAGGTAGAACGTGCCGCCGTTGTACAACACGATGCCAACGTTGTGGCTGCCACCGAACGTGTGGTTCCACGGCAACCAGTCCACCAGCACCGGGGGGGCCTCGCCGAACACCGGAAAGGTCTGCAGCAGCATCTGCTGATTGGCGCAAAGCATACGCTGGGTGGTGATCACCGCCTTGGGCAGTTTGGTGGAGCCTGAGGTAAACAGGAACTTGGCGATGCTGTCCGGGCCAGTGGCGGCGAACGCCTGCTCGGCCTCGGCGCCACCGGGTTGGGCCAGCAGGCTGGCGAAGCTAGTCCTCGACCGGCCAGCTATCTCGCCACGCACCGTGATCAAGGGCACGTCCGCCGGCAATACGGCAGTGATTGCCCGCTCGAACGGTGCGGCTTCGCTGACAAACACCAGCCCCGGCTGCAACAGATCGCAGACGTGACGCAGCTTGGCGAAATCCTGGGACAGCAATGAATAGGCCGGCGAAACCGGGCAATAGGGAATACCGGCGTACATCGCGCCGAGGGCCATTTGCAGGTGCTCGATGTCGTTGCCGGAGAGCAGCGCCAAGGGTTTTTCGGCCGATAAGCCGTAACCGAGCAGGCCTTGGGCGATGGCCCGTACACTGTCGAGCATTTGCGCATAACTGACTCGACGCCAATCACCACTGGATTCACGGGCGGCGATAAACGTCTGCTCTGGGCGCACCTCGGCCCAGTGCACCAGGCGCTCGAGCAACCGCGCCGGCAGCGGGGCCAGGGGCTCCAGGGAGCGCATGTGCAAGATGCCACGCTCTTCCCGGACTTCGACGGCAGGATGACCAATCGACACCTGGCGATACCGCCCGGCCTCGGGTCGGGAGGACGATCTTGACTCGGAACTCACGTACATTTCCTCCACCAAGGCACACTCGGGTCGCGATGCGAGCGGAGCGTGGCAGCACTAGGCTGCGGCCTTGTCATTATTATTCTGGCCTGCATCGGGGCGACGGCGTTCAAGGCTCGACCGCCCGCGATGCGACGGGTTTCAGATCGGGTAATGCCGGGGACCGTTCTGCAAGGTCACCCAACGCAGCTGGGTGAAATGCTCGATGGACGCCTTGCCGCCAAAGCTGCCGTAACCACTGGACTTGACCCCGCCAAAGGGCATCTGCGCCTCATCGTGCACGGTCGGCCCGTTGATGTGGCAAATGCCCGACTCGACCCGCTGGGCCAAGGCTAGAGCACGGCTCGTGTCGCGACTGAAGATGGCGGCCGACAGGCCGAACTCGGAATCGTTGGCCAGGCGCAACAGCTCTTCATCGCCGTCACCGCGCAGAAGCACCGCCACCGGCCCGAAAGACTCTTCGCGGTACAAGCGCATCTGCGCAGTGACGCCGTCGAGCAAGGTTGGTTGCAGGATGCTGCCTTCCAACTGCCCACCCGTGACCAGCGTTGCGCCTCTGGCCAGGGCATCGTCGATCAGCCCCTTGATGCGTTGGCCGGCACTGACGTCAACCAACGAGCCCAGCACCGAATCAGCGGCCGTCGGATCGCCGGCGCGCAGGGTGGCGATCTTGGCGGTCAAGCGGGCGATGAACTCATCCGCCACACGGGCATCGACGATCAGTCGCTCGGTGGACATGCAGATCTGGCCCTGGTTGAAGTAGGCGCCGAAGGCCGCCGCTTGCACCGCAGCGTCCAGGTCGGCATCGTCCAGCACCAGCAGCGGCGCCTTGCCGCCCAGTTCCAGCAAGGCCGGCTTGAGGTGACGCGCCGACAGTTCGCCGACGATGCGCCCGACATGGGTCGAACCGGTGAAATTGACCCGACGCACCGCCGGGTTGGCGATCAACCGCTCGACAATGGCCGGCGCATCCGCCGGTGCGTTACAGATCACGTTGACCACGCCGTCACCCAGCCCTGCGTCCTGCAACACCTGGCCGATCAGCCGGTGCACCGCCGGGCTTATTTCAGAAGCCTTGAGCACCACGGTGTTACCACAGGCCAGGGGCATGGCGATGGCGCGGGTGGCGAGAATCACCGGAGCGTTCCAGGGCGCGATGCCCAGCACCACGCCGCAAGGCTGACGCAGGGCCATGGCGAAACTGCCAGGCACGTCCGAAGGAATGATTTCGCCATTGATCTGGGTCGTCATGGAAGCGGCTTCGCGCAGCATGTTCGCCGCCAGGTGCACGTTGAAACCGTACCAGTTGGCCATGGCACCGGTTTCGCCGGCAGCAGCGACGAATTCACTGCTACGGGCCTGCAACTGCTCGGCTGCACGCAACAGTCGCGTGCGGCGTTCGTTAGGCGCCAATGCGGCCCAGGCGGGAAACGCCGCTTGGGCAGCAGCTACCGCGGCGTCGGCATCTTCCAGGGTGGCGGCGGCCACGCGAGACACCACCTCACCCGTCACCGGGTTGCAGCGTTCGAAGGTCCGGCCGTCACGGGCCGGGCACGACTGGCCGCCAATCAACAGGGGCACGTCCAGCATGGTGATTCCTCTTTATTGTCTTTATCGGGAATGCATCGCAGCGGTGTAACAGTAGCGCCAGCGCGAGGCAGCGAACAGCGGGATGCGGCCCGCCATTCGCCGGTCGATTCAGCGCTTATAGGTTTGCAAGCCAGGCTTGATGCTCTTGTCGTCCAGAAACTGTTTCATGCCCTGCTCGCGGCCACCTTCGGTGTCGAGCAGGCGCGACTGGTCGAGCTTGGCGTACAGGTAATCCTCGTTCTGCTCCCAGGTCAGTTCGCGGCAGCGTTTGAAACCATGCTTGGCGGCCCGCAGCACCACCGGGTTCTTTTCCAGCAGGTTGCGCGCCAGCTCCACCGTGACTTCACGCAGTTGCGCCAAGGGCACGCTTTCGTTGACCAGGCCCATTTCGGCGGCTTTCTGCCCGCCGAACGTCTTGCCCGTCATGATGTAGTACAGCGATTGGCGATGGCCCACGGTGTCGGCCATGGCCTTGCTCACCAGGTTGCCCGGCGGGATGCCCCAGTTGATTTCCGAGAGACCGAAGGTCGCTTCGTCGGCGCAGATCGCCAGGTCGCACGCCACCAGCGGGCTGAAACCGCCACCAAAGCACCAGCCGTTGACCATGGCGATGGTTGGCTTGGCGTACATGCGCAGCAGCTTCCATTGCCATTGCGACGCTTCGCGACGGATTTTTTCCTGGAGGATTTCCGGCCCGGCATCCACTTCGCGGAAATATTCCTTGAGGTCCATGCCGGCGGTCCAGGCATCACCGGCCCCGGTCAGCACCAATACGCCAGCGGCCGGATCCTGCTCCAGCGTCTCGAGCACGTCGATCATCTCGCGGTTGAGGGTCGGGCTCATGGCGTTGCGTTTTTCCGGGCGATTGAGGGTGACCCAGGCGATGCCCTCCTCGATATCGACCTTGACCGTTTTCCAGCGACCTTCGTAATTACTCATGATGCGTGCTCTCTTGTTCTTGGCTGAAGATGATCAAAAACTAAACCGGAAAAATAGTTATGTCAATTAACTATTAATCGATTTATCTGTATTTTTCCGGGTCTGGGTCGGCGGTTACAAATCTCGAATTTGCGCGACCCCATAGCCAGGGCGTCGCAACCCCGGCAAACTGGATGGCCTTGTTAATCACTTACCTTGAGGAAGTTCACTTCGATGGCCAAGTCTTCCAAGCTTGCCGAACCCGCCGAGCCCCTGGCCGCCGGTACCGACGCGCAAGCGCCGCTGGACTCCGCGCTGGACGACCTGATCGGTTACGCCCTGCGCCGCGCCCAGTTGAAACTGTTCCAGAATCTGATTGGCCGGCTCGCCGTCCACGATCTGCGCCCTGCCCAGTTCTCGGCGCTGGCGATCATCGACCAGAATCCCGGCCTGATGCAGGCCGACCTGGCCAAGGCCCTGACGATCGAACCGCCGCAAGTGGTGCCGCTACTGAACAAACTGGAAAGTCGGGCCCTGGCCGTGCGTGTGCGGTGCAAGCCGGATAAACGCTCCTACGGGATATTCCTGAGCAAGACTGGCGAAACCTTGCTCAAGGAACTCAAGCAAATCGCCGCACAGAGTGACTTGGATTCCACCGCGACCCTTTCAGGCGCTGAGCGGGAGGAGTTGCTGCGGTTGTTGAAGAAGGTTTACCACTAGCAAACCTGGCGGCGCTCCCTGTGGCGAGGACGCAAGCTCCGGCTATGTGGGAGCAAAGCTTGCTCGCGACGAAGGCACCTCGATTCCTGAAAAACCGCAGCGCTTCAATCGCGGGCAAGCCTTGCTCCCACAAGAGCAAGCCAGACACCTGGGAACTCACCAGATCGGCACGCTGTACGTCACCAGGAACCGTGTCTGGTTCTCGTCGCGAAACGCCGCCGTACCCGGGAAGTTGTTGCGATAGATCGATTTGCGCGCCAGCAGCCCGACGTTTTTCAGCGGGCCGCTCTGGATCACGTACCCCAGTTCCATCTGGAACTCGCGTTCCTTGCGATCCTCGGCATTGAGGGCCGCCAGTTCGATGTGATCACCACGCACATAACGCAGCCGACTCCGCAGGCCCGGCACGCCCACGGCGGCAAAGTCGTAGTCATGGATCGCCTGCCAGGTGCGTTCCTTGGCATTGAGAAAATCCGAGCTCATGGTCATTTCGCTCAAGCCCATCAGCTCGGTGCCGGACACATAAGGCGTGGCCGTATCGCCACTGGAATGCATGTAGCCCAGGCTCACGCGATGGCCACCCAGGCGATAGCCGACCAGCGCCGAGACATTGCGGTTATCCACTTTTCCGGCCTTGGCCGCGCCGTCTTCGTCGCTGAAAAAACTGCGCAGGTCGGTGGTCAGGACGCCATCGCCCAAAGGCAGGTTATGCAATAACGCCAGAGTGTTCTGTTGATACAAATCCGCCACTTCGGCGTGGTAAGCCCGCAAGCTGAGGTCTTTGCTGACCTGGTAGTCGCCGCCCACGTACGCCATATGGGAAGAAGTCGCCGCACCGTTGAAACGACGGTTGGGCGAGGCGATGCTCATCGGTTGGTAGTCGGTGGAATCGCGCCGGGCGATGCGATCGATATAACCGGTGTTCAACGTCAAGCCGTCGATGTCCTTGGAACTGAGAGTCGTCCCGCGAAAGGTCTGCGGCAGCAGCCGCGATGGGCTGGCAAAGGCAAACGGCAGGAAGATCGACACATCGCCGGTCTTCACCGTGGTTTGCGCGAAACGCAGCTTGCCGGTCACGCCCAGGCGCGAATACTCATCAGCTGCGCGCTTGTCGCTGCTCGACACCGGCAACAGTTCGGTGCCGCTTCGGTCAGGTGACGAGTCGAGCTTGATGCCCAGCAATCCCCTCACGTCGAGGCCGAACCCAACCGCCCCTGGGGTAAACCCCGACTCGACGTTCATGAACACACCTTGAGCCCACTCCCTGGCCGCGGTCTTGGCGCCGTCGTCCTTGTAGTCGCGGTCCATGTAGTAATTGCGCAGGGTCAGGGTGCCGTGACTGTCGTCGATGAAGCCCTCCGCCCGCAAGGCCGGAGCCCCCAGGCTCAGCCCGAGACAAGCCAGCAGATGAACGAGCGATGAAACAGGGCGCGCCGTCAGGGCGGCCCGGGCAAGGTTTGGCATGTTCGATATCCACTTATTGTTGTTGTTTTGTTCGGCCCAACCTTGGTGGTGGGGGCCGTGGGAACCAAGAATGGAAACTGCACGGGCGCTTCGTCAATCAACAATGACCGATAATCGAACATTAATATCATTAACTAATTTACCAACTAGCTCGAAGATTCGTACCAAGCCTCTGATTTTTATAATGATCTGGTCAGTTTATGACTGCCCAATGGCAACCTTCATTTTTTAGTTAGCTTTGTTAATCTTAAATGCACCTACCGGCTATCCTCCGAGCCGGTGTCCCTCACAAAAACAATAAGAGGATTTGCCATGAACCGTCCGGCGCGTCGTGCGACGCTGACCATCGCCTTGTGTTTCATCGTCGCGCTGATCGAGGGTTTCGACCTTCAGTCAGCCGGTACCGCAGCCGCAGGTCTGCGACAGACGTTTGCCCTCGATCCGAAAATGATGGGTTGGGTATTCAGCGCCGGGATCATCGGGCTGTTGCCAGGTGCGTTCTTCGGTGGCTGGATCGCTGATCGTATCGGTCGCAAGAAAATCCTCGTCACCGCTGTCTTGCTGTTCGGCGTGTTTTCCCTCAGCACCGCTTATGTCGAACACTTCTCCAGCCTCTTGCTGGTGCGTTTCATGACCGGCCTGGGCTTGGGCGCCGCCCTGCCCAACCTCATTGCCCTGTGCGCCGAAGCCGTGGGCGAGCAGCGCCGGGGCACGGCTATCAGCGTGATGTATGCCGGCGTTCCGTTGGGTGGTGCATTGGCGGCAGTGGTCGCCATGTTGTTTGGCGAGCACTGGCAGATGACGTTTTTCATCGGTGGGCTGGCGCCCTTGCTGGTGGTCCCGCTGATGCTCCTGTGGCTCCCCGAATCGAGCGTCTTTCGCCAGGCGCAGGATGGCGGCTCATCGCGCGGCTCCACCGCCCAGGCGCTGTTCGGTGAAGGTCGCGGCCGCACCACCTTGGCGCTGTGGCTGAGTTATTTCTTCACCCTGACGGTGATGTACATGTTGCTCAACTGGCTGCCATCGTTGCTGCTGGAGCAGGGCTTCAGCAAACCCCAGGCCGGCCTGGTGCAGATGCTGTTCAACATCGGCGGTGCTCTTGGCTCGTTGCTCGGCGGCCTGTTGCTGGACCGTTGCAATGGCATCAAGGTGGTGCTGTTCGTCTATGCCGGTCTGCTGAGCGCCCTGGCCGGGGTCGGGTTGTCGGTCGGTATCGTGCCGATGGCCATTGCCGGGTTCGCCGCTGGGTTGTTTGTCATGGCTGCGCAATTGGTCCTCTACGCCTTGGCTCCGCCCTCCTACCCTACGACCGTACGTGCGACGGGGGTTGGTGCGGCGGTGGCCATCGGACGCCTGGGGTCGGTGGCCGGGCCTCTGGCTGCAGGGCAGATCCTGGCCGCAGGGGGTGGGACCACGGCCGTATTGCTGGCGACTTCGCCTGGGTTGGTGGTTGCGACGTTGGCTGTTCTTAGTGTGGTTCGTTATTCGGCCGGGCCTCGATTGGGTGCTTCTGAGCAGGTC
This sequence comes from Pseudomonas sp. S3_B11, assembly GCF_054667715.1. Taxonomy (NCBI): domain Bacteria; kingdom Pseudomonadati; phylum Pseudomonadota; class Gammaproteobacteria; order Pseudomonadales; family Pseudomonadaceae; genus Pseudomonas; species Pseudomonas sp. S3_B11. Next base: position 2,111,834 of record NZ_CP162749.1, on the reverse strand, counting down.
GCTGGGAACTCCTGACTTGGTGTGAATATCCGTTTTTTGGGTAACGGCGGCTTATGGTTCCGCCCTTACGGCGGGTCACTTTCGAAAAGCCCGGAAGCCGGCCCAGTCGAAAGTAACCAAAGCGCTTCTGCCCCACCACTCGGCACCTCGCCTAGGCTCGGTGTGCCTGAACGAAGGCATTGCTCCGTGGGCCGCCGCGAAGGGCCATCATGGCCCAGCGCGGCTACCTCGAGGCGGCCTTATAGCCGACCTGGTTCTGGGTGATCGCGTTCCTCCTGTGGGAGCGAGCTTGCTCGCGATGACGTCGGCACAGCCAACATCACTACTAGCTGACCCTCCGCTATCGCGAGCAAGCTCGCTCCCACAGGGGGTTCAGGTGAACACGACTTCTGCGGACATCTCGCCCAGCAGTAAGCGATCTAGACCTTGAACCGCGCCACCGTCTCATGCAGTGACCCGGCCATCTGCGCCAGGTCCTGGCCCGCCGTATCGGTATGCCGGGCGCCCAGCATGACTTGTTCGGACAGGTTGCGAATGCCCACCAGGTTACGATCCACCTCTCGCGCCACCAGCGCCTGCTGTTCCGTGGCGCTGGCGATCATCAGGTTGCGCTCGTTGATCTGCGAGATCGAATGGGCGATTTCATCCAGGGCATCGCCGGAGCGCTGGGCCACTAGCAGCGTGGCTTGCACCAGTTCGCTGTTGTTCTGCATGGAGCTCACCGCATGCCCGCTGTCCAGGCGGATGTTACCGATCATGCCCTCGATTTCCCGAGTCGAATCCTGGGTCCGATGGGCCAACGCCCGGACTTCATCGGCCACCACTGCAAAACCACGCCCGGCATCACCGGCGCGGGCGGCTTCGATGGCGGCGTTCAGTGCCAGGAGATTGGTCTGTTCGGCGATGCTGCGGATCACGTCCAGCACCGAACTGATGTCCTGGACCCGCCCGGCCAATTGCTGGATTCGCCCGGAACTGTCCGTCACACCTTCGGCCAGCGCGGTAATGGAAGCCACCGTTTCCTGGACCTGTTCACGACCGCGCTGGGCCGTTTGCTCGGACACTCGCGAGGCTTCGCTGGTGCTCACCGCATTGCGCGCCACTTCATCCACCGCAGCGGTCATCTGGTTCACGGCCGCGGCAGCCTGTTCGATTTCATGCCCTTGCAACTGCAAGGTGCTGCTGGTCTGGCTGCTCACCGCGCTCAGTTCTTCGGAGGAACTGGCCACCCGATCCACCGAGGCCGCAATGTGCCGGACCATGCTGTTGAGGCTCTGCTGCATGTCGTGCATGTTGCTCATCACGCTGTCATTGGCGCCAACGCCCACGGGCACGCGGATCGTCAGGTCGCCCTGGGCGATGAGATTAAGCAGCCGCGCCGCGTCATTCGGTTCACCGCCCAGGGGACGGGTCACGCTGCGGGTCACCAGGACCGCCACGGTCGTTACCAGGGCCAGGCAAGCCAGCACCAACGCCAACATGTTGCGCCGCGCATCGTTGTAACGTGCCTGGGCCTGCTGTTCACGTTCGACAAAGACCTTGCCCTGCATCGCCATGATCCCTTCGAGGCTTTTGTACACCTCAAGCTCCGCCGGAATCACCCCTTGCTTGAGCTGCGTCATCGCCTCCTCCGTCGCGCCCTGGCGGATCAACGCCTGCACCTGGACGAAAGCCGCCACATAGGCCTCGCGACGCTTTTTCAACTCGGCATACACGGCCTTGCCTTCAGGCTGATCGAACAACGGCTCCAGCGTGGCGAAGGCCTGGGTAATCCGCTGCCGGGTGGCGTCGATGGATTGCTGGACTTGCGCGTTGTTCTTGTCGATCAACAAGTCCCGGGTATTCCTGGCGTTATCGCGCACGCCCGTGGCGATCACCATGATCGGGTCGATCTTCGGCCAATCCTGCCTGACGATCTGCTCGGCCTGGTCGCGCAGCATCGCCAGGTCGCTCAAGGCGTAAAGCGCCAAGGCGATCAAGGCCAGTGGGGCGATGGCAAAGCCGATCACGATGCGTTGGGCAGTGGTGAATCTGGTCATATCAAATGCTCCCTGTTCAACTACCTGCCGGTTGGCAGCGCATTTGAAAACCATGAAAAAGTGCGGCCCAGTCATCCCGGGCCGCTGTCGGTCGTTCATCCCGGCGCTCGCTCAACTGCGTAAGACGAACGAGGGGAACAACTCGCGCATGGCGGCCCACAGCTCAGGCTGCAAGGCTTGTGCCGAAACGCTGGAAAGGTGGGGATCGAGCATCCGCGCGGTGCGCACCAGTTGTACGGCGAACCGCGTGACGCCGCGTTCGCTCAAGCGTCGGGCCAGGGTCAGCAACCGCTCGGGGTCGAACAGGTGCCAGTGCACCGTTGTGCGACATTCATAATCCACGCCGCTGGCCAGCAGGTGGTCGAGGCTGCGCCAGTTGGCGGCACCGCTGCCTTCGACCCGGGTCACGTCCAGGGCATCCTCGGGCAAGGCCTTGACGTCGAAACCCACCCAGTCGGCAAGCCCGACCACTTTGGCGAAGGCCGCCGGCTTGATGCCGGCGCTGTGCAGGCCGATGCGAAAGCCCATCTGCCGCACTTGCTCCATGGCCGGCGCCAGGCCGTCCTGCAACGTTGGCTCACCGCCGCTGAACACCACGGCGTCGAGCAGATCCTGACGGCGTTGCAGGAACGCCAATACCCGGCACCAATCCACCTCCTCGCTACCGCGCGGCGGGATCAGTTGCGGGTTATGGCAATAACGACAACGCCAGGCACAGCCCTGGCAAAACAGCACGCACGCCAGTTGGCCCGGATAATCGAGTGTGGTCAGGGGCACCATGCCCCCGACCCGTAGCACTCGACTCATGGACGCCCGGCCGCGCGTTCGGTGAAGTGCACCCGCTCGCGGTGCTCGGACTGCTTGCCTGGGTTGAAGGCCGCCACCGGACGGTGATAACCCATCACTCGGGTCCAGACTTCGCAACGTTGACGCTGTGCTTGTGGAAGGCTTTGCGATGCATTCATGGGTGAAGCTCCTTGCGGTCGATGGATCGGATCAGTGAACGCTGCCCTGGCGCTGTTGTTGCAGCAGCAAGGCCTCGTCGCATTTGGGGCAAAACTCGTGTTCGCCGGCCAGGTAACCGTGCACCGGGCAGATGGAAAAGGTCGGCGTGATGGTCAGGTACGGCAGGCGGAAACGTCCCAGGGCCTTGCGCACCAACTGCTTGCAGGCCTGCGTGGAGGAAATCTGCTCGGCCATGTACAGGTGCAACACGGTGCCGCCGGTGTATTTGCATTGCAGTTCATCTTGCAGCTCCAGGGCTTCGAACGGATCTTCGGTGAAGCCCACCGGCAGTTGCGACGAGTTGGTGTAGTACGGGGCGACCGTGCTGCCGGCCTGCAAGATATCCGGATAGCGCTTGAGGTCTTCCTTGGCGAAGCGGTACGTGGTGCCCTCGGCAGGCGTGGCTTCGAGGTTGTAGAGGTGGCCGGTTTCCTCCTGGAATCGCAACAGCGTGGCCCGCACGTGATCCAGCAGTTTCAGGGCGAATTCCCGGCCTTGCTCGGTGTGCAGGCCTTGCTGATCATCGGTGAAATTGCGCAGCATTTCGTGCAGGCCATTCACGCCGATGGTGGAGAAGTGATTGCGCAAGGTGCCCAGGTAGCGCTTGGTGTAGGGGTACAAACCGGCATCCATATGATGCTGGATGACCTTGCGCTTGACCTCCAGGCTCTCTTTCGCCAGTTCCATCAGGGTATCGATGCGTTGCAGCAACGCACTGGTGTCGCCCTTGTACAGATAGCCCAGGCGGGCGCAGTTGATCGTCACCACGCCCAGGGAACCGGTCTGCTCCGCCGAGCCGAACAGCCCGCCGCCACGCTTGAGCAACTCGCGCACGTCCAGTTGCAAGCGGCAGCACATCGACCGCACCTGATTGGGTTGCATGTCCGAATTGAGGAAGTTCTGGAAATACGGCAAGCCGTAGCGGGCAGTCATTTCGAACAGCCGGTCGGCGTTCTCGCTGTCCCACGGGAAGTCGTGGGTGATGTTGTAGGTCGGGATCGGGAAGGTGAAGACCCGGCCTTTCGCATCGCCGGCCTGCATCACCTCGATGTAGGCGCGGTTGATCAGTTCCATTTCCGTTTGCAGGTCACCGTAGGCGAACGGCATCTCTTCGCCGCCGATGATCGGGATCTGTTCGCGCAGATCCTGTGGGCAGACCCAGTCGAACGTCAGGTTGGTGAACGGGGTTTGCGTACCCCAGCGCGACGGCACGTTGAGGTTGTAGATGAACTCCTGCAACGACTGGCGGACTTCGTCGTAGCTGAGCTGGTCCTTGCGCACATAGGGCGCGAGATAAGTGTCGAACGAGCTGAACGCCTGGGCGCCGGCCCATTCGTTCTGCAGGGTGCCAAGAAAATTAACCATCTGCCCCAGGGCACTGCTCAGATGCTTGGGCGGCCCGGCCTCGACCCGCCCCGGCACGCCGTTGAGGCCTTCGTGCAACAAGGTGCGCAAGGACCAGCCGGCACAGTAGCCGGCGAGCATGTCCAGGTCGTGGATATGCAGGTCAGCCTCGCGGTGCGCCTCGCCGATGGCCTGGCTGTAGACCTCGTCGAGCCAGTAGTTGGCGGTGACCTTGCCCGAAACGTTGAGGATCAACCCGCCGAGGGAATACCCCTGGTTGGCGTTGGCCTGCACACGCCAGTCTTCGCGATCCAGGTATTCGTTCATCGACGTGGCGACTTCCACCAGTGTGCGACGATCCCGACGCAGGCGTCCGTGTTGCTCGCGATACACGATGTAGGCGCGCATGGAGAGAAAGAAACCGGCGTCCATCAGTACCCGTTCGACACGGTCCTGGATCTGCTCGACGTTCAACCGCGTCTGCCCTTCCAACCGCGCCAACACCGCCTCCAGCAACGCCTCGGCCTCGACTTCGGCATATTCGCCGGTGGCCTTGCCAGCGGCGATCAGCGCCTGGCGGATCTTGTCCGCATCAAAGGCAACCACACTGCCATCGCGCTTGTGCAAGCGGTTACACCCTACTGAGATCAACGTGCTCTGCATTTTGGCTCCAGACACTACATATAGGCTTTTTGAGATCTTCAAACACAATATGCAGTGGAGAGTACGGGCAAAAGGCAGGGTTGCAATTGATCGACATCAAGAATCGGAAGCGACCCACATTCAGGCTCGAAAAGTCATTTTTGCAAGCACCATAGATCCCCTGTGGGAGCGGGCTTGCTCGCGAAGAGGCCAGCACATTCAACATCAATGCAAGCTGACCCACCGTCATCGCGAGCAAGCTCGCTCCCACATTGGTTTCGGGGTGACTGCAAGGTCTGTATCCACCACAGGTCCCTTTGTGGGACCTGTGTACTGCTCACCCCCCACTCATGTTCATGAACCGCACGATCTGCACTTCCCCACCCGGGTTGAAGTCATGGCGCAGTGGCTTGCCACGCAACGCCCGTTGCACCGCCTGGATCACCGGTTGGTCGTCCAGCGGATAACGCCGCAGCAAGCCGCGAAGGTCGAGGGAGTCCTCTTGTCCCAGGCACAACAGCAAGCGCCCTTCGACGGTCATGCGCACGCGGTTGCAACTGGCGCAGAAGTTGTGGGTGTTGGGCGAAATGAAACCGATCCGGGTGTCCGGATGACGCTCCAGGCGCACATAGCGCGCTGGCCCGCCGCTGTTTTCGGTGCTGTCGAGCAGCCGGTGATGGCGGGCGATTTCGGCCCGTACCTCATCGCTGGAACAGAACGACTCGCCCCGGGAACGCCCGACCTCCCCCAGCGGCATTTCCTCGATGAAGCTGATGTCGATGCGCTGCTCGATGGCGTATTGCACCAACGCCGGGACTTCATCGAAGTTGCGCCCTTTCATCACCACGCAGTTGAGCTTGATCCGCTCGAACCCGGCGACCTTCGCCGCTTCGATGCCGGCCAGCACCTGGTCCAGGTTGCCGTTGCGGGTGATCGCCCGAAAACGATCGCCGTCCAGGCTGTCGAGGCTGATGTTCATGCGCTTGACCCCGGCCTCGACCAGCGGCTGGGCCAGTCGCCCCAGCTGCGAGCCGTTGCTGGTCATCACCAGTTCCCGCAGGCCGGGCAATGCCGCGATCTCGCGACACAGCCCGACGATGCCTGGACGGATCAGCGGCTCACCACCGGTCAGGCGGATTTTCTTCACCCCCAGGCCGACGAACAGCCGCGCCAGGCGCTGCAACTCCTCCAGGGTCAACACTTGCTGACGCGGCAGGAAAGTCATGTTTTTCGCCATGCAATACACACAACGAAAATCACAACGATCGGTCACCGACATCCGCAAATAATCGATCTGGCGCCCAAATCCGTCCTGCAACACCGCGTTCATGAAGATCTCCCGATTGAGCCCGTGTTCACTGCACCAGCGGCGAGTCGGCGCCCTGAAGGTGAATGCCGCGAATATCCGCCGCACCGATCAGGGTTTGCAGGTACTGCACCAGCGCTTTTTGCCACACGCCCTGCTGCAACTGGGTACGAATCGCCGTCGCCACTGCCTCATACGGCAATGGCTGGCCATCGATTCGCTGGTCGATGCTGATCACGTGCCAGCCGTAACGACTTTCCAGCGGTTTACCAGCCAGGCCCGCCGGCAGGGTGAACAACTGGCGCTCCAGTTCAGGCACGGTCTGGCCCTTGCTGATCTGCCCCAGCGAGCCGCCCTGCTCCTTGGATGGACACGCCGAATGCTTCAGCGCCAACTCGGCAAAACTGCCCGGGAACTGGTCCAGCCGCTCCAGCAGCAGCTCGGCCTGTACATGGGCCAGGCTGCGCGCCTCGGCATCGTCCGGCGCACACTCGAGCAGGATGTGCCGCACCGCCAGCAACGGTGCGCTGTGAAAGCGCGCCCGGTTGCTTTCGTAATAACGCAGGCAGGTGGCCTCGTCGCACTGCGGCACCTGTACCTCGCGTTCGAGCAACAGCCGCGTGGCCGCTTCCTCTTCGTTTTCACCGGCGCCGACCTGCAACGCCAGACCCAGTTCGGCGATACGTTGCTGCAGCAACTCACGGATCACCAAGGCCCGTGCCGCCTGATAAACCGCCTCCTCGCGGCTTTCCGCCGGGTGATATTGCAGCTCCTGGGCCATCGCCTGCGGGGTGACCGACACCCCGTTGACGCTGATGATCGGCCACTCTTGCTCACTGCTGGCAATCAACTGTGGCGCTTCATCCTCCGTCACCGGCCCGGCCTGGGCCGGCTCGAACTGCACCGCCCCCGCCGGTTCGGCATCGGCCAGCGGCGCGATCACCGGTGCCGCTTTTGCCGAAGAACCGCAGCCGCCGCTGCCGCCACCACTACCGCCACATCCGCATCCACTCGCCATGATCTTCTCCTCAAAACTTCTGCCGAACGATTTGATAACGACGCCCCAGGTACCAGACCGGCGCACTGACGATATGGACCAGACGGGTGAACGGGAACAGCACGAACAGGGTCAGGCCCAGCACCACGTGGAGCTTGTAGACCAGGCCCACCGGCGCTATCGAGGTAGCGGCTTCGACCGGACGCAACAGCACGGTGCTCTGGGCCCAGTCGGCCAGCATCACCATCACCGAGCCGTCCATATGGGCGGTGGACGCCACGATGGTCATCAGCCCCAGTACCAGTTGCACCAGCAGCACCACCAGCACGAGGATGTCCGAGACATTGGAGGTGGCGCGAACCCGTGGGTCGGTCAGGCGACGGTTGAGCAGCATCACCAGGCCGATCAGGCCCAGTACGCCGAAGAAACCGCCGGAAACCATCGCCAGCAACTGCTTGTTCTCGGTGCTCAGCACATGGTGGTAGATCGCCGAGGGTGTCAGCAGGCCGACGAAGTGGCCGGCCAGCACGAACAGCACGCCGATGTGAAACAGGTTGCTGGCCACGCGCATGCCGCGCTTGTTCAGCATCTGGCTGGAACCTGCCTTCCAGGTGTACTGGGACAGATCAAAGCGTGCCCAACTGCCAAGCAGGCAAATCGCCAAGGCGACATAGGGGTAGACCCCGAACAACAACAGATCCCATTTAGACATTGCCCACCTCCCCGGCTGGCGCTGCGGCCAGCCCTTCATGCTGAAAATCCACCCAGTGCAGCGGCACCGCACTTTCGTCCCGCGCCTTGCCCGGCGCGCTGGGCAGTGAACTGCAACGGTCCTGCTGTTCGGCCTTCATGAAATCCACCGCCTCTTCTTCCCAGATCTTGTCCAGGGCTTCGAGGGAGTCGTCCCGTGGTTCGGCCTTCACTTGCTCACGCAACTCGGCCACGGCCACCTGGGGCTCGGCCCCGGCGATTTGCAGCAAGGCCCGGAAGCAACTGGCGTAGGCGCTTTCACGCTCGTCCAGGCGCGCCGCGAGCAAGGCCAGCAGGTGCGCGACATCGGCCAGGCCCTCGCGGGCCTCGAGGTCTTCGCGGGTGGACAGAAACTCCAGGTACAGCGGGATGTAGTCGGGCAGTTCCTTGACGCCGATGGCGAAACCGGCCTCTTCGTACTGGGCCATCATGTCGACCATGGCCTGGCCCCGGTCGCGGGATTCGCCATGGACATGTTCGAACAGCAGCAGCGACAGCGAGCGACCGCGGCCGAACAGAGCACCGTAGTGCTCCTGGCCATCCATCAGGTCCTTGCCGCAGATCACCTCCAGCAACTCGAACAACCCGGCGCGCTGGTTCGGACTGATTTCCCGCGTTTGGAGAATCGCTTGTTCCAGCTCATCCCGACCGGCCACCAGGGTCTCGGTCGGGTAGTCGAGCAGCAACGAAATCACCTTGAGAATGCGCATGCTCATTCCTCCCACAACTGCACGGTTTTGATCACGTCGCGGCGGTTGGCCTTCTTGCCACCGAACATGTTGGTGTCGGAGCTGCCACTGCAACCGCTGCCAAAGCTGAAACCGCACCCGGAACGCTCGGCGAACGCGTCGCTCATGGCGTCTTCGCGGTGGGCGCTTGGCACAACGAAACGGTCTTCGTAGTTGGCGATGGCCAGGTAGCGGTACATCTCTTCCACCTGGTTCACGCTCAAGCCGACGTCGGCCAGCACTTGCAGGTCCTGCACGCCGTCGACCTGCTCGGAACGCTTGTAGGCACGCATCGCCAGCAAGCGTTTCAGCGCAAGCTTGACCGGCTTTTCATCACCGGCGGTGAGCATGTTCGCCAGGTAGCGCAGCGGGATACGCAGGCTGTCGACGTCCGGGATCACCCCGTTCATGCCCACGGTGCCGGCCGTGGCAGCGTTCTGGATCGGCGACAGTGGCGGCACGTACCAGACCATTGGCAAGGTGCGGTATTCCGGGTGCAGCGGCAGTGCGAGTTTCCAGTCCACGGCCATTTTGTAGACCGGCGAGCGTTGCGCCGAATCGATCACCGACTGCGGCACGCCATCGGCCAGGGCCTGGCGAATCACCGCCGGGTCGTTCGGGTCGAGGAAGATCTCCAGTTGTTTCTCGTACAGGTCCTGCTCATTGGCGGTGCTTGCCACTTCGCTGATGCGATCGGCGTCATACAGCAACACGCCGAGGTAACGGATGCGGCCAACGCAGGTTTCAGCGCAGACGGTCGGCATCCCGGCTTCGATGCGCGGGTAGCAGAAGATGCATTTTTCCGACTTGCCGCTCTTCCAGTTGAAGTAGATCTTCTTGTACGGGCAGCCGCTGATGCACATGCGCCAGCCGCGGCACTTCTCCTGGTCGATCAGGACGATGCCGTCCTCTTCGCGCTTGTAGATCGCTCCGCTCGGGCACGACGCCGCGCACGCCGGGTTCAGGCAGTGCTCGCACAGGCGCGGCAGGTACATCATGAAAGTGTTTTCGTACTCGCCGTAGATGTCCGCCTGGATCTTGTCGAAGTTCTTGTCCTTGCGCCGCTTGGCGAATTCAGTGCCGAGGATTTCCTCCCAGTTCGGGCCCCATTCGATTTTCTGCATGCGCTTGCCGGACACCACCGAGCGTGGTCGCGCGGTGGGCTGGTGCTCGCCCAGCGGTGCGGTGTGCAGGTGCTGGTAGTCGAAGTCGAACGGCTCGTAGTAATCGTCCAGGCTCGGCAGGTCCGGGTTGGCGAAGATGTTCGCCAGCACGCGGAACTTGCCGCCGATGCGCGGGTTGATCGAACCGTCAGCGTTGCGGATCCAGCCGCCTTTCCACTTGTCCTGGTTTTCCCACTCCTTGGGATAGCCGATGCCAGGCTTGGATTCGACGTTGTTGAACCAGGCGTATTCCATGCCTTCGCGGCTGGTCCAGACGTTCTTGCAGGTAATCGAGCAGGTGTGGCAGCCGATGCATTTGTCCAGGTTCAGGACCATGCCGATTTGTGAGCGAATCTTCATCTCAGTTCTCCTCGATATCAGTCGGCAGTGGACGCGGCAAATCATCGCCACTGGAACCATCGAGCCAATCGACCTTGACCATCTTGCGCACCACGACGAATTCGTCGCGGTTGCAACCGACCGTGCCGTAATAGTTGAAGCCGTAGGCCTGTTGGGCGTAGCCGCCAATCATGTGGGTGGGCTTGAGCACCACGCGGGTCACCGAGTTGTGGTGGCCGCCACGGGTCTTGGTGGTTTCCGAACCCGGCACGTTCACGATCCGTTCCTGGGCGTGATACATCATCACCATGCCTTCCTTGACCCGTTGGCTGACCACCGCACGGGCGGTCAGCGCGCCGTTGACGTTGAAGCATTCGATCCAGTCGTTGTCCTCGATACCGGCGCGCTTGGCGTCGATTTCCGAGAGCCAGACAATCGGTCCGCCACGGCTCAAGGTCAGCATCAGCAGGTTGTCGCTGTAGGTGCTGTGGATACCCCACTTCTGGTGCGGGGTGATCCAGTTCAGGACGATCTCGGTCTCGCCATTGCTGCGCTTGCCCTTCACGCCGGCGATGGTGCGGGTGTTGACCGGTGGCCGATAGCTCATCAGTTGCTCGCCGAACGCCTGCATCCACGGGTGATCCTGGTAGAACTGCTGGCGACCGGTGATGGTGCGCCATGGGATCGACTCATGGACGTTGGTGTAGCCAGCGTTGTAGCTCACGTGATCGTCTTCCAGGCCAGACCAGGTCGGGCTGGAAATGATCTTGCGTGGCTGGGCCTGGATGTCACGGAAGCGAATCGCCTCGTGCTCCTTGGACACCGCCAGGTGGCTGTGGTCGATGCCGGTGAATTCCGACAGCGCTGCCCAGGCTTTCACCGCGACATGGCCGTTGGTTTCCGGCGCCAGGGACAGGATCACTTCGGCAGCATCAATGGCGCTGTCGATTTTTGGCCGCCCTTGGCTGATACCCGCCTCGACTTCCTTGTGGTTCAGTTCGCCAAGGAATTTAACTTCAGTGTCGGTGTTCCAGTTGATGCCCTTGCCGCCGTTGCCGAGTTTTTCCAGCATCGGGCCCAGGGAGGTGAACTGCTTGTAGATGTTCGGGTAGTCGCGTTCCACCACTTGCAGGTTCGGCGCGTTCTTGCCCGGGACCGGCGCCACACCGGCACTTTTCCAGTCGGTGCCGCCGAATGGCTGGGCCAGTTCGCCGACGCTGTCGTGCATCAGCGGTACGGTGACCAGGTCTTTCTCGACACCCAAGTGGCCGACCGACATGGCGGAAAACGCCTTGGCGATGCCCTTGTAGATTTCCCAGTCCGAACGCGACTCCCAGGCCGGATCGATGGCGGCCGACAGTGGGTGAATGAACGGGTGCATGTCCGAAGTGTTCATGTCGTCTTTTTCGTACCAGGTAGCGGTTGGCAAGACGATGTCGGAATAAACGCAGGTCGAGGACATGCGGAAGTCCAGGGTGGTCACCAGATCGAGCTTGCCAATGGCGCCCTCGTCGACCCATTCGGCTTCGGTGGGCTTGCACTCGGTGCTATGGCCGATGTCTTCGTTCATCACGCCGTTCTTGGTGCCCAGCAGGTACTTGAGCATGTACTCGTGGCCCTTGCCCGAGGAGCCCAGCAGGTTGGAACGCCAGATGAACATGTTGCGCGGGAAGTTCACCGGGCTGTCCGGTTGCTCGCAGGCAAAGCGCAGCGAACCGTCCTGCAGCGACTTGACCACGTAGTCCTTGGGGTCCATGCCCGCGGCGGCGGCATCGCGGCAGATGTGCAGCGGGTTGGTGTTGAGCTGCGGTGCGCTCGGCAACCAGCCGGCCCGTTCGGCGCGGATGTTGTAGTCCAGGGCGTGCTCGGGAAATTGCGATTTGTCGGCCAGGGGCGAGAGCACATCGTGCATGCTCATCTTCTCGTGGCGCCATTGCGAACTGTGCCCGTAGAAGAAGCTGGTGCCGTTCATCTGCCGTGGCGGACGGTTCCAGTCCAGGCCAAAGGCCAGGGGCAGCCAGCCGCATTGCGGACGGAGTTTTTCCTGGCCGACATAGTGGGCCCAGCCGCCGCCGGTCTGGCCGACGCAACCGCAGAGCATGAGCATGTTGATCAGCCCGCGGTAGTTCATGTCCATGTGGTACCAGTGGTTCATCGCCGCACCGACGATGATCATCGAGCGTCCACGGGTCTTGTCGGCGTTGTCGGCAAACTCGCGGGCGATCTGGATCGCCTTCTCGCGGCTTACGCCAGTGATCTGCTCCTGCCAGGCCGGGGTGCCAGGCACCGAGGCGTCGTCATAGTCCTTGGCAACGTTGGCGCCGCCCAGGCCACGGTCGATCGCCAGGTTGGCCGCCGACAGGTCGAATACGGTGGCGACTTTCGCCACGCTGCCGTCGGCCAGTACCACGCTGTGCACCGGCACCCGCCGGAACTGCACCGCGTCACCGGCCACGTGCTGGAAGTACTCCTGGGCTTCGCCAGCGAAGTACGGGAACGCCACCTCGGCGACGTCGCCGCCGATCAGGCTCAGCTTGAGGTCGATCTCACGGCCCTCGCCGCCTTCACGGGGCAGGATGTTCCACTTGCCCTTCTCACCCCAGCGATAGCCGATGGAACCTTGGGGCGAAACCAGTTCGCCGGCGGCATCCATGGCGATGGTTTTCCATTCCGGGTTGTTGTCCTGGCCGAGGTTGTCGGTCAGGTCGCTGGCCCGCAGGAAACGGTCCGGCTGGTAACCCGCGCCCGGAGCGGCGCCGAGCATTGGCTTGAGCATCACCAGTACCGGCAGGTCGGTGTAGCGCTTGGCGTATTCGGTGAAATAGACGCTCGGCTTGTCCAGGTGGAATTCTTTGAAGATCACATGGTTGAAGGCCTGGGCCAGCGCGGCGTCGGTGCCCTGCTTGGGGTTGAGCCACAGGTCGGTGAGCTTGGCGACTTCCGAATAGTCCGGGGTGATCGCCACGGTCTTGGTGCCCTTGTAGCGCACCTCGGTGAAGAAGTGGGCGTCAGGGGTACGGGTCTGCGGAACGTTGGAGCCCCAGGCAATGATGTAGTTGGAGTTGTACCAGTCGGCCGATTCCGGCACGTCGGTCTGCTCGCCCCAGACCATCGGCGACGCTGGCGGCAAGTCGCAATACCAGTCATAGAAGCTCAGGCAGACGCCACCGATCAACGACAGGTAACGCGAGCCGGCGGCGTAGCTGACCATCGACATGGCCGGGATCGGCGAGAAGCCCACCACCCGGTCCGGGCCGTGTTCCTTGACGGTGTAGACGTTCGCTGCGGCGATGATCTCGTTGACTTCTTCCCAGTTGGAACGGATGAAGCCACCCATGCCGCGCTTGCTTTTATAGGAGTCGGCCTTGGCCTTGTCCTCGACGATGCTGGCCCAGGCTTCCACCGGCGGCAGGGTCTGCCGGGCTTCACGCCACAGCTTGAGCAATGGCTTGCGAATTTTCGGGTACTTGAGCCGGTTGGCGCTGTAGATGTACCAGCTGTAGCTCGCGCCGCGAGGGCAGCCGCGTGGTTCGTGGTTGGGCAGATCGTTGCGGGTACGCGGATAGTCGGTCTGCTGGGTTTCCCAGGTGATCAGGCCGTTCTTGACGTAGATTTTCCACGAGCACGAACCGGTGCAGTTCACCCCATGGGTGGACCGCACGATCTTGTCGTACTGCCAGCGCGAACGGTAGACGTTCTCCCAGTCCCGGGACTCCTTGCGGGTCTCGCCGTGCCCGTCTGAAAACTCGCCTTGCTTACGGTTGAAAAACCGCAGTTGATCCAGTAAATGACTCACAGTGTGTTCCTCTCAGGCTTGCTCCGCGGGGTCTGCGCCCCGCCCACGCAGGTTTAGGTTCGGCTTAGCAAGGTGTCGCGGCGCCCTTGCGGGCATACCACCACCAGGTCACCACGATGCAGCTCAGGTAGAAGCCGACGAACATGTAGAAGGCCATCTCCGGGCCGCCGGTCAGGGCCATCGAAGTGCCGAATGATTTGGGAATGAAGAAGGCTCCGAAGGCGCCCATGGCCGAGCTGAAACCCAGCACCGCAGCCGATTCCTTGCCGGCGTTCTTGAGCGCCAACTCGCGTTGCTCGGGCTTCTTGCCCAGGGCGGCTTTCTCGTGCAGGGTGCGGAAGATCACCGGGATCATGCGGAAGGTCGAACCGTTGCCCACGCCAGTGGTGATGAACAGCAACATGAACATGCCCAGGAAGCCGTAGAAGCTGCCGCCCTGGCCGTTCTGCGGAAGAAAGTGCAGGACGCCGAACACCATCACGATCATCAACACGAAGTTCCACAAGGTGACCTTCGCACCACCGAGCTTGTCCGCCAGCCAGCCGCCCAGCGGCCGTACCAGCGCGCCCACCAGCGGGCCGAGGAAGGCGAATTTCAGGGCGATGACTTCCGGGAACGAAGTCTTGATCAGCAACGGGAAGGCGGCGGAGAAACCAATGAACGAACCGAAAGTGGCCAGGTACAGCCAGCACATCAGCCAGTTGTGCTTGCGCTTGAAGATCACCGCCTGTTCGCTGAACGAGGCGCGAGCGCTGGACAGGTCGTTCATGCCGAACCAGGCGATCACGGTGATGGCGAGGATGAACGGCACCCAGATGAAACCGGCGTTCTGCAGCCACAGCGAGCTGCCGTCGGCCAACACCTGTGGCTGGCCGCCCATGAAGCCGAACACGCCGAAGGAGATCACCAGCGGCACGCTGAACTGCATCACCGACACGCCCAGGTTGCCCAGCCCGGCGTTCAGGCCCAGGGCAGTGCCCTGCTGGGACTTGGGGTAGAAGAAGCTGATGTTGGACATGCTCGAGGCGAAGTTGCCGCCACCAAAACCGCAAAGCAACGCGATCAGCACAAACACGCTGTAGGGCGTGGCCGAATCCTGCACGGCGAAGCCCATCCACAAAGCCGGTATCAGCAACGACGCCGTGCTCAGCGCGGTCCAGCGGCGTCCGCCGAAGATCGGCACCATGAACGAGTAGAAGATGCGCAAGGTCGCGCCGGACAGCCCCGGCAATGCCGCCAGCCAGAACAGCTGGTCGGTGCTGAAGCTGAAACCGATGGCATTCAGGCGCACGATCACCGTGCTCCAGACCATCCACACCGCGAAGGCCAACAGCAGCGCCGGGATGGAAATCCACAGGTTGCGCCGGGCGGTCAGTTTGCCGCTACTGCCCCAGAAAGCAGGGTCTTCCGGGCGCCAGTCATGAATGACCGGGCCCTTTTCAGGCGTTTGCAGAACGGACATGTTCTTCTCCTTGGGCAATGCTGGAAAACGGGGATTGAGTGGCCGGCGGCTGTTTACCCAGCAGCGGGCGCTTGCGCATTTCGCTGAAGTACATCCAGGCCAGGGAGACCCAGACCACGCCGTACATCAACATGAAGCAGGACGAGCGCACGCCGGTGAGGTCCACCAGGGCGCCGAACATGATCGGCAGCACGAACCCGCCCAGGCCGCCGGCCAGGCCGACGATGCCGGACACCGCGCCCATGTTTTTCGGGTAGTCGTTGGCGATGTATTTGAAGACCGAGGCCTTGCCGAACGCGAAGGCAATGCCCATCACGAACAGCAGCACGGTGAACAGCGTGGGGCTGAGACCAATGTGGAAATCGACGATGCCGTTGACGGTCTGCACTTGCAGTTGAGTCTGGGGATAGGAGAGCAGGAACAGGCAGATCCAGCTGACCCACAACACCCACCAGGTCACGCTCTGGGCGCCCCAGCGGTCGGACATCCAGCCACCGACGGCCCGCAGCACGCCACCGGGCAAGGAGAAACACGCCGCCAGCAGCGCCGCGCTTTGCAGGCTGAAGCCGTATTCCTGCACGTAGTACTTGGTCATCCACAAGGCCAGTGCCACGTAGCCGCCGAACACGATCGAGTAGTACTGGCAGTAGCGCCACACGGCCGGCTCTTTCAGGGTTTTCAATTGCTCGCGCAACGTCGCGCCGCCGGTGCCGCTGTGTTCCTTTTTCTCGGTGGTGAGAAACCAGAACAACAGCGCGGTGATGAACAGGATGGCGCTGAACACTTTCGGCACCAGGTGCCAGGTGCCGAACGCGATCAACGCCGGGGCGAGGAACTTGGTCACTGCCGCACCGGCGTTGCCGGCGCCGAAGACGCCCATGGCAAAACCCTGGTTCTGCTTGTCGAACCATTTGGCGACGTAGGCGATGCCCACCGAGAACGAGCCACCGGCCAGGCCGACGAACAGGCCCAATACCAGGAACTGCCAGAAGGCCGTGGCGAGGGTGATCAGGTACAGCGGCAATACGCAGGCCAGCATCAGCAGGAAGAACACGATCCGTCCGCCAAAGCGGTCGGTCAGAAGCCCCAGGGGCAAGCGCACCAGCGAACCGGTCAACACCGGCGTAGCGGCCAGCAGGCCAAACTGGGTTTCATTGAGGGCCAGCAGTTCCTTGATCGGAACCCCCAGCACGGCAAACATCATCCAGACCATGAAGCACACGGTGAAGGCCAGGGTACTCATCCCTAGTACCAGCCCTTGTTGCACTTGCGCTCGCATCACGATGCACTCCGTCAGTTCGATTGAGCGCAGCCTAGTGATACGAACCCCGCGAAAACTTGACTTGGGTCAACGTGTGCCGGGGCGGTCCAGGCCTATGCTTGGCCCGTCTACCTCCAAGGAGGTAGACCCGGATATTGATACAACCCTTTATTTATCAATACCTTGATCAAGTCTGCCGAAGCTTTTATGGAAATGGAGCGGCCGACAACTCTTTAGAGGTAGTGCGCCCAGGATTGGCTGCTACACCCCCAGGTCCAGGGCGCCTCCTATGCTCGGTTCACAGTTTTGCCTCGCAGGCCCGCGTCGATGATGCGTTGGCTGCGCAGTTCCCTGCCCGCTCGCGCCGGGCTGGCGGTGATCCTGATCGCCATCCTGGCCCTGGCCAGTTCCTTGAGTGCAGGGTTGATCGCCTGGTTCAGCCAGGGCGACGCTGCCGCCATCAACACCGCCGGCTCCGTGCGCATGGAGACCTACCACCTGAGCTGGAAACTGGCGGCGGGGGCCAACGACGACGTCCCGGCGATCATCGCCAGCCTGCAACAACGCCTCGACAGCCCTGCCCTGCGCGCCGTGCTGGAAGATGGGCCGGAAACCTCCCTGCACAAGAGCTATCGCGACCTTGTGCAACGCTGGAACCAGACTTTGCGCCCGGCCATCGAGCGTGGCGACTCGGCGTTTTTCCAGGCCAATGCCAATGCCTTCGTCAACCAGTTGGACCGGTTCGTTACCCTGCTGCAGCGCCAGAGCGAGCACAAGCAAGGCTGGCAGCAGGTGATCCAGGGCGCGGCGCTGTTCAGCACCATGATCATCCTGCTGATCGGCCTGTATGAATTGCAGTACGGCGTGGTCACGCCCTTGCAGGAGTTGGTGGACGCCACCCAGCGCTTTCGCCGTGGCGAGTTCCAGGTGCGAGTCAATCACCAGTCCGAAGATGAACTGGGCCAGTTGGCGACCAGTTTCAACACCATGGCCGAGACCATCGAGCAATCGCACCGCACCCTGGAAAACCAGGTCCGGCAAAAGACCCTGAACCTGCAACAGGCCAACGCCGCCCTGGAGCTGCTGTACCAGAGCAGTCGCAGCCTGGCGACGCGACAGGCCAATGCCGAAGGGCTGGATGAATTGATCCGGCGCTTCCAACAGCGCCTGCCGGGCCTGCGCCTGACGCTGTGCCTGCAAGGGCAATTGCAGTCACCGGCCAGGCACCTGCTGGCGTTGCATGGCGCCGACAGCCGCCAGGTCTGCGCCAGCAGCGATTGCGCCAGTTGCCATAAACGCAACGCGGCACGCCCGCAAGCCTTCAGCATCAGCAACCAGGGCAACGAACTGGGTGAGCTCAAGGCTCATTTTGTCGACGGCCACGCCGCGCAGCCCTGGGAAACCGCATTGATCCAGGCCCTGGCCAACCTGATTGGTACGTCGCTGTCGCTCAAGCGCCAGCGCGAACAGGACCATCGCCTGCTGCTGCTCGATGAACGCACGATCATTGCCCGCGAGCTCCACGATTCCCTGGCCCAGGCCTTGTCGTACATGAAGCTGCAAGTCAGCCGCATGCAGACCCTGATGCGTCGGGGCGAACCGGTGCAGACCCTGGAGACCGTCACCGGTGAACTGCGTGAAGGGCTCAACAATGCTTATCGCCAGTTGCGCGAGTTGCTGACCACCTTCCGCTTGCAGATCCACGACGATGGCCTGGTCGAAGAGCTCAAGGACACCGCCGAGGAATTCTCCAACCGAGGGGACTTCAAGGTGCATCTGTTCGTCGACACCCTGGCCTTCGAGCTGTCGGCCAGCGAGCAGATCCACATCCTGCAGATCACCCGTGAGGCGCTGTCCAACTGCCTGCGCCATGCCCATGCCGAAAACGCCTGGCTCGAACTGCGCCAGGAAGGCGAGACCGTGCAGCTGTCGATCGAAGACGATGGCCGCGGCTTCAGCGGCGAGGTCGACCAGCGCGAACACCATGGCCTGAACATCATGAACGAACGGGCCCGCAGCCTGCGCGGCCAACTGCAGATTCTCTCCCGAACACCCCAGGGCACCCGCATCCAGGTGCATTTCCAACCGGAATTCCTGGGCCAACACACCGAAGGCCTCGCAACATGAACGCCCCCCTGCGCCACACCCTGCTACTGGTCGACGATCATCCGATGATGCGTCGCGGCATTCGTCAGATGCTTGAGCTCGAAGACGATTTGCAGATCGTTGGCGAAGCCAGCCACGGCGAAGAAGCCCTGACCCTGATCGAACCGCTCAAGCCCGACCTGGTGCTGCTGGACAACAACATGCCGCAGATGAACGGCATCGAGACCCTGCGTCGGCTGCGCGCCATGCACTACACCGGCAAGGTGCTGCTGTTCACCGTGTCCGATGCCGAGGACGACATCCGCGATGCCTTGCGCCTGGACGCCAACGGTTACCTGCTCAAGGACATGGAGCCGGAGCTGCTGATCCAGTACATCCGCGATGCCCTCAACGGCGCCCTGGTGATCAGCCCCGGCCTGACCCGCGTCATGGCCCAGGCGCTGCGCTCGCCACCGCGCCAGGCCGATGTGGAACTGACCGAGCGCGAACGCCAGGTCCTCAAGACCATCGCCGGCGGCTACAGCAACAAGGTCATCGGGCACAAGCTGGGCATCACCGAAGGCACGGTCAAGGTGCATGTGAAGAACCTGCTGCACAAGCTCGGCTTGCGCTCACGGGTCGAAGCTGCGGTGTGGGCAATGGAGCATTTGCGCGGGGCGGGCTAGCCCAGCAAAACACACCAACTGTGAGAGCAGAGCCTGCAGGAAAAAATCCTGTGGGAGCAAAGCTTGCTCGCGATAGCGGTGGTTCAGCTTGCGCAAATGTTGAGCGTGCTGCCGCCATCGCGAGCAAGCTTTGCTCCCACGGGGTTTTGCCTTGATCGAAAGACCCATCCCTCTTCCGAGGTAGGCCTGCCGAGGCATAGGCCGACGGTGATTTGGGCTCTACCATGACGGCACGCGGAGGTACGCCATGCTGACCCACCCTTCCATCGTTTTACTGTTGCGTCGTCATCACCTGTTCAGCCAACTGCCGGAGCGGGTCTTTGAGGATGTCTGCAGCCTGGCTGTCCTCAAACGCCTGGAATGCAACAGCACGCTCATGCACCAGGGCGATCCGGCCAAGCGGTTTTTCTTGCTGGTCAGTGGTCAGATCAAGCTGTTCCGGGTGACCGGTGAGGGCCAGGAGAACCTGGTGGAAATCATCCAGCCCGGCCAGACCTTCGCCGAGGCCCTGCTGTTCAGCCAGGCCCGCTGCTATCCGGTCAGTGCGTCGGCGATCAAGGACAGCGTGCTGGTGAGTATCGAGGGCACCCATTACCGCAAGGCCCTGGAGGACCAGCCCAAGGTCTGCCTGGCGATCCTGGCGAGCATGAGCATCCATCTGCACCAGCGCCTCAAGGACATCGATAACTTGACCTTGGCCAGTGCCAGCCGGCGGGTGATCAATTTCCTGCTGCAGGAACGCGATCCGCGGGATGGTCAATTGGTGTTGCAGGTGTCCAAGCGTCTGGTGGCTTCCAAGCTGGGGATTCAGCCGGAGACGTTTTCGCGGATTCTTCATCGGTTGGTTGATGGGGGGTTGATTGCCATGGAGCGGCGTCAGATTCGTATCTTGTCCGAGGATGGGCTTGAGGGTTATCAGCAGTAGGTTTGTGTGAATATCCGTTATTTAGGTAACGGCGACTTATGGTTCAGCCCTTACGGCGGCTCACTTTTGAAGAGCCCGGAAGCCGGCCCAGTCAAAAGTAAGCAAAACGCTCTTGCCCCACCACTTGGTGCCTCGCTTAGGCTCGGCATGCCCGCCTAGTAGCCGACCTGGTTCTTGATGGGGACCGCATTCCTCCTGTGGGAGCGAGCTTGCTCGCGAAGAGGCCGGCACATCCAACATCATCACAAACTGACCCACCGCTTTCGCGAGCAAGCTCGCTCCTCACATGGGTTTTCGGGTATTCAAAGCATCCGCATACGACACAAGAACCTGTGGGAGCGAGCTTGCTCGCGATGACGTCGGCACAGCCAACCTCACCGCGAGCTGACCCACCGCTTTCGCGAGCAAGCCCGCTCCCACAGGAAAAACGCGGTCCCATCAAGAGTCAGGTCGGCTGTTAGGCCGCCTCGCGATGGACGTTGATCTCGGACGCCCCGTTAACCACGATGGCCGAACGCAGGTATTGCGCAGTGGGCCATGGATGGCCCTTCGCGGCGGCCCACGGAGCAATGCCTTCGTTCAGGCATGCCGAGCCTAAGCGAGGCACCAAGTGGTGGGGCAAAGCGCTTTTGGTTACTTTTGGCTGGTCCGGCTCCCGGCTCTTCCAAAAGGGGAGTGTCAGATTTTTTGTGTGCGGGCCGGTGACGGCCTGCCGTTAGGCAGACCTTCATTTACCACGTCGGCCTGATGAACCGGTCCCCGTACAGGATCGCGAATTGATTCATGGCGTTTTTCCAGTCATGGGCTGCACTGCCCCAGTTTGCGGTGATGTTGCGCAAGCCCAGCCAGATTAATTTGGTGGCAGCGTCATCAGTTGGGAAGTGGCCTCTTGTCTTGATGATCTTTCGCAACTGAGCGTTGATGCTCTCGATCGCGTTGGTCGTATAGATCACTTTCCGAATGGCAGGCGGGAAGACAAAAAACGGGATAACTCGATCCCAGGCGCGTCGCCAAGCAGCGACGACGGTCGGGTACTGTTTGCCCCAAGGCCCATTTTCGAACGAGTCCAAAGCCGCTTCGGCGGCCTCGGCGTTGATCGCTTGATAGATCGGTTTGAGAGCCTTGGCCAGTTCCCGACGTTTGTCCCAGGCTGCATAGTCGAGGCTGTTGCGGATCAGATGCACGATGCAGGTTTGCAACGTCGTCTCAGGAAACACCGCGCTCAGGGCTTCTGGCATGCCTTTGAGGCCATCGGTCACGGCAATCAACACGTCTTCGACGCCGCGTGTCTTGAGGTCATTGAAGACCTTCATCCAGAACTTGGCGCCTTCCGTTGTCTCGATCCAGATGCCCAAGATATCGCGGGTTCCGTCCGGTAGTACGCCCAAGGCCAAGTAGATGGCCTTATTGCGGACCAGACCTTCTTCCCTGATTTTGACCCGCAGCGCGTCGAAGAAGATGACCGGGTACATCGGCTCAAGCGGTCGTTGCTGCCAAGCGCCGATCTCTTCCATCACCGCGTCGGTGACTGAGCTGATGAAGTCGTGCGAAACATCTGTGCCGTACTGTTCCAGGAGAAACGCTCTGATCTCGCGAACCGTCATGCCCCGGGCGTACATGGCGATGATCTTGTCGTCGAAACCGGTGTAACGGCGCTCGTGTTTGGGGATCAAAATGGGCGAAAAACTGCCATCCCGGTCGCGTGGGATATCCAGCCGCAGCGGGCCATCTCCGGTCAAAACGGTTTTTCCACTCTTGCCATTGCGCTGATTAGTTTCATCCTCCGGGCGCTGCGCGCCCGGGGGATAGCCCAAGTGATGGCCGAGTTCAGCGGTCAAGGCTCGTTCAATCAGGGCCTTCTTGAACGCTGCCGAGGCGTCCTCGATGGCTTCCGCTGTCATCAGCCCCTCACCAAACTGCTCAAGCAGCTCTTTAGGGATTTTGGGCAGGTCACGCAGGGGTTTCTTTTTGGTTGGCATACATGCACCTCTTACTCATGTTATGCCCGAACACAAAATTTCTGACACTCCCTCCAAAAGTGACCCGCCGCAAGGGCGGAACCATAAGCCGCCGTTACCGAAGAAATGGATATTCACCCACCCCTAACCCGCATCAATCAACCCCACTACCCGCGAAAACACCAACTCCATCTCAGGCTCACCGCAATCCACCCCGAACCGCTTGCGCAACCCCAGCTGGTTCAGAATCACATGCACATCCGCCACCAAATCATGCTGCCGCAGACACGCCTGAACACACTGCAACGGACAACCATCCAACGCAATGATCCGCCGCCCCGACCGCGCCTTGTCAACCAGCGGCGCCACATGCCCACCCACCCCGACAATACAAGACATCTCCGCCAGACCCGCACGGTCCAGCCGCAGGGCGACGGTGTTGGCCAGTTGCGCCACATTGGAACAACCGGAACACGAATACACCAGGGGAAGCGCGTTCGAAGCTTTCATCAGACCGTCGCCAACCCCTTGCCCGCCCTCTCCAGATTGCGCCAGAGCCACGGCGGCAGGACGTCCGGATCAAGACTGTCGATCAGATTCTTCAGTGCCAGCCCCAACTCGGTATCCCCCTCGATCACCAACCGGCGACGGAAGAACAACGTGTCAGGATCTTCCTGCCGACTGGCCAGTAACAGAAACTCACGCCAGTTGCCGCTGATGGTGACCTGGGCCTCGGCCCGTTCGGCAATCCGCAATCCATCCCGTGCCAAAGTCAGGTACCAGCACAACTTCAAGTCCGGCACACGCAGGCACAACCATCGCCCACGCAGCACATCGAACCCGCCATCGCGCAGCGGCTCGGCCAGGCAGCGATTGAGCGCCTGCTGCAACGCCAGTCGCTGCACCACGAACGGCACCTTGCCCACCAGCGGCAGCAAGCGGTCGGCGCCTTTGAGCACCCACTTCTTCGGACTCAACACAGGCCCGCCTCCTCTACCTTCAACATGCCGGCATGGCCGTGCCAGTAACCATTGCAACCGTCCACGAACAGCGGTGGTGCCTCGCCCTGGCGCACCTTGTCGAAGGCCGTGACCACCTCGGCCATGCCCTGGGCGCGAGGGCTCAGGCGCAGCACATCGGCGCCGCAGGCCATCAGCGCGTTGTAATCGGCCAGCAGGTTCGTCACCTCGCCGGACATCGTCTGGATGCCGTTGAGGGTGAACAGCTGTTGGCCTTCCTGACTGCTCAGCGCAAGGCCGTCGGGGTAGTTGATGCAGCAGAACTGACAGTCGTCCTTGGGGCGGTTTTCGGCTCGGGCGGTAAAGCAGCGCGCCGAGTACGCCAAGGGCAGATGACCGTAGGCGAAAATCTCCACCTCGGGCACCTCGCGGTCCATGTCCCGCACCTGCTCCAGCACATCGCCGATCAGCGCCGCCGAACATTCCACGGGCGGCACCCACCGGATCATGCCGCTGTCGAGCAATTGCCCCAGGGCGTGGCCGTTGTACAGGTTCAGCGCCGGGCCGCCGACGAAAGGCAGCTTGCGTTCGGCCATGAACTGCACCGCGCCCATGTCATTGGCTTCCACCAACAACTGGCCGTTGTCACACAGGCGTCGCAGCGAGGACAGCTCCGAGGCCGCCTCGATCAGCGTCAGGCTCGACAATACAATCTGTGCCTGGCTGCACGCTTGCAGCTCGCGCGCCAAGCCCAGCCACTGATCCAGGGAGAACGCCCGGCGTTTCGAACAAACGGTTTCCCCCAGGTAAATCACGTCCAGCGGCAATGCCGACATCTCGGCATAGAAATTCCCCAGTTGCGCTTTGTCCCAATAAAACAGGACCGGTCCCAGGCTGAGTTTCATCTGGCCTCCCCTCATTGCCATGATCGATGGTAGGCACCCAGGGTGGTCTGGCTGCCTTCGGACAAGCCAGCCAGCACCTGGCGCCATTCTTCCTGCACCCGGAACCGTTGCGGCGCGGCCTGATGGGCATCCAGTGCGGCGCGCCAGACCCGGGTCACTTGTTCAACGTAGGCAGGGCTGCGTTGGCGACCTTCGATCTTCACCGCTTCGACACCGATGGCTGCCAACTCCGGCAGCAGGTCAAGGGTGTCGAGGCTGGTGGGTTCTTCCAGCGCATGGAAGCGCTTGCCGCCCACCAGGAAGCGGCCTTTGCACAAGGTCGGATAACCGGCCGGTTCTTCGGGCGTGTAGCGGTCGATCAGCACCTCGCTCAGGCGTGCGCTGAGGCCTTGGGCGTCCTCGCTCCAGCGCACCGCCTTGGCGGGCGAGCAGACGCCACACAGGTTCGGCGATTCGCCGGTGATGTAGGAAGACAAGTGGCAACGACCTTCAGCCATGATGCACAGGCTGCCGAAACCGAAGACTTCGATCGGCACCGGACTGCCCGCCGCCACCTGGCGCACCTGGGCCAGGGACAGTACCCGTGGCAGCACGGCGCGGCGGATGTCATAGCGCTCTGCATAAAAAGCCAGGGCCGCCGCGTGGGTGGCCGAGCCTTGTACCGACAGATGCAGCGCCAGTTGTGGATGGCGCTGGCGGGCGTAGCTGAGCACGCCGGGGTCGGCGGCGATCAGGGCATCCACGCCGAAATCGGCGGCGCGGTCCACCGCCCGTTGCCAGCGTTCCCAGCCCTTGGGTTGCGGGTAAGTATTGACCGCCACGTACAGCTTGCGTTGGTGCTGACGGATGTGTGCGACAGCCGCGTCGAACTGCTTGTCGTCCATGTTCAGCCCGGCGAAGTGCCGGGCATTGGTGTCATCGCGAAAGCCGACATAGACGGCATCGGCGCCTTGGCGCACCGCCGCTTTGAGGGCAGGCAGATTCCCTGCCGGGCAAACCAGTTGCATGGGGCATCCTCATGAGAAAAACTCAAGCGCCGCCAGTCTAGCCAGCCCTCGGCCGGCGACCTTGACGGCAATCAATTGCCGTCAATGCATCAGCTCGGCGAATGGCAGGTACAGCACCTTGTCGTGCTTGTGCAGTTGCGCCTCACACTCCACCACCGCCAGCCCATCGGCCCAGCAAGCGGCCGCCAGCATCGCCGAACTTTGCTGAGGGTGCAGTTCCACGCACAGGTGGCCGTTGGCATCCGGAACCAACCTGGCCCGCAGGTACTGCCGGCGCCGGTTGCGCTTGAGCCAGTCGAACCCGGCCGGCACCTGCAACGGCACGGGTAACACGTCGCCCATGCCCTGGGCCCGGAACAGGAACGGACGCACGACGATCAGCGCGGTAATCAAGGCCGCCGACGGGTTGCCCGGCAGCCCGATCCATGGCTTGCCTTCCACATCCCCAAAAGCCAGGGGCTTGCCCGGCTGGATGGCCAGGCGCCAGAGGTCAATGCTGCCCAAGGCTTCGATGGCGTGCTTGAGGTGGTCCTCTTCACCCACCGAGACACCGCCCGAGGTGATCAGCACATCGCATTCGGCAGCGGCCAGGCGCAACGCTTGTCGGCTGGCCAATAGCTGGTCGGGCATGACCCCGAAGTCATGCACCTCGACACCCCAACCGCGCAACAGCGCGGCGAGGCTATGGCGATTACTGTTGTAGATCTGCCCTGGCGCCAGTGGCTCGCCCGGCTCACGCAGCTCATCGCCGCTGCTGAGCAAACCCACTTGCAAGGGGCGATAGACGTCCACCTGGCCGACACCGGCACCGGCGAGCAAACCCAACTCCTGGGCGCGCAGACGCGTGCCGGCTTCAAGCAACCGGTCTCCTCGACGCAGTTCCTCGCCTTCCTTGCGAACATGGTCACCGCCGTTGACCGACGGCAACCAGACCCGCTCGCCATCGACGCGACAGCTTTCCTGCGGCACCACCGTGTCGGCCCCCGGTGGCAGCGGCGCGCCAGTAAAAATCCTCACGACCTGCCCCGCCTGCAACGGTTCGCCCGGCTCGTCACCCGCGGCGATCCGCCCGCCCAACAGCAGGTAGCCGCCGTCACCCGGCAGGTCAGCGGCCCGCAGGGCATAGCCGTCCATCGCGCTGTTGTCCCAGGCCGGCAGGTTCATCGGGCACACAATGTCAGTGGCCAGCACACGCGCCAGGGCCTGGTCCAGGCCAACCCGTTGCACGGGCGGTGGCGGCGGTGCCTGGTCGAGCAGATGACGGATCGCCTCATCCACCGGCATCAGCACGCCGCTGTCGCACACCCGGCCGCTCACGAGCGTGTCTCACAAGCCGTCGGGGCGATGCCGTCCTGGGGCTTGAGGTGCGGAGTGAAATTGCACGGGCCGGTGCGGCTGTCCAATTGCCCGGCCAGGATCTGCTCCCAACCGGTCCGGCAAGCCCCCGGCGAACCCGGCAAGCAGCACACCAGCACCCCATTGCTCATGCCCGCCAAGGCGCGCGATTGCAGGGTGGACATGCCGATCTCCGCCAGCGACACCTGGCGGAACAGCTCGCCGAAACCGTCCACCTGCTTGTCCAGCAGTGGCGCCACCGCTTGGGGGGTGTTGTCGCGCGGGGTGAACCCGGTGCCGCCGGTCATCAACACCACCTGCACCTTGGGGTCGGCGATCCATTGGGAGACCTGGGCGCGGATCTGGTAGATATCGTCCTTCACCAGCCCACGGTCGATGAGCACGTGTCCGGCTGTTTGCAGCAGGTCCGCCAGGGTTTGGCCCGAGGTGTCGGTTTCGAAGGTTCGGGTATCGCTGATGGTGAGGACCGCGATGTTCAGCGGTTGAAAGAGGCGTTGCGTCAGATGGGCCATGATCAGCCGTCCTGTCAGAAAAGATGGCCCAGCCTGAACCGCAATCGTTGCCGGGCCTATTCCTCCTTGGAGGTACCTCCCTCGGCGCTCAAGGCGCCAGGCGACTGCGCTGCCAGACGCCGTCTTGCAGGCGGTAGTCGAGGCGATCGTGCAAACGGTCGGCGCGGCCTTGCCAGAACTCCATCCGTTCGGGCCGCAGGCAATAGCCTCCCCAATGGTCGGGGCGCCGCACGGGTTGATCGGCAAAGCGTTTTTCGGTTTGCGTCAGCAAGGACTCGAGCGCAGCCCTGTCCTCCAGTGGTCGGCTTTGTGGCGAGGCCCAGGCACCCAGGCGACTGGCGACGGAACGGGATTCGAAATAGGCATCCGACAGCGCCGGATCGAGTTTGTCGACCGGCCCTTCGATGCGGACTTGCCGCTCCAAACCCGGCCAGAAAAACGTCATGGCCGCCCAGGGGTTGCCCGCCAGGTCCTGGCCCTTTGCGCTGTCATAGTTGCCGAAAAACGAAAAGCCCTGGGCGTCGAAGCCCTTGAGCAACAACACCCGACAGTGAGGCCGGCCCTGCTCGTCCACCGTCGCCAGGGCCATGGCGTTGGCTTCCACCGGCGGGCTTTCGGTGTCGCGAGCCTGTTGCATCCAGAGCGCGAACAACGCCATGGGGTCATCGGGGGCCTGGACTTCATCCAGGCCATCGAGGGTGTACTGGCGGCGCATTTTGGCCAGGGAAAGGGGCATGACGGTGATCTCCACGATGGATTTTGGCCAGTGTGGATTCTGTGGCGGTGGCGGGCCTTGATCGTTGTCAATGGCGGTTCTTGTGGTGGGTTGAAGGGCGCTATCGCGAGCAAGCTCGCTCCCACAGGTGATCTGCTGTGTTCACAAGATCCCTGTGGGAGCGAGCTTGCTCGCGATGAAGGCAACTCGGTCTAGCCGGTCAACGGCTACTTGAGCCCCAACCGCCGCGCCAGCTTATGCAGATTGCTCGGGTCAACCTCCAACAGCCGCGCCGCCCCCGCCCAGTTCTGCCCGCAGCGTTCCAGGGCCTTGAGGATCGCCTGTCGCTGGCAACCATCGACAGCCTCGCTCAAGGGTTGCACCGGCGCATCCAACGCTTGCAGGGCCTGTTCCGGCAGCGCCTGCGCCGAGGCCGCGCTGGCGTTGACGTCAAGGTCCAGCACCTGCGGTTCCAGGGTCATGATCAGACTGCGACTGGCGCCGCGACTCAATTGCTTCAACGCCGCGCGGCTGATGACGTGTTCCAGCTCCCGCACATTGCCGGGCCAGCTGTACGCCAGCAGCGCCTGTTCGGCCGCCGGCGACAGACGCAACCCACGCAAGCCCAGGCGCGTGCGGTTCAGTTCGAGAAAGTGCCCGGCCAACATCAACACATCGTGGCCGCGCTCGCGCAGCGGTGGGATCGGCACCGGATAGACCGAGAGCCGGTGATACAGGTCGGCGCGAAACAGCCCGTCGCGAATGCTGTCAGGTAGATGCCGGTTGGTGGCGGCGATGATCCGCACATCGACGTGCAGTGGCTTGTCCGCCCCCAGGCGCTGGATCTCGCCGTTCTGCAGGGTACGCAGCAACTTGGCCTGCACGCTCAACGGCAACTCGCCGACCTCATCGAGAAACAGCGTGCCGCCATTGGCCGCATCGAAGCGCCCGGCGCGGTCGGTGGTCGCCCCGGAGAACGCACCTTTGACGTGGCCGAACAACTCGCTTTCGGCCAGGGACTCGGGCAACGCTGCGCAGTTGACCTGGACCAACGGCTTGTGGCCACGTCGGGACAGCCGATGCAGCCGCCGGGCGAACAACTCCTTGCCGACACCGGTTTCCCCCAGCAACAGCACTGGCAGTTCGGAGTCGGCCAATACATCCAGCTCGTTGAGCAATTGCTGCAACCCCTCGCTGCGCCCGAGGATCTCACCTTCTTCGGCTGGCAGGCGCAGGTCCGCCGGATCGCTGCGCGACGCCCGCAAGCTACGGTTTTCCTGCTCGAGCCGGGTGACCCGCACGGCGGCTTCGATCTGCAACGTACAGCGTTTGAGTTCTTCGCGGGCGCGGCTGTCGAAGGTGCCGGCGTGCAACGCATCCAGGGTGATCGCCCCCCAGAGCCGGCCTTCCACGTACAGGCTCACGCCCATGCAGTCATGCACCGGCAGCGGTTCACCGACGTGGTTGTCGAGCAAGCCGTCATAAGGGTCCGGCAGACGGCTGTCCGGCTCGAACCAGGTAGGTTCGCGCGACGCCATGATCGCCGCCAGGCGCGGATGCTGGGCAATCACGAAGCGCCGTCCCAGCGCCTCGTGGACCAGGCCTACGGTGGCCACGGGCCTGAGACTGTCATCGTCCAGGCGCAGCAGCCCCACGGCGCCACTGTTGAAGTATTCGCGCAGGGTCTGCACCAGGCGCTGCAATCGCACCGCATTGGGCAGCTCGACGATCAGGTCGGCGGCCAGGCTTTCACGCAGCATGGTAGTGATGACCCTCCAGGGTTCGTTTGACCCTTCACAGCCAGGGTGACAATCACCCTGCCAAAAATTTAATGCTTCATTTTCAATCAGTTGAATCTGGCACGTCGGCTGCAAAGAGAGCATTCATCTGTCCCTGCCGGGATTCAACCCAAGGAAACATGATGAGCCTCGATCTGCTGGAACAAAGCCTCGGCCAACTGGCCTGCGATATTCCCGGTGCAACCCGTACCTTCCATCATTACAACCTCGACTTCTGCTGCGGCGGGCAAAAGTCCTTGCGTGAAGCGGCGCTGGGCAAAGGCCTGAACCCGCTGCTGATCGCCGACGCCCTGCGCACCCTGCAAGCCGCCGGGGAGCTGGGCCATGACTGGCGCGACGAGCCCCAGGCGACCTTGATTGCCCACATCCTGGAGCGCTACCACGCACGCCATCGCGAACAGCTGCCGGAGCTGATCCGTCTGGCCCGGCGCGTCGAGCAGGTCCACGGGGCGCGCCCCAGTTGCCCGAACGGCCTGGCCGATCACCTGCAGGACATGTACCAGGAACTCGAAGGCCACATGCTCAAGGAAGAACAGGTGCTGTTCCCGATGCTGCAACAGGGCCTGGGCGAGCGGGCCTCGGCGCCAATACAGGTACTGCGCTACGAACACGACCAGCACGGTGAAGCCCTGGAAACCATGCTCGCCCTGACCGACCAGATCACCCCTCCCGCTGACGCCTGCAACACCTGGCGCGCCCTGTATCGCGGGTTGGTGGAGTTTCGTGATGACCTGATGCAGCACATCCACCTGGAAAACAATGTGTTGTTCGTCAATGCGATGAAGCCTGCTCACTAACCTCAAACAGCACACCACACCTGTGGGAGCGAGCTTGCTCGCGATGGCGCTGGGTCAGGCAACTCAACACTGACTGATCCGGCGCCATCGCGAGCAAGCTCGCTCCCACAGGGGATTGAGGGTGTCCAGCCTATTTTGCAAACCCCTTGAATCAAGTGCCGGCTTCACTCTCCAGCTCAAAACTGCCAATAGAACATCGCCTTGGCCAACACCACGATCAGCACCATGTGCCCCAGGATACTGCGGCGCAACCAGCAGGCGCGGCTGGGTGTCAGGCGACCGCTCTTGAGCCAGTACGCCAGCCACAAATAATGACCGATGATACTCAGCGCCAGCAGGATCTTCAGGCTCAGCAGCAGGCCGAAGCTGTTGTTCAACGGCTGGCTCAATGCGCCGCGATGCTGCCAGGCCAGGGCCATGCCGGCGCCGTACAGCACCAGCACGACGCCGTGCAGCACGCGTCGCGAGCGCTGGGCGATGGCCTGGTCGGCAGCGTCCCGCGTGCCTTGCGCCAGCGGCCGGCGGGCGCTATGCCAGATGAAAACCTCGAAAAACAGCGTGCCAATAAAGGCGATGGCCGCCAACAGGTGCGTGATCAGCAAGACCCCGTACATCATCGATTCCCTCCGCCCAACCGGCTCATCCCGGATGCCCATCCACCCGAGCCTTGAGCAGCATCGGCCCATAGCGCCAGGCGTACAGACCGAACGCCAACGTCCAGCACAGCGCCGCCAGCCACAGCCCGGCCAACGGCAACAGCAGCACCAACAGCACGCGGCTCAGGCACGCCAGGTTCAGCAGGATGAACGCCAGGGTCATGCCCGCCGGTGGCTCGAGGGCGCGCCCGGTATGGCCCAGGCTGACACGGGCAACCATCGCCAGGATCAATCCGGCCATGGCGCCGATGGTCAGGCCGTGCACCGCCAGGCTCGGGTTCACTGGCACGCCGAAGTGCCACAGCGCCATGCCCAGGCACGCCACCGCCAGCCAGGCGTAGGCCAGGTGCAACGACCACAGCAGCGGCACCCGCCACAAATCCCGATCATGCCAACGCACCAGTCGAATCCCGTGGCCCACCGCCAACGCGGCGAACAACAGGCCGACCCAGACGCTGGCCACCAGTGCCGGACCGAAGGCATACAACAGTGCCACCAGCGCCGCCCCTGCCAGCAACAGGCGATCAAGCCATGGCCAAGGGGCAACGCCCTCGACCCGTCCGAGGCCGCGCTGAGTAAAGAATGGAATCACGCGACCGCCGATCAACCCCATCATCGCCGCCACCAGCCACAGGCCGGTGAGCACGCTCTGGCGCTGCAAGCCCTCGTTGTGCTGCACCAGGCCGAATACGGATAACCCATCGGCGGCGGCCAACAGCAGCAATACCAGCACAATCGGGTAATTGCGCTTCTGCCGCACACGCCACAACATCACGCCCATCAACGCGGCGACCGTCAGGGCAAAACCCAGCTCCAGCAGCGTCAGTAACGGCCAGGGCGCATCCACCAGCCAGGCCAGCCGCGCGCCCAGCCACAACAACGCCAGGGTTGCCAGGCGCTTGCCGCTCAGGCCGGGGATTGCAGTCCAGGTTTGCACTGCCGTCAGCAGGAACCCGGCAATGATCGCCAGGCCGAAACCGAACAACAGTTCATGCCGATGCCAGGCCAACCAGCCGCCAGCCGGCTGCCAGGCCGACAAGCGCCCGGTGAACGCCGCGAGCCAAAGGGGAACGACCAACAGCGCCAATACACACCCGGCCAAAAAGAACGGCCGGAACGCCAGGCGCCACAACGGCAAAATGGCCATGGCCTTGCGACGGTCAAGCACTTGCATACACCACTCCTTTGCCTCGCTGAACCGCCAGCGAGGTACGACAAATCAGGGTTCGAATGATCGGCTATCGACGCTGACTGGCCTTGTCTCAGATCAAGCCAGTTCATCGGCAACCTCCCGTCTCGAACAGGTACTTGCAAGGGGCTTGCCGGACCGGGTCAAGCCTCCCAACAAAACACCTCTGCCCCCTGTGGGAGCGAGCTTGCTCGCGATAGCGCTGGGTCAGCAGGCATTGATGTCGGGTGTGCTACCGTCATCGCGAGCAAGCTCGCTCCCACAGGGACTATAGTTCATAGGGTATTTAACACCCTTTCATGGTTATTTTAACCCTGTCAGGTCAGGGTCATTTTTACCCATCTCATCCCCAACGCCCCACGAATCAACGCCCGCAGGCATGGCCCGTCTCTTGCTCAGGCACGGCATCACCTTTCTTGTCGGGGTCATCCATGAAATCCGTCGTTCTGCCGCTTACCTGGTTCGTCTTGCTCTCCTGCGTCGTGGCGCTGGCCAGCGGCCTGTCCCTGAGCCTGGTCTGACCCCGATCACCTTTTCGCTATTACAAGGATTCCATGCCATGGTGCTCCACCGCGTCCATCACCAGATTCTGCGCAGCCATCACCTGTTCGAGCCTTTGAACGAAGAAGAGCTCAACGAATTGATGAGCAACAGCCAATTGCTGAACATCGACAGGGGCGATCCGCTGTTTCGCCAGGGAGAGCCGGCGCAGGCGTTTTACTTCGTGATTTCCGGCGCGGTGAAAATCTACCGGCTGACCCCGGATGGCCAGGAAAAGGTCTTCGAGGTGATCGGCGAGCGCCAGACTTTCGCTGAAGCCATGATGCTGATGGACACCCCCAACTACGTCGCGTCCGCCGAAGCCGTCGGCCCGACCCAGGTGTACCGGCTGTCCAACGCCACGTACATGCGTCTGCTGCAAAGCAACAGCCGGCTGACCTTCGCCTTGCTCGGCAAGCTCTGCGTGCGCCTGCACCAACGGGTCAACGAGATTGAAACCCTGTCGCTGAAGAACGCCACCCACCGCGTGGTGCGCTACCTGCTGACGCAACTGGTGCGCCTGCAAACCGTGGACAGCCAGTTCGAATTGCCGATGGCCAAGCAGTTGATCGCCGGGCACTTGTCGATCCAGCCGGAAACCTTCTCGCGGATCATCCGGCGCCTGATCGATGAAAAAATCATCACCCAGGACGGTCGCCAGATCGCCATTCTCGATCGCCTGCGCCTGGAACAGTTCGAATGACTACACAGCCCACCTGCCTGTATTGCCAACAAGCCAACCCGATACACGAAACCGAATGTCGCCAGTGCGGCATGCCCCTGCCAGTCGAGGCCGCAAAGGCCAGCGAGCGCCGGTTGCGGCGCTTCACCTGGTTCTGTGTCGGCTTGACGATCTTCTGCATCGTCATGTTCTTCTGGCTGCCCCGCGACATCGTCTGAACCCTCAATCCTGAGTCAATTGCCGGTACAACTGCGGTAAACGCAGCGGCAGTTGCTCGGGCTGGCGAATCAAGGTGTAGCCGTTGGCCCCGAACATGTACGGCAGGTAATCCCCCGCTTCGCGATCGATGGTAATGCAGAACGGCGTCAGCCCTTGGCGCCGGGCTTCCAGCACTGCCTGGCGGGTGTCTTCCACACCGTAGCGTCCTTCGTACAGGTCCAGGTCATTGGGCTTGCCGTCACTGAGCAGCAACAACAATTTGCGCCGCCGCTTGCAGCCCGCCAACCGTTGCGTGGCCTGGCGGATCGCCGCGCCCATGCGCGTGTAGTAACCGGGCTTGAGGCCCTGGATCCGTCCGCGGGTGTGATCGTCGTAGCGCTGGTTGAAGGCCTTGAGTTCATGCATGCGCACCTGCTGGCGGCGCAAGGAAGAGAACCCGTACAAGGCGAAATCATCCCCCAGCACCGACAGGGTTTCGCCGAACAGCAACAGGCTGTCACGGATCACGTCGATCACCCGGTGCTCGTCGTTGAGGTGGGCATCGGTGGACATCGACAAATCGGCCAGCAGCAGGCAGGCCAGGTCGCGGCGAGTCTGGCGCTGGTCCATGAACAGTCCGCGTTCGCTGCACTGGCCGTGCTGGCGCTCGACATGAAAGTCCAGCCAGGCTTGCAGGTCCAGTTCCGAGCCTTGGGTTTGCTGGCGCAACCATTGACGATCGTTGCGCAAGTGTTCGAACTGGCGACGCAAACGCTGGGCCGAGCTTCGCAGGCGTGCGGGCAACGGCTGGGGCTGGCAATCGCGAGGGGTGAAGGTTTGCAGGCTGACGAAGTCGTCCTGCAGTCGTTGTTTGCGGTAATCCCATTCCGGCAACAGGATGCCTGCGCCCAACGGGATGTCATCTACATCGGCCGGAGGCAGGTCCAGGTGCAGTTTCAAACCACCGCCCTTGCGCAAGCGGGTGCGCGACAGGGTCAACTGATCCAGATCCTCGGCGACGCGGGCAGCGTCCGGGTCTTCGCTGTCATCCGCCCAGCGATCCAGGTCCACGTGTTCGGTCCAACTGAACAGGTTTTCCAGGCGCACGATCAGCAGCCCACCGTCACGGGTGGCGTCGTCGATTCGCTCGGCGCGCTTGCGCCCGCCCTGCTGTTCACCGGGGGGTGTGGCCAGGTATTGCTCGGACTCCTCAAGGTTGGCGGCCTGGGGATTGGCCAGGTGTTGGGGTGGGTATAGCCACAGCGGCAACGGCCAGGCCGCCCGCTCGCTGCGTGGAAAATGTTCGACACTGCCCGGTTCGCGCAAGGCTTGGCACAGCGCCCGCTCCAGGGCGGCTTCGGCCGGGTTGAGCGTGGCCGGATCGGGGCGCAGGGACAGGTGCGCGTCCACCAGTCGCCGGTAGCGAGGGCGCAGCGCCGGGTAGCGCTTCAACACCGCCAGGGTCCAGCACTGATTGTCCCTGCCCCAGTGTTTCATCGGCCCCGACTGCGCGGCCAACAGCGCGAGCCAGCGATACAGCTCTTCGTTGAGCCCGACATCGGGAAACGCCGCAAGGCTCGCCGGCAGCCGCAAGTTATCGCCGTCACAACAGGCCAGGGGCACTTGCTTGCAGGTGCCGGCGATCTGCTGCAACAGGTTGCGACGCAGCAGCAAATCGCGGTCGCTGACCGCTTCCACCCCCAGGTGAGGCGCACCGCCGGTGGCGCGAAACAGCACCTGCAACGAGCGTTGCCGGGGGACCAGCTCGACCCGGGCCTCAGGAAAATCGACACTGGCCCGACGGGTGATGAAACGGTGCCAGACACTGCCGACCCATTCTTCCAGCTCGAGGGTGAATGCCATGGTTATCTCCTCTTAAGCCGAACCCATTGTGGAGAGGGGATTCATGTGGGAGCAAAGCTTGCTCGCGAAACAGGCGCCTTGATCTCTGAAAGATCGCATCGCCCCCATCGCGGGCAAGCCTTGCTCCCACATAAATCCTCTCATCACAAATAAGTCCGGCTCAGTAGTTGTGATGACTTACGAAGGCACCACCGCCGCCGGTGCGCGCAGGGCCGCACGGCCACGTTGACGGAAGCTGAACAGGTAGCAGAGCAACCCGGCCAGGAACCCGACGCCGCTGACCAGTCGCGCCCAGAACAGCGGCTTCAAATGATCCATCGTGGCCATGAATGGCAAGGCACTGCCATCCGTCATCCAGCGTTGCAACCACACCTGGACCACGCCGGCTGCGGTGAGGAACAAGGTGATCATCACCATCGACAAGGTCATCAACCAGAAGCCCCAGATCTCCAGGCGCTGCGAACGCTCGTCCGCCGCTTCACCCAAGCCCCGCAAGCGTGGCATGGCGTAGCTGATCAGCGTCATCACGATCATTGCGTAGGCACCGTAGAAGGCCAGGTGACCGTGGGCCGCGGTCAGTTGCGAACCGTGGGTGTAGTAGTTGACCGGTGCCAGGGTGTGCAGGAAACCCCAAACACCCGCGCCGAAGAACGCGGTAACCGTGGTGCCCTTGGCCCACAACGTGGCGGCGCGGTTCGGGTGTTGCCGACGACGGTTTTTCACCATGCTGAAGGCGAAGACCACCATGGCCAGGAACGGTAGCGGTTCCATCGCCGAGAAGATCGAGCCTACCCACAACCAGACCTCAGGCGCGCCGATCCAGAAGAAGTGGTGGCCGGTGCCAATGATCCCGGTGATCAACGCCATGGCGATAATCACGTAGAGCCACTTCTCGACCACTTCGCGGTCCACGCCGGTGATCTTGATCAGGACGAAGGCAAGCATCGAACCCATGATCAGTTCCCAGACGCCTTCGACCCAAAGATGCACCACCCACCACCAGTAGAACTTGTCGCGGGCGAGGTTCGAGGGGTTGTAGAAAGAGAACAGGAAGAACACCGCCAGGCCGATCAGCCCGGTCATCATCACCATGCTGACCGTGGTCTTGCGACCTTTGAGCAGGGTCATGCCGATGTTGTAGAGGAACCCCAGGCACACCACCACGATGCCCATCTTGGTGATGGTCGGCTGCTCGAGGAACTCGCGGCCCATGGTCGGCAGCAAGTCGTTGCCGGTGAATTTCGCCAGCGTCGCATAAGGCACCGAGAGGTAGCCCAGGATCGTCGCCACACCTGCGGCGGCGAACACCCAGAACAGCACGAGCGCCAGTTTCGGGCTGTGCAGTTCGCGGTCGGCCTCCTCCGGTATCAGGTAATACGCCGCGCCCATGAAGCCGAACAGCAGCCAGACGATCAGCAGGTTGGTGTGGACCATGCGGGCCACGTTGAAAGGGATCAGCGGGAACAGGAAGTCGCCGACCACGTATTGCAGGCCCATGATCAAACCGAACAACACTTGCCCCAGGAACAGCATCAGGGCGAACACGAAGTAGGGTTTGGCGACGGCCTGCGAGGCGAATTTCAGATGCGGATTAGCCATGCTCATCTCTCAGCCCTCCTTGTTTGGCGGCCAGCCATTGGTATTGATTTTCGAGCTCCACTTGAGGAACTCGGCGATGTCGTCGACTTCCTGCTCGCTCAGGTTGAACTGCGGCATGGCCCGACGACCCGGAACGTTCAGCGGCTGCATTTTCATCCAGGCCTGCAGGAACGGCTTGAAGGCTTCATCGCCGCCGCGGCGGTTGACCACGTTGCCCAGCTCCGGCGCAAAGTACGCGCCCTCGCCCAGCAGGGTATGGCAGCCGATGCAGTTGTTGCGCTCCCAGACGCCTTTGCCGCGTATCACCGATTCCGTCAATTGCGCCTGGTTGCTGCGTTCTGGAAAGGTCTGTTCCGTGTGGTAGGTCAGGGCCAGGAATATCAGGAAGAAGAAGATGCTTCCCCCGAAATAAATATTCCTGGCCATGCCTTTGGTGAAGGTATCTGACATGGTCACTTCCTCATTGCTTGGCGTGTTCATTCTAGGAAGCGCGGGGTCGGAAACCGCTTGATGGCGATCAAGAATCTCCGATGGTTTTGGTGGGTTGTTCCAACACAGCCCGAAAGGCAGATGAGCTTTTGTGGCGAGGGGATTTATCCCCTCGCCACAGGGTTTGTGTTTGCAGGGTCAGATCGTGAATGAAATGACGAGCCCGATCACCGTCGCCAGCAGCGCCGCCCAGCTCAACACCAACCGCCGCCACAATCGCGGCGCATGGCGCAGCTCCATGAAGCCGTCGGCGATCAGCCAGGCCTTGGTCACCGCGATCACCAGGATGGCGATGGACACCAGTCCGGTAGCCGCGATCTGGCCCAGGGCAACGGTGCCGGTGCTCAGCACGGCCAGCGTCATCCAGCAAGCAATCAAGACACGGGAAGCCGACATGAGCACCTCCGCTCAATCAAGGATGTAGACAACCGGGAATAGCAGCACCCAGACCAGATCGACCATGTGCCAATACAGCACGCCGGATTCCAGCCCACTGTTGCGCTGCGATCCATAACGACGTCGCCGACAACCCTCGGCCAGCCAGGCGAGGATCACCATGCCCAACAGCACATGCAGGAAGTGGAACGCGGTAAGGATCCAGTACAAGGTGAAGAACGTGTTGTGCTCCATCCCCAGACCGTTCGCCAACAGATGGGCGTACTCCGTGAGCTTGATCCCCACATAACCGCAGGCAAGCAACAACGCCACACTCAACAACGACGCGGCTCGACGCGGCCGGTCCTGCCTGACTTGCTCCTGGGCCAATGCGGCGAACAGGCCGGCGGTCAGCAGGCTGAGGGTCATCGCCAGGCCCGTGGAGCGGTCCAGCAATTGCCGGCCTTCGCTGAAAGTCTGCGGGTACAACGCCTGGGCGACGGCGAACGTCAGGATCAACAACGCGAACACCGACAACTCGGCGAGGATGAAAAACCACATCGCCAGGTCCCCGGGCAACCGCCGGGGCACGGCAACCGCTTCAGCCAAAGTGGACATCGACCACATCCATCAGCGCGGCGACGGTCTGCGGGTCGTCACTCAATGGCTCGGCCAGGCACGCCAGGCAGGCTTGGCGCGGGTCCATCCCAGAGCCGATCATGCGCGCGGCAAAAATCAACAGGCGCGTGGAGGCAACTTCCTCCAAGTCATGCTGATCGAGCCGGCGCAGCGCCTGCCCCAATCGCACCACCTGGGCCGCAAGGGCCAGATCGACCCCCGCCTCGCGGGCGACGATGCGCTCTTCATCGGCCACGGCTGGATAGCCAAAGCGCATCGCCACGAAACGCTGGCGAGTGCTGGGCTTCATGCCCTTGAGCAGGTTCTGGTAACCGGGGTTGTACGACACCACCAACATGAAGGACGGCAGCGCCTGCAGCACTTCGCCGGTGCGTTCCAGGTACAACTGCCGACGATCATCGGCCAGCGGGTGCAACACCACGGCCGTGTCCTGGCGCGCTTCGACCACCTCATCCAGATAACAGATGCCACCCTCGCGCACCGCCCGGGTCAAGGGCCCGTCCTGCCACCAGGTGCCCTGGGCGCCGATCAGGTGACGGCCCACCAGGTCGGCCGCGCTCAAGTCATCGTGGCAGGCCACGGTGTACAGCGGCAGTTTCAGGCGGTGGGCCATGTGCTGGACGAAACGGGTCTTGCCGCAGCCGGTCGGGCCTTTGATCAGTACCGGCATGCCGTGATGCCAGGCCTGTTCGAACATCGCCTGCTCGTTGTCCTGGGGTTGATAAAAGGGTTCATCGGGGTGCTGCAAAGTGTGGATAGCGTTCATGGCAAGGCCTGATCAGACAACACGATTGCAGGCCACGCTACGGTGCCCTGCGACAACCTGGCAAGGGCTGCGGCCGGCAAACTTGATCGCCGTCAAGCGGCTAACCACCGGCCTGGGCATAGCCTTGCACCGCACCAAGAACCTGCGCGCCGAACGTCAATTACAGCGCAGCGCGGGTCACGCCTGAGGAGAAATGGAATGCTGATCAGCCACAAAAAATCGTGGGCCCTGCGGGTCACGGCGCTGTGTACAGCGCTGGCCACCCCCCACGCCTTCGCCGACCAAACCGCTGCGCCGGAACAACCCCGCGTGGTCAAGACCGAAGGCGCGCCCGACCTGAGCCAGGCCGACTTCGACACGGCCAAGGAAATCTACTTCCAGCGCTGCGCCGGTTGCCACGGTGTGCTTCGCAAAGGCGCCACCGGCAAGCCGCTGACACCCGACATCACCCAATCGCGCGGCCAGGCCTACCTGGAGGCGCTGATCACCTACGGCTCGGCCGCCGGCATGCCGAACTGGGGCACGTCCAATGCCTTGACCAAAGACCAGATCACGGTGATGGCCAAGTTCATCCAGCACACCCCACCGACCCCACCGGAATGGGGCATGGCGGAAACCCGCAAGACCTGGAAACTGCTGGTCAAACCCGAAGACCGGCCGACCAAGCAGATCAGCACCCTCAACCTGCAGAACCTGTTCTCGGTGACCCTGCGCGACGACGGCAAGATTGCCCTGATCGACGGCGACAGCAAGAAGATCGTCAAGCTGATCGACACCGGTTATGCGGTGCACATCTCGCGCATCTCTGCGTCGGGCCGCTACCTGCTGGTGATCGGCCGGGACGCCAAGATCGACATGATCGACCTGTGGCCGAAGGAGCCGACCAAGGTCGCGGAAATCAAGGTGGGCATCGAAGCGCGCTCGGTGGAGACTTCCAAGTTCAAAGGCTACGAAGACAAGTACACCATCGCCGGCTCGTACTGGCCGCCGCAGTTCACCATCATGGACGGCGAGACCCTGGAGCCCAAGCAGATCGTCTCGACGCGCGGCATGACTGTCGACACCCAGCAATACCATCCCGAGCCTCGCGTCGCGGCCATCATCGCCTCCCACGAATGGCCGGAGTTCATCGTCAACGTCAAGGAAACCGGCAAGGTGATGCTGGTCAATTACCAGGACATCAAGAACCTCACCATCACCAGCATCGACGCCGCGCCGTTCCTGCATGACGGCGGTTGGGACAGCAGCCATCGCTACTTCATGACGGCCGCCAACAACTCCAACAAGGTCGCGGTGATCGACTCCAAGGAGCGCAAGCTCACCGCCCTGGTGGACGTTGGCAAGACCCCGCACCCGGGACGCGGCGCCAACTTCAACCACCCACTCTACGGACCGGTCTGGGCCACCAGCCACTTGGGCGATGCCGGGGTTTCGCTGATCGGCACCGACCCGGTCAATCACCCGCAATACGCCTGGAAACAGGTCAGTACGCTTCAGGGCCAGGGCGGCGGCTCGCTGTTCATCAAGACTCACCCCGCGTCCCGTCACCTGTATGTCGACACCACCCTCAGCCCCGACGCCAAGCTCAGCCAGTCGGTAGCGGTGTTCGACATCGACAAGCTCGACGCCGGCTACACCGTGCTGCCGATTGCCGAGTACGCCGGTATCAAGAAAGGCGCGCTGCGTGTGGTGCAACCGGAATACAACAAGGCCGGTGACGAGGTCTGGTTCTCGGTCTGGAGTGGCCAGGAAGACGAGTCGGCGCTGGTGGTGATCGACGACAAGACCCTCAAGGTCAAGAACGTGATCAAGGACAAGCGCCTGATCACCCCGACCGGGAAATTCAACGTCTACAACACCCAACACGACATCTATTGAGCCCCATCAATAAGAGGAAAAACCATGAAGCCTATTCTGATTGCCTTGGCCTTGACTGCCGCCTACAGCCTGCCGGCGTTGGCCCAAGACGGCCCGACGCTGTTCAAGAGCAAGCCCTGCGCGGCCTGCCACTCCATCGACACCAAGGTGGTTGGCCCGGCACTCAAGGACGTCGCGGCGAAAAACGCCAGCGTCCCTGGAGCGCAAGACCTGCTCGCCAAGCACATCAAGGAAGGTACGCAAGGCAACTGGGGACCGATGCCGATGCCGGCCAACCCCGTGACGGAAGAAGAAGCCAAGATCCTGGCTGCGTGGGTCTTGACCCTTAAATAACGCTCAAGGAGCACATCCCTGTGGCGAGGGGATTTATGTGGGAGCAAGGCTTGCCCGCGATGGGGGCGATGCAGTCTTTCAGAGATCAAGGCGGCTGTTTCGCGAGCAAGCTTTGCTCCCACATAAATCCCCTCACCACAGGAGCCGCGCCCAACTTTATTTCTTGATCAGGAGGACGTCATGGAACGACACAGCTCTGCAACCTTGATAACCACCCTCCTCTTTGTTTTCTCCTCCTGCGTGCTGGCCGCTCCCGACAGCCAGCGCCAGGCCCAACTGCAACACCTGCTGGACCAGGATTGTGGCGCCTGCCACGGCCTGTACATGACCGGCGGCCTCGGCCCACCCCTGACCCACGAAGCCCTGGCCGGAAAATCCCGCGACAGCCTCATCGCCACCGTCACCCTCGGACGGCCCGGCAGCGCCATGCCCGGTTGGGCACCGTTGCTTGCGCCCGACGACATTCGCTGGCTGGTGGACCGGCTCCTTCAAGGAAAACCCGCCTCATGATCCGTTCATTGCTCTCCTCCACCGCCATCGCCCTGCTGCTCTGCGGTTGCGCCCAGACACCGTTGCGCGGCACCGGCGATTTGGGCTTGGTGGTAGAGCGCGCCACCGGCAGCCTGCAAATCATTGAAAGCGACACCCGCACCGCCCTGGGCCGCGTCGAAGGCCTGGGCGACTTGTCCCACGCCTCGGTGGTGTTCTCCCGCGACCAGCGCTACGCCTACGTGTTCGGTCGCGATGGTGGCCTGAGCAAAGTCGACCTGCTGACCGCGCGCATCGAGCGGCGCATCATCCAGGGCGGCAACAGCATCGGCGGTGCAATCAGCCAGGACGGCAAGCTGATCGCCGTCTCCAACTACGAGCCTGGCGGCGTCAAGGTATTCGATGCCCAGACCCTGGAACAGGTCGCCGACATCCCCGCCACGCCGTTGCCCGGCGGCCAAAAGCGCTCACGGGTGGTCGGCTTGGTGGACGCGCCAGGGCAACGCTTCGTGTTCAGCCTGTTCGACACTGGCGAGATCTGGACCGCCGACTTCAGCCTCGGCCTCACCCCGCGCATCGAGCGTTTCACCGCCATCGGCCAGCAACCCTACGATGCCCTGATCACCCCGGACGGGCGTTATTACATGGCCGGGCTGTTCGGTGAAGACGGCATGGCCCAACTCGATCTCTGGCACCCGGAGCGCGGGGTGAAACGGGTACTGGGGCATTACGGCCGCGGCCAGGAGCGGCTCCCGGTGTACAAGATGCCGCATCTGGAAGGCTGGGCCCTGGCCGACCAGCAAGCCTTCGTGCCTGCCGTCGGGCATCACCAGGTGTTGGTGATGAACGCCCAGGATTGGCAACAGACCGACGCCATTGCCGTGGCCGGCCAACCGGTGTTCGTCACGGCGCGACCGGACGGCCGGCAGTTGTGGGTCAACTTCGCCTACCCGGACAACGACCGCGTCCAGGTCATCGACACCCAGACCCACGCCATCGTCGCCGACCTGCGGCCAGGCCCTGCGGTGCTGCACATGGAGTTCACCGCGCGAGGTGACCAACTGTGGCTGTCCGCCCGGGATGGTGGTCAGGTGCAGGTCTGGGATCCTTATCGCCTCGAACGCCTGAACAGCCTGCCGGCCCTGAGCCCGAGCGGCATTTTCTTCAGCAGTCGCGCGCACAAGCCGGGGTACTGACCATGACTTCCAGCTCACTGGCCCGGCGCCTGATCGATCAATTCCAGCATGGCCTGCCGTTGTGCGCCGAGCCCTATCGGGCCATGGCCGAGACCTTGGGCTGCAGCGAAGCCCAGGTCATCGACTGCCTGCAACACCTGCAAGTGGCCGGGACCTTGTCGCGGGTCGGCCCGGTGTTCGAACACACCCGAGCCGGGGCCAGCACCCTGGCCGCCCTGGCAGTGCCCGAAGAGCGCTTGCACCAAGTGGCTGCACGCGTCAGCCAATACCCGGAAGTCAATCACAACTATGCCCGCGAACATCGCTACAACCTCTGGTTCGTGCTGACCGGCCCCAACCGCGCCCACCTGGAAAACATCCTCCAGGAACTGGAGAACGACACCGGTCTCACGCCACTGGACCTGCCCATGCTGACCGCCTACCGCATCGACCTGGGCTTTGCCCTGGAGGCCACCCCATGAAAAACGCCCTGAGCGAACAACAGTCACTGGCACTGCGCCGTTTGCTGGAAACCGGCCTGCCCCTGACATCGCGTCCCTTCCAGGCCCTGGCCGAGCAGATCGAGGCCAGCGAGCAACAGGTGCTCGAGCAGGTGCAGCATTGGCATGAACAGGGGCTGTTCCGCCGTGTCGGCCTGGTCGTCAACCATCGCGCCTTGGGGTTTGCCGCCAACGCCATGCTGGTGCTGGACGTGCCGGACGCCTTGGTCGATGAAGTCGGCCGTCGCCTCGGGCAAACCCCGGGCATCAGCCTTTGCTACCAACGCCCCAGGCGCCTGCCCCAGTGGCAATACAACCTGTTCTGCATGATCCACGGTCGCCAGCGTGACCGTGTCGAGGCCCATGTCCAGGCGCTGCTTGAAGAACATCTGCTGGACGACCTGCCCCACCAGTTGCTGTTCAGCACGCACCTGTTCAAGCAATGCGGCGGACGTTTCGCCGCCCCGGCCGGAGCCCGTATCGATGGATGACCTGGACCGCCGCCTGATCAATCGCCTGCAACTGGGCCTGCCGCTGGTGCGCCACCCTTGGCAGGCCCTTGCCCAGGAGCTGGACAGCAGCAGTAGCGAATTGCTCGACCGCCTGCATGAGCTGCTCAACGACGGTGTGCTCACCCGCTTCGGCCCGATGTTCGACATCGATCGCCTGGGCGGTGCGTTCACCCTGGCGGCGCTGGCGGTGCCCGAGCCGCGCTTCGAGGCCATCGCCGAGCTCCTCGCGGAGATGCCCGAGGTCGCCCACAACTACCGCCGCGAGCACACCTGGAACATGTGGTTCGTGCTCGCCTGCCCCAGCGAACAGGCGATCGACGACACCCTGCTGCGCATCGAACACCTGACCGGCCTGGTGCCGCTGAACCTGCCCAAAGAGGAGACCTACCATGTCGGCCTGTATTTCCCCGTCTGAGTCTTTGTGGCAAGCGCCGCCACGGCTGGATGAAACGCCCTTGGCCCTGCGCCTGGTGGAACTGACCCAGGCTGGCCTGCCCTTGCTTGAAGACCCCTGGGCCTGGCT
Source organism: Pseudomonas sp. S3_B11 (assembly GCF_054667715.1). NCBI lineage: Bacteria > Pseudomonadati > Pseudomonadota > Gammaproteobacteria > Pseudomonadales > Pseudomonadaceae > Pseudomonas > Pseudomonas sp. S3_B11. The sequence goes on along the minus strand of NZ_CP162749.1, from coordinate 2,066,892 downwards.
GGCCGAGCAACTGGAACTGAGCGTGGAATCCACCCTCGACCTGCTCAAGCGCCTGCAGGCCGAAGGCGCGATCCGCCGCATTGCCGCCGTGCCCAATCACTATCGCCTGGGCTATCGCCACAACGGCATGACGGTCTGGGACGTGGCCGATGCCGACATCTCGCGTCTCGGCGCCCTGCTGGGGGCGCAGCCCTTCGTCAGCCACTGCTACCGGCGCCCGCGCCAGCCCGGCTGGCGCTACAACCTGTTCGCCATGGTCCATGGCCGCAGCCGCGAAGAAATCGACAGCTACCGCGAACACTTGCGCTACCTGCTGGGGGACGCCTGCGCCGCCGACGACATGCTGGTGAGCAGCCGCATCCTGAAAAAACCGGCCTGCGCCTTTCGCCTGTGGGAGCAAAGCTTGCTCGCGAAACAGATGCGTCGGTTTTATGAAGGACCGCATCGGCTTCATCGCGGGCAAGCCTTGCTCCCACCAAGGCTTGCTCCCACAAAGCGGGAATAAGCCGCGCTGAACTCGGACATCGATCGAAATCGAAGGAGCGCCTTATGTTGAGGATCAGCCATTACCTGCGAGCCCTGGCCGGGCATTGCCCCGCCCCACGTGTCGCGCCACCGGGCAGCAGCCGCCCGCCGGTGGTGATCTGGAACCTGCTCAGGCGCTGCAACCTGACCTGCAAGCACTGCTATGCAACGTCGGCCGACAGCGTGTTTCGCGATGAACTGGACACTCCGGCGGCGCTTCAGGTCATCGACGACCTGCACGATGCCGGCGTGCGCGTGTTGATCCTGTCCGGCGGCGAACCGCTGTTGCGCGAGGACCTGTTCCAACTCAGCGCCTATGCCCGCGACAAAGGTTTTTTCCTCGCCTTGTCCACCAACGGCACGCTGATCGACGCTTCCAATATCGAACAGATTGCGGCGGCAAACTTCGATTACGTGGGCATCAGCATCGATGGCCTGGAAGCGACCCACGATGAATTCCGCCAGCTCAAGGGCAGTTTCGCCAGCTCCATGGCGGCCATCCGGCTCTGCCGCGAACAAGGCATCCGGGTCGGATTGCGCACCACCCTCACCCAGCAGAACCATGCCCAGTTGCCACGCTTGCTGGACTTGATGAATGAGTACGACGTACAGAAATTCTACCTGTCGCACCTCAACTACAGCGGCCGGGGCAAGCGCAGTCGCAAGCTCGATGCCCATCAGCAGATGAGCCGCGAGGCCATGACCCTGATCTTCGAGCGGGCCTGGCGCGACATCGAACAGGGCCGCGACAGTGACTTCGTCAGCGGCAACAACGACGCCGACGCGATCCTGCTGCTGCAATGGGTCGCCCGGCGCCTGCCCCAACACTACGCCGCACTGGAGCAGATGCTGCGGGCCTGGGGCGGCAACGCGTCGGGTAGCGGCATCGCCAACATCGACAATACCGGCGAGGTTCACCCCGATACGTACTGGTGGCAGCACTCGGTGGGCAATGTCCGCAAGACGCCATTCAAGACACTCTGGCTCGATCGCCCCGATGCCCTGCTGCTGAAACTGCGCGAACACCCCCGGGCCGTGGGCGGTCGCTGCGGGCAATGCCGCTGGCTGGCGATCTGCAACGGCAATACCCGTACCCGGGCCTGGGCCGACGGCGACCTGTGGGGCCAGGACCCTGGCTGCCACCTCAGCGACGAAGAAATCGGCTTGCACGCGATCCCCAGCGTTGCGATGCCCTGCGCCTGATCAACCGACGGCGAACCTGATACCGAACCAAGGAAGTCCCATGCCTGCCTCCATCGTTTTGCCCGCTGCCCTGCAATCGCCCTTCAGATCGGGTGAAGTCGCCCTGGTCGGCGCCGGCCCCGGTGACCCGGGCCTGCTGACATTGCGCGCCTGGAGCCTGTTGATGCAGGCCGACGCGGTGGTCTACGACCGCTTGATCAGCCCGCAATTGCTCAGCCTGATTCCGCTGACCTGCGCCCGGCACTACGTCGGCAAGGCCGCCGGTTGCCACAGCCTGCCCCAGCCACAGATCAACGAACTGCTGGCCGACCTGGCCGACCAGGGACAACGGGTGGTACGACTCAAGGGTGGTGATCCGTTCATCTTCGGTCGTGGCGCCGAGGAGCTGGAGTATCTGCTGGCCCGCGGTATCGATTGCCAAGTCGTGCCAGGTATCACCGCCGCGGCCGGTTGCAGCACCTATGCCGGCATTCCCCTGACCCATCGCGACCTGGTCAATTCCTGTCGCTTCATCACCGGTCATTTGCAACGCGAAGGCGACTTGAATCTGCCCTGGCAAAGCCTGGCGGATGACAGCCAGACCCTGGTGTTCTACATGGGCCTGTCGAACCTCGGCACCATCGCCGCACAACTGATAGCGGCGGGCCTGGCGGCTGATACGCCGGCGGCGCTGATCAGCAACGGCACGCGCCCCGACCAGCAGGTCCTGCGCGGCACCCTCCAGCAATTGCCGGAGATGGCGCTGGCCTGCGCCGAAGGGCTGCCGACCTTGACGGTGATCGGCAAGGTGGTTGGCTTGTTTGCCCATCAGGTATTGGAGCATCCGGCCCGCCTGCACCCGGCCCTACCGCTCCAGCCAAATATCGCGAGGGTGGCCTCATGAGAATCGGCTGGCTTGCCCCATTGCTGTGGATCGGTGCCGCCCACGGCGCCCCGGCATCTGAACCGGACCTGGCGTTGGCCGAACAGAACTACCAGCAACACTGCCAGCAATGCCACGGGGTGAACCGCATCGGCGGCGCCGGGCCGGCGCTGTTGCCCCAGAGCCTGAGTCGGATCAAGCCCGACGAAATCCGCCAGGTGATCGAAAATGGCCGCCCGGCCAGCCAGATGGCGGCGTTCGGTGCGGTGCTGGAGCCTGCGCAGATCGATGGCTTGACCCACTATCTCCAGCGCCCACCCGCGGTCGAACCGACCTGGAGCGAGGACGACACTCGCCGTAGCCATCGCCTGCTGGCGGATGTCGCCAGCCTGCCCGATAAACCCCAGCACCACGCCGACCCGCTGAACCTGTTCGTGGTGGTGGAGGCTGGCGATCATCACGTCGATATCGTCGACGGCGATCGCTTCGAGGTCCTGGCGCGCTTCGCCTCACATTTCGCGGTGCATGGCGGACCGAAGTTTTCGCCGGACGGACGCTTCGTCTATTTCGCCTCCCGGGATGGCTGGATCAGCCTGTATGACCTGCACAACCTCACGCTCATCGCCGAAGTGCGGGCCGGGCTCAATACCCGCAACCTGGCGGTGAGCAAGGATGGGCGCTGGGTGCTGGTGGGCAACACCCTGCCCGGCAACCTGGTGGTGCTGGATGCCCGCGACCTGTCACTGGTCAAGACCATTGCAACGGTGGGGCTGGACGGCCAGGCGTCGCGGGTCAGTGCGGTCTATACCGCGCCGCCGCGCAACAGCTTCATCGTCGCCTTGAAAGATGTGAAAGAGGTCTGGGAACTGTCCACCGGCCCGAGCCCGGACTTTGTGCCCAGGCGGATCGAGGCCGAGGATTACCTCGATGATTTTTCCTTCTCGCCCGATTACCGGCAGTTGCTCGCCACCTCGCGCAAGGCCCAGGGCGGCCAGGTGATCGACCTCGACACGGGGCGGATCGTCACCGACATCGCGCTGCCTGGCATGCCGCACCTGGGCTCGGGGACCTATTGGAAGCGCGATGGGCACTGGGTGTTCGCCACGCCCAACATCAGCAAGGGGCTGATTTCGGTGATCGACTTCGACACCTGGAAAGTCATCAAGCAGATCCCCACGCTCGGGCCGGGTTTCTTCCTGCGCAGCCACGTCAACTCTCGCTACGCCTGGACCGATGTGTTCTTCGGCCCGGACAACGATGCCATCCACCTGATCGACAAACAGACCCTGGAAATCGCCCACACCCTGCGACCCATGCCCGGCAAAACCGCCGCCCACGTCGAGTTCACTCGCGACGGCCGCTACCTGCTGCTGAGTATCTGGGATACCGATGGCGCGCTGATCGTCTACGACAGCAACACCCTCAAGGAAATCAAGCGCCTGCCCATGAACAAGCCTTCGGGCAAGTACAACGTCGGCAACAAGATCGAGTTCGCCGAGGGGACGTCACACTGAAAAAAGGGGGGCTGATGCGCAGCCCCCAATATCAAAGGCCTGTGGGAGCAAGGCTTGCCCGCGATGAACGATAACGCGGTTCTGCTGTTCGACCGCGGCGCGGCTATCGCGGGCAAGCCTTGCTCCCACAGACGGCGTCGGACCCAAAGGATCCAACTCTTACCAGGTGAGTACCGCCCCCACCGCAAAGGTGTCGGTGTCTTCGTTCTGGGCGCTGGTGTCGTGGCCGTTGATTTCGAACTGGTTGTACTCGGCCACGAGCTTGAGGTTGTCGTTGATGTCGTGGAACAGCGCTATGCCACGGGTTTCGTAATCGGCGCCACTGCCCACCACGCCGTTGCCGTCGTCATCGGTCTTGCCATAGGACAACGCCAGGCGGTTCTTGCCCAGCTTGTAGGAACCCTGTAACAGGTAGCCCTTGCTGTCGACATTGCGCAGGGTGGCTTCACCGGCGTTGTTGGTGAAGAACGGGTTGATGCCTTTGGCCTGGAACCCCGAGCCGGTCAGCGACAACCCGCCCATCTTCGCCTGCACGCCATACCCCAGCCCCTTGGAAGTGACCGATTCGACAGTGGAGTCGGTGTTGTCCGAGGTCTGGTAGCTGCCGTTGAGCCAGCTGTAGATCTTCGCCCCAGCCAGGTCGAACTGATAGGTGATCTCGCTCTCGGTGCGCGGGTTTTCCTGATAGGCCTTGCCCGTGGCGCTGTTGTCGTTGGTATCCACCGGGTCCATGATCCCCACCGCCACGCGCAAGCCCTCCATCACCGGCGTGCGGTAGGTGATCTGCGAGGTCGGGAACGGGTACGGATAACCGCTGCCGATGTTGCCGAACGAGACGCCACCGCCGTCCACCAAGCCCAGGCTGTCACTGACCTGGCCGTAACCGGCGAGCAACTCGTCCAGCAGGATGTTGGAGCGGGCAAACAGGCCGAAGTCCTTGCCGATCAGCACTTCGCCCCACTCCGGGTTGGCCACGGTACCGTAGAACTGGCGCACGTCGATGGCGGTGTCGGTGCCGTTGGTTTCACTGTCGTTGATGGTCACCCAGAACGAGGCCCGGGCACCGAGCTTGAGATCATCGACCTGCTTGCCCATGTTGAAGCCCAGGTAGTTGGGCAAGAAACCCATCTTGACCCGCGCCTGCCGACGGTCGTACTGCTCACCCGCGCGGTCCACGTCGCTGTTGACGTAAAAGGCGTTGATGTAGCCGTCGGTGGAAAAGGTGGTCTGGTCCTTGTCGTACAGCATGATTTCGGCGCTGGCCCAAGGCATCAGGCCCAGGCTCGAAACACCTACGATGACCGCAGGCAAAAAACGTTGGCGGGTATTTTTATTGTTGTGCATGGCGCGCTCCGCAACAGGGGACGGGATGTCGGAGGCGATTATCGAAAGGCGCCCGGGCGCGTCATACGCTGCCTTGGAGGCAATTGGCGGATGCTTTGGCAGCGCCGGCCCGGCGCGGCAGTTTGGGTGTAAGACGGCTATTGCGACGGGGGGCGGTACTTTGGGTGTGGGCCGGTTGTCCTGCCAGTTGATCATTGGGTGGCCACCAACCCTGTGGGAGCGAGCTTGCTCGCGATGGCGGAGAATCATTCAACATTGATGCCGACTGATACACCGCTATCGCGAGCAAGCTCGCTCCCACAGGTTTCCACCGTGTTGCTTTTGTGACTTCAGAACCGCGGCTTGACGGTCTTCCAGTCCGGCCGGTAACGCTGCATCTGCCGCACATCGTCGCGCTGGCGGATGCCGCAACTGAGGAACTGCTCATGCAGCTTGCCCAGTTGATCCCGATCCAGTTCCAAGCCCAGGCCCGGCGCGCGGGTGATCTTCACGCAGCCGTCGACAATCGGCAGCTTGCCGCCCTTGATCACTTCTTCATCCGGCTCCTGCCACGGGTAATGGGTGTCACAGGCGTAGTCCAGGTTCGGCACCGCGGCCGCCACGTGGGCCATGGCCATGAGGCTGATGCCCAGGTGCGAGTTCGAATGCATCGACACACCCAGGCCGAAGGTGCTGCACATTTTCGCCAAGGCCTGGGTGTCGCGCAGGCCGCCCCAGTAATGGTGGTCGGCCAACACGATCTGCACGCTGTCCTGCGCCACGCTGCGGCGAAACTCATCGAAATCGGTGACCACCATATTGGTCGCCAACGGCAGCCCCGTGCGTTTGTGCAGCTCGGCCATGCCCTCAAGCCCCGGCGTCGGGTCTTCGTAATACTGCAGGTCATCCCCCAGCAGCTCGGCCATGCGAATCGAGGTTTCCAGGGACCAGTTGCCATTGGGATCGATGCGCAACGGGTAGCCGGGAAACGCCCGTTTCAGCGCCTTGATGCAGGCGACTTCATGCTCCGGATCGAGGGCGCCGGCCTTGAGCTTGATGCTCTTGAAGCCATAGTCCTGGATCATCCGCCGGGCCTGGGCAACGATCTGCTCTTCGTTGAGCGCCTCGCCCCAACTGTCGGGTGGGTACGGCGAGTCGATGTGCTCGGCGTACTTGAAAAACAGGTAGGCGCTGAACGGAATCTCGTCGCGAATCGCGCCGCCCAGCAAGTCCACCAGCGGCACGTTCAGGTAATGGGCCTGCAAATCCAGGCAAGCCACTTCGAACGCCGAATAGGCATTGCTCACCGCCTTGCTCGCGTGGGAACCCGGCGCCAGTTCGGCACCGGCAATGCTGACCGGTTTCTGCGCGGCGACGGTCGCCTGGACGATAGCCCGCAACTGGTTGAGGTTGAACGGATCCAGGCCGATCAACTGGCTCTGCAACTGCTGCTGGATCGCCAGGGCCGGCGCATCGCCGTAGCTCTCGCCGAGGCCGATGTAACCGTTGTCGCTCTCGATCTCGATGATCGAGCGCAACGCGAACGGCTCATGGATGCCGCTGGCGTTGAGCAAAGGTGGATCGCGAAAAGCGATGGGTGTGACGGTGACGCGTTTGATCTTCATACAGCGGCTCCCGATGGGCCAGGTTTCAAAGCTTGAGGGGGGTTGCGACTGATCGGCTTCGACAACGGTTTCAGGCCGGCCGGACAGTGAGTTCGGGGTATCGCGCTTCGGTGCGGTGCGGGCGAAAAAGATCACCACGGCGGCGACCAGCGAAGTGGCGGCCAACCCATACAGGCCGCCCTCGATGGAACCGGTGGTCTGCTCCAGGAAACCGAAGGCCGTCGGCGCGACAAAGCCGCCGAGGTTACCGATGGAGTTGATCAAGGCGATCACCGCCGCCGCGATGCGCGCATCCAGGTAGCCCTGGGGAATCGGCCAGAACAACGCCGACGCCGCCTTGAAACCGATCGCCGCAAAACAGATCGCCACGAAGGCAAAGATCGGCCCGCCGGTGGTGGACATGAACATGCCGAACGCGGCGACCACCAGCGTCACCGCGACCCAGGCCTGTTGGAATTTCCATTTGCCGGCCAGGGCAGCAAAGCCGTACATCGCGATGATGGAAATGATCCATGGAATGGAGTTGAGCAAACCAACCTGGAAATCCCCCAGGTTGCCCATTTTCTTGATCATGCTCGGTAGCCAGAACGTGGCACCGTAGATGGTCAGGGCGATGGAAAAGTAGATGAAACAGAACAGCGCGATCTGCCGGTCGGCCAGCAATTTGAACATCGACGGCTTGATCACCTGGGCCGCTTCCCGGGCCCGTTGCTCTTCGGCGATGGCCGCGATCAATACGGTTTTCTCTCCAGCGCTCAGCCATTTCGCCTGGCTCGGGTGCGACTGCAGCCAGAACCAGACAAACCCGCACAGCACGATGGAGGCGAAACCTTCGATCAGGAACATCCACTGCCAGCCATGCAGGCCCATCCCGCTGACATTCAACAAGGCGCCGGACACCGGGCCGGAAATCACCGAGGCGATGGCCGAGCCGCTGAGGAAGATCGCCATCGCCTTGCCGCGCTCGTTGGCGGGCAGCCATTGGGTGAAGTAGTAGATGATGCCGGGAAAGAACCCCGCCTCCGCCGCGCCGAGGATGAAGCGCAGCACATAGAAACTGGTCTCGCCGCGCACAAAGGCCATGGCCATCGCCGCCGCGCCCCAGGTGAACATGATGCGTGTCAGCCAGGCCCGCGCGCCGTAGCGTTGCAACAGCATGTTGGACGGCACTTCAAACAGTGCGTAGCCGACGAAGAACAGCCCGGCACCGAGCCCGTAGGCCGCTGCGCCGATGCCCAGGTCGGTTTCCAGGTGACTGCGCACGAAGCCGATGTTGACCCGGTCGATGTAGTTGACGATGAACATCACCACCACCAGCGGCAGGACATGACGTTTGACCTTGGCCGCCGCGAGCGCCAGGGTGCTGTCATGGGTGGAGTCCGTTACGTTATTCAAGGGTGCCTCCCGATCATTATTTTTGTGGGGAACGGGACGATGATGGACGCAGCGGATTGTTCCCGTCTAATCTAACTTGGCACTTGATTGATACCTGGATTGAATCAATGTTTGAACTGGCCCAGCTACGCTGCTTCACCACCGTGGCGACCGAACTCAACTTCCGTCGCGCCGCCGAACGCCTGAACATGACCCAGCCACCGCTGAGCCGGCAGATCCAATTGCTGGAGCACCACCTGGGTGTCGAGCTGTTCACCCGCAGCACCCGCAGCGTGGCGCTCACGGCCGCCGGCCGGGCGTTTTTCATCGAAGCGCAGAACCTGCTGGAACAGGCCCAACAAGCCGCCATCGCCGCCCGGCGCTATGCCCAGGGCGACATCGGTTCGGTGACCATCAGCTTCGTCGGCAGCGCGGTATACGAGTTCTTGCCCAAGGTGATTGCCGAGGCCCGGCTGAAACAGCCCCAGGTCAAAATCGTCCTGGCGGAGATGAACACCTACCAGCAGCACGAAGCCCTGCGCGCCCGGCGCATCGACCTGGGCATCGTCCGCTCGCCGCTGCTGGAGACCGGCTATGCCACCGAATGCCTGGTGCGCGAACCCTTCGTGCTGGCGGTGCCTGCCGGGCATCCGCTGGCCAGCGCCGAGACCGTGAGCGTCCAGGATCTGGACGCCCAACCGTTCCTCATGTACTCCCACGCCGCCTACCCGCCCTTCAACGAACTGCTCACCGGCATGCTGCGCTCGGCCCGGGTCGCGCCGCAATTCGTACAATGGCTGGGGTCGTCGCTGACGATCCTGGCGCTGGTCAACGCCGGCATGGGCCTGGCACTGGTGCCGCGTTGCGCCAGCAGCGTGGTGTTCAAGCAGGTGGTGTTTCGCGAGATCGACCTGGGCGAAGGGGTGCAAAGCGAATTGCACCTGGTGTGGCGCGAGGATAACGACAACCCGGCGTTCACCATGTTGCTGGAAGGGATTCGGGGGGCGGTTCGGGAAGGCTTGTGAAGGCGGAGCAACAAGGCCCATGCGGTTGGCAGTGCCTGACGGAACCCAACGTTCCACCGAGCTTCGCGGACTTAGGTTGTGAGGGCGCTTGCGGCGCCCCCACAACACTACCTGGCGACTACCCAGGCTTGTGGTTATCCAGTACTCGATTGACCGCTAGCTCACCCAACATGATGACCCGTTGCAGCACCAGCATCGTTTGGCGTCTTGGGCCGTCCGTCAAATCGGTGAGGTCGCTGACCATCACGCTGGCGGATGCCAAGGATTCGCACGCCTCAACGAGCAACGTTTCGTCATCCACCGCTGCGTCGATGGTGAAGATCGTGCAGGGCTTGCGGGGCTGCATCTGCGTTTTCGTTGCCCCGGGGTTCAGGTAGTGCTTGAGCGCGCGGTCTGCCGCCTCTTTCAACTTTTCAGGGTCGAGAGAGTCGCCGTAGAGTACCGAGTCGATATCCGGGGGGTTGGGAGTAACCTTGAACATATAACTAATTCCCTCAGTTGGGGCCGCAACCTTTCTCGACTAAAAGAAGGGTGGCGGCTGTGCGCAGGTTAGTCGACCGGTGGAATTAGCAAGCCCGGCGCGCCCAGGGGCGCCCTGCGCACAACCACCATCAAGTACAGGGATAGAATGACCTGACTGAATGGTACTTACGCACTTTACTAAAACCATCCGGGCGACTAAACCCGACCACTGATGGGCAGTGGCAGGTAAACGATAGAGGCCCGGGGCAAAGCGCACAAGCCGGCGGATTCTGACGCATGCGTAAGTAAGGACGCAAGGTCTCGTAGCCTTTAGGGCGTAATGTGGAATGTATTTAAACGTGTCGAGCTGGATATGTTTATGGCAATTAAACGGGGCGATTTTTCTTCGTTATTTCTTGGGGCTGTATTGGTGTAAATACAGTGCCTTACGGGACGCTTTGGCCTCATCGATATTAAACGAGGTCATGCCGTAGATAATACGTTGGCGGATGCTTTGGGGAATTTTCCTACAGTTGACCGGCTACAACTTGTTGCGTTATCAAATGGCACCTTGCCCGATATTTTCCTGCGGTTCCTCATAGACCGATTGGACTTTGATCGTTCCCACGCTCTGCGCGGGAATGCATCCCGTGACGCTCTGCGTCACCTTCCAGAAGCGGAACGCGGAGCGTCCCTGGCGACATTCCCACGCAGGCGCGTGGGAACGATCGATATGTATTTTCAGCCTTAAAAATCACATGGTTGCAATTTGTTCCATGAGAGCTTGCTCCCTCGCCACATTGTCAGCGCTCTTGAGCCATGCACCCGGCTGGTTTGCCAACATCTCACTCCTAGTTGTACGATGACCGACGAGCACCCATCGCTCGCGTTCCTGATACCTACAACAACAAGGAAATCCCCATGAAAAAAGCGACATTGGTCATCAGCTTCTTGTGCCTGTTCAGCGGCTACGCAGCGGCCGCCCCTACATCGCCCGAGCAGGAAGTGGCCCAGGCGGTCGATCATTTGACCCAAGCCATGCTGCACAAAGACATCCCACAACTCCAGGCACTGGCTGCCGAAAACCTGACCTACGGCCACTCCAGCGGCAACATCCAGGACAAGAAAGCCTTCATCGCCGACATTGAAACGGGCAAGAGTGCGTTCAAGACCCTGGAAATGCAGAACCAGAAAATCACCCTGTCCGGTGATGTGGCCCTGGTGCGCAATCACTTCTCGGCCCAGGCGCTCAAGGGCACTGAAGTGGTGCCAACGGAAATCGAGAACTTCCAGATCTGGCAGAAGCAGAAGAATGGCAAGTGGCTGCTGATCGGTCGTCAGGCGTTTCGGTTCTGATAGCGGGTTGACCGGGTCCACGAGATATCTGTTTTGATCGTTCCCACGCTCCGCGTGGGAACGATCGATATGTATTTTCAGCCTTAAAAATCACATGACGGTTTGCTCCCCTCACCGGTAGTTTTTTCCCCTCAATCCGCGGCCCACTGCTCCCGGTACTGCAGCAAAAAATCCACAAAAGCGCGCACCCGTTGCGGCACGTAGCGGCCATGGGGATAGAGCAAGGTGAACGGCCGTGAGCGACCCGCGAAAGGCGCAAGCACCTCCACCAGTTGCCCGTTGGCGAGTTCCTGTTCGACGATGAATTTGTAAGTCTGGAACAAGCCTGCGCCATGTTTGGCCAGCGTCACGCCACCAAGCACATCGTCCGAACAACAGTAACCCCCTTCGCCGAACACCTCCTTTTCCTTGCCCTCGACATTGAACAACCAGGAAATCCGTCGTCCGCTGCTGGGCAATTCGAACTGGATGCATTCGTGCTCGTCCAGGTCTTCAAGAACCTGCGGCATGCCGGCCTTGTGCAGATAGTCAGGAGACGCGACCACTACCAGTTTCGCGTCTTCCAGCAGCCGGGCGATCATCGACGAGTCGGGTTGGGCTCGCACCCGGATGGCAAGGTCATACCCCTCGGCAACAAAATCGATGTTTCGATTGCTCAGGTGCAGGTCCACGCTGACTTGCGGGTACAGCGCCCGGAAGGCCGGCAGCAAGGGCAGGATGCGGTGATGACCGTAGGTGGTGGGCAGGCTGATGCGCAGTTGTCCGGACGGCACCGATTGCGCGCCCATCATTTCCTGTTGTGCCTCGACCAGTTGCGTCAACGCCTGGCGGCATTGCTCGAAATAGGTCTTGCCGGCTTCCGTCAGGCGAATGCTGCGGGTGGTGCGCACGAAAAGCCGTGAGCCCAGGCGCTCTTCCAGGCGAAAGATCGAGCGACTCACCGCCGCCGGGGTAACCCCCGCCAACTGCGCCGCCGCTGTGAAGCTACCCGCCTCCGCCGCCAGGCAGAACAGTTCTATGCTGCCCAACTGCAGGTCTTCGAAATGACGCTTCATGATTCATTACACCGCGTATCAACTGAAGTTTCCAAAGGCCTGTTTATCAGTCTGCGGCATATAAATACAGTGGGCCCTCAACGGCGTGGGATTCTTCCTGCGCACTTTCTCAGCAGCAGGAGTGCAACATGCCTTTCGTCAATGTGCGAATTACCCGAGACGGCGTCACCCGGGAACAGAAAGCCCAGGTGATTTCCGAAATCACCGAAACCCTCCAGCGCGTGTTGGGCAAGGACCCGCACTTGACCCATATCGTGATCGAGGAAGTCGACACCGATAACTGGGGGTACGCGGGGATGACGACGACAGCGTATCGAAGTCTTCCGAAGGAATAACGCTCTGCCCTTTCGAGCCCGGTCCAATTGACCGGGCTTTTTTCTGCCTACCAACCGGACTGCCTGACAATCCTGTGGGAGCGAGCTTGCTCGCGATAGCAGTGTGTCAGTCAGCATCAATACCGACTGGCCTGACGCCATCGCGAGCAAGCTCGCTCCCACAGGGGTCCACCGGGGGTATGTGTGGCCCCGGCCATTGATTACATGACGTATCAACTCAAGTACCAGAAGCCTTATTTATCAAACCCTGGCGCACCAATACCCTGAGTTCAACCAACGCCACACCGGCGCATCGGTTCAACTCAATGTGATCAGGAGTCAATCATGAGCCTCAACAAAACCGTCATCATCACCGGCGCTTCCAGCGGGATCGGCCTGGGTTTGGTCAAGGCGTTCCTGGCCCGGGGGTATAACGTGGTGGGCAATGCCCGCTCCCCTTCCGGCCTGGACACTGCCGCCGCCGAGCTCGGCCACCCGGCGGGTTTCATCGGCGTGGCCGGCGACATCGCTGACCCGGCCACTTCAACCGCCCTCATCAGCCAAGCCGTCGCGGCGTTTGGCGCCGTTGACGGGCTGGTGAACAACGCAGGTTTCTTCCTGCCAAAACCCTTCGTCGAATACAGCCCCCAGGACCTGGACGCGCTGCTGGACACCAACCTCAAGGGGCTGGTCTACGCCAGCCAGGCTGCTGCCGCGCACATGATCGGGCGCCAGCAAGGCTTCATCATCAACATTTCAGCCGCCGTGGCCCTGCAACCGAACATCCAGGTGCCGGCAGCTCTGCCGGTGTTGATCAAGGGCGGCGTCAACCAGATGACCCGCGCCCTGGCCCTGGAACTGTCGCCTCACAACATCAAGGTCAATGCCATCGCCCCCGGCATCATCGACACGCCCATGCACGACCCGGCGCACCGCGAATTTCTCGACAACCTGGCCCCGGCCGGTCGCGTGGGCACCGTCGAGGAAATTGCCGAGGCCGTGTTGTACCTGGCGGGCGCCGATTTCACGACTGGTGCGATACTGCCGGTGGACGGCGGGATGAGCACAGGCAAGTGGTAAAGAGGCAAGTGGTAAAAAGAAAACCCCCGAAGGCAGGACCTTCGGGGTTTTCATGACGCATTGGATTCAGAGCGTGTAGGAGATGCCAGCCTGCACGGTCCGCGGTGCGCCTGGGTAGGCATAGACGTTACCGAAAGCGCCTTCTTCGTAGTCGGCGTCGAACAGGTTCTTCAGGTCCAGGTTGAGGCGGATCCGCTCGTTGACCTTGTAGTAGCCGAGCAGGTCCACAACGGTGTAGCTGTCCATGGAGAACGCATTCGCCGCAGTCTGGCCGGCCCGTTCATCAACGTACTTGGCACCCACTCCCAGGCCAAGGCCCTTAAGACCACCATCCTGGAACTCGTAGACGTTCAACAGGCTGAAGGTGTTCTTGGGCACGTTGAGCAAGCGAGTGCCGGACGGGATATTGATGTCCTTGGTCACTTCGGCATCCACATAGGCGTAACCACCGATCACGCGCCACTCCGGCGTCAAATTGCCCGCCACGTTCAGGTCGAAACCACGGCTGCGCACTTCGCCGGCGGCCACGCTGAAGGTGGAGTCCACCGGGTCAGTGGTGAGCACGTTACGTTTTTCGATCTGGTAAACCGCCGCATCGACGCTCAACTGGCGATCCAGCGCTTCCCACTTGACGCCCATTTCGTAGGACTTGCCCTGTTCCGGCTTGAACCCGCCACCTTCGCGACTGGCACCGCTGTTGGGTTTGAACGATCGGGCAGTGTTGGCGTAGACAGCCACGGTGTCGGTCAAGTCGTAGATCACACCCAGGCGCGGGGTGACGGCGCTGTCGGTGACGTTCCAGTTCCGGCTACCGGGCGGGTTCTGGGGGACAAAACTCTCGTACTCATGCTCGAACCGCTCAAAACGCGCCCCGGCCAACAACTTCAAGCGCTCAGTCAGCGCCACCTGATCCTGGACGAATACACCAAACGTCTTCAGATTTTCCTGGTCATTTGTGGGCGTGCGCGTCAACGCCGGGCGTGGCTGGCCATACACCGGGTCGAAGATATCGATCGGGTAGGCCCCGACAGCGCCGGAGGAGCGCTGGATAATGGACTGGTAGTCGTAGTCTTCATACTCGATACCCGTCAGCAACGTGTGCTCGAACCCGCCAGTGGAAAAATGCCCGGTGAGGTTGAGCTGAGTGTCGCGGTCGGTCCATTCCAATTTGCGGTAGTTGAAGTTGCGACCCAGGGTACGCCCATCGGCGGCGATGCCATTGCCTTCGATGGCATTGCCCTGCAAGGTGCCGTCGAGCCACTGGGTACCGCCGGCCAGGGTCCAGTCGTCGTTGAGCATGTGCTCGAAACGCACCTGCAGCATGTTGTTGTCGTTATGCAACTTGCCGGCGTCTTTTTCGCCGAAGAACGTATCGCGTGACGCGGTGCCGCGCTGGCCGGCGTAATGGGTCACGCCACGGTCCAGCGGCGCATTGTTGCGCATGAAATCGCCTTCGAAGGTCAGGCGCGTGGTGTCGTTGACCTGCCAGGTCACCACCGGTGCAACGCCGTAACGCTCGGTCTCGACGTGGTCGCGGAACGTGTCGCCGCCCTCGCCGATCACGTTCAGGCGATAAGCCAGGCGCCCTTCTTCATCCAACGGACCGGAGGCGTCCAGCGTACCGCGACGCATCCCCTGGTCGCTGACCTGGCTGCCCAGGGTCACCGTACGCTCGGCCAACGGCTGCTTGGACACCACGTTGAAGGTGCCGCCCGGGTCGCCACGGCCATAGAGCATGGTGGCCGGGCCGCGCAGGACTTCCAGCCGCTCGATGGTGTTGGCGTCCGGCATGTTCGGGTAGCCACGGTTGATCGGGAAGCCGTTGCGATAGAACTCTCCGGTGGTGAAACCGCGTACGGTGAAGGTGGTCAGACCCTGGCCGCCGAAGTTGTTGCCCCGGCCGACCCCGCCAGCGTAATCGAGGGCGTCCTGCAGGCGCGTGGCGCCGAGGTCTT
Source organism: Pseudomonas sp. S3_B11 (assembly GCF_054667715.1). NCBI lineage: Bacteria > Pseudomonadati > Pseudomonadota > Gammaproteobacteria > Pseudomonadales > Pseudomonadaceae > Pseudomonas > Pseudomonas sp. S3_B11. The sequence goes on along the minus strand of NZ_CP162749.1, from coordinate 2,051,219 downwards.
CGACAACGTCGCGAGACACCACGGAAATGGATTGCGGGGTTTCATGGATCGCCGTGTCGGTACGGGTGGCGCTGGCCGAACGGGTGGCGTGATAGCCCTTCACCGGGCCCTGTGCTGATTCATAGTCGGCATTACCCACGATATCCGTGGCTTGCAGCTCAAGGGTCGCCGGGTTGGCAGGGATTGGCTCTTCTGCCCAGGTGGAAACGGAGTAAGCCTGGAGCACACACAGTGAAACGAGAATCCGACGCATCGATGCACAATCCTAATGGAAAAAAGCCACCACATCTGGAGGCTGACAAGAATGTGTCGCGAAAGATACAACAACTCATTCCTGTTTGATATTTATTCCCATTAACTTCAGCATTTGTTGCCTGTCAGTCCGCTATCGCGAGCAATCCCCCCATACCCTATTGGCCCGCCGCAATCGACTCCTGCTCCACCCGCTGGAAGAACACCTGCGCACGATGATCCTGGGTATAAGCCACGTTCAACCGCAACCAGTCGCACGCCTCGCCCTGGGGCAGGAACGTCGAGCCTTGGGACAGTTGGATCTGCAGCTCTTGGGCGATCTGCTGCACCCGTTGTGCCGCCAGGCACCGAGGCCTGGCCCAGACGAACAAGCCCCCCATCGGCTCGGCAAATACCTCCCAGTGGGCCGGGTCCAATTGGCGCAGCGTGCTCGCCATCTGCTTGTTCAGGCGCTGGCGCAAGCGCTGGATCAGCTTGCGATAGGCACCGTTGGCCAGCAACGTCGCCACCACGTTTTCAGCCAGCAGCGAACAACCGATGCCGGTAATCATCTTGACTTCGGCCAGGAGCTGGATGATCTCGGGATGGGCGACCACGTAGCCGACGCGCAGCGAACTGGACAGCGTCTTGGAAAAACTCGCCAGGTAGATCACCCGGTCCAGGGCATCCAGGGAAGCCAGGCGTGAAGTCGGACCGTTCTGGAAATCGGCGTAGATGTCGTCCTCGATGAGGCGAAAGTCATGGGCCGTTGCCAGTTGCAGCAGACGATAGGCCACGCTCGGCGCCAGGCTGGTGCCGGTGGGGTTCTGGTACATGCTGTTGATGAAGAAATACGAAGGCTTATGCTCGTCGAGAAGCTGTTCCAGGCGGGCGATGTCCGGGCCTTGCGCGGTTCTCGGCACCGCCACGGTCTTGACCCCATGCAGTTTCAGCAGATTGAACAGGTTGTAGTAGCCGGGGCTTTCCACCAGCACCAGGTCACCGGGCTTGAGCAGGGTTCGCACCAGCAGGTCGAGGCCCTGGCTGGCACCTTGGGTGGTAATGATTTGCGCCGGATCGACATGAATATCGATCAGGCCCAGGCGCTTTTGAATGTGCAGGCGCAGATGAGGCGAGCCCAACGGGGTGCTGTAGTTGAACAACGCGTGGTTGTCGCTGCGCACCACTTGGCGGATCGCCTGGCCCAGGTCGGTGTCGTCGCGCCAGACGTCGGGCAGCCAGCCGCAACCGAGCTTGAGCTGCGTCGATTCATTATCGAACAACCGCCACCGCGCGTTATCCGTTTCGGGCTCCGGCTCCACGGGTCGGACCAACTGCTGCGCGACAAAAAAACCCGCGCCATGTCGAGACTCCAGCACCCCGTTGGCGACCAGTTGGTCATAGGCCTTGATCACGCTCGACTGGCTCAGGCCGTTTTCCCGGGCCAGTTGCCGAATCGACGGCATGCGCGCGCCGGGGCGGATTCCATGGGCGTTGATCCAGCCCATGAGGTGCGTCACGAGCTGCCGGATCACGGGTTCGGCAACGTTGCGATCGATCTTCAGGTCCACGGCTGCACTCTTGGCTAAGTGTTCTCGAATTTTTAGCGAACAGTTAAGCACAAATGGCCTGGACCTGTTCCTTGTTTGCGCGGTGCCCGGCAGAGATAGTCCCCGGGACTTCATGCACACCCTAAGGAACACCCTTGAACCCATCGCATCGACATTCCTGGGGGCTGGCTTTCGGCCTTTGCCTGATCACCCTTGCGGTCAACCTGCAGGCACCGCTGTACACCACCTACGCGCAGTTGTCCGGCTACGGGGCCGGCGCCACGGCGGTGGCGTTTTCCGGTTATGTGCTGGGCGTACTACCGGTCCTGCTGGCGTTTGGCGGGCTGGCCGACCGGGTGGGACGCAAACCGTTGATCCTGGTCGCTCTCGGGCTGTCAATGCTGGCGACGCTGGTGACACTGCTCTGGCCGAGCCTGGAAGCGCTGGGCGTGGCGCGCCTGATGATGGGGGTCGGCACAGGGCTGGCCTCGGCCACATCAACCGCCTATATGGCCGAGCTAATGGCAACCCGCGATCCCCGCTCGCCGGCCAACCGGGTCACCGCCAGCACTTCCCTGGGCTTTGGCCTGGGCGCGGCGTTGACCAGTCTGTTCCTGTTCGTCCATCACAGCGCCACGCCCGGCAGCTTCTGGTTGCAGCTGATGTTGGCTGCCATGGCGATCGTCGTGGTCTGGCGGCTACCGGACCCGGCGTTGAAAATCAAAGACGCACCGCTGCTGCGCCTGCCTTTGTTTCCCGCCGGCAGCCTGCCCTACAGTTTTTCCATGCTGCTGGCCTGGGCGACCTCGGGCCTGGTCATCGCCATATTACCGTCGGTGCTGGCGACCCATGATTTGCAGCGTTGGTCTGGCCTGTCGACCTTCACGGTCATCAGTTGCGGCTTGCTCTTCCAGCCCTGGGTTCGGCGCATGCAACCGGCCAGGGCGACGGGCTTGGGTCTGCTGATCCTGCCCGCGAGCTATGCGTTGCTGGCCTGGGGCGCGAGCGCCGGCTCCCTGCTCGCCGTGTTGCTCGGAGCGCTGGGCGCCAGCAGCGCCTGCTACGGTTTCCTGTACCTGGGCGGGTTATCGGCCATTACAGCCATGGCCGGCACGGAAAAGGCCCGGGTCAGCGCCGGGTTCTTCCTGTTCGCCTATGTCGGGTTCAGCATCCCGGTGGTGGTGACAGGGGTGCTGGCCGATCATTTCGGCGCTGACGTGGCGTTGATCGTGTTCGGCCTGGCGCTGCTGGCGGGGGCGTCTATCACCGGATGGCGGATCCTCGCCACAGTTTCGTACCCTTGACTGCTTCATCGCCTGCTCCAAGGACCATCCCGGCAAAGTCGTATACCATATCCCCACCTAAGCCGAACGACCCGCCGCCGTGACTTTATCCAAGTTCAACCTGCCTGACCTGGGCAACACCCCTTCCACCTCGGAAATCATCACCCGCCACCTGCGCGATGCCATCGTGGCCGGGCACTTTGCCGAGGACGAGCCCATTCGCCAGGATGACATCGCCCGGCAGTTCAACGTCAGCAAGATCCCGGTGCGCGAAGCCCTCAAGCGCCTGGAGGCCGAGGGCCTGGTGATGTTCCAGCGCAATCGTGGGGCGATGGTGACGCGCATTTCCGAGGCGGAGCTGGCGCAGATGTTCGAAGTGCGGATGCTGCTGGAAGACAAAGTGCTGCGCCTGGCGATTCCCAACATGACCGAAGCCACCTTCGCCCGCGCCGAAAGCATCTGCCGGGAGTTCGTCGGTGAAGACGACGTCGGGCGCTGGGCCGAGCTGAACTGGCAACTGCATGCCTGCCTCTACGAACCGGCGCAACGACCCTTCATGGTTAGTTTGATCCGCTCGGTGCACGACAAGCTGGAGCGCTACTTGCGCATGCAGATGAGCCTTTCGGCGGGCAAGGAGCGCGCCGATCACGAGCACCGGGAAATCATCAAGGCCTGCCGCGCCGGTGACGTCGAGCGTGCGGTGATGCTGCTGGACGAACACATCGCCGGGGTCTGCGAGACGTTGTTCAAGTTCCTGCCTTCCAGCCATTGATGGATCGGCACTGTGCCGATTTCGTCATCGGCGACAGATAAAAACATCAAGCCGTCGCCCCCCGGCGCGGGCCACGCTTGCCGTCACTCATCTGAACGGACGTGGCCCTCCCATGAAACGCATCACCGTGATCGACTCCCACACCGGCGGCGAACCGACCCGACTGGTCACCGACGGTTTTCCTGACCTGGGCCAGGGCAGCATGGCCGAGCGCAAGCAACGCCTGGCCACGGAACACGACGCCTGGCGCACGGCCTGCGTGCTCGAACCGCGGGGCAGCGATGTGCTGGTGGGGGCGCTGCTCTGTGAGCCGGTGGACCCGAGCGCCTGTGCCGGCGTGATCTTTTTCAATAATAGCGGCTACCTGGGCATGTGCGGCCACGGCACCATCGGCCTGGTGGCGTCACTGGCCCACCTGGGCAGGATCGGCCCCGGCGTGCACAGCATCGAAACCCCAGTGGGCACGGTACAGGCAACCTTGCACGAAGACCGCTCGGTCAGCGTGCGCAACGTGCCGGCCTACCGTTACCGCAAGGCCCTGACCCTGGAAGTGCCCGGCATCGGCCAGGTGGTGGGCGACGTGGCCTGGGGCGGCAACTGGTTTTTCCTGATCGCCGAACATGGTCAGCGCGTGGCCGGCGATAACCTCGACGCGTTGACCGCCTACACCTACGCCGTGCAGCAAGCCTTGGAGCAGCAGGGTTTTCGCGGCGAGGACGGCGGCCTGATCGACCATATCGAACTGTTTGCCGACGACCCGCAAGCCGACAGCCGCAACTTCGTCCTCTGCCCGGGCAAGGCCTATGACCGCTCCCCTTGCGGCACCGGCACCAGCGCCAAACTGGCGTGCCTGGCCGCCGATGGAAAACTGCAACCCGGCCAGATCTGGCGCCAGGCCAGTGTCATTGGCAGCGAGTTCGAGGGTTCCTATGAGCACTCGGGCGAGCGCATCGTGCCGACCATTCGCGGTCGCGCCTACATCAGCGCCGAAACCACACTGATCATCGAAGCGGATGACCCGTTCGCCTGGGGCATTCGTCCGTGAGCGAGGGCCATGTCGCCGACGTGATCATCATCGGCGCGGGCATCATCGGTGCAGCCTGTGCCCAGGCATTGGCCCGACGCAACGTCAACGTGTTGGTGCTGGACGCCGGTTGGCACGGCGCCACGGCGGCCGGCATGGGGCACCTGCTGGTGCTCGATGACAACCCGGCGGAACTGGCCCTCAGTCAATATTCCCTGCAACGCTGGCGCGAACTGGCCCCAGCCCTGCCCGACGGCTGCGCCTGGCGCAACAACGGCACCTTGTGGCTGGCAGCCAATGCCGAAGAAATGGCGGTGGCCCATAGCAAATACCTGAACCTGCTGGCCCATGGCGAAGCCTGCGAACTGATCGGCCACGCCGCGCTGCATCAGCGTGAACCCGAGCTGCGTCCGGGGCTGGAAGGTGGGCTGCTGATCAAGGGCGACGGCATCCTCTACGCCCCGGCGGCCGCGCGCCGGATGCTCGACGCGCCGAACATTCGCCAGCAACGGGCGCAGGTCAGCGAAGTCGACGGTCATCGCGTGCGCCTCGACGACGGTCGCTGGTTGAGCGCCGAAGCGGTGATTCTCGCCAATGGCATCCAGGCCACTGAATTATGCCCGGAGCTGCCGATCGTGCCGAAGAAGGGTCATCTGCTGATCACCGACCGCTACCCCACTACCGTCACCCACACCCTGGTGGAACTGGGTTATGTCACCAGCGCCCATAACGCCAGCGGGCCGTCGGTGGCGTGCAATATCCAGCCGCGCCCGACCGGGCAATTGTTCATCGGCGCCTCGCGGCAGTTCGGCACGCTTGACCCGCAGGTGGAAGGCTGGATGCTGGCGAAGATGCTCAAGCGCGCCGTCGATTATCTGCCGGGGCTGGCGCATCTGAACGGCATCAGGGCCTGGACCGGTTTTCGCGCAGCGAGTCCCGACGGCTTGCCCCTGGTGGGCCAACATCCACAGCGCCAGGGACTGTGGCTGGCGGTGGGTCACGAAGGCCTGGGCGTCACAACGGCGCCGGCAACGGCCGACCTGCTCGTCGCACAGCTGTTCGACGAAACCCCACCACTGGCCGCGCAGCCTTACCTGCCGCAGCGTTTCTTGGGAGAACCGGCCCATGCCTGACTTGTTTTTGGACGGCCGCCCGCTGTCCGTCGCCAACGGCACCAACGTCGCGGCGGCATTGGCGTTGGGCGCGGATGGTTGCAGTCGCACCTCGGTCAGCGGCCAGCGCCGTGCGCCGTTGTGCGGCATGGGTATCTGCCAGGAGTGCCGGGTGCTGATCGACGGCCGTCGACGCCTGGCCTGCCAGACCCTGTGCCACGACGGCATGCAGGTGCAGACCCGACCATGAACGAAACCACCGACCTGCTGATCATTGGCGCCGGCCCCGCTGGCATGGCCGCCGCCCTCGCCGCAGCCAGCAGCGGCGCGCGCATCATGCTGCTGGACGACAACCCGCTGCCCGGTGGGCAGATCTGGCGCGACGGCCCCCAGGCCAACCTGCCCAGCGCCGCCCGACGCCTGCGCGAGCAACTGCAAAGCTGCGCCAACGTGCGCTGCCATGCCGGCACCCGCGTGATCGCCTGCGCGGCGGATAAAACCTTGCTGGTGGAAGATGCCGAGCGCGGCTGGCAGATCAGCTACGAGCGCTTGATTCTCTGCACCGGTGCCCGTGAGTTGTTGCTGCCGTTTCCCGGCTGGACACTCCCCGGCGTGACCGGTGCTGGCGGCTTGCAGGCGCTGATCAAAGGTGGCTTGCCGGTGCGTGGCGAACGGCTGGTCATCGCCGGCAGCGGCCCCTTGCTGTTGGCCGGCGCCGCCACCGCGAAGCATCAAGGTGCACGTGTGCTGCGCATCGCCGAGCAGGCCAGCCGCACCGCTGTCGTCGGTTTCGCCGCGCAACTGCCACGTTGGCCAGGCAAATTTTTCCAATCGTTCAGTCTGTTCGACCAGCACTACCGCACCGACACCCATGTGGTGGAAGCGCTCGGTCGGGAACGGCTGGAGGGTGTGCGACTGCATCAGCAAGGCAAGACGATTGAATTGGCCTGCGACCGGCTCGCCTGCGGCTTTGGGCTGATTCCCAATACTCAATTAGGCCAGGCCCTGGGCTGCGCGGTTGAAGACCAGGCGCTGGCGGTTGACGCCTGGCAAGCGACCACTCGCCATGAACATTACGCCGCCGGGGAATGCACCGGTTTTGGCGGCAGCGAACTGGCGCTGGTGGAAGGCGCCATCGCCGGCCACGCGGCGGTTGGCAATAGCGCAGCCGCCCAGCAGCTGTGGCCGCGCCGCGCACGCTGGCAGAGTTTCGCCGGGGCATTGAGCAAGGCCTTCGCCCTCGATCCACGGCTCAAGACCCTGGCCCGCAACGATACCCTGGTCTGCCGCTGCGAAGACGTACCGTACGGCGAACTGGTCGGCCATGAAAACTGGCGCGAAGCAAAACTGGCAAGCCGCTGCGGCATGGGTGCCTGCCAGGGCCGAGTGTGCGGCGCTGTCCTGGAACACCTGTTCGGCTGGACACCGCCCACACCCCGCCCACCCTTCAGCCCGGCGCGAATCGAAACCTTGCTGAACCTGGAAGAAACCCCACCCACCTGAACCCGAAAACAACTTCCCTGTGGGAGCGAGCCTGCTCGCGATGGCGGCGTGACAGGCACTACATTTTCGACTGACACTGCGCCATAGCTCCCACAAAAAAGACGACGCCGGCCATGTACCCCTCGCTCACCGCCTTCGCCCCCTGCGACCTCGACACCCTGCTGCGCAGCCTGCAGCCCATCGCTCCTCTGCTGGACACCCTCGCGGACGTGGTGTTTTTCATCAAGGACAAGCAGGCCCGCTACGCCTTCGTCAACCAGACCCTGGCCCGCCGCTGCGGTTTCAAACACAGCGGCGACCTGCTCGGCCTCACCGCCGAACAGGTATTCCCCGAGCGCTTCGGCCCGCTGTACACCGAACAGGACCGCCGGGTGCTGGCCAGCGGGCGGGAGTTGGCCGACCAGCTCGAACTGCATTTGTATTACGGCAACCAGCCCGTCTGGTGCCTGACCCACAAGCTCGCCCTGCACGATCCAGACGGCCAGGTCGTCGGCCTGGCCGGCATTTCCCGCGACCTGCAACTGCCGCAATCGAGCCATCCGGCGTTCCACAAACTGGCGGCGGTGGATGCCCATATCAAGCAGCACTTCGCCCGCCCCATCAGCCTTGTCGAGCTGACCGCCATTGCCGAATTGTCGGTGGCGCAACTGGAGCGGCACTGCAAACGCATCTTCCAGCTCACGCCGCGGCAGATGATTCACAAGGCACGGCTGGAAGAAGCCTCGCGGCTGTTACTCGACAAAGACCTGCCAATCACCGAGATCGCCCTGCGCTGCGGTTACACCGACCACAGCGCCTTCAGCCGCCAGTTTCGGGCCCTGACCAGCCTTTCGCCGAGCCAGTATCGCGAAAATCAGCGCTGATTCTTGTTCCCTGATGGGGCGTCGAGCCCCGTGATTGCTCCCATCTGTAACACCCCGCCCCAGCACCGCCTCCTCGCCCTGCTTGTTAACGCCCGGCATGAAAGCCTCTAGATCAGCCCTCCAGTGACATTACTGCGCCTCAACCAGAAACGGGCACGCCGATTGCTTATCTAATATCGTATACGAAATCCTCAATACGATATCTCACCGCATTTATTCGACAGCGAGGCATTTATGAAAAACCCTGCATTGGCCGTAGCCCTCAGCGTTGTCCTCACCCCGCTTTTCATCGCCCCCGCCCACGCCGACAAGCTCGATGACATCATCGGCTCCGGCAAGCTGCGTTGCGCCGTGACCCTGGACTTCCCACCCATGGGCTTTCGCGATGAAAGCAACAAGCCGGCGGGATTCGACGTGGACTATTGCAACGATCTGGCGAAGGTTCTCGGTGTAGATGCCGAAGTGGTGGAAACCCCATTCTCCGACCGAATCCCCGCGCTGCTGTCGGGCCGCGCCGATGTCATCGTCGCCTCCACCTCCGACACCTTGGAGCGGGCCAAGACCGTGGGCCTGACCGTGCCCTACTTCGCCTTCCAGATGGTCGTGCTGACCCGCGACAACACCGGCATCAACAGTTACGCCGACCTCAAGGGCAAAGCCCTGGGCAACACCAGCAGCACCTACGAAGCCATCGCCCTGGAGAAGGACCAGAAAAGTTGGGGCAGCGGCAGCTTCCGCGCCTACCAGTCGCAGAACGACACCTTGCTGGCCGTCGCCCAGGGGCACATCGACGCCACCGTGGTGACCAACACCGTGGCCGCCGCGACCATCAAGTCGGGCAAGTACAAGGGCCTGAAGATTGCCGGTGACGCGCCCTACGTCATCGACTACGTGTCCCTCGGCGCCAAGCGCAGCGAATACGGCCTGCTCAACTACCTCAACCTGTTCGTCAACCAGCAGGTGCGCACGGGTCGCTACAAGGAACTGTTCGTCAAATGGGTCGGCACCGACATCCCGCCGGCCAACCTGACCGTTCCCCAGGTCTATTACTGAGGATCGACGCATGCCAAGCACGCCTGTCCGTGTGAAAGGCCGCAGCCTGGTGGAGGGTGCCGCCCAGGGCGCCCTGCTGTTCGCCGACGTGGGGCTGAGTTTCTGGGGCGGGGTCGATCCAGCCAGCGGCGAGGTCATCGACCGCCACCATCCCTTGAGTGGCCAGCGCCTGGCCGGGCGCGTGCTGGCGATCCCCAGCGGACGCGGTTCCTGCACCGGCAGCAGCGTCTTGATGGAGCTGATCAGCAACGGCCACGCACCCGCGGCCCTGGTGCTCGCCGAAGCCGATGAAATCCTGACCCTGGGCGTGCTGGTGGCGCAGGTGATTTTCCAACGCTCGCTGCCGGTGGTGTGCGTGGGGCATGAGGCCTTCAATGGACTGCGCGGCCAGGGTTTCGTGCGCCTGGAAGGCGACATCCTGACACTGTCTGGCCGGCCGCCAAACGACGGCTGGCAAGGTTCTGACCCAGCGCCGCAGCCGCCCACATCCTCAACCCTGGAATTGAGCGAACAGGACCGGGCGTTGCTCGACGGCGCTCACGGCAAGGCTGCCCAAGTGGCGATGCAAATCGTGCTGCGCATGGCGCAGATCCAGGGCGCCACGCAACTGCTGGACGTGACCCAGGCCCATATCGACGGCTGCATCTACACCGGCCCGGCCAGCCTGCGCTTTGCCGAACAACTGGTGCAGTGGGGGGCGAAGGTTCGCGTCCCCACCACCCTCAATTCCATTTCCGTGGACCAGCGACGCTGGCGGGAACTGGGCGTCGATCCGGCCCTGGGCGAACCGGCCAGTGCCTTGGGCGATGCCTACATGGCGATGGGCGCGCAACTGAGTTTCACCTGCGCCCCCTACCTGCTGGACACCGCGCCAAAGGCCGGCGAACAAATCGTCTGGGCCGAATCCAACGCGGTGGTCTACGCCAACAGCGTGCTGGGGGCGCGCACGCAGAAGTACCCGGACTTCCTCGATATCTGCATCGCCCTGTGCGGGCGGGCACCGTTGACCGGCTGCCACCTCGACGACCGGCGCAAGGCCCAACTGATCGTCGACGTACCGGCGCTGGGCCACGTGGACGACAGTTTCTACCCGCTGCTGGGCTATCACATCGGCAGCCTGGCGGGCCGGCGCATCCCGCTGATACGTGGGCTGGAACACGCCGCCCCCACCCTGGACGACCTCAAGGCCTTCGGCGCCGCGTTCGCCACCACCAGCGCCGCGCCGTTGTTCCACATCGCCGGGGTAACGCCGGAAGCCCTCGACCCTGCCGATGTCCTGGAGAGCGACGTCACCTTGCCGCAGGAAAGCGTCGATGCCGCCGGCCTGCTTGCCAGTTGGCGCGAGCTCAACAGCGCCCGGGACAACTGGGTGGACGTGGTGTCCCTGGGTAACCCGCATTTCTCCCTCAGCGAATTCGCTGCCCTCGCGACCTTGTGCACGGGCCGGGTCAAGCATCCGTATGTGGTGCTGGCGATCACCTGCGGCCGGACGGTGCTGGAGCAGGCCCGCAAAGCCGGGTACCTGGCCGCCATCGAGACCTTCGGCGCGGTGCTGGTGACCGACACCTGCTGGTGCATGTTGGGCGAACCGGTGATTCCGCCCCACGCCACCACGCTGATGACCAACTCCGGTAAATACGCCCACTACGCACCCGGCCTAGTCGGGCGTGGGGTGCACTTTGCCGCCCTCGCCGAATGCGTCGAGGCCGCCTGCACCGCCTCGACCCGCGGCCAGCCGCCGGCATGGCTGCAACCCACCGCCCGCACGGAGAGCCCGACTCATGTTTGACTACAGCTTCCAATGGCGCCCGGCCTTGCGCGCCCTGCCCGACATGCTCGCCGGGGCCTGGGTGACGTTCGAGACCGCCGCGCTGTCGATGATTTTCGGTGTGCTGATCGCCCTGGTGCTGACGGTGATGCGCCAGGCCCCGAATCGCTTGCTGCGGGGCGTGGGCAATGGCTGGGTGTCCATCGCCCGCAACACGCCCTCGCTGTTCCAGATCTACATCCTCTACTTCGGCCTCGGCTCCCTCGGACTGCACGTCAGTTCCTGGCTGGCCTTGCTGGCCGGGATCACCTTCAACAATGCCGGCTACCTGGCGGAAAACTTTCGCGGCGGCCTCAAGGCCGTGCCCAGTACGCAAATGCGCGCCGCCCGCTCCTTGGGGATGAGCGCCTTCCAGGCGTACCGGATGATCATCGTCCCGCAACTGTTGCGCATTGTGTTCTACCCGTTGACCAACCAGATGGTCTGGGCGGTGCTGATGACGTCCCTGGGGGTGGTGGTCGGCCTGAACAACGACCTCACCGGTGTCACCCAGGAATACAACGTCAAGACATTCCGCACCTTCGAATACTTCGCCCTCGCGGCGGTGCTGTATTACCTGATCGCCAAGCTGATCGTCGGGCTGGCCCGGCTGTTGTCCTGGCGGTTGTTTCGTTATTGAGGAGCGTGGGTCATGTTTTCTACAAGCCTCAGCGTCAACGACCTGCTGTATTTGCTCGAGGGGGCCTGGGTCACGCTGCAACTGACCGTCTGGTCGATCCTTTTGGGCACCCTGGCCGGGTTGCTGTTCGGTCTGCTGCGGGCATTGTTGCCACGGGCCAGCCTGCCGTTGGCCTGGTTGCTGGACGTGTTCCGCAGCGTGCCGCTGCTGATCCAGTTCGTGCTGTTCAACTCGCTCAAGAGCATCGCCGGCCTGAACCTCAGCGCCTTCGCCGTCGGTTGCATCGTCCTCGGGGTCTATGCCGCGGCTTACTTCACCGAAATCGTCCGAGGTGGCGTGCTGGCGGTGCCGTTGAGCACCCGCCGGGCCAGTCGGTCACTGGGCCTGAGCTATGTGCAGGACCTGCGGTTCATCGTCCTGCCGATTGCCACCCGGGTGGCCTTTCCCGGCTGGCTGAACCTGGTGCTGGGCGTGATGAAAGACACCGCCCTGGTAATGTGGATCGGCATCGTCGAATTGCTGCGGGCATCGCAAACCATCGTCACGCGCATTCAGGAACCCCTGCTGGTGCTGTGCATCGCGGGCCTCATTTACTACGTCATGAGCCTGGTGGTCGCCCGCCTCGGCGCACGCCTGGAAAGAAGGTGGCAGGAAAATGATTGAGATCGAAAACGTACACAAATCCTTCGGTGACCTGGAAGTGGTCAAGGGTGTGAGCCTGACCGTGGACAAGGGCGAAGTGGTGTCGATCATCGGCGGTTCCGGCTCCGGCAAGTCGACCTTGCTGATGTGCATCAACGGCCTGGAACCGATCCAGAAAGGCAGCATCCGCGTGGACGGCATCGAGGTCCATGACCGGACCACCGACCTCAATCGCCTGCGGCAGAAGATCGGCATCGTGTTCCAGCAATGGAACGCCTTCCCCCACCTGACCGTGCTGGAAAACGTGATGCTCGCGCCGCGCAAGGTGTTGGGCAAAAGCAGGCAGGACGCCGAAGCACTGGCGGTGCAACAGCTTGAACATGTGGGCCTGGGGGACAAGCTCAAGGCCTTCCCCGGCAAGCTTTCCGGCGGCCAGCAGCAGCGCATGGCCATCGCCCGGGCGCTGGCGATGTCGCCGGACTACATGCTCTTCGACGAAGCCACCTCGGCCCTGGACCCGCAACTGGTGGGCGAAGTGCTGGACACCATGCGCATGCTCGCCGAAGACGGCATGACCATGGTGCTGGTGACCCACGAGATCCGCTTCGCCCGGGACGTGTCCGACCGCGTGGCGTTCTTTTGCAATGGCCGGGTCCATGAAATCGGGCCGCCGGACCAGGTGATTGGCAATCCGGTGCAGCCGGAGACGGCGGCTTTTCTCAAGTCGGTGAAATAGCCGATGGCCCCTTCGCGAGCAAGCTCGCTCCCACACTGTTTCGTGTGCACCACAAAACCCTTTGTGGGAGCAAGGCTTGCCCGCGATGAGGCCCGACCAGACACACAAGGATTTGACTCATGCGCTCATCAAAAATCATCCATGTCGTCAGCTGCCACGCCGAAGGCGAAGTCGGCGATGTGATCGTCGGCGGCGTCGCCCCTCCACCCGGTGCCACGGTGTGGGAACAGTCACGCTGGATCGCCCAGGACCAGACCCTTCGCAACTTTGTCCTCAACGAGCCCCGCGGCGGTGTGTTCCGCCACGTCAACCTGCTGGTGCCAGCCAAGGACCCACGGGCGCAAATGGCCTGGATCATCATGGAACCGGCCGACACCCCGCCGATGTCCGGCTCCAACTCGCTGTGCGTCGCCACCGTGCTGCTGGACAGCGGCATCCTGCCAATGACCGAGCCCCAGACCCGCCTGGTGCTCGAAGCGCCGGGTGGCCTGATCGAAGCGGTGGCCGACTGCCGCGACGGCAAGGTGCAACGGGTCGAGATCAAGAACGTGCCCTCCTTCGCCGACCGCCTCGATGCCTGGATCGAAGTCGAGGGCCTGGGCTCGTTGCAGGTGGACACGGCGTATGGCGGCGACAGCTTTGTCATCGTCGACGCCCAGCGCCTGGGCTTTGCCATCCGCCCTGACGAAGCCGCCGAACTGGTGGCCGTGGGTTTGAAGATCACCCGCGCCGCCAACGAACAACTGGGCTTCGTGCATCCGTTGAACCCCGACTGGTCGCACATCTCGTTCTGCCAGATCGCCGCGCCCATCGTCCAGGAAAACGGCATCGCCACCGGCGCCAATGCCGTGGTGATCCAGCCCGGCAAGATCGACCGCTCGCCCACCGGCACCGGCTGCTCGGCACGCATGGCGGTGCTGCACGCCAAGGGCTTGATGCAGGTCGGCGAGCGTTTTATCGGCCGCTCGATCATCGGCTCCGAATTCCTCTGCCGCATCGACTCACTGACCGACGTGGCCGGACGCCCGGCGATTTATCCGTGCATCGCCGGACGGGCGTGGATCACCGGGACGCATCAGCTGTTGCTCGACCCGGCCGATCCGTGGCCCGAGGGCTACCGGCTTTCGGATACCTGGCCGGGTGCATGACTTTTTTGAACTGGCTTCGCCCCCCTGTGGGAGCAAGGCTTGCCCGCGATGAAGTTGACGCGGTCTTCCGTGAAACCGAGGCGCCTGCATCGCGAGCAAGCTTTGCTCCCACAGGGGATTTGTTGTGAATTCACTTTTACCTGCGTATACGAAATACCATAACCGGAGACAACCCATGAGCAAACGCATCAACTGGAGCGGCGTCTTCCCTGCCGTCACCACCCAATTCAACGACGACTTTTCCATCAACCTGGAAAAAACCCACCAAGTGATTTCCAACGTCATTCGTGACGGTGTTTCCGGCCTGGTGGTCTGCGGGTCGGTGGGGGAAAACACGTCCTTGAGCGCCGAGGAAAAAATCGCCGTGACCGAAGTCGCGGTAGACGCCTCCCGTGGCCGCGTGCCGGTGATCTGCGGCGTGGCCGAATTCACCAGCGTGCAAGCCGCCAAGGTTGCCAACGCGGTGCGCAAGGTTGGCGTCGACGGGGTGATGCTGATGCCGGCGCTGGTCTATGGCTCCAAGCCGTTCGAGACCGCCGAGCATTTCCGCTACGTGGCCCGGCATGCCGACGTGCCGCTGATGGTCTACAACAACCCGCCGATCTACAAGAATGACGTGACACCGGACATCCTGATTTCCCTGGCCGATTGCGACAACGTGGTGTGTTTCAAGGATTCCTCCGGTGACACCCGGCGCTTTATCGACGTGCGCAACGAAGTCGGCGACCGTTTTGTGTTGTTCGCAGGCCTTGATGACGTGGTGCTGGAAAGCCTCGCTGTGGGGGCCGAAGGTTGGGTCTCGGGCATGTCCAACGTGTTCCCGCAGGAAGGCGAGACCATTTTCCGCCTGGCCCGCGCCGGGCGCTTCGCCGAAGCGATGCCGATCTACGAATGGCTGATGCCGATCCTGCACCTGGACGCCCGCGCCGACCTGGTGCAATGCATCAAGCTGTGCGAAGCCATCGCCGGCCGCGGCAGCGCCCTCACCCGCCCACCGCGCCTGGCCCTGCCGGAAGCGGACCGGGTGTATGTGGAGCAGATCATGGCCAAGGCCCTGGCGAATCGGCCGGTGTTGCCGGATGTGGGGCTTTGACCACAAGGCATGACGCTAACCGGCGGTGATTGTGCCGCCGCTATCGCGAGCAAGCTCGCTTCCACAGGGACCAAGGTGCAAGGAGGATTTGCAGCCCATACAAAATCCCTTGTGGGAGCGAGCTTGCTCGCGATAGCGGTCTGCCTGAGCCGGCTATGCTGGATGTGCCGACTAAATCGCGAGCAAGCTCGCTCCCACAAAGTCTTGACGAGGCTTCCCATGAATTATTTCCTGGCCCAGGCTCTGAACAATCAGTGGGCCAACCACCGGCTACTCACTGCCTGCGCGCAGTTGAGCGAGGCTGAATACGAAGCGCCGCGCACGGGGTTCTTCCCGTCCATACAAGCCACGCTTTGCCACATCCTGGAAGTGGACCGCTATTACCTCACTGCCCTGGAAGGCGACCGCGATGGGCAGATAAAGGACTTTTCCGAGACCCTGGCCTTTGCCCAACTGAAGCAAAGCCAAACCCAAACCGACCAGCGGCTGGTGGCGTTCTGCGAAACCCTGCGGGAGAAAGACCTCGCCCGCTGCGTGGAGCTGGTACGTGTCGACGGTGTGGTGCGCGAGCGCATCGACCGGCTGCTGTTGCACCTGTTCGAACATCAGATCCATCACCGCGGCCAGGTGCATTCGATGCTCAGTGGCACCGGCATCAAGCCACCGCAGCTCGATGAATTCTTCCTCGATTGCGACCGTACTTTTCGGCAAGACGAAGAGCAGCAACTGCAACTCAACGAAACGACCGTCTGGCAAGACTATCTGCCGGACTGAACGTCGCCCCTGGCCGAAAAAATGCGATGGCCGCTGCCGGCCATCGCCAAATCGCCCACGTCAGGCGCTCTCAGATCCGTGCGGGAGACACGATGATTTTCACGTTGTGCTCCTTGTTATTGACCAACTCCTCGAAGCCCTGGCCGACAATCTGCTCCAGCTGGATGCGTCCAGTGACCAGCGGCGAGATGTCCAGGCGTCCATCGGCGATGAAGGCAATCACATCGGCGAATTCGCCGTTGTAGGCCAGCGCGCCGAGCACCTGTTTTTCGGTGGAGACCAGTTCGAAGAAATTGAATTGGCTGGGTTCCTCGAAGATACCCACCAACACGCATTTGCCGGCCTTGCGGATCAGGTCGATGGCCAGTTTCGCGGTGTGCTTGTTGCCGATGCATTCGAAACTGACATCGGCCCCCAGGCCACCGGTCAGGCGGCGGACTTCGGCCAGGGCGTCGCATTCATTCGGATCGATCACATGGCTGGCCCCGACTTCCAGGGCCTTGGCCTTGCGCGCACCGGACATTTCCAGGGCGATCACCTGGGCCGCGCCGGCGGCCTTGGCGCACATGATGGTGCACAGGCCGATGGTGCCGGCGCCAACCACCACCACGTTCTGACCCAGCAGGCTCCCGGCCTTTTTCACCGCATGCATGCCCACCGCCAACGGCTCTATCAACGCACCGGCCTCGGCTGGGAAATCGGCAGGCAGTTTATAGAGCAGGTTGGCCGGTACGTTGACCAGTTCGGCGAACGCACCGTTGTTCATCAGCCCGGTGAAGGCCAGGTTCTCGCAAATGTTGTAGAGCCCGTGGGTGCAGTAATAGCAGGTACCGCAGTGCTGACAGGCGTCCGCCGCCACCGGTTCACCGACACTGAAGCCTTCGACGCCGGCACCCAGTTCGACGATCTCGCCGCAGAACTCATGGCCGAGGATGCACTGGCCCTTGATTCCGGTCAGCGGGTGTGGCGCGTCCACCGGGATGAACACCGGCCCGGCCACGTACTCATGCAGGTCGGA
Organism: Pseudomonas sp. S3_B11; assembly: GCF_054667715.1. Lineage (NCBI taxonomy): Bacteria > Pseudomonadati > Pseudomonadota > Gammaproteobacteria > Pseudomonadales > Pseudomonadaceae > Pseudomonas > Pseudomonas sp. S3_B11. The sequence continues at coordinate 2,033,970 of NZ_CP162749.1, read as the reverse complement.
GCCGCAAATGCCGCACCATTGCACGCGGATCTGCACCCAACCGGCGGGCGGCGAAACCGGCAGTGGCACGTCTTCGACGCGGATGTCGTTGCGGCCATGCCAGACGGCGGCGCGCATGCTGCGGGTCGGCTTGATTGAAACGTTCATGACGTTGCCTCCAGAATTTTGTAGGGACGACGACGCATGTCGCCGCCGCTTGATCAGTGCTGCTCGATGAACCCGAGGATCAGCCGGTTGACCTGCTCGGCCGCTTCCATTTGCACCATGTGGCCCTGGCCGGACAGCACCTCCACCTGGGCTCTCAGCCCGTCGCTATGGGCCGCCGGGATAATTGCGTCATCGCTGCCCCAGATCACCAGGCTCGGTACGTCGCCGGCCTGCACCACTTCGCGCAAGTCCATCTGTTGGCGGCCGTCGGCGAACAGCGTCGCTGACAGTTGCTGCAGCGCCGCGTCCACGCCCTCCAGGCGCTTGTACTTGAGCATGTCGTCGAGCATCTGGCGGTTGACCAGTTCGGCATTGGAAAACAGTTGCACCAGTTGCGGCTTGAGGGCGTTGCGGTTGGCCGCTTCGACAAAACCTTGCAGGTAGCTGCCGTTGATCTCCGCGCCCAGCCCGGCGCTGCCGATCAAGGTCAGCGACCGGACTCGCTGGGGCATCAGGCGTGCGGCGTTAAGCGACACCGCCCCACCCATGGAATGCCCCACCAGATGCGCGGCGTTGATGTCCAGGTGATCGAGCAAGGCCAGCACCACGCCGCTCAATTCGTCCAGATCGCCGCGTTGCAGGGTTTTCGAAGATTCGCCGTGGCCCGGCAGGTCCAGCGCAATGACCCGACGCCCGGCCGCCAACGCCTCGTGGTTGAACAGCCAGTTGTTCAGGTCGCCGCCGAAACCATGCACCAGCAACAACGGCGTACCGCCCTCGCCCCGCTCGAAATAGCGGATCACCCGGCCGTCCAACTCGACTTTCTGCGGTTTCGGTCCACTGTCTTCGTCGGCCGCATCGCCGGGCACAAAGGTCGATTGGAACTGCTCGATGACCGCATCGATCTCGGCCTCGCTGGCATCGCCGTCGACCACGATGCCTAGCAAGGCGCCGACCGCCAGGGTTTCGTCCTGGCGGGCGATCTGGCGGCGCAGGATTCCGGAAAACGGTGCCTCGACGCTGCTGGAGATCTTGTCGGTCTCCACGTCCATCACTTCATCGCCCTTGGTGATGGCCTGGCCCTCCTCCTTGAGCCAGGCATCGACCCGGCCCTCGGTCATCGACAGGCCCCACTTGGGCATGGTCAGGGTATGAATCTGGCTCATCAGCGCTTGCTCCACTCGATCACGTTGAGCACGGCTTGTTCGATCTTCGCCGCGTCAGGGATGTACAGGTCTTCCAGCGAATCGGAGAACGGCACCGGGGTGTGCGGCGCGGTGACCATTTCAATCGGCGCCTTGAGCGCGCCAAAGGCTTTTTGCGCCACCAGCGCCGAAATATCGGTGGCCATGGAACAGCGTGGGTTGGCCTCGTCGATCACCACCAGGCGCCCGGTCTTCTCGACACTTTCCAGGATGCTGTCCTCGTCCAATGGGCTGGTGGTGCGCAGGTCGATGACTTCGCAGTCGATGCCACGCCCGGCCAGGCTGCGCGCCGCGTCCATCGCGGTGTTGACGGTGCGCCCGTAGGACACGAGGGTCACGTCCTTGCCGTCACGCAGGAAGTTGGCCTCGCCAAAGGGAATGGTGTAGAGCTCTTCCGGCACCTCGCCCTGCATGCTGTAGAGCAACTTGTGCTCGCAGAAGATCACCGGGTCGTTGTCGCGGATCGCCTGGATCAGCAGGCCCTTGGCGTCGTAAGGCGATGACGGGCACACTACTTTGAGTCCCGGAATGTGCGTCCACAACGACGTGAGCATCTGCGAATGCTGGGCGGCGGCGCGCAGGCCGGCGCCGACCATGGTGCGGATCACCAGGGGCGTGGAGGCCTTGCCGCCGAACATGTAGCGAAACTTCGCCGCCTGGTTGAGGATCTGGTCCAGGCAGCAGCCGGCAAAGTCGACGAACATCAGTTCGCACACCGGGCGCACGCCGCAGGTGGCGGCCCCGACCGCCGCGCCGACGTAACCGATTTCCGACAGCGGCGTGTCCAGCACGCGTCCGGGGAACTGGGCGTAAAGCCCCTTGGTAACGCCGAGCACACCGCCCCAGGCGTCGTTTTCACCGGGTGCGCCAGCACCACCGGCCACGTCCTCACCCATGATGAAGACGCTGGAGTCGCGGCGCATTTCCTGGGCCAGGGCCTCGTTGATTGCCTGCTGATAGCTGATTTTTCTCGCCATGATGGGATTCTCTATTGTTGTTATTCAGGGGGGCGTTCAGGGATAGCTGACGTAGACGTCGGTCAGCAGGTCCGCCGCGGTGGGCTTGGGATCGGATTTGGCCTTGTTCACGGCGTTTTCAATCAGCATGTCCACTTCCTTGTCGATCTGGTCCAACTGCTCGACGGTGAGCAATCCGGCCCGGGTGGTGCGTTCGCGGAACTGCATCAGGCAGTCCTGGTTCTCGCGAAAATGCTTGACCTCGTCGGGCGCCCGATAGGTCTGGGCGTCGCCCTCGAAGTGACCGTAGTAGCGCGTCAGCTTGACCTCGATCAGCGACGGCCCTTCCCCGGCACGGGCGCGTTCGACGGCGGCCCCGGCGGCCTCATGCACGGCAAAGAAGTCAAAGCCATCCACCGTCACCCCGGGCATGCCGAACCCGGCCGCACGGTCGGCGATGTGATCGCAGGCCACCGACCAATTGGAGGCGGTGGCTTCGGCGTAGCCATTGTTTTCGGCGATGAACAGGCACGGCAGGTTCCACACCGAGGCCATGTTCATGGCTTCGAACACCGCGCCCTCGTTGGAGCCGCCGTCGCCGAAAAACACCACGGCAACGCTGTCGGTGCCCTTGAGCCGGGCCGCCAGTGCGGCGCCCACCACCAGCGGCGCGCCGGCACCGACAATGCCATTGGCACCGAGCATGCCCTTCTCGAAATCGGCGATGTGCATCGAACCGCCCTTGCCTTGGCAGACGCCGGTTTTCTTGCCATAGATCTCGGCCATCATCCCGTAGACGTCCACGCCCTTGGCGATGCAATGGCCGTGACCACGGTGGTTGGACGCGATGCAATCGTCATCGCCCAGATGGGCCATGACGCCGGCGGCCGAGGCTTCTTCGCCGGCATACAGGTGGACGAAACCGGGAATTTCGCCGGTAGCGAATTCCACGTGCAGGCGCTCTTCGAAGGCGCGGATGGTGCGCATCACCTGATAGGCGTGCAGCAGTTGATCGTGGGTGAGCGGTGTCGACATTTTTATTCTCCTGGGGTGTCTTCTTGAAGATTCAGAGGGTGTTGCGGGTGTTCGCGGCCGATGGCCAGCAAACGGTGTTGCGCGGCGTAGGCCAGCACCGCGTTGACGTCGATGCTCAGCGGGCCGCCAGCATCAAGGGTGACCGTGGGCCGGTCCTGCGCGTTGAATTCGATTTCCCGTTCGCCATCCAGGGCCAGGGTGCCGCTGGAGAGCGACAGGCCGTGGGCGATGCCAGGTTCCAGGGGCCCGGCAGCGAGCACGCCACAGCCTTGCAGCAGCCCTGGCGCAAGCGGCACCAGCAGCGCTTCGGGGGATTGCGGGTCCAGGCGCATCCAGGCACCACCCGGTGCCTGGCGCGACACCGGAAACCACAAGCCGCACAGCGCCGACAGGCCAATGGATTGCGGTTCGGCGAAGGTCACGAAGACTTCGGCCAGGTCCTGTGCGCGACTGATCGCCCGGGCGCCGACAAACCGCAGCGGCGACACGGCGACGTCCACCAGGGCGACTTCGCGCAAGCCACGTCCGGCATCACAGACCAACAAGCGCTTGTTGCGGCGCAAGCCGATCGAGTCCGGGATTCGGCCACTGGCGTACAACCCTCCGGCCAAGCCCGCACTGGTGGCCTCGCGCAGTTCGGGAAAGGCGTTGTTGGTGCCGGTGGACAGGGTCAGCAACGGGATGTCCCCCACTTCGGCGGCCACCGCCTTGTGGGTGCCGTCGCCGCCAAGCACGGCGATCAGCGCCACCTCGCGCTCGGCCATCAGGCGTGCGGCCCGGCGGGTGTCTTCGACGGTCTGGCGCAGGGTCAGGTCGAGAAACTCCAGGGCCGGCCAGTGGCTGCTGCGGGCCTGGCGGCTGTGGCTGTTCTTCAGCACGGCGGCGGCCATGCCAATCATGTCGGTGGGCATCAACACCTGTTCGATGCCGGTGGCGCCGAAAGCGGCCAGCAGGCGCTGGATCACCGAGACCTTGTCAGTGCTGGAAAACAGCCCGGCATTGGCGGTCAGGCGCCGCACGTCACGGCCCGATGCAGGGTTGGCGATGATGCCCACGGTCAATGGCCGGCGACTCATGACACCACCGTGGAGGGGGCAGGCACACGGCCTGGGCAGGAAACCATAGACACCTCGTTGTTATTATTGGATGACCCGTCGAGCGGGCCCCAGAGGTAGAGCAAGGGCGGTGCCAGTTGTGAAAAAAACCTGCTCAAAGCCCGGGCCAGAGCGGCCCCCATGGGATTTTCGATGACGCGAACCGAGCCCCGGTGAGACGCCCCATGTCAGCCTGCACGAGGTTTCGGCGAGACTCTGAGACGTGGCGTCTCACACCGCCCGAAGAACCCGTCGAGCTTGTCTGCACCCGGCGAACGGCGCTTAATGTGCGCACAACGATAAGAAGCTGAATCGGAGGCCTCTATGCTTTCCGCTCACTCCCGGGCGCACGTGGATTGCGTCAGCCGCGTGGTGAAAAACGCGAACCAATTGCCACAACTGCCCGTCCCGGACCTGATCCTCGACTCCTGGCGCCGGTCCATGGAGCAACATCACCTGGACCCCGGTTCGCTGCAGGGCCCGCGCATCCTGTCCCAGGACGTGCTCAAGCAATGCCGTGAACGCTCCGAGCTGTTCCTCAATATCGCCAGCGAAGAAGTGGCTCGCCTCCATGGCCGGGTCCGCGATGCCGACTACTGCGTGCTACTGACCGATGCCCAGGGCCAGACCATCGACTACCGGGTGGAAACCACGATTCGCAATGACTGCCGCAAGGCCGGGCTGTACCTGGGCACCTGTTGGTCGGAGGGCGAGGAAGGCACCTGCGGCGTGGCGGCGGTGCTCACGGCCAAGGCCCCGGTGACGGTGCACAAGCGCGACCATTTCCGGGCGGCGTTCATTGGCCTGACCTGCTCCGCCGCGCCGGTCTTCGATCCCCAGGGCGAATTGCTCGGGGTGCTGGACGTCTCGGCGGTGCGCTCGCCGGATGATCGGCGCTCGCAGCACCTGATCCGGCAAATGGTGGTGCAGAGCGCCCGGGAGATCGAACAGGCGTTTTTCATGAGCAGCGCCCAGGGTTACTGGGTGCTGCGGGCCCATCGCAACGCCGGCTACGTCGACAGCCAGCCGGACTTCCTGTTCGCCTGGGACGACGACGGTTGCCTGCAAGCCTTGAACCCGGCCGCCCGCCAGTACCTGCTGCAACATTACGGGCAGTTGCCGCAACACATCGGCCAGGTATTCGACCAGCAGTTGCTGCACCGTGCCCGGGACGAAAGCCTCTGCTCGCTCGATCACGCCATGCACGGGCGCTTGAGCGCGCCACGCCAGCGGGTCAGTTCACGTTCGCGGGTGGCGATGACCCCGTTGGAAATCGATCCACGCCTGGCCGACAGCCTGCGCCTGGCGGTGCGGGTGAAAGATCGCAACCTGCCGGTGCTGATCCAGGGCGAAACCGGTTCCGGCAAGGAAGTGTTCGCCCGTCAGTTGCACCAGGCCAGCCAGCGCCGTGATCGCCCTTTCGTGGCGTTGAATTGCGCCGCTATTCCGGAAAGCCTGATCGAGAGCGAACTGTTCGGCTACGTCGCCGGCGCCTTCACCGGCGCCTCGGCCAAGGGCATGCAGGGCCTGTTGCAACAGGCCGATGGCGGCACCTTGTTCCTGGATGAAATCGGCGACATGCCGCTGGCCTTGCAGACCCGCCTGCTACGCGTATTGGCCGAGGGTGAAGTGGCGCCGCTGGGCGCGTCCCGTCGCAAGGCCGTGGACATCCAGGTGATCTGCGCCACCCACCGCGACCTGGAGACCCTGGTGACCGCCGGCGAGTTTCGCGAGGATTTGTATTTCCGCCTGGGTGGCGCGCGCTTCCAACTGCCCCCGTTGCGCGAACGCAGCGATCGGCTGGCGTTGATCAATCGAATTCTTGCCGAGGAGTCGACGCTGTGCGGGGCAACAGTGCAATTGAGCAGCGCGGCCCTGGAATGCCTGCTCGGCTATCACTGGCCGGGCAATGTGCGCCAGCTGCGCCATGTGCTGCGTTATGCGTGCGCGGTGTGCGAAGCCAGCGTGGTCCAGCTCAGCCACCTGCCCGAGTCAATGCACCGCGTGGACGTCACCGACCACGGACCGGAACCGAGCGCCAGCCCGGAACGCCAGGCACTGCTCGATGCCTTGGTGCGCCACCGCTGGAAACCCACCGCCGCCGCCCGGGCCCTGGGCATTTCCCGGGCGACCCTGTATCGACGGGTAAACCTGCATGGCATCGAAATGCCAGGCCGCAGCCCGGCCTGAGGGCCTATCGTCGCGCCAGTTCGTGACGTACACATTGTTCGTAGTAGGTCTGCTTGACTGCGACCGGCTTGAGACGCGAGGCGCTGTTGTAGGTCTGCTCGGTAATGCCCAGGGCGGTCATGCGCATCCAGGGCCGGGGAAACTTGCGCACTTGCAGCTTCTTGCGCGCGCCGTACAGGCTGACGCCGGAAAGCTTCGACGCCTGCGCCCCTGCCGCGATATCCGAACCCCAGCGGCACACCGACTGCTGGTTTTGCGTCAGCGCCCTGGCCTGGGCCTCAAGCGAAACGGCGGCCAGGAGAAACGTCGCCACGACCCACATAGAAATACGCATAGGTTTGTCGCCCAACTTTCTGAAAGGAAAGAAGTTTGACCTTATGTAACTGAGCAAGGGGCCAGCACGGCTGTGCAATTTTTGTGGCTAGGGGATTATCTGTGGGAGCAAGGCTTGCCCGCGAAGCAGACGACTCGGTTCCCGATAGACCGTGCGAACTTCATCGCGGGCAAGCCTTGCTCCCACAGATCCCTTGCCAATAGCAAGCTCCCTCGCCACGGTCATTGGCCCGCCTTCGCCTCCTGCAGCAGTTGCTGGATCACCTGCTCCTGCTCGCCATAGCGTCCTTCGCCAAAATGGCTGTAGCGCACCTGCCCCTTGGCATCGATGAAGTAATGAGCCGGCCAGTACTGATTGTTGAAGGCACGCCAGATCGCATACTGATTGTCGATCGCCACCGGATAATGGATGTCCAGCTTGCGCACCTGCTCGCGCACGTTGTCGATGATTTTCTCGTAGCCGTACTCCGGGGTGTGGACACCGATCACCACCAGCCCGTCCTTTTCATACTTCTTCGCCCAACCGTTCACATAGGGCAAGGTGTGCTGGCAGTTGATGCAGTCGTAGGTCCAGAAGTCCACCAGCACCACCTTGCCCTTGAGTGATTCGCTGCTCAGCGGGGGTGAGTTCAGCCATTGCACCGCGCCGTCCAGCGCAGGCATTGCGCCCTGGGATTCGAGGGCCGGCATGGAACTTGCGCCAGCCTTGCTCACCACATAGTCGATGGCCTTGGGCACGTTCTCCAGCAGGCTTTTTTCCAAGCTGGCCGATTGTTGGGAGGAAGTCGCCGCCAACAAGCGGTCATCCGCCCCGGTACCAATCGCCACGGCCGCCAGCAATACCGCCACCCCTATTCCCCGGCGCAGCCAGGTGGTGATCGGCAGCGAGAGTTTCAGGCGTCCGACCAGTCCGCGCCCGGCCAGAATCAGCGTACCCAGGGACAAGGCGCTGCCCAGGCCGTAGGCGAGCAACAGCAGGCTGGTTTGTGCGCTGGCGCCTTGCAGCATGGCCCCGGTCAGGATCACCCCGAGTATCGGTCCGGCGCACGGTGCCCAGAGCAACCCGGTGGCGACCCCGATCAGCCCTGAAGCCACAGGCCCGGCCATCCGCCCGGCGCCGGCGTCCAGGCGATTGCCCAGGCTGACCAGCGGCCGCGCCAGCCAGGTGCCGACCCGACTGAAGATCAGCGACAAGGCAAACACCACCATCACCGCCAAGGCGACTTGGCGGCCGACGCTGCTGGCACGCAGCACCCACTCGCTGCTGACCACCGCCAGGCTGGAGACCAGGGCAAACGTCAGCACCATGCCGCCAAGGGTCAGCAGCACCGAGCCACGGGAGCGATCGGCCCGGGCAAACAGAAACGGCACCACCGGAAGAATACAGGGGCTGAGGATCGTCAGGATCCCGCCGAGAAAAGCGATCAGAAGCATGGCAACACCTCAATGGTAGGTAGGTAGGTAGACAGAACACACCCAATCGGTCAGCACCTCTGTGGGAGCAAAGCTTGCTCGCGATGCAGACGCCTCGATTCCTGGCAATCACCGCGTCATCGTTTATCGCGAGCAAGCTTTGCTCCCACAGGTTTACTGTCACAAGTTGGCTTCCACGGCGACTCAGTTACCGTCATTGCAGTTGTCGGAAAACTTGCGGTAGTCCAGCGCCTGCTTGTGGCCTGCCGAATCCAGGTAGGTCATCTGGGCGTTGACCACGCCGCAGGTCGGCTCGGCGTCTTCGCTAAGGGACAGCACCTTCTGGATGTCCAGGTGGGTGCCGTAGGTGTAGGTCTGCGCCTGCACGTTGCTTTCGGCCCGGGCCGACAGGGTGCAAATGTTCAGTGCGGCGAAGAGGCAGGCGGCGTAGATGGCTTTGCTGTTCATGGCGATTCCTCGATTCAATGGTTTTATCTGCCGAGGCCTGTTGTGTTGCCTCGATGGACGCCATTGAATGCCGCGCAGGTATCGCGCCTGTATCGAACCAGGTGGCTTTTTGCATCGCTGTGTATCCGTCGCGCGCCAGATACACTGCAATACAAACCGCCGCGAGCCGGGCCGGCCGGCGCCTGTAGACTGCTCACAACGAAACGCCGAGGAGCTGGACACCATGGATCATGTCGATCACGTGTTGATAGTGGATGACGATCGCGAGATCAGAGAACTGGTTGGCAACTACCTGAAAAAGAACGGCCTGCGCACCACTGTCGTCGCCGATGGCCGGCAAATGCGCGCCTTCCTGGAAACCACCCCGGTGGACCTGATCGTGCTGGACATCATGATGCCCGGCGACGACGGCCTGGTGCTGTGCCGGGAGCTGCGTGCCGGCAAGCACAAGGCCACGCCGGTATTGATGCTCACCGCGCGCAACGACGAAACCGACCGCATCATCGGCCTGGAAATGGGCGCCGATGATTACCTGGTCAAGCCCTTCGCCGCCAGGGAGCTGCTGGCGCGCATCAACGCCGTGCTGCGCCGCACCCGCATGCTGCCGCCCAACCTGGTGGTCACCGAAAGCGGTCGCCTGCTGGCGTTCGGGCGCTGGCGCCTGGACACCACCGCCCGCCACCTGCTGGACACCGACGGCACCATGGTTGCCTTGAGCGGCGCCGAATATCGTTTGTTGCGGGTATTCCTCGACCATCCGCAACGGGTGCTCAACCGCGATCAGTTGCTTAACCTGACCCAGGGCCGGGACGCCGACCTGTTCGATCGCTCCATCGACCTGCTGGTCAGCCGCCTGCGCCAGCGCCTGCTGGATGATGCCCGGGAGCCGGCCTACATCAAGACCGTGCGCAGCGAAGGCTACGTGTTCTCGCTGCCGGTGGAGATCCTCGAGGCCTCGGTATGAGCCTGCCGCTGCGCTGGCCGCGTACGCTGGCCTCGAGGCTCTCGCTGATCTTCCTGATTGGCCTGATCCTGGCCCAGGGGCTGTCCTTCGGCGTCCAGTACTACGAGCGCTACCAGAGCGCCAAGTCGACCATGCTCGGCAACCTGGAAACCGACGTCTCGACCTCCGTCGCCATTCTTGACCGCCTGCCTGCTTCCGAACGCCAGGCCTGGCTGCCGAAACTCGCCCGGCGCAACTATGGCTACCTGCTCGACGAAGGCCAATCCGGGCAGCCGATGGATCTTGCCGACGCGCCGATCTCGGTCAGTTCGATCCAGGAAGCCATCGGCCAGGCGTATGGCCTGACCTTCAAACAGATTCCCGGGCCGAAAATGCACTATCAGGCGCACCTGCGCCTGGGGGACGGCAGCCCGCTGACCATCGACGTACGCCCGGCGATGACACCCCTCTCCCCCTGGCTGCCAATGGTGTTGCTGGGGCAGTTGGCGCTGTTGATCGGCTGCACCTGGCTGGCCGTGCGCCTCGCCGTCGGCCCACTGACCCGGCTGGCCCAGGCGGTGGAAACCCTCGACCCTAACGCCCACAGCGTTCGCCTGGACGAGAAAGGCCCGACCGAAGTGGTGCATGCCGCCAAAGCGTTCAATGCCATGCAAGACCGCATCGCTGCCTACCTCAAGGAGCGCATGCAGTTGCTGGCAGCGATTTCCCACGACTTGCAGACCCCCATCACGCGCATGAAGCTGCGCGCTGAATTCATGGACGAGGGGATCGAAAGGGACAAGCTGTGGAGCGACTTGGGTGAAATGGAGCACCTGGTGCGTGAAGGCGTGGCTTATGCCCGCAGCATCCACGGCGCCACGGAGGCCAGTTGCCGGATCAGCCTGGATGCGTTCCTCGACAGCCTGGCGTTCGACTACCAGGACACGGGCAAGGACGTGCAATTGACCGGGAAAAACGCCGCGATCATCGACACCCGTCCCCATGCCTTGCGGCGGGTGCTGGTCAATCTGGTGGACAATGCCCTGAAGTTCGGTGGCGCGGCGCAGATCCATGTGCAGATCGCCGACAACGGGCAATTGGCGATACAGATACTGGACCGTGGCCCCGGGATCAACGAGCAGGAACTGGCCGAGGTGCTCAAGCCGTTTTACCGGGTGGAAAGCTCGCGCAACCGGGAAACCGGCGGCACCGGCCTGGGCTTGGCCATCGCCCAGCAACTGGCGATCGCCATGGGCGGCTCACTGACCCTGAGCAACCGCGACGGCGGTGGTCTGTGCGCCGAGTTGCGGCTGGCATTCGCAAGCTGACATAGCCTCTGTGGGAGCGAGCTTGCTCGCGATAGCGGTGTATCTGCCAGCACCTGTTCAACTGACCTGACGCCATCGCGAGCAAGCTCGCTCCCACAGTGGCTGGGTATTGGATTTGGATGCGGGTTTGTATGCCAGTGTGTCTGCGGATGATCGGCATACACAAACTTGCACAATCCTGCGTTGCGGACACACCCCGCTTACACCTGTTTGAAAGACTCCCGATGTTCCCGGCTGCTGTCACGACCGGGTCTCACCATCCAAGGAGCCTTTACATGCCTACCGCAACTGCATTCCCCTTTCGTTATCAGGGCTGGTCGCTGTTCAGCCTGCTCGCCGCCCTGGTGTTGTTGATGACCGGGTTGATCCTGGTGCTCAACCCGGACCTGACCGAAGGCGTGCGCAGTGCCATTCGCGCCACGGCGCGTTCGTCTTTTATCTTGTTCCTGCTGGCCTTCACCGCCTCGGCATTCGCGGTGCTGGTGCCCTCGCCCCTGAGCCGGTCCCTGGTGCGCGAACGGCGCTTCATCGGGCTGGCCTTTGCGTTTTCCCATCTGGTCCATGCCGTGCTGATCTACAGCTACGGCCAGCTCAATCCCGAGTTCTGGCCCGGCCGCACCACCCTTGGCAACGTGCCTGGCACGGTGGGCTACGTGTTCATCCTGCTGCTGGCGCTGACCTCGTTCAAAAGCACCACGCGCCTGATCGGTTTCAAGGCCTGGAAGCGCCTGCATGTCACCGGCATGTGGGTGCTGGCGGCGATCTTTGCCTATTCCAACTTCAAACGCATCCCCATGAGCGCCTGGTATGTGCTGCCCTTCGGCCTGATCTGCGCCGCCACCGCCATCCGCCTGGTGGGCAAGCTGGCCCAGGCCACTCAGCGACGCCAACGACCGCAACACGTGACTGATCTGTAGGAGCTCGCACATAGCGCCTGCGCCGCAGCACCTTGGCGTTGAAAAAATCGAAACCTTGGACGGCAAGCACTGGTCAAGTCCTGTATGAACGTCAACCGCTGCACGTCGCGCCAAGCGACGGCGGCCTGAAGCGAGGGACAGGCATGAGCATGACCGTTGGTGATTTTCTGGTGGAACGTCTTTACGAATGGGGGGTTCGCCGTATCTATGGCTATCCGGGCGATGGCATCAACGGCGTCTTTGGCGCCTTGAACCGCGCCCAGGGAAAAATCCGCTTCATCCAGGCCCGCCACGAGGAAATGGCCGCATTCATGGCCTGCGCCCACGCCAAGTTTACCGGTGAGCTGGGCGTCTGCATCGCCACCTCCGGGCCCGGCGCATCCCACTTGGTGACCGGCCTCTACGACGCGCGGATGGACCACATGCCAGTGCTCGCCATCAGCGGCCAACAGGCGCGCGCAGCGCTGGGCGGGCACTACCAGCAGGAGCTGGACCTGGTCAGCCTGTTCAAGGACGTGGCCGGGGCATTCGTGCAGCAAGCCAGTGTGCCCGCCCAGGTGCGCCACCTGCTGGACCGCGCCGTACGCACGGCGGTGGGCGAGCGCCGGGTCACGGCGCTGATCCTGCCAAACGATCTCCAGGACATGGAATACACCGCACCACGCCACAAGCACGGTACGGTTCACTCCGGCGTCGGTTACCGCAAACCCAGCGTCGTCCCCTACGAAGAGGACCTGCGCAAGGCCGCCGAGGTCCTCAATGCCGGCAAGAAAGTCGCCATCCTGGTCGGTGCCGGAGCGCTGCACGCCACCGACGAAGTGATCGCCATCGCCGAGAAGCTCGGCGCCGGCGTGGCCAAGGCGCTGCTGGGCAAGGCCGCCGTGCCGGATGACCTGCCCTGGGTCACGGGCACCATCGGCCTGCTCGGCACTGAGCCCAGCGACAACCTGATGGCCGGCTGCGACACCCTGCTGATGATCGGCTCCGGCTTCCCCTACGCAGAATTCCTCCCACCTGAAGGCCAGGCCCGGGGCGTGCAGATCGACATTCAGGCGGACATGCTCAGCCTGCGTTACCCCATGGAAGTCAACCTGCACGGCGATAGCGTCGATACCTTGCGCGCCCTGCTACCGCTGATCGAAGAAAAAAACGACCGTGCCTGGCGCAAGAAGATCGAACATTGGTGCGAACGCTGGGAGCGGACTCTGGAAAAACGCGCCCGGGTCAGCGCCAAGCCGATCAATCCGCAGCGGGTCACCTTCGAACTGTCGCCGCGACTACCGGAGCACGCCATCATTACCTGCGATTCCGGCTCCTGCGCCAACTGGTACGCCCGGGACATCAAGATCCGCCGTGGCATGATGTGTTCGCTGTCCGGTGGCCTGGCGTCGATGGGCGCGGCCGTGCCCTATGCCATCGCGGCGAAGTTCTGCCATCCGCAGCGGCCGGTGATCGCCCTGGTGGGTGATGGCGCCATGCAGATGAACAACATGACCGAGCTGATCACCGTCGCCAAATACTGGCGCACCTGGGCCAATGGCACCTGGATCTGCGCGGTGTTCAACAATCGGGATTTGAACCAGGTCACCTGGGAACAGCGGGTCATGGAGGGCGATCCGAAATTCGCCGCCTCCCAGGACATCCCCGACGTGCCCTACCACCTGTTCGCCGAATCCATTGGCTTGAAGGGCATCCTGGTGCTGCACGAGGACGACGTGGCCACGGCCTGGGAAACCGCGCTGGCGGCGGATCGCCCGGTGCTGATCGAGTTTCGCACCGACCCCGACGTGCCACCGCTGCCGCCGCACATCAAGCTGGAACAGGCGAAAAAGTTTGCCTCGACCCTGCTCCAGGGCGACCCGAACGAGCGAGGCATCGTGGTCGAAACCGCCAAGCAGGTATTGAGCAGCCTGCTGCCGGGCCAGCGCACGGATAAAGAGTGAGACAAGACGCGATGCCAACCATTGAGCTGCATCGTCGCTATGAACGATCCCTGCTCCTGGCTTTCTGCGTGGTGTGGGGGTGGCTGGCCATTGCGCCGATAAAACGCAGCGACTGGTTGGCGGAGAACCTGCTGGTCATCGCGTTATTGGTGGTCCTGGTGACCGTTCATCGGAGATTCAGCTTCTCCCGGCTATCCGCGACGCTGTTGTTCGTGTTCCTTTGCATCCATGAAGTCGGCGCCCACTACACATATGCCAAGGTGCCTTACAACCAGTGGTGGCAGGCCCTGACGGGGGGCCAGTCGCTTGATCAGTTCATGGGTTTCCAGCGCAACCAGTTCGACCGGCTGGTGCACTTCAGCTACGGCCTGCTGCTGGCCTATCCGCTGCGCGAGGCCTTGCTTCGGGTTGCGCCAGCAACGGGGTTCAGGGGCTATTTCCTGGCCTGGAGCCTGATTCTTGCGTCGTCGGCGATTTATGAAATCATCGAATGGTTGGGCGGCGCCTACATCGGGGGCGATACCGCCAAGGCCTTTGTCGGTGCCCAACAGGACCCTTGGGATTCACAAAAGGACATGGCCCTGGCGGCGCTCGCCGCGTTCATGGCCCTGCTGGTCGCCGCCGGGGTCAGTTACCTGCGCCAGCGGGACTTCGCCCTCGAATGGACGTTGCGCTTCAAGGCCCGCACCTGATGCAGGCCCCCATGTCCGCCAGTTCCTGTGTGATCACGTCTAAGTAAATCAGCCCACCAGCCGATATAAGACAGGTGCGGATGAAATCGCTTTTTGGCTGATGACTTATTTTTATGATTGAAATTGCAGGCAATGACTCGACTGTCCTTTCCCCGGGTTCGCCAACCCGAAGTTTCACCCGTCGCACTTTTCCGGCCATCATGCTCCTGCTGTTTGTCATGTCTGCACTGGCGATCGCCGTGCTGCTCAACATCACCGGCGACCAGGACCGCCGCGCCCGTGAACAGAGCCTGTTTTTCGCCCAGCGGGCCATCGAGGGGATCCGCAAAGGTATCGGACGGGACCTGAGCGACTACTCCAAGTGGAGCGACGCCTACCGGCACCTGCATGCCAGCGTGGACAAGGAATGGGCCTATGACCAGGAAAACGTCGGCAGCAGCGTGTTTTCGCTCTATGGCTACCAGGCGGTGTTTGTCATTTCGCCAACCGGCCAGACTGTCTATTCGGTGATCGATGGCCAGATGAGTGAGGTCGATGCCGATACCTGGCTGGCCGGCGACTTGCGAGCGCTGTTGAAAAAAGCCAGCGCCGCGGAAAATCACGAGGAAGTGGTGGTCGAGATGCTCCATCACGAGGACGCCCCTGCGTTTGTCGCCGCGTCCGCCATCACCGTCGGCACGGACAGCAGCGTGCCCGAAATCCCCGGCCCGCCCAGCCTGATGCTCTTCGTCAAGGTCCTTGATCCCGGAGCCCTGGAAAACCTGGCGCGGGACTTCGCCCTGCCCGATGCCCATATCGCCAGGACACCGGGCCCAGCCGATACGGCCCAGTTGCAGCTCGACGAGCTGACCCAGGAGGCCTTGGCCTGGCGGCCGCAGACCCCGGGCCAGGACCTGCGCAAATTCCTCCTGCCGTTGCTGGCCGTGGCGTTACTGGTACTGGGGATTCTGGCCCTGGCCGTTCTGCGCCATGCCTTGGCCATGCTCCGCGCCCAGGAACGCCAGTACGCCAGCCTGCTGGCCCACCGCAAAGCGCTGGAACGCAGTGAGGAACGTTTCCGCGACATTGCCGAAGTCTCATCCGACTGGTTGTGGGAGGTCGATTCGACCGGGACCCTGACCTATCTGTCGGAACGCTTCGACCAGGTGACCGGCTTCAGTCCCACGGAGTGGCTGGGCAAACCGCTGCACCGGCTGCTTCACCCCCATGGCGGCTCGATCTCGATTGCCCAATGGCTGCTCGGCGGGGCCAACAGCGTTTCCTCGGCGCCGCTACTGTGCGAGTACACCGCGCGCAACCAGCGCATCCGCACCTGCAAACTGTCGGTACGGGCCATCGAGGCAGGTGCCCTGGGTTTTCGCGGCACCGCCACCGATATCACCGACGAACTGAGGGCTCTGGCCCAGATCAAGCACCTGTCCCTGCATGACCCACTGACCGGGCTGGCCAACCGCAACCGCTTGTTCGACTGCCTGCGCGAACACCTGGACCGACCTGACCGCCCGCCCCTGGCGCTGCTGAACCTGGACATGGACCGGTTCAAGCCGGTCAACGACTCCCTGGGCCATGCCGTGGGCGATAAAGTGCTCAAGGAAGTGGCGCATATCCTCCAGCAAAACGTCCGTGGCACCGATCTGGTGGCACGTCTGGGCGGTGATGAGTTTGTCATTGTCATGCCCGACCCGGGCGATGCCAGCGATCTCGATCAACTCTGTGCCCGGCTGATCGATTGCATGCAACGGCCCATGCACCTGGACGGCAACACGCTGTACCTGGGGGTGAGCATCGGTGTCGCCTGGTCGCAGCCCGGTGACGAACGTGCCGATGAACTGCTGCGCCACGCCGACATCGCCTTGTATGCGGCCAAGGCAGCCGGCCGCAACACCTGGCGCGTGTACGTGGAAGCCATGGGCAACCTGGCCCGCGACCGGCGGCGATACGAACAGCAACTGCGCGACGCCATGCAACGGGATCAACTGGAACTGCGCTACTTGCCTCGCTTCGATGTGAGCGCCGAGCAACTGCACGGTTTCGAAGCCCAGACCTTCTGGCACCATCCCGAGAAAGGCGAGCTGGGTGGGGCCGATTTCATACCGGTGGCCGAAACCTCGGGCCAGCTTGAAGAACTGGGCACCTGGATGCTGATCAACGTCTGTGAAGAGGCCGCCACCTGGCCGAGCGCCGTCAATGTTTCCATCGCGGTTTCACCCCGGTGGTTCAACAGCAGCTTCCTGCTCAACCAGGTGCAGGAAGCCCTCGAAACGAGCGGCCTGGCGCCCCACCGGCTGACCCTGGAAGTGGCCGAAGGTGTCCTGCTGGCCGACCACAAGACCGTGGCCAGCACCCTCCATGCGCTCAAGGACCTCGGCGTGCGGATCAACATCGACAAGTTCGGCACCAGCATCGCCTCCCTGCGCGAAGTACTGGACCAGCCGTTCGACGGCATCCGCTTCGATCGCAACATCCTCACGCAGCTGGGTCTGGAGGATGACAAGGAGGGCGTCCTGGCGATGATCCGATTGAGCCGCAGCGTAGGGCTGATGGTCACCGCAGAAGGCATCGAGAACGCGCGGCAATTCAGCCAGCTGCGCAACGTGTCCTGCGACCATGTCCAAGGCCCCTACTTCGGCGCGGCCCTGGCCCGCTCGGAAATGGCCTCGTTCTTCACCATGCCGAGGTGGCTGTAACCCACCTCCCCACCGCTATCGCGAGCAAGCTCGCTCCCACAGGGATCTGTGGGGTGTTCATGAGCTATGCGCACCGCTGGACCTATTGTGGGAGCGAGCTTGCTCGCGATGAGGCCAGCACAGCCAACCTCACTGCAAGCTCGGTCTCTTACAAACTCAACCGCCCCCGCTCCTCCTCAGTCAGCCGCTGACGGCTCTGTTCATCCAAAGGCCCTGCGCCCAGGACCTGCACCGGGCTGGCCGGGTCGTAGGCCCGAGGCGCTTCGCGGCTGGCGCCGTCGCGGGACGGGGCCAGTTGCTCGGAGCCAAAGCTCACCACCTGCACGGTAAACACCGACGCCTGGTTCTGCCGCGCCGCGTTCTGTTGCTGACGCGCCACGTCTTCAGCGGCCTGCGTAGCCGAAGACGCCGCCGAACTGGCCGAGGTAATGGCCCCGGTGTTCACCGAGGCCGCCAGCGGCACGCCGGTGGATTTGCCCTGGGTCTGGATGTTGGCTGCGTTCACCACGGTCAACGCTGCGATGTTGACGTTGCCCGACACCCGGATCCCCGCCTCGCCCGCATCGATGGTGCCCAACGGCGCGATCAGGTCGATATCCCCCGGCGCCACTTCGGCAATCGGGTTGAGGGTGGCGATACCGGCACCGGTACTCGGCACCGACGGCGACAGCGTCACGTTGCCCCAGGTGTCGTACAAGCGCTTGGGCGGCGTGTACACCACGGTGGTCTTCGAACCACGACCGGCGTTGATGTCGCCCTGGGCCGACCAGCCGAGGATCGAGCCACCAAAGGTGGTCATGATCCGGCTCTGGCCCAGCAGGATGCTGTTCTGCGCATACAACTGGATATCGCCCTCGCCCTGGGTGATGACCCCGGCGGTGGACGGCGGCGCATTGCCCTCGATGCCGAATGTTTGCCCGCCGCCCGGGGTGAGCATTTGGATACTGCCGCCGAAATCGGTGTGCACACCCGCCCCGCCGAACATCGTGATGTCACCCTTGTAGGTGATCGCGTTGCCCGCCACATCCTTGCTTGGGAACAACAAGTCGATAGCCTCCCGCCCGCGCAGGTAGCTGCCCTGGCGCACGCCGCCGGCTTCGTTGTACTCCCGACCACCGGCCTTGAGCTCGGCAAAGTACACGTCGCGGGCAAACACCCGCTGCTGCTCCGCCGGCAGTGCCGCGAAGAAGTTGCGGGCCTGCTCGGTGTCGCCGCTGAAGCCGAAGCGTTCCTTGAGCCAATCCACCAGTTCCGCCTCGTAGGTCTTGGCGACCTTGCCGTCCTGGTTCGCCAGGGGCACACCGGCCAAAGCCTGGTTGGCCGGGTCCAGGTAGGCCTTGACGAAGCGCTCGTAATCCGCGCCATTGAGGCCCGCGCCGGCTTGCAGCACCAGGCTCGCCCCAGGACGCGAATCCCCTGGCACCACCGCGCCGATACTGGTGATGCTGACCTTGTCGTCCATCAGGATATTGCGCCCGGCGGTGATTTCAAGCAGGCCGGGGCCGGCGACGTTGAAGGTGCTGTAAAGGATGTCGCGCCCGGCTGACACGATGGAGATGTCGGTGGGGTTGTTGTGGATGAAGAGGTTGCCGGTGCTGGTGTAATTACCCACGTCGGAGTTCTCGTTCAGAGACCCGCCCAGCGGTATGCCGCTGCTGACAATGTCTCGCCCAGCCATCATCCGTACAGGTCCGGCGCCTTCGTAGGCGATTCGCCCCGGCCATCTGCCCGTGGAGACTGATGTCATCGACCGTCCAGTGGCGACTGCCAGCAAGTCACCTTCAAGCGCATAGAAGCGAGCAGGATCGACATTGAGGGCCCATTCGCTGGAAGCGCTGCTGGTGTCGAAGGCAAACAGAGGCAATATGTTCGCATCAGGGCGAGCGAGGTTGCCATCGGCTGAGAGATTGCTGGCCTTTATGATGAAACCATCGACGATACCGACAAAGGCTGGTCGCAACGGCGTCGCCAAGGCAGTCGATGCGGCACCGGAGCGACTGACCGACATGTCGCCACCGTAGATGGAGTCGCCGGCCATGAATTGCAGCTCACTGTTGATGCCGGGAGCGAGCAGCAGGGCTGGGCGATTGTCGCCTTTATAGCCTGTGTCATACAGTTGCGAGGACTTCCCGTAATAAAGACTGCCACTGGCTGCCACAGCCCTCAGGATCGACGGATAGACGACCGCCAGATCCGTTGCGGTACTGAAGGTGAAAGGTGTCAGGTTACCTCCCGACGACCACAAGTCGACCGCAGTATTGGCCGTCCACAGCGTGAACCAACTCAGGCCCGATCCGTTGGTGTTACCGTCCTTGAAGCGTGAGGCACTCATCATCGGCGCCCGCCCCGGATCGGCGACGTCCATCACCACAAGGTCGCCTGAAGTCGTCAGATCGAAGGTAGCATCGCCCGGCATGAGGGTCAGGCCGCCGGTCGCAAACCCTCGTGTGGATTTGAAGGAGTTGTAGGCCCGCGTTTCTCCTGGGGACTGTGCTGCGACAGCATTGCCGTATTGAAGATCGATTCGACCGATGGCGCCGCTGTCAATCTGCGCGTGCCCCCGCAGGTTGATGACCGCGCCGTTGAGATGCCCGCTCACGAACAGGCCCTCGGGATTCAAAGCACCACCCACACGCAGATTGAGATCACCGCCGCCGGTCAGTTGCAGGCTGCCATCGGCGCCCACGCGGCCGGTGCTGCCCACCGCCAACAGCAACCCCTGGCTGCGAGGGTTAATGTTTGCGCTGAAATCGCTGCCGGTGAGTTGGTTCAATACACCCGCGTCTCCATCCACCTGTACATCCAGATCACCGCCGCCCAGGGTCCCGAAGCCGGTGAAACCGGCCATCTGATCAGCGCCCCCAAGCTCTGTCGACGCGGTATAGCTGCCGAAATTGATCCACCAGGCCGTCGGCTGGCCGTTCAACGAATTACCATTGCCCTGGCGCCAGAGCCAATTGCCAACATTGACCGAATCCTGGCCCTTGTCGGCGGGGTTCGGACGCCCGTTAGGGGTGGCAGGCGCGGTCAAGTTGCCGCTGAGATCACCGCCGACCTTAAGCAACAGGTTGCCGCCCGCATCCGGATACCAGGCGCGATAGAGACTTTCAGTGCCGCCATCGACCAGTTTCTCATTGCTGCCATCAGCGTCGTTGAGCACCGCATCGTTGCTGCCCAGGGCCTTGGGCTGGTTGTAGGGGTCGCCCGGGAACGTCGGTCCCGACGAGGTGCCAGCGGTATAGATGCCGAACAACGAATCCATGCGCAGGCTGCCACCGCTTAGCAGCTCCAGGTCACCGACTCCGGTGCGGATGACACTTGGACGGACACTGCCGGCAACCGGTTTATACTCTCCGTCAGCGGGGGTACAAATTTCCGGTACCGCGTCGCAGAGCGACTGGACCGAGTCGAACTTGAAAAACTGCGCAGCTGCTTGGCTGATCAACTCGCCTGCCTTGACCTCGAAGCCGGAATTTGCCAATTGCTCCTCTGCTGACTTGGTCCATTTGTAAGAAGACTGGAGCGTGCAATTGCCACCGAAATCGGCACAAAAAGCCTCGGCCGATTCGTAACCGAAAATATCGCGAAAGATGGTTTCGTCGACAGGCTGTCCCAGTTCGACCGTGATTCCGTTGTTCAACATGTCCTCTACGCCCGCTTCGGTCCATATCAGGCTGCCCTTTCCAGGCACGAGCACACCGAACATACCGTAATGGCTGTCGGCGAGACGCAAGTCGCCATGGACGGGTTCAGGCCGGACGATCCGGCTGTCTGCAGCCGTCGTGTCGGCCCCGGCGACCAGTCTCAGCGACCAGGACTGGGAGCCTTCAGCGAGCATCGGAGCGATGGCCCACATCCGGCCGTCGCTGCCCGCGACCTCTGGACGAAACTGCACTGATTCGACACCGTCCGGCAACTTCACATCAGTCCCTGACGGAATCAGTGAACCGCGATTCAAGACCAGGCTACCTTCTAGCTTGAGGATATTGGTCTGCGCATTGCCCGCGTTTGCCACGTTGGGCAGCGCAACGCCCTTGGGCCAGGTGAAGCCGCGCAATTCGGCGGCACCGCTCAACACGCTGCCAGCACCCAACTGCGAGCCGGCTTCGAGGGTCTGGGCCCGGCTCAGCAAAGTGCCCGCGGCAAACAGCAGGTTACCGGAGGCGTCGTGCACCGCTGCCGCCAATACCGTGCCAGCCGGCAGTTCCAGGGGTTGCTTCAGGATCGCCGCCACTGGCAACCGGGTGCCGGCAGCCAGGGTCACATCTTTGATCGGCAAGTCGTAGTTGAGCGTGGTTCCCGCCGGGAACGCCGTACCGTCGGCCAGCGTCACGCCGGCACCGGGGACGACGATGTCGCCACCGGTGAAATCGATGCCGGGCAGCAGCACCCAGCCTTTGTCATCCTGCGTGGGCGGCGGCGGCGCGAAACCGTCGTTGATGCTGCCGTAGATGCTCAAGTCGCCACCGGCGCGCAAGGTCAGCGCACCGGCCTCGCCGGAACCGTATATGTCGGTTTTCTGCGTATGCGGGTTCACACTGGCGTAGCGATAACGGGACAGGTCCAGGTCTCCCTGCACCACCAGGTCGCCGTCGGCGGTGGCGCTGACGATCTCCACACCAGGCCGCAGGTGGAATGCATCGGCATAACGGGCGTTGTTCAGGCCGGCGAGTTTACGTTGCATCAAATCGCTGTTGGTCAGTGCCGCGTTGATGAAGGCGATGCTGTCCAGATGCTTGCCATCCAGGTAGGCCTGGTCGATGACCTGATAAGGACGGCCACTTGCCGCCGGATCGCTGCCATAGTCGGCATCGCTGTACTGCCACATACCGTTGACGGCAATCGAGCGAGCGCCCTGGATATCCAGGTTCCCGCTGGCGTCGATGGCGATGTCACCATGGGTGGCATCTGGCCCGGCGCGCCGGGCATTGAGTTCCAGGGTGCCGCGAGCGCGACCATCATGCTGCCCCGCAGGCGCTGCGGTGCCATGGCGCAGATCGATGCGCGCACCGTCGGCCACTGTCAGCACGCCGCCCCGGGAGGTCAGGTCGACCATGGCGCGGTTCGGTGAGTCGATAATCTTGCCGTAGCTGTCTACACGCAGACGATTGCCATGGGCATCGAGCACCGCGTTGCTGCCCAGCGTCAGGGAGCGCCCGGCGGCGAGCCGGATGCTGCCGACCCGTTCGCCGCTGGCGTCTACCTTGCCATTGACCAACAGGTTTCCGTTGTCGACCGACACGCTGATGGTCGAGGCCTTGAGTTCGTTGCCGATCACCAGGTCGCCCTGTTTGAGCTGGAAGCCACGGGAGCCGAACACCTGTCCGTCGTTCAATCGTTGGTTCAAGGCCGCGAACTGCTCGCTGAGGTTGCCGCTGCCGCCCAGGCGCTGGGCCTGGATTTCCACGCCGCCGGCCAGGTACGGCATGGCGGTGCCGCCAGCGTCATATTCGCCCGTGCTGCTGCCGAGAATCCGCCCCTGCAAATCGACGATCCCGGCACCCTCGTCCAGGGCCACGGCACTGAGCCGGCCAGCCTGGTTGTTGCGGGCCGAGAGATCAATGCTTGAACCATCAGCCTGGCGGATGTTGCCGTTCAGGCTTTGCAGAATCACCTCACCACCGGCACTGTAGCGTGTCACATCGTTGAAGGTGACGGTGCGGCCCGCCACGTCGATCAGCGCCTCATCGACCAGGGTCAGGTCATCCGTCGCGCTCAGCGTCAGCTTGCCGCTGGGCAGCATCACCGCGCTGGCGAGGTTGAGGCTCGCGCCCTTGAGGGACAACTCGCCCCCGAGCCCGGAGACAGCGCCCGGCTTGGCGGTCGTGCCGGTTACATTGATCGCCCCACCCGCCGTGATGCGGTTCACCGAACCGGCCTCTCCAGTGAGCAATGGCGTGAGGATATTCAGGTTGCCGCCGCCGTAGGCATAGCCCGTTTTTGCGTCATAGGCCCCTTGGCTCTGATACACCGCCAGGCTGCCCTTGTGGTTGGCGGTCAGGCGCTCGCTGGCACTGAGGTTGACGTTGGCGAAGCCCAGCGCCAGACGATCCAGGGTAGTGATGGAGCTCGGCTGGGCGAACTCGCCATAGCCGAATTCGATGCGTTGGGCCTGGATATCCAGGCGACCGGCACCGGTGCCGGCCCCACCGGCAATCACCGAACCCGGCGCGCCGACAGCACCGTTCCAGATCAGGTTCGCGGTACGGATGGTCGCCACGTCACTGGCGCTGCCGGCGCCATAGATGGCCGGGGTACTGAGCATCAGGTTGTTCAGGCGTGACTTACCGGTTGTTGGGTCATAGGTGTCGAGGCTGACGGTGCCATAGAAGTTCAGTGCCTGGCTGGCTGACAGTTCCAGGGTCTCCAGGGCCGGTGCGCCGTATTCGGTGTCTCCACGCAACAGGCGATCGAGCACGGTCTGGCTCAAGGTCAGACCGGCAGGCAGGACCTGGCGCGTCGCCGCGTTGCTCAGGGCCTGGGCGGTGCCGACGTTGATGTTGCTCAGGGCCAGGGTCAGGTGACGGGTGCCGTACCGCACCTGGTCGTCCAACGCCAGGCTGCTGCCGGACGCAGCAACGATGCTGCCTTCGGAGTGAATCCGGGTCACGCCGCTGCACGGCGTCAGGCTGCATCCACCGATGTTGACTGTGCCGGTGGTGCCTGACAGAGGGGCCAATACACTGAGCAAGCCATTGGAGGCAGCCAGCAAGCTGTAGTTTTGGAACGTCACATTGAGGTTATAGATAAAACCATCACGGGCATCGTAAGCGGCCTTGCCCCGTCCGATGGTGTTGATGGCTGCGCCTTGTTCCACCAACAGCTCGCCGCCGTCGGCCAGGAGGAATACCTCAGGCGCCGACAGGGTCGCACCTTCACGCAGCGCGACACTGCGGGAGACCCTTTGCGGCGTGATGTAGTTGCCACCTTGGCCATAGAGCACCGAAAACTGGCCGCCGATCACTTGGCGTGAGGCATTCAACGCATTGAGGCTTTCGGCATTAAGGGTTACGCCCTCGAAGCCGGCCGTAGCCCCCCGCCCTTCGGCGACCACCTCCAGCGCGGTACCATTGCTGGCGACCACCGCGACGGTGCCGCCGTACCCCCCGCTCTGAGGCGCGAACTTGCCGATGCCTTTGAAGGAGAAAGCCTGATCTGCGGTACCCTTTGTAAGGTTCAACTTCAACGTCTTGGCATCGACCGGCAACAAAGCCCTGGGAACGCCCGAACGCGCGGCGTCGGCCACGGCGAACTGGGCGTAGCTGGTTTCGTTGTATTGGGAGTAGCGACGCAGCACATCTCCCGAGGTCAGGATGACTTGGCTGGACAAACTGTTGCGCTGCCCGGTATTGGCCACCGACAGCACCCCGGCGGTGGTCCAGGAACCGTTGCGCATCTGTTGCGCGCTTGAAGTGGAGCCTTGCCCCGCCAAACCGTTGACCTCGACCCGGAACGCTCCCGGCAGCAAGGCGTAGGTGGATGGCATCAGGGTATAGGTACCGGCGGCGAGCCCTGGCACACCGGCGCCAATGGTAATTTGCTGACCTACCCTGGGATCCACTGCTCCACCTTCGGGGGCGACCGGCGCGTATTGGCTCCGATTGCCCGGCACGATGGCGTAGACCGGATTGCTGGACAGCCCCGGCAAGGTGAAACCGCCATTGGCGCCGATTTGTACCAGCGGGTTGAAGCGCGCATCGGTGGAACCGCCTCGGCCAGAGATAAAACCGGCGCCAAGCAGTTCACCGCCACCAGAGAGATCGAGCACCGAGCCTTCCTGGGCCGCCACCGACTTACCGCCGAGAATCACGCCGATACTCAGGTCACCATTTCCGGTAGCCGCTCCTTGCCCTAGCAACACAACCTTCTTTCCAGCGTACTGATAGCTCTGTCCATCGACAGTGCCACCATAAGGCAGCACCAACCCCAGGCCGCTGACCGAGGTCAGGCTGCCCGGCAACAAGTCTACTCGGGCCGATACACCCGCCAAGCTGTCGTTTGTACCGACTTCAAGCAACCCCAAAGGTGCACGGACAACACCACCTTGTTCGATCTTGGCGCTACCCAGTTGCAAGCGACCGAACACCGAATAAGGCACTTGAGGTGCTACCTGTGTGGTGCGTCCGATGACCAGGCTACGCGCCGGATCATAGAGAATCATGCCGCTACCGGGTTCAGTGCCCCAGCCATATCCTGCCAATATCCGTGCGCCGACCCCGGTCGCGGGATACAACTGCGCCGCTTGCAAGATCATGTCCGAAGGGGTCAGCAATTGGGTAGTGAAGCCTTCGGGCATATAGGCGCCAGAGAATCCGGCCAGGAATCGTAAATCACCCTGACTGCTTAGCTGGACCCGGTCGAAACCGGCGCGCTCCAGCTCGACGGTACGGCCGTCTGCCTGCCTCAGCATGCCTTTGCCGCTAAATATCACACTGCCCTGCACATCCAGCAGGTCTGCGTTAACGGAAAACTTTGCCTTGTTTGCCAACAGCGATACACCGCCGCCCTCGACCGCTGGCCGGGTATACCCGTCCGGATTCGGCCGACCAGCCGCAGGCCCGGACAGCAGTACATGGGAGGCATTGAGCTGGACCCGGGTATTGGCTGGCGCGTTTGCACTCGTTACAAAGCTGCGGGCATACAGACTCAGGCTTTGGCCCAGAGACAGTGACACGTCGCCATCGACGCTCAACAGGCCATTGCTCAACAAGGCAAGGCTGTCGAAGCCGCCCGACTGCACCTGATCCGCGCCTAAGCGACCGTGACCGTAGACCAGTGAGTCCGCCGAGGTCTCGGCCGTGTCGCCCAGCAGGGTCGCCTGGGCGTTTTGCCCCAGCACCAGCTCACGCACTTGCAAGACCCGGTCACTGACCGCATCGTTGCGGTAATACGGCGTTTCCAGGGCCACCGACAAACTGCCGCCTGCAGCCCCTGTGCCACCCGAACGAGCGCTGAAGTCGCCGTCCAGGTACAGACCATTGGCCGATGCCAGGGAAATACTGCCGCCGCTGCTCGCCACCGAGGTACGTCCCTGGCCTGGAATATCCAGCACGGCCTGGCTGCCATCCGCTTGCAAACGCGCACCGTCGCGCACCACCACAAACAATTCGGACGCTGCAGCCGATCCTTTCGCGGCATCGATCTGGCCACCGATGACAATCTGCCCGCCATCGCGCACCAGACCGTAGGTCTGGCCGCGCATATCCTGGGCAGTCACGGCGCGACTGGAGACGTCGATCAGCGCCTGTTCGCCCAACCAAATGGAACGACCGTGACCCTGGGCATTGACCCCTTCGCCCGCACCAGTGACGCTCAACCCGTTGAGACTGACCCGCCCACCCCACGCATTGAGGGTACCGTTGGCGGTCAGTTGGCCGATGCTGCGAACATCGATCCCCTGGCCCGGATCGACGCTGATCACACTGCCCTTGCCCAGGTTCAACACCGTGCTGGCCATGTCGGCGGCGCTGGCGTTCTCGGTGCCGGCAGTGAGGCTCAAACTCGCGCCGCGACGCTGGGAGAGGACGCCTTTGATCGCATCTTCCTGGTACAGCTGCGGCGTCCAGCGCTGCAACGCATCAGCCGCTTCTGCGCCGCTGCCGGTGCTCAACGCCTGCTCGCCAAAGCGGTACACCGGCATCGTCACATCGACCCGGGTCCCATCGACCACGGTCAGACCTTCGTTACCGGTGATGTCATAGGCCGAGAAGCCCTTGTCGAAGAAGTCGCTGCCCAGTTGCAAGATGTCAGATTCGAGGGGCTCGACACTGTTGCCGATCAGCACTTTATTGGCCGCCAGCTTCAAGGTCCCGCCACCGCTCACCCCGGTGCCGCGCAGTTCACCGTCCAAGTTCAAGGCGCCGTTACCGGACGACGCGCTTAGACCGGCGGTCAGGGTCAAGTCACCGCCCTTGCCGCCGCGGGTCTTGCCATCGGCCATGACCGCGGCGCCGGAGCTGACGTCGATCAGGCTGCCCTGGCCCACGTCGATATCGCCGCCGCTGCGCACAGACACGGTGCCGCCATTGATGAATGGCAAGCCCTGACGGTCGTTGCCGTCAAGCAGCAGGTTGCTCCACCGGCCAGCGGCGTTCAACGTCACGCCCTCGCCCAACGTGACCACAGCACGCTGACCGGTGACGGGCGAAAGCACGACATCGCCCATCTGGAAATTATCGGTTCTGACCTGTTTAAGCACGTTACCCAGCACAATGCGACCGCTGCGGGCCGTCAGGTCGGCATTCACCTCGACCTGTGATGCATAAAGCGTGATGTCGCCGCCATCGGCCACCTTGAGCTCGCCATCGACCTTGATGCCCTCAAGCGCCGCCATCTTGACCGCACCGAGCTGGAAGCCGTTGAGCAGATCGTTATCCAGAACCAATTTGCCTTGCCGATCAGTGCCAACCACCGAGGTCAGGTCAAGGCCCGCAGCAATCTTGTCGGCCACCTTGCCGACGGTGATCTGATCGAGCGTGGGGTTCAAGGCGCTGTTGATCACACCGCTGGTCTTGTCATAGATCGGCGTGTAGCTGCCCACCCACAATTGCGCCCGTCGGGCCACGGCGTTTTGCGATTGCTGGTAGCCGTCGAGATTGAGATTGGGTGCCTGGGTCTGGCGTTCGCCCTGGTAGACCTCGCCGACAATCTGGCCTTCCAGCACCGCGTTGCGGGTCGACACCACCAGTTTGCCGGCATCGCGGCCGACGGTGTAGCCAGCTTCAAAGCGCTGTCGTGGGGCGATCAGCGGGTTGTAGTAGTAATCAGTCTGGCCCCAGCGCTGGCTGTGGTCTTCGTAGCCTTTGTAGACGCCGGTGTAGAGGATGTCTCCCGGCGCCTTGGACAAGTCATACAAACGCCCATTGGGGCCCTTGAGCCAGGACTGACGCAGGTAGCCGCTCTGCACATCCAGGGTACCGCCGGACAGGTTCAACTGCGCCGCTTGCTGGGTCACCACGTCGTTGCCGGTGAACGTCAGGGTGCCGCCTTGAGCAGCCCACTCACCGGCGCTGTGGCCTCGGGTCCCCAAATAGCCGCCGACTTCCAACAGCCCACCCGCCGTGTACCAACGGTCGGTGGCGTAGCCGTTGGTGCCCGCCGGCACGTAGATCAAGTCGCGCACGTCCACCCATACATCGTTGTTGGTCAGCTTGCCATCCTCGCGGTTGACCGGTGCGTCGCGCTGTTCGTTGCCCTGCACGTTGACCTTGATGGAGTTGGACTCCATTGCCACCTTGACGCCGATGGCGCCGGAGACATCGATCACCGCACCGTCGCGCACCAGGCTGCGACCGGCGGCGCTGACCGCGACCTGACCGCCGGTGGCCAGGGTGATGGAGCCGCTCTGGAAGTCGACGCTGCCACCACTGACGATCTCGACCCGCGACTGATCGGTGCGGTCGACCACGCTGCTGAGGTTGTTGAACCGACCGGTGATCAGGTTGTTCGGCGTGCCATCCAAGCCGGCCGGTCCGGCATTGCGCTGGCTGTCCAGGGCACTGCCGCCGGCAGCATCGAGCAACACCGCCGTGGCGCTGCCCTGCCCCAGGATCACGCTGCCGCTGCTGTCGCTCGAGGCGTTGAGCAGGTGCACGGTGCCGCGGATGTCCACTGAACTGCTCGTCACCGCCACGCCGTTCTGCTGCACATTGTGCCCGGTAAGGGTGATGTCGCCGGTGCTGGCCTGGATCAGGCCGCTGTTGATCACCGTACCGGCAGTGCTGCCGGTTTTGAGGGAGGTTGCAACCTCGTTACCACGGGTGGTGGACCGTGCGTTACCGCTGGTGCCCTGGCCGCGACGGATATAAAAACTGTCGCCAGCTGCCAGCGTCGTCTGGCCCTTGGCGGTGATGATGGAGCCGGCGTTCTCCACTTCGGTACCCAGCAGCAAGGCATAACCACCACCGGCCGTAGAGGTAGCGGCGCGGTGGGTTTCGATCAGTGCGCCCTGCTGCACTTCAACCTTGCCCGCCGCGTCAGTGAAGGTCGGCTGGCTGCCAGTGGCATCGACATACAAGCCGCGCTTGCTGAATTGCTCATCGCTGATGTTGGCCGCCACCGCCGCCAGGTTACGTACGTTGACCTGGCTGCTGCCGCTGAAAATGATGCCGTTGCGGTTGACCAGCATTACCGTGCCGTTGCCCTTGATCTGGCCCTGAATCTGGCTCGGTCGCGCCCGGGGGTCGTTGACCCGGTTGAGCACGGCCCAGTCCGACTGCTGCTGGAAATCCACCGTGGTATTGCGCCCGACGTTGAAGGTTTCCCAGTTGAGAATCGCCTTGTCGGCGGTCTGTTCGATCTTCACCGTGGTCTTGCCACCGGCCTGGGTCTGCTGCGGGCCCTTGGCGTTGAGCCAGCCCTGGGTCAGGCTGTTATCGACCTTGAGCCCGCCCTCGCCCAAGCCGTCGGGCACAACCTGTACCTGCCCGAGCGCGGCTTGCCGCCCCGCTGCCTGGGCCGCCTGCTGGGCGGCGATGGCGGCTACGGTGTTGTTGAGGTTGGTCAGCGAACGCTGCAACTGCGCATTGGCCCGTTGCTGCTGCGCCAGGGGCGGCGGCATGCCTGGTTGCGCGGTCGTAGGCCGCGCCGCGCCACCGGCCTGGGACGCGCCCTTGGCGGCAAACCAGGCCGAACTGAACGCCGTCGCTGCGTGGGCATTGCCGGCCACCATCAGCAGGGCAATGGCCTGGGCCAGCGGCTTGAGCCGCAACATCGACAACTCGCCATCGCGACGTGGAGCATTCAGGTTCGTCTGGGGTTTGCAGCGCAGCATCCTACTCATCCTTTCGGGTTCGCTCTAAGGGGCGCAACGCAGTGCTATCAAGCTGCCAGCGTTGGTTATAGGGGATAGGCGGTTACAGCCGCTCGGGACCGAACGGATGTCATGAAAATTTCATGTGGCTGTGTTGTACGGGTATTACGCAAAAAATCAGCAACGACTTACGTCGTTGCTGATTGCTACTTCGTGTCGCTCAGGCGTGGTGTTACAGCGGACGACCGATGCCGTTGCAGACGTTGGTGTTGCCGATGCTTTGAGCGCTGGTAGTGGTCAGGAAGCTGCCACGGATGGCGTTTTTCCAGGTCGTTGGCAGCGGCACGAAGCGGTTCGCGGTGATAGCGGCGTCGTTGTTGTTGGCAGCAACTGCCCCGTAGTGACGGGTGAAGAAATCACGCACTTGGGTGCTTTGGGCGGCGTTGGCGTAGCACTGGCTGAAGATCACGTTTGTGAAGCCCAGGATCGGATAGCCGCTGGTTGGGTAAGCCACGACACTTGGGTCGTTAGCGTTAGTGGTTGCGGCGAACACCGGCACCCAGGCGTTCGGGTCGGCGCGGTTGGCGGCGGCGGGTACTGGAACAAGAGCGATAGCGGCCGATACGTTGGCTGGCGCTGGGGAAACGCCGGCAACGCGAGCAACCTTGGTGGCGTCGTCCAGACCGGCCAGGGTGGTAGCGGCGTAATCCGGGCTCATGTAGGTGATACGACCTTGGGCAGCGTTCAACGCTGTCATTACAGCCTGGCTGCCAGTAGCGGATACGGCGCTGGCTGGCAGACCACCACTGTAGCTGGAAGCGAAGTTGGTGGTGATGGCAAAGGTGCCGGTTTCAGCGCACTTGGCGTTCAGGAAGCGGGTGAACAGCTCGGAGGTGCCGCTGCTCTCGGCACGGTAAACCACGGTGATCGCGCCGGTACGGCCCGAACCAGTGATCTGGCTCCAGTCGGTCAGACGGCCGGAGAACACGCCGCACAGTTGGTTGACGCTCAGATCGACGTTGGCGGTGCCGGTCTTGTTGAACGGAATGGCAACCGAAGTAGCAACCGAAGGCACCTGGATCAATGGACCCCAGGCGGCGCCATGGGCGCTGACGTAGGTGCTCAATTCAGTGGCGCTGAGCTTGGAGTCGCTACCAGCCCAGTGCACTTTCTTGCCGCTGGTGTCGCCAGGCACGAACTTGGTGTAGTCGTTGGTCAGGAAAGCCGACTTGCCAGCACCGCTGCCCACGCCGATGTAAGGGGCAAAACCGGCAGTCAGTACGCCGGAGGTCTGGTACAGCGGCTGAGGCAAGGTAGCACCACCGCCGTTGACATCAGCCATGGCGGCCTGAGCGGCGCAGAGGCCGGCGAGGGTCAGGGATACCGCGAGAACGTTGCGCTTAAACATGAAGAATCTCCTTTCATCGTGTTCGTACGTAGGTTGGGTGACGCGTGCTTGCCGTCATGGCGCTCGGTCCTGTGCCGATGGCGATGGGGTGAGGCCATGGGTTAGAAATTCGCAGTTTCCGGTGACAGATAAAGGAAAAAACCTCGGGAGCTGGGGGCTGTTTTTCGAGTTTTTTCCTCGGGTGTTCGAGGGCTCTGCGCCGTGGGTTCAGGCGGATTTTCCAGGGGGATGGCGAGGGCTGGCCGTGGAGGTGGCGGCGCACGGTTGCCGGGCGGCTGAAGATGACAGAACGAGGAACCCGAGTTTGGCGCTGGCGAGGGTCGGGAGGTGTTGCGGCACGGCAAAAATAACTGGCTGATCGCCACAGGGGCCGTGCCTGCCAAGAGGTGTGTGGATTTACTGAACCAACTGATTGATCTCGATAATCGGCAACAACACCGCCATGACGATCACCAGCACCACGCCGCCCATGACCACGATCATCAACGGCTCCAGCAGCGCAGTCATGCCCATCGCCCGGCGTTCGATGTCTCGGGACAGGGTTTGCGCGGCGCGTTCGAGCATCGGTGGCAGGCAGCCGGTTTTCTCGCCGCTGGCGATCAGATGGATCAGCACCGGCGGGAAGACTTTTTCCACCCGCAGCGCCGCCGCCAGGTTGACGCCTTCGCGGACCTTGGCCGTGGCCTCGCTGACACTCTGGCTCAGGCGATCGTTGGACAGCGTCTGGCGCGCGGCCTCCAGCGCCCGCAGCAACGGCACCCCGGCTCCGCCGAGAATCGCCAGGGTCGAGGCAAAACGCGCGGTGTTGAGGCCCAGTACAAAACGCCCGATCAGCGGCAGGCGCAGCACCCGCGCGTGCCAGTTCAACCGTGCCGCCGGTTTGCGCAAGTACATGCGCCAACTCCAGTAGCCACCGGCCAGCACGCCAAAACACAACCAACCCCAGGCACGAATGAAATCACTGGCGGTGAGCATCGCCACCGTCAGCGCGGGCAGGTCTTGCCGGGCCTGGGAGAACGCACTGACCACCTGCGGCACCACATAGCTGAGGAGGAAAATCACGATGGCGATCGACACCAGCCCCACCACCCCGGGGTAGATGAACGCCGTGAGAATCTTGCCCCGCAGGTTATTGCGTTCCTCGATGTAGTCCGCCAACCGCTCCATCACCTGGGCCAGGTCACCGGACTCTTCACCGGCGGCAATCAACGCCCGGTAGATTTCCGGAAAATCCCGTGGCCGCGCCGCCAGGGCCTCGGCCAGGCGCATGCCGCTGCGCACATCGGCGCGCACCGCGCTCAGGGTCTGGGCGATGTGCTTGCGCTCGGCCTGTTCCACCGTGGCGCTCAACGCCGCTTCCAACGGCAGGCTTGCGCCCAGCAGGCTCGCCAGTTGCCGGGTGGCCCAGGCCAGGTCGTTGTCCGAAAGCTTGGCGCTGAACAAGCCACCGCCGTTGGCTGGCGGCGTATTGCGCTCAACCTGCACCTGCAATGCCGTCAGCCCACGGCTGCGCAACAGGTTGAAGGCCGCCCCCTGGCTGTCGGCTTCCAAGTGTCCGGATTCGATCTTGCCCTGGGCGTCGGCGGCCTCGAAACGGTAGCGATTCATCAGGCGTCCCGTGTTACGCGCAAGATTTCTTCAGGGGCCGTGGTGCCACTGCGCACCCAGCGCTCGCCGTCCTCGCGCATGCTGAACATCCCCGCTCGGCGGGCAGCGGCGCGCAGTGCCTGCTCCCCTGCCCCCTGGTGGATCATCATGCGGATGTCATCGTCAATGCAGAACAATTCATGGATGCCGGTGCGGCCGCTGTAGCCGGTCTGGTTACAGGTCGGGCAACCCACCGGCCGCCAGGCGCCGGGCGTGGCCGGATCCGGCTGTTTGCACTGCGGGCACAACCTGCGCACCAGACGCTGGGCGAGTACGCCGAGCATCGATGAGGCCAGCAGGAACGGCTCGACGCCCATGTCGATCAAGCGGTTGACGGCCGACACCGCATCGTTGGTGTGCAGCGTCGCCAGCACCAGGTGCCCGGTGAGGGAGGCTTGCACGGCGATTTGCGCGGTTTCCAGGTCGCGGATTTCGCCGATCATGATGATGTCCGGGTCCTGGCGCAGGATCGCCCGCAGAGCCAGGGCGAAAGTCATGTCGATCTTGGCGTTGACCTGGATCTGGCTGATGCCCGGCAGGTCGTATTCCACCGGGTCTTCCACCGTGAGGATGTTGTGGACGCTGGCGTCCAGCCGAGCCAGGGCGGCGTAGAGACTGGTGGTCTTGCCGCTGCCGGTGGGGCCGGTGACCAGGACGATGCCGTGGGGCTGGCGAATCAGGTGATCGAGCTTGCCCAGCACGTCCGAGTCCATCCCCAACGTTTCCAGTTGCAGGCGTCCGGCCTGCTTGTCCAGCAGGCGCATCACCACCCGTTCGCCGTGGCCGGTGGGCACCGTCGAGACGCGGATATCGATCGGTCGCCCGGCGACGCGCAGGGCGATGCGCCCGTCCTGGGGCAGGCGTTTTTCGGCGATGTCGAGCTGGGCCATGATCTTGATCCGCGACACCAGCGCGCCGTGCAGAGCCTTGCGCGGCGAAACCACATCGCGCAGGGTGCCGTCGACGCGGTAGCGCACCACCGAATGGCTCTCGTAGGGTTCGATGTGGATGTCGCTGGCCTCGTCCCGCGCGGCCTGGGTCAGCAAGGCGTTGATCATGCGAATCACCGGCGCACCGTCCTGGGTGTCCAGCAGGTCGGTGATCTCGGGGATGTCCTGCATCAGCCGGTCGAGGTCGACTTCGTTTTCCGCCGCCCCCACGACTGCGGCGGCGCTGCCGGTGTCGGCATAGGCGCTGTTGAGCAGCCCATCGAGCTCCTCGTCGCGCACCCGCTCCAACCGCACCTCGCCAAACTGGCGGCGCACTTCACTGATGGACCAGCCCGGCGTGGACGGACACACCATCAGCACCGCCCCTTCTTCGGACTGGCGCAACACCAGGCGTTGGGCCTTGGCCCAGGCGTATGGGAGGGTGTTCATGTTGCCCCCCCAGGCCCAAGACACACACACGCCCCCTGTGGGAGCGAACCTGCTCGCGATAGCGGTGTGTCAGCCTGCATGGCTATCGATCGGGGCGCCGTCATCGCGAGCAGGCTCGCTCCCACAGGGTTGGTGTTCATCAGCGGGTGCCTCCTTCGACGGGCACCGCCTTGATCACCGCCCTGGGTGTCTGCAAGCTCACCGGCGCAGCCCCGGGGATGGCCCGGGCCGAGGCCGGTAGTTGCGGGGCTTGCATGTCCGGCAGTGCCCAGCTGCGCTCCGGTTGCAGCAGGCCCTGGGCGCGGCGCATGAAGTCGTAGCGGTTGAGGGTGATGCCGCGGCCCGCCGCCGTGTCGCGGATGATGTAGGGCCGCAGGAACACCATCAGGTTGGTCTTGGTGATCTGCCGACGCTCGTTGCGAAACAGCGCGCCAATCCCCGGGATCGTCGACAACCATGGCACCGCGTCATTGCTCTGGCTGTAGCCATCCTGCAGCAGCCCGCCAAGGACCATGATCTGCCCGTCGTCGAGCAGGATGCTGGTGTCGATGGCGCGCTTGTTGGTAACGATACCCGTGGTGCTCGAGGCGCGATTGTCGACGCTGCTGACTTCCTGATAGATATCGAGCTTGACCGTCCCGCCTTCGGAAATCTGCGGCCGGACATTGAGCTTCAAACCCACCTCCTCGCGGGTCACGGTCTGGAACGGGTTGTTGCTGGTGCCGCCTCCGCCGGTGACGTAGCTACCGCTGACAAAGGGAATGGTCTGGCCGACAAAAATGCTCGCTGCTTCGTTGTCCAGGGTCAGCAGGTTCGGTGTCGACAACACATTGGTGCCACCCTTGCTCTTCAAGGCCCGGGCCAGGACCTTGAGGTCAAGAATCTTGCCGATACCGGGAATGTCCACCGTGCCGTTGACCACTCCCAGGTTCAGGCCCTGGGGCAGCACGTCGATGCTGGTCTTGCCATTGAGATTGAGCCCCGTGCCGCCGAGATTGACCCCGCCGATCACGCCGCTGCCACCGAGGTTGCCGGTCTGCCATTGCACGCCGAATTCGCTGGCGTCGTCCTCGCCGACCTCGACGATCAGGCTCTCGATCACCACCTGGGCGCGACGCTGGTCCAGCAGGTCGATGACTTCCCGCAGGTTGCGGTACAGCGGGTCTGGCGCGGAGATCAGCAAGGTGTTGGTGGTGGCGTCGGCCTGGATGGTCACGCCGCCAGCGCTGAAGGCAGTGCCCTGTTCGTTTTTCGGCGAAGCGGAGGTCGTGCTGTTGCTGCCCTGGGCGTAGCCGTTGCCGCTGGTCGACGCACTGCCGCCGGTGGTGCTGCTGGAGCCATCGCCACTGCTGCTCTGCCCGCTCTGGCCATTGGTGTTGCCGCCCATGCCGCTGAGCACCGAACGCGAGTTGTCGCTGCCCTCGCCTTCGCTTTCCCCGGTGAGCAATCCGCGCAGGGCCTGGGCCAGTTTGCCGGCCTGGGCATTGCGCAGGTACACCACATGCAGGTTGCTCGGGTTGTTCTGGGCGTTGTCGAGTTTGTAGATCAGGTTGCGCGCCAGCTCCGTGCGTTCGGGGCTGCCGGCGCGGATGATGATGGAGTTGGAGCGCGGATCGCCAATCACATTGATCTTCTGGGTCTGGTCGCCGCCCTGGGTTTCCAGCAGGTCGGAGACCATTTGCGCGATGTCGACGGCGATGCCGTTGTGGATCGGCACCACGTCGGTGTCGATGGCGCTCGGGGTGTCGATGCCTTCGATGAGTTGCGCGACCCGCGACAGGTTTTCGGCGTAATCGGTGACGACAATGGTGTTGTTGCCCGGGTAGGCATTGATCGGGTTGTTCGGCGACACGATCGGGCGCAGCACCGGGATCAGGTTCACCGCGTTTTCATATTGCAGGCGGAAGGTGCGGGTCAGCATGCCGTTGCCGGCCGGTTTGTCGGCGCTGTAGATCGGTCCACCCAGCAGCTTGGCATCGGCCTCCGGCACCACCTGGGCCACGCCGCCGACGTCGACCACGCTGAAGCCTTGCATGCGCAGCGCGGCCAGCAGCATGTCGTAGGCCTGGTGGGCCGGCACCTGGCCTTCGGACACCAGCGTCAGGTTGCCCTTGACGCGCGGGTCTACCAGGAACTGTTGGCCGGTGGAACGGGACAAGGCCCGCACTACCGCCTGGATATCGGCCTCGACGAAATTCAGCGTCACCGGTTGATCGCCCAAGGGTGTGCGCGCCGGCGCATTGCTGCGCGGCTCACGGGCACGGGCGGTAAGGTCGACCTGGTGCCGCACCGCGGGCTTATGTTCACGCAGGTCCTGGGCCCGCTGGCGATCGAGTAATGCATCGCCACTGCGCTGGGTACTCCCCAATGGAATACCCAACTCGCTGTCCACCAGCAACGGCGGCTGCGACGCGGGTGGCGTGCTGTTGCACGCACTCAACGCGAGCAACAACAGCGGTGCAGCCTTGCGCCAATGACGTGGGTATCTGGCCCCTTTCATGAAGCTTCCTTAGCGCCTTGCGCCTGATCCATGCGAACGGTTCCGGACAGTGTGCCGGCGGTGTTGTCGGTGTCGTTGTCGTGGTTGTCGGGATTGGCAAGGGCGGTGCGCTGCAAACGGGCCTCGATCACTTCCAGGGAGAATTGCCGTGGGTTGCCCAATAGCCAGCTGATCACCGCCTCTGCCGGAGCCTGGTCGAACGTGAGCTGCCAGGCGTTGGGGCGCTCGGCGTCGGGCGCTCGCAGTTGGTAGTGCTCGCTCAAGCCGCTGGCGTCCAGGCTCTGGCGCAAGGCCGCTTCAAGAGGCTGGTCGGGCGCAAGCCCTGCGACGTCACGCAACAGCACTTCGAGGGCTTCGGTCTGTGAACGCAGCTTCGGGGTTTCGGCTTGCCAGTAGGCGATGGTCTTGAGCGGTGGCTGGATCAGTGCGAGCCAGACCAGGCAGCCGCCCAACAACAGCGCAGCCAGGGCCACGGCGGCTTGCTCGCGCACTGCCAGCCCCTGCCAGAACGTGCGCAAACGCGTGCGACAGGCTTGCCAGCGCCCCCACGCCAGGGCCAGAGATTGCTTATTCATCTTCGGCGTCCGGAGTTTCGTCGGAGCTGCCCTGGCCGGCCGGAGCCACACGCAGGGTCCAACCCTGATCGATGGCAGCGACGTCAATGCCGGCCTGGACCAGGGGAATTTTCCAATCCTCTTCGGCAGTGGTTTTCTGCGCCTCGGCCACGACATTCAGGCGCAACTCACCGTTCTCGAATACCAGCGCCTGGACATTGCCGCTCATGAACGGCATGGCACTGCCCGCCTGCTGCACCAGGCTGGCAAAGCGTTGGGCCGGGTCGGTCGCCGCACCGCTCTGGCGCGCCGCGATTTGCTGGCGCGCCTGTTGCAGCGGGTTGAGAATCACCGGCAACTCGGGAAACGCCTGCTTCACCCGGTGGCTCATCTGCGCCTTGAGCCGTTGGCCCTGGGCCGCTTCGCGGGCGGCGTAGAGGTTCAGCCCGATCACCCATACCGCCAGCGCTGTCGCGCAGATCGCCGCCGCCCGGCCCCAACCGCCGCGCTCGGCCGCGTTGCGTGCAAGGCCGGCATGCAGCCCCCAACCTGGCGCAGCACCCATCCAGCGTTGGGTTTCGGCCAAGGTGCTGATCGAAGATTGCGGCGGCGCCTCGCCCACCCAGTGCAACCCAGGCCCCGTTTCCAGCAGCCATTCGTCCAGCGCCTCCTCCTGCAACGGTTGCACCACGGCGTGCTGCAGGTCATGGCGCACCAGCAGGTGGCCGTCCTCGATACAGGCCACCGGCCCCGACAGCACCGGCAAGGTGTAGGCCGCCGGATAGAGGCCACGCAGCTTCATGCCAGCCTGGTGCACAAGCCGGCCCAGCGTGGCGAGGGATTCACGGTCCAGCCAGGCGATCTGCACCTGCCCGTCGACGCCGCGCGGACTGTGGGCCACCTGCATGTGTTCGCTGGCACCGAGCATCAGGGCCTGGGCTGCGCACGTCACTGCGGCGGTGATCTTGGCCGCTGGCAACGACGGTAACTCCAGGCGAGTCAACAGGCTGTCGCGGGGATGAAGGAAGCACTCCACAGAAATAGTCTTACCGCCTTGGCCCAACACCCGGAGGCTGCTGCGGCCCTGCTCACGAACCTGGCCCTGGCGATCCAGCCAGGCAAATGCCACCTCACTGTCGAGATCCAGACTGCCCAGCGGCGCCAGGGCGATGCGCAAGCGCGTCATACGCCCACCCTTGACCAGATCACCTGGGGCAAGCGGTCCTCGGTGCGTTGCAGCAACGCCTCCAGTTCGACCCGCCGCTGTCCGCTGCGTGCCTGGCCTCGCAGGAGAAACCAGTCGCTGGTGATGCCAACCTTGACGCTGGCGGTGTCCAGCTCCGGCATGCGCAGGCGATTGACGAAATCCCCACGATTGATAAACCAGTGGCCACCGTCGCGTTCCCTGACCAGTGCCTCGGCCCGTTGCAGCGACAGTCCCGGCACGTAGGCGGCCAGCACCGGGGCACTGGCAGTGTTGCCGTTGAGCCAGGTGTTGGTCGGCAGGATCGTCACGTAAGGCGCCAGTGTTTCCAGCAACCGCGCATTGACGCCCTTGACGCTGCGCAAGTCTTGCAAGGTGCGCAGCATCGGGCGCGTCGGTGCCTGCGGCGTGTTGTCGGCCTGTGGCGAGGTTTCGCGGCCGCTGTTAAAGGTGTTGGCCTTTGGCGCCTGGCCCACCCGCGGCGGATTCAACAGGCGCGGATAGGCCTCGACCACCCTTTCGACGATGCGTGTGCGAACCGTCGCGGCCACACCCAACTGCTGGCACAAGCGTTCGAAGGCGCGCACTTGTTCTTCATCCACACGCTCATTGGCGACGAGATTGCGCAGGTTGAACTTGCCTTGCTCATCTTCCAGCTGGCCTTCGAACGGCGTGTCGACCTGGCCCGAGCCCGGCATCACGATGGGTTTGGCCCAGGGTTGGCCAAAGCGCGTCAGCGGATCGCGCTGGCGGGCGTCCCAGAGCAACTGGCGACTCAGTTGCAGGCCACCCTGCAACCGCGCCGTGCCCTGGACGCGCAACTGCTCGGCCTCCAGGCTGCGGGTGAACAGGGTCTGGCGGGTCAGCATGCCGCCGGCGATGACCGCCACCACGGCAGCGATCAGCAAGGCACTGATGACCGCCATGCCGCGCTGCTTCGCCGCGAGGGGCGAATCCGTCTGCATCACGGCCCTTACAACTGCCAGGAGCCAATGTCGGCATTCACGCCGTCGCCGTCAGGCTGACCGTCGGCCCCCAGGGAAAAGATATCGACTTCGCCGTTGGCACCCGGGTTGAGGTAGTTATATGGACGGCCCCATGGGTCGTTGGGCAGGCGCTCCAGATAAGAGCGCCAGGTGCTGTTTTTCGCATCGGCCGGCTTTTCCACCAGCACTTTGAGGCCCTGGTTCATGCTCGGGTAACTGCCGTGGTCCAGGCGATACAGCTTCAGGGCTTGCATCAGGCCGCCAATGTCCTGTTTCGCCGCCGTTGCCCGCGCCTGGTCAGGGCGGTCGAGTACCTTGGGCACCACCATCGCCGCCAGGATGCCGAGGATCACCACCACGACCATGATTTCGATCAGGGTGAAACCCGACTGCCCGCGAGGGCCTGGGAAACGGGCTTTGTAACGGGCAATCTGCATCTCGACGGTCCTTCGCTGGATTCGATTCGAGGCGCAGTGTTGCAAGAAAATATGTCAGTGATATTGAAA
Source organism: Pseudomonas sp. S3_B11 (assembly GCF_054667715.1). Lineage (NCBI taxonomy): Bacteria > Pseudomonadati > Pseudomonadota > Gammaproteobacteria > Pseudomonadales > Pseudomonadaceae > Pseudomonas > Pseudomonas sp. S3_B11. The sequence goes on along the minus strand of NZ_CP162749.1, from coordinate 1,993,684 downwards.
TTGCTCTGGAGCTTGCGTCGTCAATTGGTCATGAACGGCGGCTAGCCTTGAAGGCTGCCCTCGCCCCCGAGCCCGCGCCATGTCACGCCCTGCGCCGCAAGCCGGCTTCACCCTGATCGAAGTGCTGGTGGCCCTGGCGATCATCGCCGTGGCCATGTCGGCCGCGGTGCGCGTGGCTGCGGTGATGACCCAGAGCAACGGCCTGCTGCGCGACAAATCCATCGCCCTGCTGGCCGCCCGTAGCCAACTGGCGCAGTTGCGTCTGGAAGGCCGTTTTGCCCAGGGCTCGAAAGTGTTCGAATGCGATCAGGGGCGATTGCTGTTGCGTTGCGAACAGAACTTGCGCCCGGCGGAAAACGGTAGGCTGCTGCGGGTCGAACTGAGCGTGTCGGACCGCAGTCGCGAAGCACCGCCGTTGGCTCGGTTGGAGACGTTGGTCAGCCGGGAAAAGCCTTGAGTGGTGTGGGCTGACACATCTCCTGTGGCGAGGGGTTTATCTGTGGGAGCAAGGCTTGCCCGCGATGCAGGCGCCTCATTTCCTCGGAGACTGCGTCGTCTTCATCGCGGGCAAGCCTTGCTCCCACAGAGAAGGCAGACTCACCGAATCCGGCAACCGAGCCAGGACCAGCCGGGTCTGCTCATTGCCGCGCTCGATGACCACCGCCTGCGCCTCGATCGCCACCAACCGTACCCCTTGGGCCACCCGTTCACCCACCAGGAAACTGCGCGGCGGTCCGTCGTTGAGACTGAGGATCGCCACGGGCGTGCGAGTGCCGGCCATCACGCCGCTGACCTTGATGTCCACTGCTGCCGGCTGGTTGGAGAACCATTGCAGCGCCGGGTTATCGGAACGCTCGGCCATGCGTTGCGGGGCGACATCCGGCGTGCGCGACTCGGCCGATGTGAGCAGCAGCGAAGACCAGGTCGCCACCCCGGCCAACGCCGCCAACAGGCCCACGGCCTGGACGATTTGCGCCGGGGACACACGCTCTATGAACGTCATGGCCTGAATCTCCTTTTTTTGGTTCCAGCGTCCAGCGTACGCGTCAATTCTCTCCGTTTTATTTCACATCCTTATCATCTTCACCGTGCAGGATGGCTTTCACGCAAAGGAGCGCGCATGAACCTCGGCAAGCAACGCGGTTTCACCCTGATCGAATTGATGGTGGTGCTGGTGATCATCGGCATTGCCAGCGCCGCCGTGAGCCTGAGCATCAAGCCGGATCCGTTGAAGTTGCTGCGCCAGGATGGCGAGCGACTGGTGCAACTGTTGCAACTGGCCCAGACCGAAGCCCGCACTGACGGACGGCCGATTACCTGGCGCTGGGATGCCAAGGGGTTCGGCTTCAGTCGTCGCGCCGATCAAGGCGTGGGGCTGGATCGCTTCAAGGACGACCCGCAATTGCATTCCCGTCGTTGGCAGAGCCCGTCGATGGAGGTTCGCGTGGAACCCAGGCAGCGGGTCGTGCTCAATGCCGAATGGCTCGGCGAGCCCTTGCAGATCCGCTTATCGGACGGCCTGAACAGTCTCACGGTGCAACGCAGTGCCGCCGGGCGGGTGCAACTCCAATGAGCGCCCGGCAGACCGGCTTCACCTTGCTGGAAGTGATGGTGGCGATCCTGCTGATGGCGGTGGTCAGCCTGATCGCCTGGCGCGGGCTGGACAGCGTGACCCGTGCCGACAGCCATTTGCAGACCAGTACCGAACAGACCGAAGCCTTGTTGCGGGTATTGAACCAACTGGAGCGCGACGTGGCCCTGCGCGCCAGCATCGAGCTGAGTGAACCGGTAAAACCCGGCGTCGACGACCCGCCCTCGACCGCCCCGCCCGCCCTCACCGTGCGCAGCACCGATGGCAGGGGGTTTCGCCTGGATGTGATCCGCGTGGCGGCGACCCAGGAGGGCGAGTTGCAACGGGTGCGCTGGTGGCTCAAGGGCGACACGCTTTACCGCGCCCAAGGCCAGGCCCGCAATCGCTACCCACTGCCCGCGCCCGGCCCGGGCGTGGCGGTGCTCAGTGACGTCAGCGACGCCGGACTGCGGTACTGGGACAAGGAAAAAGGCTGGCGCAAGCTCAGCGGCAACCGCCAGGAAAACCCGATGGGCATCGAAATCAGCCTGACCCGGCAGACGCCTCAGGGCATAGAGAAATATCGACAGGTGCTGGGGCCATTGGAATAGCTCCCCCAGATTATCGGGTGACCTTCAAGGCTTGGCACACATTGTGGGAGCGAGCTTGCTCGCGATAGCGGTGGGTCTGTTGAGGGCGATGTCGAATGTGCCGACCTCATCGCGAGCAAGCTCGCTCCCACAGGGGTATTGGGTGAATTCTAGATTTGGGCCAAGCACCGGGCCTTTGTGGGAGCGAGCTTGCTCGCGATGAGGCCTGCCCAGACGCCACTGGCCTCAGCTCAGCACCACCACCCCACCCGGCAATTCAGTGCATTTGGCGCCGTAGGCATCGCGGATCAACAGCGCCACGCCCGCCAGTTGGTCCAGGCGAAACCGCGCCTGGACCTTGCGCTGGCCCAGTTCGCGGTTGAGCAGCAGCAACATGCCGGGACGGTAGCGGTTGATTTCATCGATGACGCTGGCCAGGGTCGCGTCGTTGAACACCAGGACCTGCTCACGCCAGGCGATGGCTGCCGACACATCGGCACGCTTGGGAGCGCCCACCCGACCAGGGTCGTAAGTCAGTTGCATGCCCGGCTCCAGGCGAAACCGCTGGCCTTGTACCTCGACCTGCACCACACCCTCCAGGCAAGTCGCGCAGACGCTCTGGTCGGTGTAGCGAATGTTGAAGCGTGCCCGGGCGGCGCTGATCCAGCCGGCGCCGGCCTGGACGCTGACTGCCTGGGCACTGCGCCCCTGCACTTCAATCTCACCGCTGAGCAATTCCAGTCCTTGTCCGCCATCGGCCAGCACGCGGCGGCTGAGGCGGGTCTGGGTATTGAGTTCCAGGCTGACGCCCTCGGCCAGTTCCACCCGGCGCTGTTCGCCGACGTCGGTAACGTAGTCGGCTCCCAGCCCGGAAACACCACCGGGCACCGTGGCGCGGATCAACAGGAAAGCCGCCGACGCCGCAATGGCGCCACCCAACAACGCCCGACGGCCGAAATGTCGGGGCGCCTGCACTGCGGCGGCGGCAGGTTGTAGCCCCTGCCACAGCGCCTTGGCCTGTTCGAAGGCCCGGGCATGTTCGGGGCTTTGCCCGCACCACAGGCGCAAGGCCCGGGCATCGGCCACGGTGGCGCGCCCCGAGGTCAGCAGGATCAGCCAGTCTCGGGCCTCGCTGGCCAATCGGGCCTGGGGCGTGGCGTCAGGGGAAGTGATGCTGAAGATGTTCAAGCGCACACACACTCACGAAAGGGTCGGGTCTCTACTCTCAAGACGGTTTTCCCGCGCCGGGACCGAACCGCTGAATGACTTTTCTTTCCAGGCGCTGGGCGCAGTGCCCCAACGCAGCCTTGATTTCCTTCTCCACCATGCGCGTGGAAATACCGAAGCGCTGGGAGATTTCCAGGTGCGGCGCTTCCTCCAGGCGTGCGGCGATGAAAATCCTGCGACGGCGCGCCGGCAGTTCGTACAAGGCCTTGAGCAGGGTCTGCAGCTCCTTCTGCCCACCCACCACACGGGCCGGATCCAGCGCTTCATCCGAGACCTGCAGCAATTCCTCGATTTCATCGCCGGTGAGCAGGCGCGCATCGGCCTGTCGACGGTCGGCGGCGATGTTCAGGGCCATGCGATATAAATAAGCGTTGGGCTGGGCAATCTCCTGCGTATCGATCATTCGATCGACCCGCAGGTAGGTTTCATGCAGCACGTCGTTGGCCAGTTCCTCGGACCCCAGGCGCCTGCGCAGGCGCACCTTGAAATCCTCATACGAGGTGAGGAACAACTTCACCAACGGGCTGCGACCGGAGTCTTTCATCGCCCGGACACCCCTTCCCCTGCTATGCATTCCATGCTTCTTCCTGATGAGTCGGGTAACAAAAGCAGGGTCACCGGCTGGCGCAACGAGCTGGGCGCCGGACGGTCGATCCTGAGGTTTTGCAAACTGTTGACCAAGGCCTTGTCCCGCATCAGGTCGCCCGTGGAACTGACCAGGCGGCTGTGCTGGACCACGCCGTCCCGGCCGATCCACACTTGCAGCACCGCCCGGAAACTGCCTGGGCGGGTCAACGGTGAACGACACAAATTGCGCTGGATGACCGTCTGGATCGCTGCCGCGTAGTTGCTGTCACTCAAGCCTGGGGTGACGCCGGGAGGCAGCGGTACCTCGCGGACCTGCACCGGCTGCAACGTGAACGCATCCTCCCGGGCATAGTGCGCCGCCAGCCCGGTGCCGCTGAGCAACACCCTCAACCCTTCGGAGGGTGTGAACTGCCCCTGGACACCCAGCGTATGACGCTGGCTCGACAACTGGTGGTCCACCAGCACCGCCATGCCCGTCGCCCGGCTGAACTGCTCCAGCGCCGTGGTCAGTTCCTGGGGCGCGATGTCCAGGTCCACCAGGCCGACCGCCTGGATCGGCCCGGCCAGCAGACACAGCAACACCATCAGCCACCGCAAGGGCGCCCTGGTCAATCCACGCCCGCGTCCGCCCCCGGCTCTGCCCTGCTGCACGACTGACGTATCCGTTGAAAACCGTCATCCTGAGGGGTGTTTATGAATGTCGTATGACATCTGATACAAATCCTCCGGGCCGCACTAGACTGATGCCCAGACAACGAACCGTCGGGTGTGACGGGCAGGAGGTCGATGATGAAACAGTGGACGAAAATGATGGCCGGTGTCGGGCTGCTCCTGGCCCTGCCGTGGGCCCAGGGCGAAGAAGCCCCGGCGTGTATCGAGGTGACCGTCGGTGGCTACAAGACCCCCGACTACAACTGCCTGAGCCGGCAGATGGGCAACGACCCGCAGGCTGCAACAGCTGCGCAACGGGCCCAGGATGCCATGAATGTGCCGGTCAACGAACGCGCACCGAACAGCATCGGCCTGGCAACCCCGGCGGCCACTGGCGTGCGCATGGGCAATACGTTTGGCACGTCGGTCAAGCCCCAGCGGCCGCCGGTTCCGACCAGCAATTCGCTGCTGCCCAACGGAAATAAATAGAGGCAAACGACAGACCTGCTCTGTGGGAGCAAAGCTTGCTCGCGATCCAGGCGCCACGGTCCGCCAGATTCACCTCATCATCGTTCATCGCGGGCAAGCCTTGCTCCCACAGTTGGCTCTCGCGGATCAGCCACCCGGACTCTGGCGAAAACTCACCGCCAGCCGGTTCCAGCTGTTGATGGTGCTGATCGCCAGGGTCAGGTCCACCAGTTCCTCCTCGCTGAAGCAGGCCCGGGCCTGGGCATAGACGTCGTCCGGCACCTGGCTTTCAGCCAATAGCGTCACCGCCTCGGTCCAGGCCAGGGCGGCGCGTTCGCGGGCAGTGAAAAAACCGCTGTCGCGCCACACTGCCACCGCGTAGAGCCGCCGCTCGGTCTCGCCCTGGCGTCGCGCCTCCACCGAATGCATGTCGGTGCAGAAGGCACAGCCATTGAGTTGTGAAGCGCGGATCTTGATCAGATGCAGCAGCGCCGGTTCGATACTCAGGCGACTGGTCAGGGCTTCCAGGCCGATCATGGCTTTCATCGCCCCAGGCGATGCAGTGTAGTAATCCAGACGCGGGCTCATGGCGGGCTCCGTGGTATTCGAGACCTTCACGCTAGGCCCTGGGACCGGCCAATGACAGGTCCAATTTGTCGAAAAACCCGGAGGCAAGTCCAATAGGCGGGATTTTCCCCACGCAACTTCTATGCAGTCGCACAATGCGGGTAATCTTGCGCCTTTGACGCCGGCGGCCAAACAATCGCCCAGGAGCTTGCGGGTATGGAACTTCATGTTGTCATCAACGGCCGCAAGGACCTGTCGGGCCAGTTGTATCAACAATTGCGCAGCGCCATCGAAAGCGGTCGCCTGGCGGCCGGCACGCAACTGCCGCCCAGCCGCCTGCTGGCCGAACAACTGGGAGTCTCGCGCAAGACCGTCTCCGACACCTACGCTCAACTGACCTACGAAAACCTGCTCACCGGCATCATCGGCAAAGGCACCTACGTCAACGCACGGCCGGCCAGGATCGTGCGCAAACAGAGCCACCGCGAACTGGCCGGCGCCGACGTCGTCGAAGCCTGGCGCACCATGCCCGACCTGATGCGCCATCCCACCCTCGAAGGCGCGTTGCGCTACGACTTCATCGGCGGCGCCACGGGCAAGGGCCAGTTTCCGCTGGACGACTGGCGGCGCTGCACGGCCCATGCGCTGCGCCAGATCGCCAGCGCCAAGGGCTTCTACAGCCAGCCCGAAGGCCTGCCGTCGCTGCGCAATGCCATTGCCCGGCACATCGCGTTTTCCCGCGGGGTCAATTGCCAGGATGAAGACGTGGTGGTGTGCAACGGCGCACAGCAAGCCCTGGACCTGATCTCGCGGGTGTTGACCCGGCCCGGCAGCCTGGTGGCCATGGAAGATCCGGGCTACCCGCCGGCGCGCTTGCTGTTCGGCTCCCAGGGCGCCACGGTGGTCGGAGTGCCGGTGGACGAGCAAGGCATGCGGGTCGACCTGATCCCCGACGGCACGCGGTTGATTTATGTGACGCCCTCCCACCAGTTTCCCCTGGGCATGCCCATGAGCCAGGCCCGCCGCGAGGCCCTGCTGGCGCGGGCCTATGAGCTGGGGGCGATCATCATCGAAGACGACTACGACAGCGAATTCCGCTACGAAGGCCGGCCCGCCGATTCGTTGCAGAGCCTGGACGAGCGCGGGATCGTGGCGTACGTCGGCACCTTCTCCAAGACCTTGTTGCCGGAGTTGCGCCTGGGCTATGCGATCCTGCCGCCGGCGATTCTTGAAGCGGTAATCCTGGCCAAGCGCCTCACCGACCAGCACACCTCCACCCTGCCCCAGTGGGCGCTGGCGAAGTTCATCGCCGAGGGTTGCCTGCTCAAGCATATCCGCCGCTGCCACACCCTGTATGCCGGTCGCCGCGAGCGAATCCTGGCTCGCATGGGCGGGGACTTATCGCCCTGGTTCGAGGCCGTGCCCACCACCGCGGGCTTTCATATGGCGGTGTTGTGCAAGGTTCCGATGGACCTGGCGCTGGTGATCGAACTGGCGAAAAAAGCCGAAGTCGGGCTCTACAGCCTTGATGGTTTTTTCAACGAGGCCCCTGTGCGGCCGGGCCTGTTCTTTGGTTTCGGCGCGATCGAAACCCTGGACATCGACATAGCCCTGGACCGCTTGCGCGACATTCTGCAGCAAGTGGCCTGAGGGATTGGACTGGGCATTTATCCGCCCATTGGCTGTTTGAGCCTTGCCCCGGCGGGCCTATCCTGCATGGGTGTCATTGATGTTGAACAACCCCCTGCGACTTGATTCAGGAGCCTGAACAATGTCTCGCCAAGTGATCAATACCGTACAGGTGCAAGCCGCCGCCGGTCGCTCGGAAGAACTGGGCCGGCAATTGCAGCAAATCGTCGAGACCCTGCGTACGCAGCCGGGCTGCGATGCCTACCTGGTCGACCGTTGCCCGGACGATGGCGACCGCTGGAGCGTCAGTGCCCGCTGGCAGTCGGAAGCGGCCATGCAAGCCCACTTCAACTGCCCGGAAGTGCAAGGCTTCATCAGCCTGATCGACAACCGCCTGGCGCGCAGCGTCGACTTCAATAGCTGACACTCCGCGTCTGTAGGAGCAGCCGAGTGCAACGAGGCTGCGATCTTGTCCAATCCAATTAAATCCCAAGCCAAAGATCAAGAGCCAAAGATCGCAGCCTTCGGCAGCTCCTACAGGGGGTAGCTTTCAAATTGGGTGGATCGCGGTATTGGTCTACCCACCTTCCGAAAGATTGGACGTTTGCTTGCCCCTCCGTGGGGCTTAGGGTGAATCCATCGCCGCGACAGCGCGAAATCACTCGAAACCACATGGGTCATACCTTCATGAAAACACTCTGTCTGATCGCCGCCCTCGGCCTGCTGCCCATTACCCAGACCTACGCCCACGAAGCCGCGCCTTCGGAGAAGGTCACGGTGCTGCAGGAGCAATTGCTGAAAAACGCTCCAGGTAAAAAAACCATGATGCTGACCGTCGACTATGCCCCCGGCCAAGCGTCCATTGCCCATAAGCATGAGGGCACGGCCATGGCCTACGTACTGGAAGGCGCCATCACTTCCCAGGTCAAGGGTGAGCCGGCGAAGACCTACAAGACTGGAGAGTTCTGGTATGAAGCAGCGGGGTCCGAGCACCTGGTCTCGAGAAACGCCAGCACGAGCCAGCCGGCGAAACTGCTGGTGTTCATGGTGATGGGTGAGGATGAAGCGGTGTTGATACCGCTGAAAAACTAACAGCCACAGCACAGCTGTCCCCCTGTGGGAGCGAGCTTGCTCGCGATAGCGGTGGGTCAGCGACATTGAACGTGACTGATACACCGCCATCGCGAGCAAGCTCGCTCCCACAGGGACTCACAGCGAATATAAAAAAAAGCCCCGCATCTCTCAATGCGGGGCTTTTTCATTCAACGCCGGATCAGTTGGCCGTCACGACCGCCTGACCACTCAACGCCAGGTCCAGCAGTTCGCGGTTGGCGACCGCGTACATGGCGTAGTCGGTGCCGCTGGCGGCACGGATGTCCACCAGCATGGCGCGCCAGCGCTCGACCATTTCGTGATGCTGCTCAAGCCACATCGCCAGGCGCGTTTCCACATCCTGGGTCGCGTCGCCGTCCTGCAGGACCGAGATGGTGATCGCCCGTTGCTGCCAGTCGATGTCATCGCGGAACGCTTCACGGGCCAGTGCCTGCCAGTTGTTTTCCACCGGCAGTGCGCTGATCTGTTGCAGGTACCAGGTGATGTCCAGGGCGCTGCCCACGGCGAAGTAGGCCTTGGCCACATCGGCAGCGTTCTGGCCGGTGACGTCGGACGCCTCGATGATCGGCAACAAGGTGTACAGGTGCGTGGTGCCGGCAACCATACGCGCCAGCAACTCCGGCACACCGGCGGCCACATAGGCCTGGTAGCGGGTCTGCCAGCCTTCGCGGGTCGGACCTTCCAGCAGTTCGTCGAGCTTGAGGCCCAACGCTGCCAGGTGCGGGCCGAAATGCGCGACGTCACGGGCAGCGTTCTGCTCGTTGCGGCGGCTGCGCAGGAACCAGCGCGTGGCGCGACGACCCAGGCGCATCAGTTCGTCCATCAGCTCCAGTTGCACGTCGGCCGAGACCTGGTGGTCCAGGGCCTCGATCTGACGGAACCAGTGCGGGAGGTGGAAGATATCCCGAACGATGACATAAGCACCCGCAACGTTCGCCGGGCTCATGCCCGTAGACTCCTTGAGCCGCTGAACGAAGGTGATGCCCATGTGGTTGACCAGGTCGTTGGCGATCTGGGTGCTGACGATCTCGCGCTTGAGGCGATGGCGACGCATGGCCTCGGAGAACTGGTTCACCAGCGTCGGCGGGAAAGCCGTCTCCATGTCACGGGTCAGGTAATCGTCGTCCGGTACCAGGGAGTTGAGCAGCGCTTCCTTGAGGTCGATCTTGCTGTAGGAAATCAACACCGACAGTTCGGCACGGGTCAGGCCATGGCCCGCCGCGACACGCTCGTTGATCGCCTCTTCAGACGGCAGGAACTCGATGGCGCGATCCAGCTTGCCGCGGCCTTCCAGATCGTTCATCAGACGCTTGTATTCGGCGATCCGCACGAAGGCACGGCGCGCCGCCAGGGACAGGGCCTGGGTCTGCTTGTAGTTGTTGCCCAACACCAGGCTACCGACTTCGTCGGTCATGCTCGCCAGCAACTGGTTGCGTTGCTTGTCGGTCATGTCGCCGGCCTGCACCACTTCGTTGAGCAGAATCTTGATGTTCACTTCGTGGTCGGAGCAGTCCACACCGCCCGCGTTGTCGATGAAGTCGGTGTTGGAACCGCCGCCATTGAGGCCGAACTCGACGCGACCCAGTTGGGTCATGCCCAGGTTGCCGCCCTCGCCCACGACCTTGCAGCGCAGTTCGTTGCCATTCACGCGCAGAGCATCGTTGGCCTTGTCGCCGACATCGGCGTGGCTTTCAGTGCTGGCCTTGACGTAGGTGCCGATACCGCCGTTCCACAACAGGTCCACCGGCGCCTTGAGCAAGGCGTTGAGCAGCTCGGTCGGGGTCAGCTTGTCAGCCTTGATGTCGAAGCGTTCTTTCATCTGTGGCGAGATGGCGATGCTCTTCGCGCTGCGCGAGAAGATACCGCCGCCTTCGGACATGATGCTGGTGTCGTAGTCGCTCCAGGCCGAACGCGGCAGGTCGAACAGGCGCTTGCGCTCGGCAAAGCTGCTGGCAGGCTCCGGGTTCGGGTCGATGAAGATGTGCAGGTGGTTGAAGGCCGCGACCAGTTGCAGCTTGTCGGACATCAACAAGCCGTTGCCGAACACGTCGCCGGCCATGTCGCCGACGCCCACCACAGTGATGCTGTCTTCCTGGACATTGATGCCGCGCTCGCGGAAGTGGCGCTGCACGCCGACCCACGCGCCCTTGGCGGTGATGCCCATTTTCTTGTGGTCGTAGCCAGCCGAACCGCCGGAGGCGAACGCATCGCCCAGCCAGAAGCCATAGTCGATGGCGATGCCGTTGGCGATGTCGGAGAAGGTCGCAGTGCCCTTGTCCGCCGCCACCACCAGGTACGGGTCATCGTCGTCATGACGCACGACGTTGGCCGGCGGTACCAGTGCGCCGTCCTTCAGGTTGTCGGTGATGTCCAACAGGCCCGAGATGAAGATGCGGTAGCAGGCGATGCCCTCGGCCGCGATCTCGTCCCGGCTGCCGCCCAACGGCAGGCGACGTGGCAGGAAACCACCCTTGGCGCCCACCGGCACGATCACCGAGTTCTTCACTTGCTGGGCTTTTACCAGGCCAAGCACTTCGGTGCGGTAGTCTTCTTCACGGTCGGACCAGCGCAGGCCGCCGCGGGCAACGTTGCCGAAGCGCAGGTGCACGCCTTCGACCCGTGGCGAGTAGACGAAGATCTCGAACTTGGGCACCGGTTTCGGCAGTTCCGGGATCAGGTGCGGGTTGAACTTGAAGCTGAAGTAGGACTTGTTCTGGCCGTTGGCGTCGGTCTGGTAGAAGTTGGTCCGCAGGGTGGCCTTGATCAGGTCCAGGTAGCGACGCAGGATGCGGTCTTCGTTGAGCACCTGGACGTCGTCCAGGGCCGAGAGAATCGCTTGTTCCAGGCGCAGTTGCTTGTCTTCCAGGTCATCGCCACTGAGTTTGCGCGCCAGGTAGAAGCGGGTCTTGAACAACCGGGTCAACTCGCGAGCGATGTCGGTGTGGTTGTTCAGGGTGCTGGCGATGTAACCCAGGTCGAAGCCCAGGCGGATCTGCTTCAGGTAACGGGCGTAGGCACGCAGCAGCGCCACGTCGCGCCATGGCAGGCCGGCGGTCAGCACCAGGCGGTTGAACGCATCGTTCTCGGCATCGCCACGCACGATGTGGACGAAGGCGTCCTGCAAGGTGTCGTTGAGTTGCTGGATATCCAGGTCCAGGCCTTCGGCGGCGGTGAACGCGAAATCATGAATCCAGAACTCGCGGCCATTGGTGTGGCGCAGACGGTACGGGAACTCGCCCAGCACGCGCAGGCCGAGGTTTTCCAGGATCGGCAGCACGTCGGACAGCGCCAGTGGCGTATCGGCGTGATACAGCTTGCAGTGCAGCTCACGCTGGCCGGAGACCTGGCCCAGCGGCTGGTAGAAGCTCATGACCAGCGGATTTTTTTCGCTCAGGCTCAACAGGTGCTGCATGTCGACCACGGCCGAGTGCGCGGCAAAACGCTCGCGGTAGCCGGCCGGGAAGCCTTTCGGGAAATCCGACAGCACGTTGGTGCCCTGGGCTTCGCCGAAGCTCTCGACGACCAGGCTGGCGTAGTCGTCCTTCCAGCTGCGGCAGGCCTGGACCACTTCTTTTTCCAGCAAGACCGGATCGATGTCGAGACGGTTCTTCGGATCCACCCGCAGGATCAGTTGTACACGGGCCAGTACGGACTCGGAGAAGAAGGTCCAGAACTCGCAGTCCGAGGCCTTCAGGCGATCCATCAGCACTTGCTGGATCTTCTGGCGCACTTCGGTGGAGTAGATGTCACGTGGCACGTAGGCCAGGCAGTAGCAGAAACGGCCATACGGGTCTTTGCGCAGGAACACGCGGATCTTGTTGCGTTCCTGGATCTGCACGATGGACATGACAGTGCTGAACAGCTCGTCCACCGGGGTCTGGAACAGGTCGTCACGGGGCAGCACTTCGACCACCTGGGCCAGTTCCTTGCCCAGGTGCGCCTTGGCCTGGAAGCCCGAGCGACGCTCGATTTCCGCGACCTTGCGGCGGATGTACGGGATGACCCGCACGCTCTCGCCATACACCGAAGAGGTGTACAGGCCCATGAAGCGGCATTCCTTGATGACCTTGCCGTTGGCGTCGATTTCACGGATCGACACGTAATCCGGGTAGGCCGGACGGTGTACGCGGCTCGGGTGCGCGGCCTTGGCGAACGACAGCAGCGTCGGTTCGCGCAGGTAATTGACGGCGTAGTCTTCGATGCGCAGGTCTTCGGCGGTCAGGCCGGCGCGCAGCAATTTGGTCAGGCCGAGGAACGAATCAGGGTTGTATTCGATGTGGCCGCCATCGGCCTCATCGCGAACCACGAACTCTTCGTAGCCCAGGAAGGTGAAGTGGTTGCCCACCAGCCATTCCAGGAAACTCTTGATCTCGCTCTTTTCCTCAGCGTCGATGGCGTAGGCGCTGCTGTCCAGGCTGTCGAGGATTTCCTGGACCTTGGCTTTCATCGGTTCGAAGTCGGCCACGGCCACGCGCACTTCGCCCAGCACTTGCTCAAGTTCCTTGCTCAGGACGTTGAGTTCGGCGGCGTTGGCGCAGCGGTCGATCTCCAGGTACATCAACGACTCTTGCAGGATGCCGTCGCCCTGGGTGCCTTTTGGCAGGATTTCCAGCAACTCGCCCTTGCTGCCGCGACGCACGCTCAGCACGGTGGTTTGCAGGGTATGGATGCTGTAGCCGCGACGGTTCAGCTCGGTGCGGACCGAGTCCACCAGGAATGGCAGATCGTGGTGCAACACTTCCACGGCCGTGTGGGTCGACTGCCAGCCGTGGCGTTCGTAATCGGGGTTGTAGACGCGCACCTGCGGTTGCGTGTGATCGAAGCGCTCAAGCAGGCGCCAGGCAGACAGGGTGCAGCCGGCAAGGTCGGACAACCGGCGCTGGGTAAGTTCATCGAGGGAAATGATGCCGAAGAATTGTTCAGCGAACAGCGCCACTTGTGGCAGTGCCTGTTCACTGATGTGCTGCGCCAGTGCCGCTTGCAGTTGATGCTGGAAGTCGGCTTTGCTGGCTGCGGTGAAGAACGCCATCTGTGGTACTCCGCTTGGGCTTGTTATTGATTGAAGCGTCGCGTGCAACCCCTGCGGGGCTGTCGGCCATCCCGTTCCTGATTCTCGGGCAGAGGAAACAGGATGACAGGTGGATGAAGCTGGACAGGACCCGCAGGTCACATCCTTTTCCATGTAATTTCATGTCATGGACACCTGCAAAAACCACTCCGGGATGGCCTTTGCAGGTGCACATCCGTTGCGCAGCTTAACGAGTGCGACAATGTGCCTGCTTGCAGCGCTGCGACATATTCGGTCATCGGCAAGCTAAACCGGCCCGAGTTCATCGAACAACCCTAGCAGCCCAGGGGCGAAACGGCACCTGGCAGTGTGAAATCGCAGCCCGATTGCGGTAATCCAGCGCAAAGTCCTCCAGGCTGGCAGAATCCACTTTTTTCGGCTCATCGAGCCAGGAGCCATCACCATGCAAATGACCACCACCCTGCTGATCGCCAATCCGTGCGACGACGAAGAAGACAACATGGCCATGCTCTGCTGCCACAGCGCCCAGGGCGAAATGTTCCTGATGACCCGCTACCCCGACGAAGACGAACTGGAGATTGCCCTGGATGGCGAGCCTTCGACGCTGGACGGCGTGAAAGTCACGCTGAGCCCTACCCGCTTGCTGATTGAGATTGCGGCGGCGGATGCCGATGCGTTGAACGGCGACGACGTGCTGGAAATCACCCACGACACCGATGCGGCGGACCTGGCGGAAGTCGAACTGACGTTGCAGAACATCCTCAAGGGGACGGGCACCTATATAAGCCAGCTCTGATTCCTGTCGGCGTTGATCGTTCCCACGCTCTGCGTGGGAATGCATCCCGTGACGCTCTGCGTCACCTTCCAGAAGCAGAACGCGGAGCGTCCCTGACGGCATTCCCACGCGGAGCGTGAGGAACGATCAAAGGCGACTGCTCTTGCGTGGCGAGGGATCCGTGCACCGGCTGTTATTCGTCTTTCTGCACCAGATTGCCGTCAGCGTCATAGGCCAGGTACGCGTCACTACCCTTCGGGTCCCTCACGTAATAACGGGCCTCATTGCCGTTATCCGGCACTTCCAGGCTGGCATAGGACCCCAGCTCCTTGATCAGTTTGTTGTCTTGACTGATCAGGACCAGCCAGGAACCACCACCGGCCCGAATGGCCGCTGCGTACCGAGTCTGGAACGCGTTGAGCTGGCTGTACTCCAGCGGGACTCGCAAGATGCCCGCCAGGTCGATGGCGCCATAGCTGCCGGCGCGTGCGACCACCGCCATACCGTTGGAAAACGGTTCCACCTCGTCATACGGTAACTTGATGGGCAGCCGCGTCCCCTGGCGATTGATAAAAGCAAACTTCCTGCTTTTAGCGTCCTGCACCAACAGCGGTTGCTGCCCGACAAACCGGCCTATCACGTTGTCACCCGGCAGGTTGAGCCGTTTACCGTCCAGGTCGAAAACGTTCTGACGACTCCGGTCGGCAGAACTGGCGTAGAGCAAACCCTCGCTGTGCTCGATGCCTGAGAACTGCGCCGGCAGGATTTCCTTGCCGTCCAGGGTATAGGCGCCGTAGAGGCCTTCCATGACATCGGTTCGTTTGCCGAGACGGGCGATGAACACGTTGCCAGTCACGGTGGGGTTGACGAATTTCATCGGCAATACGAAACGATGCCCCTTGGCATCGTAGAGCCCATAAGGTCCGTTGGTTTCCCGCTCCACCAACAGCAGGCCATTGCTCAACGTTTCGGTGATGTATTCGAACGGCAGGTCCACGAGCTTGTTGCTGCCGGCAGGAAAATAGGCGAGCTGGCTGCGCAACGCCTGCCAGTCCGAGTCCGGGTCGCTGGACTTTTCCGGGGAAAACAATGTGTAGGTATCGGCCATCTGGCTGTCTTGCACCTGCACCCAACGGGGCTTGATCAACCACTGGCCGGCCTGGTCGATGAAGCCGTAGCGCTCGGCGTTTCGGTCCAGAGCGATGTAACGCGCCTGCTCCGCCAGGACGTTGTCGACCTGGGTGAACTCAACGCTGTTGTCTTCCATCGGATCGAGCACATGAATGACGATACGTTGCGGGGTGGCCTCGAATTGATAGTCGACCTCGGTGTTTTTCAACGGCCCCACCTGAGCGGCCAGCGCCTGGGTCAGGCGTTCCAACTGCTGCTGTACCGCCTGGCCGGTCTTGAGCTGCTTGAGATCGTCCTTGGTCTGCAGCAGCGCTTTGTAATAGTCGTGCAACGCCGCGATATCGCCTTCGGAGGGGAACGCGCGGGAGTTGTTGCCGTTGCTGTAGAGCGCCTTGCCCGCGTCGTCCAGCCCCTGCACCACGAAGGTCGACATCTTCGGCGTACTCAGGCGCACAGAGGCGCTGGCGTCACCCAGGGCGGTGAGCTGGAAGGACTGGCCATCGTCCAGGGTCACCTTCGGGTGATCCTTGTCCAGGACCACTTTCCTGAACGCCGGATAACTGCGGTAAGCGACCGTCAGGCCGAGACTCGCCAGAGGCTTGTTCACCGCAAGTGCGAAGGCGTCATGGGACGCGATCATGTCGTCGGACTCGACCTTGGGCGGCGCCTTGAGATCGGCGAAGGTTTTTTCGCTGCCATCGCGAAACCGCAGGCGCTGCGGCAGGTACTGCTCGGCCACCGGTTCATCCGGCGTCGCGGCGCGCTTCCAGAGCGGATCAAGGCTGCTGGTGTCGAGCCTCACTTCGGAACCGTCGGCGAATAGCCTCTGGGCAAAACGCAGGCCCTGGATCGAGGCCAGTTCAGCTTTCAGTTGCGCACTGGTGAGTGGGACAAACAGCGGTTCGTACTGCAACGGCCGCTCGTCGGCAGGCTCGGTCGTCTCAATACTCAGGCTCAATTGCGCGTCACTGATCAGCTCCAGGGAACGGAGCGTTTCACCGGTGTCCTGAATCAAATAGTTGAGGCGTCTCTCCACCTCGGGCAGTGCCAGCGTGCCGATGTCTTCCATGCCCCCTTCGTTCAGTTGCTCGGCGGCGAAACCTTCATCCACCGGCGCGCCGCTGTGGCGAAACAGGGTGTAGGACGCACAACCCAGCACCAACAAGGTCACGCTCAGTATCGACAGCAATCTCACGCGAGGCTGGGAGAAGTTCATGGAGGCTTCGATCGTCAAAGGGCTTGGGGAAGGCAGGCAGCTAACCACACGACCTTACGCGCTGCAAATCGCCCTGGAGGGCCTGTTCTGTTACTTCGGCCTGCCGACCTGCCTGGATCGTCGCCCTTGTCCGGCTGAAGTGAACCACCGTCGGTCGTGCCTCTGACACGTCGCCCTTGACGGAGGGATGGATTCTGATGTTTCCTGAAACCGGTTTCAGAACCGCTAATAAATCCAATAAGCAGGTTTCAATCCGTGAATTCTTTCTCCGCCGCCCAGCGCAGCCGCGTGACCATGCTTGATGTCGCCGAACGCGCCGGGGTCTCCAAGGCCAGTGTCTCGCGTTTCATTGGCGAGGACCGCGCCCTGCTCTCCGAGGCCATTGCCCGGCGTATCGAGCAAGCCATCAGCGAACTGGGCTACCGGCCGAACCAGATGGCCCGCGGCCTCAAGCGCGGGCGCACACGCCTGATCGGCATGCTGGTGGCCGATATCCGCAACCCCTATTCGATTGCCGTGATGCATGGCGTGGAAACCGCCTGTCGTCGCCATGGCTACAGCCTGGTGGTGTGCAACACCGACCGTGATGACGAGCAGGAGCGCCAGCACCTGGCGCTGTTGCGCGCCTACAACATCGAAGGGTTGATCGTGAACACCCTGGGTCACCACCGTGACGAACTGTTTGAACTGCGCAGCGAAATGCCTCTGGTGTTGGTGGATCGCAAGGTCGATCAACTCGACAGCGACCTGGTCGGCCTCGACAACCCAAAGGCCGTCGAGACGGCCCTCGATCACCTCGAACAACGGGGCTACCGCGATCTGTTGCTGGTGACCGAACCGTTCGACGGCACCAGCTCACGAATCGAGCGAGTCGAGAGTTTCAAGACCGGCATCGCGCGACGCCCTGCCCTGACCGGCGCCGTGGTGGAAACCTGCGATCAACTGAGCGCGCGCATCAAGGCTTTCCTGGCCCAACCGGGGCAAGGCCCCAAGGCGCTGTTCTGTGCCAATGGCATTGCCGCGCTGGCCGCCACGACGGTGTTGCGCGAGCTCGGTTGCCACTTGTTCGACGACGTAGGCCTGATTGCCCTCGACGATCTGGATTGGTACCCCTTGGTGGGCAGCGGCATCACGGCCCTGGCCCAACCGACAGCGGAGATCGGCGCCAGTGCGTTCGACTGTCTGCTCAAGCGTTTGCGTGGGGATAAAGGGCCAGTGCGGACCTTGGATTTTGCGGCGCGGTTGATCGAGCGTGGGTCGACGCGTGGGGTTTCTCGATGATCGAGCCGGCCTTATCGCGAGCAAGCTCGCTCCCACAGGGATTTCCAGCGCGACGCAGATCCCGTGTGGGAGCGAGCTTGCTCGCGATGAGGCCCTGAAGCACACCACCTTTTTTTGCACAAAACTGAAACCGGTTTCAGAGGTATAAAAACAATGCACAATCCACCCGTCTCCATCAGTCTTTCCAGCTACGGCGCCGACCTGGTACGGCAACAAGGCCAAGGCAGTTTCATCGATCTGCTGGCAGCAGCCGGTGCCTCGCGCATCGAATGGCGCGAAGAATTGCTCACCACCGAACAGCCCGCCGAGCTGGCCGCTCGCGCTCGCGCCCAGGGGCTGCAAAGTATTTTCTCGTCGCCACTGGAGCTGTGGCTCGCCGGGCAGTCCAGGCCCAACCCCGCCCTGGCGCTGACCCTGCAACGGTCCGAGGCGTTCGGCTCGGCATGGCTGAAAGTCTCCCTCGGGCACTTCACCGACTCCCATGATCTGTCGGCATTGGCGGATGTGCTCGGCGCAAGCCCGGTGCAGTTGCTGGTGGAAAACGACCAGACCTTGCAAGGCGGACGGATCGAACCGTTGCAACGTTTCTTCAGCGCAGCAGAAGCGCACGCATTGCCCGTCGGCATGACCTTCGACATCGGCAACTGGCAATGGCAGGACCAATCGGCCGCCGTCGCCGCCCGACAGCTCGGACGGTATGTGGCTTACGTGCATTGCAAGGCAGTGGCCCAGCGCGCCGACGGCAAACTGGTCGCCGTGCCTCCGGCCATGACCGACCTGCACCTGTGGGAACAACTGCTCAAGCACATGCCCGTCGGTGTGATGCGCGCCGCCGAATATCCGCTGCAAGGCGAAGACTTGTTGCAATTGACCGCTGGACATGTCGCCACGCTGTCCCGTCTCGGACAATCGCGCCGGGAGCCTGCCCATGCCTGAGTTCGATGTGTTGTCGTTCGGCGAAACCATGGCGATGCTGGTGGCTGACCAGCGCGGTGAGCTGGCCAGCGTCGACCAGTTCCACAAGCGTATCGCCGGGGCCGACAGCAACGTGGCCATCGGCCTGTCGCGACTGGACTTCAAGGTTGCGTGGCTGAGCCGGGTCGGCGCTGATTCCCTGGGACGCTTCGTGGTGCAGACCCTGGAAAACGAAGGCCTGGATTGTCGCCACGTAGCGGTCGATCCAACGCACCCCACCGGCTTTCAGTTCAAGTCGCGTACCGACGATGGCAGCGACCCGCAGGTCGAGTATTTCCGTCGTGGCTCGGCGGCCAGTCATCTGTCGATCGATTCCATCGCGCCAGCGCTGCTTGAAGCCCGTCACTTGCACGCCACCGGCATCGTCCCGGCGTTGTCGGCCACGGCCCGCGAGATGTCCTTTGAATTGATGACCCGCATGCGCGAAGCCGGCCGCAGCCTGTCGTTCGACCCCAACCTGAGGCCGAGCCTCTGGACCAGCGAGTCGGCCATGATTGCGCAAATCAATCGCCTCGCCGCCCTCGCCCACTGGGTCCTGCCGGGGCTCGGCGAAGGTCGCTTGCTGACCGGTTTCGACGACCCGGCCGATATCGCCGCGTTCTATCTGGATCAAGGCGCCGAAATCGTCGTGATCAAGCTCGGCGCGGACGGTGCCTATTACCGCACGCATCTGGACCAGGGCGTTATCGCCGGCGTACCGGTAGCCCGGGTGGTGGACACCGTGGGCGCTGGCGATGGCTTCGCCGTCGGCCTGATCAGTGCGTTGCTCGAAGGCCGCGCCATCACCGAGGCCGTGCAGCGCGCCAACTGGATCGGCAGCCGCGCGGTGCAGAGCCGTGGGGATATGGAAGGGTTGCCGACGCGCACCGAGTTATTGGCTGTATTTGAAACCGCCTATCGCGAGCAAGCTCGCTCCCACATGGGATCGAGTTAACCCCTGTGGGAGCGAGCTTGCTCGCGATAGAGCTACCACAAAACGCACCTGCTGCAACAAAAACAACAAGCTCAGGAGTCAACGACATGCAAACGCTCAACCTCGCCACCCGTCGCTGGTGGTACATCATGCCCATCGTGTTCATCACCTACAGCCTGGCCTACCTGGACCGGGCCAACTATGGATTTGCCGCCGCCTCGGGCATGGCCAAGGACCTGATGATCACCCCGGGGCTGTCATCGCTGCTCGGCGCACTGTTTTTCCTCGGCTACTTTTTCTTCCAGGTACCAGGGGCGATCTACGCGCAAAAGCACAGCGTGAAGAAGCTGATCTTCGTCAGCCTGATTCTCTGGGGCTCACTGGCCACCCTGACGGGCGTGGTCTCCAACGCCTACTGGTTGATCGTGATCCGCTTCATGCTCGGGGTGGTCGAGGCCGCCGTGATGCCGGCGATGCTGGTGTACCTGTGCCACTGGTTCACCCGGGCCGAACGCTCGCGCGCCAATACCTTCCTGATCCTTGGCAACCCGGTGACCATGCTCTGGATGTCGGTGGTGTCGGGTTACCTGGTGCAGCAGTTCGACTGGCGCTGGATGTTCATCATCGAAGGCCTGCCGGCGGTGCTCTGGGCCTTTATCTGGTGGCGCCTGGCCGATGATCGCCCAGCCCAGGCCAAGTGGCTCAGCGATCAGGAGAAACGGGACCTGGAAAGCGCCTTGGCGGCCGAACAGGTCGGCATCAAGGCAGTGAAGAACTACGCCGAGGCCTTTCGCTCGCCCAAGGTGATCATCCTGGCGCTGCAGTTTTTCTGCTGGAGCATCGGGGTCTACGGGTTCGTGCTGTGGTTGCCGTCGATCCTCAAGGCCGGCCTGCAGATGAACATGGTCGAGGCCGGGTGGCTATCGTCCTTGCCTTACCTGGCGGCAGTGATCGGCATGCTGGTGGTGTCCTGGGCGTCGGACAAGGCGCAGAAGCGCAAGCGTTTTGTCTGGCCGCCCCTGCTGATCGCCTCCGTCGCGTTCTACGCCTCCTACCTGCTGGGGGCCGAGCATTTCTGGTGGTCCTATGGCTTGCTGGTGGTCGCCGGCGCTTGCATGTACGCGCCGTATGGTCCGTTCTTTGCCATCGTTCCGGAAATCCTCCCGGCCAACGTCGCCGGCGGCGCCATGGCGTTGATCAACAGCATGGGCGCGCTGGGTTCGTTCGGCGGCTCGTACCTGGTGGGCTACCTCAACGGCACCACCGGCTCCCCCGGCATGTCCTTCCTGCTGATGAGCGGCGCCTTGCTGCTGTCGGTGGTACTGACCCTCGCCCTCAAACCCGGCGCCAGCGACCGGGAAGTCTCCCATACCGCAACGCCACACCCGGCGCCCGCCCGTTCCTGAATCGAGACCCGTCCCATGAAAAAGCATGTGGTGTTGTACAAAGCGCTGTCCCCTCAATTGATGGCCCGCCTGCAAGCCCAGGCCCACGTCACGCTCATCGAGCGCCTCGATGCCCAGGGCCTGGCGCAACTGCGCGACGCCCTCCCCGCCGCCCACGGCCTGCTGGGCGCCAGCCTCAAGCTGGATGCGGCGCTGCTGGACCTGGCGCCGAACCTGCAAGCCATCGCCAGCGTCTCGGTGGGGGTCGACAACTACGACATCGATTACCTGACCGAACGCCGGATCCTGCTCAGCAATACCCCCGACGTGCTGACCGAAACCACCGCCGACACTGGGTTCGCCTTGATCCTGGCGACCGCTCGACGCGTGGTGGAACTGGCCAACCTGGTTCGCGCAGGAGAGTGGCAACAGAGCATCGGCCCGCGGCATTTCGGCACCGACGTCCACGGCAAGACCCTGGGCATCATCGGCATGGGCCGCATCGGCGAGGCCCTGGCCCAACGCGGGCATTTCGGCTTCGGCATGCCGGTGCTCTACCACAGCCATTCACCCAAGCCCGCGGTCGAGCAGCGTTTCGGCGCGCGCTATTGCAGCCTCGAGACACTGTTGCAGCAGGCGGACTTCATTTGCCTGACCCTGCCCTTGACCGCTGAGACTCAAGGGCTGATCGGTGCACAAGCGTTCGCGCAGATGCGCCCTGAAACCATTTTCATCAATATTTCCCGGGGCAAGGTGGTCGATGAAGCGGCGCTGATCGACGCCCTGCGCAACCAGCAGATCCGTGGTGCGGGGCTGGATGTGTTCGAGCGCGAACCCTTGAGTGCGGATTCACCGCTATTGCAGATGGACAACGTGGTCGCGACGCCGCACATGGGCTCGGCCACCCACGAGACACGGGAGGCGATGGCGCGTTGTGCGGTGGACAATTTGCTGATGGCATTGGCGGGGGAGCGCCCGGTGAATCTGGTGAATGCGGGGGCGTGGGTAGGCTGAGCAATCATCCGAGCACAGCAGCGCTTCTGTGGCGAGGGAGCTTGCTCCCGTTCGTCTGCGTAGCAGTCGCAGGCCCGGCGGGCGCGGTGTGTATGGGGAACCGCGCCGCCTCGGTTTGGGGCTGCTGCGCAGCCCAGCGGGAGCAAGCTCCCTCGCCACGGGGGTTATGTCGGCTGACGGGTTTCGATGTTGTCCAGTGCACGGTTCGCCAGCAGGCTGCCCAGTTCGATCAGTTGCTGAATGCCCAGGAGGAAATGCCGGCGTGAACCGTCCAGGTCGAAAGCCAGGTCATTGGCCATGGCATTGGCCGAAGCCAGGGTTTCGCTGAGGTAGGCAAGCAAGCTTTCGGTGTCGATGTCTTTGTTGACGGTGAAGAGTTGGCCGGGGGCAGGTTCTGCTTCGGGTTTGTCCGGTTTGGGGTTCAGGTAATGGTCGAGGACTCGGTCGGTGACTTCGTCGTGTTTTTGGGACTTGGTTTTTGGGCGCGGTGAGGACGAATCGGTGTTCGGTGGGTTGGGGGTTACTTTGAACATAGATGAAACTCCAGATTAGAAAATTGGAGCCATCTCTCTCGCTACCAAACGAAGGGAGGTGGCCATACGAAGGTTGGTAGACCGGTTACCTGGCAACCCGGCGCGTCCAAGGACGCCCTGCGCATGACCACCATAAAACAGAGGACGAAAAGCCCCCTATATCAGGCTGCACCTGCGCCAGAAAACCGGGCTACCAAACCCGATCGCTGATTCATCAGCGACCCGGAAACGATAGAACCTGCCTCCCAAGCGCACAAGCCGGCGGATTCTGGCGCAGTTGTAGGCAATGGCGCAAGACAACGTAGCCTGTTCCAGAGCACTCCTACGTCCGGATAAACACCCCTTCATTTTATGAGTGCTTCGCACTCAAGCGGGAGCAAGCTCCCTCGCCACGGGGTAAGTGCGCCTGTCCGGGTGGGATTCATGGCAAGCAAACCCAGCCCACAATGTTTCCAAGCCGATCACAATTCACACGGCTGATCAAAATCCCGTTAGTCGCCACCCCCCGCCATGCATTAAAGTAACGCCCCCAGCCCCGGCGTTATCCGAACGCCTGGGGCCACCCTTTCCAGGAACAGTCACCGATGGAACATCGTGAAGCGCTGCTTGCGCTGCGAACCTTTCTTTCAACGCAGATTCTCGGCCAGGAAAAACTCATCGAGCGCCTGCTCATCGCCCTGCTTGCCGACGGCCACATGCTGGTGGAAGGCGCGCCGGGGCTGGCCAAGACCAAGGCCATCAAGGAACTGGCCGAAGGCGTCGAAGCGCAGTTCCATCGCATTCAGTTCACCCCCGACCTGCTGCCCGCCGACATCACCGGTACGGAAATCTACCGCCCGGAAACCGGCAGTTTCGTGTTCCAGCAAGGGCCGATTTTCCATAACCTGGTGCTGGCGGACGAAATCAACCGCGCCCCAGCCAAGGTCCAGTCGGCCTTGCTCGAAGCCATGGCCGAGCGCCAGGTCAGCGTCGGGCGCAGCACCTATGAACTGTCGCCGCTGTTCCTGGTGATGGCCACGCAGAACCCGATCGAGCAGGAAGGCACCTACCCGCTGCCCGAAGCCCAGCTCGACCGGTTCCTGATGCACGTCAAGATCGGCTTTCCCGATGCTGCGGTGGAACGCCGTATCCTGCAGCAGGCCCGGGGTGAAGCGCTGAACGGCGAGACCAAGCCCGAACGCCGCGTGAGCCAGCAGGCGATTTTCTCCGCGCGCAAGGAAATCCTCGGGTTGTACATGGCCGACGCCGTGGAGGAATACTTGGTGCAACTGATCATGGCGACCCGTAACCCGGCCAAGTTCGACCCGGAAATGGCCGAGTGGATCGCCTACGGCGCCAGCCCGCGGGGTTCCATCGCCCTGGACCGCTGCGCCCGTGCCCACGCCTGGCTGGCCGGACGCGACTTTGTCAGCCCGGAAGATATCCAGGCCGTGCTGTTCGACGTGCTGCGCCATCGCATCATCCTGTCGTTCGAAGCCGAGGCCGCTGGCATCGACCAGGACCGGGTCGTGCAGCGGATTCTCGACGTCGTCGCTGTCGCTTGAGCATGAGTCATGAATAACCCGTTGGCGCCCGCACCGGGCATCCGCGTCAGCCTTTCGGAGCTGATCGAGATGCGCCATCGTGTGCGCGAGGTGCAGTTGTTCTCGACACCGGGACAGCGCAGTCCGCTGATCGGCCTGCATCACTCCAAGCTGCGCGGACGCGGGGTGGATTTCGACCAGGTGCGGGTCTACCAGGCCGGCGACGACGTACGCACCATTGACTGGCGCGTCACCGCCCGGACCCAGGAGCCCCACACCAAACTGTTCCACGAAGAACGCGAGCGGCCGATCTTCATCATGATCGAGCAAAGCCACCGGCTGTTCTTCGGTTCGGGGCTGATGTTCAAGTCGGTGCTCGCCGCCCAGGCCGCCAGCCTGATCGGCTGGGCCGCGCTGGGGCACAACGACCGGGTCGGCGGCCTGGTGTTCGGCAATAACACCCATTACGAGGTCAAGCCGCGGCGCAGCAAACAGAGCCTGTTGCAATTGCTCAACCGGCTGGTGCGGGTCAATCAGTCACTGCACACCGAAGGCGAGCCGGATCGCGACTCGTTCGGCATCGCCCTGCGCCGCGCCCGGGAAGTACTGCGGC
Source organism: Pseudomonas sp. S3_B11 (assembly GCF_054667715.1). Taxonomy (NCBI): domain Bacteria; kingdom Pseudomonadati; phylum Pseudomonadota; class Gammaproteobacteria; order Pseudomonadales; family Pseudomonadaceae; genus Pseudomonas; species Pseudomonas sp. S3_B11. The sequence goes on along the minus strand of NZ_CP162749.1, from coordinate 1,968,893 downwards.
CCGGCAGCCTGGTGATCGTGATTTGCGACGAGCGTGCGTTGTCCGACAGCGCCGAACAGCAGTTGAGCTTGCTGTCGCGCCATTGCGACCTGTTGCTGCTGCCGCTGTCGGACCCGCTGGATCACGCCCTGCCCGCCGCCGGCCTGCTGCGCTTCGCCCAACACTCTTCACAGTTGGAGCTCGACACCCTGAACTTCGAACTGCGCCAGGCCTATCGCGCCCAGGCCGAGGCACGCCAGGAGCGCTGGGAAATACTGGCGCAGAAGCTGCGGATCCTGATGATGCCCCTCAGCACCCAGGGCGACATGGTCGAGCAACTGCGCGAATACCTGAACCCCAAGCGGGCCGGGAAAAGTCGATGAGCAACCTGGATAAATTGCAGCCACTGATAGCGCCGCCCCCTATCGGTTTCTGGCCTCCCGCGCCGGGCTGGTGGTTGCTGCTGGTGTTGATCCCCTTGCTGGGCCTGGGCCTGTGGCAGTTGCGCCGGTTCATTCCCGCCAAGCGCACCGGCCCCCGTGCCGAACAACCCCTGGACCCGGTGCGACTGGCCGCGCTGGCCGAACTCGCCCTGCTGCCCAAACCCTACGATGGGGCGCCGGCTGGGGCCTGGCTGCAACAGCTCAACGGGTTGCTCAAACGCCTGTGTCGCAACCATTACCCCTACAGCCAGAGCCACACCCTCAACGGGCGCAAATGGCTGGCTTTCCTGGATAACCGCTGCCCGGCAGCTGGCCTGACCCGCTGGATGGTGCTGGTGGAAGGCGCTTACAAACCCGAATGCAAGCTCGATGACAAAGCCATCGCCGGCCTGACCCAGGCGGTCGAAATCTGGATTCGCAAACATGTTTGAGTTCGCCTGGCCGTGGGTATTCGCCCTGTTGCCGCTGCCTTGGCTGATGCGCCTGGTGCTGCCGGCGGCCGACAGCGGCGAGCCAGCGCTCAAAGTCAGTTTCCTCGGCGACCTGGAAGGCCTGGTGGGTCGGCGAGCCCGGGCCAATCTGCCGACCTGGCGGCAACAGGCGCCCTTCATCCTGCTCTGGCTGCTGTTGCTGATCGCCGCTGCCCGACCGCAGTGGTTGGGCGAGCCATTGCCCATTGCCGCCAGCGGTCGCGACCTGCTGGTGGCGGTGGATGTCTCGGGTTCCATGGACTTTCCCGACATGCAATGGAAAGACGAAGAGGTCAGTCGCCTTGCGCTGGTCCAGCACATGCTCGGGGATTTTCTCGAAGGCCGCGAAGGTGACCGGGTTGGCCTGATCCTGTTCGGCAGCCAGGCCTATCTGCAGGCACCGCTGACCTTCGACCGCCGCACCGTGCGCCATTGGCTCGATGAGGCGCGCATCGGTATCGCCGGCAAGAATACGGCCATCGGTGACGCCATCGGCCTGGCCCTCAAGCGCCTGCGCCAGCGGCCGGCCCATAGCCGCGTGTTGATCCTGGTCACCGACGGCGCCAACAACGGCGGCGAAATCGACCCACTGACCGCCGCGCGACTGGCCGCCGACGAAGGCGTGAAAATCTACCCGATCGGCATCGGCGCCGCCCCGGAACAAAGCGGCACCACAGGTTCGCTCGGCGTCAACCCGAGCCTGGACCTGGACGAACCGACACTCAAGGAAATCGCCGAAGTCACCGGCGGCCAGTATTTTCGCGCCCAGGATGGTGAGCAACTACTGGGGATCAAGACCACCCTCGACCAGCTCGAACCGGTGACCCAGCAACCGACCCAGGCCCGTCCTGCCCTGGCGCTGTATCACTGGCCCCTGGCCGTTGCGCTGCTATTGAGCATGTTGCTGGTGGCCCGGGCGCGCTGGCCGGACAATCCGTTGCAGCGCCTGTTCAACCAGCCGCTGTTCCAGCCAGCCCAACACACCGAGTGGCGCCAGCGGCTCAAGCGCCTGCGCTTGCGGAGGCGTCGATGATCGCCCTCTGGCCACATTGGCTACGCCCCTGGTTCGTGTTGCTGCTGCCTCTGCTGGGCTGGTTGCTCTGGCAACTGTGGCACCGGCAGAAACGCGTGGGCCGCTGGCAGATGATCCTGCCTCCCGCCTTTCATGCTGTGCTGCTCAGTGGCGGCAGTGGCCGTGAAAGCCGGTTGCCGTGGATTGCCCTGGGCCTGGGTTGGCTGTTGATCGTGCTGGCGTTGCTGGGGCCGAGTTGGGCGCGGGTCGAACAGACCAGCCAGAAACCCGCCGACCCGCTGGTGGTGGTGCTGGAGCTGACCCCGGAAATGCTCGCCACCGACGTCCCGCCCACGCGCCTGGAACAGGCTCGGCGCAAGGTACTGGACCTGTTGCAGAACCGCAGCGACGCCCAGACCGCGATCATCGTCTATGCCGGCAGTGCCCATACGCTGGTGCCGCTGTCCGACGACCTGTCCACCAGCGCCAACCTGCTCGAAGCCCTCGCGCCGTCGATCATGCCGCAGAGCGGCCATCGTGCCGACCTGGCGGTCCGCAAGGCGCTGACCCTGCTGGACCAGAGCGAGCTTGGACAGGGTCGGATCCTGCTGATCGGCTCATCGCTGAATGAGCAGGAGCGCCAAGGCATTCGCCAGGCCCTGGACGGTTCCGCCACGCAATGGCTGATGCTGGGCATCGGTACCCGGGAAGGTGCCCCCGTGGCCCAAGAGGATGGCAGCTACCTCAAGGATGCCCAAGGCGCGATTCTACTGCCGCGCCTCGACAACCCGGGCCTCAAGGCGTTCTCCAATGAGCTGGACGGCCGCTACCGGCCGGCGCGCCTGGATGACAGCGACCTGCGCGGCCTGGGTCTGTTGGACGGTCCTCGCCATCTGCGCAGCGATGGACAAACCCTGCGCCTGGACACCTGGGCCGACCAGGGTTATTGGCTGCTCCTGCCCCTGCTGCTGTTGGCCGCCTGTGCCGGGCGGCGAGGCTGGCTGTTCTGCCTGCCGCTGTTGTTCGTGTTGCCGCAAACCGGCCACGCCTTCGAATTCCAGGACCTGTGGCTGCGCGCCGACCAACAGGGCCAGCACTTGCTCAAGCAAAAACGTCCCGCCGAAGCCGCCGCCCACTTCGAGGACAGCCAGTGGCAAGGCGTCGCCCTGTACGAAGCCGGTCAATACAGCGAAGCCGCCCGACGCTTCGCCGAAGGCAATGACGCCCGCGCGCACTACAATCGCGGCAACGCCCTGGCCAGGAGCGGCGAACTGGAAGCCGCGCTGGATGCCTATGAGCAGGCCCTGGAGTTGCAACCCGACCTGCGCCCCGCCCAGACCAACAAGGCCCTGGTGGAAAGCTTGTTGAAAGAGCCGGCCGCTGTACCGGAAGAACCCAAGCCTGCCGAAAACGAGGAACCGGCCCCCGCCGAGCAATCGCCGGATGTCGACTCACCCACCCAGTCTTCCGAACCGGGACAACCCTCCCACGAGCCAAGCACGACATCGGACCAGTCCCAGCCCCCGCGGACGGCACAACCGCCTGCCGCCCAGGATGTACCGGGCAGCGAACTGCCCGATGAGCAGACCACCACCCCGCCACTGCGTCCTGCCGCAGGTCAGCGCAATGAAGAAGAACAGCGCCAGGCACTGGAACAATGGCTGCGCCAGATCCCGGATAATCCAGGGGAGCTGCTCAGGCGTAAATTCTGGTATGAACAGCAAAGCCATCAGGCCCAGGAAAAAACCCAATGACCCGCTTCACCGCCTACCTCCTCGTGTTGCTGCTCTGGGCCTCTGGAACCCAGGCTGCACAGCTGACTGCCAGTGTGGACCGCAGCCGCCTGAACTCCGGGGAAACGGTGGAACTGACCCTGGAATCCAACGACGCCACGTTGTTCGGCAAACCGGACCTGGGCCCGCTCCAGGCCTTGTTCGATGTGCGCGGTACCCGTCAGGTCAACCAGTTGACGACCCTCGACGGTGAGAACCGTGCCACCACCCGCTGGATCGTGACCCTGCTGCCGCGCCAAAGCGGCACCGTGATCATTCCGCCGTTGCAACTGGGCGAAGTGACCAGCCAGCCGATCACCCTGCAAGTGGTCGAAGGCGAAACCCGCAACGCCTCCCAGCCCCTGGCAGCAGTGTTCATCGAGGCCAGCCTCGACCAGACCGAAGTGTATGTTCAGGCCCAGGCGATCTTGACCCTGCGCATCTACCATTCGGTGTCGCTGTACGACGACAGCAGCCTCACGCCGCTGCACATTCCCGATGCCCGCACCGAGCAACTGGGCGAATCGCGCACTTATGAAAAAGTCATCAACGATGTCCGCCATGGCGTGATCGAACTGCGCTACGGCATCTATCCGCAACGCAGCGGCGAACTGACGATTCCGGCCCAGACATTCAGTGCCACCCTGGTCGAGCCGGTGGCCCAGGACACCGTACCTTCGGGCCCCAAACCCGGCCAGTTGATGCGGGTAAGCTCCACGCAACTGTTGCTGCGCGTCAAGCCCAAGCCTGACAGTTATCCGGCCGACGTGCCCTGGCTACCCGCACGCAGCCTGTCCTTGAGTGAAAGCTGGAGCCCGGAACCGACCCACAGCCAGGTGGGCGATTCCCTGACCCGCAGCCTGACCCTGGAAGCCGAAGGCCTGGCCAGCGCCCAGTTGCCACCGCTACAGGCCACGGAGATCAACGGCCTGCGACGCTATCCGGACCAACCGGTACTCAGCAGCCGCAACAGCGAGCGCGGGCTGGTGGGCAGCCGCGAAGACCGCGAGGCCCTGGTGCCCAACCGCAGCGGGACCATCGAGCTGCCACCGGTGGAAGTGGTCTGGTGGAACACCCTGGAAGACCACCTGGACCGCACGAGCCTCCCGGCACGGACCCTGCAAGTGGCGAATAATCCAAGCCTGATGGTGGACACGCCGGCCGGCACGACGCAGATCGTGACAACGGTCGACAGCGAGGCCCTGTGGTACTGGCAACTGAGCACCTTCCTCCTCGCCTGCACCACGCTGCTGGGCTTTGGCTTGTGGTGGCGCGCCCGCTGGCAGCCGGCAATCCTGCGCTCGACCCAGACCGGACCGAGTCCACGCACCCTGCTCGATGATCTCAAACGTACCTGCCTGGCCAACGACCCCCACGCCACCCGCCAGGCCCTGGACGCCTGGGCCCGCCAGCAGCCGGAAACCCTGGCCGACATGGCGGCGCGTTTCGTGCCGCTGTCCGACGCCCTGGACGGCCTCAACGGCGCGCTCTACAGCGAAACCGGCCAGCATTGGCAGGGTGAAGACTTGTGGCGGGCCATCCGCACCATCCCGCCCACCGAAGGGGGGCTGGGCTCGGCGGGTGATTCGGGGTTGCCGCCGCTTTACCCCAAATAAACCCGCTTTTTTCGTAGCCTTTGTGGCGAGGGGTTTTATGTGCGAGCAAAACGGGTGGGAGCATGGCGGGCAAGCCTTGCTCCCACATAAATATCCTTGCCACAGGATCAGTGTTCATAGATCCAGCAAAGTTGAACAAGTCCTAGCCCCGGTTTCCCAGTAAACTCTGCTTCTTTTAGCCGCCCTCTTCTTCACCGCGGCCATCATCAGTTTCCTGGAGTTCACCTTGCGTCTGTTTCACACCTCCGACTGGCACCTGGGGCAAAACCTGCACGGCCAGGAACGCGATTTCGAACACGCCTGCTTCCTCGACTGGCTGCTGCGTCAACTGACCCACGAAAAGCCCGACGTATTGCTGATCGCTGGCGACATCTTCGACACCGTCAACCCGCCGGTCAAAGCCCAGGAGCGGCTGTATGATTTCATCGTCAGCGCCCATGAACAGAACGCCAACCTGACCATCGTGATGATCGCCGGCAACCACGACTCCGGCTCGCGGATCGAATTGCCTGCGCCGCTGATGCGACGCCTGCGCACCCATGCCCTGGGCCGGGTGCTGTGGCTGGACGACGGTCAACTGGACGTCGAGCGCCTGTTGTTGCCGTTGCCCGATGCCAAAGGCAAGGTCAAGGCGTGGTGCCTGGCCCTGCCGTTCCTGCGCCCTGCCGAAGTCACCGGTGCGCAACTGGGCGACGACTACCTGCGAGGCATCGGCCAGGTGCATGAGTGGCTGATCGCCGCGGCCAACAGCAAGCGCAAGAAAGGCCAGGCGCTGATCGCCATCAGTCATGCGCACATGGCCGGTGGTTCGGTGTCCGAGGATTCCGAGCGCAGCCTGATCATCGGCAACGCCGAGGCCCTGCCCGCCAGCCTGTTCGGCCCGAGCATCAGCTACGTCGCCCTCGGCCACTTGCACAAGCCGCAGAAGGTCAACGGTGAAGAGCGTATCCGCTACAGCGGTTCGCCGATCCCGCTGTCATTTTCGGAGATCGGCTATCAGCATCAGATCCTCGACATCACCCTGGACGGCGAAGCCCTGGTCAAGGTCGAGCCGCGCCTGATCCCGCGGGCCGTCAACCTGCAACGCCTGGGCCCGGCGCCACTGGCCGATCTCCTGGTGCAACTCAAGGACCTGCCCGACATCGACCTGCTGGCCGATGTCCAGCGCCAACCCTGGCTGGAAGTGCGGGTGCGCCTCGATGAGCCGCAGCCGGACCTGCGTCACCAGGTGGAGACCGCACTGCAAGGCAAGGCCGTACGCCTGGTGCGGATCGCCGCCGAGTATGCCGGCAACGGTGGCGCTGGCAGTGCCGATGATGGCAGCGCGCTGGTGGAGCTGGATCAACTCAGCCCGCAGGAGTTGTTCAGCCGCGCCTGGCAGGACACCTACGGCAACGAAGTGGACGAACAGACCCTCAAGGACTTTGCCGTGCTGTTGCAAGACGTGCAGATGGAGAGCGAGCAGCCATGAAGATCCTCGCGATCCGCCTCAAGAACCTGGCGTCCCTGGCCGGGCCGTTTGAAATCGATTTCACCGCCGAACCCTTGGCCAGCGCCGGCCTGTTCGCCATTACCGGCCCCACGGGCGCCGGCAAGAGCACGCTGCTCGACGCCCTGTGCCTGGCGCTGTTCGGCGCCGTGCCGCGCCTCAATAACACCGGGCGTGACGCCAAGGTACCGGACGTCGATGGCGAGATTGCCACGGGCGATCCGCGCACGCTGTTGCGCCGAGGTACCGGCGATGGCTATGCCGAAGTGGATTTTCGCGGCATCGACGGACGCCGCTATCGGGCCCGCTGGGAAGCCAATCGCGCCCGGGAAAAAGCCGGCGGCAAGTTGCAAGCCAGCCGCCAGAGCCTGCGGGACCTGGACAACGATCAACTGCTGGCGAGCCAGAAAGGCGAATACAAGACCCAGCTCGAAGCGGCCCTGGGCCTGAACTTCGAACAGTTCACCCGGGCCGTGCTGCTGGCGCAGAGCGAGTTCAGCGCGTTCCTCAAGGCCGATGACAACGATCGCAGTGAACTGCTGGAAAAGCTCACCGACACCGCCCTGTATACCCGCCTCGGCCGCCGCGCCTTCGACAAGGCCAAGCAAGCCAAGGACAGCCACCGGCAGTTGCAGGACCAGGCCACCGGTGTCACGCCGCTGGCCCCCGAGGCCCGGGCCGAGCTGGACCAGCGTTTCAACGACGCCCAGCAACAACTCAAGGCCCAACAGGCGCAACTCAAGCAACTGGAGCAGCAGCACACCTGGCTGCGCGACCTGGGCCTGTTGCAGGATGAACACGCCAGCGCCGCCGAACAGCTGCAACAGGCCCAGGCCGATTGGAACGCCCTGGCCGACGAACGCCTGAAACTGGTTCGCCTGGAGCAACTGGCGCCCCAGCGCCATCAGTTCATTCGCCAGGCCGAACTGAGCCGACAGCTCGACCCCTTGGCCGTGCAGATCCAGCAGCTTACCCAGCAGCAGCTCAATCTCCATGACCAGCAGGCCGAACTGGAAAAAAGCCTGGGCGCCGCGCAACTGGCGCTGGCTGCGGCCCGCCAACACAGCAGCGACAGCGCGCCGTTGCTGCGCCAGGCCTTTGAAGAGCAAAGTACCCTGGCCCGCCTCGCCAGGGACGCCAGCCAGGGCGCCGAGCGCCAGGAACAGGCACAGCAGGCCTGCACCGAAGGCCAGCGCACCATCGACACCTTGCTCGAACAGCAAAGGCAGGTGGCCGAGCGCTTGCAGCGCATCGCCGGCACGTTGGAACAAAGCACGCACCTGACCCCGCTCAGCGATGCCTGGAACGCCTATCGCGATCGCCTCCAACAACTGATGCTGATCGGCAATCGCCTGAACCAGGGCCAGGCCGAACTCGCCACACTGGAACAAGGCGCCGCCCGCGCCGCCGAGGAACTGGCCACCCACCGGCAAGACCTCGAAGTGCTCTACAAGGAAGCCGGCGCCGAGCCGGAGGCAGTGGCCGAACAGATCCAGTTGCTTGGCAATCTGCTGCAAGACAACCGCAAGCAATTGCGTGCTTTTGAAGACCTGACCCGGCTGTGGGCCAGTCAGCAAGAGCTGGACAAACGCGGCGCCGAACTTGAACAACGCCAGCAACGGGCGTTGCAGGAACGTGACCGGCTGGTGCGTGAAGGCGGCGAAGCCAAGGCCGAACTGACCATTGCCGAACAGACCCTGACCGTCACCCGTGAACTGCTGGAGCGCCAGCGCCTGGCCCGCAGCGAAAGCGTCGAGCAACTGCGCGCACAGTTGCAGGATGAACAGCCCTGCCCCGTGTGTGGCAGCATCGAGCATCCTTATCATCAGCCCGAAGCCCTGCTGGAAAACCTCGGGCGCTTTGATGAAACCGAAGAGGCCAACGCCCGCAAGGCCGTCGACCTGCTCAATGAAAAAGTCATCGACCTGCGGGCGCAATACAGCGGGGTCATCGCCCAGCTCAAGGAACTCAAACAGCAGCAGGAACAGCTCGCCAGCCAGCAACAGAGCCTGGCACCCAGCCTTGAAGCCCACCCGTTGTCGGCGCAACTGCTGGCCCAGGAAGCGAACAAGCGCGACGCCTGGCTGACCCAGCAGAACAGCCAACTGAACCTGCGCATCAGCCAGGACGAACAACGGCAAACCGCCCTGCTGACCCTGCAGCAGGACGCCGCGCGCATGGCGCAGCGGCTGCGTGAAGCCGAGGCAGCCAGCCAACAGGCCTCACAGCACCTGGGCAACCAGCAGCAGGAGCTGGCCCGCGACCGCCAGCGCCTGGCCGAGGAACTGAGCCACTTCAGCGCCCTGCTACCCGCTGACACCCTGCAAGCCTTGCGCAGCGAACCCGCCGCAACCTTCTTGCAGCTCGACCAGCAGATCGCCCAGCGCCTGGAGCAACTGGAACAGCAGCGCGACGAACTGGGCGAACAGCTCCAGCGCCAGCAGACCCTGGAGAAAGAACAGGACCGCCAGCAGACCCGCCTCCAGCAACTGGAAGCGGCCCGCCTGCAATTCAGCGCCCTGAGCGAGCAACAACAGGCCTGCCAGGAGAAACTCACGCAATTGCTCGGCGAGCACACCAGCGCCGAACAGTGGCAGCAACAACTCGACCAGCGCCTGGAACAGACGCGGGATGCCGAGGCGACGGCCAATCAGCAGTTGCAGCAATTGCGCAACGATCTGGTGCAACTGGCCGCCGAACTCAAGGCCCGACAGGAACAGGCGCAATCCCTGGACCACGAACGCCAGGCGCTGGCCGCCGGTATCGCGCAATGGCGCACCACCCATCCGGAACTGGACGATGCCGCCCTCAAGGCCCTGCTCGGCCTGGACGAGCAACACGTCAGCCAGTTGCGCCAGCGCTTGCTCAACAGCGAAAAAGCCATCGAACAAGCCCGAGTCCTGCTCACCGAACGCGAGCAGCGCCTGCAAAACCACCAGGCCCAACACAATGGCAACCTGGCGCCTGAGCAACTCGCCCAGGCTCTCACCGAACTGCAAGGCCAATTCGCCGTAAGCGAACAGCACTGCGCCGAACTGCGCGCCGAACAGGCCGAAGACCAGCGCCGGCAGAACGCCAACCAGGCCCTGGCCCAGCAGATCGAACAGGCCTACAACGAGTACCAGCGCTGGGCGCGCCTCGATGCCCTGATCGGTTCGGCCACCGGCGACCGTTTCCGCAAGCTGGCTCAGGCCTACAACCTCGACTTGCTAGTGCACCACGCCAATGCCCAACTGCGGCAACTGGTGCGCCGCTACCGGCTCAAGCGCGGCGGCAGCATGCTCGGGCTGCTGGTGATGGACACGGAAATGGGCGATGAACTGCGCTCGGTGCATTCGTTGTCCGGCGGCGAAACCTTCCTGGTCTCCCTCGCCTTGGCATTGGGCCTGGCCTCGATGGCGTCCAGCACACTGAAGATCGAATCGTTGTTCATCGACGAAGGCTTCGGCAGCCTCGACCCCGAATCGCTGCAACTGGCGATGGACGCCCTCGACGGCCTCCAGGCCCAGGGCCGCAAGGTCGCGGTGATTTCCCACGTGCAGGAAATGCACGAGCGGATCCCGGTGCAGATCCAGGTGCGTCGCCAGGGCAACGGCTTGAGCACAGTGGAGGTGAAATGAGCCACACCACGCTCTATTCCTTCCGCCGCTGCCCCTATGCGATGCGGGCGCGCATGGCCTTGCGCTACAGCGCGGTCGCACTGGATATTGTCGAAGTCAGCCTGAAGGCCAAGCCAGCCGAGATGCTCGCGCTTTCCAGCAAAGGCACGGTGCCGGTGCTGCAGGTCGATGGCCGGGTGATCGATGAAAGCCTGGAGATCATGAACTGGGCCTTGGCCCAGCACGATCCGCAAGACTGGAGGCTACGGGACGACCCCGAAGGCCAGGCGCTGACAGCGGCGTTGATCGAGGAAAACGACCAGGTATTCAAGCTGCACTTGAATCACTACAAATACCCCGAGCGCCATCCCGAGTACCCGAAGGAACATTACCGTAGCGAGGGTGAAAGCTTTCTGCGCAGGCTGGAGGCCTTGCTTGAGACCCGGACGTTTCTGGCGGCGCATCACCCGAGCCTGGGCGACGTGGCAGTGATGCCCTTCATACGGCAGTTCGCCCACGTCGACCGCGACTGGTTTGCCCAGGCGCCCTACCCTCGGCTACAAGACTGGTTGCAGAGGTTCCTGGATTGCGAGCTGTTCGTGGCGATCATGGCCAAGTAGCAGCCTGCACACAACCCTGTGGCGAGGGAATATCTGTGGGAGCAAGGCTTGCCCGCGATGAAGACGATGCGGTCCTTCAGAAATCGAGTCGACTGTATCGCGGGCAAACCTTGCTCCCACACAATCTCTATGACCAGATCCAATCAGTCGCTAAGCAAGCTCAACAATCGCTCACGCGCCGCTTCCAACTCGCCGGAATCTGGCTGGGCCGCGGAAACAATCGGAGTGGAATAGAGAAACAGCAGCATCACCGCCAGACGCATCGCCATGGTGTCGGTCCTTAATCGGCAAAGGAGTCAATTTATCAGCGTCAAATTTAAACACATGGCCAAGTGATATTACAGCAGGATTTCTCCAGAAACGGCGAAGCCTGCGATCTTTTCTCTTGCACCTGAGGGTCGGTGAAGATGAAAAGATCGCAGGCTTCGGTCGTTGCGCGATATTTCAGTGTTGGGACTTGTGGTCCAACGCCGCATAGAAGTTAGCGCTTTGTTGCAGGTATTTCTCGGTGTAGCTCTGGGTGCGATTTTTCTTGTCGCTGATCTCGACGCTGGCACTGGCGGGCAGCGCCACGGTGGCAGAGATGGCAGAAGCGGCGATCACGGAGAAGAGATTCAGATTCATGGCGGTAGACCTCGGATTCAGTTGGCTGACTTGCCCGGTTGGGCCGTGAAGCAAACTTACGCGCCGAGGCGTCCCGCGTTGAAATGCTTTACATCACTTGCGAATATCAGTCTCGTTGATACAACGGCGCAGGCCCCGAAAAACGGGGCCTACGCTCTATTGACGGACGATGAACTTCAAATCGCTGGGCGCATCCATCGGCATTTTCTGCACGGTTTTACCCAGCAGGCCGGTCTTCGGATCGCGCTCGATCACCACGATCTGGTTGCTCTTCTGGTTGGCAATCAGCAGGAATTTCCCGCTCGGGTCGAGGCTGAACTCCCGTGGATGATCGCCTTCGACCGAGCGTCGCTGCAGCTCTTTGAGCGTGCCGGCGGCCGGGTCGATGGCGAACACCAGCACTTCGTTGGTGGTGCCACGGTTGCTGACGTAGAGGAACTTGCCATCCGCGGAAGCATGCAGCGCAGCCGCCGCCCTGCCCGGCTGCGGCTTGCCAGCCGCCAGGTCGACCAGTTGACGCTGGGTCAAGCGGCCATCCTGATAATCGAACACCGCCACTTGCGCGCTCATTTCCATGGTCAGCCAGGCGTGCTTGCCATGAGCACTGAACAACAGGTGACGCGGGCCGCTGCCGGGTGGCAACTGCACGAAGGCTGGATCGGCGGCGGTCAATGGCAGCTCTGGATTGGCCTTGGGGTCGTAGCGGTAGATGAACACCTTGTCCGCCCCCAGGTCGTTGGCGAACACGTACTTGCCATCGGGCGAGGACACTGCGGCGTGCACATGGGCCGACATCTGCCGCTCAGGGTTGACCTTGCTCGGCTGATGACTGCTCAACTGCACCACCGACGCCAGCTTGCCATCGGCGCCTACCGGCAATACCGCCAGGGTGCCGCCCGGGTCTTCCACCACCGAGTAGTTACTGACCAGCAGATGCCGGCCATCACCGCTGAGGCTGGAATGGGTCGGCTCGTTGCCCAGGGACTGCACCTGGTTGATCAGGCTCAGTGCATGGGTCTTCGGGTCAATGGCGTAGCTGCTGACCTTGCCCACCGGGTCTTTCTGGCCCGGCCCGTTTTCGTTGACCACGAACAGCCGGGTCATGTCCTTGGAAAGGGTCAGCCACGAAGGGTTTTCGGTCTTGATCACTTGCAACGGGTTGGCATCGAGCTGGCCGGTGCGGCTGTCGAATTGCATCCGGTAGATGCCCTGGCTCTGGCCGGCGGTGTAGGAGCCCACCAGCAGTTGATGGCGTTCATCGGTACCTGCCTGGACACCCATGGCGCCCATGCTACCGGCCATCAACAGCGGCCAGAGACTACGCATTTTCATCTTCTTCGTCCTCATCGTCGTGGCCGCTGGTGGCTTCCACGCACTCCAAGTGGTGGTCGCCCGAATCGCTGGTGATGATCCAGTGGTTCGTGGCTTTATCGAAGGTCGCCGCCTGCATCTGCGCTGGCGTGAAGCGCCAGTACTCGAGGGTGCGACCGTTCATGCACTCGACGTGCAATTGGTCCTGCTCGTCGAGGTAAAAATCGAATGCATGCAGCCCGTCTATGATCAGCATGTCGCATTTGTGAAGGGCATTGAGCAGGGTGTCAGTTACGGCAGTCATGGTGATCAGTCGGTCATTGGGAAAGTAGTCATGATAACCCAATGTGGGCTTGGGCCTTGGGCCATAAGGGTCGAAAACGGTGTCACCTGCAAAACCGCCATCGCGAGCAAGCTCGCTCCCACAGTTGGATTTTCAGCGAACACAAACTCTGTACTCACCAAAGCCCCCCTGTGGGAGCGAGCTTGCTCGCGATGAGGCCGGCACATTCAACTTGAATGTAACGGCCTCACCGCAACCGTCAGAGCGCCTCGCGCCCCGGCACGCCATCCACCAACCGCAGGATCCCCAGCGGGTTGGCATTCTTCAGCGGCTCGGGCAACAGGCTGTCAGGATAGTTCTGGAAGCACACCGGACGCAGGAAACGATCGATCGCAAGGGTGCCCACCGACGTACCACGGGCATCGGACGTCGCCGGGTAAGGCCCGCCGTGCACCATCGAATCACACACCTCCACCCCGGTCGGATAACCGTTGAGCAGGATGCGGCCAACCTTCTGCTCCAGCAACGGAGTCAGTTCGCTGAACCGTTCGAAGTCCGCTGGCTCGCCGATCATCGTTGCCGTCAGTTGCCCGTGCAGGCCGTGCAGCGCGGCGCTCAGTTGCGCCTGGTCCGCGACTTCGACAAACACCGTAGTCGGGCCGAACACTTCTTCCTGCAGCGCTTCGTCACCGTTGATCAGCAGGCTGGCGTCAGCCTTGAACAACTGCGGCTGGGCCTGGTTGCCCTGCTGCTCGCGCCCGGCCAAATGCTCGATGCCCGGGTGAGCCAGCAACTTCTGCAGGCCCTTGCCGTAGCTTTGCAACGTGCCGGCGTTGAGCATGGTCTGGGGCGCCTGGTCGCCGATCAACGCCGCCACCTGCTGGGTGAAGGCGGTGAACTGCGGCGAACGAATACCGATCACCAGGCCAGGGTTGGTGCAGAACTGACCGCAGCCCTGCACCACCGAGGCGGTCAGGTCGCGGGCGACGCTCTCGGCACGGGTTTCCAGCGCTTGTGGCAACACGATCACCGGGTTGATGCTCGACATTTCGGCAAACACCGGGATCGGCTGCGGCCGTGCGGCCGCCATGTCGCACAGGGCACGCCCGCCCTTGAGGGAACCGGTGAACCCCACGGCCTGGATCGCCGGATGCTTGACCAGCCATTCGCCAACGCCACCGCCGTAGATCATGTTGAACACACCCGCCGGCATCGCGGTCTTTTCAGCCGCGCGGATGATCGCATCGGCCACGTGCTCGGCGGTCGCCATGTGGCCACTGTGGGCCTTGAACACCACCGGGCAACCGGCCGCCAGGGCCGACGCAGTGTCGCCACCGGCGGTGGAGAATGCCAAGGGGAAGTTACTGGCGCCGAACACCGCCACTGGCCCGAGACCAATGCGATACTGGCGCAGGTCCGGACGGGGCAACGGCGTGCGCTCAGGCAACGCCCGGTCGATGCGTGCACCGTAGAAATCGCCACGACGCAGGACCTTGGCGAACAGACGCATCTGGCCGCTGGTACGACCGCGCTCGCCCTGGATCCGTGCCGCCGGCAGCGCGGTTTCACGGCAGACCACGGCCACGAACGCATCGCCCAAGGCGTCCAGCTCATCGGCAATGGCCTCGAGGAACTCGGCCCGGCGCACCGCACTCAGGCTGCGGTAGGCTGGATAAGCCGCCGCCGCGGCCTTGGCGGCGGCGTCGACTTCTTCTGCCGTGGCCTGGACGAAGTCATGGGGCAAGGCCTCGCCGGTGCTGGCGTCGACGCTCTGCAGGCGAGTCTGGCCGGCTGCGCTGCGCGCCCCGCCGATGTAGTTGTGGCCAAGGATCTGGTTCATCGCAAGTCTCCTTTAAAGTGTGCCGATAGTACCCGGGTTGAACACCGCGTCCACCGGGGCAATACCGTTGACCAGCGGCGCGCCGAATTCAGCCTGGCTGATTTCGAACACATCCCCCGGCTGCGTGCGGATGCCATCGGCGAACGACAGGGTCGCGGTGCCGAAGAAGTGAACGTGGACATCCCCCGGTCGCAGGAACTGACTGTACTTGAAATGGTGGAATTCCAGGTTTTCGAGGCTGTGGCACATGTTCGCCTCGCCGCTGAGGAATTCGTTCTGCCACAGCACTTCGCCGTTGCGCAGGATACGACTGGTCCCGGACAGATGTTGAGGCAGTTCACCCACGCGAAGTTCCGGGCCAAAACTGCAACTGCGCAATTTCGAATGGGCCAGGTACAGGTAATTCTTGCGCTCCATCACGTGGTCGGAAAACTCGTTGCCCACGGCAAAGCCCAGGCGATAGGGCTTGCCGTCGTGGCCGATGACATACAGGCCGCTGATTTCCGGCTCCTCGCCAGCGTCTTCGGCAAAGGGCGGCAACGGGAACGGATGACCCGGACGGACAACGATGCTGCCGTCGCCCTTGTAGAACCATTCCGGCTGCACGCCAGCCTGCCCGGCCTGGGGCTTGCCGCCCTCCACGCCCCACTTGAAGATGCGCATGGTGTCGGTCATGGCCGCTTCGTCGCCAGCCTGCTGGTGCATCTTGTCCCGGGCCGAGGCGCTGCCCAGGTGGGTCAGGCCGGTGCCGCTGACCAACAAGTGCGCCGGGTCCGGGTGGTCCAGTGGCGGCAGGATGCGCAGGTCACTGAGCAACCGGGCGTAGTCATGGCTCGCCCCCAGGCCCAGGCTATTGACCTGCTGCTCAAGCTTCACGCCCGCTTCGATAGCCGCCAGCGCCAGGTCACGCACGGTGCGAGCGCCCTGCACTTCGCGCACCTGATCGCCCTCGACCACACCGACGCGGCGTTCGCCGTTACTCAATTCGAACTGAACTAAACGCATATCTTTCTCCTTGTAAGCAAAACTTGAATTCGGTGCGTCCCTTGTGGGAGCGAGCTTGCTCGCGATAGCAGTCTTACATTTACCCCAGATGTCGACTGTCAGATCGTCATCGCGAGCAAGCTCGCTCCCACAGTGACCTCAGGTACGTGTCGCCCCACGGGCGCTGGCGGCGAACTGATCCGCCGGCAGCACATGCTTGCGCTCCAGCAGGCGATAGACCACGCCGGTCAACACCAGGCCGAACACCATCACACACGACAGGAAATACAGCCCCGAGGCCAGGTTGCCGGTGTACTCCTTCAGCGCACCGATCACGAACGGGCCGATGTAGCCGCCCAGGTTGCCCACCGAGTTGATCAGCGCAATACCCGCCGCCGCACTGGCGCCGGCAAAGAAACGCCCCGGCAAGGTCCAGAACACCGCCGTGCAGGAAAATAGCGCGAACGCCACCAGGCACAGCGCCGCCAATTGCAACACCGGCACCGACAACCAGGCGCTGAGGAACAGGCCGATGGCGCCCAGCACGTACAACACGGCCAGGTGACCGTAGCGGTCGTTCAAGCGGTCGGAGCTGCGGGGAATGATCAGCAAACCGATGATGCCGAAGGTGTATGGCACCGACGATACGAAGCCAGTCACCAGGTCACTGCCGCCGAACTGCTTGATCAGCGTCGGCAACCACAGGCCCAGGCCGTAGATGCTCAAGGTCACCGGCAGGTAGAACAGCGCCAGCAGCAGGACACGCTTGTCCTTCAGGGCATGTAGCGGATTGCCGTGGCGGGTCTGGCCGTATTCCTGCAGGTCTTTTTTCAGTTCACCGGTCAGCCAGTCCTTCTCGGCCTGGTCCATCCATTTCACTTGTTGCGGGCCGTCCGGCAAGTAACGCAGCACCGGCCAGGTCAACAGTACCGCTGGCAGGCCGATGACCATGAACAGCCACTGCCAGCCGTGCAGGCCAAGGATGCCATCCATGCCCAGCAGGCCACCGGACACGGGGCCGGTGATCATCATCGCGATGGGTTGGGAAAGAATGAACAGGCCGAGGATCTTGCCGCGATGGCGCACCGGGAACCACTGGGTGATGTAGTACAGCACGCCCGGGAAGAACCCGGCTTCGGCCGCGCCGAGCAAAAAGCGCATCACATAGAAGCTATGCGGGCCTTGTACGAACGCCATGCCGATGGTGATGGCGCCCCAGGTGATCATGATCCGCGCGAACCAGCGCCGGGCACCGAAGCGCTCCAGCATCAGGTTGCTGGGGATCTCCAGCAGGAAATAACCGATGAAAAACAGCCCAGCACCCAGGCCGTAGGCGGCGTCGCCGATACCGAGGTCGGCGCCCATGTGCAGCTTGGCAAAGCCCACCGCAGAGCGGTCCACGTAGGCGATCAGGTACAGCAGGATCAGGAAGGGAATCAGTTTCAGCGTGATGCGACGTATAAGCCGCAATTCCTGGCTCATGGGACCGGTCTCCGATTGTTGTTGTTATGGAACCTCGGGGGATTTCTCTCGCGAATGACCGCCAGGACAATCCCTCCATTGAATCGGACTATATAGTAATACTATTTACCCAACAACACTTCCAAACCGCACAAATTGCGCTTATGTTACGCTTCAGCTAGAACAATATAGTCATACAATAAGAGAATCGATCATGTCTGATAAGAAACCCTCCCTGCGCTCGGCCCAATGGTTTGGCACCGCCGACAAGAACGGCTTCATGTACCGCAGCTGGATGAAAAATCAGGGCATCGCCGACCATCAGTTCCACGGCAAGCCGATCATCGGCATCTGCAACACCTGGTCGGAGCTGACGCCGTGCAACGCGCACTTCCGGCAAATCGCCGAACACGTCAAGCGCGGAGTGATCGAGGCCGGGGGCTTCCCGGTGGAATTCCCGGTGTTCTCCAACGGCGAATCGAACCTGCGCCCCACCGCCATGCTGACCCGCAACCTGGCGAGCATGGACGTGGAAGAGGCGATTCGCGGCAACCCGATTGACGGCGTGGTGCTGCTCACCGGTTGCGACAAGACCACCCCCGCCCTGCTGATGGGTGCCGCCAGTTGTGACGTACCGGCCATCGTCGTTACCGGCGGGCCGATGCTCAACGGCAAGCACAAAGGCCAGGACATCGGCTCGGGCACCGTGGTCTGGCAATTGAGCGAACAGGTCAAGGCCGGCACCATCACCATTGACGATTTCCTCGCGGCCGAGGGTGGCATGTCCCGCTCGGCCGGCACCTGCAACACCATGGGCACCGCCTCGACCATGGCCTGCATGGCCGAAGCCCTCGGTACTTCCCTGCCGCACAACGCGGCGATTCCGGCCGTGGACGCACGGCGCTATGTGCTGGCCCATATGTCCGGCATGCGCGCCGTGGAAATGGTCCGTGAAGACCTGAAACTGTCGAAGATCCTGACCAAGGAAGCGTTCGAAAACGCCATCCGCGTCAATGCGGCCATCGGCGGTTCGACCAACGCGGTGATCCACCTCAAGGCCATTGCCGGTCGCATCGGCGTGCAGCTGGACCTGGACGACTGGACCCGCATCGGTCGCGGCATGCCGACCATCGTCGACCTGCAGCCGTCCGGGCGCTTCCTGATGGAAGAGTTCTACTACGCCGGTGGCCTGCCCGCCGTGCTGCGTCGCCTCGGCGAAGCCAACCTGATTCCCCATCCGAACGCCTTGACCGTCAACGGCAAGAGCCTCGGCGAGAACACCAAGGACGCACCGATCTACGGCCAGGACGAAGTCATTCGCACCCTGGACAACCCGATCCGCGCCGACGGCGGTATCTGCGTGCTGCGCGGCAATCTGGCGCCACTGGGTGCGGTGCTCAAGCCGTCCGCCGCCACCGCCGAACTGATGCAGCATCGCGGTCGCGCGGTGGTGTTCGAGAATTTCGACGAGTACAAGGCACGGATCAACGACCCGGAACTGGACGTGGACGCCAACTCGATCCTGGTGATGAAAAACTGCGGGCCGAAGGGTTATCCGGGCATGGCCGAAGTGGGCAACATGGGCTTGCCGGCCAAGCTACTGGCCCAGGGCGTGACGGACATGGTGCGGATTTCCGACGCCCGCATGAGCGGCACCGCCTACGGCACCGTGGTCCTGCACGTGGCACCGGAAGCCGCCGCCGGCGGACCTCTGGCGGCGGTGAAGGAAGGCGACTGGATCGAACTCGATTGCGCCAGCGGCCGCCTGCACCTGGACATCCCGGACGCCGAACTCGCGGCGCGCCTGGCAGACCTGCCGCCACCGCAGAACCTGTTGGTGGGCGGTTACCGGCAGTTGTACATCGACCACGTGCTGCAAGCGGACCAGGGCTGTGACTTCGACTTCCTGGTCGGCTGCCGCGGCGCCGAGGTGCCACGCCACTCCCACTGACCCCACCCATCCCCCTGTGGAAGCAAGCCTCTGTGGGAGCAAGCTTTTGTGGGAGCTGAGCTTGCTCGCGATGAGGCCCTTCCAGTCAACATCTCTGTTGTCTGTGACACCGCTATCGCGAGCAAGCTCAGCTCCCACAAAAAGCTCGCTCCCACAATGGATCTGTATCCAAATCAAAAATCGCATTAGCGACCCGCCATCGCCGCGCCTGCTATCATGCGCAGCACTCCCCTCGCACAGGATCGCGCCGCATCCCATGGATTACCGTAAACCCTCCGACCGCAAAAGCATGCACGCGCGCATCGTCCAGGAACTGGGCATGCAGATCGTTTCCGGGCGCTTCAAACCGGACGACAAACTGCCCGCTGAAGCCTTGCTGTGCGAAGAGTATGCGGTCAGCCGCCCGGTGCTGCGCGAAGCCACGCGAGTGCTGGTCGCCAAGGGCCTGGTGTATTCGCGCCCGCGCGTGGGCACGGTGGTCAAGGCTCGGCGGGAGTGGCACATGCTCGACCCGGATGTGCTGCATTGGCTGATGCAGAGCAGCCCGCAGAATGAATTCTTCAACCTGCTGACCAGCGTGCGCAGCATCATCGAACCGGCCGCCGCCGCCCTCGCCGCACAGTTCGCCAACGAGGACGACATCGCTTCCATCCGCGAGGCCTACCAGCGCATGGAAGCGGCCCCGACCCCCGAGGCCGTGCTGCAACCGGACCTGGACTTTCACAGCCGCATCGCCGACGCCACCCACAACGACCTGCTCGCCAACCTCTGCAACATGTTGTCAGTGGCCATCGCCGAAGCGCTCAAGCATTCCAACCAGCGGCCCAACCTGCATGAACTGGCGATGCCGCGACACAAGGCGATCCTCACCGCCATCGAGAACCGCGACGCCCTCGGTGCCCGCCATGCCACGCTGGTGCAACTGGACGATGCCCGCAGCGCGCTGAATGTGGTACTGGGCAACGATCCAGCCTGAGCCCCGCAGGAGCTGCCGAGTGCAACGAGGCTGCGATCTTTCCCCTGCCCATTGAATCCCAAGCGAACGGATCGCAGCCTACGGCAGCGACTACCAGGCCTGCCACAACGCGCGCTCAACCGGGCAGTAGCTATATACCGCACACCAGGAAAACAGGAGGTCGATACTTGACTCGTCGTCATCCCGACGGCCATGAGCTCAGGAAAAGGACTTCTTATGACCTCGCCCTCCCCGGCTGACAGCCCCTCTGCCCTTGCGCAAACCGTCAGCCAGTCATTCGCCGACCGCCCGACCTTCGAGCAAGTCGCGCAACAAATGCTCCAACAGGCCATCAAGGCCAGATACCCCTCGCTGACCATCGATCTCGCCAAGACCCAATTGGCCACACCAAATGCGATCACCCGTGGCTGGCACTTTCAACCGTTCATGCCGCGGGTGCTCGAATACCTGGCCCTCGGCACCTCCGTGGATTTCAGCCCCCGGGGAAATCTTGATTGCTACCTCTCCGACACGCCGCCGCAGCGCCTTTGGCCACGGGATGAAAAGCTCGACATGCAGGTCATCGAAAAACTGCTGCTTGAACTGCCCTCGACCGCTCCAATCGGGCTGGAAGACGCACTGACCCGTTATTGGAACGCTGACATCGGCCCCCGCCCGCAAACCGATGCCCCTGTCCGCACCAGCCGCTGGCAATGGCTCAGCGACACACTCAAGAACATGCTGCATATCCGGGGGCTGCAACAGCCAGGACTGACCGAACCGGCACGCGAGACCCTGGCCCAGATCGTCCGCTGGCCGGACCGTGAACAACGCTTTAGCCACAATGTCCCGCCCGTCTACGCCTACAGCCTGGAAAGCACTGTCACCCAAGGCACCTCCAACAGCGTGCTGCCCAGCAACGAGATCCTGCTGCTCCATTACACTCGCTACGGCCTCGTCATTGTGCTTTGCAGCCCCGGCAGCGCCGTGCAGTCCTTCGAGTCGATGGAAGCCTTCAACCGGTATTGGGGCGAACGGATCGCCAGTCGCTATGTCGTCGACAGCGTGACCTGTCAACGCTACGAAATCGACGGGCATGCCTTCGACACCCAGGCCGCCATGATCTTGGAGCAACAACTGGCCGATGTGCAGGCGGTACAGTTGCCCTCCCGAATCGGCCTGCCAGACCTCAAGACGCTCTACAGCGAGCTGAGCGATCCCGCTCGCTATCTGCACGACGCGCCGCGCCTCACGCCTGAAACATCGGCACGACTCGGGCCGTTGCTGCCCGAATGGCTGAAAAAAGCCTCCGTCGTCGATCGAGCAACGTTCCAGCGATGCAGCCTGGCACTGGCCAGCCTCAAGCAACGCACTCAAGGACGTCCCGCACTCAGCGACATCAAGGCTTTTACCGCAGACGAGTTGCTCACGCAGATGGGCAAGACTAACGACAGCAGCCCGGCCAAGGTGCAACCCAGTCACTACCAACCCGACGATGTGGTACTGACGTTCACCGTCTCGGCGGGATACCCCGGGACCGTTGGCATCCGCGCGAAAAGAACGATGAGCCTGACGCAACTGGCCATCGACAACCTCGTCGCACGCCCCAGTGGCAACCTGCAACTCAGTCATCGCCGGGGTCTGGCCTTGCCTGCCTGGTTGACGCCGGACTTCATTACCCGAAGGGGCGGGCTGATCGAACAGGTCGACATCGGCACGGTTTATCCGCGCTACCTGCAACAAGCCCTATTGAGCGACTCGCCTCAAGCGCAGGCATTTCAACGGACGTTCGCCGAACAACTCCCGGCGCAGTTGCCGCTCGAGGCGCTGCAGCAAATGCTCGACAACAAAAACGGCATGACTCGCCAAGGACTGCATCTGATCGAGGCCCTGCTGCAACCCGATGCTGAGGACCGACAGGTTGACGGTCGCCCCGTGGTCATTCGACACCTGGCCTTCCTGCGCAAGCCCCAGGCCCGGCCCGACCTCGTGAGCAACATGTTCATCGTCGAGGCGCAGGACGCCAGAACGGGCCCGCACCTGTTGTATCGCCCCCTGTACGCGCCCGTGCTGTTGGAGTTTGCGACGCGCCAGGCACTGTTGCAGTCCGTCGTGAGCGCCGCAGACTTGCAGAACAGCGTCCTGACCTGGATGTCCGACGACGCACGCCCGGTGTATGCCAATGGCGGCTTCCTCGAACCGCACATCGTGCGTTTCTTCGAGGGCGACGAGTTCAGCGTTCCCGAAAAGCCCGTTCCGGCAACGCTCGCCGTCGACGCCGGCAACGATGAACTGCTGCAATACCTGCGCAACGGCAAATTGATGCAGTACCTCTACGGCTGCAACGCCCGAGCCCTGGTCACCCAGGCCGACCGCAACTCTGTCTCCAACAGCGAAAGCCGCTGGGCGGTGTTACTCAAGGGCGGCAGCCTGCTGTTCAATACACTGCTGTTTCCGTTGCTGCGCGGCCCGGCCATGGCCACCGTCTGGCTATGGAGCCTGATGGCCAGCGCCAGTCAAGATATCCCGGCCCTGAGCAGTGACGATCCGGCAACGCGGGAGCTGGCCACCGTCGATTTGCTGGTCAACCTGGCCATGCTGGTGAGCCATTTTCCCGCCGTCCGTGCACCGGTTCGCGCAGTCACGCCCGCATCGATCAAGGACCAAGCGATGCGTGCCCCCGCGCCACGTGTCGTTGCACAGCAGTGGCCCGAACCGACCTCGCCGAGCGTTCTGGAAGGATCCGTCGCCTTGCCTGGCGAACAACCCAGCAGGTCGCTGGACTTCAGTTTCAGCAGCCCTCGCCGTCACCTGACACAGGAACAACGCACCCGCATACGACGCATGCAGGTGGCGCGTCCGACTGCCTTGCCTGAGCCGATTGGAAATGGCCCGTTCAAGGGCTTGTACGTGATCGCCAACAAATGGCACGCGTTGCTGCAAGACGGGCTGTACCCGGTCAACCCGGACCCGGACGGCAGCACCACGATTGTCGACCCGCTCGACCCGACACAGACCGGACCTGCGCTGCAATCGGACCTGGACGGCAACTGGTCCCTTGACCTGCGCTTGCGCCTGCGCGGCGGTGCGCCGCCCAAGCGCCTGGCTGACCAGCGTCGCCTCAATGCCCACAAAGCCATTGAGCTGAGCGCTGAAATGAACAATTACCTCGCCCAGGAGAACGAACGACAACGATCCCTGGACATTGCCCAACAAGTGATGACCCGGCTCGAGGAAGGAAACGCCTATACCGAGGAACAGCGCGCGCCAAAACGAAAAGTGTTTTATGACCTGCTCAACGAGCAGACCGACATCTATTTGAAACTGCTGGACAGTGCGCCCGAGCGCGCAAGACTGGGCATTGGCTTGCCCTCTGGAAGCCTCCGCGGGCTGATGGAGAATGTGGTCAACAATGCCCGCAAGGCCTTCCTGGTCGTCGAGATGGATCAACGGGCCCTGAATGCCGCTCACCCGCAGTTTTCCGGAACGTTTGTGGAAGAAGCCGTGGTTCGCGACATGCAGGGCTACGTGATCTTCCTTGAAGCCATGAGCGACATCAATGATCGCGCCATCCATTGGCTGCAACTCAAGGATGAGTACCTGGAGAAGCTATTGAACCTGGATTCCGTGGGAGCCCAGGCATTCGAACGCCTGACCCGCGGCCGTCCGCAGAATGAACGGAATGTCATAGGCACCAAGGCCCTGCAATTGGCCGCCCTGCCGATGCTGGCCATCAAACACCCCGAAACCAGCTTGCCCGATAGCCTGTATCGCATCGTCAGGCCATTGGCCGAGCAGGTGCGCTCCCACGCTGACCTGCAACTGTACGACCTGACCGCCTCTGAGCAGCTTGAGGTACTGACCAGCCTGACCGAGCATTATGGCGAGGCCCTCGACGCGTTGCAGGGCATGAAGGCGCTTTATGTCGACGATATCAACGAGTCCTATTTCGACAGGCTGGCCACGCTGCTTGACAGCCTGTACCAGGACGCTTCCGGAAGACTGGCGGCAGAAGTCAAACCCGAACCGACACCGCGCAAGCGTGCGCCCAAACGCCCGAAGACGCACTCCGGGCGCCTTCAGAAAAAGGTGATCACGACCCGCAGGAGTGGCGTTCTGATTGGTGACCTGAAACCTGCCGGCACCTCCTTGCCGATTGAAGTCGTCGAGTTGCGCTCCGAAGTCGACAATCAGGTGCTTGCCACCTATTCGCGTCACGACGACGTATGGGACGTTGTCGACGTACACCGACCGGTTCCAGCCCCCAGGACCCGATCGATCAACGCGATAAACGGCGATGCGCGAACACTGCTGGAGGAACTGGAGAAACGTCTCCGCCGCGCTGAAAGCTATAAAAAGCGTTGCCGTCATCCTCAGGAAATCGAGGAGATCATGAACAATGAGGCAAGTCGCTTCCGCACGCTTTCTGAAGAACTCGACAGGGCCTTCGTCGCCTCACAAACGCCACGCACAGCGGCTGATCAAGCGCTGGGTAGACAGTTGGCCGAGGCCATCTCCAGACTGACGTCCAGGGGCAGCGCCCTGCGTGTCCAACTGAGCCTGCACCTGCCGCCCACCGACGGCAACCTCCAGTACCTGTTCGAAAAAGACCTGGTTCAAGTTGCACGACTGGGTGAACGCAAGGCCTTGAAAGGAGCCCGCCAGGATTTCCTCCAGGAATATGCCATCAACGACCGGGACGGCTTCCCCCTTTGGTATGCGCATTTTCACTACGAAAAAATCGATACGCCGAAAGCCGACTACAGCGTCGCGCACCTGAAAACCAAGGCACAACGCAGGGAAGACTATCACTCGCTGCTCGCCAAGGCTGATAGCCCCTACGCGGTGGTGAATGTGCATCGAGGGAAAATCGGCAAGCTCATGGCACAGAGCAAGTTCTTGCCGTTGGCGCCTGATGACAGCGATGCATCAGGCTGACCTCGCCACCGAGGCTGTAAAAACCTGTGGGAGCGAGCTTGCTCGCGATTGCGCACTGACATTCAACACCTTCATTGACTGTCACAGCGCTATCGCGAGCAAGTTCGCTCCCACATTGGGCAGGTTCTACCGTCGATCAATGCGCAAACAACGAATTACCCTTCTGCCCCGCCAGTTTCTCAGGCTTGATCAGGAACCGCGCCAGCGCCGGCAGCAGCCACAGCGCGCCGAACATGTTCCACAGCAACATGAACGTCAGCATCAACCCCATGTCCGCCTGGAACTTGATGGCCGAGAAGATCCAGGTGCAAACACCGATGGCCAGGCACAAACCGGTGAACAGCACCGCCTTGCCGGTGGATTTCAGCGTCTGGTAGTAAGCCTCCTGCAACGGCAACCCGGCGCGCAGGAAACTCTCCAGGCGGCTGTAGATGTAGATGCCGTAGTCCACGCCAATCCCCACGCCCAGTGCCACCACCGGCAGGGTCGCGACCTTCACGCCAATGCCCATGAACGCCATCAGGGCGTTGCCCAGCACCGAGGTCAGCACCAGCGGCAACACGATGCACAGCGTCGCCGCCCAGGAACGGAAGGTGATCATGCACATGGTCGCCACGCAGATGTACACCAGGATCAGGATGGTCAGCTCCGATGCCTTGATCACCTCGTTGGTGGCCGCTTCGATGCCTGCGTTACCGGCGGCAAGGATGAACTCCAGGCCATCGCGGTTGTTTTCCTTGGCGAAGTCCTGCACCGCCTTCACCGCGCGGTCCAATGTCTCGGCCTTGTGGTCGTTGAGGAACACCAGCACCGGTGCCAGGGAGCAACTGTTGTTGTACAGGCCATCGGCCCGGGCGATGGAGTTGTTCAGCACGTCAGGGTTGCGCGACAGGGTTTCCCATTTCAAGTTGCCCTCGTTCATGCCCTTGATCATCTGCTTGGACACGGTCACCAGGGAAATCGCCGACTGCACGCCCTCGGTGTTCTGCATCGTCCACATCAGCTCGTCGATGGGGGCCATGGCTTCATAGCGCGAGCAGCCTTCGGCCTTGGTCTTGACCATCACCACCAGTACATCGGAGCTGGTGGAGTAATTGCTGATGATGAAGTTGTTGTCCTGGTTGTAGCGCGAGTCCGGACGCAGTTCCGGCGCGCCCTGGTCCAGGTCGCCGATCTTCAGGTTCTGGCTGTACCAGAGCCCACCGCCAAAGGCGATCACCGCCAGGGCAATGGACACCGGCGCGACCTTGGCGCTGGCGAAGTTCGACAGCAGGCGCCAGAACGGATGTTCGCGGGTCGCGTCTTTCTTGCTGCGCTCGACCGCACGCTTGCTGATGCCAGCGTAGGAGATCGCCACCGGCAGCAGGATCAGGTTGGTGAACACGATCACCGCCACGCCGATGGAGGCGCCAATGGCCAGTTCGCGGATCACGCCGATGTCGATGATCAGCAAGGTGATGAAACCCACGGCGTCCGCCAGGATCGCGATCATCCCCGGCAGGAACAACTGCCGGAAGGTGCGCCGCGCCGCTGTCAGGGCGTTGTCCGCATCGCTGGACTGCAAGGCGATGCCGTTGATTTTCTGCACCCCATGGGAAATGCCGATGGCGAAGATCAGGAACGGCACCAGCATCGAGTACGGATCCAGGCCGAAACCGGCCGCATGCATCAGCCCCAGTTGCCAGACCACCGCCACCAGGGTGGTGGTCAATACCGCGACGGTACTGCGCATGCAGTTGGTGAACCAGTACAGCAGGATCAGGGTGATAACGAAAGCCACGCCGAAGAACAGCACCACCATGACCAGGCCGTCGATCAGGTCGCCGACCTTCTTGGCGAAACCGACGATATGGATCTGCACGTTGGGGTTCTGGGCTTCGAACTTGTTGCGGATCTTGTCTTCAAGCTCGTGGGAAAACTTCCGGTAGTCGAGGGCGAGCAATTTGCCCTGGTCCTGCGGGTCGGGATAGGACTCCAGCAGCGGGATGTCGATGATGCTCGACTTGAAGTCGTTGGCCACCAGGCGCCCGACCTGGCCGGACTTGAGCACGTTATTACGCAGCAGATCGAGGCTGTCGGCCGAACCGTTGTAGCTCTGGGGGATCACCTCGCCGCCGGCGAAGCCCTCCTCCGTCACTTCGGTCCAGCGCACGCTCGGGCTCCACAACGACTTGAGCCCGGAACGGTCGACGCCGGAGATGTAGAAGACCTCATCGTGGATCTGACGCAGGGTCTCCATGTATTCCTTGGAGAAGATGTCGCCGTTGGTGGCCTCCACGGAAATACGCACCGTGTTGCCCAGGTTCGCCAGGTCGTTGCGGTGCTCGAGCATCTTCTGGATGAAGGGGTGCTCGAGGGGGATCATTTTTTCGAAACTGGTGGACGGCCGGATCAGCGTGGCCTGCCAGAACAGGAAAATGCTGACCAGCAGGCAAATGATGATCACTGCCGGGCGGTTGTTGAAAATCAGGCGCTCGAGGAACGTCGCCTTGTCTTGGTGATGACTGCTCATGGGGTCCGCCTTCTTGTTTTTGTGCCCGTCTTGCAGGCGTGACTCATTTGCTCAGTTCGGCGCCGGTGGACGTGGTGGCACGAACGCCACCTTGCCCCGCCAGAATCAGGTTGCCGTTGCCTGCCGCCGTGACGGCCGCCACGGAAATTCGGTCCGGGCGGTTGAACACGCTGAAGGTCTCGCCGTCGTCGGTACTGCGCACGACGCTGCCGCCGTTGCCGACAATCACGATGGAACCGTCCGCCAGTAGCGTGGCGCCTGACAGGCCGAACTCCAGGGCACCGCGCGCGGCCTTGAGCTCGACCTGATCCCAAGTGCCGCCGAAGTCAGTGGAACGATAAAGGTTGCCGCGCAAGCCATAGGCCAGCAACGTCGAAGGCTGGGCCGTACCGATGACCCCGAACAGCGAGCCTTCGTACGGGCCTTCGACCTTTTCCCAGGTCTGGCCCCAGTCGGCGGAGCGGAACATGCTGCCAGCCTCGCCGACAATGAACAGCCCGGCATCTTTCACGGCGGCTATCGCATTGAGGTGGAACTGGTCTTCGTTTTCGAGGCGATCGCTGGCGTCTTCCCAGTGCTTGCCGCCGTCGGTGGTTTCCAGCAGTGCGCCGTAGGCGCCCACGGCGAAACCGTTGCTGGCATCCTTGAACCAGACGTCCAGCAGGGGTGCTTCGCGGGTGAGGTCTTCGAATTGCTTGGTCCAGCTGCTGCCGCCGTCATCGCTGGCGAGGATCTGCGCGTCGTGCCCCACGGCCCAGCCGTGTTTGTCATCGACGAAAAATACCGCCGTGAGCAGTTGGCGAGTCGGCACCTTGGCCTGGGTCCAGGACTTGCCCTGGTCGTCCGAATAGACAATGTGCCCGCGATCACCGACCGCCACCAGGCGCTGGCCGGCGTGGACCACATCGAGCATCAGGGTTTTGCTGGCCTTGGCCGATTCGACGGAATAGATGACATCGGACGTCGACGCCGCAACAGCCATCACCGGTGCCGACAACACCGCAGAGCCCAGCAGCGAGAGCGCCGAAGCCAGCAACGCGACTCTGCGCAGCATCGGCGGCCGGCTGCGGCCCACAGCCATGACAGGCTCATTCATAGACCTTTCCCCCATTATTATTGTTATGGCTTGGTACGTTGCCAGTCCTGGAGCATAGTCCTGAAACCTGCAATCTAGAGCCACTTCGGAAGCAGACCTATCCTATCGGGCTTTCGAAAGGTCTGACAATCGACGCCACGTTATCTTTTGTTAACCGGGGGGATATCGGCCAAGGGTGAATCAGAAGACATTCGTGAGGGTGATGAATGTGGCGAGGGGATTTATCCCCTCGCCACAAAGGTAAGGCAGTGCCTGTTTATGCCAGGCTCTTGCTCACCACCTCGAACACATCGGCGGAAAGCGCGCCGGATGCCAGGATGCGCTCCAGTTCGGCCTTCATCAGCGCCTGGCGGGCGCTGTCGTATTTGCGCCAGCGAGTCAGCGGGGCCAGTTGCCGGGAGGCGATCTGCGGGTTGAAGCCATTGAGCTGGATGACCAGGTCCGCCAGGAAGCGATAACCCGAACCGTCGGCCGCGTGGAAGTTGATCAGGTTCTGCCCCGCAAACGCTCCCACCAGCGCCCGCACCTTGTTCGGGTTCTTGATATTGAACGCCGGGTGCTCCATCAGCGCCTTGACCCGCGCCAGGCCACCCGGCAACGGGCTGCCGGCCTGGACGCTGAACCATTGGTCCATGACCAGCGGGTTGCCCTTGAAGTTTTCCGCAAACACTTCCAGCGCCTTGGCCTTCTCGGCTTCGAACGGCGAGTTGACCAGCACCGCCAGCGCAGTCAGCCGCTCGGTCATGTTATCGGCGGAGTCGAACTGCTCCAGGGTCGCACTCAGCACCTCAGGCTTGCCGGTGAGCATCAGGTACGACAGCGCGATGTTCTGCAACGCGCGACGGGCGAAATGCTCGGCCTCGGCCACATAAGGGGTTTTCTTCGACAGGTCGCGGTTGGCTGCATAGCGCAGCCAAAGGGCTTCGAACAGGTTCTCGGCCAACTGCTGGCGGGCGAACTCACGGGCGGCATGGATCGCCTCGACGTCAGCCACTTCGCTGATTTCCGTCAGGTAGGCTTCGCTTGGCAGCGAGAGCATTTCGGCGACCATGGCCTGGTCCAGGGACTCGTCCGACAGCACGCTGCGCAATGCACTGACCAGGCGCGGGTCCAGCACCAGGCTGGCGCCCTGCTGATGCTGGGCGATCAGTTCCTGCAGCACCTGTACCGACAATTGCTGGCCGGCATCCCAGCGGTTGAAGCCGTCGCTGTCGTGCTGCATGAGGAACATCAACTGGTCGCGGTCGTACGGAAAGCTCAGCTTCACCGGCGCCGAGAAACCACGCAGCAACGAAGGCAGCGGCTGTTCGGCGATGTCGACAAAGGTGAAGGTCTGCTCGGCTTCGGTCACCGAGATCACTCGGGACGTGCCGTCTGCCGCCGCTTCACCGGCCAGGCGCAGAGGGATTTCAGCGCCCTGGCTGTCCAGCAGGCCCAGCTCCACGGGAATCACGAACGGCAGCTTTTCCTGCTTGTCCGGGGTCGGCGGGCAACTCTGGCTGAAGGTCAGGCTGTAGGTCTTGGCGGCGGCATCATAAGACTCGCTCACCGCCAGCCGTGGTGTACCGGCCTGGCTGTACCAGCGCTTGAACTGGGCCAGGTCGACGCCGTTGGCATCTTCCATGGCCTTGATGAAGTCGTCGCAGGTCACGGCCTGGCCGTCGTGGCGTTCGAAGTACAGGTCACTGCCCTTGCGGAAACCCTCAGGCCCCAGCAGGGTGTGGATCATGCCAACCACTTCCGAGCCCTTCTCGTACACAGTCAGGGTGTAGAAGTTGGAGATCTCGATAAAGCTGTCCGGACGCACCGGGTGCGCCATGGGGCCGGCGTCTTCGGCGAACTGGTGGGTACGGAGGTACGCCACGTCCTGGATGCGCTTGACGGTGGCGGAGTTCATATCGGCCGAGAACCCGGCGTCGCGGAACACCGTGAAACCTTCCTTGAGCGACAGTTGGAACCAGTCGCGACAGGTCACGCGGTTGCCCGACCAGTTATGGAAGTATTCGTGGGCAACGATCGCCTCGACCCGCTGGTGCGCGGCATCGGTGGCGGTTTCGGCGCGGGCCAGCACGGCGCCGGAGTTGAAGATATTGAGGCCCTTGTTCTCCATGGCGCCCATGTTGAAATCGTTGACCGCGACGATCATGAAGATGTCCAGGTCGTACTCGCGCCCGTACACCTCTTCGTCCCAGCGCATCGACTTCTTCAGGCTGGTCATGGCGTGCTGGCACTTGTCGATGTTTTCCGGCTCGACATAGATGCGCAGCGCTACGGTGCGCTCGCTCAGGGTGGTGAAGGTGTCTTCGACGCACCACAGGTCGCCTGCCACCAGGGCAAACAGGTAGGCCGGCTTCTTGAACGGGTCTTCCCAGGTCGCCCAGTGCCGGCCGTCTTCGCCGGGGCCGCTGGCAATCGGGTTGCCGTTGGACAACAGCACCGGATAGCTGTGCTGCTCGGCCACCACGGTGGTGGTGAACTTGCTCATCACATCCGGGCGGTCGAGGTAATAGGTGATCTTGCGGAAACCTTCGGCCTCGCACTGGGTGCAGAACATGCTGCCGGACTTGTACAAACCTTCCAGGGCGGTGTTGGTTTCCGGGTGGATCCGGACAGTGGTGTCGACCGTGAAGGCCTGGGCCTTGGGGTGAACGGTCAGGTGACTGTCGTCCAGTTGATAGTCGCCCTGCCCCAGGTCGGCATCGTCGAGCTTGAGCGAGAGCAGTTCCAGGTGCTGGCCATCGAGCACCAGCGGCGGCAGCCCGGCACCGCGCTCGGGGTTGCGGCGCATCACCAGTTGCGCATGGACCAGGCTGTGGTCCTCGAACAACTCGAAGGTCAGGTGCGTCTCATCGATCAGGTACTCGGGCGCCTGATAGTCCTTCAGGTAAATCATCTTCGGTTGTTCGGTGCGCATAGGTCGAATCCTTCTACTGATGCACGGCGAGCTGGTAGGCCGTGTATTTACGAATATTGATCACGCCGGTGTCAAAAATCAGGTACTGGCCCTTGATCCCCAGCAGCGTGCCTTCGGCGATCGGGTTCTTGTCCAGGTTGAAGCTGACGATCTTGGCCGGGTATTGCTCCACCGGATAACGGATCTCGATGGGTTCGACGTCCGCTATGGTCTGGATCGCTTGCAGGCCGAATCGTTCCTGCAACGCCTGCAATCCCTGGGCGCAGCTTTCGAACAGCGAGTCGCGGATCGCCGGTAGGTCCACCGCCACGGCGTCGCCCTTGAGCAAGGCGCGCCAGTTGGTCTTGTCCGCCACCTGGCTACGGAACAGGTCTTCGACAAAACCCGACTGCTGGCGGGTGGCGACCCGCAGGATCGGCAGCGCCTGGCTGGCGCCCTGGTCCAGCCAGCGGGTCGGCAATTGCGTGGCGCGGGTGATGCCGACCTTCACGCCCGAGGAATTGGCCAGGTAGACCACATGATCGGTCATGCAGAACTGCTCGCCCCAGGCCGGGTCGCGGCAGGTGCCCGCCTCGTAATGGCAACGCTCGGGGCTCATGATGCACAGGTCGCACTGGGCCAGTTTGGTCATGCAGGGGTAGCAATAACCCTGGCTGAAGCTGGTCTTGGTCCGGCGTCCACAGTGGGTGCAGTGGATAGCACCGAGGTACTCCAGGCGCACCGTGCTGCCGATCAACGGATTGACCGGCACCTCGACATCGCCCAGGCGAAAGGCGTATTGAACGGTCGGCCCGTCAAGGCGCGCCGACATCTTGCTGATTGCACCGCGGCCAATCTCGATCAATGGATGGCGTCCGACTTGAACAGGATATTCGGCACTTCAGTGGACTTCGAATGGCATTCCTGCGCGCCCATGTAACCAGTGCGCTCCTCTTCGGGCAGGTTCTGGATTTCCCAGGCGATCATCGCCTGCAACGACAGTTCGCGTTGCTCGGCGGTGAGTTTGTTGCCGTCGGCCCATTTACCGATTTCCACCGCCAGTTTCAGGCTCCGGTAGATATCGGGTGTGATGTTCTCGATCATTTCTGCAAAAGACGACATGTTAAGCAATCTCCAATAATGTCGTGGTTTTCCAAGGCAAAGCACGACTGACAGCCGTGTGGATACCCGCTAATTTAGAATTCCCTGGACAGCTTGACCTGGGCCAGCTCTTTTTCCAGGGAGCGCCTGAATATCTGTGGCGCGGTAAAGGTGTATGCGGCAAACCCCAGCCACAACCAGTCAATCACCTGGGCCACCTGCGGGTAGCCCTGGGCCGTCAGGGTGATGACCACCACCCGATAGACCACGAACATGAGCAACAGCACCACAATGGCGCGACTGGCGCTACGCTCGCTCATCCAACTGTTGAAGCGCCACCATGTTCCTAAAAACAGACTGCTGCGGGCCTTGACGGCGGTCAGCAAGTGCAGCGCGGCCCGGTCATTGGCGTTTTCCTGCAAGGCCCAGATGGCGTGCTCACGCGCGCCCTCGACGTCACCTTCGCGCAACAACAGATGCCCAAGCACCACCACGGCCCCGGTATGCCCCGGTTCGGCCTGCAAGGCCTGGCGGGCGAACTGGTGCGCCTTCCCCCAGTCACCGCTGGCACGATAAAACTGGGCCATGGCAACCAGATTTGACGCATCGTCGGGCCCCAGTTCCAGGGCTTTTTCCAACGGCTCGCGGCTTTGCTCCAGACGGCCGGTCAACTGGTAAAGATCGGCCAGGGTGCGGTAATTGACCGGATTGAGCGGTTCCATGTCCAGCAACTGGGTCAAGTGTTCCTGGGCCAGCTTGAACTTGCGCAGGGCAATGGCAACCTGGGCGGCGGCGTAATGGGCGAGCGGCAGTTGTGCATCGGCTGCCAGCGCCAACTGCACCTCGCGCCTGGCAGCATGCACGCGGCGCAGATTGATCAGGCATACCGCCAGCAACGCATGGGCTTCGGCCGAATCCGGATCGCTCGCCAGCAATTGGCGCAGCGCGTCGATAGCACCGTCGTAATGGTCGGCCTGCAAGCGTTGATACGCCAGTTGCAGCAGATAATCGGTATTCATCAGCTCACCACCAGATACCAGAGAGTGGCAGGCACCCACTTGATGACCATGCCCTTGAGCACGAAAGCGCCAACCAGCACGACGGGCAAGCCAAAGCGGTTCAGCACGCCACCGTAGTACTGGTAGATCTCGATGGTCGCATTTTGCTGCATGAACAGCAGATACCCGATGGCAAGTTTCCACACCACCAGGGTCAACAAGGCGTATTGGATCTGCGCCTGGTTCTGAATGTAACCGGCGTCCACCAATTGCAGCAGCACCACGCCGATGACCAGGCTGCCCACCAGGCAAAGGCCGGCCAGCAACCACTCACGTACGCGGGTCGGGCTGCCCACCGCGATGGCGTTGAAGACAAACCACGGCAAGCCGAGCCAGGCGCCCCCCAGCATCAGCCCCAACAACGGCCAAAAAGGCGAGACGGCCCACTTGGCCAGAGCGCCCGGACGCGGTTCGTCTTCAATGCGATAACCACCGTACTGCGCCATCAACGGCCCTTCCCATGTTTGTCGAGGAAGGCCAGCACTTCGTCGTACTGGTTACCTTCATTGGCGTAACGCGCGTAATTGCGCGCCGTGGTCAGCCATTCCAGGGTGGTTGCCCGTACTTCCTTGAGCGCCTGCTTGAAATGTCGGTCGCAGATCGGTTGCTCGCTCGCGCCGCTGATGGACTCTTCGATCGCTTCGTCAGCGGCGGTTTCCACCAACTCACCCAGGTCCGCACCGGAAAAGCCCGAGGTGTTTTTCGCCAGGAAGGCAAAGTCGATGTCCTCGGCCATCGGACGGCCTTGCATCATCAATTTGAGCATGGCTTCCCGGGCCGGCCGGTCCGGCGGCGGCACGAACAGTACCCGGTCAAAACGCCCCGGACGCCTGAAAGCCGAGTCCACCGACCAAGGCACGTTGGTCGCGGCGAGAATCAGTACGCCGTGATTGTCCTTGGTAAAACCGTCCATCTCGGACAAGAACTGACTGACAAGCTTCGAAGACGTCGAATCCCGGGTATTGGAGCGCTTGCCCCCCAAGGCCTCGACCTCGTCGAAAAACATTACCGCCGGCGCCTGGGCACGGGCCTGTTCGAACAGCGCGTGCAACTTGCGCTCGGACTCGCCGATGTACATGTCCAGGACATCGGAAATGGCCACGTTGAAGAACGTCGCCTTGCACTCCCCGGCCGTGGCCCGGGCCAGCATGGTCTTGCCACACCCTGGAGGCCCATAGAGCAACACGCCACCGCCGACCCGCTTGCGAAAGCGCTGGAACAGGCCGGGCTTCTGATATGGCAGGATGATTTTTTTGTGGATGGTTTTCTTCAGCTCGTCCAGGCCACCGATGTCATCGAAGGACAGGACTTCCTTTTCCGGCATCAACAGTCGACGGACCTCGGTCTGGTCCGTGTTGTCATTGGAGATCACGCGCAAGCGCGGACGCCCTTGCGCAGCTGAAAAGTCGGTCACGGATACGTTCAACCGACGCCATAGCGCCATGTCTTCAAGGGCCGGGTTGGCATCCACCGCGGCGCGGTATTCCACCTGGGCCTCCTTCATCTGCTCCAGGGCCGCAAAGGCGCGCGCCCTGAGCATCCGCGCAGCAGGCTCGTCGCCTTCAATCAGGCGAAGGGCCCGTTGCGCCTGGCCCGCGGCGATACATAACCCGGCCGCAGCCATTTTCAAGGCC
Organism: Pseudomonas sp. S3_B11; assembly: GCF_054667715.1. Classification (NCBI taxonomy): domain Bacteria; kingdom Pseudomonadati; phylum Pseudomonadota; class Gammaproteobacteria; order Pseudomonadales; family Pseudomonadaceae; genus Pseudomonas; species Pseudomonas sp. S3_B11. The sequence goes on along the minus strand of NZ_CP162749.1, from coordinate 1,933,252 downwards.
TGGGCATCGCTCCATTGCTCAAGATCGGCAGGCAGCAACTCAAGCCCGCGCGCGTACTCGCTGCGCTCGACACTGGCGTTGAGCAGCAGTGTCAGCAGCGCGACGTTACCGGGCGCGGCAAGGAGCGCGGCCTCCAGTTGGTCGAACGTCGAATCATCCATGGCACTTCCTCAAAAAATGCGTTCGCGTGACAGACAGCCTCACTGCACCACCTCCGGCCGCTCGACATCGACCCAGACGAACTTGTGCGGATCCAGGCGGGTTTCCTGGTCGAGGCGATAGGCGACCAGCTTGCCGTAAAGCACCGCGCTGTAATCCAGGCAGGCCAGGTTCGGGCGAATGGGCGCGGGCTTGCCGCTGCGCCAATAGTGGCCGACGAACAGCAACGGTTCATGGACGCCATAGCGCAGCAGGTTGTTTTTTTCATCCGGCGACAGCGGTGTGCGGGCCACCGGTTCTGGCAAGGCGTCGGGCTGGAACACGATGTCGCCGTAGGTCTGCGGGTCGTCTTCCCAGAACTTGGTGCGGAAAAACGAACGAGTCAGGCCATCGCCACCGGTCAGCGTCAGGCCGTGGGGCAGGCGCATGTCGGTGCCACGCAGCAAACGATCGAACACCGTGCTGGCAAAACTGCCCGGTTGCGCCGAGGCCTGGAGGAAATGCTCGTCGACACAACCGTCCGGGAACAGGCCGCGCAGCGGTTCGATCAGGTCCGAATCCCAACAGGCATGCACCACCCGGAACCGGCCGGCGTCGACAAACAGCGGCAGTTCATAGAACCACTTGAGAAAGTCATGCCAGTCGCCGGGATGCTGCTCGAACTGGGTCAGGGTCTCGTTGAGCAGGCGAGCATGACGAGGCGTGTGTTCGCGCACGTAGCGCTGGCCGCTGCCGGGCAAAGCCGGTGTGCTCCAGCCCAGGGCGTTGAACTCGTGGTTGCCCATGATGCACAGCGCCTGGCCGGCCACGACCATGTCGTGGACGATGTGCAGCGCCTCGCGAATCCGCGGGCCACGGTCGATGATGTCCCCCAGGAACACAGCCATGCGCGACGGATGCCGCCAGACCCCACCCTGCTTGTGGTAACCGAGTCGGTCCAGCAGGTGTTCCAGGGTCAGGGCGCATCCATGCACGTCACCGATCAAATCGTAACTGCGCGCAGGATCGAGCATCAGTCGCCTCCACCCCCAACCGACTGCCCCAGCCGAGCTTGGTCCGGCAGACTTCGTAGTAATTGTGATCCAGCGGATGGATCAGGCGCAGCTTCTGCGCTTTTTTGCTGACGGTGATGGTGTCACCCGGCGCGCAGGTGAAATGGTTCTGGCCGTCACAGGACACTTGCGGGTAGATCTGCATATCCTTGGACACGACGATTTTCAGCTCACTGTTGCCATCGACCACAATCGGTCGCCCAGACAAGGTATGGGGGTACATGGGCACAATCACAATAGCGTCGAGCTTGGGGTGCATGATCGGCCCGCCGGCCGACAGCGCGTAGGCCGTGGAACCGGTCGGGGTCGCGACGATCAGGCCGTCGGCCTTCTGGCTGCAGACGAACTGGCCGTCGATGTACAGCTCGAATTCGATCATGCGCGTGGATTTGCCGGGGTGCAGCACCACGTCATTGAGGGCATCGCCCTGGCCGATGGCCTCGGCGTGACGACGGACCTCGGCTTGCAGCAGGAAGCGGTTTTCCACCAGGTAGTGGCCATCCAGCACCTCGGCGACCTTGGTTTCCAGCTCGTCAGGGCGGATATCGGTGAGGAACCCCAGGCTGCCCCGGTTGATCCCCAGCACCGGGATATTGTGTCGCGCCAGGGCCCGGGCGGCCCCCAGCAGACTGCCGTCGCCGCCGACCACGATCACCATGTCGCAGACCTCGCCCAGCATCTTGCGCGACGACGTCTGCAGGCCATGGCCCGGCAAGACTTCGGCGATGGTATCTTCGAGGATCACATGCAGGTGTCGCTCCAGGAGGAAACGTTTGAGACGGCGAACGGTGTCCAACACCTGCGAACTGCCCAGGCGACCGATGATGCCGATATTGCGAAATTGCTCCATGAGGCTCCTGCGAGGGTCTGCGACGGGCGAAAACCACGATTATGGGCGAAAGCGCTCCATAGACAAAATCCTTTAAGCCTTCGTCGCAGCAGCTATGCTCGCAAAATGATCCTGTTCCCTGAATTGCTGGACTTGCCCCGCCGCCTTCGCCATCCCGAAGTGCGCGACCTCGCGTGGGCGATCATCGCCCCGCCGATGCTCATCGACACGCCCTGGCCCCAGCGCCACCCCCTGGCCGGCAGCGACTGGGTGCAGGCGCCTGATCAGCTGGAGCACTGGCTGCGACAACTGGACCGCGACAGCTACCCGCTGCTGCACTGCCTGTCCCTGGGACGGACGCGACGCCTGGGCCTGTATTACGAAAGGCTGTGGCAGTTTGCCGTGCAGCACGCGCCTGGCATCGAACTGATTGCCGCGAACCTGCCGATCCGCCACGAAGGCCATACGCTGGGCGAACTGGACCTGCTGCTGCGCGATCGTGACGGCATCCATCATCTGGAGTTGGCGATCAAGTTGTACCTCGGCCCGCAGCAAGGGGATGGCCGGGACACCGCGCAGTGGCTCGGGCCGGGCTGCCATGACCGACTCGACCGTAAACTGGCGCATTTGCGCGAGCACCAACTCCCCATCTCAGCCCGCCCGGAAAGCCGCGAGGCCTTGGCAGCATTGGGCATTGAGCCGACCGGCCTCGAGGTGTTCCGCTCCGAGCTCTGGCTCGGCGGCTACCTACTCTACCCCTGGCCGGGCCACGCCGACCCGCCGACCGGTGCGCATCCCCGGCATTTGCGGGGCAGTTGGCTGCATCAGCGGGATTGGCCTGCATTCGTCGCCCAGCGCCCACCTGGGCGCTGGCAACCCCTGCCCCGCGCCGCCTGGTTGGCCCCGGCGCATTATCCGGCGGAGCAGACCTGGAGCACCGCGCAACTGGACGCCTGGCGACTGGACCTTGACCCGATGGCGCCAGCGCAACTGATGGTGCGCCTGACTGAAAATGCCGAGGGGGAGTGGGAAGAAGCAGAGCGGCTATTCCTGGTGGCCGATCTTTGGCCGGATGTGCCGGGCCAAAACAGCTGAGTTTTGGAGTGTCTGCCAGGGCCTCATCGCGAGCAAGCTCGCTCCCACAGGGGAGCACATTCATAGAGGAGAATGCATTCCAATGTGGGAGCGAGCTTGCTCGCGATGAAGCCAACTCGGTCTAGAGTGACAACCGCACCGCCAGCGCTGCCAATGTCACCAGCAACACCGGCACTGTCAGTACGATCCCGACCTTGAAGTAGTACCCCCAGCCGATCTGGATGTTCTTGCGCTCCAGCACATGCAGCCACAGCAAAGTCGCCAGGCTGCCGATCGGGGTGATTTTCGGGCCCAGGTCGCTGCCGATGACGTTGGCGTAGATCATCGCCTCCTTCACCACCCCGGTGGCCTGGCTGGCATCGACGGACAAGGCGCCGACCAGCACCGTCGGCAAATTGTTCATGGCCGACGAGAGCAACGCCGTCAGCACGCCGGTGCCCATGGCCGCACCCCACACGCCATATTCGGCGAAGCCGTCGAGCCAATGGGCCAGGTAGCCGGTCAACCCGGCGTTGCGCAGGCCATAGACCACCAGGTACATGCCGAGGGAGAAAATCACGATCTGCCAGGGCGCTTCCTTCATCACCTTGCGGGTGGAAATCTTGTGGCCGCGGGCCGCGACAGCCAGCAGCAACGCAGCACAGACCGCGGAAATCGCGCTGATGGGAATCCCCAGCGGCTCCAGCGCAAAGCAGCCCAGCAGCAGGATCACCAGCACCACCCAGCCGGCATAAAACGTTGCCTTGTCGTGGATCGCCGTCGCCGGATCATCCAGTTGAGCGGGGTCGTAGTCGCGCGGGATGTCGCGACTAAAGAACCACAGCAAGATCGCCAGGCTGGCCGCGACACTGACCAGGTTCACCGGCACCATGACCGCCGCGTAGCGGTTGAAGCCAATGCCGAAGAAGTCCGCCGAGACGATGTTCACCAGGTTCGACACCACCAGCGGCAGGCTCGCGCTGTCGGCAATGAAGCCGGCACCCATCACGAATGCCAGGGTCGCCGCCGGGGAAAACCGCAACGCCAGCAGCATCGAAATCACGATGGGCGTCAGGATCAACGCCGCTCCGTCATTGGCAAACAGGGCCGACACCAGCGCGCCCAGCAGCACCATGAACGCAAACAGCTTGCGCCCGCTGCCCTTTCCCCAACGGGCCACGTACAAGGCCGCCCAGGCGAAGAAGCCGGCCTCGTCCAGCAGCAGGCTGATGATGATCAGCGCGACAAACGTACCGGTGGCGTTCCAGATGATCTGCCAGACCAGCGCAATGTCGCCGACCTGCACCACCCCGCTCAACAACGCCAGCAGCGCGCCGAGCGTCGCGCTCCAGCCGACGCCAAGCCCCTTGGGCTGCCAGATCACCAACGTAATGGTCAGCAGGAAAATCAATGACGCGATCAGCATGCGCAACAGCCTTGGAAGAAGGATAGAAAAGAGGAAATCAGCAGCAACGCGCCACCGGACGATCAGCCATGGCACCCAAACGCTCGACATCCGCCATCAGCCACGCCGTGTTGGCCGCCAACGCCTGCGCCAGCAAAGTGCTGACCCAGGCCGGCAACTGCGGATGCAGACGGTAGTAAACCCATTGCCCCTGGCGCCGGTCGCTGAGCAGGCCGGCGTTACGCAACTGCGCCAGGTGCCGGGAAATCTTCGGCTGGCTCAGGCTCAGCGCGGCGGTGAGCTCACAGACACACAACTCGCCTTCACGGGCCACCAGCAGCGCAATGCGCGTACGGGTGTCATCGGCCAGCGCCTTGAAGACATGGACAGGGTTGTGGGAATCAGACATGGCGAAGGAAGGCCTGGATGAGCGAAGGGCGAATATATGGAAATTCGAATATCCAGTAAAGCGGGGATTGGATTGTCGATGCATCCGCGATGAGGGAATGTATCCCACTGTGGGCGCGAGGCCTGTGGGAGCAAGGCCTTGCTCCCACAGAAAGTCACTTCACCACAAAGGTGCCTTGCCTTAAGTCCAGAGGAGCATCAAGCCTTCTTGTGTTGCTCGACCCACTTGCCGTAGGCATTGATGAACGTCTGCAGGAAGGGCCGTACCGACTCCGACAGGTTGCCCGCCTCGTCAAACGCCGTCCCGGCACCGCTCAGGTAGGCTTCCGGCTGCTGCATGCAGGGAACATCAAGGAATACCAGCGACTGGCGCAAATGATGGTTGGCACCAAAACCACCGATGGCGCCCGGCGAAGCACTGATCACCGCGCCCGGCTTGCCACTCAGGCAACTCTGGCCGTAGGGACGCGAGCCGACGTCGATGGCGTTTTTCAGCGGCGCAGGTACCGAGCGGTTGTACTCAGGCGTGACGAACAACAAAGCGTCGGCCGCGCCCACCTGCTGACGGAAAGTGCTGTAGGCTGCCGGAGGGGAAACATCGATGTCTTCGTTGTAGAGCGGCAACTCGCCGATCTCGACGATGTTCAGCTTGAGGTTGGCTGGCGCCAGGTCAGCCAGTGCCAGCGCGACCTTACGGTTGATCGATGCCTTGCGCAGGCTGCCCACTAAAACGGCCACTGTGTAGACATTACTCATGAGAGGCTTCTCGACTATCGGCTCAAAGGAGCCTGTAGTTATAGATGATCGGGGTGACAATTGGACCAGCGGAGCGACGAAAACCTGTCGGCTGGACTATTTTTTTCATGTAGGAAAACTTACCGCGCTTGACCAAGGTCTACAGAACCGCAAATCGAGTGATTTATTTCCAGAGGTTCTAAGCAATGGCAGCAGTACTTGTCGGACAATTTCATGCGCGGGACGCCGAAGGTCGCGTCTACTCAGTGCATGAGTTTCAGGAATCGACCCCGTCGCCCGACGGAAACGGCAAGGAGCCTGTCACCACTTATAAGCTGGCCATCGGTGATCGAGTCAATAAACTCGAAGACGGCAAATTTATGCTGGTGCAATCTCAAATCGAATTGACGCGCGAACCGGAAACGCCACTGCAGGTGCAAACACCCACTGAAACGCAAATAGCTTCATAACCGGCAGTTATGAGCAGAAGTCGTGCCCGGACTTGGGTTAGGATTCAGCCACTCAATGGCTCACCCGCCGAACATGGACTTCTTGCATGCGTTTACGCCACATCGAAGTGATCCAGGCGCTGCTGCAGACCGGTCACCTCGGCACGGCGGCCGAGTGGCTGCAACTGCCGGTGGCGGAGGTCGAGGCGATCCTGCGCGATGCCGAGGCCCAGCTGGGCTTCATGCTGTTTGCCAGCGTGCGCGGGCGCCTGCAGGCCACCCGGGAAACCCTCGAACTGCGCGACGGCATCACGCGGGTGTACGACACCCTCGAACCGGTGCAGCGCCTGGCCAGCAGCCTGAAACACTATCAGGCGCCACCCTTGCGCATTATCTGCACCCCGCCGCTGGCCCAGCAGTTGTTGCCCCAGAGCATTGCCGCCATGCGTCGCCGCCATCCGGATGCGCCGTGCACCCTGCTCAGCCAACCGACCCGCGACATCGTCCACAGCCTGCTGTTGCGTGAAAGCGACCTGGGCCTGAGCTTGCACGACCCCGAACACCCCGACATTCATTGCCAGATGATCGCCCAGGGCAAACTGCAATTGCTGGCACCTCACGGCTGGCTGCAACCACGACAGAAATACATTTCGCTCCAGGACCTGGCGGGCCAGCCGTTGGTAGGCCTGGATGGCCATGACCCGCTGAGCCCTGCCTTCGAGCATAAACTGGCGGCGCTGCGTCCGGCGCCAATGATCCAGATCCGCGTCCAGACCCATCAGATGATGCGTGCCATGGTCGAGGCCGGCGAAGGCCTTGCCATCGTCGACCCGTTCACGGCCTCGGGCGCCAAGGGCAGTGGCCTGGACGTCTGCCCGGTATCGCCCGCCATTGCGATCGGTCTCTATGCCCTGAGCCTGAACGGCACGCAGCCCTCACCCGCCGTCCAATCGCTGCTGGAACGGGTTACGGAACAAGCCGAGGCGTTGCTGAGCCACTGATCGACATGCCCAGCGGATCATCGAACAGCCGGTACCAGAACAACGCCACTTCGTCGGTATGCCGGTCAATGCCGCGATAGCGCAGGTGATCGATACCGCCGAGCACGTAGCCGCAACGCTCATAGAGCCGGCAGGCACCCAGATTGTTGTTCTGGGTCTCGAGCATGATGCCCGGCAGTTTTTTCTTGCGACTCCAGAACTGGGCGACATCGAGCAACGCCTTGGCCACCCCGTGGCGACGGGCCGGCGCATGCACCGCCAACTCGTCGATGTGGGCATAGCCGTTCCAGTTGGTACTGACCACCAGATGCCCCACGGGCTGGTCGTCGAGATAAGCCATGAAGATCTCGCTGTCCGGGGCATTGCGGAAGCTGCTGAATTCCTCGGGATCGATGCCATAGCACTTGCGATAGGGAACAATGGGCGTCACCGCCCATTGGTTGACGGGCCGGCCGATCTGCGCCGTCGCGTAGTCGCTGACTTCGAAGCTGAAGTCGCTGCCCCAGATATAGGCGGCAAAGCCGTCATCGACGATGCGCACCGACAACCCGGGGTGTTTGGGATTCATGACCGGTTGCATACTGGGGAAGGTCCTCATTCCTTGAGACAACCAACGGCGTGGTGCCATCCATTGCCCTTGCCTTTCAAATCTTCACACATCAAGCGGGATCCGTAGCCTGCCCGTTACCTCAGGTTAGAAGGTCGTGGCGATTGTGGCGAGAAATGAAACGAAAGAGAGTGACAGTCTTTGTGGGAGCGGGCTTGCTCGCGAATACGGCGGCACCTTTGGCATCGATGCAAACTGACTCACCGCTTTCGCGAGCAAGCCCGCTCCCACAAGGGGTCAGTTCGCCGTAGCCTGCGACTCGGCCAACTGCGTCCACAATGCCGGAGCACCTGCGGACTTGGCGATGGCTTCCAGACGCGCGGCATGTTCGGCCAGGTCGCTTTCGCTGGCGCGGATAATCCGCGATGGCTGGCGGTCAGCGGGCAAACGCCGGATTTCCGTGGCCTGGTTGCCAGAGCCTTCACCGGTACCGTTGCCGTCCGAGGCGTTACCGGCCAGGGACAGGCTGGTCTGGCCGCCGGTCATGGTCAGGTAGACGTCGGCCAGGATCTCGGAGTCGAGCAAGGCGCCGTGCAGTTCACGACCGGAGTTGTCGACGCCGTAGCGCTTGCACAGGGCGTCGAGGCTGTTGCGCTGCCCAGGGTGACGTTCCCGGGCCATCATCAGGGTATCGAGGATGGTGCAATGCTGGGTAATGTCAGCCCGGTCGTGCTGGCCCATCAGGGCGAATTCGTTGTTGATGAACCCGACGTCGAACGCCGCGTTGTGGATGATCAACTGCGCGCCCTGGATGAATTCGAAGAACTCATCGGCCACTTCGGCGAAACGCGGCTTGCCCACCAGAAATTCGTTGGTGATGCCGTGCACGCCGATGGCGCCCTCGTCACTTTCGCGATCCGGTTGCAGGTAAACGTGGAAATGGCGACCGGTCAGGCGCCGGCCGATCAGCTCGACACAACCGATTTCAATAATCCGGTGACCATCGGTCACCGGCATGCCGGTGGTTTCGGTATCCAGTACTACAGATCTGTTGGCCATCAGTGTTCAGCTCTCAGCGGGCAGTCTTGCAAAAGCGCGGATCTTAACACGCTCTTGTGGCAAGGGGATTTACCTGGGAGCCAGGCTGGTGGAAGCAAGTGATGAGCGAAAGCAAACACTGTGGGAGCAAAGCTTGCTCGCGATGAAGATCACGCGGTCTTTCAGGAAAACCGGGGCGCCTGTGTCGCGAGCAAGCTTTGCTCCCACACAAGCGCCTCGTCACAGGAGGGTACATCCGGCTGAATCAGGCCTGCTTGTAGCCCCGAACCTCATCGACCCCACGATTGGCCAACTGGTCGGCCCGTTCGTTGCCGTGGTGGCCGATGTGGCCGCGCACCCATTTCCAGGTGACGTTGTGGCGGCTGACCTGTTCATCCAGCAGCTTCCAGAGGTCGGCGTTTTTCACCGGTTCCTTCGCCGCCGTCTTCCAGCCACGTTTCTTCCAGTTCGCCATCCACTCGTTGATGCCCTTCATGACGTACTGCGAGTCGGTCACCAGCAACACATCGCAAGGCCGCTTGAGCTCTTCCAGGCCACGGATGGCGCCCATCAGCTCCATGCGATTGTTGGTGGTATTGGTTTCGCCGCCCCAGAGTTCCTTCTCCACGCCCTTGCACACCAGCAACGCGCCCCAGCCGCCTGGACCGGGGTTGCCCTTGCAGGCGCCATCAGTGAAGAGTTCTACGCTATCGCTCATGCCAATCTATCCAAAAAAATGCAAAGGCCCGCCGATCGGGCCCGACAACACCCGCAGCCCAATGCCGGCAAGAACCATCGAAAAAGGTTACGGCTCGATATGGCGACGATTGACCTTGGCCATTGGCAAGGGAATCAGCTTGCCCATCGGCTCGCGTCGCGCCTGGCGCACCGGGCGCAGCCCGACCGCGATCTTGCGTGCCACCAACAGGTAGAAACCGCCGCCGGACAGCTGCCAGTCACCGGCCTTGCGTTCCCAGCCGGCCAGGCGCGCCTGCCACTTGGGCGACGCAAGCGGCGGACGATAGCACCCGAAGCGGCGTTTCTCCAGCGCAAAACCCAGCAGGTTCAGCCAGTCGCCGACCCTCGACGCCGAGATGCAGCGGGCCTGGCGCAAGGCGTCGTGGGCAAACACATGACGCAAGCCCCAAGCGCTCCAGGGATTGATGCCGATGATCAACAGGTGCCCGCCAGGGCGCACGCTGCTGGCGGCTTCACGCAACAGACCGTGGGGCGACAGGCAGAAATCCAGGCCGTGCTGCATGACCACCACGTCGGCGGCATGCTCGCTCAACGGCCAGGCCTGCTCTTCGCAGACGATTTCCACCCCGGGCAACGGCGCTCCCAGGCGCACGTTGCGCTGGACTTGCGGTGCCGACGGCGGCGTTTGCGCCGAAGGCCCGTAGTGCACCAGGTAGCCGCCGAAGAACCGGCCCAACTCGTCTTCGAGCATGTGCCTTTCTTCTTCCAGCAAAAATTGCCCGACAGGGCCGGACAGCCATTCACGGGCGGCGCTGATCAACGCCAGCCAGTCAGGATCAGCCTGAGCGAACGCTTCATCGGTCATTGCATTCTCCAACGCGTCAGGAAGTTCTAAGATGCGCCTTTGTTTTCCGCTTGGCGAATTCCACGATGATACAGATCAGTGCCCTGCCCGCATTCACCGATAACTACATCTGGTTGTTACAGGACCACGCCACCCAGCGCTGCGCCGTGGTCGACCCGGGTGACGCCGCGCCGGTGCAGGCCTGGCTCGAGACCCATCCGGGCTGGGTCCTGAGCGACATCCTGATCACCCATCATCACCATGATCATGTCGGCGGCGTCCAGGCGCTGAAGAATGCGACGAACGCCACCGTTTACGGTCCGGCCAGCGAAAACATCCCGGCGCGGGACAAGGCCCTGCATGACAACGACACGGTCAGCGTGCTCGGCTGGGACTTCGATGTCTATGCCGTGCCTGGCCATACCCTGGGGCACATCGCCTACTACCATCACGGCCTGCTGTTCTGTGGCGACACCCTGTTCGCCGCCGGTTGCGGCCGGCTCTTCGAAGGCACGCCTGCGCAAATGCACCATTCGCTCAGTCGCCTCGCCGCCCTGCCTGAAGATACGCTGGTCTACTGCACCCATGAATATACCCTCAGCAACCTGAAGTTCGCCGCCGCCGTGGAGCCCGGCAACCCGGACGTCGCCGCCCGCCTGGAAAAAGTCAGCCAGCAACGCAGCGAAGGCATCATGACGCTACCCTCGACCCTGGCCCTGGAAAAACTCACCAACCCGTTCCTGCGCACGACTGAAACATCTGTTAAACAAAAAGCAGACGAACGGAACGGCCAGCGAAACCAGACGCCGAGTGAGGTTTTTGCGGCCTTGAGGGCTTGGAAAGATACGTTCTAAGGCAGCTATCGATTGATACAAAAATTCTGAAAGGTTGACCTGTTGGGGTGCGCTTCCTAGAATCGGCCGACATTTTTGCCCGGAACTTACTTCCAGCCAATGTCGTCATCTATACGCAGGTCCGTCCAGTCAGACACATTGACCCGCTTGGCTCAAGCCATTGCGGTGGCCGTGTCCGCCACATTGGCGGGCTGCCAGAGCACGAGCCAGCTGCCGCAGACCGACGCGGCGCACACGCCGAATATCGCCGCTCGCGCCAAACAGAAGCCGGTATGGCTCAGTGAGAAACCCAGCCCTCAAGTACCCCAGGACGTCTGGGAGCGCATGCGCCAAGGTTTCCAGCTGCAGGAAACGGCCGGCGTCAATCCACGTATCGAGCAACAGCGCCTGTGGTTCGCCAGCAACCCTTCCTTCATGGAAAACGCCGGTGAGCGTGGCAGCCTGTACATCCATTACATCGTCGAACGCCTCGAAGAGCGCAACATGCCGCTGGAGCTAGCGTTGCTGCCGGTGATCGAGAGTGCCTACAACCCCATGGCCTATTCCCGGGCCAACGCAGTGGGCCTGTGGCAATTCATCCCGTCCACGGGGCGTTACTTCAACCTGCGCCAGACCCGCTTCTATGACGGGCGTCGCGATATCACCGCCTCCACCACGGCCGCCCTGGACTACCTGACGCGCCTGCACGACATGTTCAACGGCGACTGGTTGCTGGCGCTGGCCGCCTACAACGCCGGCGAGGGTACGGTCAGCCGCGCCATCGAGCGCAACGAGAAGCTTGGCCTGCCCACCGACTACTGGAACCTGCCGCTGCCCAGCGAAACCCAGGCCTATGTGCCGAAGTTGCTGGCGCTGTCCCAGGTGGTGCTCTCGCCCGATGCCTATGGCGTGAACCTCAACCCGATCGCCAACGAACCCTATTTCCAGGTCGTCGAGATCAACCAGCGCATGGACCTGTCCAAGGTCGCGGCGGTGGCCAACATCGACGAAGACGAGCTGTTCCAGCTCAACCCGGCCTTCAAGCAGCGCACCACCATCGACGGCCCCCAGCACCTGCTGGTGCCCACGTCCAAGGCCCAGTTGCTGACCGCCAGCCTGTCGACCATGCGCCCCGAAGAGCTGATCAGCCAGCGCTCGCTCAAGCCGGTGTTCGAGACAGCCGACGACAGCGACGTGGAAGGCGCCCGGCGAACCTACCGTGTCAAGCGCGGCGAAAACCTCGCCCAGATCGCCAAGGCCAACAACGTCCAGACCAAAGACTTGCAACGCTGGAACAAACTCAGCGGCAACAAGCTCAAGGTCGGCCAGACCCTGGTGATGCAGGACGCCAAGGCCAGCAAGACCACCGGCAAGCGCATCAGTACCGTGGTGGCCGCCAATAGCAAGGACCAGAAGAAGCAGACCCAATACAAGGTCAAGCAAGGTGATTCGCTGTACGTCGTCGCCAAGCGCTTCAACGTGGAAATGCAGCACCTCAAGCGCTGGAACCCGCGGATGGGCAAGGCACTCAAGCCTGGACAGATGCTGACGGTCTACTCCCCGCACTGAGGTGACCGGGGAGCTTTGTGTGGTGAGGGAACTCATCTGTGGGGGGCAAGGCCTGTGGGAGCAAGGCTTGCCCGCGATGGCCACACCGCGGTTTAACAGTTGAACCGCGATATCGTTCATCGCGGGCAAGCCTTGCTCCCACAGGTATCCGCTTAGCTGACTGGCATCCCCTCTAAACCCCGCCTTTTTCCTGTCGATACAAGCTGTTACTGTACAGGCCATAAAAGCCCAAGCCGCCTGGATCGGATCTCAGACTTGATACGTCCCCTCCTCTTGCTCCTGATCAGCCTGGCCTTGAGCTCTCCCGCCAGCGCAGCCATCAGCGAAAGCCATGGCTATGCGCAGTTCGGCACGCTCAAGTACCCGGCCAGATTCACCCACTTCGACTGGGTCAACCCGCAAGCGCCCAAGGGCGGTGTCTTGCGAGTCATGGCATTCGGCACCTTCGATACGCTCAACCCCTACACGTTCAAGGGCAGCAGCCCGGTTTCCACACCCAATTTCCTGCAATACGGCATCAATGAGCTGAACGAACCACTGATGGTCGGCACCGGCCAGTACGCGCCGTCCGGTGATGAACCGACGTCGAGCTACGGCCTGATCGCCCAGTCGGTGGAATACAGCGAAGACCGCAGTTGGGTGGTGTTCAACCTGCGCCCCGAAGCGCGGTTTCACGATGGCGTGCCCATCACCGCCTATGACGTGGCGTTCTCCTACAGGACGCTGCTCAAGGACGGTCACCCGCAATACCGCACCAACCTGCAGGAAGTGCTGCGTGTCGACATTCTCAATCCACTGAGAATCCGCTTTGTCTTCAAGCGCGCGGGCAATCCGCTGCTGATCCTGCGCCTGGGTGAACTGCCGGTGTTGCCCCAGCATTACTGGAAAGGCCGCGATTTCAAGGCAACGACCTTCGAACCGCCCCTGGGCAGCGGGCCGTATCGCATCACCAAAGTGCAACCAGGCCGCCAACTGGTGTTCGAACGGGTCAAGGATTACTGGGGCAAGGACCTGCCGGTCAATCGTGGCAAGTACAACTACGACCGCATGGACGTGGAGTTCTATCGTGACAGCGAAGTTGCCTTCGAAGCCTTCAAGGCCGGTGAGTTCGACATCTACATCGAACACCAGGCCAAGAACTGGGCCAACGGCTATGACTTTCCGGCGATCAAGCGCGGCGACGTGATCAAGGCGCAGATTCCCCACCAGATCCCGACCCAGACCCAGGGCCTGTTCATGAACACCCGACGCGGCACGTTTGCCGAGGTCAAGGTACGTGAAGCCCTGGGGCTGATGTTCGATTTCGAGTGGACCAACCGCACCCTGTTCAGCGGCGCCTACAAGCGCACCCTCAGTTATTACCCCAACAGCGAGTTTTCCGCCACCGGCCTGCCGGTGGGCCATGAATGGCTGCTGCTCAAGCCATACCGGGAACAATTGCCGCCCAAACTGCTCACCGACCCCTTCAGCTTGCCCAAGACCGACGGTCGCGGCATCCCCCGGGAAACCCTGCGCAAAGCCCTGGGGTTATTGAAGGAAGCCGGTTGGAGCCTCAACGGCCAACGCCTGCTGAACGCCGACAGCCAGCCCCTGAGCTTCGAAATCCTGCTGGTGAACCCGAACCTGGAGCGCATCCTGCAACCCTACGTCGAGAACCTCGCCAGCATCGGCATCCAGGCCCGGCTGCGCACGGTGGACCGCGCCCAGTACAAGCAGCGCCTGGACCAGTTCGACTTCGACATGATCCTGCTGACCTTGAACCAGACCCTCAGCCCGGGCCTCGAGCAATGGCAGTACTTCCACTCCAGCCAGGTCGGGGTCAAGGGCAGCAAGAACTACGCCGGGATCGCCAACCCTGTGGTCGATCATCTGCTGGAAAAGCTGCTCGCCGCCCAGACCCGCGACGAACAGGTCGCCGCCGGCAAGGCCCTGGATCGCGTGCTGCTGTGGCAGCATTACTGCATTCCCAACTGGTATCTCAATTATCATCGCCTGGCGTACCGCAACCGGTTCGCCTTCGTCACCACGCCGCCCTACACCCTGGGCCTGAGCGCATGGTGGCTGAAATCTTCGGAGAAAGATCAATGAAGCCTCTACGTGCCCTGCTCCTGCAGGCCAGCAGCCTGTTATTCGCCGGGCTGGCTTGTGCCGCGCCGCAGCATGCCGTGACCTTGTACAACGAGCCGCCGAAGTATCCGGCGAACTTTCAGCATTTCGACTACGTCAACCCGGACGCGCCCAAAGGCGGGATCTTCCGCCAGGGCGGTTTTGGCGGCTTCGACAGCCTCAACCCGTTCATCAGCAAAGGTGTACCGGCCGACGACATCGGCCTGATCTACGACACCCTGGCCAAGCAGGGCCTGGACGAACCGTTCACCGAATATGGCCTGATCGCCGAAAAAATCGAGAAAGCCCCGGACAATGGCTGGGTACGTTTCTACCTGCGTCCCGAAGCCCGTTTCAACGATGGTCATCCGGTGCGCGCCGAGGACGTGGTCTTCAGCTTCCAGACCCTGACCAAGGACGGCGCGCCGATGTTTCGTGGTTATTACAGCGACGTCGCCGACGTCATCGCCGAAGACCCGCTCAAGGTTTTGTTCAAGTTCAAGCATACTAACAATCGTGAGCTGCCGTTGATCCTCGGCCAACTGCCGGTATTGCCGAAACACTGGTGGGCCGAGCGCGACTTCAGCAAGGGCAACCTGGAGATCCCCCTCGGCAGCGGTCCCTACAAGGTCGCCGAAGTGAAGGCCGGACGCTCGATCCGTTATGAGCGGGTGAAGGATTACTGGGGCAAGGACCTGCCGGTCAATCGCGGCTTCTATAATTTCGACGTACTGACTACCGACTACTACCGCGACAACACCGTCGCGGTCGAGGCCCTGAAAGCCGGTCAGTTCGATTTCTGGCTGGAGATGACCGCCAAGAACTGGGCCAATGCCTACAACATCCCGGCCGTGACCGAAGGCCGGTTGATCAAGGAGCAGATCCCCAACGGCAACCCCACCGGCATGCAAGGCTTTGTCTACAACCTGCGCCGGCCGATCTTCCAGGACATACGGGTGCGCAAGGCCTTGAGCCTGCTGCTGGACTTCGAGTGGACCAACAAGCAACTGTTCAACGGCGCCTACGCCCGCACCCGCAGCTATTTCGAGAATTCGGAAATGGCCGCCACCGGCCTGCCCGGCGAAGACGAGTTGAAGATCCTCGAGCCCCTGCGCGGCAAGATTCCCGAACAGGTCTTCACTGACGCCTTCCAGCCATCGATGTGCGACGGCAGCGGCATGATCCGCGACCAGCAGCGCAAGGCCTACCAATTGCTGCAAGAGGCCGGCTGGCGCATCGTCGACGACAAGATGGTCGATGCCCAGGGCAAACCGGTGGTGCTGGAGTTCCTGCTGGCCCAGACCGAGTTCGAACGGGTGCTGCTGCCGTTCAAGCGCAACCTGAGCGACCTGGGCATCGACCTGGTGATCCGCCGCGTGGACGTGTCCCAGTACATCAACCGCGTGCGTTCCCGGGACTTCGACCTGGTGGTGGGCAGCTTCCCGCAATCCAGTTCGCCGGGTAACGAACAACGCGAGTTCTGGATGTCCGCCGCCGCCGACAAGCCCGGCAGCCGCAACACCATGGGCCTGAAAGATCCGGCCGTGGACCAGTTGGTGGAACAACTGATCAACGCCGATTCGCGCAAGAGCCTGGTGGCCCACGCCCGTGCGCTGGACCGGGTCTTGCAATGGGGCTACTACGTGATCCCGAACTGGCACATCAAGACCTGGCGCGTGGCCTACTGGAACCACATCGGCCATCCGAAAATCACGCCCACCTATGACATCGGCACCACCACCTGGTGGGTCAAGCCGGAGGTCAAGCCGGCCGATGAAGTAGAGAAGCAGGTCATCGAGCAGCAAATCGCCGCCCCTGCGAGCGTGGAGTAACGAAATGCTGGCTTATATTTTTCGGCGACTGCTGCTGATCATCCCGACCCTGTTCGGCATTCTGCTGATCAACTTCGTCATCATCCAGGCCGCACCCGGCGGGCCGGTGGAACAGATGATCGCCAAGCTCGAGGGCTTCGAGGGCGCCACCAGCCGCATTGCCGGCGGCGGTGCCGAAGTGTCGGTGGCAGGCTCCTCCTACCGCGGCGCCCAGGGCCTGGACCCGGGGCTGGTCAAGGAAATCGAGCGCATGTACGGCTTCGACAAGTCGGCACCCGAACGCCTGTGGATCATGATCAAGAACTACGCCCACCTGGACTTCGGCGACAGTTTCTTCCGCGACGCCAAGGTCATCGACCTGATCAAGGAAAAGATGCCGGTGTCCATCTCCCTGGGGTTGTGGAGCACGCTGATCATGTACCTGGTGTCGATCCCGCTAGGGATCGCCAAGGCGACGCGGCACGGCAGCCATTTCGATGTCTGGACCAGCTCGGCCATCATCGTCGGCTACGCGATCCCGTCATTCCTGTTCGCCATCCTGCTGATCGTGGTGTTTGCCGGCGGCAGCTATTTCGACTGGTTCCCGTTGCGCGGGCTGACCTCCAACAATTTCGACGAATTGAGCATGGGCGGCAAGATCCTCGATTACTTCTGGCACCTGGCCTTGCCCGTCACCGCCCTGGTGATCGGTAACTTCGCCACCATGACCCTGCTGACCAAGAACAGCTTCCTCGACGAAATCAACAAGCAATACGTGGTCACCGCCAAGGCCAAGGGCCTGACCCGCCATCGAGTGCTCTACGGCCACGTATTCCGCAATGCCATGCTGCTGGTGATCGCCGGCTTCCCTTCGGCATTCATCGGGATTTTCTTTACCGGCTCCCTGCTGGTGGAAGTGATCTTCTCCCTCGACGGCCTGGGCCTGATGAGTTTCGAAGCGGCCATCAACCGCGACTACCCGGTGGTGTTCGGCACCCTGTTCATCTTCACCTTGCTGGGGCTGGTGGTGAAGCTGATCGGCGATCTGACCTACACCTTTGTCGATCCACGCATCGACTTCGAAAGCCGGGAGCATTGAGATGAACCTGTCCCCTCTCAATCGCCGCCGCTTCGAACTGTTCAAGGCCAACAAGCGTGGCTGGTGGTCCCTGTGGCTGTTCCTGATCCTGTTCGGGCTGAGCCTGGGCGCCGAGCTGATCGCCAACGACAAGCCGCTGGTGGTGCATTACGACAACGGCTGGTACTTCCCGGCCCTCAAGCGCTACCCGGAAACCACGTTCGGCGGCGAGTTCCCGCTGGAAGCCAACTACAAGAGTCCCTATATCCGCGAACTGCTGGCGGCCAAGGACGCCTGGGTGCTGTGGGCACCGATTCCGTTCAGCTACCAGAGCATCAACTACGACCTGAAGGTCCCGGCCCCGGCGCCGCCCTCTTCCGTGAACTGGCTGGGCACTGACGACCAGGGTCGCGATGTCCTGGCCCGGGTCATCTATGGCTTCCGCATCTCGGTCCTGTTTGCCCTGACGCTGACCGTGCTCAGCTCGGTCATCGGCGTGATCGCCGGCGCCCTGCAGGGCTTCTATGGCGGTTGGGTGGACCTGGCCGGCCAACGTTTCCTGGAAATCTGGTCCGGGTTGCCGGTGCTGTACCTGCTGATCATCCTGGCCAGTTTCGTCCAGCCCAACTTCTGGTGGCTGCTGGGCATCATGCTGCTGTTTTCCTGGATGAGCCTGGTGGATGTGGTCCGTGCCGAGTTCCTGCGCGGGCGCAACCTGGAATACGTGCGTGCTGCCCGGGCGCTGGGCATGCAGAACGGCGCGATCATGTTCCGCCACATCCTGCCCAACGCCATGGTCTCGACCATGACGTTCATGCCGTTCATCCTCACCGGCGCCATCGGCACCCTCACCGCCCTGGATTTCCTCGGCTTCGGCCTGCCGCCCGGCGCGCCGTCCCTCGGCGAGCTGGTAGCCCAGGGTAAATCCAACCTCCAGGCGCCATGGCTGGGCATCAGCGCGTTCGCCGTGCTGGCCCTGATGTTGAGCCTGTTGGTGTTCATCGGCGAGTCCGCTCGCGATGCCTTCGATCCGAGGAAGTGAAATGAACCAGGATAATCTGATCGAAGTGCGCGACCTGGCGGTGGAGTTCATTGTCGGCGAACGCCGCCAGCGCGTGGTCGAGGGGGTCAGCTTCGATATCAAGCGCGGCGAAACCCTGGCCCTGGTGGGTGAAAGCGGCTCGGGCAAATCGGTTACCGCCCATTCGATCCTGCGGTTGCTGCCTTACCCGCTGGCCCATCACCCCACCGGGACCATCCAGTACGCTGGCCAGAATTTGCTGGGTTTGAAGGAAAAAACCATCCGTCATATCCGTGGCAACCGGATCGCGATGATCTTCCAGGAGCCGATGACGTCCCTCAACCCGCTGCATTCCATTGAAAAACAGATCAATGAAGTGCTCGGCATCCACAAGGGCCTGAGCGGCAAGGTCGCGACCCGCCGGACCCTTGAGTTGCTGGAGCTGGTCGGCATTCCCGAGCCCCACAAGCGCCTCAAGGCCCTGCCCCACGAGCTGTCCGGCGGCCAGCGCCAGCGGGTGATGATCGCCATGGCCCTGGCCAACGAGCCGGAACTGCTGATTGCCGACGAGCCGACCACCGCACTGGACGTCACCGTCCAGCTGAAAATCCTCCAATTGCTCAAGGAATTGCAGGCGCGATTGGGCATGTCGCTGCTGCTGATCAGCCACGATTTGAACCTGGTGCGAAGAATTGCGCATCGCGTATGTGTCATGCAGCGCGGTTGCATCGTCGAACAGGCATCGTGCGAAGAGTTGTTCCGGGCACCGCAGCATCCGTACACTCGGGAACTGCTGGGCGCTGAACCCAGCGGCACCCCGGCGAGCAACGTCGTCGGCCCGCCGCTGTTGCAGGTCGAGGACCTGAAAGTCTGGTTCCCGATCAAGAAAGGCCTGTTCAAGCGCACGGTAGACTACATCAAGGCCGTGGACGGTATCCGCTTCAGCCTGCCCCAGGGCCAGACCCTGGGCATCGTCGGCGAAAGCGGTTCCGGCAAATCCACCCTGGGGCTGGCAATCCTGCGGTTGATCGGCAGCCAGGGCGGGATCCGTTTCGAAGGCAAGCAGCTGGATAGCCTGACGCAGCAACAAGTCCGGCCGCTACGCCGGGAGATGCAAGTGGTGTTTCAGGACCCGTTCGGTAGCCTGAGCCCACGGATGTGTGTGAGCCAGATCGTTGGCGAAGGCCTGCGGATCCACAAGATCGGCACCGAAGCCGAACAGGAACAAGCGATAATCGCGGCATTGAAGGAGGTAGGCCTGGACCCGGAAACCCGGAACCGCTACCCCCATGAATTTTCCGGAGGGCAACGGCAGCGTATCGCCATTGCCCGGGCCCTGGTGCTCAAGCCGGCGTTGATTCTGCTGGATGAACCGACGTCGGCCCTGGACCGTACCGTGCAACGCCAAGTGGTGGAGCTGTTGCGGTCGTTGCAAACCAAGTACAACCTGACGTACCTGTTTATCAGCCATGACCTGGCTGTCGTCAAAGCGCTGAGCCACCAGTTGATGGTGGTCAAGCATGGCCAAGTGGTCGAACAAGGTGATGCCCGCAGCATATTCGCCGCGCCGCAGCACCCCTATACACAGCAGTTGCTGGAGGCCGCCTTCCTGGCCCCAACAACTGCCGAATAACCTGAAAGAGGAGCAACACATGGGTTTTCTCGCCGGTAAGCGCGTACTGATCGTCGGTGTCGCCAGCAAGCTGTCCATCGCATCCGGCATCGCCGCCGCCATGCATCGCGAGGGCGCTGAGCTTGCCTTCACTTATCAGAACGACAAACTCAAGGGTCGTGTCGAAGAGTTCGCACAAGGCTGGGGTTCGAGCCCTGAGCTGTGCTTCCCGTGCGACGTGGCCAGCGATGAAGAAATCGCCAAGGTCTTCGAAGAACTGAGCAAGAAGTGGGATGGCCTGGACTGCATCGTGCACTCCGTGGGCTTCGCCCCGGGCGACCAACTGGACGGCGACTTCACCGAAGCCACCACCCGCGAAGGTTTCCGCATTGCCCACGACATCAGCGCCTACAGCTTCGTGGCCCTGGCCAAGGCCGGTCGCGAAATGATGAAAGGCCGCAACGGCAGCCTGCTGACCCTGTCGTACCTGGGCGCCGAGCGCACCATGCCGAACTACAACGTCATGGGTATGGCCAAGGCTTCGCTGGAAGCCGGCGTCCGTTACCTGGCCGGCTCCCTGGGCCCGGACGGCACCCGCGTCAACTGCGTATCGGCAGGCCCGATCCGCACCCTCGCCGCTTCCGGCATCAAGAACTTCCGCAAGATGCTGGCCGCCAACGAAGCGCAAACCCCGCTGCGTCGCAACGTCACCATCGAAGAAGTCGGCAACGCCGGCGCCTTCCTGTGCTCGGACCTGGCGTCGGGCATCAGCGGTGAAATCATGTACGTGGACGGCGGCTTCAACACCACCGCCATGGGCAACATCGAAGAGTAATCTTCACGTTGCAGCAAAAACGCCGCTTGTCCTGGAAAGGCCATGCGGCGTTTTTTTATGCCCACTGCAACCCCCCTGTGGGAGCGAGCTTGCTCGCGATGGCGGTGGGTCTGCTGGCATTGATATTGACTGTGCCGACGCCTTCGCGAGCAAGCTCGCTCCCACAGGGATCAGCCTGTGCTAGCTGCGTAGCGCCTGTTTCTGTGTGTACATCGCCGCATCCGCGTCCGCCAGTAGCAGGTCGATCGACTGATGACGCTGGGGGTCGTACTCGATCTGGCCGACACTGAAACGAATGTCATAGCCACGCTGCAACATCGCATTGCGCTCATCGAGGATTTCCTGGAGCCGCGCCATGATTGCCGCTATCTCGACATGGGAAGAACCGGTGAGCAACGCCACGAATTCGTCACCGCCCAGGCGGCCGATCACATCACTTTCGCGAAAGGCGATACGCAGCACATCGGCGAACGTTTTCAGCGCGTTGTCGCCCTCGGCGTGCCCATAACGGTCGTTGATCGGCTTGAAGTCGTTGAGATCGAAGAACAGCAGCGTCGCCGGTCGCGACAAGCGATCACACACATTCAACGCATGCTGGGCCAACATCCTGAAGCCACGCCGATTGGACAGCAGCGTCAGCTCGTCCATGCTCGCCATCTGCACCGCGACCATTTCCTGCTCGGCCATGCGGGCCAAGTCGCGCAACAGTTCGCGCTCTTCGTCATTGAGCTTGCGCGGCTTGGTGTCGAGCAGGCACAACGTGCCGAGCTTGCTGCCGTCCTCCATCCCCAGCGGATGCCCCGCATAGAAGCGAATGCCAGGCTTGTCCGTGACCAGTGGGTTGTCGTGGAAGCGCTCATCCTGTTCCGCGTCGCAGATCTCCAGGATCTGATCCTGCAAAATCGCATGCCCACAGAAGGAAATCTCCCGCGAGGTTTCGCTGGCGTCCAGGCCGGCGCTGGACTTGAACCACTGCCGATTGGCGTCCACCAGCGACACCAGCGCGATGGGCACGTCAAACAGGCGTCGGGCAAGGCGGGTCAGGCGGTCAAACCGCTCTTCGGGTGCGGTATCAAGCAGCTTGAGCGAGTGCAGATTCTTGAGGCGAGCGGCTTCGTCGTCCGGTTGGCGTGGCGCAAGCATCGGAAACTCCATTGGCAGGACTTCATGAAGTCTAGTCCAGGACCCCAGCCCTTCAAACCGAACGGGCTAAATCCGACGGGCATTTACCGGTCAGGACTAATACACTGCCACTCAGGTTCAAGACGAGGACGCTGACCGATGAAGCACGCCCCCCATGACGACGCCCCACGCTTCTGGCGCGACGCGGCCCTGCCCTTCATCGAAGCCCGGGCCATCGGCGATGGACGCAAGGTCTGCTATTCGCGCCATTCCCATGACCACTTTTCCATCGGCGCGATCACCGCCGGGCGCAGCACCTACGTTCACGAACGCTCGAATTTCCAGGTGGAAAGCGGCACGGTGGTGCTGATGAACCCGGGCGACGTCCACGCGTGCAACCCGATCGACGATCAGCCGTGGTCCTACGTGATGTTGTACGTCGACACCCAGTGGCTCAGAGACTTGCAGCGCCGTATCGGCTTTGACGAAAGCCTGGATTTCCAGGGCTTCGCCACCACGCACAGCCGCGATGTGGAGCTGTTTGCCGCATTGGGAAGGTTGTATGAGCAATTGGTGGATGAGCAGCTCGACACGCACCACAAGCACGCCGCCGCCGAGGCATTTTTTATCGACCTGCAGCAACGGCTCAACCCTGCCGGTCGCCCGGACCGGGGCAGTCATCCAGGCCTCATGCGTGCGGCGCAGTTTATCCACGACCATTGCAGCGAAGCCTTGAAGCTGGAAGACATCTGCACCGCCGCGCAACTGTCGCCGTCCTACCTGAGCCGAGCCTTCAAGCGCCATTACGGGATGACGCCCCACGCCTTCCTGGTCAACCGCCGGATCCAGTTTGCCCGGCGCCAATTGCGCGAAGGCAAGCTGATCGCCGACGTGGCGCTGGACAGCGGGTTTGCCGACCAGGCGCATTTCCAGCGTGCCTTCAAGCAACACCTGGCGGCTACGCCCGGGCAATATCGCGGCTGATACCGCACCACCTGACCGCAAGGACGGGTTGGCTCAAGGCAACAACAGATACACCGCACTGGCCACCAACAACCCCGCCATCGTCCGATTGAACAGGCGCATGGTCGCCGGATTACCCAGCCAGGTGCGCAGGAAACTCCCGGCGTAGGCCCAGCAGCCCACCGAGACGTAGCAGATCACCAGGTAGATCGCCGCAAACTGCCACACCAGCCGCGCCTCGCCATCGGCCACGAACGCCCCCATTCCCGCCACGCAGGCCAGCCACGCCTTGGGGTTTAGCCATTGCATCAGCGCGCCATAGAACATCGAAGGCGCTCGCCCCTCGTCCTCGGCGCCCAGGTGCCCGTTATCCATCGCCAGTTTCCAGGCCATGAACAACAAAAACGCCACGCCGCCCAGTTGCACCACCCGTGTGAGGCCAGGCCAGCGTTGCAACACTTCATGCAACCCCAGCCCCATCAGCACCAGCAGCAAGACAAACCCCAGGGTTGCACCGCCCACATGGCGCAACGTCGCACGAAACCCGTACCGCGCCCCGGAGCTGAGGGCGACGATATTGACCGGGCCGGGTGTAATGGAGGCGACCAGGGCAAACGCCGCCATGGAAAGAATCAAACTCATCGCATACCTTCTTCATATCTGTGAGGTGGCGATCAAGGTAAATTGCCAATCGCGGGCGGTATTGAACAAAACTGCCCAAGGGGCTACCCATCAGCCCGCCACAAAAACAATACTGTGCGGCTCATTCATTCAGGCGTGTTCTATGTCCATTGCGGTTGTGCGGTTTATTGGCTTCATCCTCGGTATTTTCCTGATCACCCTGGCTGCCAGCATGGCAATCCCGCTTTTGACGCTGGTGATGTACGAGCGCAACGATGACCTCTCGGCGTTTTTGTGGTCGAGCCTGATCACCTTCGTCTGCGGCGTCGCGCTGGTGGCGCGCGGTCGGCCTGCACACACCCAGATGCGCCCGCGGGACATGTATCTGCTGACCACCGCCAGTTGGGTCATCGTCTGCAGCTTCGCCGCCCTGCCCATGGTGTTCATCCAGCACATCAGCTACACCGATGCCTTTTTCGAAACCATGTCCGGCATCACCACCACCGGCTCGACCATCCTTACCGGCCTGGACACGGCCTCCCCCGGCCTGTTGATCTGGCGCTCGATGCTGCACTGGCTCGGCGGGATCGGCTTTATCGGCATGGCCGTGGCGATCCTGCCACTGCTACGGGTCGGCGGTATGCGGCTGTTCCAGACCGAGTCGTCGGACTGGTCGGAGAAAGTCACGCCGCGCTCCCATGTCGCGGCGAACTACATCCTGTGGATCTATGTCGGCTTGACCGCCCTCGCCACCCTGGCCTTGTGGCTGGCCGGCATGACGCCCTTCGAAGCGATCAACCACGCGATGTCATTGATTTCCACAGGCGGCTTCTCCACCTCAGATGCTTCCCTGGGGCATTGGCCCCAACCGGCCATCCACTGGGTGTCGGTGGTCGTCATGATGGCAGGCGCGCTGCCGTTCACCTTGTACGTCGCCACCTTGCGCGGCCACAAACGCGCGTTGCTCAAGGACCAGCAAGTCAGGGGATTCGTCGGATTCCTGGTCATCACCTGGCTCATCGTGGGGACATGGCTGAGTCTGAACAGCGACTACAGCTGGTGGGACGCGGTCCGCATCGTGGCCGTCAACGTGACGTCGGTGGTCACCACCACGGGCGTGGCGCTGGGGGACTACACCCTATGGGGCAGCTTTGCCTTGCTGCTGTTCTTCTATTTGACGTTCGTTGGCGGTTGCTCGGGATCGACGGCCGGCGGACTGAAGATCTTCCGCTTCCAGGTAGCCGGCGAGTTACTGATGGGCAGCCTGAAACAACTGATCCATCCCCGGGCGGTGATCCAGAAAAAATACAACAATCACCCCATCGACGAAGAGATCGTCCGTTCGCTACTGACCTTTTCGTTTTTCTTCACCATCACCATTGGCGCTATCGCCCTGGGGTTGGCGCTGATCGGCCTGGACTGGACCACCGCCCTGACCGGCGCGGCCACCGCCGTGTGCAACGTGGGCCCGGGGCTGGGCACGATCATCGGGCCAGCCGGCAACTTCTCGACCTTGCCTGATGCGGCTAAATGGCTGCTGACCATTGGTATGCTGCTGGGTCGGCTGGAAATCCTGACGGTGCTGGTGTTGTTCACGCCGGTGTTCTGGAAGTATTGAACACGTCAGGTCAGGCAAAACAGACAAACAAAAAAGCCGCGGCGCCATGCACAGGCGTCGCGGCTTTTTTAAGCGATCAGCGGTCGTTCTTGATCGAAGAGCTGGTCGCGTTGGTCAGGCCCTTGGTGTTGTGGGTACCTGGTGTAGCGGTGGAAATCGCCGATGCCTTGGTCAGGCCACGGGTATCACGGTCGTTGGCGATGCTCGAGGTCAGCGAAGCCTTGCTGGTGCGGTCGGTGCGGGTGGTGCCGGTGTGCTTGCCGCTCAGGCCATGATCACGGGTGCGGGTACCGGTGTGGTCGCTAGCCAATCCTTTGCCAAGGCCGCTGGAATCACCAGACTTGTCATGGTCCTGGCCACCACCGGTGCCGCCACCGATGCCACCACCGTGGCCACCGCCATTGCCACCACCATTGCCGCCGCCGTTTCCTCCACCGTGGCCGCCACCACCCCCATTGCCGCCTGCGGCATAGCTCGAACCGATAGGCGACAACTCAGCAGGCAGCAAGGCCGAGGCACCGAACGCCAAGGCACAGACAGCAACGGCGATGAGGGATTTCTTATGTTTGGACATGATGTCTCCGAAAGACAAAAACAACGGTTGAACCTTTAAGACTCGCAGGTTCAATTTTTGTTCGTGACCGTCCGACCAAGTGAACGGAAATTCACTGTCGATTTTTCGGTGGAGTCGTTCCGGGCACGGTTCTATGCTCAGGCCCATGAACCTACACGACTCGCTGCTCCCGCCCCATGCCGAGATGGTCCGCGCCATGCTCGAACGAGACACCGCCTACGAGGGGGTGTTCTTCACTGCGGTCAAGACCACCGGTATTTTCTGTCGCCCCAGTTGCACCGCGCGCAAGCCGAAACCGGAGAACGTCGAGTTCTTCGCCCATGCCGACGAAGCCATGTCGGCCGGCTACCGGGCCTGCCTGCGCTGCAAGCCCCTGGACGCCGCCGCCATCGCGCCGGACTGGATCCAGGCCCTGCTCAAAACCGTCGACGCCGAACCCGACCTGCGCTGGACCGATGCCCTGCTACTGGAACAAGGTATCGAGCCGCTGAAACTGCGCCGCTGGTTCAAGCAACATTTCGGCATGACCTTTCACGCCTATCTGCGCACCCGCCGCCTGGGCATTGCCCTGGGCGGCATCAAGGACGGCAGCTCCATCGACAATGCCGCGTTCGATTCCGGCTATGAGTCATTGAGCGGTTTTCGTGACGCCTTCGTGAAATCCTTCCACATCACGCCGGGCCGCGCAGCCCTCAGCGAACCGTTGTTGTTCACCCGCCTGACCACACCGCTGGGCCCCATGTTGGCCATGGCCGAACGACGAGGCCTGGTGCTGCTGGAATTCCTCGACCGCCCGGCCCTGACCAAGGAGCTGGAAGAGCTGCAGCAACGCTACGGCTACACGGTTGCGCCGGGGCACAACGCTCATTTGCAACAGATCGAAACCGAACTGGCCGAGTATTTCGCCGGCAAGCTCACGGCATTCAACGTCCCGCTGCACATGCCCGGCAGCGCCTTCGCCGTACGGGTCTGGACTGAACTGCAAAAGATCCCCTACGGCGAAACCCGCAGCTACGGCGGCATCGCCACGGCGCTGGGCAGCCCTGGCGCCAGCCGCGCCGTGGGCCTGGCCAACGGCCAGAATCGCTTGGCCATCGTCATTCCCTGCCACCGGGTGATCGGTGCGGATGGCTCGTTGACCGGCTATGGTGGCGGACAGCCGCGCAAGGCGTTTCTGCTACGGCTGGAGAAAGCCGCGGTGCAGGTTTCACTGCCCCTGGCGTTTTGAGCGCCCCGGAGAACAAATATCCGATGTCTGTGCCCTACCATGAGGCCAGCGCCTGGCTGGCAAGCCTCGACGAAGACTGGCGACGTCACGTCGAGGCGATCGGCCCTTGCCTGCTGCAACCCAAGCCGGCCCGCGACCCCTATGAAGCCCTGGTGCGGGCGATTGCCTACCAGCAACTGCACGCCAAGGCCGGCGATGCCATCCTCGGTCGGCTGCTGGCGTTGTTCCCGGCGCAGGCATTCCCCAATCCCGGGCAGATCCTGGCGACAGACGTTGCGCAGTTGCGCGGCTGTGGGTTTTCCGCGAGCAAGATCGCGACGATCCAGGGCATCGCCCAGGCAACGCTGGACGGAATCGTGCCGGATTACGCCACTGCGCGGGCGATGGAGGATGAAGCGTTGATCGAGCGCCTGGTCAGCTTGCGCGGCGTCGGGCGCTGGACCGTGGAGATGCTGCTGATCTACAGCCTGGAACGGCCGGACATCCTGCCAGCCGATGACTTTGGCGTACGTGAAGGTTATCGACGGCTCAAGGGGTTGGAGCAACAGCCCAGCCGCAAGCAGATGGTTGAGATCGGCCTGGCCTGGAGCCCTTATCGGACGGTGGCGGCGTGGTATTTGTGGCGGGTGCCCGGTCGCTAGACCGTGTCATCGTTCATCGCGAGCAAGCTCGCTCCCACAGTTGATCTTCAGTGTCCACAAATTGTATCTACACAGAAAATCCCCTGTGGGAGCGAGCTTGCTCGCGAAGGCGGTCGCATGGTCACCTTCAATCCAACTGTCAAGACACAAACTGTCTAGGCTGTACTGAGTCATTTCCAATCCCACTGGAGGTTCCCCATGCAGCTAGAAGGATCCTGCCACTGCGGCGCGGTGTCGTTCACCCTCGACAGTGCTCACCCCTACCCCTATCAGCGCTGCTACTGCTCGATCTGCCGCAAGACCCAGGGCGGTGGCGGTTTTGCGATCAACCTGGGGGGCGATGCCCAAAGCATGAAGGTGCGTGGTCGCAAGCACATCTCGATCTACCACGCACGACTCAAGGACGAAGGCGATAAACGCGCCCACCGCAGCAGCGCCGAACGGCACTTCTGTTCCTTGTGCGGTTCGGGGCTATGGCTGTTCAGCCCCGAATGGCCGGAGCTGATTCACCCCTTTGCCTCGGCCATCGACACACCGCTACCGGTGCCGCCGGAGCACACCCACCTGATGCTGGGTTCCAAGGCGCCGTGGGTGGAAGTCGAGGCGCATCCGGGCGACCAGCAGTTCGAGGTCTATCCCGAGGAATCCATTGCTCAGTGGCATGAACGCCTGGGGCTGAGCGTTTGAGAGGCAGCGCGGCATAAGGCCCTATGCCGCAGGCACACCACTGTGGAAACGAAACTCCACATCCGGCGATTCGATCAGCTCCCGCTCGGCCTCACGGACCTTGTCGATCACCTGGGCAATGTCCTTGGCGTCGCCGTACTGGTAAGCCAGTTTCAGGTAACCCTGGAAATGTCGGGCTTCGCTTTTCAGCAAGCCGAAATAGAACTTGCCCAGTTCCTCGTCCAGGTACGGCACCAAGGCCTCGAAACGCTCGCAGCTGCGGGCTTCGATGAAGGCGCCGACCACCAGGGTGTCCACCAGCTTGACCGGTTCGTGGCTGCGTACCACCTTGCGCAACCCCGAGGCATAACGCCCGGCGGAGAGCTGGCGCAAGCCGATCTTGCGTTTTTTCATCAAGCGCATGACCTGCTCGTGATGCACCAGCTCTTCCCGGGCCAGGCGCGACATCAGATTGATCAGATCGACGTGGGAATGGTATTTGGCGATCAGGCTCAGGGCGGTGCTGGCCGCCTTGAATTCGCAGTTCTTGTGGTCGATCAGCATCGTTTCCTGGTCAGCCAGCGCGGCCTGGACCCAGGCATCGGGGGTGCGGCAACCAAGGAATTCGTGAATTTCGGGAAGATTCATGGGGCTCACGGGAAAAGGTAGTCGAGCGAAGGGCGCCGATTATACCGGCCTGCCCCCAGACCACCAGCCACCGCCGTTGATATGCATCAAGTCGAAGACTCATCCACAACAACTAGACTGCCCACAACAACTATAGTTGAGCAACGCCAGCCTTTTCATTGCAGGAGAACGCCGATCATGCAAGCCATTCGCAGCATCCTGGTGGTTATTGAGCCCGAACATTCGGAAAGCCTGGCGCTCAAGCGCGCCAAACTGATCGCCGGAGTGACCCAGGCCCACCTGCACCTGCTGGTGTGCGACAAAAAGCATGACCATGCCGGCCTGCTCAGCGTGCTCAAGGCCGCACTGCTGGCCGACGGCTACAGCGTCACCACCGAGCAGGCCTGGAACGAAAGCCTCCACGAAACCATCATCGATGTGCAGCAGGCGGAAGGTTGCGGGCTGGTGATCAAGCAGCACTTCCCTGACAGTCCGCTGAAAAAAGCCCTGCTGACCCCGGCGGACTGGAAGCTGCTACGCCATTGCCCAACCCCGGTGCTGCTGGTGAAAACCGCCGGTTCCTGGAAAGACAAGGTGATCCTCGCTGCCGTCGACGTTGGTAATGCCGATGGCGAGCATCGCCACTTGCACTCCACCATCATCGATCATGGCTATGACATCGCCCTCCTCGCCAAGGCGCACCTGCATGTGATCAGCGCCCACCCCTCGCCGATGCTCTCGTCCGCCGACCCGACATTCCAGCTCAAGGAAACCATCGAGGCCAAGTACCGTGAACAATGCCGGGCGTTCCAGGCCGAATTCGACATCGATGACCAGCACCTGCACATCGAAGAAGGTCCGGCGGACGTCTTGATTCCGTACATGGCGCGCAAGCTGCAGGCGGCAGTGACGGTGATCGGCACCGTGGCCCGCTCGGGGTTGTCCGGGGTCTTGATCGGCAACACCGCCGAGGCTGTGCTCGATACGCTGGAAAGCGATGTGCTGGTGCTCAAGCCGCAGGAGGTCGAGGACCATCTGGTGGAGTTGGCGGTCAAGGATTGACACGTCAACCTGTGGCGAGGGGATTTATCTGTGGGAGCAAGGCTTGCCCGCGATAAAAACGACGCGGTCTCTCTGGAACCGAGGCGCCTGCATCGCGAGCAAGCTTTGCTCCCACAGCGGGGCGGTGCGACGTTTCGCTAAATCCCCTCGCCACAAAAAGCTGTCAGCCGCCAATCGCATCCTTCAGGAACCCCGGCGCGATATAACGCTGGTAATGGGCTTCGGACAGAAGGAAAAACTCCCGATCAATGGCATCGCGCAGGTCCGGCAGATCCCAGTCGCGAAACTCCGGCATCAGCACCATGCCGTAGGCCTCCAGATTGTTGATCACCCGTGCGCCCCGGGCGATCAACTGGTAGGCCCAGCAATATTCCGACTGGTGCGGCACAAAGCGGATCTTGCGCGACTCCAGTTGCTGGCGCAGCAATACCGGGTCGAAAACCTCCAGCTTGGCCACCATCACCTGCACCAACAGCTGCTCGAGCCGCATCCACACCGCGCGCTTTTCGTCCTCGTTGTAGCCGTTCCAGTGAATCACTTCATGGTGGAACCGCTTGCAGCCACGGCACACCAGGTCACCGTAGACAGTGGAGCAAAGGCCGACGCAGGGGGTCTTGATGAGCTGGTTGGGCATAAGGAAACGCACACGCAAAAACAGGACAGGCCGGCATGTTAGCCCTTTGTCTAAGATTGATCACCCCTCAAACTTCCAGGCCCAACTTACCTTTAATTTTTTTTTCCCGTAGAATCAGCCAGCCTTTTAAGGCGCCAATGTCCGTTAGAAGCTGTTTTCAAAGCGTCACGAGCACAGTCGTTCCTTCAGAGCGGTGTTGGCGAAGGGTCTTTCCAGCGGGGAAAGCCCAACGCCAACCCTCATCAGCTCCCCGTTCTGCAGGCGTAAAACTTTGAAAGCAGCTTCTGTGAGGAACGTGCGGAAACTCTGGCGTGGTGGCTCAAAAAGCCGCCAACGCGCATGAGTACCGTGGGTTCCTGGATGAGCGTCCCGGACACCCATTTGGGACCACTGATGAGGGTAATAACTGTGCTTGAAGCCTACCGCAAACATATCGAAGAGCGCGCAGCCCTGGGTATCGTTCCCCAGCCGCTTAACGCCGAACAAACCGCAGGCCTGATCGAGCTGCTGAAAAATCCTCCGGCTGGCGAAGAAGCTTTCCTCGTTGACCTGATCACCAATCGCGTTCCGCCTGGAGTCGACGAGGCTGCCTACGTCAAGGCTGGCTTCCTGTCCGCCCTCGCCAAGGGCCAGGCCCAATCCCCTCTGCTGGACAAGAAGCGTGCCGTTGAACTGCTCGGCACCATGCAGGGCGGCTACAACATCGTGACCCTGGTGGAGCTGCTGGACGACGCCGAGCTGGCGCCGGTAGCCGCCGAAGAACTCAAGCACACCCTGCTGATGTTCGATGCCTTCCACGACGTGGCTGAAAAAGCCAAGAATGGCAACGTTCACGCCAAAGCCGTGCTGCAATCCTGGGCTGACGGCGAGTGGTTCAAGAAGCGCCCGGTGCTGGCCGACAAGATCAGCCTGCGCGTGTTCAAGGTAACCGGCGAAACCAACACCGACGACCTGTCCCCAGCTCCAGACGCCTGGTCGCGTCCTGACATCCCGCTGCACGCCCTGGCCATGCTGAAAATGGCCCGTGACGGCATCGTTCCGGACGAGCAAGGCAAGACCGGCCCGATGAAGCAGATCGAAGAAATGCGCGGCCAAGGCTTCCCGATCGCCTACGTCGGTGACGTGGTCGGTACCGGTTCCTCGCGTAAATCGGCGACCAACTCGGTGCTGTGGTTCTTCGGCGACGACATTCCTTATGTGCCGAACAAGCGTGCCGGCGGCTTCTGCTTCGGCAGCAAAATCGCTCCGATCTTCTACAACACCATGGAAGATGCCGGCGCACTGCCAATCGAGTTCGACGTTTCGAACATGAACATGGGCGACGTGATCGACCTGTACCCGCATGCCGGCAAAGTCTGCAAGCACGGTACCGACGAAGTCATCACCACCTTCGAAATGAAGACCCCTGTGCTGTTGGACGAAGTCCGTGCCGGCGGTCGTATTCCGCTGATCATTGGCCGTGGCCTGACCGAGAAGGCTCGCGCCGAGCTGGGTCTGCCGCCGTTCGACCTGTTCAAGAAGCCTGAAGCCCCAGCTGAAAGCACCAAGGGTTTCACCCTGGCGCAGAAGATGGTCGGCAAGGCTTGCGGTCTGGCAGAAGGCCAAGGTGTACGTCCTGGTACCTACTGCGAACCGAAAATGACCACCGTGGGCTCCCAGGACACCACCGGTCCAATGACCCGTGACGAACTGAAGGACCTGGCGTGCCTGGGCTTCTCGGCTGACCTGGTGATGCAGTCCTTCTGCCACACCGCGGCCTATCCAAAGCCGATCGACGTCACCACCCACCACACCCTGCCTGACTTCATCATGACCCGCGGCGGCGTTTCCCTGCGTCCGGGCGACGGCATCATCCACTCGTGGCTGAACCGCATGCTGCTGCCAGACACCGTGGGCACCGGTGGCGACTCGCACACCCGTTTCCCGATGGGCATCTCGTTCCCAGCCGGTTCCGGCCTGGTCGCGTTCGCCGCAGCCACCGGCGTCATGCCGCTGGACATGCCGGAATCGATCCTGGTGCGCTTCAAGGGCAAAATGAAGCCTGGCATCACCCTGCGTGACCTGGTTCATGCCATTCCGTACTTCGCCATCCAGAACGGTCTGCTGACCGTCGAGAAGAAAGGCAAGAAAAACGCCTTCTCCGGCCGCATCCTGGAAATCGAAGGCCTGGAAGGCTTGACCCTGGAACAGGCTTTCGAATTGTCCGACGCCTCGGCCGAACGTTCGGCTGCCGGTTGCACCATCAAGCTGTCGAAAGAGTCGATCACCGAGTACCTGCAATCGAACATCACCCTGCTGCGCTGGATGATCGGTGAAGGCTACGGTGATGCACGTACCCTGGAACGTCGCGCCCAAGCGATGGAAGCCTGGATCGCCAACCCGCAACTGATGGAAGCCGATGCCGACGCCGAATACGCCGAAGTCATCGAAATCGACCTGGCCGACATCAGCGAGCCTGTGCTCTGCGCGCCGAACGATCCGGACGACGCCCGTCTGCTGTCCAGCGTTGCTGGCGAGAAGATCGACGAAGTGTTCATCGGTTCGTGCATGACCAACATCGGTCACTTCCGCGCTGCCGGTAAGCTGCTGGAGCAGGTCAAGGGCCAGCTGCCAACCCGTCTGTGGCTGTCGCCGCCGACCAAGATGGACGCTCACCAGCTCACCGAAGAAGGCTACTACGGCATCTACGGCAAGGCCGGTGCACGGATGGAAATGCCAGGCTGCTCGCTGTGCATGGGTAACCAGGCACGCGTCGAGCCGAACTCCACCGTGGTATCGACTTCGACCCGTAACTTCCCGAACCGTCTGGGTGACGGCGCGAACGTCTACCTGGCTTCGGCCGAACTGGCGTCCGTTGCTTCGATCCTGGGTCGCCTGCCGACCGTCGAGGAGTACATGGAATACGCCGGCAAGATCGACAGCATGGCAGCGGACGTGTACCGCTACCTGAGCTTCGACCAGATCGCCGAGTTCCGTGAAGCGGCTGCAAACGCCAACATCCCGGTCGTTCAAGCCTAAAGCTTAAAACGCCCGACTGAAAACGCCGCCCTTCTTGCGAGGGGCGGCGTTTTTTTATGCCTGTCTATTTGAGGGGAAGTGCCTTTTTTTGGGGACATATCCGTTGCTGCGGTAACGGATATACACACCTACCTCGCCCTCCAATAAAGGCCTACGCCAAGAGGGAGTAAACCAACGCCGTAATCGCCACCAAACCCACCAACGTAACGAAGACATTCGAAGCCTGGCCGCGATAACGGGCCATGGCCGGAACTTTGCGAATGGCATACATCGGCATCAGAAACAGGATAGCCGCGATGACCGGCCCGCCCAAGGTTTCGATCATGCCCAGAATGCTCGGATTGAGGGTCGCGACGACCCAGCACACCATCAGCATGAACGCGGCGGTGAGGCGATCCAGGGTCTTGGGCGCCGGGCGCCGGCCGCTCTTGACGATCAGGCCCTTGAGGCCTTCGCTGGCGCCGATGTAGTGCCCCAGGAACGACTTGGAGATGGCGACAAACGCAATCAACGGCGCGGCAAAGGCGATGGTCGGGTTGCTGAAGTGGTTGGCCAGGTACGACAGGATCGACAAGTTCTGCGCCTTGGCTTCGGCCAGTTGCGCCGGGCTCAGGGTCAGCACGCAGCTGAACACGAAGAACAGCACCATCACCACCATCAGCACATGGGCACGCGACAGGATCTGCGAACTGCGCTCCTCGGCGTTGGCACCGTAGCGACGTTTCTGGTCCACCGCAAAAGCCGAGATGATCGGTGAATGGTTGAACGAGAACACCATCACCGGGATCGCCAGCCACAAGGTATGCAGCAGCGCCGAAGCCTCAGGCGGCGTGGACGCCGTGGTCAGGATACCGCCGCTCCAGTGGGGAATCAGGAACACCGCCAGGAACAGCAGCGCAACGATGAACGGGTAGACCATCAGGCTCATGGCCTTGACGATCGCCTGCTCGCCACAACGGACCACCGCCAGCAGGCCCAGGATCAGCACCAGGGACAGCACCACCCGAGGAGGCGGCTGGATATGCAACTGATGCTCCAGGAAACTGCCCACCGTGTTGGTCAACGCCACGCTGTAGATCAACAGGATCGGGAAAATGGCAAAGAAGTACAAAAGCGTGATCAGCGCACCGGCCTTGAGGCCGAAATGTTCTTCCACCACCTCGGTGATGTCCGCACCGTCGCGACCGGATAACACGAAACGGGTCAGGCCCCGGTGGGCATAGAACGTCATGGGGAACGCCAGCAACGCCAGGATCAGCAGCGGCCAAAAACCGCCCAGGCCCGCGTTGATGGGTAAGAACAGAGTGCCTGCACCGATGGCGGTGCCAAACAGACCCAGCATCCAGGTGGTGTCCTGGCGACTCCATTGGCTGAGGGTGGCTGGGACTGTCGTTTCAAAGCGCTCTTCGACGCTATTGGCCTGATCATTCATCCGGTCGGATCTCCGTTTTCCGGTCACTTGCACCCGACCAGGACGAGTCGGAAAACCCCGACAGGCAGCGCCCTGGCCGAAACAGGGGCGCGATTGTCCGGGATTAGCGAGCAGAAGCAAAGACTTAGCTGAGGAGCGGTTATGCGGATCAGATCGCTGTCATAGAAATGGTCACCGTATTTCCCTGCATTCTCCGCATTCCCGGTGGGAGCGAGCTT
Source organism: Pseudomonas sp. S3_B11 (assembly GCF_054667715.1). NCBI lineage: Bacteria > Pseudomonadati > Pseudomonadota > Gammaproteobacteria > Pseudomonadales > Pseudomonadaceae > Pseudomonas > Pseudomonas sp. S3_B11. The sequence continues at coordinate 1,897,723 of NZ_CP162749.1, read as the reverse complement.
GCTCACGACGAGGCCGGCACATCCAACATCTTCATTGACTGAGCCACCGCTATCGCGAGCAAGCTCGCTCCCACAAGAGGGATCCAAAAATGAATCCAAAAAGCCCAAGCTCCCCCTGCCCTCGGCTCCTACAATCAGGTTGAATACCTGATGTTCGACAAAGCGCCCACAGGAGCCCAGCATGACCGCAACCGTTCTGGTACTGGTTGAAACCGTCAATGAATACCTGCCGATTCTCGAGCGGCAGGGTTACCACCTGGAATTGGCGCCCACGCCGGCCGAACGTAAGACAGCGATTTTCGAACACGGTGAGCGCTTCGGCGCAGTGCTGACCCGCGGCCCCTTGGGTTTGACCGCCAAGGAAATGGCCGCCCTGCCCAACCTGCAGATCATTTGCGTGATCGGCGCCGGTTACGAACAGGTGGACCTGCAGGCCGCACGCAATCGAGGCATCGTGGTGACCAACGGCGCCGGGGTCAACGCCTCGTCAGTCGCTGACCATGCCATGGCGCTGCTGCTGGCACTGGTGCGCGACATTCCCCGGGCTGACGCGAGTGTGCGCCGGGGCGAGTGGGCCAAGGTCATGCGCCCTTCCCTGGCTGGCAAGCGCTTGGGTGTGCTGGGCCTGGGCGCGGTGGGCATGGCGATTGCCAAGCGGGCCGCCCTCGGCTTCGACATGAGCGTCAGCTACCACAATCGGCGGATGCGCAACGACGTGCCCTACACCTTCTGCGCCACGCCCACGGAACTGGCCCGGGTCTCGGACTTCCTGATCGTCGCCACGCCCGGCGGCCTGGACACCCGGCAGTTGATCAACAAACAGGCCCTCGATGCCCTGGGCCCCCATGGCTTCCTGGTGAACATCGCCCGCGCCAGCGTGGTCGCCACCACCGATCTGATCAATGCCCTGGAGCAGCGGCGAATCGCCGGAGCGGCCCTGGACGTGTTCGATCACGAACCCGAAGTGCCGGAGGCGCTGAAACACCTGCCCAACGTCGTACTGACGCCCCATGTGGCCGGCCTGTCGCCGGAAGCGACACGGGGCACGGTGGAGTTGGTGGGCCAGAACCTGAACGCGTTCTTTGCCGGAAAACCGGTATTGACGCCAGTACCGCTACCCGATGCGTAGCCTTAAAGAACCCCCAGCAACGTCCACAACCGCCTGGACTCGGCATCGGCACTGATCAGTTCACCCAGCAACTCGCTCAACGGCTTGTTGCCCCACTCCACGCCGCGTCGGATCAGGTAGGGCACCGGGCTGTGGGGTTCGGTACGGGCCAGGTAACCGGCGATGACCAGTAGCTGTCGGTAGGCCTCTTCACGATTGGCCGGTTCCTGGAAGACCTGGGCTGGAGCCGCCTGCGGCTGGGACGTCGACGTCGTGGACGCCGGGGACGTTTGCACCGGCGCGACGGTGGGTTGCTGTGGGTGCATCGCGATGAACTCCTCTACCAGTGTCAGCAAGGCCTGCATCACGTCCTGCAGGGATTTGTAGCCCGGGGCCAGGTTGCCCAGGTAAGCGTCGCTCCAGGCTTCGAGCCGTTGCAGGTGTTGCAGGCTCAACATCAGGCTGCCTTGGCGGTGCAACCAGAACGACAAGGGTGTGTTGCGAATCAGTTCGCCGAGTTTCTTTTGATCGTTGCGCGCCGCTTCGGCCGAGGCCTTGGCGTTCTTGCTGTCGTTGACCAACACTTGCTGGCGCTGCAAGCGTTGCCAGTCGTCCAGGGAGAAAGCGGCGAAGGCCTGCTCCCGGCCGTCGAACAACGGCACCCGCGTCAGCAGCACTTCGCTGTAGCGCCGGGCCAGCCACTCCAGCGGGATCACCCGCCACGACTGGTCGCCGTCCTCGGCCTGGGGGTGCAACTGCTCCGGATAGCGCTCACACAGCCCCGCCACCAGCGCCAGGCTACCCGGCAACCCCTCCAGCCCGGCCATATGCAGCCAGGCCTCCCCCAGCCAGGCGCTGATCATCAGGTCCTTGCTGCGCTCAAGCAGCAACGTGGTCGCAAGCCGTTCCAGGTCTGGCCACAGGGCGCGCTTGATCGAAGACTGCCACACGCCGGTGGGCAGGCTGGTGTCGTCTTCCCGGCGCAATTCGCGCAACTGGTCGTATTCCGGTTCGTAGCGCAGGTCCGGGCCACAGGGCGATTCGGCGCTGATCGGCTCGAGCAACTGGCTGACCAGCTCAGGCAAAGGCGATATCGGCAAGCTCACAGGCCCTCCTCACGGGTGGCGATGGCGGGGCTCGATGCGGTCGCCATGAAAGGTGAACGGGGCGCCCGCGTCGGCAGCGGTGGGATCGACAAAGGCAGCTTGGAGCCCTGGCTCATCAACGACAGGCGCATGAACATCAACGTTTGCTGCGCCGTGCTGGCCTGGGTCTGGGCGGTCACCGGCAGTTGCAGGGCCAGGGGAAAATCGGTGTAGTCGACATTTGGCTGGCGCTGGACCGACACCAGCGAGCGCATCAGGCGCAGCAACGACCAGGGCCCCTGGTACTCCCAACCGGCCTCCAGGTCGCGCACCACCAGGTTCGGTTGCAGCGGGTCGTTGGCCGGACGCTGATAACCGTTACGGGCCCAGCGCAAGGTCAGGCGTACGGGCTGGCCGACCATCCAGCGCAGGTTCTGCTGGCCGCCGCCGGGGTAGCTGATCTGTTGGTTGCCGGCGTCCAGGCTCCAGGCGATCACCTGGTCGGCGCCGCGCTCCTCATCGCGATCGGTACGCCAGCGCACGTCCATTTCCACCCCAAGAATGCCACTCTTGTCCCGCACGAACAGCGGCCCGAGCCAAGTACCGGCCTGTTTCAAACGGTTGAGGAAATCCTCGGCCGCCAGCCGCTCCGGCGTCTGGCTCAGCGTCAGTCCGGCCTGGGCCAGGGGCAGGCGTGTGTCGATCAGTTCCAGCAAATGCTGGACCCGCGCCGGGTCGGCATCGCTGGCCCGCACATCCTGAGAAAACGGAAAGCGCCCGGCCAGGTATTGATTGAAATAGTTGGCCAGGTCATTCCAGGCCGTCGCCGCCTGGTTCTGTTGCAGGTACAGGCACCGTTGCAGGGCGCCCTGCTGCAACGCGACCGTGCGCAGGGCCAGGTCACCGCGCCCGCCGGGCAGGCTGGAGGTCTGCAAGATCTGCGCACAGGAGGTGGTGTCCATGGCGATAAAGTCCCGACTGACCAATTGTTCCAGCTGAGCCGCCGAGCTGGCCGGGTTCTGGTTCTTGTACTTGAGCAATTCATCGTTGAGGGCCATGAAGCGTGCCACTTGGTCGTGCTCCAGGGCCGACAGGTTGTCCTGCTGGACAATCAACCATTCCAGCGCGGGCATTCGCTGCTCGGCGACCTGCAGCATCGCGCCGAATTGCTGGGCCAGGTTCAGCTTCAGGTCTTGCGGATCGCTGGCACCGTAGAGTTGCAAGCCGAAGTTTTTCGAACCGTCCCAACGCTGGACATCGGCCCGCTGGCTGAACAGCGGCTGGGCATCGATTTCGTCCAGGCCACTCTTGAGCTGCGCCAATGCCCGGCGATTGAGCAGACGTTGGAAACGGATCGCCAGGTCGCCACGGTGCACGTCCATGAAGGCCTTTTGCAGCGCTACGGCCTGGGTCGTTTGCACATTGAAGCCCATGCCGGGCAACGCCTCGTCGCTTTCATCCAGGCTCAACCACATGGCCCGGGCCGCGGCACCTTCAGCGGCCTGCATCAGCGCGTCACGGTAATCCGGCGGAATGCGCGGCATTTCTTCATTGGCATAGCTCTTGTAGCTGGCGAAGTAGTTCAGCGCGACGCTGAAATCATCGCTGCCATCGCCCTGGCCCATCGAATCGGGGTTGTTGCCCGACGGATCCTTCTGCATGGCCAGCGCCACGAAATCACGCTTGAACAGCGCCTGCACCGCACCGTCCAGCGCCGTGACATGGTCTTGCAAGACCAGCAGGCCACTGCCCTGTTGCACCAGCAGATTGTCCCGGGAACCGGTCTGGACGATCCACTGGTCACGAAAGCTCTGCTGCAACTTCGCCGCCTGGCTCTCCAGGTCCTGCTCGATATCCGGCCCCAGCAAAGTGCTGTGGCTGACCTTGTCCAGCATCTGGCTGTAGCCGGGTACCAGGTCCTGGCCCTTGCCCCGCCCCCAGGCCGAGTTGGTCAGGCTGACCAGGGTCTGCAAATCGTCGATCAGCGCCATCAGGTCTTCGAGTTCGCTCAACGAATTGCCACTGCCGGCCTCCAGCCGTTGCAGGTGCAGCTTGAGGTAACCGGCCTGGCGCACGAAGTTGTCCGCCAGGAAGTAGTGGTCCAGCCAGCGCTGCATCAGGCCGCTGAAGTTATCGGAGATCACCGGGCGCGCGGTGTTCAGGTCCAGCCCTTTCAAATCGCTGTTCTGGGCATCGAACAGCACCCGGTTATAGAACCGGGGCCGGCTCAAGGTGCCGGTGTTGAGCCCCAGGGACAAGGCGGTGTTGCTCAGTTGCACCAGTTCGTCCAGCGGTGCCTTGGGATCGTTCACCACCTGGCTGAACATCTGGTTGTGCTGTTCAAGGCGTACCGCCAGGTCCACCAGCGCCTTGGCCTTCACGTAGCTCTGCCATTGCGCCGGATCTTCGTTTTCGACATTGCCCCGCCGCTCGGTGTTGCGGATGGATTTGAGCTGTTCCAGGTCTGAATTGAGCAGGTCCCGCAGAGGTAATATCCAATGGTGCCGAGCAGTCAGGCGCAACTCATTCTCCAGCTGCGTGTCCACGGAAGAGAACCACGAAGTGGGAAAGACCACCGAGACAAAGCGCCAGCGCGGGGCCTTTTCCAACATGTTCCAATAGTTCTGCACGTTGTGCCGGGTCGGTTCCAGCTGCGGTTCGTCAGGATCGACCACGAGGTGATTCTTATGGGTGCTGAGGATCAACCGCGACAGCCCTTCGGCTTCATCCACCGAATCGTGCCAGACCCAGACCATGCCACCCAACCAGACCAGGCCCACCACCAACGCCACCGCTCCGACCAGCCGATGCCCGCGCTGGCGCAGGCGCAACAGCCGCGGCACGGGCTGGGCCAGGCCACGCTCGGCCACCAGCCGTCGTGACCACAATTGACGGGCGAACACGGTTTGCCGCTGGGCACTGTCGGCGGCGGTCAAACCATCACCGCTGACAGCCGGCGCCTGGCTGGCAGTGAAATACACCCCGCGACAACGCGGCGCTTCGCCTTGGGCATTGCCCTGGAACACCGGCTCCAACAGGATCTGCAAGGCCCGTCGCAAGCCTTCGAAGCGCTCCGGCAACCCATACAGATCGCTGCCCAATTGCCCCGACAGCGCACCGATCTCGATGATCGATTGCGACAGCGCCGCGTTGACCTGGTCCAGGGCCTGGTCACTCCACTGCGACTGCCAGGCCGCATCCGGCAAATAGGGCGAGGACCAGCCCAGCATCGATTCACGCGCCTCGGCGGGCAGCGCGCTGACCAGTTCCTGGACCCCGGGCAGCTCTTCCATCCCGGTGATCACCACGTACACCGGCAGGCTGAGGCCGAATCGTTGCAACAGGTCGATAAAGCACCGCCGGACCTTGAGGCTCAGTTCGGTGGTGTGTTCGATGTCATCGAGGGTGCTGAACGGCACCGTCCAGATCACCGCATCCAATGGTCGCTTGCTGCGCAAGCGCAACATCAGCCCCAACAGGCGCCACCAATTACCCCGTTGCCGGTTCATGCCTTCATCGGGCAGGAACAACGCCTGGGGCACCACCAGCACCGAGCCCTCGGCATCGGAAAACCAGCGCCCGAACCAGGCGGCCTTGTCGGTCGGTTGCAAGCGCCACTGGGCGCACAGTTGGGCGCCGTCGCTTTCGTTACCGAGCATCATCAGCCAAGGCATCTGATAGCGGTCCCGGGTGCCCTGCTCCTGTTCCATGCGGCGCACCGCCCCATAGAAACTGCGGATCGCCACTCCGCCTTGGGTCCGCAGCCACCAGATCAGGGCCGCGATCAACAGCACCACGACGATGGCGAGCACCACCAGGGCAACGATACTCAGGGTGCTCATGAGTCCTGCTCCTGAACCACCGACTCGTTCAGTTGCAGCACCGGTTCGAGCTCCAAACGAATGTCACGCCAGAACACCTGCCCCAGCCCGGTCAACAACAACACCATCGCCAGGATCGCCAGCCCCAGGCGAAAGCCGTCCGGCAGTGATTGCTGCACCGGCATGCGCACTGGCGGCGTCGCCGAAGACAGCGCCAGGCGCTGGCTGACATCGACATAATCGGGTTCGTGCTGCCAGGCAAACGTGAACAACGCCAGGCGCCATTTCTCATGCTGAACCTGGCCAGGCTCGCCGCGCAACCGGCCCTGGAACCCGAGGATCAGGCATTGCAGGTAGACATTCGCCAGGTCCCGGGTGCCGGGCATCTGCTCGTCCAGCAGTTTCTTGATCGCCGCCGGCAAGCGCTCGCCGGCCTGGCGACTGGCATACATGCGTGATTCGAGGGGGTGCTGCTGCCAGGCCAGTTGTCCGGGCCAGGGGCTGAACAGCAAGGTTTCGTCCACCAGCGCCACGAAGGCATAGACCAGCGACTTGACCTGCTCGGTAGCGGCATCGCCGACGGTGGCGAAGGCCACCCGCCACAGACGCTGGGCGCCGCGCCCGGAAAACTCCACCACCCGATTGACCAATGCCGCAGGGTCGCTGTCCTTGGGCAAGTCTTGCCATTCCTGGGACCACTTCAGCCAGGCCTGGCGAAAAGCGCTGCTCAGCGGCGCCTCATGCAGACTCCGAACCGCCCCGCCACTTCCATCAGGCATACGACTCCCCTTTTGCGATCAGGCACTTTCACTGGCTTGCGCCACGAACAACACCACTTGCCACGGGCTACTGGCCTGGGCCGAGGCCGGCGCCACGATGTGCAGCGGCAATTGCGCGTCGAACCATTGCCCGCTGGCCGCCACCACAAACAAACGGGTGTCGTCGCCCACGCTGTAGGCCACCTGTTCGTTGCGGCTCATGGCCTGGTGAGGCAGACCGCTCATGCGCTGTCGGCTCAGCAGCGGGATATGCCGCGCCGACGCGATGATCGCCCCGCGCAACCACTCGCCCGCCGCCTGCTCGCTGGCGCCGTTGGGCATGCGCAGGCCGATCACCAGGCGTTGGTCCGGTTGGTCGTCAGGCAACTGGATCGAGAAGACCTGCTCATTGCGTTCGAAGGCCAGGCTGCGATAGCCGGCACGAACCAGTTCCAGGGTGGTTTCCAGCCAGTCGAGCAACGGCTCGTAGCCGCGCTGCAATTCGAGAAAATCCAGCGGTGCGAAGGCCGGGACGCCCGCCAGTGGATCGAGGGCCGACCAGCTCCCGGCCAACCCCAGCAGCAAACCGTAGAGCGCCTGGGGCGTCGCCACCTGGGTGTTCAGCGCGCCCTCGACTTCCGGCAAGCGCGCCCACAAGGCGGTCAATTGCCGGCGGATCTCCACGGCATCGTCCTGGTTGCCGGCCGCCTGGGCCTGGCGCAAGCGACCGGCGAGAAACATGCACTTCTCCCGGGCCCGGGCGCACACTCCGGCGACCCGTCGACCGAGGGCCGACTCCGGCAACAGGATCGGTGTCGGCGGGGTGTAGGGCACGCGCCAGAAGCCACCGCCCTCCTTGCGGATGCGCAACAGCGGCAGGCAGATCGAATCGGCCTTGCTCAGTTGCGTACACAACCTCGGGTTGGGTCGCCAGACGGTGATCGACTCGGGAAATGAACCGCTGGTGAGGTCCGGCAACGCCTCGCCGACCACCGATTGCAGGCGCCCCTTGAGCGGCACCAATTGCCCGGCGCGCCACAGTGGGCTGACGGCCAGGTACACAGTCACAGTGGCGTCGTCGGTCTTGTCGATCGCCTCGCCGATGTCCAGCTCCAGGGTCGGCCCGACACCGGCCTGCAGGTTGACCGGCAAGCCGTCCGGCAAGGTGCCTTGCAGTTGCAGCAGCCGCACCTGGCCGGCGCTGAGGGCCGAAGGATCGACTTCCAACTGGCTGACACCCCAGAACCAAGGATTGCAGGCCCCGGCAAAATACGCGGCCAGCGCCTCGGCGCGCAGTCCTTGCAATTGAAAATGCTGGGGCAGCAATTGCATCCCCTCATGCCAGCACACCGCGTCAGGTAACAGACTCATACGACTCCCTTCGACATCCCAATGTCGCCGCGCATGGCGGCCCGCGGTCACTCAAGGCTGGCTGTCATCGAGCCCCGTCATTCACGAGGGTCATCTCGCGACTGTCGAACTTCAGCCAGGCCTCGCGCTGATCGTCCAGCCGAAGCCGGTGGGCTCCGGGAGTGTTATAGCTGGCGAAGACCAAAAGTCCAGCGGCGCGCCGCCCCTCCAGCGGGAAGGGTTGGCGGTCGATGAATTGCCCCGGAACCAGCTCCAGCCCCCACACCGACATGAGTTGACGATAGTCGCGCTGAAACTGTTCGCGCTCGGCGAACCACTGGCTGGCGGTGATGCCCGACAGCTGCTTGAGCAGGTCCGGGTCGTTCACCGCGATGAAGTCCACGGCGATCGGCGTGTCGTCATTGGCACGCGGCGCGACGTCCAGGGTCAGGCTGCCCAGGTCGACGCTGGGGGCAAAAAGCGAGCAACCGGTGAGTGCCAGGCTCAAAAAAATCCGAAAAAAAACCCACGCAAAATGAATCTTCCTTTTCTCAGCGGTCAAAAATTGTTTTTGCTTGCTTTTTTATAGACCTGTTCTAGCGTCTTGGGTAGTTCGACCCACACGGTCGAATGCGCCAGGTTCGTCAAGGGAATGACAGGTTTTCTGCCGTCCATTTGCAACCTGTGGATCAGCAAGGGAATGCGATGAGCGGGACTCCCGATGCATTGCGCCCACACATGCATCGGAGTCGGCCGCCATGGCAGAAAGTACCCAGCACAAGCTCGACAGAGTCCGTCCTCCCCGCGTCCAGATCACCTATGACGTGGAGATCGGCAACGCCATCGAGAAAAAAGAATTGCCACTGGTGGTCGGCATTCTGGCCGACCTCTCAGGCAAGCCACTGGACCCGCTGCCCAAGCTCAATGAGCGGCGCTTTACTGAAATCGATCGGGATAATTTCAACGAGGTACTCGCCTCCATCTCCCCCCGCGCCACGCTCCAGGTGAACAACACCCTCAGCGGCGACGACAGCAAGCTCAACATCGAACTCAACTTCCGTCACATCGACGACTTCGACCCGGTCAAGGTCGTGGAGCAGGTCACGCCGTTGCGTCGGTTGTTCGAAGCGCGCCAACGCCTGCGGGACCTGTTGACCAAACTCGATGGCAACGACGACCTGGACAAGCTGCTGCGCGACGTGATCGCCAACACCGAGGGCCTGCAGGAAATCAAGTCGGCGCGACCCCAGGACGTACCGCCGGAGCTGCCCGCCGTGGCCGCCAACGATGACCCTGCCCCGGCCGAACCACAGGCCTGATCGCGCGCATCATTCAAGGGAGATAACGCCATGCCTGCTTCATCCAGCGCTCAAACCAGCGAGAGCACGACCCAGACCCTGTCCCTGCTGGACAAGATCATCGCCGAAGGCCGCATGGCCCACGACGACAGCCAGCAAGATTACGCCCGCGACATGCTGGCCGAATTCGCCACCCAGGTCCTCGACGAAGGCATGGCCATCGACAAGGATACCGTGGCGATGATCAACGACCGCATCAGCCAGATCGACCAGTTGATCAGCGCCCAGCTCAACGAAGTGCTGCACCACCCCGACCTGCAGAAACTCGAAGCCTCCTGGCGCGGCCTGCACCTGCTGGTGCAGAACACCGAGACCAGCACCCGGCTCAAATTGCGCCTGCTCAACGTCACCCAGAAAGAACTGCAGAACGATCTGGAAAAAGCCGTCGAATTCGACCAGAGCGCGCTGTTCAAGAAAATCTACGAGGAAGAATACGGCACCTTCGGCGGACACCCGTTCAGTCTGCTGGTGGGCGACTACACCTTTGGCCGGCATCCACAGGACATCGGCCTGCTGGAAAAACTCTCGAACGTCGCCGCCGCTGCGCACGCCCCGTTCATTGCCGCCGCCAGCCCGCGGTTGTTCGACATGACCAGCTTCACCGAACTGGCGATCCCCAGGGACCTGTCGAAGATTTTCGAAAGCCAGGAGCTGATCAAGTGGCGCTCCTTCCGTGAAAGCGAAGACTCGCGCTACGTATCCCTGGTGCTGCCGCACTTCCTGCTGCGCCTGCCATACGGCCCGGACACGCTGCCGGTGGAAGGCATCAACTACGTCGAGGACGTCAACGGTACCGACCACAGCAAATACCTGTGGGGCAACGCCGCCTGGACCCTGGCGCAACGCATCACCGAAGCCTTCGCCAAATATGGCTGGTGCGCAGCCATTCGCGGGGCCGAGGGCGGTGGCGCGGTCGAAGGCCTGCCGGCCCATACGTTCCGCACCAGTTCCGGGGATCTGTCGCTCAAATGCCCGACCGAAGTGGCAATCACCGACCGCCGTGAAAAGGAACTCAACGACCTGGGCTTCATCTCCCTGTGCCACAAGAAAAACAGCGACGTGGCGGTGTTCTTCGGCGGCCAGACCACCAACAAGGCCAAGGTCTACAACACCAACGAGGCCAACGCCAACGCGCGGATCTCGGCGATGTTGCCGTACGTGCTCGCGGCCTCGCGTTTCGCCCATTACCTGAAGGTGATCATGCGTGACAAGGTCGGCAGTTTCATGACCCGCGACAACGTGCAGACCTACCTCAACAACTGGATCGCCGACTACGTGCTGATCAACGACAACGCGCCGCAAGAGATCAAGGCGCAGTACCCGTTGCGCGAAGCACGGGTGGACGTGACGGAAGTGGCCGGCAAGCCAGGGGCCTACAAGGCCACGGTGTTCCTGCGGCCGCACTTCCAGTTGGAGGAGCTGACCGCCTCGATCCGCCTGGTGGCGACCCTGCCGCCACCGGTAGCTGCCTGACCGCCCTTGGCGAGGGAGCAAGCTCCCACTGCCCACTGCAGGAGCTGACTGTAGGAGCTGACGAGTGCAACGAGGCTGCGATCTTTCCACGGACGCTTGAGTCCCAAGCGAAAGATCAAAAGATCGCGGCCTTCGGCAGCTCCAACAGGTACCGGGCACTACCTCATTCGTCTTCTTCAGGAGTTCCACACAATGGATGCAATCATTCTCGACCTCGGCGGCGACATCAAGGGCGACAGCCTGCTGGAGGGTTTCACGGACAAGATCGAGGTCATGTCCTACAGCCACAACGTGGCGATGCAGGTCACCAACGACGTCAGCAACTCGGAACGCACCTCCGGCCGACCCCACATCGGCGAATTCACCCTGACCAAATTCGTCGACAGCTCCACCCCCACCCTCAATGAGTATTGCTGCGCCGGCAAGCCGATCCCGCAAGCCGTCATCACTATTGGCCGCAATGCCGCCGAGGGCAGCGGCAAACTCATGCCGTTCATCATCTACACCCTGACCAACGTCGTGCTGTCCAACGTCAGTGTCAGCGGCGGCACCGGCGGCAAACCGGTGGAAACCCTGTCGCTGAACTTCACCAAGATCAAATGGGAGCTCACCGCGCAGAAAGACGACGGCACCAAGGAAGGCACGGCGGGCACGACCTGGGACCTGGCCGCCAACAAAATGACCAAGTAGGGAAACCGCGCCCATGGCTGGCTTCGGGCTGCGTCCGCCCCTGTTCGAACGCCTGGCCAGCCCGGCGAACGATACCGGGCGGGCGTTCGACCGACAGGCGTTGCAAGACTCGGTGCATGCCGAACTGTCACGCCTGTTCAATACCCGACGCGGCCCACGGGCGCTGACCGAACCGCCGAGCATCCTGGACTATGGCATCGCCGACTGGACCGCGCTGCAACAGCAGCGCAGCGATGACCGCCATCAACTGACCCGGGAAATCCGCCAGGCCATCACCCACTTCGAACCTCGCCTGCGCCTGGGCGAGGTCGAGGTCTGCCCGGTGCCGGGCCATCCGCAGCAACTGTGCATACGGCTGTTGGGTGAGCTGCGCGGCGACCTGCACGCATGGCCCGTGGCCTTTGTCATCGAGCACGCCGGCGACGGCCTTGAGGTACGACATGAGCGACTCGATTGACCCGCAACTGTTGGACTATTACCAACGCGAACTGACCTGGTTGCGGCATGCCGGGAGTCTGTTCGCCGAGCGCTACCCCAAGGTCGCCCGGCGCCTGGAGTTGTCCCCCGGAGAGTGCCCCGACCCGCATGTCGAGCGCCTGCTCGAAGGTTTCGCGCTGTTGGCCGCCCGCTTGCAACGCCGGCTGGACGACGACTACGCCGAATTCAGCGATGCCCTGCTCGAACAGCTTTACCCGTTGGCCATGCGCCCCTTGCCGTCGTGCGCCATCGTGCAGTTCGAACCCGACCCCAGCAAAGGCAACTTGAACGAGGGCTACCCGCTGCCCCGCGACACACCGTTGTTCGTCACCACGGACACAGGCCAGAGCATTCATTTTCGGACCACCGCCGCCGTGCAGTTGTGGCCGGTGGAAATCAGCGAGGCATTGCTGCTGGGCAGCGACGAAGCCCAGGCGCTGACCGGAGTGGTCCGGGCCCGCTCGGCCTTGCGCCTGGAGCTGCGGTGCCTGGGCGAAAGCCAGTGGTCGACGCTGGGAATCGACTCGCTGCGGGTACACCTGGCGGCGTCACCGATCATCAACGCCGGGCTGTATGACCTGCTGGGCGCGCACGCCATCGAGGTCCTGGCCGGTGCGCCGGGCAGCGTGCCGGAGTCGCTGACAGGCTTGCCACAGATCGTCGGCTTCGCCAGTGACCAGGTCTTGCTGCCGGATGAAGACGGTGTGCATCCGGGCATGCGTCTGCTCGCCGAGTACTTTGCCTTCCCGGATAAATTCGGCTTCTTCGATCTGCCACTGGTCGGCGCCACCTGCGACGGCCCGTCCTTGTACCTGTACATCGTTTTCGACCGCCCTCCCACCAGCCGCCTGCCGCTGCAGGCAAGCGACATCGCCCTGGGCTGCACGCCGGTGATCAACCTGTTCCCCAGGACTTCCGAGCCGCTGCGCCCGGATGGCACTCGCAGCGAGTACCGGTTGGTGGCCGACAGTCATCGGGAAAACAGCGTCGAGATCCACAGCATCCGTGGCATGCGCGCCATGTCCAGCCAGGGCGTGCGCAAAGTGCCGGCCTATTACGGCAGCCAGCATGGCAGCGACCAAACCTGTTATTGGCATGCGCGTCGGGTCAGTGGCATGAGCCCGAACCGATTGGGCACCGACTTGATGGTCAGCCTGGTGGACACCCAGTTCGACCCGCTGGCCGATACCCGCGACTACAGCCTCACCGCCGAACTGCTGTGCACCAATCGCCATCTGGCCCAGAGCTTGCCGGCCGGCACCCCGTTGGGTTTCGAGCGCCCGGGGCCGGTGGCCTGGGCACGCCTGCGCAACCCACCCAGCCCGCAAAGCCTGCCGCGCCTGGACGGCGAATCGCGCTGGCGGATGGTGTCGCAATTGACCCTCAACCATTTGTCGCTGGTCGAAGGCCCCCAGGCATTGGACGCACTGCGCGAGATTCTCCAACTGCACAACCTGCGGGACGAGGCCAGCGCCCATCGCCAGATCGAAGGGGTATCGGGGCTGGGCTGCGACCGGGTCATCGCCCATGTCGGCGAAGACGCCTGGCGCGGCTGGCGCAATGGGCTGGAGGTGCGCCTGCAACTGGACCCGCAATACTTCGTCGGTAGCAGCGCCGTGCTGTTCTCCGGGGTGCTGGCGCAATTCTTTTCCCTTTACGCCACCGCCAATCGCTTCGTGCGCACCGTGCTGGTCCAGTCCGACAAGGAGGTGAAGACATGGCAACCCCAAGCCGGCAAACCCCTGGTGCTCTGAACCTGAGCCAGCGCCTGCGCCGCGACCCGCAACGCTTCGAATGGCTCCAGGCCTTGCTGCTGCTCGAACGTGAACATCCCCAGGCCGAGCCTTTGGGCAGCGGCACCGCGCCGCACGCCGAAGCCTTGCGTCTGCGCGGGCCCTTGACGCCGTTGTTCGCCGCCAGTGAGGTCGAGAGCCTGAGCCAGGAACCCGGCCTGCCGCCAACCCTGACCACGCCGATCTTCGGCCTCGGCGGCCCCGACGGCCCGTTGCCCTACGCCTACCAGGAATGGCTGCAACAACGGGCACGGGCGAAGGACCACGCCCCGGCGGAATTCCTCGACCTGTTCCAGCATCGCCTGCTCAGCCTGCTTTACAAGGTGATGCGCAAACATCGCATCGCCGTGGGTTTTACCGCCCCAGGCGCGTCCGCCGTACACGCGCAACTGCGGGCGTTGACCGGCTTGCTGCCCAAGGCCTTGCAGGAACGCCAGGCCGCCCCCGACTCGGCGGTACTGGCCTGCACCGCGCTGTACGCCGATGGCCGGCGCTCCCTGGATGGGTTCGCGGCGATTGTCCGTGAACAGTTCGGGCTGCCCGTGGAGCTGACCGCCTACGAAGGTGGCTGGCGTGAAATCCCGCCAGCCAGCCGCAGCCGCTTGCAACCGGGCGGGCGCAACCTGTGCCTGGGCCGCAACGCGGTGACCGGCACCCACGTCTGGGACGAACATGCCGGAGTGCGTCTGACCCTCGGCCCGCTGACCACGGGCCAGGCCAGCGGACTGCTGCCCAACGGCGAAGCCCATCCGCTGCTCGCCAGTCTCTACGCCCTGTACTTCGGCCCTGACCTGGATTGCACCCTGGTGCTGCTGATCCGTGGCGCCGGCCCGCTGCAACTGGACCGCCAGGCAGCGCCACGGCTGAACTGGAACGGTGGCCTGCAACGCCAGCCAACCCTCGCCGTGCAACGGATCGAAACCCGCCTTCGTCAGCCGGAGATTGCCTGAAATGGAACTGGCCAGCCTGATCGGACGCCTCAACCCGGATAACCGCCGCGCCCTGGAACGGGCCGCGCAACGTTGCATGCAGCGCAGCCATCATTACGTGGAAATCGAACACCTGCTGTTGGAGTTGCTCGACATCGAGGGCGGTGATTTTGCCTGCCTGCTGCCACGATTCGGTCTGGAGCGTGACGCGGTGGCGACGGAAACCAACAAGGCCCTGGACCTGTTCAAATCCGGCAGCACCCGCACACCCGCCCTGTCGGCACAAACCATCGGCCTGCTGGAAGACGCCGTGGTCCAGGCCAGCGTGCTGGGCCTGGACAGCATCCGTTCCGGGCTGTTGCTGCTGGCGCTGCTGGACCGCGATGAGCGCCGCAGCCTGCTGCTCAACAGCGCCTCGTCGTTGCTGCGCATTCCTCGCGACGCCCTGCGCGCCCACCTATTGGAATGGACCGAAAGCTCCCGCGAGCATGTCGGTGGCGTGCGCCCGGCCAAACCCGGCGAGCCTCCCCAGAAACAGGACCCGGTGCTGGACCAGTACACCCAGGACCTGACCGCCGACGCCCGCGCCGGGCGCATCGACCCCATCGTCGGCCGCGACGGCGAGATCCGCCAGTGCATCGACATCCTGCTCCGGCGCCGGCAGAACAACCCGATCCTGGTGGGCGCACCAGGCGTCGGCAAGACCGCAGTGGTGGAAGGCCTGGCCCTGCGTATCGCCGCCGGGGATGTGCCGCCGTCGTTGCAGGAAGTCACCCTGCGTGTCCTCGACCTGGGCCTGTTGCAGGCCGGTGCCGGTGTCAAAGGTGAATTCGAACAACGCCTCAAAGGCGTGATCGACGCGGTACGCAGCGCCGAAAAACCGATCATCCTGTTCATCGACGAAGCCCATACGCTGATCGGTGCCGGCGGCGCGGAAGGCGGCAGCGACGCGGCCAACCTGCTCAAGCCTGCCCTCGCCCGGGGCGAACTGCGCACCCTGGCCGCCACCACCTGGCTGGAGTACAAAAAATATTTCGAGAAAGACCCGGCCCTGGCCCGCCGCTTCCAACTGGTGCAGGTCGAAGAACCGGACGAACTTACCGCGGTGGAAATGCTCCGCGGCGTGGCGAGCAAACTGGAACAGCACCACGGCGTGCAGGTGTTGGACGCGGCCATCCACGAAGCGGTGAAGCTGTCCCACCGCTACATCTCCGGGCGACAGTTGCCGGACAAAGCCATCAGCGTGCTCGACACCGCCTGCGCCCGGGTCGCCCTCGGCCAGCACGACGTGCCGCCGCCGTTGGAAAGCCTGCGCCATCGGCAGAACAGCCTCAAGGACGAGGTCGAACGCCTGCGCCGGGAACAGGCCACCGGGCTCGATCACCGCGAGCGCATCACTCTGCTCGAAGACGAATCGACCAGCAATGTGCAGGCCATCCGCGAGCTGGAAACTCGCTGGGGCGAAGAGCGCGAAGCCGTGCGCGAGCTGCTCGACACCCGGCGCGAACTGCTTGCCCTGAGCGAACGCGCCGACAGTGAAAAAGCCGACACCGAGATCGATAACCGCATCGACCACCTGGCCGCCGAACTGCTGCGCCTGGAAGCTGGCCTGGATGCCATTCGCCAGGACGATCCGCTGGTGCCCGAACAGGTGGACAGCAAGACCGTCGCCGCCGTGATCGCCGGCTGGACCGGCATCCCGGTGGGCAAGATGCTCGCCGACGAAGCCCACGCCGTGCGCACCCTCGGCCAGCGCATGGGCCAGCGGGTCATGGGCCAGAGCACCGCGTTGAACACCATCGCCCAGCGCCTGCAAGCCTACCGCGCCGGCCTCACCGACCCACAGAAACCGGTCGGCGTATTCCTGCTGGTGGGCCCCACCGGCGTGGGCAAGACCGAAACCGCCTACGCCCTGGCCGACGCCTTGTACGGAGGTGAACGCAACCTGATCAGCATCAACCTCTCGGAGTACCAGGAAGCCCACACCGTCAGCCAACTCAAAGGCGCCCCACCCGGCTACGTCGGCTACGGCAGCGGCGGCGTGCTCACCGAAGCGGTGCGGCGCAAACCCTATTCGGTGGTGCTGCTGGATGAAATCGAAAAGGCCCACCCGGATGTGCTCGAAGCCTTCTACAACGTCTTCGACAAAGGCCTGATGGAAGATGGCACCGGCCTGGTGGTGGACTTCAAGAACACCGTGATGCTCGCCACCAGCAACGTCGGCGCCGAGCTATTGCTGGATACGCCCACCGCGCAACTGGGCAGCGATGCCTTCAACGAAGCCTTGCACAAAGTGCTGCTGCAAGCGTTCCGCCCGGCGTTTTTGGCGCGCATGACCGTGGTGGCATACCGGCCGCTGGATGAAGCGACGCTGGAGGGGATCGTGCTGGCGAAGCTGGAAAAGCTGCGCGGGCGCTACAAGGCTGCGACGGGCAAGCAGTTCGAATTCGATGCCGGGATCGTCAAGGCTGTGTTGGCCAAATGCAGCGCGGCGGGGGCACGGGACGTCGAGAATGTGCTGATGACGCAAGTGACAGGGAAGTTGGCGGAGTGGGTGTTGGAATGACTTTAAATGAGTACAAACCGCCCCTCCTGTCCCGGAATTCAAGTGCGATTGTCCGTAGGAGTCTGTCATGACAGAGGTGCATAAGGTCGGACGTTATTCTGGCGGTAATGTAGCGATGACTGGGGCGAATCCTTTGTACGCCTCGTGGCTGGCGGCCAATCAGGCTACCAATGGCGGCACCATTCCCGACTTGGCGAGCATTTGCCACGAGTCCTCTTCCAGTCGCCGGGCGCAGGCTGGTTCGGGCGCATCCCATGGAACCTGCTTCGCGCTGGTCGAACACTTCGATGCGGCTCGAGGCCTGCTGATGTACAAGTTCGGCGATAGCGCGTTAAAACTGGATTTGCTTGGAAACTACACCACGACCACCAAAAAAGTAGTCACGACTCTGCGCGGGCACGCAGAGATCAGCGCGTTGGTCCAAGCGATCAATAGCGTCACGCTTCCCGACGGTGACTACAGTAATTTCGTTACCCGTATTTATATCGAACTGAGTCCCTGCCAGCTCTGTGGCCCACAATTGGCGCCCTATATCGGAAACTCGGTGTTGATGTACACCTACACCTATGGAAACGATAACGAGATGGGTGGATGGGTCAGTGACAACCAGGCAGCGATCCATTCAAAAGGTGGAACATTCAAATGGTAAGCGTGACCTCAACTTTTATCTAAGGATGTTCGATGCCCCGCTCCACCGACAGCAACACCACCCTCTCCCTTACCGCCACCACGCTGGCGGCGCTGTACCCTGAATCGCTATCGGGCGAAGAAAGCCTCAACGCATTGGGCTCGCACATCCTCAACGGCATCAACGACGGCGCCTCGTTAACCCTCACAACCGCCGTTGCCAGCCATGTCACCACGACCCTGCACAAGGACGCTCTGCTGCGCCCGTTGGACTTGCTGGTGGCCGAGATTCGCCAGCTCCCCGCCGACGCCACCGCCGAGCGCTATCAACTCCTGCTCCGGCCCTGGCTCTGGTGGCTGAGCCTGGCCAGCAACAACCGCGTATTCCAGAACCTCGCCACCTCGGACATCGTCACCACGATTTTCAAGGCCCATGGTTTCACCGACTTTCAGCTCAAGCTCACCGGCAGCTACACCCCGCGCGAATACTGCGTGCAATATGGCGAGACCGACCTGGCCTTCGTCTCGCGCCTGCTGGAAGAAGATGGGATCTTCTGGTTCTTCACCCACGAGGAAGGCACCCACACACTGGTCCTGGCCGACAGCAATGACGCTTTCGCACCGATTCCCAACGGGCCGACGGTGAACTACCTCGGGCAGAGAATCGGCGAGCGGGAACTGCATGGCATCCGCTTCGGGCAAGTGTGCCTGCAAGCGGTGGCCGGGGTTTACCAGGCAACCGACTATGAATTCACCACGCCGACGACATCGCTCTACAGCCAGGCCGAAGCCGTGGCCGGGCCAAGCTCGATGTACGAACATCCCGGCGGCTACACCGCCAAGGCCCAGGGCGATGCGTTGACCAAGCAGCGGGTGGACGGCCTGCGCAGCCAGGAGAAACGTTTTGTCGGCGAAAGCGATTGCCGCTGGCTGGTGCCAGGGTATTGGTTCACCCTCGCCGGCCACGAAGACACAACGCTGAATATCGATTGGGTCGTGACCTCGATCAGCCACGAAGCCAGCCACGACAGCTATCGCAACCGCTTCGAAGCGATCCCCAAGGCCACGGTCTATCGACCGCCCCGCGTCACGGCAAAACCGCGCATGCACACCCAGACAGCGCTGGTGGTGGGCAAGGCCGGCGAAGAGATCTGGACCGATGAATATGGCCGGATCAAATTGCAGTTCCCCTGGGACCGCACCGGCAAGAACGACGAGACCTCATCCTGCTGGGTCCGCGTGGTCTTGCCCTGGAGCGGCAAGGGCTTTGGCATGCAGTTCGTACCGCGCATCGGCCAGGAAGTCATCGTGACCTTCATCGACGGCGACCCGGATCGTCCCCTGGTCACCGGCTGCGTCTACAACGGCGACAATGCCCTGCCCTACGCACTGCCGGCGAACCAGACCCAGTCCGGAATCAAGACCAATTCGTCCAAGGGCGGTGGCGGTTTCAACGAGTTGCGTTTCGAAGACAAGAAGGACGCCGAAGAGGTGTTTCTCCAGGCCCAGAAAGACTTCAACATCAACGTGCTCAACGACACCACCGCCACCGTCGGCCACGACGAAACCCTCACGGTGCAGAACGCCCGCACCCGCACGGTAAAGGACGGCGACGAAACCGTGACCCTGGAGAAAGGCAAGCGCAGCGTGACCATCCAGACCGGCAGCGACAGCCTTGATGTGAAGGACACCCGCACCGTCACCGTGGGCTCGGACCAGACCCACAGCACCGGTGGCAACTACGAGCACAAGGTCACCGGCAATTACAGCCTGACGGTGGACGGCAACCTGACCATCAAGGTCAGCGGCACCCTGACCCTGCAAAGCGGCGGTAGCTTCGCGATCAAGAGCGGCGCCGACCTGGCTGCCCAGGCCAGCACGTCCATCAGCCAGAAAGCCGGCACAGCCCTGAGCAACCAGGCCGGTACCTCGCTGGAAAACAAGGCCGGCACCACCCTGACCAACGACGCCGGCATCAGCTTGGTGAACAAGGCCGCGGCCGAACAGACCGTGGACGGCGGCGGCATGCTGACCATCAAGGGCGGCCTGGTGAAGGTCAACTGACAGGAACCTACCAATGGCCTCGAAAAACTCGACCTGGAACGTGGCGACAGCCAACTGAGCGGGCAACTGGTCGATGGCCAGCTCGACGGCCCGCTGCAAATCGAAGAAGCCCAACGCCCGCAAGCAAAACTCAACTACAGCCAAGGTGAACTGCAAGGCACCAGCACCCTGTACCACCCCAATGGCAAGGTCTCGGCGGTATTGCCGTTCGTGAAGGGCAAGTTGCAGGGTGTGGCGAGTTTCTATGCGGCCGAAGGTGGGTTGCAACGCCAGGCCACGTACCGCCGCGGGTTGCTGCACGGTGAGGCGAACAACTACTTCCCCAACGGGCAACTGGCCGAAGCCGAGGTCTATCGCGACGGCGTGCGCGACGGTCGCTATCGCCGCCTGCACCCCAACGGCAACCCGGCGGTCGAAGCCCGCTACCTCAACGGCCAACTGCTGGAGCCAGCCCAGGCCTACGCCGAAGACGGCCGGCCACTGGACGCCGAAGGCAAGCCAATCTCCCGGGTGCGCTGGTGGTTCAGGCGCTGGAATGATCCGGCGCAGGCCTGACTATTGTCTTCCCCCCTGTGCAATGCCTGCAAGATTGCCAATCAGGGGATGAGCATTTGCACCTGCCCCGGCACGACGATCTTGATCACCCCGGCCCAGGTGCACATCAAGGTGCTGTTGGCATCGATGGCCGGCATGTTGCCCAGCAACAGGGTCGGGGCGCCGCCGGGGATCCATGGGGCCGCAGTGGCCGGGATGCATGGCATGGGAGTCAGCACGCCGAGTGCCGCAGCGGTGGCGGCGGCCACGGTCGGGTTCGCCAGGCTCATGCACATGCCGAACGTGGTGATGTTCACCAGCGGGATGTGATCCATGATGTTCGCCGCCGGCATCCCGCCAGTCAGCAGGCGATTGACCGGCAGCACATTGAGCACCGCCGGGGCAGCGCCGAAGCTGCATTGCAAGGTCGCGGTGCCACAGACTTGCGGGCATCCCATCGCGATGACTCCCTGAAAGCGACAGACCTCACAACCATAGCTCGCCCATGGCCGTCGTGCATCAGGCCCGCTGATTATCCTGCAACACGCTAACCTATAAGACCCTGGCGTGCTTGTGACGCCTCCCGCGCGCCATTAGATTAGCCAATGATCGATGGCCTCCAAAATAAGCAGAAGGGATAAGCATGGCGTTTACTGATCAGTCCACCCGCGTGCGCGACGGTGAAGAACTCGATGCCAACCTGATCGACCCGTACCTCAAGGCCCACATTCCCGGCCTGACCGGCGTGCCGCAGATCAGCCAGTTTCCCGGTGGCGCGTCGAACCTGACCTACCTGCTGGAATACCCCGAGCAGGAATTCGTCCTGCGCCGTCCGCCGTTCGGCCACAAGGCCAAGTCCGCCCACGACATGGGCCGTGAGTTCCGCATCCTCAATCAATTGCGCGAAGGTTTCCCGTACTGCCCCAAAGCCTACGTGCACTGCACCGACGAGTCAGTGATGGGCGCCGAGTTCTATGTGATGGAACGGGTCAAGGGCATCATCCTGCGCTCCGACCTGCCGCCGGAACTGGGTTTCGACGCCGCCCGCACCGAAGCGCTGTGCAAGAGTTTCATCGACCGGCTCGTCGAGCTGCACCGTGTCGACTACAACGCTTGCGGCCTGGCCGACCTGGGCAAGCCCGAAGGCTACGTGGCCCGACAGATCCGCGGCTGGAGCGACCGCTACGAAAAAGCCCTGACGCCCGATGCGCCGAAGTGGGAAGCGGTCAAGGCCTGGCTCAACGACAAGATGCCGGCCGACCACCCCACTTCGAGCATCGTCCACAACGACTACCGCTTCGACAACGTGATCCTCGACCCGGAGAACCCGATGCAGATCATCGGCGTACTGGACTGGGAACTGACCACCATCGGCGATCCGTTGATGGATCTGGGCAACAGCCTCGCCTACTGGATCGAAGCCGCAGACCCGGCCCCCGTCCAACTGATGCGCCGTCAGCCAAGCCATGCCCCTGGCATGCTGACCCGCCGCGAGTTCGTCGATTACTACGCCGAGCGCGCCGGGATCCGCATCGACAACTTCGACTTCTATTACACCTACGGGCTGTTCCGCCTGGCCGGCATCGTCCAGCAGATCTACTACCGCTTCTTCCACGGCCAGACCCAGGACAAACGCTTCGCGCAGTTCGTTCAGATGAACAAACTGCTGGAGCAGATGAGCCTGCAGGTCATCAGCAAATCCACGCTCTGAGCGCACCTATAACAAGGAAACAGCATGTCCAAGACCCAGTTGTTCGACCTCGACGGTAAAATCGCTTTCGTTTCCGGCGCCAGCCGCGGCATCGGCGAGGCCATCGCCAAACTGCTGGCCCAGCAAGGCGCCCATGTGATCGTTTCCAGTCGCAAGCTCGACGGTTGCCAGCACGTGGCCGACGCCATCATCGCCGCTGGCGGCAAGGCCACCGCCATCGCCTGCCACATCGGTGAAATGGAGCAGATCAGCCAGGTATTCGCAGGTATCCGCGAACAGTTCGGGCGCTTGGACATCCTGGTCAACAACGCCGCCACCAACCCGCAATTCTGCAACGTCCTGGACACCGACCTGGGTGCGTTCCAGAAAACCGTGGACGTGAACATTCGCGGCTACTTCTTCATGTCGGTGGAAGCCGGCAAGCTGATGCGCGAGAACGGCGGCGGCAGCATCATCAACGTGGCGTCGATCAACGGCATCTCGCCGGGGATCTTCCAGGGCATCTACTCGGTGACCAAGGCTGCGGTTATCAACATGACCAAGGTCTTCGCCAAGGAATGCGCGCAGTTCGGCATCCGCTGCAACGCCCTGCTGCCGGGCCTGACCGACACCAAGTTCGCCTCGGCACTGGTCAAGAACGACGCCATCCTGAAGACCGCCCTGGCGCAGATTCCCCTCAAGCGCGTGGCCGACCCAAGCGAAATGGCCGGCGCGGTGTTGTACCTGGCCAGCGATGCGTCGAGCTACACCACGGGTGTGGCGTTGAATGTGGATGGTGGTTTCCTGTCCTGACAGTGAGCCCCATGACAGACTCTGTGGGAGCGAGCTTGCTCGCGATAACGGTGGTTCAGCCAGTACTTGTGCGACTGATGCGGCGCTATCGCGAGCAAGCTCGCTCCCACAGGGACTATGGTGATCACACAGAAAATGAATATTTATTCCAATATTTGCAATTAGAGAATATTTATTCCATAAATAGCCCTCCTGAAAATAACAATTCAAAGGGCTCTTCATCATGCGTGAACTCGGCATCGGTCTGATTGGCACCGGCTTCATGGGCCGTGCCCATGCCTTGGCGTTCCACAATGCCAAGGCGGTGTTCGACCTTCCCCTGAACCTGAAGCTGGCGGCCCTGGCCGACGCCGATCCGCAGCGTGCCCGGCAATGCGCCCACAGTTGGGGGTTCGAGACGGCCCACAGCGACTGGCAACAACTGATCGACGACCCGAAGGTCAACCTGATCGCCATCACCACGCCCAACCACCTGCACTTCCCCATGGCCATGGCAGCGTTGGCAGCGGGCAAGCCGGTCTATTGTGAAAAGCCCCTGGCGGTGTCCCTGGAGCAGGCCGAGCAGATGCGCCAGGCGGCCAAGGCGGCCGGGGTGGTGACGAGGGTCGGCTACAACTACCAGCACAACCCGATCATTCAACAGGCGCGGGACATGATCCAGCGCGGCGAACTGGGACAGATCATCAGTTTCCAGGGCGAATTCAGCGAAGACTTCATGGCCGACCCCGCCTCGCCGTGGTCATGGCGCTGCGAAGCGGCCCACGCCGGCGGCGCACTGGCAGACCTGGGCAGCCACTTGCTGGCCATGGCCCGGCACTTGTTGGGCGATGTCGAGGCGGTGTGCGCCGACAGCCAGACCGTGCACCGCCAACGCCCCGCCGGTGCGGGCAATGCCGAACAACGCGCCATCGCGGTGGATGACCAGGTCCTCGGGCTGCTGCGTTTCGCCAACGGCGCCCGGGGCACGGTGAGCAGCAGCTGGCTCAAGCACGGCTACAAGAACCACCTGAGCTTCGAGATCAGCGGCACCCTCGGCACCCTGGCGTTCGATCAGGAACGACTGAATGAACTGCGCCTGTGTCGCGTCGGCCAGGCAGGTTTTCAGCGCCTGCTGGCCGGTCCGGATTTGCCGGGTTACGCCGCGTTCAGCCCGGCCGCCGGGCACCAGTTGGGGTACAACGAATTGAAGACCCTGGAAGTGCATGAACTGGTGATGACCCTCGCAGGCGAAGGCGGCAGCGGGACGGACTTCGAAGAGGCCTGGGAAGTGGAGCGGCTGGCGGCGGCGATTCGTGTGGCGGCGCGGGAGGAGCGTTGGGTCAAGGTCAGCGAGCAATGACCTGCTGAGCAAACCGCTCATAACGATCGTTCCCACCTGTGGGAGCAAGGCTTGCCCGCGATGAAGATGACGCGGTCTCCCTGGGAACCGAGGCGCCTGCATCGCGAGCAAGCTTTGCTCCCACGCAGCGGGGATAAATCCCCTCGCCACAGGGAGTGTCCAACTTCAATCTTGGGATTGCAGTTCAACCAAACGCACGGCCAGCGCCTTGGCCTGGCTCGCCACATCGGTCACGGCGGTGCTTTCCCACCACATTCCGCGCAGTGGCGGGCCCATGGCGAACAGGCGCTCGGCAGGCTCGCCTTGGGCGTCCAGCACCGCGCCATCGGCACGCGCGGCGATGCCCAGGGCCAGCGGCCCGGGCTGGATCAGCCCCTGGGCCAGCAACTGTTGCGGCAACGGCCGTGCAACCCGGCGCCAGTCATATTCGATGCCGCTGGAGTTGATCAGCGCCGCGCCCTGCACCACCGTCAGCCCGGTCTCGCCCCGGCGGCGGATGGTAATACCCAGCGTGCCCTCGGCAGAGGACGCCAGCCCCTTGAACGACGCCGCATGGATCCGCAATCGCCCTTCTTCGTGCAGACGCGCCACCAGTTCGGCGCTCAGCGGTGGCGAACGATGATGATGGCTCTCCCACCACGGCCGTACATGCCGGACGAACTGCCGGCGTTGTACATCGCTGGCCTGGTTCCACAAACGCCCGATGTGAGCACGCACCGTGTCCAGCGGCGCCTGCCAATCGATGCCTTGGGCCTGGGCCTGACGGCATTGCTCGCGCAGGGCTCGCATCAATTGGCGTGGTGACCGCAGGCTGTGATCGTCGGCGAGGAAATCCACCCAGGCGGGTGGCTGGCGGCGCACATGGGGCAACAAACCATGGCGGGAAAACACTTCGATCGGGCCACGGTGCCCGGCCTGCTCCAGGGACACGACGGCATCGACCATGGTCAGCCCCGAGCCGATGATCAGCACCGTGGACTGCGGATCGAGCTGGCGCATCGCAGCCACATCCCAAGGGTCCAGGGCCGCGGCATTCAAGCCGCTGGATTCGGTTTGCGGGGTGCGTGCCGCCGGGAACATGCCGGTGGCCAGCACCGCGAAACGCCCGCGCAACAACTGGCCGTCATCCAGCGTGAGCATTACGGCATCGTCGACAACCCGCAAGTCCACGGCCTCGCCGCGCACGTGCTCGGCGGTCGAACCGTTTTGTGCGCCCAACTCGCGAGCCTCGGCCAGGCGCTGCTGCACATAGAGGCCAAACATCCCCCGAGGCGGGAACAACTCGCTGATCGGCACGTGCTGTTGATCCGCCTCGGGCCAGCCGCCGGCCTCGATGAACGCGGTGAGCCATCGGGTCAGGTCATCGGCGTTGTCCGGGTCGACGCTCATCCGCGCGGCGTTGCCGTTCAAGGTATGGCCAAGTTCCACCGCACTATAGGCCTCGCCCCGGCCCAGTTCGCTGCGCGGCTCGACGATCAGCACTTCGCGACGGCCCGGCAAGCGCAGCAATTGTGCCGCCAGCATGGCACCGCTCAGGCCGCCCCCGATGATCAGGATATCGGCCTCCCGGGTGATGCCCTGCTCATGTCGCTCCAGCGCTGTGTCCATACCGCTCTCCAGGAATCAAATCACCACGTTGCGTACGAATCTCGCCGCCACCGGGCCATCGTTGCGATAGGCATGGGGCTGGTTGCTGGCAAACATGAAAAACTCACCGGCACCAATCCGGCGTTCCTCGCTGCCCAACAGCAGGGTCAGGCAGCCCTCGAATACGTAGAGTTGCTCGCTCCAACCGTCGGCGTCGGGCTCTGAAGGGTAATACTCGCCGGGCTCCAGGCGCCACTCCCAGAGTTCCACCTCGCGGCTGGCGGTGGCCTTGGCGAGCAATACGGCTTTGCTGCCGGCAATGGTCCCGGCCCAGGCCAGTTCGTTGATGCGACTCGGGTCGCGGGCGTCGGGGGCCTGGATCAAGTCGCTGAAGGCCACGTCCAGGGCTTCGGCGACCCGGTCCAGGGTGGTCAGGCTGACGTTTTTTTCGCCGGCCTCGATGGCCACCAGCATTCGCCGGCTGACCCCCGACAGCTCGGCGAGCGCCGTCTGGCTGAGCTCGGCGGCATGCCGCAGACGACGGACGTTCTGGCTGACGTGTTGCAGGACGGACGCCCGCTGGCCGGATTCTTTGTGCACTATATTGCTCACATGGCTGGGTTGCGCATTATACTGCCCAACTTCGGGCGCATTGTGCGTCCGCCTCAAGTAGCGCGCAAGGTCATGGCATCGGTGAATTCCCCACAAGCTTCCCCCCGTTTCTCAAGGTTCAGCAAGGCCGAATGCGTGCTGGTGCTGATTACCATGATCTGGGGTGGGACTTTCCTGCTGGTGCAGCATGCCATGACGGTCAGTGGGCCGATGTTTTTCGTCGGTCTGCGCTTTGCCGCCGCGGCCGCGTTTGTCGCGCTGTTCTCCTGGAAGCATCTGCGCGAGCTGACGCTGTTCGAACTCAAGGCCGGGTGCTTCATCGGCGTGGCGATCATGCTCGGCTACGGCCTGCAGACCGTCGGCCTGCAAACCATCCCCAGCAGCCAGTCGGCGTTCATCACCGCGTTATACGTGCCATTCGTGCCCTTGCTGCAATGGCTGGTGCTGGGCCGTCGGCCTGGCTTGATGCCCAGCCTCGGCATAATGCTGGCGTTCACCGGGCTGATGCTGGTGTCGGGCCCGGCCGGGGCCTCGCTGAATTTCAGCCCCGGTGAAATCGCCACGTTGATCAGCGCCATCGCAATCGCCGCCGAGATCATCCTGATCAGCGCCTATGCCGGCCAGGTCGATGTGCGCCGGGTGACCGTGGTGCAACTGGCAAGCACCGCCGTGCTGGCCTTCCTGATGGTGGTGCCGACCCAGGAAAAGATCCCGGATTTTTCCATGTTGCTGCTGGTCAGCGCCGTGGGCCTGGGCGCCGCGAGCGCAGCGATCCAGGTGGCGATGAACTGGGCACAGAAAAGCGTCTCGCCGACCCGCGCCACGCTGATCTATGCCGGCGAGCCGGTGTGGGCCGGCATCGCCGGGCGCCTGGCGGGCGAACGGCTGCCAGCGATTGCCTTGTTCGGCGCGGCACTGATCGTGGCGGCGGTGATCGTCAGTGAGCTGAAGACACGGAGCAAAGGGGTTGTCGAGGTGGATGAGGGGCTTGAGCGCGAGCAGTGAGGCCGGTGATTGAACCTGTGTAGGAGCTGTCGAGTGCAACGAGGCTGCGATCTTTCCCCAGACACTTGAGTCTCAAGCGAAAAATCAAAGATCAACAGATCGCAGCCTTCGGCAGCTCCTACACAAGCCCAGCGGGAGCAAGCTCCCTCGCCACGGGTGATGTGTAGGGCGCAAAGTAAGAAAACTCCACCTCCCTTGTAGGATTCTGCGACACCCTCACGGTTGGTGATCGGGAATACGCCACGTATGATCCCTCACAACCTCCCGCCGAATAGAAGCCTATGTCACTGATAGTTCTATTGCTTTTGCCCTTCATCGGCAGCTGTGTCGCGGCGCTGCTGCCGCATAACGCCCGTAACGCCGAATCACTGCTGGCCGGCCTCGTCGCCCTGGCCGGCACGGTTCAGGTGGCCTTGCTGTACCCGCAGATTGCCGACGGTGGCGTGATCCGCGAGCACTACACCTGGTTGCCCAGCCTGGGCCTGGATTTCGTATTGCGCCTGGACGGGTTCGCCTGGCTGTTTTCGTTGCTGGTGCTGGGCATCGGCACGCTGGTGTCGCTGTATGCTCGCTACTACATGTCGCCGGACGATCCGGTGCCGCGCTTCTTCGCGTTTTTCCTGGCGTTCATGGGCGCCATGCTCGGGCTGGTGATCTCCGGCAACCTGATCCAGATGGTGTTTTTCTGGGAACTGACCAGCCTGTTCTCGTTCCTGCTGATCGGTTACTGGCACCACCGCGCCGACGCTCGACGCGGTGCCTACATGGCGTTGATGGTGACCGGGGCTGGCGGGCTTTGCCTGTTGGCCGGGGTGATGCTGCTCGGCCATGTGGTGGGCAGCTATGAGCTGGACAAGGTCCTCGCCGCTGGCGACCTGATCCGTGCCCATGCTCTCTACCCCATCCTGTTGCCGCTGATCCTGATCGGCGCCTTGAGCAAAAGCGCTCAGTTTCCGTTCCACTTCTGGCTGCCCCATGCCATGGCAGCCCCCACGCCGGTGTCGGCGTATCTGCACTCGGCGACCATGGTCAAGGCCGGGGTGTTCCTGTTGGCGCGGTTATGGCCGTCGCTGTCGGGCAGTGAAGAATGGTTCTACATCGTCGGCGGCGCGGGGGCCTGTACGTTGCTGCTTGGCGCCTACTGCGCGATGTTCCAGAACGACCTCAAGGGCCTGCTGGCCTACTCCACCATCAGCCACCTCGGGCTGATCACCCTGCTGCTGGGCCTGAACAGTCCACTGGCGGCCGTGGCGGCGGTGTTTCATATCCTCAACCACGCCACCTTCAAGGCGTCGCTGTTCATGGCCGCCGGGATCATCGACCACGAAAGCGGCACCCGCGACATTCGCAAGCTCAGCGGCCTGGTACGGCTGATTCCGTTCACCGCGACCCTGGCCATGGTCGCCAGCGCGGCGATGGCCGGGGTGCCGTTGCTCAACGGTTTCCTGTCCAAGGAAATGTTCTTCGCCGAGACCGTGTTCATTTCCGCCACGGCCTGGGTCGAACTGGCGCTGCCGATCATCGCCACCATCGCCGGGACCTTCAGCGTCGCCTACTCCTTGCGGTTCACCGTGGATGTGTTCTTCGGCCCCACCGCCACCGACCTGCCCCATACCCCTCACGAACCACCGCGCTGGATGCGAGCGCCAGTGGAGTTGCTGGTGTTCACCTGCCTGTTGGTGGGGATTTTTCCGGCCCAGGTGGTCGGCTCGCTGCTCGCGGCCGCCGCGTTGCCGGTGGTGGGCGGCACGCTGCCGCAGTACAGCCTGGCAATCTGGCACGGCCTGAATGCACCGATGATCATGAGCCTGGTGGCCATGTCCGGTGGCATCGTCCTGTACCTGCTGCTGCGCAATCAGTTCCGGCAAGGGTACATCACGCACCCGCCGTTCATTGGCCGACTCAGCGGCAAGCGCCTGTTCGAACGTTGCCTGGTGCTGATGATGCGCCAGGGCCGGCGCCTGGAACAACGGATCAGCACCCGCCGCCTGCAGGCCCAGTTGTTCTGGCTGGTCCTCGCTGCGGTGCTCGCCGGGCTGATCCCGATGCTGCACAGCACGCTGGTCTGGGGCGACCGGCCGAAGATCCCCGGCTCCATCGTCTTCGTCACCCTGTGGCTGCTGGCAATCGCCTGTGCCCTGGGCGCGGCCTGGCAGGCCAAGTACCACCGGCTCGCGGCCCTGACCATGGTCAGCGTCTGCGGCCTGATGACCTGCGTGACCTTCGTCTGGTTCTCCGCCCCCGACCTGGCCTTGACGCAGCTGGTGGTGGAAGTGGTCACCACCGTGCTGATCCTGCTGGGCCTGCGCTGGCTGCCACGGCGGATCGAGGACGTCTCGCCTCTGCCCAACAGCGAGCGGCGCGCGCGCATCCGGCGCCTGCGGGACTTGCTGCTGTCCAGCGCCGTCGGCGGCGGCATGGCGCTGTTGTCCTATGCGATGCTCACGCGCCAGACGCCCAACGACATTTCTTCGTTCTACTTGAGCCGGGCCCTGC
Source organism: Pseudomonas sp. S3_B11 (assembly GCF_054667715.1). Classification (NCBI taxonomy): domain Bacteria; kingdom Pseudomonadati; phylum Pseudomonadota; class Gammaproteobacteria; order Pseudomonadales; family Pseudomonadaceae; genus Pseudomonas; species Pseudomonas sp. S3_B11. Next base: position 1,867,548 of record NZ_CP162749.1, on the reverse strand, counting down.
CCGAAGGCGGCGGCAGCAATGTGGTGAACGTGATGCTGGTGGACTTCCGCGGCTTCGACACCCTCGGGGAAATCACCGTGCTGGTGGCGGTGGCCCTGGCGGTGTTCGCCCTGCTGCGGCGTTTCCGCCCGCCAAAGGAAAGCATGCAGCTGCCGGCACAACAGCGCCTGCTGGCGCCGGACGTGGTCACCGACCTGGTCAACCCGCGCCATGCCAGCGACACCGCATTGGGTTTCATGATGGTGCCGTCGGTGCTGGTGCGCCTGCTGCTGCCGATCGCCCTGGTGGTGTCGTTCTACCTGTTCATGCGTGGCCACAATCAACCCGGTGGCGGCTTCGTGGCCGGGTTGGTGATGTCGGTGGCGTTCATCCTGCAGTACATGGTTGCCGGCACCCAGTGGGTCGAGGCGCAAATGAGCCTGCGACCGCTGCGCTGGATGGGCACCGGGCTGTTGTTCGCCACCGCCACGGGCCTGGGGGCGATGGCCGTGGGTTATCCGTTCCTGACCACCCACACCTGGCATTTTGAATTACCGCTGCTGGGTGATCTCCATGTGGCCAGCGCGCTGTTTTTCGACATCGGCGTGTACGCCGTGGTGGTCGGCTCCACCCTGCTGATCCTCACCGCCCTGGCGCACCAATCGGTTCGGGCCCATAAGCCTGGCCTGCAAGCCAAACCCGTCGCCCCCGTCAAAGGAGCCACCGCCTGATGGAAGAAGTCATCGCAATCGCAATCGGCGTACTGGCCGCCTCCGGTGTCTGGCTGGTGTTGCGGCCACGGACCTTCCAGGTGGTCATGGGCCTGTGCCTGCTGTCCTACGGCGTCAACCTGTTCATCTTCAGCATGGGCAGCCTGTTCATCGGCAAGGAACCGATCATCAAGGACGGCGTACCCCAGGACCTTCTGCACTACACCGACCCGCTGCCCCAGGCGCTGGTGCTGACCGCCATCGTGATCAGCTTCGCCATGACCGCGCTGTTCCTGGTGGTGCTGCTGGCGTCCCGGGGCCTGACCGGCACCGACCATGTGGACGGTCGGGAGCCCAAGGAATGATATTGACGCCCCATCTGATCGCCGCGCCCATCCTGCTGCCGCTGCTGACCGCTGCGTTGATGCTGATGCTGGGCGAGAAACACCGCCCGCTCAAGGCACGGATCAATCTGCTTTCCAGCCTGCTGGGCCTGGGCATCGCCGTGCTGTTGCTGTACTGGACCCAGGACCAGGCCCTGCCCGCGTCCATTGGTGTGTACCTGCCCGGCAACTGGCAGGCGCCGTTCGGCATTGTCCTGGTGGTCGATCGCCTGTCGGCGCTGATGCTGGTGCTGACCGGCATCATCGGCGTCAGCGCCCTGCTCTTCGCCATGGCCCGCTGGGACCGCGCCGGGGCGAGTTTCCATGCGCTGTTCCAGATCCAGCTGATGGGCCTCTACGGCGCCTTCCTGACGGCGGACCTGTTCAACCTGTTCGTGTTTTTCGAGGTATTGCTGGCGGCCTCCTACGGCTTGATGCTGCACGGTTCGGGCAGGGCGCGGGTGTCGTCGGGCCTGCATTACATTTCCATCAATCTGCTGGCCTCGTCGTTGTTCCTGATCGGCGCAGCGCTGATCTATGGCGTCACCGGCACGTTGAACATGGCCGACCTGGCCCTGAAAATCCCGCTGGTGCCGGAGGCCGACCGCGGCTTGCTGCACGCCGGCGCAGGCATCCTTGCGGTGGCGTTCCTGGCCAAGGCCGGCATGTGGCCGCTGAACTTCTGGCTGGTGCCGGCCTACAGTGCCGCCAGCGCACCGGTGGCGGCGCTGTTTGCGATCATGACCAAGGTCGGCGTCTACACGATCCTGCGCCTGTGGACGTTGCTGTTCTCCGGCCAGGCCGGCGCCTCGGCGTATTTCGGCGCCGACTGGTTGGTCTACGGCGGCATGGCGACCATCGTCTGCGCCGCCATCGCCATTCTGGCGGCCCAACGCCTGGAGCGCATGGCGAGCCTGAGCATCCTGGTCTCGGCCGGGATCCTGTTGTCGGCCATCGGCTTCGCCCAACCCAACCTGGTGGGCGCGGCGCTGTTTTACCTGGTGAGTTCGACCCTGGCGCTCTGCGCGCTGTTCTTGCTGGCCGAGCTGATCGAACGCTCGCGCTCGGCCAATGAACTGGCCCTGGACGACGACTTCGACACGTTGCCGCGACCGCTGGAATCCTTGCAGCCACCCAAGGGCATCAACCTCGATGACGAGCAGAAAGCCGTGGTCGGGCAAGTGATTCCCTGGACCATGGCCTTCCTTGGCTTGAGCTTTATCTTCTGTGCGCTGTTGATTATCGGCATGCCGCCGTTGTCGGGGTTCATCGGCAAGCTGAGCCTGCTGAGCGCCTTGCTCAATCCCCAAGGCTTCGGAGCCAGCGGCGGGGAGTCGGTATCAAACCAGGCGTGGGGCCTGTTGGCCTTGCTGATCCTCTCGGGGCTGGCCTCGCTGATTGCCTTTTCACGCCTAGGCATCCAACGTTTCTGGACGCCCCAGGAACGCCCATCGCCGTTGCTGCGGCCGTTCGAATGCCTGCCGATCATCCTTTTGCTGGGCCTGGGCATCGCCCTGACTTTCAAGGCCGAGCCGTTGCTGCGCTACACCCAATCCGCTGCCGATGCGCTGAACAACCCGGAACATTATGTGATGTCGGTACTCGCCACCCGCGCCGTGCCCAACCCAGAGACCCGCGCCGCCTTGTCGGAGGTGCAGCCATGAAGTGCCTGTTTCCCGCCCCGTGGTTGTCCCTGGCGCTGTGGTTACTGTGGCTGGTGTTGAACGTGTCCGTCAGCGCCGGCCATCTGCTGCTCGGCGCTGCACTGGGCTTCCTGGCCCCGTTGCTGATGCGCCCGTTGCGCCCACGGCCCATCCGTATCCGCCGACCATGGGTGGTGTTGCGCTTGTTCCTGCTGGTGGGCCGTGATGTGCTGGTGTCCAACGTGGCGGTGGCCTGGGGGGTGCTCAACGCTGGCCGCCGCCCGCCTCGCTCGCGGTTCATCAAGGTGCCGCTGGACCTGCACGACGCCAACGGCCTGGCCGCGCTGTCGATGATCACCACGGTGATTCCGGGGACGGTCTGGTCGGAACTGGCCCTGGACCGCAGCATCCTGCTGATGCATGTATTCGATCTGCAAGACGAGGCGTCATTCATCGCGCATTTCAAGGCCACCTACGAGCGCCCGTTGATGGAGATTTTCCAATGAGCCCCTTGCTGTCCAATGCGATCCTGTTGAGCCTGTTCCTGTTCTCCCTGGCGATGGTGTTGACCCTGTGGCGGCTGTTCAAGGGACCCTCGGCCCAGGACCGGGTATTGGCCCTGGACTATCTGTACATCGTGGCGATGCTGATGATGCTGGTGCTGGGCATCCGTTATGCCAGTGACACCTATTTCGAGGCGGCGCTGCTGATCGCCCTGTTCGGCTTCGTCGGCTCGTTTGCCCTGGCCAAGTTCCTGCTGCGGGGCGAGGTGATCGAATGACCGGCGAACTGTCGATGTGGGTGGAAATCCCGGTGGCGATCCTGCTGGTGCTCAGCAGCCTCTTCGCCCTGGCCGGGGCAATCGGCCTGGTGCGGTTGAAGGATTACTTCCAGCGCATGCACCCTCCGGCCCTGGCATCCACACTGGGCGCCTGGTGCGTGGCACTGGCTTCGATCGTGTATTTTTCGGCGCTCAAATCCGGGCCGGTGTTGCACGCCTGGCTGATACCGATCCTGTTGTCCATCACCGTCCCGGTGACCACCCTGCTGCTGGCCCGAGCGGCGTTGTTCCGCAAGCGCATGGCTGGGGATGATGTGCCGGCGGAAGTGAGCAGTCGCCGAAACGACTGACAGATACGTTGATCGTTCCCACGCTCCGCGTGGGAATGCATCCCGTGACGCTCTGCGTCACCTTCCAGAAGCGGAACGCGGAGCGTCCCTGGCGACGTTCCCACGCAGGAGCGTGGGAACAATCGATATGAAACTCAGGTCCACGCCACCGCCAGCAACCCGGCCCCAAGCACCACGCACAATGGCGAATAGACCCAGGTGTCGAGCCTGGCAAATGTCGAGTCCTTGACCTCCTTGAAGAAGCCCACCAGCTCCGACTCGCCAATGGCCCGGGCGAACATCAGCAAGGCAATCGCGCTGATCAGCCACTGCAACGCCCGATGGGTGACCGGCTGCGCCAGCAGGCCGACCCGCAGGCACACCAGCAGCGCCACCATCAGCAGTGCCAGGGCCACCAGCAAGGTCAGCCAGCCCGAGGGATCGAACGCCGGTCGCAACGCCTCCCCCTGCTTCACCGGCACCTGAGGCACCACTGCCTTGGTCGCCCACCGCCCACCCAGGGCCCAATACATATGAATCAAGCTGATGGTCGCAAACACTGCGACCAGCGACCGAGCCAATAAAAGCGTCATTCGCCAGCCTCCTGAAAAAGGTTGAACAATCATCCTAGCTTGAATTTGGCATTTCGCTGGACGGGCGTAGGTTGCCAGTTTCCAGCGAATGACTCATTGCCCAGGATCAAGAGTTCAACCTGCCGGCACGCGCGCTGCCCTACAGACCGGCGGAGACCTTGTCCGCCACCTCCTTGGGCAGCCAGGCCTGCCAGACCTGCGGATGCGCCTTGAGGAACGCCTCGGCGGCTTCGCGGGGCGGGGTGCGCTTCTCGCTCATGTCGGCCAGGGCCTTGTTCAACGGTTCGATGGGCAAATCGACCTTGCTGAAGAACTCGGCAATATCCGGGTATTGCTTCTGGAACGGGGCAGAGACGCCAATCGACAGTTTCGAGGCCAGTGAACGGGTGGGCTTCGGGTTGGGGTTATCGGCGTCGGTCAGGGTTTTCCAGGCCTCGGCATCGAACGGCGGCTCTTGCAACTGCACCAGCTTGAAGCGCCCGAGCAGTGGCGTGGGCGACCAGTAATAAAACAGGATCGGCTTGCCCCGGCGGATCGTCGAGCTGATTTCCGCATCCAGCGCCGCCCCCGAACCGCTGCGAAAATTCACGTAGCTGTCAGACAGGCCATACGCCTTGAGCTTCTGTTTGTTGACCACCTCGGAAGTCCAGCCAATGGGGCTATTGAGGAAGCGACCCTTGTCGGGGCTCTCCGGGTCCTTGAACACATGCTTGTAGCGCGTCAGGTCTTCGACGCTGCGCAGGTCCGGCGCCAGGGGCTTGATGCCCTTGGCCGGGTCGCCCTTGATGACGTACTCGGGCACCCACCAGCCTTCCGTCGCGCCTTTGACCGTATCGCCCAAGGCGACCACCTTGCCTTCGGCCTCGGCCTTGACCCACACCGGGCTGCGGCCGGCCCACTCCTCGCCGATCACCTGGATGTCGTTATTGGACAGGGCGGTTTCCAGGGTAATGGTGGTGCCCGGCAATGTGTCGGTCTGCAACCCGTAGCCTTTTTCGACGATGATCCGCAGGATATCGGTGATCAGGCTGCCACTTTCCCAGTTCAAGTCGGCAAAGTGGATCGGCGCTGTGGCGGCCGACGCCGGAAGGGGTGAAACCAACACCGCGAAGGTGGCCCAGGCAGCCAGCCACTGTCGAACTCGTTTCATGCTTTGCACCTCATGCCAGATACAGCAATAGCTGAACGGCCCTGCGTAACCGAACGCAAGCCCTGAATAGTTCAGTCAATTGACTGTAGCCGAGGTTCCAGCGAGATCTTGCGAAACTGTCAGCGGTTTGGGCGCACAGCCCCCCGCAAGCCCGATGCCTACGCGCTTTTCAGCGGTCCGGAAGCGATCACTCGCTGGCCTTGAAGGTCACCAGTTCGCCCTTGCGCCACTTGGCGGCCTTGGCGGTGACCGCCTTCAGGGTCTTGGTCAAGCCTTCTTGCAGTTGTTCGTTGGCCGCAAACACGGTCACCACGCTGTGGCCTTCCTTGAACAGGATTGCCTGACCACCGGGGGTCGTGACGAAGGCGTAATCGCCAAGGCCATAGACTGTCAGCTTGATTTCGCGAAAGCGGATTTCAAACTTGCCACCTTCGCGGCTGGGCAACACCGCTGCGCGAAAATGATCACCGACCTTGAGTTCGAGCCTGGGCTTGTCATCGACCACCAGGGCCGACTCGGTGTCGATTTCGGCGACATAAATACCTTCGGCGGTCTGCTCGGTGATGTAGACGAAACGTGACTGGAAGAGTTTGACCAGTTTTGCCCGCAGGTCACCAAGTACGAATAACGCATGCATGTCGAGATTACTTACTGCCAAGGAAACATCCCCATTTTTGAAAAAGGCCCGCCCTGCACAAAGGACGGACCACGAGAACCCGTGCCGACTGTAGTGTCGTAATGGACCTGTAATTGAAATTCGAAGTGAACGGCGCGCCCTGTCCCGGGCCGAGAGCAGACTAAAGGTTGCCGCTCTCGCCGTCTTTCCCGGGGGGTCGCCAGAGGCTGAAGGAAAAAGCCACTCTGAGCATCGGAAAAGATGGGACTACTAACTTTAGGGAAATTTCTCACTTAAAAAAGCATTTTTCTGACATCAAGCCCAAAAAAAATTGCTTTAGATAGGCGCAGCCGTCCACACGACACTGCCGATTCTAGAGCAGCCGAAGGCGTGGAGACTACTCGAAGTACTCGGCAATTCGTCGGTAAACCATAGAAAAGGAATTCACATGGCCACTTTCACAACCCTGCCCCACCCCTTCCCACCTTGCATCGTCGATACAGCTGACAGCTTCGACGGGGTCGATTGCCTGCCTATTTCGTTGATACAGCCGCGTTATCGGGTGGTTCTGGCCGGTAAGTGTTTTTTTCACATTGAGGAAACATCGACCGGACGTGTAAGAGGATTCCGAACCGATCATAACGAAGCCTGCTGCCTGGCCAGGCGTCTCGAACACAGCGCCTGAGCTCATCTATGCCCGTCCATGACTTAACTCAGCCGTCGACGGGCAACTGCTGCCATACTGCCCGCCCAGCGAAGCCGTCGCCCATCGACGGATCGCGCACCCATAGCATGACTTCGAGGAGAAGGCGCGACGTGACGGAATTTGATATCGGCGAATTTTTTATCCGGGGCGAAGCCAGAGAAGTCGAAGGCGAGTTCCAGGCCGTCATCGTTATGCGCGCCAAGCCACCCTTGACTACCGTCAGTTGCCACCAGGTCGAGAAGGATCGCTGGTTCAAGACTGCGGAGATCGCTGCCGAGGCTGCCAGGGAAGCCGCCAAGGCGTTGAAGGCCGCCGTGGATGAAGGGGCCCTGAAAGCCTGAGCCCGATCGAACTCCTGATGACCGCTTGCCTCAGATAAAGGGAAGCACCGAGGCGCCACGACGGTGCCCCGCCAAAAGGAGACTCCCATGGAACAACCTTCCCACGAACTCAAGACCCTGTTCGACCAACTGGGCCTGCCCTCCGACGACAAGGCCATCGACGATTTCATCATCGCCCACCCGCTGGCCCCGGAGATCAAGCTGGTGGAGGCCGATTTCTGGTCGGACCAGCAAAAAGACCTGCTCCGGGAATGGCTGCTCGCCGACGGCGAAGAGGCGGTGCTGGTGGATCAGTTGAACGTGCGTCTGCACGACGGCAAGTAGCCTCAAGAGCCACCACCGCTTTTTGTGGCGAGGGGGATTTACCTGTGGGAGCAAAGCTTGCTCGCGATGCAGACGACGCGGTTTTCCAGGGAACCGAGGCGCCTGCATCGCGAGCAAGCTTTGCTCCCACAGCCTAGCGCGGCTTCTCGGGTTTGTAGCCCAGGCGCAAACCACCCCAATGACGTCCCTTGAGCATGATCGGAACCGAGAGATCGTGCATCAACTCCCCCGTATCGCGGGTGTAGGTCTGGAGCAGTACAGGTTGCTGGTGGCTGCCGCAGCGGATCCCGGTGCGGTCGGAGAACTTGCGCTTGGTGCGGTTATTCAGCGTGTCCACCTGGGGATCGCCGGTCAGCGGCTGGCTGAAGACCTTGTTATGGGTCGGCACGTAGCCCTGCTGGGTGCAGGCAATCGCAAACACCAGGCCCTCATGCCGGGCAAGCAAGGGCTCCTGGATCGCTGGCAGTACCTGGTCGGTGTAACGGTCGAAACGGGTCTGGAATTTGGCTGGCTGGGTATTGGGTATCGGCTGGTAGTTACGGTCGAACAGGTCCTCCAGGCTGACACGGCCCTGGTCGATATCGGCTTCGAACTGCGCAGCGATCTGGCTCGCCCCTTCCCGCGCCAGGTCGTAGACCCGTTGGTGATAATCGTCGAGGCCCACCTCGGCCAGGCGTTCGCTGATGGTTTCGGCCTGACCTTCCATTTGCACGGCCGCCTCGGCCAGGCGCTGGGTCTGCTGGTCGCTGATGGACAGATCGCCGCGCATCTGCTCGATGGCGTGGAACAGGCTGTCGAGTTGTTCGCGATTGGTGTCGGTGCCTTCGGCGATGGCGCTGACCTGGGTTTCGACGCCGGCGGCGAGCCGGGCGATGTTTTCCAGATGCTGGCCGGTATGCTCAACCTGCTGCACGCCAATGTCCAGGTCAGCGGCCAGTTGACGAATCTGCTCCACCACCTGGGCGGTGCGCTGCTGGATGTCGGCCACCATCACCCCGACCTCGCCGGTCGCCGCAGCCGTGCGCCCGGCCAGGCCACGAACCTCATCGGCCACCACCGCGAACCCACGGCCATGCTCTCCGGCCCGCGCCGCCTCGATGGCCGCGTTCAGCGCCAGCAGGTTGGTCTGGCTGGCGATCGACTGGATCACCAGGCTGACCCGCTGGATTTCATCGCTGCGCACACTCAAGGCCTCGATCAACTCGCGGCTGTCGTTTGCGCGCTGGCTGAGCTGGTGCATGCGGCTGATGGACTCCACCAGCTCGCTGCGCCCGGCCAGGCTGCTGCGATGGGCCTCGCTGGCGGCGCTCAGGGCTTGCTGGCTGAGTTGCGAAGTGGCTTGCTCGGTGGCGATCATCGATTCGGCATTGCTGACGATCTGCGCCGCCGCGTCGAGTTGGGACTGGACCTTGCCGGCCAGTTGCTTGACCGAATAGGCGACACCGGCCGCTGACAGCGCGTTATGGCTGGTGGTGTAGGACAGGTCGCGGGTCAGCTCGGCCAGTGCGTCGGTCGCGAGTGCGGGCGCCGCGGCCACGCGCGAACGCAGGCGCGGCAACCAGACGATGAGCATGACCAGCGGCAGGCCCAGGTACAGCGACCAGCCGCCCAGGGCCATGCCGCACACCAGCAATGCCAGGGCGAGACTCTGCAAGGTCGGCGTCAGCCAGCGCGCCGTGCTTTTTGTCTCAGGTACCGAGGCCGGCACCGCACCCGTCAGCGTTCCGTCTGTCGCCATGTTCGTCACCCACATTCTCGTTGTTATAACCGCATTAAACGCCACTACAGAGCCATTATCCATGGTCCATTAGTCGCGTTCTTGCAGCAGATCAACGGGAGTAGACGAACGAGCACGGGCGAAAGCAAAAGATCGCGGCCTTCGTCAAAAGGTCGCGATCTTTTTTTGGAAAACCCGAATCAGGCCTGACGCTGGTGCTTGTCGATCTGTTCGTGACGTTCCTGGGCTTCGATGCAGTACTTGGTGGTCGGGCTGATCAGCAGGCGCTTGAGGCCGATCGGCTCGCCGCTGTCGTCGCACCAGCCGAAGCTGTCGTCGTTGATGCGGTCCAGGGCCTGCTCCAACTGAGGCAGCATGCGCTGGTCGCGATCGATGGCGTTGACCAGCCAGGTACGCTCTTCTTCTACGGAAGCAGCGTCCGCCGGGTCAGCCGGGGTGTCCAGGCTCTCAATGGCGATTCGGTTCTGTTCGATGCGCTCGTGGGTTTCGACTTTCATGTTCTGCAACAGCTTGGTGAAGAAAGCCAGCTGCTCGGCATTCATGTAGTCATCCGCCGGCATGGCCAGCAACTTTTCCTTTGTCATTGATATCTCTATAAAAAAACGTGCATTAAGGCGAATTATGGAGCGTCCCGCAGCGCAGCTGCCACGCTCATCAGGAAGGCGCCGCCGATTCCAAGCGCCACCCGGCACTCAATTTACGAGGGGCGGCAGTCTAAGGCCGAGTCGAGGCCTCAGCAACTGAAAACATAGGGAAAATGTCCGACAACCCCTTCAAATGTTCTCTGACAGGCTTTTGGCAGTCATCGGAGTGCGTTTATAACAAGAAATTCGGTGCAATAGCTGTATTCAGAAGACAAATGGCAACGCCACGCGGGTCAGGCGTGGCGCTTTGTCACAACTTCCCGGGGCTCAGCGTTTGAGTTTGCGCTTGTTGCGGTACTGGTCGATGACCACCGCCACCACGATGATCAGCCCTTTGATGATGTCCTGGATGTAGGCATCGACACCGACAAAGGTGAAACCGCTGGCCATCACCCCAAGGATCAGCGCCCCGATCACGGTGCCGGTGATGCGCCCCACCCCGCCCGCCAGGCTGGTGCCGCCGATCACGGCCGCGGCAATCGCGTCCAGTTCATAGGACATGCCCATGCCCGCCTGCCCCGTCGCCGCCCGCGCCGAGGCCACCACGCCGGCCAACCCCGCCAGCAACCCGGCAATGCTGTAGACGATCACCAGGTGGCGCTTGACGTTGATGCCTGATGTGCGCGCCGCCTGCATGTTGCCGCCGATGGCGTAGGTGTACTTGCCATACTTGGTGTAGCGCAGCGCGATGTGAAAGATCACCGCCACCACCAGGAAGATGATCACCGGCATCGCCCCATGCCCGATGGCGGTATAGGAATCGGACAGCATGCTCACCGGTTGGCCTTCGGTGTAGTAGCGCGCCAGGCCACGGGCCGAGACCATCATGCCGAGGGTGGCAATGAACGGCGGAATACCGGTAACGGCGATGATGCTGCCGTTGATTGCCCCGGCCAGCAGCCCTACGCCGAGCCCCGCCACCACCGGTATCCACACCGGCAAGTCCGTCAAGGAGGGAAACACCGCCCGGGCGAAGTCAGAAGTCTGGGCCAGACTGGCGGCAATCATCGCCGACAGCGCCAGCACCGAGCCGGACGACAGGTCGATACCGGTGGTGATGATCACCTGGGTCACGCCGATGGCCAGCAGGCCGATGATCGACACTTGCAGGATCATCAGCACCAGGCGCTGGGAGTTCATCAGGAAACTCTGGTCGCGCATGATCCAGCCGAACATTTCGAACACCAGGCCGATGCCGATCAGCACCAGGAAGATACTCAGTTCCGTCGGCAGTCGCCGGCGTGCCCTGGCCGGTGCGGCCGCGGGTTTGTTTTCCAGTATCGCGTTCATAACCATTCACCTTTTTTATCTGGACTGACGGGCATCAGGACAGGCCTGAAGCCAATTGCATGACTCGTTCCTGGGTCGCTTCGCTGCGGTCGAGGGTGCCCATCAGGTCGCCTTCGTGCATCACCATGACCCGGTCGCTCATGCCCAGTACTTCCGGCAGCTCCGAGGAAATCATGATCACCGCCATGCCTTCGCTGGCGAGGTAGGAAATCAGCCGGTAGATCTCGGCCTTGGCACCGACATCGATGCCACGGGTCGGCTCGTCGAGGATCAGGATGCGCGGGTTGGTCATCAGCCAGCGGGCCAGCAACGCTTTCTGCTGGTTGCCGCCAGACAAGGTGTCGATGCACTGTTCCAGCGACGGGGTCTTGACCCGCAGCTTCTTGCACATGTCCTCACACAAGGCGCGCAGGGCTTTCTGCTGGATGAAGCCGTTGCCCACGTAATGGGGCAGCACGGCCATCTCCATGTTTTCCAGCACCGACAGGCACGGGAACAGGCCACTGAGCTTGCGGTCCTCGGTCAACAGCGCGAAGCCTTTCTCGATGGCCATGTGCGGGTCGCTGATGCGCACCGGTTGGCCGTCCAGCAGGATTTCGCCGCCGGTACTCGGGGTCACGCCGAAAATCGCCTCGGCCACGTTGGTCCGGCCCGAGCCCATCAACCCGGCGATGCCCAGGATCTCCCCGGCATGCAGGTCGAAGGACACGCCTTTGAAGATGCCGTCCAGGCTCAAGTCGCGCACCGACAGCACCAAATCGCCGATGGGTTGCTCCCGTACCGGGAACAACTGGCTCAGTTCGCGCCCGACCATCATCGAAATCAGGCTGTCACCGTCCATGCTGTCGGCCCGTTGCAGGCCGATGTAGGCACCGTCGCGAAACACCGCCACTTCATCGGCGATGGCAAACACCTCGTTCATTTTGTGGGTAATGTAGATGATGCCCTTACCCTGAGACTTGAGGTCGGCAATGATCGAGAACAGGTGGGCGACTTCGGTCTCGGTAATGGCCGAGGTCGGCTCGTCCATGATCAGGATGTCGGAGTCGTAGGACACGGCCTTGGCAATCTCCACCATCTGCCGCTCGGCGATGCTCAGGTTGCCGACCTGCTCCTCGGGGTCGAGCTTGATACGCAGGCGCTCCAACAGGCGGGCGGTGCAGCGATGCATCTCGCCATGGTCGACCATGTGCAGGCCGTTGAGCTGCTCGCGACCGATCCAGATGTTTTCGGCGATGCTCATGTGGGGCATCAGGTTCAGTTCCTGATGGATCATCGCGATGCCGGCCTGCAAGGCCGCCAGCGGCGTGTCGAACGTCACCGGCTTGCCGCGCAGGCGCAGTTCGCCGGCGTCCGGCTGGTAGATACCGGCGATGATTTTCATCAAGGTGGATTTGCCCGCGCCATTCTCGCCCATCAGGGCCAGTACGGAACCGGGGCGTACCCGCAGTTGTACATCGGACAGGGCCACCACGCCGGGAAAGCCTTTGCTGACATTGACGACTTCCAGCAGATACGGTTCATCAGGTATTGCGTCCGGCCGGAAAGTCATCGCCGGGGCGCTCGAAGCAGTCGCTGAAGCGAACATGATCAGGTACTCCCTCGGCAAGGTCGGCGTTGCAACCTTGCCTGTTTATTGTTGTGGTGGGACCGGTACTTCAAACGTCACTTGAACTGATCGACGTTTTCCGGCGTGATCAGGCGGTACGGCACCCAGACGGACTGCTCGACCGGTTGTTTCTTGACCATTTTCACCGCCGTATCGATCGAGCCGTCGGCCTGACCCTTGGCGTCCTGGAACACCGAGACGGCCATCTCGCCCTTCTTGATCGCGTTCAAGCCGTCCGGCGTGCCATCGACCCCGGCAATCAATACGCTGCCCTTCTTGGTGCCCGCTTGCTTGAGGGCCATGGCGGCGCCGATGGCCATCTCGTCGTTGTTGGACACCACGGCCTGGAACTCGCGGCCCTGGGTCAGCCAGTCGTTGACCAGGGTCATGCCCTTGTCCCGGGACCAGGTACCGGTCTGTTCCTGCTCGATCTTGATGTTGGGGTATTTGGCCAGCACCTCCTTGACGCCCTTGGTGCGGTTGGCGGTGGAGTTGTTGGCCAGGTCGCCCAGCAGGATCACGATGTCGCCCTTGCCGCCCATCTTGTCGGCCAGGTATTGCATCTGCATGCGGCCGGCTTCCAGGTCATCGGAGGCCACGGTGACCACGCCTTCTGGCAACTTCGGATCATCCGGACGGCGGTTGACATAAACCAGTGGGATACCGGCGGCCACGGCGGCCTTGGTGATGCGCTGGGTCGCGGCGGTGTCCACCGGGTTGACGATGAGCGCGTCGACTTTCTGGCTGATGAAGCTTTCCACCTGGCTCAGTTGCTTGACCACGTCACTGCGCGCGTCTTCGAACTGCAGGGTGACGCCGTCCGGCAGGGACTTGGCTTTCTTGTCCATGGATTCGCGCAGGTAAGTCAACCAGGTGTCATCGAACTGGGACATGCTGACGCCGATCTTCAGGTCCGCCAGGGCAGCGCCGCTGGTGAGCATCAACGACAGAGCCAGCGAGGCGATACGGGTCTTGGTCTTCATGAACGGTCTTTCTCCACTTTTTTGTTGGTTTTATGGATAAGGCGTGACGGATCAGGAACGGGGCAAACGCACGATGGGCGCGCCGGGCATGCAACACACCACGGCGCCGTTACGCTGGATACACAGGGATTCGAACAGGGGGAGAACTGCGGACAGGCGCAGCAGATGTGGCAGGTGAAACGCAGAGCGGCTGAAGGTTTTCATCGACGGTACCTAGCTGTGTTTCTTGTTTTTGTTTCGTCTGGCATCCGTTCAAGGCTGGCTTGGCGGGAGACAGACAGGATTGTCGGTAACCTGGAATTGACTTTATTGGAAAATATTTTCCACATCAACTAATTTTAGAATTTTATTCGTTTTTTATTCCATGGCCGACAGGCGTCGATAAACGCACCACTTCGCCCTGCTCGGCACTCTGCCTGGCGGCATCAAGAATGCGCGTGGTCGCCAATGCATCACGGGCCTCCACCGGCAGCGGGCCAGCGCCCTGCAACGCGGTTTGCAGGTGTTGGTAGAACGCCAGCCAGCAGCCACGCTCCGAGGTCACCCGCTCGCGCTCGGTGCCGTGTTCGAACCAGCCCCAGCGCCGATGCTCTTCAGCGCCCCAGTGTTCACCCTCAGTCGCCGGGCTCAGGCCCGCCAGCGCCTGGGCTTCCTGGCCGTCCAGGCCTTCAACGGTATAGCAGCCCTGGGTGCCGTTGACCCGAAAGCGCGGGCGCGCTGCGTTTTGCACGCAATTGCCGCTCAAGTGGGAAATCACGCCGCTGGCATGGGTCAAGGACATGAAGAAGCCGTTGTCGAACACCTGGCCGGGCTGGCGGTAGTCCAGCTCGGCGTAGACCCGCTCCACCGGCCCGAACAGTTGCAGCGCCTGGTCCACCAGGTGGCTGCCCAAATCGCGCAGGAACCCGCCACCGCTGCCTTTGCCGACCGAGGCCGGCGAATAGCGCTCGACGCTGGATTCAAAACGAATGACCTGCCCCAGGGCGCCTGACGCCAGCAGTTTGCGCAAGGTCAGGAAATCCGAATCCCAGCGGCGGTTCTGGTACACGCTCAACGGCACGTTGTGTTGTTCGGCGGCCATCACCATCGCCTCGGCCTGTGCTGCATCCCAGGCAAAAGGCTTGTCGCTGACCACCGCCACGCCGAGTTCGATGGCTTGCATCACCACCTCCGGGCGACCGTCCAGCGGCGTGGACACCACCACCGCATCAACGCCCGCTGCGACCAATTCTTCGAGGGAGTCAAAGGCTTGGACGTGCGGATAATCACTCGCCAGTTGCTGGCGCCGCTCGGCAGACCGGGTCACCACGCCGACGAACGTAGCCCCGGGCAGGCTGCTGATCAGCGGCGCATGAAAAAACCGCCCGCCCTTGCCGTAGCCCACTAGTCCGATTCGCATGAAAACTCCTTAGATCACGGTTTGAATGCAGTCCCTGTGGGAGCTGAGCCTGCTCGCGAAGACGGCGGCACATTCAGCATCAATGCAAGCTGATCCACCGCCATCGCGAGCAAGCTCGGCTCCCACAATTTGACCGAGTACCTTCAGGGGAAACGCGGTCGACTGTGGGAGCGAGCTTGCTCGCGAAGGCGGCGGATCCTCCAGCAGTAATGTCGACTGACCCACCGCTATCGCGAGCAAGCTCGCTCCCACATTTTTGGACGGTGTTAGCCGTAGAAACGCGGGCGCTCGGGCAGTTCGACCTTGACGATCTGCCCACTCTGCTGCGCTTGGACACAGGCATCCGCCGCCACCGCTGCGGCAAAACCATCCCAGGCCGACGGCCCGCCCACCTGCCCGGCGCGCACGCCGTCGATGAAGGCCTGCAATTCGACGTCGTAGGCCGCGATGAAACGGTCCTTCCAGTCCATCAGGATCGCATTCGACAGTTTCGCGCCACTGCGCAATTGCACCTGGGACGGTTCAGGGAGCTTGGCGATGCCGGTCTCCCCCACCACTTCGCACTGGATGTCGTAGCCGTACTGGCAGTTGACGAACACTTCGACGTCGATGCGCGTGCCCCGGGCGGTTTCCAGCAGGACGATCTGCGGGTCGCGCAAATGGGCCAGGGCCTTGCTGGTCTTGCGCGGAAACACCACCTGCACCGACACGTAGTCATCGGCCAGCAGCCAGCGCAACACATCCAGCTCATGGATCAAGGTGTCGGTGATCGCCATGTCGGTCTTGTAGTTTTCGCCCACGCTCGGGTTGCGGTGGGCGCAATGCAGCATCAGCGGTTCGCCGATCTGGCCGCTGTCGATCACCGCCTTCAGCGCGCGATAACCTTCATCGTAAGGGCGCATGAAACCGACCTGCACCAGGCGCTTGCCGTGGGCGATTTCAGCCTCGACGATCTTGCGGCAGCCTTCGGCCGTGACGGCCAGGGGCTTTTCACAGAACACCGGTTTGCCCGCCGCAATCGCCGCCAGCACGAACTCTTCGTGGCTGGGGCCCCAGGAGGTGACGAGGATCGCCTCCACGTCCGGCGCCTTGATCAATGCATGACCGTCGGGGTAGACCTCGGCGGTCAGCTTGAGATCGGCAACGATCTTGGCCGCTTGTTGCAGGTTGATGTCGGTCACCGCCACCACCTGGCTGTTGAGCAAGGTCTGGCTGCAACGACGGATATGGTCCTGGCCGATGGCCCCGGTGCCGATGACGCCCAGCTTCAAAGACATGAAAAACTCCTTTCGTAGTGTTGGGGCAATCAGTATTGACGGGCCTTGGCCAGTCGTTCGTTGAGGGTCTTGGCGACCGCATCGGTGCGGGCGCTGGTGGACACCTGCGCCACGCCGACCCGCCACCACGACAGGTATTTGTGGATCATGGTCTTGGGCAAAACCTTGATATCGATCAGCGTCGAGACGCTCTGGCGCCGCGCATCGGCCAGGGCCGTGTGCAGCTCATCGAGGGTCTTGACCTTGTAGGTCTTGCAGCCATAGGCCGCGGCACTCATGGCGAAGTCCACCGGCACGAAACCGCCATCGAGCTTGCCCGTCTCGGGGTTGCGAAAGCGGAACTCGGTGCCGAAGCTGTCCATGCCGTGTTCCATTTGCAGGTTGTTGATGCAACCGAAGGTCATGTTGTCCAGCAGCACCACATTGATCTTGCGTCGCTCCTGGATCGAGGTCGCCAGCTCCGAGTGCAGCATCATGTAGGAGCCGTCGCCCACCAGGGCGTAGACCTCTTTGTCGGGCTCGGCGAGCTTCACCCCCAGCGCCGCATTCACCTCGTAGCCCATGCACGAATAACCGTACTCGACGTGATAGGTGTTCACGCCCTTGCTGCGCCAGCTGCGCTGCAAGTCGCCGGGCAGGCTGCCAGCGGCGGCGACAATGATCGCGTCATCCGCCAGGGTCTGGTTGAGGGTGCCGAGCACGCGGCTCTGGGTCAGGCAGGAACCGGTGAGTTCGATGAATTCGCGAAATACCGCCGGGTCCATGTGATCGTTGATTTCCGGGACAAAATCCTCGGCCTGGAAATCCGCCTGATAGATCCGGTCCACTTCCGCGTCCAGCTGGACCTTGGCATCGGCGATCTGCCCGCCCCATTCGGCGCGATAGTCGCCCATCGCAGCGGACAATGCCTCCAGTCCCGAACGGGCGTCCGCCAGCAATTGCACGCCGTCGAGCTTCAACGCATCGCACGGGCTGATGTTGAGGTTGAGGAACTGTACATCCGGGTGCTGGAACAGCCATTTCGATGCCGTGGTGAAATCGCTGTAGCGGGTGCCGATACCGATGATCAGGTCGGCTTTCTTGGCCAGCAGGTTTGCCGCCAGGCAACCGGTTTCGCCGACACCGCCGACGTTCAGCGGGTGACTGGACACCACCGCGCTCTTGCCGGCCTGAGTCTCGGCGAACGGAATGTCGAAGCGCTCGGCAAAGGCCTGCAACGCGGCGTTGGCACCGGCGTAGCGCACGCCGCCGCCACAGATGATCAACGGCTGGCGCTTGCCCTTGAGCAGCGCCAGGGCATCGCCGAGCATCGCTTCAGTGGCCGGGCGACGGTCAATGCGATGGACACGTTTTTGCAGGAAGTAATCCGGGTAATCGTAGGCTTCGGCCTGCACGTCCTGGGGCAAGGCCAGGGTCACCGCACCGGTTTCGGCCGGGTCGGTCAGCACGCGCATCGCATGGATCGCAGCAGTCATCAGTTGCTCGGGGCGGTTGATGCGATCCCAGTATTTGCTCACGGCCTTGAAGGCATCGTTGGTGCTGATGCTCAGGTCATGGAACTGCTCGATCTGCTGCAGCACCGGGTCTGGCTGGCGACTGGCGTAGACATCGCCGGGCAACAGCAGCAACGGAATGCGATTGGCTGTCGCGGTGGCCGCTGCGGTCAGCATGTTCGCCGCACCGGGGCCCACCGACGAGCTGCAGGCGTAGATCTTGCGCCGCAGATGCTGCTTGGCAAAACCGATGGCGGCATGGGCCATGCCTTGCTCGTTACGGCCCTGATGGACTACGAGGTCGCCGCTGTCCTGCTCCAGCGCCTGGCCCAGGCCCAGCACGTTGCCGTGGCCAAAAATGGTAAAGACCCCGGCGACAAACTTGCTCTGAACGCCATCGACCTCGATGTACTGGTTATCGAGGAATTTCACCAGGGCCTGGGCCATGGTCAGTCGTGTTGTGGTCATGCTTGCACCTTTTCAAACGCAACTCGGTCAAGTGTGGGAGCGAGCTTGCTCGCGATAGCGGTGTGTCAGGCAGCTCAGATGTTGAGTGTGCCGCCGTCATCGCGAGCAAGCTCGCTCCCACAGGGGGTTCTCCAGCGTTCAGGGAATCGGGTCAGGCCTGGGAGCTTTGCAGGTGGTTCATGCTCGCCCCCAACGCCTGGCGAATGTCGGCCAGGTCATGGACGCTCTCGGCGAACGGCTCGAAGGACAGGTAGCCCTCGTAGCCACCGGCCCGCAGCGCCTCGATCTGCACGGCATTGCCGAGGATGTCGGCCGCGCCCACCAGCACTCGGTGGCCGTCACGGATCGTCGCCAGCGGCGCCTGGGCATCCTCGACGCCGGAGATGTGCACCAGCCCGGTCAGCTCGGGGAAGAACTCCTGTTCACCGGCCAAATGATGGTGAAAGGTGTCATGCACCAGGCGGAACACATCCAGCCCGCCAATGCTCTTGATCGCTTCCACCGCCGCGCGTTTGCGGCGCAGCGAGCACTCTTCGAAACCCAGGGGCTCGATGAAACCGTAGATGCCAAAGGCGCGCAGGATCGGCGCCAGTTCACTGAGGGCCGTACGCAGCCCCGCCGCACGCTCGGCCTCGCTGCGCGGGTCGGCGCGGTCGTTGAGCGGGCACATCACCAGCCCCTCGGCGCCGCATTCGCGGGCGTAGTCGGCCAGCCGCACGGCCTGGGCGCGGCGTTCTTCGTTCCACACGTCAAAGGGGTAAAGGGCGTTGATCGACAGCACCTTGATGCCACGCTCCTCGCACAACTCGCGCACCCGGGCCGGCGGCATGCCGTCTTCGATCTCGACGCCCTTCAGATCGTTGCGGATCTCGATGGCATCGGTTTTCAATGCCAGGGCCAAGTCGATGAAAGCGGGCAGTGACAGGCGTGGCGCAACCATTCGGTTCAAGGCAAAACGCAGGGGCTTGTTCATTGTTGTTCTCCCTCCGGCAGTCATTCAAAAAAGCGTTATTGAGCAGTCGGCATGCTGAACTCAGGACCCTTGGCAATGCTGTCGGGCCAGCGTTGCATCACGCTTTTGTAGCGGCTGTAGAAACGCAGGCCTTCTTCACCGTAGGCATGGTGATCGCCGAACAGCGAACGCTTCCAACCACCAAAGGAGTGCCAGGCCATGGGCACCGGAATCGGCACGTTGATGCCGACCATGCCCACCTTGATGCTGCGGGCGAACGCCCGGGCAATGCCGCCGTCACGGGTGAAGCACGACACGCCGTTGCCGAATTCATGGGCATTGATCAGCGCCACCGCCGTGGCGAAATCCGGTACACGGACGATCCCCAGCACCGGGCCGAAGATTTCCTGCTGGTAGATGCTCATCTCGGCGGTGACCTGGTCGAACAGCGTCGCCCCGACAAAGAAGCCCTGCTCGGCGCCAGGCACCTTGAAACCACGGCCATCGACGATCAAGCGAGCGCCCTCGGCCACCCCAGCGTCGATGAAACCTTCCACTTTTGCCTTGTGCTCGGCGGTGACCAGCGGCCCCATGTCGGTGCCGGGTTGCTGGCCGTTGCCGATCTTCAGCTGGTCTATGCGCGGCAACAGCTTGGCAATCAATTCATCGCCCACATCACCCACCGCCACGGCGATGGAAATCGCCATGCAGCGCTCACCCGCCGAGCCGTAGGCGGCGCCGATCAAGGCATCCGCCGCCTGGTCGAGGTCGGCGTCAGGCATGACGATCATATGGTTCTTGGCCCCGCCCAGGGCCTGCACACGTTTGCCGTGCGCCGTACCCTGCTGGTGGATGTACTCGGCAATCGGCGTGGAGCCGACAAAGGAAATCGCTTCGATGTCCGGGTGCTGCAACAGCGCATCCACCGCCATCTTGTCGCCCTGGACCACGTTGAACACACCGTCCGGCAGGCCGGCTTCGGTCAGTAGGCGGGCCATCAGCAAACTGGCGGACGGGTCGCGCTCCGAAGGCTTGAGGATGAAGCAGTTGCCGGCGACCAGCGCCAGCGGAATCATCCACAACGGCACCATCACCGGGAAGTTGAACGGCGTGACCCCGGCACAAACGCCCAGGGGTTGGCGCAGGTTCCAGTTGTCGATGCCGCCGCCGATGTTGTCGCTGAAATCGGTCTTGAGCAGGTTTGGCGCACCGCAGGCGTACTCGACGATCTCGATGCCGCGGGTGACTTCGCCGTGGGCGTCGGACAGCACCTTGCCGTGTTCACGGCTGACGATTTGCGCCAGCTCGTCGTGGTGCCGGTCCAGCAGTTCCTTGAACTTGAACATCACCCGCGAACGTCGCAATGACGACTGCTCGGACCAGGCCGGGAACGCCGCCAGCGCCGAGGCCACCGCCGCGTCGACGGTGCCCGGTTCGGCCAGGGCCACCCGGGCCTGCACCGCGCCGGTGGCCGGGTTGAAGACATTGCCGAACCGCGTGCTGTCGCGGTCCTGCACGTGGCCGTTGAGGTAATGGCCTACTACCGGGGCGTCACTCATTGTTCTTGTTCTCCGTGCGAATGTTGGAAATCAGAGGTCCAGCAGCCAGCTGTGCTGCGGATCGTTATGGAACTGCCAGACCCGCTTCGGGCCGGCCATGACGTTCAGGTAATACGACTCGTACCCGTAGGGCACGCTGACCGGGTGGTAACCCTTGGGCACCACCACCAGGTCGCTGTTCTCCACGGCCATGGCCTGGTCAATGCTGCGGTCGTCGGTGTAGACCCGCTGGAACACGAAGCCTTGGGACGGGTTGACCTGGTGGTAATAGGTTTCCTCCAGGAAGCTCTGGTGCGGCAGGTCGTCGGTGTCGTGCTTGTGCGGCGGGTAGCTCGAGGAGTGCCCCGACGGCGTACGCACTTCCACCACCAACAGCGAATGGGCCGGCTCGCTGTCGGGCAGGATGTCGCAGACATAACGGGTGTTGGCGCCCTTGCCGCGCACACTGCGCTTCATGCTGTCCGGGCGGATCAACCGTGGGCCATGACTGTTCTGCGCAGCCCCCGGCGCGGCGCACACGGCAATCTGTACATCGCTCAACGCGGTGACCTGGGCCTGGCTGCCAGGCGGCAGGTAAGCGGCATAGGGTGACTTGTCCTCGAACACCGACTGGCGATCACCGAGGTTGTCCCAATCGAAGGCCCCCTGCCCCGGCGCTTCGCCCTTGAGGCTGATGCGCCCGCTGAGCAGCACCAGGCACAATTCCTTGTCGCCGGCGGCCACCGGCAGGGTTTCACCCAGGCTCAGGCGGTAGGCGGCGAACCCGACGTATTCCAGCTCCCCCGCCGGCAACTGGACCATGGTTCGACCGCTGGAATGGCTCTTGATCAACAGGCTCATGACGGACTCCTTTCTTGCAGCAAGGCACGCAGCGTGTCGTAGCCCTTCTTGGCGTAGGCATAACTCGGTGCTACGGCAGGGTCCTGCTCGGCTTCCACCACCAGCCAGCCTTGGTAATCGGCGGCCAGCAACACGTCGAGCAACACGGCGAAGTCGATGTCACCGTCCCCCGGCACGGTGAAGGTGCCGTTGATGATGCAATCGGGGAAGCTCCAGAGGTTATTGCGCGCCAGTTGCACCACCGGTTTGCGCACGTCCTTGAAGTGCACATGGCAGACCCGCTCGATGTGTTTGCGCAGCACCTGCAACGGTTCGCCACCGCCCATGTAGCAGTGGCCCGAGTCGAACAGCAGGCCCACTTCGCTGCCGGTCAGGGCCATCAACTTGTCGATGTCCGAGGGCGACTCGACATAGGCGCCCATGTGGTGGTGATAGGCCAGGCGCACGCCTCGGGACAAGGTGAAGCGCGCCAGTTCCGTGAGTTTGTCGGCGTAGGCTTGCCAGGCTTCATCCGTATGGAAACGCGGCCGCTCGATCAGCGCAATCCGCTGGCCCTGGATGGAGTCGGCGACTTCCCCGTACACCAGCACCGTCGCGCCGTTCTGTGCCAGCAGTTCGACGTGGCTGGCAATGGCGTCGATTTCCTCGGCCGCCGAACGCCGGGCCAGGCGACTGGAATACCAGCCAGAGACCAACGCCAGGTCATAAGGGCGCAGAACATCGCCGACACCCTTGGCGTCCTTGGGGAATTTGCCGTTGAGTTCAAAACCTTCGTAGCCGATTTCCTTGCCTTCACTCAGCGCCGTGCTCAACGGCGTTTCGCCGCCCAACGATGGCAAGTCGTCGTTGCTCCAGGAAATCGGGTTGATGCCAATTCGAATAGCGGGCATGGCTGCACCTTTTATTGTTTTTCACAAATCAGTAAGAACGACGCTGAACACTTGTGGGAGCGAGCTTGCTCGCGATAACGGTGTACCAGTCAATATTGATGCTGGCTGACCGGACGCCATCGCGAGCAAGCTCGCTCCCACATTACCCCCCCCATCAAGCACGGGCACTGCGCCACGCCTCGATCAATTCCACAAACCTGCCCTGCACCTGTCGGATCAGCGTTTCATCATCGATTTCCCCGGCAAGCCAGGCCCGACTCGGTTCCTGGAAGATCGTGCGGCCCACGGCGAACCCACGGC
This sequence comes from Pseudomonas sp. S3_B11, assembly GCF_054667715.1. Taxonomy (NCBI): domain Bacteria; kingdom Pseudomonadati; phylum Pseudomonadota; class Gammaproteobacteria; order Pseudomonadales; family Pseudomonadaceae; genus Pseudomonas; species Pseudomonas sp. S3_B11. Next base: position 1,844,551 of record NZ_CP162749.1, on the reverse strand, counting down.
AGGTGGTGCTCTGGCTGGCTTGGCGGAAGCCTTCGGCCAGGGCGGCGGCCGGGGCGTTGAGGCCCAGCAGGACCACGCCGCGGCAATATGGGTCGCGTTGCTGGATCAGCTCATCGAGCTGTTTCCATTCCTCCGCGCTCTGGGTCTCGATCTTCCACCACGCCGGGAAAATACCCAGGTTGTAGAGGCGCTTGAGGGCACGATAGAGCACGTCCGGGTGCGGCGATGGATGATCCTTGGGCGGAATGACTTCCAGCAGCAATTCATGGCCGCTGACCTGGGAAGCCTTGTACAGCCCCATCAGTTGCGCTTCCTGCTCCAGGCGCAACAGTGGCTCGTCATCAGGGTGAAATTGCACCAGGCACTTGATGATCTGTTCCTGGGGCCAGGCGATCAGGTTGCTGCCAATGGAGCGCCCGTGTTCGAACGCCAGCGGTCGCGAATTCTGTACCTCCACCGGTCGCGCCACCCACCAGCCACGTCCGGTGGCAGCGTTCAGCGAGTCCTGGCCGAAACGTTGGTCGGCCAGCAGACCGACGTCGGCCTCGACGCCTTGGCGTTGCAGGTCGGCTTCGACCCGCTCCACCGCCTGGATGAACAGTTGCTTGAGCTCACCAATGCAACTCAGGTCGCGGCCGCCCTTCTGCGCCAGCTCCACCAGTTGCCAGCGATGGTCGAACGCAAAGATGAACAGTTGTCTCCAGGTCTTGCGGGGCACGCTGACCTGATGCAGTCGTTGCAGCACGGCATCCTGGTCCGGGCGGGTAATCGGCACCGGGCTCTTGAATAAATAGTCGAGCTCGGCCCGGGTCGGCATCGCCGGGGCACAGGCATGGCGCGACACCACCAGGCCACCGCAGGCATTGGCCAACTGACAGCAGCGCTCATCGCTGGCGTCCTCCAGCCAACCGGCGAGGAACCCCGACATGAATGCATCACCGGCCCCCAGTACATTCAAGACCTCGACCCGGACACCAGGGTAAAGGGCGCCGTCTTCAAGGCGGGCCGGAATGGCGCCATGAATGACCGTGCAACCTTGTGGGCCAAGCTTGACCACCAGGGTCGCCGCCGTCAGCGAGCGCACGGTGCGCAGTGCGGTCAGCAGGTCTTCGCTGCCGCCGGCGATCAGGAATTCTTCTTCAGTGCCAACGATGAGGTCGAAACGCGGCAGGATGCCTTGCACATGCTGGCTGACCTTCTGGTCGGCCACAAAACGGGTTTCCCCATCGGCCTTGCCCGCCAGGCCCCAGAGCACCGGCCGATAATCGATGTCCAATACGCATTTGACGTTGTGCTTCTCAGCGTAATCCAGCGCCTGGGTACTGGCCTTGTAGACGCCATCGGTAGAGAAATGCGTGCCGGTGATCAGCAGCGCCTTGCTGGAGGCAATGAAGGCTTCGTCGATGTCTTCGGCGCGCAACGCCATGTCGGCACAATTTTCCCGGTAGAACACCAGGGGAAAGGTTTCCCGGTCCTTGATACCCAGCAGGACCATGGCCGTCAGGCGTTCGGGATCGACCTTGATGCCACTGACATCGCAGCCTTCACGTGCCAGGGACTCCACCAGGAAGCGGCCCATGTGGTCGTCCCCTACCCGGCTCAGCATCGCCGACCGGAGCCCCAGGCGTGCCGTGCCGAAAGCGATGTTGGCCGACGAACCGCCCAGGTACTTGGCGAAGCTTGCGACATCTTCCAGGCGCGCGCCGACTTGCTGCGCGTAAAGGTCGACGCCCAGGCGTCCCAGGCAGATCACATCCAATTGACGCCCACTGGCAAAACGAGTCTGGCCCATGCTGGCTCCTGTTATTTTTATCAGCCTGCGCTTGTCGCCAAAACCGACGCCAGCGCTGTTGGTGAATGCAGACTAAAACGAGCGGCGCGCAATAATCAATAATTATTCTATAAATTTTTTACGTGGAATATTTTTTCCAATACGCTATGACCAAAGCGAGCCAGGCGCAGTGCATCGTTTCAGCAGATGCTGCAACATTTGTCAGCCCATGATTTTCCCTGCGCCTACGCTGTAGACTGCGACCAGCCAACCTATTGTCGAGGGCCGGCCTTTTTTTCGGGCCGCCCTATAAGAACAAGCCAGAAGGATTTTCTATGACCCGCCCCGATGATCTGCCGGCGCCGTCCGAGAGCGCGTCCGAACCCGCCCTCCCGAGCCCACCGATCAATGCCGAGCGCCTGCTGCAACTGATCACCGATGAATACGAAAGCCTGCCGCGCCAGCTCAAACGCATCGCCAGCTACATGAGCCAGCAGAGCGACCGGATCATGGTCGACCGCATCAGCGACATCGCCCGGGAATGCGAAGTGCACCCCTCGGCCATCGTCAGGTTTTCCCAGCGTTTCGGCTTCAGCGGGTTCAGCGAAATGCAGGCGTTGTTCCGCGAGGCCTACACCCACAAGACCACCCCGGTACAGAACTACCAGCAGCGCATCCGCAGCATGATCGCCAACAAGTCGCAGAAGGCCAGCGGCGGCGACCTGGCCCGCGAATGCGTCAACGCGACCCTCTCGGGCATCGAGCGCCTGGGGTTGGAGCTGGACGACCAGGCGTTCGAAAAGGCCGTGGACCTGGTGGTCAACGCCGACAACATCTATGTGGTGGGCGTGCGCCGTTCGTTCGCGGTGGCCGATTACCTGGTCTACAACCTGCAACACACCAATAAGCGCATTCACCTGGTGTCCGGCCTGGGCGGCAGTTACCGTGAGCAGATGCGCAGCGTGCGCGCCAACGACCTGGTCATCGCCATCAGCTTCACGCCCTATGGCAAGGAAACCCAGCACTGCCTGCGCATTGCCCAGCATCACCAGGCCAAGACCCTGATCATCACCGACAGCAACCTGTCGCCCCTGGCCAAACGGGCCAACGCGGTGCTGCTGGTCAACGAAGGCAGTTCGTTCGCCTTCCGTTCGTTGAGTGCCACGTTGTGCCTGTGCCAGGCGTTGTTCATCGCCGTGGCTTACCGACTGGAACTCAAGGTCGATGAAATCCATGAACAGGTCGGGTTCGAGGATTAACGCCGCGCCCGCCGATAAAACGCTGAAGGAGAAGCCATGAGATTGATCGGCATGCTGGACTCGCCCTACGTGCGACGCGTCGCCATTTCCGCCAAATGCCTGGGGGTTCCCCTGGAGCACGAGTCCGTTTCGGTGTTCAGGCATTTCGAACAGTTCCAGCACATCAACCCGGTGGTCAAGGCCCCGACCCTGTTGCTGGACGATGGCAACGTGCTGATGGACTCCACATTGATCATCGATTACCTGGAGGCCTTGGCCGCGCCGGGGAAAAGCTTGATGCCGGCCGACCTTGGACAACGGGTGCGCTCACTGCGCCTGATTGGATTGGCCTTGGCGGCCTGTGAGAAGTCGGTGCAGATCTACTACGAACGCAACCTGCGGCCGACGGAGATCCAGCACGCGCCTTGGGTTGAACGCGTGGAAGGCCAACTGGCTGCGGCCTATGGAATGCTGGAGCAGGAACTGGAGAAGCAGCCGCTGGGCACTGATGGCAACCTTGATCAGGCCGGTATCACCGTGGCAGTGGCCTGGAGCTTCACCAACCTGGTGGTGCCGGACCAGGTACAGGGCAAGGCTTTCCCATTGATCAGCGCGTTTACCGCCTATGCCGAAGGGTTGGAGGCGTTTGTCAGTACGCCGATGGAATAACTGGCTATGGCTGACCTGTGGGAGCGAGCTTGCTCGCGATAGCGGTGTACCAGTCAACATCGCTGCTGGCTGACCTGACGCTTTCGCGAGCAAGCTCGCTCCCACAGGGATTTGTGGTGGGTGCAGAGTCTGTGAGCCCCCCACAGAGTTTCTTCAAGCCAGTTCCATTTCCTGGGGCTTTACTGTCGGCACCACCTCGAAGCGATCTTCCAGGAACGGGGTGATGTCCAGCGGCAACGGTTCGTTGTTCACCAGTTTATCCAGCAGTACCCCGGTGATGGCCGAGGTCAGGATGCCGGTGCGGAAATGCCCGCAGGCATTGAGATAACCCTCCACTCCGCGCATCGGCCCCAGGATCGGCAATTCATCAGGAGACCCCGGGCGCAGGCCGGCCCAGGTTCGCTTCAGGTTGATGTCGACCAACTGCGGGATACAGCGCACCGCGCCTTGCACCAACCCTTCGATCTCCGGATAGGTCGTGGTCACGTCGAAGCCTTTGTCTTCAGTGGTGCTGCCAATAAGGATTTCACCGTTGTCTTTCTGCGCCACATAGCAGTCGCTGGTGGTCAGGCAGCCATTGAGGATCTTCGGCATGCGCTCGGTCAACAGGATCTGCCCCTTGACCGGCTTGACCGGAATCCGCACGCCAGTGGCCTGCTCACTCAGGTCCGCCGCCCAGGCACCGGCCGCGTTGATCAGGGTCCGGCAGTTGAACGTCCCCGCCTCGGCGGTTTTCACGCCTGTCACCCGCGTGCCGCTGCGCAGTACCTCGGTCACGCTGGTGTTGAAGAACAGGTCGACACCGTTCTGCCGGGCGCCTTCGGTGTAGGCGTCGGCCAGACGGAACGGACTGACCTGATGATCGCAGAGAAACTCCAGCGCCCCCAGGGCTTCATGGCTGACATTCGGTTCCGCCTCACGCAGGGCAGCCTGGTCCAGCCAGCGCACCTGGTCTGCCAGGTGGGGAATGCAGGCGACGATGTGCTCGGCGTACAAACGGTCTTCATCGTCGTAGATCACGAACTTTAGCCCGGTCTCCTCGAACTTGAAATCCATGCCGTGGTTGTCGATCAGCTCGCGGTGCAACTGCGGATACATTGCGTTGGACTGCAAGGCGAAATCAAAGAACGACTGGGGCAGGATGTGCGGCGTGCTGGCGTCCACCGCCACTGCGGCGCCCTGGGTCTGGCGCTTGCGGTTGGCCGACATCATGCGAAAGAAGATCACCCCGCAACCCAGGCCCACCGACTCGCCAATGGCCCACAGGCCACCGGCCGACGCACGGGTCGCGTTGCCGGGGCGCTTGGCGTCGATCAGGGCGACTTTCAGGTGCTTGCGCTTGGACAGTTGATAGGCACAGGAGGCCCCGATCACACCGCCACCGGCGATGACCACGTCATAATCCTTAATCATGGGAAACGGCCTCCATGCCGACGTTCTGGAACGCTGAAAAGGGAATCGGATCGATGGGGAAACGCGGCCGCAGCCAGCCCACGTCGGCACGCCCGGTGGCCTCGCGCAAGCGGTCGCTGCAGTAGCCGACGCACATCCGCCCCTGGCAATCGCCCATGCTCACGCGGGTGCGCATCTTCAGGCTGGCCATGTCCTGCACGCCTTGCTCCAACGCCCGGTCGATGTCGGCGCGGGTGGCGTGCTCGCAGCGGCAGATCACCGTATCGGCGGCCGGCAATGCGGTTTGCCCGGCGCCACGCTGGGTGTAGCGATCCACGGCGGCGCGAAAGCGAATGATCCGCTCCAGTTGCGCCTGGTAGCGTTCGCGGTGCGCCAGGACCGTGGACGGATCCAGCACGTTGCGTTGCATCAGGATCGACAGCGCCGCGATGCGTCCACTCAGCATGGCCGCTTCACCGCCGCGAATCCCGCCCATGTCGCCGGCCAGGTGAATGTGCGCTTCGCTGCTTTGTTGCCAGGCATCGGACACGGCCCGCAAATAGCCGTCGTCGCTGAAACCGTGCTCCAGGCCCATTTGCTGGCTCAATTGAGTCCGCGGGATAAACCCGTAGCCAACCGCCAGCGTCTGCGCCGGTACCTGTTCCGCGCGCTTGAGGTCGGGTTCCCAGCTCGTGGAATAAGGCGCGACGGTAACGACGCTCAACTCACCCTCGCCGTCAGCCTGCACCACGCCCCAGCCATAGCGCACGGGAATGCGATTGAGCTTGAGGTAGGCCAGCATGCTCAGGCCGTCGAGGAACAGTTGCGGCTTGTTCAGCAACGCCAGGCTTTCCTTGGCGATCCGGCCGAACGCACAGGCCTCATACACACCCGCCACCGCCACGCCCGATGCGTGCAGTTGGCAAGCCACCAGCGGCAACAACGGACCGGTGCCAGCGATCACCACCGGGCTCGGCGGCTTGACCACACCGCTCTTGATCTGCAATTGCAGGCCGCCAAGCATCATCACGCCCGGCAGGGTCCAGCCAGGAAACGGCACGCTGCGCTCGTGACAACCGGCCGCCAGGACCAGATGGGAATAGGCGACCTCGCCCAGGCGCTCGTCGGCGTCCAGCAGCATCAGCGCCCGGAAGCCTTCGGCACCGATGACACGGCTGCTCAATCGCACGTCGATCAGGCCGGCGTGTTGCTGGAATTCACCGTGGAGTTTCTCCAGGGCTTCGCTGTAGCGCGGGCCCAGGTAATCCAGGCGCACGCCATCGCGCAACGGCCCGCGATACACCACGCCACCCAGGCGCGGCGCCTCTTCTAACAAGGTGCAGCGCACGCCGTGGGAGGCCAGTTCAATGGCCGCGGCCATGCCCGCCGGCCCACCGCCGACAATCACCGGATCGAGGCTCATGGCGCCTCCGTTTCGGTGATGCGGTTGACCCGGGTTTCGATCTGCATGCCAGGGCGTACCAGGGTCTGGCAGGCGCGGCGCTTGTGGCGACCGTCGATCCTGACCAGGCAGCATTGGCACACGCCCATGCCGCAGTATGCGCCGCTGATCTGGTCGTGATCGTTGCGGGCCACCTGGCGTTGACCCAGGGCCTGGATGACGGTGAGGACTGTTTCACCGTGGGCAGCGCTGACAGCCTGCCCGTCCAGGCGCACCGTCATGTCGGCCTGTGCCAGCGGCTGGATATCGAATTTTCGGCGTAGAAGGTCTGAAGGTTGCATCATACGGCTCTTCCTTGAAGATTCTGTGGGGGGCTCGGCTCCTTGCGGCGCACCATCACCGGTTCGCATCAGTACCCTGCAGCGGAAGCGCGCCAAAACAGGGCAACGGACGCCACATGATAGTGCGCACGAAATTTATGTTAGGGATTATTTGTGACCAAGTGTTGATCCAGGCCAGCGAAACCGCTCGCCGGCTCATGAACTTTTTTCAGAAAGCCGACAGGTATTCTTTGGCAGAATGCTGCGCAATAGCACCAACTTCCCCACACGGTACCGCCCATGAACCGCATCCTGACCATCGAAGACGACGCCGTGACCGCCCGTGAAATCGTCGCCGAGCTGACCCGCAACGGCCTGGACGTCGATTGGGTCGACAACGGCCGCGAAGGCCTGGAACGGGCGGTGAGCGGCGACTACGACCTGATTACCCTCGACCGCATGCTGCCCGAGCTCGACGGCCTGGTGATCGTCACCACGCTGCGCACCATGGGCGTGGCCACGCCGATCCTGATGATCAGCGCCCTCTCCGACGTGGACGAGCGGGTCCGTGGCCTGCGGGCCGGCGGCGATGATTACCTGACCAAGCCGTTCGCCACCGACGAAATGGCCGCCCGGGTCGAAGTGCTGCTGCGGCGCAACAATGGCGCCCGCGAGCCGGAAACCGTGCTGCGGGTAGCCGACCTGGAGCTGAACCTGATCAGCCGCGAAGCCAGCCGCAACGGGCAACTGCTCAGCCTGCTGCCCACCGAATACAAGCTGCTCGAATTCCTAATGCGCAACAGTGGGCAGATCCTCTCGCGCATGATGATTTTCGAGGAAGTCTGGGGCTATCACTTCGACCCCGGCACCAACCTGATCGATGTCCACATCGGCCGCCTGCGCAAGAAAATCGACCCGCCGGGCCTGGAACCGCTGATTCGCACGGTACGGGGTTCCGGCTATGTCATTGCTGAACCCTGCTAAAGGCTGGCGCTCCTCCAGCAGCCGCCTGCTGGCGCTGTACAGTTCGCTGTTCGTGATCTGGAGCGCGATCCTGATGGGGGTGATGTATTACGAAGTGTTTGGCTACCTCGATAGCCTGGCCAAGCACTCCCTGATGCAGCGCCAGCACCTGTTTGCCCGGATCCATGGCGATCAACTGGAAGATGCGCTCATGGCCAGCCTGACGCTGGACGAGCGCGGCGTCGACGCCTACGGGCTGTTCGATCCGCAACTTCGCCACTTGAGCGGACCGATCATGCGGATCCCGTCGGACCTGCCGTTGGACGGCAAGATCCACATGCTCGGCGGTTGCGTCGATTCCGACGACCCGAGCGTGCCCTCCGACAGTTGTGACGCGGTGGCGAGCCGGACCCAGGACGGCCGCTGGCTGGTGCTGGCGCGGGACAATGGCTCGCTGTTCGCCGTGACCCGCATCATCTTGCACGCGCTGTTCTGGGGTGTATCGCTGACGGTCCTGCCGGGTATCGCCGGCTGGCATCTGCTGCGTCGCCGACCGTTGCAGCGGATTCGCAAACTGCAGGCCAGTGCCGAAGCCATCGTTGCCGGCGACCTGACCCATCGCCTGCCGCTGTCGAGCCGGCGCGACGAACTGGACATGCTGGCGGCGATCGTCAATGCCATGCTCGACCGCATCGAACGCTTGATGAATGAGGTCAAGGGCGTGTGCGATAACATCGCCCATGACCTGCGCACCCCATTGACGCGTCTGCGTGCCCAACTTTATCGCATCCAGCAGCAAGCGCCGGACGGCTCGCCCGAGGCCTTGCAAATGGACCAGGTGATTGCCGAGACCGACACCCTGATGGCACGGTTTCGGGGGTTGTTGCGGATTTCCGAGCTGGAAGATCAGCAGCGGCGCTCGGGCTTCGTGCGCCTCGACCCGTTGCAGTTATTGCAGGAGCTGCATGACTTTTACCTGCCGCTGGCCGAGGAAGGCGAACTGTCCTTCATCCTCGAGGTGCCTGATGCGCTGCCCCTGCTCAACGGCGACCGGGCATTGTTGTTCGAGGCCGTGTCGAACCTGCTGAGCAACTCCATCAAGTTCACCCCACCGGGAGGCACGGTGATCCTGCGTGGGGTCGATCAGGGCGACAGCACCCGCATCGAAGTGCTCGATTCGGGCCCGGGCATTCCCGAGGCGGAGCGCAAGGCCGTGTTTCGCCGCTTCTACCGTGCAGAGGGCAGCAGCCAGCACGGCGGATTCGGCCTGGGCCTGTCGATCGTCGCGGCGATCGTCAATCTGCATGGGTTCACGCTGGAGGTGGGCAGCTGCGAACACGGCGGCGCGCGCTTGGTGCTCGATTGCCGGGGGACGTTGTTGTAAATACTGAAGGGAATGAAGTGCAAACACATACTTGTGGCGAGGGGATTTAGCGAAACGTCGCACCGCCCCGTTCGAGTGCGAAGCGCTCGCCATCGCGAGCGCTGTACAAAATTTGGGGCTGCTTCAGCCCAACGGGAATAAATCCCCTCGCCACAATGGATTCCGCGCATCTGGTCTATCAGGGATCACTGCGATGCAACGGGATGTTCTCAAGCTCATAGCGCAGCTCGTCGATCAACTTGGCGATGCTCTCTTCCGAGCGGACGCTGTCGACACTCATGCCACTCACCACCAGGTCCACCTCACCGCTTTCACGGTGATACAAACGCACGGTGAGGGTGCCGTCGCCATTGAGGCTGCATTCGCAGGCCAGCGGCGTAAAGCTTTCTTCGAGGCGGGCACGCAAAGGGGCCAGATGGGTCATGCGATGCACCTCAGCCCCGGGGGCGCAAATGAACGGTGGACAGCGCCGACCTCCTGGTCCGCATAGGCATCCTGTCGCGCTCATACTGGGTTGGTTCGCTGCACATTGTGGCGTATTCCTTGACTGTTTCGTGGGGGACGCGACATCAGGGACGATGTCGCACACTGACAGCCTAAGGAACCGTATCCCCATGCAAAACCCGAATTTGCACCAGCATGCCCGGTGCATTTGCACTGGCTATCATGGTGCCTTCATTCGCCATTCGTTAGCGAACAAACCCCGCTCCCGTGCCCAGACAATCGCCTCGCTGCGGCTATGGACATCCAGTTTCGAATACAGCGTAGCGACGTGATTGCGCACGGTATTGGGCGCCAGCTTCAGGCGCGCGGCGATTTCCTTGTCCGCCAGGCCTTCGCAAATCAGCCCCAGCACGTCGCGCTCCCGGGCCGTCAGCTCGGTGAATGACACACTGGGCACTTGGGCGTTGATGCTCTTCACGTTAGCCAATTTTTCAATCAGGGTCCGACTGAACCAGGAAGCGTCTTTCATCACCTCTTCGATTGCCGCCACCAGCTCCAGCTCCGAGCGTTTGCGCTCGGTGATGTTCATCAGCACCAGCAGATAGCAAGGCTTGTCCTGGATGAGCACCGTATCGGCGGCGACCTCACAGTCGATGAGTTCGCCGCCCTTCTTGTGCACCTTGACGTCGATACTTGAAACAGCGGCAGCCTTTTCCAGCCGCGCAAACAGCGCGACGCTGGCGTCCTTGTCGAGAAAGCCGATTTCCTCCACGGTTTTGCCCAACAGTTCTTCGCTGGCGTAACCGGTGGTCTGGAGAAACGCCTCGTTGATTTCCAACAACTGTTGCTCGGCGCTGCACACCAGGGTGGGTACGGGCGACAGGCGGAACGACTTGGCAAAGCGCTCCTCGCTCTGGCGCAGCGCGGTTTCTGCCTTGCGTCGCGGCTCCATGTCCATGAAGGAAAACAGCATGCAGTCTTCGTCGTGCAGGTCCAGCGGCTGGCCGGCGACGATCACCTGCTTGGTGGTGCCGTCGGGCAATTTCAACTCGGCCTGCATTTGCGGAATGGTCGCGCCCTGCCCCAGGCGCTCGATGGCCAGGTCGCGTCTTTCGGCGGCTTCAAGCACATCAAGCTCATACACCGAACGCCCGATCACCTGCTCGCGGCTGTAGCCGGTCATCTCCAGGAACCCCGGATTGACCTTGATATAACGCAGGTCACTGAGGCGACAGATCACCGCCGGTGCCGGGTTGGCCCCGAAGGTTTTCTCGAAGCGCTGCTCGGCGCTGGCCCATTCGGTGGCATCGCTGAGGATCAGCACGAGAAGCTCCGGTTCGCCGTTGCGGTCGGCCAGCACCATGCTGCGGATCCGATGCACCCAGGTGCGATCCGGGTCGGCCTGGGGCGTGACTTCCACCAGCACATCGCTGAACTCATCGCCACGGGCAACCCGGGCGATGGGGTAGTTGTCGTCGCTCAGCGGGTGGTTGTTGCGATAACGCAAATTGAAACGCCGGGCATATTGCCTGGCCGTGGTGCCCAGTTCACTAAGGTCCTTGACCCCGTGCATCGCCAAGGCCGCCGCGTTGGCCCAGGCAATGGTCTGGTCGACCTCGATCAACATCACCCCGTCGGACAATCCGGCAATGATCTGCAGCAATTGACGACGGTTGGTATCGGTGGTCGGGACTTGCTGATTCATTGGGTCTCCATGTGGTCAGTAGGTTTCAAGCATGGATGCGTTGAAGGTTACGACCACATGGGTTTGCAATAGTGCATCGGCCCTTCAAGCCGCCATGCGCCCCTCGGCAATCGCTTGTGAGGCGGCCAGCATCGCTCGCAGCAGCACCGCGCAACCGGCGGCGAGGTCGTCGGGGGCGGCGTTTTCGATTTCGTTGTGGCTGATGCCACCTTCGCAGGGCACGAAGATCATCCCGGCCGGGCCCAGTTCGGCGAGGAAGATCGCGTCATGGCCAGCGCCGCTGACGATGTCCAGGTGGGACAGGCCCAGTCCTTGGGCAGCGCCGCGTACGGCGTCGACGCAGCCCTTGTCGAAATACAGCGGCGGGAAGTCGGCCGTGGGTTTCAAATCGAAGGTCAGGCCGTGTTGCTGGCAGGTGTCTTCGATCACCTGCTTGACCTCGGCGATCATCGAATCCAGCCGAGCCGGTTCCAGGTGACGAAAGTCCAGGGTCATGCGCACTTCGCCGGGGATGACATTGCGCGATCCCGGATAGGCTTGCAGGCAACCGACCGTGCCGCAGGCATGGGGTTGATGACCCAAGGCGGCGCGGTTGACGGCGCCGACGATGATCGAGGCGCCCACCAGGGCGTCCTTGCGCAGGTGCATCGGGGTCGGGCCGGCGTGGGCTTCGACGCCGCGCAACGTCAGGTCGAACCACTTCTGCCCCAGCGCGCCCATTACCACGCCGATGGTCTTGCCTTCGTCTTCGAGGATCGGCCCCTGCTCGATGTGCGCCTCGAAATACGCCCCCACCGGATGCCCACTGACCGGGCGCGAACCGGCATAGCCGATGGCATTGAGCGCCTGGCCAACGGTGATGCCTTCGGCGTCGACCTTGGCGAGGGTTTCTTCGAGGGTGAATTTTTCCGCGAACACACCGGAGCCCATCATGCACGGGGCGAAACGCGAGCCCTCTTCGTTGGTCCACACCACCACTTCCAGCGGTGCTTCGGTTTCGATGTTCAGGTCATTGAGGGTGCGCAGCACCTCCAGCCCGGAGAGCACGCCAAAGCAGCCGTCGAACTTGCCACCGGTGGGCTGGGTATCGATGTGGCTACCGGTCATTACCGGCGGCAGGTTCGGATTGCGCCCCGGGCGACGGGCGAAAATATTGCCCACCGCATCGATGCTGACGGTACAGCCCGCCGCCTGGGTCCATTGCACGAACAGGTCGCGGGCCTGGCGGTCGAGGTCGGTCAGGGCCAATCGGCACACCCCGCCCTTGACCGTGGCACCGAGCTGGGCCAGGTCCATGAGCGATTGCCACAGGCGATCGCGGTTGATGTGCTGATGGGTGGATTGCAGAACGTCGATGGCTGCGTTCATGGGGATCTCCATTTTTCCAGGCATGTTTTTGGTGTACTTGAGGCCGCCATCGCGAGCAAGCTCGCTCCCACAGGGGATCTGCATCCACCCAAATCCAGTGTGGGAGCGAGCTTGCTCGCGATGAGGCCCTCCTTCACACCGCTGTTTTGGCAACGGACGGGCTTGCTCGCATACTGCACAACCCGTAATAAATCACCCCGCCCAGCGCCGAGCCGGTGAACCAGCCGTAGCTGTAGAACCAGCTGAACGCATCGCTGCCCAGGGACAGCAGCGTCAGCACCACCGGCACGCCAAAGGCGATGAAGCCGTTCCAGTTCCACGCCGGGTAAACGTCGTCGCGGTACAGCCCGGCCAGGTCCAGCTGCTGTTTCTTGATCAGGAAATAATCCACCACCATGATCCCGGCAATCGGCCCCAGCAGGCTCGAATAACCCAGCAGCCAGTTGGAATAGACCGACTCGAGGCTGACCTCGGACACGATCAGGCCAAGTTTCTTCAGCAGCTCGTGGGCCATCAGCGCCAGCCCCACCAACCCGGTGAGCATCACCGCCTTGGTGCGGCCGATCAGTTTCGGCGCCAGGTTCTGGAAGTCGTTGGTGGGCGAGACAATATTGGCGGCGGTGTTGGTCGAGAGCGTGGCGACGATGATCAGCACCATGGCCAGGGCCACCCACACCGGGCTCTGGATGTGCCCGATCAAGGTCACCGGGTCGGAGACGGTCACCCCCACCAGTTTTTCCGAGGCCGCGGTCATGACCACGCCGAGGGAAGCGAACAGGAACATGGTCAACGGCAGGCCGATGATCTGCCCCACGATCTGGTCTTTCTGGCTCTTGGCGTAACGGCTGAAGTCCGGAATGTTCAACGACAGCGTGGCCCAGAAACCGACCATGGCCGTCAGCCCGGCCAGGAAATAGCTGGTCACGCCGGCGCCTTCCGGGCGTTTGGCCGGGACCGCCATCAGCTCAGTCAACGAGACATTGGGCAACGCCCACACCAACAGCCCCGCCCCCACCAGCACCAGCAGTGGCGCAGACAAGGTTTCCAGCCACTTGATCGACTCGGCACCGCGCAGCACCACCCACAGGTTGATGACCCAGAACACCATGAAACCGATCACTTCGCCGGTGCCACCCAGACTCTTCCAGCCTTCGAACACCGAACCAAGAAACAGGTGGATCGCCAACCCGCCGAACATGGTCTGGATGCCGAACCAGCCACAGGCCACCAGGGCGCGAATCAGGCACGGCACGTTCGAGCCGATTACACCGAAGGACGAGCGCAACAGCACTGGAAACGGAATGCCGTACTTGGTTCCGGCAAAGGCATTCAGGGTCAGGGGGATCAGCACGATGATGTTGGCAAACAGAATCGCCAGCAGCGCCTCGCCCACCGTCAAGCCGAAATAGGCGGTGAGCACGCCGCCGAGGGTGTAGGTCGGCACGCAGATCGCCATGCCCACCCACAATGCGGTGATGTGCCATTTGTTCCAGGTTCTCTCGTGCACCTTGGTCGGCGCGATGTCGTGGTTATAACGGGGGCTGTCGAGGACGTCGCTGCCGGCTTCAAGCTCGAACAACCCGTCGCGCTCAGTCACTGTTGATCTGGTCATGTCCGCTCCACTGTTTTCATTATTTTTGCTCATCGACTGGCGATGGCCGGAGTACTTGCACGCGTGCTACCGACCACCCCGCCAGACCACGACAGCACTCAATAACCGTGCCGAATAACGCGCCGAGCTGACTGGACGATCGATATAACCTTCTCAAGCATTTGATATCTAAAGATTTAAAGCCATTTAACCGCCCTGCTTCACTTTGTGCTCATCGACTTGAGGCTAGATGACCTGTACGTCCTGTCGAGTTCGAGACTCAAAGTGGTGCACCCCGAATCAAGGCGAGGTGTCTGGGCCGCACTTCAAGCGCTTTCAAGCCGCTGATTTACCATGACAAATCTCGCTCAAATAACGATCCTGTCAAGTGCGTCAAAATGGTGAGCAGGCTCACCATTTTGGTGATCTTAAAATTTAATTCTTTAATTTCAATTACTTAACAACCTAACAAGCTTATAAAAAATAATCTTGATCATTTCAATAACTCCAGCTAGCGTCTAATCCTGACATTCGTGACAAGAATACAAATCTGCACGACGTCGTCACTTAATAACCGTGATCGATAAAACATAAAGAACCGGCAACAGTCGGTCATGCCTGCGAGGAACTCGGAATGTCTCTGTTGATCCGTGGTGCCACCGTTATTACCCATGATGAAAGTTACCGCGCCGATGTGTTGTGTGCCGACGGCGTGATCAAGGCCATTGGTGAAAACCTGGATGTTCCGGCCGGCGTCGAAGTGCTCGATGGCAGCGGCCAATACCTGATGCCCGGCGGCATCGACCCCCATACGCACATGCAGTTGCCGTTCATGGGCACAGTCGCCAGTGAAGACTTCTTCAGCGGCACGGCGGCGGGCTTGGCCGGGGGCACTACATCGATCATCGATTTCGTGATTCCCAACCCCCAGCAATCGCTGATGGAAGCCTTTCATCAATGGCGTGGCTGGGCCGAGAAAAGCGCCAGCGACTACGGTTTTCACGTGGCCATCACTTGGTGGAGCGAGCAGGTCCGCGAAGAAATGGCCGAGCTGGTCAATCATCACGGCGTGAACAGCTTCAAGCACTTCATGGCCTACAAGAACGCAATCATGGCCGCCGACGACACTTTGGTGGCGAGCTTCGAGCGCTGCCTGGAACTGGGCGCGGTGCCCACCGTGCACGCGGAGAACGGCGAGCTGGTCTATCACCTGCAACGCAAGTTGCTGGCCCAGGGCATCACCGGGCCCGAAGCCCATCCGTTGTCGCGCCCTTCGCAAGTGGAAGGCGAAGCCGCGAGCCGCGCCATCCGCATCGCCGAAACCCTGGGCACGCCGCTTTACCTGGTACACGTGTCCACCAAGGAAGCACTGGATGAAATCACCTACGCCCGCAGCAAGGGCCAACCGGTCTACGGTGAAGTACTCGCCGGGCATCTGTTGCTGGACGACAGCGTCTATCGCGACCCGGACTGGCAGACCGCAGCCGGCTACGTGATGAGCCCGCCCTTCCGCCCGCGCGGGCACCAGGAGGCGCTCTGGCACGGCTTGCAGTCCGGCAACCTGCACACCACCGCCACCGACCACTGCTGTTTCTGCGCCGAACAGAAAGCCGCCGGGCGTGACGACTTCAGCAAGATCCCCAACGGCACCGCCGGTATCGAAGACCGCATGGCGGTGCTCTGGGACGAAGGGGTCAACAGCGGCAAATTGTCGATGCAGGACTTCGTCGCCCTCACCTCCACCAACACCGCGAAGATCTTCAACCTCTACCCACGCAAGGGGGCGATCCGCGTCGGCGCCGATGCCGACCTGGTGCTCTGGGACCCACAAGGCAGTCGCACGATTTCCGCCAAGACCCACCACCAGCAAGTGGACTTCAACATCTTCGAAGGCAAGACCGTGCGCGGCGTGCCCAGCCACACCATCAGCCAGGGTCGGCTGGTCTGGGCAGACGGCGACTTGCGAGCCGAGCGCGGCGCCGGGCGCTACATCGAACGGCCGGCGTATCCGGCGGTGTTCGATTTGCTGAGCAAGCGGGCTGAGCTGAATAAACCCACTGCCGTGAAACGCTGACCCCAGGATCGTTCCCATGCTCTGCGTGGGAACGCCTCTGGGGACGCTCCGCGTTCCGCTTTGGGACGCTGAGCGTCCCGGGCTGCATTCCCACGCGGAGCGTGGGAACGATCGAGGCACCCGAAAAACCACTGCCCACCAGAGGCAGCACCTCAAACACCGTGAGGCCCACTCCATGATCCAGCCCTTGAGCCACCTCCCCCATTCCCAGGAAGACCCGGCCACCCTCGCCGCTCGCTTCAGCGACCTGGCACCGCCACTCAACGCGCGCCAGGCCCACCTGGAAGCCTCCCGGTGCCTGTACTGCTACGACGCGCCGTGTGTGAATGCTTGCCCAAGCGAAATCGACATTCCTTCGTTCATTCGCAACATCCACCAGGACAACGTCCAAGGCGCGGCGCAGAAGATTCTTTCGGCCAACATCCTCGGCGGCAGTTGCGCTCGGGTCTGTCCCACCGAGGTCCTTTGCCAGCAAGCCTGCGTGCGCAACAACGCCCAGGAATGCGCACCCGTGCTGATCGGCTCGTTGCAGCGCTATGCCGTGGACAACGCCCACTTCAGCGAACACCCCTTCCAGCGGGCCGCCGCCACCGGCAAGCGCATCGCCGTGGTCGGGGCCGGGCCGGCGGGGTTGTCGTGTGCGCATCGCAGCGCAATGCACGGCCATGAGGTGGTGATGTTCGAAGCCCGGGAGAAAGCCGGCGGCCTCAACGAATACGGGATCGCCAAGTACAAACTGGTGGACGATTACGCCCAACGTGAACTGGACTTCCTGTTGGAGATCGGCGGCATCGAAATCCGCCACGGCCAGAAACTCGGCGAGAACCTGAGCCTGAGCGACTTGCACCAGCAGTTCGACGCAGTGTTCCTCGGCCTCGGTCTGGCCGCCAGTAAACAACTGGGCCTGAGTGACGAACAGGCTCCGGGGCTGCTGGCCGCCACCGAGTACATCCGCGAACTGCGCCAGGCCGACGACCTCAGCCAGTTGCCCCTGGCCGACCGTTGCATCGTCCTCGGCGCCGGCAACACCGCCATCGACATGGCCGTGCAAATGGCTCGCCTCGGCGCCCGGGACGTCAACCTGGTCTACCGTCGCAGCCTTGAAGACATGGGGGCCACCTTGCACGAGCAGGACATCGCCAAGGCCAATCAGGTGCGCCTGCTGACCTGGGCCCAACCGCAACAGGTGTTGCTCGATGCCGCCGGGCATGTGTGCGGCATGCGCTTCTCTCGCACGCATCTGGAGAACGGTCGGCTGGTCATCGGCACCGACACCTTCGACCTGCCCGCCGACGCCATTTTCAAAGCCATAGGCCAAGCCTTCGACGACAACGCGCTGGTGGATCCGCTGGCCCGGGAACTCAAGCGCCAGGACGGGCGGATTCTGGTGGACGAAAACCTGCGCACCAGCATTCCCGGCGTCTACGCCGGCGGCGACTGCACCAGCCTGGACCAGGACCTCACTGTGCAGGCCGTGCAGCACGGCAAGCTCGCCGCCGAGGCGATCAACGCTCAACTGATGCTCAATGTGGAGGCTGCGTAAATGGCCGATCTGTCGATTGTCTTCGCCGGCATCAAAGCGCCCAACCCGTTCTGGCTGGCCTCCGCGCCGCCCACCGACAAGGCCTACAACGTGGTCCGTGCCTTCGAGGCCGGCTGGGGTGGCGTGGTCTGGAAAACCCTCGGAGAGGATCCGGCGGCGGTGAACGTGTCCTCGCGTTACTCGGCCCACTACGGTGCCAATCGCGAAGTGCTGGGCATCAATAACATCGAGCTGATCACCGACCGTTCGCTGGAGATCAACCTGCGGGAAATCACCCAGGTGAAAAAGGACTGGCCGGACCGGGCGTTGATCGTGTCGCTGATGGTGCCCTGCGTCGAAGAATCCTGGAAACGCATCCTGCCCTTGGTGGAGGCCACCGGCGCCGACGGCATCGAGCTGAACTTCGGCTGCCCCCACGGCATGCCGGAACGCGGCATGGGCGCGGCGGTCGGCCAGGTGCCGGAGTACGTCGAGCAGGTGACCCGCTGGTGCAAGACTTATTGTTCGCTGCCAGTGATCGTCAAGCTCACGCCGAACATCACCGACATCCGCGTAGCCGCCCGGGCAGCCCATCGCGGTGGGGCGGATGCGGTGTCGTTGATCAACACCATCAACTCCATCACCAGCGTCGATCTGGACCGCATGGTCGCCCTGCCCAGCGTCGGCAGCCAGAGCACCCATGGCGGTTATTGCGGCTCGGCGGTCAAGCCGATCGCGCTGAACATGGTCGCCGAAATCGCCCGTGACCCGCAGACTCAAGGCCTGCCGATCTGCGGCATCGGTGGCATCGGCAGTTGGCGCGACGCCGCCGAATTCATCGCCCTGGGCAGCGGTGCGGTGCAGGTCTGCACGGCGGCGATGCTGCATGGTTTCCGCATCGTCGAAGAGATGAAGGACGGCCTGTCGCGCTGGATGGACAGTCAGGGCCACGCCAACCTGCAAGCGTTCTCCGGTCGCGCGGTGGGCAACACCACCGACTGGAAGTACCTGGACATCAACTATCAGGTCATCGCCAAGATCGATCAGCAGGCCTGCATCGGATGCGGGCGCTGCCACATCGCCTGCGAGGACACCTCACACCAGGCCATCGCCAGCCTCAAGCAGGCTGACGGCACGCATAAATATGAAGTGATCGATGAAGAGTGCGTGGGCTGCAACCTGTGCCAGATCACCTGCCCGGTGCAGGACTGCATCGAGATGGTGACGGTAGACACCGGCAAGCCGTTCCTGGATTGGAACCATGATCCGCGTAATCCCTATCATGTCACTGTCTGAGGGTTAGGGTGCCTGGACTGGCGCCATCGCGAGCAAGCTCGCTCCCACAGGGGACCGGTTGTGAACACAAAATTTATGTTCACCACAAATCCAATGTGGGAGCGAGCTTGCTCGCGATGACGCCATCCGCTTCACCACAAAACCTCAAGGCTCCAACCCGATCCCCCGCAAAATCACACTGGTCACCGTCTGCACCGCCCGCTCGAACTGCATGTCCGACAGCGGCTGGTGGTCGTTGAGGATGTTGATCTGGTGGTCGAAGTCGGCGTAATGCTGGGTCGAGGCCCAGATCATGTAGAGCAGGCTTGAAGGCTCCACCGGGAGGATGCGTTTGTCCTCCACCCACTGGCGGATTTTCGCTTCCTTCATCTTCGCCCAGTCATAGAGGCTGGCGTCCAGCGCCTGGCCCAGCGTCGGGGCGCCGTGGATGATTTCGTTGGCCCAGACCTTCGAGCCGTAGGGCCGGCTGCGGGAGTGGTTCATCTTGGCGCGGATGTAGCTGCTGAGCACCACCCGTGGGTCGTCGAACATTTCGAAGCACAAGGCGTCCTGCTTCCAGACCTCCAGCAGATCGAACAGCACGGCGCTGTACAGTTCGCTCTTGGTGCTGAAGTAGTAATGCAGGTTGGAACGAGGCAATTGCACTTCGGCGGCGATGTCGGCCATGGCGGTGCTGCCGAAGCCTTTCTCGGCAAAGACCTTCTCGGCGGCCAACAGGATTTTCTCGACGTTACTGCGACGAATCTCGATCTTGTGATTGCCCATGAGGGCTCCCTGGCAACAGCGTTGACCAAGACTAGCATTCACCCACTTCTGAAAACACTGGGGATCCCTGTGGGAGCTGGCGAAGCCTGCGATCTTTTGATCTTGATTGATCGTTCCCACGCTCCTGCGTGGGAATGCCGCCAGGGACGCTCCGCGTTCCGCTTCTGGAAGGTGACGCAGAGCGTCACGGGATGCATTACCACGCAGAGCGTGGGAACGATAAGGGTGCGGCGGCGGTGGAAGATCGTTCCTCACGCTCCGCGTGGGAATGCCGCCAGGGACGCTCCGCGTTCCGCTTCTGGAAGGTGACGCAGAGCGTCACGGGATGCATTACCACGCAGAGCGTGGGAACGATCAGGCTGCGGCGGCGGTGGAAGATCGTTCCTCACGCTCCGCGTGGGAATGCCGCCAGGGACGCTCCGCGTTCCGCTTCTGGAAGGTGACGCAGAGCGTCACGGGGTGCATTACCACGCAGAGCGTGGGAACGATAAGGGTGCGGCGGCGGTGGAAGATCGTTCCTCACGCTCCGCGTGGGAATGCCGCCAGGGACGCTCCGCGTTCCGCTTCTGGAAGGTGACGCAGAGCGTCACGGGATGCATTACCACGCAGAGCGTGGGAACGATCAGGCTGCGGCGGCGGTGGAAGATCGTTCCTCACGCTCCGCGTGGGAATGCCGCCAGGGACGCTCCGCGTTCCGCTCTGGAAGGTGACGCAGAGCGTCACGGGATGCATTACCACGCAGAGCGTGGGAACGATCAGGCTGCGGCGGCGGTGGAAGATCGTTCCTCACGCTCCGCGTGGGAATGCCGCCAGGGACGCTCCGCGTTCCGCTCTGGAAGGTGACGCAGAGCGTCACGGGATGCATTACCACGCAGAGCGTGGGAACGATAAGGCTGCGGCGGCGGTGGAAGATCGTTCCTCACGCTCCGCGTGGGAACGCAGCCAGGGACGCTCCGCGTTCCGCTCTGGAAGGTGACGCAGAGCGTCACGGGATGCATTACCACGCAGAGCGTGGGAACGATAAGGGTGCGGCGGCGGTGGAAGATCGTTCCTCACGCTCCGCGTGGGAATGCCGCCAGGGACGCTCCGCGTTCCGCTTCTGGAAGGTGACGCAGAGCGTCACGGGATGCATTACCACGCAGAGCGTGGGAACGATCACAAGCCTTCTGATCGGGGGACATTCGACTAATGTCTTAGACCAGTCATCGCACAACCAATCGCCCTCATCGCTATTCTCAAGCCACGGATTCGCCCGACGCCACGGCCTGCGATCTTGACCTCGATCGGTGACGACCATTGAAGTGCCTCATTTTGAAGCACTCCCGAGTTGGATAATTCCGATAATGGCCAGTTGACAACGAGCAGCCGCTTCCAAATAATCCCCAGCATGTTGTACGACGACGTATGACAAATAAAAACAACAAAAAAGTAGGGAGCGTCATAGTGAGCACACGTGTCCGTTTTTCGCCCGACAACCGTCCAAACCGCCGTACCTTTCTCAACACCAGCCCCGCCCTGATACTGCTCGGTTGCAGCAGCCTTGCGGCGTTTCTGCCCATGACCGCCAGCGCCGAAGGCTTCGTCGATGATGCCAAGGCCACGCTGAACCTGCGCAACGCTTACTTCAACCGCAACTTCACCAACTCGAACAATGCCCAAGGCAAAGCCGAGGAATGGACCCAGAGTTTCATTCTCGACGCCAAGTCCGGCTTCACCCAGGGCGTGGTCGGTTTCGGCGTGGACGTGCTGGGCCTGTACTCGGTCAAGCTCGACGGCGGTCGTGGCACGGCCGGTACGCAACTGCTGCCGGTACATGATGACGGTCGCCCCGCCGATGACTTCGGTCGCCTGGGCGTCGCCCTCAAGGCCAAGGTGTCGAAGACCGAACTGAAAGTCGGTGAGTGGATGCCGGTACTGCCGATCCTGCGTTCCGACGATGGCCGTTCCCTGCCGCAAACCTTCCGTGGCGGCCAAGTGACCTCCACCGAAATCAACGGCCTGACCCTCTACGGCGGCCAGTTCCGCGCCAACAGCCCGCGCAACGACGCGAGCATGGAAGACATGTCGATGAACGGCCGCGGCGCGTTCACCTCCGACCGTTTCAACTTCGGCGGCGGTGAATACACCTTCAACGAAAAACGCACCCAGGTCGGCGTCTGGTACTCGGAACTGTCCGACATCTACCAGCAGCAATATTTCAACCTGACCCACAGCCAGCCCATCGGCGACTGGACCCTGGGCGCCAACCTCGGCTACTTCATCGGCAAGGAAGACGGCAGCGCCCTGGCCGGCGACCTGGACAACAAAACCGCGTTCGCCATGCTCTCGGCCAAATACGGCGGCAACACCTT
Source organism: Pseudomonas sp. S3_B11 (assembly GCF_054667715.1). NCBI lineage: Bacteria > Pseudomonadati > Pseudomonadota > Gammaproteobacteria > Pseudomonadales > Pseudomonadaceae > Pseudomonas > Pseudomonas sp. S3_B11. The sequence goes on along the minus strand of NZ_CP162749.1, from coordinate 1,822,296 downwards.
TTATGTCGGCCTGCAGAAAGTCGGCGGCGATGATGCCTGGATGCGCGTTAACGGCACCAGCGGCGGCACCCTGGCCAACGACAGCTACAACTCCAGCTACGACAACGCCAAGGAAAAATCCTGGCAAGTGCGCCACGACTTCAACTTCGCCGCTGTCGGCGTGCCGGGCCTGACCCTGATGAACCGCTACATCAGCGGTGACAACGTGCACACCGCCACCGTTGATGACGGCAAGGAATGGGGCCGTGAAACAGAACTGGCCTACACCGTACAAAGTGGCGCGCTGAAGAGCCTCAACGTGAAATGGCGTAACGCATCGATTCGTCGGGACTACAGCACCAACGAATTCGATGAGAACCGCATTTTCATCAACTATCCATTCTCGCTTCTGTAATACCAGGATCCATTTGCCATGAGCGCATCCCATGGCAATCTGCGGCAGGGACGCCGATCCAGAGCGGTTCGTCGATCAAACGTTGACAAGGTAACGGAAGGATAAGGATATTCCCTCTCGGTCGTACGACAACTTATAACAACTGTACCTCTCATAGTTTGCTCAGGTAATGCCATGACCACGACACAGATTCGCCACCCCCTCAATCGCCTCCTATTGACCGGTGCCGCCGGCGGCCTTGGCAAAGTTTTGCGCGAGCGCCTCAAGCCTTTCGCCCGCCACATTCGCCTGTCGGACATCGCCAACATGGCCCCGGCAATCGACGAAAGCGAAGAAGTGGTGCCCTGCGACCTGTCGGACAAGCAGGCCGTGCATCAACTGGTCGAAGGTGTCGATGCCATCCTGCACTTCGGCGGTGTTTCGGTGGAGCGTCCGTTCGAAGAAATCCTCGGCGCCAACATCAGCGGCGTTTTCCACATTTATGAAGCCGCCCGCAAACACGGCGTCAAGCGGGTGATCTTCGCCAGCTCCAACCACGTCATCGGTTTCTACAAACAAGACCAGACCATCGACGCCCTCTCCCCTCGCCGCCCGGATGGTTACTACGGCCTGTCCAAGTCCTACGGCGAAGACGTCGCCAGTTTCTACTTCGATCGCTACGGCATCGAGACGGTCAGCATCCGCATCGGCTCGTCATTCGCCGAACCGCAGAACCGCAGGATGATGAGCACCTGGCTGAGCTTCGACGACCTCACTCAACTGATCGAATGCTCGCTCTACACCCCGAAAGTCGGCCACACCGTGGTCTACGGCGTGTCCGCCAACCGCGACGTCTGGTGGGACAACAGCCAGGCCGCACACCTGGGTTACCAGCCCAAGGACACCTCGGAAATTTTCCGCGCCAAGGTCGAAGCGCAGCCGATGCCGGCCGCCGATGACCCGGCCATGGTTTATCAGGGCGGCGCCTTTGTGGCGGCCGGCCCATTCGACGACTGATTCGCTGTTTTTCATGGGATACGCACGCACAAAGGAATCACCATGCAAGCCGAATTGATTGTCGATGCACGCAACGCCGTCGGGGAAAGCCCGGTTTGGGTCCCCGAGGAAAATGCCCTGTATTGGGTGGACATTCCCAGCGGTGGCCTGCAACGCTGGAATGCCAGCAGCGGAAAAATCCAGGGCTGGGAAGCCCCTGAAATGCTCGCCTGCCTCGCCCGTCACCAGGACGGTGGTTGGGTAGCGGGCATGGAAAGCGGTTTCTTTCGCCTGCACCCCAATGATGACGGCAGCCTGGACAGCGAACTGTGCGCAAGCGTCGAGCACAGCCGTACCGACATGCGCCTCAACGATGGCCGTTGCGACCGCCAGGGCCGCTTCTGGGCCGGCAGCATGGTGCTGAACATGGGCGCCAACGCGGACGCGGGCCAGATGTATCGCTACGAGGCAGGCCAGCGCAGCCCGGTCGAGGCGCAACTGAGCGGTTTCATCGTGCCCAACGGCCTGGGCTTCAGCCCGGACGGACGCACGATGTACCTCTCCGATTCACACCCGCTGGTGCAGCAGATCTGGGCTTTCGACTACGACATCGACAGCGGCACGCCGTCCAACCGGCGGCTGTTCGTCGACATGATGCCGTTGCCCGGTCGCCCGGATGGCGCCGCGGTGGATGCCGACGGTTGCTATTGGATCTGCGCCAATGATGCCGGGCTGATTCACCGTTTCACCCCGGACGGACGTCTCGACTGTTCGCTGCAAGTGCCGGTGAAAAAACCGACCATGTGCGCCTTTGGCGGCAGTCGCCTCGACACCCTCTTCGTCACCTCGATCCGCCCCGGTGACGACAACGACCCGCAGTCCCTGGCCGGTGGCGTGTTCGCCCTCAACCCCGGCGTCAGGGGCCTGGCTGAACCTGCTTTCGGAGGACGGGAGTACTCCGCGAACTGATCTGCTTCACCGATTCACTGGATGAGCCATAAAAAAACAACAAGACTGGAGATTGACCATGAATTTCAAACGTACGCTTCTGATCGCAGCCCTCCCCTTGGCCTTTCTGGCCCAGGCGGCCCATGCCCTCGATATCAAGATCGCCGACATCCACCCCAAGGGCTACCCAACTGTAGTCGCCGAGGAATCCATGGGTAAAACCTTGGAAAAGGAGAGTAACGGCGAGCTGAAGTTCAAGTATTTCCCAGGCGGTGTACTGGGTTCTGAAAAAGAAGTCATCGAGCAGATGCAAGCCGGCGCGATCCAGATGTCCCGGGTCAGCCTGGGTATCGTCGGCCCCGTCGTGCCGGACGTGAACGTCTTCAACATGCCATTCATTTTCCGCGACCAGGCCCACATGCGCGCTGTCATCGATGGTGAAGTCGGCGATGCGATCCTCGATCGGATCACCAATTCCGAATTCGGCCTGGTGGCCCTGGCCTGGATGGACGGCGGCACGCGCAACCTCTACACCAAGAAACCGGTGCGCAAGCTCGAAGACATGAAGGGCATGAAGATTCGCGTGCAGGGCAACCCGATGTTCATCGAGACCATCAACGCCATGGGCGGCAATGGTATCGCGATGGACACCGGCGAGATCTTCAGCGCCTTGCAGACCGGCGTGATCGACGGCGCGGAAAACAACCCACCGACCATGCTCGAGCACAACCACTACCAGAACGCCAAGTACTACAGCCTGACCGGTCACCTGATCCTGCCTGAGCCGATCGTGATGTCGAAAATCACCTGGAACAAACTCACCCCAGAGCAGCAGGACATGGTGAAGAAAGCCGCCAAGGCCGCCCAGGCTGAAGAGCGCGTGCTGTGGGACAAGAAGTCCACCGCCAGTGAAGAAAAACTCAAGGCCGCCGGCGTCGAGTTCATCACCGTGGACAAGAAACCTTTCTACGACGCCACCGCACCGATCCGGGCCAAATACGGCGCGCCGTATGCCGACCTGATCAAGCGTATCGAAGCCGTTCAGTAAGCCCTCTCAATCCGTACTCATGAAAAGGCTGGGCGCGCCTGCGGTTAAAAGGTGCGCCCGGTTACGGTGGAACCCGATGAAGAATTTGCTGCTGCGTATCAACGACACGATTTACATGACGTGCATCTGGGTAGCCGGCCTATCTGTCCTGGCAGTTGCCCTGATGATTCCGTGGGGGGTGTTCGCCCGCTATGTACTCGGTACCGGCTCAAGCTGGCCAGAGCCCACCGCCATCTTGCTGATGATCGTGTTTACCTTCATCGGTGCCGCCGCCAGCTATCGCTCCGGCTCGCACATGGCCGTGGATATGGTCACTAGCCGCCTGCACCCGCACTGGCAAACCGCGGCGTCGATTTTCACCCAGCTATTGATGGCGGCGGTCTGCATCTTCATGACCATTTGGGGCACCAAGCTGTGCATGACCACTTGGAATCAATTCATGAGCGCCATCCCTACCCTGCGCGTCGGCATCACCTACATGCCGATTCCGGTCGGAGGTTTCCTGACCTTGATTTTTGTCCTGGAAAAACTCTTCCTGGGTGATCAAAGCCAACGTCGGGTCGTGCAGTTCGACCTGATCGAAGAAAGCGAAGGTGCCGTTTAATGGACGCTCTGATTCTGCTGGGCAGTTTTTTACTGTTGATCCTGATCGGCATGCCGGTCGCCTACGCGTTGGGCGCCGCCGCCCTGATCGGGGCGTGGTGGATCGATATTCCGTTCCAGGCCATGATGATCCAGGTAACAGGCGGGGTGAACAAATTCTCGTTGCTGGCCATTCCGTTCTTCGTGCTGGCCGGTGCGATCATGGCCGAAGGCGGCATGTCCCGCCGACTGGTGGCATTCGCCAGTGTGCTGGTGGGGTTCGTGCGTGGTGGCCTGTCATTGGTCAACCTGGTGGCCTCGAGTTTTTTTGGCGCGATCTCCGGCTCCTCGGTGGCCGACACCGCCTCGGTCGGTTCGGTGTTGATCCCGGAAATGGAACGCCGCGGCTATCCGCGTGATTACGCCACCGCCGTCACCGTCAGTGGTTCGGTGCAAGCGTTGCTGACACCGCCCAGCCACAACGCGGTGTTGTACTCCCTCGCCGCTGGCGGCACCGTCTCCATCGGTTCGTTGTTCATGGCCGGCATCGTCCCCGGCATCATGATGAACCTGTGCCTGATGGCGCTGTGCCTGGTCTTCGCGAAAAAACGCAATTACCCCAAGGGCGAAGTAATTCCCCTCAAGCAAGCGTTGAAGATCTGCAAGGAAGCCATGTGGGGCATGATGACCCTGTTCATCATCCTTGGCGGCATTCTCTCGGGTGTTTTCACCGCCACCGAATCGGCCGCCATCGCCGTGGTGTGGGCATTCTTCGTGACCATGTGCATCTATCGCGACTACAAGTGGAGCGAGTTGCCGAAACTGATGCACCGCACGGTACGCACCATCTCCATCGTGATGATCCTGATCGGCTTCGCCGCCAGCTTCGGCTACATCATGACGCTGATGGAGATCCCGGCGAAGATCACCACCGCGTTCCTGACACTGTCGGACAACCGCTACGTGATCCTGATGTGCATCAACGTGATGCTGCTGCTGTTGGGCACCGTGATGGACATGGCGCCATTGATCCTGATCCTGACACCGATCCTGATGCCGGTGATCGTGGGCATCGGCGTGGACCCGGTGCAGTTCGGCATGATCATGCTGGTGAACCTGGGTATCGGGCTGATCACGCCACCAGTGGGCGCGGTGTTGTTCGTCGGTTCCGCCATCGGCAAGGTCAGCATCGAAAGCACCGTCAAGGCGCTGCTGCCGTTCTACGCCATGCTGTTCGTAGTGCTGCTGCTCGTGACTTATGTTCCCGCCATTTCCCTGTGGTTGCCGCACCTGGTGTTGTAACCCCAAAAGCGCGCAAGTCCCCCCTTGTGTCGAGGGAGCAAGCTCCCTCGACACAAAAGCTTTTTCCCCACTCGACAGACGCGACCACCATGACGCAACCTCTTCTCTACCTCGAAGACGAACTCACCCGCCTCACCCTCGCCCCTCACCTGGGCGCCAGCCTCGTCGACTGGACGTTGCGCAGCAGCGGCGCGCCGCTGTTACGCCCTCCCGCTCCGCAAGCGCTGGAAAACCGTTTGCCCGGCAAGCTCGGCGGCTTCCCGTTGATCCCCTGGTCGAACCGGATCGCCAACGGCGGTTTCGACTGCCCCGGCGGCTGGCTGGCCCTGGAGGCCAATAGCCCCAACGATCCGTTTCCGATCCATGGCAGTGCCTGGCAACAACCGTGGCAAGTGATAGAGCAAAGTGCCCAGGACGTGTTGCTGCAACTCGACAGCCAATACCCGTTCGCCTATTGCGCCAGCCTGCGGATTCGCTTGAGCGGCGGTCAGTTGCAGATCGCCATGCACGTCACCCACATGGCCGAACAGGCCGCCTGGCACGGGCTGGGGTTGCATCCGTATTTTCCGCGCACCGCCAGTACTCGCCTGCAAACCCGCGCCAGCGAAGTCTGGCTGTGCGACGCATCGAAACTGCCAACGGAACTGAGGGACATCCCCGCAGAGTGGGATTTCCAGCACGCCCGGTTACTGCCAGACACGCTGGTCGACAACGGCTTCGGCGGTTGGGACGGGCACTGTCTGATCCAGCAACCGGACTTGGGTTATGAGCTGGAGTGCCGCGCCAGTGGCAGCGACTATTTCCTGCTGTACTGCCCCGTGGGCCTGGACTTCTTCTGCATCGAACCGGTCAGTCATCCGGTCAACGCCCATCACCTGCCGGGGCGACCGGGGTTGCGTTTGCTGGAGCAAGGGCAGTCGGTGGCGCTGGGGTTTTCGATGCAGTGTCGGATGCTCTAAGGCCCACTTCCCTGTGGGAGCAAGGCTTGCCCGCGATGAAGTGAAGGCGGTCTCCTGGGAAACCGAGGCGCCTGCATCGCGAGCAAGCTTTGCTCCCACAGGGTTTTGGGTTGCCAATGAATCCGCAGCCAAACGCAGGTCCCATTGTGGGAGCGAGCTTGCTCGCGATAGCGGTGGGTCTGCTGGCATCAATGTTGAAGTGCCGCCGCCTTCGAACAGGCTCGCTCCCACAGGGGGTCAGGTGCCCAGGGTCAACCCATTGGCCGGCAACGGCAGCGCGGTCTTGTAGCGCACCTGCTTGAGGGCAAAGCTGGAGCGGATGTTCGCCACGCCCGGGACCTTGGTCAGGAAGTCCATCATGAACCGCTCCAGCGACTGGATGGTCGGCACCAGCACGCGGATCAGGTAATCCGGGTCGCCGGCCATCAGGTAGCACTCCATCACCTCCGGTCGGTCGGAGATCGCCTCTTCAAAGTGCTGCAGCGCCTCTTCCACCTGTTTCTCCAAACTCACATGGATGAACACGTTGACGTGCAGGCCCAGCAGGTCGGCGTCCAGCAGCGTGACTTGCTCGCGGATCACCCCCAGCTCCTCCATGGCCCGGACCCGGTTGAAGCACGGCGTGGGCGACAGATTGACCGAACGGGCGAGATCGGCGTTGGTGATGCGGGCGTTTTCCTGAAGGCTGTTCAGAATGCCGATGTCGGTGCGATCCAATTTACGCATGAGACAAATAATCCTGTTTTTTATCGTTGTGCAGATTTTTTATCTGCAAATGATCTGAACAGCAAGCTAACAGAGAAAAATATTCTTCTGCGTCGAGCCTATGATTGTTGTAGGACAATTTCCCGTACCCGGGGAAATTCGTCAGCTAGCGCGCCCACTACAAGAAATTCACAAGATCGAGCGTAGAAAGCCATGAACCCAGCGTATGAACCGCTACGCCTGCACGTCCCAGAACCCTCGGGCCGTCCCGGCTGCCAGACCGACTTCTCCTACCTGCATCTGTCCGATGCCGGCACGGTGCGCAAACCTCCCATCGACGTCGAACCCGCCGACACCGCCGACCTGGCCCGTGGCCTGATTCGCGTGCTCGACGACCAGGGCAATGCCTTGGGCGACTGGGCCGCGGACATTCCCGTCGAGATCCTGCGCAAGGGCATGCGTGCCATGCTCAAGACTCGCATCTACGACAACCGCATGGTCGTCGCCCAGCGTCAGAAAAAGATGTCGTTCTACATGCAAAGCCTTGGCGAAGAAGCCATCGGCAGCGCCCAGGCCCTGGCGTTGAACATCGACGACATGTGCTTCCCCACCTACCGCCAGCAAAGCATCCTGATGGCCCGCGAAGTGCCGCTGGTGGACCTGATCTGCCAACTGCTGTCCAACGAGCGCGATCCGCTCAAGGGCCGCCAGTTGCCGATCATGTACTCGGTCAAGAACGCTGGTTTCTTCACCATTTCCGGCAACCTCGCCACGCAATTCGTCCAGGGCGTGGGCTGGGGCATGGCCTCGGCGATCAAGGGTGATACCAAGATCGCCTCGGCCTGGATCGGTGACGGCGCCACCGCCGAATCGGACTTCCACACTGCCCTCACCTTCGCTCACGTCTACCGGGCGCCGGTGATCCTCAACGTGGTCAACAACCAGTGGGCAATCTCCACCTTCCAGGCCATTGCCGGTGGTGAAGCCACGACCTTCGCCGGACGCGGCGTCGGTTGCGGCATCGCCTCCCTGCGCGTGGATGGCAACGATTTCATGGCGGTCTACGCCGCCTCGCGCTGGGCCGCCGAACGTGCCCGCCGCAACCTCGGCCCGGCGCTGATCGAATGGGTCACCTACCGCGCCGGCCCGCACTCCACCTCCGACGATCCGTCGAAGTACCGCCCCGCCGACGACTGGAGCCACTTCCCGCTGGGCGATCCGATTGCGCGCCTCAAGCAGCACATGGTGAAGATCGGCCAGTGGTCCGAAGAGGAACATGCGGCAGTTACCGCCGAACTCGAAGCCGAAGTGATCGCCGCGCAGAAGGAGGCCGAACAGTACGGCACCCTCGCCGGCGGGCAGATTCCAAGCGCCGCGACCATGTTCGAAGACGTCTACAAAGAGATGCCGGAGCACTTGAAGCGCCAGCGTCAGCAGTTGGGGATCTGACATGAACGATCACAACAACAATATTGCGTTGGACACCGCCATGACCACTACCACCATGACCATGATCCAGGCCCTGCGCTCGGCCATGGACGTGATGCTCGAACGCGACGACAACGTCGTGGTGTTCGGCCAGGACGTGGGTTACTTCGGCGGCGTGTTCCGCTGCACCGAAGGCCTGCAGAACAAGTACGGCACCTCGCGGGTGTTCGACGCACCGATTTCCGAAAGCGGCATCGTCGGCGTGGCGGTGGGCATGGGCGCCTACGGTCTGCGCCCAGTAGCCGAGATCCAGTTCGCCGACTATGTCTACCCAGCCTCGGACCAGATCATTTCCGAAGCGGCGCGCCTGCGCTATCGCTCGGCCGGCGAGTTCACCGCGCCAATGACCCTGCGCATGCCCTGCGGCGGCGGTATCTATGGCGGCCAGACCCACAGCCAGAGCATCGAAGCGATGTTCACCCAGGTCTGCGGCCTTCGCACCGTCATGCCATCCAACCCCTACGACGCCAAGGGCTTGCTGATCGCCTCCATCGAAAACGATGACCCGGTGATCTTCCTCGAACCCAAGCGCCTGTATAACGGCCCGTTCGACGGCCACCACGACCGCCCGGTAACACCGTGGTCGAAACACCCCTCGGCGCAAGTGCCGGACGGCTACTACACGGTGCCGCTGGACGTCGCCGCGATTACCCGTCCGGGCAAGGACGTGACCATCCTCACCTACGGCACCACGGTCTATGTGTCCCAGGTCGCCGCCGAGGAAACCGGTATCGACGCTGAGGTCATCGACCTGCGCAGCCTGTGGCCGCTGGACCTGGAAACCATCGTCAAGTCGGTGAAGAAAACCGGCCGCTGTGTGGTCGTCCACGAAGCCACCCGCACCTGCGGTTTCGGCGCCGAACTGGTGGCGTTGGTGCAAGAACACTGCTTCCACCACCTGGAAGCGCCTATCGAGCGTGTCACCGGTTGGGACACCCCCTACCCGCACGCGCAGGAGTGGGCGTATTTCCCAGGGCCGTCCCGTGTGGGCGCGGCGTTGAAACGGGTCATGGAGGTCTGAATGGGCACGCACGTTATCAAGATGCCGGACATCGGCGAAGGCATCGCGGAAGTTGAACTGTCGGTGTGGCACGTCAAGGTCGGCGACATGGTGGTCGAAGATCAGGTGCTGGCCGATGTCATGACCGACAAGGCCATGGTGGATATCCCCTCTCCGGTGCATGGCCGGGTCATCGCCCTGGGTGGCGAGCCCGGTGAAGTCATGGCGGTGGGCAGCGAATTGATCCGCATTGAAGTCGAAGGTGCGGGTAACCTGAAAGAATCGGCCCAACAGACGCCAGCGCCAGCCCCGGCTGCGCAAGCACCGAAGCCGGCCCCCGTGGCAACACCTGAACCGGTGCCGGAAAAAACCGCCGCGCCACGCTGCGCCCCGCAAGCACCTGTGGCCCGCGACCCCGACGAGCGTCCACTGGCGTCGCCGGCCGTGCGCAAACACGCGCTGGACCTGGGCATTCAATTGCGCCTGGTCCAGGGCAGCGGCCCCGCCGGACGGGTCCTGCACGAGGACCTGGAAGCCTATCTGGCCCAAGGTCCGTCGACCCAGGCCAAGGGCGGTTCGGGTTATGTCGAGCGCCACGACGAGCAGCAGATCCCGGTGATCGGCATGCGTCGCAAGATCGCCCAGCGCATGCAGGAAGCGACCCAGCGCGCCGCCCATTTCAGCTACGTCGAAGAAATCGACGTCACCGCCCTGGAAGAGCTGCGGGTTCACTTGAATGAAAAACACGGCGCCAGTCGCGGCAAGCTGACCTTGCTGCCGTTCCTGGTCCGCGCCTTGGTCGTGGCCCTGCGCGACTTTCCGCAGATGAACGCGCGCTACGACGATGACGCCCAGGTCATCCACCGCTCAGGCGCGGTGCATGTGGGCGTCGCCACCCAGAGCGATGTTGGCCTGATGGTGCCGGTGGTGCGTCACGCCGAAGCCCGTAGCCTGTGGGACAGCGCGACGGAAATCTCCCGCCTGGCAACGGCGGCCCGCACGGGCAAGGCCAGCCGCGATGAGCTGTCCGGTTCGACCATCACCCTGACCAGCCTCGGTGCGCTCGGCGGCATCGTCAGCACGCCGGTGCTGAACCTGCCGGAAGTGGCGATTGTCGGCGTAAACAAAATCGTCGAGCGGCCCGTGGTGATCAAGGGCCAGATCGTGATCCGCAAGATGATGAACCTCTCCAGCTCTTTCGATCACCGGGTGGTCGACGGCATGGACGCGGCGCAATTCATCCAGGCCCTGCGTGGCCTGCTCGAACAACCCGCCACCCTGTTTGTGGACTAATCATCAATGGAGCAGGCGATGCAAACTTTGAACACCACGCTGCTGATCATCGGCGGCGGCCCTGGCGGCTATGTGACGGCGATCCGTGCCGGGCAACTGGGCATCTCGACCATCCTGGTGGAAGGCCAGGCGTTGGGCGGGACCTGCCTGAATATCGGCTGTATCCCGTCCAAGGCCTTGATCCATGTGGCCGAGCAGTTCCACCAGACCCGGCACCACAGCCAGGGGGCGGCCTTGGGCATCACGGTGGCGGCGCCGACGCTGGACATCGGCAAGAGCGTGGAATGGAAGGACGGCATCGTCGATCGCCTGACCACCGGCGTCGCGGCGCTGCTGAAGAAGCACAAGGTCCAGGTCATTCACGGCTGGGCCAAAGTGATCGATGGCAAGACGGTCGAGGTCGGTGACACGCGCATCCAGTGCGAACACCTGCTGCTGGCCACCGGCTCGAAAAGCGTCAATCTGCCGATGCTGCCGGTGGGCGGGCCGATCATTTCCTCCACCGAAGCCCTCGCCCCCACCTCGGTGCCCAAGCATCTGGTGGTGGTCGGCGGTGGCTACATCGGCCTGGAGCTGGGCATTGCCTACCGCAAGCTCGGCGCCGAGGTCAGCGTGGTCGAGGCCCAGGAACGGATCCTGCCAGCCTATGACGGCGAGCTGACCCAACCAGTGCACGAGGCGCTCAAGCAGTTGGGCGTGAAGCTGTACCTCAAGCACAGCGTCGAAGGTTTCGATGCCCAGGCCAGCACCTTGCAAGTGCGTGATCCCGATGGCGAGACGCTGAACCTGGACACCGACCGGGTGCTGGTGGCCGTTGGTCGCAAACCCAACACCCAGGGCTGGAACCTCGAAGCGCTGGACTTGGCGATGAACGGTTCGGCGCTGAAAATCGACAACCGTTGCCAGACCAGCATGCGCAACGTCTGGGCCATCGGCGACCTGAGCGGCGAACCGATGCTCGCCCACCGGGCCATGGCCCAGGGTGAAATGGTCGCCGAGCTGATCGCCGGCCAGCACAGGGAATTCAACCCAACGGCCATCGCCGCGGTGTGCTTCACCGATCCGGAACTGGTGGTGGTCGGCAAGACACCGGACGAGGCCAAGGCGGCCGGGCTCGATTGCATTGTGTCGAGCTTCCCGTTCGCCGCCAACGGTCGGGCCATGACCCTGGAATCGAAAAGCGGTTTCGTCCGGGTCGTGGCCCGCCGGGACAATCACCTGATCGTTGGCTGGCAAGCGGTCGGCGTCGGCGTGTCGGAGCTGTCCACCGCGTTCGGCCAATCCCTGGAGATGGGCGCGCGCCTGGAGGACATCGCCGGCACCATCCACGCCCACCCGACGCTGGGCGAGGCCGTGCAGGAAGCGGCGTTGCGGGCGCTGGGGCATGCGTTGCATCTGTAACGCATCAGGATCATTCCCACGCTCCGCGTGGGAATGCAGCCAGGGACGCTCCGCGTCCCAAAGCCGAACGCGGAGCGTCCGTTGAAGTATTCCCACGCGGAGCATGGGAACAATCATCGAGTGAGGCTGCGAAACAGCCCCGGAATGAAGTATTGTTGTCCCCATCCAAAAAACGTCAGAAGCCTTGAACCGTTTCGACGGTTGTTAAGAAATAGAGGGTGTCATGGGTAACGAGAGCATCAATTGGGACAAACTGGGCTTTGACTACATCAAGACCGACAAGCGCTACCTGTCGCACTGGCGCGATGGTGCCTGGGACGCGGGCACCCTGACCGAAGACAACGTGCTGCACATCAGCGAGGGCTCCACCGCCCTGCACTACGGTCAGCAGTGCTTCGAAGGCCTGAAGGCCTATCGCTGCAAGGACGGTTCGATCAACCTGTTCCGCCCGGACCAGAACGCCGCCCGCATGCAGCGCAGTTGCGCCCGCCTGCTGATGCCGCACGTCGAGACCGAGCAGTTCGTCGAAGCCTGCAAGCAAGTGGTCCGCGCCAACGAGCGCTTCATCCCGCCTTACGGCACCGGCGGCGCGCTGTACCTGCGCCCGTTCGTGATCGGCGTGGGTGACAACATCGGCGTGCGCACCGCACCCGAGTTCATCTTCTCGATTTTCTGCATCCCGGTCGGCGCCTACTTCAAGGGCGGCCTGACCCCGCACAACTTCCTGATCTCCAGCTTCGACCGCGCCGCCCCACAAGGCACCGGCGCGGCCAAGGTCGGTGGCAACTACGCCGCCAGCCTGATGCCCGGCTCCCAGGCCAAGAAGGCCAGTTTCGCCGACTGCATCTACCTGGACCCGATGACTCACTCGAAAATCGAGGAAGTCGGCTCGGCCAACTTCTTCGGCATCACCCACGACAACAAATTCGTCACCCCGAAATCCCCTTCGGTCCTGCCGGGCATCACTCGCCTGTCGCTGATCGAACTGGCCAAATCGCGCCTGGGCCTGGAAGTGATCGAAGGTGACGTGTTCATCGACAAGCTGTCGGACTTCAAGGAAGCCGGCGCCTGCGGTACCGCTGCGGTGATCACCCCGATTGGCGGCATCAGCTACAAGGACAAGCTGCACGTGTTCCACAGCGAAACCGAAGTCGGCCCGATCACCCAGAAGCTCTACAAAGAGCTGACCGGCGTGCAGACCGGCGACGTGGAAGCGCCAGCGGGTTGGATCGTCAAGGTTTGATCCAAGCCTTTGCGGGCACCTGAAGGCTTTTTGGCCTCAATAAAAAGCCCACCTCGGCTTCAGCAGGGGCGGGCTTTTTTATTCCTTCGCTCAGTTACCCTCGACGCAAAACCGGCCATCGCCCCCAACGCTGGCGAAACCATCCGTAACCGCTGACCAGCAAGATCCCGCCCAGCACCAGAACCGCGCCAACGATGAAGTTCGGCTCCAGCGGCTCATCCAGCAACCAGACGCCAAAACCGATGCCAAACAGCGGCGTCATGAACGACAGCACCCCCAGTTGCGAAGCGAGGTAGTGGCGCAGCAGGGAGAACCAGATCAGGAAGCTGGCGAAGGACACCAGCAACACCTGGAACGCCATGCTGGCGATGAGTTGCGGCGTGGGGTTGATCGTCGTTTGCCCTAGCGCTATCGACAGTCCAATCAACAGCACCCCGGCGCCAACCAGTTGGTAAAGCAGCGTCTGGCTGGCCGGCAGATTCGTCAAACGCGAACAGCGTACCGTCACCGTGGTTGCGCCCCACAGCGCACCGGCCAGCAAGCCCATGCCGTCACCGAGCAACGAGCTGCCGTTCGCTGCGCCCGAGCCCCCGCTGAAAGCCACCACGATCCCGCCGAAGGCAACGGCGATGCCCAGCCATTGCGCCGGCTTGAGGCGTTCGCTCGGCAGTTTCCAGTGCAAGCCGAGGGCGGCGAACATCGGTGCGGTATAGAGGAAAATCACCATGTGCGAAGCCGTCGTATGCCGCAGGCCTTCGCCCACCATCACGAACTCCAAGGCAAACAACAACCCCACCAGCAGGCCCGGGCGCCAACTGCCATCGGCCAGGGACAGGCGTTCATCGCGCACCAGCACCAACAACCAGACCAGTGCCGCAGCGATGGCCGAGCGCACGCCCAGTTGCAGCATCGGCGCCATGTCGGCGGCGCCGGCCTTGATCGCGACTTGCTGGAAACCCCAAATGGCACAGAGGCCGGTCATCAGGGCGCAGACCTGGCCATCCAGGGCGCGGCGGGTGGTCATGGGAACGGTCCTTGGGCAGAAAGAGATGAAAGGATTGTCTGCCTGACACCTTTGCTCGATATAGTGATTATCCGACAAGCCATCCCGGTAATCCGCCATTGCGGTCGATATGCAGCCTCCAGCCCAACATCTGAAGATTCCTCCGTTCGAAGCCGCCCTGCCCTCGTCGATTTTCTTTCGCAGCGCCTGCATGCCGGCCCATGCCACTTACCCCCGGCACCGGCATGCCTGGGGTGAGTTCGTCTACTCCTACAGTGGCGTGATGGAAATCGAGATCGCCCAGCACCATTACCTGGCGCCACCGCAGTACGGCATCTGGCTGCCACCGGACATGGAACACGTTGGCTTCAATCGCCATGAGGCCTGCCATTGTTCGTTGTACCTCGCCGCGGAACTGTGCGACGCGTTGCCGGCCGTACCCTGTGCGCTGACCTTGAGCCCGCTGATCCGCGCCCTGCTGGAAGAGCTGCGCAGCGATCCACCGAGCCAACCGCAGACGCCCGAGCAGCAGCGCTTGCTGCAGGTATTGGTGGACAAGCTGGCGCAGGCACCCCATGTCGGCAGCTACCTGCCCTCCTCGGATGATCCACTGCTGGGCCCCGTTCTGCGTGCCTTGGAAGCGAACCCCAGCGACCCGCGCTCCTTGCCGCAACTGGCCCGCGCCGCCAACACCACCGAGCGCACGCTGATGCGCCGGGCCCAGCGGGACCTGGGCATGTCATTGGTGGAATGGCGCCAGCGTCTCAGAGTCATCGAAGCCCTGGCCCTGCTCGAACGTGGTCAGAGCGTGGAAACCATCGGCCTGGACCTGGGCTACAGCAGCGCCTCGGCGTTCATCAGCATGTTCCGCAAGATGATGGGCACCACGCCGGATGAGTATCGGCGCCGGCATATGGCTGGATGACGCGGGTGGTGCTGAAACTGCTATAGCGAGCAAGCTCGCTCCCACAGGGGGGCTTGGGTGTTCATGAGTATTGTGTTCACCGCAGGCTCACTGTGGGAGCGAGCTTGCTCGCGATGACGGCGGTGGGTTTGACATCAATTTCGGCACTGACCCCAAACCGCCCCGCCATCTCCCGGCGACCAATGGCCGTCACCCCCAGCGCCCGGCTGTCCAGGTCCTGGATCACCCACTTGCGCTTGATCGCCACTTGCAGCAACGCCGCCCCCAAGGCACCGCCCAGGTGCGGACGGCGCATGCTCCAGTCCAGGCACGGACAGGCGAATCGGCGGCGTTGCGTGGCAAGGTGCTGGACATCGATGCCCAAGCCCTCGAACACCGCCTCGCCGGACTCACTCAGCCGATAGCCATCACCTTCCACCTCTATCAGCCATCCAGCCTCGATCATCCGATCATGCAGGCGCACCGCAAGGGTGCCGGCCATGTGGTCGTAACAGGTGCGGGCAAATTGCAGGCGATCCGGTGTGCGCGGGGTGAAGGTCGGTGCGGCGCTCTGGCCGATCACCATCAGCGCCTCGAGAGCCTGGGCGACGCGCGGATCGGCCAGGCTGTAATAACGATGACGGCCCTGGACATGCAGGCGCACCAGGGCCATTTGCTTGAGTTTTGCCAGATGGGCGCTGGCGGTCGAGGCGCTGACCTCGGCGATACTCGCCAATTCGGTGCTGGTGCGGGCATGGCCGTCCATCAACGCGCACAGCATCCGGGTGCGCGCCGGTTCGGCAATGGCCGCGGCCACTTGGGACACGCCCAGGTCATGGTGCTCTGCGTTCATATTTCGCTCCCCGACGAATCAAGCCATGCATCGACTGGAGATAGTAGCAACACTTTCTCCATCACGAACAAGGCAGCGCTTCATGGACCCGATCACCGCCGCGACGCATTCCGACCCTTACCCTTTTTACGCCGCCCTGCGCGCTGCCGGCGGGCTGGCGTTCGATCCCGGGCTGAACCTGTGGATCGCCAGCAGCGCCGAGGCCGTGTGCGCGGTGCTGCACCATCCCGATTGCCATGTGCGCCCAGCCCACGAGCCGGTGCCAAAGGCCATCGCCGAAGGGCCGACCGGACGGGTGTTCGGGCACCTGATGCGCATGAACGAAGGGGAGCGGCAGCATTGCCCAAGGGCGGCGATTGCGCCGCGGTTGCAGGACATCAATCCCCGGCAGGTCGAGGCACTGGTCAGGGCGCGCTTTCTCCGAGAGGGCGCCAAAGGCCTGCACCAGGCCCAGTTCATCGGGCCGGCCAGCGTGGTCGCGGCGTTGCTGGGTTTCAACCCGACGGACTGTCAGCGGGTCAGCGAGTTGACCGGAGACTTCGTCGCTGGCCTGTCGCCCCTGAGCCAAGAACCACAACTGGACTTGGCGCACCGAGCCAGCGAGCAACTGACCGGTTTATTCCAGGCGCGGATCGAGGCGCAGGACAACCCTTTGTTGCTGGGCATTGGCCAAGGCTTCGAAGGCGCTGATCCAAACAGTAAAATCGCCAACCTGATCGGTCTGCTCTCGCAAACCTATGAAGCCACCGCTGGCCTGATCGGCAACGCGTTGCTGGCGCTGATCGGCGATCCAGCGCTGCGCCGGACGCTGCGGGAGGCCCCCACACAGATCGGCTCATTGCTGGCCGAAATCCAACGCTTCGACCCGCCTGTGCAAAACACTCGCCGCTTCATCGCCGCGCCCTGCAAAATCCTCGGCACTGCGCTGAACCCTGGAGAGGTGGTCCTGGTGCTGCTGGCCTCAGCCAACCGCGACCCGCAGCTCAACCCCCGACCAGACACCCTGCTGCTCGACCGCCCGAACCGCCGCAGTTTCAGCTTCGGCAGCGGCCGCCATGAATGCCCGGGCCAAACCCTGGCCATGGACATCGCCCGCGCCACGCTGACGGCGATTCTGGAGCACGAACCGCCCCTGGATCAGTTGAGCTGGTGCTATCGCCCCTCCGTCAACGGCCGCATCCCGTTGTTCAGCGAGCGGTCACGTACCGACAGGCCATGACCCGCTCAGCCCATCAATCGTCCCGGGTCAGGACTTCCAGCAACTCGATTTCAAAGATCAGGTTGGCGTTGGGCTTGATGTGGGCACCCATGGACCGCTCACCGTAGGCCAGGTGGGCCGGCACCCACAACTTGCGCTTGCCACCGACTTGCATGCCCATCAGGCCCAGATCCCAGCCCTTGATGACGCGACCGGTGCCGATCACGCATTGGAAGGGTTTGCCGCGACTGTAGGACGAATCGAATTCGGTGCCGTCTTCGAGGGTGCCGCGGTATTGGGTGGTGATCAGCGCACCTTTGACTACGCTTTTGCCGTCGCCCTGTTCCAGGTCGATGATTTGCAGCTCTTCATTCATGGCGGTATCCCTCGTGTGATCCAGGCGCGGGGTTTTCGCAGAAATCCTGGCGCATGGCAAACGTTGTATGCCATGCGGCAGGGAACCGCGACGGTCTCTTCTGTTCACATGGGTATCGACCCTGCTTTTCAGATAAGGATTTTCTGATGATCGACTCTCGCCCGCTCCATGGCTTCATTCCGCCGTACATCCTCAATCGCATCGTCGCCCACGGCTCCGAACAGCAACGCTCCAGCGCCCTCGGCACCTTGACCCACGTGCGCAGCCTGCGGCACAACCCCGGCCCGCCCGGCAACCTTCCCGCCGCCGCGAAGCTGCCCAAGCCCGGCAAGGCCGGACAGCCGCAACGCAGCGTGCATGACGCCCAGAACACCATGGAACTGCCCGGCCAGCCGGTCCGCCTGGAAGGCCAGCGGGCCAGTGGCGACCCAGCCGTGGACGAAGCCTACGACGCCCTCGGCGCCACCTATGATTTTTTCTGGAAGGTCCTGGGACGCGACTCCATCGACAACAAAGGTTTCGCCCTGGTGGGCAGCGTGCATTATGGCCAGGGTTATGAAAACGCCTTCTGGAACGGCGCGCAAATGGTGTTCGGCGACGGCGATGGCGAAATCTTCCAGCGCTTCACTCGCTCCCTGGATGTGGTGGCCCACGAGCTGGCCCATGGCGTCACCGAAAGCGAGGCCGGCTTGGTCTACGCCAACCAATCCGGTGCGCTGAACGAGTCCATCTCCGATGTGTTCGGTGTGCTGGTCAAGCAGTTCGTACTTGAACAGACCGCCGACCAGGCCGACTGGCTGATCGGCGCCGACCTGCTCACCGACAAGATCAACGGCGACGGCCTGCGCAGCATGTCCAACCCCGGCAGCGCCTACGATGACCCGTTGCTGGGCAAGGACCCGCAACCGGCGCACATGCGCGAATTCGTCATTACCCGTGAAGACAACGGCGGCGTGCACATCAACTCCGGCATCCCCAACCGGGCCTTTTATCTGGTGGCGACCACGCTGGGCGGATTTGCCTGGGAAAAGGCCGGCCGGATCTGGTATGAAACCTTGTGCGACCGAAGATTGGCCAATGACGCGTCCTTCAGCGCCTTCGCCCGCCTGACCGTCGAGCACGCCCGCCAGCGCTTTGGCACGCGGGAAGTGCAAGCGGTGCAGAACGGCTGGGCCCAGGTCGGCGTCGACCTGACACAGGAGAGCTGATGAAAACCCTTCCAGACCTAGACGACAAAGCGGTGATACGGCTGTCGCGCCAGGGCGGCGTGGCCGCCATCCATGCGCTGACCCGACCACGGGAAATCGAATTCGCCCAGTGCGACCTCGACCAGCGCACACGCATCAGTTCGGTCCTGGAGGGCTGCCTGCCACTGACCTCCTCCACGCCCGGGCGCGGCGACCAGCGGTTTTTCCAGATCGAGGTGCACTATCGCGCCAACGACCAGGACGACGAGATGGTGCTGCAGGTGCCTGAGGACCAGGCACCCGGCGAGCTGGTTCACCTGTGGGACAAAGGCGAAGTGCTCTGACCTAACGCGTGGCTGGCACGATCTTGACGATTGCGCCGGACACGGTTTCGATCAGCAAGTACTTGTCGTCGATCTGCACCCATTGCTGCTCGTTTGTCGGTTGCTCGAGTTTCTTCTGTTTCCAGTCTTTCATGGCCCTGTCCGCGCGCTGGTAGTCCGCCGGCACCCGGTCGTTCTCCACCAGCCTGCGGCCATTGCTCGGCGAATGCTCCAGGGCGTCTGCGGTTTTCTCGACCGCTTGCGCAACAGGCCCAAGGGCTCCGAGGCCGGCGATCAGGACCAGGCTGGCGATCAGGGATGGTTTGCGCATAGAAAAAAACTCCAGTTATTCGAGGGACTGAATCTGGGACTTCGCGTGCGGCGAATCATTCCTTAATTTCTGGAAACTGTACCCCCTGCTTGCTCCCTCGCCACGGGTTGTGCCTGGCATGGCATAGTGGCAAGTCTTGGCCCAACACCCGCCGGACGGACCCATCATGAGCACCAACGCCTCTTCCCCTGCCCTCAAGGAAATCTTCAACAGCGCCCGCCTGGAGCACATCGCTGACGAAATGCGCGCGGTTTATCCAGCGTTCGATGCCCCGGCGTTTTTGCACATGGCCAACGACGGGCTGGCCGAGTTATCGGTGATGCAACGCATGGCCCGAGTCAGTGAGTGCCTGCATGCGGTGCTGCCCCTCGGTTATGAAGCGTCGCTGGAGGTGCTGCGCGCCCTGGCCCCGCGCCTGAACAGCATGTTCGTCAGCATGTTCCTGCCACACTACGTGGCGTCTTATGGCCGACATCGCTTCGACGTATCGTTGGACGCGCTCAAGTATTTCACCCGGTTCGGCTCGTCGGAGTTCGCCGTGCGGCACTTCCTGCGCGACGACCTGGAACGCACCCTCAAGGTCATGCACGACTGGGCGCTGGACGCCAACGAGCACGTACGACGCCTGGCCAGCGAAGGCAGCCGGCCACGCTTGCCATGGTCGTTTCACCTGGAGCCGATCCAGGCCAACCCTGACCTCGCCGCGGCGATCCTCGACACGCTCAAGGCCGACGATAGCCTTTATGTGCGCAAATCCGTGGCCAACCACCTCAACGACGTCACCAAGCAGCATCCCGACTGGGTGCTGGACCAGATCGAAGGTTGGCCCCTGCAAGACCGCCACCTGGCGTGGATCGCCCGGCATGCGCTGCGTAGCCTGATCAAACAAGGCAACCCCAGGGCGTTGGGCGTCATCGGGGTCGGCGGCAAGGCACAGGTCCAGGTGCTGGATTTGCAAGTGACGCCTGCGGTGATTCGCCTGGGGGAACAGGTCACGCTGTCCTTCACGGTGCAATCAACCCTTGAGCAGAGCCAACGCCTGGTGATCGACTATGCCGTCGACTACGTGAAAGCCTCGGGCGGCACCTCGGCCAAAGTCTTCAAGCTCAAGACCTTCGACCTGCCCGCCCAGGGTTGCGTCAACCTCAGCCGCTCCCAGCACATTCGCGAGCTGACCACTCGCAAACATTACGCGGGCCGGCATGCCGTGCACCTGCTGGTCAACGGCGAGCGGCTGGGCAGCACGGCGTTCGATATCGTGCCTTGAAGTGGCTCAGCCCACCGCTATCCGTTGTGCCTGGCGAATGTCGTGGATGAACCGCTCAGCCGGCAGTGGATGCCCCAGCAGATAGCCCTGCAGCGAATCGCAGCCCAACTGGGTCAGGAAGTCTTGTTGCATATCGGTCTCCACGCCTTCGGCGACGATCCGCAGGCCCAGGGCCTGGCCGAGGGCGACGATGGCCGAGACGATCGCCGCGTCATCGCTGTCGTGTTCCAGGTCACGCACGAAGCCGCGATCGATCTTCAACTCGTTGGCCGGCAGGCGCTTGAGGTACATCAGGCTCGAATAGCCAGTGCCGAAGTCGTCGATGGACAGGTCCACGCCCATGTCCGAGAGCTGTTGCAGCACCGTCATGCTCGCGTCCGCATCGCTCATGGCGGTGGTTTCGGTGATTTCCAGGGTCAGGCTGTTGGCCGGCAGCTGATGCGTCTCCAGGGCCTTGGCCACGCTCTGCACCAAACCGGTATGGCAGAACTGCAAGGCCGACAGGTTCACCGCAATGCGCCAATCGGTATAACCGAGCACGTACCATTCGCGCATCTGCCGACAGGCTTCGTTCAACACCCATTCGCCGATGGGGATGATCAAGCCGGTCTTTTCCGCCAGGTCGATGAAGGTGTCGGGCATCAACAGGCCCTGGATCGGATGGCTCCAGCGCAACAAGGCCTCGGCGCCGACCGGCCGGCCGTTGGCGGCGTCGAACTTGGGCTGGTAGTACAGGCTGAACTGCCGCTGTTCGACAGCGATGCGCAGGTCTTGCAGCAATTGCAATTGCTTGCGGGCGTTGCTGTTCATCGACGCGTCGAAAAAGCTGTAGCCGTTTTTGCCGGCGCCCTTGGCGTGGTACATCGCCGCGTCGGCGTTCATCAGCAGTTCTTCGGCACTCTGGCCGTTGCCAGGGTAAAGGGCGATACCGACGCTGGCGGAGATCTGCAAGTCATGGTCGGCCACCCGGAACGTGCGGGCGATCAAGCCGACCTGACGTGCCGCCAGTCGCAAGGCATCATCGGGTTCGGCCAGTTGCACCAGCAGCACGAACTCATCACCGCCGATCCGCGCCAGGGTGTCCTGGCTGCGCAGGTCTTCGCGCAGGCGCAAGGCCACGTCCCGCAGCAACAAATCGCCCATGTGGTGACCAAAGGCGTCGTTGACCGGCTTGAAACCATCCAGGTCGATGAACATCAGGGCGAAGCAGCCGCCCTGCTCTTGCACCCGGTGCATGGCCTGGTCGATACGATCAGCCAGCAATACCCGGTTGGGCAGTCCGGTGAGGGGGTCGTGCAGGGCCAACTGGGTCAGTTCCCGGTTGGCCAGGGTCAGCGATTGGGCCAGCTCGGCGGTGCGGGCTTCCAGGCGCGCATCGAGAATTGACGTCAGCAAGGCGATGGCCAGCACCGCCAGGGTGGTGATCAACACCAGATTGTCCAGGCCCTTGCCGCTCAAGCCGTCCAGGGAGCCACAAAAGCTGCCGTCGCTGAACCGCGCCCCGGCCATGCCGGTGTAGTGCATGCCGACGATGGCGATGCCCATGACCACCGCAGCGCCTGCACGAGCCAGACGCACGTGGGGGGTGTTCTGGCGCAGGCGAAAGGCAATCCACAGCGCCGCCGCCGAAGCGCCGACGGCAATCACCAGCGAAGCCCCGAACAGCATCGGGTCATAGTCGATGCCTGGCTGCATTCGCAGCGCGGCCATGCCGGTGTAGTGCATGGTGCTGATCCCGGCACCCATGATCAGCGCACCGAACGCCAGTTGCCACGCCGGTAATCGTGGCTGGCTGACCAGCCATAGGGCAAAACCGCTGGAAAGAATCGCGACCAGCAGCGACAGTGCGGTGATCGATATGTCGTAGCCAAGCTCCACCGGCAAGCTGAACGCGAGCATGCCGATGAAGTGCATGGACCAGATGCCCACCCCCATCGCCAGCGCGCCCCCGGTCATCCACAAATGCGCGGCGCGCCCCTGGGCGGTCGCGATCCGCCCGGCCAGGTCCAGGGCGGTATAGGAAGCCAGCACAGCAACAAACAAGGAAATCGAAACAAGGGCGGGGGAATAACTGCCGATGAGCATGGTTTTTTCTCGTAACTGGAGACCGGACTGCTTCCATGCCCGGTTGAAGGCCGGCGATTGTACTTAATCGTGACAGGGACGCACGAACCAAATGTCAAAAAGCCATCAAAGCTGGAATATTTTCGACGAAAGACACCACCCTTCGCAGGGTGAATATTTTTTGTAAACCATCAATCCTGTGTTCACCGCAGATCCATTGTGGGAGCGAGCTTGCTCGCGATGGCGGTGTGTCAGTCTACGCACCAGGCCCAAGCCGTTCAGCTACTATCGAAGAACCACTTCAAGGAGGATTCATTCATGGGCGTTGCCGCCAATCGGGCTTTGACCACCGCGCTGGTAGTCATCGATGTACAGAACGACTTCATCCCCGGCGGCCAACTGGCCGTGCCAGGCGGCGATGAGATCGTGCCGCTGATCAACCAGCTTGGCCATTCATTCAGGCACGTCGTCCTTGCCCAGGACTGGCACCCGGCCGGGCACGCCTCGTTTGCGTCCAGTCATCCGGGCAAGCAACCATTCGATATCGTCCAATTACCCTACGGCGAACAGAAACTCTGGCCCGACCACTGCATACAGGGCAGCAACGGCGCCGCGCTGCACCCGGCACTCGACCTCGCCCATGCCAAGCTGATCATTCGCAAGGGCTGCAACCCGGACATCGACAGCTATTCAGCCTTCATGGAAGCGGATCACCTGACCCCTACAGGCTTGACCGGCTATCTCAAGGAGCGCGGCATCGACACGGTTTACCTGGTGGGGCTGGCCCTGGATTTCTGCGTGATGTTCTCGGCGCTGGATGCCCGGTTGGCGGGGTTCAATGCGGTGGTGATACTGGATGCCTGCCGGGGCATCGATATCGACGGCTCGATGGAGGCGGCAATCCGACGGATGCAGGAAGCGGGCGTGCAATTGATCGAGTCCACTGCGATAGATGGTCGCCCCTTCACTTGATCGCTCATACTAGCCGCCTCCCCTCTGGACAGTGAGTCTCCATGCCCTTCCTCGCCCGCACCCACCCGCGTCTGTCCAGCGCCACGGTCCTTGGCCTGGCGGTGGGTATCCTGGCTCCCGTGGACTCGATCATCAGCAAGATCCTGATCGGCTGGAATGTCGGCGTCTGGACCTACCTGGTGCTGATGTCCTGGCTGACCGTGCGAGCCAAGGCGCCCGACGTCCGGCGCATCGCCGAAATCGAAGATGAAAATGCCGGGCTGGTCCTGCTGGTGGTCTGCATCGCGGCATTGGCCAGCCTGGCCACCATCACCCTAGAACTGGCCGGCAGCCGCGACCTGAATGCCGCCGGCAAGCTGTTGCATTACGGTTTCACGGCAATGACCGTGATCGGTTCCTGGTTGCTGATCGGGGTGATCTTCAGCGTGCACTACGCGCGCTTGTATTACACCTGGGAGGGCAAGGAGCCGGCGCTGCGGTTTGCCGAAGGGCTGACCACGCCCAACTATTGGGACTTCCTGTATTTCTCTTTCACCATCGGCGTGGCGGTACAGACCGCGGACGTGGGCGTCGCCACGCGGCAACTGCGCAAGATCGTCCTGGCGCAATCGCTGATCGGTTTTGTGTTCAACACGGCGATCCTGGGGTTTTCGATCAATATTGCGGCGGGGTTGTTTGGGTGAGGCGTATGGGGGCCGCTTCGCGGCCCAGCGGGAGCAAGCTCCTCGCCACAGAGACGGTGTCAGGTATCAGGCGTTGGCAGCCATAGCCTGAAGCGCGCCCCACCCAGCGGCGAGGCTTCGACGGTCAGCGTGCCGCCCTGGGCTTCCAGGGCTCGGCGGCTGATGGCCAGGCCAAGACCGAAGCCGCCAGTGGCGCGGTCGCGGCTGCGGTCCAGGCGGTAGAACGGCTCGAACACGCGCTCGCGTTCGCTGTCGGGAATGCCGATGCCGTCGTCATCGACCCAGATCTCACAGCCTTGATCACCCACCAGCACACCGATCTGAATGCGCTTTTCGCAATAACGCATGGCATTGCGCAGCAGGTTCTGCAAGGCCCGTGCGGTCAGGCGCGGGTCCAGTACGAAACGCTCCAGTGCCCCGTGCAACAGCACGTCGATCACCACGTCCGGCGCCGCCAGGTCCTCGTCGACGCTGCCCAGGATGCTGTCGATGAACTCGTCCAGCGCCACCTCGACCCGTTCGGGCAGGCGTTGCGGGTTCTGCAAACGGCTGTAGGACAGCAGTTCCAGCACCAACTCATCAAGCTCGCGAATGTGCGCCACCAACCCTTGCAGGCGCTCACGACTGGCCGCCGGCAGGTCATCGGACAGCGCCAGGGCCAGGCCGAAGTCGAGCCGCGTCAGTGGCGTGCGCAGTTCGTGGGACACGGCGTTGAGCAGATCCCGTTGTTGGTTGAGCAGGTTCTCGATGTCACCCGCCATCGTGTCGAACACGTGGGCCAGGCTGCCGATGTTCGAACTGGAGGCAATGTGCGTACGCTCGCCCAAATGACCTTTGCCGAAGCGTTCGGCGGTGCGCCTGAGGCGTTCCAGGTCGCGCCAGTGAGGCCGCAACCAGAGCAACAGGCATGCCAGCATCGTCGCGCCGATCAACACGTTGATGCTCCAGTACAACCAACTGACGTCAGCCGGGTCCGGCGGCACGACCATCTTCACCGCCGTGCGCCCGTCCAGCGGCGCCGCCGCCAAGGTGCGCCAGGCCCAGTCGCCAATACGCACCACGTTCTCGCCGCGCTTGAGACGCGCCTGCTCTTCGGCACTGAAGCCGCCGTCATCGAACGCAGCCAGCTCGATTCGCAGTGGCTCGAACTCCTTGTCCATCTGCGCCGCCAGCGCCGGCCACTGCTCGCTGGGCACGGCGCGGAACTGCTTGACCATCAAGGTTTGCAGGCCACGGGAATAATCGAGGTTGTAGGTCAGGAAACGGTCGTGAAACAGGCGGACCACCAGTTCCGGCATCAGGTAGATCGCCGCGCTGTAGGACACGATGGTGACCAGGTAAAGGCGAATCAGCAGCTTCCACATCGGCTCAGCATTCCCACTCGGAACGACTGAACAGATAACCCTTGCCCCACACGGTCTTGATCTTGCGGGCCTCGTCGGCGTTGTCGTCGAACTTGCGCCGCAATTTGGAAATCGCCACGTCCACCGAACGGTCGGTGCCGTTGAACTCAATGCCGCGCAGGCGCTGCAGGATCTGGTCGCGGCTCAGCACTTCGCCGGAATGCCGGGCCAGCACCACCAGCAAGTTGTACTCGCCGCTGGACAGCTCCACCGCTTGTCCGCGCCAGGTTACGGTACGCTCGGACAGGTCGATGCAGAGGTTGCCCATGACAATGCGGTCGTTGACTGTCTGCGGCTCGGTAAGGCTGCTGCGCCGCAGCAAGGTACGCACCCGCGCCAGCAACACCCGAGGCTCGCAAGGCTTGGTGACGTAGTCGTCGGCGCCCATCTCCAGGCCCAGCACCTGGTCGTGGCTGTCGTCCCGGGCGGTGAGCATCAGGATCGGCAAGGTCGCCGAGTCGGCCCGCAGCAGGCGGCAGACCTGCAAACCGTCCAGCCCCGGCAGCATCAGGTCGAGGATCACAAGGTCCGGCGGATCGACGCGCGCCCGCTCACGTACATGGTCGCCACGGCTGAGCACGCTGACCTGATAGCCGTTGCGCTCCAGGTAACTGGCGATCAGCTCGGAGAGTGCGGTGTCGTCTTCGACCAGGAGGATGTTGGGCATGGGTGTTTCCAGAAAAGTGCTGTGGCGCCTGGTGGGGCCACAATCGCGAGCAAGCTCGCTCCCACAGGGATGTTCGGTACGACACAAAACCAGTGTGGGAGCGAGCTTGCTCGCGATGGCGGCATGCCAGGCGCAGAGAATCTCAAGCTGCCAAGGATATACGCCCTCATCTACCGCCGAGCAAAACCCTTACATAATTTCACACAACCTCTACGAATTATTACCCCGAATACAAAAATGCCCCGACATTGTCGGGGCATCACAGCGCTCAAGGCAGAACTCTTCAATCAGAAGAAATAACTCAACCGCAAGCTACCACTCCAATCCTGACTGACGGTTGTCCCTTTGCTGCCTCCAACCTGACCCGAGACCTGCCAGTTACGTTGGGCCGGCGTCCACTTCAGGCCCGCACCGTACTCAAGCGCTGTGCTGGCGCGGTCGTCATCGAAGCTGTCGTCGTTGATCCTGACCTCGTTGGTCTTTATGAACTCATGATTAATGCCCGCCGACAAACTCGGCTCCAACAGGCCGCCATTTTCGAGACTGATCACGCGTCCGCCCCTGAGGCCCACGTTCCCTTGCACAGAACGCATAGTGTCGGCTTTGACTTCAAGGCCGTTGTCCAGTCGGTAGCTATCGCTCTGGGTCACGCCCGTCGAGACTCGCACCTGTGGCTCGATGAAATAGTTATCTTGCAAGCGAATATGCTTGCCCACCGCGACCGAACCGCTTGCGCCCAATGCCTTGTATTCACCCTTGGAGCGTGTACCGTCACTCATGGTGACCCTGGCTTTATTGTTGAACTGGTTGACCTTGGCCATGACGTTGACGAATACACCGCTCTGGACATCATAGGTACTGCCGTAGACACCGAGGTTTACGCTGTCGACCGTTGCGCTGGATCCGTACCGCAAATCCATGTTGGTGTGGCTGGTGCCTACGAAACCACCGAGTACCCATGGGCGATTGCCAATATCCACCAATGTATCGGCACCGCCGGTGATCCCGTTCTGGTTCTGCGAGTAACCATCGCCATAGGCGTTGTCGACGCTGTATTGATTACCGTAAGTACGTACCCAGACGCTGTTGCTCAACTTGATGTCGTTATCGCTGGCCGAACGCATTGACGCATCGGGCCGTGCGCTTAATCCCCGATCACCGATCTGATCGTTGAGCATGTTCATCTCTGCGTTCAATACGCTACGAGCACTGCCGGCCAAAGCCAATGCGGTATTGGTGGACGGGCTGACGGTGTCCCGGTCGGGATCAAGGTACAAACCCTCCCCATCCTTCTTCAAGCGGTAGACGAAGGTACCGGCATCGACCGTTTCTCGACCACCCAGCGAGAAACTCGCATCGCCAGCGGCAATGTTGCCGATTTTGACGGCGTCGGCACTGGTTGGCGTAGTCCCGGTCGCGGAGACCAGCAACTGATGTTGCCCGCTGGCAGTACCGGTAACATTCAGGAAGTCCGTATTGCCGTTACCCAGGTCGGTGCCCATTACAAAAGTACCGTTACCGGAAAGCTCACCTATGTTCAGTTGCTGGAACTGCTCATTGGTGCCCATGCGGACCACACCACTGCTCAAGCCCAGACGCTGTACTGTATTGTCGCCAGTCATCACCCATTGCGCGGCATTGTCAATGTTCAGGTTGCTCGAGTCGGTAATCTGGCCCGTCAGCACGGAGCCGTTGTTGAGCAATACAGTGCCATTGGCATCCGAGAGCACATCGCCGGTCATCTGGCTGTTGTTGTCGAGCTTGAGATCAAACACGTTCTCCACGTTGCCATTAATCACTGAACCGTTATTCAGGCTGACCGCCGTCCCTGTCCCCGCAACGGCCATTACGTTACCGTTCAGGGTGCTATTGTTGTTGAGGTTGACGTTGGTAACGTTCTGCAGATTACCTTCAAGCGAGGAGCCATTCTGCATCAGCCAGGACACCGTACTGCCGGTATCGGCTATGACGTCGCCGCGTAGAGCGCTTGCATCGACGTTGACGTTGGCTGTGGAAGTATTGCTGGCTTGAAGCAGTGTTCCGTTGCCGCCGTTCAACTGCGAGCCATTGAGTACGTTGATGGTCGCGACAGCACCAGGACCACCGAAGGCGCCAACGACAATTGCCGACCCGGTGTCCCCCGCTACGACTGTATTATTCAAGGTCACCGTGCTGGCAGTCACACCGGTATTGTCCACGCCGATTCGCAGGCCATCCTGACCACCGGAGATCGTGCTTCCGGTCGCCGAAAGCGTTGCCCCTTCCAGTTGAACGCCGTAACTGGTCGCACCAGTGCCACGCAAGGTCGAATCGTTGACCGTCAGGACGCTGAAGCCCGTGGCGTTTGCGCCGCCGACGAGTCCGGTAATTGTGCTTCCACCTGTGACCGTGGCGCTGGAGGCGGTTGGGGTGTTGATGTTACGCCCCAATAGCAGACCCATGCTGTTGGTACTGGTAATAGTGCTACCTTGGATCGTGGCGGAGCTATCGCTGAGCGCAAACGCTCCTCTCCCCGTCGAGCTTTCTACAGTTGCGCCGGTCATCGCGATATCGGAGCCATCGCGAGCGTCAATCCGCGCACTCTGACCACCATTGAATATGACATTGGCATTTTGCGAGCTGATCGTGAGTGCGCTCGCATTGTTTATTGTCAATGTTCCACCTTGAGACACAGCCCACACCTCTGGTGCTGGAGGATTAGTAACGGTCTCACTTTCCCCAGGAGCAAGAATTCTGGCATGAACCGCAGGAGTGCCGAGGAACAATACGGCAAGCAGATAGCCCGTACTCTTGCGATTTATGAGCGTTGGAAATTGAGGCATGGGGACTCCGCATAATCAATTTAACAACCTCTCTTCGAGCAGAGAAGTCATCGAAAAAAACGTTCGCAAGACTAAACAGCAATCCAAACGAAAGATGTCGGAAATCTCTTCACCAAAAGTAGGAAAAATCCCTTAATCTCTGAAACATACAACTCATAGACAGCAGCCAAACAGTATCGCGAGAGGGTCAGCCCCTCTCGCGATACTTACTTCATGGTGAAGGTACAGGCAGCCTGTCGCAGTACTCGCCGCTGGAAGTGATTGTATCAAGCGGCTTAATGACCGGTATCGAGGTCTGTAAACCACCAATATCGGCAGTGTACCAATACTTACCAAATGCACGAGAACCGAGCACCGGTTGTGCTGCTTTGAACACCGCAGCACTTCCGACAGTAGCGACATCCACTGTCGTTGCGTCTTGGATAGTATAGAGCTGTGAATCTTCTGTGCCGGGGATCAAATTAGCTCCAGCAGCATCCGTATAAGCCGCAAAATGTGCAGTAATGACTAAACCTTGCGGCAGAATGGTCGATTTCGGAATAGTAAGAGCCAAACGCCAGTTGGTAGTTGCGTCGTTCATTGCAAAACAGTCGATTTGATCCTTGGTGGCAGGGTTGCGAATTCTGATAGTTGGCTCTGGCAGATCAATTCTTCTGCCTCGGACAATGACCGTCTGGGATTCAGATTTGATTACGTTCTTGTCGATCCCGGTTTTTTGTCGTGTCCAGTGCGCAAGCACGCTGGGCGTCGGAAGCGCGGCTATGGCGTTCGCCGCAATAGGCACCTCGAACTCAATCGCGTTACTAAAGGGTGAATAATCGCCCACCAACAGATTATTCACATAACATTTAACCGTCTCCGCCGAAGAAATCGGTGGATGCGTGAGGGGGAGCACAACTTTGAATTTGCCCGCCTTATCGCGATCGCCTGGCAGCAACTCGTTAGTTGTCAGCGACTGCCCCGTTACTACAGGCAAAGCAAATGCGGGATTGGTCAGATCCGGCAACTCCGGATATAGCCCTCCTGGCGGATACAGATCCATCCAGAAAAACAATGGAGGGGAAGGAAATGGCGCTGCTGCACCGCGCTCCAGTTCAAAATAGGCTTTGACTTCCAAGGCATCTGTTGACGCGCCAAAAATACCCTTTAGCCCAACGTCATAAGGAAGTGTAAAGTTCAAATCCACATCGGCAAGAGGTTGGGGGCCAAACGCCTTGAAATTAGTTGGGTCATTTGCCTCTTCGACGTAAAACGTTATCTGGTCGCCTGGCTCAGCATTATCGATGGGCAAACGCTCGACAATGCCCAACACCCCGCCGCCGGAAAAATCATCGAGGTATAAGGTTGTCGTCCCATTCGGATCAGTGACCGGGACTAAAGGATGCTTGTTCAGGACCGGATCCAGCGCAAGCCCCAGCGTCAACAGCGCGGAGGGCAATGAGCTTGCGCTTCTATTTCCAGGAAGGTCCGTCCAAAAATAATGGATGTTGATGCGCCCATTCGGCAACCCTCGCAAGACACTGCTCGCCACCGTAAACACACCCGTTGCGGGAACTGTCGCGTTGTAGACCTCAATATCCGTACCGCCGGTGGCAAAATGCACCTCCAGCACATCGTCGAGACGACGTAGTGGATAGGTCACGTCAACCGTAAATTGCAGTTCCGTGTTGGCGGCCAGCCAGGCTTCGTCCACCGTTCTCAAGGGATCCACGGGCGCATTGGTAAAGGCCGGGGTAGGCGCAGGCGGATTTTTTTACGTGATGGATACTTGACTTCAAACGGTGCCGTTCGGTCTATGTTGAATTCTACAATATTGGTGAAGTCATAGTTGCCTGCACCGTCCTTAAAAAAATCAACTGGACCTGCCAACGGGTGGGCGTTGCGGGTTGGGCGTCTTCAATAAAGTCAGCCGCTGGAAGAGGAATAGGTATGACGCCAGCAGGTCGGTCAACGATCGCGCCAAGTAGTACAGTATTTTTAGCGTCGCCTAACGCTTCTCCTACCCGTGCATAATGTATGTCAACCTCGTCGTCCTCCCCCTCTTCCGTCGGTACAGGCCGCTCCATATTTGCAATAATTTCACCGGACTCCAGAACAGCAATTGAGATTGACTCGTCCGCCAACTTGTCAATATCCAAATCTAGGTCCAGCACTCCGGATTGCGTGGACACAGGACGAGTTTTTGGGGGAACAATTTTGATAGCCATGGTTGTCTCTCCAATTACATTCATGCTGAGGGATTACTTTCACCGGGTGTCACTCTGTCTATTCTCACCAACCCTTTATTTGACTCGGCAACGAGCTTTCCCCCTTGAAATAGTTGATACACCACCACTGCAGAATCGTTATCAATCAGCGGCCTGATATTGGGCTGAAACGGAACCACCAAATCAAAACCAGCTGATATGTCTGGGGCTTGAAGTGTTCGTTCCCAGACGCCGTATGTCTCCGTCACTGGCGGTCCGCTGCCATTCAAGCTCGAATAGCCTTGCCATTGAACTTTTACCCGATCCCCTGGCACGGCGATATTGGCCAAACTCGGTACAGCAATCGTAGCGCCACTCGTTAACGGCGGAACGGTGTTATTATTCAAATACCCCCAAAGAGTCGCGTGTGGAAATGTTGGCGCGGCTAATATTATGAGCGGTGTGTGATTGATGGTGAGTTGTCTGGGAGGGGATGGATCATCATTGCCACCTGCCCCCTTCCATACCTTGTAATAAACATACGCCACACCATCCTTGGCTAAATGTTGAGGCGTCAAGTCGAAATATAAAAAATTCACCGTCAGGGGCACTGGATAAAACATGGTATAAAGCCGACTTTCCAGCCCATCTTGAAGCCAGGTGATCCAGAGTTCATCATTGGGATGCGGATCAATCCAATACGGGATAACAATTCGTGTCCCCCGCTGCAATATTTCGCGAGACACATGACCTTCCAGATCATTATCATTTATGCCTTCCACCGAGAGGGGTTTCGCCTGAACTTCGCTATTCGTAATCTGTTCCCGACTTTCTTCTTGCGAAGCCATCGCGATCACCCTATCAAAGACTTCAATCGAAATTTCCCCAGTCCGTAAGGGCATTTAGCGCGGGGTGATGATAATTTCCAACTGTCAGATCTGACAGGTAGCAACGCCGTTCATCGGATAAACGAAAAGAACCGAGGCTTGGACAAACGGATAGAGGGATCAAACAGATAACGAGGGGGGCGCCCCCCTCTCACTGCAGACGAGTGCCTTCCCCCATTACAAATGGGCTCAGAAGGGGATTTGCGCTTACTTAGTTGTCAGGTAGGCGGGTTTACTAATTGCGCGGCGCAATCTGCAATTCGTCCACAGGCGATAGCCAGCTCTCCCCGTCCCACCACCAACCCAACCCGAATATGCCCCGCCGCACTCGGCCCAAACGCCTCCCCCGCCAGCACCGACACGCCATATCCGTCCAGCAGCCGCTCGGCAAACACCTGGGCCGCCAGGCCGGTCTGGCGCACATCGATCATCACGAACATGCCGCCATCGGGCCGCACGGGTTTGAGACCCGGGCAGTCGTCAAGCAAGGCACACACCAGGTCCCGGCGTTGGCGATATTCCTCGCGCATCCGCGTCACTTCAGGCAAATCCTGCTCCAGCGCAACCTGGGCGGCGCGCTGGACGAAATCCGGCAAGCCGAACAACATGCACAGCGACAGGTTCGCCAAATGTCCAGCGAGAATTTCGGGGCCGATGGCCCAGCCGACGCGCCAACCGGTCATGGCGTGGGATTTGGACAAGCTGTTAATTGTGACCGTGCGTTCGGCCATGCCCGGCAGTCCGGCCGGGCTGATGTGTTCGCCTTCGTACAGCAAGTCACTGTAGACCTCGTCGCTGATCAGCCACAGGTCATGGTCGATGCACAGGTGCGCCAGTGCTTGCCAGGTCGGCAGTGGCAGGCTGGCGCCGGAGGGATTGTTGGGGCTGTTGAGCAGCATGGCGCGGGTGCGCGGGGTGATCAGCCGAGCGACGTCGGCCGGTTGGACCCGGAAAGCGTTTTCCGGGCTCACCTGCACCGGCACCACTTTCGCCCCGCAGGCGCCGAACACCGCTTCGTAGGTGACATACATGGGTTCGGCGACGATCACTTCGTCGCCAGGGTCGAGCAGGCATTGCGCGACCGCGTAGACAGCACATTGCGCTCCGGGCAGCACCGTGACATGCCCGGCGCCTACCGGTTGGCCGCTACGTGCTTGATGGCGTCGGGCAATGCTGGCCCGCAGGGAGTGCAGGCCACGAGTATCCGAGTAGTGAGTGTCGCCGGCCCGCAAGCTGGTGACAGCGGCCTCGACGATGGCGCGCGGTGTGTCAAAATCCGGGTCGCCCACCGACAGCAACAACACATCCATGCCCTGTTCGCGCATGGCCAGCGCCCGGTCGTGAATCTGCCAGGCGGCGGCACCATCGCCGGTGATGCGTTGGGTCAAGACTGAGAAGCGCATGTATCTCTCCTGATTGCGCGATATCCAGCCTCAACCCTATCTCAAATCACAAACCGCGCCACCATCGCATTCAACCCCACCGCCAGGCGCGACAGTTCGTGGGTCGCGTCGCTGGTCTGTTTCGCACCGCTGGCCGATTGAGTCGCCAGGTCGCGAATGTTCACCAGGTTGCGGTCCACCTCACGGGACACCTGGGCCTGCTCCTCCGACGCACTGGCGATGACCAGGTTGCGTTCATTGATCTGATGGATCGACTGAGTGATCTGCTCCAGGGCCACTCCGGCGGCGCGGGCCATTTCCAGAGTGCTTTGGGTACGCTGGTTGCTTTGCTGCATCGACTGCACGGCCTGGCCGGTGCCGTTCTGGATGCCGGCGACCATTTTTTCGATTTCCTGGGTCGATTGCGCAGTGCGATGGGCCAGGGCCCGGACTTCGTCGGCCACCACCGCGAAACCGCGTCCGGCCTCCCCGGCGCGGGCGGCTTCGATGGCGGCGTTGAGGGCCAGCAGGTTGGTCTGTTCGGCGATGGCGCGGATCACGTCCAGCACCTTGCCGATGTCGCGGCCCTGGACCGCCAGGCCTTCGATCATCGAGGCGGTCGCCTGCACATCGTGGGTCATGGTCTGGATCGCGTCGACGGTTTCGACCACACGCGTGCGGCCTTCCTGGGCGGCCTGGGTCGACTGGTTCGAGGCTTCGGAGGTGGACACCGCGTTACGGGCAACCTCTTCGACCGCAGCGGTCATTTCGTTGACTGCCGTGGCCGCCTGTTCGATCTCGTTGTGCTGCTGTTGCAGACCGCGGGAGGATTCCTGGGTGACTGCACTCAGTTCTTCGGCCGCGGCGCCCAATTGGGTGGCGGAACCGGCGATCTGCTCGATGGTTTTGCGCAAGCTGTCTTGCATCACGGCCAAGGCTTGAAGCAAACGCGCCGGCTCATCCTTGCCATCGTCCGCAATGACCTGGACCAGGTTGCCACCGGCGATGGTCCGGGCCGCCTCCAATGCCCGGTTGAGCGGCGCGACGATGCTGCGGGTCAGCAGCAAGGCCAGCAGGACAGTGGCCAGTGCGGCAATGATCGAGACAACGATGATGCCGGTGATGGCGCTGCTGTAGTTTTCACCGGCCTTGGCCGATGCTTCGCTGGCGCCGGCCACGTTGATCGCGATGAGCTTGTTGAGCTGCTCGCCCATCAGGTCGGTACCTTCCTTGATTCGCGTATTGATGAGGCTGCGCAACTGGTCGGCCTTGTCCTGTCGCGACAGTTCAAGCATTTCCTGCTGGGCTTGCAGGTATTTTTCCAGGGTCGCCGAAAAGGCCTTGTACAGCTCGGTCTCTTCCGGAGTGGCCGGCAGCGCGGCGTAGCTGTTATTGGCCTTGTGCAGCTTTTCCACCAGCACGTTGATGCGGGTCTCGGCCTCTTTCAGGCTGGCCGGGTCCCGGTTGACCAAGATGCGAAACGAGAGGATGCGCATGCG
Source organism: Pseudomonas sp. S3_B11 (assembly GCF_054667715.1). Classification (NCBI taxonomy): domain Bacteria; kingdom Pseudomonadati; phylum Pseudomonadota; class Gammaproteobacteria; order Pseudomonadales; family Pseudomonadaceae; genus Pseudomonas; species Pseudomonas sp. S3_B11. Next base: position 1,786,951 of record NZ_CP162749.1, on the reverse strand, counting down.
CAGCACGTTTTCCATCACATTGCCCAGGTAGCCGACACTGGGCAGTTGATTCTGCTCCATGTCCAGCGAGGCCTGGCGGATGATCGACATGCGACTACCGGCAAACACGCCGAGCACAACGACGAGCAAGGCAATGACGGTGAAGCCGAGAAAGGCTCGGGGGGCGATATTCAGGCTGCGTAGGGACATGGAAAGACCTCGAAATGTTGGGTCGAGCATCCATGCCGGCAAGCGCACTGATTGGAGTTATGGGGGTATACGCTTAACCCGTTATCGGCTGGGCTTTAGGGTTTGTGCAGGGTTATGTAAAAAAATATTTCCTGCAGGGGCTGGCGAAGCCTGCGATCTTTTGATCTTTCACTTTTGACTCGACTGCCTGAAACAAGATCGCAGCCTCGTTGCACTCGACAGCTCCTACAGGCCTCCTACATGGCTACTACAGGTCCACGCGTCCGTTGGGTCTACCGCGCCGCCACCCGCCAAAGCCGTGCAATGTCCCGGGCACGCTCGCTCAGCAGGCGCGGGGCGTCGGTGCAGGCTTGCTGCAAGGTCATCGGCCCGCTGGCCAGGGCGAAGGCGGCGTCGATGCCGTGTTCATACAGCGCTTGGTAGCCCTCCCCCAGCGTGCCGGCAATGACCACCACCGGTACGCCGTGCTGGCGGGCGATGCGGGCCACGCCGAAGGGGGTCTTGCCGCGCAGGGTCTGGGCGTCGAAACGGCCTTCGCCGGTGATCACCAGGTCGGCGCCGTTGACCGCCTCGGCAAGCCCGGTCAACTGGGCTACGACGTCCACGCCGGTACGAAACTGCGCCCCCAGGAACGCCTTGGCCGCGAACCCCAGGCCGCCGGCTGCGCCACTGCCCGGCTCGTCGCGCACATCCTTTTTCAACGCCCGCGCGCAATGTTCGGCGAAATGCCCCAGGGCCCGGTCCAGCGCCTGCACTTGAGAAGCCGAGGCGCCCTTCTGCGGACCAAAAACCACGGACGCGCCATGGGGGCCGCAAAGCGGGTTATCGACATCGGCGGCGATCTCGAAGCTGACCCGGGCCAGGCGTGGGTCCAGATCGCTCAGGTCGATACGCGCCAGGTTCGCCAAGGCCAGGCCGCCGGGAGGAAGGGGACGGCCCTGGTCATCCAGCAACACCACGCCCAGAGCCTGCATCGCACCGGCTCCGGCGTCGTTGGTGGCACTGCCACCGATCGCCAGGATCACCCGCCCGGCGCCTTCATCGAGGGCTGCGCGAATCAGCTCGCCGGTGCCGTAGGTGCTGCTGGAACAGGCATCGCGTTGCCCCGGCGGCACCAGTTGCAAACCACTGGCCTCGGCCATTTCAATGATTGCGGTGCGACTCTCGGCCAACCAGCCCCAGCGCGCCTCGACGGCAACACCCAACGGACCACGAACCCGGGTGTGGCGCCACTCACCGTTGCAGGCCGCCAACACCGACTCCACCGTCCCCTCCCCGCCGTCGGCCATCGGGCATTTGATCAACTGCGCATCCGGCCAGACCTCGGCCAGCCCCTGGGCGATGGCATCGGCGACGCCCTGGGCGCTGAGGCTGTCCTTGAACGAGTCGGGGGCGATGACTATTTTCATATTATTCTCCGGTTCCGATGCACAGCATGCTGCCAGCTGACCACAGCCGTGACGCCGGTCCGCTGCACAAAAGACACCGGGTATTATTGTTCAAATTCACAAATACCGGTTTTCCAGGAAGATTCAGGTTGAAGCTGCCGGCCTCATCGCGAGCAGGCTCGCTCCCACAGGGTTATGTGGGTGTATCGGCGGTCTGCGGCAATAGCTGCACCCCCAGGTACAACGCCAGCATCCCGTCCAGGCGCAACGGGTCCACGCCGCTGAGTTCGGCGATGCGTTCCATGCGGTAGCGCAGGCTGTTGCGGTGGATGCCCAGGGCGTCGGCGCAGGCCTGGCTCTGGCCGTCGTGCTCGCACCAACTGCGCAGGGTGGCGAGCAGTTGGCCGTTGCTGTCCTTGGCGATGACCTTGCGCAACGGGGTCAGCAGTTCGTCCAGGGCATCGTCGCTGCGATGGCGCCAGAGCAGCACCGGCAGGCGATAGCGGTTGAGGGCCAGCAGGCGCGATTGCGGCAACACATCACGCCCATAGGCCAGCAGATCAGTCACCCGCCGATAGCAACGCCGCAAGCCCGCCAACCCTTCAGCCTGCCCGCCCACTGCGATCCGCAGGATGTTCCAGCCCAGCCCATCGAGCTTGCCCAGCAACCGCTCGTTCTCCACCGAGGCGGTGACCGGCCGGCACCAGAGCAAGGAAGATTTGGACGAGGTCAGGCACCAACTGTCCGGGTAGCGCGACATCAACCACGCGCTCAACGTCTCGACGGTCTGCCCGGGCCCATGTTCCAGGCCCAGTTCGAACAGATACGGCACCCGCGACAATTGCGGCTTGAGGCCCATTTGCCGGGCTTCGTCCAACAATCGCGGCGAATCCCCCGCATCGCCCAACAGCAGCGCCAGCAAGTCATCACACCGCTGGCGGCGCCATTGCTGCTCGGCCTGCTGGTTACGCTGTCCCACCAACATCTCGGCGGTCATGCGCACCAGCTCGGCGTAAGTGCGCAGTTGCGCAGGCTCACCCGTGATGCCCAGGACGCCGATCAGCCGTTGATCGAGCATCAGCGGCAGGTTGATCCCAGGCTGCACACCCTTGAGGTGCATCGCGGTGTGCTCGTCGATTTCCACCACCCGACCGTTAGCCAGGACCAGTTGCGCGCCCTCGTGACGGGTGTTGACCCGCTCGCGCTCGCCGCTGCCGAGGATCAAGCCCTGGTTGTCCATGACATTGACGTTGTACGGCAGGATCGCCATCGCCCGGTCGACGATGTCCTGCGCCAGGTCGTGATCGAGTTCGAACATGGGCGGTGTTCCTTGCAAGCGGCGTGAATTGTTGTTTCCAGGCATGGGTTTGGTCAGGCGCACAGGGTCTGCATTCAAACCCTGTGCTCTGGCACAAAGACACGGCCCCCTGGGCTGGCCGAGACTCAAGGGGCGGTCAACGTTACCCCTTGGCTCGCAAAAATCATAATAATGAGAGACCCGCCATGTCCCAGAGCGCAATAGCCCTCCTGGCTACCCCCGACGAAAAAAATACCGTCTACAAGCGCATCACCCTGCGCTTGATCCCCTTCATTTTCATCTGCTACCTGTTCAACTACCTCGACCGGGCCAACGTTGGCTTCGCCAAGTTGCAGATGCTCGACGCCCTGAAATTCAGCGAAACCGTGTACGGCCTCGGTGCCGGGATCTTCTTCATCGGCTACGTACTGTGCGGCGTGCCAAGCAACCTGGCCCTGACCAAGTTCGGTCCACGGCGCTGGATCGCGCTGATGATGATCACCTGGGGCACCTTGTCGACGTGCCTGCTGTTCGTCACTACCCCCACCGAGTTCTATACCTTGCGGCTGTTCACCGGCGCCGCCGAGGCCGGGTTCTTCCCTGGCGTGGTGCTGTATCTCTCGCAATGGTTCCCGACGTTCCGACGGGGCCGGATCATGGCGTTGTTCATGTCGGCCATCCCGGTGTCCGGCCTGCTGGGCAGTCCGTTTTCCGGGTGGATCCTCAACCACTTCGCCGCCGGCCAGGGCGGCCTGGCGGGTTGGCAGTGGATGTTTTTGCTGCAAGGCATTCCGACGGTGATCCTCGGGGCGCTGGCGTTCTTCCTGCTCAGCGACACCTTCGCCAACGCCAAATGGCTGACCGACCAGGAACGCGACGTGCTCACCGCCGACCACGCCGAAGACCTGGCCAACAAACCAAAGACCGCCACCGACTCGCTGTTGGCGGTGTTCAAGAACCCGGCGATCTGGGCCTTCGGCCTGGTGTACTTTTGCATCCAGAGCGGCGTGTACGCGATCAACTTCTGGCTGCCGTCGATCATCAAGAGCCTGGGTTTTGGCGATAACCTGGTGATCGGTTGGCTGAGTGCAATCCCGTACCTGTTGGCGGCCGTGTTCATGTTGCTGGTGGGCCGCTCGGCGGACCTGCACAAGGAGCGCCGCTGGCATCTTGTCGTGCCGATGCTGATGGGCGCCGTCGGGCTGCTGATCGCCGTCAACTTCGCCACCACCCCGGCCATCGCCATCATTGGCCTGTCCATCGCCACCATGGGCGCCCTCACCGGCCTGCCGATGTTCTGGCCGGTGCCCACGGCCCTGCTCAGCGCGGGCGCGGCGGCCGGTGGGTTGGCGTTGATCAACTCCATGGGGCAGATGGCGGGATTCCTGAGCCCGTACCTGGTGGGTTGGGTCAAGGACGCCACCGGCTCGACCGACGCGGCGCTGTACCTGTTGGCGGGCGTGATTGTCTGCGGCAGCCTGCTGGCGTTGCGCATGACCCGTACCCTAAGGGCCTGACACCCTTTTTTCCCACAGAGGTAGTTCCACAGTTGATTGGGGTGTTTGAGAATTCTGTTTGATCCGTGCGGTGGTTCTGGGGTTTGATTGAATCTTTCCCCATGGATAAAAGGATCTTGTCATGAGCTACCGCACGCTAGGCCATTCCGGGTTGCAAGTCTCGACGCTGACCCTGGGCACGATGATGTTCGGCGAACAGACCAGCACCGAGGATTCGCTGCGGATCATCGACAAGGCCTGGGACCAGGGCATCAATTTCATCGACACCGCGGACGTCTACACCAACGGCCGTTCCGAGGAAATCGTCGGCGAGGCAATCGCCCGTCACCGCCAGGAATGGGTGCTGGCCACCAAGGTCGGCTTCGGCCCGCCGGACGGCATGCCCAACCGCAGCGGTCTGAGCCGCAAGCACATCTTCAATGGCATCGAAGCGAGCCTGACGCGCCTGGGCACCGATTACCTGGACATCTATTACCTGCACCGCGAAGACCACAACACGCCGTTGCACGTCACCGTGTCGGCCATCGGCGACTTGATTCGCCAAGGCAAGATCCGCTACTGGGGCCTGTCAAACTACCGTGGCTGGCGCATCGCCGAGGTGATCCGCATCGCCGACAGCCTGGGCATCGACCGGCCGGTGATCAGCCAACCGCTGTACAACATCGTCAACCGCCAGGCGGAAACCGAGCAGATCACCGCGGCACAGAACTACGGCCTCGGCGTGGTGCCGTTCAGCCCCCTGGCCCGAGGCGTGCTCAGCGGCAAGTACGCGCCGGACGTGGCGCCGGACGCCAACAGCCGTGCCGGACGCCAGGACAAACGCATCCTGGAAACCGAATGGCGGGTCGAGTCCCTGCGCATTGCCCAGCAGATCCTGCAATACACCCAGGGCCGCGGCGTGGGCATCGTCGAGTTCGCCATCGCCTGGGTGCTGAACAACAGCGCCGTGACCTCGGCCATCGTCGGGCCGCGCACCGAGGAGCAGTGGGATTCGTACACCAAGGCGCAATCGGTGAAGATCAGCGCAGAAGATGAAGCGTTCATCGATTCGCTGGTGACGCCGGGGCATGCTTCGACGCCGGGGTTCAATGATGTGAGCCATTTCGTGCCGGGGCGAGTGCCTGTGGGAGCAAGGCTTGCCCGCGATGAACGATAACGCGGTTCACTGTTAAACCGTGGCGTGGCTATCGCGGGCAAGCCTTGCTCCCACAAGCCTTGCTCCCACAAGCCTTGCTCCCACAAGCCTTGCTCCCACAGGCCTTGCTCCCACCATCAACACCCTCGCCACAGGCAGGGTGTTGATTGATCGCCCTCAAGAGAATCACCGTGTCCAAAGGCATCGTTCTATCGGTCTCGGCCTCCGCGCTGTTCGCCGTCATGTACTACTACACCTCGCTGCTCTCACCGCTGACAGGCGTGGAAATCTTCGGCTGGCGCATGCTGCTGACGATGCCGTGCATGACCGCATTCCTGCTGGTGACCCGGGAGTGGAAACTGGTCACGGCGCTGATCCAACGCCTGATCGCCACGCCACGGCTGTTGATCGCGGCGATCGCCTCGTCGGCACTGATGGGCGCGCAACTGTGGCTGTTCATGTGGGCGCCGCTCAATGGCTACAGCCTGGACGTGTCGCTGGGGTACTTCCTGTTGCCGCTGTCGATGGTGCTGACCGGACGCATCGTCTACGGCGAACGCCTTTCCTACCTGCAGAAAGTCGCCGTGTTCTTCGCCACCCTTGGCGTGTTCAACGAGTTGTACCAGGTGGGTGGTTTTTCCTGGGCAACCTTGCTGGTGGTGATCGGCTACCCGATCTATTTCATCCTGCGCAAACGCATCAAGACCGACAACCTGGGTGGGCTCTGGCTGGACATGACCCTGATGCTGCCCGTGGCGCTGTGGTTCGTGCAAAGCGGTGAACAGGGCCTCGACGTTTTCGATCAATACCCGTGGCTGTCGCTGCTGATCCCGGTGCTCGGGGTGATCAGTGCCAGCGCGCTGGTATCCTACATCGTCGCCAGTCGGTTGCTGCCGTTCAGCCTGTTCGGGTTGTTGAGTTATGTCGAGCCGGTGTTGCTGCTGGGCGTTGCGTTGCTGTTGGGCGAAAGCATCAAGGCCGGTGAATGGCTGACCTACATCCCCATCTGGATGGCGGTGGCGGTGCTGGTGTTCGAAGGGTTCAAGCACTTGGTGCGGCAGCAGCGCAGGGCCTGAGCCTTACACCGCTCCCACATTTGGAACTGTGTCGGGCAATAAAAAGCCCGCCCGGCATCACTGCCGGGCGGGCTTTTTCATGGCTCAGGCCTTACTCGGTCGCCAGCACACCTCGACGCACCTGGTCGCGCTCGATGGATTCGAACAGCGCCTTGAAGTTGCCTTCGCCGAAACCATCGTCGCCCTTGCGCTGGATGAATTCGAAGAACACCGGCCCCATCAGGGTTTCCGAGAAGATCTGCAGCAGCAGGCGCTTGTCGCCCTGCTCGGAAGCACCGTCCAGCAGAATGCCCCGCGATTGCAGTTCATCCACCGGTTCGCCGTGGTTCGGCAGGCGGCCTTCGAGCATTTCGTAATAGGTGTCCGGCGGCGCGGTCATGAAGCGCATGCCGATGCTTTTCAGGTGATCCCAGGTCTTGACCAGGTCATCGGTGAGGAAGGCCACGTGCTGGATGCCTTCGCCGTTGAACTGCATCAGGAACTCTTCGATCTGCCCGGCGCCCTTGGACGATTCTTCGTTCAACGGGATACGGATCATGCCATCCGGGGCGGTCATGGCCTTGGAGGTCAGGCCGGTGTATTCGCCCTTGATGTCGAAGTAGCGGATCTCGCGGAAGTTGAACAGCTTCTCGTAGAAGCCGGCCCAGTAGGCCATGCGTCCGCGATAGACGTTGTGGGTCAGGTGGTCGATGATTTTCAGGCCCGCGCCCACCGGGTTGCGGTCAACGCCCTCGATGAACACGAAGTCGATGTCATAGATCGAGCTGCCTTCGCCAAAACGGTCGATCAGGTACAGCGGCGCACCGCCGATGCCTTTGATCGCTGGCAGGTTCAGCTCCATCGGGCCGGTCTCGATGTGGATCGGCTGGGCGCCGAGTTCCAGGGCACGCTTGTAGGCCTTTTGCGAATCCTTGACCCGGAACGCCATGCCGCACACCGACGGACCGTGCTCGGCGGCAAAGTACGACGCCACGCTGTGGGGTTCGTTGTTGAGGATCAGGTTGATCGCGCCCTGGCGATACAGGTGCACGTCCTTGGAGCGGTGGGTGGCCACTTTGGTGAAACCCATGATCTCGAAGATCGGCTCCAGGGTGTTGGGGGTCGGGGATGCGAATTCGATGAATTCAAAGCCCATCAGGCCCATGGGGTTTTCGTATAGATCTGCCATGTCGGCGCCTCATCAGTCGGGTCAATTAACAAAAAACGTTAGTTGCTGGCGATGCTGAGGACACGGGGCGGCGCGCAGGAAATGCCACGAACGCTGCGGGCGAGGAAATCGCCATAGATCAGTTGAAACCCAAGTATCTTCATTGTCGACCCAAGGCTCTTGCGGGCGAGGCTTCTGCTGCCAGAAGACGTTATTCTTATATGCGTAACTCGATTCTACACAGCGTAACCAGGTTTGTCCGCCTTCTGTATCAAATCGCCTTTTCCTTCGACCGCGCAAGGGGTTTGTTGCACAGGAAAATGCCCACCAGGATCACGCCCCCGCCGACACACATCAAGGCCGTGAGCCGTTCGTCCAGCAGCAGCGCCCCCAGCAGCACCGCCGTCAACGGATTGAGCGCGATGAACACCCCGGAACGGGTCGCACCGATCCGACGAATGCCGTCATACCAGGCGATATAGGCCAGGGCCGAGCCCAGCACGCCGAGGTACAACAGGCTCAGCCATTGCTCAACGTCCAGGCCGCGCAGGGCTTCGACACGAATCTCGCCCGCCGCCGCGCAGGCCAGCCACAACATCAGCGTGCCCAGCAGAATCGACCAGGTCACGGTCTGCAAGGGGCCGAGGCTGTCATTGAGTTTTTTCGAAAACAGCGAATAGATACCCCAGCCCAGCACGCAGCCAAAAATCAGCAGATCGCCGATCCAGCCCTGCGCGGCGCCTTGCAACAAGGACGGATCACGACTGACGATCACCAATCCCGCCCCACCGATGCAAAGCACGATGCCCGCCACTTTCAACCGGCTCAGCCGCTCCTTGAACAACCACCAGGACGCCAGCCCGATCACCGCCGGGTTCAAGGCCACGATCAGCGAGGCCCGCGACGCATTGATGTACTGCAAGCCATAGAAGAAGCACAGGTTGTAGAAAAAGATGCCAAAGAACCCCAGCGCGGCCAATTGCAGCCCCTGTTTCACACTGGGCCTGGCCAGCGGGATCCCGGCCAGGGCGAGAAACGACAGCAGCGCGAGACTCGCCAGCAGGAAACGCAGGCTGGCGGCAAACATCGGCGCCAAGGCATCGGCAAGGATCCGGCCGGCCACGAAGGTCCCGCCCCAGATCATGGTGACCATGGCGAGCTTCAAGTAGACCGGCAGGTCCGACGAGGCTGGGAGGGTTTGTTCGAGGGTTTTCATGGTTTCACCACCGCACGCTAATGAGAAGAACGCAGAACCTGTGGCGAGGGTGGTTAATTGTGGGAGCAAAGCTTGCTCCCACAGGGTGGAACCTTGCCAAAAGGTGTTGTGCTGCTTCCTGATTCAAGTCAGATACCTCATTATTTGGCTCATGCCTTGTCATCGTAAAATGAGCAATTCCTCATGACCCTCACCCAACTCGAAATCTTCTCCCTGGTCGCCGAGCTGCGGGGGTTCACGGCGGCGGCAACGCGCCTGGGCATCGGCCAGTCAGCGGTATCCCACGCCATCAAATCCCTGGAACAAGAATTGGGCGTTGAATTGCTCAGGCGTCATCAGTCCCAGGTGGAACTCAGCGACATTGGTCAGCAATTGCTTCTGCGGGCCCGGGCCATGCTCGGGCTGGCCAACACCTTGCGCCAGGAAGCCGCCGATGCCCGGGGCATGCGCCGAGGCACCTTGCGCATCGGCTCGTTCGGGCCCACGTCATCGATGAAACTGTTGCCCGGTATCCTGCAGCGCTATCGAGACTTGCACCCGGGCATCGAAGTGCACATCGACGAAGGACCCGACAGGCAGGTCCTCCAGTGGCTGGACGAACGGCGGATCGACGTCGGCTTCGTGGTGTTGCCCGAGGAGCGTTTCGATACGTTCATGCTGATGGAAGATCAGATGGTCGCCCTGCTGCCCACTAACCATCCCCTCGCCGCCCGGGCCAGCCTGAGCCTCAAGGACCTGTGCAACGACCCCTTCGTGCACACCGAGGCCGGATCATCGGAGCTGGTTTCGCGCCTGTTCAATGCCGCCCGGCTGACCCCGAATGTGCGTTTTCGGTGTTCGCAACTGCTCAGCACCCTGGATATTGTCAGGCGCGGTGAGGCGGTGAGCGTGGTGTCCGAAGGTTCGTTGCCGGAGGGCGAAAGCCTGGGCTTCGTCGTGCGCCCCTTGTCGCCGCGGGTGCCGCGCCAGATTGGCCTGGCAGTCCTGGACAGCCGCCAGGCCTCGCCCGCCACCCTGGCGTTTATCGAGCTGGCCCGGCAGTCATGAGCCCGACATCAAACCTGTGGGAGCCTGGCACTGAACCTGTGGGAGCAAAGCTTGCTCGCGATGAAGGCACCTCGGCTCTCCAGGTGGACCGCATGATCGTTCATCGCGGGCAAGCCTTGCTCCCACAGACCTCGCTCCCACAGCCACCCTGTGGTCAGCAAGCACCCGGCAAGCCATCTATCATGGTCGGCATCCGACGATTCCCCCTCATCCCTTTTCTTCTCAGGTTGTGCCGATGCCCTTGACCGCCACACGCGCGCACACCCGGCATCGCGCTACGCCTTCAACGTAGAAGCCGGCTTCGATGAGGGTGAAACCTGGCGCTACATGGCCAGGGAATATCCGCCGCTGTTCAGCTTGCTGATCTTCTTCGGCGTCGTGGCCGGGACCCTCGGGCACTGGCTGCAAAAACGCGCCTCCTCGCCCAGTCGTGAACTGCAACGGGCCCTGGAAGCCGGCGAGTTCGAGCACTATCTGCAACCGGTCGTGCACAGCGACAGCAAACGCTGGGCCGGCGTCGAAGTGCTGATGCGCTGGAATCCCCCCAAGGAAGGCCTCGTTCGCCCGGACCTGTTCATCCCATTCGCCGAACACAGCGGCCTGATCGTACCGATGACCCGGGCGCTGATGCAGCAGACCATGCACCTGCTGGCACCGCTGGCGCCTCAACTCGAAGCACCGTTTCATGTCGGCATCAACATCACCGCCCGCCACTGCCAGGATCTGGTGCTGGTGGACGATTGTCGCGAATTTCTCGCCGCCTTCGCGCCGGGTGCGATTGCCCTGCGAGCTGATCGAACCTACGCCCGTTACCCGGCAACTGTTCGACCAGCTGCGGGAGCTGGGCGTCAAGATTGCCCTCGACGACTTCGGCACGGGTCATTCCAGCCTGGCGTACTTGCGCCAGTTCAACGTGGATTTCTTGAAGATCGACCAGAGTTTTGTCGCGATGATCGGTGCCGATACGCTGTCACGGCACCTGCTCGACAGCATCATCGAACTGTCGGGCAAGCTGGGCCTGGACATGGTGGCCGAGGGCGTCGAAACCGTCGAGCACAGCGACTACCTGAGCGCCCATGGGGTGAACTTTCTACAGGGTTATCTATTTGCTCGACCGATTAGCGGGCAGGCGTTCATTGAGACCTTGACCGGCCTTAATGGCAGTTAACCGCCGCCGATCTATTGACGACGATGCCCAACTGATAAAAACTTTTGCTGTTGTTACATAACGAAAAAGTTACGATTTACACTTTCCGGATTAACTACTACAATTTTTCTACCTGTGCCAGATAGCAGGAGAGTCATTAACACCAAGGCGCTCGGCTTATAGCTTTGTTTGCGGTTGGTATCAGCCAAATATTTTGATTGGAGTAACGATTTTGTCCAGACTCGCTGAATTTCGTGCAGCCGAAAAGGCCCTTCAAGAACAGCTCAAGCAGTTGGAATCGCTGAAGAACGATGCCGGGCTCAAGAAGGAAATCGAATTTGAGGAAAAGCTCCAGGGACTGATGAAAACCTATGGCAAGAGCCTGCGCGACATCGTCGCGATCCTCGACCCGAACCCGTCCAAGGCGAGCCTGCAATCGACCAAACCCATCAAGACCCGCCGTGCGCGAGTGGTAAAGGTTTACCAGAACCCACACACCGGCGAGTTGATCGAGACCAAGGGCGGTAATCACCGCGGTCTGAAAGCCTGGAAAGAACAGTACGGTGCAGCTACCGTCGACTCCTGGTTGCGTGGTTGACACGTGCGCGGTTGACAGCGTCCATGATGCAAAAAAGCCCTGAATACACTCAGGGCTTTTTTATGGGCTAAACTTTTTGGATTAAATCCCGAGCGTATTACACTGACGGCCTTATAGTTTCAAACTGTTTCGCACCGACTGTATTTCATCCTGGCTTTCAACAAACACCTGCGCCTGCCCTGCATAGGACAGCACATAAGCCTTGCCCCCATTTAGTGCCGCGACGAGTGCCTGAGACAATACATGGCGTCCGTTCTGCGTGATCGTGCAAGTGGTTTCCAATGCAGTTACGCCGCCCAACATGGAAGCATGGATCTTATTGCACACACTTTGGTAGCCGCCCTGGAAGAAATCCTTCTGGATCGACTTGCGCATTTCCAGCAACACGCCTTGCAAGTTGACCTGGTGATCGGGCTCGACGGTAGTCGTGGTCAATTCCATGACCATCACGGCATTGCCGGCCGAATCGCTCTTGGTTGCACGTTGTCGCAAGGGGCCCGGCGCCGCGGCGTCGGCGGGCAGTGGCTCGACAACCCAGCCTTGGGGCCAGGCGATCTGCGGTTCGTCCGCCTGGACGCCGCCGACACTCGCAATGCAGGCAAACAGCAGGACAAACAGCGAAAGGAACGGTCGAATCATTGCGTTGGCACTCAAGGGCGAATCGTAAAGTCTGAAGCCCGAGGCAGAAGCAGGCAATAGCCACACGCGGTTTGGCGACACCGCGTCCCTTGCGTATCATGGGCGCACCTGCAAGGAAGCCGTCTGACGCAAGCCCAGGAACCGTCGCAACCAAGCTTGCGACGCCGTTTGCCCCACTTATTTCCGGAGGGCCCATGAGCCTGCACGAACTCAATACTTTCCCTGGCGTCACCGCCCAACCTGATGCCGCCACGGCCAAGTTCGTCTTCAACCACACCATGCTGCGAGTCAAGGACATCACCCGGTCGCTGGATTTCTACACCCGCGTGCTGGGTTTCTCGCTGGTGGAGAAACGCGACTTCCCGGAAGCCGAATTCAGCCTGTACTTCCTGGCACTGGTGGACAAGAACCAGATCCCGGCGGACGCGGCGGCGCGGACCGAATGGATGAAGTCGATCCCTGGCATCCTGGAACTGACCCACAACCATGGCACCGAAAGCGACCCGGCCTTCGCCTACCATAACGGCAACACCGACCCACGCGGCTTCGGCCACATCTGCATCTCGGTACCGGACGTCGCCGCCGCCTGCGAGCGCTTCGAAGCACTGGGCTGCGATTTCCAGAAACGCCTGAACGACGGCCGCATGAAAAGCCTGGCGTTCATCAAGGACCCGGATGGCTACTGGGTTGAAATCATCCAGCCTGCGCCGCTGTAAGCCTCACCACCATCCCCCCTGTGGGAGCGAGCTTGCTCGCGATGACGGCGGCACATTCAACATGGATGCAAGCTGACCCACCGCTATCGCGAGCAAGCTCGCTCCCACAGGGGGATGCGTGATCCAAAACAAAACCCCATGAGCCAGGCTCATGGGGTTTTGTTTTCTCCGCTATCGGGTGTTCAGGCCGGCGCAGAGGTGCGGATCAGGTGGTCGAAGGCACTCAGCGAAGCCTTGGCGCCCTCGCCGACGGCAATCACGATCTGCTTGTACGGCACGGTGGTCACGTCACCGGCGGCGAACACGCCAGGGATCGAGGTTTCACCCCGGGCATCGACAATAATCTCACCCCGCGGCGACAGCTCGACAGTGCCTTTGAGCCAATCGGTGTTGGGCAACAGGCCGATCTGCACGAAGATCCCCTCCAACTCCACATCCCGCACGTCACCGCTCGGACGGTCCTTGTAGCGCAAGCCATTGACCTTCTGACCGTCTCCAGTCACTTCGGTGGTCTGGGCGTTGGTAATCACCGTCACGTTCGGCAGGCTGTGCAGTTTGCGCTGCAATACCGCGTCGGCACGCAATTGCACATCGAACTCCAGCAACGTGACGTGGGCGACGATACCGGCCAGGTCGATGGCCGCCTCGACGCCGGAGTTACCACCGCCGATCACCGCCACGCGCTTGCCCTTGAACAGCGGACCGTCGCAGTGCGGGCAGTACGCCACGCCCTTGTTGCGGTACTGCTGCTCGCCCGGCACGTTCATTTCACGCCAGCGGGCACCGGTCGCCAGGATCACGGTCTTGGCCTTGAGGCTCGCACCGCTGGCGAACTTGATTTCATGCAGCCCGCCGTCCTTGCCTGGCACCAAGGCGTCGGCACGTTGCAGATTCATGATGTCCACGTCGTACTGCTTGACGTGTTCTTCCAGGGCGACGGCCAGTTTCGGCCCTTCGGTTTCCTGGACCGAGATGAAGTTCTCGATGGCCATGGTGTCGAGTACCTGGCCGCCGAAACGTTCGGCCGCCACGCCAGTGCGGATGCCTTTACGGGCCGCGTAGATCGCCGCCGAAGCGCCAGCCGGGCCACCGCCGACCACCAGCACATCAAAGGCGTCCTTGGCGCTGATTTTCTCGGCCTGGCGTTCGATACCACTGGTGTCGATCTTGGCGAGAATCTCTTCCAGGCCCATGCGGCCCTGGCCGAAGTTCACACCGTTGAGGTACACACTCGGCACGGCCATGATCTGGCGTTCATCGACTTCGGCCTGGAACAGCGCACCGTCGATGGCGACGTGGCGAATGTTCGGGTTCAGCACCGCCATCAGGTTCAGCGCCTGGACCACGTCCGGGCAGTTCTGGCACGACAGCGAGAAATAGGTCTCGAAGTTGAACTCGCCCTTGAGGGCGCGGACCTGTTCGATGACGTCGGCACTGGCCTTCGAAGGGTGACCGCCAACTTGCAGCAAGGCCAACACCAGCGAAGTGAATTCGTGGCCCATGGGAATGCCGGCAAAACGCAGGCTGATATCGGCTCCCGGGCGATTCAACGAAAACGAAGGTTTGCGCGCATCGCTGCCGTTGTCGAGCAAAGTAATCTGGTGGGAAAGACTGGCAACGTCTTGGAGTAACGCGAGCATTTCCTGGGATTTCGCACCGTCGTCGAGGGAGGCGACGATCTCGATCGGCTGGGTGACCCGTTCCAGGTATGACTTCAACTGAGCTTTAAGATTGGCGTCCAACATACGGGCGATTTCCATTTTTTGAATTCAGAAAAAACAACGCCCGAGCGAATCTCGCCCGGGCGTTTTTTGGGGCGAAGCGGCTTGCTTGATTAAGAGCGGATCGCCCTCGGATGACTCACAGACTTAGATCTTGCCGACCAGGTCCAGGGACGGAGCCAGGGTGGCCTCGCCTTCTTTCCACTTGGCTGGGCAGACTTCGCCCGGGTGAGCGGCAACGTACTGAGCGGCCTTGATCTTGCGCAGCAGCTCGGAAGCGTCACGGCCTACGCCGCCGTCGTTGATTTCAACGATTTTGATCTGGCCTTCTGGGTTGATCACGAAAGTACCGCGGTCAGCCAGGCCGACTTCTTCGATCAGCACGTCGAAGTTGCGCGAGATGACGTGGGTCGGGTCGCCGATCATGGTGTACTGGATCTTGCCGATGGCTGGCGAAGTGTTGTGCCAGGCAGCGTGGGCAAAGTGAGTGTCGGTGGAAACGCTGTAGATCTCGACGCCCAGCTTCTGGAACTCGGCGTAGTTGTCGGCCAGGTCTTCCAGCTCGGTTGGGCAAACGAAGGTGAAGTCAGCCGGGTAGAAGAACACGACAGACCATTTGCCTTTCAGGTTGGCGTCCGATACTTCGACGAATTCGCCGTTTTTGAAAGCGGTAGCGTTGAACGGTTTAACTTGGCTGTTGATGATAGGCATCGATGTTTCTCCGTCAGGGTTGAAAGTTGATGGAGAGGATCTTAACCACTCATCCCCAGGCTGGCTCATTGGCAAACCTGATGCGAATGATTGGTTTTGGCTATCAGCAGCTAAATAGATAGAAGAAAACTTAATATGGCGAGCCGGCTCGCTCGCCATATGTTCGTCGGATGGTCAGGAGGCGACGGGGGTACGCATCGTCACGAATTCTTCGGCAGCCGTCGGGTGCACGCCGATGGTTTCGTCGAAGTCGCGCTTGGTGGCGCCGGCCTTGAGTGCGATGGCCAGCCCTTGAACGATTTCACCGGCATCCGGCCCGACCATATGGCATCCCAACACCTTGTCGGTCCGGGCATCCACCACCAGTTTCATCAGGGTGCGTTCCTGGCATTCGGTCAGGCTCAGCTTCATCGGCCGGAAGCGGCTTTCGAAAATCTCGACCTCATGCCCCTCCTCCCTGGCCTGCTCTTCGGTCAGGCCAACTGTGCCGATGTTCGGCAGGCTGAACACGGCGGTGGGAATCATCCGGTAATCCACCAGACGGTACTGCTCGGGCTTGAACAGACGCCGCGCCACCGCCATGCCTTCGGCCAGGGCAACGGGGGTGAGCTGGACGCGACCGATCACGTCGCCAATGGCCAGGATCGACGGTTCAGCGGTCTCGTATTTTTCGTTGACCTGGACAAAGCCCTTCTCATCCAGCGTGACACCGGTGGTTTCAAGGCCCAGGTTGTCGAGCATCGGCCGCCGGCCGGTGGCGTAGAACACGCAATCGGTGAGCAACGTCTTGCCGTCCTTGAGCTCGACCCTGAGGCTGCCATCGTCCAGCTTTTCGATGGACTTGATGTCTGCGTTGAACTGCAGGTCCAGGCCACGGCGGGTCAGCTCTTCTGCCAGGTGCTTGCGTACCGCACCGTCAAAGCCGCGCAGGAACAGCTCACCGCGATAGAGCAAGGACGTCTGCGCACCCATGCCGTGGAAGATCCCGGCGAACTCCACCGCAATGTAGCCACCGCCCACCACGATCACGCGCTTGGGCAGTTCCTTGAGAAAGAACGCCTCGTTGGAGCTGATGGCGTGCTCGCGCCCCGGAATGTCCGGGATCACCGGCCAACCGCCCGTGGCGATCAGGATGTGCCTGGCGGTGTAGCGCTGGCCGTCGATCTCGACCTCATTGGGCCCGGTCAGCCTGGCGTGACCTTCGTGCAGCACGACGCCGCTGTTGACCAGCAGGTTGCGGTAGATGCCGTTGAGGCGATTGATTTCCCGGTCCTTGTTGGCGATCAACGTGGCCCAGTCGAAACTCGCCTCGCCCGCCGTCCAGCCATAGGCCGACGCCTGTTCGAAGTCCTCGGCGTAATGCGCGCCGTAGACCAGCAGTTTCTTCGGCACGCAGCCCACGTTCACGCAGGTCCCGCCCAGGTAACGGCTCTCCGCCACGGCCACCTTGGCCCCGAAACCGGCGGCAAACCGCGCAGCCCGCACACCACCGGAACCGGCGCCAACCACATACAAGTCAAAATCGTAGGCCATTTTCTATCTCCTTCGGCAGGTCATCAGCATACCTGCTGTTTTCACCTGAGGCAGCGTTGCGATGGTTATGGGGGCGGAAAATGGAAAAGCCAGTTGGGCCGCTCAAGTTACGCCGATCCATGTGGGAGCGAGCTTGCTCGCGATGGCGGCGGCACATTCAACATGGGTGTAGGCTGGCCCACCGCTATCGCGAGCAAGCTCGCTCCCACAGTTGTTTTGGGGTGGTCTCAGGATTTTTCATATCCCACAGGGTTTTGTTTGTGTGATTGATGATTGGCGAGAGACTTTTCCCCAAGCCAAAAAAAACGCCCCGAACCAGTCGGGGCGTTTTTTTCAAGGTGTGGCGCAGGCTGTCAGTAAGCCTTGCCCGTCTTGTAGAAGTTCTCGAAGCAGAAGTTGGTCGCGTCGATGTAGCCTTCGGCGCCACCGCAGTCGAAACGCTTGCCCTTGAACTTGTAGGCCATGACGCATCCGTTCTGGGCCTGTTTCATCAGGGCGTCGGTGATCTGGATCTCGCCGCCCTTGCCTGGCTCGGTCTGTTCGATCAGGTCGAAGATATCCGGGGTCAGGATGTAGCGACCGATGATCGCCAGGTTCGACGGTGCGTCTTCAGGTTTTGGTTTTTCAACCATGCTGTGAACGCGATAGATGTCGTCGCGGATCATTTCGCCGGCAATCACGCCGTACTTGTTGGTTTCCTGCGGATCGACTTCCTGGATCGCCACGATGGAGCAGCGGAACTGCTTGTACAGCTTGACCATCTGGGTCAATACGCCGTCGCCTTCGAGGTTGACGCACAGGTCATCCGCCAGGACCACTGCGAACGGTTCGTCACCGATCAGTGGGCGGCCGGTCAGGATCGCGTGGCCCAGGCCTTTCATTTCGGTCTGGCGAGTGTAGGAGAACGAGCACTCATCCAGCAGTTTACGGATACCGACCAGGTATTTTTCCTTGTCGGTGCCCTTGATCTGGTTTTCCAGCTCGTAGCTGATGTCGAAATGGTCTTCCAGGGCGCGTTTGCCGCGGCCGGTGACGATGGAGATTTCCGTCAGGCCCGCATCGAGGGCTTCTTCGACGCCGTACTGGATCAGTGGCTTGTTCACCACCGGCAGCATTTCTTTGGGCATGGCTTTAGTCGCTGGCAGGAAGCGAGTACCGTAACCGGCTGCTGGGAACAAGCATTTCTTGATCATATAAGTCCTTGAAAAGGCGGTGTGTACGAGTTTCGGCGCAGTCTAATCAGGCAACAGGCACCTTACAATGCCTACGCTGGCCAACCGGTGCCATCATAGAGAAATAAAAAACGGCGGATAGTTCAATCGCCTTTCGTTTCGATGGCTCCAGCGGACCCACTGTACGCCAGTGAGCGCTGTTTGCGAGCATTTGACGTATCATGACGCCCTTGATCCCGCCAATTGAGGCAGCTAGATGTCGGCAACAAGAAACGCAAACGGTTATTCGGTCAGCCAGGGCAAGGACGGCCAGTGGTGGATTATCAACTACCACGGCGAGCAGGTCGCC
Organism: Pseudomonas sp. S3_B11; assembly: GCF_054667715.1. NCBI lineage: Bacteria > Pseudomonadati > Pseudomonadota > Gammaproteobacteria > Pseudomonadales > Pseudomonadaceae > Pseudomonas > Pseudomonas sp. S3_B11. The sequence goes on along the minus strand of NZ_CP162749.1, from coordinate 1,768,353 downwards.
GGTCCCTTGCCCAGCAAGGCCATGGCGGTGGAAGTGGCTGCGGTATTCCAGGATGAGCGCGCTGCCCCCGCAGTGAAAGAACGCGACACCGCCCCCGCCCGCAGCCCCCGTCGCAAGAAGTAACCAGACGAGCCTCGTAAAAATGCCGCGCGGGCATTGAACGAGGCTTGTTTAGCTGTACCGGAGTGGCCATTCGCTATAATCTCGCGCTTGCCCTTCCCTCCTTGATGACGACCCCATGAAGACACTTCTGGCACTGTTTGCAGTCCTGGCCCTGGCGGGCTGTGCCTCAGCCGAAAAAACCTACCTGGACAACGGCGAACAAGGCCTGGCCATCGACTGCTCGGGTGAGGCCAACTCCTGGGCGACGTGCTACGAAAAGGCCGATGCGTCCTGTGCCGGCACCGGCTACCGCATCGTCGGTACCGACGGCACGCCCCAGGCCAAGGAAAGCGAGAAGACCCTGGGCGTCGACGTCGGTAACTTCACCAGCCGCAGTGTCGTGGTGGTCTGCAAGTAATCAAATGTGAATCTCGGCAAACTTGATGCCCAGCCCGCGTAGGGTTTCGATCAGTTCGTCGAGACGGGCAAAGGACTCGACTTCGTCCTGGTCATCCACCAGGAAAAAACTGCGTCCGGCGCTTTTCTTGAAGAACACGATCCATTCGCCCGGGCTCGCCGGATTCTGAATCACGTGGGTGGCACAGATAAGACCTTCTGCATGGCGCTCGCGCACCTGCTCGCGTTTCATCGACTGACTCCATGAATGACAATGCCGCCAACGTGAACCGTGGCGGCATTTTTTGTCGAAGGCAGTAGTTTATCCGATGCCCGGTCCGCTCGTCAGGCGCGCAATGGGATCAGCCGGAAATGCAGGCGTTGGCGGCATCCTGCACGTCGCCCGGACGCACCGGGACATTGGACATGCTTTCGTGCAGCTTGATGCTGCTGCCGCTGGAGCGCTCGTCAATGTCGAACACCGCCGCCGGCAGGGTCGACAGTTTGCCCGGGACGATCAATCGAACGCCATTCTTGTGTGGCTCCACTTGCAGCGGACCACGGCTTTTGGCCAGTTTGTCGGAAACACACTTGGCATATTCGTGAGGTTTCTTTCCGGAGATGACGCTCATGGTGGGGGGCGTCTGGTTGATGTCCGATACCGATGCACATCCACTCATGGCCAATGCCAACACCCACACGCTGCGCTTCATATGATTCCTCCGATAAAGATCCTCCGACAGTGCAGACGCCGTTTTTCTCCGGTGCCGCACCGCTTTATTTTTCCCGCAACCTGCAATAAATGAACAAAGCCTGGAGCGCGGGCCGGATATTAACACTCGGGGCTGATAAACTGCGCATCATTGCCCCTTGCTATCGTTTTGATTTTGTAGAAAAAGCCCTTCTGGAGGCGCCCATGAAATTCATCCACCAGCGCGAGCACCTGAACGAAGACGACATTGTCGTCATCGAATGCTCCCAAATGTGCAACATCCGTTTGATGAACGACGCCAACTTCCGTAGCTTCAAGAACGGCGGCCGGCACACGTATCACGGCGGCGCGTTCGACACCTTCCCGGCCCGGATCACTGCCCCTAGCACAGGTTTCTGGAACATCACCATCGACACCGTCAACCGCCGTGCAATCAGCGTCACGCGCAAACCGACCCTGACCCACAAGATCAAAATCATCCGGCGTTCCAGCTCGAAACTGAGCTGAGCCTCGCCCACTTTCAAGACAGGCAAAACCGTGGCCCAGACGACCAAATACGTCATCAAGTACAAGCTCAACGACGAACGCCGCTTCGAATTCGCGCAACTGGAAACCGGGACCGAGGAAGAAGCCAGGGCCGCATTGCAAAAGCTGCATGGCCAGACCGACGACGTGATCAGCGACGTCAAGGTCAGCAAAGCGCTGTAACAACTCATCCGACTGTTTTTGTGGGAGGGTTATCCCCATTGTGGGAGCAAGGCTTGCCCGCGATGAAGGCGCCTCGTTCACCCCGACAGAACGCGTTGCCTTCATCGCGGGCAAGCCTTGCTCCCACAGATAATCCTCTCGCCACAGGGTGACGGGTGTGTCAGCTCAGGGTAGGTGAGCGCTCGGCCGTTGACACACCGCAAGATCCGGAGTGTCAGCCGTCAAAGCACTCCCCAGACTGACCAGTCCTTTCTACCAAGGATTGTCATCATGTCCCTACCCTCGCTAATCCAATGCATACACGACCTGGACTGGCCAGCCCTGGAGAACAGCCTCGACCAGGACGGCTGTGCAATCATTCGCAACCTGCTACCGACAACACAATGCCGGCTGCTGAGTGGTCTGTACGCCGAACCCGGGCTTTTTCGTTCGCGGGTGATCATGGCCCGCCATGGATTCGGGCGCGGCGAGTATCAGTATTTTCGCTATCCGCTGCCCGACCTCATCCAGCAGTTGCGCCAGTCGTTGTATCCAGCGTTGGTACCGCTGGCGAACCGCTGGAATGAACACATGGGTATTGAAGTGCGCTACCCCTACGAACACCCTGACTTCATCCGGCGCTGTCACGTCGCCGGGCAATCGCGGCCTACGCCGTTGTTGCTGCAATACGGTCCGCAGGACTACAACTGTCTGCACCAGGATCTGTACGGCGAGCAGGTGTTCCCACTGCAGGTGGCGATCCTGCTGTCGGAACCGGGTCGGGATTTTACCGGCGGCGAGTTTGTCCTCACCGAACAGCGCCCGCGCATGCAATCGCGGCCCCAGGTCATCGATCTGAAACAGGGCGATGCCGTGGTGTTTGCCGTGCACCAGCGGCCCGTCAAAGGCGTTCGCGGTTATTATCGGGTGAACATGCGCCATGGCGTCAGCTGCGTGCACAGCGGCAGGCGGCACACCTTGGGAATCATTTTTCATGATGCGCAGTAATGACACACCGCTCACATTGGACCTGTTCGCCGACCAGGCGCCCACCACGCCTGGCCAGGTCGAGCAGATCGGCCAGCAAGCGTTCGTGCTGCGCGGGTTCGCCCTGCCCTGGCTCGAGCGCTTGCTGCCGGCGCTGGAAAGCGTCTTGCAGGCGGCGCCTTTCCGGCAGATGGTCACGCCCGGTGGCTTTACCATGTCGGTGGCCTTGAGCAGTTGCGGTGCGCTGGGCTGGACCACCGACCGCAGCGGCTATCGCTACACCGCCCACGATCCGCAGACCGGCCACCCCTGGCCCGACATGCCGGCGGTGTTTCGCGAACTGGCCCAGGCCGCCGCCCGGCAGGCGCACTTCGAGCATTTCGAACCCGACGCCTGCCTGATCAACCGCTACGTGCCCGGCGCGCGGATGTCGCTGCACCAGGACAAGAACGAACGCTCCTTTGCCGCCCCCATCGTCTCGATGTCCCTGGGCCTGCCGGCGGTGTTCCAGTTCGGCGGCTTCGAACGCAGCGACAAAAGCCTGCGCATCCCGCTGTTCCATGGCGACATCGTGGTCTGGGGGGGCGTGGACCGGTTGCGCTACCACGGCGTGTTGCCGCTCAAGGAAGGCCAGCACCCGCGCCTGGGCGCCCAGCGGATCAACCTGACGTTTCGCACCGCCGGGTGAAGGTGCAGAATTCAACCGCAAGACCCGGAGTGTTGCCATTTCATAGGCTCGCTACTGTAGGCAAAACGGGCCAATGGACATAACGACCATGAACAGCACTTCGAACAATCTCGCCCCTGAACTGGATCCTCGCTGGGCCGCCGTGCTCGCCCGGGATCCACGCGCCGATGGCACCTTCGTCTATGGCGTGAAAACCACCGGCATCTATTGCCACCCCAGCAGCCTGTCGCGCCTGCCCAACCCGCGCAACGTCGAGTTCTTCGACACGCCGGAGCAGGCCCAGGCCGCCGGTTACCGGCCCAGCAAGCGCGTGGCTCGGGACCAGACCCAGATCGCCGCCCAACAAGCGGCACGGGTTGCCGCCGCCTGCCGGCAGATCGAGGCGGCAGAGGAACTGCCTGGCCTGAATGAGCTGGCAGAAAGCGCGGGCTTGAGCCCCTTTCATTTTCATCGGGTCTTCAAGGCAGTCACTGGCCTGACCCCCAAGGGTTATGCCGCCGCCCACCGCTCACGCAAGGTACGCGAACGCCTGGCCGATGGCGGCACGATCACCGAGGCGCTGTACGACGCCGGCTTCAACTCCAACAGCCGCTTTTATGAGGCAGCCGACAAGGTGTTGGGCATGAAACCCGCCGACTATCGCGCCGCCGGGCAGAACACCGACATCCGTTTCGCCGTCGGCCAATGCTCCCTCGGGGCGATCCTGGTGGCGCAAAGCGAGCGTGGCGTGTGCGCGATCCTGCTGGGGGACGACCCGGACGCGTTGGTGCGGGACCTGCAAGACAAGTTCCGCCGGGCCAACCTGATCGGCGCCGACCGCGAGTTCGAGCAGTTGATCGCCCAGGTGGTTGGCTTCATCGAAGCACCGGCCCTGGGCCTGGACCTGCCCTTGGACCTGCGCGGCACCGCCTTCCAGGAGCGGGTCTGGCAAGCCTTGCGGGATATTCCCGCCGGCAGCACCGCCAGCTACGCCGAGATCGCCCAGCGCATCGGCATGCCCAAGGCCGTGCGCGCCGTGGCCCAGGCCTGCGGCGCCAACAGCCTGGCGGTGGCGATCCCTTGCCACCGGGTGGTACGCAGCGACGGCAACCTGTCGGGCTATCGCTGGGGTGTGGAGCGCAAGCGTCAGTTGCTGGCGCTGGAGCGCTCGTCCGGGGATTGAATGCCGATGTAGATCGCCACCGAATCGGGGCCGCTGTAGACCTCGAAATCAGTGGTAAAGCGGCGCAGCGTCTGCGGATTATCCGCGAAGTACGCCCAGATCAGGCCCCAGGTCTGGATCACGCAGTCGGGCATCGGCCCCTTGGCCGCAAACATCAGGTAATCCCCGCCCTCGATGTCCACGGCGGGGTAGCCTGCGCTGGTCGCATCCACTTGCACCCCGGCCGTCACATCGAAGTGGCCGGTGGCGTCGGACTCGTAATTGGAATACACCCCGTAGACGAACGACTCCGACTGCCGGGCCGGAATCGTGTCGAACAGCCCTTCATTGAAGAACTGCTGCCACATCGGGCCGATCCGAGCGGTGTCGGGCTGCTGCTCGTCGGTGTTGCGGGTGCGCACCTGCAAACCGGCCACGGTGAAGGGTTCGACGGTCTTGAGTTTCACGTCCATGGGTCGGGCTCCTTGATGTATGAAGCCCGCATGGTAACCCTCCCGCCGTCGGGATCAAGTTGCAGCGTTCGATTGAAAAACTCGACTGGCCCTTGCCGGCCCACACCTGCTAAAAACGCTGTTTCCTTCTGCCGTCGGAGACCCGCACATGAGCCAGTGGCCAGACACTCGCATTCTTGACCTGCTCGGTATCGAGCTGCCCATCATCCAGGGGCCACTGGCCGGGGTGACCGGGCCGGCCATGGTGGTCGCGACGTGCAATGCCGGCGGGCTGGGTTCGATGCCGGCGGCGATGCTCGATGTCGAACAACTGCGCCAGGCGCTGACGACCATCGGCGAGCAGACCGACAAACCGTTCAATGTGAATTTTTTCTGTCACCAGCCGCCGGCCTTCGACGAACAGCAGGCCGCGGCCTGGAAGCAACGGCTCAAGCCGTATTACCAGGAACTGGGCGTCGACTTCGACGCGCCGACCCCGGTGTCCAACCGCACGCCGTTCGACGATGCCGCCTGCCGGGTGCTGGAAGAGATGCGTCCCAAAGTGGTCAGTTTCCATTTCGGCCTGCCGGAAAAATCCTTGCTGGATCGGGTGAAGGCCACTGGCGCGAAAATCCTTTCCTCGGCCACCACCGTCGAGGAAGCCATCTGGCTTGAACAGCATGGTTGCGACGCGATCATTGCCATGGGTTACGAAGCCGGTGGTCATCGCGGGATGTTCCTCAGCGACGACCTCAACACCCAAGTCGGGCTGTTTGCCTTGCTGCCGCAGGTGGTGGATGCAGTGAAGGTGCCGGTGATCGCTGCCGGCGGCATTGGCGATGCGCGGGGAATCGTCGCGGCATTCGCCCTGGGTGCCTCGGCGGTGCAACTGGGCAGCGCCTACCTGTTCACCCCCGAGGCGAAGATCAGCGCGTCGCATCACCGGGCGTTGCGCACGGCCAAGGAAAGCCAGACGGCTGTTACCAACCTGTTCACTGGTCGCCCGGCCCGAGGCATCGTCAATCGGGTGATGCGCGAAGTGGGCCCGATGAGCCCACTGGCCCCGGCTTTTCCCTTGGCGGGTGGTGCATTGATGCCGTTGCGCGCCAAGGGTGAAGCAGACTTCAGTAACCTCTGGGCCGGCCAGGCCTTCCCTCTGGGCCGCGAGCTGTCGACGGCCGAGCTGACTCGGCGGCTGGCCGAGGAGGCGTTGGCCCGGCTCCACAGGGCGGATGCCTGATCGAACGCCATCGCGAGCAAGCTCGCTCCCACAGGGGATTGGGGGCAACCGACACATCCGGGTACACCACCGGACCTGTGGGAGCTGAGCTTGCTCGCGATGGCGGTAGCACATTCAAAATGGATGCAAGCTGACCCACCGTCTTCGCGAGCAGGCTCGCTCCCACAGGGGATTGGGGGACAACCGGCACATCCGGGTACACCACCGGACCTGTGGGAGCCGAGCTTGCTCGCGATGGCGGTAGCACATTCAAAATGGATGCTAGCTGACCCACCGTCTTCGCGAGCAGGCTCGCTCCCACAGGGGATTGGGGGACAACCGCACATCCGGGTACACCACCGGACCTGTGGGAGCCGAGCTTGCTCGCGATGGCGGTAGCACATTCAAAATGGATGCTAGCTGACCCACCGTCTTCGCGAGCAAGCTTGGCTCCCACAGGGGATTGGGGGACAACCGGCACATCCGGGTACACCACCGGACCTGTGGGAGCCGAGCTTGCTCGCGATGGCGGTAGCACATTCAAAATGGATGCACGCTGATCCACCGTCTTCGCGAGCAGGCTTGCTCCCACAGGGGATTGGGGGCAACCGGCACATCCGGGTACACCACCGGACCTGTGGGAGCCGAGCTTGCTCGCGATGGCGGTAGCGCATTCAAAATGGATGCTAGCTGACCCACCGTCTTCGCGAGCAGGCTCGCTCCCACAGGGGATTGGGGGACAACCGGCACATCCGGGTACACCACCGGACCTGTGGGAGCCGAGCTTGCTCGCGATGGCGGTAGCACATTCAAAATGGATGCAAGCTGACCCACCGTCTTCGCGAGCAAGCTTGGCTCCCACACCCTTGCACCTCACTCCCCGGGCGAAATGCCGCGTTCCGTTTGTCGGTCATTCGCTATATATTCCTGTATATAGCGAACCTGACCCCACGGAGCCTCACCCATGCCTCTCACCCGCTTCGCGCCGTTGCTGCTGACCACGTTCTTTGCCATTGGCGCCGCCCAGGCCGCTGAGGTGCAGGTGGCAGTCGCTTCCAATTTCACCGCGCCGATCCAGGCCATCGCCGCCGATTTCGAAAAAGACACCGGGCACAAGCTGGTGGCGGCTTACGGGGCCACCGGGCAGTTCTACACCCAGATCAAGAACGGCGCGCCATTCGAAGTCTTCCTCGCCGCCGACGACACCACCCCGGCCAAGCTCGAAAGCGAAGGCGACGCCGTCAAGGGCTCGCGTTTCACCTACGCGGTCGGCACCCTGGCGCTGTGGTCGGCCAAGGACGGTTATGTCGACAGCCAGGGCCAGGTGCTCAAGCACAACGACTTCCAGCACCTGTCCATCGCCAACCCGAAAGCCGCACCCTACGGCCTGGCCGCGACCCAGGTGCTGGACAAGCTCGGCTTGACCGCGCAGGTGAAAAGCAAACTCGTCGAAGGCCAGAACATCACCCAGGCCTATCAATTCGTCTCCACCGGTAACGCCGAACTCGGTTTCGTCGCCTTGTCCCAGGTGTACAAGGACGGCAAAGTGACGGGCGGCTCGGCATGGATCGTCCCGGCCGAACTGCACGACCCGATCAAACAGGACGCGGTGATCCTCAACAAGGGCCGGGACAACCCCGCTGCCGTGGCCCTGGTGGATTACCTCAAGAGCCCGAAAGCCGTCGCCATCATCCAAACCTACGGTTACCAACGCTAAATGCCCCTGACCAGCGCCGACTACGCCGCCATCTGGCTGACCCTGAAACTGGCGTCATTGACCACGGTGATCCTGTTGCTCATCGGCACGCCCATCGCGTTGTGGCTGTCGCGCACCCGCTCCTGGCTGCGCGGGCCGGTGGGTGCGGTGGTCGCGTTGCCGTTGGTGCTGCCGCCCACGGTGATCGGCTTCTACCTGTTGCTGGCGTTGGGGCCGAACGGCTGGATCGGCCAGTTCACCCAGGCCCTCGGGTTGGGCACCCTCACCTTCAGCTTCACCGGGTTGGTAATCGGCTCGGTGATCTATTCCATGCCGTTTGTGGTGCAGCCGTTGCAGAACGCCTTTGCCGCCATCGGCAGTCGCCCGCTGGAAGTCGCCGCCACCCTGCGGGCCGGGCCCTGGGATACGTTTTTCAGCGTCATCCTGCCCCTGGCCCGCCCCGGCTTCATCACTGCGGCGATTCTCGGCTTTGCCCACACCGTCGGCGAATTCGGCGTGGTGCTGATGATCGGCGGCAACATCCCGGAGAAAACCCGGGTGGTGTCAGTGCAGATCTACGACCATGTCGAAGCCTTGGAATACGCCCAGGCCCACTGGCTGGCCGCGGCGATGCTGGTGTTTTCATTCCTGGTGCTGCTGGCGCTGTACTCCAGCCGCCGAACCCGTGCCGGTTGGAGCTGATCGATGATTCACGCGCGTTTGCAGCTCGACCACGGGGCTTTTTCCCTGGACCTGGATGTGCAACTGCCCGGCCGTGGCGTGACCGCCCTGTATGGGCCGTCCGGTTCCGGCAAAACCACCTGCCTGCGTTGCATCGCCGGGTTGGAGCGGCCGGCCCGGGGTTTTATCGAGGTCAACGGCCAAGTCTGGCAAGACACTGAGCACGCTGTGTTTTTGCCGCCCCATAAACGGTCGGTGGGGTATGTGTTCCAGGAGGCGAGCCTGTTCGCCCATTTGTCGGTGCGGGCCAACCTGGCGTTCGGCCTCAAGCGCATCGCGCCGGCACAACGGCGGGTGGACATGCAACAGGCGACCGAACTGCTGGGCATCGGGCACTTGCTCGATCGGCAGCCGCACAACCTGTCCGGCGGCGAGCGCCAGCGGGTGGGCATCGCCCGCGCCTTACTCACCAGCCCGCAACTGCTGTTGATGGATGAGCCGCTGGCGGCCCTCGATAGCCGACGCAAAAACGAAATCCTGCCGTACCTGCAACGGCTCCACGATGAGCTGGACATCCCGGTGCTGTATGTCAGCCATTCCCAGGATGAAGTGGCGCGCCTGGCCGATCACATCGTGCTGCTCGACGGCGGTCGCGCGCTGGCCAGTGGGCCGATCGGCGAAACCCTGGCCCGGCTCGACCTGCCATTGGCCCTGGGGGATGATGCAGGCGTGGTGATCGAGGGCAAGGTCAGCGGGTACGACCCGGCTTATCAATTGCTGACCCTGAATCTGCCCGACAGCCAACTGAACGTACGCGTGGCCCACACCTCACTGGCCCTCGGCCAGCCGCTGCGCTTCAAGGTCCAGGCCCGGGACGTCAGCCTCAGCCTGGCGAACGATGCCCAGACCAGCATCCTCAATCGCCTGCCAGTCACCGTGGTCAGCGAACAGGCCGCCGACAACGCCGCCCACGTGCTGATCCGCCTGGAAGCCGCCGGCACCCCGCTGCTGGCGCGTATCACCCGCTATTCGCGCGATCAGCTGAAATTGCATCCAGGGCAGGTGTTGTGGGCGCAGATCAAGGCGGTGGCGGTGTTGGCGTAGGGTCCGAAACCAGCGGATCACACTGTGGGAGCTTGTGGGAGCAAGGCTTGCCCGCGATGCAAGCACCTCGGTGTAGCTGATAGACCGAGGCGATGCTATCGCGGGCAAGCCTTGCTCCCACAGGTTTGCTCCTGCTGGTTTACTCCTGCTGGTTTGCTCCCACAGGTTTTGCGGCAACCTTAGAATCTTGGCACGACGGCAACAGCCTGCGGTCAATGAATTCACAGGCCACCGGATTCGCTGCCAAGGACTCTTTTCATGCCCGATACCCTGCCGCCGGATGCACTGCCGGCCGACCTGCATTATGTCGATGACACGGCCCCGGGCATCACCCGTAAAAAGCAGCGGGGCAAATTCTGTTATTTCGACCCGCAGGGCCAGCGCATCACCGATGCGGCCGAGATCCAGCGCATCAATGCCCTGGCGGTGCCGCCGGCCTACACCGATGTCTGGATCTGCACCGACCCGCGCGGCCATCTCCAGGCCACCGGGCGCGATGCCCGCGGGCGCAAGCAGTACCGTTACCATGCGCGCTGGCGTGAGGTCCGTGATGCGGACAAGTACTCGCGCATGCTGGAATTCGGACGGGCCCTGCCGCGCCTGCGCAAACGCCTGGAGGAAATCCTCGCCACGCCGGGGTTCAGCCGCGACAAAGTCATGGCCACGGTCATCACCCTGCTGGACGTGACCCTGATCCGCGTCGGCAACAGCCAATACGCCCGGGACAATCGCTCCTACGGCCTGACGACCCTGCGCGACAAACATGTCGAGATCAACGGCAGCGCCATCGCCTTCCAGTTCCGTGGCAAGAGCGGCATCGAGCACCAGATCACCGTGAAGGACCGGCGCCTGGCGCGGATCATCAAGCGCTGCCAGGAGATCCCCGGGCAGAACCTGTTCCAGTACCTGGACGAACACGGCGAGCGCCACGCCATCAGTTCTTCGGACATCAACGCCTACCTCAAGACCCTCACTGGCGCTGACTTCACCGCCAAGGACTACCGCACCTGGGCCGGCAGCGCAGCCGCTCTGGCCGGGTTGCGGACGCTGAGTTGGGAAACCGAAAGCGAGGCCAAAAGACACGTCGCCGAGATGGTCAGGCAAGTCGCCAGACAGCTGGGCAACACGCCGACCGTCTGTCGCAAGTGCTACATTCATCCTGCGGTGGTGGAGGGTTTCCTGCTCGGTGCCCTGACCCAGTTGCCCAAACCCCGGGCACGCAAAGGCCTCAGCGAAGAAGAAGCCGGGCTGACGCTATTTCTGCAGCGCATGACGCAAGCCGCCCAGAAATGCGAACAGCAGCAGCCGGCTTGATGCGCTCCACCAGCAGCCAGCCACGGATGAGGAACATCCGCAGACCGCTGGACTCCCAACTGTACGGCACAGCCGATCCGCAGGCACTTCAAAGGGTGAAGTCGACAGGAGTTTCAGATGTCCGAACACATTGTCCATTTTCATTGCCAGATCGATCAGGGAACCACCGAACGCTTTCGCGATAACTGCCTGGAGGCCATTGAGAAAGGCGCCGACTCGCTGATGCTCAATCTCTCCACAGTCGGTGGCAGTACCAACTTCGGTTTCACCCTCTACACCTTCATAAAGTCCCTTCCGGTACCGGTACGTGCGGTGAACGCCGGCAACATCGAGTCGATGGGCATCGTCATGTACCTGGCCGCCAGCGACCGCACCACCACCCCGCATTCGCGGTTCCTGATTCATCCGATGAACTGGTATTTCGGCCAGAAATCCGTGGACCACTCACGCTTGCGCGAGTACCTGTCCAGCCTGGACAACGACGTGGCGCGCTACGTGGAAATCTACGTCAAGGAAACCGCTGGCGCGGCGACGCAGTTGGATATCTTCAAATGCCTGTGCGCCGAAGAGCGGGTGATCCCGGCGGAAAACTCCCTGGCTTTCGGCATTGCCCATCGGGTCGAGCAAGTGATTTTCCCCACGGATGCCAAGCATTGGAAAGTCAGCGGTGGCGAGGATTAGAAGTGAACACTGACGGCTGACCATTCGTCGCCAGCAAGCGGTTTTTTTTAAACTTCCCTCGGCCATTTTCTTTCCCAACTAATGCGAGGCACGTTGCTCGCTCAACCAAAATGAGGATTCTCGAAATGGCCAGTAGCGGAAACAAAAACCCAGGCAACTTCGCCAATGATCGTGAAAAAGCATCGGAAGCCGGCAAGAAAGGCGGACAAGCGTCGGGCGGCAACGTTGCCAACGATCGGCAAAAAGGCACTGGAGCCGGTAACAAAGGTAGCGAACGCAGCCAAGGCGGCGGCAGAAAATCGTAACCACCCAAATCGTTGGGGCGCAGACGTACTGCGCCCCGGCGCTATCCACGCTTCCCCTCGCCACAAATACGAAATTCCATATATTCGATTATCCGCATATACTCCGGCGCAGCCCACCCTTGCGCTTTTCGGAGCCGATCGATGAAAGTCCTCTTCATGTGCACAGCCAATAGTTGCCGCAGCATTCTCAGCGAAGCGATGTTCAACCATCTGGCCCCGGCCGGGTTCGAGGCCGTCAGCGCCGGCAGTTTCCCCAAGGGCCACGTGCTGCCGCGCAGCCTGAGCACCTTGCAAGAGGCCGGCATCAGCGTCCAAGGCTTGCGCAGCAAGGGTAACGACGCGTTCGAGGGCAGCCCGCCGGACATCGTCATCACCGTGTGCGACAGCGCCGCCCGCGATGCTTGCCCGGTGTACTTCGGTCCGGCCATCAAGGCCCACTGGGGCCTGGTCGATCCATCAACCGTCAGAGGCAGCGACGACCAGATCGGCCAGGCCTTCCATGCCACCCTGGATCGTATCGAAACCCGCTGCCGGGCCTTTTTCGCCTTGCCCTTCGACCAGCTCGATGCCCAGGCCCTGAAAGCCGAGCTCGACCGCATCGGCACCCTCTGACCGATCAACCCGCGCGATAGGCCTGCTTCACCGTCTCGATCCAGCTCGGGTCCAGGCGCGATTGTTCGGTGTCCAGGCCCAGCGCCTGCATCTTCGCCAGGTGCGCGTCGGACTCTCGCGCCAGGGAGCCCTGGGCGCTGGAGTTGGCGTCCAGCTGATGCATCTGGGCCAGCCCCAGGTGATAGAAGCGCAGCAGTTTCATGGCGGTGGGGTCCTGGGCCTGCACCCCGGCGGTCACCTGGTGCATCACGTTGGTGATTTTCATCAGGCTGCGCTTGAGCCGCCAACCGTACACGGCGGCGGCCATCCACGGCTGCGACCAGAAATACAGGCGCATCAGCGCAGCCATCGCCAGCACCGCGACAATCACCCCGCCGAGGTTGAAACGAAAGTTATCGCCTCCGGGCGTGCCCAGCAGCATCACGGCCAGGCTGGACAGCAGCATCGCCAGGGCCAGGAACACCACCGCGATGATCAGGGTGCTGCGGCGAGTCTGCTTGCGATAGGTGTCGCCATCCCACGGTTTGATCTCGAACATCGCGGTGCAATTTCCTTGTACGGCATCAAAAGAGTCACGCATTATCGCCTGCCCGGTCGATTTAGCTATGCTGGAGCTCATTTTGTAGCGCAACCGACTCGCCGGGTCCGGATCAAAGTCCATGGCGATAGCGCAAGGATCGTGCGATCTTTCTGCGTGGACGTTTTTTTCAAGATGCCGTCGTTGTGTGCATGGCATCGTTTCCAAGGAAAGCTGAATGACTCAAAGACATGTAATCAACGCCTCGGTAAGCCCCAAGGGCAGCCTGGAGACCTTGTCCCAGCGCGAAGTCCAGCAACTGAGCGAAGCCGGTTCCGGCAGTATCTATACCCTCTTCCGCCAGTGCGCCCTGGCCATCCTCAACACCGGCGCCCATGTTGATAACGCCAAGACCATCCTGGAAGCCTACAAGGACTTCGAGATCCGTATTCACCAGCAGGACCGGGGCGTGCGCCTGGAGCTGCTGAACGCGCCGGCCGATGCGTTCGTCGACGGCGAAATGATCGCCAGCACCCGGGAAATGCTGTTCAGCGCCCTGCGCGACATCGTCTACACCGAGAACGAGCTGGACAGCCAGCGCATCGACCTCAGCTCGTCCCAGGGCATCAGCGACTACGTGTTCCATCTGCTGCGCAACGCCCGCACCTTGCGTCCAGGCGTGGAGCCGAAAATCGTCGTGTGCTGGGGCGGTCACTCGATCAACACCGAAGAATACAAATACACCAAGAAGGTCGGCCACGAACTGGGCCTGCGCAGCCTGGACATCTGCACCGGTTGCGGCCCTGGCGTGATGAAAGGCCCGATGAAAGGCGCCACCATTGCCCATGCCAAGCAGCGTATCCATGGCGGTCGCTACCTGGGCCTGACGGAACCGGGCATCATCGCCGCCGAGGCGCCGAACCCGATCGTCAATGAGCTGGTGATCCTGCCGGACATCGAGAAACGCCTCGAGGCTTTCGTGCGTGTCGGTCACGGCATCATCATCTTCCCGGGCGGCGCCGGTACGGCGGAAGAGTTCCTGTACCTGCTGGGCATCCTGATGCACCCGGCCAACCAGGACCTGCCGTTCCCGGTGGTTCTCACCGGGCCGAAAAGCGCCGCGCCGTACCTCGATCAGTTGCATGCGTTTGTCGGTGCAACCCTGGGTGAGGAGGCGCAGAAGCACTATCAGATCATCATCGACGACCCGGCCGAAGTGGCACGGCAGATGACCCAGGGGCTCAAGGAGGTCAAGCAGTTCCGCCGCGAGCGCAACGACGCCTTCCACTTCAACTGGCTGCTGAAGATCGACGAGGGCTTCCAGCGCCCGTTCGACCCGACCCACGCCAACATGGCCAGCCTGGGCCTGAGCCGCGACCTGCCCGCCCACGAACTGGCCGCCAATCTGCGCCGGGCGTTCTCGGGAATCGTGGCCGGTAACGTCAAGGACAAGGGCATCCGCCTGATCGAAGAACACGGCCCGTACGAAATCCACGGCGACGCCGCCATCATGGAACCCCTCGATCGCCTGCTCCAGGCCTTCGTCGCCCAGCACCGCATGAAACTGCCAGGCGGCGCGGCGTATGTGCCGTGCTATCGCGTGGTGACCTGACAAAGTCGCCATAACCTTAATGTGGGAGCGAGCTTGCTCGCGATGACAGCGGCACATTCAGCACAGATGCAAGCTGACCCACCGCTATCGCGAGCAAGCTCGCTCCCACAGGAGTTCTGCTGTGGTCACAGAGTCGGGGTCAGCCGCATCAGCCCGGCTTCATCCACTTCAATACCAAGCCCAAGGTAATCCTTGATCTGCGGATGAAGGGTGACCACCGGGTGCGTATGCGTCGCCGTTACCACCAGCACATCCGCCTCGGCCGCCTCGCCTGCCCGGATGCCCGCCTCGGCGTCTTCAAAGACCAGGCATTCTTGCGGTGCCACTTGCAAGCGTTCGGCCGCCAGGCGATAGCAGGCGGGGTTGGGCTTGCCATCGCTGACGTCTTCGGCCGTGACCATGACCAAAGGGCGTGGAATTCCGGCGGCTTCCATACGGCGCAAGGCCAATGCCATCGGCGCTGAGGTGACGATTGCCCAGCACTCTGGCGGCAGGCTGTTCAGAAAGGCCTGCGCACCGGGCACCTGCACCACCCCTTCGACGTCTTCGATTTCCTCGCGGGTAATCTGCTCGGCTTCCGCCTGGGCATCCACCCCCGGCAGGTGCTGGCGGGCGATGGTGTCGATGGCGCGCACGCCATGGATGGTCGGCAGGAACGTCGCCACGTCCACGCCATGACGCACGGCCCAGCGCGTCCAGATCCGCTCGGCGGCGGCGATGGAGTTGAGCAATGTGCCGTCCATGTCGAACAGGAAGGCGCGATAGGCAATGTGGGTGGGGAGACTGGCAGACATCGGATCCTCGGTGGCGGCGTGGCGGGTGATGGCCACTGTAACATCGCCAGCCCCCAATCCTCTGTGGGAGCGAGCTTGCTCGCGATAGCGGTGGGTCAGCTTGCATCGATGCTGAATGTTCCGACGCCATCGCGAGCAAGCTCGCTCCCACAGGGTTTAGTGATGGGTTAGTTACACCAGCCGCTCGATCGGCTGATGCTGCCACACCCGTTTGTAGTACAGCGTCTGCAACAGCAGCATGCTCAAGTAGGCCACCGGGAACGCCATCCACACCCCTTGCAGCCCGAAGCGAGCGTCCAGCAGATACGCCGCCGGCACTTGCACGGCGACGATGCAGAAGATCGAGATGGCGACCGGCACCAGCACCGTGCCGCTGGCGCGCATGATGCCGCCGACGATCGCCTGGAAGCCGAACACCAACAGGCTCCAGAGCATGATGTGCAGCAGGTGTTCGGCCTGGACCCGTGCCGCCGGGTCGGTGATGAACAACCCCAGCAGCCAGTGGGACAACAGATAGCCCAGGACCACCAGCCCACCCGTAAGCCAGAGGTTGATCAACAGCCCCGTGCGCAGGATCGGCCCCAGGCGCTCCAGGCGTCCGGCACCGATGGCCTGGGCGCCGAGGATCGAGGCGGTGATGGCGATCGACAGCGCCGGAAACTGCACGTAGTTGACGATCTGCGTCACCGCGCCATAGGCCGCCGTGGCCTGGGAACCATGGCTATTGACCAGCGTCAGGATGACCAACTCCGACAACGAGATCACCACCATCTGCAACCCTGTGGGCAAGCCAATGCGCAGCACTTTGCCAAGGATCTCCGTGTCCAGGCGCATCGCCGCGAACAACGCCCGGTCCGGTGCCAGGGCATGCTCGCGACGGTTCAGGCGCCACGCCAGCATGGCCATGGCCGAGGCCGTCCCCACCAACCCCGCCAGCGCCGCGCTCTGGATGCCCATCGGCGGCAACCCCAGCCAACCACGAATCAATACGGGCGTAAGCAGCAGCCCGACACTGGTGGAGATCAGCAGCGCCAGCATCGGTGAGACCGTATCGCTCACCCCGCGTAGCAGTTGAGTGAACAGCACAAATACCAACAACATCGGCAGGATCCACATCATGACCCGGGCATAGGAAACGGCATCCTCCAGCACATCGGCCGGCGTGCCGAGCCCCTGCAACGCCTGACGCGCAAAAACACTGCCGAGCACCGCCGCCGTCAGGCCGATGATCGCCCCCAGCAACAACGTCGAACCGGCAATCGCCTTCACCGTGCCGGTTTCTCCGGCACCGTAGGCCTGCCCGATCAACACTCCCGCCCCCGCGCCGAGGCCAATCACCAATGCGATAAAGAAAAACACGATGGGAAACATGCCCGACACCGCCGCCAAGGCCTGGGTACCGAGCATCTGGCCGATGTAAATGCTGTTGAACGTGCCAGACATGGACTGCAGGAAGTTGGACAGGACCATGGGGGCCAGGAACAGAAGATAGGTTTTCCAGAGGGGCTGGGTGGGCATGGGGGCTCTGATGGCAGGTTCGAAATCCAATGCGGGGTAATTTAGCGCAATCCATTCAGTCTGTTTCAGAAGAATCAACCGGAGAGCACTCTTGAGGGTTCTATGTTGCGGCTTATACCTTCGTCGGGTGCATTCGACATTTCACAGACAGCGTCTAATCTGAAGTAGCACAGTGCCACGTACTGTGTAGGCCAATGCCTATGCAATACCGGTATCGGACAGCCGGTCTTAAAGTCCGAGTAGAGGTCGCAGATAACCAGTTATTCGCAAATAACCTGTTAGAAACTCTGTTCAAGGACCGAACCATGACGTCGTACCCACACGGTCATTCCTTCGCCCAACCACCTCGCATCCTCTGGAACACAGTGCTCGTCGCTTTTGTTGCTGCCGTTGGCGTCGTACTGCTCAACGGTCCAAGTGTTCAAAACATCATCCTGGCTGTTGCCCTCCTGGCCGTTGGCGTCGGTGCTGGCGTATGGGGTGCGCGTTCGCAACGTCAGCAGTTCGACCGCGCCATCGCCGCCGCCATGGCCCGCCACGACCTGCAAGCCAGCGAGCACCTGGCCCATAAAACCAGCGAGCAACTCAACGAAGTCATTCTTGGTGCGATGCCGATCTGGGCCAAGCAGGTCGAAAGCTCCAGGCAGCAGACCGAAACCGCAATCGTCTCGCTGACCAGCCGCTTTACCGGCATTTCTTCGCGCCTGGAAGAGACCGTGCAAGCCTCGCAACTGGCCGCCGGTGAGTTGGCCGGCAGCAGCAGTGGCGGTGCCGTGCAGGTGCTGGCCCAGAGCGAAAGTGAACTGGTCAAGGTCATCGATTCCCTGAAGGCCACCCAGGCCAGCCGCGATGAAACCCTTGCCCAGGTGCGCAACCTGACGGCCTATACCGGCGAGCTGCGGACCATGGCCGCCGATGTCGCGGCGATTGCCGCACAGACCAACCTGCTGGCCCTCAACGCCGCCATCGAAGCCGCCCGTGCCGGCGAGGCCGGGCGTGGGTTTGCCGTGGTGGCCGACGCCGTGCGCAGTCTCTCGAGCAAATCCAGCGAGACCGGCCAGCAGATGTCGGCCAAGGTCGACATCATCAACAACGCCATCACCCAACTGGTGCATGCCGCGTCCAGCGGCGCGGACCAGGACAGCCATTCGGTCAGTGCCTCCGAGCAAAGCATCCAGCAGGTGCTGGAGCGCTTCAAGAGCGTCACCGGCAGCTTGGCCGACTCGGCCGACATGCTGCAGCGCGAGAGCTTCGGCATCCGCGATGAACTCACCGAGGTGCTGGTCAGCCTGCAATTCCAGGATCGGGTCAGCCAGATCCTCAGCCACGTGCGCGACAACATCGAGGACCTGCATGTGCACATGCAGCAGGCCAGCCAGTCGCCCGAACAGGCTGTTTCCATCGACGCCCGCCAATGGCTGGCGCGCATGGAAACCACTTACGCCACCGACGAGCAACGCCGTAATCACCACGGCGACTCGGGCGCGCAACAGACTTCACAGGAAATTACCTTCTTTTAGGAGCGCCGTTCATGGCTAAAAGTGTATTGGTTGTCGACGACTCCGCGAGCGTTCGACAGGTGGTCGGCATCGCGTTGAAAAGTGCCGGCTATGACGTGATCGAAGCCAGCGATGGCAAGGACGCGCTGGGCAAGCTCAATGGCCAGAAAGTGCACCTGATCATCAGTGACGTGAACATGCCCAACATGGACGGCATCACCTTCGTCAAGGAGGTCAAGAAGCTGGCCAGCTACAAGTTCACGCCGATCATCATGCTCACCACCGAATCCCAGGAATCGAAGAAGCAGGAAGGCCAGGCCGCCGGAGCCAAGGCCTGGGTGGTCAAGCCGTTCCAGCCGGCGCAGATGCTGGCGGCGGTATCCAAGCTGATTCTTCCTTGATAGCCGGAGGCTCCCATGCCGTGGCAATACGAGACACACGATGACACCGCCCAGGTGCACATCGACGGCGAGCTGACGATCTACACCGCCGCCGACCTGGCCGCGCAATGGTTGCCGCACCTGGGCGCAACACCGCGAATGGCCCTCGATCTGTCGCAGATCACCGAGATGGACGGCGCCGGCCTGCAACTGCTGCTGATGGTACAGCGTGAGGCCGCCAAGGCCGGTACCCAACTGACATTGACGGGCCAAAGCAAGGCCGTCACGGAAACACTTGCCCTGTGCAACCTGGTTGCCTAGGGCTGTTGCAATACGTCGGACACGACAAAGGATATGAGCGTGAGCATCAATCTCGATCAGGCACAACAGACCTTCATCGTCGAGGCACGGGAACAGTTGCAGGCGATGGAAGAATCGCTGCTGCAACTGGAAACCGACCCCGGCGACGATGACGCCATTGGCGCGATCTTCCGGGCGGCGCACACGATCAAGGGCTCGGCCGGGCTTTTCGGCCTGGAACCGATCGTCAGCTTCACCCATATCGTCGAAGACGTGCTCGATCGCCTGCGCAATGGCAGCGTCGAGGTGGACGCAGGCCTGATCGCGGTGCTGCTCAAGTCCAGCGATCACATGCTGGAACTGATCAACGTGGCCGCCAACCAGGGCGGAGCGCTGCCGCCACCGGCCCTGCAGCGGGAAGTGGAGCTGTGCCAGATCCTGCAGGAGTACCAGGCGCCCTCGCCCGCTGCGGCCCCGACATCTACCCCTGAAATCAACACCAGCGAACCCGGCGAAACGCGCCTCTGGCACATCTCCCTGCGCTTCGGCCAGGACGTGTTCCGCAACGGCATGGACCCGCTGTCGTTCCTGCGCTATCTGCAAACCCTGGGTGAAATCGTCGACCTCACCACCTTGACCGACGCCCTGCCCGCCGCCGATGCCTGGGACGCCGAATCCTGCTACCTGGGCTTCGACATCGAGTTTCGCTCGGCCGCCAGCCACGGCGCGATCAACGAAGTATTCGACTTCGTCCGGGAAGACTGCGTGATCGAGATCGTTGCCCTGGATAACGACATCGCCCCCCAGGCCAACACCGGCCTGGTTGCCACGTCGCCGGAACAGGTCGAGGAAAACACCGCCCTGGTCACCACCGGCGAGTTGTTGTCCGACCAACGCAAGACGCCGCGCGTGCCTGCCCAGATCGCCAGCGACAAACAAGCGGTGACCAGCGACAGCAAGGCCAAGGACGGCACCTACGTGCGGGTCAATGCCGACAAGCTCGACGAACTGATCAACCTGGTGGGCGAACTGGTCATCGCCAGCGCCGGTGCCAGCCTGCTGGCCCGCACCTGCAACAACGATCCGTTGCAGGAATCCACCTCGACGGTGTCGTCACTGGTGGAGGAAATCCTCGACGGCGCCCTGCGCCTGCGCATGATCCCCATCGGCGAAACCTTCAACCGCTTCCGTCGGGTGGTGCGCGATGTCAGCCAGGAGCTGGGCAAGGACATCGACCTGATCATCAGCGGTGCGGAGACCGAGCTGGACAAGACCGTGGTGGAAAAAATCGGCGACCCGCTCATGCACTTGCTGCGCAACGCCATGGACCACGGCATTGAAACCGCCGAGGCGCGCCTGGCCGCTGGCAAACCAGCCAAGGGGCACCTGCACCTCAACGCCTATCACGACTCGGGCAGCATCGTGCTGGAAATCGCCGACGACGGCGCCGGCCTGAACCGCGACCGGATCCTGGAAAAAGCCCAGGAACGTGGCCTGGTAACACCGGGCGCGAGCCCGACCGACCAGGAAATCTACAACCTGATTTTCGAACCTGGCTTCTCCACCGCCCAGGCCGTGACCAACCTTTCGGGGCGTGGCGTGGGCATGGACGTGGTCAAGCGCAACATCACCCTGCTGCGCGGCACCGTCGACCTGGACAGCCAGCCTGGCAAGGGCACCGTGGTCCGTATCCGCCTGCCGCTGACCCTGGCAATCATCAATGGTTTTCTGGTGGGCATCGGTCAATCGACCTATGTCATTCCGCTGGATATGGTCCAGGAATGCATCGAGCTGAGCGAAGACGATGGGCTCGCCAGCCGCGAACAAGGCTACCTCGACCTGCGCGGCGAGGTGCTGCCGCTGGTCTACCTGCGCGATCACTTCAGCCACGAAGGCCCGGCCGCGCGCCGGCAGAACGTGGTGGTGGTGCGCTACGCCGAACTCAAGGCCGGGCTGGTGGTGGATGACTTGCTGGGTGAATTCCAGACCGTGATCAAGCCGCTGGGCAAGCTGTTTGGTGCCCTTCGCGGCATCAGTGGCTCGACCATCCTGGGCAGTGGCGCCGTGGCGTTGATTCTCGACGTACCGGCGCTGCTCACCCAGATCGCCCAAGTGGAAAACCGCTACACACCGACTCAATTCCAACAAGCCAACGCTCGCTGACGCTTTAGCAATTCCATGGAGAGGTACTTCCCAATGAAATGGTTCTACGATCTTAGAATCGCCACCAAACTGATCACTTCATTTCTTGTGGTGCTGGCACTGACAGCCGTCATGGGTGTGTTCGCGATCATCCAACTGGGCGAAGTAAACAGCACCACGGTCGAGATCCGGGAAAACTGGATGCCGTCCATGCGTGCCGCCTCGGGCATGCGTTTCTTCGCGGCACAGTATCGCCTCAAGGAAAACCGCCACATTACCGCCGACTCCGAGCAGGAGCGCACCACCACTGAGCAAGAAGCGGAAGACGCCAGAAAAGCCTTTGAAACGCGCCTGGACACCTATGAAAAGCTGCTCTCCAACGCCGAAGACCGCCAGCTGTTCGAAACCACCCGCAATGATTGGGCCGCTTACCTCGCGATGAGCAAGGACCTGCTTGCGCTGTCCCGGCAAAACCTGACCGAACAGGCCCATGCCCTGCTCAGGGGCGAGTCCAAGCGTCGATTCGAGCTGGTGACCACTGATCTGCAAAAAATGGTGGAGCTCAATGATCTCGGAGCCGGCAAGGCCAGCGAGCGTGGCGCAGCGCTGTTTGAAAAATCGCGCCTGTCGATCATTGTCGTGCTGATTGCCGCTCTGCTGGTGGGCCTGAGCCTGGCGCTGTTCATTTCGCGGATCATCTCCCGCCCCTTGAAACAGGCCGCGGCCGTCGCCGAACAATTGGCCGAAGGCAACTTGAACGCAAAAATCGAGAGCGGCTCCAAGGACGAAACCGGCATGGTGCTCAACGCCATGCAGAACATGGTCGGCAAGCTCTCGCACATCATCGGCGAAGTGCGTAACGCCGCGGACAACCTGGCCAGCGCCTCCGAAGAAGTCAGCGCCACCGCGCAATCGATGAGCCAGGCCACCAGCGAGCAAGCGGCCAGCGTCGAGGAAACCAGTGCCTCCATCGAACAGATGAGTGCGAGCATCAACCAGAACACCGAGAACGCCAAGGTCACCGACGGCATGGCCAGCAAGGCTGCCAAGGAAGCCACCGACGGCGGCGAATCGGTGCAGCAGACCGTGGTGGCGATGAAGAAAATCGCCCAGCGCATCAGCATCATCGACGACATCGCCTACCAGACCAACCTGCTGGCGCTCAACGCCGCCATCGAGGCTGCCCGCGCTGGTGAACACGGCAAAGGCTTCGCGGTGGTCGCCGCCGAAGTGCGCAAGCTGGCCGAACGCAGCCAGGTGGCCGCCCAGGAAATCGGCGAGCTGTCGTCCAGCAGCGTCGACATGGCGGAAAAGGCCGGGAACCTGCTCAACGAGATGGTCCCTTCGATCAACAAGACCTCGGACCTGGTGCAGGAAATCAGCGCCGCCTCCGAAGAACAGGCCGCCGGTGTGGCGCAGATCAACACCGCCATGACCCAGCTCAACCAGGTGACCCAGCAAAACGCCTCCAGCAGCGAAGAACTGGCCGCCACCGCCGAGGAAATGAGCAGCCAGGCCGAGCAACTGCAACAGGCCATGAGTTTCTTCACCTTGGACACGCCGCCCAAACCGGCCAACCAACCGTTGAAGGTGGACAACACGCCGGGCCCGTCCAGCCGCAGGCCGGCCCGAGCTGCCGCGCCCGCCCTGCCCAAGGCTTTCGCCTACAGCATGGCCAGCGCGCCGGACGAATCCGAGTTCACCCGATTCTGACGGTTGGTTCCCACAGGCTCGCTTAAAGGAGATAAAGGCATGGGCGCCATCGCGACCACACGTCAAACCGCCATTGCGGTCGAGGAAGAAGCGCAATACCTGACGTTTATGCTCGGCACGGAGATGTTTGCCATCGGCATCCTGTGCATCAAGGAAATCATCGAGTACGGCAACCTGACCGTGGTGCCGATGATGCCGGCCTTCGTGCGCGGGGTGATCAACCTGCGGGGCGCGGTCGTGCCGGTGGTGGACCTGTCGGCCCGTTTCGGCCGGCCGAATTCGGCGATCAGTCGCCGCAGCTGCGTGGTGATCATCGAGGCGGCCAGCGCCGACGGCCAGGCCCAGGACATTGGCCTGTTGGTGGACACGGTATCGGCGGTGCTGGAAATCCCGGCCTCGCAGATCGAGCCGCCACCGAGCTTCGGCGCGAAGATCCGTGCCGATTTCATCAGCGGCATGGCCAAGGTCGATGGCAAGTTCGTCATCGTGCTGGAGGTGGACCGCGTGCTGTCCATCGACGAGATGTCCCTACTTGCAGAAGCCAGCCCGAGCGCGCTGGAAGTGGATGCCCCGTGAACGCCGATACCTGCAAGGAACGCACGGTGAATTCACTGGCGCTCACTGATCGAGAGTTCGGCCAGTTCCAGTCCTGGCTGTACCAGGCCGCCGGCATCAGCCTGTCCGAGGCCAAGAAGGCCCTGGTGGCCGGGCGTTTGTTCAAGCGCCTCAAGCACTATGGTTTGGACAGTTACGGCGAGTATTTCAAACTGATCATGAACGGCCAGCGTACCGATGAGCTGCAGGTCGCGCTGGACCTGTTGACGACCAACGAGACCTACTTTTTCCGCGAGCCCAAGCATTTCGACTTCCTGCGCCAACACGTGCTGCCCCACGCGACACCGGGCAAGACTTTCCGCCTGTGGAGCGCGGCCAGTTCATCGGGGGAAGAGCCCTACAGCCTGGCCATGACCCTGGCCGAAGGATTGGGCACCACACCCTGGGAAGTCATCGGTTCGGACATCAGCAGCCAAGTGCTGGCCAAGGCGCGCTCCGGGCATTACCCGATGGAGCGCGCCCGCACCCTGCCCCAGCCGCTGCTGGTGAAATATTGCCTCAAGGGCACCGGCAGCCAGCAAGGCACGTTCCTCATCGACCGGGCGCTGCGCAACCGGGTCAACTTCATCCAGGTCAACCTCAACGACACCTTGCCGGAGCTGGGGGAGTTCGATGTGATCTTCCTGCGCAACGTCATGATCTATTTCGACCAACCCACCAAAAGCAAAGTGGTTGCCCGCTTGTTCCCCCGGCTCAAGCCCGGCGGGTATTTCATCGTCAGCCACTCGGAAAGCCTCAACGGTGTGTCCGATGCATTGAAACTGGTGGCGCCATCGATTTACCGCAAACCATGAACGCCGCCATCAGGAAAGTGGCCGAGGTGTACCTGGCGCCCGGGGAGTTTCGTTTCGCCACCTGCCCGACCCGCCTGCGCACGATCCTCGGCTCTTGCGTGGCTATCACGCTGTGGCATCCGGAACGCAGGATCGGCGCCATGTGCCACTTCATGCTGCCCAGTCGGGTGCGCTGCTCCACCGCACTGAACGGCCTCTATGCCGACGAAGCCATCGAACTGTTTATCCACCAGGCCCGGGCCCACCACACCGAACCCGAGGATTACCAACTCAAGCTGTTCGGCGGCGGCGAGATGTTCCCCGAGCTGCAACGCCACGTGCCCTACGGCGATGTGGCGCGGCTGAACGTCAACGCCGCGCTGGAAATGGCCGCCCTCTATCGCCTCGACCTGATCGCCCAGGACATGGGCAGCACTGGCCACCGCAGCATCATCTTCGACCTTTGCAGCGGCGATGTGTGGGTCAGGCACCAACCTATAAGGACCCGGCACTGACTATGTCAAAAAAGATCAATGTACTGCTGGTGGATGACTCTGCCGTGGTTCGCCAGGTGTTGCTGGCGATCCTCAGCGACACACCGGACATCCACGTCATGGGCGCGGCGTCCGACCCGATTTTCGCCATGGACAAACTGGCCAAGGAATGGCCCGACGTAATCGTGCTGGACGTGGAAATGCCGCGCATGGACGGCATCACGTTCCTGAAGAAAATCATGAGCGAGCGCCCCACTCCGGTGGTGATCTGCTCGTCCCTGACACCCCGGGGCGCGGAAACCACCTTGCAGGCGATGGCCGCTGGCGCGGTGGAAATCATCACCAAGCCCACCACCGGCCTGAAGAACTTTCTGTTGGAGTCGGCGCCGGAACTGGTGTCGGCGATCCGTGCCGCCGCCCAGGTCAACGTGCGCAACCTGGGCAAGCGTCCCGCCCCGATCGCGCTGACGCCCGCGACCAAACTCACCGCCGACGCCATGCTGCCCGCCGCCAACGGCCACGCCATGGCGCAGACCACCGAACGCATCGTCGCCCTGGGCACCTCCACCGGCGGCACGCAGGCCCTGGAAGCGGTGCTCACTGCGCTTCCGCGAGTGTGCCCGGGCATCGTCATCGTCCAGCACATGCCGGAAAAATTCACCGCCTCGTTTGCCGCCCGGCTCAACAGCCTGTGCCAGATCGAAGTGCGCGAGGCCCGCAACAACGACCGCATCCACCCGGGCCTGGCGCTCATCGCACCAGGCGGCAAACACATGATGGTGACCCGCAGCGGCGCGTTCTATCACGTGCAGGTGGTGGACGGCCCGCTGGTCAACCGCCACCGCCCTTCGGTGGATGTGCTGTTCCGCTCCGTGGCCAAATTCGCCGGCCGCAACGCCACCGGCATCATCATGACTGGCATGGGCGACGACGGCGCCCGCGGCCTGAAGGAAATGCTCGACGCCGGCAGCACCACCGTGGCCCAGGACGAAGCCAGCTGCGTGGTTTTCGGCATGCCCAAGGAAGCAATCAAACTCAACGCCGCACAACGGGTGATGGGATTGCAGGAGATTGCTCAGGTGATTTTGCATCGGTAACAACGACCGTCCCTACAGCGGAGCTTGATCTGATGAACGATCGTTCCTCACGCTCCGCGTGGGAACGCCGCCAGGGACGCTCTGCGTTCCGCTTCTGGAAGGTGACGCAGAGCGTCACGGGATGCATGCCCACGCAGAGCGTGGGAACGATCAGGTGGCGGGGCGGTGAACGATCGTTCCTCACGCTCCGCGTGGGAACGCCGCCAGGGACGCTCCGCGTTCCGCTTCTGGCGGAGGGCAGTGAGCGCCGCGGTCAATACCATCGCTGAATCTCAATCAACCCTTCCATCCCCGCATAATTGCGTGCACTGGAGTAGCGCCAATGCTCCGGTAACTCCACGTACCCACGCTTCACTGGGTTGAAATGGATGTAATCCAGTTTCTGGCGCATGACCGCTTCGCTATGGATTTGCTCCGCATGTGAGCCTTCTTGCCAGAGCTGATAGACCCTGTCCTGCTTATGTGCTCGCTTGCTGAACCGCAGGCGTTGCAATGCCCGCGCAGCGCCCTTGCTCTGTAGGTCGTTGATGATCTGGCGCGCCGTAAAGGATTTGAACTGACGCAAGCACTTGCCCAGATTCGGCGCTTGGGCAACGAAATGCAGATGGTTTTCAAGAACGACATAACCGAACAACTGCAAGTTTTGATGGGTTTGCTGATAGCGCCAGCACCCAAGCAGGTGATCAACGAGATAGGGCCGTATGAACAGCGGCAACCACTCCATCAATGTGCAGGTGAGAAAGTGGGGTTTTTCGGGTTCGGTAATGACGTAGCGGCTCCGGCCCATGGGATGCCTTCCTTTGCGGCGTGAGGAACAACTATGTTGCCGGCTTGGAGCCATTTGCGGATAGACGAACAGGGCTCGGAGCACGTGGGAAGGATCGGTAAACCCTCGATGATCGTTCCCACGCTCTGCGTGGGAATGCAGCCTGGGATGCTCTGCGTCCCTTCAAGAGCCGAACGCGGAGCGTCCGTGGAGGCATTCCCACGCGGAGCGTGGGAACGATCGACCACAGTGGAGTTGTCGCCACAGAGGCTTTTAGCAGCATGTGCCTACACGGGCGAAATCGTCGCCAGCACGCCGATCAAAATAGTCAGCGCCAAAAACCCACCTAAAAAAATCGCCATCTTCGCCATGAGCACTCCTGGACCAAAAAATTGCAGTACACGGGCCGTCCGATAGGCAAACCGCGTGGTTATTCTGGGGTGGGGGCCGGGTTCATTACAGAGGCACCTGACGCAGGAAAATACGGATCAGACGAACGCCCTCCCGCCCCCCTCGCGCAACTTTCAATAGGCGACAAATATGGCGAAGTTCTTTCACCCAAGGGGAACGGATATACCAAAGTATATTTTCATGTCCCAAGTCAGCGTGGTCTTCAGCCCAGGCAGCCCTTAATCTTGCCGGGCATTTAACGCACCCGTTCAAGTGCGCTTCAACTTCATGACATCCAATGATCGCAGTGTGGTCGCAGCCCTGGTTTTCAAAGAGTAATAGAGGTGATCCATGCGCCCTTCTTTCCTTGCACCTGTATTGACGCCCTTCAAAAACCGGGAACAACTTCCTGCTAATTCCTGGCGGGCCGATATAGCGCTGTTGGGCCTCCTGGTGCTCTTGGCTGCCTTTGTCTTCCATGGCCTGGATCAAATGAACCAGCCCCTCGGCGTGCTTGATGCTTCACCGCTGTCCCTTGATCTGGTGCACCTGCCGGAATATACCTTGCGCACGACTTTGCGCATGTTCATCGCCTTGTTCGCTTCGTTTGTATTTTCCTTGGTCGTCGCCACGTTGGCCGCCAAAAGCCGCAAGGCTGCAATCGTTATCCTGCCCGCCTTGGATATTCTCCAATCCGTGCCAGTCCTTGGCTTTCTTACGTTTACCGTTGTGTTCTTCATGGGACTGTTCCCGGGCAAGGAAACCGGTGTGGAGTGCGCGGCCATCTTCGCCATCTTCACCAGTCAAGTCTGGAACATGACCTTCAGTTTCTATCAATCGCTGAGAACCGTGCCCAACGATCTTTACGAGGTCAGCCGACAGTTCGCGTTTTCGCCATGGCAACGCTTCATCAGGCTGGAGTTGCCCTTCGCCACGCCGGGCCTGGTGTGGAACATGATGATGTCGATGTCCGGCGGCTGGTTTTTCGTGGTCGCTTCCGAGGCCATCACCGTCGGCGACACCACCGTCAGCCTGCCGGGGATCGGTTCATGGCTGGCGCTGGCAATCGAGCAGCAAAACATCGCCGCGATTGCTTGGGCAGTGCTGGCCATGGTCGCGGTGATCATTGCCTATGACTTGTTGTTTTTCCGGCCTATCGTCGCCTGGGCGGACAAATTCCGCTTCGAGCAAACCGCCTCCCAGAAGCGTCCACGGTCCAGGGTCTACGACCTGCTGCGCTCGACCCGCCTGGTGCCCTTGGTGTTGCTGGCGCTGGGCAGCATCAAGGCCTCGTTATTCCTGGAGAAGCTCCCCCGGCTGCCGTCCATCCGCTTCAAGACCAGTGCCCGCGTCAGCCGCACAGCCGACCGGGTCTGGCTCGCCCTGGTCGCCGCTGCCTGCATCGCCGGCATCCTGCAGTTGTCGCGGTTCATCGGCAGCACGTTAGGTTGGGAGGACGTCGCCAGTACGTTTGGCCTGGGCCTGATCACCCTGGTGCGCGTCAGCGTACTCATCGTGCTGGCCAGCGTGGTGTGGGTGCCCATCGGCGTCTGGATCGGCTTGAACCCGCGCTGGGCCGAGCGCCTGCAACCCATCGCGCAGTTACTGGCAGCGTTCCCGGCCAACGTGCTGTTTCCGTTCGCGGTGATCGCCATCGTCGCCCTGAAACTCAACCCCGATGTCTGGCTTTCGCCGCTGATGATCCTGGGCACCCAGTGGTACATCCTGTTCAACGTGATTGCCGGCGCCAGCGCCCTGCCGACCGATTTGCGCGAGGCGGCGCGCAGCTTCCACATACACGGCTGGCAGTGGTGGCGCCAGGTCGCGCTGCCGGGCGTCTTCCCTTACTACGTCACCGGCGCCCTCACGGCAGCGGGCGGCTCATGGAACGCCAGCATCGTCGCCGAGGCGGTGTCCTGGGGCGACCACCATTTGTACGCGTCCGGCTTGGGCTCCTTCATCGCCCAGGCGACCACGGCCGGGGATCTGCAACGAGTGGCGCTGGGCGTTGTGGTCATGTCGATTTTCGTGGTGGGTTTCAACCGGTTGCTGTGGCGCCCGCTGTACGGGTTCGCCGAGCGTCGGCTTCGAATTGATTGAGGGGTGATCCAATGCAAGTGATGGACAAACGCTGCCTCGTGGATGTGCAGCAAGTCGGCCACGTCTACGGCACCGCTGGCGGCGCCGAGCGCCGGGTTCTGGACAACGTCTGCATGCGCCTGGACGAGGGTGAAATCGTTGGCCTGCTCGGGCGCTCGGGCTCCGGCAAATCGACCTTGCTACGCTCCATAGCCGGCCTGATTTCGCCCACCACCGGCGTGGTGGATTTTCCAAGCAATGCCCAAGGGCTGGCGAGCTCGGTGCGCATGGTATTCCAGAGCTTCGCCCTGTTTCCCTGGCTGACGGTGCTGCAAAACGTCGAGGTCGGCCTCGAGGCCCTCGGCGTGACGGCACCTGAGCGACGTCGGCGCGCGCTGGCCGCCATCGACATGATCGGCCTCGATGGTTTCGAAAGTGCCTTCCCCAAAGAGCTGTCGGGCGGCATGCGCCAGCGCGTCGGCCTGGCCCGTGCGTTGGTGGTCAACCCGGACGTGTTGTTGATGGACGAGCCGTTTTCCGCGCTGGACGTGCTGACCGCCGAAACGCTGCGCACCGACCTGCTGGATTTGTGGCGTGAGGGGCGCATGCCGATCCGGTCGATCCTGATGGTCACCCACAACATCGAAGAAGCCGTGCTGATGTGTGACCGGATTCTGATTTTCTCCTCCAACCCGGGGCGGGTCATGAGTGAGATCAGCGTGGACCTCAGCCAGCCGCGTAATCGCGCCGACCCGGCATTCCAAGCCCTGGTCGAGCACATTTACGTGCAGATGGCCGGCGGCGCGAATGTCGGCTCCGCACGCCAGGAAACCTTTGCCGGCAGCGGCGTGGGCATGGTCCTGCCGTCGATTTCCAGCAATGCCCTGGCTGGGCTGATCGAAGCGGTGCAGGACCAGCCGTTTGCCGGCCAAGCGGATTTGCGCGAACTCGCCAGTGCATTGCGCTACACCGCCAGTGACCTTTTACCGGTCGCCGAGGTGCTGCAACTCATGCGCCTGGCCGACCTGCAGGACGGCCACATTACCCTCCTGCCGGCCGGGCAGCGCTATGCCGAGTCGGCGGTGGATGAGCGCAAGCAACTGTTTGCCCAGCACCTGCTCAAATATGTCCCGTTGGTGGGGCATGTGCGCCGGGTGCTGGACGACCGCCCTACCCGCACCGCACCGGCCAGGCGTTTCCGTGACCAACTGGAAGATTTCATGTCCGAGCACGACGCCGCCATTACGCTGGACTGTGTCACGCAATGGGGTCGCTACGCCGAGTTGTTCGCCTACGACGAAGTGGCCGATCAGTTCAGCCTGGACAATCCATCCTGAGACGCTGCGGTATAAACTGCGTGGATCAGGCCTGGTCGTTGGAGCAATGCGCGATGGACACTCAATGAGAAGAACGGCGTTGACCCTGCGTCTACTGCTCCTGCTGGGATTGGCCCTGGGCATCGCGGCGATCGATACCGTCACCGACCTGGAAATCGCGGTCGGGGTCTTCCAGATCGTGGTGGTGCTGATCGCCGTGAGAATCCTGCCGGCACGCGCCGTGGCCGGGGTCTCGGTCATCTGCATGGTCCTGACGATCCTCAGCTATCGCTTCACTCGTTTTGGCGACACAGAGGCCGGGCTGATCAACGTGCTGATCAGCCTCGCGGCCATCGCCGGCACCACGTACCTGGCGCTGCGTCTCTCGGCCGCCGTGCGCACGGTGCATCAGACCCGCGCCCACCTGGCGCACATCGCCCGCATCAACATGCTCGGCGAACTCGCCGCCTCGATTGCCCACGAAGTCAACCAGCCCCTGGCCGCCGTTGCCGCCAGCGGCAGTGCCAGCCTGCGCTGGATGGCCACCGAGCCGCCCAACCTGCCCAAGGCCCGGCAAGCGGTGGAGCGGATCATCGCCGACACCCATCGGGCCAGCGACATCATTGCCCGGCTGCGCGGCATGGCCCGGCACCAAGCGCCGACGAAGCAATGGCTGAACGTGGCCGACACGGTCCATGCCGCGCTGCGATTGTTGGCCGGCGAACTGAACGAGCAGAACATCACCTTGCGCGTACAGGTCCAGGAAGGCCTGCCGCCGATGCTGGCGGATGAAGTACAAATCCAGCAAGTGATCCTGAACCTGGCGATGAACGCGCTCGACGCCATGCGCCAGGTTGACGTCGACCAGAGGATTCTGCAGTTTCAGGTGACGCTTGAGTCGCCCCAGCAACTGCTCTTTTCAGTGTCCGACCAAGGCAACGGCTTGTCGGCAAGCGACCGGGAACGGGTGTTCGACGCCTTCTACAGCACCAAGCAGGACGGTATGGGGATGGGCTTGGCCATCAGCCGCTCGATCATCGAGGCCCATGACGGGCGGATCTGGGCCGCCAGCAACCCACCGTCCGGCT
The DNA here is from genome assembly GCF_054667715.1 of Pseudomonas sp. S3_B11. Classification (NCBI taxonomy): domain Bacteria; kingdom Pseudomonadati; phylum Pseudomonadota; class Gammaproteobacteria; order Pseudomonadales; family Pseudomonadaceae; genus Pseudomonas; species Pseudomonas sp. S3_B11. Next base: position 1,736,483 of record NZ_CP162749.1, on the reverse strand, counting down.
CGACGTTTCACTTCACCCTGCCAGCCGTTACAAGGGAATCCGATGAGCCAAACTGACATTCATGACCAGGTCGATTCGATGATCTATATCGTCGACGATGACCACTCGGTGCGTGCCTCACTGCAAGACCTGCTGGCCTCCGTGGGCCTGGCAAGCATGGCATTCGGCTCGGCCCGTGAGTTCATCGACGCCCAACGGCCGGACGTGCCGGCGTGCCTGATTCTGGATGTGCGCATGCCGGGCTTGAATGGGCTGGACTTCCAGCAGGAAATGGCCCGCTTGAACATCCTGGTCCCGGTGGTGTTCATCACCGCCCATGGCGACATTCCCATGTCCGTCAAAGCCATGAAGGCCGGCGCGCTGGAGTTCCTGACCAAACCATTTCGCGAACAGGACCTGCTCGATGCCATCGCCCAGGGCCTGAACCGCGATCAGGAACGGCGCAAGGCCGCAGCGAGCATGGACGCGTTGAAACGCCGGCATGACACCCTGACTGACGGCGAACGCGAGGTGATGGAACTGGTCGTGTCAGGGCTGCTGAACAAGCAGGTGGCCGGCCAACTGGGCTTGAGCGAGGTGACCGTGAAAGTGCGCCGCGGGTCGTTGATGCGCAAGATGAATGCGGACTCGTTGGCAGCACTGGTGAAGATGTCGGAAAAACTCAAGGAAGCAGATCGCTAGCGGCCCATGATCACGGCTATCATTGCCGCTCGCCCTGTTGACGGGCGATGTCGCAGCCCCTCAAGGACTCAGGTATGAACCTTCTGCCGTCACGCTCCACCCTCTTCGTCTCCAGCCTTTTGCTCAGCTCGCTGTGCTTCGCCGAAGGCGAGCCAACCGACGGCAGCCTCATCAAGGACTCAACCAAAGCAGCCGTCTCAACGTTCATTACCGCCGGCAAGAACCTGCTCGGCGGCGTCAGTGAAGGCGTGCTCGATGGCCGCGAATCGGCCCAAGGCACCGATGGCGCCGCGATCATTTCCTCCAGCGAGCAAATGAAAGACCGCATCGCCGTTGAAGTGCTGAAGCTCGAGCCCAGCGACGACAACGTCAGCATCACCCTCGGCTTCAAGAACAGCACCGACACCCAACTGCGCGTGGTCAACCTCGGCCAGACCGGCGTGCTGCTGGCCATCGACCAGGCGGGCTACTCCAACCGCCTCACCGGCCTGGACAACCCGGATGAAGTCACCATTCCACCGAAGACTGCCGTGCGGCAGAAGTTTGTTTTTGAAGGCATGAACGAAGCGGTCAGCACGGTACGGGTGTGGGGACAGGATTATCCGGTCAAGAAATAATGCACCCGCTCGTTCGGACGATCGTTCCCACGCTCCCGCGTGGGCATGCATCCCGTGACGCTCTGCGTCACCCTCCAGAAGCGGAACGCGGAGCGACCCTGGCGGCGTTCCCACGCGGAGCGTGAGGAACGATCGTTCAAAGTTGTAGGCATAACGCAACCTGTGGCGAGGGGATTTATCCCCGCTGGGCTGCGCAGCAGCCCCAAAAAACCGCGCAGCAGAACACAGGATTCATTGATAAACCCCAAGCTCAACCCGGGTCAGGTAATCCTCTACTAACTTGAAACCCTGCGCATTATCGATCAGCTCCAATGGCACCTGACCGTCCAGGTACGTACAGGGCTTCCTCAACCAGTCTTCAGCCAACTGCTGGCTGCCGAAAACATCGACGGCGCGCTCCAAGGCCTTGGCGTATGGGGTTTCAGGCATCGATCTCTCCTCACGATATAAAACCAAGCTGAGCGCGCCGGATGCCACGCTGAGCACTGAGACAATCCAGATCGTAAGGCTGGTACTTCCGAAGGCCAACCCTAAAAAGTTGTCAGAGACTTCTGTGATTTATCCCAAAGCGATCGCCTGTCTGTAGGACGGTGTTCCATGGCACTCCGTGTGGCGACAACATCCAACGTCATTGCCGACACCCACAACAGAATCAACCGACTTTTGCCCCACTCCCCGGCTCAAACCTCAACGCCAGCACGCTCATCAACACAATCACCGCCCCAACAATAACCGTCGCTGACGGGCGCTCAGCCAACACCAGAGAAGCCATCAACATCGCAGTGGGCGGTATCAGGTAAAGCGCCATGGAAGCGCGGCTCACGTTGCTGTGCGCCAGCACGTAAGCCCAAGCAAGGTACGCCAACGCGCTGGGAAAAATACCCAGAACCAACACCGCCAGATTCACCGAAGCCGAAGCCTGCCGCGCCGCGCTCAACATCCCCGGCGCAAAAATGAACAACAGAATCGTGCCCGACCAAACGGTGTAACAAACCAGGGTCAAACCGTCATAACGATGGGCATGGCGCTTCTGCAAAGCGAAATACAAACTCCAGGACAGCGCCGCCAACAGGATCAATAGCCCATGAGCGTCCATGTCACCCAAGCCACGATCCCCCGCAACCACCACGCCAGCGCCAAGCAAGCCGCACAACACACACCCCCACTGCCAACCACTGACCCTGTCCTTGAAGACAAAATGCGCCAGCAGCGTGCTGAACAACGGCGTGGACTGGGCCAGCACACTGGCCGCCCCGGCGCTGACGCCCCGCTGGCCATAATTGAGGGCGATGTGGTGCAAGCTGACGGCAAAGAAACCCAACACCGCCAGCAACGGCAAATCCCTGAGACGCGGCCAGGAAATACCCTTCACTATCGCAACGAGGGCCATGAACACTGACGCGATGAGAAACCGCACCAACGCCAATTGACCCGGCTCATAAGCCTGCAAGCCAATGCGAATACCAATCGGTGAATAGGCCCAGCAAACGATCACCAACAGCGTCGCCAGGATAACCTTCACACCGGTTTTGCCGGAGCAACCTTCAACCAGCGCAAAACGCGTTTCCATCTAGAGTTCCTGCTCACTGGCCGATTTGCCTCGAAGTATCGAAACCACCCCACCTCAGCACAAGTGACTTAAACTCAACCAACCATTCACTTCTGGTGAGCTATGGAACTGTCCCAACTGCGCATGCTCAAGACGGTCTGCGACACCGGCAGCATCGCCCGCGCCGCCGAAGTGCTGCACTGCGTGCCGTCCAACATCACTGCACGCCTCAAGTCCCTGGAACGGGAACTCGGCACGCCGCTGTTTTTCCGCGAAGGTCGCGGGCTGCGGGTCAGCCCGGCGGGCGAAGTGTTTCTGGAGTACGCGACAAAAATACTGAGCCTGACAGAAGAGGCCCGCCACGCAGTCGCCCCCACCCGCGCACCGAGTGGCCCACTGCGCATAGGCGCCATCGAGTCCAGCGCCACCGGCCGCCTGCCGCAGTTGCTCGCCAAATACCACGCGCAGTATCCGCAAGTGTCACTGGAACTGAGCACCGGCACCTGGGCGCAGCTGCTGGACGATATCCAACATCACCGGCTTGATGGCGTGATCGTAGCGGTGGACATCCAACGGCCTGGACTCAAGCGAGCCGTGATGTACCGCGAAGACCTGGTGCTCATCGCCTCCGAGTCCCACGGCCCGCTGCGCAGCGCCGCAGATCTGCAAGGCAAGGCGATCTTCATGTGGCCCACGGGCTGTCCGTACCGCTTGGCGCTGGAACAGTGGCTGCTGCGTCATGACCAAGTGCAACCGATCACCAGCATCGCCAGTTATGGCGCCATCGTTGGCTGTGTCAGCGCTGGCGCAGGCGTCTCGCTGGTGCCCCGGGGGATCTATGAGCAATACCGCCAGGGGGCGGGTTGGACGGGGTATGAATTTCCTGAGCTGACGGGGATTGATAACGTTTTTTACTGGCATGAAAACGCTGGCCGGCATCCTGCCAGAGAGGCGTTTCTGGCGATGCTGCAAACGGAGTTCGAAGGCTAGTTGCAGCTCTCTCCCCTGTGGCGAGGGAGCTTGCTCCCGCTGGGCTGCGCAGCAGACCTGAAGCTGACACCCCGGCCTGTTGATGGTTTTGAATCAGCCGAGCCGTCCATGTCAGATCCCTCCCGCAAAAAACGATCGCAACTCCTACGAAGCTTTAGGAACCCGTCACCTTCCCCACCCAATCCGACAAAACCTATAGTGATGCCCATCGCTCAATGGCGATCAGGTTTGGCGACCTGAGGATCGGATCAGCCCATTAACCTGATCGGAGCAATCCCATGGAAAGATACATCCCCATCACCGGCATCGACTGCACTCCCGCTTCCCTACTTATTGATACCCAAGCCCCGCTTGACGTTCTGCATGCAACTGCTGATCACCGAATACGTGTGGTGACGCAGGTACTGGAGAACATTGCGTTTCGCTCTGAAATCACCAGCGATACGGTTGTGCTTTCAGACTTTGCACAGCTTTTGGTGATTCCTTTGCGTGACGGCTGTGATTTGCTGGAGGTAATTGGTCGGCGGCTTCAGGCGCAGGTCGAAAGCTGATGAAACGACGGGCGCCTGAAAGCGCCCGTTTTACGTAATCAAAGATGTATATCTGCACCACGCACCAGATCTGACCATCTAGTTTAAAGATCCCGACTTGCAGAAAGCGGCCAAAACTGGTCCATCGAATTTCTACAAAGCAGGGGTAGATTCATTCGATCAATCACGACTCTGCACGTCGCACAACCTACTAACACTCGACCAGAGGTCGTATAAATCGTCAGCCATGCGTTCCGCCATGCGAGCTCTCTTTTCAGGGTTGGTCAGTACCATCAAATGCTCATCGCTGGGATTTTTCATGTTGAGTTCAGTGGTGTAGCGCCATAGCAAACCGTTGCTACTCACTCCGTTGTTTTCTAACAGCGCCGTCAGTGCATCCAGGCGGCTGTAATCATGCGGATGGGTGTCGGCATCACAGTAATAACCGCAGTAAAAGCGGTGATTGAGCTCGATGTAAACCGCGCCTGATACAGAGCCGAGCTCGTAAAAAAGGCCAAAATGGCGGTTATCCCGGACCGCGCTGTAGTAGCGGTCTATTATCGCCGCCGTCGGCGCTTTAAAGGGTTTTGGCAACTCGGGATATTTAACCTCTATACACTGCGCAACCGCTTGCCAGAGTTCCAGTTGCAGGTCTTTCAAGGTCTCGATGTAGGCTTTTTGCAAGTCCCGAACCACGAGCAGATTGTTGCCCTGACGTAACGTCTGCTTGATAGCGTCCATGTAGGCATGTCCTTGGTTCTGGAAGGTCAATTTTGCGATGAGATCGATGTATTGCAGCAAGCTTTCACGCACGGCAGCTTCGCGGATCACCCACGGTTGGCATTGCTCCAGCCATGGCAGGATGTCGGCGGCGTAGCTGATACGTTGGTAATCGATGCCCAGACAACTGCGGGGATCAGCATCGCGGCCATCCAAGGTAAGGTAGACCGGCGGATAGGTCTGGTAGCCCTCGCCCTGAAGCGTCTCCAGATAGCGAAATAACTGAGCCTCCTGGTCCTCGGCGTAGAGCTTGTTTTCGATGATGATCGCTTGCCGTTTGGCGTTACGGATCAGGATGTCGACGTTGCGGTATTCAACCTCCACCGTGACGTCGCGGCAGTCGAAACCCTCGATATTCAATACGTCTAGCAGTAACTGCAGCAGTTTGCCACCGGCCGCATGAGCGCCTTGGGGGTTGAGCAAGAAGGCCAAGTAGCGAGAGTGCAGGCGCACTTCATCCGAGCCACTGCGCAGTAAGGTGAACAGGTTGAAAGACGGGGGGCGATGCAGCTCGGCCCGGAGTAAAGCGGCGCGGTTGATCAAAATGTGCAAGGCTCATCTCCTTGTGCTTGCAATGTTGATGGTGATTGTATTGCGCCATCACTGAATCCGCATCCGGTATATGCAGTTCGCTCAAATTTAGGATTTTTTGAATATCAGGCTTTGGCGGGGCGTAAGCCCAGCAAGCGTTCGCTTTTGGCCGATTTCAGCCGGTCGCCACAGGCAGAAAACGGCCAAAAGCGGTCGGTCGCTTCGCCTACAAAGTTAAGATTTTATAGTCGATTTAGAATTATGCCTTCTATGTTGTGAATAGTTGCTCTTAAGAACATCCACTAGATTTTCAGCCGACTCAATCGCCCAGCGAGCCAAACTACTTGTCAGAAATTTAAATGGCCAACTATGAGGCACATCTTTTAACTCTACAGACTTAGGAACCTTCGAATAAATAGCTTCCTTTTTTCGCGGCGGCGGTACAACTTGCTCGTATCCATTTGATTTGAAATGAACAAACTCATTCCTTATATGGATGACATCCTTGACCTGCTGCCACTCTTTCTGAGAACCTAACCAACCTTCACCATTTAAACAATCAGAAATTTCCTGCCATTTTGTTTCCAAACTCCCTTTTCTTTGATAGTTGAAAGGGCCATCTACCGCAAGCAGTTCTGGGAGATTCAGAGTGCGAATATAGTCATCCTCCTTGTTCTGATGCAAGAAAAAGGAAATTTGATTTATAAACGCCTCCAAATAACACACTGACAGAATCACAGTAGCTAACGCAGAGCTCAGATCATCGTCTTCTAACGCTTTTTTCAGCATTTCTTGCGCTGAAAACATATGAATCGAAGCCATATCAGGAAGCTCGGCAATAGATACCCAGCCGTCATGCATATGATGCTCCATCCACGATCGTCTCAATGAGCCTTCTGGAATCTTCCTAAGTATGAAATCCAGTGGGCAGGGTGTTATCCCCAACAATGAAAACTCTTCATGAATCTCCTCCGCCTCTTCAGATAATCCACCATAAATGTGAGATAGATTGACAGGCTCAAAATCAGCCATCCCGCAACAGTCATTGTAAAGTTTTCCGCTATCACAACCACAGAGGGCTTTGTCACCAATACCAACTTTGTTCAAACCTGCTTCTTTAGCAAGGCTGTTAATATAATCTAACTGGCCCTCTGAGATATGCAGTAGCCTCTCATCATTTAGCTCTACACCAATAGCTTTTGCTTCTGCTAGAATTTTTTTCGCCTGCTTAAACTGCTTCATCTCTGCATAAATGGTTGAAAAATTTCCCAGAGTAGACGCCAAATCCCTCTTATCCCCTATCAAGCGACTGATGTACAAATCCTTTCTGTAATAGGCTATTGCTCTGCCATATCTTTTTTCCCTTCGAAAATAATTACCGAGATTGCAATAATTATTTGCCACCCCCTTTAGATCCCCTATTTTAAGCTTGGTGCTAGTGGATAGATTTAACTCCTCCACCCCTTCTTTCTGCTCATTCTCTTCCTCGCTATACAGCTTCTGCAAGGATATATTCGCCCGAGCTCTCCCAATGTGCTCCGCCTCACGCTCAGAAAACTCTTCCAATTTTTTTATTGATTGTTCCCAGCAATCAATGGCCTTCGAATTATCTCCATTTGAAGAAAATGTCTTCCCAGCCTCGATCAGCATGAGTCCGCGATAATGACGATCAACTGCATTGGGTACAGGTTTATACTCCCAATTGTCGATAATTATTTGAAAGAGCTCACATGCATACTCCGTATAACCTAGCGCTCCATAAGATACTGCCAGCTGATACGACACCTTCTCTGCCAAGTCAATTTCATCGCTACATTCTATCGTTTCCAAGGTCGATATAGCGCTCTTATGCTCTCCTTGGTGCTGATAAGCTACGGCCAAACTAAAAGCAGCATTAATACAGTCTGTTTCTGACAGCCCGTCTACTGCAAGTATAGTTTTAAGTTGCTCTATCGCCGACTCCCTTGTTTCTTTGCTATCCCTCATAGCCTTCAGTCCTGCTTCCTTAATCATATCACTGTAGGTCTTTGATTGAGGCACAGAGGAGTGACCTTGAGATATACAGCATTTCTTGAATTTTTTTCCGCTACCACATTTGCACAATGTATTTCTTCCATTACGGCTCATTAAACCCCCTTAGATTTCAAAAGAAAGACTACTAAAATTGTTAACTAAAGAAAACTGACTCAATAGATTAACCTCCGTATCACAAACGCATCACAGGTAGCCTTGGATCGAATGCTGATGATGCGTATGTTTTTGTGATGATGAGGGATGGATAGGGATTCGAAACCCCTTCAAGCTTTCCTGGGCCGCTCCAGTCCATCAAACACTGCGCTTTCTGTCTCAGGCAATGTCGTCCTACGGTCTTTGATGGCCCCTAATTTCGCCCTAAAACCTTTCCGCTAGGCAGAGCCAGCCGTGATCGCATGGAGGGCTCACAGTGACCGCTGGTAATCCTATGACAGCAATATACATCTACCGATGGACGACTATCGGCCAGAAGCGGACGATCCACCAGAGCTAGTGCAGTCAAAAACAGTCGTCTGGTACCCGGGAAGTCCGAGGATAGCAGCTGACTTTTCGACTAAAAGACCAAGGTTTAGCTTCGCTCAACAAGATCGACAAGGCGTAAATAACGTGAGTCCGATTTCAGGTCAGGCTGGGTTTCCGCGATCAGAGTGAGCACCTTCGGCAACTCGTATGGAGGGCGTGTGAGAATCTGGGGTGTAACTCTATTCATCAAATCCAGTGTTGTTTCAGGGAATAGAACGGTAATAGGCTTTTCATCGTTTAACTCTCGAGTGAACCGGTAGAACGGGTGATCATTTGTCTCCACCGCCACCAAGAATTTCTTCACCGCTTCATAGACTGCGGGGAAACTATCGCCGGTGTCATCAAGCATGCCTATCCAGGCTCTCATCGATGCTGAGGTCCTGTATCGGCGTTCTCTCGGCCATTCCTTGTTGATTAAAGGGATGACGTGTTTGGCCCAACCGTCCTCGTTTTTTTGTCCAACCTGGCCTAGCCAGAAGATGAACCGGTTCCGAGTGTCATCAGACATTGCTCGAAGGACCGAACGCATTTCGCCTTGTGAAAGACCGCCAGGCTCATTCGGATGAAATACGCACATGTAGCCTAGCCATTCGGCGGCTCCTCTTGAGAGGTCACGATCCCATGAAAATCCTTCGACCCACGGGAATACTTGAAGCAGGAGCGGTTTGATAACCTCTCGCAACGGCCGTCGAGGCACTTGGCCGCTATAAAGAAATCCGTTCCATGCTGGTTCCGAAGCTGGATGTTCGAACGCCAATATGGGAACAAGTCGTTCCCCGGTCCAGACGGGATCTACGAACATGAGCCAGTTCAGCATCCTGCTCGCTATTGATACGGCATGATCTGAGCCCTCGCCAGGTACAGCTAAGAGGCGTTCGACACGAGACTTGATGTGATCTGGAAGTAGTGAGCCGGCGACCTCCTGCCTCTCTCTGGGCACTGCGCGGAAAAGGGCCTCAGTACACATACCGACGGGACCGTTGATCGCATGGCCATATGTGCGTGAGGACCGTTCGATAACTTTTCCACCTTGGCGGGTTTCACCAAGACCACTCTTCGCTGCATCTGCTCCACCGCTCAGGATGCCTTCGACGATATTATCGTAGACGGCCCAACCGAGGTCGGCATCAAACTCAAGGATTGCCACCAGGTGCTGTTGGAGCCATCGGCCCAACGTGTGGTTCAGTTGGGCGATAACTGCATGCGGGAGCCGTGCTACTCGGTTCAGGAATACCCGTCTCAGCCTGGCTGTGGTGTCTTCAGGAAGCTCATTGATCATGGAGGACCAGAAAGCTTCTGGGTAATCGCCAGCTTTACCTGCAATCGTCAGAGCAGACAACGCCTTTCGCGGATTGACCTTCACCAAACCAGTAAAGGGTCGCTTCTCGGTGAAACTACCAAAGTCACGCTTCAGCTCTTCCTTTGCCCTGGAGACCACCTCGTTTACGGGAAGATCCAAGACTGCATCTGGTTTCTCGTCCGTACCGACCCAGCCGGTATGAGAGCCGTGCTCGATGACAGTCGAAGTCGCCCAAGCGTCGCTCCAATCAAGAATACCTCCGATCATCTCGGCAAGCCGTTCGCTGCGAGCGGTTGTAAGTTCACAACCTTGTAGTTCGAGATATCGAGCGTATCTTGCGGCGAACTCATCCCGCAGGTCATGGAACTCTTCGTCAGACCAGTGAGTACGCTGGTCGGGGCCCGTCAAGATACGGTCTATAAGTTGATTCCGACTCACCTGAGAGAACTCTTTCCACCGGTCAACCAGTAGGAAAAGAAGCTCTCGGGCCACATTAATGTCCCAGAATGCCTCTTGATCTAAGAACAAAACTTGCTCGGCAACCGAGTCGGCCCCGAAGAGGTTTACTTTACTGTACGCATAGAGTTTGAGTTTTCGGAAGAAGTAACGCTCCGTCGGGGGCCAAGTCATCGCATGCGCTATCGCAAGTGCCGGCCATTTAGCAATCATCTGATCGAAAAGTTCAACAAACCAAGCCATCGCCTCCGCGGCTTTCGTAATGTACATTTTTCCCTCGACTTCTCGTCCCGGATAGCAAGTCGGTGTACGGAAGTAGATGGTCTCGATATCCCCCAATAGTCCTGAGGCGACAGTAAGCTGATCCTGCAGGATGCCAAATACCTGTGGTAGTACTTCGTCGGGTATGTCTAAATCTTCGTTGTGCTTATCCAGGAACATGACTTCGTACTGACCGAGGTCGCCGAGATGAATGTCCCCCCAGGATGTTGACGGTGGCTTACACTGCGCCAGGCCAATCGGTCGCTTGATCTCCAAACGAGGAGTCGTAACCTTCCGGAATTCTCTTAGGGAACTAGCCGTCCATCCCTCTGCATTGATCCGTTTCTTCAAGTCAAACCATTCGCCATTCCACTGACGATTACGAGGGTCTCGATTATGTTCGAGGATGAGGCTCCAGATATGACGAGCTCGTTCGTTGAGAGCCTTTGAATGCTCCACTTGCAACTCGAACTGTTGCAGAAGTCGTGGATGCAGACCGTTCTGACGAATGGTCCACCAGGCCAGCACAGGGCTGTCGATGGCTTTGCTCACCCAGTTGATAAGGTGGCCAAGCCTTACCGGCGTTGCCTCAAAACCTTCTGCTTGGCGCCCACCGAGCCGATGAAGCGTATGTGGATTGTCGTCTTCCTCCCGCCAAACCAATAGATTGTCGTTGCTTACACCCTGCTTGCGGTCTTCATCAGAGATATCGCTCAGATCGTCATCAAGTCCATAGGCGACCAGAGGGTCAAAGGTCTCTGCATCAACGTCGTAGTCACGGACTGGTTCAGCCGATCGCACATACGCATCCATCACACATACCCATTCAGGATGCGGAGTTGGATTAGCTTCCGAGAATAATCTAGCGCCCTGAGCCGTGCGAAGGACATGAGCAACTTGGCCGCGCACATGAGGGGAGAGGACTTTCGGATCCTGCTGGGATTGAGCGATTACGGATGCACGCCATCTGCGCGGATCATCGGCTCGCTCTGCCCAAGCTTCCATGCTCGTCCACAAGTCCGAGTGATCGGAATAGGCTATCGCTGTAACGCCTCTGTCACGCCATTTGGCTTCGATGTCCTCTGGGAGCCCACGGTCAAAGGCATAGAGTCGAGATCGATCATACTGACCGTCATGATTAAGGCCCTGTAGAAGATATTTGACAGGCGGGTCTTCTGCCTGATAGCCGACTAAAACGACGGTATGCCGTTCGAGGAGGTGTCTGATGAAGTTGGTAGCCCATCCTTCTGAGAGGTATGCACGTCCGAAGTCTGCGCTGCTAAGCACATAGGGATGAGTTTCAGAGGCTGCCTCCACCAGTCTCCCGTGAAGATACGTGATCCCCTCTATCTTCGATCCGAAGTTCAGATCTGGAAACGCAGGCGGCACATGCCAGACCAGATGCCCGCCCTCATTCCCGACCTCAAACAATCGGTCGAAGTTCGTCGTTACAATCTGTGGCACGCCGCTCTGACTTGAAGAAATTCGCTTAATCAGATCGTGTTCACGTCCAACATCTTTGATTTTTAGAGGGGCGCTTAGCCGCTCCGTGACCAAAGCATTAACTTCATCCTTGCCGTATTCAAGGTGGAGGAGGTTAAAGATTTGGTCGAGTGGGACATTCGCAGCAGACTGATCGTTCAGCCATGGCCGAAACGCGGCCATAATTTCTGAATCGGCTGGCGGGTCAAAAAACTCAATGACGTGACGAGTAAGACCGACGAAAGTAGGCATACCAGATGGTAACGAAACTCCGGCACCGCACAGAAATACCACGCGGCCAGAATCACAGCGCTCCAGGAGGATATCTGGTATCGAAGGACCATCGGGATGGAATCTCATACGATCAACTCATCAATGCTGTTTAAGGTTGTCATACCGGAGTGACGTGCTTTCGACGGTAGGAATACTGATACCGAGTCGCCCAGTATAGGCGTGCATCGACAGTGACTGCGTCTATATCAATCCCATGTAGCTAATGTTCATAGCTAATACCTGATCCTGAAGGATAAGGGCAAGAGACCGCTTTTGGCCGATTGCTGCCTCTCACGAAGGGCTGCAATCGACCGAAAGCCACCGATCAAGAAAATCCCCCATCAACCCGCCAACCGACTAGCCTCTAACCACCTCCATATTGCCAAGTATCCTCCCAACATCCTGTCTAGGCGGAAGTCCAAACACCCGCGCCTAATCCCGGCTGAATTGCGTCGCGCTCTCGTAGCCCACTTCAAAGGCAGCCGCCATGACGCTTTTGCCATTCGCCACCATCAGGGTTATGGCCTGAAGCAGTTGAACCCGCTCCTGGTACTGCAAGGGGCTCAGGTTGGTGACAGCTTTGAAGTGACGATGAAATGCCAAGACGCTCATTGAAGCGCATAGCGCCAATCACTCAACACCAATGGACTCGGCGAAGTCACGGCGGATCCATTGTATTGCGAGATTGATTCGGGCCATCGCGGTATCCGGCGCGGCGATGTCTCGCAACATCCAGCCATGGGGGCCTTGGAGTACGCGGAAGATAATCTCTCGCTCATAGACGGAGGCCAGGGTCTTCGGAGAAGGGTTCGCCCAGAGCATCGCCGGGACCGTCATTACTGACCTCCAAGAATGATCAATCCTGAGGCGCACAACCCGACTACCAGCCCCCTTGGTCTCAAGCCTCCAAACGCGTTTTACCTCAAACCCTCTCACCATCACTGACATGAATACCAAGATCACAACGACCAGCCGCAAGATGCGATTTAAGCGTCAACGCCGGGATTTCGTAATCGCCGTGGTTCTGGCGACGAAATGGCAAGGGTTGATCACTGAAGAGCGTATTCAAGCGAGCGGCATAAGCCGTGCAAATGGATTGGAACCGGGCGGCGTCCATTTTGCTGGTCTTATAGATTGGGAAGGCCGGCATGACCGTGAAGCCAGGATAGAAAAGCACCCCATGCTGAATAGGAAATAGCAGGTCATCCAACGCGCCGTTCACCCCTCGGCCACTGTAGTGGGATTCCCAACCGCCCATCGTGACCACCAACATGGCGCGCTTGCCTGTCATGCTGCCTTCGCCGTAGCGATCGCCCCAGTGGTTTTCGCTATGTTCGCCGACCCCATAGGCAAAACCGTAAGCGTAGACGCGTTCGATCCAGCCCTTGAGAATCGCGGGCATCGAGAACCACCACAGCGGAAATTGAAAGATGACGGCATCGGCCCAGAGCAATTTGGCCTGCTCTGCCTGGATGTCCGCCGGTTGGCTGTCAGCGGCAAATACACGCTGGGATTCAAGCGCCGGGTTGAAAGGCGTTTCTGCGTCATAACCTGGGGCGTCGTCCGGATCGAGGGATGCTTTCCACTGCATGCCGTAGAGATCTGAGACTTGGACCTCGTGGCCTGCTGTTTCCAGGTGAGTGATTGCAAAATCCTTGAGCGCGCCATTGAGCGAACGAGGTTCGGGGTGGGCGTAGATCAGTAGTATTTTCATGAGGGCTCCGCGTTGAATGTGTCCCTCAGCGTAAGCATGCATCCGCTATGATAGAAATGAATTCCCGAAACACATGGTATTTGCATGCACAATAGCTTGCGCCGTCTGGATCTTAATTTGCTGGTCACATTGGACGCCTTGCTGGCGGAGCAAAATGTGACGCGGGCAGCGCGCTTGCTCAATCTCGCGCAACCGACCGTCAGCCTGCAATTGGGCAGGCTGAGGGATCTTCTTGATGATCCGCTTTTGCTGCCTGGCCCCAGAGGGATGTCGCCCACCGAGCGAGCTCGCGAATTGCAGGGGCCCCTGCGTGACGCGTTGGCCGCGCTGGAAAGCGCACTGAGCCCTGTTGCCGCTTTTGAACCCGGACGGTCCCATCAAACGTGGAAGGTCGCTGCCAGTGATTATGCGACGACTGCCTTGATCTGGCCGTCGCTCTCGCGGCTCAGGCGCCTGGCGCCGTACACGCGGTTGGCGCTTGTGAATAAACCGACTGTCGACTTTGCCAAGGATCTGGAAAACGGCCTTATCGATCTGGCGCTGCACACCCGCGATGAAGCGCCGCCCAGGTTGCGTCAGCGTTCCTTGATTCACGAACGCTATGTGCTAGCGGCGCGGCGCGGCCATCCCGCGCTGGCAACCAGGCTGTCGCTCAAAGCGTTCTGCGCGCTTGAACATGCTGTCATGTCACCTGATGGCGCCGGCTTCGTTGGCAGTACCGACCACGCGCTGGCAGCTGAAGGTCTGGAACGGCGAGTGGTATTGTCCGTGTCCAATTTCAACTCGCTGGTCTCGGCATTGGTGCACAGCGATTTGGTTGCGGTGGTGCCGGAAAGGCTGGTGAAACATGAGCCGGCGCTTCACGTCCAGGCACCTCCGCTGGCCATTCCCGGGTTTGAAATGCTGATGTTATGGCCCGAGCGACTGCATCGCGATCCTGCCCATATGTGGCTACGCGACCTTATCGCTTCGACGTTGGAAACAACCGGCGCGCAGAAATAAATGGACCGGACCATGAATCGATGACGACGCCCCCCTGCCCCCGTGTCCCGTTAATAATGTCCAATTCACTCCAAGGAAGAAGCTAATGTCCTCCGATCCCCTATGCCTGGTTTTCGTACCCGCCCTTGCAGCTGTACTCACAGCAGCCGAGTCCAAAAAAGGCACCCCACTCACCGAACTCGAAGTCTGCAACATCCGAGACCAAGCCACCTGCATTGCAGTAACCTTTGCCACCGCGCTGGCGATGGAACAAGAGCGGGGCTATGCGGATATCGTTGCCGAGGATTGCTGGAATGAGTGGCAACCGTTACGTCGCTCGATTCAACAAAGCCCACGTTGAGGGGCTGACACCTCCGCCCCCCCAGGGCTCAAGAATTTGAGAAAATTACAGCACGTTTAGCGTTATGCAGGTGGTCAGCTCCATCCGAAGTAACGGGTTGCTTTCGGCCAGAAGCGGCCAAACGATGACCGCTGGGGCTGTATTTTGCGCCTTCCTGCAAACAGATGGCTAAACCGTTGGTACTGTTCCGCCGTCGATCACAAACTCACTTCCCGTGATAGATGCCGCTCGCGGCGAAACCAGGAAACCGATCAGGTCAGCAACTTCGGAAGGTGTCGATGGACGGCCGAGCGGGATACCCCCAAGTGCTTTCATGATGATCTCTTTACCACCTTGATAGTCAGTACCTGCCTCCTGCGCGAGTCGCTCGGCTAATGCGACCGACGCTTCGGTTTCAACCCAGCCCGGCGAAACCCGAACCACGCGGATGCCTCTGGGCGAAACCTCTTTCGATAAACTTTTGCTGTACGTCGAAAGCGCGGCCTTGGCCGCCGCGTAAGCTGTTGTCGCTTGCGGCAGTGGCAGCCGACTCTGGATGGAGGTGACGTGGATGACGACCCCTTCCTTGCGCTCCAGCATACCCGGGAGCAAGGCGCGGTCGAGACGCACCGCCGGCAACAGGTTCAGGCTGAGCTCTCGTTGCCACTGTTCCTCGTCCAGTGCAGCAAAACCACCGCCGGGTGCCGACGAACCACCCAGGACATGGATCATTATGTCCACGCCACCCAGCCGCTGTTGGATCGCGGCGATCAGCACGTCACAACCTTCCCGGGTCGAAAGATCAGCCGCAATCAGAAGAGCGCCCGGCATTTCAACGTCCACCTGCCTGGCCGAGGTAATGACCTTCGCGCCCTCGGCCAGTAACAACTCGACGACAGCCTTGCCGATGCCTTTGGTGCCACCGGTGACGAGGACCCGCTTGCCAGTCAAACCTAGATTCAGCATGGCGTGATCTCCAGGGAACGGATTCGACCGCCCTCCAGCGTGAAGACGTGACTCAGTTGAACCGGGCTACCGGGGAAATTCCCAACAAGGCGCGCAATGACAGTCAGTCTGCCCTGCCCTTGCAGGGCATGCAGTGGTTGGACCTGATAGATAAAGGCTCTACGTGCCTCCTGTTGCCAGGCTTCGATGGCAGTTGTTCCTTCGTATGTTTTTCTCTCATCCGAAACCGTGGCGTCCGAGCGGAAGCAGCTCGCAAGTTGCGCTGCATCGCCACCATTGGTGACCGCAAAGTACGCCTGCACGACGTCGGGAAGCTGAAGGGTCATTCGCTGATCTCCTGGATAGATTTCCTGGAGCGATCTTGCTGCCTGACGGATAGTTTGTTCAACTGGGACAAACCCTTATGACCAATCCCGAAATTCAGGACAATCCATGTCACAAGATCGTTTAGGCCTCAGTGATCTGGACGCTGTCATAGCGGTCGCACGCAGGGGTTCGTTTCGGCAAGCCGCTATCGATCTCGACGTCTCCACCACCGCATTGAGCAACACCATTGCCCAACTGGAAGCCCGCCTCGAATCGCGGCTGTTCAATCGCACTACCCGTAGCGTGGCCATCACCGAAGCGGGCAGGATATTTCTGGAGCAGGTGGGGCCAGCCTTGCAGGATTTGCGTGCTGCACTCGATGCAGTGCGATCGCATAACGCCGGCCCCTCGGGCACGCTGCGTATCAATGCGTTCGCCAGCGCTGCCCGATCGGCGCTCCTGCCACTGGTGATGGAGTTCCTGCAGCATCATCCGAAAGTACACATCGACCTCGTAACCGAAGGCCGTCTGGTGGATATCGTTGCTGACGGCTTCGATTTCGGCGTGCGTTCAGCAAGCCTCGTTCCGAACGACATGATTGTGATCCCTCTCGGCCAGCCGCAACGGTACGCTGTGGTCGGTTCACCGGCGTACTTCGAAAAACACGGCAAACCGCGAACGCCATCCGAGCTGCTCCAGCATCGATGCATCCGCGTTCGACTACCGAATGGGGCGATTTTCCCGTGGCATTTCGAGCGGGACGCAGAAGTGACTCGTCTCGATGTGAGCGGGCCGCTTACGCTGGATGAATCCAGCGTGGTCAAGGTGGCAGTGCAGGAAGGCATGGGGCTCGGCTTTTTCATGGAGCAGGACGTTCACGAGGAAATCCGCGCCGGACAGTTCGTGCGGACTCTCGAAGACTGGACACCGCCCAGAGACAAGCTGTGCCTGTACTACCCGAACCGCCGCAACCCCTGCGCGGCAGCCAAGGCATTCATCGACCTGGCACGCGCCAGTCAAGCCGATCAGGACGGGCTCGCATGATTCAGGCTTGACCCGGACCTGGCTCAGGCAATCAATCCCAGTGTCAGTCCCTTCAAGGTAGCGGCTGCCCGGGTCGAGCATTCCAGTTTGCGAAAGATGCTTTCCATGTGCGTGCGAACCGTGCTCGGACTGATGTCCAGCAGCCGCGCCACCTGCTTGTTGCTGGCGCCACGGCTGATCTCCAGCAGGATGCGGCACTCGCGAGTCGTGAGTACCGAAGCCTTCGGTTGACGCATCCGACGCTCGCCACCTGCGGCGGCAATTACTGCTTCGCAAACATCGTTGTCGAACAAGCCACTGCCAGCATCCTGTTTGAGTAGCCTGGCTGCATCCGCTTCGCCGTGGGCCGATCGCCATGGCCTGGCTTCCCTTAGCGCGACCCAGGCTACCGATGTGGCGAACAGGCGATGCTCGGCACACAGCGCATCACCCGCCACGCCTCGAAAATAGCCACTGCCGTTGAGCCGTTCATAGGCATGGGTTGCAATCTCTGCGGGCACGGCCAGTTCAGTGATAGGTCTAAGCGCCTGTTGCGTCCAGTAAGGGACAAGGCGCACCCGCTCCGCAGCGCCGTATGGCAGCGTCCCTGCGGTATTCCAAAGGTGGTTCGAAACGGCTGCCCGGCCGAGACCGTAGATGAGCGCGGACTTGCCAATTTCTGTCAAAGTGGGCTCACGCAGCCCCCACAGGCGCGCCGCTTCCACGGCGACATGCGCTACCTGCCGCGAATGCCCTGCCAACCACGGGAGCTTCAAGTCGATGATGTCTCCCACCAACGTCAGTGAGACGCAACGCTGCTCATGCGCGTGGTCAACCGTTTTCGAAAGCGTTTCCAAATCCGCCAGCCAGTCCTTTGCGTTCCCCAGAAGCAACGATACTAGCGACGCGGGATAGCGCCGATCCGACTGCTCTCTGATCCAGCGCAGCGCCGCGTCGAGGCCGTGTGCACGACTGAGAATATCCAGATCACCTGCAAGTACTACTTGATAGGCGACCTCCGGAATGTGCTCATGGGTCAGGCCCAGCGGCCGGCCAGTGCCGTCGTAGGTTTCGAACACGCGACACAAGCCCGCCTCGACGGCGGCACCGAGCTGGAGGGTTTTGGCGATTGCTCCAGACACCTCACAGTGCACGACGGCAAGCGGGGTTGCCTGATGCACCGCGTTCATTTGCTCATTGCCCAGCGTCAAATCGAGCATCGCGCGGCGGCCATCGACGTCGTCACCCAGCAGATCCGCAAAGCCTTCGGCATTGGCGGTGCAACCGGACCAGCGCAGCAAGGCAACCTGTTCCGCTACCCTCAGGTGCTCACCGTCGCCGTGCTGGGCCTGCGCCAGCATCCGCGCCAGTGCGGCAACACGCCGGGAATGACCGAGTGGTTGTCCCATGCTGAGGTCACCGACCTGGGCGATCGTCGCCAGTGCCCCGCCCAGGGAGATATCCAGTTGCAACACTCTATCCATGAAAAATGTCCCGGGGTCGGATAATTGACCGATGCCCACAACGCAGGCTAGTCAGCAGAATTTGAACTCCCGAACAGGAGCTCATCCAATGAAAACATTCAAATCGAAAATCGCTACCGTCGCCTTTGCCCTAGCCGGTACCTTCATCGCAAGCGCCAGTCACGCGCAGGATACAACGCCCTCCGTGGTGATCGTACACGGCGCGTTCGCCGACGGCTCCGATTGGGCCAAAGTGGTGCCACTGCTCCAAGCCCAAGGGGTGGCCGTTACGGTTGTGCAAAACCCGCTCACCTCGCTTGCCGACGATGTTGCCGCTACGCGCCGCGCGTTGAGCAACCAGCAGGGCAAGGTGATTCTAGTCGGGCACTCTTGGGGCGGCACTGTGATTACCGAGGCCGGTAGCGACCCGAAGGTCAGCGCGCTGGTGTATGTCGCCGCCTTCGCGCCAGAGGCCGGGCAAACCAGCGGCGAACAAGGTAAAGGTGCGCCCACGCCCCCTGGCATCAGTCAGATCAAGGCAGACGGCAACGGTTTCCTCTATTTGACGCCGGAAGGCATGGCCAAGGACTTCGCCCAGGATCTCCCGGCAGCGCAGACCGCCGTCATGACCGCCACGCAAGGTCCCATCAAGGCATCTGCCTTCGAAGATAAAACGACCGTGTCGTCCTGGAAGGCCAAACCGTCCTGGTATCTGCTTGCCACAGAAGACCGGATGATCCACCCCGACGTCCAGCGCTCTGCCGCCAAGCGTATCGGTGCCACCCTTGCAGAGGTGCACACCAGCCATGTTCCCCAGCAGTCACAGCCCGCCGAGGTCGCCGCAGTGATTCTTAAGGCAGTGCACAGCGTTGGCGAACAATGATCGTAGGGAAATGACGCCACTGATAACCGCAAATTCAATCGCTGCATCGATACGGAGCGTCCGCATGAATCATCTGCATGATCAACACTATGATTTCATTGTGTGCGGTGCAGGTACGGCGGGCTGCGTGGTCGCAGCCCGTCTTGCCGATCAGAAAAGCGCACGCGTCTTGCTGATTGAAGCTGGCGAGGGGTACTCGGGCCCCGAGGTTGCCGAACCGGCACAATGGCCGATGAACCTCGGTTCAAAGCGCGACTGGGCATTCGAGGGGCAACCCAACCCACACCTCAACGGTCGACGACTATCCCTGAGCATGGGTAAGGGACTCGGCGGTGGCTCCAGCATCAATGTGATGGTCTGGTCGCGCGGGCACCGCTCCGATTGGGACCATTTCGCTGCCGAGTCCGGCGACCCGGCCTGGGGCTACGATTCGGTACTCAATTACTACCGCCGGATCGAGAACTGGCAAGGCAGCCCTGATACCACTCGGCGTGGTTCAGGTGGCCCCGTGCATGTCGAACAGCCGGCCATGCCTCAACCCCTCGCGTGGGCAACGCTGGAGGCGGCAAGCCGGCTGGGTATCCCCAGATTCGACAGTCCCAATGGCGAGATGATGGAAGGCCCGGGCGGGATCGCTATTACCGACCTGCGCATCAACCAGGGCAAGCGCGAATCCGTTTACGACTCCTATATCCGGCCACGGTTGCACTATCCGAACTTGACGGTTCTGACAGGGGCATTGGTGACCCGCGTATTGCTTATCGGTACACGGGTTATCGGTGTCGAAGCGGTGATCGCAGGCGAACGGCAGTGCTTCTATGCCGCAGCCGAGGTCATCCTGTCCTTGGGCGCGGTGCAGACACCCAAGGTGCTCATGCAATCGGGAATCGGCCCGGAAGAGGAACTGCGAAACCACGGCATCGCACCGACCAATCACCTTCCCGGCGTGGGCCAGAATCTTCAGGACCATCTCGCCTTTGGCTGTACGTGGGAGTACCTGCAACCCCAGGCAGTCGGTAGCGGCGGGTGCGAAACCACCTTGTACTGGAAAAGCGACAGTCGCCTGGAGGTCCCGGACCTGTTGCAGTGTCAGCTGGCGTTTGCGGTACCCTCTCCGCCTGAGGTCGCGATTGAGCCGCCACAACATGGCTGGACAATGTTCGCTGGACTGGCCAGGCCTGCCAGTCGAGGACGCTTGCGCCTGTCGGGTGCCGGGCCACTGGATGCCCCACTCATTAAGCCGAACTCGCTGAGCGCGCCCGAGGATATGACAGCGGCGTATGCGTCGATCGACCTGTGCAGGGCCCTCGGTAACAGCGAAGCCTTCAACGGGCTGGTCAAACGCGAAGTTGTGCCCGGGCCGAAAGAACATCGCGCTATGGAGCAGTTCATCCGCAACTCTGCCGTGACTTACTGGCACCAATCCTGCACCGCGAAAATGGGCCGAGATACGATGTCGGTGGTCGACCATCAACTGCGTGTGTATGGCATCGATAAACTGCGCATCGCTGATGCCTCGATCATGCCGCGAATTACCGTTGGCAACACGATGGCGCCGTGCGTCGTCATCGCCGAACGAGCAGCAGATCTTGTCCTCGCTGCGCATGGTGTGACGGCTGCGGCCATAGCGCTGACCGGTAATTCATAAGAATACTGATACAACCCATGCTCGCTGGCAGAAACTGGCCGATTGCTGCCCGCTACGAAGCACAGTCGGCCCAAGATCCAAAACGCGGTCAGCACAACGACTTCTGGTAATAGAGCCGGGTATGCCCCGGTGGATAGTCTGCCAGGCGCCCGAATTCGGAGTAACCCAGTTTTCGATAAAACCCGGGAGCCTGAAAGCTGAAGGTCTCCAGCCAGATACCAATGCAATGTTTTTTCTGCGCAACTTCTTCAGCCATACGCATTAGCCGTTCTCCGATACCCTGACCACGCATCGACTCGGGAACGCCGATAAGATCGATGAGCAGCCATCGATAAGAGACCTTGCCGTACAGCCCGCCAATCACTTCATTGCTGTCAGCGTCTCGTAGCAATAGAGCAAAAACCTCATAGGCGTCGTCTCCACCGTTGGCCAAGTTATGGGCAAGCAATGGGGTCAAAATTCCTATTCGCTCTGCTTCAGTCGCATTTTCCGAAAGCTGGATTTCTACAGGCATGGCGCTCTCCCTGAGCAGTGAGTAACTGGGTCAACAAGGTATCCCATTCAGTGGATACAACAAGTCCAGGCAGTTGGGCAGCCCCACTTATCCAACAGAATCGGCCGAAAAGCCATTTGACCCTGAGAGATTCCCGAATTTTCTTACGCGCGACCTTATCGCTTCGACGTTGGAAACAACCGGCGCGCAGAAATAAATGGACCGGACAATAAAACGATGACGACTGGCCCCCTGCCCCCGGCGCAAAAGCGCTTTTCAAGCCTCTTCAAGCGCTCTCGAAACCAGCCCATCTGGGACCTCGTTGCTAATTAGCCACCGCTTCGAACGCACCCAAGACCGCACCCGTAAATTAACCCCTCGCTGGCAGGCTCGGACGTTGGGCGCATAGTAGATTGGCTCTCAACTCTGCCCTGCTCTGCCGCTCCTGCTTCCAGGCCGGTTGACCTGGAGCGCTGCGCCAAGATTCGTTAAGCGGGCTATTATCGACAGTGTCGAATCCAAACTCATTATAGAGCCGGGTCACAAATTCGATTGCCTCTGGGAAGTCGCTGGAGGCCGCTAGAGCTAGCCGATCTGGTGACCCGGCCGGCTTGCCCCAAGTAGTGATTCGTGGGGCCTGAATATGCGTAAAGGCCTTGACTACTTTGGCTTTGGGAAGATGCTCCTGGCGAAGTTCGTGAATGTTTTTCTGGCCGGTGTCCACGAGGTCGAAAGCGCCGTCACGCCAAGCCATATAATTGTTGGTATCCAGCACGATCTTACCTGCAAGCTCCTCAACCGGTATGTCGTTGATCCTTTTCAGCGGGACGGCGACAACGATGACCTCGCCAGCCATCGCGGCACCTGCCGCAGTTTCCGCGCGCGCTAACGGGCCCAATTCGTTGATCAGATCTACTAGGGTGTCCGGACCGCGAGAATTGGCGATGACGATGTTATAGCCGCACGCAATGGCTGCTCGGGCAATCTGGCTGCCGACCTCGCCTGCCCCAATGATGCCGATGGTAGTCATGAAGAACTCACCTGATGTCTGCTATCAAAACTATCCGCAGGTTATGAACGCCTGACGCTAACGTGGTGCACGAGTCCGACGTGGGCCGGGCAGTGGAAAAACCTGCCCGGCTATGTGTCAAGCGCCGAAGGCACCGTCAATTGTATGCATTGCTCCGGTCACAAAACCCGCTTCCGGACCGGCCAACCAGGCCACCATTCCCGCGACCTCTTCAGAACGGCCATGGCGTTTGATCGCCATGAAGCTATGCATAAGGTCTTTCATCGGACCGTTCGCTGGATTGGCTTCGGTATCAATCGGCCCCGGCTGGACGATATTGATCGTAATTCCACGCGGGCCGAAATCACGGGACAGCCCTCGCGCCATACCTTGCAGTGCGGACTTACTCAAGGCGTAGGACGCCATGCCGGGAATGGGCATGCGGTCGCCGTTCACCGAACCGATCACGATAATCCGACCGCCTGCGGGCATCTGTCGCGCCGCTTCCACCGAGGCATGGTAGGGCGCTTGCACATTGATGCGGAACAGACGATCAATCGCGTCCGGGTCCTGCTCTAGCGCGTCGCCGAAGATGGCGATGCCAGAATTGACGATCAGTATGTCCAGCGGACCGCTGTCGCGGACACGAGTAATGACTGCATCACGGTCGGCGCTGTCCGTTGAGTAGGCACTGGCGCCGGTTTCGGTAGCCAGAGAATGTGCCGCTTCCGGCGAACCCGAGTAAGTAAAAGCAACCTTGGCACCATCGGCAGCAAAGCGCCTGACAATCGCCGCGCCAATTCCACGGCTGCCGCCAAGTACCAACACCGACTTATTCTTGAAATCCGACATGAACGTACCCTCCTGATTAATGTAGCGCATGATACAATTATCCAGAACCTCCCTGTCAAAGGATTTTGTAATAGTGACTACAAATAAGTCAGTGCGTGGGCGTCCTCGGCGGTTCGATCCGGATCAGGCAGTAGCCACCGCCCAGCGCTTGTTCCATGCCAAAGGCTACGACGACGTAAGCGTTGCAGATCTCACGACAGCATTCGGTATCAATCCGCCCAGCTTTTATGCGGCATTTGGCAGCAAGGCCCAGTTGTACAAGAGGGTCCTTGATCGGTATGCCCAGACTGGGGCCGTCCCGTTATTACAGATACTCGGGGCAAACCGGCCGCTCGCTGTCTCGCTTGCGCAGGTGTTGGAGCAGGCCGCGCGCGCCTACGCTGCCGATCCTTCAGCCACTGGCTGTATGGTTCTGGAGGGCACTCGAAGCAACGACGTGGAGGCGCGTGAGGCCGCTTGCGCCTTCCATGTCGCTGCGCAAGAGGTGATTAGAAACGCCATTGCCGAGCGTTACCCACTTGAGGCCGACCGGCTAGCGGATTTCGTCAGCACCACGATGGCTGGCCTTTCGGCCAGCGCGCGTCACGGACAAAGCTTGGACCGTCTGTTGGCCACCGCACAGCTTGCCGGCGTGGCGCTCGCCCAGGCTCTTCCGGGCTGAGGTATTGACCAATAAGGGACCGGAACTGTTTTCAAGCAAATAAATCCGTTCCCTTTTCCGGACGGCTCAATAACAAGCGTAGCTTTGCGCCACAGAATAAGCGCCAACCTGATTTGAAAATGGATAACTGCCTATCGTGACCGCCTGACGCCGACGTTGCCTGCTTGGTGCTACGGTGATGGCTTTCTAGCAACCCATTCGAGATATCCATATGAAACCCGATCCGACGATCGATAACGTATTACGCGTCGCGTTGGTGACAGGATCCACTTCCGGTATCGGCGCAGCCATTGCGCGTGTACTAAGCCGGGCAGGCTATGCGGTGGTGCTCCATTCGCGAAATTCTGCTGATACGGGACGCGCTATGGTTGCCGAAATGAAGCAGGCTATTTACGTGCAAGCCGATCTTGCTTTCGAAGCTGACAGGGTCAGGCTTATTAACGAGGCGATCGCTGCGTGGGGGCAGCTCGACGTACTGGTCAATAATGCCGGTATTAGCAGAGTCATTCCGCACAGCGACCTTGCCGCGGCCAACTCGACGGTGTGGCA
The DNA here is from genome assembly GCF_054667715.1 of Pseudomonas sp. S3_B11. NCBI lineage: Bacteria > Pseudomonadati > Pseudomonadota > Gammaproteobacteria > Pseudomonadales > Pseudomonadaceae > Pseudomonas > Pseudomonas sp. S3_B11. Next base: position 1,711,589 of record NZ_CP162749.1, on the reverse strand, counting down.
CGAACTTAACGAGGTTAATGTCGTGGCGCCGTTCCACCTGGTTGCATTGGCCGAGTCGGCATTGCGCGATGCCGCCCGTTACCGTCGAGCCGGTTGCGTCGTAAACATCAGTTCCCATGCCGGCATCCGTCCTAAGGGCGCATCGATTCCCTATGCGGTAAGCAAAGCTGCGCTTAATCACATGACCCGCTTGCTCGCGGTATCGCTGGGGCCAGAAATTCGCGTAAACGCTGTGGCGCCTGGCTTGGTCGACACGCCTCTGACCGCAGAATGGACAGATGCCCAAGAGTTGTGGCGAACTCGCGCACCCATGCGCAGGGCCGCTAGCCCAGACGACATCGCAAAAGCTGTTGTAATGCTGGTCGAGTCGGACTACTTGACCGGCGAGATACTCCTCTCGGACGGCGGGTTGAATCTGACCTAGGCGAGCGTGCTCCGGTGTAGCAGGTGAGAAGACGGGTCACTCTGTTTCGCCGGCTCACCCAAAGGACGGGCAGCATAGCTTCTCAGGACGGACTAGGGTTTGTCTGAAAGTCGCTTTGACTAAAAGCCTCGACCAGGCCTGCCGCGTTTGTGTGACGGGTCTCAGTACAAAAAACGCAACGTTATTGAGCGGTTGTTCAGCTGGCTCAAGGAAAAACGTCGGCTCTGTACGCGTTACGACAAACTTGCCAGCAGCTTTAAAGCCATGGTCACACTGGCCTGCATCGAGAGATGTTTGCGGGCTGACTTTTCATACAAGCCCTAGGTCGCCTGCACTCATTTGTGCCATATTCATTTCCGAAAACTGCAGAGTAATCTTTCAAATCGGCAGCGCCGTACGTGTGCGGATGGCTAAGGCTGGCTACGTTACCGCTTAGAATGAGCCCTTCCATCAGCCAACGAGCACGCCATGAAGCCGGACAATCTGAGTTGGGATGATCTGCGGATCTTCATGCACGTCGCCAGGTGCCAGAACCTCTCCCGAGCGGGAAAACAGCTGAAGATCGACCAGTCGACGGTAAGCCGCCGGATCAACCAGCTGGAATACGCCCTTGGCTTTAGCGTATTCGAGCGCAGCAGTTCCGGCTTGCAGTTGAATGACCAAGGCGCTCGCTTGCTGGCGCAGGTGGAAGTGATGGGCAACGGTTTTTCCGGGCTGCTTGAGCAGTTGTCCTCGGGCACCAACACGGTTTCCGGCAGGGTCCGGGTCGGTACCATGGAAGGCCTGGCCTCGCTCTACCTGACCCAGCAGGTGCCAAAGCTGCAATTGCTGCACCCCAACGTCACCCTGGAGTTGGTCACTTCGACCCACCAATTGCAGGTGACCCGGCGCGAGGCAGATATCTTCCTGGGCTTCTTCGAACCCTCGGGCCAGGGCTTTCACACCGAACGAGTCGGGCAGTTCGAATTGAACCTGTACGGTAGCGACGACTACTTGCTATCTCACGGCACCCCTTCGCTGCAGACATTGGAGAACCACTTGTTCGTCGGCTACATCGAAGAGTTGGTGCAGATCGAGGCGGTCAAATGGCTCGATGAACTAATTTCAACGCCTAAACTGGTATTCCATTCCAACAGCATGCTCGCGCAGATGTTTGCCGCCAGCGCCGGCGCAGGGCTGGTAATGCTGCCCTCCTTTGCCCATGCCGAACGCTTTGGTCTGCGGAAAATCCCGCTGAATGGGCCCAAGGTCACCCGCGATCTATGGCTGAGCGTCCATCAGGACCTGCGTTATGTGCCGCGAATCAAAACCATGCTGGAGCACCTGTCGCGGCTGTTTCGTAACGACGAGTTATTCACCATCAACTAATACCACGCGACATTCAAAGTTGATAATTGCGCACTTTTGCACCATATCGCAGCACTTCTTCATTTCAAGCACCGTTTCGGCGATGCAGCTTTGCAATAGGCGTTGTTGCATTACGGCTTGGCAGTCTGGGCCCGTACTTTAAACTGAGTTCGCCACCTACCCGACCGAGGCGCACTCAATGAAACAAGACTCCATCTGGAGTGCCATTTTCGAGCACCCAAACTTTGCAATACTGGTTAAACGACGGCGCCGGCTGGTCTCCACGCTGATGCTGATCAGCATGGTGGTGTACTTCGCCATTCCATTGTTCTCTGCATACTTCCCCGAATTTCTTTCTTATAAGATTTATGGCGCCATCAATGTTGGCCTGGTGTATCTGGTCGGGCAATATTTCTTCGGTGCTGCGATTGCCATTTTTTATGCCTGCCGCTTGAAGAACATCGACGCGATGTCCGTCGCCCTGGTTTCCGAAGCTTCCGTGAGCGTCAATCATGACCCAAACCAACCGCACTAACCGCTTGGCCACCCTGCGCGGCTCGACAGCATTCAAAGCCTGCATGGGGCTGGCCGCCTTGCTCACGGCCAGCCAGGGCAACGCCGCCACGCTGGTCTCCGAAGCCAACCGGCCACTGACCTTCGGCGTGTTTGCCGCGCTGTTCCTGATCACCCTTGGGATTACCTTCTGGGCCGCGCGCAAGAACAGTTCGGTGAAGGATTTCTATACCGCGGGCGGTGCATTGTCCGGCCGGATCAACGGCCTCGCCATTGCCGGTGATTACCTGTCAGCAGCCGCATTTCTAGGGGTCTCCGGCCTTATCGCCATCTATGGGTTGGACGGTATAACCTACGTCATCGGCTTCTTTGTATCTTTCATACCGGTGCTACTACTGATCGCCGAGCCTTGCCGCAACTTGGGTAAATATACCTTGGGCGATGTGTTGGCGTTTCGTAATAACTTCCGCGCCTCGAAGTTCGCAGTAGCGATTTCCAGTGTATTGGTCGCGCTCTTTTATATGGTGCCGCAGATCGTTGGCGGCGCCGTGATCATCGCTGCACTTATCGGTATCCCATTCGAAATATCGGTGGTGTCGGTGGGCGTGCTGATGCTGGTCTACGTGCTGTTTGGCGGCATGCGTGCCACCACCTCGGTGCAGATCCTCAAAGCCACCTTGCTGATTGCCTTCTGCTTCCTGTTGGTGGTACTGAGCTGGGCCCCTTATGGCTTCAACATCAGTGCCTTTTTCAGCGACCTGGTAGGCAGCTCGGCCGTGCAGAAACACGTGCTCGGCACCTTGCTCAACGGCGTGTCCCAACTCTCGGCGGAACAAGCCGGGCAACGCTTCATGGAGCCTGGGCTGTACCTGAAGAATCCGCTGGAACAGATCTCCCTGAGCCTGGCGCTGGTGCTCGGCACGGCGGCCATGCCCCATATCCTGATGCGCTTCTTTACCGTGCGCGACGCACAAAGTGCCCGTACTTCGGCGCTGACCGCCATGCTGCTGATCGGCCTGTGCCATCTGTTCATCATCGTCATCGGTTTCTCCGCCGCGCTCCACCTGGGGCCCTTCGCGATTACCACCATGGACAAGGGCGGCAACCTCGCCGCCCCGATGCTGGCCCAGTTCCTGGGCGGTGGCGCCGATAGCCTGCTCGGCAACCTGATGCTCGCGTTCGTCGCGGCCGTGTCCTTCGCAACCATAGTCGCAGTGGTCGCCGGGCTGACGCTGGCAGCAGCCTCCACACTCGCCCATGACGTGTATGTAGGCGCCGTGCGCCAGGGCAAGGCCACCGAGGGCGAGCAGGCCACCGCAGCCCGCCTGGCGACATTGGCGATCGCCGTCATCGCCATCTGCGTGGGCATTTCGGCCAAGGGCCAGAACGTCGCGCAACTGGTCGGGCTGGGCTATGCGGTCGCCGCGTCGGCCAACCTTCCGGCACTGCTGCTGACCCTGTACTGGCGCCGCTGCAGCACCGCTGGCGTGATCGCGGGCTTGCTGGGCGGCACGGTGCTGTCCATCGGCCTGGTGCTGGTGTCGCCGAATATGAGCTACCCGCTGCAGCAAAAACAGGTGGCGCTGGCCGCAGCCGCTAAATCCCAAGCCAAAATCGAATTGATCGACAAGGGCGCATTGGTTGCCACCGCCACGGAGCGCGAGCAATTACTCAGCGATGTGACCAAGCAACAGGCAACCGCCAGCCTGATCCCGGACTCGGCCACCAGCCTCATCGGCCTGCGTGAGCCATGGGTGCAGCTGCGCAACCCGGGGTTGATCTCTATCCCGCTCGGCTTTGCCCTGGTCATTCTGTTTTCGCTGCTGTTCCCCAGCCAGCTGTCGCTGTCGCGCTGGGTGGAGTTTTCCGTGCGCCGCGAGACCGGCCTGGGCGTCGCACAAGCGGCTCAACACTAATTCGTCAAGGTTTCCATCATGTCCCTGCCTACTGTAAAAGTCGCCGCCGCCCACGCCGCGTCCGTGTATATGAACAAGGCCGCCTGCGTAGACAAGGCCTGTTCCTTCATCGCCGAAGCGGCCGCCAATGGCGCCGAACTGGTGGTGTTTCCGGAGTCCTTCATCCCAGGTTTTCCGGTCTGGGCGGCGCTGTGGGCGCCCATCTATAACCATGATTGGTTCAAGCTGATGGTCGAGAACAGCGTGATGATTGACGGCCCGGAGATCACCGCCATCCGCTCCGCCGCACGGCGCCATGGCATCCTCGTTTCCTTGGGGTTCAGTGAAGCGACGCCGGCCAGTGTCGGCTGCATCTGGAACTCGAACGTACTGATCAGCGAACAAGGCACCGTGCTCAACCACCATCGCAAACTGGTGCCTACCTTCTATGAAAAGATGGTGTGGGCGCCCGGCGATGGTCACGGCCTGCGTGTGTCCGATACCCGCATCGGCAAAATAGGCACCCTGATCTGTGGCGAAAACACCAACCCCCTGGCCAAGTACAGCTTGGCGGCGCAAGGCGAGCAGATCCACATCTCCGCCTGGCCGGCGATCTGGCCGACGCGCAAACCCGGCGGCCAGAATTTCGACAACCTCGCGGCCAACAGAATTCGCGCAGGGGCGCAGTGCTTTGAAGCCAAGGTATTCGGCATCTTGAATGCAGGCTTCATGGATGATTCGATGCTCGACATGCTCTCGGCCAGCAGTGATGAGCAAGCCATCGAAGTGCTGCGCAACAGTCCACGTGCCGCTACGCAATTTCTCGACCCGGCGGGGGCCTCCATTGGCGACCTGTTGCAGAACGAGGAAGGCCTGGCTTACGCCACTTTCGATTTGAACGAATGCGTGGAGCCGAAGCAGTTTCATGACATCGCCGGTTATTACAATCGCTTCGACGTATTTGACTTGACGATAGACCGGCGCCGGATTACCCCTGCCACCTTCAACGACCCTGTGGACTCTAACTGCAACCGGGAATTACAGGCGTTGCCTGAACTGGACTGATTGCTGGAAAACGCCATGAGCTTCTGCTGAAGGCCGGTGTGGCAGTTGTGGGGCAGACAGTATGCACTGCCTATTCGCCACTATCGAGAAAGGCAGTAGGAATGGCTTATCCTTCAGCCAGCTGAAACCGCAGGGTATGGGGATAGCCCTCCTGATTGGTGCCTCAAGGTATCCAGTATTCGAGCGTTAAAATCCATTGCCGGAGCAACATCGTGGCCCTGCGACTCACCTTGTTGGTTCATGCCCGTGCAGCATCTGCACGCTCGGGCAGCTTTTCTAGTGACGATCCCCTCGAAATGGATGGGCCTATGGATGGATTCACTGGACGGTAGGGGGAGAGTCATCGCGATCACCCAGCGGACTGACCACCAAAATACACCTCGCCTGCGACACCCATGGCTTCCCGCTGGCCATCATGCTCTCACCCGGCGAGAACGTTATTGAGCGACTGTTCAGTTGGCCCAAAGAAAAACGTCGGATCTGTACGCGTTACGACAAACTGGCCAGCAGCTTTAAAGCCATGGCCACACTGGCCTGCATCGAGAGATGCTTGCGGACTGACTTTTCAGACAAACCCTAAGGGCCCTTATCGCATCCGGCAAATCGCGTTCTGCTGTTTCAAAAAGGTTCTTCAAGCGAAAGTCTGTCTGTAATCAAGTTAGCCAATGCATCGTGATCGCTGGGAGGGAACTTGGCACCGAAAGCTATTCTGTTCGATCTGGACAACACACTCACTCATCGCGCGCTCAGCATTGACCGCTATGCCGAGCGATTTCTGCATGAGTTCAAGACTCAAATCGCTGAAGCAGACATCCGTCAGATCTCTCATCTGATCGCGCGCACCGACAACGGTGGGTATCTGCGACCGGAATCTGAATATTCTTCCATCCGCGAGGCGGTTGGGTACACGCTAGCCCAGGAGCTGAAGTGGACTGGGCCAGTCGATCCCAAGCGATTAATTACACACTGGATGAATCACTTCCCGAGCGCTGCGGTTGAAATGCCAGGCGCTGGCGCGATGGTTCAAGCACTTCATCGCAAGGGTATTGCCATGGGCGTCATCTCCAACGGCGCCGAGCATTCGCGACGGCGGACTTTGGCGGCACTACCTTTCGGCGAAACCATTGAAACCATGATTTGCTCCGAGGCGTGCGGCATCGCGAAACCGACGCCTGAGATATTCCATCTGGGAGCGCAGGCGTTGGGAGTTCGTCCTGAGCATTGCTGGTTTGTCGGTGATCACCCACAGAACGATTACCTGGGAGCTACAGCAGCCGGAATGCTTGCCGTCTGGTTGAGTGGATTCCATCCATGGCCAGCGAGCATAACGCCAGCGGAGCGTTCCATTAAAACATTGGAAGGACTCCTGGACATGCTTACAACCTAGCAACGGTCCGGCGCTTACATCCGGTGATGCTCCACCAAAAAGTCCACAAACAACCGCACCCGCGCCGGCATTGCCGAGCCCCCTACGAACACCGCATGAATCGGTTCCCGATCACCTGGGTTCCAGGCTTCCAGCAGCGGTATCAGGTCGCCGCGCTGCAGGTCCTCGCTCACGGTGAACTCGCCGATGCGCGCAATACCGGCACCTACTCGCGCAAGTTGCGCCAGCGCTTCACCACTGCTGCATTCGATGTTGCCGCTGACCTTCAGGGAGAACTCTCGTCCGTCGCGGATGAACGGCCAGTTGGGTTCGGCACGTCGGAAGTTGAAGCGTAGGCAATTGTGCCGGAGCAGGTCTTCCGGTTCCTCGGGGGTGCCGTGGCGCCGCAGATAGTCGGGCGATGCCACCACTACCTGGCCGGTATCGCCGATCCTGCGCGCGGTCAGTGGGCTGTCGGGCAGATGGCCAAAGCGTACCGCTACGTCGGCCTGGCCGCCGAGAATGTCGACCACTTCGTCGCCGAGGGTGAGGTCGACGACGATGTTCGGGTAGCGGGCGCTGAACGCTGCCACCAAGGGAACGATGGCCAGCCGCCCATGGCCAAGGGCGGCGCTGACGCGCAAGCGACCCCTGGGTACGCCCTGGTCGGCGATAGCTTCTTCGACCTCGGCCATGTCGGCCAGGATACGCCGGGCGCCGCGCAGGAACGCCTCACCCTCGGCGGTGAAGGTGATCGCTCGGGTGGTGCGCAGCAGCAGGCGGGTGCCAAGGCGTTGTTCGGTACGCGCGATGATCCGACTGACCGCCGAGGGTGTCAGCCCCAATGCACGCGCGGCGGCTGAAAGGCTGCCTTCTTGCGCCACGGTGGCGAACACGCTCATTTCACCGGACCTGCCGTTAAAGTCCATTTGTGCTCCTTACGCAAAGGTGATTGCCAAAAATGCTATCTACCGCCTGAAAAAGTTGGATCGTAGCATTGGCGGCATAGATAAGGAGCCTTCCATGCGTATCAATCCACCACTTGTCGCACTCGCCATTGGTGCCTTCGGCATCGGCGTTACCGAGTTCGCCCCCATGGGCATGTTGCCGGGCATCGCTGCGGATCTCGGCGTCTCCATTCCCGCTGCGGGTCTGTTGGTCAGCGCTTACGCCCTGGGCGTTCTGCTCGGCGCGCCGCTGATGACCCTGACCACCGGCAGGATTCCCCGGCGCTATCTGCTGATCGGACTCATGGCGATTTTCACCTTGGGTAATCTGATGTCAGCCTTGGCGACCGATTACTACAGCCTCATGGTCGCCAGGGTGGTGACCTCACTGAACCACGGTGCGTTCTTTGGCGTTGGTTCCATCGTAGCCGCCAGTGTGGTCGCCCCAGAGAAGCGTGCTGGGGCGGTCGCGGCCATGTTCATGGGTCTGACCCTGGCGACCATCGGCGGCGTGCCGCTGGCCGCCTGGTTTGGCGAACTGTTCGGCTGGCGCACCGCTTTCTGGGGTATTACCGGCCTAGGCGTGGCGACCATGGCCGCGTTGTGGTTCGCCCTGCCCAACCTGCCGGCGCCGCAAGGCGTCGGTGTACTGGCCGAAATTCGGGTACTGGGCCGCGGACCGGTGCTGGGAGCGTTGGCCCTGACCGTCGTCGGCTCGGGTGCCATGTTTACCGTCTTCACCTACATCGCGCCGATCCTCAGCAGCGAGACCCATGCGTCCACAGCCTACATCACGGCCATGCTGGTGCTGTTCGGTGTGGGGTTGACGCTGGGCAACATGTGGGGCGGCAAGGCCGCCGACCGCTCGATAGACCGCACCCTGATCGTTTCGCTGAGCGTGCTGATTCTTGTCTTGCTGGCGTTCACCGTACTGATGCGTTGGCCGCTGCCGGCCGCCGTGGCCATCCTGATATGGGGTATCGCCAGCTTCGCCCTGGTGCCGCCGCTGCAGATGCGCGTCATGGAAGCAGCCAAGGACGCGCCCAACCTGGCCTCGGCGGTGAACATCGGCGCCTTCAACCTCGGTAACGCGATTGGTGCGGCGCTCGGGGGGGCGGTGATCAATGCGGGGTTGGGGTATCCGGCGATTTCCCTGGCCGGGGCGGCAATGGCGGGGTTGGGTTTGCTGATGGTGTTGGCTTTTGCCTGGCGCTCCAGAGCGATTGCAGCTGCAGTGGTGTGAGGATGATGTGAGGATGATGTGAGGGGGACTGTTAGTCGCCATTGAGGCGCTCAAGCAGCCCCTTTGAAATGACAATCAAGCCCTGCGCTTGGCGCAATACTCCAGCATGAGCTGAGTGACCGCTGCCACAATCGTCTGATCCGCATCAGGCGAGGTGAACAGCCGACATTGCGCATCCGGCAAATCCGGCAACCCATGTTCTACCCCAATGACCGCCAATCCTTGGCCCAACTGACTCAGAGGCATGGGCGCTACCGCGAAGCCTGCCAAGGCCGACGCCCGTAACCCGGCCGTGCTGCTGCACAACATCACTGTGCGTTGGGCGATCCCCGCCTGCGCCAGCCTTGTCAGCGCGGCCTCGCGATAAGGGCACGGTTCGGGGAACAGGGCCAGCGGCAACGGCGTGGGCAATCGGGCGACGGGTTGCGCCGACCAGGCCCACACCAGCGGCTCTTGCCATAGCAACAGCCCTGCTTCGCTGGTTTCGCACAGCGAACCGATGACCACCTCCAGATGCCCTTGCTTCATCAGCGCCAGTAACGTCCCCGGAATGTTCACCTGCACCTCGATCTCCATTCCGGGGTACTGCGCGGCGAAATCCTGAACAGTGCGCAGTAATCGAGCCTCGACAAAATCTTCGGACACTCCGATTCGCAGCCGTCCGTGAAACGGCGTGCGTGTCAGGTCTGTCCAGGCATCACGGTTGAGCGCGAGGATCGTGCGCGCATAAGAGACCAGGCGCTCGCCATCGGCCGTCAGTTGCTGGGAACGGGTGGTGCGCGTCAACAGGGGTTTACCAATCTGTTCTTCCAATCGCCGCACGTGGCCACTGACCGCAGACTGCGTCAGGTGCAGCTTCTGGGCGGCGCGGCTGAAGCCGTCTTCATCGACGACCGTGACCAATGTCTTGAGCAGCAGAGCATCGAACATAGTTTTATACGTGATCAATTGAGCTTTAATTTACGATTTATATTTCAATTACAACTATGTTGCAATGCTCCCACCTGCCCTGCCTTCCCCTCATTCAAGGTGTGTCATGACGACTCTTCTCCATATTCAGTGTTCTCCACGCAAGCACCGCTCGGCTTCCCTTGAAGTCGCGCGCAGTTTCATTGCGCGTTATCAAGCAAACACCCCGGACACCGAAATCATCACCCTCGACCTCTGGAACATGGCCCTGCCGGAATTCGATGATCTGGCCATGGAGGCTAAATACGCCGGGCTCAATGGCACGCCGTTGACTACCGCACAACAAGAGGCCTGGAACACGTTAGAAGCGTTGGCAAGTCACCTGCACCGCGCGGATGTACTCGTGATGTCCGTACCGCTGTGGAATTTCAGCATCCCGTACAAACTCAAGCACTTCATCGATCTGGTATCGCAGAAAGACATCCTGTTCAGCGTTGACCCGCAACGCGGTCTGGAAGGCATGCTGCACAATAAACTCGCCGTGGTGATGTACGCCCGCGGCCTGGATTTTTCGGCGCAGTCGATCACACCGGCGGAGCGCTTCGACTTCCAGAAACCCTACGTGGAAGCCTGGCTGAAATTTATCGGCATCACGGATGTGCATTCGGTGATTGTGGAGAAAACCATCCTGGGAGAAGACGTCGATCGGCACGCACGTGAGGCCGCGACTCAGCAGGCCAGGAACCTGGCAGACAGCTTTATCAGCACCTGATGATCGATGAGAAGAAGGCAGAAGATCCGGCGTGTGGGCATTTGAAGGATTGGCTGGTTGCTCAGTTCAAGTAAAGTCAACGAACTTAACCTTGCCTGACAATATCGACCGAGATCTCCACCGCCGCAATCGTGCCTCTGTTCTCAAGCCAGTGCGTGGTGTTCCTGTCCTCGGGCCAGCCCACTCCCGGCCCGTAATCCGTGGCGACGCCATTTCGATGGTCAGTGATCGTTCCTTGCAGAATGTAGACGGTGCCTGGTCTGTCGACATGGTTGTGAATCGGCCCGAAGACGCCTCCAGGCTCGATGGTCACCCTGCGCATCCTGAGTTGGCGCCCGGCCATACCCTCGATCTCAGGCCCCAGGTCAATCGTTGACAGTAACGTCACCGTTACCCCTTTCGTCTCAGGCGCCACCTGTTCGTTGCTCATCGCGCGCTCCCAACTTTACTTACAGGGCCTAACTGGAAGTAAAGACCCTGAAAGGTGTGATCCGTTGGAAGGCGACAAAGGGTCGATTGCCGGCCTTCGCGACAGGCCGTTGTAGACCCAGGCTGTGTAAAAACGTATCCCTGCTTTTTGACCTATGTATCAAAATCCCAATCTGACACCTCCCACTACTGCGCAACCGCAAAACCGAACGTGTGCTCTTGCAGGCTCGTTTTGATCAACGCGGCCAGTTGCCGGATGGCGGGCGTCGGGTCTTCTCCACTGCTGTGAAGCACATAGCCAAGGCTTGGTACGGCCGGCAAGCCGGAAACGACAGCGAGATGACTCGGCAGCCCGATGCGAGTTCGCAGCGTCAAGCCCAAACCGGCGGCGACGGCCGCCCAGATACTCGCGACGCTGGGGCTGGTCAGGGCGATTCGCCAGGGAATTTTCGCGACATCCAGTGCCTGTGTGGCAGCGCTACGCAATACGCAAGGCGCGTCGAACATGATCAATGGCAGCGGTGAGTCAGCAAGGCGGGTAAGTGACGGCATGTCACGAGCCCCGATCCAGTGCATCTGCGTTTCGCCCAGCCGCGTGGCATAGGGCGACATATGCCCTGTGTCCCATGTCAGGGCCAAGTCCAGGCCAGCACTTTCGACCAACGCAAGCAGTTCGGCGTTACGCGCGATCCTGACCTCGAGAATCACCATCGGGTAAGTCTGGACGAAGCGTCGAAGAATCTCGCTCAGTAAATGTTCCCCAAAGTCTTCTTGAAGCCCGAGGCGAATTGTCCCCGCGGTTTGGCTTTCATGCAGGGTCTGGAAAATGCCGTCGTTCAGTTCCAGCAACCGACGGGCATGACTGAGCAGTGATTCACCTGCGGGCGTCAAGACTAACCCTCGACCGGATTTGGCCAGTACCGGAGTACCGATCTGCTCCTCAAGTTTCTTCAATTGAGCGCTCACGGCAGAAGTCGATCGACCGAGACGATCCGCCGCTTTGGCAAAGCTGTTGAACTCCACGCCGGTGACGAAAGTACGCAATACATCAAGATCGAAGGTCGGACGGCGCATTGAATAGTCCACTAATTTGGGATGATCACCTCTATTAAATCTGATATTCGGAACTATCGCGACTTGATAGTTTTCCCCCCTGTCGCTTTAGCCATGGGAATAACTGTTATGCCGTTTTCACGTATTTCACTGCACCGGGGGAAGTCGGCCGAGTATCTACAAACATTGTCCCAAGGGCTGCACGATGCCTTGGTTGATAGCTTCGAGGTGCTGAAGACCGATCGCTTCCAGGTCATCCACCAACATGAAGTGGGCGAGTTGATATTTGATCCCGACTACCTGGGTGGGCCGCGTAGCCATGACTTTGTGCTGATCACGATTACCGCTGGCCGCCCTCGAAGCGTCGAGACGAAACAGCGTTTCTACCGCGACCTGGTCGAGAAACTGAGGCGAGCTCCAGGTCTCGACGCGGAGGATGTAATGGTGGTGATCACCACTACGGCCAGCGATGAATGGTCGTTTGGTGGTGGCCGGGGCAACTAGCCTTCAAGTTTGTGCGGGGTACGACGGCCATCGTGGATGACTGTACGGTGGCGGTGCACCCTGCGCACCGCCTACTCCAACCGCAACAAACTTTATCGCTTAGATGAATCCTGTGATACTTAATGCGAATTACTCTCACACGCATTAGTATCTAAGGATCTATCCATGTCGACTTGTGCCACCCCGCCACGTCACTTCACCCCTGCCCGCAATCTTCTGGCCATGGCAATTTGCATGGCCACCCTCGCCCCAGCCTTTGCCGATGACAACAGCACCACCCCACCCGCCACCCTGGAACTAGACGCAACCGAGGTCTCCGGGAGCGGCCAACTGGGGAGTACCACGGAAGGCACCGAGTCCTACACCACCGGCGCGATGTCGACCGCGACCAAACTCCCGCTGACGATGCGTGAAACCCCACAAGCCGTCACCGTCATTACGCGCCAGCGCATGGATGACCAGGTGATGACCGACATCAACGACGTGGTCAAGGCGACGCCCGGTTTGTTCCTGGACTTTTCCTCTGGCCCTGGTCGGCAGATCTACAAGGCACGCGGTTTTGAAATCGACAACTTGATGTATGACGGCATCCCGAGTGGCTACAACGGCGTTAACGTTGGCGCCCAGCCTAACTTGGCCATGTTCGATCGAGTCGAGGTGGTGCGCGGTGCCACCGGCCTGGTGACAGGTGCAGGCAACCCTTCGGCCGCCATCAACCTGATCCGCAAGCGGCCATTGGCCGAGCAGAAAGTCACCCTGACCGGTGCGGCCGGCAGCTGGGACGACTACCGTGGCGAAGTCGACGCCTCCAGCCCCCTCAACGACAGTGGCACGCTGCGCGGCCGGGTCGTGACCTCTTACCAGGACGCCAACAGCTTCATCGACAATGTCGAGGAGGACCACGGCCTGTTCTATGCCGTCACCGAAGCGGACCTGAGCGAAGACACCACCCTGACCCTGGGATTTTCCCATCAGAAGGACAAGACCAATTACTTCTGGGGCTCTTCGATGATCGGCCAGGACGGCCATCATCTGGACCTGCCACGTTCCTACAATCCGGGGACGGATTGGGAGAACAAGGATCAGGAGATCAACACCGTATTCGCCGAAGTCCGTCATCGCCTGGCCAATGACTGGAACCTTCAGGTCAACGCCAACTACTCCGAACAGAACGCGTTGTTCTCCGGCTCTTACCAATCGCGCTGGGTCAACAACACACTGGCCCGCACGGTCTACCAGGCCGACTTCGATGAAAACCAGGCCGGAGTAGACGCATTCGCCAGCGGGCCCTTCGAGGCGTTCGGACGCAGCCATGAACTGGTGGTGGGCGCCAGCAAGCGCATCTACGACATGACCACCCACAACTACAGCCCGTACGACACCAACTGGCCGTTCAATGCGGGTAAACCGGACTTCGTCCACACCAACAACCAGCGCGAAGTGACCACTCAGGATGGCGTCTACCTCACCACACGCCTGAGCCTGGCCGACCCGTTGAAGCTGATCCTCGGCGGGCGCCTGGACTGGTACGACTACGATAACCGGGATGGCGATGGCGACTACAAGGTCACCCGTAACCTCACCCGTTACGCCGGCTTGATCTACGACCTGGACGAGCATCACTCAGTCTACGTCAGCTACAGCGATATCTTCACGCCGCAGAGCTCCAAGGATACTTCCGGTAGCCCGGTCAAGCCGATCGTCGGCAAGAACTACGAGGTCGGCATCAAGGGCGAATATTTTGATGGCGCGCTGAATGCGAGCGTGGCGCTGTTCCGCGTCGACCAGGAAAACCGCGCCGTGCAACTGTTTACAGCAAACTGCCCACAGGCAACCTGCTATGAAGCCTCCGGCGAGATTCGCAGCCAGGGTATCGACTTCGAACTGCAAGGCGCCTTGACCGAAAACTGGCAAGTCGGCGGTGGCTACACCTACGCACGAACACACACTATCAAGGACGCCGCCAACCCACAGAACGTAAACAAGCAGTTCGACACCGACACGCCGGAGCATCTGTTCAAGCTGACCACCAGCTACCACTTCCAGGGCCCGCTGGAAAAACTGCGCGTGGGCGGCAACGTCTCCTGGCAGAGCCGCATGTACAACGACATCCTGCTGGCTGATGGCAGCAAATACCGCCTCGAACAGGGCAGCTACGCGATCACCGACCTGATGGCCGGCTACCGGGTCAGCCAGAACCTGGACTTGCAGGTCAACGCCAACAACATCTTCGACCGCAGGTACTACTCGACCATCGCCAACTCCGTGAGCTATGGCGGTGACTCCTACGGCAACCCTCGCAATATGATGCTGACCGCCAAGTACAGCTTCTAGAAAGCAGAAAAAAGGGGACGTAACTTGGAGCGTCCCCTTTTCAACCCATAGCAATGCACTTGCGACCATCCTCATGGTCTACCGGAAGCCGCAAATTTCACCTCCCGCACACATCTGCGCTAGAGAGACAAGTACATGAAAATGGCTGCCATTTTTGCACTCACCTGGATTGGCTTCACCTCAGCGGGTGCATTTGCCGGTGATCGGAACCAGGACTATCGAGAGGCAAACAGGCGCCACTGGGAGCAGCAGCGGGAAATGGATCGAGCCGCAGACAGGAAACACCGCGAGCGCCATCAAGAGAGGGAGCGGGAAGAACGCAAGCATTATGAGGAAATGGAGCGGGAAGAGGCCAGGCGTAGAGCGCAGTACTATCAAGAGCGGTAGAACGTCTGCCGCGATTGGCTTCATCAGGCGCCTGATTCTGTCACTGCCTATATATCCGGAATTGAACTGGCCTGTAGCATGCAGAGACCTATGCCTCAGCAGAAAATCCGGATCAGACTATAACTTGACAGCCGTGGTCTGACCCGACTCTGCGATTTTGGCGCGATCTAGTTACCTTTACAAATATCTGGAAAAACCAAGCTTGAAAGTTCCTTGAAATTATTAGCATCAAGAAAACTCATGTCCTGCTTCGCGATCACGCGTCCAGGATAGCTTTTTTCTTTCTGTCAAAAGTTGTGGAAACGAAGCCATGGTTACCGACCATTCTAAGCGCCTTTGAAATACGCTCAGGATAGCTCTTGCCTGCCCACTTCCGCAGGGTATCTTCTGGCGCGCCACGCAAGTTCAGCTCCTCGCAAACGGCCTCTTGAACAAATCTACCAAGATCGCAGGATGCGATTAGCCGAGCATCAATTGCGGCTAGATACCGCATGAGTATGGAAACGAGTGTAGAAATATCCTTAAGAGATGGCTCGCTCTTAGAACTGTATCGCTCAAGGGTTTTTTCGAAGTCTATACCGGCATGCTCGGCAGCCAGATACTCCTTATCCGCGATCAAGTCCGAAACGACCTTGGGATCTAGCGGATCCGTATCCATGTCGTGTACGAGTACATTGCGCCATGCAACCAATAGGACCACAGCCGAGTGATAGGACGGTCTTAGAGGAATGGCGGAAATGGCAGGTCCGTTCAAGGTTTGAGCGTGGGAAAAAAGCCCACCACAACGAGCATTCAACGATAGCGTTTTTTGTTTGCCACAGAACTTTTCCGAAAAATCACGCAGGACAGACTTGATCTCGGATGGGCGATCGATGACTTCATTCAGTCGCGTCTCGAGCATTGATATGCCGCTTGGCGTGAGCGCCTGGCCCCTTTGGATAATCTGAGGCTCTTTTCTCAGCACTGAACGTAAGGTCATATCAGCCAATGGGCTCGGACCAACGCCTAAGTCTTCAAGGTAATGATCCAAGGCATCACAGGCCGTTACCATCAAAGACTTTATTGCAAACCCTCTTGCCTCACGCTCAGCCTGGATGAGATCACCAGGAGCCCAACTAACAGCAAGATCCTTGGGTTTCAACGCGATTCCTGCACCGACCCCGCATAAACCGATCACGACACTGTTCAGGTTTCGCACCGGATTGCCAAGCTTGGTACGGAACAGCTTCAAAGCTCGCGTACGTAAAATTATAGTGCTCGTCATATTGCTGCTTAACGTGAAGTAGGCCGGATTCGAACCGGCATGGAGAAAACTTCTTCTCCCCCGCGGATAATGTAAAGCCGAAGCTTAAGTAAAGGGCGGGTGAGCTTACCGATGCTCAACTACTCCGCCGCGGATAGTACCAACGCAACTGAGTGATATCAACTCAACATCACTCAGAATGAGCCCGCTTCGGCCTCCGGGTAACGTTCGTTTGAGTGCCTCCATGCCGCCAAGCACAGTACTATCTGTAATCAGCCAATGAAAAAGGACCTTTCCTTGAACAAGAAACAACGTGACGACATCAGCAAGCTCCTCAGCTACGTACTACGCCATGCCCCCGAATCCATGGGGCTCGTCCTGGACCGCGACGGTTGGGCCGACATTGATAATCTGATTTCGAACGCCAACCAACATGGCCATACCTTCGACTACCAGATGCTGCACGAGGTGGTCGAGACCAACGAAAAGAAGCGTTTCACGCTCTCTGAAGATGGTCAACGCATCCGAGCCGCACAAGGTCACAGCACCGGGCAGGTCCAGGTGCAACACGTCGAAAAAACACCACCTGCCCAGCTCTATCACGGAACCGCCGGCCGCTTCATGGCCTCCATCGAGGTGCAGGGCTTGATTCCAGGCAGTCGGCACCATGTCCATCTGACTGAAAGTCCCGAAACAGCAATGGCCGTTGGCAAGCGCTATGGACAACCTGTACTACTCGCTGTTGATGTACAGGGTATGAGAGAGGCAGGGGTTCGGTTCTTTCAGGCGGACAATGGCGTTTGGCTGGTGGAGTCGGTACCTGCGGCCCACTTGAAGACGGTAGAGGACAAAACTCACACATGAATGGGTCCGTTTTTTACCGTGGTCTGACCCCGATTTCCCGCGTTTTTTACCGTGGTCTGACCCCGATTTCCTATGACCCCGATTTCTCATGTCCGGACGAACATCTTTCCAGCGGATTATGAAAGAAGCGCTCTCAGTTGCGCGGGAACGGCTACAACTTCTTTGGTTTCCGGCGAGACACATACATGAGTGACATTCGCCACAAAAGATAAGGGCCCATTAACAATGAACCCTTCGACCAAAAACGTGAACGAATGAACGCCCAACTTCGCCACGCTGACTTTGATAGACAACTCATCATCCCACGTCAAAGGCATCAGAAACTCCATTGACATGGCGCGTACGGGCGGCAATATCTCAAAGCCCATCAGGGTTCTAAGACCGGGCGTGCCCAGCCATTCATCGAGTGCCACATAGATAGCCTCTACTGAAAAATATGAAAATCGCGGTGTGTAAACCACTCCTGCCGGATCACAGTCGCCAAACAAAATAGTTCTACTGACGAAAACCGCCTTGGGCATTGGTCTATTTCCCTTTAGTTTTCAGAGCCTTGGTACATATTTTGTCACTCAAGGATGATAACCATTATGAGCGTAGAAAGCCGTATTAATACCTGGGACCGGCTTTCGCCGGTTCCGTGCGTTCATTGTCCAACCGCCCCCTCATACCGCCGCTGAATCCGCTCCAACTCCCCGGAACGCCGCAACTGCTCTAACGCACTGGCCCACGCCGCCACCACTTCATCGTCACTGTCAGGGCTGAAGGCGATGTACAGCGACGAGCGATACAGTTCGATAGGAATTCGCCGCAGCGTGCCCGGCGCGATGTTCAACTGACGGCTGTAGTAAGCCACGCCCGCATCGGTGTCGCCGATGATGATGTTGGTGCGTCCGGCAAGCAGCATGCGGTAAAGCAGCTTGCTCTCGGTGGCGCTTTTATCCAGGTTGTTGAAGCCCAGCGACTGCAACATCTGCGGCACCAGGCCGGCGTGGCGGGTGGTGATCTGCGGGGCACGCAGCAGTTGTTCCAGGGAGTTCACCGGCGGCGTACTGGCCAGTTGATAGGGATGGATGGACTCTTCCACGATCGGTCCGACCCATTTGTACAATGGCTCGCGCTCCGGTGTGCGGAACAGTGAGTACATGATGGTCTTGGGTCGCGTCTTCAGTACCTGGGTGGCTCGCATACTCGGCTGCAACAGCACCTCGAAGTCATTCCCGGTGAGCGCCATGATGGCCCGGACGATCTCGGTGGTCATGCCGGTGAGCTGATTGTTTTCCTGATAGTTGTACGGTGCCCACTCTTCGGTGATGACTTGATACTCCTCGGCCCCGGCATCAACCGTGCCGAGCAACAGGCAGAGCAGCGCTGCAGCCGGTGTCGAATGTCTCACGTGTTCTCCCGCCGGATTGTTCGGTGTTTGTACATGGATGAAGCCTGATTCAAGGGGGCAAGGTAAGCATAGACCCAAACACACGCCCAACAGTTGACGCAGTCCACATTCCGCCCCTTAGCAACCCCCAGGCCTTGGTGTACGATCAGCGCGATCCGGATATCGGCCAGCGTACGCGGCGCTCCCCTTTCGCCCTTCTCCCTGTGACCCCGCCCACATGAATCCAATCGACCCACTGTCGTTTCAACGCATCATCACCGCCCATGGCAACGTCGAAGGCGCGGCGTATTTCGACGCTGAGGAAAGCCTCGTCCATGACGTGTTTGCTGACCGCATCGTTTTCCAGACCAACTACCTGGATTACCGCAGTTATGAGGTCGATCTCGCCGAGGGCAGCGTACGCGTGCGCAAGACGCGGCTGGATAACTACTCGCGCGGCCATAAGGCACAGGTGATCGATGACGACATGGACGACGAGGACTGGGCCGAGCTCGGTAGCCTGTGGCAGCGCTTGAGCCACGACCTGGACACCCAGGAGCAAGGGCCTCAGCCCGATTTGGCCGAGACCCTGGCCGATCTGTTTGATTGCCTGTTCGACGAGGCGCGCGCGCAGGCGCTCATTCAAAACATCCCGGTGCCTACCGGGCAGTGGGATTGGGCTTGGACGCAGGTTGAGTCAGCGCTCACCGAGGCCAATCAGTTGGCGGGGTTCGAATGGAAGGAGTGGTCGTCCTACGGGGTCGATGCCGTCAATGCCCTCGCCCCGCTGCGGCAACTGGGCATTGAAATCCCTGCGCCTGAGCGTAAAGCCATCGATGCTATCAACCGCGCCAACGATTGGGAGCGTGCGCTCCTGCAGTATTTCAACGCCCAGCTGGAGGCCCATGACTTGAAGTTGTTGGCCATCGGCACGCACTTCGATGAATACCAGGCCTTCGCCTGCCTGCCCATGAACGGTCTGGGCCTGATCAACGCCCTGGAGATCATGGGCAGGCTGGGCATCGTCTACAAATATTAAGCGACTGACGCCACGCGCTTTCGGTCCGTTTTAACAAGCCCATAAAGGGCTACCCCTCCTTTGAGCCTCGAAGTGACGACATGACAAACTGTGATCAATGCGGGTTCCTCCTCCCTTACGACACTGCTGCTTGCCCGCGATGCGCCGGGGAAATTCAGTACATGGTAGAGGCACACGCGCCAAGGTCCCAGCCGTCGAAAGGGCAGAAAATCCTGAAATGGGTGCTGATCGGTATTGTGGTCGCAGTGCTGGCAGCGGTGGCGGCGGTCATGTGGATCTTGCACTCGCTGGGGCCGATGCCTTCTTTTGGTTGATGGCGACAGATACTTCCCAACCCACGGATGGATGAACACATGAAAACCACCATCGATCACCTCGTCATCGTGGCAACGGACCTCGATACCGGCTGCGCGTTCGTGACTGACGCATTGGGCGTCGCCCTTCAACCTGGCGGAGTCCATTCACGCATGGGCACCCATAACAGGCTGCTGCACCTTGGCCCCGGGCTCTACCTCGAAGTGATTGCCGTGGACCCGTCCGCCATACGTCCGGACCGGGCACGCTGGTTCGGCCTTGATCAATTGGCCCCCCATTCGCCGGCACGCCTGGCGACCTGGGTGGCACGCACCGATGATATCCATGCGGCTCGTGATGCCTGCCCTGGACTTGTCGGGGATGTCGAACCCATGACGAGAGGAACATTGAATTGGCAAATAACCGTACCGGCTGATGGAAGCCTTCCCATGGATGGATCAATCCCCACCCTCATTCAATGGGCACCTGGGCCTCATCCGGCGGACATGCTCCAGGACAAGGGCTGCACGCTATTGGCACTGGATGTCTTTCATACGAATCCGGAAAAAATCAAAGCGATCCTGACGGCCATGAACTTTTCTGGCCCGGTCCATCTTCATGCACTGCAAGCGCCTTCGGCACCCTACCTGGTTGCGCATATTCAAACGCCAAATGGCCTGAAGACATTGCCGCTTTTACACGTGTGACCGTTTGGGGCGGCTTCGCCACCCAGCGGGAGCAAGCTCCCTCGCCACGAAGACTCACCTCGCAACCGAAGCGAAACGCAGCTATTGGAATTTTCCAATAGTTGCTATCGATACCGGCGCCGTTCTCGTCCACGGCCTCTCTCTCTAATCTGCCCACCAACGCGATCGACGACGATCGCCGCAGATCAAACCGACCTTATGGAGAGAGAAACGATGAACACATTCAACCGCACCCTCGCTGTCGCCACCCTGGCATTGGCCACCCTCAGCGCCGAGGCCGCGTCGCCTGTCCAGGCCGCTGCCAGTGCGTCTGCTGTCGGCAGCGTGGTCCAGTCCGCCAGCTACATCACCACCAAGGATGGTGTCCAGCTGTATTACAAGGACTGGGGCCCGCGCGATGGTCAGGTCGTGACCTTCAGCCACGGCTGGCCACTGGACTCCGACAGCTGGGAAGGCCAGATGATGTTCCTCGCCTCGAAGGGTTATCGCGTGGTGGCTCACGATCGTCGCGGTCACGGTCGCTCCAGCCAGCCTTGGGAAGGCAACGACATGGATCACTACGCCGATGACCTGGCGGCGGTGATTGAAGCGCTGGACCTGAAGGACGTCACCCTGGTGGGCTTCTCGACAGGGGGCGGTGAAGTGGCTCGCTACATCGGCCGTCACGGCACCGCTCGAGTGAAGAAAGCCGTGCTGGTGTCCTCTGTCCCGCCGTTGATGCTCAAGACAGACACCAACCCTGGTGGCTTGCCTATCGAGGTGTTCGATGGCCTGCGCAAGGCGTCCCTGGAGAACCGCTCGCAGCTGTACCTGGACATCGCCTCGGGCCCGTTCTACGGCTACAACCGCAAGGGCGCCAAGCCATCCCAAGGGCTGATCCAGTCGTTCTGGGTGCAAGGCATGCAGGGTGGCAGCAAGAATACCTATGACTCGATCGCGGCATTCTCGGCGACCGACTTCCGCGGCGATCTGAAGAAGTTCGATGTGCCGACACTGGTGATTCATGGCGATGACGACCAGATCGTGCCTATCGACGCTTCAGGCCGAGCCTCGGCGGCGCTGATCAAGGGCGCTCGACTGATCGTCTACCCTGGCGCGCCGCACGGCTTGACCGAGACGCACAAGGATCGCCTCAATCAGGATCTGCTGACCTTCCTCAAGGAATAAAAGCCCAGATCCCTTGTGGGAGCGAGCTTGCTCGCGATGGCGGTAGATCAGCTTACCTCAATGCTGAATCTGCCTACGCCTTCGCGAGCAAGCTCGCTCCCACAGTTGCTCCAGGATGGATCTCGGGTTCAATGCCGCAACAACTTACGCAATGGAATCTCATCCTTGCGCACCGGTGACTTGATGACGATGTAGCTGAAGTACTTGGAGATGCCGATGTTTTTGTCCAGCAGGCTTTCCATCACGTCCTGGTAGTCCTGGATGCTGCGGGTCATGAAGCGCACCAGGTAGTCGTAGCCGCCACTGATGAGGTGGCATTCGAGTACTTCATCCACCAGGCGGATGTTGGATTCGAACTTGGCGAAGTCCTCACGCTTGTGGTCGCTCAGGGTGACTTCGGTGAAGACCGTTACCGAATCGGTAATCTTGGCCAGGTTCAGATGGGCCTTGTAGCTGGAAATGTACCCCAACGACTCCAGTCGTTTGACCCGCTGCAGGCACGGGCTGGCGGACAAGCCCACGGCATCGGCCAGGCTGACGTTGGTCATGCGACCATCTTTTTGAAGCTCTACCAAAATGCTGATGTCGATCCGGTCCAGTTTCGCTAAACCTTCCATCGCATACCTCTTGCCTGCCGTTTGTAAGACAATCTTCTAACAAAATCAGCGTCGTAAGGACAGCTGATGCTGAGCGACCAGATCAGCCATGCTGTTGATGCAGTAGTCCGCCGCACAGGGCGCGGGAGACATGTCGGCGTTGCGGCAGATCAGGCAGACAGCCCCAACCGACCGTGGGTGGGCGCCGGGACGGGTCACCTGGAGAATCGTCTCGGCGCTCAGGCCATTGGCCGCCAACCAATCGTGATCCTGCAACGGGTCGCTCGCCAGCGAAATAAAATCATCAGGCTCGATGCCCAGGCGCTCGCACAACACGCCCCGGTCCTCGGCATCGCGATCCCCCTGCACCAATAACCGATAGAACTTGCGCAGGTAGAGCATCGCACCCGGCGCATCCTCGAACAGCGTCCAACCGGCAGCCGAGCGGGCGAAGCTCATGCCCTCCTCCCAACTGACCTTGAGCTTCCAGCGCTCGGCCAATTGACGGTGGGCGAAACACAGCAAGCCGCTGAAGCCCAATTCGCCGAAACGCGGGTACAAGGCTTGCAGCACCTCGTCAAAATCGGCGAGCACCTGTGCTTTGTCCAACGGCTCGCCATGGTTTTCCAGCAACGGTTGCAACGCCGTCCAGACGCCGGAGTCCCGATCCACCAGGACCTCATCGCAGTCGATCAACAACGCCCGATATTCAGTCAGCCTCATCTGTAAAGCCTCCGATGATGTCCCATCGATCAATGCTCCATTAACAACCGCCACTGACGATCGCCCAGGCAAACGTCATGAACGCGGGCGTCAGCCCAGGACGCGTGCCAAGGCGCCGTCGAGAATCTGCAACGCTTCGTCGATCTGCGCCTCGCTGGTCACCAGCGGCGCCAGGAAGCGCAAGACGTTGCGGTACACCCCGCACTTGATCACCAGCAAACCACCGGCCCGGGCTTCGTCGATCAGGCGTTGGTTCAGGTCGGCGTCCGGGGTGCGCGCGTCGTCATGCTTGATCAGTTCGATCGCCAGCATGAAGCCGCTGCCGCGCACGTCGCCGATCTGCGGGTAACGGGTTTGCAGATGCAACAGGCCCTGACGCAAGCGCTCACCCAGGACTTCACCACGGGCCAGCAGCTGTTCCTGCTCGTACGCCTCGATCACCGCCAGCGCCGCCGCGCACGACAGCGCATTACCGCCGTAAGTACCGCCCAGGCCTCCCGGCAGTGGAGCGTCCATGATCTCGGCCTTGCCAACCACGCCCGACAGCGGCAAGCCACCGGCGAGGCTCTTGGCGACCGTGACCAGGTCCGGCTGGATGCCGGCGTGCTGGAAGCCGAACCATTTACCGGTGCGACCGAAACCGGTCTGGATTTCATCGAGAATCAACACAATGCCATGCTTTTGCGTCAATGCGCGCAGGCCCTGCAAAAACTCGACGGGGGCCGACAGGAAACCGCCATCGCCCTGCACCGGCTCGATGATGATCGCTGCGACCCGTTCAGGTGCCACTTGAGTGGCCAGCAGCTCGTCCAGTGCCTGGAGCGCCATCGCGCTGGTGACGCCGCGATAGGCATTCGGATACGGCGTGTGGAAGACCTCCGGGGCGAACGGACCGAAGTTCTGTTTATACGGCTGGCTCATGCCGGTCAGCGTAGTGCCGAGCAAGGTCCGGCCATGGAACCCGCCGCGAAAGGCAATCACGGCCGAGCGGTTGGTGTGGGCCCGGGCGATCTTCACCGCGTTTTCCACCGCTTCGGCACCCGAGGTGAAAAATGCGGCTTTATAGGCATGCTGGCCGCCGATCATTTCGCACAGGCGCTGGGCCAGGTCCAGGTAAGGCTTGTAGGCCACGACCTGGAAGCAGGCATGGGAGATCTTCTGCAGCTGGGCCTGCACGGCCGCGACGACCTTGGGGTGATTGTGGCCGATGTTCAACACACCGATGCCGCCGACGAAGTCCAGGTAGCGCTTGCCGTCCACGTCCCATAATTCCGAGCCCTGGGCCCGATCGATCACCAACGGGTGCGCGGTGACCAGGCCACGTGGCACGAATTGATCACGCTGACGGAGCAAACTTGGGGTTTCTTCGACTTTACTGTTCATTGGCATTTCCCATCGTGAGCCTCGCACCCAGGAAGCGGCTGCGGTGTGTTCACAGGTTAAGCGTTCGACGCGATTGTCTAAGCCGAACTTGGTCGTTGAGAAATTCGGATCGACTGTTTACACCCCGGCAAACAGCAGAATCCTCCAGAGGCATTCCAGCCCCATGGAATCTGCCGCAAGAGGCACCTT
The DNA here is from genome assembly GCF_054667715.1 of Pseudomonas sp. S3_B11. Classification (NCBI taxonomy): domain Bacteria; kingdom Pseudomonadati; phylum Pseudomonadota; class Gammaproteobacteria; order Pseudomonadales; family Pseudomonadaceae; genus Pseudomonas; species Pseudomonas sp. S3_B11. The sequence continues at coordinate 1,686,824 of NZ_CP162749.1, read as the reverse complement.
GCAACGCAGCGTGATGCTGCTACACCGGCCCTTTCGACAGATCCTGCTCTTGCATTGAGGCATGCTAGGGGCTCCTTGATTTCAGGCGAGAAGTGACCCATGGCCCTGCTCTATAAAGCTGACCCGGTACGCGGCGAACACTGGCGGCGCCTGTTCGCCGAACACGCGCCGGACATCGAATGGCGTGCCTGGCCAGACATCGGCGACCTGCGGGATATCCAGTACCTGGCGGCCTGGCAGGCACCGGACGACATCGAAACGCTGTTGCCGAATCTGCGAGTGCTATTCGCCTTGTCAGCCGGCGTGGATCAACTCGACCTAAGCCGCTTGCCGACGACGCTGCCGGTGGTGCGCTTGCTCGACCCCGGCATTAGCCAAGGCATGTGCGAGTACGCCAGTTTCGCCGTGCTCAGCCTGCACCGGGACATGTTGCGCTATCGCCAGCAACAGGCCGAACGGTGCTGGCGAGCACACCGGCTGGTGCCGGCCGGGCAACGCCGGGTGGGCGTCATGGGCCTGGGTTTGCAGGCACGGCAGATACTTGCCACCTTGAAGACCTTTGGTTTTGCCTTGTCCGGGTGGGCCCGCAGCGAGCATCACATCGAGGGGGTGGCGTGCTTTGCTGGTGAGGAGCAACTGCCGGCCTTTCTCGGTCAATGCGAGATTGTGCTGTGCGTCCTGCCGTTGACCGAACAGACCCGAGGGATCCTCAACCGCCAGCTGTTCCAACACCTGCCCAAGGGCGCAGCGTTGGTCAACATGGGCCGAGGTGGGCACCTGGTGGAAGAGGACCTGCTTGAAGCCCTTGCCGACGGCCAACTCAGCGCCGCGGTGCTGGATGTCCTCGAGCAGGAGCCGGCGCCAGCGGACCATCCCTTCTGGCACCATCCCCACATACTGTTGACCCCGCACATCGCGGCGATGACTCAGCCTGAAAGTGCCTTTGGCGTGTTGCTGGAGAACATCCGCCGGCATCAACGGGGTGAATCGATGCTGGGCCTGGTTGATCGTGAGCGCAGCTATTGAGCCCTGACGGCCTCTGGTTTCGATCTGAACAGCGAAAAAACGACCCGGTATTTACTGCTGGCCAAGCGTCTGATTTGAGCAAGAAATGTGGCCGGCAGGGCCGTTGCTTACGCAAGATACCGAATCGATGTGCCGCCCTTGCCAGGCCCGGTGGCAGGTGAGATACAAAGACTTTCAGCGCACATATCCATCCGATTTCGTCCCTTATTTTATGGTGATCAGCCATGTCCATTTCGCAACGCCCCACGTATTTCTATCGCGCCATGACCGCCACCGACGTGCCTGCGGCCCATGCCTTGTCCGTGCAGTTGAAATGGCCCCATCGCCTGGAAGACTGGGCGATGTTGCAACGCGTCGCCCAGGGGTTTGTCGTGGAAGACCTGGGTCGTTTGATCGGAACGGCGTTCACCTGCGCCCAGGGGGACTACGCCACCATCGGCCTGGTGATTGTCGACGATGAGTACCAGGGCCAGGGAATCGGTCGCAAGCTGATGGAACTGGCAATCGAAGCTTGCGGCTCGCGAACCGCCATCCTCAACGCGACCCTGGCCGGTGCCCCGCTGTATGCCAGTCAGGGGTTCGTTGATTTTGGGCATATCCAGCAGCACCAAGGGCAAGCGCTGGTTCCGGCCCCACTGGAACTGGCCGCCGGCGAGCGCTGCCGCGAGCTGAGCGCAGCCGATCACGCCGAGCTGATCCAACTGGCCAATGCCGGGAGCGGGCTGGAGCGGAGCGTTGTGCTCAATGACCTGTTCGAGGTCGTTGAACATTCAGCGGGTATCGAGCGCGACGGTCACTTGTGCGCCTTCGCCCTGCTGCGCCCCTTCGGCCGTGGCCGCTGCATTGGCCCGGTCATCGCCCAGAACCTGGAACAGGCCCAACACTTGATCGCCGTGCTGCTGGCTCAGGTGCCGGACGCATTCGTTCGCATCGACATCCCTTCAAGCAGCGGCCTGGCCCCTTGGCTGGAAGAGGCCGGGCTCAAGCAGGTCGACACCGTCGCCCAAATGGCACGGGGCACGCCCCCGCAGGCGAGCGGTGCGGTTCGACAATTTGCGCCGGTGACCCAGGCCATTGGCTGAAACCCACACTCCCCTCAACGCTTCCCTGGAGAATCATCTTCATGCTCGAACCCACTGCAGTGCTGTTGGCACACGCCGATGGCAGTCTTGCCTCAACCCCGTTCACCCCGGGCTCGCTGGGCGCCAACGATCCGTTCGACCGACTCATCGCCTATGCCGGGGCGGATGGCATGGCTGCCGGCGTGGTCCGGGCGAATGGGCTGTTCAGCGTCGATGAATACCCCTTCAGTGAGACGCTCGTGGTGCACGCCGGCGCAGTGACGCTGCGCAGCCAGGGGCAGACACTGCAGCTCAAGCCGGGTGAAAGCGCGGTGATCGGTCGGGGCACGGCACTTGAGGTCGAGGCGCAGCCCGGCTCGCTCTGGGCCTTCTGTGCCGAGACCCAACGCATCGAAGCGCACCTTCCCGGGCTGACGGCACTCCCCGCCCACACCCTGCTCTCGCCTTCTGCTGCCCCGGATGACGAGATCCTGCTCAGCCCGCCGCCGCAATGTCGCTCGCACAATCTGTTTGTCGAAGAAGCGAGCAACCTGCGCATCGGTATCTGGGACTCGACGCCCTACACCCGCAAGTCACGACCGCACAAACTGCATGAGCTGATGCACCTGCTCGAAGGCAGCGTCACCTTGCAGGCGGCCGATGGCAGCGACTTGACGGTCAACACCGGCGACACCGTTTTCGTCCCGCTGAATGCACCGTGTGCCTGGAAAAGCAGCGTCTATGTGCGCAAGGTGTACGTCGTCAAGTAATCCGGTGTATGGCAGCACTTGCTCGCGAAGACGGCGGCACAGCCAACATCACCACTAGCTGATCCACCGCTATCGCGAGCAAGCTTTGCTCCCACAACGGGTTGCGGGTGGAGGTGAAATCTGCGGCCAACCGAGAACCCAATGTGGGAGCGAGCTTGCTCGCGAAGGCGGCGGTACATCCAACATCATCGCAAGCTGATCCACCGCTTTCGCGAGCAAGCTCGCTCCCACAAGGGTTTTTGGCGGGTGGCGGCGGATCAGCAAAAAAAAGCCCGCAGTGTGAGCGGGCAAAAGGTGTCGCAGGTTAGATCGAGCCTCAGAGCACGGCGGCGATGGCCCGGCCAACATCCTGGGTCGAACCTTGTCCACCCAGGTCGGGGGTGATGGGGCCTTCGGCGATTACTTGTTCGATGGCCTTGAGAATCCCATCATGGGCCGCGCGGTAGCGTTCATCGCCGTTACCCAGGAAATCGAGCATCAAGGCGCCGGACCAGATCATCGCGATCGGGTTGGCGATGTTCTGCCCATAGATATCCGGCGCCGAACCATGCACCGGTTCGAACAGCGATGGGTAGCGGCGCTCCGGATCGAGGTTGGCCGACGGTGCGATGCCAATGGTGCCGGCACAGGCCGGGCCCAGGTCGGAGAGGATGTCGCCGAACAGGTTCGACGCCACCACCACATCAAACCGGTCCGGCTGCAAAACAAAGCGAGCGCACAGGATGTCGATGTGTTGCTTGTCCCACTTCACATCCGGGTACTGCTCGGCCATCAATGCCGTGCGCTCGTCCCAATACGGCATGCTGATGGAGATGCCGTTGGACTTGGTGGCCGCTGTCAGGCGTTTGCGCGGTCGGGTCTGGGCCAGGTCGAAGGCGAACTTCAGGATGCGGTCGACGCCTCGGCGGGTGAACACCGACTCCTGCAGCACGAACTCATGCTCGGTGCCTTCGAACATCTTGCCGCCGATGGAGGAGTATTCGCCCTCGGTGTTTTCACGGATCACCACGAAGTCGATGTCCCCCGCCTTGCGCCCGGCCAGGGGACACGGCACGCCCGGAAACAGCCGCACCGGGCGGATGTTCACGTACTGGTCGAAGTCGCGGCGGAACTTGAGCAACGAGCCCCACAGGGAAATATGATCCGGCACCTTGTCCGGCCAACCCACGGCGCCGAAGTAGATCGCGTCGAAGCCCTTGAGTTGTTCGAACCAGTCGGAGGGCATCATCTGCCCGTGCTCCAGGTAGTAATCGCAATGGGCCCAATCGAGCACTTCGATGTCCAGCGACAACTGCCACTTTTTCGCGGCTTGCTCCAGTACCCGCAGCCCTTCCGGCAGGACTTCCTTACCGATGCCATCGCCGGCAATCGCAGCGATTCGAAATGGTTTGCTCATCAATCGTGGCTCCCTGGTGTCTGTTCAAATGACGGTCGCATCACAACCCACCGATGTGGAAGGCTTTGACTTCAAGGTACTCGTCCAGGCCGTACTTGCTGCCTTCGCGCCCCAGGCCCGACTGCTTGATGCCGCCGAAGGGCGCGACTTCCATGGAGATAAGCCCGGTATTGAGTCCGACCATGCCGAACTCCAGCGCCTCGCCGAAACGCCATGAGCGGCGCAGGTCCTGGGTGAAGTAATAAGCGCCCAGGCCATAAGGCGTGGCATTGGCCAGGGCCAGGGCCTGCTCTTCAGTAGTAAAGCGCATCAGCGGAGCCACCGGGCCGAAGGTTTCTTCGTTGGCCAGCAACATCCCGGCGTGGGCCTCCCCCAATACCGTTGGCTGGACAAACTGACTGTCGCCCTCGGGGACACCGCCACAGAGCAGACGCGCGCCCTGGCTCAACGCATCGTCGATGTGCCGGGCGACTTTGTTCACCGCAGCGAGGTTGATCAGCGGGCCGATCATCACGTCAGCCTCCAGCCCATTGCCGACCTTGAGCTTGCCCACCTCCTCTACCAGGCGCGCGGCGAAGCGTTCGTAGATACCGTCCTGCACCAGGATGCGGTTGGCGCAGACGCAGGTCTGGCCGGCGTTGCGAAACTTGCTGAGCATGATGCCGGCCACCGCCTGCTCCAGGTCTGCATCGTCAAACACGATGAACGGCGCGTTGCCGCCCAGCTCCAGGCTCAAGCGCTTGATGTGCTCGGCGCTCTGGCGCATCAGCAAGCGCCCGACCGCCGTAGAGCCGGTAAAGGAAATCTTGCGTACCGTCGGGTTGCCGGTCAGCTCTTCGCCGATACCGGCCGGCATGCCCGTCACGACATTGAACACGCCGGCCGGAATCCCGACCCGCTCGGCCAACACCGCCAGGGCCAAGGCCGACAAGGGGGTCAGGTCCGAGGGTTTGACGATGACCGGGCAGCCGGCCGCCAAGGCCGGTGCGCACTTGCGGGTGATCATCGCATTGGGGAAATTCCATGGGGTGATCGCGGCACAGACACCCACCGGCTGCTTGAGCGTAAGCAGGCGTCGGTCGCCGCTGGGCGCCGGGATGGTCTCGCCATAGACCCGACGAGCCTCTTCGGCAAACCATTTGGCGAAACCGGCCCCGTAGCGGATTTCGCCTTTGGCTTCGTTCAACGGCTTGCCCTGTTCACAGGTCATGATCAGCGCGAGGTCGTCGAGGTTGTCCATCATGGCTTGATACCAGCGCTCCAACAGCGCTGCACGCTCCGCCGCCGGACGCGCGCGCCACGCTGGCCAGGCGCGCTCGGCGGCCTCGATGGCACGCCGGGTTTCCACGCCTTGCATCGCCGGTACACGGGCGAGCACCTGACCGGTGGCCGGGTCAATGACGTCAAGGGTGGCGGCGTTGTCGGCGCCGATCCACTGGCCGTCGATGTAAGCGAGTTCTGCCAACAGGCTGGGGTCTTTCAATCGATTCTTGAGCATGGTCGCGTCCTGTTCCGAGGTGATTCCAGTCTAAGGAGATGCCACGGGGCAGGATGCTGAAAGCGGGGTTTGGGCAGTGTTGGATGCTGAAGTTTCGAGGTGGGACGGCAGGCTCTACCGAGGCCCCAGGCTAAGCACCGAACACTGAACACTGAATACTGTGGGAGCAAAGCTTGCTCGCGATGGCGGTGGATCAGGCGACATCGATCAAGACCGTGTCATCGTTCATCGCGAGCAAGCTTTGCTCCCACAGGTGTGCTCCCACAGGTGTGCTCCCACAGGTGTGTTCCCACAGGTGTGTTCCCACAGGAGTGCTCCCACCTTTTGTTTTGTGCAGGGCTTAGATTTTCAGCGAGCCGAGCAACCCTTCCAGAAACCGCTCCCCGGCCTCCATCTGGCTGATCTCGATGAACTCGTCGGGCTTGTGCGCCTGTTCGATCGAGCCTGGGCCACAGACCACCACGGGCACGTCCAGGCGCTGCTTGAACAGGCCGCCTTCGGTGCCGAAGGAGACCTTGGCGGTGCCGGTGTCCAGGGTGGCGAAGTTTTTCAGGAAGCGCACGGCTTCGACGCTCGGATGGGTGTCGAGGCCCGGATAGACGTTGAGGGTTTCGATCTCGATGTCCGCGACGCTGGAGAGCTTTTTCGCCTCGCGCACGATCACCTCGGCGCGCTCGCGCAGTTGCTCCAGGAACAGGTCCAGATCGTCGTCCGGCAAGTTGCGCACTTCGAAATCCAGGGTGCACAGGTTCGGCACGATATTCAGTGCCTTGCCGCCGACAATCTGCCCGACATGCACGGTGCTGTAGGGCACGTCGTAATCCGCATCCTGGGCGCCTTGCTCCTGCAATTGCTGCTGGCTCTGGCGCAACGTCGCGATGAAGTCGCAGGCCACGTGAATCGCATTGACCGAGCGCGGTGCCAGCGATGAGTGCGCTTCCAGGCCGCGACAGTAGGTGCGATAGGAGCCCTTGCCCTTGTGGCCGAGCACGAACTGCATGTTGGTCGGCTCGCCAATCACACACAGAAACGGTCGCACCGGCGCCAGGTGCAGCACATCGAGCAAGCGCCGCACCCCCACGCAACCGATCTCTTCGTCATGGGAAAGCGCCAGTTGCAATGGCCGGTTCAAGGAGTGGTCAGCGGCATCGAGCATGGCGTCGATGGCCAGCGCAATGAAACCTTTCATGTCACAACTGCCACGCCCGTACACCCGTCCATCGCGCACGGTCGCCTGGAACGCCGGAACGGTCCAGGCCTGCCCTGCCGCCGGCACCACGTCGGTGTGGCCGGACAGCAGGACCCCGGGCAACTCACGCGGACCGGTGCTGGCGAACAGGTTGGCCTTCTTGCCGCTCTCATCCCTGACGATCAGCGACTCGATACCCTTGCTCAGCAACAGCTCGCGCACGTACTCGATCAGGGCCAGGTTCGATTCTGAAGAGACCGTTTCAAACGCCAGCAGGCGTTCGAAAATGGCTAACACGCGGGGTTTCATGAGGCCTTGCTCCGTTGCTCGGCGGAAAGGGCGAACCGACGGATGGAAAACGGCTCGATGAAGGTTCGAGTGCTGCCGGTGCTGATCAGTTCAGCCATGACATCGCCAACGCCCGGACCGAGCTGGAAGCCATGGCCGCTGAAGCCGAACGCATAGTACAAGCCATCGACGTTGCCACTGGGGCCCATCACCGGCAGTGAATCGGGCAGGTAGCCTTCGATGCCGCTCCACACGCGGATGATGTTGAGATTGCCGACGCCCGGCAGCAGGCGACGCATCTGGTCCAGTTGGTTGAGGATGCTGCGCGGCTCGACATAGGCCCGGCGGTTGAGCATGTCCGGCTTGCTGCGATAGCCGCCGCCGATGACGATATTGCCCCGGGGAATCTGGCGGAAATAGATCACTTCTTCAGGAATCTTGGTGTACACGCCGATCACCGTCGGCAAGGCATAAGGCACCGGTTCGGTGACGGCCATTTGCGGGCCGTTGGTCTCCAGCGGCACCGGCTCGCCGAACTGCGCCGAGAGCTTCTGGCCCCAGGCGCCTGCGGTAATCAACAGTTGCGCGGCGCTGAACTGACGACCATCGGTGGTGCTGATGCTGAATCCGTCACCGACCTTCTGCACCTCGGCCACCTCGGTGCGTTCCTCGATGCGCGCACCGAGTCGCCGCGCCGCCCGCGCAAAGGCCGGGGCGGCCAGACGCGGGTTGGCGTGACCGTCGTGGGGCGCATAGGAGCCGCCCTTGACGTCCTTGCCGAGAAACGGAAAACGCGCATGCAGCTCGCTGCCGCGATAGATCTGCAAGTCCAGTTGCGCCGCTTCCGGTGCCGCTGCGTAAGCCTCAAGCTCGGGTATTTCATCCTCGCGATAACACACGCGCATGTGCCCGCTGGCGATGAACTCCAGGTCGTCGTCGATCAGCTCCGGCAAGCGTTTCCACAGCGCCCAGGACCGGTTCGCCAGTTCCAGTTGCCCGAGAAAACGCCCCTGGCGCCGCACGTTGCCGAAGTTCACGCCGCTGGCGTACTGCCCGATCTGGTCACGCTCCAGCAGGATCACCGACTGCCCCCGTTGGCGCAGGAAAAACGCTGCCGCCGAACCCATCAGGCCGCCGCCGACAATCACCACATCGGCTTTATTCAGCGTCATGGCGTCACCTCCCGAGTGAGCATCGAAAGTGGTTTCACGGGAGCCTGACCACGCTGGCGCCCCACCTCCTGCACTTGAACACCCGCTGCTGCCGCAATCACTTCGGCCCCGGCCTGGGAGCAATAACGCCCCTGGCAGCGGCCCATGCCGACCCGGCTGAACGCCTTGGCCCGGTTGACTTCACAGGCGCCCTTTTCGCTGACCGTGCGGCGCAGTTCGCCAGCGCTGATCATTTCGCAGCGGCAAACGATGGCCTCGTCCGGCAAGGCCTTGGCTTGTGCCGCTGGCCAGGGAAACGCCTGGGCCAGGCCGAGGCGAAACGCATCCATCACCTTGAGCGCCTGGCGCTGTTCGGCGACGAGTGCGGCGTCCACCGGCTGCTGCAGATCGCTCAACAACGCCAAGGCGACCAGGCGCCCGGCATGCTCGGCTGCATCGGCGCCACGGATCTTCGAACCATCACCGGCGGCGTAGACACCGCTGACCGAGGTCCGCCCCTCCTCGTCCGTGTCCAGCAGCCATTGGCTGGAGACCTCGTCAAAGCGCAGGCGGCAGCCCGCCAGGTCGGCCAGTTGGGTTTCCGGGCGCAAGTGATAACCCAGCGCCACCGCGTCGCACGCCACCGTCAAGGTTTCCCCGCTCGCGCTACGAACCCGCACGCCGCTGACACCGGTGGTCGCCTCGCCCAGAATTTGCAGCGGCGAAATACCCAAGTGCACAGCAATCTTCGCCCGGTACAACTGCGCCAACAGTTTCATGCCGGTGAACAGCAAGCTCGGGCGCGCCATGAGTTTGGGCAAGGCTTTGATGCGCTGGCCCAGCGGCGATGTGTCCAGCACTGCCGCGACGTTGGCGCCGGCCTTGAGGTATTGGCTGGCGACCAGATACAGCAACGGTCCGCTGCCCATGAACACCACGCGGTGGCCGATGGAAACCGCCTGGGCCTTCAAGGCGATCTGCGCGCCGCCGAGGCTGTAGGTACCGCCCAACTGCCAGCCCTCGATGGGCATCAGGCGGTCGGTGGCGCCGGTGCAGAGGATCAGCGCGTCGTAATCCACCGTCGTGTGCTGGCCCTGGCTGACGCAGCACAATTGCCCGGGTGTCAGGTTCCACACCAGGGTGTCCGGACGGTAGTCGATCTGCGGGCGCAAGCGGTCGAAGCTTTCGTGCAGGTCACGGGCCTTGTCCGCCTCGGTGCCGTACAGCGTGGCGTAGCTGCGGGTGAACCCTTCGGGCTGGCGCCGGTAGATCTGCCCGCCATCGCGACGGTTTTCGTCGAGCAGGATCGGCTTGAAGCCCGCCGCGACCAGGGTCTGGGCGCAACGGATGCCGGCCGGTCCGGCGCCGACAATGACGACTCGATGCCTGTTCAGCCGCGCAGTGGCCATATCGCCTCCGGTTGTTGAGTAATGATGTCCAGCCCTTCGCGCACTTCATTGGAGCAAGCTCGCAGGCGCTCGCCGCCGCGGGTCCAGACCCAGCAATCCTGGCAGGCGCCCATCAGGCAGAAACCGGCCCGGCTGCCCGGATCGAATTCCGACTGGCGCAACGCCGGGCCGTGGGTCAGCAATGCGACCATCAAGGTGTCGCCCTGCAACGCCTCGACCGGGACGCCATCCACTTTCAATTTGACGACGGGCCGGCCCTTTTCGGCCAACCTCACGAAACGCGCGTTCATGCGTAGGCTCCCACGATCATGCTGTTTGAATCCTGTTGGCGCTTGAGCAACTCGGCACTGTCGTGATGACAGAGCACCTCGCTGCCGCCGTCGATAATCCGCCGGGGCGGCGCGGTGTGGTTGCACAGGCCGTCGACCCGCGCCAGGCAGCGATTGAGGAAGGTGCACAGCTCCGGCCCCTCCGCGCGCGCGCCCAACGCCGGCAGCGTGCCGCAGGTGGTGGCGCCACAACTTTCCAGCCAACCCTGACGCATCTCCGGTACCGAGTGGATCAGCAGGTCGGTGTAGGGATGGAACGGCGCCTGGGCGAACGATTGCCGGCTACCCTCTTGAACCTTATGGCCGCTGTACATCACCACAATGTCGTCGCACAGCGCCCGCACCGTGGAGATGTCATGGCTGATGAACAAGTAGGACACCCCCAGTTGCTGGCGCAGGTCGCGCAGCAGTTCGAGAATCGCCGCGCCGACCACGGTGTCGAGGGCCGAGGTCACTTCATCGCACAGGATCAGGTCTGGTTTGGCCGCCAGCGCCCGGGCCAGGTTGACCCGCTGTTTCTGTCCGCCGGAGAGTTCGCTCGGGCGGCGCTCGGCCATGTCCCGTGGCAGACGCACCAGGTCGAGCAATTCGCCGATACGCTCACGCAGCGCCGCGCCCTTGAGGCCGAAATACATCTTCAACGGCCGGCTCAGGATGGTGCTGATGCTGTGCATCGGGTTGAGCGCGGTGTCGGCGTTCTGGAACACCATTTGGATGCGCCGGAACTGTTCATCCGTGCGCTCGGACAGGCTGCCGCCCAGCGGCTGACCGTCAAACGTCAGCCCGCCCAGGGCCGGGGTCAACAGCCCGGCCACCACTCGCGCCAGGGTCGATTTGCCCGAGCCTGATTCACCAATCACGCCGATGGCCTGGCCCCTGCGCACGGTCAGGTCGATGTCTTCGAGCACCCGGATCGCCGGCATGCCGTGCTGGTTCTTGTTGCCGTAGCCAGCGGTCAGGCCCTTGATGGTCAGCAGCGGCGTGTCTTCGGCCACACCGTATGGCGGACGAATCGTCGTGTCCGGCCGTGCCGCCGCCAGCAGGCTGCGGGTGTAGACGTGAGCCGGGCCCTTGAGCAGCGGCGCGGTGGCGCTCTGCTCGAAGATCTGCCCGCCGTTGAGCACCACGATCTGGTCGGCCATCTGCGCCACGACGGCCAGGTCGTGGGACACGTAGACCGCCGTCGCGCCACGTTCGCGCACCACCCGCTTGAACGCACGCAGCACGTCGATCTGGGTGGTCACATCGAGGGCTGTGGTCGGCTCATCGAGCACCACCAGCAGCGGATCGCTGATCAGCGCCATGGCCGCCATCACCCGCTGCAGTTGCCCGCCGGACACTTGATGGGGATAACGCTGGCCGATGCGCTCGGGATCCGGCAGCGCCAGGTCGCGGAACAGTTCGATGGCCTTGGCTTCGAGCACGGCACGGCTGCCCAGGCCATGGATCAACGCGCCTTCCACCACTTGGTCGATGAGTTTCTTGGCCGGGTTGAACGCCGCCGCGGCGCTTTGGGCGATGTACGACACCCGATTGCCGCGCAGGCCTTGCAGCTCGCGCTCACTCAAGGCGAGCATGTCGTGCTCGCCAATCTGCACCACCCCACCCGCCAGGCGACAACCGCGCCGGGCATAACCGAGCAGCGCCAGGGCGATGGTGGTCTTGCCCGAACCGGACTCGCCGATCAGCGCCAGCACTTCACCTTTCTCCAGGGAGAAACTCACGCCCTTGACGATCTCCACCTCGCTGCGCTCGCCACAGGCGACCACACGCAGGTTCTCGACTCGGATCAACTGGCTCATATCAATGGCCTCCCGTACGTCGGTTGCGCCGCGAAGACAAGCGGTCGATAAACAGATTGACGCCGATGGTCAGGGTGCCGATGGCCAGGGCTGGAATCACGATGGCCGGCGCGCCCTGGTTGAGGCCGCCGATGTTTTCCCGCACCAGCGAACCCAGGTCGGCATCCGGCGGTTGCACGCCCAGGCCGAGGAAGCTCATGCCGCTGAGCAGCAGGACGATGAAGCCAAAACGCAGGCCCAGGTCGGTCAGCACCGGGTTGAGCATGTTCGGCAGAATTTCCACGCAGGCGATGTACAGCCGGCGTTCGCCACGGGTGCGGGCCACTTGCACGTATTCCAGGGCCTCGATGTTCACCGCCATGCTGCGGGCGATACGAAACGCCCCCGGCATGAAGCTGAGCACCGCCGTGCAGACCAGCAGGGTCACTGATGAGCCGAACGCCGAGACCATGATCAGCGCGAGCATCTTGCTCGGGATCGAAATGAAGGCATCCATCAGGCGGCTGATCAGCTCATCCAGCCACTTCGGCGAAACCACCGACAGCAACGCGCAACTGGTGCCCAGCCCACTGGCCAGCACCGCCGCCACCAACGCCAGGCCAACGGTAAACTGCGCGCCCACCAGAATGCGGCTGAGCATGTCGCGGCCCAGGTAATCGGTGCCCAGCGGATAAGCGGCACTGAGGTTGTCGAAGACATTGTCGGAGACCACTTCCCCCACCGGGTGCGGCGCCAGCCATGGCCCGAAGATAGCCACCAGCAACCAGATCACACACATCGCGGCGCCGATCAGGCCGAGCCAGGGGGTTTTGCGCGACACCTTGCCCAAGGCCAGTTCGGGCGCCGCAGGCGGGGATTTCACAATGAGATTGTTCATTGGTTTCTCAGCCTCGGATTGGACAGGATCGCGCACAGGTCAGCCACCAGCACCAACACCAGGTACGCCGTACAAAACAGCATGGTGCAGGCCTGGACCAACGCCATGTCGCGGTTGGTCACGGCATCGACCATCAAGCTGGCGATGCCGGGATAGTTGAAAATCGTCTCGACGATCACCACCCCACCCAGCAGGTAGGACAGGCTCAGGGCGATGGCATTGGCGATCGGCCCGATGGCATTGGGCAAGGCATGGCGCAGCACCACCCGCACCGGGCTCACGCCTTTGAGGCGGGCCATTTCCACGTAGGGGCTGTCGAGTTGATCGATCACCGCCGCCCGGGTCATGCGCGCCATTTGCGCGACGATGACGCAGCACAGGGTCATCACCGGCAAGGCATAGGTGCGCATGAATTGCAGCGGCGAAGTGATCTCGCTGGAATAGGACAGCGCCGAAAGCCAGCCCAGGTTCACCGCGAAAATCAGCACGGCAAGGGTGGCGACCAGGAACTCCGGCACCGCCACCATCGTCAGGGTGAAGAAGCTCAGGAAGCCGTCGATACGCCCTCCTCGCCCCATCGCCGAGCCGATGCCCAGGATCAACGCTACCGGCACCGACACCAGCGCCGTGGCCGCCGCCAGCATCAGCGTGTTGGGCACCCGGCCAGCCATCAACTCGCTGACCGGCGTGGCGTTGGAGATCGACACGCCCATGTCGCCGCTGAGCAGGCTCATCAACCAGTGCAGGTAGCGCAACACACCCGGTTGGTCCAGGCCCATCTTCACCCGCAGCGCCGCCACTTGCTCAGGCGTGGCGAACTGTCCAAGGGACTGTTGCGCCGCGTCTCCCGGCAACACCGCCGTAATGGCGAACACCACCATCGATACGATCAACAGGGTCACGACCGCAGCGCCCAGGCGCCGGCCGATCAACCAAAGTGTGTTGCTATTCATCGCCCTACCCCTTGTGCCATGTCACGCCGCAAGACAACACGCATCAAGCGTCAAGCCAGACTTGCTCAGCGAACATATAGCCCATGAAACCGCCCAGCGGGTTGGTGCCATAACCCTTGACGCGCTGGTCGACACCATCGATGTTGCTGATGAACACCGGGATGCCGATGCCGCTATGGTCATGCACCAGGGTCTGCATGTCGGCATACATCTGCCCGCGCTTGGTCTCATCGGTTTCACCGCGAGCCTGGATCAGCAACTGGTCGAACTGCGGGTTTTTCCAGCCGGATTCGTTCCACGGTGCCGTGGACTGGAAGAACTGCGAGAACAACATGTCGGCGTTAGGCCGCGGGTTGATGTTGCCGAAGCTCAGCGGGTGCTTGGCCCAGTGGTTGGACCAATAGCCGTCGCTCGGCAGCCGATTGACGTTGAGCTTGAGCCCGGCCTCCTTGGCCGATTGCTGCAGCAGCACGGCAACGTCGACCGAACCGGTGGCGGCCGGCGAGCACATCACCGGCATGCTGATGTTTTCCATGCCGGCCTTCTTCAGCAGGAAACGGGCCTTCTCCGGATCGTAGGTCCGTTGCGGCAGGTCGGCGTTGTAGAAACGAGAGCCGGGCGCAATCGGATGGTCGTTACCGACCCTGGCGAACCCACGGAAGATCGCCGACTTGACCTGTTCGCGGTCCAGCAGCAGTTTCATCGCCTCGGTAAACTCCGGGCTCTGGCCGGGCATCTGGTCTTGGCGAATGATCAGGTCGGTGTAGTTACCCGACGGCGAATCCACCACGCGATGGGTGGTGCTGTCCTTGATGCGCGTGGTCGAGCGCGGGTTGACCTCATTGATGATCTGCACGTCGCCCGACAGCAACGCGTTGACCCGTGACGGTTCGTCACCGATGCCGATGAATTCGATTTCGTCGAGGTACGGCAGGCCAGGCTTCCAGTAGTTGGTGTTGCGCGCACCGATGGAACGCACCCCAGGCTTGAATTCCTTGACCTTGAACGGGCCGGTGCCGATGCCCTGGTTGAAATCGCTGGTGCCCTCGGGGACGATCAACAGGTGGGATACGGCAAGGATCGACGGCAGCTCGGCATTCGGGCCGCTCAGGCGTATCTGCACTTCATGGGTGCCGGTAGCCTTGACCTCGGCAAACTGCTCGGCCAGCGGCAAGACCTTGGAACCGGTGATCGGGTCCTTGTGACGCATCAGGGAAAACACCACGTCGGCGGCGGTGAGGCCCTTGCCGTTGTGGAAGGTCACTTCCTTGCGCAGGGTAATCACCCAGAGCGTGGCGTCGGTGGTGTCCATGCGTTCGGCCAGTTCCAGTTGCGGCACCATGTGGCTGTCGAAACGCGTCAGGCCGTTGTAGAACATGTAATGACGCACGTAGTCCGTGGACGATGAGCCTTTGGCCGGGTCCAGGGTATCGGCGGTGGAGCTGGAGATACCGGCGACGCGGATACGCCCGCCGGGCTTGCCTTTGCCGGGGCTTGCCTGCTCATCGGCAAGCAGCTTGCCGGCGGCACCGAACAGACTGCCGGCACCCGCCGCGGCTACACCGGCCAGCCCGAGCATCTGCAATGCATGGCGGCGCGACATGCCGCGGTTGAGCCCTTCGAAAACACGCAGACTTTCTGTACCGGTGATCAACTGGTCTTTGATGCCGTTTTTATTGTCACTCATGTCAGTTCTACCTTTCGGAAAATGATAGGGCTCGATTACGTGCGTTAACGCAACGTGGTTGAAACGCCAAACAACGCGGTGAAACTCAGTGCAGGTAGTCCTGCAAGCGGTAATACGCGCCGACCAGCGGCAAAAACCAAGGCTTGCCGAAGTGCCCGGGAATGGCCGGCCAATCCAGTTCGCGCCAAGGGTTGGCCTCGACCTTGCCGGCCATGACCTCGGCCATCACCTGCCCCATGTGCACCGACATCTGCACACCGTGGCCGCTGTAGCCCATGGAGTGATAAACCCCGCCATGCTGGCCGGCCCGGGGCAGGCGATCGGAGGTCATGTCCACCAGGCCGCCCCAGCAATAGTCGATCCGGGTGTTCGCCAACTGCGGGAACATCTGCACCATCGCCGCTTGCAGCACCTTGCCGCTCTTGGCGTCGGACACGCTGTCGGACATGGCAAACCGCGCACGACCGCCAAACAGCAAACGGTTGTCCGGGGTCAGGCGAAAGTAGTTACCGATCATGCGGCTGGTGACATAGGAGCGCCGGGCCGGCAGCAGGCTGTCGATCAGCGCCTGGGGCAGGACCTCGGTAGCGACGACGAAGCTGCCCACCGGCACGATTCGCCGCCGATACCAGCCCAGGCCGCCCTGCTGACTGGCGCCGGTCGCCAGCAGGATCTGCGAGGCCTGCAGCGTCCCTTTGCTGGTGTTGACTCGATAACCGCCGGCACTGGTCTTCCAGTCCTGCACCGCCACCCCCTGGAAGATCAACGCACCGTGACGGGCGGCCGCTTCCGCCAGGCCGACGCCGAAACGCCCGACATGCATCTGCACGCCATTGCGCTGCAACAGGCCACCGTGAAACTGCGCCGAATTGACTTCCTCCCGCGTCTCCCGGGCCGACAGCAGCTCGACCTCGGCGTCGACTTCCTTGCGGATCAACTCACAGGTGCGCGCCAACCCTTCGTAGTGCATCGGCTTGGCGGCCAGCTTGAGCTTGCCGTTGCGCTTGAGGTCGCAAGCAATCTGCTCTTGCTCCACCAGCGTCACGACGCTCTGCACGGCGCTTTCATAGGCTTGGTAATACGCCCGAGCCTTGTCGGCGCCGAGGCTGGCGGTGAGTGCCGCGTAATCCTGGGCCACGCCGGTACTGCAATGCCCGCCGTTGCGCCCTGACGCCTCGCCAATCACCCTGCCCGCTTCCAGCACCGCCACGCTGGCCCCCTTCAAGGCCAGGGCCCGCGCCGCCGCGAGGCCGGTGAAGCCGCCACCGACGATGGCGACATCGACCTGCCCGGGCAATCCGCCGAGTTGAGCACCGGTGAACGCCGGTGCGGTGTCGAGCCAATAGGACTCACTGCCCATGTCTAACCCCTTTCGCCTTCAAGCGTGCGTCGAGACTCAGAGCCCGACCAGCGCGGGCAACCCGCCGATGTCCGGGATCTGGTGGTAGCCAAAGGCAGCGTTGGCCGGGTGTTCATGACCGCGGGCGACGAAGGCTTTGTGCTTGATCTTCATGTCGTGGGCCGACATCAGGTCGTAACGGAAGCTCGACGACACATGCAGGACGTCTTCCGGTCCGCAGCCAAGGTTATCGAGCATGAACTCGAAGGCGGCCAGGCGCGGCTTGTAGGCCTGGGCCTGCTGGGCCGTGAAGACTTTATGGAAAGGTGCGCCGAGCTTGTCGACGTTGGACATGATCTGCTCGTCCATCGCGTTGGAAAAAATCACCAGGGGGATCTTGTCGGCGATTTTCGACAGGCCCGCCGGTACATCGGCGTGGGGGCCCCAGGTTGGCACGGCGTCGTAATAGAGCTGGCCTTCGCCACGATATTCGACGCCCCAACGCTTGCAGACCCGCATCAGGGAGGTCTTGATGATTTCATCATAGGGCCGCCAGTCACCCATCACCTGGTCCAGGCGATAAGCGGAGAAGTCCTTGACGAACTGGTCCATCTGCCCGGCGTCGACACGGTCGGCGAACAGCTCGCGGGTCATGGTGCCCATCTGGAAATTGGTCAACGTGCCGTAGCAGTCGAAGGTGATGTACTTGGGTCGAAGAAAGCTCATGAGTGCGGTCCTGGATTGTTGTTGAAGGCTCGACGAGGCGAACGATGGCGCCTTTCGTGAGGCATCGGTGCAACGCTGCATCACGTTTTCATTACAACACCATGAGACCGTGGATAAATCGTTAAAAATACCGGCCGCTTGGTACAAACCACCGTTTTGCGGGGCTCGCTCAGCAGACTTTGCGGGATGCTCCAGGCGTGGGCGTCGTGCCCGTGTTTCTGTGGGTTTGGGGGCATTTATGGTGCGCCAAACGGCTCTGCAAAGAGTTGTTTTCGGCAGAATCTACGCTTGGCGCAGCAGCTTCAGCATCCGCGGTGAATGGGCCGGCGTCATCGCGAGCAGGCTCGCTCCCACAGGGGGATGGTGGTGGACACCGGTTCAAGGAACGCCGCAGATCCATTGTGGGAGCGAGCTTGCTCGCGATAGCGGTGGGTCTACCGGCCCGCGCGCGGTGGTGCCCGTCCCGGCGCCGCAGGATGGGTACTTGATTGAAATCGACGCGTTGTCTTCGAGCCCTAAACGGGTGCCGCCATTTTTTTTGCCCAGTTAACCCGGCAGATACAGCAGATTCTTCTTTGCCAGGCTTGAGAACGGCATATCCCATCCGGGCCGCTTTGTTAGTTTATCGAGAAGAAAACGGCCTCAGGATCTGTCGCCGGCAGTGCTATCACCGCTCTATGGGAGCCCGTTGGATGACCACCCCCTTTTTGAACACCCCGCCTACGTCCCAGCAGTTCTATATCAATGGTGACTGGCAGTCTCCGGCATACCCGGCCACGCTGCCCGTGGTCAATCCCGCTACCGAGCAAGTCATTGCCGAGGTCGCCCGAGGGTCCGGCGAAGACGTTGACCGCGCCGTAGCGGCGGCTCGCGCAGCATTTCCCGGCTGGTCTTCGACTCCGGTGGATACCCGCGTGGCAATCCTGGGAAAGATCCATGGGCTGATCCTTGAACGCAAAGAAGAACTGGCCCAGGTGCTCTCGCTGGAAATGGGCGCGGCCATCGGCTTCGCACGGGCCATGCAAGTGCCGCTGGCCGCCGAACACGTTCGGGTGGCCCGCGATGTGCTGTCCACTTACAACTTCCAGAAGATTGAGCATGGCACGGCCATTCAACGCGAACCCATCGGCGTCTGCGGCCTCATTACGCCGTGGAACTGGCCGCTGTATCAAATCACCGCCAAAGTCGCCCCGGCGATTGCCGCCGGTTGCACGGTGGTGTTGAAACCCAGCGAACTGTCGCCCCTGAGTGCCCTTCTCTTCGCACAATTGGTGCATGACGCTGGCCTGCCTGCCGGCGTCTTCAACCTGGTGAACGGCAGCGGTGCCGAGGTCGGCGCGGCCATGGCGGCGCATCCCGATATCGACTTGATCTCCATCACCGGCTCGAACCGCGCCGGCGCACTGGTGGCCCAGGCCGCCGCCCCTACGGTCAAGCGCGTTACCCAAGAGTTGGGCGGCAAGTCACCGAACGTGCTGTTGCCCGACGCCGACTTCGCCAAGGCCGTGCCGCCGGGCGTGATGTCGGCATTTCGCAACGTCGGCCAATCGTGCAGCGCACCGACCCGAATGATCGTGCCAAGGAACCGCCTGGCGGAAGTCGAGGCGTTGGCTGCTGCCACCGCCGACGCGATCATCGTGGGCGATCCACAATTGGAAGCAACCGTGCTCGGTCCCATCGCCAACGAGGCCCAGTTCAATCGCGTGCAAGCCATGATCGAAGTGGGCATGAATGAAGGTGCCAAGCTTGTCTGCGGCGGCCCAGGACGCCCGGAGGGTCTCGAACAAGGCTTCTACACCCGCCCCACGGTTTTCTCGCAGGTCGACAGCGCCATGCGCATCGCCCAGGAAGAAATCTTCGGTCCGGTGCTGTGCATCATTGCCTATGACACGGTGGATGAAGCCGTCGCCATCGCCAACGACACCGTCTATGGGCTGGGCGCGCATGTCCAGGGCCAGGACCTTGATCTTGCCCGCGCCGTTGCATCGCGTATCCGCTCAGGGCAAGTGCTGTTGAACTACCCGGCGTGGAACCCGATGGCACCGTTCGGTGGCTACAAGCGTTCGGGCAATGGCCGTGAGTATGGGGTTCACGGGTTCGAGGAGTATCTGGAGATCAAGGCGATTGTCGGCTTCGAATGACCGCCCTACTCCTCAGCCCGCCCGGTGCCCTCACGATCGTGCGCGTAATGTCGGGTGAGCGGAAACGCCGGCAGCCATGACTCGCGGCGCACGGTCCAGCTTTCGTAGGTGGGCATCAGTTGATCGGGGGCGTCCAGCGTCCCAAGGTGCACTTCTATTTCGTCACCCGAGCGGGCGAACAGCGACGAGCCGCAGCGGGGGCAGAAAAAGCGCCCGGCGTAATCCCGTGTTTCACCTTCGATCGTCACGGCATCCTGTGGAAACACAGCGGCAGCGTAGAAGAGCGCGCCGTGATGCTTGCGACAGTCGAGGCAGTGACAGAGGCCAACCCGATACGGACGGCCCGAGGCTTGGATACGAACGTTGCCGCACAGGCAACCGCCGGTGAATCGGTCCATGGAGGGCCTCCCTTACAACCGTTTAATAGGCCGTCGAGAACCCGCGAGCGACCGTTATCATTAGAGATCAGCGTAGCGGCTAATCACGTTGAAAAAAGGTCGTATTAATCAGAAAACGCCCTGACGGGCGTTTTTGTCTAGCATCAGGGTAACCGTACCGCCAATGTGACTGCCGCGCCTTGAGGCGCGGCAGCTTGAGGCACTATTGCCAGTTGCTGGCAATCACAGCGTTCAACGAGGCCTGGTAGTTCTGCGGCAGTGAAGTCTCACCGGGAGCCGGTGGCGCGAAAGCGGCCATGGCGCCAACCAATTGATCGACCTGATTGTCCAACAGGACCTTGCCATCGGCGGTACGGAACTGCTCGATGTTCTGGGCTTTCTCCCAGTTACCCGGCCCCCAGAACGACCATTTGGAGATCGTCACTTTATCGGTGGTGCCAATGACACTCACTTCCAGGTCCCAGCCGTTCTTACTGAACCAGAGTTGATTGGCGGAAATACCGGCACCGAACTGCAGCACATCGGTGTTGGCGTCCGGGTCGAAATCGTCAATATCATCCTGACCATCCCCACGCTCGAATCGATAAAGATCATTACCACGATCCCCACTCAACTGATCGTTGCCTGTTCCACCTATCAGGGTGTCGGAGCCAGTATCACCAGACAACCGGTCATCACCTGCCCCACCCTGCAAGGTGTCGGAACCTGTATCACCAGACAACCAATCATCACCCGCCCCACCCAGCAAGGTGTCGGAGCCTTCGCCACCGCTCAGTTCATCGGCCCCGTTGCCACCCGACAGCGTGTCGTTACCACCCAACCCGTAAAGTTTGTCATCACCGTCAAGGCCACTTAATGAGTCAGCCAGCGCATCCTCGCCGAACAGTGCATCGTTACCGGAAGTTGCCGTGCCCTTGGTCATGCTCTTGATGGTGTCGGCACTCCAGAGGGTTCCGTCGTCGAACTGGATCTGTTCGATCCGATACGCGCTGCTCGAGAACCAGCTGGAAGCGGTCAGCTTGTCGGTCGTTCCTGCAATGCCCACGAAAAGGTCGTAGGTATCACGACTGAGTTGGATATCGGACGGCTTGAGGCCTGCCCCTACCTTGATCGTATCCAGGTTACCCACCGAAGAGTCGTAGTCACTTATCCAATCCTGCCCGACCCCGCGGTAAAACTGGTAGGTATCGTTGCCGGCATCCCCATAAAGGAAATCAATGCCGGCGCCACCATCGAGCGTGTCCATGCCCGCGCCACCAAAGAGCTTGTCGCTGCCGGCGCCACCGTTCAGTGTGTCATTGCCCGACAATCCGTAGAGCGAGTCATCACCACCCAGTCCATTGAGGATATCGGCGCTGGACTCGTCGCCTTGCAGGACATCATTGCCCTCACTCGCCACGCCCTTGGACAGGGTCGTCAGGGTTGCGGCGTCCCAGAGCGTGCCGTCGGCGAACTGAACCTGTTCAACCTGCGAGTCCGTGGAAAGGAACCATTCGTTGACGGTCAGCTTGTCGGTGGTACCGAGGATCGTCAGTTCCAGGTTGTAGCCCACGCGAGCAACCTTTATGTCGCCTGGGCTGATCCCTTGGGCCAACTTGATCACGTCAAGATTGCCCCTGGTCCAGTCGCGATCGGAAATCAGGTCCTGGCCACCACCACGCTGGAAGAGATAGGTGTCGTTGCCGGAACCGCCGTACAGCGAGTCATTGCCCGCCCCACCGTCCAGCGTATCCAGCCCCATCCCACCGTCAAGCGTATCCCGACCCGCTCCACCGTTGAGCACATCGTTGCCGGCCAGGCCAGACAATTTGTCATCACCGTCAAGCCCGTCCAACCGATCGTTGGCTTCGTCACCGATCAACGTATCGGCGCCATTGGTGGCGACCTCTACCGACAGGCGCTTGAGATCGCTGACGGACCAGACGGTGCCGTCTACGAACTCGACGCGTTCAACCTGATAGTTGGCGTCGGTGTAGCTGTAGATGGTCATCCGGTCAGTGGTGTTCTTGATGGCGAGGTAAACATCGCTCCCCTCACGCTTGACGATGACATCGCCTGGATTGATGTCGGCGGCGACCTTGATCGTATCGCTGTTTCCAGTGGTCGAATCGAACTCCTGGACAGTGTCCTGACCCATGCCCCTGTAGAACAGATAGGTATCGTTGCCGGCGCCCCCCGACAATCGATCGCTACCGATACCGCCATCGAGGCGGTCGTTACCGTTATCGCCATTCAGATAATCGTTACCCGCGCCACCGTTGAGGATGTCATTGCCATCCCCCCCGCCCAGCGAGTCGTTACCGGCGCCGCCTTCCAGTCGGTCGTCACCTGCCTCACCGTAGACCTTGTCATCCCCCTCAAGCCCATCGAGTACATCGGCCCCGATGTCGCCAAACAACGTATCGGCAGCACTGCTGGCGACGCCTTTGGTCATTTGCTTGAGGGCGTCAACTCCCCAGACTGTTCCATCGGCGAACTCGACGCGCTCCACGATGTAATTCGAACTATTGAAGAAGGTGATCGACAATTTATCGGTCGTGCCTTTGATCGCCAGCGTGAGGTAAGTCTGGTCCCGGCTGACGATGACATCGGCCGGGGCAATATCAGCCGCGACCTTGATGGTGTCGACGTTGCCGACCGTCCAGTCATAATCGATGACGCTGTCCTGGCCCATGCCTCGGTAGAACCGATAGGTGTCATTACCAAAATCGCCACGCAGGCTGTCATTGCCGGCGCCACCGTCCAAGGTATCGTTGCCGTCGCCACCGGAGATCCAGTCGGCGCCATCACCGCCGTTCAGCACATCGTTACCTTCCCGACCGTAAATCGAGTCATCACCGCCCAGCCCGTTGATGACGTTGCCCGAGGCATCGCCGTTGAGGCTATCGGCAGCCGCGGTGCCGTTGGTGACGGCTTGGGCATTGACCACGATGTCGAACAGGTCACTGGCCACGGCCGCAGACAGGTCCACTGCTGAAACCTTGACCGAGACGGTTCCAGCCTGCGAAGGCGTGCCGCTGAAGGTGCGAGTGGCCGCATCGAATACCAGCCACGCAGGAAGCGCCGAACCGTTGGCCAACGTCGCCTGGTAGCTCAGCCGGTCCCCGGCATCGATATCCGTGAACGTGGTTGCCGGCAGCGCGAACGTCAAAGGCGCTCCCTCGACGACGGACTGGTCGGCAATGGCCTTGACCAGGACCGGTGCATCGTTGGTATTGCTGACCTGGACTTCAAAGCTATCGCTGACAGACAGCCCCGCCTTGTCGGTTGCCGTGACCCGGATCGCCACATTACCCACCGCGTCATTACCGGGCGTACCACTGAACGTGCGAGTCTTGGCGTCAAAACTCAACCAGGTGGGCAACGGCTTGCCGTCGGCAAGGGTTGCGCTCAGTTGGAGAGCGTCGCCCGTATCCGCGTCGACAAAAGCATTGGCCGCAAGGGTCAGGACGAAAGCGCTGTCCTCGGCGACCTTCTGGTCGACAATCGCGGTCGATACGGTTGGCGCCCGATTGGCCTGGGTCGACAGCGTTGCGGTGTTCCAGACCGTCCCGTTGGCGAATTCGATACGCTCGACGCTATGACCGCGAGCGGCCGTCCAGCCGGAGATGATTTGCTGGCCGTCATTCAGGCGCAGCACCATGCCCCGGGCCGAATGGTCGACAGCGACATCGCTTTCCTTGATACCCGCTTCGAACACGATGGTGTCAATGCCGCCAGCCGCTTCCAGGTCTTCACTGATGTGATCCTGGCCCTGGCCGACGCCGAATACGTAGCGGTCGTCGCCCCTGCCACCTTGCAGGAAGTCATCGCCCGCAGCCCCATACAAGCGGTTATTGCGCTCGTTGCCGATCAGTTCGTTGCTCAGCTCATTACCAGTGGCATTCAAGGCCGGACCGGACAAGGTCAATGCCTCGACATTGGCCGCCAAGGTGTAGTCGAGGGTGGAAATCACCTTGTCATTGCCGCCGTAGAGGTCTTCCACGACGGCGTCACCGGCGCTATCCACGAAGTAGGTGTCGTTGCCCAGGCCACCGATCATCCGGTCAGCGCCTTGGGCGCCGTCGAGACGGTTATCGGCAACGTTGCCACGCAGGACATTGTTGGCCGCGTTGCCCGTGGCATTGATCGCCGCGTTACCGGTCAGGCTCAGGTTTTCCAAGTGGTTGGCGAGCGTAAAGGAGACCGAGGAATTGACGGTATCGGTGCCCGCACCTTCGGATTCGACGATCCGGTCGGAACCGTCATCCACGCCATAGGTATCGTCGCCCAGGCCGCCGATCATCACATCAGAGCCGCCGGCGCCATCCAGAATGTTGTTTGCGCTATTGCCAACCAGACGGTTGGAGAGCTCGTTACCGGTCCCATTGATGGCGGCACTGCCCAGTAACTGCAAAGACTCCACCTCACTGGCCAGGACATGGCTGACACTGGACTTGACCACGTCATAGCCACCGCCTACGACTTCCTTGATGACGTCCCCCGCGTTATCGACGATGTAGGTATCGTCCCCCATCCGCCCTTCAAGGACATCGGCGCCTGCACCCCCGTCGAGCGTGTTGCCTCCGGCATCGCCGATCAACAGATCATTCGCGCCGGTACCGCTCAGCAGCACCTTGGGTTGTGTTACCGCTTGGCCGAAAATGAAATTGGCTGCCGAGAGCTGGCCGGCAGTTACGCCTTTAAGCGTGATGTACTGAGTACCGCTGGCCATCGTGCCCAGCCAGACCCGCAGATAGACCTCACCGTCGACGGTCACGTTGCTGAAGTTCAAGTCAGCAAAACTGTGTACCGCGCGAATCTGCGAAAGATCGATCTTCTCGTTGGGATTGGCGACTTCGAAGTCATCGATCAGGTTACCCATGATCCCCTGCGAGGCACTGGCCAGAAGATCTTCGACCAGCACAAAACGGTCATTACCGGCACCACCCGCGACGGAGGCGCCGGTGTGCGTGGCGGCACCGCTCAGGTTGATGTTCGGTGACAGCACGGTGGTGAAGGCATGGTCCTCGATGGCCTGGTCACCTTCGAGGTAGAGGACATCGTTGCCGGCGTCACCGCCCAGGTAATCCTGCCCGACATCGCCACGCAATACATCATCGCCAGCGCCGCCACGGATGACATCGTAGCCTTCGCCTCCGCTGATAATGTCATTGCCACCCACGGTCGAGGCCGTCGAAGACTCGCCAACCAGTACATCGTCACCCTGGCCACCTACGATCGTATCGGCACCGGTGCCGCCAAATACGCGCTCGCCACCATCGTGGGCCCAATACAGGAAACTACCGGTCACGTCCGGCAGATTGCGCTCGGTATTGGCACCGCTGAGCCCGAAACCGTAGCCAGAAGCCTGCTCCAACCGACTCAGGCGCACACCTTCCGGGATATGAACGAAGTTCTTTAGCGTCAGGCCTTCGGACTGAACGTTCTTGAGTAGCAGGACTTGCCCATCCGCCAGGCTCAACCGAGTGTCGGCGCCTTGTTGGGTAATGGTCGCCGCCGTATAGACCTCGTCATCAAAGCCGGACAGAACGATTCGGTCAGTACCGATCACAAAATCAGTGACGGTGTCGATGTCGCCCGCGGCCTTGTCGATCACGAAATAATCCGTGTCAGCGCCGCCGGTCAAGGTGTCATTGCCCTTGCCGCCGATGAGCGTATCGACGCCGGCACCACCCGACAACACATCGTCACCACGACCACCGGAGAGATGGTTGTCCGCAGCGTTACCAATCAGCGTGTCGGCGAATTCACCCCCGATCAGGTGCTCGATCTGCGCGGCATTGGTGATCGCCAAGCGAGCGCCGGCCAGGGTGGCCTCGCCTTTAGACAAATCGATCACACTGGCACTGGAGATCGCCGCAGCGTTGATCGTGTCCTGACCACCGTCGGTGTCGTTAAGCGCATTGCGCCCGCCCGAAGCGGCCAGTTGGGCGTACTCGTTGGTGTACACATACTGGTCGTCAATCGTATCGCCCTTGCCGTAGACGTTCAGGCTCCAGCTGTTGAGCGTCCCGGTATCGCCGGTCACGCTGTCGATCACTTGCAGCGTCCAGTTCCCTTGCACCGCTTCGCCACGCAGCAGAGCCGTGCCAAAGACATAGTTCAAGGTGTTCTGACCGTCAAAATCGGCATTCCCACGATCCGTCGCCGCGCTGCCCGGGGCTTTGCCCGGACGATTCATCAGGATGGATTCAGTGCCCGACGGCGAGATCAACTTGAGAATCAGATCCCCTGGCCGCGCATGGCTCAGGTTGACCTTGACCTCGACATGCTCGGCCAGGATGTCAACGGCCCCCATCGTCAGCGAATGGCTGATGCCGGCGCCCTGTCCGTCGGTGATCGCGCGGTTGAGCGCGCCGGATTCCAGCGGGTTTGTCAGGCGCAACTCATTACCCAACGTCTGCTGGATGTTCCAGGTTTCCGCCAAACGCACGGCGGCCCGGGCATCGACTTCGCCATAACCGTAGTCGTGGCTGACGTGCATGCCGCCGCCGTTCCAGTTCTGGCTACCGTTGGTCTGCCACGAGGTCGTGGGGTCGTTCACCTTGCGGGCCGAAATCGCCAGGATCTGCTGCACATCGCGATAACCCAGCTCCGGATTGGCCTCCAGCATCAAGGCCACGATGCCGGAGACGATGGGGGCCGCAAAGCTGGTGCCTTGGGAAACGCTGGTGTCGCCACCGAACGTGGACCCGTTGTCGTTCTGTACCAAGCGTGAGGTCGAGGTGACGTTCGAGCCAGGCGCGCTGACCAGGATGCTGGCGCCAGGGCTGGAAAATGGCTTGCCGCCCAGCTGCAACGCACCCAGGTCGGTGGTGGCGTTGATCGCGCCGACCACGATGCTGCTGCGGGTGTTGGAGACGTTCGAGTAGTTGGTGTTACCGCCCTTCTCCCGGTCGTTGCCGCCCGCCGTGACAATCACCGTGCCCAGACCGTGGCGTCCTTCGTCGATGGCCTGGTAATAGGCCGTCGGCAACGTTCCCAGCTCGGTGGGGCTGAACTTCAGGTCGAAGTGAAAGTTGCTGCCCCAGCTGTGGTTCACCACATCGTATTCATACATGTGGGACATGTTGCCGAAGTCGTCTTTATTGACCCAGTAACCGGCCACCGTGGCGTCGTAGGCGACACCGACACTGCCCTCGCCATTGCGAGCGGCGACCATCACCCCGGCGACCAGGGTCGCGTGGTCGCTGAACTTGCCACCGCTGCCCTCGCCCGCCATTTGCCCCGGCGTGGTATTGGCCAGCCAGTTCTGGTCGATGTTGTCCTTCAGGTCGGCGTGGCGGTAATCGAGGATTTCCTTGGTGGTGCCGAACGGACTGTTGGTCTCGATCTCGGCGATCCTGACACCTTTGCCGGTGTAGTCTTTCCAGACCGGCAGGATATTGGCCTGGGACAGGTACCACTGATCGGTCACCAGTGGATCGTCGGGCAGGTCCGAAGTCTTCAGATAGACAGCGGCACGCATCGTCGCGCTTTCGCCGGTGCCCATGTTGACGATCGTACTGGCCTCGTTGCCTTTGGCATCGGCGACGGTGTACTTGAAGCCCATGATGCCGGTGAAGGTCGCGTCCGGCGTGAACAAGACGTCACCGGCCTGGGTCACGACCGCCGTGCCGCCCACCACATCGAACAAGCCGGTGATGTGCAACGCGTCATGCTGCCAATCGATGTCGTTCTGCAGCAGTTGTTCCTTGCCGATCAAGTGCGCGCTGGTGCGCTCGAACGCCACACCGTTCTTGTCCTTGCCCAGGACATCCTTGACCAGCAGTGCATTCTCCATGCCCTCGCTGGTGGCGGTCGGGATCTCCACCAGCTTCAGGTTCTTGAAGTTGGCTTTCTCGACGTTCTGCAGGAAATCCGTACCATCGCGGCCCGCCACGGTATCGCTGATCCAGACGCCTTCGGCGGTTCGGGTAATGCGGTAATCGCTAAAATCGCCGGACAACTCGATGACGTCTACACCATTGCCGCCATCAATCTGATCATCGCCAGCACCACCATTGAGGACATCATCGCCAGCACCTCCGCTCAGGTTGTCGTCATCCTGCCCGCCGTCAATCAGGTCATCGCCTGAGCCCCCCTGGATACGGTCATTGCCGCGATGACCGCGCAACACATCGTTGCCCGCGCCACCTATAATCGTGTCGTTGCCGTTTTCACCAGACAACGCGTCATTGGCTGATCCACCGATGAGTACATCATCACCATCGCCACCGCGGATGTAGACCGTGCTATTCCCACTGGCAACGAACACATCATTGCCGCGACCGCCCTGGGCAATCTCTACATTGGCGTCGGTCAGGTTCAGATAGACACTTTTTTCGCCGAGCACCTGCACGATATCGGTGCCGTCACCGCCATGAATATTGGCGGAAAGGTCATCGCCGTCGATCAGCAGGACATCGTCACCCGCACCGCCGTAAAAAGTATCGCTGCCTTGGCCACCGGCCAGCCAGTTAGTCTGAGCATCGCCTTGCAGCACATCGTTTCCGGAACCGCCAGTGGCGTTATTGACGCCTTTCTGGCTGACGTCGATGCTCTCACCGGCCGTCGATGAGGACACATACCCTTTCACGGCAGAAACCTGCTCGGAGCCTTGGGTCGAGACGACAGTACCCGTGCCACTCGCGGTGAAGACATGACCGTTGGGATTGGCCAGGAAGTTTGCAGCAATAGCTTCCTTGCTTACACCATTCTGAACGAAGGACCCACGTGCCAGGACCTCGTTACCGTCTCGCACCTCGCCACTTTGCGCCTGGTTTTTCAAGTTGATCTGAGTGATGCCCAAATCCGAAAGTGATTTAAGCTCACTTGTTTCACCAGCATCGATCGCACCGTTGCCATTACGGTCGTCCCAGCTTTTGCCGTCATGATTGGCGTCGACCCAGACCTTGACGTTCGACCAGGCAGCGTCCAGTTTGTCGAACACACCATCGGTGTTGTTGTCGAGACTGGCCAAGGCGGCGAAACCATTGGCGAAACGCTTTTGACCGGCCTCACCGTTGACGCCGGCAGTCCCGCCAAAATACTCAGAAACGGTCTCACTGATGTTATCAATCTTGCCGTTGGCATTCGTATCCACAACTACAATGCCGTCCTCGGCGCTGACCCAACCGGTTTCCTCAAGACTACCGCCATCGTTATCAGCATCGAAAAACACTGGGGAGGTCAGGTAATCGGTCAAGCGCACCCCGTCGCCATTCAGATCCAATACCAGCGGATCGGTCGGCAGGGTCAGGCGCGCGCGGGCGTCGCCAGAGTTCAACAAAGCCGCCAATGTACTGCCATAGGAAAGACCCTGGCTTGAGTTGCGCAGGCTGAAATCAAAAACCTCCTTGACCGTATTGACATTCCCGGGACGATAACCATCCGCCAAAATTTGGGTGGCTGCAGCGGTAAAGGTATTGTTGATCCAGTTGCCTTGGTATTGATTCAGATTCAGCTTATTTGGATCATAGTTCAGACTCCAGCCACCCCCACTGGTAACCAGACCGTTTCCTACTTGAGCAGCAGCAGCGTCATGGTCGGTTGCGGTTTTACTTATAATTTCACCCGAGCTGTTCACCTTGAGGTCGAACGCATTTGCACTGGTTGGAACGCCGAAAAAAAACTCGCTCATTCGGCTCGACATGGAACTTTCAATCGCCGAGAGCGCAGCGGGACCAGCAAAACTTAAAGCCTCTGTTTTCAAGGAGTCGTAATCGTCACCAAACGATGCAATTGTCTCATCGATGTATTGTGTGACGTTACCTAAAGCGTCATACCAAGCATTCAGTGACGGCGACTGCCCATACTCTCGCTCACGGGACTCCTTGGTACTTTTACTGAACAAAGCAATCGCGTACAGGAGAGATCCCAAAGCGACATCGTTATCTTTACCGTCTCCCGTAAACTCCAAGACATATTGCAGGCCGCTGATACCTTTATCTAGCATCTTTTCCTGGCCAGCCTCCATCCCTGGAGTTTTCAAAAGCTTGATCGCCTCAAGTATATGAACATTGGTTTGAGTACTGGTACCATCATACTTATCCGATGTTATATAGGCGATAATCGCCATGGAACTGGACACATCAAGCAGGGTATTATAGCGTTTTACCTTGTCCGCCACTCCTGTTGCTTCGAGCGACTTATTTAACATATCTTTCGTTTTTCCCAGCTCATCCAACATCTCTGGAAGCGACTTTGTGCCGGGTGGTGTATCTTGAGCCATTTTCAAATTCCCTCTTGTTTAATAATCGAATACACACCCGGACGGGATAGCAGATACAACCACCCCGACGATGCTTTTCCTTGAGCCGCCCTCACCAGCAACGCCATGTGCGCGAGGTACCCCTTCGCCATGTATGGATTGGCGACAAAATAACGACGACACTCAGGAGTTCTCAATGAAAAAACAAGCCCTCCGTCCGTTTTAATTTTTTCCAAACGATCGCTGGCGAATCGCTCCGCCTCAATTCCAGACAGTGTCGAAACAAACTGAACGTCCTTGATCACTGCTGAAATTTCGTATTTTGCCGGACAGGGCTGTGCCTGCAGGATGTTATAACGAGCATAACCCTCGATTATATTTCTTGCCGCAAGAACATCAGCACTGTTAAGCAATATAAAATTGGCAACGGTTAAATTTGTAGTCAAGCAAGCGTCCTTCATTTCCTGACACAACTTCAGACCCTTCACACGCTCATACATATGCTCATCAGGGGATAACTGAAGAGCCTTGACGTACAACGAATCTTCATCAAGACTTGGTTGAACAGGCGAATTCAGGCTTTCCTCGCCGCCAACGACATCTAGAATCCAACGAATTTTTTCTGCCTCGGAAAACAACCAGATAAAATAGCCGGAGCACACAGCCAAGAGAAAACCTAAAAATACGCCGACATATAATTTTTTCATTTTTCCCACACTTCTCTCTAAACCATCGCGCTGCCGCTATACGGACAGCCAATTCCACGTCAGCCCAACCACTAAAAAAAAACCATGACTTGCAACCGATATACCGGAAACCACAACACCTGTTTTTTTCAACCTATCTTCATTGGCCAGGCAACCGAACAACATTAACGCAGCGCCCAACCAACCAATTTGAGAAAACGCAAGAAGATCAATAGCGACAACAACCCAGTGGACCCAGGCCCTTTGCCCTTCATAAATATATACAATATAGCAATACATCGTAACAGGTAGACTGCAGCCGAAGACAAACAGAGAGCACGCATAGGCTTTTTTCATTCTAGCCATGCAAAAAATGAAAAATACCAAGCAAGGAAAAACGATAACATCGTACATCCCATACAAAAATGTTTTAACCTCACCCATATTTATTAGCTCCAATATTAGTCATTATCCCTCTGCAAATTCCATGACCTTTAGCATATCCACTAGAACTTCCATCAGCTTTGCCTCGGTCGCCCAGTCCTTTAAAGAAAACTCAACACCACCACGATCGATCGCCTATAACATGCCCCGTGACCCAATCTATCTTTCCCGCAAACTCTCACCCGCATACTGCTGCAACGGACTCAGGAAATAATCAATCACCTTCCGGCGATCCGTCTTCACTTCCACCGTCACCGACATCCCGGGAGACAACGGCACTTTTTTCCCGTGTACCAGAATGGAATCCTGCAACAAGCGAATGCGACTGCTGTAGATCAAGCCACGCTTCTCGTCTTCGATCGCGTCGTTGGAAACGCTGACAATTTCACCTTCGACCGTGCCGAATTTGGTGAAGGTAAAGGTTTCGACTTTCACCGTGGCAGGCTGGCCCTGGCGAACGAAACCGACGTCCTTGTTTTCCAGCATGGCCTCGACTTCCATCGGCTGGTCATTAGGCACGACCACCATCAGCGGCTGGGCCGCCGTCACCACGCCGCCCACGGTATGAATCGCCAGTTGCTGTACGGCGCCATCCACCGGCGCGGTCAGGCTCATCAGGTGATCGCGTTGTTCGGCCTTTTTCAGTTCTTGTGCCAGTGCCGCCGCTTTCTGTTCCGATTGCTGCTGCAAATCGAGCATTGCCCGGCGGGTCTGGGCGAGGATGCCCTGGCGCCGGCGCTCGGCTTCCTTGCGGCTGGCATTGAGTTCGATCACGCGCGCCTGCTGCACGGCCATGTCCCGCTCCTGGTCCAACAGGGCCTGCTGTTTTTCGAGGTAGGCGTGGCGTGGCACATATTGCTGATCGAGCAGCTCTCGATAGTCTTGGGCCAAACGGCGGGTGATCGGCAGCGTTTGTTGCAGCGAGGCCACCATCGCCTTGGCCGATTGGATTTCCGCCGTGCGCTGCTCGACTTCGGCATCGACCTGATCCAGGGAGCTGCGTAGCTCCAGATATTGCCCCTGAAGCCAGCGTTGTGCGGCCATCACTTGCGGCGGATCGGCCTGAAGCAGGTAAGTGGCAAGAGAACCGGGTTCCTTGCCACTTTGAATCGCCTCCAGCAACGCCGTGGCCCTGGCGCTATCGACCTCTGCTGCCAGCAAGTCACTCTTGAAGCGACTGACGTCAGCACTGGTCGCACTGGTGTCCAACTCCACCAGGACATCCCCGGCCTTGACCCATTGCCCATCGTAGACCCGGATGGCTTTCACCACCGCCACTTCGCTCGGTTGGATGGTCTTGCTCTTGCCGCTTGCCACGACCTTGCCGCGCGCCGTGGCGACCACTTCGATTTCACCGACGCAGGCCCACACAAGCGCCAGCGCGGCGAAGCCCATGATGGTCCATTGGATGTAGCGTGGCGCAGGGTGAGCAGGTTGATCCTGCAAGGCGAGCGCGGCCGGCAGGAACTGCACTTCGTGGGCAAGCCGATTCGGCGTGTCCAGCTGTTTACGATGGCGCCATGCCTGGCGCCAGGCAGTCCGATAGCGTCGCAACAACGCGCGTGTTGCTGAGGGTTCGCTCATGCCAACTATCCTTGTTGCAAACGGTGCAAGCGAGAATAGTGTCCCGCTTGATGGGCCAGGAGCTCCTGATGGGTGCCCTGTTCGACGATCTGTCCGCGATCCATGACGACAATCCGGTTGGCATCGCGCACCGCCGAAAGCCGGTGGGCGATGATGATCACTGTTCGCCCTTTACAAATGGCCTGCATGTTCTGCTGGATGATCCGCTCCGACTCATAGTCCAGCGCACTGGTCGCTTCATCGAAAATCAGGATTCGCGGGTTGCCGATCAAGGCTCGGGCAATCGCCACGCGCTGACGTTGCCCGCCAGACAGCGAAGCGCCGTGCTCGCCGACCACCGTGTCGTAGCCCTCGGGCAACTCAAGAATGAAGTCATGGGCCCCGGCCATTTTCGCCGCCTGCATGACCGCCTCCAGCGGCGCCCCGGGATCAGTCAATGCGATGTTCTCGCGGATGCTGCGGGCGAACAGCATGTTGTCCTGCAACACCACGCCGATTTGCCGGCGCAGTGAAGAAACGTCGGCCAACGCCAGGTCCATGCCATCGACCAGGACGCGGCCGCGCTCCGGGACAAAGAGACGCTGCAGCAGGCGGGTCAGTGTACTTTTGCCGGAGCCGGAGCGTCCGACGATGCCGATCACCTCTCCAGCGCCTATTTCCAGGCCTACGCTGCGCAGCACCTCGGAGCCATCAGGGCGATAACGGAAATGCACCTGGTCGAATTCGATCCGTCCTTTCAATGCGGGCAATGCACTGCGGGTCGCCTGGGACATCTCGGTCCGCGTGTTGAGAATATCCCCCAGACGCTGCACCGAAACACCGGTCTGCTGGAAATTGGTCCACAGTTGAGCCAGGCGCATGATCGGTTGCGCGACCCGGCCTGCGAGCATGTTGAAGGCAATCAACTGGCCCACCGACAGTTGCCCGTCGATCACCAGCCGGGCACCAAGCCATAGGGTTGCAACAGTCACCAGCTTGCCTATCAGAGAGACGCTTTCATTGGCGATAGTCGACAAGGTCTGGGTCTTGAAACCGGCGCTGACGTAGGCCGCCAGTTGGTTGTCCCATTTGCGGGTGATCTGGGGTTCGACCGCCATGGATTTCAACGTGTCGATGCCGTTGACCGTCTCCACCAGAAAGGCCTGGTTCTCGGCGCCCCGGGCGAAGCTTTCGTTCAAGCGGGCGCGCAGCACCGGTGTAATCAACAGGGAAACCACGACGTACAACGGCAGTGACAACAGCACCACCAGCGTCAACCAGCCGCTGTAGAAAAACATCACGGCGATGAACACCACCGAAAACAGCACATCCAGCACCAACGTAATGGTGTTGCCGGTAAGAAAGCTGCGAATATTTTCAAGCTCGCGGACCCGAGCGACGGAGTCACCGACCCGCCGTGCCTGGAAATACGAGAGAGGGAGCGTCACCAGGTGCCGGAATAACCTGGAGCCCAATTCAACATCGATGCGACTGGCCGTGTGCGCGAACACATAGCTGCGCAACCCGCTCAAGACTGTCTCGAACAACATGATGCCCAGCAGCCCAATGGCGATCACATCCAGCGTGGTGAGCCCGTGGTGCACCAGCACCTTGTCCATGACGACCTGGAAGAAAAGCGGGGTCAATAACGAGAATATCTGCAGGACGAAAGAAACCAGCAGTACTTCACCCAATAGCTTTCGATATTTGACGATGGCCGGGATAAACCAGGTGAAATCGAACTTGGACAGCTCGCCCGCCAACGACGACTGGGACCGTATGAGAATCAACTCACCGCCCCAGCGTGCCTGAAGCAGTTCGGCGCTGATCATCTCGGGGCGTTGGGACCTGGGGTCATGGATCAGGATTTTTTCCTGGTCCATACGGGCAATGATGAAAAACCCGCCGTCACTGGCACAGGCAATCGCAGGCAAAGGCGTTTGCCCGAGCCGTTCGAATGTGGTGCGGATAGCCTTGGCCTTGAGGTCAAGCTGACGCGTGGCCAGCAGTATTTCGGCTTTGCCGAACAACTGCCCTTCAGCCACGTATTCGTGGGTAAGCTGTTCTGTGGAAACGGCAACGTTGTGAAAACGCGCCAACATGGCCAGACAGGCCAGCCCCGTGTCCAGCGCCGCCGATGGCCCTGGAGAAGTACCTTGTTCTTGCATAAACGCTTCCATGCGGAAAATTCATTAGCGAGTCCCCATGACATCCTTGGGGGGGCACGGTGTTCCGCTTGGCGCCAAGGTCCGAGTCAAGAACGATATCAAAAAAACATTATTCGATTTTTCGGTCTCTGTCGATCAGGAACCGTCTTCTAACGCCTGTGCCAGAGCCTTACATCAGCTCAGGGGGAAGAAAATCACGCTGCGGCTGGTAGTCTGCCTTCAGATACACGGCAAGCTGTTGCAGGTCGTTGGCACTCAGCGTACCGGCAGCCTGTTTCAAACGCAGGTTATTGAGAATGTAGTCGTAACGCGCGTCGTTATAGTCACGCACGGACTTGAAGAGTTGACGTTGGGCATTGAGCACGTCGACGGTGTTGCGGGTCCCGATATCCGCGCCGACCTTGGACGCCTTCAAGGATTTCTGGCTAGACAGG
This sequence comes from Pseudomonas sp. S3_B11, assembly GCF_054667715.1. Taxonomy (NCBI): domain Bacteria; kingdom Pseudomonadati; phylum Pseudomonadota; class Gammaproteobacteria; order Pseudomonadales; family Pseudomonadaceae; genus Pseudomonas; species Pseudomonas sp. S3_B11. The sequence goes on along the minus strand of NZ_CP162749.1, from coordinate 1,651,294 downwards.
ATCGTCTGCCGCCGGGCTTTTATCTGCTGGATGTCGGAGTTGACGGCGCGCAAATAGTTACGGGTATCCAGGACCACTTCCCGGCGCTGGCTTTCCCTCAACTCCTCGCTTTGCGTCAACCGCTGATAAGCCTCATGGGCCTGGGAGCTGACCCGCCCCCCGCTGTAGAGCGGGACGGTCACTTCCACAGCGACACTGCTCTGGGCGACGTTTCCACGGTAACCATCGCGACCAAAATCAGTCGGGTTGCTGTAGCCAAAACTGTCGTTATCGCCCTTGCGATAGGAAGCCACCGCATCGACCGTTGGCGCATGCCCGGATTGACGCTGACGCAAGCGTTCTTCGGCGGCCTCGACGGCGTAGTTGCTCGCCAACAGCATCAGGTTCTGCTCGACAGCGCCTTCTACCCACGACTTCGTATCATTGGGAATCGGCGCCAGCACCGGCAATTGATGTTGCATGCCCTCGATACTGGTGTATTGCTGATTGGTCAAATGCACCAGTTGCTCGAAAGCGTCTTCAACCTTGCGCTGCGCCAGTTGGCGATTGGCTTGGGCATTATCGAAAGCAGACTCAGCATCCAGGACATCCGTGATGCTCGACAGTCCACCCTTCAAACGTGCTTGCGCCTGATCCATTTGCTGCTTGAGCGCGGTCTCCTCAGCCTCCGATGCCGCCAGCTCATCCGTGGCACGCAGCGTTTCAAAATAGGCCTGCGCCGTTTGCAGAATGAGCGCTTGCTCCTTGGCCGACAACTCCAGGGCCGCTTGTACAGTGCTAGCCTTGGCAGCCTTGAATTCATACCAGAATGCAGCGTTGACCAAGGGTTGTTTCAGGTTGGCCTGGATCGTATTGCCGCTGCGCCCCCGTTCAAGCGCGGGCTCATCTCGCGACAGGCGAGTGGCTTCAAACGTGGCTCCCGTGCTGATCACGGGTAATAGATTGGCCCGTGCCTGCGGCACCAATTCCTGTTGAGCGGCGTAATCGGCACGGGCTGCCGCCAGGTCGGAGTTATGCGAAACAGCCTGACGATAGACCGCCATCAGCTCGGCCCGCTCAGCGGTCGGCGCGGAAAAAACGAACGAAGGGAATAGGCAGGCGAACAACAAAACGCGTTGAGCGCGACTCATGAACAAATCCTTTTGAATGACGCGAAAGCAGCGAAAAATCGGCAGCCGCCCCGATGGGGCGCCGAAAAATAAGGTAGTTGGGGGAAGAGGTCAAGCGTTCAAGCATAACGCCGGTTTTTTCTGCGCCAGGCGTTTTTCAGGTCGTCTCTTTGATTAATCATGACTGGTTTAACTCACTGATTACCCACCATCGGCACCGCAATCAGCAATATCGCCGTCCCATGGGTAGCGGTCGATGCCACGACGCCGTAGCGCATACAAATGAGCCCGCAGGCCAGGCCCTCTATCAGCGTAAACAGCAACACGGGCCAACCGAGTTGGGTAACGCTCAAGGCGAGAAAAGCATGCAACGCAGAAAACGCCACGGCACTGATCAGCGCTGCTCGCAGGGCGCTGACATGCAGTTCGAGGTAACCCAGCAAGAAGCCACGAAACAGCACTTCTTCCAGCGCGTTAGCGCCATAGGCCAGCACCGCCATGCCGAGTAGTCAGGGCCAATAACCTGGAATCACCGTTTCAGCCCCTTGATAAAGCCGCAGCGGCAAACCGATCAGGCAACCCACGGCGATGCCCAGGACCAGGCCAGCCAGTCGATTGCCTTTGAATAGAACCACCAGTTGCCACAAGTCCGGCAACAGGCGCGCGCTCAACGCGACCAACAGCAGCGACGAAACGCCCAACATCGCCAGCACAAACGGGTTGGCCAGAAAACCAATCTGCAGATCGCCATTCAGGGACCACATGCCCAAGGGCGTCATGGCGTCGCGCATCAACACGAATGCCAATAGCAAAACCACGATGCGCAACGCTGTCTGGATCTTGGGTGTCAACGCGAACCAGAGGCCGAAGAGCACCAGGCCCGGCAGCAGATACAGGGTGTAGTCCAGCAGTGCAACGAGTCCTTCGGCGATCATTGCGCCCTTCCCTTGGCGTCAACCGGCGCATGTTGCGCCATCAGCTCCACGACCCAATCGATGAACACCCGCAACTTGGCGCTGATGTGCCGGTTCGGTGGATAGGCCAGATACAGCGGCATCGGCTCGAGGTGCCAGTCTTCGAACAGCGGCACCAAACCGCCCTGCGCTTGATGAGGCCCGGACATGTACTTGGGCAGCCAGAGCACACCCAGCCCTGCCAAACCGGCCGCGAGGTAAGCGTTGCCGTCGTCGATGGCCAGCGCGTAGCGCCCTTTGACGTGAAGCAGCTCACCGTCACGACGCATGGCGTAGGGCAAGGATTTGCCGGTGCGTGCCCACAGGAAACCCACGGTGCGGTGGTGCGAATCTTCCAGTTCGCGCGGATGCGCGGGCATGCCGAACCGTGCCAGGTAACTCGGCGCGGCAAAGACACCAAGGGCAAGGTCGCCGACACGCCGGGCGATCAGCGACTGATCCCTCAACTCACCACCGCGCACCACGCAATCGACATTCTCATCGAGCATATCGACGATGCGATCGCTGACGCCCATGTCGATCTGGATGTCCGGGTATCGCCCGTAGAACGTTGGCAAGGCCGGTATCAGGATCATCGCCGCCAGCGGGCTCGGCACGTCCACCCGCAGTCGTCCGCGAGGTAACGCCTGGGCGCCGGACACGCTGGTCTCGGCATCGTCCATATCGGCCAGCAGCCGGATCACCCGCTCGTAATAGACCGCGCCATCGGCGGTGACGTTGACCTTGCGCGTGGTGCGGTTGAGCAACTTGACCCGCAACCGAGCCTCGAGCTGCTGCACCAATTGGGTCACGGTGGTCTTGCTCATGTGCAGGGTTTCAGCCGCCTTGGTGAAGCTGCCCGCCTCCACGACTCGAACGAACGCTTGCATCGCATCAAAACGATCCATTTGTGCCTCGGGTGTCGATCCGATTGTTTGGTTTCTACAAACAGTGATCGCCAAGGTTGCTCGTTTATCGCCTGGACACAAGCCCCTAGAGTGAGTTCATCGTTTGGAACCCACTCTTTGATGGAGGTATTCATGACACAGCGCGACGTGGTTTTCCCGCCTGGACGCCAGGCACTCTATGAGCGTAATCGCTATTCGCCGGCGATTCGCTCCAATGGTTTTCTGTTCGTCTCGGGACAGGTTGGTAGCACCGAAGAAGGTTCGCCGGAGCCCGACCTGGAAGCTCAGGTTCGGCTGGCGTTCAACAACCTGAAGGCGATTCTTGCTGCCGCCGGTTGCAGTTTTGAAGATGTGGTGGACGTTACGGTCTTCATGGTCGATCCCGAATCAACCTTCGAGCGGGTCTGGAGCGTCGTGCCCGAGTTCTGGGGCAGCGCGCCGCATCCGACGCTGACGGCGGTGGGCGTGACGTGGCTGTATGGGTTTCAGTTCGAGATCAAGGTGATAGCCAGGTTGCCTGAAACCACTCTATAGGTCCGCTGCATCAAGGTGGCTGTACCGGCGCCTTCGCGAGCAGGCTCGCTCCCACAGGGGGATCTGTGCTGGTCGAAAAATCGAAGTCACCACCCACCAATGTGGGAGCGAGCTTGCTCGCGATAGCGGTGGGTCAGTTTGCATCAATGTTGGCTGTGCCGGCGCTATCGCGAGCAAGCTCGCTCCCACAGGGGGAATGATGGTGGTGATTCGTCGGCTAGCCTTTCACCGCGGCTTCAATCGCGGCAATGTCGATCTTGGTCATCGTCATCATGGCCTCGAAGGCACGCTTGGCGACCGCTTTATCGGAACTGGTGACCGCGTCAACCAACACGCGAGGGCTGATCTGCCACGACAGCCCCCACTTGTCCTTGCACCAGCCGCAGGCGCTCGCCTGGCCGCCGTTGTCGATGATCGCGTTCCACAAGCGGTCCGTTTCGGCCTGGTCATCGGTTGCGATCTGAAATGAAAAAGCCTCGTTGTGCTTGAACGTCGGCCCGCCGTTGAGGCCGATGCAAGGGATGCCGATCACCGTGAAATCCACGGTGATCACATCGCCTTGCTTGCCCGACGGATAATCGCCCGGGGCAAGATGGATAGCGTTCACCGCACTGTCGGGAAACGTCTTGGCGTAGAACTCCGCAGCTTCCTGTGCGGTACCGTCGTACCAGAGGCATATCCTGTTTTTATTGTTCATGCCGGCTCTCCGAATGGGACTGGACGATAAAGTCTAGCAGTCCCCCCGAAAGTTGCAGGTTACCGGGCCTCAGGTGAACAGATCGACGCCCAACTGAAACGCAACCCACAACGCCAGGCCGGTGGCAAACACCAGCGCAATATTCTCGAACAGGTTGTTGCGGTATTCCTTGCCCAGCAGGGACTTCTGGTTGGACATGATCAGCAGGCCCAGGGAAATCACCGGCAAGCCGATGATGTTCAGCGCGTTGACGCCGATGGTCAGCGTGACGAAGTCCGGCATGCCGGGGAGCGACCAGATCAGTGGCGTCACGAGAATGAACAGCATGAACCATTTGTGCATCGGGTCACGGTGGAACTCTTTGCCGTAACGTTCCCGGCGCTCGGGCCGTACGTGCTGGAAGGCGTCGGTGATGAGCATCGGGAACGCCGTGGTCTTGCCGGAGATGCTGGCGAACAGCGTGGCGAACACACCGATAAAGAACACGTACCAACCGATCGAACCGAAGAACATTTCCAGGGCCTTGCCCAAATCGCCCAGGGTATTGACCTCGATGCCGTTGGGCCGCAGGATTTCCGCGCCGACGATCCAGATGGCCAGGTTGATGATGATCCCGACAAACACCGCAAACAGCAGGTCGTTACGCTGGATACGCTTGTGTTCAGGCCCTACCCAGCCCTTCTGGCGCATGACATACGGATGAACGAAGTTGGCGATCGAACCGGCCACCGCACCGATCACCGAGACGGCTACCAGCAACGCGCCGTGAACCCCTTCATCGGGCGGGATACTGAAGCCGATGGTGCCTCTGACGATGCCGGCGACATCCGGGCCGGACATCACCGCCAGGGCCAGGAACGCCAGCGTCATGATCGCCAGCAGCCCTTTCATCACGCCTTCGATCATCGAATAGATATTACGCCCGACGAGCATCCACACCGCCAACACCACAGCCACCGAACACAGCATTGGATAGTCGATCTTGAGCAACATGGCCAAGGCTTCGCCAGCCCCTTGATCATGTAGGCGTTCATCAGGTGCCCCATGAGCAACGCATACACCAACAGGAACCAGGCGAAAAACGGATTGAGCTGGGCATAACCTTGCAGGATGGTCATGCCCTGGTTATTGCAGAGCTGGAAGCGCGCGATGATGTTGACGATCAGGTAACGCAGCAGCAGAGAGACCGCCAGTACCCACATCATCGCGTAGCCATAATTCGCGCCGGCCACGGATGAAGTGATCAAGTCGCCGGCGCCCAGCCAGGAAAGGACCGCAATGATGCCGGGACCGAGAAGCTTGAGCAGGCGAACGAAACGGCCTTGCGTGGACGCCGCAGCCTGGCCTTCAGCGGAAGGAATGCTCGTCATGGATGGAATCTCCGTTTATTTTTTTTGTGAGAAACGGCCACAGTCGAACATATTAGATACGACGTCGTACAACCATTATTAATGCGTAATTATGTAGAAATGTTTCATGGCATCCGCTCCCAAGATACCGTTGTATTCCAGGAGCAAATTGCCACTAACCCCTCACCTGCTCGCCGTTATCGACCATCCAGCGCACCATCCTCGCCAACGGCACCCGATGCTGCTGGATGGCGCACCAACTGACGTGTTCATGGCGATACATCTCGACATATCGGTTGAGCAGCACGTGGCGACCATCCTCGGCCAACCGCAGTTCAACCTCACGGCAATGCAGCACATCCGGATCGAGCGCGCGCATTCGCCGATGCAGGACCAACGCCTGGTTATTCATCTGCAGCGGCTCCGTCCTGGCATTGCGGGTCTTCCTGCACCACCGCTCCCAACTTGCCTTGGGCGACAAGATCGGCACGCCGCTGCGCCGTTGCATCACGAAGCGCCGCGTAGTAATCCGGTTCGGTCTGCAACTGGTCGGTTAGCGGCAATGCCTCGGCGCGGCCATCGACAACACCGCCGACGGTGTTGATCGTACCCAGGGTATCGACGGTGCTGCTGTTGCCGCCAAACGGGTCGACGGCAAAACTCAGCACTTTGCCCGTCGCGTCTCTCAGGTTGGCGCTGCCCAGCAACGGCAGTTCCACGATCGGTCCGGGGGCGACGTTCCAGACGCCGAAGGTCTGGCCGAAATCGGCCTTGTGGCGCTCGATGCCCAGCTTGCCCGACACATCGATCAGCCCGACGATGCCCGCGGTGGTGTTGATGACGAACCGCCCCAGTGTGTTGACCGAGCGTTGTGCATTGCCTTGCAGCAAGTCGTTGATGAACACCTTGGGCTCACCGAAGTTCTCCACGAAGTTGTGGACGCCGGCCTGGAACATCTCCGGCAGCTTGAGATAACCACGGGCAACCGGGGCCAGCGCATAGTCATCCACGGTCCGATTGAACACGAAGATGCCGCGGTTGACCGGTTCTGCGGGATCGTGAACGGTATAGGTCGCGCGTTCACAGGAGCCTGGTTTTGCAGCTGGTGTGCTGGAGCAACCGCTGGCGAGTGCCGTCAATACAACCACAACGGTGGATCGAACAAACAACGGAGCGGGTCTGGTGATCGGCATACAGGGTGATCTCGGCGAGAAATGGGATGCTGCCGATCAGCTAAGAAACGGTGCCGGACACAGCTCTTGTGAAGAGGAGGATGTTTGCTGTGGGAGCAAGGCTTGCCCGCGATGAAGGCGACGCGGACTTTCAGATATCGAGGCGCCTGTTTCGCGAGCAAGCTTTGCTCCCACAGCGGGGGCGACGTTTCGCTAAATCCCCTCGCCACAAGTTTTGTGTAGGACTGACTATTTTTTAACTGACTGACATCGAGGCCATCCTGCCGCTGTTTTTTTACCTGGAGATTTCCAGAATATTGCCCGCCGGCAACTTTATTGCCGGATTGAAATATATGACGCAGGCCCTGGATTGACCCTAGTATCGCCTCCTGTATTCATTACCCTGCGTGCCCACCGTGAGCCATTTATTACTGGTGGACGATGACCTCGAAGTCCTCGCCCTCTTGCGCAAGTTCCTCGAACAACATGGCTACAGCGTGGATGTGGCCGCCGACGGCACCGCCTTGTGGCAGGCGGTGGAACGGCGGGTGCCGGACCTCATCATCCTCGACGTCATGCTGCCGGGCGACAACGGCCTGGTGCTCTGCCAACGATTGCGGGCCGAGCACACGGTCGGCATCATCATGCTCACCGCCATGGGCGAATTGAGTGACCGCGTCGTCGGCCTGGAGCTGGGGGCGGACGATTACCTGACCAAGCCGTTCGACGCCCGCGAGCTGTTGGCCCGGGTGCGTGCCGTGCTGCGGCGCACCGGTGAAGCCAGGGACACGCTGAACGACTCCTCCCGGCCAATCCTGGAGTTCGAAAACTGGCAACTGGACGTCACCCGGCGCGAACTGCGTTCACCGGACAAGGTCATGATCCCGCTGTCCACCGGGGAGTTCGAACTGCTGCTGGTGTTTGCCGAACACCCGCGCCGGGTGCTGACCCGCCAGCAGTTGCTGGACCTGGCGCGCGGCGAAACCTTCGATGCGTTTGACCGCAGCATCGATGTCCAGGTCAGTCGATTGCGGCGCAAGTTGGAGACCGATCTCAGCGGCGTATCGATGATCCGTACCGTGCGCAACAGCGGCTACCTCTTCAGCCCCCACGTGGTGAAGCGATGAAATACACTCGACAGCCAAGGGATACGCTGGCGCGGTGGATCGCCCTGACCACCCTGGTCGCCATGCTGACATTGCTGGCCCTTAACGCGTTGTTCAGCCAACTGGCTGATGCCTGGGCCCGCCCGCCCCTGATGGAAACCGGCCTGATTGAAAAGGTCGCCGCCATCACACGCATCATCGACTCGGCAGCGCCCGAACAGCGGCCCACCATTGCCAGGGCGGCCAGTGACCAGAGCTTCAACGCGCAATGGCTCCAACGCCATGAAGATGCCAAGCTGCCAGTGATCGACGACCCCGAATACAACGATGGCGCACTGCGGTTGCGCCAACTGTTGGGCCGGCCCGATGCGAGGATCGAGGGCTATGAGCCAAGCGATTGGCACGCCGGCCAGCCCGGCGCACGCTACGCCGCGATGATCGAATTGACCGACCACTCGTGGGTCGTGTTTTCCCTGCCTGCGCGCAGTTGGGGACTGGAGGAATGGGAGCGCAGCCTGATCATGCTGGCGCTGATCCTGGTGTCGACGATTATCGTCGCGCTGATCGCCACGCGACACCTGGCAGCACCCTTGCAACGCTTTGCCGAAGGCGCCCGGCGCTTCGGCGTCGACCACCAGGCACCACCGATTCCGGTCATCGGCCCCCACGAAATCCGCCAGGCTATCCTCGCCTTCAATGCCATGCAGGCCCAGCTCAAGCACTTTCTGCAAGACCGCACGCAGATGCTCGCCGCCATCTCCCATGACTTGCGCGCACCGTTGACGCGCATGCGCCTGCGCGGGGAATTCATCGAGGATGCCGAGCAGCAATCGCGCTTGTTCAGGGACGTGGACGAAATGCAGGCGATGATCAACTCAGCCCTGGAATTCTTCCGCGACGATGCCCGCCTGGAACATGCCACCGCGTTCGACCTGGCCGAGCTGCTGCACACCATCGTCGATGACCTCAAGGACGCCGGCACCGAGGTCGCATTCGATGACGCCCACCGCTTGGTTTATGTCGGCCGCCCCATCGGCATCAAACGCGCCTTGGTCAACCTGATCGACAACGCAATCAAATATGGCAACGCGCCGACTGTTCGACTCGAGGCCGACGCCAATCAGTGTGGACATTTGCATTCTGGATCGCGGACCAGGCATCGCCGCGCAACACCTTGAGCAGGTCTTCACGCCGTTCTTTCGCATCGAAGGCTCTCGCAACAAGCACACCGGCGGCGTCGGGCTGGGCCTGTCGGCGGCCCGGGCGACAGTGCTGGAGCATGGCGGCACGCTGACCCTGAGGAATCGACGCGGCGGCGGGTTGGAGGCCAGGGTCTCGCTGCCGCTTGACTGAAGTGCCCGATGTACCGATCCGCTCTAAACAATCAGCGCCTTCCTCGGTAGGATGTCCGGTTTTTCCGGCCTGGACCCTGTTCCAGGAAGGTGCTCTTGTTTGTATCGCCCGACTCAATGCCATCGTTCGCGCTCACGACAGACAGGAATCGACGGAGCCAAACTAAGGAATTCACCGATGATTCTTATCATTTATGCGCACCCCTACCCCGACAAATCGCGGGTCAACCAGCAGATGCTCAAGCGAGTGTCGACCAACCCGGACGTGATCATACGTTCGCTCTACGAGCTTTACCCCAACTTCGACATCGACGTCGAGGCGGAACAGCGAGCGGTGGAACAAGCAGAGCTTGTCGTCCTCCAGCACCCGATGTACTGGTACAGCACACCGCCCCTGCTGAAACTGTGGATCGATAAGGTATTCACCCACGGCTGGGCCTACGGTAAAGACGCCATCGCCCTCAAAGGCAAGCGCTTGCTGTGGGCCGTTACCACCGGTGGCGATCACGCGCATTTTGCGATCGGCGACTACCCCGATTTTTCGGCGCTGGCCCAACCGCTCCACGCCACGGCCATTTACTGCGGCATGCGCTGGCTGGAGCCGGTGGTCGTGCATGGCGCCTATGCCGCCGACCCCGAGGCCCAACACGCACAAATCGAACACTACGGCGAACGCCTGGCCGCCTGGAAGGAAGATTGAAATGGAGACGCACAGCCTGATTGAAATGCTGATCTACCTGGCCTCGGCGACGCTGATCGTACCGATTGCCGTTCGGTTTGGCCTGGGTCCGGTATTGGGTTACCTGCTGGCCGGGTGCATCATCGGCCCATGGGGGCTGAAGCTGATTACCGACGTAAAGGCCATTCTGGAATTCGCTGAAATCGGCGTGGTGCTGATGCTGTTCATCATCGGCCTTGAGCTCGACCCCAAACGGCTCTGGGCCCTGCGCAAGATGGTGTTTGGTGGTGGCGCCCTGCAGATGCTCGCCTGTGGCGCTGCCATTGGCTTGTTCTGCACGGCCCTTGGCCTGAACTGGACCGCAGCGCTGCTGGTCGGCCTGACCCTGAGCCTGTCCTCCACGGCCATCGCCATGCAGGCGATGAGCGAACGCAACCTGACCGCCACCGCCGTCGGCCGTAGCAGCTTTGCCGTGCTGCTGTTCCAGGACATCGCGGCGATTCCGCTGGTGGCGATGATTCCGCTGTTGTCGGCCCACGGCGACACGCCTTCGGGCACGGCGTTGTTGCTATCGATTGGCAAAATCGTCGCCGCCATCGCCATCGTCGTGCTGTTGGGACGCTACGTGACACGGCCGCTACTGCGCTTCGCGGCACGCTCAGGCTTGCGCGAGATATTCAGTGCCGTCGCGCTGTTCCTGGTGTTCGGCTTCGGCTTTCTGCTGGAAGAGGCCGGTTTGTCGATGGCCATGGGCGCGTTCCTCGCCGGGGTCCTGCTCGCCAGCTCCGAATACCGCCATGCGCTGGAAAGCGACATTGAGCCGTTCAAAGGCCTGCTGTTGGGCTTGTTCTTCATCGGTGTCGGCATGTCGATCGATTTCGGCACCCTGATCAACACACCGCTGAAGGTCGTCACCCTGACGTTGGGTTTCATTCTGATCAAGCTGCTGGTGATCAAGATGGCGGGCCGGTTCCTCAACGTCCCCGCCGGCCAGCGCTCCTGGCAGGCGGTGTTGCTGGGCCAAGGCAGCGAGTTCGCCTTCGTGGTGTTTGGTGCGGCGACCGTGGCCGGCATCTTGACCGATCAATGGGGCAAGAGCCTGACCCTGGCGGTGGCCTTGTCCATGTGCCTGACGCCCTTGCTGATCGTGTTGCTGGATCGATTCGAGTCCGTTGCCAAGAAAAACAAACGCGAATCCGACCTCGTCGACCAGCAGAATCCACGGGTGATCATCGCCGGGTTCGGGCGTTTCGGGCAGATCGCCGGACGTCTGTTGATGTCTTGCGGCGTCGAGGTGGTGGTATTGGATCACGACCCGGACAACATCGAGACGCTGCGCAAATTCGGCGTGAAAGTCTTTTATGGCGATGCCACGCGCCTCGATCTGCTGCACGCAGCCGGCGCGGCCCAAGCGGTGGTGTTGATCAATGCGATCGACGATCGGGAAGACAACCTGGCACTGACCCGACTGGCCCAGGAGCACTTCCCTGCGTTGCAGTTGATCGTGCGGGCGCGGGACATGGGCCACCTCATCACCCTGCGGCAGATGGGCGTGGAGGCGGCCGAGCGGGAAACCTTCGAGAGCGCGCTGTCATTGGGTCGCAGTGCGCTGGAGCACATGGGCGTCGGGGCTTACGAAGCGCGCGAACGGGCTGACCAGTTCCGACGGCTGAACCTCAAGATGCTGGAGGAAATCGTCGCCCAGCCGGAAGATGACCTCAAGTTCCGCCACGATGCCTACCGGCGCGCCAATGCGCTGCTCACGGACATGTTCAACGAAGACCGTGCCCGCCCCGTCGACAACTGGCAGGAACACCATCGCAACGAAACGGACAAAAGCGATGCCTAGACGCTGATGCTGTTCATCTGAGGTTCATGGCAGGTACTCACGTGAATGGCATTGCAGCTAGACCGCGCCTTTTAGACTGCCCCAACCAACCCGTCCAACTCGGCCAGCATCGGCGCAGGGATCTTCAGTTCACTCGCCGTGAGATTTTCCCGCAGGTGCGCCACCGACGACGTACCGGGAATCAGCAGGATATTCGACGCTCGTTGCAGCAACCACGCCAGGGCCACGCACAGCGGTGATGCCTGCAAGCGCGTCGCCACGCTGGAAAGGGTTTCCGATTGCAGCGGTGTGAAGCCACCCAGGGGGAAGAACGGCACGTAGGCGATGCCCTGCCGGCCCAGGTCAGCGATGAGTTGTTCGTCGTCGCGATGAGTCAGGTTGTAGTGGTTCTGCACACAGATCACCTGGGCAATGCCCTGGGCCTGCTTGACCTGCGCGGCCGTGACGTTGCTCAGGCCCAGGTGACGGATAAGGCCCTGGCGCTGCAGCTCGGCCAATGTCGTGAACGACTCTTCGATGGAGTCTTCGGTGGGCGAATGCAGGTCGCCCCACACCCTGAGGTTGACCACGTCCAATACCTCCACGCCCAGGTTGCGCAGATTGTCGTGGACCGCACGGGTCAACTCGGCTGGGCTGTGGGCCGGGTTCCAGGACGCGTCGGCACCGCGAACAGCGCCGACCTTGGTGACGATGACCAAGTCCTGGGCGTAAGGGTGCAGCGCTTCGCGGATCAGCTGGTTGGTGACATGGGGCCCGTAGAAATCGGCGGTGTCGATGTGGTTGACCCCGCTCGCCACTGCTTCGCGCAGCACGGCGATGGCGGTCGCCGGATCTTTCGGCGGCCCGAAGACCTGGGCCCCCGCCAACTGCATCGCGCCGTAGCCCATGCGTTTGACCGTGCGATCGCCCAGTAAGAAGCTGCCTGCCTTGCCTGCAATGTTCATCTCGTCGCCCTCGGATCAATGTGAGTGGGCCGACTATAGGCGTTGACCATTCCCTTGATAATCAGGTGCAATCAGCACGGGTTGTACGGTGGAGAGAACAATGGCGACGGATATTCAAGATTTGCTGGCCTTTGTGGCCGTGGTCAATGCGAAGGGCTTTCGTGAAGGCGCGCGACTGAGCGGCAAGTCTGCCTCAAGCCTCAGCGATGCCGTACGCCGGATGGAAGGCCGGCTCGGTGTACGCCTGCTCAACCGTACCACCCGCAGCGTGGTCCCGACCGAGGCCGGTGCCCGGTTGATGGAACGCATCGTCCCGGCCCTGGGCGAGGTCGAGGCGGCGATGGACGTGGTCAACGACTTTCGCGACCGGCCTTCGGGCACCCTCAGGCTGAACGTGCCGGTCAGCGCGGCCCGGCTGGTGTTGCCGGCGATCATCACGCCGTTCCTGAAAAGCTACCCCGACATCCGCCTGGAAGTGGTCACCGAGGAGAGCTTCGTCGACATGCTCGCGGCCGGCTGTGACGCCGGCATTCGCTACGACGAGCGCCTGGAGCAGGACATGATTGCCATCCCCATCGGCCCACGGTTCCAGCGCTTTGCAACGGCCGCTTCACCGGCCTACCTCGACGCCAGGGGCCGCCCCGAGCATCCGCGGGACCTACTTGGGCATGCCTGCCTGACGGGCAAGTTTCCCAGCGGCGCCCTGCCCCTGTGGGAATATGAACGTGACGGCGAAACGATGAGCGTCGACCCGAGCGGCCCGTTGATCGTGCGCATCGGCGGCGCGATGGACCTGGCGGTACAGGCTGCGGTGGATGGGCTGGGCATTGTCCATCTGTTCGAGGACTGGTTGCGGCCCTACCTGGACAGCGGCGCCCTCGAGCCGGTACTCGAACCCTGGTGGCAGCGCTTTACCGGGCCATTCCTCTACTACCCCGGCCGCCGCTACCTGCCCTCGCCGCTGAGGGCTTTTGTGGATTTCATCAATGCACAACAGCGTGGGAGCGAGCTTGCTCGCGATGGCGTCAGCACAGCCAACCTCCCCGCAAGCTGATACACCGCTATCGCGAGCAGGCTCGCTCCCACAGGGGTTCGGCTGCGTAGCTAAAAATCCTGCCCCACCACAAATCCATTGTGGGAGCGAGCCTGCTCGCGATGGCGGTCATGCATTCACCCCTTTGCCCGCTCGTCTCCCCGCCGCAAGGATTTTCGAACCAAGCCATTCGCCACGGCTCGGACCTACATGACACCGCTGAAAGCCACGATGATGCGCTTCGACCGTCACGGCCTGAACGGCGGGTACATCGGGAATGCTTTGCGTTTCACTGCCGGGAGTTTTCGTTATGTGTGACAGTCTTGTTCAACACGTTTCTTCAAAAGACTCCCTGGCGTATTTCGCCCAGCGAGACACGCCCGGCAGCCGTTTCGGTGCAAGCGTGACGCCCCTGGACCTGCACGTGACAACACCGCCCAAGGCCCAGGACCGCCAGAGCCTGATCAAGCCAGACATGCAGGTCAGCGCCATTCGTCGTCGCGGCGGGCACCTGGAGTGCATCAAGGTTCGCTGGGGTTGGTCGCCGATCTGGTCGGTCGGAACGATGCCGCCGCTGACCCATCTGCCCTTGCATCTGGTGATGCGCTCCAAGGTCTTCGATCCCATCAAGCACGAGGGCCGCGTACTGGTCGCCGTGGAGGGTTGGTATGAATCGCAAGCCCCCACCTCGCCCTCCCAGGCGCAACGCCTCACCTACACCACTTCGCGGCAATCGGCGCCAATCTTCCTGGCCGCCCTGGCCCAGGCCAGCGAGACCCCGTTTGGCTGTGACGGCCTGGCCCTGGTGACGTATGGCGACATCGTCAACCAGCAGCAGCGGGTCCTGGCCTTCAGCGCCGACGATGCGCTCGACTGGCTGGAGCCCGCGCTGGGATGGGAACAGGCACAACAGCTGGCCGCACGCCTGAACAGCGCGCAACCGCACCTTGAAGCGGAAATGACAACCCAGCGTCCGGCCCAGGGCGGACTTTGACTTTGGGAGATAAAGCCATGTACGTGATCATGGGCGCCACAGGCCACGTTGGTTCGGCCACGGCCCGAGCCTTGCTGGCGCCAGGGCATGCCGTGACTATCTTGACCCGCAACGCCACCCACGCCACCGAATGGCACGCCAGGGGCGCTCAAATCGTCGAAGCGGACGCCGAAAACGTCGAGTCGTTGCGCGCCGCCTTTCGGCTCGGGCGCAGGGCGTTCATTCTCAACCCGCCGGCGGCTCCCAGTACCGATACCGATGCGGTGGAACGGCGCACGGTCGCCAACATCCTGGCTGCCCTCGACGGATCGGGCCTTGAGAAAATCGTCGTGCAATCCACCGCCGGCGCCCAGCCTGGCGAGCGTATCGGCGATCTCAGCGTCTTGTGGGAATTGGAAGAAGGGCTGAGCAGCCAGTCGATCCCGGCGGCGATCAATCGCGGGGCTTATTACATGAGCAACTGGGACAGCCTGCTCGATACCGTGCGCGAGACCGGCAAGCTGCCCACGCTGTTTCCAGCCGACCTGGCCTTCCCCATGGTTGCGCCCCGGGACCTGGGCGAAATGGCGGCCGCGCGGTTGCTATCGTCGGTTGATGACATTGGCGTGCGTAACGTGCAGGGACCTCGCCTGTACTCGCCCAACGATGTGGCGCAGGCATTTTCCCAGGCGCTCGGCCGGCCGGTCGAGGTGCACGTGATACCCAGGGACCAATGGGAAAGCACCTTCCAAAGCCTCGGCTTCAGCCTCGCTGCGGCGCAATCCTATGCGCGCATGAGCGCCGTCAGCCTCGACAGCGGCTTCGACGTGGGCGACGACGCCTTGCACGGCACCACGACGCTTGAGGCCTACATCCAGGCGCTGGTGCAAAACAACGGGCTGGGAGCGCACGGATAAAGGAATGCAGGAACGGCGCAGCAATGGACGGTAGACTGCGGCGGTCTTTTTCTTTTCCAGCATGAGGCTTTGCATGAGCAACCCAGACATTACGTTTATTCCAGATCCGGATGCGGACTCCATTTCCTCCGACGTCGCCGGTTTCGGCGGCCTGCTGGTTTCCACGCAAATCCCCACCCACGCCGACGGCAGCCTGGAACTGGGCGACATCACCCGGCAGAGCGAATGCACGCTGCAAGCCCTCAAGACCGCCCTGGAGGGCGCCGGCAGCTCCATGGATCGGGTCCTGCACCTGACCATCTACCTGACCGACATGGCTGACCGCGCCGCTTTCAACGAGGTCTACAAACGCTTCTTCGCCAAACCCTGGCCGGTTCGCGCCGCCGTGGGCGTGGCGGCGCTGGCGGTTGAAGGAATGAAAGTGGAAGTGACAGCGATGGCGGCGAAGGGCTGAGCGAGCCCACTGCCTAGAAGCGGAACGCGGAGCGTGAGGAACGATCTTCCGCAGCTCCCGCAACCTGATCGTTCCCACGCTCCGCGTGGAAATGCATCCCGTGACGCTCTGCGTCACATCCCAGAATCGGAACGCGGAGCGTCCCTGGCGGCATTCCCACGCGGAGCGTGGGAACGATCGACTGGAGTATGCCTGGCTATTCCCTGGACCAATCCCCTCCCCCAATCCCCGCCTATACTTCTTTGCCAATCCCCCCGGGGCCTGCACTTCCAACAATAAAAAGCAGAGGTGGAACATGGTCTGGCAACAAGTCTACGATCCCTTCGGTAATGCGGTGCTGTCGACGCTCCTGGCGGCGGTTCCCGTGGTGGTGATGCTGGCGTCCCTGGCGTTCTTTCATGTCAAGGCACACCTGGCGGCGTTGATGGCCCTGGCCTCGGCCTTGCTGATCGCGATCTTCGCCTTCGGCATGCCCGCCGGCATGGCCGGTTCGGCGGCACTTTACGGCGCGGCCAACGGGCTGCTGCCCATTGGCTGGATCGTCCTCAACATCATTTTCCTGCACCGGCTGACCACCGAGAATGGCTCGTTCAAGGTCTTGCAGGATTCCCTCGCACGCATTACCGACGACCGACGCCTGCAATTGCTGCTGATCGCGTTTTGCTTCGGTGCGTTCTTCGAAGGCGCGGCGGGTTTCGGCACGCCGGTGGCGGTGACCGGGGCGATCCTGATCGGGCTGGGCTTCTCCCCCTTGGCCGCCTCGGGCCTGGCGCTGATCGCCAACACCGCGCCCGTGGCGTTCGGCGCCCTGGGTACGCCGATCATCACCCTGGCCAAGGTTACCGGGCTGGATGAAATGGAGTTGTCGATGATGGTCGGTCGGCAGTTACCGTTTTTTTCGGTGATCGTGCCGTTCTGGTTGATCTGGGCGTTTGCCGGGTGGCGCAAGATGCTGGAGATCTGGCCGGCGATTCTGGTGGCCGGTGTCAGCTTCGCCATCCCGCAGTTCCTGGTGTCGAACTACCACGGGCCGATGCTGGTGGATGTGATTGCCGCGCTGATTTCCATGGCCTGCCTCACCGGTTTTCTAAAGGTCTGGAAACCGGCCACGGTGCACACGTCCGCAGCGTTGTCGGGACGGGTCGATGATTCGAAAATCGACGCCAGCGAAGATGAAAAACCGCAGGCCAGCGCCACCTTTTCCAGTGATGCGCGACCGGCTGTGCTGCGGGCCTGGATGCCATGGATCATCCTTACAGTCTTCGTGTTCGCCTGGGGCACCCAGAGTTTCAAGAACCTGTTCGATACCCGCCCGGCGCTGGACCCGCAGACCCAATCGGCCAAGCTCGACCCCCAAGGCAAGCCGATGCGTGAGGCCAACCCGATCTTCTCGCCCCTGGTGACCTTCGGCACCATCCACCAGCAGATCGAAAAAGTCCCGCCCGTGGTGCCCCAGCCTAAAACCGAGGAAGCGGTCTACAAGTTCAACTGGTTCACCGCCACCGGCAGCGGCATCTTCCTGGCGGCGATTCTCGGTGGCTTGCTGATGGGCTATTCCATCCCGCAACTGCTGCACCACTACCTGCGAACGCTCTGGGTGGTGCGCTACTCGCTGATTACCATCGTGGCGATGCTGGCCCTGGGGTTTCTCACGCGCTACTCAGGCCTGGACGCGACCATGGGCCTGGCCTTCGCCGCTACGGGCATTTTCTACCCCATGTTCGGCACCTTGCTGGGCTGGCTCGGCGTGGCGCTGACCGGTTCGGACACGGCGTCCAATGTGCTGTTCGGTGGTTTGCAACGGGTGACAGCGGAACAGTTGGGGATCAGCCCGGTGTTGATGGCTGCGGCCAACAGTTCCGGCGGGGTCATGGGCAAGATGGTCGACGCCCAGTCGATCGTGGTCGCCTCCACCGCCACCCGTTGGTACGGTCACGAAGGCGAGATCCTGCGCTACGTGTTTTTCCACTCGGTGGTGCTAGCGATTCTGGTGGGCGGGCTGGTGACGTTGCAGGCGTATGTGGCGCCGTTCAGTCATATGGTGGTGGGAGGACGCTAACAGGAATATTGATCGTTCCCAGGCTCCCGCGTGGGAACGATCAAAACAACGGTGTTACTGAACGTTTTTCAGCTTGACCACATCACCAGACACCGAGGTGGTGTAGCCGGTCAGGACCCAGGCCCAGAACCAGTTTTCCTGGACTTGGGTGTTGATCATGGCGTCGCCGCCCTTGGCCTTGATCGCCGCGTCCTGGGCACGCACGAAACGGTTGTTCTGGCGAATCGGGATCACGCCGAACAGCAGCAGGCCGGTGGCCTTGGCTTCGCTGTGGCCGACAACGGTGTATTGGCTGCTGTCGTATTGCTGGGTTTTCATCGGGGTGCCGGTGCAACCCGCCAGGGCCAGGCCGAACAGTGCGCAGGCGACAACTTTGCTGATGTGATTCATTGAATACTCCATGAGAAAACGCCCGGGATCCGTCTCTCGGGCGGCGCGTACTCTAACCGATCAGCAACAAATTGACATACGATAATCCGCCCTATTCAGCGCCTGGAAGGCTCATCGCAGAGCCATCCGTCAGTTGCGCCTCCAGCGAAGCAGGCCCTCGTCGATAACATGAAAACTGCGCCACGGAAGGCAGTTCTTGCCTTGACGGCCGATAGGTAACGGCCGGTCCCGTTGGAGGGGTTTTATCATGATTGACGTGACTGTCTGGAGCGTAACCCTGCCGGTGCAAACGCCGGCGCAGGTCGTGGCGACCAAAGCCATGCCGACCTTGAAAAACAAGTATTTCGACAATAACGGCCAGAGGATCATCTTCTGGGCGCCCGTCACCGGCTCCCATACCGGTAACAGCAAATACCCGCGTTCCGAACTGCGGGAAACCAGCAGGGACGGGAAACACCGCAACTGGCGCTACAACAGCGGCACCAACACCCTCAAGGGCGAGCTGTCGGTGAACCAGGTGCCTTCCGAAGGCCGCGTGGTAGTGGCGCAGATTCACGCCAAGGATGCGCCGACGCCGTTGTTGAAACTGGTGTACCGCTACGAAAAGGGTACCGGCAATATCGACGTGGAATACCGGGTCAAGCCCAAGGAAAAAAAGAGCCCGGTGATCTACACCGTGCCCAAGGTGCCGTTGAACAAATCGTTCTCGTACACTCTGCAAATGGACAAGCAAGGCCAGCTCTCGGTGCTGATCGGTAACAGTGGCAAACAGGTGAAGCTGGACAAGTCCTGGCAAGGCTACGACTTCTATTTCAAGGCCGGCGTCTACACCTTGGACAACAAAGGCTATTCCAACGAAGGCGGAAAAGTGACCTACACCAAACTGGACGTCAGCCACAAATGACTGACGCCCAGCCCTGCTTGTGCTTCAGGCCTTTGATGGCGCGCTAACCGCCTGCCGGCCGCTGAAGGAAAACAGGAAACAGGCGAACACCAGCAACGCGAAACCGGCCGGGAACAGCCAGATGCTTTTCCAATCGTGGCCGCCCTCCAGGACAAAGTGATCGGTCACCTGCCCCGCGACCCAGAAGCCGATCAGCATCCCCACGCCATAGGTCGCCAGGGTAATCAGGCCCTGGGCCGAACTGCGCAAATGCTTCGGCGCCTTGGCATCGGTGTAGATCTGCCCCGAGACAAAAAAGAAGTCATAACAGATGCCGTGCAGGGCAATGCCGGTGAACAGCATGAACGCCAGGTCGCCGTTATTGCCGTAGGCGAACAACAGGTAGCGCAGCGCCCACGCCAACATGCCCACCAACAGCGCCAGCTTGATGCCGAAGCGTAGGATGAACAGCGGCAACAGCAACATGAACAACACTTCCGAGACCTGCCCGATGGCCATCTTCGCCGTCGGGTTGGTCATGCCGGTTTCGGCCAGGAACGGGTTGGCATTCTGGTAATAAAAGGCCAAGGGAATGCAGATCAGGATCGAGGCGATGAAGAACACCAGGTAGCTGCGGTCCTTCAACAGACCCAATGCATCCAAGCCCAACAACTGCTTGATGCCGCCACCGCTCGCCTGCTCTTGGAACGGCGCCGTGGCCGGCAGCGTGAAACTGTAGAGCCCCAGGACCAGGGAAGCGATGGCCGCCATCAGGAAGGTATTGCGCAAACCGCCTGCAGAGATCGCTTCACGCGAATCCCAGGCGAATACAAAACTGATCACCACACCCGCGACGATCCAGCCAATCGTGCCCCACACCCGGATGCGCGAGAACTCCAGCGCCGGGTCGCGCATTTGCCGGAACGCCACGGAATTGACCAGGGCCAGCGTCGGCATGTAGACCACCATGTACGCCAGCACATACGGGTAGAACACGCTGAAGTCCGCCGCCGAATACAGCTGATACAGCAACGCCGCGCCCAGCAGGTGCAACACCGCCAGGATCCGTTCGGCATTGAAGTAGCGGTCGGCGATCAGGCCGATGACAAACGGCGCAATGATCGCCCCCCACGACTGAGTGGAAAACGCCATGCCGATCTGCCCGCCGCTGGCGCCCAGCGTGCTGGAGAGAAAAGTCCCCAGGGTGACGAACCAGCCACCCCAGATAAAGAACTGCAGGAACATCATCACGCTGAGGCGTGCGTTCATCGTGGTCATGACAGTCACCGTTTTATTGTTGTTCTTGTGAAGAAAGAAAAAACGCACCGCTTTTGTTGCAAAGGGATTTACCTCCACTGTGGGAGCAAGGCTTGCCCGCGATGGCCGCGCCACGGTCTAACCGTTGAACCGCGTTTTCGTTCATCGCGGGCAAGCCTTGCTCCCACACTGGGTTTCCTCGCCACGGGTTTTTGGGTTGGGCCGGCTACCTCAACAGGCCCAGCAACCGCCGGTTGGAGTATTCATCCGCCGTTACACCAGCAAAATCGTCGAAAGCCTTGCGCGTCTTGCTGATCATGTGCCGCTGGATGAACGCAGCACCTTCTGCCGCACCCTGTTGCGAATCCTTCAGGCAACACTCCCATTCCAAGACCGCCCAACCGCTGAAATCGTATTGGGTCAATTTGCTGAAGATCGATTTGAAATCGATCTGGCCATCGCCCAACGAACGGAACCGCCCGGGCCGTTCGACCCAGCCCTGGTAACCGCCGTACACCCCGGAACGGGCGTCGGGGCGGAACTCGGCGTCCTTGACGTGGAACATGCGGATGCGCGCGTGGTAGCGATCGATGAAACCCAGGTAGTCCATCTGTTGCAGCAGCAGATGGCTGGGGTCATAGAGGATCGCCGCCCGCGGGTGATGATCGACGGCCTCCAGGAAGCGCTCGAACGAGGCCCCGTCGTGGAGGTCTTCGCCGGGGTGGATTTCGTAGCACAGGTCCACCCCCGCCGCGTCGAAGCAGTCGAGAATCGGCAACCAGCGCCGGGCCAGTTCGGCGAACCCTTGCTCCACCAGGCCTGCCGGACGTTGCGGCCATGGGTAGAGATACGGCCACAGCAGCGCGCCGGAAAACGTTGCATGAGCCTTCAGCCCCAACCGCTGGCTGGCGCGGGCGGCCAGCTTGAGTTGTTCGATCGCCCACTCGGTCCGCGCCTGGGGCTGGCCGCGCAGATGGGCCGGGGCGAAGTCGTCGAACAGCGCGTCGAACGCCGGGTGCACCGCCACCAACTGGCCTTGCAGGTGCGTCGATAACTCGCTGATCTCGACACCGGCCTGGGCACAGGTGGCCTTGAGCTCGTCGCAATAATCCTGGCTCTCGGCGGCCCGGGCCAGGTCGATGTATTGCGGGCCCGACGTCGGTAGTTGAATGGCCTTGTAGCCTTGCGACGCCGCCCACTGGGCGATGTTGGCCAGGGTGTCGAACGGCGCTTCGGCGGACATGAATTGCGCCAGGAAAATGCCTGGGCCACGCAGGCCGCTCGGTGTCTTGTCGAGGGTATTCACAACAGGGATGCTCCGGTCTGCACGGCGGTCCATTTCGCCTCGCCACGGTGATTGAGGATGGCGGCCTCGATGAATGCCATGCCACGCAAACCGGTCTCGATGCCGGGTACGCCAGGGACGTCAGGGCCTTCGACATGGTTGCGAATGGCCTGGGCGAAATCGCCGTAGAGGTTGGCCATGGCCTCCAGGTAGCCCTCGGGATGCCCGGCCGGCAGGCGCATGCGCCGCGTGGCCGCCGCGCACAACCACGGCTGGCCGACACCGCTACGCAAGATGCGCAGGGGTTGGTCAAAGGCGCGATGGATCAGGCTCGCCGGTTCTTCCTGGCGCCACTCCAAGGCGCCCTTGTCGCCGTAGACGCGAATCTTCAGCGGGTTCTCTTCACCGGTGCAGACCTGGCTTGCGATCAACGCGCCGCTGGCACCGCTCGCCATCTTGAACAGCATCGCGGCGTCGTCATCCAATTGTCGGCCCGGGATGTGCGTACCCAAGACGGCGCATAGCTGTTGGATAGGCTGGTCTGCGACGAACTCGGCCAGGGAAAACGCGTGGGTGCCGATGTCGCCGATGCATCCGCCCAGGCCTGACTGCCCGGGGTCGTCACGCCACTCCGCCTGTTTATTGCCCTGAGCGGCGACATCCTGGCTGAGCCAGCCTTGGGGGTACTCGACCAGCACTTTGCGCACCTGACCGATCTCGCCCGAACGCACCATCTCCCGGGCCTGCCAAACCATGGGATAGCCCAGGTAGGTGTGGGCCAGGCCGTAGAGGCAACGGCTGCCTTGCAGCACTTCCCTGAGGGCCAGCAACTCGTTGAGGTCCAGCGCGGCGGGTTTCTCGCTGAACACATGGAAACCGGCTTTCAAGGCCTGGCTGGCGATAGGCGCATGGAGGTGATTGGGCGTGACGATCACCAGCAGTTCCATGCGCTGATCCAGAGGCAGCAGCGCTTCGGTGTCGAGCATCTGCTGCCAGTCGTGGTAGCAACGGGACGCTGGCAGGCCCAGGGCCGCGCCGGTCTGCCGAGTGTTGTGAGGATCGCGGCTGAATGCGCCGCAGACCAGTTCGAAACCGCCGTCCAGGCCCGCGGCCTGACGGTGGGCCTGGCCGATGAACGCGCCCTCTCCACCGCCGACGAAGCCCATTCTTATTTTCGGTGCTACAGGATTCATCGCGATTGTCTTCCTGTGAGGATGATGATGTAACCGGTTACATCATGGCGGAAATCTAGGCTCAGTTTTCCTGCGTGTCAAACCCCACGAGGTCACGCATGAACATTTGTGAGGCGCTCAACCTGCGGTAAGCTCCCCAACCGTAGCCCCTGCCCCCCGAGGTGATTTTGTCCAACATTCGTGAAGTGGCCCGGCTGGCCGGTGTGTCGGTGGCCACGGTGTCCAGAACCCTGAAATCGCCCGAACGGGTGCTTCCCGAGACGCGGGACAAGGTCAACGCGGCGGTGGAACAGGCCGGCTATCGACCCAACCTGATGGCGGTGCAATTTCGCTCCCGGCGCACCGGCAACCTGGTGATCCTGGTGCCGACCATCGCCAACACGTTTTTCGCCCGGGTCATCAGCGGCGCGCAGCAGGCCGCGCAGGCGGCGGGTTATCGATTGCTGCTGTGCGACACCCAGGGCCGCGCGCAGATCGAGCGGGAATTCGCCGCGCTGGTCTACGCCCACCAGGCCGACGGGGTGATCCAGTTGCGCGCCAGCGATCCTTTCGAATCGATGCCCGCAGGCGCTGAAAGCCTGCCGCTGGTCAACGCCTGCGAAGTGGTCAAGAACGCCCCCTACCCAACCATCAGCCTCGACAACCGGGCCGCCGCCCAGGCCATGACCGAGCACCTGATCGGCCTCGGCCATCGCCGCATCGGCATCATCAAGGGACCGCGCAGCAGCCCCTTGACCCTGGACCGCGTGGCCGGCTACCAGGATGCCCTGAGCCAGGCCGGTATCGCCGTCGACCCAAGCCTGATCTGCCATGGCGACTTCACCTTGAAGGCCGGAGATGACGGCGCCGGCGCGATGTTGGCGCTGGTCGACCGGCCCAGTGCGTTGTTCTGTGAAAACGACGAGATGGCCATCGGCGCACTCAGGCGCATCAAGCAAATGGGCCTGCGGGTGCCCGAGGATATTTCCCTGGTGGGGTTTGACGACATCCCGTTCGCCGCCTATTGCGACCCGCCCCTGACCACCATTGCGCAACCTGCCGAAGCGTTTGGTCAAAAAGCGGTAGAGATGCTGATTGCCCTGATCGAGAAAAAGCCGATTGCCCAACGGCATGTGGTGTTGCCGTTTGAGTTGACGGTGCGAGGCAGTACGGCGCCCCTGGCATAACCACAAAAACCTCCTGACCACGGCTCGACTCGCCACCGCCCCCGTTTGAACTACAGTGGAAAGACTCTGCATACAGCCATAACAAGACGGAGAGGTCCCCATGCGAGTCAACAAGCGCTTCACCCTCCTGGCCGCCGCGGCAGCCCTGGTGGTCAGCACCACGGCCCAGGCAGCCCCGGTGTATATCAACATCCTGACGGGGGGCACCAGTGGGGTTTATTACCCGATCGGGGTCGGGCTGTCGCAGATCTACAGCAGTGGTATCCAGGACGCCAAGACATCGGTGCAAGCCACCAAGGCATCGGTGGAAAACCTCAACCTGCTGCAAGCCGGTCGTGGCGAGCTGGCCCTGGCCCTGGGCGACTCGGTGGCGGATGCCAGGAACGGTGTGGAAGACGCCGGTTTCAAGGCACCGTTGACCAAACTGCGCGCCATCGCTGGCGCCTATCCCAATTACATCCAGATCGTCGCCAGCCAGGAGTCCGGCATCAAGACATTGGCCGACCTCAAGGGCAAGACCGTTTCCGTCGGCGCGGCAAAATCCGGCACCGAACTCAATGCCCGGGCGATCTTCAAGGCCGCAGGGCTGACCTACCAGGACATGAAGGTCCAGTACTTGCCGTTCGCCGAGTCGGTGGACTTGATCAAGAACCGCCAACTGGATGCCACACTGCAGTCCTCCGGCCTGGGGATGGCGGCCATTCGTGACCTGGCCTCGACCATGGCGCTGAGCTATGTATCGGTGCCCACCGATGTGGTGGAGAAAATCGCTAACCCGGCCTATCAAAGCGCAATGATTCCGGCCAACACCTACGACGGCCAGACCGACGCCGTACCGACCGTGGCCATCACCAACATCCTGGTCACCCGCGAGGACGTGCCGGATGAGGTGGCGTACCAGATGACCAAGCTGCTCTTCGAGAACCTCACTCGCCTGGGCACTTCCCATTCGGCGGCCAAGGACATCACCTTGAAAAACGCCGCGAAAAACCTGCCGATCGCACTCCACCCCGGTGCCGAGCGCTACTACAAGGAAGTGGGCGCGCTGTAACACCCTACGCATCAACGGCGCCCGTCGCCGTTGATGCATCGTGTTTTCGCCCCTTGAATGTGAACAGAAGGCAGGCACCTCATGAGTGAAGACCAGCACGGCATCGCCACGGACCCGCGGGACTGGCCCAAGACACTGTTTTACGTGGCCTTGCTGTTTTCAGTGTTCCAGATCGTCACCGCCGCGTTTTCTCCAGTCTCCAGCATCGTGCTGCGGGCGGTGCATGTCGGCTTCCTGCTGTGGGTGGTGTTCCTCAGCTACCCGGCCTATGGCAAGCAGCGTCCCTGGCAGCCCCTGGCCTGGGTCCTGAGCCTGGGGAGCGTGGCGACGGCGCTCTATCAATGGGTGTTCGAAGCCGACCTGATCCAGCGCTCTGGCGACCTGACCACCGCCGACATGATCATCGGCGTGATCCTGATCGTGCTGGTCTTCGAAGCCGCCCGGCGGGTGATGGGCATCGCGCTGCCGATCATCTGCGGCCTGTTCCTGGCCTATGGCCTGTTCGGCGAATACCTGCCGGGGGATTTGGCCCATCGCGGCTATGGCGTCGATCAAATCATCAACCAACTGTCATTCGGCACCGAAGGCTTGTACGGCACGCCGACCTACGTGTCGGCCACCTATATCTTCCTGTTCATCCTGTTTGGCGCCTTCCTGGAAAAGGCCGGCATGATCAAGCTGTTCACCGATTTCGCCATGGGCCTGTTCGGCCACAAACTGGGCGGGCCGGCGAAAGTGGCGGTGGTGTCATCGGCGCTGATGGGCACCATCACCGGCTCAGGCATCGCCAACGTGGTCACCACCGGGCAATTCACCATCCCGTTGATGAAGCGCTTCGGCTACAAGGCCGCGTTTGCCGGCGGTGTGGAAGCGACTTCCAGCATGGGCAGCCAGATCATGCCGCCGGTAATGGGCGCGGTGGCCTTCATCATGGCCGAAACCATCAATGTGCCGTTCGTTGAAATCGCCAAGGCCGCATTGATACCCGCGTGCCTGTACTTCGGCTCGGTGTTCTGGATGGTTCACCTGGAAGCCAAACGCTCCGACCTCAAGGGCCTGCCCAAGGACCAGTGCCCCAGCGCCTGGGGCGCGGTCAAGGAAAACTGGTACTTGCTGATCCCGCTCGGGGTGTTGGTCTACCTGCTGTTTTCCGGACGCACACCGCTGTTTTCCGGCATGGTGGGCCTGGCATTGACAGCCATCGTGATTCTCGGCTCGGCGATCATTCTCAAGGTCTCGAACTATGCTTTGCGCTGTGCCTTCTGGATCGCCTTGGGGCTGCTGTGCGTCGGTTTTTTCCGGTTGGGCATCGGTGTCGTGTTCGCGGTGATCGGCGTGTTGGTGGTGGTCTGCTGGTTCATGCAAGGCACGCGGGAAACCCTGGTCATCTGCCTGCACGCGTTGGTAGATGGCGCGCGTCATGCCGTTCCAGTGGGGATCGCCTGCGCCTTGGTAGGCAGCATCATCGCCGTGGTCTCGCTGACCGGCGTGGCCTCCACTTTTGCCGGCTACATCCTCGCCATCGGCAGGGACAACCTGTTGCTGTCGCTGATCCTCACCATGCTCACTTGCCTGGTGCTGGGCATGGGCATCCCGACCATTCCCAACTACATCATCACCAGCTCGATCGCCGCGCCCGCCCTGCTGGAACTGGGCGTGCCGCTGATCGTGTCGCACATGTTCGTGTTCTATTTCGGCATCCTCGCCGACCTGACCCCACCGGTGGCGCTGGCCTGTTTCGCAGCCGCGCCCATTGCCCGGGAAAGTGGCCTGAAGATCAGCTTCTGGGCGGTGCGCATCGCCCTCGCCGGTTTCGTCATTCCGTTCATGGCGGTCTATAACCCGGCACTGATGCTCCAGGGCGACAACCTGTGGATGACCGCGTACATGCTGATCAAGACGTTGTTGGCCGTCGGGCTTTGGGGCATGGCGTCCACCGGCTATCTGCAACAGAAGATGCCGGTCTGGGAGCGCCTGTTGTGTTTTGCGGCTGGCGCGTTGCTGGTGGTGGCCCTGCCGCTGACCGACGAGATTGGCTTCGTGCTGGGTGGGCTGCTGATTTTCCAGCACATCTGGCGCTCGCGGCGTGCCGGACGGGCCTTGGCGTGATCGGGCTGTGTCTGGGCCTGTCCGGCGTGGTCTGGGCCCAGCTTCCCGTTGCCGATTTCACGCTGGCATGGAACCACACCATCGAAAAGATCCGCTGGGAGGAAGATTATCGCGTGACCGCACAAGGGTTGGTCCTGGGTGAAGCCAGGGTCAGAGGCAATGGCGCGGGCATGGAGATTCCCGAAAACGCCCGACTGGAAAATGGCAGTTGGCACTACCAACGCCAGATGCCGCCGCTGCAACCGCTGAGGCTGGGCCGTACGCCGCAGGCCGGCGATTATCAAGTGTGCTTCGATGGCACTTGCCGGCCGATGAGCCATTGGTTGGGGCCGCCGACAGAGGGCCAGCCGACCGTGGAGCTATGGAGTTGCGGACAATCCTGAACCCATCAGAGGATACTCACTGAACACACCCTTGTGACTAGGCCGTGGGAGCAAGGCTTGCCCGCGATACAGGCGACTCGATTTCTGAAAGACCGCATCGCCTGTATCGCGAGCAAGCTTTGCTCCCACAGTATCCTCGCCACAATGGAGAACCGCTCAATCAGGCAAACGTCGCCCCCCGTGTATTCACGAACAGCGAATACAGCGAATGGCTGCCGGCCATGAACAACCGATTGCCTTCCCGCCCTCCGAAGCAGACGTTGGGGCAGCGCTCCGGCAGGGAGATGTGCCCGATGGCTTTGCCTTCAGGGTTGAACACTCGCACACCGTCGAGTTTTTCCAGGTCGGCCTTGGGGTCGCCATTGCCGCCCCAACCGCACCAGAGGTTGCCGCTCTCGTCGCACTTGATTCCATCGATCGCCGCGTAATCCAGGCCTTCGATGTGCTTGCGCCGCTCCCCCAGCGTGCCATCGTCCTTGACCGTGATTGCCCAGATCAAGCGGTTGGGCTTGGCCCGGCCTTCGACCACGTAGAGGATTTTCTCGTCCGGGGAAAACACAACCCGTTCGGCCCCGCCAGGTCGTCGATCACCCGGCTGACCTTGCCGGTTCCGCCGTCGATGCGATACACCGCGTGGGGCTGGGCGGGGGTGACTTTGTGTCCCTCGTAGTTGTTGCCGGTCTGGAACGGCGGGTCGGTGAACCAGACCGAGCCATCACGCTTGCACACGATGTCGTTGGGCGAGTTCAGCGGCTTGCCTTCGAAACTGTCCGCCAGCACGGTGATAGTGCCGTTGTGCTCGGTGCGAGTGATGCGTCGGCCTTCGCTGGCGGTGGTGGAGCCTTCGCACACCAGCAGCCGGCCCTGGCGATCGCGGCACATGCCGTTGGAGAAGTTGGAATTCTCGCGGTACACCGACAGGCTGCCGGTGATTTCATCCCAGCGCACGATGCGGTTGTTTGGAATGTCGCTGACCAGCAGGTAACGACCGTCACCGACCCACACCGGCCCTTCTGCCCAACGCAGACCGGTGGCGAGTTTCTCCACGCTGGCGTTGAAGATGCGCAAGTCCATGAAGCTGGGGTCAAGGATATTGATCAGCGGGTCCGGGTAACGCTGGCTCAAGGGTTCGGCCTGGGCGAGCCCTGGCAGATTGCCAAGGGCGGCGGCAGCGGCCGAGACCACCAGGGATTTTTTCAGGAATACCCGGCGGCCCTGATCGGCGGCGGTTGCAGATTGCGAAGCATCCATCGGTGCGTCTCCGTTAATTATTATTGGACGGGACGACAGTTTTACTACGTGATAAGACATCGTACAAGTATGTGAATCTGCTCTTGCGGACAGTCGATCAGGCCGGGTTCAGCGGTATACGAACGGTAAATGTCGTGCCGACTTGCGCCTCCGAGTGGACCTTGATGGTGCCCTGATGGGCCGATACGATCGCCGAAGCGATGTGCAGGCCAAGTCCGAGCCCAGCCGTGGAACCGTACTGCATTTCACCGCTGCACAGACTTCGGACCATTGGGTTGAAGATGTTGGCAATGGCCTCTTTCTCGATAGGCTTGCCCTGGTTGTTGATCGCAATCACGGCCATATCCTTTTCCACGCTCAACGAAACAGTCACCGGCGTGCCTTCGGCACCATGCTGGACGGCGTTGCCAATCAGGTTGGCAAATACTTGCTCCATGCGGGCGGGATCAAACCGCGCCTCCAGGGCACCGGTCGTTTCAAAGCGGATTTCGCTTTCCGGGTGATAGGCCCGCGCCTCCTCCACCATGCCTTCGCAGGCGGCCACCAGATCGCCGTTGAAACGCTGCACCGGAATGCCCGAGCCGAGTTGGGTACGGGTGAAATCCAGCAGATCGCCGACGATCTTGTTGGCCCGCTTGACGCTGGTGTAGATGCGCGAAGTGATCTTGGTGGCCTTGGCGGGCAGGTCTCCCGCCCGCAGCAGCACTTCGGAACTCAGCAGGATCGCGCCCAAGGGGCTGCGCAGGTCATGCCCCAGAATCCCGAGAAAGATGTTGCGCGACGCATCCACCGCCCCCGAGTAACTGACGACGGACTCGGCCAAGGCCTGGTCCACGGCCTCGTTGAATCGAATCAGATCGTCCATGACCTGTTTGTGATCCAGCTGCGTGTGCGGCATCCAGAGCATGAGCACGCTGGTGCGCAGGGCCCGGTATTCGGAGACCATTTGTTCCACGGTGAAACCCGAGGACTGGCGGATGACCGCATGGGTTTCGGCGGCGGTTTCGGCATCCGCCGTCGGGGCCTCCCCGTGGGACTTGGCAATTGCCTCCTTGCGCGTTTGCGAGGTGCGCAGGTCAGCAGCGATGGTGCGCAGCATCTGCTCGGCATGGTCGCGCAGGGCCACGGAATCCATGCCAATGGATGCGGGGGTGATGGTTTTGGCGAAGTCTTCCCACGCCTGAAGAATCGGCTCGATATTGTCGAGAATGAAATCGGCCAGGCGCATGAGTTTTTCCGCAAGAAGGGCGATGCTGTAAACGACACAGCGGCCAGGTTTGTTGTACAGCAAAGCACCGGATAATGTGCGTAATGCTGTTCATTTTGATATTCCGCTGTGTTTTTTTGGGGGTGTATATCCTTTTCTGCGGTAACGGCGGCTGGCGGTTCCGCCGTTACGGCGGGTTACTTTCGACTGGGCCGGCTTCCTGGCTTTTCGAAAGTGACCCGCCGTAAAGGCGGAACCCTAAGTAGCCGTTACCGCAGAAACGGATATACACGCCAAAGCAACTAAATACCGAGCGTACAGCCCTGCCGACCTTGTCCCTTGCACCCCACGAGGTAAAAACCTTACAGTCGTACGACAACCTATAACTAAAAACAGCCGATCCAGGACCTTTTGCCTTGGCGGCCGCCATAGAGACACCTGCCATGACTCGCCCCATCGCTGCACCTGACACCCCCACGCCGTTACCCCGCCACCTCGCGGTGCTCGTCCTGCTATGCATGGGCTGTGCCTTCGCCGGGAACCACGTCGCCGCGCGGGCCGCGTTCGATGACGGTGCCGGTGTGCTGCTGGCGATCTTGCTGCGCTCGGGCGGGACGCTGCTGGTGCTGGCTGCGATGGTGCTCTGGCAACGACAGAGCCTGCGCCTGCCGCCCGGTGCGTGGCGCTGGCAATTGGCACTGGGGCTGTTGATCGGCGCCCAGAGCCTGTGCCTGTACTCCGCCGTGGCGCGGGTTCCGGTGGCGTTGGCGCTGTTGGTAGGCAACGTGTTTCCGATCCTGCTGGCTTTGCTGACCTGGGCCCTGGGCGGGCCACGCCCGACGGCGCGCACCGCCGCGTTGATGGGCATGATCCTGGTGGGGCTGGTGTTCGTGCTGGAAGTGCCGGCGCGGTTATCGTCTGGGCAAGGCGTCGGCCCGCAATGGCTGCTGGGGGTGGGTTTGGCCTTTGCGCTGCTTGCGCCTTTGCCTGCGCACTGTGGATCACCGATCACAAGTTGTCCCAGGTACGCGGCTCGGTCCGCAGCCTGCTGACGATCTTCATCGTCTTCAGCAGCGTCAACCTCGCCGGCCTGACCGGTGCCCTGCCCGGCGGTTTCGACCTGCCAGCCAGCAGCACCGGTTGGTTCGCCCTGGCGACCCTGGTGGTGCTCTACGGCACCGGCTTCACTGTGCTGTTCATTTCCGTGCCCCGCCTGGACATGCCGCGCAACGCCCCGGTGATGAACATCGAACCGCTGGCCACGCTGCTGATCGGCTGGCTGGTGCTGGACCAGATGCTCAACCCGGGCCAGGTGATGGGTGGCGCGATTGTGGTGACGGGCATCGTGCTGCTGACCTATCGCAAGGTCGAACGGGTCAAGGTGCCTGTGGCTGAAACGGCGAATTGAACCCGCTGAACACAGTTGTGCCAGCCCGCAGATACTCTTCGCCTTCCTGAAACTTGTTTCAAAACCGACAGTCCTACCCCAGCCGTGAAAACCCCGCCGATCTGCAGCGACGGGTTTTCCAGCTGATCGGCGCCAAGCCTGGCGCTAAAGCACCTCCCCCTTCTTGAGCCGTTCGCCCCATGCGCCACCCTGTTCGCTCTTGCCGTTTCGTTTCGCTGTGCTTGCTTGCCCTGTTTCCCTTGTTTACCAGCCCCGCCCATGCCCGCAGCGAAAGGCAGCTGGTGGACGCCATCAACGATTTCCGCAGCCAGTCGCGCCGCTGTGAATGGCGCACGGTGCGTGCCACCCAGCCACTGGTACTGCGTTCGAGCCTGGGCTTGCCGATGGGCTTTCGCGGTGGCCTGCGGGAAACCTTGAAAGACGCCGGCTATCAAGCCCGGGCTGTGCGCAGCATCCGCCTGACCGATGCGCGGGACGCCGAAGAAGCCTTCGACATGTTGGCCGACGAACATTGCGCAGCGCTGCTGGACAACCAGTACGCCGACATCGGTGTCAATCGGGTCGGTGATGAATGGCGCGTGGTGCTGGCGCAGCCCATGGCTGGCACACGGATGAGCGACGCGGGTGCGTCGGACAAGTCGCTGCTGGCCCAGGTCAACGCCGCCAGGGCCAAGCCACGGATGTGCGGGCGCCAGCGCTTTGCGGCGGCCCGGCCGCTGAGCTGGAACGCCGCGTTGGGAACCGCCGCCCAAGGCCACAGCCGGTCGATGGCCCGCGAGAACTATTTCGCCCATCGCGATCCGGACGGTCGCTCCTCTTCCGATCGCGCCAAGAGCGCCGGCTTTCGCGGACATAAACTGGGCGAGAACATCGCCGCTGGTCAACGCTCGCCGAGCCAGGCCATGCAAGACTGGCTGGACAGCCCGGGGCACTGCGCCAACCTGATGAACCCGATGTTCACCCAGATGGGCGCAGCTTCCGCCAGCGACTCACGCAGTGATGCGGGGGTGTACTGGACGATGGTGCTTGGTGCGCCGTGATGTGACGGACACCTTTGTGGCCAGGGAGCTATGGCAAATCTACCGCCTCTCACGCCGGCCGACGAACCGCCCTCACCTTGCCACTGCTACCGCCGCCACAGAAAAACCGGTCGGCCCCGTCGGACTCCAGCCCCGACACACCGGTCCCGGGTGGCATCGTCACGCTTTCCAGCACTTGCGCCGTTTGCGGATCGATACGTCGCAGGTCGCTCTCGTCGTTTTCCCAGGTGCCGTGCCAAAGCTCTCCATCGACCCAGGTCACGCCCGTGACAAAGCGGTTGGATTCGATGGTGCGCAGGACCCTTCCGTCGGCGGGATCGATCTGCAGTATCTTGCGCGCCTTGTACTGACCGACCCAGAGCGATCCTTCGGCCCACGCCATGCCGGAATCATCACCGCTGTTGGGGGCCGGAATCGTCGCCAATACCTGACCGGTGCGTGGATCGATCTTGCGGATGCTGTCGCCGGCAATCTGGAATAAATACTCACCGTCGAACGCCGTGCCCGCATTCGCCGGGACATCGAGCGAATACACGGTCTGGCCACTGACGGGATCGAGGGCATGCAACTTGTCGCCTGAAGCGAACCAGACGCGCTCGCCGTCATGGCTCACGCCATGCACGCAATCGACGCCCGGGAAAGGACCGTATTCACGCAGGATCTGTGCCTCTGAACGTTTCATCTCACTCGCCTCATCAGTGGGGTGTGACTGCAGCCTAATCCTCCGATGGCAGCGCAGTGAGTAACAATACCGTCGCGAATCCAGGCATCGGTGGCGCCAACCAGCGACGGGCCCTGGCGCGCCCGAACGACTGCGCCTTACCGGCGGCGGCCAGTGTCTCCAAGGCCCGTTGCACGCTACGCTGACTGATGTCCAGCGCCAGCGCCAGGGCTGAACTGGACCAGGCTTCACCGTCGGCCAGCAATGCCAGCACCGCTGCGTAGGGCTCCTCGACGACTCGCGCCAGCACCACGACCTCGTCGGCATGTCGCGGCACCAGGGTAAAACCGCGCTGGGTTGCCCTCACGTCAGCCAACGGACGAAGCGTGGCACGCAACCGCCCCATCTCGACCCGCAGCCGGGCGCGATGGGATTCATCCGTCAGTTTCAAGCCGAAGGCCTGGGTCATGAGCGTTTCCCTTGGCACGTCGCCAGGCCAGGCTTGAGCCAGCCCTCGCGCCAGGGCGAACAATACCGGACGCCGGGCAAGGCTGACCTGAATGCCGGCGCCGCTGATCCCATAGCGGCACGCGTCCACCACCAACGCCGACCCGGCCAACAGCGCTTGCACTTCTTCCAGCAGGAGCAAGCGCTCCTGGCCTCGGGCGATCAGCCGCGCGGCGGGTGTGCGCAGTAGCCGCCAGGCGCTTTCAATTTCGGCGCTCAGCGCGCCGATTCCCGCTTGCCCTGCGGCTTGCCCGGCCCGTTCGAGGGCGGCGCGGGCGGCCTGTGTTTGCAACCGTCGCATGGCGATTCCCGCAGCCACTAACTCGCAAGCCGCCCGTGATGCCAAGGGCAGGCAGGCAAGCTCCAGGTCAACGAGCCTGCGTTCGGCCTCGTCGAGCCGACCGATCAACAGCAGCCGCCGGATTTCGATCGTGTGGGCGTGCGCAACGTTCGCCCGGTCGTCGTGGGTTTCGAGCACCGCCCGCGCGGCGTCGAGGCGCTTCATCGGCCAAGCCAGGTCACGGGACGCCAGGGCGATTTCGCCTTCGGCGACCACACAGCGCGCCCGTGCCACGGCCGCCTTGGGCCCGAAGGCCGCGCCCGCCCGACGCATCAGGGCCCTGGCCCGAACCAGATCCCCCAACTGCGCCATGGCAATGCCGCGAAGTGCGAGGGCCGGGGCATCGTTGCGCAGCGCGACGCGATTGAGCGCAGCGACAGGGTCCCCCGTCGCCAGTGCTCGCGCCGCTGCGGTGATCAGAGGGTCAGCTGTCATCGGTCTTGGGGTCAGAGGCGGATGTCGGCAGCCGGCACCACGTCGATCCGCGATACCGCACTGCTCAGCCGCCCCAATCGGTTGTTGTGATTGGCGATGATCTGCTCAGCCGCCATGCTGCCGTTGTCCACCGTGGAGTGGGCATCGGCCGCCAAAACCACGTCGTACCCCAGGGCATGGGCTTGGCGCACGGTAGCGTTGACGCAATAGTCGGTTTGCAACCCGCAGACCACCAGGCGGTCGATGCCTCGGGCCTGCAACAACGGTTGCAGGTCGGTCTGGTAGAAGGCATCGGGGGTGGTCTTGCGCACCCGCAGGTCATCGGCAGCGGTCAGCAGGTCGTCGGCCAGTTGCCAGGCGGCAGAACCATACGTCAGCGAGCCTTCCAACTCTTCGTGCTGGATCAGGATCACCGTCAAGCCCAGGGCCCGGGTTTTGGCCGCCAGTTCGTTGATGGTCCGGATGATGCGCTGGCTGTCGAAGCATTCCTCTTCGCCTGAGCACAGCGCGTTCTGGACATCGATGATCAGCAATGCGGTGTTCATGACCTTCCCTCTTCAAACAATATCGCAGCCGCGCGATAACTCAATACCCCAGCGACAACCCAGTGTTGCGACGGGGGTCGTTGGCGCCATAGAAGCGGTTCTTGCCCACCGGTTTGCCACCCAATGACGGCGCACCGACCAGGATCGCGGCAATGTGGTTGGGGTCCTGCGGGCCGGCAAACTTGTGCCCCCAGCTCTCCAGCAGCTTGCGGGTATCCGGGCTGGCCGCAAAAGTCTCCAGGTTGGTTTCCTCCGGCATCCACTGTTGGTGGAAACGTGGGGCGTCGACAGCCTCCTGGAGGTTCATGCCGTAGTCGATCACATTGAGGATCGTCAGCAACGTCGCGGTGATGATCCGGCTGCCGCCCGGGGTGCCGACCACCATGACCGTCTTGCCGTCCTTGGTGACAATGGTCGGGCTCATGGATGACAGCGGCGCCTTGCCCGGCGCGATGGCGTTGGCTTCGCCCTGCACCAGGCCATACATGTTGGGCACGCCGACCTTGGCGGTGAAGTCGTCCATTTCATCGTTGAGAATCACCCCGGTCTTGCTTGCCATGACACCGGCACCGAACCAGTCGTTCAGGGTGTAGGTGACCGAAACGGCATTGCCCCACTGGTCGACGATGGAGTAATGGGTGGTGTTGCTGCCCTCATGGGGCGCCACGCCGGGCTTGATCTTCTGCGAGTCGCCGGCCTTTTGCGGTTCGATCGCGGCCCGCAGCTTGGCGGCGTAGTTTTTATCCAGCAGATGGTCGATGGGGTTCTTCACGAAGTCCGGGTCCCCCAGGTAACTGTTGCGGTCCACGTAGGCGTGGCGCATGGCTTCGATCTGATAGTGCATGCCCTGGGCCGAATGGAATCCCAGGTCCTTCATCGGATAGCCGTCGAGGATGTTCATGATCTGGCACAGCACCACTCCACCGGAACTGGGCGGCGGCGCCGAGATGATGTGGTAGCCGCGGTAGTCGCACTCCACCGGGGCCAGCTCGCGGGTCTTGTACTTGTCCAGGTCGGCCTGGGTGATGATGCCTTTGTTGGCCTGGCTGGAGGTGACCAGGGCATCGGCGACCCAACCCTTGTAGAAACCGTCGGCACCCTTGGCGGAGATTTCCCGCAGGGTCTTGGCGAGGTCTTTTTGCACCAGTTTCTGGCCGACCTGCATGGGCTCGCCGTTGTGCAGGAAGATCGCCCCGGAGTCACGCATGTCCTTCTTGAACACATCGGTGGCGGTTTCCAGCAGATCGACATCGCCCTGCTCCAGGGCAAAGCCTTCCTCGGCGAACTTGATGGCCGGGGCGATCAATTCCGCCCGCGGTTTACTGCCGTATTTCTTCAATGCCAACTCCATGCCGGAGACGGTGCCGGGCACGCCCACGGCCAGGTGTCCGCGGGTGCTGAGGTCGGGGACGACGTTGCCATCCTTGTCCAGGTACATGTTGGCCGTGGCGGCCAGGGGCGCTTTTTCGCGGAAATCCAGGAACGTCTTGCGGCCATCGGCCATTTGCAGGGTCATGAAGCCACCCCCGCCCAGGTTACCCGCCGCCGGATACACCACCGCCAGGGCATACCCCACCGCCACCGCCGCATCCACGGCATTGCCGCCGCTCTTGAGCACATCGACACCCACGTGGGTCGCCAGGTGCTGGGCGGTGACCACCATGCCGTTCTCGGCGGCCACTGGCGCCTGGGAGGCGGCCTGGGCATACAAACAGCTGAGGGTCAGGGTGGTGGCAATGAGGGTCCGGGCAAAGGATTCGAACTTCATGAGTCGGCCTCTTCTTGTTTTAAAAAGTCGGGGATCGCATCAAGCAACTAGCTAGTATGGCCTGGTTTGCGTAATGCGCCTGTTCTCCCGTCCACCGGGTGACGCCACGGTAGCCTTTGAGATAGGCTCCTGCGGTTCATCTTGACTGCATAAGGACATCGCCGATGACGCTACGAATCGAACGCACGGACACGCCCACCGACGAAGAACGCCAAGCCATCCTCGCCCCGCTACGCGCCTATAACACGGCCAAGACCGGCGGGACGGTGCCTGAACTGGTGGCTTGGCTGGTGCGGGACGAACAGGACGAAATCGTTGGGGGGCTCTACGGCCGAGTGTTTTTCGGCTGGCTGTATATCGAGCTGCTGGTGGTGCCGGAACAGGCCCGGGGCCAGGGCACGGGCTCGACCCTGATGCAGATGGCCGAAGAACTGGCCCGGGAGAAAAACTGCGTGGGCATCTGGTTGGACACCTTCGACTTCCAGGCGCCGGAGTTCTACCGCAAACACGGCTTCACGGAAATCGGCCAGATCGACGACTACCCGCCAGGCCACCAGCACTTCTTCTTCCAGAAGCGCCTGACGCCTACAGATTGAAACGCAAACCCTGTGGGAGCGAGCTTGCTCGCGATAACCATCTAGCAGTCAACACTGTCGTCTGACCCACCGCCATCGCGAGCAAGCTCGCTCCCACAAGGGGGCCGGATTCACCGCCAATCCTCTGTGGGAGCGAGCCTGCTCGCGATCGGCCTATCTGCTTAAAGACACGTCGCCAACGCCGCCAACCGGCGCTTGGCCACGAAGTCGTCATGCTTGGCGTAATAACTCAACTCGGTGCCTGTCGCACCGGCATGCAGATCGACAAACGATTCGGCAGAGCGGGTGTAGACCGTCGAGCCGCCCTTCTTGCCCGGTTGCAGGTAGGCGCCGGCATCGACACCAAACACCGCTTCGTCCTGCCAGGAGAACTGCACGCACTGGGCCACGACCTGTTCGGGTTTGTCCGAGGTCAGGGTCTTGTAAGGGGCCTGGGTCCGGGCCTCGTTCATCGCCGAACCCGCGCAGCCGGCCAGCAAGGTTGCGGCCAGGGCCACGGTCAACATTCGCATTGCGTTCACTCATCAAGAAAAAAACGGACTGTAGCACTGCGGCCCGGGCCTTCGTGCTGCTTTACTGAAATTTACACGGGACATCGGCCTGCGATTCGCGCACCCTGTCGCGCCATTGCCACCAGCCACGCGGAACACCCCATGACCCCCAACGCCGAATTCTACAAACCCACCGCCGAATACGCCGACAAACTGATCAGCCAGATCGGCCAGACACCGTCCTGGATCGCCAAGCGCCTCGGCGTCACCGACAAGCGGATTCGCTACATCCTCGACGGCGAACGCACCGTCAAGGGCGAAACCACGCCGATCCAGATGACCTACACCGAACAATTCGCCCTCGAATGCCTGGCGGCTGCGGCCAAGGCCAGCAAGAAGCAGTCTGCATCCCCCAAGGAGTGACCATGGCGGCAACCGAACAGCAACACGAACGAGCCCTGGAAAAATTCCTCGACGAGCGCCCCGAGCTGCGCGTCGAGCTGGACCACCTCAACCCGCTGCTGGCCCAGGCCAAGGGCGAGACTGCCGCGCAGTACCGCGCCGAGCGGTTGCATGAAGCCTTCGAAGCCGAGGCCGAGCGCCTGGGCCTGTTTGCCTGGGAACTGACCCTGCAACTGACCGCCGCTTCACCCCAGGACTACCAGGCCCAGCGCCTGGAAGTGCACAAGGAAGTGGCGGAGATGGCGGGGATGGAATGGGCGGAGTATTGCGAGTTGCATGGCCTCAAACTCCAGGACTGAGCACTTTCCCTGTGGCCTGTAGGAGCAGCCGAGCAGGAGCATTCTTTAAATGCCCCTGAACCAAACAGGTCTCGCCCCCTTCCCTGGCAATCGCCCCACCGCCCATAAAGCTTTATCATGGCCGCAGTTTTGCTGATCGGGTCTGTCATGAAGTTCGCCATCGCGCTGTTTTCCGCCGCCCATGCGCCCTCCTCGCGCCGTGCCTTGCTGTTTGCCCAGGCTGCGCTGGCGGGCGGGCATGAGATCGTGCGGCTGTTTTTCTATCAGGACGGCGTCTATAACGCCTGCGCCAGTGTCGTCACGCCCCAGGACGAACAGGACCTGCCCCAGCAATGGCGAACCTTTGTCAGCGACAACCAGCTCGACGGCGTGGTCTGCATCGCGGCGGCGTTGCGTCGTGGGGTGTTGAACGAGGAAGAGGCCCAGCGCTACCAGCGTTCGGCGGCCAGTGTCGAGGCGCCCTGGGCCTTGTCCGGGCTGGGCCAGTTGCACGATGCGATCCAGGACGCCGACCGTTTGATCTGCTTTGGAGGCGCGTGATGGCCAAGTCTTTATTGCTCATCAGCCGCCAGGCCCCATGGTCCGGCCCCGGTGCCCGTGAAGCGCTGGACATCGTCCTGGCCGGCGGTGCATTCGACCTGCCGATCGGCCTGCTGTTTCTCGATGACGGGGTGTTCCAGCTCACCGCCGGCCAAAACGCCAAGGCGGTCCAGCAAAAGGACCTGAGCGCCAACCTGCAGGCGTTGCCGATGTTCGGCGTCGAGGACCTGTTCCTCTGTGCCGACAGCGCCGCCGAACGAGGTATCGCCACCGATACCTTGGCGCTGGGCGACGTGAAAGCACTGACCGCGCCGCAAATCGCCGCGCTCATTGACCGTTACGACCAGGTGATCACCCTCTGATGTCGACTTTGCACGTGTTGTCTCATTCGCCCTTCGGCGATAACCGCCTCGCCAGTTGCCTGCGGGTACTGGGCAATCAGGATGCGCTGCTGCTGTGCGGCGACGCGACGTACGCGTTGCAACCGGGCAGCCCACCGTTTGAGGTGCTGCAGGCCGCCGGCGTGAACCTGTTCGTGCTCGCCGAAGACCTCCAGGCCCGCGCCCTGGACACGCCAGACTGGGCCGAAGCCATCAACTACTCAGGTTTCGTCGAGCTGTCGATCGAGCACGACAAGGTCAACACCTGGCTATGAAGACGCTGAACGTGGGCGACCGCGCCATCGCGCTGGACAAGGACGGCTACCTGGCCGACCTTGACGACTGGTCGGCCGAGGTCGCCACGGCCCTGGCAACCGCCGAAGACATCGAGCTGAGCCCCGAACACTGGGAAATCCTCGAACTGCTGCGCGGCTTCTACAACGAATTCCAGCTCTCCCCCGCGACCCGACCGCTGATCAAGTACACGGCACTGAAACTGGGCGCGGACAAAGGCAATAGCCTGTACCTGAACCGATTGTTCAAAGGCACTCCCGCCAAACTCGCCGCCAAGCTGGCGGGCCTGCCCAAACCGACGAATTGCTTATGACCGACTTCCCATCGCTGACCCTTGAGACCCCGGCCGAACACCCGTTCGCCCAGTTCGTGCGCATCCTTGGCAAAGGCAAGCGCGGTGCCCGCAACCTGACCCGCGAAGAAGCTCGCGAAGCCATGGGCCTGGTGCTCGACGAAAAGGTCGAGGACACCCAGCTAGGCGCCTTCCTGATGTTGCTGCGACACAAGGAAGAAAGTGCCGAGGAGATGGCCGGTTTCACCGAGGCCCTGCGTGAACGCCTGGTGGTCCCGGCGTTGGCGGTGGACCTCGACTGGCCGACCTACGCCGGCAAGAAGCGCCATTTGCCGTGGTACCTGCTGGCGGCCAAGTGCCTTGGGCAGAACGGCGTGCGGATCTTCATGCACGGCGGTGGCGCTCATACGGCAGGCCGGCTCTACACCGAACAATTGCTGGGTTTGTTGCAGATCCCACTGTGCCGGGATTGGCAGCAGGTCGGCAGCGCGCTGGACAACGGCGGTCTGGCCTTCATGCCGCTGGTGGACTGGGCGCCGCAGATGCAGCGGATGATTGACCTGCGCAACACCCTGGGCCTGCGCTCGCCGATCCACTCCCTGGCACGCATCCTCAACCCGCTGGCCGCCCGGTGCGGCTTGCAAAGCATCTTCCACCCGGGCTATCAGGCCGTGCACCGCGATGCCAGCGGCTTGCTCGGTGATACCGCCATCGTCATCAAGGGCGACGGCGGCGAGATCGAAATCAACCCGGACGCCGACAGCCACTTGTACGGCACCACCGGCGGCGTCAGTTGGGACGAAGAATGGCCGCGATTGGCCGAGCAGCGCCACGTCAAACCGGAAAACCTCGATCCCGAGCACTTGAAGGCGATCTGGCGTGGCGACGTCGAGGACAGCTACCCACAACTGGCGCTGATCGCCACCATGGCCCTGGCCTTGCGTGGCCTGGGCCTGGCGCGCGAAGAAGCGTTCGACAAAGCCCGGCAGTATTGGGATGCCCGGGATCGTTCGATTTAACCGATCATTAGCGCCCAACCTTTGCGCTTTTACTCCGAACCTATCGGAATAGACTCGCCTCCAACGTTTATTGGCCGAGGAGATCGAGATGGGTTTGTTAGTCGAGGGCCGCTGGCAGGATCAGTGGTATGAAAGCAAGGACGGCACCTTCCAGCGCGAACAGGCGCAACGCCGTCACTGGGTGACTGCCGACGGCAGCGCCGGCCCTTCGGGCGACAGCGGTTTTGCCGCCGAGGCCGGGCGCTACCATTTGTACGTGTCCCTGGCCTGCCCCTGGGCGCACCGCACGCTGATCTTGCGCAAGCTCAAGGGCCTGGAAGACTTGATCGATGTGTCGGTGGTCAGCTACCTGATGTTGGAAAACGGCTGGACCTTCGACAAGACCCACGGCTCCACTGGCGACAAACTCGACAACCTGAGCTTCCTGCATCAGCGCTACACCGCCAACACGCCGGACTACACTGGCCGCGTTACCGTGCCGGTGCTGTGGGACAAACGCCAACAACGCATCGTCAACAATGAATCGGCGGAAATCATCCGCA
This sequence comes from Pseudomonas sp. S3_B11, assembly GCF_054667715.1. Classification (NCBI taxonomy): domain Bacteria; kingdom Pseudomonadati; phylum Pseudomonadota; class Gammaproteobacteria; order Pseudomonadales; family Pseudomonadaceae; genus Pseudomonas; species Pseudomonas sp. S3_B11. Next base: position 1,609,412 of record NZ_CP162749.1, on the reverse strand, counting down.
TGTTCAACAGTGCCTTCGACGACTTGACTGGCAACGACCTGGACCTGTATCCCGAACACCTGCGCCGCGATATCGACGCCTTGAACGAGCGGATCTACCCGGCGGTGAACAACGGTGTGTACCGTGCCGGATTCGCCACGACCCAAGCCGCGTATGAAGAAGCCTTCGACCGGCTATTTGCCGAACTGGATTGGCTGGAAGCGTTGCTGGCAACCCGCCGTTACCTGGCTGGCGAATACCTGACCGAGGCGGATATTCGCCTATTCACTACGATCATCCGCTTCGACGCGGTGTACTTCGGCCACTTCAAATGCAACCTGCGGCGCATCGCCGATTATCCGAACCTGTCGAACTGGCTGCGGGAGTTGTACCAGTGGCCAGGCATTGCCGAGACCGTGGATTTCACCCACATCCAAGGCCATTACTACGGCAGCCACAAGACCATCAACCCCAATGGGATCGTGCCCAAGGGGCCGAAGCAGGACCTTACGGTCGCCCATGATCGGGGAAGGTTGAGTGGGAAAGGGATTTGGCGTGGGGCTGGGGATTGAACCTGGGTTTTCGCTGTATTTGAGGGCCTCATCGCGAGCAAGCTCGCTCCCACATTGGACTGTATTCAAACACGGTCCACTGTGGGAGCGAGCTTGCTCGCAATCGGGACAACACGGTTTCAGACCTGGCCTTGAGCCCCTTCAAACCACGCCAGCTTCTCGCGCAACTGCACCACTTCCCCAACAATCACCAGGGTCGGCGCATGCACTTCGTGCTCGGCCACCAGCCGTGGCAAGTCCGCCAAAGTGCCGGTAAATACCCGCTGGTTGGACGTCGTGCCCTGCTGGATCAACGCCGCTGGCGTATCCGCCGCACGGCCATGCTTGATCAGCTCGCTGCAGATCATCGGCAGGCCGACCAAGCCCATGTAGAACACCAGCGTCTGGGCCGGAGAGACCAGGTCGGCCCATGGCAAGTCGCTGGTGCCGTCCTTGAGATGGCCGGTGATGAAACGCACCGATTGGGCGTAGTCGCGATGGGTCAGCGGGATTCCGGCGTAGGCCGCGCAACCACTGGCCGCGGTGATGCCCGGGACGACCTGGAACGGGATGCCATGGGCCGCCAGCTCTTCGATCTCCTCGCCGCCGCGCCCGAAGATGAACGGATCACCGCCCTTCAACCGCACCACGCGCTTGCCTTGGCGAGCCAGGTCCACCAATTGCTGGTTGATCTGGTCTTGGGGTACGGCATGTTCGGAACGGCGCTTGCCGACGTAGATGCGCTCGGCGTCGCGCCGGCAGAGCTCCAGGATCGCCGGCGCCACCAGGCGGTCGTACAGCACCACGTCCGCCTGTTGCATCAAGCGCAAGGCGCGGAAAGTCAACAGGTCCGGATCGCCCGGCCCGGCGCCCACCAGATAAACTTCGCCCGGCGCGTCCGGCGCCTGGCCATCGATCTTTTCCCGCAGCAGGCGCTCGGCTTCAGCGCCCTGCCCGGCCAGTTGCCGGTCGGCGATAGGGCCCTGGAACACTTCTTCCCAGAACGCCCGTCGTTGCTGTACATCGGGAAACAAGCCTTTGACCTGGCTGCGAAAACGCGCCGCCAGCCCAGCCAACTGCCCGTAGGTCGACGGAATCCAGGTTTCCAGCTTGGCCCGGATCAGCCGCGCCAGCACCGGCGCATCGCCGCCGCTGGACACCGCGATCACCAAGGGTGAGCGGTCGACGATCGCCGGGAAAATCACGCTGCACAGCGCTGGCGCGTCCACCACGTTGACCGGCACGCAACGCTTATGGGCGTTTGCCGAGACCTGGGCATTGAGCGGTTCGTCGTCGGTGGCGGCAATGATCAGCCCGCAACCGTCCAGATCCGTTTCAAGGTAACCGCGCTGGAGGCACTCGCCGCCGCTGCCACTGACCAGTTCCCGCAACTGCGGTTCGATGTCGGGTGCAACCACCCGCAGCAACGCGCCGGCATCAGCCAGCAGGCGGGACTTGCGCAAGGCAATCTCCCCACCGCCGACCACCAGCACGCGGCTGCCGCGCAGGTTGTGGAACAGTGGCAAATAGTCCATTTAGCCGATGACCTCGATGCCGCCCATGTAGGGCTTCAACACTTCAGGCACACGGATCGAACCGTCGGCCTGCTGGTAGTTTTCCAGCACGGCCACCAGGGTACGACCCACCGCCAGGCCGGAGCCATTAAGGGTGTGGACCAGTTCCGGCTTACCGGTTTCCGGATTGCGGAAACGCGCCTGCATGCGGCGGGCCTGGAAGTCGCCGCAGTTGGAGCACGAGGAAATCTCGCGGTACTTGTCCTGGCTCGGGATCCAGACTTCCAGGTCGTAGGTCTTGACCGCACTGAAGCCCATGTCGCCGGTGCACAGCGCCAGGGTGCGATACGGCAGTTCCAGCAGTTGCAGGACCTTCTCGGCGTTGGCGGTCAGGCTTTCCAGCGCTTCCATGGACTTCGAAGGCTCGACGATCTGCACCATCTCGACCTTGTCGAACTGGTGCTGGCGGATCATGCCACGGGTGTCACGGCCCGACGCCCCGGCTTCACTGCGGAAGCACGGCGTGTGGGCAACGAACTTGATCGGCAGTTGCTTGGCGTCGACGATTTCGCCGGCCACGATGTTGGTCAGCGACACTTCGGCGGTCGGGATCAGGTACAGGTCTGCCTCGCCTTCGCGGCTGATCTTGAACAGATCTTCCTCGAACTTCGGCAACTGGCCAGTACCTTGCAGAGCCGGGGCCTGGACCAGGTAAGGCGTGTAGGCCTCTTCGTAGCCATGCTCGGTGACGTGCAGGTTGATCATGAACTGGGCCAGGGCCCGGTGCAGGCGGGCAATCGGCCCGCGCAGCAAGGCAAAACGAGCGCCCGACAGCTTGGCGGCGGTTTCGAAGTCCAGCCAGCCGAATTTCTCGCCCAGGGCCACGTGGTCCTGGACCGGGAAATCGAAGGCTTTCGGCGTGCCCCAACGGCGCACTTCGACGTTGCCCTCTTCGTCTTCACCGACCGGCACCGATTCGTGAGGCAGGTTCGGGATGCCCAACAGGATCGAATCCAGCTCGGTCTGGATCGCGTCCAGCTCGACCTTGCCGGCGCTCAATTCGCCCGCCATGCGCTCGACATCAGCCATCAGCGGCGCGATGTCTTCACCGCGCTGCTTGGCCTGGCCGATGGACTTGGAGCGCGCGTTACGTTCAGCCTGCAGGGCTTCGGTGCGGGTCTGGACGGTCTTGCGCTGTTCTTCCAGCGCTTCGATGCGCGCGACGTCCAGGGCAAAGCCACGGGATGCCAGGCGGTCCGCTACGTCCTGAAGGTTGCTACGTAACAGTTTGGAATCGAGCATGTCGGTCTCTCGTTATCAAAGTTTGGTCAAGGACAGGCCAGCCCAGGTGGCGAGCAGCCCGCCGAATACGCTGATGGCCGCATAGCCCAGGGCCAGCGGCACTTGCCCGCTTTCCAGCAAGCGCACCGTATCCAGTGAAAAGGATGAAAAGGTCGTCAGGCCGCCAAGAAAGCCGACGATCAGGCCCGCACGCACCTCGATAGGCACTTCCGGGCGCATCAAAAACAGACCGTATAGAACACCGATCAGCAGACAGCCCACGATATTAACGGCCAGCGTCGCGGTATAGAAGTGCCGCGGCCAATTTGCGTTGATCCAGTTGCCGGTCGCGAAGCGCACCAACGTACCCGCAACGCCACCGGCGGAAACTGCAAGAATCAAGGGGATCAAGGTTTTCTCCGCTGCCGTGGACTCAAGCGGTCCAGTTGCGCCAAGTGGTTGAGCTTCTCGCCGATCTTCAGCTCCAGGCCACGAGGCACCGGCTGATAGAAGCGCTGGGGTTCGAGTTCATCGGGAAAATAGTCTTCGCCGGCGGCATAGGCGTCCGGCTCATCGTGGGCGTAACGGTATTCTTCGCCGTAGCCCAGCTGCTTCATGAGCTTGGTCGGCGCGTTGCGCAGGTGCAGCGGCACCTCGAGGGAACCGTGCTCGGTAGCGCTGCGCATCGCCGCCTTGAAACCCATGTACACGGCGTTGCTTTTCGGCGCGCAGGCCAGGTAGGTGATCGCCTGGGCCACGGCAAGCTCGCCTTCCGGGCTGCCGAGGCGCTCCTGCACGTCCCAGGCTGCCAGGCACAGGCTCAGGGCCCGCGGGTCGGCATTGCCGATGTCTTCGCTGGCCATGCGCACCACCCGCCGCGCCAGGTACAGCGGATCGCAGCCGCCGTCGATCATGCGCGCAAACCAGTACAAGGCCGCGTCGGGGTTGGAACCGCGGATGGATTTGTGCAACGCCGAAATCTGGTCGTAGAACGCCTCGCCGCCCTTGTCGAAGCGCCGACGGGTGTCACCCAGCAGGCTTTGCAGCAGCTCGACGCCGATCTCGCTGTCGTCTTCTGCCAGGTCCGAGGCGTTTTCCAGCAGGTTGAGCAAGCGCCGGCCATCGCCATCGGCGGCTGAAAACAGGATCTGGAAGCCTTCATCGCTGAGGCTCAGATGCCGCTTGCCCAGGCCGCGCTCCTCGGTCAGCGCGCGATGCACCAACTTGCGCATCGCCGCCTCGTCGAGGCTCTTGAGCACATAGACCCGCGCCCGCGACAGCAAGGCGTTGTTGAGTTCGAACGAGGGGTTTTCGGTGGTCGCGCCGATGAAAATCAGCGTACCGTCTTCGACGTAGGGCAGGAACGCGTCTTGTTGGGACTTGTTGAAACGGTGGACTTCGTCGACGAACAGGATCGTGCGCTTGCCGTATTGCCCGGCCTGCTGCTTGGCCACTTCCACCGCCTGGCGGATTTCCTTGACCCCGGCCAGTACCGCCGACACCGTTTCGAAATGGGCGTCCGAGACTTCCGCCAGCAGCCGCGCCAGGGTGGTCTTGCCCACGCCCGGCGGGCCCCAGAAGATCATCGAGTGCAAGGCACCCTGCTCCAAGGCCTCGCGCAGAGGCTTGCCGCGGGCGAGCACATGCTCCTGGCCGACGTACTCATCCAGGTTGGTCGCGCGCAGGCGGGCGGCCAAGGGCTGGGCAATCGGGGCGCTTCGAAACAGGTCCATCACTACTTATGCAACCTCCACTGAATCCTGGTGCCGATGATCTCTGCCGGAGCAGATCTGTGGGAGCAAGGCTTGCCCGCGATTGCATCGCCTCGGTCTACCAGATACACCGAGGTGCCTGTATCGCGGGCAAGCCTTGCTCCCACAGACCAATTCCCACAGACCATTCCTACAGGCCATTTCCCACAGCGGGTCTTGGTTTATTCCTGGATCACGTCCGCACCCTTGGGGATATCGAACTTGAACTTGGACGCGGCGATCGGCTCGTTGGCCTTGACCCCGGTGAACAGGATATTGGTGCGCTGGCCGACACTGTCGATCAGTTGCATGTCGTTGACCAGGCCGTTACGGAACGACAGGCGCAGACTGTCGAACAGGCTATCCTTGGTCTTGGGCTTGAGGGTGAAGTCAATCACGCCACCGGCCTCCTTGGAGGTGATCTCGAAGCTCTGGCTGATCTCGGAAATGTCACCGGAGAGCAGCAGCGCCGGCGTCTGGGTCAGGCGCTGGTCGAGGGTCTTGATGGTTACCTGCTCCAGGTCCGGGTCCCACAGGGAAACTTTCTTGCCATCGGAGACCATCAATTGCTCGGCTGGCGCATCGGTGTGCCAGTAGAACAGGCCTGGACGCTGCAGGGCCATGTCGCCAGCGGTTTCCTGCAACTGGGTACCACTGCCATCGAGGGTCAACTGGGAGAAACGCGCGGTCAGGGTCTGGGAGCCTCCCAGCAATTGGGTCAGGCGAGCCACGTCCTTTTCGCCGGCGTGGGCCGACAAAGTAGACAAGGCCAGTACGGGCAACAGCAACATGCGAATCAGGCGCATGGGAGTCCTCATGAAGTCGTGGGGGTCGAGCGGTCTGTCAGCAGGCCGCCCGGGTCGTTAGTCGCGCATCGGGCCCGGCGCCAGTACTTCGCGCGAGCCGTTGGTGTTCATGGCCGTCACCACCCCGGCCATTTCCATGGCTTCGATCATGCGGGCGGCGCGGTTGTAGCCAATCTTCAGCTTGCGCTGAACGGCAGAAATCGAGGCCCGGCGGCTTTCCAGGACGAATTGCACCGCTTCGTCATAGAGCGCATCGGTTTCAGCATCGTCGTCACCGCCGCCGCTGCTGCCCTCGAAACCGCTGCCGGCTTCTTCGACACCGTTGAGGATGTCGTCGTTGTATTCAGGAGCGCCACGCAGTTTCCAGGCCTCCACCACGCGGTGCACTTCGTCGTCGGAGACGAACGCGCCATGCACACGGATCGGCAGGCTGGTGCCCGGCGGCATGTAGAGCATGTCACCGTGACCAAGCAGCTGCTCGGCACCGCCCTGGTCGATGATGGTCCGCGAGTCGATCTTGCTCGACACCTGGAACGCCATGCGGGTCGGGATGTTGGCCTTGATCAGGCCGGTGATCACGTCCACCGACGGCCGCTGTGTGGCGAGGATCAGGTGGATACCGGCCGCACGGGCCTTCTGGGCAATACGGGCGATCAGCTCTTCGACCTTTTTGCCGACGATCATCATCATGTCGGCGAATTCGTCCACCACCACCACGATGGTCGGCAGCTTGTGCAGCAGCGGCGCTTCGTCGTGGATATTTTCGCGGTGATACAGCGGGTCGCTCAACGGCGTACCGGCCTCTTCGGCTTCCTTGACCTTGGCATTGAAGCCCGACAGGTTGCGCACGCCCATCTTCGCCATCAGCTTGTAGCGGCGCTCCATCTCGGCGACGCTCCAGCGCAAGGCGTTGGCGGCGTCCTTCATGTCGGTGACCACCGGGCAGAGCAGGTGCGGGATGCCTTCGTAGATCGACAGCTCGAGCATTTTCGGGTCGATCATGATCAGCTTGGCGTCTTCGGGACCTGACTTGAACAGAATCGACAGGATCATCGCGTTCACGCCCACCGACTTACCGGAACCGGTGGTACCGGCCACCAGCAGGTGGGGCATTTTCGCCAGGTCAGTGATGACCGGCTTGCCGCCGATGTCGTGGCCCAGGGCCAGGGTGACCGGCGACTTGTGGTTGTCGTACTCAGGTGTCGACAGCACTTCGGAGAAGCGCACGATCTGCCGGTCTTCGTTGGGAATCTCGATGCCCACGGTGGTCTTGCCGGGAATCACTTCCACCACCCGCACGCTGGTCACGGCCAGGGAACGCGCCAGGTCTTTCGCGAGGTTGGAGATGCGGCTGACCTTCACGCCGGCGGCCGGCTGGATTTCGTAGCGGGTGATGACCGGGCCCGGGTGGATCGAGTCCACCGAGACCTCGACGCCGAACTCCTTGAGCTTGATCTCCAGCAAATGGCCGACGGCCGCCAGGGATTCGGGCGAGTAGTTGAGCTGTTTCTTCTCGGCCGGGTCCAGGATCGAGATCGGCGGCAAGGTGCCTTCCACCGCGCTGTCGACGAACAGCGGCGCCTGTTTCTCTTTCTGGACGCGCTTGCTTTGCTCGGGCGGCTTGGCCGGGGCCATGGTGATGACCGGCGGCACCTGTTTCTCGCGATCGGACATGTGCTTGCTCAACGCCTGCTCACGCTCGATCAGGCGCTCCTTGACCTTGGCCTGCTCGCGCTTGTCCGGCGTCGTCGGGGCTACCACGTCGTGGACACGGTCGTCGACTTCACGCAGTTGCGCCACCAGTTGCTTGCGCTCGGTGCGCGCCGCCCACCAGCGATTCATGGCGCCCTGGATCAGCTCGATCAGGTCGAGGGTGATCTTGCCGGTGACGTCCATGACCTTGAACCATGACAGGTCGGTGAACACCGTCAGGCCGAACAGGAACAGGGCGATGAACAGCAGCGTGCTGCCCTGGATGTTCAGGGCGTTCCTGGCCAGGTCGCCGAGGCTTTCCCCCAGCGCCCCGCCCGCCCCGGCCGGCAAGCCGGTGGGCGCGTGGAAATGGATATGGGCCAGCGCGGCCCCCGACAACACCAGGAACACCAGGCCGATCAGGCGCCAGGAGAACAGCCAGCCGCTCCACTGCCACGGCTCGTGGCGCTGGCGGAAGATCTGATAGGCCTTGATCGCCAGCAGCAGCGGGAAGATGTAGGCGAAATAGCCCAGCACCATGAACAGGATGTCGGCGCTGTAGGAACCGGCCGGACCGCCGAAGTTCTGCACGTCGTCGATCTTGCTGTTATGGCTCCAGCCCGGATCGTCCTTGCCGTAGGTCAGCAGGGCCATCATCAGGAACAGGCACAGGGCGCCGATGGCGATCAACGCACCTTCCTTGAGCCGGTAGTGCAATTGCTGGCGCCAGAGCGGAACGACTGGTTTGGGTGCTGCGGTGGATTTCTTCAAAACGCTTCTTTTCCTGCGCCAACGGCGCGTCCATCTGTTGAATGACTATAAAAAACTGCCCATGACGAGCAGGTAAAAAAGTGAATGTGCACAACCGGTACTACTTTTACCACTGTGGGGTGCATCCAGAAAACCGCAGGTGTTGCCGAAGATTTTGATCTTTAGCCCATCCTGCGTTCAAAACTCAAGCATTGTACGGGTTTGTCCGCGCCAAGGCATTGCCTGACAGCATAGCCGGATACAGGGTGTACACGCGCCAATTGGACCATGCATTCTCTTTTGTGACAAAGGCTTATGAGGTGTTTTTTATGAGCGAAGTGAAGCATTCACGCCTGATCATTCTCGGTTCCGGCCCTGCGGGGTACAGCGCTGCCGTCTATGCTGCCCGCGCCAACCTCAAACCCGTTGTCATTACCGGCCTGCAGGCCGGTGGCCAGCTCACCACCACGGTGGAAGTCGATAACTGGCCCGGCGATGTCGAAGGCCTGACGGGCCCGGTACTGATGGAACGCATGCAACGGCACGCCGAGCGCTTCGACACGCAGATCGTCTACGACCATGTCCACACCGCCAAGTTGCAACAGCGCCCATTCGAATTGATCGGCGACAGCGGCACCTACACCTGCGATGCGCTGATCATTGCCACCGGTGCCTCAGCCCAGTACCTGGGACTGCCTTCGGAAGAAAGCTTCGCCGGCAAGGGAGTTTCGGCGTGTGCGACCTGCGATGGCTTTTTCTATCGCAACCAGGTGGTGGCCGTGGTCGGCGGCGGCAATACCGCGGTCGAGGAAGCCCTGTACCTGTCGAACATCGCCAGGGAAGTGCACCTGATCCACCGTCGCGACAAGCTGCGTTCAGAGAAGATCCTGCAGGACAAACTCTTCGCAAAGGCCGCCAGCGGCAATATCAAGCTGCACTGGAACCAGAACCTGGACGAAGTCCTGGGCGACGCCAGCGGCGTGACTGGCGCGCGCCTGCGCCACAGCGAGACCGGCGAAACCAGCACCCTGTCCCTGGCCGGCGTGTTCATTGCTATCGGCCATAAACCCAATACCGAGCTGTTCCAGGGCCAGTTGAAGATGCGTGACGGCTACCTGCTCGTACGCGGCGGCAACGAAGGCAACGCCACCGCGACCGATATCGAAGGCGTGTTCGCCGCCGGCGATGTGGCCGACCATGTCTATCGCCAAGCGATTACCTCCGCCGGCGCTGGCTGCATGGCCGCACTCGACGCAGAGAAGTATCTCGATGACATCCCGGCCGTTTGACGGTTAACCTTCCAGGCGGGCGCTCGCTGATGGACGAGGCCCGCCACCTGCCGCCCTCCCCTTCTACTAAGCCGGATACCAATGCTGACCTGGTTACAACGCAACACTTTCGAGTTCCCGCCACTGGCAAAAGCCATGCGCGATCCCAACGGGTTATTGGCCGCCGGTGGCGATCTATCCGCCGACAGGCTGATCCAGGCCTATCGCCATGGTTGCTTCCCATGGTTTTCCGAGGGGCAGCCGATCCTCTGGTGGTCGCCGGACCCGCGCACGGTGCTGTTTCCCGACGAACTGCACATATCCCGCAGCCTGGGCAAACTGCTGCGCAAGCAGCGCTATGAAGTGACGTTCGATCGGGATTTTGCCGCGGTCATCCAGGCCTGCGCCGCGCCGCGGGACTATGCCGAGGGCACCTGGATCACCGACGCCATGCAAACCGCTTATCTGGAACTGCACCGACGCGGTTTCGCCCATTCGGTGGAAGTGTGGGACCAAGGGGCATTGGTGGGCGGCCTGTATGGCTTGGCCATGGGCCAGCTGTTTTTTGGCGAGTCCATGTTCAGCCGGGCCGACAATGCGTCGAAATTCGGCTTCGCGAGGCTGGTCCAACACCTCAAGGCCGCCGGTTTCGTGCTGATCGACTGCCAGATGCCCACCGAGCATCTGCACAGCCTGGGCGCCCGCTCGATTCCACGGACTGAGTTTGCGGGCTATCTCAAGGCCCATCTGGATCAACCCAACCACGCAACCTGGGTTTGCTGAGCGACATTCGCGCGCGTGGCTTACACTTAAATTTAAAAGCTTATCCGAGGGTTGATCATGACCGAGTTGGCGCGCTTGAAGTTCTATGCCACTCAGCCCCACTCTTGCAGTTACCTGCCAGAGGAGCAGGCCACGACGCTGTTCCTCGACCCTAGCCAGCCCATGGATGTGCATGTCTACGCAGACCTGTCGGAAATGGGCTTTCGTCGTAGTGGCGACCATCTCTACCGGCCCCATTGCCAGCATTGCAACGCCTGCGTCCCGGCGCGCATCCCTGTGGCGCAATTTTTGCCCAATCGTCAGCAGAAACGCATTTTCAAGCGCAACGCCGACCTTCAGGTCCGCCCAGCCAAGCCGCAGTTCACTGAAGAATATTTCGACCTGTACCAGCGCTACATCGAACAACGCCATGCCGATGGCGACATGTATCCGCCCAGTCGGGATCAGTTCTCGACCTTCCTGGTACGTGATCTGCCGTTTTCCCGCTTCTACGAATTCCGCCTCGAAGGGCGCCTGGTCGCCATCGCCGTCACGGACCTGCTGCCCAATGGGCTTTCGGCGGTGTACACCTTCTACGAGCCAGACGAAGAACGGCGCAGCCTGGGGCGGTTTGCCATCCTCTGGCAAATCAACGAAGCCCGGCGCCTGGGACTGGAAGCGGTGTACCTGGGCTACTGGATCAAGAACTGCAAGAAAATGAACTACAAGACCCAATATCGCCCCATTGAACTGCTGATTAACCAACGGTGGGTTGTCCTGAGTTAGATCCCTTCGGCTTAAAAGCTAGAACCCCTTGGCTTGAACCCCCTTTTTCGGGCACAATGCACGCCGCTTTTGCCTGGCGCAGTTGCACCGGGCCATTCACTGGATACCGAGGGCTTTACTGCATGTCGAAAGAAGACAGCTTCGAAATGGAAGGCACTGTCGTCGACACCCTGCCCAACACCATGTTTCGTGTGGAGTTGGAAAATGGGCACGTCGTAACCGCGCATATCTCCGGCAAGATGCGCAAGAACTACATTCGTATTCTTACCGGTGACAAAGTGCGCGTCGAGCTGACGCCCTATGACTTGAGCAAAGGGCGCATCACTTACCGCGCTCGCTAACAAGTCAATACAAAACGCCCGGCTGATGCCGGGCGTTTTTGTTTGTGGGAGCCAAGCTTGCTCGCTCCCACAAGGGATTGGTGTGGGGCTGGAATAGCAAAAAGGCGCCTTTCGGCGCCTTTTGCTGTGTTGCGACTAACGATCAGGCCATTTCGGCCGTGGTTTCGAAGTCGAAGGTCAGTTCGCCGTCCTTGATGTCGATGTGGACCACACCGCCATGCTCGGCCAGTTCGCCAAAGAGGATTTCCTCGGCCAGCGGACGCTTGATCTTGTCCTGGATCAAGCGAGCCATCGGCCGCGCGCCCATCGTCACATCGTAACCACCTTCTGCCAGCCAACTGCGGGCCGCATCGGTGACTTCCAGCAATACACGCTTGTCCTCGAGCTGCGCCTGAAGTTCGGTAAGGAACTTGTCCACCACGCTCTTGATGACTTCATGGCTGAGGCGACCAAACTGGATAATGGTGTCCAGGCGGTTGCGGAATTCAGGCGTGAAGCTCTTCTTGATCACTTCCATCGCATCGGACGAGTGGTCCTGATGGGTGAAACCGATCGAAGCTCGAGCCGCGGTTTCGGCCCCGGCGTTCGTGGTCATGATGATGATCACGTTGCGGAAGTCCGCCTTGCGCCCGTTGTTATCGGTGAGCGTACCGTGGTCCATGACCTGCAGGAGCAGGTTGAAGACTTCCGGATGCGCCTTCTCGATTTCATCGAGCAACAATACGCAGTGTGGCTGCTTGGTGATGGCTTCGGTCAGCAGGCCGCCCTGGTCGAAACCGACATAGCCTGGAGGCGCACCGATCAGACGCGATACGGTGTGGCGCTCCATGTACTCGGACATATCGAAGCGAACCAGCTCGATACCCATTGCCTTGGCCAGCTGCCGCGCAGCCTCGGTCTTGCCGACACCGGTAGGACCGGCGAACAGGAACGAACCCACTGGCTTGTCTGGTGACTTGAGACCGGCGCGGGACAGCTTGATGGCGGTCGACAGCGAGTCGATGGCCGCATCCTGGCCGAACACCGTCAGCTTCAGGTCACGCTCCAGGTTACGCAGCAGCTCCTTGTCGGAACTGGTGACGTGCTTAGGCGGAATACGCGCGATTTTCGCCACGATGTCCTCGACCTGAGGCACTTCGATGCGCTTGACGCGTTTCTCCACCGGTTGCAGGCGCTGGTAGGCACCCGCCTCGTCGATGACGTCGATGGCCTTGTCCGGCATGTGCCGGTCGTTGATGTAACGCGAGGCCAGCTCAGCCGCCGCGCGCAGGGCCTCATCGCTGTATTCGATGTTGTGGTGCAGCTCGAAACGCCCTTTCAGGCCGCGCAGGATACCTATGGTGTCTTCCACCGAAGGCTCCGACACATCGACCTTCTGGAAACGCCGGGCCAGGGCACGGTCTTTCTCGAAGATCCCGCGGAATTCCTGGAACGTGGTCGAGCCGATGCAACGGATATCACCCGACGACAGCAACGGCTTGAGCAGGTTAGACGCATCCATGACCCCACCCGACGCCGCCCCGGCACCAATAATGGTGTGGATCTCGTCGATGAACAGGATCGCTTGCGGACGTTTTTTCAACTCGCCAAGCAACGCCTTGAAGCGTTTCTCGAAATCACCGCGGTATTTGGTACCGGCCAGCAAGGCACCCAGATCGAGGGAGTACACCACGCTGTTGGCCAGCAGGTCCGGCACCTGGTTGTCGACGATGCGCTTGGCCAGGCCTTCGGCGATTGCGGTCTTGCCCACGCCCGCCTCGCCCACCAGCAATGGGTTGTTCTTGCGACGCCGAGCCAGGATCTGTGCGACACGCTCGACTTCCGCTTCGCGCCCGACCAGCGGGTCAATGCGTCCCTGGCGTGCCAGTTCGTTCAGGTTGCTGGCATAGGCATCCAATGGGTTGCCTGAAGAAGAAGACTCACCGCCCTCGTCGTCCTGCATATCCTGCTCACCCTCGGAATGATCGCCATGCCCCGGCACCTTGGAGATGCCATGGGCGATGTAGTTGACGACATCGATACGCGCAACGCTCTGCTGCTTGAGCAGGAACACCGCCTGGCTTTCCTGCTCGCTGAAGATGGCAACCAGCACGTTGGCGCCGGTGACTTCACGCTTGCCCGAGCTCTGTACATGGAAGACAGCACGCTGCAGGACACGCTGGAAGCCCAGGGTTGGCTGGGTTTCGCGATCCTCGTCATGGACGGGGATCAATGGCGTGGTGGAGTCGATGAACTCCTGCAGATCATGCTTGAGTTTATCGAGGTTCGCGCCGCAGGCACGCAAAACGGTGGCGGCAGCCTCGTTATCCAATAGGGCCAGCAGCAGGTGTTCGACGGTCATGAATTCATGACGCTTCGAACGAGCCTCCTTGAAGGCAAGATTGAGGGTGACTTCGAGCTCGCGGTTTAACATAGCTTCACCTCATACCCAAGTGGTCGGCGTTAACCGTCCTTCTCGATTTCACAGAGTAGCGGATGCTGGCTTTCCCGGGCGTACTGGTTGACCTGCATGGCCTTCGTCTCGGCGATGTCGCGGGTAAACACTCCACATACTGCCCGTCCCTCTGTATGGACGGCCAGCATGACCTTGGTCGCCAGCTCGCGATTCAGGTTAAAAAACACCTCGAGCACTTCGACGACGAAATCCATCGGTGTGTAGTCATCGTTGAACAAAACCACCTTGTACATCGGTGGCGCCTGTAATGCAGGCTTTGCCTCCTGAACAGCAATGCCTGCGGAATCGTCGTCGTGTAGATCCGGGCGATCCTGATTGAATGTTAGTCGAATCTGGCTGACTGCATGCATGGAAAGAAAGGTTCGTTTAGTTGGCGAATACAGTGATGGGGGCGCTTGTGGGCGATTTCAACCACGACCACCCGGCCACCTTGACTATCGGCAAAACGGTGTTACAACCAATAGAGCCCATCGTGGGTTAAAAAGGTCCGTGGAATCTATCCTTACTTCAAGATTAGCCTGCGGATGGACTGGATGATACTCCAGTGATGGAGTGCGTTGCAGAGGGAAATGGGTTATGTCGGTCGTCAAGATGAATGGCAAGGTGAAATGGTTCAACAATGCCAAGGGCTACGGTTTCATTATCGCGGCCGGCAGGGATGATGAAGACCTTTTCGCCCATTACTCGGCCATCAACATGGAAGGCTATAAAACCCTGAAGGCCGGACAGCCTGTGACGTTCGACGTCATCCAGGGACCCAAGGGCCTGCACGCGGTCAACATCAGGGTTGTCACCGTCGAAGAAACGCCCGCCCCTGTCCAGGTCAGGGTCACCGAAACCCATTGACCGGCCGCCGCACCGGACAAATGAAAATGCCCGACTCGATCACTCGAGCCGGGCATTCGCGCTGAGCGCCGATCCGCTTACATGTGCGAGATCAGGGCATCACCGAAGCCCGAAGACGACACCAGCTTGGCGCCCTCCATCAGACGTTCGAAGTCATAGGTCACGGTCTTGGCCGAAATCGCGCCGTTGGTGCCCTTGATGATCAGGTCGGCCGCTTCGGTCCAACCCATGTGACGCAGCATCATTTCCGCCGACAGGATCAGCGAGCCAGGGTTGACCTGGTCCTTGCCGGCATACTTGGGCGCGGTACCGTGGGTGGCTTCGAACATTGCCACGGTGTCGGACAGGTTGGCGCCTGGCGCAATACCGATACCACCCACTTCCGCCGCCAGGGCGTCGGACAGGTAGTCACCGTTCAGGTTCAGGGTGGCGATCACGTCATATTCGGCCGGACGCAACAGGATCTGCTGCAACATCGCATCGGCGATGGCGTCCTTGACGACGACATTCTTGCCGGTCTTCGGGTTCTTGAACTGCATCCACGGCCCGCCGTCGAGCAGGGTCGCGCCGAACTCCTCGGCCGCCACTTCGTAGGCCCATTCCTTGAAGGCACCTTCGGTGAACTTCATGATGTTGCCTTTATGCACGATGGTCAGCGAATCGCGGTCATTGTCGACAACATATTGCAAGGCCTTGCGAGCCAGGCGCTGGGTGCCTTGCTTGGAAACCGGCTTGATGCCGATGCCGCAGTCCTCGTCGAAACGGATCTTGGTCACACCCATTTCTTCTTTCAGGAACTTGATGACCTTGGTGGCTTCAGCCGAACCGGCCTTCCACTCAATGCCTGCGTAGATGTCCTCGGAGTTCTCGCGAAAGATGGTCATGTCCACGTCGCCAGGCTTCTTGACCGGGCTTGGCACGCCTTCGAACCAGCGCACCGGACGCAGGCACACGTACAGGTCGAGCTGCTGGCGCAGGGCCACGTTCAGCGAACGGATACCACCGCCCACCGGCGTGGTCAGCGGACCCTTGATGGAAACCACGTAATCCTTGACCGCGTCCAGGGTTTCCTGGGGCAGCCAGGTGTCCTGGTCGTAGACCTGAGTCGCTTTCTCACCGGCATAGACTTCCATCCAGGAAATCTTGCGCTTGCCGCCATAGGCCTTCTGAACCGCAGCGTCCACAACCTTGATCATGACCGGACTGATATCGACGCCAATGCCGTCGCCTTCGATGAAGGGGATGATCGGGTTGTCGGGAACATTAAGAGAATGGTCTGCATTGACGGTAATTTTGTCACCGACGGCTGGAACCTGAATCTTTTGATACCCCATGCTGAACTCCGTTGCTTGGATTGAACATCTGGCTGCGTTCGAGCGTACCCCACTTGAATCGGCGCGCAAACCCTACGTTAGGCTCATCCGGGGTAAAGCGTTGCAGTTCGCGGTGTACAACCCTGAAAACCAAGGGAAAAGCGCCAAACATGAGCATAGCCTGCTCCTTGGGTACTGCGACGTTTAGACCAATGGACGTGTACGGAAGTCTATGAACCATCGGCAGATTGCCAGCTACCTATGTATAATGCCGCCGCTGACCACAGGGTCACGCTGGCTGAGCGCTCTATCACAGGTCTTTCCGCCAGTTTAAAAGCCGGACCGTTACCGCGGCCCAACCGCTTGACGCTCGACTGATGCACCCAACATCACCGCGAAGAAACCTCGACATTCGGTTCACGGATGACTTTGAACGAACGCGCTTACCCGGCGCCCCTCGAGTTTCTGCGCATGCTTTAGCAAAGAAGAGAGTTAATCCGAATATGCCCACCCGCTCGAAGATCATCTATACCTTCACCGACGAAGCGCCCGCCCTCGCCACCTACTCGCTGCTGCCGATCGTCGAAGCCTTTACCGCTTCGGCCGATATCGCCGTGGAAACCCGCGATATCTCCCTCGCAGGGCGCATCCTGGCCAGCTTCCCCGAGCAACTGGGTGACAAAGCCGTAGCCGACCACCTCGCCGAACTGGGCGACCTGGCCGTTACGCCCGAAGCCAACATCATCAAGCTGCCGAACATCAGCGCCTCGGTACCGCAACTGCAGGCCGCGATCAAGGAATTGCAGGCCCAGGGCTACCCACTGCCGGACTACCCGGAAACCGTGACCAGCGACGCCGAGAAAGACGCTCGCGCCCGCTACGACAAGATCAAGGGCAGCGCCGTGAACCCGGTCCTGCGCGAAGGCAACTCCGACCGTCGCGCGCCGCTGTCGGTCAAGAACTACGCCCGCAAGCACCCGCACAAGATGGGCGCCTGGGCAGCCGACTCCAAATCCCATGTAGCCCACATGAGCACCGGTGATTTCTACGGCAGCGAAAAAGCCGCCCTGATCGACGCCGCCGGCAGCGTGAAAATCGAGCTGATCGCCCAGGATGGCACTGCCACTGTCCTGAAGGAAAAAACCACCGTACAAGCCGGTGAGATCCTCGACTGCGCCGTGATGAGCAAAAACGCCCTGCGCGACTTCATCGCCGCTGAAATCGAAGACGCCAAGCAAAAAGGCGTTCTGCTGTCGGTTCACCTCAAGGCCACCATGATGAAGGTCTCCGACCCGATCATGTTCGGCCAGATCGTTGCCGAGTTCTATAAAGACGCCCTGGCCAAGCACGCACAAGTGCTGGAGCAGATCGGCTTCAACCTGAACAACGGCATCGGCGACCTGTACGCCCGCATCAAGGCCCTGCCGGTCGAGCAGCAGGCGCAGATCGAAGCCGACATCCAGGCGGTCTACGCAGCGCGCCCATCCCTGGCGATGGTCAACTCCGACAAAGGCATCACCAACCTGCACGTGCCGAGCGACGTCATCGTCGACGCCTCGATGCCGGCCATGATCCGTGACTCCGGCAAGATGTGGGGCACCGACGGCCAACTGCACGACACCAAGGCCGTGATCCCGGATCGCTGCTACGCCACCATCTACCAGGCGGTGATCGAAGACTGCAAGCAACACGGCGCCTTCGACCCAACCACCATGGGCAGCGTGCCGAACGTTGGCCTGATGGCCAAGAAAGCCGAAGAGTACGGCTCCCACGACAAGACCTTCCAGATCAAGGTCGACGGCGTTGTCCGTGTTTCGGACAGCAACGGTCGCACCCTGCTGGAGCAGAGCGTCGAAGCTGGCGACATCTTCCGCATGTGCCAGACCAAAGACGCGCCGATCCAGGACTGGGTCAAACTGGCCGTCAACCGCGCCCGCGCCAGCAGCACCCCGGCGATCTTCTGGCTGGACCCGATGCGCGCCCATGACGGCGTCGTGATCGAGAAAGTCCAGACCTACCTGAAGGACTACGACACTGCCGGCCTGGACATCCGCATCATGTCGCCGGTCGACGCGATGAAGTTCACCCTGGCCCGCACCCGCGAAGGCAAGGACACCATCTCGGTGACCGGCAACGTACTGCGCGACTACCTGACCGACCTGTTCCCGATCATGGAACTGGGCACCAGCGCCAAGATGCTGTCGATCGTACCGCTGATGAACGGCGGTGGCCTGTTCGAAACCGGCGCTGGCGGCTCGGCCCCCAAGCACGTGCAGCAATTGCTGGAAGAAAACTTCCTGCGCTGGGATTCCCTGGGCGAGTTCCTGGCCCTGGCCGCGTCCCTCGAGCACCTGGGCGTGACTTACAACAACCCTAAAGCGCTGGTGCTGGCCAAGACCCTGGACCAGGCTACCGGTGAGTTCCTGGACCGCAACAAGTCGCCTTCGCGCAAGGTCGGCGGCATCGACAACCGCGGCAGCCACTTCTACCTGACCCTGTTCTGGGCCCAGGCACTGGCCGCTCAAGACGACGACGCAGCCCTCAAGGCTCAGTTCGCTTCCCTGGCCAAGACATTGACCGACAACGAAGAAAAAATCGTTGCCGAACTCAATGCCGTGCAAGGCAAGCCCGTGGACATCGGCGGTTACTACTTCGCCAACCCGGAGCTGACCAGCAAGGCCATGCGCCCGAGCAACACCTTCAACGCGGCGATTGCTGCGCTGGTGTAAGGTTGTAGGCAGTACTACAAACCCCGGCCTAGTGCCGGGGTTTGTGTTTCTGGCATTTAGAACCCACCCCTGTGGGAGCGAGCTTGCTCGCGATTGCAATTCATCATTCAATTCAAATATTGACTGACCCACCGCTATCGCGAGCAAGCTCGCTCCCACAATAAGATCGGGGTACGGTCGGAGAGATAGGCCGGCTGTTAGGCCGCCTCGCGAGCAAGCTTTGCTCCCACAGATCTGACAGGTGTATGACCAGGAGAACCAGGCCGGCTGTTAGGCCGCCTCGCTTTTGATCTTGATCTGGGGCGCCCCGTTAACCACGATGGCCGAACGCAGGCATTGTGGAGCGGGCATCCCGGCATGGATGCCGGGATAGCCGCGCTGGGCCATGGATGGCCCTTCGCGGCGGCCCACGGAGCAATTCCGGAGAGAGGGCATGCCGAGCCTAGGCGAGGCACCGAGTGGTGGGGCATGAGCGTTTTGCTTACTTTTGACTGGGCCGGCTTCCGGGCTTCTCAAAAGTGAGCCGCTGTAAGAGCGGAGCCATAGGCAGCCGTGACCGCAGCAACGGATATGTACTCAATCCCCCCCGCAACCCACATACCAATCCGAGAAATAGAAGAACCTTATGAACTGGCAACCCCACATCACCGTCGCCACCATCGTCGAAAACAACGGCCGCTTCCTGATGGTGGAAGAATCCAAGGCCGGACGCGCAGTGCTCAACCAGCCCGCCGGCCACCTTGACCCGAACGAAACCCTGACCGAAGCCGCCGTGCGCGAAACCCTGGAAGAAACCGGCTGGGACGTCGAACCCACGGCCGTGGTGGGTATTTACCTGTACACCGCCCCCAGCAACGGTGTGACCTACCAGCGCGTCTGTTTCGCCGCCAAGGCCTTGAAACACCACCCCGAGTATCAACTGGACGACGGCATCCTCGGCGCCAAATGGCTGACCCGCGACGAACTGCTCGAACAGCGCGAGCACTGGCGCAGCGAGCTGATCATCCGCTGCATCGACGATTATCTGGCCGGCCATTGCCACAGTCTGACGCTGATCCGTCCTTCTCTTTAGCCTTGTGCGCCCGGGCCTGATAGAATCGCGTCCTTTTTCAAGACACTCATTGAACTCCTATGCGTGATCCAGCTCCTTCTGACACATCCAAGAAGCGCGTCATTGTCGGCATGTCCGGCGGCGTGGACTCTTCCGTTTCCGCCCTTCTGCTGATCGAGCAGGGTTATGAGGTGGAAGGCCTGTTCATGAAGAACTGGGAAGAAGACGACGGCACCGAATACTGCACCGCCATGGACGACCTGGCGGACGCCCAGGCCGTGTGCGACAAGATCGGCATCAAGCTGCACACCGCCAACTTCGCCGCCGAGTACTGGGACAACGTGTTCGAGCACTTCCTGGCCGAATACAAGGCCGGACGCACGCCGAACCCGGACATCCTCTGCAACCGCGAGATCAAGTTCAAGGCGTTCCTCGACTACGCCATGATGCTCGGCGCCGACCTGATCGCCACCGGCCACTACGTGCGCCGCCGCGACATCGACGGCCGCACCGAACTGCTCAAGGGCCTGGACCCGAACAAGGACCAGAGCTACTTCCTGCATGCCGTCGGCGGCGAGCAGATCGCCAAGACCCTGTTCCCGGTAGGCGAACTGGAAAAGCCCGAAGTGCGCGCGATCGCCGAAAAACACCAGCTCGCCACCGCCAAGAAGAAAGACTCCACCGGGATCTGCTTTATTGGTGAGCGCCGTTTCAGCGACTTCCTCAAGCAGTACCTGCCGGCCCAGCCGGGCGAGATCAAGACGACCGAAGGCGAAGTCATCGGCCGTCACCATGGCCTGATGTACCACACCATCGGCCAGCGCCAGGGCCTGGGCATCGGCGGCCTGAAAGACGCCGGCGAAGAGCCGTGGTACGTGCTGGTCAAGGACCTGGAGCACAACGAGCTGATCGTCGGCCAGGGCAACGACCACCCATGGTTGTTTTCCCGCGCCCTGCTCGCCTCCGACATCTATTGGGTCAACCCGATCGACCTCAGCGAACCACGTCGCCTGACGGCCAAGGTTCGCTACCGCCAGAGCGACCAGCCCTGCACCCTGGAAAAAACCGCCACGGGCTACCGTGCCACCTTCGATGACCCGCAGCGGGCGGTCACCCCCGGCCAGTCCGTGGTGTTCTATGACGGCGAAATCTGCCTGGGCGGCGGCGTGATCGAAGTCGCAGAGCCCTGGAGCAGCAAGGCATGAGCCCCATCCAGGAACAACTGACGGCATTGGGCGGCGTGTTTCTCGCCGCCGTGCTGGTGGACAGGATCGCCAAGACCGGCCAAGCCACCGAAGCGGGCGTGGCTTGCATGCTCGGCAGCCTGCTGGTTCGCGATCCCAAGGACACCCTGGAGGTCTATGGCGGCGACGACTTGAACCTGCGCGAAGGCTATCGTGCGCTGATCGGCGCCCTGGAGCGCGATCCCAGCGCCCTGCAACGCGAACCGCTGCGCTATGCCCTGTCGATGCTGGGCCTTGAGCGCCAGCTGGCCAAGCGCGACGACCTGCTGGAAACCATAGGCAAACGCTTGCCGCAGATCCAGTCCCAGGTGGAGCACTTCGGCCCGTCCCACGAAAACGTCATCGTGGCCTGCGGCGCGCTGTACCAGGACACCCTGAGCACCTTGCGCCAGCGCATCCAGGTGCATGGCGACATGCGCAACCTGCAGCAACCGAGCAATGCCTCGAAGATCCGCGCCCTGTTGCTGGCCGGGATTCGTTCGGCACGGCTGTGGCGGCAGCTGGGCGGCCATCGCTGGCAACTGGTGATCAGCCGACGCAAATTGCTTAAAGAGCTTTACCCGTTGATGCGCAACGAATAAGTCGCCTCAACCCGTTTTTGTAGTTCGTTACGCGTAACACGCCGGTCAGTTGGCGACGGACCGGCGATTGTTTTCATGTATGATACGCGCCCCATTTCGTTGCCCGACTGTCCGAGAACACCCCATGCAGCTCTCTTCGCTCACTGCGGTTTCCCCTGTTGACGGCCGCTACGCCGGCAAAACCCAGGCCCTGCGCCCGATTTTCAGCGAGTACGGCCTGATCCGTGCCCGCGTCCTGGTTGAAGTGCGCTGGCTCCAGCGCCTGGCCGCCCACCCTGCCATCAGCGAAGTACCGGCGTTTTCCGCCGAAGCCAACGCGGTGTTGAACGCCCTCGCAGAAAATTTTGTGCTGGAGCACGCCGAGCGCGTCAAAGAGATCGAGCGCACCACCAACCACGACGTCAAGGCCATCGAATACCTGCTCAAGGAGCAGGCGGCCAAGCTGCCGGAACTGGCCAATGTCAGCGAGTTCATCCACTTCGCCTGCACCAGCGAGGACATCAACAACCTGTCCCACGCCCTGATGCTGCGCGAAGGCCGTGATGAGGTGATGCTGCCACTGATGCGCCAGACCGCCCAGGCCATCCGCGAGCTGGCGATCCGCTTCGCCGACGTGCCGATGCTGTCGCGCACCCACGGTCAACCGGCTTCGCCGACCACCCTGGGCAAGGAACTGGCGAACGTGGTCTACCGCCTGGAGCGCCAGATCGCCCAGGTGGCCGCCGTGCCGCTGCTGGGCAAGATCAACGGCGCCGTGGGCAACTACAACGCCCACCTGTCTGCCTACCCGGACATCGACTGGGAAGCCAACGCCCGCGCCTTCATCGAAGACGAGCTGGGCCTGAGCTTCAACCCCTACACCACCCAGATCGAACCGCATGACTACATCGCCGAGCTGTTCGATGCGATCGCGCGCTTCAACACCATCCTGATCGACTTCGACCGTGACATCTGGGGCTATATTTCCCTGGGTTACTTCAAGCAGCGCACCATCGCTGGCGAAATCGGTTCCTCGACCATGCCGCACAAGGTCAACCCGATCGACTTCGAAAACTCCGAAGGCAACCTGGGCATCGCCAACGCGCTGTTCCAGCACCTGGCGAGCAAACTGCCGATCTCCCGCTGGCAGCGCGACCTGACCGACTCCACCGTGCTGCGCAACCTGGGCGTGGGTTTTGCCCATAGCGTCATTGCCTACGAAGCCAGCCTCAAGGGCATCAGCAAGCTGGAACTGAACGAGCAGAAGATCGCCGCCGACCTGGACGCCTGCTGGGAAGTCCTGGCCGAACCGATCCAGACCGTGATGCGTCGCTACAACATCGAAAACCCGTATGAAAAGCTGAAAGAACTGACCCGTGGCAAGGGCATCAGCCCTGAAGCGTTGCAGACTTTCATCGATGGCCTGGACATGCCTGCCGACGCCAAGGCTGAGCTGAAAAAGCTCACGCCGGCCAGTTACATCGGCAACGCAGCAGCACAAGCCAAGCGCATCTGATCCACGGCTTTACCTTTGAGACGCCCGGCCGCGCCGGGCGTTTTTATTCGCGTCTGAAAAGTATATTTTTTCAATAGGTTACACATGAATCCTGATATTCCTCTGCAACTCCTGGGCGGCATCACGGCACGGGAGTTCCTGCGCGACTACTGGCAGAAAAAACCCCTGCTGATCCGTCAGGCGATTCCTGACTTCCAAAGCCCGATCGATGCCGACGAACTGGCCGGCCTGGCCCTGGAAGAAGAAGTCGAATCGCGCCTGGTGATCGAGCATGGCGAGCGTCCCTGGGAATTGCGTCGCGGCCCGTTTGCCGAAGACGAATTCAGCAAGCTGCCAGAGCGCGAGTGGACCCTGCTGGTACAGGCGGTCGATCAGTTCGTACCGGAAGTCAGCGAGCTGCTGGAGAACTTCCGCTTCCTGCCGAGCTGGCGCATCGACGACGTGATGATCAGCTTCGCCGCACCCGGTGGCAGCGTGGGTCCGCATTTCGATAACTATGACGTGTTCCTGCTGCAGGGCCACGGCCAGCGCAACTGGAAAATCGGCCAGATGTGCGACTCCGAAAGCCCGCTGCTGCAGCACGCCGACCTGCGCATCCTCGCTGAATTCG
Source organism: Pseudomonas sp. S3_B11 (assembly GCF_054667715.1). NCBI lineage: Bacteria > Pseudomonadati > Pseudomonadota > Gammaproteobacteria > Pseudomonadales > Pseudomonadaceae > Pseudomonas > Pseudomonas sp. S3_B11. The sequence goes on along the minus strand of NZ_CP162749.1, from coordinate 1,585,607 downwards.
AAGCCACCGATGAGTGGACCCTGGAACCGGGCGACATGCTCTACCTGCCGCCGCGCCTGGCGCACTGCGGCGTGGCCGTGGACGACTGCATGACCTACTCGGTGGGTTTCCGTGCGCCGAGCGCCGCTGAAGTCCTGACCCACTTCACCGACTTCCTCAGCCAGTTCCTGCCGGACGAAGAACGCTACACCGACGCCGACGCACGCCCTGTAGCCGATCCGCACCAGATCCAGCAGGACGCCCTCGACCGCCTCAAGGGCTTGCTGGCCGAGCACATGAGCGACGAGCGCCTGCTGCTGACCTGGTTTGGCCAGTTCATGACCGAGCCGCGCTACCCGGAACTGGTGGTGGGCCCGGAACTGGAAGAAGACGACCTGCTGGCCAGCCTGGAACAAGGTGCCGTGATCATTCGCAACCCGAGCGCGCGCCTGGCCTGGTCGGAAGTCGATGACGACCTGCTGCTGTTCGCCAGCGGCCAGAGCCGTTACCTGCCGGGCAAGCTGCGCGAGTTGCTGAAAATGATCTGCGCCGCCGACGCCCTGCACATCGAGAACCTCGGTCCGTGGCTGGCCGACGAAGACGGTCGCGGCCTGGTCTGCGAGCTGGTCAAGCAAGGCAGCCTGGGGTTCGCTGATGAATAAAATTCACGTTCGTGTCGCAGACTGGCAAAAGGATAACGCCGAGATCCGGCGCATTCGTGAGACCGTGTTCATTGCCGAGCAGTCCGTTCCACCTGAGCTGGAATGGGATGCCGACGACCAGAGCGCGGTGCATTTTCTGGCGTTTGAAGGCGACTTTCCCATCGGCACCGCCCGCCTGCTGACCGACGGCCATATCGGCCGCGTCTCGGTCCTCAAGGACTGGCGTGGCCTGAAGGTGGGCGATGCGCTGATGCACGCCGTGATCGCCGAAGCCGAGAAGCGTGGGCTCCAGCAGCAGATGCTCAGCGCCCAGGTGCACGCCACGCCGTTCTATGAGCGGCTGGGGTTTGCAGTGGTCAGCGAGGAGTTCCTGGAAGCCGGGATTCCGCATGTGGACATGGTGCGGCGCTCGGCCTGAAACCTGTGGCGAGGGAGCTTGCTCCCTCGCCACAAATGCATCATGCAACCTCGAAACGCCCCGCCATCCACCGATGCCGGGGCGTTTTGCCGTCTAACATTCAACTTGCTCCACCCGGGGCCGACAAACTGGCAATATCAGGCCTTAGTCTCATGGAGAAATGGACATGCTTCTACGCACCCTGCTGACCCTCTTGCTGCTTGGTAGCAGCCTGTCAGCCGTGGCCGATACGCAAATCGTGCCGCTGAACTACCGCACCAGCGCCGACCTGCTGCCGGTGGCACAGAACTTCATCGGCAAGGACGGCCAGGTCAGCGCCTACGGCAACCAACTGATCGTCAACGCCGAGCCCGGCAAGATCGAAGAACTCCGGCAGTTCCTGGCCCAATTGGACACTGCGCCCAAGCGCCTGCTGATTACGGTCGACACCAACGAAAACAACCTGCAGGGCGACCAGGGTTACTCGATCAACGGCGCCGCGCCCAGCCAGACCCGCATCATCAACCGCAGCACCGCCAGCCGTGACGGCGGCGTGCAGCAGGTGCAAGCCAGCGAAGGCCAGCCAGCGCTGATCCAGGTCGGCCAGAGCGTGCCCTTCACCAGCAGCCAGACCGACAACTACGGCCGCCTGCAAAGCCAGACCGAATACCGCAACGTCACCCAGGGTTTTTATGTCACGGCGAGCGTCACCGGCGAGACCGTTCATCTCAGCATCAGTACCAACCGTGACCGCATGAGCCAGGAACGTCCCGATGTAGTGAACGTTCAGAGTACCGACACAACCGTCAGCGGTCGCCTGGGCGAATGGATCACCCTGGCCGGCGTGAATCGCCAGACTCAAGCCGACAAGCAGGGCCTGACCCGCAGCTACTCTACCCAGGGCCGCGACGACATGATTTTGCGGGTCAAGGTCGATACCCTGAACTGAAGCACCAAAAACTGACTGATGAGTCGTATTAGACCAAAGATGTAGTGCCATAAAAAAAGCACTACAAAACGTTTGACGAGGCAAAAAACCGAAGGCATGATGGCCTCGCTCCCGCTAATCAGGGGCCCTGGCAAGGGCCTTCGGGTCGACGCTTGCAACTACCCTGCGAGCCGATTCGTGTCTGTACCGCCCACAAGGTGTGTTTGACGAGGTTGCGACTGGAACGAAGTTGTCCCGAGGGACGGAAGCGTAACTAGGTAACCCGGCATCACTCTGAGTTCGTATGGAGGCCCACGACGCCCGAATGCGCCCGCAGTTCGCCCCTACCTGCTCACTTTCCCCTCGAGCCCATCGTTCATCCCGTCGCCTCCCCGCCTGAACCGACTTGTACGCCAACCCCTGGTCGGCAGGAGCAGGAATTTTCCACCAAGACCTATGCGACGAGGTTTATCTCCATGGCACTGACACGCGAACAGCAAATTGCAGCCCTTGAAAAAGACTGGGCTGAAAACCCGCGCTGGAAAGGCGTGAAGCGCAATTATTCCGCTGCTGACGTCGTCCGTCTGCGTGGCTCGGTTCAACCTGAGCACACCCTTGCGAAAATGGGCGCCGACAAGCTCTGGAACCTGGTCACCCAGGGCGCCAAGCCAGCCTTCCGTCCCGAGAAAGATTTCGTCAACTGCATGGGCGCCCTGACCGGCGGCCAGGCTGTGCAGCAAGTCAAGGCCGGCATCCAGGCGATCTACCTGTCGGGCTGGCAAGTGGCCGCGGACAACAACTCCGCCGAGTCGATGTACCCCGACCAGTCGCTGTACCCGGTGGATTCGGTTCCAACCGTGGTCAAGCGCATCAACAACTCGTTCCGTCGCGCCGACCAGATCCAGTGGAAAGCCGGCAAGAACCCGGGCGACGAAGGCTACATCGACTACTTCGCGCCGATCGTGGCTGACGCTGAAGCCGGTTTCGGTGGCGTCCTGAACGCCTACGAGCTGATGAAAAGCATGATCGAAGCAGGCGCCGCCGGCGTTCACTTCGAAGACCAACTGGCTTCGGTGAAGAAATGCGGCCACATGGGCGGCAAGGTACTGGTTCCGACCCAGGAAGCTGTGCAGAAGCTGACCGCTGCCCGCCTGGCCGCCGACGTTGCCGGTGTACCGACCATCATCCTGGCCCGTACCGACGCCAACGCCGCTGACCTGCTGACCTCCGACTGCGACCCGTACGACCAACCGTTCGTAACCGGTACCCGCACCCAGGAAGGCTTCTACAAGGTGCGTGCCGGTCTCGACCAAGCCATCGCCCGTGGCCTGGCCTACGCACCGTACGCCGACCTGATCTGGTGCGAAACCGCCAAGCCGGACCTGGACGAGGCGCGTCGCTTCGCCGAAGCGATCAAGAAGGAATACCCAGACCAGATCCTGTCGTACAACTGCTCGCCTTCCTTCAACTGGAAGAAAAACCTGGACGACGCGACCATCGCCAAGTTCCAGCGCGAACTGTCCGCCATGGGCTACAAGCACCAGTTCATCACCCTGGCCGGCATTCACAACATGTGGCACAGCATGTTCAACCTGGCGCACGACTACGCCCGCAACGACATGACCGCCTACGTGAAGCTGCAAGAGCAAGAGTTCGCTGACGCCGCCAAGGGCTACACCTTCGTGGCTCACCAGCAGGAAGTGGGCACCGGCTACTTCGACGACATGACCACCGTGATCCAGGGCGGCACTTCGTCGGTGACCGCACTGACCGGTTCCACCGAAGAAGAACAGTTCCACTGATACACGCCGTAAACGGCCCTTGCGGACCGAGTAAAAGCTAACCGCAAAGCCGATGATCTGAAGCCCCGACCGGTTCGGGGCTTTTTTCTGCCGATTTTTCCCGCTCCGTTTTTCACACCTTGAAGTGACTGACCAACTGCTGCAACTGGTTACCCAGGCGCGCCAGTTCGATGCTGGAGGCTGCGGTTTCTTCGCTGGCCGAGGCGGTCTGCTCGGATACATCGCGCACGCTCAGGATACTGCGGCTGATTTCCTCGGCCACCGAGCTCTGTTGCACCGCGGCGGCGGCAATCTGCTGGTTCATGGCCTGAATGCCGGAAACCGCCTGGGTGATGTTGCCCAGGGAGGTTCCGGCTTTGCCTGCCAACTCCACGCTGCTGTCGGTCAGTTCGCGGCTGTTTCGCATGATGCTCGATACCTGGCGCGTGCCGTTCTGCAAGCCCGCCACCAGGCTTTCGATCTCTTCGGTGGAATGCTGGGTACGTTGGGCCAATCCGCGCACTTCATCGGCGACCACGGCAAAACCGCGCCCGGCGTCACCCGCGCGAGCGGCCTCGATGGCGGCGTTAAGGGCCAGCAAGTTGGTCTGCTCAGCCACCGCCCTGATCACGTCCATGATCTTGCCGATGCGCCCGCTTTCCTGTTCCAGCTCGTTCATGGCTTCGACTGAACGCCCGACCTCGCCGGCCAGGCGCTCAATCTGAACGATGGCTTGCGCGACCACCTGGTCCCCAATACGAGCTTGTGCATCGGCCTCTGATGCAGCTGCGCGAGCTTGTTCGGCATTACGCGCGACTTCATGCACGGTGACCGACATTTCGTGCATGGCGGTAGCCACCTGATCGGTCTCGGTCTTCTGACTGTTGACCCCGGCACTGGTCTGCTCGGTGACAGCCGAGAGCTCTTCGGCGGCACTGGCGATTTGGGTAACGCCATCGCGGATGCCACCGATCAGATCGCGCAAGGTGCTGCCCATGCGCTCAATACCCTGCTGCAAGACACCCAGCTCATCACGACGGGTCACGATCACGTGCTGCGTGAGATCACCTGCTGCAATGCGATCGACCACAGCCAATGTGTCCTGCAACGGCCGTGTAATCTGGCGGGTGATGATCAGGGCGGCAAAAATCCCCAACAACATCGCCAAGGCCGTACAACTCAGCTGCAGGATGCGCGCCTGGGCGCTGTCTTCGTCACGGGAGACCAGTTGGCTGGCATACATTTCGTCAGACAGACGAGTGATGGTTTCACCCAGATCGATAGTGTCCTGCACGGCCTTGCCAATGGCCTGATTGCTGGCAGTGAAATCCTGCACCGAACGGCGGTAAGCAATCAACGCAGTTTCCAACTGCTTGATGGTGTCGGCATAGGTCGGACCGAAAGCGCCGTTGAGGGTTTCGATGCCCTTGAGTGCATTTTCCAGCTGGCGGGCGGCGGCGAGCTCGGTGGCGCTGTTGGGGTTGCCGGTATAGCCACGCACTTCATAACGCACCAGTGCCAAGTCCTCTTTTGCCTTGAGGATGACCCTGTACAGCTCGAAACGGCGCTCATCCGAGGCTGGCATTGCTTCTACGTCATTGATGAGCTTGGCAATCAGCGCGGCACCCTTGACCGCATTGGCGCCCATCTCCTTGCGCATGGCGGCGTCATTGCGATAAGCCTCGCGCATCGTATTCAGTGCCACTTGATACTGCGTGCTGGCCTGCTCGATCAGCGCAAGTTTTTTCAGGTTTTCAGGTTTTCTCAACTCGTTTGCGAGGCTTTTCTGCTTGGCGACAAACTGCTCCAGTGACGCCTGGATCAATGCACCCTTTTGTTCATCTCCCCGGTCCACCTGGTATTGCAAGCGAGCCCTGCGCAGGTGATCAAGACGGTTGCCGAGTTCGGTGATGCTGGTCATTCGATCAGTACGCTCGATCATTTTCCCCAGGCTGAACCAGCCGGTCGCGGCGAGGATAGCGGTCAGAAGCAGTACAACGGCAAAGCCCAAAGCCAGCTTGAGCATAACGCTCATATTCGCGATCCAAGAGTTCATGGCATTCCTTGTGGTCATCAGCCGCGAACGATGAAACCTGGCGCGGCTATCTAAGAAGGGACGTTAGCCTAATCAAGCATTGATATAGATGATTAGATGAATGAAGCACAAAGATAGCCATTTGATATCATTCATTCAAGGAAAGTCGAGGATGCATCGATTGGACGGGGCTGGCGAGCAAAAATTGGCACGAGGCCGGGCCTAAAGCACCACAGCGGTGTCGCTTAAACGCGCAAACCCCATGGCCACAGGTTCTGCATTGGCTCAACTGATCGACATTGATCTGACGAACCTGGTTTTTTCACCCGTTTTTTTTGAAGCAACCTACGCTGTAAGAGCAAGCCTGCATCTGTGGGAGTCGGGCTTGACCGCGATGAACGATTACGCTGTCTGCCTCGGGACCGCGTTGCCGGCATTGCGAGCAAGCTTGGCTCCCACAGGAGCAGTCCCCCACACAGAGCCAACCTTCACCGACCCCTCCTCCACAAAACTTCGGCGCACGGGTAGAAAAATTGATCGAACGCAGTATTGGGCAGTCCGAAAAGGAGTAAAACGTTCGGCGCTGACAATTGCAGTAGCGGCGATGTAAGACAGTCTTTCAGGCACAACACAAAGTGCACCGTAGAAAGGCCGCTACAAATAATAATAATTATCATTTGGAAGTCATTATCATTGTTGCATTCCGCACAAAATATTATTGATGAATAACCGGCCAACGCCCACCAGGCCTGGGCCGCAGGGTCTTGGAGGCACGCTATGTCCTTATTCCAATAAATAATTTCGCTATAGGAATTTTACTTGCCCGGTGTTTAGCCATAAAATCACCGCGATTGATTGCTGCGACATATCGTCACTGCGTTATTTCATTCAAGCTCAGAGACCTTTGCTCTCTGTTAAGGATTTCCAGCATGTCCGAAGCGACAGGACTCATGGCCCACAATTGGGGCTTTGCCATTTTCCTTCTGGGCGTTGTTGGCCTGTGTGCTTTCATGCTCGGTGTGTCGAGCCTGCTTGGGTCAAAAGCCTGGGGCCGCAGCAAAAATGAACCGTTCGAGTCCGGCATGCTACCTACCGGTGGCGCCCGCTTGCGGCTCTCAGCCAAATTCTATCTGGTCGCGATGCTCTTCGTGATCTTCGATATCGAAGCCCTCTTTCTCTTTGCATGGTCTGTGTCCGTCCGCGAAAGCGGCTGGACCGGATTCGTCGAAGCTCTCGTTTTCATAGCAATTCTGTTGGCAGGTCTTGTCTACCTTTACCGAGTGGGGGCGCTTGATTGGGCTCCGGAAGCTCGGCGCAAGCGGCAAGCGAAGCTGAAACAATGAGGCTTTGGCAATGCAATACAATCTCACCAGGATCGACCCCGATGCTCCTAACGAGCAGTATCCGATTGGCGAACGGGAAACCGTCGCCGATCCGTTAGAAGATCAAGTCCACAAAAACATCTTCATGGGCAAGCTCGAAGACGTGCTGAACAGCACGGTCAACTGGGGTCGCAAGAACTCCCTGTGGCCGTACAACTTCGGCCTTTCGTGCTGCTACGTGGAAATGACCACCGCCTTCACGGCGCCCCACGACATCGCGCGCTTTGGCGCCGAGGTGATCCGGGCATCGCCACGCCAGGCGGATTTCATGGTTATCGCCGGTACCTGCTTCATCAAGATGGCGCCGATCATCCAGCGTCTCTACGAGCAAATGCTCGAACCGAAGTGGGTTATCTCCATGGGTTCGTGCGCCAACTCCGGTGGCATGTACGACATCTACTCCGTCGTTCAAGGGGTGGACAAGTTCCTGCCCGTGGACGTCTACGTGCCCGGCTGCCCGCCTCGCCCTGAAGCTTTCCTGCAAGGCCTGATGCTGTTGCAGGAGTCGATTGGCCAGGAGCGTCGCCCACTGTCCTGGGTCGTTGGCGATCAAGGCGTCTATCGCGCCGACATGCCATCGCAAAAGGAACAGCGCCGCGAACAGCGTATCGCAGTCACCAACCTGCGCAGCCCCGACGAAGTCTGATCCAGCTCTGCTCTGCATAAGAAACGAGAACCTGGCTTCATTCTTTACGTTGACCGAAAGCGATAAATGACCATGACTACAGGCAGTGCTCTGTACATCCCGCCTTACAAGGCAGACGACCAGGATGTGGTCGTCGAACTGAACAACCGTTTTGGCCCCGAGGCGTTCACCGCCCAGCCGACCCGCACCGGCATGCCGGTGCTTTGGGTTGCCCGCGCCAAACTCGTCGAAGTCCTGACCTTCCTGCGCAACCTGCCCAAGCCGTACGTCATGCTCTATGACCTGCACGGCGTGGACGAGCGCCTGCGCACCAAGCGTCAAGGGCTGCCCGACGGCGTCGATTTCACCGTGTTCTATCACCTGATGTCGATCGAGCGTAATAGTGACGTAATGATCAAGGTCGCCTTGTCCGAGAGCGACCTTAGCGTGCCGACCGTGACCGGCATCTGGCCGAACGCCAACTGGTACGAGCGTGAAGTGTGGGACATGTTCGGGATCGACTTCCCCGGCCACCCGCACCTGACCCGCATCATGATGCCGCCGACCTGGGAAGGTCACCCGCTGCGCAAGGACTTCCCGGCCCGTGCCACCGAGTTCGACCCGTTCAGCCTGTCCCTGGCCAAGCAACAGCTCGAGGAAGAAGCCGCGCGCTTCAAGCCTGAAGACTGGGGCATGAAGCGTTCGGGCGCCAACGAGGACTACATGTTCCTCAACCTCGGCCCGAACCACCCTTCGGCCCACGGTGCGTTCCGCATCATCCTGCAGTTGGACGGCGAAGAGATCGTCGACTGCGTGCCTGACATCGGCTACCACCACCGTGGCGCCGAGAAAATGGCCGAGCGCCAGTCCTGGCACAGCTTCATCCCGTACACAGACCGCATCGACTACCTCGGCGGCGTGATGAACAACCTGCCGTACGTGCTGTCGGTCGAGAAACTGGCCGGGATCAAGGTACCGGAGAAGGTCGACGTCATCCGCATCATGATGGCCGAGTTCTTCCGTATCACCAGCCACCTGCTGTTCCTGGGGACCTATATCCAGGACGTGGGGGCCATGACCCCGGTGTTCTTCACCTTCACCGACCGCCAGAAGGCCTACACGGTGATCGAAGCCATCACCGGTTTCCGCCTGCACCCGGCCTGGTACCGCATCGGTGGTGTTGCCCACGACCTGCCACGCGGCTGGGAAAAGCTGGTCAAGGACTTCGTCGAGTGGATGCCCAAGCGCCTGGACGAATACACCAAGGCCGCCCTGCAGAACAGCATCCTCAAGGGTCGTACCATCGGGGTCGCCGCCTACAACACCAAAGAGGCCCTGGAATGGGGCGTCACCGGTGCCGGCCTGCGTTCCACCGGTTGCGACTTCGACCTGCGCAAGGCGCGCCCCTACTCCGGCTACGAAAACTTCGAATTCGAAGTACCGCTGGCGGCCAATGGCGATGCCTACGACCGCTGCATGGTTCGCGTCGAGGAAATGCGCCAGAGCATCAAGATCATCGACCAATGCATGCGCAACATGCCGGAAGGCCCGTACAAGGCGGATCACCCGCTGACCACGCCGCCGCCAAAAGAGCGCACGCTGCAACACATCGAGACCCTGATCACGCACTTCCTGCAGGTTTCGTGGGGCCCGGTCATGCCGGCCAACGAGTCCTTCCAGATGATCGAAGCGACCAAGGGCATCAACAGTTATTACCTGACGAGCGACGGCGGCACCATGAGCTACCGCACCCGGATTCGCACCCCAAGCTACCCGCACCTGCAGCAGATCCCTTCAGTGATCAAAGGCAGCATGGTCGCGGACTTGATCGCGTACCTGGGTAGTATCGATTTCGTTATGGCCGACGTGGACCGCTAAGCATGAACAGCACGCTTATCCAGACAGACCGTTTCGCCCTGAGCGAAACCGAGCGCTCGGCCATCGAGCACGAGCTGCATCACTACGAAGACCCGCGCGCGGCGTCGATTGAAGCCCTGAAGATCGTCCAGAAGGAACGTGGCTGGGTGCCTGACGGCGCGCTCTACGCCATCGGCGAGATCCTCGGCATCCCGGCCAGCGACGTCGAAGGCGTGGCCACCTTCTATAGCCAGATTTTCCGCCAGCCAGTAGGCCGTCACATCATTCGTGTCTGCGACAGCATGGTCTGCTACATCGGTGGCCACGAATCGGTGGTCGGCGAGATCCAGAACAAGCTGGGCATCGGCCTGGGCCAGACCACCGCCGACGGTCGTTTCACCCTGCTGCCAGTGTGCTGCCTGGGTAACTGCGACAAGGCGCCAGCGCTGATGATCGACGACGACACCTTCGGTGACGTCCAGCCTGACGGCGTCGCCAAACTGCTGGAGGGCTACGTATGACCCTGACTTCCTTCGGGCCCGCCAACCGCATCCAGCGTTCGGCCGAAACCCATCCCCTGACCTGGCGCCTGCGTGACGACGGCGAAGCGGTATGGCTGGACGAGTACCAGGCCAAGAACGGCTACGCCGCTGCGCGCAAGGCGTTCAGCGACATGGCCCAGGACGACATCGTCCAGACCGTGAAAGACTCCGGCCTCAAGGGCCGTGGCGGCGCGGGCTTCCCCACGGGTGTGAAGTGGGGCCTGATGCCCAAGGACGAATCCATCAACATCCGCTACCTGCTGTGCAACGCGGATGAAATGGAGCCCAACACCTGGAAAGACCGCATGCTGATGGAGCAACTGCCCCATCTGCTGATCGAAGGCATGCTGATCAGCGCCCGCGCGCTGAAAACCTACCGTGGCTATATCTTCCTGCGTGGCGAATACACCACCGCCGCCAAGCACCTGAACCGTGCCGTGGAAGAAGCCAAGGCCGCCGGCCTCCTGGGCAAGAACATCCTGGGCTCGGGCTTTGATTTCGAGCTGTTCGTCCACACCGGTGCCGGGCGCTACATCTGCGGTGAAGAAACCGCACTGATCAACTCCCTGGAAGGCCGTCGCGCCAACCCACGTTCCAAGCCGCCCTTCCCTGCCGCTGTAGGCGTGTGGGGCAAGCCGACCTGCGTGAACAACGTCGAGACCCTGTGCAACGTGCCGGCGATCATCGCCGACGGCGTGGACTGGTACAAATCCCTGGCCCGTGACGGCAGCGAAGACATGGGCACCAAGCTCATGGGCTTCTCCGGCAAGGTCAAGAACCCTGGCCTGTGGGAACTGCCATTCGGCGTCACCGGCCGTGAGCTGTTCGAAGACTACGCTGGCGGCATGCGCGACGGCTACAAGCTCAAGTGCTGGCAGCCTGGCGGCGCCGGTACCGGGTTCCTGTTGCCGGAACACCTGGACGCCCAAATGTACGCCGGCGGCATCGCCAAGGTCGGCACCCGCATGGGTACCGGCCTGGCCATGGCGGTGGACGACAGCGTCAACATGGTGTCGCTGCTGCGCAACATGGAAGAGTTCTTCTCCCGTGAGTCGTGCGGTTTCTGCACCCCTTGCCGCGATGGCCTGCCATGGAGCGTCAAGCTGCTGCGGGCCCTTGAAAACGGCGAAGGCCAGGCCGGCGACATCGAGACCCTGCTGGGTCTGGTGGGCTTCCTCGGCCCAGGCAAGACCTTCTGTGCTCACGCACCGGGTGCCGTGGAGCCGTTGGGCAGCGCGATCAAATACTTCCGTCCAGAGTTCGAAGCCGGCATCGCGCCCACCAGCGCCGTCGTCCCGCCTCTGGCAAAGCCGATCGTAGTCGGCGCGTAAACGCTTAAAAAGGCGAAGGGTCCGTGCCCTTCGTCTTCTCGTGTGATGACGCCGTAAACGGCTGTGTTGATTCACGCGAATAACAAGATTCCATTAGCCACGCCCGCTGACACCGGGCCAACGAAGAACTTTGAACCATGGCCACTATCCACGTAGACGGCAAAGAGCTCGAAGTCGATGGCGCAGACAACCTGTTACAGGCATGTCTGTCGCTGGGCCTCGACATTCCTTATTTCTGCTGGCACCCCGCCCTTGGCAGCGTTGGCGCTTGTCGCCAGTGCGCGGTCAAGCAGTACACCGACGAAAACGACAAGCGTGGTCGGATCGTCATGTCCTGCATGACCCCTGCCACCGACGGCAGCTGGATCTCCATCGACGACGAAGAAGCGAAAGTGTTTCGCGCCAGCGTCGTCGAATGGCTGATGACCAACCACCCTCACGACTGCCCGGTCTGTGAGGAAGGCGGCCACTGCCACCTGCAAGACATGACGGTGATGACCGGCCACAACGAGCGCCGTTATCGCTTCACCAAGCGTACCCACCAGAACCAGGACCTCGGCCCGTTCATCTCCCACGAGATGAACCGCTGCATCGCCTGCTATCGCTGCGTGCGTTTCTACAAGGACTACGCCGGTGGCACCGACCTGGGCGTGTTCGGCGCCCACGACAACGTGTACTTCGGTCGCGTTGAAGACGGCACCCTGGAAAGCGAATTCTCCGGCAACCTCACCGAGGTCTGCCCGACCGGTGTGTTCACCGACAAGACTCACTCCGAGCGCTACAACCGCAAGTGGGACATGCAGTTCTCGCCGAGCATCTGCCATGGCTGCTCCAGCGGTTGCAACATCTCCCCGGGCGAGCGCTACGGTGAACTGCGTCGCATCGAGAACCGCTTCAACGGATCGGTGAACCAGTACTTCCTGTGTGACCGTGGTCGTTTCGGCTATGGCTACGTCAACCGCAAGGATCGTCCACGCCAGCCGCTGCTGGCAAACGGCGCCAAGCTGAGCCTGGACCAAGCGCTGGACAAGGCCGCCGAGCTGCTGCGCGGTCGCAACATCGTCGGCATCGGTTCGCCACGGGCCAGCCTGGAAAGCAACTACGCGCTGCGTGAACTGGTCGGCGCCGAGCACTTCTACAGTGGCATCGAAGCCGGTGAGCTGGAACGCATCCGCCTGGTGCTGCAAGTGCTCAAGGACAGCCCGCTGCCCGTGCCGAACATGCGCGACATCGAAGACCACGACGCGGTGTTCGTCCTCGGTGAAGACCTGACCCAGACCGCCGCCCGCATGGCCCTGGCCCTGCGCCAGTCGGTCAAGGGCAAGGCCGAAGACATGGCCGACGCCATGCGCGTCCAGCCTTGGCTCGACGCTGCCGTGAAGAACATCGGCCAGCACGCGCTGAACCCACTGTTCATCGCCAGCCTCGCTGAAACCAAGCTCGACGACGTGGCCGAAGAATGCGTCCACGCCGCCCCTGACGACCTGGCCCGCATCGGTTTCGCCGTGGCCCACGCCCTGGACGCCAGCGCCCCGGCCGTCGACGGTCTGGACAGCGAAGCGGCCGCTCTGGCCCAACGCATCGCCGACGCCCTGCTGGCGGCCAAGCGCCCACTGATCATCGCCGGCACCTCGTTGGGTTCCAAGGCGCTGATCGAAGCCGCGGCCAACATCGCCAAGGCCTTGAAGCTGCGGGAGAAGAACGGTTCCATCAGCCTGATCGTGCCGGAAGCCAACAGCCTTGGCCTGGCCATGCTCGGTGGCGAATCGGTGGACGCCGCCCTGCAAGCGGTGATCGACGGCAGCGCCGACGCCATCGTGGTGCTGGAAAACGACCTGTACACCCGCACTGACAAGGCCAAGGTCGATGCCGCGCTGAACGCCGCGAAAGTGCTGATCGTCGCTGACCATCAGAAAACCGCCACCACCGACCGCGCCCACCTGGTGCTGCCGGCGGCGAGCTTCGCCGAAGGCGACGGTACGCTGGTCAGCCAGGAAGGTCGCGCCCAGCGCTTCTTCCAGGTCTTCGACCCGCAATACCTGGACGCCAGCATCCTGGTTCACGAAGGCTGGCGCTGGCTGCACGCCCTGCGCGCCACCCTGCTGGACCAGCCGATCGACTGGACGCAACTGGACCACGTTACCGCCGCCGTCGCTTCGAGCAGCCCGCAACTGGCCGCCATCGTCGACGCCGCACCGTCCGCCTCGTTCCGCATCAAAGGCCTGAAGCTGGCGCGCGAGCCGCTGCGCTACTCCGGCCGCACAGCCATGCGCGCCGACATCAGCGTTCACGAACCACGCACCTCCCAGGACAACGACACCGCGTTCTCGTTCTCCATGGAAGGCTACTCGGGCTCGACCGAACCGCGCTCCCAGGTGCCATTCGCCTGGTCGCCGGGCTGGAACTCGCCGCAAGCCTGGAACAAGTTCCAGGACGAAGTCGGTGGTCACCTGCGTGCAGGCGACCCGGGCACCCGCCTGATCGAAAGCCAGGGCGATCACCTGAGCTGGTTCGCCAGCGTGCCGCGCGCCTTCAATCCGGCACCGGGCACCTGGCAGGTCGTGCCGTTCCATCACCTGTTCGGCAGCGAAGAGAACTCTTCCAAGGCCGCACCGGTGCAGGAACGCATTCCGGCCGCCTACGTGTCGCTGGCCAAGTCCGAAGCCGACCGCCTGGGCGTCAACGACGGTGCCCTGCTGAGCCTGAACGTGGCCGGCCAGACCTTGCGTCTTCCGCTGCGCATCAATGAAGAACTGGGCGCCGGCCTGGTGGCCCTGCCGGCTGGCCTGGCAGGCATCCCGCCAGCTATTTTCGGCAAAACCGTCGACGGTCTGCAGGAGGCAGCGCAATGAGCTGGTTCACCCCTGAAGTGATCGCTGTGATCCTGACGGTCCTCAAGGCCATCGTGATCCTGCTGGCCGTGGTGGTCGCAGGCGCACTGTTGAGCTTCGTCGAACGTCGCCTGCTGGGCTGGTGGCAGGACCGCTACGGTCCGAACCGCGTCGGCCCATTCGGCATGTTCCAGATCGCCGCCGACATGATCAAGATGTTCTTCAAGGAAGACTGGACGCCGCCGTTTGCCGACAAGGTGATCTTCACCCTGGCACCGGTGGTCGCCATGAGCGCCTTGCTGATCGCCTTCGCGATCATCCCGATCACCCCGACCTGGGGTGTGGCGGACCTGAACATCGGCCTGCTGTTCTTCTTCGCCATGGCCGGCCTGTCGGTGTATGCGGTGCTGTTCGCCGGCTGGTCGAGCAACAACAAGTTCGCCCTGCTGGGCAGCCTGCGGGCCTCGGCCCAGACCGTGTCCTACGAAGTGTTCATGGGCCTGTCGCTCATGGGCATCGTGATCCAGGCCGGCTCGTTCAACATGCGCGACATCGTCGAGTACCAGGCCCAGAACCTGTGGTTCATCATTCCGCAGTTCTTCGGTTTCTGTACCTTCTTCATCGCTGGCGTGGCCGTGACTCACCGTCACCCCTTCGACCAGCCGGAAGCGGAGCAGGAACTGGCCGACGGTTACCACATTGAATATGCCGGCATGAAATGGGGCATGTTCTTCGTCGGTGAATACATCGGGATCATCCTGATCTCGGCGCTGCTGGTAACGCTGTTCTTCGGTGGCTGGCACGGTCCGTTCGACATCCTGCCGCAACTGTCCTTCGTCTGGTTCGCCCTGAAGACCGCGTTCTTCATCATGCTGTTCGTCCTGCTGCGCGCCTCGATCCCGCGCCCACGCTACGACCAGGTGATGGACTTCAGCTGGAAATTCTGCCTGCCGCTGACCCTGATCAACATGCTGGTGACCGCTGCGATCGTTTTGATGAACGCGCCTGCGGCCGCGGTTCAGTGAGGATTTGACCCATGTTCAAATATATTGGCGACATCGTTAAGGGTACCGGTACCCAACTGCGAAGCCTGGTCATGATCTTCGGCCATGGCTTTCGCAAGCGCGACACCCTGCAATACCCGGAAGAGCCGGTCTACCTGGCACCACGCTATCGTGGCCGCATCGTCCTGACCCGCGACCCCGACGGCGAAGAGCGCTGCGTGGCCTGCAACCTGTGCGCCGTGGCGTGCCCGGTGGGTTGCATCTCGCTGCAGAAAGCTGAAACCGAAGACGGTCGCTGGTACCCGGACTTCTTCCGCATCAACTTCTCGCGCTGCATTTTCTGTGGCCTCTGCGAGGAAGCCTGCCCGACCACCGCGATCCAGCTCACGCCGGATTTCGAAATGGCCGAGTTCAAACGTCAGGACCTGGTGTACGAGAAAGAAGATCTGCTGATTTCCGGTCCCGGTAAAAACCCTGATTACAACTTCTATCGTGTTGCAGGTATGGCCATTGCCGGTAAGCCAAAAGGCGCCGCGCAGAACGAAGCCGAACCGATCAACGTGAAGAGCTTGCTGCCTTAAGGAAGAAAGATGGAATTCGCTTTCTATTTCGCATCGGGTATCGCGGTGGTGTCCACGCTTCGTGTGGTCACCAACACCAACCCCGTGCACGCCCTGCTCTACCTGATCATTTCGCTGATCGCCGTGGCCATGACCTTCTTCGCCCTCGGTGCACCGTTCGCCGGTGCTCTGGAAGTGATCGCCTACGCCGGCGCCATCATGGTGCTGTTCGTGTTCGTGGTGATGATGCTCAACCTCGGCCCGGCCGCGGTCCAGCAGGAACGCTCCTGGCTCAAGCCCGGCATCTGGGCGGGACCGGTGATCCTGTCCGCCCTGCTGCTGGGTGAACTGCTGTATGTGCTGTTCGCTCACCAGAGCGGCCAGGCCATCGGCCACACCACCGTAGACGCCAAGGCCGTGGGCATCAGCCTGTTCGGTCCGTACCTGCTGGTGGTCGAACTCGCCTCGATGCTGCTGCTTGCCGCAGCCGTCACGGCGTTCCATTTGGGCCGTAACGAGGCGAAGGAGTAATCACATGCCTGCTATCCCTCTCGAGCATGGTCTGGCGGTTGCCGGCATCCTGTTCTGCCTCGGTCTGGTTGGCCTGATGGTCCGCCGCAACATTCTGTTCGTGCTGATGAGCCTGGAGGTCATGATGAATGCCTCCGCCCTGGCTTTCATCGTCGCGGGCGCTCGCTGGGCGCAGCCGGATGGACAGATCATGTTCATCCTGGTGATCAGCCTGGCAGCCGCCGAGGCCAGTATCGGCCTGGCGATCCTGTTGCAGCTGTATCGCCGCTTCCACACTCTCGATATCGACGCTGCCAGCGAGATGCGCGGATGAACCTAATCTTTCTGACTTTCGTATTCCCCCTCATTGGTTTCCTGCTGCTGTCGTTCTCCCGTGGACGCTGGTCGGAAAACCTTTCGGCGCTGGTTGGCGTGGGTTCCATCGGCCTGTCTGCCATCGTCACGGCCTACGTGATCTGGCAGTTCAACGTCGCCCCGCCCGAAGGCGGTGTGTATGTGCAGGTGCTGTGGCGCTGGATGGCGGTGGAAGGCTTCACGCCGAACTTCGCCCTCTACCTGGACGGCCTGTCCATCACCATGCTCGGCGTGGTGGTCGGCGTGGGTTTCCTGATCCACCTGTTCGCCTCCTGGTACATGCGCGGTGAAGCCGGTTACTCGCGCTTCTTCGCCTACACCAACCTGTTCATCGCCAGCATGCTGTTCCTGGTGCTCGGCGATAACCTGTTGTTCCTGTACTTCGGTTGGGAAGGCGTGGGCCTGTGCTCGTACCTGTTGATCGGTTTCTACTACAGCAACCGCAACAACGGGAATGCCGCACTCAAGGCGTTCATCGTCACCCGGATCGGCGACGTGTTCATGGCCATCGGCCTGTTCATCCTGTTCCAGCAACTGGGCACGCTGAATATCCAGGAACTGCTGGTCAAGGCGCCCGAGCACTTCAAGGTCGGTGACTTCTGGATCGTCCTGGCGACCCTGATGCTGCTGGGCGGCGCCGTCGGTAAATCCGCGCAACTGCCGCTGCAAACCTGGTTGGCGGACGCGATGGCCGGCCCTACCCCGGTCTCGGCACTGATCCACGCCGCGACCATGGTGACCGCTGGCGTCTACCTGATCGCCCGTACCCACGGCCTGTTCGCCCTGGCGCCGGACATCCTGCACCTGGTGGGCATCGTCGGCGGCGTGACCCTGGTGCTGGCCGGTTTTGCCGCGCTGGTACAAACCGACATCAAGCGCATCCTCGCCTACTCGACCATGAGCCAGATCGGCTACATGTTCCTGGCCCTGGGCGTTGGTGCCTGGGAAGGCGCGATCTTCCACCTGATGACCCACGCCTTCTTCAAGGCGCTGCTGTTCCTTGCTTCCGGTGCGGTGATCGTTGCCTGCCACCACGAGCAGAACATCTTCAAGATGGGCGGCCTATGGAAGAAACTGCCGTTGGCCTACGCCAGCTTCATCGTTGGCGGCGCGGCCCTGGCGGCCCTGCCACTGGTCACCGCCGGCTTCTACTCCAAGGACGAGATCCTCTGGGAAGCGTTCGCCAGCGGTAACCAGGCACTGCTCTATGCCGGCCTGGTGGGTGCGTTCATGACCTCCCTGTACACCTTCCGCCTGATCTTCATCGCGTTCCATGGTGAAGCCAAGACCCAAGCCCATGCCGGCCATGGCATTGCTCACTGGCTGCCACTGTCGGTGCTGATCGTGCTGTCGACCTTCGTTGGCGCCATGATCACCCCACCGCTGGCCGATGTGCTGCCGCAAAGCGTCGGCCATGCCGGCGGCGAAGCCAAGCACAGCCTGGAAATCGCCTCGGGCGCCATCGCCCTGGCAGGTATCCTGCTGGCCGCCCTGCTGTTCCTGGGCAAGCGTCGTTTCGTCACGGCGATCGCCAACAGCGGCATCGGGCGATTCCTTTCGGCCTGGTGGTTCGCCGCCTGGGGCTTCGACTGGATCTACGACAAACTGTTCGTCAAGCCATACCTTGCGATCAGCCACATTCTGCGCAAAGACCCGCTCGACCAGACCATTGGCCTGATCCCGCGCATGGCCAAGGGCGGCCACACTGCCCTGAGCCGTACCGAGACCGGTCAACTGCGTTGGTATGCGGCTTCCATGGCGGCTGGCGCCGTGCTGGTTATCGGCGCCATCGTGCTGGTAGCGGTCTGATATGAACCTTGCGAACTTGCGAAAGGAAACGAGCCCGTCATGATTCTGCCCTGGCTAATCCTGATCCCCTTCATCGGCGGCCTGCTGTGCTGGATCGCGGAGCGCTCCAGCTCCACGCTCCCGCGCTGGATTGCGCTGCTGACCATGTCCCTGGAACTCGCGCTCGGCCTCTGGCTGTGGGCGACCGGCGACTATTCATTTGCTCCGGCTCCTGGCGCCGATCCAACCTGGGCGCTTGAATTCAAGCATGCCTGGATCGCGCGCTTCGGCATCAGCGTGCACCTGGCCCTCGACGGCCTGTCGCTGCTGATGATCCTGCTGACCGGCCTGCTGGGTATCCTCTCGGTACTCTGCTCCTGGAAAGAGATCCAGCGTCACGTGGGTTTCTTCCACCTGAACCTGATGTGGATCCTGGGCGGCGTCATCGGCGTGTTCCTGGCGCTGGACCTGTTCATGTTCTTCTTCTTCTGGGAAATGATGCTGGTGCCGATGTACTTCCTCATCGCGCTCTGGGGTCACAGTTCTTCGGACGGCAAGAAAACCCGGATCTACGCGGCGACCAAGTTCTTCATCTTCACCCAGGCTTCCGGCCTGATCATGTTGGTGGCGATCCTTGGCCTGGTGCTGGTCAACTTCAACAACACCGGTGTGATTACCTTCAACTACGCCGACCTGTTGAAAGTGCAGATGTCCAAGACCACCGAGTACGTGCTGATGCTCGGCTTCTTCATCGCCTTCGCGGTGAAGCTGCCAGTGGTGCCGTTCCACTCCTGGCTGCCGGACGCCCACGCCCAGGCGCCGACCGCAGGTTCCGTGGACCTGGCGGGTATCTTGCTCAAGACGGCGGCCTACGGCCTGCTGCGCTTTGCCCTGCCGCTGTTCCCCAATGCGTCGGCCGAGTTCGCGCCGATCGCCATGACCCTGGGCCTGATCGGGATTTTCTACGGTGCGTTCCTGGCGTTCGCCCAGACCGACATCAAGCGCCTGATCGCGTTCTCCAGCGTTTCGCACATGGGCTTCGTGCTGATCGGGATCTACTCCGGCAGCCAGCTCGCCCTGCAAGGCGCGGTGATCCAGATGTTGGCTCACGGCCTGTCGGCGGCGGCGCTGTTTATCCTCAGCGGCCAGTTGTACGAGCGCCTGCACACCCGGGACATGCGTGAGATGGGCGGCATCTGGTCGCGCATCGCCTACCTGCCGGCCATCAGCCTGTTCTTCGCAGCCGCTTCCCTGGGCCTGCCAGGCACTGGCAACTTCGTCGGCGAGTTCCTGATCCTGATCGGCACGTTCGCCAGCGCTCCGTGGATCACCGCCATCGCCACCTCCGGCCTGGTGTTCGGTTCGGTCTACTCGCTGATCATGATCCACCGTGCCTACTTCGGCCCGACCAAGTCGGACGAAGTGCTGCGCGGCATGGACGGTCGCGAACTGATCATGGTGCTCGGCCTTGCGGTGCTGCTGGTTTACCTCGGCGTTTCCCCGCAACCGTTCCTCGACACATCTGCCGCCACGATGCATGGCGTGCAGCAGTGGCTCGGCACCGCCTTCTCTCAACTCGCTTCGGCCCGGTAAGAGCGCTATGGAATTCACGATTCAACACTTTATCGCGCTTGCGCCGCTGTTGATCACCAGCGCCACGATCATCGTGGTGATGCTGGCGATCGCCTGGCGCCGCAATCACTCACAGACCTTCCTGCTGTCGGTGGCGGGGCTGAACCTGGCCCTGCTGTCGATCTTGCCGGCCCTGAAAGTCGCGCCACTGGCGGTCACCCCGCTGATTCAGATCGACAGCTTCGCCTGCCTCTACATGGCGTTGATCCTGGTCGCCACCCTGGCCTGTGTCACCCTCGCCCACGCCTACCTCGGCGATGGCGGTTCGGGTTACCCGGGCAACCGCGAAGAGCTGTACCTGCTGATCCTGATGGCCGCCGCCGGTGGCCTGGTCCTGGTCAGCGCGCAGCACCTGGCCAGCCTGTTCATCGGCCTGGAACTGCTGTCAGTACCGGTCTATGGCCTGGTGGCCTACGCCTTCTTCAACAAGCGCTCCCTGGAAGCCGGCATCAAGTACATGGTGCTGTCGGCGGCCGGTTCCGCGTTCCTGTTGTTCGGCATGGCCCTGCTCTACGCCGAAGCCGGCACCCTGAGCTTCGTCGGCATCGGCCAGGCCCTGGCCGCCACCGGCCTGCCTAGCCCGATCGCGCAACTGGGCCTGGGCATGATGCTGATCGGCCTGGCGTTCAAGCTGTCGCTGGTACCGTTCCACCTCTGGACCCCGGACGTCTACGAAGGCGCCCCGGCGCCAGTGGCGGCGTTCCTGGCCACCGCTTCGAAAGTGGCGGTGTTCGCGGTCATGGTGCGTCTGTTCCAGATCTCGCCAGTGGCCAGCAGCGGTGTGCTGAGCAACGTGCTGACCATCATCGCCATCGCGTCGATCCTGTTCGGTAACCTGCTGGCACTGACCCAGAGCAACCTCAAGCGTCTGCTGGGTTACTCGTCCATCGCCCACTTCGGCTACCTGCTGATCGCCCTGATCGCCAGCAAGGGCCTGGCCGTGGAAGCCATCGGCGTGTACCTGGTCACCTACGTGATCACCAGCCTCGGCGCCTTCGGTGTGATCACCCTGATGTCCTCGCCGTACAACGGCCGCGACGCCGACGCCCTGTACGAATACCGCGGCCTGTTCTGGCGCCGTCCGTACCTGACCGCCGTGCTGACCGTGATGATGCTGTCCCTGGCCGGCATCCCGCTGACCGCCGGCTTCATCGGCAAGTTCTACATCATCGCCACCGGCGTCGAGGCTCACCAATGGTGGCTGGTCGGCTCCCTGGTGCTGGGCAGTGCCATCGGCGTGTTCTACTACCTGCGCGTCATGGTCACCTTGTACCTGATGGAACCGAACCTGCGTCGCCACGACGCCGAGTTGCACTGGGAACAGAAGGCAGGCGGCGTGATGCTGCTGGCCATCGCCGTACTGGCGTTCTTCCTCGGTGTGTACCCGCAGCCGTTGCTGACCCTGGTTCAGCAGGCTGGCTTGACGGGCTGATCGTGTAGCGGTAGATCGTAGAAAACAGAAACGGCACCTTTGGGTGCCGTTTTTTTTTAGGCCAGTGCCATGGACGTTAGCCTTGGACACTATTTATTCAGTTACCCGATATAGCTCATGACTCAGGCCCGCCACGGTGCAAGCGCCCCTTCGAAAAGTGAAAAGGCTCCATGCAGGAAACGGTTGAAGCGAGCGGCATCACGCCGCAGCCCTGCCTGCTGACCACCAATCAGGCACAGATGGGCCACCTGACCAATCACTTCTGCTTGCCCTGGCATATGGACCAGGCGGCGGCACGTCCGTATCGCGAAATCCAGTCGTCTTGTGTCAACACGCTGCTGAAACTCGCCTACCAACGGATCGTGCAACGACCAGGCTCGGATGGAAACTTCCCGCCCAGGTTGTTTCTCAGCGGCAATACTCAAATAGCGTTTCAGGATTTCGCCCGCGCTACTGCCCTGCCCCGCATAAGCGAGCATGCGCTCCGTGTAGTCTTCTTCCCAAGCGGCCAGCAAGGTGCGGACAAAATCCTCGCGATTGCGGAAATGGTGATAGAACGATCCGCGGGTCACATTCAATCGGCGCGATAGACTCTCGGCCGAAACACCGGTATGCCCTATTTGGTCGAGGGCCTCAAAACCAGCCGCGATCCAATGGTTACGAGTCAGTTTTCTCACCGGTCATTTCGCTCCCTATTTAGCGCCATACAGACTGTGTATGGCGCGTAACCGATCGGTACGCTGCGAACACCAGCAGAGATGGCCGTTGCGTTTTGCACGCCAGCACTTTTCATGGAGCTCGCCTTGAAGAAAATCGTTCTGGTTGCTTTCGACCAATTCACTGATATCGACCTATTCCTGATGTGGGACATCTTAGGCCGCAACACTGAGGACTGGCACGTCCGAATATTGGGTTCCAGCGCTATCGTGCGGTCGGCGCACGGCCTGCCTGTTTCGGTGCACGGTCCGCTTTGCGAGGCCAACAGTGCCGACGCGGTATTGTTCGTCAGCGGCAAGGAAGGAATACCCGCTGCACTTGCCGCCCCGGATTTCCTGCCGTCGTTCGAACTTGACTCCAGACGCCAGCGAATCGGCTCCATATGCGCCGGAGCTTTCATTCTCGAACGGCTTGGGCTGCTCAACGGCCCAGCCACTACCCACCCGGATGCGCGATCGAGCTTGCAAGCTCTGGGACTTGAACCCATGGACCAGCCTCTTGTATGCCAGGGGAACGTTGCAACCGCTGGTGGATGCCTTTCGGCGCTCTATCTGGTGGGATGGTTGGTTGAATCCTGGTTCGATGCCGACAAGCGCCGTGCGACGTTGCTCCCTGTTCTGCCGGCTGGGCAGCAAGCGCTCTATGATGCCTTGATCGGGCTCAGTATCCGACAAGGAGAAGTTGGCGCCTTCCAACAAAAAACGCGACATGGCATGTCGTCGAATTGGTAGTTAGAACTCAGGAGATATCCCCGATGCCCCGAGAATTTGAGCTCATTATGTCCGTGCCAGTCCCATCGGGGTCCGGCATCACCCACCTTTACAAGTCGATGAACCTGGCGGACGCTTTTGCGATTCGGCTTCCTGCGGGCACATCCGGCAATCCAGATTTGCTGGCTCGATTCATCTTTTCCCACCAGCCATCCTGGATCGGATGGCTCCTGAAAGTCCGGGACACTGTCGTTGCCTGTTTTGGCCTCAAGACAGCCAGACATTTGGCAACCCTTGCTGATCGGGTAGGCGTCTTCAAGGTCTACAGCACGAATCAGACTGAAATCGTGTTGGGAGAAGACGACAAGCACCTCGACTTCCGGATATCGATCCTGTGTTCTGGAGAGGCAGAGCCAGAAGACAGTCGCCAGTTGGTTCTTTCAACCGTGGTCCAGTGCCACAACCGTCTAGGCCGGGCCTACATCTTCGTTATCGCCCCATTCCACCGCTTGGTTGTCAAAGCCAGCCTCCTGCGTGCAGCACGCGTCGGTTGGCCTCTGGCTACCTGCCCCTGAGGCTGGGAGCGCTGTATGGCCCACGCTACATCCACTTCCCAAGCAGGGCTATCCTCAACCCGCCAACCTGCGATCCCTGAAGGAGGAACAACGTTGAGTGTCGATATCGAGTGCGTCGTCGTAGGCGCTGGGGTCGTCGGGCTTGCCGTGGCGCGAGAGACGGCCCGAGCCGGGCATGAAGTGCTGCTGATCGAAGCCGCCGAAGCCATCGGCATGGGCATCAGCTCGCGCAACTCCGAAGTCATCCATGCGGGCATCTATTACCCACCGGGCAGTCTCAAGGCGCAGTTGTGCGTCGAAGGCCGACACCAGCTGTACACCTTTTGTGAAAGCCACGGCGTCGCCACCCGCCGGCTCGGCAAGTTGATCGTTGCCACGGATCAGGCGCAGGTGGCCGGACTCGAAACATTGCTTGAGCGTGGCTTGATGAACGGCGTGGACGACCTGCGCCTGCTCGACCAAGAACAGGCGCAGGCATTGGAACCGGCCCTGGCCTGTGTCGCCGCGCTGTATTCGCCTTCCACCGGTATCGTCGATTCCCACGCTCTGATGCTGGCCTTGCTGGGTGACGCCGAAGCGGCCGGGGCGAACATTGCTTTCCACACGCCTTTACTGGGTGCTCGCGTCATCACTGGGGGGTTCATGCTGGAATTGGGCGGCACGGCGCAAATGACCTTGTCCTGTCGCCTGCTGATCAACGCCGCCGGCCTCCAGGCACCTGCCCTCGCCCGCCGCATCGAAGGCCTGGAGATGCAATCGGTGCCCGAGGACTTTTTGTGCAAGGGCAACTACTTCAGCCTCGCCGGGCGAGCACCGTTCAGGCACTTGGTCTATCCCGCCCCGGAAGCCGCCGGCCTGGGCATCCACATGACGCTGGACCTGGCCGGCCAGGCGCGTTTCGGCCCGGACACAGAATGGGTCGAGTGCGAGGACTACCGAGTGGATCCGGCCCGGGCCGAAGCGTTTTACCCGGCGATCCGCAATTATTGGCCGGGCCTGCCGGACCAGAGCCTGCAACCGGCCTACAGCGGCATTCGCCCGAAGATCTCCGCGCCCGGCGAACCGGCCCGCGACTTTGTCATCAGCAGCGAGGCCGAACACCGGGTGCCAGGGTTGATCAACCTGCTCGGGATCGAATCGCCCGGGCTGACGTCCTGCCTGGCAATCGCCAGCCGGGTCCGACAACGGATCGAAAATGTCTAGCCACCAGCGCAAAGTGCAACGCGTTTTGCCCCCCGCTCATGCAGCTTGCACGACGCCGGAAATTCTTTTCGTTTCAACTTATTGTTTTTAAAGGGTTTTAAATCGATCTTCGGCTGGCACAGCTGATGCAATTCAGCTCTTACGCGGCGTCGGCGTCTCCAAGCCTGCCCGCTTCCGTGTATTTGCCGAGGAGCTACCCATGAATGCCATCGATCTGTTGAAAGCCGACCACGAACGCGTCAAAGCCATCCTGACTCAACTGAGCGAGTCGACTGAACGCGCCGTGAAAAAACGTACCGACCTGTTGGCGAAACTGGAAATGGAAATTTCCATCCATACCCGCCTGGAAGAAGAAATTCTTTATCCGGCTTTCAAGCAGGCCGGTGGCAAGGACGAGGCCGAAATGTATTACGAGGCCAAGGAAGAACACCGTACCGTTGACTCCCTGGTGCTGCCAGACCTGAAAGCCACCGATCCAACCCAGCCGGAATTCGCCGGGCGGGTGAAAGTGGTCAAGGAACTGCTTGAGCACCACATCGAGGAAGAAGAAAAGGAAATGTTCCCCCACGCGAAAAAACTGCTGGGCAAGGCAAAACTCGATGCCTTGGGTGCAGACATGGAAACCATGAAAGCGCAGTACAAAAAAGAACTGAGCAGCGCCAACCTCGCCGCCTGATCAAAGCGCCGTAGACGCTTCAGCCGTCATGTGACGGCTGAATGCGCTGCGGCGCTTTATTGCATTTGTTCACGCAGGAATTCCACCAACGCCTGCACCGGGCGTGCACTTTGCCGATGCTGGGGATACACCGCCGACAACGCCAGCGGTTCGGTCTCGAAACCTTCCAGGACCTTGATCAGCCGCCCATCCTTCAAGGCATCGCCGAGGATGAAAGCGGGCAGATAGGTGATGCCCATGCCGGCGATGGCCGCGTCCCTGAGCAAATCCCCGTTATTGGCGCGCATGCGTCCCGTGACCTCCAGGGTCAGCGGTTTGCCGGCCCCCACGAAACGCCACTGCACCTGACGACTGTGACCATAGGGCAGGCAGTCGTGATTGCGCAGGTCTTCAGGCCGCGCGGGTGTGCCTTTTTGCGCCAGGTAGGTCGGGCTGGCGCAATACACCCGCTCGATGGTCGCGATGCGCCGGGCAATCAGCGTCGAATCCTCCAGCACGCCGATGCGCAGCGCCAGGTCATAGCCCTCTCCCAGCAGATCCACCGAGCGGTCGCTCAGGTCCACCTCGACGCTGACACCCGGATAGCGCTGCAGAAACAGCGGCAGCAGGCTGCCCAGGTGCGCCACGGCGAAGGACAGCGGTGCGCTGAGGCGAATGGTGCCGCGGGGTTCGCTGGTCTGGCCGCTGATGCCCTGCTCCACCTGTTCGACTTCATTGAGCAGGCGCAGCGCCGCTTCGTAATAGCGCTGGCCCAGGGGCGTGACGTCCAGCCGCCGGGTCGAGCGATTGAGCAGGCGTACGCCCAGGCGTTGTTCCAGTTCCATCAGCTTGCGGCTGACGAACTGCTTGGACAGCCCCAGTTTTTCCGCCGCAGCGGTGAAACTGCCCGACTCCATGACCTGGGCAAAGATGCGCATTTCTTCGAAGGGGTTCATTGTCATTCCTGGGGTGGACAGTCAGGGGGATTGGCTGGGCATTGTGGTCTTGGTGAGTCAGATTGCCTAGCTGTTGAATGTGCCACCGCTATCGCGAGCAAGCTTTGCTCCCACAGGTTTTCCCACAAATCCAATTGTGGGAGCAAAGCTTGCTCGCGATAGCGGTGGCACAACTTGCGAGGCGCTGATGCCAGACACAAAAACGCCCGCACAAGGCGGGCGTCGTTCAGCATGGACTGCTTACTTGGCCGTCAGCGCCGAGTAGCTGTTCATCAGGTTGCGGTAGTTCGGAATGCGCTGGGACAGCAGGTTGCCCAGGCCTTCGATGTCGTTGCGCCAGTCGCGGTGCAGCTCACAGGCCACCGAGAACCAGTTCATCATCTGCGCGCCGGCAGCGGTCATGCGTACCCAGGCGGCCTGTTGTACGGTTTCGTTGAACGTACCCGAGGCGTCGGTCACCACGAACACGTCGAAACCTTCAGCCAGCGCCGACAGGGTCGGGAACGCCACGCAGACATCGGTGACCACGCCAGCGATGATCAGTTGCTTGCGGCCGGTGGCCTTGATCGCCTTGACGAAATCTTCGTTGTCCCAGGCATTGATCTGGCCTGGACGCGGGATGTACGGCGCGTCCGGGAACATTTCCTTGAGCTCCGGCACGATCGGACCGTTAGGGCCTTTTTCGAAGCTGGTGGTCAGGATGGTCGGCAGTTCGAAGAACTTCGCCAGGTCGGCCAAGGCCAGCACGTTGTTCTTGAACTCGTTGGGCGAGAAGTCCTGGACCAGGGAAATCAGGCCGGTCTGGTGATCGACCAGCAGGACGACCGCGTCGTCTTTGTTCAGACGGTTATAGGCGGGAACGTTGCTCATGGGATGACTCCTTTGGGATGGATGTATTGAAAAACAATGTGGGAGCGAGCCTGCTCGCGATGACGGTGTGTCAGCTTGCGGCGATGTCGGATGTGCCGACGCCTTCGCGAGCAGGCTCGCTCCCACAGGGGAGAATCGGTGTGTTAGTCAAAAGGCAAAGCAGGAACAGCCAAACGCGCCCCAGAAGCCTTGGAAATCGCTGACCGGGACGTTCGACAACCGTGCCCGTTCATGGCTGTGGGAATGCACCGTGCACGGACCGCTGCACTGGTGGACCTGGGCCTGCAACGGCGACGTCGGGCGCCAGTGCCCTGGGACCTTGACCACCGGCGACCAGTCCGGCAGCACCGGGACGCTGGCCGGCCCGAGTTTTTCGAAGTCGCCGGCGGCATACACCACCTTGCCGTCGACCACGGTCAGCACCGACTCGATCCACTTGATGGCTTCTTCCTCGACGCTGAAGAAGTCCGCGCTCAGGGCCGCCAGGTCTGCCAATTGGCCGACCTTGATCTGGCCTTTCTTGCCCTGCTCCGATGAGAACCAGGCGCTGCCGTGGGTGAACAGCTCCAACGCGGTCAGGCGCGGCAGGCCCTCTTCGTGCAACGAAAGGCCGCCGACCGTGCGCCCGCTGACCATCCAGTACAACGAGGTCCACGGGTTGTAGCTGGAGACGCGGGTGGCGTCGGTGCCAGCGCCCACCGGCACGCCTTCGGCGAGCATGCGCTTGATCGGCGGCGTGGCTTCGGCGGCCTTGGCGCCGTAGCGGTCGACGAAATATTCACCCTGGAAGGCCATGCGATCCTGGATCGCAATCCCGCCGCCCAACGCCCGTACGCGCTCGATGTTCTTCGGCGTGATGGTCTCGGCATGGTCGAAGAACCAGGGCAGGCCGTTGAACGGAATGTCGCGGTTCACCTTCTCGAACACATCGAGCATGCGGCTGATGGATTCGTCGTAGGTGGCATGCAGGCGGAATGGCCAGCGCTGCTCCACCAAGTGCCGGACCACCGGCTCCAGGTCCTGCTCCATGCCCGGCGGCAGGTCCGGGCGCGGCTCGAGGAAGTCCTCGAAATCCGCCGCCGAGAACACCAGCATTTCCCCGGCGCCGTTGTGCCGCAGGAAGTCATCGCCCTGGTGCAACTTGACGCTGCCGGTCCAGTTCTTGAAGTCGCTGAGTTCTTCCTTGGGCTTCTGGGTGAACAGGTTGTAGGCGATGCGCACCGTCAACTGCTGCTCGCGGGCCAACTGCTCGATCACCGCATAGTCGTCCGGGTAGTTCTGGAAGCCGCCGCCAGCATCGATGGCACTGGTCAGGCCCAGGCGATTGAGTTCACGCATGAACTGGCGAGTGGAGTTGACCTGGTACTCCAACGGCAGCTTCGGCCCTTTCGCCAGCGTCGAATAAAGGATCATTGCGTTAGGCCGCGCCACCAGCATGCCGGTGGGCTCGCCCTTGCTGTCACGCACGATCTCGCCACCCGGCGGGTTCGGCGTGTCACGGGTGTAGCCGGCCACCCGCAGCGCGGCACGGTTGAGCAAGGCACGGTCATACAGGTGCAGCACGAACACCGGCGTATCGGGAGCGGCCTGGTTGAGTTCTTCCAGGGTCGGCATGCGTTTTTCGGCGAACTGGAATTCGTTCCAGCCGCCCACCACGCGTACCCATTGTGGCGTCGGCGTGCGATCAGCCTGGTCCTTGAGCATGCGCAAGGCATCAGCCAGGGATGGCACGCCCTCCCAGCGCAGCTCCAGGTTGTAGTTCAGACCGCCGCGGATCAGGTGCAAGTGCGAGTCGTTGAGCCCGGGAATGACGGTGCGGCCCTTGAGGTCGATGACCTGGGTGCCGCTGCCACGCAAGGCCATGGCCTCGGCGTCGGTGCCGACCGCGACGAAGCGCCCCTGGCTGATGGCAACCGCACTGGCGCGGGGCTTTTCACGGTCGACGGTATGGAACTGGCCATTGAACAGAATCAGATCGGCGTTCATCGGATTTCCTTCTGGATGAGTAGAGGCAAGGGACAGCCGCGGCCAGAAAGCCGCCGCAGCGCTGAGCAAGGACCCGGCGGCGAGCAATTGGCGGCGCAGCGGATCGGTTGGGCCGTCCTTATTGGCCATGGCCGGGCTCCAGGTGCACGTGGGCTTTCGAGGCCTCAAGCCACGGTGCGAACAGACGGGTCGCCAGCGGCATGCACACGTACACCACAGAGAGCACGATGGTCAGGGTGATCAGGAACGTGGCGACCACGTAGTTGGAAAGAAAACTGTTGAGTTGCAGCAACGGCCCCCAGATCAGCGGTACCAGCAAGGTATGCGGCAGGATCACCAGCAGCGTCACCACGGCCTGCTTCCAGCGCGGCGGCGGTGTAGCCGCATCGGCCAGCGGGGTGAACCAGAATTCCTTGTGCGACCCGACTTCGGTCTGGTCACCGTCGGCCAGCAACGGCATGGCCTCCTCCACCAGTTCGCGGCGCTCGGGCGAGTCCAGCCAGCGCTGCATGGCCTCGGTGGAACAGAAACGCAGCACGCAGGTGAACAGCGCCAGCCCGCCCTGCTTGCCCCGCACCACATCCACCCCCAAATGACCCGGCCACTGGCCGGCCACGCGCACCGTGCGACGCAACCAGGCCTCGTAGGCAGCCTCCTGGCCAACCTTGATCCGGTGCTTGACCACCAAGGTCACGATTTCATCGAAGCCGGGCCTGGCCGGGCTCGCGGTGGATTCAACGGTTTGAGACTCAGACATGGCGAAGCACTCCAACAAAACGCGTATTGATTACCAGGCGTCCGGGCCCGGCGATAAACACACTGGTAAATACGATCAGCAGCAGCCAGCCGAACTGGCCTTCTTCCAGGCTCCATTGCGGGTGCACCACCAGCAACGCCACCGCCAGCAGAAACAGGATCGGCAGGCACGCCAGGCGCACCAGCACACCGGCCATGATCAGCAGCGGACACAGCACCTCGGCGAAAATCGCCAGGATCAGGGTCGGCGCCGCGCCAAGGTGAAACGGGTCTTCGATACGGGTCAGCTCGACGCTGTAGTGCAACAGTTTCGGCAGCCCATGGACCCACAGCAGAAACAATCCGCCGCTCAAGCGCAGGAACAACAAGCCCAGATCCTGCAGCGGGCGCTCATCAGTCATGTTCATCGGTGGGCTCCGTCCGCAGTGATCGAGGCCGCCGCTGGCAGCGGTTGGGACATGTGGCTGGCAATGCGCGAACGCAGCCAGCGCTCGGCCGGGTCGTTGTCATGCACGCCGCTCCAGACCATCGACAGTTCAGCGGCATTGATCTCGAACGGCGGGTCCTCGGCGCGCAGTGCGCAGCCTTCCACCAGCGCGCAGGCGGCATAGTCGGGCACGGTGGCGATCAGTTCGGTGCCGGCCAGCAAGGCCCGCAGCCCGCTGAACTGCGGCACCGCCAGCACCACTTTGCGGGTCCGGCCGATGCGGG
The DNA here is from genome assembly GCF_054667715.1 of Pseudomonas sp. S3_B11. NCBI lineage: Bacteria > Pseudomonadati > Pseudomonadota > Gammaproteobacteria > Pseudomonadales > Pseudomonadaceae > Pseudomonas > Pseudomonas sp. S3_B11. The sequence continues at coordinate 1,554,817 of NZ_CP162749.1, read as the reverse complement.
CCAGGTCCAGGTCGATGTTGCCGCTCAGGTCGCCCGAGAAGGAGACCATGGCGTGGGGCCGCGAACAGTATTCATCCAGGGTCAAGGGCCCCGGGCGCTTGTCGCCACGCAAGACCTTGCAAGGAATGTCCCGCAGTTTCTTGCGCTTGGCATTGGCCGGCAGATCGGTGGTGTAGCTCACGCCGACGCTGATTTCACCGCTGGCCAGCAGCGACGACATCAGCAGGAAGTTGGCCCGGCGCACCACCACGATGATCCCCGGCGCTTCTTCGCGCAGTTGGCTCAGCAGCGGTGGAAACAGGCCGAATTCGGCATCGTCGGACAGACCGATGCGAAACACGTCGCAACTGGTGGACGGATCGAACGCCTTGGCCCGGCTGACCGCGCCAGAGATGGTGTCCATGGCCGGTTGCAGCTCTTGCAGGATCGCCAGGGCCCGCGGCGTCGGCTCCATGCCGCGACCGTGGCGGATCAGCAACGGATCATCGAACAGATCCCGAAGCCGCCCCAGCGCCGCGCTCACCGCCGGCTGGCCCATGAACAGCTTTTCGGCGACGCGGGTCAGGTTTTTCTCGAACATCAGCGCCTCGAAGATCACCAGCAGGTTCATGTCGAGACGGCGTAAGTCATTGCGGTTCATGGGTGTTGTTCCTGTTGAATGCCAATCCTGTGGGAGCAAGCCCGCTCCCACAGGTGTGTGGCTTGATCAACCCTGGATGAACGCCAGCAGGTCCGCGTTCAGGCGGTCCTTGTGAGTGTCGGTCAGGCCGTGGGGCGCGCCGGGGTAGATCAGCAGCTGCGAGTTCTTGAGCAACTTGGCGGCGGCGATGCCAGCCGTTTCGATGGGGACCACCTGATCGTCATCGCCATGGACCACCAGGGTCGGCACGTCGATGTTGCGCAGGTCTTCGGAAAGATCGGTCTCCGAGAACGCCTTGATGCAGTCATAGGTGTTCTTGTGGCCGGCGAGCATGCCCTGCATCCAGAACCAGTCGATCATGCCTTGGGAGACTTTGGCGCCCGGACGGTTTGCACCGAAAAACGCGCTGGCCACATCCTTGTATAGCTGAGAACGGTCGGCCAGGGAGGCCTGGCGGAAACCGTCGAACACTTCCACAGGCAGGCCGCCGGGGTTGGCCGGGGTCTTGAGCATCAGCGGCGTCACCGCCGAAATCAGGCCGAGCTTGGCGACACGGGCAGCACCATGGCGGCCGATGTAGCGCGCCACTTCGCCACCGCCAGTGGAGAAGCCGAGCAACACCGCGTCCTTCAAATCCAGCCGCTCGATCAGCTCGGCCAGGTCATCGGCGTAGGTGTCCATGTCGTTGCCGTCCCAGGGTTGGCTGGAGCGCCCGTGCCCACGGCGGTCATGGGCGATTACCCGGTAGCCGTTGGACGCCAGGAACATCATCTGCGCCTCCCAACTGTCCGAGTTCAACGGCCAGCCGTGGCTGAAGACCACCGGTTGACCGCTGCCCCAGTCCTTGTAGTAAATCTCGGTGCCGTCGCGGGTGATGAAGGTGCTCATGACGTGACTCCTTGAGGTGGGTGGATCGCTTTATGGTCCGGCCATGGGGGGCACCTGCGTGAGTTAAACGTTGTTAATTTTTTCGGAACCGGCGTGTTAAAAGCCCGCTCCCTCGCCACAGGGTCCGGCGCCTGGAAGGCAGGGAGTAGAGCCTGCGCCGTTGCGCTTGAAGCAAAACCTGAGGAATATGCTCGGGTAAAGCCCAGGCACCGGGACCAGAACATTGAGAGCAACATGAGCCAATACCTCAGCCTGCCCGTCGAACAGACGGTGCATTTCGGCCCTTACCGAGTCCATCCTCGCCAACGCCTCGTGCTCGAGGGTGGGCAACCGTTGCGCCTGGGACGGCGGGCCGTGGAGATTCTGCTGGTGTTGCTCGAGCACGCCGGCGAGGTGGTGAGCAAGCAGCAACTGATCGCCCGGGTCTGGCCCAGGAGCGTGGTGGAAGACACCAACCTGCGCGTGCACGTCGCGGCACTGCGCAAGGCCCTCGGGGATGGCCAGGCCGGGCAGCGCTACATCGTCACCGTGGCGCAGCGCGGCTACAGTTTTGTCGCGCCGCTGTCATTCGAGCCGTTCGACCAATGGGCGCACATCCCTCATCCGTCCTTGACGCGCAACCTGCCTCTGCAACGCACGCGCATGATCGGGCGCCAGGCCCTGGTGGAAAACCTGGTGGCCCAGCTACCGAGAAAACGCTTCATTACCCTGGTCGGTACCGGCGGCATCGGCAAGACCACCGTTGCCCTGCGGGTCGCTGAACGGCTGATCGGCCAGTACCGTGACGGCACGCATCTGCTGGACCTGGCATCGCTCAACGACGCGGCCATGATCGCCCCCAACCTGTGCGCCTTGCTCGACCTGCCACTGCAGGACGGTGATCCGCTGGACGCCATCGCCCGGCAGCTCAAGGAGCGGCATCTGCTGCTGGTGATCGACAACTGCGAGCACCTGATCGACGCCATCGCCCTGCTCAGCGAAACCCTGCTGCGCGGCGCACCCCACCTGCACATCCTGGCCACCAGCCGCGAAGGCCTGCGCGCCGAAGGCGAACACGTGCAGCGCCTGGACGCCCTGGCGTTCCCGCCCCGGGAAATGCCCATCGAGGGCTACCCCGCCCTGGAATACCCGGCGCTGCAACTGTTTGCCGAACGGGCGATGGCCAGCCGTGAGGACTTCGAACTGAGCGACCGCGAGGTGCCGTTGGTGATCGACATCTGCCAACGGCTGGACGGCATTCCCCTGGCCATCGAGCTGGCTGCCGCGCAAATCGGCCGTTTCACCCTGGAGGAGCTTCACCGGCAACTGCAAGACAGCGTCGCCCTGCTTCACAACGACTCCGACGCCGCACCGCGCCAGCAAACACTGCGCGCCACGCTGGACTGGAGCTTCGCGTTGCTCACGGCCTGCGAACAGACCTGCCTGCGGCGGCTGGCGGTGTTCATGGGCAGTTTCAACCTGGCCTCGGCCGCCGCGGTGATCGTCGGCAAGCATGTCGCGCCCGAACAGGTGCTGGTGTCGGTCAGCCAGTTGGTCGCCAAATCGTTGCTCAATGTAGAGATCGGCGATGAAGAGGTGCGCTATCGCCTGCTGGACACCACCCGCCGCTATGCCTTGGAACAACTGGCCGAAGCCGGGGAGCTGGCGGTCAGCCAGGAGCGCCACGCCGAACGCTGCCTGGCGCTCATGGGACAAGCGGAAAACGATTGGGAAAACACCCCCACCCGACTGTGGATCGCCCGCTATGCCGACTATCGCGACGACATCCGCGCGGCGCTCGACCGAGGCTTGGGCCCGCAGGGTTCACACGCCGTAGCGATCCGCCTGACCGCCCGTACCCTGCCCCTCTGGCAGGAACTGTCGCTGCTCAAGGAACACGGCCTCTACGTCAACAAAGCACTGCAATTGTTGCGGGCCAGCCCCGCGCCATGCCCGCGCTTGACCCTGGCCCTGGAGCTGGCCCATGCCAGTTTCAACTACCACACCGAGGGCGGCACGCCGGCCACTGTTCGAGCCTTCGCCACGGCCCGGCAACTGGCCCGGCAATGCCAGGACCTGGCCAGCGAGCTGCGGGCCGTGTCCGGGCAAATGACCGTCGACCTCAGTTGCGGTGACTACCAACAGGCCTTGGCACACAGCCGGGATTTCGACCGGTTGGGCTTGCAGGGCGACCCGACCCTGTCCTTGAGCACCCAACGCCTGCGGGTGCTGGCGTTGCATTTCACCGGCGACCAGCGCGCGGCGCGGCGCGAAGCCGAACAGGTGATCCAGCGCCTGGCCCAGAGCGGTCACCTCAGCCGCTTCAGCCACGGCTTCGGCGTGCAATACGATCAGAGCGTGGCCGCGTTGACGGTTCTGGCCCGCATCCTCTGGCTGCAAGGTTTTGCCGAGAAAGCCCGGCGCACAGCCAACCTGGCGCTGCAGATCGCCGTGCAGATCAACCACGGCATTTCGATCTGCTACACCTTGGCGCTGGCCGGTTGCGTGATCGCCCACTACACCGGCGATCATTCGACTGCCCGGGAAAGGCTCGACCTGTTGAAGCAGCAGGCCAAGAAACATTCGGTGATGCTGTTCCATGACTGGGCTTGCCATTACGACCGCGCATTCGACGATCAGCCCCTGGCAACACGCCCGACAAACGGCTTGATCCAGGACATCGCCGTCACCCTGCGCAGCGACTTCGTCAGCCCGGCGCAAATCGAACGGGCCCGCAGCGGTGCCGCGGGCTGGTGTTCGGCAGAGATCCTGCGGGCCGGTGCCGAGACCTTGCTGGCACGCAATGAACCGTCCCAGGAAGAAGCCGCCGAGGCGCAACTGCTGGCCGCTCTGGCCGTGGCACGTCGTCACCAGGCCCTGGCCTGGGAACTGCGCAGCGCCACGTCCCTGGCCCGTTTGTGGCAGCGCCAAGGGCAGGCGCATGCCGCGCAGGCACTGCTCGGCCCCGTCTATCGACGCTTCACCGAAGGTTTCGAGACCCCCGACCTATTGGACGCCAGCGTGCTGCTCCAGGCGCTGACTTGACGGTTGGGGCCTTGAACGCCGGACTCCCCAGGCACCTTGCAGCACGTAACGCCGATGAAACACAGGCCACTGACCACTGCGCCGCAGTTTGTCCATGGCATAGGCGCGAGTGGTGTGGAGCAGATGGAAGCGTCCCCCTTCGGCAAGCGGTTCGACCATCAGCAGTGACACGCTCACCAGCCGCGACAGCAGCGAGGGTAATGTCCCGACACTCAGTTCAGCGCAACTGATCACGGCCAGCGCCGCCTTGAGCGTAAACGGCCCCTCGAACACCGCCAGGCGCTGGAATGCGGTTTGTTCGTCAGCGCTCAAACGCTCGAAACTCGAGTCCAACACCGCCTCCAGGCTGCGGTGCCGGGCCACCGCCGTACGCCGCCCATGGCTCAAGAGTGATAAACCGTGATCCAGTTGTTCCAGGACGCCAGCCACTCCCAAGGCATCAACCTGGGCCGCCGCCAGTTCCAACGCCAACGGCAATCCGTCCAGGCGCTGGCAGATCTGTGCAAGCGTCGGCCAGTCGCGGCCACCCGGTTTGAAACCCTCCTGCCGGGCGCCAACCCGCTCGATCAGCAACTGCACCGCCGGACATGCCTCGATCTGGTGCTCCAGTTCCAGGGGCGACGCCACGGCCAGGCCCGGCAGCGACACAATCCTTTCATCCGGCAAGTCCAAGGGTTCGCGACTGCTGAGCAGCAGCGACACCCCAGGCGCCGCAGCCACTGCCTGGACCAGCTCCCGACAAGCGTCGAGCAGGTGCTCGCAACCGTCGAGCACCAGCAACATCCGACAGGGTTCGAGGCAACGGGCCAAAGCACCCTGCTCCACGCCCAGCACACCGGCCACTTGCGCCACCACTTGCGAAGGATCGCCGACGGCCGCCAGGTCAACGAACCAGGCACCGTCCTCAAAGTGTTCGAGCAGCAGCTCCGCCACCCGCAACACCACGGTGGTCTTGCCGACCCCGCCGGGGCCGGTCACGGTGGTCACGGCTTGACGGGGCACTTGCGCCAGCATTCGTCCCAGGACTTTGTCGCGACCCACCACCGGGCTCAAGCGTGCGGGCAGATTGTGCCGCTCGGTTTGGGGGCTGAAAGGCGACTCAACGCGCTCTTGCGCCACCAGGGGCAGCGCAAGGCAATAGCCTTGTCGAGGATGATTGAGGATATAGCGAGCGCCGCCCCGCCCGTCACCGAAGGCCCGCCGCAGCGCCGCGATGTGCACCCGCAGGTTGATGGCCTCCACGACGCTGTCTGGCCAGACGTGAGCGATGAGTGTTTGCTTGCTGACGTAGTGGCCGGCGTGCTCCACCAGCACCTGCAGGACGTCCAAGGCACGGCCGCCCAGCGCAACGGGCTGGCCGTCACGGGTCACCAGCCGCTGCTGCCGGTAGAAGGCGAACGGACCGAAGCCCACCGCCGGCTCGCTATCGGGTTTGACGTAACTGTTCATGGGCGATCCAGCGCCGGATAACCGGTGCGGGCGTCAGCGTGCGGATCACCGAACACGTCTGCCCTGGCTCCTGCGCATCCTTTCCAAAGGGTTCGCCGTTATCTTGGCAGGCGCAGGCCTCAGGACAATGCTGGCACAGGGAGCGCCACGGACATCACGGTGCCCTGGACGGACACCAATGGCTCAACTGAATTGCTGGCGATACTGCACCGGGGTCAGTCCGAGCTTTTCACCGAACAAAAAGCGCATGTGCCGCACGCTGCCGAAGCCACTGCGAAACGCCACGGTCTTGAGCGGCAGATCGGTGGTTTCCAGCAATTGACGCGCCCGGTCGATGCGCGCGCCCTGCAGGAACTCCATGGGTGTCATCTTCACCTCACGGGCGAAGACCCGGGCGAAATGCCGCGCGCTCATGGCGGCCAACGCGGCCATGCGCTCGATGGTGAAGGGTTCATCCAGATGTTCCATCACATGATTCTGCACGCGGGTAATGGCCGATTCCTGCGTCGACACCGCCGCCACCGAGGGGCTGAACTGCGCCTGTCCACCCTGGCGTTTCATCACCACCAGCAACACCTTGGCCACGTCCAACGCAACCTTGCGACCGTGATCCTGAGCGACGATGGACAGGGCCAGGTCGATCCCGGCGGTGACGCCGCCGGAGGTGATCAGGCGCCGGTCCTGCAGGAAGATCTTGTCGGTTTCCACCAGCGCCTTTGGGAAACGTTGTATCAGGCGGTCGGTGTAATGCCAGTGGGTGGTGACGCGATAACCGTCGAGCAAACCCGCCTCACCGAGCACAAAGGCCCCGGTGCAGATGGAGCCGTAGCGCGTAGCCCGTTGTGCCGCGGCCCGCAACCAGATGTGCAGCCCCGGATGCCGGTCGTTATAGGCCCCCGGCCCGCCCGGCACCAGCAACACGTCATAAGCCGCCCATGCCTGGTCGATATGGATATCGGCCTGCACCATCACGCCGTTGGACGCCCGCAATGCCCCGCGCTCGGTTCCCAGGGTCAGCAATTGATAACGCAGGTCCCCTGCGAGGTAGCGATTGGCGATGGAAAACACCTCCATAGGCCCGGCCATGTCGAGCAGCAAAAAATCCGGGAACAGCACCATTGCAACGGTTTTCATCGGGATACGCCAAAAAATCCAGAACTTGTAGATGTCCCATGTGGGAGCGAGCCTGCTCGCGATAGCGGACAATCAGTCAACACAAGTGCAAGCTGGACCGACGCTATCGCGAGCAGGCTCGCTCCCACAGGTTTTATAGCCTCAAAGCCTCAGCATTATGTCGAAGCCAAGCATCTGCCGGTAGGGTTATCTATTGTCCACCCAAAGCGGACAGTCTTTCGTTTTCTACCTGCTTATTGAATATATGGATAACCATTAACCTTCTTCCTGAACCCGGCGAACGGCCCAGCCGTCGCCCACAGACATCAGGAGAATTGATCATGCTGACCCTTCGCAAAGCTTCGGATCGCGGCATTGCCCGCCACGGCTGGCTGACCTCGTTCCACACCTTCTCGTTCGCCAGCTACCGTGACCTCAACGAACAGGGCTTCTCCGACCTGCTGGTCATCAACGATGACCGGGTCGCCGCCGCCAAGGGTTTCGGCCAGCATCCTCACCGGGACATGGAGATCTTTTCCTATGTGCTCGAAGGGGCGCTGGAACACAAGGATACCCTGGGCACAGGTTCGGTCATTCGCCCAGGTGACGTGCAGTTGATGAGCGCCGGCAGCGGCGTGGCCCACAGCGAGTTCAACCATAGCGCGGACGAGCTGGTGCACTTCCTGCAGATCTGGATCGTGCCCAATGTCAGCGGTGCCACGCCTCGCTACCAACAGGAGCATTTCAGCAGCGAGCAGAAACGCGGTCGCCTGCAATTGATCATCTCCCCCGACGGGGCCGACGGCTCGCTCCAGGTGCGCCAGGATGCACGGGTCTACGCCGGGTTGTTCGATGGCCAGCAAAACACCACCCTGACCCTGGCGCCGGATCGCTATGCCTACGTGCATGTGGCACGAGGTGCTGTCGAGCTCAACGGCATCCCGTTACAGGAAGGTGATGGCGTGCGGGTGCGCGAGGAGCAGGTCCTGACCTTCAGTAACGGCCAGGATGCCGAAGTGCTGGTGTTCGATCTGCGCCCGCAGGAACTGCCACAGATGCCATGAAACACCCTTTAAACCCTAGCGATGAAGCAACCTGTAGCCCCTGTGGGAGCGAGCTTGCTCGCGATGGCGGAGTGTCAGCTACCTGAGTATGGGCTGATTTGACGCCATCGCGAGCAAGCTCGCTCCCACAATGGGGTCTTTCACAATGAAGCCTCCAGATTGAATGGGTGGCCGCCCCGGCGCTTCATTCATTCTCCAGCGCAAACACCTCGACAATCTCATCGATCACCGCCCGCACCCGTGCGGTATGGCGCAGGTCCGCGTGGGTGACCAGCCAGACCTCGTAAGGCAACGGGCGCGTGCGCTCCGGCCATATCCTCAGCAACCCGTCACGCGCCCCCATGTACAGCGGGATTTCCCCCACGCCGATGCCCGCGGCAATCGATCGACGCACCAACAGGCTCGAACTCAGGCTGGCCACGACCCGTCCGCGATTGATCGGCTCGGAAACCAAGGTGAAATCCTTGCTGCCCTGCCAGTACGGCTGATAAACCACCAAGTCATGCCCGTCGAACTCGCTGCCGGGCGACGGTACCCCACGGGCATCGACATAGGCCTGGGACGCAAACAATCCTACCGGCCAACGGGCGATTCGCCGAGCGATCAGGTCGGGATTGTCGGGCCGGGTGTTGCGCACGGCGATGTCCGCTTCGCGCTTGACCAGACTGAGGATCTGTGTGGAGGCATCCAGTTGCACGCGCACATCAGGATGGCGCCCATGCAGGCTGGCAATGGCCGGAATCAAGAAGTCGACGGCCAATGAGTCGGTGGTGGCGACCCGGACATTGCCGATCAGGCGATCATCCAGGCCCTGTATCCGGCGCTCCAGCTCCAGCGCCGAATGCTCCATCTTCTCCACCGCCTTGAGCGCTGCCTCGCCGACGGCCGTCAGTGCGTAGCCGTCGGAGGTTCGCAGAAACAGCGCAGCATCCAGGGATTTCTCCAACGCCGTGACGCGCCGTCCCACCGTCGCTTGATCCACCCCCAATACCCGCGCGGCACCGCGCAAGGTCGACGCTCGGCAGACGGCCAGAAACACCCGCGCATCATCCCAATTCATTCGCCCTCCTCAGCTGCAAATATGCATCACAATGAAGCTAAATCGCTGCACAAACGCAGCAACGATAGTCGATATGCTGGACGCAATAAACCCTTCCACAGGATCGCTGTCATGACCCCCTCATCCGCTGCGCTCGAATCACCTCCCACGAGCATCTGGCTGCCCATCTTCGCCGGCCTCTGCGCCAGCCTCGTCAGCATCGGCCTGGCGCGTTTCGCCTATACGCCACTGATCCCGGCACTGATCGAGGCCCGTTGGTTTTCTGCCAACGACGTGGTCTACCTCGGGGCGGCGAACCTGGTCGGTTACCTGATAGGCGCCCTGCTCGGCCGTCCCATGGCCCACCGACTGAGCAACAGGAACGCATTGCGGCTGATGATGCTCGTCGTGACCGGCGCATTTTTCGCCTGTGCCTTCCCGGTGTCGGTGACTTGGTATTTCGCCTGGCGGCTACTGTCGGGGATCGCCGGCGGCGCGATCATGGTGCTGGTGGCGGCGACCGTCTTGCCCCATGTACCGGCGGCACGCAAAGGCTTGGCCAGTGGCGCGATTTTCCTTGGCATCGGCCTTGGCATCGCCGGTTCGGGAACGATTGTACCGCCGCTGTTGAGCCTGGGCCTGCCGGCCACCTGGCTGGGGCTTGGTGCCCTGTCACTGGCATTGACCGGGTTGAGCTGGTTTGGCTGGCCCCGGGACACCGCGCAGGTGACAACCAGCGCTGCGCCCGACGAACCCATGCCTCCTGCGGTTTTCCAGCTGTTCGCCCAGTATGCGTTCATGGCCGCCGGGCTCGTGCCCGCGATGGTCTTTTTGGTCGACTACGTGGCGCGCGGCCTCGGTGCCGGAGCGCATGTCGGGGCAATGGTCTGGGTGATGTATGGCCTCGGGGCGATTATCGGGCCGGTGGGCCATGGTTTTCTCGCCGATCACCTCGGCGCGCGCAAGAGCATTCGACTGGTCCTGGCCGTGCAAGCGATTGCCCTCGGCTTACTGGCGATTTCACACACTTTCATAGCACTGGCGCTGCTGGCCGTGATCATCGGTTCGTTTCCACCGGGCATCGTGCCCTTGGCCCTGGCCCGGGTGCATGAACTGGTCCCCAATCACCATCGCCAACAACTGGCTTGGAGCCGGGCCACTGTTTCGTTCGCCACCTTCCAGGCGGTGGCCGGGTTTGCCTACTCGGCCCTGTTCAATGCCAGTGGCGGACACCACGCGTTGCTTTTCCTGATCTCCGCCGGGGCGATTCTGTTTGCGTTGATGCTCGATTTCCCTTTCGTGACAGAAAAACATCCCTGAACGGGCAACCGCTTTATCGCAACGCCTGTTTGCGCTCCGATTTCGAGCGATAGCTACCAGGCGGGGCACCAAAGAAATCCCGGAAACGACGCTGGAAGTGCGGGGAGCTGACGAAGCCTGTCGCCACGGCGATTTCGGTCACGGATCGATTGGTCTGCTGGATGAGCTGACGGGCACGCGTCAAGCGCAGTTCCAGGTAATAGCGTGTGGGGGTCGCACCAAGAAAACTGCAGAACCGCCGCTCCAACTGCCGCTTGGAAATCTTGACGCACGCCGCCAACTCGTCGATGGTCAACGGCTCTTCTACGTTTTGCCACATCAGTTCCAGAGCCAGCTTGAGGCTTTCCGGCAGGGTCGGGTCGGTTTCGACGAAAACCGGCGGCAAGTCCGTCGCATCATCGCCGGACTCATCACAGCGAAGAATTTCCTCGATGGCGCCCACAAGCGCCGTCCCGCCCGTCTGGCGAATCAATTGGAGCATCATGCGCAGCGAACTGTTGGCGCCCGCGCAACTGACTCGCTCCCGATCAACCACATAGGCCCGGCTGGACACCTTCACGTGGGGAAACACCTCCGCCATCATGGCGCGGCTTTCCGGATGGACAGCGCATTCGAAACCATCCAGCAGATTGGCATCGGCCACGAAGAAGGCACCGTTCCACAACCCGCCGAGGATCGCCCCGGACGCCGCATGGGCGCGCAGCTTGCGGCGCAGCAAGGGATGGCCTTGCAACTTCACGCGAAAGCCCCCGGCGACGATCAGCACGTCCTGGTTTTCCGGCATCTGCGCCAGTTCGACGTCCGTCGAGATGACAATGCCCAGGTCGCTCGTGACTTGCCCACCTGAAACCCCCACCGTCAGCACTTCATAGAGGGGCATGTCGCTCATCAGGTTGGCGGTCACCAGCGCATCCACCGCACCGGTGAAGGACATCATCGAGAAGTTGTCCATCAATACAAACGCGACGCGGATCGGCGCCTGGCTGGCGGGCGCCGCGCCGAGCGGTCGATAAGCCATGTTCTTGTTTTTGAGTACGCTCTCGAATGCGCTTGGCATAGGGCCTCGTTAATACATTAAAGACGATGAGGATTGCTGCACGAGGGTGCCTTGAACCCCAGGGCGAAGGCGCAGGGCAAACCACGTTATCTTCCAGACTAGTGAAGCCGGCTGCAATCGCGCCTGCGCCGTCTACCGATCATCCCGCGCCAAAATGGCAAGCCTCAAGTGCCTACGACTTTGGTCGATACACTGGCAGTAGGCATGGGTGCTTTTCCCTTAAGTGACTCGCAACGCCAACCACTGCTGTTTCCGCCATCCAAACACTTAAAATATCCCGCGGGAGAAGTCATGAATATCAAACAGAAGCTGACATGGGCGTTCGCGGCCATCGCCTGCCTTCCGGTTATCCTGGTGGCGGTGCTGGTCGTGCTGAACCTGCGCGACGCCGCAAAAGCCAACTTTCTAGACAGCAGTGGCCGTGAAATCCGCCAGATCGACAACGGCATGAAGCAGTTCTTCGATGGCATCAGCCAGAACGTCGAACTCTTCGCCAGGGATCCGCGGGTCATCGCTGCCAAAGGCTTGAAAAATTATTCCAGCGCCGACGCCGCACAAGCCCCCTTCCCTGAGATCAATCAACAGCTTCTGGAGATCTTCGAAAGATTCGCCAAGAGCCATCCGACTACCGCCTATCTTTCCGTGGGCATGGATGACGGCGGCTACGCGAGCTGGCCGGACGATCCCAAAATGGCCAAGTACGATCCGCGCGTGCGTCCATGGTACAAGGCCGCCATGGCCGCACCGGGCACAACTGTGCGCACAGACGCCTATTACTGGGCGCCGGACGATGTGTCGCTGATCGGCACCGTACAAACTGTCGCTGACTCCAGCGGTAAATTGGTGGGTGTTGTTTGCCTGGACGTGTCGCTCAAACAGCTCACCGAACTGGTCAAGAACATCAAGCTGGGTGAAAGCGGCTACCTGATGCTGGTCGAAGCCAACGGCAACGTCCTGGTGGATGCTGCCGATGCCAAGCATAACTTCAAGCCGTTGGCCGACTTGGGCCCCAACTATGCCGAGCTGGCCAAAAGCAGCGATGGCGTGACCCAGATCGAGATCGACGGCGTGCCCTACATGGCCAACGTGGTCAGCTCCAAAGGGTTGGGCTGGCGCTTCATCGGCCTGATCAAGCGCGATGAAGTGATGGCCGAGGCTTCGAGCCTGACTTGGCTGATCGCCGCCATTGCTGCCGTACTGGCTGTGGTGTTCGCTTTGGTAGGCGCCAGTTTCGCCAGCGTGATCGTGCGGCCGATTCGCGGTGTTGCCAACGGCCTGCAGGAAATCGCCGAAGGTGAAGGTGACCTCACCCGCAAGCTCTCGGTGCAAGGCAAGGACGAAACGGCCACCCTGGCGGGCTGGTTCAACCAGTTCCTGGGCATGATCGCGCAACTGATGCAGCGTATCGGCAGCGCCTCTTCCGACCTGCAAACCGCCGCAGCCGATACCAGCCACGTGGCCCAGAACATGAACGACGCTGCCGGGCGCCAGCGCCAGGCCGTGGAACTGGTGAGCACCGCGTTCAACGAAATGGTCGCCACCGCCAACGAAGTGGCCCGCTCTTGCAGCCAGGCGGCCTCCAGTGCGGACGAAGGCTATCGCGATGTACACGATGGCCAGCATCACATCGGCGAAGCCACCGGCAGCGTGATGAAACTGAGCGACGACCTGCAAAAGTCGACCCAGACCATGCAGGCGCTGGAACAGGACAGCAAGAACATCAACACCATCCTCGACACCATCCGCTCGATCGCCGAACAGACCAACCTGTTGGCCCTGAACGCCGCCATCGAAGCCGCACGGGCCGGCGATCAAGGTCGCGGGTTCGCCGTGGTGGCCGACGAAGTCCGGGCGCTGGCACGGCGTACCGCCGACTCCACCGGTGAGATCGACAGCCTGCTGGGCAACCTCGCACGGCGCACCCAGGAAGTGACCCAACAGATGCAAAGCAGCCTGCAGGTGTCACAAACCAGCGTGGAACGCATCCAACAGGCCCGCGACAGCTTCGACAAGATCCGCAACTCGGTGGACTCGATTCGCGACCAGAATACGCAGATCGCCACAGCGGCAGAGGAGCAGCACCAGGTGGCCGAAGACATCAACCGGCACATCGCGCAGATCCATGCCGATGCCCAGTTGGTCGAGGAATTCGCCCACTCGGCGCAGACCGGCTCGGGGCGTCTGACGGATATTTCCGGACAGCTCAAGGGACTGGTGGGTCGCTTCAAGTTCTAAACCGAGGCCAGCGCAAGTACACAGGTGGGAGCGAGCTTGCTCGCGATGGCAGCCTCACAGTCGACAGATAGGTTGACTGTGCTGGCCTCTTCGCGAGCAAGCTCGCTCCCACAAATGGTTTGTGTTACATGTGCATTTTGCGTCCGCTGAAGATTATCAATGTGGGAGGCAAGCTCAACCAACCGGACAGGCTCCATGCTCCATAAACAACTGATCAGACGCCTGGACCTCATCACCCTTCAGCTGTTCGTTGCCGTCCACGAAGAGGGCACCTTGACCCGCGCCGCATCGAGGGAAGCTATCGCGGTGTCGGCGGCCAGCAAACGCCTGATGGAGCTTGAAGAAGTCCTGGGTGTTGCGTTGTTCTCCCGTACGGCCAAGGGCATGTCCCTGACCGCCGCCGGCGAAACCCTGCTGCATCACGCGCGGCGCATGCTGGCAGAGGTGGAGAAAGTCGGCATCGAAGTCGGCGAGCATTTGCAAGGGCTCAGAGGCTATGTGCGCATGCTGGCCAATCTCTCGGCGATCATCCAGTTCCTGCCTGAGGACCTGCACAGCTTCGTGTCCACTCATCTGCGGGTAAAAGTCGACCTGGAAGAGCGTCCGAGCACAGGCGTCATCGAAGGGATCATCGACGGCGTGGCCGACCTGGGGATCTGTTCGATGGACAGCGATACCAAGGACCTTTTCAGCGTCCCCTATCGCCATGACCGCCTGGCCGTGGTCATGCGTCCCGATCATCCATTGGCCGACCGGGACCAGGTGGCTTTTGCAGACACCTTGCAGTACGACCATATCGGGCTGCACGCAGCGAGTTCGATCAACAGTCGCGTCCATGCCGCCGCCAATACCCTCGGCGAATCCCTGCGCGTGCGCATCCATGTCCCGGGTTTCGACGCGGTCTGCCGGATGGTACAAGCGAACATGGGCATCGGTGTCTTGCCGTACAAGGCCTATGAACTATTCGGACGGGGCCTTGGGCTGACTGTCGTTCCGCTCACCGATGACTGGTCCCATCGAACCCTGTTGCTGGTGGTACGCGAGCGCGACGCCCTGTCCCCTGTGAGCCGGTTGTTGTTCGATCACCTTCAACTCAGCGAATAACCCGACGACTCGTTCGCGAAACGCGAACGCCCCTTTCCAACACAAGGTTGGAATCGCCCACGGAACAGCCTCTAGTCTTGGCACAAATTCCAAGAAACATGAGGCTGCACCATGACTGCTCTTAGCGGAATCCGCGTCATCGAGATCGGAACGCTCATCGCCGCCCCTTTTGCCGCACGGTTGATGGCCGAATTCGGCGCCGAGGTGATCAAGATCGAGAGCCTTGGACAAGGCGATCCTCTTCGCAAGTGGCGAAAACTGCACGAAGGCACGTCGCTCTGGTGGTACCTGCAGTCGCGCAACAAAAAATCCCTGGCACTCAATCTCAAATCCGCCGAAGGCATCGCGATCGTCAAGCAACTGGCCGAAAGCGCCGATGTGCTGATCGAGAATCTTCGCCCCGGCGCCTTGGAAAAACTGGGGCTAGGTTGGGACGTGCTGCATGCACTCAACCCCAAGCTGACCCTGGTACGAATTTCCGGTTATGGCCAGTCCGGCCCCTACCGCGACCGTCCGGGGTTCGGTGCGATTGGCGAGGCCATGGGCGGGATTCGCTACACCACCGGTGACCCGCAGTCCCCTCCCGCGCGCATGGGCGTCAGCCTCGGGGATTCGCTGGCTTCAATGCATGCGGTCATGGGCGCGCTGATGTCGCTGCTGCGGGTCAAGACCGGCCAGGGCGACGGCCAGATCGTCGACGTTTCCCTCGTCGAAAGCGTGTTCAATGTGATGGAAAGCCTCGTGCCGGAATACGACAGGCTCGGCCACGTCCGCGAACGCAGTGGCGGCGCCCTGCCGGGCATTGCGCCGTCCAATACCTACCCGACGGCGGACGGTGGCTACGTCGTCATCGCCGGCAACAGCGACCCCATTTTCAAGCGCTTGATGATTGCAATCGGCCGACCCGACCTGGGAGAAAAACCGGCGTTTGCCCACAACGACGGCCGGGTCGCCGAATGCGACGTGCTCGATCGAGCCATCCGCGAATGGAGCGCCAGCTTGCCGATCGAGGAGGTACTCCAAGCGTTGGAAAAAGCCGAAGTGCCAGCGGGTCGAATTTACTCCGTGGCCGACATCGTCGCCGACCCACACTACCAGGCACGAGGCATGATCTTGGATGCCCAGCTACCGGGCGGAGCCGCGGTAAAAATGCCCGGCATCGTCCCCAAGCTATCGGCCACCCCCGGCACCGTCAACTGGCAAGGGCCGAGCCTGGGGCAGCACACCCAAGCGGTGCTGGGTGAGCTGGGCCTGAGCGAAAGCGCCATCCAACGCCTGAAGAATGAAGGGGTCGTGCAATGATCACCGACTACTCGCAACGCCTTATTGTCCAAGAGGTCGCTCTCCGTGATGGCCTGCAGATCGAACCGGCCTGGGTTGAAACGGCCGACAAGATCAACCTCATCGACCAGCTTTCGCTGGCCGGCTTCACTCGGATCGAGGCGGGATCCTTTGTGTCGCCCAAGGCCATTCCCGCATTGCGTGATGGAGAACAAGTGTTCCAAGGCATCACGCGGCGCCCCGGGGTCATTTATGTCGCGCTGATCCCGAACCTCAAGGGCGCACAACGGGCCCTCGATGCCGAGGCAGACGAACTGAACCTGGTGGTGTCGGCCAGCCAGAGCCACAACCAAGCCAACATGCGCATGACTCGCGAGCAGTCCTTGGCTGCCTTTGCCGACGTGGTTTCGCTGGTGGGCAACCGCGGCGTCAGCCTCAACGGCTCGGTGGCGACTGCCTTTGGCTGCCCGTTCGAAGGGCCGGTCGATGAAGACGTGGTGATGCGCCTGGTCGACACCTACCAGGCACTCGGCATGCACGGGGTGACCCTGGCCGATACGACGGGCATGGCCAACCCACGCCAGGTCTACCGGCTGGTGCGCCGGGTGCTTGAACAGCTTCCTGCCGCTGCGTTGACCCTGCATTTCCATAACACCCGCGGGCTGGGGCTGAGCAATGTGCTGGCAGCCTACGAGGCCGGCGCCCGGCGTTTCGATGCCTCGCTCGGCGGGCTGGGCGGCTGCCCTTTCGCACCGGGTGCCTCAGGCAACATCTGCACGGAAGACCTGGTGAATCTCTGCGAAGAAATCGGCATCGACACCGGAATCGACCTGCCTCACTTGCTGGACCTGTCCCGCACCCTCCCCTCGCTTCTGGGACACGAAATGCCGGGGCAAGTGGCGAAGGCCGGGCGAAATTGTGACCTTCATCCGCTACCTCCCGGTATCGGCTGAGACGTAACGAGGCGACCCTGGTCGCCAGCCAGACAACAAAAACAAAAGAGTTCCCTTAGGGAAACTCGCCTGGAGAAAACTCATGTCTTCCGTATCGATAACCTCTCAAGGTGGCGGCGCCGCAGCCGCGGCCAATGATGAAAAAGCCCTGATCGCCAAAGTGGCATGGCGCCTGATGCCCTTGATCATGGTCTGTTACCTGTTTGCGTTCTTCGACCGCATCAACATCAGCTTTGCCAAGTTCCAGCTGCAAGCCGACCTGAGCCTGAGTGACACCGCCTATGGACTCGGTGCCGGGCTGTTCGTGGTCGGCTACGTCCTGTTCGAGGTGCCCAGCAACATGATGCTGTACAAGGTCGGTGCACGTCGCTGGATCGCCCGCATCATGATGTCCTGGGGGATCGCCACGGCGCTGATGGTGTTCGTGACTGCCGAATGGCAGTTCTACGTCCTGCGCTTCATCATCGGAGCCATGGAAGCGGGCTTCGCCCCGGGCGTGTTGTACTACCTGACCCTGTGGTTTCCACAGAACTACCGGGGACGCATCACCTCCACGCTGTTCCTGGCGTCAGCCTTCGCCGGGCTGATCGGCGCGCCGGTTTCCGGCCTCGTCCTGGGCCATATGGACGGCGTCCTGCAAATGCGCGGCTGGCATTGGCTGTTCCTGCTGGGTGGCATTCCCTGCGTGGGCCTGGGACTGATCGTGCTGTTCACCCTCAAGGACCGGGTCACGGACGCCAAATGGCTGACCGATGCCGAGAAGACCTACCTGGCCAGTCGTATCGCAAGCCAGGAATCCCACAAGCATGGCGGCTCGTTGATGACCGCGCTGAAATTACCGGGCTTCCTGATGCTGGGCCTGATCTACTTCCTCATCCAGGTCGCCTCGTACGGGCTCAATTTCTGGGCACCGCAACTCATTCGCAGCGCCGGCACCGAAAGCCCGACCATCATCGGCCTGCTCACCGCGGTCCCTTACGTCTGCGGCGCCATCAGCATGATCGTGATCGGGCGCTGGTCCGATGCCACCGGCGAGCGACGCAAATTCGTCTGTGGCCTGGTGATCGTCGGCGCCATCGGATTCTTCAGCGCCGGCATCTTTGCCAACCACACCCTGCTGCTGACCATTTCGTTGGCACTGCTGGGTAGCGGCATCATTGCCTCGATCCCGGCCTTCTGGGCACTGCCGCCCAAGCTGTTGGCAGGCGCAGGAGCCGGCGCTGCAGGAGGGATCGCGCTAATCAATACCCTGGGTCAGTTCGGCGGCATCGTCAGCCCGGTGATGGTCGGCTATATCAAGGACATGTCCGGCAGCACCACGCCGGCGCTGTATGTCATCGGTGGCACGTGCATCCTGGCGGGGGCTTTGCTGATGTGGGGCTTGCCGCAATCCTTGAGGACGCTGGACAGGCACCAGTAAACACTCTTTCGAGCCAAGGACGGCTCGCCGTCGGATGCTGCCAGACCACTACCCTTTCGCCTTGATCGCATACATGCCACCGGCAATCACCAGACACGCCCCCACCACCGTCCATGTGTCTGGTAGCTCGCCGAAGACCAACAGGCCAATCAGCGTGGCAAACACCAGCAGCGTGTAGTTGAACGGCTGGAGCGTGGCGGCCGTTGCATACTTCAGTGCCTGGAGAAATAACAGCTGGGCCACCACGCCTGTCGTGGACAGCACCGCAATCAGGCCCCATTGCATCGGGCTCGGCGCCACCCATCCGGGAAGGCCCGACAACGTGACGCTGATCGCGCCGAAGAGGCCCATGTAAAGCATGTTCGTGGCGAACGAATCATGCTGGCTGATCCGACGCGTCAGCACGCTGAAGACCGCGAACCCCAAGGCAGACGCCAGCGGAATCAGGGCGACAAGTTCGAAGACACCGGTGCCAGGCCGAAGGATAACCAGCGTCCCTGCGAAGCCTACGGCGGCGGCAACCCATCGACGCACGCCAATGAACTCACCCAGGAATATCCCGGCCAGCGCCAGTGTCATCAATGGGAACACCGCATACAGGGCATGCATTTCCGCCAGCCCCAGATAGCGCAGCCCCCATCCAAACAGCACGATTTCACCCACCCCGACCAATGCACGGATGACCTGCAGGTAAGGATGACGGCTTCGGCACGCGGTCCGCAGGCTGCCCTGGTAGACGCTATAACCGACAGCGAAAGCCAGGAATACCCAATAGCGCACCATCACCAACTGTGCGACCGGAAGGTCTTTGACCAGCACCTTGGTGATGCCGTCCTGGCTGGCAAACACCAGCATGGAGAGCAGGCACAGGAGAATGCCGAACTGGGGCCTGGGAACCTCGTAGGCGGGTGCGCCGGTGTCCAGTTGATTGCTCATGGGTCATTCCATTTGGAGGGGACTTGCTGCTGCGTGACGACAGCATCATTCACACCCGGCGCGCCATTCGCGTCATCGTAAGTCTGGGGCCCATCGTCAGGCGAGGTCAGACTCGAGCGTGATCAACGGCACAAGGGTAGCCTTGAGCACCTCGATTTTGTCAGCGGACAAACGCGCCAAGGGCCGACGTGGATTCCCTGCGCCATAGCCGCTGATCTCGGCGCCGGCATAGACCGACTGCACATAGTCACCCTGCCAGATCAACGACATTACCGGCTCGATCGACCGCCAAATCTCCCGGGCACGTACCCAGTCCTGTTTCATGGCGGCCTCCACCACGGCAACACAAGCGCGTGGGGCCATGTTCGCCCCGCCCCAGATCAAGCCCGCGGCACCGGCGAAGAGCGCGTAGGGCACCAGCGCGTCGGCGCCATTCATCGTCGGCAGGCCCGTGCGGATCAGCGAGGCTTGGCCGGCAAGATCACCACTGCTGTCCTTGACCGACACGAAGTTTGGAATCTCGCTCAACTGGCGAAACAGCGACGGGGTCACTTCTACGCCCACTGCCTGAGGCACGTTGTAGCCTATGATCGGCAACCCCGCCTCAGACACCGTCGAGTAGAAATCGACGATGCCCTGGTCGTCGGTGGGGCCTTCGAAAAACGGTGGCAGCACCATGACGCCATCGGCGCCACATTCACCAGCATGGCGGGTGCGCTGCACCACCTCCTCCGCCAACAAGGCAGACGTTTGCACGATGACGCGAGCACGCCCATTGATGACCTTGGCGCCAAAGGCAACCAGTTGCCTGGACTCTTCCCGGCCCAGGTAGACGTGCATGCCCGTCCCGGAACTCAGGACAAAGCCGTGCACGCCGGCAGCGAGATAGCGCTCGAGCAAGGTCTCAAAGCGTGGATAGTCGATCTTGCCTTGGGCATCGAACGGTGTGGTAACGGCCAGGTTGAGGCCGGAAAAAGCGAATGCGGACATTGGATCGAGCCCCTCTTATTCTTCTTGATCGGACGCACCAACAGCCCTTCCCAGGCTGTTTGTACGCAGTCGCGATGGCCAACGCAGAAAGCGCCGGCCATCGTTACAGGGAAATCAATCCACCGATTTAAGTGGAATCCGGGCCTGGAGGCGCGTCAGCAGGGTTTCGCAGTACCAATCGTCAAACTGGCATACACCATTTTCCGCGATGTCCGAAAAAGGTCCCGGCTCGTAAGTCGGTGAGGTCACACCGGCCTGCGTCCCTTCCACCAGACGACGGTCTTGGTCGTTGGTGGCAAGCCAAACCTTCGTCAACCGGTCAATCTCGTAGTCAACGCCTTCAACAGCGGTATTGGGCACCAGCCATTTGGTGGTCACAAGCGTTTCGCCGGGGCCGATCGGGAGTACCCGGAAGCTCAATGCGTGGTCACCGAGAAAGTGGTTCCAGGTGGACGGGTAATTAAAGTAGAGCAAGGCGCCAATATCCGGCTCGCCGCTTTTATCCAGGCGTCCTGCAACAGCCGGTTTACCATCCATCGTGTAACTCACGGCACCCGCGGAAAGTGGAATGCGTGTCATACGGAAACGGCCATTCGGGTCCATGACAAGCTTGCTGGGCATACCGGCGATTTCGCAGCGATTCCAGTGGGCGGTCAGTTCCGGATCATCTTCGCCCCCGACCCCTGCCACCGAAAGGTTCTCGACAAAAGAGTTCATCAACTCCGGATGGGTACCGTCACAGTGAAAACACTCGCGGTTGTTTTCAAACACGAGCTTCCAGTTACCTTTTTCCACGAGGTTGGACTCGAAAGCCACCTTGCAGTTATCCAGGAAATGGGGGGCGATGAAAGGACTTACAGAATTCCTGAAACTTTCGAACTCAGGCGCCTCATCAGCGACACAGACATAAATGTAAGCATGAACAATTTCACAATGAACAGGTTTCAGGTTGTATTGAGACCTGTCGAAATCGGCCCCCATATTACCGGCAAACAAAAGACTGCCGTCCAGTTCGAACGTCCACTTATGATAAGGACAAACTAATTTAGCGACTTTACCTTGGGCGTGCTCGCAAACTTTAGAGCCACGATGACGACAAGCATTGTGAAAAGCCCGGACTTGGCCACTTTTATCCCTGATGATTAAGACTGGATAATCACCAATCTGCAAGGTCAAGTATTGCCCGGGCTTTTCAAGCTCAAAAGTATGCCCGGCAAAAATCCAGTCCTTGTGCCAGATCTGCTCAAGATCCTGACGAAAAACTTCAGGTTCAATATACAGTTCACGGGGAAGCGCGTGGCGCGCCTTACGCTTTTGAATCAGGTCGATCACGGATGCCTTGGTATTCATTATTATCCTCTACACATCAACCTGACGGTTAATGGCAAGTACGCCCAGAAAACGGTGTCATGGCCAACGAATCCTGCGCGGAAAACCGTCCAACGCAACCGCTGAATACGCATGTTTTAGCCATGTTTAACACAAAGGGTACGACAGCCTATCCAGTCGACAAAACTACATTTTCGTCGCTCAACTGATAACTTAGCGTTATGACCGACTGAATCCAGACAATATTTTGCTTACCATCACCACCGACCGAGAAGACTTAAATACTCATACGCTCCACCTGGAAAACTTTGAAAGAATCCAGTCCCGCACTCTCCGACAGGCATCTTCGTATTCAGTCCTTTCATTACAGGCCACATAATGAAGACTGTTTCGAAGCGTCACCTGATGTTCGACGGGGCGAACGAGCTGCCCTCTCTCGACCATGGCACCGACAAGCTGGTTCCAGCCCAGTGCGACGCCTTGATGGGTCAAGACCATGTTCATGATCAGGTTGTAATCATTGGCATGAAAAATGGGCGGACAGTCGGCAGGACGCTCATCGATATCAACGTTCAGAAACGCCAGCCACACCCCCCAGTCCACATGCTCAGCCACGCCCGACCGTCCATAGGGACTTAGATTGAGTAGCGAAGAATCGCGCACCCCTTCAAGCGAGGTCAATTCGGGATGCATATCCAAAAACGTTGGCGAGCACACCGGGTAGATAATATCGTGGCACAACTGATAACTCTTATACCCATCCCCCACCTTGCTAATCTTTGAGATGATGATGTCCGGTTCTATGCCAGGCTCCATATTCACAAAGTTTTGAGTGGTGATCAGGTTGAACTCAATATCCGGGTTAGTCGCCCGAAACTCTGGAAGATGTTCGGACAGCCATAATGCAGAGAAGGCGGGCGAACAACAAACGGTCAGGATATGTTTCTGCGTCGGAGCGGTACGAATCCTTTCGGCCGCCTGGGCAATATTAACGAACGATAGTTGCGCAGCTTCAAAAAAGATTTTTCCTTCGGCGGTTAGTTCTACCGTGCGCCCGGCACGCATAAACAACTGAGCGCCCAACGACTCCTCAAGCTCTCGAATCTGCCGACTGATCGCTGCTTGCGATACACACAGTGCCTCCGCCGCCCGAGTGAAGCTTTCATATTTAGCGGCGGCGACGAATGCTCGGACAGCCCGAAGGGAAGGCATTCTAAGCAGTAATGTATCGGGGTCAACGTGTCTGCTGAGCATGGTAAGCCCTCATACTCCTATCATCCGCGAAAGCGGCGGAGCGTAACCCAATAGCCTAGCCCAGGCCATACAAAAGCGTCGTGATTGCGCCAAGACGGTCGTTTCGGCGGGCCTCGATAACGTTAGGTTATCCATAAAGCCCTGTAAATGT
Source organism: Pseudomonas sp. S3_B11 (assembly GCF_054667715.1). Classification (NCBI taxonomy): domain Bacteria; kingdom Pseudomonadati; phylum Pseudomonadota; class Gammaproteobacteria; order Pseudomonadales; family Pseudomonadaceae; genus Pseudomonas; species Pseudomonas sp. S3_B11. The sequence continues at coordinate 1,531,570 of NZ_CP162749.1, read as the reverse complement.
TGTTGGATTTAAGATCGGGATACTTATAGATTGAAAAAAAGCCCGAGCCCAAGGGCAAACAATAAAAAACAGGTACACGTCATGCGCAAATCTATCTTTTATTACTGCCCGCCTAAATTACCAACGCTCGAGCTCGATTCGATTTCGCGCGCTTGTAGCGTTACACGCAAAGGAGGGACGCGATGACTAGTCCAGACGAAATCATTTCTGTTAAGAACGTTTTTAAAATATTTGGCGCAGAGCCTGAAACGGCGATGAGAATGCTCGCCGCCGGGGCAAGCAAAAAGAAGTCTTTGAGAAAACAGGCCAGGTCATTGGTGTTTTCGACGCCAGCTTCGCGGTCAAGCGTGGCGAAATCTTTGTGATCATGGGGCTCTCGGGTTCTGGGAAGTCGACGATGGTGCGATTGTTCAACCGCCTTATCGAGCCCACGTCAGGCAGTATTTATCTGAACGGTCGCGAAATTACCGGGCTGGCTGATAAAGCCCTTCTTGATGTCCGCCGCAAAGAGATGGGCATGGTGTTCCAATCCTTTGCCTTGATGCCGCACATGAGCGTTCTGGAAAACACCGCCTTTGGCCTGGAGATTTCCGGCATCAGTGAAAAGGAACGACATAGCCGCGCCAGGGAAGCCCTCGCCCAAGTCGGTCTGGCCGGTCAGGAGCACAGTTATCCGCATCAACTTTCCGGCGGCATGCAGCAACGGGTGGGCCTGGCCCGTGCGCTTGCCAACGACCCGACCATCCTCCTGATGGACGAAGCCTTTTCCGCCCTGGATCCGCTTATCCGCAGCGAGATGCAGGGAGAGCTCATTCGCCTGCAGGCCGAGCAGAAGCGAACCATCATCTTCATTTCCCACGATATTGAGGAAGCTGTTCGTATCGGTCACCGCATCGCGATCATGGAGGGCGGCCAGGTGGTACAGATCGGCACGCCTCAAGAGCTGATCAGTCAACCGGCCAACGACTATGTACGCACCTTCTTCAAAGGCTTCGACAGCTCGCGGATTCTCAAGGCAGGCGACGTGGCCAGGCTCGATCCTGAATGGGTTCGCAAGCTGAACGGCCAAGCGCCACAGTTCAAGGCCGGCCTACCGTTTGGTTACTTGATCGATGAAGGCGGGCAACTGCTCGGGGTGGTGGATATCGATACCAGCGGCGCGGGTAGCAGCACGCATTACACCCAGCACCAACAGCATCCCGTATTTACCGATACCCCCCTGCACGAAGTACTGGAAATCGCAGCCAACCTGCCCTACCCGGTCCCTGTACTCGACCGTTCGGGCGCACTCACCGGGACCCTGTCAAAGAGCGAGTTACTGCAAACGCTGAGCCGCCATTAATACAGGCGCGCCCCTCTACGCTGGCGCGTCCCTGACCTGAAGTACCTGCGGCCTTCATAACGCCGCTGCGGTGATGATGAAGAGGTAAGCCCTGATGTCCGATTTCAGTTTTCTCGACCCGTTTCAAGTCGCCACCATCCCATTGGGTGACTGGGTGGAAAGCAGCCTCAATTTTCTGGTGCACAACTTTCGCGATGTGTTCCGCGCCATCCGCTGGCCGATTGACCAGGTACTGAACGGCGTCGAATACACTCTGCAAAGCATTCCACCCAGCATCGGGATCCTCCTGTCTTCATTGCTGGGATGGCAGCTAGCCGGTAAACGCATGGCGTTGCTGTGCTTTGTGACGCTCACGCTGCTGGGCCTTATCGGTGTCTGGTCCGAATCGATGACCACCCTGGCGCTCGTACTGACGTCGGTGTTCTTTTGCGCCCTGCTGGGTATACCCCTGGGTATTCTCTGCGCCCGCAGTGACAATTTGGAAAAGGTCCTGCGGCCCGTACTCGATGCCATGCAGACATTGCCGGCGTTCGTTTATCTCGTGCCTGTCGTCATGCTGTTCGGCATAGGCAACGTGCCGGGCATCCTTGTGACCATTGTCTTCGCCCTTCCCCCTCTGGTGCGCCTGACGAACCTGGGCATCCGCCAGGTACCGGAGGACAAAATAGAAGCGGCCCGGGCTTTTGGCTGCACACCGCGGCAGATGCTGACCCGCGTTCAGTTACCACTCGCCACGCCAACCATTATGGCTGGACTCAATCAGACCCTGATGCTGTCGCTGTCGATGGTGGTGATCGCTTCGATGATCTCGGTGGGCGGCCTTGGCCAAATGGTCCTGCGCGGCATTGGCCGCCTGGATATGGGCTTGGCCACAGTCGGCGGGACAGGCTTGGTGCTGCTCGCCATCTTCCTTGACCGTTTGACCCAAGCCATGGGCGCGCGCACCGGAGCCGACCCGAGCCTGCGCTGGTATCACACCGGTCCCGTAGGTCTTCTGCTGCGCCTGTTCGGCGCGAAACAGCCTGCGGGGCGAAGCAAGACCGCTTAAACCTTCCTATTCGAATCTGCCGCTCTTGAAGATAAAAACCCAAAAAAGGTACGCGACAATGTCTGAATTAAAGCTTTCCCGCAGCATTCTCAATTGCGCTACAGCCCTTGCCATAGCAGCCATGTCCCTGTGCGCCAACGCCTCGGCGAACCAACCGGGAGACGGGGTAAAGGTCACCCCCATCTTCCCCTCTATTGCTGAAGAACGATTCCGTGGCGAAGTGGCCATGGAAGGTCTTCGAGAGCTGGGTTACAAAGTGGAGGACCCCAAGGAGACCGAGTACGGCGTCATGATGATGGCCCTGGGGAGTGGTGATGCGGACTTTACGGTGCACTTGTGGGACAAATTGCACGATAAGTTCTACCAGCAGGCCGGGGGCGATAAGACCATGGTCAAGGCGGGCGACATCATGCCCGGCGTACTCCAAGGTTATTTGATCGACAAAAAGACCGCTGACGCCCATGGCATCAAATACATCACCGACCTGAAAAAACCGGAAATCGCCAAACTGTTCGACACCAACGGCGACGGGAAAGCAGACCTGACGGGATGCAATCCTGGCTGGGGCTGCGAGCTGGTCATCGCGCACCACATGAAGGCCTACGGCCTCGAAAAAACGGTCACCGTCAACCAGGGTTCTTATTTCGCACTGATGGCGGACACCATCACTCGTTATAAGGAAGGGCAGCCGATTCTCTACTTCACCTGGGTCCCCCAGTGGATCGCCACTGTCTTGGTCGAAGACAAGGACGTGGTATGGCTGGAAGTACCGAAAACCGACTTGCCTGATGGCAACAATGATGTCGACACGATGTACAAGGGCAAGAATCTCGGCTTTGCAGTAGACAAAGTCCAGGCCGTATTGAACAAAGACTTCGCCGAGAAAAATCCGGCGGCCTTGAAGTTCCTTTCGATCATGCAAATTACCACGGCCGACGAAAGTGCCCAGAATTTGAAAATGCAACAGGGCGAGAAAAAACCGGCTGATATCCGTCGTCACGCCAAGGAGTGGGTAGCCGCCCATCGCCAGCAATTTGATGCATGGTTGCAAACCGCTCGCGCTGCTGCGACACAAGCTGAAAATTAATACGAATAAGAGGCGGGACGAGTCGATGACTGGCCCGCCCCTTTAATGACATTCCGTTCCACGTAGAATTTAACGAGTGAAAACCAACCGAAAGACCCGTTTCGATTACTTATAACGGAGGGTTATCTGTTTTCTCCATTAAATGTTGTTGGATATTAAGTAATCACCAGAATAAATTTGGCCCCAGCCCTACAGCCAATTAAAACTGCAAAAAACTTAACCGTGACGACCGCTAAACACTCAGTTCACGTGAAGTTACCAAACACTTTTTTGCATGACTGGCATCGGATCGGTTGAATGAACAGGATCTTGAAATGTTGAAAGTCTCTTCGTTACCTGCCGATGATCAAACTTGCGGGTGGTATCACTTGAGCAAGGGGCGCCAGATCAAGCCCGTCCATCAAGGCTATAGCTGCGCCCGTTGGGTCATTGTCGGTGCCGGCTTCACAGGGCTTGCCGCCGCCCGTCAGCTCGCAACTCATTTCCCCGACGATCAGATCGTGTTGGTTGACGCCCAGGAAGTGGGCTTTGGTACTTCCGGTCGCAATGCCGGGTTCGCGATCGACTTGCCCCATGACATCGCCGCCGAGGATTACATAGGCGACATCGCCACGGCCAAAACAACGCTAAAGCTGAACCTGAGTGGCCTGGGCTATTTAAAAGAGTTGGTTGAACGCCATGGCATCGATTGCCAAATGAAACATTGCGGCAAATATCAGGCCGCCGTTGAACCAAGAGGCATCGCCGTTCTGGAGGCCTATCGTCGCGGACTCGATAAACTGGATCAGCCCTATCAGATGATCGAGGCCAGCGAACTGCCCGAACACATCGGCACGCACTTCTACCGCAAAGCATTATTTACGCCGGGGACTTCTTTGCTCCAGCCTTCAGCGCTTGTAAAAGGCTTGGCTGACAGCCTCCCCAGTAACGTGACGCTGTATGAAAACACTGCGATCACTCATGTGGAGTACGGCACCAAGACCGTGCTCAAGCACGCCGCGGGTTCAATCACCGCCGACAAGCTGATCCTGACCAATAATGCCTTTGGCATGAGTTTTGGCTTCCTTAAGGGCCGAATGCTGCCGGTGTTCACCTACGCCAGTCTGACCCGCCCCATGACCGAGCAAGAACAGGCTCGTCTCGGTGGCAGGCCTTATTGGGGTGTCATTCCTGCGGATCCATTCGGTACCACGGTACGTCGCACACCGGATAACCGTCTTTTGATCCGTAACAGTTTCAGCTTTAACCCGGACGGCCGCAGCGATGCAAAGTATTTGAAACGCTTTGTCGCCCGGCATCAGGCCTCTTTCGAACAACGCTTTCCCATGTTGCCTGAGATGAAGTTCGACTATACCTGGGGCGGCGCACTGGCTCTTTCACGTAACCATATGGGTTATTTCGGCGAACTTTCACCTAACGTCTACGGGGCACTGTGCTGCAACGGATTAGGTGTTACCCGCGGGACGGCGACCGGCAAACTCTTGGCTGATTGGCTGGCCGGTGAACAATCCGAGCTCATTGCTTTCGTCTTGAAATCACCCGGCCCCTGCCCTAACCCACCCGCGCCGCTGGTTTCAGCAGGCGTCAATATAAGTTTGCGCTGGGGACAGTACCGAGCGGGTAAAGAAAGTTGATCCGGTCCGACAATTTGAAGAAGTTGAAGTCGTTCATTTGACTTTCAACAAGCGGCCTCCCTTGGTTTAAAGATTGGCTGCGCTGACTCTATCGAGCTAGCGCCGCTTGATAGGCAGTGACACTAACTGGAGCGAGATTGATGAAATTTGAAGGCATTTACACACCGGCCGTTACGCCCCTGACCTCTGACGGCAGTATCGATAAGACCGCCTTCGCCGACGTCCTGGAGTATCTGGTGGACTCCAAGGTACACGGCATCATTATCGGCGGCTCAACCGGCGAATATTATGCCCACACCGCTCAGGAGCGTTTCGACCTGGCCGTCCAGGCCAAGGACGTGCTGCGCGGCCGTCTGCCGCTGATCGTGGGTACCGGCGCCATCCGCACTGAAGACTCGGTCGCCTACGCCGAAGCGGCGAAGGCCATCAAGGCCGATGCGTTGTTGGTGGGCTCGCCACCCTATGCACTGCCTACGCAAAAAGAGATCGCCCTGCATGTCAAGGCGGTGGACCGCTCCGCCGGTCTCCCCATCATGCTTTACAACTATCCAGGCCGCATGGGTGTGAGCATGGGCGAGGCGTTCTTTGATGAGGTCCGCGATGTGAAAAACATCGTCGCCATCAAGGAAAGCTCCGGTGACATGGCCCAGATGCACCGTTTGGCCTGCAAATACCCGCACATTGCCCTGTCTTGCGGTTGGGACGATCAAGCCCTGGAGTTTTTCGCCTGGGGCGCCCGCAGTTGGGTGTGTGCCGGTTCCAACTTCATTCCCCGCGAGCATGTCGCGCTATACGAGGCCTGCGTTGTCGAGAAAGACTTCGACAAAGGCCGTCGCATCATGGCAGCGATGATGCCGCTGATGGACTTTCTGGAAGGCGGGAAATTTGTCCAGTCCATCAAGTACGGCTGTGAACTGAACGGTTTGAGCACCGGTGGCCTGCGCGCCCCTCTGCACGGCCTGGACCCTGAGGAAAAGCAGGCGCTGCAAGGCGTCGTCACCGAACTCAAGCGCAACATCGCGCAGATCACTGGAGGTGCCTGAAATGGCTGATTTACTGACCAAGGAACAGTACGCGGCCATCGCCGCCCAGTTGAAATTCCCTACCCAGGCATTCATCAACGGCGAGTTCCGTGACGCACTCTCTGGAAAAACCTTCATCACGACGAACCCTGCCACGGGTGAACAGCTTGCAGAGATAGCGGCGTGCGATACCCGTGACGTCGACGTAGCCGTGGCTGCCGCCAAACAAGCGTTCGAGGATGGTCGCTGGCATAAGCTGTCACCCGGCGCACGTAAGCAGGTGCTCCTGCGTTTCGCCCAATTGCTGGAAGACAACGCCCACGAGCTCGCCGTGCTGGAAAGCCTGGACAGTGGCAAGCCAGTCAGCGAATGCCAGAACGTCGATGTGCCCGACACCATCCATACCCTGCGCTGGCATGCGGAGTTGATCGACAAGGTGTACGACAGCACCGCGCCGACCGGCCACGGTGCGGTAACTATGGTGGTGCGCGAAGCGATCGGTGTCGTTGGTCTGGTCCTGCCGTGGAACTTCCCCTTGTTGATGCTGGCCTGGAAGATTGGCCCGTCCTTGGCGGCCGGCTGTTCCATCGTGGTCAAGCCGGCCAAGGAAACCACCCTGACCGCGCTGCGTGTTGCCGAGCTGGCCCATCAGGCCGGCATTCCGGCAGGCGTATTCAATATTACCCCTGGCGGTGGCCGGGAGGCTGGCGAGGCAATCGGTCGGCACATGGATGTGGCGATGGTCAGCTTCACCGGTTCGACCGACACGGGCCGGTTGTTCCTCAAGTACGCGTCCGAGTCGAACCTCAAGCGCGTGGTGCTGGAACTGGGGGGTAAAAACCCCGCCGTGGTGATGAATGACTGCGAAGACCTCGATCAAGTCGCCCAGTACGTGACGGCCGGGGCTTTCTGGAACATGGGCGAGAACTGCTCGGCCTCCTCACGGCTGATTGTCCATAAAGACGTCAAGGATCAATTGTTGCAATTGATCAGCAAACATCTGCGCGACTGGAAAATGGGTGACCCACTGGATCCTGAAAATCGCCTCGGCGCCATGATCAGCAAAACCCATTTCGACAAGGTTCGTTCTTATCTGGAATACGCAGCCGAGCACAAACTCAATGTGATGCAAGGGGGCGAGACCGAGTCCGGTGTGTTCGTGCAGCCGACGATCATCGACGGCGTCGAACGTGACAGTCGCCTGTTTATCGAGGAGATCTTCGGGCCGGTATTGAGCGTGACCAGTTTCAGTACCCTCGACCAAGCCATCGAGCTTGCCAACGACACGGTCTACGGCCTGGCGGCATCCGCCTACACCGGCAGCCTGCGTAACGCTTTGCGCCTGTCGCGGGAGATTCGTGCGGGCGTGGTCACGGTCAACTGTTTCGGTGAAGGCGACGCCTCCACGCCGTTCGGCGGCTACAAGGAGTCTGGCTTTGGTGGTCGCGACAAATCCGTCTGGGCTCATGATCAGTACACCGAGCTGAAGACCATCTGGATCGATGCTTCGTAACCTGATCGAGCACGGGCTGTACTGACAGCGTTCAGCACACCGGTCACCGCTCCACGCAAGCGGTGATCGGATTAGGTGTTCAAGCGTATGGATCCCATCATGACAACTTCACCTTTTTCGATTCCAGCCAATGCTCGGCGCATCGACCCGGCCAGGCAGCGTGCAACTGCATTAAAAAAAGATGGCTCGGTCAATGACAACGACCGCGTCGAAATAGGCCCCACTCCCCTGGCGTTCGCGGAGTGGGAGCGTTTGGGCCTGGAGCCGCCCCATTTGCCCACCCTGCGTACGTACCGATTGCAACGGATCGTGGATCAGTTGGTCGCCCGCGACTTGGGGGGGATTCTGTTATTCGATCCACTGAATATTCGCTACGCGACCGATACCACCAACATGCAGTTATGGACGACCCATAACCCCGCACGGGCATGCTTCGTCGCCGCCAGCGGGCATGTTGTTTTGTGGGATTTCCATGGCTGCGATCACCTTTCCGCCCACTTGCCGCTAGTTACAGAATTGCGCAGCGGCGCATCTTTTTCTTTTTCGAGACCGGCGAGCACACGGATCGACACGCCAGGCATTTCGCCGCACAGATTGACGAGTTACTGCGCCAACACGCCGGAGCCAACCGCCGGCTTGCGGTCGATCGAATCGAAGTCGTCGGCGTGCGCGCATTGGATGCCCTGGCGATCGAGATTTGCAGCGGCCAGGAAGTGACCGAGTTCGCGCGCATGATCAAGGGACCGGAGGAAATCAAGGCGATGCGCTGCGCGGTGGCTTCGTGCGAAGCTTCAGTGGCTGAAATGCACCAGGCAATGCGCGCTGGCGTGACCGAGAACGATGTCTGGGCCGCCCTGCACGCCGGCAATATCCGCCGTGGTGGCGAATGGATCGAGACCCGGATCCTCAGTTCCGGTCCTCGCACCAACCCCTGGTTCCAGGAGTCAGGCCCACGAGTGTTGAGCGACGGCGACCTGCTGTCGTTCGACACGGATCTGATCGGCACCTACGGCATGTGCGTGGACATGTCCCGCAGTTGGATTTGCGGAGGGCTGGAGCCCACGGCCGAACAGAAACGCCTGTATCGAATTGCCCATGACCATATCACCCACAACACCGAACTGATCAAACCTGGTGTGCGCTTCACGGAACTGACCGCCAAGGCGCATCGGCTACCCGAGCCCTGCCGCGCCCAGCGGTACGGCGTGCTGTTCCATGGTGTCGGCCTGTGCGACGAGTACCCCAGTATCCGCTACCCCGAGGACCTGGAATCCTACGGATACGAGGGCGAGCTGCAAGCAGGCATGGTCCTGTGTGTCGAAGCGTACGTGGGTGAAGTGGGCGGCCGCGATGGCATCAAGTTGGAGAACCAATTACTGGTCACTGAAACCGGCTATGAATTACTCACCCGCTACCCTTTCGATGACAGTTTCCTGCGGGATACGAAGCATACCTCATGAACCAGATGATTGAGCCCCAGAAAATATCGAGCGTGGGATTCCTGTTGCTCGATAACTTTTCCCTGACCTGTTTCACCCAATGCCTGGACGTGCTGGTAACCGCCAACCTCATCCAGCCCGGATCGATAAAAGTCCATACTTTCAGTCGAAACGACTCTGAAGTGATCAGCGATTTGGCAATCCCTATCAGGCCAGACACACCGTTGACCGATATCAGAATCGCGGCACTGGACTTGATGGTTGTCTGCGGCGGGCTACGCACGCCCAGGGTACTCCCCAACGGGCTGATAACGCTTCTGACCAAGCTTGCGAACATGCCCATTGCGCTCGGTGGTTTATGGAACGGCGCCTGGTACCTGGGCAAGGCAGGACTGCTGGATGGTTATCGATGCGCCATTCATGCCGAACAACGTATGGCATTGTCAGAGTGTGCACCCAAGACAACGGTGACGTTGGACACGGTGGTGTTCGACAGGGACCGGCTCACCGCGTCAAACCCTGCCGGCGCGTTTCAAATCATGATGAAGTGGCTTTACGCCGCGCTCGATCAGAACCTCGCGGATGCCGTGTTTGAACTGTTGGATCATGAATCTCGATTCCGTACCTCGGCAAAGGTGCTGGACCGCAAAGTCAGTGCATCCTTGCGAGAAGTCATTGCATTGATGGAGTGCAATCTTGAAGAACCATTAGGCCTGGATCTGCTCGCCCAATGCGTTCAACTTTCCAAGCGCCAGATCCAACGTCTGTTTCGAAAACAAATCAATATGTCTCCCCAACGGTATTATCTGGAGCTACGACTGACCGAGGCACGACGCCTGCTACAGAACTCCAGGTTGAGCGTCACTGATGTCGCCATCGCCTGCGGCTTCGTTTCTACCCCGCACTTCAGCAAGTGCTACAGCACCCTCTTCGGCTGTCCGCCTTCAAAGGAAAGTCGTTACGAAATATAGCGTCTGCTGACAAGGCGCCGGGTATTTTCCTGGAAACGTTTCTCCTGTCTCGCGCCTATCAAGACACACCGTTGCTACCGCAATCTTTGCAAAGCCGTCGCGTGATACTGTGGCGTTTCGTGTCTTTGTCCAACAGTTCGACCGCTACAAACTCTTCGATACCCGCCCCGGCCTCAACCTTCTCAATAAACGTCAGAATGGCCTTTTTCATGAACCAGTGGGAGGTGCGGTCCAATTTGGCTGACGCCGACTTCAGCCTCGCCCGCGTTTCTTCGTTCAACTTTACGCCTTGCGTGGTGACCTTCATTTTGCCTCCTCCGAATGGCGAGCTCATTGATTCTTGTAACGAGTCACTCATGCATCAAGCCCCACAGTGCCAGAAGTGGAACATCCGTCGACTTCATTGCATGGACACAGGATGGCGGATTGAATACAAGGCCCCCTGCCCCGGGACTCCACCATCCCACATCCTCCCGATACCACTCCCCTGGCGACAGAACGAGATAGAACTCGGCGGGCGGGTGTTGGTGATAGGGGTAGCAGGTCTCGGGCATCATGAGCGCCAACCCCAAGGTCAAGGTAGTACATTCAAATAATCCACCCGGGCCGGCGATCATCCCGTGGCGATGACGCTCCACGAACGCGCCGTCCTGGTCGGCCCGGGCTTGGCGGTTTATCCAGGTGACATGGGGCAGGAGCGCGCCTAATGCGTCGCGTATCGACACTAAGTGCTCGTTGGCGCTTGGCGCAGCGCCGAGCGCCTCGGATAAATGCCCCTCCAGGAAACCCGGCAGCGCATTTGAAGTTTCCGCCGTCTTCCTGATCGTCCATAGGGCCGTAGCAAGAGATGCGATATGTGCTTGCGCCTTATCGCTGGCATTGCCTGACAGGACGTCCTGAAGCGAACGCCTGAGCACGTCGCCGCTGCTGATAATGTCCTGGTCCCACGATGGGTCTTCAGTGCTGTTCATCATCGTTTTCGATCCCATTGGCTTATAGACGGCTCAGCTGTTCCAACAGGTCTACGGGAACACTGATCCCATCATTCTGTGCGGTGAGCGTTGAGTGTTGCCGTTCCCATCCCGGCCTGTGGACGCCCATCTGCGTCAGGCGGGCCAGTTGGCTTGAGAGCCGCTGCTCGAATCCCGTTGAAAAGAATTTCGGCGCCAGGAGCAGGATCAACAGGCCACAGCCAGGCGTCTGGTTTCCCTGGTTGAAATCCGGCGCATCCAACGACCAATTGGCCCCCGTGAGCCCCGCCGATAAAACCTCGACCATGAGCATCAGATTGGCCCCACGATGGCCACCAAAAGGTAGCAGCGCACCGCTCAACGCCGCCAAGGCATTACGTGTGCCGTTGCCCTGTTGGTCCATCGCCCAACCGTCAGGGATATCGCTGCCCGTCGAAGCGGCGTGGGCGATATTCACGAATGCCGCGGCACTGCACGCCTGGTCGAACATCAGCGGGATGCCGTCGGCTGAGGGCGCGGAAAATGAAAGCGGATTGGTCGAGTAGGTCTTGCCCTTGGCACCAGGAACGGCGACCAGGGCCGGCCCGTTTGCGACCGCCAATGCAATCAGCCCGGCCTGGGCAAACCGCAACGTGTAGTCACCCAGTTCACCGCTGGTGAAACTGTTGCACTGGCTCAGCGTTGCCATACCATTGGCGTGCGTGGCATGGCACAGCGAATCGAAACAGCGATCGACACCCAGTTGGGCAATTCCGCCTTGGGCATCGGACTTGAAGATAATCGCGCCAGCGCGGGAGATGCGTGGTTCGGCACGTGGATTGATTCGTCCGGAAGAAAAGCCCGGCAAGTAATCGGCGAGGTGGCGAAACCCCACGGCCTGGTTACCGCGCGCTTGCGCAGCCACGGTGGCGTGAGCCAATGAGAGGGCAACCGCGGGTGAGCAGCCCTTCGCTTCACAGAGATGCGTCACCCAGTCGATCGCTTCATCAACGGTAAAACGACGATAAGTTGTGGTCTTCAAGGGTTTCGCCTGAATATTCGCTCAATGCATCCGATGCCCTTCACCAAGGGCACCAGACTGCAACACAACTATTGGACAGCAACAGCCATTACTGTGACGGTGTCGCGGAAGCGGTCTGGCTGCCGAACATCGCCTCGAAGCGGGGCTTGTTGGCGGCGTAGTACTCTGCAACGACCTTGTCTGCCGAGCTGTCACGGGCGGTGGACATCAACTTCTCAAGGTCAGCCTTGGGGATCTTGAAGTTGGCGAAGAACCGGGCGACATCAGGATGCTCGGCGCTGAAGCCTTTGCGGGCAACCGCATGGATCTGCTCAGAGCCACCGAAAATCTGCTTCGGATCATCCAGGTAGCGCAGCGGCCACTTGGCGAACATCCAGTGGGGACTCCAGGCGTTGATCAACGACCATTTGTCACGCTTGATGTTGCGATCCAGCTCGCTCAGCATTCCAGACTCTGAAGAAGCGACCATCTTGTAACCATCGAGCTTATATTCCTGGATGGCCTTTTCCGTGAGCTTGTATTGGCCGTTACCCACTTCCGAAGTCAGGATCTTGCCGCCGAGTTTCTCCCGCACCTCTGGTTTGTTCAGATCCTCGACACTGGCGATCTCGCTGGTTGGAATGGACGTTGGCACCGCCATGCCGATCCGACCTTCATACAGCACGCCGAGGTCTTCGAGCTTGTCCTGGTATTTGTCGTAGAACGCCTTGTGAGTGCTCGGCAGCCAGACCATCGGAATCAGGTCGATATTGCCGTTAGCCAGGGCCTGGAACTGAATGCCGATATCGGCGAGCACCAATTTGACCGGTTGCTTCAAGTGGTCGCGCAATGCCGTATCTGCCAGCTTTACAGCGATTTCCGTATCCGACCAATTCACCCATCCAATACGGATAGGCGTGGGTTCCTCGGCGTGAACCGTCAGGCTACCGGCGGCCATCGCCAGGCCAGCAAGCCAGCCGATACAAGTTTTACTGGATAACGTAATCATGGTGCATCTCCGCATACTGTATTAATAGTTATTGGCAGGGCAGCAGAAGAATTAACGTTCCCTCATCAAAGCAGAGCCATTACACCCTCGAGGGATCTTATGTTGTGCATGGATAAATTCTAGTTATGGGGAAACTCTTCATGTATTCCGGTGGCTCGGCCCTCCTCCGCCCTTTGGCGGAACTTATAAATGTAAGCACTCACAATGCTTTTTCGAGCGCCGGCAAGGCCTCGAACAAGTCCGCCACCCACATGTAATCCGCCACCTGGGCAATCGGCGCCTCGGCGTCCTGGTTGATCGCAACAATGACCTTCGAGCCACTCATGCCCGCCAAATGTTGAATGGCGCCGCTGATACCCGCGGCGATGTAAAGCTCTGGCGCGACGATTTTCCCCGTCTGCCCGACCTGCAGATCATTGGCGGCAAAACCCGAATCCACCGCGGCACGCGAGGCCCCTACGGCACCACCGAGCTTGTCGGCCACACGCTCGATCAAGGCGAAATGTTCCTTGGATTGCATGCCGCGGCCACCGGAAACAACGACGCGGGCACTCGACAAATCGGGCCTTTCACTGGCCGTCAGTTGTTCGCTCACGAAACGCACGTTGCTTGCGCTTTGCCCGCCCTCCACCGCCACCACTTCGCAACGATGCTCATGGGACAAGGCCTGGGTGAACGCCGAGGCACGAACGGTCAGCAACTTGATCGGGTCAAGGGACTGCACCATGGCGATGGCATTGCCGGCATAAATGGGACGCTGGAAGGTGTCCGCCGAAACGATGTGGGTGACGTCGGAGAGCATGCCGACATCCAGGCTGGCCGCGACCCGCGGCAACACATTGCGGCCTATGCTGCTGGCGTCGGCAACGACGTGCGTATACCCCTCGGCCACCAGTGAAGTGATCAGCGGTTGGGCATTTTCAGCCAGGGCGTTTTCGAACATCGCACCTTGTGCGAGCAGCACCCGGTCCAGGCCCTGTGTCAGTGCTGCCTGTTGCGCCACTGCCGAGGCGTCCGTCCCGCCCATCACCAGCAAATCCGTCCCGGCACCCAGCGCCATGGCGGCGGTCACGGCACTCCACGTACCCGCCGTCAGTTGACCTGCACTGTGCTCGGCGATCACCAATGTGCGCATCAAATCACCCCCGCAACGTTTTTCAGTTTATCCACCAGCTCGGCCACCGAACCGACGTTGATGCCCGCTTTGCGCACCGCAGGCGGGACAACCCCTAACAATCGAGCGTGTTCCTTCACGCTCGCGCCCAAGGTGTCAGCAGCAATGATTTCAAGCGGTTTTTTCTTGGCTTTCATGATGTTCGGCAACGAGGCGTAGCGCGGTTGGTTCAGGCGCAAATCACAGGTCACCACGGCCGGCATGGCGAGGGCGAGCACCTGGCTGCCACCGTCGACCTCACGCTCGACCACCCATTGCCCGTCGACGTGATTGATTGCCGAGGCGTAAGTGGCCTGACCGCTGCCAATCAGCTGCGCGACCATTTGCCCGACCTGGCTGTTCTCCTGGTCGATCGCCTGTTTGCCGAACAGGATCAGTTGCGGCTTTTCCTGATCGATCACTTTGCTCAGGTACTTGGCGACGTTGAGCGGCTCGAGCAGCTCACTCGTCTCGACCAGCAGCGCCCGGTCCGCGCCGAGTGCCAATGCCGTGCGCAGTTGCTCCTGGGCGGCCGAAGTGCCCACCGAGACCACCACCACTTCGGATACCAGCCCCTTCTCCTTGAGGCGAATCGCCTCTTCCACCGCGATTTCGCAGAACGGATTCAAGGCCATCTTCACGCCATTGAGCTCGACGTCTGAACCGTCGGCTTTCACCCGGACTTTCACATTCGGATCGATGGCGCGTTTTACCGCAACGAGCACTTTCATAGTTCTTTGCATAGCCCCCTTGCACTCTGGATCGATGCGGGATGACCGACCGGATACGCCGGATCCCCCCTGTTTCGACTGGATGGTAATCCTGGTTTTTCCACCACGCAAGAAAAATGTACACCTGTGTCTCAATCGTTGACACACATGAACATTCGACATACCGTTATGTCAAACCAAGCCTGATGTTCTGTTCCCGGAGCGCAACACCATGTCCAGCGATCCTCTGCTGCAGCCCTATAAGATCAAACACCTGACCCTCAAGAACCGGATCATGACCACCTCCCATGAGCCCGCTTATCCTGTCGACGGCATGCCGAAGGATCTGTACCGCGCCTACCACGTTGAACGTGCCAAGGCTGGTGTGGCGCTGACCATGACGGCGGGCTCCGCCGCCGTTTCCCGGGACAGCCCGCCGGTGTTCAACAACGTGCTGGCGTACAAGGATGAAGTGGTCAAATGGATGAAGGACCTGACCGACGAATGCCACGAACACGGCGCGGCGGTGATGATCCAGCTGACCCACCTGGGACGGCGCACACGCTGGGACAAGGCCGACTGGCTCCCGGTCGTCTCGCCTTCCCATCGTCGCGAAGCGTCCCACCGGGCCTTCCCGAAAAAGATGGAAGAATGGGACATCGACCGGATCATCAAGGATTACGTGGACGCCGCCGAGCGCATGAAGGCCGCCGGTCTCGATGGGTTGGAATTGCAGGCCTACGGGCACCTCATGGATCAGTTCTGGTCGCCACTGACCAACGATCTCGACGGGCCCTACGGTGGTTCGCTGGAAAACCGGATGCGCTTCACTTTTGATGTGTTACGCGGCATTCGCCAGCGTTGTGGCGAGGATTTCCTGCTCGGGGTGCGCTACACCGGCGATGAAGACCTGCCCGGCGGCTTCGGTGCCAGCGATGGCCTGCAGATCTCCCACATGCTCAAGGACAGTGGGCTGGTGGACTTCCTCAACGTCGTTCGCGGACACATCGATACCGATGCCGGCCTCACCGACGTGATTCCGATCCAGGGCATGCGCAACTCGCCGCACCTGGATTTCGCCGGCGAGATTCGTTCGGCCACCGGTTTCCCGACGTTCCATGCTGCCAAGATCCCGGACGTCGCCACGGCGCGACACGCCATCGCCTCCGGCAAGGTGGACATGATCGGCATGACCCGCGCGCACATGACCGACCCGCACATCGTGCGCAAGATCATCGAAAAGCGCGAAGAAGAAATCCGTCCCTGCGTCGGCGCCAACTATTGCCTGGACCGCATCTATCAGGGCGGAGCTGCGTATTGCATCCACAACGCCGCCACTGGCCGCGAAACCACCATGCCCCACGAAATCCCCAAGGCGGCTGTCAAGCGCAAGGTGGTGGTGATCGGCACCGGCCCGGCGGGCCTGGAGGCGGCACGGGTGGCCGGCGAACGTGGCCACGACGTCACGGTGTTCGAAGTGGCGGATCAGCCCGGTGGGCAGATCCGCCTGACTGCCCAGAGCGAGCGTCGCCGCGAAATGATCAGCATCATCGACTGGCGCATGACGCAATGCGAACGGCTGGGCGTGAAGTTCCATTTCAACACCTGGGCCGAAGCCGAAACCGTCATGGCCGAGGCGCCGGACGTGGTGATCGTCGCCACCGGCGGCTTGCCCCATACCGAGGTACTCAAGCACGGCAATGAACTGGTGGTGTCGACCTGGGACATCATTTCCGGCGACGTCAAGCCCGGCCAGAACGTGCTGATCTTCGACGACGCCGGCGACCATGCGGCGCTGCAGGCGGCCGAGGTCATCGCCAACAGCGGTGCGAAACTGGAGATCGTCACGCCGGACCGGTCGTTTGCGCCGGAGGTGATGGCGATGAACCTGGTACCTTACATGCGCAGCCTGCAAGACCTGAACGTCACCTTCACGGTCACCTATCGGGTCGATTCCGTGGAGAAACGCGATGGTCAGTTGGTGGCCAACTTCGGCAGCGATTACGGCCAGGTGCACAAGCAGCGTGTGGTCGATCAGGTGGTGGTCAACCACGGCACCCTGCCCCTGGACGATTTGTACTTCGAACTGCGCCCACATTCGAGCAATAACGGCGCGGTGGAACAACACGATCTGATCGCCGGCAAAACCCAGAATATCGTGACCAACCCGCAGGGCCGCTTCCAGTTGTTCCGGATCGGCGACGCGGTGTCGGCACGCAATACCCACGCGGCCATCTACGATGCGCTGCGGCTGGTCAAGGACATCTGAAGTCATGCCCCTGATCCTGGATCAGGGGCCATTTTTCCTATTCGACACGAGGCTCTTCCATGTCAGCACAGACCTTGAAATCAAGGGCTGCGGTCGCATTCGCGCCCAATGAACCGTTGCGGTTGGTCACCATCGATGTGGCGCCGCCCAAGGCCGGTGAAGTCCGGGTTCGCATCATCGCCACTGGCGTTTGCCATACCGACGCTTTCACCCTTTCGGGCAGCGATCCCGAAGGCATTTTCCCCACGGTGCTGGGGCATGAAGGTGGTGGTGTCGTCGAGTCCATCGGCGAAGGCGTGACGTCGCTGCAAGTCGGCGACCACGTGATCCCGCTCTACACCGCTGAATGTCGGCAGTGCAAATTCTGCCTATCCGGCAAGACCAACCTCTGCCAGGCCGTCAGGGCCACCCAGGGCAAAGGCTTGATGCCCGATGGCACCTCGCGTTTTTCCTATGAAGGCCAACCGCTGTTCCATTACATGGGCTGCTCGACTTTTTCCGAATACACGGTGCTGCCGGAAATTTCCCTGGCGAAGATTTCAAAAGACGCGCCGCTGGATCAGGTTTGCCTGCTCGGCTGCGGGGTGACCACGGGGATTGGCGCGGTACTCAACACGGCAAAAGTCGAAGCCGGTGCCAGCGTGGCGATCTTCGGGTTGGGCGGTATCGGCCTGGCCGCGATCATCGGCGCAAAAATGGCCAATGCCGGACGCATCCTGGCCATCGATATCAACCCAGCCAAACGCGACGTTGCCCTGTCATTGGGCGCAACGGACTTCATCAACCCCAAGGAAGATGACCGCCCCATCCAGGACGTCATCGTCGAACTCACCGACGGTGGCGTGGATTACTCCTTCGAATGCGTCGGCAATGTGCAACTGATGCGCGCGGCGCTGGAGTGCTGCCACAAGGGTTGGGGCGAGTCGATCATCATCGGTGTGGCCGGTGCCGGCCAGGAAATCAGCACCCGCCCGTTCCAGCTTGTCACCGGTCGCGTATGGCGCGGCAGCGCCTTCGGCGGCGTGAAGGGCCGCACCGAGCTTCCCAGTTATGTAGAGAAGGCCAGCCGCGGGGAAATCCCGCTGGAAACCTTCATCACCCACAACATGCCCCTGGACAAGATCAACGACGCCTTCGAGTTGATGCACAGCGGGCAAAGCATTCGCACCGTCATTCATTTCTGAGCGCCGGGCGATCGTCCAACTACCCATAGAAAGGAAACCAAGATGTCTGTTTTTACCCATGTCACCGTCGGCACCAACAACCTGGCAAAAGCACGTGCGTTTTATGATGCCACCTTGAAAGAGATCGGCCTCAAGCGTGTTGCCGATCTCAACGAGGCCGGTTCCATCTGGGGCGTCGATAAGCCTTCGTTCTTTGTACTCAACCCGGCCAATGGCAGTCCGGCGACCATTGGTAACGGTGTTACGGTGAGCTTCGAGGCACCGAACCGTGCTGCGGTTCTGGCGTTCCATACGGCTGCATTGGCGAACGGTGGCGTATGTGAAGGCCTGCCAGGCCCGCGTGGCTGGGCGGACAATGCCTATGCGGCTTATGCTCGGGATCTGGATGGGAACAAGCTGGCGGTGTATTGCTTCAAGGCTGAATAGGATTTGAGGTTGGCTTGAGGAAAACGGCGCCTTTCGTTTTTTGGAGGAGTGCCGTTTTTTATCTGGGGGTGGGGTTGCTCGCGAAAGCGGTGTCACAGTCAATGAATATGTTGGATGTGCTGGCCTCTTCGCGAGCAAGCCCGCTCCCACAAAGGGTTTGTGTTGGGCATGGATGTTGTGTCCGCTGAAGATCGAATGTGGGAGCGAGCCTGCTCGCGATGCGGTGGTGGCCGTTACCCGACCCCGATCGTTTTATCAGGCTTGAAGCCCCGTGCGGGCCACCGCGGCACCTGCCTGCAACGCCCTTCCAATCTGCTCTTCGAAATACCCCTGGGTCATCGCCTGCAAGGCCGCGGCCGTTACACCGCGGTAGGCCACCAAGGCGTCGATCATCTGTTGGGCATCACGGCTCGCCAGCAGTTGGCTGCTGTTGACCACTACATTTTTCGCGGCAAGCTGCGCGATATCACCAGGTATACCGGCCAGCATCGCCTGATTCGCCAGCGCCGTCATCAACAAGGCCGGAAAGGCCGGGCCGGTGCCTGAGAGTGCCGAGAGGTAATCGATGAAGTCTTCTTCCTGGACTTCAGCAGCGGTGCCCACACATTCAAACAAGCGCTGCACCAGGATTTTCGTCGTCGCCTCTACCCCGCCCGAACAATACCAGGGCGTAAAGGCCTGCTCGATTTCCACCGCCGCATTGGGCATCGCCCGTACGACTGCCGACGCCATGGTCTGTGTAGCAATTGCCTGTGCCGTGATGCCGGCCATCAAGGAGATCACGGTTTTGCCCGTCGCATTGATGTTCAAGCTGGCGAACTGCTCGGGGCGAACCGCGATGATCACGACGACGCTTTGATCCACCAGGTCCTGGTTGTTCGTGACCAGACTGGCACCTTGTTGGACCAACGGGTGGTTTCCCGAACGATTGGAGATGATCAGGTTTCCCGCCGGCACCAGTCCCTTTGCCAGGACGGCCTTGGCAATCGCGCCGCCCAACCAGCCGGTTCCGCCAATGATCCCCACGGTCTCATTGGTCATCGCCGTTGCCTTCGAAAGTGTCCGTCAACGGAACAAAGACCCCGGGCTCTTTTTCGGCATAGCCGAACTTCCCATAGAAACGATCCAGCTCACGCTGCTTGGGGACTTTGCCGGTGAAGATGCTCACGTAATGAGGGATGCGCTGGAAACGCACGGTGATCAGCTCACTCGTATTCATGGTGATATAGCCGATTTGAGTCAGATAAATCGTTCGGGCCCGGGTATCAGCTCCCTGGCTGTCA
Source organism: Pseudomonas sp. S3_B11 (assembly GCF_054667715.1). Taxonomy (NCBI): domain Bacteria; kingdom Pseudomonadati; phylum Pseudomonadota; class Gammaproteobacteria; order Pseudomonadales; family Pseudomonadaceae; genus Pseudomonas; species Pseudomonas sp. S3_B11. The sequence goes on along the minus strand of NZ_CP162749.1, from coordinate 1,511,509 downwards.
TAACCAAAGCGCTTGAACATGTTCGCCAGGGCGTTCATTCGCTGCTCGTCTACCGCAGCGACCTCCTGGGCCACTTCAGCGGACTGCAGCGCCCAGCTGCGCACGGCAAACTCGAACTGCGAGTCGAACAATTGTGGGTTGAGCCAGCACTCGAACACATTCAGGATCGCCTCGGAGATGCTTTCGGCATAGCTTTCACATTGCCGGATCAAGCCCCCCGTATTGGTCTCTCGCCAACGCGACAGCAACGCCGCCAGCAGTTGCTCGCGATCCTCGAAGAACCAGTAGAAGCTGGTGCGTGACAAGCCCAGGCGCTTGGCCAGCGGCATGACTCGAACAGCATCGATGCCCGATTCCTTCAGGGCCTCGTAGGCCGCTTCCAGCCAACCCTCCGGCGAGCCCCGCCAGCCTGCGTCCTGGGCCTTGCCGCGTGCCTTCCCTACCTGGGGCATCTTTGCTTACCTTCTTTAAAATAATGCGTAACGTGAATGTACTCGGATGACCGTCGAATGTACACCTGAGTACATTTGATTGACTTTTTCGCCCGAGAAGTGGTGAACAATTAATGATCAAAACTCATGAGACACTGACATAAAATGGTTTGTCAGCAAAAGGCACCTGGATAACTATCTTCCACAGGCAACGGACTCCAAACCAAAACAACAACGAGCCGCCATCATGAATCTTGCAGTGCACACCTCTGAAGGACACTCGACACCCGGCCAAAGAATGCCGGGGCGACTGGCTTTGATACACGCGTCTTCCGTTACTCATCCCCTGCCCAAACTTCGATAACTGCTCACGCGACGCCTCGCGCAGTCGTTTTGTGTTGCCTGGAACCTGGCACACGGAGCTGCGCCCGGGCGGTTGCTGGCGTGCTGTTTCTTTCCATCAGCCGGATTAGTGATATGTGGATTACACAAGAAAAGCTTCCACTGGGTGAACATATCGCCCGGTATGTCGAATGGTTGACACAACATGGTGCTGGAGTTTTCGACGCCATATCGCTGTCGCTGTCGGGCGTCATCTCCGCGTTTACCAGCGCACTCCTCTGGTTCAACCCCTTGGCGTTGATCGCTGTATTTGCGCTGCTTGCCTATTACATCCAACGCAAGGCCAGTCTCACCTTCTTTGTCACCCTCTCCTTCCTGCTGATATTCAATCTCGGTTACTGGCAGGAGACCATGGAGACCCTCGCCCAAGTGACCTTCGCCACACTTGTCTGCGTGGTCATCGGTGTACCGTTGGGCATCGTTGCAGCCCATCGACCATGGTTCTATGCAGCCTTGCGGCCGGTGCTCGACCTGATGCAGACCGTGCCCACCTTCGTGTACCTGATCCCGACCCTGACACTTTTCGGCCTGGGGGTAGTCCCAGGCCTGATTTCCACGGTGGTGTTCGCGATTGCCGCGCCCATCCGCCTGACCTACCTGGGCATCCGCGACGTACCGGACGAACTGATGGACGCTGGCAAAGCCTTCGGCTGCTCCCGTCGCCAGCTCCTGTCGCGCATTGAACTGCCCCATGCGATGCCGAGCATCGCGGCCGGCATCACCCAGTGCATCATGCTGTCGTTGTCGATGGTGGTGATCGCCGCACTGGTGGGCGCCGATGGCCTGGGCAAACCCGTGGTCAACGCACTCAATACCGCCGATATCTCGATGGGTTTTGAAGCCGGCCTGGCGATCGTGCTGCTGGCCATCATCCTCGACCGAATCTGCAAACAACGTGAAGCCGTGAAAAGAGGTGACGCATGAGCATCATCCGTTTTGAAGACGTTGACGTCATCTTCTCTGCCCGTCCGAAGCCCGCCCTGGATCTACTCGACAAAGGTTTTTCCCGCCCGGAGATTCTTCAGAAAACCGGTTTGATCGTTGGCGTGGAGAAAGCCAACCTGGAGATCAACAAAGGCGAGATCTGTGTGCTCATGGGCCTGTCCGGCTCCGGCAAATCCAGCCTGCTGCGCTGCATCAACGGCTTGAACACCGTCAGCCGCGGCAAGCTGTTCGTCGAACACGAAGGCCGGCAGATCGACATCGCCTCCTGTACCCCCGCCGAACTGAAGATGATGCGCACCAAGCGCATCGCCATGGTGTTCCAGAAGTTCGCCCTGATGCCCTGGCTGACGGTGCGCGAGAACATCAGCTTCGGCCTGGAAATGCAGGGCCGTCCTGAGAGAGAACTCCGCAAGCTGGTGGATGAGAAGCTGGAGCTGGTGGGCCTGACCCAATGGCGCAACAAGAAGCCCGACGAGTTGTCCGGTGGCATGCAGCAACGGGTCGGCCTGGCCCGCGCCCTGGCGATGGACGCCGACATCCTGCTGATGGACGAACCCTTCTCCGCCCTCGACCCGTTGATCCGCCAAGGCCTGCAAGATGAGTTGCTCGATCTGCAGCGCAAGCTGCACAAGACCATCGTATTCGTCAGCCATGACCTGGACGAAGCCCTGAAGCTGGGCACGCGCATCGCCATCATGAAAGACGGCAAAATCATCCAGTACAGCAAACCCGAGGAGATCGTGCTGAACCCGGCTGACGACTACGTGCGTAACTTCGTCGCCCACACCAACCCGTTGAATGTGCTGTGTGCGAAAAGTTTGATGACCCCGCTGGACCAGTGCATTTTCGTCCGCGACGAATATTGCCTGGATACAGCTCAAAACCTGTGGATGATGGTGAACCCGCAGGGTCATTTGACCAGCCTTCGAAAAAGCGCCACGACGGCGCACGTCCAACCATGGAATCCGACCCAGCCAATCGAGACCCTGGCTCGACAGCCAACTTGCGTGCCGGCAGCGACCACCATGCGCGACGCCCTGCAGATTCGCTATGAAACGGGCCATCCACTGATCGTGCAGAACGAGGCCGGTACTGTCCTGGGCATATTGGGCGACGGTGAACTGTATCGGGCACTGCTTGGACATAACCTGTCACAGCCCGCGCCTTCTGAACCCGCAAGGGAATCTTCGGTGGCTTGATTCGCCAGGCAACGACGTCGGAACGCACCTATGCAACCCAGCGATATCGATAGAAAGGTCAAGGGCTATCGGCGGTTGATACCGTCGATGACGGCGTTGCTGGAATTCGAAGCCGTGGCGCGATTGGCCAGTTTCACCCTGGCCGCCCAAGAGCTGGGCGTGACCCAGGCCGCCGTCAGCAAACAAATCCGGTTGTTGGAAGATACCCTGGGGACCAAGCTGTTCCATCGGCTTCATCGGGCGATCAAGCTGACTCACGAAGGCTATATCCTGCATCTGGTCGTCGCTGAGTCCATTCATCGCATGGCCAGTGTCTTCGACAAAATTGCCGAGGGCATTGGTGAGCAGGAGATCACCATCGCCTGCACGGAGGCGTTCTCTCACTTGAGAATACTCCCCAGATTGATCGCTCTGCGCACCCTGCAACCGAAGTTGAAATTGCGCCTGATGACGCAGCAGGTCTCGCCAAGTTCTTATCGGGATGACGTCGACCTGGCCATCCGTTTCGGTAATGGAAAATGGGAGGATGGCAGCTCGGTCTTCCTGTTCGATGAAGAAGTGTTTCCCGTTTGCTCGCCGGCCTGGCTCGCCGCCAACCCGGCACCTTCATCCATTACCGATTTTCTGGACACGGCGCTGATTGACTCAGATTCCACCCTTGAAGGCTGGATGACCTGGAACCGTTGGTGCCGGGAACTGGGCGATATGCGCCCCAAGCTCAATTATTCATTTCGCTGCAGTTCCTACAACGATGCGATCCAGGCGGCCATTCAAGGCCACGGCATTGCACTGGGATGGAGTCGGCTGATCGCGCACCGTCTCAACAGTGGCGAACTGATCAGAATCACGCCCTACGTGGTCAAGCCAAAAGACGCTTATTACCTGGTGATTCCGAGCGGTCGAAAACTTGAGCCCATTACCCAGGCACTGGTTGATTGGTTGCGCGATGACAGTTATCTAACTCACTGATAATCAACAAGTTAAAGTCAACTTTCAGGCATAACGCAAAGTTATGCGAGCGTGAAAATAAAGCGCGTTGACGGTCTTATTCCACCTTTCCAAACTGTACTCGCCGCCTGATCAATTTGAATGTGAGCGAGACCTATAATGACAATCAATGCCGTGAAGACCCATCGTGAACTCCTGGCCGACCGCACGCCCGGCCATGGCATGCCAGGCGGTTTGTTTGGTCGCCAGGATATTTTTGAAACCGATGTCGAGGTCTTCTTCACCAAACATTGGATTCTGGTGGGCGTCACCAGCGATGTCCCCGAACCCGGTGATGTCTCGACCCTTGATATTGGCAAATCCTCCATCCTCCTGGTACGCGACGATGACGAGCACGTGCAAGCGTTTCGCAATGTCTGCCGTCACCGCGGGGCTCGCCTGAAACAGGCCGGCAAGTCGACGGTGGGCATGCTGGTCTGCCCCTACCACCAGTGGAGCTACGACCTGGATGGCAGCCTGAAACATGCGGCACACATGGGCAAGGACTTCGACCCTAAATGCAAAAGCCTGATCCCTGTGCACACCCGGGTCATCGGCACCCATGTCTTCGTCTGCCTCGGCGACGAACCACCAGAAGACATCCTGTACCTTGACCAGGTCATGACGCCGCGTTTCGCCCAATACGACATCGCCCACTCAAAGATCGCCTACGAATCGGAAATCATCGAGAACGGCAATTGGAAACTAGTGATCGAGAATAACCGCGAGTGTTATCACTGCGCCGCCACCCACCCGGAATTGACCGCTTCTTTCCTGCCCGAAGATTTCGGTTTCTGCACCGATGGGCTGGGCGAGGATTCACTTCAGGCACTGGCCGAATATCACCGCCGCAATGCCGACACCAAGGCCAACTGGGAGCGCGAAGGCTATATCTGCGATGCCGTCGAACACCTGGGTGAAGACGCCGTGACCCAATTCCGCTCGCAGCGACTGGCCATTGCCGGCAACGGCGAATCCCAGACCCTGGACACCCGCGTGGCGTGTACCCGGCTGTTTGGCGACCTCACCCGCCGCGACTTGGGCGACGTGCATCTTTGGACGCACAACTCCTGGACCCATGTCATGAGCGACCACGCCGTAGTCTCCTACATCATCCCGCTGGCACCCGATAAAACCCTGGTGCGCACCAAATGGCTGGTTCATGCCGATGCCGTCGAAGGCGTCGACTACCAGGTGGATAAGCTGACCGAAGTCTGGGCGGCGACCAACCTGCAAGACGCCAGCCTCGTCGGCATCACCCACAGCGGCACCCAGGATCCCGCCTACACGCCCGGGCCGTTCTCGGCCTTTACCGAAACCTATGTCGACCAGTTCTCGCGCTGGTACGCGGCGCGTCTGGCCGCCCATGGCGTGTGAGGAATGAACATGACGACTTACGAAAACCTGACGTGTCCTGGAAACACCAGCGCGGTCCAGCGCTTTACCGATCCGACCACCTGGGGCACGTTCGGCTCGCAATGGAACAGCGGGGAACAGAAAACCCTGCAATGCTGCGCTGTGCGCCAGGAAACCCATGACGTAAAAACCTTCATTTTTCGTTGTGCGGACTTCAGCGCACTGAGTTTCGAACCCGGTCAATTCATCACGATCTCACCGGTCATTGGCGGGCAGACCCTCTTCCGCTGCTACACCCTGTCGTCCTCCCCGACCCGGCCCTTTGCGTTTTCCATTACCGTCAAACGTGTGCCGGGGGGCGCGGTATCGAACTGGCTGCATGACCACCTCAAGCCCGGCGACAGCCTGAAGGCGTCCGGTCCGGCGGGCAGTTTTACACCGGTCGGCCATCCTGCGACCAAGTTGTTGTACCTGTCGGCCGGCTCGGGTGTAACGCCTCTGATGTCGATGACCCGGGCCGCCTGCGACATGGCCGGCAACCTCGACATTGTCTTCGTACACAGCGCGCGTACTCCTGCCGATATCATCTTCCACGCAGAATTGACGCGCATGCAGGCCGCCATGCCGGGACTGCGGGTCATCAGTGTGTGCGAAGGACTTGGCGACACCGCTCAATGGCAGCAACCGATAGGCCGGCTCGATTTGCCGTTGCTGAGCCAGCAAGTGCCGGACTACAAGGAACGGGAAATCTTTACCTGTGGTCCCCAGGGCTACATGGAAGCGGTCAAGTCGCTGCTCAGGGAAGCGGCGTTCGATTTCGCCCACTATCATCAGGAAAGCTTCGACATCAGCGCACTGAACGAGGAACCGTTGCTCGAGCAAGCCCCTTCCCTCGATCAGCAGGAGGTGTTCACGGTAACCTTGTCGCGCTCGGGGAAGACGTTCAGCATGCCGGGCAATCAGACCGTGCTGAGCGCCGCAAAAAAGGCTGGGGCAATCGTGCCCTCCTCCTGCAGCCAGGGCGTTTGCGGCACCTGCAAGACCGCCCTGCTACAGGGTACGGTCGAGATGAATCACAACGGCGGTATCCGGCAACGGGAAATCGACAAAGGCCTGCGTTTGCTGTGCTGCAGCAAGCCCACTTCTGACCTGGTCCTTGATCTTTAGCCTTGCATCGCGAATAAGGTAGTCACTGCACACTGGCTTCTGCACAATCTCCGTGCGCTTACCCTAATAAGACAGTGGCCCAGCCTGATGAAACTGCAACCCTTGCCGCCCCTCAACAGCCTGGTGGCATTCGAGGCCGCCGCCCGCCACTTGAGCTTCACCGTGGCGGCACGCGAACTGAACGTCACCCAAGGCGCAATCAGCCGCCAGGTGCGCTTGCTCGAAGACTACCTGGGCACGGCGCTGTTCACCCGCACGACCCGCGAAATCAACCTCACCGCCACCGGCAGCCAGTATTACGAAAGCGTGCGCGATACGCTGCAACAGATCGCCCAGGCCACGGCGGGAATACGCCATTGGCAAGGCGCGCAGCAGGTCACTGTCGTCACCAGTACGGCGATGGCCTCATTGTGGCTGCTGCCGCTCGTGTCGGAGTTCCAGCGCCAGAATGAAGAGATTGACCTGCGCATCATCGCGACGGATCAAGTCAGTGATTTTTCCCGGCTGGACTGTGACCTGGCGCTGTATTACTGCAGCACACCGCCGAAAAACATGAAAGTCACGCCGTTATTCAACGAAGAGATTTTCCCGGTATGCAGCCCTGCCTATCTGGCGCAGCATCCAGGGATCGAGACGCTGAAGCAGTTGGGCGGATGCACCTGGTTATGGCTGGAAGACCAGCACCGCGACTGGATTGGCTGGAAGGAATGGTTCCAACGCCTTGGTTACCAGGCGCCAGAACCTCGACGGCGCATCAATATCAACAGCTACTCCATGTTGATCCAGTCGGCGCTGGCTGGCCAGGGGATTGCCTTGGCCTGGTCGGGCCTGCTCAGCAATCACTTGCAAACCGGCAACCTGGTGCGGCCGACGCAAGCCATCCTGCGCACCGATGCGCAGTTCTGCCTGCTGGAACCTCAAGGCCGGGCCCCAAACAGACAAAGCGTCAACCTCTTCCGCCAGTGGCTGATGGCGCATCTGGCGGAGACAGTCGACGTTTGATGGGCCTGGCGATCTAGCCGATTTTCACATTCATGGTGATGCGCGCCGTGAAGACCTTCACCCCAGCCTCGTCGAAGATCTCGACCGGGACAATCTTGTCGCCCGAAGTCTGCCAGTCGATTTCGCTACCGTCGGCAATCGCATGGATGGAGGTCTTGGCCTTGGCCAAGTACTCGACGGTCATGCCTTTGGGAATCCAGCGCGCGCCGCTGGGGATGGACACCTCGGTCATCATCCCGCCCGCCAGTTCTGCCGCGTTGCACAACGCGATCGCGTGAACGGACGCCAGGTGATTGGTGATTTCCTTGCGAAACGGCACCTTCACTTCACCGCGACCGGGGGTCAACACAGAAATTTCCGGGTTGATGGTGCCGAAATACGGTGCCATCTGGCAGGCCATATTGCTGAAAGCGGACGGGCCAACGCTTTGGTACATGCTGAGAGTCTGGCTCATGGGGGATCTCTGGTCAGGTGGATTGAAGTCACGGACAGAACATCATTCCATTACAGAATATTGCTCTGTTACAGAACAATATTCTGTAAATGTCTACCCTGTCAATCGCTCGTGCCTGGCCGTCGTTTCAATTACCATGGCCCCTTTTTGCCTGGGCCGAAAAATGGAACCTGTCGATCTCCTCGAGCGTTGCTACCCAGGGCGCCGTGCCGAGTCCAAGCGGCACATTCTCCGATGTGCCCTGGCGCTGTTTAACCAACAGGGCATAGAAGCGACCACCATCGACATCATCCGGGCCGAAAGCCAGATGAGCGTGGGAGCGATCTATCACCATTTCGATAACAAGGAAGGCTTGGTCGCGGCGTTGTACATGACCGCCCTGGATGACCAGGCACGGCTCAGGGACAGCTACCTCGGCGCTGTCACGTCAACCAGGGAATGGGTCCACGCCTTGGTGTTCAGCTACGTGGATTGGGTGGTCAGCCAACCCGATTGGGCGCGGTTCCAGTACCAGGCTCGCTTTGCGGTCGCACGCAGCAGCTTCAACGAGCGGCTCGCCGAGGCGAATGTCGCCAGGAACGCCGCGCTCAAGCAATGGTTCAGCGACCCTGCCCACCAGCAGGATTTGCAGGACCTGCCTTTTGAACTGATCCCGTCACTGATCATCGGTTCAGCGGAGAGCTATTGCCGCGCCTGGCTCTCGGCCCGAGTCAAACGCAGCCCTGAACTCTACCGGCAGCAACTGGCCGAGGCCGCCTGGCGCGCCGTTGGCGCTGGCGGCTGAGCAGTTCGCTCGCGTTTCTCCGGGTTCATGGCGCTCCCAGTCAACTCTGGCCGTTGCGCTCAAGCATCACCCAACACCGGGACTTAAAGTCGAAGTGCCAGGGGACATTCCCCCGCTCACAATTCCAAGAATAGAGCCACTTCAATGAGCCTGACCAAATCCCTGCCAGCGTGCCTGGCACTCAGCTTCGCGTCATTTGCCGCCCATGCAGCCGACGGCCCTCCTCCACCTTCCGTAAGCCAACCCAGCGGTATCAACCTGGGCGGCACCAGCTTCTACGACGGGTTTGCGGGGCCACCCGGGCTGACTCACCAGACCTACCTGAAGTTCAGCACCGCCAGCAGCATCAGGACCAACGGCGGCAAGAAAAACGGCGCCTTCGATGACCCGAAGATCAACGTCATCACGATGATCAATCAGCTGAGCTACTACTCACCCGACACCTTCGCGGGAGGGGCACACCTGGGTTGGAGCCTGCTGGTACCCGTTGTTTCCCTGGACGGCGACTTCGGTGACAACGGTGCCAAGCTCAAGGACAACGCTACCGGCCTGGGCGATGTCACGGTCGGGCCACAGGTCCAGTTCGATCCGATCGTCGACGCCAGCGGCCGGCCGGTTTTCGTGCAGCGCATGGCCTTCGACACCATCCTGCCAACGGGCAAGTACGACAAAGACAAAGACCTGAACCCTGGCTCCAACCACTTCTCCCTGAACCCCTACTGGGCAGCGACCTGGATGCCGGCACCCCGTTGGGAAGTGAGCTGGAGACTGAACTATCTGTACAACTTCAAGAACGACGATCCGGCGAGCAGTTCGCAGCAGTTCTTTGAAGGGCAAGCGGTGCGCGACACCCAGTCAGGACAGTCGGCATGGGCCAACTTCACCGCCTCGTACGAAGTGTTTCCGAAGGTCTCGGTGGGCATCAACGGCTACTACTTCCGGCAGATCTCGGATGACAAGGTCAACGGCAACACCCTGACCGACTCCCGGGAAAAGGTGCTGGGCTTTGGCCCGGGTCTGTTCTGGAAAATCACCGAAGACAAAGCCTTCTGGCTCAACACCTATAAAGAAACCGGCGTCGAGAACCGCTCCCGAGCGGATTACCAGGTGCAGGTTCGCTACGTCCACAAGTTCTGATTGACGTGTAGGCCGGCTCACGCATGAGCGGGCTCTTTACCTGAGGTGATGCTTCATGAACGCACTCGACTCCATCGACAGCAAAAAATCACTGGGCGCCATCTGCCTGATGATGGTCATTTCCCTGGGGACTCTACAGATCCAGCCGATCCTGGGCGGTGCCTTGATCGACCAACTCGGCCTGCCGCTCAATGCAATCGGCGCTCTTTTCGCCGCTGAACTCATGGCGATGGCCATCGCTTGCGGGGTCTGCGCCCTGTTCATGGCGAGCGTCGACCGCCGTCGCTTCGCCCTGGTGGCCTTGTTGATCCTGGCATTGGGTAACCTGGCCAGCACACAACTGCACAGCCAGGCCGGACTGGTCATTTCCAGGATGATCTGCGGCGCCAGCGGCGGCGCGGTCATGGCGGTTGTCTATGCCACCGCAGCGCTGCGCACGTCCAAGGACGCGACTTTCGCGATCATCAACATCGGCAACCTGCTGTGGGGCATGCTGCTGGTGACCTCCATGCCGCTGGTCCTTCAAGCATTTGGCGTGAATGGCGCGTTTTCCCTGTTGGCGATCACCAGCGTGCTCGCGGCGCTGGGTTGCTGGAGAGTGCCCAAGCGCTACCCGGACGCCCATCGCGCGGCCAATGGCTCGATCCAGCCATTTGGTCTCACTGCCGTGCTGTTGATCCTGCTGTTTGCCCTGCTGTTCTTCGGCCACTCCGCCCTGTGGGTGTACCAGGAACGCATCGGCAAGAGCATCGGCCTGGAGCCCCAGCAGATTGGCGGAATCCTCGGCGGCAGCATCCTTGCCGGTGCCCTAGGCGCCGGGCTGGCCGGGCTGATCGGACGGCGCCTGGGCCTGCTGTTTCCACAACTGTTGAGCTTCGGCACGGCATTGCTGGCGACTTTGATCATGGTCTATGGCACCAGCCCCGTTGCCTTTATCACCACGGCCTGCCTGATCCATATGGTCTGGTTTTTCAGCCTGCCCTACCTGCTTTCCATGGCGGCGGAACTGGACCCTTCCGGCCGACTGGCAGGCCTGGGTAACGCTGCGATTTTCATCGGCCAGGGACTCGGCCCGTTTGGCGCCGCACTGGTCGTGGGCGAGGGACACTTGCGCGCGGTCGGATGGCTGGCCGCCTCAGCCTATCTGCTAGCCTTGGTGATCTCGTGCCTGGTCGTTGCACGCTTTCGCCGCGGCGTGAAACCTTCCGGGCCGGCGATGTCCCCGCAATCGGCCTGAACATGAACGAACCCGCACATTGACGAGATTGCCAGATGAGTATTCCATTCCCTCAAACCCCTGAATTTTCCGGCGCTCTCTATACGCCCAGCCGCGTGGAAGCAGAGGTGTTCGATCTTGAGATCGAAGGCATCCTGCCCGCTTCGATCTGTGGGACTTTTTATCAGGTGGCGCCAGACCCGCAGTACCCTCCCATGCTGGGTAACGACATTTTCTTCAACGGCGACGGCATGGTTAGCCGCTTCAACTTTGCCAATGGCAAAGTCTCGATGCGACGCCGCTACGTGAAGACCGATCGCCTGCTGGCCCAGCGCCGTGAAGGGCGTTCGCTCAACGGCGTCTATCGAAACGTCTACACCAATGACCCCCTCGCGGCGAAAAACAACACCACCGCCAACACCACCGTCATCCCCCACAACGGCGTCCTGTTGGCGCTCAAGGAAGATGCTCTGCCTTGGGCGATGGATCTCGAAACCCTGGAGACCCTCGGCGAATGGAGCTTTGATGGGCAGATCAAAGCTGCGACGTTCACCGCCCACCCCAAGCTCGATCCGGTGACAGGCAACCTGCTGGCCTGCAGTTATGAGGCCAAAGGCGACGGCACGCCCGACCTGGCCTATTTCGAAATCTCGCCGGACGGAAAGCTGCTGCACGAGATCTGGTTCCAGGCGCCTTATGCGGCCATGGTGCACGATTTCGCGGTGACCGAACGCTACGTCGTGTTCCCGTTGATTCCGTTGACGGTTGACGTCGATCGCATGAAAAACGGCGGGCCGCATTTCCAGTGGCAACCCGACCTGCCCCAGCTGTTCGCCATCGTGCCGCGCAACGGGCGTGGGCAAGATGTGCGTTGGTTCAAGGGGCCCAAGGACGGTTTCCAGGGGCATACGCTCAATGCGTTCGATGAGGACGACAAGGTGTATGTGGACATGCCGGTCACCGGCGGGAATATCTTCTACTTCTTCCCCCAGGCCGACGGCTACGTACCACCGCCTGAAACCCTGGCCGCCAGCCTGATGCGCTGGACCTTCGACCTGAATGGCGCGCAGGAGGACGTTCAACCGCAGCCACTGACGGAATATCCCTGCGAGTTCCCACGGTGTGATGATCGCTACATCGGTCGAAAGTACCAGCATGGTTTCCTGCTCGCCTTCGATCCTGAGCGCCCCTACAACCCGGCGAATGGGCCAATCCCCTTCCAGTTTTTCAACCTGCTGGCGCACCTGGACCTGCAGACAGGCCGCACCGACGCCTGGTTTCCCGGCGACAGCGGATGCTTCCAGGAACCCATCTTCATACCGCGCTCGGCGGATGCAGAGGAAGCCGATGGCTACGTCGTAGCCCTGCTCAACCTCATCGCAGAGGGACGCAGTGAGCTGGTTGTGCTGGACACCCGTGACATGGCCAGCGGGCCCATTGCCCGCATCAGGATTCCCTTCCGGATGCGCATGTCGCTGCATGGCTGCTGGGCACCAATCGATTGATTGGCATCGGGTCCTGATGCCCGTCAATTAAGCACAATCCCTGTGGGAGCGAGCTTGCTCGCGATGGCGGCGGTTCAGTTACATGAGTATTGAACTGGCTGGCCTCATCGCGAGCAAGCTCGCTCCCACAGGTTTAGAGCCCTTTTCACACCTCCCCTTGCTCCCCAGGTCCGCCAAAGGGACAGTCGCGCCAAAAAATACATAAATTCCATATTTTAGGATTTTTGTACAAATCCTACTTTACAGGATTTTATAGCAAGACTAGATTAACCCTCATTGCACCCTTCCTCTCTCCAGGAGCCTCCATGAAACTCGCAAGTTTTATTGTCCAAGGCCGTAGCAGCTACGGTGTGGTCGAAGGTGATCAAATCATCGACCTGGAATCGCTCAAGCCAACCCTTGGCAGCGATCTCAAACAGGCCATCGGTCATAACCGCCTGAACGAACTGAGCACTGCGCGCCTGGCAAGCCTGCCGCGTATCCCCTTGGCTGACGTGACCTTCCTGCCGGTGATCCCGAACCCAGGCAAAGTGCTGTGCATCGGCATCAACTACGCCACTCACGTGCGCGAAACCGGTCGGGAAATGCCGACCTATCCGATGATCTTTACCCGCTTCGCCGACAGCCAGACCGCCCACCTGCAACCCATCGTTCGCCCGACCGCGTCCCACAAGCTTGATTTCGAGGGCGAGCTGGCGGTGGTGATCGGTAAAGCGGCCCGCCACGTCAAACCTGCCGACGCGCTGGACTACGTCGCCGGTTATGCCTGCTACAACGACGGCAGTGTCCGCGACTGGCAGAAGCACACCATTCAGTTCGTCCCAGGCAAGAACTTCCCGAACACCGGTGGTTTCGGCCCCTGGCTGGTGACCGGCGACGAGATCGGCGACCCGCAGGACCTGGAATTGACCACCCGGCTGAACGGCGAAGTGATGCAGCACACCCGCACCAGCGACATGATTTTCGATGTGCGCCAGCTGATCGAGTACTGCTCCACCTTCACCGAACTGGCCCCCGGTGACGTGATTGTCACCGGCACCACTGGCGGCGTCGGAGCGTTCCGCGAGCCGCCGGTGTGGATGAAACCGGGCGACGAAGTCGAGATCGAGATCGCTCGAATCGGCACCCTGCGCAACAGCATCGTGGACGAGCAATAAGCATGGAAAACCTACACACCCCTGACGCCCTGCCCGAGCAGGATGGCGACAGCAAAGGCTCGAGCCTGGAGCGCATGCTGCGGGTACTCGACCTGTTCACCGAACAGAGCCCGATCTGGGCGGTGGACGACATGGGCGGCGCCTTGGGTTTTACCCGTTCGACGATCTATCGCTACGTGCGCGAATTGGCCGAGGCCAACCTGTTGTTCCAGGTCGAAGCCGGGCGTTATGCCCTGGGCGCGCGGATCATTACCTGGGATCGCCAACTGCGCCTGAGCGACCCCCTCGTACGCGCCGCACAATCGCTTGAGCCCAGCTTCCCGCAGTGGAGCGAACATCAGGTGTGGCTGATCTGCCGGCTGTTCAAGGACCAGGTCGTGTGCATTCACCAGCACGGAGACCTGTTCAGTGAGGTCAGCTACTCCCGTGGCTCGCCCAGGCCTTTGTTCCTGGGGGCGACGTCCAAGGCGATCCTCGCCAACATGACCTCGCGCCAACACAGCCAACTGTTTCTCGACCACCCCGATGAAGTGCGCGCCAGTCAACTTGGCCAGACCTGGGAGGCATTTCGTCGCTCGCTGCAGCAACTGCGTCGCCAAGGCTATGTGGCCAGCGCAGGTGAAGTCGACGCGGGCGTCTATGGCCTGGCCGCGCCGATCTTCGATGGCGATGGCAAGGTCGTCGGCAGCATCAGTTGCGTGCGCCCGGTGCGAGAACGCGACAGTGCCCAGGAGGAGACACAAGGGCAGCAGATCCTTGCCCTGGCGCAGGAACTGTCGCAACGCATGGGTGCGCTCGCCAACCGCGCCAAGCCACTGGGCTGAGCCATCCGGAAGGGAATAACAATGACAACCCTCAAACGCATCAATACCCAGGTCCTGGTCATCGGTGCCGGTCCTACCGGGCTGACCCTGGCCAACCTGCTCGGCCAAGCCGATGTGGACACGCTGATCATCGATCGCAAGCCGGGCACCGTGACCGAGCCGCGCGCGGTTTCAATCGATGACGAATCCTTGCGCACCATGCAGGCCATCGGGCTCGATGCCGCCGTGCTGCGTGATGTCGTGCCCGGCTACGGCGTGCATTACTTCACCCGGCCCGGCGGTCGCTGCTTCGGCAAGGTCGAGCCGACCGGCAAGCTGTATGGCTTCCCCAAGCGCAACGCCTTTCGCCAACCGCTGTTTGAAAACACCCTCAGGACAGGTCTCGAACGCTTTGCCAGCCTGACGGCTCGGTTCAGCCACGAGCTGGTGGAATTCACCCAGGACCCACACGGCGTGTGCGCGCTGGTGCGTGACGCTGATGGGCAACTGATGGAAGTCCACGCGGCTTACCTGGTGGCCTGCGACGGCGGCCGTAGCCCGGTGCGCAAGCAACTCGGGATCGAGATGGTCGGCTCGAGCTTCTCCTCGCGCTGGCTGGTGGTCGATACCGACCAGGACGACGACCCCTTCTGGCAGACCCGCGTGTATTGCGACGCCAGACGCCCGGTGGTGGAAGTACCCGGCCCTCACCGTACGCGCCGATTCGAGTTCCTGCTCAAGCCCGATGAAACGGACGAACAGGTGCTCGACGAAACCTGCCTGCAAGCATTGCTGCGCCCGTTCAAGGGAGACGCGCCGGTTTCCATCGTGCGCAAGACGGTCTACACCTTCCACGCCCGGGTCGCCGAGCGGTGGCAGGTGCAGCGGGTGTTTCTCGCCGGCGACGCCGCGCACCTGACCCCGCCCTATGCCGGGCAAGGCATGAACAGCGGCGTTCGCGATGCCCACAACCTGGGCTGGAAGCTGGTCGGCGTGCTGAAGGGAAAAATGGCGGAAAGCGCACTGCTGTCCTACGAAAGCGAGCGTCGTGATCATGCATGGGCCTTGATCAAGTTGGCCTTGAACCTCGGCGTGGTCATGGCACCGGCCACCGTCCTGCGCGCTCGCCTGATCAGTGGTGCATTCGCCTTGATCGGCCTGTTGCCGCCGTTGCGCGATTATTTCCTGCAAATGCGCTTCAAGCCCAAACCCCGCTTCACCCGGGGCCTGGTGCTGACCGAGGGGCAAGCAGGCACGTTGTCCTGCGGACAGATGTTCCCGCAACCGATACTCACCGATGCCCACGGCCAGGAACGCCTGCTCGATGACACCATCGGCGCCGGCTTCGCCTTGATTCAATACGGCGACCCGACCCGCCAGCGTATCGATGAACTCAAGCATGATCTCTGGAGCCACCTTGAAGCCAGACGCATCCTGATCCTGCCCACGTCCGTCCATGCCATACCGTCGATCCCGGGCTGCACGGTGCTTCAAGACCGTGAAGGCCAGCTCAAAACCCTGCTGGGCGATTCCCACCCGTTTCTGCTGCTGCGCCCGGATCGCTACATCGCGGCGATTTTCGACAAGGCGACCGAGACCCAGGCCGCAGAATCGCTGCAGTCGCTGTTCGGCATCGCCATGGCCCACAACAGCGAAATCGAACCGAGCAGCGCGCCCGTCTTTCACTAAAACCTTCAAGCACAGAGGTGGTTATGCAAACACTCCAGACTTCCACACCTGCACGCCTGTGCTACCTGCACCTGGCGAGCAAGGACGCGCAACGGCAAATCGATTTCTATCGGCGGATGCTGGACATGGACAGCCAGGCGCAAGCCGATGGCAGCTGGATGCTCAGCGGCCCGCAACGCGCCATGCTCGTTTCCCCCGCCGACCACAGCGGCCTGCTCGCGGCAGCGTTCGACTTGGGAAGCCAACCTCGACTGCAAGAACTGCGGGGTCGCCTGCTCGGCAATGGCTGCGTGATCGAAGAGACCAACTCGCCGCTGCTTGAGCCGGGGGCCTTCCTGATCCGCGACCCCCAGGGCCGGCAAACGATATTTGGCGTCGCTGCCCCTGCCCTCCACGCCCCTCACCCAGGCATGCCGGGTCGCTTGCAGCACGTGGTGTTCCAGACCACGGAGCTAGAAGCCATGATTGATTTCTACGTCAACACGGTGGGCTTTACCGTTTCGGACAATGTCGTGGACGAGCAGACCGGCCAACTCACGACGTGCTTCCTGCGCTCGGACGATGAACACCACACCTTGGCGTTTTTCCGCGGCTCGAAAAACGAGTGGGACCACCACTGTTACGAAACCAACGAGTGGAATGACATCCGTGACTGGGGGGATCGTTTCGCCAAGGAGCGCATCACCATTTTCTTCGGCCCTGGCCGACATGGGCCTGGCAACAACCTGTTCTTCATGGTGGTCGATGCCGATCGCAACCGCCTGGAGTTCTCGGCGGAGCTCGAAGTCACCGATGCCAGCCGCCAGCCCGGTGTCTGGGCACAGGAGGAATACACACTCAATTCCTGGGGCCGCGCCTGGATCAGGAGCTGAGCAGTTTTCCCCATCGGCGTTTGCACCCTTAGTTTCTAAACGAGGCGACCACCTGCCTCCGAAGGTAAAAGACCATGACGACTCAACCGCTCGCGCCCTACGCCATCAACGGCAACCAATACATCAACGGCACCTGGCGTGCAGGGCGCTCCGCACGCCGCCTGGACGACCGCAACCCCTTCAACGGCGAACGGCTGCTGGAGATGCCCCTGGCCTCGATTGCCGATCTCGACGACGCCTATCAGGCAGCGCACCTGGCGCAGGCAGCATGGTCACAGCTGCACCCCACCCAGCGCGGCGCACAACTTGAAAAGCTCGCCCAGGTCATCCAGAACCGCCGCGAAGAAATCATCGACTGGCTGATCCACGAATCCGGCAGCACCCGGATCAAGGCGAGCATGGAATGGCAATTCACGCTGAACCTGGTGCGCGAATGCACGACGATGCCGATGCAGGTAGAAGGTCGGATCCTGACCAGCTACAAGCCCGGCGAACAGAGTTTTGTCTTCCGTGAGCCCTTGGGTGTAGTGGGCGTGATCAGCCCATGGAATTTCCCGCTGTACCTGAGCATGCGCTCGGTGGTGCCGGCACTCGCCCTGGGCAACACGATTGTGCTCAAGCCCGCCAGCGACACAGCGGTGACCGGCGGCCTGCTGATCGCCCACCTGTTCGAAGAAGCCGGCTTCCCCGAGGGTTCGCTCAACGTCGTGGTCGGCGCAGGCTCGGAAATCGGCGATGCCTTCGTCGAGCACCCGGTGCCGAGCCTGATTTCCTTCACCGGTTCGACGGATGTGGGACGCAATGTCGGCCGTATTGCCACCGGAGGCAAACACATCAAGCGCGTGGCCCTGGAACTGGGCGGCAACGCGCCGCTGGTGGTGCTGGATGACGCCGATATCGAAATTGCGGCACACGCCGCGGTGGTCGGGCGTTTCCTGCACCAGGGCCAGATCTGCATGAGCGTCAACCGGGTGATCGTCGACCGCTCGCTGTATGCCGATTTCGCAGCGCTGGTGGTGGAGCGCGTGCGCAACCTCAAGATTGGTGATCCGACCAAGGCCGACACGGTGATCGGGCCAGTGGTCAATCAGAGCCAGCTCGATGGCCTGCTGCGTAAGCTCGACGGCGCCCGGAGTGCTGGCCTCAAGCAGCTTTGCGGCGGCCCGGCATCCGGGCTGGTGCTACCTGCCCATGTGTTCGGTGAAGTGGGAGCCGATCAGGAACTGGCCCGCGATGAGACGTTCGGCCCCCTGCTGCCGCTGCTGGTCGCAGAAAACGAAACCCATGCATTGGCGTTGGCGAACGCCAGCGAGTATGGCCTGTCCAGCGCCGTGTTCACCCAGGACATGGCCCGTGGCTTGAACTTCGCCCGTGGCATTGTGGCGGGCATGACCCATATCAACGACATCACCGTCGATGACCAGCCCAATGCCCCGTTCGGTGGTGAAAAGAATTCCGGCCTCGGTCGCTTCAACGGTCACTATGCCCTGGATGAGTTTACCCGTGCCCATTGGGTGACCTGGCAGCCCGGAGGCCATCACTACCCGTTCTGAGTCTTTGGCACCCTTGATCAGGCCCGGATCGGGCAAATCGACCCCTTTGCCCGATCCGTCAGAAAACAATAATAAATAGAGGCGAAAAATGAACCATTTAGCCTGCGTGTCCACCGATCAGGTTGTTCGCTCCGACCGCCTGATGAAATGGAAAGAGTTCATGAGCGATCACCTGGGGCGTACGCCGGACTATATAAAACGGCTGGAATCGACGTTCATCGACCCGTTGCATGAGAGCAACTTCCAGGGTCGGCTGGAGTACGGGGACCTGGGCCAGTTGCGTTTCTGTCGAATGACCGCCAGCGCCCATCGATATTCGCGCCACCTGAGCAAGGCGGTCGACGCCCTCGATACGCAGCGCATGTTGATCATGCAGGTGGCTGGTGTCAGTCATTTCGAGCAGGGCCAGCAAAGCAGCGTACTGGCCCCTGACGAAATGCTCCTGGTCGACTGCGGCAAACCTTTCAATGTGACCAGCACGCAAGGTTGCGAACACTTCATCCTGCTGTTCCAGGGTGCATCCGGGCAACTGGCGCAAACCGGCGACATGCACCTTAACGGTCGCAATGGACTGGGGCGGATGCTCATGCACCTGATCAGCGATGCCTACAATCAATATCCCTTGCTGAACAACCATTCGGCCGGGCTGATCGGTGACAGCATCACCGGGCTGCTGGATAACGCGCTGAAGAACAAACAGGAAGAAAAGCAACTCGAACACGACTTCCGCTTCTTCAAGCAGAACCGCCTCAAGGCGTACATCGAGCGCCACCTGGCCGACCGCGACCTGACCATCGAACGCATCGCCAACGCCGAACAGTGCTCGGTCCGCAGCCTGCACCGCGCCTTCCAGGATGAACTGGGGTGCAGTGTCAGCGAATACATCTGGCAGCGGCGCCTGTCACGTTGCGCCGAAGACCTGCGCAACCGGGAACATGCCCACCGCTCGCTCACCGAGATCGCCTACGCCTGGGGCTATGGCAGCAGTTCCCACTTCAGCCGGCATTTCAAATCGACGTTCGGCATGTCACCCAGACTGTTCCGCGACACCGCGAGTGACAGCCGGGAAAAATCGACAGCGGCTTGAGCCTGTTTCCAATTCCTATGGTTCACCATTGCCCTGTGGGAGCTGGATTCGGTGCTCACCACAAATCTTCTGTGGGAGCTGAGCTTGCTCCCACGGGGTGCTCCGGGGAGGCATGGGGCCGATGCTCACCACAGATCCCCTGTGGGAGCAAAGCTTGCTCGCGATGGCGGTGGGTCAGTCTGCCGTGATGTTGGATGTGCTGACGCTATCGCGAGCAAGCTTTGCTCCCACAGGGGCGGGTTCCTTAATTCCAGCCGCCGCCCATCACCTTGTACAACGTCACGCGGTTGCTCTGCTCGGTCAGGCGCAGGGTGATCAGGTCCTGTTGCGCGCTGTACAGGGAACGCTGGGCGTCGAGGGCTTCGAGATAGCTTTGCGAACCGCCACGGTATAACGCGTCGGAGAGTTCGAAGCTCTTGCGACTGGCGTCGGTCAACGCCTGTTGGGCCTCGATACGGCGATCCAGCGTGCTGCGCTCCGCCAGGGCATCGGCCACTTCCTTGAAGGCGCTCTGCAGTGTTTGCTGATAGGTCTGCACCTGAATCTCGCGCTCGGTCTTGGCCGAGTCCAGCGTCGCGCGGTTACTGCCGGCATCGAAGATCGGCAGGCTGATGCTCGGGGCAAATGTCCAGGCGCCACTGCCGGACTTGAACAGGCCGGACAGGGCCGAGCTTGAGGAGCCGGCATTGGCCGTCAGGCTGATGCTGGGAAAGAACGCCGCACGGGCGGCGCCGATGTCGATATTGGCCGACTTGAGCGTATGCTCGGCGGCCAGCACATCGGGGCGTCGTTGCAACAGGCTGGAAGGCAGCTCTGCCGGCACCTGCACCAGCGCCGCGGCCGATTCCAGGTACGCGCCCGGCAACAACTCTTCGGGAATGTCGCTGCCCACCAGCAAGCGCAGTGCGTTGCGATCCTGCAGGATCTGGCTTTCATACGCCGCCGCGTCGACCCGCTCCGACTCCACGGTGGTTTGCGCCTGGGCCACGGACAGACCGGAGGAGCCGCCCAAGGCGTGGCTGCGTTGGGTCAGTTCGTAGGTCGCCTGCTGGCTGCGCAAGGTTTCCTGGGCCAGGTGCAGGCGCTCGTTGTCGGCCGCCAGGGTCAGCCAGGCCGTGGCCACTTCGGCCACCAGGCTGATCTGCGTGCTGCGTCGGGTTTCGGTCAGGGCCAGATAGTCTTCCAGGGCTTCGTCCTGGAGGTTCTGCACCCGTCCAAACAGGTCCACTTCATAACTGCTCAAACCCAGTTGCGCACTGTAGTCATGGGTGGTGGCCGCCGAGCCCGTGTTGGACAACGAGCCGGGCGTGCGACTGTGAGTGCCACTGACACTGGCATCGATCGAAGGCAAGGACTCGGCGCGCTGGATACGGTATTGCGCCTGGGCTTTTTCAACGTTCAGGACCGCCAGGCGCAGGTCGCGGTTGTTGCTCAGCGCCAGGGACTGCAAGCGCGCCAGGCGGCTGTCGGTGAAGAAGCTTTGCCACTCGATGTCGGCGCTCACCTGGCCCTTGGGCGTGCTAGCGGCCGGCAGCCATTGCTCGGCGACTGGCGCCTCAGGGCGTTCATACTGCGGCGCCAGATTCATGCAGCCACCGAGCAGCGTGAGGATGGCCAGCAATGGCCAGCGGAACTTGATCATGCGTCACCTGACTGGGCGGATGGAACAGAGGTCGAAGCCGTGGAAACGCGACCGAAACGCCGGCGAATCTGCACGAAAAACAAAGGAACGAAGAAGATCCCCAACACCGTGGCGGACAACATGCCGCCCAGCACACCGGTACCAATGGCCTGACGTCCGGCGGAACCGGCACCGCTACTCAGGGCCAGGGGCAATACGCCGAACATGAAGGCCAGGGACGTCATGAGAATCGGCCGCAGGCGTTGGCGCACAGCGATCAATGTCGCCTCGCGCAAGCTGTTGCCCTGCTCTTGCAGGTGCTTGGCGAACTCGACGATCAGAATGGCGTTCTTGGCGGCCAATCCCACGGTGGTCAAAAGCCCGACCTGAAAGTACACGTCGTTGCTCAAGCCACTGACACGCGTGGCCAGCACCGCGCCCACCACCCCCAGCGGCACCACCAGCATCACCGAAAAAGGCACCGACCAACTCTCATAGAGCGCAGCGAGGCAGAGGAATACGAACAGCACCGAAATCCCGTACAGCAACGGTGCCTGCGAACCGGAAAGGCGCAACTGATAGGACTGCCCGGTCCACTCGTAGCCGATGCCCTCCGGCAATTGCTTGACCAGCGCTTCCACCGCATCCATGGCGTCCCCGGAACTGACGCCGGGCGCCGGATCGCCAACCACCTCCAGCGAGGCGTTGCCGTTGTAGCGCTCCAGCAACGGCGAGCCGTAGCTCCAGGAACTGCTGGCGAACGAGGAAAACGGCACCATTTCATCGTTGCTGTTGCGTACGAACCAGTGCTCCAGGTCAGCCGCCTGCATCCGCGCCGCAGCTTCACCCTGGACGTAGACCTTCTTCACCCGCCCCTGGTTGAGGAAGTCATTGACGTAAGTGCCGCCCAACGCCGTGGACAACGTGGTGTTGATGTCGCTGGTGCTCAGGCCCAAGGCCCCGGCCTTGCGATCATCGATGCTGACCTTGAGCTGCGGTGCGTCGTCCAGGCCATTGCTGCGTACCCCGAGCAAGCGAGGGTCCTGGTTGGCGAGCTCGATGAGTTTTTCCCGCGCCGCCACCAGCGCATCATGCCCCAGGCCGGCAAGGTCCTTGAGTTGCAGGTCGAAGCCGGACGTCTGTCCCAGGCCGCGCACGGCCGGCGGTTGCATGACGAACACATTGGCATCGCCGATGCTCGACAGCGCCATGGTCGCGCGCTGGGCGAAGGACGCCGCACCCTGCCCTGCGCCCGTGCGCTCGCTCCAGTCCTTGAGCCGGATAAAAGCACGGGCGCTGTTCTGGCTGTTGCCGTTCATGCCCAGGCCGGAAATGCTGATCAGCGCTTCGACTTCCGGCTGTTCGAGGAGGTAGCTTTCGAACTGCTTGACCACCGCTTGGGTGCGGCTGTCCGTGGCCCCGACTGGCAACTGCACCTGGGCCATGAGAATGCCCTGGTCTTCGTCAGGCAGGAACGAAGTCGGCAGGCTGAAATAACCGGCGGCCATCACCAGCAGCACCAGCCCATACACCAGCCAGCCGACGCGCCCGCGCTGCAAAATGCCCCCCACCTGGCGTTTATAGGCCTCGGCAGCCCGCTCGAACGTGCGGTTGAACCAACCGAAGAATCCGCGTTGAGCGCCATGGCCCTGACCATCGGACGGCTTGAGCAGGGTCGCGCACAATGCCGGCGTCAGCGTCATGGCGACGAGTACCGAGAGCACCATGGCCGAGACGATGGTGACCGAAAACTGCCGGTAGATAACGCCTGTGGAGCCGCCAAAAAACGCCATGGGAATGAACACCGCACTGAGCACCAGGGCGATGCCGACCAGGGCGCTGGTGATTTCATCCATCGACTGGCGCGTGGCGTCCAGGGCCGACAGCCCCTGCTCGCCCATTACCCGCTCGACGTTCTCCACCACCACAATCGCGTCGTCCACCAACAGGCCGATGGCCAGGACCATGGCGAACATGGTCAGGGTGTTGATCGAATAACCGAACAGCGCCAGCACGCCGAATGTACCCAGCAGCACCACCGGCACCGTGATCGCGGGGATCAACGTGGCCCGCAAGTTCTGCAGGAAAAGGAACATGATCAGCACCACCAGGACAATCGCCTCGCCCAGTGACTTGACCACTTCTTCGATGGACAGGCTGACAAAGGGCGTGGTGTCGTAGGCAATCACGTTCTTGAGTTGCATCTCCGTCGGATAGAGCGGTTCCAGCTCCTTGAGCTTGGCCTTCACCGCCTCGCCGACGTTCAGGGCATTGGCCCCGGCGGCGAGCTGGACGCCCATGGCGGCAGCGGGTTTGCCGTTGAGGGCAGAACTGACGTCGTAGCTTTCACTACCCAATTCAACCCGCGCCACATCCCCAAGCAGCACGACCGCACCGTCGCTGGTAGACTTGACCACCACATTGCGAAACTCCTCGACGGTTTGCAGCTTGCTGCGGGCGCTGATGGTGGCGTTCAACTGCTGCCCCTTCACCGCCGGCATGGCGCCGAGTTGACCGGCAGAAACCTCGGTGTTCTGCGCCTCCAGGGCCGTGCTGACATCCGAAGGCATCAGCGCGTATTTTTCCAGCAGGGCCGGGTCCAGCCAGATGCGCATGGCATAGCCGGAGCCCAATGTCTGCACATCGCCGACACCGTCGATGCGGCTGATGGAATCGAGCAAGGTGCTGGAAATGTAATCCCCGATCTGCGTGCCGGTGACGCTCGGATTGTCGGAGGCCAAGGCGGCAATCATCAGGAAGTCCGAACCGCCCTTGGTCACGGTCAGCCCCTCGCTTTGCACCGACTGCGGCAGCCTCGACTCGGCCTGTTGCAGCTTGTTCTGCACTTGCATCTGGGCCACGTCCGGGTTGGTGCCGGCGGTGAAGGTCAGGCTGATGCTGGCGCTGCCATCCGAGCTGCTGGAGGCCGACATGTAGGTCAGGTTGTCCAGGCCCTTCATTTGCTGTTCGATGACCTGGGTCACCGAGTCTTCCACGGTCTTGGCCGAGGCGCCGGTGTAGGTCGCGGAAATGCGCACCGTCGGCGGCGCGATGTCCGGGTACTGTTCCAAGGGCAACTGGCTGATGGACAAGGCGCCAGCGAGCATGATGACGATGGCGATGACCCAGGCGAAAATCGGCCGGTCGATAAAGAAACGCGCCATGTTCAGCCCTCCTGCACAATGGCAACAGGTGTCGCTTTCTGCGTACGGCTGCGGGTGCCGGCGTTCTGTGCCACGACGCTTTCACCGACCCGGACCTTTTGCCCGCCCTCGACAATCACCTGGTCTCCCGCGTTCAGCCCCGCCGTGACCCACCATTGGTTATCCACGGCGCGGTCGATGGTCAACATGCGCTGCTCGACCTTGCCATTGACCACCACCAGCACCGAAGTCGCACCGCTGGCACTGCGGGTCACCGCCTTCTGTGGAATCAGGATGGCCTTGTCATCCCGCGCCTGCTCCAGCACCGCTCTCACGTACATGCCCGGCAGCAACAGTC
The DNA here is from genome assembly GCF_054667715.1 of Pseudomonas sp. S3_B11. Lineage (NCBI taxonomy): Bacteria > Pseudomonadati > Pseudomonadota > Gammaproteobacteria > Pseudomonadales > Pseudomonadaceae > Pseudomonas > Pseudomonas sp. S3_B11. The sequence continues at coordinate 1,486,641 of NZ_CP162749.1, read as the reverse complement.
GGTCCGGGTTGGCGATTTGCGCCCGCAGGGTCACCGTGCCCGTGCCCTCATTGACGCTGACCCCACTGAACTTCAAGCGACCTTCATGGGCATAGGTGCTGCCGTCATCGAGCTTGAGGCTGATCCGCGCTTCACCTTCGCCATTGCTCTGCAGCACACCGCTGGCCAGGTCGCGCTTGAGCCGCAACAGTTCGGTGGTCGACTGAGTGACGTCTACATACATCGGGTCCAACTGCTGCACGGTGGTCAGTGCGCTGTCCTGGTTGGCCACCACCAGCGCGCCGGGCGTGACCGTCGAGGTTTCGATGCGCCCACTGACGGGGGAACTGATTCGGGTATACGCCAGGTTGATGCGTGCGGTGTCAACATCGGCCTGGGCCACTTGCACTTCCGCTTCGGCGGTCAGCAGGCTGGCCTGGGCATCCTCGTTGTCCTGCTGGCTGATGGCATCGATCTTTACCAACTGGGCGTCACGCTTGGCCGTGGCCTGGGCCGACTTCAAGGTGGCGCGTGCCTTGGCGAGGTTCGCCTGGGCCTCAGCCAATGCGGCCTTGTAAGAGGAAGCATCCAGTTGATACAGCGCCTGTCCGGCCTTGACCTCGGCCCCTTCGACAAACAACCGCTGCTGGACGATACCGCCAACCTGCGGGCGTATCTCGGCGATCATGAACGCCTGGGTGCGTCCGGCCAGCTCAGTGGTCAGCGCCTGGCTTTGCGGCTGCACGGTGATCACCGAGACCTTGGGCGGTTCGGGCGTGGGTGCCGATTCGCCGGAGCAACCGCCCAACATGAACAAAATGATCAAGCACACCAGGATGGCGGCGGTCACCAGGGATTTGGCGAATAATTTGGTCGACATAAATGCCTCTGCAGGACGGATGGTTCAAGCCAGGCGCCATACTGCGAGGCAAATGTGCAGGAAAATTGAAGATTGCCCGCCACCCTTGAATCTTCATCGCACCAGGGCCTAAATGGTCGGGCCATTCATCGAACTGCCCGAGCCCATGAAACTGAGCATCTCCACCAAACTGTTTATTGCCGTCATGGCCAGCGTGCTGTTTGTCATCCTGAGCATGGGGGTGGCCAACGGCTGGAGCTTTGGCAACGGTTTTCTCGACTACCTCAACGAACAGGCACTGTTGCGCATGAAGCCGGTGCTACCCCGCCTGGCCAGTGCCTACGAACGCGAAGGCAACTGGGAGTTCCTGCGCAACCAGCCGGATCGCTGGTTCGAACTCCTGCGTCCGGAGCCGGGGGAAAACACCACCTACCCGGAACGGCCGCCCATGTCGATGTCCGACCTGACCGGGGCTGTGTTTCGCATCGCCCTGCTCGACCAACAAAAGCAATTGGTCATGGGCTACTCGGCGATTGCCGACGACGCGCTGATGCGCCCGATCGAGGTTGCCGGCAAAACCGTCGGCTGGCTGGCAGTGACGCCGTTCCAGAACGTGACCGAAGCTGGCGGTGAACGCTTTCGTCAGTATTTGGTGCGCACCAGCCTGGCCGTGGGCGTGCTCTCGTTGCTGTTGGCGATGCTGATTGCCTGGTGGATCGCCCGTACCCTGCTTGACCCGGTCAAGCGGGTGGCCGCCGCCACGCACCGCTTGGCCGCTGGGGAATACAGCAACCGCGTGTCGGTGGCCTCCAATGACGAAGTCGGTCAGTTGGCCCGAGACTTCAACCAACTGGCGTATACCCTGGAACGCAACGAAAAAATGCGCCGGGAATTCATGGCCGATGTGTCCCACGAACTGCGCACCCCGTTGTCGGTATTGCGCGGCGAGCTGGAAGCCATCGAAGACGGCGTGCGCACCCTCGACCCTTCCTCGATGAAATCGCTGCAAGGCGAAGTCAGCATGCTCAGCAAACTGGTGGATGATCTCTACGAACTGTCCCTGGCCGATGTCGGCGCGCTGACCTACCGCAAGAGCGAATGCGACCTCAACGACTTGCTGGACGGTTGCGTGGCGATGTTCCAGGAGCGCTGCAATGCCCGGCATCTGCGTTTGGAGCTGGAACTGCCGACAACACCGCTGCAGGTCGAAGCCGACCCCAAGCGTTTGCAACAACTGTTCAGCAATCTGTTGGAAAACGCGGTGCGCTATACCGATGAAGGCGGTGTGCTGCGCATTCGTGCCGCCAGCGAGGACGACGTCGTGCGCATCGACTTTCTCGACTCCGGCCCCGGGGTCGATGCGGATCAACTGCCGCGACTGTTCGAGCGCTTTTACCGCGGCGAAACCTCACGCAATCGCGCCAGTGGCGGCGCCGGCCTGGGACTGGCCATCTGTCACAGCATCGCCCTGGCCCATGGCGGCAGCCTCAGCGCCGATCACTCGCCGCTGGGCGGCCTTTGGCTGACCCTGCGCCTGCCACGGAATGCCTGAACATGACCCCTGACAGCCCAATCCTTATTGTCGAAGACGAACCCAAACTGGCTGCTTTGATGCGCGACTACCTGATTGCCGCCGGCTACGCGACCCAATGCCTGGACAATGGCCTTCAAGTGGTGCCGGCGGTACGGGCCAGCGAGCCACGGTTGATCCTGCTCGACCTCATGCTGCCGGGGCGCGACGGCCTGCAAGTCTGCCAGGAGCTGCGCAGCTTCAGTGCCGTGCCAATCATCATGATCACTGCCCGCGTGGAGGAAGTGGATCGCCTGCTCGGGTTGGACCTGGGGGCCGACGACTACATCTGCAAGCCCTTCAGCCCGCGTGAAGTGGTGGCCAGGGTCAAGGCGATCCTGCGGCGCAGCCCGCAACTACTCGTCACCGCGCCAGCCCGCCTGCTGATTGATGAAGACCGCTACCAGGCGTCACTCGATGGCGTCGCCCTGGACCTGACGCCCTTGGAACTGCGCCTGCTCAGCACGCTGGCCCAGTCCCCCGGGCGGGTGTTTTCCCGGGATCAGTTGCTCGACCGGATCTATTCCGATCATCGGGTGGTTACCGATCGTACGGTTGACAGCCATATCCGTAATCTGCGGCGCAAGCTTGAGCAGGCCTGCCCGGCGGAGAATCCTATCGAGTCGTTGTATGGGGTGGGTTATCGGTTTCAGCTTGCTGACGTTTGAAGCGTGGCTAAAACGGTGCGTCATGGTGAAAGGGAGGATGGGTACATATCCGTTTTTTCGGTAACGGCGGCTTAGGGTTCCGCCGAATAGATAATGGTTTGCGCACTACCCCCCGCAGCAGGCCGGCGAGTGAAATAGGTGTCGCCTTCGTCTGTCTGGATCTCGTAGTCGGCCTTGCTGGCGACCCGGCTCGCTGCATCGGTGTGCTTGATGATTTTCAGCACCCGCTGGAACTTCACGCCTTGCGTGCCGTTCTGGGCGGGGCCGGTGAGTACATTGACTTTCTGGAACCAACCTTCCTGCTTTTTGTTCGACACCAAGGTGCCGCTCAGTGCTTCAAAACGCTCAAGACGGGTAAATCCCCAGAGTGTCTGTTCCTCGACCACCTTGCCCGGGGTGGCGGAACCGGTGAAGACGAACAGGTTAAGGCTCGGATTGTCTTCGCAGAAGAAGTCATAAGGCACCAGACCGTCGACCATTCTCTTGCCGGGAACGAAACCCTTCTTATGAACCAGAAACATGAGCACCTCCACGCTGAAACACCAGCAAACGCTGAGTAAGTTTGAGCGCAAAGTCTACTGAGGCGGGGCGTACAGGGCCGTCAAGCCAATGTAATATCGTGTAAAGATCACGCCCTACGAGGCAAGCTGATTTCCACGGTCAGCCCACCGGACGGCTCGTTGTGCGCCAGGATGGAGCCGCCGTGTATTTCCACGGCCCTTGAGGCAATGGCCAGGCCCAGGCCGAAGCCGGCACTGGCTTCGTTCAAGCCACGTTCGAACGGGTTGAAGATGCTCTGTAGCCGCGAATGTTCAACACCCGGGCCCTGATCGCGGATCTGCACCGTCAGGCCGTCTGCGGCGCCATTGACCTCGGCCACGACCATCACCGTGGTGTTTGGCCGGGTATGGCGCACCGCGTTTCGAATGACGTTCTCGAAACACCGATACAACAGCTCACCGCTGACCCGACTGACAAACGCCGGGCATGCCTGCAAGGTGACCTGGCAGCCTTTCATTTGTGCTTCGAATCGGGCGTCCTCGACGATCACCGACAGCAACTCGACGACATCGATTGGCTCGCGCTCGATACTCTCCGGTCGCCCCTGCAGGCGTGCCAGGGTCAACAGCGCTTCGATCAGCGTGTCCATGCGCACCGACTCACGGTCGATGCGTTCCACCATTTCCAGGCGAGCCGGATCTTGCTGCAGCAGCCCGATGGCCGCTTGCATGCGGGTCAGCGGTGAGCGCAGTTCGTGGGAGATGTCGTGCAACAAGTGTTGCTGGGCGTCTACCAACAGCTTCAACTGGTTGGCCATTCGATCGCAGTCTTCGGCCAGATCGACGATTTCATCACGTCGCGCGCCCATGATCGGCTTGACCCGGGTCTCGAAGCGCCCCTGGGCCACGTCACTCATGGCGCGCCGAAGATAGGCCAGCGGCCATGCCAGGTAGAACGCCATGTAGCCGCTGAACAGCGCACTCATGACCGTGCCAATGATCAACGGCGTCCAGTGGCTGGGCCCTCTGTCGCCTTTCTTGCCCAGGGGATGGGTTGACTTGAGCGACAGCACGATGCCGTCCTTGCCGATGATCGATCGCTCGTAGGCCGGTTGCCGCACCGGCGTGCCGGCCAACAGCTGACCGGCGCTGTCATAGACGCCAACGGCCTGGTCATCCGGGTGTTCCCACACCGCCAGCAGTTGCCGGCCCGACTCGATGCCAAACTGTCGCAATAGCTGCTCTTCCGTGGCAAGGATCGTTTCCAGATGAGGATCACCAGGCCTGGAACTGCCCATGACGAAGAGACCCAACCCCACCAGAAACGTCAAGCTGGTGGCGAGCCAGAACGCCAGGAACAGTTTCCAGAACAGTCGGCTAGGCTTCATCATTCGGCGATCAACAGGTAACCGAGGCCCCGCACGCTCTGGATCCAGGCCTTGGCATCGGGGCGCGGTCCCAGCTTGTGGCGAATGCTGCTGATGTGCACATCGATGCGCCGGTCATAGCGAGTCAAGGGGCAGCCCAGGGCATTGAGCGACAGGTTCTGTTTACTCACCACCTGCCCGGCACAGCGGGCCAGTTCCTCGAGCAAACTGAACTCGGTGCTGGTCACCCCCAGTTCGCGCCCCTGCCAGAGCGCCTGGCGCTTGCCGGGCCACAGGACCAGCGGCCCGGTCCTGATTACTTCACTGGTGGACTGATCCACTGGCTGCACCCGGCGCATGATCGCCCGCAAACGCGCCACCAGCTCCCCCGGCGAACTGGGCTTGGGCACATAGTCATCGGCGCCCAGCTCCAGGCCGGTGATCTTGTCGATGTTGTCGCCACGAGCCGTCAGCAACACCACCGGCACCTGGCTCACGGCCCGAATGCGCCTGAGCACCTCGATACCCGACAATCGCGGCAGCATCACGTCCAGCACCACGATGCTGTAGCGACCGGACAGCGCTTGCACTTCGCCCTCCTCCCCCGTGTGCACGGCAGTCGCCTCAAAGCCTTCGCGCTCCAGGTATTGGCTGAGCATTCCCGTCAGTTCCTGGTCATCGTCGACTAGCAATACAGAGATCATGGGGCGCTCTTGAGTAGGTGTCGGTCCATTATCGCCCGTGCGCCGCGCACCGTCATCGCCGCAGGCCAACCTTTACCTAACTTGACATTGGGTTAACCGCACCAAACGCAGCGAACTTTTATGCTTGCTCGCCACCAGCCCGCTCGCTCCCGCGGTGACTCGTCTTGCGGTGAGATATCCGCGTCCACCTACACCACCTGTCGATGTGTCCTGGATAAGATCTTGATGAATTTTTCGCGCCTGCTCTGCTCGGCTGCACTGCTGCTCAATGTCACACTTGCCCACGCCCAAGGCTTCAAGATTTCCGATATTCGTATCAACGGCCTCCAGCGCGTTTCCGCAGGCAGTGTCTTCGGTGCCTTGCCATTGAACGTCGGTGATAACGCGGATGAGCGGCGCCTGGTGGAGTCCACGCGTGCGCTGTTCAAGACCGGTTTTTTCCAGGATATCCAACTGGGACACGACGGTGATGTGCTGGTCATTACCGTTGTCGAGCGTCCCTCTATCGCCAGTATCGAGATCGAAGGCAACAAGGCGATCTCCACTGAAGACCTGATGAAAGGCCTCAAGCAATCCGGCCTGGCCGAAGGCGAGATCTTCCAGCGCGCCACCCTCGAAGGTGTACGTAACGAGCTGCAACGCCAGTACGTTGCCCAGGGCCGCTACTCGGCCACCGTCGACACCGAAGTGGTGCCGCAGCCGCGCAACCGCGTCGGCCTGAAGGTCAACATCAACGAAGGCACCGTGGCAGCCATCCAGCACATCAACGTGGTGGGCAACACGGTTTTCCCTGATGAAGACCTGATCGACCTGTTCGAGCTCAAGACCACCAACTGGCTGTCGTTCTTCAAGAACGACGACAAGTACGCCCGTGAAAAACTCTCCGGTGACCTGGAGCGCCTGCGTTCCTACTACCTGGACCGCGGCTACATCAACATGGACATCGCCTCGACCCAGGTGTCCATCACCCCGGACAAGAAGCACGTCTACATCACCGTCAACGTCAACGAAGGCGAGAAGTACACCGTTCGTGACGTCAAGCTCAGCGGCGACCTGAAAGTGCCTGAAGACCAGGTCAAGTCGCTGCTGCTGGTGCAGAAGGGCCAGGTGTTCTCGCGCAAGCTGATGACCACCACGTCCGAGCTGATCACCCGTCGCCTGGGTAACGAGGGCTACACTTTCGCCAACGTCAACGGCGTGCCACAGCCGCACGATGAAGACCACACCGTCGACATCACCTTCGCCGTGGACCCGGGCAAGCGTGCCTACGTCAACCGCATCAACTTCCGTGGCAACACCAAGTCCGAAGACGAAGTGCTGCGCCGTGAAATGCGCCAGATGGAAGGTGGCTGGGCCTCGACCTACCTGATCGACCAGTCCAAGACCCGCCTGGAGCGCCTGGGCTTCTTCAAGGAAGTCAACGTCGAGACCCCGGCCGTACCGGGCGTCGATGACCAGGTCGATGTGAACTACAGCGTCGAAGAGCAGGCTTCCGGCTCGATCAGCGCCAGCGTCGGTTTCTCGCAAAGCGCCGGTCTGATCCTGGGCGGCTCGATCACCCAGAACAACTTTCTCGGCACCGGCAACTACGCCAGCCTGGGCCTGACCCGCTCGTCCTACCAAAGCAAGTACAACATCGGCTTTACCGACCCCTACTTCACGCCGGACGGCGTGAGCCTGGGTTACAACGCGTTCTATAACGCCACCGACTACAACGAATACTACGATGACGATAATTCGTACTATTCCATCAACAGCTACGGCGCCGGCACCTCCCTCGGCTACCCGATCAATGAAACCTCACGATTGAATTTCGGCGTGACGGTGCAACATGACAGCATCGAACCGGGGACCTACAGCGCCGATGAGATCTACGATTTCATCGAGCGTGAAGGCAAGGACTTCACCAACTTCAAGGCCAACCTCGGCTGGTCGGAATCGACCCTGAACAAGGGCGTGCTGGCCACCCGTGGGCATTCGCAAAGCCTGAACCTGATGGCGACGGTGCCCGGCAGCGACCTGAGCTTCTACAAGATCGACTACACCGGGCAGACGTTCCTGCCGGTCAGCGACGCGACCTCGCTGCGCTTGCACACCAAGCTCGGCTACGGCAACAGCTACGGTTCGACCGACGGCCTGCCGTTCTATGAAAACTACACCGCCGGTGGCGAAGGCTCGGTGCGTGGTTTTGAAAGCGGCACTCTCGGCCCGCGCAACACACCGGCCACCGGCACCTATGCCAGTGCCGGCCAAGCGTACTACTCCGACCGGGACACCGAGTCACTGGGCGGCAACATACTCATCACCGGCGGCGTGGAATACCTGTTCCCACTGCCCTTCATCAAAGACAACAAATCACTGCGCACCTCGGTGTTCTGGGACGTGGGCAGCGTCTATTCCGACAAGTGCTATCTGAGCACCACCCAGGGATGCGACGGGGTCGATCTCAGCCAGATGGCCAGCTCGGTGGGGGTCGGGGTGACCTGGTATAGCCCGCTGGGCCCATTGAGCGCCAACGTGGCCTTTCCGGTCCGAACGCCGGATAACGCTGATACGCAGGTGTTTCAGTTTTCCTTGGGACAAACGTTCTGAAAGCGCTGGCCGGAACTGGTCGTAGGGCACGGATCTGCTATCTTGGATACAGACCTGAGTAGTTGCGATCCCATACGTATCCAGGTTTGAGCAATGGAGTGATGAAGTTGGAAGCAGTGGAACTGCTCGTTATTGATGAATGGGGCACATCATCTCTACGTGGCGAGTGTGATGTGATCATCGTCAATTACAATGCCGGTGAACTTTTGTTGGCGTGTGTAAGGTCGGCGTTTGCCGCCGGCGCTTCCAGCGTGATCGTGGTGGACAACGATTCCCACGACGATAGCCTGATGCTGGTGGAGCGAACCCACGCTGTCGGCGACTCGCTTCAAATCGTACGCAATGCCGCCAACCTCGGCTTCGCCGTGGCGTGCAACCAAGGTGCCCGCCTGTCAGCGGCTCCCAATTTATTTTTCTTGAACCCGGACACCGTACTGGCCGCCGATGCCATAGACCGCTTGCTGCTGGCGCTGCATAGCGCACCGGAGATCGGCATGGTCGGAGGGTTCCTGTGCAACCCGGACGGCAGCGAGCAAGCCGGTGGGCGCCGGGTATTTCCAACGCCCAGACGCGCCTTCATGCGGGCTTTCGGACTTTCGCGGCTCTCAGCACTTTTCCCATCACTGTTGTCCGACTTTTTATTGCACAAGGAGCCGCTACCCGGCACCCCCATTGTCGTTGAGGCCATTTCCGGGGCTTGCATGCTGGTCAAGCGCGAAGCGATCGAGAGTGTCGGGTTATGGGACGAAGACTATTTCCTTCATTGCGAGGACCTGGACTGGTGCATGCGCTTCCATCAGGCCGGCTGGCGCGTGCTGTTCGTGCCAGATGCCCAGGTGATGCATGTATTCGGTGGCTGCAGTCACCAGCGTCCCTATTTCGTCGAATGGCACAAACACCTGGGGATCCTGCGTTTCTATCGCAAGTTTTTCCGCCGCAAATACCCTGCCGTGCTATGGGTCAGCGTGGTGATCGGGGTCTGGTTTCGATTCAGCCTGATGGTCCTTCGTCACGCGGCTACCCGGTTTAAACATGCATGGAACCTACGATAAGAGACCCCAATTGCGGATAGGAATATTGGGCGGCTCCAGCCTCTTGGGCGAGCACGCCTTGCCATTGCTGGCACAAACCGGTCTCCCGACAAACGCCTTCACTCGAAGCCTGCCCACGGTGTCCTGCCCCGGTGTGACGTGGCGAAATGCTGACGACTGGCACGGACTGACGCTGGACACCTTCCTGTCATTCGCCCCTGTCTGGGTGTTACCCGACTATCTGGAACGCCTGGCCAGCACCCACGTCAAACGCGTTGTCGTGCTGTCCTCCACAAGCCGTTTTGCCAAGCAAACATCGCCCGATGCTCGGGAACGGGACGTGGCGCAACGCTTGATACGCGCAGAAGAACAGCTCGAGCAGTGGGCGATCGAACGGCAAGTCGAATGGGTGATCCTGCGGCCGACCATGATCTATGGCTTTGGTCGCGACAAGAACATCTCGCAAATAGCACGTTTCATTCAACGCTTCGGATTTTTCCCGCTTATCGGGGGCGGAACCGGACTGCGCCAGCCGGTGCATGCTGGTGACGTGATCCAGGCGTGCCTGTCCGCCATGAGCACGCCTGGCCTGCCCAGTGGCGGCTATAACCTCTCAGGGGGGAAGTCTTGCCGTATCACACGATGGTGAGGCGAATATTCCAGGCCATGGGGCGTCCGGAGCGAACGCTGCCCCTCCCTGCCCAGGTATTAAGCCGGGGCGTTTCGATCATGCGGTGTCTGCCGCGCTATCGACATCTTTCAAGTGCGCTGGTGGCGCGGATGAACGAGGACTTGGTGTTTGACCATTCGCCCGCCAGTGATTGGCTTGGTTTTGCTCCCAGGGCGTTTCATCTGATGGGTGAGGATTTGCCTGGTCGATAGGTGGGATGGTTTGGGTCTGGATTGCTTAGGGAAAAATGTGCTTCTCTGGGGCGGGGTGTATATCCGTTGCTGCGGTAACGGCGGCTTAGGGTTCCGCCCTTACGGCGGGTCACTTTTGGAAAAGCGCCAAAAGTAACCAAAAACGCTTTGCCCCACCACTCGGTGCCTCGCCTAGGCTCGGCATGCCTGAACGAAGGCATCGCTCCGTGGGCCGCCGCGAAGGGCCATCCATGGCCCAGCGCGGCTAACCCGGCATCCATGCCGGGTTGCCCACTGCGCAATACCTTCGTTCAGCCAGCGTGGTTAACGGGGCGCCCGAGATCAACGTCCACGCCGAGGCGGCCTAGTAGCCGACCTGGCTCTCCCGGTCGTACACCCATCAGAACTGTGGGAGCAAAGCTTGCTCGCGACGGCGGAGTCACCGTCGACGAGGATGTTGAAGGTCATGGCCTTGTCGCGATCTAGCCCTTGTCCCCTGTCTCCACGCCAGGCTCGTCGCGATGAACGTGGGCTTGCCAAGCGCCCCATTTGCTTTCGAAGTACGCCTGGTTTTTGTCCCAGAGGGCCTGGTACTCACCGCTGGCGATCAGCTTCCTGAACGAAGCCTGCCCGTAATGATGGATAAACGCGTCTTCGGCGCAGACCGTCCGGTAGCCAGCCGCCTGCACGCGACGGCTGTAGTCGTCGTCCTCGAACATTCCGATACCGAATGCTTCATCCAGATACCCCACCTCTTCGAGAATGCATCGGCGAAAGGCGACACAAAACATGGCGAGCATCGAGATATCGAACGACTGCCCCTTGTGTGCTTTGGTATAGCAGTCTGAAAAATCCTGCATCTGTTGAATGTCGGTGTAGGAAACTTCGATTTTCGCTTCGTTTCCTACCGCATTCGTGACCGGTCCGACCAAGCCGATACTAGGGTCTCTCAAATGCCGGACCAGCGGATCCAGCCAGCCGTCTGGCACTACCGTGTCGTTATTGAGCAACAGCAGTATGTCACCGTCGGCTTCTCGCAAGCCCTGGTTATTGGCCGCAGCGAAGCCTCGGTTGTCCGGGTTGAGGATGACCTTCGCGGTCGGCACTTCCTGGCGCAGGCGCTCGAGATAATCGCCCGTACCATCCTCCGAGCCGTTGTCGACGACAATGAGCTGGTAATTGGGCCAGGTGGTATTGCGCAGAATGCTGTTTACACATTGAATCGTCAGACTGAGGTTGTTGTACGTCACGAGCACGATGGAGACTTTTTCATACAGCCCGACGATAGCCAGTTGCATGCTATCGAATCGATCTTTCCAATCATTGGCCCGGGCAAGTTCTACGCGTCGTTTGTACAGGGCCAGGTCGCGCTCGGCCAAGGCACGCTCGATCTGCTCGATGAACTCATCGACTCCGGTTGCGAAGTACAACAGGTCTTTGTAAATGCTCATCTCCGCCAAAGGCGTGGAGATCACCGGCTTGCCTGCACTGATGTACTCGTAGAACTTCACAGGATCGACCGCGTGCGTCACGTTGTAGAGCCTGAAAGGAATCAGGCAGGCATCGAAATGATCCAGGTAAAGCGGCATTTGAGAGTAAGGCTTCCTGCCTAAAAACTGGACATTGGGCTTGTGCTCAAGACCCGCCAGATCGTCGACAAAAATATCCCCCACCAGAATGAAGTTCCACTCTGGCCGCCTGTCCGCCAACGCCGCCAGCAAGGGATAATCAAGCCATTGGGCCAGGGCGCCGTAGTAACCAATGACAGGCCCGGCAAGCCCGCTCAGCACATCATTGGTAAAGCAGTGCTGCCGAAAAAAAGCGAAATCCACCGCGTTTCGCACCAGTACGCAGCGTGGGTTATGGGCGCACCACTTGTGGTAAAGCAACGCGGCGGAAACGGTCACCAGGTCGGCCTGGACAATCAGGGTCTTTTCCTCGCTCAGCAGCTGTTCGCCGATGTTCGGGAAACCATCCCAGTCATCCATGCAGTCATAGAGAATGCGCCAGCCATGCATGGTTCGCAGGCTGAGTGCCACGGGGCTCCAGTAAGCAATATGCACCACCGAGAGGGCGGTTCTGATCTGCATATCGGCGACCAGTGCGGCCATGGCGAGCAGCAAAGCCTGATGATTCTCAGGCGTCACCACTTTTTCGTAATACGCCTCTTGCACATCACGCTGCAGCGCCACTTCAAAAATATTGGGCGCCACTGAGGTCAACCGATAGAGCTGTCCCTGTTCCGGCACGCTGGAGGGGACGATATAAAACACCCGGTAACCATTGCTCGCAAACTGGTTCATCAACTGCTGCGGTCGCTGGAAGCGTGCAGCCCACTCAATGTTGGCGAAGCAGAGAATATCCAGGCGCCCTTTCGTGGTGAAATCCGGGGCGACGTCAGGGTTCGGCAACGGCTGTGGTGCGGCCGGATAGACGATTGCAGCGGCCGTCTCGGGGAATTCCTGCGTGGCGCTAAAACCATAACGCATCAACCGGAAAAGCGAGCGCAGTGGTCGGGTGAAACGCCACGAACGGGTGTTTTGCAGGAAGTCGACTTTTGCCAAGGCAATATCGCGCTCATTGATGGCCGCATCTCTTTGAGCCAAGGCGGCGTCGCGGTCGATCAAGGTGCTGTCGAGCTTAAGCACGTGGGTATCCATGCAGTGGAGTGCTGTCGCCCGGCGGCCACATGGAGCTGAGGGACCCCGGTCGGTAGAACGTCGCCGTCAGGCTGCGGCGTGAGGAATGGCAGCCGCTCACCACGGGCGTGACAGCATGCCAGGAGTTATCCGAACGCACCAGGATCGCCGAGTTGCCCACCAGGGGCTCGATCTCGGCCGCCACGGCAGTGGGATCGTTGCGGTGCAGGATGTTCAGGCACCCGCCGTCGTTGCGGTCCCAGGACTCATTGAAATACAGGATATGGGTGACCAGTTTATCGGGCAGGTCCGGATGCGCCCCCAGGCTCGCGCCAGGACCGTAATGAAAAACGTTGACCTCCATCGGCACGCTGCGCAGATCAATCCCGGCCAGCTCCGACATGGCCTCTCGATAGCCGGCCGAGCCAAGATCCTGCGCCAGCCTCAACCACGCCTCGCTCAGTTCTTCGGGGAAAGCGATGGTATGGGTGCCCATGTCTACCAGGGCGCGGGCCTCATAGTCATAGTTTTTTTCACCACCATAACCACTCACCGTCTTGAAGTGATCATGAGGGAAGGTCGCCGCCAACGCAGCGGCATCCTCGGCCGAATACAGACTGTCAATTTCAGCCCATGAGAACGGGTGAGACTTTAGCGCCGCTGGCGTGAGACGAGAGAGATCTAGCATTGTCTGTTCTTGTTCGCTGTCAGGTTTCTGATACCACGGGCGATGGAACGCAGTGGTGCGGTCATTCGGAATGAATTGGAATTCTGCAACTCAAGCATCCTGGCGTCACTGAGGGCCAGTTGCTGACTGAGCTGGGCAATCCGTTGCTGCTGGGCAAGCGTCTCTACTGCCGGCTCCGGCGCCGGTTCGATGACCTCAGGCTCCGGCACGGCGGGGCTTACCGGACATTCAGCCGGCAATGGATCACGCCCCTCGGCCGCGGCTTCGAGCAGGTTGGGTAGATGCTGTAGAAAAGCGCCCAACACCGGCTGGGACGAGGTTTTGCCCTGGCGGATGATCGCCGCGACCCGGTCCCAGTGCTCGACCAACCGATCCGCCGCCGCACGCGCCGCAGGCGATGGCCGGGTCTTGCCCACGCGCGCGAGGAACCATTGTGGATCGACCGTCACCGCGTCCGGCAACGCATGGAGTGAATCGAACTCCGCCAGCGCCGTGTACTTGCCCGTGGTCAGATCCGCCGAGCAGAACACCGGGACGCCAAACGCCAGAGCGGTGATTGCCAGGTGATAGCTATGGCCGATCACCGCTTGGGCCTGGCTGAGAATTTCCGCCATCAGCAACGGCTCTGGCCAGAACGACAAGGTGATGGCCTGGGGCAGGCGCGCCGCAATGACCGACGGATCGTCACCCAGGACAGGGCCAATCGGCACCACCAGGAACTGATAGCCCTGGAACGCCTCGGCGTGGTCTTCGAACAGTTTTACAAAAGATTCCACCACATGAATGGCGTGGATCACGATGTAGGGCCCGGTCAGCCCGGCCTGCTCGCGCAGGCGAACGAACTCGGCGCCAGGCTGCTGCTCATCGATCAGGCGGGGCAAGCCGAACGCGGTGTCGGGCAGCACTTCGATCTCGGCCTGCTGGGTGAGCGCGCCGAGGGCATCGCGCGACAGCGCATCACGGACTCGCACGTACTGGCTCTGCTCAAGAGCCATCGTCAACAACGGCCTGGCCCAGTCGGGAATACTGTTGCAATGCATCCCGGGGGCATTCCACATGACCGGAACCCCGTGCTGCTGCGCGATGAGTGCAGGGGTCAGCCAATAACCGGTAGGGTGATGGATATTGGCGGTTGTCGGACCATAGCCGTGGGCAACGACTTTATCGAAGCGGATCAGGAAGCCACCGCCGATCAAAACACCATCCAGGCTGGCCGCTACATGAGGCAACTGCGTCAACGACGTCACCGCATAGGGCCATTCAGATCGGGTTTTCCCGTGATAGGAAAACCGATGCAGGTTGACTGAACCCAAGCGCCGGGCCAGCTCCGCCTCGGCAATGATCGGAAACAGCAGGTCACCGTAGTTTTCTACATCAAAGGTTCCGAATATAGCGACCTGCCACGTGCGCTCGTCCAGGTGTTGCGTCAAAACCTTCTCTCCTTGAGTCCCGCAGGCCTTGGCAAGCGCCTCGACTGGTCGAGGGTCGATCCTCTGCAAGCCCAGGTCAACCATGCCCAGGAAATTCTTGTGGTTCGGCAACATGTCGAACGCCAAGGGCGCCACCTGTTTCTCGATCAGTTGCGAGGTATCTTCCGTCGCGCCATGCAACAGCTTGAGCGTGACATGATAGCGCCCCTCGGCGAGGTTGGCCGGGAAGCGCACCGTGATCGCTGTGCGCCGCCAGCCATTCTCGGCCGGGCCTGGTTGCAGTGCGAAGTTGCCCCCGCCGATCACCAGCAGCCTGGCTTCCTGGATGGTGAAGCTGATGTTGGGTTGCGTGATCGACTCATGGAGCAACGCCTCGACGCGGATCTCGATGTCGTCGCCATACAGGTAACTGGAGGAGAGCTGCCGGGTGTTGGTGAAGCAGGCAGCGCTGATGTGCCCCTCTTCGGTCCCAAAGGCCATCCCCTCCCGCCCGCCCATGAATGACTTGCGCGTAACCGGTATGACCCCGCCACTGGCCCAGCGGCGTTGCTCGTCGCGCATATCGAGCAAATGCAGCTCGGCCATTTCATCGGGCGAACCACTGGCAACGACCCGGCCTGCGCGCAGGTAGATGACCCGGTGGCAGAAGCGCTTGACCATGCTCATGTCATGGGAGACGAACAGCAGCGTCGTGCCTTTGGCCGCCAGTTCTTCCAGCCGATTCAGGCATTTGAATTGAAACGAGGCATCGCCGACGGACAGGGCTTCATCGACGATCAGGATCTCGGGCTCGACACAGACCGAAACGGCGAAGGCCAGCCGTACCAGCATCCCGCTGGAATAGATTTTGGTGGGCTGGTCGATAAAGTCGCCGATATTGGCAAAGGCGAGGATATCTTCGAAGCGGGCGTCGATTTCCGCGCGACTCAAGCCCAGCACCGCCGCATTCACATAGACGTTTTCCCGGCCGGTGAACTCCGGATTGAAACCGGACCCCAGCTCGAGCAACGCGGCAATCCGGCCATGCCCCTGGACACTGCCCCGGGTTGGCATCAACGTTCCGCAGATCAGTTGCAACAGGGTGGATTTACCACTGCCATTACGGCCGATGATACCGACGGTCTCCCCCCTTGCGATGGTCAGGGAAACATCGTCCAGGGCCCAGAACTCGCGATAGAAACGCTTCCTGCCGCGTACCAGCATCTGCAACAGGCGGTCCTTGGGGGCATCGTAAATCTGATAACACTTGCTCAGGTTTTCGGCGCAGATGGCCACTTCAAACGACATCGGTAAAACCCTTTCATGAATCACGGCCATTATTGCGGTGTTACTGAGTCAGTCCTTCGCCGGGGGCTGCGGATGAGTTAAGCACAGATGGGATAAAAAACTGCGAATGAATCTACACTAGGCCTACCCTCCGTGAGGATGCGACTCAAGGAGCATCCGATATTGTCTTAGGATCAAGCACCGATGCAGTCGTTCAGCACGTCCCCTGCCGCCATGGTCAAGAGTGTCCTGATCAATCGAATATTGATCTACGTGTTGATCCGCAGAGAAGTCATCGGTCGCTACAAAGGCTCGATGCTCGGTATTTTGTGGTCGTTCTTCACGCCGGTTTTCATGCTGGTGGTCTACACGTTCGTGTTCAGCGTCGTGTTCAAGGCCCGCTGGTCTGGCGGCGGTGAATCCAAGAGCGAATTCGCCCTGGTGCTATTCGCCGGCCTGCTGGTGTTCAACCTGTTTTCCGAATGCGTGAACCGCGCGCCGGGCCTGGTGCTGGCCAATACCAACTACGTCAAGAAAATTGTGTTCCCACTGGAAACCCTGCCCCTGGTGGCGCTCGGCGCAGCGCTGTTCCACATGGGTGTCAGCGTCCTCGCCTGGCTGGTCTTCTATATCGTCCTGTTCGGTACCCCTCCGGTAACGGCTCTTCTGCTGCCGGTGGTGCTGTTCCCATTGGTGTTGCTGACGCTGGGAATCTCCTGGTTTCTCGCCTCGATAAGCGTCTACCTGCGCGATATAGGCCAGTTCATCGGCATTATCATCACGGCGATGCTGTTCCTCTCACCGATTTTCTATCCACTTTCGACACTGCCCCAAAGCTACCAGGCCATCTTGCAGGCAAACCCCCTGACGCTGCCGGTAGAAATGGTTCGCGATGTCCTGTTCTGGGGCAAGGCGCCGCAATGGGAGCACCTGGCCGCTTATTCGGCGATTTCCGTGCTGGTTGCCTGCTCAGGGTTTGCCTGGTTCCAGAGGACACGCAAAGGCTTTGCCGACGTCATATGACGTTTGTATACGTGGCGCCCCGTCCAGCAGCCGCTATGATGATTGATGGCACGGCTGGAGCCTGGGCCAGCCTGGTGATTGAAACCAACGTCGATCCTGCAAGACCGAGTATGCATTGCCGTATTGAACAAAGGATCAGAAAACCGCATGGACCAGATCAACCGTCTTGTTGATTGCATTGAAAAATTGACTCGCTCAACACAATCCAGATCCATTGAAGCCTTGCAACTGGTCAAGGAAATCGAGAATCGAGATCGGCTTATCAAACAACTGAACCTTGATTCAAAAGCGCTTCGCACCCGCGTGTCACTTCAAGAAGGTGAGACCGGGCGACTGCGCGAGCAACTGCGGGCTGCTGAAAAGCGCCTCAAAGAGGTCGAGACACTACTCCAGACAAAAGAAAGCGAAGCTGTCGCGCTGTCCGATTGGGCGGTGGATTTGCGCGCCCAACTGGCGGCAAAGCAGGCTGAGCTGTTCAAGCTTTCGGACTGGGGCAACGCCATCGAACGCGCTCCGCTGCGTTATTCGATACGCAAGCAGTTGTACAAGCTATCGCGCCGGGTCTACGCCTGGCTGCCACTCACCGCCCAGCAGAAAAGCAAGCTGGCGCACCGGATTCGAAGCTGGTTGAAGCGCCGCAAGGCAACGCCGGGCGAATCAGCGGCGCCAGCAAGCCTCACCCCGTTGCAACACCTGCCACCGCCCGTAAACCTTGAAGTACCGTCTTGCCCCGGGCAACCCATGATCCTGATGTTCGGCGTGATTGACTGGCACTTCCGCATCCAGCGCCCGCAGAACCTGGCCAAGGAGTTGGCCCGGGCGGGACAAACGACATTTTATATCTCGAACCATTTTATCGACGATGAGGCCCCCGGCTTCGAAGTGGAACCCTTGCAAGGCTCCAACCGGCTGTTCCAGATCCGGTTCAAGGTGCTCGACGCACCGGCCATTTATCAAGCTCCACCGTCAGCGGCCGCGATCCGCCAGTTGTGCCAAGGCCTGGCCATGCTTCTGCAATGGGCGAACGTCGGTGCCGCGGATTGCATCGTCCAGCATGCCTACTGGTTCCCGCTGGCAAGGCGCATCCCCAACTCCACATTGGTCTATGACTGCATGGATCACCATGAAGGCTTTGGCAACGTTGCCCAGGAACTGCTTGACCTCGAGATAGCCCTGATGCGCAGGGCCGATCTGCTGGTAGCGACATCCGACTGGATCGAACAACACGGCAAGCGAGAAAACCGCAACGTCGAGGTGATCCGCAACGCCTGCGAGTTCAGCTTCTTCAGCCAACGTCCCGACAAAATCTATCGGGACCCCGCCAACAGAAAAATCATCGGCTACTACGGCGTCATTGCCGAATGGTTCGACCTGGACCTGGTCAAGCAAGTCGCCCAGTCGTTCCCGCAACACCTGATCCTGTTGATCGGCAGCGATACCGTCCAGGCGAAAAAACACTTCAAGTCCTGCCCGAATGTGGTCCTGGAAGGCGAAGTCCCGTATGCCACCCTGCCCTACTATCTCCACGCCATGGACGTTTGCCTGCTGCCGTTCAAGGTCATGCCGTTGACCCTCGCCACCAATCCGGTCAAGGTCTATGAATACCTGAGCGCGGGCAAACCGGTGGTGTCGGTGAAACTGCCAGAGTTGAGCCAGTTCGGCGAACTGGTCTGGGCGGTTGAAGAGCCGACTGGATTCATCTCGGCCATACGCGATGTGCTGGACGCGTTGCCAGAGGCCAGCACTGCGTCGAAGGCACGTCAATCGTTCGCCCGGGGCCAGACCTGGCAGCATCGGGCCGTCAGCCTGCGCAAGGCCATCGCGACGTTGTCCCTGCCCAAAGTCAGCGTCGTGGTGTTGACCTACAACAACCTCGAACTGACCAAGGCCTGCCTCGACAGCCTATTGACCCAGAGCCAATACCCGAACCTTGAAATCATCGTTGTCGATAACCACTCCAGCGACCAGACCCCGGCCTACCTCACCGCCTGGGCCAAGGGACATCCAGACCGGATCGTCATCCTCAACCCGGACAACAAGGGATTCGCCGCCGGTAACAACCTGGGCCTCGCGGCAGCCAGTGGCGACTATCTGATTGTCCTGAACAACGACACGGTCGTCACCGCCGGCTGGATCAAAGGCTTGATCCGCCACCTGCAGGACAACAAGGAAATCGGCATCATCGGCCCGATCACCAACAACATCGGCAATGAGGCCAAAGTCAGCACCGGCTATGACCGGTTAGAAGACATGCCCGCCGAAGCCGCGCAAATGACCCGCGCGCGCATGGGTGAGTGGTTCGAGATCAACACCCTGGCCTTTTTCTGCGTGATGTTCCCGCGTTCGACCTACGAGCAGATCGGTGGCCTGTGCGAAGAGTATGGCCTGGGGTTCTTCGAGGATGACGATTACTGCCGTCGCGTGCAGCGGCGTGGCATGCGCGCGGCCTGTGCCGAGGACGTCTTCGTTCACCACCACCTGTCCGCCTCGTTCGACACCTTGGGTGCCAAGAAAAAACAGGCACTTTTCGAAAAGAACCGGGCGATCTACGAAAGCAAGTGGGGATCCTGGGTCCCGCACACCTACCGAGACGTATAAGCACCCTTTTGCATGGCACCGAGGTGCTGAACAGCCGAGACGATATTTTGCCCAGATCCAGTCTGAAATACGCAGTGGTGTTGTTGGTTTTACTGGCGAGTGCGGTGGTCGGCGTATACGGTTTTTCGACGCTTGAACTGGCGTCCATGAACAGCGGCACCCGAACGATATTGCTGTCACTGGCAGGCCTGGCCGCCCTCACCGTCTTCACTCGCAAGCCACCGATCATTCTTTGCCTGGGTCTGCTGGCGTGCCTGTCCATTGTCTGCGCACAGATTTGGCCGGTGATGGTCGTCGCGGTGTTCGCACTGTCTTCGACCGTGCTCGGCAGGTGGCTGCTCAGGCAGGACGCCTTGGACGACTGGAGCGTCCACCTGCTGGTGGGAGCCGGTACGTTCGGCACACTGACAGGCCTGGCGGCCTACTTGCCGATCAACTACCCCTGGCTGTATGGCGCGCTGCTGTTGTTGCCGCTTGTATTGGGTCACAGGCACGTCACATCGATAGGTCGTGAACTGTTGCGGCAAATCCGGGCCAGCCGCTCAGCACAAACACCCCTCCAGACGGGGCTCGACGTACTGATCTGCAGCTTCGCCTGCCTCTACGTGTTGGTCGCCTTCATGCCGGAGGTCGGGCATGACGCGTTGGCCGTGCACCTCTTTGTCCCGTCACACCTGGCCCAACAGCATCAATGGAAGTTCGATGCAAACACCTACGTGTGGGCGGTCATGCCCATGCTGGCCGACTGGATCTACAGCATTGTCTATATGCTGGCCGGTGAAACAGCCTCGCGCCTGAGCAACAGCGCGTTCACCCTGCTGCTGGCCTGGCAAATCCGCAACATGACCCTCTGGGCCGGTGGCTCCGCCACAAGCGCCCGCTGGGCCAGCCTGATCTTTCTGTCAACGCCCCTCGCCTTCGCTGAAAGCAGCAGCCTGCACATCGAATCGGCGTGGACCGCCTTCATGATGGCCGGGACGCTGGCGATCCTGAAGGTCTCAAGCTTCACACCGGAGCCCAGGGAGCGCCTGTCGCAATTGCTCCTGGCGGGCCTCCTGCTGGGCTTCGCCATGGCGACCAAGGCCGTGACCTTGAGCGTCCTGCCGGTCCTGCTGGTAATCCTCTTGCTGCACTACAAGGCCTGGGTTGTCCCAGGAATCGTCAAGACACTCCTGTTGGGCAGTGCCGGCCTGATACTGGCCGGTGCTACCCCTACGTCTCTGCCGGATACTTGACCGGCAACCCCGTGTTCCCGTTTTTCAATGCCATTTTCCATTCACCGCTCTGGCCGGACATCAACTTCGAACCACCGGCCATTTTCGGTACCGGGGTGACCTGGGACACCCTCTATCGAATGATCTTCAAGTCGCCTCAGTTCATCGAGGGGCGGGTTGGCGCGGCGGGCTTTCAATGGCTGCTGCTGCCCACGGCGGCCGTCGCCGTGCTGTTGAGCGGCAACAAGAAAGCCCTGTGCATCCTCCTGGTCGGCGCCGGCGCGATGTTCATGACGTTCCACTCAACAGCCTACCTGCGTTATGTGTTCCCCTCCTTCGCGCTGTTCTCAGTGATCCTGGCCCTGCCCTTTTCCGACGCCAGGATCTTCCCGCGCAGCCTGGCCATCGTGGCCGGTGCCGTGTTGGTCCTGACCAATACCCGTTTCATCCAGGCCGCGACTTACTATGGCGAAATCAAACCTTCTGCACTGTTGAGCATGGCAGGTCGGGACGCCTATCTATTGGAACGCCTGCCCATCCGAAAAATGGTCGACACCGTCAATGCCTTGAATACCGGGCATCAGCCCGTAGCGGTCTTTGCGTCGCCCTTGATGGCGGGTTTGCATGGCGATGCCCTTTACGCGTCGTGGTACAACCTGAAATGGAAAAGCGAGTTCGACGCGGCGGCCTCGCCATCAGAACTTGCCCAGCGCTTGCGCCGGCGCCAGGTGAGCTGGCTGGTGATCGACCTCAAGTCCCTTCCCCAGGCACCACTCGATCGGCTGCTCACGGTGTCCACGTCGTATGCCAGACTGGGTGACATGGAACTGCGCAAGCTCAATGACACGCACTACGAGCACCTGCTCAACCCAGAGCTGTCCAGCCTTGAGGGCTGGAGCCTGACGTCACCCTCGACCTACGACGCCGCGCGCAAGATCCTGACCGTCAGTGTCAAGACACCGGCAACCCAGCGTGTCGACGTGACGCCGGGGCTGACGTACATCAACAGCGTGTCGGCACGCTGCGCAACGACAGCCACGGCCGGAAGAATCCAGGCCAATTGGATGGACGAACAAGGCGACTTCATTACCACCAGCATCGAGACGTTTGACTGCACCACGCAATGGGAGACCCATGAGATGAACGTCGTTGCCCCTGCCAATGCCACATCCGTGATCATTTACGCATCCGGGCATACCGACACTCCCCTGGAGTTCAAGTCACTTTCATTCAGGCAATAGTTGGCGATATCGATGAACTCAAAAACAGCGCTTTTCACGGACGAGCAACGCGTCGCCGTCGTCATCCCCAGCTATCGGGTCACCGCTCATATAGGCGCCGTCATAGCGGCCATAGGGCCGGAGGTCTGGCGCATCTACGTGATCGACGATGCCTGCCCGGACGGTTCAGGCGGGCATGTCCTGGCCTCCTGTAACGACCCTCGGGTCAAGGTGCTGCCCCATGACGTCAACAAAGGCGTGGGCGGTGCGGTCATGACCGGTTATCGAGCCGCCCTCGACGACGGCGCGAGTATCATCGTCAAAGTCGACGGGGACGGTCAGATGGACCCGACCCTGATCCCGCTGTTCATCGAGCCGATCCTGGCGGGAGAAGCCGACTACACCAAGGGCAATCGGTTTTTCGATCTGGAAGAAGTCCAATCGATGCCGCGCATTCGCCTTTTCGGCAACGCCGTGTTGTCGCTGATGGCCAAACTGTCGACGGGTTACTGGGATCTGTTCGACCCCACCAACGGCTACACGGCGATTCACCGTGACGTCGCCAGGCTGTTACCCCTGGACAAGGTCAGCCAACGCTACTTTTTCGAGACCGACATTCTGTTCCGCCTGAACACCGTGCGCGCCGTCGTGGTGGATATTCCAATGGAAGCCCGGTACGGCGACGAGGTCAGTCACCTCAAGATCTCGAAAATCGTCGGTGAATTCCTGTTCAAACACCTGCGCAATTTCACCAAGCGCGTGCTCTACAACTATTATCTGCGCGACATGTCCCTGGCTTCGATCGAACTGCCGATCGGGATTCTCATGTTCCTGTTCGGCATCTTTTTCGGCAGTTATCACTGGTATGAATCGGCGCAGAATGGCATCGCGACGCCGGCCGGAACCGTGATGCTCAGCGCACTGCCCATGCTCATGGGGTTGCAACTGATCATGGCGTTCCTCGGTTATGACATCGCCTCCGTACCCAGCAGGCCACGGCAATCCAGGCGTGGTAGAGCTACCTCATTGCGGGAAGAAAACTCATTAAAGCGCTGAGAGAGATTTTATCGGACCCGTCGCTCAAGACATTGGATGTCGATGGCAGCGAACGCCTGGAACTTCACGGCAAAGTGCTTGAACGCAAGCGAATGCTTCGGGAAGTATTCGTGGAGTTCCACCACGCGTTTCATCGCCTGGCAGACCGCTATTTCAAGGTCGAAGGTCTTGAGGTGGAGTTGGGGGCAGGCATCGCGCCCATGCGCAATTCGTACCCTGAAGTATTGGCGACGGACATTGTCGCCACCGAGCAACTGGACATGGCGCTCAATGCCGAGGCAATGAGCCTGGACGATCATTCGGCCAGAGTATTTTACGGCCAGAACTGTTTTCACCACTTCCCTCATCCCGATCGTTTCTTCACGGAGCTGGAAAGAACCCTCAAGGTCGGCGGCGGCGCCATATTGATCGAACCCTTCCACGGCCCCTTTGCCGCTTTTCTCTATAAGCGCCTGTTCAAGTCCGAAGGCTTCGATATGCACTTCCCGTCTTGGGAAACCCCGTCGACCGGGCCCATGAACGGCGCCAACCAGGCCCTCAGCTACATCGTCTTCGTTCGCGACAGGCAGGCGTTCGAGCGCAAGCACCCGGGCCTGGAAATCGTCCACCAGGAAATCTGCGGCAATTATCTGCGCTACCTGATTTCCGGTGGCTTGAACTTTCGCCAGTTGCTGCCCGACGCGCTGATCCCTGTGCTCAAGGTCGTTGAAAAACTGCTGTATCCGTTGAGACGGGTATTGGCGCTGCACCACATCGTGGTCATCCGGAGGAAGTCTTGACCTTTATCCGGTACGGCGCCATCCAACTCGTGGCTTATGCGTTGGACATGGGAACCTTTTTGCTGTTGATGGCCTTGTTCAACGATCAACCCGTCCTGGCCAACATCGCCGGTAAAGGCGTCGCCGGTGTGTTCGCGTTCTTTTTGCATAGGCACTTCACGTTCCAGTCGACCGGGGGCAGCAGCAAGGTTCAAGCGGTGCGCTATTTCTCATTGCTTGCCATCAATATTCCGCTCGCTTCGGCGCTGTTCAGCGTGGGGCTGTATTTCGTCAATAGCCCTGCCCCGGTGAAATTCGTCTCCGACGTGGTCTGTGTGGCCCTGACCTACTGGATCAGCAAACTGTTCGTGTTCCATTCCGCTGCGCGCCCGCCTGTTCCCGCTGACCGCGGCGAAGGCGCATGACGATGAAGCTACTGATTACCGGCGCGACAGGCTACATCGGACAACGCTTGTCTGCCCTCGCGGCGGCAAGCGGACACGAGGTCGTGTGCGCCACGCGCCAGCCGTGCCCCGCCACCTATACTTGGCTCCCTTATGACCTGCGGGGTCCGGCGCCCGAGTTTCCGGCGGGCACCCAGGTGTTGATCCATTTGGCGGCCGACACATCGACAAGCGCCGACGCCGACGCGGACGACGAAATAAAGGCGGCCCAGGCACTGATCCGTTGCGCCCAACAAGGCTCGGCCAGGTTCATCTTCATCTCCAGTCAAACCGCCGAGGCCACGGCCCCTGGCATTTATGGCCGGACAAAATGGCGTATCGAACAACACGTGCTGGCCGCCGGGGGCAGCGTGATCCGTCCCGGCCAAGTGTATGGTGGCCCCGAACGCGGGCTCTTTGGCCTGTTGTCAGGGCTGGTGCGCCGAAGCCCGTTTATTCCGATCCTGATGCCGGCGCCTGGCGTACAACCTATTCATGTCGACGACCTGGCAGCCTCGATACTGGCGGTCGTCGAGCGGGATGACCTTCACGCCGAAATCCTCAATCTGGGCGCCGTGCAGCCGATTGCCTTTGGCCGCTTCCTGATGTCGATTGCCGCGCACCGGGTGCGCGCCGCTCGCCTGCCTGTCCCTCTGCCGGTGGCATTGCTCAGGCTATTACGCCTGTCACTCGGACAATCCTTGAGCGCCAAACTGGGCCTTGAACGGATTTTTTCCCTCATCCACCTGCCGCCCATGGACAGCGAACGTTCCTTGCAGAAACTCGGCATCCAGTTGCGCCCCCTTGCCCACGGCATGCATCGCTCCGGCCATGGGCAACGTCGTGGGCTTCTGCAAGAAGCCACGGTGCTCTTGCACTACCTGCTCAAACGCCCGCCGCAAAAAAGCCTGGTCAGTCGCTACGCCAGGGCGTTGGAACGTGCGGGCAAAACCCGATCCATCATTCATTCACGCTTGCTGATGCGCTGGCCGATATTCCTGGCGCTCCTGGACAATCCCGGTGTCCTGTACAAGCCCGACGGCCAGGAACTGGCCTGGCGCCTGCAGATTGCACTCGGTATTGCCGAAGCCAGCCCCCAGGGGGCGCAGGTGTTTCTCGGCACCCAACAGCCGCGCAGCCTGGTCGCCACGCTGGTTGCGCTGGGACTCACCTCGGTCAAAGCGCTGGCGTGGAAGATAGCGGCGCTGTTGGGCCGCCCCTTTGCCCGCCAGTTGTTGCTTGGAAGTGAAGCCCACCGTGAAGCCTGAATTTGATGTGATCATTGTCGGCAGCGGCCCGGCCGGGACTTCGGCGGCCTATCCGCTGGTCAAGGCGGGCCTGAACGTCCTGATGGTCGATGCCCAGGCCGATACAGGCTCAGCGACGCCGCCGACGCGTCCATTTCTCAGCGCCAGGGCAAACGATGAGCATCAGTGGAAATGGATGATCGGCGAAAACTTCCACGCCTTGAACCAACTGGATGCGGTATCGCCCAAGCTGAAGACGCCGACCCACGCCCATGTCTTCGAAGGGTTCAGCGCCCGCAATCGCATCGAGACCGACAACTTTATCGGCATCGGTTCACTGGCCACCGGAGGCCTGTCCAATGCCTGGGGTTGCGGCGTGGCAACGCTCGGGGCCGGCGACTTTGCCGGGCTGCCCATCGATTGTTCCGAGATGCAGGCGTCCTATGAAACGGTAACTCGCCGAATCGGTATCAGTGGCCGGATCGACGACGATCTCTCAAGCTACTTCGGCCTCGATGAATGGTCGCAACCGCCCCTGCCATTGGACACACTGCACCAGCGCCTGCTCGATCAGTACACCCGGCACCGATCGGTGTTTCCCGAACTGGGGTTTCGCCTTGGCCGCTCCAGGGTCGCCGTCTTGAGCCAGCCACTGGACGAACGCAAGGCCTGCGACCTGTCTGGAAACTGCTTGTGGGGCTGTCAGAACCTGGCCTTGTACAGCGCCTCGCAAGAACTGCAAAAACTCAAGCAATACCCCGGGTTCCAGCACGTCCAGGACTTCCTCGTGGAGGATCTGCAGAAACTGGACGGTGCATGGGCGATCACCGACCATCGCTCCGCCCGGCGCTTCTGCGGTACGCGCCTGCTGCTGGCGGCGGGGACCCTGGCCACGACCCGGCTCGCCCTCAAGGGCCTGAACCATTCGGCCCCGATACCGCTGCTGTCATCACCGACGGCCGCCTTCCTGCTGTGGCTGCCAAAAATGCTCGGAACCCCAAGGGGGTCGACATTCGGCCTGGGCCAGCTATCGTTCGCCTTGGCGCTGACGGCCGGTACCACGGCTTTCGGTTCGACGTTCAGCACCACAGGTTTGCCGATGACCGAGTTTGTCAGCCGGATCCCCATGAGCAAACGCTACAGCATCGAACTGCTGAAAAACCTGCTCAGCGCTTGCCTCGTCGGGAACATCTTCCTTCCCGGGCACCTGTCCAACAACACCGCGGTCTTGCGCCCCGACGGTACGTTGCGCATCGACGGCCAAGTGCATTCCGAGCTTCCCGGGCTCATGAAAACTGCCGAGGCAACGCTGCGCCGGATCTACTGGAAAATGGGCGCGCTGTTGATGCCCATGAGCTTCACCGTCGGCAAGCCGGGGGCGGATATCCATTATGCGGGAACCCTGCCCATGCACTCGACGCCCAGGATCGGGCAGACCGATTGCCTTGGCGAAGTCGCGGGCCTTGGCGGTGTGCATATCGTCGACGGCGCCTGCTTGCCCAGCCTTACCGAGAAATCCCACACGCTGACCCTCATGGCCAACGCGGACCGGATAGCACGCTCACTCGTAACAATGATAGGAAATCAAAAGGCATGACCCGCAAGGTACTCTGCATCGTCGGTACGCGTCCGGAGGCCATCAAAATGGCACCGGTGATCAAGGCGCTCCAGGCCCAAGACAATATCGTTTGTCGGGTACTCGCCACTGCCCAGCACCGAGACCTGCTGGACCAGGTGCTTGAGGGCTTCGCAATCACCGCCGACCTGGACCTGGACATCATGCGCCCCAACCAGTCATTGGCGGCGCTGACCTCACGCTTGCTGCTTGGACTCGACGGCGTACTGCAAGCCGAGAAACCGGATGTCGTGCTGGCTCAAGGCGACACGACCACGGTCATGAGTGCTGCACTGGCGTGTTTCTACCTGCGGATTCCCTTTGGCCATGTCGAAGCGGGCCTGCGTACCGGGGACCTCGGCAATCCGTTCCCCGAAGAAGCCAACCGGGTGATCGCCGGCAAGCTGACCCGCTGGCATTTCGCGCCCACCCAGCAGGCCGTGGACAACTTGCTGCGTGAGGGTGTCGCCACCAGCGATATCACCCTGACCGGCAATACCGTAATCGATGCCTTGCTGATGACGGCCGCACAAGACTCCACTTTGGCTATCCCACTGGATGCCAGCAAACGCCTGGTGCTGGTGACCGCCCATCGCCGGGAAAACTTCGGCGAACCGTTCCAGAATATCTGCCAGGCACTCAAGCACCTGGCCGAACGGAATCCGGACATCCAGATCCTCTATCCCGTCCATCCCAACCCGAACGTCAAGGATGTCGCGCACCAACTGCTCGGGCGGACCCCGAACATCATCCTCTGCGCACCGCTGGATTACGCGCCGTTTATCGCGGCAATGAAGCGCTCGTACCTGATCATCAGTGACTCCGGGGGCGTGCAGGAAGAGGCCCCGGCCCTGGGCAAACCGGTGCTGGTCCTTCGAGAGGAAACTGAACGCCCGGAGGCGGTCGACCTCGGCGTGGTCAAGCTGGTCGGCACCAACCGGGACACCATCGTCGAAGCAGCACAGCGGCTGCTCGATGATCCACAGGCCTATCAGGCCATGGCACGTGGGGTTTCCCCCTATGGCGACGGCAAGGCCGCCGCGCGCATCGTCGACGTGTTAAGGCAGCACTTCCAGCCATGCGCATGATCTACCTGTCCCCGCTGCCATGGGCCAGCTTCAGCCAACGCCCCCATCACTTCGTCAATTGGTTCCACAACCAGACCGGGGCGCCGGTCCTCTGGATCGATCCTTACCCGACGCGTTTACCCACGCTGAACGATTTCAGGTGCCAGCCGCCTGTTGCCGACCAGCAAAGCGTCGCCGTTCCACCCTGGTTGCAGGTCTGCAAACCCCGGAGCTTACCCATCGAACCCCTTCCAGGCTCGGCCATGCTCCTCAAGCGACTGTGGCGCAACCTGTTCAAAGAGGCCGCGGCATTTTCCGCAGAAGGCCCATGCATGATCTGTGTCGGAAAACCTTCCGCACTGGCCCTGCAGCTGCTCACCCTCATCCCTGGAAGCCATGCTGTCTACGATGCCATGGATGATTTCCCGGCCTTTTATCAGGGCCTGTCACGCAGATCCATGGAGCGTCGCCAGGCGCAGCTCATTCGACGGGTGGACACAGTACTGGCATCCTCCAACCCGCTTCGCGACAAACTCCTGGGCATGACCGACCAGGTAGCGCTGGCCCTCAACGCCTGTGACATGCACGCACTGGCGCCGGTCGAAAGCCTGGACCTCGGTGCCAAACAACAGGTACTTGGCTACGTTGGCACGCTGGGGCGTTGGTTCGATTGGGATCTGGTCATCGCGCTGGCGCAGGCCAATCCTGGAAACCGCATCCGGCTGATCGGTCCCCTCTTCACACCGTCGCCCAGCATATTGCCCGCCAATATCGAGCTGCTCGCCGAATGCTCCCACGCCAGTGCAATCGCAGCCATGGCAACGTTTTCGGTGGGCTTGATCCCGTTCAAGCTCAACCGCCTGACCGCCTCGGTCGATCCGATCAAATACTACGAATACCGCGCCCTCGGCCTGCCCGTCATTTCCAGTCGCTTCGGTGAAATGGCCCTGCGCGACCGGGAAACGGGCGTCTGGATCGTGGATGAAGGCACTGATCTGCGTAAAACCGTCGTGCAAGCGCTCGCCAGCCAAAGCGACCGCTCGACTGTTCATCAATTTCGTCAGGCGCACCTTTGGGCTCAGCGTTTTTCTGCAATCAATCTCAAAAACGGCAAATAGCGGCCGATACCCAGGATAAGACCCCGCGACTGGGGCACAGGACAAAACGGTAGGCCAGTCATGACAGAGATTTATTTGCTAATAGCGCACGGCACGGATCAGGGCGAAGCTTATGTCCTGGGCTGGTTTGACGACCGGAGCAAAGCCCGGGAAGTGGCTGAGCAGAAAGAATGGGAAGCGTACCGCGCCAGCCTGAAGGCGGAGCATCCATGGTCGAGCCACAAACCGCTGGCGCCGGACCAGACGGACTATCGCCGTTACTGGATCAAGACCATTTCAAAATTCGAGCATGTGCCGGTGCCAAGGTCCTTTGCAGTTCATTGATCACCACGAATGAATATTCAACGAAACGAGCGTTATCGGTAGCGGTCTAGACGATTAATCCCATCCGATGAGAGCGTTCTTATGTTGAAATTCCTTGGCGGTACCGTAGGCATCATTTTCCTGATTGGCTTGATCGTGGTGATTGCGCTGTTCAAGTTCATTTTCTGAGCGTGGCGGCGGCGACCATTGGCTTGGTGTTCCACCTCCCTGGAGAGCAGATCGCAATAACATGACAATCACAGGGACGGATAAGGCTGACTGGGAGCTGCTGCAGCTTGAATGGCATCAAGGTTTCGCCTTCGTCGACGGTGTGCTGCTGGGCGACGGGCAAGTGCCTGATGTGTACATCATGCTCAACCCTCAAGGCGCACGACCCGACGAGTTAGCACAATCTGCCAGCGCCGGGCACTATCCGCCCTCGCCCTTGCTGGCGGATCAGCCGGTTTGGCGACATCGACGCAACCCTTGGATCTTGCGCGACACGCTGCGCGATTACTACCTGCTTCCAGTCTACCGGGAGCGCCATGGCTACCACGTGCTGCAGGCCCTGCCGTTTCGTTTCGACAAGGGCCTGGAAAGCCTCGGCCACCAGTACTGGCGTGACGCAACCGGCGCCTATTGGTTAGGCGACTACGCGATCACCCAAATCCCCGAGGCACGCCCCGACAGCCTGGCCCTGTTGCCAGCGTCGCCAGCCTCGGTGACGTCAGCGTCTGCCCTGTTCAGCGATGGTGTGCATCTCTTCCTGCAAGGGCTATTTATCGCCAATGCCACGGCGCGAGTGCGGTATTGCAACCACTCGTCCTATCGAGTGATCAACGATCAGGTCTACAAGGGCTTCAAGCCCCTGCACCAGAAGGACGGCACGCCGCTGCCGATCGCAAACCCGGACGCCTTCCAGATGCTCGCCCATCGCTGGGGCACCGATGGGCAGTCGATCATCGTGCAAGCGCAGCAAGGTTCGAGCATTTCATATGAATACTTCTACCGCATCGACAATGCCGACCTGGCGACCTTCAGCGTGCTTAACGAGCGCTACGCCAAAGACCGACACCGCGCCTATTACCTGACCGGCAAGAGCATTCGCTACGTTGGCGATTTCCACCTGCTCAAATGCTGGCAGCCAGTGTTTGATGAGTGCGGCCGCGTGGTCAGCGCCAGCGAACGCGAGCATGATTATTTTGCCGTGGACGACACATTCGTCTACGCCGCCGGAACCCGCTTGCGTGATGCCCACGGTCCGAGCTTTCGCCACTTGGGGTTCGACTATTACCGTGATCATCAGCACGTCTACAGGCGCCAGAAACGCCTTGATGTCGACGTGGAAAGCTTCGTAGTAACCCAGCTCTATCGCAATGACCAGGATTACTCGCCCGTGCTGGTCGGTGACAAGCACGGCCCGCTGGGCTCAGGCGGGATCATTGATGCGGCCATGCAAGGAGCGTGGGCTCCTTACTTCAAGGCCCATCCGCAGTTGGAGGGATATTGGTGGCACCGTCTACAGGCGGCCTTGCCTGAAGCATCGCAAACGCCTGCAGAAACCCTGCCCTTGCGTGCCATCGGGCAGGGTTTCGAGCTGGGCCGCCAAGTGTATTTCCATGGACGCGTGATCAACGGACTGGACGCGGCGAGTTTCAAACTGCTGGACACGCACTTGTGCGGCGATGCCCAGGGCTTGTATCTGATCCCGTTTCATAACGCCGAATCCGAGGTGCCTGAACGGTTTTCCCAGGAGCCCGCGGAGCATTTCCGCTCACTGGGTGCGCCCTACCTGACTGACGGTAAGACGGTGTTCTGTCACCGGATTTTTTACCATCCCCCGGAGCCGATTCGTAAGGCGCAAGCGGCCACGTTCGAGTCCTGCGGTCATGGTTGGGCCAAGGATCGGGATTCGGTGTATTACTACGGCGAGGCGAAAAAGCGGCTACATCCCTCGGATACCCGCATTCTCGGCACTTATGCCATCAGCCCTACCCTGATCTTCTCGGAAGGCAAGCCGCTGGATGTGGCGTTCACCCCCGATGAAGTCCGCGTGCCCCATCCCGACTTCCTGCAACTGGGCACGCGCAAGTTGTTCTGCCACCGACGCCCGCTGAGCGCCAAGCGGATCGACCTGACGACCCTCCAATTCCTGAATGAGCGCTACGCCCGTGACCAACATCGCATCTATCACTACGACGGTTATGCAACCCTGACCGAGGTCGACGAAGCGCATTATCGGGAATCGCTCGGCCAGCCGACGGCGAACGCCTAGAACTGCGTCACGACCGTCACCCCTGCCGTGTCAAACAGATCCATGTTCATGAGCGCATCAATGGATTGTTCGAGGCTGATGGTCTTGCCGACCAGTTTTTCAGGCGCCAGTTTGCCGGACGTGATCATCTCCATCATCGCGCCGTAACGGTGGGCCTGCATGCCATGGCTGCCACAGATCTCCAGCTCGTAGGCTATGACCTTGCTCATGGGGATTGCCGGCGTGCTGTGGTCGGCCAGCATCAAACCGACCTGCACATGCCTGCCGCGCCGTCTCAGATTATTGATGGAGTTGAAGCAGGTCGTTGGATGGCCCAGGGCATCCAGCGAAACGTGAGCGCCGCCCTTCGTAATCTCGAGCACTGCCCCGGTGACATCCGCCACTCGGCGTGCGTTGACTGTCGCGACAGCACCGAGCGACTGGGCAAGCTTGAGCTTATCGTCGGAGATATCGATGGCGATAACGTTCGCCCCGATAGCGTTGGCGATCATCACCGCGGACAACCCCACCCCGCCACAGCCATGAACCGCCACCCACTGGCCCGCCGAAACCTTGCCTTGATCGACAACCGCGCGGAACGAGGTGACGAACCGACAGCCCAGGCTCGCCGCCGTGGCGAAATCCATGTTTTCAGACAGCGCGACCAGGTTCAAATCCGCCTTGTGAATCCCCACATACTCAGCGAAAGAGCCCCAATGGGTGAAGCCCGGCTGAAACTGGCTGTGGCACACCTGCTGGTTGCCGCTATTGCATTCCGGGCACCCCCCACAGCCACCGACAAAAGGCACGGTGACGCGATCGCCCACCTTCCACCGAGTGACATCCCGCCCCACCTCCGCCACGATCCCTGCCAATTCGTGACCGGGCACGTGGGGCAGCCGGATGTCAGGATCATGACCTTTCCAGCCATGCCAGTCGCTTCGGCATACGCCCGTGCCCAGCACTTGAACCACGACACCATGAGGCTCAGGCGTTGGGTCTTCGACCGTCATCAAACGTGGGGGTTGGGAAAAGGCTTCGTAAACTACGGTTTTCATGAGGTTCCCTCTACTTTAGAAAAGCGCTATGCCTGAATCCGGGTTCGCGGACGGGCCTGGCCGCGAACCAACGCCAACAGTAACCACAAATCCCCCGATACGTAAAAATCTCTGTCGCTTAGAGGTTGCAGCTGTACCGGTATTCGAAGGGGAAGAATACGGTATCGACCACCAATGAAAACGGCGCGTCGATAAGCAAGAATGGGATCAGCTTTCCCTTGGACGTGCCCACCAGCCACCAGTCAAACCGCAGGCCAATGTAGGGGCATCGGTGCTTGTCGTAATCCATCCGCATCGCGGTGGCCATGCAGCCGTTGCAATCCCCATTCATCAACCCAGCGATCATGGCCCGGGGTAATACACTGGTCGCCAACCTCACCGCCTATATAGAAGCCTGTCTGCCCCATCCTCCCAGCGTTCCGAGCCTTGCGGCGTACGTGGGCATGTCTGAGCGAACGCTGTCCCGGCACCTTCGAAAAGCAACCGGCCTTTCAACCCAATATTTGATCCAGCGTGTGCAGCTGAACAGGGCCCGCGTGCTACTGGAAACCAGCAGACACTCCGTTGAATCCATCGCCGAGCAGGTGGG
This sequence comes from Pseudomonas sp. S3_B11, assembly GCF_054667715.1. Lineage (NCBI taxonomy): Bacteria > Pseudomonadati > Pseudomonadota > Gammaproteobacteria > Pseudomonadales > Pseudomonadaceae > Pseudomonas > Pseudomonas sp. S3_B11. Next base: position 1,452,924 of record NZ_CP162749.1, on the reverse strand, counting down.
ATACCAGGATGCCACGGCCCTGCGGCGACTTATGCGCCGCCTGTTGAACGCATCCCCAAGACAACTGCGCCAGTAAGATCCAGTTTTAACTCTCAAAAGCGAAAACCGCAGACATGAAAAAGCCCGACGCAGAACGCTCGCCGGGCTTTTTCGTCATTGCTCGGCAATGACGGTGTATCGGGTTTAAGGCAAAGGATCGAACTTCAAGCTGCTGAGGCTCTGCACTTTATCCTCGCGAACCATTTTGTACTCGGTGTTCGGGCCGATCCAGCGATCCCAGATCGCGTCGATCTCCCCGGCTGTTTCCATTGCCGCCAATGACTCGTTGACCTTGGCGAGGAATGCTGGCTCATCCCTGCGCATGCCCGCGCCAATCGGTTCGAGCGCCATCGGCTCCTTGGCAAGCGCCAGTTCCACGCCACTGGCCTTGGCTTGATTGACCAGTTTCAAAGCGGTCATGGTGTTGGTCACCAGGCCCACGACCTTGTTTTGCTGCAAGGCCATATAGGCCGAGCCGGTGTCCTGGAATGTTACCGGCGTGGCCCCGGCGATACGGATCGACTGCTCGGACGTCGAGCCTTTGGTGGAGCTGATGCGCTTGTCCTTGAAGAAGCTTTTCGGTTGACCGGCGTTGACCGCGCGCACCACCAGGGTTTCCTTGGCGATGTAGTACGGATCGCTGAACTGGATCTGTTCGGCGCGGGTCTTGGTGTAGGCCAGGTTGGCGAAGATCACATCGACGCGGCCCATCTTCACTTCAGGAATCCGTGCTTCAACAGACAGCGGTTTGAGCTCCAGTTCCACCCCCATTGTCTTGGCCAGGGCCTTGCACAAATCGACGTCCATCCCCACCAGTTCGCGGGTTTTCGGATCGGGTGCGGAAAAAGGCGGCACGTCAGCATACACACCGCAGCTCATGGACTTCTTGGCCATGATGTCGCTCAATTGATCGGCCTGGGCAACCGCAACAGCCAAAGGACCTAACGCCAGCGTGACAAACAGATGCTTCATACGCATGGAAAAACTCCTGGGATTGAAAAGTCTGATGGCAGAGGTAACAAAACCGCTGTGGCTCAATGGGCGCGCAGATCGGCGATAAATCGTTGCGCTCGGGGGTGCGAGGGTTGGTTGAAGAAACTCTCGGGCGTGCTCTTCTCCAGAATCTGACCCGCGTCCATGAACCAGATGGTGTCAGCCACTTCACGGGCAAAATTCATCTCGTGAGTCACGCACATCATGGTCATTCCATCCTTGGCCAAACTCTTCATGACGTTCAGCACCTCCCCGACCATTTCCGGGTCGAGTGCACTGGTGGGTTCATCGAACAGCATTACCGGCGGCTCCATCGCCAGTGCCCGAGCAATCGCCACCCGTTGCTGTTGACCGCCGGACAACTGCGCCGGATAGGCGCCAGCCTTGTGCGCCAGCCCTACCCGTTCAAGCAATGTCATGGCCTGCTGCTTCGCGGCCGAGCCTTTCAGACCGCGAATTTTGCTCGGCGCCAAAGTGATGTTTTCCAACACCGACAGGTGCGGAAAAAGGTTGAAACTCTGGAACACGAAACCCACCCGACTGCGCAGCCGGTTGATGTGCGCGTCAGTGCCATGCACGTCCTGACCGTCGAACAGGATCTGGCCCTTCTGAATGTCTTCCAGGCGGTTGACCGTGCGGATCAGCGTCGACTTGCCGGACCCTGACGGACCACACAACACCACCACCTCGCCGGGTTTCACCTCGGCGGTGATGTCGGTCAGTGCGTGGTACTCGCCGTACCATTTGTTGATGTTCGAAAACATGATCATTGGATGCATGGACGCAACCCTCTTCAATTATCGATGGCCAGCAAGGGGTCGGCAGCCACGGCCGGACCACCGTTGCCCAGACGCTTGCGAGCGATACGGCGCTCCACCCAGCCGGCCAGATGGGTCAGGCCAAAACAGAGCAGGTAGTAGATGATCGCCAGGATAAAAAACACCTGGAACGGCTTGGTCAGTAGCTGGTTATTGACCTGGTTGGCAGCGAAGGTCACTTCCTGGACGTTGATCACGTAGCCCAGCGAGGTTTCCTTGATGATCGAGATGAATTGGCTGATCAGGCTCGGCAGCGCGTTGTAGAGGGCTTGCGGCAGGATCACCCAGATCGTCGTACGCAGGTAACCAAGACCCAGTGCCCGGGACGCTTCGTACTGACCCGCCGGCAGCGCCTGAATGCCGCCACGAATGATTTCGCACAGGTAGGCGCTCTGGTAAATCACCAACGTGCAGAGCATGGTCACGAACCCGGTGATGTTGTGGCCGATCAACAACGGCACCAGGAAGTAGGTCCAGAAAATCACCATCAGCAGCGGAATACCGCGTAGTACATAGACCCACACCGTGGCCGTCCAACGCAGGCCCTTCCACGGCGAAACCCGTGCCAGCGCCAGCAGCAAACCGAACGGGAATGCCAACAACAGTGCCAGCGCCGCCAGGATCAAGGTGCTGGCCAAACCGCCCAAGGGGCCATGCGGGTATTGGCCGATCAGGAACAGCGTCCAGCTGTTTTGCACAATCGAGAAAAGATCGAACATGCTCATCTACCTCGCCAGCGCTTTGTTGAAGCGCCGCGCCAACAATGCGCCGAGCCCCATCAACAGCAGTGAAAAGACCAGGTAGAACACCGTGGCAACCAGGTAGGACTCGAACGTGCGGAAGGTGTAATTCTCGACTTCGCGGGTGGCGTAGGTCAGTTCGACCACGCCGATGGCCATGGCCAGGCTGGTGTTCTTGAACAACAGCACGGTGTGGTTGATCAGCGAGGGCAGGCAATTACGCACGCTCTGCGGCAGGATCACGTAGCGCATCGAACGCACATAACCCAGCCCCAGTGCTCGGGATGCTTCGGTCTGCCCCGCCGGAATGGCACGCAAGCCACTGCGGATGTCTTCACAAAAATACGCGGCCTGACACAACCCCAAGGCAATCACCGAGAACAGGTATTCAGTGCTGTAGTTGGCCAGCCACAACTGAGTGGATTCGCTCAGCAGCGTCGGCACACCGAAGTACCACAGCATCAATTGCACCAGCGTCGGCACGTTTCGGTGATAAGACACGTAACCGGCCACCAGACGATCAGCGAGCTTGTCGCCGGTCAGGCGAACGGTCACCAGCAACAGCGCCAGGGCCATTGCCAGCAGCCAGGCGAACAGCGCCAGTTGTAGAGTCGTTTCGATGCCCTTGACGATCAGCTCGGCATATTCGCCTTGCAGAACCGCGGCCAAATCGAAGTCATGCTTCATGATCAATCCCTACGGGCATTGGGCTAGGGCAGAATTGATAAGCGTCTGGCGAGCCATGACGTGAGTACCGCGTGACGGATTGATCCGTTCTTCTGGGGGGCGTCCGTTGCCAGGAAATCTCAGCCCTGGTAATCCTGTGGGCGAGCCGTGGACAGACCGCCGGGCACTTGCAGGGTCGGGGTGATTTCCATGTGCCCGACGTTCACCGCAACCGGGGCGGCGATGGCAAACGCGATGGCATCGGCGATGTCCTTGGCCTGGGGCAGCTCGAAGCCTTCGACGAAGCGCTTGTAGGTCTCTTCGGAGTCGCCATGGACATGGGCAAAAATGTCGGTGGCCACGCGGCCCGGGCAGATCTCGGTGACCCGCACCCGCTTGCCGAAGGCGTCGATACGCAGTTGCCGCGAGAGCATGCTCACGGCGGCTTTCGTCGCGTGGTACGTGGAGTTGCCGCCGAAGTTGTATGCGCCGGCAATCGAACTGATGTTGATGATATGGCCGCAATCACGCTCGACCATCCCCGGCAGCGCCAGGCGTGCCAGGTGCAGGACCGCCCGCAGGTTGACGTCGATCAGCAAGTCGATGCCTTCGGCGTCCGCCTTGAGAATCGAGCCCGGTTTATCGACACCGGCGTTGTTCACCAGAATGTCGAACTGCTGGGTTTCGAACAAACGGGTCAGCCCGGCCAGGTCAGTGACATCGATGGCGTGCGCGATACAGCCGGTCTTGGCCGCCAGTTCTTGCAGCTTGTCGGCGCTGCGGGCCAATGCGTGTACCTGCACGTCTTCCTGACACAGGCGTTCGACGACGGCGGCGCCGATCCCGGAAGAAGCACCGGTCACCAGCGCGGTTTTGTAATCTGAAAATGGCATGAAGTTGTCCTCGTATTACGTGTGCGGATCACTCGGTGATCGCGATGACTTCGACTCTATCCAGCCCTGAAGCCGTGGACCAAGACGGAATGACTGTGTGGCAATAAGCCCTGCTTATGACCGTGCAACCGTTACGCCAACAGCTGCGAAATGGGTGTGATGCAACCACCCGCCAGCTCGATTTCTCGACGGATGGTGCGGGCCAGTTCGACGGCGCCAGGCGTATCGCCGTGCAACAGGATCGAATGCGCCGTCACCGCGATGTGCTTGCCGTTGAGTGTGGTCACGGTACCCTCCTCCAGCAACTGTCGAACCCGCTGCAGCACGTCTGCCGGTTCCTTGATCACCGAGCCCGGCACCTTGCGCGGCACCAGCAGGCAGTCATCGTCATAGGCGCGGTCGGCCAGAAACGTGGTGGCGACCCGCAACCCACATTTGTCAGCAGCGTGTTCGATGGCCCGACTGCTCGACGAGCTGATAATCAGCGTCGGATCGAACGCCTCCACCGCACGGACCAGGGGCTCAGCCAGTGCCGCGTCGGCTGCGACCATATTGCCCAGCGCGCCGTGAAAGCTCATGTGGGTCATACGATGGCCATTGACCGCCGCCATCCCGGCCAGCGCGCCAAGCTGATAAACCACATAGGTCGCCAGCTCCTTGAGCTCGATGTTCATCTGCCGCCGGCCGAAGCCCATCAAATCGGGGAAGCCCACATGAGCCCCCAGATCGATGCCCCCGGCCTTCGCCAGACGTACGGTGTTGTCCATGATCAGCGGGTCGCCGGCATGGAAACCACACGCCACGTTGGCCGATGAGATCAGGCTCATCAACGCTTCATCTTCCCCCATGCGCCACGGACCGAAACCCTCGCCCAGGTCAGCGTTCAAATCGATTTTCATCACTTGCCCTCGCTCGTCATGCCGCATCCAGGCGCATGAACGCCTCTCCATAACCGACGGTCGTGCCACACGCCGTCAACACCGCAGCCAGCCGTCCGGTCTTCTGGCTGCGGACCGGCAACAGCAGATCGCCGACTTGCAACAACGCCACCAGCTGCCCTTGCTCCACTCGACTGCCGACCGATACCAGCACCTCGTTCTGTTGCGGATGCGTTAGCAACAACTGGCCCAGGCCGGGGCTCTTCAACAACAATTCATCTGTAACCTTTGGCGCCATGGGTGTTGCGATTTGAATGGGCGCTACCACCTCGTCGACGCAGCGCTTGAGCAGTAGACGCAGCCCCGGACGGCGGATTTCTGCGCCGGCCAGGTGGGTCTCCTTGAGCCACACCGCCAACTGGCGGATTTCCTGATTTGTCATGGTCGAATGTCCTTAACGCGAGGCCATCCCGTGAAGATCGACCAAGCGGCTGACCTCCGCGAGATAGCGCGAATTATCTTCCAAGGCCGCAACGGCTTCGGCATAGCTGCACTCGATAAACCGCACCTTGCTGCCAATCGGCGCCTGACCCAAGCGCCACAGATCGGCCTCGATCACCGTGCCGAATTTCGGGTAACCGCCGCTCGGTTGCGCGTCACGCATCTGAATGATCGGCTGGCCACCGTGGGGCACCTGAATCACGCCGGGGACGATGCCGTGGGAACGGACTTCCATCGGCACCTTGGGCAAGATCGGCGCGCCTTCGAGCCGGTAGCCGTAGCGGTTGCTCTGGGTCGTGACCTTCCACTCGCCCGCCCAGAACGCCACACGGGATTCGTCCAGAAAACACTCGTATTCGGCCGCAGGCAGGACGCGCATGGCCGGTAATCCATCGAGTTGCAACGCCAGCGCCTGATTCGGGGACACGACGCCGAAATCCGTAGGCAGTGCACTCAGGCCTGGACGCAGCGCTGCAACCCGGTCGCCCTGCTGCAAGGCTCGCCCCTGTAAGCCTCCGAATTCACCGCGTAATTGAGTGCTGCGCGAACCCAGCACCTGCGGCACGTCGACACCGCCAGCCAGGCATAGATAAGCGCGGCTGCCGGAGGTCGGAAAGCCGAGGTTCAACACCTGGCCTTCCCGCGCCTGCGTCACCCAGGATGGCGGCAATGGCTGGCCGTCGAGGGAGGCCTCGCAAGCCGCGCCGGTCACCGCAAAGGCGCAGTCTTGAACAAACCGCACATCGAATGGGAACAGCGGGATTTCGATGGCCGCTGCGCCCTCGGGATTGCCCAGCAGCAGATTGCCCAACGCCAGCGCCAAATGGTCCATCGCACCGGAGGTTCCCACCCCGTAACCGAGGCTGCCAAAGCGGCCGAAGTCCTGCACCGTGGCCAGGGCGGTGGCCGATAAAATCTCGATCATCGAATGATCCTCTCGATGCGCAAGCGCAACATGTCGCCCGGCCTGAGCATCGCCGGAGGGTTTTGAGTCGGGTCAAAAAACACCATCTCGGTGCGGCCGATGGTGTTCCAGCCACTGGGGCCGGCGGAGGCGGAGACGCCGGTCTGCACCCCGCCAATCGATACCGAGCCGGCGGCTATGCTGATCACCGGCACTTGGCGTCGTGGCGTGGCCAGGCGCGAATCCATGCCGCCGAGGTAGCAGTAACCGGGATGGCTGCCCAAGGCATATACCGGGTACAACGGCTCGCAATGCAGATTGGCGATGGTCTCGATGTCCAGCCCGGTGTGCGCCACCACATCATTGATGTGCGGGCCGAACTCGCCACCGTAGACCACCGGCAATTCAACGATTCGACCTTCCAGTGGCAATGGCCGACTGGCCTCCCACGCCTCCTGCAATCGCTCGCACAACCCATTGATGTCGCGTGGCGGCTTGATGAACGTCAGCATCAGGTTGTTCATGCCCGGAACCGCTTCGTGGATCTCGGCCCACTCCCCGGCCTGCAAAGCCAAGCTCCAGATGCGTTGTTGCGGCGCTAGATCGAGTTCGCCCGGCGCCTCGAATAGCAAGGCCGTGGACCCCAGCAGGCTGATGTGCGGACGCGGCGATACAGATGCTGTGTTCATGTCGTACTCCGTTGTTGCAACCAGCGCTCCAGGTGATGAATGTCCACGCCGCCAGCACAGAAGGCCGGGTCGTCAAGAATGTCCCGGTGCAAGGGAACATTGGTCGAGATGCCCTCCACCACCAGCTCACTCAAGGCCAGGCGCATGCGGGCCATGGCCTCATCGCGCGTCGCGCCGTGGGTAATGACCTTGGCCACCATCGAGTCGTAATACGGTGGCACCCAATACCCGGTGGTGACGTGGGAGTCGACCCGCACACCGAAGCCACCGGGAACTTCCCAGCGCTGGATCAACCCCGGCGTGGGCATAAAGGTGATCGGGTCTTCAGCGTTGATCCGGCATTCCAGTGAGTGGCCATTGAGCTGGACGTCTTGCTGGCGCAGCTCCAGCACTTCGCCACGGGCCATGCGCAATTGCTGTTGGACAATATCGATGCCAGTGGTCATCTCCGTCACCGGGTGTTCGACTTGCAGCCGGGTGTTCATCTCGATGAAGAAGAACGCGCCGTCCTCGTACAAAAATTCGAACGTGCCGACGCCGCGATAGCCGATCTGTCGGCACGCGGCGGCACAACGTTCACCGACCCTGGCGATCAGTTCCGGATCGATCCCGGGGGCCGGCGCTTCTTCCAGGACTTTCTGGTGCCGGCGCTGCAACGAACAATCGCGGCAACCCAGCCAGATCGCATGCCCATGGGCATCGCACAACACCTGGATTTCCACGTGCCGTGGATGGCCAAGGAACTTCTCGATGTAGAGTTCCGGATTGCCGAAGGCCAGCCGTGCTTCTTCGCGGGTCAGGGCGATGGCATCGAGCAGTTCGCCCTCTTCTTTCACCACGCGCATGCCGCGACCACCGCCACCGCCGGCCGCCTTGACGATAACCGGGTAACCGATTTCCCGAGCGATGGCGAGGATGCTCGCATCGTCGGTGGGCATCACTGAATCCGGTCCGGGTACGCAGGGAACACCGGCTTCACGCATCGCCCGTTTGGCCGCGACCTTGTCGCCCATCGTGCGAATGCACGCCGCGCCAGGGCCGATGAAAGTCAGTCCTGCGTTTTCTATACGCTCGGCGAACCCGGCGTTCTCTGACAGAAAACCGTAACCCGGATGAATCGCCTGAGCGCCGCTGACCTTGGCCGCGAACAGCAGCGCCGTCTGGTTCAGATAACTCTGGCTCGGTGACGCCGGTCCGATGCACAGGGCCTGGTCAGCGCTTTGCACATACTGGGCGTGACGATCAGCCTCAGAGTGCACGACCACGGTTTGTATCCCCAGGCCATGGCAGGCTCGCTGAATGCGCAGGGCGATTTCGCCACGGTTGGCGATCAGCACTTTGTCGAACATTGAATTCACCTGAAAGAGGATGGGCTTGGGATCAGTCGAGACGGAACAGCGACTGTCCGGCTTCGACTTCGTCGCCACTGTGGGCAAGGATCGCGGTGACCCGACCGCCGATTTTTGCCTTGACCGGATGGAACATTTTCATCGCTTCGAGGACCGCCAGGGTTTGCCCTGGTTCGACCTGATCGCCGACCGCGACAAACGGTGCCTCTCCTGCTGCGGGCGTCAGGTGCAGGACGCCATACAGGCTGGCCCTGATCTCGGTGGCGGCCATCGCCAGGGTGCCTGGTTTGGGCAAATCCGCGGTCGGTGTCGGCCAAGGCTCTGCCGTCGACTCGGTCGTCACGACCTTCCCTGCCTGTTTGAAAAGGCGAATCGTACTGTCGCCTTCAGTCAGACTCAGTTCGAGCAGATCGGATTCGGCGAGCAAATCGATCAACCCCTTGATGCGTTCTGAATCCATGCGTGAGCCCCTGCCTGTCGAGCATGTCTTAAGTGGATAGGGTCAATGTAGCGAGCCCTTCCAGCGGCGACCAAGACGCTTTGGCTTTGGGGTGATAAGCCGTCCTTATGACCGTTCAGATCAAGCTGCCGCGCATCTCCGCGACCAGTTCCAGCAGGATTGCCTTGACCGCTTGAGCCGGCACCGACAACGGCAGGTGCCCGGACAGACACAGCGCCAGGGGCGCCTCGATTTCAGGCTCGACAATTCGGCACATGTGCACCGACGTGGCCGCGACCATCACCCGCGCCGAGGATTCGGGCAGGATGGTCGAGCCAAAGTGCTCGGCGACGGCGGCGGTCAACGTGATCGATGATTCGATTTCCGCCACCACCCGCGCGCTCAGGCCAATGCGCTGGAAAGCTTCATCCGCCAGTCGCCGCATGACGTTGTATGGACGCGGCAGGAGCATGTCCATGTCCGCCAGTTCGGCCAGTGGGATCTCTTCGAGAGAGCTGATCGAAGGATCGGCACTCACCAGATAGAGGTGCTCGCGCAGCAGCGAGACGAAGCTCAAGCCATGGACTTCGCGCCCGCCATAGAGCACGGCCATGTCCATCCGGCCGTTCATGATCAACTCGCTCAAGGTGGTGCCGAAGTTTTCGTTGAGGTACAGCAGAATGCCCGGATGGCGTTCGCGCACCCTGCGCAGCAGCGGCAGCGACAGCGTCGATGCCGCAGTGCCTGGCGCCAGGCCGACCGAGACCTGCCCGGACAACGCCTGCCCCGTGGCGTTGATGTCACTCTGCGCCTGTTCGCATTGACGCAGAATGATCTGGGCATGCCCATAGAGCACCTTGCCTGCTTCAGTCGGGGTGACGCCGCGCTTGGTCCGAATCAGCAATTGTTGCTGCAGCTCCGCTTCCAGCGTAGCCAGTTGCTGACTGAGTGCCGGTTGCGCGACATGCAGCACATCGGCGGCCTGGGTCATGCTGCCAATATCGACGAGTTTCACGAAATACTTCAAACGGCGCAGGTTCACGTTGGCGGTGCTCTTGCTCGAAAAAGGAAGACAGCCCATAGGCTTTAGCAAGAGCCAGGCCAGCCCCGACACGTCGCGCGCGGGGTTAACGGCAAGACCCAAACCATAAGCCTTTGCTATGGCTGGATCGTAGTGGCCGTGAATGACACCCGCCACGGGCAGCCAGGCTTGATCGCACCGCCTTGGTGCAACGGCTGTTCAGTTCCAGCCATAAGCGATGCCTATCCGACCAGAACGATCTCATCTTATGGCTGCCCGTGTAGCGACTCGTACTGTAGGGCCTCGTCAACGTCATCAACGAGGAACGACACGTGACCGCCTCTCGCATCGCCGCCCGTGTGCTACGCATCAAGCCGTCCCCAAGCAGCGCCGCTTCCGACCGCGCAAACGAACTTCGCCGGCAGGGCAAATCCATCATCAATCTGGTGGTCGGCGAGCCGGATTTCGATACCCCGGCGAACATTCGGCAAGCAGCCAACGTCGCCATCGAACGTGGCGAAACCCGTTACACGCAAAATGCTGGCACCCCGGAACTGCGGCAGGCCATCGTCGGCAAGCTGGCACGGGAAAACGGCCTGACTTACGCGGCGAATCAAATCCTGGTCACCAGCGGCGCGAAGAGTGCGATCTTCAATGCCTTCGCCGCCACCCTTGGTGCGGGTGATGAAGTGCTGATTCCGGCACCGTACTGGGTGTCGTACCCGGACATGGTGCTGGCCTGCGAAGGTGAACCGGTCACCCTCGCCTGCCCGGAGGAGCACGCTTTCAAGCTGACCCCGGAGCAACTGCGCGGCGCGATCACCGAGCGTACTCGCTGGCTGCTGCTCAATTCACCGAGCAACCCGACCGGCGCCAGCTACAGCGCTGCCGAACTGCGCGCCCTGGCCGATGTGCTGCTCGACTATCCGCAAGTGTTGCTGATGACCGACGACATCTACGAACACATCCGCTACGAAGGCCTGGACAACCCGCATATCCTCGCCATCGAACCGACGTTGACCGAGCGCACCCTGGTGGTCAACGGTGTGTCCAAGACCTATGCCATGACCGGTTGGCGAATCGGCTACGCGGCTGGCCCGGCCGACCTGATCGGCGCCATGGCGACCCTGCAATCGCAATCGACCAGCAACGCTTGCTCGGTCAGCCAGGCCGCCGCGGTCGAAGCGCTCAACGGCGACCAGACTTTCGTCAAGTACAGCGTGGCGGTTTACCAGCAACGTCGGGATCGCTGCCTGGACCTGCTCAACGCCATCGATGGCCTGAGTTGCCGCAAGCCCGATGGCGCGTTCTATCTCTATGTGAACTGCTCCGGGCTGCTGGGCAAATCACCCCCTCAAGGCAAGCGCCTGGACACCGACTACGACGTGGTCATGTACCTGCTGGAAAGCCAAGGTGTGGCGGTGGTAGCAGGTACCGCGTATGGCCTGGCGCCGTTCTTCCGGATGTCGATTGCCACCGACATCAAGACCCTCGACGAAGGTTGCTCGCGCATTGCTGCTGCCGTTGCAGCGTTGAGCTGAGGACCGACGATGGCCGTGGCGACCCACCCTCCCCCTGAGCTTCAAACAGGCCCTGCTGGCGATGCTCGGCATCTCGTTGGTGCTGATGCTCTCGGCGCTCGACCAGACGGTGATCGGCAACGCCTTGCCAAGCATCGTCGCCGAGCTCAAGGGCTTCGAGCTCTACGCCTGGGTTGCCACGGGCTACATGCTGGCATCAATCGTCACTATCCCGATCTTCGGTCGATTAGGGGATTACTACGGGCGCAAGCCCTTCGTGATCGCCGCCACGCTGATCTTCACCCTGGCGTCACTGGCCTGCGCGTTGGCCAGTGGCATGCTGTTGCTGGTGATCGGCCGCGCCTTGCAGGGTGTCGGGGGTGGCATGCTGATCGGCACGGCGTTCGCCTGCATCCCGGAACTGTTTCCCGACACCCGACAACGCCTGCGCTGGCAAATGTTGCTGAGTGCCCTGTTCAGTGTGGTCAACGCTATTGGCCCCGGATTGGGCGGCTATCTCACCGGAGCGTTTGGCTGGCGCTCGGTGTTCTATCTCAATCTGCCGCTGGGTTGTCTGGCGCTGTTCTTCGCCTGGCGCTACCTGCCTTACTACCGCCCTCAACAACCGACAAAAATCAGCCTCGACTGGCCCGGAGCATTGCTGATTGCCCTGGCGCTGGGAAGCCTGCAACTGTTCGTCGAATGGCTGGGGCATTCCAGCCTGATGTTGAGTGTGGCGCTGGGCTTGTCCTGCTTGGCTGCAATCGGTGCATTGTGGTTTTGGGAGCGACGCTGCCAGCACGCACTGCTGCCCTCGGCATTGCTCAGACTACCGAGCATGCGCCTGCTGTTTCTGCTGTCGGTGGCGGCCGGGGCGATCATGTTTTCGCTGCTGTTCTATCTGCCGTTGTTACTGCAAGGCAGCTATGGCTACTCGCCGCAGGATGCAGGGCTGTTGATCACCCCACTGGCACTGAGTATCACGCTGGGGGCGATCGTCAACAGTCGCATCGTCACTCGCCTGCACAATCCAAACTGGTTGCCGCTGGGAGGGTTCGTCGCGCTGTTGCTGGCTTGCCTCAGCCTTGCCATTGCCGGACGCGACGCATCTTTCAACCTGTTGCTCGGTTTGATCCTGCTGGCAGGTCTTGGCTTGGGTTTCATTCTGCTTAACCTGACCGTCTTCACCCAGACCCTCGCCGAGCGGCAGTTTCTGGGGATCGCCACGGCGCTGACGCAATCCTTGCGACTGGTGGGTGGACTGCTCGGAACCGCCTCGATGGGCGTGCTGGTCAACCTGCTTTACAGCACCAACCTGCAACGACTTTTTATCGCCCAAGGGCACGCTGACGGGCTGGCGTTGTATGCCGACCCGCAGGTCCTTTTACGCCCCAATGCCGCCCTGCTCGAACATCCGCAATGGCTGAACCTGGCCCGTGATGCCCTGGCCCAGTCGGTAGGCGTCGGCCTGCTGCTGTGCGCCAGCATCGGCGTGCTGGCGCTGTTCATTCTGTACCGCTTGCCGCCCGTGAGGCTGAACGTCTTGCCGGCCACCGTCGCTCCTGAAAAACAATAAAAACCTTTACTGCCGCCTTTGACTGCCTCTCACAACATTCGACAACTCATGGGGATGACTCCGATGGAGCTTTTCAATCGCGCACCTAAAGTAGTGGCCGGCATTTGTGGCCTGATCATCGCTCAACAGGGTTTTGCCGCAGGCCTGATAGAAGACAGCAAGCTGAGCGTGCTGGCCCGCAACTTTTTCAGTAATGCCGACAACCGCAGCGGCGCCGCCGACCCCAACTACACCCAGGAATGGGGCCAGGGTTTCATCGCCAACTTTCAGTCCGGCTACACCCAAGGCTCGGTCGGCTTCGGCGTAGATGCCATTGGCATGTTCGGGGTCCGCCTCGACTCCGGTAAAGGCCGGCACTACAACCCTGAAAGCAGCGCCTTCAACGGCAACATCTTCCCGACCGACAGCGATGGCCGTGCGGTCGATGAGTTCGGCAGCCTGGGCCTGACAGCCAAAGCCAAGTTCTCCAACACCGAACTGAAATACGGCACCCTGGTCCCGATGTTGCCGGTGGTGATGTCCACCGACCGCATGCTGCAACAAACCTTCAACGGCGGGCAGATCCAGTCCAAAGACCTGGAGAACTTCACCTTCATCCTCGGCCAGTTGGAGCATGTGAAAGGTCGCGGTTCAAGCAACCAGATGGGCATGTCCATCCCCGGTGCAAACAACGCGCAGACGGGCGAGTTCGTCAACAAGTTCTATTACGGCGGTGTGGACTACAAGCCAACCAAAGACCTGACCTTGCAGTACTACTACGGCAACCTGCAGGACTTCTACAAACAGAACTTTCTGGGCCTCAAATACGACTGGCAGGTCGGCCCCGGCACCCTGCGTACCGACCTGCGCCACTTCGACAACCGCTCCGATGGCGCCAACGGTCATGACCCTGACTTCTACACCTTCGGCTACTACGGCGACGGGGTCACCAAAGGCAAGGTCGACAGTCGCCTGAGCAGCGCGCAATTCACCTACCTGGTGAACGGTCATACCTTCGCTGCCGGCCTGCAGCAAGTCAGCGGCGACAGTGATGCAGTCTGGTTGAACCAGGGTGACGGTTCTACCGCCTACTTCATGACGGAGTCGATGATCGGTAAGTTCCAGCGCGCCGGAGAAACCACCTGGCAGGTTCGCTACGGCTATGATTTCGCCAAGGTTGGGGTTCCTGGCTTGAGTTTCCTGGGCATGTACGAAAGCGGCTCGAACATCCGTACCCCCACCGGCGACAAGAACGAGTGGGAGCGCAACCTGACGGTGAGTTATGTGATCCAGCAAGGACCGCTCAAGGATCTGAGTATTGCCTTGCGCCACGCCTCACTGCGCACCGAAGTGTCCACCCAGCGTGACAGCGACGAGCATCGGGTGATCATCAGCTACCCGATGAACATTCTGTAAAAGCCAACACGCTGGGTGATGCGCATCGTCACCCAGCGTAGTGCGACAGCGATTCCCGAGGCTATAGCATCAGACCGCAATCCGGTGCCGTCTCTTACGACAATGGAACAACCGTGAGCCTGTTTGATTCGACCGTCGCAGTCATCTGCATTGCCTGCGGATAAGCCAGCAAACACTCAGCGATGGCAGGCTCCAGCTCGACCCGCACTCGCCTTGTGAGGGCCCGAGCACCAAAGCGTGGGTCATGCTTTCGGCACAACCAGTCGCTTGCCGCAACGTCCAGGACCAGCGTACGGCGATGCTGACCGAGCCGTTGGTTGAGTTTGTTCAGTTCGATCTGCAACAACGCTTCCAGCCATTGGCTTTCGATGCGTTGGAAAACCAGGATGCGATCAATACGGTTTAGAAATTCCGGTTCGAACCAGGCATGCAATGCTAGCTCCAACATAGCCTGCTCACCTTGCGGGGCGATGCCGAGCCAGCGCCGCCAACCGCGTGAAAAACGTTCCCTGTAGGTGGTCGCTTGCCGGGCTCCAACGTTGCTGGTCATGAAGATCAGGCTATTGCGAAAATCCAGCGTTCGGCTACCGCCAGCCAAGGTCAGTTGGCCGTTCTCAAGAATGCCCAACAAGCTGCGCACCACTTCCTTGCTGGCCTTTTCCAATTCATCGAACAGCACGATGCCTGGGCGACTGAAGGTACCTTGAATCAATTCGCTATTGAACAGACTGACGCCCTCTTTACTCCCCACATAACCAGGTGGCGCTCCGGTGAGCGCCGCCGAGTAATGCTCCTGGGCCAAGGTGTGCATGTCGATGCGACAAAAAGCATCGGCGCGACCGTGTATGGCCAGTGCCAGCAGACGGACGATTTCGGTCTTGCCGACACCGGTCGGCCCCATGAACAGGCTCACCGTCAACGGCCTCTCACGTTCACCAATATCGACCTTAACCACGTTCAGCAACGCCTCGACCGCGCTCATGGCTTGTTCTTGGCCGACAATTCGACTGCGCAACAACGCCATGACTTGGGCGGGATTGAAGACGAAGCGTGAGGTCAACAAATCTGCTGGCGGTGATGCGCTGGTCAGGCTGGGCTGTGGGTGGTTTGGGTCGATGCGATCGTTCACGAAAGGCATGGTTTAGCCTGCGTGTTTTTCTTTACCGTCGTGGGGAATCTCTCCCACCGGGCAATGAGCCACGCCGACGGTGCTACGGGTCAGTTTTTCGACGTTTTCCCGGGCTTTCTGCGCGTCCAGTACCCAGGTGCGGTAAAAGTCGAACGGGCAGTCAGCCACTCCCTTGTCGCCATCCCCGGAGTTGTAGACCCCGGTGTAACCGCGATGCAGCAGCTTGAACAAATGATTCTGTGATTGGTCGTTCGCTCGCGCATCGCGGATTTGCGAAACGGATAATTGTGCGTACTGAATGCCCATTTCCTCTTCACCGCATTCGCCCAGAGTGCGACCGTCGAAGCCAATGATCGCCGAGTGACCAAAGTAGGAATAAACCCCATCGAAGCCTGCCGCATTAGCCACTGCCACATAGCAATTATTGGCCCAGGCCATGCTTTTGGACATCATCACCTGCTGCTCTTTGGCCGGGTACATATAGCCCTGGCAACGGACGATCAACTCCGCTCCTTTCATTGCACAGTCGCGCCAGATCTCCGGGTAGTTGCCGTCATCACAAATGATCAAGCTGATTTGCAGGCCCTTGGGACCCTCGCAGACATAGGTCCGGTCACCCGGATACCAGCCTTCAATGGGGCACCAGGGAATGCACTTGCGGTACTTCTGGACGATTTCGCCCTGGTTATTGATCAACACCAACGTGTTGTACGGGGCTTTGTGGGGATGTTCCTCATGCCGCTCACCGGTCAGTGAAAACACCCCCCACGTGTCAGCCGCACGGCACGCGGCGGAAAAGATCGCCGTCTCTTCGCCTGGAATGCTGGCGGCAGTCGCCATCATCTCATCGTGGTCGTACATGATGCCCATGGTGCTGTATTCAGGAAACACCACCAGGTCCATGCCGGGGAGACCGCTTTTCATACCGGTGATGATGTCGGCAATCTTGCGGGCGTTTTCAATGACCTCGGCTTTTGTATGCAGCCGCGGCATTTTGTAATTGACGACCGCGACACCCACGGTGTCCGGGCTGCTGGAAATATCACCATGACGCATGAAATTTACCTCTGTTAATGGCTGATCATCCAAGGTCTGGAGCCGGTTTTACTCTTGAGCCCCTGTGGATTCTCTTTGGTCGGGGCCAGCGGTTTGCTCGGTGCGCAACAACTGCACCCACTGGGATGACGACGGTTCTGCTGGTACTCGCCAAGCGTCTGCGGCACGTGGGCACTTCGCTCGTTGGTCGCCATGGCCTGGCGTTGACTGCTCGACAACGTCGTCAGTGCCGGCGCAGACAACAGCAACCGCCCTCCTGGGCCCGCACAAGACGGGCACTGGCACGACTCGTGCCGTTGGGCCATGGGCCGCAACATTGTGAAAGAGCCACAGGTTTGGCATTCGTACTCATAAGTCGGCATGGCACTCTCCAGACATTGATCGAGCTCGGGCGTGTCTCACAGGTCCGGGGCAATCGGCAGATCGATACTGCCGTCGAGGTGTTTGATGGGGCCGTTGGCGTTGGGGTTGATGTCGAACTCGAAGATTTCGGTGGGTAACCAGAGGGTCGCGCAGGCGTTGGGGATGTCGACCACGCCGCTGATATGCCCTTGCACCGGCGCAGAGCCCAACAGTGCATAGCCTTGGGCGGGCGAATAACCAAACTTGGTCAAGTAGTTGATCGCATTCAGACAGGCCTGGCGATACGCGATATTCACGTCCAGGTAGTGCTGTTTTCCGGCTTCATCCACCGAGATACCTTCAAAGATCAGGTAGTTCTGGTAGGTCGGGATAATCGGGCTGGGTTTGAACACCGGGTTCTTGATCCCGTACTTGGCCATGCCGCCCTTGATCAGCTCGACTTTCATATGCACCCAGCCGGCCATCTCGATAGCACCGCAAAAGGTGATCTCGCCGTCGCCCTGACTGAAGTGCAGATCCCCCACCGACAACCCGGCGCCTTTGACGTACACCGGGAAGAAAATCTTCGAGCCCCGGGACAGGTCCTTGATATCGCAGTTACCGCCATGTTCGCGCGGTGGCACGGTGCGTGCGCCGGTGGCCGCAGCATCATCCCGGGCCTGGCCCTTGAGCTTGCCCATGTGCGCGGTGGCGGCCAGCGGCGCGTTGGCCAAGGGCGGCACGCGGGTCGGGTGGGTGTCGATCAGCTCCTGCTCGCGGCGGTTCCAGTCGCCGAGCATTACCGGGTCGGGCAGGCAACCGATCAATCCGGGGTGGATCAGGCCGGCAAAGTTGACCCCGGGAATGTGCCGCGAGCTGGTGAACATGCCTTTGAAATCCCAGATGGCTTTCTGTGCGCTGGGAAAGTGATCCGTGAGGAATCCGCCACCGTTCTGCCGCGAGAAGAAACCGTTGAAACCCCACATCGATTCGGCCTTGGCGCCGATGTCCAGCAGGTCGACCACCAGCAGATCCCCCGGCTCGGCGCCACGCACGCCCACCGGACCGGACAGGTAGTGCACGGTGGACAGGTCGACGTCACGCACATCCGAGGCGTCGTCGTTGTTCTTGATCGCGCCGGCGGTCCAGTCATAGGTCTCGAGAATAAAATCATCCCCCGGCTTGACCCAGCAGGCCATGGGAATGTCCGGATGCCAGCGGTTGTGGATCTGTTCGTTCTCGGTGGCGGGCTGGTTGAGGTCGACTTTGATCAAGGTATCGGTCATGGCGAAGCTCCTGAACATTAGGGATGTACCGCGTTGGAACCAGTCTCGAATGGCGGCACGAATCGGCCAATACGTTGGATGACGTACCCCTTTGAGCTGGCTTTCCAGTTGCTACAAAAGGGGCCTATAAACCATCGCGCCGCCCGATCGCGCCTACACGGAGAGGTAGCGACTGATGGTGGCTTCGTCGACCTTGTCGCGGGTCTCCTCAATCACGAAGCGACCCTTCTCGATCACCAGGAAGCGGTCGGCGATTTCCAGGGTGAATGACAGCACCTGCTCGGAGACCACAATGGTCAGGTCGCGCAGGTGGCGGATCTCTTTCAAAGTGCGGGCGATGTCCTTGATGATCGACGGCTGGATGCCCTCAGTGGGTTCATCGAGCAACAACACCTTGGGATTGGTCGCCAGCGCCCGGGCAATGGCCAGTTGCTGCTGTTGCCCGCCTGAAAGGTTGCCACCCTTGCGCGAGCGCATGTCGTGGAGTACCGGAAACAACGCATAAAGGTCTTCGGGCACCTGGCCCCGGGCCGATGCCGGCAGGCCGGTCTGAATGTTTTCCAACACCGTCATGCTGGGGAAAATCATCCGCCCCTGAGGCACATAGGCGATGCCGTGCTCCACCCGCTCGTGGGTTTCCAGGTTCGAGACTTCCTGGCCATCGACGCAGACCTGCCCCCGCCACTGCGGAAGGATGCCCATCAAGCTCTTGAACAGCGTGGTCTTGCCCATACCGTTGCGTCCCATCACGGCGACGATTTCGCGTTTGGCCACGGCCAGGTCGAGGTCGTGGAGGATCTGGCTCTGGCCGTAACCACAGGACAGCTTGTCTACGTTGAACATGCCTGCTTCCTCAATGGCCTAAATAGACTTCGATGACTTTCGGGTTGTTCTGCACCGACTCCATGCTGCCCTCGGCCAGGACCTTGCCCTGATGCAGCACCGTGACCTTATGGGCGATGCTCTTGACGAACTCCATGTCGTGTTCGATCACCAGCACCGAGCGTCCCTGGCTGATGCGCTTGAGCAGTTCCGCAGTCTGTACGCGCTCGTTGACGCTCATCCCGGCGACCGGTTCATCGAGCATCAACAGGTCAGGGTTCTGCATCAGCAGCATGCCGATCTCCAGCCACTGCTTCTGGCCGTGGGACAGCAGGTCGGCCTGTTGCTGCAACAGCTCGCCGAGAAAGATCTCCCGCGCCACCTCTTCAACCCGGGCAATCACTGCGGCACTGCGTTTGAAAAACAACGCGCCAAACACCTTGCGCCCCGCCGGGTAGGACATCTCCAGGTTCTCGAACACCGTGAGGTTTTCGTAGATCGACGGGTTCTGGAATTTGCGCCCGACGCCGGCACGGACGATGTTGTACTCGCGCATCTTGGTCAGTTCCTTTCCATCGAACTGGATGCTGCCGCTGGTGGCGCGGGTCTTGCCACAGATCAGGTCGAGTACCGTGGTCTTGCCTGCGCCGTTGGGCCCGATCACCACCCGCACTTCATTGCGGTCGATGTACAGGTTGAGGTTGTCCACGGCCTTGAAACCGTCGAAGGACACCGTCAGCCCCTCGATAACCAGCACCGGCTTGTTCATTTGAAAACCCACGGCGGTCATGGCTGCGTCTCCAGCGAAGGACGTTCAGGAGCCGGGGCCGGCGGCGCAGTGCGCGACGTCTCCGGCAGGGGCGCGGCAACGGCGGCTTGCTGCGGGGTACGCCGTAATAAACGGCCAAGGGTCTGGCGGCCATGGCTGTCCCAGAGTCCGGCCAAGCCATTGGGAAAGTACATGACCACGGCAATGAACAGCCCGCCCATCAGGTACAGCCATAGCTCGGGGAAGGACTCGGAGAAATAGGTCTTGCCGTAGTTCACCAGCAAGGCCCCATACACCGCGCCGAGCAGCGACATGCGCCCGCCGACGGCGGCAAAGATCACCATCTCGATGGACGGCACGATGCCGACGAACGAAGGCGACATGAAGCCCACCTGCAAGGCGAACATGGCGCCGCCAATGGCCGAGAAGGCAGCGGCGATGCAGAACACGAAAATCTTGAAACTGGCCACGTCATAACCGGAGAAGCGCACCCGCTCCTCTTTGTCGCGCATCGCCATCAGCAGCCGCCCGAGCTTCGACGCGAGGACGAAACGGCCGATGAAAATGCAGCCGAACAGCAAAGCCGCGTTAATGAAGTACAAAAGCAACTTGGCGCTGTCGCTGCGCAGGTCCCAGCCGAGCAGCGTCTTGAGATCGGTGATGCCGTTGACCCCGCCAGTCAGGCCCTGCTGGCCGACGATCAGCACCGTGAGAATCAGCGCGATGGCCTGGCTGACGATGGAGAAATAAACATCCCCCACCCGCCGCTTGAACAGCGCCATGCCAATGATGAAGGCCAGCACTACCGGCACCAGGATCACCGCCAACAGGGTGAAGCTGAAGCTGTGGAACGGCACCCAGAGCCACGGCAGTTCGGTGATCTGGTTCCAATCCATGAAATCCGGAATGCCCGGCGTCGACTGGATTTTGGTGCTCTGCGGGTCGGAGGCTTCGAGCTTGAGGAACATCGCCATGCAGTAGCCGCCGACGCCGAAGAACACCCCCTGCCCGAGGCTGAGAATGCCGCCATAGCCCCAACACAACACCAGGCCGACAGCGACGAAGGCATAGGTCAGGTACTTGCCCACCATGTTCAGGCGAAAGGCATCCAGGGTCAGCGGGAAGACCACGAAGATCAGCAGCGCCAACAGGCCCACGCCCAACAGGTTCTGCTTGCCCGCCAGCATCTTGTCTAAAAGCTTCATTGGCTCGCCTCTACTTGCGCACTTTGATGGAGAACAACCCTTGAGGGCGCAACATCAGGATCAGGATCACCCCGGACAGGGTCAGTACCTTGGCCATCGAACCACTGAGGAAAAACTCCGAGATCGATTGGGTCTGGGCAATGACGAACGCCGACGCAATAGTGCCGAACAGGCTTTGTGCGCCGCCGAAGACCACCACCAGGAAGGTGTCGACTATGTACTGCGAGCCCGCGGTGGGCCCGGTGGAGCCAATGGTGGTAAAGGCCGCGCCGGCCACCCCCGCGACACCGCAACCGAGGGCAAAGGTCATGCGGTCGACCTTGCGCGTATTGATGCCCACGGCACGGCTCATCAGCCGGTTTTGCACCGTGGCCCGCACTTGCAGGCCCCAGCGTGAGCGGTAGAGCAAGAGAAAAATGGCCCCGGTGAGCAGCAGGGTCAGGGCCATCATGAACAAACCGTTGCGCGGAATCTCGATGGACTCGGTGAAGTTGAACGAGCCCATCAGCCACTCCGGCGGCGTGGCGCTGACTTCACGGGCGCCGAACACCGAACGGAAGGTCTGTTGCATCACCAGGGACAGCCCCCACGTCGCCAGCAGCGTGTCCAGCGGACGTTTGTAGAGCCGACTGATCATCGCCCACTCCACCAGCCAGCCAATGGCCCCAGCCACCAGAAACGACAGGGCGATGGCGATGAAAAAATAATAGGGTTGAAACCATGGGGCGAAATGACTGGTCAGGCTCGAACAGACATAGGTGGTGTAGGCGCCGATCGTGAGGAACTCGCCGTGGGCCATGTTGATGACCCCCATCTGGCCGAAAATGATCGCCAGCCCCAATGCCATCAACAGCAGCACGCAGAACACGGACAAGCCGTTGAACCCCTGCATCGCCGCGATGGCACCAAATTCCGATAGCCATTCCATGATGATGGACTCCTGCTTGGAGGGAGGATGTGGAAAACCGTTGGGCCCCCCATCGCCAGCAAGCCAGCTCCTACAGAGTGTTGGAGTCGGCTTGCCGCGATGGCCCAGCCCTTACTGGTAGCCTTTAGGGAAAGGATTCGGTTCGATCAGATCAGACTCGTAAACCACCTTGAACTGACCATCGGGCTGTACTTCACCGATGCGGGTCTTGCTCCACAGGTGATGGTTTTCATGCACTTTGACGTAGCCTTCAGGCGCGGTTTTCAGCTCGATGCCCGACGAGGCTGCAACCACTTTGTCGACATCGAAACTGCCGGCTTTTTCCACCGCAGCCTTCCACAACCATGGGCCCAGATACGCGGCCTGAGTCACGTCGCCGATCACCGAATCCTTGCCGTACTTGGCCTTGAAGGCGTCGACGAAGGCCTTGTTGTTGGGGTTGTCCAGGCTCTGGAAGTACTTCATCGAGGCGTAGAAACCGGCCATGTTCTCGCCGCCGATGCCCAGCAATTCATCTTCGGTGACCGAGAGCGTGAGCAAAGTCTGCTTGGCCGAATTGACGCCCGCCGCATTGAGTTGTTTGTAAAAGGCCACGTTGGAGCCACCCACCACTGCGGCGAACACGACGTCGGGTTTCTTCAGCTTGACCTTGTTGATCAGCGAACCGAACTGGGTGTTGCCCAAGGGGTAGTAGTCTTCGCCGACCACGGTACCGTGCAGCACGTTTTCAATGTGCTTGCGGGCGATCTTCATCGAGGTGCGTGGCCAGATATAGTCCGACCCCACCAGGTAGAAGGTTTTGGCGCCTTTGGTCTTGGCGATCCAGTCGAGGCTGGCGAGGATCTGCTGGGTGGCTTCCTGGCCCGTGTAGATCACGTTCTTCGACTGCTCCAGCCCCTCGTAGAAAGTCGGGTAGTACAGCAGACCGTTTTCCTTCTCGAAGATCGGCAGCACAGCCTTGCGCGAGGCCGAGGTCCAGCAGCCGAACACCGTGGCCACCTTGTCGTTGACCAGGAGCTTCTTGGCCTTCTCGGCGAAGGTCGGCCAGTCGGAGGCGCCGTCTTCCTGGATCACCTTGATCTGCCGACCGAGGATGCCGCCTGAAGCGTTGATCTGCTCGATGGCCAAGCGTTCGGCCTGGATCGAACCGGTCTCGGAAATCGCCATGGTGCCGGTGGCCGAGTGCAACTGGCCGACCGTGACTTCAGTGGCGGTCACCGCCAGGCCGGTGCTGTTGGCCTCGTCCGCCCATACACCCTGGCTGAACACACTGGCAGCCAGTAACGACAGGGCCGCCGCCCCTAGCGCCAAGCGGCGCGGCAACAGGCCTTTAGTCCGGATCAATGGTGGTTGCATGCTGCTACTCCTCTGCGGTGACGCTGGTGGTACGCCCTATGGCGGCCAGCAACGGTGGTGGTATCAGCATGGAGGGGCGTCTCGACGACGGGTATACGCAGCCTGACGTAAGCGCATACGTCATTTGACGTAGGGAAAAATGCACCAAGGCGGCGCAGGCTATTGCTCCAGGTCCCGACCGACCGGCACTGCGCGGACGCGCGCGCAGGCACCAGCTGGCGCGGCAAGACGGCGTGGTGCAGGGCATGAAAATTGCTCGGCTATCCGCCACGGGCACACCCGCCAGGCACGGAGCGCCTTGACCCCAGGAGTCTTTCACCGTGCTTCCACCTGGCACCCAGCGCATCGCCAAGATCCGTCGCGACTACAACAGCTGGGTCGCCGACGAAACCATGGAAGACTACGCCCTGCGTTACACACCAAAGTCCTTTCGCAAGTGGTCGGAACTGCGCATCGCCAACACCGCCCTGGGCGCGGTGTCGTTCCTGGCCCTGGAGGCGATTGGCGGGGTGCTGGCCCTGAGCTACGGCTTCACCAACACCTTCTGGGCAATCCTCGCCGTGAGCCTGATCATCTTCCTCACCGGCCTGCCCGTCAGCTACTACGCAGCCCGCTACGGCGTCGATATGGATCTGTTGACCCGCGGTGCCGGCTTCGGCTACATCGGCTCGACCATCACCTCGCTGATCTACGCCAGCTTCACCTTTCTGTTCTTCGCCCTGGAAGCAGCGATCATGGCCCTGGCCTTGGAGCTGTACTTCCATATCCCATTGGCCTTTGCCTATGTGATCTGCTCTGTGCTGGTGATCCCCCTGGTGGCCTATGGGGTGACCCTGATCAGCCGCCTGCAACTCTGGACCCAACCGTTGTGGCTGGCGCTGCTGGTGCTGCCCTACCTGTTTGTACTGCTGAAAAACCCCGAGGCCTTCAGCGACTGGACCAGTTTTCAGGGCCGTGATACCGGCGGCGGCGATTTCAATCTACTGGCGTTTTGCGCGGCCTGTACCGTGGCCCTGTCCCTGGTGACGCAGATCGGCGAACAGGTCGACTACCTGCGCTTCCTGCCGGAAAAAACCGCGGCCAACCGCAGGCGCTGGTGGGCCGCCCTACTCTGCGCCGGCCCCGGCTGGATCCTGCCCGGCGCCCTGAAAATGTTCGCTGGCGCCTTCCTGGCGTTTCTCGCCCTGCAACACGAGATCCCCATCGAACGCGCTACAGAACCGACCCAGATGTACCTGGTGGCCTTCGGTTATGTGTTCGCCTCACCGGAATGGGCCCTGGCGGCCATGGTGCTGTTCGTCTTCGTCTCGCAGATGAAGATCAACCTGACCAACGCCTACGCCGGCTCCCTGGCCTGGTCGAACTTTTTCGCCCGGGTCACCCACAGTCACCCCGGCCGCGTAGTTTGGCTGGTGTTCAATGTGGCGATTGCCCTGATGCTGATGGAACTGGGGGTATTCGACGTCATCGACCAGGTGCTCGGTCTCTACGCCAACATCGCCATCGCCTGGATCGGCTCGGTGGTCGCCGACCTGGTGATCAACAAACCCTTGGGGTTGTCACCGAAACACATCGAGTTCAAGCGCGCTCACCTCTACGACATCAACCCGGTGGGCGTCGGCTCCATGCTGATTGCCTCGCTGCTGTCGGTCCTCGCCCACTTCGGTCTATTTGGTGCGCTGGCCCAGGCCGCCCCGCCCTTCGTCGCCCTCGGCACCTCGCTGGTCATGACCCCGCTGCTGGCCTGGGCCACCCGCAGCCGCTATTACATCGCCCGCACCAGCGATCCGCTACTGCTGCAACCGGTGGCACCGAGCACGCAGATCACCTGCGGCCTGTGCAGCAACCCGTTCGAAACCGCCGACATGGCTTTCTGTCCGGCCTACAGCACGCCCATCTGCTCACTTTGCTGTTCGCTGGACGCGCGTTGCGGCGATCGCTGCAAACCCCACGGGCGTCTGTCGGCGCAGTTCGAAGCGCTGTTGCATTGGTTGCTGCCCAATGCAACGGTGCCACGCCTGCACACCCGGCTAGTGCATTACTTGGGCCTGCTGCTCGCGCTGATCCTGATGCTCAGCGGCGCTCTGGCGCTGATCTATGGCCAGGCCTCCCAGGGACTGCCCCACTCGCCGCAAGCCCAGGCGACGCTGTACCAGGCATTTTTCAAGGCCTTCCTGACGCTCTCGGTACTGGCGGCCATCCTCGCCTGGTGGGTGGTTCTGACGCGGGAAAGCCGCCACGTGGCCCAGGAAGAATCGGACCGCCAGACCCAGCTGCTGATGCAGGAAATCGAAGCCCACCGCTTGACCGACCAGGCCCTGCAAGATGCCAAGGAGGCTTCCGAGGCGGCCAACGCGGCCAAGAGTCGCTACGTCACCGGACTGTCCCACGAACTGCGTACGCCGCTGAACAGCATCCTCGGTTTTACCCAGATCCTGCAGCGCGACGCGGCCATGCCGGAGCAGCATCAGGATGCCCTGGCGACCATCCTGCGCAGCGGCTCGCACTTGCTGTCACTGATCGACGGCCTGCTCGATGTGGCCAAGATCGAGGCCGGCAAACTGCGCCTGGAAGCGACGGAAATCCCCTTCCCGGAACTGATCCACGATCTGGAGCTGATGTTTACCCCACAAGCCCGGGACAAAGGGTTGCGCTTTCGCCTGGAGCTGATCGGCAAGATGCCGGCGGTGGTGCGAGGCGACGAAAAGCGCGTCCGGCAGATCCTCATCAACCTGTTGGGCAATGCGGTCAACTTCACCGACAGCGGCGAGGTCTGCCTGCGGGTCAGTTACATGCGCGAGACGGCAACCTTCGACATCATCGACACGGGTATCGGCATCGACCCCGAGCACATCGAGCGAATCTTCCAGCCTTTCGAACGCGGTGATCTGATGCGCCAGGACAAGGGCGTTGGCCTGGGCCTGACCATTACTCGCATGCTCACCTCGTTGATGGGCGGCGAGTTGCAGGTCAAGAGTCAGCAGGACAAGGGCACCTGTTTCCAGGTGCGCCTGTTTCTCTCGCAAGTACGGGTGCCGCAGGCGGTGATCCATGTCGAACACGACATCATCGGCTACCAGGGGCCGCGGCGTCTGGTGCTGGTAGTGGACGACCATGTGGACCATCGCAAGGTCCTCAGCGGCATGCTCACGCCCCTGGGCTTTGAAGTGGTCCAGGCCAGCAACGGCCAGGAAGCGATTCGCCAGGTCGCCCTGCTGGGGCCGGACCTGATCCTCATGGACCTGTCGATGCCGACGATGGATGGTTGGGAAACCAGCCGGCTGATCCGCCGCAATGCGTTGTCCACGGCACCGATCATCGTGATATCGGCCAATGCCTTTAACGACGAGCGCGAGCGCAGCCTGGCCAGTGCCTGCAACGACTACCTTGCCAAGCCGGTACACACCCCGGAGCTGCTCGAACGGATCCAGAAGCAGCTGGACCTGCACTGGCTGCGCCGCGAAAAACCAGCCCCTGCGACATTCCCCGAACCGGGGATATTGCCCTCACAGCCTGACCTCATCGCCCTCGGCGAACTCAGCGCCATCGGCTACGTACGCGGTCTGCACGAAAAACTCGACGCCATCCAGGCCGAGACGCCAGCCACCGCCCCTTTCATCAGTTCGCTACGCAAGCTGCTGAAAAACTTTCGCCTGGACGAAATCAACCGCGCCCTCAAGGAGGCAGAAGATGAATGCACTGACCACAGTCGCTGAACCCGGTGTCGTGCTGATTGTGGACGACACCCCGGACAACCTCGCCATGCTCTCCGACGCCCTCAACGATGCCGGCTACATGGTGCTGGTGGCCCTCGACGGGCTCAGCGCCCTGAACCGCATCGAACGTCGGCGTCCGGACCTGATCCTGCTGGATGCGATGATGCCGGGCCTGGACGGCTTCGAGACCTGCCGGCGGATCAAGGAGCAACCGGCCAACGCCGATATTCCGGTGCTGTTCATGACCGCACTGACGGAAAGCAGGCATGTGGTCCAGGGCTTTGAAGTGGGTGGCAGCGACTACGTGACCAAGCCGATCCAGACCGACGAAGTGCTGGCCAGGGTCGCCGCGCACCTGCGCACCTCGCGCATCCTGCTGTCGGCCCGAGCGGCGTCACAGCCAGCCGCGCCGAGCCTGGACGACGAGCCGGCGCACAGGGTGCTGTCGGCACGCTTTCAGCTCACCGGTCGGGAAGTCGAGGTTCTGCGCTGGGTGGCCTGCGGCAAGACCAACCGCGACATTGGCACCATTCTCGATCTGAGCCCACGCACCGTGAACAAACATCTGGAACATGTGTATGTGAAGTTAGGTGTAGAGACGCGCACAGCAGCGACCTCCGTGGCGTTGTCGGCCATGACCGATTCTCGCAACAGTGCTTCAAGGTAAGCCGCGATAACCAGACGTATTGCTGGATGAGCACTAGGGCTGTTTCGTCCATGACAGAACCTGGTGGATGAAGCAGGAACGTTGGAAACGGCTTTGGATTTTCAGCCCAGCCACCCAGGCATTGGCGACGTGGCTGACATCACCCGGATTGCGCGGGCACCGGCAAACACCACACCGCACAAGCTAACGAGACCATCGCGGCATAACATTTCGCGATCCAGAATATCCGCGGGAGTAAATGTGGGAGTATTTTTAAGACATGAAAAAGCCCAACCTTTTCAGATTGGGCTAAGTCATTGAAGAATATGGTCGGGACGGAGTGATTCGAACACTCGACCCCTAGCACCCCATGCTAGTGCGCTACCGGACTGCGCTACGCCCCGACTAGGCGTGAATCTTGTTCCGCTTCTCAGCGGAACGCTCAGGAATATATCGCAAGCTTTTGAAAACTGGAAGTATTTAAAAGCAGAAATTTATTTCTTGAGCACCACCAGAACATCTTCAAGCTCGGCGATCATCTGGCGGATCATCTGTTTGTACTGGGTTGTATCGTCTTTGGCCTCATCACCGGAGAGGCGCAGACGCGCTCCGCCGATGGTGAACCCCTGGTCATAGAGCAGCGCGCGGATCTGCCGGATCATCAGCACGTCTTGGCGCTGATAATACCGACGGTTTCCGCGGCGCTTGACCGGGTTGAGTTGAGGAAACTCCTGCTCCCAATAGCGCAGCACGTGCGGTTTTACCGCACACAGCTCGCTGACTTCACCAATGGTGAAGTAGCGTTTGCCCGGGATGACGGGTAGTTCGTCGTTATGACTTGGTTCCAGCATAAGCCTCAACTCGGGCCTTCAACTTCTGCCCTGGACGAAAGGTGACCACACGGCGAGCCGTGATCGGGATTTCTTCTCCCGTTTTCGGATTGCGGCCAGGCCGCTGGCGTTTGTCCCGCAGGTCGAAATTGCCGAAACCGGACAACTTGACCTGTTCGTTGTCTTCCAGAGCGTGCCTGATTTCTTCGAAAAACAGTTCGACCAATTCTTTGGCCTCCCGTTTATTCAGGCCCAGCTCCTCATACAGACGTTCCGCCATCTCAGCTTTCGTCAGAGCCCCCATACGTCACTTCCTTAACGTGGCGTTCAACCTGGTTTCGAGCGAGGTGAGGATATTCTGCGTTGCGGTATTCACCTCATCGTCATTAAGAGTGCGCGATGGATGCTGCCAGGTCAAGCCAACTGCAAGGCTTTTTCTATGCGGATCAATGCCTTTACCCTGATACACGTCAAATAGCCTGAGGTCCGTCAGCCATTCGCCTGCATTTTCACGGATTACGTCCAGTACAGCACTGGAAGCAACGTCACGGTCGGCCAGCAATGCAAGATCACGACGCACTTCAGGAAAGCGCGATAACTCCTGGAATTTCGGCATTTTCCCCAGGGCCACTTCGGCCAGAACCAGCTCGAAAACGAAGACCGGACGATCAAGACCCAGGGTTTTCGACAGTTCCGGGTGAATGGCACCGACATAGCCGACTTCACGCCCGTCTCGTTCGATGCGCGCGGTCTGCCCCGGGTGCAGCGCCGGGTGCTTGCCCGGGACGAAAGTGAACGCGTCGAGCGCACCGGCGAAGCCCAGCACCGCTTCCACGTCAGCCTTGACGTCGAAGAAATCGACGACGTCGCGACCTTGCGCCCAGCCTTCCGGCAGACGGCTGCCACAGACGACACCGGCCAGCATCGGCTCTTGCTTCAAACCATCCAGCTGACCGACAAAACGCAGGCCACTTTCGAACAGCCGCACGCGATCCTGCTGACGGTTCAGGTTGTGCTGGAGCGACTTGACCAGGCCCGGCCACAGGGACGAACGCATGGCTGCCATGTCGTTGGATATCGGATTGGCCAACAACAATGGCTCGACACCCGGATTGAACAGCTCGAACTGACGAGGATCGATGAAGCTGTAGGTGATCGCTTCCTGATACCCACGGGCCACCAGCAGGCGACGCAATTCCGGCAGGTCGCTGCGGGCTTCAGCCTTGGCCTGTGGGGCCAGGCGGGCTTGCGGGTAGCGAACCGGCAGGCGGTTGTAGCCGTACAGGCGGGCCAGTTCTTCAATCAGGTCGACTTCCAGGCTGATATCGAAGCGATGGCTTGGCACTTCGACGCGCCACTGCCCTGCCCCATCGGCGCTGATGTTCAGGCCCAAGGCGCTGAGCAGGCGTTCGACTTCGGCCGGGTCCATTTCCATGCCCAGCATCTGGGTGATGCGCTGGGCACGCAGGGTGACCGGGGCAATCTTGGGCAAGTGCTGTTCGCTGACAGTCTCGATGATCGGGCCGGCTTCACCACCCGTGATGTCCAGCAGCAGGCCTGTGGCGCGCTCCATGGCTTCACGGGCCAGTTGCCAGTCCACGCCACGCTCGTAACGGTGCGAGGCATCGGTGTGTAGGCCATAGGAGCGGGCCTTGCCAGCGACGGCGATCTGGTCGAAGAACGCACTTTCCAGGAATACATCGCGGGTCGTCGTGGAGACACCACTGTGCTCGCCGCCCATTACGCCAGCGATTGCCAGGGCACGGGAGTGGTCGGCAATCACCAGGGTGTCGCTGCGCAGGGTCACTTCCTGGCCGTCGAGCAGTACCAGCTTCTCACCCTCTTCGGCCATGCGTACGCGAATGCCACCGTTGATTTCGGCGAGATCGAACGCATGCAGCGGCTGACCCAGCTCCAGCATCACATAGTTGGTGATGTCGACAGCGGCGTCGATGCTGCGCACGTCGGCACGACGCAGGCGCTCGACCATCCACAGCGGCGTCGGCTTGGACAGGTCGACGTTACGGATCACACGACCCAGGTAACGCGGGCACGCGGCCGGCGCCAGGACTTCAATCGAACGCACTTCGTCGTGCACGGCCGGCACGCTCGCAACCACGGGACGCGTCACTGGAGCGGCATACAACGCGCCGACTTCACGGGCCAGGCCGGCCAGGGACAGGCAATCGCCACGGTTCGGTGTCAGGTCGACCTCGATGCTTGCATCGTCCAGGCCCAGGTATTCACGGATGTCCTGGCCAACCGGCGCATCCGCCGGGAGTTCCATCAGGCCATCGTTGCCTTCGCCAATCTGCAGCTCGGCCTGGGAGCACAACATGCCGTTGGACTCAACGCCGCGCAGCTTGGCTTTCTTGATCTTGAAGTCGCCCGGCAGTTCGGCACCGATCATGGCGAACGGGATCTTCAGGCCCGGGCGCACGTTGGGCGCGCCGCAGACGACCTGGAAGGTTTCCGCGCCATTGTTGACCTGGCAAACCCGCAGTTTGTCAGCGTCTGGGTGCTGCTCGGTGCCCAGCACCTCGCCCACGACCACACCGCTGAAATCACCGGCGGCCGGCGTGACGCTATCGACCTCAAGGCCGGCCATCGACAGGCGAGCAACCAGCTCGTCCCGACTTACCTGCGGGCTTACCCAGCCGCGCAGCCATTGTTCACTGAATTTCATCCTGCTCCCCTAATAGATTCGTTACGGACTGCGACCTAGGCCTTGTACGTAAAGTGCCTGCGCGACGATCATGCTGCGTTGAAAACAGGCTCGGAATGCTCATTTACAACCAGTAGACTCCGCTTCCTCGCCTGTTTTCGCCTTGCCTGATCGCCGCTCGGCGACTTTTCGTACAAGCCCTAGCGAAATTGCGCAAGGAATCGCAAGTCGTTGTCGAAGAACAGGCGCAAGTCATTCACACCGTAACGCAGCATGGCCAGGCGCTCGACGCCCATGCCGAAGGCAAAGCCCGAGAACTCTTCCGGGTCGATCCCGGACATACGCAGCACGTTCGGGTGAACCATGCCGCAGCCCATGACTTCCAGCCAGCCAGTCTGTTTGCAGACGCGGCAGCCTTTACCGCTGCACATCACGCATTCCATGTCGACTTCAGCCGATGGCTCGGTGAACGGGAAGTACGAAGGGCGGAAACGCACGGCCAGTTCTTTTTCGAAGAACACCCGCAGGAACTCTTCGATCGTTCCTTTCAGGTCGGCGAAATTGATGTCGCGATCAACCAGCAGGCCTTCGACCTGGTGGAACATCGGCGAGTGGGTGATATCGGAGTCGCTGCGGTACACACGGCCTGGGCAGACGATGCGGATCGGCGGCTGTTGCGATTCCATGGTGCGGACCTGTACCGGCGAGGTATGGGTGCGCAATAGCATGTTCGCGTTGAAATAGAAGGTGTCATGCATCGACCGGGCCGGGTGATGGCCTGGGATGTTGAGCGCTTCGAAGTTGTGGTAGTCGTCTTCGACCTCAGGGCCTTCGGCAATGCCGTAGCCGATGTGGGTGAAGAATTGCTCGATGCGTTCCAGCGTCCGGGTCACCGGATGCAGGCCACCGGAAGTCTGGCCACGGCCAGGCAGGGTCACATCGATGGACTCGGCGGCGAGCTTGGCAGCCAGATCCGCCTCCTCGAACAACGCCTTGCGCGCATTGAGGACCTCTGTGACACGCTCCTTGGCAACGTTGATCAGCGCACCGACCTGCGGACGCTCTTCGGCTGGCAGGTTCCCCAGGGTCTTCATCACCTGAGTCAACTCGCCCTTCTTGCCAAGGTAGTGAACCCGGATTTGCTCCAGGGCATTGATATCTTCAGCGCTTTGCACAGCCTCTAGTGCTTGAGCGACCAGCGCGTCCAGGTTTTCCATGTACAGACTCCAGATACGAAATAGGGGAAGAGCTTTAAGGCTCTTCCCCTATTTATGACGTTCGACACCTGGGCCCACAGATGTAGGCCCCGGTGACTGCCGGGGGTACTTAAGCCAAGGTGGCTTTAGCTTTCTCGACAATCGCAGCAAACGCCGCTTTTTCGTTCACTGCCAGATCAGCCAGAACCTTACGGTCGATCTCGATGGACGCTTTTTTCAGGCCAGCGATGAAACGGCTGTAGGACAGACCGTTAACACGAGCACCAGCATTGATACGAGCGATCCACAGAGCGCGGAACTGACGTTTTTTCTGACGACGGTCACGGTAGGCGTATTGGCCTGCCTTGATTACCGCTTGCTTGGCAACACGGAATACGCGGGAACGCGCGCCGTAGTAGCCTTTAGCAAGTTTCAGAATTTTTTTGTGACGCTTACGGGCAATGACGCCACGCTTTACACGAGCCATGAGTTACTTCCTCTATTCTTGATCCAAAAATTAACGAAGGCGCAGCATGCGCTCGACTTTTGCCACGTCAGACGGATGCAGCAAGCTGCTACCGCGCAGTTGACGCTTACGCTTGGTCGACATTTTGGTCAGGATGTGGCTCTTGAAAGCGTGCTTGTGCTTGATACCGTTAGCAGTTTTCAGAAACCGCTTAGCAGCACCACTTTTGGTCTTCATCTTTGGCATGTTCGGATACTCCGCATTCAGTTGATAAACATAATCGCAAGGCCTGCCGTGCCCTGGTGATTACTTCTTCTTTTTCGGGGCGATGACCATGATCAGCTGGCGTCCTTCCATCTTAGGATGCTGTTCGACCGAACCGTACTCGAGCAGGTCTTGTTCAACCCGCTTGAGGAGTTCCATCCCCAGCTCCTGGTGGGCCATCTCACGGCCGCGGAATCGCAAGGATACCTTGGCCCTGTCCCCGTCACTCAGGAAACGTACCAGGTTGCGCAGTTTTACCTGGTAATCCCCTTCCTCCGTCCCTGGACGAAACTTGATTTCTTTTACCTGAATCTGCTTCTGGTTTTTCTTCGCCGCGGCAATCTGCTTCTTCTTCTCGAAGATCGACTTGCCGTAGTCCATCACCCGGCAAACCGGTGGGACTGCGTCTGCGGAAATTTCTACCAGATCAAGCTTGGCTTCTTCAGCAATACGAAGCGCTTCATCAATCGAGACGATGCCAATCTGCTCGCCGTCAGCGCCAATTAACCGAACCTCGCGTGCCGAGATATTCTCGTTGATCGGGGCTTTCGGTGCAGCTCGTTTATCTTGTCTCATTTCACGCTTAATAATAATTACTCCAAATCTGGGCGACCACGCCGGGAAACCGCTTGCGCGAGAAACTCAGCGAATTCGGCGACGGGCATCGAGCCCAGGTCAGCACCTTCACGAGTACGCACAGCGACAGTCTGCATCTCGACCTCCCGATCTCCAATAACCAAGAGAAAGGGAACCTTGAGCAAAGTATGCTCGCGGATTTTAAAGCCGATCTTTTCATTTCTCAAGTCGGACTTGGCACGAAATCCGCTTTGATTGAGAGTTTTTTCGACTTCGGCGGCAAAATCTGCCTGTTTATCAGTGATATTCATGATCACTGCCTGGGTCGGCGCCAGCCACGCAGGGAACGCGCCCTCGTAGTGTTCGATCAGAATCCCGACGAAACGCTCGAACGAACCGAGGATCGCGCGGTGAAGCATGACCGGGTGCTTGCGGCTGTTGTCTTCGGACACATATTCAGCGCCCAGACGGATCGGCAGGTTGAAATCGAGCTGCAAGGTACCACACTGCCACACACGACCGAGGCAATCTTTCAGCGAGAATTCGATTTTCGGACCGTAGAAGGCCCCCTCGCCCGGCTGCAGGTCGTACGCAAGGCCCGCGCTATCAAGGGCGGCGGCCAGGGCCGCTTCGGCGCGATCCCACAGCTCGTCGGAGCCAACGCGTTTTTCCGGACGAGTGGACAGCTTCATCTCGACTTCGGTGAAGCCGAAGTCGCGATAGACGTCCATGGTCAGCTTGATGAAGGCGGCGGATTCGGCCTGCATCTGCTCTTCGGTGCAGAAGATGTGTGCATCGTCCTGGGTGAATGCACGCACGCGCATGATGCCGTGCAGCGCACCCGACGGCTCGTTGCGGTGGCAGGCACCGAACTCGGCCAGGCGCATCGGCAGCTCGCGGTAGCTCTTCAAGCCCTGGTTGAACACCTGCACGTGGCATGGGCAGTTCATCGGCTTGATGGCGTAGTCGCGGTTTTCCGACTGGGTGGTGAACATGTTGTCGGCGTAGTTGGCCCAGTGCCCGGATTTCTCCCACAGGCTGCGGTCCACCACTTGCGGCGTCTTGATTTCCAGATAGCCGTTCTCACGCTGGACCTGGCGCATGTACTGCTCGAGCACCTGGTACAGGGTCCAGCCGTTCGGGTGCCAGAACACCATGCCCGGGGACTCTTCCTGGGTATGGAACAGGCCCAGGCGCTTGCCGATCTTGCGGTGATCGCGCTTCTCGGCTTCTTCGATGCGCTGGATGTAGGCCGCCAGTTGTTTCTTGTCCGCCCAGGCAGTGCCATAGACGCGCTGCAACTGCTCGTTCTTCGCATCGCCACGCCAGTAGGCGCCGGACAGCTTGGTCAGCTTGAAGGACTTCAGGAAACGCGTGTTCGGCACGTGCGGGCCACGGCACATGTCGACGTATTCTTCGTGGTAGTACAGGCCCATGGCCTGCTCGTCCGGCATGTCTTCCACCAGACGCAGCTTGTAGTCCTCGCCACGGGCCTTGAAGACTTCGATGACTTCGGCGCGCGGGGTGACTTTCTTGATGACGTCGTAATCTTTCTCGATCAGCTGCTGCATGCGCTGTTCGATGGCCGCCATGTCTTCCGGCGTGAAAGGACGCTCGAAGGCGATGTCGTAATAGAAGCCTTCGTCGATGACTGGCCCGATGACCATCTTCGCGCTCGGGTACAGCTGCTTGACCGCATGGCCGACCAGGTGCGCGCAAGAGTGGCGAATGATCTCCAGCCCCTCTTCATCCTTTGGCGTGATGATTTGCAGCGTGGCGTCGCTGTCGATGACGTCACTGGCGTCGACCAGCTTGCCGTTGACCTTGCCGGCCAGGGTGGCCTTGGCCAGGCCCGCACCGATGGATGCGGCGACCTCGGCTACGGAAACCGGGTGATCGAATGAACGTTGACTGCCGTCGGGAAGAGTAATAGTTGGCATGGCGCCTCCTCTCCTAGTGGTGACCCCTACCAAAGGTCACGTGGGTTGGGATGAGCCAGTACAAGATCCAGTCCAGGCCATTCAATGACGAACGCCTGCCTTACAGCGGCAGGAGCCTTGCGGCCAACCGGAAAACCGAACCAGAGTGACTGGGATTCAAATCAGGGTTATTCGAACATTTGCCGCCGGGACGAGTTGTCATCCGCAGCCTGGAAATACCCGAGCCCGGCATGCTAGCACAGATGAACGGTCATCGCCGCGCTGGAATTGAAGCAGGCGTAAATCCAGGGTTTTTATGCCAGAGTGCTGAACTGAACCGAGCGCAACGCCTCAGATATCAAGACATCGACCCGAAAGGAGCATCTTCGCATGCGTCTCAATACATTGTTTGCAGTAGTCGCCCCCCTCGCCCTGCTGCTTCCACTGACCGCCCATGCCGACTGGCCCAAAGGCGAGCGCGAAAAATACATGGCCCAATGCACCGAGGCGGCAACGCCCCAGATCGGCCCGGCCGCTGCCAAGGCTCATTGCGCCTGTGGCGCCGATGCGATCAAGTCCTATCCAGCCGCGGACATCCAGGCCTTGATGGACAACAAGGCCACCCCACAGCTGCAGCAAAAGGCACTGGGGGAGATCGCAAAATGCAAGGCCGACAACAAGGCGAAAAAGTGAGAAAGCAGGGTTCCTGAACAGGCCCGGCAGGGTTGAAAAGCTCTGATTTCAGGCTTTTTTGAACGATTTATTCAGGTTTTACAGCTTTTTTTATCGTCTTTACTTTCGGCTGAAAGCCTTTAAAACCGGGCCTTTCAGCGGGTAAAGGCAGTAAAGTAAACACGACTGATTGGCAAACAGCGCGTCTGGGGGGGTCCCAAATCGAACATTTCGACTATGATACCCGGGTGTGCCCAGTTGGCCTGAGCAGCACAGTACACTGAAAATATATGTTTCTTGGAGATACACCATGTCTAATCGCCAAACCGGCACCGTTAAATGGTTCAACGATGAAAAAGGCTTCGGCTTCATCACTCCTCAAGGTGGCGGTGACGACCTGTTCGTACACTTCAAAGCTATCGAAAGCGACGGTTTCAAAAGCCTGAAAGAAGGCCAGACCGTTTCCTTCGTGGCTGAGAAAGGCCAAAAGGGTATGCAAGCTGCACAGGTTCGCCCAGAGTAATTTCTCGGCGCACTAAAAAAACCCCGTCCATGTGACGGGGTTTTTTGTGGGCGATTGAAAACCGCCTGTCAGCCGCAGTTCACCCGGTTGACTACCAGGTTGGCATCGGTATTGAGGTTCAGGCGATCGGAGCGGTACTCAAGCGTCACCATGTCGTTGGGCTTGAGGATCCGGGCAATCTGCGCGCCGGCACGGGTACGAGCCTGCTCCAGCAATTGTGGCGAGGCCTGCTTGCCAATGGCGAACTCGGCGCCCTTTGCTTCGCAGCGGCTGTGACCGGTCTCGGTCGCCACGGGTTCGGGGGTCGATTCCGAGGTGCTGCTGCAACCGCTCAAGACCACCGCAGCCAACAGAGTACTCAATGACGCGAGCTTCCAAGGCATGAAGCCTCCTTTTTCGATAAATAAACAGAGAGCGTGCGACAACCCAAACGGCGCTTGGTTTCAACACCACAGCCCTCGGTCTGGCTCATCCGGAAAACCAGCAGTTTGCCTGAGCCGCTACCGCTGTTCAGACATGAATCGTGACTGGATATGAACGCCGCTCAATAAACGTCGATGTAATCGAACGGAGGATTGGGCCAGTTATCCTTCAGCGCATTGTATATCTGCATGACCCAGACCTCGTCGCTGGCAGCGACCCGCCCGACGTATCCCGAGCCCTTCGCCCAGGTCTCGAGCCGAAACAGCAAACCATCGATGTCAGCGCCACCGACCACACCCGAGGACAAATAGGCGATACCGCCCTTGGTCACGCGCAGCTGGGTATGCTCGTCATCACTGGCCGAAGCCAGTAATTGGCGAACCGCCTCGAGGGTCAGGCCATCCGGAGCGTTCAAATCGATCTGCACGGCGGGGCTCCTTTAAAAACAAAAAAAGAGTGTCGCACAGCCCTCCTCCAATGCCTAAGTCGCAGTGCCAAACCGGGGGCAAAAATGCTTAACTCCACTTACAGCCCTCCAACTCGCGAGCCCTACCATGAGCACCGTCAGCATCGAAGCCACCATCAATGCCAAATGGTCGGAGGGCCATAGCTCCTATAGCCCGAGCAGCCCCGAGGAACTGGCAATCATCGGCATAGAATTGCTGGTGAGGGAACTGGGGACGGAGGTCGCCCGCAACTTCATCCAGCAGGCATTCGAACGCTACCCGAGCGTGGTCGACGCCGTGGACTGATACTCACGCACCCGCAGGCCCAACCTGCGGGCGCATAGCCAGGCAGGTTACTTGAGGCGCGCCAGGCGCTCGGTCAGCAGGTCGAAGAAGCCCTGGGCATCACCGTTTTCCACCCAGAACGCGTTCTTCGGTGCTTTCAGGCCATCGTACCAGTCGACGATGGTCTGCCCGAACGTCGGGCCCTCGCGACTGTCCACGACGACATTGACCGAACGACCAGTGAACAACTGCGGCTTGAGCAGATAGGCAATCACCGTCGCGTCATGCACCGGCCCGCCCGTCATCCCGTAGTGCTCCATGTCGCCCTTGACGTATTCGTTGAGGATATCGCCCACCAGCTTGCTGGCATTGTTGTTCAGCGCCGCGATCTGCTTCAGGCGCGCTTCGCTGGTGAGGATCTTGTGGGTCACGTCCAGCGGCAGGTACGTCAGCTTCACGCCGCTCTTGGCCACGACCTCGGCCGCCTGCGGGTCGGCGAACAGATTGAACTCAGCCACCGGCGTGATATTGCCGCCGTTGAAATGCGCACCGCCCATGATCACCACTTCCTTGATGCCCTGGACGATATCGGGCTCCTGCACCAGCGCCAGGGCCAGGTTGGTCTGCGGGCCAAGCATGGCAATGGTGATGCTGTGTGGCTTGGCCGCCTTGAGCGTGTCGATCAGGTAGTTGACGGCATTGCCTTCGGCCAACCCTTTCTTCGGCTCGTGCACGGTGACACCCGACAGGCCTTCCTTGCCATGGATGTTTTCCGCGTAGATCGGCGTGCGCATCAATGGTTTCGGCGCACCGGCATACACGGGCACGTCTTCGCGCCCCGCCCATTCCCGGGCCAGGCGAGCGTTGCGAGAGGTCTTGTCCAGGCGCACATTGCCGGCGACGGTGGTCAGCGCACGGATATGCAGCTCCTCGGGCGACGCCAGGGCGAACAACAGCGCCACCACGTCGTCAGCCCCTGGATCGGTGTCGATGATCAGGTCGATTTTTTCCGCCGCCTGGGCGCTCGTAGCAGTGATCAATGACAAAAGCAGCAGACTCCGGATCAGTTGATGCATTTTCTGAGCATAGCGGTGCATGGCGCACTCCTTGTGCAGGGTTGAAGAGGGTTAGAACGTCACTCCAGCGACCAGCACGATATTGCAGTACGGAGAGCACTCGCCTGTGCGAATGATCGCCCGCGCCTGTCGGCTGATGATCTTGAATTGTTCATGGTTGACCAGCTCCCGCTCGCCCAGCGCACCCTCCGCATGCAGCGCCTCCAGGGTCGTCAGGGCCGACGGTTGTTTATCGAGGATCTCCTCGGCCAGGACATGGCTTTGCACCTGCATTTCGCTAAGCACCACCTTCAAGGTACTGACAAAGTCAGGAATGCCATGGGTCAGGGCCAGGTCGATCAATTCGACCTGGGGCGGCACGGGCAGGCCGGCATCACCGATGACCACCTTGTCGCCATGGCCCAGGGAAGCGATCAGTCGTGACAGTGCCACATTCAACAACGGCGTCTTTTTCATGATTTGAAAGCCTGTACTTCCAGCAACGTGGGGATTGAAGGCTGCGCGCCCGCGCGGGTGACCGACAGCGCGGCGGCGGCCTGGCCGAAACGAATCGCGTCGACCTCGCTTTTGCCGCTGGCCAGGGCTGCCGCGAAGCCGCCGACAAAGGTGTCTCCGGCCGCCGTGGTGTCCACTGCCTTGACCCGTGGGGCCGGGAAGTGTTCGAAGCTGGCGCCGTTGGCAAACATCAACCCCTGGGCACCCAGGGTCACGATCACCTTGCCGGCGCCAGCGGCGATCAGATGCGCCGCGGCGGCTTCGGCGGTTTCCAGGGAGTCCACCGCCAGTTCGCTCAAGACCGCTGCTTCGCTTTCATTGGGAATCAGGTAGTCGATGCAGGCGTACCAGTCGGCCGGCAACGTCCGCGAGGCTGGCGCCGGGTTGAGGATGACGATTTTGCCCAACTCACGAGCGCGCTTGAGGGCGTGGCCGACGGTGGCATCCGGCACTTCGAGCTGGCAGATGACAACATCGGCGCTTTGCAGCACTTCATCGACACTGTCCAGGACCTCGGCGGTGAGCGCACCGTTGGCACCGGCGACGATAACGATCGCATTCTGGCTGTTGTCGTCGACAACGATCAGCGCCACGCCGCTGGCCCCCTCCACCACGCTGACCGCCTGGCAGTCGATGTCCTCGGCCAACAACCCGTTACGCAA
Source organism: Pseudomonas sp. S3_B11 (assembly GCF_054667715.1). Taxonomy (NCBI): domain Bacteria; kingdom Pseudomonadati; phylum Pseudomonadota; class Gammaproteobacteria; order Pseudomonadales; family Pseudomonadaceae; genus Pseudomonas; species Pseudomonas sp. S3_B11. Next base: position 1,412,750 of record NZ_CP162749.1, on the reverse strand, counting down.
TTGTTCGCCGTAGGCATCATTGCCCACGCAACCGACCATCGATACCTGCGCCCCCAGGCGCGCGGCGGCCACCGCCTGGTTGGCCCCCTTGCCGCCCGGGATGGTGGAGAACGACTCGCCGATCAGTGTTTCACCACCACGCGGCAGACGCGGCGCCCGGGTTACCAGGTCCATGTTCAGGCTGCCTATTACCACTACTTTTGCTGGCATACATCACTACTCATCAATTCGGTTCAGCGGTATTGGGCGAATGTACCGGACAGCGGTGCAGTCGACTCTCGCAGGACAATACTCGGCGTCACGATCCGCTGCTCGGTGGCAAGGCCCGGCGTCGCAATACGTCGCAGCAGCACTTCGGCCGCCATCTCGCCAAGTTGCAGGATCGACTGCCCTACCGTGGTCAACGCCGGGTAGACATAACGGCTCATCTGGATGTCATCGAAACCGATGACCGACAGTTCGCTGGGCACGCGCACGTTACGTTCAGCGGCGGCGCGCAGCACACCGATGCCGATCATGTCGTTGGCCGCAAAAATCGCGCTCGGCGGCTGCTGTTCAAGCAGTTGCGCAGCGGCGCGGTAGCCGCCGGTACTGGTGAAATCGCTCTCGAGCATGCGCTCGACGGGCAGCTCGATCCCGGCCTCTTTCAACGCACGGCAGTAACCGGCCAAGCGCATTTGCGCCACGCTGGTGTTGGCCGGGCCACCGATGAAGGCGATATCGCGGTGACCCAGCTCCAGCAGGTGCCGGGTCGCCAGGTAAGCGCCGTATTCATGATCGATACGCACCAGGTCTGCGTCGACGCCCTCGAGCCCGCGGTCGACGATCACCATGGGCGTGCGCACGTTGGACAGCCCCTCGGCCAAGCCGACATCACCGCCGGCGGACGCAAAGATCAGGCCATCGATGCGCTTTTCCAGCAGCACCCGCAGGTAGCTGCGCTGCTTGTCCGGGTTGTCGTCGGAGTTGCACAGGATCACGCAATAGCCGTTGCGCTCACAGTAATCCTCGATCCCCCGGGCCAACTCGGCAAAGTAAGGGTTGAGGCTGTTAGGCACCAGCAGGCCGATGGTCGCCGTGGTCTTGGCCTTGAGCGACCGGGCCACGGCGCTGGGCACGTAGTCCAGGCGCTCGATGGCCGCCTCGACCTTGAGCCGCACTTCCTCGCTGACCGGTCGCGTCTTGTTCACCACGTGGGACACGGTGGTGTAGGAAATCCCGGCGAGCGCTGCTACATCCTTGATCGTCGCCATGGTTCAGCCCCGCCGACTGGCGCGCTGGCTGCGATAGGTATCGAGCACGACTGCCACCACGATCACCGCACCGGTAATGATGCGCTTGGTCGGCTCAGTAGCGCCGATTTGCGCCAGGCCCGCCGCCAGCACGGAGATGATCAGCACGCCAAAGAAGGTGCTGATGACCGAACCGCGCCCACCCATCAAGCTGGTGCCACCGATGACCACGGCAGCGATGACTTGCAGCTCAAGCCCTGAACCGGCGTTCGGATCCGCCGCTTCCAGGCGCGAAATCTGGAACAGCGCAGCCACACCGGCCAGCAAGCCCATCAGGCTGAACACCAGGATCTTGTAGGGCTTTGGATTGATACCGGCCAGGCGCACGGCTTCTTCATTGGTGCCGATGCCGATCAGGTAGCGGCCGAACACCGTACGGGTCAGCACTGCCTGGGCAATGAAGATCACCAGCAAGGCGATAATGAACGAAGGTGAGATGCCAAAGGCGATGGGATTGGACAGCCAGGCGAACGAGTCGCCGATGTAGGCGGTCCTGGAACCGGTCATCTGGTACGCCAGGCCTCGGGCCATTTCCAGCACGCCGAGGGAGACGATGAACGATGGGATCCGCCACGCCACGGTGATCGAACCGGTGACCGTACCCGCCAGCGCCGCCACGGCCATGCCGAGCAAGGCCGATGGCCAGACGCTCCAGCCCCAGCCGAGCACGGCCACGCTGACCGTCGATGCCGCGAGCGCCAGCACCGACCCCACCGACAGGTCGATGCCACCGATGATCAGGATGAACGTCATGCCGACCGCCAGCACCATGAGGTCCGGAATCTGGTTGGCCAAGGTACTGAAGGTGTCATAGGACAGGAAATGGCTGCTCAGGGCCGAGAACAGCGCGACCATGGCCAGCAGCGCGCCGGCCAGGCCCAGGTAGGTCCCGAGACCATAGAAGTTGCCACTCGATTTGCCGACGGCAGATGCGGTTTTCATGAAAAATCCCTAGGCGCTGCTTCATTGAGCAACGCATCACGTTTCTGGTAGCCGGCGAATGCGGCGGCAAGCAAGTCATCCTGGGTCCAGCTGTCGCGCTCGAAGGTGTCGATCAGGCGTCCGGCGGACAGCACGCCGATCCGGTCACAGATCAACATCAGCTCCCGCAGGTCGCTGGACACCACGACCAGCGCCTTGCCCTGGCGCGTCAGCTCGCCGAGCAGCGCATAAATGTCGAATTTGGCGCCAACGTCGATGCCACGGGTCGGCTCGTCGAACAACATGACCGCGCAATCGCGTTCGAGCCAACGCCCGATCACGACTTTCTGCTGGTTGCCACCCGACAGCTCGGACACCAACTGGGTCGGGCTGGAACTGCGGATGCGCATGGCATTGACCTGCCGCTGTGCCAAGGCCAGTTCAGCATCGCCATTGACCAGGCCGGCGCTGGAAATCTCCGGCATGTTGCCCAGGGCAATGTTGGCGGCGATGGATTGGGTCAGCAGCAGGCCTTCGCCCTTGCGGTCTTCGGTGATCAACGCGATGCCATGGGCCACCGCATCGGACGGGGAGCGAATGCTCACGACCTGGGCCGGCGAACCCAGCGCCACCGTGCCGCTGTCGGCGGTATCGGCACCGAAGATCAGCCGCAACAGTTCGGTGCGCCCTGCCCCGATCAGGCCGGAGATACCGAAGATCTCGCCACTGCGCACTTCAAAGGACACGTCGCGGACCTTGTCGGAGCGTGTCAGGCCTTTAACCGTCAGCGCCGGCGCGCCGATCTGGCGTGGGCCCAGGTCGATATGCTCGCCCAGCTCCCGGCCGACCATCAGGGTCACCAGTTGCTCGCTGTTGTAGTTGGCCATCGGCTCGACGCAAACCAGGTTGCCATCGCGCAGTACGGCAATGCGCTGGGCGACCCGCGCCAGTTCTTCGAGGCGATGGGAAATGTAGATGATCGACACGCCGCGAGCCTGCAGACGAGTGATCTGTTCAAAGAGCATCTCGACTTCACGGGCCGTCAGCATCGCCGTCGGCTCATCGAGAATCAGCACATGGCAGTCGCCGATCAGGTTGCGGGCGATCTCGACCATCTGCTGGTGACCGATCCCCAGTTCGCCGACCAGCGTGTCGGGATCGATTGCATCCAGCCCCACCTGGGCCATGGCCTCGATGGCCGCCTTGCGCAATTGCTTGCGACTGATCCAGCCGCCGTGGTTGGGCAGGTTGTCGAGAAACAGGTTTTCGGCCACGGAAAGCGTCGGCAGCAGGTTGAGTTCCTGCATCACCATGCGCACGCCCAGCTCTTCAGCCTGGGTCCGACTGCCAGGACGATAATCCTGACCTTGAAACTGCATCTGCCCGTTCGTCGGCGTCACCAGCCCGCCGATGATCTTGGACAAGGTACTTTTGCCGGCGCCATTTTCGCCGGTCAGCGCCAGCACTTCACCGCGCATCAACGTCAGGTTGATATCGGTCAGTACAGGCTGGGCATAGGTCTTGCCGATACCGCTGACGCACAGGACAGCGTTCGGGTCGAGAACGGACATAACAAACTCTCCAATGCGCTCGCCCGGATGGGCGAGCACCGTTGTGTCGCCAGGATAACTACTTGGTCACCAGCTCGACCGGAGTTTCGATAACGCCGTTGATACCGCTGTCAACTTTTTCGCCCTTGAGGATCTTCAGCGCCGTCTCGATGCCGAACACGGCCTGCTTGGCGGCGAACTGGTCGGCCGTCGCCAGGACACGACCATCCTTGAGCATCGGCTTGATGGCATTGATGTTGTCGTAGCCGACTACCTGCACCTTGCCCGCCTTGCCCGCCGCGCGCACGGCCGATACAGCGCCGACCGCCATGCTGTCGTTACCGGCCAGCAGGGCCTTGATGTTCGGGTATTCGCTGAGCATCGACGCGGCAACCTGGTTGCCCTTGTTGATTTCCCAGTCACCCGATTGCAGGGAAACGACCTTGACCTGCGCCGCCTCCATCGCGTCCTTGAAGCCCGCGGTGCGTGCCTGGGCATTGGTGGTGGTGGACACGCCTTCGATGATGCCGACTTCGTCACCGGCCTTGAGCTGCTTGGCCAGGTACTCGCCCACCAGGCGCGCCCCTTTGCGGTTGTCCGGGCCTACGAACGGCACATTGATGTTCTTGCTTTTGACGACGGCCGGATCGAGCTGGTTATCGATGTTGATCACGGTGATGCCAGCGTCGACGGCTTTCTTGATCACCGGCACCATGGCCTTGGAATCCGCTGGCGCGATGATCAGCGCATCGACCTTGGACACGATCATCTGCTCGACGATGCGAATCTGGTTGGCAGTGTCGGTTTCATCCTTGATCCCGTTGGAGATCAGGTCGAAATCGGCGGAGTGTTCCTTCTGATAAGCCTTGGCGCCGTCTTCCATGGTCAGGAAGAACTCGTTGGCCAGGGATTTCATGACCAGGGCGACCTTGGGTTTTTCTGCGGTCTGGGCGAATGCCGAGGAGATAGGCAGCGCAGCGGATGCGGCCGCGAGCATGGCAACAGCGAGAAGGCGTCCAGCGAATGGCAACTTCATGGGTTCACTCCGATCTTATGATTATTGTGAGCAAATCAATGCACGGAACGCCGCGCAAACGTTTGCGTGAAGTGAACTATGGTAAGGCTTCGGAGATTTGTCAACGTTGCGGTTTCATCCGCAACGTCGCAGTTCAGGCCGTCGTATTGACCACCGTACCCGAACTGGCGCCCTTTGCCAGCTCCGTGACCAAACGGCCGGTGACCTCCAGCAACGCGCCACTGGTGTCGGCGATCTGTCCCTGGGCCGCCATGACCGCCGAGGTCTTGGCTTCCGCCGTTGGGTAGTCGCGCGCCTGTGCGGCGGCCAGTTGTTGCTGCTGCTCCCTGAGCTGTTGCTGAAGCTCTTGCATCCGCTTGAGCAAAATCTGGACGGCAATGCTCTGGGTGCTGCCGCTCTCTTGTGCCTGATCGGTCGCTTCCGCGCCCGCCCCCGTACGGACTTTGCCGGGCGTTTGCGTCTCGCCAAGGGCCTCATCGGCGGCCTCGGTACTCGCCTCGTTCAAGGCCTTCAGGGTGGCTGCGGACTGACCGCCGATGGTCACGGCCGCCGCGTTGGGAAAGCCGACTGTAAACGACATGACAAAACTCCATGGGTGGGATTCCTACGCAGGACATCGCCCGCCAAAGCAATTTCTTTAGCGCTCGCGCAAATCCGCCACAGGCCGGAGCGGTTGATCCACCCATTTATGCCAGCCAATAAAAAATTCCTTTCGCCTACACCAAAACGAAAAAAGTGCTGTCAGACGATTTTCTTGAATTTTAAGCAGTTGCGTAATTGCCTACGGTTAAATACTGTATGCACGTACAGCTTAATAAGGATAATCCTGTGGCCCCGCCCTCCGCTGCAACTACCCCTTTAGATTCCTATACACGACTCGGCCTGCGGGTCTCGAAAATCATCAACGCCCCCACCGCGCAAAAAGCCAAGGCAGCCCTGATCTTCCGTCTTCCCGACGAGCCGGTGGATGAGTGGGAGCGCCTGCTGGAAGAAATCGACGAGAACGACAACGTGACCCTCGCCTATCGCGACGATGGTGGTGTGCAGGTTTTCTGGGTTGTGCCGAAGGAAGATTGAGTCTGATGAGTGTTCGCTGTTTAGCTTTTTTGCTTGTGTTTATCGCCATGGGCGCACAGGCCGGTGCTCCGCGCACCTTCAACGAAGCCAAGAAAGTCGCCTGGAAACTCTACGCGCCACAATCCACCGAGTTTTACTGTGGCTGCAAATACACCGGCAATCGCGTGAACCTGGCCGCCTGCGGTTATGTACCGCGCAAGAATGCCAGCCGTGCCGCCCGTATTGAATGGGAACATATTGTCCCGGCGTGGCAGATCGGCCATCAGCGTCAATGCTGGCAACAAGGGGGTCGCAAGAACTGCACCCGCTATGACCCGGTCTATCAACGGGCCGAGGCCGACCTGCACAACCTGGTGCCGAGCATCGGGGAAGTGAACGGTGATCGCAGCAATTTCAGTTTCGGCTGGCTGCCGGTGCAGAAGGGTCAGTACGGCTCATGCCTGACCCAGGTGGACTTCAAGGCCAAGAAGGTCATGCCCCGCCCTTCTATCCGGGGCATGATCGCCCGGACCTATTTCTACATGAGCAAGCAATATGGCCTGCGCCTCTCGAATCAGGACCGGCGCTTGTATGAGGCCTGGGACAAGACCTACCCGGTCGAAAGCTGGGAGCGTCAGCGCAACCAGAGCGTGGCGTGCGTCATGGGCCGCGGGAACGAGTTCGTGGGGCCGGTGGACATGAAGGCCTGCGGCTGAGCTGGCATTTATGAAACTGTGGGAGCGAGCTTGCTCGCGATAGGGGCATGTCAGTCAACATCAACATTGGCTGATCCACCGCTATCGCGAGCAAGCTCGCTCCCACAGGTTTTGTGGCTTGACTGGCTTATTTGTGCTGCCCGATTACTGGGCCGTCGGGTAATCCACCACCAACGTCTCGATGTTGCGTTTTTTCGCCCGGACCAGGGCAGCCGTCACCTGTTCCTGCTTGGCTTCGGCCTCAGCCTTGGAGCTGAAAGGACCGACCAGGACGCGCTCCTTGCCGTTTTCCCGCACCACGTTCGACATGAAGCTGTGTTCGATGAGCCAACCGGTCAGGTCGCTGACCGCCTGCGGCGTTTCGCCGCGAACCTCGACGGCCCACTGCGGCGCGGCAGCGGCGGCCGGTGCGGAGGTCGCTACGGGTTTGGGTTTCGGTGCTTCGACGTCACGCCCCTCACCGCATCCTGCCAGCACCAATACCGCAATAACCCAAGCCAATTTGCGCACAACGTTTCCCTCGGAAGACATGAGGGACGGATTTTAGCACCCGTGCCCCTCAAGATCGCCGCAAACAGTGCTCAAAACACGAGAATCCTGCCCGGCGTCTCTGTATAGTCGCACCCTGGGAATTAATGCTGCATCTGTACGTCAGAAAGAGGCACCCACATTGTGACACTTAGCACTAATCTATAAGCAGTACCGACATCTGCACTGTCTGAATCAGGTGCCCTATAAAGCAATCAAGGAGAACACCATGCTGATACTCACCCGCAAAGTCGGTGAAAGCATAAACATTGGTGACGACATCACGATCACCATTCTGGGCGTTAGCGGCCAACAGGTCCGGATCGGCATCAACGCCCCGAAAAACGTTGCGGTGCATCGCGAAGAGATTTACCAGCGTATTCAGGCGGGCCTCACTGCCCCCGACAAGCCGCAAACTCCCTGAGCCTTGCTGCAGTCCGTAGCCAGCCCGTTTGCATCGCCGCAATGGCTGGCTAAAGATTCTGGTCGACCGTGTCTTACCCTGCCCATCCCACTTCTTTTCGTCCAGCCCGTTGAACCGATACTAATGACATGGCGCTTAGCATGGCTGTCAGACGTTTCGTTTTAATGATGACGAAGCGGGCGTTCGCGGCCGGTCAACCCAGGCTCACGCCCCGCGCCATGCCCGTGGCGGCGATCATCATCAAGATCAGCAACAAGGCTTCGATGTGGCTGATCCGTGCAAACCGGCCGGCTTTCGAAGGATCGATCGCAGCCCCTTTGCCCAGCGCCATCCGCCATTTGATCAGGGCGATCATTTGCGCGATCTCAAGCAACAGGATCAGCAGGAGCAAGGTCATCTTCAGGTGAAACAGCGGTTGGTGCAGGTAATAATCCGTACCTTTTTCGTACCCGCCAAACGCCCGCATCCCACCAGTCACCAACAACACCAGCGCCGATAGGCCCCACAGGTTGTCAGCGACCAAGACACTCCGAACCGCATCCACACCGCTCGCCAGGCGTCGCAGTGCCGTGCCGCGCGTCAGCACCGCCCAGAACCCGAGGGCGAAGGCCAGCAGATGAATTGCCGCGAGAGACCAATGAGCCAACATGGAAGAACCCTGTCAGAGAGAACGTCGAATCGACCTGACAGTACTAGCTCATAAAACAATGATTGCCAGGCCGGCCACAAAAAATGTGGGAGCGAGCTTGCTCGCGATGGCGGTGTATCAGTCGACAACAATGTTGTCTGACATTCCGCTATCGCGAGCAAGCTCGCTCCCACAGGGGTATTGCGAGCTTTAGAAGATCTTAGTCCGCCAGACGCCAGGTCGTGCCGCCCTTCCCATCTTCCAGCACCACGCCCATGGCGGTTAGCTGGTCGCGGATCCGGTCGGACTCGGCCCAATCCTTGTTGGCGCGCGCAGTCAGGCGCGCCTGGATCAACGCCTCGACTTCGGCGGCGTCCACGCGGCCTTCGGCACCAGCCTGCAGGAAGTCATCGGCTTCGAGCTGCAACACACCCAGTACGCTGGCCAGTTCTTTCAGGCGGGCCGCCAGACCGGCCGCCGCATTGAGATCGCTCTCACGCAGGCGGTTGATCTCACGCACCATCTCGAACAGCACCGCGCACGCTTCCGGCGTGCCGAAGTCGTCGTTCATCACTTCAGTGAAACGCGCCACGAACGCTTCGCCACCGGCAGCCGGCACGCTCGGCAGGCCCTTCAACGCGTGATAGAAACGCTCCAGGGCACCCTTGGCGTCCTTGAGGTTGTCTTCCGAGTAGTTGATGGCGCTGCGGTAATGGCTCGACACCAGCAGGTAACGCACGACTTCCGGGTGGTACTTGTCGAGCACGTCGCGGATGGTGAAGAAGTTGTTCAAGGACTTGGACATCTTCTCGCCGTTGATCCGGATCATGCCGCAATGCATCCAGGCGTTGGCGTAGGTCTTGCCGGTGGCCGCTTCGCTCTGGGCGATTTCGTTTTCGTGGTGCGGGAACTCCAGGTCGCTGCCGCCGCCATGAATGTCGAAGGTCTCGCCCAGGCAGCAGGTGGACATCACCGAGCATTCGATGTGCCAGCCCGGACGCCCGGCGCCCCATGGCGATTCCCAGCTCGGCTCACCCGGCTTGGCGCCCTTCCACAGCACGAAGTCCAGCGGGTCTTCTTTCGACTCGTCGACTTCGATACGCGCGCCGATGCGCAGGTCTTCGATCTTCTTGCGCGACAGCTTGCCGTAGCCCATGAACTTGGCAACGCGGTAGTACACGTCGCCATTGCCCGGTGCGTAGGCGTAGCCCTTGTCGATCAAGGTCTGGATCATGCTCAGCATGCCAGGGATGTGGTCCGTGGCACGGGGCTCCAGGTCCGGCTTGAGGATATTGAGGCGCGCCTCATCCTCGTGCATGGCCTTGATCATGCGCTCGGTCAGCGCATCGTAAGGCTCGCCGTTTTCGCGGGCACGGTTGATGATCTTGTCTTCGATGTCGGTGATGTTGCGCACATAGGTCAGGTCATAACCGCTGAATCGCAGCCAGCGGGTTACCAGGTCGAAGGCGACCATGCTGCGACCATGACCAATGTGGCAGTAGTCGTACACGGTCATGCCGCAGACGTACATGCGGACCTTGTTGCCATCCAGCGGCTTGAAGACTTCTTTGCTCTTGGTGAGCGTGTTGTAGATCGTAAGCACAGGGTTTCCCTTAAGACTTGATCACTGACCCCAGGAGTCGCGCAAGGTCACGGTACGGTTGAATACCGGAGCACCGGGTTTCGAGTCCTTGATATCCGCGCAGAAGTAACCTTCGCGCTCGAACTGGAAACGGTCTTCCGGCTGTGCGTTGCCCAGCGAAGGCTCGGCACGACAACCAGTGAGTACTTGCAGGGAGTCAGGGTTGATGTTGTCCAGGAAGCTGGCGCTGTCTTCGGCCTTTTCCGGGTTCGGCGAACGGAACAGGCGATCGTAGAGGCGCACTTCGCACTCGACGCTGGCGGCGGCCGGCACCCAGTGGATCACGCCCTTGACCTTGCGACCTTCCGGGTTCTTGCCCAGTGTGTCGGGATCGTACGAGCAACGCAGTTCGACGATGTTGCCGTCGGCGTCCTTGATGGCCTCGTCGGCGCGGATCACGTAGCTGCCACGCAGGCGCACTTCGCCAGCAGGCTCCAGGCGCTTGTAGCCTTTTGGCGGCTCTTCCATGAAGTCTTCACGGTCGATATAGATTTCCCGGGCAAACGGCAGGACGCGCACGCCCATGTCTTCTTTCGGGTGGCGCGGCAGTTCGAGGTTCTCGACCTGGCCTTCCGGGTAATTGGTGATGACTACTTTCAGCGGACGCAGCACGCACATGGCGCGCGGGGCGCTGTGGTCGAGGTCGTCACGGATGCTGAATTCCAGCATGCCGAAGTCCACCACGCCGTCGGAACGGTTGGTGCCGACCATTTCGCAGAAATTGCGGATCGACTTGGGGGTGTAGCCGCGACGACGGAAGCCCGACAGCGTCGACATGCGCGGGTCATCCCAGCCGTTGACGTGCTTCTCGTCCACCAGTTGCTTGAGCTTGCGCTTGCTGGTGATGGTGTAGTTCAGGTTCAGGCGGCTGAATTCGTACTGGCGCGGGGTGGCCGGCACCGGCAGGTGCTCGAGGAACCACTCGTACAACGGACGATGGCTTTCGAACTCCAGGGTGCAGATCGAATGCGTGATGCCTTCGATGGCGTCCGACTGACCGTGGGTGAAGTCATAGTTGGGGTAAATGCACCATTTGTCGCCGGTCTGGTGGTGATGGGCGTGACGGATGCGGTACATGATCGGGTCGCGCAGGTTCATGTTCGGCGAAGCCATGTCGATCTTGGCACGCAGCACCCGAGCGCCGTCCGGGAACTCACCGGCGCGCATACGGGCGAACAGGTCCAGGTTCTCTTCCACGCTGCGGTCACGGAACGGGCTGTTCTTGCCCGGCTCGGTCAGGCTGCCACGGTATTCCTTGGCCTGCTCGGGGGTCAGGTCGCACACGTAGGCGTTGCCGGCCTTGATCAGTTCCACTGCCCAGTCATGCAACTGGTCGAAATATTGCGAGGCGTAGCGCACCTCACCGGACCATTGGAAGCCCAGCCATTTGACGTCGCTTTCGATCGCGTCGATGTATTCCTGGTCTTCCTTGGCCGGGTTGGTGTCGTCGAAACGCAGGTGCGTGACGCCGCCGAACTCCTGGGCCAGGCCGAAATTCACGCAGATCGACTTGGCATGGCCGATGTGCAGGTAGCCGTTGGGTTCTGGCGGGAAGCGAGTGACGATCTGTGTGTGCTTACCCGAGTCCAGGTCCGCCTGGATGATCGGGCGCAGGAAGTTGACCGGCACGGCCGGGCCGGTCTTGGAATTCGAGGTAGGGTCGACAGTGGGCTTGCTCATAGGATCCTTGAACAGACAAGTGCGCGGCCGGGTGCGGCCTGATAAATCAAAGCCCGTATCATAGCCGATGCTGTCAAGCAGCTGACAGGCCAGGCCGGCAAACGATTGAATTTAATCGACGGCCAGATGAAAAACAGCCTCGAAATTCGTGCCCGGCACGCTAAACTGCCCAGCCTGGCCGATTACAGCCAGACCGGTTGCGGGCAGTGAAGCCCCGAAACCCACGAATTCCTTGAAAGAGTACCGATCATGAGCAAAGTCAAACTGACCACCAACCACGGCGACATCGTCCTGCAACTGAACGCCGAGAAGGCACCGCTGACCGTTGCCAACTTCGTCGAGTACGTCAAGGCCGGCCATTACGAAAACACCGTGTTCCACCGCGTCATCGGCAACTTCATGATCCAGGGCGGCGGTTTCGAGCCCGGCATGAAGGAAAAGAAAGACAAGCGCCCAAGCATCCAGAACGAAGCCGACAACGGCCTGCCGAACAAAAAGTACAGCGTTGCCATGGCCCGTACCATGGAGCCGCATTCGGCCTCCGCGCAGTTCTTCATCAACGTGGCGGACAACAGCTTCCTGAACCACAGCGGCAAGACCACCCAGGGCTGGGGCTATGCAGTGTTCGGTGAAGTGATCGAAGGCACCGACGTGGTCGACAAGATCAAAGGCGTTTCCACCACGTCCAAGGCCGGCCACCAGGATGTCCCGGCAGAAGACGTGATCATCGAGAAAGCCGAGATCATTGAGTGATATTGCTGATTTCAGACTTGCATCTGGAAGAGGAGCGCCCGGACATCACCCGGGCGTTTCTGGATTTACTCGCCACACGCGCCCGCTCGGCGCAAGCGTTGTACATTCTGGGCGACTTTTTCGAAGCCTGGATCGGCGACGATGCCATGACGCCGTTCCAGCGTTCCATCTGCCAGGCCCTGCGCGAATTGAGCGACAGCGGCACGGCCATCTTCCTGATGCACGGCAATCGCGACTTCATGCTGGGTCAGGCCTTTTGCAAAGCGGCCGGCTGCACCCTGCTCAAGGACCCGAGTGTCGTGCAGTTCAATGGCGAGCCGGTGCTGCTGATGCACGGCGACAGCCTCTGCACCCGCGACGAAGGCTACATGAAGCTGCGGCGCTGGCTGCGCAACCCGGTCACGCTGTTCGTCCTGCGGCACCTGCCGCTGGGCAGCCGCCAGAAGCTGGCGCGCAAACTGCGCAGCGAAAGCCGCACGCAGACACGCATGAAAGCCAATGACATCGTCGACGTCACGCCCGAAGAGATCCCACGGATCATGCAGCAATACGGCGTGAAGACCTTGATCCACGGCCACACCCATCGGCCCGCCATCCACAAGTTGCAACTGGGCGAACACGCCGCCCGGCGCATTGTGCTGGGGGATTGGGACAAGCAAGGCTGGGCGTTGCAGGTGGACGAACAGGGGTTTGCGTTGGCGCCGTTTGGGTTTGGTAATGCGCAGTTGGCGTTGCCAAGCACCTAAAGACCGCAGATCTCCTTTGTGGGCGCGAGCCTGTGGGAGCAAAGCTTGCTCGCGATGAACGATGACACGGTCTTGCAGTTGAACCATGTCGCCTGCATCGCGGGCAAGCCTTGCTCCCACAGGTACGCTCCCACAGGGTGTTGTGTGTGGATCAATGCCCCGCCGATGCAGGCCCAGCCTTCGCCGCGAACGGCGGCTTCGCCAGCCACACCAGCACGATCAACCCCATGAACGCCCAACCCAGCAGCGTGAAGTAATCCACGGTGGAGAGCATGTACGCCTGGCTGTTGAGGACCTGCTCGAGCCGGGCATAGGCCGGGGCACTCGCACCACCGAGTTGGTTGAGTGCTTCGCGGGTGGCCGGCTCGAAAGTGCTGATGCTTTCGCTCAGGTAGGCGTGATGCTGGTCGGCCCGGCGGATCCAGATCCAGGTGGTCAGGGACGCGGCAAAGCTGCCACCCAGGGTCCGCAGGAACGTCGCCAGCCCCGCGCCGTCGGCAATCTGGTGCGGCGGCAGGTCCGACATCAGGATGCTCAGGGTCGGCATGAAGAACAGCGCCACGCCGATGCCCATGAACAACTGCACCATCGCAATGTGCTGGAAATCCACCTCGTTGGTGAACCCGGCCCGCATGAAGCAGCTCAGGCCGATGGCCAGGAACGCCAGCCCGGCCAACACGCGCAGGTCGAACCGGTGGGCGTACTTGCCGACGAAAGGCGACATCAGCACCGGCAGGATACCGATGGGCGCCACCGCCAGCCCGGCCCAGGTCGCGGTGTAGCCCATCTGGGTCTGCAACCACTGCGGCAGGATCAGGTTGATGCCGAAGAACCCGGCGTAGCCCCCCACCAGCACAATGGTGCCGATGCGAAAGTTGCGATAGGCGAACAGGCGGAGATTGACCACCGGGTGACGGTCGGTCATTTCCCAGATCACGAACACCGCCAGGGCAATGATCGAAATCAGCGCACCGATGATGATGAAGTTCGACTCGAACCAGTCCAGGTCGTTGCCTTTGTCGAGAATCACCTGGAGCGCGCCAACGCCAATGATCAGCGTGATCAACCCCACGTAATCCATCGGTTGATGGCTGGTGACCACCGGCCGCGCCTTGAGCTGCTGTTGCACCACGAGCGCGGCGAAGACGCCGATGGGCACGTTGATGAAGAAGATCCACGGCCAGCTGTAGCTGTCGGTGATCCAGCCGCCGAGGATCGGCCCGGCAATCGGCGCCACCACCGTGACCATCGCCAGCAACGCCAGGGCCATGCCGCGCCTGGCCGGCGGGTACACGGCAATCAGCAAGGTCTGGGTCATCGGGTACAACGGCCCGGCCACCAGCCCTTGAAGTACACGAAAGCCGATCAGCTCCGGCATCGAGGTGGAAATACCACACAAGAACGACGCGAGCACGAACAGCATCGTCGCCCACAAAAACAGTTTCACCTCGCCAAACCGCCGGCTCAGCCAGCCGGTAAGCGGCAAGGCGATGGCGTTGCTCACCGCGAACGAGGTGATCACCCAAGTGCCCTGCTCCGAGCTGACACCCAGGTTGCCGGAAATAGTCGGCAAGGCAACGTTGGCGATGGTGGTGTCGAGCACTTGCATGAACGTCGCAAGCGACAGCCCGATGGTGCTGAGCAACAGGCTGGGCGGCGTGAAAGACGCGTTATTGCTCATTGCGAAATCCTATGAAGCGAAGGTGGCGAAATCCCTTAGGGCAAGACACAAACCCTGTGGGAGCCAGGCTGTTGGCTGTGTGGGAGCAAAGCCAACAGCCTTGCTCCCACAGGTTTCAGAGGTTGGCCTGCAATTGCGATCAGCGCTGCACGGTCTTGCTCGCCACCGCACTGTTGTCGTGGATCAGGCGGGCGATCATCGCGTCGGCATCGGTCAGCTGCTGGTCGTAGACCTGGGTGCTGAACGAGGCTTTCTGCGGTGGCTGCTGGGCCAGTACCGGGCCGCTCTGGTCGTGCAGGTCGACACTGACCAGGGTCGACAGGCCGACCCGCAGCGGATGCTTGGCCAGCTCCTGGGCATTGATGTGAATGCGCACCGGCACCCGCTGGACGATCTTGATCCAGTTACCGGTGGCGTTCTGCGCCGGCAGCAAGGCAAATGCGCTGCCGGTCCCGGCGCCGAGGCTGTCGATGGTGCCGCTGTACTTCACATCGCTGCCGTACAGGTCGGCTTCGATGTCCACTGGCTGGCCGATGCGCATGTCGCGCAGTTGGGTTTCCTTGAAGTTGGCGTCGATCCACAGCTGATCCAGCGGGATCACCGCCATCAACGCCGTACCCGGCTGCACCCGTTGGCCCAGTTGCACGGTGCGCTTGGCGACATAACCGGTGACGGGTGCGATCAAGGTACTGCGGGCGTTGGCCAGGAAGGCCTGGCGCAGTTGCGCGGCGGCGGACTGCACATCGGGATGGGACGACACCACGGTATCGTCCACCAAGGCGCTGGTGGTCTTGAGCTGTTGCCGGGCATTGGCCAAGGCGTTCTGCGCCGAGGTCAGGTCATCCCGGGCGTGAGACAGTTCCTCCTTGGAAATCGCCCCGCCGGCCGCCAGGTTCTTGCGTCGGCTGTAGTTTTCCTGGGCCTTCTGCACTTCGGCCTCTTGCGCATTGACCTGCGCCCGCATGCCATCGACGTTGCTGTACAAGCCACGCACCTGGCGCACGGTCCGGGCCAGGTTGGCCTGGGCACTTTGCAGCCCGACTTCGGCATCGTTCGGGTCGAACTGCACCAGCACCTGGCCTTCACGCACCAGGTCGCCGTCGTCGGCCCCGATGCTCACCACGGTGCCAGTGACCAGCGGTGTGATCTCCACCACGTTGCCGTTCACATAGGCATCGTCGGTGCTTTCGCTCCAGCGGCCATACAGTTCGTGCCAGGCCCAGACGCCCAGGCCCGAGAGAATGACCAGCAGCGCCAGTGTCAGCAGCATGACCTTGCGCTTGCGTGGGTTGCCGTCCTGCGCATGTTCGGATTGAGTCGTTTCGGCAGTCGCCATGACAAGTACCTCGAATCAGTTATTTGGCGTGGTAGCGGCCGGGGTGGCCGCCGCCAGGGTCTGGGCCTCGAAACCGCCGCCCAGGGCCTGCATCAGTTGGATCGACAAATCGATCTGGTCGGCATTCAGGTTCGCCAGTTGGCGCTGGGCCTGGAGCAATTGCTGCTCGATGCTCAGCACGTCCAGGTAATTACCGATGCCCGAGCCGTAGCGCTGGACCACCGTGTCGTAGGAGCTCTGTGCAATATCAGTGGCATGTTGCTGGGCGCCGATCTGGCGAGCGATGTCACGCAATTGGTTGATGGTGTCGCTGACATCGCCAAGGGCCGTGACCAGGCTCTTGTTGTATTGCGCCACCGCCAGGTCGTAATCGGCGTCCCGGGCATCCAGGTCCGCCCGCAAGCGGCCGCCATCGAAGATCGGCAGCGACACCGTCGGCGCCACATTGAAGAAGCGGCTGGCCGAACCGAACATCGCATCGCCCAGCAACGACCGGGTTCCGGCGGCTGCGCTCAAGTTGAGATTGGGGTAGAAGTTGGTCTTGCCAGCCTCGATGTTCTTGCTCGCCGCCTCGACCCGCCAGCGTGCCGCGACCAGGTCCGGACGCCGCCCCAGCAACTCGGCCGGCAGGTTCGATGGCAAGGCGACCGCGCTGGCTTGCAGCACGTTGGGCCGGGGGATTTCATTGCCGCGGTCCGGCCCCTTGCCCAGCAACACCGCCAGGGCGATCTTGGCGCTTTGCAGGCGTTTCTCTGCGTCGATCAGGGTTGCATCGGCGCTGGCTTCCAAGCTTTCGGTCTGCTGGAACTGATATTCGCTGTCGATCCCGGCAGTGAGGCGGCGCTTGCCCAGGTCGAGCATCTGCCGGGTGCGCTTGAGGTCCTCTGAGGCCAGGTCATAAATGATGTGGGCCTGGCCCAGGTCGCTGTAGGCCCGGGCCACGTCGGCGGCCAGGGTCAGTTGCGCAGCCTGGCGATCGATCTCGGCGGCGCGGGCCTGGCCGAGGGCGGCTTCCCAGGTGGCACGCTGGCCGCCCCAGAGGTCGAAGTTGTAATTGAAGTCCACACCTAACGTGCGCAGGGTGCTGTACGCCCCGCCCTGCCCTTGCGGGTCCTGGTCACGGGACAGGCGCGAACGGCTGGCACCACCGCTGGCATCGAGGGTCGGCAGGCGCGCCGCGTTGGCGGCATAGGCGGCGGCACTGGCCTGATGGACCCGGGCGCTGGCGATCTGCATATCCGGGCTATCGCGCAGGGCTTCACGAATCAGGCCATCGAGTTGCGGGTCGCCGAGGCTCTTCCACCAATCGCTTTTCGGCCACGCGGCCTGCGACAGTGTGACACCGTTCAGCGATTGCCCAGCCTTGAGGCTTTGGGCCTCCAGGCTGACGCCTTCGGTCTTCAGGCCGCTGTAGCTGGCACAGCCAGCCAGGCTCATGGCCAGGACAACCAGGCTTAATCGGGTACGCAAGGTTCTACGCTTCATTTTTCCCCCATTCGCGACACGGTGATGGGGTCACCGGCGGCGAGCAGAATTTTCTTGAGGATCTGTTCGAGGGTTTGCAGCTCCTCGGGGCTGATGGCGCCGGCCAACTGGTTCATGGCTTCGGCACCGATAAACGGCAGGCGATCGGCGAGGGCCTGGCCGGCTTCAGTCAGCACCAGGCGCACTTGCCGGCGGTCCTGGGCGGAGCGTTCACGGGCCAGGAAACCTTTCTGCTCCAGGCGATCGAGCATCCGCGTCATCGAGCCGCTGTCCAGGGACAGGTAACGACACAGCTCGGCCGGCGTCTCGATGCCGTACTGGGCCATGATGATCAACACCTTGAACTGCGCGGCGGTGATGCCGACAGGTTCCATGTGAGTGTCAATGATCCGATCCTTGAGCAGCGCGGTGCGGCCGAGCAGCATGCCGAGATGGCAATTGTGAAAGTTGTCTGGAGTGAAATGCTTCATCTGACCACCGTTTGCTGCCTAGGCAGTGAATGTATGTCGAGATATTACTGCTTAGGCAGCAAATGTCAATCGAATAGTTAGCTTGCTATTCACATGAAGTGTGTGGGAGCTGGTCCTGTGGGAGCAAGGCTTGCCCGCGATAGCATCACCTCGGTTCGACTGATAGACCGAGTTGCCTATATCGCGGGCAAGCCTTGCTCCCACAAAGGGGGGTTCGGGGAAGGTTAGAAATCGCGCTTGTAGAAGATGTCCAGCGAGCTGGCGACGCCGCTCGCGGCTTCGAGGTAGACCTTCTTGCTGAGCTTGTAGCGCAGGGCGATAGTGTTGGCCGGTTCGAACACCCCGACGCCGTAGCGCAGGCTGAGTTTTTCCGACAGGTTGCCGCTGGCGACCACGCTGGTGGCATTGCCGCTGCCCTGGGTGTCGAGCTGGAAATCCTCGATCCCCAGGTTATTGGCCAGGCTGGTGGTCACCCCCGAGCTGCCCATCAACCCCAGGCCCAGCGCTGCCTGGGCGAGCATGTTGTTGTCCTCGCCGGTGGTGCTCAGTGGCCGGCCCAGCACCAGGTAGGACAACGCCTGTTCCTGGCTCATGGCCGGTTCCGAGAAGATTTGCGTGGTCGGTTGCTCGGCGCTGCCGCTCAAGCGGATGCCGGCGATCACGTCATCGGTCTGGCGGATCGCTTCGATGTCCAGGTAGGGCTGGTCGATGGGCCCGGCGAACAGCAGCCGCGCCCGCCGCACCGTCAGCCGTTGCCCGTAGGCCCGATAACGACCGTCGTTGAGCCAGAGCTCGCCGCGGGTGTCCATGTTGTCGCCGATGTGAACCTGGCCCTGCACGTTGGCGGTCAGGCCGAAACCCGAGAACGCGAGCTTGTCCTGGCCGACGATCACGTCGATGTCCATCGCCATGGCCAGCGGCGCCTTGCCCTCTTCGGTCTGGTGGCCGACGATCACCGTGTCATCCGAAACCTTGACGGTGGACGGCGGCAGTTCGCGGATGGTGATCTCGCCTTTGGGCACCAGGACCTTGCCGGCAATGGAAAGCCGCTCACCGTGCATGGTGATGTTCAGGTCGGGCGCCACGTCGAGCACCGCATAAGGCTCGACGGTGACTGGCAGTTGCGAACCCTTGAGGGCCAGGTTCATGGTCAGGGCGTCGCCCCAGCCGATGTTGCCGTTCAGGCTGCCCTGCCCGCTCTTGCCACTTTTCCAATTGCCATTGAGCTGCACCGCTTCGCCGGTAATCGCTGCCCGCATCTGCAAGGCTTCAAGGCTGACCGGCAGTTCCGGGCCAGACACTTCACCGTCGCTGAGCACCAGGTTGCCGTTGACCTGGGGCGCAAGCAGACCACCAGACAAGGTTCCGCTGCCGTTCAGGTGACCGGTGAGGGTTTCCACCATCGGCACGAATGGCCGCGCCACGGACAGGTCCAGGCCGGTCAGGCGGAACGAGCCGCTGATGGGTTTGCTGGCCGGTATGGGGTTGATTTGTGCCTGGAGCATCAGTTCGCCGAGCCTGGCGCCGACGAAATTCAGGTCGGTGTCGATGCGCTTGGGGGTCAGGCGGCTGTTGAGCGTCAGGGTCTGGTAGGGGAAGTCCAGCCATTGCGCCTTATCGCCCTCCTTGTCCCGAATCCGTAAAGTACCGCCGCTGGCGTCCACCAGGATCCGGCCATTCGGACCGCTGGCCGGCAGGTCCAGTTGCAGGTCCGCGTTGAGCCGGCCCTGCCAGGCAAAATCCTTGGGCATCCACTGGGCCAGGCTTTCGATGGGGAACTGCTTGAGGTGATAGCGCAACTTCGGTTCCGGCATCAGCCGCTGGTCCTCACCGCACAGGCTGGCCTCGCCTGAACGCCAGCAATGCGCGCCGACGTTGAGCGTGCCATCGGCCAGGCGCTCCAGTTTAGCCGGGGCTTGCAGGCGCCAGGCTTGACCGCCGGCCTGCACGTCGCCGCTGGCCAGGCGCCCGCGCCAATTGCCTTGGTCGAGCGCGCCATCGAGTGCCAGGGTCGTGTCGAGCTGCGGCCCTTGCAAGTCGAGGTTGAGTGCTTGCCGTTTGATGTCGCCCTGTCCGCTGACCGTCAGCACGCCCAGTGACGTTTCGCCGGCGCGGATACCGCTGGCCTTGAGGTCGAGCTTGCCGCGCTGGGCGCTGTCGAGGATCGCATCCAGGTTCAGGCTTTGCAGGCGGTTGTCCTGGAAGGCCAGTTGCGTGCCTTGCAGGCCGAGCTTGCCTTGGGGGGCTTTGAGCGTGCCGGCCACGTCGACACGGCCGACGACTTGGCCGCGCAATTGCGGCCAGAGCTGAGCCAGGCGTGCGAGCTTGATGTCGATCTGGCCGGTCAGCTTCTCTTGCAGGCTGCCGCTGCCGTTGATGCGGTTATCCCCCAGGCGAATATCCAGCGCGCTGAGCTTCCACTGCTCGCCAGCGCCGCTGGCCTTGGCCTGGAACACCGCGGGCTGGCCACGCAGTTTGCCCTTGAGGTCCAGGTCCGCGTCGAGATCGAGGCGATCGTTCTTCATCATCCCTTTGCTGCGCAACGGCCCGGCCAGGGTCCCGGGCAGTTCGCCAAGCCAATACGCCGGGTTGATGGCCGACAGTTGCAGCGCCGTGTCCCAGGCAATGCCCTCGGCAAATTGCAGGCTCAGGTGCCCTTCGGCCTTGCCCTGCCCCGCCGCGAGCTTGAGC
This sequence comes from Pseudomonas sp. S3_B11, assembly GCF_054667715.1. Lineage (NCBI taxonomy): Bacteria > Pseudomonadati > Pseudomonadota > Gammaproteobacteria > Pseudomonadales > Pseudomonadaceae > Pseudomonas > Pseudomonas sp. S3_B11. The sequence continues at coordinate 1,392,115 of NZ_CP162749.1, read as the reverse complement.
TGCGGCAAATGGATTTGCGTCAGGTCGCCACTGAACGGGCTGCCCAGGCTGAAGGCCCCGGCGGGTCCGTCCAGCGCGGCCTGGAAGTTGCCCAGGTATTGGCCATCGGTGTAGGAGACTTCGCCGTCGAAGCTGCGCAGCGTCACCTGTGGCTCGTCGATCAGCGGATAGAGGCGATGCCAGGGGAAATCCAGCCAGGCGACTTTCGCCTCGGCGCGCAGGCCTTCGCGCCAGTCCAATTGGCCGCTGAGTTTCAGGCTTTGCTGATCGCCGGCATCCAGATCCAGGCCAGCGATCTGCGCGCCGTTGGCGTCCACCGTGCCTTGCAGCAACAACGCCACCGGCCCTTTTTCGGCGGGCAGCGTCGCCTTGCCGAGCAGTTGATAGCCGTTTTTCAGATCGCCTTCGCCGGTCAATTCCAGTTGATTGAGCAACAACGTGTCGGGCAAATCGGCACTGGCCTTGAAGCCGTTGGCGGTGATGCGCACCTTGGCGGGCAGGTTGTCCGCCAACGGTTGCAGCTCACCGCTCAACTGGCCTTGCAGGTAACCGCTGCTGTCGGCCTTGAGGTTGAGGGTCTTGAGCAGGTTGCCGTCGACTTTCAGGTCCAGGGCCCAGGGCGTTGCGCCCGGCGCCGGCAAGGTCAACCGGCCCTCGGCGTTCAACGGCCAGTCGCCGCCCGGCTTCAGCAGACCGGAGAGTTTCAGGCTCAGCTCATCGCGCTGCAACTGCACCGAATCGATCTGCATGCCCGCGGCGGTCCAGTGGGCAACCAATTGCAGGCCCTTGAGCTGCTCGCTGCCGTTGAACGACAGGCTGCCGACCTGCACGTCGCCCAGTTCGATGGCGAGTGGCAAATCCAGGTCCGGCAAGCTGATCGGGCCGCTGCTCGGCTCATCGGCAGAGGCTGGCAATTGCAAGGCGACCTGGTCGGCCTTGAGCTGTTCGATGCACAAGGTCATGCGTGCCAGGCACAGCGGCGACCAGGCGAATATCAGCCGATCCACTTCCACCCGACTGGCGTCCTGCTGCCACAGCAGGTGATCGGCGCTCCACTGCCCGCCCAGCCGCCCCTGGAAATTCTCCACGGTCAGCCCCGGCACCAGGCCGAGGGCCCAACGGCTGCCGAATGCCGTGCCCAGCACCACGCTCAAGGCCAGCACGAGCGCCACCAGCACCCCGGCGAGCGCCAGCAGCGTTATCTTCAAACCACGCGTCACAGCTCAGGCCCCATGGAAAAGTGCAAGCGGATACCACCGTCGTCGTCCATCGCATGGGCCAGGTCGAGGCGAATCGGACCCACCGGCGAAACCCAGCGCACGCCGACGCCTACGCCGGTCTTGAGGCTCGGCAGTTCAAGGCTGTTGAACGAGTTGCCCTGGTCGATGAACGTCGCCACCCGCCATTTTTCCGCGATTGAATATTGATACTCGAGGCTGCCGGCGACCATGTAGCGACCACCGATACGGTCGCCCTCGGCGTTTTCCGGCGACAGGCTCTGGTAGTCGTAACCCCGCACGCTCTGGTCGCCACCAGCAAAAAAGCGCAGGGACGGCGGGATGGATTTGTAGCCATTGGTGGCGCTGCCGCCGATCTGCGCACGCGCCAGCAAACGATGCTTGTCGAACACCGTGGTCAGGCCCTTGACCATGGCGGTGCCGTATAAAAGGTTGTTGTCCGAGCCGAGCCCTTCCTTGGCGACCTTGGTGTCGAACTGCAAGCGGTAACCGTTGTGCGGATCGATGCGGTTGTCGCTGCGCAGGTAGGAATAGCTGAGGCCCGGCATCAGCAGTGTGCTCAGGCCCGCATCGTCGCCGAGGCGATATTCCTCGCGCTGCCACTTGAGCGACACCACCCGCTGCCAGCCGCTGGGCAACTTGCTGTGCCATTCCGGGCCCACGGTGAGCAGTTTGCTGAGGCTGTCGGTGCCGGCCAGTTCTTCATATTGATAACCGCCGGCGTAACGTATCTTGTCGGTCAGCGGCGGATCCAGCGGCACGTCGTACCACAGGCCGACGTTCTGCCGGGGCGCCGACACTTCCGCTTCCCAGCCATAACTGTGGCCCTGGGGGTTGACCCAGTGACGCGTCCAATTGGCTTTGACCCGTGGGCCGACATCGGTGGAAAAACCCAGGCCCAGGCCCATGGTGCGCGGCTTGCGCGTGTCGAGCTTGACCGCCACCGGGATCACGTTGTCAGTGGCCGCCGTCGGTGCGGCATCCACCCGGACGCCTTCGAAATAACCGCTCGATTGCAGGGCCTGGTTGAGCTCTGCAATGAGTTCGGAGTCGTACGCCGTGCCGGCCTTGAACGGCACCATGCGCTGCAGCAGATCTTCGTCGAACGGCGTATCACCCTCAAAACTCACCGGGCCCAAGGCATAGCGCGGGCCGCTGTCGTAAATCAGTTCGATGTCGGCAATGCCCGCCTGGGGGTCAACCAACAGCTTCTGCTGGGTGAAACGCCCGCTGAAAAAACCATAGCGCGAGGCCTGGTTCTGGATGATTCGCTTGGCGTCTTCGTAGCGCCCATGGTTGAGCACCGCGCCGGGCTTGAGGGCGGCGTTGCTGGGTACGCGAAAGGCTTTGAGCGATGCCGCCGGGCCATCAATGCGCACGGTGACGTTGCGCAAATGCACAGGCTCGCCGGGGTCGATGGTCAGCACCAGGCGTGGGTCCTTGCCGCCCTTGACCTCACTGTCGATCTGCGGCTGGTAGTAGCCCAACGCCTGGGCGGCCTTGCGCGCCTGCTCCTCGGCACCACGGCTGAAGCGCAGCAAGGCCTCCTCGTCACGATCACCCACGCCGCCGATGTAACCTTCTACGTTGGCCTTGAGTTCATCGTTGGACGGCTTGACCCGTACTTCCAATTCGCTGTTTGCCAGCGCTGCGCAACTGAGAGACAGCAGGAGCGCGCCACTGGTCATTCTTCCTGGGAGGTTCATGGCGCGGATGCTATCACGAGCGTAGGTGCTTGATAGAGCCGGACATTTCGCAAAAGTTCGCCAGACTATGCCGTTGCGCTTTGCAGGACCTGCGGGTTGGCGTGGAAGAACACATGCTCGCGGATCGGTCCTACCGCCACTTCACCGATTTCCTCGTAACCCTGGCGTTTATAAAACTCAAGGTAACGTGGGTTGCCGGTGTCCAGCACCACGCCCTGGGAATGCTCGTCCACCGCACACCAGTTATGAACCGCTTCGAGCAACTGTTCGCCGAAATGCTTGCCCTGGAACTGTGGATGCACCCCCAGCAGCGGCAATACATGGACCGCATCCGACGGCAGGCAGGCCAGCACCGCCGCGTGGTATTCCAGGTAGCGCCGGGTGCAACGAAAACCAGTGCTCAAGACCATGCGCAGGCGCCAGGCCCAGCTTTCGGTGATGCCCAGGCGCCGCTGCGGCGGGGCGATCAGGGCGATGCCAATCAGGCGGTCGTTGACCAGCAAGCCGATGGCCGGCAGGTCCTGGAGAAAATGCTGCTTGACCAGCTCACGCACCGTGGCCCGTACCCGCTGTTCATAACCGGGACGCTCGGATTCGAACAGGTAGCTGAAAGTCGGCTCGTGGCGATAGGCCTGGTACAGCAACGAACGGGCTTCACGGGAATAACCACTGTCGAGCATATGGATGTCGGCGATGGCGGTGGCGGTTTCAGGCATGACGGTAGTTCTCCTGGGGCGAGGCTCGATGAGGCCCTGCTCTTATTGAGTACGAACCCGATTGGGTTGCGATCGTTCCTACACCCACAGGACATTAGCAGCGCATTTGTCCTACTGCCACGCTGGCCGTGTTCCGACATGTCAGCTAGCATCGCAGTTTTGCCAGGACAGCCGACCATGAAGATCGTCTCCTTCAACATCAACGGGCTGCGCGCCCGCCCCCATCAGTTGGCGGCGCTGATCGAGAAGCACCAGCCGGACGTGATCGGGCTGCAGGAAACCAAGGTCCACGACGAACAATTTCCCCTGGCCGAGGTGCAGGCCCTGGGCTACCACGTGCATTACCACGGGCAAAAGGGCCATTACGGTGTCGCCCTGCTCTCCCGCCAGGCGCCACTGAGCCTGTACAAGGGCTTCGAGGGCGACGACGAGGATGCCCAGCGGCGCTTCATCTGGGGCACCTTCGCCGATGCCAACGGCGTGCCGGTGACCATCATGAACGGTTATTTCCCACAAGGTGAAAGCCGCGACCACCCGACCAAATTCCCGGCCAAGGAACGTTTCTACAGCGATTTGCAGCAACTGCTGGAAAGCCGCTTCAGCAACGACCAGCCGGTGGTGGTGATGGGCGACGTGAACATTTCCCCGGAAGACTGCGACATCGGCATCGGCCCGGACAACATGAAACGCTGGCTGAAAACCGGCAAATGCAGCTTCCTGCCGGAAGAACGCGAATGGATGGCCCGCCTGAAGAACTGGGGCCTGGTGGACAGCTTCCGCCACCTGAACCCGGACGTCACCGACCGCTTCAGCTGGTTCGACTACCGCAGCCGCGGTTTCGAGGACGAGCCCAAGCGCGGCCTGCGCATCGACCTGATCCTCACCTCCCACGGCCTGCTGCCACGGGTCAAGGACGCCGGCGTGGACTACGAACTGCGAGGCATGGAAAAACCGTCGGACCATGCGCCGATCTGGTTGCAGTTGAGCTGATCAGCAAAACGGCTCGCCAAAGGCGAGCCTGTCTGTCAGAGAGCACCCAGCTGTTTGAACAGGCTCAAGTTGTCCTCGATGTGCCAGTTGGCGACAATTTTTCCTTGGTCCACCTGATAGATATCCGTCGCGATGAACTCCACGGGTTGGCCCTGGCCCCGGAGCTGGTCAAAGGTGCCGGTGAAATGGCCGCGAAAGCGCAGGTGCACCACGACCCGATCCCCCACCACCAACATCTGTTCCACGACACAACTGAGATCCGGCACTGCGCCACGGAAGGCTCGAGACGCCAGTAACGGTCCTTCCGGGCCTTGCTTGCGCCCGGCAGGTGGCGTCTTGTCGATGAAGCCAGGCGCCAGGGCTTCGCGGGCCAGCGCTTCGTCTCCGGTGTGCCAGAACGTGTCATAACGCCGGGCCGCGAGGATCATGGCGGACGCCTGCCGCGCCGACAGGCTCTGGTCGACAATCAGACTCTGGGGCGCCACGAGCGCATCGGTGGCGGCCGAGGCCCCCAGCGACAGGCCCAGGGCCAGGGAAAAACCGGCCAGGCGCAAGCCGCCAGGCAGGGCAAGGAATGAGAACGGCATGGTAGGTTCCTTCGGGTCGATCAAGGGCCGGGGCCCGGTTTTGTAAAAAGGCTTCAGAGCGTTTCGGCTTCACGCACCGACAGCGCACTGGCGAGGGTGTAGCGGGCAATATCGTCCTTGCGCATGAACGTCACGCCCGGGTGGCTTTTGGCGTAACGCAGGAACTCATCCCAGACCCGCACCATTTGCGGCGTGCCGCTGATACGGTCATGGGCGCTGATCGACATCATTCGCCGCCGTGTGCCGGCTTCTTCGTAGAGTTGGTCGAAATCGAGCTTTACCTGCTCCAGGAAGGCCTGGGGCGAATAATGCCGGCCTTCGATCAGCACGATGTCGTTATTGCGCAATGTGTAGGGGACCACTGCGAAGTCCTTGCCATTGACCGATTCGATGAAGGGCTCGTCGCGACTGACGTCATCGATGTGGTAGAGGTAGCCCAGCTCCTGCAGCAACGCCAGGGTATTGGGCCCCCGGCGCAACCAGTTGCAGTTGTAACCGGTGACCGGCTGCCCGGTGACCTCCTGCACCATCTGGGCGGCCTGGCGCAGGAACGTCCGTTCCTCCTCGCGACTCATCGCAAACTGCGAACTCCAACGCGGGCCATGGCCGGCCGCTTCGTGACCGCGCGCAACAATCTCCCGTGCCAGGGACGGCTGGCGCCGCGCCGCTTCGCCGATCATATGGGACGTGACCTTGACGTCATGGCGGTCCCACAAATCCAGCATGCGTGGGATACCTTCCCGATAGCCGTAGGCAAACCAGGTATTGGTCGCCGGATCGGAGGGGACACCGTCAGGGAAATCCACTGGGGGAAACGGGCTGTCGGTCCCCTTGGGCGGTTGCCCTCCGGCTTCGAATTGCATGGAAATCGAAATCACCAAGCGGGTGTCGCCCGGCCAGAAGCCACTCCTGGAAACGCCGACGGCTTTTGTCGAGATACCGGCCTGCGCCGAGCCCGTCGTCAAAAGGTCCCCCGCCGCCAGCAACGCAGCACCAGCGCTCGCCTGGGCCAGGAAGGTCCTGCGTTCGGGGTTGTGAGTAGCATCGGGTACCTCGGAAATGGCCATGGCGGACTCCTGGAAAAAACACTGAAGTGCAATCGTCTGAGGCACTAAGGTATGCCTTGCGTGTTTTCCTGATAATTGATCCACTGGCGAAAATACATTTCGGAATTACCGAATAATGTTCCTGAAGAACCTCGAGCTTTTTCTACTCATCGTTGAGAAAGGTGGACTCTCTGCTGCCGGCCGGGAGGTGGGGCTGTCCCCCGCTTCGGTCTCGGAACGGCTCGCCACCCTGGAAACCTACTACGGCGCCACCCTGCTCAATCGCACCACGCGTGCGATCAGCCTGACCGACGAAGGCAAGTTGCTGGTCGAAGGGGCCCGCCGGTTACTGGCCGAAGCCGGCGAGTTGCACAGCAGCATTCGCGCCGGCACCCAAACCCTCAGCGGGCCGATTCGCATGAGTGCCCCGCAAGATTTGGGACGCCAATACATCGACCCCATCCTGTCGCGATTTCTCGATGAGCATCCAGATGTCAGCCTGGATTTGGACCTGGGCGACGGCTACGTGGACCTGGTCAGCCAGGGGCTCGATTTTGCCATTCGCTATGGCGCCTTGGCCGACAGCTCACTGCGCGCCAGGCCCTTGGGGGAAAACCGTCGCGTGGTCTGTGCCGCGCCCACTTATCTGGCGCGTCATGGCACGCCAACGCACCCCACCGAACTGACCCGACACGAATGCCTGGTGATGCGCCTGGGCATCAATACGGCGCGGGAATGGACCTTCAGCCGACGCGGCGAGGTGCATCGCGTGTTGATCCAGGGTCGGCGAATCGCCAATGACGGCGGCCTCGTACGCCAGTGGTGCCTGGAGGGACACGGCATCAGTCTCAAGTCGATCTGGGATGTGCGCGACGATCTCAAGAGCGGGCGGTTGGTGGAGTTACTCCCGGAGTTCACGGCCGGCAGCACGCTACTGCAGATCGTCTACCCGACTGCCCGCGTCCAACCCAAGCGCGTGAGGGCGTTGATCGAACATCTGGTGACCGAGCTGGCAGCAATGGAGTCCGGCGCTTAAGAACGCAATCGCCCTGTCATCGTTTAGTCATCTGCCTGACTTATTCTCCCGGCACTTCCCTGGGTTCTGAAGGTGTCGGCATGCGTCTGTGCGTGGTCTGGATAATGGCGTTGTGGCTGCCGTTGGCGATCTGCGCTGAACGCGAGCCTGTTCCCGGCTTGCCTCTTCCAGAATCCGGCCCGGCCCTGCGCCTTCAAGGCTCCAATACCATAGGGGCAACGCTCGGCCCGGCGCTGGTCAAAGGGCTGATGGAAAGCCAGGGGCTGCTCAAAGTGAGCGCCGAAATCACCGGCACGGACAATGAGCAGCGGATCGTCGGCCAGACCACTGACGGTCGGCGAGTGGAAATCGACATTGCCGCCCACGGCTCCAGCACCGGTTTCGCCGCCCTCAAGCAGGGCAACGCCGACCTGGCCGCCTCTTCACGACCGATCAAGGACAGTGAGCTGAAGGAACTGTCGTCCCTGGGCGACCTGAAAAGTCCCACCGCCGAGCAGGTCATCGCCATTGATGGCCTGGCGATTATTCTTCATCCGCAGAACCCATTGCGTCAGCTCGATACCGTGCAACTGGCGCGGATATTCAGTGGCGAGGCGAAAACCTGGGAAGCCGTGGGCGGTGCTGGCGGGCCGATTCATCTTTATGCCCGAGATGAACAGTCCGGCACCTACGACACCTTCAAGGAACTGGTCCTCAGCCGACAGGGAAAACGGCTGGATCCTACAGCACGGCGCTTCGAATCCAGCGAACAGTTGTCCGACGCTGTCAGCCAGGACCCGCAAGGCATCGGCTTCATCGGTTTGCCCTATGTGCGCCAGGCCAAGGCACTGGCGATTGTCGACGGTGATTCCCAACCCATGTTGCCGTTGAACAACCTGATCGCCACCGAGGACTACCCCTTGTCCCGGCGCCTGTTCTTTTATTTGCCACCCCAGGCGACCAACCCGTGGGCCGAGGCGCTGGTGGCGTTCACCCAAAGCGAGCAGGGCCAGACCATCGTCGCGGCCAATGGATTCATCGCCCAAACCGTCCAGGCCATGGCCGTCACGCCGAATGCATTGATGCCCGAGGGTTACCAGGCCCTGAGCCGCCACGCCCAACGCTTGACCGTGAACTTCCGCTTCGAAGAAGGCAGCGCCAGCCTGGACAACAAGGCCCACCAGGACCTGGGCCGCGTGCTCGACTATATAAAGCAGCATGGCAAAACCGACCGGCGTGTGACCCTGGTGGGGTTTGGCGACGCCAAGGACGACCCGGCGCGGGCCGACCTTCTGTCCAAACTGCGGGCCATGGCGGTGCGGCGCGAACTGGTCAAATACGGCGTGGCGCTGCGAGAGGTACGGGGGTTCGGCGCATTGATGCCGGTGGCGGCCAACAGCGAGGATGCAGGACGGGTCAGGAATCGACGGGTTGAGGTTTGGGTCTACTGAACCAGGTCAAACGGCGCAACACAAATCCCTGTGGGAGCAAAGCTTGCTCCCACAGCGGGACGGTGCGATGTTTCGATCCTTTAAAAAATGGGCAGCGCTTTACCGCCCAGCCAACTCCATGATCATCCGCGACAACAGATAGATCCTTGGCACCACACTCTCGACTTCGGCGTATTCCTCCGGCGTATGGATGTTGCCGCCAACAATGCCAAAGCCATCCAGCGTCGGCGTACCAACCCCGGCCGACAGGCTGGCATCCGCCGCCCCACCGCTACCTTCTTCAGTGAGTTTGCGCCCCAGTTCGCCATAGATGCCTTGGGCCATGGCCATCAACCGGTCCGACTCCGCCGTCTGCGGCATCGGTGGCAAGCCACGCTTGAGGCTGGTGGTGACTTCGGTGTCGGCGATCAACTTGTCCTGCGACACCCGGGCCAGGTCTTTTTCGATGCGGTCGAACTCTTCCGGCACCGCTGCCCGCACATCCGCCTTGGCGCTCGCCTGGTCGGGAATCACGTTGGTCCGGTCGCCGGCCTTGATCACCGTGAAGTTGATGGTGGTTTTCTTTTCCGCGTCGCCGAGCTTGCCCAGTTGCAAGATCTGATGCGCGGCTTCCATCGCCGCATTGCGCCCCAACTCCGGCGCGACACCGGCGTGAGACGCCTTGCCCTTGACCTCCACCAGCGCCGTGGCACTGCCCTTGCGCCACACCACCAGACCATCGGCCGGGCGCCCCGGCTCGAGGTTGAGCGTCACGTCATGGGCCTTGGCGGTTTTCTTGATCAGGTCGGTGGCGGCGTCCGAACCGGTTTCTTCGCTGGCGTCGAGCAGGAAAGTAATCTGCGCGTAGTTCTTGAAGTCCAGGTTCTTGAGCACCTTCAAGGCGTAGATCCCGGCGACGATGCCGCCCTTGTCATCCATCACCCCCGGCCCGTAGGCCCGGCCATCCTTGATGTGGAAGGGACGCTCGGCGGCCGAACCTTCCTTGAACACCGTGTCCATGTGCGCCATCAGCAGGATTTTTGCCTTGCCGGTGCCCTTGAGGGTCGCCAGGATGTGCTGGGTGCCGTCCGAGTTAGGCACCTTTTCGATGGTGGCGCCCAACTTCTGCAATTCATCGATGGCAATGTCACCGACCTGGGTCAGCCCCGGCACATAGCCTGAGCCGGAGTCGATGTTCACCAAACGTTCGAGCAGTTTCAGGGCCTCGCCCTTGTACTGTTCGGCGTCGCTCAGGACTTGTTGATGGGGCTGCGCGAAAGCAACGGGAGCAAAGGCGCCGAGGGCCAGGCTCAGGCCAAGACTGACGGCCAGACGGGAGCGAAGAGCGGTCATCATCATGATTTCATCCTTGTTCCGTATCGAAAGAGTGCCAGAGGCACCCTACCCGACAATGGGTCAAGGCTCTAGACCGCAGGTGGCCACCTCAGGGAGAAATGGCCGATACCTCCAACACCTGCCGATGCCGGTAACACGTGACCCGGTTGCGCCCGCCGGTCTTGGCCTCGTAAAGCGCCTGGTCGGCATCATTGAGCCAATGGGTCGCATCGCCATAAGCCGGGTTGAAGGCCGCCAGGCCAATACTCAGGCTCACCTTCAGCGCCGGGTTCTGTTCATAGCTGAGCGTCGCAAAGCGCTCGCGCAAGCCGTCCATGGCCTGCACGGCGTTGTGAAGCGTCAGGTCCGGCAGAATCACACAGAACTCGTCCCCGCCATAACGCCCGACCACATCGGCGGCGCGCAGGTTTTGCTTGAGCATCTTGCCAAGCTGGCGCAGCACGATGTCGCCGGCGACATGGCCATAGGTGTCATTGATGGCTTTGAAATGATCGATGTCGATCAGCGCAATCGCGCCGCGCCCTGCCCCGTCATTCGGGTGACGCTGGCAGCGCTGGAACTCCTCGTTGAGGCGATCTTTCCAGGCGCCATGGTTAAGCAAACCAGTCAGGCTGTCGGTGCGACTCAGGGCCAGCAACTCGCGTTTCTGCCGGCCCAGAATGTAGGCCTGGCGATAGCAGAACCAACCCAGCGCCATCGGATACAGGCACAGCAACGGCAAACAAGCATAGATCTGCGCCGGGCTGGTCATGGGCACGCTGGTCAGCGGGAAGATCAGCACGCCCACGACAACGCCGGCCACTTGGGCCAAGGCCCCAATGAGCAGGAAACGCAGGCCACCAATGGCGACATTGTTCATCGCCATCATCGCCAGCGTGACGGCTGCGGGCAGTGGGTTGAACTGCATTGCCGCGACCCAGAAGCCGCCAAGCGCCGCATCGATCAATAAGTTGATGTGTTCGGCTTGGTACGGCACCGAGCAACGCCGGGCCCACCCGTAGGACAAGTGTGGCCAGAGCAGGCCGTTGAACAGCATGAAACCCCAGACCCACGGCGCCGGCTCGAGGGGAAAGACGGCAGCACTCACCAACAGCAACCCCAGCGTCAGGCCCAGAATGCGCGATATATAAAGCCTCCTGGCCAGCGTCCGTCCCTTTTTTCCCGTTTTTTGCATAGGAACCTCTGCACCGCGGGTTTCCCAAGTCGTTGGGACGGGGGGTAGCTTGGAGTCTATCAGGGCAGCATCAAATAGCCACCACTGAATGAGGGGGTATTTATTCTCCTTCAAATGTCGGGCCCTGCCGCGGATCTTGGCTATACATGAGTCATCCGGCGGCTGTCATAGCAAGTAGCAAAGCAAATGCGCCATGTCATCGCGATGTGCTCGGGTTTCAGCTTCACTTAAGAATATCTGGCCCGTCGGCTCAGACTGGCCGATCACATTCTGTCCTGACCCATGGGGGGGCAAAACATGCTGGTGTTGTGGGTAGTCCTTGCCGTGTTTATCGCCTGGAGCTGGTTGACATATCCAGGCATCGGCCATGTGCTGTACGACATGGGCATGGCGCTGGAGGCACGTCTCTACCGGTTGCACAAGATCACCGTCCCCATCAGCGAGATGACCGTATCGACCTGGCAAGGCGGGCCCTATGAAGCGTCCGGCAGCATCCTGATGCTGCATGGCTACAGCGCCGACAAGAATCTCTGGCTGCGCTTCGCCCGACATTTTGTCGGCGACTACCGGGTGGTGGTGCCCGACCTGGCCGGCCATGGCGAAACCGGCTTCAAGGCCGGCGGCGGCTATGACATCCCGACCCAGGCCCGGCGGGTCATCGAGTTGCTCGACGCCTGTGGCCTGGACAAGGTCCATGTGATTGGCAATTCCATGGGCGGTTACCTCGCCGCATGGCTGGCGGCCACCTCGCCCGAGCGCGTGCTGACCCTGGCGCTGATCGATCCGGCCGGCGTCACCGCGCCCCAGGCCAGCGACATGGAACGCCACCTGGCCGCCGGGCATAACCCGTTCCTCGTCGACTCGCGGGACGATTTCGCGCCGTTCTACGCAATGACCATGGCCTCCCCGCCCTGGGTGCCCAGCGTGGTGCTGGCGGCAATGGCCGAACGTTACGAACAGCGCCGCGAGGAACTGGCGGAGATCTTCGTCGATTTTCGCGCCAGCCCGCCGATGGAACCGCGCCTGGCCGACATCCGCGCCCCGTCGCTGCTACTCTGGGGGCGCAAGGACCGGCTGATCGACGTCAGCAGCGTGCCGGTGTGGAGCAAGGGTATCGCCGATTTGCGGGTGGAAATCTGGGACGGTATTGGCCACATGCCCATGGTCGAACGACCGGGGAAAACCGCGGCGCTGTACCGGGAATTTCTCAAGGGGCTGGGGCAGTGACGGCGATGCGAAAATAACAAAATGAATCCCATGTGGGAGCGAGCTTGCTCGCGATAGCGGTGACACATTCAACCTGGATGCAAGCTGACCCACCGCCATCGCGAGCAAGCTCGCTCCCACAGGGATTCGAGCCGACTCAGAGGTATCGACTTCATGAACATCCTCTACGACGAACACCTCGACGGCCCCTTGCCCAAGGTGGACAAACAGGCGCTGCTTCAAGCCTTGCAGGCACAGGTTCCAGACCTGGACATCCTGCATCAGGAGGAAGATCTCAAGCCCTACGAATGCGATGGCCTGTCGGCCTACCGCACCACGCCCCTGCTGGTGGTACTGCCCAAGCGAGTCGAGCAGGTGCAAGCGCTGCTCAAGCTCTGCCATGGGCTGAATGTGCCGGTGGTCGCCAGGGGTGCCGGGACCGGCCTGTCCGGCGGCGCCCTGCCCCTGGCAAGCGGCGTGTTGCTGGTGATGGCGCGGTTCAACCAGATCCTGCACATCGACCCCGACGCCCGCACCGCACGCCTTCAGCCCGGTGTGCGCAACCTGGCGATCTCCCAGGCGGCGGCGCCGTTCGGGCTGTATTACGCGCCGGATCCCTCGTCGCAGATCGCCTGTTCCATCGGCGGCAACGTCGCGGAAAATGCCGGCGGCGTGCACTGCCTCAAGTACGGTCTGACGGTGCACAACCTGTTGAAGCTGGAAATCCTCACCATCGAAGGCGAGCGCCTGACCCTCGGCAGCGAAGCCCTGGACTCGCCGGGCCTGGACCTGCTGGCGCTGTTCACCGGTTCCGAAGGTTTGCTGGGGGTGATCACCGAAGTGACGGTCAAACTGTTGCCCCGGCCCCAGGTCGCCAAGGTGCTGCTGGCCAGTTTCGATTCGGTGGACAAGGCCGGGCGAGCGGTAGCCGACATCATCGCCGCCGGGATCATCCCCGGCGGCCTGGAAATGATGGACAACCTGGCGATCCGCGCCGCCGAGGACTTCATCCACGCTGGTTATCCGGTGGAGGCCGAAGCGATCCTGCTGTGCGAACTGGACGGGGTAGAGGCCGATGTCCATGACGATTGCGAACGGGTCCGCCAGGTGTTGGAGCAGGCCGGGGCCACCGAGGTGCGCCAGGCGCGGGACGAGGCCGAGCGGCTGCGCTTCTGGGCCGGGCGCAAGAACGCCTTCCCGGCGGTGGGTCGCCTGGCGCCGGATTATTACTGCATGGACGGCACCATCCCGCGACGTGCCCTGCCCGAGGTACTGCAGCGCATCGCCAGCCTCGGTGCCGAGCATGGCCTGCGCGTCGCCAACGTTTTTCACGCCGGTGACGGCAACATGCACCCGCTGATCCTGTTCGATGCCAACCAGCCCGGCGAACTGGAGCGCGCCGAAACCCTGGGCGGGAAAATCCTCGAACTGTGTGTCCAGGTAGGTGGCAGCATCACTGGCGAACACGGTGTCGGCCGGGAAAAAATCAATCAGATGTGCACGCAATTCAACAGCGACGAACTGAACCTGTTCCACGCGGTGAAAGCAGCATTCGATCCCCAAGGCCTGCTCAACCCCGGCAAGAACATCCCCACCCTGCACCGCTGCGCCGAATTCGGTGCCATGCACATCCATGGCGGACAACTGCCGTTTCCTGAACTGGAGCGTTTCTGATGAGCCGCGAAGCCGACCAGGACGCCAGCGACCTGCTGCTCGAACAGGTCAATCGCGCCCGGGCCGACGCCACGCCGCTGCGCATCCAGGGGTCCAACAGCAAGGCTTTCCTGGGACGCGAAGTGGCCGGCGAGGTGCTGGACACCCGCGTCCATCGCGGCATCGTCCACTACGACCCCACCGAACTGGTGATCACGGCCCGTGCCGGCACCCCGCTGCAGGAACTGCTTGCCGCCCTGGACGCCGCCGGGCAACGGCTGCCCTGCGAACCGCCAGCATTTGGCGACGACGCCACGGTCGGCGGCATGGTCGCCGCCGGGCTGTCGGGGCCGCGTCGCCCATGGGCCGGTTCGGTGCGCGACTTCGTCCTGGGCACGCGGCTGATCAGTGGCCACGGCACGTTGCTGCGTTTCGGCGGCGAGGTGATGAAAAACGTCGCCGGCTACGACCTGTCGCGCCTGTTGGCCGGCAGTTTCGGTTGCCTGGGGGTGATCACCGAAGTTTCCTTGAAGGTCCTGCCCAAGCCCCGTCACAGCCTGAGTATCCGCCTGGAACTGGACAGCACCGAGGCCCTGGAAAAACTCGCCGAATGGGGCCGTCAGCCCCTGCCCATCAGCGCCGCCAGCCATGACGGCGACTGCCTGCACCTGCGCCTGGAGGGTGGCGAAGGCTCGGTCAGCGCTGCTCATCAGCGTTTCGGTGGCGAGCTGATCGACGATCAATACTGGACGGCACTCAATGAACATCAGTTGGCCTTCTTCGATGAAGGCTTGCCGCTGTGGCGCCTGTCTCTGCCCAACCATACCGGGCCGCTCATCCTGCCCGGCGCGCAGTTGATCGACTGGGCCGGCGCCCAACGCTGGTTGAAAACCGAGGCCGACACGGTGCAAACCCTGGCCCATGAAGTCGGTGGCCATGCCACCTGCTATCGTCAGGGTGCCAGCGACACACCGTTCCAGCCACTGGCCCCGGCGCTGCTGCGCTATCACCGGCAGCTCAAGGCCCAGCTCGATCCCCTGGGGCTTTTCAACCCTGGTCGGATGTATCTGGAGTTCTAGTGTCCTGTGTCGCAAATGCGTTCCTTTTTGACGAGTGGCTGTTGTCGTCAGGCAAGGCGCCGCGACGAGTCATAGCCCGCTATGGCGAGGAGCGGCAACGCAGCATGACGACAACAGACGCCGTCAAAAAGAAACAGCATTTGTGATACAGGACACTACCTATGCAGACTCGGTTCAGTGAGGAAAGCAAAAATCTACCCCGCGCCGAAGAAGCCGAACGGATCCTGCGCAGCTGCGTGCATTGCGGCTTCTGCAATGCCACCTGCCCCACTTACCAATTGCTCGGCGATGAACTGGACGGCCCGCGCGGACGCATCTACCTGATCAAGCAAGTGCTCGAAGGCCAGCCGGCGACGGCCAGCACCCAGCTGCATCTGGATCGCTGCCTATCCTGTCGCAACTGCGAGACCACCTGCCCGTCCGGCGTGGATTACCACAACCTGCTGGACATCGGCCGGGCGGTGGTCGACCAAGCCGTGCCGCGTCCCGCCGGCCAACGCGCGCTGCGCCTGGGGCTGCGAAGCCTGGCCACCAGCCCCGATCGGTTCAAGGCCCTGCTGCGTATTGGAGCGATCTTCCGTCCGTTGCTGCCAGCGAACCTGAGCGCCAAGTTGCCCCGCCCTTCCCCGCCTCACGGCGAGCGCCCGCCTCTGCGGCATCGACGTACGGTGTTGATGCTCGAAGGTTGCGTGCAACCGGGCCTGTCGCCCAACACCAATACCTCGGCAGCACGAGTGCTGGATCGACTCGGCATCAGCGTGATCAACTGTGCGCAGGCCGGCTGCTGTGGCGCCCTGGATTATCACCTCGACGCCCAGGCCACTGGGCTGGATCGCGCCCGACAGAATATCGACGCCTGGTGGCCACACCTGGAAAACGGCGCTGAAGCCATCGTCCAGACGGCCAGCGGCTGCGGCGCATTCATCAAGGACTATGGACACCTGCTGGAACATGACCCGGCCTACGCCGCCAAGGCCAGACAGGTGAGTGAACGGGCGCTGGACCTGGTGCAAGTGCTCGGCAAGGAACCACTGGAACAGATCTGCGCGGCCAGGAACCAGCGCATTGCCGTGCATTGTCCCTGCACCTTGCAACATGCGCAGAAACTCGGCGGCAGCATCGAGGCGCTGCTGACGCGGCTGGGTTTCAACCTCACCGAGGTGCCCGACGGCCATTTGTGTTGCGGCTCGGCCGGCACCTATTCACTGACCCAGCCGGCCCTGGCGCGGCAACTGCGGGACAACCGCCTCAATGCGCTGGAAAGCGGCCAGCCGGAGTTGATCGTCACTGCCAACGTCGGCTGCCAGAACCACCTCGACGGCGCCGGTCGCACGCCCGTGCGGCACTGGATCGAGCTGGTGGATCAGTCCCTGGCAGAATGAAGTCCTGAAGATTCTTCGTTTGCCGGGGCCGGCGAAGGCTGCGATCTTTCGTCTATCTTTCCCACAGCCCTCGCCAGGAATTCTTACGATGAGCTTCGTCAGCCCCGACCTGATCCGCCAACGCTTCTCCAGGGCGATGTCCGACATGTACCGCGACGAGGTGCCGCTGTATGGCGCCCTGATGAAGCTGGTGGAGCACACCAACGCCCAGGTGCTGGCCGAAGACCCGGTCCTGGCCGCACACCTGCGCAGCACCGGCGAACTCGAGCGCCTGGACCTGGAACGCCACGGCGCGATCCGCGTCGGCACCGCCGCCGAGCTGGCGACCCTGGGGCGTCTGTTCGCGGTCATGGGCATGCAGCCGGTGGGCTACTACGACCTCACGCCTGCCGGGGTGCCGGTGCATTCCACCGCCTTTCGCGCCGTGCACGAAAGCGCGTTGCAGATCAGCCCGTTCCGGGTGTTTACCTCGCTGCTGCGCCTGGAACTGATCGAGAACGCCGAGCTTCGGGCCTTTGCCGAGTCGGTGTTGGACAAACGACAGATCTTCACCCCCAGCGCCCTTGAGCTCATTGAGCTGGCCGAACACCAGGGAGGGCTGAGCGAGTCCCAGGCTGAGGACTTCGTCCTACAGGCCCTGGAAACCTTTCGCTGGCACCACAGCGCCACCGTCACCGCCGAACAGTACCGACAATTGAGCGCCCAGCATCGCCTGATCGCCGACGTGGTGGCGTTCAAGGGCCCGCACATCAATCATCTGACGCCGCGCACCCTGGACATCGACATCGTCCAGGCCCGGATGCCCATGCACGGCATTACCCCCAAGGCCGTGATCGAAGGCCCACCCCGCCGCCAATGCCCGATCCTGCTGCGCCAGACCAGTTTCAAGGCACTCGACGAACCCGTCGCCTTCACCGACCAGCCACAGTCCCAAGGCAGCCACAGCGCCCGCTTCGGCGAAATCGAACAACGCGGCGCCGCCCTCACGCCCAAGGGCCGCGCGCTCTACGATCAATTGCTGAACGCCGCGCGTGATGCGCTGGGGGAGTTTCCCAACGAAGCCAACGCCGAACGCTACAACCGGCTGATGGCCGAACACTTTGTCGAATTCCCTGACAACCACGACGAACTGCGCCGACAGGCATTGGCGTACTTCCGCTATTTCGTCACCCCCAAGGGCCTCGCCGCCAAGGGCACACTTGAGCAAGCCGTCTCCCTGGAGCACTTGCTTGAACAGCAATACCTGCGCGCCGAACCCTTGGTGTACGAGGACTTCCTGCCCGTCAGCGCCGCCGGCATTTTCCAGTCGAACCTCGGCGATGCCGCCCAGAGTCATTATGCCGGCCAGTCCAATCGCCAGGCCTTCGAAGAGGCGCTGGGACGAGCGACCATCGATGAGCTGTGGCTGTACGCCCAGACGCAACAGCGCTCCATCGATGAGTGCCGGTCTGCATTGCGCGTGTAGGAATAAGCTGAAGGACAAAACGGCAAAAAACTGCCTGAGAGGTGTGCGCGCAGCGCGCCTTTCTCAGTCACCCGGCCCGGGTATCGCGGTGTCTGATCGGGCCGCGAGGAACTGCAATGGGCCGAGCAAACCTCTGAGCGATTTCTCGCTTGCCTGCAGGGAGGCGCTTCCCGATAGAAGACCAACCTATTGATATATATAGATTTTTAAAAAATGGCATAGCTCTTGATATCCGTGAGGCCACCTCGGGGCGACTCCCGTCCCAGGCCCTATCGTTATCCAGGAAGGAGAGCATCCATTGGCTACCCCCGCGTACATGTCCGTTAAAGGCACTAAACAAGGCCTGATCACTACCGGTGCGTTTACCGCCGATTCAGTGGGCAACACCTATCAAGAGGGTCATGAAGATCAGGTCATGGTGCAGGCTTTCGAGCACCAAGTGACCATCCCTCGCGACCCTCAATCCGGTCAGCCAACCGGTCAGCGCATACACAAACCCCTGACCATCACCAAGGTATTCGACAAAGCCTCGCCACTGCTTCAGGTCGCCCTGACGAGCGGCGAACGCCTGGAGGAAGTCAAGATCCAGTGGTACCGCACTTCGGCTGCAGGCACCCAGGAGCACTACTACACCACCACATTGGAGGACGCGATCATCGTCGATATCAAGGACTACATGCTCAACTGCCAGAACCCGGAAAACTCACACTTCACCCATCTGGAGGACGTGCACTTCACGTATCGCAAAATCACCTGGACCCACGAAGTCAGCGGTACCTCGGGCTCCGATGACTGGCGCTCGCCGGCCGCTGGTTGAATCGGAGGCAGCCACTCACGCATCGGCCAATTCTGCAGGTCGATGTGCAGTTGAAAATAATCGATAGTTGTTGATTCAGGGTGGTGTTCGCCCAGTGCGATGGCCTCGGCAATCCATGCACTGGTAAAGAGCCTGACACTGGGCGAACGCGAATAATAATAATGGAACTTTCCGAATATGTCCGCGCGCCCGTTTAAATAATTATTCATTGTTACAACTATCTCCGCGATTTCTGAAAGCTGGCGAAGCCTGCGATCTTTTGATCTTTCGCTTGAGATTCAAGTGTTTGGGGAAAGATCGCAGCCTCGTTGCACTCGACAGCTCCTACGCCGCTCCTCCGCGGCTCCTACACAGCAAAGCGTGAGCCAGCTCCCTCGCCATGATCTTGTGTTTGGACGGCACCGCTACATAGCGCTGTACAGCAGCTATACAAAAACAAGAACAAGTACAAAAGTTATCTGCCGCGAACACATCCAAACAAAGTTAAACAGTCATTAAAAAACTTTTTTTAATGCCGGTCGACGTGACAAACCTCAGCCACGCCGACCGGTTTTCTGCGCATCGGTATCCCCTGCCTCAGGGTCGCCGTGCTGTTGTTTACGCTTGGCCGGATCATTGGGCCGCAAGGCATCGTTATCGCGTTCCACTTCACCGGGCAATGCCGGGGCGTCGGGGTTTTGCCGGGTTTGATCGGGGCGGTGCTGCATGGCGAACTCCTTGAATCTTTCAGGCCTGGGATCAGGCGTCGGGGTCGGCGACTTCTTCAGCGACGTTGGCATCCGGAGAGCGCTGGTGCAGTTGTTCGGCCTTGGTCTTCAAGACCTGCCACTGCGCCAGGTCGATGGCGCCCTGACCGAACAGGTCATTGGCCACCCGCATCAGTTCGGTGAAGTGAGCATCGGGGGACTGCTGCCAGTAGGCCTTGTCGTCGAACAATCGCTGCCAATCGGCCAGCGACGGAAGTTTGAGGTCATCGCTCATGACGGGCTCCTGCGAGACATTCATAAACTATGAGGGTCGGCGTTCGCGGGGAGTTCCGGCGATTCTCAGTAGCCGGTCATTTCCAGGTAACCGGTGCCGCCCTGGCTGCCACGCAGTCGCACCGGTCCTTCCCAATAGGGAATGCGCAGGTTCATCCAGGCATTGGGATTGAGCGCGTGGAGGGTGATGTCGAGTTGCTTGCTGGGGATCTTGATCGCCCAGCCGACCGGCATAGAGCGTCCGGCGACCTTGGCGGTTTCCTGAGGCACGAGACTGATTTCCCCGGCGTGCAGGGTTTGCGCTTGGCCCTGGGCGTCGATCCAGGTGCCCGTGAGATACGGCGCGCCGTCCTTGTGGCGCATGCGGTAGAGCATCAGGTGCTCGCCGTTGTCCAGGTGCAGGGAAAACCAGTCCCAGCCAGTCTGGTTTGCGGTCAGGGGCTGGCTGCTCCATTCGCGGTCGAGCCAGGCCGGGCCGCTGACCGCGTAACGCTGGCCATCGATTTCCAATGCACCGCTGGCCTGGAAGAACGGCTGGCTGTAGTAGTACGACGCCTGCCCCTGTTCGGATTTCTGGCTGAAACCTTGATCGCCCTGCAACACCAGCGGCCGGCTCGACGTCAGCCGCAATGCATAGCTGAAACGTGGGTCGCGCGCCTTCAATTGCATGTCCGCCAACGGCTCGTCCTCTGAAGCCTGGGTACCGAACTGCCAGTCGTCGATCCAGGCATTGAAGGGCACCGCCTGCACCCCGGCCTGCCCCACCCCGCCTCGTGCATAACGCTCGGCGGCATGGTGCACGGTGGCGGATGTGACCGCCGCGTGGCCGAGCCAGATCGTCTGGTTGCGCCAGCCGCCGGCCTGGGGTGCGGCACTCAAGGCACTGCGAAACAGCGTCCATTGCACGCCGAACTCATGCCCCTGGGCATCCTTGAGATTGGCGGTGACGTACCACCACTCGATGCGAAAACCTTCATGAAGGCCATGGTCGGCGGGGAAACTGAACACCCGCCCAGGCACAACCGGCGTGAACGCGACAGCTTGGTCGCCGAGGCCGGCAAAGCCCTTTTGCGCTGGCGCGGAGTCATCACAACCGCTGAGCAACGCCAGCAGCAGCAACACGCCGACTCTAATCTTCATGGGCAAAAGTCCTCAGCAAATCCGCCGGCTGCGTGCGGTACAGCGCATACAGCGGCCAGGCCGATGCCAGTAGCGTGGCGAGCATCGCCAGGGCCAGCAACTGCACCAGTTGCAACGGGAACACCCGCAACGGCAGGCGCCAACCGAAGGCCTGCACGTTGATCACCGTGTCCAGGCACCAGGCCAGGGCGATGCCCAGCGGCAACGCCAGGACCAAGGTCAGCAGCGCCAACAGCCAGGTCTGGCCGAGGTTGAGCAGCATCAACTGCCGGCGCGTCACCCCCAGCGCCCACAGCGGCGCCAACTGGCCGAGACGACTCTGGCTCTGAGTCAGCAAGCTGATGAACAACGCCACCCCGGCCACCGCCAGGGTCAGGCTGTTGAGGGCGGCGGTAGCGGCGAAGGTGCGTTCGAACACCTGGGTCGACCAGCCCTTGAGCCGGGCCTGGTCGACGATGCGGCTGTCATCCAGGCTGAACCGGCCTTGCAACGCTGTCAGTAGCGCCGGGATCTCGGACGGTTCGATGCGCAGGTTGAAACGGTTCGGCGTCAGGTTCGGCCAGTGCGCCAGCAAGTGGTCGACGTTGACCAGCACATGGCCCTTGGGATTGCCGTAGTCGGCGTAAATGCCGACGATTCGCAGTGCCCATGGCCCCTGCGGCGTCGGCAGGGTCAACTGATCGCCGATACTCACCTTGAGGCGCCGGGCCAGTTGTTCGCTGAGCATGAGGGTGTCGGCGGCAGCCAGTTGCTCCCACGGCTTGTCGCCGGCCGATTCCAGCAGCGGCCAATGCTGTCGATAGTGGGGATGATCGATGATGCCGTGGATATCCGTCGGCCAGCCCTGCAACGGGACCGAGACTTGCCAGAGGGGAACGATGGCAGTGATCGCCGGTTGCTGCTTGAGCCAGGCGTGCAGTTCCTCCGCCTGGGCCGGGGTCTGCGGGTTGATGTACAGCTCGGCGGTCAACCGTTGTTCGAGCCAGTTGCTGAAAGTCTGGCGGAAACCGGCGGTCATGCTGCCAGCGCCGATGTTTGCCGCCAGCGCCAGCAACAAGGCCATCAACGCCAGGCTCAGCGTCGGCAATTGCTGGCGGCAATCGGCAAGAAACCACTGCCCGAGCACCGAGCGGCTGCGGCGCAACAGCCGCTTCAGCGCACTGTTGAGCAACACCGGCAAGGCCAGCGCCGCCCCCAGCAACAAGGCGGTCATCAGGACAAAACCGCTGGCCAGGCTATCGCCCCAGATCAACGCCGATGCGGCAATCAACGCCGCCACCGTAGCCACCCACCCCTGGCGTCGCAGCCATCGCGCATGGGCCTGGTGCCAGGCTTGGGGGTTGGCCAGCGCCAGCAAGGGCAGGCGCGCCGCCCGCAAAAGACTGTCAGCGCCGGCCAGCAACGCACCGAGCAGACTCAGGCCGACACCGCTGAACCACCACCATGGGCTGAGGTTCAAGTGTCCGGCCACTTCGGCGCCGTACAACCCCCGCAGGCTCGCCGCGACATCGGGCAACAACAGGCTCGCCAGCCAATAGCCGCTGAGCACCCCGGCGATCCCGCCCAGCAAGGCCAACGCGCCCAATTCGATGGTCAGGCTGGTGACCAGTACCCGCGCACTGACGCCACAGGCGCGCAGTGTTCGCAACAGGCTGCGGCGTTGCTCCAGGGCCAGGCCAATGGCCGCGTGAACGATGAACAGCCCCACCACGAAGGATAAAAAACCCAAGGCGTCGAGGTTCAGGTGAAAACTTTCGGTCAGGCGCGACAGGTTGTTTTCTTCATCGGCGTGCTTGAGTTGCAGGCGACCGTTGAACGCTTCCGGTAACGCGGCGCTGAACGTGGCAGGCAACAGCAGCCGTGACAGTTGCTCCGGCAATCCGAGTACCTGTTGGGCAAAACCGATGTCCATCAACAGCACGCCCGGCGCCATGTCCTCCTGGGCATGCAGCGGTGGCAGGGATTGCCCATCGACGCTCCGGGGGCGGTCCCCCTCGGTCAGCCCCAGGGCTTGCAAGGTTTGCGGGGCGATCCAGGTGCGGCCGGGGTCGGTAAAGAAGGCCACCACCTCGCTCATCTCTCGTGCCTGCCCCGCCAGCGCGGCACCGGGCGGCAGCGACACCGGGTCGATGCCCATCAGTTGCAGACGCTGATCCTCTTGGTCCTTGAGCAGCACCCGAGCCTGCAACACTGGCGACACCGGCCAGCCCTGGCGCCGCAACTCGACAAACCATTGCTGGGGGAAGGTGCCGCCACCGGGTGCACTGAGGCTGGCCTGGGGTTCGCCGCCGATCAATTGGCTGGCCCGGGCGTAGCTGTCCCGGGCCTGACTGTTCAGCGCCTGCACGCCAGTGAGCAGGCTGGTGGCCAGCCACAGGCCAGTCAGTACGCTGAAGAATTGCACCGGGTGTTGGCGCCAATGGCTGAGCAGGGCCTTGAGGGTCTGGCGAAAAATCATCACCCCTGGGCCACCTGCGCCAACTGCCCGCCGTGCAACACCACGCGCTGGGCCAGGCGAGCCGCCACCCGTGGACTGTGGGTCACCATCAGCAGACTGGTGGGGCTCCCCTCCAGCAGTTCAAGCAGCAGTTGCAGCACTTCGTCGCTGGTGGCTTCGTCGAGGCTGCCGGTGGGTTCATCGGCCAGCAACAAGGGCGGTCGCGAGGCCAACGCCCGCCCCAGCGCCACCCGCTGTTGCTGACCGCCGGACAGTTGCTCGGGATAACGCCGCAACAGCGCCGAAAGCCCGAGCCGCTGCACCAGATGGGCTTGCCAAGCTGCGTCATAACGACCGCACAGACGCGCCTGGAACGCCAGGTTGTCCTCCACCGACAAGCTGCTGATGAGGTTGAACTGCTGGAACACCAAGCCGATTTCCGTGCGTCGCCAATTCGCCAACTGGCTTTCACTCATGCCATCTAGCCGATACTCGCCACTGCGAATGCTGCCGCGATCGACCTTGTCCAGCCCAGCGACCAGATGCAGCAAGGTGCTCTTGCCACTGCCCGACTCCCCCATCAGCGCCAGACTGCTGCCGGGCATCAGGGTCAGGTTGATACCTTGCAGCACCGGCAATGGGCCTTGGGGCGTGGGGTAGCTTTTGAAGACATCGCGGACTTCAAGCATGAAAAGGCTCGATGAATGAACGTGAGGCTCAGGATAGCGGAGTTGAGTGATGGGCCCCACCCGGGATGAACCTGCCTGATACTCAGCAACCAGAACAGCTACGACGAGGTAGATGCCACAGAGGCTGGGTATTTGCTCGTCGGGTTGGGGTGTATATCCGTTGCTGCGGTAACGGCGACTTAGGGTTCCGCCCTGACGGCGGCTCACTTTTGAGAAGCCCGGAAGCCGGCCCAGTTAAAAGTAAGCAAAACGCTTTTGCCCCACCACTTGGTGCCTCGCTTAGGCTCGGCATGCCCTCACTCCGGCATTGCTCCGTGGGCCCGCCGCGAGGCGGCCTAACAGCCGACCTGGTTCTTGGTGGGACCGCGTTTCCCCTGTGGGAGCGGGCTTGCTCGCGAAGGCGGTGTCACAGTCGATGAAGATGTTGGATGTACCGGCCTCATCGCGAGCAAGCTCGCTCCCACAGGGGGGCCAGGTGCACATGGAGTTTGTGTCTGCTGAAGATCCAATGTGGGAGCGAGCCTGCTCGCGAAGGCGGTGTCACAGTCGATGAAGATGTTGGATGTGCCGGCCTCTTCGCGGGCAAGCCCGCTCCCACAAGGGGGCTGCGGTGTACATAAAGTTTGTGGCTTCTGAAGACCCAATGTGGGAGCGAGCCTGCTCGCGAAGGCGGTGTCACAGTCGATGAAGATGTTGGATGTACCGGCCTCATCGCGAGCAAGCTCGCTCCCACAGGGGGGCCAGGTGCACATGGAGTTTGTGTCTGCTGAAGATCCAATGTGGGAGCGAGCCTGCTCGCGAAGGCGGTGTCACAGTCGATGAAGATGTTGGATATGCCGGCCTCATCGCGGGCAAGCCCGCTCCCACAAGGGGCTGCGGTGTACATAAAGTTTGTGGCTTCTGAAGACCCAATGTGGGAGCGAGCTTGCTCGCGATAGCGGTGGTTCAGCCACATAGATGCCGGCATGTGCCCGCTCTTGCTCTTGCTTTGGATCTTGATCTGGACGCCCCGTTAACCACGCTGGCCGAACGCAGGCATTGCGCAGTGGGCAACCCGGCATGGATGCCGGGTTAGCCGCGCTGGGCCATGGATGGCCCTTCGCGGCGGCCCACGGAGCAATGCCGGAGTGAGGGCACACCGAGCCTAAGCGAGGTGCCGAGTGGTGGGGCAAGCCTTTTTTGCTTACTTTTTTTGGCGTCTGAAAAAAAGTGAGTTGCCGTAAGGGCGAAACCCTAAGTGGCCGTTACCGCGGCAATAGATATGTACTCAATCAACAAGAGCTCAGCGCCAGTCAATGCCCCACCGCCATCTCAACCTGGCCGGACTGCGGTGTCACGATGTCGCCCAAGTCGATGTGTTTCCAAGCCGGTTTCGCCCCCAACCGCGCATTGAAGCGATAGTTGAAAGTGAAATCATCATCGGTCGGTTGGCTCAGGGATTTCCCGTAGGCCGATTCAACCCCGGCCGGGTCGTACCCCATCAACTGCAACAGCGTCGGGAAGATGTTGTAGTGGCTGGAGCGGTCTTTGTTCTGTGCCCAGGCTCGGCGCCAATCCAAGGCATGCAACTGCGAGCCCTGGATCACCACCAACGGCACTAACCCCTCCTCCGCCACCGGGTCACCGCCGCAATGGGTGTTGAGCCCGGGGTTGCCGCGCTCGTGCAGGTCCTGGCCGTGGTCGGAGGTGTAGATCAACACGGCATGGCTCAAATCGCCCTGCTGGAAGATTCGCTTGAAGAACTCGCCGACGTTCCACAGCAGGGTGTTCTGGTAAGCGTTGCGGTACAGCAACCAGTCATCTTTCTGGCCGTTGAAGCCATCGCGGCTGCCCGTGTCCGCCACTTCCTGGAACTGCCCTCGCGGCAAGGCCGGACGGTAGGTCATGAAGTCGTCGGGGTATTTGTCGTGTACCGGGAAATGCGCCCCCACCTTGTTGATCACCACCAGTTCAGCCTGGTCGTCGCCCAGCAGTTCGATCAACTTCGCCGCAGCCGCCATGTCGCGGTCGCGCACGCTGGTATGGTCGAATTGGACGAATTCGTCGATGTCCTGTTTTTCCAGCTCGGTCATCAGGTTCTGCAGGTAGCCGCCAGTGCGCTGGGCGTCGATGTAGACGGTACGCAAACCAGCCTTTTTGGCATATTGCCAGATCGACGGCCGGGTGCTGTTGATGCGCATGTAGTCGGCGCGCGTGCCGCCATAGCGCAGGGTGACATTGGTGTCGGCGCTGCAATTGGCGATGGAGGCCGCATAGCCGAAATTGAAGATATCCACGCCCTCGGGCGGCGTCTTCAGGCCGGTGTGCACGCCGAATGGCGCGTTGATATCCAGGTAATTGCCGCCAACGCTTTCATCGATGATCAGCACGATATCCTGCTCGATCGAAGACGACCGTCGCACCAGGGTGACCGGCTCCCGAGGGCCAATGGTGTTGTGCAAGGACTCGTAGGCAAACAGATTCAAATAGGCCAACGGCGTGTACATCACCGGCAGGCCGCGCGCACCCTCGCCCGCCCGCAGGAACAACACGCCACTGAGCAACAACACGCCCAGCACCGGCGCCGCTATCGGCAGATAACCGGGCAATCGCACCGACCGCCGAGGCTTGAGCGCGATACCGAACAACAGCAGCAAGCCGCTGATCACCGCGCTGACAATCACCTCGCGGTACTGATAAGCCGCCTCCTGGATAAATCCCCCCGAGTACACCAGCGAAACGAACTGGCTATAGGTCAGGTAACTGTCCGTGACCCGGGTGTACACCTCGAAAAACACTGCTGAAACAAACATCGCCAAGGCAAACACATGCCTCACCAGGGTCTGGCGTATGTAGGCAGTCATCCACAGCGCCAGCACCAGCACCGCGAACATGGCGCCGAACAGCAGCGTTGCTAACCCCAGGCCCAACGCGTTGAGACGGTCGAGGTAATAGTCGTATCCCTTGAGCAGGTACAGAACCAGCAGCAATTCCTTGAGGTAGCGGACCATGTTTTCCTCGACCAGATCACCGTGTCAAAAGCACTTCGTTCCTGCACGTTAGCAGCCGTTTTTCAAAGCGCAAGAAATGCTTCACCGCACCACGCGTCAAAAAAAAGTTACCCCAAAAATGACACGAAAACCCGTCACAAAATGTAAAAAACTATGGATTACTACCGTTTATCGCTTTGTCAAATTCCCGTTAAGCCCAATAAAACAGCCACTTTACTAAGACAGTCAAGGACTTGATATCAAAAGGCCCGATTTCACTTGAATTGCCAACACTGACAACTGTCATTTTGCTGACACGCTTTTCTGAAGCTGCGCTATACCCCTCTAAACAGTTTCATCCGAGTTACATCAACCGGTTTACGAGGCGCGCCAAAAATGGACGTGAGCGTATTTGGTACGGGGTATGTAGGGTTGATCCAGGCGGCCGCAATGGCCGACGTCGGACACCGCGTTCTGTGCATCGACATCGACCCGAAAAAAATCCAGCAACTGCAACAAGCCGTACCCACCATCAGCGAGCCGGGGTTGTCCAGCTTGCTCGAAGACAACATCAAGTCCGGACGCTTGTCGTTCAGTTCCCAGGCCAGCGACGCGGTCAACCATGGCGAACTGATTTTCATCGCCGTCGGCACCCCCGCCGATGAAGACGGCTCGGCAGACCTGAGCCATGTGCTGGCCGTCACCAAGCAAATCGCCGATTTCATGGACAGCGACCGCACCCTGGTCATCAAGTCCACAGTGCCGGTGGGCACGGCCGACAAGGTGGCCGAATGCGCCCGCCAGGCGTTGGCGCGGCGGGGCCTGAAGCAGTTGAACGTGCGGGTGGTGTCCAACCCCGAGTTTCTCAAGGAAGGCAGTGCGCTTGCCGATTGCATGCGCCCCGACCGGATCATCGTCGGCACCGCCGACCCGCTGGCCCGCGACCAGATGACGGAGCTCTACGCGCCCTTTTGCCGCAACCACGAAAAACTGATGTTCATGGACAACCGCAGCGCCGAACTGACCAAGTACGCCGCCAATGCCATGCTCGCCACCCGCATCAGCTTCATGAACGAACTGGCCAACCTCACCGAACGGCTGGGCGCCGACATCGAAGCAGTGCGCAAAGGCATCGGTTCGGACCCACGCATCGGTTACCACTTCATCTACCCCGGCTGCGGTTTTGGCGGCTCGTGCTTTCCCAAGGACCTGCGGGCCTTGCTCCACACCGCCGAACAAAGCGGCATGCCACTGCGCTTGTTGCGCAGCGTCACCGATGTCAACGACAGCCAGCGGCACATCCTCTTCGAGAAACTGGCGACGCAATTCCAGGATGGCCTGGCCGGCAAATCGATTGCCATCTGGGGCCTGGCATTCAAGCCCAACACCGATGACATGCGCGAAGCCCCCAGCCGCTACCTGATGGAAGCACTGTGGCGCGAAGGCGCCCGGGTCCACGCCTATGACCCGGAAGCCATGTCCGAATGCCGGCGCCTCTACGGCTATCGCAAGGACCTGAACCTGTGCGCCACCCGCGACGACACCCTGGAAGACGCCGACGCCCTGGTGATCTGCACCGAGTGGAAAAATTTTCGCGTGGTGGACTTCGACCTGCTGGCCAGCAAGCTGCGCGCCCGGGTGATCATCGATGGCCGCAACCTGTACAACCCCGAACACCTGGCCGCCGCCGGGCTGCTGTATCGCGGTATCGGGCTGCGGCACACCGTGCCGGGCACCCCGCTGCCCGGGTCACAAGCATGAACATCCTGGTCACCGGCGCGGCCGGTTTCATCGGCGCCCACGTCGTGCTGCGACTGCTGCGCGACGGCCATCGGGTGTGCGGGCTGGACAATTTCAACGACTACTACGACCCGCAGCTCAAGCACGACCGTGTGACCTGGGTAAACGACCAGGCTGGCGAGTTCCCCCTGGCGCGGATCGACCTGGTCGACGCGCCGGCCATCGACGAACTGTTCCAGACCCGGCGGCCGGACGTAGTGATTCACCTCGCCGCCCAGGCCGGCGTGCGCTACTCCCTGGAAAACCCGCAGGCCTATGTAGACAGCAACATCACCGGGTTCCTGAACATCCTGGAGAACTGCCGTCGCTATCCGGTCAAGCACCTGATCTACGCCTCCTCAAGCTCGGTATACGGCGCCAACCCGCGCACGCCTTATTCGGTGCAGGACAACGTCGACCATCCGCTGTCGCTGTACGCAGCCAGCAAAAAAGCCAACGAACTGATGGCCCACAGCTACAGCCACCTGTTCGGCATTCCCTGCACCGGCCTGCGGTTTTTCACGGTGTACGGCCCTTGGGGCCGCCCGGACATGTCGCCGATCCAGTTTGCCCGCGCCATCGTCGAAGACCGTGTGCTGCAGCTGTTCAATCATGGCGAGCACCAACGCGATTTCACCTACATCGACGACATCGTCGAAAGCATCGCCCGCCTGATCGACCGTGCGCCCCAGGTCACCCCCCTGTTGGATCACGAACAACCGGACCCGGCCACCAGCCGTGCGCCCTGGCGGATCTACAACATCGGCGGGCAGCACCCGGTGGCGCTGCGCAGCTATGTCGCACTGCTGGAAAAGCACCTGGGACAAACCGCCCGCATCGAACTACTGCCCCTGCAAGCGGGGGATGTGCTCAACACCTGCGCCGATGCCAGCGACCTGGCACGGGCCACCGGTTTCAAGCCGCGTATCGAACTGGACGAAGGCCTGGGCCGCTTCATCCAGTGGTTCCTCGATTACTACGCACGGCCTGCCCACGCACCGCTCGCGACTGACCGCTTGCGGCCCAACCTCAGCGGAGGAATCCATGACCCGACATGAGCAAGTCATCGAGATCAACGCCCCCGGACGCGACAAGCGTGTCGATCCCGACCACCGCAGGCGCCTGGACGCGGCCATCCACCGTCAGGGCCGAGGTTGGTTGACCGGTCGCGACGGTGGTCGGCCCTGGACCGTCTCGCGCACCAACCGCGTAGTGGCCTGCCTCGGCGCCCTGGCGATCCTGCTGATGCTCTGCCCACTGCTGCTGGGCCTGGCGCTGCTGATCAAGTTTTCCAGCCCCGGTCCCGTGCTGTTCGTGCAGAAGCGCACCGGTTATCGCGGCCGAGTCTTCGGCATGTACAAGTTCCGCACCATGGTTGCCGACGCCGAGGCTCTCAAGGAGTCGCTGCGCCACCTCAACAAACACGGCGCCGATGCCATCGACTTCAAGATCGACAACGATCCGCGCATCACGCCCATCGGCCGGTTCCTGCGACGCAGCAGCCTCGACGAACTGCCGAACCTGATCAATGTAGTGACCGGCGACATGCGCCTGGTGGGCCCGCGGCCGACCTCGTTCAACGCCTATCGCTACAAGGACAACCATCTTGTGCGCCTGAGCATCTATCCCGGTATGACCGGCCTTTGGCAGATCTCCGGGCGCAGCAATATCGACTTCGACCAGCGTGTGGAATTGGACCTCAGCTATATCGCTGAACAAAGCCTGTGGCTGGATTTGAAGATCCTGATGATTACCCCCTTCAAAGTTTTCAGCGGCCACGGAGCGAGTTAAATGGACGGTTCAACCAATATCCTGACCATAGCAAGCCCGAGCGAGACCAACCTGACCTCGACCGTGCTCGACCCTTCCCTGCGGATCCTGCTTTTGACGGCCGCCAACACCGGCACCGGAACCAGCACCAGCGCGATGGCGCTGGCTGCTCAACTGGCGCAGATGAGCAACGGTCGCGTACTGCTGGTGGATGCCAGCCAGTCACCGCGCAACCTCAGCCAGCAACTGTCGTTGCACAAGGAGCGCGGTTTTACCGACCTGCTGTTCAACAGCCTCGCCCCGCCCCTGTTGCAGGACTGCGTGGTGCAGGCGTCCAGCCTGCCCTTCGACGTGTTGCCCCATGGGCGCCTGGGTCGCAATGCCGAACGCTTGAGCCCCGAGCGACTGCGCCCACTGTTCAGGCAACTGGCGGCGCAATACCGCTTTGTGGTGATCGACGCCGACGCAGTGTATTCGGCCAGCGACACGCTGGTGCTCAGCACCCAGGTCGACGGCGTGGTGCTGGTGGTGCGCGGTGAAGACACTCGCTGGGAAGTGGCCCAGGCCGCCCGCCAGCGCCTGTCCCAGGCCGGCGCGAAAGTGGTGGGCAGCGTGTTCAATCGCCGCAAGTACTACATGCCCAAGTGGCTCTACAACAACCTGTAAGCCTGCAAAAGGATGACGAGATGAACGCCAGAATGCTTGTCCTGCTGTTGCTGCCGCTTGCCGGTTGCTCCAGCAATACCGATACCCGCTCGATGCCGGTGCAGATCCTCACGGCCCCGCCGGCCAACGCCCAGGCCACCGACATGCCCAAGGTCGAACAGACCCTGCGGCCCCAGGACGTGCTGGATGTGATTTTCCACATCAGCACCACCGGCTCCCAAGCCTATCGCGTGCAGGCCGGTGACCAGGTTGCCCTGAACTTCACGGCCGCCAGCCAGCTCAACGGTACGCAACAGGTGATGCCCGACGGCACTATCGAACTGCCTGGGGCCAACACCTCGGTGAAAGTCGCCGGCCTGACCACCGACGAAGCCCGCCTGGCGGTGCAGCGTGCCTATGACCAGAAAATGCTGTTCCAGCCCAATCGCAACCAATTGACGGTGCTGGTGACCAGTCCGCTGTCCGGCGAGACCAACTTGCGCAACACCTTGACCCACCCGGGCACCGGCATGAGCCGGGAAATCACCGTGGGCAGGGATGGTTACGCCAGCTTCCCGGAAATCGGTTCCGTGCCGCTGCAAGGCATGACGGTCAACCAGTTGGAGACCTTCCTCAACGAGCGCTACGCCCAGTTGCCAGGCCACATGACCGTCGATGTGCTGCTCAAGTCCACCGCCGGCAACGAGATCTACGTCCTCGGGGAAGTGGCCCAGCCCGGTTCCTATCCGATCCGCCGGCCGATCTCGGTGCTCGAAGCCCTGACGCTGGCCCGCGGCACGAACGTCAAGGCCCGGCTCGACTCGGTGGTGATCATGCGACGCAACGGCAACCTGGTCGAAGCCCGCCACTATGACGTGGAAAAAGCCCTGAGCGGTGACGCCTCGCAGATCGCCTACCTGCAACCGGAAGACATGCTTTTCGTGCCCAAGACCAAGCTAGCCAGCGCCGGCGAACTGGCCAGACAACTGGCCGACGTAGTGCTGTTCCAGGGCGTGGGGTTCAGCTTCGGCTACCGCGTCGACAACAAAGGCAGCAACAGCAACTGACCCCAGGTGACCTGACATGAACCCCAAGGAAAACTATCTGCATGAGTTCTTCAGGATCTTCTTCGCCAACAAGCAGTGGGTGAAGCGTATCTTCCTGATTTTCGCCGTGATCGCCCTGGTGCTGCCGTTGATGCTCAAGCAGAGCTTCGATATCACCGCCCAGGTGATTGTCCAGTCGAAAAAACTCTCCCAGGGCGACGCCACCACATCGCTGAACCAGGAAAACGCCACCTTCATCCCGCCGTCCCTGGCGGACATGGAAACCGAGAGCAATATCCTGCGCTCGCCGGCGTTGATCCGGCAGACCATCAGCACCCTGCGCGACCAGGGCGAATACACGCCCAGCCCGGGCATCTTCAACAAGTGGGTGAGCGATCCCTTCAAGCGTTACATCACCCAGCCCCTGCGCGAGTACGTCATCAACCCGTTGCGCGATGGCCTGGGGCTGGAGGTCGATCCGGTGCGCGACACCGTGCTCGATACGCTGACCGACGAGGCCATCGAAAACCTGAAGATCGAGACCCTGCCCGGCTCCAACGTCATCTCCATCGTCTACAGTTTCGGCGACCCGGCCCAGGGCACCCGGTTCGTGGCGCAACTGCTGCAGAACTACCTCACCGGCCGCCAGGACCTGCAATCGATCGAACTGCCACAGACGTTCTATGAGCAGAAGAAAGCCCAATACCAGACCCGTCTCGACGGCCTGGAAGGCAACCGGCTGGGGCTGCTTGAAAACATCGGCTCGTCCGATCCCAAGGAAGAAGTCACCTTCCGCCTGAACGCCATCAATACCGAAGAGCAGGCCCTGAACCTGTACCAGGATCGCCTGCTGCAAAGCCAACGCTGGCTCGATTACCTCAAGACCAGTCTCGCGGCGGCGAACAGCTCGCGGTTCAACGACTACACCTTCCCGTTCACCTTCACCACCACCGTGGACAACATTGCCTTCGAAGACCGGGAAATCAGGCAGCTGGGCGAGCAACTGACCAGCCAGGTCAGCCGCTACATGAATGACCTGGCGATCTTCCAGCCCGGCAGCGAACCGATGCTGCTGGCCCGGGAACAGATCGTCCGCACGCGCCAGCAGTTCCTGAAGGTGGTGAACAACCGGATCCAGGAACGCACCACCGACCTGGCCGTCGTCAGCTCGGTGATCAACCAGAAGATCGAACGCATCGCCGCCTTCAAGCAGCGTATCCATCAATTGCAGGAAACCCAGAGCAAGCTGCGGCAGATGGACACCGAGATCAACGCCCTGCATGCGGCGTTCTCCACCTATGCCCAGCGGTTCGCCGAAGCCAGCACCGCGCGTTCGCTGGACAACGACCTGTCCAACGCCCGGGTCCTGAGCCCGCCGTTCGAACCAACCGCCCCGGCCTTTCCCAAGCCGATGCTGATCATTGCCTTCGGCATGTTCAGCGGCCTGCTGCTGGCGATTGCCCTGGTCTATGTGCGTGAGTTCTTCGACCATCGCTTCAAGCATCCAGCGCAAATCACCCAGCAACTGGATGTGCCGGTGCTGTTGGTGATCAACGAGCAGTCCCCCGACAAGGTCAACCCGCACCGCAACTGGAGCCTGCCCAGCCTTGTCCATTGGGTGCGAAATTGAACGCGCCGTTCGGCCCGACCCGCCACAGCAGCCCCCTGTCGATCATTCATCTGCTCGACAGCGGCGGCTTCTATGGGGCCGAGCGGATGCTGCTCGATCATTGCCTGGCGACGCCCGGGCAGCACCAGGTGCTGTTCCTGGCGGCGCCACCGACCTTGATCACGCGTTTTCGCCAGGCCGGGGTCGATTGCCGTCATTGCGCCAGTTGGGCCGAGTTGTTGCAGCACCTGCGCCAGCGCCGGGACGACCGGCCGCTGATCAACACCCACAACTTCAAGGGGCTGTTGTTCGGCTGGTCCGCCGCCACGTTGCTGGGCCTGCCGCTGGTGATTACCCAGCATGGCTTCACCCCAAGGAGCCCCAAGCAGCGTTTCTATACCTGGCTGAGCCTGCAACTGTGCCGCACCGCCTCGGTCAAG
This sequence comes from Pseudomonas sp. S3_B11, assembly GCF_054667715.1. Lineage (NCBI taxonomy): Bacteria > Pseudomonadati > Pseudomonadota > Gammaproteobacteria > Pseudomonadales > Pseudomonadaceae > Pseudomonas > Pseudomonas sp. S3_B11. Next base: position 1,357,751 of record NZ_CP162749.1, on the reverse strand, counting down.
CGGGTCGTCTGCGTGGCCGAGAGCATTGCCACGCTGCATCGCCGGGCCAGCGTGCGGGCGGAAAAACTCGACGTCATCCCCAATGGCCTGCCAGCGGCCAGCACGCCACTGGCCCACCGCTCTGACAAGCAACGCTGGCGGGTCGGCTACGTCGGCCGCTTGAGCAGCGAGAAAGGTCCGGACCTGTTCCTCGACGCCATGATCCCGCTGTGCCAGAAGCATGCATCGCTGCACGCGGTGATGCTCGGCGACGGCCCGGAACGCCAGGCACTGCTCAAGCGCATCACCGACGCCGGACTGCCCACGCGCATCGAATTGCCGGGCTACCAGACCGACATGAACGCCTGGTGGAGTCGCCTCGACGCCTTGGTGATCAGCTCGCGCACCGAAGGCACTCCGATGATTCTGCTCGAAGCCATGCAAGCCGGCGTGCCGGTGGTGGCGTTCGGCGTCGGCGGCATTCCCGACGTGTTGCAGGACCGTCATAACGGCCTGCTCGCGGCACCGGCCAACAGCGCGGAACTGGCGGCGCAGATCGAAACGCTGTTCAGCGAACCGCCCCTGGCGCGGATCCTGGCCGATAACGCACGCCGCACCCAACGGGACCGCTACGACCTGCGCACGCTGGCCGAACGCTGGTCGCAGCTTTACATCCGCACGGCACGGGAGGCTCGCTCATGATTGTCCCACTCTCGATCGTCAGCCTGCTGGGCCTTGTATGCCTGGCGCTGCTGGCCAGCCCTTATCCGTTCCTGGCACCGGGCGCTGTGCTCGGCCTGGTCGGCGTCGCCGTGCTGTACCGCAAGCCCGGTTGGGGTTTGCTGGGCATTGCCGCACTGGTGCCGTTCGAAGGCCTGTTCAAGGACAACGCCTTTTCCGGCAGCAAATTCCTTGGCCTGGCGTTGATCATGATCCTGATGTTGCAACTGGCGGTGCACCAGATTCCCGGGACACGCCTGCGCAGCAATATCTGGCGGCCGCTGATCGGTTTCATGGTGCTCTATGGCCTGAGCCTGATGTTGTCGGAAAACATGGGCCTGTCCATGACCCATTTTCGCGAACTGGGGGTGGGGTTGATTCTGTTTGTAATCACCCTGCTGATCGGTCGTGAATTGAACCTGGACCTGTTCTGTCGCCTGGTGACCTTGAGCGTCACCACCACCTGCGTATTGGCGATGTTCTCGGCCAAGTACCAGGACCAGGGCCGCGCGTCCGGCCTGCTGGAAGACCCGAACACTTTCGCCCTGCTGATTGCCTTTACCGTGCCGCTGGCGTTGCTGCTGGTGGTGCGCGGCCCGAGCTTGCTGCACCGGTTGTTCTGGGGCGGCTGTTTCATCCTGCTGCTGGGCGGCATGACCAAGACCGAATCGCGCTCGGGGCTGGTGGTGTTGATGCTCAGCCTGATGATCGGGCTGTATCACTACCGCGCGCAGCTGCCGCGCATCCGCCCACGGCACCTGGGCTTCGCCATGCTCGGGCTGGCGCTCATCATCCCCCTGGCGATCGCCGTGATGCCGGCCGGCTATGTCGCGCGCATCCAGTCGTTGAGCATCCTCAGCGCCGGCGCCAGCGCCCACCAGGATGAATCCCTCGGCCGCCGCGCCTCGTACATCGTCGTCGGCAGCCAGATGATCCGCGAAAACCCGATACTCGGCTCAGGCCCCGGGACCTTTCCGCTGCACTACGCACCCACCGGCTATGCCAAGGCGTTCTCGGCCAACCGCAAGCTGGGGGACCTGTATCGCCGGGCCCATAACACCTACCTGGAAATCTTCAGCGAAATCGGCGTCCCGGGCGGGCTGATGTTCGTCGGCATGATCGGCCTTGGCCTGTACAACCTGCTGCACGCCCGTCGGCTCTGGCTGCAACGCCGGGACTGGGCGCAAGCGGACCTGCTGACGCACCTGGGCATGAGTTTCCTCTCGCTGGCGTTGTTCCTGATGTTCCTCAGTGCGCCGAACCACAAGTTGCTGTGGATCATGCTCGCCCTCACCAGTGTGTTGCGCTACGACGCCGAGCAGGCCGCGCCGCAGGAGGCTCGTCCATGAGCTGCGTCAGTATTGTGATCCCGATGTACAACGAGGCCCGACACATCGGCCGTACGCTGCACGCAGCGCAGGAAGCCGCCCGCCAGGCAGGCCTGGCATGTGAGTTGATCGTGGTGGACAACGGCTCCGACGACCATGGCCCGCGCATTGCCAACGAGTTGGGGGCACGGGTGTTGATCGTGCCAGGCGTGCACATCGGCGCCCTGCGCAACCGCGGTGCTGCCGTCGCCCAGGGTGACTGGCTGGCGTTCATCGATGCCGACATCGAGATGCCGGCCGACTGGCTCAAGCTGTTGCTGGAACTCGAAGGCCACCAGGGCGACGTACTCGGCCTGGACCTCGACACGCCCCGGCAGGCGCCGTGGTTCGCCGAAGCCTGGCAGCGCCGCAGCCAACGTCCGGGGTCACGCCTCCTGCATCGGGTGCAGTGGCTGCCCAGTGCCAACCTGTTGATGCGTCGCAGCTGGTTCGAACGGGTCGCAGGCTTCGACGAAACCCTGCGCACCGGCGAAGACAAGGACTTCTCCTTGCGCCTGCGCCAGGCCGACGCGCAATTGCTGCTGGTCAACGAAAGCGTCGCCCTGCACTGGGGCTACGAAGGCAGTTGGCGCGAGTGGATGAGCAAGGAACTGTGGCGCCAGGGCAGCCATCTGCAATTGCTCCGCAGCCATGGCCCGAGCCTGCGCCTGCTGCGCTTCCCGGCGCTGTCCATTGGCGCCTGGGGCTTGGACCTGCTGGCGGTGCTCGCGTTGCTCCAGGGGCAATTGCACCTGGCGCTGACGTTGTTGCTGGTCACCACCCTGCCACCCTTGTTCCTGAGCCTGCGCCAGAGCCGGCGTGATCCGCGCCTGACCTTGCAATTGTGGGCCTTGCACGGGGTGCGCCTGCACCTGACCGGCGCCGCACTGCTGCTCAATCTGTGTCATTGGAATGCCAGGAGACCTGCCCGTGGCTGAATTCATTTACTGGTCGTGCCTGTTGCTGCCGGTGTACGCCTACCTCGGTTATCCCTTGATGTTGAGCCTGCTGGCGCCGCTGTTTCCGATGCGGCGCTACGGCAAGGCGTTTCCGATGGACGTGAGCATCGTCATTGCCGCCCACAACGAGGCGCGGCACATCGAGGAAAAATTGCGCACCTTGCTGGCCCAGGATTATCGGGCCCATTCATTGCGAATCATCCTCGCCAGCGACGGCTCCACCGACGACACGGTGGCCTGCGCACGCAAGGTGATCGACCCGCGCATCACCGTGCTCGACCTGCCGCGCCAGGGCAAGGCCGCCGCCCTCAATACCGGTGTCGCCCACAGCAGCGGCGAAATCCTGGTGTTCACCGACGCCGATAACCAATGGGCCAGCGACACTCTCAGCCATCTGTTGGCACCCTTGGGCGATCCGGAAGTCGGTGCCTGTGCCGGGCACATGGAAATCCCGGTGCCGGGCAAGGGCCTGAGCCTGGGCGACAGCCTGTATCGCCATTACGAAGGCTGGTTGCGTCGGGTGGAGAGTCGCACCGGTTGCATGGTCTCGGCCGACGGTGCGCTGTTGGCCCTGCGCCGGGTGCTGTTCCAACCGATACCGGCCCAGGTCAACGATGACTTTTTCCTCAGCACCTGCGCGCCAGCCGCCGGCAAGTCCATCGTCTATGCCCCCATGGCCCGGGTGACCGACCAGGGTGTGGACGAAGCCGACAAGCAGTTTCGCCGTCGCCAGCGGGTCACCGTCGGCGGACTGCAGAGCCTGGCTCAGCGCCGGGAACTGCTCAACCCGCTGCGCCATGGGCTCTACGCCATTGGGTTGATCAGCCACAAGTTGATCCGCCGCCTGGCGCCGGTGTTGCTGCTGCCGCTCTTGCTGAGCAATGCCTGGCTGTGGAACGACCATCCGTTCTATCGCCTGAGCCTGGTGGCGCAATTGCTCGGCTACGCCATGGCACTGATCGGCTTGATGGACGCGCGCCACCGCCTGCCCCGGCCCTTTCGCCTGGCCGCATTCGTGCTGGTGACGCTGGCGGGCATGAGCATCGGGCTCTGGCAGTTCCTGCGGGGCCAGCGCTATAGCCAGTGGAACCCCGAGCAGAATCGCTAAGGAGTACGGCCGATGTCGATCAAACAAGTCTTCAAGCGCACCGGCGGCTGGCTGTACCTGAACACGTCCCTGGGGCGCCATCCCCTGCGTGGCGCCGGCGTGATCCTGATGCTCCATCGCGTGCTGAACAACGACCGTGCCGCCGAACTGCCCCATCGCAACGAGCTGTGCGTGGGGCCCGAAGCGTTTGAACATCTGCTGATCTGGCTGCTACGGCATTTCGAGTGTGTGCCGCTGATGAGCTTGTTGCTGGCCGACCCTGAGAGCGTTCCGAACCGCCCGCGGGTCGCCCTGACTTTCGACGACGGTTGGCGCGACAACGCCATGAATGCCTTTCCGTTGCTGCGCCAATACCAGGTGCCAGCGAGTATTTTCCTCTCCACCGATTTCATCGGCAGTCGCCAGCACTTCTGGTGGGAAAGCATCGGTGAAACCCTCTGGGGCAGCCATGGCCAGGTGGCACGGCGCTCATTGATCGAGCATTTGCAGCACGTCGGCCGACCGTTGCCGGTGCTGCTCGATGACATCGACGACGAGCGCCGCAGCCTGGCGCTGCTGCATTACCTGCAGAGTCTCAAGAGTCTCGATGCACACACATTGAGCGACCTCACCGACGCCTGCCCGCAGGGTTCCCAGCCCCAGGCCCTGGACTGGCCCCAGGTACGCATGCTCGAAGATTCCGGGCTGGTCCGCTTCGGCCCCCATGGCGCCAGCCACGCGATCCTGACCGGGCTGGATGACCAGCGCCTGCACGAAGAACTGACGCGCAGCTGGATCGCCCTGGAAAACGGCTGCGCCCATCCTTTGCCGGTGTATTGCTACCCCAACGGCGATCACGATGCCCGGGTACGCCAACAGGTGGCGGCCCACGGTTTTGCCTTCGCCCTCGGCACCGAGGCGGGGCTGTATCGCAACGACGGTGACCCGCTGAACCTGCCGCGTTTCGGCGTCAGCCAGAGCAACGCCCACCACCCTGAATTACTGGCCTGGCGCATTCGCCGAGGAACACGCCCATGAGCCGCGCTCATTACCTCAAGCACCTGGCACTGAGCATGGGCACGCGCCTGGCGATGATCGGCCTGCGCCTGCTGCGCAATGTGCTGCTGGCGCGGATTCTCGGACCCAGTGAACGCGGGCTGTTCGCCTTGCTCAGCACCCTGCCGGACCTGATCAGCGCCGCCACCAGCGGTGGCCTGAATTCCGCCGTGGGTTATCAGGCGGCGCAGCAGCGCTCGATGGGTCTGCTGCTCAGCCAGGTGCTGGTCTTCGGCTGCCTGTTGGCTGGCTTGTTAACCTTGCTGGTGGTGGCGCTGGTGCGCGAGTTCGGCGGCGAACTGGACATCGCCACGCAATTGGGATTGCTCGCCTGGTTGCTGTTGCTGGCCGTGCCGTTGACCGTGCTCAAGAGCGGTCTGCTGACGATGCACAATGCTTGCGGCGGAGTGGGCGCCTTCAATGCCTTGCGCCTGATGGAATCCCTGGCGCCCCTGCTGCTGTTCGTTGCACTGTTCTGGATGTGGAAAGACGCCGCCCTGGAAGCGGCGCTGATCAGTTGGCTGGCCGGCTTGAGCCTGGTGGTGCTGGCCGGTTGGGTGTGGTTGCGCCGCGATCATGTGGTCACCCTGCGCTGGGATCGCACCGGTCAGAACGAATTGTTGCGCTACGGTGCCCGCAGCCACCCGGACCTGCTGTTCCAGCAAGTGCTGCTGCGCTCGGACTTCCTGTTCATCGGTGCCCTGCTGGGCAGCACGGCCCTGGGTCACTACGCCATGGCCAGCGCCGCCGCCGAACTGCTGCTGATCGTGCCCGAAGCTGTCACCACGCCGCTGATGAAACGCCTGTTGCAACAGGACAGCGACATGCAGCGCCTGACGCCCCTGGCCCTGCGCCTGACCGCCACGGTGATGCTCGGCGCCTGCCTGAGTATGGCGCTGATCGGTCAATGGTTGATCGTTACCTTGTTTGGCGCCGCCTACCAGCCGGCGTATCCCGCCTTGCTGGCGCTACTGCCGGGGCTGTTCGGGCTGTGCTACGCGAGCATCCTGCGCCTGGATCTGCTGGGCAAGAACCGCCCCGGCACGGTTTCGCTGTTGATGGGCGTGGGCGCAGTTCTGAACCTGGCGCTGAACCTGATCCTGATTCCCCGCTACGGCATCGTCGGGGCCGCCGCCGCGTCTTCAATCGCCTACCTGGGCGTGACCGTGGCGCTGCTGGCCATGTACTGCCGCCTCAGCGGCGTGGCGCTGTGGCAGACACTGATCATCCTGCCCAGCGACTTGCTGCCGATGCGCCGGATGCTGTTGGGGAAATCGGCATGAGTGTGGTTGCCTGCCAAACCGCCATCGCGAGCAAGCTCGCTCCCACAGGGGTTGCTGATTGCCCTGTGGGAGCGGGCTTGCTCGCGATGGCGGTTTGGCAGCGTTGGTGGAAAATGGCTGCTGGCCTGTGCCTCTGGAGCCTGGCCTTCTTGGCCCAGGGCGCGGCGATGCAATGGACCGGCATCCGCGACGGCAGCCTGTACCTGCAGACCGACCGCCCGGATTACGTGACCGTGCGCTGGGTCCCGGCCTGGCAGGCCAACGCCAATTCAGAACACCTGTACCTGCTCAACGGCCAGGGGCGCCTGGTGGGTGAGCGCTTGATCAAGGCGACCCAGGAACGTGGCGAGCAGCAGTGGCCCTTGCTGCCGGGAGCCGCCAGTTATCGACTGGAAATTCCCGGCTACAGTTTCCGCCGCTACACCGTCGAGCACGACGCCCGTACCCAAGCGATGTTCGCCCCGGCCAAGGTGCATTTCAGCGCTGAAACCCATGACGGCGATGAGTTGTACTTCAAGGTCGCCCCCGGTGAACAAGCCGTGCTGGCAGGCAAGTTCCACGGCGGTGTGCGCAGCCTGCAAGCCCGGCGCGTGACCGATGGCAAACAGGTGCAGCTGAACCTCAAGCCATACCCGGCCTATTGGCAGTTCGATCAGGTCGCCCTGCCCGTTGCCAACGTCGAGCAAACCTGGCGTTTGCAGTTGCAGGGCAACGGCAAGGCAGCGTTCTGGCTGGACGGCACGGCGAACCTGTTCGCCCAGACCGCTGAGCACCTGCAGCCGCTGCGCCAGGACCCGGGGCAGGCTCACCTGAAACTCTATGGCGACGTCCTGGGAACAACCCCGAAACTGGGCATTTCCCTGCCCTACGCCATGCCCCCGCCCTCTGCCTACCCGGTAATCGATACCCTCAAGCCCCAGGCCGCCACTTATTACAGTTTTGTCGACGTCACCGCTGCCAAGCCGGACCACGAAGATAGGTTCCGGCGCCTGTACCAGGACCGCTTCGGCATTACCCGGGACATCACCCTGCTGGCCGGTAGCGCACGCAAGGCCGACCTGCAGGCCGATCGCGTCAGCACCAGCGGCTTGCAGGCCTGGCTCAAGTCGACTCGCGCCATGGACGGCAAAGGCCTCCACTACCTCAGTTTCGCCGATGAGCCGAACCTCAACTACCCGGACTTCGCCAGCTTCCAGCAGGTGTTCAAGAGCATGGCCAGCCAGGTTCGCGCCGACCCCGCCAACACCCGCGCCGGGGTGCGCATTGCCATACCGGCCAGCTCCCGGTTCACCAATGGTCCCCTGGCGGAAAACGCCGCTGATCGACGCGGGATCGACTGGGCGCGACGCTTGCTGGCCGAGTCCAGTGACCAGATCGACGCCCTGGCCTGGCACGAATGGATGATCCGCGACCTGCTGGCGACCCGGGTCTATCGCAACAGCGTGCGCCGCGCCGCCGACCTGGTGGGCCTGGACAGTAACGGCCGGCCGCGCAAGGCCTTGTTGCTGGATCAGACCAACATGTCCAGCGGCTCGAGCCTGAGCCCCTACGACCAGGAAACCCATTACGCCGCCCTGTGGTGGACGTCCGTGGTGATCAATGCCTCGGCGGACGGTTGGCTGGACATGCTCAACTGGTTCCAGTCCGCCGACGAACCGGAGTACCCAAAAGGCATGGTGCGAGTGCTGGACAACCAGCGCTTGGAACTCAAGCCGGTGGGGCTGGCCCAGCAATTCATCCAACAGCATTGGCTCGAACAGGTGTTGCGCCTGGACAACGACGCCTTTGAAGTCGACGTGCTGGCCATGGCCACCGACGCAAGACGCGGCCTGCTGGGCGTGAACAAAAGCACCCGCCCGCAACAGGTCAGCCTGGACGGCGTGCCCTGCCCCCAGGCGAAAGCCGAGCTGGTGTATTTCGGCCCCGACAACCATAGCCTCAGCGCCCCGTTCAACTGCGACGCCGGGCAGATCCGCTTTCTCCTGCCAGGAGAAACCCTGTTTGCCCTGAGCTGGACCGCTCCCGTTTCCCCCCAACCCGCCACCCGTCAGGAGGCACCATGAACGTTCTGCAGAAATTGCGTGACCGCATTCAGAAAAAAGGCCTGCGCGCCGTCTTCAAACAGCTGCTCAGACGCTACGTGTTTCTCCACTCGAAACTGGTGTGGCTGGAACACGATGTGCGCACTCCACTGCCCCCGCATAACCTCAAGGCCTACCCGCCGATGCGCCTGGAGTTCATCACGGTCAGCAATGCCGACGCTTTTGCCCGGTATTTCGGCGACCGCGTCAAAACCATGCGCGAACTGGCCGCCGAAGGCTACACAGGCTTGATGTACCTGGATGATCAAGGCGACACAGTGGGGTTCGCCTGGGGCAGTACGCGAGACTATTTCGACCGCCATTTCTACCAATGCAACTTCCCGATCAAGCCTGGCGAGTACTTTCAGTTCGGTGGCGAGGCGATTCGTAAATACTGGGGCTCCAGTATATCGGCGGACATGCAGCTGGAGATGTGGAAAGTCATGGCGGACAAAGGTTGCAGCACGATGGTCGATGTCTGCGACTTGCAAAACATCCCGGCGATCAAGATGCACCTGCGCATGGGCTTCCAGGAGCGCGGCAAGATCACCCACATGTATCGACTGTTCGGTCGCTGGCGTTTTTTCCACGACACGCTTTACAACGGCTCGGCATTGGACGCCTTTCGTAAACCGGCCCAGCCGGTTGCTTCGACTGCGGCGGCCTGACCCCCATGGCGATCCGGTTCCAATGGTGTCGCTCCCTGGGCGCCGAGGACTTTCCCATGACAGCTTATGAACAGCTGCGAACCCAGGTGCCCGACGCTACGCCCTTCAACACCCTGGCTTGGCTGCAAGCGGCGGAATTCGCCCTGCTGCCGGACCAGCAGCTGCACGTGTTGCTGGGCTGGCAAGACCAGACACTGTGCCTGTGCCTGCCCTTGGTATCGGGGCGTGAGCGTATCGGCGGGCTGCGGTTCCGGGTGTTGCGTCACTTGGGTTATCCATTGGCCGACCGCATCGCCTTGATGGTGCGCCTGGACGCCGAAGGCATGGGGCAGGCGCTGACGCAGATCCGTCAGCACTTGCCCCACGCACTGCTGCAATTGAATGAAGTGATCGAGCCGGTCGGTGAGCAAAGCGTCCTCAGCGCCTGGATGGCGCTGAGTTCCACCGGAGAGCGCCGCCTGAGTTGCCGGGTGCCAGTGCATTTGATCAGCGACAATGACCATCAGGAAATCTCTGGCGACCCACGCTACAAGTTGCGCCGGGCCCGCAAGCGGATCGCTGCCTGCGGTGCCGAGATCCTCCGGGTGAAACCGGACGCCATCAGCATGGGCCAGCTGTTGCGGACCCTCGCCGATGTCGAGGCGGCCAGTTGGAAAGGCGAGGAAGGCGTCGGCATCTTCGCCGACCCCGGGCGCCGGCAATGGATGAACCTCGCCTTCACCGCCCTCGCCGCCCAAGGCCTGGTGCGGGTGGTGATGCTGGAGCTGAACGGCGAATGCATCAGCTATCGCCTCGGCCTGCTGGACCAGGGGCGGCTGTACGACTACAACCTGGCGTTCCTGCCGCAGCATGCCGACCTGGGCAGCGGCCGGGTGTTGCTCGAGGAGTGGATTCGCTGGGGGCTGGACGAAAACTGGCGCTGGATCGACGCATCACGGGTCAGCCTGGAGAACTCCAGCCATCAGTTACACGAACGCATGACCGGCCAACTGGAACACTGGCGCTGGAGTTTCTATTCATGGCAGCCCGGTGGTTTGCTTCTGGGATTTGCCTTGCGACTCTGGAAAAGCTTGAAGCCATGGTTTGGCAAACGCCGAAGCAAACCGACCGCGACGACGGCATCGTCCCCCCCTAAAAACCAGGAGAAGACAGATGCCGCGTCAAGTGATCGTCAACGCTGACGACTTCGGGCTCAGCCTCAGTGAGAACGCGCTGATCCTGCGGGCCTTCGAGACCGGCGTGATCAGTTCGGCCACGGCCATGGCCAACATGCCGGGTTTCGAGCAGGCGTGTGAAATGGCCCGGCAACCGCTGCTCAACGGCCACGTTGGCCTGCATTTCAACCTCAGCTACGGCCCGCCGCTGGGCCAGGCGATCACCTCGCGCCCGGTTTTTTGCGACGCCAATGGCCAGTTCGACCTGAACCTGTCGCGTTATTGCCTGCGCCTGGGTTCAAAGGATCTGGCGGCAGTGGAAGATGAACTGCAGGCGCAATGGCAACACTGCCTGGACCGCGGCCTGCGTCCCAGCCATCTCGACTCCCATCAACATGTGCACAACATCTGGCCCATCGGCGAACTGGTGGCCCGCTTCGCCGCCAGGCAAGGCGTGCCCATGCGCCTGGCGCGCAACCTGGGGGCGAACTTGACCCCGCCCAAGCGTATCTTCAAAACCCTGTTCAACCGGCGCATTCGCAGCCTGTGCGGTGCGACAGCGGACTACGTTTGCACCCCGGCCGACCTGGACTACGCCGCGCCACCGGCATATGGCTCGCTTGAGGTCATCGTGCATCCGATGCAACTGGACGAGGATTTTGGCGATGCCAGCCTGAGGCCAGGCGAGTCGTTGACCCAAGTACTGAACAAGCGCCTGGCGGGCGTGCCCAAGGTCGCGTACGGCCGGACCGCGCAGGTATTGACGCTGGTTGAGTATGGGGATGTGCACTGACAGGGACGCGGTGTATACCTGTGGCGAGGGCGTTTGCTACCTCGCCACGACCGTCCGAAATCCCTGCGCCGCTTTCGGAGAATCTGCTACAAGGCATCTTCAGTTTCGAGTAGCGAATTGCGTCGATGCCTTTACCTTTATTCTCTCGCCTTCGGCGGCGCTGGCTGGCCTTCCTTGTCATGAGCGCAATGGTGGTCGGGCTGCCGGTGGGCTGTGCAGTGCTGCAGCATAAGGAACGCGAGCTGGTCTTTCGCATCGAGCCGGGGACCGCGAGCTGGTTCAGTGGGCTTCCCAGCGGCGTGCAGGAATTCGATCTCAAGCCCAAGAGCTTCAAGGCCGGGGAAAATATCCACGGTTGGTGGTGGCCGGCCGAACGCAAGAATGCGCCGGCCATCCTGTACTTGCACGGTGTGCGTTGGAATTTGACCGGCCAGTTGTTTCGTATCCAGCAACTGAGGGCGCTGGGCTATTCGGTGCTGGCTATCGATTACCGTGGCTTTGGCAAAAGCCATGGGGATCTGCCGTCGGAAGCCAGCGTCTATGAAGATGCGCGCATCGCCTGGGAGCGTCTCAAGGTACTGCAACCGGACCCGGCCCTGCGACTGATCTACGGTCATTCTCTGGGCGGTGCCGTCGCGGTGGATCTCGCTGCGCAGTTGGGCCAGGAGGCCGCGAAGAATGGCGCTGCCCAGGTCCGAGGCCTGGTCATCGAATCCACGTTCACCTCCCTGGGCGATGTCGCCACCGCGATGGCGAATACGTCCCTGCCGGTGCGCTGGTTGTTGTCGCAGAAATTCGACTCCATCGACAAAATCGGCGAGATCAACATGCCGCTGCTGGTGGTGCATGGCTCTGCCGATCGCTACGTACCACCGCGCTTCAGCGAGCAACTGTTCAACGCCGCCCGGGAGCCCAAGCGCCTGCTGCTGGTGCCGGGGGCGACGCATAACAACAGCATGAGCCTGGCGGGCAAAAACTACCGGCAAGCGCTGGACACGTTGATGAAAAACAAGCCATCGCCCATGGCCGAACGCCCCCAGGTAAGCTCGGCCAAGGCCGGCTAACGCACAGGTCCCCGGCTGACACCCAATACCTTCATTGACTGTCACACCGCTATCGCGAGCAAGCTTTGCTCCCACAGATCGCCCTCCACACAGTTCTTTGGTTGTTTACAGGATCAGTGCTCACTGCCGATACCTGTGGGAGCCGAGCTTGCTCGCGATAGCGGTGGGTCTGCTTGCATCAATGCTGAATGTGCCACCGCCTTCGCGAGCAAGGGATTTGTGGTGTACGCGAGGTCTGTGAGCGACGCGGAAAAACTGTGCAAGCGCACGCAAAAAAAACGGCACCTTTCGGTGCCGTTCGCTTTCACGCTTGGGGCTTTACTTGCGTGCTGCCTCCCACGATTTCAACAGCTCGGTGTAGCTCACGGTTTCACCTTTAGGCTTCTCGTTCGCCAGTTTCGGCTTCGGTGCACCCGGTTGGTCGAACCAGTATTGCGCGTCGCGCTCGGGGTTCATTTTCGGGGCGCAGGTGGCTTGGGCCTTGGAGCGTTCCAGGCGCGTCATGATCGCATCCTGGTCCTTGGCCAAGCCATCGAGGGCCTGCTGCGGGGTCTTCTCGCCGCTGGCGGCTTCGGCGATGTGGCTCCACCACAGTTGCGCCAGGCGCGGATAGTCCGGCACGTTGGTCCCGGTCGGGGTCCATTGCACGCGGGCCGGGCTGCGGTAGAACTCCACCAGGCCACCGAGTTTCGGCGCCAGGTCGGTCATCGCCTGGGAGTTGATGTCCGACTCACGAATCGGCGTCAGGCCAACGATGGTCTTCTTCAGCGACACGGTCTTGGACGTCACGAACTGCGCATAGAGCCAGGCCGCGAGTTTCTGTTTCTCAGGCGTGGACTTCATGAATGTCCAGGAACCCACGTCCTGATACCCCAGCTTCATGCCCTGCTCCCAATACGGACCACGTGGCGAAGGTGCCATGCGCCATTTCGGCGTGCCATCGGCGTTCACCACCGGCAGGCCCGGCTTGGTCATGTCGGCGGTAAACGCGGTGTACCAGAAAATCTGCTGGGCGATGTTGCCTTGGGACGGTACCGGGCCGGATTCGGAGAAGGTCATGCCCGCCGCTTCCGGCGGCGCGTACTTCTTCAACCAGTCCACGTACTTGGTGGTGGCGAACACCGCTGCAGGGCCGTTGGTATCGCCGCCACGGGTGACGCTGGAGCCGACCGGATGGCAGTCTTCGACGCGAATACCCCACTCGTCCACCGGCAGACCGTTGGGCAGGCCCTTGTCGCCGCCGCCAGCCATGGAGAACCAGGCATCGGTGAAGCGCCAGCCCAGGGAGGGGTCTTTCTTGCCGTAGTCCATGTGACCGTAGATACGCTTGCCGTCGATTTCCTTGACGTCTTCGGAGAAGAACTTGGCGATGTCTTCATAGGCCGACCAGTTCACTGGTACGCCCAGCTCGTAGCCGTATTTCTCCTTGAACTTGGCCTTCAGCTCCGGACGCTCGAACCAGTCGGCACGGAACCAGTACAAGTTGGCGAATTGCTGGTCGGGCAACTGATAGATCTTGCCGTCCGGCGCAGTGGTGAAGGAAATACCGATGAAGTCCTTGATGTCCAGGGTTGGCGAAGTGTAGGCCTTGCCTTCGTTGGCCATCAGGTCGGTGATCGATTCGGTCTTGCCGTAGCGAAAGTGCGTACCAATCAGGTCCGAATCGTTGACCCAGCCGTCATAGATATTCTTGTCCGACTGCATCACCGTCTGCATCTTCTCCACCACGTCGCCTTCTTGCAGCAGGTCGTGGGTCAACTGGATCCCGGTGATTTCGGTAAAGGCCTTGGCCAGTACCTTGGACTCGTATTCGTGAGTGGTGAGGGTTTCCGACACCACGTTGATCTTCATGCCGCGAAACGGCTCGGATGCCTTGATGAACCATTTGAGTTCTTCAAGCTGCTGGTCTTGCGTCAAGGTCGACGGTTTGAATTCACTGCCGATCCATTTTTTAGCGGCGTCTTCATAGGCGTCGGCCCAGGCCGCAGCACTCAGCCCGCTGAGTGCCAGCATGGCTGCCAATGAAACGCTATGTCGCAGCTTATTGTTTTTATTGAACATAGAGACCTCCTGTTTGGGTTTAAGAGCCTGATCGGCGAACCTTCGCGACTAGCCCCACCGCATCACTGCCAACAGCCACACCCAAGACAACGCGAACGCTATCCAGATGCTCCAGTCGGTGGCGCCGATTACCAGCAGGTGCAGGTAGGCGCTACCGAGAAGACCGATAAACAACCGATCGCCACGGGTCGTGGTAATCGGCAGGAAACCACGCCGAGGGATGCTCGGCGAACGCAACTCCCAGGTGGTCATGCCTGCCAGAAACAAGGCGATAACCCCGAAAAATACCGCCGTGGGGACGGTCCAATTCATCCATTCCATCATCGACTCCTCAGACTCGGCCCAGGGCGAAGCCCTTGGCCACGTGGTTGCGAACGAACCAGATCACCAGCATGCCCGGCAGGATGGTCAACACCCCCGCCGCCGCCAGCACGCCCCAGTCGATACCGGACGCCGACACCGTACGGGTCATGACCGCCGCGATCGGCTTGGCATTCACCGAGGTCAACGTCCGGGCCAGCAACAGCTCGACCCAGGAAAACATGAAGCAGAAGAATGCCGTGACACCGATGCCGGAGCCGATCAACGGAATGAATATCTTGGTGAAGAACTTGGGGAAACTGTAGCCGTCAATGTAGGCGGTCTCGTCAATTTCTTTCGGCACCCCGGACATGAACCCTTCGAGGATCCACACCGCCAGCGGCACGTTGAACAGGCAGTGGGCCAGGGCCACGGCGATATGGGTGTCGAACAACCCGATGGACGAATACAGCTGGAAGAACGGCAGCAGGAACACCGCCGGTGGGGCCATGCGGTTGGTCAGCAGCCAGAAGAACAGGTGCTTGTCCCCCAGGAACCGGTAACGGGAAAACGCATAGGCCGCCGGCAACGCGACGCATAGGGAAATCACCGTGTTCAGGCTCACGTAGTACAGCGAGTTGAGGTAACCGGTGTACCAGCTCGGGTCGGTGAAGATCACCTTGTAGTTGTGGAACGTGAAATCCTGCGGCCACAAAGTCAGGCTGCCAAGGATCTCGGTGTTGCTCTTGAACGACATGTTCAGCAGCCAGTAGATGGGCACCAGCAGGAACAGGATGTAGATCAGCAGGGGTATCAGCTTTCTCTTGCTCATCGTGCGGGCCTCAACGGTTGGCGTCGGAATGCGTCATGGCGGTGTAGAACAGCCAGGACACCAACAGAATGATCAGGAAGTACACCAGGGAAAACGCCGCCGCCGGGCCCAGGTCGAATTGGCCGATAGCCATCTGCGTCAGGGTCTGGCTGAGGAACGTGGTGGCGTTGCCCGGCCCGCCGCCAGTGAGTACGAACGGCTCGGTGTAGATCATGAAACTGTCCATGAAGCGCAGCATCACGGCGATCAGCAGCACACTCTTCATCTTCGGCAACTGGATGTGCCGGAACACCGCCCAGCTGGAAGCCCGGTCGATCCGCGCGGCCTGGTAGTACACGTCCGGAATCGCCCGCAGCCCCGAGTAGCACAACAGCGCTACCAACGAAGTCCAGTGCCAGACGTCCATCACCAACACGGTGACCCAGGCGTCCATGGTGTTGGCCGCATAGTTGTAGTTGATGCCCAGGCCATTGAGGGTGGAGCCCAGCAAGCCGATGTCGGCGCGGCCGAAAATCTGCCAGATGGTGCCTACCACGTTCCAGGGAATCAGCAGCGGGATCGCCAGGATGATCAACACCAGGGACGACCATTTGCCCTTGGTCGGCATGGTCAGGGCGATGGCGATGCCCAGGGGGATTTCGATCAGCAGCACGCACGCCGAGTAAATGAACTGGCGCAGCAGCGAATCGTGCAGCCGTGGATCGAGCAGCACCTGCTTGTACCAGTCGGCGCCGACGAAGTAGCGGCTGGACTGGTCGAAGATGTCCTGCACCGAATAGTTGACCACGGTCATCATCGGGATCACGGCACTGAAGGCCACCAGCAGGAACACCGGCAATACCAGCCACCAGGCCTTGTTGTTCTGCACCTTGTTCATGGCTGCACCTCACTCAACGGTTCCAGCAGGTATTCATCGGCATAGACCATCAGCCATTGGCCCGGAAAACTGATGTACGCGGTGCCTTCGGGCACAGGCTTGTCTTCGGCCAGGCGCACTTTCAGCGGTACGCCATCGAGGTTGAGGGTCAGGATCTTGTAGGTGCCCAGGTCTTCGACGTGGACCACGTCAGCGCGCATCGCATCGTCGTAAGGGCCGTCCCAGACATGCACGAACTCGGGACGGATACCGACCTTCAGGCTTTTGCCCTCGGCTTCGGCGACCCGACGTTGCAAGGTTTCGGACAAAGGCAAGTGCGTCGAGGCGAAACCGACGCCACCGGGCTGTGCCGTGACCTCGATCAGGTTCATCCCCGGGCTGCCGATGAAGTAGCCGACAAAGGTGTGGCTGGGGCGCTCGAACAAGTCCCGGGGCGTGCCGAATTGCACGATCTGGCCGCCGTACATCACGGCGATCTTGTCGGCGAACGTCGAGGCCTCCAACTGGTCGTGGGTGACGTAGACCATGGTGATGTTGAACTGCTCGTGGATCTGCTTGAGCTTGCGCCGCAGTTTCCATTTCAGGTGCGGGTCGATCACCGTCAGCGGCTCGTCGAACAGGATCGCCGACACATCGTCGCGCACCAGCCCGCGGCCCATGGAGACTTTCTGTTTTTCGTCGGCGGTGAGGTTGCGGGCCTTTTTATCCAACAGGTTCTGCAGGTCCAGGACCTCGGCGATTTCCTGCACCTTGGTGTGGATCCTCGCCTCGGCCATGCCCTGGTTGCGCAGCGGGAATGCCAGGTTGTCGAATACGGTCATGGTGTCGTACACCACCGGGAACTGGAACACCTGGGCAATGTTGCGCCGTTCCGGGGTCAGCTCGTTGACGATCTTGCTGTCGAACATCACCTGCCCTTCGGAAGGGCTGAGCAGTCCGGAAATGATGTTGAGCAACGTGGACTTGCCGCAGCCCGAAGGCCCGAGCAGTGCATAGGCGCCACCCTGCTCCCAGATGTGGTTCATCTCGCGGATCGCATAATCCTCGGGGCCCGCCGGCGTGCTGGTGTAGCTGTGGGCGAGGTTCTGCAAACGAATTTCGGCCATCAGGCAACCCTCGCGATACGCTGCCCTGGGGCTTGGACCAGCTTGCCCTGGGCGTCGAAGACAAACAGTTTATGGGTCGGAATGTAGATGCGAATCGGCGCATCCACGTCGTACTCATGCACCCCTGGCAAGTGCAACACCAGCAGGAAATGCTCGTTGCGCACGTGCAGGAAGGTCTCCGAGCCACTGATCTCGGCCACCTCGACGGTCACGGCCAGTTCGAGGTCGTCGTCGTTGCTCGGCACCAGGGAAATGTGGCTGGGGCGCACGCCAAAACGGAACTCACCCTCGCCCACCGGGCGCAGGTCGACGTTCAGCGGGAAGTGCACGAAATTGGCGAAGCTCACCTCGTTGCCGGCGATGCGTCCCGGCATGAGGTTGATCGGGGGTTCGGAGAACAATTCGGCGGCCAGCACGGTTTGCGGCTGGTGATACACAGAGGACGATTTGCCGCTCTGGATCACCCGGCCCTCATGCAGGATCGTGGTGGTGCCACCCAGGGCCAACGCCTCGTTGGGCTCGGTGGTGGCGTAGACGGCGATGGTGTGGCGGGCCTGGAACAATTCGCGCATTTCCTGGCGAAGCTCTTCACGCAGCTTGTAGTCCAGGTTCACCAGCGGCTCGTCGAACAGAATCAGCTCCGCGTCCTTGACCAAGGCCCGGGCCATGGCGGTGCGCTGCTGCTGGCCACCGGACAACTCCAGCGGATGACGCTGCAGGAATTTCTCGATGCGCAGCATCCTGGCGGTTTCCAGCACCTTGCTCTGGATCACCTCGTTGGACACACCGGCCTGGCGCAGCGGCGAGGCGATGTTTTCGAAAACGGTCATGGTCGGGTAGTTGATGAACTGCTGATAGACCATCGACACGTTGCGCAGCCGCACCGGGCGCTTGGTGACGTCGACGCCGTTCATCAGGATGCGGCCGCTGTCGGGCTTGTCCAGCCCGGCCATCAGGCGCATGAGGCTGGTCTTGCCGGACAATGTACGGCCCAGCAAAACGTTGAAGGATCCGGGTTCGAAACTCAGATTGGCATCGTCGATCCAGGTCTGGCCTTCGACGGTGCGACAGATGTGCTCAAGCTTTAATGACATGGCTCGGCCTTTTTATTATTGGAGTCAAGCGACCCGAGTTAGAAAGCGAAAGCCGTGCCAGAAATCACAACCCCTTGATCTGTTTAAAATTTCTATTTATCCGTAGGAAAAAGACGTTCGTTGATGAACACAAGTGAACAGCCATGAATGAACAACTGAACAACGCCTGGGTTGACAATGAACAATTTTGAACAACACTGAAAGAACGTTTTCGGCTAGCCTGGCCATGCCCTCTGTGGGAGCGAGCTTGCTCGCGATAGCGGTGTGTCAGCCACATCAATACTGCTGATCCACCGCTATCGCGAGCAAGCTCGCTCCCACAAGGGTTTGTGTATGAAGTGGTATTCAGGCCTGCCCCAGCACAAGGAGTCTGTGCGAGACTTGCCACAACAATAAAAACAGCTCCTGCGAGAGTGCCCCATGGCCGCACCTGCTCCAGCCTTGTCTCACGAGGCAATCATCCAGGCCTCCTGGTCCCGTTGCCGCGCCTTCGGCCTGAACCATCAAAGCGTGCCGGCCTTCGACCAGTTGCCCGCCCAAGGCATCGCCCAGTTGCTGGAGAGCCAGCATTCACTGGTGCAGACCACTCACCAGGAAGTCCTGCCGTACTACGAAAACATCCTGAGCAACTCCAACTGCCTGATCATGCTGGCCGACAACCAGGGCCAAGTGCTGACCTCCTGGGGCACCCAGCGCTTCATCGAACCGAAACTGGCCCATGGCTTCAGCGCCGGGGCGAGCTGGATGGAGCGCTGCACAGGCACCAACGCCATCGGCACCGCGCTGGCCTGCGAACAGGCGGTGCACATCGAGCACGATGAACACTTCCTCAAGGCCAATCGCTTCATGACCGGCTCCGCCGCGCCGATCTTCGATGCCGAGCGCAAGGTCATCGCCGTGCTGGACGTCTCCAGTGACAGCTACCTGCCGCCCTCCCATACCCTGGGCATGGTCAAGATGATGAGCCAGACCGTGGAGAACCGGCTGATCCTCAACCTGTTTCGCGGTGAACACTTCCAACTGACCTTCAACACCGGCCTGAACAATCTCGACAGCCAATGGGCCGGGCTGCTGATCTTCGATGAGAGCGGCCAGGTCCTGTCCGCCAACCGTCGGGCCGACAACCTGCTGGGCCTGAGCCTGTCGCGGGTCAGCATCGAAAGCCTGTTCAAGGTCTCGCTGCTGGAACTGCTGAACCAGCCCGACGGCCTGCCGTTCGCCCTGCAAGCGTCCGGCAGCAATCGTTTCCAGTGCTTGCTCAGGCGCCCGAGCCAGGTGTCGATCAAGGCTCGCGTGTTCACCGAGCCCGCGCCCACGCCGGCCTCGGCTCCTGCCTCCCATGTCATCAGCCTCAACACCCTGCACTTCGGTGACAGCCGCGTGGAGAAAGCCGTGCGCCAGGCCGAGCGCTTGCTGGAGAAGGACATTCCGCTGCTGATCCACGGCGAGACCGGCGTTGGCAAGGAAGTCTTCGTCAAAGCCCTGCACCAGGCCAGTTCGCGCTGCAAACAGCCGTTCATTGCCGTCAACTGCGCAGCGATCCCCGCCGAGTTGGTGGAATCGGAATTGTTCGGTTATGAAAAAGGCGCCTTCACCGGCGCCAATCAGAAAGGCAGCATCGGCCTGATCCGCAAGGCCGACCGGGGCACGCTGTTCCTCGACGAGATCGGCGATATGCCCCTGCCGACCCAGGCCCGGCTGCTGCGAGTCTTGCAGGAACGTTGCGTACAGCCGGTGGGCAGCGCGGAGCTGTTCCCGGTGGACATCCGCATCATCTCTGCCACCAACCGCTCGCTGCGTGAACAGGTGCAACTGGGGCGGTTTCGCGAAGACTTGTACTACCGCATCGGCGGCCTGACCCTGGAGCTGCCACCGCTGCGCGAACGCAGCGACAAACAGGCCCTGTTCAAACGCCTTTGGGAACACCACCGCGAACCGACCCAATGGGCCGGCCTGAGCCGCGAGGTACTGGACCTGTTCGAGCGCCATCCATGGCCGGGCAACCTGCGGCAGGTCAGCAGCGTGTTGCAAGTGGCCCTGGCGATGGCCGAGGAACAGCCGATCCGTCCGGAACATCTGCCCGACGACTTCTTTGTCGACCTTGAAATGGAGCCGGTGGAAACGCCTGAGCCGATGACGGTGGACCTGAACGATGCCGAGGACCTGAACCGTCAGTTGCAGGCCGTGGGCGGGAATATTTCACACCTGGCGCGACGGCTGGGAGTCAGCCGCAATACCCTGTACAAACGCTTGCGGCAACTGGAAAGCTGATACGAAACCTGTGGGAGTGGGCTGGCTCTTGTTGATTGAGTACATATCCGTTGCTGCGGTAACGGCAACTTAGGGTTCCGCCCTGACGGCGGGTCACTTTTGGAAAAGCCGGGAGCCGGACCAGCCAAAAGAAACCAAAAACGCTTTGCCCCACCACTTGGTGCCTCGCTTAGGCTCGGCATGCCCGAGATCAACGTCCACTGCGAGGCGGCCTAACAGCCGGCCTGACTCTCCCAGTTGTACACCCGTCAGATCTGTGGGAGCAAAGCTTGCTCGCGAGGCGGCCTTGCGGCCGGCCTGGCTCTCCCGGTCATACTCGCTCCCACAGGGGATTTGTGCTGAGTGTGATACCCGAGAACAACTCGGAAAAAATTGTGGGAGCGAGCTTGCTCGCGAAGGCGTCGAGTCGGCCAACATCAATGTTGAATGACCCACCGTTTTCGCGGGCAGGCTCGCTCCCACAGGCGTTTTGCTTAACTGATTGGCATTACTCCGACTTAGTCGAACGCGCCATTGAGCACTTCATAGATGATGCCAGTGGCGATCGCCACCAGGATCAGGTCCGTGCCGACCTGTTGCCACTCATAACCGTCATAGTGCGGCAACCGCCCCAGCAGTCGCCCATCGAGCTTTTTGGCGATACCGGGTGGCAACGGCTTGCCTCGTGCAAGATTTTTCTGGATGCCTGGCGGCAGCGCCGGGCCGGGGCTCCAGTAATCGCGATATCCGCCAATCACACCGAGGATGCCGCCGCGGTCGAGGCTCGGGCCGTTATGCCAATCACCGCCGCCACCACCTTGGTTGCCTTTGCCGCCCTGGTTACCCTTGTTACCGGGATTTCCTTGACCGCCCTTGTTGCCTTGCCCGCCTTTGCCTCCCTGTCCGTGGCCAGGACCTTGATCGAATTGAGCATTTCCCTTGCCGTTGCCCGGGTCCGCGACAACAATGCCAGGGCCAGCCGCCAGGGCGAAACAGGTCACTGCAGCAATCAACGAGCGCGATTTGAACATGGCAGTTCTCTCAAAAAAGGGATGACCCCTGTAAAGATATAGAGACTAACGATGATATTAGTTCCATATCACGCTGAGCGCCGTTTGCCTGGACCGGATAACACCTGAACACAGCAATCAAGGAGTTTCATGCGCAAGGATTACCTGGCTTTTTTCGTCTCGATGTTCCTCTCCCGGTTGGCCGACCAGATTTTGCTGTTCATCGTCCCGCTGATTGTTTTCCAGACCACCAACAGCGTCGCCTGGGCAGGCCTGGCCTTTTTCGTCGAGTCCTTGCCACGCTACCTGGCGTTCCCGATCTGCGGCGCGCTGTGCGACAAGTTTTCGCCGATTCGCATCCTGCACATCAGCCAGGTCTATCGCGCCGTCGCCTGCGGGGTGACGGTCGTGCTCCATGGTGTCTTCGGCGGTATCTATTGGATCGTCGCGCTCTCGGCCCTGTGCGGCGTGCTGACCACGCAGGGCATCATGGCCCGCGAAGTGGTGATGCCGTACATCTTCAAGCACTACACCTACACCAAGACCCTGTCCTACTCGCAAATCGCCGACCAGACCGGTTTGGTACTGGGCCCGCTGATCGCTGCGCTGCTGCTTGAGGTGTGGGCGTGGCACTGGGTGGTGCTGGCGATTGCCGGGCTGTTCCTGCTGGCGGACCTGGCGATGCTGTACTGGCAACGCATCAGTTCGGTCACCCTGGAAACCTTCGAGCAGCATCACGACCTCTGGCTGAACCCGCTGCGCATTGCCTTAGGCCACATTCGCAACCTGGCGGAACTGAAAAAGATCATCAGCCTGGCAGTGGGCGTCAACCTGATCATCGGCGTCACCCTCGCCACCTCGGCGGCCATGGTCATCGGCCATTACGGCGCCGGCAAGGATGACTACGCAGGCTTACAGGCAGCCGGTGCCGTCACCACCATCCTCATCCTGTTTCTCCTGGCTCGGGTCACCTTGCCCTTGAAACTACTGGGTGCCCTCTCCTACACGCTGATTGCCGTCGGCGCCTTCATCACCGCCCTCAGCCCGAACACAGGGGGCTACGTCGTCGGTTTCTTGCTGATTGTCGGTTTCGACAAAATGTTCAACGTCTACTTCCGTACCCTCCGCCAGCAAGTCATTCCGCCCCAGGACTTCGGCAAGACCGTCGGCGTCATCACACTGCTCAACAACCTGTCGCAACCGCTCGCGGGCCTGCTGGTCGCGGTACTGGCCGCGCCGGTCGGAACGCAGCGGGTGATTCTGCTGCTGGCGGTTGCCACCAGTCTGATCGGAGCCGCAGTGGTTGTGCTGCACAGGCATTCGACATACCGATCAAGCGTCTACAACGCCGAGACCGACTGACCCTATCGGGGGGGCGGATTGTATTATCAGTGACTTATTGTTGAGGCATGGTTGCAACGTTGCCGACGTCAATGCACGCCTGCCCGCCATTCGTCACCTGTCGAGTGTCGGGGCCAACAGGCGGCCACGTCTGGCTCAGGGTTTGCACTGGCCTGTCTCAGCAGCCAAGAACGACGTAATTCTGACGCGGCGGCAAATTAATCAATGCTTGGTCAGCAAACGGAGATGTACCGTGTCAACTCTCAACGAAATCGCAGCGAATCACGCGAGAATGGCAAAGTTAAAGGAAGAAGAGTCGATGCGGCTGAGTGCGCTTCAGGGTCAGGTGGTGGGGAGTTTTGAAATTCCACCCATCGAGGCGCCACAGGAGATGTCGCTGCACTTCATGACGGGCGTACAGGATCACTCGTTTGGGGAAGCGGCGGCGCTGAGTTTTTGACCTGGGTATTGATGGGGTTTCGTCGCTCGCTTGTTCGCGGGCGACTCGACCTTTCAGAACTGCCTGGCTAAAGCAGCTGCAAGTATGCCGGCCGCAATTGCCGGCAGCGGTTTTTTCAGTGTCAGCATGACGATTGCCGTGGTCAGCAAAGCCAGGCGCGCGCCGTTGTCACCTTTAACCGCCAGCGGAGCCAACACCGCCACCAACACCGAACCGGACATGGCCGTGATGAACTGCTGCACCCGATAGTTGATCGGCACGAACGACATCACGAAAACACCGCCCCACCGAGTCGCCAATGTCACTGCGGCCATTATCAATATGACAACCAGGGTGCCGTAACCCGCCGTTTCAATGCTCATTGTTTTTTCTCCATCCACAGCGCGCCCAGAATGCCCCCCGCCAAAGCGCCGACCACGACATGACTGTTCGCCGGCAAGTACCAGTAAGCCAACAGCGATGAGCAGGCCGCCACGGTCCAGATGATGAACATGCGCAGGTTTTTCTTCCCGCCGACGACCATCGCCAACAAGAAACAGCCCATCACCATATCGAGCCCGAAACTGACCGGGTTCTCAATGGCGCTGCCAAAATGAAGCCCCAGCCAACTGCCCAGGATCCACGCGACCCAGAGTGCAATGCCGCCGCCGAATAAAAGCCCGAGCCCCGGCTTGCCACGACTGAACGCCTGCATCGCCATGGCCCAGTTGGCGTCCGAAACAACCAGCATGACACCGTAGCGCTTGGCAACGGGCAGCTCCCGCAGCCACGGGTAAAGCGTCGCGCCCATCAATAAGTGCCGGGCGTTGATGGCGAAGACGGTGATCATCAGCGGAACGACCGGCACTTGCTGGCCCCATAGGTCCAGCGCGGCAAATTGAGAAGCGCCGGCAAAAACCAGCGCGCTCATGAGCACCGCTGACGTATCACTCAAGCCCGTTTGCGCAGCCGCCAGGCCGAAAGCAACGCCGAACACGACGACGAAAAGAGAGATGGGGATCAGCTGTTTGAAACCGTCGTAGATGTGATTCAACGTCAGCGCGTGCAGGTGGGGTTCAACATTCGACAAAACAGGGCCTCTTCTGAATATCTGCGGGGCAAAAACCGAGAGTATGGGGCTGAATCTGCTTGCCGAACACTTTTTGGCGGGGCAATGGGCAACTCAACCCGCCGAGATCAGGTCATAGGACAGCTTGCTGATCAGGATCACCAGCAGCACCAGGAACAGCGCGCGAACAAAGGGCACTCCCTTGCGCACCGCCAGCCAGGTGCCGGTCAGCGCGCCAAAGATATTGAACAGCGCCATCGGCAGCGCTACCAAGTAGAGCACGTTGCCGCTCGGGATAAAGAACAGCAGCGCCGCGACATTGGTGGCGATATTCACCAGCTTGGCCGACGCCGAGGCGTGCAGGAAGTCGAAGGCGAAGCAGCGAATGAACAGGAAGATCAGGAAGCTGCCGGTGCCCGGTCCGAACAAACCGTCGTAGAAACCGATGGCGCCACCGATCAGTACCGCCAGCAGCTTCTCCTTGGTGCCGATGCGCATGGGCTTGTGCAGGCTGCCGAAGTCCTTTTTCCAGAAGGTGTAGATCGCCATCAATATGATTAGCACCAACACCGCCGGGCGCATCAGTGCCTGCGGCACGATCGATACCGTCGCCGCGCCAGCGAAGGCCATGACAAAGGCCGCGCCAGCGGCAGGAACCACCAGGCTCCAGTCGATCACCACCTTGCGCACGAACGAGCGCGCAGCAAAGGCCGTGCCGCAGGCCGCCGCGACCTTGTTGGTGCCGAGCAGCGCTGCGGGCTGGGCGCTGGGCAACACATTGAACAGTGCCGGGATCTGGATCAGGCCGCCGCCGCCGACGGCCGCATCGATCAGGCCGGCGGCGAAGGCGAAGACACATAGCAGGACGATATCGAACATTGAATCAGGCTCTGGCAATAAAGGGGTGGGTGGTCGAGAGGGGGGCTTTTGGCACCCGCCATTCGTGGGTCGCTTCACCCGCAAGAGCGGTTGCTTTTCTGAGTGTTTCATCCAGCGTCGACATATCCATCGCTCCTGTTTAGCTACGTCCTTGTGCTGAGAGCGGGAAGGCTAACGGAAAGGGCTTTTTTGTGTTGCAATGTCATATTGTGAAAAGTGCAATGAGGTAGCCGGTGGCGCTGGATATGTTGGCTGATCTTGAAGCCTTTGCGACGGTGGCCCGCAAGCGCAGCTTTGTCGTCGCAGCCCGCGGCCTGGGGCGCTCCCCCAGCTCGCTGACCCGCGCCATTCAAGGGCTGGAAGAACGCAGCGGGGTCAAGCTGTTCAATCGCTCGGCCAATGCCGTGACGCTGACCGAGGCCGGCGAGCGGCTACTGCCCCACGCCTACAGAATGCTCGATCTGCAACGTGAGGCGGACGAGGACCTGGCCGGGCTCAGCGGCCTGGCCACCGGCTGGATCCGCTTTTCCGCACCGCAATCCTTCGCCCACACGGTGATCCCCGGGTTGATCGCCCAGTACAGCCAGCGTTATCCCGATGTCAGCGTGGATGTGATCTTCACCGATGCGGCGGTCGATCCGGTCAAGGGCAAGCTGGACTTTTCGATTCGTGGCGCCTTTCCACAATCCAGCGACCTGATCGGCTACCCGCTGTGGAGCTATTCGCGCTACCTCTACGCCAGCCCTGGCTACCTGGAACGATGCGGGCTGCCGGCTTCCATCGAGGCGCTGGAACAGCACGCATTGATCCTGCACACGGCACCGCGGATTCTCAAGGAATGGAATTTTCGTGGGCTGGGCCAGGCCGGCAGCTTTCGCGTGCACCCCAAGTTTCGCTTCAGTTCCGGCGCGGCGGTGTTCCAGGCTGCGCTGGCCGGTGCCGGGATTGCCCGCCTGGCCGACTGGCTGGCGGAGCCGGAAGTGGCGGCGGGACGCCTGGCGCGGGTGTTCCCCGAGTACAAGCTGACCTCCAGCACAGGTGAAGACCCGCGCATGCATGCGGTCTATCCAGCCGGCAACCTGCCGTTGCGGGTCAAGAACCTGCTGGACATGATCCGTGTCTACGGAGACAGCGTCAGCCGCTCCTGAAAGTCGGCCGGCGCCCCCGCTGAAAAAAATAGAGTGAAGCACGTCACAGACCAGGCGACCGCTCAAGTGGCCAGTGCGGAATGTTCCACACCAACGGCCATAAAACGGCAAAATAAACACCTCAGGCGATTCACTCGCGCCCTTTGTCAAAGATCAAAGCAATCAATGCGCTAGAAACAGAGCACAGGATTTCTTGGAAGAAAGAAAAATTACTAATGGAAAGCAGGAGCCTTGCAAAATGAGCACAACTGAACAAGTACAAAGCACGGGTAAATACAGCGCCAAGTGGCAGGAACGCTTTGACTTCTTTGAAACCTATGGTGCACCAAACGACCCACGCTACAAGGAAGCCGTCAAGACGCTGCCAGGCGTCAAGAAGAAAATCCTCATCAACGCCAACGTGATTGCATTTTTCTTCGGCCCTATCTACCTGTTCGTCCTCGGCCTCTGGAAGAAAAACCTCGCCCTGCTGGGTATTTTCCTGGCGATCAATATCGCATTGAGCGTGATTTTCGCAATCCTCGGCATGGAGTTTCCTCGGCCGTTGAGTACAGGCCTGAGCATCGCCCTGTCGATGATGTACGCACTCATGGCCAACTACGCCTACTACCTCAAGGAAGTGAAAGGTGAGCAAGGCTGGAACCCGTTCAAAGGCATGCGTCTCTGATTGCAGGCTTGGGTCATCAAGAGCCCGCACCTCATCATGAGTGTGCGGGCTTGTTGTTTCTGAGTCGTGGGAGTCTGGATAACCCAGCCTACGGACCTGCGAAGTCTTCGGGCGGGTCCGATTAGTTCCGAGTCGGTTCTTCAGCAAACACGGTATACGGCAGCAATAGCGTATCGGTGACCAAGCTGAATGGCAGGTCAATCAACGCCAACGGCACCAAGGCACGAAACACTCCGGCGTTTTCATCCGTTGCGGCCTTGATCACTTCAATATCGGTGGAGGTCCCGCAATACGGATGGGGACCACAACGTGGACGATCATCGAAGGTTTCAGAGAGCGTCGAACAACCTGCCAGCAGCACAACGGCCAATATGCCTAGGAACAATTTCATGCGATCACTCACGAATACGGACCGGAAGAAGAGCGATCCGCACTCTACTCCAAGCCCTGTGAAACGGGCGACATAAGTTACATGTCTTGCATCAGTGCGCCGTACTCCCGTCAGAAACAACGACCCGAACGTCAGTCTCTCTGAGGATACTTACGCTGGAAGTAACGACACCGATGCCTGACAGCAAGGGCATCGGTGTCTCTTGTCCGCTCTGGCAGTCCGTCGAGGGTCAACTCATCTCTGGAACGAGGTGACTCAGGAACGTCAGGTTTTCAATGGCGTGCATATACCCAGAGAATCTCGGATCGCCATCGTTGAACGCCTTTGCCGCTTTTTGCGCGTTCTCAAGACTGTCCCACATGGCCAAGTCCACGAAGACTCGATCGTCGCTCATAGGGCAGTAGGCACGGTACTCGATCAAACCAGGAAAGCTCTTTAATGTTTCACGAAGCCCTGCGCGGAGCCCAGGCATTTGCGCAACGCATTCCTGCTTGACCTTGAAAATGGCAAGTTCGAGTACATGAGACGAGTGCTGCATGGGAATGACCTTCTGCGTGTTAAGGAGTCCCCATTATCAGTGGCTCATACTGACAGCGTAGTGTCAGTAGCGGTGATCGCTTTCCACTGGCTTGCCTGGTGCTTCATATACGCTTGGAGGTCAAGGGCAGGATTGTTGGGTGATGGTTGTTGGGCAACAGCGATGGAGGTGATGCGATCGACCCGAAAATCGCGGTAAGCCGTTCTGGTGCAACACCAGCTTCCAACTGTCCACTTTCCTCCCCAGTAGAAAAGACCAAGGGGGCAAATGAGGCGTTGCGAAACCGCACCGTCCAAACGGGTATACGTTATTTTCAGCGCCTGAGTGTTTTCGATGGCATCGCGAAGCGTTGCCAGATGACCACGCGTGGAGGAAGGTGTTGTTCCAAGTGCCCTGATTTTTGCCGTGCTGGGGTCAACCTTGTGATGGACCAGAGACGCTGAGATTTTGCTCAACAACATCCTTGCAGCAGCACTCAGATCGTTATCGGCGGAGGCTGAAAGCATTTCCATCCCGAGCATCAATGCATCCAGTTCGAGCCTGTTCAACGTTAAAGGCGGCATCTCGAAGTCGGCGTCCAAGGCATATCCCACACCGGTGGTCCCATAGATTGGGATTCCACTGAAGGAAAGGTCATCGATGTATCGATAGATCGAGCGAACGGAAACGCCAATTCGGCTCGCCAGTCGTTCAGCAGAGATTGGCTGATGGATACGAATCAGATTCACCAATTGAAATAAGCGATCAGCTTTACGCACCTTGTGCGCTCAACTGAGGGTTCAAGGCATTCTGTTCCATCAGTGGAAATGGCATCCGTAAACTCCTGTTATCGGCCAATGAAGCAACAGGAGTTTGCCCCACGGGAGAGTGCATCTCAATAGATGGACTCCCTCACCCTGAGCGTGGCCACCCTGACGGCAGGTTCGGCAGACGTCTACGAAGAAACATCAGCCGAAACTCAACTGCCTTAACGACCTGAATGTTGTTTTTTTACACCAGTTCTAGTCTTTCGCTCAAAATAGGCATGAACGAACCACAGTGCCAGGGCAAACCCGGCAAAGCCAAAAATGAAGAGCAATACCTCTATTGCAGCACCCTCATGAGAAAACATTGTGTTCACCTCATCCGTAAGTGGGTTGACCGAAAATCGCCACGCTTAAAATCTCTCGTAACAATCCAAACATTTTCAGGGTAGTCGCCAACAACCTGCGTGGCAACCCTCAGCCCGGTATAAACCCCCGGTCTAGACGAGTCGCCGACCAATGACACCCTACCCCGGCGCGCCCAATATCATCGTCGATAATGAGTTCTTCTAGCATCGGCACCCGGTTGATCCAGACTGCATGCATGGCTGAATGGTCATGACCCGATTCTTATCTGAAGGAGGTTCGCGCGCGCCTGCCGACGCAGCGGGCGAGTGAAATCAATCAGCTACTGCCGCATCAGCGGACTGAATTACGTTCAAGCTGGACTGGTAATTACAGCGTCTGGAGTCAAGCCGCGCCAAGCGATGGGGGACAGCAGGAATACAAAGATAAGGAACGCCAACTGGGACAGATAGAACGGCTCCAGCCACTGCTGCTTCAATGCGACGTATAAGGTGTTGTGAGCTACGTCGACCAAGATGATCGCAGCCGTAAGCACAATTCCGGCTCTTGGCTTGAGGAACAGGAGCAGAGCTGCGAGCGGGTCAAAAAATGTAAGCGCTCCCCAAAAGATACGGCTCGCCAAATAAGCGCCAGGTCCGTATCCGTAGTCCCAGAGCAAACCATGTAAAGCATCCGTACGGATGTGATTAGCCGTGGCGACAAGAAGGCAACATGCAAACAACATTCTGACGAAGAATGACAACCTTTGCATGGTTTTATCTACAGTCGCCATCTAAGCCCTGCATCATAGCGGGATCGGAGTGGTTAACGACCATCAGGACCGCCAGTGCTGACATTACCGCCGAGGGCAGCCTATCTTGAATGTCCGAATAGATAGCGCTTCATTACGCGCATCTTTTTCGTTCTGAGCCTTCATGGTGAAGCTACCGTCCTGGTAGCTGCGAGCCATAGCCTGGTTATTCTTGTCGATCTCGGCGTAGATGCGAGCGCACTCGCTGGCTGTTGCTTCAGGAGTCGTTGGCAGGGGCGCATTCTCGATATCGAGAACGTACTGAGATTTCTGATAGGCGCAGCCGGTCAGGGCCAAGAGAGCAAGTATTGCGAGGTTTTTTTTCATGAGATTTCCATATCGTAAATTGAGGACTCACATCCGGTAGCGGATCAATAGAGAACCCTGCGGCTTTCCTCGTACTGGGAAACCGGGCACCGACCACGATTATGAGTTTCCCCATAATCAAGGTCTGTTCACGTTTGCCCTACCCACACCAATTTTCAACTGCAAACGCGTTGAGCTATTGACCTATTCAACGACCGAACGGCTGTTGCGCCAGAACAGGTACGCCAACCCCACCGGCGCTACGAAAATCGCGAACGACCAGCACATGGCCATGGTGAAAGCCTTCACCATCAGCATGAACAGTGCATTCACGAAAAAAACATTGTTGCCCATGATGTAGCCGACAACGCTTTCGTAGACGAACCGAGAGTACGGATAAAGCAAAGTATTGATGATCGCCAACACGATCAGCCCAGGCTTCGCACCGATTCCTGCGGGGCTGTTGGCCGCCAAGGAGATGATCATCACTGTAAACACCAGCCCAAAAAGAAACTGGCGGATGTAGTAACTGGTCGTAAGACCGCCAAACGTCTTGGCGAAAAATGAGCGCATAAGAGATCCCTCTGGAATGCTGATTTAAACGAGGCGCCACCATACCAGCATCATTTATTCACGCAAGATCAAACAGGCTCAGGCCAACGAGTAGATGTCTGATTGCGGAAAACACGTCGCCAACAAGGCAAACTCATGTCAAATCGGCTTAACCGCGAATGCGTCGCTCAATGAAGTCATAATCTTCCTGGCAATCGCCGGAAGGGTCTGACGCCACACTTACGTAGTGCACCGTGTCGACATCGATCAACTTGTACGTGTAGACATCTGGCATACGCACGCCATCGGTTCTCAATTCATTCTTGCCATTGGCAGCGGACCAGGTGCCATGTTCGGTTTGAATTGGCTGAGTCTGTTGGGCATCCCGGAAAAAGGTGATGGTGAAACGACCGTCGGGCTTGAAGTCATTTTTCCAGGAGAGGAACTGGCATTTGCCGTTTTCTGCCCGCAGGCCTTTCCATGAACCGATCAAGGATGGGTCGTTGGCCGACTTGTTGGCGGCGCAGCCAAGGAGAGTTGCAGCCAGGACGAGGACCAGGGAGAAATTCCGTTTCACGTAGTACTTCCTTGTTCAATGAAATGCGGCGCGTTGCGAATGCCCCGAGTCGTGCCAAATTGTAACGACTTTCGGCCAGGAATAACTCACTGCCTCCCATACAAATTCCTGCAACTGACTCAACGGGCGTTGGATACAGAACCCTGATCGGCCTGCGCCGAAAGCGGAACATCAAACACCCGATCAAACAGCCATTGAAAAACCAGCGAGTAAAAAAAGAAGAACACAAACAGTCCCAGATTGGTCATCAGCGCCAGCCATAGACTGATACCTAGCCACGCAGCAATCACCGGGGTAAGAATCAACGTCAAGCCGCCTTCAAATCCCAGGGAGTGAAGCAGCCGTCGCTGCCAGTTGCGATGGCGACTGGGTTGGCGACGTTCCCACCACTCGAACAGGCCGTTGAAAAGCATGTTCCAAGCCAGCGCGACGGCAGAAATCACCAGCGACAGCAGAGTTGAATAGCCCATCCCTTGTTCGTAGGTCAGCGCGAGCGCCGGGGCCACGAACAGCACGCCGCCGGCTTCGTAGAGGATGGCCTGAAGGATTTTACGGGGCGTGCCTTGCATCGCTGGGCTCCTGGAGCGAGGTGGGAGACCACAGCCTGGCAAGTTGAGCACCCGCGCACAATTGAGCTAAATTGAGCCACGCTCAACCTGAGTAACCTACCCACCCATGTTCGCCAAACTGCCCCTCACCGCCTTGCGCGGCTTCGAGTCCGCTGCACGACTGGGCAGCTTCAAGGCAGCGGCCCAGGAACTGAACGTCAGCCCGGCGGCGATCTCCCATCAGGTCAAAAGCCTTGAAGCCTTCCTTGGCGTGCGGCTGTTCGAACGCTCCAGC
Organism: Pseudomonas sp. S3_B11; assembly: GCF_054667715.1. Lineage (NCBI taxonomy): Bacteria > Pseudomonadati > Pseudomonadota > Gammaproteobacteria > Pseudomonadales > Pseudomonadaceae > Pseudomonas > Pseudomonas sp. S3_B11. The sequence continues at coordinate 1,325,361 of NZ_CP162749.1, read as the reverse complement.
CAAAGCGTACGCCTGAGCGCCGATGGCGAGCGCCTTCAGCCGTTCATGCACCGCGCCCTGCTTGATATCCAACATGGCCTGCAGGTGCTGTCGCCGCCTTGTGCTGCCCAGTCCTTGGTGGTGAGCACGACGCCGGCATTCGCCAGCCTGTGGCTGATACCGCGGCTCGGGGATTTTCATCGGTTGTACCCCGAGATCGACGTCAGGCTGCATACCAGCAACGACGTGGTCGACCTGCAGCGTGACGCCAGCATCGACCTGGCGATCCGCGCCCTCTTCATGCCTGACCCACAGCTGTTCGAACAGCCTTTGCTGGACGAGTACTTTGGCGTGTATTGCCGTCCCGGCTGGCAACCGCCCGCAGCGGGCTCGTCCATCGAACTGATCGACGTGCCGTGGCTGAGCAGTGCAAAGGTGGCGGTCGACTGGCCTGCATGGTGCGCCAAAGCCAAGACCCTGGGCTGGCTGGAGAACGCGCGTTTTCGACGTTATGACGAGGAGCAGCATGCCCTGCAGGCGGCGATCGCCGGGCACGGGCTGGTGCTCGCCAGCAATGTGCTGGTTGCTGAGGCTGTTGCGCGTGGGGAGCTGGTTGATTATCGCCCTGAGGTTCGCTTGGCGGGTGCGCGGTATACGGTGGTGTGTGTGCCGGGACGGGAGCGGCAGACGGCGGTGCGGGGGTTTAGTGAGTGGTTGTTGGGGGTGATTAATGAGTAAAGCCTATTCGCAACTACAAACTTTCATTCTGCCTTCAGCGCCATGAAAGCATCGTTCCCGCAGAAGCTGGAAGTCCAAAAGCTGCGAGATGGAACTGCTTAAAAGTCCATCCATTATCGGTCCACCGAATAATCGTGATCTGCTCTCGCCCTGTAAAACTGAGCTATTCAATGTCCATATTGCTCCGGTACTCATCAAGCGGAATACCCGACCTGGAGCCGACAATGACCCCGGTCAAACCGCAGTCGGGACAGCACGCATGCCTGTCCTGATACCACTTAAGGATCTCGGAAGGCTTCAACCATAGACCGCATCCCGTACAAAGACAGCGTTCACTTGCCGCTATTTCTTCACGGTTGTTCCAACTATGGTTATCTGCCCACTCTGCTAGTATCTGAAGGCGCTTTTTTCTGTTTTCATCCATACCTGAGGCCTGTTCGGTACCATAATCCACCCAGCAGATCCTGAAAGCAGCACGTCGACCATCGTGGTCTGTCTCTGTCCCCCCGGACTCGTCTACCGACGAAACGAGCGACTGAAATTGCTGTTTCATAAGTGGGCATCCATTTAACTACGCAAGGCGTGCTTGCGGTACGCTTACCGAGGATCGCGAGGTGGAGCTACGATGCTGGACATATTAGTGGACTTCGTTCTCGAACCTGTGGCGCGGGCAATTTTTTATCCAATCGGTTGGCCGATAGTCAAGCTCATCAGTTGGGGCCGCTACCCGAGTAAAGGTATGTGGTTCAAGGATACGCCCGAGTCGAACTGGACGATGGGATTAGGAATTGCTGCTGTGGTGATTGCGATAATGGTGGCGCTGCACCAGTTCTAGACCCCGTATCCGTACAATGTTGGGTTTGAATGGAGACGAGGCTATTCGAAAGCCGTTTCCGCCGTTCTCTGCACAAAGTAAGTTCCCTGTCCGCGTTATCTACCTCAAGCATTCTGCCTCATGCTGATATTCCACCCTCAGCGAATCTGCTCCCCTTGACGTCTTATCCAAGAATACTGGAAGGTTTTAGGTTCGGCTCGATGGCTCCTCCGCCGGTAGCTGCCCAGATCAGCGCCGCAGCAATAAGTACAATGTCCAAGCACCTGGACCTGTTCACGACTTACACCACTCCCCGCCAGGTGATACAACGCATATTTTCGTAGATCGAACCAGGCTTCATTATGTGTGGCCTCGGGCTCGACCCATGGCGTATTCGCGGGTGGCACTCTGTGGGCCGTCCACGGAGGAGAATCGTTTTGCCAAAGATGGCTATCGGCATGTTCAATACGCTCGACAAACGTCCTGTTCACCTCATAACAACAGGGGCCGATGGAGGGGCCTATTGCTATTCGCAATCCAGCGAGAGGAGCACCTTCCTTCTCTAACCGGCTTAACGAATGGCCGAGGATGCCAGCTTTCAACCCCTGCCACCCGGCGTGGATTGCCGCTACAAGTGGTTGATCTACCGACGCCACCAACACCGGTAAGCAATCGGCAGTGATGACCGCTACTGCATCCCGAACTCCTCTTGAGAACAGTGCATCGGCGACAGGGCGTTCACCCCGCCCTACCACGTCAGCATCGATGATGACCGTACCATGAGCCTGAGTGCAGTAACGTGTTCCTTCCGGCAGCGTTAAATTTCCAGAAGTTTCGAAACCATGATCTATGCCGGGGATATCGAGCAGCAACGAGGCGTGGTAGGTCATAAAGCAGATCCTATTGATGGGAATCCGTGATACCGACGCAACTTCGGCATGGAGGGCGGATCAAGCCCGTAGATACCCGCGCCGCGCAGATGCCACGGAGTTATGGGCTTAAGTCCAGCGCCAGGGAGCGCAAGGTGACTTCGCAGGACGTTCTTTGGTCAGGGTGACGTGCTAGCCGAATTTAAACCTACTATGCCCCGGAAGAATCATACCGTTTGACAAACCGGCGCTCGTCGACCGCGTAACCGTGCTGTTGATAAAAAGTGTGAGCCTGTATTCGATGATCACTGCTAGTCACCTCAGCTCGGACGCAAAGCTGCTCTGTAAAAAACGCGTCAGCAGCGGAAACAAGCATTGCCCCTACTCCTTGTCCTCGGAAATTTTCATCAATGACAAGGGAAGTTATGCGTCCGAGCCTACCCGGCTGATGAAACAGCTCAAGTACGTGCAAGCTTATGACACCGACAATATTTTTACCGTCTTGTGCCAGCAGCACGGTATCGCGAGCGCTAAGCTCTAAAGCCTCAAGCTTATCTCGGATTAGCTTTTGCGAGACTTGGTAGCCTAACTGGCCTAGGAGTTTGGATACCGATTCTGCATCGGCTAGTAAGGCTTTTCGCACTTTCATGTTGTTCTCAACTGGGTATTGCATAGGCTCGCCCATCATTTGTATCCGAGCGGCGCAGGGATGCTACTCACTGGACAAAAATCGGTCGATGATCATCGAGACCGCTTGCACCGGAGAGGTCAAGGCTGTGTCTATGCAAAACGGAGCTTCCTCCCACTGCTCATATTCATGATCCAGTACAGACTGCCAAGTGGGTGGAGTCAGCCCGGGAACATCAACCATCCTTGTTTCGACCCGGCGCTGATGCTCATGTTTATCGGAGCAAATCACTTGGATATTTGCCAATCGAATACCAGCCTGTGAGGCGATTTCGCTCCACGCGACTCGGCTTTCGAGGACGGGATTGACACAATCAACAATGACTGTGCGCCCCAAACGAAGGTTGCTCAGGGCGAGCTCATTAGCAACCATGTAACCACTGCGTCCCACATCTCGCGCAAGAGCACCCGAGTTTCGAATCGCCTGTTCAATCGTATCGATCCGCAGGTACACGGCGCCTGTTGCAGCGGCAAGATCATTGGCGATAGTCGTTTTTCCGGTGCCGGGAAGGCCGCTGAAGACGATGAGCATTCCATGTCCTTCGATGAGTGAGCTAACCCAGTGTAGCCAGCAACCAGTTATGCGGCAGCGAGACCAAGGGACAGACTACGATTTTAAACTCGTACTGGACGCAATCTTTCACATCCCTTTCACAGCCGAGCGCCTATGGTCATCTCAGCTCCTAGTGAAACCCTTTTAGCCCGGCCTCCCCAGTCGGGCTTTTCTTTGCGCGCCAAAGGTACGCCGACGCCGTGAAACCAGGGACAAGACCACGATTTTGGCCCCCTTGTAATCGGCCCGTTTCATATCGTGGGTGTGACCCATTTCCCTTCATGCTTCAATGAAGAACCCTGCGACTCTCCCCAATCCTGATCCTGTCGAGCGCCCTGTTTAAAGCATCCAAGGCATCGAGCAGGGCTTTCGCCTCAGCCTCCCGACCATCGCCCCAGAGGCGTTCCGCCATTTTGTTCAGTGCCTGGATGGAGCGCTCAATGTCAGCAGCCGTCGCTGCTTTGCTTTCCTGAAGTTTCTTTGGCATTGATCAACCCTCCCTGGGGGCGTTGCTTCATCAGCTTCGACGCAGATACATCACGGCAGAACGCTATGCAGGTGCTCCCTACCCATCCCCCGCCGATGCCCCCAATCAGCGCTTCGCGGACTCACACTGGACGCGCTGGTCATGATTGTCGATATTCCCGCAACTACTGCTGCCGGTGGTGGCATTGCAGTAGGCGCGCTGGTCATGGTCATCAATGTTGCCGCAGGAACTGCTACCCGTCTCCGCGTTGCATCGCGCACGCAAGTCATGATTATCGATGTTGCCGCAACTGCTGCCGCCCTGCTTGGCATTGCAATAGGCACGCTGGTCATGATCATCAATGTTGCCGCAGGAACTGCCTCCCAGCTCTGCGTTACACGCCGCACGCAAATCGTGATTATCAATGTTCCCGCAACTGCTGCCGCTTTCCCTGGCATTGCAATAAGCGCGCTGGTCATGATCATCGATGTTGCCACAACCGGCAAAGGCGTAACCGCTGAACATCAATACCATCGCAAGAATCACTTTCATTTCATACGTTCCTGGGCCTGCCAGGAAACAGCCTGGCACTGGTTGATCCTGTTTTATTGAGCGTCGCGACACGCTATCAAATTGACATCATTTTAAGGAAAAGTTCCGGAGCCGGATTGAGTGAAGCTGGAGGGATGCAGCCGGGCGTGAGGTGGGAAACAGGGGGACAGACCACGATTTTGAGTTCATCTGTAATCAGCCCGTCTCATAATCGTGGCCTGCCCCGCGTCCCCTCAATCCTTTAACTCTCACCTCATCTACTCGCACCATAGAAGTGATTCAGCACTATTAGCTCAAACACAGCCACCAATGCGCAGAACGCGATGAAGCCGGGGCTGAAGACCCGCTTGGGCTTGGATGGGCCGTCGCCCAGCCAGGTCGCGTCGGAGTAAAAGGAAAACACTACGAGAAATACCAACAACGCATAGGTCCACGCCTTGCTCCAGACTCCCTGTGTTTTCCATTGAGTCATCCGCGCTCTTCCGCAACCCACTTTATTCGTCGACTCATGACGCCGGTTATCCAGGATCGCATTACTTGGTTTTTGCGCTCTTGATGTCACTGATGATTTTCTGAGAAATAGCCTGGACCTGCTCTTTGGTCATAGCCGACATGACACCTTCCCAAGCCGACGAGGACGTGTCATAGGTGCGAGTTCCAATCAGGTGACCCGATTTCAAGTCCGAGTAGTCGGCACTGGAATTGACCCACGCATTTCCCACCATGACCCCGGCTCCGTAGCGCGCGCCTGGAGTCAGGTAACGGAAATTGGTTACGTTGATCTTGATACCGACACCGTCCTTGCCCTCGAGGCTTGATGCCTGAGCCTCTTTAAGGCTGTAGCCGGCGCGAGTTGCTTCGACTTGCAGGGCGTCATTCCACTCTTGCTTCAAGCGAGGCCAGTCCTCGTTTTGTTGAACCTTGCTGTTGCCTTGAAAGTTTACGATCAGGTTCTGCTTGGCTGACTCCTGAATGACGAGCGTTTCAGTCCCGCCGCTTTTTACAGAGGCAGCGCATCCGCTCAACATCAAAACAGCTACCGCGCAGGACAGCGCAATCGAAAGCTTGGATGTGTTCATTGAATTTCCATATCCACAAAATCGGTTGAGAGAGGAGTTAAATATCCCGCCGAGCCAGATGGGCCCACATGCTGGACGCGCAGAATTTAGCACCATTACTTCGCTGCTACGAGCCAAGGGCGGGCCAGGTGCGTGCATTAATCTAGCGGCCTCAGAATCGTGGTTTGTCACTTCTTAGCGGCGCGAAACCAGCCCTTACGCAGGCGCCTATGGGCAGGTAACAGCCTTTCGAGCCTGCTTCTTGGTCCACAGCAGACGACCATTGATTCGTCCCTCAGACCATGACTCGGTAACCAGAGCGCAATTGCCGCTCAGGTTCTCAACAAACGACCTTGGATAACCTTCAGGCTCATCTCCACCCAGACGCATCCAATTTGGATCTGGCGAGGTCACTGATTGATAAGGCATGCAGGCTGCCAGTGTGACCAGCGAGAGAGTCAAAACTACCTTTTTCATATAAGTCCCAATCAATGGCAACACACCAGGCCACTATGTTGCCACCCAGCCATCTTAAAAACACACCTGAGCTGGCGTCTGTACCCACCCGAGAGCCGAGGAGAGCCGAGGACAGACCACGATTTTTATAGTCGTGGTCTGTCCTCGATCCTCTTCAACCAAACAATCATCGGCATTTTTCCGGCTTGAGATGAGGGGGACGGCATGGTCAAATAACCGATAGCCTTTTGCCATGGATATCTCAGTTGAAGCAGTACCGCGGACCTATCCTATTTTTTTCAGTAATGATCTCACTCTTTGTCCTGCTTCAACTCTGGCATGCACGGTCTGCTTCGGAAGACAAAAAAAGGAGGAGCGAGAACGCCAGCTTAAAGGGACCGCGCTCATCATGAATGCCCAGTCCCAGAAGACGGTCGATGACACTCGCCTTGATTCGGTGACCTATCAAGACGGGATCATGCGTATCTCCTACACGCTTACAAAAACCTCGAAAGATGAAATCAATTCCGACGCATTTACGAAAGACAAAAAAGCTCTTGCGGCCTCTGTATCCTGCGATGAAAAAGGTCTAGGACAGTTCGTGAAGTCGGGGCTCTTGATCAAATACACAATCAATGATTCAAGCAGTGCTCCGATCACTGACTTTCAGATAAGCAAGTCCGATTGCCTTTGAAGGTCAGCCCTGAATAAGCCCGCCTCTCTCGCGGGCTTTTTTATGCGTGCCGTACCCGCCCTCTCGACGTTTCCGCGCAGTCCGTCCCCTCGAACACATCCCACTGACTCCTCTTCGCCGCGTACGCAAAGACTGGGGACAGACTACGGTTTCGCTCATCCTCAGATCCTGGTCTGTCTCTGTTTCCCCCCACCACCGGATTGAGAATATAGGGGGGCGACCAAAATCAGCACTTTGACTTCCTGTATCCAACTGGATACGGTCATTCATGATTTACCGCATACAGCAAACGCAGACGTTCACTGCTTGGCATTCATCGGTCCGTGATCTGCGAGCAAAAAACGCTATTGCCCGCCGCATTGATCGCGCCGCAGCAGGTAACCTGGGTGATGTGAAACCTGTCGGTGATGGTATTTCAGAGTTGCGTGTGGATGTAGGCGCTGGCTACCGGGACTATTTCACCATGCGCGGTGGATTGGTCATCGTGCTACTGGCGGGTGGTGACAAGTCTTCACAGAGTGCTGATATCCGGCGAGCGAAGAAATTGGCAAAGGAGATTTGAACATGAGCCAACACCTGACGACATTTGACATGGCGGCACTACTCGATAGCGACGAAGCCATCAGTGAATACCTTTCCCAAGTGCTGGCTGATGGTGATAGCGAGGAGTTTCTCCGAGCGATCGGCTATGTCGCCAAGGCCCGAGGCATGGCGCAGATCGCTAAGGACTCTGGCATGGGGCGAGAAAGCTTGTACAAGGCGTTCGCACCCGGATCAAAGCCGAGATTTGATACCGTACTCAAGGTCATTCATGCGCTAGGCATTGATCTTCATGCGCAGCCTGGGCATGCAGCTAATCATTCACCTGCCTGACGAACGGATTAGACAGATACAAGAAGCCTGGCACTGGGACCGGGTGATGTTGGGAACAAACCACGATTTTGTATCCGCCGACAATCACCCCGTCCACAATCGTGGTCTGTCCCCGTTTTCCCTCGCAAGAACGGTAATCAGCGCTCCAGACCGGGCAAAGCATGGGCCAGGCTCGTCGGGCAAAGGGTTAGGCAGCCCTGCGTACGCAGTTGAAGCAATGCTGATCGCAGTAAGAACCAACAGCCATGCGAGGGAAACCGGGGGCAGGCCATGATTTGAAATAACTTTACTTGGCTCTCACAATCGTGGCCTGTCCCGGTTTTCTCTATTTAGAAGGTTTGTGCACCGGCAGGGTTGGATGTTTCGGCTTATTTTCCGGGTTTACGTGGCGCCTTCTATCATCCTTACCATCGTCGCGCGCTGGCTTAGGTCCCGGTTTGATGTTGGTTAGCATGCATTTCCCCTTGTGTCCGCAAATTGATTTCGATGTGAAATAGAAAGACGGTGGCGGTGCATCTACCGCGCAACCTTTCTGAGCTTCGCAAAAAATACGTAGCGTCAATTTGCTATGAGTCAAGGCAACGAGCGATCAGGACACAGTCGCTTGAGGAACCGAGCTTGGTGGATCCTGCATAATCGCGGTCGGTCCTTAGATTTGATTATCTTCTGGTGTGATGCTTCGTGTTTAGCAATTGAAAAGTAAATTGCACCGGGCACACCACCCTTCAGCTGCGCTCCGGTTCATTGGAAAACGGAGGAGAGGATGACTTGTATCGGCAACCGTCAAAACCAGTGAGAATCCTATGAATCTACGCCGAATCTCGTCGGCTGGAACGCTCATGCCTGCCCCATCGACTATTTGAATAACGCCGCCCGACACCATGCTGTCAATCTGTTGCCACTCACACTGCCAGCCTGTTACCCACGTGAAGTCTCGAATTTGATAGTCGCCGGTGGCGCTTTGGCATTGAGCGAGCTTCTTGTTGGAGAGGTCAAAGACAAAAAATATGGGGCTTGGATAGCCGAGCAGTTGAGTATCGTCAAGGCTCAGACCTTCTTTTAGGTTGATGGATGCTACAAGTGCTTTTGCTCGTCTCTTGCGCTGTATCAAGTGCCATATGGCGAGGCAAAAAATAGAAACAGAAGCCAGGAAGAGCTGACGTCCATCGACTGAAAGCTTATCGGGCCAAAACTCTATCATGCCCCACAAGAGTCCTATCGTCGTAAGCCCCGATAACCAAGCGGCGGGGATCACTATACTGTTAGCGAGGCTAGCTCCGAGCGTCCTCAAACAGCTTGTCATACTGCATCCAATATCATTTATAGAAGAACTCGTAGGTTATCACTCACAGGGCGCTGACTTATGGGAAAAGGGAAGGGATTTATTTTCTAGTCGGCAGTTGATCCAAGCGAATCCACTCGATGAAAGCTCTCAGCGCAGCGAAGCAAAAAATCAATCTACCCCCTTTTTTTCCTCATTCGACTTGACCAGCACGCGAGGTAGTGAACACCAGCAGAGAACGGCCAGAAGTGGTCATCTGAAATGCCCCCGCCCCTCACATCGCCTTGGAAGAGATCGCATGTGCCAACCCAAAACGTACCTTGAGCAAACGCGGCTAGGCGCGTTCACGTCGCTATAGTCGACTCTATTGCCGACCGTACTTCCAGGAGCCTTTTCCCAGTGTCTGACATGTCGCCCAACTTCGCTTACACAAAACGCTTCAACGCCGTCCTCGCCTACATTAATGAGAATCTCGAAGGTGATCTGTCGGTGAATACGTTGAGCCATGTGGCGAACTTTTCGGCATTTCACTTCCATCGACAATTCACCGCGTTCGTAGGCGTGCCTGTTTCACGTTATGTGCAACTGATGCGATTACGACGCGCGGCGCACCGCCTAGCCGCCGCCGCTGATCACTCGGTACTGGAGGCCGCACTCGGTGCCGGCTTCGAAAGCCCGGAGGCATTTTGCAGGGCGTTCAGGCGGGCGTTCGGTATGACGCCGAGTGCGTTCAGGAAGGAGCCGAACTGGCAGGTCTGGAATGCGGTGTTCGCAATCCCTCATTTTTCCAGGACTATCATCATGCAAATACGAATCGTGCAATTCCCTGAAGTCAGGGTCGCAGCATTTGAACACTGCGGGCCCGCCGGGCTCGTCAATGAGAGCGTGCGCAAGTTCATCGAGTGGCGTAAGCAGAGCGGACAGTCGCCGGTGGCGTCGAGTCGCAGCTTTGGCATTCCCTATGGCAACCCCGATACGACACCTGCGCAAGCATTCCGATTCGCCATCTGCGGCGAGATTCACGAGGCCGTGGCGCCGAATGAGTTCGGCGTGCGCGAAATCGTCATTCCCGGCGGTCGCTGCGTCGTGGTACGACATATGGGGTCACCGGATCACATCGGCGAAACGATCTATCCGATTTACCGCGATTGGCTTCCTGCCAGTGGAGAGGAACTTCGTGACCAGCCGCTGTTCTTCCATTACCTGAGCATCTACCCCGAGACACCGCAGGATCACTGGCAAACTGATGTGTATGTTCCGCTGCAATAGCGGGGCAAGCAGCCTTCCCCCCAAAGCTCGTAAAGGCTCCAAGGCAACCGTCAACAAGAGCGTCTTGCCCACGCCATCGGCCTAAGGTGATTTCGTCAAGACGTACCTACCGGACGGCTACTGAACCAGGGACGAGGCCCTGATGATTTTTAGACCAGGCTTATCCGGTCTGCTTGACGGATTAAGCGGTGCTGTACCACGCTCAGGGAGCGTGGCGGAAAGTAGAACGAGAAACCTGGCGTATAGGAAAGGCCAGGTCGGCATCAGAAAGAGGCCGCGATTGCTTGGGCGAATTGCTGGTCAGACATCAGCGGTGGCTTGTATGCCGTATGGTAATAGCGTAGTGCCTGCTCAAACTGAGCGCCGCGAATCTCGCCATCTGAGCCAATGAATGCAAGCGCGTCGGCCTTGGCGGGCTTGAAGTTTCTTGCAGCCACCTCAGAAAGCCCGGTAGTTAAAGAAAGGACAGTGGTTGGAGCTAATGTGATCATCATCATCGAGTGTTCATACGAGCCTTTAGGTTCCGCGGCTGTATAAGCGCTGATTGATACCGTGATGGCGATTACCAAGGTCTTCCATGAACCCATACTTCGATACTTCCATTGCGATCAAAGGGTTGATATCGGTGGTCGCTTTTCCAAAGCGTTTCCAAACGCAACAAAAAAGGGCCCACCTTTCGGTGAGCCCTTCTAGACCGCCCAGCAGAGCGGATTTTGTTTGGTAGGCGCGATTGGACTCGAACCAACGACCCCCACCATGTCAAGGTGGTGCTCTAACCAACTGAGCTACGTGCCTGCTGTGAGGCGGCATTCTACGGAATTCCGGAGGGGTGTCAATACCTTTTTTTCACCTAACCCTATGAATATGCAAAATATTTAATTTCGCCAAGGCAACGAAGATTTTGCGGTAGCTGGCGGCCGATTTTTATCTCGGGTAGGATCGCTGCATTCGTAAAAAATATAAAACAGAGGTTGCAGAATGGCGAACACATCCTATCCAGCGTCCTATTACGCCGCGTCGGCCAACCCGGTTCCTCCGCGCCCTGCCCTGCAGGATGACGTCGAGACGGATGTTTGCGTGATCGGCGCTGGTTACACCGGCCTGTCCTCTGCGCTGTTTCTGCTGGAGAACGGTTTCAAGGTCACCGTGCTTGAGGCGGCAAAGGTCGGCTTTGGGGCTTCGGGTCGTAACGGCGGGCAGATCGTTAACAGCTACAGCCGCGATATTGATGTGATCGAACGCAGCGTTGGCCCTCAACAGGCGCAGTTGCTAGGCAACATGGCGTTCGAGGGTGGACGGATCATTCGCGAGCGAGTGGCGAAGTATCAGATTCAGTGTGATTTGAAGGACGGTGGTGTATTCGCCGCCCTTACCGCTAAACAGATGGGCCACCTGGAGTCGCAGAAGCGTTTATGGGAGCGATTCGGGCATACCCAGCTGGAGTTGCTGGATCAGCGGCGTATTCGCGAGGTGGTGGCTTGCGATGAGTATGTGGGCGGCATGCTCGATATGAGCGGCGGGCATATTCATCCGCTCAACCTGGCCTTGGGCGAAGCGGCGGCTGTGGAGTCGCTGGGCGGGGTGATTTATGAGCAATCGCCAGCAGTGCGCATCGAGCGGGGTCCCAGCCCGGTTGTGCATACGCCACAGGGCAAGGTCAGGGCCAAGTTCATTATCGTGGCGGGCAATGCTTACCTGGGCAATCTGGTGCCAGAGCTGGCGGCCAAATCCATGCCTTGTGGTACGCAGGTGATTGCCACCGCGCCGTTGGGCGATGAACTGGCTCATAGCCTGCTGCCTCAGGATTATTGCGTCGAAGACTGCAACTATCTGCTCGATTACTACCGACTGACGGGCGACAAACGTCTGATCTTCGGGGGCGGCGTGGTGTATGGCGCTAGGGATCCGGCGAATATTGAGGCGATCATTCGGCCGAAGATGCTCAAGGCCTTCCCGCAGCTCAAGGATGTGAAGATCGATTACGCCTGGACCGGAAATTTCCTGCTGACGTTGTCGCGTCTTCCGCAGGTCGGGCGGCTGGGGGATAACATTTATTATTCCCAGGGCTGCAGTGGCCATGGCGTGACGTATACGCATCTGGCGGGTAAGGTCCTGGCTGAGGCGCTGCGAGGTCAGGCTGAGCGTTTTGATGCGTTTGCGGACCTGCCCCACTACCCCTTCCCCGGCGGTCAGTTGTTGCGTACGCCATTTGCGGCGATGGGGGCTTGGTATTACGGGTTGCGGGATAAATTGGGGTTCTGAGAACGACAACACATCACCAAAGGGCTGCTTCAGCCCAACGGGGCGGTGCGACGTTTCGCTAAATCCCCTCGCCACAAGCAAGCTCCCTCACCACGGGCTTGTTCCAATCTTTCAAATCGCAAAAACAAAAAACCCCGGTCTTTCGACCAGGGTCTTTGCTATCGACTAGAAGTAGCTTTGCAGCTTGCTTCTTAGCTTCAAGGCGTTCAGTGGGCCTCGAAGCAGATATGGCGCAGCGGACGGGACTCGAACCCGCGACCCCCGGCGTGACAGGCCGGTATTCTAACCGACTGAACTACCGCTGCGTATCGCTATGGACTTGCGTCCAGTTAACTCGTCTGATCCAAACCCTTGGGCTTGAATCTCGAACCAGGCGAACCTGCTTCGGAAAATATGGCGCAGCGGACGGGACTCGAACCCGCGACCCCCGGCGTGACAGGCCGGTATTCTAACCGACTGAACTACCGCTGCGCGTCGGTGGAGGCTTTTGACAGCTTCCGTCTTGCTTTCGCAAAACTCTCGTAAAACATGGTGGGTGATGACGGGATCGAACCGCCGACATTCTGCTTGTAAGGCAGACGCTCTCCCAGCTGAGCTAATCACCCTTTGCTTCGTTGAGGCCGCGAAATTTACGCAGGTACCGAAGCTAAGTCAATAGCAGGGTTGAAGTTTTTTCAAAACAGTTTCAAACGGCACCCGCAACCGCACTTACGTATAAATCATTTTCTTGGTCATGCCGCCGTCCACCACGAACTCCTGCCCCGTGACAAAACCGGCATTGCGCGACAACAGCCACGCCACCATTGCCGCCACGTCCTCTACCGTGCCTACCCTGCCCGCTGGATGCTGGGCGTGATCGGCGTCGGTCAGCGGCTGTGCACGACGCTGGGAGGGATCGCGCGCGTCGATCCAGCCAGGACTGACGGCGTTGACCCGGATCTCCGGCCCGAGGCTGATTGCCAGGGCATGAGTCAGGGCCAGCAAGCCGCCCTTGCTCGCCGCATAGGCTTCGGTGTCGGGTTCCGATTGCGCAGCGCGGGTCGAGGCCAGGTTGACGATGGCGCCGTTGTGAGCGCGCAGATACGGCGCGCAGTGCTTGGCCAGCAGCATCGGCCCACCCAGGTTCACCGCCAGGACCCGATTCCAATAGGCCAGGTCCAGGCTTTCCAGAGTGATGTTGTGCGGGTCGGCGATGGCCGCGTTGCACACCAGCGCGTCGAGCCGCCCGAACTGCCCGAGCACCTCGGCGATACCGGTGGCGACCTGCGCCTCGTCCGCCACGTCCATGGCGATGAACCAGGCATTGTCGCCCAGGGTCTTCGCCACCTTGGAACCGCGCTCGCGGTCCAGGTCGGTCAGCACCACCTGCCAGCCTTCACAGATCAACCAGGCAGCGATGCCCAGGCCGATGCCCCGTGCGGCGCCCGTAACCAGTGCAACCCGGCCATGAGTGCCGCTCGGCGGCGTAGCCAGCTCGATCACAAGGCCGCCAACCCGCGGGCCAGGTCGGTTTGCAGGTCAGCCACGTCTTCCAGGCCGACCGCAACGCGGATCAGGCTGTCACGAATACCCGCCGATTCACGTTCCTGGGGCGACAGGCGACCGTGGGACGTGGTGCTCGGGTGGGTGATGGTGGTCTTGGTGTCACCCAGGTTGGCGGTGATGGAAATCAACCGGGTCGCGTCGATGAAGCGCCAGGCGCCCTCCTTGCCCCCCTTGACCTCAAAGCTCACCACCGCGCCGAAACCACGTTGCTGACGCAAGGCCAGGTCATGTTGTGGATGGCTCTTGAGGCCGGCGTAATGCACTTTCTCGATGCCATCCTGCTGCTCCAGCCACTCGGCCAAGGCCTGGGCATTGGCGCAATGGGCTTTCATGCGCAGGCCGAGGGTTTCCAGGCCCTTGAGGAAGATCCAGGCGTTGAACGGGCTGAGAGTGGGACCTGCGGTGCGCAAAAAGCCCACCACTTCCTTCATCTGCTCGCTACGACCGGCCACCACGCCGCCCATGCAACGGCCCTGGCCGTCGATGAACTTGGTCGCCGAATGCACCACCACGTCCGCACCCAGCTTCAGCGGTTGTTGCAGCGCCGGGGTGCAGAAGCAGTTATCGACCACCAGCATGGCGCCCTTGGCGTGGGCGATTTCCGCCAGCGCGGCGATGTCCACCAACTCGGCCAAGGGGTTGGAAGGCGACTCGACGAACAGCAGCTTGGTATTGGCCTTGATTGCCGCATCCCAAGCGGACAGGTCCGCCAGGGGCACGTAATCGACTTCCACGCCAAAGCGCTTGAAGTACTTTTCGAACAGGCTGATGGTCGAGCCGAAGACGCTGCGCGACACCAGCACGTGGTCGCCAGCGCTGCACAGGCTCATCACCACGGCCATGATTGCGGCCATGCCGGTGGCAGTGGCCACGGCTTGCTCGGCGCCTTCCAGGGCGGCGATGCGCTCCTCGAAAGCCCGCACGGTCGGGTTGGTGTAACGCGAGTAGACGTTGCCCGGCACTTCGCCAGCAAACCGTGCGGCTGCATCGGCAGCAGTGCGGAACACGTAGCTGGAGGTGAAAAACATCGGATCGCCATGTTCGGCTTCCGGTGTACGGTGCTGACCCGCGCGAACCGCCAGGGTATCGAACGCTACGCCCTCAAGGTCGCTGTCCAGCCGACCGGCATCCCAATCCTGACTCATGCTGTCACTCCTGAAATCGGTTTAAACGCAAACCGGCCCCTCAGGGCCGGTTGGTTAATCAATTGTTGTACAGATCGATGATCGCGCTGACCGCCTGAGTCTTGGCCTTGGACGCATCGTTACGTGCGTTCTCGATCTTGTTCAGGTAGGCCTCGTCGATGTCGCCGGTGACGTACTTGCCATCGAATACCGCGCAATCGAAGTGCTCGATCTTGATCTTGCCGCCACCGACCGCTTCGATCAGGTCCGGCAGGTCCTGGTAGATCAACCAGTCGGCGCCGATCAGGTCGGCCACGTCCTGGGTGGTACGGTTATGAGCGATCAGCTCATGGGCACTCGGCATGTCGATGCCGTAGACGTTAGGGTAGCGCACAGCCGGGGCCGCAGAGCAGAAATACACGTTCTTGGCACCGGCTTCACGGGCCATCTGGATGATCTGCTTGCACGTGGTGCCACGCACGATGGAGTCGTCCACCAGCATCACGTTCTTGCCGCGGAATTCCAGTTCGATGGCGTTGAGCTTCTGGCGTACGGACTTTTTCCGTGCAGCCTGGCCCGGCATGATGAAGGTCCGGCCGATGTAGCGGTTCTTCACGAAACCTTCGCGGAACTTGACGCCCAGGTGGTTCGCCAGCTCCAGGGCCGCAGTGCGGCTGGTGTCGGGGATCGGGATGACCACGTCGATGTCATGATCCGGACGCTCGCGCAGGATCTTGTCGGCCAGTTTTTCACCCATGCGCAGGCGGGCCTTGTAGACCGAGACGCCGTCGATGATCGAGTCCGGACGCGCCAGGTAGACATGTTCGAAGATGCACGGGGTCAAGGACGGGTTGGTCGCGCACTGACGGGTGTGCAGCTTGCCGTCTTCAGTGATGTAGACCGCTTCGCCCGGGGCCAGGTCGCGAATCAAGGTGAAACCCAGCACGTCCAGGGACACGCTTTCGGAGGCGATCATGTATTCGACGCCTTCGTCGGTGTGACGCTGGCCGAACACGATCGGGCGGATACCGTGGGGATCGCGGAAACCGACGATGCCGTAGCCGGTGATCATCGCCACCACCGCATAGCCGCCGACGCAACGGTTGTGCACGTCGGTCACGGCGGCGAACACGTCTTCCTCGGTAGGCTGCAGCTTGCCGCGCTGGGCCAGTTCGTGAGCGAACACGTTGAGCATCACTTCCGAGTCGGAATTGGTGTTGACGTGGCGCAAGTCAGATTCGTAGATCTCCTTGGCCAGTTGTTCGACGTTGGTCAAGTTGCCGTTGTGCGCCAAGGTGATGCCGTACGGCGAGTTGACGTAGAACGGCTGGGCTTCAGCCGACGTCGAGCTGCCCGCGGTCGGGTAGCGCACATGGCCGATACCCATGTGACCGACCAGGCGCTGCATGTGGCGCTGGTGGAACACATCACGCACCAGGCCGTTGTCCTTGCGCAGGAATAACCGGCCGTCATGGCTGGTCACGATACCGGCAGCGTCCTGGCCGCGGTGCTGGAGCACGGTTAGCGCGTCATACAGCGCCTGATTGACGTTCGACTTACCGACGATACCGACGATGCCACACATGCGACGCAACCCCTACTTAATGGATCTGAACTGAACAACACTTACTGCGGCGTTTTGGCCATCGGCAAGAGGTGTTCCTTGAACGGTATTTCAGCGGGTACGCTGATACCGCTGGCAAGCCACTGACTGCTCCAACCCAGGATCAGGTTTTTGGACCAGTCTGCGACCAATAGAAATTGTGGCACGAGCCGGGACTCCTGCCACCACGTATCCTGCTGTACCGGCCCCAGGCTCAAGAGCCCGACGGCCACGACCACCAGCAACGCGCCACGCGCGGCGCCAAAGGCCATGCCCAGGAACCGGTCCGTCCCGGAAAGCCCGGTGACGCGAATCAGTTCGCCGATCAGATAATTGATCATTGCGCCAACCAGCAAGGTGGCGATAAACAAGATGGCACAGCCCGCGATCACGCGAGCCGACGGAGTTTCGATGTATCCGGCGAGGTACTGGGACAGCGAACCACCAAACATCCAGGCTACGACTCCCGCGATGATCCAGGTCAGCAGCGAGAGGGCTTCCTTGACGAAGCCGCGGCTCAGACTGATCAATGCGGAGATGGCGACGATCGCAACGATCGCCCAGTCAACCCAGGTAAATGGCACGGTGCAGCCTACGGACGGATAAGGCGGCGCATTTTAGCAGAGCGCAGGGCTGTCGGTAAGCTGCACGATTCAAATCAGCTAAATCGCTGTCAGCCGCGCTCTGGCTGGAAGCGCACCACAAAACCCTTGAGGTTCTGCTGGCGGCTGAGCAGATCACGCAGGCGGTCGGCTTCGGCACGCTCGATCAGCGGGCCGACAAACACCCGATTCTTGCCATCGGCGGAACGGATGTAGGCGTTGTAGCCCTGGCTGCGCAGGGTTTTCTGCAAGTTCTCGGCACTTTCGCGACTGGTCAGGCTGGCCAGTTGCACCGACCAACTGACCGACAGGCCATTGGCATCCACGCGGCTTTGCGTGGTGTCCGGCTTGGTCGTGGCGGCGGTAATCGGCTGGCTTGGGGCCGGCTTGACCGCTGGAGCGGCCGGAACGGGGGCTGGGGCTGGAGCCGGAGCGACTGACGGCTTGTTCGGTGCGGCAGGCGCAGGCGTTGCGGGTGCAGGTGCAGGCGCTATCGGCATCGACGGCGCCGATTGCTCGGCCAGCTCCTCGTCGCTCGGGACAGGTTCCTGAGGCAATGCCTGGGGCTCGGGCACCGCCACGGGTTCGACTTGCACAGGCGGCACCGAAGGCGCCTGGGGCGCGGCTGGCGCGTCAACCGTGACCTGGCGTTGCTCGTCCTGACGGGAAAACAGCATCGGCAGGAAAATCACCGCCAGGGCCACCAACACCAGGGCCCCGACCATGCGCTGCTTGTACGCCTTATCCAGCAATGCCATCTGCAGCCTCCTCCGTGGAGCGCCGGGCCAACCATTGAAGGGCCTCGGCAACACAAAAAAATGATCCGAACAGCAGGATTTCATCATCGGCCGTCGCCAGGGCGCACTGCCCTTCCAAGGCATCGGCCACGCTAGCGTAGGCTTGCACTGAAGCGCCATGGCGCTGCAAGGCTTCCTGCAACTGCGCCGCGGTACGCGAGCGCGGCGAATCCAGTGGCGTCACCGCCCAATGCTGGACACTAGCACCCAACGCCTCGACAACGCCATCCAGATCCTTGTCGGACAGCAGCCCGAACACCGCCAGGCGCCGCCCCACCACGGGCCGCCGTGCCAGGCGCTCGGCCAGGTACTGCGCCGCGTGGGGGTTATGGCCGACATCCAGCAACAGGTTCAGACGCTTGCCTTGCCAATCGAACCGACGACGATCGAGGCGCCCGACCACACGGGTCGCCTGCAGCGCCTGGACGATTTGCCCGGCATCCCATGGCAAGCCCAGCAACAGGTAGGCCTGGAGCGCCAGGGCGGCGTTTTCCATCGGCAGGTCCAGCAAGGGCAGATCGTGCAATTCCACCGGATTGCCCTGCAGGTCGCTGCCGCGCCATTGCCAGTGCTGCTCGGTCATCGCCAGGTCGAAATCCCGCCCGCGCAGAAAGAACGGGCAGTTCAATTCGCGAACCTTGTCCAGCAACGGCTGGGGAGGATTGAGATCGCCGCAGAGCGCAGGCGCGCCCTGGCGAAAGATGCCGGCCTTCTCGAAGGCCACGGATTCGCGGGTATCGCCCAGGTAATCGGCATGGTCCACGCCAATGCTGGTGACCAGTGCAATGTCTGCGTCCACCAGATTGACCGTATCCAACCGTCCGCCCAGGCCGACTTCCAGCACGACCGCATCGAGACCGGCATGGGCAAACAACCAGAACGCCGCCAGGGTGCCCATCTCGAAATAAGTGAGGGTTGTATCGCCTCGCCCGGCTTCCACCGCGGCAAAGGCTTCGCACAGCTGGGCGTCAGAGGCTTCGACGCCGTTCACCTGCACCCGCTCGTTGTAGCGCAGCAGGTGCGGCGAGCTGTAGACACCGACGCTCAGCCCCTGGGCCCGCAGCAGCGAAGCCACGAAGGCGCAGGTCGAACCCTTGCCGTTGGTGCCAGTGACGGTGATGACCCGGGGCGCCGGCTTGGCCAGTCCCATGCGGGACGCTACCGTTTGCGAGCGCTCCAGCCCCATGTCGATGGCCGATGGATGCAACTGCTCGAGGTAGGCAAGCCAGTCGCCCAGGGTGCGTTGGGTCATAGCCCGGCAGGCACTGGCGGAACCACGATCGGCTCGATCGGTGCGGCGACGAATTTCGGCGTCGGCAGACCCATCAGTTGTGCCAGCAGGTTGCCCAGGCGCGGACGCAGCTCCTGGCGATGGATGATCATGTCAATGGCACCGTGCTCCAGCAGGAACTCGCTGCGCTGGAAGCCTTCCGGCAGTTTTTCACGCACGGTCTGCTCGATCACACGCGGGCCGGCAAAGCCGATCAGGGCTTTCGGCTCGCCGACGATCACGTCGCCCAGCATCGCCAGGCTGGCGGAAACACCACCGTAGACCGGATCGGTCAGCACCGAGATGAACGGAATGCCTTCTTCGCGCAGACGCGCCAGCACCGCGGAGGTCTTGGCCATTTGCATCAGGGAGATCAGCGCTTCCTGCATCCGCGCACCGCCGGAAGCGGCGAAGCAGATCATCGGGCAACGGTTTTCCAGAGCGTAGTTGGCGGCACGAACGAAGCGCTCACCGACGATGGCGCCCATGGAACCGCCCATGAAGGAAAATTCGAAGGCCGAGACCACCACCGGCATGCCCAGCAGGGTGCCACTCATGGATATCAGCGCATCTTTTTCGCCGGTCTGCTTCTGGGCAGCGGTCAGGCGGTCCTTGTATTTCTTGCCATCGCGGAATTTCAGGCGATCCACTGGCTCCAGGTCGGCACCCAGCTCAACACGGCCTTCGGCATCGAGGAAAATGTCGATACGGGCACGCGCGCCGATGCGCATGTGGTGGTTGCACTTGGGGCAAACGTCCAGGGTCTTTTCCAGTTCGGGACGGTACAGCACCGCCTCGCAGGATGGACATTTGTGCCACAGACCTTCAGGCACCGAGCTTTTCTTCACCTCGGAACGCATGATCGAAGGGATCAGTTTGTCTACCAACCAGTTGCTCATGCTTTCTTTCTCCAGTACCGGCGGCCCGAACGCTTTGGTTCGCGGCCCCGCGTATGCCCTTGAGCTAAATTCATTGTGCGGCGAGTCGAGGGGCCGCCACGGTCAGTGCAAAACATGACCTGCGTGCAACCCAACCTTCCTCAGCCATCCCGGCAACCGCACGGCGGCTACCACTTCGCTATCGGCCCACCCGGAGGCGGCACCTGCCTGCTTTGTACAGTGCTGGTATGGACGGCGGCAGTCTGCCAGCCGTCACATTGACGACTGGCTACTGCGCACAGCGGCCATGAATGCACGAATCTTTGCAGGGTCCTTGATGCCCTTGCTCTGCTCCACACCTCCGCTCACGTCCACCGCGTAAGGGCGAACCTGGCGAATGGCCTGAGCCACGTTGTCCACGGTCAGGCCACCGGCCAGGATAATCGGTTTGTCCAGGCCTTGGGGCACCAGCGACCAATCGAACGCTTCACCGGTCCCTCCGGGAACGCCTTCCACATAGGTGTCCAGCAAAATGCCGCTGGCACCGGCGAAAGTTGCGCAACTGGCGGCAATGTCATCCCCGGCCTTGACCCGCAACGCCTTGATGTATGGGCGATGCCAGCCCTCGCAATCGGCCGGGGCCTCGTCGCCATGGAACTGCAACAAACCCAGCGGCACCGCATCGAGTATTTCGCCCAACTCGCAACGACTGGCATTGACGAACAGGCCCACCGAGGTCACGAACGGCGGCAGGGCCTCGATGATCGCCCTCGCCTGCTGCACCGTCACCGCGCGCGGGCTCTTGGCGTAAAACACCAGCCCGATGGCATCGGCCCCGGCCTCGACCGCCGCCAACGCGTCCTCGACGCGGGTGATCCCGCAAATCTTGCTGCGAACGACCGGCATGGTGGGTAAAACCTCAGGCAAATCCGTGAAAGTCCCGGATGGTAGCAAATGCTGCGGAGGGCGTCAGCCGTCGAGTTCCGAGAAGCCCGTGAGGAAATGTGGCCCGATGTAACGCTCCGGCAGCTCGAATTCATCGCGATATTCGACCTGTACCAGGTACAAGCCAAACGGGTGCGCCGTGACGCCACCGGAGCGTCGGATGCGACTGTCGAGCACTTCCTTGATCCACTCCACCGGCCGTTCGCCAGCACCAATGGTCATCAGCACGCCGGCAATGTTGCGCACCATGTGATGCAGGAACGCGCTGGCGCGGATGTCGAGCACGATCATCTTGCCGTGACGGGTCACGCGCAGGTGATGCAACTCTTTGATCGGCGACTTGGCCTGGCACTGGCCGGCACGGAAGGCGCTGAAATCATGGACGCCGACCAGGTATTGCGCGGCCTCGGCCATGCGCTCGACGTCCAGCGGGCGGTGATTCCAGGTGATTTCTTCGTTCAGGTGCGCCGGGCGGATCTGATCGTTGTAGATCACGTAGCGATACCGCCGGGCGATGGCCTTGAAGCGTGCATGAAAGTGCGCCGGCATCACCTTGGCCCAACTGACGCTGACATCGTGGGGCAAGTTGATGTTGGCGCCCATCACCCAGGCCTTCATCGAGCGCTCGGCCTGGGTGTCGAAATGCACCACTTGGCCGCAGGCATGCACACCAGCATCGGTACGACCGGCGCAATGCAGCGACACGGGCGAGTCGGCGACTTTGGACAGGGCGTTTTCAAGGGTTTCCTGCACCGTCAATACACCGGAAGCCTGGCGCTGCCAGCCACGATAGCGCGAGCCTTTGTATTCAACGCCCAAGGCGATCCGGAAAAAGCCGTCGGCCGCCATTTCGGCGGCCGGGTTGTCTATGTTTGCCAAGAAATTACAGCCTGCTGAGGTACGCAAAGGCGGGCATTATAAGGCCGATGGCTTGGGATGCCAGTCCGACGGGTGATCCTGTGTTGAATGAGCTGACGCTATCGCGAGCAAGCTTTGCTCCCACCACCCCCCTGTGGGAGCCGAGCTTGCTCGCGATAGCGGTGGGTCAGCTTGCATTGATGTTGAATGTACCTTGGTCATCGAGAGCAAGCTTTGCTCCCACCGCAAATCCCCTGTGGGAGCGAGCCTGCTCGCGATGAGGCCAGTCCAAACACCCGCAAATCCCGCCACAAACAGAAACGGCAGCCTCACCGGCTGCCGTTCTTGTATAACCACTGACTCAAGCCAAGCGCGACAACATCTCCTGCGCTTCGCTCTTCTGGGTGGCGTCGCCTTCGCTGAGGACTTCGCCGAGGATGTCGCGGGCGCCGTCGTTGTCGCCCATGTCGATGTAGGCCTGGGCCAGATCGAGCTTGGTCGCCACTTCGTCGGTACCGCTAAGGAAGTCGAAGTCCGGCTCGTCTTCAGCACCGACCAGGGCATCTTCGGCGGTAAACGTCGGCTGGCCCAGGCTGTCGGACAGGCGATCCAGCTCGGCGTTTACATCATCCAGCTCGGACTCGAAGGCATCCTTGGGCGCATCGTGCGCGTCCATTTCGTCAGACAGGGACAGATCGAAGTCCGCCGGCAGTTCGAGATCGTCGGCTGGGGTGTCAGCCAAGGCTGGCGCTTCAGTCGCAGGCAAATCCAGGCCCTTGAGATCGTCGCCCAGGTCCAGCAGGAAGTCTTCGTCGTCGAGCGCCGGGATCGGGGTCGGCGCATCGGCGCCCAGGTCCAGGTCGAATTCCGACAGGTCGTCCAGGCTTTCGTTGGCTTCAGTCTGCTGCTTGAGCACCGACTCGAAACTCAGGTCGTCGTCTTCCGGGAACGCGTCCAGCTCAGCGACAGGCTCTGGCATCGGCGCAGCCGGGGTCGTTTCCAGGTCATCCAGGCTCAGGTCGAAGGCGCTGTCCAGCTCTTCGTCGGTCGGTGTCTTGTCTTCCAGCAGCTCCTTGACGTACTGCGCGTCCAGCTCTGCTGCCACTGTCGCGGCGGCCAAGCCTGCCGAGGTGGCGATCACCATGGCCGGGAAACGGCTTTTCAGCTGTTCGACCTGGGCGAAGTTTTCGCCATTGGCCACCAACTGGCGTTCCTGGGCGACGAAGGCGTCGCGGTCGCCCTGCTGACCGTAGACTTCCATCAGCTTCAGGCGCAGGTCGCTGCGCTGGGGCTCGGCCTTGATGCCTTGTTCAAGCAGGTCGGCGGCCTGGTTCAAGCGGCCGCGATCGATATGGGACTGGGCCTGGGGCAGCACGTCGTCGGAGCGCTCGGCAGCCGGAGCCACCAATGGCGCTGCGATAGGCGGTGTGACCACCACAGGCGCAACCACTGGAGCCGGCTTGGGGACTGGCGCAGGGGCAGGCACGGGTTTTGGCTCAAGTTTTACGCTTGGCGGCGGAACATCAATGCCCTCGAAGCTGCTCGGGGGCAGATCGAGCTCCGGGGAGAAGTCAGCCTCCTCCTCGAGGGCCCGGGCCATGCGCAAGTGTTTTTCCGCTTCCTGCTGGGCCTTGCGGCGACGGGCGAGCAACAACAGCAACAACAGCAGGAGCAGCGCGCCGCCGCCAATCAATCCCAGCAGGATCGGATTGGTCAGCAGGTCGTTGTATTTTTGCTCGTTGGACGCGGCAGGCGTCGGCTCGACCGGAGTGGCAGGCGGCGTCGCTTCCGGGGCTGCCTCTGGCGCAGGTGCAGCCGCCGGGGCCTGTGCCGCTGGCGCAGGAGTCAGCTCTGCGGACATTGCAGGAGGTGCCTCGCCAGCAGGAGGAACGGCGGCACCTTCGGCCTGCATCTTGGCCAGTTGGTTGTTCTTCAGCTCGATCAGGCGCTGCAGTTTGTCCAGTTGGCTCTGCAGATCCGCCATGCGGCTTTTCAGTTCTTCGTTATCCCGGCGAGCCGAGTCGAGGCTTTCCTGGGTGACTGCAAGCTTGTTGGTGAGCGCCTGGGCATCGCCGGCAGCGCCCTTGCCCTTGCCGCCCGCCTTCGCTGAGTCAGCCGACACCAGGCTCAAGTTGTCGCGGCCGGCAGCCTGTGCCGGCGCGCCGTCACCACGGCCACGCTTGGTAGCATCCAATTGCTGCTTGCCAGCACCCGCCACGCTACGACGACCCGAGCGCCAGGCGGCGTTCTGCGCAGCCACTTCAGCGATGGCCTGGGGTTGCGGCAATGCAGTGCTTTGCACCGGGTCCGGCAGGCGCAATACCTGGCCGGTCTTGAGCAGGTTGATGTTGCCGTTGATGAATGCGTTCGGGTTCAACGCCTGGATCGCCAGCATGGTTTGCTGGACCGATCCACCGTTACGCACCTTGGCGGCGATTTCCCACAGGGTATCGCGCGGCGTGGTGGTGTATTGCGAAGGCTTGGTCGCCCCGGTGACCGGCGTGGACACCACCTGAGGCGGTTTCGCCCGGGCGGCGTCGGCGGCCTGTGGCGAGAATTTGGAAGGATCGAGCAATACGCTGTAGTCGCGCAGCAGACGGCCGTTGGGCCACATCACCTGCACCAGGAACTTGACCATCGGTTCAGACAGCGGCCGGCTGGACGTTACCCGCAGGACGCTCTTGCCATTGGCGTTGATCACCGGGGTGAAGCTCAGGTCATTGAGAAAGGCCTGGCGGTCGACGCCGGCCTTGGCGAAGTCATCGGGCGAGGCCAGGCTCGGCACGACTTCGGCAGCGGTCAGTTGCTGGACGTCGAGCAACTCGATCTCGGCGACCAGAGGCTGGTTCGGCGTCGACTTCAGGGTCAATTCCCCGAGCCCGAGCGCTTGCGCCATACCGGAGGACAGCGCCGAGGCGGCCGCTATTGCTAACACCAGTTTGCGAACTTGAACCATAGCCTCTTCCTTTGTTTGAACATTCCTCGGCCAGCGAGAAGGTATTGATGCCGCTGCCGTAAGGCATTACGCGCAGCCCCGAAGCGACGGTGCGCGCGATCATTTCACTCATGCCCCGGGAAAGTCCCCCAGAGGGATGTTCGCCTTCAGCATTCCGACCAAGCATAGCGCCCAGCTAGAATCATTCGACAAATTGATGCCAAGTATCTTTTACAGCAAGTCTTTTATCAACAACTCAGCCACCTGCACCGCATTGAGCGCCGCGCCCTTGCGCACGTTATCTGACGTCAGCCACATATTTAGTTCCGCCGGATCGTCGATCCCACCGCGCACACGACCAACGTAGACCACATCCTGCCCCACCGCATCGCCCACCGCCGTCGGGTAATCGCCCGCATCCACCAGCTCGATACCGGGTGCCGCTTCCAACGCCGCGTTGACCTTGGCCAGGTCGATGGGACTGGCAGACTGCACAGTCACGCTAAAGCTATCGCCAAAAAACACCGGGGCTTGAATGCAAGTTACGGAAATCTTTAACAAAGGTTGATTCAGCACCTGGCGCAACTCGCGGACCAGGCGCTTTTCCAGCTGCGTATGGCCCTGCTCGTCCGGGATGCCGACCTGGGCCAGCAGGTTGAACGCCATCTGCCGATCAAAGAATTTCGGCTCCAGCGGACGGGCGTTGAGCAGCTCGGCGGTCTGGCGCGCCAATTCGCTCACGGCCACGCGGCCCTGGGCCGACACAGCGAGGCTGGCGGTCAGGCTGATGCGCTGCAAGTCCAGGCATTCGCGCAGCGGCGCCAGCACGACCGCCAAGGCCGTGGCCGAGGCGCTGGGGCTACCGACCTGCAACGGCTTGCTCAAACCGGCGAGCACCTGGGCGTTGGCTTCCGGCACGATCTGCGGCGCCTGTTCGGGCGGCAAGGCGCCGGACAGGTCAATCAGCGCACAACCGGCCGCCGTGGCCCGCGGGGCGGAACTCAGGGTCACCGCCGGGCCGGCGGCGAAGAACACCAGTTGGACTTTGCTGAAATCGAACTCGTCGACTTCGCGCACCCGCACGTTTTTGCCGCGGAACATCACCGAGCTGCCTGCCGATTCGCTGCTGGCCAGCAGGTGCAGGTTGCCGACCGGGAAGTCCCGCTCTTCGAGAATCTGGACGAGGGTTTCGCCGACAGTACCGGTGGCGCCGATCACGGCAATATCAAAGGACTGGCTCATGGGTCTACCTCAGGTAAAACGTGGGGAGCGGCACTTTACCGGGTGGTGGGTATGCAGGCAATTGGCCGGAGGCTTTGCAGTGCCTGGGCTGGCCTCATCGCGAGCAAGCTCGCTCCCACATGGGGTCTTCAGTGGCCACAAAACCTGTGGGAGCGAGCTTGCTCGCGATGAGGCCAGCCCTGACACACAACCGCCCCCCAATAAAAAACCCGCACCTCTCACAAGGCACGGGTTCTTTCACAGCAGCAATCGATCAACGCTCGAGCAGGATCCGCAGCATGCGACGCAGCGGTTCGGCCGCGCCCCACAGCAGTTGGTCGCCGACGGTGAAGGCGCCGACGAATTGCGAACCCATGTTGAGCTTGCGCAAACGACCCACCGGTACGTTCAGGGTGCCGGTGACCTTGGTCGGGCTCAGCTCCTGCATGCTGATTTCGCGGTTGTTCGGCACCAGCTTGACCCAAGGGTTGTGCTGGCTGATCAACCCTTCGATGTCGGCGATCGGCACGTCTTTGTTCAGCTTGATGGTCAGCGCCTGGCTGTGGCAGCGCATGGCGCCGATGCGCACGCAGATACCGTCCACCGGGATCGGGCTCTTGAAGCGACCCAGGATCTTGTTGGTTTCGGCCTGGGCCTTCCACTCTTCACGGCTCTGGCCGTTAGGCAGTTCCTTGTCGATCCAAGGGATCAGGCTGCCAGCCAGCGGTACGCCGAAGTTCTCGGTTGGGTAGGCATCGCTGCGCATCGCCTCGGCGACCTTGCGGTCGATGTCCAGGATGGCGCTGGCCGGGTTGGCCAGGTCATCGGCGACGGCGGCATGGGTGGCGCCCATCTGCTTGATCAGCTCACGCATGTTCTGCGCGCCGGCACCGGACGCTGCCTGGTAGGTCATGGCGCTCATCCACTCCACCAGACCGGCTTCGAACAGGCCGCCCAGACCCATCAGCATCAGGCTGACGGTGCAGTTGCCGCCGATGTAGTTCTTGGTGCCCGCGTCCAGCTGCTGGTCGATGACCTTGCGGTTCACCGGGTCGAGGACGATCACCGCGTCGTCCTGCATGCGCAGGCTGGAAGCGGCGTCGATCCAGTAACCCTGCCAGCCGGCTTCACGCAGCTTGGGGAAGACTTCGCTGGTGTAGTCGCCGCCCTGGCAGGTCAGGATCACGTCGAGCGTCTTGAGCTCTTCGATGCTGTAGGCATCCTTGAGCGCACCGGTGTCCTTGCCCACGGACGGGCCCTGGCCACCGACATTGGAAGTGGTGAAAAACACCGGCTCAATGAGATCGAAATCCTGCTCTTCCAGCATTCGCTGCATGAGCACGGAACCGACCATGCCGCGCCAACCGATCAGACCTACACGTTTCATCGCAACTACACCTATACAAAAGTGGGCCACCGTCGAAGCGGTGGGCCCGAAAGATTACAGATTCCGCAGCGCGGCGACTACTGCATCGCCCATTTGCTGCGTACCGACTTTGGTACAACCTTGCGACCAGATATCACCAGTGCGCAAGCCCTGGTCCAAGACCACGCTGACGGCTTTTTCGATCGCGTCGGCGGCATCGTTCAAGTTGAAGCTGTAGCGCAGCATCATCGACACCGACAGGATGGTCGCCAACGGGTTGGCAATGCCCTGCCCGGCGATGTCCGGCGCCGAACCGTGGCACGGCTCGTACATGCCCTTGTTGTTGGCGTCCAGGGAGGCCGACGGCAGCATGCCGATGGAACCGGTGAGCATCGACGCTTCGTCGGACAGGATGTCGCCGAACATGTTGTCGGTGACGATCACGTCGAACTGCTTCGGCGCACGCACCAGTTGCATGGCGGCGTTGTCGACGTACATGTGGCTCAGCTCGATGTCCGGGTAATCCTTGGCCACCTGCTCGACCACTTCACGCCACAGTTGGCTGGAAGCCAGTACGTTGGCCTTGTCCACCGAGCACAGTTTCTTGCCACGCACGCGAGCCATGTCGAAGCCAACCCGGGCGATACGGCGGATTTCGCTTTCGCTGTACGGCAGGGTGTCGTAGGCCTGGCGCTCGCCATTATCCAGCTGACGGGTGCCACGCGGGGCGCCGAAGTAGATGCCGCCGGTCAGCTCGCGAACGATGAGGATATCCAGGCCAGCAACGATTTCCGGCTTCAGGCTCGATGCATCGGCCAGTTGCGGGTAAAGAATCGCCGGACGCAGGTTGCCGAACAGGCCGAGTTGCGCGCGGATCTTCAGCAGGCCACGCTCAGGACGGATGTCACGTTCGATCTTGTCCCATTTCGGGCCGCCCACGGCGCCCAGCAGCACGGCATCGGCTGCACGGGCACGGTCCAGGGTTTCATCGGCCAGGGGCACGCCGTGCTTGTCGATGGCTGCGCCGCCGATCACGTCGTGGCTGAGTTCGAAGCCCAGGCCGTACTTGTCGTTCGCCAGCTCCAGGACCTTGACCGCTTCGGCCATGATTTCCGGGCCAATGCCATCACCTGGGAGAATCAGAATCTGCTTGCTCATGCTTTCCTCGTTTGCTCTGTCGGCACACGCCTGGGCTTTGTACCCAACGCCTGGCCGGGAAAAATGCTATCGCTCGGCCCACAGCACCAGTACATCTGTACTGAACGAACCATCGGCCTCAATTTCAAAATATTCACGCACTTCGTCACCCATCGAGCGCTGCAGCTGGAGAATCGCCGCCCGCATCACCTCGGGGGTGCGCATGCGCTCGACCCAGGAACGATATTCCAGGCGCAGGCGTTGGCGCGAGGTGCTGCGGGTGTGCAACCCCGCTTCGCTGACCTGGCGCAACCACTCGCCGGCAGAATAATCGCGCACGTGGCTAGTGTCGCGCAGCACTTCGACGCTTTGCAGGTACGT
Organism: Pseudomonas sp. S3_B11; assembly: GCF_054667715.1. Lineage (NCBI taxonomy): Bacteria > Pseudomonadati > Pseudomonadota > Gammaproteobacteria > Pseudomonadales > Pseudomonadaceae > Pseudomonas > Pseudomonas sp. S3_B11. The sequence continues at coordinate 1,296,147 of NZ_CP162749.1, read as the reverse complement.
GTCCAGCAACGGCATGCCAGGCGACAGGACGTCGATGAACGCCACCACCCCGCCCGGCTTGAGCACCCGGCGCACTTCTCGCAAGGCCAGGCCCAGGTCGCTCCAATGATGCGCCGAATAGCGGCTGAACACGAAGTCGAACTCAGCGTCGGCGAACGGCAGGCGCTCAGCGGCGCCGCATACCGTGCCGATATTGCCCAGGCCACGCTCGGCAGCCGCCGTGGCGACCACGTCGAGCATCTGCTGGGACAAATCATAAGCCACCACTTCACCGGCCAGCGGCGCCACGTGGAAACTCACATGGCCGGCGCCGCACCCCAGGTCCAGCACCCGGGCATCGCCACGACCGGCCAATGCAGCCTGTAGCAGCGCGAATTCAGCGCCCTGGGCGTGCACGGCACTGCTCAGATAGGCCGAGGCCTGTTCACCGAATTGCTTTTGTACAACCTGACTGTGGGCGGTGCTGGTCATGGGGACTTCCTTTTGGTGTTGTGTTGCCTGGGCGGGCCTCATCGCGAGCAAGCTCGCTCCCACAGGGAATTTTTGGCGTTCACAAAACACCTGTGGGAGCGAGCTTGCTCGCGATAGGGCCGGTACTGCCTACATCAATCCATCAAGCATCGCGAAACAACCAAGGCTGGCTCGCCCGGTGCTTGGCCTCGAACGCGGCAATCGCCTCGCCGTCCTGCAAGGTCAGGCCGATGTCATCCAGGCCATTGAGCAGGCAATGCTTGCGGAACGCGTCGATCTCGAAACCCAGTACCTTGCCGTCAGGACGGGTCACGGTCTGGGCGGCCAGGTCGATCTGCAGTTGATAGCCGGGGTTGGCCTCGACCTGCTGGAACAGCTCATCCACGTCAGCATCGCTGAGGATGATCGGCAGCAAGCCGTTCTTGAAGCTGTTGTTGAAGAAGATGTCGGCATAGCTCGGCGCGATGATGCTGCGGAAACCGTACTCTTCCAGGGCCCATGGCGCGTGCTCGCGGCTCGAGCCGCAGCCGAAGTTCTCACGGGCCAGCAACACGCTGGCGCCCTGGTAACGCTCGGCGTTGAGCACGAAATCCTTGTTCAACGGCCGCTTGGAGTTGTCCTGGTACGGCTGGCCGACATCCAGGTAGCGCCACTCGTCGAACAGGTTCGGGCCGAAGCCGGTGCGCTTGATGGACTTCAGGAACTGCTTGGGAATGATCTGGTCGGTGTCGACGTTGGCACGATCCAAAGGCGCGACAAGACCGGTGTGCTGGGTAAAAGCTTTCATGCTGCGCTCCTTCAGATCAATTCGCGGACGTCGACGAAACGGCCGTTGACAGCCGCCGCCGCGGCCATGGCCGGGCTCACCAGGTGCGTACGGCCACCGGCGCCCTGACGGCCTTCGAAGTTACGGTTGGAGGTGGAGGCGCAATGCTCGCCCGACTCCAAGCGGTCCGGGTTCATCGCCAGGCACATCGAGCACCCCGGCTCACGCCATTCGAAACCGGCTTCGAGGAAAATCTTGTCCAGCCCTTCCGCTTCCGCCTGGGCCTTCACCAGGCCCGAGCCCGGCACCACGATGGCCTGCTTGATGGTCGAAGCAACCTTGCGGCCCTTGGCGATCACTGCCGCAGCGCGCAGGTCTTCGATCCGCGAGTTGGTGCAAGAACCGATGAACACGCGGTCGAGCTGAATATCGGTGATCGCCTGGTTGGCGCTCAAGCCCATGTATTTCAAGGCGCGGACGATGGAGTCGCGCTTGACCAGGTCCATTTCCTTGGCCGGATCCGGTACGTTCTGGTCCACCGCCAACACCATCTCAGGCGAAGTGCCCCAGCTGACTTGCGGCTTGATCTGCGTGGCGTCGAGCTCGACCACGGTGTCGAACTTGGCATCGGCGTCCGACACCAGGTCTTTCCAGGCCTCGACCGCCATGTCCCATTCCGCGCCTTTTGGCGAGAACGGACGGCCCTTGACGTATTCCACGGTTTTTTCATCGGCGGCCACCAGGCCAACGCGGGCACCGGCCTCGATGGACATGTTGCAGATGGTCATGCGGCCTTCGACGGACAAGTCGCGGATCGCGCTGCCGGCGAACTCGATGGCATGGCCGTTACCACCGGCGGTGCCGATCTTGCCGATCACCGCCAGGACGATGTCCTTGGCGGTCACACCAAACGGCAACTTGCCCTCGACGCGCACCAGCATGTTTTTCATTTTCTTGGCGACCAGGCACTGGGTGGCGAGCACATGCTCCACCTCGGAGGTGCCGATGCCATGGGCCAGGGCCCCGAAAGCACCGTGGGTCGAGGTGTGCGAATCGCCGCAGACCACGGTCATGCCAGGCAAGGTCGCGCCCTGCTCCGGGCCGATGACGTGGACGATGCCTTGGCGCACGTCATTCATCTTGAATTCGACGATGCCGTATTCGTCACAGTTATCGTCGAGGGTCTGGACCTGCAAGCGCGAGACCTGGTCGGCAATGGCTTCGATGCCGCCCTTGCGCTCCGGGGTGGTCGGTACGTTGTGGTCCGGGGTCGCGATGTTGGCATCGATGCGCCAAGGCTTGCGCCCGGCCAGGCGCAGGCCTTCGAAGGCTTGCGGCGAAGTCACTTCGTGGATGATGTGACGATCGATGTAGATCAGCGCCGAGCCATCGTCGCGCTGCTTGACCAAATGCGAATCCCAGAGCTTGTCGTAGAGCGTTTTGCCGGCCATCAGACGGTTCCTCATCAGCTTGTTTCTATGCCCCGGGCCTTGAACGAATCAATAACCCCTTGGCTTGTGAGGCTGATCCTATGGGGTTACATTAAATAACTCAAATTCATATTTTTCATACTTTGCATAACCAACTGGAATTCGACCGGAACCGCCATGGACCTCGCCAACCTCAATGCCTTTATAGCCATCGCCGAGACGGGCAGTTTCTCCGGCGCCGGCGAACGCCTGCACCTGACCCAGCCGGCTATCAGCAAGCGCATTGCCGGCCTCGAGCAACAACTCAAGGTACGCCTGTTCGACCGCCTTGGCCGTGAAGTGGGCCTGACCGAGGCCGGCCGGGCCCTGTTGCCACGGGCCTATCAGATCCTCAACGTGCTGGACGACACCCGCCGCGCCCTGACCAACCTGAGCGGCGAAGTGACCGGGCGTCTGACGCTCGCCACCAGCCACCACATCGGCCTGCACCGCCTGCCACCGTTATTGCGGGAATTCACCCGACGCTACCCCCAGGTGGCGCTGGATATCCAGTTCCTGGATTCGGAAGTGGCCTACGAAGAAATCCTCCATGGCCGGGCGGAACTGGCCGTCATCACCCTCGCCCCCGAACCCCACACGCTGGTACGGGCCACGCCGGTGTGGGACGACCCCCTGGATTTCGTGGTCGCCCCGGAACACGCATTGCTGGAAAACGGTGCGGTCAGCCTGGCGGACATTGCCTTGCATCCGGCGGTTTTCCCGGGGGGCAACACGTTTACCCATCACATCGTGCGACGGCTGTTCGAAGCCCAGGGCCTGATGCCGAACATCGCCATGAGCACGAATTACCTGGAAACCATAAAAATGATGGTCTCCATCGGCCTGGCCTGGAGCGTCTTGCCGCGCACCATGCTCGACGAACAGGTGGCGCGCATTCCTTTGCCGGGCATACAACTCAGTCGCCAGCTAGGCTATATCTTGCACACCGAACGGACGCTGTCGAACGCCGCACGGGCTTTCATGGCCTTACTGGACGCACAAATCGATTTGCCAGGGACAAGGGCATAGGTTGTGCCGCGCCTGTAGGGCCTGAAGCCTGTGCTTAACGCCCAACCCCGCTCAAGGCTCGCGAGATAATGCCCAAACCCGCTGACCACCTCCCGCCCATGCCACGCATCCAGGCGCTCGACCCGAAACGGTCCGAGCAGAGCTGGGACAGCGCGCCGCAGTTGCTGGCCGCCCTGAACGGTGCGCGGCTGGGGGCCTGGTCGTGGGACATCGAGACTGGGAAGATCAGTTGGTCCCGAGGCACCCAGGCCCTGTTCGGCTTCGATCCGCGCCAGCCATTGCCAGCGGATGTGGATTACCTGGACCTGTTGCTACCCGAAGACCGAGCCAAGGCCCTGCGTGCCTTTCATGCGGCAGTGGCCGGGGCGCCGCTGGAACAGGCCATGCACCACCGCATCGTCTGGCCCGATGGCAGCCTGCACTGGCTGGAGATCAGCGGCAGCGTGCTGCCCGACAAGCACGGTCGCCCGCGCATGATCGGGGTGATCCGTGAAATCACCCATCAGCGCGAGCGGGAACAGGCGCTGCGCAGCTCGGAAAAACGCTTTGCCACGCTGTTTCACCTGAGCCCGAACATGGTGCTGTTGACCCGCCAGGAAGACGGGATGATCAGCGAGGCCAACCAGTATTTCGAAAGCCTGTTCGGCTGGCCGCTGCACGATGTGATTGGCCGCACCACCCTGGAACTGGGCTTGTGGGTCGACCCCGGGCAACGGGTAAAACTGCTGGAGGCCATCAAGGCCAGGGGCGAACTGGCTAGCATGGAGGTGGAGCTGCGGGCCAGCAACGGCCAGATCCACACCGGCCTGCTCAGCGCGCAGAAAGTCGAACTGGAGGGCCAGCCCTACCTGTTGAGCACCTTCCTCGACACCACCGAGCACAAACTCGCCGAACAGGCCCTCAAGGACAGCCAGGAACGCCTGGACCTGGCCCTCGACTCCGCGCAACTGGGCACCTGGGACTGGCACATTCCCAGCGGCATGCTCTACGGCTCGGCCCGGGCCGCGCAACTCCATGGCCTGGAGCCCAAGCCGTTCCACGAATCGTTCGATGCGTTTTTCGAAGGCGTCCCCACGGAAGAACGCAACAACATGCGCAATGCCTATCGCAGCCTGCGCGAAGGCCCGGCGGGCAACTATCAGTTGACCTACCGCGTGCAACTGCCGGACGGCAGCTCGCGCTACCTGGAAAGCCGCGCCCGCCTCTACCGCAACGACGACGGCAGCCCCTTGCGCATGGCCGGCACCTTGCTCGACATCACCGACCAGGTGGAGCGCGAGCAGAGCCTGGCCGCCTCGGAGGAGAAATTCGCCACGCTGTTCCAGGTCAGCCCCGACCCCATCTGCGTCACCCACCAGGACAGTGGCCGGTTCCTCGAGATCAACTCCAGTTTCACCCAGACCTTCGGCTGGACCGCCAGCGACGTGATTGGTCTCGACGCCGACGAAATCGGCCTCTGGGATGCCTCGGGCAGTAGCCTGCAACGCATCGAACGGGTGATCCGCGAACAATCGCTGAGCAATGTCGCCATCGTCGTTCACCATAAGAACGGCCAGCCATTGACCTGCGTGATTTCCAGCCGGCAGATCAACGTCGGCAACCAGCCCTGCATCGTCACGACCTTGCGCGACATCACCCAGCAACAACGCTCCGAAGCCGCCCTCAAGGCCAGTGAAGAGAAATTCGCCAAGGCGTTTCATTCCAGCCCCGACGCCATCACCATCACGGAACTCGAAAGCGGTCGTTACCTCGAGGTCAACGACGGCTTCTGCCGGTTGACCGGCTACCGCGCCGACGAAGTGATCGGGCACACCGTCTACGAAGTGGGGATCTGGGCCGAAGAAAAACAGCGGGCCGCCTTGCTGGCCGAGCTGCATCTCAAGGGCCGCGTAGTCCACCAGGAGATGCTCGGGCGCAATAAACGGGGGGAAATCCTTACGGTGGAGGTGTCAGTCGAGCCTATCACCCTCAATGAAACCGCATGCCTGCTGCTGACCGCCCGGGACGTGAGCCTGTTGCGCAATGCCGAAGCCCAGATCCGTCACCTGGCCTACCACGACCCATTGACCAACCTGCCCAACCGGGCCTTGCTGATGGACCGGCTGAGCCAGCAGATCGCCCTGCTCAAACGCCACAACCTGCGCGGCGCCCTGCTGTTTCTCGACCTGGACCACTTCAAGCACATCAACGACTCCCTCGGTCACCCGGTGGGCGACACCGTGCTGAAGATCATCACCGCGCGCCTGGAAGCCAGCGTGCGCCTGGAAGACACCGTCGCACGGCTGGGTGGCGATGAATTCGTGGTGCTGCTCAGCGGCCTGGAAGGCTCGCGCAACGAAGTCAGCAAGCAAGTGCGGACCCTGGCCGACACCCTGCGCGAACTGCTTTCGGAACCGATGTTTCTCGATGGCCAGCGACTGCAGGTCACGCCGAGCATCGGTATGGCGCTGATTCCCGACCACGGTTCCACGCCCACTGATTTGCTCAAGCGCGCCGACATTGCGCTGTACCGCGCCAAGGACTCGGGGCGCAATACCTCGCAGATGTTTCACACCACCATGCAAAAAGCCGCCAGCGAACGGCTGCGCATGGAGACCGACCTGCGCCTTGCCCTGGCCCGTGGCGAGTTCAGCGTGCATTTCCAGCCTCAGGTCGATGCCCGGGACAACCGCATCATCGGCGCCGAAGCCCTGGTGCGCTGGCATCACCCGGAGCTGGGCGCCCAGTCGCCCAACGAATTCATCAAAGTGCTGGAGGACAGCGGCCTGATCCTGGAAGTCGGGACCTGGATCCTCGATGAAGCCTGCGACGGCTTCAAGCAACTGATCGCCAAGGGCAAGATTGATCCCCAACAATTCAGCCTGTGCGTGAACATCAGCCCACGGCAATTTCGCCAGAGCGACTTCGTCGAACGCATCGAAAATAGCCTCGTCACTCACGGCCTGCCCTTCTCCCTGCTGAAACTGGAGATCACCGAAGGCATCGTGATCCAGAACCTGGAGGACACCATCGCCAAGATGCGCCGGCTCAAGAAACTGGGGGTGAGCTTTGCCATGGATGATTTCGGCACTGGCTATTCGTCGCTGACCTACCTCAAGCGCCTGCCGGTGGACACACTGAAAATCGACCAGTCGTTCGTGCGCGACGCCACCAGCGACCCCAACGACGCCGAAATCATCCGCGCCATCGTCGCCATGGCTCGTAGCCTCAACCTGATCATGATTGCCGAAGGCGTGGAGACCCTGGAGCAATTGCACTTCCTGCAGGGGCTTGGTTGTCATTTGTACCAGGGTTATTTGCATAGCCGGCCGTTGCCGCTGGAGGCGTTTGAGCGGTTGTTGCCATAACTTGGAACACGGGGCCTTTGTGGCGAGGAGGTTTTATGTGGGAGCAAAGCTTGCTCGCGACTGCAGGCGACCCGGTTTCTGAAGGACCGCATCGCTTTTATCGCGGGCAAACCTTGCTCCCACAACCCCCTTGCCACAATTAATCTTCCACTGATCTCCACAATGAAAAAGGGCGCCATTTGGCGCCCTTCTTCATTTACGCTGCATCAGTTTTGCAGCGCGGGTTGCTGCTGCGCTCCGTTGATCGGGATGCGCTTGGCCTTGGCCTCTTCCGGGATCACCCGCAGCAGGTCGATGCTCAACAGACCGTTGCTCAGGCCGGCGGACTTGATCTCGATATGATCGGCCAACCGGAAGGACAGCTTGAACGCACGCTGGGCGATGCCCTGGTGCAGGTAGGTGACGCTGTCGTTACTGGCTTCACGCTTGCCGCCACTGATGGTCAGCACACCTTTTTCCACTTGCAGGTCCAGGTCTTCTTCCTGGAACCCGGCGGCGGCGACTACGATGCGGTACTCGTCATCACCATGTTTTTCCACGTTGTAGGGTGGATAGCTGCTGCCCGGCTCGTTGCGCAGGGCGGTTTCGAACAAATCGTTGAAACGGTCGAAACCTACCGAGGAACGGAACAGCGGGGCCAGCGAAAATGCAGTACTCATGATTCAAATCTCCTGAAAAATTCAGCAAGTTTTTTTGTCTCCGCGACCCGAATTCGGCATCGCGTAACCCCTATCTAGGGACTGCCAAAAACTTTTCAAGAGCTTTTTCTGAATTTTTTTCAGGCCGCCTCGGTGCGCTGCACCCCCAGCAGATGGCCAACCGCGTCCAGGTCGGTTTCCCGGCGCAAAGCGGTAAACAGCGCCACCGCTTCTGGGTAATTGCGGGTCAGCATCGCCAGCCACTGCTTCAACCGGCCCGGGGCCTGGCGCGGTGTCAACTGCCCGACCACTTGCACCCAGAAGTCCTGGAGCATCGGCTGCAGCTCGGCCCAGGACATCTCGACCACGTCCTCACCGGCCCGGGCGGCGGCGATCTGCCGGGCCAGGTCAGGACGGGAAACGAGACCACGACCGAGCATGATGTCTTCGACACCGCTGATTTCGCGGCAACGGCGCCAATCCTCGACGCTCCAGATATCGCCATTGGCGAACACCGGCACCTTGACCACTTCCTGCACCCGGGGAATCCACTCCCAGTGGGCCGGAGGCTTGTAGCCATCGACCTTGGTCCGCGCATGCACCACGATGTGCGCCGCGCCGCCTTCGGCCAGTGCCGTGGCACACACCAGCGCACCGTCCGGGCTATCGAAACCCAGGCGCATCTTGGCGGTGACCGGGATGTGTTTTGGCACCGCACGGCGCACGTGCTCGACGATTTCGTTGAGCAGTTCCGGCTCCTTGAGCAACACCGCCCCGCCCCGGGATTTGTTCACGGTCTTGGCCGGGCAACCGAAGTTCAAGTCGATAACCTCCGAACCCAACTCGCACGCCAGCGCCGCGTTTTCCGCCAGGCACACCGGATCGGACCCGAGCAACTGCACCCGCAGCGGCACACCGGCAGCCGTCTGGGCACCGGTCAGCAACTCAGGGGCGAGCTTGTGGAAATAGGCCGGCGTGAGCAGGCGGTCGTTGACACGGATGAACTCGGTGACACACCAGTCGATCCCGCCAACACGGGTCAGGACATCCCGCAGGATGTTGTCGACCAACCCCTCCATGGGCGCCAGGGCAATTTGCATGGAAACACACACTCGAACGAAAAAACGTGCGGCAGTTTACCGGATTTTGCCCACAACATCGGAGTCCACCACCAAACCCTGTGGGAGCGAGCTTGCTCGCGATGACGATGGATCAGTCGGTGAGGACCCCGGATGGTTTCAACGCAGGACCATAACCTTCGATGAATTCCGGCGGCATGCGCTTGGGCCTGCCGGTGGACAATTCGATGCAGACGAAGGTGGTCTGGGCCCGCAGCAGCGTGGTGTTGTCGCTGGGCCGAATCAGCTGGAAATGCCGGGTCATCTTCAACCGCTGGTCCCAGTCGACGATCCAGGTCGCCAATTGCAGTTCGTCGCCTTCATAGGCGGCTGCCAGGTAATCGATTTCATGTCGCACCACTGCCATGGCCCGGTCCAGGCGCCGGTACTCCACCAGATCCAGGCCCAGGCGCTGGGAATGGCGCCAGGCACAGCGCTCGAGCCAGCTGACGTACACCGCGTTGTTGGCGTGGCCCAGCCCGTCGATGTCTTCGGCATTTACCTGAAGATCAATAATGAACGGTGTTGCGCGATCCCAGCCCATGCCCCTCTCCTGGTCGAATTTGGATCGGGGCAGTGTACCGGATCCGAGCTGGACCGCTATCGCGAGCAAACTCGCTTCAAGCCGATTGCCGCGCTTGCAGACTGCGCCCGGCCAGCAGTGATAACACCCCATCAATGACACGAGGATCGGCCAGCACCCGCTGGTGCCCGCCCTGTGGCAGTCGCAGCAAACGACTGTCGAACCAGGCTTCATGGATCAACTGCGACTCCCTCACCGAAACCGATGTGTCGTCCTCGGCATGGACAATCAACCCCGGCACGTCCAGCTGGTAATGCGCTACATCCATCTTCGAAGCGGACATGCCCACATCGCTTTCCACCTGGCGAATGAACGCCGAACGCGCCTTGGGCGGCAAGCCCATCATCCGGGAGAAACCGCGCAATACCCCAAGGATGCGGGCGGGTGCGGCGATGCTGACCAGCGTCTCGGTACGCAACCCCAACTGGACAGCCAACAGGGCACTGGCGCCGCCCATGGAATGCCCGATCACAGCCTGCAACGGCGGCAGCTCAGCGGCGGCTTCGAGCATGGCCCTGGCAAACAACAGGACATTCGCCTCGCGACCCGGTGAACGACCATGGGCCGGACCGTCCAGCGCCACCACCGTGTAACCGGCGTCAACCAGGGCCGTGATCAGCGCCGCGAACTGAGTCGGCCGCCCTTCCCAGCCATGCATCAGCAAGACTGCCGGGCCTTTGCCCCAGCGCAAGGCCGAAAGACCGAAGCGCAAGGTGATACGCTCGGACGAGGCCAGCAGCGGCAGTTCCCAATCCCGCGGCGGCAAGTTGCGCGGGCGCATGAACAGCGAGCGCATCTGCTTGGCCACCAAGCGCGGAGCCACCCAACCAAGCGTGCCATTGACGCTACGAATCCAGCTCAGCCTGTTCATCGCTCATCTCCAGGGCTCGCGCCTCAGCTCATCGCACCGCCGACTTGGCGGCGCGCAGCAAACGATCCGATAACTCTCCAGGGCCCAAGGCCCGTGCCAGGGCCAGACCGCCTACCATCAAGGCGATGTCGGCCAGGGCCTTGTCGGCGTCCTCCGGGCTGGCCGCCAATTGCGCGACCATCAACTCGATGTGCTCATTGAGCACTTCACGAAACGCATCCGGCAGCCGGCCGAGCTCGCCGACCGATGCTGGGATCGGGCAGGCGTGTTCGGTGGAGTCACGGTGCTTGCGTGACAGATAGAACGCCGCCACCAGAGCGCGCCGCTCTTCGCCTGTCAGCTCGCCGTCCATGTCGGCGATCAGGCCGCGGCGCCGATTGAGCAATTGCTTGAATGCCTCCAGCATCAAGGCGTCCTTGCTTTCGAAATGGGCATAAAAACCGCCCACCGTCAGCCCGGCCGCGCCCATCACCTCGCCCACGCTCGGCTCAGCCGGCCCACGCTGGATCAGCGCATCGCTGGCGGCCTTGAGAATGCGTTCACGGGTTTGTGCCTTTTTATCGCTCATCGTCGCCTCCGAATATTACGATTGAAATATTATTCCTATAATAATTTTCCGCAAGCGGAAATTTGACCGCTGGTCAGAAGTCTATTTTCAAGGATAAGGGAATTGGCCGAACGCCAGACAAACAAAAGGGCCATTCAAGAATTGAATGACCCTTATAAAATCCCGCAGAGCGGGTAATCGTGGCGTCCCCTAGGGGACTCGAACCCCTGTTACCGCCGTGAAAGGGCGGTGTCCTAGGCCACTAGACGAAGGGGACACAAACCTTCTGACTTGATCAGTGCTGAGAACTGATCGATTCAAGGGCGGTGTGGCCAGACCTTGAACCTGTAATTGGTGGAGCTAGACGGGATCGAACCGTCGACCTCTTGCATGCCATGCAAGCGCTCTCCCAGCTGAGCTATAGCCCCAGATTTTTCGCCTCGCGGCGGAGTGACATCTTGCAACATCGCTTCTGTAAAACTGGCGTCCCCTAGGGGACTCGAACCCCTGTTACCGCCGTGAAAGGGCGGTGTCCTAGGCCACTAGACGAAGGGGACGCAAACCCTTCTATACAACTGATCAACGCTGAGTGTTGATCGCTTCAAGACCGGTGTGGCCAGGCCTTGAAGTGTAAATTGGTGGAGCTAGACGGGATCGAACCGTCGACCTCTTGCATGCCATGCAAGCGCTCTCCCAGCTGAGCTATAGCCCCTCATCGCTGAGGACGGGGCGAATCTTAAGGGCGTATCGGAGGGCTGTCAAATTTATTTTCAACAAATTTGAAAATTTTTTGCCGGGATAACAATCACTTACCGACAAACCCCGGAAAACCGGGGTATGTCCTGCCTCATTGAACGCTTACGCGATCGCGCCCAGCAGTTTTTCCCACTCCTTGTTTTCCTTCTTCGACACACCACCGAGCAGATCGATGGCCTGGCGCAGGCGGAAACGGGTCAGGTCCGGCCCGAGGATTTCCATCGCGTCGAGCACCGACACCGAGCTGGCCTGGCCGGTAATGGCGGCGAACATCAGCGGCATGGCATCGCGCAGTTTCAACTCCAGCGACTCGACCACGGCCTGGATGGTCGCGGTGATGCTGTCCTTCTCCCACTGACGCAGGCTTTCGAGCTTCCACAGGATCAGTTGCATCAACTGGCGCACCTGGTCGCCCGAAAGCTTCTTGGATTCGAACAACTTCGCATCCGGCGTCACGCCACCGGCGAAGAAGAAGCCGGCCAGCGGGGCGATCTGGCTGAAGGTCTCTACCCTGCCCTGCACATGGGGAGCGATCTTCATCATGTACTCAGGGTTCAATGCCCACTTCTGCACACGTGCGGCGAACTCTTCCACCGGCAGGTCCCGCAACCACTGGCCGTTGAGCCACGACAGCTTCTCGACGTCGAAGATCGGCCCGCCCAGGGACACGCGCGACAGGTCGAAATGCTCGACCATTTCCTGCAGCGAGAACTTCTCGCGCTCGTCCGGCATCGACCAGCCCATGCGCCCCAGGTAGTTGAGCATCGCCTCGGGCATGAAGCCCATGCGCTCGTAGAACGTCACCGAGGTCGGGTTCTTGCGCTTGGACAGCTTGCTCTTGTCCGGGTTACGCAGCAGCGGCATGTAGCACAGCTGTGGTTGCTCCCAGCCGAAGTATTCGTAGAGCAGGATCAGTTTCGGCGCCGATGGCAGCCATTCTTCACCACGCAGGACGTGGGTGATGCCCATCAGGTGATCGTCGACCACGTTCGCCAGGAAGTACGTCGGCAGGCCGTCGGTCTTCATCAGCACTTGCATGTCCATGCGATCCCACGGGATCTCGACGTCGCCACGCAGCATGTCCGGCACCACGCAGACGCCTTCGGTCGGCACCTTCATGCGGATCACATGGGGCTCGCCGGCCGCCAGGCGACGGGCGACTTCTTCCTTGGACAGCAGCAGCGCCCGGCCGTCGTAGCGCGGGGTTTCGCCACGGGCCATTTGCTCGGCGCGCATCTGGTCCAGCTCTTCAGCGGTGCAGAAACACGGGAACGCATGCCCCATGTCCACCAGTTGCTGGCAATACTGCTGGTAGATGTCACCGCGCTCGCTCTGGCGATACGGACCGTGCGGGCCACCGACGTCCGGACCTTCGCTCCAGTCGATTCCCAACCAGCGCAGGGCGTCGAAGATCTGCTGTTCGGACTCGCGGGTCGAACGCAACTGGTCGGTGTCCTCGATCCGCAGGATGAACTCGCCGCCATGCTGCTTGGCAAAGCAATAGTTGAACAAAGCGATGTAGGCGGTGCCGACATGGGGATCGCCAGTGGGCGAAGGCGCGATGCGGGTGCGGACGGTGGTCATGGCATGTCTCGGAAAGAATATAAAAGCGAAGATCAAACAGGGGGCGAATGGTAACAGGCGATGGCGGGCGGGCTCCAGTGAGAGCGGGATTTGTGTGGCCAGTCGTCAGACCGAGTCGCGCCCATCGCGAGCAAGCTCGCTCCCACAGAGACCGCGACTCGGTCCAAATGTGGGAGCGAGCTTGCTCGCGATGAGGCCCTTAAAACCGCCAAAAAACCTCAGACAGTCAGCAACCGCTCACGCAACTTGCCAATCTCATCACGCAACTGCGCCGCTGCCTCGAACTCCAGGTCCCGGGCCAGCTGGTACATTTTCTCTTCCAACTGCCGGATGCGCTTGGTGATTTCGCTCGGCGAGCGCAGTTCGGCCTCGTAACGGGCGCTCTCTTCCGCCGCCTTGGCCATGCCCTTGCGCTTCTTGCTGCGCGAGCCGGGCACGGTGGCGCCTTCCATGATGTCGGCGACGTCCTTGAACACGCCCTTGGGGGTAATGCCATTGGCCAGGTTGAAGGCGATCTGCTTGTCGCGACGGCGCTCGGTCTCACCGATAGCCCGTTCCATGGAGCCGGTGATGCGGTCGGCATACAGAATCGCCCGGCCATTGAGGTTACGTGCCGCACGACCGATGGTCTGGATCAACGAGCGCTCGGAACGCAGGAAACCTTCCTTGTCGGCGTCGAGAATCGCCACCAGCGACACTTCCGGCATGTCCAGGCCTTCACGCAGCAGGTTGATGCCCACCAGCACGTCGAAGGTGCCCAGGCGCAGGTCGCGGATGATCTCGACCCGCTCCACCGTGTCGATGTCCGAGTGCAGGTAGCGCACCCGCACGCCATGGTCGGCCAGGTAGTCGGTGAGGTCTTCGGCCATGCGCTTGGTCAGCGTGGTGACCAGCACCCGCTCTTCCACCGCCACGCGCTTGGAGATTTCCGAGAGCAGGTCATCGACCTGGGTCAACGCTGGGCGAACCTCGACTTGCGGGTCCACCAGTCCGGTCGGCCGCACCACTTGCTCGACCACGCGACCGGCATGTTCGGCCTCGTAGTTGCCAGGCGTGGCCGAGACAAAAATCGTCTGCGGGCTCACGCTTTCCCATTCGTCGAAGCGCATCGGCCGGTTATCCAGCGCCGAGGGCAGGCGGAAACCGTATTCCACCAGGGTTTCCTTGCGCGAACGGTCGCCTTTGTACATGGCGCCGACCTGGGGCACGCTGACATGGGACTCGTCGATGACCAGCAAGGCATCGGCCGGCAAATAGTCATACAAAGTCGGCGGCGGCGCGCCCGCCGGACGGCCCGACAGGTAGCGCGAGTAGTTTTCGATGCCGTTGCAGTAGCCCAGCTCCAGGATCATCTCCAGGTCGAACCGGGTCCGTTGCTCCAGACGCTGGGCTTCCACCAGCTTGTTGTTCGAACGCAGGTATTCCAGGCGCTCCTGCAACTCGACCTTGATCCCTTCGATGGCGTCCAGCAGGGTTTCCCGGGGCGTCACATAGTGGCTCTTGGGGTAGAAGGTGAAGCGTGGCAACTTGCGGATCACTTCACCGGTCAGCGGGTCGAACGCCGAGAGGCTCTCCACTTCATCGTCGAACAGCTCGATGCGGATCGCTTCCAGGTCCGACTCCGCCGGGTAGATGTCGATCACATCGCCACGCACCCGGAACGTCGCCCGGGCGAAATCCATGTCGTTGCGGGTGTACTGCAAGTCCGCCAGGCGCCGCAGCAAGGCGCGCTGGTCGAGTTTGTCGCCGCGATCCACGTGCAGCACCATCTTCAGGTAGGTTTCCGGGCTGCCCAGGCCGTAGATACACGACACGGTGGTGACGATGATCGCGTCCTTGCGCTCGAGCAAGGCCTTGGTCGCCGACAGTCGCATCTGTTCGATGTGGTCGTTGATCGAGGCATCTTTCTCGATGAAGGTGTCCGACGACGGCACGTAGGCCTCGGGCTGGTAGTAGTCGTAGTAGGAAACGAAGTACTCCACGGCGTTATTGGGGAAAAACGCCTTGAACTCACCGTACAGCTGCGCCGCCAGGGTCTTGTTCGGCGCCAGTACCAGGGTCGGGCGCTGAATCTGGGCGATCACGTTGGCGATGCTGAAGGTCTTGCCCGAGCCGGTCACACCGAGCAGCGTCTGGTGCGCCAGCCCGGCCTCGATGCCCTCGACCATCAGGCGGATGGCTTCCGGCTGATCGCCGGCGGGCTGGAAGCGGGTGACTAGCTGGAATTCAGACATGACATAACCTCTGGATTCACCCCTGTCGGCCAGCCGACAGGAACGAGAAAGACCGAAACGACTGATGTCGCCCGAGGAAAAAACTGGAATGCACACAATGTGGAGGTGAAAGCCTTCGCTTTCAAGACGAACGTCCTACACGCCTTGAAGACTTTGACGCGGCGAGAGGACTAACGGTCGAAAAAAATCGTAAAAACTTAGCGTAAAAACCGAATCGCCTGTCGCCGTGCCGGGTGATGGCCTCTATACTAGCTCCCCGTTTGTGCACCGCTCTAGTGCATTCGGCTGGAGCGCCACACCTCCCCTCACTCTCCATTAGAGCCGCGCAATAATGAGCCTGTTTTCCGCTGTCGAATTGGCACCCCGCGACCCCATCCTGGGCCTCAACGAAGCTTTCAACGCCGACACCCGTACCAACAAGGTCAACCTGGGTGTAGGTGTTTACTGCAATGAAGAGGGGCGTATTCCACTCCTGCGCGCGGTTGTCGAGGCCGAGACGGCTCGCGTGGCTCAGCACGTTTCCCGTGGTTACCTGCCGATCGACGGCATTGCCGCCTACGACCAGGCCGTGCAGACCTTGCTGTTCGGCAAGGATTCGCCGCTGATCGCCTCCGGTCGCGTCATCACCACCCAGGCCGTGGGCGGCACCGGTGCACTGAAGATCGGTGCAGACTTCCTCAAGCAACTGCTGCCTGACGCTGTCGTCGCCATCAGCGACCCAAGCTGGGAAAACCACCGCGCCCTGTTCGAAACCGCCGGCTTCCCGGTGCAGAACTATCGCTACTACGACGCCGCCACCCACGACGTGAACCGCAGCGGCCTGCTGGAAGACCTCAACGCCCTGCCCGACCGCTCGATCGTTGTGCTGCACGCCTGCTGCCACAACCCGACCGGCGTGGACCTGAGCCCGGAAGACTGGAAAAACGTGCTGGCCGTGGTCAAGGCCAAGAACCACGTGCCGTTCCTGGACATGGCCTACCAGGGCTTCGGCGCCGGTATCGACGAAGACGCGGCGGCCGTGCGCCTGTTCGCCGAGTCGGGCCTGACCTTCTTTGCCTCCAGCTCGTTCTCCAAGTCGTTCTCCCTGTACGGCGAGCGCGTCGGCGCCCTGTCGATCGTCAGCGAATCGAAAGAAGAAAGTGCCCGCGTGCTGTCCCAGGTCAAACGCGTGATCCGCACCAACTACTCCAACCCACCGACCCACGGCGCCAGCATCGTCGCCGCCGTGCTCAACAGCCCGGAACTGCGGGCCCAGTGGGAAGCCGAACTCGCCGAAATGCGCCTGCGCATTCGCGGCATGCGCGTCCAGATGGTAGACATGCTGGCCAAGGCCGCACCGCACCACGACTTCAGCTTCGTCGCTCGCCAGAGCGGGATGTTCTCCTACTCTGGCCTGACCGTTGAACAAGTGACGCGCCTGCGCAACGAGTTCGGCATCTATGCCCTGGACACCGGCCGCATCTGCGTGGCCGCGCTGAACCAGAACAACATCGAAGCGGTGACCAAGGCCATCGTCCAGGTGATCTGACGCCCTCGGCGCTGGATGAAAAACGGGAAGCCATTGGGCTTCCCTTTTTTTGGCCTGATGCTTCTGTGGCCTGCTTCTGTGGCGTGGGAGCAAGCTCTCATGGAACAAATTGCAACCATGTGATTTTAAGGCTGAAAATACATATCGATCGTTCCCACGCTCCTGCGTGGGAATGTCGCCAGGGACGCTCCGCGTTCCGCTTCTGGAGTGTGACGCAGAGCGTCACGGAATGCATTCCCACGCAGAGCGTGGGAACGATCAAAAACAGATATCTCGT
The DNA here is from genome assembly GCF_054667715.1 of Pseudomonas sp. S3_B11. Lineage (NCBI taxonomy): Bacteria > Pseudomonadati > Pseudomonadota > Gammaproteobacteria > Pseudomonadales > Pseudomonadaceae > Pseudomonas > Pseudomonas sp. S3_B11. The sequence continues at coordinate 1,278,929 of NZ_CP162749.1, read as the reverse complement.
GGACGTCGCTCTAGTTCCCTGCGCGACAGCGCAGCGTCGAAGACGTGGCGGGGACTCCCTCGTCACAAGAGCACCGGGCACGACACACTCGCTGAAGCTACAGCTCCGTCGCCCGCTGGCTCGCCGCATCGTCATAAACGACATACAACGACTCGGCCACCTGGCTCTTGATCGCCTTGGTGCTTTCCAGCCCCAGGACAAAGCCCTCGGCCTTGCCACCGGCGCGGTTCAACTCTTCGGCAGTGCTGGCCTGGGTGATGGCATCGTACAGTTTCTCGGCATGAGGCCCCACGCCCTTGGGCAGGCTGATCTGGGCGGTACTCACAAGAGCACCTCGGCGCGTCGGGCACTGAGAAGGCGTAACAGGTGGTTCATGGCGAGTACCTTAATGTCGGCGAATGGCCGGCAGTGCATCCTGCCACTTCCGGGCGACCATGGTAGTCCTCTCCTGCCCTGGCGGTAACTGCCAATCGTTGATTGACCGTCAAAGGGCACCGGGAATGCGCCGTCCGGCAATGGACGCTTGACTTCTCTTTTCCAATCAGTAACATACGCGCCATTCCGCGATAGCTCAGTTGGTAGAGCAAGTGACTGTTAATCACTGGGTCCCTGGTTCGAGTCCAGGTCGTGGAGCCAGACAGCAACAAACAAAAGCCCCTGAATCGAAAGATCCAGGGGCTTTTTTGTGGGTAAAAAATAGACTAATGGCCGTATAAGCCTGGCCGAGGTCGCTGCCGGAACAATAATCCGGCGCCAAAAAGGCATTATGGTCCGGATCCTGCTTTCTTTTTTCCAACAACCCAAGCTGTCACATGAGCGTCATGACCGGGCCGCAAACTGGCTCTGTCCGCCAACAACAGCTTCATAAAAACAAGGACGAAGGTATGCCCACACAAAACCCTCATCGTATCGTCGGCCTGTGCACCTCCAGCAAGGTGTACAACGTGCTGACCGAACTCAAGCAACTGGAAGGCCACCGCAGCGCCAAGTTCCTTTCCCTGCTGGCGGAAAACCTGGTGCGCAAGGGCCTGCTCAACGAGCAGGAAGTGGTGCACATGCTCGATCTGGTCGTCGATTGAGCGGCATCGATTCCTACTATTGAGCCGGTTGATTTTTCGTTACCCCCACTGAGTCGTAAGGTAACCCCATCGATTGATGGAGGTTTCCCATGCCCAAGGTTCAAATCATGTCTGTCATTGGCAGCGCAGTCCCCGCCCCACTCCGGGAGCTCGGGTTGCTGGCCTGCTGGTATCTGGTGCAAGACGGCGTGACCATCAGCGGCCCGCTGACTTCACTGCCCGCCGCCCAGGCCCTGTCGCAACGTATCGGCCCGTACCTGCTGAGCGCCTAGGCTTTATACGAAAAGTGCCTGCGCGACTTTTCATACAAAGCCTAAGGCAATTGCACCCGCGGCGTGGTTTCGACGAACAGGGCCCAACTCGACATGAACAGCGCGGCGATCAGCGGCCCGATCACGAAGCCATTGAGCCCGAACACCGCCAGCCCGCCCAGCGTCGAGACCAGCACCATGTAGTCGGGCATCTTGGTGTCCTTGCCCACCAGGATCGGGCGCAGGAAATTGTCCACCAGACCGATCACGAACACCCCGAACAGCGTCAGCACCACGCCCTGCCAGATCGCCCCCGAGAGCAGGAAATACACCGCCACTGGCGCCCAGACGAGGCCCGCCCCCACCGCCGGCAATAGCGACAGGAACGCCATCAGCACCGCCCAGGGCAACACCGTCGGAATCCCCAGGATCCAGAAGATCAGCCCCCCCAGCGCACCTTGGCTGATGGCGACCAGCAGGTTGCCTTTCACCGTGGCGCGCACCACCCGGTTGAATTTCAACTGCAGGCGGCGCTTCTGGTGTTCGGCCAAGGGAACGGCCGTGCGCACCTTGCGCACCAGCTCCGCGCCGTCGCGCAGAAAGAAGAACAGCAGGTAGATCATCACGAAGAAGCTGACCAGGAACTGAAAGGTCCCCTGCCCGAAACTGAAGGCCTGGGTGGCGAAGAACTCGCTGCCCTGCATCGCGCTCTTGACGATCTTGTCGCGCAAGCCGTTCAGGTTGCCCAGGCCGAAGCGGTCCAGCAGGTGCTGAAAGTACGGCGGCAAGGCATCCTTGAAGCGGGCCAGGTAATCGGCAATGTCCAGTTCTCCACTTTCCAGGCTCTTGTACAGCGCCGCGCCTTCCTGGACCAACAACGTACTGATGATGATCACCGGCAAGATCGCGCAGACCACACAGATACTCAACGTGAACAACGAAGTGACATTGCGGTGCCAGCCGAACTTCAACTGCAGGCGGCGCTGCATCGGCGCAAAGACGATGCCCAGGATCACCGCCCAGAACACCGCGCCGTAAAACGGCAGCAGAATCCAGATGAAGGCGATGGTGACCAGCACCAGGAGCAACATCTGGGCTTTGTTTTGCAGCATCTTTCGATTCATCAGCTTTCCATGTCCAAAGGCGGGATAAACATTAGTCCGCCAGGACGCGCCGGAGTGCCTTCGCGTTTGCCCTGTGCCTTTGATCCAGATCAATATGGCCTGGCCGAGCATGGGCTACCCTCGCCGCCTTTTGCGATCCGACGCCATCATGACCCTCGCCGCCCCCGAACTACTGGCCCCCGCCGGCACCCTGAAAAACATGCGCTATGCCTTCGCCTACGGTGCCGATGCGGTGTATGCCGGTCAGCCGCGCTACAGCCTGCGGGTGCGCAACAACGAATTCGACCATGCGAACCTGGCCTTGGGTATTGCCGAGGCCCAGGCCATGGGCAAGCGCTTCTACGTGGTGGTGAACATTGCCCCGCACAACGCCAAGTTGCGCACCTTCCTCAAAGACCTCGAACCGGTGATCGCCATGGCGCCGGACGCGCTGATCATGTCCGACCCGGGGCTGATCATGCTGGTGCGCCGGCATTTCCCGCAGATGCCGATTCACCTGTCGGTGCAGGCCAACACGGTGAACTGGGCGAGCGTCGAGTTCTGGCAGCAGCAGGGCTTGAGTCGGATCATCCTTTCCAGGGAACTGTCCCTGGAGGAAATCGCCGAGATCCGCGAGCAGGTGCCGGCCATGGAGCTGGAAGTGTTCGTCCACGGCGCGCTGTGCATGGCCTATTCCGGGCGCTGCCTGCTGTCCGGCTATTTGAACAAGCGCGACGCCAACCAGGGTAGTTGCACCAATGCCTGTCGCTGGAAATATTCGGCGCAACCGGCGGTGGAAAACGCTGTGGGCGACATTGTGCAGACCTATCAACCCGAGCCGACCCTGGGCCTTGGCGCGCCCACCGACCAGGTGTTTTTGCTTCAGGAAGCCAACCGCCCGGGAGAATCCATGCCGGCCTTCGAGGACGAGCACGGCACCTACATCATGAATGCCAAGGACCTGCGAGCCGTGCAGCACGTCGAGCGCCTGGCGCGCACGGGCGTGCATTCGCTGAAGATCGAAGGCCGGACCAAGTCGCACTTCTATTGCGCGCGCACCACCCAGGTGTATCGCCAGGCCATCGATGACGCGGTGGCGGGCCGGGAATTTGATCGCAACCTGATGACCGACCTGGAGTCCCTGGCCCAGCGCGGCTACACCGAAGGTTTTCTAAGGCGCCATGTGCACGACGAATACCAGAACTACCAGAACGGCAGTTCGGTGTCGGAGCGCCAGCAGTTCGTCGGCGAACTGACCGGCGAACGGCGCGAACGCCTGGCCGAAGTGCGGGTGAAGAACCGCTTTGGCCTGGGCGATCACATGGAACTGATGACCCCCAAGGGCAATTTCCACTTCGACCTGCATCAGTTGCAGAACGCCAAAGGCCAGGGCATCGAGGTGGCACCGGGGGATGGGCACGTGGTGTACGTGCCGATTCCCGATGCGGTGGATCTGCGGTTTGGGTTGTTGATGCGCGATGTGCGTGAGCCATAGCCCCTGTGGGAGCGAGCTTGCTCGCGATGGCGGTGCGTCTGCCAAATGAATGTTGGCTGATCCAACGCTATCGCGAGCAAGCTCGCTCCCACAGGGTTTTGTAGCGGTTTGCACCTGTGAAGCACGGCAGGAACTGCCGAAGGCTGCGATCCTTCTTTCTCGATAAGACCCGGTTGCCCAGGTGAAAACATCTGGATCGAGAGCAAAAGATCGCAGCCTTCGGCAGCTCCTGCTGCGATGGGATCAGATCCGGAACTGTCCTACCAGCTTGCCCAGGCGCTGGCCCAGGTCGGCCAGGCTGCGGGAGGTCTGGGCGCCGAGTTGGGTTTCGTCGGCGACGCTGTCCACGGCCACGGCGATCTGATGCACGCTGCGGTTGATTTCCTCGGCCACCGCGGTCTGTTCTTCGGCAGCGCTGGCGATCTGGGCGTTCATCGAGTTGATGGTGCCGATCAACTGCGCCATGGTGTCCAGGGAGGCGCCCGCCTCGTTGGCCCGTTCCGAAGTGCCCTCGCCAGCCTCACTGGAACGGCGCATCGCTTCCACCGCCGCATGAGTGCCTGATTGCAAGCGATCGATCATGCCCTGGATTTCCTGGGTGCTCTGCTGGGTCCGGCTGGCCAGGGCCCGCACTTCATCGGCCACCACCGCAAACCCACGCCCCGCCTCGCCGGCACGCGCGGCCTCGATGGCGGCGTTGAGAGCCAGCAGGTTGGTCTGCTCGGCAATCGAACGAATCACCCCAAGCACGCTGACAATCGAAGCCACGTCCTGCTGCAGGCTGTCCAGGGACACGCCACTGCTGCGGATATCGTTCACCAACGCATGAATCTGCTGGATGCTGCCGGCCACCACGCGCTTGGCCGACTGTCCTTCCTCGTCGGTCTGCTGGGCCGCGACGGCGGCGCCTTGAGCGCTGCGGGCGACTTCCTGGGCAGCCGAGGACATCTCGTTGATCGCCGTGGCGACCTGATCGGTTTCGTGGCGCTGGCGTTCCATGGCCTGCTCGGAGCGCTGGGCCTGCTCGGAAACTTGCGTCACCAGCCCGGTCAGTTGCGAGGTCATGTCGGTGATCTGCCGCACCAGGCCGTGGATCTTGTCGACGAAGCGGTTGAACGAACCGGCCAGTTGGCCGAGCTCGTCCTGGCTGGTGATGGTCAGCCGACGGGTCAGGTCGCCCTCGCCCGCGGCGATGTCGTCGAGGTTGTCCTTCATCAGGTGCAGCGGCCGCAGGATCGTGTTGGCGAGCACCAGGCCCACCACTGCAATCACCAGCAACACCACCGCGGCGATCCCGACGATGCTCAATATCACGCCTTGCAGGCGATCGTGGACCTTGGTTTCCACCAGCGCGACCTGGGCTTCGATGCCGTCCAGGTTGACCGAGCTACCGACTGCCAGGTCCCACTTGGACAGGTATTCGGTGTAGCCAAGTTTGGGCACCAGGTCTTTGCTGCCGGGCAACGGCGAGCTGTATTCGAGGTAGTGAGTCCCGTCCTTGGCGACTTTCACCAGGTCGCGGTTGACGTAGACTCCGTTCGGGTCGCGGTTGTCCTTGAAACTCTTGCCCACGCCATCGGGGCTGTTGGCCTTGAACAGACGAATGGTCTCGGAGTCGTAGCCGAAGAAATAGCCATCCTTGCCGTAGCTGATGTTCGACAGCAGCTTGATCGCCTGGGCGCGCGCTTCATTATCGCCAGGCGCGGCGGCATCGTAGAGCGGCTTGATGGCGGTCAGGCCCACCGCTACGTAGTTCTGCAGCGTGGCCTTGGCCTCGCTGAGCAGGCGCTCGCGGGTTTGCTGGACCTCTTTGCTAGCTTGCTCCTTCAAGATGAAAGCCGTGGTCAGGCTGATGATCACGGCGGACAGCAATACCGGCAGTATCGCAAGGGACAGGACTTTAGCCTTCAGGCTCAGGCGCATGCTGTTCACTCTTGTTGGTGTTATTGGCGTGGTTAGCTGTATTAACGGCACCGCGCGGCAAAACTGTAGGACAAGGTGAACAGGGTCTAAGAGAAGGGTCGATCTTGAGGGCCCCTTCGCGAGCAAGCTCGCTCCCACAAGGATTGGTGGTGTCCACAACTCTTGTGTTCACACCGATCCACTGTGGGAGCGAGCTTGCTCGAGATTGAGGTAACTCGGTATTGAGGTTACAAGACCATCGCCGCCACCCAACCAAACACCAGCAGCGGCAGGTTGTAGTGGATGAAGGTCGGGACCACGGTGTCCCAGATGTGATGGTGCTGGCCGTCGATGTTCAGGCCCGAGGTCGGACCCAGGGTCGAGTCCGACGCTGGCGAGCCGGCATCGCCCAGGGCGCCGGCAGTGCCGACGATGCAGACGATCGCCAGCGGGCTGAAGCCCAGTTGCAGGCACAGTGGCACGAAAATCGTCGCCAGGATCGGCACCGTGGAAAACGACGAGCCGATGCCCATGGTCACCAGCAGCCCCACCAGCAACATCATCAGCGCGCCAATGCCCTTGTTGTGGCCAATCCAGGCCGCCGAAGACTCCACCAGGCTCTGGACTTCGCCGGTAGCCTTCATCACTTCGGCGAAGCCTGAGGCCGCGATCATGATGAAGCCGATCATCGCCATCATCTTCATGCCTTCGGTGAACAGATCGTCAGTCTCGCGCCAGCGCACCACCCCCGACAGTGAGAAAATCAGGAACCCGACCAGGGCACCGATGATCATCGAGTCCACCAGCAACTGCACCGCGAACGCCGCCGCCACCGCAAACCCGGCCACCATCAGGCTCATTGGGTTGTAGTTCACCTTCACCTGCTCGACCCGGGCAATTTTCTTCAGGTCGTAGACGCGCTTCTTGCGGTAGGAGAACAACGACAACAGCAGGCCAAACACCATGCCCAACGCCGGAATGCCCATGGCATGGGTGACGTTGATGCCGCTGACGTCCACACCGCTGCGGGCGATGTTGGCCAGGAGGATTTCGTTGAGGAAGATATTGCCGAAGCCCACCGGCAGGAACATGTAGGGCGTGATCAGGCCGAAGGTCATGACGCAGGCGATCAACCGGCGGTCCAACTGCAACTTGGTCAGCACATAGAGCAGCGGTGGCACCAGCAGCGGGATGAAAGCGATGTGGATCGGCAAAATGTTCTGGGAGGCGACCGCGACCGTTCCCAGCAGACCGATCAGCACCCATTTGACGCCCGAGCCACCCGCGGCATCCTGGCGATCCACCAGGGCCAGGGCTTTGTCCGCCAGGGCGTGGGCCATGCCGGACTTGGCAATCGCCACGGCGAAGGCACCGAGCAAGGCGTAGGACAACGCCACCGTCGCACCGCCACCCAGGCCGGCGTTGAACGCCTTGAGCGTTGCCTCGACTCCCAGGCCACCCGTCAGGCCACCCACCAACGCACCGATAATCAGCGCGATCACCACATGCACGCGGGCCAGGCTGAGCACCAGCATGACGCCAACCGCGGCAATTACTGCATTTATCATCATTACCTCAAAGCACAGCGATGGAAAGCCACCGGACAAAAAGGTCGCGACTTTGCAGCAAGCGGCGGCAAGCTGCAAGGGCCGTGGGGCGGGTTTTCAAGTCTCGCCCCCCTGTATGAGGGGGATTTGTGGGAGCAAAGCTTGCTCGCGATGACGTTGTCACCTACAACACCTGTGCTGGCTTTAAAAATGCTATCGCGAGCAAGCTTGCTCCCACAGGTTCGCCCCACATACAGGCGGTGCCATGAATAGCTGTCAGCGCTTGGGCAACTCGATCACCACCTTCAACCCACCCCACTCGCTGTCGTCCAACGCCAGCAGGCCGCCCCAGGTGTCGACGATGTCCCGCACGATGCCCAGGCCCAGGCCGTGTCCATCGGTCTGTTCATCCAGCCGCGTGCCGCGGCTGAACACCTGGTCGCGGCGATCCTTGGGGATGCCCGGGCCGTCGTCTTCCACGGCCAGGCTGAACCCGTCGGCTGTCTCGGTCATGGTCAGGCGCACTTCGGCATCGGCCCATTTGCAGGCGTTGTCCAGCAGGTTGCCCAACAGTTCCAGCAGGTCTTCACGATCCCACGGCAGGTGCAGGCCTGGCGGGGCGACGTAGCTCAGGTGCAGGTGTTCGCCGTGGATCATGTTCAACGTGGCCAGCAACCCCGGCAACTCGGCGTCGCAGTCCAGGTGCGCGCCGGGCAAGGCATCGCCGGACAAGCGGGCGCGGTTGAGTTCCCGGTTCAGGCGCTGGCGGACCTGCTCCAGTTGCTCGAGCAACAGTTTGCGCAACTCGGGATACGGATCGAGCTTCTCGTTCGACGCCAGGCTTTGCAGCACCGCCAGCGGGGTCTTCAAGGCATGGCCGAGGTTACCCAGGGCGTTGCGCGAACGCTTGAGGCTGTCCTCGGTGTGGGCCAGCAGATGATTGATTTGCGCCACCAGCGGTTCCAGCTCCCGTGGCACCTGTTCGTCGAGTTGCGAACGCTGCCCGCGCTGCAACTGGGCAATCTGCTCCCGCGCCCGGTCCAGCGGACGCAAGGCGCGGCGCACGGTGATGCGTTGCAGCAACAGAATCAACAGCAACCCCGCCAACCCCAGCCCGAGGCCGATCTGCTGCATTCGACGGAAGCTGTCACGCACCGGTGTGTAGTCCTGGGCCACGCTGATGGAAATCGCCTGGCCCAGCCGTCGATAGTCGGTGCGCAGCACCAAGAGCTTCTGGCCCTCAGGCCCCAGTTGCAGGTTGCTGTGCAGGCCCGGGTGGTCGAGCCGGGGCAATTCCTGGTCCCACAGGGAACGGGAGCGCCAGTGCACATCGGCAAAATCGATGCGGAAATAGTGCCCGGAAAACGGCCGCAGATAGGCCGGCGACAGGCGTCGCTCATCCAGCTGCAAACCCTGCGGGCCTCGCACCAGGGCCACCAGCAGGTTTTCGCTGTCGTTGCGCAGCCCGGCTTCCAGGTAACGCTGCAAGCCCAGCTCGAACAGCCATAGACTGGTCTGTGCCAGGACCAGGCCGACCACCACCATCACACCGATCAGCCCCAGGCTCAGGCGCCGCTGGATGGATCTCACTGCGCCTGCCCGCCGAACAGGTAACCCTGGCCGCGACGGGTTTCAATCACGCTGCGTCCCAGCTTGCGCCGCAGGTGATTGACGTGGACTTCCAGCACGTTGGAATCGCGCTCGGTCTCACCGTCATACAGGTGTTCGGCGAGATGGCTTTTGGAAAGGATCTGCTCGGGATGCAGCATGAAATAGCGCAACAGGCGGAACTCGGCCGCCGTGAGCTGGATGTCGGTGCCGTCGCGGACCACGCACTGGCGGCTCTCATCCAGGTGCAACCCGGCCGATTTCAGCGTCGGCTGGTTGACCTGGCCGTGGGAGCGGCGCAGCAACGCCTGGATCCGCAACTGCAGCTCTTCAGGATGAAAAGGTTTGGTCAGGTAATCGTCGGCCCCGGCCTTGAGCCCTTCGATGCGCTCGGCCCAGGACCCGCGTGCGGTGAGGATCAGCACCGGCGTGGCCAGGCCGCCGGCACGCCATTGGGCCAGCACGTCGAGCCCCGGCACGCCCGGCAGGCCGAGATCGAGGATGATCAGGTCGTAGGGTTCGCTGCTGCCCTGATACACCGCGTCGCGACCATCGGCGAGCCAGTCGACGGCGTAGCCCTGACGTGCAAGCCCCGCCATCAGTTCGTCCGCCAGGGGCACGTGATCTTCCACCAGAAGCAGGCGCATCAGTCTTCCTTATCTTTGAGTAAGCGGCCGGTCGCGGCCTCCAGGTCCAATTCGCGCACGACGCCCTCGGTGTCCAGCAGCTCGACCTCATAAATATAGACGCCGTGTTTTTCCTCCAACTCGGCTTCCAGCAGTTTGGCCCCGGGATGCAGGTCCAGCGCCTGTTGCAGCAGTTGCTCCAGCGGCAAGATCACACCCTGCTGGCGCAGTTGCAGGGCCTCGTCCTGATCCAGGTCCCGGGCCACGGCCAGCGAACAGAACGCCAGCAGCGCCAGCGCCCATCGACTATGGGTGCGCAGATTAAGCTTCATTACGTATCCTGATGATTCTTGAGCACCTTGCCGTTGGTGGCGTCCAATTCCAGATCCCACTCAATGCCCTTCGTGTCGCGCAGATCCACCTGGTAAATGTACTTGCCGTACTCTTCGTCCAGCTCGGTATCGGTCAAGGTGGCGCCAGGGTGTTCGGCCAGGGCAGCGGCATTGAGTTTTTCGAAGGACAGAATGGTACCAGCGTCTTGCAGTTTGCGGGTTTCGTCGTCATCAAGGTCTCGTGCGTGAGCCAGGCTCGTGCCGAGGGCCATGAGGGTCGCGATGAAAAAGGCAGTCAGGCGGTTCATGGGTTGTCTCCTTTTTATAATCTTCAGCGGGGGGACTGTATCGGGGTGAACTTAACTGAAACTGAATCGCCATCATGGAACCCACATCAATGTGGGAGCGAGCTTGCTAGCGATAGCAGTCTGTCAGTAGACATTGAAGTGACAGTTCCACCGCCATCGCGAGCGAGCTCGCTCCCACAGGGTTTTGTATCGTTATAATCAGCCGCTTACCCGTATTCGAGACCGGTATGACCGCCATCCACATCAAGTTTCCCGCGCTCACCCTCAAGGCCGGCCCGCGTGCATTCGGGCGGATTCGCCAGGCCGGCTTGAACGCCGCCGACGTCGGCATCCTGCCGGGCGCTGCCGGTGGTCCGAAGGCCCTGGGCATCCAGGGGCTGGACCTGGCGCTGTTCGGCGAATGGCTGCCCGCCGCGCCCCGGGAGCGCTCGCTGATCGGGGCCTCGGTGGGTGCCTGGCGCTTCGCCAGCGCCTGCCTGCCGGACGCCGCCGAGGGCATCCGGCGCCTGGGCACCTTGTACAACGAACAAAGCTTCGCCAAAGGCGTGACCATGGCCGGGGTCAGCCAGAGCTCGCAACGCATGCTCGATGATTTGCTCGACGGCCGCGACGCTTCGATCCTCGATAACCTGCAATACCGGCTCAACATCATGGTGGTCAAGAGCCACGGCCTGCTGGCCCAGGATCATCGCGGCCGACTGGGCCTGGGCTTGTCGTCGGTGATCGCCGACAACCTGCGAGGCCGGGCACGGCTGTCGCGGCATTTCGAACGGCTGATCATCCATGACCCGCGCCTGGCCCCGCCCCTGCATCCGTTGAATGACTTTCCGTCGCGCTTCGTTCCGTTGGCCGCCGGCAACCTGCGCCAGGCCCTGCTGGCCTCAGGCTCGATCCCGATGGTCATGGAAGGCGTGCGCGACCTGCCGGGTGCCGGTGCCGGCACCTACCGCGACGGCGGTTTGCTGGACTACCACCTCGACCTGCCGTACAGCGGCGAGGACATCGTGCTGTACCCACACTTCACCGACCGGGTCATTCCCGGCTGGTTCGACAAGGGCCTGCCGTGGCGCCGGGGCAACGTCGATCGCCTGCAAGACGTGCTGTTGCTGGCGCCGTCCCGTGAATACCTGGCGCGCCTGCCCTACGGCAAACTGCCAGACCGCAACGACTTCAAGCGCTTCATGGGCGATGACCCGAGCCGCCGCCAGTACTGGCGCACGGCGATGGACGAGAGCCGCCGGCTCGGTGATGAGTTCCTGGAGCTGACGGCCAACGGCGGGTTGGGCGAGCGTTTGCTGACCCTTTAGTCAGCACGGTCGCGCAACGCCGTTATCAAACTGATAAACTCCGCCGCCTGCCTCGCGACCGATATCTAAAGAGCCCGAACCTGTGGAAATTTTCAAAGAGTTTACCTTCGAATCCGCCCACCGCCTGCCCCACGTGCCGGACGGCCACAAGTGCGGCCGCCTTCACGGCCACTCGTTCAAGGTGGCGATCCACCTGAGCGGCGACATCGACCCGCACACGGGCTGGATTCGCGACTTCTCGGAAATCAAGGCGATCTTCAAGCCGCTCTACGAGCGCCTGGACCACAACTACCTCAACGACATTCCTGGCCTGGAAAACCCCACCAGCGAGGTCCTGGCCAAGTGGATCTGGAATGAACTGAAGCCATTGCTGCCGGAACTCAGCGCCATCCGCATCCATGAGACCTGCACCAGCGGTTGCATCTACCACGGCGAATAACACCTGTGGGAGTCCGCCTGTGGGAGCAAAGCTTGCTCGCGATGAAGATGACACAGCCTCTCTGGAACCGAGGCGCCTGCATCGCGGGCAAGCCTTGCTCCCACAAAATCTAGCGCCACCATTGGGGTTACCCTACCCCGTCAGCATTGGCCTATGCTTGGTCCCCTGAGCCATTTTCAGGGAGTATCGAGCATGACCCACTGGCCGCTGGATCAGGTTTACGACTTCACCGGACACCCCATCCGCTACGCCATCCACGGCGATGGCCCGCCGCTGGTGTTTGTCCACGGCACGCCCTTCTCTTCCTACGTGTGGCACCGCATCGCCCCGCTGTTCTTCGCCACTCACACGGTGCATTACTTCGACCTGCTGGGGTATGGCCAGTCCGCGCAGCCCGATGCCGATGTGTCCCTCGGCGTGCAGAACCAGTTGCTCGCCCAACTGCTGGAGCATTGGCGCCTGGATTGCCCGGACGTGGTGGCCCATGACTTTGGCGGCGCCACAGCCCTGCGCACGCACCTGCTCAATGGCAAGGACTACCGCAGCCTGACCCTGATCGACCCGGTGGCCCTGTCGCCCTGGGGTTCACCCTTTGTCCAGCATGTACGCCAGCATGAAGCGGCGTTCAGCGGCCTGCCCGACTATATCCAGCGGGCGATCGTGCCAACCTATATCCGCGGCGCGATCAAACGGGACATCCCGGACGCAGAGCTGGCGCCCTACGTGCAGCCGTGGCTTGGCGAGCCGGGCCAGGCGGCGTTCTACCGGCAGATTGCGCAGATGGACGAGCGCTATACCCGCGAAGCCGAGGGTCTATACCCGACCGTACGCTGCCCGACCCAGATACTGTGGGGCGAGGATGACCAATGGATCCCCATCGAGCGCGGGCGGGCCCTGCACAAGCTGATTCCAAGTGCACAGTTCCACCCTGTTCCGAACGCCGGGCACCTGGTCCAGGAAGACGCGCCGGAGGCTATCGTCGCGGCGGTGTTGCGATTCCTGGCGTTGCCCCCCTCAACCTGAAGCACACCGCATTCCCCCTGTGGGAGGCTGGATCATCGGCAATGAGAGCTGTGTTCCAACTTGAATCACCGCCGCACCGCTTTCGATCCCTTCGCCCACCCAATCCCAAAGATTGTCTATAAATAACCTCGCGATCACTCGCTTGGCACGGCCGCTGCAAGCTTGCGACATCCCTCATCCGCAAGGACCGCCACATGACTCAGAACGATCCGGGCAATGACTATCCCTTGAGCGAAGTCCCGATGCACGCTCGCAAGGGCCTGGCCTCCACGGCCATGGTGCTGCTGGGTTTCACCTTTTTCACCGCCACCATGTTTGCCGGCGGCAAGCTGGGGGTGGCGTTCGGTTTTGCCGAAATGCTCACGATCATCGTCATCGGCAATCTGCTGCTGGGCCTCTACGCCGCAGGCCTGGGCTACATCGCCTTCAAGAGCGGGCTCAATTCGGTGCTCATGGGCCGCTTCTGTTTCGGCGAGGTGGGCAGCAAGCTCAGTGACTTGATCCTGGGGCTCACGCAGATTGGCTGGTACGCCTGGGGCACGGCGACTGCCGCGGTGGTGCTGGGCAAGTATTTCGAATTGAGCGAGGGCACCGTGCTCGGGTTGATGGTGCTGTTCGGCCTGGGCTTCTGTGCCACGGCCTACATCGGCTATCGCGGGCTGGAAATCCTCTCCTACATCGCCGTGCCGGCGATGATGTTGCTGTTGATGCTGTCGATGTGGGTCGCGACGGTGAAGGTCGGCGGCCTCGACGGCTTGCTAGCGATAGTGCCGACGGGCAGCCTCGACTGGTCCACCGCCATCACGCTGGTGTTCGGCACCTTCGTCAGCGGCGCGACCCAGGCGACCAACTGGACGCGATTCTCCCGTTCGGCGAAGGTCGCGGTGCTGGCGAGCCTGATCGGCTTCTTCCTGGGTAACGGCCTGATGGTGCTGATCGGCGCCTACGGGGCCATCGTCTATCAGCAGCCGGACGTGGTCGAGGTGCTACTGTTGCAGGGCTTCGCCATGGCAGCGATGGCCATGTTGCTGCTCAACATCTGGAGCACCCAGGACAACACCATCTACAATTTCGCCGTGGCCGGTTGCAACCTGCTGCGCACCCGCCGGCGCAAAACCGTAACCCTGGGCGGTGCGGTGATCGGCACGCTGCTGGCGCTGCTGGGCATGTACGATCTGCTGGTGCCATACCTGATTCTGCTGGGCACGGTGATCCCACCCATCGGCGGGGTAATCATGGCCGATTTCTTCTTCCGCTGGCGTGGTCGTTATCCGCGCCTGGCCGAGGCGCAACTGCCGGCGTTCAACTGGCCCGGGCTGTTGGCCTATGGGGTTGGCACCGTCGCGGCGTTCAATTCGCCATGGGTCGCGCCACTGGTAGGAATCGCTGCCGGCGCGCTAACGTATGTGCTATTGATCAGCGTAATGGGTACTCGCACCGCTGATGCGCCCCTACAAGACCTCTAAAGGATTCGCCTGATGCACATCATCAACGCCCGTCTGCGTAACCGTGAAGGCTTGCATGAACTGCACCTGGAAAACGGCCTGATCGCCAACATCGCCCGCCAGACCGAGGCACCCAGCCTCGGCCCGGAAGACCTCGATGCCGGCGGCAACCTGGTGGTCCCGCCCTTCGTTGAACCGCACATTCACCTGGACGCGACCCTAACTGCCGGCGAACCGCGCTGGAACATGAGCGGCACGCTGTTCGAAGGCATCGAGTGCTGGGGCGAACGCAAGGCCACCATCACCGAGGAAGACACCAAGACCCGCGCCAAGAAAACCATCCAGGCCCTCGCCGCCCATGGCATCCAGCATGTGCGCACCCACGTCGACGTGACCGACCCCGAGCTCACGGCGCTCAAGGCGCTGCTGGAGGTGCGCGAGGAAAGCCGTCACCTGATCGACATGCAAATCGTCGCGTTTCCCCAGGAAGGCATCGAGTCCTATCGCAACGGCCGCGAGCTGATGGAAGAAGCCATCCGCATGGGCGCCGACGTGGTGGGCGGCATCCCCCACTTCGAGTACACCCGCGACCAGGGCGTCAGCTCGGTGAAATTCCTCATGGACCTGGCCGAGCGCACCGGCTGCCTGGTGGATGTGCATTGCGACGAAACCGACGACCCGCACTCACGTTTCCTCGAAGTGCTCGCCGAAGAGGCCCGCAGCCGCGACATGGGCGCGCGCGTCACCGCCAGCCACACCACGGCCATGGGCTCCTACGACAACGCCTACTGCGCCAAACTGTTCCGCCTGCTCGGGCACTCGGGCATCAGCTTTGTCTCGTGCCCGACCGAAAGCATTCACCTGCAAGGGCGCTTCGATAACTTCCCCAAACGCCGCGGTGTCACCCGGGTCAACGAACTGCTCGAAGCCGGGATGAACGTGTGCTTCGGCCAGGATTCCATCGTCGACCCGTGGTACCCGCTGGGCAACGGCAACATCCTGCGGGTCCTCGAAGCCGGCCTGCACATCTGCCACATGCTCGGCTACCGCAACCTGCAAAGCGCCCTGGACCTGGTCACCGACAACAGCGCCAAGGCCATGGCCCTGGGCGAGCGCTACGGCCTGGAACCCGGGCGCCCGGCGAACCTGCTGATCCTGTCGGCAGACAGTGACTACGAAGTGATCCGCAGCCAGGGCTTGCCGCTCTACTCGATACGCAACGGCCAAGTGCTGATGAAGCGGCAGATGCCGGTGGTGGAGTTTGCGCAGCAGTTGAACTGAATAGCGGTGGGTCAGTTGCATCCAGGTTGGATGTACTGCCGCCTTCGCGAGCAAGCCCGCTCCCACAAGGGGATCCTCAGTGGACATGAATGTTGTGTCCAACACCGATCCACTGTGGGAGCGGGCTTGCTCGCGAAGACGGCATCGGCCACACCGCAAAACATCCAGAAAACGCTACGACACAAGCCGCGCCGTCCCAAACAGCCTGACCCGCACCAACTCACCCGCCTCTTCTTCCAGCAAAATCGGCGCAGTGCCCCCCGGCATCACCACACTCACCGCCCCCGCCTGCACCCAGCCCACCCGCCACGCCGCACTGGCCACGGCACTGGCGCTGGTGCCCGAGGAAGCCGTGGGTCCCTCACCTCGCTCGAACACCCGGGCCGCGATTCGCCCTTCGGCTTCGTGCCAGGCCCATTGCAGATTCACCCCCCTCGGGCACGGGACGCCGGCCCCACCGGGCGCCGCATAAGCAATCCGAGTCAGGCTTTGCGACAGCGCCGCAGCACGCATCTGCGAATTGCCCGGCAACGCCTCGACACCCGCCACCAGCGTCACGCAATGAGGATTGCCGATACTCACGAACTGGCTGTGGCCCCACGCTGGGTTCAACTGGTGAAGCGCCGCCACACGGCTGACATCGCACTGGTTGAACAGCACGCTCTCGACCTCCTGGGCGCCAACAGCCTGGACCCCGAACAACGGTTTGCCCAGGTCCAGCCAGAAGCCTTGAACGCCGTCGAACTCAGCGGCACGAACCGAGGTTTGCAACGGTGACAAGCCGTCGGGTTTATCGTGATGAACCTGCAGCACACACTCCCCCGCGCCCGGCATCAAGCCCTGCGCTTGCAACGCCTGGGAGAAAATCGTCAGGCCATTGCCGCTGCGCTCGGCCAGAGTGCCGTCGGTGTTGACGATCAACAGATCAAAAGGCGGTTCGCTCTGGAACGGACCGATCAACAGGCCGTCACTGCGATGGGCCTTGGCGTCCGGCGGCGCCTCATCCGGTGCCCAGGCGCAGAACGCGTGCACGGCAGCCGTTGCCCAGGACTCACGTGCCTGGGCAGCCTGGACGGCTGACTGGGGCAGACCAATGCCGTGGTCACGGACCTGCTGCGGTGAAACGACTCCATAGATATTGCCGCGCGCGTCGTAAAACTTCGTCATGGACCAAACCCGGTATCAGCCAGCAGGGGCCGGTACTTTATGCTGGCAAAGGCTGTGAGAGCAAAGCCTGCACGTTGGCCGGCACCTTGGGGTCGCAGTGCGGTCAGTGGATATGCAAGCATAGGCCCCTACCCGCCGCACCGCACCACACCGCCCGAAAGCCAAGGACGTTTCATGACTGCCATTACGCCCCCGCCCACCTTTATTCCCGGACGCCTGGAACAGATGTCCACCCGCATCGCCTATCTCATCGCCGGCATCGGCATCGCCGCCTGGGCGCCGCTGGTGCCTTACGCCAAGGTGCGGGCGAACCTGGATGAAGGCACCCTCGGGTTGCTGCTGTTATGCCTGGGGGTCGGGTCGATCCTGGCGATGCCGATTTCCGGCGCGCTGGCGGCGCGGTTCGGCTGCCGGCGGGTGCTTAGCGGCGGCACGATTCTGATCTGCCTGGCGTTGCCGTTGCTGGCGACGATGACCTCCCTGCCCTGGCTGGTGGCCGCATTGTTCCTGTTTGGCGCCGGGCTCGGCACCGTGGACTCGACCGTGAACCTGCAAGCGGTGATTGTCGAGCGGGCCAGTGGCAAGACCATGATGTCGGGTTTCCACGGCATGTTCAGCCTCGGCGGGATCATTGGCGCGGCGGGTGTGAGTGCCCTGCTTGGCCTGGGGCTTTCGCCGCTGGGAGCGACGCTGGTGGTCAATGGGGTGCTGCTGGTGGCGTTGTTCAAGGCTGCGCCGCACCTGCTGCCCTACGGCAGCGAAAGCTCGGGACCGGCGTTCGCCATTCCCCACGGCGTGGTGCTGTTTATCGGCATCCTGTGCTTCATCGTGTTCCTGGCCGAAGGCGCGGTGCTGGACTGGAGCGCCGTGTTCCTGACCACCGAACGCGCAGTGGATACCGCTTATGCCGGACTCGGTTATGCCGCCTTCGCGCTGACCATGACCGTCGGCCGGCTGACCGGCGATTCAGTGGTGCATCGCCTGGGGGCCAAACGCGTGATCATCTATGGCGGATCGATCGCGGCAGCCGGATTCCTGTTGGCAACCCTCGCACCGATGTGGCAAGCCGCACTGCTGGGTTATGCGTTGGTGGGCGCCGGGTGTTCGAACATCGTGCCGGTGCTCTACACCGCCGTCGGCAAACAGACCTTGATGCCAGAGGCCATCGCTGTTCCGGCCATCACCACCATCGGCTATGCCGGCATCCTTGCCGGCCCGGCGCTGATCGGCTTCGTTGCCCATGGCAGCAGCCTGAGCATTGCCTTCGGGTTGATTGCGATATCGCTGGTGGCGGTGGCGGCCAGTGGCAAAGTGTTGAAGGTCTGAGGCCTCCACGGACCTGTGGGAGCAAGGCTTGCCCCCACAGGTTCACCCCCACAGGTATTTTTCTTCTGATTACGCCTCAGGCATCTTGCGAAAGCCCACTGCCAAGCGGTTCCAGCCATTGATGGCGTTGATCGCCACGGTCAGGTCGACCATTTCCTTGGGGCTGAAATGCTCGCTCAACAGGGCATAGTCCGCGTCCGGGGCATGGGTGTCGCTCAGGCGGGTCAGGGCTTCGGTCCAGGCCAGAGCGGCGCGCTCACGGCCGGTGAAGAACGGCGCTTCACGCCAGGCAGTCACGGCGTACAGCCGACGCTCGGTCTCGCCGTCCTTGCGGGCATCGGCGGTGTGCATGTCGATGCAGAAGGCGCAGTCATTGATTTGCGAGGAGCGCAGCTTGACCAGCTCCAGCAGGGACTTCTCCAGGCCCAGCTTCGAGACGGCGGTTTCCAGGGCCAGCATGGCTTTGAAAGCGTCAGGGGACGCGGTGTAGAAATCGATGCGCGGTTGCATGGTGAACTCCAGAACAATTGGGTGTGGCGCTACGTTAGCCGTGCAGTGGCGCGGTACAAATAGCCAATTGTTGGGAAGTTCGGGTGGCCAATGGGAGACCGATGCTGATCCTTTGAGAAGAACACGAATCTATCGTGGCGAGGGGATTGTGGGAGCAAGGCTTGCCCGCGATGGGTGCGATGCAGTCCTTCAGAGATCGAGGCGCCGGTTTCGCGAGCAAGCTCTGCTCCCACACAGCGAGGGAGCGGTGCTTGTCGTTCAGATACGGTTCAAGCCCGATTGCGCAACCACTGCAGGAAGCGTTTCTTGGCGACCGGCTTGGGGGCTTCGCGGGTCAGGTTCTGGGCGAGGTGCATGCGTACGTCCAGCAGGTTTTTCATCGCGTCGTTGATGTCGCGACGGGCTTCGAGGCAAGGCTTGAGGTAGCTGTTCTCGATGCGGTACAGGGTGCAGAAAGTCTTGGCGGAAAAATTCGCCAGCGCCGCCTGCTCGGCGACGATCCCGGCTTCGCCGATCACCTCCCCCGGCCCCATGCGCCCGCCCTCGAGTGGCTGGCCGTTGCGCATGAGGGTCACGCTGACCACTCCGGACTCGATGATGAACAGATGATCGCTGACCTCCCCGGCCGCCAGGATCACATCACCCGCACGGAAGGTCTGCAGGGTCATGTTCTGGCTGAAGGTATCTTTCTCGTCCTGGCGCAAGGTAGAGAAAATGTTCGAGCTTTCCAGCAAGGCCCTGGGTCGCGACACCTCCTGGGGCACCGCGCTTTCACTGGTGGACAACAGGCTCACGCCCGACGCCTGCAAATGCCGGAACGCCAGGTCGAACAGTTGGTTGCGCACCGTGCGTTTCTGGGCCATGGAGGCAACGAACCCGCTGATCTCGTACTCCGCCCCGCCACTGCCGCTGCTTTTGAGCGTCACGCAGGGGGCCGGGACGGCGAGCAAGGAACGACAGCCGATCATCGCCCGCTCCAACGCGTCGATCACGGTTTGTGGCCGCGCGTGAGGGCTGACCTGGATACTGATGGACAAACCATGGACGTCGCTGGGTCGACTGAAGTTGATGACCTTGGCCTTTGCCGCCAACGAGTTGGGGATCACCGCCATGCTGCCCTGGGAGGTCTGCAAGCGCGTGGCTCGCCAGTCGATGTCAGTGACCCGGCCTTCGGTGCCGTCGATGGAAATCCAGTCATCGAGCTGATAAGGCTTGGTGGTGTTGAGCACGATCCCGGAGAACACGTCGCTGAGGGTGCTCTGCAAGGCCAGGCCGACGATGATCGCCATCGCACCGGACGTCGCCAGCACGCCTTTGACCGGCAAATCCAGCACATAGGCCATTGCGGCGATGACGGCGATCAGGAAAATCACCGCGCCGAGCAAGTCCTGCAACAACCGCCCGGTATGGCCGACCCGTTGCATCATCGCCGCGCCGATCAGCACCGTCAGGGTTCGCGCGGCAAACAGCCACCAGGCGATCTGCAGGCCGGTCGCGGCCAGGTGCCGCGGCACATCCTCGACCCACTGCGCCGGGACCATGGGGTTGAGGCCTTCGTTGAACAGCAGCACGCTGAACAGCGAAAAAATCACCAGCCTTGCGCCAACTTTCCAATAGATCCGATCCGCACTGACCAGGCGCCACATCAACAGGTCGAGCACCAGCAGCGCCA
This sequence comes from Pseudomonas sp. S3_B11, assembly GCF_054667715.1. Lineage (NCBI taxonomy): Bacteria > Pseudomonadati > Pseudomonadota > Gammaproteobacteria > Pseudomonadales > Pseudomonadaceae > Pseudomonas > Pseudomonas sp. S3_B11. Next base: position 1,258,508 of record NZ_CP162749.1, on the reverse strand, counting down.
GGGAACAGAGCAGCGGGTGCTCGGAGATCAGAGACAGCATCGGGACAGCTCCAGGAAGGCGATTGGCGAAGATTGGCACAGAATGACCACGCTGTAGAGCTCCTCACAAAACTCCTGTGGGAGCGAGCTCGCTCGCGATTGCGGTGTATCAGCCAATGACTCATCGACTATCAGACTGCTATCGCGAGCAAGCTCGCTCCCACACAAGCTCGCTCCCACACTGGGTTCTGGGTGGCTGTTGTTTCGCGTCAGTCGTCCATCCGGCCAAAACGCCCGGAGTGGAAATCGTTGAAGGCCTGGTGGATTTCCTGCTCGCTGTTCATCACGAACGGACCATGGCCGACGATGGGTTCGTCGATCGGCTCGCCACTGAGTAGCAGCACCACCGCGTCGTTATTGGCTTGCAGGCTCAATTGGTCGCCAGCCCGGTCGAACAGGGCCATCTGCCCGGCCTCGACCCGTTCGCGACCATTGGCCTGGACCGAGCCTCGCAAGACCACCAAGGCGGTGTTGTGGCCTTCGTGCAGGTCGAGAATGAGGTTTTTCCCGGCATTCAAGCGGATGTCCCAGACATCGATAGGCGTGAAGGTCCTGGCGGGGCCTTGATGCCCTTCGAAGCGCCCGGCGATCAGGCGCAGACTGCCGGCGTTGTCTTTCAGGGCGATGTTCGGAATGTCGCCCTTGAGGATCGTCTGGTAGCCGGCCGGGGCCATCTTGTCCTTGGCAGGCAGGTTGACCCACAACTGGACCATCTCCATGAACCCGCCCTGCCGGGCGAAGGCTTCGGAGTGGAACTCTTCGTGGATGATGCCGGACGCGGCGGTCATCCATTGCACGTCGCCGGGACCGATCTTGCCGCCGCTGCCGGTGGAATCACGGTGCTCCAGTTCGCCCTGGTAGACGATGGTCACGGTTTCGAAACCGCGATGCGGGTGCTGGCCGACGCCACGACGCTCGGTGGTGGGCGTGAATTCAGTCGGGGCAGCGTGGTCCAGCAGCAGGAACGGGCTGACGTGCTTGCCCAGGTTGTCATAGGAAAACAGCGTGCGAACCTGGAAGCCATCGCCGACCCAATGGGGCCGCGGACTGGTGTAGAGGCCGATGATGTTTTTCATGCTGTGTCTCCAAAAATCAGGCGCTGCGATTCAATGGACACAGCTTAGAACCGACACCTTTGCAGCACTAGACTGCAAAAACCGGCCTTAGCGTTCTATTTAGAGAACAGCGATCAAAAAACTGTGGGAGCGAGCAGGCTCGCTCCCACATTATTTGGTGTAACTCATTCAAAGGTGATTGCGCTTGGCAAACTCCGACAGCCCCACCAAGGATTTCAGGCCGAGCTTTTCCAACAGCCGAGTCTTGTAGGTGCTGACGGTTTTTGGGCTCAGGAACAGGCTTTCGGCGATGTCCTTGCCGCGCATGCCCATGGCCAGCATGCGCAGGATGGACAACTCGCGGGCGGAGAGGCTTTCCAGGGCCTGCTGTTCGCTGCGTTGCTGAAAATCCAGCCTGACGGACATTTGTGGAAAATAGGCATAACCGGATTTCAAGGCCTGGATGGCCTTGGTCAGTTCCTTGAGGTCGCTTTTCTTGGTCACAAAACCTCGGGCCCCGGCCGAGATGCAGCGGTTGCAGAAGTGCTGCGCATCCTGGGAAGTGAACACCAGCACGCTGCATTCAGGGAACTGGGCCATGATCCAGACCAGCAGGTCCAGGCCATCGAAACCGTTCATCACCAGGTCGAGGATCACCAGGTCCGGCGCGCACTCCTTGATGAGGGCCCTGGCATCAGCCGTGCCGCTGGCGTCCCGGATGTGGGTGAACGCCTCATTCTGGCAAATAAGCCGCAGCGCCCCTCGTATGACAGGGTGGTCATCCACGATCAACACGTCTTTCAAGGCAATTCCCCAGGTCATTACAAACGGCACCGGCGCCATGACTGCACCGGACTCTTGCACAAGCGCCAGGTCCTGCCACCTGTCAGATCCGACAGTGCAGACCAGCGGTCTTCCTCAGCGTCCACGGCCCTGCCTGAGGGCACGCGTCCACGGTTGCAACGACTCACTGGCTTGAGGGTCGACCCGCTCCATCAGGCGCCGCAGGGAGGCAAGGTCAGGCAGTGGCGCCTGGCTCAGGTGCATGCTCGATCGGCGCGCGACAGGCACCGGCGACAGGCTGGCCGGTTGCGCGTTGTAAATCATCCCGTGACGAACCTGTGGGCTATAGATAACAAAATCGTGCAAGTCCAACGCCCCGCTTGCCAGCCCGGCATTGACGACAATCAGGTCGAAGGGCTCGCTGCCGTACTCCACCAGCGTCAGCAACTCTTGCACATGGCTCACGGGGACAATCCGGAAATAGCCCTGTTGATTGAACAGGCGCTCCAGCACGATTCGATGAGCATGGTGTGGGTCGGCAATCAAGATACGGAGTGCTTTGTTCGGCATGGCAAGCTTTCCAATAGCAACGCGCCAGGTAGAAACCGGCTCAAGAACATTAAGGGTCGTCAGGCTAGAGGAAGCTTTTGAAAGACGATGTAGGACTATTCCTAAAATGAAGCCAGACGAAGCCCTTGTTAGGTCTTCAGTTGTTCCGCCAGGTGCTCGATGGCTTGGCGAATATCTTCCACGGCTTGGGCGAGCAACAACGTGTCGTCGCCCCGACAAGCGTTTTCCAGCGCTTCGCAGGCGGCGATCAGGCGTTGCGCCTGAACGATCCGCGCTCCACCCTTGATCCGGTGCGCCAGGTCCGCCAGGCCCGGCAAGTCTTGTCGGCTGGACAGATGCAACAGTCGCGCTAGATCGTCGGCATTGCTGCTGACCAGTTCTTCCAGCAGTGCCCTGATGGCGGTCGTGTCGCCGCCGGTCAGTTGTTCCAGGCTGGTCAAATCGATGCCGTCGTCGGGCTGAGGCGCCCCCACGTCCGGCGTGACCGAAGCCAGGCACGCGTTGAGCGCCCGAAGACTGATGGGTTTGAACAGGCAATCGTCCATCCCGGCGTCGGCGCAGCGGTCCTTTTCCTCAGGTTGGGCATTGGCCGTGAACCCCAGGATCACCCCGGGCGAGAGGTTTTGCGCATGCTCTTCGTCGCGAATGGCCCGCGCCAGTTCATAGCCGCTCATCAAGGGCATGTTGCAATCAGTGATGACCACATCGAAGTGCTCGCTGCGCCAGGCGTGCAGACCTTCGACACCGTTCTGCGCTTCCTGGACACGATGGCCCAGGTAGCCCAGTTGCTGGGACAGCAACAAGCGATTGGCCGGGTAGTCGTCGACCACCAGGATACTCAGCGCCCGGCCCGGCACCAGCGCCTCGGCCTCGACAGGCGGCGCGGTCGGCAAGGCATCGAGCAGGGGCAGGTCCAGCAGGATCTCGACCTGCGTGCCCGCCCCCGCCGCGCTGCGCAATGTCAGGGTGCCGCCCATCATTTCGCACAACGTGCGGCTGATGACCAACCCCAGCCCGGAACCGCTGCGGGCCGACTGGGTCGTGTGGGTGGCCTGGGTAAAGGGGCTGAACAGGCGACGCTGGTCCTCAGGCGAAATCCCGCAGCCGGTGTCCTCGACTCGCAGGCAAATACCCAGGCGCCCGTGTTCAATGTCCGGCTCGCCGCGCACACTCAAGCGCACCTCACCCTGGTCGGTGAACTTGATGGCGTTGCTCAACAGGTTCGAGACGATCTGCTTGAAGCGCAACGGGTCGATCAACACGTCACGGTTGACCCCGGCGTCCAGCACCCGTTGCAAGCGCAGGTGTTTCTGCCGGGCCAGGCCCTCGAAAATCCGCGCCACCGACTCGGTCAATTCGTGCAGATTGGCCCGTTGCGGCGCCAGCGACAGCTTGCCCGACTCAATGCGAGCGATGTCGAGGATGTCGCCGATCAAGTCCAGCATGCCATGGGCGGCCCCCGACGCGACCTCGATGGCGAACCGGTCCACGATGCCTTGGTCGGCTTTTTTCAGGGCCAGTTCCAGCAGGCCGATCACCGCGTTCATCGGTGTGCGGATCTCATGGCTCATGGTCGCCACGAAGGTGGTCTTGGCCCGATTGGCGTCGTCGGCGCTTTCCTTGGCGACGCGCAATTGCTCCAGCAGGCGCCGCAGGTAAATGACCCAGCCCAAGGTCACCAGCAACAGCAGCGCAGCGACAGTGAACCCCTGGAGAATCGTGGTGCGGTTGCGCAGCCAGTAACTGTCGTCGATCACTACCTCACTGCGCCAGCGGTTGGTCAGCTCGTCCATCTCTTCGGGAGAAATGCTCAACAGCGCCTTGTCGAGAATCGAGTAAAGCTCCAATGCGCCCCGGTTCGTCGCCAACGCAACGCGCGCGGGCAAGGTGCCGACAGTACTGGTGACCTGCAGCTTGTCGCGATACTGGCGGGAGATCATGTAGCGGGCGCTGATCAACGGATTGACCGCAGCGTCCGCCGTGCCGGCGGCGACCATGGCCATGGCGTCGGCGGTGTTTTGTGCCGTCACCAACTGCACGCGGGGGAACTGCTCCAGCAGGAACTCGCGCAACACGCTGCCGCGCACCAGCGCCAGGCGCTTGCCAGCCATCTGGTCCAGGGTTAGCGGGCCCTTGGCCCGAGCGGGCACCACAAGCACGAACGGATTCGTCAGGTACGGTCGGGTAAAGCGCAACTCGTCTTCGAGTTCGGTGCTGGGTATGGCGGTCGCCAAGACATCGGCCTTGCCGCTCTTGATCTGGCCGATCAAATCGTCAACCGAGCCGCCACGCTGCACATCGAATTTCAAACCGGTGCGCAAGCTGATCCTCGCCAGCACATCGGCGCCGATGCCGCGCAAGTGGCCCTGTTCATCGAAGAACGTCAGCGGCAGGAAGTTTTCGTTGGCGGCGACTTTGATCCGTGGGTGGGCATCCAGCCAGCGCTGCTCCTTGACGCTGAAATGCAGTGCCTGCTGCCCTGGCAGGCTCACGCCGCCGGCACTCCAGCGCCGCAGGATGCTCATGTGTTCGCTGGCGGGAATGGCTTGCAGCGCGGCATTGATGATGCGCAACAGGCGCGCGTTGTCGCGACTGACCGCGAAGGCGAACGGCTGCACTTCCATGCGCGAGAAATCGGCCAGTTGAATATTGTTCAGGTAATTCTTGCTGATCAGGTAGTTGGAACTGATCGAATCCCCCAGATAAACGTCGGCCTGACCAAACGCCACGGCACCGATGGCGCTCAAGGTCGAGGGGAACAACCGCAAGGAAGCCTCGGGATAAAACGCCTCGACCGTCTCCGGCGGCAAGTAGTGATACAGCATCGCCACGCGCTTGCCCGCCAGGTCGGTGGGCAAGTCCTGGCTGTCGTCGATGCGGGCCACGAGGGTGGGCAGGTCATCGGCATAGGCCTGGGACATCGCCAGGTCCCGATCGGCGGCTTCGAAGCCGTTGGCGGTGCCGAGCATGTCGATCTCACCGCCGCGCAGGGCCTGGAGCGATTCGGCACGGGATGGATAGCGCTGGACCTGCACCTTGACGTGCAGGAGTTGCCCGAGCAATTGCGCATAGTCGGCGGTCAGGCCTTCATAGTCGCGACCATTGCCGGTGATGCTGAACGGCGCGTAGTCCGGCGCCGAGGCGCCCAGTTGCAACGGGCCCTTCTGGCGCAGCCAGGTCCAGTCGGCATCGTCCAGGGACACCGAATAATCGCTCACATTGGAGCGCCCGAGCACCTGCAGCGCCTCGGGGGCCGCGCCCACCGGTGGCACCACACTCAATGAGCCCAGCAACAGCGCCACCAGGCCTGTGCGAAGAAGCAGCATCATCTGGTCAGGGTGTTTCGCTTGGCGTAGTCGGCCCGGCGCACCGTCGACTGCACATTCAGTCAGGGTGGACCGGCTGAGGGGTTCAGACTGCCAATACGAGGGAACAGCGAACCGAGCCTTTCAAACAGCAGGAGGCTGTGAAGTGAGTGTAGGAAGTTTCTGAAGAATTTCCTGCGAGTGACCCAAGGCCAGGCCTATGACCTGTGGGAGCGAGCTTGCTCGCGATGGCGTCAGTTCAGCCAATATTGAAGTGACTGACACTACGCCTTCGCGAGCAAGCTCGCTCCCACAGGGCCTATACGGCGGCGAGCAACTGATCGCGCACCGGACGCGCCTGCCCGCGATTGTTCCCGTGCTCATACAGCGAGCCGGCGATTTCATCGGCGCGCACCGGCAGGATTGACAGCAAGGTGTCGCTCAGGCCATGGCTGGCCTGGCAGAAGCCCTGCATGTAGATCGCCGCCTTGCAGCGCTCGTCGGTGATCAGCTTGTAGTTGCGATCCACCTCGAAATCCCCCAGGTACTGAGCCAGCGGCTCCAGCAGGGTGCGGTGCATCTGCCGCTCGTAACCGGTGGCCAGCACCACGGCGTCATAGCGGCGCACGGTCAGTTCCCCGGTGGCGTTGTTGCGCACTGCCAGCTCCACGCCGGCGTCGGTGGCCGTGGCCGTGGCCTTCTCCACCGTCGTGAGAGTGCGGAACGCATGACGGGCGATGCCGGAGACTTTCTGGCGATAAAAAATCCCGTAGATGCGTTCGATCAGGTCGATGTCCACCACCGAATAGTTGGTGTTGTGGTACTCGTTGACCAGGCGCTCGCGCTCGCTGTGGGGTTGCTGGAACACCAGGTTGGTGAACTCCGGCGAGAACACTTCGTTGACGAACGGGCTGTCGTCCGCCGGCTTGAGGGCCGAGCCGCGCAGGATCATGTCGACCTGCACCGAAGGGAAGCTGTCGTTGAGGTCGATGAAGGCCTCCGCCGCGCTCTGCCCACCGCCGATGATCGCGATGTTCATCGGCTGGCCCTTCACGCACGGCTGGCTCGCCATACGCGCCAGGTACTGGGAATGGTGGAACACCCGCGCGTCGTCCTTGAACGCCTTGAACGCCTCGGGGATGCGCGCCGTGCCGCCGGCACTGACCACCAGCGCACGGCTGCTGCGGACCAATTCTTCGCCCTGGGCATTGCGGGAAATCACCCGCAGCGCCTCGACCTGCTGGTTGTGCAGCAGCGGTTCGATGCGCAGTACTTCTTCGCCATAGCGACTCTGCTCGGTGAAATGCCCGGCCACCCAGCGCAGGTAGTCATTGAACTCCATGCGGCACGGGTAGAAGGTGCCGAGGTTGATGAAGTCCACCAGGCGGCCATGGTGCTTGAGGTAATTGACGAACGAATACGGGCTGGTCGGGTTGCGCAGGGTCACCAGGTCCTTGAGAAAGGAAATCTGCAACTCGCTCTGGGTCACCAGGGTGTTGCCGTGCCAGCGGTAGTCGGCCTGCTTGTCGAGGAACAGCACGTCCAGCTCGCCCTGGACCGACCCGCGCTCCTGCAGCGCGATGGCCAGCGCCAGGTTCGAGGGGCCGAAACCGACGCCGATCAAGTCGTGAACGATGGGCGATGCAATTGCCTGTGTCATGTCCAGTGTCCTCTGGAAAAGCCCTCAACAGGGCGCGAAAAGCCTGGGGTGACCTGCCCAGCGTTTAGGGGGCCAACAAGTCGTGTGTTGAGAGGAACGAGGACAATGAAAAAAAATTTACCGCGAGGCGACCGGCGTGGGCAGATTAATGCGCGTCCCACTGCCGCACGCGAACGCGGCAGTGCTTCATGGCGTTGACGATGTGTTTTTCCACCAGCGCCCGGGAAATGCCCAGGCGCTCGGCGATTTGCGGGTGGGACAGGCCTTCGAGCTTGCGCAGCAGGAAGCTCTCGCGGCACAGCGGCGGCAGCTCGGCCAGGGCACGCTGGAGCATGTCCAGGCGCTGGCCGTGGTCGAGACTGGAATGGGGCGACGGGGTGAAGAAGCGCTCTTCGCTGTCCAGCACCTCCAGGGATTCGACCTGGCGCAGGGTATTGCGCCGATGCCCGTCGATCACCAGGTTCAATGCCGTGCGATAGAGGAACGCCCGGGGCTGTTCAATGGGGGTGTCGCTGGCGCGCTCCAGCACCCGTACATAGGCGTCATGCACCACATCCTCGGCCGCCTGGCGGTTGCCTAGCCTGGCGTTCAGGAAACACACCAGCTCGCGATAGTAGTTTTCCAACATGACTCCCGTGCGCAATGGCTGCGACCGCTATCCGTGCCCACTCGGCATGCCCGGGACAGGCAATGGCACGATGGTGGCAGATTCAATCGCGTAATTTATAGTAATTCTCATATAGATTTAAAGCTTTGGTTTGTATCCGGGCTGATTCATTCATTTGCAGTGGCGCCGAGAACCGCTGTTGTGGCGAGGGAGCTTGCTCCCGCTCCTACAAGTGTTTCACACCAGTAAATTCCCGCCCGGAACGCTCGTTTACCAGAACAGCCTCCCGTCCCTGCCCTTCCTGGGACGGGCCCGATATCACCGGCCGGAACCCCGCATGAAACGTCCCCGCCCTACCCGACGCGCCTGGCTTCTCACCTTCGCTCTGCTTCCGGCCGTGGCCTTCGCCGCGTGGCAAGCGGTCGCGCCAAGCCGGGCGCCCCTGGTCACCGCGCCCGTCACCCGTGGCGATATCGAAAACAGCGTCACCGCCCTGGGCACCCTGCAACCGCGGCGTTATGTCGACGTCGGCGCCCAGGCGTCCGGGCAGATCCAGAAGATTCATGTGGAAGCCGGCGACGAGGTGCGCGAAGGCCAGTTGCTGGTCGAAATCGACCCATCCACACAAAAAGCCCGGCTCGACGCCGGGCGTTTTTCCATCGAGAACCTCAAGGCCCAGCTCCAGGAACAGCGCGCCCAGCACGACCTGGCGCAGCAGAAATCCCGCCGCCAGCAGCAACTCAAGGCCGGCGGCGCCACCCGCGAGGAAGACGTGCAGACAGCCCAGGCCGAAGTGCGAGCGACCCAGGCACGCATCGACATGTTCCAGGCGCAGATCCGCCAGGCCCAGGCCAGCCTGCGCAGCGACGAGGCTGAATTGGGCTATACGCGCATCTATGCGCCGATGAGCGGCACCGTGGTCGCCGTCGGTGCCCGGGAAGGCCAGACCCTCAACGCCCAGCAGCAAACCCCGTTGATCCTGCGCATCGCGCGCCTGTCGCCGATGACCGTCTGGGCCGAAGTTTCGGAAGCCGACATCGGCCACGTCAAACCGGGCATGACCGCTTACTTCACCACCCTGGCCGGCGGCAGTCGGCGCTGGAGCAGCACCGTTCGCCAGATCCTCCCGGTGCCGCCACGTCCGCTGGAAGCCAGCCAGGGCGGCAGCCCCAGCGGTGGGCGCAGCGGCAGCGAACGGGTGGTGCTCTACACCGTGTTGCTCGACGTCGACAATGCCGACCGCGCGCTGATGACCGACATGACCGCCCAGGTGTTTTTTGTCGCCGCCCAAGCCAACGACGTGCTGACCGTGCCCATCGCCGCCTTGCAGGACACCGGCCAGGTGCGGGTGCTGGCCGACAATGGCGATGTCCAGCCACGCACCGTTCGCACCGGCGTCAGCGATCGGCTGCGCACCGAAATTGTCGACGGCCTGAGCGAAGGCGACCGGGTGCTGATCGGCCCGGCCAGCGGCAGCGGAGGCTGAATGAACGCGCCCCTGATCGAACTGCGGGACATTCGCAAGGCCTACGGCGGTGGCGACAGCCCTCGGGTGGAGGTGCTGCGCGGCATCGACTTGGCCATTCACGCAGGGGAATTCCTGGCGATTGTCGGGGCGTCCGGCTCCGGCAAATCCACCTTGATGAACATCCTCGGCTGCCTCGACCGCCCCACCAGTGGCGAGTACCGTTTCGCCGGCGAAGACGTCGCCAATCTGGGCAGCGATGAACTGGCCTGGTTGCGGCGCGAAGCGTTCGGTTTCGTGTTCCAGGGCTATCATTTGATCCCCTCTGGCACCGCCCAGGAAAACGTCGAGATGCCGGCCATCTATGCCGGCACCTCGGCCGCCGAGCGCCACGCCCGGGCCTGCGCCCTGCTTGAGCGCCTGGGCCTGGCCAGCCGCACCGGCAACCGCCCCCATCAATTGTCCGGAGGCCAGCAGCAACGAGTGTCGATAGCCCGGGCATTGATGAATGGCGGCCACATCATCCTCGCCGACGAACCCACCGGCGCCCTCGACAGCCAGAGCGGCATCGAGGTCATGGCCTTGCTCGACGAACTGGCGAGCCAGGGCCACGTGGTGATCCTGATCACCCACGACCGCGAAGTGGCGGCCCGGGCCAAGCGCATCATCGAGATCCGCGACGGACTGATCATCAGCGACAGCGCCAGCTCCTTGCCGAGCGAGGTGCCAGCCAACCCAAAGGCACTGCAAGCCGTGGACCTGCGCCAGCGCCTGAGTGCCGGCAGCGAACACAACGGCGCCTGGAAAGGTGAGCTGGTGGACGCGGTACAAGCGGCGTGGCGGGTCATGTGGATCAATCGCTTTCGCACCGCCCTGACGCTACTGGGCATCGTCATCGGCGTGGCCTCGGTGGTGGTCATGCTGGCCGTGGGCGAAGGCAGCAAGCGCCAGGTCATGGCCCAGATGGGCGCCTTCGGCTCGAACATCATCTACCTCAACGGCACCGCGCCAAACCCGCGCGCCGCCAAGGGCATCATCAGCGAGTACGACCTGGCCGCCCTCGCCGTCCTGCCCGAGGTGCAACGGATCATGCCGGTCAACGGTGCCAACGCCAGCGTGCGTTTCGGCAACCTCGACCACGCCAGCTATGTCGGCGGCAACGACACCAATTTCCCGAGCATCTTCAATTGGCCGGTGGCCGAGGGCAGCTACTTCAGCGAGGCCGACGAACGCGGCGCCGCGGCAGTGGCGGTGATCGGCCACAGGGTCCGGCAGAAACTGCTCAAGGATGTCGCCGATCCCATCGGCCGCTACATCCTGATCGAGAACGTGCCGTTCCAAGTGGTCGGCGTACTGGCCGAAAAAGGCGCCAGCTCCGGGGACTCCGACGCCGACAACCGTGTGGCGGTGCCCTACTCCGCCGCCAGCGTGCGGCTGTTCGGCACGCGTCATCCCGAGTACGTGGTGATCGCCGCCAAGGACGCGGGTAAGGTCCAGCAGGCCGAGCAAGCCGTCTCGCGGACGCTGTTGCGCCTGCACGACGGCAAGCAGGATTTCGAACTGACCAACAACGCCGCGATGATCCAGGCCGAGGCGCGCACCCAGGGCACGCTGTCGCTGATGCTCGGCGCCATCGCCGCGATTTCACTGTTGGTGGGTGGCATCGGCGTAATGAATATCATGCTCATGACCGTGCGCGAACGCACCCGCGAGATCGGCATCCGCATGGCTACCGGCGCCCGGCAGCGCGACATCCTGCGCCAATTTCTCACCGAAGCGGTGATGCTCTCGGTGGTCGGCGGGCTCGCCGGTATCGGCCTGGCCCTGCTGGTGGGCGGCGCGTTGCTGCTGGGCAATATCGCCGTGGCCTTCGAATGGCTGGCGGTGTTCGGCGCCTTCGGCTGCGCCCTGGTCACCGGCGTTGTCTTCGGTTTCATGCCGGCCCGCAAGGCCGCCCGCCTCGACCCGGTCGCGGCCCTTACCAGTGAATGAACCCCACGCTATGAAAGTCCACCTGACCCTCCTGGCCGCCAGTCTTTTACTGGTGGCCTGCGGCACCCCTTTGTCGGCACCAGACAGCGGCCTCCAACCGCCACCGGCCTGGCAGAACCTCGATACGCCCGGCGCACGAGCGGATAACCAGCAATGGTGGACGCACTTCGGTAGCCCGCAATTGAACCGCTTGATCGAGCAAGCGCGCCTGGACAGCCACGACCTCGCCGCTGCCATGGCTCGGGTGCGCCAGGCCGAGGCCAGCGCGGTGATCGCCGGCGCGCCGTTGCTGCCAGCGGTCACGGCCGGGCTCAACGGCAATCGCCAGCAATTGTTGCGCGGCAAGGGCTACAGCCAGCTGGATGTGGATCGGAACAACCGCACCATCGATTACTACGACGCCAACCTCAGTGCCACTTATGAGCTGGATTTCTGGGGCGGCAAACGGGCGGCCCGGGACAGTGCGTTGAAGACGTTGTCGGCCAGCCAGTTCGACCGCGCGACGGTGGAGTTGACCCTGCTCAGCGGCGTCGCCAACAACTACACCCAGGCCTTGTCCCTGCGCGAGCAACAGCGCATCGCCGAACAGAACCTGGGCAACGCCCAACGCGTACTCGATCTGGTGCAGACCCGCTACGACGCCGGCAGCGCCACGGCCCTGGAACTGTCCCAGCAAAAAAGCCTGGTGGCGGCCCAGCAACGCCGCTTGCCCCAGGTGCAGCAACAGGCCCGCGAAGCCTTGATTACCCTGGCGACGCTGCTGGGGCAACCGGTGCAGTCGGTCACACTCGACGACGACAGTTTCGACCGCCTGCACTGGCCGGCCATCGACGCTGGCGTGCCCAGCCAATTGCTAAGCCGCCGCCCGGACATCGCCGCCGCCGAAGCCCGCCTCGCCGCCGCCCAGGCCGACATCACCGTCGCGCGCGCCGCCATGCTGCCCAGCGTGACCCTGGGCCTGAGCCTCGCCACCGGCGCCGACATCGCCGACCAGTTGCTGCGCAACAACGTCTACAACCTCGGCGCCGGCCTGGCCGCGCCGATATTCAACAATGGCCGCCTGAAGGCCGAACGAGACAGGACCATCGCGCGCCAGGAGGAACTGCTGGACCTCTACCGCGCCGCCATCATCAACGGCTTCGCCGACGTCGAAAAAGCCCTGAACGGCATCAACGGCCTGGACCGCCAACGGCAGTGGCAAAGCGAAGAACTGCACCAGGCCCAGACCGCCTTCGACATCGCCCAACGCCGCTACCAGGCCGGCGCCGAAGACCTGCTTACCGTACTGGAAACCCAACGCACCCTCTTCGCCGCCCAGGACATGAACGTGCAATTGCGATTGGCGCGGGTGCAGGCGAGCGTGGCGTTGTACAAGGCGTTGGGTGGGGGTTGGCAGGTCATGTAGGCCTTTACATTTCGATCGTTCCCACGCAGAGCATGGGAACGATCGGGTCGCGGGGGGCTGTGAAGATCGTTCCTCACGCTCCGCGTGGGAACGCAGCCAGGGACGCTCCGCGTCCCAAAGAGCCGAACGCAGAGCGTCCGTAGAGGCGTTCCCACGCAGAGCATGGGAACGATCGGGTCGCGGGGGCTGTGAAGATCGTTCCTCACGCTCCGCGTGGGAACGCAGCCAGGGACGCTCCGCGTCCCAAAGAGCCGAACGCAGAGCGTCCGTAGAGGCGTTCCCACGCAGAGCATGGGAACGATCGGGTCGCGGGGGCTGTGAAGATCGTTCCTCACGCTCCGCGTGGGAATGCAGCCAGGGACGCTCCGCGTCCCAAAGAGCCGAACGCAGAGCGTCCGTAGAGGCGTTCCCACGCAGAGCATGGGAACGATCGGGTCGCGGGGGCTGTGAAGATCGTTCCTCACGCTCCGCGTGGGAATGCAGCCAGGGACGCTCCGCGTCCCAAAGAGCCGAACGCAGAGCGTCCGTAGAGGCGTTCCCACGCAGAGCATGGGAACGATCGGGTCGCGGGGGCTGTGAAGATCGTTCCTCACGCTCCGCGTGGGAATGCAGCCAGGGACGCTCCGCGTCCCAAAGAGCCGAACGCAGAGCGTCCGTAGAGGCGTTCCCACGCAGAGCATGGGAACGATCGGGTCGCGGGGGCTGTGAAGATCGTTCCTCACGCTCCGCGTGGGAATGCAGCCAGGGACGCTCCGCGTCCCAAAGAGCCGAACGCAGAGCGTCCGTAGAGGCGTTCCCACGCAGAGCGTGGGAACGATCAGTCAATGGTGTTCATCCAGTTAGGAAGGGTTAAACCGGTTTGGATTTGAGATTGCGCGCATACCACGGCCGCGGCGGCACGCGGCGGAACAGTTCGGAGAGCTTTTTGTCATCGCTGCCGAAGGTGATGCGCAGCGCCAGTTTCATGGTTTCCGGGTCCATTTCCACCGAACGCCCAACCTGCAGCCCCGGCGTGGTGCTGCAACCGTGGGTATCCGGGCCTAGCCAAGGGTCGGCGATTTCGACCCAGCGGCCCGGGGCAAACCAAGGCACGCCGTTGACCTGAAGCCGGCTCACTTCCCCCGGGTGGAAACGTTCGTGGGCACGGAACCAGTCTTCGAGGCGGTCGTCGATCCAGCCATGGAAGGCCCAGAACACCGGGTTCACGTGGGAGGAAAACGGATCGCCGAGAAAGTCGTTTTCCGGTGCGAACCAACGCTGGGCGAAGTCCGACGGGTCGCGGGCGAACGGTACCGGGTGGCCGTTGGACGGGTCGCGTGGCACCGAAGCCCAGCGCATGTGCAGCCAGTCGTGCAGGCCCAGTTCCACTTCCGAACCAAACTGGCCCAGGGTCAGCTTCGACAGGTAGCGCGGGTCGCGGTAGCGTGATTCCCAGACCTGGAAATTGCTGTGGTACGTCTCAGCGGTCTTGATGTCGCTGACCCACTGGGCGTACTGCTCGTCTCCCCTGGCCAGCCAGGTCGGCGGCAAGGCCGTGCCATCGTGGTTGTCGAGATAGCGGGCGAACCCAAGGCGATCGCGCTCAAGCTCCGGTTGCGGCAAGGGGAAGTGCGGCCACGACGGCAGCGGCTGGAACGAACGCGCCGTGCCGAGCATGTGCCGGTGCATGAAAAAGAAGTCCACGCCCGAGCCGTTGCGATCCTTGCGCTTGCCGCGAGCATCACGCTCCTGGTCCCGAGGCCCAGGCTGCCAACCGATGCCGCGCAGGGCGTTGCGCTTGTCCTCGTCCAGGGTGTGCCATTTGTCCCGGGTGGCATGCCAGAGCTGGTGGAACAGCCGATGCTCGGGCGACACCAGCCAGGCCAGCAGCGCCGGGCTCAGCGGCGTGCGCTCCCGAGCCTCGGGGAAACGCCGCTTGAGGGCGATGAAATGATTGTCCTGTTCAGGCAGCGCCAAGGGACGGTCCAGGCGCCACACACGACCACTGAGGGTGGCGCTTCCGGCATTGCCAAAGCTGGCCCAGACTTCGTCCAGGGTCATGGTGAATTCATAGTCCGGCGCGTTCTGTCGAGCACTCATCAGCCGCCAGCTCAGTTGCTTCGGGTCGGTGCCGGCCAGGTCGCCCAACACCCGATAACGCGGCTCGTCGGCGCCGCGCAAGCGTTCGGCGCTGTCGAGGTAGCCCACCAGGCCACGGCCCCTCTGGCCGATATCGAGGAAGAGCTGCAGATCGTCCTGGGGCAAGCCTTCAAGGCCGGCGTCGCGGCCGGTGAAACGGATCGTCCAGATGCCCCGCAGCGTATCGGCCCGACGCTGGCCCGCTACGTCAGCCACGTCGAACGAGGCCTCGCCGGGGGTGATGCTCGGGTCCGGTCGGGTCAGTTCGCGATGCCCGTAATACACCGCAGGCACGGCGGCACCGGTCAGCGCCAGGCCTGCCATGAACCATCGTCGAGAAATCGTCATTGCCTTACCTGTGTTCGGCCCTGGAGCGGGCTTTATCCAAGCTAGAACGATGGGGGGGCTGACAAATTTATAGGGGCTGTTACGGCCTCATCGCGAGCAGGCTCGCTCCCATAGGGGAGCTGAGTACATTCGGCAGAGGCTGGTCAGCTGAAAGGTCGCCTCGCGAGCAAGCTTTGCTCCCACAGGTGAAACCCATTGCAATTGCACTGTGGGAGCAAAGCTTGCTCGCGATGACGGCCCCGAGGGCGCCTAAATTTCCCCGCCGATCACTCGTTCTCCCCAGATAGCAAAGGCCCCCGCGCCTGTCCTTCCAAGGCGAACCTGACTGAGATCGGCAATGACAACACCTCGTTCGAAAAAGGCTCTTTTCATCGGCCCGCCCCTGGCCCTGGCGTTGGCCGTCGGTGCTGGCGTCGCGGCTTGGGACCATTGGTGGCGGGACAACCCCGGCTACCCGGTCAAGGTGATGAAAGAAGCCAGGGAACTGCACGAACGCCTGCTGTCCTTCGACAGCCACATCACCGTGCCGCTGGATTTCGGCACCGCTGGCAACGAAGCCGACAAGGACGGCAAGGGTCAGTTCGACCTGGTCAAAGCCAACCGCGGCCACCTGTCCGGCGCGGCCCTGACGGTGTTCGGCTGGCCGGAGTTGTGGAACGGACCCAACGCCCCGCACAAGCCCACCGCCGGCTTCGTCGAGGAAGCGCGCAACCAGCAGGAAGTGCGCTACAAGATCATCACCGGCATGGTCCGCGACTTCCCCAACCAGGTCGCCATCGCCTACACCCCGGATGATTTCCGCCGCCTGCACGGCGAAGGCAAGTTCGCGATCTTCATCAGCATGCTCAACGCCTATCCCCTGGGCCACGACCTGAACCTGCTGGACCTGTGGACAGCGCGGGGCATGCGCATGTTCGGCTTCAGCTACATCGGTAACAACGACTGGGCCGACTCCTCGCGTCCACTACCGTTCTTCAACGATTCGCCCGACGCCCTCGGCGGCCTGTCGGATATCGGCAAGCAAGCGGTGACGCGCCTGAACGACCTGGGTGTGATCATTGACGTGTCGCAGATGTCGACCCAGGCCCTGGAGCAAGTCGCGCAACTGAGCCGCACGCCGCTGGTGGCCTCCCATTCGGCGCCACAAGCGATGGTGGACATTCCACGCAACCTCAGCGACAAGGAAATGCAACTGATCAAGGCCAGCGGCGGCGTGGTGCAGATCGTCGGCTTCTCCCAGTACCTGCGCCCGCTGACGCAAAAGACTCGGGACAAACTCAACGCCCTGCGTGAGCGTTTCGACCTGCCGCCACTGCCCAACCTGGCGATGGCGCTGATGCCCGGCGACCCGATCATCGCCGCCTGGCCGGAACAGAAATTCGGCGAATACGCCGGCCAGCTCTACGGCATCCTCGAAGACGAACCCAAGGCCAGCCTCAAGGACCTGGGGGACGCCATCGACTACACCGTGCGCAAGATCGGCATCGACCACGTCGGCATCAGTTCGGACTTCAACGAAGGCGGCGGTGTGAAAGGCTGGGAGAACGTCGGCGACATCCGCAACGTCACCGCCGAACTACTGACCCGCGGCTACTCCGAAGCCGACATCGCCAAACTGTGGGGCGGCAATTTCCTGCGGGTCTGGGACCAGGTCCAGAAAGCCTCCCGCCCCGCCATCGCCTCGACCCAGAAGACCGTCCAGCCATGAATGAACGTCGCACTTTCCTGAAGCAGGCCGGGATCCTCGCCGCCGGCCTGCCCCTCGCCGCCAGCCTGCCCACGGCCAGCGCCGCTCCTCTGCCGCCGCTGCCGAAAAATAAATGGGCGCAACTGCGCTCGCTGTTCAACCAGGACCCGGACTACCTGCACTTCTCCAATTTCCTGGTCACCACCCACCCGCGCCCGGTGCGCGAGGCCATCGAAGCACACCGCGCCGCCCTGGATAAAAACCCGGGGCTGCTGATGGACTGGGACCTGGGCGTCACCGAAGAACGCGAGGAAAACGTCCGCACCTGGGCCGGCCGCTACCTGCAAGCGACGCCCAAGCAGATCGCCCTCACCGGCAGCACCACCGAAGGCCTGTCGATGATCTACGGCGGCGTCCATGTGGCAGCCGACCAGGAAATCCTCAGCACCGCCCACGAACACTACGCCACCCACACCATTCTCGACCTGCGCAGCCAAAGGACCGGAACACGGGTACGCAAGATCAAGCTGTTCGAGAACGCCCACGACGCCAGCCACGAACAAATCCTCACGGCCATCGACCGCAACATCCGCCCCGAAACCCGGGTGCTGGGCATGACCTGGGTGCATTCGGGCAGCGGCGTGAAACTGCCGATCGACAAGATCGGCGCCCTGGTGGACAAGCACAACCAGGGCCGCAGCGATGAGCAGCGAATCATTTATGTGGTGGACGGCGTGCACGGTTTCGGCGTCGAAGACCTCAGTTTCCCCGAGATGAATTGCGACTTTTTCATCGCCGGCACCCATAAGTGGATGTTCGGCCCACGCGGCACGGGCCTGGTGTGCAGCCGCAGCGAAGAGCTCAAGTACGTCACGCCGATCATCCCGACCTTTTCCGAAGCCACGGCGTTTTCCACGGTCATGACCCCGGGGGGCTACCACGCCTTCGAGCATCGCTGGGCGGCGGACGAGGCGTTCAAGTTGCACCTGCAACTGGGCAAGGCCGAGGTGCAGGCGCGTATCCATGCCCTCAACAGCTATCTGAAAAAACAGTTGGTAGCACAACCGCAGATCGAGCTGGTCACGCCGCTGAGCCCAGACCTGTCCGCCGGCTTCACCTTCTTCCGGGTCAAGGGCCGCGAGAGCGACGAGGTGGCCGCCTACCTGATGAAGAACCGCGTGATCGCCGATGCCGTGCATCGCGATGCGGGGCCGGTGGTCCGTACTGCGCCGGGGCTGCTCAACACGGAGGCCGAGATCGATCGCTTCATGGGGTTGCTGGGCAAGACACTCTGAACCTGACTTATCGAGAGAGATGGATGAACAGTTTTTCGCTGAAGCTATTCCCGGCACTGGCCCTCGCCGCCCTGCTGCCCTCCGGCGCCCAGGCCTCGCAACCGGGCCAGGTCTTTCGCGACTGCAAGGACTGCCCGGAAATGGTCGTGCTGCCCACCGGCACCTTCCAGATGGGCACCCCGGAAAACGAAGTGGGACGCGAGCCCGACGAAGGCCCGATGCACCCGGTGACGTTCGCCAAGCCGCTGGCGATCAGTCGTTTCCAGGTGCTCAAGGGTGAATGGTTCGCCTACCTGCGCGACACCGGCTACACGATGCCCGACGGCGACAAACGTCCCGGTCGCGCCTGCAAGGCCGGCATCCCGGACTACCAGGGCAGTGACCCGCGCAAGCAGTACACAGACCGACATCCGGCGGTATGCATGGATTTCGCCGAGGCCAATGCCTACGTGGCGTGGTTGTCGAAAAAGACCGGTAAACAGTACCGACTGGTCAGCGAGTCCCTGCGCGAATACGCAGCACGCGGCGGCAGCGCCGACCCGTTCCCCTTCCCGTTCGATGACGGCAAGGACTACAGCATCGCCCAGCACGCCAACACCTACGGCGCGGCCGACGGCTACAACTTCACCGCTCCGGCCGGCAGCTTCGCACCCAACGCCTTCGGCGTGTACGACATGCACGGCAACGTCTACGAGTGGACCGCCGATTGCTACAACGAAAACTATGTAGGCGCCCCGAGCGATGGCAGCGCCTGGCTCAGCGGTGATTGCAAGGCACGCCGCATCCGCGGCAACGACTGGGGCGAAGCTCCGGTGTTCTCCCGCTCGGGCAATCGCAACGCGGTGTACCCCGATGCACGGGGCGATTGGCTGGGATTTCGGGTGGCGCGGGATATGTAGGCGCCCCAAGTGGGAGCAAAGCTTGCTCGCGATGCAGACACCTCGATTTAACAGGGAACCGCGTCGCCTTCATCGCGGGCAAGCCTTGCTCCCACAGAATAAATTCCCCTCCTCTCAAATCGTTCTAAAGAGGGGCACAACCCAATCCAGCGTGCCTTCGCCCTAAAGCCCTCCCGGCGAACACCCGCGATGGCCTTCGCCCTTTTCATCAAGCAGGGAAACCTCCATGAGCCAACCAACACGCGGAGTGATCAATGAACTGTTCACCCTGCTCAAACCCTTCAGGCTGATTGTCGTAGGCTCCATCCTCTTGGGCATGTTGGGCGGCCTGAGCATCACCGCGCTGCTGGCCACCATCAACGACACCCTGAACGCCGCCGTCACGCCCACGTTCCAGATGCTGATGAAGTTTGCCGGCCTCTGCGCGGCGGCCCTGCTGACCTCGATTCTTTCCGACATCGGCACCAACCACGTCGGCCAGAACATCATCGCCGAGCTGCGTAAATCCCTCGGCAAGAAAGTGCTGCTGGCGCCCATCGAACAGATCGAGCGCTTTCGCAGCCATCGGCTCATCCCGGTGTTGACCCACGACGTCAACACGGTCAGCAGTTTCGCGTTTTCGTTCGCGCCACTGGCCATCGCCTTCACCGTGACCCTCGGTTGCCTGGGTTATCTGGCCTACCTGTCGCTGCCGATGTTCTTGTTGCTACTGGTGGCTCTGGTGATCGGCACGGTCGTGCAATACGTGGCCCGGGCCCGCGGCATCCGGGGCTTCGAAGACGCCCGCGAGGCTGAAGACGCGCTGCAGAAACACTACAGCGCAATCGCCGCCGGAGCCAAGGAACTGCGCATCCATCGCCCACGCCGCCAGCGCATGTTCAGCCAGCGCATCGAAGCCACCGCCGACTACATCTGCGACACCAATATCCGCTCGGTCAACACCTTCGTGGTGGCCAAGACCTTCGGCTCGATGCTGTTTTTTGTGGTTATCGGCCTGGTGCTGGCCCTGCAATCGCTGTGGCTGGGCACCGATAAGGCCGTGCTCAGCGGTTTCGTGCTGGTGCTGTTGTACATGAAGGGCCCGCTGGAATACCTGGTGATGACCTTGCCGGTGATCAGCCGGGCGAACATTGCGTTCAAGCGCATCGCCGAACTGGCCGAACAGTTTTCCTCACCCGAACCGCACCTGCTGCTCAATGACGAGCGCGTCGCCAAGCCGACGATCCAGCAGCTTGAATTGCGTGACGTGCATTACGCCTTCCCGGCGGTCGACGGCAGCCAAGCCTTCGCCCTTGGACCGGTCAACCTGTCTATCACCCAGGGCGACATTGTGTTCATCGTCGGCGAGAACGGTGGCGGCAAGACCACGCTGATCAAGCTGCTGCTGGGGCTCTATGCCCCCCAGGGCGGCGACATCCTCCTCGATGGCGAGCCGGTGCTGGCGGCCCAACGTGACAATTATCGCCAACTGTTCACGACGATTTTTGCCGATTACTACCTGTTCGATGAACTGGTCCAGGGCGATCACCAAGTGCCTGAAAATGCCAACCGCTACCTGGAACGCCTGGAAATCGCCCATAAGGTCAGCATCCGCGACGGTGCCTTCAGCACCACCGACCTGTCCACCGGCCAACGCAAACGCCTGGCGCTGCTCAACGCCTGGCTGGAAGAACGCCCGGTGCTGGTGTTCGATGAATGGGCCGCTGACCAGGATCCGGTGTTCCGCCGCATTTTCTATACCGAACTGCTGCCGGAACTGAAGGCGCTGGGCAAAACCATCATCGTCATTTCCCACGACGATCGTTACTTCGATAACGCCGACCAACTGATCCGGATGCAGGCCGGTCGGGTCGTCAGTGAAAAGGTCCCGGCAGCCTTTGCCTGAGCCTGCCCGACGCAATGCTGTTTACCGCGAGAACACCATGAACGAACTACTAGATGATGATCTGCTGACGCTGCTGCTGGAGGATGTCGCTGGCGACAGGCACGAAAGCTCCCGCCGGCTGAACCGCGCGCCCTTGTCTTTTGCCCAGCAACGCTTGTGGTTGGAGCAACAGCGCGACCCGACCCGTTCGGCGTACAACCTGCCACGCGCCCTGCGGCTGACGGGCGAACTCAATGCCGGCGCCCTGGAGCAGGCACTGAATCGCGTCATCGACCGCCACGACATCCTGCGCACCGCGTTCATTGAAATCGACGGCGCCGCGAGCCAGGTGGTCGAGTGCAACGTTTGCCTGACCCTGCACCGGGATGACCTCGGCACGCTCGACCAGCCGGCACGCACCCTGGCGCTCTCACAGCGCATCGAGCAGCATGCCCGGCAACCGTTCGATCTCACCCAGGCGCCGCTGATGCGGGCAACGCTGCTGCGGCTGCGCAGCGACGAACATGTGCTGTTGCTCAACATGCATCACATCGTCTCCGATGCCTGGTCCAACACGATCCTCATGCAGGACATGACCCAGGCCTATGCCCAGGCCTTGCTCGGCGATCCGTCAGCGCTGCCGCCGCTGCCCATGCAATACGCCGACTACGCCACCCATCAGCGAGGCGAGTACTTGCAGAGCGCAGCCTGCCAGCGCAGCGGCGAATACTGGAGCAATTACCTGGGCCACGACCTGCCCACGCTGGAACTGCCCCAGGATTTCCCCCGCGCCACTCGCCAGCAACCGATGGCCGGACGCGTGCATGTGGCGCTTGCCCCGGCAATGGCCCAGGCCCTGGAAGCATTCTGCCAACGCCAGGGGCTGACGCCTTTCGTGGTGGCGCTGGGTGCCTGGCAATTGTTGCTGGGCCGCTACGGCAACCAGAACGACTTTACCGTCGGCGTCCCCAACGCCAATCGCAACAGCCATGAAAGCCAGGACCTGGTGGGGTTTTTCGTCAGCAGCCAGGTGTATCGGGCGCGGATCGACTCGGCCCGCAGCGTGTTGGGGTTTCTCCGGGATCTACGCGCGCAGTCCCTCGCCGCGCTTGAACATGCCGACTACCCGTTGGAGCTGATCCTTGATCAGTTGCAACGTCCCGGCGTACAGGGCGCCAACCCACTGTTCCAGGTCTTGTTCAACTGGCGCACCGGCACGCCCGCACTGCCGGCGCCGCCCCGAGGTCAACTGACGCTGGAATTTCTCGATACCGGTGACAGCCAGGCCAAGTTCGACTTGTCGCTGGATGTCGACTATTCACAGCAGCAGATCGTGGCGACATTCGAATACCGCCGTGATCTCTACCGCGCAGACACCATCGAGCGCATGGCCGAGCACTGGCAGAACCTGTTGCGGGGCCTGATCGAGACGCCCGAACGCACCCTCGGCGAACTGCCATTGCTCAACACCGATGAACAGCGGCAAACCCTGGACCACTGGAACCGCCAGCCGACTCGACTGCATCGAGGACAGTGCCTGCACCAATTGATCGAAACCCATGCCGCCGCCACGGGCGACGCCATCGCCCTGACCTTTGAAGGGCAGCACATGAGTTATGCCAAGCTCAACCGACAAGCCAACCAATTGGCCCATCGGCTGATCGCCCAAGGCGTCGGGCCCGACGTATTGGTCGGCATTGCCGTCGAGCGCACGCCGCAGATGATCATCGGCCTGCTGGCGATCCTCAAGGCCGGCGGTGCCTACGTGCCACTGGACCCGTCCTACCCGGCTGACCGCCTGGCCTACATGATCCAGGACAGCGGCGTCACGCAGATCCTGACCCAGGCCCACCTGCGTGAATCGCTGGCGCTGCCCGCTGGCATCAACTGTTTGTTGCTCGACCCCGTCGCTGTCGATGGCGACTATCCCGAGCACAATCCTGACGTGCCGATGCACCCGGATAACCTGGCGTACGTGATCTACACCTCAGGCTCGACCGGCCAGCCCAAAGGCGCGTTGCTCGCCCACCACAACGTCAACCGATTGTTCCAGGCCACGGACCACTGGTTCAGCTTCGATCAGCAGGACGTCTGGTGCCTGTTTCATTCCTATGCCTTCGACTTTTCCGTGTGGGAGATTTTCGGTGCCCTGCTGCACGGCGGTCGACTGGTCATCGTGCCCCACGCCGTGAGCCGTTCGCCGGAGGATTTCTACGCCCTGCTTTGCCAGGAAAACGTCACGGTGCTCAACCAGACGCCCTCGGCATTCAAGTCGTTGTTGCAGGTCGCCTGCGCGCCTCGCCAGCCTCTCGTCCACCGGTTGCGTCAGGTGATTTTTGGCGGCGAAGCAATTGATGTGCAGAGTCTGCGCCCCTGGTTCGAACGGTTCGGCGACCAGGCGCCGCAGTTGATCAACATGTATGGCATCACCGAGACGACGGTGCACGTCACCTGGCGACCACTGTCGATGAATGACTTGCACTGCGAGGCCGCGAGCCCTATCGGCGAGCCTATCGTCGACCTGTCCTGGTATCTGCTCGACGCGCACCTGAACCCGGTGCCCAAGGGCTGCATCGGTGAGCTGCACGTTGGCCGGGCCGGCCTGGCCCGCGGCTACCACCGGCGCGCCGACCTGACCGCCACACGGTTTATCCCCGATCCGTTCGACCCTATTCCGGGTGGACGCCTGTATCGCACCGGCGACCTGGCACGCTACCGCACCGACGGCAGCATCGAGTACATCGGACGCCTGGATCATCAGGTCAAGATCCGTGGATTCCGCATTGAACTGGGCGAAATCCAGGCTCGCCTGCAAACCCTGCCGGCGGTGCGCGATGGTGTCGTGCTGACCCATGAAGGCCCCGGCGGCCTGCAACTGGTCGCCTACGTGATCGCCACGCAACCGGCCACGGCCGAGTTACGCGAAGGTCTGTTGACCGCGCTCAAAGCGCAGTTGCCGGACTACATGGTGCCCAGCCATCTGCTGTTCATCGAGCACTTGCCGCTCAATGCCAACGGCAAGCTTGACCGCAAGGCCTTGCCGGAACCGGACGCCTGTCTGTGGCATTCGAATTACCTGGCGCCCCGCACACAGTTGGAAGAAGCCCTGGCGCAGCTCTGGCAACAGTCCCTCAAGGTTGAGCGCGTGGGGATCAATCACAGTTTCTTTGAACTGGGCGGGCATTCGATCCTGGCGATCGAGCTGATTGCCCAACTCAAGGCCCGCCTGAATATCATCGTGCGGCTGCAGGAGTTGCTGGCCAACCCGAGCGTCGCCGAGCTGGCGCTGTTCATTTCGCAAAAGCACCGCGAACAGACCCCATGTCTTGTCCCCTTGAACACCACCCCCACCGGCGCGCCGCAGTTGTTTTGCCTGCATCCCAGCGGTGGCATCGTGTTCTGTTACCAGCCGCTGGCGCGCAAACTCCAACCTCGGGCGCGCACCGTTGGCGTCATGCACCGCGGCTTCAGCGAACCCCACGCAGGGCCTGAAGCCTGGCGCGAGATGATTGCCGATTACAGCCAGGAAATCGTCACGGCCCAGCCGCAAGGTCCCTATTACCTGATGGGCTGGTCGTTGGGCGGCGCCATCGCGCTGGACATCGCCGCGACGCTGGAAAGCCAGGGCCACACCGTGAGTTTTCTCGGCTTGGTGGACAGCACGATTCCTGAACACCTGTACCCGGCGACGTTGTCGCGTCATCGGCATTTACCAGGCGCTGAACAGGCCGACCCGGCCTCTCAGGATCTGCTGGAGGCCATCGAATATTTCGACCTGCTGTTTCCGACCCTCACCGAACGCACGGCGGCTTACCGGCAAGAGCACCCCGCCAGCACGGTCCAGGCATTCCATGAATGGGCCACCCGCCAGATCGAGCCGGGGCGAGGCGATTTGCTGTCAATCGTGCAGAGCGTCAAGGATGAAGTCATGAACGCCCAGGCGTTCTCCGTGCATGATCGGTTGCTGGAGGCTTTTGAGGGGTTCAGCTTCAAACCGGTGCGGGTACGTCCCAGTTGCTGGTGGACACAGGCGGAGAAAACCCCGGGGGAACTGGCATTCTGCGAAGCCCTGCTCAAGGAATACAGCCTGACGGGTGAGTTGCAATGCTCGGTGCATTCTCCGTTGCGTCATCGCAGTATGATTTTTGATGATGTGTTGCTTGATTCGCTGGTCGAGGTTTTTTTGGCCAGTACGATTGAAGGGGAAAAGCACTTAGGGTAGGTGTGTATATCCGTTTCTTCGGTAACGGCGGCTTAGGGTTCCGCCCTTATGTATGGACTCGCCTCCACTGTCTACCCGCTTTTCAACACTGCTACCCGGCTGCATCTATGTATAAGGCCTATTCGAGGAAGCCCATCTTTGGCTTCTGGCCAACATTGGTTGAGCTCGCGGTATGCCGATTACGTTCAGGCCTCGAAGGCCGGTAAGGGCGCAGGCATCGTTCCGCGACGGTCTGACCTGGGGTCAATGTTTTCTAGCAGGGGCTGGAGCGCTTTACGCCCCGGTGGCAGAACTCTGGTGATCTGTAACTTGTCGCAGCCGGCCGGCCTTAGGCCGGTTGGCTGTGATAAGTCTGGTCATTCTGTAGCAGCACCCAGATGATTCGTAGGTTGCGATTCGCTAGTCGTACCGCCGCTTCCTTACGTCCTAGCCGACTCAGCCAACGTTGCAAGCGACGATCGTCGGGCTGCTCAGAATCAGGACGTAGGTGCCTCAATACGGCGTGAGCACCCTGAACCATCAGGCTACGTATGTAACCATCGCCTCGTTTGCTCATCTTGCCCAGGCGAACCTTCTGCCCACTGCTGTTCTGATCGGGCACCATGCCAAAGTAGGCGGCGAACTGGCGTGCATCGGCAAAACGTTCGGGTTCGGTCTGCTTGGCTAGCATCGCTGTGGCGATGATCGGACCGACACCGCGTACCGTCATTAACCGTCTGGCGGTTTGATCCTGGTTCGCAGCGATCTCCAGGCGACCGGTCAATACGTTGATCCGCTCGCCTAACTGGCGCCATTCGCCCAGCAGCTCGTCGATGAGTTCGCGCAATATGTCTGGCAATGGTTGGGTGGCATCCTCCAGTATCCGAGGTAGGGTTTGACTGATAGCAACATCACCTTGTGCCAAGGCAACACCGTGTTCCATCAATAGCCCGCGCATCTGGTTACTCGTAGCTGTACGCCGACGCACATAACCCTGCCGGGCACGGTGTAATGCCTGCATGGCCAGTGCTGCAGCACTTTTGATGGGCACCGCTGTGATTTTGGTGTCCCGTCCCGCCCGTAAAATGGCCAGCGCATCGTTGCGATCATTTTTTGCGCCACTGCGGTGGTCGGCCACCAGCTGCGCCGGAAGAACTCGCGCCAGATTACCCTGCGCCTGCAGCTGTCGTGCCCATGCTTGAGCGCCGGGGCCGGTTTCCATCAGTACAACGATGTTTGCCGGCAGCTTGCGCAAGAATGCGTGGAAGGACTCACGCGACTTGATGCGTTCTTCATAAAGCACCTGGCCAAGAGCATCTTCGCCTACGACCTGAAATACCTGCTTGGCTAGATCGACTGCCACTGTCGTACAGGTCGACAGATCGGTTGAAGACAGGGACTGTTTAAGCGTCGTATTCTTTTTCATGGACTCGCCCTCGCTGTCGTTGGCTTCTTAGACTGCCACCGCGGCGCATTGACGCCTCGGCGTGGGCGAGTCCATCTAATTACGGCGGCTCACTTTTGAAAAGCCCGGAAGCCGGCCCAGTCAAAAGTAAGCAAAACGCTACATGCCCCACCACTTGGTGCCTCGCCTAGGCTCGGCATGCCCTCACTCCGGCATTGCTCCGTGGGCCGCCGCGAAGGGCCATCCATGGCCCAGAGTGTGTAAAAACCGATAAAAACATCGTCGGCACGTAGTGCCGACAGGTGTTGGCCAACTGATTAAAACCTGAAGCGTTCCTGTAGCTCCAAGCGGCCCCTACGAACGCTAGCAAGGCTTCATAGCTTGACTAACGGGGCAAAACGGCAGGCTTTCAGGCCGCCAGCGCCTTCATCAGACCCTGCGCACCAAGGATTTTCATCACTCTTTTCCAATTGTAAGCGAGCACATTCAAGCTCATTTCAGTACTGACCCCAGCCAGCCGCCGTGTCAGAAAATGCGTCGCTCCCATCCATTGCTTCAGCGTCCCGAAGGGATGCTCGACCGTTCGCTTGCGGATGATCATCATCTGCGGCTCATTGTTCAGCCGGGCCTGCATTTCCTCCAGTACCGCCTCATGTTCCCAGCGCCGAACTTTTCGCTCTCTGGCCGGTGTGCATTGCGCCTTTATCGAACAGGCTCGGCAGTTGGAGTGCCAGTAAACGTCCAGCTTCTTGCCCTTGTCGACGTAAGCGTTGCGCCAGATCAGCACTTGCTTGGCGGGGCAGACGTACACATCTTTTTCCGCGTCGTAAACAAACTCGTCATTGCCGAAGCGACCATCAAATTTGGCCCGCGAGCTCAGCGTTTTCGGCACATAAGCTGTGATCCCTGCCTCATGACAGGCCAGGATTTCTGCGCTTTTGTAATACCCTCGGTCCGCCACTACTGACAACGATTCGCTTTGCATCGCCTCACGGGCCTGCTGGGCCATCGAGCTAAGCTGATCACGGTCGTGACCGACATTGGTCACCTCGTGCGCGACGATCAAATGGTGTTTGGTATCGACTGCTGTCTGCACGTTGTAGCCCACGATGCCATGACCGCTCGTCATCATCATCGAGCGCGCGTCCGGGTCGGTCAGCGAGATCTGTTTGTCCGGCGATGCTTCAAGCTGTATTTCAATCGCCTGAAGCGCCTTCATCTGCTCCTTCAATTTGGCGATTTTCTCTTCCAGGCCGCCTTTGGGCCCTGAAGACTTGTGCTCTTCCCGATCAGCCTCATCCAGCGCCTTCAGATAACGGGCAATGCTTGATTCGATCTCTTCCATCCGGCGCTTCAGCTTGGCGCTGGTGAAATTGCGGTCGCGGTGGTTCACCGCCTTGAATTTACTGCCATCGATGGCAACGAAATGTTCCGAGAAAAGCCCCAGCTGTTGACACAGTACGACGAACTGCCGACAGACTCCTCGAATGGCCTTTCCGTTGTCTTTGCGGAAGTTGGCGATGGTCTTGAAATCCGGCATCAGGCGACCGGTCAGCCACATCAGCTCGACGTTGCGCTGCGCCTCGCGCTCAAGGCGCCGGCTTGACTGGATACGGTTGAGATAGCCGTAGATGTAGATCTTCAGCATGACTGCAGGGTGGTAAGCCGGTCGGCCCGTTTTAGCGGGGACAGCGCTGTCAAAACCCAAGCTGATCAGGTCGAGCTCATCCACGAAGACATCGACAACGCGCACCGGATTGGTGTCGCTGACGTAGTCGTCCAAGCTCTCGGGGAGCAAGGTAGTTTGATCTCGGTGTTCACCTTGGATGAAGCGTTTCATGGGCAGCCCTTGCGATGAAGTCCTGGGAGAATCATAGCAAGGTTGGCTTCGAGTTTTTACACACCCTGGGCCCAGCGCGGCTATCCCGGCATCCATGCCGGGATGCCCACTCCGCAATGCCTGCGTTCGGCCAGCGTGGTTAACGGGGCGCCGAGATCAACGTCCAGCGCGAGGCGGCCTAGTAGCCGACCTGGCTCTCCCGGTCGTACGCCCATCAGATCTGCTTGAGCAGAATCTGTGGGAGCAAAGCTTGCGCGCGAGGCGGCCTTACAGCCGGCCTGGCTCTCCCGCTCGTACTCCGATCCCATTGTGGGAGCGAGCTTGCTCGCGAAGGCGTCGGCACAGCCAACATCACAGCAAACTGATCCACCGCTTTCGCGAGCAGGCTCGCTCCCACATGGGGCTGGCGGGTGTTCACAGCATCCCCACACGACACAAAAAACCTGTGGGAGCGGGCTTGCTCGCGAAGGCGTCGGCTCAGCCAACATCATAGCAAACTGATCCACCGCTTTCGCGAGCAGGCTCGCTCCCACATGGGGCTGGCGGGTGTTCACAGCATCTGCACACGACACAAAAAACCTGTGGGAGCGGGCTTGCTCGCGAAGGCGCCGGCACAGCCAACATCACTGCAAACTGACCCTCCGCTTTCGCGAGCAAGCCCGCTTGTGTCTTGCGCTGCGATTAGACTGAAGGTGAGAGCGGTGGGCGGCAAGCTGAACGCCCGAAGTGCTTAAAGCACGTGTGGGAGCCCATGCTGCCACTCACCTCTCCACTCTGGTCATTGAGCCCGAACAGTTGAACGAGCCCACCTCGAACAGTTACAAGCGTGGGCCAAGCCAGAGCGCTCTCACCTTGAGTGTAAGAGGGTTTGGCTATGTTTTCCTATCCAGCAGGTATTGATGTTTCCAAAGACAGTCTTCAGGTTCAGGTTGATCTGTTAGATGTCGGGGTGAGTTGCCCTAACGCCGAGGGTGATTTTCCTGGATTAATTGGTTGGCTACTGCTCCATCAGGTCGGTCGCGTGTTGCTGGAAGCCACAGGCGGTTACGAACGAAACGTCATGAAAGCGCTTCAGGCTGCAGGCTTTGAGGTCATTCGGATCAACCCTTGCCGTGCCAAGAACTTTGCCAAAGCAATGGGACAACAAGCTAAAACCGACCCGATAGATGCGCGCCTCCTGGCACAATTTGCAGCGGTTATCAAATCTGCTAACAGCCGGGTCACAAGTGCCGAACAGGACGACTTACGCGCACTGGTCCAGCAACGGGAAAACTTTGTTCAGCAAAGAGATGACGACAAGCGCAGACTTAAAACGGCCTCGTCTGAGGCAGTCAAACCCGCGTTGCAGAGTCATATCGACTATCTATGTGAAGCCGTTAAGCTGATAGAAAAATTGATCCGTCAAAGCGCTGAAAGCCTGGACCGTGAAAAAGTTACTCGTCTGCGCTCGGTCAAGGGGATCGGTCTCGTTACGGCGGCTAGTGTAATGGCCTATCTTTCAGAGCTCGGCGAGGTTGGCCGGCATCAGATCGCTGCATTAGCAGGTATCGCCCCCTACAACGACGATAGCGGTACGCACAAAGGCAAACGCTACATCAGTGGCGGTAGGTTCGCCGCCAGACGCGCTCTGTATATGGCCTGCTGGTCTGTGATCAGGTTTCAGCCTGACTTCAATGCGCGGTATAAGGCGCTGCGCGAGAGAGGTAAATGCGCCAAGGTTGCGCTCATCGCATGTATGCGAGTCTTGTTGGTACGTCTAAACGCAATGATCCGGGAGGGTTCTGAGTGGAAGGGCCGCATCGCCTGAATTGTGATTATGGGAATCCCCTTCAGACTTGCATAGCCCAGAGCTGTGGGAGCCTCGCTGTCCCTGGAAAAGATGGCTAAATAAATCATCCAAGACAGTTGCTCCCACATGGGGTTGGCGGGTGTTCACAGCATCTGCACACGACACAAAAAACCTGTGGGAGCGAGCCTGCTCGCGATGACGCCAGCACAGCCAACATCACTGCAAACTGAACCACCGCTTTCGCGAGCAAGCCCGCTCCCACAGGAGAAACGCGGTCTCACCAAGAACCAGGCCGGCTGTTAGGCCGCCTCGCGGTGGACGTTGATCTCAGGCGCCCCGTTAACCACGCTGGCCGAACGCAGGCATTGTGGAGTGGGCACCTCGGCATGGATGCCGAGGTAGCCGCGCTGGGCAATGGATGGCCCTTCGCGGCGGGCCCACGGAGCAATGCCGGAGTGAGGGCACACCGAGCCTAAGCGAGGTGCCGAGTGGTGGGGCAAAAGCGCTTTGGTTACTTTCGCCTGGGCCGGCATTCCGGCTTTTCGAAAGAGACCCGCTGTAAGAGCCAGCCCTTTCAAGGTCTTTTGGCTTTAGCGGCCTTGAGCACCCGATCCGTCGACACGTGAGCATTCGCGGCTTTGCCTTCCAGCCACTCTTTGGATTTGGGCACCTTCGGGCCCCGTTTGCTCTTGGCGACGGCTTTGGGTAAGACGTTTTTCGCCAGCATCAGTAGGTACGGGGCCAGCCCATCTTCGGGGATGGGGATCGATAAGGGCTCTGGCGGCAAAGCAATCTGCATGCCCTCATATCCGCTGCGTACCTGTACCGTCAGGTGGAAAATCGATGCGTCCCAATCGTCGGGCACGGTCTGGCGATGGGCCTGTTCAACGCTGCGCTTGAGCACGGCCAAGACGTTGTAGGCCAGCACCGCCGACGCAAATCCCAGCAGGGCCGCCTTAGGGTTGCCCAAGGTTCGGATTTCACTGTCCAGCACCGATTCCAGGCGCTGGAACATCCCTTCGATGCTCCAGCGACGGCGGTACAAGTCGGCGATTTGCTCCGCACTGATCGAGTCGGGCAAGTTGCTCCAGAACAACAGCCTGGTGTCGCCAGATTCGGTCGGGGCTTGCAGGGTCAATTCGATACGCCGCCACTGGCGACCACCTTGAACTTCGATGATTTGCTCGCGCACGCTACCTGCCGCGACCGCGACAGGCTCCTGCCAGTCGCTTTCCTTAAGCAGGCGTGGATGCTTGCTCGGCTCACGAATGATGAAGCACGCCCCGGTATCTTCGCAGGCCGTCATGACGGGGAGCGTGCAATACAGTCGATCAGCCATCCACAGCTGCCCCGCACAGGCCTTTTCCAGCAAGGGCAGCACGCTGATGCGCTCGCTGGCGTAGGCATCCTCACAGGGCTGAAGATCGACGACCTGGTCCAGATCGGGGTCGTAGACCACGACGGAAAAACCAGGCCGGGCGGCGCCACGCTCACGGCGCAAAGCGCCCAGGCGTTTTTCGCTAGAAGGCAGGTGGTTGCCGTCGACGACCCGCAGTTGCCAGCCAGGCAAAATGGCTGAATGTCCCAGCTCTTTTATCGTTGGGGCCAAGCGCTCTGCGCTGCCGGTGATCAGAGCGCGCAACAGCGCAGGCTCTGTCCGGCTGATCTTGTCATACAGCGCCGCCAAACTGACAGGAAGGTCTTCCATCTGCCGCGCAGCGGCATGCAGTGAAGGCCGCAAACCCAATGAAACAAGGGACATCAGTTCAACGATGGTTGAGAACAATAGCTCACGCGGGTACTGCCGTTGACGATGTTCTTCGAACATCTGATCGATCCATTCGGCAGGAACAACCTGCTCCAGAATCACTCTGGTCATGACACTGGCCGGTGCTTTTTTCTCAAACCGCGCTAGAACTTCTGCCCACATCGCTTCTGTCACCCTGACTGAGTTTTGTGGGATTTTATCAAAGACCTTGAAAGGGCTGGCTGTAAGAGCGGAACCGCCAGTAGCCACTACCGAAGAAACGGATATGCCCCCTCCCCACGCCCAAAAAAAACGGCGCCTCCCAATTCCTGAAAGAAGCGCCGTTTTTCCAAGTGAACAACATTACGCACAAGACGTTTTTCTAGTTCTCGCGCAAATCAGAACTGCGGTTTGTAAGTCACGCTGAACATCAGATTGCGCGGATCACCAAAGTTGTTGTTGCCATTGAGCTGGTTGTAAGCGGACGTTATGTACGTCTTGTCAAACAGGTTGTTGGCATTGACCGCCAAAGCGATTTCCGGCGTCAGCTGATAGCCGACACGGGCGTTCCATACGGTGTAACCCGGGATTTCACGATCATAGTCGTAAACCATCGTGTGGCTTTGGGTGGTGAAGCCCAAGCCGGTGCTGACACGGCTCCAGTCGCCAGTGAGCTGGTAGTTGCCCCACACCCGCAGCATGTGTTTCGGCGTCCAGGTGCTGTAGATGCTGCCTTCATTGCTCGGATCCTCCAGGTACTTGGTGGTGTTGTAGGTGTAACCCGCAAACAACTGCAGATTGTCCATCACTTCACCACTGATTTCGGCGTCGATCCCCTGGCTACGCACTTTGCCTGAGGCTACCGAGCAACCCGAGCCACCACACCCCGAACCGCCGTCGTTGATCGCACGGTTCTCATGGTCGTAGCGGAAGACAGCCAGGGAGGTATTGACCCGACCATCCATCAATTCGCCCTTGAGGCCGACTTCATAGTTGCTGCCGACTATCGGCTTGAGCACCGAACCGCCGGCGTCCCGATTGGTCTGCGGCTGGAACACGTCGGTATAACTGGCATACACGGCCCATTCACGGCTCAGGTCATAGATGATACCGCCGTAGGGCGTGACCACTCCGGTTTCAGTTCCGGTGCTTGGCGTGTTGGTGACAATGCCGTTGGCCGCGGTTTCGGTTTTCGACTTGTAGCTGAAGTCATACCAACTGACCCGGGACCCCAGCACCAGCGTCAAGTCGTCGACCGGCTTGACGCGCCAGGTGCCGTACACACCTTTCTGGCGGATATCGTATTTGCTGAGGGTACCCTGGCCGCCCGGGCTATTGATCAAACTTTCATAGCTGATGTCCGGACGGTCATTGTTCAGATCGAAGATGGAGTCGCTGGTGTTGTTGAAGGTACGGGCGTAGCGATCATCCGTCTCCAACTGAGAGAAGTTGCCGCCCAGCATGACTTCCTGCTCCATCGACAAGGCTTCGAACTTGCCAGTCAGGTTCATGTCCAGACCAGCCTTCGTGGACTGGAAATCGGTCACGAAGTCGGCATATTGCACGCCACTGCCATCCGCCAAGAGACCACCACCCCTTTGGACTCGCTGGTTTTTCGCCTGGTTGTCTTCGGTCATGTACACGGCACCGACCTTGAAGGCCCAGTTGTCGTTGAAGCGATGCTCCAGATCGGTGTAGTAGGTGGTGACATCGATTTCTGACCGGTTCCAGCGCGCGCCCGTGTAAGTCGAACGCGACACGTCCGGCATCGAACCGTCGGCGTAGCGTGGCAGGCCACGGATGTTGCCGCGCGATTCGCCGTTGGATTGGCTGACCGCGAAGCCCAGGGTGGTGTCTTCGTTCAGGTCGACGTCCAGCGCGCCGTACAGCGAATGGGTCTTGCTCCACGCATGGTCGACGAACGAGTTGCTCTGGTCTTCGTCGACCACGATGCGGCCACGGATGTTGCCGGCTTGGTTCAGCGGGCCGCCGGCGTCCAATTGCAGGCCGTAGTGATCCCAGGAGCCGGCCTTGCCGGTCAGGGTCACGGTCGGTGCGTTCTGGCCACGCTTGCGCACCAGGTTGACGGCACCACCGGGGCTGCCAGTGCCTTGCAGCAGGCCGGAGGCGCCGCGCATGATTTCCAGGCGGTCGAAGAAGATCAGGTCCTGGGTCGCCCAGTTGCCCAGCGAATAGTTGTTACGCAGGATCGGCACACCATCGTATTGCCAATCGTCGATCTGGAAACCGCGTGACGACAGGATCATGCCCTGGCCGACGCCCTGCAGGCCGACGATGCCGGTGGTCTGGTTGACGGCGTCCTTGAGGCTGACCAGGTTCTGGTCATCCATCTGCTTGCGCGTCATCACGGTGATCGACTGGGGAATTTCCTTGAGGGTGTGGGTGCCCTTGCCGATGGTCACGGCGTTACTGGTGTATGAGTTGCTGCCTTCGGTGGTAGCGCCCAGCTCCTGTGCATTGACGGTGGTCGCGCCCAGTTCAAGGACTTCACTGGCGGAGCCGCGCACCAGCATCAAGGTATTGCCCTCGACGCTGTAACGCACGCCAGTACCTTTGAGCAGTTCGGCAATGGCCGCCTGCGGGCTCATCTTGCCGCTGACGCGGGTGCTCTTCAGGCCGGCCATATCAGCAGCGTTGTAGATCACTTGCTGGTTGGTCTGCTGACCGAACGCTTGCAGTGCCTGCGGCAGCGGTTGCGCAGGAATGTTGATGCTGACGTCTTCAGCCATCACCTGAGCGCTGAGGGGCAGTACGCAGACCAACCCCAGACCGGCCAACACCCGCCGCGAACGCAGGCCGCGGGACATGACGAGTGCCTTGAACAGAGGTTTCAACTCATGAATGGATGACATCGTGCTCTCTATTATTGGTAGAAGTAAAAGTCCATGGGGCCGAAGGGCCCGCCGCTCGCCAGCACACGTGAACCCGCACGGTCGATTGCCCCAGGGCAATGTCAGTGCATGGTCGACCGGCCCCTCCCCGGGCACGGTCATCTGGCTGGACGACGGCGAAATCTTTGCTGGACAAACCCGGTGCCTGGACGTCCTGCCCGACCCGATTTGCCCACATACCTAAGTAAGACGCAGCACTTGGCAAAAACCGGAATGAGTTTATTTATCATTCGCGAAAAAGATTAAAAAAAAGGCCGTCGCTGTTGGGCGACGGCCTTTTGTTTCGTGTGATGTCAGTTGCTTTGCGCAGCCCTGGCAGCTTGCAGCTGCCGAGCCTGTTCGGTCAGGCGGAGCTTTTCCTCGGGGCTCATCGCTTCCATGCGCAGGCGGACCTGGGCCATTTTCTCCAGTTGCCCCGGACTGCTCTCTAGCGCCCGCAAGGCCAGTGCCAGCGACGCCACGGTCGGATGATCGAAGACCAGGCCCGGATGAATTTCGCACTGCAACAACTTGCGAATACCGGCCACCAACTTGATCACCAGCAACGAATGACCTCCGGCGGCGAAGAAGTCGCGATCGATGCCCAATCGCTCCAGCCCCAGCAACTGCGCCATGCGTGCGGCGAGCAATTGCTCCAGCGCATCGCGCGGCGCGGCGTCTTTGTCATCCGTTGCCGCACCCGCCAACTGCTGCAATGCCTTGCGATCGATCTTGCCGTTGACCAGTCGCGGGAACGCTTCGATCAGCTGCATGTGCTGGGGCACCATCACGCTGGGCAGGCGGGCGCTCAACCCGGCACGGACGGCGTCCAACACGCCCGTCGCGCTACCCGGCTGTGCCACGATAAAGGCCAACAGTCCCTGCTCGACCGACGTCGCCGGCAGCACCAGGGCTTCGGCCACCTGCGGCATGCGCAGCAGCACCGCCTCGATCTCCGCCAGTTCAATACGGAACCCGCGCACCTTGACCTGCTGATCACGCCGACCGTACAGCTGGATCGCCCCATCCGGGCGATACCGCGCCAGGTCGCCGGTGCGATATAACCGCTGCGCCGGATCAAATGGACTCTGGATGAACGTCTGCTCATCGGCCTCGGCATGCAGATAGCCCCGGCACAGCTGCGCGCCGCCCAGGTACACCTCACCCAGCACGCCCACCGGCGCCAAGCGCAGATCGGCGTCCAGCAGGTAAACCTGGTTGTTGCCCAGCACCTGAGTCAGCGCCGCACAATCGCCGACCGCGCCGTGCAGCGACAACGGGTGAATCATCACCCCCACCGTGGCTTCGGTCGGCCCATAGTGGTTGAACACGCGACAATCGCTGCGCAACCGGGCGATGCGCTCGATCAACGTCGCGGGGATCGGCTCGCCGCCCAGGATCAGCGTAAGCGGCAGTGTCGCCTGCTCACTGTCGAGCAACGCCGCAAGGTGCGACGGCACGATTTTCAGGCAGTCGATCCGTTGCTGCTGCACGTACTGGGCAAACAACGCGCCGTCCTGCATCTGCTCATCGCTGGCCACATGCAGGGTGGCGCCATTGAACAACGCACCAAACAACGCCGTGTTGCCCAGGTCTGCCGCCACGGTGGAGCTGAAACCGACGTTTTTGCACTGCGCGAGCCCCAGGGCCTGACTGGCCTGGGCGGTGTAGTTGAGCAATTGCCGATGCTCGATCACCACACCTTTGGGCACCCCGGTAGAGCCGGATGTAAACAACACGTAGGCGATGTCGTTGCCTTTGGTGGCGAGCACCGGCAAGGGCGCTGCCGACTGACTGAGTTCAGCCAATGTCAGCGCCTTGTACGGCTGCCCCTGCCAGGCCGGCAGGTGTGTCGCATCGGTGAGCAATACAGCCGCGTCGGCCTGTTGCAGCATCAACGCCTGGCGCGCCTGGGGCCACTGCACATCCAGGGGCAGGTACGCCGCCCCTATGCGCCAGCTCGCCAGCATTGCAATCACCAGTTCCGCCGAGCGCGGCAACGCCAGCGCGACAATCGCCCCCTGGCCCAGACCTAGGTGCTTGAGGCCCTGCGCCACACGGTCGACCCGGGCTTGCAACTGGCCATAGCTCAAGTGCTGATGGGCGTCGGTCAGGGCGATGGCGTCCGGCGTACGAATCGCCAGCTCGGCGATGCGCTGCGGCAGATAACGGCCATCCGCCAATGCCTGCATCGGCGGATTGATCGCCCGCAAGCGCTGCTCTTCGCTGCGACTGAGCAAATCGAGCTGCGCCAGTGCGGTTTGCGGGGTGGCAAGGATCGACGCCAACAGCACGCCGTACTGTTCCAGCACGACGCCGGCCGAGGCGAGCGAATAACGCGAACCGGCGTAAGACAGATTGACCGCGGCAAGCCGCTGGGCATCGTCCAATTGAACCTGTAACAACAACTCGAACGCATCGGCCTGCACAAGCGTTGGCTCCGGCGCCCAGTTCAGGTCGCCACTGCTCCGGGCACCGCTCGCCTGCCCCAGGGTAAAGCCATAGGCCGGGCGTGCGTCAGGCGCCAGGTCCGGGGTCCAGTATTCCTGCCAGGTGCGATGGGCTTCGAGGCCCGCCGCCAGTTCGCTCAACCACTCGCTGAACGCCACGCTGGCGGGCAACGAAACGCAAAGCGGCAGGGTTTTCTCGAATACGCCCATGGCATTGGCGAAGTATTCATAGTCGCCACGGCTGTCATGGCGCACGCCGACCAGCGCCTGCTCAAGCCCGCTCAAACGTCCCAGCAACACCCACCAAGCGCCTTGCAGCAGCGTGGCAAGCGGCTGGCCGAGCTGCTCGGCCAGACGGTACAAAGCGTCACGCTGGGCAGGATCCAGCGTCAGCGACACGCACGCAGCGCCTGCACCGGTTTCACTGCCGGCGCTGCGTGCGGCCAACCACGGCGTGGCGATGTCCGTCTGCACGCCGTGCAGGTGCTGCTGCCAGTAGGTGCGTCCGGTGGCGGCATCTTCATCCAGCACCACCTCACTGCGCCATTCCAGGTATTGGGTGAACTCGCCCGGCGCGTCTTCCACTCCCTGGATCCCGGCGCAGGCTTGCTGCACCTGCTCAAGCAGCAGAT
Source organism: Pseudomonas sp. S3_B11 (assembly GCF_054667715.1). Taxonomy (NCBI): domain Bacteria; kingdom Pseudomonadati; phylum Pseudomonadota; class Gammaproteobacteria; order Pseudomonadales; family Pseudomonadaceae; genus Pseudomonas; species Pseudomonas sp. S3_B11. The sequence continues at coordinate 1,220,461 of NZ_CP162749.1, read as the reverse complement.
TCAGGGACGGCCCATCGGCACTGTAGCGGGCGATGCCCAGCACCAGTTGCCATTGCCGTGGCGCCAGACGATAAAGCCCGGCCTGGAGGCTTTCCGATTCGCCGAGCACAAAAGCGCGACCCATCGAGTCCTTGATCTGCGCCTGGATGTCCTCGGCCCGTTGCTCGCTGGCCTGTACTGTCAGCGGGAAGCGAACGGCGCTGGCGGCGGCCTGACGCCAACCGTGGAAACCGGCGACTTTGCCCAGCCGCGCCAAGAGCATCGGCTGCTGCGCCAGCAGCGTATCGAACGCGACCTGCAAGCGCTGCGGATCGAGATCACCGTCGATCACCACGTTCAGCCAGCGCAACGCCTCGCCACAGGTCGCCGTGGGCGACAGTTGTTCGAGCAGCATTTGTTGCTCGGGCGTCAGCGGGAAACTCGGGTCCTGTTGATCCATCGTTACTTCGTTCATGCTCCGGTTTCCTCCAGATTGCGCCTGCCCTGAATCGCGTGCCCGGCACTGGCCGGGTTGTCCAGCGCGTTACGGTCGTACATATCGCCCATGGCTACCACGATCTTGCGCTGGCCCTCGAACGGGTCGCGGGCGTGGGCCACCAGCATGTTGTCCAGCAGGATCACATCACCTTTTTGCCAGTCAAAACGCACCGCACAGGCTTCATACAACTCACCGATACGCGCCATCACCTCGTCCTCAATCGGTGTGCCGTCGCCGTAATACACATGCCGAGGCATGCGCTCCAGGCCGAACATCGACAACAGGTCCTCCCGCACATCCGGGTCCAACCAATAGATGTGATGCAATTGCACCTGGTTGAAGAACGACTTCTCTCCGGTGATCGGGTGCGTGATGATCGCGGGCCCCGGTGTGCGGGTCTGCAACTCGTCGTTATCGAGCCAGCGCCATTGGATGCCGCCCGCCCGACAGCGGGCCTCCACTTCAAGGCGGTCTTCGGTCTTGAAGAAGTGCTGCCACGACACGTCGAGTTTGTCGGTGAAGGTGCGTACGTACAGCAAGCCTTTGTCTTCGAACTTCTCGCGAAGGTCCGCCGGCAATCGTTCATACATCAACCGGCAATCCACCACCGGGGTCGCGCCGCCTACCGGTGCGGCTTGCTCGCAATAGAACATCTGCTTGCGCGGCCAGCGGTCCTGATGGGAGCTTTCGTTGTGGAACAGGATCATCTTGCGCTCGGGATACGGCGTGGAACGGTAGGTGTTCTTGCCGCCTTCTTTCTTCGGCAGGTCGCCGTACTGACCATAAAGCCCTGGCTGTACCGCTTCGGCGAAGGCTTCAAAACCCTGGATACCGTCCAGCTCGAAACCGCGGAACAGAATGCCCGCATGTTCGGCCAGCTTTTGCTCGATCAGTGGCCGGTTCTGCTGGATCCACTCGATGACATCCAGATGGGGCTCGCCCGGCTCCAGCATCAAGGGAAAGCGCTGCGGTGCAGCCACCAGTGATTCACGCACCCGCGCCGCACGAGGCTTGGCGAGGGGTGTCACGGAACGCTTGAGAAACTTGCCCAGTTTGTCGGCCTTGGGCCCCGGGACGGTGGCAGGCGTGACGGCCGCCGCCATGTTGTCGACTGGCATGCTGATAGCTCCCAATTGAATGTCCTGATCAGCGACGATCTGTTCCAACAGGGCTGTCCAGGCCTGAATCAGGTGCTGGATGCGCTCATGTCCGAACAAGGTTGTGGCGAATTGCCAATTACCGCGCAATTGCCCTTCTTCTTCGTCAACGAACAACGCCATATCGAATTTAGAATGGGTCTCGAGCGCCGGCAGCAATTCCACGCTCAACCCGGTCATGGAGCGGGTGCGCACCGGCACGTTGTTCATCACGAACAACACCTGGAGCAACGGGTTCATGCCCTTGTGTCGCGGTACGCCCGAGGCTTCGACAATCTGGTCGAACGGCAAGTCCTGATGCTCCAGGGCGCCGAGCAGGTTGTCCTGGGTCTGCCCCAGGAAGCGCGAGAACGTGGCCGCAGCGTCGAAGCGCGAACGCAGGGGCAGTACGTTGACGAAGAAACCGATCAGCCGCTCCAGCTCAGGCTGTTCACGACCTGCCACGTCGGCCCCGACCACCAGGTCTTGCGCGCCGCAGAACCGATGCAACAACACCTGGAAGGACGCCAGCAGCGTGCTGTACAGCGTGACACCGGCCTCGCTGGCTAACCGGCGCAAGGCCCCGCTCAGCGCGGTGGAAAGCCGGAACTGCAGCGCATCGCCGTCGTAGGACGCCGTCTGGCCCCGGGGGCTGCTCAGCGGCAAGTCCAGGCGCCCTTCGTAGCCGCCGAGCCGGTGTTTCCAGTACTCGGCCTGGCGCGCCAGCACGCCCTGCTCCTCCAGCGCCTGTTGCCACAGCGCGAAGTCATGGTACTGAACCTCCAGGGGTGGCAGCGGCATCGGTTCACCCTTGAGGGATGCCTCGTAGACCTGCACCAGTTCGTTGATCAACAGCCCCATCGACCAACCATCGGAGATGATGTGGTGCATGGCGTACAGCAACACGTGCTCCGTCGGCCCCAGGCGCAGGATCCGCCCGCGCAACAGCGGTGCCTGTTCCAGGTCGATGGGGATGCGCGCGTTTTCCAGCGTCGCTCGGGCCACCTGTTCCTGCTGGGCACTGGGCGACAGGCCAGCGAGGTCGATCACCGGGAAGTCCAGTTGCACCTCATCGGCAATCAGCGCCAGCGGATCGCCTTCTTCGTCCTGGACATACGCGGTGCGCAGTACGTCATGACGGCGAGCCACATCGGCAAAGCTGCTCATCAGGTGCGCCACCGACAATTCGCCGCACAGGCGCAGCGCCATGGGCATGCCATAGGCCGACGTACCGCCGGACAATTGTTCGGCGATCCACAAACGTCGCTGCACCAACGACAGCGGTGCCGAACGTCGCGGACCATGGGCCTTGAGCCGGACCTCATGGGAGTCGCCCGCGCGGACTGGTCCATCGGCAGTACCGGCCATCAGGACCGCCAGCGCCTTGAGCTGCGGATGATTGAACAAGTCACGCAGGCTCAGCGGATAGCCTGTCAGCTTGCGCAAACGCGAGACCGCCTGGGTTGCCAGCAAGGAGTGGCCGCCGCGTTCGAAGAAATGGTCGTTACGACCGACCTGCTCCACTTCCAGCACCTCTTGCCAGATACCGGCGATCTGTTGCTCCAGTTCGCTGACGGGCGCCTCGTAACCGCTTTGCGACAACCCGGTCTCCACCGCCGGCAAGGCCTTGCGGTCGAGCTTGCCGTTGGGGGTCAGGGGCAGTTGTTCGAGGAACAGCAGGTGCGCCGGGATCATGTAGTCCGGCAGGTGTTCGCGCAGGGCGGCCTTGAGTTCATCGCGCAGGGCGCGTTGGGCTTCGGTGGCATTCAGGTTCAGCGTCGGGACGACCACGTAGGCCACCAGTTGCTGACCGCCCGGGGCGTCCTGGGCCAGGACCGCGACGTCACGCACCTCGGGCTGTTGCAGCAGCCGCGATTCGATTTCTCCCAGTTCGATACGGAAGCCGCGGATCTTCACTTGATGGTCGATACGGCCGACGTACTGCAAATTGCCGTTGGCCTGATAACGGGTCAGGTCACCGGTGCGGTACAGGCGTTCGCCGGTTGTGGAGAACGGGTTGGGCACGTATTTTTCGGCGGTCATCGCCGCGCGGCCGAGGTAACCACGGGTGATGCCCGCGCCGCTCAGGTACAGCTCCGCCGAGACGCCTTGGGGCACTGGTTGCAGGTCGGCGTCGAGCAGGTAGCTGGCGGTGTGCTTCAGGGGCCGGCCGATGTTCGCCGTGCCGCCGGCGGTGCGGCGGGTCCAGGTGGAATAGGTGGTGTCCTCGGATGGACCGTAGAGGTCGTAGACATGCGCTATCCCTTGTGGGAGCGAGCTTGCTCGCGATGGCGCCCTTTCAGTTAGCCGATCATTGATTGACCCACCACTATCGCGAGCAAGCTCGCTCCCACAGTTGGCATCTGCGTACAGATTGTCGACCAGGCTTTGCTTCAGGGGCTCTCCAGCCAGGTTGATGATGCGCACACTGGCCGGGATCTCATCGCTGCGTAGCAACGCGGCAATCGCCGAGGGCACGGTGTTGATCAGCCGCACCTGATCGCGGGCCGGCAGTTGCGGCAGTTCCAGGGCATTGCGCGCGATGATCAGCGAACCGCCGTTGGCCAGGGTCACGAACAACTCCCACACCGACAGATCGAAACACACCGACGTGGAGGCGAGTACACCCTGGATGTCATCCCGGCTGTAGACGGATTTGGACCAGTCGATCAGCGCCAGCACGTTGCGATGGGCAATCGCCACGCCCTTGGGCTTGCCGGTGGAGCCGGAGGTGTAGATGACGTAGGCGAGGTTGTCTGGCGTGACGCTGCTGTGCGGTGCGCGCAATGGATAGCGTGAAAGATCGAGCTGGTCGAGCATCAGTACTTCGGTTTCAGCCGGCACACTCAGCGTCGCCGCCACCGCTTGCTCAGTCAGCAACACCCGCGCACGGCTGTCGTCGAGCATGTAGGCCACGCGCTCAACCGGGTAATCCGGGTCCAGCGGCACGTAGGCGCCACCGGCCTTGAGCACTGCCAGCAAGGCGATCAGCAGGTGTTCGGAGCGCGGCATCGCCACGCCGACGCGCACTTCCGGGCCCACACCCAGTTCGATGAGTTTATGAGCCAGGCGATTGGCGCGACCGTCGAGCTCGCTGTAGCTCAGTTGGGTGTTGGAGAAAGTGACGGCCAGGGCATCTGGCATGGCTTCAACTTGACGAGCAATCATCTGGTGGATGCACAACGCTTGCTCGAACGGCGTGTCCAGCGGGTTCCAGTCATGGACCAGGCGCTGATGCTCATCGAACGCCAGCATCGACAGTTCACCCAGGCAGCGCTCGCCATGGGCCGTCATCTGGCCCAGCAACTGGGCCAGATGCGTTGCCAATCGCACCACGGTGGCGGGTTCGAAGCTCGCCCGCTGGTAGCTCATGTGCACCGACAATTGACGGTCCAGGCCCACCAGCAGAGTCAACGGGTAGTTGGTCTGTTCCTGGGTGAGCGGCGGACCAAAGCGCAAACCGTCCGGCGCGCCCTGCTCCAGGGCCTGGGCAATCGGATAGTTTTCGAACACCAACAGGCTGTCGAACAGCGCTTCCCCGCCCTGCCCGGCCCAGCGCTGGATGTCCAGCAACGCGGTGTGCTCGAATTCGCGCAGCGCCAGGTTTTGCGCCTGCACCGCTTGCAGCCAACTGTCCAGGGACTGCCCGGCCTGTGGGTTGGCGATCACCGGCAAGGTGTTGATGAACAGGCCGATCTGCTGTTCGATGCCCGGCAGGTCCGCCGGACGACCGGCCACCGTCGCGCCAAAAGCCACGGTGTCTTTGCCGGTGTAACGCTGCAACAGCAGCAGCCACGCGGCCTGCACCAGCGTGTTGACGGTGACTTTCGAGGCACGGGCGAAGGCTTCCAGGCGTCGGGTCAGCGTCTCGTCCAGGATCTGCACATGGTCGCCATAACCGGTACCGGCCTGGGCCGGTGGTGCAATGACATCGGCCAGCCGCGTCGGGGCCTCCAAGCGTTGCAGCACAGGCGTCCAGAACGCTTCGCTGGCCACCGCATCCTGGCGTTGCAGCCAGGCGATGTAGTCCCGGTAGCGGCTGCCCGATGCGACGACAGGTTGGCCGCTGTAGCGTTGCAGCACTTCGCCGAGTAATTGCGAGTTGCTCCAGCCGTCCATCAGGATGTGATGGCAGGTGTAGATCAAGTGGTAGCGGTCCTCTGCCACGCGTGTCACTACCAGGCGCAGCAAGGGCGCCGACTCCAGTTCGAAACCCTGCTGGCGCTGCGCCAGGGCAAGGGAGTCGAGGTCCTGGGACAGTTGCGCACTGGCGCGCCAGTCATGGAACAGGAAGGCAACGTCCAGCTGTTTGTGCACGACCTGCAGGGCACACTTGAACTCACCTTCCCAGACGAAACTGCTGCGCAGCACTTCATGGGCGTCCATGGCCGCCTGCCAGGCCTGGCGGAAGCGCTCGACGTCCAACCCTTCGACATCCACCCGCAGCTGATTGATGTAGCTGCCGGCCTGTTGCTCATACAACGTATGGAACAGCATGCCTTGCTGCATGGGCGACAACGGATAAATGTCTTCGACTTGCCGGGGCGCCAGTGGCAACGCGTCCAGCTCAGCCTGGGTCAACCCGGCCAGCGGGAAGTCCGACGGCGTGAAGCCTTGGTGCGGTGCCTGGCAGCAGTGCTCGATCAGGGCCTGCAACTCTCGGCCATAGTCCAGGGCCAGCGTCTGGATCGTCGATTCGTCGAACATCTGCGTGCTGAACGTCCAGTCGATACTCAGTTCGCCGGCGTAGACACTGCCATTGAGGGTCAACCAGTTGTCCAGCGGCGCCAGCGGGCTCTGTGGTGCGCCCGCCGATTCGCTGGCCGGGATAAACAAGCCATCGGCATCATCGGCGAATGCGCTGTCGAACTGGCCCAGGTAGTTGAAGGTAATGCGTGGCACAGGCAACGCCTGGAGGGTACGACGGGTCTGCTCATCCCCCAGGTAGCGCAGCGCACCGAATCCGAGCCCTTTGTCGGGTATCGCCCGCAATTGCTCCTTGATCGCCTTGAGCGAATCCCCTGCGGTGACAGCCGGGGTCAAGCGTACCGGGAACAGGCTGGTGAACCAGCCGACGCTACGACTCAGATCCAGATCATCGAACAACGCCTCACGGCCGTGCCCCTCCAGCTGAATCAAGGTCGAGGCGTCGCCGGACCAGCGGCCAATCACCCGGGCCAGAGCCGTCAACAACAGATCGTTGACCTGGGTTCGGTAGGCCGCCGGCGCTTGCTGCAAGAGTTGTCGGGTCTGGTTTTTATCCAGCCGCGTCTGAACCTGCGCCCCATGGCACCTGCGCAGTTCGCCCTCGGGCCGGTCGCAAGGCAAATCGGCGCGAGCGCCCTGCAGTTGCCCTTGCCAATAGGCTATTTGAGCCTGTAACGCCGCACTGCCGGCATGCCCCTGCAACCGTTGCGCCCAAGCCTGGGTGGCACTGGTCTTGGCGGGCAGTTTCAGGGCCTGGCCGGCCTGCAGTTGTTGATAAGCCTGTTGCAGGTCTTCCAGCAGAATGCGCCACGACACTCCGTCTACCACCAAGTGATGGATCACCAGCAACAGCCGCTGGCTGCCATCGGCCAGGCTCGCCAAGACCCCGCGCAACAGTGCGCCGTTCTGCAGTTCGAGACTGCGCTGGGCTTGTTCGGCCAACCGTTCAAGCGCCGCAGCATCTGCCACCTCGGCGGTCCACAACAGCGGTGAGCGTTGCCAAAGCCCCTGTTGCTCGGCGAGGCTTTGATGGCGAGCGGTCCAGGCGTCGTTCTCACGGGTGAAGGCCAGGCGCAAGGCATCGTGGTGGGCAACCAATGCCTGCAACGCCTGCTCCAGATGAGCGGCGTCCACTGGCCGCAGCCCTTTGAGCAGCACCGATTGGTTCCAGTGATGCGGCTCGGCCATGTCCTGTTCGAAAAACAGTTGCTGGAACGGCAGCAACACCGCGTCGCCCGTCACCGGGCCCTGGTCGATGCCCGGGCCGCTGTCCCCCTGGTTCGCCACGCTGGCGAGGCCCTGGATGGTCTGGTGGACGAACAGATCCTTGGGACTGAAATGAATCCCGGCCTGCCGCGCCCGGCTGACCATCTGGATCGAGATAATCGAATCGCCCCCCAGCTCGAAGAAGTTGTCACCCACCCCCACTTGCTCGCGTCCGAGCACGCTTTGCCAGATCGCGGCCAGGGTCTGTTCGAGGGCGGTGATCGGTGCGATGTAAGCCTTGGGGCTGGCGCTGATATCGGCTTTGGGCAGTGCCTTGCGTTCCAGTTTGCCGTTGGGGCTGACGGGCATTTTTTCCAGCCACACCCAGTGCTGCGGCACCATGTAGTCGGGCAAGGACTGGCTCAAATGGTCCTTGAGGCGACCTTGCAGCGCCTGGCGGACGGTGTCTTCGGCGCTCAGCAGTTCAGCGCGGGCTGGCACCAGGTAGGCCACCAGCAAGGTGCCGTCCTGGGCGATGACGACGGTTTCGCGCACCTCGGCGTGCTCGGCCAGGCGCACTTCGATTTCCCCCAGCTCAATGCGCAGGCCACGGATTTTCACCTGATGGTCCATGCGCCCGGCGTATTCAATCACGCCATCGGTGCGATAGCGCGCCAGGTCACCGGTGCGATACAGCCGCTGCCCCGTGCCGAAGGGGCCGGTCACGAAGCGTTCGGCGGTCAGCGCCGCGCGTCGATGGTAACCCCGGGCCAGGCCCTCGCCCGCCAGGTACAGCTCGCCCGTCACACCGACCGGCACCGGCGACAATTCATCGTCCAGGATGTAAGTACCCAGGTTGGCAATCGGCTGGCCGATCGGCACGCTGTCGCGACCGTCCTGGACACAGGTCCAATGGGTGACGTCGATGGCTGCCTCGGTCGGACCGTAGAGGTTGTACAGGCTGGCGTTCGGCAGTTTGGCGAACACCTGCTGCTGCGCATCCACCGGCAGGGCTTCGCCGCTGCACACGATCCGCTTCAGGCTGGTGCATTGGGCCACGTGTGGGTCTTGCACAAACGCCTGCAACATCGACGGCACGAAGTGCAACGTGGTGATGCGCTGCGCGGTGATCAGCTCGATCAGTTGCGTCGGGTCGCGATGAGCGCCCGGCGCGGCCACCACCAGCGTCGCGCCGGTCAGCAGCGGCCAGAAGAACTCCCACACCGATACGTCGAAACTGAAAGGCGTTTTTTGCAGCACGCTGTCCGTGGCATCGAGCCCATAGGCCTGCTGCATCCAGCACAGCCGATTGACCAGGGCCGAATGACGATTGCCCGCGCCCTTGGGCTTGCCGGTGGAACCGGAGGTGTAGATCACGTAGGCCAGGTTTTCAGCGTCAACGTCGACGCACGGATTGGCATCGCGACCTGCTTGCAGCCCGTCCTCGGGCTGATCCAGCACCAGGCAGCGAATGGCCTCCGGAACGGGCAACGCGTCCAGTAGATGGCGCTGGGTCAGCAGCAGGCCGATGCCACTGTCGTCGAACATATAGGCCAGGCGATCCCGTGGATATTCAGGGTCCAACGGTACGTAGGCACCGCCGGCCTTGAGAATCGCCAACAGCCCCAGGACCATTTCCACGGAACGCTCGACGGCGATACCCACCAGCACATCCGGGCCGACACCCTGATCGATCAACCGATGCGCCAACCGGTTGGCCCGGGCGTTGAGCTCGGCGTAGGTCAGGCGTTGCTCGCCGAAAACCAGCGCCGGGGCGTCCGGGGTCCGCGACACCTGCTCTTCGATCAAGCTGTGCACACTGCGATCGAGCGGGTATTGGACTGCCGTGGCGTTCCACTCCACCAGCATGCGCCGACGTTCGTCAGCGTCCAGTAGCGCCCACTGCACAACAGGGCGATGCAGGTCCTGCACCAAGCCTTGCAACAGGTTGAGCCAATGCTGGCCCATGCGCTCGATGGTGGCCGGCTCGAACAGATCCGTGGCGTAGGTCAGGGCCGCGTGCAGGCCTTGGGCGCTGTCGCTGGTGTCCAGGCTCAGGTCGAACTGCGCGGTGCGCTGCGCCCAACCCATAGGCTCGATGGCCAGGTCCGGCAAGGCAGTTGTCAACGCCGTGTCGGTTTCGTTGCGATGGTTGAACATGGCCTGGAACAGCGGGCTGTGACTCAGGTTGCGTTGCGGTTGCAGGGCATCGACCAATTGCTCGAACGGCAGATCCTGGTGCATCTGCGCCGCCATGGCCGTCTGCTTGAGCTGTTGCAGCAAAGCGGCGCCGGTCAAGTCGCTGTGGAATTCGGCTCGCAGCACCTGGGTATTGACGAAAAACCCGATCAATCGCTCGGTTTCCAGGCGCTGGCGGTTGGCAATCGGCACCCCGACGCGAATGTCGGCCTGGCCGCTGTAACGGTGCAACAACGCTTGGAAGGAACCGAGCAACAGCACGAACAACGTGATGTTTTCCCGGCGGGCCAAGGCTTTGAGGGCGTCGTTCAACGCGCGATCGAGCACGACCGGCAACCGTGCGCCGCGCATGCTTTGCTGAGCCGGACGCGGATGGTCGGTGGGCAGTTCCAGCAGCGGCTGTTCATCGCCCAGTTGTTCGGTCCAGTAGGCCAGTTGCCGGTCCCGTTCACCGGCAGCCATCCATTGCCGCTGCCAGACGGCGTAGTCGGCGTATTGCACCGCCAGGGCTGGCAACTGCGCGGACTGGCCCTGGATGAACGCCGAGTACAGGCTCATCAGGTCATCGACCATCACCTGCAACGACCAGGCGTCGGCAACGATGTGATGCAGAGTCAGCACCAGGATGTGCTCTTGCTCGCTCAGCGCCAGCAGGCCGACGCGCAACAGCGCATCGTTCAGCAGATCGAACGGGCGTTGCGTCTGCTGCTCGATAAATGCCTGGATACCGGCCTCGTCATCCACCGCCAGACGCTGCTCGACGAAGTCGACCTGCCCCTGGGCACGCATCACCTGACAGGTCCGGCCATCGTCTTCGACGAAGGTGGTGCGCAAACTTTCGTGACGCTCCAGCAGCGCTGCAAAGCTTTGACGCAGGGCGCCTGTATCCAGCGCACCGCGCAGCCGCAGCGCCGTCGGAATATTGTAGGCGGCGCTGTCGGGGTCCATTTTCCACAGGAACCATTGGCGTTCCTGGGCAAAGGACAATGGCAACGGCTTGTCCCGGGGTACCGGCACCAGCGCCAACGGTTGCTCACCGTGGCCGGCGTCGAGGGCCTGCACAAAATCCTGCAACGTGCTGTGTTCGAACAGACTGCGCAACGGCACCTCGATATCCAGCGCCCGACGGACCCTCGACACCACTTGGGTCACCAGCAACGAATGTCCGCCCAACTCGAAGAAGTTGTCCACAAGCCCGACACGCTCGAGCTTGAGTACCTCCTGCCAGATCGCCGCCACCTGTTGCTCACGCGCACTGCCGGGCGCCACATAGGCACGTTGCAACTCGCTGGCATCCGGGGCCGGCAACGCCTTGCGATCGACCTTGCCGTTGGGCGTCAACGGCAGTTGCGCGAGGAACAGCAGATGCGCCGGCACCATGTATTCCGGCAATTGCGCCTTGAGCGCGGTTTTGAGCGCGGTGCGCAATGAGGCCTCGGCATCCGCTTGTGGCACTGCGTCAATGGGCACTACATAGCCCACCAGTTGCGCGCCGGTCGGGCCTTCATGAGCCACCACCACGGTTTCCCGCACACTGGCCTGGGCCAGCAGCGCCGCTTCGATTTCCCCCAGTTCGATGCGCAAGCCGCGGATCTTGACCTGATGGTCGATACGGCCGATGTACTCCACTACGCCTTCAGCCCGATAGCGGGTCAGGTCACCGGTGCGGTACAGGCGCTCGCCCGTTGTGGAGAACGGGTCCGGCACAAAGCGTTCGGCCGTCAGGGCCGGACGCTGGAAGTAACCGCGGGCCAGTCCGTCGCCACCGATCAGCAATTCACCCGGCGCGCCAGGCGGGTTGAGCGTCAGGTCGCTGCCGACGATGTACAGCGCCGTGTTGTCCAGGGGTTGGCCAAGGAACGGACGGCTGTTTTCAGGGCTCAGCGGATGCACCGCCGACCAGATCGTGGTTTCGGTCGGGCCATAGAGGTTCCAGACCTTCGGTGAAAGCGCCAGCAGCCGTTGCGCCAACTCAAGGGGCAACGCCTCGCCGCCGCACAGGAAGGTGCGACCTGCCAGCAGCGCAGATTGTTCATGATCCAGCAACATGCGCCAGCTCGAAGGGGTGGCTTGCAGCACCGTCACGTCGTGCCGTTCGATCAGCGCCAGCACCGCCTGCGGATCCTGGTGTACGTTTTGGCCGGTCAGCACCACGCTGGCCCCGGTCGACAGCGGCCCGTAGATCTCCAAGCCAAAAATATCGAAGGAAAAGGTGGTCAGCGACAGCATGCGATCGCTGGCCGTGAGGCCTGGCTGGGCGATCATGCTGGAGACGAAATTGCTCAGCGCGCCATGGCGCACCATCACCCCCTTGGGTTTGCCGGTGGAGCCGGAGGTGTAGATCACGTAAGCCAAGTGTTCGGCGCTCAGCGCCACCGCCGGGCAGCTGCGCGGGGCCTCCTGCAGGGCAGCATCCGGCTGATCCAGCAACAGGGTTTCGAGCGTTGCCGGGATCGGTAATCGAGCCTGCAAACGGGCCTGGGTCAGCAGCAGTTCGATACCGCTGTCCTGGATCATGTAGGCCAGGCGATCCTCAGGGTACGCCGGGTCCAGTGGCACGTAGGCGCCGCCGGCCTTGAGGATCGCCAGCAGGCCGATAATCATCTCGGCGCTGCGCTCCAACGCGATCCCCACCGGCTGGTCAGGCGTCACGCCCAGGACAATCAAGCGGTGGGCGAGCTGGTTGGCGCGTGCATCCAACTGCCCGTAGGTCAGGGCCTGCCCATCGATCGTCAGCGCCAGCGCATCGGGGCTGACGCGGGCCTGTTCGGCGATGCGCTGGTGTACACACGCCGTGGAGCCATGATCAACCATACGGTGCCAATCTTGCTGCGTCAGACGCTGCTGGGTGGCATCGAGCAACGGCAACTCGCCGATACGTTGCTGCGGTGCATCGACGATGCCTTGCAGCAGGTTCTGCCAGTGACGGGCCAGGCGTTCGATGGTCTTTGGTTCGAAGAGATCGGTGGCGTAGGTCAGCTCCGCGAGCACACCCTGCCCGGTTTCATACGTGCCCAAGGTCAAATCGAACTGGGCGGTGTGCCCTTCCCACACCAGGTCCTCGATGCTCAGCTGCGGCAATTGCATCTGCCGGTCCTGGGTGTCGCTGGCGGTCTGGTGGTTGAACATGACCTGGAAGATCGGGCTGTGACTGAGGCTGCGCTCCGGCTGCAGGGCCTCGATCAACTGTTCGAACGGCAGGTCCTGATGAGCCTGGGCGGCCATGGCCGACTGCTTGACCTGGGCGAGCAGGCGGTCGAACGGCAATTGCCCATCGACATCGGCGCTGAGCACCTGGGTGTTGACGAAAAAGCCGATCAGGCCCTCGGTTTCGACCCGGTTGCGGTTGGCCACCGGCACGCCGACACGGATCTGCGGCTGGCCGCTGTAGCGGTGCAGCAAGGCCTGGAACGAGGCCAGCAACACCATGAACAGGCTGGCCCCTTCGCGCTGGGCCAGTTGCTTGAGCGCGGCGCCCAGTTCCGGCGCCAGGTTCAAGTCCAGGCGTGCACCACGAAAGCTCTGCACGGGTGGGCGCGGATGATCCAGCGGCAACTCCAGCACCGGCTGTTCGCGGCCCAGGGTCTGGACCCAATAGGCCAATTGTCGCTCGCGCTCACCGGCTTCGAGCCAGTGGCGCTGCCAGATCGCATAGTCGGCGTACTGCACGGTCAGTTCCGGCAAGACCAGGGACTGGCCGACGGTGTCGGCGGCGTAATGGCGCACCAGTTCGTCCACCAGCACCTGCATCGACCAGCCATCGGAAATGATGTGGTGCTGGATCAGCACCAGCACGTGGTCGTCCTCGGCGATGTTCAACAGCGAAACCCGCAGCAACGGCCCTTGGCGCAGGTCGAATGGGCGCGCGCTCTCGCGCTCGACGAACGCCTTGATGCTGTCGTCCTGGCTGAGCGGCGAACCGACGGGCAACGCCTCGACCGTGATGCGCAGGGGCATTTGCCGGTGAATGACCTGCACGGTCTGCTCGCCGTTCTCGATGAAGGTGGTGCGCAAGCTCTCGTGGCGCTCGACCAGGGCGTTGAAGCTGCGCTCCAGGGCCGCTACGTCCAGCCGTCCTTTGAGGCGCAAGGCACTGGGGATGTGATAGGCCGAGCTGTGGGGGTCCATCTGCCACAGGAACCACTGGCGCTCCTGGGCATAGGACAGCGCGATCTGTTCGAACCCGGAGCGGACCTCGGGGATCGGCAGATTGGCCGGCGAGACGCCCTCTTCGAGCATCTTTTCCAGGTAGAGCTTACGTTTGTCCAGCGGCAGAGTGATAAAGCGCTTGGCAATCCTCAAAGCAACACTCTTGTCCATCAGACTTCCTCCATTTCATCAAGCAGGGCTTCCAGCTTGTTCAGTTTCTGTTCATCGATCGGCCCGTCCCCGGTGTCGAGTTGCGCGACAAATTCCCCCAGGACGGGGTGCTGGAAAATCAGTTGCGGGGTCAGCGTCAACCCCAGTTCGAGCGCCATGCGCGAGACGGCATTGACCGCCAGCAGCGAATGGCCGCCCAGCTCGAAGAAGTGATCGTTCAAACCCACGCGTTCCACCGTGAGCACCTGGGCCCAGATCGCCGCGACCTGCTGTTCAAGTGCACTGGCCGGGGCGACATAACCGGCCTGCAACAGACCGGTCTCCACCGCCGGCAAGGCCTTGCGCTCGAGCTTGCCGTTGGGGGTCAGGGGCAGTTGTTCGAGGAACAGCAGGTGCGCCGGGATCATGTAGTCCGGCAGGTGTTCGCGCAGGGCGGCCTTGAGTTCATCGCGCAGGGCGCGTTGGGCTTCGGTGGCATTCAGGTTCAGCGTCGGGACGACCACGTAGGCCACCAGTTGCTGACCGCCCGGGGCGTCCTGGGCCAGGACCGCGACGTCACGCACCTCGGGCTGTTGCAGCAGCCGCGATTCGATTTCTCCCAGTTCGATACGGAAGCCGCGGATCTTCACTTGATGGTCGATACGGCCGACGTACTGCAAATTGCCGTTGGCCTGATAACGGGTCAGGTCACCGGTGCGGTACAGGCGTTCGCCGGTTGTGGAGAACGGGTTGGGCACGTATTTTTCGGCGGTCATCGCCGCGCGGCCGAGGTAACCACGGGTGATGCCCGCGCCGCTCAGGTACAGCTCCGCCGAGACGCCTTGGGGCACTGGTTGCAGGTCGGCGTCGAGCAGGTAGCTGGCGGTGTGCTTCAGGGGCCGGCCGATGTTCGCCGTGCCGCCGGCGGTGCGGCGGGTCCAGGTGGAATAGGTGGTGTCCTCGGATGGACCGTAGAGGTCGTAGACATGCGCTATCCCTTGTGGGAGCGAGCTTGCTCGCGATGGCGCCCTTTCAGTTAGCCGATCATTGATTGACCCCCCACTATCGCGAGCAAGCTCGCTCCCACAGTTGGCATCTGCGTACAGATTGTCGACCAGGCTTTGCTTCAGGGGCTCTCCAGCCAGGTTGATGATGCGCACACTGGCCGGGATCTCATCGCTGCGTAGCAACGCGGCAATCGCCGAGGGCACGGTGTTGATCAGCCGCACCTGATCGCGGGCCGGCAGTTGCGGCAGTTCCAGGGCATTGCGCGCGATGATCAGCGAACCGCCGTTGGCCAGGGTCACGAACAACTCCCACACCGACAGATCGAAACACACCGACGTGGAGGCGAGTACACCCTGGATGTCATCCCGGCTGTAGACGGATTTGGACCAGTCGATCAGCGCCAGCACGTTGCGATGGGCAATCGCCACGCCCTTGGGCTTGCCGGTGGAGCCGGAGGTGTAGATGACGTAGGCGAGGTTGTCTGGCGTGACGCTGCTGTGCGGTGCGCGCAATGGATAGCGTGAAAGATCGAGCTGGTCGAGCATCAGTACTTCGGTTTCAGCCGGCACACTCAGCGTCGCCGCCACCGCTTGCTCAGTCAGCAACACCCGCGCACGGCTGTCGTCGAGCATGTAGGCCACGCGCTCAACCGGGTAATCCGGGTCCAGCGGCACGTAGGCGCCACCGGCCTTGAGCACTGCCAGCAAGGCGATCAGCAGGTGTTCGGAGCGCGGCATCGCCACGCCGACGCGCACTTCCGGGCCCACACCCAGTTCGATGAGTTTATGAGCCAGGCGATTGGCGCGACCGTCGAGCTCGCTGTAGCTCAGTTGGGTGTTGGAGAAAGTGACGGCCAGGGCATCTGGCATGGCTTCAACTTGACGAGCAATCATCTGGTGGATGCACAACGCTTGCTCGAACGGCGTGTCCAGCGGGTTCCAGTCATGGACCAGGCGCTGATGCTCATCGAACGCCAGCATCGACAGTTCACCCAGGCAGCGCTCGCCATGGGCCGTCATCTGGCCCAGCAACTGGGCCAGATGCGTTGCCAATCGCACCACGGTGGCGGGTTCGAAGCTCGCCCGCTGGTAGCTCATGTGCACCGACAATTGACGGTCCAGGCCCACCAGCAGAGTCAACGGGTAGTTGGTCTGTTCCTGGGTGAGCGGCGGACCAAAGCGCAAACCGTCCGGCGCGCCCTGCTCCAGGGCCTGGGCAATCGGATAGTTTTCGAACACCAACAGGCTGTCGAACAGCGCTTCCCCGCCCTGCCCGGCCCAGCGCTGGATGTCCAGCAACGCGGTGTGCTCGAATTCGCGCAGCGCCAGGTTTTGCGCCTGCACCGCTTGCAGCCAACTGTCCAGGGACTGCCCGGCCTGTGGGTTGGCGATCACCGGCAAGGTGTTGATGAACAGGCCGATCTGCTGTTCGATGCCCGGCAGGTCCGCCGGACGACCGGCCACCGTCGCGCCAAAAGCCACGGTGTCTTTGCCGGTGTAACGCTGCAACAGCAGCAGCCACGCGGCCTGCACCAGCGTGTTGACGGTGACTTTCGAGGCACGGGCGAAGGCTTCCAGGCGTCGGGTCAGCGTCTCGTCCAGGATCTGCACATGGTCGCCATAACCGGTACCGGCCTGGGCCGGTGGTGCAATGACATCGGCCAGCCGCGTCGGGGCCTCCAAGCGTTGCAGCACAGGCGTCCAGAACGCTTCGCTGGCCACCGCATCCTGGCGTTGCAGCCAGGCGATGTAGTCCCGGTAGCGGCTGCCCGATGCGACGACAGGTTGGCCGCTGTAGCGTTGCAGCACTTCGCCGAGTAATTGCGAGTTGCTCCAGCCGTCCATCAGGATGTGATGGTGGGTGTAGATCAGGTGGTAGCGCTGCTCGTCGAGGCGCACGATCACCAGTCGCAACAGGGCCGGCGCACCCAGGTGCAGTTGCTGGCGTTCGCCATCGGCCAGGGCCTGCAAGCTCTGATCGCGCTGTGGATCGGCCCGCAGGTCATGCAAGCTGTAAGGCAGCGCCAGGTGTTTACTGACCACCTGCACCGGCCCCGGCAAATCCCCCTGCCAGACGAACCGCGTGCGCAGGATGTCATGGGCGTCCACCGTTGCCTGCCAAGCCTGGCGGAAGCGTTCCGGATCCAGCCCCTCGACGTCCAGGCGCAGTTGGTTGATGTAATCGCCGCTGACGTCACCGTAGACCGCATGGAACAACATCCCCTGCTGCATCGGCGACAGCGGATACAGGTCGGCGATCTGCGCCGTCGCCACCGGCAGCCCATCCAGTTGCTGCTGGTCCAGGCTCGCCAGGGGGAAGTCCGACGGCGTCACAGCGCAATGCCCGTCGTCACAGCAATGCTCGATCAGCCCTTGCAGCTCATGGGCGTAATCGTCGGCCAGGGCCTGGACGGTGGCTTCGTTGAACACCTCGCGGCTGAAGGTCCACCCCAGGTTCAGCTCGCCGCCGAACACCTGCCCGTTCAGGGCCAGGACATTGGACAGCGGCGCCTCGGCGTTCAGCTCATCGCCGGCCGACTCGCTGGCCGGCACGAACAAGGCGCCGTCGGCCTCATTGAAACTGGCGTCGAACTGGCCCAGGTAGTTGAACGTCAGGCACGGTGTCGGCAGGCGCGCCAAAGTCCCCCGCACCGCGTCATCGCCCAGATGGGCCAGGACCCCAAAGCCCAGGCCCTTGTTCGGAATCGCCCGCAGTTGTTCCTTGATCTGCTTGAGGGAATGCCCCAGGTCCGCCACCGGCGTGAGCCTGGCCGGGTACAGGCTGGTGAACCAACCGACGGTGCGGGTCAGGTCCACGTCTTCGAACAAGGCTTCACGGCCATGGCCTTCGAGCTGGATCAGCGCGCTGTCGGCGCCGGTCCAGCGCACCATGACCCGGGCCAATGCGGTGAGCAGCAGGTCATTGACCTGGGTGCGATAGGCCTTGGGCGCATCTTGCAGCAACTGGCGAGTCAGTGACGCATCGAGTCGGCTGCGCACGGTCAGCGCGAGGCGGTTCTGCTGGCCTCCCTGTGGATTGTCCATCGGCAACTGCCCATCGACGCCATCGAGCTGCGCCTGCCAGTACGCCAGCTCTTCCTGCAACGGCGCGCTGCCGGCATAGCCTTGCAGGTGCTCGGCCCAGGCCCGTGCCGAAGTGGTTTTGGGCGGCAACTGCAAGGCCTGGTCGCTGGACAACTGACGGTAGGCGCTTTGCAGATCCTCGAACAGAATCCGCCACGACACGCCGTCCACCACCAGGTGGTGAATCACCAGCAACAGCCGCTGGCTGCCATCGGCCAGCGTCGCCAATACCGCGCGCAGCAGCGGCCCGTCTTGCAGGTCCAGGCTGCGTTGCGCTGCGTTGGCAAGGTTTGCCAGGGCCTGGGCATCTGGCACGTCCGCCAACCAGAGCAGGTTTTCGCCGTGGCTGGCTGGCGAACGGTAACGTGCCTGCCAACCCTCGCCCGCGTCGGTAAAGCTCAAACGCAGGCCATCGTGATGCACCACCAGCGCGTTCAAGGCGTGCTCCAGCACCCGCGCATCGAGTCCTTGTGTCGGCTTGAGCATCACCGCCTGGTTCCAGTGCTGACGCTGCGCGATCGCCTGTTCGAAGAACAGCCGTTGTACCGGCAACAGCGCTAACTCACCGGTGACCGGCCCTTGATCGACGGCTTGGGTGGTTTCGCCCAGACGTGCCACCGCCGCCAGCGCCTCGATGGTCTGGTGCTGGAACAAGTCCTTGGGGGTGAAATGGATGCCGGCCTGACGTGCACGGCTGACCACCTGGATCGAGACGATGGAGTCACCGCCCAGTTCGAAGAAATTGTCCCGCAGGCCCACTTGCGCGAGCTTGAGCACATCCTGCCAGATCGACACCAGTTGCTGTTCCAGCGTGCTGCGCGGCGCCATGTAGGTTTGCTGCAATTGACTGACGTCAGGCTTGGGCAGGTTCTTGCGGTCGAGCTTGCCGTTGGGGGTCAGCGGCAGGCGTTCGAGCACTAGCAAGTAGGCCGGGACCATGTGCGCCGGCAACGTCGCCTTGAGTTGTCCACGCAGGTGCTCGGCGAAACCCTCCCGCACCGGTTCATCGGCCACCACATAGGCGACCAGGCGCTTGCCGCTGCCAGCGGCGCCTTCCTGGGCCACCACCACCGATTCACGCACGCTGTCCAGGGCTTGCAGGCTGGCTTCGACTTCACCCAGTTCGATGCGGAAGCCGCGGATCTTCACCTGGTTGTCGATACGGTCCAGGTAATCGAAAGTGCCATCGGCGCGTTGGCGCACCAGGTCGCCGGTGCGGTAGAGCAAGCCGCCGCTGCAGCTGAACGGGTCGGCGACAAAGCGCTCGGCGGTCAGGCCCGGACGCTTCAGGTAACCCCGCGCCAGCCCGGTGCCACCCAGGTACAGTTCGCCGGCCATGCCCTGGGGCAGCAGGTTCAAGTCGGCGTCGAGCACGTAGGCGCTGCGGTCGCCGATGCGGCTGCCGATGGGTGCATAGGCGGCGCCACAGGTCACGTCACGACCGGCTTTCCAGATCAATGGGGTGACCACGGTTTCGGTCGGGCCATAGCCGTTGATGATGAAGTCCGGATCGAGGGCGCGCTTGACCCGTTCGAAGCTGGCGTTGGGCACCGCATCGCCGCCGAAGCAGTAGATGCGCACCTTCGGCGGGTTGCCCTCGCGCTCGGCGTGCTCGGCCAGTTGTTGCAGGTACACCGGCGGGAACGCCACTACCGTCACGCCGTGCTCGCGCATCGCGTTGTAGGTCTGTTCCGGGGTCCACAGGCTGTCGTCGCGAATCAGCAGCGAAGCACCGTGGGTCAGGCTGGTGAGCCAGCGTTCATGGGCACCGTCGAAGGCGAACGACATGAAATGGAATTCGCAATCACTGTCGCGCATCTCGTAGCGCTCGCCGATGGCCTGGCAGTGCATCGCCAGCGGACCATGGGCCACGCTGACACCTTTGGGGTTGCCGGTGGAACCGGAGGTGTAGATGACATAGGCCAGGTTCTGCGGATCGATACGCACGGCTGGGGCGTTGCTCGGTTGCAGGCTCAGGTCCAGGCGATCGAGTTCCAGCAACTGGGCGGCGCCTGCCAGGGGCAACTGCGCCGACACTCGGGAGTCGGTGAGCAACAGCGCCAGCCCGGAATCTTCCATCAGGTACGCCAGGCGTTCGCGTGGGTAACTGGTGTCCAGCGGCACATAGGCCGCGCCAGCCTTGAGCACTGCCAGCAGCGCGACGATCACCCCTTCGCTGCGCGGCAGGGCCACACCAACGCGGGTTTCCGGCCCCACGCCACGGGCAATCAAGGCGTGGGCCAACTGGTTGGCGCGCCGGTCGATGTCGCCATAGCTGAAACGCTGGCCGTCGAAGATCACCGCCGTAGCCTGGGGCTTTTGCGCCGCCAGATGGGCGATGCGCTGATGCACGGCGATGCCGGTCGGGTACGGCTGCGCAAGGTTGGCGGCCTGTTGCCGGGCCTGTTCCTCGGCGCTGACCAGGGCGATTTGCCCCAGGTTGCGCACCGCCGACTCGGCGAAGCGTTCCAACAGCTGCAACAGATGCGCGCTGATGCCTTCGATGGCCGCAGGGCTGAAATGTGCCCGGTCAAAACTGTAGTGCAGCGCCAGGGTCTGGCCGAGGGTCACGGCCACGCTCAACGGGTAATGGGTTTGCTCCAGGTGAGTGACTTCGCCAAACACCGCGCCCTGCCCGGCACCTTCTGCCAGGGCCTGGGCAATCGGGTAGTTCTCGAACACCAGGATGTTGTCGAACAGCGCCTCGCCGCCCTGCCCGGCCCAGCGCTGGATGTCCGCCAATGGCGTGTGCTCGAATTCCCGCAAGCTGAGGTTCTGCGCCTGCACGGCTTGCAGCCAGGCACCGACCGACTGGTCCGGACGCGGCGCGGCGATCACCGGCAAGGTGTTGATGAACAAGCCAACCTGTTGCTCGATGCCCGGCAGATCCGCCGGACGCCCAGCCACGGTGGCACCGAAGGCGACGCTGTCATGGCCGGTGTAGCGTTGCAGCAGCAACAGCCACGCCGCTTGCACCAAGGTGTTGAGGGTGACTTTCTGTTGGCGGGCGAATTGTTCCAGGGCCTGGGTGCGAGAAGCGTCCAGGGTCTGGAAATGGTCGCCGTGGCCGCTGTGGATTTCGCCGACGGATATGACGCGCGCCAACCGGGTTGGCTCTTGCAGGGCTGCCAACTGGTCGGTCCAGAACGTCTCGCTCAGTTGAGCGTCCTGGCGTTGCAGCCAGGCGATGTAGTCGCGATAACGCCCGACATTGGCCTTGGGCAAGCGACCGCTGTAGCGCTGCAGGACTTCGCCGAGCAGTTGGGCGTTGCTCCAGCCGTCCATCAGGATGTGGTGATGGGTGTAGATCAGGTGCCAGCGCTCGGCCTCGGTCTGCACCAGCACCAGGCGCAGCAATGGCGCCTGGGTCAGATCGAAGCCCTGGCGGCGCTCGGCCTCGGCGCGCTCATTCAAGGCCTCGGCGAGGTGATCGCGCCCGCGCCAATCGAGGGCCGTGAACGGCAACTCGACTTGTCGACGGACGATCTGCAACGGCTGCTCAAGATCGCCCTGCCAGACAAAGCCGCTGCGCAAGATTTCGTGGGCGTCGAGGGTGGCCTGCCAGGCGTCAGCGAAGCGCTGGGCATCGATGCCCTGGACGTCCACCCGCAACTGGTTGATGTACTCCCCCGCCGCCTGCTCGTATAAGGTGTGGAACAGCAAGCCCTGCTGCATCGGTGACAGTGGATAAAGGTCGTCCAACTGCCCGGCGGGCACCGGCAGGCTGTCGAGTTGTGCCTGGCTGATGCGTGCCAGGGGAAAGTCCGATGGCGTGGCCTGCGGCGTTTCCAGCGCGCAGCAGTGTTCGATCAACGCACCCAGTTCGGCGAGGTAGTCAGCGGCCAGTGTCTCGATGGTCTGGTGCTTGAACAGCCGCTCGCTGAAACCCCAGTTCAGGGACAGCTCACCGCCGTAGACCTGGCCTTCCACCGTCAACCAGTTCGCCAGCGGCGCCCGGGCATGTTGCGCCGCGCCACTGCCTTCGCTGGACGGCACGAACAGCGCGCCGTCGTCGAACTGCCGGTCGAACTGGCCCAGGTAGTTGAAGGTGATACGCGGTGCCGGCAAGGCCGCCAGTTCGGCACGCACTTCAGGTTCGCCCAGGTAGCGCAGCACGCCGTAGCCCAGGCCCTTGTCCGGGACGGCGCGCAGTTGTTCCTTGATGGCCTTGACCGAGGCACTCAACGCCGGCGCCGGGCTGAGGCTGACCGGGAACAGGCTGGTGAACCAACCGACGGTACGGGTCAAGTCAACGCCATCGAACAGGTCTTCGCGGCCATGGCCTTCGAGTTGGATCAGCGTGCTGCCCTGGCCGGTCCAGCGGCAGATCGTACGGGCCAGCGCGGTCAGCAGCAGGTCGTTGACCTGGGTGCGGTAGGCCTTCGGCGCCTGCTGCAGCAGTTGACGGGTCTGTTCGGCGTCCAGGCGCACCTGGACCTTGCGCTCGTCACGGGCCTCCAGCAGCCGCTCGGGGTAATCACACGGCAAGCCGTTGCCCGCTGGCGCATTGCCCTGGGCGCGCCAGTAATCGAGGCTGTCCATGAAGCCATCGAGATGCCCGTGCAGGTGCGCGGCCCATTGCCCATAAGCGCTGGTTTTGGCCGGTACCTGGATCGCCTGACCGGCCTGCAATTGGCTGTAGAACTGTTGCAGATCGTCCAGCAAAACACGCCACGAAACACCGTCCACCACCAAGTGATGAATCGCCAGCAGCACGCGCTGGCTGCCATCGGCCATGTCCACCAGCAAGGCCCGCAGCAGCGGCCCGTCTTCCAGGTCGAGGCTGCGCTGGGCGTCGTCGCACAAGGCGTTGAGCTGTTCCACCGACGTTGCCTGGCGCTGCCACAACAGGCTGACCGCCGACGGCTCGGCATAGGCTTGCTGCCACTCTCCGTTCACTTGGATAAAGCGCAGGCGCAGGCTGTCGTGGTGCTCAGTCAAACGGGCCAGGGCCGATCCCAATGCCACGACGTCGAGGCGCTCGCCAGGCACCAGCAACAGCGACTGGTTCCAGTGTTGCCGCTCGGGAATGTCGCGCTCGAAGAACCAATGCTGCACCGGCGTCAACGGCACCGCGCCGCGCGCCAGGCCCTGATCGATCCCATGACTGTCACCCTGGCGCGCTACCAGTGCCAGGCTGCGCAGGGTCTGGTGTTGAAACAGCGATTTGGGATTGAGCACGATCCCGGCCTGCCGCGCACGGCTGACCACTTGCATGGAGACGATGGAGTCGCCGCCCAGCTCGAAGAAGTTGTCTTCCAGGCCGATGCTGTCGAGGTTCAGCACGTCCTGCCAGATCGCCGCGAGGGCTTTTTCCAGCGGACTGCTGGGCGCGACAAATTCGCGTTGCTGCTCGCTGCCATCAATGGCCGGCAATGCCTTGCGGTCGAGTTTGCCGTTAGGTGTCAGGGGCAGTTGTTCGAGGAACAGCAGGTGCGCCGGGATCATGTAGTCCGGCAGGTGTTCGCGCAGGGCGGCCTTGAGTTCATCGCGCAGGGCGCGTTGGGCTTCGGTGGCATTCAGGTTCAGCGTCGGGACGACCACGTAGGCCACCAGTTGCTGACCGCCCGGGGCGTCCTGGGCCAGGACCGCGACGTCACGCACCTCGGGCTGTTGCAGCAGCCGCGCTTCGATTTCCCCCAGTTCGATACGGAAGCCGCGGATCTTTACCTGATGGTCGATACGGCCCTGGTATTCGAGCACGCCATCGGCGCGGTAACGGCTCAAGTCCCCGGTGCGGTACAGGCGTTCGCCGGTTGTGGAGAACGGATTGGGCACGTATTTTTCGGCGGTCATCGCCGCGCGGCCGAGGTAACCACGGGTGATGCCCGCGCCGCTCAGGTACAGCTCTGCCGAGACGCCTTGGGGCACTGGTTGCAGGTCGGCGTCGAGCAGGTAGCTGGCGGTGTGCTTCAGGGGCCGGCCGATGTTCGCCGTGCCGCCGGCGGTGCGGCGGGTCCAGGTGGAATAGGTGGTGTCCTCGGATGGACCGTAGAGGTCGTAGACATGCGCTATCCCTTGTGGGAGCGAGCTTGCTCGCGATGGCGCCCTTTCAGTTAGCCGATCATTGATTGGCCCCCCACTATCGCGAGCAAGCTCGCTCCCACAGTTGGCATCTGCGTACAGACTGTCGACCAGGCTTTGCTTCAGGGGCTCTCCAGCCAGGTTGATGATGCGCACACTGGCCGGGATCTCATCGCTGCGTAGCAACGCGGCAATCGCCGAGGGCACGGTGTTGATCAGCCGCACCTGATCCCGGGCCGGCAGTTGCGGCAATTCCAGGGCATTGTGCGCGATGATCAGCGAACCGCCGTTGGCCAGGGTCACGAACAACTCCCACACCGACAGATCGAAGCACACCGAAGTCGAAGCCAACACACCCTGAATGTCATCGCAGCTGTAGACGGATTTGGACCAGTCGATCAGCGCCAGCACATTGCGATGAGCAATCGCCACGCCCTTGGGCTTGCCGGTGGAGCCGGATGTGTAGATGACGTAGGCGAGGTTGTCTGGCGTGACGCTGCTGTGCGGTGCGCGCAATGGATAGCGTGAAAGATCGAGCTGGTCGAGCATCAGTACTTCGGTTTCAGCCGGCACACTCAGCGTCGCCGCCACCGCTTGCTCAGTCAGCAACACCCGCGCACGGCTGTCGTCGAGCATGTAGGCCACGCGCTCAACCGGGTAATCCGGGTCCAGCGGCACGTAGGCGCCACCGGCCTTGAGCACTGCCAGCAAGGCGATCAGCAGGTGTTCGGAGCGCGGCATCGCCACGCCGACGCGCACTTCCGGGCCCACACCCAGTTCGATGAGTTTATGAGCCAGGCGATTGGCGCGACCGTCGAGCTCGCTGTAGCTCAGTTGGGTGTTGGCGAAGGTCACCGCCAAGGCATCTGGCATGGCTTCAACTTGACGAGCAATCATCTGGTGGATGCACAGCCCTTGGTCGAACGGCGCGTCCACAGGGTTCCAGTCATGGATCAGGCGTTGGTACTCATCAGCTTCAAGCAACGGCAACTCAGCGACGAGCGCGCGGCTGTCGGCAACCATGCCTTGCAGCAGTCGCGTCCAGTGCCGGGCCATGCGCTCGACCGTGGCGGCGTCGAACAGATCGTTGGCATAGGTCAGCGCCGCGTGCAGCTTGCCGGCCTTTTCCCAGGTGTCGAGGGTCAGGTCGAACTGCGTGGTGCGGCTCTGCCATTCCAGCATCGACAACTCCAGCCCCGAGGCCGTGCGAATACTGGCGATGTCGGCCACTTGCGGCTGGTGGTTGTACATCACCTGGAACAGCGGCGTGTGGCTGAGGCTGCGCTCCAGTTTCAGGGCTTCCACCAACCGTTCGAACGGCAGGTCCTGATGGGCCTGGGCGCCGAGGGCCGCTTCCTTGACCGTGCGCAACAACTCATCGACACGGGTCTGGCCGCCGAGCTCGGTGCGCAATACCTGGGTGTTGACGAAGAAACCGATCAGCCCTTCGGTTTCCGCGCGGTTGCGGTTGGCGATGGGCACGCCGACGCGGATATCGGTGTGGCCAGTGTAGCGATGCAACAGTACGTTGAACGCGCCGAGCAGGAGCATGAACAGGGTGATGTTGTGCTGCTGGGCGGTGGTGCGCAGTTGCTCAGCTAGCGCCGGCTCCACGGCAAATTCAAAACGCGTGCCGCGATAGCTGGGCATCGCCGGGCGCGGGTGCTCGATGGGCAGTTCCAGCACGGGGTGTTCATCGCCCAGTTGCGCCTGCCAATACGCCAGTTGACGCGCCTGCTCACCGGCCTCCAGCCAGCGCCGCTGCCACAGGGCATAGTCGCTGTACTGGATCGGCAAGTCGGCCAGTTGCGGCGCCACGCCCGCTTCATGGGCGTCGTAGCAGCGGATGAACTCGTCGATCAGCACATTCATCGACCAGCCATCGGAGACGATGTGGTGCAAGGTCAGCAGCAGCACATGTTCCTGTTCATCGAGCGTGAGCAATTCGACCCGCAGCAAAGGGCCGCTGGACAAGTCGAAGGGCCGCATCGATTGTGCTTCGGCGGCCCGGCGCACCGCCTGCTCGCGTTCGGCAGCCGGCAAGGCACTGAAGTCCTTGCGCCCGATCGCCAGTGCCGTGCTGGAGGGCACTTGCAGGAGGCTGTCGTCGGCCTGGCGCTGGAACACCGTGCGCAGGGTTTCATGCCGGGCCACCAGGCTGGCGAAAGCTTGCTCCAGCGCCGGCAGGCTCAACGCGCCCTTGAGCCGCACCGCTCCCGGCAGGTTGTAGGCGCCACTGCCCGGCTCCAGTTGCCAGAGAAACCACATGCGCTGCTGGGCATAGGACAAGGCCTGGCGATCCTCGTCCTCGACGCCCTGGGGGATGGGAAAACCGCTGAACTCCACGCCCTCCTTGTCCAGCGCGACCAGGAACATCCGGCGCTTTTCCAGGGGCAACCCGATAAACCGGCGAGCAAGTTTCAAGGCGTCTTCAGCATTCATTTCTGGGATATCCGGAATCAGTGGGCACAAGGCACAAAGGCAAGTCGTCCCTATAAAACGAATGCAGACCGGAAAAATTAGCGTTTGAGAATTTGTGTCAGGAAGAGAGGTTCTGATCGTTCCCACGCTCTGCGTGGGAACGCATCCGGTGACGCTCTGCGTCACACAGAGGACGCAGAGCGTCCGGGGCGGCATTCCCACGCAGGAACGTGGGAACGATCGTCACGGGCTCAGTGGATCAGGCGCTGATGGCCAACCCATGCCGCCTATGATGCACGCTCAACTGATCCTTGATCAGCCGCAGCACCTTGGCCTCGTGCTCATGAATGAAGAAGTGCCCACCGGCCAGCATGTCCACCGAAAAGCTGCCCGTGGTTTCCTGGCGCCAGCCAATCAGTTGCTCCGTGGTGGCCTTGTCGGTGGTGCCGCCGAGCACATGCACCGGGCAGTTGAGCGGTGGTCGCAGCCGCGGCTGGAAACGTCCGCACAGCAGGAAGTCGGCCCGCAGGACCGGCAAGGTCAGGGCCATCAGCTCTTCATTGGCCAATATCTCTTCGCTGGTGCCGTTGAGGGTGCGCAGTTGCTCGATCAGTTCAGCGTCGGTTTTCGGCTCGGCGAAACCGCGGTCATAGTCGGCGCGCATCGTCGGCGCTGCGGTGCCGGACGCAAACAGCGCCACCGGTTCCGGGCAGCCGAGCTCACGCAGGGCATGGCCGATCTCGCAGGCCAGCAGCGCGCCCAGGCTGTGACCGAACAAGGCGTAAGGGGCCTGGAGCGTCGCGGACAATTCCCGCGCCAGTTGCATCGCCAACAGCCCCATGTCGGTGTGCAGCGGCTCGTCGAAGCGCGCCCCGCGCCCCGGCAGTTCCACCGGCTGCACGTGCAGCCATTGCGGCAACTTGCGCCGCCAGCGGCTGTACACCATCGCGCTGGCGCCGGAATAAGGCAGGCACAGCAGGGTCAGTTGGGTCACTGCGGTTTTCTCCGATCGGTCGTGTAAAGAAGATAACGAAATCGTAACCCACCGATTTAGTCAAAACCGTGACGTTCGCTACGAGATGACAGCACCTTGTGGGAGCAAGGCTTGCCCGCGATGAACGATAACGCGGTTCATCTTCCCACCCGACCTTATACTGGCGATACCTCGAACACTGCACCACACAGGAGAACGCCATGGGCTGGTCCGCCAAGCAATACGTCGCCTTCGAACAGGAACGCACCCGTCCGTCCCGAGACCTGCTCGCCGCCATTCCTCCCACCCAGGCCGGCTCGGTGATCGACCTGGGTTGCGGCCCGGGCAATTCCACCGAGCTGCTGGTGGAACATTTCAACAGCGCCACGGTGCGCGGCCTGGACAGTTCCAGCGACATGGTCGACGCCGCACGCAAACGCCTGCCCGCCGTGGCGTTCGACACCGCCGACATCGGCCAATGGGATGAACCCGGGCCGTTCGACGTGATCTTCGCCAACGCCGTGCTGCAATGGCTGCCCGACCACGCCACCCTGCTGCCCTCGCTGGTGGGCAAACTCGCCCCCGGTGGCAGCCTGGCGATCCAGATGCCCGACACCCTGCACCAGCCCTCCCACCGCCTGATGCGGGAAATCGCAGCAAGCGGGCCTTGGGCCAGCCAACTGGCCGGGGCGGCTGATTCTCGGACCGAGGTGGAGGACGCCAGCACCTATTACGCGATCCTCAAACCCCACTGCAGCCGCGTCGATGTGTGGCGCACCACCTACCATCACCCCCTGGCCGGTGGCGCCGCAGGCGTGGTGGAATGGTTCAAGGGCAGCGGCTTGCGGCCGTTTCTCGACCCGCTGGATGAGACGCAACGCGAGCAGTATCTGGCGCAGTACCTCAAGGCGATCGAACAGGCTTATCCCACCCTGGAGGATGGAACGGTGCTGCTGCCGTTTCCCCGGGTGTTCATGGTCGCGACGCGCTAGGGCGACGGTCGATGACGCGGCGACGGGGCCTAAATTTCTGCTCCAGGCCCTCGTTACCTGCTAAGACCAAAAACCCGCAAGAGTGACCGCCGTGGACCTGCAAACCATCCTGGGCAAGCTGTTCGCCAATGCCGGCGCCGTAGGTATCGAAGGCGTCTTCCAATTCGTGTTCGGCCCGCACCAGGCCTACTGGTCCGAGGTCAAGGCCAGCAGTCGCACCCAGGCCGGCCGCCACAGCAGCCCCGACGTCACCATCGAGGTGGCGGAAAAGGACTTCCTCGGGATCATGGCGGGCCTGGCCAATGTCGAGGAACTGTTCGCCAGCGGGCGCCTGAAGATTGGCGGCAACATGGGCCTGGCGACGCTGCTGCCGCAGATCATCGACCATGCCCGACATGGCGGTGGCGTGGTGGAAAAGGTCGACATGAACAAGCGCTACCCCACCCCGTCGCGCTTCAGCGAAAAACTCACCGCCAGCCTGCCGACCCAACGCAGGGTGGAGCGTCGTCCCCGCAGCGAGCTGTCGGTACAGGAGTTTCAAGCGCGCTATCTGCCCCACGGCATTCCGCTGGTCATCAGCGATGCCTTGCAGGACTGGCCATTGTTCAAGCTCAGCCGCGAAGAATCCCTGGTGCATTTTGCCGAGCTGCAAGGCATCACCCGCCACGGCGACTACGTGAAGAAGACCTTCTCCACCGAGCGGGATTTCCGCTCCACGTCCATGGCCGACTTCATCGCCTCCCTCGACAGCCCGGCGACCAAGGGCGCCGACGGCGAACCACCGGCCTACATGGGCAACAACATCCTGCCGGCGCAACTGATGGAGCAGATCAAGTACCCGCCCTACTTCGACGCCTCACTGTTCATCCCACCGCGCATCTGGATCGGCCCCAAGGGCACCCTGACGCCGCTGCATCGCGACGACACCGACAACCTGTTCGCCCAGGTCTGGGGCCAGAAAACCTTCACCCTCGCCGCGCCTCACCACCGCGAAGCCCTGGGCACCTGGTCCACTGCGCCCCAAGGCGGGTTGGACGGCTGTGATTTCAACCCGGACGCGCCGGACTACCAACGCTTCCCCCACGCCCGCGACGTGACCTTCATGCGCGTGACATTGGAGGCTGGGGATTTGCTGTTTTTGCCGGAAGGTTGGTTCCATCAGGTGGAGTCGGTGTCTACGTCGTTGTCGGTGAATTTCTGGGTGAATTCGGGGCGGGGTTGGTAACAGCCGGTCTGAAGCAACATTCTTTGTGGCGGGGTAATTGTGGGAGCAAGGCTTGCCCGCGACGAAGGCAATGCGGTCTTTCAGAAATCGAGTCGCCTGTTTCGCGAGCAAGCTATGCTCCCACAGTCCCCTTGCCACAGGTTTGTGTTTGAATCTGGAATATGAAGACCGCTTCACCCAAATGAACTCTGCACGCCTCACGCCAGTCAGCAGGTAAGGCCCTCAATTCAAGGTGCTAGACCATGCAGATATCCCTCGCCCGACAGGTTGCCCTGGTCACCGGCGCCAGCTCCGGCATTGGCGCAGGCGCGGCCAGGGCGTTGGCAGATGCGGGTGCCGCGGTGGTACTCAACTACCACTCCAGCGCCGGCCCGGCCGAAGCGCTGGCCCGTGAAATCAACGCCACCGGCGGCCGCGCCATCGCCGTCGGGGCCGATGTGTCGAAGGAGCCGGACGTCGAACGGCTGTTCGCCCAGACCCTCGAAGCGTTTGGCGCGCTGGACATCCTGGTCGCCAACTCCGGCCTGCAAAAAGACGCCGCCACCGTCGACATGACCCTGGAAGACTGGAACACCGTGATCGGCACCAACCTCACCGGCCAGTTCCTCTGTGCTCGCGCCGCGCTGCGAATTTTCACCCGCCAGGGCATTCGCCGGGGCGTGTCCCAGGCCGCTGGCAAGATCATTCACATGAGTTCGGTGCACCAGCGCATTCCCTGGGCGGGCCACGCCAATTACGCTGCGTCCAAGGGCGGGGTCGATCTGCTGATGCAGAGTCTGGCCCAGGAAACCAGCCACCAGCGCATCCGCATCAACAGCATCGCCCCCGGCGCCATCCGCACGGCCATCAACCAGGATGCCACCGAGGGCGAGCAGGGACAGAAACTGCTGGAGCTGATTCCTTACGGTCGCGTCGGCGATGTGGAGGACGTCGCCAACGCGGTGGTCTGGCTGGCCTCGGACTTGTCCGATTATGTGGTGGGCACCACGCTGTTCATCGATGGCGGGATGAGCCTTTATCCGGGGTTTCGCGGCAATGGCTGATCATGACGAACCGCAAAGCCCCATCGAGAACCACGGCATCATCGGCGACATGCGCAGCGCCGCGCTGATCAACGACCGAGGCAGCGTCGATTTTTTCTGCTGGCCGGAATTCGACAGCCCATCGATCTTCTGTTCGCTGCTGGATACGCCCGAAGCGGGGATTTTCCAACTGGCCCCGGACCTGCCGAATGCCCGTCGCCAGCAGATCTACCTGCCCGACACCAACGTGCTGCAAACCCGCTGGCTGAGCGACGGCGCCGTGGTGGAAGTCACCGACCTGCTGCCCATCGGTGACAGCGAGGATGATTTACCGGTGCTGATGCGCAAGGTGCACATGACCGTCGGCAGCGCGACGTTTCGCATGCGCTGCGCCGTGCGGCATGACTACGCCCGGGCCGCCACCACGGCGCGCCAGGACGCTGCCCACATCTGTTTCGAGGCGCCGGGACAACCGAGCCTGCGCTTATGCTCCGATCAGCCCATGACGCTGGACGGCAATGCGGCGGTGGCCGAGTTCACCCTGACGCAGGGCCAGAGCGCCGAGTTCCTGCTGGGTGGCATTGACGATCCGCGCCTTCAGGACGATGTCAGCGCGATCTGCCTGGAACGCACCCTGGCGTTCTGGCGCGGCTGGATCGCTCAGTCCACCTACCGGGGACGCTGGCGGGAAACGGTCAACCGTTCGGCCCTGGCGCTGAAGCTGCTGACCTCGCGCAAACACGGCGCCATCCTCGCCGCCGCCACCTTCGGCCTGCCGGAAACCCGCGGCGGCGAGCGCAACTGGGATTACCGCTACACCTGGATCCGCGACGCCTCGTTCACCGTCTACGCGTTCATGCGCCTGGGCTTCGTCGAAGAAGCCAACGCCTACATGCGCTGGCTGCGTGGCCGGGTCAGCGACTGCCGTGACCAGCCGATCAAACTCAACATCCTCTACGGCCTGGACGGCAGGCTGGAACTGCCCGAAACCGAGCTGCCGCACCTGAGTGGCTTCGGCAACGCCCGACCGGTACGCATCGGCAACCTGGCCTACAAACAGGTGCAGTTGGACATTTTCGGCGAGCTGATGGACGCGGTGTACCTGGTCAACAAATACGGCGAAGCCATCTCCCATCAAGGCTGGAAACACACCGTCGACGTGGTCGACCAAGTGTGCAAGGTCTGGCAGGACAAGGATGTGGGGATCTGGGAAATGCGCGGCGACAAACAGCATTTCCTGCATTCGCGACTGATGTGCTGGGTCGCCGTGGATCGCGCCATCCGCCTGGCCGAAAAACGCTCCCTGCCCGCCCCGTTCGCCCGCTGGGACGAGACGCGCCAGGCCATCTACCAGGACATCTGGACAAACTTCTGGAACGACGAACACCAGCACTTCATCCAGCGCCTGGGCAGCACCGCCCTGGACGGCTCGATGCTGTTGATGCCGCTGGTGCGCTTCGTCAGCGCCCGCGACCCGCGCTGGCTCTCGACGCTCGACGCCATCGAAAAAAACCTGGTGCGCGACGGCATGGTCTATCGCTACCGCAACGACGATAGCCCCATCGACGGCCTCAGCGGCATCGAAGGCTCATTCGCGGCCTGCTCATTCTGGTACGTCGAATGCCTGGCCCGCGCCGGCCGCGTGGAAAAAGCCCAGCTGGAATTCGAACAACTGCTGCGCTACGCCAACCCGCTGGGGCTGTACGCCGAAGAATTCGACAGCCACGGCTACCACCTGGGCAACACTCCCCAAGCCCTGACCCTCCTGGCGCTGATCAGCGCGGCGAGCTTCCTGGATCGCAAGTTGAGCGGGGAGAAAACTCATTGGCAGCCGTGAACCGGGCTGCCCTTCAGACTGAGCACAGTCCCTGTGGCGAGGGAGCTTGCTCCCGCTGGGTTTGTGATCGTTCCCACGCTCCCACGTGGGAACGCCGCCAGGGACGCTCCGCGTTCCGCTCTGGAGGGTGACGCAGAGCGTCACGGGATGCATTCCCACGCAGAGCGTGGGAACGATCATGGTGTACTGGCTATTGTGTCGACTCAGCCAGTTCGAGGTCATCCAGCGCACGATTGGCCAACAACTTGGCCAGCCCGATCAACTGCTGAATCCCCAGCGCAACATGCCGCACCAGTGTGATGAGGGAATTTATCCCGCTGGGCTGCCCCCTGTAGGAGCTGCCGAAGGCTGCGATCTTTTGATCTTTCACTTGAGACTCAAGGGGCTGGGGAAAGATCGCAGCCTCGTTGCACTCGACAGCTCCTACACAACTCCTACGGCCCCATTTATCACCACGCCCCGTTAAGAAGTTGCCAGCCCCCCAAACCCCTCCTAAGATCGATGCTCTCACGGGTGCAGCGGAGCTGCCCGATAAAAACCCGACTCAAGGATCTGACATGACCCATATCAAACGCCCCATCACCACCCCACCCCGAACAGGCCTGACCCGCGAAGACCTCTGGGAGGGCCAGGACCGGGGCCTGATCAAATGCTGGGAAATCGGCCGCGACCGCGGGGTGAAGTTTCCCGAACTGGCGCAACGCTGCCTGGCCGGTGAATTGCCTGTGCTGGGCTGGAAAGGTGGCGTCAGCCGCAGCCTGAAGAAAAACGAAAAATTCGGCTGCCTCAAGTACCTCGCCCAATGGCAGGGCCTGCGCGGTGAAGACCTGGACATCGACCTGACCCAGGAGCGCACCCTCACCTGTTCCAGCACGAACATGATCGTGACGTTTACGCCGGATCGGGCCAAATACGTGAACCAGGAACCCGCCTGATCGCAATCGGGCAATGCCGGAGGCCAACATGAACCTCGATCCCAAGGTCAACTTCGCCGTGACGCCGCTGTTACGCATCGCCTACGAAGAACACGGTCCCGCCAGCGGCGAACCCATCATCCTGCTGCACGGTTTTCCTTACGATCCCAGGGCTTTCGATGAAGTCGCGCCCGCCCTGGCCGAGCGTGGATACTGGGTCATCGTGCCCTACCTGCGCGGCTACGGCCCGACCCGGTTCAACAATCCGGCCATCTTGCGCTCCGGCCAGCAAGCGGCACTGGCCCAGGACCTGCTGGACCTGATGCACGTACTCTCCATCCCTCAAGCGACGCTGTGCGGCTACGATTGGGGCGGTCGGGCGGCGTGTATCGTCGCGGCGCTGTGGCCCGAGCGAGTTCGCTGTCTGGTGACGGGCGACGGCTACAACCTGCAGAACATCCCACGTTCCAAGCAGCCGCTGGACCCGGAAACCGAACATCGCCTGTGGTACCAGTACTATTTCCACACGGCGCGGGGTGTCGAGGGCCTGACCCGGAACCGACGTGAACTGTGTGAATTGCTCTGGCGCCTGTGGTCACCGACCTGGAAACGTGGCGCCGAACTGTATCCCCTCAGTGCTGCGTCGTTCGACAACCCGGACTTCGTCGACGTGGTGATCCACTCCTACCGTCATCGCTTCATGTACGCGCCGGGCGACCCGACGCTGGAGTGGATGGAGGAACGGCTGGCGGCACAACCGGCCATCAGCGTGCCGAGCATTTCCCTGTGCGGTGCCGACGACGGCGTGGGGCCAGCGCCGGAACACGATGAAGACGCCGAACACTTCACAGGTTTTTATGAGCGCCGCGTGCTGGCCGGTGTCGGCCACAACATCCCACAGGAAGCCCCCGAGGCCACGCTCAAGGCATTGCTGGAACTACTTGAGGGCTGACGGCGAACCGCTCGCGATAGGCCTGTGGCGTCACCCCCATGGCCCGCAAAAAGCTGCGGCGCAAGGTTTCCTCACTGCCGAAGCCACACTGCGCCGCCACCCGCTTGATCGACACAGCGGTGTCGGACAACAAGCGGCGAGCGGTTTCCACGCGAATCAACTCCACCGCCCGCGCCGGAGTCTGGCCGGTGTCGGCGCGGTAGTGCCGCACAAAGCTGCGTTCGCTCATGCCGACCTTGGCGGCCAGGCTCGACAGGCCCAGGTCACGGGTGAGGTTTTCGGCGATCCAGGCATGCAGGTCATCAAACCGACTGCCTTGCTTTTGCAGCGACAACGTCACGCTGAACTGCGATTGCCCGCCGGGACGCTTGAGGAACACCACCAGGTGCCGGGCGACCTCCAGCGCCACCGCGCGGCCCAGGTCCTCCTCCACCAGCGCCAAGGCCAGGTCGATGCCGGCCGTGACCCCGGCCGAGGTCCAGACCGGGCCATCGTTGATGAAAATCGGGTTGGGTTCGACCCGCAATTGCGGATGCTGCTCGGCCAGTTGTTCGCAGCGGGTCCAGTGCGTCACCACGCGCCGCCCGTCCAGCCAACCGCTGGCAGCCAGCAGGAACGCCCCGGTGCACACCGACGCCACCCTTCGCGAACGCAGGCCGTGCTCTTTGACCCAGGCCACCAGCGCCGGATCCTTCGCCGCTTCGTACACGCCCCAGCCACCGGCGATCAACAGCGTGTCGCTGCCTTCGCTCGGCAGCGGCTCGGCTAACAGCGCCAACCCTGCCGAGGACATTACCGCCCCGCCCCCCACAGCGATGACCGTGGGCGTGTAGGGCAACGGCAGGCCTTGCTGGCGAGCCAGGTCGTTGGTCGAGGCAAACACTTGCAAAGGCCCGGTGACATCCAGCACTTGCACGTTGGCGAAGGCCAGCACATGAACGGTTTTCGGTGGGTTGGGCATATTGGCGTGATTCGTGGGTTTATTGGCGTATACGCCAGAGCCTACGGATCTAAAGTAAAACCGTCCACCCCTCGGGCATCATCCAAAGGAGCACGCGACATGACGCTGCAGATCGGTTTGCTGTTATTCCCCCAAGTCCAGCAGTTGGACCTGACCGGCCCTTATGACGTACTGGCCTCGTTGCCAGACGTGAAGGTCCACCTGATCTGGAAGGACCTGGCGCCGGTCACTGCCAGCACCGGGCTGGTGTTGTTGCCCACCACCACGTTCGAGGACTGCCCGAAGCTCGACGTGATCTGCGTCCCCGGCGGGACCGGCGTCGGGCCTCTGATGGAAGACGAGCAGACGCTGGCCTTCATCAAGCGGCAGGCCGCCGAGGCGAAATACATCACGTCCGTGTGCACCGGTTCGCTGGTGCTGGGTGCGGCGGGCCTGTTGCAAGGCAAGCGCGCCACCACCCATTGGGCCTATCACAGCCTGCTGCAAACCCTGGGCGCGACACCGGTCAAGGATCGCGTAGTCCGCGATGGCAACCTGCTCACCGGTGGCGGCATCACGGCCGGGGTCGATTTTGCCCTGACCCTGGCCGCCGAACTGTTCGACCAGGACACCGCCGAACTGGTCCAGCTGCAGCTCGAATACGCCCCTGCCCCACCGTTCAACGCCGGCAGCCCGGACACTGCACCAACGCGCGTCCTGGAAGAAGCCCACCGGCGTACCGCAGAATCGTTCCGGGTCCGCTCGCAGATTGCCCAACGTGCTGCGGCGCGGTTGGAACTGGTGTAACGCTAAGTCCCAACCAGGCATGACTGTGCTGTGCTGTGCTGTGCTGTGCTGTGCTGTGCTGTGCTGTGCTGTGCTGTGGGAGCAAAGCTTGCTCGCGAAACAGGCGCCTCGATTTCTAAAAGACCGCATCGCCTCTATCGCGGGCAAGCCTTGCTCCCACCCAGCCAACCGTGGATTCATCACCCTTCCTGGCAATACAACACCATCCCCGCGTGATACAGCACCCCCTCACGAAAATCCCCATCGGCGGTGAAACCGGTGTCGTCGTGGTATTCGATATGGTCGTCCTGCAACCAGTAGTCGCCCTGGTACGCACTCTCACGCAAACCCCGCGCTTCGTCATAGCGTCCGCCCGGCAGCAGCCGATGGCGAATCACGCCATCAGCCGTCACCCACAGGCCGACAAATTTGTCCTGGTCTCCAAAGGCCTTTCTCATGGGACATCTCCTGTCAGGTAAAACGCGGTTCAAAACGGGCTGGCGGTGGGGCGCACGATCAGTTCGCTGACGTCCACATCCGCCGGTTGTTCGATGGCGTAGGCGATCGCCCGGGCGATGGCTTCGGCCGGAATGGAGATCCTGCGGAACTCGCGCATTTCGGCACGTCCACCTTCATCGGAAATGCTCTCGGCCAGTTCCGATTCGGTCACGCCAGGGGAAATCACCGTCACGCGCACATCTCCCCCGACTTCCTGGCGCAAGCCCTCGGAAATCGCCCGCACGGCAAACTTGGTGGCGCAATACACGGCGGCAGTCGGGCTGACGGCGTAGGCGCCGATGGACGCGATGTTGATGAACTGGCCGCTGCGCTGGCGCTGCATCAGCGGCAAGCCGGCGGCGATGCCGTGGAGCACGCCACGGATGTTGACGTCGATCATGCGGTCCCACTCCTCGACTTTCAGCGCCTCGAGCTTGGAGAGCGGCATGACCCCGGCATTGTTGATGATCACGTCGACCCGACCGAACCGCTCGACAGCAAAGTCGATCAGGTGCTGGACATCGTCGCGGCGGGTCACGTCCACCGCTTTGCAGACCGCTTGCTGGCCGGCGGTTTCGAGTTCCTGCACCAGCGTTTGCAAACGATCGATGCGCCGGGCGCCAAGCACGACACGGGCACCGCGAGCCGCGAGCAACCGCGCCGCCGCTTCACCAATCCCGCTGCTGGCGCCGGTGATGACCACTACTTTGTTTTGAATATCTGACATGATGGTTTCCTCGTCTGGATGTGTTGGCCCCGGTGGGAGCGTTTTGACAGGTCCAGATTAGGGAACCGACCGAGGTCGGGGTTAGCCGGATCCTCCTGCGCACTTGCACGATGCTGTGGCGATAAAGCCGACTCTGGCCGACAGCCGTGCAATCGGCTTTACTAGCGCGGTCCACTCAATTTGGCCTGGGAGATTGATCGGCATGTCGGTATCCACGTCCATCCACATCGCGCCAGACGACGGCGTCAGCCAGCGCCGCACCGAATTAGCGAGCCTGATGAAGCGCTTTGCGCCGGAATATGGCGTCCACCCTACGGCCATCGAGGCCTTGCACCTGATCCGTAGCGACCAGCCGACCGAAGCCCTGCACACCGTGCACAAGCCTGGTTTATGCGTGATTATCGAGGGGCGCAAGGAAGTGCGCCTGGCGGACGAATGCTACGTGTATGACCCGCTCAATTACCTGGTCGTCTCGGTGACCCTACCGCTGGCCGGCCAGGTGATTGAAGCCAGTCCTGAACGCCCCTACTTGTGCATCCGCCTCGACATCGACCCGGCACAGATCTGCCGCCTGATGGCCGACGCCAGCCCTATCGGCGTGCCGGCCGAAAGAACCGGACGCGGGTTGTTCCTGGACCGTATCGATGCGCCATTGCTCGACGCGGTGTTGCGCTTGCTGCGACTGTTGGACAGTCCGGACGATATCGCCACCCTCGCGCCTTTGGCCCAACAGGAGATTTTCTACCGACTGCTACGTGGCGCCCAAGGCCAGCGCTTGCACGAAATCGCCATTCCTGACACCCAGACCCATCGCATCAGCCGTGCCATCGAGTGGCTCAATACCCATTACGCCGAACCGTTTAGCATCGACAGCCTGGCACAAATGATCAATCTCAGCCCTTCGGCGCTGCATCACCGCTTCAAAGCCGTGACCGCCATGAGCCCGCTGCAATATCAGAAACAACTGCGCCTACAGGAAGCCCGACGGTTGCTGTTGGCGGAGAACAGCGACGTTTCGTCAATTGGCTACAAGATGGGGTATGAAAGCCCTTCGCAGTTCAGCCGTGAATACAGCCGTCTATTTGGCGCCTCCCCGAGCAAGGATATCGCTCGTTTGCGCGCCCAGGCGCTGCAAGCCAGTAGCGCCTGATCCTGCACACAAACAGGATCAGGCAAAACCAGGGCAGTATCCGTCTAACGCCCGCCCCCGCCTCGCCCCTAATCTGAACCCATGCAGCAAGACAACCATCGCCGCTGCAACGGGTTCAGCAGATCACGACATCTGAACGACCCGGCACTCAACCCTTGATATGACCGGAGTCTTTACCATGAAAACGCTCAACACCTTGATCGCCGTTACCACCTTCGCCCTGAGCGCCAGTGCGTTTGCCTTGCCGAGCCAGCAGCAGGACCGTTTCTTTACCCAGGCTAGCGATTACCAGCAGCCTGTGGCCGCTGATGGTGCGGATCGGACGCCTGGGGGCCAGACCCTCGCTGCCGATGGCGCGGACCGGACGCCTGGGGGCCAGGCTCTCGCTGCCGATGGTTCCGACCGCACCATGACCCGGCGGTTGGCATGATCAGGCCACTTTTTCACAGACGAAAAAAACCCGCCTAGGCGGGTTTTTTGAGGACCAATTTGACTTCCTGTCCGGCATTCCATGCCTGGTCCAATCATCCATGACCCCGAGCACTCCCTGTACCCAGTGGATGAACATAGATTAGGCCCATCGGCATCTTGGAAAAAGACGAGAAAGCAGCAACGGCGTGTAAGCGTTTCGCTATAGGACCTTCCCGGATTTTTTGCGGGCGAAAAAAAACCCGCCGAAGCGGGTTTTTCCAAGACCATTACGACTCCCTGTCGATAGCTTTCCTTGCAAGGTCGATCGTCCCTGATCCTGAGCACTTTCTGTGCTTCAGTGGATGAGTCCAGATTACGCCTCGGATCCAAAACGAAATAGACGACATAGCTACCATCTCGTGTAAGACATTCGCTATACCGCTCCCCTCCGAAAACCCTTAGCCCCTCAGCAGCCCCCGATCAAGACTTGCTCAGGAAGGCTTCAATATTGGCCATTTGCTCGTCCCAGCCACGGCTGTCCATGCGAAAAGCCTTGAGCCGGCGAGCCTCGGGAATGTTGTTGAAACCCGACTCCACGACTTTGAGCAAGGTACCGCCATCCATGTCTTCGAGTTCGAATAGCACCCGGGTTTCGGACTCTTGAGAGTAATCCACCTGCGGCTCGACAGCGTAAGGATGCCAGCGAAACGAGAACACCCGCTCAGGCTCCACCCGCTCCACGGCTACGTCCCAGATGAGATGCTCGTAACCTGGATAAGTGATTTGCCCCTGGGTACGCTCCCCTGCCACAAACCGTTTCCCCTCAAGGGCGACACCGAACCATTGGCCGAAAGCTTCGGCATTGGCCAGGGCTCGCCAGACGTGAGAGCGCGGAGCCTTGAGCAGGATCTTTCTTTCAATGCGGTCGGATGAATGCATGAGTCACCTCCTGTGTTTCAACAGTAGGCTTGTAAGACCACAAGGCCAACCAGAAAGTTGTATCAGGATCACCTTCTCTAAAACTCTATGGAGCGATGTAAACTCACCCGGCGTTTTCACCCTCCTCAAGGAGAGACCAAACATGTCCCCGCGCTTGCTTCTGGCCCTGATGCCGCTGCTTTTCGTCACCGCTGCTCAGGCCGACGACTGTGCCGACGCCACCACTCAAGGCGAAATGAACCAATGTGCAGCCAAAGAAAACAAGGCCGCCGACAACGAGCTGAACAGCTTGTACAAGCAGATCACGGCACGCCTGAA
Organism: Pseudomonas sp. S3_B11; assembly: GCF_054667715.1. Taxonomy (NCBI): domain Bacteria; kingdom Pseudomonadati; phylum Pseudomonadota; class Gammaproteobacteria; order Pseudomonadales; family Pseudomonadaceae; genus Pseudomonas; species Pseudomonas sp. S3_B11. The sequence goes on along the minus strand of NZ_CP162749.1, from coordinate 1,180,216 downwards.
GGACAATCCGGAGGCCAAGCAGATGCTGGTCAAGGCGCAGCGTGCCTGGATAGGCTTCCGTGACGCCGAATGCAATTTCTCCGCCTCCGGGGTCGAGGGCGGTAGCGTCTACCCGCTGATCTACAGCAACTGCATCACCACCCAGACTAAGGCCCGGGTCGAGGCATTCAAGAACTATCTCAAGTGCAAGGAAGGGGATCTGAGCTGCCCTGTACCCGAGGCTTAAGGGCCGGATGCAAAAAAGGACGACCTCTACAGGTCATCCTTTTTTGGCCAACGATTTTTATTTCAGGCAAAAACAAAACCCCTACCTGCGTCAGCAGATAGGGGTTTCGGAATTTAATCTTGACGATGACCTACTCTCACATGGGGAAACCCCACACTACCATCGGCGATGCATCGTTTCACTGCTGAGTTCGGGATGGGATCAGGTGGTTCCAATGCTCTATAGTCGTCAAGAAATTCGGGTACTGAGTCGTGGCCAGTTGGCCTCGCTTCAGCAAATTGGGTATGTGATAGCTTCGGTGTTTTGTGAGATTCGAACTTTCGGTTCGTTTCGTCTTCACACACCGCAATCTGGTCTCTTTGCCTTGGGCTTGGAGTTACAAATTGCTTGGGTGTTATATGGTCAAGCCTCACGGGCAATTAGTACAGGTTAGCTCAACGCCTCACAGCGCTTACACACCCTGCCTATCAACGTCGTAGTCTTCGACGGCCCTTCAGGGGACTCAAGGTCCCAGTGAGATCTCATCTTGAGGCAAGTTTCCCGCTTAGATGCTTTCAGCGGTTATCTTTCCCGAACATAGCTACCCGGCAATGCCACTGGCGTGACAACCGGAACACCAGAGGTTCGTCCACTCCGGTCCTCTCGTACTAGGAGCAGCCCCTCTCAAATCTCAAACGTCCACGGCAGATAGGGACCGAACTGTCTCACGACGTTCTAAACCCAGCTCGCGTACCACTTTAAATGGCGAACAGCCATACCCTTGGGACCGGCTTCAGCCCCAGGATGTGATGAGCCGACATCGAGGTGCCAAACACCGCCGTCGATATGAACTCTTGGGCGGTATCAGCCTGTTATCCCCGGAGTACCTTTTATCCGTTGAGCGATGGCCCTTCCATACAGAACCACCGGATCACTAAGACCTACTTTCGTACCTGCTCGACGTGTCTGTCTCGCAGTCAAGCGCGCTTTTGCCTTTATACTCTACGACCGATTTCCGACCGGTCTGAGCGCACCTTCGTACTCCTCCGTTACTCTTTAGGAGGAGACCGCCCCAGTCAAACTACCCACCATACACTGTCCTCGATCCGGATAACGGACCTGAGTTAGAACCTCAAAGTTGCCAGGGTGGTATTTCAAGGATGGCTCCACGCGAACTGGCGTCCACGCTTCAAAGCCTCCCACCTATCCTACACAAGCAAATTCAAAGTCCAGTGCAAAGCTATAGTAAAGGTTCACGGGGTCTTTCCGTCTAGCCGCGGATACACTGCATCTTCACAGCGATTTCAATTTCACTGAGTCTCGGGTGGAGACAGCGCCGCCATCGTTACGCCATTCGTGCAGGTCGGAACTTACCCGACAAGGAATTTCGCTACCTTAGGACCGTTATAGTTACGGCCGCCGTTTACCGGGGCTTCGATCAAGAGCTTCGCGTTAGCTAACCCCATCAATTAACCTTCCGGCACCGGGCAGGCGTCACACCCTATACGTCCACTTTCGTGTTTGCAGAGTGCTGTGTTTTTAATAAACAGTCGCAGCGGCCTGGTATCTTCGACCGGCGTGGGCTTACGCAGCAAGTGCTTCACCCTCACCGGCGCACCTTCTCCCGAAGTTACGGTGCCATTTTGCCTAGTTCCTTCACCCGAGTTCTCTCAAGCGCCTTGGTATTCTCTACCCAACCACCTGTGTCGGTTTGGGGTACGGTTCCTGGTTACCTGAAGCTTAGAAGCTTTTCTTGGAAGCATGGCATCAACCACTTCGTCACCCAAAAGGTAACTCGTCATCAGCTCTCGGCCTTGGAATCCCGGATTTACCTAAGATTCCAGCCTACCACCTTAAACTTGGACAACCAACGCCAAGCTGGCCTAGCCTTCTCCGTCCCTCCATCGCAATAACCAGAAGTACAGGAATATTAACCTGTTTTCCATCGACTACGCTTTTCAGCCTCGCCTTAGGGACCGACTAACCCTGCGTCGATTAACGTTGCGCAGGAAACCTTGGTCTTTCGGCGTGGGTGTTTTTCACACCCATTGTCGTTACTCATGTCAGCATTCGCACTTCTGATACCTCCAGCAAGCTTCTCAACTCACCTTCACAGGCTTACAGAACGCTCCTCTACCGCATCACTTACGTGATACCCGTAGCTTCGGTGTATGGTTTGAGCCCCGTTACATCTTCCGCGCAGGCCGACTCGACTAGTGAGCTATTACGCTTTCTTTAAAGGGTGGCTGCTTCTAAGCCAACCTCCTAGCTGTCTAAGCCTTCCCACATCGTTTCCCACTTAACCATAACTTTGGGACCTTAGCTGACGGTCTGGGTTGTTTCCCTTTTCACGACGGACGTTAGCACCCGCCGTGTGTCTCCCATGCTCGGCACTTGTAGGTATTCGGAGTTTGCATCGGTTTGGTAAGTCGGGATGACCCCCTAGCCGAAACAGTGCTCTACCCCCTACAGTGATACATGAGGCGCTACCTAAATAGCTTTCGAGGAGAACCAGCTATCTCCGAGCTTGATTAGCCTTTCACTCCGATCCACAGGTCATCCGCTAACTTTTCAACGGTAGTCGGTTCGGTCCTCCAGTTAGTGTTACCCAACCTTCAACCTGCCCATGGATAGATCGCCCGGTTTCGGGTCTATTCCCAGCGACTAGACGCCCTATTAAGACTCGCTTTCGCTACGCCTCCCCTATTCGGTTAAGCTCGCCACTGAAAATAAGTCGCTGACCCATTATACAAAAGGTACGCAGTCACCCAACAAAGTGGGCTCCCACTGCTTGTACGCATACGGTTTCAGGATCTATTTCACTCCCCTCTCCGGGGTTCTTTTCGCCTTTCCCTCACGGTACTAGTTCACTATCGGTCAGTCAGTAGTATTTAGCCTTGGAGGATGGTCCCCCCATATTCAGACAAAGTTTCTCGTGCTCCGTCCTACTCGATTTCACTTCTAAGATCCTTTCGCGTACAGGGCTATCACCCACTATGGCCGCACTTTCCAGAGCGTTCCGCTAAAATCAAAGAAGCTTAAGGGCTAGTCCCCGTTCGCTCGCCACTACTAAGGGAATCTCGGTTGATTTCTTTTCCTCAGGGTACTTAGATGTTTCAGTTCCCCTGGTTCGCCTCTTGCACCTATGTATTCAGTACAAGATAACCATCTTATGATGGCTGGGTTCCCCCATTCAGACATCTCCGGATCAAAGTCTGTTTGCCGACTCCCCGAAGCTTTTCGCAGGCTACCACGTCTTTCATCGCCTCTGACTGCCAAGGCATCCACCGTATGCGCTTCTTCACTTGACCATATAACCCCAAGCAATCTGGTTATACTGTGAAGACGACATTCGCCGAAAATTCGATCTGGCTCTAAGAGCCACTCACAAATTTTACCTTAGCCTGATCCGTTACCAGTGAAAGTAACGTCCAGTCTATCTTTCTATCACATACCCAAATTTTTAAAGAACGAACTAGTCAAAGACTAGAAATCAACATTCACCATCGAACCGATGGAATGCTCATTTCTAAGCTTTATACAATCGAAGCAGTAGTGGTGGAGCCAAGCGGGATCGAACCGCTGACCTCCTGCGTGCAAGGCAGGCGCTCTCCCAGCTGAGCTATGGCCCCGTATTTCTACAGGCGTTTCCCACACAAAATTGGTGGGTCTGGGCAGATTCGAACTGCCGACCTCACCCTTATCAGGGGTGCGCTCTAACCAACTGAGCTACAGACCCAATTTCGGGCTGCTTCTTTCGTCTTCTTCAATGAATCAAGCAATTCGTGTGGGAGCTCATGAAGCAGCTGCGGTCGTCGATTAAGGAGGTGATCCAGCCGCAGGTTCCCCTACGGCTACCTTGTTACGACTTCACCCCAGTCATGAATCACACCGTGGTAACCGTCCTCCCGAAGGTTAGACTAGCTACTTCTGGTGCAACCCACTCCCATGGTGTGACGGGCGGTGTGTACAAGGCCCGGGAACGTATTCACCGCGACATTCTGATTCGCGATTACTAGCGATTCCGACTTCACGCAGTCGAGTTGCAGACTGCGATCCGGACTACGATCGGTTTTGTGGGATTAGCTCCACCTCGCGGCTTGGCAACCCTCTGTACCGACCATTGTAGCACGTGTGTAGCCCAGGCCGTAAGGGCCATGATGACTTGACGTCATCCCCACCTTCCTCCGGTTTGTCACCGGCAGTCTCCTTAGAGTGCCCACCATAACGTGCTGGTAACTAAGGACAAGGGTTGCGCTCGTTACGGGACTTAACCCAACATCTCACGACACGAGCTGACGACAGCCATGCAGCACCTGTCTCAATGTTCCCGAAGGCACCAATCCATCTCTGGAAAGTTCATTGGATGTCAAGGCCTGGTAAGGTTCTTCGCGTTGCTTCGAATTAAACCACATGCTCCACCGCTTGTGCGGGCCCCCGTCAATTCATTTGAGTTTTAACCTTGCGGCCGTACTCCCCAGGCGGTCAACTTAATGCGTTAGCTGCGCCACTAAGAGCTCAAGGCTCCCAACGGCTAGTTGACATCGTTTACGGCGTGGACTACCAGGGTATCTAATCCTGTTTGCTCCCCACGCTTTCGCACCTCAGTGTCAGTATCAGTCCAGGTGGTCGCCTTCGCCACTGGTGTTCCTTCCTATATCTACGCATTTCACCGCTACACAGGAAATTCCACCACCCTCTACCATACTCTAGCTCGACAGTTTTGAATGCAGTTCCCAGGTTGAGCCCGGGGATTTCACATCCAACTTAACGAACCACCTACGCGCGCTTTACGCCCAGTAATTCCGATTAACGCTTGCACCCTCTGTATTACCGCGGCTGCTGGCACAGAGTTAGCCGGTGCTTATTCTGTCGGTAACGTCAAAACACTAACGTATTAGGTTAATGCCCTTCCTCCCAACTTAAAGTGCTTTACAATCCGAAGACCTTCTTCACACACGCGGCATGGCTGGATCAGGCTTTCGCCCATTGTCCAATATTCCCCACTGCTGCCTCCCGTAGGAGTCTGGACCGTGTCTCAGTTCCAGTGTGACTGATCATCCTCTCAGACCAGTTACGGATCGTCGCCTTGGTGAGCCATTACCCCACCAACTAGCTAATCCGACCTAGGCTCATCTGATAGCGCAAGGCCCGAAGGTCCCCTGCTTTCTCCCGTAGGACGTATGCGGTATTAGCGTCCGTTTCCGAGCGTTATCCCCCACTACCAGGCAGATTCCTAGGCATTACTCACCCGTCCGCCGCTCTCAAGAGGTGCAAGCACCTCTCTACCGCTCGACTTGCATGTGTTAGGCCTGCCGCCAGCGTTCAATCTGAGCCATGATCAAACTCTTCAGTTCAAACATCTTTGGGTTTTGAGAAAACCCTAAACTTGGCTCAGCAATCGTTGGTTACATCTTTGATTTCTCGCGGAGTAACTTGTGATGCTGATAATCTGTTGACTAGCAGTCTGACTCCACAAGCACCCACACGAATTGCTTGATTCAGTTGTTAAAGAGCGGCTGGCTGAGTCTTTCGTCTCAACCGAGGCGCGCATTCTACAGCGCCCCGTGTATCTGTCAAGCGGTTATTTTAAGAAGTTTTCAAAGTTTCCTTTGCAACTTCAACCACTTGCGCTTCCGATCTCTCGTTAGCGGGAGGCGAATTCTACAGCGTTACTCGCTGCTGTCAACACCTCTTTTTCACCGCTTTCGACCGAGAAGATCGAACCGCTGATAGAGCCAAACAACACCGCTCTATCTGCTCCTTCCGGGCTTCAATGAACTGAAGCCCAACACCTTCGAAACCTACTTAACTCATTGAATATCAAGGAGTTTTCCGTTTCGACTGCGCCGGAAGTGGGGCGAATTATAGACTCCCAGAATCTGCCGTCAACCCTTAATTTGATTTTTCCATCTTTAGCCCGACACGACACTTAAATCTGCCCGGTATATAGACGGAATCGCTGCATATGCGCAATATACTGCTCAAAACAGCCCCCCGCCTTTATTCTGGACGACACTTCGTAATGACGCCCCCTCCACATCGCAGCCTGGCCTCCACCCTGTACCCGGTTGCCCTGCTATTAATAGCCATGGCTTCCATCCAATCAGGAGCCTCCCTCGCCAAAAGCATGTTCCCGGTAGTGGGCGCACAGGGCACAACGACGCTGCGACTCATTTTTGCCAGCCTCATCATGCTGTTATTGCTACGTCCCTGGCGCGCCAAGCTCACCGCCCAATCCCTGCGCACTGTGATCGTTTATGGAATGGCACTGGGCGGCATGAACTTTCTCTTCTATATGTCGGTTCGTACCGTTCCACTGGGCATTGCCGTGGCACTGGAGTTCACCGGGCCTCTGGCAGTCGCCATTTACGCCTCGCGCCGGGCAATCGACTTTCTCTGGATCGCCCTGGCAGTCGTTGGCCTGCTTCTGCTTATACCGACCGGAGCGACCAATGCCGGTATCGACCTGCTTGGAGCCGGCTATGCGCTAGGCGCAGGTTTCTGCTGGGCGCTGTACATCCTGTTTGGCCAGAAGGCTGGCGCGGACAATGGTGTGCAAACCGCCGCACTGGGGGTGATGATCGCCGCCCTGTTCGTCGCACCGATTGGTATCGTGCACGCGGGCGCCGCATTGCTCACACCGAGCCTGATTCCAATCGCCATCGGCGTCGCCATTCTGTCTACGGCCCTGCCCTACACCCTGGAAATGATCTCCCTGACCCGAATGCCAGCCCGCACTTTCGGCACGCTGATGAGCGTCGAACCGGCAGTCGCGGCCCTGTCGGGGCTGGTCTTTCTGCAGGAGTACTTGTCCTTGGCCCAATGGTTAGCCATTACCTGCATCATCCTCGCGTCGGTCGGCGCAACGATGACCATGGCCAACACTGCGAAACCTGCCGTCGCGGCAGATTGAAGCAGGATTTAACGAAGGTCTGGTATTTGCCACGCATTTAGGCCATGTTTAGACCGGTAACCCAATGTCAAACATGGATTTTTCATACAGGACGTCATGAACGCTTCAAGCAAGAGCGAACACAATCGTACGTGGACACAAGATTCACGACGATTATAAGGACAGGAATGAAACGAATTTTGATACTGATCGCCGTACTTGCAGTAGCGGGCTGTGCGGCAACATCGAAAACTGAAGTCAAACGCGGTAAAAAAGGCCTGCACATCAACTGCTCCGGCCTATCCTCATCCTGGGATCAGTGCGCCGCCAGCGCCGCCAATTCATGTGCTCCCAAGGGTTACAAGGTCATTGCCAAGTCCGGCGACGTCGTCGAGGAACCCGGGGACTATCCCTTCGGGCTCAATCCCGCTGGCTATACCAGCCGCAGCATGATCGTCATTTGTAAATAGGTCACGTCAGTCGAGCCCTTGCTCGGCCATTCGGCGCCTAATCTCCTCATGACTGGACTTGAGGACGTCACGCTGGACCTGCGGCGTGACCAGCATCCGCGCAACTACCAATGCTCCCACGCATTGAGACAGGATGGCCCAGGCCAGACTATCGCTTCCCAATATCCGCGCCCAGCTTTCGTGCAAACGACAGATCCACGTTTGCGCCGTCTCCCTCACCTGGACATCCGATCGCGCGATCTCGGCCCCCAGCACTGGCAACGCACACCCTGCATCGGGCTGCTCAACATGGCTCATGCTCAAGTACTGCTTGAGGCAGCGCTCCAGCTTCATTGAGTCCATGGCACCGTCGCCACTCAGACGATCCAGGCTTTGGGCCAACTCCCGCTCGACAATGGCCTTGAAGAGCTCATCCTTCGATGAGAAGTGGCTATAAAACGCGCCGCCGCTCAACCCGATCGCTTTCATCAAGCCATCGACACCGACCGTGGAGAAACCCGACTTCTTGGCGGAGACGGCACTGCTGGCGAGCAGTTTCTCGCGGGTTTCCATTTTGTGATTGGCTGAATATCGCATGGCCCTGCCCCTGATTGCTTATCTTGACGCTTGTCGGATCTTAGCATAACGTCCGTTTAGTTAACGATCGTTTACCAATGAGGCTGACCATGAATAACAATAGAGTCGTACTGGTTGTTGGCGCGGGCGACGCCGCGGGTGGCGCGATTGCCAGACGCTTTGCACAGGAAGGTTTTGTTGCCTGTGTTACTCGCCGCAGCGCCGACAAACTCGAACCCCTGGTGGATGGAATTCGTGCCCAAGGCGGCGAAGCCCACGGGTTTGCCTGTGATGCGCGTAAAGAAGACGACGTGATCGCACTCATCGAGCAAATCGAGAACCAGATCGGCCCGATCGAAGCCTTTGTGTTCAACATCGGCGCCAACGTCCCCTGCAGCATCCTCGAAGAAACCGCGCGCAAGTATTTCAAGATATGGGAAATGGCCTGTTTCTCAGGCTTTCTCAATGCACGGGAAGTGGCCAAGCGCATGGTCAAGCGCCAGCGCGGGACGATTCTGTTTACCGGGGCAACGGCGGGATTGCGCGGCGCTTCGGGGTTCGCCGCATTCGCGGGCGCCAAACATGGCATACGGGCACTGGCCCAGAGCATGGCCCGTGAGCTGGGGCCGCTGAATATTCACGTGGCCCACGTGGTGGTGGACGGCGCCATCGACACCGACTTCATCCGCGATAATTTCCCGGAAAAATATGCCACCAAGGATCAGGACGGCATCCTGAACCCTGAACACATCGCCGACAATTATTGGTACCTGCACAGCCAACCCCGCGACGCCTGGACCTTCGAGCTGGACCTGCGGCCCTGGAGCGAACGCTGGTAACCCCTCCCCTCACAACAACAAGAGAGCAGATTCCATGAGCAAATCGGTGGAGTTTTACTTCGATCTCGGCAGCCCGACCACTTACCTGGCCTACACCCAGTTGCCGACGCTGTGCGCGCAGACCAACAGCCAGTTGATCTATCGTCCGATGTTGTTGGGCGGCGTCTTCAAGGCAACCGGCAATGCATCACCGGCGACAGTGCCGGCCAAGAACCCTTACCTGTTCAAGGACCTGAATCGCTTCGCCAAACGCTACGGCGTCGCCTTCAAGTTCAATCCACACTTCCCCATCAACACGCTGCAGCTGATGCGCGCGGTGACTGGCATGCAGTTGCGCCAACCTGAACGCTTCGAGGCCTTCATCGATTGTCTGTTCCGCGCCTTTTGGGTGGATGGCCGCAACCTCAACGACCCGACGACTGTCGCAGCGGTCCTGAACGAGGGCGGTTTCGATGCCGACTATGTGCTGGCATTGACGAACGACGAGCAGGTCAAGCAAGCACTCAAGATCACCACTGAAGAAGCCATCGCACGGGGCGTGTTCGGCGCCCCGAGCATGTTTGTCGGCAACGAGTTGTTCTTCGGCCAGGATCGGTTGGACTTCGTCCGTGAAGCCCTCGCCTGATCCTCTACTTCAAATCGCTATCGTTCGCGTGTTGAGCCATTGCAGTGCGTCACCGTCCAGCCACGGGCTCAAGCGACGCTGAACCTCGGCGTGGTAGGCGTTGAACCAGTCTTTTTCGTCCTGGGTCAGCAGCGAAGGTTCCAGGCAGCGGGTGTCGATCGGACAAAGGGTCAGGGTTTCGAACTCAAGGAACTCGCCGAACTCGCTGCTTCCGGCGTCACGGTTCAACACCAGGTTCTCGATGCGCACACCCCAGCGACCGGGGCGATAAGTGCCCGGTTCGATGGAGGTGATCATGCCCGCCTGCATCGCCGTTTGCGGCGCGGCAGCGGCTTGATAGGCAATCACCTGCGGGCCTTCGTGGACATTGAGAAAATAGCCGACGCCATGACCTGTGCCGTGGCCGTAATCCACCTGCTCCGCCCAGATCGGTGCACGGGCGATGGCATCCAACAACGGCGAAAGAATACCCCGCGGGAATTTGGCCCGGGACAGGGCAATCACGCCCTTGAGCACGCGCGTGCAATCACGTTTCTGCTCAGTGGTGGGTGTGCCGACCGGCACCATGCGAGTGATGTCAGTAGTGCCCCCCAGGTACTGGCCGCCGGAATCGATCAGCAACAGGCCATCACCTTCGATGACCGCATGGGCTTCTTCCGTGGCGTGGTAATGAGGCATCGCGCCGTTGGCGTTAAAGGCGGCGATGGTGTTGAAACTCAGGGAGACGAAGTCCGGCCGGCGCGTGCGGGCGGCGGTCAGGTGTTCGTCGATGGTCAACTCGGTGATGCGCTCGCGACCCCAGGCCCCTTCCAGCCAGGCGAAGAACTCACAGAGCGCCGCGCCATCCTGCTCCATGGCCCGACGGATGTGTTCGGCATCGGCCAGGCTTTTGCGAGATTTGGCCAGCGTCGTTGGATTGAGCCCTTCGACCAGCTTCACGCCGCTGCCCAGGTTATCCAGCAAACCGACCGTCACCCGCGCCGGATCGATCTGCAAGCTCGCGCCGTCCGGCACTTCGCGCAACGCGGCGGCGGCTTCGCTGTAATCGCGCAGGGTCACGCCGTCCTGTTCAAGAACGGCACGCAGCGCTGCGTCAACCTTGTCCAGGGCCACGAACAGCGTTGCCTGTTGCTGGCTGATCAAGGCAAAGGAGACGAACACGGGGTTGAACGACACATCCGCGCCGCGCAGGTTGAACAACCAGGCGATGTCATCCAGCGTGGCGATGAAATGCCAGTCGGCACCACGTTCCTTGAGGGATTCGCGCAGCTTGGCGAGTTTCTCGACCCGGTTGACGGTCGCCTGGGGTGGTAAATGGGCATAGACCGGCTGATCCGGCAAGCTTGGACGATCGCTCCAGGCCTCCTGGAGCAGATCGATGTCGGTACGCAACCGCGCGCCGCGCTCCGCAAGCTTGCCACCCAGGGTTCGAGCCGACGCGACGGCCATGACCGCACCGTCAACGGCGACCACCCCACCCTCAGGTGTTTGTTCGGCCAGCCAGTCCAAGGGGCCGGGCTGGCCAGGAATGAGCTTGACCAGCTCGATACCACTGCCCTCCAGCTCCTTGGTGGCCTGCTCCCAATAACGGCTATCGGCCCAGACGCCAGCGAAACTGCCGGTCACGATCAAGGTGCCCACCGAGCCGTGGAAGCCCGACAGCCATTGCCGTCCCTGCCAATAGCCCGGCAAGTATTCAGACAGATGCGGGTCGGCTGATGGCACCAGCAGCGCATGAATGCCCTCTCGGCTCATCAGTTGGCGGATTTGGGCCAGGCGCTGGGGAACCAGTCCATGGGGCAAAGGCTCGGTGCTCATTGTTTCTCCTGCTCATTGATATTGTTGTTCGATGCCGAAGACGGCTTATGGAGTCGTGACCCAGAACGCCGGCGCAGTCGCGCACGCTGCCTGGATCAACCGCACCGCCTCGTCGATATCCTGTTCAGTGGTAAAGCGGCCCAGGCTCAAGCGAATGGTCCGCCCGGCCGCACGCGCATCGTGCCCCAGGGCGAGCAGCACGTGGGACGGGCTGTTCTGCGCCGAATTGCAGGCCGAGGTCGCGGAAAATGCAATCGATGCGCCCAACGTCGCCGGGTTGAACTCACCTTCGTTGAAGGTCAGGCTCAGCGTGTGGGGAATCCGGCGGCTCGCACTGCCGTTTATACGCACACCGGGCAAGGCCAGTAGCGGCTCAAGCAAACGATTGCGCAATCGGGCGATTTTAGCGAGTTCTTCGTCGAATGCCCCGCCTGCCAGTTCGAATGCGGCGCCCATGGCTGCGATCTGGTGGGTCGCCAGGGTCCCGGAGCGCAAACCGCCTTCATGGCCTCCGCCGTGAATCTGTGCCGACAGCCGTGGCCGGGCACGGTCGCCAACGTAGAGCGCCCCGATGCCCTTGGGGCCGTAGATCTTATGCGCGGAAAAAGACATCAGGTCCACCGGCCAGCGAGACAGGTCGATCTGCACCTTGCCGGCGCCCTGGGCTGCGTCCACATGAAACAGCGCACTGTGCTCGCGAACGATCTCGCCGATGGCGATGACGTCGTTGACGGTGCCCAACTCGTTGTTCACCAGCATCAGCGACACCAGGAACGTGTCTTCGCGCAACGCGTCACGAACCGCTTGCGGGCTGATCAGGCCCTCGGCGTCCGGCGCCAGCCAGGTCACCGCGACGCCGCTCTCTTCGAGCTGGCGCGCCGTATCGAGAATCGCCTTGTGCTCGATCAGACTGGTGATGACATGGCCGGCGGAACCGCCACGCGCCTGGGCCACCCCTTTGAGGGCCAGGTTATTGGATTCGGTAGCACCGGACGTCCAGACAATCTGTTCGGGCTGAGCCCCGACCAGTTGCGCCACCTGCTGGCGGGCACGCTCTACCGAGCGCCGGGCCTCCTGGCCGAAGGCATGGGAACTGGAAGCCGGGTTGCCAAAGTTGCCGTCAAAGCCCAGACACTCGACCATGACCCGGATGACCCGCTCATCCACCGGCGTGGTGGCGGCGTAGTCGAAATACAAAGGACGTTTATTCATAGGAAACTCGCAGAGCCTGCTCCGGGATCAGGCGCCCTCGTTGGGTTCGAGACTAGCAATACCTGATCAAAGACCTTAAAGAAGTCGGACTTCGTTTAAAAGTGCGTAGGAACGCTCCTGAACAGCGAGCTTAGCAGGCATCGCGGCGAAGCTCAGCCCTCAACTGATGCTTTCGAGCAACAATGGATACAGCGAAGCGACCAACAGCAGCGCCATGCCCCAGTTGAACACGCGCAACCAGCGACGATCACGCAACAGGTTGCGCAACAGGCTGCCGCACACTACCCACAGGCTCACGCTTGGCAGGTTGATCAGGGCAAACACCGCCGCAATCACCAACACGTTGAAGAAATACCCCTGGAGTGGCGTGTACGTACTGATGGCACCGATGGCCATGATCCAGGCCTTGGGATTGACCCATTGGAACGCCGCTGCGCCCCAGTAGCTGATCGGCGTATTGTCCCCCGCCTGGCTTTCCGAAACCGGACCGGAGTGGGCGATTTTCCACGCCAGGTACAACAGGTACGCCGCGCCGATGTAGCGCAGCGCGGTATAGAGCAGTGGATAAGTCTGGAACACCGCGCCCAGGCCAAGGCCCACCGCCAGCACCAGGGAAAAGAAGCCGCAGGTAATACCCAGCATGTGAGGAATGGTGCGGTTGAAACCGAAATTGACACCCGAGGCCAACAACATGGTGTTGTTAGGGCCAGGCGTGATCGAGGTCACCAGGGCAAACAGGGCGAAGCCCAGCAGCAGGTCAAGCGAAAGGGTCATTTCAAGTCAGTCCATCAGGGCGGTCAGTCAAGTCATGACCCTACCCCACGCCTTGGCGCAAACCCACGGACAGTTGGGCAAAACTTTAAGCGGTACAGTCCCTCAGCTTGACCGGCCTGGCTGTTGCTCGACCCGCTCGGCACTCATCTGGCCCTGATCGTCGAAACCCACGTTTTTCTGCGACGAACCGAGCAACTCGGCTTTTTTCGCGTGGTACTCATCGAACGAGAGGCCGCGACGATTCAAGGCTTCAAGAGCCAGTTCGCGGGTCTCGTCGGCGGTGTAGGGACGCAGCTCCGGGGAAGAACTGGCGCAACCGCCCAGGAGAGTGGCGGTCAACAGCAGCAAAACAACAAAGGTACGGTTCATGGCAAGTGTCCGGTGTTCTGGAGTTGGGCGATGAACAAAGGCTACCCGCCAGCCCTGCGCCGCAGAAATCAACCCTCTCGATAGTGGCTATTGCCTTTGCGGATCAGCCGCCGCATTCAGTCAACCAACTGGCAATGCAGCGCGTGGTCCAGGCTGCGCTCGATGTTGCGCAGCACTTGGAACGAGCCGAACGTCACGGCTTTGGCTCGATGAGCCTGGATCAGCCGCCAGAAATCCTGCTCGCCACTTTCGAAGCTTTGAAGCGCCGCCTCGCCTGCCTCGCGGGTTTGCCACTGCAAATAGTTGAGCACCCGCCGACCATCCTCGCTGGCCTGGATACTGGCATTCAGGAACCCCTGGTGATCCCGAGCCAGGCGCTCGGTCTGTTCCGACAAGGCGGTTACCAGCGCCTGCTGCCATTGAGGCTCGATATCGAATTCCATCAACTGGGTGAAACTGCGATTGTTCCTTGGTGATTGCATGAACGGTCCCCTCTGCACGTAAGGCGGATCTTGCGATCCGAACGCGTGCAGGGTAAAACCTCAAGTTAACTAGAGGTCAAGCAGTGAATTGAGGCGATGACGCAGATCGATGTCCACAAGGAACTTACCGTTGGCCAAGTGGCCGCACGCAGCGGCGTGGCGGTCACGGCCCTGCACTTCTATGAATCCAAGGGGCTGATCAAAAGCACGCGCAACCAGGGCAATCAACGTCGCTACTCACGGGCAGTCTTGCGCCGCGTGGCGCTGATCAAGGTTGCCCAGCGCCTGGGCATTCCCTTGGCGGAAATCGGCGAGGCGTTGAAAAACCTGCCGGACAACCGTGCGCCAACGGCCGCCGACTGGCAGACCTTGTCGGCGCAGTGGAGCCGGGACCTGGACGAGCGCATCAACCAATTGATGACGCTGCGCGATCGACTCAACGGCTGCATCGGCTGCGGATGCCTGTCGATGGAGGCTTGCCCGCTGCGCAATCAGGGCGACGTGCTAGGCCAACAGGGACCGGGGGCGCATCTGCTGGAATAGTCGTGAGACGTTCGTCGGGCCGAGGGCCTGTATACGGCTGCTGGCCTATAGTGGATGGGCGCAAAACCGACGAAGACTCTCTTCGCCTCCCATAACAACAAGGAGAACCGTCATGGGCGTCAAAGCCATTCCCGAAGGTTTCCACAACATCACGCCCTACCTGGGCATTCAAAAAGCTGCCGAAGCCATCGATTTCTACAAAAAAGCCTTCAATGCCACCGAGGTCATGCGCCTGGCCATGCCCGACGGCGGCATCGGGCATGCCGAACTGCGGATCAACGGGTTTCCGATCATGCTCGGCACGCCTTGCGACCAGGGCCCGCTGAGCAACCCGGACCAATCGCCATCGGTCGGCCTGCATTTATATGTCGAGGACGTGGACAGCGCCTTTGCCCAGGCCATTGCTGCCGGTGGCACAGTGATTTCCGAGGTCAAGGACCAGTTCTACGGCGATCGTACCGGCACCTTGAAAGATCCCTATGGGCATCTCTGGTTCCTGGCGACGCACAAGGAAGATCTGAGCCAGGAACAGATCGAGCAACGAGCCAGGGAGATGTTTCAACAAGGCTGACGTACCATTGCTCCCGCGGGGTTACGCCCCGTAGGAGCTGTCGAGCGCAACGAGGCTGCGATCTTTCCCCTGACACTTGAGTCTCAAGCGAAAGATCAAAAGATCGCAGCCTTCGGCAGCTCCTACCACGCGAAACATTTTCTTTCATCTTCCTCTTCGGGATTTCCATCGCTCGTTCGTCTTAATTAGATGCAGTAGGCCGCGTCGGCAAAAGCCACGGTCTGCTTTTTTGCGGTTCACGGTATTGCGAAGCCCGTAATACCGAACCTTTCATCGAATCAAGACGTTCAATCATGTCGAAGAAGTCCCGCTCCAAACTCTGGTTCCTGGTCCATAGCTGGCTGGCATTGCCCATCTGGTTTTTCGTGCTCATCGTTTGCGTCACGGGCACCCTCGCGGTGGTCAGCCAGGAGATTGTCTGGCTGGTCAACCCCGAGATGCGCGCCAGCAAGCCCTCGGACGATGCCCAACTGCTCAGCTATGACCAGGTGATCGCCGCGATCAAGCACGCCCAGCCGCAAACCCAGGTGCAAGGCATCGTCCGCCCGGACGAGTCGCACTTTGCGCTGGAGGTCAGCGTGACCTACCCCGACGGACGCCCCGACAAGGTCTACGTCAACCCCTACAGCGGCGTCATCCAAGGCTCGGCGCCGACGTTCAACTTCAGGGGATTTACCCGAGCCCTGCATGGCTGGTGGCTGGTGCCGTTCACCAATGGCTACAGCTGGGGCTGGTACCTGGTGTCCTTGTTGGGGCTGCCGTTGCTGGCCTCGTTGGTGACCGGGCTGGTGGTCTACAAGCGTTTCTGGAAAGGCTTTTTCCGTCCGACGCTGCGGATCCGCCACGGCGCACGGATTTTCTGGGGGGATTTCCATCGGCTCAGCGGCATCTGGTCGATCTGGTTCATCGCGGTGATTTCCATCACCGGCACCTGGTTCCTGATCGAAGCCTTGCTATCCGACAATCAGATTTCCATTTCCAGTGCGCCAGTCATTCCGGTGGTGGCGCGTGAAAGCGTTCCGCTGTCGGCCGATGGTCTTGCTCCGCCGCAATTGAATCTGGACCGGGCCATTGAAATCGCCCAACAACGCATCCCGGGCCTGGAAGCGAGTTTCGTCAGCCTGCCCGGCAATGCCTACAGCCATCTGGAAATCGGCGGCCGCGGCTGGTATCCGCTGATGTTCCAGACCGCCACCATCAACCCCTACAACGGCGACGTCGCTGCCTCACGGCTGCTGTCCGACCGCACGACGCTGGAATTCGTTACCGAATCCATGCGTCCGTTGCACACAGGGGATTTCGGCGGCATCTGGATCAAGCTCATCTGGTTTTTCTTCGGTTTGGTCCTGAGCATGATGGTTCTCAGCGGGCTGCTGATCTGGACCAAACGCACGGCCCTGGCCACCGCCAATGCCCTCAAGCGCAGCCAGAAATCCTCCCGTGAAACCCGCATCGCGCAGGCATTGCAGCCGTTGGTCCACCGTGAGTCGTCGGAGGGCAGCCTGTGAATCCGTCCAATACCACTTCATCACCGTCACGCCTGAGCCTGTTCTGGCACAAATGGCGCTTCCACCTCAACGTGCTGTTGTTGCTGATCCCCCTGGGGTTCATGCCCAAATATTTATCCGAAGCCGCACTGTTTCGCGGGGACGCCGGGCTTGGCGAGCGGGAAGTCGGCGAAGTCCAGGTCGGTCCCTGGAGCCTGCGCCTGGCGGAATTTCGCAACGAAGCCCCACGTGTCCAGGGACCTGCCGGGCCTATGAAACATTTCAACGCGGCCCTGTGCGAACGCTGTATCGGCGAGGTCAAGGCCACCTACCTGCGCGTCGGCAAACCTCGCAGCCTAAGGGCCGCCGGGGTGATTTTCTTCGGCTCGCCCTATCGCATGAGCGCTTTGTTGCCGGTCCCGCCAAAGACCCAGCCCGATGCCGAACTGTGGATAACCCTCGAGGGTTGGGACGGTTCGATGCACCAGGTCTCCATTCCCCTGAGCCAGGCCTCCCCGGCCACCGTCGCCTGGCTGAAGAACCAAGGACCCAAACCATGACCCTCCGCGCCTTATCCAACGGCCTGGCGTTGCTGTTCTGCGCAGGCGCAAGCACCAGCGCCCTGGCCCACAACCCGATGTGCGAATGCAAGGCCATCGACGCCGAGCAGATCCAATGTACCGGCGGTTTTTCCGACGGCAGCGGCGCGCCCGGAGTGACCCTGGACGTGATCGGCTATGACGAGACCATCCTCGTCCCGGGCAAGCTCGGCGCCGATTCGAAGCTGACCTTCAAGAAGCCGGACGCTGAGTTCTACGTGCTCTTCGACGCCGGCCCCGGCCACGTTGTGGAAATCGACCAAGCCGACATCGAGGCCCCATGACCAACACCACGACTCAAGTCATCCGCCCCGCTGGCGCGGGCCATGAAACCCTGTATGTGTTGCTGCTGTGCCTGGTCATCGTACTGGTCGCCGGGTCCGTGGTGGCCTGGCATGGCAAAGCCGAAGACACCACGCACCTGGCCTCGAACCAACTCGACGCCCGCCGCGACCTCAGCCCCGCCGAGCAGGGCATCTACGCCGACCTGCGGGTGACCCTGGATGAAATCCGCTTGCTGCGCGAAGACCAACCCACCCTGCCCGGCCCGCAAACCCTGGCCGAAGAAGGCTTCGCGCCGTTCGCACAGGACGCCAGCGCTGTCAGCCGGGGCGGCCACGCCTGGCAGCAGCTGCAGGACCAGGCCTACTTCGGCGCCAGTGCCAACTCTTCCGTCGCAGGTTCGTTTCTGATGCGCATCGGCGAAACGTCCGACGCCGCACCGGACATCTGGCTCAACCGCAGCAATGGCCTCGCGACACCTACCGCGCTGGACGACGCCGCTTTGTCCGCCGCCGGCTGGCAACAGATCGTCGCGCAATTCGATGCCGGCGTGACCCGCCAGCACCGGCACTGATCCCACGCCTTCATTCGAGAGAAGACCGTTTGCCCATGCCTATTGCATCCCAACGCCGCCCCTTGCTGCGCCTGCTGTCGATCGGCCTGCTGGCCTGCCTGTTTACCTCGCAGGCGTACGCCGAAACAGCCAAGCGCCTGCGCATCGGCATCACCCTGCACCCTTATTACAGCTATGTAGCCAACATCGTCGGCGACAAGGCCGAGGTCGTGCCGCTGATCCCGGCCGGTTTCAACCCCCATGCCTATGAACCACGGGCCGAGGACATCAAGCGCATCAGCGGTCTCGACGTGATCGTGCTCAACGGCGTGGGCCACGACGACTTCGCCGACCGCATGATCGCCGCCAGCGAAACCCCGAACGTGAAAGTGATCGAGGCCAATGAAAACGTGCCCCTGCTGGCCGCCACCGGCACGGCGGCCCGTGGCGCGGGCAAGGTCGTGAACCCGCACACTTTCCTGTCCATCAGCGCCTCCATTGCCCAGGTCAATAACATCGCCCGGGAGTTGGGCAAGCTCGACCCGGACAATGCCAAGGCCTACACCCAGAACGCCCGCGCCTATGGCAAGCGCCTGCGGCAGATGCGCGCCGCCGCCCTGGCGAAGCTGACCCAGGCCCCCAATGCCGAGTTGCGGGTCGCCACGGTGCATGCCGCCTACGACTACCTGTTGCGCGAATTCGGCCTGGAAGTGACCGCCGTGGTCGAGCCGGCCCATGGCATCGAACCGAGCCCCAGCCAGTTGAAGAAGACCATCGACCAACTGCGCGAGCTGGACGTGAAGGTGATCTTCTCGGAGATGGATTTCCCGTCCACCTACGTCGACACCATCCAGCGTGAATCGGGCGTGAAGCTGTATCCGCTCTCACACATTTCCTACGGCGACTACAGCCCCGAGAAGTACGAAAAGGAAATGGCCGGCAACCTCGATACCGTGGTCCGGGCCATCCAGGAGTCTGGCGCATGACCGTCCAGGAAACCCTCACCCTGCACCGCGTCGGCCCCTTGATTGAGTTCGCCGACGTCAGCCTGAACCTGGGCCGCACCACCATTCTCGACAGCGTGGCGTTTCAAGTGGAGCCCGGCAGCATCCATGCCTTGGTGGGCCCCAATGGTGGCGGCAAGAGTTCGCTGATCAAGACGTTGCTGGGGCAGATGCCGCACCAGGGACGCCTGAGCCTGCAATGGCCGGGCGAGCCCGGTGTGATCGGCTACGTGCCCCAGGCGCTGGAGTTCGACCGGGGCCTGCCCATGACGGTGGACGATTTCATGGCGGCGATGTGTCAGCGGCGGCCGGCCTTTCTCGGCTTGAGCAAGCATTACGCCGGCGCCATAGGACAGGCCCTGGAGCGGGTCGGCATGCCGGACAAGCGCAAGCGGCGCATGGGCGCGCTGTCCGGCGGTGAACGCCAGCGGGTGTTGCTGGCCCAGGGGTTGATTCCCTCGCCGCAATTGCTGGTGCTGGATGAACCGATGTCGGCCCTGGATGAGGCCGGCATCCAGGTGTTCGAGCAGTTGCTGCAGGACTGGCGCCAAGCCGGGATCACCGTGCTGTGGATCGAACATGACCTGGAAGCCGTCGGGCGCCTGGCCGACCGTGTCACCGGCCTGAACCGCCGGGTGCTGTTCGACGGCCCGCCCCGCCAGACCTTGACTCCAGAACGCCTGCTGACGCTGTTTTCCACCCATCCGCGCACGAACGGGAGCGCTGCCTGATGAGTTATGAAGCCTTTCGTCTGATGGTCCAGGGCTGGGCCTCGTCCGGTTACCTGCCCGAAGCGCTGGCCTATGGGTTCGTGGTCAATGCGTTGCTGGCCGGGTTGTTGATTGGCCCGGTGCTGGGCGGTCTCGGCACGCTGGTGGTGGTCAAGCGTTTCGCGTTTTTCTCCGAGGCGGTGGGCCATGCGGCGCTGACCGGCGTGGCCATCGGCATCCTGCTCGGCGAACCCTACACCGGGCCTTACGGCAGCCTGTTCGGCTACTGTCTGTTATTCGGCATCCTGCTCAATTACCTGCGCAACCGCACCGGCCTGGCGCCCGACACGTTGATCGGCGTCTTCCTGTCGGTGTCCCTGGCCCTGGGCGCCAGCCTGCTGTTGATCCTGGCGGGCAAGATCAACGTGCACATCCTGGAGAACGTGCTGTTTGGTTCGGTGCTGACGGTCAATGGCAACGACCTGCTGGTGCTGGCGGTGGTCGGCTCATTGGTGATGGCCCTGGCCTTGCCGCTGTACAACCGCATCATGCTCGCCAGCTTCAACCCGCAACTGGCGGCGGTGCGCGGGGTGGCGGTCAAGACGCTGGACTACTTGTTCGTGATCCTGGTGACGCTGATCACCGTGGCGGCGGTGAAAGTCATCGGCGCCATTCTGGTGGGCGCGTTGCTGGTGATTCCGGCTGCGGCGGCACGCCTGCTCAGCCAATCATTGAAAGGCTTTTTCTGGTGTTCAGTGCTGATCGCCACCGCCAGCACCTTGTGCGGGATTCTCGCGCCAATTGTGTTCGACCTGCCGATCCCGTCCGGCGCTGCGATCATCCTGGTGGCCGGCATCGTCTTCGCCCTGAGCGCCATCGCCCGCGGTGTCGTCCCCAGCCTCAAAGGGAATCTTGGATAAATGGTTTTTTCATTGCGACAACTGACCCTGGCCGTCGCGTTATGCGGCGTGGCTGTTACTTCGTCATTCGCCAGCGAAAAGGTCCGTCTGCTGGCATCGTTGCCGGTCACCTACGGATTGGGCGAGGCCTTGCTCAAGGGCACCGAGGTCAGCCTGGAGCGGGCCGCGCCCGCCAATTTGCCCGGCACCCGGCAGAGCGCCTACTTCAGCGGCCGTGGCGCGCCGACCTTGAGCAAACTGGCCAGCGATGCTGACGGGGTAATCGGGCTGCGCTCGCTATGGCCGGACGATCCGCTGTACCCCATGGCGCGACGCAGCAATATCCGCATCGTCGAAGTCGATGCCGCGCGCCCGGTGGACGGTGCCCTGCCCGGTATCGCCGTGCAACCGGGCATGGCCGACGGCCTGGCGAGCCAGCCGTGGATGGCCAGCCATAACCTGGGTCGCATGGCCGACGTGATCGCCGCCGACCTGGTGCGCCTGGCCCCGGCGGACAAACCGAAGATCGACGCCAACCTGGCGGCCCTCAAGCAGCGCCTGCTCAAACTCAGCGCCGACAGCGAAAAACGCCTCGCCAGCGCCGATAACCTCAGCGTGGTCAGCTTGAGCGAGCATTTCGGCTACCTGATCAGCGGTCTCAACCTGGACGCAATCAGCACCGATGTCCGGCCCGACGCCGAATGGACAGACGAAGCCCTCAAGCAGTTGAGCGCGACGTTGAAAGACAATGACGTCGCGCTGGTGCTGCATCATCGCCAGCCCTCGGATGCGCTGAAGGCAGCCATCACAGAGGGAGGAAGCCAATTGCTGGTGTTGAGCACCGACGGGGCCGATCCGGTGGCGGAGCTGGAAAGTAATGTAGGGCTGGTGGTCACCGCACTGACCGGAGGCTGACAGCAGTCCCCTGTGGGAGCGAGCTTGCTCGCGATGAGGCCAGCCCATCCAACATTGATGTCGGCTGACACACCGCCATCGCGAGCAGGCTCGCTCCCACAGGGTTCAACTCAGCTCAGGGCTTGCCCTGGCACCCGCACAAACCCTTCCATCAACACCCGCGCGCTGCGGCTCATGATGGCTTTTTTCACGGTCCATTCACCGTTGACCTGACTGGCCTCGGCGCCGACGCGCAGGGTGCCGGACGGGTGGCCGAAACGCACCGCGTTGCGTTCGATGCCGCCGGCCGCGAGGTTGACCACGGTGCCAGAAATCGCCGCGGCGGTGCCGATGGCCACCGCTGCGGTGCCCATCATGGCGTGGTGCAGCTTGCCCATGGACAGCGCCCGCACCAACAGGTCAACGTCCCCGGCCGCGACGGCTTTTCCGCTGGATGAAACGTAGTCCGCCGGCGGCGCGACGAACGCCACTTTCGGTGTGTGCTGGCGCTGGGCGGCTTCGTCCAGGTGCTTGATCAAGCCCATGCGCAAGGCGCCGTGGGCGCGGATTGTTTCGAACATGGCCAATGCCTTGGGATCGCCATTGATGGCGCCCTGCAATTCGGTGCCGGTGTAACCAACGTCCCGGGCATTGATGAAAATCGTCGGGATCCCGGCGTTGATCAGCGTCGCCTTGAAGGTGCCAACACCGGGCACTTCCAAGTCGTCCACCAGATTGCCGGTGGGAAACATCGAGCCGCCACCGCCCTCTTCCTCGGCGGCCGGGTCCATGAATTCCAATTGCACTTCGGCCGCCGGAAAGGTCACGCCGTCGAGTTCGAAGTCCCCGGTTTCCTGCACCGCGCCGTCGGTGATCGGCACATGGGCGATGATGGTCTTGCCGATGTTGGCCTGCCAGATCCGCACCACGGCCATGCCGTTCTGTGGGATGCGACCGGCGTCCACCAAACCACTGCTGATAGCGAATGAACCGACCGCCGCCGACAGATTGCCGCAGTTGCCACTCCAGTCCACGAACGGCTTGTCGATGGACACCTGGCCGAACAGGTAATCGACATCGTGGTCGGCCCGGGTGCTCTTGGACAGGATCACAGTCTTGCTGGTGCTGGACGTCGCGCCGCCCATGCCATCGATCTGCTTCTCGTACGGGTCGGGGCTGCCGATCACCCGCAGCAACAGGGCATCCCGTGCGGCGCCTGGGACGCTGGCCGCTTCGGGCAGGTCTTGCAGGCTGAAGAACACGCCTTTGCTGGTGCCGCCACGCATATAGGTAGCGGGTATTCTGATTTGCGGTGCGTGAGCCATGATGCTCCTCAAGCGGACACGCTGGGTGTCCGCAGCTGTGGTTTAAACGGCAACCGCCGATTCAAGGAAGTCCTGGGCAAAGCGTTGCAGCACGCCCCCGGCTTCATAGATCGACACTTCTTCAGCGGTATCGAGGCGGCAGGTCACCGGCACTTCGACGCGCTCGCCGTTCTTGCGAGTGATGACCAGGGTCAGCGTCGCACGCGGGGTGCGCTCGCCGATCACGTCATAGATTTCGCTGCCATCGATGCCCAGGGTCTTGCGATCGGTGCCGGGCTTGAACTCCAGCGGCAACACGCCCATGCCCACCAGGTTGGTGCGGTGGATGCGCTCGAAACCCTCGGCGGCGATCGCCTCTACACCGGCCAGGCGCACGCCCTTGGCCGCCCAGTCCCGCGACGAACCCTGGCCGTAGTCGGCGCCGGCAATGATGATCAGCGGCTGCTTGCGCTCCATGTAGGTCTCGATGGCTTCCCACATGCGCATGACCTTGCCTTCCGGCTCGACCCGGGCCAGGGAGCCCTGCTTGACCTTGCCGTTTTCCTGGGCCATTTCGTTGAACAGTTTCGGGTTGGCGAAGGTGGCGCGTTGCGCGGTCAGGTGGTCGCCACGGTGGGTCGCGTAGGAGTTGAAGTCTTCTTCCGGCAGGCCCATTTTCGCCAGGTATTCACCCGCGGCGCTGTCCAGCATGATGGCGTTGGACGGCGACAGGTGATCGGTGGTGATGTTGTCCGGCAGCACCGCCAGCGGGCGCATACCCTTGAGCGGCCGCGCACCGGCCAGCGCGCCTTCCCAATACGGCGGACGACGAATGTAGGTGCTTTGTGGGCGCCAGTCGTACAGCGGCGTCACTTTCGGCCCGGTGTCTTCCTGGATGGCGAACATCGGGATGTACACCTGGCGGAACTGCTCGGGTTTCACCGAGGCCTTGACCACCGCATCGATTTCTTCGTCGCTCGGCCAGATGTCCTTGAGGCGGATTTCCCGACCGTCCACCATGCCCAGTACATCCTTCTCGATGTCGAAGCGGATGGTCCCGGCGATGGCATAAGCGACCACCAGCGGTGGCGAGGCGAGGAACGCCTGCTTGGCGTACGGATGGATGCGCCCGTCGAAGTTGCGATTGCCCGACAACACGGCGGTGGCGTACAGGTCGCGGTCGATGATTTCCTGTTGGATCACCGGGTCCAGCGCGCCGGACATGCCGTTGCAGGTGGTGCAGGCGAACGCCACCACGCCGAAGCCCAATTGCTCCAGCTCTTTGGTCAGGCCCGCTTCATCCAGGTACAGCGCCACGGTTTTCGAACCCGGCGCCAGGGACGACTTGACCCACGGCTTGCGGACCAAGCCCAGGCGGTTGGCGTTGCGCGCCAGCAGGCCGGCGGCGATCACGTTGCGCGGGTTGCTGGTGTTGGTGCAACTGGTGATGGCGGCGATGATCACCGCACCGTCAGGCATCTGCCCGGGCACATCGTCCCACAGCCCGGAAATGCCTTTGGCAGCCAGATCCGACACCGCGACACGGGCGTGTGGGTTGCTCGGACCGGCCATGTTGCGCACCACCGACGACAGGTCGAAGGTCAGGCCCCGCTCGTATTGCGCGCCCTTGAGCTTGTCAGCCCACAGGCCTGCCTGCTTGGCGTAGGTCTCGACCAGTCGCACCTGGTCGTCTTCACGGCCAGTGAGCTTCAGGTAATCGATAGTTTGCTGGTCGATGTAGAACATCGCCGCCGTAGCGCCGTATTCCGGGGCCATGTTGGAAATGGTCGCGCGGTCGCCCAAGGTCAGGGCACTGGCGCCTTCGCCGAAAAACTCCAGCCAGGCACCGACGACTTTTTGCTTGCGCAGGAATTCGGTCAGCGCCAGCACCATGTCGGTGGCGGTGATACCCGGTTGCAGCTTGCCGGTCAGCTCGACGCCGATGATTTCCGGCAGGCGCATCCACGAGGCGCGGCCGAGCATGACGCTTTCGGCTTCCAGGCCACCGACGCCAATGGCGATCACGCCCAGGGCATCGACGTGCGGCGTGTGGCTGTCGGTGCCCACGCAAGTGTCGGGGAACGCCACGCCGTCACGCTGCTGGATCACCGGGGACATTTTTTCCAGGTTGATCTGGTGCATGATCCCGTTGCCCGGCGGAATCACGTCGACGTTCTTGAAGGCCTTCTTGGTCCAGTTGATGAAGTGGAAGCGGTCTTCGTTGCGCCGGTCTTCGATGGCGCGGTTCTTGGCGAAGGCTTGCGGGTCGGAACCACCGCTTTCCACCGCCAGGGAGTGGTCGACGATCAGTTGGGTCGGCACCACCGGGTTGACCTGCGCCGGGTCACCGCCCTGCAAGGCGATGGCGTCGCGCAGGCCAGCCAGATCCACCAGCGCGGTCTGGCCAAGAATGTCATGGCACACCACGCGCGCCGGGAACCACGGGAAGTCCAGGTCGCGCTTGCGCTCGATCAGTTGCAGCAGCGACTCGCCCAGCGTGGCCGGGTCGCAGCGCCGCACCAGGTTCTCCGCCAGCACGCGGGAGGTGTACGGCAGGCCGTCGTAGGCGCCAGGGCGAATGGCATCCACCGCCTCACGAACGTCGAAATAATCCAGCGAAGTGCCGGGCAGCGGTTTGCGAAATTCTGTGTTCATCGTCAGGACTCGGTCACGGTGGTTTCAGAAGGGTTGGCGCCGGACTTGAAGCGCCCCTGGCCACTGTGGGAGCGAGCTTGCTCGCGATAGCGGTGTATCAGTCGACATTAGTTGAATGTCAGTACGCAATCGCGAGCAAGCTCGCTCCCACAGGGTTTCGGGGGTATCCAGTTCCTGCGGCTAGAACCCTCCAGCTCAGCGTTGTTCGATTGGCACGAACTTGCGCTGTTCGACGCCGGTGTATTCGGCGCTCGGTCGGATGATGCGGTTGTTGGCGCGTTGTTCGAACACGTGGGCGGCCCAGCCGGTCAGGCGCGAGCAAACGAAGATCGGCGTGAACAGCTTGGTCGGGATGCCCATGAAGTGGTACGCCGAGGCATGGTAGAAATCGGCGTTGGGGAACAGTTTCTTCTGCTCCCACATGGTCTTGTCGATGGCTTCGGAGACCGGGAACAGCACCGTATCGCCCACTTCATCGGCGAGTTTTTTCGACCAGCCCTTGATCACCTCGTTGCGCGGGTCGTTGTCCTTATAGATCGCGTGACCGAAGCCCATGATCTTGTCCTTGCGCGCCAGCATGCCTAGGGTGCCTTCGATGGCCTCCTGCGGTGAGCTGAAGCGCTCGATCATTGCCATCGCCGCTTCGTTGGCACCGCCATGCAACGGGCCGCGCAGCGAGCCGATGGCGGCGGTGATGCAGGAGAACAGATCCGACAGAGTGGAGGCGCAAACCCGGGCGGTGAAGGTCGAGGCGTTGAATTCGTGCTCGGCGTAGAGGATCAGCGAAACGTTCATCACCTTGACGTGCAGCTCGCTCGGCTTCTTGCCGTGCAGCAGGTGCAGGAAATGGCCGCCGATGGACACTTCGTCGGTCACACACTCGATGCGCTGGCCTTCGTGGCTGAAGCGATACCAGTAGCACATGATCGCCGGGAACGCGGCCAGCAGGCGGTCGGTCTTGTCGTGCTGCTCGGAAAAGACTTCCTCGGGTTCCAGGTTGCCCAGGAACGAGCAGCCGGTGCGCATGACGTCCATCGGGTGGGCGTCGGCGGGGATGCGCTCCAAAACCTCTTTCAAGGCTTGGGGCAAGTCCCGCAACTGGCGCAGTTTACCGGTGTAGGCGTCCAGCTGTGCCTGGGTCGGCAGCTCGCCGTACAGCAGCAGGTAGGCCACTTCTTCAAATTGCGCATCCGCCGCCAGGTCGCGAACGTCGTAGCCGCGATAAGTCAGGCCGGCGCCCGACTGGCCTACGGTGGACAATGCGGTTTGCCCGGCCACCTGGCCGCGGAGCCCGGCGCCACTGAGTACTTTTGCTTCGGCCATTTGCTGTCTCCATTTTCTTGAATTTGTAGGGGAGTCGCGCCTTACTTCTTCGCCGCGAACAACGCATCGAGCTTCTGCTCGAAGGTGTGGTAGTCGATGCGATCGTAAAGCTCCATGCGGGTCTGCATGGTGTCGATGACATTCTGTTGCGTGCCGTCGCGGCGGATCGCGGTGTAGACGTTCTCGGCCGCCTTGTTCATCGCGCGGAAGGCCGACAACGGGTAGAGCACCAGGGACACGTCGGCACCGGCCAGCTGTTCGGTGGTGTACAGCGGGGTCGCGCCGAACTCGGTGATATTGGCCAGGATCGGCGCTTTCACGCGGCTGGCGAACAGCTTGTACATCTCAAGCTCGGTGATGGCCTCCGGGAAAATCATGTCGGCACCGGCCTCGATACAGGCCGCGGCGCGGTCCAGGGCTGATTCCAAGCCTTCCACCGCCAGGGCATCGGTACGGGCCATGATCACGAAGCTGTCATCGGTACGGGCATCGACGGCGGCCTTGATGCGGTCGACCATCTCTTGCTGCGAGACGATTTCCTTGTTCGGACGATGGCCGCAACGCTTGGCGCCGACCTGGTCCTCGATATGAATGGCCGCCGCGCCGAACTTGATCATCGACTTGACCGTGCGCGCCACGTTGAACGCCGAGGAACCGAACCCGGTGTCCACGTCCACCAGCAGCGGCAGGTCGCACACGTCGGTGATACGGCGCACATCGGTCAGCACGTCATCCAGGCCGGTGATGCCCAGGTCCGGCACGCCGAGGGAGCCGGCGGCCACGCCGCCGCCCGACAGGTAGATCGCCTTGAAACCGGCGCGTTTGGCCAGCAGCGCGTGGTTGGCGTTGATCGTGCCCACCACTTGCAGCGGATGCTCGATGGCGACCGCATCGCGGAAACGCTGGCCTGGCGTGCTCTTGCTGGAACTCATGACTCACCTCGTTCAGTGGCGGCGCTGTCCTGGAAATGACGCGCAATGTTGCGTTTGGACGCACCGATGTGCCGGCGCATCAATAATTCAGCCAGTTCGCCGTCACGGTCGGCGATGGCGTCTAGAATCCGGTGGTGCTCGGCGAAGGCCTGGCGCGGACGGTTAGGCGTGGTGGAAAACTGGATGCGATACATGCGCACCAGTTGGTACAGCTCGCCGCACAGCATTTGCGTCAGGGTGCGGTTGCCGCTGCCCTGGATGATCCGGTAATGGAAGTCGAAATCGCCTTCCTGCTGGTAATAACCGACACCGGCCTGGAACGCCGCATCGCGTTCGTGGGTTTCCAGCACCCGGCGCAGCTCGTCGATTTCTTCCAGGGTCATGCGTTCGGCCGCCAGGCGGCAGGCCATGCCTTCGAGGGATTCACGGATTTCGTAGAGTTCCAGCAGCTCGGCATGGCTCAGCGACACCACCCGGGCACCGACGTGAGGCACACGCACCAGCAGGCGCTGGCCTTCCAGGCGATGGATCGCCTCGCGCAGCGGCCCGCGGCTGATGCCGTAGGTGCGCGCCAGCTCGGGCTCGGAGATCTTGCTGCCAGGGGCGATCTCGCCTTTGACGATGGCGGCCTGGATACGTCGGAAGACGTTCTCGGAGAGGGTCTCCGAATCGTCCTGGGCCATCACCGGGGGTTCGAGCTGATCGAGCATATTGTCGACACCTTTAAAAACAATATGGCAAAAACTAACCAATAGCGACGTTAACGTCAAAGAAAAAATCAACATTGTCGACAATCGTCTAATAAGCCCATCCGCCATAACCGCTCGTTTGAATGCGTCGTAGCGTCCGGCCAGCGGTGGCGTCAGAAAACCACCGTGCTAGAATGCCGCGCGATTTGCCGCTCTCCTTTTATAGGGAAGGCTGCCCAGGGAGCTTGTGCAGTAATGCCAGGGCCTGAACCGATAAACGGAACGCTGCGCACCAGGATCTATGACACTCAAGCCCTTCACCGCTGCTCTTTATTTCATGTGCCTGCCGGGGCTTGCCGTGGCGGGTGAAAAAACCGTGTACGGCCTCAACGAATACGCCGCCCTGCAGGGCATCGACCTGGAGGTCGCCGCCAAGCTGGACACCGGCGCCAAGACCGCGTCCCTCAGCGCCCGGGACATCAAGCGTTTCAAGCGCAATGGCGAGTCCTGGGTGCGCTTTTACCTGGCCATCGACGCGGCCCACTCGCACCCCATCGAACGTCCGCTGGCCCGGGTCAGCAAGATCAAGCGCCGCGCCGGTGACTACGACCCGGAAGAAGGCAAGAAATACACGGCCCGGCCGGTCATCGAACTGGACATCTGCATGGGCTCGGCCCTGCGCAGCATCGAAGTGAACCTGACCGACCGCAGCGCCTTCCAATACCCGTTGCTGATCGGTTCCGAGGCGCTCAAGCGCTTCGACGCGCTGGTCGACCCCAGTCTTAAATACGCTGCCGGCAAACCCGCCTGCGCCAATGCCGCTCAAACCGCAGAGTAATTCCAATGCGCTCCCTTACCCTCCATCTGAAAATGCTGATCGCCATCCTGGTGGTGCTGGGCCTGTCGGTGACGGCCTATCAGATTTTCGTGCTCGGCATTCCGGTCACCGAAGACGCCACCGACGACTTGTGGAACATCGACGCCAAGGTCGAGTTCGTGCCCAATGCCAAGGACCCGGTGAAGATCCAGATGTTCGTGCCACCGCTGAGCCGCGACTATGTGAGCCTCAACGAGAGTTTCATTTCCAATAATTACGGCGTGGCGGTGAACCGGGTCGACGGTAACCGCAAGGTGACGTGGTCGGCCCGTCGCGCCAAGGGCAACCAGACCCTGTATTACCGCCTGGTGCTGACCAAGCGCTACAGCGCCGAGAAAACCAAGGTCAAGGGCCCGACCTTCCGCGACAGCATCGCCGTCGAAGGCCCGGAGAAACTGGCCGCCGAAGCCCTGCTCGCGCCGATCCGCCAGCATTCGGCCGACGTCGAGACATTCATCAGCGAAGCGATCAAGCGGGTCAACAACCTCAACGACGACAACGTCAAGCTGTTGCTGGCCGGCGACCCTTCCTCGGCCAACAAGGCGCGCATCGTCGAACTGGTGCTGTCCATCGCCCACGTGCCGGTGGAAAAGGTCCACACCATCCGCCTGGTGGCCGAGCAGCCGCAGACACCTGAGCTGTGGCTGCGCAGCTTCAACGGCACCGACTGGCTGTATTTCAATCCGGACACCGGCGAACAGGGCCTGCCCACCGACCGCCTGCTGTGGTGGACCGGCGATGAAAACCTGATCACCGTCGATGGCGGCAAGAAAGCCACCGTTACCTTCAGCATGAACAACAGCGAAATGAACGCCATTCGCCTGGCCAAGCTGACGGACGAGAACACCGACGCCAACTTCCTCGAATACTCGCTCTACGGCCTGCCGCTGCAGACCCAGCAAACCTTCATGATCATGGTGATGATCCCGATCGGCGTGCTGGTGATCCTGATCCTGCGCAACCTGATCGGCCTGCAGACCCTCGGGACTTTCACCCCGGTGCTGATCGCCCTGGCCTTCCGCGAGACCCAACTGGGTTTTGGCATCATCCTGTTCACGGTGATCACCACGCTGGGCCTGTCGCTGCGTTCGTACCTGGAGCACCTCAAGCTGCAGATGCTGCCAAGGCTCTCGGTGGTGCTGACGTTCGTGGTGGTGCTGATCGCCGCCATCAGCCTGTTCAGCCATAAGCTGGGCCTGGAGCGCGGCTTGTCGGTGGCGTTGTTCCCGATGGTGATCCTGACCATGACCATCGAACGCCTGTCCATCACCTGGGAAGAACGCGGCGCCGGCCACGCGATGAAAGTCGCCATCGGCACCCTGTTCGCCGCGTCCCTGGCGCACCTGATCATGAGCGTGCCGGAACTGGTGTACTTCGTGTTTACCTTCCCGGCGATCCTGCTGATCCTGGTGGGCTTCATGCTGGCCATGGGTCGTTATCGCGGCTACCGCCTGACCGAGCTGGTACGGTTCAAGGCCTTCCTCAAGGCAGACTCCTGATGTTCGGCTTCTGGAAGACCTGGAAGGCCCTGGAAGCCCGGGGCATCATGGGCATCAACCGGCGTAACGCCGACTACGTGCTCAAGTACAACAAGCGCAGCCTGTACCCCATCGTCGATGACAAGATCATCACCAAGGAACGGGCCATCGCCGCCGGCATTCATGTGCCGGAACTGTACGGGGTGATCTCCACCGAGAAGGAAATCGACAAGCTCGACGAGATCATCGGCGGACGCACCGACTTCGTGATCAAGCCGGCCCAGGGCGCTGGCGGCGACGGCATCATCGTCATCGCCGACCGCTTCGAAGGCCGCTATCGCACGGTGTCCGGCAAGATCATCAGCCATGAGGAAATCGAGCACCACGTCTCCAGCATCCTCACCGGCCTGTACTCCTTGGGTGGGCACCGTGACCGGGCGCTGATCGAATACCGCGTGACGCCGGACCAGATCTTCAAGAGCATCAGTTACGAAGGCGTGCCGGACATCCGCATCATCGTGCTGATGGGCTATCCGGTGATGGCCATGCTGCGCTTGCCAACCCGCCAGTCCGGCGGCAAGGCCAACCTGCACCAAGGCGCCATCGGCGTGGGCGTCGACCTCGCCACCGGCCTGACCCTGCGCGGCACCTGGCTGAACAACATCATCACCAAACACCCCGACACCACCAACGCGGTGGACGGCGTGCAACTGCCCTACTGGGACGGTTTCATGAAGCTGGCCGCCGGTTGCTATGAACTATGCGGGCTGGGCTACATCGGCGTCGACATGGTGCTGGACCAGGAAAAAGGCCCGTTGATCCTGGAATTGAACGCACGGCCAGGCCTGAACATCCAGATCGCCAACGACTGCGGCCTGACCTTGCGCACCCACGCGGTGGAAGCCCACCTGGAAGAACTCAAGGCCCGCGGCGTTACCGAAACCGTGGAAGAACGCGTGGCGTTTGCCCAGGCGTTGTTTGGGCATATTCCGCCGGTTGAGGGTTGAGGCTACCCCCTCTGTGGCGAGGGGATTTATCCCCTCGCCACAGAGTGTTCACACCCAAATATCTTCGATAACCCCATACTTGCCCATCTCCGACATCCCTCTAGGAGCAAATCCTACAGAGGGATTACAATCGCTCCCCCGCCTGAACGGCTGACCTGCCCCGCCCATGCCAACCTGCTCCGTACACCCGCTGCCCTACCGCGCCAACCCCGCCGAGTATTTCGCGGCGATCCGTCATGCCCCTGGCAGCGTGCTGCTCGACAGTGGCCGGCCGAGTGCCGAACGTGGGCGTTACGACCTGCTCAGCGCCTGGCCATTGGTGCAACTGGCGGTGTTGCCGGACGAAAGCGGTAGCGATTTCCTGCAACGCCTGCGTATTCAGCTGACGCTGCTAGGTGACGCGGAACTTCCGACCACGGTGCAATTGCCCTTTGCCGGCGGCCTGATCGGCTACTTGAGCTATGACTTCGGCCGACACCTCGAAACCTTGCCTTCCCACGCCAAGGACGACCTGCAACTGCCCGACGCGCGTTTTGGCGTGTACGACTGGGCGCTGGTCAGCGATCACCAGGCCGGCACCAGCCAATTGGTGTTCCACCCTCATTGTGGCGAAGGCGAACGCCAGCGCCTGATCGCGCTGTTCAGCCAGCCGACCGCGGCATCCGTTGGCGTCTTCAGCCTCGAAGGACCGATGACCCCCGACCTCAGCGCCGAAGCCTATCGACAGGCCTTCGAACGTATCCAGGCGTATATCCAGGCGGGTGACTGCTACCAGGTCAACTTTGCCCAGCGCTTCCGCGCGCCCTGCCAGGGCGATGCCTGGGCCGCTTACCAGGCGCTGCGGACGGCGTGCCCGACGCCGTTTTCCGGCTTCCAGAGCCTGCCCGATGGCGGCGCGGTGCTGAGCCTGTCCCCCGAACGCTTCGTCAAGGTCAGCGAAGGCCAGGTGGAAACCCGGCCAATCAAGGGCACCCGGCCCCGCGGCACAACACCCAGCGAAGACGCGGCCCACGCCGCCGAGCTGCTGGCCAGCCCCAAGGACCGGGCGGAAAACCTGATGATCGTCGACCTGCTGCGCAACGACCTGGGCCGCACGTGCCGCATCGGCTCGGTACGGGTGCCGGAGTTGTTCAGCCTGGAAAGCTACCCGAACGTGCATCACCTGGTCAGCAGCGTGACCGGCGAGTTGGCTGTGGGTAAAGACGCCCTCGACCTGATTGCCGGCAGCTTTCCCGGCGGCTCGATCACCGGCGCGCCGAAAATCCGCGCCATGCAAATCATCGACGAACTCGAACCGACCCGACGCGGCCTGTATTGCGGCTCGTTGCTGTACCTGGACGT
This sequence comes from Pseudomonas sp. S3_B11, assembly GCF_054667715.1. Taxonomy (NCBI): domain Bacteria; kingdom Pseudomonadati; phylum Pseudomonadota; class Gammaproteobacteria; order Pseudomonadales; family Pseudomonadaceae; genus Pseudomonas; species Pseudomonas sp. S3_B11. Next base: position 1,146,824 of record NZ_CP162749.1, on the reverse strand, counting down.
GCGCGGGGAAATGGACAGCTCCATCGCCATCCGCAGTCTGCTGGTCAAGGATGGGCAGGTATGCTGCTGGGGCGGCGGCGGGATTGTCGCGGACTCGGATTGGGAGGCCGAGTATCAGGAGTCGATTACCAAGGTGAAGGTGCTGCTGGAAACCTTGCAGAACCTCTGAACAAGTCCCAGGCCTGACACAAGACCTTGTGGGAGCGAGCTTGCTCGCGATTGCGTTGGGTCAGCAGCCTTTGTGCTGGCTGATGCACCGCTATCGCGAGCAAGCTCGCTTGTATGTTTAGACTTGAAGGGGTGGGCGGGACTAAAAGCTCGATTCCGACTCTAGCCAGTACGGACCGTGGGAGACTTCTCGTCCCGCCCTTTCTACCCAAAGCGCCAATAAGGAATTCATCGGTAAACCGACGATAGAGACAAGCCAGCGCAAAGGTAGACCCCCGACAAGCACCTAAACCCTAGCTCCGAGGATTCGTCATGACAATCCTTACCTCGCAGACGGTTGTTGGTATCGATATAGCCAAGGCCGAAATTGTTGTTTATCGCTCTGATCTGCAAGCCATCGACACTATCAAGAATGATCGAACAGCCCTCAAGCGCTGGCTAAAAACGTTGCCCACCCAAAGCGCTCTTGCCGTTGAAGCCACCAATATCTATCACCTGGATACCGTCGAGCTGGCTCACGCGATGGGTCATCAGGTCTATGTCGTGGATGCTTACCGGGTGAGCAACTATCGTCGCGGCATCGGCCAAAGAGCTAAGAACGATCCTTGTGATGCCCGTCTGCTGGCGCGTTATTTGACCAATGAACAGCACGAGCTGCGGCTCTGGAACCCGCCACCGAAGGCTTACACGACATTAAAAAGCCTGCTTCATCGGCGCGCGACGCTGGTCAAGAATCACGCCGGTCTTATGTTGAGCTGGGCCGACGAACCCTTGTTAAAAAAAGCGCTGATTGCTCAGCAAAAAGCGTTCAAAGAGGCAATTCAGGCCATCCAGAAGTTGCTACAAAAAGTTAGCAAAGAGTCGGGAATTGAGGCGAATATCGACCGCTGCAAAGCCATCGAAGGCGTTGGTGAACTGGTCGCAACTGGGTTGGCGACGAGTTTTATGCGAGGTGATTTTGCGGACAGCGATGCATTTATCGCGTTTTTAGGGATGGACCTGCGGGTCGATGATTCTGGAAAAAAGAACGGTCCCCGATACCTGAGCAAAAAGGGGGATCCAGAAATACGCCGATTAGCTCATATCGCTGCAATGACGGCATGTCGCTCGCCTAGATGGAAACCGTTTTATGAGTCGTACCTGGTCAGAGGCTTCTCAAAAACCCAGGCATTGGTGGTGCTTGCTCGCAAGCTCTGCCGGGTGGCATTTGCCTTGATGAAAAATCAGAGCGAATACCAGCCGAAGCCTATGTTGCAGGGTTGCCCTGCAACATAGAATCTCCCACAGGTTTTGTACCTACAGTAATGGCGTCTGTTACAGGCTCAGGCTGCGGTTCGAAGCCTTGAGGAATTCCTGCTTCAACTCGGCAAAGCTGTGCACCGCCGGGAATTGCGGGAATTCACGGATCACGTTTTCAGGCGCATGGAACAGAATCCCCGCATCGGCTTCGCCCAGCATCGTAGTGTCGTTGTAGGAATCCCCCGCCGCGATCACCCGGTAGTACAGGCTCTTGAAGGACAGGACCGACTGGCGCTTGGGATCTTTCTGACGCAACTGGTAGCCGGTCACCCGCCCGCTGTCATCGGTAATCAAGCGATGGCAGAGCAACGTCGGGAAGCCCAACTGGCGCATCAACGGCTGGGAAAATTCGTAGAACGTGTCGGAAAGAATCACCACCTGGAAGCGCTCACGCAGCCAGTCGACGAATTCGATGGCGCCGTCCAGCGGCTTGAGGGTGGCGATGACTTCCTGGATGTCGGAAAGCTTGAGGCCGTGTTCATCGAGGATGCGCAACCGTTGCTTCATCAGCACGTCGTAGTCGGGAATGTCCCGAGTGGTTGCCCTGAGGGAGTCAATCCCGGTTTTTTCAGCGAAGGCGATCCAGATCTCCGGGACCAGTACACCTTCCAGGTCGAGACAGGCAATTTCCACAAGACACTCCCATTTTTTCTGATGTTTATCGGTTGAGCGAACAAAAGGCTTGCCGACTCTAGCCATTCGTCGAAGCCTGCGCAACGCACAGGAACGCGCCAGCCCCGACAGCTTTTGTTACCATCAGCCCCATATAGAGCGCCCAGCGCCACCGACCTGTAGGAAACCGCCCTGATGAGCCCATCGTTTGACGTCGTGGAACTCGCCACGACCTATGCCAACAAGTCCCCGCAGGACATCCTCAAACTGGCCTTCGCCGAATTCGGCGACGAGCTGTGGATATCCTTCAGCGGCGCCGAAGACGTGGTGCTGGTGGACATGGCCTGGAAACTGAACAAGAACGTCAAGGTGTTCAGCCTCGACACCGGCCGCCTGCACCCGGAAACCTATCGTTTCATCGACCAAGTGCGCGAGCACTACAAGATCGACATCGAGCTGGTTTCGCCGGACTACACGAAACTTGAACCCTTCGTGAAGGAAAAAGGCCTGTTCAGCTTCTACAAGGACGGTCACGGCGAGTGCTGTGGCATCCGCAAGATCGAACCATTGCGGCGCAAACTGACCGATGTCCGCGCCTGGGCCACCGGCCAGCGCCGCGACCAGAGCCCCGGCACCCGCAGCCAGGTGGCGGTGTTGGAAATCGACACGGCGTTTTCCACTCCGGAGCGTACCCTGTACAAGTTCAACCCCCTGTCGCAGATGACCAGCGAAGAAGTCTGGGGTTACATCCGCATGCTGGAGCTGCCTTACAACAGCCTGCATGAACGCGGTTTCATCAGCATCGGCTGCGAGCCCTGCACCCGCCCGGTGCTGCCAAACCAGCACGAGCGCGAAGGCCGTTGGTGGTGGGAAGAAGCCACGCAGAAAGAATGCGGGCTGCACGCCGGTAACATCATCGCCAAATCCAAGACCGTCTAAGCGTCCGCCGCACCCTGTACACAAAAATGTCACTACAAGTGGCATTTTTGTGTGCACTTATTACGTTACTGCCCCCAAAGGTTACACACACCTTCCCGCCTCGCCTGCCCTTCCAACTCCACTGGCGTTCGCCAAAAAATAAATACCTGTTTAAACGGTCAGTTTTAAATCACGGTATTTCAGTTAGTTACTCAACGATCATAACGAAACGAAATTAGTGCTTCTTCGAATAGATCCGTAAGTGGCATAGATCTGGCTTTAGTCGACACATGTTTTGTATACAACTTATATAAAACATACACACACTTTAGATCCGCAAGCCTGAAGCGCCCTATCCCGTACAGGCTGCAGATGCCCCGTAATCAATGATGCTCGCCCGCCGCGACGAAGATTTGTCGAGCTCCGCGCTCATGCACAGTCATCGCTGCGCCGAGAATCAGGAGCCTGCCGGAATGCGTACAAGTCTCTCCAATAACATCGCGCTGGATCTGCCCTCCACCACCACGGCCCTCGACGACAACACTGCCGCGTCCCTGGCCCTGAGCCCGAGGCTGCACAACAAAGACCTGGCGCCGACCAAGGCCGAAGGTCGACGCTGGGGTCGCTACAGCATCTTTGCCCTGTGGACCAACGACGTGCACAACATCGCCAACTACTCCTTCGCCATCGGCCTCTATGCCCTGGGCCTGGGTGGCTGGCAGATCTTGCTGTCCCTCGGGATAGGCGCGGCGCTGGTGTATGGCTTCATGAACCTGTCCGGCTACATGGGCCAGAAAACCGGGGTGCCGTTCCCGGTGATCAGCCGGATCAGCTTCGGGATCCATGGCGCGCAGATTCCGGCCTTGATCAGGGCGGTCATCGCCATTGCCTGGTTCGGTATCCAGACCTACCTGGCGTCGGTGGTGTTCCGGGTGTTGCTGGTGGCGATCCACCCGAGCTTCGCCGACTACGACCACGACTCGATCCTCGGCCTGTCGAGCCTGGGCTGGGTGTGTTTCGTGGCGATCTGGTTCGTTCAACTGGTGATCCTGGCCTACGGCATGGAAACAGTGCGCCGCTACGAAGGTTTTGCCGGGCCGGTGATCCTGGTGACTGTCGCCGCCCTGGCCGGTTGGATGTATACCCAGGCCGACGCCACCATTGCCTGGTCGATCCGCGAACCGCTGACCGGAGGCGAGATGTGGCGCAATATCTTTGCCGGTGGCGCGCTGTGGCTGTCGATCTACGGCACCTTGATTCTCAATTTCTGCGACTTCGCCCGCTCCTCGCCGTGCCGCCGGACCATCGTCGTCGGCAATTTCTGGGGCCTGCCGGTGAACATCCTGGTGTTTGCCGGGATCACCATCCTGCTCTGCGGTGCGCAGTTCCAGATCAATGGGCAAATCATTGAAAGCCCGACCCAGGTGATTGCCTCGATCCCCAACACCTTCTTCCTCGTGTTGGGCTGCCTGGCCTTCCTGATCGTCACCGTGGCGGTGAACATCATGGCCAACTTCGTCGCCCCGGCCTTTGTGCTCAGCAACCTGGCGCCCAAATACCTGACCTTCCGCCGCGCCGGGTTGATCAGCGCCGCCATTGCCGTGCTGATCTTGCCGTGGAACCTCTACAACAGCCCGCTGGTGATCGTGTATTTCCTGTCCGGCCTCGGCGCCCTGCTCGGGCCGCTGTACGGCGTGATCATGGTCGACTACTGGCTGCTGCGAAAAGGCCGCATCAACGTGCCGCAACTGTATAGCGAGGACCCAAACGGGGCGTATTTCTACAGCAATGGAGTCAACCTGCGGGCGGTGGCAGCGTTCATTCCAGCGGCGCTGATCGCGATCATCCTGGCGCTGGTGCCTGGTTTTGACAGCGTTTCACCATTCTCCTGGCTGATTGGCGCTTCGATTGCAGGGCTGCTGTACCTGATCATCGCCAAGCGCCAGCCGTACTACGAGGACGTCAGCGGCGAATCCATCGCTGTGGATAACGTCAATCATTGATTGCTCAAGCGGCCCGCCAGGTTCGGGCCACTTATTTTTATGTGTTAAGGAGGACAGCTCATGCGAATTCTCGTGGTCAACGTCAACACCACCGAATCCATCACCCAGGCCATCGCCCGCCAGGCCCAGGCCGTCGCCGCCCCGGGCACCGAGATCGTCGGGCTCACGCCGCATTTCGGTGCCGACTCCATCGAGGGCAATTTTGAAAGTTACCTGGCGGCCATCGCGGTGATGGACCGGGTGATGTCCTACGACCAGCCGTTCGACGCGGTGATCCAGGCCGGTTATGGCGAACACGGTCGTGAAGGCTTGCAGGAACTGCTCAACGTGCCGGTGGTGGACATCACCGATGCCGGCGCCAGCACCGCCATGTTCCTCGGCCACGCTTACTCGGTGGTCACCACCCTGGACCGCACCGTGCCGCTGATCGAAGACCGGCTCAAGCTGTCCGGCCTGTTCGACCGCTGCGCCTCGGTACGGGCCAGTGGTTTGGCGGTGCTTGAACTGGAGCAGGATCCGCAACGGGCGATTGAAGCCATCGTCCAACAGGCTGAACTGGCAGTGAGCCAGGACAAGGCCGAAGTGATCTGCCTGGGCTGCGGCGGCATGGCCGGGCTCGACGAGCAGATCCGCCAGCGCACCGGCGTGCCGGTGGTCGATGGGGTGACGGCGGCGGTGACCATTGCCGAAGCGCTGGTGCGGCTGGGGTTGTCGACGTCGAAAGTACGCACTTACGCGACGCCTCGGCCCAAGACCATCATTGGCTGGCCGGGGCGGTTTGGGCGGTGAGTTCACGGTTTTTAGACTGAGGTGCCCCCTTCGCGAGCAGGCTCGCTTGTATGTTTAGACTTGAAGGGGTGGGCGGGACTAAAAGCTCGATTCCGACTCTAGCCAGTACGGACCGTGGGAGACTTCTCGTCCCGCCCTTTCTACCCAAAGCGCCAATAAGGAATTCATCGGTAAACCGACGATAGAGACAAGCCAGCGCAAAGGTAGACCCCGACAAGCACCTAAACCCTAGCTCCGAGGATTCGTCATGACAATCCTTACCTCGCAGACGGTTGTTGGTATCGATATAGCCAAGGCCGAAATTGTTGTTTATCGCTCTGATCTGCAAGCCATCGACACTATCAAGAATGATCGAACAGCCCTCAAGCGCTGGCTAAAAACGTTGCCCACCCAAAGCGCTCTTGCCGTTGAAGCCACCAATATCTATCACCTGGATACCGTCGAGCTGGCTCACGCGATGGGTCATCAGGTCTATGTCGTGGATGCTTACCGGGTGAGCAACTATCGTCGCGGCATCGGCCAAAGAGCTAAGAACGATCCTTGTGATGCCCGTCTTCTGGCGCGGTATTTGACCAATGAACAGCACGAGCTGCGGCTCTGGAACCCGCCACCGAAGGCTTACACGACATTAAAAAGCCTGCTTCATCGGCGCGCGACGCTGGTCAAGAATCACGCCGGTCTTATGTTGAGCTGGGCCGACGAACCCTTGTTAAAAAAAGCGCTGATTGCTCAGCAAAAAGCGTTCAAAGAGGCGATTCAGGCCATCCAGAAGTTGCTACAAAAAGTTAGCAAAGAGTCGGGAATTGAGGCGAATATCGACCGCTGCAAAGCCATCGAAGGCGTTGGTGAACTGGTCGCAACTGGGTTGGCGACGAGTTTTATGCGAGGTGATTTTGCGGACAGTGATGCATTTATCGCGTTTTTAGGGATGGACCTGCGGGTCGATGATTCTGGAAAAAAGAACGGTCCCCGATACCTGAGCAAAAAGGGGGATCCAGAAATACGCCGATTAGCTCATATCGCTGCAATGACGGCATGTCGCTCGCCTAGATGGAAACCGTTTTATGAGTCGTACCTGGTCAGAGGCTTCTCAAAAACCCAGGCATTGGTGGTGCTTGCTCGCAAGCTCTGCCGGGTGGCATTTGCCTTGATGAAAAATCAGAGCGAATACCAGCCGAAGCCTATGTTGCAGGGTTGCCCTGCAACATAGAATCTCCCACAGGGATTTTTGGCGATCACGAAATGTGTGGTCGCTACAAAACCAGTGTGGGAGCGAGCTTGCTCGCGATTGGGGCCAACTCGATTCCAAGCCCGACTCAAACCGCACTGAACCGCCGCGCCAACCCCTGCTCGGCAAACTGCTCGATGATGAAATCCACAAACGCCCGGGTCTTGCCCGGCAACAGTTTGTGTTCGGCGTAGTAGATGGAGATGTTGCCATCGTCGACATACCAGTCCGGCAGCACCCGCTGCAGCGTCCCGTTTTCCAGGAAGGGAACGGCGATCGGCATGCTCACCAGGCCGATGCCCAACCCTTGGGCGGCGGCCGCGCAGTCGGCTTCCGAATCACTCATGGTCATGCGCGTCTTGAGCGTCAGCGGGCTGTGTTCCCGATTGCGGCTGGTCAGTTGCCAGGAACGCACGCGCCCGGTCTGTGGTGAGCGAATCAGGATGCCTTGATGCAGTGACAGATCTTCCGGTTCTGTCACGGCGGCATGCGCTTGCAGATAGTCCGTTGATGCAACCAGCACCCGATGAGCCACCGTCAACTTGCGCGCCACCACCCCCTGGGGCAGCTCGAAACCGCCGCCGATGGCGGCATCGAAGCCCTGGCCGATCAGGTCCACCTGGCGATTATCGAAATGCCAGTCGGGGTTGATCGCCGGATAACGTCGCAGAAACTCCCCCAGCAACGGCACGACATACAATCGACCGAACGCCGTGCCCATGCTCACTTTCAGCGTCCCCGCCGGTTGCCCGCCGGCGCTGGCCAGGTTGGCGACGGCGTTCTGGATGGTGTTGAAGCTGCTACCGACTTCCCCCAAGAACAACTGGCCGGCTTCGGTCAGCCTCAGGCTTCGGGTGCTACGCTGGAACAGGCGTACGCCCATTCGCGCCTCCAGCTTGGCGACGCTTTTACCCACCGCGGCCGGGGTCACGCTCAGACGTCGCGCCGCCTCGGCAAAGCTGCCGACTTCGGCACTGCGCACGAAGCATTCGATACTGTTGAAGGTCTCCATGAGCCTCACTCTAAACTTTTGGTTTAGACAGACTATAGCAATGACGGTCTACACAGCCCACGGCACCTTCTTGATACTCGCCCCATCACCGCGGCATCTCGCCCCGGCACTTTTTGGAGATCATCATGAGTAACCAAGCACTGAGCGGTAAAGTCGCCTTGATCCAGGGCGGTTCTCGCGGCATCGGCGCCGCCATCGTCAAACGCCTGGCAGCAGAAGGCGCCGCCGTAGCCTTCACCTACGTCAGCTCTGGCGCAAAATCTGAAGAACTGCAGAACAGCATCACCGCAGCAGGCGGCAAGGCCCTGGCGATCAAGGCCGACAGCGCCGACGCCGAGGCCATCCGTAACGCCGTCGCGGCCACCGTCGAGGCTTTTGGCCGATTGGACATCCTGGTCAACAATGCTGGCGTGCTGGCGATAGGGCCGCTGGATGAATTCAAACTCGAAGATTTCGACCAGACCCTGGCCATCAACGTGCGCAGCGTGTTCATCGCCACTCAGGCCGCTGCGCGGCACATGGGCGAAGGGGGCCGGATCATCAACATCGGCAGCACCAACGCCGACCGCATGCCCTTCGCCGGCGGCGGGCCCTATGCCATGAGCAAGGCCGCGCTGGTGGGCCTGACCAAAGGCCTGGCCCGTGACCTCGGCCCACGCGGCATCACCGTCAACAACGTGCAGCCCGGCCCGGTGGACACCGACATGAACCCGGCCGACAGCGAATTCGCCTCCAGCCTGATGTCGCTGATGGCTGTCGGGCGCTACGGCAACGTCGATGAAATCGCCAGCTTCGTCGCCTACCTGGCAGGGCCGGAAGCCGGTTACATCACCGGCGCCAGCCTGACCATCGACGGTGGTTTCGGCGCCTGATACAGGCATGAAAAAACGCCGGTCATGGCTTTAACCATGACCGGCGTTTTGTTGTGTAGCGCGATGGGGTCAGGCCCACTCCAACTCCGGCAGACCGCAAAGGCTGGGCTGGAACATTTTCAAGGAGCGAATGATCCCGTCGGCGTGGGCGTACTTTTCATCCGCCATGGCCGAATCCGGAATGGCAATGGCGGTCATGCCGGCGGCTTTCGCGGCAGTCACCCCGAACGGCGAATCCTCGAACACCAGGCAGTCGCGCGGCTCGACACCCAGGCGCCGGGCAGCAGTGAGGAAGATATCCGGCGCCGGTTTCGCCGCGCCGACCTCAGGATCATCCGCCGTCACGATGAAGTCGAACAGCGCGAACCATTCCCGGTGCAAGGTGGTTTTCAGTGCGAACGTGGGGCTCGACGAACTGGTGCCCACCGCAATCGGAACGTTGTGGGCCTTCAAATGCCGCACCAGTTCCTCGGCGCCGGGCATCCCCAGGGCATGAGGAAAACGCTCGCGCATCAAGGGCTCGCGGATGACCAGGAACTCTTCGGGGGTGATCGGCAATTCCAGCGCCTGAACGACGTAATTGGCCAGGTCCGTGGCCCCGCGCCCGATGATGTTCTGTTTGACGCTCCAATCGAACGTGCGCCCGTAGCGCTCGGCGATGATGGACGTGACCTCGGTGTAGATCCCCTCGGTGTCCAGCAACAGCCCATCCATGTCGAAAATCACAGCCTTGATCGGGCCAAACTCTTTCAGGGGTGCATTCATCGCATCTGATCCGTTATCAACACAACATTCCAGGGATGGCTCAGGTGCGGCCAGGGCAGCGTGTTCGCCTTAAAGGATTCAGCAGGATAACGAAGGGGGCTTGGAACCGGCAATGGGAAATCTATGGACGGGGTCCGTGACGAGGGAGCTTGTTCCCGCTGGGTTGCGCTCTGTAGGAGCTGCCGGAGGCTGCGATCTTTTGATCTTTCGCTCAGGACTCAATTGACAGGGGAAAGATCGCAGCCTCGTTGCACTCGACAGCTCCTACGGTGCAACCGAGCGGGAGCAAGCGCCCTCGTCACAAAAGCAGATCGATGCCGGATGATGGTGGGACGGCTATTGGCCCGAGCTGCCAGAGCCCGAACCACTGGCACCACTGTCGCTGGTACCGGTTCCTCCGTTGGTCCCACCGCCGGCGTCGGCACCGCCCATCGTGCTGCCTCCACTCATCGAACCGCTCCCGGTGCCGGGACTGGTGCTACTGCCGTTGGCATCGCCGCCGTTGCCGCCGCTCACGGAGCCCGGGGGCAAGGCGTTACCGTTGGCACCGGAGTTGGAGCCGGCCTCCATTTCTGAGGAAGGGGGCATCCCGCCCTTGTCCACGGGGGGCGTGCCGCCCGAAGATTCTGCCAAGGCAGCCAGTGAACTGAGCGAAAGAATCCCGGCGAGTGTCAGCGCTGTCATGTTGGACTTCATCATGGTGAGTCTCCTTTTCAAGATCCTTACCTGATGTGTGGCACGCGTGGCGGGACGATGGTGCCGCTGAATCGACAGACGGACCTGCGATCAGCTCGGCTTGCCGGAGGCATCGTCACCGGCGATGTCCGGGTCATCCGGGGTCGCTTCGACATCCTCATCGTCGCTGGGTACTTGCTCGACGCCCGCATCGTCATCGGGTGGACGCTGGTCGCGGCTCAGGGAGTTGGTGGGCGAAGGCAGCGGGTATTCCGGGGTTTCATCTTCCTCGATCAAGGGAACCTGGGCGTCATCCATCAGGGAACCGGGGTCTTCATTGCCCGGGTCATTGACCACAGGTGCGCCCGAGGAGTCTTGTTCTTCCTGGCCTTGCGTTTGCGGCGTCATGGTACACCTCGCAATTGTTGATGGATGTATGAGTTCGAAGCGGGGGGATGGCAATCGTTCCGGAGATTTTGATTTGCCGTTTTTTTTGGGGGGGGCAGGTTGGAGTGTATATCCGTTTTTTTGGTAACGGCGGCTTATGGTTCCGCCCTTACGGCGGGTCACTTTTGAAAAGCCCGGAAGCCGGCCCAGTCAAAAGTAAGCAAAACGCTTTTATGCCCACCACTCGGCACCTCGCTTAGGCTCGGTGTGCCTGAACACAAGCATTGCTACGTGGGCCACCGTGTGGCGGCCTGATAGCCGACCTGGTTCTCCCGGTCATACACCCATCACATCTGTGGGAGCAAAGCTTGCTCGCGATGGCGGTGGCTCAGTCACATGGATGTTGGGTTTGCTGGCCTCATCGCGAGCAAGCTTTGCTCCCACAGGTGATCTCGGGTGTTCATGAGTTCTATGTTCACTGCGGCCCAATGTGGGAGCGAGCTTGCTCGCGATGGCGGTGGTGCGGTTGCATAGCGGCTGGAGCTGTCTGTTGCGCTTGCTTTGGGCATCAAAAGAAGCAAAAAAAAACGGCGCTTCCCATTTCTGAAAGAAGCGCCGTTTTTTCCAGATGAACAGCATCACGGCACAAGGCCGGGTCTATTCATCCAAGCATCCGCTTAACGATGCTTTCTCTTGTGCTTGTACTTCTTGCCACTGGAGTGACGGTCGTTGTCATTGGACAGGTTGCTGCCCAACGCGCCGCCCGCCGCGCCGCCGATGCCTGCGCCGATGGTGGAGCCGGTCGAGCCGCCCAGACGGTTACCGACAACCGAACCACCAGCCGACCCCAAGCCACCGCCAATGGCCGCTTCGGTGCGGCTGCCCTTGCGAGCGCCTACGGCACTGCCGGCTGCGCCGCCAACGCCCGCGCCAATCGCGGCGCCGGTGCTGCCGCCCATCTGCTGGCCGACCACGTTGCCCAATACACCGCCCAGACCACCGCCGACCGCGGCGGTACCGTCGCCGGCAGCCATCGCGCCCTGGGCAACCACCAACCCCAGTACCAAGGTGGACAAAGTCAAACGCATGATAGAAACCTCAAAAATGCCGCATCGGGGAGAAATGGCCGGTGCGCGCGGGCGCGAGTTTACGCCAGACAGCGTCAGCCATGATGGTTGGACAACAAAACGGGGGTTTATTTTATGACATGTCTAGTCCTGAAATAGGTTTACACCTGTTTCAGTCTCAAAACGCCCGATGCACCGCATCGGGCGTTTTGTATTTCAGGGACAGATGAGGTCGCTTACGGTTATAGGTTTCTATCGATTCCTCAACCATGCGCTTGGCTTGGGCAAGGTCTTTGGGACGGTGTAAAAGAAATTCTGTTTTCAGAATCCCATTCACTCGTTCCGCTAGAGCATTTTGGTAGCAGTCGTAGCCATCAGTCATCGAACACCTGACGCCATGTTTGGCGTGCAGCTTTTGGTAGAGATCAGAGCAGTATTGCGAGCCCCGATCTGAGTGATGTACCAACGGTTGATTGGTTCTTCGGTGGCGAAGAGCTTTCGTCATCGCCCGGATGACTGACTCGGTATGCAGGCTTTCATGCACGTGATGGCCGACTATTTTGCGCGAGAACGCATCAGTGACCAGACTTACGTAAGCGACGCTTTGCTCGGTCGGTAAGTAGGTTATATCCGCCACCCAGACCTGTTCCGGGCCGGTCGCAGTGACCTGGTCAGGGCCGGGCTTGAGCCGATTCGGATGTCGACGGAAGCGATGATGGCTGTCGGTCGTCTTGTGATAAGCGCGTTTGCGTGGGACCAGTTGTCGATGATCCCGCAAAATATCGAACAACCGATCTCGGCCTACCGTTTGCGTCAGTTCAGGTTCGGATTGCATAAGGCCATGCAGCTTGCGGGTGCCCAACCGGGGCATTTCAAGGCGTGTCTCCAGCACAAACCCCAGCACCTTTTGCGCGTGGCTGGCTTGTGCGTCGTAAGCTCGATTGCGCTTGTAATACGCCTGCCGTGAGATACCCAGAAACTGGCAAGCCCTGGTGACACTCAGGCCTTCGATTTGCCCTTGGGTGAGGACTTGCCGGATCGCTTTTTTACGACAGAAACACCGTAATCGTTCTTTAGTACGTCAACGACAGCTTCAAAAAATTGGGCTTTCTGGTTGGAAAGGGCCAGCTTTTCCTCCAGCTCCTTGATTCGCTGCTCTGGTGTCAGCGGCAAATTTGGCTCGGCCATCGGTCGGTTCCTCTGGGCACGAATGGAGGCGCCTTGGCTCCAGTCCTGCCGTCCATGCTTGCGTAACCACACCAACACAGTCGACCGGCCCTGGATCCCATAACGCCGTTGAGCCTCTTTATAACTCAGTTCGCCCTTTTCAACCTGATCGACGACCGCCAATTTAAAGCTCAGCGTGTAATCACGCTGACTGCGCTTTTTTCCTGAATCCATTGGTTCCCCCTGAGGATAGGTCAGAAGGTGTAAACCTTATTCAGGACGAGACAACAGGCAAAAAAAAGCCCGCTGGGGAAACGGGCAGGTACTGCTTTCTAACGGATGAGCTGAGAGTACGTACCTGCTTGTGAAAGAAACGTGAAAGTAAATGCCAGTTGAGAAAAGATGAAAAATATTTATGTAGAGAGGCCCCTGAAGCGGAACGCGGAGCGTCCCTGGCGACGTTCCCACGCAGGAGTGTGGGAATGAAAAAAACGATCAAAAAAAAAGGGCTGCTATGCAGCCCGGCGGGAGCAAGCTCCCCTACCACGATCCGCCGTCACTTTCTGACCGGGACCCTGGGCAAGAACTTGGCCTTCTCCCCTCGCTGCACTTTGGCCACCTTCGTCCTGATGGACTTGATCGGCTCGTCACCGAAGTCCGCATGATAGGCCGACTGGCCACACTGCAACCCTTCATTGATCGGATACGCGGCAGTGTTCTCCTCGCTATACGGTGCTCCCATTGCCTTTCCCCTTCATCGAGGCCCATACCGGCAACAACCGGTTGCCTGACAATATCGACCTTCACGACAATGAGACTAGTCGGTCATCAACAGACTGTTGATTCAACAAAGCCCTTGGCCGACGAATGGAACTCACTGTTTCAAAAAGGAAACACTCATTCAGCCCCCAATATAGTCCGGTTTAGAACCCGGGAAACCTGATCCGCAGAATAGGGCTTGGACAAGAATTCAAAGCCCTCATGGCCGCTGTGGGCCAACTCTTCGCTGTAACCAGAGGTCAGCACCACAGGTAAATCCGGGCGCCGCTGGCGCAGTTCCCTGGCCAGGGCAATGCCGCTGATCCCCGGCATCACCACATCAGAAAATACCGCGTCGAATGCCATCGCATCCGGACCGACCATTTCCAGCGCTTCTTCGGCGTTGGTCGCCCAGGCAGTTTCGTAGCCCAGGTCCTGAAGGATCTGGTTGGCAAAACGCCCCACCTCCAGGTTGTCTTCCACGATCAACACCCGACACTTGCCCTTTTCCGGCAGCAGGTGGGTGAGTTCTTCCTTGACCGGCTCGTGGTTTTTCTCGGGCGCCACTTCTGGAAGGTACAAGGTGAACACCGTGCCCTCGCCCACCACGGTCGAAACATCGACGTTGCCACCGGACTGCTTGGCAAAGCCAAACACCTGGGACAAGCCCAGCCCCGTGCCCTTGCCCACTTCCTTGGTGGTGAAGAAGGGTTCGAAGATGTGCTCGAGCACTGGCGAGTCAATACCGGTACCGGTGTCCGCCAAGGCAATGGCAGCAAAGGATTGCCCGGCCCCGGCATGACCACGGATCGGCGGCATGCCACCGCCGCAACTGAGCCGAAGCCACAGCGTACCCTGGCCATTCATGGCATCCCGGGCATTGAGGGCCATGTTGATCAGCGCGGTCTCGAACTGGCTCAGATCCGCCCGGATGTAACAGGGCCGATCGCACAACTCGACATGGACCTGGATCCGCGCCCCGGTGACGGTTTGCAGCATGTCCCCCAGGCTCTGCACTTGCTTGCCCACGTCGATGACTTGCGGCTTCAACGGCTGGCGTCGGGCAAACGCGAGCAACTGGCTGGTCAACTTGGAGGCGCGCTCCACGGTTTCGGACACCGCCGTCATGTAGCGCTGCCGACGCTCCTCGGACAGGCTGGGCATGCGCAGGAAGTCGACCGAAGAACGAATGATGGTCAGCAGGTTGTTGAAGTCATGGGCCACGCCGCCGGTGAGCTGGCCGATGGCTTCGAGCTTTTGCGATTGGCGCAGCGCCGCTTCGGTCTGTTTCAAGCGCGTGGTGCGCTCCTCGACCCGTTCTTCCAGCGTCGCGTTCAATTCGGCCAGGGCCGCCAGGCCTTCGCGCACGGCAGCGTCGGCACGGGCACGCTCGATGTGGGCCCAGGATCGCTCTGTGACTTCCATCAACAGCGCCAGGTCGTTGGATGACCAGACTCGCGGCGTTTTATCGTGGATCGCCATCAGCGCGGTCAATCGCCCGCCCTTGATCAACGGCACGCAGATGGTGGCCGCGATGCCAATGGCCTGGAACGTCGCCGCTTCCTCCGGCGCCAGCTCCTTGAGGTTATCGTTGATCACCAGCGGCTTGCCAGTTCGCAGGTTAGTGACCGCCAGTCGGCCAAAATCAGCCAGTCGATAATGCCCAAGGATATGCGGCGACCCCACCCTGGCCCAATCACCACGAATGGTGAAGCCGTCCTCGTCCTCATCCATGTCCGCGTAGGCACAGTTGGACAGGTTCAGGTGCGCCGCCAGGATCCGTGTGGTGGCTGCCATGATGCTCTGCGGGTCGGTGGCGTTTGCCACGGCATTGCCGATGGCATCCAGCACGGCCAGGCGCTGGGTCATGAACACCGTGGACGTGGTCTCGGTGACCGTATCCAGCATGCCCACGACCTTGCCGAACTGGTCACGGATGGGGCTGTAGCAGAAGGTGAAATAAGCCTGCTCAGGACCGCCGCCGCGCTCGATGACCAGGGGGAAGTTCTCTATAAAGGTCGCTTGCCCATCGAAGGCGCCCTGCACGATCGGCCCGATATCGCTCCAGACCTCCTGCCAAACCTCATTGAACGGCCGCCCCAGCGCCTCGGGCTTGCTGCCGAGGATCGGCAGGAACGCATCGTTGTACAGCGTGATCAGGTCCGGCCCCCATACGATGGCCTGGGGAAAATGCGAGGCGAGGCTCAGCGCCACGGTGGTCTTCAATACATCGGGCCACTGGGCAGGCGGCCCGAGCGGCGTGTCCTCCCAAGGATGGCGGCGAACCCGCTCAGCCATTTCTCCATAGCTCTGGAGCCAATCTGTCATTGCGTTCGATCCTTCTGAGCCGCCAATACCAACGAGGGGAAAAGCTTGTGACCCCAAGCAGGGCCGTATTATCCCGCGCCGGGTGGGAATGCGCGATTGGATTGTGGGACGCATCGGGGGGCAAATGGGGGATGAAAGGCGAAAATGGGGGTGGGGCTACAGAAAGGTCCTACATATCGTTGGGAATTGGCCTGCCTATCCATCTATTGCGTCGTTTTTGTGGGGGCGTCTGTCTATAGTTTTGCCGTCGCCCAGATGGCGACCGGGTTTGGCGACCCGCAGTGGGCAAAACTATCCAGTGGAGCTTACTTATGAATCAATACATGGGCCTTACCAGCAACGCCGACGACCAACCCCTCTACGTCGATACCACCGCCCCGCTGCACATCCTGCTCGACTCAGCAGCCTACCAAATCCGTGCCGCCACCCAATTCCTGGAGAATTTGGCGATGCGCGATGAACAGACCATCGACCCCGCGACCTTGCAAGATCTGGCGCAGCTTTGCTGCATCCCACTGCGTGATGAGTGCGACGTGATGGATGTGATTGCCCGAAGATTAGATACGGCACCGGTAGGCTCCACTCTATAAGCATGCCCGCCAAATAAGCCTGCAAGCCGACAACCTGTGGCGAGGAGTCCCCGCCACGTCTTCGACGCTGCGCTGTCGCGCAGGGAACTAGAGCGACGTCCACGAGGTATCTATTTTTGATCGTTCCCACGCTCTGCGTGGGAACGCATCCCGTGACGCTCTGCGTCACTTTCCAGAAGCGGAACGCGGAGCGTCCCTGGCGACATTCCCACGCAGGAGCGTGGGAACGATCGATATGTATTTTCAGCCTTAAAAATCACATGGTTGCAATTTGTTCCATGAGAGCTTGCTCCCGCTTGAACGGCGTTGCACTCGACAGCTCCTACAGAGCCCCTGACTCATCAAGGGCTGGTGGTCCCACTTTGGTTTGCATACTAGCCTTCCAAAGGTCCGCACAAGGAAGTCGAAAAAACCATGCCTGACCACAAACAACTCCACCAAGACGGCTACGCCCTGCTCCGTCAAGCAATCCCGACCGAGTGGCTGGCCGACCTTCGTGCCGTGTTCGATGCAGGTGTGCGGCCGTCGGACCAATGGCCAGTGCCCCGCGGCATGGACTGGCGCTATTCGATGTTGGACGATGATTCGAAGATTCAGGCCGTATGTCGTCTACCCCAGCTACTGGCGGTGGCAGGTGAGTTGATCGGCGAGCGATTCTTTCTCTCCCAAGTGGAAGGACGCGAGCCCCTGGCGGGTAACGGCCACCAACAACTGCACCGCGACTTGTCAGCCCAGCGCCCAGGCGACATCGCCATCGCCCTGGCTTTTTTCGACGACTACGGCCCCGAGAACGGCGCGACACGGATCGTCCCCGGCAGCCATCGACCTGAGCCAGGCGCCCCACCCTTCGACTTCAATGACGAGTCCCGTGCCGTACAGCTTTCAGGCTCTGCCGGTGACATCCTGGTGTTCGATGTCGACCTGGTGCACGCGGGTAGCCTGAACGTGATCGGCGCACGCCGTCGTTCCATTCTGGTCAGCTATTTCTCGGAGTCGCTCTACGCGTCACACCTGGAAACCGTGGCGCTGCGCAATATTCGTATGGACACCAGCGACCGATTCGCACCGTCGGAGTTTGCTTTCGGGGGCTAGGTTTTTAGTCGATAAAAGTTATGCGCAGCGGTTCGAATCTGAGCTTTAATGCCCGTGCTTATCGACCCCATCATTCGTCTAATCAAGGAAGAAACGACATTGAAAACAGCTTTCGGCGCCCTGTTGTTGGCTTGCCTGACGACCATCGCATTTGCTGACGAAAACCCCATCGGTTTCCAATCTTCCACCCTGGATCCGCACAATGGCCGCGCACTGGAGATGGTCGTTTGGTACCCCAGCGCAACCACCGAAACCGCGCAACTGATCGCCGATAACGCGGTGTTTGTCGGCGCCTCTGCCGTGCGTAACGCGCCGCCCACTGCCGGCGAACATCCATTGGTGGTGCTCTCCCACGGATACCGGGGTAACTGGAGCAACCAGATCTGGCTGGCCAGTGCCTTGGCCCAGAAGGGTTACATCGTCGCCGCCATCAACCACCCCGGCAGCACCACCCATGACCGCAGCCCGCAAGCAGCGGCGCAGTTATGGCTGCGGCCCGTCGATCTGCGTCGGGTCATTGATGCGGTCACGACTCAACCTGAAAAATTTGGCCGGGTCGCCAATGGACGAATTGCAGCCGTGGGCCATTCACTCGGCGGCTGGACCGCCCTGGAAATCGCCGGCGCTCGCTTCGACCCAGAGCGCTTCGCCCAAGACTGCAAAGCCCATTCGCAGTTATCCAGTTGCACCGTTTACGAACAGATGAATCCCGCCAGCACCGCTGAATCAAAGGCCGAACTGGCCGCCGATTGGCGTGATAAACGCGTCACTGCGGTGGTGACATTGGACCTGGGCCTTTCACGGGGCCTGACCGATAAAAGCTTGGTCACGCTGCCTGTCCCCGCCCTGGTGATCGCGGCCGGTGTACCGTCGCGAGAGCTTCCCGCCGAGTTGGAATCTGCCAACCTGGCCAAGCGCCTACCCCAGGCGTCAAGCCGCTATGTCGAGATCAAAGACGCAAGCCATTTCAGCTTCATGTCGATGTGCAAACCTGGTGCGGAGGGGATGCTCGAAGAGGATGTGCCGGGGGATGGGATCATTTGTCGAGATGGTGATGGTCGTGCTCGTGGGGTGATTCAGCAGCAGGTTGCATCGCTGATAGCGGAGTTTCTGGCGCAGCCACCTACAGACAAAAAAGGCAGTTTGTAACCGGTGGTACTGACTCGCTGCGGCTTAACGAAAATGCCGTGGTAGGCATTTGGCATTCATGGAGGATTCTGATCGATGGCACGCGTGGGTTTGATACTGACACCCGGTTTTGCGGACTGGGAATATGCTTTCATCGCTGGAACCGCGTCCCCTTTTTACGGGATCGACGTCAGGTTTTTCGCTCCTGCTACGGGGCAGTTCCGCTCACAGGGTGGATTGGCCGTAACGGTTGATAGCAGTTTGCAAGAATGCCTGGACTGGAAACCGGATGTTGTCGTCGTCATTGGTGGAATGGTCTGGGAACGTGCAGAAGCACCCGATATTCGCGACTTTCTTCAGGCTAGTCGATCAAGTGGCGCGACAATTGCCGGAATCTGCGCAGGAACCCTGGCACTTGCCAGGGCGGGGCTTCTCGACACCGTTCCTCATACCTCGAACAGCGCCGACTTCTTGCAAAAGAATGCCGTGGGTTATGAAGGAAATGAGTTTTATCGAAGCAGCCCAGTAGCTGTGGTTGCGGACCGCATCATCACTGCTCCAGGCCCTGCCCCCGTGAGCTTCACCTGCGCAGTGTTCGAAGGTGCCGGGTTATCTTCAGAGATCATTGCTCAGTTCAGGTCGATGTTGGCGGCGGAACATGGGTAAGCGCGTCGCCCTACGTGAGCGTCTGTCAAAGTCACGTGCCCGACCCGGCCGGATTCGTTTTATGGAAGTAAAAGTAAATCCCCCTTTTCCATCCCTTTTCCCACAGGCATGCTCGGCACATTAAGCCCGACTTTCACACGGTCCAGCGCCACGATTGTCTTGAACCAGGTAACGTTGGAATTTTCGGCAAACAATCGCCGCGCCAACGTCTGGTATTCGTTCATGCTGGCAACGGTTAATACCAGGACGAAATCCACTTCGCCGGTGACGTAGTAGCACTGCTGAACTTCGGGCACCGCGAAGTGTGCCTTCATCGCCTCCAGTGCCTCGATGCTGGTGCGCTCTGCCATCACTTCCACAATGATCGTGATCGGCCGTCCTACCGCGGTGGGATCCACGATGGCTACGTTGCCCGTGATGACGCCCCCTGCCTCCATCCGCTTGATGCGGCGCTGAACGGCGGCCGTGGAAAGATTGACCTGCTCGGCCATGAGGCGCAGCGGCATCGTGTTGTCGCGCTGGACGAGGTCCAGGATGGCACGGTCGAATTTGTCCAACGATTCAAGTGCTGCGTCGTTTTTGGCCATGGCAAACCCGTGAGAAATTTTCTCGAAAACTAACAGAAAACCGCGCCCCTTTATCTAGCCAAGAGAAATATTATCTTGCCAGCAGTCTGCGTACGCAGCCTTAGTCGCAACACACACAGGATATTATTGGCATGCTCGCACTGTTCCATCTTTCCCCTGTCCTGTTGGTTACAGCCATGCTTGTCGTGCTGCGCCGGCCCCCCATGCACGCCGCCATTGCAGGCACTGCATTGGTCCTGGTGCTCTGGCTCGCCGGCGCTGCAGACGCGTGGCGCCTAGGCAGTATGGTGGCCGCCGCTCAAGATACGGCCGTGCTGTTTGCAAGTACGGCTTTCGTGATCGTTCCAGGTCTGGTCTTCGTGATTTTTATCGAGCGCATGGGCGTCAACCTCGCGCTTAGCCGATGGGTGCAGTCACTGGGGCTTGGGCGCGGCGATCAAGTAGTGTTTATCGTTCTTGGACTGGCACCGCTGCTCGAAGCGATGACCGGCTTCGGCGTGTCGTTGATCGCCACGGTGCCCCTGCTGCTCAGTCTCTTCGAGCGTCGGATCGCGCTACGAATAGCACTGACCGGCATGGCAATCATGCCCTGGGGAACACTGGGCCTGGCATCGGTCATTGGTGCTTCGTTGGTTCACTTGGACGCAACCGCGCTGGCATCGACCTCGGCACTGACCAGCGCACCGGTTTTTTTGGTCCTCAGTGCAATCGCGCTATCTCTTGCAGGCGTTCGTGACTCGCGGGAATGGAGGGCGTTGGGGGCTTTCTGGCTGCTGTTTGTTGGCGTGCTTTACAGTGCCAGTCGGTGGCTGGGGCCGGAAGTGGCCGGCGTGGCCGCGGGCCTGGTGACGGCCGCAGCGGTACTCTCTGCTGGGCTGTGGCGCTTGCGCCGCAACGATAGCGAGCGCGGTGCAGTGCAATGGCCGCGTCAGGCATGGCCGTATCTGGTGCTGATTGTCTGCATTGTCGCATTGAAGATGGTGTGGGCGATCACCTCCTGGCAGGATCACTGGGTTGTACAGGGCGCTCAGGTCACCTGGAAGCCACTCTCCTCACCAGGCCTGGCACTGGTTCTGGTGCTGATCGGACTAGGGGTTCACACGCGCCACACACAACGCCAGACAGCACTCGACGTCAGTATGCCTGCTGCGCTGGTGGCGCGGGCGAAGCGACCACTGTTGACCATTTTCTTCTTCCTCGCGATGTCGCAGATGATGGTGAAGGCCGGCTTCCTCGCGGGCTTGATGCAAATGCTGGCGGGCCTGTCGCCCGCCGCCGCGACGTCGCTGGTTGCCCTGTTTGGCGCGCTGTCAGGCTACATGACGGGGTCGAATGTTGGCGGCAACGCGATCTTCATGCCGGCCATCGCGATGTTGCCCGAATCCTCTCGCCTGTTGTTGGCTGCCGTCCAGAACAGCTCGGCAGGGCATGCAGCGCTGGGTTCGCTGTCGGTTGTCATGCTGATCCTGGGACTTGCCAAGACCCAGGCCAAGGAGGAAGGCGAACTGGTAAGGTTTGGCTTCAC
Source organism: Pseudomonas sp. S3_B11 (assembly GCF_054667715.1). NCBI lineage: Bacteria > Pseudomonadati > Pseudomonadota > Gammaproteobacteria > Pseudomonadales > Pseudomonadaceae > Pseudomonas > Pseudomonas sp. S3_B11. Next base: position 1,125,187 of record NZ_CP162749.1, on the reverse strand, counting down.
GCTGGTCTGTCTCAATACCGCGTTAGTCGCGTTGGGCGCGGTGTTGCTGAGTGGATGGTTTGGATAGCAGGGTATTTGCAGATGAGCACCTCTTTCTGCACTTTTTCCAGTCCCCTTTTTTCATGTCTCTTTCCCAATAGTTTCTGACTTAACTATCCTACGCCTCCACCCCAAACGGATTCGCCACGATGTATCTGCGTTCAAGCTTATTGTGCCTGTGCCTTTTCAGCAGCCTGAGCCAGGCCGCTGTCAACTGTTCGGCCCTGGCGGAAAAGATCTCCGGAACGGTGCCTGAGTTTCATCCGTCAGTGCAAGGCAAGGTCATTGGCACTGGGCGCCTGCATTTCCACGAAGCGCCAGATGAAGCCTGTGCCAATAAAAAGATTTTCGTAATCCCCGGCGACTCTCTCACCGTTTACTCCAGCCTTGAAGACGAATCATGGCTGGAAGTGAACTTCATCGCCAAGAGCGGCGACGACTATACCGGTTGGGTAAAGGCTGATCGGGTCGAGATTGGCGCACCTTACGGAGCGCCAGCAGACGATGCCGACGACGCGCCGGCGGGTGATGCTCAATAATTATCTTTTTCATTTTTGAAGTGCAGGAGAAACGATGACGGGTTCGCCAGAAGAAAACGGTCTATTCCCGGCCAGCCCACAGGGCGACCTCGACGCAGTTGATGGCACGGATTTCGACGCCTGGGCTCGCGTCTGGGCCAAGCTTGGCGTCGAATGCACGTCACGAGAGACGTACGAAGAACTCATTCGACATTACTGCGAGCCGCATCGCGCTTACCACACCCTCCAGCACCTGAAGGAATGTCTTCAAGTACGCCGATTCGTCAATGCGGCCTGCCAGGCCCCCGCCGAAATCGACCTCGCGCTGTGGTTCCATGACGCGATCTACGACCCCCTTCGCAGCGACAATGAGCTGCGCAGTGCGCAATGGTTGGACGACGTGGCACGTGATAGTGGCCTGGGCGATGAAACACGACGCAGGCTTTACGACCTGGTGATGGTGACGCGACACGACGGCGCCCCGAATTCGGCAGACGAAGCGGTGTTGGTGGACACGGATCTGGCGATCCTTGGGGCATCGTTCGAGCGGTTCGAGGAATACGACCAGCAAATTCGCCGCGAGTACCAGTTTGTGCCGCTGCCGGTGTACCGCCAAAAGCGGCGCCAGGTCCTTGAAGGCTTCCTGGCGCGCGGGCGGATCTATACGACCGCAGCGTACTTCGACGCATTCGAGCAGCAGGCACGCGCAAATCTTGCACGCGCCATCAAGCGTCTCGATTGAGGACTGGATTCAAGCGGCGAAGGGATAACTTACTCCCCGTCCCGCACCTGCATCAGCGCAAATCCCAGCAGATTCAAGCCTTTCCACAGATTCGGATTGTTCGCATCCGCGTTGTCCTGTGCGAGCCCTATACCCCAGATGTTATCAACCGGGCTGGCTTCGACAATAACGCTCGAACCGGTTTGTAGAAGGTATTCGTTCAACTGCGGATTCTGAGAGAACTTGGCCTGGTTCGCTCGAACGACGATGTCGTATCGGTGTTGCAGCCAAACCTTATCATTGAAGCCGCGCACGTTGCGGCCCAGTGCCTTGGCGGCATTAGGAGTAGGAGCGCGGAGCACCTGCGCACGAATGTCCTGATCGCCGAACAAGGCCGCTTTCTCGGCCATCATGAAGTGTTCGGCTGTCGGGTAATGTTGCCCCTCGACAATGAACCCGGCCTCGAACCATTGGCTGAAGCACGAAGCCGTAACAGCATTTTTGCTGCGCTGGTGCCCCCAGAAAAACGTAAACTTCAGATGTTCTCCAGAGTTGAAACGGGCGCACAGTTCTTTCACATGTTCAGAGTCGTTCAATGAGATGTCCTTGCTGACTGAAGATCGAAGTTACAGCTACTGTGCTGACCAAGGCCGCTTCGTGTCTATAGCGCCCACTTGCATCGCTCATAGCTTATCGAAAGTTAACATTGTTGCCTGAAGCCTTAGGCAAGACAGCCAAGATAATTCTGCTCGAATCAATAGGTCGTCTTTACCTATTTCTCTGCTTCCAGATGAAGGCCGGCTTTATCTGGAAGCATCGCCAAAATCCGCAGTCTTTAAAAAAGCTACGAACGCCCGTAAAGCTGCCGATTGGTGGCGACGACTTGGGAAGTAGAGGTAAACAGCCTCCAGGGGACAAGACCGGAATTCATCCACCCAATCAGTCTTCAAATCAACCGATCCACAACCCTCGCATTCCACAATTCCCGATACCGCTCCCGCCACCCCGGACTGCCCTTATCCAACCACTCCAACGTCGCCTCAATACTCTCAGGGCTAATGATGAAGTGATTGATATGCTCCTCGATCCGCTCTTGCGATAAATGCAGAGAATCCAGATAGCCATTGAAAGAATCCGCCAGCACCACGTACTCATCACCCTGCTGACGGCGACCGGTCCAGGCAGGTAGGCCCGCCACCATCGCCGCCACGTCCTGGCGCCCTTCCCGCAGGTCCAGCAGCAAGATACTCGCGCCGCCGTCGCGACCGATCGGCAACAATCCCGTTGCGGGGAAACCGGGCTGGGCCCGCAGTTGCTCCAGTTCAAAGGGGTTGGATTCATATTCTTTGTCCGGGTCCAGCCCGTACAGTGAAAAACTGAGCAGTTCCTCATCGCCATTGGCCAGGGTCGCCAGCACATCGTATTCCACATAGGCGCCGTTGCAGGTCTTGAGGAATTGGCGATAGTCGTCCGGCAAGCGAGCCCCCAGGCTGGCTTCCAGTTGCGTGATGGCACGCTCGGTGGCGCCTTCACGGGTGTCTTCGAGGATGAGTCCGCGGTAGTCAGTCATTGATGTCTCGAAAAAGGTATTGGGTCCTGGAGGTCTTGAAACACGCCGCGCCGCACAATCAGTCCGACACTTTGATAACAAGTGCTCCGCTTACTCGCTCGCCAGATGTCTCTCGATCAGCCTCGCCGCCTCATCTGCGTGAGTGAAGCCCAGGCTGTGATCGGCGCCAGGAAAAACGTGCAGTTCAGCGCGGGACAACAGCTGGGCAAGGTACTGGCCAACACGAACGGGGCTGATCGGATCAGCGTCGCCCCAGAGCAGCAGGACCGGCATGCGCAACTCGATCAAGCGAGACGTGAGGTCGGTGCGGTCGTCGAGAAACCAACTCGGCAGTGTCGAGTTGGCCGCCGCAAAATCCGGGCGCCAGTCGTGTGCGCCCAGCGCCGACATGTCCACCCCGCCCGAGGTGACGGTCAGCACGAGGTGGGTGATCAGCTCAGGGCGTTCAAGTGCTGCGAGCACAGCGACGATACCGCCCATGGATTGCGCCACCAGCGCTGTGGGTCGGTCGATCTCGGCCAGCACACGCGCCACCAGGTCACTCATGCCGGTCACGTCAGGCACAGGCGGCGTGTCTCCAAAACCGGGCCAGCCGATGTGTACTTGCTGCGCCGGGTGGGCCAAGCGTTCAGCGACCGGATGCCAGAACTGGGTGTTGCCCGAGGCGCCGGGCAGGAAGATGAGTTTGGCGGGGGATGCGGTCACGGGTTCGTCCTTGAAGATGGGATTGAAAGAGTCAGCAGGAGGCCAAAGGGATACCGCCAGGTTCGATGACCGGCTCCAGCATCACACCACACTCGCCCGATACAGGCTGCTCATATGCCCAACGCCCGCCGCCTGCAAACGACTCACCAGATCCTCCCGCGCCGCTCGCCCTCCCGAACGCACGTACTCCAGCTCCGCCGCCGTAATCAATACCACCGGCACCAATCTGACCGGGGACAAAGGCATGTCATCCAATTGGGTAGGGAAATCCGGTTCCGGGGCGCCGAGCAGAACGCCGGTGGAGTCGTCATCGGTCACGAAGAGCTTGGGCAGTTGATCGCCCATGTGGTGCGATTGGCTGAGCCCTGGCAGTTCAAGGGATAGCGTCCCGTATTGGTCGAGTTGGTGGGTGATGCCGCCAGCGTCGGCCACCGTTTTGGCGACGTGCTCCAGCAGCTCGAAAGCCCAGCTGCCTTTGAAAGGATCGACCTCCCCCACAGGACCATAGGCGTGCTCGGGGATATCCGCGGTTTCGACGAACAATTCCATCTCGAAGCCGTTGCCCATTCCTTCCGTATCATCGAATGGATCGGACAGGCCTTCAGTGGCGAGAATGATCGTGTCGCCACGACGAACCACGCGGTAGGCCTGGCGGGTCGAAGGCCAGTAAGGGCCGCCGGAAAAGGTCGGGCTGATCAGGTAGGCAAGGACATCCCGCTCGACCGTGCCAACAGCGCTCCAATGACGATCCAGGCACGCTGCGCCGGCTTCCCGGACGGCCAGATTGGCGGCTTCAGCCTCGGTCAGGTCGCCAAGCTCGTGGGATTGCGGCGCGGGCTGGTCGTCTTGGGTTTCAGGGGCTTTCGATGAACCGAAGAGCTTCTTGAAGAAATTCATGGGCGTTCCTTGCTGGATTTTCGCTCAACCTCGCCTGCGTCAGCACTCGCTGATCCGATGGCAGGCGTTGGGCGCATTGTGCCGTGTTGGCGTTGATATGAAAACGCGGGCAGGCACTTGCGGGCAGTTTCAACGAAAGGCGTGACAATCAGGCTATACACCGTCAAGTAACGCTGATGGTCCTGTTCTCCGGTGCCGAAACGCAAGTGCTCAGGCTGCGTGCTGGTGACATAGAGCGTGCCGAACATCCAGTCCCACAGCGACAGGTTGACGCCGAAATTGCGGTTGAGATGACGCGGTGCATCGCTGTGGTGGATCTGGTGCTGGGCCGGACTGTTCAGCACATGCTCCAGCACCGGACCAAAGGACAGCCAGACATGGGTGTGACGCAGGTTGGCCGCCAGGCTATTGAAAATGAACACCAGGTACGTCACGCCGAACAACGTGTAGCGGCTGATCTCACCACCACTGGCATACCAGAAGCCACCCGCGAAAAGACCCAGGCAGGCGGTGATGCCGAGCTTCTCGACGATTTTCTCCACAAAATGCATCCGACTCGCGGTGGCCGGCACCAGCACGGGCGCCGAGTGATGCACCTTGTGAAACGCCCAGAGCCAGCGCGAATGAAACGCCCGGTGTGCCCAGTAGTGGACGAAATCCTTCACCAGGAACACCCCCAGCCCATAAAGCAACGCGAGCGAAAAATTCTCACCGAGGCGCGGACGCGCGCCCCAGAGGTTGCTGAAAAAAGCCAGGTAATCCCCGGAGCGCAGGATGTACGGATCGACCAGATGAACAATGGGCAACACCAAGGCAATCTTGAGAATCGCCCGGACGAAGTAGTAGCGATAGTCCAGCAACGCCGAACGATGCAGGTACACCCCACGACCACCGATGAATTGCCAGAACGAACGAGCGTCAGTCAGGCGGCGGTGTTTTCTGAAACGGAACAGGCCATAGGCGACACCGTAGGAAGCGCAGAGAAACAGGACTCCGAACCGACCGTTCAAGTTGAAGATGTCGAGGAACTGCTGGGTGATGGGGGCGATTACCCATGCGCTCAGGTGTTGATAGACAAGGGAAAACGCATCCACGAAATACCGGCCTCTGTCGAAGATGCGGTATTGTAAATCAGTCGCGTTGGGATGGGCTTGGGTTTTCAGGCATTTCTGGCGGTAGCCGCTCAAAAGGATCTAGGGGCGGCCCGTTCTACCGCGACGCATATGGATGAGTGCGGTTCTACGACTGTCTGGAGAAACTCGCTCTTCAACAGCGAAGGGCAAAAAGCCCAGCTTTGGATAAAGCAGCAAGCCTGCCGTGTTTTCATTGAAACACGATACCTGCACCTCAGTGGCGTCATAACGGTCGAACGCCAGGGCCGTCATCGTTTCCACAAGAAAGGTTGCAACGCCTTTACCTCGTGCCTCTTGGGCAACGATGACATTGCCGATACAGCAAACTCCACCTGTTTCAGCCCGATAGAAGTTAGCAAAACCAACGACACGGTTCCCAGCCTCGATGACCGTCGAATCGAATCGTTGAGCGATGGCGTCAGACAGCTGAGCCTCAGTCAGAGGGTATTGAGCTTTCGGGAACATATAGAACAGTTCCCGAGCGTCCTGCGCAAAGCTGCAGAGGGTCTTGATGTCATCAGCCTTCACTGGCCGGCTTTGCAATATCATTGGGCGTCCTTGAGATCTATGCGCTTGGTGCCTTGGCTCACCTGATTTTGCTCAAACATCTGTCGGGGCGCCAGGACCGGACCGATTCCAAAAGGATGAATATGACATTGACGGTCGAACGCTTGGTCAGGATGGCAATGACCAATCCAATCAACGCGCAGATCACCTCGCGCTTACCTTCACTCGGGTTGAATCAATGCATGCTCACGGCTGGCTGCCTGTTCCAAGCCGTCTGGAATCATCAGTCGCAACGGCCACCGGCTTGGGGCGTAAATCCCTGCTCCAGGATAGAAACGCCTACCAACTCAAGCTTGACTCATCGTCCCCGAAAAACTCGCCTCCACCGGCCCGATAAGAAAGACCGCGCCCACGCCATCCCAGCGAACCGTCACACACCCGCCATCACATTCAACCTCGACGGTGCTGTCCAACAAACCACGACGAATCCCATTAACAACCGCGCCACACGAGCAAGAACCTGAACCCAGCGCGACCCCAGCACCGCGTTCCCAGATGCGCAACCGAATATGCGTGCGATCAATGATCTGGACAAAATGAACGTTGGTCCTGAGTGGGAATAGCGCGTTGGTTTCGATGGCCGGGCCGATGGTCGCGATATCAACGCTGGCCAGGTCATCGACAAAATAGGTGCAGTGCGGATTTCCCATGCTGCATGCGGCTGGACTGCCGGCAAGTGGCAACACAGCGGTGTCCAGTGCTTGCGCCAAGGGAATGTCCGACCAGTCGAAAAGCGGCGCACCCATGTCGACGGAAATGTCGCCGGTTGAGGTACGCTCGCACGTGAGCAGACCACGGTTGGTGCGTAGCGCTACCGAAGCAACATTTGCTTCGCGCATCAGCATATCCGCCGCTCCCCGTGTTGCGCTACCGCAAACGTCCAGCGCGGAGCCATCCGCGTTCCAGAACATCACGCGCGCATCGGCATCGTCGCAATCGAGCAACACCGCGAGTTGGTTGAAGCCCACGCCCAAGTTCCGATCCCCCATTCGCTGGGCCATGGCACTCGTCACCGGGTTGGCCGAATTTCGCGAATCGACAATAACGAAGTCATCGCCATTGGCATGCATCTTTTGAAAGTTCAGCGGCATGCAAACGCCCTGCTGGAGATGGAAATGGAATTACCGTCGGGTCCTTGGCGTTGGCGAAAGAGTAACCGTCCGCCCTGTGCGTAGCGCCAAACTTCAGGCCTTGGGCCAGGCACTTTGCCTTGAAACCCTCGACATCCTGGAGATCAAAGACAAGCTTTACGGTAACTTGCCCTGTTTTAACGGCCTTCCCTGCCGGGTGAACCATCAGGATCGCGCCACCGTTTGCAGGGCTCAATTCGGTGACGCGGTCATCGGTTTTTCTTTCACTGGTAAAACTGAAATGACGCTCATAAAAATCGCAGGTCGCTTGAACGTCCCGGACATACAGCATGATTCGATTGAGTGACGGTTGCATGTGTTCTTCCTTGATCAATGTCGACGATGAAACTCATGATGACGAAGCTTGATTCCGTTCAATGCGCTCCAGGTTTGGCCTTCCTTTCAAGCCACGCGTCACGCGTCATCTCCCAGACCTCCTTGAGCAACACCCCACAGACAAAATCCCCTTCCTGCGTCCCGATCAGGCGCATGCCTTCGTGCTCCGAAATCCTGCGCGAAGCAAGGTTGCCCACTGCCTTGGGCACTTGCATGACAGGGCGCCCCAGCGCTTCAAACCAATAGGCATTGATCACTTCACAAGCCTCGCGCATGTAACCCTTTCCCTGCCATTGCGGCGCCAGCCAGAAGCCACGGTTGTTGCCGGGCTGGTCGTAGAGGCTGATGCTGCCGATGCTCTGTGTCGGCTCTTCGGCAATACGGATCATCCAGTGCCACTCGCGTCCGGCTGCCATAGCGGGGAGCGCATGGTCGCGCACGTACGTCAGCGCGCCGTCATCCGGGTAAGGCCAGGGCACGCGGCTGTCCAGGTAACGGACCACTTCCCAATGGGGAAATAGCTGTTGAATTGCCGGTGCATCCGTCAGCTCAAGAGGTGTGAGGATGAGGCGGCGGGTCGGGAACGTGGGGGTGGGGCTCATGATGAAACTCCTTTTTCAACGTTATGGCGTCCTTGGAAACCCTCCACGCTAAAAGTTATCCGTCGCCCTGCACAGTTTGCTGTCCTCCAAGGATAAAGGGGGAAGCTCGGTCGTTTTCACGGACAGTTGCTTGAGGGTCACCGTGCACTTGTATCGCCCCGCGGCGTCCAGCTGGTAGTCCGCCCCTGCTTTAGGGACAAAGCGGAACATGTTGTAGCATTGAGCACCTATGTAATGAAACGCGATGGGCTGCCCGGCAGGCACCAGCAGCTCAGTCATTACCGTGGAAGATGAGTGTTTGTCGTCATCCGGCATACCCAGGCTTTCGCCGTTGCGATTGGCGTAGCCATCGCGGAACGCCACCATGACACCCGCGCCCGGCAGGCGGAAGTCCACACAATCGGACTTGGGTACAGCCCTGACCATGCCATCGCTGATCACCCGCAAGCGCGCGGTCTCGCCACCGTCAGGCGTTGAGTAAGGGGTGGAGAAAGAGCGGACATCCGACAGCGCTCCACAGCCGGTGAGCAGGGTCAGTAAGGTGAGGCTCCAGGTATATCGCAGGACGCGGGACGTAACGCGCGGAAAAATGTCAGTTCGGGAGTTGAGGGGGCGTGGCGATTGGCTCACGATGATGCTCCGTGCGGGTCAGATATCCATGGCCAACGGCGGTCGAGAGGAACGCGATGCCAGCGCGAGATTTTATAGAGGGTTCGGGGATTGGCTGCAATGGCCGATGTATCGGGCCGCGTATCATCCTGAGCTCCCGTGGATCGACAACCAACCCGGCCCCCTGATCAGCAGATAATTGCCCTACCCCTTGTCCGGCTCTTTGGCCGTCTTTCTGCGACCCTTCGAAGTCACTACTTTGTATTCACCGGCACCGGCCTCTTCCACTGAATATGCGATCAAAGAATCCCCGTGCAAAAGGTAATGAGCTGAAGTTTTACTGACGGAAAGAGGGACAGTTTCGATATGAGCCGCCACCTTTGCTGAAGTCGCGGTCAAGAAAGCACTCGGCTCCATCGCAAACCGCTCCGCCAGCGCATACGCCATCTTGTGGCTGATAGGCCTATCGCCATTGAGCACTTTGGACACCGCCGTTTTATCACCGATCTCAGGGAGGTCTGAACCGGTGAGCCCGAGCGTCTCCATCAGATCCTTGATCAATTGCACAGGCGTGCAGGTCGCCTCAAAAGCGGCATTCGACTCGCGAAACTGTTCGCAGTTGCGCTGGTAGGCCAGGATTTCGTCCTCGAGCTCAACGAGAATTTTCTCCTCAGTCTTGCTCAGTTCGCGCCCGTCGGTGAGCGCATCGAGCAGGTCGGTCGCACGCTCATAGTCGGCAGGGGTCTTGATGCCATGCACAAACTCACCGCGCAGGCGATCCAGTAACGCATGTAGCTCGCCAAGCGTTGCGATCACGGTTTGAAAGTCGTTCCGGGCTGCGCTCATCGTCTTACCCCTTTGTTTCTTGCATACCAGACGTTGGCAACGTCGTAATCGGCATGCGTGTAGATGTGTTTGACGTAGATCTTCTGCCGGGTGTAGTTGACGCCACCTATCACCCTGAGATTATTGCCGCCTACGTCGATCACCACCCAGTTCATTGCGGCTCTGGGCTTGAACAAGTCGACACCGTGCGTACCGAAAAGCTTTTGCAGGTCCGCGAACGCTTTGGGGCGCGCCATCCTCAAAATGCGCAGGCATCGATCAAGCCCGGCCTTGTCGTTCGGGTACAAAATCGCAGCGTCGTCAAAACGTGATGGCGTGAGTATATCCATGGGCTTCCTTGTCTTTGAGCCGATGGTACTCTGGTTGTGTTTTTTAACAACAACGATTTATTGGCAGCAGAGGGACTCATACAGTGGCAAGCAGGCGATTTAGCCGGCAGCATTGGGCCAAATGGGCTTATCACCTACACATCCCGAGACAAAAACATGAACCCTGTCGACTCGAACCGCCTGAAAACCTGGCAGGCCCTTTCCTCGTTCTTCCTGGATACCGAGATCGACGACCTGACCTACAACTACATCGCTCGCGTAGTCCTTGAAACCAATTATTCGCCAAAGGAAATCCACAGCATCCTGTGGAATGAAGTGTTCCCGGTGCTCGAAGCGAACCTCAGGTCCGTGGCGGGTGAATGGGCGGGATGGACGGATGAGTGGCTGCTGGAGCACATCAGTGCAAGTGATGAGCTGGAGCCCAGGAAAGGCCGCGGCAGCATTGCCAAGGAGATTGCCAGGTGTTGGAGCCAGGTCGCGACGCGGCTCCCACCCGGATACGACTGATGCAATTGCATCGCCACCTCAAGCTTCCCTGAAGTGGCCAACCTTCACCCCGTCACACACCCCTGCGGCACCTTCCCAGCAAAACTATCCACCAGACTCGCCACCACCATCTCCCCCATCCGCGTGCGGGTCTGCAACGTCGCGCTCGCGCGGTGGGGTTGCAGCACCACCTGCTCATTGCCAAACAATGCCTCGGGCACATGCGGCTCATCGACAAACACATCCAGCGCCACACCGGCGATTTCACCAGCGGTCAGCGCCGCCACCAGGTCGGCCTCGTTGACCAGTTTGCCCCGGGCCACATTGATCAGATACCCGCCCTGGCCCAAGGCACGCAGCACCTCGGCATCGATGATGGCTTCAGCCTTGTCGGCGGCGGCCGCGAGGATCAGGGCGTCGCTGTCGCGGGCCAGTTGCTTGAGGTCGGCGACGAAGGTGTGGCTCACGTCACTCATGGGCTGCAAGTCGGTGTAGCTGATCGAGCACCCGAACGCGGCGGCGCGGGTTGCCACGGCGCGACCGACCCGGCCCATGCCGACGATGCCGATGCGCATGCCGGACACCTGACGGGCCAATGGCAGCGGGGCCAGTGGCGTCGGGCTGTGGGGCCATTGGCCTGAGCGCACGTAACGGTCACCGGTGCACAGCCCGCGACACACGGCAATCAATAGACCAATCGCCAGGTCGGCGACATCTTCGGTCAGCGCGCCGATGGTGGCCGTCACGCGGATTCCGCGATCCCTGGCGTAGGCCAGGTCCACGGCATCGGTACCTACGCCGTTGACCGCCACTACTTCCAGCTTGGGCAGTTGGGCCATGAGCGCCTGACTGATGCCGGTATGCCCGCCAGTAATGACACCGCGAATATTGGCCCCGTGTTCTTGCAGATAGGCTTGTTTGTCGGCCTGTTCGAAATAGCGCCGCACCGTGAACAGCTCGTTGAGCCGGGCGTTGATTTCAGGGATCAGGATCGGGCTGAGTTGCAAGACTTCTGGCTTCATGTAGACCTCGTAACAGAATAAAAAAGACTGGCTCAACCGCGACCGGCAAACGGCATGGCCGTGGCCATGACGGTCATGTTCAGGACGTTGGCCGATAACGGCAGGCCGGCGATGTAGCGCACCGCGTCGGCGACGTGCTTGACGTCCACCATCGGTTCCACCGCGATGCTGCCGTTGGCCTGGAGTACGCCCTTGGTCATGCGCACGGACATCTCAGTGAGGGCGTTGCCGATGTCGATCTGGCTGCAGGCGATGTTGTATTCGCGTCCGTCCAGGGCCAGGGATTTGGTCAGCCCCAGCACCGCGTGTTTGCTGGCGGTGTAGGCGCTACTGAACGGTCGTGGGGTGTGGGCCGAGATCGATCCGTTGTTGATGATCCGTCCGCCCTGGGGCTGCTGCCGGCGCATCAGGCCGAAGGCGCCACGGGCGCAAAGGAAAACGCCGTTGAGGTTGGTGTCGATCACGTTTCGCCACTGCTCGAACGTCAGCTCATCCAGCGGCACGGCGGGCGCGTTGACCCCGGCGTTGTTGAACACCACGTCCAGGCGTCCGTAGACCTCGGCGATGGTTGCAAACAGCCCATCGACACTGACCGGGTCGCGCACATCAGTGGGCACCGCCAAGGCTTCGCGACCCTGGCTGGCCGCCAACTCGGCCAATGCCTGCAAGGGCTCTGGCCGGCGGCCGGCCAACACCAGTGTGTAGCCGTCTTCCATCAGGCCCAGGGCCACCGCACGGCCAATCCCGCTGCCGGCGCCAGTCACCAAAGCCACTTTCAATGTGTTGGACATGTGGGTTCTCCTTTCTCGAATTCAGTAAGACAAACGCGGACCGACGCGCATTTCCAATTCGCCAATACCGTCGATGCCAGCCGTGATGACATCACCCGGCTGCAACACATCAACGCCTGACGGACTGCCGGTCATGATCAGGTCGCCGGCCCGCAACGCCACCGATTGGGAGATGCGGGCGATCACTTCACTGACCGACCAGATCTGGCTGTCGAGGCTGTCGCGCTGGCGCTCCTGGCCGTTCACGTTCAACCACAACTCGCCATCGGGGTGCCCCGCCCGGGAGACCGGCACGATGGCGGTCATTGGCGCGGCGCCGTCGAACACCTTGGCGCCCTCCCATGGCAAACCGTTGCGCTTGGCCATGCGCTGGACATCACGCCGGGTCAGATCCAGACCCGCCGCGTAGCCCCATACATAAGCCAACGCCTGGCTCTCAGGGATGTTGGCGCCGCCCTCACCGATGGCCACGACCAATTCGATTTCGTGGGCGAACTCCTCGGTCACCGATGGAAACGCCACCTCACCGGCCGCTTCCACCACGCAGCTGGCAGGCTTCATGAAAAACACCGGTGGCACTCGGGATTCACCCTGGGTATCAGGCCAGGGATAGTTGCGGCCAACGCAAAAGACCCGGCCGACGGGAAAACGCTGCGGGGTGCCGACAACCGGCAAGGTCACTGGCAGGTCCGGGGTAAAGACATACTCGGGCATGTTCATCCTGATAAAAGTCCTGTTGGAAGCGTCAGCGTACGGCGGCAATCCCTGGCGAAGTTGGAGGAATGCCGCCTCGTGTTGGAGAAAAACGGTTTTTTCCGGGCTCAGCGCGCCTTCAGTTCAATGCGATACAAACGGCCAAGCAGCAACGAATAGGACAAGGTGCCGATCAGCGCCACGCCACCGATGAACCAGAAGGCCAAGGCGAATGAGCCGGTCTTGTGGACGATCGCGCCAATCACGATGGGGGTGACAATCCCGCCGATGTTGGCCGCCAGGCTGGTGATCCCGCCGGTCAGCCCGATCAGTTCCTTGGGCGCCACTTCCGACACCGCCGCCCACGAGGACGAAGCGATGCCCTGGGCAAAGAAGGCAACCGTCAGCACGGCGATGCAGATCACGTTCGAGTCGGTGAAATTCACCAGGACGATGGACATGCCCAGCATCGACCCGACCACCAACGGCAACTTGCGGGCAAAGGACAGCGAGTAGCCGCGACGGATCAGCAGGTCGGACACGATCCCGGCGAGCAGGATGCCCACCGTCGCGCCCACGAACGGCAGCACAGCGAAGATCCCCGCCTTGATCATGGTCAGCTGACGCTCTTCGATCAGGTACGTGGGGAACCAGGTGAGAAAGAAGTACAGCGCCGACGTGCTGGCGAACTTACCGATGCAAATCGCCCAGACCTGCCGATAGCTGAACAGCTCGGCGATCTGCCGCCAGTTGAAGCGGGTACGCTCCTGACTGCTCTTGACCAGCCCTCCCCCGGCTTCGATGTACTTGAGTTCTTCCTTGCTGACTTTCTTGCAGTTCATCGGGTCGCGATACAAAAACAGCCAGGCCACACCGAAGACGATGCCGAGTGCGCCGGTGCTGTAGAACACATGGCGCCAGTCATAAGTGGTCGCCAGCCAGAGCAGCGCACCGGTAAACAGCGCCGTGCCCAAGTACTGGCCGCACACGTAAATGCTGCTGGCCAGGCCCCGTTCACGCGCCGGAAACCACACCGTGACCGCCCGGCTGTTGGCCGGAAAAGCCGGCGCTTCCATTGCGCCGACGGCCAGGCGCAGACCGAACAGCGAAGCGAAGCCCGTGGCCAAGCCCTGGCACACGGTGACGGTCGACCAACTGATCAGCGACACCCCGTATGTGAACCGGGAACCGAAGCGATCGGCAATGAAGCCGGCGGGCACCAGTGCGATCGCGTAGGTCCAGGCAAACGCGGAAAAAATCAGGCCCATCTCGATCTTGTCCAGGCCCAGGTCCTTGGCGAGGAACGGCGCGGCAATCGAGATATTCACCCGGTCGATGTAGTTGATGATCGTCGCGATCAGCAGCAGCGACAGCATGAACCAGCGCCGCCGTGACGGCAGGCGTTCTGGTACTGCGGCGTCCCGGGCGCCGGCAACCACCGGTGCTGCGGCGGTCTGGGAGGTGTGGGAATTCGACATGAGTGGACCTCGTTATTGTTAGAAGCGTCGAAATGTTTACGAGCAGCCGAAATCAATGCCCTCGATGCCGGGGCAGAACAATCGCTACAGGAATGAAAGGTGCGAACAGCCGATGTCAGGTGTTCGAAGAGACCTTGCAACAGGATCTGTTGCAGGAGCGGTCGGGAGGGTCAGCGAGAAGCAGGAACAGGTTCATGATGTGCGCACCTTTTGATTGTTTTTGGATGGAGGGTCGGGTTGCGTGGCTCAACAGTGGTCGTACAACAAATCAAAATCAACTGAGCTGTTAGATCATTTTTCCCGTTTAAAACCGCGTCCAAGGAACCTGTCCAAAAAAATCAGATTGGTGAATTTTTTCATATTCTTTTTAAGTTCAAGTTAACTATTTGTTTTTAAAACATAAATTAACAAAGCAGAATTTATCATTCTTGGACAAGCGCCCTACATTTTCGAGAGACAGAAAATTCACGCCAACGGCCTCGTCATCGTATGACTTCTTGAAAGTCATCCAGATACACCGTCACAATCGTCATCACCGCCATGCACCGCAAAGGATTCCCTGGAGATGTCATCACCGAGCCGAGTCCCTACCTATGTCATGCAGCAACGCAGCGAATTGACGGATTTCTACATTCGCGACAAAAAGGGCCGGCGCGCCGAAACCAGCCCGCATCGCCACGAGTATTTCCAGATCCAGATCAACCTCGGTGGCGACACCGTGCAACACATTGGCAACGTCGAACGTCCGTTCCCGCGCAACACCCTGGCCTTCATCCTGCCCCACCGCGTGCACGTGATTCCGCACCCGGCCGAGAGCAACTTCATGGTGATCAATTTTTCCCAGACCTTCCTGCTGCCGCATCTGCAGTGCGACCCGATGGACCTGGAAGAAGTCTCGATTCTGCTGGCGCCGGAACTGTCGCCGTTCCGTTTCCAGGAACATTTGGACTTCATTCTGGGGGATGAGGATTTCGCCAAAGCCTGCGCGCTGATCGAGCAGATGCGTGGCCTGGACCAGAACCGTCAGTTCGGCACCCGCGAGATGCTCAAGGGCTTGTTGCTGCAACTGATCGGCAGCGTCTGCGCCTTGTACGCCGAGCCGCTCAAGCGCCTGGCCGAAGAGAACGCCGCCGAAGTCAGCCGACGCGATGCGCTGGGCCGGATGTCCGAGTACCTGCGCAAGAACATCGCCGACCCCGACCTCAACCTGATCAAGGTGGCCGCGGCGACTTACCTGTCACCGACCTACCTGACCCACTGGCTGCGCAAGGAAATTGGCAAGACCTTTACCGAGCTGGTGCTCGAACGTCGGATGCATGCGGCGCGCAATTACTTGCTCAACGGAACACGGCCAGTGGGCGAAGTGGCGAGGTTGTGCGGGTTTGCCGACGAGGCCTATTTTTCCAGGCGTTTTCGCCAGATACACGGACAGCCGCCGGGGCAGTTCAGGCGGCAGCAGTTGAACCCGGACAGTCCGCAGTTGCCGTTGAATACATAAGCCGACAATCGCGGATACGGGTCACCGCAAGATCAACACCGCGGCCACCGCAATCACGGCCACCACGCCAAAGACCATCCGCGCGATCCAGGGCGCGGTGAGCCAGACGCCGGTCACCCCGGCAATCTGCCCCACGTTCTTTTCGGTCAGGCGGAAACTCGGCTCCCGAAAAGGATTGCCGCAATGTGGGCAGGCGTAGGCCTTGTCGGAAATTCTGGAAGCGCATTCAGGGCAATCGATCAGACTCATGTGCGACCTCAGGGAGAGACGAACTTGGGGTACTGACAGAGACCACGCATCTCCAGTTTTTGTTCTGAATCGAGTAAACCTTTTGCAGAGCACACTACGCAAAAGCGAACTGCTTCACAGCCAACAAGATAGTCCAGCCACTACTGTGGGGGTTCTACGCGCCGGATAAGATCGTTCAGCACGTAAGTGTCCAGAAAGGCTGTGACTTCAATGATCTGACCATTCTTGAAGGTCATGTGCCACAGGTAGGTGTTGTTGTAGGGTTTGCGATCAAGCGCCATGGCTGTTCCGTTCCACAGAACAACCACGACATCATTCTGAGCAACGATGCTCTGCACCGTGGGGACAATCGGTGTTGCCAGTCGCGCGGTAATCGGCCGCACGACTTGGGCCAGCTCAGCCTTGCTGTTATAGACACCGGAAACAGGACTCGTCCCGGCCACGGTCCATTTCGCATTGGGCGCCAGCAGATCGAACACCGTGCCTTTGCCCTGCTGCCAGTGAGTGAACGCCTGGCGGACCAGCGTCGCATTCGCGTGCGGGGTGTTTTCCGAAGCCCAGACGTTGTTCGTAAAAAATATTAAAGACAGTGCAAGCGCCTGGACGCGCCAAGCGAAATTCATCCATCTGGTCATGATGTCCTCTCACAGCAATGCAGTTGATAAGACGCTCTTCCAGGAGAACCTTAACGGCATGTGCCCAGAAACCTTTGCCCGATACTGCTGTGAGGTTGCCTGATACTATTCAGTGGCGAGGTTCCACGAGCAGCCGTTCATCAAGCAATTTGCCGTGCCTTTCTGTCTTCAGTCTTCAGTCTTCACGACCTTCTTGCACCTGTGCTCAAACTCCCACCCCCACCGGGAAGCTATCGCCCCACGCCAGCGGAGAGTATTTCATTCCGAGAGAGAGAGGCTGGTTTCCAGAATCGCCAGGCCAGCCAGCGACTGACACTCAAGGCCCAGGCAAAAAGAGCGATCAATCCGACACTAAGCAGCATCCCATTCACGCCCGTGCTGCTGATGAGCTTGCCGGCGATAAAGGGAAACCCGAATACGCCAATGAAGTAGGACAGGCTGAAAAGCAGCAGTGCTTGTGCGGTCAGCCCGGGTGGCGCCTCGTTGGCAGCCAAGCCATTAATGACCGAATAGTTGAGACCATAACCGACCCCAAGCAAGGCGGCGGTCAACCCATAACTCAGACTGTCATGGACCCACACACCGAACCCCGTCACGGCGACCAGCATCAGCGTGGTCAGCAGGCAAGAAGTCGCGAAAGGGTCACGGCTGACCACCCACCCGGCAATCAACAACCGACAAACGATAGCCGACCCCATGAAACCGATGAAAAACAGGGAGTAGTCAAGCCCCTGACTGGCTGCATAACTGGTCTGGAAACTGCCCAGGCCACCGAAGATCGCGCCCCCCAGCCCCACCATCAAAATGGACAACGCTGAACGTGAGCGCAGCACATCCGTCGCCGATCTCAGCCCCATCCGAGCCTTATCGCCAGACCGGCGCTCCACTTCGGCAAAGCCCGTTCTCAGCCACCAAAAATACACCCCACCCAGCAATGCCGCGGCGGCGGCAAAGAAGAAAGCCGTCTGGATGGGTAACCCAACGGAACTGGCCAACTTGCCTGAAAGCGGGCCACTACCGATCCCCGTCAACATGCTGCCCGACAAAAGCGCGAAGCAATGAGTCCGCCTGGCTGGCTCGACCATCGCTGCGACCATGATGGGCCCAACCGTGTAAAACAATCCCCACCCGATCCCCAGCATCAAACCGCAGGCCAACAAACCGATGCCAAGACCCGATAGCAGCGCAAACCCCATGGATGCAATGACCAGAAATACAGCGCCAAGGGCCATGCACAGTGCAGCGCCTACGCGCTGCATCAAATGCCCCGAGGCGACCACCGCGACCAGGGTACTCGTCATGGCAACGGCAAAGACCTGCCCTGCATCGCGCTCAGTTCCCCCCAGGGAGGACACCAGCAGCGAGACCAGGAAAGTGGCGCCATAAGAAATGGACAGAAGGAAACTGGCTACGCAAAACAGGCCGAATCGATTGGAGGGCCTGCCGTTGGAGAGCGGTGGCATCGGAGTTTTCCCACGCGTTGAACAGGCCGTTTTGTAGCACGGCTACATGGGGGGATAGTCATTTGGGTGGCGGAGTCAAGGTTAGGAAATCCACACCTTTTGCGCTGCCGGCGTATCACCTGGGGGCCATTGCCCCTATCGTCATTTTTTCAGACGGCAGAAACCACAAAACCCCTGGTTTTCTTGGAAAACCAGGGGTTTTGTGTGTATCGAATTTGGCGGTGAAGGAGAGATTCGAAACTACCCGTTCGCAGTTTTCGAAGCCAAAGCCCCCGGTTTACAGGGGCTGCAGCCCGGCGGTGCGCGCAGAATCTGTCCCATGGCAGTCCCATGGCTTAAATGCATCTGGTTGCAAAAAACGGTCACAACAGGCGTTTTGAACGATTTATGTTGAGGCATGGGAAAAGGGTAATATTGGTAATACGCTCATAGAAAACAGATAAAACCCTTATAATTCAATAAGTTGCTAGACATTCAGAAAGGTAATAACTTAGTAATATTTAGGTTAGGTCATTACCTTTTTTCGTAGTAATTCCTCACGCCACCAACCCCCAACAAAACCGGGCACTTCGGCAAATATTACCTTTGCCATTACCAAATATTACCCCTTAAGGTAATAGGCTAAACCCACGGAATACGCGGGCTACTGACCAGTGAAGGGCTTTCCTAACCCAAATTACCCTTCTCCCGCCCCTGGTTCCAAAATAGCCATCAGATAGGTGTGTCCTGAAGCTGGGGCCTAGTCTGTGGATTCACGATAGGAGTCTTCGCATGGCGCATGAATATTCGCTCTCAGATGTGCTTGAAAGGATGAATGAAAATCAGCTGGCCCTTGAAGCAGCCGTGATGGAACTCACGCTCCGCCTTGAGCAACAAGGCTCAGTAGAAGCAGGCGATAACGTGCGAGCCGCCTTAGAGACGATTGGTGAGAACGCCGGGCATATCAAGCAAGGCTTGGCCCGCCTCAAAAGGTTAGAAGCCGATCAGGATAGTGACGGATTGTGAAATGCCCCTGGCTCTCTGAAACCCGCATGGTTTCTGGTCTATGGCAGCTTTTCCATTCAATCGAAAGTGGCCGGGGACTGTGAGAAAATAGATTTGCCTCGTTTCGGAAAACGACTACTTTCCTAGAATTTTCTCCTTTCTGGTCAATGAATCCGGGGAAGTTGCCCTTCCACTCTGCTCACGATAACTCGGCATCGTTTTGTAACCACGTTGCATTTTTTCGCAAAGCTTTGCACTTTGTGAAATTGCCATTTACCCCTGTGAGCCCACAGCGGGCCTGGGCTGCGTCCCTGATTGCACCATCCTCGACCTTTGCACAAAAAACAGACGTAAAGCCCGTCGGCGGGAGGGGGATAAGTGCTTTTCCATTGATTTTTTCTTCCAGGAGCAGCGTTTAACGCGTCGTTTCGTCGGCTGCTCTTTAGCCAGCAGAAACTGACCGTATACTGTTTGCATATACAGCATATTGAGAGATCACTATGAATGCGGACACTGCTCCCCTTGCTTGGACTACTGCGATCTGGTGGGCGCTCCTGCGAGACCAGGAAGCATTACTACGCCGTCCAGGAACTCACCATAAGCTACTGAGTGAGGGCGCTCAGGAGCTGCTGAAGGCCGAACAAATAAATTCGGCCGAGCTGTGCGACTTCCTTGAGTTAGCTGATGCAGCTTTGGCCTATGCCATAGAGGCACTACACGATAATGACGGCACCGAATCTGAGGAGCTGTGATGCGAATGCTGGTAACCCCTATGCGCCGAAAAGGCGTGGCCTTAACGCCGGAAGAGCGCGGCAATTACAACGCTATCAGGGGCGATGTACGGGTTGGTTCCGAAAGTCGCAGAGAGCTTGGTAGAAGTGCAACCGTTGCAAAGCTATTCGATGGCTTCACCACAAAAAACCAAGGCCTGCCCGAGCTGCTGGACGTAACCTTGGCAGGCATGGCTCCAGCAGGTTTCGTACTCAGTGGAGTTGAGATTATCGATGGCTGCGCTTATGCGCAGTCCTGGTGGTGCAGATTGGCTTAGGAAAGAGCAAACTCAGCTGGTGGACTTGCGTCGCCTGCACTGGAAAGGACGCCCCCCTCGAATACGTTCAGGAGTTCAAGAAGTGTATTTATATCGAGACGAGGCGGAACGCCTTACAGCGGAAATGCGGGAAGGGCTGGGCACAGCTCTACGAAACATCTCAGATCAATTATTGGAATTTTTAACGGATAACGATTGGGCTATGGTCATAAAGCTTCATGCAGCGATCGAAGCGACTATAACCCAAGTGATATTAGCTCATACAAATCAAGAAGTACTCCGCCCAATAATTGAGCGCCTACCCCTTTCAGATAATCAAACCGGAAAGGGTCGAATAGCGGTAGAGCTTGAGCTAATTACAAAAAGCCAATTTACATTTCTTAGAAAGTTTTCTGAACTTCGAAATAGCCTAGTTCACAGGGTTGAGAATATAGGATTTAACATTGTCGAGTATTTCGAAAGGATGGATGGAGCTCAAAAAAAATCTTGGCGAAATGCGATTGCTTGGCAGGAAGGCGGTACCAAACATGAAGTATTGTCAGATATGTTGGATACAAATCCAAAAGTTGCGATTTTTCTTTCAGTTTTCACAATGATTACGTTGCTAACGGTCACAGAGCAAGAACGACTGGTGCACCGAAAAATGGATTTTTTGTCTGAGCGCACTATGCGAGAACTTTTCGCAGAAGATAGATCAGGGGACGACAATGCTAAACTTACTATGTAAGTCGCGCCACCTAATTGGCCAGCCCTTCTATAATAAAAAGCGCAGATCATAAAATGGGACCGACAATCACAGAGGGCTTATTAAGAGACTTTATCGCAGAGGAAAATAGTGCTTTTTTAAGCTTCATAGAAAATAGTAAAAGTCACGGCCGCTGGTTGATTTCCTCCGACTTCTGCATGGATGACCCAACGTACTCTACCAAAACATGCGCCGTAAGCATCATTCCTTTAGACGAACATCCGCAAGATATATCGGATCGTATAGGCTCCGCCATACCAAAAGATTTAAAGAAGACAAAAGTCATCACCTCCGAGACCATTGAATTATTCAAAGATGAGCGTATGTTCCACTTTGTTTTCATCCTGAGTGGTCATCGAGAAATAATTTCTCAATCGAGCGAGCTTGAAAAGCTAGAAGCAACTAGAGCTTACATATTAAAAATAGTTGACTTTTTAAAGGAAAAAAATTGCCCACCCACAATACTTAAACCCTTCAAAAGTCTTTTGGAAAAATCCAAAGCGAAAAAATTTAATGTCGATCTATTTTCTGACATGATTGCCATATCCTCTATATTAGGTTTTATTTCAGCAGCGCTAATACGTCAAGGCGCTAATTTGATTGGTTTATTTCCAGACCGAGACTGTGTAACTGACTGGTGCGATGGAATATATTCCGATTTCGTTCAGATGTATGTCGGCGGCGTGCTTGAGTCAGTCGAAGGAAAAAGCTATCAATACGAAATAAAAAGGGCGATAAACGGATCATGGCTCGATAGTTTCGTTAGGCTACCTGATTTCCTTGCAGGCGTTATAGCTGGATGGGACCTAGCTAACAACACCATCATAGGAGACAAGCGAGAAAAACTTTTTATGGCAAACATAGTTGATGCTAAAAACATCAAGCTAATACACCTGCTTTATGATGGCGAGTTTCATTTAGAACACGTGACCGCAACAGGACGCTGAACAAAAAAATTTAAAAGCAAGGAGAGCGATATGCGATTTGCGATAATTAACGGGTTAAGATCCGAAGCTACCTCTAAGGCAAGAGGTGTTTGTGGCTTTTGTCAGGGCGAACTAGTAGCCCATTGCG
Organism: Pseudomonas sp. S3_B11; assembly: GCF_054667715.1. Lineage (NCBI taxonomy): Bacteria > Pseudomonadati > Pseudomonadota > Gammaproteobacteria > Pseudomonadales > Pseudomonadaceae > Pseudomonas > Pseudomonas sp. S3_B11. The sequence goes on along the minus strand of NZ_CP162749.1, from coordinate 1,103,019 downwards.
GAAAATATAAAATTTGGCATTGGGCCCATAAAACTCTCGCTGTTTGTGATCGCTGGTGGGAAACAGAAACAGATTGGCATAGGGACTGGAAAAACAATTTCCCTAAAGACTGGCAGGAAGTTATTTTGCAAGATCCCAATACTGGCGAGCGACATATTGCTGATGTTCGCACTCCTTTTGAGGTGGTTATAGAATTTCAGCGTTCTACCATTGAGCCAATGGAAGTGAAGGCCAGAGAAAATTTTTATAAGAAAATTGTATGGATCATTGATGGTACGAGAAACGAAATGGATGTGGCTAATTTTCGCATGTCCTTATCACCTGTTGACGAAAATGCATTTGCCACATTCTATTGGTTTAGTCGAAGCAAGCTATTTCATCGTTGGTATACGAACAAGCCTGTTTTTATAGACTTCGGTGATTCTGGGTTCTGGCGTGTATGTAGGTTTGATCCCGTTAAAAAGACAGGAATATTACTGTACGTGGACAGAGGATTGTTTATTGAAGCATTAACCTGCGGTTCATCAGACTTTAGCAAAAATGGTGGACCTGCTTCGTAATGGCATTAGCTTGACGGTGTAATCCATGTCATTGCGTAATAGGTTTGACTAACTGGGCGAGTTTAAAGGATTGCACTGCCTGTGAAGTGAATGCAGCAGCATTAGATGGAATAGGCGTTGCCCCGTGGGTATGCGCAGCAAGCTGGTTATTCATTTCCTGCAGCAGATCAAGCATATCGCACACAATTCTGAACAGGTTCACTTCATCAGAGCCAATCCAGTTTTTCGGCGCCTGCAGGCGCTGACTTACCTTCGCCACACTTCGTCGCAGCCCCTGGATCTGTTCGTACATGTCGCCGCCTACCGTGGCGCTGTGCTTCTGCCCAACTACCAGGTTCAAGTCCCGCCCGGTTGCCTGATGAAAATCATCCACAGCCGCCAGACTCGCAGATCCACCCGACAGCAACTTGAGCGCCCCCAGCGCCTCAATCGTTTTCACCCCACCCACGGACTCGCTTGAATGATCATCCACCGTCCTGGTGTGGCTCTGGAACCGCTCGCGGTTATCCAGGGCTTCGACTTCCCGCTCAATGGCCTTGTCCTGGATCTTGCCATCAGTCTGGCGTAGCCAGTTGCCGTCCGCGTCCACGCGCTGCTGGGCTGCATCACTGTGCTGCCAGACCTGGTCGCCTTTTGGCACCTTGGGCATGCTCAGGCCGTGCGGGAGGATCGTTTGAATGTAGGGCTTGTTCGGCAGGCCATAGGCGAAGCACACCACCACCTGGGTGCCTTCCTCCGGAAACGCATAGATCCCCATTTCCTCGCCACCGGTGGGCAACGGCAACGGAACGCCGGTGAGCTGAGGTAACAGCGGATCCGGCTCCCCATCTGGGCCCAGGACTTCAATATCCACGGCATAGCGCGGCCGGAAGTCGTCGCAGATCCCGGCGCCGGCCGGCGCGTCGGCCACGGCGATAACCCGGGCGAAGCGCGGCAGGTGGTAACCGCCAGTCAGTTCAGGGAATTGCCGCTCTACGCTGCGGCGGATTGCGTCTTCCATCGGATGGCCATCTGGTCATTGGCGAGCGCCACGCTGGTGACGCGCTCGCCGTTGTTAATCGTTGCACCTGGTCGAAGTCCTGGAAGGGCCGCGACCATCGCGCTCTGGTTGCCCTGGTAGCCGTCGAACAGCTCCGTTGGGATTTGTAGCGGTGCCCGTATGCCGAAAAAGCTGTCGGCCCAGCTCCCCACGAACACTTCGCCATTGCCCTGTTGGTGCCAAGTAAAGTCGGGGATCCCGAACACCCGAGCCAGACTGTCCATCGCTTGGTAACCGGCGGCCAGGCTGTAGAAATATGACGCCTTGATGCCGGCGTATGGCCGATCAGGCACCCGAAAGCGCAGGCCGGTCTGCTCGCTGATCTCGGCAAGCACGGCACGCAGATCGACGTGGCGCAGGTTCATCGGCAGCGGGTTGGCCAGCACGGCGGTCAGCTCCCGGCAGAACAGCGTCTGCTCCACCGCGTTGGCGGCGGTGCAACGCTCGATGTAGCCGATGAAGTGGCGCTGCAGCGTGCTTTGGTTGTAACCAATATCCAGCGTCACCAAGCCTTTGAGCGCCGCACTGGACTGCACCGTGAAGTTCGCCCGGCCCGGGCTGGTGGCGTCCAGCCGGACGTCTTCCTTCACCAGGGCGATCGGCGCGCCGTTGATGGCCAGGACCTTGTGCAGCTTCAATTCTGCTCACTCCCGCCCAGCCACTTATCCACACGGCCCAGGACCTTTTCAAAGCCGCTCAGCGCAGGGTTGTCACTCGTTGCACCACCGCCGTCGCCTACCGCGTCACCGGGTGCGCCCTGGGCGTCAACCTTGTTGCTGGCGCGCCGGCTTTCGACCTTCTCCGGATTGGATTCGCGCTCGCTCAGCGTGAACTGGACAAGCCAGGCCTTAAGGCTGTCGGCCTCCCGGGCGCTGACGCCTTCGGAAAACTCCACCTGGCGCACGCCGAAGGCCTCGGCGGTGTCGTTGACGATCCGGTACAGGTGCAGCTGGCCACCGCCGGCCGTGGCTTCGGCCAGGCGCATCAGATCGGTCAATTGCACCCGATCGACAAACGGAATCATCAGCGAGACGGTGAGCGTCTTGGGCTTGAAGCCCTTGTGCGCCTTGTCGGTGTTGCTGGTCTGGCCCGACATGTCGCCGCTTTCGATACGCAGGTTGGCCGTGACCTTGAGGTTTTTCCCCTGGACTTTTTGCCCGTCGAGCAACAGCGTCATAGGCCCACCAACTCCTGTACAAAACTCAACCCGGTTTTGCTGCCCACCAGCAGCAGGCCGGCGCACTGCACCCATTCATGCCCTGGAGCGTCGCCGGCGAGCAATTGGCGGCGCAGTTCGCTGCTATTGCCTGGGCCGATCAATCGCGCCCGCATGCTGATGTCCGGGTTTCCTCCGGCCAGCAGATTCTTGAGGTCGCTCAACTGCTGATCGCGCCCCTGCTGCTGGGCGCCTTTGCGGGCAGCGAGCGCGGTCAGATCGTTCAACGGCGAGCTGTCGGCGGCATAGCCCTCCAGGACGGCCAATTGGCCCGCCATGGACTGCTTGGCGGCCTTGACCACCGTGCAACGCTCCAGTGGCAGCGTCTGCCAGCGCGGGAGCGGGCCGGGGTTGGGGATCTCCCATTTCTCGCTTTCCAGCTTCACCAGGTGTTGCGCACGGCGCTCGGTGCGCACCAGGTCGGGGATCGGCAACAAGGCATTGAACCGTGACAAGCCGCTGGCCAGCTGCTCCAGGCGTGTGCCCAGGAACAGGATCGACAGTGCGTATAGCGAACCGGCCGGGCGACCGTCGTCGGTGACGTCTTCCAGTTTTTTGCCCAGGTGCTCCAGGACGTTCGGCGCCGACAGGAAGCGTTGATAGCCTTTGCCCTGGCCGATGCCGCTTTGAAATGGAGTCACCACCAGACACGCAGGGGCCTGGCCCAGTTGTTCGGTGAGCGCAGCGCGACCGGCTGCAATGGCCCCTCGTGCCGCGCCGCCGACCGGCCCTGGGCTGGTGGTAGCCAGGCCTTGCAGCCCGGCCAAGCGCTGGGCGGTACTGGCCAGCTCGCCGCCGGCCAGGTTCTTCGCGGCGGCAAGGCCGCCCATCCACTGTGTGGCCTGCTCCGGCCAGCGCATCGTCACCGGTGCCCAAGTCATGCCGGCGGCGTCCAGGTGATGAGCTTCAAGGCTTTCAGGTCCTTCTCTGCCACAGCCTTGGCAACGGCCTGGCGCAAGGTGTCGGCGTGCTGCAACGCGGACTGTCTGAAACGCACCAGGTCATGGCTGACTTTCTGCAATTGGGCGATTGTGTGCGGTCTGAAAGCCTTCACCTGGTCCACGTCGTAACAGGGGTAAACATCATCTACGCCCAGCAACACCTGGGCGTTCAGGTTCACCTGGTCATCGATGGCACTGCTGTAGCGGTAAACCTCGCCCAAGGCGCTGGAGGCGAAACCGCCGGCGATGTGGGCGCCGCAGCCGGCGCTGATCGCCTGCAGCGTTTGCTCCTGCAGTGTGGCCAGCACGGCGTCGATATCATCGACCCATTCACCGTCTTTCCAAATCTGACTTATCCCGGGCTTTTTCATCGTGTAACCCGCCGGCACCGGTTCGAAGCCCTCCAGGGTACGGGGCTCCCCGGTTTCGATGCTGTACACAACCACACCGCCGAAGTGGTCCACCAGTTGCCAGTCTCGACCACTCCACCAGGCGGCCTTATGTTCAGGGACCGCCGGCGGTGGAATCTCCACGCACCCGCCGGGGATCATGTACACGCCCGGTTCCAGGGGCGATTCTTCAGCGGCCACAGCGCCAATGAAAATGCCCAGGTGGTCAGTTTGATAGACAAGTTTGTCGGTCATAGTCGATCTCAATATTTGATGCAGAAAAGAAGGGCCATGTTCTTCGGTCGGGTTTCTGTGCCGCCGGTAGCCGCGACCGTCAGGGCGTGGGTATGTCCACCTGCAGCCCCGATCGCGACGTTATGCGCATGTGAACCAGCTGCAGCCACGGTGACGTTGTGAGCATGTGCGCCAGCAGCAGGCAGCGCGGTTACGGGCCTGTTTGGATGGGCCTGCCCTTCCTCGACACCGCCGTTAACGTTGATCAAGGCGCCGACTCCGTTACCGGCGTGCGTGTGTTCGCCTTGGGTGTCAGTCGATGCGGTGTGCGTGTGTTGGCCCTGAGCATCCGTCGATGCGCTGTGGACATGGTTGGCTACGGCAGCGGCCGAAGCGGTATGCGTATGGGTTTGCAGCATCATGTCCTGGAAGGTGCCGAACGCTCGGCCCGCATCGATGCCACGTCCATCGTCCCAGCCCCGGGGAAACAACCCCCGCATGTCGGGCAGGTTGAACGTCGTCGAGCCGTCACCCGCGCCGTAATAGGTAGAAAGCCTCTCGAAGAGCTTTGTGAAGGTAGTCCGAGAAATCGCTGCACCGTTGCACTTGAGCCAACCTGCCGGTGCGGCACTCATGGCGAAGGCCGCGACCATGCCCACCATAGGCTCGCCGATTTGCTGATTCAGTTTGTTCAGTGCTGCCGTAGTGGCCAGGATCTGGCTGCTGTTGCTTGCGGGGTCGTCGCTTTTGGCATTGGGCAAATTACCCAGGTCCACGTCCTCTTTGGTGGTCGCCCGGGCGCGCAACTGCGCATAGTCACCGTTGCGCGCCGCCAGGTACTGAATCAACGGGCCGGGGACGGGCTCCGTCATTCTCATATCGACGATGTTGGTTGAGGAAACAAAGTTGGCGATCTGTACGCAGTAATGGCGTGCGCCGGCGGCGTCGGTATAGTCCGACTGGTCGCCATAGGCCAGCTTCCAACTGGTCACACGGTCGTTCAGCTGGCGTTCCAGGCAAACGTCCAGCCAGATTTTTCCCGACGGGATGATGCCGCTGATCGGTAGCGGTTTGTCCAGGACCACCCGGATGCCTTCGATGTAGGCGGTGCCTGGATTCAATTGGTACTCGCCCACAATCCTTGTGAAGGCCAGCGAGCTGCCAAAAAAACAGGCGCGGCCGTACAGCTCGCGATTGTTCAAGCGCTCGCGCTCATCGATGCCGGCCAGACGCACCGTAAAGTCATGCTGCCAGGTGCTGGCATCGATGGTGATGCCGGTCAAAGCCATGGCGCCGTCAAAGGCCAGCAGAAAGTTTCGGGTGACGTTGTTACCGATCTGCAGTGGCGGCACGTTTTTGCGTTTCTGCTGCAACGGCACGGTGGACACGGCACACAGCACTCCGTCCTCGTCCTCCAGGCCGATCCAATTGAAATTCCAGTCGCCGACGTCCGACCCCAGCTGCGCGCTGTACACCACCTGATTAGGGTTCACGTAGCCGGCGTTCTGCGCGGGAATGTTGTAGACATGAACGATCTGCGCCGCCGGCGGCTTGCCAGCAGCGCGATCAATCGGCGCGGCAGGGTCCAGCCCGGGCACATTGGCGAAGATAAATTTGCTGATGATCAGCGGCTTTCTTTGGCTTTGCTTCAGGGCTATTTGGCTTTCGCCGGCCAGGGTGATATTGGCGCTCACGGTACGGTCCTAGAGGCTGGCAACCAGCGTTTGCTGGTCGTCGTTGAAGTCCACCACGGCGATTTGTAGGGCCATGGGGGTGATGGTCACGAAGTCATAGCGTCGGCATGTTCGGCCGTACTGCTGGATCAAAACGCGCAGCAATTCGGGGTTGAGCGACAGCTGCGTGTTGCTGAACTTGAGCTGGATAACGTCCCAGTCCCGGTCGGGTTGACGCTCCTCGATCTCGACGTAGCCCACGCCCAGGCGCTCGAAAATACGCTTCATCCCCGCGGTACTGCCGGCGTCCACGGAGTTAATGAAGGCGTATTTCACTCGCAGGCGGAACAAGGCCTCGGGCTCGCCTTGAAAGCGCGTGACATCGCGCTGCCAAGCCCACAGGTCGAGGATGCTCATGTGGCAGGTGTCAGGATCGATCTGCGAATAAGGCCAGCGCAGCCAACCGGTGACGGTTTCCCACCAGGCCTGGGCGGCCTGAGTGAGCTTGGAAAGCTCGGTGCCTTCAAGCCAGAACGGCAACTTGAGCTTGATCAAAGGATCACCACTTTCAGGCTCTGCAGCCGGGGGATCGACAGCCCGCTGACGATATCCCCCATGGGCACAAACTTGACGGACTCGATACCCCGGAACTGCTCGTGCAGCTCCTGCGCCAAGCGGCTGATACTGAATCGCGATTGGGGATAAGTGAGCGTGGGCTGGTAGTCCCGAGGCGTGCTTTCGCGGAATGCGGCTCGCACAAATAATTCGATTTCGTGCGTGAGGTCGGCGATCTGCGCCGGCGTCTGGTTGGCAAAGGGCCAGACGTTTACCTGAAAACTGATCATTTGTTCAGGCATGACCATGGCCAGCAGATCGTCGCCATGGCCGTGGTTGCCCTGGTCGCGGATGTGCGCATTGATCTGGTCCAGGTAACTGCTGGCCGGTACGCCGGCATCGAACAGCACATAGGCGTTTGCGCTACCTGGTCCGCGTGGTGCGCCGTGTTCGAAGTAGACACCATCCGGCCGTACGCCCGGGAAAGCGGAAATCATGGCGCGATAAACGGCATCGGTGTGCCACTGGTTCACCGCCGAGAACTGGTTGCGCACCCGCAGGCGCAGCTGGTCGTTGGGCTCCGGATCTGCACCAGGTGATTCCAGCCAGCCGTCGCTGTTGACCACCTGGACGATGCCCGGTACCGGGACCGGCAAGATGGCGTAGTAACCAGGTGCAAGGTTAAAACCGCTGCCAGATTCGAGCGCCTCCACCGGCACTTCAAGTTGGAGTTGCCCCTGCTGGAAGGTCGCGGCGGCGGTCGTAATGAGCTGGTAAACGTTGCCGTTGATCGCGGCTGACTGCACCACAATGCCTTTTTCCAGATCCATCACGCCGTCAGGTGTGGTCCGCGTGAAGAGGACTTTGCCTTGGGCTTTAGTTGCCCCTTTGCGTTCGACGTTAACCGCCCAAGCCAGCGTGTCCAACCAAGCGTCTTCCGCTGTTTTGACAAAGAAGTTGGGCAGGACAGTCAAGCACAGGAAATCCAGCAGCCAAAGCACCGGTTTGGTGACCAGGGCCGTCATCACCCGCCAGAACGGCGAATAGCTGCTGGTGTTGGCCACCTTGGCGCCCTGGGCTTCGACTTCCTTTTCCCAGGCGGCTTTCAGGCCAGCCTCCGTGGTCGGGATGCCCGTTTCGGCGATCACCTTTTTAAAATCGACGCTCACAGACTTACCTCAATCGATCCGAATTTCAGAGTTTTGGCCGTGACCAAGTAGACGCCAGGCTCCTCCTGGGTAATGCGTGCCGTGCCCGGCACCAGGCGTTCGTCGTCCTCCACCAACAGCTCCAGCTGCTGGATGCAGTCGCGTTGACGCAACCGATCACGCTCGGCAACCAGGACGACCAGAAGCCCGCTGTCGCGGATCATGTGGGCGATGTCCTGGGCAATGCAGGCGCGGTCATCGATCAGTTGCGGCTGGCGCGATGGATCCAGGGCCAGGTCGTTGTCCACAATCAACAGATCCACGTACTCGCTCATCCGCCCACCGCCATGGCCACCATGTTTTCCATTTCCAGCGGCGTCATTGCCTTGCCGGTGTGGATATTCACGTTCTCCACATGCGTGCCCTTGTTCTGGTTGCTGCTGTTGTTCTGAATGCTGGTCAGCAGCCCACCAGGGGGCACCGCTGCCGGGCGCGTCGGGGAAAGGCTGGGGATGGCCGCGTTGATGGTCTGCTGGGCTTTCTGCGCGGCGTTGGCAGTGTCTGCGGCGTTGGACGCTGCATCGACGCCGGGCACCTCGGGCATGCCCCCGAAGCGCGCTTCGATGTTCACGCCCGGGATACTGTTTAGCAGCTCGATCACGCCGTTCACGGCCTGGGTGAAAATGCTGACGATGCTGTCCCAGGCGGCCCGGGCCATGCCTGACCAGCCGCCCATGGAGTCGAACCAGTCGGAAAGCTTCTGGAACTGTTCAGCGACGAATTGAAAAGCGGCCGTGTTCATCAGCGCCGTGGTCCATTCGTCCCAGTAGGAGACGGCCGCGACGACGATCGCGACCAGGGCCACGATGGCGACCACAATCCATACCACCGGGTTGGCCAGCAGCGCCGCATTGACCAGCCAGATGGCGCCCTGCCAAAGCAGCATGGCGCCGCGCACCAACGCCAGGCCGGCGCTCAAGGCATAGATCACAGTCATGTAGGCCAGGATCGCCAGCTTCTGCAGGACGAAGCCGGCGACGGTGCGCAGGTTCAGCAACTGGACGACCTTCCAGACCGACACCAGGCCCATCCAGGTCATCCTGGATACCCCCACCACCACGGTGAGCAATGACATGGCCGCCACGATGCCCATGATGGTCAGTGCCGTGATGCCGATAACGCGGGTGATGTTGGGGAACAGCTGCGACCAGCGCACCAGGGTCTTGCCGATCTCGATCATGCGGTTCATGAACGGCGTGAGCACCGGAATCAGCACCTGGCCGAACACCACGCGCATGACTTCGACCAGGGACGCCCACTGTTGCCATGGATCGACCATGGCCCTGGCCATGTTCTCGGCGTTCTCCAGGCCGCGCACCTTGCCCAACTGCTCGATGCCGTTGCGCAACCGGCTGGTGTCCTTGGCCAGTGCGCCGATCACCTGGGCGCCTTCGCCGCCGAAGGCCTCCAGCAACTTGGCCCCGGCCGAGGCGCTGGTTAGGTCGCCGAACTTGCCCTGGAGCTTGTCCAGGATGGTCATCATGGGCAGGATCTTGCCCTGCTGGTCGGTGAACTTGATGCCCAGTTTGTCCGAGGCGGCACCGATGTTTTCGAAGAATGCCTTGTAGCGTCCGCCGGCATCGCCGCCTTCCATGGTGCTGCTCAGGGTGCCGATCACCGCCATCTGTTCGGCCAGATCCACGCCGGCCGTCGTGGCGATTGCACCGGCCTCCTTAAACGCGTCCTTCATCGCTGCGCCGCTGGTGCGAAACAGCTGTACCGCCAGCGCCGTCTGGCCTCCCAGCCTTTCGACCCATTCACCCTTACCCATCGCATCGGCTTGGGACTTCTGCAGGTTGTAGAGGGTGCCGACGTATTCGCCCATGGTTTCGGCATCGGTCTTGGTGGCCTTGGCCAGCAAGTTACTGGTGTTGGTGAAAACGGCCAGTTGGTTACCGGCCAGGCCCTTGATGGCGCCCTCGATCAGGTACGCCGAGGCCACGAACTCCTGGGCGTTCTCGCCGTAGTTCACCGCGAACTCCAGGGACTTGGCATTGAGCGATGACAACGCATCTTCGGCCACGCCCAACGATCGGACATCGCCCAGGGCGCGGTTGACCTCCAGGGCCGGCTCCATGGACTCACGGATCCCGACCACGCCCGCCGTCAGCCCACCCAAGCCCAGGCCGATGGTCTTGATGTGCTTTTCGCTTTGGTCGGCCAGCTCGGAAAAGCCCATCTTCACCTTGCCCAAGGGCGCGGTGACTTTGTCTTGCAGGCTCAGGATGAAAGCCAGGCTGGCGCTACGGTCTGCCAATGTCGTTACCCGTTCAGCGCAAGAGCAATGCCGTTAGCCACGGCAAACTCCATGCGTCTCCAGTGTTCGTCCTCCAGCCACTTGGCCGTTCCCATCGCCTCCGGCGTGGGTTCGGCTCCAGGTAGCCAGCGGTTCGTCAGGGCCATGAGCTGGCCCAGGCCGTTTTCGCTCAAGCGCTCAGCGTGCTCGAGCGCTTTTTTACGATCACCTCAACGTTGGGGGCGTACTCCTCAAGGAGCGCGCCGGCGAGCTGCATCACCATCACCGGGTTGGCCAGCAAGGGTTTCAGGACGGCCTTTTGTTCCTGCAGCACGGTCGTCATCAGCAGGTTGTTGCCCGGGGCGACTTTGTTGGTCTGGGTCAGGGCGTTGAAGTACTTGGTCACGTCAGCCGGGGTCAGGTTGAAAGTGAATTCCTGTTCGCCGATTTCCAGAGTGATTTCGGTGTTCTGTTGGCTCATGGGGTGGATCTCTTGTTGAGTTGGGTTGAGGTGTTGGCCTGGTGTGCCGGCGATCGCTGGCAAACTCCGGCGGCGTATTGCTGCAGGCCGAGAATCATTTGCCGGCTGAGGGCAAGCTGATCTCGGAGGGTGAAATAATCCGGTCGAGCGTCTGCAGCGAGTTCGGGGCCTCCTGCATCAGCCACGCGGGTGGCGCCGGCGGCGGTGGGCACAGATCCGGACGCGGGACAGGTGGCGTTGACGCGCAGCCGCTGACCGCCAGTGTCAACAGCACGGCGAAGACGTTCGTTTTCAGTAAGTGCATGGTTCAGTTCCGTGGTGTTTCGTTGATCGATCGCGTCCCGCTCGGCGAGCCTTTCCCCCCTGATGCGAGCTGCTTCTCGCAGGCCGACGACCTCCGACTTCAGGCCCTTCAAGTCTTTCAGTGCTTCGTCGCGCTGATCCACAACCCGGATAAACCAATACAAGGGCACCATAGCGGTGATCAGCATCACGATCAGGGCGAGTCGAAAAGGTGGGATCGTCATTTCAGGCACAGCTCCATCTCGGCCAGTCGGCGGTTGTGCAGGCCTTGAATGAACCGCTTGCGGCCCTGGGCGTCGGTGACAAACGACCAGACAGGAGTTCTCCCATCCGGCGCCCAGGCCAGCGCCCGGCAGCCGGCAGCGATGCGGCCGGCGTTGATAAGTCCTACGGCCCGACTGGCGCAGGTGCTGGGCGTACCGACGTTGTGCGCGTGGCTACTCAAGGCATCGAAGGTGTTCTGGTCCACGTCCAGATTGGTGATGCAATCAGCCAGCTGCAGCTGCCCCTTGCTGATCACCAGTTGCTCCACCTCGGCGCACCGCTCGGGCGACCAGTAGTCGCCGACCACCACCGGAAAGGGGCTGGTGTGGCGAGTGATGCCCTTGCAGACGGTGGGCAGCCCACCGGCCAGCTTGTCCGCGTAGACGGTGTTCTGGCCGTTGCCTTCCCAGGTGCCCAGGAAGACCACCAGCGGGGCGCTGGCGAGCGCCAGGGCACCGGCCTGGATCTTTCCGCGAAGGCTCATGGGAACCACACCCGCAGCACTGCCGGCACGACCATTTGCAGTGCAGCGCCGAGCAACGTCAGGATGGTCAGCAAACGGCCAACCTTCGAAGCGATGTCATTCACCGCCACCGTCAGCGTCTGCTGGCCGGCGTTGAGTTCCGAAAGCTGGCCGGCCATGTGTTCAAAGCCTTGTTCCAGCTTGGTGACGCGCGTCGGTACGGTTTCGTGGCGGTCTTCCAGCTCACTCAATCGGTGTTCGATCACGGCCATCTTCTGTTCCATCGATCCGAGGCGAACGGCTTCAGTGGTCATGTGCGCTTACTCTTTTCGTGGCCGGCCTGGCAGGGAACGCAGCGGGTCATGCCGCCCAGGGCTTGCCGTGCAGGCGGGATCTCGTTGTCGCAGTCTTGGCAGTGGGTCAGGCTTGGCCCGACCGGCCGAGGCTGGCGCAGCTGGGCTTGAATCGCCTGGTCACGTTGGCGCTGCTCCAGCTCCTGGGCGCGGTCGAACCAATCCACCATCAGCGCAGCCCCTCGATCTCGGCAGCGTCGAGGTACGGAACGCCGTTGATGTGGATAAAGTCCGGACTGGTGACGTCGAACGGCACCTTGTGCTTGGCCTTCTCGCCGCCCTTCGGATCAATCGCCAACAGGCTGGAAATCTTCACCTTGCAGCCGAACGCCTCCACGCGCAGTTCTTCGTCCTCCCCGGCCTTGGCGAAGAACACCGCGTCAAAGGGCTTCAGGGCGCGGAAACTGCCCGCCGATCGCGCCGCGTCGATCAGCAGATTGAAGTTGGTGGTATCCAGTTCGAACTCGCCGGCGGCGGCCACGTCGCCGTCCACGGTGCCATCGGGCACGCCCCGGGTTTGTGCCACGGCCGAGTTGTCGGTGATATCCAGGGTGCAGTTCTCGACGTGCAGCGACAGGTCGCCCAGGCTCACGTCGAAGTTCTTGCCGCCAATCTTTGCCATGGCGCGTTACTCCGTTTTGTCGGTGGAAAGATCCAAGGCGATGTTCGCCGTGAGGTCTTTCGGGCAATTGAGGGGTTTGAGCTTGATGTAGGCCGCCACCTTGGTTTTGCTCAGCCAGCTCAGCACCAGGTCGCCGTCCTTCGGCGGCTCGATGTCGCCGGGGAACACTTCGCCATTGAACGTGGTGGACTTGGCCATAGCGCGCAGAGGGGCCATCAGCTGGTTGGTGTTGACCGCCATGCTGTTGGGCGTGCTGTTCAAGCGGCGATCGGCTACCCGGCGAATCAGCAGTGGCCGGATCAGGCGAGCGGCCTTGTCGGTGATGCGCAGGTATTCCACGACCTGGAAGTCACTGGCAGGGGTGTCGAGCATGTTGCCGTCGCCCCAGTACACACCCTGGTAGTCCGGGTAGGTCTGCGAAACGGAATACCGGGCGCGGTCCAATTCACTGCGCACGGCCGAGGGCAGCGGTACCTTGTCGCCGTCGATCGGCACTGGGCCGAGCCCCAGCACCGGGCCGGTGGCCACGCGCATCGGGCTGTCGGCAACACTCACAGCAGCATTGGCCAGACGTCCGGCCAATATGCCCAGATCATTGCCGTGCAGTTGCGGCACCGGCAGGACACGCGGCGCTGCCACATTGGCCACCAGGGCTTTCTGCTCGGCGACGTACTGGGCCCAGGTCTGCTCAGCGGTGATGCCGGCAGTGGCGGCCATCACAAACACACGGCGCCCGTAGGTATTGTTCAAGGCAACAGCGGCATCGTGCATGGCCGTGAATTCGGCCGATGTGGTCACCGGCTTGGTGATGATCACCGCTTCCGCCGAGATACCTTGCTGCTGGGCTTTCTCCAGGGCTTCGGACCAATTGCCTTCGGCGCCGATCGGGGCCGCCACACAGGCCCAGCGCTGGCCACCGTTGAGGCGTGCGGCGTTGATTTGGGTTTTCAGGTCGCTTGCCGGAATGCCCAGGGCCGTGTCCAGGTCGCTGTCGGTGTTCAGCGGGATGAACTGGCCGACGTTCTTGCCGGCGGGGCCAATGAAAAGGAAGTAGCGCTCAATCTCTGTTACGGCACCCTGGCCCAGATTGAGATTATCGACGGTGACTTGACCGAGTGCCATGCAATGCCTCGTTAGCGGGGTGAAGTTAGGATTTGTTGCAACACCTGGTTGATCAGCAGGCTGGTGTCGCGTTGGGTGTTGGCGCCGATGAACTGGCGTTTCGGCAGGGTGATTTCCCAGCTCTGCGCGCCGCTGGACTCGTTGCGTTCGTCGTCCAGGATGCGGATCAACAGCCCGGCCTGGGCGTAGTTCACATGTTCCTGGATCCACGCCACGGACGGTCGGGACAGCGTCTTCTTGCCAGCCTGGCGCACACGAAAGCCCAGCCGGCGCAGGCGCTTGGCCTGCTTGTCGGTGGCGGCCAGGCCCGGGGCGGTCTTGTTCCAGCGGCGCATCTGCGCGGCAGTACGGCGCTCACTGACGCCGTTGTGCTGCTGAGTCGCGACCCAACGGGTCAGGGCGTTTTTCCAGCCCAGCTCCGCCTCGTCGGCGCTCAACCGGGTGACCACCATCAGCTTGGCCAGACCAGCTTCCATCTTCTTTTTGCCCTTGCCGTCACCCTTGCGCGGGGCGAATGGGGAGCCGTCCAGGTTCTGCTGATCGCGCACACGCTTGCGGCTCATCGTCCGCACGCGCTTGGTCACCTGGTTGAGCAACCGGCGGCGCAGTTTCGGCGGCAGGCTCAGCAACGCCAGTTGCTCGCGCACGCCGAGTTGGCCGCGTACGTCGAGTTCGAACGTGCTACGCCCGGCCATCGGTGGCCACCTCGCCGCGCTCAGCGATCCACAGATCAAAAGGAACGAATGCCCAGGTCTTGCCGAAGGCCTGAATCTCGCCGGCCGGGTCCTCAGCCAGGTACTGCGGTTCGACAAACTCCAGGGTGAGTTCCACGTCGAACAGGTCATTGTCCAGGGGCTCGACGGCGAACAGCGGCGCCGGCAGTTCGTGCCGATCGCGGTCCGGGTCGTGGGTTTCCAACCAACTGCCGACCAGGGCCATCAGCCGTGCCGGATGGTCGGCGAAGCGCTCCAGGATGATCGCGGCGCGGTAGCGCATATCGCCCAGGTGCATGCCGTCCAGGTCGGGTTTCCAGACCAGGTTAAGCGTGACCTGCTCCGTCCAGCTGTCGAGCTGTTCAGGCTCGACCAGGCGACGTTCCAGCAAGTAGGCGGTCAGGCTTTGCAACTTGGTCATAGCAGCGCCGCCGTGATGCGGCCACGACCCTGCAGAGCACGGACGGCCTGTTGGCTGAAAGCCAAGAAGGTTTCGGCACGCTCGGGCGCTTCCTTGCCGGTGTTTTCCGCGCTTTCACGACGGGTGACGGTAGGAAATTGCGGCAGCGAGTTACCCTTGGCGCGGCAGTACACCGCGCGTTTGTACAGCTTCACCTGAAAGGCACGTTCCGGCAGCAGCGTGGAATCCGCGGACTCGACACACGTAATACCGTTGGCCTGCCAGCGGGCTTTGCACTTGGTCAGGTCCGTATTGACCTCGACCATGGCAGTGTTCAACGCGTCGACCAGCAGCTCGACCAGGTACTCCGCCGGCAGGCGTTGTTCCTTCTGGAATTCGGACACGGAGAGGTCCGGCCAGAAGCCGTCATTCTCGATCGTCTGTTCCACAAAGGTGGTGGGTTTCCCGGAAAAGCTCATTGCTGGCCGCTCAAATAGGGCGGGGAGCCGGTTTTCAGTGGGACGGCCCATAAATGGGCGGCTCACTTCCACAGGTCCCCGCTGGGGGGGTAGTTGGTTATTCGGTGGCCGGGGTAGCGGCCGCTTGTTTCGCGAGGGCCTTGCGGACCTTATCGAGGCGCGTGTCGTTACCGGCTTTCGGATACAGCTCGGTGGAACGTTCCAGATGCTTGAGCGCGGTTTCCCACTGCTCGGCCTCCATGGCGCGCATGCCGATCAACTTGTGGTACTTGCTCGGGATCTGCTCCGTCAGTTGCCATTCGCCGTCAACTCGGGGCAACAGGTCGGACAAATAGGGCTCCGGGCTGCGGCTGGCGTTGTATTCGGCGTAGGCCCACTCACATACGGCGTCGGCCACAAAGGTCTGAATGTCGCGGCGCTTGAAGCGCTCCGGCATCTGCTGACCCTGTTCCATCAGGAAGTCCGCCAGTTCCAGGGCGTCATCGAACTGGGCGGTGTCGAACAGCCAGATCAAGACCTGCACCGCCACGCGATTGGGGAAATTCAGCCCCGATTCGCAGTAGCGCTGTACGTACTCCTGGTACTTGGGTAGCAGTTCTTCGCGCTTGAGTGCCTGACGCCCGGCCAGGCCGTTGATGGCGCTGATGCGCGCCAGGTCCTGGTCCAGCGCCGCTTCCTGCAGCATCAAATGCTTGCGCGCATTGGCTGGGCTGTTCAGGGCTTCCGCTGGCGAGTAAGGAAGAGCTGCGGAGACGGCAGCCGCCGTAATGGCGGCGCCTCCCAAGGCGATGGTGCGGCGCTTGTGCGCAAGGGCCAGACTCACGCGACCAGCTCCACGTTTTCGGTCATGGCGAACTTTTCCAGCTGCTCGATCACGTAACCTTCGTTGCGGCTGTTGTAATCCTCGACGCGGGAGCGCTTGGGATTTTCGATGGTCTGCTTACGCCAGCTGGAGTCCTGGAAGTAGATCGACAGGTTGTCCCAACTGGTGACCACCACGCCGTTGACCGGGAAGAACGGCACGCTAAAGCTCGGCAAGCCGCCGTAGGTGGCAATCACCTGGGCTTCTTCGATGCGCTCTTTTTCGGTCGGAGTGTCGCCCTGCTTCGAATACAACTTGGCCTTGTCAGCGGCCAGCAGGTCGGTGCCGATGATTGCGATCAGGTCGCCGGCATCGCGCAGACGCTCGTCCACCAACTGCTTGGTGTCATGCACCAGGGCGTCGAGGTTGGCGTAGTCGCCACCGGCGCCGAGGGTAACCTTGCCGGCAACCTTGCCTTCCTTGAGCACTTGGGCCGGGATCTGTTCCCGGGCCTGTTGCAGCCAGCCTTTATTGACGTCCTGCAGCATCGGGTACTGCTCGATGTCGGTTTGCACCGCCGCGTGGGTGCCATGAAAACCGACCATGATGCGATCCAGCGCGATCTGTTTTTGCACGGCAGCGGAATAGCGCTGGTGGAAGTCAGGGAACTTGGCCCAGGCGTCGATTTTCGCGTAGGGCAAGCCCACATCGGACTCGGTCGACGATAGCTCGTAGGTGTCCTGATCCAGCGACGACGCATCTTTGGCTTCGCGATCGGTGGTCTTGGTGTTGGTACGGCCAGTGACCGGGCCCGACACGCCGATGAAGACTTTCTGGCCCTTGATCTCGCTGACCGGGATGACGTTGATCCGCTCCAGGAAGTCGGACTTCGCGGTGATCGCGTCATTCAGTTCCTGGGCAATGGTTGGATCGACGCTAAAGTGCTTGCTCGCCAACTCCACGCCATAGCTTTCAGCGATGGCCAACTGCAGTTCGGCGTACATCTTGGCGCCGAAGGCGCTCAGTGAATGGGCCATGTCAGAGCACCCGCTTTTTGGTGGTGGTTACCGGGCCGGGATTGCGCGGCAGGTGGCGACCATTGGGGGTATTTTTCAGCTCGTTGAACTGCTTTTGCAGGGCGGCCATGTTTGCCAGCAATGTCTTATTCGTCGCGCCGTCCTTGCGGCTGAACTCACGTTCATCCTCGGCGGTGGTCACGATGTCATCGACGGCGGCCTGCACGTCATCAATCGGCGCGGCTTCGGGCTCTGGTGCCTCTTCAGCGACGGGCTCAATCACTGCCTGAATGCCAGCAGCGACAATCAGCAGTTGAGCCAGCAGGGCTTTCAAGGCCGTTGCGGTAGCTTCATCCATAGGGGGTTCGGTCTCGGTTGTGGATTGCGGGGGGACTTCGGTGGTGCGCTCTTCAAGGCCGAAGCGCTTGAATAAGCCCGTGAACATGCTGAACAGCTTGGCCATGTCGCCTTGCGGCTCTTCGTCACGCAGGGAGCCAAGGGGGACAGAGGCCGCGAAGTGGACCGGTTGACCGGTTTTGCGGGAGAAATAGAGTTCTTGGGTGCCAAGGCTCGACGGTGAATCAGTCACCGCCAAGCCGACCAGATAGGCTTTGCCGGTGTTGGCAAAGTCCGGCAGGATCTCGATGCTGGAAAACAATTTCTCGCCCTGGTCGTTGAGTGCGAGCAGCTTGTCATTCGGTTTCAGCTGGGCTTCCAACGCGACCTGGCCAGGCTCCAGACCTTCGCCCTCCTCCACCAGGCGCACCGCATAAACGGTGCCGTAGGAACCTGGCCAGCGTTCATGTTCGGACCAGATCGAAGCGGTGTATTTGGCAGTGCTGTAGGTCTCAGCGATATCGCGCAATTCCTGGGGAAGGATCACTCGGCCATCAATGGTCGGGCCACTGGTGGCGACGCGTTTCCAGAACGAAACAAGGGAACGGGGCATGGGCGATAACTGCGCTCAATCGTTGAATGAGCCGCCACGATAGGGAGCTGCAAAGCCCCCAACAAACGGTTCAAATGCGCGTTCCTCCTATATTCGCGATATAGGTGAATCCCGGAATTTAACCCCACGTTTCCAACGTTTTCGCCGCATAGACTGCGGCTCATGTACTACTCGACCGAAGTTAAAGAAGCCGCCAAACGCCTGTTTCTACGCCGCTGTAAGGCCAAGGAAATTCAGGCGCAGCTCAACCTGCCCAACATCCGCATCGTCTACTACTGGATCCGCCAGGGCGGGTGGGAAGACATGCTGTCGGACGAAGAACCGCTAACGGCCGTCGGCCGGCGAATCACCCTACTCCTGGACAAAGCCAGCAGCCTGACCAAGGACGAACTCAACGAGCTGGACCGGCTGACCACCGTTCGCGAGCGCCTGTTAAAGCAAGCGGTCAAACCGTCGCCAGCGCCAGCCGGGGAATCTGCAGACGAGCCACAGGAACGCCGCCAGGGTGCGCGTGGCGAACGTTCGGGCCGTGGCGATAGCGGAGGGAAGAAACGCGAAAAGAAAGTGAAGAACGACATCAGCGGGCTGACCGAAGTCGACTTCCTGGATAAGTTCATCAGCAAGATGTACCGCTATCAGCAGGAGCTGTTCGCAGCCAAGCAAAACCCGCTGACATGCCGGATCCGCAATATCCTGAAAAGCCGCCAGGTCGGTCTGACCTACTACTTCGCCGGCGAAGCATTTATGGACGCCGTACTCAGCGGCGACAACCAGGTGTTCCTGTCGGCCAGCCGCTCGCAGTCGGAGATTTTCCGCAGCTACATCATCCAGTTCGCCAAGCAATGGTTCGATATTGAGCTGACCGGCAACCCGATCACACTCAGCAACGGCGCCGAGCTGCGCTTTCTCAGCACCAACAGCAGCACCGCCCAGGGCTACCATGGCCACGTCTACGTCGACGAATATTTCTGGATACGTGACTTCGACAAACTCAGCACCGTGGCCAGCGCCATGGGCACCCACAAGAAGTGGCGAAAAACCTATTTCTCGACGCCCAGCGCCGTGTCGCACCAGGCGTACCCGTTCTGGTCGGGCGAGGAATTTCGCAACAGCAAACGCGGCAAAAAGGCCGGCGGCACCTGGCCCACCGAGGCGTCCTACACCCAGGGCGCGCTGTGCCCCGATGGTCAGTGGCGCAAGACCATTACCCTGGACGACGCCATCGCCGGCGGCTGCGATCTGTTCGACCTGGAACAGCTGCAGCTGGAGTACGACGAAGACAAATTCCAGCAGTTGTTCTACTGCAAGTTCATCGACAGCAGCCAGAGCGCGTTCAGCCTCAAGGACCTGGAGCGCTGCTATTCCGACTTGTCGTTGTGGGAAGACTACAACCCGGAATTGGATCGCCCATTCGGCAACAGCCCAGTGTGGCTGGGCTACGATCCGAGCAGGACCCGCGACGACGCCACCTGCGTGGTGGTCGCCCCGCCACTGGAACCCGGGGCGAAATTCCGCATTCTGGAAAAGCACAGCTGGCGGGGGCATTCGTTCAATTACCAGGCTGCCCAGGTCAAAAAGCTTACCGAGCGTTTCAACGTGCAGCACATCGGTATCGATATCACCGGTGTGGGATATGGCGTGTTCGACCTGGTGCGCGATTTCTACGCGAAGGCCACGCCGATCCATTACAGCCTTGAGACCAAAAACACCCTGGTACTCAAAGCCCAAGACACGATCCAGGGCAGTCGCATCGAGTGGGACGCCGGCTGGACCGACATCGCCCAGGCGTTCCTGACCATCAAGCGGGGCACCACCACCAGCGGCCAGGTCACCTACAGCGCTTCACGCACCGACGCTACCGGCCACGCCGATATCGCCTGGTCAGTGATGCATGCCCTGGCCAATGAACCCCTAAACCACAACAAGCGGCGCCGCAGTCGCTACGTCACGAGCGGAAACAATGCCCAAGCCACGACACAGAAAACCCCAAGCCAGCCAGCAGGTGCGACAGCCACAGCCCATGCGGGCGTTCACCTTCGGAGAACCCGAACAGGTGCTGTCCGGCAACATCGGCGAGTACCTGGGGGTATTTCTCAGCGACGACGGCGAGATCTACAAACCGCCGGTGTCGCGGGCGGGCCTGGCCAAGCTGCTGCGCGCCAACGCGCACCACGGCGCTATTCCCAAGTTCAAACGCAACTTGCTGTTGCGTGAATTCATCCCGTCCGAGGGCTGCAGCACGCAGACCATGGGCCGGGCGAGCCTGGATTACATGGTGTTCGGCGAGGCGTATTTCTATCGCGATACCAATGCCTTTGGCGAAGTGCTGGAAATGCAGCACCTGCCGGCGATCAACATGCGGGTGAAGGTGGACGGCGGGTTCAGGATGTTGATGCCCGACAGCAAGTACATGGACTTCAACCAGGACGAAATCGAACACGTCCTGGACTACGACGTGGAACAGAACATCTACGGCGTGCCCGACTACCTGGGCGGCCTGCAGGCGCTATTACTCAACGAAGCCGCGACCCTGTTCCGCCGGCGCTACTACAGCAACGGCGCGCACGCGGGCTACATCTTCTACACCAACGACCCGGACCTGACCGAGGAAGACGAAGAGAACCTGCGCGCCCAAATCAGCGCCAGCAAGGGCGTGGGCAACTTCCGTTCGATGTTCGTCAATATCCCCAACGGCAAGGAAAATGCCATCCAGATCATCCCCGTGGGGGACTTCCAGGCCAAAGACGAGCTGGAGAAGGTGAAGAACATCACCCGCAATGACGTGATTGCGGCGTGGCGTATGAACCCTGCCCTGGCCGGGATCATTCCGGAAAACAACGGCGGGTTTGGTGATATCGAAAAGATTGACCGCGTGTACACCAGCAACGAGATAAGGCCGATCTGTCAGCTGTTCAACCAGTTGAATGACACCCTTCGACGTGACAGGCGTATCGACTGGAGAAAGCTTGATAACGCAGGGGAAACCGCTGCCTGATATTTCAAAGGCAGGGAAAAATTCTGCACCACATGCGAACATAGTGGCAATTCGTTGCACCCTGGGGAGGGAACATGAGAGTTACTTGTAAATGCGGACACAAAGGTCGAATTGCATCACGTGAGGTGCTATCTGCCGACTTCGCGAAACTTTACTGCCAGTGCCTCGACGCAAAGTGTGGGCACAGTTGGGTCGCAAATCTCACGTTTTCCCACACGCTCAGCCCGTCCGCGCAGACGTTCGACAGGTTGCTGATTGATCGACTGCGAGATATGCCCAGGGCCCAGCAGCGGGAGCTATTCGAAAAACTCGGATCGCAGGCAGTCGCGTGATGCGAACCGCCGACAACGACATGCCGGCGGCACAGGAATCAATCTTCGTCGGACTGATCCGGGTTGCTTATCAGCGCTTCGGTCAGCCGGCGCAATTGCTCCTGGTCACGATGGCTCAACTGGCGATAGAACCCAATCAGACGTCGTTCAATGTGCGAAAGCTCATACCGCGCAGATGCAGCTATTTCAACGTAACCGACATCGGCGTTTGTGCGATCCAACATGCTTACCACTCCATAAAATCCATTGCTGACGCAATTATATGGGGGCGAGCTGGTGGCAAGGCAGGAACAGCGTGGTCAGCTCACTCCTTTGGCAGCATCGTCTGCCATGGCCTTAACAAAGCGCCGAATGGCTCTTTGATCATCCGCCGGGATATTGCGGTATTGCTGAACAATGCTGTCTTCAGCCTCATTCAGCGAATCAAGGGCCAGTGTGCTACGCCGTCCGGTGAGGATGTAGGGCACATCGAATTCGAACTGAACCGCAACCTTACTAAGGTACGACGCCGTGGCATCGCTAGAACCCGCTTCGTAGTTCGCTTGTGTTCGTTTTGCAATCCCAAGTGCTTCCGCGACCTGGCTCTGCGTCATGCCGCACCGCTTCCGTTCTTCTTGCAGCCGAGAACCGATCTCTTCAGAAAGATGCACTTTTTTTCATCCTTACTATTTACAAATGCACTTAAGTGCATCATTGTGCATCTCACACCACATGAAATTGCACGGATCTGCACTATGCCGAACTCAAGCGTTACCGAGCAAGCCCGTCAACAAGCACGGGAAGCATTAGAAAAGCGTGGCCAGTCAGCCAAAGACTTCGCTACTCGACACCAACTCAACCCCAGCACCGTCTATGCGGTCTTGAGTGGCCAAAGCCAATGCCGTCGTGGGGAGGCACATCGTGCTGCCGTCCTTCTGGGAATCAAAGACGGCGTAATTGCACAGTAATGGCCAGCGCACTGAGGGAACAGCAGAAGATGGTAAGCCAGGTTCTAAAAACACGTCGCGAAGTTGTCAGTGCAATTATTTGCACCTTCGAAGGTGGCCGCGAATGCGCCGCCGCTCAGATCGGCCTGCCGCTCAAGAAGTTTGATAATCACGCCTATGAAAATAACAACTGCCGCCCTTTGACGGATGTGCAGATTTTCCAGCTGGAACAAGTCACTGGCACCCAGCACTTTGCCAACTACGTAGCCGCAATGTACGGCGGCATGTTCATACCGATGACCCATCCAGAGAACCTGGACAACGTGGAGATGTACGCACGAGCTTTGCAGAGTTCGGCAAAACGGGGCACGGTCGATCAGATCATTGCCCAGGCGCTTGAGGACGGCGTGATCACAGACGTCGAAGCCGAGGCAATACAGAGCGCTCACACCCTGCACATGGCAGCACGGACCGCCGAAGTCTATGCCGCCATCGATCTCTACCGCGCCAAATCGGGGAAAGCCAAATGAACGCTCAGACCAACACCCTGGATTATCAGGAATGTATGCAGAACGCCGCATTGGCATTCCTTGAGCGTCATCAAGTCGAACACCTAGGCGACCTGTCGGCACTTCTAAACCGCACCGTCATTCACCTGGTGAGCAGCTTCAACGTGGCGGAACCGGTTGCAATCAAACTGACCTCCCTTGCCCACATCGAGCTGGTGGAAATCGCCTTCCGCCAGCGCCTCGATCTGGATTACAGCAGCAACACCGTTGTAGTGATCAAGGATCCGATCAAGGGGCTTTGCTGGTCCGTTCCCGTCAGCCTGATCTATGAACGCATCCTGAACGCCCCTGACAACGTGCGTTTGCGCTCCGCGAACTCTTAACACCCAACCCAACCAATCGCCGGCCCCACGTCCCGTGGGTTTGGGTGAGCTGCGCCCGAAATCGAGGTTTAACGATGGCAAACGCCGTAATTGTCACCACACAACTGCCCCCAGCAGAGGCCGAAGCGTTGCTGGCAAACCTGCGTGAACAGTATCGCTTGAGCCTCAACGAACACTGGTATGCCGACCAGTTCCGCTTTGTTGCGGACGGTCTGCGCCACGGCGCGATCCTCGCCCAAGTCCCGGTAATGGCTGCGCAAAAACGCCTTATGGCAGCCCTGTCCCACAGCCTCAAAGCAGTGAAGTAACCCCATGAAAGAAGATCTTCGCCACGACGTGCTGCAACGCCTCCAGTCCGACTTCGGGCTCAAGCACCGCACGGGCACCGACTACATGCGCGGCGGCACCTGTCCCAAGTGCAAAAAGAAAGAACTATATTCCCGGTTCGATACACCATGGATGGTGATTTGTGGTCGCCCTGAGAAGTGTGGCCACACCCTGCACGTGAAAGAGCTGTACGACGATCTATTCGAAGACTGGAGCAAGCGTGCACCGGCTACAGACCAGCACCCTAACGCCACCGCACGCGCCTATTTGGAGTTCGCCCGGGGCTTTCGGTTTGAACTGATCCAAGGTTGGTTCACTCAGGAAAGTTTCTATTCCCCTGAACACAACGCCGGCAGCGCCACTGTGCGATTCGTCCTGGAAAAAGGCGGCTGGTGGGAACGCCTGATCGATCAGCCGCACCGCTTCGGCAAGATGAAGGCTCGCTTCAAATCCAAGGACAGCTATCGCGGCGTCTGGTGGTGCCCGCCCTGCGTCGATCTGCTTGAAGCCAAGGAGATTTGGATTGTCGAAGGGATCTTCGATGCCATCGCCCTAGTGCACAACGACATCGCGGCCGTGTCTGCAATGTCCTCCAACGCATTCCCTGGGGACTCGCTCAAGGCACTGATTAAAACCCGGGAAGGCGGGAAGCTGCCCAAGCTGGTTTGGGCTTTGGATAACGAGCCAAGCGCAAACGCCTACACCAGGCGTTGGGTCCGCGAAGCACGTGCCCTGGGCTTCGTCTGCGAGTCAGCGCAGATCCCGCAACGCGACGGTCGCAAGTCAGATTGGAACGACCTTCATCAGCGCTGGAGCTTCATCCAGGACGACACCAAGCGTGCCGAACAGATCGCTACCGACCTCAAGCAAGCCCGCCACCTGGGAGCCTTGCTGTTGGCAGAGAGCGCGGCGGAAAAAGCCTTGCTCATGTACGACTGGAACAAGCGCGGGGAATTTCACCTCGGCTTCGGGAGTCGCCTGTACTGGTTCAAGTTGGACATGGAGAAATTCAACCGGGCCATGTCCGACATCGAGGACAGCGAGAACCACGACGACCAATTGCTTAACCAGGCGCAGCAGCGCGAAAAGGCGCTGCAACAGTCCGGCAGTGTTGTAGAGATTGCCAACTGCTACCCCCAGGCGCTGTATTTCCAGCGCAACGAGGTAACGGACGAGTCCTGGTACTACCTGCGCGTGGACTTCCCTCACGACTCCGAAAGCGTGAAAAACACCTTCACCAGCGGCCAGCTATCGGCCGCAAGCGAATTCAAAAAGCGACTGCTCGGTATGGCGGCAGGTGCCATGTTTACCGGTAGCGGCCAGCAGCTCGACAAGCTCATGAAGGATCAACTGTTCGGCATCAAAACCGTTTCAACTATCGACTACGTGGGCTACAGCAAGGAATACGCCTGCTACGTCTACGGCGATATCGCGATCAAGGACGGCACCACCTACAAGGTCAACAGCGAAGACTATTTCGAGTTCGGCAAGCTGCGCCTGAAAACCCTGCAGAAAGGCGTCCCCATCAAGCTGCAGCGCGAAGCAAAAGGCTTTGATGAAAAGTGGGTGCAGTTGCTGTGGACCTGCTTCGGCGCCCAGGGCTTTGTCGCGCTGGTGTTCTTCTTCGGCTCTCTGTTCTGCGAACAGATCCGCGCTCGCTACCAGTCCTTCCCGTTCCTGGAAGCCACCGGCGAGGCTGGCGCCGGCAAAACCACCCTGCTGAACCTCCTTTGGAAACTACTCGGCCGCGAAGGCTATGAAGGATTTGACCCTATGAAATCTACCAAGGCCGGGCGCTCGCGTCTGATGGGCCAGGTCTCTGGCATGCCGGTGGTGTTCCTGGAAGCCGATCGCCACAGCGATGATCGGGCACACGCTAAAACCTTCGAATGGGATGAGCTGAAAGACTTCTACGGCGGTGGCACCCTGGCTACGAAGGGCGTCAAGACGGCAGGTAACGAGACATACGAGCCGCCATTTAGGGGAACGATCGCTATCAGCCAAAACGCGGCCGTGGTCGCGCACGAAGCGATCATGACGCGCATCGTGAAGCTGCACTTTGTGCGCCCAACCGTCACACCGCAAAGCCGTGCAGCGGCTGACCAGTTGAACGCGCTGGATGGCGGTACTCTCAGCCACTTTCTGTTGCGAGCTGTAGGCAAAGAATCCGCGGTGCTTGAGCTGTTCGCCCAGCGTATGCCCGAACACGAAGCCAAGCTGCGCCGCCTGCACACCCATTGCTTCGCCTGCGACACCGCGTATGTCAGCGACCAGGGCAACTGCAGCAGTTGCGGCTATGACCTGCGCGTCTACATCCGGGTCGAGCGCATCAGCAAGAACCACGCTCAACTGCTCTCGCTGCTGGATGGCCTGCGCCTGGTCCTGAAATTGAGTGATCCCCAGGTCGCCGCCACCCAGCGCCAAATTGTGCGGATGGCCATCGAGCGCCAGGCCTCGATCAGCTCCGACCACGCGGCCGTGGCCGAGTTTTGGGAGGTCTACGACTACCTCGAATCCTTGAGTGAGGATCCAGTGGTCGACCACAGCAGTGATCCCACTGTGATTGCTATCAACCTCAACGAATTTTGCGAGCGCGCCGCCGAACACAAACAAAAGTTGGCCGACGTGGCCACGTTGCGCGACCTACTCAAAGAGTCCCGTTCCCGCAGGTTTCTGGATAGCAACAAGGCCGTACACAGCGCTGTACGGGCTGCATTCAACAGCCGCAACCCCTGTTCACAACCCCGGCCAACCACAGTGAAGTGCTGGACATTCAAGGCGTAAAGGAGAGCAAGACCGATGCAAATCCAAGTGTTGATGGGTAATGCCGGCGACGGCAAAACAAGCAAGCTGCAGTCAGTGCAGGACCGTTTGGACTTCACAGGGCAAAGCGCGCCAGTCATCCAGGCCGGTGCTTATGGGGAGGATGGCTTGCTGGAAATCCTGGAAGTCCGGGCAGCCGGTGGTCAGCGCGAAATCCTGGTGGACGACTGCAGCAGGCAACAGATTTTGAGAGTTTTGGAATGGCAATCATGTGTTGAACATGAGCCGAATTTTGACAACCTGGTGATCCACCTGGCCCGTAAAGACTGACCTTTTAAGAAACAGTGCCGAGGAGTTGCAGCTCCTCGACACCCAACCACAGCAGAGGGCTATACCATGCAAGCACAGAACCTAAGCAGCAGCGGCGCGAAGGCTACCACACCGGCACGCCACCTTGTGGCCACCGCGATCATCGGCGCGGCCGTCATTGGTTATCTGGTACACAAAACCCCAGAATCACGCACTCGTCTTGAAAGTCTCAGCCAGATGGCCAGCACCCTGGGCGAACTGAGCGAAACGGACGCCGCCGTCGTCGCTCAACTGCTCGCCATGCCGGCAACCCGGGGCGTATCACGCAATGTCTGACAGTCCTGCAGCACCAGCACGGCGTTTCCCTTGGAACATTGACTACACCAGCCTTTGCGATCAGTGCAGCAGGTGGCGCGCCCAAGGTAACCATGACAAGTGCAGCCAGCGGCGCCAGCTGCAGAACGCACATCTGCGCAACCACAAGCCTAAGCGGTAAGCCGCGTCCACCAGAAGATGCGCTTCCAGATACTTGGCCCGGAAACGGGCCTTTTTGTTTCCGATCGTCAGACTGTCGATACACAAGCACAGCGTTAGGGGTTTACATGAGTGGGGTCGAAGCTCGCGGGAAATCCGTGAGAATCTATTTTCAGTACAACGGGGAGAAATGCCGGGAGGCAATCCCGGGCGGCAACACTCCGGCCAACGTTGCCCAGGCTAAACGCATGGTCGAAATCATCGAATACGAAATCCAGGCCGGCACGTTCGATTACGCACGGCACTTTCCCAACTCGGTCAAGTTGGTGGAAAACACCTTCGGCCACTACCTGGACCTGTGGTTAAAGATCAAAGCCAATAGCGTGGCGGCGTCCAGCTATCGGGGTTACGCCAATAAGGCGGAGGTTCATGTACGGCCGCGCTGGGGGAAGGTACAGATCCAGAATATCGACCACCTGGACCTACAGGAATGGATACAGGTAACCCTTTCGAAAACACTCAAGAACAAGACCATCCGCGACATCATCAGCAACGTACGCCAGGTGTTCCGGCTCTATCGCACCAGGATGAAAGTGGCGCACGACCCGACCGAGGGTTTAATGGTACGACTGCCAGATCCCGAGGCACCCGACCCGTTCACCAGGGCAGAAATCAAACAGATCCTGGAAACCCATACCAACCGCACTCAAGAGCTGTTGATGGTTCAGTTCATGATATGGGCCGGCCCCCGGGTGTCCGAGACCATCGCCCTGGCATGGGAAGATGTGGATCTGGCGCAAGGAACCGTGACATTCCGCAGATCTAAGGTGCGCGGGGCTTACCGGGTGACGAAGACCCGCCGTTCAACGCGTAAGGTTCGACTACTCGCCCCGGCCTGGGATGCTCTGCAGAAGATCGACGCGCTGAATCGCAAAAGAAAGGCCGAAACCGTGGATATTGTCGAACGAGACAACAAGACGGTAAGGCAGCACAAGCTGCACTTTGTCTTCTTGAATACGAAAAGCGGTTTACCGCACGTCAGCGACTTCGTGGTCAGGGATAGGTTTTTCAAGGCTCACTTGCTCGCGGCCGGGGTTCGCTATCGTGGGCCTGGCCAGTGCCGGCACACGTACGCCAGTCAGCTGCTGACCACAGGAATAGCGTCGATCGACTGGATCGCCGAACAGATGGGACATACCAACGGGAATATGATCCGTCAGCACTATGGAACGTGGATCAATGAGGACGGTCCGGATGTCGTGGGGATGCTGCAATTGGCATTGAAATTATAGTTCACTCTCTAAGAAATCATCTAAGTTAAGGGTGCTAGCGCAATACTGATATGCGCAGCACCACTAATACGCCGCACCGATGTCACAGGCTACCAACTCAAATAATCCCCAGCATGTCCCCATGCACCGCACTCACGCCTCTGCATTGCTCTTAGCCAAATAAAATTCAGGCATGTGAATTTTATACGTCCGATAAAACGCGGCTAATGGATGTGAGAACCCTGGCCGACGAGCTGCCCAGCGTTTCGCATTCCAGCCGCACTCGACAAGATCGGAAGCGACGAAAACAAACTCTAAAGTATCCGTAAAAAAAGAAAGCAAATCTTTGTAGTTTTCATAACCAAAGCTATTTGTTCCGTGAACGAAATAATTTCTAGTTAAAATTGCCGTAGCAAGAACCATATCAATATCTACAAAGTCATCGCCAAAAGCTTCACGTATAACACTTGACCTACTTAGGACTTTAAGCCTTAAGCTCTTACCACCCCAAAACGCAAGTGTGTTTGAGATTTGAGTTCTTTCAGGACCTTCAGCTAACTCTCTGATTATCTTCTTACACCGTGCTCTCGCGTCTCGCGCAGCTTCAGATAGGTCTCCTATATCAGGATAAGTCGAGTCGGGCAAAATATCAAAAGCGTTTGCAGCCGCGACTAATCTATTCTCATCATATGTTCTTCCATTTTTTTGCCAGTTAATGATTCTCAACCTAGCAGGTAACCAATCATTGTGGCGACTCATCCAGCGTTGAAACACAGAATAAAACTCTGCTCCACTCTCCTCTGGCGTAATGGGAATATCTCTTAAGTTACTCGCTTCTAAATCGCTTGAGGCAGGAGCGTAGCTCCAATGCACTGAGACTTTTTGGTCCTGCACTGAAGCAGAATCAGCGCCTCCAATTTCAGCCTCTATACTTTTCACACCTTGATAGCGTCCAGCCACCACAGTGAAAAACAAAGACAATGCAACAACATCATCAAGAATCTCGTCGAGGCTTTTGAGCGTATCAAACTTTAGAACGGCATTAACGATGCTCGGGCATTGTATTCCCGCATGACCGCTGACATCAGATCTGAAATCAAAATCGGCAGCGAAATTTCCGATCCCTATATCCACAGGGACACTATCAGGCACACCAGAAAAGAAAAAAATTGCTGGGCTCTTACCTATAGCAATCTTTCTAGAGGGAAAGCTACTCTCTAAAATAGTTTGAAGCTCTAAGGGGTCTGGAGATGCTGACCCGAATGTGTCGCGAGCAGAAAATAGTAATCCAACGTCATCTGTCTGAAAGGAAACCGAACTGAATATTCTTTCATCTTCAGCTATGTGACGACTTCCAATTAATGCGTAATGCGGGAAGGACCGTCTCTTGAAAACAAACTTCGGGTAGAGCCCCTCTGGGTACGATGGTTCTCCGACACACTCATGCAAACTGATTTTTTTATGATCGAGAGACTCGCCGTAAAGAGAATGTGGTTCAGAGGCATAAGGAATTTTATGTCGACTGGTTAACATTACATTCGAATGTTCACCATCTAAAAGAAGCTCACCCAAAAATTGGGTTCCCTCTAGAGTAAAACAACAAAGCGTCTTTTCAGATTGCGACACAAGTTAACTCCCTGAGAAACAGCACCAATACTGCATCTATAACGCTCCCCTTTTGTACCTGGTAGAAGCCAAGCTTACTTTACCCTCACCAACTCGCTTCTTCTATACGCGGTGTCTTTCTAGGCCCATAAGGCGCTAACCATCCCATCTGGGCACCTGGTTGGTGATTGCACGGCCGTGGCCACAGATTGGCCCTTTATCTTGGACAAGCAGGTTCAGCCGCCCCCCTCCAGTCCCAGATCTGTCCCATATGGCCATTTTTCAGACGCCAAAAACCACAAACCCCCGACTTTCTCTAGGAAAATCAGGGGTTTGCGTTTTCAGAATGTGGCGGTGAAGGAGAGATTCGAACTCTCGATACAGTTTCCTGTATACACACTTTCCAGGCGTGCTCCTTAAGCCACTCGGACACTTCACCGTATCTCGGCAAACTGTTCAGTCTGTCGAGGCGCGCTAATGTAGTCGAAAGCTTTTCCGATGGCAAAGGTTTTTTTCAGAATTTTCATGCGGTTAAGCTTGGTCGGGCATTTCAAACGCGCCTGGGCATGGCAAACCGGCCAATCTTCGGGGCTATGCAGACGCTGCTCTATAGATGAAGGCGAAGCAGGATGGGCGGGCCAGGCTGTTTGCAGGGCCTTGGGCTGACCGGTGAGTCAGTCACGGCGCTTTACCTGACCTGCGGCGGTGAGTAACGTCTGCGTCACTTCTCTTACAAGGAATAGCGTCATGAGCGACTTGATTGCCTACCATCTCGAAGACGGTATCGCGACCCTGACCTTGAACAACGGCAAGGTCAATGCCATCTCGCCAGATGTGATTGCCGCGTTCAACGCAGCGCTGGACCAGGCGACCGCGGATCGGGCGGTGGTGATCATTACCGGGCAACCGGGGATTTTGTCGGGTGGTTACGATCTGAAGGTGATGACCGCCGGTCCCAAGGAAGCGGTGAGCCTGGTCACAGCCGGCTCGACCCTGGCGCGTCGCTTGTTGTCGCACCCCTTCCCTGTCGTTGTCGCTTGCCCGGGGCATGCGGTGGCCAAGGGTGCGTTCCTGCTGCTCTCGGCGGACTATCGCATTGGTGTGGAAGGGCCGTTCAGCATCGGCCTGAACGAAGTGCAGATCGGCATGACCATGCATCACGCCGGTATCGAGCTGGCCCGTGATCGCCTGCGCAAGTCGGCATTCCATCGCTCGGTGATCAATGCCGAGATGTTCAATCCGCAGGGCGCCGTGGATGCCGGTTTCCTCGACAAGGTGGTGTCGGCCGAAGAACTGCAGGGCGCGGCCCTGGAAGCGGCGCGTCAGTTGAAGAAGATCAACATGACAGCCCACAAGAACACCAAACTGAAAGTGCGCAAGGCTCTGCTGGATACGCTGGACAGTGCGATTCTGCTGGATCAGGAGCACCTGGGTTAACGCTGTAGGAGCTGTCGAGCGGAGCGAGGCTACGATTGGTAATGGAAAGATCGCAGCCTCGCTCCGCTCGTCAGCTCCTACGAGCCCAGCGAGAGCAAACTCCCTCACCACCGGTGCAGCCATCCCCTAGAGCCAGGCTTTTTTCCTACGCGCGTCGTTTAAAAGTCCGCAACCGCTCTGGGCCGCTTCTGTCACGACGCGTGGAAACATGCGCTTAAACATCGTCCATCTCCTACCTCTATAGCGGCAATTGCCGAAAACAGTGCACATCCGTACACTGCGCCACCTTTTGTCCCGATGGGGCCTGTAGATGCTGTTTGTATTGCGTATGTTGTTGATGGGCCTGCATTTTGTATTGGCTGGCGTGCTCGGGGTGATTCTGGGGCTGTGCCGGCCGTTCAACCCGGACAACAGCCGTTTATGCGCAAGGTTGTACGCGTTGCCGGCGATGTGCATTTTGCGCCTGCGGGTCCGCACGCAAGTCGACTCGCTGGTGAATAAGCCCAACGGCTGCGTCATCATCGCCAACCACCAATCCAACTACGACCTGTTCATGTTTGGCAACGTGGTGCCGCGCCGTACCGTGTGCATCGGCAAGAAGAGCCTGAAATGGGTGCCGCTGTTCGGGCAATTGTTCTGGCTGGCGGGCAACGTGTTGATCGACCGCGGCAACGCGATCAAGGCCCGAAAGTCGATGCTGACCACCACCCATACCTTGCAGCACGAGGACACCTCTATCTGGGTTTTCCCGGAAGGCACGCGCAATTTGGGCGAGGATCTGCTGCCGTTCAAGAAAGGCGCCTTCCAGATGGCAATAGCCGCCGGAGTGCCGATTGTTCCGGTGTGCGTCAGCAGTTACATCAAGCACATGCGCCTCAATCGCTGGCGCAGCGGTGACATCCTCATACGTTCATTGCCGGCGATTCCTACGGCCGGATTGAGTATGGATGACATGCCCCAGCTCATTGCCCAATGCCGTGAACAGATGCGCGAGTGCATCGCGACAATGGACCGGCAGTTGCAAGCCGCCTGAATGGAAACCCGCCCCCTCGGCGGGTTTTCTTTTGCCGCCGAACTCCGCAGATTTTGCTGACTCTCAAGCTACAGGGCGCGTTAAGCTGGACGCTGCCTGCCACTGCCATTTACAACAAGAAGTGAACCACCATTATGGGTAGAGTCGTTGCTGCTGCGGTCTACAGCGCCGGTAAGAAAGTCACTAATATCACCCTCGACGAAGGCAGCGCCTGGGCTGCCAAACCTGGTCATTTTGTATGGATTGGTCTCGAAGAGCCGAGCGCCGTGGAGCTGACCAACCTGCAGCGTCAATTCAACCTGCACGAATTGGCGATCGAAGACGCCATGGAGAAACACAGCCGGCCCAAGTTGGAGACCTTTGGCGATGCGCTGTTTATCGTCACGTATTCGCCGATACGCAAGGACGGCAAGCTGCTGTTCATCGAAACCCATATCTTTGCCGGCAAGGGCTACATCATCACCGCTCGCAACGGCCACTCAGCGTCCTACGCCCACGTCCGGCAGCGCTGTGAGGCACGTCCGCTTTTGCTGAAACACGGGGAAGATTTCGTCCTCTACGCCATCCTTGATTTCGTGATTGAAAACTACCAGCCAATGGGTGAGGCCATTCACGCCGAAATCGATGAGCTGGAACACAATGTCATGTGCAGCTCCCTGAACGAACGGGACATCCAGAACCTGCACAGCTTGCGCCGCGACGTATTGCGCCTGCGCCGTTACGCGGCGCCAATGGTGGAGATCAGTGAAGAGTTGCAGAAACTCGACTTCCCCTTTATCGACAAGAACATGAGCCCGTATTTTCGCGACGTGCAGATTCATGTCACGCGGCAAATGGAAGACCTGACCACCCTGGCCGACATCGCCAGCCAGACCATCGAAGTCGGCGTGCTGCTCGAAGCATCGCGCCAGAGCGTGGTGCAGCGCAAGTTCGCGGCTTGGGCGGCGATCCTGGCGTTTCCCACGGCCGTGGCCGGGATCTATGGGATGAACTTCCAGGACATGCCGGAGTTGAGTTGGCAATACGGCTATTTCGCGGTGCTGGGGGTTATTGCGGTGGGCTGCTCATCACTGTGGTGGAGCTTCAAGCGATCGGGGTGGCTGTAGGCGAACAGAGGAATTTGTGTGGGGTTCACCGTCGGAACGCCGCCCGAAGCAAGCTCGCTCCCACAAGGGATTTGCGTCGTACACAGATCCAGTGTGGGAGCGGGCTTGCTCGCGAAGACGGCGGCACATCCAACATCAACGCCAACTGATTCACCGCGATCGCGAGCAAGCTCGCTCCCACATTAGAGAGCGGTAATCTTTAGCCTTGGGTGGCTTCGGTCTGCGGCTTGTGAGCGACGAAACGCATCATCCACTCCGCCACCGTGGTGCCATGGTGCTCGTGGGCAAGGCTCGCCACGCCCTGGCTATAGATCTGCTC
Organism: Pseudomonas sp. S3_B11; assembly: GCF_054667715.1. Taxonomy (NCBI): domain Bacteria; kingdom Pseudomonadati; phylum Pseudomonadota; class Gammaproteobacteria; order Pseudomonadales; family Pseudomonadaceae; genus Pseudomonas; species Pseudomonas sp. S3_B11. The sequence continues at coordinate 1,069,212 of NZ_CP162749.1, read as the reverse complement.
GCCGAGGTGTTGCTGGCGAATCTCCAGCAAGGCCCGGGAATAATCATGGATGAACTCCGGGTGACCCTGGAAGCACAGCACCTGGTCGTTGATGTGGTAGGCGGCAAACGGGCAGAAATCGCTGGAGGCGATGACCGTCGCGCTTTCGGGCAATTCGGTGACCTGGTCCTGATGGCTGATCAGCAAGGTCAGTTCTTCCATCACCGGGCTCATCCAAGGCGCCTTGGCGGCGAGTTTGTAGCGATGGGTGCCGACGCCCCAGCCTTGGGTGGCGCGTTCGGTCTTGCCGCCCAGCAACAACGCCAGCAGCTGATGACCAAAGCACACACCAAGCAATTTATCGCCGCGCTGGTAGCGCTCCAGCAGGTAGCTCTTGAGGGTTTGAATCCAAGGGTCGGTGCCGAAGGAGTCAGCCTTGCTGCCGGTCACCAGATAAGCGTCGAACTGCTCGTCATCGCTGGGGTAATGCCCCTCCATCACGTTGTACACGACGAATTCGGCCGCGATGGGCTGCTGCGAAAACAGGCGCTGGAACATCTGCCCGTAACCCTGATATTGGTCGACCAGTTCCGGACGCAGGATATCGGTTTCCAGAATGCAGATGCGTAGCGACATAAAAAATACCTGACACGATGATGGGAATATTGCACACCCCAGAGCCTGCCCTGAAACACGGCCCCAAGGCAAGCCCCTTCCCGGGTCTTTCAGAACAGTTCGTGCCGGGCGGCTTTCTCCAATAGCAAGGCCGGCGGTGAGAAGCGCTCGCCGTATTGCTCGGCCAGATACTGGGCGCGACTGACAAAGTCCTGCAGGCCATATTGATTGATGAACTGCAGTGCACCGCCGGTCCAGGCCGCGAAACCAATACCGAAGATCGAGCCGACGTTGGCGTCAGCCGTCGAAGTCAGCACCCCCTCCTCCATGCAGCGCACGGTTTCCAGGGCCTGGATGAACAGCAGACGATCACGGATATCCTGCGGGGAAATCTGCCCGTCGGCTTTCTCGAAGCGGCTTTTGAGCGACGGCCACAGGGACTTTTGCCCATTGGCCGGGTATTCATAGAAACCGGCGCCGGCGGCCTTGCCCGGTCGCTTGTATTCGTTGAGCAGCAAGTCAATCACGGCGAACGCCGGATGCTCAATCGGCGTTTTCCCTTCTGCGCGCAGGTCCTTGGCGGTTTGCGCGCGGATATGGCTCATCAGGCTGAGGGAAACTTCGTCAGAGATCGCCAGAGGCCCGACCGGCATCCCGGCCTTGCGCGCTTCGGTCTCGATCATCGGCGCACTCACGCCCTCGCCGAGCATGGCGATGCCCTCATTGGTAAAGGTGCCGAATACCCGGGACGTAAAGAAGCCGCGACTGTCGTTGACCACAATCGGCGTCTTGTTGATCTGCAGGACAAAATCGAACCCCCGGGCCAGGGTCGCGTCACTGGTGCGTGCACCCTTGATGATCTCCACCAGGGGCATTTTCTCCACCGGGCTGAAGAAGTGCAGGCCGATGAACTTCGTCGGGTCCGGCACAGCCATGGCCAGGCCGGTGATGGGCAAGGTCGAGGTGTTGGAAGCGATCACCGCATCGTCGCCCACCACTGCCTGGGCGGCGGCCGACACACTGGCTTTCAGAGCGCGATCTTCAAACACCGCTTCGATGACCAGGTCGCAGCCGGCCAGGTCGGCGTTGCTGTCAGTGGGGTGAATCCGCGCCAGCGTGGCTTCGCGCTGTTCGGCGGTGAGTTGGCCGCGGGCGACCTTTTTATCCAGCAACGCCGCCGAACGGGCCTTGCCCTTCTCGGCCGCCGCCAGATCGACATCCTTGAGGACCACTGCGATGCCGGCCACGGCGCTGACATAGGCGATACCCGCCCCCATCATGCCCGCGCCGAGCACGCCGACTTTTTTCGTCAGATACGGCGCAAAACCCTGTGGGCGAGAACCACCGGCCTTGATCTCGTTGAGCTGGAACCAGAAGGTGCCAATCAGGTTCTTCGCCACCTGGCCGGTGGTCAGTTCGGTGAAGTAGCGGGTTTCGATCAGGTGCGCGGTGTCGAAATCAACCTGGGCGCCCTCCACCGCAGCACAGAGGATTTTCTCCGGCGCCGGCAGGCAACCCTGGGTCTTGTTGCGCAGGATCGAAGGGGCGATTGCCAGCATTTGCGCAACTTTCGGGTCAGACGGCGTGCCACCCGGCAGTCGATAGCCCTTTGCATCCCAGGGTTGGATGACGCTGGGGTTGGCAAAAATCCAGGCCCGGGACTTGGCCAGCAGTTCGTCACGATCCTTCGCCAGCTCATCGATCAAACCGGCCTGCAGCGCTTGTTGCGCATTGACCTTCTTGCCCTCGAGCAAATACGGCAAGGCCTTTTCCAAACCGAGCAGGCGCACCATCCGCACCACCCCGCCACCGCCTGGCAACAGACCGAGCGTGACTTCCGGCAAGCCGAGCTGCACCGACGGCAGGTCCAGGGCCACGCGATGATGGCAGGCCAGGCAGATTTCCCAACCACCGCCGAGGGCCGCGCCATTGATGGCCGCCACCACGGGTTTGCCCAGGGTCTCCAAGGCACGCAGTTGGGCCTTGAGCAGCAGGACCATGTCGTAGAAAGCCTTGGCCTCGGGCTTGCCGACCTTGATCAATTCATTGAGGTCACCGCCGGCGAAGAAAGTGTGCTTGGCCGAAGTGATGATCACACCGGCAATCGAGTCCTTTTCAGCCTGCAAACGGGCGACGCAGGCGGCCATGGCCTCACGGTACACCGCGTTCATGGTGTTGGCGCTCTGGCCCGGCATGTCCAGGGTCAGGACGACGATCCGGTCCTGGCCGGTTTCGTAACGAATGGCATCGGTCATGAAAAAGTGTTCCTTGAAGTCGGGCTCAGAGGCGTTCAATGACGGTGGCAATGCCCATGCCGCCGCCGACACAGAGGGTCGCCAGGCCATAGCGCAGGCGACGCACCTCCAATTCGTCGAGCAACGTGCCAAGGATTGCGCACCCCGTAGCGCCCAAGGGGTGCCCCATGGCGATGGAGCCGCCGTTGACGTTGACCTTGGCCGGGTCGATGGCCATGTCCTTGATGAACTTGAGCACCACCGAGGCGAAGGCTTCGTTGACTTCGAACAGGTCGATGTCCTCCACCCGCAACCCGGCCTTGGCCAGGGCCTTGCGGGTAGCCGGCGCCGGGCCGGCGAGCATGATGGTCGGGTCGGTGCTGGTGACGGCGGTGGCGACGATCCGCGCCCGGGGTTGCAGGCCCATGGCGCGCCCCTTGGCTTCGGAACCGATCAACATCAGCGCGGCACCGTCGACGATGCCGGAACTGTTGCCCGGCGTGTGCACGTGATTGATTCGTTCGACGTGGCTGTAGACGCGCAGCGCCGTGCCATCGAAGCCCATCTGGCCCATGGCTTCGAAACTCGGTTTGAGCTTGCCCAGACCTTCGAGCGTGGAGTCGGCGCGGATGAATTCGTCGTGGTCCAGCAGCACGATGCCATTCTGGTCCCGCACGGCGACCAGGGATTTATTGAACGAACCGTCAGCCCGGGCACGCGCCGCTTTTTGCTGGGAATGCAGCGCATAACCGTCGACATCCTCACGGCTAAAGCCTTCCAGCGTGGCGATCAGGTCGGCGCCGATGCCCTGGGGAACGAAGTGACCGTGCAGGTTGGATTGCGGGTCCAGCGCCCACGCGCCGCCATCGCTGCCCATGGGCACCCGGGACATGGACTCGACGCCGCCGGCCACCACCAGGTCTTCGAACCCGGAACGCACTTTCATGGCCGCCAGGTTCACCGCCTCCAGGCCCGAGGCGCAAAACCGATTGAGTTGCACGCCTGCCACGCTGACATCCCAATTGGCCACCAGCGCAGCAGTCTTGGCGATATCGGCCCCCTGTTCACCCACCGGGGTCACACAACCGAGCACGATGTCATCGACCTGGCTGGTGTCCAGATCCATGCGCTGCTGCAAGGCGCTGAGCAGCCCCCCCATCAGGTTCACCGGCTTGACGCTGTGCAAGGCGCCATCGACCTTGCCCTTGCCACGGGGCGTGCGTAATGCGTCGAAAATCAAAGCTTGGGTCATGACGTCCTCGAAACTACGGGGGTAATGCGATGCCTTCAACCATAAGCCCAGCGGCGCCGGATTCAATGACCACAGCGCTCAATGGCGTTGACGGCCACGCTCAGACGAACGGTAGCGAGCTATCGGGTTAACCGATTCAGGAGGGCAAGCTGTCTAGCAAAAGGGCCGGCAGGAAGGTGGCAATAGGCCTCATAGCCTTTTTAGAGCAACCTGTACCAAGCTGATATGAATTGGATCTAAGCCAAGGCCGCCGCGGCCCCTAATGTAATCCTTGTACAAGAAAGTCGTCGGGTTTTGCCGAGGCGCTTGTCGAACAGGAAGTGCAACGCCAGCCGCCATGGATATGCAGGCTGGCTTTTAGGAAATAACAATAAAGGCGGGTCAGCCATGTTCAAACATTCGAAAGTTCGCCAAGCCGGACTCATTCTCTTTGCCACGACGCTGCTGTTGATTTTGCCGAATATCACCAAGGTGATTGGCTGAATCCTGCGCGAGGGCATCTGCATCATCCGTTAGTTGTGTCGCCAAAAAATGTGACGGGTTCTCTGTTCGAGCCGCGATGGCTGTGCCAACCTTTGCGGCACCCCTCGACATGGAAGGCGATCGACTTGAAAGCTCTTATTGTGTTCGGGGCGTTGCTGCTCAGCACGCCCCTTTATGCCGCGCAACTGGTGCTGGAGTTGGGCGCGGGCACGCGCACCTGGCAAACCGAAGAACTGCTCAAGCACCCGGACGCTCAAACGGTCCAGATCGCTGATGACGTTTCCTACAAGAAACCCATGAGCTATCGAGCCGTGCCGCTGACGGCTCTATTGACGGGCATCCAGGCGGACGACCACCTGCAAGCCGTTGCCCTGGACGGCTTCGCTGCCGAAATGCCTGCGGCGCCGTTACTCAACAAGAGTGGCGCCCGAGCGTGGCTGGCGATCGAGGACCCGGCCAAGCCCTGGCCGCCGCTGGGGGAAGGCAAGCACAGCGCCGGGCCTTTCTACCTGGTCTGGACCGATCCGCAGGCTGGCCACATCAGCCCGGAGCAATGGCCCTACGCGGTGGCGACCATCAAGCGCCTGTCGGCCGTGGCCGAACGCTTCCCGGCCCTGCTGCCGGCGCCCAACCTGGCCAAGGACGACCCGGTCAATAAAGGTTTCGAGCTGTTCCAGAAAAATTGCCTGGCGTGCCATCGGCTCAATGGCGCGGGTGATGCGCAGTTCGGCCCGGACCTGAACATCCCTTTCAACCCGACCGAATACTTCTCCGGGGATTTCCTCAAGCGCTACATTCGCGACCCGCAAGCGCTGCGTCGCTGGCCCCAGGGCAAGATGCCCGGGTTCTCGGCAGCGGTGCTGCCGGATTCGGAGCTGGATTTGCTGGTGGGTTATTTGAAGCATATGGCGGGACGCAAGCAGCCATTGGCCCCGTGAGATCGCTTTTTTTGTGGCGAGGGGATTTATCCCCACTGGGGCGCGAAGCGGCCCTGAACCCAGACTCCTCAGTGTGCCAGACGGATTGAGTTGTCTGTTTTGGGTTGCTTGCAGCCCAGCGGGGATAAATCCCCTCTCCACAGAAGCGCCCTCGTCGGAAGGTTATTGTTGTTGCACCGTGATCACCGGTGCAGCAGGCACGACCAGCTTGGCATGCATCTGCTCGCAACCACCGCCGCGGCGCATGCCACGCACCGGGCAGGCGTCCAGGTAATCCAGGCCCACAGCCAGCTTCAGGTGGCGCTCCGGACGAGCCAGTTGGTTGGTCACATCGAAGCTGTACCAGGCGTCGTCAAGCCAGGCCTCCGCCCAGGCATGGCTTGCCAGGTGTTCGCTCTCTTCGCTGAACAGATACCCCGAGACATACCGCGCCGGCACCCCCAGGCTACGGGCGCAGGCCAGGAAGGCGTGGGTGTGATCCTGGCACACCCCGCTACGACCGGCAAAAGCCTGCGCCGCACTGGTCTCGACCTCAGTGGTGCCAGGGGTGTAGATCATGTGCTGGTTCAGCCCGTGCATCAGGTCGATCAGCGCCGTGCGATCGCGACGCTGCTGGCATTGCTGCGCGGCGAAGGTGCGAAGGGCCTCGTCCGCCTCGGTCAGCCGGGTGAAGCGCAGGAACGGCAGCGCCGATTGGCTCTCGTGCTCGGCTTCGCGCAACGGATCGATGTCCACCTGTCCGCGGGCGCCGATGATGACCGTTTCGTGGGGTTCGTCCAGGGTCAGTACGTGAAGGATGTTACCGAACGGATCCAGCTGCGCCCGCACCGGCCGGGGCAAATCCAGTTGCCAGCTCAACACATGCTGGCGTTCGCTGTCGTGGGGCGTCAGGCGCAGGTACTGGATGCTGGCGCGCACCTGATCTTCATAGTGGTAGGCCGTTTCATGGCTGATCGAGAGTCTCATATGACCTCCAGGTAGGAACTGTGAATGGCATTGCCCAGTTCACGGACCAGTGGGATGAATTCGGTGAGCCAGGCATGCAGGCCCCCGTCGAGGATTTCATTGATGCCGGTGTAGCGCAGGCGTGCGTCCATTTCCGCCGCCAGCCGTTGTGCCTGCCGACCGTTGGTGCCCGGCAGGCTCGCGAGGATCTGGTTGATTTCTTCGGTACAGGCGCGCAGCGAACGCGGCACATCGGCGCGCAACAGCAGCAACTCAGCCACATGGCGAGCGCCCGGGGCGTCACGGTAGATCTCGGTGTAGGCCTCGAAGGACGACAAGGCCCGCAACAAGGCGCTCCATTGGTAATACGCGTGGGCCGTGCCATCGCTGACCGTGTCGGCCTGGTCGCCGGCCATTTCGTAGCGGGCGTCGAGCAAGCGCAGGGTGTTGTCGGCCCTTTCGATAAAGGTCCCCAGGCGAATGAAGCGGAACGCGTCGTTGCGCATGATGGTGCCGTAGGTTGCACCACGAAACAGGTGGGATCGCTCCTTGATCCACTCACAGAAACGGCTCATGCCGTAGCGATTCAAGCCCTGCTCGGCGATACCGCGAATCTCCAGCCAGGTGGCGTTGATGTTCTCCCACATGTCGGCGGTGATTCGTCCACGCACCGCGTGGGCACTGGCTCGCGCGGCGCCGAGGCAACTGTAGATACTGGCCGGGTTGGCCGCTTCCAGGGCAAAGAAATGCAGCAGGCGCTCGGCGTGCAGCTCGCCGTGTCGCTCCCGGTAATCATCCAGCGTGCCGGTGATCAGCAATGGCATGGCCAGCTCGTGCAGGCCGTCGCCACGCCCGTCCTGGGGCATAAGTGACAACGAATAGCTGACGTCGAGCATCCGTGCGAGGTTTTCCGCGCGCTCCAGGTAGCGCGACATCCAGTACAGGTCCGAGGCGGTTCTACTCAGCATGGCAGCTCCTCAATCCTCGACTACCCAAGTGTCCTTGGTCCCACCGCCCTGGGATGAATTCACCACCAGGGAACCTTCGCGCAGCGCCACCCGTGTCAGCCCGCCAGGCACCACGCGGGTCTCACGGCCAGCGAGCACAAACGGCCGCAAGTCGATGTGGCGCGGGGCGATGCCGTTTTCGACAAAGGTCGGGCAGGTCGAGAGCGACAGCGTCGGCTGAGCGATGTAGGCGTGCGGCTTGGCCTTGATCCGTTCGCGGAAGGCATCGATCTGCGCCGTCGTCGCGGCCGGCCCCACCAGCATTCCATAACCGCCGGAACCCTGGGTTTCCTTGACCACCAGGTCGGGAAGATTCGCCAACACGTGGGACAGCTCGGCAGGATTACGACATTGCCATGTAGGAACGTTCTTCAGGATCGGCTCTTCGTCCAGGTAAAAACGGATCATGTCGGTGACGAACGGGTACACCGACTTGTCGTCCGCCACGCCCGTGCCGATGGCATTGGCCAGCACCACGTTGCCGGAACGGTAGGACGACAACAGGCCCGGCACCCCGAGCATCGAGTCCGGATTGAAGGCCAGTGGATCGAGGAACGCATCGTCGAGGCGACGGTAGATCACATCCACCGCTTTCGGGCCGTCGGTGGTGCGCATGAACACTTTGTCATCGCGCACGAACAGGTCGGCGCCTTCCACCAATTCCACGCCCATCTCCCGGGCCAGGAAAGCGTGCTCGAAGAACGCGCTGTTGAAACGCCCTGGCGTGAGCACCACGACACTGGGATCGTCCAGCGGGCTGGAGCTTTTCAGGGTATCGAGCAGCAGGTTCGGATAATGGTCGATGGGGGCGATACGCTGGGCGGCGAACAGTTCGGGGAACAGGCGCATCATCATCTTGCGGTCTTCGAGCATGTAGCTGACGCCGCTGGGCGTACGAAGATTGTCTTCGAGCACGTAGTACGTGCCGTCACCGTCGCGCACCAGGTCGACACCGCAAATGTGCGCGTAGATGTCACGATGCAGATCCAGCCCTTGCATCGCCAGTTGGTACTGCTCGTTGGCCAGCACCTGTTCGGCGGGAATGATCCCGGCCCGGATGATCCGTTGTTCGTGGTAGAGATCGGCCAGGAACATGTTCAGCGCCTTGACCCGCTGGATGCAGCCACGTTCGACCACCCGCCATTCACTGGCCGGGATGCTGCGCGGGATCGTGTCGAAAGGGATCAGGCGCTCTGTCCCCTGCTCGTCGCCGTAGAGCGTGAACGTAATGCCAGCACGATGAAACAACAGGTCGGCTTCGCGCCTGCGTTGCGCCAGCAGCTCATCAGGCGTTTCAGCCAGCCAGCGGGCAAACGCCTGGTAATGCGGGCGGACCTGGCCGTTGGCATCGTACATTTCATCAAAACCGCTGCGGATCATGCCGTACTCCTTGTCACCCTGGCAGCAAGGCTTCGCAAGCCCCGTGCCATCGGCATAAACGCTTTATGATCAACGGGTTGGATTCTCCTCTGACAGGCCGCGCACTTTTCTAGTGCAACAAATGCCCCCACCCCGCTGTCCCCCGCTTCATTGCGACGCAGGGGCGTCGCTCTGCTGAGCATAGTCACGGAAAAACGACGCGGCTTGATCTGGATACAGTTAGGTACAAAACCTGGCGCTTGTGGTGTTGCCGGGGGACATGCTCGCCTATTCGGCGTCCGCCACAAATCCCTGTGGGAGCCAAGCTTGCTCGCGATGGCAGTGGGTCAGCCCCGCATCGATGTTGAATGTGCCGCCGCCATCGCGAGCAAGCTTGGCTCCCACAGTAATGTTCAATGTTCGGTTAGCTCACAGACATGAAAACGGCCGACACAAAGGTCAGCCGTTGCTGTGGTTGCGGTGAGTAACTGTCAGGCCTGCAGGCGCCGGATCTCTTGCTTGACACCCCAGCCCTCGATCACACCACCCAAGGGTTCGACGACTGCCTCAAAGTCTTGCTCGAAGTCGCCAATGTCATCGTAGGTGGCGTACATCACCCGGCTCAGTTCCAACGACCAAGCCCCATCGTCCCGTGCACTGATCTGCGCGTTCAACGATTCTCCCCGAAAATGACCTGCCGCCCTGCGCGCCCGCTCCTCGTCCGGGAAAATGGCGTAGAACTCAATGGGATGGAATCGGGAAAAATCGAAACCGCCTTCTTTCATGCGGCGCAACACGCTGGTGCTGATGTCTTCTTGATAGGCTGTGCTCATGAAACGTCCTCCTGAAACCAATGGATAGACTTTCCGTCTTCCCGTGCGTGAAGCCCTCAGGCTGCAAGCGGTACGGCATCAAATGGCCGTCGGGACACAAGCATGTAGCTGACAAGACCGGACCTTCGCGATCCTTTCGCTGATCTCAATTGCAGAGTAGCCGCAAGTGGCAGCCGCTGCCAAGCGAGACCAGGCACCGTTTCATGAAATCGGTGTAATGCTGATGATTTCAATGCTGTGCTGGGACTTGAGGTTCTTGACGGTGGGATCTTCGGTGCGACCTTCCAGGTCGTTGAGGTCCAGTTGGGCGGGCACGGGCAGCAATTTTTCGCGAATCAGTTGTGCAGCCTGCTCCATCGTAGGCTCCTGCTCGTAGTCGAACTGCTCGGCGATGGCTTCGCCATGATCATCCACGAAAGTGATTTCCCACTTTTGCATCGGTGTCTCCTTGATCAATTCAGGGCCTGGCTTACCTCTATCTCGACATTGAGGGCCGGACAATCGTTCCGCCGGGCGTCTGGACGGCACACATGAAAAGACCGCCTCCGGGGCGGTCTCTGCAGTGCAGCCGTGGCCGATCAGTTTTCGGCGCGTTCCTTCAGGGCTTTCAAGGTGTTGAACGGCGCATCCACCACGAACTTGTTCGCCAGCCAGGACGGCACGTCACCCCCTGGTTCGGTATGGACCTGGTAGGTCACTTCGATCTGGTCAGCGCCCTTTGGCGTGAACTTCCAGAAGCCGTCGACCTGGGTCACCCGCACGAAACCTTGCTCTTCAGGCAGGTATTTCGGCACGCCCTTGAGCTTGCGGGTCAGGCTGCCATCAGCGCCCTCTTCGGTGGTAACTTCAAGCACCGAGTCCCGGGACGTCACCGGCCATGGCGTGTTGAACTGGGTGTAGGTCCAGCTCTGATTGCCTTCGTGCTTGAGCAGTTTCTGGCTCTTGCATTCATGAATCCAAGCGCAGGCACCGGGAACGTCTTCCTGCAGGGCCCGCAGCTTGGCCATGGTGGTTTTCATCACCGTCACGCCACGGTAGGCCTTGTATTTGGAGCCCGTCACCTCACTGAGGGAAACCTTGATACCGTCCTTCTCCCTGGCAACCTGCCAGTCCTCTGCCTGAGCGGTGGCCGCTGCCAGCAACACGGTCAACCCACACAACACAGCCATACGATGCAGCGAACCCATAGTTCTTTTCCTTATTGTCCAAGTTCGTTCAGTTAGGATCCGTTCATTGACTCATTACGCTGCCGTGATTTGCTCCCACCAACCGATCAGTCGGATGGCCTCTTCACTGCTGCTGCCGCAAACCTCGATGTCGGCTTCGAACGCCGAGCACACTGCCGGACGCTCCGGCTGGCCGAAGATCCGGCACAGGTTATCGACCGACAATTGTGCGCAACGTTCTCCCGCCGGTTTGCCTTGGGGCATGCCAGGGATAGGTGAGCTGATGGAAGGGGCGATGCAACAGGCGCCACAGCCTTCACGGCATTTCATGACGACAACATCCTCACGACAGTAATGGTTAGTAACAGAACACAGAGTAACGGCTAAAACACTCGTTTTAAATTACCGTCTGCGTGTTTTTTTGCCCACGGCGAGATGACCGAATGGTCAGCGACGAACCGCAGGCCTGCCGAAGGTTTATTGCTTGAATTCGAAGTCCAGCGCCGCGCCTTCCACCTCGTGGCGCTCCGGGCTGCGCAGTGGCAGCTGCATTTCATTGCTCAACAAACGGCCATTGAGCTGAAAGGGACCGGGTTTCTCACCGAACATCGACGGCAAGAGCGGCTCACGCCTGGACTGTACCACCTTACCCGGTGGTTGCAGTTTATCGACCATCTCATGGGGCAAGCTCAAATCCAGCTTGGCCGGCGGCAATGGGGTCTTGGCGACCTCGTGGGCGGATTTGCTCTTGGAGGCGATGGGGGCGCGTTTTTTCTTCGCGGGTGCCACTTTCTTGGCGGAAGGCTTCTTGGCCGCTGTGTTTTTTTTCGGCGCATCCTTCGTGGCACTGGCAGCCGGTTTTTCCTGCGCTGGCGCTGCCGCGACGACGCCTCCCATGTGGAAGACGCTCAACAGACCGATCAAAACCCAGGCAGCAGGAACAATGGCTTTCATAAATACAACAGCATTGACGGCAGAGACCCCCATGCTCGCCTGATAATGAGGCGCTGACAAGCACATCGAGCCAAGTCGCTGATATCTAAAGAAATCCGTTGGCCGTCTCCTGGCACAATTGAGTGGCCAACAGCCCCAGCGTCATCAAGGCCCGCTCCGCCTCCCGGTTCCAGGGTATGCCGCAGTTCAAGCGAATGCAGTGGTTGAACTGCTCGGTATTACTGAAAATCAGCCCTGGCGCGATACTGATGCCCTGTTGCAACGCCCGCACATGCAACTCCTGGGTATTGACCCGCCCCGGCAGGCTGACCCACAGGATGAAGCCTCCAGTGGGACGGCTCATCTGCGTGCCTTCGGGGAAGTACTGCTGCACCGCCAGCTGAAAGGCGCTGAGGTTCTTGCGGTATTCCTGGCGGATATAGCGCAAGTGCCGGTCATAGCCGCCGTTTTCCAGGTACGCGGCAATGCCCATCTGCGTGACGCTGCACGCCGAGTGCGTGCTGAAGGTCTGGAGCCGCTGGATTTCCTGTTGGAATTTCCCCGCGATCATCCAGCCGATGCGCACACCCGGCGACAACGTCTTGGAAAAACTCGAACAGTAGATGACCCGGTCCAGCCGGTCGTAGGCCTTGAGGGCCTTGGTGCGCCCCTGCTCGAACATCAACTCGCCATAGATATCGTCCTCGACGATCTGGATGTCGAAGTCCGACGCCAGGCGCAGCAGTTGCTTTTGCCGCTCTTCCGGCATGGTGCCGCCGAGAGGATTGCTCAGGCGCGTGGTCAGCACCAGCGCCTTGATCGACCACTGGTTGGCCGCCAGCTGCAAGGCCTCCAGACTCATGCCAGTGACCGGGTCGCTGGGGATCTCGATAACCTTGAGGCCCAACAGATCCGCCAGTTGCAGCAAGCCGTAATAGGTCGGCGACTCGGCGGCGATCAAATCCCCCGGCCGCGTCAGCACCCGCAAGGACATCTGCAGCGCATCGACGCAGCCGTGGGTGATCACCACCTCGGAAGGGTCCACCACGACGCCGGCATCGCGCATGCGAATCGCCACTTGGCGACGCAACGGCTCGAACCCCGGGCTGAACATGTAGCTGAACGCCCGCGGGCTGTGGAAGCGCGTGACCTTGGCCAATTGCTGATGCAGGGCCCGGACAGGCAGATAGTCGACGCTCGGCACCGCAGCCCCCAAGGGAAACACCCCTTCGCGGCGCGACTCGACCAATATTTGCTGGATGATACTGCTGCGTGTCACCAGCCCCGGACGCTCTACCCGGGCAATGTCCGGCGTCGGTGCCGTCAGGGCCGGCGTCTGGTGCACGTAGTAGCCCGACTGCGGCCGCGCGCGAATCAGCCCCTGGTCTTCAAGGTTGGCGTAGGCCTGCAGCACCGTGGCATGGCTGACGTTGAGCTGCGAGCTCATCTTGCGCACCGACGGTACGCGCTCACCGGGCTGATACACACCGCGCCGGATGTCTTCAGCCAGCTGTTGAGCAATACGTTGATAGAGCAGAAGGTTGGTCATGACGCAGCACTCGATTTCACGGGCATTTTATTCTTGTCGGAAACGATACCGGAACAGTTTAGAAGTGTACTGGGACAGTTGCCAGATTACTCGACAGTACAGTGGAGTGACAGCTCTAACTGTACCCATCGTGCATCGATTGCAGGGCCAAAAAAACCCGGCGCCTTTTACAGGGGCCGGGTTTTCCAGTGACGCAGTCCTTAGCGGGCGGCGCCGAGCTGGCCTTTTTCGTCGGAGAACACAATTTCAACGCGACGGTTCTGTGCCCGGCCACGCTCGGAAGCGTTGACGTCCACCGGGTATTGGTCACCGTAGCCTTCAACCTGGATACGCTTTTCGTCTATCCCCAGGTCCACCAGCACATCCGCCACCGCTTGCGCGCGGTCGCGAGACAACTTGAGGTTTTCCTGCTTGCCGCCGGTGCTGTCGGTGTACCCCTCGATACGGACCACACGCTTGGGGTTGAGCTGCAGGAACTGCACGATCTTGAGCACGACCCGGTTGGCCGAGCTCTTCAGTTCCGCTTCGCCGGTGTCGAACAGCACGTCACCCAGGGTCATCACCAGACCGCGATCGGTTTGTGTGGTCGCCATCGCCATGATCTGTTCCTCAAGCCATTTGCCCTGCTGCTGCACGCTCAGCAACTTGGATTCACGCAGGGCCAATTGCAGGCGCTGGCGTTCCAGTTCGAGCTTGGCGGCACGCTCTTCGTTGAGCACCTGGTTGCTGTGCTCCCGGGCAATCGCACTGTAGCGCTGGCTCAGGTAGGCGTAATGCTGCACATCCTCACCGCTGCCCCAGTAGCTGGACAAACGATCGGCACGGGCCAGGGATTCGCCAGCGCGGATCACGTCCCGGGGTGCGGCACGCAATACGTTGGCGTCTTCCTTGACCTTCTGGAAGTCGGTGCTGGCCTGCTCGAGCGCCGCTTCGCTGCGCTGGCCGGCGCAGCCATACAAGCTCGCCAGGCCGGCGAGCACCAGGCCGCCCAATACGTGGGAGTGCTTCATTGGGCATCCTCCCTCAATTGTTTGCGCAAGCGCTTGATGCGGGTGTCGAGCACGTTCAGTTGCTCCTGGCTCTTGAGGGTCAGCACCTTCGCTTCGGCCAGGCGGGCGTCGAGCTCGGCCTGTTCGGCCCGCATGCGCGCCTTCTTGTAGGATTCGTCGGCCATGTTGGATTTGGCGCGGGCGAACTTTTCTTCAGCCAGTTTCAATTCGGGCACTTCGTCGGCAGTGGCGCCAACAGCCCGGGCTTGCTCCAGTGCCTGTTCAGTCAGGCGGATCTGTTCATTCGGCGCCGGATCGGCTGCGCAACCCGCCAGAGCCAGAACGGCCAGGGCAGCGAAAAGAGGTCGAATAGTCACTAATGTTCCCTACTGTTTTGGGGCGCTGACAGATGGCTGCAACTGTGTATTCCAACGCTCGAGATTGCGTTGCAACACAGCCTCCGCCAGGCCGGACGCGGCCAATTCTGTCATCTTTTGCGCCAGCTGTCCGCGTAACCATGGGTCATTGCAGGCGGAGTTATGGGAAATCGCGAGGAACAGCCCGGGTTTGTCCACCGGTTGCGGTGCGGCTTGCAGGTCATTGGCCATCCCCAGTGTCTGCGCCATTGCCAGGCCCGCGTAGCGCCCCGCCAGGACATATTCCACCTCGCCCAGCAGCAGTTTCTGAAAGGCCTGGGTCAGGTTGGGCGTGCGTACCAGGGACAATTGCCGCTCGGCAAAGACGCCGAATTCCTGGGTCATGCGGGCCTTTTCTGACAAAGCCCCGGGATGACCGTGAAGGTCTGCGGGCTGGTCGATGACCAGCGTCGAATCCTTGCGGGTCCAGACCAGGTAATCGTTTTCGAGCAAGGGCGGATGAACGTAATCCAGCACTTCAAGCCCGGTAACGGTCAGTGGCGCGTCGGTGAGCAGGTCCATGCGTCCACTGCGCACTTCGTCCAACGCCTGGGCGCGCTTGCCGGCATACAGCAGTTCGATCTTGATCCCCAGTTCTTGCCCGACCTGCGCCAGCAGGTCGGCGCCGGCGCCAATCAAGTGCTTGGGGTCCTGAGGGTCCTGCCAGAGATAGGGTGGTGCATCCGGGCTGCCGGTGGCGATCAGTCGTTCACATTTGCCGGCGGCGACAGACAGGCCTGGCACGAGCGCCAACGTCCACAGCAACGACCAGCCGGCCAAACGACGCAGATCCATGGCAATACGCTCCTCTGATGCGGAAATAAAAAGCCCGGCCAAAGGGCCGGGCTCTTTATAAGTGAAGACGCCGGATTAGACCAGCTTCTCCAGCTCAGGGATGGCTTCGAACAAGTCCGCCACCAGGCCGTAGTCGGCCACTTGGAAGATCGGTGCTTCTTCGTCCTTGTTGATCGCAACGATCACCTTGGAGTCTTTCATGCCGGCCAAGTGCTGGATCGCGCCGGAGATACCGACGGCGATATACAGCTGTGGCGCAACGATCTTGCCGGTCTGGCCGACCTGCATGTCGTTGGGCACGAAACCGGCGTCGACCGCGGCGCGGGAAGCACCGACGGCGGCACCGAGCTTGTCGGCCAGGGCGTACAGGTGCTTGAAGTTGTCACCGTTCTGCATGCCACGCCCGCCCGAAACGACGATCTTGGCGGCGGTCAGTTCAGGACGATCGGACTTGGCCAGTTCTTCGTTGACGAAGCTGGAGATGCCGGCGTCGTGGGCAGCGCCTACGGCTTCAACGGCAGCCGAGCCACCTTCGGCGGCAACCGGGTCGAAACCGGTGGCGCGAACGGTGATGACCTTGACCGCAGCGGTCGATTGCACGGTGGCAATGGCGTTGCCGGCGTAGATCGGACGCTTGAAGGTGTCGGCGCTTTCTACCGAGATGATCTCGGAGATCTGGTCGACGTCCAGAGCAGCGGCCACGCGCGGCAGGATGTTTTTGCCGTTGGAGGTAGCGGCGGCCAGGATGTGGCTGTAGCCCTTGCCCAGCTCGGCTACCAGCGGCGCAACGTTTTCCGGCAGTTGGTGTGCGTAGGCAGCGTTGTCAGCCGACAGCACTTTGGCCACGCCAGCGATTTTCGCAGCGGCTTCGGCCACGGCGCCAGCGCCCTGACCCGCTACCAGCACGTGAATATCGCCACCGATTTTAGCGGCAGCAGCAACGGTGTTCAGCGTGGCTGGCGCCAGCGCCTTGTTATCGTGTTCGGCGATTACGAGGATAGTCATGATCAGATCACCTTCGCTTCGTTTTTCAGTTTCTCGACCAGTTCAGCCACCGACTTGACCTTGATGCCCGCGCTGCGTGCAGCCGGCGCTTCGACCTTGAGGGTCTTGTTGGTGGAGGCGGTGGAAACGCCCAAAGCGTCAGGCGTCAGCACTTCAAGCGGCTTCTTCTTGGCTTTCATGATGTTTGGCAGAGACGCATAGCGCGGCTCGTTCAAACGCAGGTCGGTGGTGACGATGGCCGGCAGTTTCAGGGAAACGGTCTGCGCGCCGCCGTCGATCTCGCGGGTCACGGCAACGCTGTCACCGGACACTTCGACCTTGGACGCGAAGGTGCCCTGACCGTAGCCGCTCAATGCAGCGAGCATCTGGCCGGTCTGGTTGTTGTCGCTGTCGATGGCCTGCTTGCCGAGGATCACCAGCGATGGCTGTTCCTTGTCGACAACGGCCTTGAGCAGCTTGGCCACGGCCAGGGAGGTCAGCTCTTCGGCGGATTCGACGAGGATGGCGCGATCGGCACCCAGTGCCAGCGCGGTGCGCAGTTGTTCCTGGGCGGTGGTCGGGCCGATGGAGACGACGACGATCTCAGTCGCCACGCCTTTTTCCTTCAGGCGTACGGCTTCTTCTACGGCGATTTCGCAGAAAGGGTTCATCGACATCTTGACGTTGGCGAGGTCGACGCCGGAGTTGTCCGCCTTGACGCGAACCTTGACGTTATAGTCGACCACTCGTTTGACAGCTACAAGAACCTTCATGGATTCCTCGTTACTCTCCGGTGAAAAAAAGTCGCCTAGGCGAACCTGGCGGTTGATGCTCATGGGCGCAAGGGCACCTCTAAAAACGCCGGCATGAACCACACATGACCCAGCTCACGGGAGTGAAGACCATTCGTCAGTGATGACCGATGAGTCATTCATTATCGCGGCGTGTAAACTGCGCGTCAGAACCACGCAATGCGTCACTTTGTGCTGCCTTCGCCCTGTCTTTAGAGGTGCTCTTGAAACCAACAGTCAGCCTACGGCGAGCGCAAAACCGCCCGTATCTTGACCGGAACGCCTATTCCGGTCAATACGGCAAAATGGTCAGTCATAAGCCGTACGTCAGTGATTTATCTGGGCTGCGGCAATTTCAAACAAACGTTTGTATTGGACCCTGAGAGTGGTGTAGATATAATGCGCCGCTTAAGAGAGACACGCGTTTCATCCATTGTCGCTTTCGTCGCTTTTCGCGAAGGAAACAACGGATGCAACGCCAAACCTCCAATTAGAAAAAACTGTGAGCCTTGAGTAGGAGATAGCCCTGTGGAACGCGAATACATGGAATTCGACGTGGTCATCGTCGGTGCCGGCCCCGCTGGCCTGTCTGCCGCTTGCCGACTGAAACAGAAGGCCGCCGAAGCCGGTAAGGAAATCAGCGTCTGCGTGGTCGAAAAAGGCTCCGAGGTCGGTGCGCATATCCTCTCCGGTGCGGTGTTCGAACCCCGCGCCCTGAACGAACTGTTCCCGGACTGGAAAGAACTCGGCGCCCCGTTGAACACGCCCGTCGTGCGCGATGACATTTATGTCCTGAGAAACGCCGAGGCCGCGAGCAAAATCCCTGACTTCTTTGTGCCCAAGACCATGCACAACGAAGGCAACTATATTATTTCCCTGGGCAACCTGTGCCGCTGGCTGGCCCAGCAGGCCGAGAACCTGGGCGTGGAAATCTACCCGGGTTTCGCCGCCCAGGAAGCGCTGTTCGACGAGAACGGCGTGGTGCGCGGGATCATCACCGGCGACCTGGGTGTCGACCGCGAAGGCAATCCGAAGGAAGGCCTGTACACCCCTGGCATGGAACTGCGTGGCAAATACACGCTGTTCGCCGAAGGCTGCCGTGGCCACATCGGCAAGCAACTGATCAAGCGCTTCAACCTGGACAGCGAGGCCGACGCCCAGCACTACGGCATCGGCCTGAAGGAAATCTGGGAAATCGACCCGGCCAAGCATAAACCTGGCCTGGTGGTGCACACCGCCGGCTGGCCGCTGGACATCATGGGCACCGAGAACACCGGCGGCTCTTTCCTCTATCACCTGGAAAACAATCAGGTGGTGGTCGGCCTGATCGTCGACCTGTCCTACAGCAACACTTTCCTGTCGCCGTTCGACGAGTTCCAGCGCCTCAAGCATCACCCGGTGCTCAAGCAGTACCTGGAAGGTGGCAAGCGTGTCAGCTATGGCGCCCGTGCCATCTGCAAGGGCGGCCTGAACTCGCTGCCGAAAATGGTCTTCAAGGGCGGCGCGCTGATCGGTTGCGACCTCGGGACCCTGAACTTCGCCAAGATCAAGGGCAGCCACACCGCCATGAAGTCCGGCATGCTTGCCGCCGACGCCGTGGCCGATCGCCTGTTCGCCGAGTCCGAAGGCGGTGATGAACTGACCGCCTACGTCGACAGCTTCAAGAGCAGCTGGCTGTATGAAGAGCTGTTCGCCAGCCGCAACTTCGGTGCAGCGATCCACAAATACGGCGCGATCATCGGTGGCGGCTTCAACTGGTTCGACCAGAACATCCTTGGCGGCAAAATGCCGTTCACCCTGCACGACACCAAGCCCGACTACGCCTGCCTCAAGCTGGCAGCCGATTGCAAGAAAATCGACTACCCGAAACCGGACGGCAAGATCAGCTTCGACAAACTCAGCTCGGTGTTCATCTCCGGTACCAACCACGAAGAAGAACAGCCTTGCCACCTGAAGCTGACCGACCCGAGCATCCCGATCAGCAAGAACCTGCCGTTGTACGACGAACCGGCCCAGCGCTACTGCCCGGCCGGCGTGTACGAAGTGGTGACCAAGGAAGACGGCGAGAAACGCTTCCAGATCAACGCCCAGAACTGCGTGCACTGCAAGACCTGTGACATCAAGGACCCTTCGCAGAACATCACTTGGGTGTCGCCGGAAGGCGCTGGCGGACCGACTTACCCGAACATGTAAGCCATTGCGCTGAACATCAAGGCTCCCGTAATGGGGGCCTTTTTGTTACCTGCCATCCAAGCAGTACCACAGCTCGCTCCCACAGGGGGTGATATCAGTGGATCAAGCGGCGCGCTCTTCCCCAGGGTTGCGCTCGAAGTAGCGCTTGTACTCCCGACTGAACTGCGACGAGCTCTGATACCCTACCTGGTGCGCGACCTGGGCCACGCCCATGCCCTCGGTGAGCAGCAGCCGCTGGGCCTTGAGCAGGCGCAAGCGCTTGAGGTACTGCACTGGCGACAGCAAGGTGCTGCGCTTGAAATGCTCATGGAAGGTCGAGGCGCTCATGTTCGCGCAACTGGCCAAGGTCTCGACGTTCAGCGGCTCGGTGAAGTGCGCATGCAAATGGCCCAGGGCCGCGGCAATCCGGGCGAATTGGCCTTGCTGCTCCACCAGCGCCCGCAGCACATCGGCCTGGGGCCCGCGCAACGCGACGAACAACAACTCCCGCAGCCGCGCCTGGCCCATGACCTGGCATTCCAGTGGGTCGTGCAAGCAACGCAACAAGCGTTCGACACACCCACGCATGGCGTCATCGAGCACTGCGCAGGTCATTGATTCCGGCGTCTGGGGCGCCAGGTTCCGCCCCGGCACCAGCCCCATGGCCAGTACCAACTCCCCCAGCATCGCCCGATCGATCGCAACGGAAACCCCAAGCAGCGGAGCATTGGGCATGGCGTAGGTTTCGCACTCGAACGGCACCGGCAAGGCCTGGATCAGATAGTGCCCGGCGCCATATTCCAGTGTGCGCGGTCCCAGGTACGCCAGTTTGCTGCCCTGGGCGATGATCACCAGGCTCGGCTCATAGAGCTGCGGGCCACGGGCGACGTCCTGGCTGGCCCGAAGCGCATGTACGCCGGGCAGTGGCGTCGGGACGAAACCGTCGCGGGTCGCCAAGGGTTCTATCAATGAAACCAGCGTAGCGTTGGCATCGAGATGGCGGGTCAACAACATGGGCGAAAACTTCACGAATAAAGGGATGAAACCATCATCGCAGGTCTGGCGTCACATAGGATCAGATCCTGGCCAAGACCGGAGGATTAGGCATGACAGGCGGAGGAATCGCCATCGCCACCTGTCGCCGGGACTCCCAGAATGAAACCCTCAACGTTCATTGCTTAGCGAGGTCCATCATGTACACAGCCATCGGATATGCCGCCCAGTCGGCCACCACTCCCCTCGCCCCCATGAAATTCGAGCGTCGCAGCCCGCGAGCCGACGATGTGGCGATCGACATTCTCTACTGCGGCGTCTGCCATTCCGACATCCACCAGGCCCGCAACGAATGGGGCATCGCCGTTTACCCGCTGATGCCCGGCCACGAAATCATCGGCAAAGTCACCGCCGTCGGCGCGGACGTCACCCGCTACAAGGTTGGCGACCTGGTGGGCGTAGGCTGCATGGTCGACTCCTGCCGCGAGTGCGAAGCCTGCCGCGCTGACTTGGAGCAATACTGTTTCGAAGGCATGACCCAGACCTACGCCAGCCCGGACCGTGTGAGCGGCGGCCACACCATGGGCGGTTACTCCAACAGCATCGTGGTCAACGAACACTTTGTGCTGCGCATTCCGGCAGCACTCGACCCGGCCAGCGCCGCACCACTTCTCTGCGCAGGCATTACCACCTACTCGCCCCTCAAGCACTATGGCGTGAAGGCTGGCGACAAGGTTGGCGTGCTGGGTATGGGCGGCCTGGGCCACATGGGCATCAAGTTCGCCAAGGCCTTGGGCGCAGAAGTCACGTTGTTCACCCGCTCGGCGAGCAAGGCCGAAGAAGCCCGTCGCCAGGGCGCGGACCATGTGATCGTATCCACCGACGCCGAACAGATGGCCGCAGCAGCCGGACGATTCCACTTCCTGCTGGACACCATTCCGGTACAGCACGACCTCAATCCCTACCTCGACACGCTGCGTTTCGACGGAGTGCACATCCTGGTAGGTCTGGTCGAGCCGATCGATCCGCCGGTACACGCGGCAAAATTGATCATGGGCCGTCGGGTCCTGGCCGGTTCGTTGATTGGCGGTATCGCCGAAACCCAGGAAGTGCTGGATTTCTGCGCCGAACACAACATCAGCTGCGACATTGAAATGCTCGACATCCGCCAGATCAACGAGGCCTACAGCCGCATGATCGCCGGGGATGTGAAATACCGCTTTGTCATCGACATGGCCACGTTCAAGGCCTGACGTTCGTCAAACCTTGGCGCCCAGTTCCGCCGACAACCGGGCTGTGACCCCTTTGACCAGGGGAATCAGCTCGGCCATCTTTTCCAGCGGCATGTACGGCACGGTGCTGGCGATGCTGATGCCGGCAACAATGCGCTTGCCGGCGTCACGGATCGGTGCCGCCACACAGCGAATCGACGGTTCGTTGTCTTCCAGGTCGAAGGCATAGCCCCCCGCCACATACTCCACCATCCGTTGCTGGAACTGCTCCCAGGATTGCTCCTGATGCTGGGGCCAGAATTGATTCTTCCCACCGGCTGGCAGGCTGATTTCATACAGCCGCTTCCATTGTTCCTGCGAGTCATCAAGCATCAGCGCCTTGCCGATCCCGGTGCGCGCCAACGGCATGCGATGGCCTACGCGCGAGCGCATTTCCGGGCCGTTGCGCCCCGGGTTCTTCAGCAGGTACAAGACTTCGTCACCCTCGCGAATCGCCAGGTGAACGGTGTCCCCGGTGAGCGCCGACAGCTCGTCCAGATACGGCCCCGCCAGGCTCACCAGCGGCAACTCTTCCCGGGCCTGAAAGCCCAGCTCGATCAATTTCGGCCCCAGCAGGTAGCCCACTTGCGGCACCACGCGTAGGTAACGCTCATCCACCAGGCAACTGGCCAGGCGATGGGTGGTGCTGCGGGTGGTGCCGATCAGCCGGGCGATTTCCTTCAAGTCACGGGCGCCGCTGGCGACCGCCTGGACCACCCCCAGGCCACGCAACAATGTCTGCGTGCCCGTAGGTGCGGCGTCCTTGGTGATTTTTGGATCGTCTTGCTGCATAGCCGGCCTTCAACAGTGAGCGGGGAACGGGCGGCATTATGGTCGCCCGCCCCGTCGGACTACAACTCGATGCGCTCGACCTTCCCGACCAGCAGGATGTAGGACAGCGCGCCAGCCAGTGCCAGGACAGAGATATAGGTGATGGCCGGGGCAAACGAATCGCCGCTGGCGAGAAAGCCAATGACGATCGGCGTGGCGATGGCCGCCAGGTTGCCGATGAAGTTGAACACCCCACCGGTCAACCCGAGCAGTCGCGCCGGCGCCAGTGTGGAGACCAGCGACCAGGTGATCGACGCCAGGCCATTGCCGAAGAACGCCAAGGCCAGGAAGGCAATCACCAGCGGCGTCGACTCGACGAAGTTGGCGCCGATGATCGAGGTCGAGATCAGCAACCCGCCAATGATCGGCAGCTTGCGTGCAAACCCCACGGTGGCGCCGCGGCGAATCAGCCAGTCGGAGAAGAACCCGGAGCACAGCACGCCGACAAACGCCGCGAGAAATGGCAGGGACGCCAGTAGGCCGGACTTGATGAAGTCCATGCCGCGATATTTCACCAGGTAGGTCGGGAACCAGGTCAGGAAAAACCACAGCGTGGAGTTGAGGCAGAACTGCCCCAGGTAAATGCCCCACAACTTGCGTTGGGTCAGGACAATCCCCAGGTCGGTCCAGCTGAATTTGGCCTTGACCTTGGCGGTATCGGCCTGGATATCCACCAGCCCGCCGCCTTCGCGGATCAGTTCGATTTCGGCGGCGTTGGCACCTTTGAAATCCCGCGGTTCGCGATACACCGCGTACCAGATCGCCGCCCAGATAATGCCCACCGCGCCCGTGGCGACAAACACCATGTGCCAACCGAAGGCGTGTTGCAGCCAGGCTAATACCGGGGTCAGGAAGGCCAGCCCGACAAATTGCCCGGAGGTATAGAAACCGATGGCCGTGGCCCGCTCGCGCTCAGGAAACCAGGTGGTGACCACGCGGCTGTTGATCGGATAAGCCGGCGCTTCCAGGGCACCGACCGCCATGCGCAGTACGAACAGCGCGATGAAACTGGCGGCGAAACCCAGCATTACCGTGGCCACCGACCACAACAGCAGGGCCACGCTATACAGAATCCGCGGCGGCACCCGGTCCACCAACCAACCACCAGGGATCTGCATGGCGGCGTAGGTCCAGCCGAATGCCGAGAAAATCAGCCCGACGTGGATTGGATCGATGCCCAGGTCGCTGGTCAGTGCGGGAGCGGCGATCGAGAGGTTGCTGCGGTCCAGGTAATTGATCACCACGGTGATGAACAGCAGGACCATGATGAAAAAACGCTTGCGGCTGGGCGTCACCAACGACGCCTGCGCGCTCAGGGTGTGCGCTTGCATGTGAGGTGCCTCTTTTTATGTTTATTGAGGAGTCGAGCACGCCCGATCGTTCCCACGCTCTGCGTGGAAACGCCTCTACGGACGCTCTGCGTTCGGCTCTTGAGGGACGCGGAGCGTCCCTGGCTGCATTCCCACGCAGAGCGTGGGAACGATCAAACCGAGAGAGTCAGGCGTGACTCACCACTCGGCAAAACTGCCATCGGCATGGCGCCAGATCGGGTTGCGCCAGCGGTGGCCGATGGCCGCGCGTTCGATGACGTATTCCTCGTTGATCTCAATGCCCAGGCCCGGGCCGTTCGGGATCTTCACAAAGCCCTTGTCGTAGTCGAACACCTGCGGATCCTTGATGTAATCCAGCAGGTCGTTGCTCTCGTTGTAGTGGATGCCCAGGCTCTGTTCCTGGATGAAGGCGTTGTAGCAGACCGCGTCCAGTTGCAGGCACGCCGCCAGGGCGATCGGGCCCAGCGGGCAGTGCAGCGCCAGCGCCACGTCATAGGCCTCGGCCATGTTGGCGATCTTGCGGGTCTCGGTGATACCCCCGGCGTGGGACGCATCCGGCTGAATGATGTCCACGTAGCCTTCGCTGAGTACACGTTTGAAGTCCCAGCGCGAGAACAAGCGCTCGCCCAGAGCGATCGGGGTGCTGGTCAGCGGCGCCAACTCCTTGAGGGCTTCGTAGTTTTCGCTGAGCACCGGCTCTTCGATGAACATCAGCTTGTAGGGATCGAGTTCCTTCATCAGTACCTTGGCCATCGGCTTGTGCACCCGGCCGTGGAAGTCCACGCCAATGCCGACGTTCGGCCCCACCGCGTCCCGCACCGCCGCGACGTTGGCCAGGGCCAGGTCGACTTTTTCAAAGGTGTCGAGAAACTGCAGCTCTTCGGTGCCGTTCATCTTCACAGCGGTGAAGCCCCGCGCCACGGCTTCTTTCGCCGCGCGAGCGGTGTCGGCCGGCCGGTCGCCGCCGATCCACGAATACACACGGATCTTGTCGCGCACCTGGCCGCCCA
Organism: Pseudomonas sp. S3_B11; assembly: GCF_054667715.1. Lineage (NCBI taxonomy): Bacteria > Pseudomonadati > Pseudomonadota > Gammaproteobacteria > Pseudomonadales > Pseudomonadaceae > Pseudomonas > Pseudomonas sp. S3_B11. Next base: position 1,044,336 of record NZ_CP162749.1, on the reverse strand, counting down.
GCAGGTCGCTGACCGACACGCCCAGGGCCTTGCCCTTGATGTCCCACAGCGCCTGGTCGATGCCGGCCAGGGCGCTCATGTGAATGGCTCCGCCGCGGTAGAAGCCGCCACGATAGAGCACGGTCCAGATGTCTTCGATGTTGCGTGGGTCTTTGCCGATCAGGTAGTCGGACAATTCCTCGACAGCCGCCGCCACCGTGTGGGCACGGCCTTCGACCACGGGCTCGCCCCAACCGGTCACGCCCTCGTCGGTCTCGACCTTGAGGAAGCACCAGCGCGGCGGAACGATAAACGTGGTCAGCTTGGTGATTTTCATCTTGTTGTCTCTCTTGTCAGATGCAGCGCACGGGGCGCTGGAAAAGTCTTCAGTTCAAGGCGTTCCATGCGGCCACGTAGGCCTTGGCGCGCACCGCCACTTCATCCGCTGTCAGGCCCGGCTTGAACAGCCCGGAACCGAGGCCGAAACCCTTGACGCCGGCTTCGACGAACACCGCCATGTTGTCCGGGGTAATCCCGCCCACCGGCACCAGCACGGTCCCGGCCGGCAGCACCGCGAGCCAGGCCTTGACCACCGCCGGGCCCATTTGCTCGGCGGGGAACATCTTCAGTACATGGGCGCCTTCGGCCAGCGCGGCAAAGGCTTCGGTGGGCGTGGCGACGCCTGGCGACAGGTACAAGCCCGCCGCTTTCGCCGCACGCAGCACCTTCGGATCGCTGTGGGGCATGACGATCACTTGGCCGCCAGCGGCTTTCACCTGCTCGACCTGTTCCGGCGTGAGCACGGTACCGGCACCGATCAGGCAATCGGCGGGCAAGGTACTGCGCAGGATGCGGATGCTTTCGTACGGTTCGGGGGAATTGAGCGGTACTTCGATGACGCGAAATCCGGCGCTGTACAGGACTTCGCCGATGGCCGCCGCCTCTTCGGGACGCAGACCACGCAGGATCGCGATCAGCCCGTTGTGCGCCAGTGCTTGTGTGAGCATGTCAGACCTCCAGTCAGGTTCAGGGGGCGGTGGAATCGAGCAACCCGGCCGCCACGGCCAGTTGCCACAAACCGCGTTCGGTGGCCTGTTCGGCCAGGACCACCCGGGCGAAGCCGCAGGCGTCGAGGGCCCGTTGATAACGGACACAGAGTTGGGAGTTGCCGATCAGCACCACCGTCGGCAGATGAAGGCTGTCGCGTCGCCGACGCTGCACCTCGGCCAACGACGTCAGCTCATGGCCGATCAGCAGGCCCGAGAGGTAATCGGCCTGGGCGCTGGCCTCCAGTTCGCCGGTCAAGCCCAGGCTGCGGGCACTGAACACCGTGGACAACGGACCGATCTGGCCGTCCACCGACAACGCCACCTGTACGCCACGATCAAAGGCCACGCCATCGAAGGTCGTACTCCGTTGCTGGGTGCGGCCGAGAATGCTGTGGTCGCTGAGCACGGCGAAGATCTCGCCGGTCATGAAGGTGTCGAAATGCAAGATGCAGCCATCGGCCACTTCCACCCATTTCGAATGACTGCCGGGCAAGCCGATCAGCACCGCTTCGTCCGGCAGGCTGTGCAAGGCGCCGAGCACTTGGGTTTCCTCGCCGCGCATGACATTGGGCAAGCGTGAACGCTGAATCACGCCCGGCACGATGTGCACATCGACACCGCGAAGGCTGCGAACGGTTTGTAGGGAATGTCCGAGATTGGCGACGTTGGCGGGTGTGTCGCAGTAAGGCGCTTCACGCCAGCCTTGAGCACTGCCGACCATGCCACAGGCGATGACAGGCAAGCCTGGCTGAGCATCGAGCCAGTCGCCGCAGGCCTCGTCGAAGGCCAGTTCGAAACCGTCGATACACACCCGGCCGGCCACGGTTCGCGGCCCGGAAGGCAACTGCATGATCCCCGATGACAGCGAGCGCTGCTCGAGCACCTCGCCACCGGCTGCGAGTTTGTAAGCCCGTAATGAGGTGGTCCCCCAATCGAGCGCGATCAATTGCGCCTGCATCCGCTTCACCTGTTCTGTTTTTTGGCAGTGAGTGAACAGACTATAAACCTGGGCGCAACAAAATCTCAATATATAAATATCTCTCCCATATATTGGGATTTTTCATATCCACCACAAAGCCAATCGCCATCCGCCCAAGACCCTGCTACGTTTCTGATCGGACGCCAAACAACTCAGGGAAAAAGTAATGGGACAACAGCTGAAAATCCTCGGCCGCACTTCCTCGATCAACGTCAGAAAAGTGCTGTGGACCTGCCAGGAACTGGAAATCGCCTACGAGCGCGAAGACTGGGGCATTGGTTTTTCTTCGACCCAGGATCCGGATTTCCTCGCCCTGAATCCCAATGCCCAGGTGCCGGTGATCATTGATGAGAACGGTGTGCTCTGGGAGTCCAATACCATTTGCCGTTACCTGGTGGGCAAGCATGGGCGCAGCGACTTGCTGCCTGTCGAACCCGCCGCACGGGCGCGTGTCGAGCAGTGGATGGACTGGCAAGCCACAGAGCTCAATCCATCATGGGGCGATGCGTTTTACGGATTGGTGCGCAAACACCCGGATTTCCAGGACCCACAGCTCATCTCCGCTGGCGTCAAAGGCTGGAACGAGAAGATGGGTTTGCTGGAGCAGCAGTTGAACCGCACCGGCGCCTACGTGGCCGGTACGGCGTTTTCCCTCGCGGATGTGCTCATCGGCTTGTCGGTGCACCGCTGGCGCCAGACACCGATGGAACGCCCGGACTATCCAGCGGTGGCGGCCTATTGCAAGCGGCTCGAACAGCGTCCCGGATTTGCCGAGTACGCATCCAGCGCCTACTCATGATGTCAGTTACCGTGGGCAAAATCCCGTAGCACCTTGCCGTCCATTCGGTAGCGCACCCACTCTTCCTGTGGTTGCGCGCCGAGGGATTTGTAGAACTCGATGGCCGGCGTGTTCCAGTCCAGCACGCTCCATTCGAAGCGCCCGCAATCGTTGTCACAGGCAACTTTCGCCAAATGGCGCAGCAACGTCTTGCCCGCCCCGCCACCGCGCTGGTCAGGCGTGATGTACAGGTCTTCGAGGTACAGGCAGTTGCTGCCCAGCCAAGTGGAATAACTGAAGAAAAACACCGCGAAGCCAATCGGCACGCCATCACGCAGGCAGATCAACCCGTGGGCGGTTGCGCCTTCGCTGAACAGGCTGCGCTCGATGTCCGCCACACTGGCGATGACTTCGTGGCGGGCCTTTTCGTAATCAGCAAGCTCAGTGATGAAGGCAAGGATTTGAGGCGCATCGCTGGGTTGCGCAGGACGGATCTCGATGGACATGAACAGGCCTTGTAGCCAATTGAAAGCGCCATACTAAGCCGCCACGGGGCGCTCGTCACATATGAAAATGAACATCGTCCACGAACCCTCGAAGTACTGACATACAAAGGATCTGTCATGACCGCTGCCGCCTTTGCACCTTTTCAAACCGTCGCTGCCCAGTTGCTGCCTCACGCATTGGAGCCATCGGAGGATGGTGCTCACGATCTGTCACACCTGCAACGGGTCTGGCACAACGTACGCTTGCTCCACCGTCATGAAGGCGCAGACCTGCTTATACTGCTGGCGGCAACGCTGCTGCATGACTGCGTGGCGGTGGAAAAAAATTCACCGCTGCGCGCCCAGGCCTCTCGCTTGGCAGCGGATAAGGCATCGACACTGTTGTCGACACTGAACTGGCCAGACGAAAAAATCAGCGCCGTTGCCCATGCCATCGAGGCTCACAGTTTTTCGGCCAATATCGCAGCGATCACACTCGAAGCCAAAATTCTCCAGGACGCCGACCGCCTCGACTCATTGGGCCTGCTCGGGGTGGCCCGCACATTCTATGTAGCCGGACGCATGGGCAGTGCACTCTATGACCCTCAGGATCCGCAGGCCAAGTCCCGGGATTACGATGATCGACGTTTCTGCCTCGATCATTTCCAGACCAAATTGTTGCACCTGGCCGACGGTTTCCAGACTGCCACCGGGCAACACATGGCGCTGATCCGTCACGAAAAACTGAAAAGCTTCATGGAGCAATTCATGGAAGAGGCCGGACTCGACGGTTAGACCATTCGTCGCGCCCGAGGCACAAACCCAAATCCAGCGAGGCCCAAGATCAGGTAAGCATTCTGAAAAATGGAGGCGACACTCATGATCACTAAAAGGCTGACCGCATTCACCTTCGCCGCGCTGCTGTCGTCGGTGGCGTTCGCGGCTTCGACCTCCGACACCGGGCCGACCGACCCGGTACAGGCGCCCAACTCTCCCGCAACCGAAGGCCTGCCCAAGCTGAACACCGACGGCACCGGCAGTGGCCTGAACAATGGCCAGCCACCCGCCACCGGCACCGATCCGCGTGTGCAGGGTAATGACACGGGTCGTCAGGGCGGCATGAATACACCGGACTCGACTGCACCTGATAACGCCGAGACCGGAGTGGGCTCGAAAACCACGACCGGTGGTTCGGGCTCCGAAGGCGGCGCCGCCAGCCAGTAGCCTCTGCTCAGACATTTGAGGAGGAACATCCCATGCCTCGTGGAAGCAAAGACAAATACACCGCCGAACAAAAGCGCAAGGCCGCGCACATTGAAAAAAGCTACGAGAAAAAAGGTGTGTCCGAGAACGAAGCCGAGGCACGCGCCTGGGCGACCGTGAACAAGCAGTCCGGTGGTGGCGAACGCTCCGGTGGTTCAGGCAAGGAAAAACCGGCGACGGCCAAGAAAACCGACCGCAAGGAATCGGCCCGCCGCGCCGCCAAGACCCGCGAAGGTCACCCGCGCACCAGCAAAGCCTCCCATGCGACCCAGACAGTGGACAGCTTGATGAAGGAGGCCCGGGCGAAAAACATTCCCGGGCGCTCGAAGATGCGTAAGCAGGAGTTGGTTGAGGCGTTGCGCAAGGCGGGATAATTGTCGGCGTCAGGGAGGACGCCTTCGCGAGCAAGCTCGCTCCCACATTGGATCTGCGCCGTGCCAGGGTTCTGCGCCCTGGCACAAAACCCTGTGGGAGCGAGCTTGCTCGCGATGGCGGTAGGTCAGTCGCCAGTGTTCGCCGTTGTTCAGCGTTGTTTCAAGCGGTCGATCACCACCGCCAGCAGCAGGATCGAGCCGCGGATGACGTATTGGTAGAAGGTGTCGATGTTCTTCAGGTTCATCGCGTTTTCGATGATCGCCAAAATCAGCACGCCGGCAATGACGTGGCGGATCATGCCGATACCACCGCTCAACGACACACCACCCAGCACGCAAGCCGAGATCACGGTCAGTTCGAAGCCCTGGCCGATCATCGGTTGGCCCGAGGTCATGCGCGATGCCAGGATCACCCCGGCCAGGGCGCCGATCACGCCATGCACGGCGAAGATGATGATCTTGGTGCGATCAACGTTCACCCCCGCCAACAACGCCGCTTCCTGGTTGCCACCGATGGCCATGGTATTGCGCCCGTAGGTGGTGTAATTCAGCAGCCAACCGAAAAACAGAAAGCAGGCAATGGTGATCAGGATCGGCACCGGTACGCCGAACAATTGGCCGTTGCCGAACACGAAGAACGATTCCTGCGACACACCCACCGCTTTGCCGTTGGCAAAGATGTAGGCCAGGCCGCGGACGATCTGCATCGTTGCCAGGGTGGTGATCAACGCGTTGACCCGCAGCTTGGCGATGACGATGCCGTTGATCAGGCCGACGATCAGCCCCATCACCAGCGCCGCGCTGACGCCGAGGAACACGCTGTTGGTGTCGCGCATCACCACCGCCGCGACGACGCCGGCACAGGCAATCACCGAACCGACCGACAAGTCGAAGTGCCCGGACGCCAGGCAATACAACATGGTGCAGGCCGCGATGCCGGTGGTGGAAATCGCCAGGCCCAGGCCGCGCATGTTCAGCGGCGACAGGAAGTTGTCGATCATCAGGGTGCAGAGCACGAAGATGCCGATGGCCGCCAGCAGCATGACCCAGTCATCCAGGAAACGGCGCAGGTCCAGGGGTTTGCGTGCCGTTGGCAGTGCATTGTTTTGAATGGTCATGATTTACCTCTCAGTTCGCCGCGTCGGCAACGCGTTGGCGCGGCAGCGCCAGTTGCAGCAGGTTGGATTCGTTGGCCTGGTCACGCGGCAGCTCGCCGCGCATCGCCCCTTCGCAGAGCACCAGGATTCGGTCGGAAATGCCCATCACTTCCATCAGGTCGCTGGACACCACAATCACCGCGATACCGTCGGCCGCCAGGTTGTGGATAATCTGGTAGATCTCCGCCTTGGCGCCGATGTCGATGCCGCGAGTAGGCTCGTCCAACAGCAGGACTTTCATCGGCATCGACAGCCAGCGACCAAGAATCGCCTTCTGCTGGTTGCCGCCGGACAGGTACATGATTTTCTGTCCCGCCGCCGGGGTCTTCACTTTCAGCGACTTGATCTGCTTGTCGGCATTGCCCCGCTCCCAGTCGCCACGCAACAGGCAGCCGAGCGTGGAATGAGACGGGCGCGCACTGATGTTGATGTTCTCGCCCACGCTGCCCAACGGGATGATGCCTTCCTTCTTGCGATCCTCCGGGCAGAGCAGCACGCCCGCGGCGATGGCATCCCTTGGTGAACGCAATTTCAGTTCCTTGCCGTGCAGGACGAGACTGCCTTCGCGCTGACGCTCCAAGCCACTGAGCAAGCGCAGCAGCTCGGTACGACCGGCGCCGACCAGCCCGAACAAGCCGAGGATCTCGCCCTTGTGCACCTGGAAACTCACCGGTTCGCGCAAGCCCGGCCCCAACAGGCCCTTCACGTGCAGCGCCACATCGCCGCGCTCCCGAGGACGGTAGTCATAGATGTCCTGGATGTCGCGACCGACCATGCACGTGACGAGTTGATCATGGGTCAACTCGCTCATGTTCTCGAAGGTCCGCACGTAACGACCGTCCTTGAACACCGTCACCGCATTGCAGATGCGAAACACCTCTTCCATGCGGTGGCTGACGTAGAGCACCACTTTGCCCTCGTCTCGCAGGCGGGTGATGATCGCCATCAAACGGTCGATTTCCCGGGCCGACAGGCTACTGGTGGGCTCGTCGAAAGCAATGACGTGGGCACCACGAGACAAGGCCTTGGCGATTTCCACCAATTGGCGCTGGCCGAGGGACAGGCGACCGACTTTTTCCTGGGGGTCGATTTCGTCGGCCAGGCCTTTGAGCAGCGTCAGCGCCTGTTGGCGCAGCACGCCACGATTGACCAGGCCGAAACGCGCCGGCAAATGGCCGAGAAACAGGTTTTCAGCGACGGTCATTTCCGGCACCAGGTGCAGTTCCTGGTGAATCACTGCCACACCACTGGCGATGCTGTCAGCGGTGCCTTTGAACGCCATCGTCTGTTCGCCGATCTGCAAGTCGCCGCTGCTCGGGATGTAGGCACCGCCCAGGATCTTGAGCAGCGTGGACTTGCCGGCGCCGTTTTCACCCATCAAGGCATGGACCTGCCCCGGATGGGCAACGAAACTGATATTGGCCAGCGCCTGCACGCCGGGAAAGGACTTGCCGATCCCGTTGAATCGCAAGCTGCCGCCGATGTTGTGTTGCCGTGTCGCTGTTTGCGCTTGCATAACCACCTCGAACTTACAGAGATCAAGCGACCCCGCCACTCATGTGACCAGGGCCGCTTTTGAATCAACCGGCCGTCAGTTCCACAGGCCGATTTTTTCCAGCTCTTGCTTGAAGTTCTCCCGGGTGATCAGCGTCACCTCGTCCATGGCGGTGTACTTCGGCGGCTCCTTGCCGGTGGTGATCCACTCGTACATCATTTCGGCAGTCTTGTAGCCTTCGATGTGCGGGCTTGGCAGCATCGAACCGAAGAAGCCGCTGTTAGGCTTTTTCAGCTCACCGATGGCGTCGGTGCCGTTGATGCCAATGCCGATCACATTGGCCGCCTTGAACCCGGCGGCTTCGGTGGCGCGCACGCCGCCCAGCACGGTGTTGTCATTCATGCCACCGATGATCAGGTTTTTCGCGGTGCTTGGCAGTTTCACCAGGGCCGAGTTGGTGGAGTCCATGCTGCCGGGTACGTCGAGGGTTTTCAGGGCGGCTGTGAGGATGTGATCTTTCGGCATACCAGCATCTTCAAGCGATTTGATCGAACCATCGGTACGCTTCTTGCCAGTGTCCAGTTCGTTGTAGGTGTTGATCACCGCATAGGTTTCTTTCCAATCCCAGCCGCGTTTTTTCGCTTCAGCGGCCATGGCGGCGCCCTGTTTCTGGCCCACTTCGAACGCGGCCATGCCCAGGTAAGGCACGTCTTCCATGAACTTGCCATCGGAACCGACGAAGCGGTCGTCGACGGCGATCACTTTCATGTCATTGAGCTTGGCCTTGGCCACGATGGCCGGGCCTAGGGAGACATCCGGCGGGCAGATCACGAAGCCCTTGGCCCCGTTGGCGGCAAGGCTGTCGATGGCAGAGAGGGTTTTCTCGCCGTCGGGCACGGCGATCTTGATCAACTGGAAGCCTTTATCCTTGGCCGCCTTCTCGGCAAACGCCCACTCGGTCTGGAACCAAGGCTCCTCGGCCTGCTTGACCAGGAAACCGATTTTTACGGGATCGGCCGCCAGCAAATGGCTGCTGAGGCTGACCGCGGTAACCGCCAGGGCGGCGCGACACAGGGAACGGATCCCACGACGATGTTTCATAGTTGACTCCTTGTTTTTTTTATTGAAAGCCAAACGTCCAGGTTTCTGCTCCACCGTCGGTGGAAATGCGCAGGCTGGGCGGTTACAGCAAGTTGCTACACAGCATAGGCCTGAATAGTCATATCGTATGATGATTGGATTACAGGCGAAGTTTCCCACTGCAATCCAGGAATATTCAGTCGTGGTACATGACCGAACGTCCCCCATCGATGGTGATGCATGAGGCATTGATAAACGGTGCTTCGTCACTGGCCAGGAACACGGCCGTCATTGCCACTTCGATCGGTTGCCCGACGCGCCGTGGCGGGTGCAGATCCAGCGCACGCTGGCGTTCGGCATGGGGATCGGCAAAGCCGTTCCAGTAGTCGACGTTCAGTTGGGTTTCGATATAACCCGGGGCGATGGCGTTGACGCGTACCCCTTTGGGCGCGTATTCGATGCCCAGGGCGCGAGTCAGGCCGAGCAGGCCATGCTTGGCCACCGGGTAAGGGAAACAGCCGGGAATGATGTGGGACGAATGGACCGAGGCAATGTTGATGATGCTGCCCACGCCCTGCTCGATCATCTGTGGCAACACCGCCTTGCAACCGTACCAGGCGCCATCCAGGTCGATGGCGAAGCAGCGACGCCAGTCCTCTTCGGTCATTTCCAGCGGGTCGCGGAAGACATTGACGCCAGCGCAGTTGACCAACACATCGATGCGCCCGTGCAGCTCGACGGCGCGCCGGGCCATGGCCTGCAAGTCCTGCTGCTTCGACACATCGGCCTGCAGCGCTTGCACATCGGCCCCACGTTCACGCCAGTGGGCGGCTACCGCCTCGACCTTCTGCGCCTGGATATCACTGATCACCAACCGGGCCTGTTGCGACGCGAACGCCGCGACGATGGCCTCGCCAATGCCTTGGGCGGCACCAGTCAACAGCACGACCTTGTCTTTCAGGCGCTCGCCCTTCGGTGGCTCCGGCACGGGTGGCAAGACCAAAGGCTCAGCCATGGTTCAAGCCTCCTGCGCGCGGGCACGACAAAAACCGGGCATCCACGGATGACCGGCGCAGAGGCGCTTGAAAGAACAGTGGCCAGCGTACGCCGCCGGGGCGTACGGGGAAAGATCGTTGCATCACTTCACCTGTTTTGTTTTTTTAGTGTGAGTGCGTATTGCCGATGGAGCCGACTATAAACCCGGCCGCCAAATAATCTCAATATATATATTTACATCCCATATTCTGGGATTCAGCCTGCAAACCTTGTACACGCCACGCCAGGCACATCGACACGCATCGACAGCACGGCACCGTCCAGCGGATGACCCAATGGGCTCGCCGCGCTGGTGATGTACAACGTCTTGAGGTCGTCGCCGCCGAACACACAACTTGTCGGGCGGCTGACAGGCAGTTCGATCACCCGATCGACCTGGCCGTCCGGGCTCAACCGCAGCAAGCAACTGCCGTCCCAGCGGGCGTTCCAGATATAGCCCCGGGCATCCATCGCCGAGCCATCCGGGCCGCCACGGGGATGGGGGCCGAACCAGACTTCGGCAGGCGCCAGGTTGCCCTCAGGGTAGATAAAGTGCCGATACAACGTGCCATCCAGGCTATCGCCGAAATACACCGTGGTGCCATCGGGGCTCCAGAGCAAGGTGTTCGGAATGCCCAGCCCGCGCAGCAAGGGCATGACCCGACCATCACCGGCGACGCGAAACAGCCCGCCGGAGCGCCGCTCGATCGGCAAGTCCTCGCCTTCGTCACCGATATTGTTCTGCATGGTGCCGAGCCACAGTTGACCCTGGCCATCGCAACGGGCCTCGTTGGGACGATTGCCTGGCTGGGGATCGGCCATGCACAGCAGCGTCAGGAGCGGTTCCAGGCCCGGAGAATCGAGATCGAGGCGGTAGACACCACTGCTCAGGGTCACCAGGGCGTCGCCACTCTGGGTTGGAATGAAAGCGGACACATGCTCGGGCATCTGCCAGATCTGTACGTTGGCGCCGATCAGCCGCAGTGCCTGCTTGCCGGCGATATCGACCCAATACAACGCCTGGGTCGGCTCGTCCCAGAAGGGCCCCTCGCCCAACTTCGCCCGGTGTTCCGTCACAGCCGTCCACTTCATTGAAACCTCCCGTTCCCGGCTTGTCCGGCAGCGTCTGTTCGACCGGCCATGACATTGGGGTAAAAGCGTTTGATGGCCAGGTCAGCGTTATCGATCAGGGTCATGCAGGCCCAGACGCCACGCGCCGCGTCACGAGCGGCGATGGCGTCGGCGATGTCCTTGTGGATGGGCAAGGTGCGGCGCAGCTCATCCGGGTCGGCCGCCGATACTTCGAACGACACCGCCAGCAGCGCACCGAGGGCCGGGACCATTTGCTCGATGAACTGATTATGGCTGGCGGCCAGGATGCACTCATGGAAAAACTGGTCGGCACGGTTGTAATCGGCACCGCTGTCCACGGCTCGCTCCAGCGCATGGTAGGCCAGGCGGATCGCCTGCACCTGATCGGCCGTGGCCCGCTCGCAGGCCCAGCGCACCGCCATCGGCTCGATAGTGCGACGCAGGTCCAGCAAGTCATCGACAAAATTTTCCGGTAGGCCGCTGCGTGACAGCCAGCCAACCACTTGGGGGTCGAACAGATTCCAGCGCCGCACCGGCAGTACCCGCGTGCCGACTTTCGGCCCGACTTCCAGCATGCCTTTGGCCACCAGGGTCTTGATCGCCTCGCGAATCACTGTGCGACTGACGCCCAGTTGCTCGCCCAAGTCCGCTTCGACCTTGATGGTTTGCCCAGGCTTGACCTGGCCGGCGGCTATCCAGCCCCCCAGCCAATCGACGGTCGATGCATGAAAACTGCTGGACATGAAAACCCCGCGGGCCACTCTTATTGGAGGCCCACGCTAATCATCATACGATTGGGTGTCAATTTGAATTTTACTTGGCCACTGTGGGAGCGAGCCTGCTCGCGATAGCGCTGGGTCAGCTGAGAAGATGTTGGATGGGCCGGCGCCTTCGCGAGCAAGCTCGCTCCCACAGGGTTTACGGTTCCAGGCCGATAGGGAAGAACTCGCCGCCGCTCCACACGCCCAACCAGCGCTGCCCGTCGCTCTCGCGGCTGACCGCCAGCTCCACCAGTTGGTAAAACACATTGCGATGGATCAGTGCTTCGAGATTGCTGCGCACATGCACGTAGGGCGCGGGTTCCTGGGTCAGGGGATCGATCACCACCCGCAGCGGATGCTCGGCACCGGCCTCGGTGGTTTCCTCGACATTGGTGGTGAAGCGCAACAACTGCCCTTCCCCCTGCCCTTCGACCTCAAGGGTCACGGCCACGAACGGCGCGTCATCGACCTTGATGCCGACTTTTTCCACAGGGGTAATCAGGAAGTAATCATCGCCGTCGCGGCGGATGATGGTAGAGAACAACTTGACCATCGGCTTTCGCCCGATGGGCGTACCCAGGTAGTACCAGGTGCCGTCCCGGGCGATGCGCATGTCAATGTCGCCGCAGAAGTCGGGATTCCACAAGTGGACCGGCGGCAGGCCTTTGGTCTTGGGGATCTGCCCCAGCAAATCATTGGCTTTTTGCGGTCCGCTCATGGTGACTCCTGATTATTTATTCGTCGCTCATCCCCAGCAGGCTGCGGGCATATTCACGCAAAGGCGTGGCGATGAGGTCTTGTGGCTGCTTGTCGTGCAACGTCAGTAAACCGCCACGACTCTTGATCCGTGCAGTATCAATCAAATACTGGGTGCTGGTCTCGATCAACATGATTTGAATCACGCTGGTATCGACACCCAGGCGATCCAAGGCTTCTTCATCCTGCCATTCGTCAGTGTTGCCGATGCGGTTGTCAGCCTTGGCGAAGCGGGTGTACAGCAAATAATGGGCACCGGCGGAGCGGGCTTCACCCATGGCCTGGTCGAGGCCCTCGGGAACGCGGGCGCGACGGACCATGGGGAAATATTCGATGAAGCCATTGAAGGCCTCTTCGGCCACGACGTTGGGACGCGGGTAAGCGCTGCCTGGCGGAGCAAAGGCGCCCTGGGCGATGTAGATGAACGAGTCGGGCTGAATACGCAGGTTGTTCACACGACGGCTGTCGCTATGGTCCAGCAGGCCGGCGTCGCTCATGTGATAACGAACGCCCTCTCCCATGTCGCTGACATTCATGCAGCCACCAAGCGCCAAAACGGCCAGCAGCAAAACCAGGCTACGCATCCTACCCTCCAAAAAACCGGTGTCGGAAAACCGGCGAATGGTCGTGGGATGCAGCTTTTGCGCCAGCTCATCGAGATGGGGGTCAGATGTATCCAAGTGAATGGAAAATTGCTATCGCGGGCAAGCCTTGCTCCCACAAGTACGACGCTTATCATGTGGGAGCAAGGCTTGCCCGCGATAGCAATAGATCAGCCGCCGATGATTTTCATGATGGTCGCGCCGCCGGAGAATGCCACTTCCTGCTTGTCCCCCAACGCCTTGACCAACAAGCGCTGAAGCGCCGGCAATGCCTGGTGACGGGGCTTGTCCAGCAGGTCGCCGACGAAGTGACGGTTGCTCGACGACAGGCAGCCATGCAGCCACCCAGTGGAAGACAACCGCAACCGTGAGCAGGTACGGCAGAAAGGCACGCTTTCGTTGGCGATCACGCCAAAGTGACCCAACCCCGGTATCTCATAGCGCACCGCAGTGGCATCCACCGGCGCATCGGCTTGCAGGTATTCGTACTGATCGCCGATCAGGCTGAGCAATTGCTGGAGGCTGACGAACTGCTGCAGGAAGGCGTTGGAGTCGCTGGCCAGGTGTCCCATGCGCATCAACTCGATGAAACGCAACTCATAGCCACGTTCCAGGCAGTATTCGAGCAAAGGCATCACCTGGTCCAGGTTCTGCCCGCGCAACGGCACCATGTTGACCTTGATCTTCATCCCGGCGGCCCGAGCCTGTTCCATGCCGTCAAGCACGGTCGCCAGGTCGCCGCCACGGGCGATACTGCGAAACGCGGCGGGGTCCAGGGTGTCGAGGGAAACGTTGATGCGACGGATACCGGCGTCTACCAGCAACGGCAGTTTTTTCGCCAGCAACTGGCCATTGGTGGTCAGGCTGATGTCCTCCAGGCCCATCTGCCCCACCGCCGTCATGAAACGCTCGAGCTTGGGGCTGACCAACGGTTCGCCGCCAGTGATGCGCAGCCGCTCGATGCCGGCGGCCTCGATCAGATAGGCCACACCACGCGCCATGGCCTCGGCCGACAGTTCATCCTGCGCAGCCACCAACCGCTTGCCATCAGGCACGCAATAGGTACAGGCGTAATTGCAGGCTGAGGTCAGGCTGATCCGCAGATTACGGAAACGCCTGCCTTGACGGTCAACGATCATGGATCACTCCGGCACAAGAAAAATCGGACTCACGAAAATTGACCCAGAAATCAAGATTTCGCAAGACCCAAGCCTGAGTATATTACTGGGACACTGCGCCATGTAAGCGGACATGGCGCAATAAGGTAGCTGAATGTCTTGGCCTGTGCGGCCTTAGCTGCTAGGGACGTCGGTATCGCGCTTGCGCTTGTTGCCCATGCGCACGCCGATGTCCATCAGGAACTGGAAGAAACCTTCCTGATCTTCCAGCACGTTGCTCCAGAACGGCGAGTGATACAGCGCCACCGCACCGTGCACCAGCGCCCAGGCAGCGCAGTAATGGAAATAAGGCGGCACGTCTTCAAGCTTGCCTTCGCTGATCCGGCCCTTGATCAGCAGGGTCAGGCGTTCGAAGTTCGAGGCGCGGATCTTGTGCAACTCCTCGACCATCTCCGGCACCTGGTTGCCCTTGACCACCTTCTCTTCCAGGCGATCGAACAAGCGGTAGCGCTGCGGGTCGCGCATGCGGAACTCGAAGTAGGCCCGGGACAGGGCCTCCTTGTCCTTGTCCACATCGGCCGAGTGCAGCAGCTCGTTCAAATCGCGCTCGTAGTCGAGCATCAGGCGCAGGTAGATCTCCGCCTTGGATTTGAAATGTTTATAAATCGTGCCTTTGCCGATACCCACGGCATCCGCAATCATCTCGACGGTGACACTGTCTTCACCCTGATCGAGGAACAACTTGAGCGCGGTGTCGAGAATTTCCTGCTCGCGGCGGCGAAACTCACGGACCTTACGGGGTTCTTTGTGCATAAGAAAAAGGTCTGAAGGGTCAAAATTCGAAGCCGGGTATTATGCCTAACTTACGCAAAAATGCACGGATCATCCGTTCTCGGCCACTGTTCTTCACAAAACCGTACACACCCGGCTCACCGTTTCTCACGCCAATGCGCCGTGCCTGCGAGCTTTGGCGACAGTGAGAACTTATCCGAAGCGAGCGTATTCCAAATTTGTTTAAAAACCGCCCCGGCCAGACTGGACGGGTTGGCATACTGATCAATACTTGAACTGTCGGCGCGACATCTCCCCCAAGTGACGCGCTGATGAAGGTACCAACGGACCGCGTACCTTTGTTTTACTCCTAATGGTCTTAACCCGGATTCACCCCCCAGAACCCGGGTTTTTTTTGCATGGAATTCAGGCTTGCGCCGCCCGCACATGAGCCAGCGGAAACAATTGCTTAAAATTCTCCGTCGTCTGCTCGGCAAACCGCTCGTAGGACTCACCGCGCAGCATCGCCAGGAACTCTGCCACTTCCCGTACGTATTGCGGAAGGTTCGGCTTGCCACGATAGGGAATGGGCGCCAGGTAAGGCGAGTCGGTCTCCACCAACAGCCGATCAGCCGGCACTTTGCTGGCAACGTCGCGCAATGCATCGGCATTGCGGAACGTGACAATCCCGGACAAGGAAATGTAATAGCCCATGTCCAGGGCGGCCTTGGCCATGTCCCAGTCTTCGGTGAAGCAATGCAGCACCCCGGCCTGGGGCAGCGCGGCGTCACGCAGCAAGGCCAGGGTGTCGGCCCGGGCGCCACGGGTGTGGATGATCACCGGCTTGCCGGTTTGTCGGGCGGCCTCCAGGTGCAGCCGGAATGACGCCTGCTGCACGTCAGCGGCTTCCGGTTCGTAGTGATAGTCCAGGCCGGT
This sequence comes from Pseudomonas sp. S3_B11, assembly GCF_054667715.1. NCBI lineage: Bacteria > Pseudomonadati > Pseudomonadota > Gammaproteobacteria > Pseudomonadales > Pseudomonadaceae > Pseudomonas > Pseudomonas sp. S3_B11. The sequence goes on along the minus strand of NZ_CP162749.1, from coordinate 1,028,626 downwards.
TTCGCCGATGGCGACCGCCCGTGGATGGTCCAGCTCACGCAACAGCCAATCGAGCGCCGGCGCAGCGTCGGGCTGGACATCCAGCGGATGAACACCGACCGAACAATCGACATCGGCATAACGTTCGGCCAGGGCCTTGACGTCGGCGGCGTTGTCGGCGCTGACACCGATGCACAGGAAATGACCGACACCCCGTTCACGGGCCGCGTCCAGCGCAGCATCCAGGGAGCCGCCATGGGCAGCGAGGTCGAGACGGTCAAGGTGACAATGGGAATCTACAAGCATAAAAGGCCGGGCTACATCGTATGGGTGGGACGGTCGGACTTCAGGGAGCCGGCCAAGTGGGTTTCGATCTGATTGCGGGCGGAATTGTCGCCGTCGCTGAATTGCACACCGACGCCGGCGGCCCGATTGCCCTGGGCGCCTTTGGGCGTCATCCAGATCACCTTGCCGGCGACCGGGATCTTTTCCGCTTCATCCATCAGGCTCAAGAGCATGAACACTTCATCGCCCAAGCGATAATTCTTGTTGGTCGGAATGAACAGGCCGCCGTTCTTGATGAAGGGCATGTAGGCGGCGTAGAGCACCGACTTGTCCTTGATGGTCAGGGACAGGATACCGTTGCGTGGCCCGGGACTGACAGGTTCGTTCATGCTGATCTCCGCTGCGATTGAGCTGAGTTTAGTGTCCTGTATCACAGGACACTAGGCCGTGTCTGTCAGTTTCGACCAGGCAAACTCGCCCACTGCACCAACAGCGCCTCGAGCAACAGCACCCGATTGAGGTTCGCTTTGCCCAGCACCTTCTGACGTTGGGCAAGAATCCAGTCCTGAATGTTCAAGATTTTATCCTGGCTGCTTTTTTGCGCCAGGTACTGGATCACCTTGCGCATGTCCGCCAACCCCAGGCCAGCCTCATCCTCGGTCAATTGGTAACGCAGGATCAGGCTCGACCAGTCGCAGAACCAGTCAAACAGCAAGAGCAACGGGATCGCGCTCCAACCCTCGGCCAGTTGCGTGGGGGATTGCTGCTGCTTGAGCAGTTTCTTGACCCCGTCCACCACCAAGGCCCGCTGCTCCCGCACGCCCTGGGCCTGAAGGCTGACAGCCGCCAGGGGCGAGCCGGCCGCCAGGGTCAGCAACTCGACACGCTCTTCGTCGCTGCTGTCGGGCAAGGCCTGGGCCAGCCACTGCAAGCTCATCGCCTCGCTCGGCAGCGGGCAGGCCTGTTGCACGCAGCGACTCTTGATGGTCGGCAGCAAGCGACTCGGCTGGTGGCTGACCAGCAACAGCACGGTGTCGCCGGAAGGCTCTTCAAGACTTTTGAGCAAGGCGTTGGCGGCGTTGATGTTCATCGACTCGACCGGCTCGATCAGCACCACCTTGCGCCCGCCCATCTGCGAGGTCTGGACCACGAAGCTGACCAGGTCCCGAACCTGGTCGACCTTGATCGCCTTGTCCGCCTCTTCCGGTTCCAGCACGTAATTATCGGGATGGCTGCCCGCCTTGAGCAGCAGGCAGGACTTGCACTCGCCGCAGGCATTCGAGACACCCGGGCGCTGGCACAGCAGGCTGGCCATCAGGCGCTCGGCCAGTGCCCGCTTGCCGATGCCGCCCGGGCCGTGCAACAGATAGGCATGGGCATGCTGGGCACGACCGGCCAGTTGCTGCCAGAGGCCGTCTTGCCAGGGATAGGCTTCAGCCACGGACACGCTCCAGCAAACGCGGCAGCAAGCCGTCCAGGGACTGTTGGACCTGGGTCAGCGGTTGCGCGGCATCGATCAGCAGGTAACGCGCCGGATCGGCCTTGGCGCGACTCAGGAAGGCATTGCGCACGGCATTGAAGAAAGCCTGGCCCTCAAGCTCGAAACGATCCAGGCGGCCACGGGCACTGGCGCGGGCCAGGCCGATTTCCACCGGCAGGTCGAACACCAGGGTCAGGTCTGGCCGCAGGTCACCCTGGACGAAGGCTTCCAACGCGGCGATGCGCTCCACGGACAAGCCCCGGCCGCCGCCCTGGTAGGCATAGGTCGAATCGGTAAAACGATCGCAGAGCACCACCGCGCCACGGGCCAGCGCCGGGCGAATCACCTCGGCCAGATGCTGTGCCCTGGCGGCGAACACCAGCAACAGCTCGGTGTCGGGGTTCATGACCTCTTCAATGGGCGCCAGCAGCACCTCGCGAATTCGCTCGGCCAGCGGCGTACCGCCCGGCTCACGGGTCAACACCACCTCGATGCCAGCGGCCCGCAGGCGTTCGGCCAGGTATTCGCGATTAGTGCTCTTGCCGGCGCCTTCCGGGCCTTCCAGCGTTATAAACAAGCCAGTCACAGGCGATCCTTAATCAAAGTCATTGCGGGCTCGGCGGCTCGCTGGCATCCGGTTCGGGAGCAGGTACTTGAGGCGGCACCTGGGGTACAGCGTCGGGCGCCGTGTCGGGTGATGCCGCGGGAATCGGTGCCTGCTCGTCCGATGTTGCCGGAGCCGGGCTGGAGCGGTAATCGGCACGGCGCTTGAGTTGGAATTCGCGCACCGCGTTGTTGTGCGACTCCAGGTCATCGGAAAACACGTGGCTGCCGTCACCACGCGCGACGAAGTAAAGGCTATTGCCCGACGCCGGGTTCAATGCCGCATGAATCGCTTCGCGCCCCACCATCGCAATCGGCGTCGGCGGCAAGCCCGGGATCAGGTAGGTGTTATAGGGGTTTTCTTCTTTCAGATGGGCGCGGGTGAGTTTGCCGGTGTAGCGCTCGCCCAGACCATAGATCACCGTGGGGTCGGTCTGCAGCAGCATGCCCAGGCGCATGCGCCGCACAAAGACGCCGGCAATCTGCCCGCGCTCCTGGGGCACACCGGTTTCCTTCTCCACCAGGGACGCCATGATCAGCGCTTGATACGGCTGAGTGTAAGGCACATCGGCGGCACGCTGTGCCCACTCCTTGGCGAGCACGTCTTCCAGGCGGTCGTAGGCTTTTTTCAGCAGGTCGACATCCGAGGTGCCACGCACGAAGCGATAGGTATCCGGGAAGAACCGGCCTTCGGGAAATATCCCGGAGTGACCAAGACGGTCCATGACCTGGGCGTCGCTCAGGCCGCTGAGAGTCTGCTGGAGTTTTTCATCCTTGGTCAGCGCCGCGCGCACCTGACGGAAATTCCAGCCCTCAACCAGCGTCACGCTGTACTGCACCACTTCGCCGCGCTTCCAGACACCGATCAGGCCTTCCATGGTCATGCCCGGCACCATCCGATATTCACCGGAATGCAGTGGCTGGTCGGCGAGATTGAAGCGCCAATAGATCCGCAGCCAGAAGGCGTCCTTGATCAGACCATCGGCTTCGAGGCGCTTGAGGGTTCCGGTCGGGGTGGTCCCGTTGGGCACGTCCAGCAATTCTTCCTGGGTGATGTTCAGCGGCTGTTGCAGCGCCGAATGAATCTTCCAGGCCGAAGCGCCCAACAACAGCCCTGCCAGAACCAGTCCGGTCTCCAGCAGCAGCAAGAATTTACGTCTCACGAATCAAACATCCAATAGCGCACGGGCAAGGGTTTGCAGTTTACGGGTGAGCGGGCCAACCGACCAGCGCGCCGAACCGCATCCGCGTACCGGCCACACGCCATAAACGCTGTTGCAGACGAAGACTTCATCAGCCTGGTGCAACTGTTCGAGACTGATATCCGTGATTTGCGTGGCGATGCCTTGGGACTTGGCTTGAAACAATAATTCTGCGCGCATCACGCCGGCCACGCCGCAACGGCTCAGGTCGGCCGAGAACAACACGCCATCGCGCACCAGGAACAGGTTGCTGAACACACCTTCGATCACCCGCCCGGACGTATCCAGCATCAAGCCCTCGGCATACTGCCCGTCGCTCCATTCGGCACGAGCCAGCACTTGTTCCAGGCGATTGAGGTGCTTGAGACCAGCGAGCAAGGGCTGCTCGGACAACCGCACGCTGCAGGGAAACAGAAGAACGCCTTGTTCGGCATGGGCGGCAGGATAAGCGGCTGGCGGGTTCCCTTGCAGGATGCGTCGGGCCGGGGCCAAGGGATCTGCGGCATAACCGCGCAGACTGTCGCCACGGGTCACGATCAACTTCAGCACGCCGTTGCCCAGGCACCGGGCATAGGCATTCAGCTCGGTGCTCAACGCGCTCATGTCAACGTTGAGCGCCAACCGCCGGCAACCGGCTTCCAGGCGTTGCAGGTGACGGTCCAGCAACACTGGCCCGCCAGCGTGCACGGCGAGGGTTTCGAACAACCCATCGCCGTAAGCCAGGCCACGATCTTTCAGCGACAGGACGTCGGCCGGCTGACCGTCGACCCAGCTTTCCATCAACCAGCGAACCGGCGGAACACCAGCGAACCGTTGGTCCCGCCAAAGCCGAAGGAGTTGGACAGCACCACATCGATGTCCATGCCGCGGGCAGTGTGCGGCACGAAGTCCAGGTCGCAACCTTCGTCCGGCTCATCGAGGTTGATGGTCGGCGGCGCTGTCTGGCTGTTGATCGCCAGGACGCTGAAGATCGCTTCCACCGCCCCTGCCGCACCCAGCAGGTGACCGGTCATGGACTTGGTCGAGCTGACCGCCAGCTTGTAGGCGTGCTCGCCGAACACGGTCTTGATCGCCTGGGCTTCGGCCAGGTCGCCGGCCGGGGTCGAAGTGCCGTGGGCGTTGATGTACTGCACCTGCTCGCCGTTGAGCTTCGCATCACGCAAGGCGTTGGCGATGCACCGGGCAGCACCGGCGCCATCGGCCGGTGGCGACGTCATGTGGTACGCATCGCCACTGGTGCCAAAGCCGATCAGTTCGGCGTAGATGGTCGCGCCGCGCGCCTTGGCGTGTTCCAGTTCTTCGAGCACCAGCGCACCGGCACCGTCGGACAGCACGAAGCCATCGCGGCCCTTGTCCCACGGCCGGCTCGCACGGGCGGGCTCGTCGTTGCGGGTCGACAGCGCACGGGAAGCGCCAAAGCCACCCATGCCCAGGCCGCAAGCCGCCATCTCGGCGCCGCCGGCGATCATTACGTCGGCTTCGTCGTACATGATGTTGCGCGCGGCCATGCCGATGCAGTGGGTACCGGTGGTGCACGCCGTGGCAATGGCGTAGTTGGGTCCCTGGGCACCCAGGTGGATGGACAGGAAACCGGAAATCATGTTGATGATCGAGCCCGGCACGAAGAACGGAGAAATCCGTCGCGGCCCCGATTCGTGCAGCGTGCGGCTGGTTTCTTCGATATTGGTCAAGCCGCCAATACCCGAACCCATGGCCACGCCGATGCGTTCACGGTTGGCGTCGGTGACTTCCAGCCCGGCGTTGCGCACTGCCTGGAAACCGGCTGCCAAGCCGTATTGAATGAACAGGTCAAGCTTGCGAGCTTCCTTGACCGACAGGTATTCCTCGACATTGAAGCCCTTTACCGAGCCGCCAAAACGGGTGGAATAGGCAGAAAGGTCGGTGTGTTCGATCAGACCAATGCCACTGCGGCCAGCCAGAATGCCCTGCCAACTGCTCGGCACATCCGTGCCCAGTGGCGACAACATACCCATACCGGTGACTACGACGCGTCTACGCGACACAGCACTCTCCTTTTTCTAATGACGACTTTGCATCAGGCCTAAAGAAAAAACCGCACGCCGTGATGGCAGTGCGGTTTTTCCATGACAGCTAGCGACGACTAAAAACGATTACGCCTGGTGGCTGGTAACGTAGTCGATAGCAGCTTGTACAGTAGTGATCTTCTCAGCTTCTTCGTCAGGAATCTCGGTCTCGAATTCCTCTTCCAGAGCCATCACCAGCTCAACAGTGTCAAGGGAGTCGGCACCCAGGTCTTCAACGAAGGAAGCGGTGTTCACAACTTCTTCTTCTTTAACGCCCAGTTGCTCGGCAACGATTTTCTTGACGCGCTCTTCGATGGTGCTCATACCTTGTTTTCACTCCTAATGGACAAATTCAGGCAGCTGGCCGGTGGGTAAGTGTATAGAAGAACTTTTCGGTTTTTCAACCGAAAGCTTCACTCCTCAAACCCTGCGGCCCGCCGTCTATAAATTGATTGCAGCTTTATAACGGATTTTAGACAGCTCGTATGACATTTTTTTGAAGCAATCCGTCACATTTAACTCATGTACATCCCGCCGTTTACCGGGATTGTAGCCCCGGTCACGTATGCCGCACCGTCCGACGCAAGAAAAGCGACCACGGACGCGATTTCTTGAGCTTGCCCCAGACGACCCAGCGGAATCTGCGCCAACAAGGCTTCACGCTGTGCTTCTGGCAGTTCACGGGTCATGTCGGTGTCGATGAAACCCGGTGCAACCGAGTTTACCGTAATCGAGCGCGAACCCACTTCACGCGCCAGCGCACGGCTGAAACCTTCCAGACCGGCCTTCGCCGCAGCATAGTTTACTTGGCCTGCGTTGCCCATGGCACCCACAACCGAACCGATACTGATAATTCGACCCCAGCGAGCCTTGGTCATGCCACGCAAAACGCCCTTGGACAGCCGGTACAGACTGTTCAGGTTGGTGTCGATCACGTCGAACCATTCGTCATCTTTCATGCGCATCATCAGGTTATCGCGGGTGATACCGGCATTATTGACCAGGATCGCCGGCGCACCGAACTGCTCCTGAATGCTTGCCAACACCGCCGCAACGGATTCGTCGCTGGTGACGTTCAGCTCCAGGCCGGTGCCTTGGATGCCGTTTTCCTTCAGGGTCGCAGCGATACGCTCGGCGCCCGAAGCGGAAGTCGCAGTGCCGATAACGATGGCGCCTTGACGACCCAGTTCCAGGGCGATGGCCTGGCCGATGCCACGGCTTGCACCGGTCACCAGTGCAACTTTACCTTGCAGACTCATGCAAGCTTCTCCTGTTCAGGCCTGCGCTGCACGGGCGGCAGCGAAGGCGTCTGGGGTGTTGAGGTTGGAAGTCGACACGCCTTCGGCGCAGCGTTTGTTCAGGCCTGCCAGCACTTTGCCAGGGCCGCATTCGACCAGCTCGGTCGCGCCCTTGGCCGCCAGGGTCTGCACCGATTCGACCCAGCGAACCGGCTTGTAGAGTTGCTCCAGCAGATCACGCTTGAGGGTCTCGAGATCCGGCGCCACGTTGGCGCTGACGTTCTGCACCACGGGAATCTGCGGGGCCTGCCAGTCGATGGCGGCGATGGATTCGGCAAAGCGCTCGGCAGCCGGACGCATCAGTTCGCAGTGCGACGGCACGCTGACCGGCAGTGGCATGGCGCGCTTGGCACCACGGGCCTTGCAACCCTCGATGGCGCGCTCGACAGCGGCCTTGGCACCGGCGATAACCACTTGGCCCGGGGAGTTGAAGTTCACCGCACTGACTACATCGCCTTGCGCCGCTTCGGCACAGGCGGCCAGCACATCGGCGTCTTCCAGGCCGAGGATCGCGGCCATGCCGCCCTGCCCGGCCGGAACCGCTTCCTGCATCAACTGGCCACGACGCTCCACCAGCTTCACCGCGTCGCCCAGGCTCAGGCTGCCAGCGGCTACGAGGGCGCTGTATTCGCCCAGGCTGTGACCGGCGACGAATGCCGGACGCGCGCCGCCTTCAGCCAGCCACAGGCGCCACAACGCGATCGAGGCAGTCAGGATGGCTGGTTGGGTTTTATCGGTTTGATTGAGGCGCTCTTCCGGCCCTTGCTGGGTCAGTGCCCAGAGGTCATAGCCGAGCGCATCGGAAGCTTCTTTGAATGTTTCGAGGATCAGCGGGTATTGCGCGCCCAGCTCGGCCAGCATGCCGAGGGACTGCGAGCCCTGTCCTGGAAAGACGAATGCGAGGGAAGCAGACATGAAAACAAAGCCCCTAATGATCTTGTCGTCAAAAATTGACGCCCCTGGGGGCGCTAGGAAACTGAGAGTTGGATGGCGGCTTGAACCGACCGGTCACATTTAAGCATTGTCGGACGAAAACGCCTAAGTTAACAAATCCTCGAGGCGACCATGCAGGCGCTCCGGCAGGTTTTCCTGGATCTCGATCACTGCCCGGTTGATCGCGCTCTGGAAACCCTGCACGCCCGCCGAACCATGGCTCTTGATCACGATCCCCTGCAACCCGAGGAAACTCGCACCGTTGTGCCGCGCCGGCGCCAGGTCAGCCTGCAACCGACGCATCAACGGCAGCGCCAGGGCGCCGACTACCCGCGAGGCCAGACTTTGCTTGAACAAGGTCTCGATGCGCTGGCCGATCATGGTGGCCAGGCCTTCGCTGGACTTGAGCAGGATATTGCCGACGAAGCCATCGCACACCACCACATCGGCCTCGCCACGGTACAAGCCATCGCCTTCGACGAAGCCGATGTAGTTGATGCCGCGCGCGCCCTGTAGCAGCGTGGCCGCCAGTTTGACCTGCTGGTTACCCTTGATGTCTTCAGTGCCGATGTTCAGCAACGCCACACGCGGGCGCACGATGCCCAGGGTTTCCGCCGCGACCGAGCCCATCACCGCAAATTGCAGCAAATGCTCGGCACTGCAATCGACGTTGGCCCCCAGGTCGAGCAACTGACAGAACCCACGCTGGGTCGGGATCGCCGCCACCATCGCAGGCCGGTCGATACCCGGCAAGGTCTTGAGCACGTAGCGAGACAGCGCCATCAGCGCACCGGTATTGCCAGCGCTGACGCATGCCTGGACCTTGCCATCGCGCAGCAGCTCAAGGGCCACCCTCATCGAGGCGTCGGGCTTGCCGCGCAGGGCCTGGGCCGGCTTTTCGTCCATAGTGATGATTTCGGACGCTGGGGCAATAGTCAGGCGCGCGCGATCGACAGCCGATTGGCCGCTGAGCATTTCTTCCAGGAGGGAGGGTTGACCGACGAGGGTCAGGTGCAGCGAGGGTGTAGCATTCAGACAAGCGAGGCTGGCCTGAACAATGCTGCGGGGACCGAAGTCCCCGCCCATTGCGTCAATCGCGATGACTTGAGCGGACAAGTGATTACTCGTCAGCGCCCTTGTCGATCACTTTACGACCACGGTATACGCCTTCTGGCGATACGTGGTGACGCAGGTGAACTTCACCAGTGGTTTTTTCTACGGACAGGGTGCTAGCCTCGAGAGCGTCGTGCGAACGGCGCATGTCACGGGCAGAGCGGGATTTTTTGTTCTGCTGAACAGCCATAATTGATTAACTCCTAAACGTTTGGGTCACGCTTTAACTGCGCCAATACACTGAACGGGTTGGACCGCGTTACCTCGTCCTCGCTCGGTTCGGGCTCATCTGCTCCCGCCGGCTGCTGGCATTCTTCCGGATGATGAGCAGGCACAATGGGCAAGGCGAGCAGAAGCTCCTCCTCGATCAGTGACTGCAGATCCAATGGATCTTCGCCCAGTTCCAGCACGTCATAACCTTTCGGCAACGACTGGGTATTCGCACCCTCCTTCACCACGGCGTAACTGCACTCGCTGTGGATCGGCAGGGTGACCAGCTCAAGACAACGCTGGCAAACCATTTTGACTTCAGTGTCGATAAAGCTGTGGATAACCACAGATTTACGTTCATCTCGTTCAAAAACGAATTTGGCCTGGACCGTACCGACATCGTCGGAAAGCGGGTCGCAGAGTCTCTTCAAATCGGCCAGCAGCAGTTCACCTTGAAGGGTGGTGCCACGGTCAGCCAATTTGCGCGGGTCAACGTGAGGTGGAATCGGGTCATTCAACATAGGCGCAGCATTATAGGGATGCCCCCGGCCATGTCAAAGGAAATTCAGCCCTGTCCGTCACTTGCGCGCCTCGCTAGAATTCAGCCCTGCCTTTTGGAGCCGCCCATGCTGCCTTTATTACTTGCCTCAAGCTCGGTCTATCGCCGGGAATTGCTTGCCCGCCTGGGACTGCCGTTCGTCTGCTGCTCACCCGACATCGATGAAAGCCATCGCCCCGGCGAGCCCGCCCTTGAACTGGTCAAGCGCCTGGCCCGGGAAAAAGCCCTGGCACTGGCCGACAGCCACCCGGCGCACCTGATCATCGGTTCAGACCAGGTCGCCGTGCTCGGCGAACGCATCCTGGGCAAGCCTCACACCTTCGAGAACGCTCGCGAGCAACTGCTGGCTGCCAGCGGCACCAAGGTCACGTTCCTGACCGGCCTGGCACTGCTCAACAGCCAGACCGGCACCTGCCAGGTCGACTGCATTCCGTTTACCGTCACCATGCGCACCCTGGACCCAGAGCGCGTCGAACGCTACCTGCGGGCCGAGCAGCCTTACGACTGCGCCGGCAGCTTCAAGGCCGAAGGACTTGGCGTGAGCCTGTTCCAGAGCACCGAAGGGCCAGACGCCACCAGCCTGATCGGCCTGCCACTGATTCGTCTTGTGGATATGTTGCTGGCCGAGGGCGTGCAGGTTCCCTGACTTGGGAATCATCCGTGGCGAGGGAGCTTGCTCCCTCGCCACAAGGGCCAGCACCAGCAACCCGCTGCACTGAAGCTCCCAGGACAATCAGCGCAACGTCGGCCCCTGGAAGCCCATCCACATCGCCAGATGCTCGGCGATGCTTGCCCCCAGCTTTTTCGAGAAGCGATCGAACGGTGACTCTTCGATCGTGAAGTCCACCAGGTCCTTCTGACCGATCACATCCCGCGCCACCGAACTGGCACTGCCCAAGCCGTCGATCAGGCCCAGCGGCAATGCCTGCTCCCCCGACCAGACCAGCCCGGAGAACAGCTCCGGATGCTCCTTGTCCTTCAGGCGCTCGCCTCGGCCCTTCTTGACGCTGGCAATGAATTGCTTGTGAGTGGTGTCGAGCACGCTCTGCCAAAAAGCGGTTTCTTCAGGCTTTTGCGGCTGGAACGGATCAAGGAAGGATTTATGCTCGCCGGAGGTATACACACGACGCTCCACGCCCAGTTTCTCCATGGTCCCGACAAAGCCATAGCCGGCCGCTGTCACACCAATGGAGCCCACCAGGCTGGCCTTGTCGGCATAGATCTGGTCCGCCGCACTGGCAATGTAATAGGCACCGGAAGCACCGAGATCGGAAATGACCGCATACACCTTGATCTCCGGGTGCAATGCGCGCAACCGCACGATCTCGTCGTAGACGTATCCCGATTGCACCGGACTACCGCCGGGACTGTTGATGCGCAGCACCACGCCCTTGACCTTCGAGTCCTCGAAGGCGGCCCGCAGGCTACCGACGATGTTGTCGGCGCTGGCAGGCTCTTTGTCGGCGATCATGCCCTCGATATTGATCAAAGCGGTATACGCCGGGCCGGCGACAGCGCTTTTCTCCATGTCCATCAGCGGCGTGAACAGCGCCAATGCAACAAAGAGATAAGTAAAGGTCAGCAATTTGAAGAAAATACCCCAGCGACGGGAGCGACGCTGTTCCTGCACGCTGGCGAGCAAGGTTGTTTCCAACAGCTTCCAGCTTTTGTCATCCCCGCTCTCGGCGCTCGCCTTGACAGGTGCTTTCCATTCATCGGTCATGCGTGAATCCCCAGCAAAACTTAAAGAGCCCGCTGGCTCAGCCAGGCGTGCAACTCAGGAAAATGATCAATGGCCAGTCGCGGCTCGAATGCCCGCAGTGCCTCGATCGTTTGAGCGCCGTAGCTGACCGCCACCGAGCCCATGCCGGCGTTGCGCGCCATCTGCAGGTCGAATGACGAATCCCCCACCATCAGCGCCTCATCCGGCCGCACGTTGCAATGCGCCAGGATCTGCTCGAGCATCAGCGGATGCGGCTTGCTGGCGGTTTCATCCGCGGCACGGGTGATATCGAAATAATCCTCCCAGCCATGGGACTTGAGCACTCGATCCAGCCCGCGACGAGCCTTGCCGGTCGCGACAGCCAGGTGATAGCCCTCGGTACGCAGAGCCTCCAGCGTACCCGCCACGCCATCGAACAATGGTGAAGGCTCGGCGTCCAGCGCGATATAGTGATCGGCGTAATGCTGGCGAAAAACCACCAGCTCATTGTCGTCAATTTCCGGATACAGGCTGCGAATGGCTTCTGGCAACCCGAGACCGATGATGCCTTTCACCGCCAAGTCGTCGCATCGGGCAAACGCCATACGGTCCGAGGCGACATGCATCGCCTCCACGATCCGACCAATGGAGTTGGCCAGAGTGCCGTCCCAATCGAAGATCAGCAGTTTGTAGTCAGGATGCACTCAACCGCTCCACGGTCTTGGCCCACATGTCATCCACCGGGGCCTGCAATTTCAGCTCGCCACCATCGGGCAGCGGCACGGTCAGCATGTAAGCATGGAGAAACAGGCGCTTGCCGCCCAGATCGCGAATTTCCTTGGTGAAATCGTCATCGCCGTATTTGCTGTCGCCAGCAATGCAATGCCCGGCATGCAAGGTGTGGACACGGATCTGGTGAGTACGCCCGGTCACGGGCTTGGCCTCGATCAGGGTGGCAAAGTCGTCGAAGCGGCGCAGCACCTTGAACACCGTCAGCGCCTCCTTGCCCTCCTCATTGACTTCGACCATGCGCTCGCCGGAACGCAGGTTGCTCTTGAGCAACGGCGCACGGACCTGCTTGATGGAGGTTTCCCAGCGGCCACGCACCAGCGCCATGTAGCGCTTGTCGACGCCGTCGCCGCGCAACTGCTCGTGCAGGTGGCGCAACATGCTGCGTTTCTTGGCGATCATCAGCAAGCCGGAGGTGTCGCGGTCGAGGCGATGGACCAGTTCCAGCTCCTTGGCGTCCGGACGCAACTGACGAAAGGCTTCGATCACACCGAAATTCAGGCCGCTGCCGCCGTGAACCGCAATGCCCGCGGGCTTGTTGATCACGATCAGGGCTTTGTCTTCAAAGATAATCGAGGCTTCAAGGCGCTGCAGCAGCCCCTGGGCCAGGGGCACCGGCTCATCGCGCTCGGGCACGCGAACCGGCGGCACGCGCACGATGTCACCAGCCTGGAGCTTGTACTCGGGCTTGATCCGACCTTTGTTCACCCGCACTTCGCCTTTGCGCAATATGCGGTAGATCAAGGTCTTGGGCACGCCTTTGAGCCGGGCCAGCAGGAAGTTATCGATTCGTTGGCCGGCATATTCCGGCGAGACCTCGAGCAGTTGAACGCCAGGGGTCGAAGGGGCAGTAGTTGTCATGGCGGCGATCATAACAATTTTTTATGGAATTGAAGCACTTAATCATTGCTGCTATAGTCGCGAACGCCGCCAAAAGTGGCTGGACAGTGGACTAACGGTCAAAAACCGGCCCTGACCAACGCAATTCACGAGGACGAGAGGCCGTCCTACGGGGCTTTCGCTACGTAACGGTAGAGTTTTCAGGTGTAACGAGCGCAGGTGACATGAGGCCTGAAATACGCCGCAAAGCAGAGTTTTGACTCGCCTTGCGCGCCACATTCACGGCCAGTTCACAAAGTGCAGTCAGCTGCGGACGACCCCGAGCGAATGCTTCGGAAACAACGCCTAAATTAGCCATGATGCGTGACCTCCCCTTCCGGAGCTCACGGTAAATGCCAACCCGCTGCGGATTCTGCGCGCGGCCGCACCCGAATTATCAGGGATACGTGTAGGGTGGAGATGTACAACCGTCGGACTGTGTAGCACTAGGCTTATATTTAGACGCTTCATCTCGTCCACAGGCGCCGGTTGATTCCTCCTCCTGACTGAGTGCTTGAGTACCAGCAAGCAGGACGCGTCCGTCGCGACTTCGCCATCATTGGGTCGAACTCGCTGGACACTGGAGTGGCCTTGCCATCTCCAGGACGCACCTGACACCGACCGTGAGAAGTCGTGTGTGCCGAACGCCGTTTCCGGCAGCCCGGAAACCGACGGTACTACATGAAAAGAATGCTGATTAACGCAACTCAACCCGAAGAGTTGCGTGTTGCACTGGTAGACGGCCAGCGCCTCTACGACCTGGATATCGAATCCGGTGCACGCGAGCAGAAGAAGGCCAACATCTATAAAGGCCGGATTACTCGCATCGAACCAAGCCTTGAGGCTGCCTTTGTCGATTTCGGCTCCGAGCGCCACGGCTTCCTGCCCCTCAAAGAAATCTCCCGCGAATACTTCAAGAAGGCCCCTGAAGGCCGCGTCAACATCAAGGACGTCCTGAGCGAAGGCCAGGAAGTCATCGTCCAGGTCGAAAAAGAAGAACGTGGCAACAAGGGCGCCGCCCTGACCACCTTCATCAGCCTGGCCGGCCGTTACCTGGTCCTGATGCCGAACAACCCTCGCGCCGGTGGCATCTCCCGCCGCATCGAAGGCGAAGAGCGCAACGAACTGCGTGAAGCCCTGAACGGCCTGGTTGCCCCGGCGGACATGGGCCTGATCGTGCGCACTGCCGGCCTGGGCCGCAGCAGCGAAGAAATGCAGTGGGACCTCGACTACCTGCTGCAACTGTGGACCGCCATCAAAGAAGCCTCGCTGGATCGCTCCGCGCCGTTCCTGATCTACCAGGAAAGCAACGTGATCATCCGCGCCATCCGCGATTACCTGCGCCAGGACATCGGCGAAGTGCTGATCGACAGCGTCGAAGCCCAGGACGAAGCCCTGACCTTCATTCGCCAGGTGATGCCGCAGTACGCCAGCAAGATCAAGCTCTACGAAGACAGCGTTCCGCTGTTCAACCGTTTCCAGATCGAAAGCCAGATCGAGACCGCCTTCCAGCGCGTCGTCGAACTGCCGTCCGGCGGCTCCATCGTCATCGACCCGACCGAAGCCCTGGTGTCCATCGACATCAACTCGGCCCGCGCCACCAAAGGCAGCGACATCGAAGAAACCGCCCTGCAGACCAACCTTGAAGCGGCCGAGGAAATCGCCCGTCAGTTGCGCCTGCGCGACATCGGCGGCCTGATCGTCATCGACTTCATCGACATGACCCCGGCCAAGAACCAGCGCGCCGTGGAAGAAAAGGTCCGTGAATGCCTGGAAGCCGACCGCGCCCGCGTACAGGTCGGTCGCATCTCGCGCTTCGGCCTGCTGGAAATGTCCCGTCAGCGCCTGCGTCCGTCCCTGGGCGAAAGCAGCGGCATCGTTTGCCCGCGTTGCAACGGCACTGGCATCATCCGTGACGTCGAGTCGCTGTCCCTGGCGATCCTGCGCCTGATCGAAGAAGAAGCCCTGAAAGACCGCACCGCCGAAGTTCGCGCCCAGGTGCCGATCCCGGTGGCCGCGTTCCTGCTCAACGAAAAACGCAACTCGATCACCAAGATCGAACTGCGTACCCGCGCCCGTATCGTCATCCTGCCGAACGATCACCTCGAGACGCCGCACTTCGAAGTGCAGCGCCTGCGCGATGACAGCCCGGAAGCCCACACCAACCAGTCCAGCTACGAAATCGCTGCTGCCGCTGCCGAAGTGGAAGAAGTCCAGCCGGCCGCCGCCACTCGCACCCTGGTTCGCCAGGAAGCCGCGGTCAAGACCGCTCCGGCCCGCGCCAACGCTCCGGTTCCGACCGAAGTGGCCGCTCCGGTTGCCGCCCCGGCCGCTGCACCAGAGCCAAGCCTGTTCAAAGGCCTGGTGAAGTCGCTGGTCAGCCTGTTCGCCACCAAGGAAGAACCTGCTGCCCCGGCCGTCGTCGCCAAGCCTGCCACGACCGAGCGTCCTGCCCGCAACGAAGAACGCCGTAACGGTCGCCAGCAGACCCGCAACCGCAACGGTCGTCGTGACGAAGAACGCAAGCCTCGCGAAGAGCGTGCACCGCGTGAAGAACGCGCGCCACGTGAGCCGCGTGAAGAGCGTCAGCCGCGCGAAGCCCGTGAGGAGGCGCCAGCCGTAGCCCGCGAAGAGCGTGCACCGCGTCCGCCGCGTGAAGAACGCCAGCCGCGCGCACCGCGTGAAGATCGCAAGCCACGTGGCGAGCGTGAAGAACGTGTTCGCGAATTGCGCGAGCCACTGGATGCCACCCCGGTCGCTGCCGCCGCCACCGCTGAAGAGCGTCCGGCCCGCCAGCCTCGTGAAGAACGTGCACCGCGTCCGCCACGTGAAGAGCGCCAGCCACGCGCCGAGCAGGCAGCCGCCGCTGCCAGCGAAGAAGAAGTACTGAACACCGAAGAGCAGTTGCAGGAAGACGGCCAGGACACCGCCGAAGGCGATCGTCCACGCCGCCGCTCCCGTGGCCAGCGTCGTCGCAGCAACCGTCGTGAACGTCAGCGTGACGCCAACGGCAACGTGATCGAAGGTTCGGAAGAGTCCGAGGCTACCGAGAACGCTGAAGCGCCAAGCGCTGCCGACCTGGCCGCCGGCCTGGCCGTGACTGCCGCCGTTGCCAGCAGCGCAATCAGCGCCCCGGCCGAAGCCGAGGCTAACGAACAAGCCGAACGCGCTACCGCTGCCGTGGAAAGCGCGCCAGTTGCTGAAGCTCCGGCAGTCGAAGCCACGACTCCGGTAGAAGCCACTGCTTCGCCAGAAGTGGAAGTCGCCCCGGCCCATGAAGCCCAGGTTGCTGAAACTGAAGTGGTCGCCGAGCCTGCACCGGTTGTCGAGCAGCCAGTGGTAGCCGCGGAGCCGGCCTTCGAAGCACCGGCCGAGGAAAAGGCCCCAGAGCCTGCCCGCGAGGAGCAGACTGCGTTCAACTGGACCGCCGAGCCAGCTGCACCGGCACCTGTTGTCGAGCCAGAACCGACACCAGAGCCCGTGAAAGCGGTCGAGCCGGAAGTGGTCGAGCCTGCTCCAGTGGTCGAAGCACCCGTGGTTGTCGAAGCACCGGCCCCGGTTGAAGAGCCAGCACCCGCCAGCGCCCTGACCGCAAATGGCCGCGCGCCGAACGATCCGCGTGAAGTGCGTCGTCGCAAGCGTGAAGCCGAGCGTCTGCAGAAGGAAGCCGAACAAGCTGCCGCTGCTGCCGCTCAAGCGCCTGCTGTCGAACCAGCTCCAGTCGTGGAAGAAGTCGCCGAGGCAGCCCCTGCCCCGGTCGCCGAGACCCCGGCTGAATCGGCTCCAACGTTCGACGAACCTCAGCACACTGCTGAAGAAGTCGTGCCGCGTCACACTGAAGCCCTGGAAAAAGAGCACGAGCCTAAACCTCACGCCTGATTCCACCGCCCAGTAAAAAGCCCCGCCTGGTCATGCCAGGCGGGGCTTTTTTATGCCTTCATACTTATCCACAGTGGGTCTGGGACCAGGCACAAGATTTATGCCCCCTGAAGATCCAATGTGGGAGCCGAGCCTGCTCGCGATGGCGCCGGGTCAGCTTGCATCAATGCTGAATGCCAGACCGCTTTCGCGAGCAAGCTCGCTCCCACAGGGGGTCAGGGGGCGGGCACAAGACTTATGCCCACTGAAGATCCAATGTGGGAGCCGAGCTTGCTCGCGATGGCGCCGGGTCAGCTTGCATCAATGCTGAATGCCAGACCGCTTTCGCGAGCAAGCTCGCACAAGGATCTGGGGGTCGGGCACAAGATTTATGCCCCCTGAAGATCCAATGTGGGAGCCGAGCCTGCTCGCGATGGCGCCGGGTCAGCTTGCATCAATGCTGAATGCCAGACCGCTTTCGCGAGCAAGCTCGCTCCCACAGGGATCTGGGGGCGGGCACAAGATTTATGCCCGTTGAAGATCCAATGTGGGAGCCGAGCTTGCTCGCGATGGCGCCGGGTCAGCTTGCATCAATACTGAATGTCAGCTCGCTTCCACAGGCTTCTGCGTCGTCTGTTATTTGAAGGCCAGTGCCTCTGGCACATCTACATCCCACGTTACGCCCGGGTCATCCACCGGCACTTCGACCACTTGCGCCCCGGCAAACAATACCTTGGCCCCCCGATCACCGGTCAATGCCATCAGTTTCGGCCCAAACCCACGACCGAATCCCACCGGATGCCCGTACTCACCTGCAAGAACCGGCACGCTGATGCCGTCCGCACGGATCCCTGCCACCACCTGTTCGATGCTCGACGGCAGGATGAAGGGCATGTCGCCCAGCACTATCAGCCAGCCATCAAGGTCCGGGCAGGCCTGGACGCCTGCGGCAATGCTGTCGCCCAGGCCGGGCGAGTCCAGCTCCACGAAATCGCAGCCATAGGCCTGGGCCATGCGAACGGCTTGCGGCCGATCCCTGCTCGTCACCAGCAGGCGCTTTTCCAGGGCGGCTGGCAGATTCACCAGCACCTGTTCGATCACCGACCGCACGGAGCCGTCACGCCCGGCGCAATCAGCCAGCAATTTATCCTTGTCCGGGCCGGCAATACGGCGGAAACGGCTGCCCGATCCGGCCGCCAGAATGATCACGCCAATCGACTCGCTCATACGCCCTCCTTGCCCACGGCTTACAGCGGCTTTTTCTGCCGCAGTTCAACGCCATTCTTGATGGCCACGATTTCGGCCAGCAGCGACAAGGCGATTTCCGCCGGGGTGTGGCTACCGATGTGCAAGCCGATGGGTCCATGCAAGCGTTCAATGGCCTCTGCTGACAAGCCTAGCTGAGCGAGGTTATCCCGGCGCTTCTGGCTGTTGACTCGCGAGCCCAGGGCGCCGACATAAAAAGCCTTGGAGTCCAGGGCCGTAAGCAGCGCCATGTCGTCCAGGCGTGGGTCATGGGTCAAGGCCACAATGGCGGTGCGTTCGTCGGTCTGGATGCTCAACACCGCTTCGTCGGGCATCCCCGAGACGAAGCGGCCATGCTGCTCTTCCCAACCATAGACAAACTCCTTGCGCGGATCGCAAATCAGCACTTCGAAGTCCAGCAGCCGGGCCATTTCCGCCACATAACGCGACAGTTGCCCGGCGCCGATCAGCAGCAGCCGCCAACGCGGACCGTATATGGCCCGCAGGACCTGCCCATCAAACACCAGGGCGTCGGTCTTGCTCGCCGGGCTCAGGACCACGTTGCCGCTGGCTATCGTCAGCTCACGGGCGACAATCTCATGGGCTTCACAACGTTCCAGCAACCGCGCGACCCAGTGTGGGTCGCCCACCCGCTCTTCGGTCAGGCGCAGGGTGCCGCCGCACGGCAGGCCGAAGCGCGCTGCTTCTTCGCGGGTGACGCCATAGGTGATCAGTTGCACCGGCGGACCGTCCGCCGGAATGCGACCGTCGTGCAACCGGGCGATCAGATCATCCTCGACACAACCGCCCGACACCGAACCAATCACTACGCCATCTTCGCGCAGGGCCAGCATCGCTCCCGGCGGCCTTGGCGCGGTACCCCAGGTCTGGACCACAGTGAACAGCACCACCCGCTGCCCGGCGCGGCGCCACTCAAGCACGCTGCGCAGGACGTTCAGATCAACGCTGTCCATCAGGCCTTCGCCTGCTGCCAGCCCTGCAGCTGATAGCGCACAGGCAGGCTACGAATACGCTTGCCAGTGGCAGCGAAAATCGCGTTGCACAGCGCAGGCGCAATCGGCGGCACACCCGGCTCGCCGACACCGCCCAACGGCACCTCGCCCGGCGGCGTGACCAGATGCACCGCCACTTCCTTGGGCGCCAGGGGCATGCGCGCCACTTCGTACATATGGAAATTGTCCTGCTGCACCTTGCCGTCCTTGAAGCTGATTTCCCCCACCATGGCATTGCCCAGGCCCATGACGCAGGCGCCCTCGAACTGGGAACGGATGCGCTCGGGGTTGATCTGCGGACCGCAATCCACGGCGATGTCCGCCTTGTGCACGATCACCGTGCCATCGTCCTTGACCTCCACCTCGATCACCGCCGCCACGTAAGTGACGAAGCTGTAATGCACCGCCAACCCCAGGCCACGGCCCTTCGGCAGCTCCCGGCCCCAACCGGCGGCCTTCGCAGCGGTTTCCAGCACCGTGCGAATCCGCGCGGTATCAATCGGATAACGCTCGGGGGATTCGCCATAGTTCCATTCTTCGCTCAAGGTACGCGGATCGATCTTGCGGTCCGGCCCGAGCAATTTGACCTGGTACTTCAGCGGATCCTGGCCGGCCTTGTGGGCCAATTCGTCGATGAAACTCTGGATCGCGAAACCATGGGGGATGTTCGACACCGAACGGTACCAGCCCACCCGGGTGTGAGCCGTGGCTTCGGGGTTCTCCAGGCGCAGGTTCGGGATGGCGTAGGCCATGTTGGTCACGCCCATGCCTATTTCGAACGGCGCCTCGTGGGTCATGCCCGGCGCAAACAGTGCGGTGATGCTCGGGGCCACAGTGCGGTGCAACCAGCCGGACGGCATACCGTCCTGGTTCAGGCCGGCCTTGAGGTATTCGGCCGATACCGTGTGGAAATACGAATGATGGATGTCGTCCTCGCGGGTCCATTGCACCCGTACTGCCTGGCCGGGAAACTCCTTGGCAAGCACCGCCGCTTCGACGACAAAGTCGGGTTTGGACTTGCGTCCGAAACCACCGCCCAGCAACGTGATGTTCACGGTGACCTTATCGAAAGGAATGCCCAGGCGTTCGGCGACACGTTCACGGGTCACCTGCGGCGCCTGGCTCGGCGCCCAGGCCTCGCAATGGCCGTCCTTGAACCGGGCAACGGCAACCATCGGTTCCATCGGTGATTGAGACAGGTGAGGCAGGTAATACGCCGCTTCCAGGGTCGAGTCAGCCTTGGCCAGCGCGTTGTCGAGATCGCCGCTGCTGCGCACGACTTTTCCGGGCTTGAGGGCCGCCGCTTCCAGCTCCTTGCGGTAGGCAATGGAGTCATAACCGGCATTCGGGCCATCGTCCCACTGGATTTTCAACGCTTCGCGGCCCTTGATCGCCGCCCAGGTGTTCTTCGCCACCACAGCCACGCCGCCCAACGGCTGGAATTCCGAGGGCAGAGGGCGCCCTTCGATCTGCACCACCTTGATCACGCCCGGTACTTTCAGCGCCTCGCTGCTGTCCACGCTCTTGACCTTGCCACCATAGACCGGCGGACGCGCGATGACGGCATAGAGCATGCCGTCGAAATGCACATCGGCACCAAACACGGCACGACCGTTGACGATGTCCGCACCATCAATGGCCCGGCTCGCCTCCTTGCCGATGTAGCGGAACTCCGATGGCTGCTTGAGGCGCAAGCTGTCACGCCCCGGCACCGGCAAGGCACTGGCCGCAGCGGCCAATTCGCCATAGCCCAGTTCACGCCCCGAAGGCTGGTGCAGCACTTTGTGCAGTTGGGCATGGCATTCACCCACCGGCACCTTCCACTGCGCAGCGGCGGCCTGTTCCAGCATGGTCCGGGCGGCAGCACCGCAACGGCGCATCGGCTCGTACCAATGACGCATGCTACGCGAGCCGTCGGTATCCTGGTTGCCGAAGCGCGCCTCATCGGCCGGCGCCTGCTGCACCTTCACACGCGCCCAGTCGGCCTCCAGCTCATCGGCCACGACCATGCTCAGGCTGGTACGCACACCCTGGCCCATTTCCGAACGGTTGCAGATCACGGTCACGCTGCCATCAGCGGCAATGCTGACGTACACCTTCGGGTCGTCGACCGCGCCATGGGGCATGCCCTCGGCACCGAATTTCTTTTCCTCGGCAAAGGCCTCCGGCAGGCCCCACGTGGCCGCCAGCACCAGCACACCGGTGGCGCTCGCGCCTTTGAGGAAGCCGCGACGGCTGAGGTTGCTCAGGACAAAATCATCGGGCAAGCGGCTCATGCCTTGGCCTCCTTCAGGTGAGTGGAGGCCTGGCGGATCGCGGTCTTGATCCGGTTGTAGGTGCCGCAGCGGCAGATGTTGCCGACCATGGCTTCTTCGATCTGCTCGTCACTCGGGTTGGGGTTGGTCTTGAGCAAGGCGGTCGCCGACATGATCTGCCCGCCCTGGCAGTAACCGCACTGGGCCACCGCCGTGTCGAGCCAGGCCTTCTGGACGATTTGCCCGACCGGATCGACATGAAGTTCGTCGATGGTGCTGACATTTTGCCCATTCACAGAACCGATTGGCGTAATGCAGCTGCGCGCCGGGGCGCCGTCGATGTGGATGGTGCACGCGCCGCACAGGCCCATGCCGCAGCCGAATTTGGTGCCGTTGTAACCGGCTACATCCCGAATAGCCCACAGCAGCGGCATGTCCTCGGTCACATCCAGTTGATGGTCTTTTCCATTGAGTTTCAGGGTAATCATGGGCACGCCCGCATAGTTATCGAGTTATGGGGTCGAGCAATCTGCCGCCGGGTTGACGGTTCGGTTGTCGCAGACTGGCTCAGGCTGATCGGGCTCTCTTATGCCGGCGCACGCAGGCGTCTGCATCGGGCCTTTAGGATGCGATGGTCGCATCGTTAGGAAGCCAAATTAACCCAGGATCACGCAAAACGCCCTGCACAATCCTGCACAAATGCTTGTGTGCGGGGTGTGCAGGGCGTTTTTTCAGGCGGTCGCAAAGCGCGGTTCAGTACCGATTGGGCTCCATTTCCAGCTCGACCTGGAAACGTTCGGCAATGTCTTTCTGGATGCGCAGGGCCAGGTCCAGAAGTTGCGGGCCCGTGGCGCTGCCGTAGTTGACCAGCACCAACGCCTGCAACTTGTGCACCCCGGCATCACCTTCGCGAAAGCCCTTCCAGCCGGCGCGCTCGATCAGCCAGCCGGCAGCGACTTTCATCTGCCCTTCAGGCTGTGGATAAGCCACCAGGTCAGGGTATTGCAGCTTTAAGTGCGCCACGTGCGCGGCCGGCACCAGTGGGTTCTTGAAGAAGCTGCCGGCATTGCCCAGCACCGCCGGGTCCGGGAGTTTTTCGCTGCGGATGCTGCAAATGGCCCGGCTCACATCGGTGGGTGTCGCCTGCTCGATGCCCTGCTCGGTCAATCGCTGGCGAACCGGACCGTACTCCAGATGCAAGTGCGCGGCGCGGCTGAGGGCGAAGCGCACCCGCAGGATCAACCAGCGACCCGCTTGCTGCTTGAACAGGCTGTCGCGATAAGCGAACCGACAGTCTTCAAGGCTGAAATCGCGCAGCTCGCCGGTCTGGCGATCGAGCGCGCTGAGGCCGGCGAAGACGTCCTTGATCTCCACACCGTAGGCGCCGATGTTTTGCATCGGTGCCGCACCCACGGTGCCGGGAATCAGGCTGAGGTTCTCCAATCCCGCCCAACCTTGCGCCAGGGTGTGCTGGACGAACGGGTGCCAGGGCTCCCCTGCTTCGGCCTCGACCACCACCCGTTCGCCGTCATCGCTGAGCAGGCGAATACCGTGGCTGGCCATGCGCAGCACCAATGCATCGATGTCACCGGTCAGCAGCAGGTTGCTGCCGCCGCCGATGACCAGCAATGGCACGGCATGCTCGGCGGCATAAGCCAACGCCTGGCGAACATCTTCATCGCTGTGGGCTTCGGCGAACAACCGGGCAGTGACGTCCACACCAAAACTGTTGAAGGGCTTGAGGCTGACGCCCGCCCGAACCTGCAAGGTCATAACCGCCCCTTCAATTCGATCACCAGGCGATCGGTAGCGCGCTCGATCAGGTCCAGCACTTGCTCGAAGCCCTGCTCGCCGTCGTAGTACGGGTCCGGCACATCATCGAGTTCAGCCTCGTAGCGACGCAGGAACAGATCCAGCTCGGCCTTGCCATTAGCCGGTTGCAGAGCCTTGAGATTACGCAGATTGCTGCTGTCCATCGCCAGGATCAGGTCGTAGGTGGCGAAGTCGGCGCGGGTCACCTGTTGCGCGCGCTGGGCCGACAAGTCGTAGCCACGCTTCAGGGCCGCCGCCTGGCTGCGCTTGTCCGGCGCTTTGCCGACATGCCAGTCACCGGTGCCGGCGGAAGCGACTTCCACCTGCCCGGCCAACCCGGCCTCACGCAACTTGTGGCGCAGGATGCCTTCGGCGGTGGGCGAGCGGCAGATATTGCCGAGACAGACGAACAGGACCCGCATCAAGCCTCCAGCAGGCGACGAACGCGCTCGAGGTCTTCGGCGGTGTCGACGCCGGTCGGCGGGGCGATCAGCGCATCGGCGACGTGGATCCGCACGCCGTGCCACAGGGCGCGCAGCTGTTCCAGGGATTCGGTGTTTTCCAGCCAGCACGGGCCCCAGGCGACGAAGTCCTGGAGGAAGCCGGCGCGGTAGGCATAGATGCCGATGTGGCGGCGGTATGGCACGCCTTCCGGCATGACGTCACGACCTTGGGCGAATGCGTCCCGCGCCCAGGGCAACGTCGCGCGGCTGAAGGTCAACGCCAGGCCATTGAGGTCACTGACCACCTTGACCACGTTGGGGTTGAACAGGGTCTGCACATCCTCGATCGGCTCGGCCAGGGTGGCCATGCGCGCTTCGGTGTGGGCCGCGAGGTTGGCGGCGACCTGATCGATCACGCTCGGCGGGATCAACGGCTCGTCACCTTGCACATTGACCACGATAGCGTCGGCGGCAAGACCGAGTTTCGCCGCGACCTCCGCCAGGCGGTCAGTGCCGGAATTATGGTCTTCACGGGTCAGCACGACTTCGGCGCCAAAGCCTTTGCAGGCCTCGACGATGCGCGCATCGTCAGTCGCCACCACCACACGCTGGGCGCTGCTTTTGCAAGCCTGCTCCCAGACATGCTGGATCATCGGCTTGCCGGCAATCGACAGCAACGGCTTGCCGGGCAGGCGCGTCGAAGCGAAACGCGACGGAATGACAACGGTAAAGGCTGCAGTCATTTATCCAGGCGCTCGTCGGTGCTCAGGGTGCGGGCTTCGCTTTCGAGCATCACCGGGATGCCGTCGCGAATCGGGTAGGCCAGGCCGGCGCCCTTGCTGATCAGTTCGGTCTTGTCGGCGCTGAGCTTGAGCGGGCCTTTGCAGACCGGGCAGGCCAGAATGTCGAGCAGTTTGGTGTCCATGGAATTCCCCTGGATAAAAGGTTTTAAGGCAAAAGCCGATCCGGCAACAGGCGCATCAACTGCGTATCGAACCAGGCCGCGAAGGCCGGCGACGGCGCGGCGTCTACCGCCAGGTACCACCAGTCGGGTGCGGCGAAGGCACGGCATTTGACTGCGTCCTTTTCCGTCATGACCACCGGCAGCGATGGCGTGAAACTCAAGGCCTGGGCGCTGTATTCGGCGTGGTCGGCAAACCCATGCGGTATTGGCCGCCAGTGTAGCGTTTCGAGGGTCTTGAAGAAACGCTGGGGATTGCCGATGCCGGCCACGGCATGCAGGGCCTGGCCGGGTGGAAAATGCTCAAGGGAGCACCGCTCGCCACTGGCCAGGTTCACCAGCGCGGTGGGACGCAATTGGAAGGCGAAACCGTCTTCGCGGT
Source organism: Pseudomonas sp. S3_B11 (assembly GCF_054667715.1). NCBI lineage: Bacteria > Pseudomonadati > Pseudomonadota > Gammaproteobacteria > Pseudomonadales > Pseudomonadaceae > Pseudomonas > Pseudomonas sp. S3_B11. The sequence continues at coordinate 1,003,580 of NZ_CP162749.1, read as the reverse complement.
CGGCACTGGCGCCGTTGTACAACACGGCGTCGACCGATTGCAGGCGCTCGACCGGCTCGCGCAACGGCCCGGCAGGCAGGCAACGGCGGTTGCCCAGGCCACGGGCGTTGTCGATCAACACCAGCTCCAGGTCGCGGGCCATCCGATAATGCTGCATGCCGTCGTCGGACAGGATCAGGTCCAGCGGCTCAGCCTCCAGCAGCGCCTGGACGGCGCGACTGCGATCGGGGTCGATCATCAACGGCACACCGGTGCGCTGGACGATCAACAGCGGCTCATCACCCGCGACGTCGGCGCCCTGCTCGGCCGTGACCCGCCAAGGCAGTTGCGGCGGCTTGGCGCCGTAACCCCGGCTGACCACCCCGACCCGCAGGCCACTGCGCTGGCAGTGCTGGATCATCCACAGGATCAACGGCGTCTTGCCGGTGCCGCCAACGGTGATATTGCCCACCACGACCAACGGCACGGGGGGCTGGTAGATCTGGCCTTCACCCGCCAGGAAACGCTCGCGCTTGCCCACCACCACCCGTCGGTACAACCACTCCAGCGGCCGTAGCAGGGTCAGGGCCGGGTGACCTTCATACCACGCGGCAAGCAATCGATCGGACATGGCCATCAGGGTGCGGGGGCCGCCTCGACCGTGGTCATGCGCAGATGGCTGAAACCGAGCTTGCCAGCCGCGTCCATGGCGGTGATCACCGATTGGTGAGGGGTCTTGCCGTCGGCGCTGATGGACAGCGGCAGGTTGGTGTCGCCGCCAGACTCTTTCTGCAGGGCCTCGATCAGGCTCGCCAGGTCGCTCTTGGGCAGCAATTGGTTGTTCACCGAGAACGCCCCTTCGGCGCTGATGGTGATTTCCAGATTCTTCAGTTGCTGGTCTTCGGCCGGCGAGCCGCTGACGGCCTGCGGCAATTCAACCTTGAGCTGGGTTTCCCGGGTGAATGTGGTGGTCACGACGAAAAACAGCAGTAGGATGAACACCACGTCGATCAGCGACGCGAGGTTGATCTCGATGTTTTCCCGTGGCTTGCGGCGGAATTTCACTTCTTGCCCCCAGCCAGGTCCACGTCACGGTCCCCCTGCACCACCTCGACCAGCTTGATGGCTTCCTGCTCCATGCCCACCACCAACTCGTCGACGCGGCGTTGCAGGAACCTGTGGAAGAACACCGAAGGGATACCGACCATCAGGCCAGCAGCGGTGGTGATCAAAGCCTTGGAGATCCCCCCCGCCAGCACCGCGGCGTTAGTGGTCATGCCGGAACCGGTGAACGCACTGAAGATGTCGATCATGCCCAGTACCGTACCCAGCAGGCCCAGCAGCGGGGACATGGCGGCGATGGTGCCCAGCGTATTGATGTAGCGCTCCAGTTCATGGATGACCCGGGCGGCGGCTTCCTCGATGCACTCCTTCATGATCTCACGACCATGCTTGGAGTTCGCCAGGCCGGCGGCGAGGACTTCCCCCAAGGGCGAACTGGCTCGCAGCTCCTTGAGCTTGTCCTTGTTCAGCTGCTTGTCCTTGATCCAGACCCAGACCTGCCCGAGCAGATGCTCCGGGGTCACGCGGCTGGCCCGCAGGGTCCACAGGCGTTCGGCAACGATACCCAGTGCCGCGATGGAACTCAGAATGATCGGCAACATCATCCAGCCGCCGGATTTGACCAATTCCCACACAGTGACTGCCCCCTCGAAAAAGTGCGCCACTTTATCACACAGACTCGCCTTGCAGACCCGCCCCCACCGATAAGCGCGTCAGCCGATTGCGCTGGATCAATATTGCCCCGGTGGCCCGACTGCGGGCGGATCACGCCAGTAGCGGCGGTGCCCGGCCTCGGTGTGCGGCACCTCGAAAGCCCCCAGTAGCAGACGAATGGCGCCCTGCTCGGCACTGTCGTAGATCGCCAGGCCCGAGCGCCGATACCGGGCCATCACCTGGGGATGAGGGTGGCCGAACGCATTGCCCTGCCCTCGAGAGATCAATACCGAATGCGGCTTGAGACGCGACAGCAACGCCATCGACGACGAACTGCGACTGCCGTGATGCGGCGCGGCCAGCCACTGGATCGGCACGGCCAGGGCCTCGTCGAGCAAGGCGCGCTCGGCAGGGGTGTCGATATCGCCGGTCAGCAGCAGGCGTTCACCGCCGGCCTCCACCAGCAAGACGCAGGACTTCTGGTTGCTCTCGACGGCAGAGGCCCACCGCCACAGTTCGAACCCGACCCCGTCCCATTCCCAGCGCCTGCCACTGTCGCAAGGCCCGGCCAGCAGCTCGGCGGGCAGCGCGTCTGGATCGCCGCTGATCACTTCCAGCGTCGGCAGCCCATTGCGCACGGCGCGGGCACCGCCAGCGTGATCGGCGTCGGCATGGCTGAGCAACATCAGGTCCAAGCGGCGCACACCCAGTTTGCGCAAGGTCGGCAGGACGACCCGCTCGCCCGCGTCAGCCTCGCCAAAGCGCGGCCCGGCGTCGTAAAGCAGGGCGTGCCGCCGGGTCCGCACCAGCACCGCCAGCCCTTGGCCCACGTCCAGTTGCCAGATCTCGGCGTGCCCTTGCGGCAGGTGTTCTTGCGGTGGAAAAACCATCAGCAACACCATCGGCCACCCCAGTACACGTAGCGGCACACCTTTGGGCAACAGCAGCAAAAAAGCACCGACGGCGGCGATAGCCAAGGCCCACGGCGGGACTGCGGCAGGGACCCAGGCCGGCATTCGTCCGGCAACCAGTGCCAGCCCCTTGAACAGCAGATCGAGCAGCCCGCCGGCAATCCACAGCAGGCCTTCGCCCATGAGCGGCACCGGCAACAATGCCGTGCCAAGCAGCGCCAGCGGCAATACCAACAGGCTGATCCAGGGCACCGCGAGCAGGTTCACCAACGGCCCGCTGAGGCTGACCGGCAAGCCCACGATCAACAACAACGGACAAAGGCCAAGCGCGACCAGCCATTGGGCACGGGTCCAGGTTTGCCACCAGCGCCAGGGCCCCAGACGAGCGCCAAAGGTGAACATCAAGATGGCGACGGCCGCAAACGACAACCAGAACCCCGGCCGCAAGCTGGCAAGCGGGTCGAACACCAGCACCCCGACGAAGGCCAGCAGCCATGCCCACCACGGATCTGGCTGTTTGAAACGCAAGCGCCACAGCAACACCAGGCCGATCATCGCGCAGGCCCGCCGCACCGGCACCTCGAAGCCGGCGAGCAAGCCGTAGCCCAGGGCGGCACAAAAGGCCAGCCCACAGGCCCAAGGCAACCAGGCCAGCCCCACCGGCCACAGGCCATAACGCGCCGCACCGGCCACCAACAAGTACACCAGGCCCGCGAGCAGGCCAATGTGTTGCCCGGAGATCACCAGCAAGTGGACGGTGCCGGTGTCTTGCAGCATCTGCCAATCCTCGCGACTCAACCCGCCGCCGTCGCCCAGGACCAGAGCCGCCAGCGCACCGGAGCGGCCATGGGCATCGACCTGTGCCAGGGCCTGGCGCACCTCGTCGCGCCAGGCCCCCCGGGCCGCTTGCAGGAGATGGCCATCCTTGATGGTACCGGTCGCGCCGATGCCGCGGCTCAGCAACCAGGCGGCATAGTCGAAGCCGTGCGGGTTCAGCAGCCCACTGGGCCGCTTGAGCTTCACCGCCAATCGCCATCGTTCGCCGCTGTTGACCGGCGGACCACCGAACCAGGCGAGGCGCATCGCCGTCGGTAGACGGGTACGGCGTGAATGGACATCGGCCAGTTCGAAGCGCATCACGCCTTCGCCCTGTTGCGGCAAACCGACCACACGCCCCTCGACCCAGCGGGTTTCGCCGTCGAGCGCGATGGGTAACCGGTCATCCAGCGCACACTGCGCCGACAGACAGGCCCAGGCCAGCCCGAACAGGAAAAAACCCAGCGGGTAGGTTCGAAACGGCAACACCATCAGCGCCAGCACCGGCATGGCTGTAATCAGCCATATCGGCGGCAGTGCCGGCAAAAAAATCGGGGCCAACAGCCCCAGTGCGAGCGCGACTAACCCTGTGCGCATAACCCGTCCTTGAGAGTGCCCTCTTCAGGCATAGACGGTTCACGGCACCGCTGGCGTTATCAATTGTCACAAAGTCTGAATCTGTCAGCCGTAGAATCCGGACATACTTGCGGCCTTAATGCGTTGAACCGACCGAGAAGCCTTATGCCCCGGCGCCTTTTCAAACGTTACATGCCAGACCCAGAGAGCATTCGGGAACATAAATCCTTACGTTTTCTCGGCACCCTGCTGCACGACCCCAACCTTTGGCACCTCAATCGGCACTCTGTCGCCCGGGCGATGGCTGTAGGCCTGTTTGCCGCCTTCTTGCCGATCCCGTTGCAAATGTTGCTGGCCGCCGCACTGGCCATCACGGTGCGCGGCAACATGCCGATTGCGGTGAGCCTGGTGTGGCTGACCAATCCGATCACCATGCCGGCGGTGTTCTTCTGCACTTACCAGACCGGCGCCTGGCTGATGGACGTGCCCGCCCGGACGCTGCCCGAAGAGCTGACCTGGGAATGGATTAGCGGCCAGTTGTCCACCTTGTGGCAGCCGTTCCTGCTCGGCTCTGTGGTGACCGGACTGGTACTCGGCGCCCTCGCCTACTTCGTTACCATGAGTTACTGGCGCTGGTGGGTGGCCCGACAGTGGAAGCGGCGCAAGAAAAGCCGGATGTGAAATGCAAAAAAGGCCTCCTGGGAATGGAGGCCTTTTTTTGGCGTTCATACTGACGCCATCGCGAGCAAGCTCGCTCCCACAGGAAGGTTAGGTACGCATCCCGCGCCCGCTGACCAGCAACCGCGCACAACCGATGTAAAGCACCAAGGTCGCCACCAGCATGAAGGTAATGGCGATGCTGATCTTGATGTCCGATACCCCGAGGATGCCGTAGCGAAAGGCGTTGACCATGTGCAGCACCGGGTTGGCCAGGGACACGGTTTGCCAGAACGGTGGCAGCAGGGAAATCGAATAGAACACTCCGCCCAGGTAGGTCAGCGGCGTGAGCACGAACGTCGGGATGATGGAGATGTCATCGAAGTTGCGCGCAAACACGGCATTGATGAAACCCAGCAGCGAAAAGATCGTGGCCGTGAGCACCACCACCAATACCGTCACCCCCAGGTGATGCACCTGCAAATGGGTGAAGAACAACGACAGCAGGGTCACGATCAAGCCCACCGCCAGGCCGCGCAGCACACCGCCCAGGGTATAGCCGATGAGGATCGTATGGGGCGACACCGGCGAGACCATCAGCTCTTCGATCGAACGCTGGAACTTGCTGCCGAAGAAACTCGACACCACGTTGCCATAGGAGTTGGTGATCACCGACATCATGATCAGCCCCGGCACGATGTAGTCCATGTACGTGAAGCCGCCCATGTCGCCGATCTGCCGGCCGATCAGGTTACCGAAGATCACGAAGTACAAGACCATGGTGATGGCGGGCGGCAGCAGCGTCTGCGGCCAGATCCGCATGAAACGCCGAACCTCACGGTAAACGATGGTATTGAGGGCGATGAGGTTGGGGCGCAGTTCGGAACTCATGCTCATACCGCCACCTTCGCCAGATTTTTCTCCACCAGGGACACGAACAACTCCTCGAGGCGATTGGTTTTGTTGCGCAGGCTCTGCACTTCAATGTTTTGCAGGGCCAGTTGGGCGAACAGCCCGGTGATACCCACGGCTTTGTCCACCTGGACTTCCAGGGTGTGGCCGTCCACCAGACGGGCCGGATAACCCATGAGCCGGGGCGCCGTCGTCAGGTCGTTTTTCAGGTCCAGCAGGAAGGTTTCCACATGCAGTTGGCTGAGCAACTGGCGCATGCTGGTGTTCTCGACGATGGTGCCGTGGTCGATGATGCCGATGTTGCGGCACAACTGTTCAGCCTCTTCCAGGTAATGGGTGGTGAGGATGATGGTGATGCCTTTCTGGTTCAGCTCGGTGAGGAAGGTCCACATCGAACGACGCAGTTCGATGTCCACGCCGGCGGTCGGTTCGTCGAGGATCAGCAGACGCGGTTCATGCACCAGCGCGCGGGCAATCATCAGGCGCCGCTTCATGCCGCCGGACAATGAACGGGACGGCACGTCGCGCTTGTCCCACAGGCCTAGTTGGGTCAGGTACTGCTCGGCGCGCTCGTTGGCGATCTTCGGCGGAATGCCGTAGTAACCGGCCTGGGTCACGACGATGTCGAAGGTCTTCTCGAACTGGTTGAAATTGAATTCCTGGGGCACCACGCCGATGCAGCGCTTGAGGGCGGCGGGCTCGCGGTCCAGGTCATGACCAAAGACGTTCACCGTGCCGCTGGTCTTGTTCACCAACGTGGAAAGAATGCCGATGGTGGTGGATTTGCCAGCACCATTGGGGCCGAGCAAGGCGAAGAAATCACCTTCGGCGACATCCAGATCGATACCACTCAAGGCCTGGAAACCGTTGCCGTAGGTTTTGGTTAGCTGCCGGATGGACAGAGCGGAACTCATATCGGATTACGCACCAAGAAGGGAGGGAGGAAAAGAATAGATAAGGGCGGGCGGCGAGCAATGCAACCACGGCGCACGAAGGCAATGGTGCTCGGCGTCGCCGCACAAGTACAGTCAAGTGTGTCGATAGTAAGTATTAAGTCAACGCGGTCATGACAGCCTTGCGGTAGGCCGGACGCTGCTGCAACCGCGCATACCAGGCCTGCACGTTAGGTAGCGCAGCGCGCTGGATGGGCATCTCGAACCAGGCATAAATGAAACTGCCCAGGGGAATATCGCCCATGCCGATTTCAGCACCCGACAGGTAGGGCTGCTCACTCAAGGTCTGCTCGACCATCGCCAGCAAGTCGTCGCACTCTTTGATCGCCGCGTTGATGGCCACCCAGTCCTGTTGCTCGACCGGGGTGCGCAATACGCCCCAGAACACCGTGCGAAACGGTGCGGCAAAGCTGGAGGTGGTCCAGTCCATCCATTTTTCAGCCTGGGCCCGTGCCTGTATGTCAGCGGGGTACCAGGCCGAACCCGACGCATGGCGAGCAGCCAGGTAACGCACGATAGTGTTGGATTCCCAGAGCACGAAGCCGTCGTCTTCGATCATTGGCACCCGACCATTGGGGTTTTTCGCACGGTACTCGGGCGTGTCCACCACACCGAATGCCCCGCCCGCATCAATGGCCTCGTAGGCCAGCCCCAACTCTTCTGCGCACCACAACGCCTTGCGCACATTCGATGAATTCTTCCGGCCCCATATCTTCAGCATCACGGCGTCCCTCGATGGATAAATGCCGCAGCAGCATACGCCGGATCAGGCGCGACTCAAATCATCCTGCATGTCGCCGAGCAAGAGCGGCACCTGCGCGCCGAACAGGTGCGGGTAGCATTTTTCCAGGTGTTCGAAGAAGAACGCTTCGGGCACATCGGCGAACTGGCCGTGGTCGGTGACATATTCCATCAGCTTCGCCCCCCGCCGGTTGAACGGGTGGAAAACGCTGTCGTGGCGACCGTCGAATTCCAGCGGGGCCACGTCGAACAACTCGCACAGCCCTTGGTTGAATGCCGGCGTGGCCTTGACCCAGCGGTCGTTCAGGTACAGCTCGGTATAACCGTGCATGGCGAACACGTCGCTCCTGAGCAATTCCAGCAAGCGCGGCGTGGACAAGTGATTGCGGACATCCGCCAGGCCGATGCGCGCCGGGATGTCGCAATGCCGGGCGCAGCCGGCCAGCAAGGTAGCCTTGGGCACGCAATAGCTTTCGCCGGCAGCCAGCGCGTAACTGCCGCGCAGGGTCGCCGGGTCGCGACTGAAGGTGTAGGGGTTGTAGCGCACCGCCTCGCGCACGGCGTAATACAGGCTGACCGCTTGCGCCAGCGGGTCGCGATCGGCGCCGCGGTGGGCTTCGGTGAAGTCGATGACCGCGGGGTGATCGCTGTCGATGAAGGGGCCGGGGTTCAGGTATTGCTGCATAAAAGGAAGACCTCTCGAGAAACATCACCGCTTGCCTCGAGTTTATCCACAGCCCCCCGGCCAGCGATAACGGCATTCCGGCCAAACAATGGCGTTTTCTCACCTTGTTAACGAACGATTTCCCACGGCTGTTGCCAACCAGACTGGCGCCATGCACCCAGGGTTTCCCACGAAATCAATCACATTGCGCTGACCGCCGGTTTTGCAGATGCCGTCTAAGCTCTGAAGGTCGGTTTTGCCTTGGTTCACGGAGGATTACATATGCTGTTGTTGTGGATACTGGTCCTGGTCGTCGGGATCGCCTGGCTGGCGCACCGGCGCATCGCCCCGCTGCCCGCGCTGGGTATCGTCGCGGTCTACCTGTTGGCCATGGGCATTTTCAGCCATGCGCCCGGCTGGCTGCTGCTGATCCTCTGGGTGGTACTCGCAGCTGTCGCGGCCCCGCTGCTGCTACCGGACCTGCGCCGTCGGTATTTCAGTGCGCCGATGTTCGACTGGTTCCAGAAAACCCTGCCGCCCATGTCCGAGACCGAGCGCGACGCCATCGACGCCGGCACGGTGTGGTGGGACGGCGAACTGTTCAGCGGCCGCCCGGATTGGGACTTGCTGCTGGCCTACCCCGAGGTGCAACTGACCGAGGAGGAGCAAGCGTTCCTCGACGGCCCCACCGAAGCCCTCTGCGCAATGGTCAGCGACTGGCAGATCGGCCAGGCCATGGACCTGCCGCCTGAAGCCTGGGCCCATATCAAGGAGCACGGGTTCTTCGCACTGATCATCCCCAAGGAATACGGCGGCAAGGGGTTCTCCGCCTATGCCCACTCCCAGGTGGCGATGAAACTGGCCACGCGCAGCGGCGACCTGGCTTCCACCGTGATGGTCCCCAACTCCCTCGGCCCGGCGGAACTGCTGCTGCACTACGGCACCGATGAACAACGCGACCATTACCTGCCGCGACTGGCCCGTGGCGACGATATTCCCTGCTTCGCCCTGACTGGGCCACTGGCCGGCTCCGACGCCGGGGCGATGCCCGACACCGGCGTCATCTGCAAGGGTGAATGGGAAGGCCAGGAAACATTGGGCCTGCGCCTGAACTGGGAAAAGCGCTACATCACCCTCGGCCCGGTGGCCACCCTCCTGGGCCTGGCCTTCAAGGCGTATGACCCCGACCACCTGCTGGGTGACGAAGAAGACCTGGGCATCAGCCTCGCCTTGATTCCCACCGACACCCCTGGCGTGCATATCGGCCGACGTCACCTGCCCCTTGGCGCCGCGTTCATGAATGGGCCGAACTGGGGCAAGGACGTGTTCATCCCGCTGGACTTCCTCATTGGCGGCCAGGCCATGCTCGGCAAGGGCTGGATGATGCTGATGAACTGCCTGTCGGTCGGGCGCTCGATTTCCCTGCCGGCTGTGGGCACCGGTGCTGCAAAGTTCACCAGCCTGGTAACGGGCCAGTACGCACAGGTGCGCGAGCAATTCAACGTACCGTTGTCGGCGTTCGAAGGTATCCAGGAAGCCATGGCGCGCATCGGTGGCAACGCCTGGATGATGGATGCTGCACGCATGCTGACCGCCAACGCCGTGGACCTGGGGGAAAAGCCTTCGGTGCTGTCGGCCATTCTCAAGTACCACCTGACCGAACGCGGCCGCGAGTGCATCAGCCACGCCATGGACGTGCATGGTGGCAAGGGCATCATCATGGGCCCGAACAATTACCTGGGTCGCAGCTGGCAAGGTGCGCCGATCTTCATCACGGTCGAAGGCGCGAACATCCTGTCACGCAACCTGATGATCTTTGGCCAGGGCGCCATTCGCTGCCATCCGTTCGTGCTCAAGGAAATGGCCCTGGCAAGCCGTGAAGACAAGGACCAGGCGCTGGTCGAATTCGACGCCTTGCTGCTCAAGCACATTGGTTTTGCCGTGAGCAACGCCGCCAGCACGCTGGTGCTCAACCTCGGCCTGGGGCATTTCGAGAAGGCTCCCGGCAATGCCTTGAGCCAAGGTTATTTCCGCGCCCTCAACCGGCAGGCTGCGGCCTTCGCCCTGCTGGCGGACCTGAGCATGATGCTGCTGGGGGGTGAACTCAAACGCCGGGAACGCTTGTCGGCCCGCCTGGGCGACGTATTGAGCAACCTGTACCTGGCGTCCGCCGCACTCAAGCGCTATCACGACCTGGACTCGCCGGACCACATGACACCGCTGTTCACCTGGGCCATGGAGGAAAGCCTGGGCCAGTCGGAACGTGCGCTGGATGAACTGCTGAGCAACTTCCCGAACCGGGTGCTGGGTTGCCTGTTGCGCCTGGTGGTGTTCCCCTTCGGTCGTCGTCACAAGGGCCCGAGCGACAGGCTCGACGCCGAGGTGGCGGCGGTCATCGGTCGGCCCAAGGGTGACCCGACCCTCGAAGAGTTGCTGCAGGGCTGCTATCGCCCACAATCCGCCGATGATCCGGTGGGCGCCCTGCAACACGCCGCCGACCTGCTGGCCGCCGCCCATCCGCTGCACAAGAAACTGCACGTGGCGCTCAAGCAGGGTCAACTCAACCCAGCGCCGGGCGAACCCCTCATCGATGCGGCCCTGGAAGCGGGTGTGTTGCAAGCCGGTGAAGCGCAGACCTTGCGCGCGGCCGAGGCGGCGCGGCGCAAGGTCATCGATGTGGATGACTTCGATAAGGACGAGTTGAGGCTGGCGCAGGACAAGGTCCGTTGATCCTGACGGCCAGCTACGCTCCTCATCTATAAAAGCGGGCGCAAGGGCTTTATACTCCTGCGCCCGTTTTGCTCTTGAGGACTTATCTCGTGTCCAATGTCGTTGCCGATCACCTTGTCTTGCTTGACCACTTGCGCAGCATCCTGGTCGCCGTGGGTGAGGCCGAACAGGTGCCCGAAGAAAGCCATGCCCTGTTTCTGGAGCGCTTCGACGAGTTGCGCGCGCAACTGCCCGTCGACCCGATCGAAAGCCAGTACCTGGGCCAGGACCTCCTGTGCCAAGTGATCGTCCGTTACCCACAGATCGCCCACCTGGTGCCTCGCGACCTGCTCTGGTACTTCGCCGGTGACTGCCTGCACTACATGCCCGACGAAGAAATCGCCCTGTACCAGGCCCTGGAGGAGCGTCGTTTCGAAGCCGAGCAAAACGACGAGCCTTTCGACTGGAACCAGGAAAAGCAATTGCTGGCGATGTCGGACCAGGACAGCAAGCACTGATTGCGATCCGTCATGCAAATGCCCGCACGATTAACCCGGCGGGCTTTTTTTTGCCTTGCCAAAGTGTTTTGCCTGGACGGGCCCCATCGCGAGCAAGCTCGCTCCCACAGAAGCCGCAGCTCACCATCGCTCACCTGTGGGAGCTTGCTCGCGATGAGGCCGGTCAAAACAATCCATCACTCTCCGGCAACTCATAACCCGTCACGACCTTGCTAGGGCCACTCCCGCCGCCCACCGTGCTCAAGGTCGGCTCTTTCTCCAGGCACACCACCAGATAATCAATGAACACCCGCAGCTTGGGCGGCAGGTAGCGAGTCGGGGAATGCAGCAACCACAAGCCACCGTGATAGGAAGCCAGGAACGTCCAGTCGGCCAATACCTGCACGATCAAGCCTTGCTCCAAGGCATGGCGGGCGGTGAAGTACGGCAGGCTGCCAATGCCGATGTGCTGCAAGACGGCCCCCAACCGCACACCCGTGTGATTGGCCGCGTAGCGCCCGTGCACGCCGACGGTGACGGACTTGCTGCCTTTCTTGAATTTCCACCGCGCGTCGTTCGGGGTCACCCCCAGGTAAATGCAACTGTGTTCCAACAGGTCATGAGGATGTGTGGGCGTCCCATGTTCGGCCAGGTATTGCGGCGTGGCGCAAAGCAGGTGATCGATGGTCAGCAACTGACGCCCCACCAGCCCGACCGGAGGTTGATCGGTAATCCGGATGGCCAGGTCGACATGATCGTCGATCAGGTCAACCTGCCTATCCTCCAGGAACAGCTCCACATCGACCTTCGGATAACGACGCAAGAATTCGGGCATGTGCGGATGAATCACGAAACGCCCCACCGCCTTGGGTACGCTGACGCGGATGCGGCCTTCAGCCTCCTGGGTGAACTGCCCGCTGATTTCCATCACTGACCGAGCGGCGGCAACCATTTCCTGACAGCGCTTGAACACCTCTTCCCCGCCATCGCTCAAACGCAACTTGCGGGTGGTGCGTTGCAACAAACGGGTCGCCAGGGCTTTCTCCAGGCGAGAAATACTGCGGCTGATGGCCGACGGTGATGAACCTGACTGGCGGGCCGCCTCGGAGAAGCTGCCGGTCTCCACGACCTTGACGAAGATGGCCATTTCGGCCAGCAACGGCAACGGTAGATTTGTGCTCATGGCGCAACAGTCCATTGAAATTTGAACGGATTATCACCCTTTTACGCTCTATCTATAATCCCGTCACAATTTCTGATGTGGGTATGGCACATGACGCTTCGCCTCTTTTTCCATAGCGATGACCTCAAGGCCAACGCGGAAGTCCTGGATTGCAGCCCCCGGGACCATGAGTTTGCCGTGGTGCTGCACGCCACGCTGTTCCACCCCCAGGGTGGCGGTCAGCCCTGCGACACCGGATGGATCGGTGAAAGCCAGGTGCTGCGCGTGGTCCAGGAAGGGCCACAGATCGTCCATTACGTCGACCGTCCGGTGGCCTTGGGCACGGCTGCGATCAGCGTGGATGCGCAGCGTCGGCAGCTGAATGCGCGCCTGCACTCGGCTGGGCATCTGATCGGCCATTTCGCCGAAACCCGTGGCTGGACACCGATCAAGGCCCACCATTGGCCCGGTGAAAGCCGCGTGCAGTTCCAGCCGGGGGGAAATCCTCAGGAACTGGACATCTCGATCATTCAGCAAGGCATCGACGAATGGATTGCCAACGACCTGCCGCGCCTGATCACGTTACGCGAAGGCCTGCGCGAAGTCGGTTTCGGTGAGCTTGCCGCCTACGGTTGCGGCGGCACTCACGTGCAGCGCCTGCAAGACCTGGGAACAGTCACCATCGCCTCGCTTTCGCAGAAGAAAGGAACACTGTCAGTGCACTACCACTTGGCCTGATATCCGCCAGCCCCTGCGACCAGCAATGGCTCGCAGGCCTCGCCTCCCCCTGTCGGATCTGGCTCCTGCAAATCTCCTTCACAACACAAAAAGACAGATTATTGACGCACGCTTGCGCGAGTTTTTCCCTTCCGTCACTTTTTAGTCATTTTTTTTATTCAAGGCGTGGCGCTTTGCCATGCTTGAACTACCGTCAAACAGAAGCGATGACAGGGTCGGCAAAACGCTCCTGAAGCGATTTGATCGACACCGTCGTTGCCTTCGAAAATCCCGGAGCCCCCGGGTACCGAAAAGTCGTTTGCAAGCAGCCTGTCGTTCAGTCAGGCCGGTGAAATGCGCCCGTTTGCTGGTAGCAACGAGGCCTGAAACCGGACCCAATGGACCGTCAGGTGAGATGGAAAGGGGTAGCCCGGGCCTCTTAAGTGATCCGAGGCAAATAGTTAAGCCTAGGGATGGTCTCTTCATCGAGGATCACTTCATGACCCATCGTACTGCTCCCGTTCTAAAACATTTCATTCATGGCCTGTTCTGGATGGGTCTTGGCTTGGATGCGGCCCAGGCCGCAGCGGCAAATTGTTCGCAACTGGACAATTTGCCGGCAACCTTCGAGGTCGGCCAAGGGCTCCAGAGCGAACTGCGCATCCTCGCCCCCGTGACGAAGTTGGCAGTCGGCGACCCGAAAATTGCCGATGTGCAGCCCAGTGGCAACGATGCGTTTATTCTCACGGGCCTGGCGCCAGGCGCCACCAGCCTGATGGTCTGGACCGACTGTTCGAAGATACCGCGCCAGAGCATGGTCTTTGTCAAAGGCCGGGCCACCGAGGCGCTGACCGGCGCTGCGAGCATACCGTCCGAAGATCCGATGCTGCTCGCCCAGGTGCAGACCGACATTCGTTTCGTTGAAGTCAGCCGGACCAAACTCAAGGAAGCCTCGACTTCGATTTTCGGCACCCGTGGCAACTTCCTGTTCGGTTCGCCGAGGACCTTGCCCACCGTCGGCGGTATTGTCCGGCCTTCATTGCCGGTCAATAACGACATGTTCAACCTGTCTTTTGCCACCGGTAAAACGCTGTTGATGATCAACGCACTGGAAGGCAGCGGTTTCGCCTATACCCTGGCGCGGCCGAGCCTGGTGGCCCTCAGCGGGCAGAGCGCGAGCTTCCTGGCCGGCGGCGAAGTACCGATACCGGTGCCCAGTGCCGGCAGCGACAACGTGTCCATCGAGTACAAGGAATTCGGTATTCGCCTGACCCTGACCCCCACCGTCATCGGCAAGAATCGCATCGCACTGAAGGTGGCACCGGAAGTCAGTGAGCTGGACTTCACCAACGCGGTGAACATCGCCGGGACACTGGTGCCAGCGCTCACGGTACGTCGTACCGACACCAGCATCGCCCTGGCCGATGGAGAAAGCTTCGTCATCAGCGGCCTGATCAGCACCCGCAACAGCTCCCAGGTGAACAAGTTTCCAGGACTGGGCGATATACCGATTCTCGGCGCGTTCTTTCGCGACAACTCCATCAACCGCGAAGAGCGCGAGCTGCTGATGATCGTCACGCCGCACCTGGTCCAACCGTTGGCCGCCGACGCGCAACTGCCGACGTTGCCGGGCGAGCAACTGCGTAATTACGACCCGAATTTCTACCGTATGTACTTCCTCGAACATGGCGAGTTCGACAACCGCAGCGGGCTTTCCCAATGAGCCGGCGCCAGATGTGCGAAGCACCTATTGTCCAACGGCTTGCCAAGGGGCATTCAATGAAAGCAGTGATCGCAATAGCGGCGACCTTGATGCTCGCCGGTTGTGCCAGCAACGGCGTAGTGGCTTCACGCTCGACTCAGTGCGCCAAGCCCGAATCCGATCAGGAACTGGCTCTGAACATGGCTGAAGACATGGCCAACGAAGGTCGTTTGTACGCCAGCCTGGCGAACCTCGAACGCTTGCCCGAGGACTTGGTCCAGGTCCGCCTGCGCAAGGCTCGGGTGCTGCGCCTGATGGGCCGCAACGAGGCCGAACCGTTGTACAAAAGCCTGCTCGGGACATGCCTGGCCGCAGACGGCGAACATGGCCTTGGCCAGTTGGCGGCCGCAAGAAATGACAATGCGACCGCTACGCAATACCTCGAGCGCGCAGCGAAAATGGCTCCGACCGAAGGCAAGATCCGCAACGATCTGGGGGTCGTCTACCTCAATCAACGACGCATTTCAGAAGCCCGCTTCGAGTTCATGACCGCGATGGAGCTCCAGCAGTCAGACACGCTGGCAGCGCTCAACATGGTGACCCTGCTGATCTACCAGGACAACTGGAAGCAGGCCGCCGAGCTCGCGAACATGGCCAAGCTGAGCCCCCAACAAGTGGCAGATGCCCAAGCCCGTGCGGAAAAAATCAGGGGTTCGGCCGCTAACGCAGTGACGTCACAAGCCAACCGCCTGACCGAGGTTGTCGACGCCTCAACCGGCGCGGTCAAGTAGAGCGTTACGAGGAGTCCAAGAAATGATGACCAAACAATTGATGATCGCCTGCATGGTGAGCCTTTCCAGCAGCGCCTGGGCCATTGACCCAGGCCCCTCTTCGCCCGCACAGCAAGGCACCGAGAGCTGGATGCAACTGCAGATTCGCGGCGTGGTGGCCTCCACCAACCTGCAAACCGCCTCGGCCGCCGAACGCGAGATGGCCATGCAGCGTTGGCTCAACAGCTTCAACTATCCGATCCCGGAATTCTTTGACCAGGACTCGGCAGGAGAAATCACCAGCAGCAAATGAAGCATGCTGGAAACGCAAAGACCGCAGCCCTCGACAGCGCCTACATTTGATCCGATGTAGGAACTGCCGGGGGCTGCGGTCTTTTGGCTGACCGCCGGAAATACCTGGGGCCCCCAACACTCATGCAACTGACCCACTGCTATCGCGAGCAGGCTCGCTCCCACAATGGACCTGGGGTGAACACAAGACTCATGGACACCCAAGATCACCTGTGGGAGCGAGCTTGCTCGCGAAGCGGCCTTCATCTCCAACATCCATGCAAACTGACCCACCGCTTTCGCGAGCAGGCTCGCTCCCACAATGGGATCGGGGTACGACCGGGAGAGCCAGGTCGGCTGTCAGGCCGCCTCGCGAGCAAGCTTTGCTCCCACAGGTCCTGCTCAAACAGAGCTGATGGGTGTACGACCGGGAGAGCCAGGTCGGCTACTAGGCCGCCTCGGGGTGGACGTTGATCTCGGGCGCCCCGTTAACCACGATCGCCGAACGTAGGCATTGCGTAGTGGGCATCCCGGCATGGATGCCGGGATAGCCGCGGCCATGGATGGCCCTTCGCGGCGGCCCACGGAGCAATGCCGGAGAGAGGGCACACCGAGCCTAGGCGAGGTGCCGAGTGGTGGGGCAAGAGCGTTTTGCTTACTTTTGACTGGGCCGGCTTCCGGGCTTCTCAAAAGTGAGCCGCCGTCAGGGCGGAACCCTAAGCAGCCGTTACCGCAGGAATGGATATGTACCCGGCCCCCGGTCAACAAGAGCAAGGCCAGCCGTCAGGCCGCCATCGCGAGCAAGCTCGCTCCCACAATGGGACTGTGGTGAACATAAGACCACCGATCTACATATTCCCGAAAGCCCTGAACACACCGATCATGGCCGGACCAATGGCAACCAGGAAGAAGCTCGGCCACAGGCAGAAAATCAGCGGAAAGATCAGCTTGGTGCCAATCTTGGCCCCCATTTCTTCCGCAGCCTGGGTACGCCGGTCACGAAACTCATCGGCGTAGATCCGCAGGGTATCGGCCACGCTGGTACCGAAACGGATACTCTGCGCCAGCAGGCTGACCAAACCCTGGATATCCTCCAGTCCGGTACGCACGGCCAGTTGCTTGAGCGCTTCGGTGCTGGTGATGCCCGCCCGGATCTGCGCATTGACCAGCGCCAGCTCCTCGGCCAGTTCAACCTGGCTGACCGACATCTCTTCGGCCACCCGCTCGATCGTCGTGGGCAGGGCCAGGCCCGACTCGACGCAAACCACCATCAAGTCCAGTGCATCCGGGAACGCGGCACGCAGCCGGCCTTGCCGTGCCTGCTTGCGTTTGCCGACGTAGATCGCCGGCAGCAACCAGCCAATGCCCGCCACGAGGGTCACCGCCAGCAGGCCGATGGCCACTGAAACCTTGACCATCGGCAGCAGCAACAACGCAACGCCAACCATCAACAACGGCAACATCAGGCGCACCGCCCAATACATCTGCACCGCCGAGGCAGACCGGTAACCGGCATGGGTCAGCAAGGTCTGGGTGGCGGACGTGTGGGCCTGATCGGTCGAGGCAAAGCGCTGACCAACCCGTTCCAGCAAGAGCTGCAGGTTACTGGGCGCCTCCTGTCCCACAGTGTTGCCCGCGTAACCGCGCTTGATCAGCGCCAGGCGCCGCTGCACCGGATCCTGCAGGCCCAGCATCAATAGCATGAGCGCGACGACCGCCAACACCGTACTGACGCCGACCACGGTGACGAACAACAGGCGTGCCAGCTCTTCGTTGCCGGTAAACCGACTCAACAATCCGAGCAAAAAGTCCATGACTCAAACCTCTCGGCGCAACAGCGCTTATACCTGGATCCGGATGATTTTTTTTATCCAGAAAATCCCGATCAACATGGCGCAGAACGCGCCGATGATCAGCTTGTGCCCTATGGGGTCATTGATCAGCACCGGCATGTAGCTAGGGCTGGTGAGTACGATGGCGATCGCCAGCACGAACGGGATCGCCACCAGCACCCAGGCCGACATGCGCCCTTCCGCCGACAGCGTCCTGATCTTGCGCTGGAAACGGAAACGCCCGCGAATCAAGCGACTCAGGCGCTCCAGCACTTCGGTCAGGTTGCCGCCGGTCTCGCGGTGGATCAGGATCGAGGTCACCAGCATCATCACCGTCATGCTCGGCATGCGCTCCAGCAGGCCGAGCATGGCCCGGCGCACATCGTTGCCATAGTTGATGTCGGAAAACGTCATGCCGAACTCCTGGGCGACCGGCCCCTTGTGCTCCTCGGCGACCAGACGCAGGGTTTCGTTGAACGGATGCCCGGCACGCAAGGCCCGGCACATGGCGTCCAGTGCATCTGGCAAACCTTCCTCGAACGCGGCGAAACGCTTGTTGCGGTCACGCAGGATTTTCAGCACCGGCAGCCAGGTCAGCGCAAATGCCGCCAGCAGCGCCAGCCACCAGACCTGCGAGAGCATCAGTACCAAGGCACCGGCCGCCCCCCCCAGGATCAGACCGAGCAGCATCACCCGATAAGCCCGGTACTCGTGCCCGGCCTGCTCGATCAGTTGGGTCAGGTTGGCCATGAACGGCAGCTGTTCCAGGCGGGCTTCCAAGGGGGACAGGCGCGTCAGGTATTTCTGCCGCAACACGGTCTGCATGTTGGGCAAGTGGTTGGCCTTCTCCAGCACATGCAGGCGCCCGCGAATGCGCTTGCGCATTTTCCCGGCCTCGCCGAACACCGGCACTACCACGCCTTGGGACAGCAGGAACACGGCGATGAATACCATGCCAAGGAAAATCAGAATGAACTCACTGGGGATATTGCTCATGACGTGCGGCCCTCCATCCACTCAGGGCGAAACAGGGCCAGCGGTAATTCGATGCCGCGCTTGGCGAGCACATCGCGGAAGGCCGGGATCATGCCACTGGGCCGATACTCCCCAAGCACCTCGCCGTGCTCGCCGATGCCCTGGCGCACGAAGGAGAAAATCTCGGTCATGGTGATGATCTCCCCTTCCATCCCGTTGATCTCTTGCATGCTCACCACGCGTCGCTTGCCGTCTTCTTGACGCTCCAGTTGGATCACTACACCGATGGCCGAGGCAATTTGTTGACGCATGGCCTTGATCGGAAACGTCGCCCCGGTCATCGACACCATGTTCTCGATTCGCCCCAACGCATCCCGTGCGGTGTTGGCGTGAATGGTGGTCAGGGAGCCGTCGTGGCCGGTGTTCATCGCCGTGAGCATGTCCAGCGCCTCGGCGCCGCGCACCTCGCCAATGACAATGCGGTCCGGACGCATCCGCAGGCTGTTGCGCACCAACTCCCGCTGGCTCACCTCGCCGCGTCCCTCGATGTTCGAAGGGCGGGTTTCCAGGCGTACCACGTGGGGTTGCTGCAGTTGCAACTCGGCCGAATCCTCGATGGTGACGATGCGTTCGTTGTGGGGAATGAAACTGGACAGCACGTTGAGCATGGTGGTCTTGCCGCTGCCGGTCCCGCCGGAGATCAGCACGTTCAGGCGCCCGCGAACGATGGCCTTGAGCAGCAAGGCAATGGCCGGGGTCATGGTGCCGACCTGGATCAGGCTGTCGGTGTTGAGCAGGTCCACGGCGAAGCGCCGGATCGACATGCTCGGACCGTCGATGGCCAGCGGTGGAATGATCGCGTTGACCCGCGAACCGTCCTTGAGCCGGGCGTCCACCAAGGGCGAGGACTCGTCGATACGTCGCCCCAAGCTGGAAACGATGCGGTCGATGATGTTCAGCAAATGCTGGTCATCGCGAAAACGCACGTCGGTGCGCTGCAGCTTGCCGAAGCGCTCGACATAGACCGAGGCAAACCCGTTGACCAGGATGTCGGACACGCTATGGTCGGCCAACAGCGGTTCCAGCGGCCCGAGGCCGAGCACTTCGTCGGTGATCTGCTTGATGATCAGCTGACGGCTGACGGTACTCACCGGTGCCGAATGTTCCTCGAGCAGACGCTGGCAGATATCGCGTATCTGCCGCGCGGCCTCGACTTGTTCCAGGGCATCGAGCAACGACAGGTCCATGACCTTGAGCAATTGCTGGTAGATCTTTTCCCGCCACTCGGCCTCCACCGGCGTGACCTGGCTGCGGGTTTCGTACAGCACGTCAGGGATGGCCTGCTCCCAGGCCATCAACGCGGCTGTCGGGTCCGGCTGGCCGTCGCCGGGCTGGGCGTCGGCTGAAGCGCCAGGTTTGATGGGCTGTTTGCGCAAGCGGTTACGAAAGTCGCTGATCATGGGTCATCCCCCGAAAAAACGGTTGAAGGCACGTTTAAGCAGGCCCTTGTCTGTGGCCATCTGGTGACCGACCAGGTCTTCGGTCAAATCGCGCAGGGCGGCGGTGATTGCCGCCTTCGGCGCATGCAGCCCCAACGGCACGCCAGTGTTCTGACTCTGGCTGACCAGGTTGAAGTCATTGGGCAATTTCGACAGGTTCGTGCAACGCAGGGCCTCGCCGATGTCCTTGAGGCTGACGGCGGCGTTTTTGTCATAGCGGTTGATCACGATCTGCAACTGATCCCCGCGCACGCCCAGGTCTTCGCGAAGGATGCGCACCAGGGCACTGGCGTCGCGCAGGTGGCTGACACTCTGTTGCACCACCACGTACACCCGGTCCACCTGTTCCAGCACCGAACCGGTGAGGTGATCGATCTGCCGCGGCAGGTCCACCACCACCCAGTCATAACTGGCGCGGGCCAGTTGCAACAGGGCGTCGAGCTGTTCCGGTTGGGCGTCCTGGGGCAGGCACAATTCGCCAGCCCGGCCACCCAGTACGTGCAGGGTCGGGCTGAAGTGGCTGCAAAAACCCCGCAGCGCGACGCTGTCCATGTCATCGATCTGCTGCAGCACTTCCAGATGGCTGTGGGACTGCGCCACGTCCAGGTAATGGGTCACGCTGCCAAATTGCAGGTCCATGTCCAGCAGCAAGGTATTGCCTGCCCGGGCGCTGAGCTGCTGGGCCAGGTTGCAGGCCACCAGGGTTCCGCCGGAGCCGCCCTTGGCGCTGATCACGGCGACCAGCTTGCCCTCGTTGCCACTGCCCAGGCGCACATCCGCGACCAGGCGATTCAACGCCGCCACCAATTCGGTATCGGCAATGGGTTCGGGCAGCACGTCCCGGGCGCCGGCCTGCATTGCCAGGCGCATGCCCTCCTGCTCACCCAAAGGGCCACACACCAGCATCGGCGGACGTTCATGGGCCGGACGTTGCAGCAACGCCGACAGTTCTTCACGCCACAGGTGGCTGACGCGTAGCAGCAGCAGGTCGGGCATGCGGTCCAGGCCGTAGAGCGGGTCGACATGGCCGTTGCTGACCAGGCGCGTGCTCACTTCAAGGCCAGGCATGCGCTGGCAGACGCATTGCAGGTCGCGCAGGGACGTGGCATCGCGACTGCTGATCAGTATCCGCAGCCCGGCTCTGCCAGTCGCGGTCGAAAGCGGAGTTTCCCTGGTGTTCAGCATGGTGTGATCTCCCCGGAATCGGAATGACGCCCAAGGCTTTCGCGTGGCAAGGTTGCCCGGAACGTGGGCAAGGTGATGGGCACGCCTAAGCCGGGAATGAACAGGTTGAAAACGAAGTTCTGCACGCTCAGCCGGACATAGCGGATGGCACGAAACCCTGTGGCGCTGGACGTGTCGCCGGGGTTCGCCACCACGGCGCCATCGACGTCCAGGTAGGTCAGCGCCAGGTTCGTGGTCGCCAGGCTGCTGATCAGTTGACTGGTCCCGGCGTCCGTTGCGGCGTTGAAGATGGCCCGGCGCAACACCACCGGGTCGCTGATGTTGCACACCGCCGCCAGACGCGCACCGCGCCGTGCGGCTTCATCCAGGGCGTTGACGGTGAAATACAACCGGCCCATTTCCAGCACCCCGAACAGCAGGGTGAACACCAGCAGGCCAACGAAGGCGAACTCCACGACGTACGTGCCGCGCATGTGCTTATTGTTCATCAGAGCGCCCTCATGACGGTGGTCGCCACCAACTGGATGCCCAGCGGAATGGCGTTGCCAAAAAAACCGGGGATCGACCCATTGCAACTGCCCGCACCAATCACCGGGCAGAAGGTGTAGGTAATGGTGACGCGCACATGATCAATGCCCACGGCGGCGACCTGCACGTTAGCCGTGGTCAACCCGGACACCACGGCGGTTCCAGTAGCGCTGGGCACGCCATACACCGCGACGTTTTTCGTCTGGGTCAGGAGCGTGCCGCCCAAGGCGACGGCGCCGAGGGTGGAGTTCCACGCCTGGCTGGCGACGAAGCGGTCGGCATCGCGGCTGGCCTGCAACAGCACGTTGTACTGGTAGAGCATGCGACCGAACTCGCCGAAGGCCAGCAGCAACAACAGCAGCAACGGCAGCACCAGGGTGAACTCCACCAGCGCCACGCCTTGCTGGGCTTGCGCTGGTTTGAAATGAGAAAGTCCCATGACGCCTCCTACGAGTCGGTGCTCGGCGTGCCGCTGCCGTTGAGATAGGTTTTGTAGAGCTGGATGATTTGCGGGCCAGCGTCGTTGGACGGCGTCGGGCCAGGGACGTTGTCACCCTCGCATTCATGGACGAACTGGCCGAATATCTGCGCCTGGGTGCCACCGCCGCTCATGGGCTGCACGACGAAATAGCAGCCGAACCCCAGAACAGGAATAGAAGTCGAGCCCCCTTGTTTGCCGGTGCAGTTGCCCACTACGATTTTCAGCATCCGGCGCTCGAACACCCCGTTGCTCTGGCAGCCACTGCCGCTTCCCGCCACACACGCGGCGACCTGGGTCCGCCAGTCGTTGTAGTCCTGTATCTCCTCGCCGCCCGCCGAAAGATCGCCACTACTTGAAACAACCGGCTTGCCCTTGTATTGCGCCTGTGAGAGCGCATCGTTGTAGGTCATCGCCGGTGAGCTCGAAGCGGTGATCAGATCCGGCGGATAGTCGGACGCACTGACCGGGCCGTTGTAGATGCCGAAGCGTGTATTCAGTCCCTGGGACGCCGGGCCGACGGTATTACCTGGGGACGTCTGGACGTTGTCTCCAACGGCACGGCAGACCGAGCCGCCACCCGCCAGATCCTCACGAACCGAACTGCCGCCGGAGCCGAAATCGAGCAATTGAAAGTTGCCCGGTCCGATCGGTGAGGTATTGCCCGCCGCCGTCTTCAAGACCACCAGGTCGCCAAAGTGGTAGCTCCAGAAGTTACCCGCGGCGGGGTCATATTGGCTGGCGTCGCCACAGACCATCAGGGGTGCCACATCGCAAGGTGAAGTGGGACTGGGCCCGGCGGTGGCGATCGCCGCCACGGCTTTGCCACCCAAGCCGCCGCTGCCCATCGACTGGACGAAACTCCAGAAAAAACCGTTGAGTTGATAGTTGGCAACCGACACCCGCACGTACTTGGCGTCCGTGGGGCCGGGGTAAGAGAAAGGGCCATAGACACTGCTGGACAATTCCACCGCCGCAAAAGCACCCGGATTGCCGGCGACGGCGGTGGCCAGTTCGGCGTTGCCCACGGCGCTGGCATTTCTGCTCAAGGTATCCAAGGCTGCGGCGCGCGTCGTGCTGGCCATGTTCATGCCGCCCGTCACCTGGCTCAACGTCTTGGCGCCGCCCAGAGCCGCGGCATCCACGGCATTTTGCAAACGGGTCTTGTTCAGCAGCATGTGCCCGCCATCCAGGGCCAAGGCCGCCATCATGGCAATCGCCGCCAACGCTATCACCATCAAAACACTCACCGCCCCTCCCTGGCGCCGGATATTGGCATTCATCATCGAGCCCTCATTACAACGTTTGAGGATCGGCATCGCCACGACCTTTAACGGCCTGGCATGGAGGCATCACTCAGCGGACATTGATCACGCTGCTTTCAACCCCGCGGATCAACGTGATCGCCCCGCCTTGCGGCTTGGCACTGCGCTGCATCACAGGTTTTGGCATTGGGGCCGCCGCCATCGCCATGACCGGCGCAGGGGCTGGCGGCGCAACGGCCACGGCTTTTTTCTCCAGGTTCAACGGATTGCGCAAGGCCAATTGCAGCTTGCCTTCGGTCTGCGCGGTGACCAGCAATTCCGCTTCGGTGGCCGACATTTCCAGCGTCACGGCCCGCACCACTACCGGTTGGGTCTTGTCCGTGCCGGCGGTCTGGTCTACCGCCAGCACCCGCAGGTTTTCCAGGAGGGTCCGGGACGTCGCGCTGTTGCTGCCGGCGTTGGTGGTCTTGGTCGCCAACACGTCGACCCGGTTGCCTGGCAGCAGGAACCCGCCGACACCGACCACATCATCCACACGCACCGATATGGCCCGCTTGTCCGGTGCGATCAGCGAAGCCAGGGTGCTGCCGCCCAAGTGCTCGCTCAGACGCGCACCCCGCACGATGTCGCCGCGCAGGATGTCGAAGGTGGCGATCTTGCCCACGGCCTGCTCGCTGGAATCGAAGGCGTCGTCCGGGATCGTGTCCATGGGCATGCGCACGGTCGTGACTTGCTGGGCCTCGACCATTTGCCCAAAGGGGATTTCCACCGTAGCGACCACCACGCTTCGCAAGTGATCGTCGGGGGTCGCGTTGAGTCGCGCGCTCAACCAGGAGTCAGCCATCCATGCGGCACCAAGGCCCATTACCAGGGAAATGCCTATCAGCGGAAGCGTACGAGAGCTCATGTCGGTATCTCCAGATCAAAGGAAGTCGAGCTGAACGAAGTAGTTGTGCCAGGCCCATTCCAGCTCTTGCGGCGACAGGGGGCCGGAACCGCCCAGGTAACGCTGACGGTCGAGCGCCATGTTCAACAGGTCACGGGGATGGCAAGGCACCAGCGGCATGCCTTCGGCTGCATACAACCGCTGCAGGACATAGCGCACCAACAGCGGGTCATAAGGAATGCCCAGGCGTTCGCACTCCTGGCGCCAGATTTGTTCGTATTCCTCGGGCTTGAGGTAGCCGAACTGCACCTTGTAGCCAATGCGCCGCAGGAAGGCCTCGTCGGCCAATTCGAGGGGATTGAGGTTGGTGGAAAACACCAGCACCAGGTCGAACGGTAATTCGCAATGCCGGCCGCCGCCCAGGTTGATGAAGTCGCGCTTCTCCTCCATGGGCACGATCCAGCGATTGAGCAATTCGGCCGGGGCCATGCGCTGGCGGCCCATGTCATCGATGATGAACAGGCCATTGCTGGCCTTGAGCTGCAACGCCGCCTGGTATTGCCGGGTGAATGGGTCGTAGCGCACGTCCAGCTGTTCCATGTTCAGCTCGCCGCCGGTGATGACGATCGGGCGTTTGCAGCACAGCAGCCGGCGGTCGATGCCTTCGTTGAGCATCAGGTTGTTCGATTGGCCGTTGTCATCCAGGCGCTGGTGCACCTGCGGATCGTAGATCTCGATCACCGACTCGTTGATGACAATGGCATGGGGCACCCAGATCGCCTCGGCGAACAGCCGGATCAATCGGCTGCTGACGTAGGTTTTGCCCGTGCCCGCCGGGCCGTAGATCATAATTGCCCGCCCGGAATTCAGGGCGACGCCCAACTGGTCGAGCATGCCTTGGCTCAACACCATGCCTGCCAGGGCGTGATTCATGTCCTTGGCGGTAATGCGGCCATGGTGAATGGTCTGGATCTTGATCAGCGAGCGATAGGTGCTCACCGGGAACGGGGCCGCGCCGATGTAGCCGCTACGGGCCAGGGCGTCACGCGCCGAACTGCGGCCGCGCTCGGTCAGGCCATAACGCAGCGTCTGTCCACCCGATTGCCCCAACTGGCCCAGCACTTCGACGCGACCGTCCTTGCGCAGGAACGCCAGGACTTCTTCCAGCACCGCGCCGGTTAGCGCCAGGCGCTCCACCAGCCGCGACATGTCCAACACACCGGCATCGTGCAGATGTTTGCACACCAGCTCGCCGAGAAAACTGTCGGTCAGCCCCGTGTCGCGAATCGAGCTCGGCTGCGGCGCCAACCGCTGTACTGCTTCCCGTTCGCTGGGGTAGGCATCGCTATCGTTAATGACGTGCATGACTAGACTCCCCAGCCACCGGCAACCAGCTGCCAGTAAACGCTGTTCAAAGTGCCGATCAGGATCGCAATCGAGTAAGGAAAAGGTTTGCCGGCCACTTCATCCGACCCAGGCGCCAGATACGCCTGCGCACGGACGCTCAACCAGTAGCGCTGCAGGGTCTGGAGCAGTTGGCCGCGAGCCAGGACGATCAGGAAACCGCACACACCGCCGGCGATCAGGCTGAACAGCGCCGCCCACAGTGCGTAATGAAAGGGCAGGAAGCTGCCGACCATGGTCATCAGCTTGACGTCACCGGCAGCCATGCCACCGACGGCGTACATGGGCAGGAACAGCGCGAAACAGATCAGCATGCCCAACAGGCTGTCGCCGAGCCCGCCAATCCCGTCTGTATAAATCTGGCTGGCCAATCCCAAGGCCAGGCCCAACAGCACCAGCGTGTTGGGGATGCGGTGGCGAAGCAGATCGCTCACCACCGCCACACCCAGTAGTCCTAGCAGCAATACCGTCGACATCAGCAATTCCATGGACATGATGCGTCTCCATCGTGCGGTTGGAGTTAGCAGGCAGAGCCTTTTACCGCGGCGCAGAGCGCAGTGATCCGATCATTCACCGCACCGCCCAGCAGAACAAACATCGCGGCAACCGCCACCGTAATCAGCCCACCGGCCACGGCATATTCCACAATGGTCAGGCCGTCTTCATCATCGATAAACTTAACTATCGAAGTTCTGAGTCTTTGAACTTTCATGTCATTTACCTCACTTCAACGGTCATAAAACCGGCTGATAAAGAACAATGCGAAGCCCATTGAGCAAATACTTCGAAGCTTTATCAGGCAATGCTGAAACCGGCGCCTCGATGGGCTTCATCCCATTCCCGAAAGGGAGCGGTTGTCAGCAGGCAGAGCCCTTGACCGCGGCGCAGAGTGCGGTAATCCGGGTGTTCACGGCGCTGCCCAGCAAGACGAACATCGCCGCCACAGCCACCGTGATCAACCCACCGGCCACGGCGTATTCCACAATGGTCAGGCCGTCTTCATCTTTGGCGAACTTCAGTACCGAAGCCTTGATAGTTTGAAGAGTCATTTCGCACACCTCATCGGGGTTGTTTTTCAAAGAGGCAGTACATTGCGAACTGCCTGATGCAACCCTAGTCAGCAGGTGGTCATAGCCGTTAGGAGGATTTTGCACATCGCTAGGATTTTTTTGCGGGAATGGAAAATGACTCGAATCGGGGAAATCCATCCCGTGCGGCAGCACAAGCGGGTGCTTGCAAGCGGCGCATGGCGGGGACGGCGCTAAAAGATCGGTTTTTTATAAAAAATTATTCGGCGAAGTGATAGCACTGTGACAATACTGCTAGCTAAAGGGCAGAAAGAACCTCTGGGTAGTCGTCCTATGGCGCCAAGTCTGACTGAAAAACCAAAGCTGTTATGGTTCGATCTGACTCACGATCGGTCCACCAAGGAACTCGTCTCCCAGTTCCAGGACACCTGCGACTGCACGCTGGCAAAGAACGCCATGCTGCCCGGCGGGGAACAGGTCGACATGATCTGCATCCACTTCGATCGCCCGGACACGCCGGGCCTGCGGCGCCTGTTGGAGATCAAGCGGACCGTTCCTGCCACCCCCATCACCATGTTCACCGTGCAGCACTCCGAAGAACTGGCGGTGTGGGCCATGCGCTCCAGCGTCTGGGAATACATGGTGGTGCCCTTGTCTACCGCCGAGAGAAAGCGCTACCTGACGGCCGTGGTGCAACTGTGCGAACTGCGTCGCAATACCAATGGCCGGGGCAAGACCTCGCAGATCGACCACTCCCCGACCCTGCCGGACAGTATCCGCCTGACCTCCGGGCACCAGAAACACCAGGCTCTCAGCCACATCATGCTGTACATCGACCAGCATTTTCGCGAAAGCATCGATCAGCGCGATCTGGCCAAGCGCTGCGGCATGACCACATTTCGCTTCAGCCGGGTGTTCAAGGAAGCCAACGGGCTCGGCTTCACCGACTATGTGCTGAACAAACGCATGAGCTTTGCCAAGGAACTGCTCGATAACAGCCAGATGCCCATCACCAGCATCGGCTACGAGGCAGGCTTCAAGGACCCGTCCTACTTCGCCCGCGCCTTCAAGCAATACGCCAGTTGCACCCCCAGTGAGTACCGTCTTGCGTACCAGATGCGCAGCGCAAACCCTGCACCGCCACCTCCGGATGAGGCGGCTCTGGAAGCGATTGAAAACCTGGTGCACAGCCTTGAGAGGTGAGCCATGTTTGTTCAGCAAAGTACGTAGTCAGTGCGCAGCACCCAGGCTCATGGGGCGAGCTTTCTTCTCTCGATAGGAATGGACAGAACAATGCTGGTACGCGTCTCTCCGTACGCGTTGATTTTCGCAATGATGTCCTCGATCTCAGCCATGGATCTGGCGTAGATCCGGATCAGATAGGAGTCGTTTCCGGTGATGTGCAGGCACTCTACGACTTCGGGTATGTCGGTGAGCGTTGCTATTAATTTGGACTTCGCCGGCTTGAGAGTGGTGATGCCGACGACAGCTGATATGCCGTACCCCAGTTTGGTTGGATCTAACTGAGCGCAATAGCCCTTGATCACCCCTGAGTCTTCAAGTTTACGCAACCTGTCATTGGTGGCAGGAATAGAAAGACCTGCGTGCTTGGAAAGCTCTGTGATGGAAATGCGACCACAGTCCTGTACCTTACCCAGGATTTTGACGTCTATACGATCCATGTGCGTTTTCCCCGGTTAAAAGTATAAATTTTAATGAAAAGCCCGCGTTTTTCATTAAAAAAAGCATGCACCAAAATAAAGCATAGCGCTAGTCTATTTCCAGCCTGAAAGCCTGAGGGCAATCAATAGCCCTGCGCTTTAGCGTGACGCACTCATAATAAAATATTCTCTCCAGGGATGGTGTTCGCATGGAAGATGAAAAGATAAAGTGTGGAAAAAAGTCATACTCTTTCACCCAGCACATTGGCACGCAAGTGCTAAATCTGCGGCGCTTCAAGAAGGACCAGATCCTGATGTACTTGATGGGTGTCGGTCTCTTTTCGCTGGGCGCCAAGTGCTTCATCATCAGTCAACTGGGTACCGACCCACTAGACGTCTTGATCATCTCGATCGATAAAATACTTATGCTGGGCATGGGCATCTGTTCGGCTATCGTGTCCCTCTTCTTCCTGACATGGTGGATGCTCTGGAATAGAAAATACCCGCCGATAAGCCCCTTTATTACAACAACACTGACCGGTCTTTTGATTGATCTCTGGTCATGGCTGGGGCTCGGAGAGTATTTGATCGCGAGAATGAATGAGTACACGTTATTGGCGACAGGGCTGATGTTATGTGCCTATTCCTCCGCGTTGATCATCATGAGCGGTATTGGAATCAGAATCATGGACCTCGTGGTACTGACCATGGTTTCCAAGTGGGGCTGGTCATTCACCAAAGCCAAAATGATCATTGAAATCGGCATCTTTTCGAGCGGCTGGCTTTTAGGCGGCCCGTTCGGCGTGGGAACGATTGCATTCCTGTTAGTGATCGGCCCGCTTATCCAACCCTTCATGAACATGAATGCCAAGCGCTTTTCACTCAAGAACCATGGATTGATTCGCGCTTCATCCGCCTACTAATACCCATAAAGATGATTGCCATTCATGGCGGCAGGATTGTTTCGCCTCGACTTTTTCAACCGATGATATTGACAGCAACTTCCGTGATGAGGAGTGAGAAAGATGGACACTACAAAAAATAAAAACTGGACCTTGGAAAGCAGCCCGGCAAAACTGGAAGAAATACTCCCAGGGGGCGTCGTCAAGTGTCATCTTTCCCCGCGAAACTGTGTCATACAGGAGGGCAAGGTAGGTTTTTGCAAAGTGCGCGGAAACCGTGGCGGCAGACTCGTTACATTGAACTACGGCAAAGGCGTTCACAGTACGGAAGAAACGATTGAGACCGAAGCCGTTTTCCACTTTGCGCCTGGAGAGCGGATCCTGTCGCTGGGCAATATCGGCTGCATGCTCAACTGCGGTTATTGCCACAACTGGAAGACCTCGCAAGCCAAGTACGTCACCGACAAAGACGTTTACTACTACACCCCTGAACAAGTTGTGGAAACCGCACTCAAGCACGGAATACGCGTCATTTCCTGGACGTATAACGATCCCGTTGTCTGGCATGAATTCATCCTCGACACGGCAAAGCTGGCCAAGGAAGCGGGCCTGATCAACCTGTATAAATCGGCGTTCTTTATCAGTGAAGAAGCCATCGATGAATTATTGCCGGTCATCGATATTTTCTCGATTTCGTTGAAATCCATTTCCCCGGAATACTACCGCAAGGTCACGACCGGCTGGGTAGAACCGGTCCTCGCGGGCATCAAGAAGGTCTATGACGCCGGCAAATATGTCGAGGTCAGCACCTTGATGGTGACCGACATCAGCGACGACGAGGAAACGGCCCGGAAAATCAGCCAGTGGGTATTGGATGAGCTGGGCCCGAATGTGCCGCTGCACTTCGTCAGGTTCCACCCCGATTACAAAATGAGCAACAGCATCCGTACCCCTGTAGACCGGCTGCTGAAGGCTCGGGACGTTGCTCGCAGCATGGGCGTTGAGCATGTCTACCTGGGCAACGTGAATGATGTCGAGGGAACCAACACCAGTTGCAACAACTGTAACGCCCTGCTCGTCACCCGCTACGGCTTGAACGCTGAAATCATCGGGCTGGACAGCAAGGGTTGCTGCTCTCAATGCGGGCACGATGCGCATTTCAAATTACTGGGCGAACACCAGGCGAACGCTCCAGTCGAGCTGCGAGAGGACGCGCTGAGCGCTTACGAGAAACGCAAGTTCGAGTGGCATGGGGATATCGTGTCGCTGCACGCCCAAGTGCTGAATACCGAAGATTTCGAACAGACCGTCTACCTGCGGCGCAACTATACGGACGGGCACAACAGCGATTGGAAATCACTGACGCTGCGGCCGCATGAAAGCTATCGATTCATTATTGCCAAGGCACGCATCGATGAAACCGGTCCTGAGGTCTGGCTCCCCAACGGAGTGAACTCGAACCTTCATGAAGTATTCGACAGGGCTCACTTCCCCACGGAGTCGATTGAAGAGATTGGTATTTCGCAAAACGACATTACCCCGACCATTGGTTACGAGGGCAAGCAGAACATGTATGAACAGGTCATCAAACTGGTCAGCCAAGCATGAAAGTGTCCACTGAAATACTTCATATCAAGGTCGATGACCGGGACGCGCGTCCTTCGGTCACGCCTATTTATCAGTGCAGCGCCTTCAGCGCCGACTCGGCCTTCTTCTACTCAAGGAAGGCCAATCCCAATGTGACCGAATTGGAACAGGTTGTCGCGTCCCTGGAGGGCAGCGAATATGCCCTGGCCTACAGCACCGGGATGAGCGCCATCTACATGGTGTTGGAACTGTTGAAACCGGGTGCTTCGCTGGTCATCAACAAATACATCTATGGCTGCTCTTATAAATTGTTCCAACGCTATGCGGCACGCATCGGCGCACACCTGACGATTCTGGATCTCACCACACAAGATGGGTTGAATGCCTTGCCGGCGAACGTCGACATGGTCATTTTCGAAACACCGACCAACCCCTTCCTGAAAGACATCGATATTCATGCGGTCAGCCGGGCCGTCAAGCAAAACAACCCGCAAGCACTGGTGGTGGTTGACAACACCTGGGCCACGCCGATATTTCAGAAGCCGTTGAATTTTGGCGCCGACATTTCACTGTACAGCGCAACCAAATACTTCTCCGGGCATAGCGATGTCATGGGCGGCCTGGTTCTGGTCAACAGTGAAATGATTTACAACCGCCTGCTTGAGGGTCGCTTTTATTCAGGCACGATATTAACGCCCCATAGCGCATGGTTGCTTCGCAGAAGCATGCAGACGTTCAACCTGCGCATGGAAAAGCACAGCCAGACGACAGCAAGCATGCTCAACTATCTGCGCGAGCTGCCTTTTATTGAGCATGTCTATTACCCACGCGTCGATGGCAAACAACTGACCGGTTATGGCGGCATTGTGTTTGTTGATATTCGGCCCGACCTGGTTCCCTTCTACAAAACGTTCACCAGCACGCTCCAATGGTTTGGCACGGGCACTGGAATGGCCTGCGTGACGTCGATGGTTGCCCAGCCCTTCAGTGGCAGCCATGCCTCGATGACGGATCAGGAAAAAGCGGACATGGGCATCGAGAAAGGCCTGGTTCGATTGTGCTTCGGCCTGGAGGACCTGGATGACCTCAAGGACGACCTGCTGCAGGCATTCGAAGCCATGGAGAGGCAGGTCGATCAAGAACGCTCACTCGATCCTGCGTAGCGGGTGTTGATCATGAGCAACGGGCCTTCAATGGCTCGTTGCTTTTTATGGAGAAGCGAAAGTGTCCAGCGCATTCGAAAGCACAATATTCGACGACCCCATCCTGAACGTCATCCACCTACTGAACTCCATTGCCCAAGAGAACCCGGAGGCCATTTCACTGGCCTCCGGTCGACCCGATGATGAGCAGTGCGACCCTTCGCTCATCGACAGGGGCCTGGCCCAATACAAAGATCACGTTGCCGGCACCGAACAGTCACTTGCGACGCTGCTTTGCCAATATGGAAAAACCTCTGGAATCATCAATGAAATAATCGCCAGCCATTTGCAGGTGGATGAAGCGATCAACGTTTCCAACCCTGAAAGCATTGTGGTGTGCATGGGCTTTCAAGAAGCCTGCACCTTGACGCTCCTGTCCATTTTTGAAGGCAGTGGGGTTTTATTGGTACCTGACCCGGTGTTTTCCGGCATCACGGGTATCGCAAAACTGCTGGATATAAAAATAGTCCCCGTCCCCATGACGACCTTTCTTGATCCGATCGCCCTGCGCAGGCTCATTGAAGCGCTGGAATCCAGAGGTGAAAGAATCAAGGCGCTTTATGCGATTCCTGATTTCAGCAATCCTACCGCCGACAGCCTTTCCCATGACAACAGAAGAGCCATGCTCTCCCTGGCCGATGAAAAGAACTTTTTCATCCTCGAAGACACTGCCTACCGCTACTTCAGGTACGAAGGCGATGCCATTGCGTCCATGAAGTCCATCGATAGCCGCCGAGTGTTCTTGCTGGGCTCGTTTGCCAAATCGATTTTCCCGGGCTTGCGCATGGGCTATGTGGTCGCCCCAGAGGGCACTGGGGTCATGTCCTTCAGCAGCCGATTGTGCAAAGCCAAAAGCCTGATCACGGTGAACACCCCTGCCTTGTGCCAGGCGGTTGTCGCAGGCCTGCTGATCGAGAACGACTACTCGTTGAAAAGGCTGAACCAACCCAGGGTGCTGTCTTATACAAAGAAAAGAAATCACATGCTTGAATGCCTTGAGCGCGAATTTCCATTCAGGATCGGCGCTCAAAGAGCGGTCAGCTGGAATCATCCGGCAGGCGGCTTCTTCATCAATGTGCAGCTGCCTTTCGTCTTTGGATATTCTGAAATGCGCGAGTGCGCCAGGCTGTTCAAGGTGATTGTATTTCCCACCACCTTGTTTTCGCTGATGAATGAGGCCACCACCCAGGTCAGGCTGTCGTTCAGCAATGCAACCGCCTCGCAAATCACCCAGGCGATAGGCCGTTTCAGGGCGTACGTCGAGTTCAGACTGCAGTAAAACGTCCCCATGCAACGCAGGGGAGATACCAGGCTTATGCCTCGCTCAGCGAGGCATAAGCTCCAGGTCAGGTTCCCGTGGCGAGCATGACGCCAGTGGCGACCTGGTAGGCCCCCAGGATGGTGATGGTTGCCCCTGAAAAGTAGTTGATCAGCCTGAGCTTTGATTCGGCAATCCGCGCCTTGAAAATGGAGGAGAACCCACTCAACCCCAGCCACCAGGCCGCCGAACCCAGGAAGATACCGGTCACCATCGGCAGCAAGGCGTGCTGGCCGCCTTGGTCACTGGCCATGCCGTCACTCAATGCGGCAAATATCGCGATAAACGACAAGATGGTCATGGGGTTGGACAGCGTCAGGAACAGCGTGGTCGAGTAGGCTTTGAACATATTGGCCCGCTCGCCCGCCATGGCCGTCGAGCCGCCCTTCGATCGTATTGTCTGATAGCCAATGTAGGCGAGGAACAGCCCTCCAAAGATACACAACCAGGGTTTGAAGCTGATGAGCGTCGCAATGATGGCCGTGACACCCAGGGCACCGATGAATCCATAGATCGAGTCGGCTGTGGCCGCGCCCAATCCCGTCGCGAAACCGGCTCTCCACCCAAGCATCAGGCTTCGCTGTATGCACAACAGCCCAATGGGTCCTACAGGGGCTGCAATGCACAGCCCAATGACCATCGATTTAACGAAAATCAGCATAAATGCATCTCCAGAATGGGTACTGGAAGGTTAGGAGAAGTGCATTTCTTTAGGAATGAACTATTAATCTTCCTAAGCGTTTTCCCTTAAATTTTGCAGGAAGTACTCTCACCTTCCTTTCAATATTAAGGAAAATCGTTGCCAGCCCCCGCAGACAACGCAAATCGCTCGTTAAAGGCCCTTGAGCGCCGGATACATAACCTTGGGCATTTAAATGGCTTTTTTACGCGCATAAAAAAACGCCGCTCAAATGAGCGGCGTCTTTTTGAATTTGGAGCGGGAAACGAGACTCGAACTCGCGACCCCGACCTTGGCAAGGTCGTGCTCTACCAACTGAGCTATTCCCGCAAATGGCGTCCCCTAGGGGACTCGAACCCCTGTTACCGCCGTGAAAGGGCGGTGTCCTAGGCCACTAGACGAAGGGGACACGCTGCCCGGAACACATGGTGTGTGTTCCAGTGCCCAGACCCGCCTCCGAAGACTTGGTTCTGGTTTCACTCAGCCCTGCCCGAAAGCAACGCTGTTTAAAATTGGAGCGGGAAACGAGACTCGAACTCGCGACCCCGACCTTGGCAAGGTCGTGCTCTACCAACTGAGCTATTCCCGCATTGGCGTCCCCTAGGGGACTCGAACCCCTGTTACCGCCGTGAAAGGGCGGTGTCCTAGGCCACTAGACGAAGGGGACACACGTACAACATTCACTACTTATAGCGTTTGGCTGAGTGCTTTACGCTGTAAGTGGCGCGCATTCTATGGATGGATTGAAGGGTCGTCAACCCCCAGATATAAATTTATTTAAATCAATGACTTCGCCCGGTTTGGAGGCGATCCGGACATTTCGCCCGCCCGGTCTCTGACGCCTATATTCTGTCACCCGCCGAGACGCTATAGTCGCGCCCGGCAAATGATGGCAATGTGCGTCCACCCGGTTATGCTTCCTATAAACAGCACGACGCCCGTCTAATCGCGTCGCTCGGGCCTATGCGCTTAAAAGCCAAGCCACTACACTCATGACATGCGTACCACAATAAAGAGGTCTTACCGGTGACACCACTCATGATCACCCTGCTCGTCGTAGCCGGGATCGCCCTGTTGATCGCCATTGGCTACATGAACCACGTGGTGGAAAACAACAAGCTGGAAAAAGCCCGCACCAAGGTAGAACTCAACGACCGCATGCGTCGCTGTGGCGAGCTCACCGAAACCTTCCCCGGGCAGTTGATGACCCCAGCCCTGAAGTTGTTGATGACGCGCCTTGAGATGAATGTCTGCCAGCGCCTGCTGAACCTGGAGAAAACCAATTCCGCGGTCAAGGCACGCCTGGACGAATTGAGCGCACTCGCCGCCCAAGGTGAATCGATCCCGGTGAACAATCCACCGGCACCGATCCAGACCGAAGCCAAGGCCAAGGACGTACGTTTTCTGCTCGAGGCCTTGCACGGCCAGATCACCCGCGCTGCCCAGGACGGTTTCCTGCCGTCTAACGAAGCCAAGCGCTGGATTCGCGAAGTGCGGCACATCCTGGTGCTGCTGCACATCGAGTTCTTCAACAACCTCGGCCAGCAAGCCCTGCAGCAAGAACAACCCGGGCAGGCCCGCCTGGCCTTCGAGCGCGGCGTACAGTACCTGCGCAAGCAACAGGAACCCCAGGTCTACGCCGAACAACTGGCCTATCTGGAGAAACTCCTGGCCCGCGCCAATGCCCAGGTCCTGGCCAGCACCCAGCCGGTCGAAGGCGAGGTCAACCAGTTGACCGAAGGGCTGAAGGACGCCGAAGTCAACGACGAGTGGAAGAAGAAGAAGGTTTACGACTGAGGATTCATTGTCGGATACGAATCATTTGTGGCGAGGGGATTTATCCCCGCTGGGCTGAAGCAGCCCCAAGTCATCAAACTACTGCACCAACTTTTTAGATCTTAGGGCCGCTTTGCGCCCCAGCGGGGATAAATCCCCTCGCCACAAGGGTTTGCGTCGTCTTTGTCACAACCTGAAATGCCCCACCATCCCTTTCAGCTCAACCCCCAACTGCGCCAGCTCGATGCTGGAAGCGGCATTGCCGCGCATCGCCAGGGAGGATTGATCTGCACTGGCGCGAATGCTGGTGACACTGCGATTGATCTCCTCGGCCACCGAACTCTGCTGCTCGGCCGCCGCCGCGATCTGTTGGTTCATCTGTTGGATCAGTGATACAGCCGCCGCAATACTGCCCAAGGCGCTTTCGGTCTGCAGTGCATCGCTGACCGCCATCTTCACCAACTCGCCGCTGCTCTGAATCTGCTGCACGGACGCCTGGGCCGCTGACCGCAGGGCACTCACCAGTCGCTCGATCTCCTCGGTGGACTGTTGCGTGCGCCTGGCCAACGCCCGCACCTCATCGGCCACGACCGCAAAGCCCCGGCCCTGCTCCCCGGCCCGGGCCGCCTCGATAGCGGCATTGAGCGCCAACAGGTTGGTTTGCTCGGCCACGCTCTTGATCACACTCAGCACCGTGCCGATGTTCTGGATCTCGGCGCTGAGGCTTTCGATGCTGGAGCTGGCCGACGTGGCCGAATCGGCCAACTGCTCGATGCGCACCATGCTCTGACGCACCACTTGCTGGCCGCTTTCGACCTTGTCGTCGGCAGTCTGGGCCGCTTGTGCGGCTTCTTCGGCGTTGCGTGCCACATCATGCACGGTCGCCGTCATCTGGTTCATCGCCGTGGCGACCTGCTCGGTTTCCTCTTTCTGACTGCTGACTTCCAGGTTGGTCTGTTCAGTCACGGCCGACAGCGACTGGGCCGAATTGGCCAACTGCTCGATACCGGCCTGTAGACCGCTGACGATACTGCTCAGCCCCGCGCCCATCTGTTGCATCGCCTGCATCAACTGACCAATTTCGTCCCGGCGCGTCACTTCGACCGTGGCGCTCAAGTCACCCGCCGCAATCTGCTGGGCCACGCGAATGACACTGCGCAGCGGCGTCACGATCAGCCGGGTTATGACCCACGCCGCGATCAATCCCACCAGCAAGGCCAAGGCCGACGAACCGATGATCAGCAGCGAATTTTTCTTCAGTTCGGTCTGCATGGCCTGATCTTCGGCACTGAAGGCTTGGTCAACCCGCGCCACCACTTGGTCGGCCCGCTCGTGCAGTTGCAGGTAGACGACTTTTTCCTTCGCCAGCAGGCCGGTGTATTCGGCCAATTGTTCATTGAACCCGGCGATATGCCCGGCCACTTCATTCAGCACGGTCTGGTAACCTGGGTCCTTGACGGTGGTCTTGAGCACTTCGGCCTGTTTCATCGCCTGCTCGGCCTGTTCGATGCTGCCTTCTGCGGCGCCCTCGACATTGCCTTTGCGGCTCTGGTCCAGGCGGACCCGCGCTTCGTTCATGGCCTGCAACATCAAGCGTGATACTTCGCTGACCTGGTTGGCCTGCTCGATGAACTCGGCCCCCTCCTTGCCCTCGGAATCTTTCAAGGTATAGGCGCCGTCATCCGCCAGCCCGGCCTGCAACACATCCAGGTTATTGGCGACGCTGGACACCGACCAACTGGCCATTTCCAGCGCCAGGTCCTTGCTCTGGCTCAACCCGACAAATTCGTCGAACGCCTTGCGATACGCGGCCAGCGCCTGCTCCACGTCGTTCATCACCGGCACGTTGGCAGCCGACTGCACCTTGAGTTCGTTCGCCTGGGCCAGCAGCCCATCGACACCTTGGCGCAGGGCATCGGCCGTCTTGGGGTCGGAGCGCGAGGCGTATTCCTGCTCCAGCAGCCGAACCTTGAGCAACCCGCTGTTGAGCGAGGACATCTGTTTCAGGCCATCGAAGCGATAGCTGATGGTCTGCAGGGACCAGACACCGATGGCCGCGACCACTGCGGTCAGCAACAGCACCAGGACAAATCCGATACCCAGTTTCTTTGCCATACCCAGGTTGGCAAAACGTCCTTGCACGGCCGAAATCATTGCGCTCAGTCCTCTGCCAGTGTGTGTTGATTGCAGATTCGCAACGAGACGCCCTGCAACACAAGATGCTGGCGTCGGAATAATGGCAAAAAGCTACAGCCGCGTCGTTTTCAGGACACTAGAGGTCGATCCAGAGCCGCGGCCCGGAAGAACGCCAGCGCCCTGGGGTCACGGGCATACGCCACGTTGATCCGTAGCCAGTCGCTGTCGGCGCCCGAAGGGCTGAATGCGCTGCGCGAAGACAGCAGCACGCCGAAACGCCTGGCCAGGTCTTGTACTCCAGCGTAGTCACACAATGGCGGTCTTGCCCAGATGAAAAGCCCGCCGGCCGGTTTGCCGAAGACCTCCCAGTCGGCGTCTTCCAGTACCTGCAACAGCGCTGCCATATCGGCGCCCAGGCGCTGCCGTTGGCGCTGGACCAACTTGCGATAGGCACCATTGACCAGGAGGCAGGCAAGGACAGACTCACAGAACCGCGATCCACCCATGCTGGTAATGCCCTTGACCTCGCTCAGGCGCGCGATGATGGAGGGCCCGGCCACCACGAAACCGACGCGCAACGAACTGCTCAGGGTTTTCGAGAAGCTGCCCACGTAGACCACCTCGGGGTCCAGTGCCGCCAGCCGGGTCCGTGCCGAGCTCTGGAAATCGCCATAGGCATCGTCTTCGATCACCAGTACGCCGTGTTCCTTCGTCAATTGCAGCAGCCGTTGAGCGACGGCCGGAGCCAGGCTGCAGCCGGTTGGGTTATGGCAGGCGCTGTTGACGAACAGCGCAGTGGGCCGGTGCATCGCCAGCAGGTCTTGCAGCGCATCGACGTCCGGGCCGCGCGGGGTCCTGGGCAGTTCGAGCATGTCGATGTCGTGCAACCTGAGCAGGTCGAACAGGCTTGAATAGCCGGGGCTCTCCACGACCACGCAGGAACCCGGCGACAACAGCGTCCGTACGATCAGGTCCAGCCCGTGGGTCGCCCCGGTGGTGGTCAGGATCAGGTCTTTATCGGCCTCGATATTGAGTTGTTTCAGGCGCCTGGACAGTTGTTCACGCAGGGCGGGCAGCCCCAACGATGTGCTGTAGTTGAACAATCCCGCCATGTCGGTGCGAGTGACCTGACGGATCGCATAGCCCAGGTCATCGCTTTCGCGCCAGCTCTCGGGCAGCCCGCCACACCCCAGCTTCAATTCCCATTGCGAGCTGTCGCACCCGTCGGCGAACGTGTCCTGCTGTCGATTCTGATCGTTGGGCTCGGGCCCGGGCGACGGGGGTGGTGCGACAAAAAAGCTGGAACCATGGCGGGACGCCAACAGGCCTTGGGCGACCAGGCGTTCACACGCTTCATTGACGCTGGACTGGCTGAGCAGGTTTTCCCGCGCCAGTTGACGGACGGATGGCAGCCGAGTCCCCGGTTGCACCGCATCCTGTCGGATCCAGCCGGTCAGCGCGTCGACGATTTGCTGCACGACAGGCACCAGGGCCTGTCGGTCGATTCTCAACTCCATGAGTAACCAAGCTCCTAAGCGTTTGTTTTGTTTCCGGAAACAGTTAAGCACAGGCCGCTACGGGACGATGTACGACAACGTCGCCAAAACCGTCGATTCTCACCCTTTGAAACACATTGAGGGTCGTTCCGAGGTTTTTTCGGCCCTACACGAAAAAGCCCGCAACCAGTGCGGGCTTCGTCCTACAGGCTGAGTGATACGTCCTCAGAACGCCGTGACGCCACCGTCCACCGCCAGGGAATGGCCCGTGGTGAAAGCCGCCCCGTCGCTGCACAAATACAGCACGGCGCTGGCGATTTCCTCGACTTTGCCAATACGTCCCACCGGGTGCATGGCGTTGGCGAACTCGCCTTTTTTCGGGTCTGCTTCATAGGCACGACGGAACATGTCGGTGTCGATCACCGCCGGACAGACTGCATTGACGCGAATCTTCTTCTTGGCGTATTCGATGGCGGCCGATTTGGTCAGGCCGATCACGGCATGCTTGGACGCCGCATAGATGCTCATCTTCGGCGCCGCCCCCAGGCCCGCCACCGAGGCCGTGTTGACGATCGCCCCGCCGCCTTGGGCCAACAGCAATGGCAACTGGTACTTCATGCACAGCCAGACGCCCTTCACATTGACCCCCATGATCGCGTCGAACTCATCAAGGGTACCGTCGGCCAGCTTGCCCTTCTCGATCTCGATCCCGGCGTTGTTGAAGGCGTAGTCAAGGCGACCGTAGGTCTTGATCACCTCGTCCATCAGCTGCTGCACATCGGTTTCCAGCGTCACGTTGCAGCGCACGAACACCGCTTCGCCGCCCGAATCACGAATCGACTGTACCGTGCCCTCGCCGCCCGCCACGTCCAGGTCGGCCACCACCACCTTCAGGCCCTCTGCCGCGAACGCCAAGGCAGTGGCCCTGCCGATGCCAGCGGCGGCGCCGGTAACCACGGCGACCTGTCCGGAAAACGTCATGCTCATTGTCTGTTCCTCGAAGAATGCGGGAGATGCCGCCAGTCTAGTCACAGGTCCCGAGGACGCGGCAGCACTATCCAACTGCCGTTTGAGCACTCATGGGCGCCAGTGATAAGCCCCCCAGGCGAACTATCACTGTGTTGGATCGAACTGCATTCGCTGTACCAGCAAACCTTGCGACAAATGCTTCGAAGGTCTATCAACAAGGCTTCATTCATCTTGAGTGCCCGCCATGACTGCCCAGACCAATCGCCAGTTCCTGCTCGCCAAACGCCCGGTAGGCGCGGCGACCCGCGAGACTTTCACCTATCAGCAAGTACCGGTCGGCGAACCGGCAGCCGGACAGATCCTGGTGAAAAACGAATACCTGTCGCTGGACCCGGCCATGCGCGGCTGGATGAACGAGGGCAAGTCCTATATACCGCCGGTCGGCATCGGCGAGGTGATGCGCGCATTGGGTGTCGGCCAGGTAATTGCCTCGAACAACCCGGGGTTCGCGGTCGGGGACTACGTAAACGGTGCGTTGGGGGTGCAGGATTATTTCCTCGGCGAGCCAAGAGGTTTCTACAAGGTCGATCCGAAACTGGCTCCGCTGCCACGTTATTTATCCGCCCTGGGCATGACGGGCATGACTGCCTATTTCGCCCTGCTGGATGTCGGCGCGCCCAAGGCTGGCGAGACCGTGGTGCTCTCAGGGGCCGCCGGTGCGGTGGGCAGCATCGCCGGGCAGATCGCCAAGATCAAAGGCTGTCGCGTGGTGGGCATCGCCGGCGGCGCCGACAAATGCAAGTTCCTGGTCGATGAACTGGGTTTCGACGGCGCCATCGACTACAAGAACGAAGACGTCCACGCCGGCCTCAAGCGCGAATGCCCCAAGGGAGTGGACGTGTATTTCGATAACGTCGGGGGCGACATCCTGGATGCCGTGCTCAGCCGCTTGAACCTCAAGGCCCGCGTGGTGATTTGCGGCGCCATCAGCCAGTACAACAACAAGGAAGCGGTGAAAGGCCCCGCCAACTACCTGTCGCTGCTGGTCAACCGGGCGCGCATGGAGGGCTTCGTGGTCATGGACTACGCCGCGCAGTTCGCCGCCGCCGGGCAGGAAATGGCCGGCTGGATGGCCAAGGGGCAGCTCAAGAGCAAGGAAGACATTGTCGAAGGGCTGGAGACATTCCCCGAGACACTGACCAAATTGTTCAGTGGGGAGAACTTCGGGAAGTTGGTATTGAAGGTCTGACACAAAACAACTGTGGGAGCGAGCTTGCTCGCGATGGGGCCGTGTCAGTCAACATTGATATGACTGACATACCGCTATCGCGAGCAAGCTCGCTCCCACATTGGGGATCTTCGGTGTTTGGTCAGGCCAGTTCGGCCACGACCGCCGCCAGCGCCTTGGCCGGGTCGGCGGCCTGGCTGATCGGGCGACCGATCACCAGGTAATCGGCACCGGCGTCCAGCGCCTGGCGTGGGGTCAGGATGCGACGTTGGTCGTCCTGGGCACTGCCCGCCGGACGAATCCCCGGGGTCACCAGTTGCAGCGACGGGTGAGCCGCCTTCAGGGCGCTGGCCTCCAGGGCCGAACAGACCAGACCGTCCAGGCCGGCCTTCTGCGCCAGCGCCGCCAACCGCAGCACCTGCTCCTGGGGCTCGACGTCCAGGCCGATCCCGGCCAGATCCTCGCGCTCCATGCTGGTCAGCACGGTCACGCCGATCAGCAACGGTTTCGGGCCGCTGCGCTGATCCAGCACTTCACGGCAGGCCGCCATCATGCGCAGGCCACCGGAGCAATGCACGTTGACCATCCACACACCCATCTCCGCAGCCGCCTTGACGGCCATGGCGGTGGTGTTGGGAATGTCGTGGAACTTCAGGTCCAGGAACACTTCGAAACCCTTGTCGCGCAGGGTCCCGACAATTTCCGAAGCACAACTGGTGAACAGTTCCTTGCCGACTTTTACCCGGCAAAGCTTGGGGTCCAACTGGTCGGCCAGCTTCAGGGCGGCGTCACGGGTGGGGAAATCCAGGGCGACGATGATGGGCGTCTGGCAGGCGGACATGAGCGGGCTCTCAGGCAAGTCGAAATCGGCGCGCATTGTAGCGGAACGAGCGCCCGTGCGGGACCCGATGATCGGTAAATCTCATCGTCCCCCTGCAGCATGGACGATACCGGCCTTTGTGTCGAAGCCGATACACTCATGACATGCGTACAACACGTCCACACGCTACCGTCCGCCGCCGCAACCCGTCCTTTCAGCGCTTCACGCCTCACGGCACGAAGCCTATGCTGAGGGCTCAACCTTGCCGCCTACTTTGCGGTTGGCAGCCTACCTGGCAGATGATGCATCCATGCAGAACACCCCTGTTGCAAATTCTGACGATCAAAAAGTGCTCGACGATGACAAGCGCTGGAACACCCGCGCGCTGATCGTCGATGACGACGTGCCGATCCGCGAGCTGCTGATCGACTACCTGGCCCGCTTCAGCATAAGGGCTAGCGGCGTGACCGATGGCGCGGCCATGCGCCAGGCGATGCAGGCCGAACACTTCGACGTGATCGTGCTCGACCTGATGCTGCCGGGTGAAGATGGCTTGCAGTTGTGCCGCTGGCTGCGCGCCGAATCGGACATCCCGATCCTGATGCTCACAGCCCGCTGCGAGCCCACTGACCGCATCATCGGTCTGGAGCTGGGCGCCGATGACTACATGGCCAAGCCGTTCGAACCCAGGGAGCTGGTGGCGCGTATCCAGACCATCCTGCGCCGGGTGCGCGACGACCGCAGCGAGCAGAGGGCCAATATCCGTTTCGACAACTGGCGGCTCAACAGCGTACTGCGCCAACTGATCTCCGCCAATGGGCTGGTGGTGCCGCTGTCCAATGCCGAGTTCCGCCTGTTGTGGGTCTTCATCGAACGGCCGCGCCGAGTGCTCAGCCGCGAACAACTGCTGGATGCGGCTCGCGGGCGCTCCATCGAGGCCTTCGACCGCAGCATCGACCTGCTTGTATCACGCCTGCGCCAGAAGCTGGGCGACGACCCCAAGGCGCCGCAACTGATCAAGACCGTACGCGGTGAGGGCTACCTGTTCGACGCTCGGGACATCGGCTGATGCAACTGCGCCTCGACTCCCTGTTCGGCCGCCTGTTTGGTGTGCTGTTGCTGGCGATTGTCCTGGCGCATCTGTTGGCCTTTGCCTGGTTTTTCCACTACGACCAGCCCCCACCTCCCGGGCCGCCGCCTGAAATGGCCCGACAAGGCGAAGGCCCCCCGCGTTTCGGCCCGCCCCCTAACCACCCTCGGCGGCCCTGGTTCGGCGGCCCGGTGGTGCCGCTGACCTTTCAATTCGTGTTCCTGATCGTCGCGGCCTGGTACGGCGCCAAGCTGCTGACCCGACCCATCCAGCGCCTGAGCGATGCAGCCGAGCGCCTGAGCGAAAACCTCGACAGCCCGCCGCTGGATGAAGACGGCCCCCGTGAAGCACGACAGGCGGCCCATACGTTCAACCTGATGCAGCAACGGATTCGCGAGCAGGTGCAGCAGCGTTCGCGCATGCTCGGCGCGGTGTCCCATGACCTGCGCACGCCGCTTTCGCGGCTCAAGCTGCGCCTGGAGCAGATCGATGACATCAAGCTGCAAGGCCAGATGCGCCAGGACCTGGACGACATGATCGGCATGCTCGATGCCACCCTCACCTACTTGCACGAACAGCGCACCAGTGAAGCGCTGCAATGGATGGACGTGCAGGCCTTGGTGGAATCGTTGAGCGAAAACGCCCAGGACCAGGGCGCCGATGTGCAGGTCAGCGGCACCTGCGCGCCACTGCAGGTGCAACCGATGGCGCTGCGTTCGTGCCTCAACAACCTTATCGACAATGCCCTGCGCTACGCCGGCCATGCCTTGATCAGCCTGGAAGACCAACATAAGCAGGTGCTGATTCGAGTCATCGACCATGGTCCCGGTATCGCGGCGGACAAACGCGAGGCGGTGTTCGAACCGTTCTTTCGCCTGGAAGGCTCGCGCAACCGCAACTCCGGCGGCGTCGGCCTGGGCATGACCATCGCCCGCGAAGCCACCGAACGCCTGGGCGGGCAATTGACCCTGGAAGAGACGCCAGGGGGCGGGTTGACGGCGGTGATCAGCCTGCCTCGTCTCTAAGACTCTTATCTCACAGGGGCGAACA
This sequence comes from Pseudomonas sp. S3_B11, assembly GCF_054667715.1. Classification (NCBI taxonomy): domain Bacteria; kingdom Pseudomonadati; phylum Pseudomonadota; class Gammaproteobacteria; order Pseudomonadales; family Pseudomonadaceae; genus Pseudomonas; species Pseudomonas sp. S3_B11. The sequence continues at coordinate 958,813 of NZ_CP162749.1, read as the reverse complement.
CTGTGTATTTCTCTCGGTACAAACTCCACACACCCACGACAACTCCCCCGCCGAGGCTGCATAAGCCGGTGCACTCACCGGCTATCCCAGCCCAAGGAGAGCGCCCATGATCGGTAGCGTCAGCAGTTACTCGACCTATACCAGCACCAGCAGTACCGCAACCAGCAGTGCCCGCAGCCAGCAGTTTCAAAAGGAATTGCTGAGCAAACTCGACAGTGACGGCGACGGTTCGGTCAATCAGGAAGAGTTGAGCACCGCCCTGTCGCAAAAAAGCGACGACGGCATTCTGGTCAGCCTGAGCGACAACTTCAGTGACCTGGACAGTGACGGCAGTGGTGAGCTGAGCAGCGAAGAAATGGCTGCGATGGCGCCTCCGCCTCCGCCTCCACCGCCACGGGACCAGGCACCAAATACCGAACTGGCCGATGCGCTGCTCAGCGTCCTGGACACCGACGGTGATGGCGTGGTCAGCAGCGATGAGTTGAGCAACGGCCTGGCCAGCACGGACAGCGATGCCGACAGCCAGCAAGTGTTCTCGGCGTTGGACAAGAATGAAGACGGCACTGTCAGCCTCGACGAACTCGCCGCCAGCCTTGCGCCACCGCCACCACCGCAACAGGCCTCCAGTGAAGAGTTGTTCAGCCAGCTCGATGCCGATGGCGACGCCACCGTCACCGCCAGCGAACTGAGCAGCGCCTTGCAGGCCAGCAACGGTACATCCACGAGCACCGACACCAGCGCGATGCTGATGGAAGCACTCGACAGCGACAGCAGCGGTGGCGTCAGCAGCGACGAATTCAACAACGCCTTGCAGGCCGGTCGCCGCAGCGACAGCTCCACCGAACAGGCCAATGTCAGCGAGGCGTTGAACAGAATGATCGCCAACCTCAGCCGGCAATACTCGCTGGATAACGTCGCCACTGTAGGGAAACACCTGAACGTGGCGACCTGATTCACCGGCAAGCCTGGATTGAAACTCACTTGTGGCGAGGGGATTTATCCCCTCGCCACAAAGGTTTGTGCTTGCCTCTGGGGTGGGTTACCGCGCCTGGCTCTTGCTCCAGTCCGTCAACAGGCTATACGCCACCGCCAGCAGGGTCGGGCCGATGAACAGGCCGATGAAACCGAAGGCGATCAACCCGCCGAACACCCCCAGCAGCACGATGACCAGGGGCAGGTTTCCGCCACGGCTGATCAGGTACGGCTTGAGCACGTTGTCCACGCCACTGATGATGAACGTGCCCCAGATGCCAAGAAACACCGCCATCCCGTACTCACCCTTCCACGCCAGCCACGCCGTGGCAGGGATCCACACCAGCGGTGGCCCCATGGGGATCAGGCTCAACAGGAACGTGACGATACCCAGTACCAGCGCCCCCGGGACCCCGGCGATCAGGAAGCCGATCAGCGCCAGCACGGCCTGGGCTGCCGCAGTGCCAATCACGCCGTTGACCACCCGTTGCACCGTACCGGCCACCAGTTCGATGTAGTAACCGGCGCGGTCGCCGATCAGACGCTCCAGCAACCCGTGGACGAACACCGCCAGGCGCGGGCCATCGCGATAGAAAAAGAACACGAACACGATGCTCAGGGTCAGTTCGAGTATGCCGCCGCCGATCTGCGCACTGCGGGCCAGCAGCCAGTTGCCGACCTGTCCCAGGTAAGGCCTGGCGGACACCATCAGCGCGGCCCCCTGCTGGTCGATGCTGTTCCAGATGCCGACCAGCCGTTCGCCCACCAGCGGTACACCGGCCAACCAGGTCGGGGCTTCGGGCAGGCCGTCGACCTGTGCGTCCTTGATGAATGCGGTGGCATCGCGCACATGGTCGGCCAGGTTGAAACCCAGCCACACCAGCGGCACCGCCACCAGCAGCATCCAACCCACCGTCAGCAACGCCGCCGCCAGGGATTCGCGGCCATTGACCCAGCGGGTCAGCAGGCGCATCAGCGGCCAACTGGCGAACGCCAGCACCGCGCCCCAGAACAGCGCCGACCAGAACGGCGCCATGACCCAGAGGCTTGCACCGAACAACACCAGGAGCAGGATCTGCACCAACAGCCGATCGTTATTGATCATGTAGGGTCTCGAAAAAATGAACAGGAGCGAGGCAACGGCGTGAAAGCCGCCGCCCCGAAACAGCTTAGCGCAGCAACTCCAGGTGCAATCCCGCCGCCTCGCCGCTGGCGGCCTCCATGCGCGCCGCCCGGACACCCTGGCCCGCCAGAGCCTCAAGCCAATCCTCGGCCCGGGGCCCGGCGATACTGACCCGCAAGCCCGTGTCCAGGTTCAGCGCCCGGGACAACAGGCGCAACCAGGTGTCGTCCGGCTCACCGGCAAGACGCGGCAAATCCAGGACCCCTGTGTCCTTGAGCTGGCGCAGCAGCGTGGCCGACGTCGGCAACAGGTCCCCCAGCGCTGCACTCGCCTCGAACTGCTCGACATGCAGGTAGGCCTTGCGATTGCCGCGGGTGATGGCATACAGCGCAATCAGTGTGTTGTCCGTCGGTGGCGCCAGGCGCAGCAGCAGGAAGGCCTGGCCGTTGTCGGCGCCATAGAGCTTGGAGTTGCCGAAGACGTCGTTGGCCCACAGGCTGCTTTCGCCGCAATCGCGGGCCTGACACCAGAACAACAGCTCGGCGCCCTGTTTCTGCAACGCTTCGCGCGCTGCGGTAAAGGCCTGGGTGGCGGAATGTTCCGGCGGCAGTTCGTAGGTGACCGACGTGACGTTCCCACGGGCATCGACCTGGCCGTCGAAGCGCAGCTGGCCGCTGATCTTGCGGATCGAGCCCATGGGGTAGACGCGTTCCAGGTCGCTGGTCTGCCGGTAATCGACAATCTGCGCGTCGGGCATGCGCGGCACACGCTCCAGGTCGCGACTGCCTGGCACATCGGCGGCGAACGACGCCGGGCTGAAGCAGGCCAGCACCAGCAGGACGAGTGAGTGAACGGATAACTTCATCGGGTCGGCTTGGCCTGGGACGCGTGGACGCAACGGTCGTCGTCGATGCACCGCGAGGCTGATAAACAGAGGTCTGTCATGGTTGTCTCCCTTTCAACCCGCCCAGCCTCGACAGTTGCCCGCCGCAAGTCAAGGAACGGTGAAGAACCGATTGAAACAGTCTGCTACAAGTGTGGCACCGACCTCGTCGTTCAGGTGTAGATGATGGCCGCCGGGCAACTGCTCATGACTGAAGGGTAGACGCTCCAGCAACGCCGGGTGCTGGGCCAGCATGCCGTCGGCCGCCACCACCAGATGCGCCGGACAAGCGACCCGCGCCACGAACGCCATGGCTTGTTCATCGGTCAGGCGCAAAGGCGATGGCAAGGTCAGGCGGTTGTCGGTGCGCCAGGTATAGCCCCCGGGCACCGGCATCAGGCCACGCTGGGCCAACAGTTCAGCGGCCTCGCGGCTGACCGCCACCAGCCCCTTCATCCGCGCTTCGATGGCCCGCTCCAGGGTTTTGTAGACCGGCTTGCGTTTCTGCTGCAGATCCAACTGGGCTTGCAGGGCCATGCCCATGCGCTCGGCCGCGTTATCGCCTTTGGCTGTCGGAGGAATCACCCCGTCGATCAGCCCCAGGTGCGTCACCCGCTCCGGCAAGGAGCCGGCCAGCACCAGCGAGACAATGGCGCCCATGGAATGCCCCAACAGGGCGAAACGCTTCAAGCCCAGTTGTTCGGCGACTTGCAGCACATCGTGGGCATAGTCCCAGAGGGCATAACCGGCACCGGGCGGCCGATGCCCGGAGTGACCGTGGCCGGCCATGTCCAGGGCAATCACCCGCAGGCCCTCGAGCCTGGGCGCCAGGCGGGCGAAGCTGTTGGCGTTGTCCAGCCAACCATGCAGGGCAATTACCGGCAGTCCGTCTTCCGACCCGAACAGGTGGGCCGCCAGTTCGATGTGCGGCAAGCTCAGGCGGACTTCCTCGACCACACTCATGCGCTGCGCCCTTCCCAACGCTGGAACAGGTTCTTGAGCAGGTTGGCCGTGTCCTGTGGACGTTCGAGGGGAAACATATGGCCGCCGGGCATGCTCAGGGATTCGCCATGGAGCATGCGCCCCACCGAACGGGTGTGATGACGCATCACCACGCGACTCTGCCGGCCTCGCACCACGGCCAGCGGCACCTTGAGCTTGCGGGGCCGTCCGGGGCTGGTGTGCGGCACGCCGCGGTAAATGCTGATTTCGGTGGCAGGGTCAAAGCGCAGTCGCAGCCGGTCGCCGACTTGTTGCAGGCCGTGTTGCAGGTAGGCGTCGAAGCAATCCGGGTCAAAGCCGCGGAACAGGGTCTTGCCGGCAAAATACTGCCGGGCGGACTCCAGGTCAGCGAACTCCTCACGCCGACCCAGGGTCCGGCCCGCGGGTGTCAGGCGGTCGATGAAGCCCAGGCGCTTGGCGGCCAGGATCACCCACTGGTCGGTACGGGTCAGCACCGGCGAATCGAGCATGACCACGCCGCGATACAACTGGGGGCAGCGCAACGCCGCGTGCAGGTGCAGCACGCCGCCCAGGGAGTGACCAACGCCCCACACCGGCGCCGGTTGCTGCTCCAGGTGATGAATCAGTTCGTCCACCAGGTTGTGCCAGTTATCGTCAACCGGGAAACGCGGGTCATGACCGTGCAACTCCAGATGCGCGACCTGGTACTGCGGCGCCAGCGCGGCGAACAGTTTGCCGTAGGTGGCCGAGGGAAAACCGTTGGCGTGGGCGAAAAAAATCTGTTGCGACATGACAGCCGATCCATTGGGGGAACTGGGGCAGATTGTCCGCAGAACCCGACGGCACGGCAATGACCGTAACTGACAGGAATGATGACAGTCGGGCTTGGGCTATGGGGCTATCAAGCGGTAAGCACTGCCCCATGTGGCGAGGAGACTTGTGGGAGCAAGGCTTGCCCGCGATGCAGACGCTGGGGTGGATCAGGTGTTGCGCGTCGACGCCATCGCGGGCAAGCCTTCTCCCACAGGAAATCACCCCATGACAGGATTGCGTCCAGCTAGAACATCAACGCGCCGGCGGTTGCTCGCCCAGCGGCACCACGGCCATGGTCAGGCGCGACACGCAATTGACCTTGCCCTCGTCATTGACCAGGCGAATGTCCCAGACCTGGGTGGTGCGGCCCAGGTGGACCATCCGGGCCGTGGCGGTCACCCGTCCGCTGCGCACGCCGCGCAGATGGTTGGCGTTGATCTCCAGGCCCACGCAATAGAACTTGCTGGCATCGACACAGAGATAGGCCGCCATGGACCCGACCGTTTCGGCCAACACCACCGAAGCACCGCCATGCAGCAGGCCGAACGGCTGGTGAGTGCGATGATCGACCACCATGCTGGCGGTCAGGGATTCGTCGTCGAACGACTCGAAACGAATGTCCAGCACTTCACTGATGGTGTTTTTACCGGCGGCGTTCAGTTGCTCGATGTTGGGGGTGGTGCGCCACAGACTCATCGTTGCCCTTCCTGTGTGATTGTTGTTTTACCCAGTCCTGCAATCGATCTGCTCAGGGATGCCTGATCCCTTTGAGCTTCATCGCCCCGGCCAGCGGCATGTCGCCTTCCAGCTCGGCCAGGCCGGCGGTTTGCACTTGCTCGGGGTGTTGCAGATGGCCGTGCTGCAGAAAGCCCAGCAAGCTGCCCACCAAGGGGTTATGACTGACCAGCAGCACATTGTCCTGGTCCTCGAGGCGCTCCAGGACTTTTTGCGGCCGGGTGTCCGGCGTGAGCCAGTTCACCGTGATCAGCTCAGGCTGAAAACCCAGCGCTTCGCGCACCAGTTGTGCGGTCTGTTGGGCGCGCAAGTAGGGACTTGCGTAAATGGCGGCCAGGGGCTGGCCGATCAATTGCGCGGCACTGCGCAACACTTCCTCGCGACCGTGAGCCGTCAGGGCCCGCTCCGGATCCGGACGGGCACCGTACGGCTCCGCCTCACCATGACGCAACACCCACAACTTCATAGCTTCGGCTCCTCGTCCCGGGCGGGATGCGGGGCCGGCGCCACGGTGTGAGGTGCTTCACCTTCCGGGGTGCGCGGGGTCGGCCAGTCCGCGAACGGCCAGGGTTTCTGGTCGCTGTGAAAGGTGCCGAAACGACCGATCTGGGCCAGGAACTGGCTCAGGCTGTCGCCGAAATTCATCAGGCTGGCACTGGGTGCGCCGTAGATCAGCCGATAGATCAACTGCACCAGCACCACGGCGCCGAGGATGAATTGCGCCACCTGCCAGACCAGCAGGTAAATCACCATCCACAGCACACGCAGCAGGATGGATTCGTATTGGGGTTGCCCTTGCGGATCGTTCATGGCTCGCTCCTGCTTGCGGTCAATAAAGGTTCAGTTGAAACCGCTGGTGGAAATGAAATCGACATCGGTCTTCGGTTCGCCACGCATCAACAGCTCGATCACCTGTTCGAGCGTGCGCCCTTCAAACAGGATCGCGTGCAACCCGGCGACCAGTGGCATGTACACCCCCGCCTCCTGGGACTTGGCCTTGAGCACCTTGAGGGTATTGACCCCTTCGGCCACTTCACCCAGGCGCGACACGGCCTCGTCGAGGCTCAAGCCTTGGCCGAGGGCAAAACCGACCTGGTAGTTGCGGCTCTTGGGCGAGGAACAGGTGACGATCAGGTCGCCCACGCCGGCCAACCCCAGGAAGGTCATCGGATTGGCGCCCTGACTGACGGCAAAGCGGGTCATTTCCGCCAGCGCACGGGTGATCAGCATGCTCTTGGTGTTCTCGCCCATGCCCAGCGCCACCGCCATGCCGGCGATGATGGCATAGACGTTCTTCAACGCCCCGCCCAGCTCCACACCGAAACGGTCGGCACTGGCGTAGACCCGGAAGGTACGGCCATGCAGTGCCGCCTGGACCCGCTGGCACAGCTCCTCATCCTCACTGGCGACCACCGTAGCGGTCAGCGCATGCTCAGCGATTTCCCGCGCCAGGTTCGGCCCGGAGATCACACCGATCCGAGCCTTGGGCGCGATTTCTTCGAGAATCTCGCTCATCAGCTTGAAGGTCTTGGCTTCGATGCCCTTGGTCAGGCTCACCAACAGCTTGCCGCTCAAGCGTTCCGCGTAGGGCGCCAGCACCGAACGCAAGGCGCTGGACGGCAGGGCGACGAAGAACAGGTCGCTGCCCTCCAGGGTTGCCTGCAAGTCAGTCACCGGTTCCACTTCCGGGTGGATCTTGATGCCCTTGAGGTAACGCGGGTTCTCGCGATTGACCCGGATGGCCTCGGCCTGCTCCGGGTCACGCATCCACTGGCGCACCGGGTGACCATTCTCGGCCAGCAGGTTAGCCACGGCGGTGCCGAAACTCCCGCCTCCCAGGACAGCAATCGGGCGCTGTTCAGTCATATGCAATCCGTTCATCCATACCAAGTGGCAATGCGGGGCATTATACGGAGCGGCCAGAGCGCGACCAGCCCCGGCAACAATTACCACCAGCTGTAGGAAGCTGACCATCAATTCCTAGGAAAATGCTGTCAACGCGAATGGAAAAGTCGTTCAGCTCGGTTAACATGCCCGCCATCCACCCTATCTCAAAGGCTGTGCCGTGTCCGTTGGCCCTTCCCGTCCAGGTTCGTCCCTGCTATTGGCACTGATCATCAGCCCGCCAGTGCTGGGCGACGACCTGTTCGTGGACAGCCAGCCCATGCCCCAGGTGCTGACGGCCACGCGCCTCAAGCAATCACCAGCGGCAGTGCCAGGCAGCATGACCGTGCTCGACAGCGAGTTGATCAAGGCCAGCGGCGCTCGCGATATCAGCGAACTGCTGCGCCTGGTGCCGGGCATGATGGTCGGCAACATCAGCGGCAACCAGGCTGCCGTGAACTACCATGGCACCAACGCCAGCGAAGCCCGCCGCATGCAAGTGCTGATCGACGGCCGCTCGGTATACCGCGCCGGCCTGGCCACGGTGGACTGGAGCGATATTCCGGTGGCCATGGAGGACATCGAGCGGATCGAAGTCTTCCGCGGCCCCAACACCGTCAGCTACGGCGCCAATGCGCTGATGGCGGTGGTCAATATCATCACCCGCGCCCCGGCCGACAGCCATGGCACCCGGCTGAAAATCACCCGTGGCCAGCGTGGCATCAGCGACTGGTACGCCAGCCAGGGCAGCGGCTGGGACGGCGGCGACCTGCGGCTGTCGTTGTCCGGCCAGGAAGACGATGGCTTTGACAGCGACCGCAACGGCGCCGATTACCGCGACAGCCGCCGCCTGAACCGCTTCAACCTGTCCGTCAGCCAGACGTTGGACGAGCAGCAAAGTATCGATTGGCAATTGAACGCCAAGGACGGGACCAATCAGCGGCCCTATACCTACCATCCCGTGTTTGCCGGGATTACAGCCGCTGGGGATAACTCCGACGTCATCGCCAAGGACTACGCCGGCTCACTGCGCTGGAACCTGGACCTGGACCCCGACCACAGTCTTTATGTACAGGGTTCGATCCAGCACTGGGATCGCCAGCAGACCTGGCGCGCCTGCGACGCCGAGGTGTCCTTCAGCCCGCAACTGACCGACCTGTGGCAGCTCAACCCCAACTATGCCGAGAAGCTGGCACGCAATATCCCCAGCTACATCAACAGCGGCGCGCCAGCCGGCACGCCACAGGAACAAACGTTGGCCAATCAGGTGCTCGACCAGTGGCGCAACGGCGCCTCGCAAACCCTGTGCGGCGACATCGACCAAAGCGCCCGGGAATCGCGCTACGACCTGGAGATCCAGGACACCCTGAGCCTGTCCGACAGCCTGCGACTGGTCACCGGCGCCAACTATCGCTATGACCGGGCCGACTCGGAAACCTACTTCAACGGCACCCTGGACGACACCACGTGGCGCCTGTTCGGCCAGCTCGAATGGCGGGCCACCGAACATTGGTTGTTGCAGGGCGGCGCGATGTTCGAAGACACCCGCCTGACCGGCAGCTCGCTGACCCCACGGGTCGCGGTCAACTACCTGATCACCCCGCGCCACGGCCTGAGGGCGGTGTACTCCGAAGCCGTGCGCTCCCCGGACATGTTCGAGAACAACGTCAACTGGAGCTATCAGGTCACCAACCTGCAACCCGCCGCCTTCGGCCAGAACAGCGCCCGTTACTTCGTCCGGACCCGCGGCCCGGGCAACCTGGAGCAAGAGCACATGCGCTCCCGGGAACTGGGCTACAACGGTTATTTCGTGGATCTGGGGCTGGCGGTCGACGTGAAACTGTTCCATGACGAAATCACCGGCATGATCAGCGAACCGTTGCGCAACAATCAGTACATCGCCAGCAACAGCAACGAATCGCAATTCTCCGGGGCTGAAACCCAGTTCGACTGGCGCTTGACCAGCACCGACCGCCTGCGCCTGACCTATGCCTATGTCGACGCCCAGGCCAGCAACCCCCTCGACGAACAACTGACCGCCCGCAACAGCGGTTCGGCCGGCTGGCTACGGGACTGGGGCCAAGGCTGGAACAGTGCGTTGTTCTATTACGCCGCCGACGCCCTCAATGGCTATCGCTACGAACGGATGGACACCCGCCTCGCCCGGCGCATTCCCCTGGGCAAGGCCAGCCTGGAACTGGCGGGGGTCCTGCAGCAACGCCTGGACAACCAGCCCACCACCTTTATCGACAACCGCTACGACTCCCGCCATGTCGTGTACTTCAGCGCGGAGTTGTCCTTCTAGATGTCCCGACGCCCACCGCGCAAGACGCCATTTCATGGCCGCCTGACGCTAGCCCTATGCCTGGCGTTTGCCGGTTGGCTGGCGACCATCGAGGCCCGGGCCGCCGAGATCCTGCTGACCGGCGCCGAGGACAGCCCCGGCGTGCAATCTTTTACCCAGGCCCTGAAAACCCTGCGCCCCGAAGACAGCGTGCGGTTCACGCCGCTGGCCAACCTGCCAGCGCCAGACAAGTTGCCGGGCAATGTCCGCCTGGTCCTGCTTGACCTGCCCAGCCTCGACTGGCGCCTGCAAGACGCCCGGGGCCCGGCCACCCTGGTGCTGCGCATCAGCCGCCAGCAAGCCCGCGATCGCCTGGGCGAAGCAACGCCTGCGCACCTGAGCCTGCTGTGGAGCGATCCACCGATGGCGCGGCAATTGCGGCTGATTCGCACCATCCTGCCGCAGGTGCGACGGGTCGGTGTGCTTTACGACACCCACAGCGAATTCCTGCTCAAGGACATTCAACAGGCCGCGGCACCGCTGGGCCTGGCCATCGTCAGCGAACGCTGGGACGACACCAACGACAGCCGTCCCCTGCAAAACCTGCTGGGCCAGAGCGACGTGCTGCTGGGTCTCGATGACCCCGACTTGTACAACCCCAAGACCGTGAAGAACCTGTTGCTCAGCAGCTACGCCCGGCAACGCGCCCTGATCGGGCCCAGCGCCGCGTTCGTCAAGGCCGGCAGCCTGGCCAGCACCTATAGCGACCAACAAGACTGGCTGGCGATTCTCGACGAGCTGCTCGACCGGCCCGCCACCACCTGGCCGCGCACCCTCTATCCGGACCGTTTCAAGGTCCTGGGCAACCGGCAAGTCTCCCGCTCACTGGGGATCGAACCGATTGATGCCGAATCCGTCGCGGCAACGTTGGCCGAAGGAGAACACCGCCCATGACCTTGCGTCGCCGTTGGGACATCAACACCCGAACCCAGCTCATCGCCCTCGGCCCGGCATTGTTGCTGACCGTGCTGCTGATCAGTTTCTTTACCTTCGTGCGGATCCAGGACTTGCGCCAGGAACTCAATCACACCGGGCAACTGATCGCCAACCAACTGGCCCCTGCCACGGAATACGGGGTGATTTCCGGCAACAAAGAAGTGTTGGAAAGCCTGCTCACCGCCACCCTGGCGACCCCACACGTGCGCTTCCTGGAGATCCAGGACAGCACCGACAAGGTCCTGGTGTACGTCGAACAACCCGAGCAAACCCGCAGCCGTGCCCAGCAGGTCGAAGTCTTCCAGGCCCCGGTGCGCCTGCAGCGCATCGCCCTGAACAATGACTTCCTGCAGGGCAACAGCCCATCCGTGGAGGCCTCCGGCGAAGATTACCTGGGCCGCGTGATCGTCGGCATGTCCAGTGACGCCTTCAGTCAGCGGCAGCAGGAAATCCTGTTCAAGGCCGCGATCCTGGCGCTGTTCGCCCTGCTGTTCACCTTCCTGGTGGCACGCCGGCTGGCGACCAACCTGTCCCGGCCGATCCGCGATATCGGCAACGCGGTCAAGGCCATCCAGCAAGGCGACTACAGCACCCCGCTGCCCATCGTCGACGACGCCGAACTGGGGGCCTTGTCGCGGCACATCAACAACCTGGCCGATGGTTTGGGGCAAGCCAGCCGCGAACAGCACCAGGCCATGGCACAGTTGATCAAGACCCGCGAAGAAGCGGAAAAAGCCAACAGCGCCAAGTCCGAATTCCTGGCGATGATGAGCCATGAACTGCGCACGCCCATGAACGGTGTACTGGGCATGCTGCAGTTGTTGGAAACCACCCGCATGACCGACGAGCAGCACGAGTACACGGCGTTGGCCTCGGAATCCACCGAACACCTGCTGAAGGTGATCAACGATATCCTCGATTTCTCGCGCATCGAACGCTCGGCCCTGGAGCTGGAGCACATCCCGTTCAACCTGGCAGAGCTGGTGAGCAGTTGCGCGCAGTCGTTCCAGCACAGCGCCGCGCAGCGCAAGCTGGGCCTGGACCTGCTGGTCCCGGACGACATGCAGGCCTTGCAGGTCCAGGGCGATCCGACGCGGATACGGCAGATCCTGGTCAACCTGATCGGCAATGCACTGAAATTCACCGAGCAAGGCCGTGTCACCGTGCAATGCCAGTGGCAGGCCCTGGACCACGAACTGCTGTGGTTCACCTGCACAGTGCGCGACAGTGGCATCGGTATCCCGGCAGAGAGCCTGGAGCGCATGTTCGACGCCTTCCAGCAGGCCGACAATTCGATCTCCCGGCGCTACGGCGGCACCGGCCTGGGCCTACCGATCGCCCGTACCCTGGCCGAGCGCATGGGCGGGACGCTGCGGGCCCAGAGCGAAGAAGGCCAGGGCTCGGTGTTCACCCTCGAAATCCCGCTGGCCCTGTCGCGCCAGACACCACCGATCCTGGCGCCGCGCCTGCCGGTTGGCAGCGGCGATGGCGAAGGCCGCAACGTGTTGCTGGTGGAAGACAATCCGGTCAACCAGACGGTGGTCGAAGCCATGCTGCGCAGCCTCGGCTTCACCGTCAGCATCGCCACCGATGGCGCCCAAGCTGTACGCAGCGCCGAAAGCCTGATTTTCGAAGCGATCCTCATGGATTGCCGATTGCCCATCATCGATGGCTACGAAGCCACGCGGCAGATCCGTCAGTTGCCAGGCTGCGGCGAGGTGCCGATCATCGCCCTGACGGCCAACGCCTTGCAGGGTGACCGCGAAGCCTGCCTCGCGGCGGGCATGAACGATTACCTGGCCAAGCCGTTCAAAAGGAACGACCTGCAGCAGATTCTGCAGCGCTGGGTGAACTAGAACAGGTCACTGGACCATCTGTGACTGGCGTGAAAGGCGAAAGTGCGGCAGTCTTAGGCACCCGAACAAGCCTCGATTGGGGCTTGAATAAAAATTTCAGTGCACAGGTGTACATTCATTTCCCGTGTGCTGTGACTTTCACTACAACGCAATAGTCTATGAGTAGGCTGTCGACTCGAGGCATGAACGCTTCGATCGGCCGGGAAGATTTGCCCCACCCTGCCGCATGGGACTATTGAGGAGCTCGCATGACCAAACAAAACGCCTTTACCCGGGAAGATCTGCTGCGCTGCAGTCGCGGTGAGCTGTTCGGCCCAGGTAACGCGCAACTGCCCGCCCCGAACATGCTGATGGTGGATCGCATCACCCATATCAGCGAAGAGGGTGGCAAGTACGGCAAAGGTGAATTGGTCGCCGAGCTGGATATCACTCCGGACCTGTGGTTCTTCGCCTGCCATTTCGAAGGTGATCCGGTGATGCCGGGCTGCCTGGGCCTGGACGCCATGTGGCAACTGGTCGGTTTCTTCCTCGGCTGGCAAGGCCTGCCGGGTCGCGGTCGCGCCCTGGGTTCGGGCGAAGTGAAGTTCTTTGGTCAGGTCCTCCCGACCGCCAAGAAAATCACCTATAACATTCATATCAAACGCGTCCTCAAGGGCAAGCTGAACATGGCCATTGCCGATGGTTCGGTTGCCGTGGATGGTCGCGAGATCTACACCGCCGAAGGCCTTCGGGTCGGCGTTTTCACCTCCACTGACAACTTCTAAGGGTTATCCGCATGCGCCGCGTCGTTATCACTGGTCTGGGCATCGTTTCGTGCCTGGGCAATGACAAAGAGACCGTCTCCGCTAACCTGCGTGCAAGTCGCCCTGGCATCCGGTTCAACCCGGAATATGCCGAAATGGGTCTGCGTAGCCAGGTTTCCGGCTCCATTGACCTTCCCCTCGAAGAGCTGATCGATCGCAAGATCTACCGTTTCGTCGGCCACGCGGCGGCTTACGCCTACCTGGCCATGAAGGACGCCATCGCTGACTCCGGGCTGACCGAAGAGCAGGTTTCCAACCCGCGCACCGGCCTGATCGCCGGTTCCGGTGGCGCCTCCACCTTGAATCAGATGGAAGCGCTGGACATCCTGCGCGAGAAAGGCGTCAAGCGCGTTGGCCCATACCGCGTCACTCGGACCATGAGCAGCACGGTTTCCGCCTGCCTGGCCACGCCGTTCAAGATCAAGGGCCTGAACTACTCCATCGCCTCTGCCTGCGCCACCAGTGCCCACTGCATTGGCAACGCCATGGAACAGATCCAGATGGGCAAGCAGGACGTCGTGTTCGCTGGCGGCGGTGAAGAGGAACATTGGAGCCAATCGTTCCTGTTCGACGCCATGGGCGCCCTGTCCAGCAAGCGCAACGACACGCCGGAAAAAGCTTCCCGTGCCTACGATGCCGACCGTGACGGTTTCGTCATCGCCGGCGGCGGTGGCATGGTGGTGGTCGAGGAGCTGGAACACGCCCTGGCCCGTGGCGCCAAGATCTACGCGGAAATCGTCGGCTACGGCGCCACTTCCGACGGCTACGACATGGTCGCCCCAAGTGGCGAAGGCGCCATCCGTTGCATGCAGATGGCCATGTCCACCGTTGACGCACCGATCGACTACCTGAACACCCACGGCACCTCGACCCCGGTCGGCGACGTCGCGGAAATGAAAGGTGTGCGCGAAGTGTTCGGCGGCAATGCCCCGGCCATCAGCTCCACCAAGAGCCTGTCGGGTCACTCCCTGGGCGCCGCCGGCGTTCACGAAGCGATCTACTGCATGCTGATGATGGAAGGCAACTTCATGGCCGGTTCGGCCAACATCGACGAGCTGGACCCAGAAGTAGCCGATCTGCCAATCCTGACCAAGACTCGCGAAAACGCCACCATCAATACCGTGATGAGCAACAGCTTCGGCTTCGGCGGCACCAACGCCACCCTGGTACTGAAGCGCTGGCAGGGCAAGTAAGCCCCGCCGCTACGCCACACACAAAAACGCCCCGACTGGTTCGGGGCGTTTTTTTTGCCTGGCGAATATGCCTGAGTTCATTGTGGGAGCGAACTCGCTCCCACGTGTTCCCTCAATCAGCGCACGACAAACCGCTGCTGCGTCAGCAGCCGATCACCCTGGAACACCATGAACCGCCACTCCCCCGGCACCACTTCGTGGCTTTCGGTGAATTCATAGGCCATGACATCCTGGGGCGCGCCGGGCACCAGTTTCTGGATGACCTCGAACTTGTCGTGGCGCACGCCATCGGGGGTGCGGATGCCGGGGGTGAAGTACAACAGGGTCAACGGCTGGTCATCCGCGACCTTGCCGGCCAACTGGTAGCGCATGCCGAACTTGGTACCCAGCTTCGCCGGCACGCTCTCGGTCTGGCGGATCTGCTCGTTGCCGCGCCGCAGGACCCGCTCTCCCGATTGCAGCTCGGCTTGCGGCCCTTCGAAAACACCGTACTCCACCGGGCCTTCGACACGGACTTCGGCCTGTGCCAGGCCGCAGGTCAACAACAGCGCGACCAGTGCGCTTGAACGGGTGAGATGCATAGTGCGCTCCTTGATTGAGATGAGCGCGAGGGTATGACGCGGGAGTGACAGGCTGATGACAAAGCGATGTTGCTCTGTGGGAGCAAAGCTTGCTCGCGATGCAGGCACCTCGTTTCCCCGAGAACCGGCGTCGTCTTCATCGCGGGCAAGCCTTGCTCCCACACAACACCGCCAGAAAGTTATCCCGCGCCACCTTCCGCGCCACGTCTTCGGGCAAGGCATCGAGAAACGGACCGAAGCTGCGCAGCTCCTTGCCCAACTTGTTGAACCGCCCGACGACATCCGAGCCCACCATGAAGCGCTCGGGAAAGCGCTCCACCAGCGTTACCCACTCATCCCGGGGTTTGCCCGCCTCGTCCAGCAAGTACGGCGTGAGCACGCTCCAGGACAGGTCTATGTACAGATTGGGATAGGCCTCGAGCATGCGGATCAGGGTCGGCAACAGAAAATCCAAGCGGGTCTGGTGGCGATGGATTTCCATGCTGGTACCGGCATGGGCCCAGATGAAGCGCGTGTGCGGATGATTGCGCAACGGCTCCTCGATTTCTGCCAGGTACAGCGGATTTTTCTCACGCTTGGAAGTGATGTTGGAATGCAGCATCACCGGCAGGTCGTTCTCGGCCGCCAGGTGATAGATCCGCGTCATGGCTTCGTTGTTGGCCCGTGGGGTGTCGCCCGAGGTCAGCGCCGTCAGATCGTCATGGCGGGTGAAGACCTCGCCGATGCCTTGCCACAAACCCGGGTAGAGATCGAGCATGCGCTGGATATGGGCGGCGGAGTTCTTGTCGTTGGGATTGAAGCCCGACAGGAATGGATGAAAGTGCCGGCGCTGCTCATCGGTCAGCTTGCTCACCGCCGCGGCGACAATCACGTCGGTGGCGCTGTACCAGTAGGCATCCGCATCGTCACCGGCGTAATAGCGCGGACGCTTGGGCTCGTCCTCATGCCATTTCTTGGCCACCGGCACACCGGAAATCATCACATGCTCAATGCGATTGTCCGCCATCGCCTGGAGCAACTTGGGCATGCCGGCGGTTTCCTGGAAGAAATCGACGTAATGCAGGTGTGCATCGCTGTAGGCATACTCGCGAGCCACGGCGCCGTTGCTGGAAACGACCAGTAGCCAGGCGCAGATCAAACGGGTCAGGGGCACGGGCAGTCTCCAGAAGCCTTGAACAGCGTAGACCCCAACCGTCCCGCCGGGGTTCAAGGGGTATCTGCCGCGTCTGCCGGCGACGGGTTATGCTTCGTGCAACCGTTGTTCAACCTGGAAGACAACATGAGCACTCCCCTGACCGTTCGCCCCCGCGCCGAAGATGTCGAAGGCCAGCCGATTCTTCGCCCGCTGCCGTCCGCCAAATGCCGCAGCGTCGGGCCTTTCGTGTTCTTCGATCACATGCTGCAAACCACCTACCCGGCCGGGAGAGGCATGAATATCCGCCAGCATCCGCATATCGGCCTGTCCACCCTCACCTACCTGTTCGAAGGAAAACTCCAGCACAAGGACAGCCTGGGTTCCGACCAGGTGGTGGACGCCGGGGATGTCAGTTGGATGACCGCCGGCAGCGCCATCGCCCACGTCGAGCGCACCCCCGAGTCATTGCTGGGCAGCACGTTCGTCATGCACGGATTGCAAGTCTGGCTGGCCTCGCCCAAGGTCCATGAACAAGGCCCCGGGCACTACAGCCATCACCCGGCACAGAGCCTGCCGGTCAGCGAGAACCTGGGGGTCAGCATCCGGATGATCGCCGGGTCAGGCTTTTGCCTGGAATCGCCAGTGCCAGTGCTGTCGCCGACGCTGTATGCCGAATTGAACCTGCAGACCGCGACGACCTTGTTGATTCCCAACGAGCATGCAGAGCGAGCCCTGTATGTGCTGAGCGGCGAGGCCTTATTGGATGGCGAGCCGGTAGAAGCCCTTTCCCTGGTGATCTTGCCGACAGGGGAAGAAATGACGCTGTTTGCCGACAGTGACTGCCACGCCGTGCTATTCGGCGGTGCGCCCCTGGACGGGCCGCGACGGATCAACTGGAACTTCGTTTCCAGCGACCCGGCCCGGATCGATGAAGCCCGCCGGCGCTGGGCGGCTGGGGACTGGCCGACGGTGCCGGGGGAAAGTGAGCGGATCGAGTTGCCCTAGATTCAAGGTTGCCTGTCAGGCAGTCATCGCGAGCAAGCTCGCTCCCACACTGGATCGGTGTCGTTCGCAAGTGCTGCGACCCCCCCGGTCAAATGTGGGAGCGAGCTTGCTCGCGATGGTTTTGTATCAAACGCCCCAATCTCAGCCCCTGAACACTTCATCCAACAAGTTATGCATCGACCGGAACGCCCGCCCGGCGACCTTGGCGTCGTACATCATCTTGCCCGGCACATTGGCCTGCGGGTCGGTGAACGAATGCACTGCACCGCCGTAGCTCAGCAGTTGCCAATCCACCCCGGCGGCGTTCATTTCATCTTCGAAGGCCGGTAGCTGCTCTTTCGGCACCAGCGGGTCCGAGGCGCCATGCATGACCAACACCGCGCCCTTGATGTTCTGCGCATCGGCCGGGGTCGGTGTATCCAGGGTGCCGTGGAAGGAAATCGCCGCCTTCAGCGGTGCGCCGCTGCGGGCCAGTTCCAGGGCGCAGCAACCCCCGAAGCAAAAGCCGAACGTGGCCAGCCTGGAAGCGTCGACCTGCGCTTCGCCCTGGCTCTGCAGTTGCTCGAGCGCCGCCTGCATGCGCTTGCGCAACAACGCCCGGTCGTTCTTGAGGGGCATCATCGCCGCCCCCGCCTCATCAGCATTGCTCGGGCGGACCGTCTGCCCGTAGAGGTCGGCGATCAACACCACATAACCGTTGGCCGCCACCGATCTGGCGATGTCCTCGGCCCCCGCCCCTACGCCCATCCAATTCGGCGCCATCAGCAACCCCGGGCGCGAGCCCTGTTGGCTGACGTCGAAGGCCAGGCGGCCTTCATAGGTTTGACCTTCGATCTGATAGACCAGCGAACGAACCGTAACCTGACTCATGTCGGACTCCTTTTTGACTGAACACCAGAAATGAAAAAACCCGCCGAAGCGGGTTTTTCCTGCACTTGTTTAAGCTGACAGTTCAACCAGCAGCTTGTTCAGGCGACGCACATACGCCGCCGGGTCCTTCAGGCTGTCGCCAGCCGCCAGGGCCGCTTGGTCGAACAGGATGTGCGACAGATCGCCGAAACGCTCTTCGCTCTGCTCGTTGTCGAGTTTTTCCACCAGCGGGTGCGCCGGGTTGAATTCGAAGATCGGCTTGGAGTCCGGGACTTTCTGGCCGCTGGCTTCGAGGATCTGGCGCATTTGCAGGCCCAGGTCCTGCTCACCGATGGCCAGGATCGCCGGGGAATCGGTCAGGCGGTGCGAGACACGCACTTCGCTGACAGCATCGCCCAGGGCCGTCTTGATCCGCTCGACCAGGCCTTCCTTGCTCTTGGCGACTTCTTCGGCGGCTTTCTTGTCTTCTTCCGAATCCAGGTTGCCGAGGTCCAGGTCACCACGGGCCACGTCGACAAAGCTCTTGCCGTCGAACTCGTTGAGGTAGCTCATCAGCCACTCGTCGATGCGGTCGGTCAGCAGCAGCACTTCGATGCCTTTCTTGCGGAAGACTTCCAGGTGCGGGCTGTTCTTGACCTGTGCATAAGTTTCACCGGTCAGGTAGTAGATCTTGTCCTGACCTTCCTTGGCGCGAGCCAGGTAATCGGCCAGGCCAACGATCTGCTCGCCATCATCACCTTGGGTCGACGCAAAGCGCAGCAGGCCGGCGATCTTCTCTTTGTTGGCGAAGTCCTCGGCCGGACCTTCTTTCATCACCTGGCCGAAGTTTTTCCAGAAGCTCTTGTACTGCTCGGGCTCGTTCTTCGCCAGTTTTTCCAGCATGTCCAGCACGCGCTTGGTCAGTGCCGACTTCATGGAATCGATGATCGGATCTTTCTGCAGGATTTCCCGCGAAACGTTCAGCGACAAATCGTTGGAGTCCACCACACCCTTGATGAAGCGCAGGTACAGCGGCAGGAACGATTCGGCCTGGTCCATCACGAACACGCGCTGCACGTACAGCTTCAGGCCGCGTGGCGCTTCGCGCTGGTACAGGTCGAACGGTGCACGGGCCGGCACGTACAGCAGCGAGTTGTACTCCAGCTTGCCTTCGACCTTGTTATGGCTCCAGCTCAGCGGGTTCTCGAAGTCGTGGGCGATGTGCTTGTAGAACTCCTGGTATTCCTCGTCTTTCACCTCGGTGCGCGGACGGGTCCACAAGGCACTGGCGCGGTTGACGGTTTCCCATTCCACTTCAGGCTTTTCTTCGCCTTCGGCAGCGGTGACTTCCTTCGGCAGCTCGATCGGCAGCGCGATGTGGTCGGAGTACTTCTTGATGATGTTGCGCAAGCGCCAGCCATCGGCGAACTCGTCTTCACCGGACTTGAGGTGCAGCACGATGCGGGTACCGCGATCAGCCTTGTCGATGGTGGCGACTTCAAACTCGCCCTCGCCCTTGGACGACCAGTGCACGCCTTCGCTCGCAGCGAGGCCGGCACGGCGACTGAACACTTCGACCTGGTCGGCAACGATGAACGCGGAATAGAAACCGACGCCAAACTGGCCGATCAGGTGGGAATCTTTCTTCTGGTCGCCGGACAGGTTCTTCATGAAATCGGCAGTGCCAGACTTGGCGATAGTGCCCAGGTGCGTGATCACCTCTTCGCGGCTCATGCCGATGCCGTTGTCTTCGAGGGTGACGGTTTTCGCGTCCTTGTCGAAGCTCACACGGATTTTCAGCTCAGCGCCGCCTTCCAGCAATTCAGGCTTGGAAAGGGCTTCGAAACGTAATTTGTCGACAGCGTCAGAGGCGTTCGAAATCAACTCGCGAAGGAAAATTTCCTTATTGGAATACAGCGAGTGAATCATCAGGTGCAGCAGTTGCTTCACCTCGGTCTGGAAGCCCAGGGTTTCCTTTTGAGTTTCCACGCTCATGGTCATCAAACTCCAAGTGGATGGTGGTGTCCGCCTCGCTGAGATTGGCGGCGGGATGTCCTCAAGGTGGGGGCAACGCTGATGATTTCAAGGGCGATCCGGTTTTGACGGCTCCTGGATCTTGAAATGCGCCCGGGCAGTGGCGATGGGTTCGGCCTCGACGTCTTGCCAGGCGGTGATCGCGACGTTGGCGACCCGCCGGCCCTGGCGCCAGACCTGGCATTTGGCATAGGTGTCGCGAAACTGCCCGGTGCGCAGGTAATCCAGGGAAAAATCGATGATTTTCGGTATGCCTGGCGTGCCGGTGGCGATCAACAGATGCACGGCAGCGGCCAGTTCCATGAAACCGGCGATGACCCCACCATGGATGGCCGGCAGTAAAGGGTTACCAATGTTGTCTTTGTTGGCCGGCAGGCGAAACAACAAGTCGTCGCCCTGGCGCGTGCATTGGACGCCGATGAGTTGGGCATAGGGGATCGAAGCGAGCAGCAGCGCGTAGTCGCCCTGCTCGCAGGCGCGGCACAGTTGTTCCTGAGTGATATCGGTCATGGCTGGCCCACAGCGGTCATCGGGCCGCCCTTCCCTATTCCCCTGGCATGCTGGCCCAGGCGCATGAAGGTACCCACCACGTGGGCGATGGGTTGTTCGGGATCGTCCTGGTAGGCGAAACCCCGGGTGAAGATCACGTCCGGGGTGACTCGGTAGCATTGCGCGAAGCCGTAGACATCCTTATGGGGCTCGGCGGCGTGCATGTAGTCGATGCGCAGATCGAGGGTGGGACAGACTTCGAATTGCGGCAGCACACATAAGGTCGACATGCCGCACGCGGTGTCCATCAATGAGGTCAAGGCCCCGCCGTGGATGATGCCCGTCAGCGGATTGCCGACGATTTTCGGGCTGAACGGCAAGATGACCGTCAGCCCGTCACGACTGGCACTGTGCAACTTCAAGCCCAGCACCTGGCAATGCCTGAGTGCGGATAGAAAACGTGTCGCACGCTCAAAAACGGGGTCTTCGGCCATTCGATCAACGCTCCAGTGAGTGACGAGACCTGACAACAGGCGCAATCCACAAAGTTCCATCGCAGTGCAAAGTTATATATCTGTTACACAACAGGAACTTAATTCAAGGGGTGGCGTTCAAAAGGCCAGTAGTTATTTCCATAAGGAGAAACACCCCATGCGTAAGACTTTTGCTATTGCCTTGATGTTGGCCGCTTCCCTCGGCCTCGCTGCCTGCGATAAAAAATCCGAGGACAAAGCTCAAGATGCCAACCAACACGCTGAGCAAGCTCAGCAAGACATGAACAAAGCACAGGATAAAGTGAACGAGGCGGCGAAAGAAAACGCCGAAGCCGCCAAAGCTCAGTCTGAATCGAAAGACGCCGCCGCGCAGGAAGCACCTGCTACCGCGCCTAAAACCAACTGATACGGTTTTAGCAGCAAGAGAAAACCCGCCTGGTGCGGGTTTTCTTTTGCCTGCGATTTGGCGGCAACGCCTGTCAGGCCGCTTCCTTGCCCACCTCGGACACTGGCGCTTCGGTGGGGGTATAGACCATCACGTCCAGCACATCGGAGTGAAACTCGCGCTGATACAGCACGAACACCACACCAGCACTCATCAACATGAATAACCAGGGACTGACGAACCACGCCAACATGGTCATGCCGAAATAATAGGCACGCAGGCCGAAGTTGAACTGGTTGGCGGCCATGGAGATCACTCGCGCCGCCCTCAGCGCAAAGGCCTTGCGCTCCTGCTCCGACACATGGCGCTCGCCGATCATCGGCGCCGAGCCAATCAGCACTGCCGCAAAGTTGTATTGGCGCATGCACCAGCTGAACGTGAAGAACGCATATACGAACACCAGTGCCAGGCACAGCAACTTGACCTCCGCCATGCCCTGGGAAGCCTGCTGCACCATCGGTATGTCCGCAAGCAACGACACCGCCCGATCAGATGCCCCGAGTACCGTCAGGATACCGGCCAGGATGATCAGCGTGCTGGAGGCGAAGAAGGATGCATTGCGCTCCAGGTTGCCGATCACGCTGGCATCGGCGATACGGTTCTCACGCAGCAACATGCGGCGCATCCAGTCTTCGCGGTACAGGTGCATCACGCTGGCCAGGCACGCCGTGTCGCGCGCCCTCCAAGAGGCATAACGGGTGTAGCCCGCCCAGCAGATGATGAACCAGGCGGCGGCAAGCAGATGGATCAGGTTGGCTTGGATGAATGACATTCGATTTCCTGTGACGAAACAAAATCTGTGGCAATAGTATCAGCGAACCCTGTGGGAGCGAGCCTGCTCGCGATAGCGGTATAACTTTCACTTCGATGTCGGCAGTTCCAACGCTATCGCGAGCAGGCTCGCTCCCACAGTCCACGGAAAAAGACACTGCACTCAAAAAAAATGCCCCGTATCGATTGATACGGGGCATTTCAGTTCTTGCCGATGGATCTGCCTGTTGTCGCTTAAGCCAACGCTTCGCTGCGCTTGCCCAGCAGGCGATCGCACACCACCGCGACCACCAGGGTCATCACCGAAGGCACCAGCCAGGCCAGGCCTTGCTCGCTCAGCGGCAGGTGAGCCAGTTGCGCCGGCATCCAGTCCGCCAGGCCGGCGCCCTTGAGCGCATCGATCAGGCCAAACAGGAACGACACCAGCATCACCGGGCCAACGATACGCCCCTGCTCGTGCCAGAAGTCCTTGCAGAAGCTCAGGGCCACCAGGGCGATGCACGGCGGATAGATCGCGGTGAGGACCGGAATCGAGAACGCGATCAGCTTGGTCAGGCCCAGGTTGGACACCAGCAGCGAAAAAGCCGCCAGGATCACGACCAAGGTCTTGTAGGAAAGCGGCAGGACGCGGCTGAAGTACTCGGCGCAGGCGCAGGTCAGGCCGACCGCGGTCACCAGGCACGCCAGGGAGATCAACACTGCAAGGAAACCGCTGCCCAGGCTACCGAAGGTGTGTTGCACGTAGGCATGCAGCACAGCGGCGCCGTTGGTTGCGCCCACGGCCACTTCATGGCTGCCCGAACCCAGGCGGAACAGGCTGACGTAGACCAGCGCCAGGCCCACCCCGGCGATCAGCCCGGCGATGATCGCATAGCGGGTGATCAAGGCCGGTGACTCGACGCCCCGGGAACGGATCGCGTTGACGATGACAATGCCGAACACCAAGGCGCCCAGGGTATCCATGGTCAGGTAGCCATTGATGAACCCTTGGGAGAACGGTGCCGCGATGTACTCGGGGGTCGCCACGCCGATATCCCCCGCGGGCAAGGCAAACGCCGCGATGCCGAGCACGGCCAGGGCGATGATCTTCAGTGGCGCGAGGAAGCGCCCGACGGTGTCCAGCAGACGGCCCGGATAGAGCGAAATGAAAAACACCAGCAGGAAATACACTGCGCTATAGAGAAACAGCGCCAGCGGGCTTTCACCGGTCAACGGCGCCAGGCCGACTTCGAACGAAACGGTGGCGGTACGCGGCGTGGCGAACAATGGACCGACGGCCAGGTAGCACACTGCCGCCAGTACACCACCGGCGAGCTTGCCGATGGGGCTGCTCAAGGCATCCATCGCACCGCCCACCTTGGCCAGTGCAACGACCGTGATGACCGGCAGCCCGACCGCCGTGATCAAGAAGCCCAGCGCCGCCATCCAGACATGAGGTCCGGACTGCAAACCGACGATAGGCGGGAAGATGATGTTGCCGGCCCCGACGAACAGGGCAAATGTCATGAAACCAAGCGCCAGGATGTCCTGGCCTTTCAACACTTTCATTAAGGAAACCACACTACTGAATCGGAATTTAGAGAGGGATTTCCCTTATGGGTGAGGGAAATGCTGCCGATCCGTATGGGACCGACCCGTTTAGCGCGGCGCTTCCTTGTGGGCAGCGGTCGCAAAAATGGCTGCTAGCCTAACGAATTTAGCGAGAGAACGCACTGTTAAGGGGCGAACTATCCGATGCGCGACGTTCGCGTGTCGCGTTTTTGCATGTAAATGGTTGGCGACTGTCATTCCGTCATCGCGAGCAAGCTCGCTCCCACAGTTGTTTTGTGTTGACTGTAATATTCGAGACAGCCCCCTTCCCCTGTGGGAGCGAGCTTGCTCGCGATAAGGCCCTAACTGGCGCCATGAAGCCAGAAACGACAAAGGCCACCCGAAGGTGGCCTTTGTTGCTGGAACGAAAAGGTCAGCCGAAGCTTACTTCTTCATTTCCCAGCCAGTCAGCTCGGCCAGGGCCTTGCCGATGTCTGCCAGCGAACGCACGGTTTTCACGCCTGCGTCTTGCAGTGCAGCGAATTTCTCGTCTGCAGTGCCTTTGCCGCCAGAGATGATTGCGCCAGCATGGCCCATGCGCTTGCCCGGAGGAGCAGTCACACCAGCGATGTAGGAAACAACCGGCTTGGTCACGTTGGCCTTGATGTAGGCAGCCGCTTCTTCTTCAGCCGAACCGCCGATCTCACCGATCATGACGATAGCTTCGGTCTTCGGGTCTTCCTGGAACAGCTTCAGGATGTCGATGAAGTTCGAGCCTGGGATCGGGTCACCGCCGATGCCGACGCAAGTCGACTGACCGAAACCGGCGTCAGTGGTCTGCTTCACAGCTTCGTAGGTCAGGGTGCCGGAACGGGAAACGATACCGACCTTGCCTGGCAAGTGAATGTGACCTGGCATGATGCCGATCTTGCATTCGCCTGGAGTGATCACGCCTGGGCAGTTAGGGCCGATCAGGGTGATACCCAGCTCGTCGCACTTGACCTTGGCTTCCAGCATGTCGATGGTCGGGATGCCTTCGGTGATGCAGACGATCAGCTTGATGCCGCCGAACGCTGCTTCAAGGATGGAGTCCTTGCAGAAAGGAGCTGGAACGTAGATCACGCTGGCGGTGGCGCCAGTGGCAGCTACAGCGTCTTTCACGGTGTTGAACACTGGCAGGCCCAGGTGCTCGGTGCCGCCCTTGCCCGGTGTTACGCCGCCAACCATCTTGGTGCCGTATTCGATGGCTTGCTGGGTGTGGAAACTACCTTGCGAACCGGTAATACCCTGGCAGATAACCTTGGTGTCTTTATTGATCAGGACGCTCATTATTTGCCCTCCGCAGCTTTGACAACTTGTTGAGCAGCGTCGGTCAGGCTGGTAGCAGCGATGATGTTCAAACCGCTTTCTGCCAGTACTTTAGCGCCCAGCTCAGCGTTGTTGCCTTCAAGGCGAACAACAACCGGGATTTTCACGCCAACTTCTTTCACGGCGCCGATGATGCCTTCGGCAATCATGTCGCAGCGAACGATGCCGCCGAAGATGTTGACCAGTACTGCAGCGACGTTGGTGTCGGACAGGATGATCTTGAACGCTTCGGTTACGCGTTCCTTGGTAGCACCACCGCCCACGTCGAGGAAGTTGGCTGGCTTGCCGCCATGCAGGTTGACGATGTCCATGGTACCCATGGCCAGGCCAGCACCGTTGACCATGCAGCCGATGTTACCTTCCAGGGCCACGTAGTTCAGTTCGAACTTGGCAGCGTGCGCTTCGCGCGGATCGTCTTGCGACGGATCGTGGAAAGTCTTCAGCTTAGGCTGACGGTACATGGCGTTGGCGTCGATGTTGATCTTGGCATCGAGGCAGTGCAGATCTCCGTCGGCCTTGATCACCAGCGGGTTCACTTCCAGCAGTGCCAGGTCGTGGTCCTGGAACAGCTTGGCCAGACCTACGAAGATCTTGGCGAATTGAGTGACCTGCTTGCCTTCCAGGCCCAGCTGGAATGCCAGCTCGCGACCCTGGAATGGCTGTGCGCCAACCAGTGGATCGATGGTGGCCTTGAGGATTTTCTCAGGGGTATCGTGAGCGATTTTCTCGATGTCCACGCCACCTTCGGTGGAAGCCATGAACACGATGCGGCGGCTCGAACGGTCAACGACAGCGCCCAGGTACAGCTCTTTAGCGATATCAGTGCACGATTCAACCAGGATCTTGGTGACTGGCTGACCGTTGGCGTCAGTCTGGTAAGTCACCAGACGCTTGCCCAGCCACTGCTGTGCGAAGGCCTTGGCGTCTTCTTTGCTGCGAACCAGCTTGACGCCGCCCGCTTTACCGCGACCACCGGCGTGAACCTGGGCTTTGACAACCCATTCGCTGCCGCCGATTTTGTCGCAAGCTTCTGCTGCCGCTTCCGGGGTGTCTACCGCGTAACCGGTGGATACTGGCAGGCCGTACTCAGCGAACAGCTGCTTACCCTGATACTCGTGAAGATTCATGCTTATTACCGTCTTCGTTAGGTACTGCGCATTCGGTGCTGCACCGTTCTGGTGCCGCACCACCTGTGACTGCTGCTTGCGTAGCGTTCCGGTTAACCGGTTCGGCTACGCAAGGCTGCGTCCAGCGGATATTCCGCGGTGAGTCTTGCTCGCAAGGCTCACGACGGGCCAAACCGCCGTGGTTTCTTATTGTCTATTAACGCTTCTTGCGGTTGGCCACGTGGATGGCGCCGCCATTTACGGCCAGGGCCGCTTCGTGCAAGGCTTCGGACAGGGTCGGATGGGAGAAGACCATCATGCCCAGATCTTCAGCGCTGGTGCCGAATTCCATGCCGATCGCGCCTTGCTGTACCAGCTCGGCAGCGCTTGGGCCAATGACGTGAACGCCCAATACGCGATCCGTCTTGGCATCGGCGATGACTTTCACGAAACCACCGGTATCGTTGGCTGCCATGGCACGGCCACTGGCTGCGAACGGGAAGGTGCCGACGTTAACTTCAACGCCTTCGGCTTTCAAGGCCTGCTCGGTCTTGCCAACCCATGCGATTTCCGGGTGGGTGTAGATAACCGAAGGGATCAGGTCGTAGTTCATCTGGGCTTTGTGGCCCTTGATGCGCTCGACAACCATGATGCCTTCTTCGGATGCCTTGTGTGCCAGCATCATGCCGCGAACCACGTCACCGATGGCGAAGACGCCCGGTACCGCGGTTGCGCACTGGTCGTCAACGGCAATGAAGCCGCGCTCGTCGATTTCCACGCCGCTATCGGCAGCCAGCAGGTCAGTGGTCACAGGACGACGGCCGACCGCGACGATCAGCTTGTCGAAGGTGATGGTCTGTTCGCCGTTGGTGTCGGTGTAGGTCACCACGACTTCTTCGCCGTTGACCTTCGAACCGGTCACGCGAGCGCCCAGCTTGATGTCCAGGCCCTGTTTGGTCAGGGTTTTCAGCGCTTCCTTGGAAACCGCTGCGTCAGCGGCCATCAGGAAGGTATCGAGGGCTTCCAGTACGGTCACTTGCGCACCCAGGCGCGACCATACCGAACCCAGCTCGAGGCCGATCACGCCAGCGCCGATCACGCCCAGGCGTTTTGGCACGGTCTGGAATTCCAGGGCACCGGTGGAATCGACGATCACGTTCTGGTCGACCGGAGCCGGTGGAATGTCGATCGGACGCGAGCCTGGCGCCAGGATGACGTTCTCGGCTTCGATCACTTCAACCGAGCCGTCTGGCTTGGTCACTTCGACTTTCTTGCCCATCAGCAGCTTGCCGTGGCCCTGGATCGAAGTCACGCCGTTGGCCTTGAACAGGGTGGCAACACCGCTGGTCAGGTTCTTGACGATGTTGGCCTTGCGACCGACCATCGCCGGCACGTCCATCTTCACGTCGCCCGTGCTGATGCCGTGGATCGCGAAGCCGTCTTGGGCTTCGTGGAACTTCCAGGAGCTGTCCAGCAGCGCCTTGGAAGGAATGCAGCCGACGTTCAGGCAAGTACCGCCGAGGGCCAGCTTGCCCTCCTTGTCGGTGTATTTCTCGATGCAGGCAGTGGTAAGGCCCAGTTGCGCAGCCTTGATGGCCGCTACGTAGCCGCCAGGGCCCGCACCAATCACTACCACGTCGAATTTCTGAGTCATGAGTCATTCCTTTTCGAATCAAACCGGACGGTCACTTGTGATGACCGTCGAGGGACGAAACCGGTTGTTTCAGCAAGAGGCCGGTCAAAACAGACCGGCCCTCGCGGCGAAAATCAGATATCCAGCAGCAGACGAGCCGGAT
The DNA here is from genome assembly GCF_054667715.1 of Pseudomonas sp. S3_B11. Lineage (NCBI taxonomy): Bacteria > Pseudomonadati > Pseudomonadota > Gammaproteobacteria > Pseudomonadales > Pseudomonadaceae > Pseudomonas > Pseudomonas sp. S3_B11. The sequence goes on along the minus strand of NZ_CP162749.1, from coordinate 930,705 downwards.
CTTCAAGCAGGTTCTTGATGGTTACCAGGAACGTCACGGCTTCTTTACCGTCGATCAGGCGGTGATCGTAGGACAGTGCCAGGTACATCATCGGACGAATCACGACTTGACCATTGATCGCCATAGGACGCTGCAGAATGTTGTGCATGCCCAGGATAGCCGCTTGCGGCGGGTTGACGATCGGGGTCGACATCATCGAACCGAATGTACCACCGTTGGTGATGGTGAACGTACCGCCGGTCATCTCTTCGATGGACAGTTTGCCGTCACGGGCCTTCTTGCCGAAGGTGGCGATGCCGCCTTCGATTTCGGCCAGGCTCATCAGTTCGGCGTTACGCAGTACCGGAACCACCAGGCCACGGTCGCTGGAAACAGCGACACCGATGTCGGCGTAGCCGTGGTAGACGATGTCGGAACCGTCGATCGACGCGTTGACGGCCGGGAAGCGTTTCAGCGCTTCGGTGGCAGCCTTGACGAAGAACGACATGAAGCCCAGGCGTACGCCATTGTGGGACTTCTCGAACAGATCCTTGTACTTCGAACGCAGGGCCATGACTTCGGTCATGTCGACTTCGTTGAAGGTGGTCAGCATCGCCATGTTCGACTGGGCTTCTACCAGACGCTTGGCCACGGTAGCGCGAACGCGGGTCATCGGAACGCGTTTTTCAACGCGGTCACCGGCAGCGAACACCGGAGCGGCAGCGGCAGGTGCGGCAGGCTTGGCTGGCGCGGCGGCTGGAGCGGCTTTCTTGGCGGCAACGGCTGCAACCACGTCTTCCTTGGTCACGCGACCACCCTTGCCGGTGCCGGCAACGGAAGCGATGTTGATGCCGTTCTCTTCAGCCAGCTTGCGCGCAGCAGGGGCAGCGACTGGATCGTCTTCGCCACCAGCGGCTGGCGCGGCGGCCTGGGCGGCAGCCGGTGCAGCAGCGGCTGGAGCGGCAGCAGCAGCGCCGCCCTCTTCGATCGAGCCCAGGACCTGGTTCGACAGAACGGTAGCGCCCTCCTCGGCAATGATTGCGCCCAGCACGCCGTCAGCTTCGGCCAATACCTCCAGCACGACCTTGTCGGTCTCGATGTCGACGATCAGGTCGTCACGCTTGACGGCCTCGCCTGGTTTCTTGTGCCAGGTGGCAACGGTGCCATCGGCAACCGATTCCGGGAATGACGGGGCTTTGATTTCGATAGCCATTATCTGTGGGTCCTTAAAATTCGGTTTCAGTCAGCGCGAAGGCGTTAAACAGTGAAGGCATCTTGCAGCAGTTTTTCCTGCTGCTCGGCGTGCATCGACGCATAACCACACGCAGGTGCAGCGGAAGCATCACGGCCGGCATACTCCAAGACCAGGGCCTTGTTATGGTTGCCGATGCTGCGACGCAGGTGATGCTGGCTGCTGTACCAAGCGCCTTGGTTCATCGGTTCTTCCTGACACCACACCACATGGGTGAGGTTGGTGTAAGGCGCGATGGCCTCCATCAGGTCTTCTTCCGGGAACGGGTAAAGCTGCTCGATACGCACGATGGCGATGTCTTCGCGGCCTTCGGCACGACGTTTTTCCAGCAGGTCGTAGTAGACCTTGCCGCTGCACAGGACCAGGCGAGTGACCTTCGCCGCGTCCAGGGTGTCGATTTCCGAAATAACGGTCTGGAACGAGCCTTCGGCCAGATCCTCGAGCGTGGAGATCGCCAGTTTGTGACGCAGCAGCGACTTGGGTGTCAGCACGATCAGCGGCTTGCGCAGCGGACGGATGACCTGACGACGCAGCAGGTGGTAGATCTGTGCCGGCGTGGTCGGTACGCAGACCTGGACGTTGTGCTCGGCACACAGTTGCAGGTAACGCTCCAGACGTGCCGAAGAGTGCTCCGGCCCCTGCCCTTCATAACCGTGCGGCAACAGCATGGTCAGACCGCAGAGACGGCCCCACTTGTGTTCGCCACTGGTGATGAACTGGTCGACAACCACCTGGGCACCGTTGGCGAAGTCGCCGAACTGGGCTTCCCAGATCACCAGCGCATTCGGCTCGGTGGTGGAGTAGCCATATTCGAACGCCAGGACGGCTTCTTCGGACAGCAGCGAATCGTACAGGTCGAAACGTGGCTGGCCTTTGTACAGGTGTTGCAGCGGGATGTAGGTGCTGGCGTCTTTCTGGTTGTGCAGCGCCGCGTGGCGGTGCGAGAAAGTGCCGCGGCCTACGTCCTGGCCGGTGATGCGCACCGGGTGACCTTCGAACGCCAGGGTCGCGTACGCCATGGTTTCGGCATAACCCCAGTTGATCGGCAGGCCGCCGGCTTGCATCTTCTGCCGGTCTTCGTAGATTTTCGCGACCTGGCGCTGAACCACGAAGCCGTCCGGGATTTCCAGCAGCTTGGCGGACAGTTCCTGCAGGGTCTTGAGGTCGAAACGGGTGTCGTGACGCGCGGTCCAGGCGTGGCCCAGGTAAGGACGCCAGTCCACGAACAGCTCTTTGTTCGGCTCTTTGACCAGGCTTTTTACAACGTGCAGGCCGTTATCCAGGGCATTGCGATATTCATCGACTTTTTCCTGGACGCGCGCTGCATCCAGCACACCGCTCTGGGTCAGGCGCTCGGCATACAGCTCACGGGTGGTGCGCTGTTTGGCGATCTGCTGGTACATCAGGGGCTGGGTGCCGCTTGGCTCGTCGGCCTCGTTGTGGCCGCGACGACGGTAGCAGACCAGGTCGATCACCACGTCGCGCTTGTACTGCATGCGGTAGTCGATGGCCAACTGGGTCACGAACAGCACGGCTTCCGGGTCATCGCCATTCACATGGAGAATCGGCGCCTGGATCATTTTCGCAACGTCGGTTGCGTACTCGGTAGAGCGCGAGTCTTCCGGGTTGCTGATGGTGAAACCGACCTGGTTGTTGATTACGATGTGCACGGTACCGCCGGTCTTGAAACCGCGGGTCTGCGACATCTGGAAGGTTTCCATGACCACGCCTTGACCGGCGAATGCCGCGTCACCGTGGATGGAGATCGGCAGTACCTTCTCGCCGGTCGGATCGTTGCGACGATCCTGGCGCGCACGGACCGAACCCTCGACCACCGGGGAAACGATTTCCAGGTGGGACGGGTTGAAGGCCATGGCCAGGTGGACTTCGCCACCTGTGGTCATTACGTTGGACGAGAAGCCCTGGTGGTACTTCACGTCACCGGAACCCAGTTCGACCTTCTTCTTGCCTTCGAACTCGTCGAACAGCTCGCGCGGGTTCTTGCCGAAGGTGTTGACCAGTACGTTCAGGCGGCCACGGTGGGCCATGCCGATGACAACTTCCTTGGTGCCGTAGGAACCGGAACGCTGGATCAGCTCATCGAGCATTGGAATCAGGCTCTCGCCGCCTTCCAGGCCGAAACGCTTGGTGCCCGGGTATTTGGTACCCAGGTATTTCTCCAGGCCTTCACCGGCGGTGACGCGCTCGAGCAAGTGGCTCTTGATGTCGGCGGAGTACGTCGGACGGCCACGAACGCTTTCCAGACGCTGCTGGAACCACTGGCGCTGCTCGGAATCGGTGATATGCGTAAATTCAGCGCCGATGGTGCGGCAATATGTCTGCTGCAACGCTTCGTGAATTTCGCGTAGGCTCGCTTCCTCTTTGCCGATGAACAGGTCGCCGGCACGGAAGGTCGTATCAAGGTCGGCATTGGTCAAGCCGTAGTGAGTGATCGACAGGTCTGCAGGTGCAGGACGCTGCCACAGTCCCAGCGGGTCAAGCTGGGCTGCCTGGTGGCCACGCATCCGGTAGGCCTGGATCAGTCGCAATACTTCAACTTGCTTCTTCTCGTGCTCGGAGCTCACGCTGCCGGCAGACACCGGTTGAGCGCGGCGCTGGTTCTTTGCCAGCAGCACGAAATGATCGCGAATCGTCGAGTGCGAAACATCAGTGGCAGAGTTACCGTCAGCCGGCAACTTCTGAAAGTAGGTGCGCCATTCTTCTGGCACAGCGTTAGGGTCGTGCAGGTAGAGCTCGTAGAGCTCTTCCACATAGGCAGCGTTACCACCGGAAAGGTGGGCACTGTTCCACATGCGCTGCATCACGCTTTCTTGCATGCTTGGTCACCCTCGATTAGGGGAACACCACCGGCGAAAACACCGAGCAAACTTGCAGAAGTCCGAGTGCAGCGACTAAAACAAGCCACTTAGGATCACGCTGATAGTCCGGGTACCAGCCCGGATGCCCCTGCTTGTCTCATTTCTTCAAAATAAGAACTGCCGCTTTGTGAGCGGCTGTTCTGGTTATAGCCATGACGCGGGTTGAAGCCCGCGCCCTGGCCTTTACGGGTACAACGGTCCTACGGGTACAGCAGCTGAATCAAACGCCGCTTTGCAGCAGCATGTTACGAATGTGACCGATGGCCTTAGTCGGGTTCAGGCCTTTTGGACAAACGTTGACGCAGTTCATGATCCCGCGGCAGCGGAATACGCTGAACGGGTCATCCAGCGAAGCCAGACGCTCGGACGTCTTGGTGTCACGGCTGTCTGCCAGGAAGCGGTACGCTTGCAGCAGGGCGGCCGGGCCCAGGAACTTGTCCGGATTCCACCAGAACGATGGGCACGAGGTCGAGCAGCAAGCGCACAGGATGCACTCGTACAGACCGTCGAGCTTCTCACGCTCTTCAGGAGTCTGCAGACGCTCGATGGCCGGAGCCGGCGTGTCGTTCTGCAGGAATGGCTTCACCTTCTCGTATTGCTTGTAGAAGATGCTCATATCGACGACCAGGTCACGGATAACCGGCAAACCTGGCAGCGGACGAACGATCAGCTTGTTGCCCTTGACCACGGCAGACAGCGGCGTGATGCACGCCAGGCCGTTCTTGCCGTTGATGTTCATGCCGTCGGAGCCGCAAACGCCCTCACGGCAAGAGCGACGATAGGAGAAACCCTCGTCCTGCTCTTTGATCAGGGCCAGCACGTCCAGCACCATCAGGTCTTTACCACCGGTATCGACCTGGAAGTCCTGCATGAACGGCGCAGCGTCCTGATCAGGGTTGTAGCGATAAACACTGACTTGCAACATAGCGGTCACCCTTAATAAGTCCGGACTTTTGGTTCGAAAGTCGGAACAGTCTTCGGCGAGAAGTTCACGGCACGCTTGGCGACGCGTTTTTCACCCGGGAAGTACAAGGTGTGGCACAGCCAGTTTTCGTCGTCACGGTCTTCGAAGTCTTCGCGGGCGTGGGCGCCACGGGACTCTTTACGCACTTCTGCGGCGATGGCGGTGGCTTCGGCCACTTCCAGCAGGTTCTGCAATTCCAGCGCTTCGATACGGGCAGTGTTGAACGCCTGCGACTTATCGTTGATCTTCACGTTGGCGATTCGTTCACGCAATTGCGCCAGCTGGGCAATACCCTTCTGCATGTATTCGCCGGTACGGAATACACCGAAGTAGTTCTGCATGCAGTTTTGCAACTCACGACGCAGGGTCGCCACGTCTTCGCCTTCGGTACGCTCGTTCAGAGCGGACAGACGCGCCAGGGCAGCTTCGATGTTGGCGTCGGTGGCATCGTCATATTCGATACCGTCGGACAGCGCTTTTTCCAGGTGCAGGCCGGCAGCGCGACCGAAGACCACCAGGTCGAGCAACGAGTTGCCGCCCAGACGGTTGGCACCGTGGACCGATACGCAAGCCACTTCACCCACTGCGAACAGGCCAGGGATGATTGCGTCCACACCTTCGGCGTTCTGGGTGATCGCCTGGCCATGAATGTTGGTGGCAACGCCACCCATCATATAGTGGCAGGTTGGAACTACTGGAACTGGCGCAACGACCGGGTCGACGTGAGCGAAGGTCTTGGACAGTTCGCAGATGCCTGGCAGGCGGCTGTGCAGCACTTCCTCGCCCAGGTGGTCGAGCTTGAGCATCACGTGGTCGCCATTCGGACCGCAACCGTTGCCAGCGATGATTTCTTTAACCATCGAACGGGCAACCACGTCACGACCGGCAAGGTCCTTGGCGTTCGGAGCATAACGCTCCATGAAACGCTCGCCGTGCTTGTTGATCAGGTAACCACCTTCACCACGGCAACCTTCGGTCACCAGTACACCGGCGCCGGCGATGCCGGTCGGGTGGAACTGCCACATTTCGATGTCTTGTACCGGCACGCCAGCACGCAGGGCCATGCCGACGCCGTCACCGGTGTTGATCAGGGCATTGGTGGTGGATGCGTAGATACGGCCTGCACCGCCGGTCGCCAGTACGGTGGCCTTGGCGCGGATGTAGGTGGTTTCGCCGGTTTCGATGCAGATCGCGATCACGCCGACGAAGGCGCCGTCCTGGTTTTTCACTAGGTCAACGGCGTAATACTCGTTCAGGAACGTGGTACCGGCTTTCAGGTTGCCCTGGTACAGGGTGTGCAGCAGCGCGTGACCGGTACGGTCGGACGCCGCGCAAGTACGTGCAGCCTGGCCGCCCTTGCCGTAGTCCTTGGACTGGCCACCGAACGGACGCTGATAGATACGACCTTGCTCGGTACGCGAGAATGGCATGCCCATGTGGTCCAGCTCGAACACCGCGGCCGGGCCTTCCTGACACATGTATTCGATAGCGTCCTGGTCACCGATGTAGTCGGAACCCTTGACGGTATCGTACATGTGCCAACGCCAGTCATCGTTCGGGTCGGCCGAAGCGATGGCGCAGGTGATGCCGCCCTGGGCGGAAACAGTGTGCGAACGGGTCGGGAAAACCTTGGTGATCACGGCAGTCTTGTGACCGCCCTGTGCCAGTTGCAGCGCTGCGCGCATGCCGGCACCGCCACCACCAATGATGATGGCGTCGAAAGAAATCGTTGGAATGTTAGCCATGGATCAGATACCCCAGAGAATCTGCACACCCCAGACGAAGTAAGCGAACATCGCAACGCCGCATACTGCCTGGAAGAGGAAACGTACGGCAGTCGCCGACTTGCCGAACGCCATTGGCGTCAGGTAGTCGGTCGCGATGGTCCACATGCCGACCCAGGCGTGAGCGCCCAGTGCGACAAGTGCCAGCAGACTGAAGATACGCATCCAGTTGTTTGCGAACAGTTCATGCCATTGGGCGTAGCCCAGGCCTGGGTTTGCTACGACATATCCGATCAGGAAGATGAAGTAAGCCGCGAGAACGACCGCAGACACACGCTGCGCCATCCAGTCATAGAGGCCCGAACGCGAAAGGTTCGTGACGTTGGTTACCATATCCAGACTCCTGCCAGAACGATCAGCACCGCAGACACGGCGATAATGATTTTCGAGCCCAGCTTGCCGCCTTCCAGCGTCTCACCGATGCCCATGTCCATGATCAAGTGGCGCACACCGGCAACCAAGTGATACAGCAAGGCGGACAGGATGCCCCAAATCACTAGCTTGGCTAGCGGACTGGTCAGACACGCTTTCACCTGACCGAAGCCTTCTTCCGAATCGAGCGACTTGTCCAGTGCATAAAGCATGATGGCCAGGCTGACGAAGAGGATGACACCGGAAATACGGTGAAGAATGGACGTGTAAGCAGTGACTGGGAGTTTGATGGTCCTTAGGTCTAGGTTTACAGGTCGTTGGCTTTTCACGGCTTTTTTTCACACTGAAGAGCCCCTAACAATCAGGGCAAAGTTGTTGGGGCGCGCACTGGTCAGGTACTCACCACCCAGGGAGTGACGACCCCCAAGAAAGCAGGCCCAAAAGCCCCTGGCGGTCGGTGGCCGAGTATAGACAGTTAGGCTACTAATGACAACGCGTTCACCTTCCCCTAATAGCGCATTGCACATACGACGCAAAAGGCGTAAACGGCAGGTAATTTCGCGGAAAAAGTCCGGTTAAAGCCTTCTGGAGCAAGACTTTAGGCAAATTGACTTTCGAATTTATCTCACTATAGTGGTGCGGGCCCTGCGTGGGGGGTCTGTCTGATGATTTCAAGCATTAATAGGAGGCCACATGGCTGACAAAAAAGCGCAGTTGATCATCGAGGGCGCAGCCCCCGTCGAGCTGCCCATTTTAACCGGCACCGTTGGTCCCGATGTAATCGACGTACGGGGCCTGACGGCCACGGGCCGTTTCACCTTTGACCCAGGTTTCATGTCGACCGCCTCGTGCGAATCGAAAATCACCTATATCGACGGCGACAACGGCATCCTGCTGCACCGCGGCTACCCGATCGAGCAACTGGCTGAAAAATCGGACTACCTGGAAACCTGCTACCTGCTGCTCAACGGCGAGCTGCCAACCGCAGAGCAAAAGGCCCAGTTCGTCAGCACCGTGAAGAACCACACCATGGTTCACGAGCAGTTGAAGACCTTCTTCAACGGCTTCCGTCGCGATGCCCACCCGATGGCCGTCATGTGCGGCGTTGTCGGCGCCCTCTCGGCCTTCTACCACGACTCCCTGGACATCAATAACCCCCAGCATCGCGAAATCTCCGCGATCCGCCTGGTGGCGAAGATGCCGACCCTGGCAGCCATGGTCTACAAGTACTCCATGGGCCAGCCCATGATGTACCCGCGCAACGACCTGACCTATGCAGAGAACTTCCTGCATATGATGTTCAACACCCCGTGCGAGATCAAACCGATCAGCCCGGTGCTCGCCAAGGCCATGGACCGGATCTTCATCCTCCATGCCGACCACGAGCAGAACGCCTCCACGTCCACCGTGCGCCTGGCCGGCTCCTCGGGTGCCAACCCGTTCGCCTGTATCGCCGCCGGTATCGCCGCACTCTGGGGCCCTGCCCACGGCGGTGCCAACGAAGCGGTACTGACCATGCTCGATGAAATCGGCGATGTCTCGAACATCGACAAGTTCATCGCCAAGGCCAAGGACAAGAACGATCCGTTCAAGCTGATGGGCTTTGGTCACCGGGTCTACAAGAACCGCGACCCGCGCGCCACCGTCATGAAGCAGACCTGCGACGAAGTGCTCAAGGAACTGGGGATCAAGAACGATCCGCAACTCGAACTGGCCATGCGCCTGGAAGAGATCGCCCTGACCGACCCGTACTTCATCGAGCGCTCGCTGTACCCGAACGTCGACTTCTACTCGGGGATCATCCTCAAGGCGATCGGCATTCCAACCAGCATGTTCACCGTGATCTTCGCCCTGGCGCGGACTGTCGGCTGGATCTCCCACTGGAAGGAAATGCTCTCCAGCCCGTACAAGATCGGCCGCCCGCGCCAGCTGTACACCGGCTACGAGTCGCGTGACATCACCCAGCTGGAAGACCGCAAGTAAGACCTGCCTTGCTATAGGTCCCAAGCTGCACCGAACAGCCCCTGCTTCTTATATAAGAGCAGGGGCTGTTTTGTTTGTGCCCTCTTTGTCTGATCCAGAAGCTGCGGTGACAGGCCCGGCGCATCGCGAGCAAGCTCGCTCCCACACTGGATCTATGTACGCTCCCACAGGGGGGGGGGAGCTTGCTCCGGGCGGCGTTCCGACAATGGCGGCAGATCTGCACCCCCTCATAAACCCGGCACAAAAAAATACCCCAGCCTCTCGACCGGGGTATTTCTTCAAACACAACGCTTGCAGCTTACTGGCGCATCAGTGGTTAACCGCCCCACTCGCCCCCAGGCCAGTCTGCGAACGCACGAACTGCGGGAAGAACAGCGCCCGCTCGTTTGCACCTTCAGCCGACTTGTCGGTAATGGAGAAGAACCAGATGCCGACGAAGGCAATGGCCATCGAGAACAGCGCAGGGTATTCATACGGGAAGATCGCCTTCTCGTGACCCATGATCTGCACCCAGATGGTCGGGCCGAGGATCATCAGGCCCACGGCACTGACCAGGCCCAGCCACCCGCCAATCATGGCGCCACGGGTGGTCAGCTTCTTCCAGTACATCGAAAGCAGCAGTACCGGGAAGTTGCAGCTCGCCGCGATGGAGAACGCCAGGCCCACCATGAACGCGATGTTCTGCTTCTCGAACAGGATGCCCAGGCCGATCGCCAGCACCGCCAGGGCGATGGTGGTGATTTTCGAGACACGAATCTCGTCCTTCTCGTTGGCCTTGCCTTTCTTGATCACGCTGGCATACAGGTCATGGGACACCGCCGAGGCACCGGCCAGGGTCAGGCCCGCGACGACCGCCAGGATGGTGGCAAAGGCTACCGCCGAGATGAAGCCCAGGAAGATACTGCCGCCCACAGCGTTGGCCAGGTGCACCGCCGCCATGTTGTTACCACCGAGCAAGGCACCTGCCGCGTCCTTGAAGACCGGGTTGGTGCTGACCAGCAGGATCGCGCCGAAGCCGATGATGAAGGTCAGGATGTAGAAGTAACCGATGAAGCCGGTGGCATACAGCACGCTCTTGCGCGCTTCCTTGGCGTCGCTCACGGTGAAGAAGCGCATCAGGATATGCGGCAGGCCAGCGGTACCGAACATCAGCGCCAGACCCAGGGAGAAGGCCGAGACCGGATCCTTCACCAGGCCGCCAGGGCTCATGATCGCCTCACCTTTAGGGTGAACCTTGACCGCTTCGGCAAACAGCATGTTGAAGTCGAAGTTGACGTGCTTCATGACCATCAGGGCCATGAACGAAGCACCCGACAGCAACAGCACCGCCTTGATGATCTGTACCCAGGTGGTGGCCAGCATGCCGCCGAACAACACGTAGAGGCACATCAGGATGCCCACCAGGATCACCGCAACGTGATAGTCCAGGCCGAACAGCAGCTGGATCAGCTTGCCGGCACCGACCATTTGCGCGATCAGGTAGAACGCCACCACGACCAGCGAGCCACAGGCGGACAGACTGCGGATCTGGGTTTGCCCAAGGCGATAGGACGCCACGTCGGCAAAGGTGTACTTACCCAGGTTACGCAGGCGTTCGGCGATCAGGAACAGGATGATCGGCCAACCCACCAGGAAGCCGATCGAGTAGATCAGACCGTCGTAGCCGGAGGCGAACACCAGTGCGGAGATCCCCAGGAAGGACGCCGCCGACATGTAGTCACCGGCAATGGCCAGGCCATTCTGGAAACCGGTGATACGCCCGCCCGCCGCATAGTAGTCAGCGGCCGACTTGTTGCGCTTGGAGGCCCAGTAGGTGATGCACAGGGTCGCACCGACGAAGACCACGAACATCACGATGGCCGAGACGTTGAGAGGCTGTTTCTGCACGGCACCGGTCAGGGCTTCTGCCGCCCAGGCGCCCGGGGCAAACGCTGCGATGCTCAATAGAGCCAGTAGACGCCGGATCATTGCTGAGCCTCCTTGAGAATCGCATTGTTCAGGTCGTCGAACTCGCCGTTGGCGCGCCGTACGTAGATAGCAGTCAGGACGAAGGCCGAGACAATCAGGCCGACACCGATGGGAATGCCCCAGGTGATGGTGGACTCAGGCGTGATCTTGGCCCCGAGAATGTGTGGCCCGTAGGCGATCAGAAGGATGAAGCCGGAATACAGCCCAAGCATGATCGCCGAGAGAATCCAGGCGAACTTTTCCCTTTTTCTCACCAGCTCCTTGAAGCGCGGGCTGTTTTGAATCGAGAGGTAAATGCTGTCGTTCATTGTTTTTATCCTCGCAGCACAGATTTAATTGGAACAGCCCTACTCTATGCGGCTCAAGGCCAGGTTCCAGACGACCTTAGTATTAGAACGACATGACGGCTTTGCCAGTTTTCCGCAAAAAAACCAAGCCCCTCCCCTGTGGGAGCGAGCTTGCTCGCGATGGCGGTAGCACAGTCAGTGTAGATGCAAGCTGACACACCGCTATCGCGAGCAAGCTCGCTCCCACAGGGGGTTGCGTTGCGCTCAGAATTGCGGGCACAAAAAAACCGCATGACACACGGCCATGCGGTTTTTCGGGACAGCTAAACCAGGCCGATTACTTGCCGGTCCACTCCTTCACGCGGTCCGGGTGCTTGGCAACCCAGTCCTTGGCGGCGGCTTCAGGCTTGGCGCCTTCCTGGATCGCCAGCATGACTTCGCCAATCTCGTCTTTCGAAGCCCATTGGAATTTCTTCAGGAACGCGACCACTTCCGGTGCCTTGGCCTCCAGTTCCTTGCTGCCGATGCTGTTCACGGTTTCAGCCGCGCCGTAGACGCCTTTCGGGTCTTCCAGGAAGCGCAGTTTCCACTTGGCGAACATCCAGTGCGGCACCCAACCGGTGACGGCGATGGATTCGTTTTTCTTCTCGGCACGGGTCAGCTCGGCAATCATGCCGGCGCCGGAACTGGCCTTGAGTTGATAACCGGTCAGGTCGTAATCCTTGATCGCCTGCTCGGTCTTGAGCATTACGCCTGAACCGGCGTCGATGCCGACAATGCGTTTCTTGAAGGAGTCGTCGGTTTTCAGATCCTCGAGCGACTTGGCCTTGACGTACTCCGGCACGATCAGGCCGATTTTGGCGTCCTTGAAGTTGGGGCCGTAGTCGACCACCTGGTCCTTGTTCTTCGTCCAATAGTCGCCGTGAGTCACCGGCAGCCAGGCCGAGAGCATCGCGTCGAGCTTACCGGTGGCCACGCCTTGCCACATGATCCCGGTCGCGACCGCTTGCAGCTTCACGTCATAACCGAGTTTCTGCTTGATCACTTCGGCGGCCACGTGGGTGGTCGCGACGCTGTCGGACCAGCCGTCAACGTAACCGATGCTCAGGGTTTTGGTTTCGGCGCTGGCCAAGGTGGAACTGATGGCCAGTACCAGTGCGGCACCTGCGCCCAAGAGTCGTCGCATCTTCATCGTTACTTCCCCGAAAGTGCTGCGCCCGACGGATGCCGGGCGGCGTCAACGTATAGTTATGATGCTCAGCGCCCCCATCACGCTCGCCCTCAAACCGGTCTGAACGCCAGTGGAGTACTGACTCGTTGATCATCAACCTGCTCCGATCCGGAACCTGCTCTGTCTGCGACGTCGAGGCAACGAGAAACGACATCAGAACGCCAGCTCTCAGTTCCAGGCATTTGTACCAGCGCCACACGTGAGATTTGCGGTCAAATCCGGCAAACGCCAGATAACTAGCCGCCAGCACGCACGACCGTGTATCTTCCCGCTACTATCGCGCCCCGTCCGTGCCTGTTTTGTGCCCATCATGGCACTTGGCTCCGCTTCGGTGGTCATAGCCTGCGAACCTCATTCGGCACCTTCCTCTAAGGGATCCAGTCATGCTCCGTTCCTTGCGCTTCGCTGCCCTTCTCGGCGGCCTTATCCTGAGTGCGTCCGCGCTGGCGGCAGATATTGACGCCGCCAGCTATGGCTACCCCTTGACCAACCCGTTCGAGGCGACCATCGCCACCACGCCACCGGACCTGCGTCCGGAGTTGCCGCTGATCGAAGACATCAACCAGGCAGACCACAGCCTGACCCTGCGCCCGGAACGCGAGTTCATCCTGCCGGACAACTTCTGGCCGGTGAAAAGCCTCACATACCGCATGGCCACCCAGGACAAACCCGCGCCGCTGATTTTCCTGATCGCCGGCACCGGTGCGCGCTTTGACAGTAGCATTAATGAATACCTCAAGCGCCTCTACTACAAGGCCGGCTACCACGTGGTGCAGTTGTCCTCGCCCACCAGCTTCGACTTCATGAGCGCCGCTTCGCGCTTCGCCACGCCAGGCATTTCCAAGGAAGACGCCGAAGACATGTACCGGGTGATGCAAGCCGTGCGCGCGCAGAACCCCAAGCTGCCCGTGACCGAGTACTACCTGACCGGCTACAGCCTCGGCGCCCTGGATGCGGCCTTCGTCGCACACCTGGACGAAACCCGGCGCAGCTTCAATTTCAAGAAGGTGCTGCTGCTGAACCCGCCGGTGAACCTCTACACCTCGATCACCAACCTGGACAAACTGGTCCAGACCGAGGTGAAGGGTATCAACAACACCACCACCTTCTATGAACTGGTGCTGAACAAGCTGACGCGCTACTTCCAGCAAAAAGGCTACATCGACCTCAACGATGCCCTGCTCTACGACTTCCAGCAGTCCAAGCAACACCTGAGCAACGAGCAGATGGCCATGTTGATCGGCACCTCGTTCCGTTTCTCGGCCGCCGACATCGCGTTTACCTCGGACCTGATCAACCGCCGCGGGCTGATCATCCCGCCCAAGTTCCCGATTACCGAAAGCACCAGCCTGACGCCGTTTCTCAAGCGTGCGCTGCAATGCGATTTCGACTGTTACCTCACCGAGCAGGTGATCCCGATGTGGCGCGCGCGCACTGACGGAGGCAGCCTGTTGCAACTGGTCGACCAGGTCAGCCTGTATGCGCTGAAAGATTACCTGCACGACAGCCCGAAGATTGCCGTCATGCACAATGCCGACGACGTCATCCTAGGCCCGGGCGACCTGGGCTTCCTGCGCAAGACCTTTGGCGATCGCCTCACGGTTTATCCACTGGGCGGCCACTGCGGCAACCTTAACTACCGCGTCAACAGCGACGCCATGCTGGAGTTCTTCCGTGGCTAAATATCTGCTGCTTATCGCTGCGTTAATGAGTACGGGCATGGTCCACGCCGACAACAGCAAGGCCAATGCGCCTGTGGTGGTGGATTCGGACGGCTTCAAGGAGCCGCTGAGCAAGCTCAAGTTCAACCCTGGCCTGGACCAGCGCGAATTCGAGCGCTCGACCCTCAACGCCCTGAACGTCTATGACCCGCTGGAGTCCTGGAACCGCCGCGTCTACCACTTCAACTACCGCTTCGACCAATGGGTATTCCTGCCCGTGGTCGATGGCTACCGCTACGTCACGCCAAGCTTCGTGCGCACCGGGGTCAGCAACTTCTTCAATAACCTGGGGGATGTGCCAAACCTGATGAACAGCCTGCTGCAATTCAAGGGCAAGCGTTCGATGGAAACCACGGCGCGTCTGCTGCTCAACACCACCGTCGGCATCGCCGGCCTGTGGGACCCAGCCACCGCCATGGGCCTGCCGCGCCAGAGCGAAGACTTCGGCCAGACCCTGGGCTTCTACGGCGTACCGGGCGGCGCCTACTTCGTGTTGCCGATCTTCGGCCCGTCGAACCTGCGCGACACCTCAGGCCTGCTGGTGGACTACACAGCCGAATCGGCGATCAACTACCTGAACGTCTCCGAAGTCAGTTCCAACCACCCGGAGCTGCTGCTTCTGCGCGGCATCGACAAGCGCTACCAGACCGGTTTCCGCTATGGGCAACTGAACTCGCCGTTCGAGTATGAGAAGGTGCGTTACGTGTACACCGAGTCGCGCAAGTTGCAGATTGCCGAATAACCTTCGGCCACCCCAAAACCCACTGTGGGAGCGAGCTTGCTCGCGATAGCAGTCTGTCAGGCAACATTAATGTTGGATGTCAGGCCCTCATCGCGAGCAAGCTCGCTCCCACAGGGGTTATGTGTTGTCAGTCTTAGCCTTTCAGCGCTTTCCAGATCTTGCCCACCGCCAGCACACCGACCAACACCACCGCCCCCGCGACAATCCCCGCCACCGCATTGAGCAACGTCGGCACGATAAACCCGGCACCACCGGCGCTGGCCGTCACGCTTTCGATCCAGTGATGCACCACCGGCACGCCATGGGTCAGGATGCCACCACCCACCAGGAACATCGCCGCCGTGCCGATCACCGACAGGCTTTTCATCATGTAGGGTGCCGCACTCAGGATGGCGCCGCCGATGCTTTTGGCGGCCTGCCCTGGCTTCTGGGTCAACCAGAGTCCCAGGTCATCGAGCTTGACGATCCCGGCCACCAGGCCATAGACCCCAATGGTCATGACGATGGCGATGCCCGACAGGACGATCACCTGCTGGGTCAGTGCCGCATCAGCAACGGTGCCTAGGGTGATGGCGATGATTTCCGCTGACAGGATGAAGTCGGTGCGTACCGCGCCCTTGATCTTGTCCTTTTCAAACGCCACCAGATCGACCGCCGGATCCGCCACGGCCTCGACCAGTTGCGCATGTTCGGCCTGGTCTTCGGCCTTGCTATGAAGGAACTTGTGGGCCAGTTTTTCGAACCCTTCGAAACACAGATAAGCGCCGCCCACCATCAACAACGGCGTCACCAGCCAAGGAACGAAGGCGCTGATCGCCAGCGCCGATGGCACCAGGATCAACTTGTTGATGAACGAACCCTTGGCCACCGCCCACACCACCGGCAGTTCCCGCTCGGCCCGTACACCAGAGACTTGCTGGGCGTTGAGCGCCAAGTCATCGCCGAGCACGCCAGCGGTCTTCTTGGCGGCCATCTTGGTCATCAGCGCAACATCGTCGAGCACGGTGGCGATATCGTCGATCAGTACCAGCAAACTGCTTCCAGCCATGGAGGGGCTCCTTGAATAATAATGCCGCGCAGCATACCGCGAGCCGCGGCGCCTTGGGCATTCTTGAGCGCCGCGCGAGGCCGGTGCTACCATGCGCCACCGCCAGAACAGGCAAGGAACCCCTGGGTTTATGAGCACTATCCGCGAGCGCAACAAAGAATTGATCCTGCGTGCCGCCAGCGAAGAGTTTGCCGACAAGGGCTTCGCCGCGACCAAGACCAGCGACATCGCGGCCAAGGCAGGCCTGCCCAAACCCAACGTCTACTACTACTTCAAATCCAAGGAAAACCTCTACCGCGAGGTCCTGGAAAGCATCATCGAGCCGATTCTCCAGGCTTCGACACCGTTCAATGCCGACGGTGTGCCCGGCGAGGTACTGAGCCACTACATCCGCTCCAAGATCCGCATTTCCCGCGACCTGCCCTTCGCCTCGAAAGTCTTCGCCAGCGAAATCATGCACGGCGCCCCCCACCTGAGCCCCGACCTGGTGGACCAACTCAACGCCCAGGCCCGGCACAACATCGCCTGCATCCAGACCTGGATCGACCGCGGCCAGATCGCCCCCATCGACCCCAACCACCTGATGTTCAGCATCTGGGCCGCCACCCAGACCTATGCCGATTTCGACTGGCAGATCAGCGCCGTGACCGGCAAGGCCAAGCTTGATGAGGCGGATTACGAAGCGGCGGCGCAGACGATTATTCGGTTGGTGTTGAAGGGGTGTGAGCCAGACTGAAGACTGAGTAGCCCTCATCGCGAGCAAGCTCGCTCCCACAGGGTTTTGCGGCGCCCTTGTGGGAGCGAGCTTGCTCGCGATTGAAGACAACTCGATTTCAAGTCAAAGCCAAATGGCATCCCACAGCGGATAGTCGCCAAGTCGCTCTACCAGGCCTGCCCGCAGTGGATTTGCCACAACATAGCGAGCCAGCTTTACCAAATCCTCTTCCCGCCGCAGAGCTCGATCGTGGTATCCCGGTTGCCAAAGGCTGCCTCTGTGCCCTGTGGACATGTTTACCGCCCGAGCACTCAAGGACTTGGTTTTTTGCATCAGCTCATTCAGCGAGCCTTGCTGCAATTCAATCAACCAATGGAAATGGACAGGCATGATCACCCAAGCCAATGACTTCGCCCTTCTCTCAACCTGGGCACACCTAAATTGCTCAACGACCAATCGACCTAAAGCGAAATCCTGGAAAATCGGCTTTCGCTCAGCCGTGTTAGTGGTCAATAGATAGATTCGATTCAACTCACCGTAACGGCCGGTGCGCAAACGACGTGAAGCAGGTAGATCAGGCATT
The DNA here is from genome assembly GCF_054667715.1 of Pseudomonas sp. S3_B11. Taxonomy (NCBI): domain Bacteria; kingdom Pseudomonadati; phylum Pseudomonadota; class Gammaproteobacteria; order Pseudomonadales; family Pseudomonadaceae; genus Pseudomonas; species Pseudomonas sp. S3_B11. Next base: position 913,197 of record NZ_CP162749.1, on the reverse strand, counting down.
CCTTCGCCTCTCCAATGATCAGGTCATCAAAGGCTAGGCCTGTAGATTTTTGAATGCCGGACAGACTCTTGGCTGGATGTGTCTGGTAGATCGTCATCGCGAGCAAGCTCGCTCCCACACTACGCTTGCGGTGTTCAGACATCATGTGTCGAACATCAAGCCCTGTGGGAGCGAGCTTGCTCGCGATGAGGCCCGTCAATTCACCGCAAAATCAAACAGTAATCCCCACATCCGTCCTCAACCGCAGCGCCTCCACAGCCCTGACCGCCACCTGCTCATCCACATCCGAAACATCACCACTGACACCAATCGCCCCCAGCACCTTCCCATCCTGATCCCTGATCAATACCCCACCCGGGGCCGGTACGACGTTGCCCTGTCCCAGCCCGTTCAATGCCGCGAAAAACGCCGGGCGTTGCTGGGCGTCCTGGGCGAGCAGGCGTGAGCCTTTGCCCAAGGCGATGGCACCCCAGGCCTTGCCGATGGCGATCTGCGGGCGAAGCAGGCTGGCGCCGTCTTCGCGCTGCAAGGCAACCAGGTGTCCGCCGCTGTCCAGGACCGCGACGGTCAGAGGCGCAGCGCTGATTTCACGACCGGCGGCAAGGGCTTGCCCGGCCAGGTTGACGGCGATTTTCAAGGTTAGAACGCTCATGGGTGCTGTCCTTCTTTTGTTATGGGAGAACCTTGCGGGCTTCACTTTCAGCAAAACCGAACACAACAAATAGAACACAAAAACGCACATTTTTGTATACAATAATTTTCACAAAGCACCTAGATCGATGAAAGACCGCAGCAAAACCTGGACTTCCGACGAATAAAACAGATGCTTGAGGAAATGGATTGACCTGCGCCGTTTGCCGTGAATACACTCTGCGCAAAGCCACTTGTATACAATTACAAAACGTAAGAGGCACAAAACAATGAGCAAAATGAGAGCAATCGAAGCCGCGGTCCTGGTAATGCGCCGTGAAGGCGTGGACACCGCCTTCGGTATTCCGGGTGCCGCGATCAACCCGCTATACTCCGCCCTGCAGAAGGTGGGTGGCATCGATCACGTCCTTGCTCGCCACGTTGAAGGCGCCTCGCACATGGCCGAGGGCTACACCCGGACCAAGGCCGGCAATATCGGTGTGTGCATCGGCACCTCGGGCCCGGCCGGCACCGACATGGTGACCGGGCTCTACAGCGCCTCGGCCGATTCGATCCCGATCCTGTGCATCACCGGGCAAGCGCCCCGCGCCCGTATGCACAAGGAAGACTTCCAGGCTGTGGATATCACCAGCATCGTCAAACCCGTGACCAAGTGGGCAACCACCGTGCTGGAGCCGGGCCAGGTGCCATATGCCTTCCAGAAGGCGTTCTTTGAGATGCGCTCCGGCCGTCCGGGCCCGGTGCTGATCGACCTGCCGTTCGACGTGCAGATGGCCGAGATCGAATTCGACATCGACGCCTACCAGCCACTGCCCCTGGCCAAACCCGCGGCCAACCGTGTGCAGATCGAGAAAGCCCTGGCGATGCTCAATCAGGCTGAACGTCCATTGCTGGTGGCTGGCGGCGGCATCATCAACGCCGACGCCAGCGAACTGCTGGTGGAGTTCGCCGAGCTGACCGGCATTCCCGTCATCCCGACCTTGATGGGCTGGGGTACCATCCCCGACGATCATCCGCTGATGGTCGGCATGGTCGGCCTGCAAACCTCCCATCGCTATGGCAACGCAACCTTGCTCAAGTCGGACGTGGTGCTGGGCGTCGGCAACCGCTGGGCCAACCGCCATACCGGTTCGGTGGATGTCTATACCGAAGGCCGCACGTTCATTCACGTGGACATCGAGCCGACCCAGATCGGCCGCGTGTTCACTCCCGACCTGGGCATCGTTTCCGACGCCGCCTCGGCCCTGACGGTGTTCATCGAAGTGGCTCGTGAATGGCAAGCCGCCGGCAAGCTGAAAAACCGCGACGCCTGGTTGCAAGACTGCCAGCAGCGCAAGGCCAGCCTGCAACGCAAGACGCACTTCGACAACGTGCCGGTCAAGCCACAGCGCGTGTACGAAGAAATGAACCAGGTGTTCGGCAAGGACACCTGCTACGTCAGCACCATTGGCCTGTCGCAGATCGCCGGGGCGCAGTTCCTCCACGTCTACAAGCCACGCCACTGGATCAACTGCGGCCAGGCAGGGCCGTTGGGCTGGACCATTCCGGCCGCGCTGGGGGTGGTCAAGGCCGACCCGAGCCGCAAGGTCGTGGCGCTGTCGGGCGACTATGACTTCCAGTTCATGATCGAAGAGCTGGCGGTGGGTGCGCAGTTCAAGCTGCCCTACATCCACGTCGTGGTGAACAACTCCTACCTGGGTTTGATTCGCCAGGCCCAGCGCGGGTTCGACATGGACTACTGCGTGCAGCTGTCCTTCGACAACCTCAACGCACCGGAGCTCAACGGCTATGGCGTGGACCACATTGCCGTGGCCGAAGGCCTGGGGTGCAAGGCGTTGCGAGTGTTCGAGCCGTCCGGTATCCAGCCGGCCCTGCGCCAGGCCCAGGCGATGATCGAGGAGTTCAAGGTGCCGGTGATCGTCGAGATCATCCTGGAACGGGTGACCAACATTTCCATGGGCACCGAGATCAACGCCGTCAATGAGTTTGAAGATCTGGCGCTTGTGGGCAACGATGCACCGACTGCCATTTCGCTACTCGACTGACCGAACGGCGTCCCTGTGGGAGCGAGCTTGCTCGCGATGACGGCGCTACATTCAACATGGATGCAAGCAGACACACCGCTATCGCGAGCAAGCTCGCTCCCACAGGGGGCCTGCCAACTATCTACAGGAGACCACCATGCCGCGTTTCGCCGCCAACCTGTCCATGCTGTTCACCGAGCAGGATTTCCTCGCCCGTTTCGAAGCCGCCGCCAAGGCCGGGTTCAGTGGCGTCGAATACCTGTTCCCCTATGACTACAGCTCCGCCGAACTCAAGGCCTTGCTCGACGCCAATGGCCTGACCCAGGTGCTGTTCAACCTGCCGGCCGGTGACTGGGCCAAGGGCGAGCGCGGCATTGCCTGCCTGCCGGACCGGGTCGAGGAATTCCGCGCTGGTGTCGACCTGGCCATCGCCTACGCCCAGGTGCTGGGCAACACCCAGGTCAACTGCCTCTCGGGGATTCGCCCGCAGAACTGCAGTGAAACCCTGGTGGAGAAAACCTTCGTCGCCAACCTGAAATACGCCGCCGAGAAGCTCCAGGCCAAAGGCATCAAGCTGGTAATGGAAGCCATCAACACCCGCGACATTCCCGGCTTCTACCTGAACAACACCGCCCAGGCCCTGTCGATCCACGAGCAGGTGGGCAGCGCCAACCTGTTCCTGCAATACGACATCTACCACATGCAGATCATGGAAGGTGACCTGGCCCGGACCCTGTCAGCGCACCTGGGCGAGATCAACCACGTACAACTGGCGGACAACCCGGGCCGCAACGAGCCGGGCACGGGCGAGATCAACTATCGCTTCCTGTTCGAACACCTGGACCGCATCGGCTACACGGGTTGGGTCGGCTGCGAATACAAGCCGCTGACCACCACCGAAGCGGGCCTGGGCTGGCTGAAAACCCATAACGCGATCTGACCCAACTCCTCCCCTTGTGGGAGCGAGCTTGCTCGCGATGACGTCGGTACAGCCAACATCACCGGCACTGACCCACCGCTATCGCGAGCAAGCTCGCTCCCACAGGAAAGCATTCCCCCATTTGCCTGAAGCAGCGATAACAACAAGAGGATTTTCTCATGGCTAAAATCGGATTCATCGGCACCGGCATCATGGGCCACCCCATGGCACTGAACCTGCAAAAGGCCGGTCACAGCCTGCTCCTGTCCCAGCACCACGACCCGGCCCCGGCCGATCTGCTGGCCGGTGGCGCAGTGGCATTGGCCAATCCGAAGGAAGTGGCCCAGGAAGCCGAGTTCATCATCGTCATGGTCCCGGACACTCCGCAGGTCGAGGATGTGCTGTTTCGCGCCGATGGCGTGGCGGCGGGCGTGGGCGCGGGCAAGGTGGTGATCGACATGAGCTCGATCTCCCCCACCGCCACCAAGGCCTTCGCGGCGAAGATCAATGAAAAAGGCGCGCAGTACCTTGATGCCCCGGTGTCCGGCGGTGAAGTCGGCGCCAAGGCCGCGACCCTGAGCATCATGGTCGGTGGCGACAGCGCCGCCTTCGAGCGGGTCTTGCCGCTGTTCCAGGCCATGGGCAAGAACATCACCCTGGTGGGCAGCAACGGCGATGGCCAGACCGCCAAAGTCGCGAACCAGATCATCGTCGCCCTGAACATCCAGGCCGTGGCCGAGGCTTTGTTGTTCGCTTCGAAAAACGGTGCCGACCCGGCCAAGGTCCGTGAAGCGCTGATGGGCGGTTTCGCTTCGTCGAAGATCCTCGAAGTGCACGGCGAACGCATGATCAAGGGCACCTTCGATCCAGGCTTCCGCATCAGCCTGCACCAGAAGGACCTGAACCTGGCCCTGCAAGGCGCCAGGGAACTGAACATCAACCTGCCCAACACCGCCAACGCCCAACAAGTGTTCAGCACCTGCGCGGCCATTGGTGGCAGCAACTGGGATCACTCCGCGTTGATCAAGGGGTTGGAGCATATGGCCAATTTCTCCATCCGCGACAAATAAGCCCTGCACTCCCCCCTGTGGGAGCGAGCTTGCTCGCGATGATGGCAGTACCGCCAACATCACCGGCACTGACCCACCGCTATCGCGAGCAAGCTCGCTCCCACAGGGGGCGCATCAACACTCATAATAAAAACCGGGAGCCCGCCATGTCGGTCGATCCGCAACAACTGCTGCGCGAGCTGTTTGCCACAGCCATCGATGCGGCCCATCCGCAACACGTCCTTGAACGCTACCTGCCCAGCGACCGCAGCGGTCGGGTGATCGTCATCGGGGCCGGCAAGGCCGCGGCGGCCATGGCGCAAGTGGTCGAGCGCTGCTGGCAGGGCGAAGTGTCTGGCCTGGTGGTGACCCGCTACGGCCATGGCGCGCCCTGCCAGAAAATCGAAATAGTGGAAGCCGCCCACCCGGTGCCTGACGCCGCCGGCTTGGCCGTGGCCCGGCGGGTGCTGGAAATGGTCAGCAACCTCAGCGAAGACGACCGGGTGATCTTCCTGCTGTCCGGCGGCGGTTCTGCCCTGTTGGCCTTGCCCGCCGAAGGCATCACCCTGGCCGACAAGCAATCGATCAACAAAGCCTTGCTCAAGTCCGGCGCGACCATCGGCGAAATGAATTGCGTGCGCAAGCACCTCTCGGCGATCAAGGGCGGGCGCCTGGGCAAGGCCTGCTGGCCGGCGACGGTGTACACCTACGCGATTTCCGATGTGCCCGGGGATCTTGCCACGGTCATTGCCTCCGGCCCTACCGTGGCCGACCCCAGCACGTCGGCCGAAGCCCTGGCGATTCTGCAGCGCTACCGGATCGAGGTGCCGGCCTCGGTGCGCAACTGGTTGCAAAGTCCAGCATCGGAAACCGTCAAGCCCGGCGACCCGAGCCTGGCCCGCAACCACTTCCAATTGATCGCCCGCCCCCAGCAGTCATTGGAGGCCGCGGCAGTGAAGGCGCGCCAGGCCGGTTTCAGCCCGTTGATCCTCGGTGACCTGGAAGGTGAATCCCGGGAGGTGGCGAAAGTCCACGCCGGCATCGCCCGGCAAATCGCCCTGCACGGCCAGCCACTGGCGGCGCCGTGCGTGATCCTCTCCGGCGGCGAAACCACCGTCACCGTGCGCGGCGACGGTCGTGGCGGGCGCAATGCCGAATTCCTGCTGAGCCTGACTGACAGCCTCAAGGGTCATCCCGGCATCTACGCGCTGGCCGGCGACACCGACGGCATCGACGGTTCCGAAGACAACGCCGGTGCCCTCATGACCCCGGACAGTTATCGCCGCGCCGCCGAGCTGGGCCTGTGCGCCAGCGACGAGTTGGACAACAACAATGGCTACGGCTACTTCGCCGCCCTGGATGCGCTGATCGTCACCGAACCGACCCGCACCAACGTCAACGACTTTCGCGCCATCCTGATCCTCGAGAACCCCAAACATGACGCCTGATAAAAAGGTCAAGATCCTCGCGACTCTCGGCCCCGCCACCCGCGGCATCGATGGCATCCGCGCGCTGGTACAGGCCGGCGTGAACATCTTCCGCCTGAACTTCAGCCACGGCGAGCATGCCGATCACGCCCAACGCTACCAGTGGATTCGTGAGGTCGAGCAGCAACTCAATTACCCGCTGGGCATCCTGATGGACCTGCAAGGTCCGAAGCTGCGGGTCGGCCGGTTCGCCGACGGCAAGGTCCTGCTGCAACGCGGCCAGGCCCTGCGTCTGGATCTGGACCCGACGCCCGGCGATCAACGCCGGGTCAACCTGCCCCACCCGGAGATCATCGCGGCCCTGGAGCCCGGCATGGACCTGCTGCTGGACGACGGCAAATTGCGCCTGCGCGTGACCGCCAGGCACAGCGAAGCCATCGACACCGAGGTGCTCAACGGCGGTGAGCTGTCGGACCGCAAAGGCGTGAACGTCCCCCAGGCCGTGCTCGACCTGAGCCCGTTGACCGCCAAGGACCGGCGCGACTTGAGTTTCGGCCTGGAGCTGGGCGTGGACTGGGTGGCATTGTCGTTCGTCCAACGCCCCGAGGACATCCGCGAGGCCCGGGCGCTGATCGGCGACAAGGCGTTCCTGATGGCGAAGATCGAGAAGCCATCGGCGGTGGCCCAACTACGGGAAATCGCCGAATTGAGCGACGCGATCATGGTTGCTCGCGGTGACCTGGGTGTCGAAGTCCCGGCCGAGAGCGTGCCGCAGATCCAGAAGAACATCATCGGCACCTGCCGCGCCCTCGGCAAACCGGTGGTGGTGGCGACCCAGATGCTCGAATCGATGCGTTTCTCCCCGGCACCCACCCGCGCCGAAGTCACCGACGTGGCCAACGCCGTGGCCGAAGGGGCCGACGCGGTGATGCTGTCGGCGGAAACCGCTTCAGGGGATTACCCCCTCGAAGCCGTGCAGATGATGAGCAAGATCATCCGCCAGGTGGAGAACGGCCCCGACTACCAGGCGCAATTGGACGTCAGCCGGCCGAAAGCCGAGGCCACAGTGTCGGATGCGATCAGTTGCGCGATCCGCCGTATCAGCAATGTGCTGCCGGTGGCGGTGCTGGTGAACTACAGCGAATCGGGCAGTTCCAGCCTGCGGGCGGCGCGGGAACGGCCGACGGTGCCGATCCTCAACCTCACGCCGAACCTGCAGGCCGCCCGCCGCCTGACGGTGGCCTGGGGCGTGCACTCGGTGGTCAACGATCGGTTGAAGCAAGTGGATGAAGTCTGTTCCACCGCTTTGGAAATCGCCCAGGCCCAAGGCATGGCCCAGCGCGGCGATACCTTGCTGATTACTGCGGGCGTGCCGTTCGGGCAGCCGGGGTCGACCAATTCGTTGCGCATTGAGACGTTGATCTAGCGCCTGTACTGGCCCCTTCGCGAGCAGGCTCGCTCCCACACTGGATTTGCGGCGACCACAAAACCCTTGTGGGAGCGAGCCTGCTCGCGATGAGGGCAACTCGGTCCATCAGACATATCAACCATGCCCAACACCCACTGCCCCGACTGGGCCACCGCCCTGCTCAACGGCTTCAGCCAGATCTTCCTCCAGCGCCATCCGTTGTGCGGCCTGCTGTGCCTGCTGGCGATTCTGCTCACCGCGCCCGCCCTGTTCGGCGGCGCGTTGCTGGGTGGGGTGGCCGGGTTGCTCACGGCCCAGCGACGCGGTTACGCCAAGGCCGACCGGCAAGCCGGGCTGTTCAGCTACAACGGCATTCTGCTGGGCTTGCTGCTGAGCCTCGCGTTGTCCTGGTCCGTCCTGTTGCCGCCGTTGATCATCGCAGCAGGCGGTCTCAGCGCGATACTGACCCAGCAATGGCTCAAGCGCACCCGTGGCCCTCGATGCCTGCCCGCCTACACCGCGCCTTTTGTAGGGTTGGCTTGGCTGCTGATGAGTTTCACCCTGCCGCCACCCCCAACCACCTCGATTGAAATGACGATACCCAATCTGCTGGCCGCGCATTTGAGCGGGCTGGGCCAGGTCATGTTTCTCGGCCATCCGGCGGCGGGTGCGCTGATCGCGGCGGGCCTGCTGCTGGCCGACCGTCGCGCTGCCGCTTGGGCATTGTTCGGTTCCGCCGCCGGCCTGGCCTTCGCCTTGTCGCAACATGAAAACGCAACCGCTCTTTGCGGACTGGGCGGCTACAACCCGGTGTTGGTGGCGCTGGCCCTCAGCCAACAGCGCCGCCAACCCTGGCTGCCGCTGACGGGCATTCTCCTGGCGGTCATGCTTACCCCAGGTTTTATCGCCCTCGGCCTGCCTCCCCTGACGGCACCGTTCATCCTCACCTGCTGGTTGATCCAGGCCACCGGCCGGGCGTGGTGCCAGGCCAGCCTCGACAGCGCGCCTTGCGCTCTGCAGGGCAATCGCCCTAGGCTTCGCTGATTCCGGTTCAGGCGAAGATTATGCAAAGCAGCAACAATTGGCGTGAACGCCTCTACGTGATCATTTTCCAGGCCGACACCGTGGCCGGCCGGCGCTTCGATAGCACCTTGCTGTTGATCATCCTCGCCAGCCTGGTGATCGTGATGCTCGACAGCATCGACAGCGTGCACAAAAATTACGCGGCCTTGCTGGCCGGTATCGAGTGGAGCTTCACCTTCGTCTTCATCGTCGAGTACGGCCTGCGCCTGTACTGCTCGCCCAAGCCGCTGCGCTATGCCTTCAGTTTCTATGGCCTGGTGGACCTGCTGGCGATCGTGCCGGGGATCCTGGCGCTATACTACAGCGATGCCCAATACCTGTTGATCATTCGGATCATCCGGATGCTGCGGATTTTCCGGGTGCTCAAGCTCAGTCCCTACCTCAAGCAAGCCAACTACCTGATGGCGGCGCTGCGGGGAAGCAAGCAGAAAATCATCGTGTTCCTGCTCAGCGTCTCGACCCTGGTGACCGTCTTCGGCACGCTGATGTACGTCATCGAAGGTCCCGAGCATGGCTTTACCAGCATTCCCAAGGGCATCTATTGGGCTATCGTGACACTGACCACCGTGGGCTTCGGCGACATCGTGCCCAAGACGCCACTGGGCCAAGTGGTGTCATCCCTGGTGATGATCACCGGTTATTCGATCATCGCCGTGCCGACGGGCATTTTCACCGCTGAACTGGCCACCGCCATGCGCGGCGACCAGCTCCAGCACGATTGCCCGGTGTGCAGCAAAAATAACCACGAACACGGTGCTGCTTTCTGCTCCCGTTGTGGCAATGCGCTGTTTAAGAAATTGGAATAAGCAAAGCACTTTTTGATGCTTGAAGGTCTATAGGCTTACAGCTAGTGTGCTGGCTAATTGCCCGGAACCCCCGTTCGAATAAAAAGGAATTCGCTGTGAAGAACTTCTTTGGCGCCTCACTTCTCGCCGTAGGCCTGACCTTCGGCAGCCTCGCCCACGCCGCCCCGACCCTGCTCAACGTTTCCTACGACGTGATGCGCGATTTCTACAAGGACTACAACATCGCCTTCCAGAAGCACTGGCAAGCCGAGCACAACGAAAACATCACCGTGCAGATGTCGTTCGGCGGCTCCAGCAAGCAGGCGCGCTCGGTGATCGACGGCCTGCCGGCGGATGTCATCACCATGAACATGGCCACCGACATCAACGCCTTGGCGGACAATGGCAAACTGGTGCCCGAGAACTGGGTCACCCGCCTGCCGGACAACAGCGCGCCGTTCACCTCGGCCACGGTGTTCATCGTACGCAAAGGCAACCCGAAAGCCTTGAAAGACTGGCCCGACCTGCTCAAGGACGGTGTGCAGGTGATCGTGCCCAACCCGAAAACCTCCGGCAACGGTCGCTACACCTACCTCTCGGCTTGGGGTTATGTGCTGAAGAATGGCGGTGACGAAACCAAGGCCAAGGACTTCGTCGGCAAGCTGTTCAAGCAAGCGCCGGTACTGGACACCGGCGGTCGCGCCGCGACGACCACCTTCATGACCAACCAGATCGGCGACGTGCTGGTGACCTTTGAAAACGAAGCGGAAATGATCGCCCGCGAATTCGGTCGCGACCAGTTCGAAGTGATCTACCCGAGCGTTTCCGCCGAGGCCGAGCCGCCGGTCAGCGTGGTCGACAAGGTTGTCGAGAAAAAAGGCTCCCGCGAAGCCGCCGAGGCCTACCTCAAGTACCTGTGGTCGCCCGAAGGCCAGGAAATCGCCGCCGCCAACTACCTGCGCCCACGGGATCCGGCGGTACTGGCCAAATACACCGACCGCTTCCCGAAAGTGGACTTCCTGTCGGTGGAAAAAACCTTCGGCGACTGGCGCACGGTGCAGAAGACTCACTTCAATGACGGTGGGGTTTTCGACCAGATCTACAGCGGGCAATAACCTCCTATCCACATCGATCGTTCCCACGCTCCGCGTGGGAATGCATCCAATGACGCTCTGCGTCACAAAAGGACGCAGAGCGTCCCGGGCGGCATTCCCACGCGGAGCGTGGGAACGATCAGTATGTGCAGCCGCTATCGCGAGCAAGCTCGCTCCCACATGAATCTGATTGTCACCATCAATTGCGGGCATGACTGATATCAGCCACAAAGCCCTATTCCAGCCCACCGCAAGTCTTTAGCCTCACGCCATCCTTTCAATTGATCGACGAGATTGCCATGAGTGCTCATTTACCCACCTCGCCCGGCAGCCCCCTGACCCGCGGCATGGTCCTGCTCTTCGCCTTCTGCTGCGGCGCCATCGTCGCCAACATCTACTATGCCCAACCGATCATCGAACTGATCGCACCCGACGTCGGCCTGAGCAGCACCATGGCCAGCCTGATCGTCTCGCTGACCCAGATCGGTTATGCCCTTGGCCTGTTTTTCCTGGTGCCGCTGGGGGACTTGCTGGAAAACCGTCGGCTGATGATCATCACCACCGTGGTGGCGATCGCCAGTTTGTTAGGGGCAGCGTTCACCGATCAACCGAATGTATTCCTGCTGGTTTCTCTGCTGGTGGGGTTCAGCTCGGTGTCGGTGCAAGTCCTGATTCCGCTGGCCGCGCACCTGGCGCCGGAGGAAACCCGGGGACGGGTCGTGGGTGGGATCATGGGCGGTCTGCTGCTGGGGATCCTGCTGGCGCGGCCGGTCTCCAGCGTCGTGGCCGATCACTTCGGCTGGCGGGCCATGTTCATCATCGCCGCCGTGTTGATGGCCGCCATCAGCATCGTCCTCGCGCTGACCGTGCCCAAGCGCCAGCCCGACCATAGCGCTACCTACGGTCAACTGCTGGGCTCGCTCGGTACCCTGCTGCGCCAGCAACCGCTGCTGCGGCAACGGGCGTTCTACCAGGCTTGCATGTTCGCCACGTTCAGTCTGTTCTGGACCGCCGTGCCGCTGGAGCTGTCACGTAACCATGGCCTGTCCCAGACTGAAATCGCGCTGTTCGCCCTGGTCGGTGCCATTGGTGCCATCGCCGCGCCCATCGCCGGTCGCCTGGCGGATGCCGGCCATACCCGCAACGCCTCGTTGCTGGCGATGTTGTTCGCCAGCCTGAGTTTCCTGCCGGCATTCATCCATCCGCTCTACAGCGTGATCGGCCTGGCGGTGACCGGCGTGGTCCTGGATTTCTGTGTGCAAATGAACATGGTCCTGGGCCAGCGCACCATCTATGCCCTCGATGCCAAGAGTCGCAGCCGACTGAATGCGCTGTACATGACCAGTATCTTCGTCGGTGGCGCCTTCGGCTCATCGATTGCCAGTGCGGTGTACGAACACGGCGGTTGGTTGTGGGTGGTGATCGTCGGCAGTGCCTTCCCACTGTTGGCCTTGCTGCGCTTCTTGAGCACCTCGCGCAAGCCGTCCCTGGCTACGGCCTGAATACCCCACGCATAAAAAAGCCCGGTCGCCTTCAGCGCCCGGGCTTTTTGGTTGAGCGTGTCAGATCCGCACGTTGCCACGCGGCCCGGCAATCGCCCAGATGATCAGGCCCAGTACCGGCAACAGCAGGATCAGCAGCACCCAGAGGATTTTCATCCCGGTTTCCGCGCCACTCTTGAGTACATTGATGATCGCCCAGATATCGAGCGCCAGGATGATCAGGCCGACCAGGCCGTTGAAGGTGGAACCCATGGTGTCGCTCCCAAATGGTGATGTGCACACTTAGGATAGCGGGCCCCAGGCAAGGGTTCCGTTTTATTGCTTCAGACGTGAACCGCGACCTTGAGGGCTTCCAGGGAGGGCGCGGCGGCAATGCCGACCTCGGCACACAGCTCCAGCACCCGCGGCACATCGTTGCCGTACACCAGCACCATCTGCAATTCATCGTCGAGCAACTGGCTGAAGTTCATCAGCACGTAGCCACCGTTTTCCTTGTTCAGGCTGCTCATCTGGATCTGTATGCGGTTGAGCGCGGTCAGGGCTTCGGTTTTCGCCAGTTGCTTGGGCTTGAGGTTGAACGCCACGCCGGGGCCGAACGAGGCGACGATCTGTTCGAACAGGTCCACGTAGGTGTCGGCCTGGAACAGCACGGTGTCCGGCAGGCTGCCCACCACTACCCACTCACCCAACGGGATCGGGAACGTGTCGTCGTAGTTGATATCGGGGTTGGCCGCCAGGAAAACCGCCGTATCGGCGTAGGCCTGGGCCGCTTCGTCAGCGATTTTCGCGATGTCCGCCTCGCCGAGGCAGCCGGAGCTGATTTTACCGATGAGTTCGATGAGGGCGGCTTTCATGGCGGTGAATCCTGTGGCGAAGGGTGTTTTGAGGGCGGGCAGGATAACGCATTCGCTTGCGGATAGGATTGGAGAAGGACCTGTGGCGTTGTGGGAGCAAGGCTTGCCCGCGATGAAAACAACGCGGTCTCTCTGGAACCGAGTGCCTGTATCGCGAGCAAGCTTTGCTCCCACAGTCTTTCAGGCCAACAACTTTTCCAACTGCGCCGTGGTGTCCACCGCGCCCATGGTCTTGGCGGCATCAAGGGCCGAGACGCCGTTGGCATCCTTGGCTTTCGGGTCGGCACCTTTGCCAATCAGGTAGTCGACGATTTCCACGCGGTTGAACATCGCTGCCATCATCAGCGCGGTACGACCATCGAAGGAGGCGCCTTCCACTTGCGCGCCGCCCTCGACCAACGCCGAAACCACTGCCAGGTCGCCCTTGAACGCCGCGCCGGCAATCGGGCTCTGGCCGTTGTCGTTGCGGATTTCCGGATCGGCCTTGTGCTCCAGCAACACTTTCACCGTTTCCACATGCCCGTGGTAAGCGGCCAGCATCAACAAGGTGTCGCCCTTGTGGTTACGCAGGTTGGGCGGCAGGCCCTTGCTCAGCAACGCAGCCATCATGGCCGCATCACCCTGGCGTGCGACGTTGAACACCTGCTCGGCAAACTCCGCAGCCTCTTCCGGGGTCATCTGGCGGCTTGTATCGGACATGGGAAACTCCACTCGGCTCTTCGCAAAGCGGCTAGTTTCCCGAGGGACCCGGGCGCTGTCATCCCTTTTTTCACTGTGCCCGTCATAGCCAGAATCAATAACGCAATTGTCCGCCCTGAATCCGAACTGCCAGCTGCCGATCCACCCGCACGTAAGTATCGGTGCCCGGCAACCAGGCGTAGACCGGCTCATCCCCGGTGACGCATGGGTCGAATGCTTCGGCCTTGAGGCGGGTCTTCTGGTACTTGAAGGTGCCGGTGGTGTCCATTTTCACCTTGATGCGCAGGAACAGCGGCACGGCATAGGCAGGCAGCTTGCATTGCAAAAACTGCAACAACTCGCTGAAGTCCAGGGTCGCCAGGGATTCGGACGGGGTGATTGCCGCCATGCCCGCACGGCCATTGGTGCCATTGATCTCCACGCCATAAGCCACTGCCTCGGCCACCTGCGGATGTTGCAGCAGCACATTTTCGACTTCCGTGGTGGAGACGTTTTCGCCTTTCCAGCGATAGGTGTCGCCGAGGCGATCAACAAACTGCCCATGCCCGAAACCAATGTTGCGCAACAGGTCTCCGGTATTGAAGTAACGATCGCCCGGCGTAAAGACATCCCGGCAGATGGTTTTTTCGGTCAAGGCCTGATCGGTGTAGCCATCCAGTGGCGCCTTCTCATCGATCCGCGCCAGCAACAGACCCGGTTGGCCCCTGGGCACTTTTTGCATGCGACCTTGCAGGTTGCGCAACGGCAGGCCGCTGGCATGATCGTACTGCACCAGCTCCCAGCCCATCAGGGAAAACCCGATGGTGTTGTCGAAATTCAGGATGTTGGTGAAACCGATATTGCCGTCGCTGGCGGCATACAGCTCACAGATGTGGTCGATGCCAAACCGGCCCTTGAAGGTCGACCAGGCCCCGGGGCGCAAGCCGTTGCCGATCATTTTCTTCACACCGTGGTGGCGATCATCGGCAGCGACAGGCTGGTCGATCAGGTAGCGGCACAACTCACCGACATACCCCAGCGTGGTCGCCCGGTAACGGCGTACGTCGCTCCAGAACTGGCTGGCGCTGAACTTGCGCCGGATCGCGAACCCCGATGCCCCACAGATCGCCGCGCCCCAGCACACGCACAGGCCGGTGGCGTGGTACAGCGGCAAGGTGCAATACACGACATCGTCGGGCTGCATGTCCAAGGCGATCAGGCCGAAGCTGGTGGACGTGCGCATCCAGCGACCATGGCGAAACACCCCGGCCTTGGGCAACCCGGTGGTGCCCGAGGTGTAGAGATAAAAACACGGATCGTTGCAGAAAACCTGCCGGCTGCACGCCGGGTTATCGCTCGGGTAATCCTCGCTGCCAGCCATCAGGTCGATGAAACCGGATGGGGCATCGGACGGGATATCGGCACTGTCCTGATCCGCCAGCCACCAGGTCCTGCTGCTCGACAGTGTGGTTCGTTCTCGTATGTCGTTGAAGGCCGCGACCCGTTCATCCCCCACCACCACCGCGACCGGGCTGACCAGGGCCAGGCTGTGCACCAGCGCGTCGCCGGTTTGCGAGGTGTTGAGCATGGCACTGACCGCGCCGACCTTGGCCATTGCCAACACGCTGATCAATAGCTGTGGCCGGTTCTCGATGAATATAGCCACGCAATCGCCCTTGCCGATGCCCTGGGCCAGCAGGTAATGGGCGATGCGATTGGCCTGCGCGTTGACCTGTGCATAACTCAACACCGTCTCGCCGCACAGCAGTGCCGGGCCCTGGGGATTGCGTTGCGTGGCCTGTTCGAAACACCAGCCCAGGCCGCAAGGCTGGGTCGGGTCCTGGACGTTGGCCAGCTTCATGCCTTTGACGATTCGGGGGACGGCTTTGGCAATGGCTGGCAGCTTGCGCAGCATCATGCCCCAGGTAATCGCGTCGCTGGGTGTACGACTCATGGTGATCTTCCCCGTTCGACCTCGTGGGTCTCGGTTCTTGTTATCGGGCAGCAGGTGATTTTGGCTCGAAAGTACGCTGGCAATTGCGGCGCTGTACACGCGGTTTTTGCAATGTTTTGTATCCGCTGCCCGAGACAGGCGAAGCGCGAGCACCGGGAAACGATTTGGTTCCAAAAATCATTGCCCGACCACGCAAAATGCAGGATGCACGATGGCTATTCATGCAAGATGCACGAAATCAAAAATACAGAAAAAATATAACTATCTGTTTTTAAAGGATTTTATATAAAACCGAATGCTGGCACAGACAGTGCAACTCCCCCTCCACGGTTTGCCACACCATGGAGCAGTCAACTATGAACATGATTCAAGAAAAGTTTGCGTCCCTGTTTTCCAACTACGAAGTGACCACCCAGCCCCGCCCGGATGGCGGCATTCTGCTGACCTTGCGTAATAGCGACGGCAAGCTGTTCAAACGCACGATTTCCTATGCTCAACTGCATGCGGGGGATCAGTTGTCCTGGGCGATCAGCGCGATTCGTCGTGACCTGGCTGAACAGGCTAGCGAGTTGCCACAGATCACCTTGTTGCAGAGCCAGCATCGGTTTGCTTTGCCGACTTACCATAGCGCTTGAGCCTGCTGGAAAAACGCGGAGCTGCTTGCTCTTGCTTGAAAAAACGGCGCTTCCTTCAGAAAGGGGAAGCGCCGTTTTTTTGGGGCTTCTTTTGTGGAGGGGGTCCGGCTCCCGGCTCTTCCAAAAGTGACCCGCCGTAGGGCGGAACCCTAAGTAGCCGTTACCGCAGCAACGGATACACACACAAGCTCAGGGCACCACCAACGCAGGTCAGTCTTCCAGACGAGGAAACCGCCTAGCAATATCATCCCCCGTAACCTCAGCAACCACCCCCTGCAAATCACCAGACAAACGAATCGTAACGAAATGCGGCCGCTCCCCCCTGTCAAACCAATGCGGCATACCAGCAGGCACCGTTATCAAGTCATTCCTTTCACACAGCACCGCGTAGACATAATCGCCAACGTGCAGGTTAAACAAGCCACGACCAGCAACGAAAAACCGCACTTCATCCTGACTATGGCAATACTCATCGAGCTCCCCAGCCTGTTCCGGCTGATCGCTGCTGACACTGACAACATCGACCGCAACATAACCCCGCTCAGTCATCAACCCATCGATCTGAGCCTGGTAAGCCGCAATGATGTCCTCCTCACTGGCACCCGGCTGGATTTTCACCGCCGCCTCCCAACGGGCAAAGTGAATACCTTGTTCAGCCAGGGTCGCGGCAATGTCCTCGACGTGGGTCAACACTTTGTTCGGAATGTCTGGGCTCGAAACGTGATAGACCGACAGGCTGCTCATGACAAAGGCTCCAGCAAATTAATGGTTCGAAGGCTCATGGCCGGTCCTCTTGCATACGTGTGGCAATGATAACGGCTGCCGCGAAAGCCGCGAGGCTGGCGAGGCTGAATGTCCAACTGGCACCCAAGGCGTTCCAGCTATAGCCGGAGTACAACGCGCCCAAGGCCCCGCCCGTACCGGCCAGCGCCGCATACAGCGCCTGCCCCTGGCCTTGCTGGCGAGGACCGAAGCTGCGTTGCACGAAATGGATGGCGGCGGCGTGAAAACTGCCGAAGGTCGCCGCGTGCAGCACCTGGGCGAGCAACAATACCCAGAGAAACTCGGCCAGCGAGCCCAACAACAACCAGCGCAACGCCGCCAGCAGGAAACTCGCCAGCAGTACCCGGCGCACGGAAAACCGCGCCAGGATCCGGCTCATCAGCAGGAACACCAAAACTTCCGCCACCACTCCGAGGGCCCAGAGCAGGCCGATCAGCCCGCGACTGTAGCCCAAGTGTTCGAGGTGCAAGGTCAGGAAGGTGTAATACGGCCCGTGACTCACCTGCATCAGGCCCACACACGTGTAGAACGCCGGCACGCCAGGGTTGCGCAGTTGCCGCAGGAACCCTTCCCCTGCGACGCGCGGCCCCTGCAGTGGCTGGGCGTTGGGCACCCAGAAGCTGGCGAGAACGATGCCGGCCATGATCAACACCAGCGCCACCGGGTAGATGTCCAGGCTCAGCCATTCGAACAAACGGCCGAGCGCCACCACGGTGATGATGAAGCCGATGGAGCCCCACAGGCGGATCTGGCTGTAGCGCGAGGCCTGCCCGCCGAGATGGGCCAGGGTGATGACTTCGAACTGCGGCAACACCGCGTGCCAGAAGAACGCATGCAGCGCCATGACCATCGCCAGCCAGGCGTAGCTTTTATCGATGAAGATCAGCGAGAAGGCCAGCAGCGTGCAGATCGCGCCAAACCGCACGATCGCCAGGCGCCGGCCGGTGTAGTCCCCCAGCCAGCCCCAGATGTTCGGCGCCACGCAGCGCATCAACATGGGAATCGCCACCAGCTCGCCGATGCGCGCCGCGTTGAACCCCAGGTGATCGAAATACAGCGCCAGGAACGGCGCCGTCGAACCGAGCAGCGCGAAATAGAACAGATAGAAACTGGAGAGCCGCCAGTACGGCAGTGCCGCCATGGTCGTCAGGCCACGGCGGTCGGCAGGCCAACCATCAAAGCTGCCCCAGCACCGGAGTGCTGACGCGAACGTCGGCGTTCTGGCCGCGATGACGCAGAAGGTGATCCATCAGCACGATCGCCATCATCGCCTCGGCGATGGGCGTGGCGCGGATGCCGACGCACGGATCGTGACGGCCCTTGGTGATGACGTCCACCGGGTTGCCATGGATGTCGATGGAGCGGCCCGGCGTGGTGATGCTGGACGTTGGCTTCAAGGCCAGGTGCGCCACGATCGGCTGGCCCGAGGAAATGCCGCCGAGGATGCCGCCGGCATTGTTGCTCAGGAAACCTTGCGGGGTCAGTTCGTCACGGTGCTCGGTGCCGCGCTGGGCAACGCAGGCGAAACCGGCGCCGATCTCCACGCCTTTCACCGCATTGATGCTCATCAGCGCGTGGGCCAGCTCGGCGTCGAGGCGGTCGAAGATCGGCTCGCCAAGGCCAGGCATCACCCCTTCGGCGACCACGGTGATCTTCGCGCCGACCGAATCCTGGTCCCGACGCAGTTGATCCATGTAGGCCTCAAGTTCTGGCACCTTGTCCGGGTCGGGGCAGAAGAACGCGTTCTGTTCCACCGAGTCCCAGGTCTTGAACGGGATTTCGATGGGGCCCAACTGGCTCATGTAGCCACGAATGACGATGCCCTGGCTGGCCAGGTACTTCTTGGCGATCGCCCCGGCCGCCACGCGCATGGCGGTTTCCCGCGCCGAGCTGCGACCGCCGCCACGGTAATCGCGCTCACCGTATTTGTGGTGGTAGGTGTAGTCGGCGTGGGCTGGGCGGAACAGATCCTTGATGGCCGAGTAGTCCTTGGACTTCTGGTCGGTGTTGCGGATCAACAGGCCGATGGCGCAGCCGGTGGTGCGCCCTTCGAACACGCCAGACAGGATTTCGACTTCATCGGCTTCCTGGCGCTGGGTGGTGTGGCGGCTGGTGCCGGGCTTGCGCCGGTCCAGGTCACGCTGCAGGTCGTCCAGGGAAATCTCCAGGCCCGGCGGGCAGCCGTCGACAATGGCGACCAACGCCGGGCCATGGCTTTCGCCCGCGGTGGTGACAGTGAACAGCTTGCCGTAGGTATTGCCGGACATGCAGGGTGCTCCGTGAAATCGCTGAGAGACTCAACCTTGGATTCGTAATGCGCGCCAGTATACGCAGGCTCCCCGCGTAGTTCATCCTCGAACCTTATCGGCGGCCACCAGTCCAACCGGCACCTTCGCAACTAATGGCGTGATGATGTTAAAGCTGCTTGCCTTAAGCCTTACCTTGTTCACCGGCCTGTTTTGCGGCCTGGCCCAGGCCACGGTGCTGCAACGCCCAATCAGCCTCGATACGGGCAATGGTGAGCTTTTCGGCTCGTTGTTGCTGCCCAAGTCCGACACGCCGGTGCCGGTTGTCCTGATCATTTCCGGGTCAGGTCCTACAGATCGCGACGGCAACAACCCCGACGGTGGGCGCAACGACAGCCTCAAGCGCCTGGCCTGGGTCTTGGCCAAACACAACATTGCCAGCGTGCGCTATGACAAACGCGGTGTAGCGGCCAGCCTCGCGGCGACACCGGACGAACGCAACCTGAGCGTCGAGGCCTATGTGGCCGATGCCGTGGCCTGGAGCCACAAGCTCGCCGCCGATCCGCGACTGGGCCCGTTGATCCTGCTGGGCCACAGCGAAGGCGCATTGATCGCCAGCCTCGCCGCGCCCCAGGCCAACGCGGCGGCGGTGATTTCGCTGTCTGGCAGCGCCCGACCGATCGACCAGGTGCTGCGCCAACAACTGAGCAACCGCCTGCCACCGCCGCTGATGTTGCGCAGCAACGAGCTGCTCGACAGCCTCAAGGCCGGTCGCCTCGATGACAACGTACCGGCACAGCTGCAGGTCATTTTCCGCCCCAGCGTGCAGCCCTACCTGATCTCGCTGTTCCGCCAGGACCCGGCCCAGGCCTTCGCGGCGTTGAAAATGCCGGCCTTGATCATCCAGGGCAGCAGCGATATCCAGGTCAGCGTCGATGACGCCAGGCAGTTGAAAGCCGCCAAGCCCGATGCCGAACTGGCGTTGATCGAGGGCATGAACCACGTGATGCGCATCGTGCCCAACGACGTGAAACGGCAACTGGCCTCCTACAAGGATCCCAACCTGCCCCTGGCGGCCGAGCTTGGTTCGCGAATTCTGCGTTTTATTGACTCGTTAGCCGCGCGTTAGGCGGTTTTAGTCGATTTAGCTTCAGGACTGGCAAAAACGGCCGATAGCCCGGTGTCGGGCAGCGCTATGGCTGCCGACCCGCCGGCCTGGACAGGATTTTTGCCGTTATGACTGAAACTGAAACTTCTCCCAACACCGCTGCCGAAGCTCCCGCCTCGCCTGCGGTAGAGCTGCCGTGGGCCGACGTGCATACCGAGCATCACAAAATGCTCCGGCTGGCGCCGCTCAAGACCGACCGCGCCACCGGTGTGCGGCCGCTGCGGTTTGTCGAGTTCAGCTATGTCGAGCGCCACAGCAAGGAACGCAGCCTGCTGCGCATGAGCATCCAGTTGCCGAACCAGCGCGTGCGCAAGGAACAGAATCACCTGGACGTCTGGGCCGACCACGTCGAAAAACGCCTGTTTTTTTCCCCGGACAACCTGCAAGTCGAGCCGTCCAACCGTGGCATCGGCCGTTTCCTGGCGGCCCAGGGCATCACCTGGGCCAAGAAACGCTGGTCGGCCTACCGGGTAGACGGCACCGACCTGGATAACAAGGACGCCCTGAACGAAGACACTCGCCTGCGCCGCGACCGCTTTCTCAAGGCCCAGGGCTTCGAGGTGGTCTATGCCGATGCCCAGCACCTCAAGGGCAGCGTCAAGCCAACCCACGTTGGCGATCTGCTCGGGGACTGGAACACCGAGAAGCTGCAATTCGTGGAAATCCTTGAAGCGGCGCAGATGCTGCAACAGGCCGAGCAGAACCTGGCGGAACAGGAAGTCAAACTCAAGCAGCAGGAAGAAAAGGTCACCAAGTTCAAGCGCGAAGACGCCGGCCTGCGCTTCACCATCACCTGCCTGGTGGCCTTCGCCATGTTCCAGGCGGGGTTGCTGATCTGGATTGCGACGCGGCATTAAGCCCGACAGCGCCTGAACAACCCTGTGGGAGCGAGCTTGCTCGCGATAGCGGTGAATCAGCCAACTTCAATGCTGCTGATCCGACGCCATCGCGAGCAAGCTCGCTCCCACAGTGGGTGCACCCAGATGGATAAGGGGGATCAAACCCGCGAAGCAAACAACCCCTGGTGTTGGCGGCACTGTTCGGCACTGAGCATGAACACACCATGGCCGCCGCGTTCGAAGTCGAGCCAGGCGAAATCGACTTCCGGGTACAACGCCTCGACGTGCACCTGGCTGTTGCCCACCTCGACAATCAACAACCCCTTCTCGGTCAGATGATCGGCCGCCTCGGCCAGCATCCGGCGCACCAGGTTCAAGCCGTCATCGCCACAAGCCAGGCCCAGCTCCGGCTCGTGCTGGTATTCCTGCGGCATGTCGGCGAAATCTTCTGCATCGACGTAGGGCGGGTTCGACACGATCAAGTCGAAACGTTGCCCCGGCAGACCGTCGAAACCATCGCCCTGGACCGTGAACACGCGCTCATCGACGCCATGGCGCTCGATGTTCTGGTTGGCCACTTCCAGCGCTTCGAACGACAGGTCGGCCAGCACCACCTCGGCCTCCGGGAACTCATAGGCACAGGCAATGCCAATGCAGCCGGAACCGGTGCACAGATCAAGAATTCGTGCCGGCTCCTGGCCCAGCCACGGCTCGAAATGCTTTTCGATCAGTTCGCCGATGGGTGAGCGCGGAATGAGCACGCGCTCGTCGACGATGAACGACATCCCGCAGAACCAGGCCTCACCCAACAAATAGGCGGTTGGCACACGCTCGGTGATACGCCGGCGCAGCAGGCGCTGCACATGGACCAGTTCTTCGTCTTCAAGACGGCAGTCCAGATAGCTGTCGGCAATTTCCCATGGCAGGTGCAATGCGCCCAACACCAGTTGCCGGGCTTCGTCCCACGCATTGTCGGTGCCATGACCGAAAAACAGATCCTCCCCATGGAAACGGCTGACGGCCCAACGGATATGGTCGCGCAGGGTACGGAGACGGGAAGTGATCACGGCGGCAAACTCCAGAAAAATCGACGGGCGAGTCTACCAGCCAAACGCGGCCCCACCCAAACACGCCCCGATGACGAACGAAAAACCCCGGACCAATCGTAGGAATTATCCGTTTTTTGATCCGCCTATTGAACAAGATGAGCATCTTGACAAGGCTGTAGGCCAGCAACGGCGGCCCTTGCGATGGAAGCGATTCACAGAACCGCTCAGCCAGAGGACAATGTCGCAAAAGCCCCACTCGAAGGAGCCCCAGAATGTCCGTTCCAAAAACGATGTTTCAACTCAGCGGCCGTGGTTATGCAGCGGCCAACCTGAGTCAAGCGACCCTGATCATCATCGATGCCCAGAAAGAATACCTCGCCGGCCCCCTGGCCCTGAGCGGCATGGATGCAGCCGTCGCGAACATCAAGCAATTGCTCGGTGCGGCCCGTGCAGCCGGTCGGCCGATCGTGCATGTGCGCCACCTGGGCACCCATGGCGGGCTGTTCGACCCGCAAGGCGAGCGCGGGGAGTTCATTCCCGGCCTCGAACCCCAAGCCGACGAAACCGTGATCGAAAAGCTGCTGCCCAGCGCCTTCCACGGCACCGAGTTGAAAAAGCGCCTGGAAGACTTCGGCCCCCTGGACCTCATCGTGTGCGGGTTCATGAGCCACTCCAGCGTCAGCACCACCGTGCGCGCCGCCAAGAACCTGGGCTTTCGCTGTACCCTGGTGGAAGACGCCTGCGCCACCCGCGACCTGCCATACAAGGGCGGCGTCCTCAGCGCCGAACACGTTCAGCAGACCGAAATGGCGATCATGGCGGACAACTTCGCCACCCTGGCGTTGACTCGTGACTTCATCTGATTCGCCTTGATGAGCGGCCACTCCCGCCGCTCATCCGCAAAAGCCTCTCATTTGCCGCAATTGCCATACTGTCAGGAACAACCCGAACATCTTCCGGTCGAAGGGCCGATACCCATTGAGGAAGGTCGGAATGAAGTTATCCGATGGTTTTGACGCACGTCGCTTGCGGCCCAAGGGCCCGAGCAACTGGCGGTTTCGTTTTGGCGCGGCAATCGCTGCGCTACTGGCAACATTCGGTGTGCTGCTGGCCATGGCCGGTGCCGCCAGCCTGCTGGGCCGCCCGCCCGCACTGGGTGAGTTGAACGCCACCCCACTGGGTTCGGCGATCATCCTGGCAGTCGGTCTTTTCGTGTTGTTGCTGGGCGTCTGGCTCTGGCGCCGCTGCCGCCGTCGCGCCCGCCAATCCCTGGAGCTGGCCATGGCTCCGCACCTGATGAAAAAGCACGACTGACCCGCCATCCGACGTTTTGTCGCGCCTGATCCCGCCAGAGTTGGGTAAACTGGCCGGCCTTCGCGGAGGCTGACATGCAAGACGACGACTTTTCCCTGTTCAAAAGTGCGATCCAGGGCGTAAAACCGATCAAGCACGACCGCGCCGAAACCGGCAAGCCCAAGGCCGATCGCGCGCAAATCGCCAAGCTGCGCCAGGCCGCCACCGTGCGCACCGACGCTACGACCGTGGATGGCCTGTCCGATCAGTTCGTGATCGACGTCGGACCGGAAGACGAGTTGATGTGGGCACGCGACGGTGTCCAGGAAAGCCAGATGCGCAAGCTGAAGGTCGGCCAGATCCCTTTCGAGGGCAGCCTCGACCTGCACGGCATGAGCGTTGAAAAAGCCCGGGAAACCCTTTGGGCATTCCTGGCCGAAGCCACCAAGTTCGAAATCCGCTGCGTGCGCGTCACCCATGGCAAAGCCGTGCGCCTGGACGGCAAGCGGCCGATGATCAAGAGCCACGTCAACACCTGGCTGCGCCAGCACCCACAAGTGTTGGGCTTCACCTCCTGCCAGGCAAAACACGGCGGCGCCGGGGCGGTCTACGTGATGCTCAAGCGCACCATGATGGAAGGCCGCGACGAATAGCCCTCGCTTGCCGAGCTTGCAGCGCCGTGTCCGCCACCGTACCCTTGCCCTTTGCGTAAAATCCCACAGGTAGTTTCATGTCTCTGGAACAGAATTACACCGCGATTCTCGGCCAACTGGGCGAGGACGTTTCCCGCGAGGGCCTGCTCGACACGCCCAAGCGTGCTGCCAAGGCCATGCAGTACCTCTGCCGCGGTTATGAACAGACCCTGGAAGAAGTCACCAACGGTGCCTTGTTCAGCTCCGACAACAGCGAGATGGTGCTGGTCAAGGACATCGAGTTGTACTCGTTGTGCGAACATCACCTGCTGCCTTTCATCGGCAAGGCTCACGTGGCCTACATCCCGAGCGGCAAGGTGCTGGGGCTGTCGAAAGTCGCGCGCATCGTCGACATGTATGCGCGTCGCCTGCAGATCCAGGAAAACCTCAGCCGCCAGATCGCCGATGCGGTCCAGCAAGTGACTGGCGCCCTGGGCGTGGCGGTGGTGATCGAGGCCAAGCACATGTGCATGATGATGCGCGGTGTGGAAAAGCAGAATTCCTCGATGATCACCTCGGTGATGCTCGGCGAGTTCCGGGAAAACGCCGCCACTCGCAGCGAATTCCTCAGCCTCATCAAGTAATCCGTCGCACGAAGAAAACCGGCATTGATCGCCGGTTTTTTTTCGCCTGTGAAAAATCAGGTAAGCTGCGCGCCCTCTTCTTCCCTGCCGCGAGGCTTAATACCGTGATCGTCAAAGCGCTTCGGGTTGGCTTGGGCCAGCTCATCATCTTCATCGACTTCATCACCCGCCCGGGCAAGAAACAGCGCCCGACCGAGGCCCAGGCGCAGGTCGAGCAGGCCGCTCGCAGCCTGACGCTGTATCAGTTCCACGCCTGCCCGTTCTGCGTGAAAACCCGCCGCACCCTGCGCCGCCTCAACGTACCCGTGGCCCTGCGCGATGCGAAAAACAACGAGCAGGATCGCCAGGCCCTGTTGGAGCAAGGCGGCCGGATCAAGGTGCCGTGCCTGCGGATTGAAGAAAATGGCGAGACCACCTGGATGTATGAGTCCAAGGTGATCATTGATTATCTGGATAAGCGGTTCTCGGCAGCCTGATAGTTTTCTAGTGCGACGACTGGCCTCATCGCGAGCAAGCTCGGCTCCCACAGGGGACAGTGGTGGATACAAATCCAGCATTCACCAAGGCCCACTGTGGGAGCGAGCTTGCTCGCGATGGGGCCCGGACAGCCACCGCAAAGCCCCCTGATATCAGGCTGCCTTTGCAGCCAACGCCTCCCGCACCACCCCCGCCAACCGCTTGAGCCCTTCATCCAACCGCGCCGGATCGATGTGGCTGAAGTTCAAGCGCAAGTGCCCCGGATGCTGGTCCGGTTCAGGGAAGAACGGTTCCCCCGGCATGAACGCAACGTCGGCCGCCAGCGCGGCGGGGAGCAAGGTGCGGGTGTCCAGCGGTTGCCTGAGAGTCAGCCAGAAAAACAACCCACCCTGGGGCACGCTCCAGTCCGCGATGTCGGCAAAATGCTTGTGCAGCGCCGCCTGAAAGCGGTCGCGACGATCCCGATAGAAATCCCTCAACTCACTCAAATGGCTGCGGTACTGCTCGGTGCCGATCCATTGCAGCGCCTGCCATTGGCCGATGCGATTGGTGTGCAGGTCCGCCGACTGCTTGAGCCGCAGCAGGTGCGGGAACAGATCCGGGCTGGCGATCAGGTAGCCCACCCGTAGCCCCGGCAACAGGGTTTTCGACACGGTGCCGGTGTAGATCCAGCTGGCCTTCTTCAAGCGACTGACAATTGGCGTGGCACTGCCGCCATCGAACGTCAGCTCGCGGTAGGGTTCGTCCTCGATCAGGGTCACGTCGAACTCGTCCAACAGCGCCGCCACCGCATCGCGCTTGGCTTCGCTGTAGCGCACTGCCGAGGGGTTCTGGAACGTCGGGATCAGGTAGATGAACGCTGGCCGATGCTGCTCCAGCCGGGCCCGCAACTGTTTCAGGTCTGGGCCGTCGGCCTCCAGGGGCACGGTGATGCAGTCGGCGCCGAACAGCTGGAAAATCTGCAACGCCGCCAGATACGTCGGCGCTTCGAGCATCACTTGCGTACCGACGTCGATGTGCAGCTTGGCCGCCAGGTCGAGGGTTTGCTGGGAACCGCAGACAACCAGCACCTGACTCGCCTCACAAGCCACACCCAGCGTCCGCGCCTGGGCCGCCAGGGCTTCGCGCAGGGCGGGTTCGCCTTCGCTCATGCCGTACTGGCCCATGGACAACGGCATGGCCGCCCATTCCACTTTCGGCAACATGGCTTCGGCCGGCAGGCCGCCGGCGAACGACATCACTTCAGGGCGCTGCGCTGCCGCGAGGATTTCTCGAATCAAAGAACTTTTGAGGCGCGAGACACGTTCGGAAAAAGCCATGGAGGTCACCTGTAGCGGGGCACGGGAATAATGAGTCAAACTGGTTGACCGAAATTACGCCGACCTCTGTGGATACGTCAATATGCTTGACCTTAAAAACCCGACTTCCCAACAAATGGCCATGGAAGCGTTTTTCTTCGGTTACCAGGCGTTCACCGCCAAGGCCGATGAAATGCTCGAGCGCCGCGGGTTGAGCCGGGTGCACCAGCGCATCGTTTTTTTCATCGCCCGCTACCCGTCATTGAGCGTGAAGGAATTGCTGGCGGTGCTCGGGGTGAGCAAGCAGGCGCTGAACATGCCGTTGCGGCAGCTGATGGAAATGCACCTGGTGAACAGCGTCGCGTCCGAGACCGACAAGCGCAAGCGGCTGCTGGAACTGACGGCCGAGGGCGAGCGGTTCGAGCAGGCGTTGCGGCGTGAGCAGGTGAAATTGCTGGAGCGGGTGTTTGCCGAGGCCGGGGAAGCGGCGGTGGATGGGTGGTTGGCGGTGAATCTGGGGCTGGGAAAGGGTCAGGTGGCTGTCGACTGAGTTTCCTCTGCAAGCTGTGTATTGCCCGGTCTATCGCCATCGCGGGCAAGCCTTGCTCCCACAGAGGGTCCCAGCGGACACCTGCTGGAAGCAAAACTGTTCCCACAGAGGGTCAGTGGACGCCCGCCGTGGGAGCAAAGCTTGCTCGCGATAGCGTCCGCCAGGGCGATATATCCCTATCGCCCGACATTTCGTCGACAACACAGAAAACATTATTTGCTTTATTTGTATACAAAAGCATAATTCGCTTCGTGCGAGTTCCTGACCAACAGGTCAACATACTTCGCCAGCCTTACCTGCCTCAGCGCATCGCAGCCACCCCCAGGGCGTGTGCGGTGCTGGAAATAACAATAAGACTCTTGAGGAGTACTCGCTGTGGAAAGCCGCAAACCCGAAGCCCGGACGCTGGACCTCTCGCCGCCACTACGCAGTGGCTGGCTGGAGCGCATCTTCAAACTCAGCTTGCATGGCACCACGGTGAAGACCGAGCTGATCGCCGGCCTGACGACCTTCATCACCATGGCCTACATCATCTTCGTCAACCCCAACATCATGGCCGACGCCGGCATCGATCACGGTGCCGCGTTCGTCGCCACCTGCATCGCCGCGGCCCTGGGCTGCCTGTTGATGGGACTGTACGCCAACTGGCCGGTGGGCCTGGCGCCAGGTATGGGCTTGAACGCATTCTTCACCTACACCGTGGTCGGCACCATGGGCTACAACTGGGAAACTGCGTTGGGCGCGGTATTCGTTTCCGGTGTGTTGTTCATGGTCCTGACCCTGTCACGGGTGCGGGAGTGGCTGCTCAACAGCATTCCGGTGAGCCTGCGGTTCGCCATGGGCGCGGGGGTCGGGTTGTTCCTCGGGCTGATCGGCCTGAAAACCGCCGGGATCATCGTCGACAGCCCCGCCACCCTGATCAAGCTCGGCTCGTTGCGTGAGCCCGGTCCATTGTTGGCCGCAGTGTGCTTCCTGATGATCGCCGTGCTCAGTTATCACCGCGTGTTCGGCGCAATCCTGATCAGCATCATCGCCGTGACCCTGGCCGGTTGGGGCCTGGGATTGGTGCAGTACAACGGCGTCATGTCGACACCGCCGAGCCTGGCCCCCACCTGGATGGCGATGGACGTGGCCGGTGTGTTCAACGTCAGCATGATCAGCGTGGTGCTGGCCTTCCTGTTCGTGCACATGTTCGACACCGCCGGCACCCTGATGGGCGTTGCCCAGCGCGCCGGCCTGGTGAAAGCCGATGGCAAGATCGAGAACCTGTCCCGCGCCTTGAAAGCCGACAGCGCCTCCAGCGTATTTGGCGCCATGGTCGGCGTGCCGCCGGTGACCAGCTACGTGGAAAGCGCCGCTGGTGTGGCCGCCGGTGGCCGCACGGGGCTTACCGCGGTGACCGTCGGTGTGCTATTTATTGCCGCCATGTTCTTCGCACCGCTGGCCGGGATGATCCCGGCCTACGCCACGGCCGGGGCCTTGATCTACGTTGCCATGCTGATGATGGGCGGCATGGCCCACATCGAATGGGACGAGGCGACTGACAGCATCCCGGCCATTGTCACGGCCATCATGATGCCCCTGACGTTCTCGGTCGCCGACGGTATCGCACTGGGTTTCATCACCTATGTGGTGCTCAAGGCAGGCACCGGTAAGCACAAGGAAATCTCCGTCAGCCTGTGGGTGCTCTGCGCGATCTTCATCGCCAAGTTCATCTTCTTGTAAGCGGCACCGTATTCACCCGCCTCACCCAATGGGTGAGGCTTTTGTACATCAGGAGCAAAGCAATGAATCTGGAAACCTGGCTGTTGTTCAGCGGTGCCGCCTTGGTGGTGATCCTCATCCCCGGCCCGTTGTCGTTGTTGATGATCGGCAATAGCCTGAACTACGGCCTGCGCCGCTCGTATCCGGCATTCCTGGGTGGCGTGATCGCTTCGATCTGCCTGCTGAGTGCCTCGGCGCTGGGGCTCGGTGCGTTGTTGATGGCGTCGGAACAGCTGTTCAGTGCCCTGAAGATTGTCGGTGCCCTGTACCTGTTTTACCTGGCCTGGCAGAGCTGGCAGCAATCACGCCAACCGTCCCAAGGCGCCGACGTGCCCCAGGCCGCAGCCGTCCCGCGCTTTCGCGCCCTCTTCGGCCGGGCGTTCGTATTGGGCGCCAGCAACCCGAAAGACATCCTGTTCTTCGCCGCTTTCCTGCCGCAATTCTTGAGCGCCGAACAAGCATTCCTGCCACAACTGCTGATCATGATCGCCACCTGGACCGTACTCGACCTGCTGTGCAAATTGGCCTACGGCCTTGGTGCCCATGGCGCGGCGCGGTATCTGCGTACGGGGAAAGGCCAGGGCTGGTTCAACCGCATCAGCGCAGGATTATTTGGCGGTGCGGGCGCAGCCTCCTTGTTGAGCCGCTAAAAAAGCAAAAGCATCGCGAGCAAGCTCGCTCCCACAGGTTTTTTGTGAGCGGCAAAATCCAGCGTGGGAGCGAGCTTGCTCCGGGCGGCGATCCGACGATGAGTCCCTCCCAGACAGCCCATTTCCACGGACGAAAAAAAGCCCGCAGTGTGAGCGGGCGAAAAACCAAAGAAGCGCCATGCGCAGTCGCTTCCAGGACAAGGCAGCTGCTTGGGGGTCAGCTGCCCCGATAGGTGGAATAGGCGTAAGGCGAAATCAGCAGGGGTACGTGGTAATGATCCTGCTCGGCCGAAATGCCGAAGCGCAGCACCACCACATCCAGGAACGCCGGCTCGGACAACTGGACACCACGGGCGCGGTAGTAATCGCCGGCATGGAATTGAATCTGATAGACGCCCGAACGGTAGTCATCCCCTTGCAGCAGCGGCGCGTCGCAGCGACCATCGCTGTTGGTCAGCGCACTGGCGACCAGTTGCAGTTGCGAACCTTCCACGCGGTACAACTCGACCTTGATCGAGCTGCCTGGGCAGCCGTGTGCAGCATCCAAAACGTGAGTAGTCAAACGTCCCATTGATTGTGCGCGCCTCGCTGCTGTGCAGTCCGGCCCGACGCCTCCTGAATCAGTTGAAAGACAGGCCGCACCGTTTCGGAGCACGAAACGCCACGGCGATGAGCGAATTAAGACATTTTAAAATAAAATTGTACACAATAAAAAACAGATATTTAGTCCATGCGCGTTCCGACAAAGGTTCCTGCCCAATCTCAAGCCAAACCAGCGGATACACCATTCTTCCGGCCATTAATTGACCAGATGGGCAGGTTTCTTGCAGTGTAGACAAACCGGGGACAGCGGTAAAAAATGCAAAAAATCAGGCTTACAAATCGCACATAAAGTTGTATACAATCACTCCATCGTCGTGACGCCAGCCCATGATCCATCATCAGGGCGCCACCCACATGGTTCGAACAAGAAGGAAAACTGCAGTGAGCGCTGACTACCCACGCGACCTGATCGGTTACGGCAGTAACCCTCCCCATCCCCAGTGGCCGGGCAATGCCCGCATCGCCCTGTCCTTCGTGCTCAATTACGAAGAAGGCGGCGAGCGCAACATCCTGCATGGCGACAAGGAATCCGAGGCGTTCCTCTCGGAGATGGTCGCGGCGCAACCGCTGCAGGGCGAGCGCAACATGAGCATGGAATCGCTTTACGAGTATGGCAGCCGTGCCGGGGTCTGGCGGGTCCTCAAGCTGTTCAAGGAATTCGATATCCCGCTGACCATTTTCGCCGTGGCCATGGCCGCCCAGCGCCATCCGGACGTGATCCGCGCCATGGTTGCCGCCGGTCACGAAATCTGCAGCCACGGTTATCGCTGGATCGACTACCAATACATGGATGAGGCCCAGGAACGCGAGCACATGCTCGAAGCGATCCGCATCCTCACCGAAATCACTGGCGAGCGTCCGCTGGGTTGGTACACCGGTCGCACCGGCCCCAATACCCGCCGGCTGGTCATGGAGGAAGGCGGTTTTCTCTATGACAGCGACACCTACGACGACGACCTGCCCTACTGGGAACCGAACACACCCCACGGCAAGCCGCACCTGGTGATCCCGTACACGCTGGACACCAACGACATGCGCTTCACCCAGGTGCAGGGTTTCAACAAGGGCGATGATTTCTTCCAATACCTCAAGGACGCCTTCGACGTGCTGTATGCCGAAGGCGCCGAAGCCCCCAAGATGCTCTCCATCGGCCTGCACTGCCGCCTGATCGGCCGCCCTGCCCGCCTCGCGTCCCTCAAGCGCTTCCTTGAATATGCCAAGGGTCATGAACAGGTCTGGTTCAGCCGTCGTGTCGACATCGCCCGCCACTGGCAACAGACTCACCCGTGCCCGCAAGCTTCGAAACCAGGAGCTTCGAAATGACTGCCTTCCAGACCCTCAAGCCATCCACCTTGAGCCGTGAAGCCTTCGTCCGGGCTTTTGCCGATATCTACGAACATTCGCCATGGGTCGCCGAAAAGGCTTTCGACCTGGGCCAGGACCCGTCGATCGACCAGATCGAAACCCTGCACCAGCGCATGAGCGACATCCTGTTGAGTGCCGATCACGCCAGCCAACTGGCCCTGATCAACGCTCACCCGGACCTGGCCGGCAAAGCCGCCGTCCAGGGCCAACTGACCGAAGCCAGCACGAACGAACAGGCCGGCGCCGGTATTCACCAATGCTCGAGCGATGAGTTTCAGCGCTTCACCGAGCTGAACGACGCCTACAAGGCCAAGTTCAAGTTTCCCTTCATCATGGCGGTAAAAGGCAGCAACCGGCATCAGATCCTCGCGGCGTTCGAAACGCGCATCCATCATTCGGTAGACACCGAATTCAAATGCGCGCTGGCAGAGATCAACAAGATAGCGTTGTTCCGACTACTGACCCTTTAGCGAGCAGTCCTGAGCCCCAGGATCCTGCAAGCATCCCCAGCCAACTTATTTAAAGGCAGACAAGAAGAATGAAAGCTTACGCCGTACCTTTCGAGAAGTTCGTCAACCTGGCCGACGCCCGCCTCGGCACCAAGATCATTTCGGTCACCGATGACTGGTTCGCCGACGCCAACCGTTTGTTCCAACCGACCCCGGCCGTATGGAAGGAGGGCGTGTTCGATGACAACGGCAAGTGGATGGACGGCTGGGAATCGCGGCGCAAGCGCTTCGAAGGCTATGACAGCGCGGTGATCCGCCTGGGTGTGGCCGGCTCGATCAAAGGCGTGGACATCGACACCTCATTCTTCACCGGTAACTACCCACCGTCGGCCTCCCTGGAAGCCTGCTTCCTGACCGAAGGCGAGCCAGACGAAAACACCCAGTGGACTGAAGTGCTGTCGGCCGTCGAGTTGCAAGGCAACAGCCACCACTATCACGAAATCAGTAACGACCAGGCCTTCAGCCACCTGCGCTTCAACATCTACCCCGATGGCGGCGTGGCCCGGTTGCGGGTCTATGGCATTCCGTACCGCGACTGGTCGGCCGTCGGCGACAATGAACAGATCGACCTGGCTGCCGCCCTCAATGGTGGCCGTGCCCTGGCCTGCTCCGACGAACACTTCGGCCGCATGAGCAACATCCTCAACCCGGGTCGTGGCGTGAACATGGGCGACGGCTGGGAAACCGCCCGTCGTCGTACCCCGGGCAATGACTGGGTGATCGTCGCCCTGGGCCATGCCGGCGAGGTCGAGAAAGTCATCGTCGACACCCTGCACTTCAAGGGCAACTATCCCGACAGCTGCTCGATCCAGGGCGCGTTCGTCAAGGGCGGCACCGACAGCCAGATCGAAACCCAATCGCTGTTCTGGCGTGAGCTGCTGCCGAGCCAGAAGCTGGAAATGCACGCCGAACACACCTTCGCCGAGCAGATCAAGGCGCTGGGGCCGATCACCCACATCCGCCTGAATGTGTTCCCGGATGGTGGCGTGAGTCGCCTGCGGGTGCTCGGCAAGGTGTCGAAGTAAGATTGCGATGATCGTTCCCACGCTCTGCGTGGGAATGCATACCGTGACGCTCCGCGTCACAGTGGACGCGGAGCGTCCATGGCGGCGTTCCCACGCAGAGCGTGGGAACGATCAAACTCAAAAGATTAAGAAGACCAGCATGCGCACACTCAAGATCGAACCGTTGACCAAAGAAGCCTTCGCCCCGTTCGGTGACGTGATCGAAACCGACGGCAGCGATCACTTCATGATCAACAACGGTTCGACCATGCGCTTCCATCGCCTGGCGACGGTGGAAACCGCCACGCCGGACGACAAGGCGATCATCAGCATCTTCCGCGCCGACGCGCTGGAAATGCCGCTGACCGTGCGCATGCTGGAGCGCCATCCGCTGGGCAGCCAGGCGTTCATTCCGCTGCTCGGCAACCCCTTTCTGATCGTGGTCGCGCCACTTGGCGATGCACCTGTATCAGGCTTGGTCCGCGCCTTCGTCACCAACGGCAGGCAGGGCATTAATTACCATCGCGGCGTCTGGCACCACCCGGTGCTGACGATCGAAAAGCGGGATGACTTCCTGGTGGTTGATCGCAGTGGCACAGGCAATAACTGCGATGAGCATTTTTTCCAAGAGGATGAGTACTTGATCCTCGCCCCCCACCAATAAGAGAAGGTCCGATCACGCGAAGACAAGCGTGACGGGCGAGAGGTAAAGACTGTGGAAGCACATATGCTGGAATGGCTGAACCTGAGCGTGCGCTGGGTTCACATGATCACTGGCGTGGCCTGGATCGGCGCGTCGTTCTACTTCGTCTGGCTGGAAAACAACCTCAATCGCGTCAACCCCAGGAGCGGCCTGGCCGGTGACCTCTGGGCCATCCACGGTGGCGGCATCTACCACCTGGAAAAATACAAACTCGCGCCTCCCTCCATGCCGGACAACCTGCACTGGTTCAAATGGGAAGCCTACTTCACCTGGATGTCCGGCATCGCGCTGTTGTGCGTGGTGTTCTATTGGAACCCGACCGTCTACCTGCTGGCCCCCGGCAGCAGCCTGAGCGGGCCCGAAGGCGTCGCCCTGGGCCTCGGTTCGTTGCTCGTCGGCTGGTTCGTCTATTCCTTTCTTTGCGACTCGGCCCTGGGCAAGCGCCCTGCCCTGCTCGGCGTGATCCTGTTCGTGCTGTTGATCGCCGCGGCCTACGGGTTCAGCAAGGTGTTCAGCGGTCGCGGCGCCTACCTGCACGTCGGGGCGGTCATCGGGACGATCATGGTCGGCAACGTGTTCCGCATCATCATGCCGGCCCAGCGTGCGCTGGTGGCGGCCATCGCCGAGAACCGCACACCCGATCCTGCACTGCCGGCCAAGGGTCTGTTACGTTCGCGCCACAACAACTACTTCACCTTGCCGGTGCTGTTCATCATGATCAGCAACCATTTCCCGAGCACCTACGGCAGCCAGTACAACTGGCTGATCCTGGCCGGGATCGCCGTAGCGGCGGTGTTGGTGCGCCACTACTTCAACACGCGCCATGACAGCAACCGCTTTGCCTGGACGCTGCCGGTCGGAGCCCTGGCGATGATCTGCCTGGCTTATGTCACAGGTCCCAAGCCCATGCCCACCGCACCGGAGGTGGCCAAGGCTGCTGGCGTGATCGAGTACCAACCGTTGCCGGAAACGGCAGTGGGTGGTGGCGCAAAACCGGCGACGGCCCCCGCCGCACCGACAGCGGCGCCCACCCAGGCCGCCAACGCCCAGGGCCCTTCATTCGAGAAGGTCCACAGCGTGATCCAGGAACGCTGCTCGGTCTGCCATTCGGCCAAGCCCACCAGCCCGCTGTTCAGCGCCGCACCAGGTGGGGTGATGTTCGATACGCCAGAGCAGATCCAGCAACAGGCCGCGCGCATCCAGGCCCAGGCCGTGACCAACCAGATCATGCCCCTGGGCAACATCACCCAGATGACCCAGCAGGAACGCGACCTGATCGGCGCGTGGATCAACCAGGGCGCGCGGACCAACTGAGCCGCGCCCCAAATTCGCCGCGAATGCGCCGTTGCAGGGCACTTGAGCCCGTCAGGGCAAGCCCGTACCCTGCGCGGCCGTTCGCATCCGAGCACTGTAAAAAATCATCGAATCCTGACCGAGGCGCCAGCTTATCCCAGCATCACGGGGATATCGGGTGTCTCTGGAAAACACCTTTTTCGACTGTTCCAAATAGCTGGACGAGCCTTTTTTGACCTTGGCTCAGCTCTTGCTATCAGCACTGGCCACAAGCAAAAAGCTGACCGAACGGATGTTTTTTATCCGAGGAAAAAGGCGCCACACCAGAGCGCTGACCTGAAAAAAAGCGGTACCACTTACCTTTGGGAGCAAACCGAATGAAACGTACGTGCACCAGCCTGATACTCGCAGGAGCCTTGTTGGCCGGCGGCCAAGCGATGGCCGACGACCTGTTCCAGTGGCAGAACAACAGCCTGACCTACCTGTATGGCAAGGATTTCCAGGTCAACCCGCGCATCCAGCAGACCGTGACCTTCGAACACGCCGACGCCTGGAAATACGGGGACAACTTCTTCTTCCTCGATCGGATCTTCTACAACGGCCAGGACGACAGCCAGTCCGGCCCGAACACCTACTACGGTGAGTTCAGCCCACGCCTGTCGTTCGGCAAGATCTTCGACCAGAAGCTGGAACTGGGCCCGATCAAGGATGTGCTGCTGGCCATGACGTATGAGTTCGGCGAAGGCGACAACGAGTCCTACCTGATCGGCCCGGGCTTCGACCTGGCGATTCCCGGCTTCGACTACTTCCAGCTGAACTTCTACAACCGCCAGACCGAAGGCCCACGCGCCGGCGACAACGTCTGGCAGATCACCCCGACCTGGGCCTATACCATCCCCATGGGTTCATCCGACCTCCTGATCGACGGTTTCATCGACTGGGTGGTGGACAACGACACCAACTCCAAGGGCACCTACCACGCCAACTTGCACATCAACCCGCAGATCAAATATGACCTGGGCAAGGCATTGAAGCTCGGCGCCAAGCAGTTGTATGTGGGCGTGGAGTATGACTACTGGAAGAACAAGTACGGGATCGAAGACAGCGACGGGTTCAAGACCAACCAGAGCAATACCAGCTTCTTGCTGAAGTACCATTTCTGACCTGACTGAGCCTCAGGTTCAGAGCTCACCACAAATCCCTTGTGGGAGCGGGCTTGCTCGCGAAAGCGGACCATCAGCCAACATCAATGTTGAATGTTCAGTCGCCTTCGCGAGCAAGCTCGCTCCCACATGGGTTTGTGTGTTGGACCCAGTTTCAGCGTCCACCGCAAAATCTCCTGTGGGAGCGAGCTTGCTCGCGATGGCGGTGGACCTGCTTACATCCCTTATGCCAACCCCAAAAACCGACTCAACGCCTCACGCTGCGCCAACGCATCCTGGCGTCCCAGCTCGATCAGTTCGCTGCAATACCCCGACTCGAACAACAGGTAACTCAGCACCCCTGCGCCACTGGTCTTGGTCGCGCCCGGCCCGCGCAGGAATAACCGCAACGCACGGGGCAGTTCCTGGCGATGGCGGGCGGCGATTTCGTCGATCGGCTG
Organism: Pseudomonas sp. S3_B11; assembly: GCF_054667715.1. Classification (NCBI taxonomy): domain Bacteria; kingdom Pseudomonadati; phylum Pseudomonadota; class Gammaproteobacteria; order Pseudomonadales; family Pseudomonadaceae; genus Pseudomonas; species Pseudomonas sp. S3_B11. The sequence continues at coordinate 876,661 of NZ_CP162749.1, read as the reverse complement.
GCTCGGGGAAATCACCAGCACGTCTACCGGCGCCGCGCCGAGGGCGTGGGCCGGTACGTCATCGGGCAGCAGGTGACTGAACCCATTCAGGCGCTCAAGCAACTCGATGTCGCTTTCCAGGCTGTCAATGAACGTGCTGTTGAGCATATGGCCGCCGATCTGCGCCAGGGTCGGTTGCAGGCCGGTGTAGCTGCGCTCGGTGGGATCCTGCCCGCCAGCACCACGGGGGTTGCCGCTGACGCCGATCACCAGCACCCGATTGGCCCCCAGGTGCAAGGCCGGGCTGATGGGCGCCGATTGCCGTACCGCGCCGTCACCGAAATATTGCGGGCCGATCCTGACCGGCGCGAACAACAAGGGAATCGCCGAGCTGGCCAGCAGGTGCTCCACCGATAACTGCGTCGGCACTCCGATACGTCGATGGCGCAGCCAGGCATCGATGGTCCCGCGCCCCTGGTAGAAGGTAACGGCCTGGCCGGATTCATAACCGAACGCCGTCACCGCCACCGCGCGCAGTTGCTGCTCGACAATGGCCTGCTCGATGCCCGAGGCGTGGAATTGGGCCTGGAGCAGTTCGCGCAACGGCGAACTGTCGATCAGCGCCACCGGTAACTTGGCCCCCAGGCCCAACAGACTGTGGGTAATGAAACGCGTCGCCTGGGCGATCACGCCCCGCCAGTCGCTGCGCATGACCTGATGGCTGCGCACCGCTTGCCAGAACGCCGTCAGCCGCTCGATGGCGGTCTTGAAATCCATCGCCCCGCTCGCCAGGCTGACTGCGTTGATCGCCCCGGCCGACGTGCCGACGATCACCGGGAACGGATTGTCCGCACCGTCCGGCAACAATTCGGCGATGGCCGCCAGTACGCCCACCTGATACGCCGCTCGAGCCCCACCGCCGGAAAGAATCAAACCTGTAACCGGTTCAGCTGGGGTCATCGCAATGCTCCGTGCTCAAGGTGCTGCTGAAAAATGGCGGACTACCGACTCAACCGCGTTTGTCGTACAGCTTCGGCTCGCCCGGTGGACGGCTCTTGAAACGCCGGTGGGCCCAAAGGTATTGCTCGGGACAATCACTCACCGACTGCTCGACCCACTGGTTGATGCGGATGCAATCGGCCTCCTCGGTCTCACCCGGGAAATCCGTCAGCGGGGCCTGGATCACCAGGCGATAACCGCTGCCGTCGGCCAGGCGTTCCTGGATGAAGGGCACCACCAGCGCCTTGCCCAGGCGGGCGAACTTGCTGGTGGCGGTGACCGTCGCGGCCTGGATGCCGAACAACGGCACGAACACGCTCTGCTTGGCGCCGTAATCCTGGTCCGGCGCATACCAGATCGCCCGCCCGGCCCGCAGCAGCTTGAGCATGCCGCGCACGTCGTCACGCTCCACGGCCAGGGAGTCGAGGTTGTGCCGCTCGCGGCCGCGGCGTTGGATGTAGTCGAACAGCGGGTTCTTGTGCTCGCGGTACATGCCATCGATGGTGTGCTGCTGACCGAGCAAGGCCGCGCCGATTTCCAGGGTGGTGAAATGCAGTGCCATCAGGATCACGCCCTTGCCCTCGCGCTGGGCCTGCTTGAGATGCTCCAGCCCTTCGACATGGGCCAGTTTCGCCAGGCGCGAACGCGACCACCACCAACTCATGGCCATTTCGAAAAAGGCGATGCCGGTGGAGGCAAAGTTTTCCTTGAGCAGACGCTTGCGTTCGGCGGCGGACTTTTGCGGGAAACACAGTTCCAGGTTGCGACGGGCGATGCGCCGTCGGTCGCCGGCTACTCGATACATCAGCGCGCCCAGTGCGCGACCGACCCGCAGCAACAACGGATAAGGCAATTGAACGATCAGCCACAACAGGCCCAGGCCGCACCACAGCGGCCAGAAACGCGGATGAAAAAATGCAGCTCGAAAACGCGGGCGATCCATTACAGCTTCCATTAGGACATGGGCCGCGCATTCTACATTGTTCGACCCGGGTTGCGGCTGGCGGACGATCTCGTTATAAGTCTCGGCACTTTTAGTGACAAGCCGTTGTACGCCGACCATGAGCCAAACCGAACCGCTAGACCAAGATCCCGTGTTCCAGCTGAAGGGCAGCATGCTCGCCATTACGGTGCTGGAGCTGGCCCGCAACGACCTGGAAGGCCTTGACCGGCAGTTGGCGGCCAAAGTCGCCCAGGCCCCGAACTTCTTCAGCAATGCACCGCTGGTGCTGGCCCTGGACAAGCTGCCGGCCGGCGAAGGCGCGGTGGACCTGCCAGGCCTGATGCGCGTTTGCCGCCAGCACGGCCTGCGCACCCTGGCGATCCGCGCCAGCCGCATCGAAGACATCGCCGCCGCCATCGCCGTGGACATTCCGGTGCTGCCGCCGTCCGGCGCCCGGGAGCGCGTGCTGGAGCTGAGCCCGGTCGAAGCCAAGAAAGCCCCGGAAAAACCACCAGAGCCCACCATCAAGCCGACGCGTGTCATCACCTCGCCAGTGCGCGGCGGGCAGCAGATTTATGCCCAGGGTGGCGATCTGGTCATCGTGTCCTCGGTCAGCCCGGGGGCGGAACTTCTCGCCGATGGCAACATCCATGTATACGGCCCGATGCGCGGTCGTGCGCTGGCCGGCGTCAAGGGCGATACGAAAGCCAGGATCTTCTGTCAGCAATTGAGCGCTGAACTGGTCTCCATCGCCGGGCAGTACAAGGTCTCCGAGGATTTGCGCCGCGATCCGTTGTGGGGGGCCGGCGTTCAGATCAGCCTGTCGGGCGACGTGTTGAACATCATTCGGCTTTAACGGATACTGCCGCATTTTCCAAGCATCTCTAAAACGAGCGAAAACGGCTTAAACGACGTAGGAAAAAGGATCAGGCAGTGTTTACCGGAGGTAGACCCCGCCCGACATCCGATTCCAGCCAAGCCTGTCCAATTGCAGCAGTTTTCCAGAGATGTTTTTCAGGGGCTGAAAAAGTCCTTTTTCCTTAGGGGTGAAACACCTTGGCCAAGATTCTCGTGGTTACATCCGGCAAGGGTGGTGTGGGTAAGACCACCACCAGCGCCGCTATCGGTACCGGCCTCGCTCTGCGCGGCCACAAGACAGTCATCGTCGACTTCGACGTCGGCCTGCGTAACCTGGACCTGATCATGGGTTGCGAGCGTCGCGTGGTCTACGACTTCGTCAACGTGGTCAACGGCGAAGCGAACCTGCAGCAAGCCCTGATCAAGGACAAGCGCCTTGAGAACCTCTACGTGCTGGCCGCCAGTCAGACCCGCGACAAAGACGCGCTGACCCAGGAAGGCGTGGAAAAAGTCCTGATGCAACTCAAGGAAGACTTCGAGTTCGTGGTGTGCGACTCCCCGGCCGGTATCGAGAAAGGTGCCCACCTGGCCATGTACTTCGCTGACGAAGCGATCGTCGTGACTAACCCGGAAGTGTCGTCGGTGCGTGACTCCGACCGCATGCTGGGCCTGCTGGCGAGCAAATCCCGTCGCGCCGAGAAGGGCGAAGAGCCGATCAAGGAACATCTGCTGCTGACCCGCTACAACCCGCAACGGGTCAGCGATGGCGAAATGCTGGGCGTCGAAGACGTCAAGGAAATCCTCGCCGTCACCCTGCTGGGTGTCATTCCGGAATCCCAAGCGGTACTCAAGGCCTCCAACTCCGGCGTACCGGTGATTCTCGACGACCAGAGCGACGCCGGCCAGGCATACAGCGATGCCGTCGATCGCCTGCTGGGCAAAACCGTGGAGCATCGTTTCCTCGATGTAACGAAGAAAGGTTTCTTCGAGCGCCTGTTTGGAGGTAGGTAATGAACCTTTTTGACTTCTTTCGTGCCAACAAAAAGCCCAGTACCGCCTCGGTCGCGAAAGAGCGTCTACAGATCATCGTGGCGCACGAACGCGGCCAACGCAGCACCCCTGACTACCTGCCGGCCTTGCAGAAGGAACTGGTGGAAGTGATCCGCAAATACGTCAACATCGGTAGCGATGACGTGCACGTGGCACTGGAAAGCCAGGGCAGCTGCTCGATCCTGGAACTCAACATCACCCTGCCGGATCGCTGATAGATCCTGCGGTAGCCACGGCGGCTCGGGCCCCAAAGTTCTTCACCCTGTGCTCCCACAGGGTTAGGAAAAAAGGGCCCGAGCCGCCGTTGGCGTTTGTAACGAGACTGTTTTCAATGCCCCTGTCCAACATCCGCATCATTCATCAGGACGCCGCCGTCCTGGTGGTCGACAAGCCGACCCTGTTGCTCTCCGTGCCCGGCCGGGCCGACGACAACAAAGACTGCCTGATCACCCGCCTGCAGGAAAACGGCTATCCGGAAGCCCGAATCGTGCACCGACTGGACTGGGAAACCTCCGGCATCATCCTGTTGGCCCGCGACCCGGACACCCATCGCGAACTGTCCCGGCAATTTCATGATCGCGAAACCGAAAAAGCCTACACGGCGCTGTGCTGGGGCCAACCGGAACTGGACAGCGGCAGCATCGACCTGCCCTTGCGCTACGACCCGCCGACCAAACCTCGGCATGTGGTGGACCATGAGCACGGCAAACACGCCCTGACCTTCTGGCGCGTGCTGGAACGTTGCGGCGATTGGTGCCGGGTCGAACTCACGCCGATTACCGGGCGCTCGCACCAATTGCGCGTGCACATGCTGTCCATCGGTCATCCGCTGCTGGGCGACGGACTCTACGCCCACCCGCAGGCCCTCGCTGCCTGGCCGCGCCTGTGCCTGCACGCCAGCATGCTCAGCTTCACCCATCCGCAAAGCGGCGAGCGCTTGCGCTTCGAGTGCCCGGCACCGTTCTAGATTGCTTCCCCATGGAAAATGGCTTCATCCGATAAAGGCTTGGCATGCAGGTTATTGATTTTCAGGAAACACCCGTCAAAAAAGTTCGGCACCAACTGCTGTACCTGGTCTATGGCGACAAGGACGCTTATCGCCACGAGGCCAAGTTCAGCATCCTGACCGCCCTCGCCCACGGCAATCCGTCGACCCTGCCCACCATCAGGATCCTGACCGACCGGCCTGAGGATTATCAGGGCTGGCCGGTCGAGACCCTCGCGCTGAGCCCGCAGTTGCTGACAGAGTGGCGGGGCAATAACGGTTACATTCACCGGCGCAAAGCCTGCGCCATCGCGGCCAGCCTGACGCTGGCGGAAAAAACCCTGTTCGTCGACACCGACACGCTGTTCCTCGCCGATCCCAACCTGCTGTTCAAGCAAATCCAGCCAGGGCAGTACCTGATGGACAGCTTCGAATACAACTGGGACTACGTCTGCAAGCGCGAGGATTACCTCAAGCTAGGTACGCACCTGCGCCGCCACGGCATCACTCCGGACAACAGCTTCAAGCTCTACAACAGCGGGCTATGCGGCGTGACCGACAACGACGCTGCGCTGCTGGGCCAGGCCGTCGGGCTGATCGATGAATGGACCGAAGGTGGCTTCGACATCCACACCATCGAACAGATCGCGATCTCGTTCACGCTACGCAACCAGACCATTAACGAAACCAACAGACACGTTTATCACTACTTCGCCGAGAAACGCTTCTTCCACACCATGCAGGCGCACTTCTTTGCCCAACACGGCGAGGCGTTCAGTACGCAGTTGGTCAAGCGCTGCCATGACGTACCGCGCACCCGGCCTTTCCCGTCGGCCGGACGGCGCCTGAAGATCAAATGGAAATTGCGCCACCAGCGCGGCGCCTTACGCAGGATCGGCCGTGACCTGCTGTATGGCAGCGCGGCACCGGAGCATCCTTACTACAACCTTTGCCGGCACCATTGGTGGGATTCGGCATCGCGGGAGATTCTTCGCCTGGACCCGGAGCGCCAGCAACAGCTGTTCGGCCAACTGGAACACTGGCCGCAGCACCTGCCCGAACCGTCCAGGGCGCGAGACAAGCCAATCATCATGGCCTACCTGCGCGAGCGACTTGGGGTATCGAGGTAATCAAGGACATTGGACACAAGCGCCATCAGGGATTGGGCCTGCAACGCTTGTCGTCGATAGGTTAAACTGCCGCCCATCGCTGTCTGGAGCTACTTATGCGCGCAGAGTTGAACCAGGGCCTGATCGACTTTCTCAAGGCCTCCCCTACCCCGTTCCATGCCACCGCCAGCCTTGCCAAGCGCCTGGAGGCGGCAGGCTATCAGCGTCTTGACGAACGCGAGACCTGGGCCACCGAGGCCAACGGTCGCTATTACGTCACGCGCAACGACTCCTCGATCATCGCCTTCAAGCTCGGCCGCAACTCACCGTTGCACGATGGCATCCGCCTGGTCGGCGCCCACACCGACAGCCCCTGCCTGCGGGTCAAGCCGCAGCCGGAACTGCAACGCCACGGGTTCTGGCAACTGGGCGTGGAAGTCTACGGCGGTGCATTGCTGGCGCCGTGGTTCGACCGGGACCTGTCCCTGGCCGGGCGCGTGACCTTCCGTCGCGATGGCAAGGTCGAAAGCCAGTTGATCGATTTCAAGGCACCGATCGCCACGATTCCGAACCTGGCCATCCACCTCAATCGCGAAGCCAACCAGGGCTGGGCCATCAACCCGCAGAATGAACTGCCGCCGATCCTTGCCCAGTTCGCCGGGGACGAGCGCGTCGATTTCCGTGCCGTGCTCACCGATCAACTGGCTCGCGAACACGGCCTGAATGCCGACGTGGTACTCGATTACGAGTTGAGTTTCTACGATACGCAAAGCGCTGCGGTCATTGGCCTGCACGGCGATTTCATCGCCGGTGCGCGCCTGGACAACCTGCTGTCGTGCTACGCCGGCCTGCAAGCGTTGCTGAACGCTGACACCGAAGAAACCTGCGTGCTGGTGTGCAACGATCACGAAGAAGTCGGCTCGTGCTCGGCCTGTGGCGCCGACGGCCCGATGCTGGAACAGACCCTGCGTCGCCTGCTGCCCGAAGGTGAAGAGTTCGTCCGCACCATTCAGAAATCCCTGCTGGTGTCGGCGGACAACGCCCACGGCGTGCATCCCAACTATGCCGACAAGCACGACGCCAACCACGGCCCCAAGCTCAATGCCGGCCCGGTGATCAAGGTCAACAGCAACCAGCGCTACGCCACCAACAGCGAAACCGCCGGGTTCTTCCGCCACCTGTGCATGGCCGAAGAAGTGCCGGTGCAGAGCTTCGTGGTGCGCAGCGACATGGGCTGTGGCTCGACCATCGGCCCGATCACCGCCAGCCAGTTGGGCGTGCGCACCGTGGACATCGGTTTGCCGACCTTCGCCATGCATTCGATCCGCGAACTGTGCGGCAGCCATGACCTGGCGCATCTGGTGAAGGTGCTGAGCGCGTTCTACGCCTCTCGCGAATTGCCATAACCGCCCCGAAGGCATGATGAACCCTGTGGGAGCAAGGCTTGCCCGCGATGAAGGCGACTCGATTTCTGGAAAGACCGAGTCGCCTTCATCGCGAGCAAGCTTTGCTCCCACACAGCTTTGCTCCCTTACAGTTTTCTTCCCACACAGTGTTTGCCTCGGGAATGAGGGCGATGTGACATACATCAGCACACCCCGGCAAAACCCCAACTAGACTGGCCTTATCCTTCCCCGACAAGGCTGTCGCCATGATCTCGATGTCTTCGTTCAACGCCATGCTGGTGCCCATCGTTGCAGGCATGATCCTGCTGGCCATCGGCTTCAACTTCCGTGACAAGAGCGTCGGGGTCTTTGCCATGTGGATCGGCATGTTGTTGATCCTCGCCACGGTGGTGATCAAGATCCTGAGCAAGCTCAACGAGTCGCTCTGACCCTGCCTCAGGCTGCGGGCGATTGTTCCTGCACAGGTTGCTCCGGCACATCCACGCCGACATGGATCGCATCGTGTCGCCAGAACTCCAGGTCGCAATCGATCAGCCGCTGATGCTGGTCATAGTTGACCCGTGCGATGCGAAGCCCGGGGCTGCCCACCGAGACCTTCAACGCCGCTGCCGCTTCCAGCTGTAAAGAGGTGGGCACGATTTCAAACTTCACCCGGCCGTAGTGCAGGTCGTAATGGCGGGCGTACAGCTCGGTGATGGACTGGTTGAGGTCAAACCCCAAGATGTCCGGAAAATACTGCGGGTTCAGGTAGTGCTCGACGTACAGCACCAGCCGCTCGTCGATACGCCGCACGCGGCAGATCTGGATCACGCTGGACAACGCCGGCAGTTGCAACCAGGCACACACCGCCGCCGAGGCAGGTTGCAGGCGCGCCGAGATCACTTGGGTAGAAGGCACACGCCCCTGGGCTGCGACCATGGCGTGGAAATGGCTGCGCTGCATCAGGTTGTAGGCCAGGCGCGGCGGCGAGACGAACCAGCCCCGGCGCTCCTCCCGATAAATCTGCCCCTGGGCTTCGAGCTGCAACAACGCCTCACGCACGGTAATCCGCGTGGTCCCGAACAATTCACTGAGCTTGCGCTCGGCCGGCAGCTTGCTACCGGGCGCCAGCAACCCGTGGTCGAGTTGCTCTTGCAGGACCTGTCCGATGGCTGTCACCGCTTTGGTTGCATCGATGCGCATCAACGTTACCTATCTGGACTAGACCAGCACTGTTTCGGGGCAAGATCGACTGTCCATCGATCCGCTTCTTGGTCCAGCAAGCCTAGGCACTGCACATGACTGGCAGATGACAGAGCCGCCGAACGGTCGTTTTGCAAGCGTGCAAATTAACGGCCAAGTCCTTTCAGATCAGCTATTTAACCATGGTCTACGCTTAATTCGCAGGCAACCTCCACGAGCCGGGCATTTCCTGGACCCTCCAACACCGACATCAAAATGTCACAGGGCTCGCCTACATTGGCTCAGGTATTGCTGACCTAGACCAACACAACCGCAATCGCAGCGTTGAAAACGCCCATAGGAGCTTCGGATGAAACAGCTTTTCCTGGCATCACTGTTAGGCTCGACCATTGCCATGTGCACCGCCGCCATGGCCGCTGACACCGATCTGAAAACGTTGGAAGCCGCTGCGAAAGCGGAAGGCGCCGTGAACAGCGTCGGGATGCCCGATGACTGGGCAAACTGGAAAGGCACCTGGGACGACCTGGCCAAGGTCTACGGCCTGAAACACATCGACACCGACATGAGCTCGGCCCAGGAAATCGCCAAGTTCGCCGCCGAGAAAGACAACGCCAGCGCCGACATCGGCGACGTCGGTGCAGCTTTCGGCCCGATCGCGGTCAAGCAGGGCGTGGTTCAACCCTACAAGCCAAGCACCTGGGAACAAGTCCCTGCCTGGGCCAAGGACAAGGACGGCAACTGGGCATTGGCCTACACCGGCACCATCGCGTTCATCGTCAACAAGAAGCTGCTGCACGGTTCCGAAGTACCAACCAAATGGGCGGACCTGAAGACCGGCAAATACAAAGTCTCCATCGGTGACGTGAGCACCGCCGCCCAGGCCGCCAACGGCGTGCTGGCCGCGGCCCTGGCCAACGGCGGTAACGAGAAGAACGTCCAGCCGGCGCTGTTGATGTTCGCCGAGATCGCCAAGCAAGGGCGCCTGTCCATGGCCAACCCGACCATCGCCACGATGGAAAAAGGTGAAGTCGAAGTCGGCGTGGTCTGGGACTTCAACGGCCTGAGCTACAAGGCCAAGATGGCCAACCCGGATGACTACATCGTGCTGATTCCGTCCGACGGCTCGGTCATCTCCGGCTACACCACCATCATCAACAAATACGCCAAGCACCCGAACGCCGCCAAGCTGGCTCGTGAGTACATCTTCAGCGACGCCGGCCAGATCAACCTGGCCAAGGGCAACGCCCGTCCGATCCGCGCCGAGCACCTGACCCTGCCGGCAGAGGTCAAGGCCAAGCTGCTGCCGAACGAGCAGTACAAAGGCGTGACCCCGATCAAGGACGCGGATGCTTGGGAGAAGACTTCCAAGGCACTGCCGCAGGCGTGGAATGAACAAGTCATCGTCGAGATGAAGTGAGGCGCTAGCTCCCGCTCGGATATCCACTGGGCACCCAACTGTAGAAGCGGTCCCTGTGGGAGCAAAGCTTGCTCGCGATAAACGATGACACGGTCTTGAAATTGCACCGTGTCGCCAGCATCGCGAGCAAGCTTTGCTCCCACAGGCCTGCTCTTACAGTGGAGCTTGGAGGATTCGAGTTTTCTGGTATCTGCCCGGAGTCCCGGTACCCATGAAGCACAACGTCATCCTGGTGGTGCTCGACGGTCTCAACCATGAGGTCGCCCGGCATGCCATGGGGCATTTGCAGGCTTACGTCGGCGCAGGACGCGCGGCCCTCTACAAACTGGAATGTGAGTTGCCCGCCCTGTCCCGCCCGCTCTACGAATGCATCCTCACCGGCGTCGTGCCCATTGACAGCGGGATCGTGCACAACAACGTCACACGCCTGTCGAACCAGCGCAGCATTTTCCACTACGCCACCCAGGCCGGCTTGAGTACGGCGGCCGCGGCGTATCACTGGGTCAGCGAGCTCTACAACGTTTCGCCCTTCGTGGCCGGTCGCGATCGTCACACCGACAACCCCGACCTGCCGATCCAGTACGGGCATTTCTATTGGAATGACCACTACCCCGATTCTCATCTGTTCGCCGACGCCGAACACCTGCGTCAGCGCTACCTGCCGAACTTCCTGCTGGTGCACCCGATGAACATCGACGACGCCGGCCACAAGCACGGCCTCGACACCCCGCAATACCGCAACAGCGCCCGCTCGGCCGACATCAACCTGGCGGTCTACCTGCAAGGCTGGCTCGACGCCGGTTACCAGGTGCTGGTGACGTCCGACCACGGCATGAACAACGATCGCTCCCATAACGGTCTGCTGGCCGAGGAACGGGAAGTGCCGCTGTTCGTCCTGGGTGACAGCTTCAGTCTCGATCCCGCTGCGGCACCCAGGCAGACCGAACTGTGCGGCACCATTTGCCAACTGCTCGGCGTCGATCACGACAAACCCTATTGCCAGGAGTTACTCAAGTGAACGCCATGACGCGCGGCAAATGGCTGGCAGCGTTGTGCCTGGTGCCCTTCGCGATTTTCTTCATCGTGTTCCAGATCGCCCCGCTGCTCTGGGTGCTGGTCAACAGCCTGGAATCGGAAGAGTTCGGCTGGGGCCTGGCCAACTTCAGCAAGATCTTCAGTTCCAAGTTCTACCTGCAAGCGATCCAGCACAGCCTGGAGATCAGCTTCTGGTCCAGTGTGTTCGGCATCGTCATCGCCGTGCTGGGCAGCTACTCCCTGCGCCGCGTGGATTCGCGGCTGCGCAACTTCGTCAACGCCTTCGCCAACATGACCAGCAACTTCGCCGGCGTGCCCCTGGCCTTCGCCTTCATCATTTTGCTCGGGTTCAACGGCAGCATCACGATCATGCTCAAACAGGCGGGGATCATCGAGGATTTCAACCTGTACTCGAAAACCGGGCTGATCATCCTCTACACCTACTTCCAGATCCCCCTGGGCGTGCTGCTGCTCTATCCGGCCTTCGACGCCCTGCGCGAAGACTGGCGCGAATCCGCCGAGCTGCTGGGCGCCAACGGCTGGCAGTTCTGGCGGCACATCGGCTTGCCGGTGCTGACCCCGGCGCTGCTGGGCACCTTCGTGATCCTGCTGGCCAACGCCCTCGGCGCCTACGCCACGGTCTATGCGCTGACCACCGGCAACTTCAACGTGCTGCCGATTCGCATCGCCGCCATGGTCTCCGGCGATATTTCCCTCGACCCGAACATGGCCAGTGCCCTGGCCGTGATATTGGTGGCGTTGATGACCGTGGTCACCATCGTCCATCAGTTGCTGCTCAAGAGGAGCTACCATGTCTCGCGCTGAACCGGGCTCCGTCGGGCTCTATCATCGGGCGGTGGTGTACCTGCTGTTCGCCATCCTGCTGCTGCCCCTGGCCGGCACGCTCGTCTACTCCATCGCCAGCAGTTGGTCGGCCACCGTGCTGCCCAGCGGCTTCACGTTCAAATGGTATGTGCAATTGTGGAGCGATCCGCGTTTTCTCCACGCCTTCGGCCAATCGCTGCTGGTCTGCGTCGGTGCGCTGGTGCTCTCGGTGGTGTTGATCCTGCCGTTGCTGTTCGTGGTGCATTACCACTTCCCCAGACTCGACGCGCTGATGAACATCCTCATCCTGCTGCCCTTCGCGGTGCCGCCGGTGGTGTCGTCGGTGGGGCTGTTGCAACTCTACGGCTCCGGGCCGCTGGCGATGGTCGGCACGCCGTGGATCCTGATCGGTTGCTACTTCACCGTCGCCTTGCCGTTCATGTACCGGGCGATCACCAACAACCTGCAAGCCATCAACCTGCGCGACCTGATGGACGCCGCCCAACTGCTCGGCGCCAGCACTTTCCAGGCCGCGTTCCTGGTGGTGCTGCCGAACCTGCGCAAGGGCTTGATGGTGGCGTTGCTGCTGTCCTTCTCGTTCCTGTTCGGCGAATTCGTGTTTGCCAACATCCTCGTCGGCACTCGCTATGAAACCCTGCAGGTGTACCTGAACAACATGCGCAACAGCAGCGGTCACTTCACCAGTGCGCTGGTGATTTCCTACTTCTTCTTCGTACTGGTCCTGACCTGGGCGGCCAACATCTTGAACAAGGACAAAAGCCAATGAGCTACGTCAGCGTCCAACACCTGCAAAAAAGCTACGCCGGCACGCCGGTGTTCAGCGACATCAATTGCGAGATCCGCAAGGGCGAATTCGTCACCCTCCTCGGCCCTTCCGGTTGTGGCAAGTCCACGCTGTTGCGCTGCATTGCCGGCCTGACCGCGGTGGATGCCGGCCAGATCATCCTCGACGGGCAAGACATCGTCCCGTTGAGCCCGCAGAAACGCGGCATCGGCATGGTCTTCCAGAGCTACGCCTTGTTCCCCAACATGACCGTGGAACAGAACGTCGCCTTCGGCCTGCGCATGCAAAAAGTCGAGGCATCGGACAGCCACAAGCGTGTGCTGGAGATCCTGCGCCTGGTGGAGCTGCATGATTTTGCCGGCCGCTATCCCCATCAACTGTCCGGCGGCCAATGCCAGCGCGTCGCCCTCGCCCGCTCCCTGGTGACCCGGCCGCGCCTGTTGCTGCTGGACGAGCCACTGTCGGCCCTGGATGCACGGATTCGCAAGCACTTGCGCGAACAAATCCGACAGATCCAGCGTGAGTTGGGCCTGACCACGATCTTCGTCACACACGATCAGGAAGAAGCCCTGACCATGTCTGACCGGATTTTCCTGATGAACCAGGGAAAAATCGTACAAAGCGGCGATGCCGAAACCCTTTACACAGCGCCAGTCGATGTCTTTGCTGCCGGCTTCATCGGCAACTACAACCTGCTGGACGCCGACAGCGCGACCAAACTGCTGCAACGGCCGATGAGCGGCCGTATCGCCATCCGTCCGGAAGCCATCGAGCTGAGCCGCGACGGCGAGGCCGATGCGCTGATCCGCAGCCACAGCCTGTTGGGCAACGTGATTCGCTACCGGGTCGAGGCCCGTGGCGTGGAACTGGTGGTGGATGTACTCAATCGCTCGGCCGCCGACCTGCACCCCGATGGCGCACGCCTGTCACTTTCCATCGATCCGTCGGCGTTGTGTGAGGTAGCCTGATGGCTTTATCGATTTTGAAGCTGATCTTGAAGAGGAAAACGCGCTGATGGCCCTGGCAATTTTTGATCTGGACGAAACCCTGATCCACGGCGACTGCGCCACCCTCTGGAGCGAACAGATGGGGCGCCTGGGCTGGGTCGATCCCGAGTCGTTCATGCAGCGCAACAACGCGCTGATGGACGCCTACAGCCACGGCAAGCTGAGCATGGAAGAGTACATGGACTTCAGCCTGGAACCGATGATCGGCCGCACACCGGAAGAAATCGAACACCTGGTGGCACCGTGGGTGGAAGACTTCATCGAACCGATCATCTTCAGCGACGCCACCAAGACCATCGCCGAACACCGCAAGGCCGGCGACCGGATCCTGGTGATCTCGGCCTCGGGCACGCATCTGGTCAAGCCGATTGCCGAACGCCTGGGCATCGACGAAATCCTGGCGATCGAACTTGAAGTGAGCCATGGGGTGTACAGCGGCCAGACCGTGGGCACCCTGACCTACCGCGAAGGCAAGATCGCGCGGCTGCTGGACTGGCTGGATGCCGAGGAAGAGAACCTGGAAGGCGCGAGCTTCTATTCCGACTCGCGCAATGACCTGCCGCTGTTGCAGCGGGTGGATTTCCCCCACGCCGTGAACCCGGACCAGGTATTGAAGGCCCACGCCGAACTGGCCGGGTGGCCAATCCATACCTGGAAATAAGCAGCCTCGTGTGGGAGCGAGCTTGCTCGCGATAGTGGTGGATCAGCCGGCATTGATTTAGCTGACACACCGCCATCGCGAGCAAGCTCGCCCCCACAGGTTCAGCCCAGCAGCAGCCACAGGCTCCAGCCGAGCAACAACACACCGCAGAGACGACTGAGCCAGAGTCCCTGCGGCAGGTTTTTCTCCAGCAAGATGAAGGCACCGATCACTGCCACCCAGAGCAGGTTCATCACGCCGACCACAAACAGCAGGCCCATCAGGGCCCAGCAGCAGCCCAGGCAGTAAGCACCATGGGCCAGGCCCAGGCGCCAGCCGCCGAGCACGTTGGGGCGCCAGTAGCTGAGCAGAAAATGCAGCGGCCCGCGACAATGCTCAAGGCAGACCGCCTTGCTTGGCAGCCACTGATAGATACCTGCAACCAGCAGCAGGCCGGCGCCCAGCGCGGTACTGGTGCTGCGCATCCCCGGACTGAGCAGGGCGAGTTGCTCGAGCGCCCATTGCAGCGCCGTGGCGCCCAGGGCGAAACCGGCCCAGACCAGGACATAGGCGCTGCAGAACAGCAGCAGGGCCAGGTGTCGCTGCGGTGCCGGCATGCGCTTGCGCAGCATCTGCTGGTAGATCAAAAGCATGGGCAAGGTGCTGGGCAGCATCATGCCGACCATCATCACCACCCACATGGCAAACATCAGCAGCGCATCGGCCAGGCTCCAGGGCATGAGCATGCCGCCCATTGCCGCATCAGCCATGCCGCCCGGCGCACTCATGTCGCGGGCCATGCGCAACAGCAGCAGCCAGGCCAGGGCGGTCAGCGCGAGCAGGTAGAGCAGGAGCAGCCACTGCTCGCCCGTCAGTCGCTTGCTCGGCGTCACCGCCTGAGGTTCGGCCATTACGGCTCTATGCCATGGCCGGTGAAGTGCACGTGGGCGAGGTGGCTATGACTGCCCTGGGATTGTAGTTTCAGGGCAGAATGCGTCTGGTAGCTGCCGCTGGCCACTTCGGCCTCGAGGAACTCGAAGCCGTTGGGCAGGGACAGGCGGACTCGATGAGGGGAGCCGTCGATCGGGCTGCGGATCGGCTCGCCGCTGGCCTGCAGCACGCCTGGAATGTCCAGGTGCGCCAAGCGCTGATCGACATCGATGGAGAGGGTGATGGGCACGAACAGCGGTTCGAACGCTTCACTCATGGTGCTACTGAACACCTGGAACACGTTGGCCCCAGGGTCGCTCTCCAAGCCAGAGAGGATGGTCAACAAGGACTGGCGCTGCGCCTCGTCGGCGCGTTCATCGATGAACACCTGGCAACTGCCGTTGCCCTCATGGATGGCACCCGGCCAAGCGAAGGTGGCGGCCCAGCACAAGCCGTCCAGCGCCACCTGATTGAAATACCCGTGTTCCACTCGCATCGACGCCACCGCCTGGCAGTGACCATGGGTCGGTGGCGCATCGAATTGGCAGGGGCAGCCCCAATTGCAGTTGCAGGCAACGAACTCGACGCCCTGCATGCGCCATTCGGCGATGGCCATGATCAACCTCTTCACCTGGCGGGTGAAATGAAAGCTGCGGTTACCCCATCCCCCATTAGTTAACGCTAGCAGCGCGCGCGCATCGGATACGGGCTGCCGACCGAAGGTCAGTTTGCCCGTAGGCGCCGGTCAAAGGTTCAAACCACCGTCGAAAGGGATGGGGGTAGCTGTCAGCGGCAAACCCTGGGGCTAGAGCCCGCAATACACCTGCATCGCATTCATGGCCGTGTCATCCCCGCTGCCCTGGTCAGGCTCCACCTTGGTTCGGAACCCCCTGATCTTTTTGTAACCGGTGCCATCGAGGCAACTGTAGAACCCGGTCCAATCTCCCCATGCGACTGGCGGGTCGCCTACGAGGATTTCCGACCCACAATTCATCTTGATATTGCCGGCGGCGGTATCGTCCTTCGAGCCCTTTTCCTTGTCCCGGCCCTGAAAGCGTTCCACCTGAATGGCAAATGCGATGGCTGGTGTCTCGCGACACACATGGTCCCGGCCCCAGCTTCCCCACTTTCCTTCAAGGCTTTGGATATAAGTGGCCGCCCCGTTGACTCCGCTCTTGCAGATAAGCTGGACCGCATTCAAAGCACTGTCGTCGCCGTTGCCCTGATAGGGTTCGCTTTTGAGTCGGAACCCCCAGACATATTGCCCCTGGGGGCAATATGCAGCGGCGCCCCAATTGCCCCAGGCGCCTTGTTCCGATGTGTCTGACGGCACTTGCCCTCGGGCAGCCCCGCAGGCCATCAGTGAGAGCGTGAAAAACAGCATGTATCTGGCAGCGTAAGCGGACATGGCAGCACCCTACCTGAGTCTGGAAAAGACTGATCGGAGAGACAGCCGACACTCTCGCACCCCACTCTAGAATGGGGTCCGAAAGGCGTCTACTGTCAGACTTGACAGGGTGTCTTGCTATCCGGCACGTCAGTGTTTCTGGAAATAATGACGTCTGTGGGAGCGAGCAAGCTCGCTCCCACAGGTCTGCGCACGGTTTCCGAAATCAGCTCAGGCTCTCATCGATCACCAACACCAGCTTCCCGGACACCTGGTTGGTCGCCAGTTCCGCGAACGCTGCTTCGGCGTCCTTGATGGCGAAGGTCTTGGCCAGTTGCGGGCTCAGGCGTTTGTCGGCAAACAGCGGCCACACCTGTTGACCCAGTTCGCTGATCAGGTCGGCCTTGAACTGCTCGTCACGGCTGCGCAAGGTCGAGCCAAGCAATTGGATGCGCTTGCCCAGCACCTGCGCCAGATCGAGCTCGGTCGAGCGCCCGCCCATCAGCCCGATCAACACCCAGCGGCCGTCAACTGACAAAAGTTTCACGTTGAGTTTGGCGTAGCTGCCGCCCACCGGATCGAGGATCACGTCGAACGGACCGAGATCGTTCAAACTCTCCAGGCCATCGGTGCGTACCACGCCGCCCTGGGCGCCCAGTGCCTCGCAATAGGCCAGCCGCTCGGTCGAGCCGACACTGACCCAACATGGGTTGCCGAACGCCTTGCACAGCTGGATCGCGGCCGAGCCGACGCCACTGGCCCCGGCGTGCAACAGTACTTTTTCACCCGGCTTGAGCGCCGCCAGCTGGAACAGATTCAGCCACGCGGTGCTGTAGACCTCCGGCAGCGCGGCCGCTTCAGCCAATGACAAGCCCTCCGGCACTGGCAATACATGCCGGCCATCAACCACCACCTCCTCAGCCATCCCGCCGCCGGCCAGCAACGCGCAAACCCGGTCGCCCACCTGCCAGGACGAGCCCGGCCCGACCTCGCTGATGACTCCGGCGCACTCCAGCCCCAACACCTGGCTGGCGCCGGGTGGCGGCGGGTAAAGTCCGGCTTTTTGCAGCAAATCGGCCCGATTCAGGCCCGCGGCTGCCACACGAATACGAACTTGCCCGACATCACACGCCGGGCTCGGCTCATCTGCCCATACCACTTGGCCTTCAACGCCTTGCAATGCTTTCACGGTGCCTCCATAGTGAGTCTCGACTGGGCCCGCTGCTTCAACGCCGGGCTTTCTTGCATTATGCGCCCGGGCCACATGGAACCGGCGACTTCAAAGACGGCCTAATATGCGTTATCAATTGTCCCTGCGTCGAATCAGCATGAAGCATCTGTTCCCCAGTACCGCCCTCGCGCTAGTCATTGGCCTCGGCCTGTTACCGTTGTCGAACGATACGTTCGCAGCCAACAGCTGGGACAAGCTTCAGCCCGATCGTGACGAGGTGATTGCCAGCCTTAACGTCGTCGAGTTGCTCAAGCGCCATCACTACAGCAAGCCGCCACTCGATGATGCGCGCTCGGTCATCATCTACGACAGCTACCTGAAGCTGCTAGATCCGTCGCGCAGTTATTTCCTGGCCAGCGATATCGCTGAATTCGACAAGTGGAAAACCCAGTTCGACGACTTCCTCAAGAGCGGCGACCTGAACGCCGGGTTCACCATCTACAAGCGCTACCTGGACCGCGTGAAGGCGCGTCTGGACTACGCCATTGCCGAGCTGAACAAAGGCGTCGACAAAATCGATTTCAATACCAAGGAAACCTTGCTGGTCGACCGCAAGGACGCCCCTTGGCTCAAAAGCACAGCCGAACTCGACGACCTGTGGCGCAAGCGCGTCAAGGACGAAGTGCTGCGCATGAAGATCGCTGGCAAGGATCCCAAGCAGATCCAGGAAACCCTGACCAAGCGCTACAAGAACCAATTGGTCCGCCTGGACCAGACCCGCGCCGAGGACATTTTCCAGGCGTACATCAACACCTTCGCCATGTCCTACGACCCGCACACCAATTATCTGTCGCCGGATAACGCGGAAAACTTCGACATCAACATGAGCCTGTCCCTGGAAGGCATCGGTGCGGTGCTGCAGAGCGACAACGACCAAGTGAAAATCGTGCGCCTCGTCCCGGCGGGCCCTGCGGACAAGACCAAGCAGGTCAGCCCGGCGGACAAGATCATCGGCGTGGCCCAAGGCAACAAGGAAATGGTCGACGTGGTCGGCTGGCGCCTGGACGAAGTGGTCAAGCTGATCCGTGGTCCGAAAGGCTCGGTGGTGCGCCTGGAAGTCATCCCGGCCAGCAATGCGCCGAACGACCAGACCAGCAAGATCGTGTCCATCACCCGTGAAGCGGTGAAGCTGGAAGAACAGGCAGCGAAGAAATCGATCCTCAACCTCAAGCAGGACGGCCAGGACTACAAGCTCGGCATCATTGAGATCCCGGCCTTCTACCTGGACTTCAAGGCCTTCCGCGCTGGGGACCCGGACTACAAGAGCACTACGCGTGACGTCAAGAAGCTGCTGACCGAGCTGCAGAAGGAAAAGGTCGACGGCGTTGTCATCGACTTGCGCAACAACGGCGGCGGCTCCCTGCAGGAAGCCACCGAGCTGACCAGCCTGTTCATCGACAAGGGCCCGACCGTACTCGTGCGTAACGCCGATGGTCGAGTGGATGTGCTGGAAGACGAAAACCCCGGTGCGTTCTACAAGGGGCCAATGGCCTTGCTGGTCAATCGCCTGTCCGCGTCGGCCTCGGAGATCTTCGCCGGCGCCATGCAGGACTATCACCGTGCGCTGATCATCGGCGGCCAGACCTTCGGCAAAGGCACCGTGCAGACCATCCAGCCGCTCAACCATGGCGAACTGAAACTGACCCTGGCCAAGTTCTACCGGGTTTCCGGCCAGAGCACCCAGCACCAGGGCGTGTTGCCTGACATCGATTACCCGTCGATCATCGACACCAAGGAAATCGGTGAAAGCGCCCTGCCCGAAGCCATGCCGTGGGACACCATCCGGCCTGCGATCAAACCGGCCGTGGACCCGTTCAAGCCGTTCCTGGCCCAGCTCAAGTCCGAGCATGACACCCGCACGGCCCAGGATGCAGAGTTTGTCTTCATCCGCGACAAGCTGGCCCTGGCGCAGAAGTTGATGATGGAAAAAACCGTCACCCTCAACGAAGCCGATCGTCGCGCGCAGCATGCCGACATCGAGGCCAAGCAACTGACCATGGAAAACCTGCGTCGCAAGGCCAAGGGCGAAGAGCCGCTCAAAGAGCTGAAGAAAGAGGACGAAGACCTGATCACCGAGCCGGAGAAAACCAAGCCGGAAGACGATGCCTACCTGAGCGAGACCGGGCGGATCCTGCTGGATTACCTGAAACTCAACACGGCGATCGCCAAGCACTAAGATGATGGCCATTTAATGGTGATGCTCGTCGGAGTGTCATCAAACTGACATCAGTCTGTCGTGAAATACAGGACTGGGTGCCGCGCACCTGGTCCTTTTTTTATCGCCAGAGATTGCCATGACCACGACAGAACAGCTGAGTGCCTTGAGTTCGATCCTGGCTCAAAGCGGTTTGCACAGCCTGTTCCAACCGATCATCTGCCTTTCCGAACGGCGCATCGTGGGTTATGAAGCCTTGACCCGCGGCCCCTCCAACAGCCCGTTGCACTCCCCCATCGCGCTGCTTTCCGTGGCACGCCAGGCCGGCCGCCTCAGCGAACTGGAGTTGGCCTGCCGCCGCAGCGCCTGCCAGCGCTTCAATGAGCAAAAGCTGCCGGGCAAGCTGTTTCTCAACGTCTCGCCTGAGTCGCTGCTGGAATCCGCACACCAGACAGGGCGCACACTGCAGCTGCTGCAGGACTTCGGCATTGCCCCCAGCCAGGTCGTGATAGAACTGACTGAACAAACACCCATCGATGACTTCCAGCTCCTGCAAACCGCGCTGCATCATTATCGCGCGATGGGTTTCTCGATTGCCCTGGACGACCTTGGCGCCGGTTATTCGAGCCTGCGGCTGTGGTCTGAACTGCGGCCCGATTATGTGAAGATCGACCGGCATTTCATCGACGGCATCCACCAGGACGCCCTCAAGCGCGAGTTCGTGGGCTCGATCCTGAAAATCGCCCGGGCCTCCCGCGCCCAAGTGATTGCCGAGGGCATCGAACTGCCGGAAGAACTGGCGGTGCTGATCGAAATGGGCGTCGACCTGGTCCAGGGCTATCTGCTGGCCCGGCCTCAGGAACAACCGTCACGCGACGCCAGGGCGCTGATGCCCAAGCAGGACAGCGGCGTGGCGGCGTTGAGCGATGAGGTCAACGACCTCAGTGCGCTGCTCAACGAACAACCGGCAGTGGCCCACAACACACCGACAGCCACCGTGCTGGAAGCGTTTCGTCGCCAGGCCAACCTCAACTCCCTGGCAGTGCTGGATGATCAAGGCCAGCCCTGCGGCATCGTTCACCGCCATTCGCTCTCGGACGCCTTGCTCAAACCTTTCGCCACCGACCTGTTCGCCCGCAAACCCATCAGTCGCCTGATGAGCGACGACTTTCTCGCGGTAGAGTTGAACCAGTCACTGCAACAAGTCAGCCGCCTGATCACCAGCCGCGCCCGACAACGCATCGAAGAAGACTTCATCATTACCCTCAACGGCGGCTACCTGGGCCTGGGCCGGGTGATCGATGTGCTCAAGCTCATCACCGAACTGAAAATCCAACAGGCCCGCTACGCCAACCCCCTGACCCTGCTGCCGGGCAACGTCCCGATCCAGCAATGTCTCACGCGCTTGCTGCAACAACGGCAGGAATCGGTGATCTGCTACGTGGACATCGACAGTTTCAAACCCTTCAACGACATCTACGGCTACGGTCGCGGCGACGAAGTCCTGCTGTGCCTGGCCCAATGCCTGAACGAACGCATCGACCCCAGCCGCGACTTCGTCGGCCACATCGGCGGCGACGACTTCCTGCTGGTCCTCGGCCCGGAAGAGTGGCGCAGACGCCTGGACCAGCTCCTCAGCGACTTCCAGACCCACTGCCGCCGCTTCTACCGCCCCGAACACCTGGAGGCGGGATGTTTTACGGCGTTGAATCGACAGGGCGTTCGGCAGGAGTTCGCGTTGTTGTCGCTATCGATTGGGGTGGTGCATCTGCGTACCGAGGCCTGCGAAGAGATGGATGCCAGTCAGTTGGCTGAGCTGGCTTCGCAGGCCAAGCATCATGCCAAGGAGATTCTGGGGGGGAGTGTGTATTTGGTGGATGGTTTGGCGGAGCGGGAGCCTGTGGTGGCGTTGGGGTTGTCGGTGTGAAGCATCTGGCGCGGCCCCGTGGCGAGGGGGCTTTGTAGGAGCTGGCGAAGCCTGCGATCTTTTGATCGATCGTTCCCACGCTCCAGCGTGGGAATGTCGCCAGGGACGCTCCGCGTTCTGCTTCTGAATGTGACGGATAGCGTTACGGGATGCATTCCCACGCAGCAGGTAACGATTAAATATTCTTTCTAATTAAGTTATGAGTTTTCGGCCACCTCTGACTGATAGCGTTTGAGGCAGCTCAGCAAAACTCTCATAAAGTGACGCTGATCCTTAACATCATCATCGAAATATGTGGTTATCCTCGAAAATATCTCATCAAAATTCGCCCCCTCTTCCAGATAGAAGAAAATTCTTTCAATAAACCATTCGCGCTCATGAGATTGAAATATTAAAAAATCGGATTTAAGTAAGGAATCAAACAACTCCACCAATTCGGAGTCGGCGTTGATATCCTTCGAGACAATAACCTCCTCCCTTGCCTCATCTATCGTATTCTCTATATCAAATACAAATAAGAGACTTCTTAGCACAACCATATCAGACGACTTCGTCATCACTCAAATTCCGTATAGCTGGTTATCGGAAGGCCTTTATCATTCAGTATCACCACAGCCTTTGTTTGCTCGCCATATTCCAACCCTTCCTTTTTATATCCTTCTCCGACTTTTCTTCCAAACTCAATAGGCTCACGAGATTGTTGCAGACCACTCTCTTTGAAAACGAGCCGCGCTCTATTTATCGCATAAAGTTGATCTCGATGACTTATGAAGTGTGTTGCCGCAGTAGGAATTTTAGGTTCTCCCTTTTTTTTACCTTTGGTATAACGTTCAATTTCACCCGTTGTAGGGTTTTTACCAGATTGCAGCCGTTCCATTTGCGATTGCAAGGTGGTCTGCGCACCGTGTTTTTCCAGAAAGTGAGCGCCATCAATAGAACCTTCCATTTCCCTTAACTCCTCATAAGCTTTTGCCTCCGCTAGTTCATGCTCCTGTGCCCGCTGCTCCGCCGTCATCGGCAGCCGCGGCTCCCCCTCATCCACCCCAACCTTAGCCGCCGGATCCTGCTCCCCAACCGCCGGCCTACACCCACCCTTCCCCGGACAATCCACCAACCCCAACGGATCCACCCACCCCGTCGGGTTCAGGGTGTACCGGTACCCATTGAGCCCTCCCGCCAGTTTGCTCGGGTCAGGCGTCAGATAGCGGCCAGTCTCAGGATTGTAGTAGCGGTGACGGTTGTAGTGCAGGCCGCTTTCCGGGTCGAAGTATTGGCCCTGGAAGCGCAAAGGTTGCTCAAGCTGTTCGCCGCCGCCGTGCTGGAGTTCAGTGAGTTGGCCGTAGCCGTTGTAGCGCGCCGACCAGACGATCTGGCCGCTAAAGCTGGTCAGTTCCTGGGGCGTGCCCAGGTGGTCGAGGTGGTAGTAGAACGGGCAGGCCTTGAGGCCTTCGCCGTCGAGCATCGCCAGCGGGCGGTAGGTGCCGGGTTCGTAGACGTAGCTGCGGTGGTGGCGCGGGCTGTTTTCGGCGACGACCTGGTCGCCCTGCCAGAAAAACTCCGTGGTCAGCCCGTCCACCGTTTTGCTGATGCGTCGGCCAAAGGCGTCGTAGCGGTAGGACGTTTCGCGCCCGTCCGCCGTGGTGACGCCGATCAGGCGGTGCTGGCTGTCGTAGCGGTAGGCGCTGACCAGGGCCTGGCCGCGGCGTTCGCGGAGCAGGTTGCCGAAGGCGTCGTAGTCGTAGTGGCGGTCGCCCTCCTTCAGCAGGCGGTTGCCCTTGAGGGTGGTCGGGCCGGGGCGGTCCTGCATCAGCAGGTTGCCGGCCGGGTCGTGGCAGAAGTGTTCCGGCGGCTCGCTGTGGGAAAAGTCGACGCGGGTCAGGCGATCCAGCGGGTCGTACTGGTAGCTGCGGCGGTTTCGGTTGTCGGAAAGGGTTTGCAGGTTGCCCTTGGCGCTGTAGGCATAATCGCGCCAGAACAGTTGCTGCTGTCGACTCTGCCACACGGTCTGGGCCTTGAGACGGCCCTGTTCATCGTAGTCGTAGTCACTGAGCAGCCGGCCTTGCTGGCGTTGCCGTTCGCGCCCGCCGTCAAAGCGGTGTTCGGTCAGGCGCGAGCCGTTGAGGTCGATGGCGGTCAGTGCGCCACCCGGGGCATGGTGGTAGTCGAGCTGGCTGTCGTCCGGCAGGCGCAGGTGATTGAGGCGCCCGCAAGCGTCGTAGCGATAACGCAGGGTGCCCCAGCCCTGGTGCTCGCAGACCAAGCGGTCCTGGGCGTCGTATTCGAAGGCCAACGGATGATCGCTGCCGTCGTCGACGTGGACCAATCGGCCCAGCTCGTCGTAGCGGTATTCGATGGCCTGGCCGTCGGGCAAGGTCTTGACCCGCAGCCGCCCGGCCGCGTCGCGCTGGTACTGGGTGAGCCGTTGTGAACCGTCCTCGCCGTGCTCGGTTTTTTCCAGCAGGTGGCCGTTGAGGCCGTAGGCGTAGGCAGTGCGTTGGCCGTCGAAGCCGACTTGCTGTCGGATCAAGCCGTTGGGCGTGTAGTCCAGCTGATATTTTTCGCCGGATTCGTTTTCGATTTCGGTCAGCAACAGCCGCGCCGAGTCGTAGCGGTACTTCAGCTCGCTGCCGTCGGGGTTCAGGCGGCGGCTGACCAGGTGCAGGTCGTCGGCGTATTCGTAGCGGGTGACCCGCCCTTGTTCATCGCACTCGGCGGTGACCTTGCCGTAGGCGTTGTAGCGCCAGGTCCGGGTGGCACCGTTGGGCAAGGTCACCTGTAGCAGTCGGCCGACGGCGTCCCATTGGTAGTGCGTGAGCGCGCCGTGTTCGTCCTGGCGGCTGAGTAAACGCCCCAGGGCGTCGTAGGAAAAACACCGGCGACCGCCGTCGGGCAGGATCTCTTCGGTCAGTTGGCCCAGGCGACTCCAGGTGAAGCGATGTTCGCCACCGTCCGGGGCATACGTCGCCAGCAGTTGCCCATGGGCGTCGTAGGCATATTCCGTGCGCCGGCCATCCGGGTCGATGAGGACGATCACGTCGCCGCGGGCATTGCGCCGGTAGGTCCACACGGCCTTGCCGCGTGAACGGGCGTGCAGGAAACCGTTGCGGTATTCGTAGGACGTCGGCGCCTCATCCGGGGGAAGCAGCGCCACCAGCCGTCCGACCTCGTCGTAGCGGTATTCGCTGACCGCCCCCAACGGGTCCTGCTCAGCAATCAGCCGGCCCTGTTCGTCGTAGGCCTTGAGGTGCTCGCCGCCGTCGGGCTCGACCTTGCGCACCAGCCGCGCCCGCTCGTCGTGGACATACACCTCCTGGCTGCCATCCAGGTGCTGGACCGTGACGCTGCCGTCTTCGCCCCAGGTGTAGCGGCTGTCCATCTGCGCAAACGAAGCCCAATGCCGTACGCAGCGGGACGCCGGCCCGACGCCTTGCCACTCCCAGTAGAAACTTGCCCCACCGGCCAGTTGTCGCTGGAGGATGACGTGCCGGTCGTCGTAGTCGTAGCGCTCGCTTTCACCGGCAGCATTGGTCGCTTCGATCAGTCGGAAACGTCCGTCGTAGCGGTAGGACACCAGCGTCTGCTCGGTCCGCCAGGCTTCGTCGAGGGTGATGGCGGGATGGAAGCTCTGGTAGTCGACGGCAATCAGGTGGCGCTGTTCGTAACGCAGGCGCAAGGCGCGCCCGGCGCCGTTGTCCAGGCGGCTGATGTCGCCATGGATGTTGCGCAGGATGGTCAGGCGGTTGTCGTAGCGGTCGCTGAGGGCGCTCAGGTGGCCGTCGCGAAAGTGCAGGAATGGAGCGTTTTCGCCGGGTTGGGCGACGATCAGTTCGTCCGGCTCGGAGCCCAGGTAGATCGCTGCGCGGGCCAGGCTGTTGTGGATCGCCGGACGCTGGGCGCTGGGCAGCGGAAAGGTCGTGCGGCGGTTTTCCTGGTCGACCCAGGTGACCTGCTCACCGTCGAGTTCCAAGCGATGGGCCAGGGCATGGCTCCAACCGCGCCCGAGGCCGACGTCCAGGTCGGCGGCGCTGGTGCGGTACAAACGGGTGAAGACGAACGGCAAGCGACCATCGAGGGTGCCGTCGTCGAGGGTCAGCAGTTCTTCGCCGGTGACCATCGACACCGGGCAGCCGCTGGTCTGGGTCTGGGCCGCAGTGTCGGCGCTGTCGCCGTTGGGGTTTTTCGACTGGGCCGGGGCGTCGTCGTGATGTTCGTGTTTTTTCAGCGTGGTGTTGCGCTGCGCATCCCAGCGCAGTTGCATCCGGCCCTTTTTCACCCCGGCCGCGATACCGCGCGCCGCCACGGATTTGTAGCGGTCCACGTAGGTCATGAAGCCATTGACCACCGCGAAGATCGCCCCGATGAAACGCTGCATGGCACCCAGCAGGCGCACGCCCACATTCCCCAGGCGCATCGACAGATAAGCGATACCGGCACCCGCACCGGTGAAGGTCAGGACGACACCAATCAACAGGTCGATCAACAACTGCACTGTCACCCTCGACAGGGCTTCGGCCGTTTCCCCGGCAACCTCACTGGGCGGCAACATCTCCAACCAGAGACTGGCGGTGCGCACCAACAGGCACAGCGCCGCTTCGTCGCTGGCCAGCAGTTGCAGCTTGGCCATCACCAGCGGTGTTTTTTCCGCCAGGTCCTCCAGTTGCTTGGCGCTTTCGCCCAACCGATCAACAAACTGACCAGGGTCCTTAAGAATGTCCGAGAGCAAGCTGATGCTGTCCCAAACACTTTCAATCGCCGCCCAACTACCGGCGAGCAGCCCGTTCCCCACCGCCGCCGCCGAAGTCGACAGCGATTGTTGTGCCCATCGCGGCTTGAAACCCTGCCACTCACCGCGCAACCAGTCCGTCAGATCGGTGGTCAGGCCATCGTAGGAAGAAAACAGATTCGCGATTTGCTTGGCGGACACCTCGCCCTGGACATGAACCCGATAGGACTTGCCTGCCTCACCCAGGAAGGTCCCCAGGCCCTGGGCATCCAGGGCGACCGGCGTGACCTCGCCGCTGGCCACGTCCACCACATCCACCGCGATGTCGCCCAGCGGGATGTCGTACACCGACTCGAACTTGCTCTCGATCGTCATCGGCCCGCCCTTGGGGCACTGGACGACCGTGGAGAGGAAGTCATCGTCACCGATGCTGACAGCGGTGGTGCTGTCGCCAAAGCGGATCAGCCGCTCCATGCCCATCAGCGACGGCAGGTCAGCGACATGACTGGCCCGGTCCGCTGCTCGGCTGTACCAGCGCTCGAGCTGCTCGCGGTAGGCCGAAAGGGTGCCTTTGAAGCTGTCGAGTTCCTGCTCGATTCGGCTCACCTGATCCATCAGGACAGGGCTCGCTCAAGGGCCGGCAGGAAAAAACGGTCGAACATGGGCAGACGTCTCGCAGTACTCAGGGAGCGCGAGACTTTGCCGGGGATGACAGGGGAATTAAGTCAGGGGAAGGAGACAGAGTACGTAGGGCGATTCGCTAAATTCGTCTGACCTGCACAACGAATCGCCTGTGGATAACCCTAGATATCGCGAGCTTCAAGTGATTTGAGCTTGATTTCGGCCAGCGGATGCCCGGCTTTCGCCGCCAAGGTCCACCAACGCGCCGCTTCAACCGGGTCCGGCGCCTTGCTGGCTGTGCCGGCCAGGCTGATCACGCCAACTTGGTAGGCGGCCTTGCCATCACCGGCCAATGCCGCCAGCCGCAGCAGGCGAATGCCTTCTTCACGGGCACCCAGCCCTTGGCCGCGAAACGTGAGGATGTGCCCATAGAAGCTCTGCGCACCGACGTCGCCCAAGTTCGCCATGCGGGAGAACTGCCCCTCGAGCCAGGCCCAGCCACGCGGCTGGCGGACGAACCAGGACCAATGAAACAACCGACGCGCCAGCCAGTAACCGGCCCGCGCCTTGAGTCGCCAGAGCACTCAGGCCTCCGCCGACTCGGGGTACTCGTATTCAAATACCCGAACCACTTCTGAAGCGTGCCAGGAAGCAGCGGCCACGCCATCGGATGGCCCGGAAAAGCGGCCCAGGCGTTCTACGCACTCGAAGAAACCCGTGCGCGGCAACCGACT
Organism: Pseudomonas sp. S3_B11; assembly: GCF_054667715.1. Lineage (NCBI taxonomy): Bacteria > Pseudomonadati > Pseudomonadota > Gammaproteobacteria > Pseudomonadales > Pseudomonadaceae > Pseudomonas > Pseudomonas sp. S3_B11. The sequence goes on along the minus strand of NZ_CP162749.1, from coordinate 848,713 downwards.
GGCGCCCTGGCTGATCACCAATGAACTGCGCAGCGGCTGCTCCGCCCGGGCGTCCAGCGCCGCCAGGTGCTCAAGGGCCGCAGTCAAGGTCTGCATGGCCGGGCTGGGCAGTTGCAGACGCTCCAACAAGGCGCGGTAAGTCAATAAATGGCGCTGGCGGCGCGCCTGGTCCAACTCACCCAACAACCCATCCCAATGCTGCCGACTGATGCGTACGCTCACGATTCTTCCCTCCAACCCGGAACCGTCAACTCCCAGGCCAGACTGCGCCGAATCGCGGCATCGGGCTGACGCTCGCCGCTCTCGATCAAGGCCAGATAAGACGGGCTGATACCTACCGTGCGGGCCAGCGCCTCGATGGCGATGCCCTTCCCTTCGCGTAAACTGCGTAATTGATCCAGTCCAGGGAGAACCTGGCCCGGTGCCGCCGTGTGACGGACTGTCGCTTCGCGCGGCGGAGCTTGATCGATGCCTGCTGCCTTCAACAACGACTGGTACTGATCCCACGGCAAAACCGCGTATTCGGGCTCTCCGTCACGTGTGATTATTTGAATATCCATGTCTACCCCGTAGGACAACAACACTTAGCGAGTCAGCCTTTTTTCTTGGAAGTGTAATCCTAAATGCTGGCTAAGGTCGCGGGGTGATGAATTCTCAGGGGGTCAGGGCTTTTTCTGGCCTTGGAGTTGAAGTTGTTCCGGGGTATCGGGAAGCCTTTCGACCCGGGCAAGCTTCTCGGGCGATTGCCGATAACGCCAGGCACGGAAAGCCTCGAGTTCAACGTCGAGGGTTTTCATGACCCAGGCCAGCACGGCGATATCGTCGATCATGCCAAACATTGGCAAGATATCTGGAATCGCATCCAGGGGGCTGAGGAAATACATGAGCCCTGCCACCACCGACAGCATCGACTTGGCGCTGACAGCGCGGTATTCGCCCCGCCAGTAGGCCAGGCACAAGGCCTGCAACAACCGCAGGTCCTCCTTGAGCTTGCCCAGCCGTCCGCCCTCCCGGGCACCTTTGCTGGCGACGGCGAACAGCAACGTCGGCAATCGACCGCGGGCCAGCAGGCGGCCTGCCAAGGGCAGAAATCGCGCAAAATTCCACGGGGCCTTCATTTTTTCTCCCACTGAAATGTTATCCACACAAATTGTGGATAACCTTGTGAACAGAGCTGCATTTCACCGCTGAAGCCCCCGTTTCATAAGGGCCCGGCTTAGATCGGGCGTTTTTTACTCACATTAAAAACCCAATATTTCATTGACTTGACCGGCTGACTGCGTCTAGCACAGCGCCTGTATTGCCTATGACTATACCCTGCATCGCGCGTTCGTTTTTTTTTGCCATTTTGCCGCGGCCCAGATGCGACAACGCCCCGCATAAGCGAGGCGTTGTCGTTATAGCAGACGCGATTACTTGGCTGCGTCTTCTTTTGCCGGATCCTTGATCGCCAGCAGTTCCAGGTCGAACACCAGGACCGAGTTGGCCGGGATGGCCGGGCTCGGGCTCTGGGCGCCATAGGCCAGGTCGCTCGGGATGTACAGCTTGTACTTCTCGCCGACGTGCATCAGTTGCAGGCCTTCGACCCAACCCGGGATCACGCCGCTGACCGGCAGGTCGATCGGGCTGCCACGTTCAACGGAGCTGTCGAACACGGTGCCGTTGGTCAGCTTGCCGGTGTAGTGAACAGTCACTACGTCGGTCGGCTTAGGCTGTGGACCGTCGGCTTTCTTGACCACTTCGTACTGCAGGCCGGAAGCAGTGGTGGTGACGCCGGCTTTCTTGCCGTTTTCTTCGAGGAACTTCTTGCCGGCGGCTGCCGACTCTTCGCTCATCTTGGCCATGCGCTCTTCTGCACGCTTTTGCAGCGCGGCAAAGGCTTCGACCAGTTCTTCGTCTTTCAGCTTCTGTTCTTTCTTGCCGACGGCATCTTCGATGCCCTGGGCGACCGCTTTGGAGTCCAGGTCATCCATGCCTTCCTGAGCCAGGCTCTTGCCCATGTTCAGGCCAATACCGTAGGAAGCTTTCTGCGCCGGGGTCTTCAGCTCTACGCTGGTCTGCGAGTCGCAACCCGCGAGTACCAGGCCTACCAGGGCCACCGCCGCTGCCAACCGATGCTGTTTCATGCTATTTCCTTGTTCATGCGCCTAAAGGGCAATCGAATAAAGCCGCGAGCTTATCAGGCGGCCACGACCAATGGCTACCGGCATGTGAGCCACAAAGTAATGATAAGTTCAGGTCCGCAAACGCTTTTTAAGCCTGTACGAATGAAGCATCTGTCATCTGTTACGTACAGGGACAAATTGCCGCTCCCCTACAGGCCAGGGGTAATGGCCACTTGCCCGCCGCGCAGCACTGAGGCATAAGGGCTTATCAAAAAAACAAGGACGTTACCGTGCGCCTTCTCTCTCGCATCTTCTTGCTGCTCCTCGCGCTGCTGATTATTGTCGTGGCCGTGGTGGTTTATTACGTCGCCAATCCTCGCCTGCCGTTCTACACGCCCGTCGAACAGGTGAATTACCTCGACCAATGGACTGCCGCCGAGCGCCAGACGTATTACTTCACGCCCCAGGGCACCCAGGTCAAAGGCCTGCGCTACGACTGGTTCACTGCCCTCGAATTACCGTTTTCGCAACAACGCTTCGCTTCGCCTGAGTACCTGGCGCGCTTTGGGTTCCTGGTCGATCCGGCGCAGAAAGCCTCGTCGGCCAATCCCGGCAACTTGCCGGTGGGCTTCGCCCGGCACCAGAACCCGGGCAGCACCGAACAGTTCCTGGATATCACCTGCGCTGCCTGCCATACCGGCGAATTGCGCTTCAAGGGCCAGGCGATACGGATCGACGGCGGCTCGGCTCAACACGTGCTGCCTTCCAGTGTTCCTACATTACGCGGTGGCAGTTTCGGACAAGCATTGGTCGCCAGTCTGGCGTCTACCTACTACAACCCTTGGAAGTTCGAGCGCTTCGCCCGCCAAGTGCTGGGCAAGGACTACGACGCCCGCCACGAGGAATTGCGCAAGGCCTTCAAAATCTCCCTGGACACGTTCCTGCGGGTGGCCTGGAACGACACCCATCGCGGCCTCTACCCCACCGAAGAAGGGCCTGGCCGTACCGACGCCTTCGGTCGCATCGCCAATGCCAGCTTCGGCGACGCCATTTCGCCGCAAAACTACCGGGTGGCCAACGCCCCCGTGGACTACCCGCAGTTGTGGGATATATGGACGTTCGACTGGGTGCAGTGGAACGGATCGGCCCAGCAACCGATGGCCCGCAACGTCGGTGAAGCACTGGGGGTCGGCGCCACGCTGAATTTCTTCGACACCCAAGGCAAACCGCTGCAGGGCGATGCGCGTTACCCCTCCAGCGTGCGTGTGCGCGACTTGAACAAGATCGAAGAGACCCTGCAACTGCTCAAGCCGCCTGTGTGGCCCGAAGCGCTGCTCGGTTCAATCGACAAACCGCTGGCGGCCAAGGGCCGGGCCCTGTTCACTGAAAACTGCGCCGGCTGCCATGTACCCAAGGTAGTCCAAGGGCCCGACAGGCCGGTCCAGCAATTGCACATGCTGCCCGTGCAAGTGATCGGCACCGACCCGGGCACCGCCAACAACATCGCCGATCACCGCTACGACCTGACCAGCCTGCAGTGGGATCCGGCCGAGTTGGCGAAGCTGGAAGTGCAACTGCACCCGACCCCGACGGAACCGCTGGACCTGAGCCAACTCTCGGTCGCCAAAGGCCTGGCCTACGTCACGGCGTTCGTCGAAAACCGCGCTTACCGCGACGCCGGTGTCACCCCCGCCGAGCGCCCTGCCCTGGACGGTTTTGGCCTGCCCATCGGCGTACGTGAACTGCGCGCCTACAAAGCCCGGCCGCTGGCGGGCGTCTGGGCCACGCCACCGTTCCTGCACAACGGCTCGGTGCCGACGATCTATCAATTGCTGTCCCCCCAGGACGAGCGCGCGACCACGTTCTATAAAGGCAACTTCGAATACGACCCGCGCCACCTGGGCTATCGCACCGAAGCCTTTACCAACGGTTTTCTCTTCGATACCCGCATTACCGGCAACCACAACAGCGGCCATGAATTCCGCGCGGGCGAGCGAGGTAATGGCGTCATTGGCCGCTTGCTGCAACCGCAGGAACGCTGGGCCTTGCTGGAGTATTTAAAGGTGCTGGGCGGGCCACTGGAGTCGCAACTGTAATGATGAACCCCACAGGTAAAAGGAAGTTTGAATGTTGATCACGCTCTGGCTGCGCCTCGGTGCCTTTTTGGGCAAGACGCTCCTGTGGCTGCTGGGCATCGGGTTGCTCGGCTGGGCACTGTCCACAGCCTGGTTTGCCTGGCAACACAAGGGACCGGTCCCGGACAAGGAACAGGTGGCGCCCGGCGAAGCGGCCATGACCCAGGACATCATCCAGACCGCTATTCGCATCGTCGATCAGCACCGCGAAAGTACGCGTTACCTGCGCGATGCCCATGCCAAGGCCCACGGCTGTGTCATGGCCGAAGTCCAGGTGCCGAGCGACCTGCCGGCACCGTTGCGCCAAGGTGTATTCGCCGAGCCGGGGAAGGTCTGGCAGGCGACGATTCGCCTGTCCAACGGCAACGCCTATCCGCAGTTCGACAGCCTGCGCGATGCCCGCGGGATGGCGATCAAGCTGATGAACGTACCGGGCAAGCAACTGCTCGCTGACCGGCAATCACAGGGTGAGCAGGATTTCGTGATGTTCAACCATCCGAACTTCTTCGTCAGCGATGTCGCTGAATATCGTCAGAATGTGGCCGCCCAGGCTGACGGGAAGAAGGCGATGGCTTTCTTTCCAAGCCTAGACCCGCGCAGCTGGCAGATCCGGCATTTATTCACCGCCCTGGCGACCCTCTCACCGCCCCCGGCCAGCCCGACCCAGACCACGTATTTCTCGGTATCGCCTTACAAATTCGGCGAAGCCAACGCCAAGTTTCGCGTCGCACCGGACCCGGACAGTTGCCCGAGCTATACCCTGCCTCCCCAGAATCAGGACCTGCCGAACTTCTTGCGTAGCGCATTGAATCAGCAGTTATCCACGGACCGGGTGCCGGCGTGTTTTGTCTTGCAGATCCAGCGTCAGGATCCGAGCAAGTACATGCCCATTGAAGACACCAGTATTGAGTGGCAGGAAAGTGATGCGCCGTTCGAGACCGTGGCGCGGATCAAGGTTCCGGCTCAGGATTTTGATACGCCCAAGTTGAATCTGGCTTGTGATAATCAGTCGTTCAATCCTTGGTTCGGCATTGAGGCGCATCGGCCTATTGGTGGGATCAATCGCTTGCGTAAGGCGGTGTATGAGGCGGTCAGCGATTATCGTCATCGGCGGAATGCTGAGCTGTAGACGATGGGTTGGTGTGTATATCCGTTATTTCGGTAACGGCTGCTGACGGTTCCGCTCTGACTGGGCCGGCTCCCGGGCTCTTCAAAAGTGACCCGCCGTAATTAGATGGACTCGCCCACGCCGAGGCGTCAATGCGCCGCGGTGGCAGTCTAAGAAGCCAACGACAGCGAGGGCGAGTCCATGAAAAAGAATACGACGCTTAAACAGTCCCTGTCTTCAACCGATCTGTCGACCTGTACGACAGTGGCAGTCGATCTAGCCAAGCAGGTATTTCAGGTCGTAGGCGAAGATGCTCTTGGCCAGGTGCTTTATGAAGAACGCATCAAGTCGCGTGAGTCCTTCCACGCATTCTTGCGCAAGCTGCCGGCAAACATCGTTGTACTGATGGAAACCGGCCCCGGCGCTCAAGCATGGGCACGACAGCTGCAGGCGCAGGGTAATCTGGCGCGAGTTCTTCCGGCGCAGCTGGTGGCCGACCACCGCAGTGGCGCAAAAAATGATCGCAACGATGCGCTGGCCATTTTACGGGCGGGACGGGACACCAAAATCACAGCGGTGCCCATCAAAAGTGCTGCAGCACTGGCCATGCAGGCATTACACCGTGCCCGGCAGGGTTATGTGCGTCGGCGTACAGCTACGAGTAACCAGATGCGCGGGCTATTGATGGAACACGGTGTTGCCTTGGCACAAGGTGATGTTGCTATCAGTCAAACCCTACCTCGGATACTGGAGGATGCCACCCAACCATTGCCAGACATATTGCGCGAACTCATCGACGAGCTGCTGGGCGAATGGCGCCAGTTAGGCGAGCGGATCAACGTATTGACCGGTCGCCTGGAGATCGCTGCGAACCAGGATCAAACCGCCAGACGGTTAATGACGGTACGCGGTGTCGGTCCGATCATCGCCACAGCGATGCTAGCCAAGCAGACCGAACCCGAACGTTTTGCCGATGCACGCCAGTTCGCCGCCTACTTTGGCATGGTGCCCGATCAGAACAGCAGTGGGCAGAAGGTTCGCCTGGGCAAGATGAGCAAACGAGGCGATGGTTACATACGTAGCCTGATGGTTCAGGGTGCTCACGCCGTATTGAGGCACCTACGTCCTGATTCTGAGCAGCCCGACGATCGTCGCTTGCAACGTTGGCTGAGTCGGCTAGGACGTAAGGAAGCGGCGGTACGACTAGCGAATCGCAACCTACGAATCATCTGGGTGCTGCTACAGAATGACCAGACTTATCACAGCCAACCGGCCTAAGGCCGGCCGGCTGCGACAAGTTACAGATCACCAGAGTTCTGCCACCGGGGCGTAAAGCGCTCCAGCCCCTGCTAGAAAACATTGACCCCAGGTCAGACCGTCGCGGAACGATGCCTGCGCCCTTACCGGCCTTCGAGGCCTGAACGTAATCGGCATACCGCGAGCTCAACCAATGTTGGCCAGAAGCCAAAGATGGGCTTCCTCGAATAGGCCTTATACATAGATGCAGCCGGGTAGCAGTGTTGAAAAGCGGGTAGACAGTGGAGGCGAGTCCATACATAAGGGCGGAACCATGTAGCCGTAACCGCAGCGACGGATATACACACAAAAAAGAGAGCCAAAAAAAAACGACGCTTTTCCCTCGTAAAGGAAAAGCGTCGTTTCTAGTAGCCACCTGGCGTTCAGCATTCCAGATAACCAAATATGGCGCAGCGGACGGGACTCGAACCCGCGACCCCCGGCGTGACAGGCCGGTATTCTAACCGACTGAACTACCGCTGCGCGTAACACTGAAAGTTTGGTGGGTGATGACGGGATCGAACCGCCGACATTCTGCTTGTAAGGCAGACGCTCTCCCAGCTGAGCTAATCACCCTTCACTTTCGATGCGGGGCGCATTCTCTCACAGTTTTTTATAACGTGCTGATTTAATTAGCAAATTCAGCAAAAAAAACATGAGCAACGCACACCACAGGAACTGCAAACAGCAAAAAGCCCGCGTTAGCGGGCTTTCCGTGGTGACCTGGCGTTCAGTGTTCCAGGTAACCGAATATGGCGCAGCGGACGGGACTCGAACCCGCGACCCCCGGCGTGACAGGCCGGTATTCTAACCGACTGAACTACCGCTGCGCGTAACACGTTGAACGAATGGTGGGTGATGACGGGATCGAACCGCCGACATTCTGCTTGTAAGGCAGACGCTCTCCCAGCTGAGCTAATCACCCTTCGCTTTCGGTGTGGCGCGCATTCTACGGAGCACTCTTTAAGCTGGCAAGCACTTTTTAAATTAATTTTTTCAGGCCTTCCAAAGGCTTAGCGAAGGGTTGGCCTATGGCGCTGCGAAGAGAATAATGCCCCCCTTTGTATAAAGGAGAGACTCACCCCATGTGGTTCAAAAACCTGCTTATCTATCGCCTGACCCAAGATCTGCCTTTTGATGCCGAGGCGTTGGAAACTGCACTGGCCAGCAAACTGGCGCGTCCATGTGCAAGCCAGGAGTTGACCACTTACGGTTTCGTCGCACCGTTTGGCAAAGGCGAAGACGCACCGCTGGTGCACGTCAGCCAGGACTTCCTGCTGATCGCCGCGCGCAAGGAAGAACGCATCTTGCCGGGTAGCGTCGTACGCGATGCCCTGAAGGAAAAGGTCGAAGAGATCGAAGCCGAGCAAATGCGCAAGGTCTATAAAAAGGAACGGGACCAGCTCAAGGATGAAATCATCCAGGCGTTCCTGCCGCGTGCGTTCATCCGTCGTTCGTCCACTTTTGCCGCCATCGCGCCGAAACAGGGCCTGATCCTGGTGAACTCGGCCAGCCCGAAACGCGCTGAAGACCTGCTGTCTACCCTGCGCGAAGTCATCGGCTCGCTGCCGGTACGTCCACTGACGGTAAAAATGGCCCCGACCGCTACCATGACTGACTGGGTCAAGACCCAGAAAGCCGCGGACGATTTCTTCGTGCTCGATGAATGCGAACTGCGCGACACCCACGAAGACGGCGGCATCGTGCGCTGCAAGCGCCAGGACCTGACCAGCGACGAAATCCAGCTGCACCTGAACACCGGCAAGGTCGTCACGCAACTGTCCCTGGCCTGGCAGGACAAGCTGTCCTTCATGCTCGACGACAAGATGGTGGTCAAGCGCCTGAAGTTCGAAGACCTGCTGCAGGACCAGGCAGAGCAGGACGGTGGCGACGAAGCCCTCGGCCAACTGGACGCCAGCTTCACGCTGATGATGTTGACGTTCGGCGAGTTCCTGCCGGCGCTGGTTGAAGCGTTGGGTGGGGAAGAGATTCCGCAGGGGATCTAAACCCCGCCCCCCTGTGGGAGCGAGCTTGCTCGCGATAGCGGCATGACGGCCACCGAGATGCTGACTGACACTCCGCTTTCGCGAGCAAGCCCGCTCCCACATTGGGTTTTGTGGTGTTCTTAATAATAAGGATCAGGTCATGCGCGCATTGGCTGCATTGAGTCGCTTTGTCGGCAATACCTTCGCTTACTGGGTACTGATTTTCGCGGTGGTGGCGTTTCTGCAGCCAGCTTGGTTCATCGGTCTAAAAATCGCCATCGTGCCGCTGCTGGGCCTGGTGATGTTCGGCATGGGCCTGGCACTCAAGCTGGAAGACTTCGCCGAAGTGGCCCGTCATCCAGGGCGCGTCGCCTTGGGGGTGGTTGCCCAATTCGTGATCATGCCCGGTACGGCGTGGCTGCTTTGCCAAGTGTTCAGTCTGCCGCCGGAGATCGCCGTCGGCGTGATCCTGGTGGGCTGCTGCCCGAGCGGCACATCGTCCAATGTCATGACCTGGCTGGCTCGCGGTGACCTGGCCCTGGCCGTGGCGATTTCCGCCCTCACGACCCTGCTTGCCCCTCTGCTGACCCCGGCGCTGATCTGGCTGCTGGCCTCGGCCTGGTTGCCGGTGTCGTTCTCGGCGCTGTTCTGGTCGATCCTGCAAATCGTCCTGTTGCCGATCGCACTGGGCATCATTGCCCAACGCCTGCTGGGTGCCCGGGTTCGTCATGCGGTAGAAGTGCTGCCACTGATATCGGTGGTGAGCATCGTGATCATCGTCGCGGCGGTGGTTGCAGCCAGTCAGGCGAAAATCGCCGAATCCGGCCTGCTGATCATGGCCATCGTGATGCTGCACAACAGCTTCGGTTATCTGCTGGGGTACTTCACCGGGCGTTTGTTCGGCTTGCCGTTGGCCCAGCGCAAAACCCTGTCATTGGAAGTCGGCATGCAGAACTCCGGCCTGGGTGCAGCGCTGGCGAGTGCACACTTTTCGCCACTGGCGGCGGTACCCAGCGCGCTGTTCAGCGTCTGGCACAACATTTCCGGCGCCCTGCTCTCGACGTACTTCCGGCGCATGAGCGAAAAACAGGACCGTGAACTGCAGGCCCGTCAAGCGACGGACTGAAGGCGAATCTTGACCGAATCGTCAGCATTGGGCATTCTTGCGCCCAATGCGGGGACGACCCCGCAACGCCATAGCAACCGTTATCCGGGGACGACCCCATCCATCGATGAGGTGTGTGATGTCCTGGATCATTCTGTTTTTTGCCGGCCTGTTCGAAGTCGGCTGGGCTGTCGGCCTGAAATACACCGACGGCTTCAGCCGCCCTCTCCCCACTGCACTGACAATCGCCGCCATGGCGATCAGCCTTGGCCTGCTCGGCCTTGCAATGAAGGAACTGCCGCTGGGTACAGCCTATGCGATCTGGACCGGGGTCGGTGCCGCGGGCACGGTGATCGCCGGGATCATTTTGTTTGGTGAGTCGATGGCGCTGGTTCGTCTGGCCAGCGTGGCGTTGATCGTTGCAGGGTTGATCGGGCTCAAGGTCAGCGCTTAAGCCCTCCTGTAGGAGCAAGACCTTCTAGGAGCTGTGGAACTTGTGGAGTAAAACCTGTGGGGAGCAGGGTCTGTGGGAGCAAGGCTTGCCCGCGATAGCGATCGCAAGGACGCCATCGTGAGCAAGCTTTGCTCCCACAGGTTTTAATCCCACAGGTCTTCTCCTTCAGTTTTTCGTTCTAGCGGACGGTCCCACGCAACTCCCCTACCAACGCCTGCAACTTCGCCGGCTCAGCCACTTCCACCGCGACCGCCGACCCCGCCACCAGCGTCACCCGCGACCAGAATCGACGAAACAGCCCTTTGGCCGGGTCGCGACTGAAAAAACTGCCCCACAACCCCTGCAACGCCAGGGGAATCACCGGCACCGGGGTCTCCTGGAGGATGCGTGTCAGTCCGCTCTTGAACTCATTGATCTCACCGTCACCGGTCAGCTTTCCTTCAGGGAAGATGCAGACCAACTCACCGTCCTTCAGGTATTGGGCGATTCGCTTGAAGGCTTTTTCGTAGATGTGAATGTCTTCCTGGCGCCCGGCAATCGGGATCGTCCCAGCGGTACGGAAGATGAAATTCAACACCGGCAGGTTGTAGATCTTGTAGTACATCACGAAGCGAATCGGCCGACGCACCGCGCCGCCAATCAGCAAGGCATCGACGAAGGAGACGTGGTTGCAGACCAACAGCGCAGCCCCTTCATCCGGGATCGCCTCCAAATTGCGGTGCTCCACGCGGTACATGGAATGGCTCAGCAGCCAGATCATGAAACGCATGCTGAACTCGGGAACGATCTTGAAGATGTAGGCGTTGACGCCAATGTTGAGCAACGACACCACCAGGAACAGTTGCGGAATCGACAGTTTGGCCAGGCTCAGCAGCACGATGGAGACGATGGCCGAGACCACCATGAACAACGCGTTGAGAATGTTGTTGGCAGCAATCACCCGCGCCCGCTCGTTCTCCACCGTGCGCGACTGGATCAACGCGTACAGCGGCACGATATAGAAACCGCCAAAGACACCCAGGCCCAGGATGTCGATCAGCACCAGCCAGGCGTGACCGAAACCGAGCACTTCAAGCCAACCGTGCCCCTCGACGCTGTCGGGGATTCCACCGGAATGCCACCACAACAGCAGGCCGAACACCGTCAGCCCGAACGAGCCGAACGGCACCAGGCCGATCTCGACTTTGCGCCCGGAAAGCTTTTCGCAGAGCATCGAACCCAAGGCGATCCCCACCGAGAACACCGTCAGGATCAAGGTCACCACGGTTTCGTCACCGTGCATCCACTCCTTGGCATAGGCCGGGATCTGCGTCAGGTAGATCGCCCCGACGAACCAGAACCAGGAGTTGCCGACAATCGAACGGGACACCGCCGGGGTTTGCCCCAACCCCAGTTTCAGGGTGGCCCAGGATTGGCTGAAGATGTTCCAGTTCAGGCGCATCTGCGGCGAGGCCGCCGCTGCGCGCGGAATGCTGCGGCTGGCCAGGTAACCGAGCACGGCAACACCGATGATCGCAGTGGACACCACGGGTGCGTAATGCGCCGAGGACATCATGATCCCGGCGCCGATGGTGCCGGCCAGGATCGCCAGGAAGGTACCCATCTCCACCAGGCCGTTGCCGCCGACCAACTCTTCCTCACGCAAGGCCTGGGGCAGGATCGAGTACTTCACCGGGCCGAACAACGCCGAATGCGTGCCCATGGCGAACAGCGCCACCAGCATCAGCGATAAGTGATCGAACAGAAACCCTACTGCGCCGACCGCCATGATGGCGATTTCGCCGAGCTTGATCAGACGAATCAGCGCGTCCTTGGCGAATTTTTCGCCGAACTGCCCTGCCAGAGCCGAGAACAGAAAAAACGGCAGGATAAACAGCAGCGCGCAGAGGTTGACCCAGATCGAGCGGTCGCCCTCGATGGTCAATTTGTAGAGGATGGCGAGGATCAGCGACTGCTTGAAAATGTTGTCGTTGAACGCGCCCAAGGACTGCGTGATGAAGAACGGCAGGAAACGCCGCGTGCGAAGCAAGGTGAACTGCGAAGGGTGACTCATCTTCCATGTTCCTGAGTGACGTGGACGCTTATTGGAATGACGCTTTTTGATCCAGGCCACACATTACCTGTCTTTAGCGATTATTTCGCCAGCCCTGCAATACAGGGCGACACAAACAACTCACCGTGCCAGGCACCGAGGACCGTACGCCGCCCGACGATCAGCCACATCACCACCAGCATCGCCACCAGCACAGCCCCGAACACGCTGAAAAAAACCAGGCCCAGCAGGTCCGCAAGCTTCAGCGTGGTCAACGCGTACACGCCCAGGGGAAAGGTAAAGCCCCACCAGCCGAGGTTGAAGGGAATGCCTGCGCGCAGGTAGCGCGCGGTGATCAGAAGCGCCATCAACATCCACCACAACCCCAGCCCCCACAGCGTGATACCGGCCACCAGACCCAACCCGACGGCGATTTCACCCACGCCGGACAGGCCATTGGCGGCAAAAATCAGCGGGGCATCGTTGCCCAATAGCAACATGCCCAGGGCGCCGGTGCCGATCGGGCCGAGGGCCAGCCAGCTCGAGGCGGCCATGTTCTCGTGAGGCAGTTTGTGCAGCGCCATGCGCAACAGCAAAATCGTCAGGATGCTGAACGCCACCGGCAGGGAAAAGGCCCAGAGCACGTAGCTGGTCACCAGCATGACCAGTTGCCCATGAGCGTCGGCCAGATGCGGCGCCAACAGCCCGCCACTGGCCGCCGCGACTTCGGCGGCCACCACCGGCAAGAGCCACACGGCGGTCATCTGGTCGATGCGGTGTTCCTGGCGGGTGAACATCAAGAATGGGATCAGCACACCACAGGCCAACGACATGGCCACGTCGATCCACCATAACGCCTCAGCCACCGCCACCACACCGCTCCCCCAGCGCGGCAGCCCAAATGCCAAAAAGCCGTTGATGATGGTCGCCAGCCCCATGGGAATGGTGCCGAAAAACATCGAGACCGTTGAATGACCGAAAATCCGTCGTGCTTCGTCGAAGAACAGTACCCAACGGGCCGTGTACATGAGGGCGAATACCACGAACAACAGCGTGTTGAACAACCACAAGCCTTCACCCAAAAGGCGCAGGCCCGGCACATTCCCAGGCCATTGCGCCAAGGCCAGCGCCAACACTCCGGTGCCCATGACCACGGCAAACCAGTTAGGCGTGAATTGGCGAATGGCCTCCTGCGGCCTGGGCAAATGGCTCAATGGACGCAAGCGGTTTTTTGCAGCGCAGCATGTCATGGCGAACTCCTGTCCTCGGATAAGGTGGAGCCATGCTAGAGCCGAATCGAATATCTATATAACGGGTAATCTCTCTATATGTTATCGGTTTAGCAGATAACCATCAGACGCTGCCTTCGGTCTCGATCACCAGGATTCTCGCTTCGCCCAAGGGCCTGGCCACATGTTCGGTGCCCACCGAGGCGTAGAAAATGTCCCCGGCCTCCAGCAAGGTTTCCTTTTCGACACCCTCTTCCCGATAGCACATCCGCACTTGCCCATCGAGCACCACGAAGACTTCCTCGCCGTCATTGACGTGCCATTTGTACGGCTGATCGGTCCAGTGCAGGCGCGTGGTGATGCCATTCATGTTGGCGATATCCAGCGCCGCCCAGGCGCGGTCCCCGGTGAAGGACTTGCTGCGAATGATTTTCAAGGGATCGTCCGGAAAAAAGACTGAGGCGCCAAGACTAACCTACTGCCAGCGACGCCTGCACCCTTGGTTTCAAGGCCGCGCGCCATCGCTGACCGGTCTCATGGATTGACGTAACCCCAACAACGCAACGACACACAGCACAATCAACACCGCGCCATAGCCATCGGTGGTCGGGATCAATCCGAACACCCGCGTCAGGTTCCCCGCCAGCAGCGACGGCAGGCTGAAGGCCAGGTAACTGAGGACATAGAACGCCGACATCAAACCGGCCCGTTCGTGGGGCAACGCCAGCGGCATGATGCTGCGCAGCGCCCCCAGGAATCCCGCGCCAAAACCGCTGCCGGTGACCAGCGTGCCAATGAAGAACAATGGCAAGCTGGCGCCATGCACCGCCGCCAGCACCAATGCAAGACCGACCACCAGCAAGCTCGCGGAGAGGCGCAACATCTTGTCGGCCTCCTGGTTGCGCAGCAGGTAGATGGATAACGCGCCGCTGAGGGTCAACACCGCCACCAGCGCGCCACCGATCAGGTTGGAGGTCGATCCGGTTGCCGCTCGCACCAGGGACGGTGCCAGTGACAAGTAGAAACCGCCCACGGCCCAGGCCGCCAGGTCCAGTGGCAGGACCCGCCACAAGGCTTGCCGCGCCTGGGACGGCACATGCAGGGTTGACCGCAGGGACTGCCAGGCACCGGGTTGCGGGCTGACGCTTTCCGCCAGGCGCCAGAGGTAAACGGCCTGGGCCAGGAACAAGCCCAACAGAAGCCAGTACGTCAGTTGCAAGGGCAACGGCGCGAATTCAGCCAGCAGGCCACAGCCCAGCGCCCCGCATGCCATGCCCAACAGCGGCGCGACACTGGTGATCAGCGGGCCCTGGCGACGGTCGAAATCCAGCAAGGCAGCCCCCAGCACACTGGTGGCCATGCCGGTGGCAAATCCCTGGATCAAGCGGGCACTGATCAACCAGGCAACGCTTTCGGCGCTGATAAACAGCAGCATCGCCAGCATGTTGAGCAACAGCGCCACGAAGATCACCGGTTTACGGCCCAAGTAATCCGACAACGACCCCACCGTCAGCAAGGCCGCCAGCAGACTGAAGGCGTACACACCGAAAATCAGCGTCAGGACGGCCGGGGAAAATTGCAATTGTTCCTGGTAGAGATGATACAACGGCGTCGGCGCGCTGGACGCGGCGAGAAAACCGAGCAAGGTGAGCGCCAGGAATATCAGGCTGGCGCGGGTCGAAGCTGGACGGGACATGGGCACGCTCCACAGGAGTATTCGCAAAAGCTAATTTTTTGCTTTTGTGGAGTGTGCTACCAGCATGCGCTTAAAGCAAATTCTTTGTGTTAAGGTCTGACGCATGGCGATTAAAGAAGGTTTACGCCCCGGCGGTCGAAGCGCCCGGGTCCAAGAGTCGATTCATTCGGCGGTCCGCGACCTGCTGCAAGAGCAGGACCGCGCGACCCTGACCGTGCCGCAAATCGCTGCGCGCGCCGGGGTGACGCCGTCCACCATCTACCGACGCTGGGGTGATCTGCCGGCGCTGCTGGCCGATGTCGCCATCGCCCGCTTGCGCCCCGACAGCGAACCCGCCAACACCGGCAGCCTGCGCGGCGACCTGCTCGCCTGGGCCGAACAGTACCTGGACGAAATGAGTTCCGAGCCCGGTCGCAACATGATGCGCGACATCCAGGCCTGCGCCACCCCGGGGTATTGCGTGGGGATCATCAGCCGTCAGTTGCAGATCATCCTGGACCGCTATCCCGATGAGCCCAATCCAGGCGTCGAACGGCTGATCAATGTGGTGGTGGCGCCGACGGTGTTTCGTATCCTCTTTGCTACCGCGCCGTTAGCGGTTGAGGAGTTGTATCGGCTGGTGGATATTGCGTTGGCTCAGTAAGGCCGCCATCGCGAGCAAGCTCGCTCCCACATTTGATCTGCTGTGAATACAAAATTTATGCTCGCCCAAGACTCGGTGTGCGAGCTTGCTCGCGATGAGGCCAGCAAAAACCCTGCATAACCCAAGAATTCCCCCTACCTGCGACACCCCACCGCGCCTCGACCTTGGTCGACACTGACGAACCCGAGCGGGCATGCGAGACTGTCCTGCCGGGCTCAAGTCCCGGTGTCTTTGTCCGGGAGTTTCCATGTCGCTGTCCAGCGGGCTGATTGCCGTTGTCGCCCTGGCCTATATGGCCATCATGTTCGCCATCGCCTTCTACGGCGACCGGCGCAGCACTCCGCTGCCGCCACGGGTGCGGGCTTGGGTCTACAGTCTGTCGCTGGCGGTGTACTGCACCAGTTGGACGTTCTTTGGCGCCGTAGGCCAGGCCGCCGAACAGCTCTGGGCATTCCTGCCGATCTATCTCGGGCCGATCCTGCTGCTGGTGCTGGCGCCGTGGGTCCTGCAGAAAATGGTGATGATCAGCAAACAGGAGAACATCACCTCCATCGCCGACTTCATCGCCGCCCGCTATGGCAAGTCCCAATCCCTGGCGGTAGTGGTCGCGCTGATCTGCCTGGTCGGCGTGCTGCCGTACATCGCCTTGCAGCTCAAGGGCATCGTGCTCGGGGTGAACCTGTTGATCGGTGCCGGCGCCGATGCCATGGGCACCCGCGCCCAGGACACCGCGCTGATCGTCTCGCTGATCCTGGCGCTGTTCACCATCGTGTTCGGTACCCGCAACCTGGACGCCACCGAACACCACCGTGGCATGGTGCTGGCGATTGCCTTCGAATCCCTGGTCAAGCTGTTCGCCTTCCTGGCGGTCGGAGCGTTCGTGACGTACGGCCTGTACGACGGCTTCGACGACCTGTTCAACCAGGCCATGCTCGCCCCACGGCTGGAGCAGTACTGGAAAGAAACCATCAACTGGCCATCCATGGTGGTGCAGACCGGGGTGGCGATGATGGCGATCATCTGCTTGCCGCGGCAGTTCCACGTGACCGTGGTGGAGAACATCGAACCCCAGGACCTGCGCCTGGCCAAGTGGGTATTCCCCGCCTACCTGGCCCTGGCCGCACTGTTCGTGGTGCCCATCGCCCTCGCCGGGCAAATGATGCTGCCCAGCTCCGTATTGCCGGACTCCTTCGTCATCAGCCTGCCGCTGGCCCAGGCCCATCCGGCCCTGGCATTGCTGGCGTTCATTGGTGGCGCCTCGGCGGCTACCGGCATGGTGATCGTGGCCAGCGTGGCGCTGTCCACCATGGTCTCCAACGACATGCTGTTGCCGTGGCTGCTGCGCCGCAACAACGCCGAGCGGCCCTTCGAAGTGTTCCGCCAGTGGATGCTGTCGGTGCGTCGGGTGAGCATCGTCGTGATCCTGTTGCTGGCCTACGTCAGCTACCGCCTGCTGGGTTCGACGGCGAGCCTGGCGACCATCGGCCAGATCGCCTTCGCCGCCGTGACCCAACTGGCCCCGGCCATGCTCGGCGCGCTGTACTGGAAACAGGCCAACCGCCGCGGTGTGTTCGCTGGCCTCGCCATGGGGATTTTCCTGTGGTTCTACACCCTGGTGTTGCCGATCGCCGCGCACAGCCTGGGCTGGTCGCTCAGTAGCTTCCCGGGCCTGGCCTGGCTGCACGGCAATCCATTGAACCTGCCGATTACTCCCCTGACCCAAGGGGTGGTCCTGTCCCTGGCCGGTAACTTCACGTTGTTCGCCTGGGTGTCCGTGCTGTCGCGCACACGCGTCTCGGAACACTGGCAGGCCGGACGCTTCATCGGCCAGGAAATCAGCGCCCGCCCCAACCCCCGCTCAATGCTGGCGGTGCACATCGAAGACCTGTTGCAACTGGCCGCCCGTTTCGTCGGCGAGGAGCGGGCACGGCAGAGTTTCATTCGCTTTGCCTACCGCCAGGGCAAAGGCTTCAACCCGACCCAGAACGCCGACAGCGAATGGATCGCCCACACCGAACGCCTGCTGGCCGGTGTACTCGGGGCCTCTTCGACCAGGGCTGTGGTTAAGGCCGCCATTGAAGGTCGGGAGATGCAGCTCGAAGACGTCGTGCGGATCGCAGACGAAGCCTCGGAAGTTTTGCAGTTCAACCGCGCGCTGTTGCAAGGCGCCATCGAGAACATCAGCCAGGGCATCAGCGTGGTCGACCAGTCCCTCAGGCTGGTGGCCTGGAATCGTCGCTATCTGGAGCTGTTCAAGTATCCGGACGGCTTGATCAGTGTTGGCCGGCCCATTGCCGATATCATCCGCTACAACGCCGAGCGTGGTCTCTGCGGCCCAGGCGAAGCCGAAGTTCACGTCGCCCGACGCCTGCACTGGATGCGCCAGGGTCGTGCCCATACCTCTGAACGACTGTTCCCCAACGGCCGGGTGATCGAGCTGATCGGCAACCCGATGCCCGGTGGCGGTTTCGTCATGAGTTTCACTGACATCACCGCGTTCCGTGAGGCCGCGCAAGCGCTGACCGAAGCCAACGAGGGGCTGGAGCAACGGGTGGCCGAACGCACCCGGGAATTATCGCAACTGAACCTGGCCCTGACCGAAGCCAAGAGCACCGCCGAAGCGGCCTATCAATCCAAGACCCGATTCCTGGCTGCGGTCAGCCACGACCTGATGCAACCGCTCAACGCCGCGCGGCTATTCTCTGCCGCGCTGTCCCACCAGCACGAGGGTTTGCCGAGCGAGGCCCGGCAATTGGTGCAGCATCTGGACAGTTCGCTGCGTTCCGCTGAAGACCTGATCACCGACCTGCTGGACATCTCCCGCCTGGAAAACGGCAAGATCAATCCCGACCGCAAGCCGTTCGTCCTCAACGAATTGTTCGACACCTTGGGCGCCGAGTTCACGGCGCTGGCCCAGGAACAAGGCCTGAAATTCCGAATGCGAGGCTCGCGACTGCGGGTCGACAGCGACATCAAGTTGTTGCGGCGGGTTCTGCAGAACTTCCTCACCAACGCCTTCCGCTATGCCAAGGGCCCGGTGCTGTTGGGGGTACGCCGGCGCAACGGCGAGTTGTGCCTGGAGGTCTGGGATCGCGGGCCGGGAATTGCCGAGGATAAGCTGCAGGTCATTTTCGAAGAGTTCAAACGCCTGGACAGCCACCAGACCCGCGCCGAAAAAGGCCTGGGCCTGGGCCTGGCCATCGCCGACGGGCTATGCCGCGTGCTGGGCCATACCTTGCGCGTGCGCTCCTGGCCGGGGCGTGGCAGCGTGTTCAGCGTCAGCGTGCCCTTGGCCCATACACAGGTCGTCGCACCGAGCCCCGCGGCCGAACCCAACGGTCATTTGCCAAGCGGCGCCCAGGTGCTGTGCGTCGATAACGAAGACAGCATCCTGATCGGCATGAACAGCCTGCTGACACGCTGGGGTTGCCAGGTGTGGACGGCGCGCAACCGGGAAGAATGCGAGCGTTGGCTGGCCCAGGGCGGCCGACCGCAACTGGCGCTGGTGGATTTTCATCTGGACGACGGCGAGACCGGTACCGAGCTGATGGCCTGGTTGCGCACGCGCATGGGCGAACCGATTCCCGGTGTGGTGATCAGCGCCGACGGCCGACCTGAGATGATAGCCCAGGTGCATGCCGCAGGCCTGGATTACCTGGCCAAGCCGGTGAAGCCGGCGGCGTTGCGGGCGTTGTTGAGTCGGCATTTGCCGTTGTAATGGGCAGAGGGACACGCTGTTCCCCTGTGGCGATGGAAAATCTTGTGGGGAGCAAGGCTTGCCCGCGAAGGCGGTCTCAAGGATGCCATCGCGAGCAAGCTTTGCTCCCACAAGATGACCTTGCCACAAGCTTCTGCTTCAGCCTTGGGTTTGTGTTTCAGCCCTGGGTTTTCTCGCTGGCCTCTTCCGGCAACTCAGGCAGCCCATCCGCATCGGTCATCGCCCGTTCGAGCAATTCGCTGGGCAAGCTCTTGCTGGCCCGGGCGCCGAGCAGCTTGAGCTGTTCGCTGCGACTGATCAGGTTGCCGCGCCCTTCCGTCAGCTTGTTGCGCGCCGCGCTGTAGGCTTTGTCCAACTGCTGCAAGCGACTGCCGATCTCATCCAGGTCCTGGATGAACAAGACGAACTTGTCATACAGCCACCCGGCCCGCTCGGCGATTTCCCGGGCGTTCTGGCTCTGGCGTTCCTGCTTCCACAAGCTGTCGATCACCCGAAGGGTCGCCAGCAACGTGGTCGGGCTGACGATCACGATGTTGCGGTCGAAGGCTTCCTGGAACAGGTTCGGCTCGGCTTGCAAGGCGGCGGAAAACGCCGCTTCGATCGGCACGAACAACAACACGAAATCCAGGCTGTGCAAACCGTCCAGGCGTTTGTAGTCCTTGCCGGCCAAGCCTTTGACGTGGGCTCGCAACGACACCACATGTTGCTTGAGGGCCAGTTGGCCAATGGCGTCATCTTCGGCGGCCACGTACTGCTGATAGGCCGTGAGGCTGACCTTGGAGTCGACCACTACTTGTTTGTCGCCAGGCAGATAAATCAACACGTCCGGCTGGAAACGCTCGCCGTCCGGGCCCTTGAGGCTGACCTGGGTCTGATACTCGCGGCCCTTCTCCAGGCCAGCATGTTCGAGCACCCGCTCCAGAATCAACTCGCCCCAGTTGCCCTGGGTCTTCTGGCCCTTGAGTGCCCGAGTGAGGTTGGTGGCCTCGTCGCTCAAGCGCAGGTTCAGCTGTTGCAAGCGCTCCAGCTCCTTGCCCAGGGAGAAACGTTCCCGGGCCTCGGCCTGATAACTTTCTTCGACGCGTTTTTCGAAGGACTGGATGCGCTCCTTCAGCGGATCGAGCAACTGGCCCAGGCGCTGTTGGCTGGTTTCGGCGAAACGCTGCTCACGCTCATCGAAGATTTTTCCGGCGAGCTCGGCGAATTGTGCCCGCAACTCGTCGCGCGAACCTTGCAGATCATCCAGGCGTTGCTGATGGCTTTCCTGCTGCTCGCGCAGTTCGGCATGCAACGACGCCGCCTGGGCATCGAGCCGCCGCAATTCTGCTTCCTTGTTGGCGCGCTCGAGGTTCCAGGCGTGGGCCGCATCCCGGGCGTTGTCCCGCTCGATTTGCAACAACTCGACTTCACGACAGGCTGCGGCAAGCTCGGCTTGCTTGGCGGCGTTGGCCTGGCTCAGGTCGCTGATCTCATCGCGGCAGGCATCGAGCTGGGCATTGAGGCCGTCGTGGGCCATGTGCGCGGTGGCCAGGCGTTCTTCCAGCAGGGCCTGTTCGGTCTGCGCAGCGCCGGCCTGGCGTTGCAGGTGCCAGGCCAGTGCCAGCAATGGCACCGCAGCGCCCGCCAGGCCAAACAACAGGCTGGTCAAATCCATAGCCATGACAATTCCTGCCGATCAAATAAAGCCCGAAGGTTAACCAAGCGGCCGGGGGTTGCCCAGCTCGGTCTTCGTTTTCAGCCTTCGATTTCACCGAGGGCCCGGCGGGCTCGATCATCGCCGGCCCGCGCGGCCTGGCGCAGCAGGTCCTGGCCGATGCGGCGATCCCGGGCGTTGCCGCATTCACGGCACATCAATTGTCCGAGGCGACTTTGCGCGGCCACCACGCCTTCACGGGCCGGTTGCTTGAGTAAACGGCCGGCCAAGTGCTTGACGCTGGGGCTATCTCCCAGTCTCGGGCTGTCGAGTAGCCACTCGGCCACCCGCATCGAAATACGCTTGGGTGGGGTAACACCATGGGGTGTGGAGGTAACAGGATTTGATACGGAGCGAAACTTCATAAAACACTGTGGGCTAGATCGGAAGGCGCGCCACTCTACTCCTTTTTTCGTACGGGTAAAGCCGAAAAAAACCAGCACGCCCGTGCTAGAGCAAGCGCTTGGGACAATCCACAGAAGCTGTGGATAACTCAGTGGACAACCCACCCTGAACTCGCGCAAAGCCCTGTGGAACGGGGCCTGCGCTCAAACTGACGATTTTTTCACCAGTAAAAAAAAGCGATGTTTTTCATTGACTTAAATTTTGGATACAGGCACCCACCCCGAATTGTTTCGACATGACAGTACAGTGACAAGTGGTGCAGCGAGTGTGCACAAGTAACAGCCGAATGGGTTATAACGCTGCGCTTTTTTGGCGCATCTGGCGGTAAAACCTGGGGATAAACCTCGGGCCTTGCGCGCGGCGTGGGTGGCATGGACACACCCGAGTACAGTTGGGTCCTGTGCTACGCGTCCGATCCCGACATCGACGCATGGCCCTGCTTGAATATTTTTTAACCAACGCCCTTCCCTTCACGAGGTCGATCCGTTAGTATCCGCAGCGTTAGTACCAAGCTGAAAGTCAATTCCGGGTCGAACACATCTCCACGGTCAGCCATCCTTCAAAGGACACCTCACCGAAAAAAGGAGACCGGCCCCCTCGATGGTTTCCAGGTAAACCTTGCGTCAACACAGCCTTTGATCGAATGCAAAGGGTGTTGCCAGGCTCATTACTCTGACCGAACCAACCTGCAAAATTGATCAGGATCTTCACCCCGGGCCCAGAACCTTTGCCCTTGATGTGTTGCCTGCCCTCCTAAGTACCTACCTGCCAGCCCAAGCGCGCACTTTATATAGCGCTCAAACTGGCTGCTTTGTTCCAGTCGGGTTCTTCGTTCGACCAATGGTGGTCGACGTTACTGGAACGTTTTAACGTTGCACGGTTCTTAACCGTGTCATTTGTAGGAACACCCATAACATGTCTACTCAAATCCACGCACAGGATGCTATCCGCACCCTCACCAACGCTTTTGCCCCGATGAACTGCCTGATCATGGCCGCTCGCAAAGGCTGCTTCAGCTTCACCCTGGTCAACGAACACGGCATCGCCCGTCACAGCGAACGCCTGTACCCCGATCAGTACTCCAGCGCCGAACCGCTGCAGGCCGTGATCGAGCGTACCCGCCAGGCACTGGTTGCCTGAGACGCCAGAAAGGCTGAAACTCCAAAGGCCCCGCCCAAAAAGCGGGGTTTTTTATTGCCTGGAATTTCTCGATCAAGCGAAACGGCGTAAGTACCAAGGGATATAACAGTTATAACCGTTCGTTGAAGATGTTTTAAAAACAGTCCTTTACAACGTAAATATGACACTACACTTCAAGTCAAGCGGCATGATCCGCTTCCGGCGGGGCCTGGACCGATCCACCGCTGCCAAGCCCACACTCTTCAGGCTCCGCCCATTTCACACTTCGAGGGTTTTATGGGTATCGCTGCCAGCGAACTGTGTCGATATGTGATCCGCCCGACGCTCCTCTACCTTGAGCGTCACAGCGCAACTGCGGAATCCTTGTTGCTGGGTATTGCCGCCAGCCAGTCCGCCCTGGGTTCAGCCCTGCATGATCGCCGCGGGCATGGCCTGTATCGCATTACCGAGCCCCGACACCAGGCACTCTGGGACCATTACCTGGCGCTGGACCCGGAACGAGCCAGCCTGGTACGCGGCCTGGCCAGCCAGCACGCCTTTCTCAGCGGCCCGCACCTGGAATTGACCGTCAACCTGCGCTATGCCACCGCCATTGCCTGGCTGCTGGTGGAGGAACAGAACACTCCGCTTCCTGAAGCCGATGACCTGCTTGGCATGGCCCGCATCTGGCGACAAACCTTTCACCCCCAAGGGCGCCTGCGAGATTTCACCTGCGCATGGCGAAGCTGTGTTTCACCCATGAATCAGGTCGCTTGCTGATGTGGAAATTTGGAAACTTCCTGCAACGGTCGCGAATCTGGTCGGATTGTCCTACAAAACCCCTCTAAATCAAGCGATACGGGCTATAGCGCTTGCACGAAAATGTTGGTAATTTTCGCCCCGGTGATCATCAGGAGTTCTAACAATGAAAAAAATCATGCTCAAAACCACCCTTGGCCTTGCCGTGACCTTGGCATCCACCCAACTTTTCGCCAGTGGCTTTGCCTTGAACGAACAAAGCATCAGTGGCATGGGCACTGGTTTCGCAGGTCGTTCTTCCGCTGCCGATGACGCCAGCACCGTGTTTGGCAACCCTGCCGGCATGTCGCGCCTCAAGCGCCAGCAAGTCACCGGTGGCTTCGCCGCCATTGATGCCTCCACCGATATCGACGATGCCAGCGGCACCAAGTCCGGCACTAACAAGGGCGACATGGTCCCGCTGACCGGCGTTCCGATGGGTTATTACGTCAAGCCTATCGATGATCAATGGGCATTCGGCCTGGGTGTCTACGCACCGTTTGGCTTGATCACCGATTATGAAAACGGCTTCCAGGGCGGCAACTTCGGTAGCAAGAGCGAAGTGAAGGTCGTCACGTTCCAGCCAACCGTCAGCTATGCCTTCAACGACAAGGTATCGATCGGTTTCGGCCCGACCATCAACCGTATTTCCGGCTCTCTGGAGTCGACGCTGAACACTCCGTTTTCAGCTAATGACGGCGACGTGAAGATCAAGGGCGACGACATTGGCTACGGCTACAACATTGGCGTGCTGGTCCAGGCGACCGACACCACTCGTGTCGGCCTGACCTACCACTCCAAGGTCAAGTACAAGCTTGAAGGCCACACTGAAGTGAGCCCTGGCGCCGGTACTCCTGCGGTACTTTTGAATAACGGGCGCTACGATGCCTCGCTGGACATCACCACACCTGAATCGGTGGACTTTTCGGTCACCCAAAAGCTCAATGATGCCTGGACCGTTTATGCGGGCAGCACCTGGACACGCTGGAGTCGCCTGAAAGAAATCACCGTGAATAACGAAGGGGTGACAACATCGGGTGGTGTGTTCGCTCCGGCCTTCCTCGGTACCATCACCGAAGAGCAAAACTGGCACGACACCTGGGCCTACGCCATCGGTACTTCCTACCAGTTGAACAAACAGTGGGTACTGCGTACCGGTCTGTCCTTCGACCAGGCACCGACCAACAACGCCGACCGCTCGCCACGCATCCCTACTGGCGACCGGACCATCTTCAGCCTCGGTGCCGGCTGGAGCCCGACCGACGACCTGACCATCGACGTGGCTTATTCCTACCTCAAGGAAGAAAAAGTCAACGTCAGCGGCAGCAACGCCCTCGGCCAGTCCTACAACGCCAAATATGAAAACAGCGCCAACGGTTTCGGTGTCGGTGCAACCTACCGCTTCTGATGTTTCACGGCGAACCTGAACCCCTCGCCACCTGAAGCGAAAAAAAAGCCCCGCACTCTGCAAAGAGGCGGGGCTTTTTTCGTGGCTGGCGATCAGGGTTTGGAAGCAATAGCCGCTTCCACCGCCTTGATGAAATCGGGATCGTCAGGCTTGATCCGGCTGGAAAAACTGCCTACGACATTGCCCTGCCGGTCCACCACATACTTGTAGAAATTCCATTTCGGCGCGCTGGATTGTTCAGCCAGGTGCCTGAACAACGGTATCGCATCCGCACCGCGCACCGGTTGAGGTTCGGTCATGGTGAAGGTCACGCCGTAATTGACGTAGCAGACCTTGGCGGTTTCAGCACCGTCCTTGGACTCCTGCTTGAAGTCATTGGACGGCACACCCAGCACTTGCAACCCTTGCTCCTTGTAGCGCTGGTTGAGCGCTTCGAGGCCTTTGAATTGCGGGGCGAACCCACAGAAGCTGGCAGTGTTGACCACCACCAGCGGCTTGCCGGCGAAGCGCTGGCACAAATCAATGGTTTCCTTGGCCCGCAGCTTGGGCAACGAACCTTCCAGCAACGGTGGGCAACCGGCGGCCCAGACTTGCCCGGTCACAGCCAGCAACAGGGCGGGAACAGCAAACCAACGCATCAACATGTCTATCTTCCTTAAAAGCACGTCAGACCACGACGTTACTCGCAGCGTCCGATGCCGTCCATTGTTCAGCAGTTGCCCATGCCCAGCTGCATCAAGGCCAACCCGCCCTGATGCCAACCCCACCAGGCGAACGCCAGCAGCAGGCCGGCACCGGCAGCGATCAACCACGGGCCGACACGACTCATGCTGCGCCGGCCTGGACTTGCAGGCGCGCCACCGGACGTTCACGTACTGGCCAGTTCAACGCCGCCGCCAACAGGCTGAGCAGGATCGACACCTGCCAGATCAAGTCATAGCTGCCGGTACGGTCGTACACCACCCCGCCCAACCAACCACCGAGGAACGAGCCCAACTGGTGGAACAGGAACACGATCCCACCCAACATAGAGAGATTTCGTACACCAAACAGGGTCGCCACCGTGCCGTTGGTCAACGGCACCGTCGACAGCCACAGAAAGCCCATCGCCATGCCGAACAGATACGCAGTGGTGGTGGTCACGGGCAGCCACAGGAACAAACCGATCACCACCGCCCGCACCAGGTACAACCCGGTCAGCAGGCGTGGCTTGGACATGCGCCCCCCCAGCCAGCCGGCGGTATAGGTGCCGAAGATATTGAACAACCCGACCAGGGCCAGCACGGTGGTGCCGACGCTGGCTGGCAGGTGTTGGTCCACCAGGTACGCCGGCAAATGCACGCCAATGAACACCACCTGGAACCCGCAAACGAAAAAGCCAATCGCCAGCAGCCAGAACCCGGAATGACTGCATGCCTCACGCAAGGCTTCGACCAGAGTTTGCTCATGGCCAGCGACCGGCAACGGCGCGTCCTTGAGCATGCTCACCAGCGGCACGATCAACGCCACCAGCAGCCCCAGCGCCAGCAACGCCGCCGACCAACCGAGCCAACCGATCAGCCCCAGCGTACCGGGCAGCATGGCGAACTGGCCGAAGGAACCGGCGGCACTGGCGATACCCATGCCCATGCTGCGTTTTTCCGGCGGCACGGCCCGTCCGACCACACCCAGAATCACCGAAAACGATGTGCCCGACAGACCGATACCAATCAAAAGGCCCGCG
This sequence comes from Pseudomonas sp. S3_B11, assembly GCF_054667715.1. Lineage (NCBI taxonomy): Bacteria > Pseudomonadati > Pseudomonadota > Gammaproteobacteria > Pseudomonadales > Pseudomonadaceae > Pseudomonas > Pseudomonas sp. S3_B11. The sequence continues at coordinate 822,061 of NZ_CP162749.1, read as the reverse complement.
CTCAACGACAAGGACCATGGCGAATCGGCCATGCCCATGAACACCAGGCCCACTGCGTACAGCACACCGCCGATCAGCACCACTTTCGCCGCACCGAAGCGGTCGGCCAGCGCGCCGGTGAACGGCTGCGCCAGGCCCCAGATCAAGTTCTGCAAGGCAATGGCGAAGGCGAATACCTCACGGCCCCAGCCGAACTCGGCACTCATGGGCGCCAGGAACAGGCCGAAGCCATGCCGTACGCCCAGGGACAACGCCAGGATCAGCGCGCTGCCCACCAGGACCCAACCACAGGTACGCCACATCGATGTCATTCTTGTTCTCCGGTCGCGGGTATATACCCACTTATTATCGAACGAACCGGCTTCACGCCAGTTCATCCAGCAAGGCCAGCAAGGTCGCACGCTTTTCGGCGCCCAGCTTATCAATCAGTTTCTGCTGCGCCGCTTCCCAGGCCGGCAACGCCGCCGCCAGCCGGGCCTGCCCCGTTTCAGTGAGCACCACAATGCGGTTACGCAGGTCGTCACCCTCGGCCAGCGCCACCAGCCCTTCGCCTTCCAGCACCCGCAGGTTACGACCCAGGGTGCTGCGATCCAGGCCCATGGCCTCGGCCAGGGAAGAAATGCTCGGCTGGTCCAGGCGCGCCAGGTTGCTCAGCAAAGAATACTGGGCAACGTTGATCCCGAAGCCGTCGAGGGCGCCGTCGTAATACCTGCTGACGCCACGGGCGGCACGACGCAGGTTGATGCACAGACATTGGGAAGGAAGCATGATGCGTGTATATACCCGCGACTGAATGAATGCAAATTTAAATGAACGCTGCCCTGTCAGCAAGATCCGGATTCAACTCAACGCCAACGCTACCAGCACGGCCATTTCCAGCAGCTCCAGCAAGGCGCCCGCCGTATCCCCGGTGCATCCTTGCAGCCTGCGTAGCATCATCCGTTGCAACCCGATGAACACCAACGCGGCAACCACCAGCGTCCACAGCCCGGCCCAGCCCAACAGCAGCAGGCTCCCCGACGCACAGGCCGCCAACACCTGCCAGCCCGAGCGTCGCGGCAGGTGATCGGCGAGCGCCTGGCCTAACCCACCGGCACGCACGTAAGGCGTGGTCAGGAACAGGCCGAGCAACGCGGCACGCCCCAGCACCGGCACGATGACCAAGGCCAACGTTTGTCCCTGCTCGATCAACGCCAGCAGCGCGGTGAATTTGAGCAGCAACACCAGCACCAGGGTGATCACTGCGATCGGCCCACTGCGCGGGTCTTTCATGATCAGCAGCGTGCGCTCGCGATCACCAAAACCACCGAGCCAGGCATCGGCGCTGTCGGCCAGGCCATCGAGGTGCAGGCCGCCGCTGAGCAACACCCACGCGCTCAGCAACAATGCGGCGTGCAGTAGCAATGGCGTGCCCAGCAGCAGTGCATTGAGCAGCCACAGCAAAACACCGAACAACAGCCCCACCACCGGATAGAGCAACAGCGAACGGCCCAGCTGTTCAGGCTCGGGCATACCGGGCAGGCGTACCGGCAAGCTGCTGAGAAATTGCAAGGCGATCCAGAAAGGCAACATCGTCAATCCGCCTCTTTGAGCACAGGCCCTGCCGACACAGCCAGCGAAAACAGCGCGCCATGGCCGACTTCGACATTGAGCAATTGCTCCCGAGGCAGACCTCGGGCCTGGGCCAGCAGCAGGCGCATCACGCCACCATGGCTGACCAGCAAGACCCGCTGACCGGCATAGGCCGAGTGCAGGTGTTCGACCGCCGCCAGCACGCGGCTGGAAAACGCCAGCATCGGCTCGCCTTCGGGGGGTGTGAAGGCATAGGGATCGGCCCAGAACTGGCCCAGTGCCTCGGCGTCGGTGTCCATCAGCGCTGCTGCGCTACGGCCTTCCCAGGCGCCGAAATGCAGCTCTTGCAGATCTTTGTCCAGCTGCACCGGCACGCCGAGTCGGGCACCAAGTTGCTCGGCGAAACGGGCGCAACGTTGCAACGGTGAACTCACCAGGCAATCCCAGGGCCCGCCTTGCTCAACTGCCGTGTGCATCTGCTCCCAGCCCCTGGCCGTCAAGGCATCGTCGAGGCTGCCGCGCAAGCCACCGCCCAGCTCGGTTTCGCCGTGACGCAGCAGGTCCAGGCGCAAGGTCATGCCGGGCGATCCGCCACGGCCGCTTCGGCGAACGTCGCCATTTGTCCATGAAGGTCACAGGCCAGGCGCAACAGTGGCACCGCCAACGCCGCACCACTGCCCTCGCCCAGGCGCAGGCCGAGGTCCAGCAGCGGTTCGGCGCCGAGGGTTTCCAGCACGTGGCGATGGCCCGGCTCGGCGCCGCGATGGCCGAACAGCAACCAGGGCCGGCACGCGGGATTGAGGCGCACCGCCACCAGGGCCGCGACGCTGCAGATGAAACCATCCACCAGCACGGCGACGCCCTGCTGGGCACAGGCCAGGTACGCACCGACCAACGCGGCGATTTCAAAACCGCCGAGGTTGAACAGGGTCTGCAACGGGTCGCTGCCCTGAACAGTGTGCAGCGCCAGGGCCCGTTCGATCACCTGGGCCTTGCGGCTGACACCCGCCGCGTCCAACCCCGTGCCCGGCCCGACCAGATGCGCCACCGGGCATTCGAGCAAGGCGCAGGCCAGGGCGCTCGCGGCCGTGGTGTTGCCGATGCCCATCTCGCCGCCGATGAACAAGTGCGTCCCGGCCGCGACCGCCCGCGCCACGCTGTCGCGTCCGGCGTGCAAGGCCTGCTCGCCCTGGCTCACGGTCATTGCCGGGCCCTGGGCAAAATTCGCCGTGCCCGGCCCGACGTTCAGGTGCCGTACGCCGGGCAGGTCCAGCGAAGGCGTGACGGTGCCCAGGTCCACCACTTCCAGCGACGCGCCCAGTTGCCGCGCCAGGACGCTGATGGCCGCGCCGCCGCTGACGAAGTTGAGCAGCATCTGCCCGGTGACCTCCTGGGGATAGGCCGATACGCCCTCGGCGACCACACCATGGTCGCCGGCGAAAATCGCGATCCATAGCCGGTCGAGGCTCGGCTTGACCTGCCCTTGCAGGCCCGCCAGTTGCACCGCCACCGACTCCAGCCGCCCCAGGGAGCCCGCTGGTTTGGTCAGTTGTTGCTGACGGGCCGTAGCCTGCTCCAGGGCCTGGGTATCGACGGGCTTGCACGGGTCCAGCCACCAGCAGTGATTCATAACGCAGTACCTTTGAGAGTCAGGGGCAGGCCGGCGACGGTCAGCACGACGCGCTGACAACGTTCGGCCAAGGCTTGATGCAGCCAACCGGCTTCATCGACGTAACGGCGAGTCAGCTCGCCCAGCGGCACGACACCCATGCCGGTCTCGTTGCTGACAAAAATGATCTCCCCGGGCAGCGCGGCCAGGCAGTCCAGCAGTGCTTCGCGTTCGGCGTTCAGTTGCTCGGGGTCGTCGAGCATCAGCAGGTTGGTCAGCCACAGGGTCAGGCAATCCACCAGCAGGCATTGCCCGTGGGCGGCGTTTTCCCGCAGCACCCGCGCCAGGGCCAGGGGTTCTTCCACCAGCGCCCATTCGCTTGGGCGCCGCGCGCGGTGTTGCACGACTCGCGCGTTCATCTCGCCATCCAGGGGTTGGCTGGTGGCGATGTAGGTCACTGGCAATTGGGTGTCTGTGGCGAGTTTTTCCGCCAGGCGACTCTTGCCGGAGCGGGCGCCGCCGAGGATCAGTTGCAGCATGGGTCATTACCTTTTATTTGGCGCTGTGGCGACTGGCCTCTTCGCGAGCAAGCTCGCTCCCACAGGGGGAGTTATGGTGTGCACGAATTCTGTGGTCATCAGACATCCAATGTGGGAGCGAGCTCGCTCGCGAAGGGGCCGGCACAGCCACCTCAAATCCCACAGAGTTCACGCAGCAACCGAGTATCCAAATGCCGCTCCACCAGATCCGCCAGCCGCTCGATGTCCCGCTCGCGCAACCCGTGGTAATCCACCGCCTGCACATCCTGCAACCCGGCCCAGCGCAACAACGCGCTACTGGCCGCCGGCGACTCAAAGAGCCCATGCAGGTAGGTGCCGAACACCTGCCCGTCGAGACTCCGGGCACCGTCGCAACGACCGTCCTCCAGATGCACCGCGGGGTTTTCCAGGGCCGGGCCGGTGGTCACGCCCGCGTGGATCTCATAGCCGCTGACCTCAGCCTCTTCCAAGGCCAGTCGCCCGCGCACATTGCGCAATTGCTTCTCGTGTTCCAGCGTCGTGTCGAAATCCAGCAGGCCCAGCCCGGCACTGGAACCGGCCGCGCCTTCGAGCCCCGACGGGTCGTGGACCTGCTGGCCGAGCATCTGCAAACCGCCGCAGATACCCAGCAGCTTGCCACCGTAGCGCAGGTGACGGTTGATCGCCGTTGCCCAACCGTTGGCGCGTAGATAGGCCAGGTCGCTGCGCACGCTTTTCGAACCGGGCAGGATGATCAGGTCAGCCGGCGGGATGGGCTGGCCGGGGCCGATGAATTGCAAGTCGACCTGCGGGTGCAGGCGCAGTGGATCGAAATCGGTGTGATTGCTGATGCGCGGCAACACCGGCACCACCACCTTGAGCACCTGCTCAGCCTTGGCGGTTTGGCGCTGGTCGAGGCCGTCCTCGGCTTCCAGGTGCAGGTCCATCACGTAGGGCAGCACGCCGATCACCGGTTTGCCGGTGCGCGCTTCCAGCCAGTCCAGGCCCGGTTGCAGCAAGGCGATGTCGCCGCGAAAACGGTTGATGATGAAGCCCTTGACCCGCGCCTGTTCACTGGGCGAAAGCAGCTCCAGGGTGCCGACCAGATGAGCGAACACCCCGCCACGATTGATATCGGCGATCAGCAGCACCGGGCAATCCACCGCCTCGGCAAAGCCCATGTTGGCAATGTCACCAGCGCGCAGGTTGATCTCGGCCGGCGAGCCGGCGCCTTCCACCATCACCACCGGATAGGCCGCGCTCAAGCGCGCGTGGGAGGCCAGCACGGCTTGCATCGCGATGGCTTTGTAATCGTGATAGGCCACCGCAGTCATGGTGGTCACGGCACGGCCATGGATGATCACCTGGGCGCCGGTGTCGCTGTTGGGCTTGAGCAGCACCGGATTCATGTCGGTGTGCGGTTCCAACCCCGCCGCCTGGGCCTGCACGGCCTGGGCGCGGCCGATTTCGCCGCCGTCGGCCGTCACGGCACTGTTGAGGGCCATGTTCTGCGGCTTGAACGGCACCACGCTCACATCTTGGCGCCGGACCCAGCGGCACAAAGCCGTGACCAAGGTACTTTTGCCGGCATCGGACGTGGTGCCCTGCACCATCACTGTGGTCATTGGGTGTCCTTGGCGTAGGCCTCTAAGGCCTGTTCGAGGCGCAGGAATTCGCTGTCGTCGGCCGGCAGTCCGAAGCGCAGGCTGCTGGTGTTGGTAAACAAGCGCAGGAGAATGCCGCGATGGGCCATGAAATCGTGAAGTCCCAAGGCGCGCTCGGTGACCAGCCATTGGAACAATCCGCAGCCACCTTGCGGCTTGAAGCCGTGGCGTTCGAGCATCAGCGCCAGGCGTTGGCTGGTGGCTTCGCAGCGTTGGCGCTGGCGGGCGTGGGCGTCGGTGTCTAGCAGGCACGCCTGGCCCAGCACTCGGGTCGGCCCACTGACGACCCACGGCCCGACCTGTTCGGCGAGCAACTTGAGCAAGCGACGTTCGGCCAATACAAACCCCAGGCGAACCCCGGCCAGGCCAAAGAACTTGCCGAACGAGCGCAGCACGATCAACCCGACCAGATGGGTGTGCGCCGCCAGGCTCAACGCCGGCGTGACGTCCATGAAGGCTTCATCCACCACCAGCCAGCCACCGCGCTGGGCCAGGCGCGCATGCCAGTCCAGCAAGCGCTCGGGCGCAAGGCTCAGGCCCGTGGGATTGTTCGGATTGACCACCACCAGCACGTCGAGGCTGTCGAGAAAGAAATCCACCTCCGACTCCAGCACTTCGCGCACGATGTAGCCGCTGCGGCGCCAGGCTTCGGCGTGCTCGGCGTAACAGGGCGACAAGACACCGACCTTGCCGGCCCGGCGCAGGCGCGGCAACAGCTGGATGGCCATCTGCGAACCGGCCACTGGCAGCACATTCAGCGCGCCGTAATAATCGCAGGCCGCCTGCTCCAAGCCGTCATCGGTTTCCGGCAGGCGCGCCCAGGCGCGCAGGGGAATCGCCGGGACGTCGAACGGCCAAGGCGCGAGGCCGCTGGACAAGTCGAGCCAATCAGCCTCGGCAATGCCGTATTGCCGGATTGCGTTGCGCAAACGGCCACCGTGCTCAAGCATAAAACTCAGCTCCCAGGCAGAGAATCAGCAGCCATAACCATACGCCGCGCTGGACCAATTGCCAGCCGCGATCAATGGCGTCGGCACTCGCCGGCACGCCTTCGCCCAGCGCTGGACGCTGGTGCAGTTCGCCGTGATAAACCGCCGCCCCGCCCAGCTCGACACCCAACGCTCCGGCACCGGCGGCCATCACTGGTCCGGCGTTGGGACTGTCCCAGGTCGGACCCTGGGTGCGCCAGCACTTGAGCGCCAGGCGGGTTTTACCGAGCAGCGCGTAGGTCAATGCCACCAGGCGCGCCGGAATGTAGTTGAGCCCATCATCGATTTTTGCCGCCGCCCAGCCGAAGCGCTCGAAGCGTTCGTTGCGATAGCCCCACATAGCGTCGAGGGTATTGCTCAGGCGGTACAACACCACCCCGGGCGCACCGGCCACGGCGAACCAGAACAACGCGGCGAACACCGCATCGCTGCCATTTTCCAGCACCGATTCGGTGGCGGCGCGGGCCACGGCGGCTTCATCCAGTTCCGCCGTTTCGCGGCTGACCAGGTAGCCGACACGCTTGCGCGCCTCCTCCAGGTCGCCGCTGCGCAAGGCCCGCGCCACCGGCTCGACATGTTCACCGAGGCTGCGCAGGCCGAGGGCACAGTACAAGGCGAGGATCTCCACCAGCCAGCCGACCATCGGCGCCCAGGACAGGGCCGTGGCGAGCAAGGTCAACGGCACCACGGCGATGATCCACGCCGTCACCCCATGGCTGCGCCAACCGCGTCCGCCGGAATTGAAACGTTGTTCGATGCGATTGGCAAAGCCACCGAATGCCACCAGCGGATGCCAGCGCCGGGGCTCGCCCAGCAGCGCATCCAGCGCCACAGCGGCGGCACTGAGCAACGCCACACTCATGGGCTCACTCCCCAATGGTTTTCATATAGCAGTTCATTGAGCGGGCGCGGTTGCGCCCAACCTTCCAGGGCGAGCATCGGCGCCGGATAAAAACCCTCGACCGGGCCCAGGCAGAGGATCGCCAGCGGCTTGGCCCCGGCGGGCAGGCCCAGCAGGTCGGCCAGGGCCTGAGGCTCGAATAGCGACACCCAGCCCATCCCCAGCCCTTCTGCGCGGGAAGCCAGCCACAGGTTCTGGATCGCGCAGGACAGCGAGGCCAGGTCCATTTCCGGCAAGGTCCGACGACCGAAGATGTGCCGCTCACGATCTTCCATCAACGCCGCCACCAGCACTTCGGCACAGCCGTCGATACCTTCGACCTTGAGCGTCATGAATTCATCGCTGCGCTCACCCAGGGCCTCGGCGGTGCGAATGCGTTCCTGCTCCACCAGTTCGCGGATCTGCCCACGCAAGGCGCGGTCGCTGATGCGGATGAATCGCCACGGTTGCATCAGCCCGACGCTGGGGGCCTGGTGTGCGGCTTCCAGTAGACGGCGCAGCAAGGCCGGCTCAACCGTCCCGCCGCTGAAATGGCGCATGTCGCGGCGCTCGGCGATAGCGCGGTAGATGGCGTCGCGTTCGGCCTGGGAGAAAGCGGTGTCTGTCATGGCCTCTTCGCGAGCAAGCTCGCTCCCACATTGGCTAGCGTTGCACTTGAGATCACTGGGTCCCCTGTGGGAGCGAGCTTGCTCGCGATAGCGGTCTCAGGATCCGGCGCAAACAACGCAGCAATCGCCTTGGGATTGGACGGAAAATAAAAATGCACATAGGAAGCCGTCATGCGCCCCTGCCGGAACACCGCTTCCGCCCCGCGCCCGCCGTTGGGGCTATGGCCACGGGCAATCGGTTCAAGTTCGGTGCTGGTCAGCGAATGATGATAGGTATGCCCACGCAAGGTGCCTTCCGGCAAGTCCACCGATTGCAACGCCAGGGCCGCCAGGCGTTTTTGCATCTGCGCATCACCCGCCAGCAAACCCAGCAGTTCGGTGCGCACGCCTTCGACATCGGTCAATGAATCCAGCAGATACAACATGCCGCCGCATTCGGCGAGCAACGGTTTATCGGCTGCGTGATGGGCACGGATCGCCGCGAGCATCGGCGCGTTCCCGGCAAGCGCAACATGGTGCAGTTCCGGATAACCGCCAGGCAGATAAAGGCTGTCCGCCTCGGGCAGTTCGCTGTCATGAATCGGCGAAAAGAAGCTCAACTGCGCGCCCATGGCCCGCAGCAGATCAAGGCTGGCGCCATAGGTGAAGGCAAACGCTTCGTCACGGGCCACGGCGATGCATACCCCAGCGAGCCACGGCTCAACGGCAATCACCTCGGGCGCGGCGAACTCCACCGCTGGCGGCAGCGCCACTTCACAACTGCCGGCCAGGGCCTCGGCGGCCGCGTCGAGGCGCACGTCCAAGTCGTTCAACTCGCTGGCCTGGACCAAACCGAGGTGACGACTGGGTAATTCGATGCCGGTTTCCCGGGACAGCGCGCCGTACCAGCGCAAGCCTTCGGTCAGGCTGCCTTCAAGCAACTGCGCGTGGCGCAAGGTGCCGACCCGGTTGGCCAAGACCCCGGCGAACGGCAGGTCGGGTTGATAACGCGCCAGGCCCAGGGCCAGGGCGCCGAAAGTCTGGGCCATGGCCGTGCCGTCGATCACCGCCAGCACCGGCACGCCAAAATGCCGCGCCAGATCGGCGCTCGACGGGGTGCCGTCGAACAGCCCCATCACCCCTTCGATCAGGATCAGGTCCGCTTCGGCAGAGGCTTCCCACAACAGTCGGCGACTTTCCTGCTCGCCGACCATCCACATGTCCAATTGATAGACCGGCGCGCCACTGGCCCGCTCCAGGATCATCGGGTCGAGGAAGTCCGGGCCACATTTGAATACGCGCACCTTGCGTCCCTGGTTGCGATGCAACCGGGCCAGCGCCGCGGTGACGGTGGTCTTGCCCTGGCCCGAGGCCGGCGCTGCGATCAGCACCGCCGGACAGTGGCGGCTGGTCATGGCGGGATCGCTCACAGTTCGACGCCTTTCTGCGCCTTGATACCCGCCTGGAACGCGTGCTTGATCATGCCCATTTCAGTCACGGTGTCGGCCAGCTCGATCATCTCGGGCTTGGCGCCGCGACCGGTCACCACCACGTGCTGCATCGGTGGGCGGGCCTGCAGATCGCTCAGCACCTGATCGAGGTCGAGGTAGCCGTGCTTGAGGGCAATGTTCAACTCGTCAAGCACCACCAGGCCAATGGACGGATCGCTGAGCAACTGGCGCGATACGGCCCAGGCGGCTTCGGCGGCGGCGATGTCGCGCTGGCGATCCTGGGTTTCCCAGGTAAACCCCTCGCCCATGACATGAAAGCGCACCTGCTCCGGGAAGCGGCGGAAGAACAGTTCTTCACCAGTGCTGTTGCGCCCCTTGATGAACTGCACCACGCCGCATTGCATGCCGTGGCCCATGGACCGCGCAAGCATGCCGAACGCCGAGCTGCTCTTGCCCTTGCCGTTGCCCGTCAGCACCAGCAACAGGCCGCATTCATTCGGCGAGTTGGCGATGCGCTCGTCGATCACGGCTTTCTTGCGCAGCATGCGCGCCAGGTGGCGTTCGTTGCGATCAGACGTGTCGGTGAAGAGGGAGTCGGTCATGGGAAGCCTCCGTTGGGATTGGATAACGGCGGGCGGGCACAAAAAAAGACGGCAACAAGCCTGGCATCGCCCACCGTGATGCCGTTGGATGAATCAGGCCGGTCTCCGGGCTCATGAGCGGCGTGGTGCCGGTCTGTGCGCCTTCCCATGTCTGCGACACAGTGGCTTGAGCACAGCGTTGACTCATTTACCGTTGCGGGGGCAGCGCCGGGTTCGTATGCACTCACCGGCTTCCCTGTTTCACTCTGTCGACCGCAGCCACAGAGCACCTGAAACAAGCGGCGAAGGTTAGAGGGTTGGGGGTGGAGCGTCAATTAAAGCCGCCTGTCGGGACGATCATTGGCGCCGATCAATAAAATGACGCCAATCTTGTGGGATTCTGCGGCAAGTGATATCAAAGCGACATTACGACCCGATATCACAAGAACAAGAGGGCAAAAGCATGCAAGGGATGATCATCAGCAATCCAAAACTGGAGTTTCTGCGTCCAGTGCTGGAACGTTGGTTTGACTGTATCGACCGCTACAACGCGGTGCGTGGCGATAACGACACGCCCTACTGGTTCGATGAAAAAGCCAACCTCGGCTTGCTGTCGGCCGCAGCCTGGATGGCTGAGATGGTCACGCTGCAGAACGCCCCGACCCGCAAGCAGAATGAAGAAGGCGAACGCAACGTCAGCGCCGACCTCTTCATCGCCAGCACCGAGGAGCGCGCCTTCATCCAGGCCACCCAGCGCTGGCCCAAGGTCAACAACCTGAACCTGACCCAGCCGCTACTGGAAGCCACCAGCGATGCCAAGCGCATCAGCTATGCCAGCGACCTGAAGCTGGGCTGCCTGTTCGTCTCGCCGCAAAAAGCCCAGCAAAGCGCCACGCCCGAAGAATTGCAGGACATGATCGATGACCTGCAGAAGGAAAACACCTGCGCCGCGGCCTGGTACTTTCCTTACGCCTACCGCAAGTTGCGCAATGAAGCCGGTCATTACCATCCTGGCATTGCGGTGCTATTCAAACAGGCCCACGGCTGACTCATTCAACAAGGAACTGGGCAAGCAAGCTCCCAAAGGGAGCTTGCTTGCCTGGCTGACGGGGCCCACCCGCCGTTGAACCATCACGCGTCTACGCTCCTCTATGAATAACTACATGCATTCATAGGGAAGCCAGCATGCTCAAGCCACCCCACCTCCTGATCGTCATCCTTGCCGCCGGACTTGTCGCTTGTGGCGAGTCGTCCACCTTGCAAGTGTCCGACGGCACCGGCCCAGCGCCGAAACTGCCCGAACCAAACAAGACCCTGATGCCCACCGTCAACATCGCCGAAGCCGTCGGCTGGCCGCAAGGCGCCAAGCCGACCCCGGCCCAGGGCCTGCAAGTGGGTGCATTCGCTGAAGGACTGGACCATCCGCGCTGGCTCTATGTGCTGCCCAATGGTGATGTGCTGGTGGCCGAAACCAACGCCCCACCCAAGCCGGACGACGCCAAGGGCATCCGGGGTTGGGTGATGAAAAAAGTCATGGGCCGCGCCGGCGCCGGCGTGCCCAGCCCCAATCGCATCACCCTGTTGCGTGACGCCAATCACGACGGCATTGCCGAAACCCGCACGGTGCTCCTGGAAAACCTCAACTCACCGTTCGGCATGACCCTGGTCGGCAATGACCTCTACGTGGCCGATACCGACCAATTGATCCGTTTCCCCTACAAGGACGGTGACACGCAAATCAAGGCGCAGCCGACCAAGGTCGTCGATCTGCCCGGGGGGACACTCAACCATCACTGGACCAAGAACGTGATTGCCAGCCGTGACGGCAGCAAGTTGTATGTCACCACCGGCTCGAACAGTAACGTCGCGGAAAACGGCATGGAGGCCGAAGAAGGTCGCGCCGCCATCTGGGAAGTGGACCGTGCCAGCGGAAATCACCGTATCTTCGCCTCGGGCTTGCGCAACCCTAACGGCCTGGCCTGGGAACCCCGCAGCGGCGCGCTCTGGACAGCGGTGAACGAGCGGGATGAGATCGGCAGCGACCTGGTGCCGGACTACATCACGTCGGTCAAGGACGGGGCCTTCTATGGCTGGCCCTACAGCTACTATGGGCAGAATGTCGATGTCCGGGTCGAACCACAGAACCCGGCCCTGGTGGCCAAGGCCATCGCCCCGGACTACGCCGTCGGCCCTCACACCGCCTCATTGGGGCTGACCTTCGCCGAGGGCAGCACCTTGCCTGCACCGTTTACCGAAGGGGCTTTCGTTGGCCAGCACGGCTCCTGGAACCGCAAGCCCCACAGTGGTTATAAAGTGATTTTCGTACCGTTCAACGGCGGCAAGCCGATGGGACAACCGGTGGATGTGCTGACCGGTTTCCTGAACGCCGACGAAAAAGCCCAGGGCCGACCAGTGGGCGTGGTGATCGACAAGCAGGGTGGCTTGTTGGTGGCCGATGATGTGGGGAACAAGATCTGGCGCGTGTCAGGTAAATAAGGCCGACACACCCCTTGTGACGAGGGGATTTACTCCTGACCTGTGGGAGCAAGACTTGCCCGCGATGAAGGCGATGCGGTCTTTCAGAGATCGAGGTGCCTGTTTCGCGAGCAAGCTTTGCTCCCACAGATCAGGGCAACAACAACTCAGGGGTTACGCGCCAGATGCTCCGGCTGCAGCACACGCTTGGCGCCCAGGTAAGCCCTCTGCCAATAGGCCTTGGACAGGCTATCGAGCTTGACCGTGCCTCCCGTGGCCGGCGCATGGACGAAACGGCCCTCACCGACATAGATCCCGGCATGGCTGACCTGGGAGCCACCATTGGTGGCGAAGAAGATCAAATCGCCGCTCTGCAAGGCTTCCTTGCCGACATCCGGGGCACGCATGCCAATCATCTCGCGGGTGGAACGTGGCAGGGAAATGCCGGCGGCATCGCGGTAGACATAGCCAATCAGGCCACTGCAATCGAAACCCGAATCCGGTGTGTTACCGCCCCAGCGATAAGGTGTGCCCACCAGGCCAAGCGCCCGGAAGAGCACATCTTCGGCGGCCGGGGAAAAGGGTTGCGCGGGAGCAAAGACCACCGGAGCTCGCACTGGAGCAGGCGGCGGCGGAGTGCGGCTGGCGCACGCGCTGAGCAGCGCGGCAAAAAACATGAGGGCGAGGCGGGCCGACGTCGACATATGCAGAACAATCCTGATCTGGATGCGGCTTTTCTGCCGTGGGCATGAAAACAAATCCGCCTGCGGAGTACGCAGGCGGATTGCCATCAATCAATGATCTAGGATTCTAGCGGCTATACGGCAAACTTCAAGTAAGACTTTAAGTTTGCCTTACAAACTGTGTGCTTACTTGCGAGCAGTGACCACCGTCGGTGCCATGGCGAGGGCGCGCTTGGCTTCGATGAAGGTCTTGCTCCAGTAGCTGTCGCCCAGGCTGTCGATCCGCACACCACCGCTGCGGCGGCTGCTGGAATGGATGAACTGGTTGTCGCCCAGGTAGATACCGGCGTGGCTGACACGACCGCGACGACCGTTGGTGCTGAAGAACAGCAGGTCACCGGGTTCCAGTTGGTTGCGAGCCACCAGAGGGGCATTCACGTTGATCATTTCGCGAGTGGAACGCGGCAGGTTCATGCCGGCCTCTTCGCGGAACAGATAACCGATGAAACCGCTGCAATCGAAGCCGGCTTCAGAGGTACCGCCAAAACGGTAGCGGGTACCGATCAACGACATACCGCGTTCCAGGATGCTGTCGGCCAGTACTGGAAGCTGGTAAGGCTTGCTGCCGGCGAAGGCTGCGAGCTCTTTGTCGGAGGCCATTTCTTCCTGGAACGCAACGGAGGAAGACTGGGCGGTAACGGAGTTCTTGACCTGTGGTTGTTGCTCTTGCTGGGACACTGGGGAGTGGGCAGCGCAACCAAACAACAGGGTAACGAGTGCGAGAGGCACGAGGGGTGCGAAGCGATTTAGCATGGGCACGACCGTGGCTGAAGTAGTAAAGATGGCGAGACTATGCCTTCTATCAACCTCATTTGCAAATTCAATCGATGCAAATGTGACTTCTCGGTTTTACGTTTACATCTAAGCGCTTAAGCCCATTTTGAACGTCACGTGGCCTGCAGCCCAGCAGGACCGCGGGTTTCGCCGTGTCCAGAGCAGGCCAAGAGCCACTACCTGCAACGGTTCTACCAGCCCAGGGTTTCTTTCAAAAAAGGAATAGTCAGCTTGCGCTGGGCCTGGAGTGAGGCCTGATCGAGGCGTTCGAGCAGTTCGAACAACGCGCTCATGCTGCGGGTACCGCGGGTGAGGATGAAATGCCCGACTTCGTCGGTCAGGTGCAGGCCACGCCGGGACGCGCGCAGCTGCAAGGCACGAAGCTTGTCTTCGTCGGAAAGCGGGCGCATCTGGAAAATCAGCGCCAGGGTGAGACGGGACTTGAGGTCCGCCAGCTTCACCGGCAGCTCCCGTGGCGACGTCGAGGCGGCGATCAGCAAGCGCCGACCGCTATCACGCAACCGATTGAACAGGTGAAACAGCGCTTCTTCCCAGTCAGCCTTGCCGGCCACGGCCTGGAGATCGTCCAGGCAGACCAGTTCGTACTGCTCGAGGTTGTCGAGGATCTCGACGCCGCGATCGAGCAACTCGGCCAACGGCAGGTACACCGCAGGTTCGCCCAATTGCTCGAACCGCAGGCACGCGGCCTGCAACAGATGCGTGCGCCCTACCCCGTCCTTGCCCCACAGATAGATCAGGCTTTCGGTCCAGCCGGCGTCGGCTTCGCAAAGCCGCTCGACATAGCCGAGTGCAGCGGCATTGGCGCCTGGGTAGTAATTGATAAAGGTGGCGTCATCACGCAGACGCACACCTAGGGGCAGCTGAATCGGTTTCATGCTGACTGAACAGTTCCCAAGGAACCGTTAGTGGCCTCTGTGTAAAGTGCGCAAAGTTTATACCCGTGGCGCGGACCGCACAATGCGCCGGACCACGAGCAAAATCAAAGGTTTGCAGCGGCAAGACAGCGGAGCGACAGTTTCCCTGACGCTGCGCCCGACATTCGCCCTAAAGATCAGGGTCTTCGGCGCCGCTATAGATGTCCGAATCCTTGTACAAATCGTGCATATGACGCACCAGCACCATGATCACCGCCGCCACCGGCAGCGCCAGCAGGATCCCGGTGAAGCCGAACAACTCGCCCCCCGCCAGGATCGCGAAGATCACCGCCACCGGATGCAGGCCAATACGATCGCCCACCAGCAGCGGCGTCAGCACCATGCCCTCCAGGGCCTGACCGACCATGAACACCGCAACGATTCCCACCATCGGGTACAGATCGCCGCCGAACTGGAACAATCCGGCGATCAATGCCGCGCCAATACCAATCACAAAGCCCATGTACGGCACGATGGCGGCCAGGCCGGCGATCAGGCCGATCAACAGCCCCAGCTCCAGCCCCACCAGCATCAGCCCTGCAGCATAGATGAAGCCCAGGGCCACCATCACCAGCAGTTGCCCGCGCACGAACGCTCCCAGCACTTCGTGGCATTCGCCGGTCAGGGTCATGATGCGTTCTTCACGGTGACGCGGCAGCAGGCTGCGAATCTTCGCCATCATCAGGTCCCAGTCCCGCAGCAGATAGAAGGCTACGACTGGAATCAGCACCAGGTTCGCCAGCCAGCCGATCAACGCCAGGCCCGAGGCCGTGGCCTGGCTCAACACCACGCCAACGATGTCGGTGGTCTGCCCCATATGCTCGCTGATGGCCGCCTTGACCTTGTCGAACTTCCAGAAACCGTCCGCCAACCCCAGCTTCGACTGCACCCACGGCACCGCGCTGTGCTGCAACCAATCGAGCATCTGCGGCGCCAATTCGTACAGGCGCAGCAATTGCTTGGCGAGCATCGGGATCAGCACCAGCAACAGTGCGCCCACAATCAAGGTGAACAGCGCAAATACCGCCACCACGCCCCAGGTCCGCGACAGGCCGAGTTTTTCCAGGCGATCCACCACCGGGTCGAACAGATAGGCCAACAGCAGCGCAACCAGGAACGGCGTCAGGATCGGATGCAGCAAATAGATAAGCGCAATCAGCAGGGCAACCCCGCCCAACCAGAACCAACGCCGCGTATCGCCCATGAACCACTCCTAGCTATATAAAGAAAGAGAACCTACCAGCGGAACCGCAGATTGGCTGCCGGCGCCGGCACAGGTGCCGCAACCGGGGCCGAGCCATCGGCGGCGGGCGGTGCCACAGGCACTGGCGCGACGGCCTCGCCGGGCGGAATTTCCTGCAGTTTCGCCAGGGCCAGTTGCGCCTTCAACTGCTCGGCGCTGCCGTTGACCCGATAGACGATCCGATCACCCTCAACCTGCTGCAACTGCCCACCAAATGGCTCGAGCAAACGCCCAAGCGCCGCGTACCGCTCAAGGTTCATGCCCTGCACTTCCAGCAACTGTTCAGTGGCCACGCCCGGCTTGGCGACGAAGCGCGGCGCCAGGCGCTGGTTCACCGCCAACATCACCGCGTCAGCCAGTGCGGCCGGATCGGCACCCTGGGCTGTGCCCTGCTCACGCTGATCGCCCAGCCACAGGCGCCAGGCCCCATGCCACTGCCCGCCCTCTTCCTTGGCGTGGACCGCCAGCAAGGCGTCTGTCGCGTAGCGCTCAGAGGCAGCGCGCAGAGGCGCCGGGTCGCTGCCTTCCAGGTTCGGTGCGGTGGCAACGATCTGCTCGCTCAAATCCGCCAGCGGCAAGTGCAATGCCAGCCCCCGATGCTGGGCGGCACGCCGCAATGGCGTGGCGCTGGCCTGGCCATCGCCCACCAGGCTGGAGCCCTCGACCGAGTCGTTCAGCCACCAGCCCAGGATCGATGGCCGGTTCGCGCTCCACAGCGACAAGCCTGCCGAACGCAATGCCCGGTCGGTGCTCGCCGGGTCGAAGTCCACCTTGAGGCTTTCCGGCGGGCCGGCGTCGTAGCCATATTGAAGAATGATCTGTTGCGGGTCCTTGCGCAGCGCCGCCAACCCGGGATTCTGGGCAGCCTTGGCGTCGCCGGTCAGGCGCAGGACCAGCGTATCCAGGGCGCGCAGCGTCGCCTGATTGCGCTCCTCCGGTGTCTGGCTGACGACCGGTTCGAGCACCTGATAGAGGCCATTGACGGTTTCGGCATGGCTCGCCAGGCTGATCAGCGACAAGCAGCCCACGGACAAGAATTTGAACAAACGCATGGAAGATTCCCGGACATAACGGCTGGAACAGGCCGTGTGAAGAAGATTGAGCATGGCTGTGACCACAGCACCCGGCAAAACATTCACACACCCGATGGAAGTTTCGCACGGTCATCACCATAACCGGTTACCGCTACACCTTATACAGACGCGCTACGCAGTACCAATATAAGAAATATCGGTTTTTTTCCGTGGATATGTCCCTGCCCGTCGGCGCGAGGATGGCCGCTGCCCCTCAAGCCTGATAAAATCGCGCGCCTTCGCAGACCGGCAATGGCTGGGCTCCCGGAATAATTCGTACAACGGTTATTCAATGGCCCCGGCGTCGGTCGTTACCCAGAAATCCCCCCTAAAGGCCTGGATCATGAGCAAGCAACCCTCCCTGAGCTACAAGGACGCCGGTGTAGACATCGACGCCGGTGAAGCATTGGTCGAACGCATCAAGAGCGTCGCCAAGCGCACTGCGCGTCCGGAGGTCATGGGCGGCCTGGGCGGTTTCGGCGCCCTCTGCGAGATCCCGGCCGGCTACAAGCAACCGGTCCTGGTCTCGGGCACCGACGGCGTCGGCACCAAGCTGCGCCTGGCCCTGAACCTGAACAAGCATGACAGCATCGGCATCGACCTGGTGGCCATGTGCGTGAACGACCTGGTGGTCTGCGGTGCCGAGCCGCTGTTCTTCCTCGACTACTACGCCACCGGCAAGCTCAACGTTGACACCGCCGCCCAGGTCGTGACCGGCATCGGCGCGGGCTGTGAGCTGTCCGGCTGCTCCCTGGTCGGCGGCGAAACCGCTGAAATGCCCGGCATGTACGAAGGCGAAGACTACGACCTGGCCGGCTTCTGCGTCGGCGTCGTGGAAAAGGCCGAGATCATCGACGGCTCGAAAGTCGCCGCTGGCGATGCCCTGCTCGCCCTGCCGTCCTCCGGCCCGCACTCCAATGGCTACTCGCTGATCCGCAAGATCATCGAAGTCTCGGGTGCCGACATCGAAAACACCCAGCTCGACGGCAAGCCACTGGCCGACCTGCTGATGGCCCCGACCCGCATCTATGTCAAGCCGCTGCTCAAGCTGATCAAGGACACCGGCGCCGTCAAGGCCATGGCCCACATCACCGGTGGTGGCCTGCTGGACAACATCCCGCGCGTGCTGCCAAAAGGTGCCCAGGCCGTGGTCGACGTGGCGAGCTGGACCCGCCCGGCGGTGTTCGACTGGCTGCAAGAGAAAGGCAATGTCGATGAGACCGAAATGCACCGCGTGCTGAACTGCGGCGTGGGCATGGTCATCTGCGTGGCCCAGGAACACGTCGAGACCGCCCTGAATGTATTGCGTGAAGCCGGCGAGCAGCCTTGGGTCATCGGCCAGATCGCTACCGCGGCCGAAGGCGCTGCACAGGTCGAGCTGAAAAACCTTAAGGCGCACTGATGTCCGCAACCTGTGACGTGGTGGTGCTGCTGTCCGGCACCGGCAGTAACTTGCAGGCCTTGATCGACAGCACGCGGACCGGCGACAGCCCGGTCCGTATCCGCGCGGTGATTTCCAACCGCGCCGATGCCTACGGCCTGCAACGCGCCAAGGACGCGGGTATCGACACCCGCGTCCTGGATCACAAGGCGTTCGAGGGCCGCGAAGCCTTCGACGCCGCGCTGATCGAACAGATCGACACCTTCAATCCGCAACTGGTGGTCCTCGCTGGCTTCATGCGCATCCTCAGCGCTGGCTTCGTGCGTCACTACCAGGGCCGCCTGTTCAATATCCACCCCTCGCTGCTGCCCAAATACAAAGGGTTACACACTCACCAGCGCGCGCTGGAGGCCGGAGACACGGAGCACGGCTGCTCTGTGCACTTTGTCACCGAGGAACTCGATGGCGGACCACTGGTCGTACAGGCAGTAATACCGGTAGAGTTGCACGACACGCCGCAAAGCCTGGCGCAACGGGTTCACGCCCGCGAGCACCAGATCTACCCGATGGCCGTGCGTTGGTTTGCCGAAGGAAGGCTGACCCTCGACGATCGCGGAGCCTCACTGGACGGCCAGTTGCTCGCCGCCAGCGGCCATTTGATTCGATACTAGGAGATTTTATGCGTCGCGCCCTGCTCTTCGCTTGCGCTCTGCTTGCCCTGCCCCTGGCACAGGCTTCGGAACTACAACCGTTCTCCGCCAGCTACACCGCCGACTGGAAACAGTTGCCCATGAGCGGCACCGCCGAGCGCAGCCTGACCAAGGAAGCCAACGGCACCTGGAAGCTGAGCTTCAAGGCTTCGATGATGATCGCCAGCCTGACCGAAGAAAGCACCCTGACCCTGGACAAGGACACGCTGCTGCCACAGTCCTACCACTTCGAACGTGGTGGCTTGGGCAAGGCCAAGAAGGCCGACCTGGACTTCGACTGGAACACCAAGATGGTCACCGGCACCGATCGCGGCGACGCGGTCAAGCTGCCGCTCAACCGTGGCATGGTCGATAAATCCACCTATCAACTGGCCCTGCAGCACGACGTGGCGGCCGGCAAGAAAAGCATGAGCTATCAGGTCGTCGATGATGGCGAGGTCGATACCTATGACTTCCGCGTGCTGGGTTCGGAAAAGGTCGACACCAAGGCCGGCCAGATCGAGGCGATCAAGGTCGAGCGTGTGCGCGACCCGACACAAAGCAAGCGCATCACCGTGCTCTGGTTCGCCAAGGACTGGGATTACCTGCTTGTACGCCTGCAACAGGTCGAGACCGACGGCAAGGAGTACAACATCATGCTCCTGGACGGCACGGTCAACGGCAAGGCTGTGAAAGGCAGCTGATCGACGCCGACAACAAGAAGCCCCGCCGATGCGGGGCTTTTTTATTGCCCGGATTTCATGACCACCCACAGGGGTTGCGCTTTCACTCAGGTTTGCCGCTGCAACATGAAAATTTCTTCATGAAAAACCACCTGCGACCGAATGCCGCGCACTGCCTGGCCTGCAGGACTGATGCGCTTTCCATGAAAACTTTTTAACGCGCCGAAGCATTTACTTAGCACGCTACCAAAATCTATAACAAAGTCCTGCACACGCCTTGCTGCAGATAACAGAGATTGGAGCTTGCAAGATGACTGTGAAAGTAACTGAACGCGACGACGCCCACATGTCCCACGAAGGGATTGCCGCCGGTATCCGGATCTGGGATGTGCATCAACAGGATCTGCTGGTGGGAATGTTCCACTCCGAAACGGACGCTCACAGCTACAAGGCCGAGCTGGAGCGTGAGGAATGGCTGCACTCGCGGGAAATGGCAGAATCCTGAACGACAGAAACACTTTATGGGAGCGAGCTTGCTCGCGATGACGTCGTGTCAGTCAATGTTACTGCCACTGATATACCGCCATCGCGAGCAAGCTCGCTCCCACAGGTTTTGTGTTTCAACTCAATGGCATTGCGCTCGGCTTACCACATCAAATCATCAGGAATCTGATACGCCGCGTACGGATCATCGGCATCCACTTCTTCGGTCTGGGTGTTGAGCTGGACGATGCGCTGGGGGTCGCGCTCCTGGATCTTCAGGGCCGCCTCGCGCGGGATCACTTCGTAACCGCCGGCATGGTGGACAATCGCCAGCGAGCCACTGCTCAGCTTGTTGCGCATCAGAGTGTTGACCGAGATGCGCTTGACCTTCTTGTCGTCGACGAAGTTGTAATAGTCCTCAGTAGTCAGCTTCGGCAGGCGCGAGACTTCGATCAATTGCTTGATCTGCGCGGCCCGAGCCTTCTGCTCGACCTTTTCCTGCTGCTGACGGTTGAGTTCCTGGTCGCGCTTGACCTTCTCGGCCATGGCCTCCTGGGCGGCGCGCTGCTGGGAGTCATCCAGTTCGATCTGGCCTTTATGGGCCAGGCGTTGCTGCTTCTGTTTCTCTTTGCCGACCTGCTTGGCCTGCTTTTGGTTGACCAGCCCTGCTTTGAGCAACTGGTCGCGAAGGGAAAGGCTCATGGTGCTTACTCACTTAGGCAACGGCCTCAGCCACAGCTGGGCAAATTCTTTTCCTGACGTTTGGCTTCGCCCCACAAGGCGTCCAACTCTTCGAGGGTGCAATCTTCCATGGGACGGTGGGTGTCGCGCAATGCCTGTTCGATAAATCGGAACCGCCGCTCGAACTTTCCGTTGGCGTCGCGCAGCGCGGTTTCCGGGTCCACTTTCAAGTGACGAGCCAGGTTCACCACACTGAACAGCAGATCGCCGATCTCATCGCTGATGGCCACCTGATCGTTGTCGGCCATGGCTTCGAGCACTTCGTCCAGTTCCTCCCGCACCTTGTCGAGCACCGGCAACGGGCCCGGCCAGTCGAAACCGACCTGAGCGGCACGCTTTTGCAGCTTCGCCGAACGGGACAACGCCGGCAGCGCTCCCGGCACATCGTCGAGCAATGACAACTGCTCGGGTGCCGAGGCTTTCTCGGCCCGTTCCTCTGCCTTGATTTCCTCCCAGCGCCGCTTGACCTGTTCTTCGCTCAGGCGCGGGATATCCACGGGCGCATATAGGTCACCGGTAGGAAACACATGGGGATGGCGGCGGATCAGCTTGCGGGTGATGCTGTCGATCACACCGGCAAATTCGAAGCGGTTTTCTTCCCGGGCCAGTTGGCTGTAATACACCACCTGGAACAACAGGTCGCCCAACTCGCCCTGCAAGTGATCGAAATCGCCGCGCTCGATGGCATCGGCCACCTCGTAGGCTTCTTCCAGGGTATGAGGGACGATGCTCGCGTAGGTTTGCTGGATGTCCCACGGGCAGCCGTACTGCGGGTCCCGCAGGCGGTTCATCAGGTGGAGCAGGTCTTCAAGGCTGTACATTAAATCCGTCTCATCACACAAAACCCTGTGGGAGCGAGCTTGCTCGCGATTGCGGCTTTTGAGTCACTACATCCTTGACTGCAAGGCCCTCATCGCGAGCAAGCTCGCTCCCACATCAATCACGGGATCACCCTGGCGTCCGGTTGCGCCGGGTCTCGATGATGTTCGGCAACTGGGAAATCCGCCCCAGCAACCGCCCCAGCGCATCCAGCCCCGGAATCTCGATGGTCAGGGACATCAGCGCGGTGTTGTCTTCCTTGTTCGAACGGGTGTTGACCGCCAACACGTTGATCCGCTCGTTCAGCAACACCTGAGACACGTCACGCAACAGACCTGATCGGTCGTAGGCGCGGATGACGATGTCCACCGGATAGGTGAGCACCGGCACCGGGCCCCAACTGACCTGGATGATCCGCTCCGGCTCGCGACCGGCCAGTTGCAGCACCGA
Source organism: Pseudomonas sp. S3_B11 (assembly GCF_054667715.1). Taxonomy (NCBI): domain Bacteria; kingdom Pseudomonadati; phylum Pseudomonadota; class Gammaproteobacteria; order Pseudomonadales; family Pseudomonadaceae; genus Pseudomonas; species Pseudomonas sp. S3_B11. Next base: position 799,700 of record NZ_CP162749.1, on the reverse strand, counting down.
GGCACAGTCCTGGCGGTGAATGCTCACGCCACGGCCCTGGGTGATGTAGCCGACGATCGCATCCCCCGGCAGTGGCTGGCAGCAGCCCGCCATCTGGGTCATCAGGTTGCCCACGCCCTGGATCTGGATATCGCCGCGCTTGCCCGGCTTGTAGCCGGTAGCCTTGCGCGGAATCAGCTCCAGTTGCTCGTTGCCCCTCTCCGGCTCCACCAGTTGCTGGGCCAGGTTGACCAACTGCGCCAGGCGCAGATCGCCGGCACCGAGGGCGGCGAACATGTCCTCGGCGGTTTTCATGTTGGCTTTTTCGGCCAGCTTGTCGAAATCCACCTGAGGCAGGCCCAGGCGACCGAGTTCACGCTCGAGCAGGGTCTTGCCGGCGGCGACGTTCTGGTCGCGAGCCTGCAACTTGAACCAGTGGACGATTTTCGCCCGCGCCCGCGAGGTGGTGATGTAGCCCAGGTTCGGGTTCAGCCAGTCGCGGCTCGGCGTACCGTGCTTGCTGGTGATGATCTCGACCTGCTCACCGGTCTGCAGGCTGTAGTTGAGCGGTACGATCCGCCCGTTGATCTTGGCGCCACGGCAGTTGTGGCCGATCTCGGTGTGGACCCGGTAGGCGAAGTCCAGCGGCGTCGCGCCCTTGGGCAGGTCGATGGCGTGGCCGTCGGGGGTGAAGATATAGACCCGGTCCGGCTCGATATCGACCCGCAGCTGTTCGGCCAGGCCACCAATGTCACCCAGCTCCTCATGCCACTCGAGCACCTGACGCAGCCAGGAGATTTTCTCTTCATAGTGATTGGATCCGGACTTGACGTCGGTGCCCTTGTATTTCCAGTGGGCGCAGACGCCCAGCTCGGCCTCCTCGTGCATGGCATGGGTGCGGATCTGCACTTCCAGCACCTTACCCTCGGGGCCGATCACTGCAGTGTGCAGCGAGCGATAGCCGTTTTCCTTGGGATTGGCGATGTAGTCGTCGAACTCCTTCGGAATGTGCCGCCACAAGGTATGGACGATCCCCAGCGCGGTGTAGCAGTCGCGCATTTCCGGGACTAGGACGCGAACGGCGCGAACGTCGTAGATCTGGCTGAATTCCAGGCCTTTGCGCTGCATTTTTCGCCAGATCGAGTAGATGTGCTTGGCCCGGCCACTGATGTCTGCTACCACGCCGGTGGCCTGCAGTTCTTCTCGCAACTGGGTCATCACATCGGTGATGAAGCGCTCGCGATCCAGGCGCCGCTCATGCAGCAGCTTGGCGATCTGCTTGTACTGATCGGGCTCCAGGTAGCGGAAGGACAGATCCTCCAGCTCCCACTTGATGTGACCGATGCCGAGACGGTGGGCCAGGGGTGCATAGATGTCGAACACCTCCCGGGCGACGCGATTGCGTTTTTCGTCATCGGCTGACTTCACGGCGCGGATCGCACAGGTGCGTTCGGCCAGCTTGATCAGCGCGACACGCACGTCGTCGACCATCGCCACCAACATCTTGCGCAGGTTTTCCACCTGGCCCTGGGTGCCCAGCACCATGGACTGGCGCGGGCTGAGGCTGGCACTGATGGCCGCCATGCGCAGCACGCCGTCGATCAGCTTGGCCACCACCGTGCCGAAGCGCTGGCTGACCACCGGTAGCTGGATCTGCCCTTCGCGCACGCCGCGGTACAGCACCGCCGCCACCAGCGAATCCTGGTCGAGCTTGAGGTCCGCGAGAATTTCGGCGATCTCCAGGCCCGTCTGGAAACTCGAGGTGCCTTCGGACCACAGGTTCTTCGCCGCGTTGTGTTGCTGCTCCGCCTCGCGAGCGAACTCGCAGGCGGCCTTCAAGGCTTCGCGATCCAGAGCCATGTCGACGCTGACCGCATGATCGAGCCAAGCCTCGAGATTGATACTGCCGTCGGTGTTGATCGGCTGGTGTGCTCTCACCTGTACCATCTTTACTTACCTTCCCTACGACGCAGATTCAATGCGTCAACTTCGCTGACCTTCATGCCCGTGTTTGCGCCCAGGGCTGTGGCGGGTTGGCACGAACGGGTCAGTCGGACAAGCCATCCTGGCTCGCTTCAAATAACGCCATGGCCTCGACATGCGCCGTTTGAGGAAACATATCGAGAATCCCGGCACGTTTTAACCGGTAGCCCTGCTTGATCAGTTCGACCGTATCCCGGGCCAAAGTTGCCGGGTTGCACGAAACATAAACCAACCGTTTGGCACCCAGGGACGACAGCTTGCGCACCACCTCGAAAGCACCGTCACGGGGTGGGTCCAAGAGTACCGCAGAAAAGCCCTCGCCGATCCATTCGGCATCAGCCAGAGGCTGGGATAAATCGGCCTGAAAAAAGGCAGTGTTATTCAAATTGTTGCTGACGGCATTGGCCGCCGCACGCTCCACCATGGTCTGCACGCCTTCGACGGCCACCACCTGGCGCACGCTTTTGGCCAGCGGCAAGGCAAAGTTGCCCAGGCCGCAGAACAGATCCAGCACCCGCTCCTCGGCTTGCGGTGCCAGCCATTGCAGGGCCTGGGCGATCATCGCCTCGTTGACCCCGGCGTTCACCTGGATGAAATCCCCCGGCCGGTAGGCCAGCTCGAGGTCCCAGGCATCCAGGCGGAACCCCAGGGCCTGCCCAGGCTCCACCGGTCGCGGCTCACCTTCACCGTGCAGCCACAACTGGGCTTCATGGAACGCACAGAAGTCCTTGAGGATCGTCAGGTCGGCCTCCGACAGCGGCGCCATGTGGCGCAGCAATACCGCGAGGGACGAACCGGCGAACAACTCCACATGCCCCAGCGCCTGGGGTTTGCTCAAGCGACGCAGCATTTCCGGCAGACGGCTCATGATCGGCTGCAAGGGCTGTACCAGCACCGGGCAATCACCGATGGCAACGATGTCCTGGCTGCCGACGGCACGGAAACCGACTTCGAGTTTTTTCGCTTTCTGGTCCCAGCGCACCGCCACCCGGGCGCGACGTCGATAACCGAACTCCGGCCCGCTCAACGGCGCTGCCCACTCTTGCGGCTCAACCCCGGCCACCCGCGACAATTGCTCGGCGAGCATGCGCTGTTTCAGGGCGAGTTGTTCGTCATGGGGCAAATGTTGGACGCTGCAACCGCCACAGCGACCGGCATGGATGCACGGCGCCGCACGACGCAGTTCACTGGGCAGGAACACACGCTCGGTACGTGCCTCGACCACTTTGCCATGGGCACCGAGCACCCGCGCCTCGACTTCTTCGCCGGCCAGGGCACCGATGACAAACCAGGTGCGCCCGTCAACAAAGGCAATGCCCCGGCCATCGTTGGCCAGGCGTTCGATGGTCAAGCGCTGCTTTTTACCGGTGGGCACTTGCGGGGCCCGGCTTCCGCCGCTGGGTTGGAAGCGCAAGCCTCTTTCTTGCTTGGCCATCAGTTGGGCGCGTCGAAAATGCCGGTCGACAGGTAACGGTCGCCACGGTCGCAGATGATCGCGACGATCACCGCATTTTCAACTTCCTTGGACAGACGCAGCATCCCCGCCACGGCACCGCCCGAAGATACGCCGCAGAAGATGCCTTCTTCGCGAGCCAGGCGACGGGTCACGTCCTCGGCTTCGCTCTGGGCCATGTCGATGATGCGGTCCACGCGCTCGGCCTGGTAGATCTTTGGCAGATACTCCTCGGGCCAGCGACGAATGCCTGGAATGGCCGAACCTTCCATCGGTTGCAGGCCGATGATCTGCACGTTCGGGTTCTGTTCTTTGAGGTAGCGCGAGGTGCCCATGATGGTGCCGGTGGTGCCCATCGAGCTGACGAAATGGGTGATGGTGCCGTCGGTCTGGCGCCAGATCTCAGGGCCGGTGGTGGTGTAGTGGGCCTCGGGATTGTCGCCGTTGGCGAACTGGTCCAGCACCTTGCCACGACCCTCGGCCTGCATGCGCTCGGCCAGGTCCCGGGCACCCTCCATGCCCTCCTCCTGAGTCACCAGGATCAACTCGGCACCGTAGGCCGTCATCGCCGCCTTGCGCTCGGCGCTGGAGTTGTCGGGCATGATCAGGATCATCTTGTAGCCCTTGATCGCCGCTGCCATCGCCAGGGCAATACCGGTGTTGCCGGAGGTCGCCTCGATCAGCGTGTCGCCGGGCTGGATCTGCCCGCGCAATTCGCCACGGGTGATCATTGACAGCGCCGGCCGGTCCTTGACCGAACCCGCCGGGTTATTCCCTTCGAGCTTGAGCAAAAGCGTATTGGTGGTCACGCCGGGCAAGCGTTGCAAACGGACCAGCGGAGTGTTGCCGACGCAATCGGCGATGGTTGGGTACTGCAGAGTCATGGCGTATTCGCAATCCGGACTGCGGGGGCGCCTATCATACCGGCAAACCTGGCCAGGCCATATCACGCAAAGTAAGGGGGTTATGGCTTATGGGAATAAGCGAGGCGAAAGCCGAGCACGCGCTTAGCTTTCCCTCGATGGCTATCCCATGGACCGCGCGCCCATCGCCTTGTGAATTTTACGAAGATCGCCCGCCCGCAAATCGCTACACTGCGCAGGTAATGCGTGCCGGATGCGCGCACCGCTCAATCAGACGCTGGATGCAGGAGACAAGTGTGCTCAAGAAACTGGGAATCAAAGGCCGCGTGCTGTTGCTGACCCTGTTGCCGACCAGCCTGATGGCGCTGGTCCTGGGCGGCTATTTCACCTGGATGCAGCAATCGGACCTGCACGCCCAGTTGTTGCAACGTGGCGAGATGATCGCCGAACAACTTGCGCCGCTGGTCGCCCCAGCCATGAGCCGCCAGGACACCGATCTGCTGGAGCGCATCGCCACCCAGTCCCTCGAACAGGCGGACGTGCGCGCCGTAACCTTCCTCGCCCCCGACCGCATACCACTGGCCCACGCCGGCCCGACCATGCTCAACCGGGCGCCGGAAGGCAACAGCACGCAGCTACTGCAACGCACTGGCAACGACGCCACGCGCTACCTGCTGCCGGTATTCGGCAAGCACCGCAACCTGGCGGGCGAACTGATCCCCGAAGAAGCCGACCGCCTGCTGGGCTGGGTCGAGTTGGAGTTGTCCCACAGCGGCATGTTGCTGCGTGGCTATCGCAGCCTGTTCGCCAGCCTGCTGCTGATCGCCGCCGGCCTGTGCCTGACCGGGTTGCTGGCCCTGCGCATGGGCCGCACGATCAACCGTCCACTGAGCCAGATCAAGCAGGCCGTGGCGCAACTCAAGGACGGTCACCTGGAAACCCGCCTGCCGCCGCTGGGCAGCCAGGAGCTGGACGAACTGGCCTCGGGCATCAACCGCATGGCCAGTACCTTGCAGAACGCCCAGGAAGAATTGCAGCACAGCATCGACCAGGCCACCGAAGACGTGCGCCAGAACCTGGAAACCATCGAGATCCAGAACATCGAGCTGGACCTGGCCCGCAAGGAAGCCCTGGAAGCGAGCCGGATCAAATCCGAGTTCCTGGCGAACATGAGCCATGAAATACGCACACCGCTCAACGGCATCCTCGGTTTTACCCACCTGTTGCAGAAAAGCGAACTGACCCCGCGCCAGCTCGACTACCTGGGCACCATCGAGAAATCCGCCGACAGCCTGCTGGGGATCATCAACGAGATCCTCGACTTTTCGAAGATCGAGGCCGGCAAGTTGGTGCTCGACAGCATTCCGTTCAACCTGCGCGACCTGCTGCAAGACACCCTGACCATCCTCGCCCCCGCCGCCCATGCCAAGCAGTTGGAACTGGTGAGCCTGGTCTACCGGGACACGCCGCTGTCGCTGGTGGGCGATCCGCTGCGCCTCAAGCAGATCCTCACCAACCTGGTGAGCAACGCCATCAAGTTCACCCGCGAAGGCACCATCGTCGCCCGGGCCATGCTCGAAGACGAGCACGAAGACAGCGTGCAATTGCGCATCAGCATCCAGGACACCGGCATCGGCCTGTCCAACCAGGATGTGCGAGCGCTGTTCCAGGCATTCAGCCAGGCTGACAACTCACTGTCGCGGCAACCAGGGGGCACCGGGTTGGGCCTGGTGATTTCCAAGCGCCTGGTGGAACAGATGGGTGGCGAGATCGGCGTCGACAGCACACCGGGCGAAGGTTCGGAGTTCTGGATCAGCCTGCGTCTGCCCAAGACCCGCGACGATGCCGAGGACCTGCCCGGCCCGCCGTTGCTGGGCCGGCGCGTGGCGGTGCTGGAGAATCACGAACTGGCCCGCCAGGCCTTGCAGCACCAGCTCGAAGACTGCGGCCTGCAAGTGACGCCGTTCAACACCCTGGAAAGCCTGACCAACGGCATCACCGTCGCCCACCAGACCGATCAGGCGATCGACCTGGCCGTGCTGGGCATCACCAGCAACGACATGCCGCCGGAGCGCCTCAACCAACACATCTGGGATCTTGAGCACCTGGGCTGCAAAGTACTCGTGCTGTGCCCCACCACCGAACAGACCCTGTACCACCTCTCGGTGCCCAACCCTCACAGCCAGCTCCAGGCCAAGCCGGCCTGCACCCGCAAGTTGCGCCGCGCGCTTTCCGACCTGGTCAACCCGCGCCCGACCCGCAGCGAACCCCACGAGCCGGTTTCCAGCCGCGCCCCGAAAGTGCTGTGCGTGGACGACAACCCGGCCAACCTGCTGCTGGTGCAAACCCTGCTCGAAGACATGGGCGCCAAGGTGCTGGCCGTGGAAAGCGGCTATGCGGCGGTCAAGGCCGTGCAGAAGGAAACCTTCGACCTGGTCTTGATGGACGTGCAGATGCCCGGCATGGACGGTCGCCAGAGCACCGAGGCGATCCGCCTGTGGGAAAGCGAGCGGCACTGCACGCCGCTGCCGATCGTCGCCCTCACCGCCCACGCCATGGCCAACGAAAAGCGTGCCCTGCTGCAAAGCGGCATGGACGACTACCTGACCAAACCCATCAGCGAGCGGCAACTGGCCCAGGTGGTGCTCAAATGGACTGGCCTGGCCCTGCGCAACCAGTCACCGGAGCGCAGCGGCGATGCCCAGGGCGGCAGCGAACTGCTGGTGCTCGATCACGAAGAAGGCCTGCGCCTGGCCGCCGGCAAGGCTGACCTGGCGGCGGACATGCTGGCGATGCTGCTGGCGTCCCTGGAAGCCGACCGCGAAGCGATCCGCCAGGCCAGCGAGGCCAACGATCACAACGCACTGATCGAACGCGTCCACCGCCTGCACGGCGCCACCCGCTACTGCGGCGTACCGCAATTGCGGGCGGCCTGCCAGCGCAGCGAAACCCTGCTCAAGCAACAGGATCCCAAGGCCACCGCCGCCCTGGAAGAGTTGGAGCGGGCCATCAACCGCCTGGCCAGCGAGGCCCGTATCAGCGCCTGATCCAGGGCAAGATCCAGGGAACCGGAATCGCTGAAAATCCACGTTCCGACAGCTCCTACGGGCTTGTTTTTTTCTGCCAGGAGGCCGCCATGCGCGTGATTTTTTTCAGCAGCCAGACCTACGACCGCGACAGTTTCACCAAGGCCCCGACGCCCGCAGGTCTTCAATTGCAATTCCAGCCCGCCCGTCTGAACCTCGACACCGTGGCCCTGGCCGAACGGCATGAAGTGGTGTGCGCCTTCATCAACGATGACCTCAGCGCCCCGGTGCTGGAGCGGCTGGCCGAAGGAGGCACGCGGCTGATAGCCCTGCGCTCGGCCGGCTACAACCACGTCGACCTGCTCGCCGCCCAACGCCTGGGCTTGAGCATCGTCCGGGTGCCGGCCTACTCGCCCCATGCCGTGGCCGAACATGCCGTGGCATTGATCATGGCCCTCAATCGCTGCCTGCACCGCGCCTACAACCGTACCCGGGACGGCAATTTCAGCCTGCATGGGCTGACCGGGTTCGATCTGGTGGGCAAGACCGTCGGGGTGATCGGCACCGGGCAGATCGGCGCGACGTTCGCGCGGATCATGGCCGGCTTCGGCTGCCAGTTGCTGGCCTATGACCCCTACCCCAACCCGCAGGTCGAAGCTTTGGGCGCCCGCTACCTGCCCTTGGCCGAGCTGCTCGCGCAGGCGCAGATCATCAGCCTGCATTGCCCGCTCAATAAACAAAGCCGACACCTGATCAACGCCCGATCGCTTGCTGCGATGCAACGCGGCGCCATGCTGATCAATACCGGGCGCGGCGGCCTGGTGGACACACCGGCCTTGATCGAGGCGTTGAAAAGCGGCCAGTTGGGCTACCTGGGCCTGGATGTGTACGAGGAAGAAGCCCAGCTGTTTTTCAAGGACCGCTCCGACCTGCCCTTGCAGGACGACGTGCTGGCCCGGCTGTTGACCTTCCCCAACGTGATCGTCACCGCACACCAGGCGTTCCTGACCCATGAAGCCTTGGCGGCGATTGCCATGACCACCCTGGACAACATCGCCGCCTGGGCCGCCGGCACGCCGCAAAACCTGATAGACAGCTAAACCTTGAGCCGGCACAAACCCTGTGGGAGCGAGCTTGCTCGCGATAGCGGTGTGTCAGTCAACATCGATACTGACTGGTCCGCCGCCTTCGCGAGCAAGCTCGCTCCCACAGGGTGGAGTTTCGTCGGTCAGATCCCTTATGGAGCATCCAAAGCCATGCCCCGTGCTAGCATGTCGCGCCTATTTGGAGGACCCATGGCCGAACACGATTTCCGCTACACCCTGATGAACCCTCAGCACACCTTGACCGAAGTCCGCGCGCTGGCGCCGGGCCGCTACCAGGTCACCGGCAATGGCGGTTCGATCCAGGCCAATGATGTGTTGCTCGTCACGCTCAAGGGCAGCAAGGACTTGTCCATGCGCCTGACCGTGGACACCGTGCGGCACCTGCTCAAGCCCATGGGCCAATGGACGGCCATGACCACCGGCCCGGTGTTCGGCGAACTGGCGATCCACACCTGGCAGGTCAACTGCGACAGCTGCGCCAAGGAACTGAGCTTCGAATTCGCCGTGGATGCCAAGCTCGGCGTCAAGGCCGAAAAACCGGCCGCCACCGCGCGAATCGCCGAACTGGGCTGGACCACCGTGGGTGAAAAACACCTGTGCCCGAAATGCCAGGAAGCCGCCTGATGAAACGTTTGGCCCTGTCCGCGTTGATCGGCATGAGCCTGATGGGCTGTGCCGCTGAACCTGTGCAGCTGCAACATAACCGCAGCTACATCCTGGAGTGGATCGGTGAACGGCCATTGATGGACTACAGCCACCTGACCATCACCCTTGGGGATGACGGTCGCGCCTATGGCAACGGCGGCTGCAACCACTGGTTCGCGCCCTACACCCTGGAAGGTCACCGCTTGAGCTTCGGCAAGATCGGCAGCACACGCAAACTCTGCGCCCCGGCGGTGATGGAGCAAGAAACGCGCTTCTTGCAGGCCCTGGAAAAGGTCGAGCGCTGGGACATCTCGCCCATCGAGCAAATGCGCTTCTGGCCGGCCCAGGGCAAGCCGCTGCGTTGGTGGCTGGAAGAGGGCTGAGCTCCGGCCCCACTTGATCGTTCCCATGCTCCGCGTGGGAACGCCTCTGGGGACGCTCCGCGTTCCGCTTTTGGGACGCAGAGCGTCCCGGGCTGCATTCCCACGCGGAGCGTGGGAATGATCATCACTTGAGCGCTTGCAACGCCTCAAGCTTGGCCATCACCCCCGCCGCCGTCTGCTCCCCCAGCAACTGCTCGCGCACCTTGCCCTTGTTATCGATGATGTACGTCACCGGTAGCCCTTCGCTGCGAGGAAGGTCGAAGATCTCGGCCGGATCCCGGGCCAGCACCGTGAAGCGAATCCCCATCTTGTCGCTGGCACTCTTGAGCTCTTCGCCCTGCATCTGGTCGAAGTTGACCCCGAACACACCGACATTGCGGCCCTTGAGCTGTTCGGCCAAGGCATTGAATTCCGGGATTTCGGTACGGCACGGCGCACACCATTCGGCCCAGTAGTTGAGCACCACCCACTGTTTGTCCAACCGCTGCGAGGCAATGGCCTGGCCGTTCTGGTCCACGCCGTAGTCGTTCCCGCAGCCGGCGAGCAACAAAATGCCGATGAATGTCAGTGCCGCCGTCAATCGCCTTGCCATGTGCCAATCCTTGTCTGAATGTGAACGCTGCTGCGACCCGTCGCCTCTCTCAGGTGCTAGGGGCTTCGCGGCACAGTAGAATAGCCGCCACCTTACGCAAGATGCGACCCACTCATGACCGATCTGACGCTTTATCACAACCCGCGCTGCTCGAAATCCCGCGGTGCGCTGGAACTGTTGGAGGCCCGTGGCCTGACGCCCACCGTGGTCCGTTACCTGGAAACCCCGCTCGACGCCACGCACCTGGAACGCCTGCTGGGCAAGCTCGGCATCACCGCCCGGCAATTGCTGCGCACCGGCGAGGACGAATACAAAGACTTGAACCTGGCCGACGAAAGCCTGAGCCAGGCCCAGTTGATCGCGGCCATCGCCGCCCACCCGAAACTCATGGAACGGCCGATTCTGGAAGCCGGGGAAAAGGCCGTGATCGGCCGTCCGCCGGAGAAGATCCTGGAGATCCTGCCGTGACCACGCCGTACATCCTGGTGTTGTATTACAGCCGCAGCGGCTCCACCAACGAAATGGCCCGGCAGATCGCCCGTGGTGTCGAGCAGGCCGGGCTGGAAGCCAGGTTGCGTACAGTGCCGGCCATTTCCGCCGAGTGCGAAGCGGTTTCGCCGGACATCCCTGAGCAAGGCCCGCTCTACGCCAGCCTTGATGACCTGAAGAACTGCGCTGGCCTGGCCTTGGGCAGCCCGACCCGTTTCGGCAACATGGCCGCGCCGCTCAAGTACTTTCTCGACGGCACCAGCAACCTGTGGCTGACCGGCGCCCTGGTGGGCAAACCGGCCGGGGTGTTCACCTCCACCGCGAGCCTGCACGGCGGCCAGGAAACCACCCTGCTGTCGATGATGCTGCCGCTGCTGCACCACGGCATGCTGATCACCGGCCTGCCCTACAGCGAATCGGCCCTGATCGACACCCAGGGCGGTGGCACGCCCTACGGCCCGAGCCATCACGCCGGGGCCGACGGCAAAAGCGGCTTGAACGAACATGAGGTCGCCCTGTGCCGCGCCTTGGGTTTGCGCCTGGCGAAAACCGCCCTGTTGCTGGAGAACGGCCGTGGCTAAGAAGCCGAAGATCCTGCCTTCGATCCAATGGCTGGAACCGCGCGTACGCATCGCCCGCATCCTCAGCCTGCTGTGCTTTTTCGGCCTGGTGGGGTTGCTCAGCGCCTATTACCTGCTGATCGCCGACCTGCACGGCGCGCGCCCCTGGGTCATTCTGCTGATCGAACTGGTGCCGCTGCTGATACTCGCCCCCGGCATGCTCACCGGCAGCGCCCGTGGACACTCGTGGATGTGCTTTGTAGTGAACCTGTATTTCATCAAGGGTGCGCTGGCGGCCTACGACCCCAACCGACAGTTGTTCGGCGTGCTGGAAATGGCGGCGAGCGTGGCGGTGTTCTGCTCGGCGTTGTTGTATGTGCGGTGGCGGTTCCAGTTGAACCGGCGGTTGGCGGGCGAAGGCGAGCCTTCCGTCGCCTGATAGGCCGCTATCGCGAGCAAGCTCGCTCCCACAGGGGGTTTGTGAACGCCAAAGATCCAGTGTGGGAGCGAGCTTGCTCGCGATGGGCGCGACGCGATTTCAATGATTGACGGTGTAAGCCAGCATCATCGAAATCTGCGACATCGGCCGTCCGCCACTCTGTTCATGCCACTGGTTGAAGGCGTTCTGCACCGTCGCCAGGTCCCGCTGGCTGGTGGGGACTTTGTCGATGATCTCCTGGGCATTGAGCGCCGCCACTACGTCATAACTGGGCGTGAAGGTGTCCTTGCCCATCATGCGCAGGAAGCGCGGTGCCGACAGGCCGCCCAACTGATGGCCGTGTTTTTTCAGATAGGTCCACAGGCCGACGATGTCGGTCACTGGCCAGTCGGCGACCAGCGCGCCGAAGCTGCCCTTTTCATGGGCCACGTCCAGGATCAGTTGCGCGTTGCGCGGCACGCTCTTGAGCTTGCCCAGGTGGCGGATGATCCGCGTATCCTGCATCAATCGCTCCAGATGCTCAGCCCCCATCAACACGACTTTTTCCGGGTCGAACTTGAAGAACACTTCCTCGAACGCCGGCCACTTGGCGTCCACCAGGCTGTGCTTGAGCCCGGCGCGGAAGACCCGCAGCGCCATGGTCGAGAGGTAACGATCGTCGCTGATCTTGCGCAGTTGCGCCGGGGTCTTGGGCACCGGCAGACGGGCTTCCAGTTCAGCCGCCGAACCGAAGCGGTTCAGACAGTACTCGTGCAGCCACTTGTAATCGCGCATGCCCTCTCCTGGGGGTTAGAAATGAAAACGGCGCTTTCAAGCGCCGTAATAACTATCGGTAGAGTCAGAGATTCACCACATTGACGAACCGCGGCGTGGCGTTTTCATCGATGCGCAGGTTGGTGAAGTCAAACAGGTTGCGGTCCGCCAGTTGCGACGGAATGACGTTCTGCAGGCCGCGGAAAATGCTCTCGGTACGACCCGGCGTCTTGCGTTCCCATTCCTGGAGCATCTCCTTGACCACCTGACGCTGCAGGTTTTCCTGGGAGCCGCACAGGTTGCAGGGGATGATCGGGAATTGCTTGAAATCCGAATAGGCCTGGATGTCTTTCTCGCTGCAATAGGCCAGCGGGCGGATCACCACGTTGCGCCCGTCATCGGCGCGCAGCTTGGGCGGCATGGCCTTGAGCGAGCCGTTGTAGAACATGTTCAGGAAGAAGGTCTCGACGATGTCGTCGCGATGGTGCCCCAGGGCCATCTTGGTCGCACCGATCTCGTCGGCGAAGGTGTAGAGCGTTCCGCGCCGCAGGCGTGAGCACAGCGAACAGGTGGTCTTGCCTTCGGGAATCAGTTCCTTGACCACCGAATAGGTGTCTTTCTCGACGATGTGATATTCCACGCCCAGCGACTGAAGGTAGGCCGGCAGCACATGCTCGGGGAACCCGGGCTGCTTTTGATCCATGTTCACCGCGACGATGTCGAACTTGATCGGCGCAACCTTCTGCAGATGCATCAGCACATCGAGCAAGGTGTAGCTGTCCTTGCCGCCGGATAGGCAGACCATGACCTTGTCGCCGTCCTCGATCATGTTGAAATCGGCGACCGCCTCACCGGCCTGGCGGCGCAGGCGCTTTTGCAGTTTGTTCTGGTTGACCGTAAGAGTGCCCATGACGCGAAATCCGTGAGGTGTGACGAAAGGCCGGCATTTTACGCAAAAAATCCCGGATGTGGCACGTTCCTGCCTGCAAGGTTTGCGCGCACAGATCAAGCCGCGATTAGCCTTTTCCTTTACAGCGCGATTTGCTCTAAGCCCCCCATCCCCCTCGGGGTGACTCCTTTCTATACTGCGACATAAGGTCGCACACACTTACAGACCTTTACTTACCCGGCCATTTGGCCCGTAGGCGCTCCGTTGGGGGGCGATGGCAATAACAAAGGAGTGACTGACTATGATCTCTCATGTCGTGGGGCTCTTTACCCACCCTGATCAAGAATGGAAAGAAATCCGTGGCGATCAGGAGGAAAGCATCAGCCACATGTACCTCACCCACACGCTGATCCTGGCGGCCATTCCCGCGATTTCGGCGTTCATCGGCACCACACAGGTGGGATGGGTCATCGGCAATCGTGCACCGGTCATGCTTACCCAGGAAAGTGCGCTATGGATGACCGTCATGTCGTACCTGGCCATGTTGGGCGGTGTGGCAGTGATGGGCGCCTTCATCCACTGGATGGCCCGCACCTACGACGCCAATCCGAGCCTGGCCCGTTGCGTCGCGTTCGCCACCTACACCGCGACACCTTTGTTCATCGGCGGCCTGGCGGCGCTCTACCCGCACATGTGGCTGGGGATGATCGTCGGCACAGCGGCGATCTGCTACACGGTCTACCTGCTGTATGTGGGCTTGCCGACGTTCATGAACATTCCCCAGGACGAAGGTTTTCTGTTTTCCAGCTCGGTGCTCGCCGTCGGCCTGGTGGTGCTGGTGGCCATCATGGCGTTCACGGTGATTGTCTGGGGGCTCGGCGTCGGCCCGGTCTATACCAATTGAAGGAATGAAAAGGTCCCGATAGTACCCTCCAATAAAAACAGGATCTGCCGACACAGGCCGCCGCAAGGCGGCCTTCCTGTGTTTGAGCCGCTCGAAACGACCACTGGGCGCCTGGACGATTCGCAACGGCCGACGCTTGCGGCATACTCGGGCTTCTGGAGACCCGTAAAGCATGCTCGAGCAACTCAATACCCGCGTCGAAGAGTGTTACCAACAAGCCGAATCCTTTTTCAAACGTCCTTTCAAACGCCCCGTGGTCAGCTTCAAATTGCGTGGCCAGAAGGCCGGTGTCGCGCACCTGCATGAGAATCTGCTGCGCTTCAATCCACAGTTGTACCGGGAAAACGCCGAAGACTTCCTCAAGCAGACCGTCGCCCATGAAGTCGCACACCTGATCGCCCATCAACTGTTTGGCGAACGCATCCAGCCCCATGGCGAGGAATGGCAACTGATCATGCGCGGGGTGTACGAACTGCCGCCCAACCGCTGCCACACCTACGAAATCAAACGCCGCAGCGTGACCCGCTACATCTACAAATGCCCCTGCGACGGCAGCGACTTCCCGTTCTCGGCCCAGCGCCACAGCCTGGTGCGCCAGGGGCGGCGGTATTTGTGCCGTAGCTGCCGCAGTACCTTGGTGTTCAGTGGGGAGACGCGGGTCGAGTAGCAGGATTTTGTAGTGTCAGGGGCAGGCCTCATCGCGAGCAAGCTCGCTCCCACAGGGGTTTTGTGAGCGCCGCAAATCCAGTGTGGGAGCGAGCTTGCTCGCGATGGCGGCCTGACAGACGCTACAAAACCACCCCGCGCTTACGCAACGCTTCGATCCGCTGCGCACTGAACCCCAACTCCCCCAGCACCTGATCCGTATGCGCCCCCAACCCCGCGCCAATATGCCGAGGCTCGGGCAACCCTTCGGAAAATCTCAATGGACAAGCCATCTGCGCCTGGCTCGAACCATCACCCCGGGGCACCTGCGTCACCAGCTCCCGAGCCCGTAACTGCGGATGCCGGACAGCTTCCTCCAGGCTCAGCACCGGCTCGACGCAGGCATCGATCCCGGCAAACAGGCTGCACAGCTCGGCGAAATCGTGTTTTTCAAACTCGGCCTGCAGCGCCTGCTTGAGCGCATGTTGTTGTTCAGGCTTGGGCGACAACCCCTGGGCCGCCAGTTCCGGCCGTCCCAAGGCCTCGCACAACGCCTGCATGAACACCGGTTCCAGGCTGCCCACCGACATCCAGCGACCATCGCGGGTGCGGTAATAGTCATAGAAGCTGCCGCCGTTGAGCATCTGCTTTTCCCACCCCGGCTCGACACCGCAGGCCAGGTAACCGGCACCGGCCATGGCGTTGAGGCTGAACACACAGTCAGTCATGCTCACGTCCAGGTGCTGGCCCTGCCCGGTTTGCTGGCGGGCGATGACCGCCGCCAACAGCCCGATCACCCCGTGCAACGAACCACCGGCGATGTCAGCCGCCTGGATCCCCAGCGGCAACGGACCGCTGTCGGCACGGCCGGTGTGGCTGGCCAGCCCCGCCAGGGCCAGGTAATTGATGTCGTGGCCGGCGCGGTCCTTGTAGGGTCCGGTCTGGCCGTAGCCGGTGATCGACACGTAGATCAGCCGCGGATTGATCGCCTTCAAGGCCTCGTACCCCAGGCCCAGTCGCTCCATCACGCCGGGGCGGAACTGTTCCAGCAGGATGTCGTAGTCCTTCAGCAACTGCGTGACCACCGCCAACGCTTCCGGTTGCTTGAGGTCCAGGGCCAGGCTGAGTTTGTTGCGGTTGAGGTAGGCGTGGCTGGCCGATACCCCCTGGTCATGGGGCGGCAGTACCCGCAGCAGGTCCTGGCGGGTCGGCGACTCGATGCGCAGCACCTCGGCCCCCATGTCCGCCAGCAACAGCGAGGCGAACGGCCCGGGCAGCAGGGTCGAGAAGTCCAGAACCTTGAGCGATGCCAGTGGGCCTTGCATGGGCGATCTCCGAGGGGGATGGCTAAAGACTAGGCAGGGGTTGGCGGTGGGGCAATTACCGCAGGTGTCGTTTTGGATGACGATTGCGCTCAGTGTGAACCCATCGTGGCGAGGGAGCTTCAAAATTGAGAACCAATAAAAAACCCGCCGAAGCGGGTTTTTCATTGCAACCTGAAAATTACCTCACAGCGCCTGGAGCAGAGGTTTCAGCCGCTGCAATCTGCGCCGCTGCGATCTGCTCGTCATCTTCACGAACGTCGGAGATACCACGACCACCGGAAGCCAGCTCGGTCTGCAACTGGTCTTCGTCCAGCTCCTTGACCCACTTGGCAACCACGATCGTGGCGACAGCGTTACCCACGAGGTTGGTCAGGGCACGAGCTTCGGACATGAAGCGGTCGATACCCAGGATCAGGGCCAGGCCGGCCACCGGCAAGGTGCCCACGGCCGACAGGGTGGCCGCCAGCACGATGAAACCGCTACCGGTCACGCCAGCCGCACCTTTGGACGACAGCAGCAGCACCAACAGCAGGGTGATCTGGTGAGTCAGGTCCATCTGGGTGTCAGTGGCCTGGGCGATGAACACTGCGGCCATGGTCAGGTAGATCGAAGTACCGTCGAGGTTGAACGAGTAGCCAGTCGGGATCACCAGGCCTACGACCGACTTCTTGGCACCCAGGCGCTCCATCTTGATCAGCATGCGTGGCAGGGCCGATTCCGACGAGGAAGTGCCCAGCACGATCAGCAGCTCTTCACGGATGTAGCGGATCAGCTTGACGACGCTGAAGCCGTGGGCGCGGCAGATGGCGCCCAGCACTACCAGCACGAACACCACACAGGTGATGTAGAAGCAGATCATCAGCTGGCCCAGTTGCACCAGCGAACCGACGCCATAGGCACCGATCGTGAACGCCATGGCACCGAAGGCACCGAGGGGGGCCAGCTTCATGATCATGTTGATGATGATGAACATCACGTGGGCGAAGCGATCGATGAAGTCCAGCACCGGCTTGCCGTAGGCACCCAGGCGATGCAGGGCAAAACCGAAGATCACCGAGAACATCAGCACTTGCAGGATGTCGCCGTTGGCGAACGCGCCGACGATGGTGTTCGGGATCACGTTGAGGATGAAGGCAATGATGCTCTGGTCTTTACCAGCCGAGATGAAACCGGCGATCTTGCTGGTGTCCAGGGTCGACACATCGATGTGCATGCCGGCGCCCGGTTGCACGACGTTGACCACCACCAGGCCGATCAGCAGGGCGATGGTGGAAACGATTTCGAAGTACAGCAGCGCGAAGCCACCGGTCTTGCCCACCGACTTCATGTTCTGCATGCCGGCGATGCCGCTCACGACGGTACAGAAGATGATGGGGGCGATGACCATTTTGATCAGTTTGATGAACCCGTCGCCAAATGGCTTGAGGGCAACACCGGTCTGCGGATAGAAGTGGCCGAGCAAAATACCGATGGCAATGGCTACGATCACCTGGAAATACAGGGATTTGTACAGTGGCTGACGAGTCGTCATGGCAAACCTTCCTCAAGAGTCCCGTTTGACGACTTCCACCTGTCGTCCACGGCACCTCAATTGCGAACCCTCCTGCACTGGAGGGATTTGTTTTTTGTCGGCTGCACGCGGCAGACCTGGGTGCTCTATCGCAAGGCTCGTGCCATTTTTCAGAAAAACCCTACAAGCGCTGTTGCAGAAGGCTCCTGGAATTATTCACGGGTTAAACACGGGCGTGGAATGTGGCGGATTTCCGCCCACAGGGCGTTTATCACTCCGGGATTTGGCGGATATCCGCCTTGTCGAGCCGCAGTGCCCTGCTACCATCGCCCGCTCAACGGACGGACTTCAGCCATGCGCCAACGCACGATCGCCAGCCACTTCGCCCGCGCAGCCTTGGGCGGCGCGCGTCGGCAAGGCTTCGACTACTTTCCTCTGCTGCACCAGTTGGGCATCAGCCCAGAGTTGTTGGATGAGCCGCGCGCGCGGATTGCGCCCGAGCAGTTCGCGCGTCTGTTGCAGGCGCTGTGGCTGGCATTGGGGGACGAATACCTGGGATTCGGCAGGGCTGCGAGTAAACCCGGGACGTTTGCCATGATGTGTCACGCGTTGATCCACTGTCGCACCCTGGGCAAGGCCCTACAGCGCGGCTTGCTGTTCTACAGCCTGTTCCCCGACGCGCCGAGCCTGACGCTGGAAGCCGAAGGCGAGCGAGTGCGGCTGGTGCTGGACGATTCGACGCTGTGGGACCCGGATCACTTCCTGACTGAAAGCTTGCTGGTAGTCTGGCATCGCCTTGCCAGTTGGCTGATTGGCCAGCGGATCGGCCTGGAACAGGCGACCTTCGGCTACCCCAAGCCCCCCCACGGTGCCGAATACGACTTACTGTTTCCCTGTCCGCTGGTGTTCGAAGCGCGCAGCAGCAGCCTGTTGTTCCACAGCCGTTACCTGGACATGCCGCTGCTGCAGGACGAACGCACCCTCAAGCATTTCCTCGAACGCTCCCCCGCCGACCTGCTGTCGCGCCCGGACGATGGCCACAGCCTGAGCAGCCAACTGCGCCGGCTGCTCAGCCGCGACGCCGCCCGCTGGCCCGACCTGGATACCGTCGCCGGCCATCTGCACATCAGCCCACAGACCTTGCGCCGGCATTTGCGTGAGGAAGGCACCAGCTTCCAGGAGCTCAAGGATCAGCTGCGGCGGGATATCGCCATCTACCACTTGGGGCGTGCGGATTTGTCGTTGCAGCAGATCGCCGAGCAGTTGGGGTTCTCAGAGCCGTCGGCGTTTCACCGGGCGTTCAAGAAGTGGACGGGGGTCACGCCGGGGGCCTATCGGGAGTTGGAGAACTGAATGGATGTGCTGTGTTGACTGGCCTCATCGCGAGCAAGCTCGCTCCCACACTGGATTTTCGGCGTTCACCAAACCCTTGTGGGAGCGAGCTTGCTCGCGATGAGGCCAGTGGCGACACCAAGGACCCTCAGTCAAACCACCGAAAAATGAATCCTGAACGCCGCCCCGCCCAGCTCTGAATCCCCCAGGGTCAACTTGGCGCCATAGCTCTCGATGATGTCTTTCACCACGGCCAGCCCGATCCCCTGCCCCGGATGCTGGCGATCCAGTCGCTCGCCCCGCTGGAGAATCCGCGCACGTTGATCCGGTGGCACACCCGGCCCATCGTCCTCGACACTCAACTCCGTGCCGCCGAGGGTCTGGTGCACGCTGACGCGCACCTCGCCCAAACACAGCCGATAGGCGTTTTCCAGCAGGTTGCCGAGCATCTCCAGCAAGGCGCCCTGTTCGATCGGCACCTGGCAGTGCTCCGGCAGATCGAAACTGACACTGACCCGTTTGTCGCGATAGACCTTGTCCAGGGTGTCACACAGGCTTTGCAACACCGGGCGCAAGCGCACCTGATGGCGCACCAGCCCGCTTTTGCGCAGACTGGCGCGCTGCAACTGGTAGCCGATCTGCTGGCTCATGCGCTCGATCTGGGATTGCAGCACCCAAGCCTGTCCACGGTCCTCGGGGCGCCGGGCCATGTCCTCGCTGACGCCCTGCAACACCGCCAACGGGGTCTTCAAGCTGTGGGCCAGGTCATCGAGGGAGTCGCGATAACGGCTGCGTTGCTCCCGCTCGCTGTACAGCAGGCGGTTGAGGGAGCCGGTCAGGCGCAACAGTTCCCGGGGATGTTCGGTACTGAGGCTTTCCCGGGCCCCGCTTTCGATTTCGTCCAGTTCCTGGCTCAGGCGCCGCAGCGCCCGAAGGCCCCAGGTCAGGCCGATCCACAACAGCGCCAGCAACACCAACAGGGCCGCACCAAAGCCCAGGTACAGATTGTCCCGCAGCCCTTGCAGGGTCAATTCGTAGTCGCGCACAGGTTGCAGGGTGACGATGCTGAACGCCGCGCTCTGGCCGCCGAGCAGCTTGATCTCGACGTCATAGACAAAAAACTCCTGGCCGTCGTTCTCGCGAATGCGCGCGAACTGGTTGCCCTGGCCGTCATAGCGTGGCGTGTAATTGATGTTTTCTTCCTGGGTGGCCTTCGACCGCCAGACCAACCGCCCCTCGCGATCATAGATGTAGCCCAGCAGGCGGGCATCGGCGAGGTTGAAGCGCTCGTCGGGCAACTGCGCCGGCATCTTCAAGCGGTTGTTTTCCACTCGGGCGGCGGAAATCAGCGTGGTCACGTCCGAGGCCAGGCGTTGCTCGATGGATTCCTGCAACGCCAGGCTGAACGCGCCTTGCATGGCCGGCAACAAGGCCAGCATGAACAGCACCGCCAGGGTCATGGCGGCCAACATCAACCGCAGGCGAAGCGAACGAATCACTGGCAGCGCTCGTTGAACAGGTAGCCCAGGCCACGCACGGTATCGATCGGCTTGAAGCCGGCCGGGGCTTCCAGCTTACGGCGCAGGCGCCCGACCAGCACTTCGATGACATTGGGATCACGCTCGTCGTCATCGGGGTAAAGCTGCTCCATCAAGCGGTCCTTGGCCACCACCTGCTGGTGATGACGCATGAGGTATTCGAGGATGCGGTACTCGTAGGCGGTCAACGCCAGCGGCTCCTCGCCGAGGGACGCCTGCTTGCGGTTGAGGTCGAGCAGCAACGGACCGGCAACAATGGTCGATTGGGTAAAACCACTGGAGCGGCGCAACAGCGCGTTCAGCCGGGCCTCCAGCTCTTCGAACTGAAACGGCTTGACCACGTAGTCGTCGGCACCGGCGGCCAGGCCTTCGACCTTGTCCTGCCAGTTGCCGCGGGCGGTGAGGATCAGGATCGGAAACGTCTTGTCCTGCGAGCGCAGCCGGCGGATCAGTTCCAGCCCGCTGATGCCCGGCAGGCCCAGGTCGATCACCGCCAGGTCATGGTTGAATTCCCGGACCTGGTACAAGGCCTCTTCGGCATTGGCCACGGCCTGCACCACATGGCCGCTGTCGGTGAGACGGGTTTGCAGGTGGTGGCGCAACAGCGCTTCGTCTTCGACGACCAGTAATTTCATGGAGCCTCTCCCCAGGCAAATCAAACAATCCAGTGCGCACTTCAACGCAAGGCGCCGGATCGTCTTCGACCGATCCGGCTGGATACGCTCACCATCGACCGCTTAGAACGTGTAGTTGGCGGACAGGTACGTCTGGGCGCTGCTGGTCAGGTCCAGCGAGCCAACCTTGTCGCCACCGTGCGGGCTCATCTCGGTGCTGGCGTTGCTGCGCAGGTAACGGTAACCCAGTTCAACCGAGGTGTTTTGCGAAATTTGTTGCAGCACGCCCCCTTGCAAGCCCACGGCGTAGCCGATGTCGCTGTCGCGACTGAAGCCGGGAGAGTCCTGGGTCAGCTTGGTCAGGCCCGCCGTGCCGCCACCGAACAGTTTGGTGCTGCTGGTGACCGGATAGAACACATCGTAGCTGCCCAGCAGGTTTTCCTGGCGCAGCTTGATGCCGTTGTGGGTACCCGAGACGTTGTCGTAGGTGGCGTAGTAGCGGCCCTGGTCGTTTTGTTTGCCCAGTCGGATGCCATAGGTGGCGTCCTTGCCGATGACGCCGTCGGCGTTCGGGTTGTTCAGGGCGCTGTCCAGGGCGTTGGACTTCTTCACCTTGTCGCTGGTCTGGCCGAGGGTCAGGCTGGCGAAATTGTCATCGGCGTGGGCCAGGGCGCTGGCGCCCAGCACGGTGAAAGCCAACAGCAGTTTTTTCATAGCAGTCATGATCAAGTTCCTTTGCAGCGTGGATGTTTTGTGAAGTCGTGGTCACCTTAACCAGCGATCCCTGAACACCCCTTGAACGTTCTCTGAACCTGCGCTGAATGAATCGGCTAGAGTGTCCTGTCTCAGCACTTTTTAAGGAGATCCATCATGCGCAGGCTGCTTGCTGTTGTACTTCTGGCCATTAGCGGCGTGAGCCACGCCGCCATCCAGACCCAGGAGCTCCCCTACACCAGTGCCGACGGCACCAAGCTGATCGGCTATTACGCGTATGACGACGCCGTCAAGGGCCCGCGCCCGGGCGTGGTGGTGGTGCATGAATGGTGGGGGCTGAATGACTACGCCAAGCGCCGTGCCCGTGATCTCGCCGGCCTGGGCTATAGCGCCCTGGCCATCGACATGTATGGCGACGGCAAGAACACCGAGCACCCCAACGATGCCATGGCCTTCATGCAGGCGGCGCTCAAGGACGGCGCGGCAGCCAGTGCCCGCTTCCAGGCCGGTCTCGACCTGCTGAGGAAACAACCCCAGACCGATCCGGACAAACTCGCCGCCATCGGCTACTGCTTCGGCGGCAAAGTGGTGCTCGATGCAGTGCGCCAGGGTGTGCCGCTGGCCGGCGTGGTGAGCTTCCACGGTGCGCTGGTGACCAACACCCCGGCAACGCCTGGCAGCGTCAAGGCCAAGGTGCTGGTCGAGCATGGCGCCCTGGACAGCATGGTCACCCAGGACAACGTCACCGCGTTCAAGAGCGAGATGGACAAGGCCGGCGCCGACTATAAATTCGTCAGCCTCAAAGGCGCCAAGCACGGCTTCAGCAACCCCGATGCCGACCGCTTGAGCCACGGTGAACATGGCGGGCCGGACATTGGCTACAACAAGGAAGCCGATGAGAAATCGTGGGCGGATATGCAGAAGTTCTTCAAGAAAATCTTCTAATACATACCCCCTGCATGATCGCTCCCACGCAGAGCGTGGGAACGATCATTGACCACCTGCCTCGTTCACGACCTCCATTCATACAGCTCGCCCCCACTACCCAGCCTCCAGCCAACCCGGCAAAATGCCCGGCATGAAGACACTCCCCTCCCTGCCCGCCTGTTGCTCGCCTTTGGATGAACATTGGCTCTTGCCCGATGCCCTGTCCGATACGGTGCTGCTGAGCACGCGCTTCGACCCGTTGTTGCTGGTGGGCGCCGACTTCCCCAACAGTGCCATCGAGCCCCCTGCGAGCATCCAGCGCTCGGTAGCCAAGCGCCAGGCAGAATTCCTGGCCGGGCGGATCTGCGCCCGGGCGGCGTTGCAGCGGCTCGACGGCCTGGCCTGCGTGCCGGCCATCGGCGAAGACCGCGCCCCGGTGTGGCCGGCCCATGTCAGTGGCTCGATCACCCACAGTACGGGTCGGGCGGCAGCCATCGTCGCGAAAAAAGATCATTGGCAAGGGCTGGGCATGGACGTGGAAAACCTGCTCGATCCCGAGCGCGCCGAACGCCTGGCCGGTGAAATCCTCACCTCGCCAGAGCTGCAACGCATGACCAAGCTCGCCCGCGATGACCGGGCCTTGCTGGTGACCCTGACCTTTTCCGTGAAGGAAAGCCTGTTCAAGGCGCTGTACCCCATCGTCAGGCAGCGCTTTTATTTCGAGCATGCCGAGGTGCTGGATTGGACACACGATGGGCAGGTGCGCCTGCGCCTGCTGACGGACCTGTCGACCGAGTGGCGCCATGGCAGTGAGCTGCAGGCGCAGTTTGGGGTGAAGGATGGGCAGTTGTTGAGTCTGGTGGGGATCAGGGCCTGAGATCTTGGGTGTTTGGGAGGGCCTCATCGTGGGCAAGCCTTGCTCCC
This sequence comes from Pseudomonas sp. S3_B11, assembly GCF_054667715.1. NCBI lineage: Bacteria > Pseudomonadati > Pseudomonadota > Gammaproteobacteria > Pseudomonadales > Pseudomonadaceae > Pseudomonas > Pseudomonas sp. S3_B11. The sequence goes on along the minus strand of NZ_CP162749.1, from coordinate 776,107 downwards.
ACAGCAAACAACACTTAAATGAGAGAGCACTGACCTGTGGGAGCAAGGCTTGCCCGCGATGGCGGTCGATCAGGCACCACCCCCATCAAGACCTGTCCTGATGCCTCGGCCAACTCAAGCTGAAACAAGCCCCGCCCAGGCTCTTGCTCTTGCCGATCAGCGCCCGGCCGTCATGCCAGTGGATGATCCGCCGCACGATCGACAGCCCCAGCCCATGGCCGCCTGACGCCCGGGCGCGGCTGTCGTCCAGGCGCAGGAAAGGTTTGAAAATCCGCTCCCATGCCGCTTCCGGCACGCCGGGCCCGTCGTCTTCCACATCCACCCGGCAGCGCAACTGGCCCACCTGGTAGCTGACGGTGACCCGGGAGCTGGCGTGGCGCATGGCGTTACCCACCAGGTTCTGCAGGGCGCGATGCAGAAAGCGTGGCTCGGCCTCGACCCAGGCGCCGTCGCAATCGGCGGCCGACAGGCATAAACCGCGCTCGACCGTGATCCCCACCCGCAACGGCCCCAGTTCATCGATCACTTGATTGACCAGCGCATCCAGGTCCACCCGCTGGAAATTCAGGGCCGGTGACCCCTGTTCCAGCCGCGCATAGGTGAGCATTTCGTCCACCAACCGATCCAGGTCTTCAATGTCGTGGTCCATGCCCGCCAGGTATTTGTCCCGAGCCTGGGGCGTGGTGGCGCTGCCGAGCATTTCCAGGCCGAAGCGCAGGCGCGCCACCGGGGTACGCAATTCGTGGGACACCGCCCGCACCAGCTCTCGCTGGATCGCCAACAGTTGCTGCAGGTGCTCGGCCATGCCATTGAACGCAGCGGCCAATCGTCCCACCGAGTCGGCGCCTCGGGCCGGCACCCGGGTTTCCAGGCTGCCCTGGGCGATATGGGTGGCGGCCGACTCCAGGCCACGCAAGCGCCGCTCCAATTGGCGCACCAACAGGTAGACGATCAAGCCGATCAGACTCAAGCCCAGCGCCGCGATCAGCACCAGCCATTGCGGCGGATAAGGGTTCATCTGGTACAGCGGGCCGATCTCCAGCACCCACGGCGTGCCGACCATGCCGGCGAAGACCCGGATGGAGTCGCCGCCCTTGCCCAACGCCATCACCGTATCGCCCTCGGACACACGACGGCGCTGGTCGTCGTCCATGTCCGCCTGCTCAGTGGTCATGAGTCGCAGATCGAAACCAAAACCTTTTTCCTGCGCCAGTTGCGCCAGCCGTTTGGGCTGTTCGGCCACCGGATAACGCACCAGCTCGTCGGCCAACAGATAGATGGTCGCGCGGGCCAGTTGTTCGCTGATCTGCTGGACTTCCCCCACCAACATCAGTTGCTCGGCATCATTGATCAGCCGATAGACTTTTGCCGCGTGCGGCCCGGTCTGCTCCACCAATGCCTGGCCGCGCATTACCCGGGTGCGCTGCCCGAGGTCGAGGTCGGTCTGGGGGAAAGTCTGCAACGCCAGGGGAATGCCCAGCAGACGCTCCCACACCAGCAACGCCCGGCGCCGTTCGGTGTCGTTCATCGGCCGCAGGTTGTCGGCCATCAACGAAAACGTGCCGTGGGCCAGCCGCTCGCGGTATTGCTCGCTGCGGGTCTGGTTGAGCAGATGCAGGGCCAGCACACCGAGGACCGCCACCAGCACCAGTGCCGCACACATGCCGCCATAAATACGCAGGAAGATCGAATTCACGGTGCCAGGTCTACGCAGGCTTCAGGAACGAACAGGTAGCCTTTGCTGCGAATGGTCTTGATCAGCCGTGGATGGTCCGGGTCGTCGCCGATCTTGGGGCGGATGCGTGAAATGCGCACGTCGATGGAGCGGTCCTGGCCGTCATAACCGATGCCGCGCAAGGCGGTGAAGATTTCTTCCCGGGACAGGATGCGCCCGGCATTGGACACCAGCAGCCACAGCAGGTCGAATTCGGCGCTGGTCAGCTCGATACCGTTGCCCTGCAACCAGGCTTCGCGCAGGGCGTCGTCGACCACCAGCGGGCCGAATTGCAGGCGTCGCTGCTTCTGCGCGACGCTCGGCTCCGGTTCGCTGCGCCGCAGCAAGGCCTGGATCCGCGCCAAGAGCAAACGCGGGCGAACCGGCTTGCAGACGTAATCATCGGCGCCCAGGTCCAGGCCCTGGATCTGATCGGTGTCGTCGGTGCGGGCGGTGAGCATCAGGATCGGCCCGTCATAGTGCCCGCGCACCTTGCGACAGATGCTCAGGCCGTCTTCGCCGGGCAGCATCAGGTCGAGGACCACCAGGTCCGGCTGCTCGGCAATGATCCGCGCCGCCGCCACCGCGCCGTCGCCTTCGATGGCAACGCGCAGTCCGTTGCTTTCGAGGTACTCCCGGGTCAACTCGGCCAGACGCTGGTCATCCTCGACGATCAATACCTGCCAGGCTTCTTGTTCCACTGAGGGACCTTTTGGCTGATTAGCTAAATAAGGAAAGGCGTGTCGCCAATATCACTGACAAGGCGAACCCTGTGGGAGCGAGCTTGCTCACGATGGCGGTGTGTCAGGCACCCTTGGTACGGCTGAACCGACGCTATCGCGAGCAAGCTCGCTCCCACAGGTTGGGTCCTGCGCAACTCCCGTCTTTTTGTCATGTTAAAGGAGGATAAACACGCCCATGCATGGGCCGATTGTATAAACGTCACCTGCGCAGAAAACAAGCGGACAAATGCGTTTCGATCGACTGGGTTTTATGTGGTAATGTCCGCGCCCGCAAAAATCACCGAGCTGTTTTCGGATCGTCGAAACCGATGAAAAAAGGTCCACTCCAGCTAGGTCGCGGCCTACAGAGCCGTTCCACGATTCGCACACAAATTACGCACAGGCTTATCCACAGGTAGTACGTTGCATACCCCCCGAAAACGCATTATCTTGTAGCCCGCCGCGTAAAAAACCCTACATGTAGGGTTTCAGGCCAAAAACCAAACACAAGTCGGGCAGAGAATTCAAGCGCTTTTCTTGCTTCTGTCCAACTGAAACACCGCATTTCCCCAAGCCCAGACCGCCCCTGCGGATGGCAACTGTTTCCAGGTCGAAAACGACCGAAACGGTACGGGTGTTGCAGTCAATTGCTGCCACCCCGGCAAGCCGGTTTCGAGCCCCGCTCGCAACCTGAGAACTTCGGATGGAAGCGGCATTAAACGTCTGCTTCCTACTGTCCCGAAGTTGTTATGCCCGGCGCCAGTCGGTTGTAGTGCTTCAGGACGGAACGGTGGGCACCGTGATGGTGCCCAAACAAACATAGAGAACGTGGAGACACCCATGCACACCGACACAACTCGCGAGAACCCGCAGGGCACCGCGCCGCTGGCCGCCGATTCGAACCCGGATCTGTCCGCCACCGCGCCGGGCCAACTGCGTGTGATCAAGCGTAACGGCACTGTCGTTCCTTACACCGATGACAAGATTACCGTCGCCATCACCAAAGCGTTTCTCGCAGTTGAAGGTGGCACCGCTGCCGCTTCGTCGCGAATCCATGACACCGTGGCCCGCCTGACCGAACAGGTCACCGCGACCTTCAAGCGTCGCATGCCCTCGGGCGGCACCATCCACATCGAAGAAATCCAGGACCAGGTCGAACTGGCCCTGATGCGTGCCGGCGAGCAGAAAGTGGCCCGCGACTACGTGATCTACCGTGACTCCCGCGCCAAGGAGCGTGCTACCCGTTCCCCGGCCGACGCACCGGTCCAGGCCCACCCTTCGATCCGCATCGCCCGCGCCGACGGCAGCCTGGCGCCGCTGGACATGGGTCGCCTGAACACCATCGTCACCGAGGCCTGCGAAGGCCTGGAAGAAGTCGATGGCGACCTGATCCAGCGCGAAACCCTGAAGAACCTCTATGACGGCGTTGCTCTCAAGGACGTCAACACCGCGCTGGTGATGACCGCACGGACCCTGGTGGAACGCGAGCCGAACTACTCCTTCGTGACCGCCCGCCTGCTGATGGACACCCTGCGTGCCGAAGGCCTGAGCTTCCTGGAAGTCGCCGAGAGCGCGACCCACCACGAAATGGTCGACCTGTACGCCAAGGCGTTGCCAGCTTATGTTGCCAAGGGTATCGAGTTCGAATTGCTGAACCCGGTCCTGGCTGAATTCGACCTGGAAAAACTCGGCAAGGCGATCAACCACGAGCGCGACCAGCAGTTCACCTACCTGGGCCTGCAAACCCTGTACGACCGTTACTTCATCCACAAGGACGGCGTGCGTTTCGAACTGCCGCAGATCTTCTTCATGCGCGTGGCCATGGGCCTGGCAATCGAAGAGAAGCAGCGTGAAGACCGTGCGATCGAGTTCTACAACCTGTTGTCGTCCTTCGACTACATGGCCTCGACCCCGACCCTGTTCAACGCAGGTACCCTGCGTCCACAGCTGTCGAGCTGCTACCTGACCACCGTGCCGGACGACCTGTCGGGCATCTACGGCGCCATCCACGACAACGCCATGCTGTCGAAATTCGCCGGCGGCCTGGGCAACGACTGGACCCCGGTTCGCGCATTGGGCTCGTACATCAAGGGCACCAACGGCAAATCCCAGGGCGTCGTGCCGTTCCTCAAAGTGGTCAACGACACCGCGGTCGCGGTCAACCAGGGCGGCAAGCGCAAGGGCGCGGTCTGTGCCTACCTGGAAACCTGGCACATGGACATCGAAGAGTTCATCGAGCTGCGCAAGAACACCGGTGATGACCGTCGTCGTACCCACGACATGAACACCGCCAACTGGATCCCTGACCTGTTCATGAAGCGCGTCTTCGATGACGGCAAGTGGACCCTGTTCTCGCCATCCGAAGTACCGGACCTGCACGACCTGACCGGCAAGGCTTTCGAAGAGCGCTACGAGTACTACGAAGCCCTGACCGAGTACAACAAGATCAAGCTGTTCAAAGTCGTCCAGGCCAAAGACCTGTGGCGCAAGATGCTCTCGATGCTGTTCGAAACCGGCCACCCATGGCTGACCTTCAAGGACCCGTGCAACCTGCGCAGCCCGCAGCAACACGTGGGCGTGGTCCACAGCTCGAACCTGTGCACCGAGATCACCCTGAACACCAACAAGGATGAGATCGCGGTCTGCAACCTGGGCTCGATCAACCTGCCGAACCACATCGTCGACGGCAAGCTGGACACCGCCAAGCTGCAGCGCACCGTGAACACCGCCGTGCGCATGCTCGACAACGTGATCGACATCAACTACTACTCGGTGCCACAGGCGAAGAACTCCAACTTCAAGCACCGTCCGGTCGGCCTGGGCATCATGGGCTTCCAGGACGCCTTGTACCTGCAGCACATCCCGTACGGTTCCGATGCCGCGGTCGAGTTCGCCGACAAGTCCATGGAAGCGGTCAGCTACTACGCGATCCAGGCCTCCTGCGACCTGGCCGACGAGCGTGGCGCCTACGAGACGTTCCAGGGTTCGCTGTGGTCCCAGGGCATCCTGCCGCTGGACTCGCAACAGATCCTGATCGCCCAGCGTGGCCAGAAGTACATCGACGTTGACCTGAACGAATCCCTGGACTGGGCACCGGTTCGCGCCCGTGTGCAGAAAGGCATCCGTAACTCCAACATCATGGCCATCGCACCGACCGCCACCATCGCCAACATCACCGGCGTGTCGCAGTCGATCGAACCGACCTACCAGAACCTGTATGTGAAATCGAACCTGTCGGGCGAGTTCACCGTGATCAACCCGTACCTGGTTCGTGACCTCAAGGCCCGTGGCCTGTGGGACTCGGTCATGATCAACGACCTGAAGTACTACGACGGTTCGGTACAACAGATCGAACGCATCCCGCAAGAGCTCAAAGAGCTCTACGCAACGGCCTTCGAAGTGGACACCAAGTGGATCGTCGACGCCGCCAGCCGTCGCCAGAAGTGGATCGACCAGGCTCAATCGCTGAACCTGTACATCGCCGGCGCTTCGGGCAAGAAGCTGGACGTGACCTACCGCATGGCTTGGTACCGTGGCCTGAAAACCACCTACTACCTCCGTGCCCTGGCCGCCACCAGCACCGAGAAGTCGACCATCAACACCGGCAAGCTGAACGCTGTTTCCAGCGGCGGCAACCATGGTGACGATTCGGTCCTGGCTGCTCCAGCAGGTCCTGCGCCAGTGCCAAAAGCCTGCGCGATCGACGAGCCGGATTGCGAAGCTTGCCAATAAGCTGAGCGAGTGGGCGCGTAAAGGCGCCTACTGAAAGAACCCCCCGATAGACCGCTGGTTTATCGGGGGTTTTCTTTTGTGTAGGGAAAAGCTCGCTAAAAAAAACGGCAAAGCCTGGGTTGTGGCTTTGCCGTTTGCGTTTATCTCAACGCAACATCCGCTGGAAAGCCACGGATGCTGCGGTGGCCAGATGGCGCTTAGACCGGAAGGGTGAAAGAGTCACCGTTATTGGTGAAGAACGTCTCGATAGTGTTGCTTCCTGCATACCAGTCCTTCAGGAAAACACCGGAGTCCAGGTTGCCGCTCTGGTAATCGGCAACGTTGAAGATGTAGGCACCTGCATCAGTCTTGATAACCTGCACCTCATTGACGCTCTGGATATTCTTCAGCCTGACAGTGTCGACACCTGTCGTCCCGGTGTCTTCAATGGCGACCATGCTTTTGGAGTTGACGATGTAGGCATCCCCACCTTCCCCGCCATAGGCATCGCCAGACGCATTCATATTGAAAGTATCAAAACCTGCGCCGCCATGAAGTTCATAGGCGTAGCCAGCTCCCGTCAGAATGTCGTTGCCATCGCCGCCATAGGCAATACCGGAGGAGACAGTCAACGTATCACTGCCAGCCTCGCCGTAAAGCACACTGCCCGCGTCGTTGCCACTGCTGGACATGGTGTCATTGCCATTGCCGCCATACAGCGTATCGGCCTGGTTGCCCGTGGAAGGCGTCAATGCAAGGGTGCTGATATCCGTGACGGTGCCGCCATAGATAAAGTCATCGCCATCGCCGCCATAGAGCAAGTCGTTACCCGCCCCACCTTCCAGCTTGTTCGAGTAGGCGTTGCCCGTCAGCGTGTCGTTGAATTGCGAGCCAATCAGATTATCGATATTGGCCAGCACGTCGCCTTGCGCATCACCGCCCGACGCAGTTCCCGCGAGCAGGTCGATCTGCACCCCATCGCTGCTGGTCAGGTACCAGGCACCATCACCACGGCCCAAACCATTGAGCGTGTCGGCGCCAGCACCACCGATGAAGTTTTCCGCAGCCCCCGTACTACCAGTGAAGGTATCGGCCTGGGCAGTTCCCTGGAAAATCTCAATGGAGGTATAGCTATCACCTGCCGCGACCCCCGTCACCAGCGGCGCACTCAGATCCAGCGTGATGCCTGAGCTCTCACTGGCGAAGCTCAACAAGTCCAGGCCGGTGCCGCCGTTGAAGATGTTGGCGCCCGCATCACCGACAAAGACGTCACTGAAGTTGGAACCGGTAATCGCTTCGATGCTGCTATAGGTGTCACCTGCGGCGATGCCTGTGTGAATGCCCGTTTGGATGTTGATGGTCACGCTCGCACCGCTGTCAGCGTAGCTGACTGTATCGGTTCCCGCGCCACCGATGAGTTGGTCCGCACCAGCGCCACCGAACAGGGTATCGTTACCCGCGCCGCCAATGATGATGTTGTCCGAGGCGTTGCCGCGACCGATGAAATTACCCGTGCCGGTGAACGTCAGGCGTTCAACCTCCGTGGCCAGGGTCACGCTGGCCTGATTGGTACGCACCTCATCGTCACCGCCACCGGCAAATTCCCGCACGAGCTGGCTGGCAGTGCCGTTGATGACGTACACGTCGTTACCCGCACCGCCATAGAACTCGGTAGTACCCACTGCAGTGGTGAAGACATCGTCGAAGTCCGAGCCCCTGATGGTCTCGAAGCTAGTGAACGTATCGCCTTGGGCATCGCCGCCCAGCCCCGTCCCCGCAGTGGCGGACGTCATGGTGATGTTGACGCTTTGTTCCGACTGCGAGTAAGAGAGCGTGTCGGTGCCCGTATACCCATCCAGGCTGTCGGCTGCTGCACTGGCGTAGAACGTGTCGTTGATTGTCGAACCCCGGTAGGTTTCGATGCCGTCGAATGTATCGCCCGCCGCAAACCCGGTGTGCACACCGGTTTTCAGGTTCAGGGTCACACCACCCGAGTCCTCGTAACTGGCGATGTCAATGCCGGCACCACCAATCAATTGGTCGGCGCCATTTCCTCCAATCAGCACATCGCCAAGCGCGCCGCCGGTAATGATGTTGTCCAAGGCGTTGCCGCGGCCGACGAAACTACTTGTGCCGGTGTACGTCAAGCGCTCGACTTCTGCCGCCAGGGTCACGTTGATCTGGTCGGTACGCACCTCATCGTCACCACCACCGGCAAACTCGCGTACGACCTGGGTGGCCGTGCCTTTGATGATGTAAACGTCGTTGCCATCGCCACCGTAGAATTCGGTTGTGCCCGCGGATGCGCTGAAGACATCGGCATGGTTGGAGCCGTTGATTCTTTCGAAGCTGCTGAACGTATCGCCTTGCGCGTCACCACCCGACCCCGTCCCCGTAGTGGCCGAAGTCATCGTGATGTTGACGCCCTGCTCCGACTGCGCATAAGAGAGTGCGTCGGTGCCTGTATAACCATCGAGATTATCGGCAGTCGCGCTGGCAAAGAAGGTGTCGCTGGATACTGAACCACGGAATGCTTCAATACCGTCGAAGGTATCGCCCGCCGCAAACCCGGTGTGTACGCCGGTTTTCAGGTTCAGGGTCACACCGCTTGCGTCCTCGTAACTGACGGTGTCAATGCCGGCACCACCAATCAATTGGTCGGCGCCATTGCCTCCAATCAGCACATCGCCAAGCGCGCCGCCGGTAATGATGTTGTCCAAGGCGTTGCCGCGGCCGACGAAACTACTTGTGCCGGTGTACGTCAAGCGCTCGACTTCTGCCGCCAGGGTCACGTTGATCTGGTCGGTACGCACCTCATCGTCACCACCACCGGCAAACTCGCGTACGACCTGGGTGGCCGTGCCTTTGATGATGTAAACGTCGTTGCCATCGCCACCGTAGAATTCGGTTGTGCCCGCGGATGCGCTGAAGACATCGGCATGGTTGGAGCCGTTGATTCTTTCGAAGCTGCTGAACGTATCGCCTTGCGCGTCACCACCCGACCCCGTCCCCGTAGTGGCCGAAGTCATCGTGATGTTGACGCCCTGCTCCGACTGCGCGTAAGAGAGCGCGTCGGTGCCTGTATAACCATCGAGATTATCGGCAGCCGCGCTGGCAAAGAAGGTGTCGCTGGATACTGAACCACGGAATGCTTCAATACCGTCGAAGGTATCGCCCGCCGCAAACCCGGTGTGTACGCCGGTTTTCAGGTTCAGGGTCACACCGCTTGCGTCCTCGTAACTGACGGTGTCAATGCCGGCACCACCAATCAATTGGTCGGCGCCATTGCCTCCAATCAGCACATCGCCAAGCGCGCCGCCGGTAATGATGTTGTCCAAGGCGTTGCCGCGGCCGACGAAACTACTTGTGCCGGTGTACGTCAAGCGCTCGACTTCTGCCGCCAGGGTCACGTTGATCTGGTCGGTACGCACCTCATCGTCACCACCACCGGCAAACTCGCGTACGACCTGGGTGGCCGTGCCTTTGATGATGTAAACGTCGTTGCCATCGCCACCGTAGAATTCGGTTGTGCCCGCGGATGCGCTGAAGACATCGGCATGGTTGGAGCCGTTGATTCTTTCGAAGCTGCTGAACGTATCGCCTTGCGCGTCACCACCCGACCCCGTCCCCGTAGTGGCCGAAGTCATCGTGATGTTGACGCCCTGCTCCGACTGCGCGTAAGAGAGCGCGTCGGTGCCTGTATAACCATCGAGATTATCGGCAGCCGCGCTGGCAAAGAAGGTGTCGCTGGATACTGAACCACGGAATGCTTCAATACCGTCGAAGGTATCGCCCGCCGCAAACCCGGTGTGTACGCCGGTTTTCAGGTTCAGGGTCACACCGCTTGCGTCCTCGTAACTGACGGTGTCAATGCCGGCACCACCAATCAATTGGTCGGCGCCATTTCCTCCAATCAGCACATCGCCCAGCGCGCCGCCGGTAATGATGTTGTCCAAGGCGTTGCCGCGGCCGACGAAACTGCTTGTACCGGTGTACGTCAAGCGCTCGACTTCTGCCGCCAGGGTCACGTTGATCTGGTCGGTACGCACCTCATCGTCACCACCACCGGCAAACTCGCGTACGACCTGGGTGGCCGTGCCTTTGATGATGTAAACGTCGTTGCCATCGCCACCGTAGAATTCGGTTGTGCCCGCGGATGCGCTGAAGACATCGGCATGGTTGGAGCCGTTGATTCTTTCGAAGCTGCTGAACGTATCGCCTTGCGCGTCACCACCCGACCCCGTCCCCGTAGTGGCCGAAGTCATCGTGATGTTGACGCCCTGCTCCGACTGCGCGTAAGAGAGCGCGTCGGTGCCTGTATAACCATCGAGATTATCGGCAGCCGCGCTGGCAAAGAAGGTGTCGCTGGATACTGAACCACGGAATGCTTCAATACCGTCGAAGGTATCGCCCGCCGCAAACCCGGTGTGTACGCCGGTTTTCAGGTTCAGGGTCACACCGCTTGCGTCCTCGTAACTGACGGTGTCAATGCCGGCACCACCAATCAATTGGTCGGCGCCATTTCCTCCAATCAGCACATCGCCCAGCGCGCCGCCGGTAATGATGTTGTCCAAGGCGTTGCCGCGGCCGACGAAACTGCTTGTACCGGTGTACGTCAAGCGCTCGACTTCTGCCGCCAGGGTCACGTTGATCTGGTCGGTACGCACCTCATCGTCACCACCACCGGCAAACTCGCGTACGACCTGGGTGGCCGTGCCTTTGATGATGTAAACGTCGTTGCCATCGCCACCGTAGAATTCGGTTGTGCCCGCGGATGCGCTGAAGACATCGGCATGGTTGGAGCCGTTGATTCTTTCGAAGCTGCTGAACGTATCGCCTTGCGCGTCACCACCCGACCCCGTCCCCGTAGTGGCCGAAGTCATCGTGATGTTGACGCCCTGCTCCGACTGCGCATAAGAGAGCGCGTCGGTGCCTGTATAACCATCAAGATTATCGGCAGTCGCGCTGGCAAAGAAGGTGTCGCTGGATACTGAACCACGGAATGCTTCAATACCGTCGAAGGTATCGCCCGCCGCAAACCCGGTGTGTACGCCGGTTTTCAGGTTCAGGGTCACACCGCTTGCGTCCTCGTAACTGACGGTGTCAATGCCGGCACCACCAATCAATTGGTCGGCGCCATTTCCTCCAATCAGCACATCGCCCAGCGCGCCGCCGGTAATGATGTTGTCCAAGGCGTTGCCGCGGCCGACGAAACTGCTTGTACCGGTGTACGTCAAGCGCTCGACTTCTGCCGCCAGGGTCACGTTGATCTGGTCGGTACGCACCTCATCGTCACCACCACCGGCAAACTCGCGTACGACCTGGGTGGCCGTGCCTTTGATGATGTAAACGTCGTTGCCATCGCCACCGTAGAATTCGGTTGTGCCCGCGGATGCGCTGAAGACATCGGCATGGTTGGAGCCGTTGATTCTTTCGAAGCTGCTGAACGTATCGCCTTGCGCGTCACCACCCGACCCCGTCCCCGTAGTGGCCGAAGTCATCGTGATGTTGACGCCCTGCTCCGACTGCGCATAAGAGAGCGCGTCGGTGCCTGTATAACCATCGAGATTATCGGCAGTCGCGCTGGCAAAGAAGGTGTCGCTGGATACTGAACCACGGAATGCTTCAATACCGTCGAAGGTATCGCCCGCCGCAAACCCGGTGTGTACGCCGGTTTTCAGGTTCAGGGTCACACCGCTTGCGTCCTCGTAACTGACGGTGTCAATGCCGGCACCACCAATCAATTGGTCGGCGCCATTTCCTCCAATCAGCACATCGCCCAGCGCACCGCCGGTAATGATGTTGTCCAAGGCGTTGCCGCGGCCGACGAAACTGCTTGTACCGGTGTACGTCAAGCGCTCGACGTTAGCCGCCAGCGTCAGGTCCCCGAGCGTTGTACGTACTTCATCGTTTCCGAAGCCAGCAGCCTCGTAGACCGTGACCCCCGCCCCGCCGACGATGTACACATCATCACCGGCCCCGCCTTGAAGCGAATGCCCACTGGTCTGAGCGGTCAGCGTGTCGTTGAAGGACGAGCCCACCACCGTTTCGATGGCCGTTAATGTATCGCCTTGAGCATCCCCGCCCAGGCCAGTCCCTGTGATCAGGTTGACTGTCACCCCGGCGGTCGAATTCGCGTAGGACGCCGTATCAATACCTGTCCCACCATTGAGGGTGTCCGCACCGGCCCCACCCTCCAACCAATCATTGCCGTCCCCACCGCTCAGCGAGTCATTCCCTTCCAACCCATACAACTGATCCGCACTCGCGGTACCAACCAGAGTGTCCGTACCCGATGTCCCATTAATCACTGCCATTTTTTCTTCCTTGCCCTATTGATGATTTGGTTGCGCGTCGATGAATCAGCAGAGCCTCATCCTTCCCGGAAGGCCCGCTGGGCGTGGTCACTGATCGGTTTAAGCAAATAAGACATGACGTTCCTGGAACCGGTCTGGATCATCGACTCCACGGGCATTCCCGGCACCAGCGCAAGCCCTTGCAGCTTTGCCAATTCGCTTTGAGGAATCTTGATACCTGCCCGATAGAACCCCACTCCGGTGCGCTCGTCCTGGATCAGATCCGCTGACAACCTCACCACGGTGCCGGTCAATTCGGGCGTGGTATTGCGGTTGAACGCGCTCAAGCGCAAGGTCGCGGATTGCCCGACCGTTAGCTGGTCAATGTCCTGGGCACTGATTTTCGCCTCCACCAGCAGTTCATCGTCGGCGGGTACGATCTGCATGAGCCCCTCGGCCGGTGAGATGACGCCACCGATTGTGTGCACTGCCAATTGCTGCACGCGTCCGGCAATAGGCGAGGTGATGTCGATGCGTTTGAGCTGATCGCTGGCAGTGATTTCCCGCTCGATCAATTCGCCCTGGCGGGCTAGCAAATCCCTCAGCTCCTGGGACACTTCACTGCGGAAAGTCTGGTCAACCTGGAGTCGTTGCAACTCGGTTTCGGCGATCTTGCCCCGGGCCTCGGCAATGGAGGCCATGAGTTGTCCACGCTCTCCGCGCAGCCGAGCGATACCCCGAGCCAGGGCATTGACCCTGTCGAGGGTCATCATGCCTTTATCGAACAGTTTCTTGACGGCCTGGTATTCGCTATCGATCAGTTCGATTTCTTCCTGTTTGGTTTTCTGCTGGATGTCGTGGCCGGCAATGGTTTCGGTGAGTTGCTGGACGCGCTCGCGCAGCTGTTTCTTCTGGCCTTCGCGGGAAGCGCGTCGATCAATAAACAACTGCTGCTCGATGGCCATGACCGACTTGGCCTCCTCCAGACTCATGCGGGTCAGCAACTCTTTGGGGACCGCTACTTCGCTGGCATTGTCCCGCTCGGCCTCCAGGCGAGCCAGACGCGCCCAAGCCTGGCTCAAGGATTTACTGACGATGGCTTGGCTGGCGGCGGGCAATGTGGCGTCGAGGCGCAACAACACGTCACCCGCGGCGACTGTCTGCCCTTCCTTGACCAAAAGTTCGGCTACTACGCCGCCGGTAGGATGCTGGACGGTCTTGACGCTGCCTTCCACAGCGACCACGCCGGTGGCGATGACGGCGCCGGACAGGTTGGTGCACACCGCCCAGGTCAACCCTCCACCGAGCAACACCACCAATGAGATCGCCCCCCAGCGCAGATGACGGGACAAGGAATCGGTCAGGGTGATTTCTTGATCGCTATGCATCAGTTGGATGCTCCCAGTTCCACGACATTATTGGAGGGCCGTGGGGGCGCTACAGGAGGTCGTTTAAGGACGACATCCCTGGGGCCGTAAGCGGCTTGCACGCCGTTCTCGAGGATCAGTACCTGATCGATCACCGATAAGATATTGGTGCGATGGGCAATCACCACCACGATTGCGCCACGGGCCTTGAGCGCCAGGATGGCCTTGGCCAACGCCTGTTCGCCCTCGGCATCGAGGTTTGAATTCGGCTCATCCAGCACCACCAGGAACGGATCACCAAACAATGCCCTGGCCAGGGCTACCCGTTGGCGTTGGCCGGCCGAGAGGTTGATGCCTCCCTCGCCCACTTGAGTCTCATAACCTTGGGGCAGTTGCAGAATCAGCTCATGAACCCCAGCCAGTTGCGCAGCGCTGACAATCGCGCTGTCCTGTGCCGAAGGGTCTAGCCGGGCAATGTTCTGGGCGACGGTTCCAGTGAACAAACCAACGCTTTGCGGCAGATAACCGATCAACTTGCCTCGGGCCTGCTCGGTCAGCAGATCCAGCGGCGCGCCATCGAGCCGGACATGCCCGCGAGCCGGTGCCCAGGCGTTGACCAGCACACGCGCCAATGACGACTTGCCGGATGCGCTCGGCCCCACCACACCCACGGCGGTGCCCGCGGCGACCATGAACTTGATATTTTGCAAGGTCAGGCGCTGCGCGCCGGGCGGCGCGGCAAACACACTTTCGACCTGCAAACTGCGATGGGCAGTGGGCAGCTCGGTCTTGCTCTGGGCATCCGGAAACAGCGAGAACACTTCCAGCAGCTTCTTCCAGGCGATCTGGGCGCCCAACAGGCTGCGCCACGAGGCAATGACCTGCTCCGCCGGTGCCAGGGTCCGTGCCACAATAATCGAGGCGGCGATCATCGTGCCGCCGCTCAAGTCACCTTTGATCACCAGCCACGCCCCCAGGGCCAGGGCCGCCGATTGAACGACCTGGCGCAGGGTTTTGGAAATGCCGCCGTAAAAGCCGCCAATGTCGATCGAGCGTCGCTGCAGAGTGATGAAGATGCTGTGATTGTTCTGCCAGATATTCGACGTGTTGGCCAACATGCCCATGGCCATCAGCGCTTCGGCGTTCTGGTGAGCTTGCTGACCCAGGTGATTGCGCTTGTTCAACGCATCGGCCGAAGCCTGCATCAGTTTACGGGTTTGCCGGTCAGTGATCAGGGTCAGACCGATGAGGATGATCATCAGGCCGGCGGCCAAAAGGCCGAACAACGGATGAATGTAAAAGCAGACCGCGAGGTAAACCGGCATCCAGGGCAAATCGAAAAAAGCCACCAGGCCCGGTCCGCCAATAAAACCGCGAATCTGATCCAGTTCCTGGGCCGGCTTCAAGGCATCGCCGGTAATGGGCGTTTTCAGCGACGCACCGGCAATGACATTGAAGACCTTGGCGGACAACGCCAGATCCAGCGAAGAAGCAATTCGCACCATGACCCGGGAGCGAATGATATCCAGCAGGCCTGAAAGCGCATAAACCCCCAGCGCCAACAGCCCCAGGGCGACCAGGGTCGGGACACTCTGGCTGGGGATAACCCGGTCATAGACTTCCAGCATGAAAAGCGGGCCAATCAGCGCCAGAATATTGATCACACCGGAGAACAGCGCAGCGCCCAGCAGCCCCCGACGCAGTACCGATTTCAATGAAGGCGCGACAATAGGCGCACTGACAGCGTTATGGGGTTTCAACTGGTATCCGTCCCTTGGTTTTCGTGACATCCCTGTCGTCAGTCAATACAGACTCGATGACAGTCGTATGGAAACTTGACGCTCGTTGAGCGATTAGGACTGAAGTGCAAGTTCCGCACCAGCCAGCCGACAAACGGTCGTTATCCGTGAAGAATTTCGTGCATAAAAAAACCGACGCCTCTGGACGTCGGTTTTTTGAAAACAGCCAGCTATCAAGCCATCTGAATGATGGTCTGCATGATGGTGCTCTGGGTGGAAATGGTCTTGGCGTTCGCCTGGTAGTTGCTCTGCGCCTTGATCAGCTCGACCAGTTCGTTGGTCAGGTTGACGTTGGACTCTTCCAGGGAGTTGGAGACGATCGAACCCAGGGTGCCGGTTTCCGGGGCATCGTAGCCCGGGATGCCCGACGCGAAGGTTTCTTTCCAGCTGGTGCCGCCTACCGGCTGCAAGCCTTGCTCGTTGGTGAAGCTGGCGAGCGCGAGCTGGCCGATCGGCTTGGTCTGGTTGTTGCTGAAGTTGGCCAGCAATACACCGCTGCCGTCGATGGTCAGGTTGGTGATCTGGCCGGTGGCGTAACCGTTCTGGGCCGGAATCGAGCGGGCGGTGTCGGCGTTGAATTGTGTGGTGTTGGCCATGGAAATCGTGATGGTTGGCGCACTCGCGGCACCGTTGGCGGCCCATACGCCGTTAGTCACGGTACCAGGAACCCAGCCGGTCAGAACCAAATCGCTGCTGGTGGACGACGGAGGGGTGGTGACCGTGGTCAACTTGCCGTTCGAATCGAAGTTCATGGTCGAAGGGACCGGCGCAGTAGCGCCCGTCGTGGTCGGCAAGGTGCCGTTCAGGTTACGACCATCGATCAAGGTATAGACGTTCCAGGTGTTGCCGGCAGTCTTGACCATGTACTGGTCCATGGAATGCTGGTTGCCCTGGGTGTCATAGACCGGGGTAGTGAATTGCTTGGTGAACGTGGCCGTGTCGGTCGGATTGAACGCAACGGTGATCGGCGTCGCCGTCGAATTCAGGTTGATCGTCGAGGAAACCAGGCTGGTGGCTTGCGGCGGTAGATTCGAGGTGTCGATGCGCAGGTCGGTCAGGATACCGTTCTGGATCTTGCCGTTGGCATCCACGCCATAGCCCTGCAGGCGCGAAGTGCCGTCGCTGTTGGTAATGAAGCCTTCCTTGTCGGTCTTGAAGGTACCGGCACGGGTGTAGCTCAGGGAGCCGTCGTTGCTCAGGACAAAGAAGCCCTGGCCCTGGATACCCATGTCCAGCACGTTGCCGGTATTGTTCACGTCACCCTGGCCAAACTGCTGGGAAACGTTGGCCAGGCGCACGCCGTTGCCGACGGTCTTGCTGCCCGAACCCAGCTTGGTGGCCGAGTAGACGTCTTCGAATTCCGCGCGGGACGATTTGAAACCGGTGGTCGCCACGTTGGCGATGTTGTTGCCGGTCACGTCCAGCTGTTTGTTGGCTGCATAGAGACCGCTAAGGCCGATGTTGAAAGACATGTTGACTCCTTTTGCCGGTTAGTCGGCTCTACATACCAATAGTTTGTACTTTGGACAGGGCAATGCTGCCCAGCCCGGCCAGGTTGAGCATCAGCTCACCGCCCGTCTGGCTGATCGTCACGCTGCTGACCGTGGCCGGCAGGTTGGTGATCAGCGACGTGGCCTTGCCGTCGATGGTGGTCGAGGCCGCGAAGGTGTAAGTGCCCGATTCAACGACCGCGCCCGCATCGTTCTTGCCGTCCCAGATGAACGCGGAGTTGCCGGCGTTCTGGCTGCCCAAGTCAATGGTGCGAACGGTCTTGCCGTCCTTGTCCACGATCTTGACCGCGACGGAGGACACCGATGTTGGTACCACCACCGTGCCGTTGAGGCTCTTGGAGGTATCGACCACAGCCTTGTCGCCCGGGGCAATGACCGAGCGACCGACCAGCGACGAGGCTTGCAGGGCCTGGGACGAGTTGTAGTTGCCGGCGATGCCGCTCACGGTCTCGTTGAGGGTGGTGATGCCTTCCAGGCTGCTGAACTGCGCCAGTTGGGCAACGAACTCGCCGTTATCCTGTGGCTCCAGCGGGTTCTGGTTTTTCAGCTGGGTGACCAGCAACTGCAGGAACGCATCCTTGCCCAATTCCTTCTTGCCGGTGGCCGCACCGGTCGCCGCGCCCAGGGCATCGGTGGTGGTGCTGGTCTTGACCGAGGAGTTGGCCAGAATCTCGTTGAGGCTCAAACCACTTGTTGTACTGGTAACGCTCATGTGACTCGCCCCTTATCACTGACCGAGGGTCAGGACCTTCTGCATCATGGTTTTGGCGGTGTTCATCATTTCGGCGTTGGTCTGGAACGAACGACTGGCGGAAATCATGTCGGCCATTTCTTCGACGACGTTGACGTTCGGGTAGTAGACATACCCCTTGGCATCAGCGGCCGGATGGTTTGGCTCATAACGGGCTTCGAGGTTGCTCTGGTCTTCGACCACGCCAAGCACCTGCACGCCCTGCCCGGCCGCGTCCTGCTCCTGGAACAGCGAGTCGCTACCGCCGGACTGGCCACCCTGGAACATGGTGGCGAATACCGGGTGGCGGGCGCGGTAGGTCTGGTCGATGCTCGACGAAACGGTCTCGGCGTTGGCGATGTTACTGGCGACGGTGTTCAGGCGAGTGGTCTGGGCACTCATGGCACTGCCGGCAATGTTGAATACGCTAGCAATCGACATGGCTTACTCTCCGCGCAGGGCCGATACCAGCCCTTTGAACTTGCTGTTGAGCAGGGTGAAGCTGGCCTGGAAGTTCACGGAGTTTTCCGCGTAGTTGGACTGTTCCAGTTGAGCGTCTACGGTGTTCTGGTCGATCGAAGGCTGCATCGGCGTGCGATACATCAGCGATTCGTCGCCATTGCCCAGGCCTTCGGCTTCGATATGACGGCTGTTGGTCATGTTCAAGGCGAAGTGGCCGTTCTTGGTCTTCTCGTTCTGCTCGGCGAGCACTTTGGAAAAGTCCAGGTCACGCGCCTTGTAGTTCGGGGTGTCGGCGTTGGCGATGTTGTTGGCCAGGACTTCGGCACGCTGGGCGCGGAAGCTCAGGGCCTGTTCGTGGATACCGAGCGCTTTATCGAAGCTGATGCTCATGTCGGAAACCTTTGGGTGACCAGAATGTACGTACGATGAACTTAGCAAGCAGCGTGCCACTTTGGAAAACCCCATAAACCGGGGCTTTGCGGGCATCGGCAAAGCGGCAATGCCAGAAAAGCGGCAACTGGCTTCCGCTGGCTGCCGCTTTTCTGCCGCTTCTCAAGGGCAAATGACATTCGAACTGTGGGAGCGGGATTAGTGGTGACCGGCAGGCATAAAAAAACGGGAGCCCGTGGGGACTCCCGTTTTTTGACAGTTCAAGCCAATCACTTTGCCTGGTAGATGATCCCCGGACTGCACTGGACCATCTGGTAATGATCCGGCAAACCGTTCAACGCCTCGGAGGCACCGAGGAACAGGTAGCCGCCCGGCTTGAGCGTGCTGTGGATGCGCAGCAGGATGTCTTTCTTCACTTCGGCGGAGAAGTAGATCAGTACGTTGCGGCAGAACACGATGTCGAACTTGCCCAGGCTGGCATAGCTATCCAGCAGGTTGAACGAGCGGAACTCCACCCGGCTCTTGATCGGCGCCTTGACCACCCATTTACCCGGCCCTTTCGGATCGAAGTAACGTTGCAGGCGATCCGGCGACAGGCCCCGGCCGATAGCCAGGCTGTCGTACTCGCCGGTCTTGCAGTTATTGAGCATGGTCCCGGACAGGTCGGTGGCGACAATCTGCACGCCGCCTTTCAACTGGCCGAGGTTGGACCGCTCGAACTCATCGATGGACATCGACAGCGAATAGGGTTCCTGCCCCGACGAACAGGCCGCCGACCAGATCCGCAGACGCTGGCCCGGGCTGGCCTTGATGGCCGCCGGCAGCACTTTGTTCTTCAACACCTCAAACGGATAGGTGTCACGAAACCACAAGGTTTCGTTGGTGGTCATCGCGTCCACCACCATTTCGCGCAAGCCACTGCGCGGTTGGGTCTGGATACGCTGCACCAGTTCGCCCAATGACTTGAGGCCCTGCTGTTCCATCAATTTATTGAGACGGCTCGACACCAGGTATTGCTTGTTTTCACCAAGCAAGATGCCACAGGCTTTTTCCAGGAAGACCCGGAACTGTTCGAAATCCAAATTACCCGTAGACAAGATACCGCCTCTTTCATCGTGTTGACTTGCCGGGCGCACAACGCGCCCGACCTTTTATTCTGCTGCCTTGATCCGCTCGACGACCCGGGAAGCCAGGTCATCTGGACGGAATTTCGCCAGGAAATCGTCGGCGCCGACCTTCTTGACCATCGCCTGGTTGAAAACCCCGGACAACGAAGTATGCAAGATGATGTGCAGCTTTTGCATGCGCGGATCGCTGCGGATTTCCGACGTCAGGGTGTACCCATCCATCTCCGGCATTTCAATGTCGGAGATCATCATCAGGAACTCTTCCTCAGGCTTCTTGCCCTCGTCGACCAGCTTGCGCAGGTAATCGAGCGCCTGTCGCCCGTCGTTCAACGCCACCACCTCGACACCGACCGTTTGCAGGCAACGGGTCACCTGCTTGCGGGCCACTGAAGAGTCGTCGACGGTCAACACCCGCAGCGAAATCGCCTTGTGCTGGGTTTCGGCATCCACCACTCCCACGGAGATCGCTTCCGGCGTGGGCGCTACTTCGGCGAGGATCTTCTCCACGTCGATGATTTCCACCAACTGGTTATCGACCCGGGTCACTGCCGTGAGGTAGTGATCGCGGCCGGTGCCCTTGGGCGGTGGATGGATCTCTTCCCAGTTCATGTTGACGATGCGCTCCACCGAGCGAACCAGGAACCCCTGGGTCTTGGTGTTGTACTCGGTGATGATCACAAACGGATTGCTCTGGTCCAGCAGCCGGCCGGAACCGGTCGCCATCGCCAGGTCGAGAATCGGGATGGTCGCACCCCGGATATTGGCCACACCGCACACGACGGGGCTGGATTTGGGCATCAGGGTCAGCTTGGGGCATTGCAGCACCTCGCGGACCTTGAATACGTTGATCCCATACATTTGTTGGCCGTCGAGACGGAACAACAACAGCTCCAGGCGATTCTGACCGACCAGCTGAGTGCGCTGGTTTACCGAATCCATTACTCCCGCCATGCCCTGACTCCTACCTAACGCTAATGTGTCCGACGCGCATTCATCACTAAACGGCACGGGGCTTGCTATTGAACCGGCATGAACGCACAAACGACATTTTCTCGACGCCTGACCACTCACTGCCGCCACTGGCTCGGTGCACTGCTGGCTGTCTGCCTGTTCACTTCGGGCGGTCCTGCCCTTGCTGCTGTTCCGGTTACCTTGCCTGATCTCCTTATCGGCGTCACTCAGGGCTTTCTTGAATTCACCGTAGAAGACTATCTGGCTACCAGTCAAACGGAAGGTCGCTACGAAATCGAAGTCAACCAACTCGACCCGCGCCTGCGCATGCCGATGTGCGACAAGGAACTGACTGCTTCGCTGGAGAGCCCGGCCCGGCCCCTGGGACGCGTCACGGTGAAGGTTCGTTGCGACAGCGCCGCGCCCTGGACAGTGTTCGTGCCCGCTCAAGTGCGCCTGTTTCGGGAAATTGTCACCACCACTCGTCCGCTCAAGCGGGCCGGGATCGTCGAGCCCCAGGACGTGATGTTGCGTGAACGGGACATCAGCCAGATCACCCAGGGCTTCCTGACCTCCGTCGATCAGGCCATCGGGCAGAAACTTGTCCGACCAATGGTCGCCGATCAGGTCGTGACGCTGGTGCATCTGGAGCAGGCCGAAGTAGTCCGCAAGGGCGACCAGGTTGTGATCACCGCCCGTACCGGTTCCCTGGCCGTGCGGATGCCTGGCGAGGCCCTGTCCAACGGCGGTATGCGTGAACAGATACGGGTAAAAAACCTCAATTCCCAGCGCGTGATCAAGGCGCAGGTGATGGCCCCGGGCCAAGTGGAAGTGGCGATGTAGTGATCTGGTAGAGGAGGTAGAAAGCTGGCGCTTGATCCCGGTGTTCCCTAGACTGTGCCTTACGCAAAGGCAAGCGCAGACGTGCGCACGTTCATTTCATAAATGAGCCTAAAGTTTTTTTGGGGATGGCCGAAAACATGGCAAGCGTCCAAATACCCAGAGGTTTTTTACCATGGTCATCGATTTCAATCGTTTAAACAGCTCTTCACCGCTGACAGGCACTACGCGTACCAGCGCCACCAAGGAAACCGCCGAAGCCGGCAAATCCGCGCCGCTGCCTACACCAGCCGAACAGGTCAGCAACGGGGAGTCGGTACACCTCAGCAATGAGGCTCAGCAGTTGCAGAAGGTCACTGACAAGCTGCGCGATCAACCTGTCGTCGACAACGCCCGCGTGGCCGAGTTGAAAGCAGCAATCGCCGATGGCAGCTACAAAGTCGACAGCAACCGCGTAGCCAGCAAACTGCTCAACTTCGAAGCCCAGCGCTAGGCCGCCGCCTGCGCCAGGCTTTTGGACGCTAAGACCCAAGGCCAGCCATGCACGACACTCATTTGTTGCAATTGATCATCGACGACTTTGTTCCAGCGCAACAGCTACTGGAATTGTTGCAGGCCGAATCAGTGGCATTGCACGGTCGTGACATGCCTCTGCTGGAGAATATCCTGGCGCAGAAACAGGCCTTGATCATCCTGCTTGACCAGCATGGCCGCAAACGCAGCGAGATCCTCGCCAGCCTCAACCTGCCCGCCAGCCATGAAGGCCTCGAGCAACTGGCCAGCCAGTCGACGATCGGCGATCAGCTGCTGTCCCAGAGCAAAGTACTCAACGACCTGCTCGCTCAATGCCAGGCAACCAACGCTCGCAACGGCCAGTCGATCCTGATGCAGCAGGCCGCCACTGCCAACCAGTTACGCATTCTCAACGGTGGCGAGATCCCGACGCTGTATGACGCTAGCGGTTCAACGGCCAGAATGGTCAAGCATCGCCCGCTCAGCCAGGCATGAAACGAACAATGCCTTCGCTCTATCAACGCGCGATACATGCTGGCAAAATGCCCGCCATTCGTAGTCGTATTTTGCCTGGAGACTGACTCACCGTGTTCAATGCCTCAAACCCGGATGATGCTCCGCAGCCACCCAAGGTCCTCACCACGCCCCTGGAAATCTCCGGCAACCTGCGGATGCTGCAAGAGAGCCACGACCCACTGATCATTACCTTCCACGAACGTAGCCAGCGTTTCCAGAGCTATCTGGTCAACGTCGATCGCGAGACCAACTCCATCGCCCTGGATGAAATGATTCCCCGGGACGGCGAGCGTTTCCTGCTGGCCGGCGAGCCTTTTCGTGTCGAGGGTTTTCATGACGGCGTGCGTATCGCATGGGATGGCAAGGGCCCACTGACCATCGATGAATCCAGCGACGGTCGCTGCTATCGCGGCGCCCTGCCCGACGAAGTGGTCTACCACCAACGTCGCAATGCCTTCCGCGCCGCCCTGAAACTGGCACAACTGGTGAGCGTTGAACTGGGCGGTGACAAGCTCAAGTCCCCGGTGGACGGCAAGCTGCTGGACATCTCCGCCACCGGTTGCAAGTTGCGGTTTGACGGCGACATCACGGAGCGACTGCAATTGGGCCAGGTGTACGAGCGCTTCATTGCGGCCCTGCCGTTTGGCAACATGACCGCGCCAGTCGAGCTGCGTTACCTGCATTTCGAAGAAAGGATCAATACCACGTTCGCCGGCGTACGCTTCCACAACATCAGTGGCCTGGTGCAACGGCAGGTCGAGCGGTTCGTCTACCAGCTCCAACGAGAAGCCCGGCGCTTCGATAAAGACGACCTCTGATTTTCGAGGCAAAAAAACGGGCAGTCCCTTGCGGCGACTGCCCGTTTTTTCATGCCTGCTTCAAGGCCTGGCCTGGGTAAAACTCGGTGTCTCAGGCTCCTCAGGCCCAGTCTCGGCCTCGGTCGCGGTCTCAGTGGCCGGCTCAGGCTCCACGTCCGGATTGGCCGGCGCCTGCATCTGCTCCTGCACCACCTGCTCATCCACTCGCGGATCAAGACACGCCACCAAAGGCGAACTCGACATGCTGTCCGGCATCGCCACGTGATGCAGCGGTGCGTCATCGACCTGATGCAGGTTGGTCACCGCTTTCGGCCGGATCCGCCACACCAGCACCAAGGCGAAGAAAGCGAAAAAGCCGTAGAGCATCTGGCTGCCGAACATTTTCATCAGCACGCCGGCCACCAGCGGCCCGATACTGGCCCCCACGCCGTAGGTCACCAGCAGCATCGCGGTCAGGGACACCCTTCGATCAGCTTCGACGTGGTCGTTGGAAAACGCTACCGCCAGCGGATACAGGCAGAACTGCACCAGCGAACAGAAGAACCCCGCGACGAACAGCACCTCCAGCGGCACCGTCGGAAGAATCGCCAATGGCAGCGCACAGATCGTCAGGACCAGCGCAAAGCAGCGGATCAGCAGCGCCCGGTCATATCGATCGGACAGCCAGCCCAGGGGCCACTGCACCAGCAGTCCGGCGAAGATGCAGCTACCCATGAACAGACCGACCTGCTCGGTCGACAGGCCCTGCTGAGAGGCATACAGGGGCGCCAGGCCATAGAACGAGCCGACGATCAATCCAGAGCCCAGCACCGTACTCAATGACTGCGGCACACGCTTGATGAAGAAGCGCGGCTCCATGGGTGCCGGATGCAGCGCCGCCGGGTGAATTCGCCGGGTCAGCGTCACCGGCACCAGGCACAAGGCGAAGCACAGCGCCACCAGCATCAACAGCTCAAGCCCAAGGGCCGGATGCATGACCAGGATCAACTGGCCCAGCACCAGCCCCAGGTACGAGGCAATCATATAGCCGCTGAACACCACGCCACGCTGCTTGGCATCGGCTTGCTCGTTGAGCCAGCTCTCGATGACCATGTACTGGCACATCATCCCGAGGCCGACAATCATCCGCAGCACGATCCAGGCCGGCAGCCAGTTCACCAGGCCATGGCCCAGCACTGCCGCCCCGACGATCCCGGCGCAGGCCGAATAGGCGCGGATGTGGCCGACACGGGCGATCAGCCGGTGGCCGATCTTGCCACCCAGCACCAGGCCGAAATAGTTGGCGGCCATCAGTGCACCGACCCAGAGGCTGTCCACATGGTCGGCGGCCAGGCGCAAGGCCAGGTAAGTACTCAAGAGGCCCG
Source organism: Pseudomonas sp. S3_B11 (assembly GCF_054667715.1). Classification (NCBI taxonomy): domain Bacteria; kingdom Pseudomonadati; phylum Pseudomonadota; class Gammaproteobacteria; order Pseudomonadales; family Pseudomonadaceae; genus Pseudomonas; species Pseudomonas sp. S3_B11. The sequence goes on along the minus strand of NZ_CP162749.1, from coordinate 751,276 downwards.
AGCCGATCAACATCATCAGCGAGGCGAAATAAAGCGCTCGAAAAGGTTTCCAGATTTGGCGCATCGGCGTTCCGAGCGGCTCCTTGAGGTGAGTAAGGGCTACCTGTTGAAGATAGCCCGAATGCGACGGTTCGTTAGGCCTGGGCCGCTAGGACACGCCGCTCCCAGGGCGTGATTTCATCGAAGAAGCTGGTCAGCTCCAGGGTCTTGGAGGCGATGTAGCCTTCGATGAACTCCGTACCGAACAGTTCCTTCGCCAGATGACTACGCTTCAGACGCTCCAAGGCGGCATGCAAGGTACATGGCAACGACAGATTATCCGGCACTTCGAATTCGCCCTGGATCGCCGCGCTCGGTTCCAGCCGATGCTCAATCCCATACAGTCCGGCGGCCAGGCTGGCGGCAATCGCCAGGTAGGGGTTGGCATCGGCCCCCGGCAAGCGGTTCTCGACCCGCCGGGCCACCGGCGAACTGGCAGGAATCCGCAACCCGGCCGAACGGTTGTCATGGGACCAACAGGCATTGTTCGGCGAGGCGAACGGGTGGCACAGGCGCTGGTAGGAATTCACGTTCGGCGCGAACAACGCGGTGAAGTCCGCCAGGCACGCCTGTTGCCCACCGATGAAATGCCGGAAAGTCGCCGTCGCTTCGCCCGCTTCGTCGCTGAAAACGTTACGACCGCTGTCTGCCTCGACGACGCTCTGATGGATGTGCATCGAACTGCCCGGCGTGTGGGCCAGGGGCTTGGCCATGCAGACCACGGTCAGACCGTGCTTGAGCGCCACTTCCTTGAGCAGGTGCTTGAACAGGAAGGTCTGGTCGGCCAGCAACAGCGGGTCGCCGTGCAGCAGATTGATCTCGAACTGGCTCACGCCCATTTCATGCATGAAGGTGTCGCGAGGCAGGCCCAGCGCCGCCATGCATGCATAGACTTCACTGAAGAACGGGCGCAGGCCATTGTTGGAGCTGACGCTGAACGCCGAATGGCCATCTTCGCGACGTCCATCCATGCCCATCGGCGGCTGGAACGGCTGGGTCGGGTTCGGATTGGGGGCGAACACGAAGAATTCCAGTTCGGTCGCCACCACCGGCGCCAGGCCCAAGGCTGCATAGCGAGCGACAACGGCCTTGAGCTGGCCGCGCGTCGAGAGCCGGGAGCCTTCACCGGTCAACTCGTCGGCATCGCAGATCGCCAGGGCCCGGGGCTGCTGGCTCCAGGGCAGGCGGTGGATCTGTTTCGGATCGGCCACCAGCGCCAGGTCGCCGTCGTCGCTGCCGTAGAAACGCGACGGCGGATAACCGCCCATGATGCATTGCAGCAGCACGCCCCGCGCCAGTTGCAGCCGCCGGCCTTCGAGGAAACCCTCAGCAGTCATTACCTTGCCCCGCGGCACGCCATTCAAATCCGGCGTGACACATTCAATCTCATCAATGCCCGTCAGTCGCTGCGCGAGTGAACGCTGGCCATCGGTCGTCATGACGCAATCCTTGTTATGTGCGAGCCGCGAACGGCAACCCGTACAAAATAGGCTTCGGCTGTTCGGAATATCAAGCACCCGCAGACAATTAAAATCTTGTGCAATACGAGTGTGGGAGCGAGCTTGCTCGCGATGGCGTCGGCTCAGTCAATATTGAGCTGACTGATACATCGCTATCGCGAGCAAGCTCGCTCCCACAGGGGATTTGTGCTGCTTTTTATAAAGCGCACGCTCAGGGCAGGTAAAGCCGGAACACCCCACCACCCAACACACCGCCATTGGCGATTTCGGTACGCCCGCTCACGCCGCCGCGCTGGTGCAGCCCGGCGATCCGCGCGGCGAAGTACAGGCCCAGCCCGGTGCTGCCGCTGCTGTGGTTGATGCCCTGCACGTACTCGGCCTGACGCTCGATCATCTCTGGCGGGTAACCTTCGCCGTCGTCATTGATGGTCAGCACCAGTTGCCCGGCCTCGTCGCTCACACTGATCAGCAATGCCTGGCGCGCATGGCGAATGGCGTTGTTGATGCAGTTGTCGAGCACCGAAGCAATCAGTTCACGGTCGAAAAAGCCCAAGGGGCTGAGCGGATCGACTTCATAGGTGACCATGATCCCGCGACTGCGGAACACGTCCTGATGGCCGGCCAGTTGCGCCTCGATGAAGTCATCCAGTTCATGGTAGGCCGGGTGCAGCGGCAACTGGTTGACACCGAGCTTGTACAGCCCCAGCAGTTGTACCAGCAAACCATTGAGATGGGCGAATTCGAACTCGATGACGCCTTGCTCCGAGGTCTGGCGCTCGGCGTCGGGCAAGCGCTCGAGCCATTGCGTATGCGTCTGCATGAGCAAGGTCAGGGAGTTCTTCATGTCGTGCACGGTAGACGCGATCACCGTGGAAAAATCGAGGGCCTGTTCGCTGTCATTCATCGCCAAATGCCTTGCTTCGCAGTTTTTGATAACGCGCAAAACGCGCATCGGTGTCGGGCATCATGCCCACCAGTTTCAGGCAGGCGCGGCACTCCTGCAGCAGTTCCGACTCCACGCTGGTGTCGGTGCCATGCAGCAGCGATTGCGCCATGTTCAGGGCAATACTGATGTTCTTCGGTTGCATCTTCAGGGCGCGGCGGAACAGCTCCCGCGCCTGCGGCAACGCGCCGGTCTTGTAGACACGCACGCCTTCGCGGTTCAACTCGGCGGCGGCATTGCCTTGATTGAGGATGGTCGGGTCATCGGTCAGCTTGGCGATGCCTTGCATCACCGTCGGGTCATCGCCGTAGATTTCCGCGCAGTTCTTGAGCATCGACTCGCCGGCGCTGGTCTGGCCAAGCATTTGCAACTGCTTGGCCACCAGCAACGCGGCCTCGGCGCTCATGAATTGCTCCATGCCATCGAGGCGCTGCAAAGCCTGTTCGGTGAGTTTTTCGGCGGTTTCGGCATCGTTGAGCAACAGGCTGGTGGCTTTCATCAGCCGCGCCCGGACCTGCAGCCCCGGGTCGTTGAGGTTCTCCTTCGCCACGGCGCTGAGAGTCGTGTTGATCTCCAGCCGGGTGCGGGTGTCGAGGCCTTTTTCGCTGCCCTTGCTGATCAGCGCATGGGCCAGGCCGAGGTTGCTTTCCGGGTCCTTGAAGCGCGACTGCGCGCCCTGCCCGACCGCCTGGCGATAGGCCCGGGAAGCCGTGTCGTAGTCTTCGTTGGTCATCGCCAGCTTGCCCAACAACGATTGGCGGCGCACCGCCAGCGGCGACAGGCGCACCGCCTCTTCCAGCACGTGCTGCGCCTGTTTGGTGTCACCTTCGGCCACCAGCACGTCGGCCATGCCGTCGTACAAGGCCGGCATCATCGGAAAGACTTTCAGGGCCTTTTCATAGACAGCCTTGGCCTGCCCTACCTGGCCGCGCTTGAACATCAACTTGCCCAGCCCCGCATAGGCCCACGGCAACGGGCGATCCGCGATGATGGAGTTGTACAGTCGTTCAAGAGCCTCGTTCTGATTCAGGTCGCGCAACGCATCGGCCCGATAACGCAGGCACAACGGCCCGTAGCGCGGATCCTGCTTGCACAAGGCGACGCAGGCATTGAGCACTTCCATCGGCTTGCCACGATCGAGGGCTTGCAGGATCGGCTTGAGCAGGGTCTTGCGCTGCTCGAGCCGCTCCAGCCGCTGGGCCAGGCCGGAGCGGTTGAACGGTTTGGTCAGGTACGCATCCGGCTCATGCTCCAGGGCACTGAGCACCATCGCCTGGCTGGTCTCGGCGGTCACCATGAGGAAAACACTTTCATGGCTGATCAGCTTTTCAACCATCAGGTCTTCAAGCACCTGCTGGCCATTCTTGCGCCCGTCGCCCAGGTGATAATCCTGCAAGATGAAGTCATAGCGCTTCTGCGAGCACATGCGCAGCGCCACTTCACCGGTGTCGGCGGTGTCCACGTCCTTGACGCCCAGCTCACGCAGCATGGAGCGGATCGAACTGCGGAAATCCGAGAAATCATCGACGATCAGAAAACTTTTTTGGTGGTACGCCAGCATCGAGGATGTCCAGGCAAGTAAGAAAATAACCCAATGGCATAACAACGAAACACCGTGTCACCGCCCCGAGGCGCGCAGATGATAGCCACCAGCCAGCAACGTTCAAGGGATTTCAGCAATCGCTTGGCCTGGCTGTGTCGTGACGCACATCGCGAGCCGAAACGTTGGAGAGAAACGGGCTCATCGGGTTATCGGCAGGAGATGGCGTTCCGTTAAGGGGAACATGGGGAGAAACCAAGTACGGAGGACTGGTCGAACACCCGTGGCGAGGGAGCTTGCTCCCGCTGGGCCGCGCAGCGGACCTGTTTGTTTGGCGGCTGCTGCGCACCCGAGCGGGAGCAAGCTCCCTCGCCACGATCAGCAGATAACTTCACCCTCGCCATTCACACCTTCGAACAACATTCCAGAGAGGTCCGCTCGCTCCAGCCGAAGCTTCACCTCCTCGCTAACGATCAATGCCCCCGAGTGTTTCTTGACGCGGAAAATATGCTTTCCCTGAACCCTGGCAGGATCAATGACGAGACTCAGAAAGACGCTGTATTCGCCGGCTCGATCTGGTCGTACGGGATCATTGACCTCATATTTTTTGAAAGCGGAACGTGATTCGTCTACGCAATCCAATTGGGTCTCAACGATCATTACATAGTGACGATCATGAGCGTGCTCCCCCGCAACCGTCACGGGCTCAAGCACGACATTCATATAGGGTTCATCAACGTCGGGAATGCCCACCAACGCGTCCCTGGCTTTTTCGCTCAGGATCGGCACAGAGGCATATCCAGCCAAGGAAAAATCCAGACTCACACCTTCCTCACGAACCTCGAGGGCGTAGGTACACGGCTCCATGTACTCAGAAGGGGGGTCGATGAAGAGCCAGTTGTTACAGTGTTTGATATCGCCCAGGTACCAGCGCTCAGGAAACTGCACGTCTTCCCGCAATAAGTAATACTTCATTTCAGCTCACCGCATGTCATTGCTTAACTGAAAAAAGGGTCGCGCCTGCGTCTAAAGCCCGAAGAAACGCTCGTAGGCCGTTTCCACTCGGACAGCAAGTTGATCAGGAACGGTGACCAGGTTTTCTAGCGCAGCCGTCTCTGCGGACAACAACGGACTCGACACCGCTGGAGCAGTCAAACCCAGTTGCTGTCGGACCTGGAAAATCGCGTGGATCTCTAAAGGCAACAGATCGAAAGGCGCATGCTTGAACTCAGGATCCCAGGCCCCACCGTTGTCTTCAGCGTTGGATAAGTGATACCGACAAAGCGCTTCCAACGCATCAGCTAGCCCTCGCTCATTTGTCCATTCGTCTATCACGTTTTGATAAATCCCCAGATCCATCGACTTGATCTCCGGAAGCGCAGCACCTTGCGAATAGACTGAATAAAGCCAGAGCATGAAAGGTTCAAATCGACGCCGTTCAAGATAGCTCGAATCGACGGCGCCTTTGACGGACAGCATTCCGGCAAGCACATCGGCCACGGATGCAACCAGATCACGACGATCCACAGCTATCAACCCGGCCAGCAAGCACCCAGCAATGCTCAACTGGTTAGTCAGGTTGGGGACGGTTTGGATGCCCTGAAGAAAACTCGTTTTGGAGAAAGCCTTGGCCTTGAGCATCAGCGCCCAATAACGGTACATCATCGAGCGCGAGACCTGTTCCCAGCCAGTAGCCTCTCCGTCACTGATCGCGACTTCGCCCCGAATGCCGTAATAAGCCGCCAGCATCCCCAACGAGTCAGCCACATTGTCCAATCCGCTTAATGAGTCGCTGGCCAGATCCTCATCGATAAAATCAAGCTCTTGAGCCGTCAGGCCTTCCGACTGTGACAGCCAGCGCCGGTGTTGGTGAAGCCGGACGTTGATTTCATCCATTTCGATATGCTCCTTTTACACCAGTACAACGCCCTTCCGCTTACTGTGCCCACTCAGGAACGCATCTGTCGAAGGCTCGTTAAGTGAATCTCTAAATTGCACTTAACCAACTGATCCAGCGAAGCCGTCCCTCCAACAAACAATGCTGGCTCAAAACCGTAGACCTCATGCTCGTCAAGTGCACCCAACTTTTCTAGGGCTCGCTCAAATAAAAACTCACCTTGACTATCCTCCAGATCATAACGTTCCTTATCAGACATAGCGAAAAATGTCTGAATAGCTAGATCTGGATCTTTATTAGGTACATTCAGTTTATTCATCAACGCGACGATAGACCCCGTCGGACATGAAACAACAATTTTCTGATTGTATTTCTCGCCCCAAGCATACAGCGTTCCAAAAGCACTCCGGGCAATAACGTGGTAATTATCTATTTGCGAAAATTCAGTATCGGCTAACCACGTATCGAGCAGGTGTTTGTAATCGTCCGGATCCACCGTCCAGAAAAGTCCATTGGCATACCCACACCAACCTTCTTTCTGCCAATAGGTGAGCAACACGTCCGGCAGTACCCCCCGATATTTCGCAACCTGGGAATCAAGCACCGGTCGATGTGATGTAGCGTCACCCATTACACCAATGAAGCACTCAAAATCTTCGTCTCGCACCCTGTGCCTCCCGTAGCTCAACGCCAAATTTCATTTACTGACCTGGCCGCCTTATTCCTGGTTAGCCACTAAGAAGCCGCTTTCGGTGAGAGCACACCTTCCGCCAGCCCGCCAGAATTTAAAATAGGACGCCAAATCAATATCAAACTTAAACAACGGCTGCCCAATATACCAAGCAAGATAGTAGTCCGTAGCCAACCCATAGAGCGCCTCAAACAGCGCATACACCTGCTCGCTCTCAGATACCCTACTCCCCCTGATTGCATCCCCGATCTCATCAAACAACCAGTAATGAGGAATATCTTTCTGAAACGCACCTTGCATACATTGCGCATCAACAAAAAGCACCTGGGCATTATGGCAAATTTCGAAAATTTCGGAATCACCAAGCACACCACATACCCTTTCCTGCTCCTTTAACCACTCCCGACCTAACTGAATCAACTGGTTTTTCTCCGCCCTACATTTAGGTAAGAGATAAAGAGAGTTTTCCATCTCTCCAGCGGTGAGAACGCGCCCTGTTCTAACAATCAACTCTTCCGCAAAAGGAAAGTAACTAAATATTCGCTTAAGCTCCTCAGCACTACCGTGCACCTTCAACAGACCCAGAAAATGAGACTTATCAAAAAGTGTTTCACCTTCACAGAAGGCACACCATTCCGACAACAAAGAGTTCATAGCCAACTTCTTCCAACTTCTGGCAGTGGCGAAAATAAACCCCCGCAACCATAGCTTTCACTCTTCATCCCAAAACTCCCCTGGTGGTGCATATTCACCATTTTTCAAGATAGCACACCAACCAAAACTCCTATAAAACATCTCAAGATCAATTATTTCATAAATCCCATTCCCAACGGCCTTCAGGGTAATCAAACCAGAAGCATGATGCGTGTACTGACCGCCCGCCCCAGCGACCGCTCTTAACTCCAACGCTTTCCGATCCCACTCCAACACCACTCCAGACGATTCAGGAATAGTTTCCGCAAAAAAAACCTCAAATTCCTTGGCTACCTTGCATACACAAGGAATCCGCTCCTGTCGGAGCAGCTCATCCGTAATCAAATTCTGGGGGAAATCAACTTTCAACATCATTACAAAACTCTCCATAAAAAGAAGACAGCTTTATTTAAACACCGAACAGTTAAATACCCCCTTTTCCCATCAAGATCCCGACAAAACCAAGAGCACGGATCTAAAAATATAAAATCTATCATCAACAGCTGATGATGCGTCATATATTGCTTCGGTCGCTGTCATAAGCGAATCATCTCCGCCAGCTAAGGACAGCGCCGATACAACACGCGCCTGACTAAACAGCCGAAGAACTTTTACATCTAAGCCCTGCCCCTCATTCAGGCTGTCTTGCAAGTCAAAATACTGCTCATCTAACTGCGCAGCCAAAACATCGAGCCCAGAAACCTGCTCGGCCGCGAGCTTATTACCAAGACATAGTTGCTTAAGAGATTCGACGACAATAGGCACGTCTACTGGACAAGCCTGAAAAGCAAGCTCACAGGCTACCTTTACCGCACTTCGACGCTGTTCTTCATTGGCTACTTTCAGTTTTTCTACAAGGCTTTTCTCAACTTCTTCTAAGCGCATGATCATTACTTAACCTTGGACAGTGGCTTAATGACGTTAGCACATTGCCCCCAGCCGCCTCAAATAATCTCTCTACCTCTCGTCAAGACATATCCGCTAGACCAACCCCAAGATCGGCTTGATCTGTTCATTCATTTCCACAAAAGTTTCATAGGACATGTCCGGGTTATCATTGAGAACCAAATAAACCCCATCCTTCAGCCGAACAGCCATACGACACTTGTCTTGCAGTCGTGCAATGACTTCATCAGGGCCATAGCCTAGAGCACGCTGACAAAGGATTTTGTATGTCGAGGGCAGCAATAATTGAAAGTACCAGCGCAAACGTGCGCCGGGTATCAGCCAAAATAAAAACAGCTACCAATTAAGACTTTGGCAAGACCGAAAGTACGGATCTAAAAATATGAGACCCATCATCAACCGCTGATGATGCCTCATATATTGCTTCGGCCGTGGCCATAAGCGAATCCTCTCCGCCGGCTAAGTACAGCGCCGATACAGCGCGTGCCTGGCTAAATAGCTGAAGGACTTTTACATCTGAGTTCTGCCCCTCCCCATGCTGTCTTGCAAGTCAAAATACTGCCCATCTAACTGTGCAGCCAAATCTTCTAACCCTGAAACCTGTTCAGTCGTGAGCTTATTACCAAGACATAGTTGCCTAAGGGATTCGATAACAATAGGCACGTCTACTGGACAGGCCTGAAAAACAAGCTCACAGGCTACTTTTACCGCATTTCGTCGCCGCTCTTCACTGGCGACTTTTAGCTTTTCGACGAGGTTTTTCTCAACCATCTCTAAACGCATAATCATTAGATCTTGATATCGGCTTCGGCGGTCGGCACACGCTTGAAGTTTTCCAGCGCCTGCTCGATGTCGCGCAAGTTGAGCAGATCGCCAGGATTGGCCGGCATCGCGTTCCAGGCATTGGCGCGGGAGCTGGTGCCCTCTTCGAAACGAATCTCGCGAATGCGCCCCGGCACCAGGGTCAAGACCAGAACCCCGCTGTTCAAGTCCTGGGCTTCGGCGAGCACGCGAGTGGTGACGTAGCCGGCCTCGATGATCGCGTTCTGCATGCGCTTCATCGTCAGATTGATCCCGCCACCGCCGAGGCAACGACCGATGGCAGGGTCATCCTTGGGGTTGGCAGCGCGCAACGCCCACTGGAATTTCTCCGACGCCTCGCCAATCAGACGGATGTCATTGATGGCAAAGCAGGGACTTTCCTTGGCGGGCAAGCGATCGACACCCTCAGCCACAGGGGCCGCCTGCAGGCGCACATCCGGCCGGGATTCCAACTGCTCCCTCAACACCCGTTCGCGCTCTTGCTGGCGCAGCAGTTCTTCTTCAGGCCCAGCCGCCTGCGCAGCGCTCCACGCACCCGTCATCCACGCTGTCATCAACAGCAGCGCGAGAGACTTGGCGTTTTGTGCAGATGAACGGGTTCCGTCAACACAACGGCGAGTATTGCTCGGTTTACGCGTTCGGCAGGGTGCGGCTGGGTGCATGTCACATCCTTGTGGCCTGAATCAAAGACACGGTGGGTCACGCCCGCCGGACGCGGCATTGGCGCTGACATAGATAAAAGAGGTACGAACTCCATCGAAAACGAAGGAAAAGTCCTACAACGTACCGAGACGGTCAGATAGCCGAGGGGAAAGAAAGTTTCGCATTACCGAAATATCCTCGATACAAATGGCTAGAAATGGGGAATCGGTCACAGCATTGAGGGGTGAAATGGCCGTGCAAGGCCTGAACGGCGCGCTCAGACCGGAGTTGATCGTTCGGGGATGGGGATGGGGATGGAAGCAGGAAAAGTCAGCGGCAATTTCGCTAACCCATTGTTTATAATGGTGTCCCAGGGCAGGTTCGAACTGCCAACCTTCCCCTTAGGAGGGGGATGCTCTATCCAATTGAGCTACTGAGACACGAGTCGACCACGAGATACGCGGTGCGCGGGACGGCGTGCATGTTAACGACCTGCCCTGCGTTTGTCATGTCGCCCATGGCTTTTTAAGTGTAGGCAAATAGTACTCCCTGTAAGGCTGGCAGATCCCGGATGCCGAGTTTTGGCCGCCATTCATCCGCCCTGGTTCGCTTATCCTAGTAAATCGGCAATTTGCCACTATCCTGTACAAGACAGGGACGGCACACGTTTTTGTCCATTTCCGTTATCCGCCAGACGGTATGGCACATAGACACAATCCGACGGTCACAGATGCGAACCTGTTGTTTTTTACCAACCAGTCCGCATTTTTTGATGAAGGGTACTGGCAGAACGCCTTTACCCGGATCAGAATTTGTCACAGAATTGGCGCCAATGATCTGGCAATTTTGAGGCATGATGCGGGCCTCTTAACAATTCAGGTTGAACATTTGGCAATGGAGCTTGTCTTATCGACATCCTGCGGCCAATCCCGAGAACCGCTCCCCTGAACTAACCGGTTAAATATATGCGCCCATTGAAACAGGCAATTTATTCCAGCCGTACGGCTGACAAGTTCGTCGTACGTCTGCCAGACGGAATGCGGGAACGCATTGCCGAAGTGGCTCGCAATCATCACCGCAGCATGAACTCTGAAATCATCGCGCGTCTTGAACAAAGCCTTATTCAGGAAGGCGCGTTGGGTGAAGAGTTGAGCATGCGCCTGGACAGCCCAGAGCTGTCATTGCATGAGCGCGAACTGCTTCAACGCTTCCGACAACTCTCCCATCGCCAGCAGAACGCCCTCGTTTCGCTGATTGCCCATGACGCAGAAATGGCCGCAGACGCGACCTGATAGTCCCCAAAATACTCAAGCCAGCCTCGTGCTGGCTTTTTTTTGCCTGGCATTTGGCCCAAGCCTGCTTTTCAAGCACTCATCAGCGAACCAACACCACTGCTGCCCCATGGCAGTAATGCTAAATTGATCCGCTAAAAAGTATGGGCATGGAGGCCTGCATGACAGGTCACGCATTCAAGATCCAAAGAATCCCAGGGCTGGGCGTGGAAATCGTCGAGGCCGATTCAGATCGAACGTTCGTCCGGCATATGCACGAACATTTTGGCATTGGCTTGCTTGTGCGCGGGGCGCAACGTTCAACCAGCGGCCGAGGCCAGGTAGAAGCGACGGCCGGCGACCTTATTTCGGTCAATCCGGCCGAAGTGCATGATGGCGCGCCCATCGGAAACGGGACACGTCGTTGGCAGATGCTGTATTTCGACCCGCCACTGATTGCGCAGGCATTCAAGGATATGGCGAACGATGGGGGCATCTGTGCCCAGGAATTCGCTTATCCGGTACTGCCGCGCCCGCGCGCGGCAGAATTGTTCCGCACTTTGTACCAAGCCGTCGCTCAAGCCGAGGAGCTTGGCGATCACCTCAAGATCGAAGAAACGCTCGCGCTTTTGCTCGAACATTTGCTGGATCGCTCCATACCGGTATCGTCTTTGCCGGAGGTCGCGGCAAACCGTGCAAAAGCCCTGATCGACGACGATCCGCAGTCGTCCATGTCGCTTGCCCTGCTCGCCAGGGAGGCCGATTTAAGCCGTTTTCAACTGGTACGCGCCTTCACCCGCCTGACCGGTTTGACACCCCACGCCTATCTGCTGCAACGACGTATCCACCGGGCACGACAACTGATCGCTGCTGGCATGCCGCTGGCCGATGCGTCCCTGGCCAGCGGTTTCGCCGATCAGAGCCATATGACCCGATGCTTCGTGCGCAGCTTTGGATTCTCACCCGGCATGTACGCCCGGCAAGGGCACCCGTAGCGACCCGCAATTTCGTTCAAGATGCTCCTCCTCATCACAGGCAGGCTGGAGACTCCATAACTGCCAAGGTCGGCGTCGCATGAACCTCGAATTTTTTGTCACTTCCCTGATCGTGGCGGCTTCGCCTGGTACTGGCGTGGTCTATACGGTTGCAGCCGGCCTGGCCCGGGGCTGGCGCGCGAGTGTGGTAGCGGCATTGAGTTGTACCCTGGGGATCGTGCCGCACATGCTGGCAGCCATCACGGGCCTCGCGGCACTGCTGCACACCAGCCCACTGGCTTTCGAGATCACCAAGTACCTGGGCGTCGCTTACCTGCTGTGGATGGCATGGAGCACGCTCCAGAGCCACGGGGCATTGCATATTGATCCGCACAAGACTCCGCGCTCGAATGACGCGGTGATTTTTTCGGGCATTTTGCTCAACCTGCTGAATCCAAAGCTGTCGATTTTTTTCCTGGCCTTTCTACCGCAATTTCTCGCGCCAGGAGAAACGGATGCCATGTGGCGCATGCTGCAACTGAGCTTCATCTTCATGGCGATCACCTTTGCCGTCTTCGTCATCTATGGCGTGCTCTGCGCATCGATGCGCCGCCATGTTCTGGAGCGTCCATCCGTGTTGCAGTGGTTGCGCCGCCTGTTCTCGGCAGCCTTTGTGTTACTGGCTGTACGACTGGCGTTGATGCAGTGATGCGTGGGGGATTTTGTGAAGAGCAGGGTTGGTGTGTATATCCATTGCTGCGGTAACGGGGCGCCGAAATCAACGTCCACCGCGAGGCGGCCTTGTAGCCGACCTGGCTCTTTGGTGATCGCGTTTCTCCTGTGGGAGCGAGCTTGCTCGCACGATAGCGGAGGGTCAGTTTGTGGTGATGTTGGATGTGCCGGCGTCATCGCGAGCAAGCTCGCTCCCACAGATTTTGCGGTGCACACGGATTTTGTGCCTGCCAAAGATCCAATGTGGGAGCGAGCTTGCTCGCGATAGCGGTGGTGCAGTTGCATAGAGGCTGGACCTGCCAGCTGCTCTTGTCTTTAGTCTTGACGCCCCGCAATCCAAAAGAAGCGCAAAAAAAACGGCGCTTCCCATTTCTGAAAGAAGCGCCGTTTTTTCTATGTGGACAGTATTACGCCAAACAGGCGGTTTTTTCGATGAGCGACTCAGAGCAGGAAAATCGTCGCCAACCCCAGGAAAATGAAGAACCCGCCACTGTCAGTCACTGCAGTGATCATCACACTGGCGCCCATGGCAGGGTCACGGCCCATGCGGGCCAGGGTCATGGGGATCAGGACCCCCATCAATGCCGCCAACAACAGATTGAGCGTCATCGCGGCCGTCATGACCACCCCCAGCGACCAGCTGCCATAGAGCAGATAAGCCACCACGCCAATCACCCCACCCCAAATCACACCGTTGATCAAGGACACAGCCAGCTCCTTGCGCATCAATCGCGATGTATTACCGGTACTGACCTGGTCCAGCGCCATGGCACGGACGATCATGGTGATGGTCTGGTTGCCGGAGTTGCCACCGATGCCGGCGACGATGGGCATCAGCGCCGCAAGCGCCACCAGTTTTTCGATGGAGCCTTCGAACAGGCCGATGACCCGGGAGGCAACAAACGCGGTGATCAGATTGATCGCCAACCAGGCCCAGCGGTTACGCAGGGATTTCCAGACCGAGGCGAAGATGTCTTCTTCTTCGCGCAGACCGGCCATGTTGAGGACTTCGCTTTCGCTTTCCTCACGAATCAAGTCGACCATTTCATCGATGGTCAGACGACCGATCAGCTTGCCGTTCTTGTCGACCACCGGCGCCGAAATCAAGTCATAACGTTCGAACGCCTGGGCCGCATCATAGGCGTCTTCGTCCGGGTGAAAGCTCACCGGATCGCTGGCCATGACCTCGGCCACCTGTTTTTCCGGATCGTTGACGAGCAAACGCTTGATGGGCAGAACGCCCTTGAGTACGCCGTCGTAGTCGACCACGAAAAGCTTGTCGGTATGCCCCGGCAGCTCCTTGAGGCGACGCAGGTAGCGCAATACCACTTCAAGGCTGACGTCCTCTCGGATCGTCACCATCTCGAAGTCCATCAGCGCACCGACCTGCTCCTCGTCGTAGGACAACGCCGAGCGCACACGCTCACGCTGCTGGCCGTCGAGGGCTTCCATCAGTTCGTGGACAACGTCCCGCGGCAGTTCAGGCGCAAGGTCTGCGAGTTCGTCGGCGTCCATTTCCTTGGCCGCCGCCAGCAACTCGTGATCATCCATGTCGGCGATCAGGGTTTCCCGAACCGAGTCCGACACTTCGAGCAGGATGTCACCGTCGCGATCAGCCTTGACCAACTGCCAGACCGTCAGACGCTCTTCCAGTGGCAAGGCTTCAAGAATGTAGGCGACGTCGGCGGAGTGCAGATCATCGAGCTTGCGTTGCAGCTCAACGAGATTCTGCCGGTGGACCAGGTTCTCGACCCGGTCATGATGCGGACCTTCCTGGCGATGCGTCAGGTCTTCGACGACCCGCTGGCGCTGCAGCAGCTCAACAACTTGAGCGAGGCGATCCTGAAGGCTTTCCTGCGTTTTTTTTACATCTACTTGGGTCATAGGCGAACTCCACTCCCAGCAGTGGAGCACGCCGGAAGGATCAATCAGTCAATTCATGATTGGCAAAACTAAATATTGAGTAACTACTGGGTAAGTCCATGGAGATATTCCAAAGCCCCGGCGGGGCTGACGGGCGCAATCATACACCGCTTGACGCTTTAAAACGCTAAAAAATCATGGCAAGAACAAGCGCTTGCGAGACAAACCTGAACACAGGCTGAACCTGTTCCTTTACGACGACTTATCCAGAAAAGAAAACACACGCCGCGGCGCAAATGCAGCGACTACCCTTCTCTTCTGCACCGTCAAGGAGGACGATCGGATGCATCCAAACCACTGCCTGTTCCTGCTCGCCTGCTTGCCCTGCCTGCCTTTGTGGGCTGCCGGGCAGACCGTGCATCGCTGCGAAAACATCGCAGGGCACGTGACATTCACCACCCTGAGCTGCGGCCCGGGAGAAGCCCTGTCGCTACAACAGATCCATCCGTACCGCCCAGGTTCGACCGAACCGACAATCAAACCGACGACCGAGGCAATGCTGCCTGAAGCGGAGCGCGGGCAAACATCCGGCAATAAAACCACGCGCAAGGAACCGACCGTGGTTGGCCAGTTCCAGGACCGCTGCGGGAACCTAATCGACGCCAGGCAACGCCGCGACGCCATCCTGGACCGACGCATCATCACCGGCATGAGCCAACAGGACGTAGAGAGCGCCCTGGGCAAGCCAGACTCGATCAAAGTTCGGAATTCGAGCACGCGGTATACCTACAAGGCGAGGAAAGGTCGCAGCGCAGAGGTCGTGTTCGATGAGAGGGGATGCGTGAAAGGCAAATCGTAGACAGCAAAAAGCCCGCGTTAAACGCGGGCTTTTTGGTGTTTGGTGCACTCGACAGGATTCGAACCTGTGACCGCTCGGTTCGTAGCCGAGTACTCTATCCAGCTGAGCTACGAGTGCAGATTGTGGTTTTATACCAGATCACAACTGGTTGAAGCCAAGTTATTTGCATTGCTGCAAACAACTCTTAAATGGTGCACTCGACAGGATTCGAACCTGTGACCGCTCGGTTCGTAGCCGAGTACTCTATCCAGCTGAGCTACGAGTGCATTTGTTGCCGCGCATTATAGGTCGTCAATTCCTTTTGTAAAGCGCTTTTTTCAGTAATTTCAATCACTTACTGAACAAGCCAGGTTTTGACGCACTAAACGAATAATGGCGGAGAACGGGGGATTCGAACCCCCGACACCCTTTTGAGGTGTACTCCCTTAGCAGGGGAGCGCCTTCGGCCACTCGGCCAGCTCTCCGCAACACGGGGCGTATATTAACCACCTTCATCCCCGTTTGCAAACATAAAAATCGATAAAAATTAATGGCTTGGTTCGTCGTCCTTCTCTTTCTTGATACGCAGGTAAATTTCCTCGCGGTGTACAGCAACCTCTTTCGGGGCATTGACGCCGATACGCACTTGGTTTCCTTTGACGCCGAGCACGGTCACGGTGATTTCGCCATCGCCAATAATCAGGCTTTCTGCACACCGACGGGTCAGAATCAGCATACCTTTCTCCTCACGCAATTCACTTAAGGGACAACAGTCTGCAAAAAAAAGGCGTTGGACCTACAACCGAAACGGTCGAAGCCTACAGGCCTAGTATTGACCAGCGCGGGCAAAAGAACAGTTTTGGGACGCGCCATTCAGAAAAACAAAGGGCGCGGTCCAGCCGCGCCCTCCAGACAACGCTTTATTCGCCCGGCTGGGCAGGAGCGTCGAGTTCGAAAGCCGTGTGCAGGGCGCGCACGGCCAGTTCCAGGTATTTCTCTTCGATCACCACGGAAACCTTGATTTCCGAGGTAGAGATCATCTGGATGTTGATGCTTTCCTTGGCCAGGGATTCGAACATGCGGCTAGCCACGCCTGCGTGGGAGCGCATGCCGACACCGACGATCGAGACCTTGGCGATCTTGGTATCGCCCACCACTTCACGGGCACCGATCTCGCCAGCGGTTTTTTTCAGTATCGCTTCGGCAGACTGGTAGTCGTTGCGGTGCACGGTGAAGGTGAAGTCTGTGGTGTTATCGTGCGAGACGTTCTGCACGATCATGTCGACTTCGATGTTCGCGGCACTGATCGGGCCGAGAATCTTGAACGCCACGCCGGGGGTGTCTGGCACGCCACGGATGGTCAGCTTGGCTTCATCGCGGTTGAAAGCGATGCCGGAAATGATCGGCTGTTCCATGGATTCCTCTTCATCAATAGTAATGAGGGTGCCCGGACCCTCTTTGAAGCTGTGCAGAACGCGCAGCGGAACGTTGTACTTGCCGGCGAATTCGACCGCCCGGATCTGCAACACCTTCGAACCGAGGCTGGCCATTTCCAGCATCTCTTCGAACGTGATCTTGTCCAGGCGCTGGGCCACAGGCACCACGCGTGGATCAGTGGTGTAGACACCATCCACATCGGTGTAGATCTGGCATTCGTCAGCCTTGAGGGCTGCTGCCAGCGCTACGCCCGTGGTGTCGGAACCACCACGGCCGAGGGTGGTGATGTTGCCCTGCTCGTCCACACCCTGGAAACCGGCGACCACCACGACACGGCCAGCCTTCAGGTCGCCGCGAATCTTCTGGTCGTCGATCTGCAGAATACGCGCTTTGTTGTGCGCGCTGTCCGTCAGGATACGCACCTGGTTGCCGGTGTAGGACACCGCTGGCACGCCACGCTTGATCAGCGCCATGGCCAGCAAGGCGATGGTCACCTGCTCGCCGGTGGAAACGATCACGTCCAGTTCCCGCGGAACCGGTTGCTGATCGCCGCTGATTTGCTTGGCCAGATCGATCAGACGGTTGGTCTCGCCGCTCATTGCCGACAGCACAACCACCAGGTCATCGCCCGCCTCGCGGAATTTCTTAACCTTGTCGGCGACTTGTTCGATTCTCTCGACAGTGCCGACCGAGGTGCCTCCAAATTTCTGTACGATCAAAGCCATTTCAAAGCCGCCTCTGCCCATGAAGGGCGCCCAATAATCACTCAACAGCGGTCGGGCCCGTGACTAGACCACGAGCCCGCGACGCTGCCTTAAATACCCTGCTCTACAAATGCAACGGTCTGGGCCAGTGCTGCGTCCAGTGCGCCGACGTCGGTACCACCGCCTTGCGCCATGTCCGGACGACCACCGCCCTTGCCGCCCACTGCCGCAGCGGCTTGCTTCATCAAATCACCGGCTTTGAGTTGGCCAGTCAGGTCTTTGGTCACGCCTGCGACGAGAACGACCTTTTCCTCATGGACACTGCCGAGCAGGATCACTGCGCGGCCGAGTTTGTTTTTCAGTTGATCGACCAGCGCCAGCAGCGCCTTGCCATCCTGGCCGTCCAGACGCACGGCCAGCACTTTCACGCCCTTGACGTCCACGGCCTGGGCCGAGAGATCGTCGCCCGCGGCGCTGGCGGCCTTGGCCTGCAACTGCTCGAGCTGCTTCTCCAGCAGGCGGTTGCGCTCCAGCACAGCCGACAGCTTGTCGATCAGGTTGTCGCGGCTGCCCTTGATCAGGGTTGCCGCTTCCTTGAGTTGTTCTTCGGCCGCGTTGAGGTAGGCCAAGGCCGCCGCGCCGGTGACCGCTTCGATCCGGCGCACGCCGGATGCCACGCCACCTTCGCTGATGATTTTCATCAGTCCGATGTCACCGGTGCGGTTGGCGTGGATGCCACCGCACAGTTCAACGGAGAAGTCGCCCATGCTCAGCACACGCACGCTGTCGCCGTATTTCTCGCCGAACAACGCCATCGCGCCCTTGCGCTTGGCAGTCTCGATGTCGGTTTCTTCGGTTTCCACCGGGGAGTTCTTGCGAATCTCGGCGTTGACGATCTCTTCCAGCGCCTTGAGCTGCTCAGGCTTGATGGCTTCGAAATGGCTGAAGTCGAAGCGCAGGCGCTGACTGTCCACCAACGAACCCTTCTGCTGGACATGCTCGCCCAGCACCTGGCGCAACGCGGCGTGCAGCAAGTGCGTGGCGGAGTGGTTCAGCGACGTGGCATGTCGAACATCGGCGTCGACATGGGCGGCCACCGGGGCGGCGATCATCAGGCTGCCCGAAGCCAGCACGCCGTGGTGCAGGAAGGCACCGCCGGTCTTGGTGGTGTCACGCACGTCGAAACGCGAACTGCCGGCCTGCAGGTAACCGCTGTCGCCGATCTGGCCGCCGGATTCGGCGTAGAACGGGGTCTTGTCCAGCACGATCACGCCTTCCTGGCCTTCGCTCAGGATGTCGACCGATTGCCCGTCCTTATAAATGGCAACGATCTTGGCCGAACCGGTGGTGCCTGCATAACCGGTGAACTCGGTGGCCACGTCAACCTTGACCAGGCTGTTGTAGTCCATGCCGAAGGAACTGGCGGAACGCGCACGCACCCGCTGGGCGTCCATCTCGCGCTCGAAACCTTCCTCGTCGAGGGTCAGGTTGCGCTCGCGGGCGATGTCGCCAGTCAGGTCCATCGGGAAACCGTAGGTGTCGTACAGCTTGAACACCACATCGCCCGGGACCACGTTGCCCTTGAGCTCGGCCAGGTCCTGCTCGAGGATCTTCAGGCCTTGCTCCAGGGTCTTGGCGAATTGTTCTTCTTCAGCCTTGAGCACGCGCTCGATGTGCGCCTGCTGGGATTTGAGCTCCGGGAAGGCTTCGCCCATCTCGGCCGCCAATGCCGCGACGATCTGATAGAAGAAGCTGCCCTTGGCGCCCAGCTTGTTGCCGTGACGGCAGGCGCGACGGATGATCCGACGTAGCACATAACCGCGACCTTCGTTGGAAGGCAGCACACCGTCGGCAATCAGGAAACCGCAGGAACGGATGTGGTCGGCCACCACTTTGAGCGACGCCTGGTTGTCGTTGGTGCAACCGATGGCCTGGGCCGACGCGCTCAGCAGGCTCTGGAACAGGTCGATTTCGTAGTTGGAGTGAACGTGCTGCAGCACCGCACTGATCCGCTCCAGGCCCATGCCGGTGTCGACCGACGGAGCTGGCAGCGGATGCAACACGCCATCGGCGGTGCGGTTGAACTGCATGAACACGTTGTTCCAGATCTCGATGTAGCGGTCGCCATCTTCTTCCGGCGAGCCGGGTGGGCCGCCCCAGATGTCGGCGCCGTGATCGTAGAAAATCTCGGTGCACGGGCCGCACGGGCCGGTGTCACCCATGGTCCAGAAGTTATCGGAGGCGTAAGGCGCGCCTTTGTTGTCGCCGATGCGCACCATGCGCTCAGCCGGGACACCGACCTCTTTGGTCCAGATGTCATAGGCTTCGTCGTCAGTGGCGTAGACCGTTACCCAGAGCTTCTCCTTGGGCAGGTTCAGCCACTTGTCGGAGGTCAGGAAGGTCCAGGCGAAGGTGATGGCGTCGCGCTTGAAATAGTCACCGAAGCTGAAGTTACCCAGCATTTCGAAGAAGGTGTGGTGACGAGCGGTATAACCGACGTTCTCCAGGTCGTTGTGCTTGCCGCCTGCACGCACGCACTTCTGGCTGCTCACCGCACGGGTGTAGGCACGTTTTTCCTGGCCCAGGAAGCAGTCCTTGAACTGGTTCATCCCCGCGTTGGTGAACAGCAGGGTCGGGTCGTTGCCCGGAATCAAAGAGCTGGAGGCTACTCGGGTGTGGCCTTGCTCTTCGAAGAAGCGAAGGAAGGCTTCACGGATTTCTGCGCTTTTCATTAGGTTCTTCCACGGAGGCTGCGGCCAAAGGCCTGTGCAAAACGTCAACAGACGAAGCAACGGCAAAGGGCCGCATTATATCGGCCCTTCGCGTGGGGTACAGCGTGTTTATGCGATAGAAACTGTCAATTGGCCCGGTTGACGGGTCAGTGGCGGGAAAATTCGACGAAAGTGGCGACCACCTGGTCGATTTGCGCCGCGCTCACGTCCATGTGCGTCACCATTCGCAGGCGTGGCGCCGCGCTGAGCTTGACGCCCCGTTCATCGGCAAATGCCTTGATCGCCTCGGCCCGCTCGCCCATTTGCACGTAGACCATGTTGGTCTGCACCGGCTCGACTTCATAACCCGCCGCACGCAAGCCCTCGGCGAGCCGCTGGGCATTGGCGTGGTCATCGGCCAGGCGCTGGACCTGATGTTCCAGGGCGTACAGCCCCGCCGCCGCGAGAATCCCCGCCTGGCGCATGCCGCCACCGACCATCTTGCGCAGCCGGCGGGCCTTGCCGATCAGTTCGGCGCTGCCACACAAGACCGAGCCCACCGGCGCGCCGAGGCCCTTGGACAAGCACACCGACACCGAATCGAAGTACTGCGTGATCTCATGGGCATCGACATTCAGCTTGACCGCAGCGTTGTACAACCGCGCCCCGTCCAAGTGCAGGGCCAGGCCATGTTCCTGGGTGAAACGCCGGGCCCGGGCCAGGTATTCCAGTGGCAGCACCTTGCCCTGCATGGTGTTTTCCAGGGCCAGCAGGCGGGTGCGGGCAAAGTGGAAATCATCGGGTTTGATCGCCGCGGCGACATGCGCCAGGTCCAGGGAACCGTCCGCCTGCACTTCAAGGGGCTGGGGCTGGATCGAACCGAGCACGGCCGCACCGCCGCCTTCGTATTTGTAGGTGTGGGCCTGCTGGCCGACGATGTATTCGTCGCCGCGCTCGCAGTGGGCCATCAAGCCCAACAGGTTGCTCATGGTCCCCGTGGGCACGAACAGCGCTGCGGCAAACCCCAGGCGCGCGGCCAGTTCGGCCTCGAGGCGATTGACGGTCGGGTCTTCCCCATACACATCGTCGCCGGTAGGCGCGCTGGCCATGGCATCCAGCATGCCGGCGGTAGGTTGGGTGACCGTATCGCTGCGAAGATCGATAACACTCATGAATCTGGCCTCGGGCTCAAGTGGAGGGAAATCCCTTTCGAAGGGCAATTACTGCGGTCATGGCGAGGAATAATCAAGCCCAGGACGACACGAACCAACAGATTATTCAAAACCCCTGTTGGAGCGAGCTTGCTCGCGATGACGGCGGCACATTCAGCAGCGATGCAAGCTGATCCACCGCCATCGCGAGCAAGCTCGCTCCCACAAGGGGTTATGTGTTAAAAATTGCCCGCCGTCACAAAGCGTGGCGGCAAAACGTTCTCAGGGCGGGGTGTAATTCCCCACCGGCGGTAATTGCACGCAACGTGCATAGCCCGCGAGCGCTTGGTGGTACACCACTTTTTTAGGGTGTAGCGACAAGGTCAGCAGACCCGGTGTGATTCCGGGGCCGACGGTCATAGTCCGGATGAAGAGAGAACGGGATTGATACCCAAGGGCCGACTGCGACTGTCCGTGCGCGGCGTACCCTCGAATCCCCTTCGATTCATGACGCCCTGTTTTTCACACAAACAGGAACCAGAACATGCAACCCACTGCAATCGACAGCAAAAGCAAAAGTCATCCGGGCGAGCGCGTCGCGTTCATCCAGGCCTGCTGGCACAAGGAAATCGTCGACCAGAGCCGTAAAGGTTTCGTCGCCGAAATGATCATCCAGGGTTACCAGGAAAGTGATATCGACTTCTTCGAAGTCGGCGGTGCCTTCGAGATTCCGCTGCACGCCAAGCTGCTGGCCAAGTCAGGCCGCTACGCCGGCATCGTCGCCGCCGGCCTGGTGGTAGACGGGGGCATCTACCGCCACGAGTTCGTCGCCCAATCGGTGATCAGCGGCCTGATGCAGGTCCAGCTGGAAACCGAAGTGCCGGTATTCTCGGTGGTGCTCACGCCGCATCACTTCCATGCCGGGGAAGAACATCAGAAGTTCTTCTTCGAGCATTTCGTGCACAAGGGCCAGGAAGCAGCGAAGACCTGTGCCGATACGTTGCACAAGACCCGGGCGTTGCGCCGTAGTGAGCAGCGGGCGGTAGCGGTCTAAAAGCCGCTAAAAACCTGTGGGAGCGAGCTTGCTCGCGATGGCGGTGGTTCAGCCTGCATTAATGTTGACTGATACATCGCTATCGCGAGCAAGCTCGCTCCCACAATAGTTCGGTGTGGGTTTTAGATCAGGTTTTCGTCGGTCGCCGGCACGATCAGGATGCCAGCCCGCAAGCCATTCTTGACCTTGGGGTTCGGAAAGATGATCCGGGCACCCTCTTCTTCGATCACCCAGCGGGTCTGGGCGATGTCTTCGGCCAGCACGTAGCCTTTCCCCAATTCCGAGAAGTTCTCGATGTCCGCTGGCAGGTTCAGGCGGAAACTGTCGCTGTGCTTGATGATTTCCCGGGCCACGCTGAACAGCTGCAGGCCATCGAGCCCCTCATCCAGCTCCGGCTCGTTGCCCTCGATGATCTGTTGCAGGCGGGTTTCCAGCAGGCTGACGTTGACGCCGTCGTTCTGCCCGAATGGCCGGGCCTTGCCCAGTTCCAGGGTGAAGGACTCGGCACCGAGCTGGTCGTAGGTGTAGGCGCTGAACACAATGGACGGCTTGTTCTGCAGCAGCACCGCCTCCATGCCCCCGGCACGCAGGCGTGCCAGCTCACGGCGTGAATGCTGGCGACCTTCTTTCCACGGGTAGAGGGCGAATTGCTCGATCTTCGAGCCGCGGATGGCGGTGTGCAGGTCGTAATGCAAGCGACTGCGTTCTGGCCGGCTGAAGAAACTGGCGGCCAATCGCTCCAGCTCGCAGGCCCGCAGCGCCTCGGGGCCGCCGCTCAGCTCGTGGCGGCCATTGAACAGGCGGTTGACGTCCTGTTCGACGAAACGCTCACCGCGCCGGATGGCCTCGGGGTTGCCGAACAGGAACAGAATGCGTGCCCGCGGCTTCAAATGGCCACGGGCGATGTCATGCAGCAAGCGGTCGAGCAGCTCGATAGGCGCGGTTTCATTGCCGTGGATACCGGCCGACAGCAGCAGGTCCAGGCCGTTGTCCCGGGCTTCGGGCGGCTTGACCTCCAGCGCGCCCTCGCTCAACCAGCGCATCCGTACGCCTTCGACAGTCAGTTGAGTCTTCTCCGCCGGTTCACGGCCGGCGAGGGTCAGTTCAAGCAGTTTGCCGAGGGCGAGCATAGCGCGGTTTCCTTAATGGTCGTGGCCGCAATCCGGGCCATGGACATGGTCATCGTCGCCGACGTCCGCTGGTTCCATTTCCAGTTGCAGGCTGACCAGGTTGGTCGCCAATGGACGCAACAACAGGTTGGCGTATTCCTCGTCCCCTTCCTCGACATCGACGCCGATCAGCAACTGACCGCGGCCATCCTGCTGGATCCACAATTCCTTGCCTTGCCACATCACCGCGACGCGGGTGCAGGAAGTTTCCAGTTGAGTGCCGTCGGTGTCTTCAAGGATCAGCTGCAGGGTATCGCTCATGTCTTTACATTCTCGTCTGGGGATAAGGCAACGCGCCCTGCTTTGACTGTAGTCAGGTCGCGCGCGCTTTCAATTGATCTGGAAAGGATAAACCGCGCCAAGTTTAAGGATTTGTGTCAGTTCATCCAGTGCCGCACGGCATTCGAGCAGCAACTGCGGGTCTGCCAGATCGTTTTCGGTCATGCGGTCGCGGTAGTGCCGCTCGACCCATTGGGTCAGCGAATCGTACAGCGGCGCGGTCATGATAACCCCTGGGTTGACGGCCGCCAGCTCGGTTTCATTGAGCGCCACGCGCAACCTCAAGCAAGCCGGGCCACCACCGTTCTGCATGCTTTGCTTGAGGTCGAAGACCTTCACTTCGCGAATCACCCCGCCAGTGCCCGTCAGGCCCTGCAGGTATTGCCAGACACGTTCGTTGCTACGGCATTCTTCCGGCACGATCAACAGCATCGAACCGTCGGGACGCGACAGTAACTGGCTATTGAACAGGTAGGAACGTACCGCATCATCGACGGTGACCGCCGAACGCGGCACGCACACCGATTGAAATTTCCCACCGACCTTGGCGAGTTTGCCGCTCAATTCGGCCAGCATCTTGTCGGTCTCGAGAAACGCGTCCTCGTGATAGAACAGCACTTCGCCATTGCCCACCGCGATCACGTCGTTGTGGAACACACCCTGGTCGATCACCGATGGGTTCTGTTGGGCGTACACCACGCCCTCCTCCCTCAGCCCGTGCAGACGGGCAACGGCCTGGGAAGCTTCGAGGGTCTGGCGCGCCGGGTATTTCTGCGGCGCGGGATAGCGGGTGTCAAAAGCACTGCGACCGAACACGAAGAATTCAACACCAGCCTCGCCGTAGGCGCGGCAGAAACGGGTGTGGTTGGCCGCGCCTTCGTCACCGAACTGCGCCACCGCCGGCAAGGCGGCGTGGTGGGCGAAGTGTTGCTGGTTGGCGAACATCGCCCCCAGCACTCGACTGGTGGTCGGATGTTCGATGCTGCGGTGGTATTTGCAGTTCAGGTTGGCGGCGGTGAAATGCACGCGGCCATCGGCCGTGTCGGCGCTCGGGCTGACTGTGGCGGCATTGGCCACCCACATGCTGGAGGCCGAGCAACTGGCAACCAGCAACGGCATCGCTTCTTTCGCGGCCTGCTGGATGACCTGGGCATCGCTACCGGCAAAGCCCAACCGACGCAGGGCCGCCACGTCCGGGCGTTCCTGTGGCGCCAGCACACCTTGCTGGAAACCCATGTCCATCAACGCTTTCATTTTCGCCAGGCCCTGCAACGCCGCTTCCTTGGGGTTGGAGGACTGCTGGCTGTTGCTCTGGGACGCGACGTTGCCGTACGAGAGCCCGCCGTAGTTATGGGTCGGCCCCACTAGACCGTCAAAGTTGACTTCATAGGATTTCATCAGCGAGGCTCCACGAGGATCTGTTTTTTTATAGGCATCAATAACAACCGAGTCGCGGCTATCGCGGGCAAGCCTTGCTCCCACAGGTTCTGCATAGTTCCTGTGGGAGCAAGGCTTGCTCTCACAGATTTGGCATAACTCCTGTGGGAGCAAGGCTTGCCCGCGATGGCGGTCTCAAGACATGCGCACGCCGGGAGTGAGGGCAGCCGGCATCACAAGGCTTGGTGTCTCCAGGGAAGCCACCGGATACGCGCAATAATCGGCCGCGTAATAAGCGCTGGCGCGATGGTTGCCCGAGGCGCCGACACCGCCGAACGGCGCGCTGCTGGCGGCACCGGTCAGCTGTTTGTTCCAGTTGACGATACCGGCGCGGCTTTGCAGCCAGAACTGCTGGTAACGCTCCAGGGAATCGGACAGCAACCCGGCGGCCAGGCCATATTGCGTATTGTTGGCCTCGGCGATTGCCGCTGCGAAATCTTTGTAGCGGATCACTTGCAGCAACGGCCCGAACAGCTCTTCATCGGGACGCTCGGCCACGGCCGTCACGTCCAGGATACCCGGTGTCAGCAATGCGGCCTGGGCCTGCGGTTGGGTCATGCTCAACAGCGGCACGGCGCCTTTGCCCAGCAAATGGTTTTGCGCATCCATCAGCGCCTTCGCCGCGGCCAGGGAAATCACCGAACCCATGAACGGCGCCGGTTGCTGGTCGAAGGCACCGACTTCAAGGGTCGAGCTGACCGCCACCAGGCGCGCCAGCAAGGCATCGCCCCAGGCGCCTTCCGGCACCAGCAGGCGGCGCGCACAGGTGCAGCGCTGCCCGGCGGAAATGAAAGCGGACTGGATAATGGTGTAGACCGCCGCATCGACGTCGGCCACCTCATCCACCACCAGCGGGTTGTTACCGCCCATTTCCAGCGCGAGGATCTTGTCCGGACGCCCGGAAAATTGTTGATGCAACAGATTGCCGGTGCGGCTGGAGCCGGTGAAGAACAGCCCGTCGATGCCTGGGTTCGCCGCCAGGGCGATACCCGTCTCCCGCGCGCCTTGCAGCAGGTTCAGTACGCCCGCCGGCAGACCGGCCTCGACCCAGCACTTGACCGTCAGCTCGGCAACTTTCGGCGTCAGTTCGCTCGGCTTGAACAATACGCTGTTGCCGGCCAGCAGGGCTGGCACGATGTGGCCGTTGGGCAAATGACCAGGGAAGTTGTAGGGGCCGAACACCGCCACCACACCGTGGGGCTTGTGGCGCAGCACAGCGGTGGCGTCGCCCAGGGGGCCGCTCTTCTCGCCAGTCCGCTCGCGGTAGCTCTGCACCGAAATGGCGACTTTGTTGACCATGCTGGTCACTTCGGTCGCCGCTTCCCACAACGGCTTGCCGGTTTCTTCACCGATGCAATGGGCCAGTTCGTCTGCGTGGCTTTTCAGGGCAGCGGCAAAGGCTTCCAGCACCTGGATGCGTTCATCCAGCGAGCGCCGAGCCCAGTCCGGGAACGCCTGGCGCGCGGCCTGCACCGCCGACTCCACTTGTGCCGCCGTGGCGCCGTTGCCCGACCACAATACCTGCTGGGTCACCGGGTTCAACGACTCAAAGAGATCACCCTGGCCTTCCAGCCAGCTTCCTGCGATGTACAGCGAGTTCATTATTTCGACTCCCGGGCAGCAGACAGCGCGACGGCACGTACCTGATCGCCGGCGTTGAGTTGAAGACGTTTGGCGGTCAGCGGATCGACCACCAGCGTGCCGGCGGCAAAGCGCGCCGGTGCAGCGGTGATGCGGCAGTCTTCGCGCTTGCGGTTATGGATGAGGAACGGCGTGGCGTCATCGCCCGGCGTACCGATGGCCAGCACCAGCGCCTGGCTGTCGCGAATCGCGCGGATCTTGCCGGTTTCGCATTCCACCGCTGGGCCGGCGTCGAAGATGTCGACGTAACCCTGGTAGCTGAAACCTTCGCTCTTGAGCATCGACAATGCAGGTTCGGTATCCGGATGAACCTGGCCGATCACGGCCCGGGCATCTTCGGACAAGAAACAGGTGTACAGCGGAAACTTGGGCATCAGCTCGGCGATGAACGCCTTGTTGCCCACCCCGGTGAGGTAATCGGCCTGGCTGAATTCCATCTTGAAGAAGTGCCGGCCCAGGCTTTCCCAGAACGGTGAACGCCCCTTGTCGTCGGACATGCCGCGCATCTCGGCGATGATCTTGTTGCCGAACAACTGTGGGAATTCGGCAATGAACAACAGCCGCGCCTTGGCCAGCATGCGGCCATTGAGACCACTGCGGAAATCGGCATGGAGGAACAGCGAGCACAGCTCGGAATTGCCGGTCAGGTCGTTGGCCAGGAACAGGGTCGGGATTTCCCGATAGATGTTCAATTCCTGGGACGCGCTGACCGTCAGGCCAACCCGGAAGTTGTACCAGGGCTCACGCAGC
Source organism: Pseudomonas sp. S3_B11 (assembly GCF_054667715.1). NCBI lineage: Bacteria > Pseudomonadati > Pseudomonadota > Gammaproteobacteria > Pseudomonadales > Pseudomonadaceae > Pseudomonas > Pseudomonas sp. S3_B11. The sequence goes on along the minus strand of NZ_CP162749.1, from coordinate 723,632 downwards.
CCAACGGCACCGGCGATAGCGGAAATGCCCACCACGCGACCGTCGTCGTCTTCGAGCACGAACAGGTAGTCCGCGTCACCGCGCCCGGCTTCACCGCGAAAGGTCTTCTCGGCCCAGCCGACCCGATGGGCCAGGCGCTCTTCGTTGGCCGGCAGGGTGGTCAGGCCGGTGCCCGTGCTGCGGGCCAGGGCGATCAGAGCGGGTAAATCGCTGCTGCGTACGGGACGAACGATCATGCTATCTCCTCAAACGGGTCGCTCACGCCACCCGCGAAACTCAGCTGTAAAGCGTTATACGGCTACCAGACGCACGCTGGCGCCTTCGCCGACGCCCAAGGCTTCGGCCGCTTCCATGTCCAGCGTCACGGGTTTGCCCGGCGCGTAATCGAGCTCGAGCAGCACGGCGCGGTAATCCTGCAATTGGGCATTGGCCACCAGGTATTGGCGGCCGGCCCCCTTGACCGGTTCGCCGATCTTGACCGGCACCACGCGGCTCTGGGCAATCGAGCGGATGCCCGAGACACGAGCATGCAGGGTCGGACCACCGTCGAAGATGTCGATGTAGTGATCGGTCTCGAAACCCTCACGCATCAGGATGTCGAAGGTGATCTGCGCCCGCGGATGGACCTGGCCCATGGCTTCCTGGGCGGCGTCCGGCAACAGCGGCACGTAGATCGGGTAATGGGGCATCAACTCGGCGAGGAAAGTACGGCTTTTCAGCCCGCACAAGCGCTCGGCGGCGGCGTAGTTGAGGTCGAAGAAGTTGCGACCGATGGCATCCCAGAACGGCGAGTCGCCATTCTCATCGCTGTAGCCGACGATCTCGGTCACCACCGAATCGGCGAACCGTTCCGGGTGGCTGGCGACGAACAGCAGGCGCCCGCGGGAATTGAGTTCCGACCATGGCGAACCCACCAGCTCCGGCACCACGTAGAAACTGGTCAGCAGGCTGTTGCCAGTCAGGTCGTGACACTGGGAGAGCACGTGGATCTTGTTGTGGATCTTCAGCTCACGAGAGGCGTGAACGAAGGTCTCGTTGCGAAAACTGTAGAACGGTTCGGAATAGCCGGCCGAAGCGACGATGGCCGAACAGCCCACCAGCTTGCCGGTCGCGGTGTCTTCAAGGACGAAGAAGTAGCTCTCTTCACCATTGAAGCTGACTTCGGCGGCGAACGAGGCTTCGCTTGCGGCGATCTTGTCGCTCAGGCGTTCCACGTCATCCGGCAAGGAAGTGACACCGATCGGACTGTCCGCAGCCAGACGCTGTACCTCGCCCAGATCAGCCATTTGCGCGGGGCGCATCACCAGCATGGTGTCACTCCTTAACTTGAAATAAAGGGTTCGACCGTCAGGTCGATACACAGAAAAAAACTAAACGAACACCCTGGCCCGCATTGCATCTGCGGCGGTCTTCGATTTTTCAACCGCTGCAAGACTCCTGTGGGAGCGAGCTTGCTCGCGATAGCGCAGTGTCAGCCAACATTCATTTCACTGAGGCACCGCTATCGCGAGCAAGCTCGCTCCCACAAGGGGTCCGACTCAGCCTTAGGCTTGCGTCAACTTCGCCACGGCCCGCTCGAAGCGGTCCAGGCCTTCGTCGATATCGGCGTCTTCCACCACCAGGCTCGGAGCAAAGCGAATCACGTCCGGGCCGGCTTGCAGGATCATCAGGCCTTCCTGTTCGGCGGCGTTGAAGATGTCCTTGGCCTTGCCTTTCCAAGAGTCGTTCAGCACGCAGCCGATCAGCAGGCCCAGGCCGCGCACTTGAGTGAACAGGCCATACTTCTCGCCGATCTGCTCCAGGCGCGCCTTGAACTTGGCGTGCTTGGCTTTGACACCCGCCAGCACTTCAGGGGTATTGACCACATCGATCACCGCCTCGGCCACCGCGCAGGCCAGCGGGTTACCGCCATAAGTGGTGCCGTGGGTGCCGACGACCAGGTGCTTGGCCAGCGCTTCGGTGGTGAGCATCGCCGCGATCGGGAAACCACCGCCCAGGCTCTTGGCGCTGGTGAGGATGTCCGGGACCACGCCGTAATGCATGTAGGCGAACAGGTGGCCGCTGCGGCCCATGCCGGTCTGCACTTCATCGAACACCAACAGCGCGTCGTGGGCATCGCACAGGTCGCGGGCGCCTTGCAGGTAGGCCTGCTCGGCTGGCAGTACACCGCCCTCGCCCTGGATCGGTTCCAGCACCACGGCGCAGGTCTTGTCCGAAATAGCGGCTTTCAAAGCAGCCAGGTCGTTGTAAGGAACGTGGGTGATGCCAGTAATTTTAGGACCAAAGCCGTCGGAGTACTTCGACTGCCCGCCGACGTTGACGGTGAACAGGGTACGACCGTGGAAGCTATTGAGCGCGGCGATGATTTCGTACTTTTCGCTGCCGAAACGATCGAACGCGACGCGACGGGCCAGCTTGAAGGCGGCCTCGTTGGCTTCGGCGCCGGAGTTGCAGAAAAACGCGCGCTCGGCAAAGGTCGCGTTGACCAACTTATGGGCCAGGCGCAGGGCCGGCTCGTTGGTGAATACGTTGGACACGTGCCACAGCTTGTTGGCCTGTTCGGTCAGTGCACCGACCAGTGCCGGGTGGGCATGGCCCAGTACGTTGACTGCGATACCGCCAGCAAAGTCGATCAACTCACGACCGGATTGGTCCCATACGCGGGAACCGGCGCCACGCACAGGTATGAAGGCAGCAGGTGCATAGTTGGGAACCATAACCTGGTCGAAATCGGCGCGTTGTACCGCGGCTTGCTCAACGGACATCGGAGTCTCCTGATGAGGAACACCCGCCTGGAACTGGCGGGCTTGGTAAGGATTGTAAGGACAGTTTTCAGCCCGGCCTTGCCGCCAAGCGACAACTTCTTATAGCGCCAACCCACGTTTTTCGCGGGTTTACGGCAATGCGACAAATAGCGTCGCAAAGGCGCAGTTTAAACGTTGTGGCGGGATTTGAGGTGTCGGCATCTACGTGCGGCGAGGAATATATCTGGAGCAAAGCTTGCTCGCGATGCAGGCACCTCGGTTCACCAAGGACCGCGTCGCCTGTATCGCGGGCAAGCCTTGCTCCCACAAGTCCAGCCCCCCCCACAAGTCCTGTTCCCACAGATCTTGCTCCCACAATAAATCCCCTCGCCACAGAGAGGTTGTGCCTGCCCTACCCGCGCTCGGACGGCACCGAGGACAATTCGAACGGGCTGCTGCTGCGTCGCTGGTTGCGGTCTTCCCGCGGTGTGGCGCCGAAGAAGTTGCGGTAGGCGCTGGAGAAGTGTGGCCCTGAGGAGAAGCCGCAGGACAGGCCGATCTGGATGATGGATTTGCTGGTCTGCATCAGCATCTGCCGGGCCTTGTTCAGGCGCAGCTCCAGGTAATACTGGCTGGGCACGCGATTGAGGTATTGCTTGAAGATCCGCTCCAGTTGCCGACGGGATACGCAGACATGCTGGGCGATCTCGTCGGTGGTCAGCGGCTCTTCGATGTTGGCTTCCATCAGCAGCACCGCCTGGGTGAGCTTTGGATGACTGGAGCCAAGGCGGTTCTGCAACGGGATGCGTTGACGCTCGCCACCCTCGCGAATGCGCTCGACCACCAATTCTTCCGACACCGCACCGGCCAGTTCCGCGCCGTGATCGCGGGCCAGCACCGCCAGCAACAGGTCGAGTACCGACATGCCGCCGCAAGCGCTCAGGCGATCGCGATCCCAGTCAAACAGATGGCTGGTGGCGATGACCTTGGGGAAGCGCTCGGAGAAATCGTCCTGCCAGCGCCAATGCACGGCGGCACGGTAACCGTCGAGCAACCCCAGTTGGGCCAGGGGATAGACACCGGCAGACAAACCGCCGATCACACAACCGGCACGCACCAGTTGCTTGAGGGCGCTGCTCAAGGGTGAGGCCAGCGCAGCCGGCGGCTCATCGGCCAGCAGGAACAGCTTCTGGAAACCTTCGAGCTTGCCGGCCCAAGGCTCGCCCGGCAGTTGCCAGGCGCCATCGGCCGGTGGTTCGGCCTGCAAGAACGACAGTTCGTAGACCACATCCGGATGCACCCGCTGAGCAACACGCAAGGCCTCCTCGGCCAGCGCCAGCGTCAAGGCTTTAGTGCTGGGCCAAATCAGGAAACCTATTCGATGGGCAGTCATGGCGGGCGATCCGAAGCGAAAACAGTGTTAAAGCCAAAAGCGGCTGCAACCAAATTAGACCATCTGGCGCGCGGTGCGCAGCATGACCCAAATCAGGTGCGTAACGGGAGCGATTACTTGAGGCTGCCCGACAGAAATTGTTGCAAGCGCTCGGATTGCGGATTGACCAGCACTTCGCGCGGGTTGCCGCTTTCTTCGACGATGCCTTTGTGCAAGAACACCAGTTGGTTCGACACTTCACGGGCAAAGCCCATTTCGTGGGTCACCACCACCATGGTCCGGCCTTCCAGGGCCAGAGCCTGCATCACCTTGAGCACGTCGCCTACCAGTTCCGGGTCCAGAGCCGAGGTCGGCTCGTCGAACAACATCACCTCCGGCTCCATCGCCAGCGCACGGGCAATCGCCACACGCTGCTGCTCGCCGCCGGACATATGGCCCGGGTAGGCATCCTTGCGATGAGCCACGCCAACCTTGTTCAGGTAGTGCTCGGCCTTCTCCCGCGCTTCAGCCTTGGACACGCCCAGCACATGCACCGGCGCTTCCATGATGTTTTCCAGCGCAGTCATGTGGGACCACAGGTTGAAATGCTGGAACACCATCGACAGCCGCGAACGCATGCGCTGCAGTTGCTTGGGGTCCGCGGCCTTCAACGCGCCGTCCTTGCCGGCCACCAGCTTCAACTCTTCGTTGTTGAGCAGGATCTTGCCGGCGTGGGGCTGCTCAAGCAGGTTGATGCAACGCAGGAAAGTACTCTTGCCGGAGCCACTGGAGCCGATGATGCTGATCACATCGCCAGCGGCGGCTTTCAGGGACACGCCCTTGAGCACTTCGTGACTGCCATAGCGTTTATGCAGGTCTTGGACTTCAAGCTTGTACATGCGGTCGGTTCTCACAAAACGTCAGTCGTTGAGCAGTCGATCGGATCGATGCGTTATCAGTGCTTGCGCGGGGCCAGGTAACCCAGCCAGCGGCGCTCGGCCAGTTTGAACAGGCGCACCAGGATGAAGGTCAGGCACAGGTAGAAAACGCCGGCCGTGATGTAGGCCTCGAACGGCAAGTAGTACTGCGCGTTCACCGTGCGCGCGGCACCGGTGATGTCGATCAGGGTCACGATGGATGCCAGGCTGGTGGTCTGCAACATCATGATCACTTCGTTGCTGTATTGCGGCAGCGCCCGACGCAAGGCCGATGGCAGCAGGATCCGGCGATACAGCTTGTAGCGCGACATGCCCATGGCCTTGGCCGCTTCGATCTCACCGTTGGGCGTGGCCCGCAGGCTGCCGGCGATGATTTCGGCGGTGTAGGCGCTGGTGTTGATGGCGAACGCCAGGCAGGCGCAGAAGGTTGCGCTGGACAGCCACGGCCAGAGGAAGCTTTCGCGAACGATCGCGAACTGCGCCAGCCCGTAGTAGATCAGGAACAGCTGGACCAGCATCGGCGTGCCGCGGATCACGTAGGTGTAGAGCCACGCCGTCATGTTGACGACCGGCTGCTTGGACACCCGCATCAGTCCCAGGGGCAACGCCGCCAACAGACCGAAGAACAGCGACAGGGCCAACAGCTTCAGGGTGGTCAGCAAGCCACTGAAATACAGCGGCAAGGCTTCATAGATGACGTTGTAGTCGAAGATCATAGATCAGCCGCCCTTACGCCTACCGAGTAGCGCTTCTCAAGGTGACGCAATGCCAGCAACGAGACGCTGGTGATCACCAGGTACATCGCCGCCACTGCGAGGAAGAAGGTGAAAGGCTCGCGCGTGGCATCTGCCGCCTGCTTGGCCTTGAACATCATGTCTTGCAGGCCCACCACCGAAATCAGCGCGGTCGCCTTGGTCAGCACCAGCCAGTTGTTGGTGAAGCCCGGGATCGCCAGGCGAATCATCTGCGGCACCAGCACCCGGAAAAACACCTGGAAACCGTTCATGCCGTACGCCATGCCCGCCTCGGCCTGCCCCTTGGGGATCGCCATGAAGGCACCGCGGAAGGTTTCCGACAGGTAGGCACCGAAGATGAAGCCCAGGGTACCAATACCGGCCGCCAGCGGGTTCAGGTCGATGTAGTCGTCGTAACCGAGCATCGGCGCCACGCGGTTGAGCAGGTCCTGGCCGCCGTAGAAAATCAGCAGGATCAGCACCAGGTCGGGAATACCGCGAATGACCGTGGCATACAGGTCGCCCAGCCACGCCAGCCAGCGCACCGGAGAGAGGCGCAACGCAACGCCGATCAACCCCAGGACGATGGCCAGGGCCATGGACGACAAGGCGAGCTCAAGCGTCAACCATGCGCCATCGAGGATGACAGCCCCGTAGCCTTTCAACATGATTCAGGTCCTCGAAAGTGGGATGAAAAAATGGCGCAAACCGCAGAGATCCTGTTGCTTGCGCCATTTCGCACGAGTGGCGGGACGTCGTTACTTGCCGTAGATGTCGAAAGCGAAGTATTTGTCCTGGATTTGCTTGTACTTGCCGTTCTCGCGAATGGCCGCGATCGCGCCGCTGATCTTGTCCTTCAACGCGTCGCCCTTGCGCACCGCGATGCCGACGCCGTCGCCGAAGTACTTGACGTCGGTAAAGGCCGGGCCGACGAACGCGAAGCCCTTGCCGGCATCGGTCTTGAGAAAGCCGTCATCCAACAGCGTAGCGTCTGCCACGGTGCCGTCGAGACGACCAGCGGACACGTCCAGGTAGATCTCGTTCTGCGAACCGTATGGCTTGATCTCGGCACCCAGCGGGGCCAGGACTTCACGGGCGAAACGCTCGTGGATCGAACCACGCTGCACGCCGATGTTCTTGCCCTTGAGCTCGGCCAGGCCGTCGCTGACCTGGGTACCGGCCTTCATCACCAGACGGGCCGGGGTGTTGTAGTACTTGTTGGTGAAATCAACCGACTTCTTGCGATCTTCGGTGATCGACATGGACGACAGGATCGCGTCGATCTTGCGGACCTTGAGCGCCGGGATCAGGCCGTCGAACTCTTGCTCGACCCACACGCACTTGACCTTCATCTCTTCGCACAGCGCATTGCCGATGTCGTAGTCGAAACCGACGATGCTGCCATCCGGAGCTTTCGAGGCGAACGGAGGGTAAGCCGCTTCGATACCAATCTTCAGGGGCTTCTCATCAGCGAAGGTCGGCAGGGACAGCACGGACAGTGCCAGGGCGCCAAGCAGCACAAGTTTCTTCATCTTGGGACTCCATCGGTAAAGGGCAAAAACGGCAGAGTGAGCAACAGCCCAATATGCGAATGGGTGAAACGAACTTTGGTGCTGCGTCCTAGGAAGCTCACGTTTTATTCAACACGAGCCACGACGAGCGAGTGATCGGCATTCTAACGACAGGCCCGAAGCCGATATTTCTTCAATGCGACAACAAATTACAGAAGCACCGAGAAAGCTGTTCGAGCGCATTGACAGCCCCGCAAATTCATGCAAGAGCAAAAGAAGGGAAACCGATCTATGCTGCAAATAGCGGGCCCATTATTCGCAAACCCTTCTAATCCGGCAAGCACAGCGTGTCGGCTTATTTTGGGAGACGCCTGGAACCGCCCTGTAATGGGGCTTGGCGTTTCACATCGCCCCGCTGTGGCGCCTTTGGTTACACATTTCGAAACACCGGTAACGTTCAGACACCTCCTACTTTGAAGGTCGATATTTATTCATCCATTCGCACGAGCCAGGCCTGATCGTTCCCACGCTCTGCGTGGGCACGCCTCTACGGACGCTCCGCGTTCGACTTCTGGAGAGGAACGCGGAGCATCCCGGGCTGCATTCCCACGCGGAGCGGGGAACGATTATTCGAAATAAAAAAGCCCCGCTCGGTACTACCGGGCGGGGCTTTTCGGTTTTACACGCTACCGTCAGGCAACGTTCATGGTCTTGTGCGTCTCGATCAGATGTGCCACCACACCCGGATCAGCCAGGGTGGAGATATCACCCAACCCGTCGTACTCCGCCGTGGCGATCTTGCGCAGGATGCGGCGCATGATCTTGCCGGAGCGGGTTTTCGGCAGCCCCGGCGCCCACTGGATCACATCCGGCGAAGCAATCGGACCGATCTCCTTGCGCACCCAGTTCTTCAGTTCCAGGCGCAGGGCCTCGCTGGTTTCTTCGCCGGCATTGAGGGTGACATAGACGTAGATGCCCTGCCCCTTGATGTCGTGCGGCACACCGACCACCGCCGCTTCGGCGACTTTCGGGTGGGCGACCATGGCGCTCTCGATCTCGGCAGTACCCATGCGGTGGCCGGACACGTTGAGCACGTCATCCACCCGACCGGTGATCCAGTAGTAGCCATCCTCGTCGCGACGCGCACCGTCACCGGTGAAGTACATGCCGCTGAAGGTCTTGAAGTAGGTGTCGACAAAACGGTCATGGTCGCCGTACAGCGTACGCGCCTGGCCTGGCCACGAATCGAGGATCACCAGGTTGCCTTCGGCCGCGCCTTCGATCAGGTTGCCAAGGTTGTCCACCAACGCCGGCACCACGCCGAAGAACGGACGCGTGGCCGAACCTGGCTTCAACGCCGTGGCGCCTGGCAGCGGGCTGATCAGCACGCCGCCGGTTTCGGTCTGCCACCAGGTATCGACGATCGGGCAACGCTCCTTGCCGACATTCTTGTAGTACCAGTCCCAGGCTTCCGGGTTGATCGGCTCGCCCACCGAACCCAACAGGCGCAGGCTGCTGCCGTCAGCACCTTCGACGGCGGCGGTGCCCGAGGCCATCATCGCGCGGATGGCGGTCGGCGCGGTGTAGAGAATGCTGACCTTGTGCTTGTCGATGACCTTGGCCACCCGGGTGATGTCCGGGTAGTTCGGCACGCCTTCGAACAGCAGCGTGGTCGCGCCATTGGCCAGCGGGCCGTAGACGATATAGCTGTGGCCGGTGACCCAACCCACGTCGGCGGTGCACCAGTAGACCTCGCCTGGCTTGTAGTCGAACACCCGCTCATGGGTCAGCGCCGCGTACAGCAAGTAGCCGGCCGTGGTGTGCTGCACGCCCTTGGGCTTGCCAGTGGAACCGGAGGTGTAGAGGATGAACAGCGCTTCCTCGGCACCCATTTCCTTCGGCGCGCAAACGGTACCGGCCACTTTCATCAGGTCTTCGTACCAGATGTCGCGGTGCTGGTTCCACTTGATGCCGCCACCGGTGCGCTTGCACACGATGACCTTCTGGATGCTGCTGGTTTCCGGGTTGGTCAACGCGTCATCGACGTTGGCCTTGAGCGGGATCTTCTTGCCGGCGCGAACGCCTTCGTCGGCGGTGATCACCACTTTGGATTTGCAGTCGATGATCCGGCCTGCCAGCGCTTCAGGCGAGAAACCGCCGAACACCACCGAGTGAATCGCACCGATCCGGGCACAGGCCAGCATCGCGACCACGGCTTCAGGGATCATCGGCATGTAGATGGTCACCACGTCGCCGCGGTGCACGTCCTGGCCGCGCAGGGCGTTGGCGAACTTGCAGACTTCTTCATGCAGCTCGCGATAGGTGATGTTGCGGCTCTCGGCAGGGTCATCGCCCTCCCAGATAATCGCAATCTGATCGCCGCGCTCGGCCAGGTGACGGTCGAGGCAGTTGTAGGAAACGTTCAGGGTGCCGTCGGCGAACCACTTGATGTCGACATGGTGATCGTCGAAGGACGTCTGCTTCACCGTGGTGAAAGGCTTGATCCAATCGAGGCGCTTGGCCTGCTCGCGCCAGAAGCCGTCCGGGTTGACGACCGACTGCTGGTACATGGCCTTGTAGGTCGCCTCGTCAGTCAGCGTATTGGCCGCAACCTCGGGACGAACGGGATACACAGAAGCCGCACTCATCTTTCTTACCTCGGTGAATAGTTGTTTTTGTATGATCCCGTTGTAGCCCGGGGCGGGCCTATAGAACCATTCGACGATGGTAGTAACAAGTCCCTACAAAATGTCGGTACTAACGTGCAATCCCACCAAATCCCCTGTGGGAGCGCGCTTGCTCGCGATAGCGCCTGCCCATCCAATATCAATTCACCAGACAGCCACCGACTCCCAGTCGATTATTACCAGATCAACCAACAGTGTTTATCAAAACCGAGTCTGTTTACCCCCACCCTCACCTTCTAAAATCCACCTCGCCAACCGGCAAACACGATTAGCGCAACACAGCCCCCACGAAGGCCGTTAATCAAACTTCCAAAATCAGCTCCACACGCAACCCTAAAAAGGTTGCGTGACCCCACTCGACTTCAAGAAAGGTGAATTAGATGAAAGCTTTATGGGTTCTGGTCCTCGGCAGCCTTTGCGCCACCGCGATGGCAGACGAGCTCCCGACCGATGCTGCACAGCAAAAACCGGCCATCGAGGAGTACACCTACTCCACCCACCTGGACATCGCCAAAGTCATCTCCATGAGCGAAATCCCGAACGTCTGCGAAGTGGTCCCGGCGAAGATGGAATACGACGATTCCAAGGGCCAACGCCACATCCTGCGCTACAGCGTCATGGGCAATGGCTGCTCCAACGGCTGATCAACGTCATCGAACCAGGAACAACTACCAAATGAAAAGCAGATTGATCTTCGCCCTTGCCCTGTCCGTGCTGGCCACCAATACTTTCGCCGCCGACGGTTTTGATCGCACCGGTTCCGCAGCCGCGATCAAGGGTTACGACCAGACGGATTCCGCCACGATCGCCAGTGACGATCACGCCAACACTGACCCCACCGCGGTGGCTAGCGACGGCAGCGATCACACCGGTTCGGCCCATATCGATTGATCATTACTGACATTTTCCACGGCCCGGTTTCGATCGGGCCTGGTTGTGTCTAGAACCGCTTAAACCCCTCCGCAAACACAACATGTAGTGCAAACACGCAAAAAACGCTCGTTTTTTGATCAAAAAAAACTGCAATACGATCCATGCAAAAAAAATCTTCAGCGGCCAAAGCCTTGTAAACCCTCGCTCCCATGCGGATATGCCGCCCACTACCCCTTCTGTGAGCTATTTCGTCGCAGCACGTAGGCAAAAAAGTCCTTATAATGCCGCGTTAAACGGGCCTGCAATATTCCCTTACAGGGGATCACGCCTACCTGGAGCCCACGCAGAGGCCAATCGCCTCCTCGCGTTCACAGCCGCTCCGGAATGACCCGTACATTTTTCTGTTTATTGCCTGCGTCAGCTGCTGCAACAAACGATTTTTCAAGATCCACCGCGGCCAGTAGGCCTTCATCGGGCATCTGGCCCTCACGCAGGAGACGACACGTCATGCTGAGCTGGGACGAATTCGACAAAGAAGACGGCGAAGTTGCTGTAAAAGGCGCAAACGCCGGCCACGCTTCTGAAGCCAACATGGACCGCCTCGACAGCGCCGGCGGTGCCGCCGCCCTGGAAGCCCGGGCCGTGACAGCCAGCGACTCGGCCGCGATCATTCGCGCCAAGGCCGCCCTCGACAAACTCGACGTCGCCGAAGGCCTCGCCGAACTCGAAGGCGCCTCCGCCCGTGTCGCCGTCGATGAAAAGCGCATGATCAACTGCCGCGCCGACCTCAACCAGCTCGTGCCATTCAAATACGACTGGGCCTGGCAGAAGTACCTGGACGGCTGCGCAAACCACTGGATGCCGCAAGAAGTCAACATGACCGCCGACATCGCCCTCTGGAAAAACCCGGAAGGCCTGACCGACGACGAGCGCCGCATCGTGATGCGCAACCTGGGCTTCTTCTCCACCGCCGACTCCCTGGTTGCCAACAACCTGGTCCTGGCCGTGTACCGCCTGATCACCAACCCGGAATGCCGCCAGTACATCCTGCGCCAGGCGTTCGAAGAGGCGATCCACACCCACGCTTACCAGTACTGCATCGAATCGCTGGCCATGGATGAAGGCGAGATCTTCAACATGTACCACGAGATCCCATCGGTCGCGAAAAAAGCCGCCTGGGGCCTGAAATACACCCGTTCGATCTCCGATCCGAAGTTCGAAACCGGCACCCCGGACACCGACAAAGAACTGCTGCGCAACCTGATCGCTTACTACTGCGTCCTGGAAGGCATCTTCTTCTACTGCGGCTTCACCCAGATCCTCTCCATGGGCCGCCGCAACAAAATGACCGGCGTCGCCGAGCAGTTCCAGTACATCCTGCGCGACGAATCCATGCACCTGAACTTCGGCATCGACGTGATCAACCAGATCAAAATCGAAAACCCACACCTGTGGGATGCCGAGATGAAGGAAGAAGCGACCCAGATGATCCTGCAAGGGACCCAGCTGGAGATCGAATACGCCCGCGACACCATGCCTCGCGGCGTGCTGGGCATGAACGCGGCGATGATGGAGGACTACCTCAAGTTCATCGCTAACCGTCGCCTGTCGCAGATTGGCCTTAAAGAAGAGTACCCAGGGACGACTAACCCGTTCCCTTGGATGAGCGAAATCATGGACTTGAAGAAAGAGAAGAATTTCTTTGAGACTCGGGTGATTGAGTATCAGACCGGTGGGGCTTTGAGCTGGGATTGATTTGAAAGAAAAATCCTAGGCTGCACACGTAACTAAAACCCCGTGAAAACGGGGTTTTTGTATTCAACGGAACCAAAGCCGCGTTTAACTTCAGGACAGGCACGCCACCTCTGCCCTACGAAAAACTCAGAATCTTTCCGCATTGACGCCGTATCGCCTCGTTACTTATCTTAGTCGCAGGTGCCTAAGAAACGCCCAACGTAGTAGCTAATCGCCGAACATAGAACCGCGTACTGTCTAAGGACATTTGCAACTCTATGTGGAGAAATAGCTAGTTGGGATTTTTCTTACATCCTCTACGTCGGGCTCGCGCCGCTAACCTTTGAACGTAGAGGTCGTTATGCCCACAAAAATTTCACCCTGCTCTCCGTATACCTCGGAGACCCATCTGCCTGATGCTTATATTCCGATCGCTTTCACCCGTCACAACCTCCATCTGCATACCCTCTTGGTTGAAAACCAAGCTTGGTTCAGCGCCTCGGATTTGGGGCGGTTGATGAGCAAGCACCTTGATGAACGCATGACGCGCAAGCTTGACCCTGACCAGCGCCGGATGATGCCCGTGCATGTCCACGGTTTGACTGAAGAGCGTCTGATGTTGAGCGAGTCAGGCGTCTATGCCATTGCTGGTTTATCACTACTGCCCTGAATATCGATTGCTGCGTGAGTGGATCACGCATCAGGTAGTGCCAACCCTGCGGGATGAGCGCTATTCGCATAAGGTGGAACGGCCTACGTTGAGCGTGTTGGATTGGCCGAAGATGTCGCTCTGCATGCTGCACTGGCAGGATGAGCCATGGATTCGCCTGCGGGATATGCCCGCGGTGCTGGTGGATGATCCGTTTAGCCAGCATGAATCCTGGTGGCGGAAAGCTTCTCGGATTTTGCGAGGGTTTTGAGAATCAATCGGAAGCCGTCGTCCGTGTTCGGGCGGCGGTTTTTGTTGGGAATATTGAATTGGGGCTGCTGCGCAGCCCAGCGGGAGCAAGCTCCCTCGCCACAGGTGTCAGGTCACAGGTTGGTGTAGGGCTTGGTTGCTGCGTTGTTTTGAAGATCGCGGGCGGGTTCCCACGCTTTGGCAGTGTGGAATAGTGGTTGCGGGAAACGCCCAGTTTTTGTTGGACGAAAAAGGACATATGGGGATATGCAATGACGAACAAAATCAAAAGTGAGGCCTTCGAATCGATTCACAGCTCGGCCGAAGCGCTGCTGAAAATCGGTGCTATCGACAAGGCCACCATGCGAGAGTTTGACGAGGCCTGCATGGCTGAGGTATCTGCTGAAATCTCAGATCAGGAAGATTCGTCTGCACTCAGAGCCGACCCTCAAAACCCTCGATGATGTCCTCGGGGGTGCGCTCAAAATCCGCCGGCATCCGAATCTTTCCCTTCAACCGCCCAGGCTTGCGTGTCTGCGGTGTATCGATATGGGGCAGCAGATCCAGATAAGGCTTGCCGGCCTTGGTGATCACCACCTTGTCGCCCAGCCATGCACGTGCCCCCAGTTGTAAGAGCTGGGACTTTGCTTCTTGCAGGGTTACTTGCACCTGTTCACTCATACATCGCCTCCATGGATTTAGCTGACCAAGCTTGAGCGTTCGATAGACTCGATCTGACGCATCTAGTCTCTGTCTTGAGGATTTTGCCTCATCGCTTATTCAGTCCGCCCCATGTCGCTATTCTTACTCTTCGCAATAACACTACGGAGCGGTCCTCCGTTTTTGCGTTTTGGATTGGCACCGCGAACGGGCATTTTGGAAACCAGATTTGGCTGCCTGAGCGGCGGGGTGTAAAGGGTTGTGGCAGCCAGGGTCAGCCCCAGGCGAAGCCCGAATTTCCTGAGAATTTCGTCGATGGTGCTAATGGTTGGATTACCCTTGTCCTTCTCGATTTGGTATAGGGCCTTGGTCGACATGTTGCACATGACCGCAAAGGTTTCCTGATCCAGGCCGGTCACCTCAAGCCGTAGCCGGCGAATAGCGGTTCCCAGGGTTTCGATCCCCGTCACATGCTGCATGACGATGTCGTCAATGAGCTCCCTGCGCCGTTCGTTGGTGTTCTCTTTCATCGTAGCCCCCATTCAACCAGGCGCTTATCCAAATTGTTCAGCGGAATAGACTGAGCGCGCCTCACTTCCTCTGGAAGATCGACCAGCAGATCCGGTAAAGCTCTGAATGCCTCGGCGGCTCCAAGCAAGCGCTCGAAAAGCACGTCAGGGCTGACCAAGTCCTGGAAGTTACTGCAGATCACTTTCCAGTCTGGATTTCCCATGTGCTCGGGCTGCCATTTGGTTGCCCGAGTAACGCCTTCAGGATCGAGCACCATCGGTGCAAGGTCGTAGATCGGCGCCAGCTCGAATTTTTCCCGATATCTGAAAATGGCCGTATTGCGTCCATGGTTGTCCGAGTTTCCGAGGATACGGTTGAGCAGGTCACGACGCAGGTACTCGAATACCAATTCCTCAAGCTCACCTTCCTGCCCATTTGTACGCCACAGATGGATCAGGCGGCTGAGCACATCCTCATGATTCATTCTCGAACCAGGCTCAGTGTTCTCACACACAGAATAAATCGACTCGACCGGAATCCTTTCCACGACGCCGTCGGCGACTCGCCGATCAAAGCGAGGCATCCACAGGCTTGGCTTATCTGCCTCCTCAAGCACGAGTTCATTTGTGGATATCGTGTTCAAACCGAGTTGGGAGATCGCTTTGTAATAGTGGTACTCGGCCCGTAGGATGTTCTTGTCGCGCTCAGTCGCTTGGTTGCGAGCAAACTTCACCAACCAATGACGACGCGCAAGTTCGTCAGAAAGCATCGCATCGGCATAAAGCGCGCCATCCCCATCCTCAACCATAATCAGCTTCGGAGCTTCCCCCTGAGCGCCCGTAGCACCGCCCAGCGCAGCGCCAGATTCATAGGCGTATTCGAGGAAGTCATTTGTTCTGTCTACGATTTCTTTGCGTGCAAAGGCCTCCTTGCGAGTCTGGTCGATATGCTCGAAAGATTCCTTCACGCGCAAGTGCCCAATGGGTGAAGGTGTGCAGCGACTCAGGAGGAAAAAGCCCATGTCCATGCCATCAGGCTTTTCCCCACCGAATCGCTTTTGCAGAGATTTACGAGCAGCACCGGCCGGTATGATGTCGTAGACAAATGGGGGATAACCTTTGCTATCGACAGGGTTCCAACTCAGCGGAAGGTTTACGCTGATGGCGGGTTCGAATGGGGTCTCCAGCTTATGGATGAAATGGACCAAGTAATGTTGGTCATAAGATACGCTGCATCGCGACTCATCAACCTTCTGGGCGTTCGACACAGTGAGGACCACAGCGTCGCGCCAATGGCCTTCAACGTAAGTCTGGATAGTGAGATGCTCTGACATTTTCACCTCAACCGGAACTATGATGCTGGTTAGTCTCGCTCAAAGCCCCTATATCAGCAATATAATTCCGATTATCTGCAGAACCTAGCGATTAATCGGCATTATGATACCGATTACCCTGAGCCTGATACTGCGGAACGGGGGCCGCTTCGCAGCCCAGCGGGAGCAAGCTCCCTCGCCACAGGTTGGTGTCAGGGCGCAGGTGGGTGGCAGGCTTGATGGTTGGGTTGGGTTTGGGAATCGCGAGCAAGCTCGCTCCCACAGGGGGTTTGTGGTGTGTTGAAACTTTGGGTGCAGCCCGCCGCGTCCTTCGGTATTAATACACTTCCTCTCATGGACCCGAGCCCCGATGAAATTCGATACCGCCTACTGCCTCAGCCTCGATGCCAAGCTTTCGATCTATGACGTTCGGGATCTGAATTTCGACGAGACCATGGCCTTCGATTCGGCCAAGGAGCGCTTTCAGTGCCCCAACGATGCCTGTCGGGCGGCGTTTGATGAGGACAATCGGCTGACGACGTTCAACGCCAAGAACATCAATTACATCCGCACGCCACATTTCAAGAATCAACCGACTACCCAGCATATCGAGGGCTGTCCTTACGTCAGTCCGAAAACGCCGGGGTTGGGTGCGGAGAGTGTTGAGGCACAAACGGATGACGACCGTGAGGAGCATTTCCCGTCGGAGCTGTTGCTGACTCGGCGTCAGTACGTACGCAAGCCGTCCGATCCGTCGAAGGACGTTGAAGCAGCGACTCGGCCTACGTCGCCCACCCTATCGTCCCACGGTGATGACGTTCATTGCGCCCAGGATTCGACACCCGACAAGACCAGTGTCTTTGCCCACCCGGTGGAGTGTTTTGTGTCGAACTTCGCGGACAAGGACCTGCTCAAGCGCAAGCTGTTGAAGATTGGCGAGCACACGGCGCCCTATGGATCGTTCTTCAAGAAAATCGAGTATTTGCAGGACAACAAGGGCTTGATTTACTGGGGCAAGATCAAGGAGATCAAGGATTACACACAAAGCTTTCGCATCGATTTCGAAGCAAAGGTCTGGTTCAAGCAACCGGACGAGGCGAAGAAGAAGCCTTACTCGGTCAACGTTTACCTGAGCAAGAAGCTGATCGATAACTACCGCAAGCGCAAAGCGTTCCTGGAAGAGATCAAGCATGCCGTCGACAGTGACGCTCCGTTGTATTGCTTCTTTTATGGCGTGACGCCGGAGTTGAAACAGGTACCGAGCAAGAAGAACCCCGAACAGACGTTCGGGGTGTTCAGTGCCAATATCGAGAACCTGGATCACTTCGTTATTCGGAAAGCGCCCGGGTTGGCTGAGGGTTAGTCACCAGTCCCGGGCAATTGAAGTTTGACCGCACCGGGGTGTTGTTTTACGACTGCGTACGGCAGCACCGACCAGCCGGGGTCATCACAAACGCGTTGCGCGCGGACGAAGAACGGTCCCAAGTACAAACCTTTTTCGGTGAAGTACCAATTGGAATATCCCCAGACGCCTTCATCGGTGTAGTCGCAGCTGTCTTCATCCGTTGGTTTCAGCATCTCGTCGGGGTACAGCGTGGTGAGTTGCTTGATCAGCCATGGCGCGAATACCTCGCGTTGGTAAGTGTATCGCGCCTGGCTCTCTCCATCGGTCAACGGAGCATCACCCGCATCGTTGTGGCCGGCGTACAGCGGTGGCTTGCCTGTGCCAACCCAGAGCACATCTTCCAGCGACAAACTGTGGCCGGTGTGAGCATCGAGATTGAGCGGCGAATTGCCAAAATCCGGATGCACGCCGCCGCAGTAGTAACTTGTGGAAATGTTCAGGCTGATCACATCGGGCGATAGGAATTTGGGCGCGACACCTTGGTCGAACTCGGCATTATCCGCGCCCTGCAACAGACAGCCGTGGTAGCTGATGACTTCGGTCCAGAGCCGCCCCAACAATTGCCGATTGACCCGTTGTAGTTCGTCTTTCGAGTAGCCGGACTCGACGCTGAACATGGAAATACCGGATTGTGGCTCCGTCCACCATTGCAAGTCATGGCCCATGAAAGATTCTTTCTTGCCCGGTTTGAGTTTCAAGCCCAGCAGACGGAGATACTCATAAGGGTCACTTTTTCGCAGCTCGGCGATAACGGGGGGAAGATCAGCTCCGGGTGCAGGGAGCGTGGCTTCGGTCAACTGCACGGGCAGAACTTTGTCCTTGAGACTTTTCCATTCACCCTGCCAGCCGTTGGCCGTTTTTTGCAGCGTCAGGGTTGGCAGCGATTGGCCGTCGTCGTAACGGGTACCGCCCTCGACCAGCGTCAGGGTCTTTCCTTGCAGCGAGCCGCTCAATCCCAAGTCACGATGGTATTTCTCATAGAAATAACGACCGATGACCTCGTCCTCTTGAGCAGTGTTGAGTCCCAGCACAATCGGCATCTTGCCCAAGGTGCCGGTAAAGACGCCACTACCACCATCGGCACTGGCTGTCGAACAGAACGCGATCAGGCACACGGCGCTGGATGCGAGGAGCAACAGTCCTTTGAACATGGAATCTTCCTGGAAAAAGCGAGCGTCAGCTCACGAAATGAGTGGAGCGAAGTATGACGAATCAGCCTCATAGAATCGATATGCCACCCTCTCCCACAAAATTTTGAGCAATGCCATGCAGCAACTTACTGCACCGATATGCCCAACATCACGACGATCAACAATCCGATATAAACCCCGGCGTGAAATCGATCCGGTATCCGCCCGATCCATGGCGTAGCTAATCGAATCCCCACTAACGAGCCCAGTGTCAAAACCGCAAACGCCTGCAAATCCACATACCCAACAAACCACGGCCCCAAATCAAACTCGGTAAACCCGGCCGTGGCCATGTAAGTCAGCGTCCCGGCCACCGCAACCGGCAAACTCAGCGGGTTAGCCATGGACGTCGCGCGCGACATGTTCAGCCCGCAACGACGCAATAACGGCACGGTCATGACACTGCCACCCACGCCCAGAAAAGTAGCGATAACGCCGATGCTGATTCCGCCTGCCGATACCTCCGCCCTACCCAATCGCCGTGGGATTACAGCGTCAGCCCGTGTCAGAAAACCGCGTCTGAACAAGCAGTCCAGAATGGTTACACCCAGATAAGCGATGAAGGCATAGCGAATGACTTCGCTACTCGCCCACATCGCGGCAACGGCGCCAACGATAGCGCCCAGGCCGATGAAGCCGCCCAACGGCCACACGTAGTGGCGAATGAGGTTACCGGCGCGGTGATGCTTGGCGGTGGCGATCAGCGCGTTGACGATCATCACGCAGGTCGAGGTGGCCACGGCGATGTGCATCGCCGATTGGCCGATAGGGTCGTCAGCGCCGTGGCTGGCGGTGAGCATGCGGTATAGCAAGGGCACCACGACGAATCCGCCGCCGAAGCCGAACAACACAGCGGTGACGCCAGTCATGCAGCCGAAGAGTGCCAACAAGAGGTAGGACATCGCGCAGCTTCCGTTAATTGAGAGAGGCCGACGATAGAGCGATGGGGCTTGGCCTGCTTCAGCAAGTAAGCCAATAATGTTTGCGTTTACGCCAATCGTTGGATACCGCTCGATGCGCAATGTTTCGATTGACCTGCTGGAGGACACGCCACGGCCAGTAGTGGCTATCGGCACGGATTACCCCGACGGTCATCGGTTGCCGCGCCATACCCATCGGCGCGCGCAGTTGCTCTACGGCGCCACCGGAGTCATGCAGGTCAGCACGGCAGACGGCAACTGGGTGGTGCCGCCGCAACGGGCGGTGTGGATTCCGCCCGGGGTTGCCCATGAGGTACTGATGCTGGGCGTCAGCACTCGAAGTTTGTATATCGAACCGGCCGCGGTAACGACCATGGACGCCCGTTGCCAGGTCATCAGCGTGTCGCCCCTGATGCGCCAGTTGCTGATGGAAGCCGTGGAGCTTGTGCTGGACTATGACGAGGCTGGGCGGGACGGTGCGCTGATCGATCTGCTGCTGCACGAGCTGCTGCGCAGCGCCCATCTGCCGCTGCACCTTCCACTGCCTCAAGACCCGCGCCTGCTGGGCCTGTGCCAGGCATTTCTGAAACACCCGGACGCCCATGTCTCGCCTGTGCAATGGGAGGCGCAATTGCCTATCAGCTTGCGCTCGTTCAATCGCCTTTTTAGCCAGCAAACCGGCTTAAGTTTCAGCCAATGGCGACAACAAGCCTGCGTGATGTCGGCATTGTCCCGATTGGCCGTAGGCAATTCAGTGACCCGAATCGCCCTGGACCTGGGCTACGACAGTCCTGCGGCATTTTCCACGATGTTTCGTCGCGTACTGGGTCACGCCCCGAGCGCCTGGCTGGAGAAGACCGCCGGTCATTGATCAAAAAATGAGATTGATCGGGATTCAAAACAACTGTACAAAAACACAGTATTTTTTAATCCCACAGCTTTGGAGCCCCCCATGGCCTCTCTCGCAATCAAAACCACCCTGGAACGCATCGCTGTCTATCAATTCACCCCTGCTCACAGTGCACAGGCGCGAGTCATGCTGGGCTGGAGTGTCGAGGAACTGTCCCGCCAATCCGGCGTCTCGGTCCAGGCCATCCGCCGCTTCGAGGCCGGTGGCGAGTTGCTCGATGTGACTCGCCTGGCCCTGGCCTTTCGCCTGGAGGCCGAGGGCCTGGTGTTCTTCCCCGGCTTCGCACCGGGGCGCGGCATGAACATCAAGGGTGCGACGCCGGACCCGATGGGGCGCTCCGATTACGCAATGATTGAATAACGCCAATCCTGTAAGTGCTATGCGATACCGGCCTGGTCCTGGTACCCCGAGGGCTCCACGTCCAGCCACCAGGCGCGGCCACGTTGCGGATGCGTCAGGGTGAATGCTTCGCCCATTTGCGGCGTGGCAATGTAAACACTGCGCTCCCAGGCCAGGGCCAGGATGCGATCGAAGGGTTCATACCAGGCATGCATCGCCAGGTCGAACGTACCGTTGTGGATCGGCAGCAGCCAACGGCCCTTGAGATCTATATGAGCCTGCAGGGTCTGCTCCGGCTGCATGTGGACGTGGGGCCAATCGACGTTATAGGCGCCGGTTTCCATCAGCGTCAGGTCAAAGGGACCATATCGCTCGCCGATGCGTTTGAAACCCTCGAAGTAGCCGGTGTCGCCGCTGAAGAAGATTCGCGTGGCGTCGTCGATCATCACCCACGAGGCCCACAAGGTGCTGTTGCTGTCGAACAGGCCTCGCCCGGAAAAGTGCTGGGAGGGCGTGGCAACGAATTCGATACCGTCCACCTCGGTACCTTGCCACCAGTCCAGCTGACGCACCTTGCTGGCGTCGACCCCCCATTTGATCAGGGTGTCGCCCACGCCAAGGGGCGCCAGGAAGTGGCGAGTCTTGGCCGCCAGCTGGAGGATGGCCTGATGATCGAGGTGGTCGTAATGGTCGTGGGAAAGAATCACCGCTTCGATCGGCGGCAATTCTTCCAGGCTGATGGGCGGCTGATGAAAACGCTTAGGGCCGGCCCATTGCACAGGTGAGGCACGCTCGGAGAACACCGGGTCTGTCAGCCAGAATTTATCCCGCAGCTTGAGCAATAGGGTGGAATGGCCCAGGCGGAAGACGCTGGTGTTCGGCGCCGCCAGCAGCGCAGCGCGCGTCAGCGCTTGAACCTCGATGGCGCCCGAAGGCCGAGTGGTGCGCGGCTTGTGGAAGATCAGGTTCCAGATGATGCGCAGGGTGGTGCCAAAACCTTCCCGAGGCGTGAAGGCATGATTGCGATACTTGCCCTGTTCATGCCGGGATGCGTCATGGGCGGACGGATTGTCGGTCGAAAGAGAGGGAATGGTCATGGTGCGATAACTCCAAGGGCGTCGGCGCAATTGCGCTTCGCCGTTGTGGGACGCTGGATGGCCGTTGCATGCACGCTCAGCCGCTTGACTCTAGAAACTACACCACTCGGTGTAGTTTCTAGATTGCATGAATCCCGGGAGCAAGTAAACTGCCGAGTGTAAGTTCTCTCATCTCAACCGACGAATTGCCCATGACCGTACCGCAGCGCCTTACCGAGCGAAAACGCGAAGCCATCCTCCAGGCCGCGATTGCTGAATTCCGTAGCAGCGGTTTCGAGATCACCAGCATGGACAAGATCGCGGCGACTGCCGGCGTATCGAAGCGCACGGTGTATAACCATTTTCCGAGCAAGGAAGAATTGTTTGCCGAAATTCTGAATCGGTTATGGAACAGCATTACCGCAGAACAGGACATGCCCTACAGCCCGCAAAAGCCGCTACGGGAACAGCTTCAAACGTTGCTGCAAGCCAAACTGCATATGCTGGCGGACGAGAACTTCCTCGACCTGGCACGCATCGCCATCGCCGCAACCATTCATTCCCCGGAGCGTGCCCAGGACATGGTTTCGCGCATGGGCCAGCGTGAAGAAGGCCTGACGGCCTGGATTCGCCAAGCCCAGGCCGATGGTCGGTTGAAACCCGCGGAGCCGGCATTTGCCGCCCAGCAAATGCATGGGCTGCTCAAGACGTTCGCCTTCTGGCCGCAGGTTTCGATGGGGCAACCCAGCCTGACCCAGGATGAGCAGGCCCAGGTGATCGAATCGGCCCTCGACATGTTCCTGAGCCGTTACCAGGCTTGATCAGGAAGTCCTGGAATGTAGGGCTACTGCACCGATGGGTTGTGCACGACCTTCTGGTGCATTTCAGTGGTCAAGTTGTCGATACGCTCGGTCAATGCCTTGGTCATTTCCGTCAGGCGGGTGTTCTGCTCCAACAACTCAAGCAACTGCGCCGTATTCTGCGCGGCCTGGGCTTGGCGCTCGCTGTTGGCGATGGCCAAGGCTTCACGATGCTGAGCGTCGGCTTCCGCCTGGGCTTTGTCCCGAGCGGCCTGGCGGGTTTGCGCCAGCAAAATCAGCGGCGCGGCATAGGCCGACTGCAGGCTGAACGCCAGGTTCAGCAAAATGAACGGGTAGGCATCAAAATGAAAGACCCCCACCAGGTTCAGGCTGACCCATATCAGCACGATCAGGGTTTGCGCCCCGAGGAACATCGGCGTCCCGAAAAAACGCGCGAACGCCTCCGCTCTCAGCGCAAAGCGGTCATTGCCAAAGGTCGGCGCCAGATGCGCGTGAGGGCGATGAAAGCGCAAGTGGTCAACGGGTGCGGCGGGAGTGGGTTGGGAAGACTTCGTCATCGTGATGTTCTCTGCCAAGGGCTGGTGCTCAAGGCACTATAACCGTTGGGGAACCGTCATCCATTGCGTCATGCACACCCTACCCGTTAAAAGTCAGCGCCAGCGCAGATTGCGCCCCAGCTCATCGAACAAGGTCACCACCGAGCGCAAGGCCCGGCAGTCGGGGCGGGTCAGGAGCCACAGGGCTGTGTCATACCCCTCCAGCGGTTCCCCAAGGGGCATCAGCCCCTGGTGTTCATCGATCAGAAAGTCCGGCAGCGCCGCCACACCCAAGCCGGTTCGCACCAGTTCGGTGACCGAGAGCATGCTGTTGCAGCGATAGGCGGGCACCACGCCGGGTAGATGCTGGCGGCGCCAGGCCACGGTGGGGTGATCCGGGAGAAAATCGTCCGGCGCGATCCAAGTCATGGAAGCCAGGTCATCCGTATTCGCCGAGCGCAGGTAGGTGGCGCTGGCGCATACCCGGTAAGCCACATTGCCCAGATTTCGACCGACCAGGTGTTCCGGCGGCGTACGGGTCAGGCGTAACGCAATATCGGCATCGCGGCGGCTCAGGTTGGCGAAGTCGTTCGAGGTGCTCAGCTCAAGGGTCAACGCCGGATAAGCGGGCATGAAGCGCGCCAGCGCAGGTAGCAGCAACGCTTGCAGGACCGAGTCGCTGCACGTCAGGCGTACCGTCCCGCTGATGACCTCGCCGCCCTGCTCCACCCCCACCCGCGCCGCCTCCAAGGCCTGTTCGGCGCGCTCGGCTTGTTCGGCCAGTGCCTGGGCCAGGCCCGTGGGCAAGTACCCGGCACGGCTTTTTTCGAACAAGGGCTGGCCCAGGGCCGCCTCCAGCCGACGTACCGAACGAAACACCGTGGACACGTCCACCTGCAGCAGCCGCGCGGCCCGGGCCAGTGTGCCGCCACGGACCAGTGCGAGGATCAGGGACAGGTCGGGATAGTCCAGACGATAGTGCGCTGCTGCATTGATCACTTGGATAAACGCCAATATTGATTGCGTGAACGCCAATTTATAGTGGCGACCAGGAATCAACAAGCGGCGAGTCTCTCATGGAAAAACAGCGTCCTTTACACATCGCCCTGGTCGGCGACCACGACCCACATATCACCGCTCACCGGGCGATCCCCATCGCACTTGAGCTGGCCGGCGGACAAACCGGTCATGACATCCGCGTCCAATGGCTGGCAACGCCGCTCATCGCCGACAACGCAGTGCTGGAGGATTTCGACGGTATCTGGTGCGTGCCGGGCAGCCCCTACCAAAACGAAGCCGGCGCCTTGCAGGCGATTCGTTTTGCCCGCGAACAGCGTCGCCCTTTCCTGGGCACCTGCGGTGGTTTTCAACATGCCGTGCTGGAATTCGCCCGTAACGTGATGGGTTGGGCCGACGCCGCCCATGGCGAAACCGATCCCGAGGCTGAACGGGCGCTGTTGACGCCGTTGAGCTGCGCGCTGGTCGAAACCATCGACAGCCTGCAACTCGAGGCGGACTCGTTGATTGCCAAGGCCTATGGCCGCCTGATGGTATTTGAGGGCTACCATTGTCGCTTCGGGGTCAACCCGGACTTTGAAGAGGATTTGCTCAAGCAGCGCCTGCACCCCGTGGCCCGGGACTCGGCCGGCGGCCTGCGAGCGGTGGAGCTGCGGGATCATCCGTTCTTTGTCGCCACGCTGTTCCAGCCAGAACGTGCCGCATTGGAAGGGCGCTTGCCGCCGCTGGTCAGCGCGTTTGTCGAAGCCTGCGCCAGGACAACACCATGAGCGCCCACTACTACGCGGTGATTTTCACCTCCCTGCGCACCGAGGGGGACCAAGGCTACGCCGAAGCCGCCGAGCGTATGCTGGCCTTGGTTCAAGAGCAGCCGGGGTTTCTCGGTGTCGAATCGGCGCGTGGCGAAGATGGTCTGGGGATTACCGTGTCCTATTGGAGCGATGAAGCGGCGATCCTGGCCTGGAAGCAGCATCCCGAACACAGCGCGATCCGTGAGCGCGGCCGCTCCACCTGGTATACCCATTGCCATACGAGGGTGTGCAAGGTCGAACGCGACTATGCCTTCCAACGCCCAATCTGATGCCAGGAAAAAAACCTGTGGGAGCGAGCTTGCTCGCGATGGCGGTATGTCAGTCACGATAATGTTGGCTGATCCACCGCTATCGCGAGCAAGCTCGCTCCCACAGGATCTCTGTTCAACGCAAGATTGAGGGCTTCAGCCTTCCACCAACTGCCGCACCGCCACGATTTCCGGCAGGTCGCTGCGGGCCATGTACACCCGTAAAGGTTCGGAGAGGTTGATCCGGTCGTCGATGTGCTGGTCCAGCAGCAACTGGATGCGCTCGCGCTTGAGGGCCATGGTGCCGTCCGCCACGGGGGCCCAGACAAATTCGCAGGTGGGGATGATGCCGTCGTCGGCCACGTCCATGCCGAAGGCGTCTTCGCTGAACCGCACGATGTACTGGCCAGTCTTGCGGTTCAGGCCGACAAAACCCTTGAGCTGGTCGGCGGCCTGGCAGATGAATGTCGAAGTGGTGCGCATGGTAAACCTCATGGATACGTCCCTCGGGACGTCTGATCAATGGTTTACACGCAGGGCAAGCGGACACAGGATTTAAGGTTTCCCTCTGCCGGGGAAACTGATCCGGCAAGGGTACTGCAAAGCGGTCTGGAAATGCGTGGGAAAAATCTTCTTTGCACAGGTTTATGTCGGTATGGCGATAGCGCCGACAGCGTTCAGTTGTTAAAAGATAGTTTTTTGCACACACCCACGAAAGGATTTCGAGCATGCCTGTCACCTTCACCCGCACCGCCTTGATGCTGAGCCTGTTGCTCGGCTTCGGCCAGACCCAAGCGTCCGAGGCCCCAAGCCCCAAGGCCCTGGCAGCCCTCCAGGGTATTCCACATCCGGCGGTCATCGCCCACCGCGGCGCCTCGTTCGACGCGCCGGAATCCACCGCTGCTGCCTACAAGCTGGCCCGCGACCTGGGCGCCGACTACCTGGAACTGGACCTGCAACGCAGCAAGGACGGCGTGTTGTTCGTCCTGCATGACGACAGCCTGCTGCGCACAACGGATGTCGCGGTCAAATTCCCCGAGCGCAAGGACAGCACCGCCAACGAATTCACCATGGCGGAGCTCAAAACCCTCGATGCCGGCAGTTGGTTCAACACCGCTTACCCGGACCGCGCGCGACCTTCGTTCGCCGGCCTGAAAATCCTGACCCTCGATGAAGTGATCAATATCGCCGAGGGCAACCCGCAGCAAAAACCCGGGCTGTACATCGAGACCAAGGCGCCGAAGCTGTTCCCCGGCATCGAGCGCGACCTGAAGGACAAACTGCAGGACCGCGGTTGGCTGAGCCCGGCCGGGTCGAAACTGGCCAAGCGCGCCACGGGTGTCGGCCAGGGCAAAGGCAAAGTGGTCTTGCAGACCTTTGAAAAGAGCAGTCTCGAACTGCTGCACAAAGAGATGCCGAAGGTGCCGAAGATCCTGCTGTTGTGGGTGGGCGAAGGCAACATCGAGCCCAAGTCCAAGGTGCCTTTTGCCGAGTCCGGCGAAACGGACAAGGCCGCCTATTACGCCAAGCAGGAACCCAAGGACAAGGCTGAATTCGAAAAATGGATTCAGTATGCCAAGGCCCAGGGCGCCATTGGTACTGGGCCATCCGCGGCGTTGACCCATGGCGGCAGCCAGAGTTACGCGGACCTGGTGCAGCCATGGATGAACCAGTACACCCATGACCAGGGCCTGCTGGTGCATGTCTACACTGTTGATGAGCCGGTGGACTTCAAGAAAGTGATGAACGCCGGCGTGGATGGCATTTTCACCAATCGGGCCAGTGAGTTGCTCAAGTACTTCAAGCGTCCCGAAACAGGCAGTGTGGCGCAACTATTGGAGAAGAACGGTTACTGAGGAATCAGGGCCGGATCGGTGCAGTCGCTGCAAGTTTTCCGAATTAAGGGTGAATTAAGTTGCCACAGATAATCTGAGCCCACTTAAACGAATCACCCTTTAACGACAAAGGAAAGACCTATGAAAACTTTGACTGCCCTGTTTACCGCTGCCGCCCTGACCCTCACCGCTGGCCTGGCCCAGGCGAAGGATGTTCCGGCCACCCAGATTCCCCAACTGGTCAAGGAAGGCAAGATCAAATCTATGGACGAACTTAAGCAGATCGTCGAGAAACTGCACCCGGGAGCGACCATCGGACTTGCTGACTTGGATGAGCGTTTCAACGGTTATGAATACGAAGTTGAAGTACGTTACCCAGATGGCAGAGAGTTTGACGTTGAACTCAATGCCGCTACCGGAGAGGTCTTGGAAAACAAACAAGACCGAGATGACTGATTTAATCCATGTAGAGCCGCGCAACTTTCAAGTTGCGCGGCTCTTTTGCGTGCGTATGTAAACGGCTAACGGTCCAAGTGACACAGCCACCTGTCACAAAACCTTCAAAAAACCCTGCAATGATGCCGCTCAAGTGACCCTGTTGTCGCCGCGACAGGCACTCCCCGCCAGCGAGCCCTCATGAACCACAGCATCGACCAAAGCCATCGCGATCCGGACCTGTTCGGCCTGCTTTACGGATTTCGTTTCCGCCCCGGCGAGCGTGGCAGGGAGATCGATTCGGCCCAGGCCCTGCAAAGCCTGCAACAACCGCAAGACGCCGACGAATTCCTCTGGCTGCACCTGAACCTGGCCCACGCTGCCTGCGAGCGCTGGATGAAAAGCCACCTGGCCTTGCCCCAGGAATTCTTCGAAGCCCTGCACGAAGGCTCGCGCTCGACCCGCATCGAACATGTGGACTCGGCATTGCTGGCGGTGGTGAACGATGTGGTGTTCAACCTCAGCAACCTGGTGTCCTCGGATGTATCGACGTTGTGGGTTTGCGTGCACAGTCGGCTGATCATCAGCGCGCGGCTGCAACCTTTGCACTCGGTCGACAAGCTGCGCTCATCGGTCAAGGCCGGCGAGTGCTTTCGCTCACCGCTGGAACTGCTCGTGCATCTGCTGCGCGACCAAGGCGAAGTGCTGACCCAGATCGTGCGCAAGACCAGCCTCAACGTCGATCAGATCGAAGACCAACTGCTCTCTTCGCGACTGTCCACCAACCGCTCCGAGTTGGGCGCCCAGCGCCGAGTGCTGGTACGCCTGCAACGCCTGCTGGCCCTGGAGCCAGGCTCGTTGCTGCGCCTGCTCAACCGCCCACCGCAATGGCTGCAGAAGGAAGACGTCAAGGAGTTGCGCAAGTCCACCGAGGAGTTCGCCCTGATCATCAACGACCTCACCGCCCTGGGCGAGCGGATCAAGCTGCTGCAGGAAGAGATCGCCGCCAACCTCAACGAACAAAGCAACCGCACGCTGTTCACCCTGACGGTGGTCACGGTCCTGGCATTGCCCATCAACATCATTGCCGGTTTCTTCGGCATGAACGTCGGCGGCGTGCCGCTGGCCGGTGATCCGGAGGGCTTCTGGATCCTGGTGGCGCTGGTGGCAACCTTCACCGTGATTGCAGGCCGATGGGCATTTCGCAAGCGGCGCGATTATTGAGATTGATCCACCTCAGGTTCGCACAAGCTTTTGTGGCGAGGGAGCTTGCTCCCTCGCCACTGGGGTTAGGCACTCAACCGCGCCGTCACTTCATTCAACTGCCCCGACAACCCATGCAAATCCCGACTGGCCGCTTCGGTGCGCTGCACATTGTCGAGGTTGGTGCTGGCGATGCAGGTGATTTCGGTGAGGTTGCGCGAGATGTCTTCGGCCACGGAGGTCTGCTCTTCCGCGGCGGTGGCGATCTGGCGGTTCATGTCGCGAATCGCTTCCACCGCCTGGGTGATGCGTTCCAGCATGGCGCCGGCCTGGGTCACCTGCTCGACACTTTCTTCACTGCGCGACTGCCCGCTTTCGATGGCCTGGGCCGCGTCCACTGCGCCAGTCTGCACGGTCTGGATAATCTGATTGATCTCGATGATCGATGACGCCGTGCGCTGGGCCAAGTTGCGAACCTCATCGGCGACCACCGCGAAACCACGTCCGGCCTCCCCCGCCCGGGCCGCTTCGATGGCAGCGTTGAGGGCCAGCAGGTTGGTCTGCTCGGCAATCCCGCGAATCACTTCAAGCACTTTACCGATGCGCCCGCTGTCGGTTTCCAGACGACGGATCACCGTGGCCGTGTTGGCAATCTCGCCGCGCATCTGGGTGATGGTGTGGATAGTGCCCTGCATCACTTTCTCGCCCTGCTGCGCCGAGTGATCGGCATCATCGGCAGCCCGCGCCGCATCGGCGGCATGGCGGGCAACTTCCTGGGCGGTGGCGGACATCTCGTTCATTGCCGTTGCCGCCTGATCGGTGCGTTCGAATTGTTCGCTGGTGCCTTGGCTCATCAGGCTGGCGATGGCATTGAGTTCACCGCTGGCACTGTCCAGCTCCGTGGCACTGCGTTGCAGGCGCGTGAAGGTTTCGGCGAGGAAATCGCGCAAGGTATTGGCCGCCAGGGCGAGATCGCCCAGTTCGTCCTGGCGATTGCTGACGACCCGCTCGGCGAAACGACCGTGACTCAATTGGGTCACGTATGCGATCAGGTTGCGGATAGGCTGCACCAGATTGCGGTTGACCATCCACAGGCTGAACACCCCAATCAGCAGGCCTGAGACCAGCATCACCACAGTACCCAGCAGAATGGTCCGGTCGGCCCCGGTACTGATCGACACCGATTGCTCGCTGCCCATCTTGTGCAACTCAGCGACCAGCTCACTCATCTGCTCACTGGCAGCACGGTCGACGCCCTTGACGGCTGCATCACCAGCCGTCGCGTCAGCACCTGCCGCCACAAACGCGTCCCGGCCCTTCTGGTACGCCGAACCCAACTGACGGTGTTCGTCCCGCAGGCGTTCAATGCGCGCCTTGATTTGGGCTGGGAGGTCCTTGTGCCCGATCAACTCCCCCAGAATGCCCTGGACATCGTGCTGGCGTTCCTCGAATTGCTTCCAGTACTTATCCAGGTCCGCAGGCTGCTTGCCGCGCAACAGGACGTTTTTCCATTCCTGGACCTGCACCTTGAATTGCAGGTTGGCCTCGTCGATCAATTGTGAGGCGCGCAACGGGCCATCAATCAGCTGGCGATAATTCTGGACACCCTCGGACAGGAAATGAAAGGACGCCAGGGCGATCAGCAGCATCGCCAACAGACTGCCGCTGAGCAGGGCAAGGATCTGGGCTCTCAAGGATTTTTGTAGAAACATGGAAAGAATCTCGTGGGGGTAAAAAGAGCTAACGACGCCCCGACTTCCATGTCCGGTGTCGAAACCGAATGCCAAAGGATTTGTACAGACCATCGGCCTTGCAGAGGCATTCTTGAGCCTTGCCGACCACTGGTAACGGCCGGTAGCCGGGGCTGAAAAAGTTGCGCCAGGACGCCGCACGGAGGGATTGGTCATGACTTGTCCAGACAATCCCTTTTGTCGGCCCGACGGGATTTAAAAGTCTTTTTGTCATTTCTCCTGCTGTATCCTGCCCAGGCTTTGTAAAAGCGCGGATCTACCAGATCTATCCACAGACTTTGCGAGGAGCGCGATATGCACGAGATCCCTAATCTCCCCTTCCCAAGCCTGCACGACACTGAGCAGACGACCACGCTACAAGCCGGGGGGCAAGCAGACGCCCAGCAACCCGAGCCTAAAGAAGCCACTGAACGCCGCCAGGCCGACAGCGAAGACTGATTGACCCGCACCACCAGACCGTGTGGAAAGCGCTAAGATGCGCTTTCCACACTGCCTGAATCCCGAGCCCTCCATGACCGATGACACCCCTCCATTCAGCGAAGCCCAGGCCAGCGTGCTGATCGGCACTGCCGAAAAAATGGTCGAGATCTGGACCCGCCTTCCTGCCGAGAAACAAGCAGCCCTGCTGGCGCGCTTTGGCAGCGAAGAAAACGCCATCGCCGCACTGGTGACCACACGCCTGGTCAGCGGTGAGAACGGCAGCTGAACCACCATTGGGCAAATAGTTTTACTTTTCCCCGCCCTGACCCCACGGTCGCCGTTATCATAAGCAGCCTACCTATCCTGCTGCTCCGTGGACCTTTACCCCATGTCAGATTCCCAGCGCCCCCTGGCGGTCACGCTGCAAGTCGTTTCCATCGTCCTGTTCACATTCATCGGCTACCTGAATATCGGCATTCCCCTGGCCGTACTGCCCGGGTTCGTCCACGGCGAACTGGGCTTCGGCGCGGTGATCGCCGGGTTGGTGATCAGCGTGCAATACCTGGCCACTCTGCTCAGTCGTCCTTATGCAGGGCGAATCATCGATAACCTGGGAAGCAAGCGCGCGGTGATGTTCGGCCTCGCCGGCTGCGGGCTGAGTGGTGTGTTCATGCTGGTGTCTGCCTGGACGCCCCACCTGCCAACGTTCAGCCTGATCAGCCTGCTGATCGGTCGCCTGGTGCTCGGTAGCGCGGAAAGCCTGGTGGGCTCCGGTTCGATTGGCTGGGGCATCGGCCGGGTCGGCGCGGCGAATACCGCCAAGGTGATTTCCTGGAACGGTATCGCCAGTTACGGCGCGCTGGCGATTGGCGCACCGCTGGGGGTGTGGCTGGTCAATGCGCTGGGGCTATGGAGCATGGGCGTGAGCATTATCTTGCTCGGCTTGCTGGGGTTGGCATTGGCCTGGCGCAAAACCGCCGCGCCCATCGTCACTGGCGAACGCCTGCCGTTCATGCACGTGCTGGGACGCGTGCTGCCACACGGCTGCGGCCTGGCCCTGGGTTCCATCGGGTTTGGCACCATCGCGACCTTCATCACCCTGTACTACGCCACCCAGCACTGGGACAACGCCGTGCTGTGCCTGAGCCTGTTCGGCGCCAGCTTCATCGGCGCGCGCCTGCTGTTCGGCAACCTGATCAACCGTCTGGGCGGCTTTCGTGTGGCGATTGCCTGCCTGTCGGTGGAAACCCTGGGCCTGTTGCTGTTGTGGCTCGCACCGGATGCCCACTGGGCCCTGGCGGGCGCGGCGTTGAGCGGCTTCGGCTTTTCCCTGGTGTTTCCGGCGCTGGGCGTGGAAGCGGTCAACCTGGTGCCGGCCTCCAGCCGCGGGGCGGCGGTGGGTGCTTATTCACTGTTCATTGATTTGTCGCTGGGGATCACCGGACCGCTGGCCGGTGCGATTGCCGCGGGCTTCGGCTTTGCCTCGATCTTTCTATTCGCCGCACTGGCGGCCCTGGGCGGGTTGGCATTGAGCGTCTACCTGTACCGACAGGCGCCGAGGCATCGCCAGGAACGGGAGAAAAGCTAGAAGTCCACCTTGCCGCGCCCGGCCTTGATCGAGCCGCGCTTGGTCTTGGATTCCAGGCGACGCTTTTTCGAACCCAGGGTCGGTTTGGTCGGACGGCGCTTCTTTTCGACCTTGGTGGCGCTGAGGATCAGTTCGGTCAGGCGCTCCAGGGCATCGGCCCGGTTCTGTTCCTGCGTACGGTATTGCTGGGCCTTGATGATCAATACACCATCGCTGGTAATGCGACTGTCGCGCAGGGCCAGCAGCCGCTCCTTGTAGAACTCGGGCAGCGACGAGGCCGGAATGTCGAAGCGCAAATGCACGGCGCTGGAAACCTTGTTGACGTTCTGCCCCCCTGCCCCTTGGGCGCGGATGGCCGTCAGCTCGATCTCGGCGTCCGGGATGTGCACGGTGTTGGAAATCGCCAGCATGGAAAGTATCCGGTATCAGGACCCACAGGATACTCGAAACCGCTGGAATGAGGCTTGTGAGAGCCTGGCCTGTGGAGAGGTCTGTGGGAGCAAGGCCTTGCTTCCACAGACCTTGTTCCCACAGATTTTGTACCTTCCTTGAACGACAAACCCGGCACTTGGCCGGGTTTGTTGTATTTCAGGCTTGCTTACTTGGTGGCAGCCGCTACAGCCAGTTCATGCCGGGCACTGCGCTTGTTCTTGATCACGTAGCACACCCACATGAACACCACCCACACCGGAATCGCATAGACCGATACCTGGATGCCGGGGATCAGCAACATCACGCCCAGGATGAACACCACGAACGCCAGGCAGATGTAGTTGCCGTACGGGTACCACAGCGCCTTGAACAGCGGCGTCTGGCGGGTCTGGTTCATGTGCTGGCGGAACTTGAAGTGCGAGTAGCTGATCATCGCCCAGTTGATCACCAAGGTCGCGACCACCAGCGACATCAGCAGCTCCAGCGCATGCTGCGGGATCAGGTAGTTCAACAGCACCGCCACCAGAGTGACAGCCGCCGACGCAAGGATCGAACGCACCGGCACGCCGCGCTTGTCGATCTTGGACAAGGCCTTGGGCGCATCGCCCTGCTCGGCCATGCCCAGCAACATGCGGCTGTTGCAATAGGTGCCGCTGTTGTACACCGACAGCGCGGCGGTGAGCACCACGAAGTTGAGGATATGCGCCGCAGTGTTGCTGCCCAGCATCGAGAACACCTGCACGAACGGGCTGCCGCTGTAGGCATCGCCGGAAGCGTTGAGCGTGGTCAGCAGGCTGTCCCAAGGGGTCAGGGACAACAGCACCACGAGCGCACCGATGTAGAAAATCAGGATCCGGTAGATCACCTGGTTGATGGCCTTGGGGATCACGGTTTTCGGTTTGTCGGCCTCAGCGGCGGTGAAACCGAGCATTTCCAGGCCACCGAAAGAGAACATGATGATCGCCATGGCCATCACCAGCCCGCTCACACCGTTGGGGAAGAACCCGCCGTGGGACCACAGGTTGGTCACCGACGCCTGCGGCCCGCCATGGCCACTGACCAGCAAATAGCTGCCCAGGGCAATCATGCCGACAATCGCCACGACCTTGATGATCGCGAACCAGAACTCGGCCTCGCCGAAGACTTTGACGTTGGCCAGGTTGATGGCGTTGATCAGGATGAAAAATGCCGCCGCCGAGACCCAGGTCGGAATGTCCGGGGCCCAGTAATGGATGTACTTGCCGACTGCAGTCAGTTCGGACATGCCCACCAGGATGTAGAGAATCCAGCAGTTCCAACCCGAGAGGAACCCGGCGAAACCGCCCCAGTACTTATGGGCAAAGTGGCTGAAGGAACCGGCCACCGGCTCTTCGACGATCATTTCACCCAACTGGCGCATGATCATGAAGGCGATGAAGCCGCAGATGGCGTAGCCAAGGATCATCGACGGGCCGGCTGATTTCAGCACCCCCGCCGAGCCGAGGAACAGGCCGGTGCCGATCGCGCCACCGAGGGCGATCAGTTGAATGTGGCGATTTTTCAGGCCGCGTTTCAGCTCGCCCGAATGCGTATTTTCTACAACGGTCATGCGTCACCTATTTGTTTTTATCTGTGACGAAATCGAACCCGACACGCTTATGACGTGGCGGAGTGAACAAGGCGGATAACCTTGAAAATGCGTGGGTACGCTAAGGGTCACAGTAAAACGCCGCGCATTGTACACTGCGGCCCTCCTGCTGCCAGACACCACCGGATCAGCGTCTTACCCCGCACTTCAGGTATGGCGCGCATCTGACCCTTCCCCTTGGCCTGAAACAAGCGCTGCGAAGTATCAGAAAACTCGTCAAACCGGGGCCCTCGGCAGCTTTTTCTTACAGCCATCCGAAACGCCGATAGAGGCCCGTTCACAAGGCAAAAATCGTCAGCATTCCTTTACGGTGCGTAACGCAAACTTTCCAAGCAGGAAATTTCCGGGGGCTGACTGCAAATTGACGGTAGGTAGCTACCTATTTAAAAAAACACCCAGGCGGCTGTTTTTGAATGACTAATGCCGTCGCTGAAAATGGAACAAAAAGTTCAAACAAAAAAAATAAAATTATTTTTTTGCAATCCAAAAATCCCTCGACTAGGTTTTCAGCGACTTGCCCAGGCATCGTGCCGACAAGTTCTGCGGTGCCGTTGCCGGCCTGTTTCCATTCGCCGAATCGAGCCGCTTATTTCCATAAAAGTCATCTAGGAGATTCACTATGCAAGCACTGGACAAAGACTTGGAAACCGAACTGCAACTGGACGAATGGTTTGAAGCCCCAACCCATGAAGCCGCCGTTGAAATGATGCAGGCCGATGCCGTCGTTCCATTCGGCACGGCGATGTGGCCTCTGTAGGCACCGCCCGGCGGAGGCGATCCGGCCGGTCGACTCCGCCACTTTTGCCGGTTGTCAGGGACGTTTAATGAACTTGTCAGGGAAGAATAAGCATGGACACACAACGAGCCATCTCACATTTCCTTTACTACCTCGAACACCATCCCGCCCTGGCCGGCATCCAGCCCGCCAAGGTGTTGCTCGGCCATACCGCTGACTACGAAGCGCTGACCGGCGCCATCGCCGAACAGGCCGGCAGCGGCTCGCCCTTCCGGTTCAGCGCCATGCGCCTGGACCTTGAACCCACGGAACGCCTGTCCAAGGCCATTGCCGACAGCGATCTGTATATTTTCTTCTACGACTCCTCCACCCTGCCCAACCCTCGCCCCGACGGCCCGGACTTTGTCCGCGCACTGCAAGGCGTGATGGCCGACAACTGGAAGAAATCGCTGCTGTTCAAGGACTACGGCGACTACTTCTATGACACTTTCAGCGTGATTCCCCAGCGTATCGCCGGGCTCAACAGTCACCTGATCCGGCGCATGTCCCAGGCGACGACCCTGAGTTTCCAGGATGACCACGGTTCGTATTTCGACACCGCCCTGGGCGGCGTGAAGAAATGGACCGACATCAACGGCCTCGGCAACTACGATCTGGCCCCCGGCGAAATCGCTACTCACAGCGACACCATCAATGGCCGAGTGAATTTTGTCGGCACCTTCCTGAGCACCATCCCGTTCGCGCGCAAATACGGCGTCCTGCAATCGCCGCTGGAGCTGTGGATCGAAGACTCCACCATCCAGAAAATCGCCACCGAGGTGCCGGGTCTGGAGCACGACTTCAACAAATACCTGGACGCCAACCCGTCCAACCGCCGCATCGAGGAACTGGGGATCGGCACCAACGAAGGGGTCAAGAGCCTGTACGCCCGCAATGCCGGTTTCGAGGAGCGCCATTGCGGCCTGCACCTGGGGCTCGGCGGCGGGGCCAAGGGCAGCCATCACCTGGATCTGATTTTCGAGAAGGGGATGTTGGCGCTGGATAATGAGCCGATGTTTGATGGGCGGTTTGTGCTTTAGGTTGGGATTTCTGCAAGGCTGATGCCTCCATCGCGAGCAAGCTCGCTCCCACACTGGAACGGTGTCGAACACCTATCTCCATCCACCGAAGATCAACTGTGGGAGCGAGCTTGCTCGCGATAGCGAACTCACCGGCACCGCATCACTAAAGTCTGCTCAAAAAAAAAGCCAACTCGAAAGTTGGCTTTTTTTCATGGGCGCTCGCCGATCACTCCGGCTTACGACGCCCAAACCCCGGACGCTGTCCCGAACCTGCCGGTGCACCACGGCGTTTACCCGATGGCGCATCGCGATCGGCCAGGACGATACCCGGGCGCTTTTTCGGCGCGGGCTTGGCCGGGCGCTTGGTGTCGGCCGGGCGATCGGCGACTGGCGTACCGCGGCCAGCCGGAGCACCGCGCCCTTCACCACGTTCAGTCCGACCGTTGGCCGGACGCGGCGTGCGTGGACCACGCTCACCGTCCTGACGCGGAGCAGGCTTGCG
The DNA here is from genome assembly GCF_054667715.1 of Pseudomonas sp. S3_B11. Taxonomy (NCBI): domain Bacteria; kingdom Pseudomonadati; phylum Pseudomonadota; class Gammaproteobacteria; order Pseudomonadales; family Pseudomonadaceae; genus Pseudomonas; species Pseudomonas sp. S3_B11. The sequence continues at coordinate 686,795 of NZ_CP162749.1, read as the reverse complement.
GGCCGGGCGTTCGCCTTCGATCTGCGGCTCGCGCGAAGGACGCGGACCGGTCGGTGCGCCTTCGGCAGCCGGACGCAGCGTACGCACGCGCTCGGTCTTGCCCATCGGGCGCGAGGATTTACGCTGCATCCGCTCCAGCTTGTCCTTGCTCTTGGCGGTCATCTGCGGCATTGCCACGGGCTTGAGGCCCACTTCGGCTGCCAGGATGTCGACTTCGTACTGGCTCATTTCGCGCCAGCGGCCCATCGGCAGGTCGGAATTGAGGAACACCGGACCGAAACGCACGCGCTTGAGGCGGCTGACCACCAGCCCCTGGGATTCCCACAGGCGACGTACTTCACGGTTACGACCTTCCATCACCACGCAGTGGTACCAGTGGTTGAAGCCTTCACCGCCGGGCGCCTGCTTGATGTCGGTGAAACGCGCCGGGCCGTCTTCCAGCACGACGCCGGCCTTGAGGCGCTCGATCATCTCGTCGTCGACTTCGCCACGCACACGCACGGCGTATTCGCGGTCCATCTCGTAGGACGGGTGCATCAAGCGGTTGGCCAGTTCACCGTCGGTGGTGAACATCAGCAAACCGGTGGTGTTGATGTCCAGGCGACCGATGTTGATCCAACGGCCTTCTTTGGGACGCGGCATCTTGTCGAACACGGTCGGACGGCCTTCCGGGTCGTCACGGGTGCAGATCTCGCCGTCGGGCTTGTTGTACATGATCACGCGACGCACCGTTTCGGCGGCCTCTTCGCGCTTGATCACCTTGCCATCGATGGTGATGGCGTCGTGCATGTCGACACGCAGGCCCAAGGTGGCATCTTTGCCATTGACCTTGATCCGGCCCTGGGTGATCCAGGCTTCCACGTCACGGCGCGAGCCGACGCCGATACGGGCGAGGACTTTTTGCAGCTTTTCGCCTGCTGGGCCGATTTCCTGGCTGTCGTTCTGGTCTTGGTCTTTCATTCTGGGCACCTCCCGGTGTGGTCGAGCCAGGCTTGGCCTGACGCTTTGAAAACGGGTCTTCGACGAAGGGATCGCCAAAGGGTCGCGAATCATACGCTCGTTGAGGCGATTGCGCATCAGAGACTAGCTGATCAACGCGCGCCCGGCGCTTTTTCCGCCGACCGGTGCGGCGCACGAATCATGTGGGAGCGAGCCTGCTCGCGATTGCCGGTGTTGACTGTCAGACCGCTATCGCGAGCAAGCTCGCTCCCACAGGGATTGGGATGCACCGGGTTCCTGTGACCGCCGCAGATCCACTGTGGGAGCGAGCTTGCTCGCGATAGCGGAGGTCCAATCACCAAAAAATCGGATCAGTCGTCGAACTGTCGCCGTTCGTTCTCGATCGCTTCGGCCAAGGCGCGGGCTTCGGCTTCTTCATCACTCAGTTCGGGTTCCGGCAGCTGGAGGGCGGCGACGGCGGCCAGCAGCTTTTCCCGGGCTTGGGCAACGCCGAGGATGTCTTCTTCCGGTTCCGGTTCCGCTTCTGGCTCTGGCTCTGGTTCCGCCTCGCTGTCAGGCTCCGGCAACTCATCTGTCTCGCTTTCTGGCCCCGGCCCCTCACGCAGCAGGTCGTCGAAATCGGTCTTCAAGCCCTCCTCCATGGTGTCCAGCTCCAGCAACAACGAGTGGAAACTGGTCTCTTCCTTCGGCTCCTCGGGCTCGGCACTGGCGTCGGCCAGTTCCTGCAGGCCCTGGGGCACCGGGGCGTCGTCGAACTCCAGCATAGGCTCGGGTTCCAGCTCCCGCAGTTCGGCCAGTGGCGGCAAATCATCGAGGTTCTTCAGGTTGAAGTGATCGAGAAAGGCCTTGGTGGTGGCGAACATCGCCGGTTTGCCCGGCACATCTCGATAGCCGACGACACGGATCCACTCGCGCTCCAACAGCGTCTTGACGATATGGCTGTTGACCGCCACGCCGCGCACATCTTCGATCTCGCCACGGGTGATCGGTTGGCGATAGGCAATCAATGCCATGGTTTCGAGCATGGCGCGGGAGTAGCGCTGCGGCCGCTCCTCCCACAGGCGCCCGACCCATGGCGCGAACTTCTCGCGGATCTGCAGGCGATAACCGGACGCCACTTCCTTGAGCTCGAAGGCCCGCCCCTCGCAGGATTTGCCCAACAGCGTCAGGGCTTTCTTGAATACGGCCGGCTCAGGTCGTTCGCCTTCTTCGAAGAGTTCGAACAGGCGCTCCATCGATTGCGGCTTTCCCGAGGCCAACAGGAAAGCTTCAAGCAAGGGGGCCAGCTCGCGGGGTTCAGTCAGATTCATTGATTTGCTCGTTATTCGGCTCGTGCCCGCACGTGGATCGCTGCGAACGGCTCATTCTGCACCAGCTCGACCAAGGATTCCTTGACCAATTCCAGGACCGCCATAAACGTCACAACGACACCCAAGCGCCCCTCCTCGGCGGTGAACAGCTCGACGAACGGCACGAAGCCGCCGCCCTTGAGCCGCTCCAGCACATCGCTCATGCGCTCGCGGGTGGACAGCGCTTCGCGGCTGACCTGGTGACTTTCAAACATATCGCCCCGGCGCAGGACCTCGGCCATGGACATCAGCAACTCTTCCAGGCTCACATCCGGCAGCAACTTGCGCGCCCGCGCCTCGGGGGCATCGAGCTTGGGCACCACCACGTCGCGCCCGACCCGGTTCAATCCATCGAGGCCTTCGGCTGCGACCTTGAAGCGTTCGTACTCCTGCAAGCGGCGGATCAGTTCGGCCCGCGGGTCGTCTTCTTCCGCTTCGACCTCTGCCGAGCGCGGCAGCAGCATCCGCGACTTGATCTCGGCCAGCATGGCCGCCATCACCAGGTACTCGGCCGCCAGTTCCAGGCGCACCGACTGCATCAACTCGACGTAGCCCATGTACTGGCGGGTGATTTCCGCCACCGGGATGTCGAGGATGTTGATGTTCTGTTTGCGGATCAGGTACAGCAGCAGGTCAAGCGGCCCCTCGAAGGCCTCGAGGAACACTTCCAGCGCATCTGGCGGAATGTACAGGTCCAGAGGCATTTCCATGACCGCCTGGCCATAGACCATGGCGAACGGCAGCTCCTGCTGCGCGCCGGCCTGGCTGTCTGTACGGTCCACGGCGGTTTCCACGGCGGACATTCAGGCCTCGACCATGAACGGCGTCGGATCGCCACAACCGACACGCACCACCTGGGGCTCGCCATCGGCCAGGTTGATCACCGTGGACGCCGACATGCCGCCGAAACCGCCGTCGATGATCAGGTCCACCTGATGCTCGAGGATCTGGCGCATTTCATAGGGATCGGTCAACGGCTCGCTCTCGCCGGGCATGATCAGCGTCACGCTCATCAGCGGCTCACCCAGTTCCGCCAGCAGCGCCAGGGCAATGGGATGGCTCGGCACCCGCAGGCCGATGGTGCGTTTTTTCGGGTGCAGCAACAGCCGCGGGACTTCCCGCGTGGCATTGAGAATAAAGGTGTATGGCCCCGGCAAATGCGCCTTGAGCAGGCGGAAGGTGCCGGTGTCGATCTTGGCGAACAGGCCCAACTGCGACAGATCGCTGCAGATGAGCGCGAAGTTGTGCTTGTCGTCCAGTTGACGCAGGCGTCGTACCCGCTCCACGGCATTCTTGTCGCCGATCTGGCAACCGATGGCGTAGGACGAGTCGGTGGGATAGACCACCACGCCACCGCCACGAATGATTTCCACGGCCTGTTTGATCAGGCGCGCTTGCGGGTTTTCCGGATGAATCTGGAAAAATTGACTCACGTGTTCTACCTGTTCAGACGGCGGCGGTAACGGGATCATGTTTGAATCTACACCATAGTGGTGGCAGATCTTCCGGCAACGGGCGGTATTCGCCAATCTCGGACCAGCCCCCAGGGCCATGGAAATCACTGCCGGCGGTGACCAGCAGGCCGAACTCACGGGCCAGTATCGCCAGGCTGCCGACCTGCTCGGCAGGCTGATGGCCGTTGACCACCTCAATGGCATGGCCCCCCGCTTGAATATAGTCGGCGACTAGGCGACGGCGCTTGCTGCGAGTGAAGTCATAATGCCATGGATGTGCCAGGCTGACCCATGCGCCAGCGGCCCGCAGGGTCTCGACGGTTTCTTCCAGCGTCGGCCAGTGCTGCTTGACGTCCCCCAGCTTGCCGGCCCCCAGCCATTTGCGAAACGCTTCGGCCCGGTCCTTGACGAACCCTTCGCGCACCATCCAATCGGCAAAATGTGGGCGGGCCGGTGCGTTGCCGCTGTCGCCCAGTTCCTGCTGGATCTGCCGGGCGCCGTCCAGCGCACCGGGCATGCCCTTGAGGGCCAGCTTGCGGCTGATCTCTTCGGAACGCAGCCAGCGCCCGTCGCGCAGCTGTGCGATGGCCTGGACCAAAGCGGGCGCATTCACATCGAAACCATAGCCCAGCACATGAATGGTCGCCCCGCCCCAGGTACACGACAACTCGACCCCATTGACCAGCTGCATGCCCAGCGCCGTGGCGGCGCTGCGGGCCTCGTCGAGGCCCTCGAGGGTGTCGTGATCGGTCAGGGCCAGGACTCGCACGCCGTGCTCGAACGCCCGCGCCACCAGAACCGCAGGCGCCAGGGCGCCATCGGAGGCCGTGCTATGGCAGTGCAAATCAACATTCACGAGAGTTTGTTACCTCAAATCAGCTGGCCCTATCGCGGCCAAGGATGTTTGTTATTATGCCGCCACATCCTGCTTCTGGCTGCCACTGTGAAACAATTCATCGACTTCATCCCGCTCCTGCTGTTTTTCATCGTCTACAAACTTGATCCCCGGGCCGTCGACTTCGCCGGTCATTCCTTGACTGTAGGCGGTATTTACAGCGCCACCGCAGTGCTGATCATCAGCTCCCTGGTGGTCTACGGCGCACTCTTCGTGTCCCAGCGCAAGCTGGAGAAGAGCCAGTGGCTGACCCTGATCGCCTGCCTCGTGTTCGGCAGCCTGACCCTGGCCTTCCACAGCGAAACCTTCCTCAAGTGGAAGGCCCCGGTGGTCAACTGGCTGTTCGCCCTGGCCTTCATAGGCAGCCACTTCATCGGTGACCGCTTGCTGATCAAGCGCATCATGGGCCATGCCATCAACCTGCCGGAACTGATCTGGACCCGGTTGAACATCGCCTGGATCGCCTTCTTCCTGTTCTGCGGTGCCGCCAACCTGTTCGTTGCGTTCACGTTCCAGGAGTACTGGGTCGACTTCAAGGTCTTCGGTAGCCTGGGCATGACGCTGTTGTTCCTGATTGGCCAGGGTATCTACCTGTCCCGTCATCTGCATGATGCCGACCCCACCACGCCAAAAACCGAGGACTGACATGCTCTACGCAATCATTGCTACCGACGTCGCCAACTCCCTGGAAAAACGCCAGGCCGCTCGTCCCGCGCACCTGGAGCGCCTGCAAAAACTCCAGGACGAAGGCCGCGTAGTGCTGGCCGGCCCGCATCCGGCGGTGGACAGCAATGACCCGGGCGCCGCAGGTTTCAGCGGCAGCCTGATGGTGGTCGAATTCGACTCCCTGGCCGCGGCGAAACAATGGGCCGAGGCCGACCCGTTCGTTGCGGCCGGTGTCTATGCCAATGTCGTGGTCAAGCCATTCAAGCAAGTCATGCCGTAAATGCCCCTGGCGCGATGAGCCTTCACGGCTCATTGCCCCCAGTTGCTCATCTTTCTCATTTGCCTGCCGACAACCTGTCTAATCTCGATTGGAATTCAGGAGTTGCAATGCGCAAAGGTCCGTTGTGCCTGTTATTGGTCACGTTGGCGATCGGGGCTCCCGCCCATGGCGAGGAGAGCACCGAGGGCAGTCATTCGACGCCTTTGTCCCTGAGTGCCGGCGGCCAGATCGCCGAACTGCAGCAACGCTTGAAAGACAGCGAACGCCAGCGCGAAGAACTGAGCAAGCAATTGCAAAGCGCCGACACCGAGCGCGAGAGCGCATTGCTGGGCCGGTTGCGCCAGGAGAACCAACGCCTGAAGCTGCAACTCAAGGAAGCCCAGGCCAGCCCCCTGCCACGCCTGTTGACCGATCAACAGCAATGGTTTGTCATCGGTGCCGGGGTAGCGCTATTGGCCCTGCTGTGCGGTATCTTTGCCAGCGGTGGACGTAGACAACGTCGGCAATGGCTAAATTGAGTGAGTCATGAGCGAGCTGTTACTGATAGACGATGACCAGGAGCTGTGCGAGCTCCTTGTAAGCTGGTTGAGCCAGGAAGGTTTTCAGGTCCGGGCCTGTCACGATGGCCAAAGTGCCCGCAAGGCCCTGGCCGAAACCGCCCCGGCAGCCGTGGTACTGGACGTGATGCTGCCCGACGGCAGTGGCCTGGAACTGCTCAAGCAATTGCGCAGCGATCACCCGGAGCTGCCGGTGCTGATGCTGTCGGCCCGGGGTGAACCGCTGGACCGTATCCTCGGCCTGGAACTGGGCGCCGATGACTACCTGGCCAAGCCCTGCGACCCACGTGAACTGACCGCCCGCCTGCGCGCCGTGCTGCGCCGCAGCCACCCGACGGCCGTGTCCAGCCAGATCGAACTGGGTGACCTGACTTTCAGCCCGGTGCGCGGCGTGGTCAGCATCGATGAACAGGAACAAACCCTCACCGTTTCCGAAAGCCGCCTGCTCGAAGCGTTGCTCAAGCAGCCGGGCGAGCCGCTGGACAAGCAGGAACTGGCGCAGATCGCCCTGGGCCGCAAGCTGACCCTGTACGACCGCAGCCTCGACATGCACGTGAGCAACCTGCGCAAGAAAATCGGCCCCCACCCCGACGGCCGCCCGCGCATCGTGGCGCTGCGTAGCCGTGGTTACTACTACAGCCTCTGAACACTGCGCCGCGGGGCTGTGGGAGCAAAGCTTGCTCGCGATGCAGGCGCCTGGGTTCCCTCGGAGACCGCGTTATCTTCATCGCGGGCAAGCCTAGCTCCCACAGGGCTTTGTGTCCGGCCCTGCAGATTTGTCAGGTCCGCACCAAACCGTCTTTACCCAAGCTTTACCCACCCCTGACCGCCGCTGACCTTGATCTCCGTAATCTGCACTCATCCGGAACTGACCGGGAACGAGACAAGGAGACACACCATGCGCAAGACCCTTATCGCTCTGATGTTCGCTGCTGCCCTGCCGACCGTCGCCATGGCCATGCCTGGAGACGCCGGCCCGATGGGTCCGATGGATGGCCCGCGCCACGGCGGCATGATGCATGACAAAGGTCCCTTCAGCGACCTGGACCTGAGCCGCGAACAGCGCCAGCAGATTCGCCGGATCATGGGCGAACAGCGCCACGAACAACGCGAACTGGTAGACAAGTACCTGGCCAAGCTGTCGCCAGCCGACCAGAAAGCCATGCAGGACGAAATGGAGGCCCGGCATCAGAAGGTCGATGCCCAGATCCGCGGGCTGTTGAAGCCTGAGCAGCAGAAAGAGTTCGACGCGATCCAGAAGAAACAGGCCGAGCGTCGCGCCGAGTGGGCTGAGTTCAAGGCCTGGAAAGCGCAACAGCCGCAAAAAGCGCAATAATGCATTGACGCCCCCAGCCCAACGGCAAATCGCCGTTGGGCTTTCTTTGTTTTCGAGGATTTACCGTGCGTTCATTGTTCTGGCGCATCCTGGCCAGTTTCTGGCTGGCCATCGCCCTGGTTGCAGGGCTTTCGATCCTGATGGGCCACATGCTCAATCAGGACGCCTGGATCCTCAGCCGCCACCCGGGTCTCAATACCCTGCCCGAAGAGTGGACGCAAACCTACGAAAGTCAGGGCGAGGACGCCGCCCAGGACATCCTGCAACAGCGCAAGCGCCAGTATCACATCGACGTCCAGGTGTTCAACGAAAGCGGCGACCCGGTGGTGCGCGGCACCTTCCCCCATCGCGCCGCGGCCTTCGAAGCTCGGCAGAACAACAACGAGCGACGCCTGCCCTGGCGGCGACTGACCGACGAATTCACCAGCGCCAAAACCAGTGACACGTATCTGTTCATCTACCGCATTCCCCATCCCGAACTGGACGCCTGGCACCGCGACAGCCTGCTCTGGCCCCTCAGTGCGCTGGGGATCGCGCTGGTGGTGCTGACGTTGTTCAGCCTGTTGGTGACGCTTTCCATCACCCGTCCGCTGAGTCGCCTGCGTGGTGCGGTGCATGACCTGGGCCAGGCCGCCTATCAGCAGAACAGCCTCGCCAAGCTGGCCAACCGGCGGGATGAGTTCGGCGTACTGGCCACTGACTTCAACCGCATGGGCGCGCGCCTGCAAAGCTTGATCACCAGCCAGCGACAACTGCTGCGCGACGTGTCCCACGAACTGCGCTCGCCCCTGGCCCGGCTGCGCATTGCCTTGGCATTGGCTGAACGGGCCAGCCCCGAGGAACGTGAAAGGCTCTGGCCACGCCTGACCCGCGAATGCGATCGCCTGGAAGCGCTGATCAGTGAAATCCTGGTGCTGGCCCGGGTCGATGCCGACAACGCCAGCGCCGAAGAGGTGGAACTCAACGGCTTGCTGGTCACCCTGCAAAAAGATGCGCAACTGGCCTCACCGGAACAAACCGTGCAACTCGAAACCGAGGCGGACCTGACCCTCAAGGGCTGGCCGACCATGATCGAGCGAGCGGTGGACAACCTGCTGCGCAACGCCCAGCGCTTCAATCCGGCCGGGCAACCCATCGAGATGCGCGCGGCGCACCAGGGCGACCGGATCCTGATCAGCGTGCGCGACCACGGGCCAGGCGTGGAGGCCGAACACCTGGGGCAATTGGGCGAGCCGTTCTACCGCGCGCCCGGCCAGACCGCCGCCGGCCATGGCCTGGGCCTGGCCATCGCACGCCGCGCCGCCGAACGCCATGGCGGCACGCTGGTGCTGGGCAATCATCCTGGCGGCGGGTTCATCGCAACGCTGGAGCTGCCGTTGGTGCCGGGGGCTGTCGTCCAACCTTAACCCCCCCGTGGCAAGGGAGCTTGCTTGCTCCCGCTCGGCTGCGCAGCAGCAGCAAACTGGCTGGCAGGGTTTACCTGTTGCACAGCGTTGCCAGTCTCGTCGCATCAATGCCAAGGAAAGGTCATACCTCTTTGATCATCCATCCCCTTGCATAGTCGCTATCCTGGGACAGTAACTCTCGGAGTCCTGTCTTGGGGTTGATTGTATAAACAGTCCTTTCACCAGGACCTTGGTCCGAAGTCCATGCACGCGAGTCACCCAAACCTGGGTCGCCGTCATGGATGGTTCGAAGTGCTCCCCAAGTCACCAGGTCAGGGATGCCCCCTCCGGCGGTCCACGCAGCCCCCGAGCAATTCCAATATGTCTGCCAATCATTGTCTTTGCCTAAGTCAAACAGCAGCCAAACCTTGGAAGTAATGACTCGGTAAGACACGCGTGCACCCATTTGATCTCCAACGGTTATCGTAGCGGTCCCTGAGCGCTTCGATACAACCCGCGGTTCTGATGATGAAAAAAGCTCTGCCACCTCTGGGTCGCTGGAAGTATAGATATAGGGAGGCACACCTCCCGACGGTATCCGCTCTACGAACGCCCCTACTGGCGGACGATCAGGAAACTTATCGGCTCTAAACATTAACTGGTCGAGAATGGCGTCGCTGGTATCGATGCTTAGGGGTTCAGGCATCACGGTCAGGGTGCGTACGTTCGAATATATGTTCGTAGGGTGGTAGAGCGACTTTGCATACAGGCGGCGAGCACCGACCGGGACGGTAATTTCTTTGGTCCATAGGCCAGTTGTCGCATCGGCAAGCGCTTTGCCCTTAGGGACGGCACTGGCTCCGCTGCCGTCGTAGACCTCGATTTCCTTGCCATTACTTGCCTGACCCGACAGCGCCAAGGTGGTGCTGGTTGTTTCGCCTCTGTCAGGAATCTCCTGGCCGGTGGAATCCTTGACATTGGTAAGAGTAGGAGCAATCAGCACGCGGTCCAAATGGATATCCAAGTACTTGATCGACGACTGGTTGGAGTTGCCCAACTGGTCAGTCACCGTGAACTGGAGCGCTGTATTGGGGTTGTCCCCTGCCTGTCTGAATGTGTCGGTAAACAGCGTATGCGTCACCGGTCTGGAGGCATCAAATCCGTCAACTGGAACGGTCACATCGCCCACTAAAAACCTGATGCTGTCGTAATCTCGCGGATTGGAATAGGTAAAACCAAACGCCACACCCTGCGCCGCCCGCTCGGCGCTGACCCCATCACGGAGCACATCCGACGGGATCACCAGATCCAGGCCTTGGGGCGCCGGCTCACCCGGTGCCCGTAAGTGATAAAGCACGTGCAGGTCCCTGGATGATTCACCGTTTTGACTGGGACGGGTTACCTTGTAATGCAACCGGTTGATGCCATGCAACAACCGCCCATGGGGCACATACAACTCCATGCGCAGCTGTTCTTCTCCGGGCCCTACATCTTTGCCAGACACCGGAAAGGGATCGTCATTGACGTATAAATCAGCTCGATCATCCACAGCCATTGTCCAGGAAACTCGCTGGAGTTCGCTCCACGGGTCGATCAGACATCTCAGTCCTCTGGGCTGATCGTCGTAAAGGCTCTTGGGGATACCGCCATCCGCAATGCCGGCCGGTTTAACTGGCGTCACCCACCCCATGATGATCACGGGAATCAGATCGAATAGTTCGTTCAAGGCAGGGGATTGAATGTCCATGACGGTTCCTGACAAACGGAGGGCGCGCGGCTTTTCGGCATGGAGCCATGAGACTTCAGGTAGGGGACGCTGGCTACTGTCAGGATTGACAGGTCAGAGCCGATCGCCGACGAACGGTTAGGGAGAGAATGACTGGACGCTGGAGCCAAGCCTTAGAAAAGCGCCCTGGTAATCTGGATAAAGTGCTGCTCAAAAACCAAACGATAATCCCTCTTATTCAAACCGCCTCGCCCTGTTAGACTTTGCGCCCTCGTTTTCACTCATCTCCCAGGACACCCGATGCCGTCGTTGCCTCTTCGTTTATGTGCGCTGTTCATGGCCCTGGGCCTGGGCGCCTGCGATGATGCCCCGCGTTTTACCCAGGCCGAACCGGGTGAAGCCCGTTCCGGTGGTGCCGCGACGGTACGCAAGACGGATCAGAACGCCTTTTCCCTGCCCTCGGCCAACCTGTCGCCCTCGCGGCGTGTGGATTTCAGCGTCGGCAACAGTTTCTTCCGCAGCCCCTGGGTGATTGCCCCCTCGACCACCACTGCCCGCGACGGCCTCGGGCCCTTGTTCAACACCAACGCCTGCCAGAACTGCCACATCAAGGACGGTCGCGGCCACCCGCCAACGCCGGACGCGACCAGCGCGGTATCGATGCTGGTGCGCCTGTCGATCCCCGACGCGCCGCCTTACGCCAAGGTCATCGAGCAACTCGGGGTGGTACCGGAACCGGTTTACGGTGGGCAATTGCAGGACATGTCCGTGCCCGGCGTCGCTCCGGAAGGCAAGGTGCGGGTCGATTACACGCCGGTTCCGCTACGCTTCCAGGACGGCACCATCGTGGAACTGCGCAAGCCGGACCTGCAGATCACCCAACTGGCCTATGGACCGATGCACCCGGACACGCGTTTTTCCGCCCGCGTCGCCCCGCCGATGATCGGCCTGGGGCTGCTCGAGGCCATCCCCGACGAAGCCATCCTGGCGAACGCCGAAGCCCAGGCCCGGGAGAAAAACGGCATCGCCGGGCGTCCCAACCAGGTTTGGGACGATGCCCAGCAAAAAACCGTCCTGGGACGGTTCGGCTGGAAGGCCGGACAGCCCAACCTCAACCAGCAGAACGTCCACGCGTTCTCCGGCGACATGGGCCTGACCACAAGCCTGCGGCCCTTCGACGATTGCACCCAGACCCAGGTCGACTGCAAGCGCGCGCCCAGCGGAAATGGCCCCGATGGCGAACCGGAAGTCAGCGACAACATCCTGCGACTGGTGCTGTTCTATAGCCGCAACCTCGCCGTACCGGCCCGGCGCGAGGTGAATTCGCCCCAGGTGTTGGCGGGCAAGAATCTGTTTTTCCAGGCCGGTTGCCAGTCTTGCCACACACCGAAATACACCACCGCCGCCAACGCTGCCGAACCGGAGTTGGCGAACCAGGTCATCCGCCCCTACACCGACCTGCTGTTGCACGACATGGGCGAAGGCCTGGCGGACAACCGCAGCGAATTCAAGGCCAGCGGCCGTGACTGGCGAACCCCGCCGCTGTGGGGCATCGGCCTGACCGAAACCGTCAACGGCCACACCCAGTTCCTGCATGACGGTCGGGCCCGCAACCTGCTCGAAGCCGTGCTGTGGCATGGCGGCGAAGCACAAGCAGCGCAGCGCCAGGTTTTAGCGTTCAATGCCGAGCAGCGCGCTGCGTTGCTAGCCTTCCTGAATTCCCTTTAAACGCCTTTTCCAGAAGTGGGAGCACGACATGTTCCGTCCCAAGCTGTTGTTCACCAGCCTCGCCGCCATCGCCCTCGGTGCCTGTTCGCCCCAGGACCCGCAAGCGGTCACCTCGGCCGCCATCGCCAAGCAAGTGATCCTGCCGACCTACAGCCGCTGGGTCGATGCCGACCGGCAACTGGCAACCAGCGCCCTGGCGTTCTGCCAAGGCAAGGAAAACCTGGAAACCGCCCGCGCCGATTTCCTCAAGGCGCAAAAAGCCTGGGCCGAACTGCAACCGCTGCTGATCGGTCCGCTGGCCGAGGGCAACCGCGCCTGGCAGGTGCAGTTCTGGCCGGACAAGAAAAACCTGGTGGGCCGTCAGGTCGAGCAATTGGTCAACAGCGAGCCACAGATCGACGCCGCCGGCCTGGCCAAGTCCAGCGTCGTGGTCCAGGGCCTCTCGGCCTATGAATACCTGCTGTTCGACGCCAAGATCGACATGGCCGACAGCGCGCAAAAAGCCAAGTATTGCCCGCTGCTCACCGCCATTGGTGAACGCCAGAAACAACTGGCCGAAGAGATCCTGTCGCGCTGGAACACCAACGACGGCATGCTCGCCCAGATGAGCAAATTCCCCAACCAGCGCTACGCTGATTCCCACGAGGCCATCGCCGACCTGCTGCGGGTCCAGGTCACCGCCCTGGATACGCTGAAGAAAAAACTCGGCACTCCGATGGGCCGCCAGAGCAAAGGCGTGCCACAGCCGTTCCAGGCCGATGCCTGGCGCAGCCAGTCGTCGTTGCAAGGCCTGGAGGCCAGCCTGAGTGCGGCCAGGACCGTCTGGGCAGGCGTGGACAACAAGGGCCTGCGCGGGCTGTTGCCAAGCGACCAGAAGCCCCTGGCCGACAAGATCGATGCCGCCTACGATGCCTCGTTGAAACTGTTCGCCAGCAGCCAGCGCTCGTTGACCGAAATGCTCAACGACGATGCCGGGCGCCAGCAACTCAACGATTTGTATGACAGCCTCAACGTCGTCCATCGCCTGCACGAAGGCGAACTGGCCAAGGCGCTGGGCATTCAACTGGGCTTCAATGCCAACGACGGTGACTGATCATGTTTCGACGTCAGGTTCTGGCACTGGGCAGCTTGCTGCTCGGCGCCGTCACCCTGGGCGGCTGGACGCTGTTCAAGCAAAAGGACAAGCACCCACTCTTGCTTTCGGCACGGGACGATGGCGACGGCAAGCACTACGCCGTCGGCTATCGACTGGACGGCACCCGGGTGTTCGCCACCCAGGTCGCCCAGCGTTGCCATGACATCATCAATCATCCGACGCAGCCGATTGCGCTGTTCGTCGCCCGTCGTCCAGGTACCGAAAGCTACCTGATCGACCTGCGCGACGGGACGCTGCTGCAAACCATCACTTCGTTGCCGAACCGGCATTTCTACGGCCATGCGGTGATCCACAAAAGCGGCGAATGGCTGTATGCCACCGAGAACGACACCACCGACCCGGGACGCGGCCTGTTGGGCGTGTACCGTTTCGAAGGCGAGCGACTGGTGCACAGCGGTGAGATGTCCACCCATGGCATCGGGCCGCACCAGGTGTCATGGATGCCTGATGGCGAAACGCTGGTGGTGGCCAATGGCGGCATTCGCACCGAGGCCGAAAGCCGGGTCGAAATGAACCTCGACGCCATGGAGCCAAGCCTGGTGCTGATGCAACGCGATGGCACCCTGCTGAGCAAGGAAACCCTCGCCCAGTCGATGAACAGCGTGCGCCACCTGGGCATCGCCAGCGACGGCACCATCGTCTCCGGCCAGCAGTTCATGGGCGCTGCCCAGGAGTCCTCGGAACTTCTGGCGATCAAGCGGCCGGGCCAGCCATTCCAGGCGTTCCCGGTGCCCGAAGAGCAATTGCAGGCCATGGGGCACTACACCGCCAGCGTCGCCGTGCACAGCGACCTGCGCCTGGTGGCCCTGACCGCTCCTCGTGGCAACCGCTTCTTCATCTGGGACCTGGACAGTGGCGAAGTACGCCTGGATGCGCCGCTGGCGGACTGTGCCGGCGTGGGCGCGGTGGCCGACGGGTTTGTCGTGACGTCGGGCCAAGGGCGTTGCCGCTATTACGATTGCCGGCAGACACAACTGGTTGCAAAACCACTGGATCTGCCGGCAGGGCTCTGGGACAACCATTTGCATCTGGCCTGAGCCAGGGAGCGAAGCACCTCGGTGCCGAGCTCCCTGATTTTTCGGAAAAATCCCACGCATCACCGGCCCGCCAACATCTGGAATAGCCCGCACACTCAGAGTAATGTGCCCGCCTATCTGTATTTTCTCTCAGCTCTTTTCCAAGGAAGTGGAACATGCTGCGTCGCCGCATGCTGATCATGTTGGGTGTTGTCCTGCTGGTGGTGCTGTTGCTCGCCGGCTACAAGGCCTTCTCCGTCTACCAGCAGATCCAGATGTTTTCTGCACCCAAACCGCCGGTCAGCGTGGCCGTGGCCACGGCAGCCCAGCAACCCTGGCAAGCTCGCCTGCCCACCGTTGGCAGCCTCAAGGCGCTGCAAGGCGTGGACCTGAGCCTGGAAATCGCCGGGACCGTGCAGAAGGTGCAATTCCAGTCAGGGCAGAAGGTCAAGGCCGGCCAGCCGCTCCTGCAACTGGACAGTGAAGTCGAAAGCGCCCTGCTGGAAACCGCCGAGGCCGACCTTGGCCTGGCGCAACTGGATTTCGGGCGCGGCCGACAACTGGTGGGCAGCCAGGCGATCTCCAAGGGTGAATTCGACCGGCTCTCGGCGCAATTGAAGAAGAACCAGGCCACGGTCAACCAGCTCAAGGCTTCGCTGGCCAAAAAACAGATTCTGGCGCCATTCAGCGGCACCATCGGCATTCGCCAGGTGGACGTTGGCGATTACCTGGCCAGCGGCACGGTGATCGCCACCCTGCAGGACCTCAGCAGCCTTTACGTAGACTTCTACGTCCCCGAGCAAACCGTGCCCAGGCTCGCCGTTACCCAGTCGGTCAACGTCAGTGTCTCGGCCTATCCCGGGCAAAACTTCGTCGCCACCATCAGCGCGATCAACCCCAAGGTCGAGGACAGCACCCGCAACGTGCTGGTGCGTGCCACCTTGGCCAACCCCGACGGCAAGCTGCTGCCCGGCATGTTCGCCAACCTGCAGGTAATCCTGCCGGAAGTGGCCGCCGGAATCGTCGTGCCGGAAAGCGCCGTGACCTACACCCTCTACGGCAACTCCATGTACGTGGTGAGCCAAAAGAAAACCGCCGACGGCAATGTCGAGAAAGACGACAAGGGCCAGCCGCTCCTGATCGCTGAACGGCGTTCCGTAGAAACCGGCGAGCGACGCGACGGGCAAGTGCTGGTTACCAAAGGCGTGCAGCGCGGCGAGCAAGTCGTGATCGCCGGCCAGCTCAAACTCGACAACGGCACGCCGATCGCCATCAGCGACGACAAGACCCTGACCGAACAGAACAGCCCACCGCGCGTGGACTGATCAAGGAACCCCCATGGCTTTTACCGATCCATTCATCCGCCGTCCGGTGCTCGCCACCGTGGTCAGCCTGTTGATCGTGCTGCTGGGCTTCCAGGCCTGGAGCAAGTTGCCCCTGCGTCAGTATCCACAAATGGAGAACGCCCTGATCACGGTGACCACCGCCTACCCCGGGGCCAACGCCGAAACCATCCAGGGCTACATTACCCAGCCGATGCAGCAGAGCCTGGCCAGTGCCGAGGGCATCGACTACATGACCTCGGTCAGCCGCCAGAATTTCTCGGTGATTTCGGTCTATGCCCGCATCGGCTCCAACAGCGACCGGCTCTTTACCGAACTGCTGGCCAAGGCCAACGAGGTCAAGAACCAACTGCCCCAGGATGCCGAGGACCCAGTCCTCAGCCGCGAGGCCGCCGATGCCTCGGCACTGATGTACATCAGTTTCTTCAGCAAGGAACTGAACAACCCGCAGATCACCGACTACCTGTCACGGGTGATCCAGCCCAAACTGGCGACCCTGCCAGGCATGGCTGAGGCGGAGATCCTCGGCAACCAGGTCTTCGCCATGCGCCTGTGGCTGGACCCGGTCAAGCTCGCCGGCTTCGGCCTGACTGCCGCCAACGTGACCAATGCCGTGCGCCAGCACAACTTCCTCTCCGCCGCCGGTGAAGTGAAAGGCGAGTATGTGGTCACCAGCATCAACGCCAACACCGAACTCAAGTCCGCCGAGGCCTTCGGCGCGATCCCGCTCAAGACCGACGGCGACAGCCGCGTGTTGCTGCGGGATGTGGCCCGCGTGGAAATGGGCGCCGAGAACTACGACTCCATCAGTTCCTTTGGTGGCACGCCCTCGGTGTACATCGGGATCAAGGCCACACCCGGTGCGAACCCGCTGGATGTGATCAAGGAAGTGCGCAAGATCATGCCGGACGTGGAGGCCCAGCTCCCGGCCAACCTCAAGGCCGAGATCGCCTACGACGCCACCCTGTTCATCCAGGCCTCCATCGACGAAGTGGTGAAAACCCTGTTCGAGGCAGTGCTGATCGTCATTGTCGTGGTGTTCCTGTTCCTCGGTGCCCTGCGTTCGGTGGTCATCCCGGTGGTGACCATCCCGCTGTCGATGATCGGCGTGATGTTCTTCATGCAGTTGATGGGCTACTCGATGAACCTCCTGACCCTGCTGGCCATGGTGCTCGCCATCGGTCTGGTGGTGGACGACGCCATCGTGGTGGTGGAGAACATTCACCGGCACATCGAGGAAGGCAAGACCCCACTCGACGCCGCGATAGAAGGCGCCCGGGAAATCGCCATGCCGGTGGTCTCGATGACCATCACCCTGGCGGCGGTGTACGCGCCGATCGGCCTGCTCCAGGGCCTGACGGGTGCTTTGTTCAAGGAGTTCGCATTGACCCTGGCCGGGGCGGTGGTGATCTCCGGCATCGTCGCCCTGACCTTGTCACCGATGATGTGCGCCATGCTGCTGCGCCACGATGAGAACCCCTCGGGCCTGGCCCATAGGCTGGACATGGTTTTCGAGCGCTTGAAGAGTCGTTACCAGCGCATGCTTCACGGCACGCTCAACACCCGGCCGGTGGTACTGGTGTTCGCCGTGATCGTCCTGCTGCTGATCCCGGTGCTGATCATGTTCACCAAGTCCGAACTGGCCCCCGACGAAGACCAGGGCATCATCTTCATGATGGCCAACGCCCCGCAGCCAACCAACCTCGACTACCTGAACACGTACACCGATCACTTCATTACCATCTTCAAGGAGTTCCCGGAGTACTACTCCTCGTTCCAGATCAATGGCTACAACGGCGTACAGTCGGGTATCGGCGGCTTCCTGCTCAAGCCCTGGAACGAACGCAGCCGAACCCAGATGGAAATCCTGCCAGAGGTCCAGGCCAAGCTGGAAAGCGTGCCTGGCTTGCAGATCTTCGGTTTCAACCTGCCCTCGCTGCCGGGCACCGGCGAAGGCTTGCCATTTGCGTTCGTCATCAACTCGCCGAAGGATTATGCGACGCTGCTGGAGATTGCCGACCGGGTCAAAAAGCGTGCATTGGAATCCGGCAAGTTCGCCTTCATGGACATAGACCTGGCGTTCGACAAGCCCGAAGTCGTGGTGGATATCGATCGCGCCAAGGCCGCCCAGATGGGCGTTTCGATGCAGGACCTGGGCGGTACCCTGGCGACACTGCTGGGTGAAGCCGAGATCAACCGCTTCACCCTCGAGGGACGCAGCTACAAGGTCATTGCCCAGGTCGAACGCCCCTTCCGGGACAACCCGGACTGGTTGAACAACTACTACGTGAAAAATGCCAAGGGTGAATCACTCCCGCTCTCGACCCTGATCAAGGTCAGCGACCGGGCGCGACCGCGACAACTGAACCAGTTCCAGCAGCTCAATGCGGTGACCATTTCGGGCTTTCCCATCGTGAGCATGGGCGAGGCGATCGAGACCGTCCGCCAGATCGCCCGGGAGGAAGCCCCGGTGGGGTTCGCCTTCGATTACGCTGGGGCTTCGCGCCAATTCGTACAGGAAGGCAGCGCGTTGTGGGTGACCTTTGCCCTGGCACTGGCGATCATCTTCCTGGTACTGGCCGCGCAGTTCGAAAGCTTCCGGGACCCGCTGGTGATCCTGGTGACCGTGCCGCTGTCGATTTGCGGCGCCTTGATTCCGCTGTTCCTCGGCTGGTCGAGCATGAACATCTACACCCAGGTGGGCCTGGTGACGCTGATTGGACTGATCAGCAAACACGGGATCCTGATTGTCGAATTCGCCAACCAACTGCGCAGGGAACAGAACCTGACACCGCGCGAAGCCGTGGAACAAGCCGCGTCGACTCGTCTGCGACCGGTACTGATGACCACCGCAGCAATGGTGTTCGGTATGGTGCCGCTCATCTTCGCCACAGGCGCCGGGGCGGTGAGCCGCTTCGACATTGGCACGGTGATCGCCACCGGGATGTCGATTGGTACCTTGTTCACGCTGTTCGTGTTGCCTTGCGTCTACACGCTGCTGGCCAAGCCAGACAAGGCTTGAAGTGGACATCTGTGGCGAGGTTTTTTTGGGAGCAAGGCTAGCCCGCGATAAAGGCGGTGCGGTCTTCCAGTAATCGAGGCGGCTATTTCGCGAGCAAGCTTTGATCCCACAATCCAACAGGGATAAATCCCCTCGCCACAATGGGTTTTCTGCAGTCAAAAAATAAAGGCCTCGCACAAGCGAGGCCTTTATTTTGGCTTTGTCTCGTCCTGAATAAGGTTTACACCTTCTGACCTATCCTCAGGGGGAACCAATGGATTCAGGAAAAAAGCGCAGTCAGCGTGATTACACGCTGAGCTTTAAATTGGCGGTCGTCGATCAGGTTGAAAAGGGCGAACTGAGTTATAAAGAGGCTCAACGGCGTTATGGGATCCAGGGCCGGTCGACTGTGTTGGTGTGGTTACGCAAGCATGGACGGCAGGACTGGAGCCAAGGCGCCTCCATTCGTGCCCAGAGGAACCGACCGATGGCCGAGCCAAATTTGCCGCTGACACCAGAGCAGCGAATCAAGGAGCTGGAGGAAAAGCTGGCCCTTTCCAACCAGAAAGCCCAATTTTTTGAAGCTGTCGTTGACGTACTAAAGAACGATTACGGTGTTTCTGTCGTAAAAAAGCGATCCGGCAAGTCCTCACCCAAGGGCAAATCGAAGGCCTGAGTGTCACCAGGGCTTGCCAGTTTCTGGGTATCTCACGGCAGGCGTATTACAAGCGCAATCGAGCTTACGACGCACAAGCCAGCCACGCGCAAAAGGTGCTGGGGTTTGTGCTGGAGACACGCCTTGAAATGCCCCGGTTGGGCACCCGCAAGCTGCATGGCCTTATGCAATCCGAACCTGAACTGACGCAAACGGTAGGCCGAGATCGGTTGTTCGATATTTTGCGGGATCATCGACAACTGGTCCCACGCAAACGCGCTTATCACAAGACGACCGACAGCCATCATCGCTTCCGTCGACATCCGAATCGGCTCAAGCCCGGCCCTGACCAGGTCACTGCGACCGGCCCGGAACAGGTCTGGGTGGCGGATATAACCTACTTACCGACCGAGCAAAGCGTCGCTTACGTAAGTCTGGTCACTGATGCGTTCTCGCGCAAAATAGTCGGCCATCACGTGCATGAAAGCCTGCATACCGAGTCAGTCATCCGGGCGATGACGAAAGCTCTTCGCCACCGAAGAACCAATCAACCGTTGGTACATCACTCAGATCGGGGCTCGCAATACTGCTCTGATCTCTACCAAAAGCTGCACGCCAAACATGGCGTCAGGTGTTCGATGACTGATGGCTACGACTGCTACCAAAATGCTCTAGCGGAACGAGTGAATGGGATTCTGAAAACAGAATTTCTTTTACACCGTCCCAAAGACCTTGCCCAAGCCAAGCGCATGGTTGAGGAATCGATAGAAACCTATAACCGTAAGCGACCTCATCTGTCCCTGAAATACAAAACGCCCGATGCGGTGCATCGGGCGTTTTGAGACTGAAACAGGTGTAAACCTATTTCAGGACTAGACACTTCATGTCTCTCAACTTTGCGGCCTCATCCCCTGGGACAGGCTGAACATGAACAGCAGCAGGTCATTGTCCGGTCGGATCGTCTCGCTGACCTTTGCCACGCGCGGCAAAGGACAATGCGCATCAGCATTGGAAGCACTGAGGATCTGCGAGCGTGGCTGTTCCCACACAGCCACCGCCATCGATGCAACTGCCAGGGCTCCGACTAAAAACAAACCTCTAGCAATTTCTAATTTCATCGCTATAAACCTTTGATAGCGCTGCCAAACGCCGCCTCGTAAAAGTAGACGAGTTTTTTCCAGTCAGCGTCGCTAAACGACGAGTGGCGCCGCAACTGCTTCAGGTCATGGGATGCCGCACGTTGGGCCGTCAGACGCTGGCGACACTTCTCAAAATCGAGCAAAGCCACCTCAGCCTTGGCCGCCTCGCCCTCTCCGGTCACTCGCACAAAGACGTGCTTGATGTAGATACAGCCATGTTGCCAACGCCCCATGTGCATGCGCGCAAGATTCTCAGCCAGACCCAGGAGGATTTGATCGTGCACCGCTTCGCCATGGCGCTCGCGGCCACCTGCGGCATACCAGTGCTCGATCTCTTCAAAGCCTTCCAGCGCCTGGGTCACCAGCAGCGCACGCCACTTGTGAACCGGGTCCCGCTGGGCGCCACAGAAAATGAGCTGGGGGACGCGAACACCCAATCGGGTCAACGCCAGAAGTGCGTCTTGCTCGCGCAGCACGGTCGGTCGACCGAACGGGTGCAACCAGCTGCGATAAATATGTCCGGTCTGACGCTTGGCATAAAGCAGCTTGCCGTCCTTGCTCTTGATCCGTTGCACGCCGCTTTCACCGCCGCGACGCACATTGGGTTCTTCCACCCACTCACCCTGCTGACTCCAGAAATGTTCAAAGTCGTCGTGAAGAATCGTTGATGGTTCTGCTGCCTGTACACCCATGCCTTTACCTCTTGCGTAATACATAAACTCGCCACATGGCATAGAGCGGTAGAAAATCCAGTCGTTCCTGAATACGAAACCCTGCCTGCCGAAACTCCTCCTCTACTGTAGCAACCGGTAACACAAATCGATTCTGGTAGTCTTTTTGCCCACGAGTGCGTTCCTGGCGCTTGCGTTTCCAGGCCTTGAAATTGCCATCAACCCATAACGAAACGATCACGCTGTCGCGGCTGACACGCTGGAATTCCCTAAGGATCGCCAGTCGATGCGCGGGTTCACCGATGTGGTGCAACAGGCGCATGCAAAAAATGCTATCGACGGCGTTATCAGGCAAGGCGATGTCGAACGCAGAAGTCTGCAAGGGTTGTACCCGTTTCACCACTTCGGCCGGTTGAGACTCCATTGCGGTCTTGAGCATGGCCTCGGAATTGTCCGCGCCGATGATGACCCGGTTCGGTTTTTCGGCCAACAAGGACCAGAATCGCCCGGCACCGCACGGCAAATCCAATACCAGGCCTGGATCACCCACGAGTGCCAATGCGCGCCGGGCCAGCTGCTGGTCTCGTAGGTTGGAAAGACGGCGACTCAAGCTGCCTCGATGCTTATGAAAATACTTCTTGGCGTGCTGCTCGTCGTATTTCTCGGAAAAATCGAGTTTGATAGGGTCGGGCATTGATGGGGGCCTCCATGTCTGAATAGCCCCCACCTTATGAATTGATATGTCAGGGTCAGGTCGTCACTTTGTGAAAAGTTTGTCATGTACATGACCGAATCATTACAGGATTTTTCCAACCTAAGCGATCATACCTTCGGATTCAACTCCACCTCGAAACGGCAACCGTTGGGTTCCATCGTGCTGAGACTCACCGTCCAGCCCTGGTTCTCGCAAATCCGTTGCACCA
Source organism: Pseudomonas sp. S3_B11 (assembly GCF_054667715.1). Taxonomy (NCBI): domain Bacteria; kingdom Pseudomonadati; phylum Pseudomonadota; class Gammaproteobacteria; order Pseudomonadales; family Pseudomonadaceae; genus Pseudomonas; species Pseudomonas sp. S3_B11. The sequence continues at coordinate 664,555 of NZ_CP162749.1, read as the reverse complement.
GTGACAGCCCCAACCCCAGCCCCTCGCCGCGCTTTTCGTTGCCACGCACGAATGGCTCGAACATCGCCTCGCGCTTCTCCTCCGGGATGCCCACGCCACTGTCCTCGACCATGAAGCCGGTCGCAGACAACGAGAGACGGATGAACCCCTGGTCGGTGTAGTGCAAGGCATTTCGCAGCAGGTTGCCCATGACGGCAGTCAGGAAAGTGGCGTTATACAAGGTGTCGAGTGTTTGTCCCGGTTCGAAGATCAGCGTCAGGCCTTTGGATTCGATAGGGTCGCGCCACACTCCGAGGAGATTTTCGGCCACCTGTGCAAGGTTCGACCGAGGCGACATGCCGTTGTCGTCGCGCTGTGCCCTGGCGAGCATCAGGAAGGTCTGCACCAGTTCGCGCATCTCTTCACTGGCCCTGTTGATGCGCTCGACCTGGGTGCGACCACGCAGATCCAGTGCCGGGTTTTCCAGAAGCAATTCGCAGGAGGTCGCCAAGACCATCAACGGTGTGCGCAATTCGTGGCTTACGTCGCTGGTGAACAATCGTTCGCGGGTCAGGGCCTGGCGCAAGCGTCCCAGTGTTGCGTCGAACGCCACGGCCAGTTCACCCACTTCATCGGCGGCATAATCCGGGGCCAGCGGCGGAGCCAGGCCCAGGAGCTGGTCGCGATGGCGCACTTGCCGGGCCAGGCGAACCACCGGCGCCATCACCCGGCGTGCCAGGACCCAGCCCAAAAATACCGCCAGCGCCAGGCTGAGCACAAAGCCCACCAGCACCACGGCGAACAGCACCCGCTCGCGCTCCTCGAAGTCGCTCTGGTCCTGCAGCAACACGTAATGCCGGCCATCAACGATCTCGACCATGGCGTGATATGACAACTGCTCGCGAAACACCTCATGAAAACCACGTTCCAGATGGCGCAGGTCCTTGGGCAACTCGAAGTCACCTGGGCCACCGCTGAAATAAAACAACTGGTCGGGTTCCGGGCGATGGTTCCAGTCCGAGACACTGTCCATCAACAGCAAGCGCTGCAGATCGCCGCCAAGCCCGGCGGAGATCAGTTTTTCTTCGACCAGGTGGACCGTTGCCACGATGCCCATGGCGAAAGCGCCAGCCACCAATGCGCTCATCAGCGCAAAGGCGATGATGATCCGTTGGGCGAGGCTCTGCTTAAACTCCATCGCGGCCCTCGGCCAAGCGATAGCCGACGCCGTGTACCGTGTGCAACAACGGCTTGTCGAACGGCTTGTCGATCACTTGGCGCAGTTGATGGACGTGGCTGCGCAGGCTGTCGCTGTCCGGACAATCATCGCCCCACAACGCTTCTTCGAGGATTTCGCGGCGCAGCACGTGAGGGCTTTTCTGCATCAGTACCGCCAGCAGCTTGAGGCCTACGGGGTTGAGCTTGAGCAGCTTGCCTTCACGCGTCACTTCCAGGGTATCGAGGTCGTAGCTCAGGTCGCCGACCTGCAAGGCACGGCGGCCACCACCCTGGGACCGACGCATGACGGCTTCGATCCGCGCCGCCAGTTCCGACAGGGCAAACGGTTTGATCAAGTAGTCATCGGCCCCGGACTTGAAACCCTGCAGCCGGTCGTCCAACTGGTCCCGAGCGGTCAGCATGATCACTGGCGTATCGAGCCGGGCGTCTTCGCGCAGGCGCTTGCACAAGGTGTAGCCGTCGATGCCCGGCAGCATGATGTCGAGCACGATCAGGTCGTAGTGTTCGGTCGCGGCCAGGTGCAACCCCGACAAACCGTCCTGGGCACAATCGACGGTGTAGCCCTTGAGCCCCAGGTAATCGGCCAGGTTGGCCAGGATATCGCGGTTGTCTTCGACCAATAGAATTCGCATGGGCACCTCTGTGTACACAGTTAACGGCCATCTTGGCCCGCGCAGCTTACGGCCAATGCCGATTCAGGGCTAGGGCTGGAGGCTGCGGAAAATCGACGCCTACCGTACATCAGCTTTTAATGGTTTTTTCACTATCGGTTCACAACCTGACTACAGTGAGGTAGCAAGACTCTCGCGCTATCGGATTGATATATAAGGAAAGTAGTAAATGGACTTTATCAAAGCAGCGCCCATGCGCTTTCTGCTGCTGATCACCAGCATCTGGCTGGCAGTGTTTTTCCTGACCCGAACCGTTCTGCTGCTCACTCACCTGGATGAGGCCGGAGGCATCGCGCTTTCCGTGTTTGGCACCGGGCTGCTGTATGACCTGGGGTTCCTCGCCTATGCAATCTTGCCGATGGGGCTGTATCTGCTGCTTTGCCCTCCAGCCCTATGGCACCGTCGCGGTCACCGCTGGTTTCTTCGGGGGCTGCTGACGGTCAGCGTGTTCGTCATGCTGTTCACCTCGGTCGCCGAATGGCTGTTCTGGGATGAGTTCGGCGTGCGTTTCAACTTCATCGCCGTCGACTACCTGGTCTATTCCGATGAAGTGCTGAACAACGTGCTGGAATCGTATCCAATCGGCCCCCTGTTGACGACTCTTGCGGTACTGGCCGTGGGCTTGAGCCTGGCGTTGGGTAAACCGTTCAATGCCGCGCTGGCCGCCCCATTGCCCCCCTTGCGCGGACGCCTGCTCAATGCATTCGGCCTGTTGGCTATCGCTGGCCTGAGCCTGCAATGGCTCAGCCAGGATGCGCCCCGCGCCCAGGGTGGCAATGCCTACCAGAACGAACTGGCGAGCAACGGTCCGTATCAGTTTTTCGCGGCGTTTCGTAATAACGAATTGGACTACGGACAGTTCTACAGCAGCCTGCCCCCGGCGACCGTCGCCCAGCAGATACGTGCAGAACTGAGCGGGCCCAATGCACGCTTCATCGGTGAGGATCCACAAGATATCCGTCGAATGATCGACAGCCCCGGCACCGCCCGTAAACCGAACATCGTGCTGGTGACCATCGAAAGCCTCAGCGCCAAATACCTGGGCAGCAACGGTGATCAACGCAACTTGACGCCCAACCTGGACGCCCTGCGCAAACAGAGCCTGTATTTCAATAACTTCTACGCCACAGGCACCCGCACCGATCGAGGCCTGGAAGCCATCACCCTGGCTATTCCGCCTACCCCGGGGCGCTCGATCGTCAAGCGCATTGGCCGGGAAAGCGGCTTCGCCAGCCTTGGCCAGCAGTTGAACTCGGTCGGCTACGACAGCGTGTTTGTCTATGGTGGGCGCGGTTACTTCGATAACATGAACGCGTTTTTCAGCGGCAACGGCTATCGGGTCGTCGATCAAACCAGCGTCGATGAATCCGAGATCCACTTCAAGAATGCTTGGGGCATGGCCGATGAGGACCTGTACAAACAGACGTTGAAGTTGGCCGATGTCAATTACGCCAAACAGCAACCATTTTTATTGCAGTTGATGACGACCTCCAACCACCGCCCCTACACCTATCCAGATGACCGGATCGACATCAAGTCCGGCAACGGCCGGGATGGGGCAGTAAAATATACCGACTACGCCATTGGTCAGTTTCTGGAGCAAGCACGGCAGAAACCGTGGTTCGATAACACCCTCTTCGTTTTCGTCGCTGACCACACCGCCGGCAGCGCTGGCAAGGAAGACCTGCCGATCAGCAATTACCAGATCCCGTTGTTCATCTACTCGCCGAAGCTGATCGAACCACGAGAAAGCGCCCAACTTGCCAGTCAGATCGACCTCGCCCCCACCTTGCTCGGTTTGCTGAACATGGATTACCAGTCGACGTTCTTTGGTCGCGACCTGCTGCAGAACAACCCGTTGCCGCCCCGCGTCGTTGTAGGTAATTATCAGCACCTGGGCCTGTTCGACGGCAAGGATCTGGCAATCCTCAGTCCACGCCAAGGCCTGCGACGGCATGACGATGCACTGACCGAAAGTCGCGAATCCAGGGCGAACAGCGAAGACCCGCTGATCAGCCGCGCCATCACGTATTACCAAACCGCCAGTTATGGCTTCAAGCAACAGCTGCTTGGCTGGGAAGCACCCAAGGAGGGGGCCGAGCAAGTCAGCGAACGTTAATCGAACTGCCCCAGGCTGATGCCCTGGGGCGATTTCTTGGTCCTGGATCCGTCATGCAATCAAGCGCTCTACGCCCTACCCCTCGCCCGCTAAACTTCTGGTTGTGCCTCACAGCTCCCATCGCTGCGGCAATCACTCTGGTTTTGCTGGAGTGGACCGACCTGGACATGGATTTGGCCCGGCTGTTTTATGATCCGGCCGCCGGCTACTTCATCGGACGCCACAGCTTTTTCCTGGAAGACATCCTGCACGATCGAGCCAAAGAGGTGGTCATCGTGTTCTCCGTGCTGGCGGTCCTGGGATTCATCAGCTCGTTCTTCATCACCCGGCTCAAACCGTTCAAGCGGGAATTGGGCTGCCTGGTGCTGTCCCTGGCACTGGCGACGTCCTTCGTCACGCCGATGAAAGCGGTGACAGCGGTGCAATGCCCCTGGAGCCTGAAGGAATTCGGCGGCAAGGAAACCTATAGCGAACTGCTAAGCCCGCGCCCGGCCACGGACAAACCCGGTCGATGCTGGCCCGGCGGTCACGCCGCCACCGGGTTCACGTTGTTTGCGCTGTTCTTCGTCCTGCGCGACCGCCGCCCACGCCTGGCCCGCCAGGCTCTGATATTCGCCTTCACGTTGGGAACGGTGTTCTCCTTGGGGCGGATGATGCAAGGGGCGCACTTCTTTTCCCACAACGTGTGGACCGCGGTGTTCTGTTGGCTGATCTGCCTGGGGTGCTACTACTACATCCTGTACCGACCGGCCGTCATGACTGATCGCGTGGCGTTGAGCCAGCCTTCCAACGCCTGACAACGCCCCGGACAAACCCTGTGGGAGTAAAGCTTGCTCCCACAGAGACAGCTGGGTCCAGCTCAATGCCGGGATAAACTCAAGGCAATAAAAAACCCCGCCTGCTTTCGCAGGCGGGGTTTTTCGCTACAGGGGTAAGGCTGGCTTACATCATGCCGCCCATGCCACCCATGCCGCCCATGTCTGGCATACCGCCGCCAGCTGGAGCGTCTTCCTTGATTTCAGCGATCATCGCCTCGGTGGTGATCATCAGGCTGGCAATCGACGAAGCCGCTTGCAGAGCCGAACGAGTCACTTTGGCTGGGTCCAGGATACCCATTTCGATCATGTCGCCGTATTCGCCGGTAGCAGCGTTGTAACCGTAGTTACCCGTACCCTGCTTGACCTTGTCGACCACAACGCTTGGCTCGTCGCCGGAGTTGGCAACGATCTGGCGCAGCGGGGCTTCTACAGCGCGACGCAGCAACTGGATGCCCACGTTCTGGTCATCGTTGTCGCCTTTCAGCTCGGAGATAGCCTGCAGAGCGCGAACCAGTGCCACGCCGCCGCCAGGTACCACGCCTTCTTCGACGGCTGCACGGGTAGCGTGCAGGGCGTCTTCAACGCGGGCTTTCTTCTCTTTCATTTCAACTTCGGAACCGGCGCCAACCTTGATCACTGCAACGCCGCCGGACAGCTTGGCCAGGCGCTCTTGCAGTTTTTCACGGTCGTAGTCGGACGAAGTGTCGGCCACTTGCTGACGGATCTGCAGAACGCGAGCCTGGATGTCAGTCTCGACGCCGGCACCGTCGATCACGGTGGTGTTTTCCTTGGACAGGATCACGCGCTTGGCGTTACCCAGGTGCTCCAGGGTGGTGCTTTCCAGGCTCAGGCCGATCTCTTCGGAGATAACGGTACCGCCGGTCAGTACGGCGATGTCCTGCAGCATGGCCTTGCGGCGGTCGCCGAAGCCTGGAGCCTTGACGGCTGCGACTTTAACGATGCCGCGCATGTTGTTCACAACCAGGGTCGCCAGGGCTTCGCCTTCAACGTCTTCAGCCACGATCAGCAGTGGGCGGCCGGCTTTGGCAACGGCTTCCAGCACTGGCAGCATTTCGCGGATGTTGGAGATCTTCTTGTCGACCAGCAGGATCAGCGGACCGTCGAGCTCGGCAGTCATGGTCTCTGGCTTGTTGACGAAGTACGGGGACAGGTAGCCACGGTCGAACTGCATGCCTTCTACAACCGACAGTTCGTTTTCCAGGCCCGAGCCTTCTTCAACAGTGATCACGCCTTCTTTACCAACTTTTTCCATGGCTTCGGCAATGATGTCGCCGATGGAGTTGTCGGAGTTGGCGGAGATGGTGCCGACCTGAGCGATTGCCTTGGTGTCAGCGCATGGCTTGGACAGGGCTTTGAGCTCTTTGACAATGGCGATGGTCGCCTTGTCGATGCCGCGCTTGAGGTCCATCGGGTTCATGCCGGCAGCGACGGCTTTCAGGCCTTCGTTGACGATCGATTGAGCCAGGACGGTAGCGGTGGTGGTGCCGTCGCCGGCGTCATCGTTGGCACGGGAGGCAACGTCTTTGACCAGTTGCGCGCCCATGTTTTCGAAGCGGTCTTTCAGCTCGATTTCTTTGGCTACGGAAACGCCGTCCTTGGTGATGGTCGGAGCGCCGAAGCTCTTCTCGATGATCACGTTACGGCCTTTCGGGCCGAGGGTCGCTTTTACTGCGTCAGCCAGGACGTTGACACCGGCGAGCATTTTTTTGCGGGCGGAATCGCCGAATTTAACTTCTTTAGCAGCCATGATCGATATTCCTTAAATACTTTGTAGTAACGGGAAAATGGGCGGGGGAATCAGCCTTCGAGGACAGCGAGGATTTCGTTCTCGCTCATTACCAGCAGGTCTTCGCCGTCGACTTTCACTGTGTTGCTGCCGGAGTAAGGGCCGAACACAACCTTGTCACCCACTTTCACGGCCAGCGCACGTACTTCGCCGTTTTCCAGTGCCTTGCCTGGGCCTACAGCGAGAACTTCACCGTGGTTGGCTTTTTCAGCAGCCGAACCTGGCAGGACGATACCGCCAGCGGTTTTCTTCTCTTCTTCGCTGCGACGGATGACGACGCGGTCATGCAGAGGACGAAGCTTCATTGTCGATCTCTCCTAATTTTTGGTTTTCATCGGCCGGTGTAGTCCCGGCGGGTTTAACAAAGCCGGCGGAGCCGGGTGCGGTTCGTCAGTCGAACCGCGGAAGTCTGTCCGGTGTCACCACCGGAAACCTTGCGGTGACCGTTACATAAGGGCGCACAAGTGGATTACAAGGGCAGGGACAGAAAATTTTTTACTCCATGCCATCAAAACGAGCACGGCGCCCGAAGGCGCCGTGCTGATGGTTTTACTTGGAATCGCGGTGTTCGAATTCGCCTTCGATCACGTTGGGCTCACGGCCCACAGGCTCTCGCGGAGCCGGACCGCCACGAGGCTGGAGGTCATCGGCGAAAGCGCGCTGACGAATCGCCTGCTCTTCGGCGCGCTGGCGCATTTTATTGGCCAGCAGCCGACGGGTGAACGGCAACAGCATGACCAGGCCCAGCACGTCGCTGATAAAGCCTGGCAGGATCAACAGACCGCCACCCAGGGCCAGCATCAGGCCTTCGAGCATGGTCTGGGCGGGCAGCTCGCCGCGGTTCAGGCTTTCACGGGCACGCAATGCCGTGGCGAGGCCGGCGATACGCAGCACGAACACGCCGAGCATCGAGCCGAGAATGACCAGCAGCAGGGCCGGGAAAAACCCGATCGCACCGCTGACCTTGACGAATACGAACAGCTCCAACACCGGGAACAGCAGAAAGAGCAATAAAAAAGGGCGCATCAAATGGTTCCTCAACGCAAGAATACCTTGCTATGAAACTCTAAATGACGTCGCCCTTTCGTGAATTCAAGCGTCGACCTCGGCATTTTTCGGCCATTGCTCGGCGTGAGCCAGATAAACCAAGGCTTCGCGCACTTGTGTCGGGGTGTTGCAAGGCGTTGGAAACCCCAGCCAGTGCAGGCCCAGGCCAATACGCAAGTGCATGCCCTCGCTGTCGATACCCGCCAGTTGTGCCGGTTCGCTTTTCGGCAGGCCGGTCAATTCCACGTAATGGGCGATGGCCTTGGCGTGATCGGCATTCATGTGCTCGACCATGCTGGCTTCGGCTTTGCCGGCGAAGGGATTGGCCAGGGTGAGCTGGTCGATCCAGTGGATGGCGCCAAAGCCGCCGATGTAGCGATGGCGCACCGGCTCGAGCACCCAGAAGTCGAAATCATGGGCCTTGTGGTAGTTCTGCGAGTCAGGGAAATAGCGGTAGTAACGCTCAGCGGCAGCCTCGATGGCGGCGCTGTCTTCGAGTTTGCGGGCCTCGGCCAGGTAGGTCAGGCGCCCCACGGCCTGCACATCCTCGGCGCCCCGCTCGCCCACCAGCATCGAACACTTGGGGTCTTTCTGCAGATTGTGGGTGTGCTGGGCGATACGGCTGATCAGGATCAGTGGCCGACCTTGTTCGTCCAGGCAATAGGGCACCACGGAGCCGAACGGAAAGCCGGGCATGGATTTGGAATGAGTGGAGAGTACTCCACGGTACTCCTTGAGCAGCAGTTCCCGGGCATGCTTGGCAGCTTCAACGCTCAATTTATGACTCCTTTAATAAAATCCGTCTAGAAAACGGTCAGGCGACTGGAGTAATGTTCCGGGACACCGACAGGACAGTTCTCGTGTGCAACCGGGCTACACCGTCGCAAATCGAGAGACGTCCCAAAAAGTCTCCCCCTTCACCGCTGCGCCACCTGGACATGAGCATGCAACTCACTGACAAAGTAATCATTATCACCGGCGGTTGCCAGGGTCTGGGCCGCTCCATGGCCGAGTATCTCGCGGGCAAAGGCGCGAAGCTCGCCCTGGTGGACCTCAACCAGGAAAAACTCGACCAGGCGGTTGCCGCGTGTGTAGCCAAGGGCGTCGAAGCCCGGGCGTACCTGTGCAACGTGGCCAATGAGGAGCAGGTCAGCGACATGGTCGCCCGGGTCGCCGAGGACTTCGGCGCGATCCACGGCCTGATCAACAACGCCGGGATCCTGCGCGATGGCCTGCTGCTCAAGGTCAAGGACGGTGAAATGACCAAGATGAGCCTGGCCCAGTGGCAGGCCGTGATCGACGTCAACCTCACAGGTGTATTCCTGTGCACCCGTGAAGTGGCGGCGAAAATGGTCGAGCTGAAGAACAGCGGCGCCATCATCAATATCTCGTCGATCTCCCGCGCCGGCAACGTCGGCCAGACCAACTACTCGGCCGCCAAGGCTGGTGTGGCCGCCGCCACCGTGACCTGGGCCAAGGAACTGGCACGCTACGGCATCCGTGTCGCTGGCATCGCACCGGGTTTCATCGAAACCGAGATGACCCTGGGCATGAAGCCCGAGGCCCTGGAAAAAATGACCTCGGGGATTCCGCTCAAGCGTATGGGCAAGCCTGAGGAAATTGCTCATTCGGCGGCGTATATCTTCGAGAACGACTACTACACCGGTCGGATCCTGGAGATGGATGGCGGGTTGCGGATCTAAGAATCTGCACACAATCAATGTGGGAGCGCTTGTGGGAGCACAGCTTGCTCGCGATGAGGGCGTCACATACAACACATCTGCTGGCTTTAAAACCGCTATCGCGAGCAAGCTGTGCTCCCACAGGCTTGCTCACACAATGGATCGCATTTCAGCCGATCAATCGTCGCTCATGGTGATGTTCGGCATCGCCGGTGACGCAGCCTCTTGCAACACGATCCGCGCGCCCACGTGGCGGGCCAGTTCCTGATAGACCATGGCGATCTGGCTGTCCGGTTCGGCGATGACCGTCGGCTTGCCGCCGTCGGCCTGTTCGCGGATCAGCATCGACAGCGGCAGCGAAGCCAGCAATTCGACGCCGTACTGGGTCGCCAGTTTTTCCCCGCCACCTTCGCCGAACAGGTGCTCGGCATGCCCGCAGTTCGAGCAGATGTGCACGGCCATGTTCTCCACCACGCCCAGCACCGGGATGTTGACCTTGCGGAACATTTCCACGCCCTTGCGTGCGTCCAGCAAGGCCAGGTCTTGAGGCGTGGTGACGATCACCGCACCGGCCACCGGGACTTTCTGCGCCAGGGTCAGCTGGATATCGCCGGTGCCCGGAGGCATGTCGATCACCAGGTAATCCAGGTCGCCCCACGCGGTTTGCGTGACCAGTTGCAGCAAGGCGCCGGAAACCATCGGCCCGCGCCAGACCATCGGCGTGTTGTCGTCGGTCAGGAAGGCCATGGACATGACTTCCACGCCATGGGACTGGATCGGCACGAACCACTTCTGGTCCTTGACCTGCGGCCGGGTGCCTTCGGCAACACCGAACATGATGCCTTGGCTCGGACCGTAGATGTCTGCATCGAGAATCCCGACCTTCGCCCCTTCACGGGCCAGGGCCAGGGCCAGGTTGGCCGCGGTGGTGGACTTGCCCACGCCGCCCTTGCCCGAGGCCACGGCGATCACGTTCTTGACGTTCGCCAGCCCCGGCACCTGCGCCTGGGCCTTGTGGGCGGCGATCACACTGGTGACGTCGACTTTGGCGGCGCTCACCCCGTCCAGGGCCTCGATCGCCATTTGCAGCATCTGCGCCCAGCCGCTCTTGAACAGGTCGGCGGCATAGCCGATTTCCAGCTGGACACTGACGCGATCGCCCTGGATGTCGATGGCGCGCACGCATCCGGCGCTGACCGGGTCCTGGTTCAGGTAAGGGTCGGTGTACTGGCGAAGGACGGCTTCCACCGCTGCGCGATTGACGGCGCTCATGGGCAACTCCGATAGCAAGACTTGAAAACAGGCCGCTATCCTACGCCGCGCATGCTTTTGTGGCGACCCGATTAAGGGCGACGAATGCTTCCGCTGTGTGGGAGCAGGGCTTGCCCGCGATGCGGTCGATGCGGTCTTTCAGAAATCGAGGCGCCTGTTTCGCGAGCAAGCTTTGCTCCCACAATCCCCTCGCCGCAAGTTGTGCCTGGCTTGATCCTTGCGCCGCTCCCGGCAATGCATCCGTAAACAGCCCCGAAGGGTGAAAAAAAGCCGCCAGCGCTTTATAGTGGCCGACCTCCGTTTCATCAAGTAGCCGAGCCCCATGTCCGAGCCACGCAAGATCCTCGTCACCAGCGCCCTGCCCTATGCCAATGGTTCGATTCACCTCGGCCATATGCTGGAGTACATCCAGACCGATATGTGGGTGCGCTTCCAGAAGCATCGCGGCAACCAATGCATTTATGTCTGCGCCGACGACGCCCACGGTTCGGCCATCATGCTGCGCGCAGAAAAGGAAGGCATCACCCCGGAACAACTGATCGCCAACGTCCAGGCTGAACACAGCGCCGACTTTGCCGAGTTCCTGGTGGACTTCGACAACTTCCACTCCACTCACGCCGAAGAAAACCGTGAGCTGTCGAGCCAGATCTACCTGAAGCTGCGTGACGCCGGGCACATCGCCACCCGTTCGATCACCCAGTATTTCGACCCGGAAAAGAAAATGTTCCTGGCCGACCGCTTCATCAAGGGCACCTGCCCGAAATGCGGCACTGAAGACCAGTACGGCGATAACTGCGAAAAATGCGGCGCCACCTACGCACCGACCGACCTGAAAGACCCGAAATCGGCGATTTCCGGGGCGACGCCGGTGCTCAAGGACTCCCAGCACTTCTTCTTCAAGCTGCCGGACTTCCAGCAGATGCTGCAAGCCTGGACCCGCAGCGGCACCCTGCAGGACGCCGTCGCCAACAAGATCGCCGAATGGCTCGATGCCGGCCTGCAACAGTGGGACATTTCCCGCGATGCGCCGTACTTCGGCTTCGAGATCCCCGACGAGCCCGGCAAGTATTTCTACGTCTGGCTGGACGCTCCGATCGGCTACATGGCGAGTTTCAAGAACCTCTGCAACCGCACGCCGGAGCTGGACTTCGACGCGTTCTGGGGCAAGGACTCCACCGCCGAGCTGTATCACTTCATCGGCAAGGACATCGTGAACTTCCACGCGCTGTTCTGGCCCGCCATGCTCGAAGGCGCCGGCTTCCGCAAGCCGACCGGCATCAACGTCCACGGCTACCTGACCGTCAACGGCCAGAAAATGTCCAAGTCCCGTGGCACCTTTATCAAGGCCCGGACCTACCTGGACCACCTGTCCCCGGAATACCTGCGCTACTACTACGCGGCCAAGCTCGGCCGCGGCGTCGACGACCTGGACCTGAACCTCGAAGACTTCGTGCAGAAGGTCAACTCCGACCTGGTGGGCAAGGTCGTCAACATTGCCAGCCGCTGCGCCGGGTTCATCCACAAGGGCAACGCCGGGGTCCTGGTCGCCGGCAATGCCGCGCCGGAACTGACCGACGCCTTCCTGGCGGCCGCGCCAAGCATCGCCGACGCCTACGAGTCCCGCGACTTCGCCCGTGCCATGCGCGAAATCATGGCCCTGGCCGACCGCGCCAATGCCTGGATCGCCGACAAGGCGCCCTGGTCCCTGGCCAAGCAGGAAGGCAAGCAGGACGAAGTCCAGGCGATCTGCGCCCTGGGCATCAACCTGTTCCGCCAACTGGTGATTTTCCTCAAGCCGGTGCTGCCGCTACTGGCCGCCGATGCCGAGGCGTTCCTCAACGTCGCACCGCTGACCTGGAGCGATCACCAGACGCTGCTGAGCAACCATCAGTTGAACGAGTTCAAGCCGTTGATGACCCGTATCGACGCGACCAAGGTGCAAGCCATGACCGACGCCTCCAAGGAAGACCTGGCCGCCAGCCAGACCGACACCGGCGCGCCTGCCGGGAACGGCGAACTGGCCAAGGACCCGCTGTCGCCGGAAATCGACTTCGACGCCTTTGCCGCCATTGACCTGCGCGTGGCGCTGATCGTCAAGGCCGAGGCCGTCGAAGGCGCCGACAAGCTGCTGCGCCTGACCCTGGACATCGGCGACGAGCAACGCAACGTGTTCTCCGGCATCAAGAGTGCCTACCCGGACCCGGCCAAGCTCGAAGGCCGGTTGACGATGATGATCGCCAACCTCAAGCCACGCAAAATGCGCTTTGGCATCTCCGAAGGCATGGTGATGGCGGCAGGCCCCGGCGGCGAGGAAATCTACCTGTTGAGCCCTGACAGCGGCGCCAAGCCGGGCCAGCGGATCAAGTAACGCGACCGCTTGCTGCACCGATCCCACAGTCGCCTTGCAGGTGGCTGTGGGATTTTCATATCTGGCCCACGCCCCCGGCGTGCCGGATAATGCCTAATCTTGTAACAGGCCCTTTGTCGCCAACACACCCATGACCGAAATCGTCCTCACGCTGTTCAGCGCTGCCCTGATCAACAACCTGGTGTTGCACTGGCCGCTGGGCGTCGATCCGCTGCTGGCGGTCAACGGCAGGAAGCAGGTACACGCCCTGGGCCTGGCGACGGCATGCCTGATGCTGATCGTCGGCACCCTGGGCTACCTGATCGATCATGGGCTGCTGGTGCCGACCAACCTGGTCTCGCTGCGCCTGTTGGCCTGGCTGTCCTTGAGCGTATTGCTGATCGGCCCCTTGCTGCGCCTGCTGGCCCGCTGGCGGCCGACAATGCCGTTCGAGGGGTTGTGGCCGCTGTTGCTCGGCAATGCCGGCATACTTGGCGTCACGCTGCTCAACGGCCAGCATAACCGAGACCTGGGCTACGCCATCGCCCTGAGCCTGGGTGCCGGACTGGGGTTCTGGCTGGTGCTGAGCCTGTTCGACGATCTGCGCCAGCGCACCTTCAATAACGATATTCCCCTGCCCTTTCGGGGCCTGCCGATTCAGTTGATCAGCGCCGGACTGATGGCGGTGGCCTTTCTCGGATTGCGCGGGCTGGTCAAAACATGAGCCTGATTCAACGTATCGACGCCCTGCTGCCGCAGACCCAATGCGGCAAGTGCGGCCACCCCGGGTGCAAGCCCTACGCCGAAGGCATCGCCCAGGGCGAGCCGATAAACAAATGTCCGCCCGGGGGGCGCGAAACCATCGCCGCCCTGGCCGAGCTGATGAAAATACCGGTGGTGGAGCTGGACACCAGCCGCGGCGTGGCCCCGGCGCAAGTCGCCTTTATCCGTGAAGCCGAATGCATCGGTTGCACCAAGTGCATCCAGGCCTGTCCGGTGGACGCGATTGTCGGCGCCGCCAAGCTGATGCACACCATCCTCATCGACGAATGCACAGGCTGCGATCTGTGCGTGGCGCCCTGCCCGGTCGATTGCATTGAAATGCACCCGCTGCCGACGGCAAACGTGCTGCCGATCGTCGGCGGCCTGGCCTTCAGCGTCGAAGAACAACTGGCGCGAACCGCCAAGCGCAATCATGCCCGGCGCCGCTTCGAACAACGCAATGCGCGCCTGCGCCGCGAAGAAGAACAGCGCCAGGCCGAACGCCTGGCTCGAACCCAACGGGCGGCCCAGGCCCAGGCCCAAACCCAGGACCCGGCACTCGATCCCGTACAAGCCGCACTGGAGCGCGTTCGCGCGCAAAAAGCCGCCACGGCCGATGCAGCCTTGAAAAAAGCCAAGGTCGACCTGGCCATGAGCCGGGCACAGCTGAACAAATCCTTGAAAGCGTTCGGCCACCCGCCAACCTTTGAGCAGCAATCGCAACTGATCGTGCTGCAACGCCAGTTCGAAGCGGCCGAACAGGCCCTGAGCCAACTGGAAAATGCCGCACCCGCACCCGCACCCGCGGCCGCGCCAGCCCCTGCACCGACGCAAAACGCCGAGCTGAAGCGAGCCAAGATCCAACTGGCGATGCGCCGCGCCGAACTCAGCAAAGCCCGCGCAGCTACGGCATCGGATGAACAACTGCAGGCATTGGAACACGCGGTGAAGGATGCCGAACGCCAGGTGGACGCCCATGCCGCCTCTTGAGCCAGCGGACGAACGGCTGCGCCAGGCGATGACGCGAGTGTTGCTGGCGACGCTGCCCGGCGTGCTGGCGTTGCTGTGGTTCCATGGCTGGGGCGTGGCGCTCAACCTGCTGTTGTCCGGCGCCACTGCGCTGGCGGTCGAAGCGTTGGTGCTGCGCTTGCGACGCCGGCCACTCAAGCCCGACCTGAACGATGGCAGTGCGCTGGTCAGTGCCACGCTGCTGGCCCTGGCCTTGCCGGCCTATTGCCCCTGGTGGCTGACCGTCACGGCGGCCGCCTGCGCCTTGCTGTTGGGCAAGCACCTGTGGGGCGGCGTCGGCAGCAACCCGTTCAACCCGGCAATGCTCGGGTACGCCCTGGTACTGGTGGCGTTTCCTTCCCAGATGAGTCACTGGCCGGCGCTCCACGGCATGGGCCTGTCTGAAGGCTTGCAGCAGGTATTCGGCGCTCATCCGGCGCCCGATGCCTGGGCCGGGGCGACCGCACTGGACAGCCTGCGAATCAACACGAGCCTGACCGTCGATGAACTGTTCGCCAACGATCCTGCGTTCGGGCGTTTCGGTGGCCGGGGTGTCGAATGGGTCAACCTGGCCTTCCTGGCGGGCGGTCTGTTTCTGCTGCAGCAACGGGTGTTCAGTTGGCATGCACCCGTGGGCATGCTGGTGAGCCTGTCCGCCGTCAGCCTGCTGTGCTGGAACGGTTCGGGTTCCGACTCCCATGGCTCGCCGCTGTTTCATCTGTTCAGCGGCGCAACCATGCTCGGCGCGTTTTTTATCGCGACCGAACCGGTCTCGGGTGCCAAGGCCCCTCTCGCCCGCCTGCTGTTTGGCGCGGGCATGGGACTGCTGGTCTATCTGATACGCACCTGGGGTGGCTACCCCGACGGCGTGGCGTTCGCGGTGTTGCTGATGAACCTCGGCGTGCCGGCACTGGAGCGGTTTGCCGAGGCGCGACAACGGCGGCCGCTGACATGAACAATCCCCTCGGCGTGGCAATCCTGACCTTGTTGATCGGCCTGGGTATCGGTGCCACTTACCTCACGCACCTCGGCACCGCCGGGCGTATCGAGACCCAGCAGCAAGCACTGGCGAACAGGGCCTTGCTCGAGGTGCTGCCCACCGACCACTATGATAACCAGCCGTTGACGCAGCCCGTTGTCACAGCCTCGGTGCCCCTGGCCCATAGCACGCTGTTGGGCGGCTACCTGGCGACTCGCGGCGGCCAACCCAGCGCCGTGCTGCTGCGTAGCCAGGCGCTGGGCTATGAAGGCAGCATCGAATTGCTGGTCGCCATCGATCCACAGGGCCGGTTGCTGGGCGTCAAGACCCTGCGTCAATCCGAGACACCCGGATTGGGCGCAGCGATTGCCGGCTGGCCGAACGCCTGGTTGCAGACCTTCACGGGTAAATCACGCCAGGCGCCTGATGACAGCGGCTGGGCCTTGAAAAAGGACCAGGGCCAGTTCGATCAACTGGCAGGCGCGACAGTGACGTCCCGGGCAGTGCTCCAGGCTGTTCACGATGCGCTGCGTTACTTCGACGAGCACAAGGCCCAGTTGATGGGGGTGGCAGCCAATGAATAAGCCATGGGGACTGACACACGGCCTGCTGCTCGTCCCATTGGTCGGCGCAAGCGACTCGCTGGTTGGCGCGCTGGGGTTATGGCTCGCCTGGGCCGTGGTTCTTTTCAGCCATGGCTTGGCAATGGGGCTTGTCCGGCAACGCCTGACAGCCTGTCAACGGCTGCTCGCCGCCATCGTATTGGCCGCTACCCTGACCACCTGCATTGGCCTTGTCGCCCAGGCCTGGGTGCTGGAATTGTATCGACCGTTGAACCTTTACGCTGGCTGGATCGCCCTGAGCTGCGTCGCGCTGGAGCATGAGGGTTTCTTCGTTGAATCCCGCTGGCACGGACGCCTCAGGCTGGCCGGGCTGTTTGGCCTCTTGATGATCAGCCTCGGTGCCGTGCGTGGGCTGATCGGCAGCGGCCTGCCCCTGGCCTTGCTCGCCCCCGGCGGGTTCATTCTGCTCGGGCTGTTGTTGGCGGCTCGACAGGCCTGGACGGCCGCCAAACCCCATTCATCCGTTGAGGAAACGCCGCGCCCATGAACGCCGCAAAACGCCTGGAAATATTTCGTCGCCTTCACGAGGACAACCCGGAACCGAAAACCGAACTGGCCTATTCCTCGCCGTTCGAGTTGCTGATCGCGGTCATCCTGTCAGCCCAGTCCACCGACGTCGGCGTCAACAAAGCCACGGCCAAACTGTTCCCGGTGGCCAATACGCCGGAGGCCATCTATGCCCTGGGCGTCGAAGGACTGTCCGAATACATCAAGACCATCGGCCTGTTCAACAGCAAGGCCAAGAACGTGATCGAGACCTGCCGCCTGCTGATCGAGCGCCACGGCAGTGAAGTCCCGCAGACTCGCGAAGCGCTGGAAGCCCTTCCGGGGGTCGGCCGCAAAACCGCCAACGTCGTGCTCAATACCGCGTTTCGGCAGTTGACCATGGCGGTCGATACCCACATTTTCCGCGTCAGCAACCGCACCGGGCTGGCCCCCGGCAAAAACGTGGTGGAGGTCGAGAAGAAATTGATGAAATTTGTTCCCAAGGAATTCCTGCTGGACTCCCATCACTGGCTCATCCTTCACGGGCGTTACGTTTGCCTGGCGCGCAAGCCTCGCTGCGGCAGCTGCCGAATCGAAGATTTATGCGAATACAAGCACAAGACCTCCGACGATTGAGACGCTATTGCTTTTATCGATCCATCGATTGAAAAAATCTTTTTTACCCGCCCGTGGTTTATCGATATAAGGAGCGCCAATGGCAGTCTTAGCCTGGAGTCGAACCCATGAGTGCTGGCAAAGAACAACTGGATGTAGAAGACGAATTCATCGCCGCTGAAGCCGACGACGTCGAACCTGTGGTCGTGGAAGTGGCGAAAACCAACCTGAGCAAGCGCCGCACCATTGATAACCTGCTGGAAGAGCGTCGCCTGCAGAAACAACTGGCCGATTATGACTTTGACCTCTGACACGTAAAAGCCTCCCTGATGGAGGCTTTTTACTGAGTACGCGTGACCCGAAAACTCACACCAAGCCATTGCGCTGCGCCAGTTCGATCAGGTCGACCAGCGAACGGGCATTGAGCTTCAATAACAGGCGCGTCTTGTAGGTACTGACGGTCTTGTTGCTCAAGAACATTCCATCGGCGATCTCCTTGTTGGTCTTTCCGCGCGCCAGTTGCTGCAAGACCATCATTTCCCGCCCCGATAATCGATCGACCATATCGGACTCACTGGCATTACCCAGACTCGACCGCACCGTATGCAATGCCTGGTTGGGAAAGTAACTGTAACCGGAAAGTACCGCCTTGATTGCACTCAGTAACTCGGTGAGATCCTGTTGCTTGCATACATACCCGGCCGCCCCCGTCTGCATGCAACGCATCGAAAAATGTCCCGGTGCCTGGGAAGTCAGCACCAACACTTTCATGGGTGAAGGAATGGCCGTCAGGCGAGCGATGACTTCCAATCCGTCCAGCTTCGGAATACCGATATCGAGAATGACAATATCGGGCATAAGTTCGCGAGCAAACTGTAACGCATCGACGCCATTATCGGTTTCGGCAACGACTTCATAACCATGACGCTCCATCAGCAAACGTACAGCAAGACGAATGACGGGATGATCATCCACGATCAGCACTTTATTCATGGGCAAATCCAACTTCGCTGTTCGAATTTTTAGAGCACGCACAATAGCCTAGTCATTTCTACCTTGGCATGCTGCCCCCCCCTGAACGCTCGCATCGAGAGACAGAACCTACAAGCTATACAGAATATTCCTACAAATCGCCGCAAAAAAAATGTGTCATGGATTTTTTTAAAGAGAAGGAATGGCCGTTCTTAACAATCCCGAAACCCTATGAACAATGCGCTCTTTCACCGCCATACCCACCTGCAGGCAGCCCACTGAAAAGCGCTTTATTCATAGAAAGTAACTGAATTATTTACTGTTAAAACTGACTTCCACTCACTTAAGGAAGGGAAATTCATATATAAAACACACTCAGACGCCTAATATTCAACATGGCCGGCCATTGCGCCTTCGCCTATATTTCATCAGGCATGGACTGCCACTTTCCAACTCACTCTCCGAGCACAAGTATTCCATGAGCATTAACCATGAACAAACCGTTGAAGACCATAACCAACCCCATGACCCTCATCGCCATATTCGCAACTTTATCCGAAACTTCCGCAGCGATTTCCCTGCCCTTTCTGGATGACCAGGATCGTGAATACTATCTCTGGTTCCTGATCAGCTTTCCTTTTTATCTATTGCTGCTTTTTTTCATAACGCTCAACTTCAATTATCGCTCCTTGTATTCGCCTTCGGATTTTCGCAAGAGCAAACATTTCATAAAGACCATGGATGATTCGCCCTGTCGACGCAAACGACAGCTACGTCGGGCGGAGGACGTCAAGGAACGGCTGGTCATACGTCTTCATCGACGCAGGCGCGAACCAGACAGCCTTTGTATCGTATGCAGCCAATCGAAACGCCCAATCGAACCCCGTCGATCAAGACATTTGAAGCAAGCCAGCATCGTCGTGTACGTCATCTACAGCAACGCAGGCCTGACAACGCAAGGGCAGGATGAATGAGCGACCGAGGGCAGCGCCGCAGCAAGGGTCACACAAAAAAAGGGCAAAAAAAACGGCCTGCTCATGGCAGGCCGCTTTCATGTCAACAGGGTCAGAACAACTTGCGACCCTTGTTCGCCGCGATGCGCATGCGCAGGGCGTTGAGCTTGATGAAGCCAGCCGCGTCAGCCTGGTTGTAGGCACCGCCGTCTTCTTCGAAGGTCGCGATGTTGGCATCGAACAGCGATTCGTCGGACTTGCGCCCGGTGACGATCACGTTGCCTTTGTACAGCTTCAGGCGGACCACGCCATTCACGTGAGCCTGGGAGGCGTCGATCATCTGTTGCAGCATCAGACGCTCCGGGCTCCACCAGTAGCCGGTGTAGATCAGGCTGGCGTACTTGGGCATCAACTCGTCTTTGAGGTGAGCCACTTCGCGGTCCAGGGTGATCGACTCGATCGCCCGGTGGGCGCGCAGCATGATGGTGCCGCCTGGGGTTTCGTAGCAACCGCGGGACTTCATGCCCACATAACGGTTTTCGACGATGTCCAGACGACCGATGCCGTGTTCGCCACCGATGCGGTTCAGGGTCGCCAGCACGGTGGCCGGGCTCATCTCAACGCCGTCCAGAGCGACGATATCGCCGTTGCGATAGGTCAATTCCAGGTATTGCGGGGTATCAGGAGCCTTCTCCGGGGAGACGGTCCAGCGCCACATGTCTTCTTCGTGCTCGGTCCAGGTGTCTTCCAGCACGCCGCCTTCATAGGAGATGTGCAGCAGGTTGGCATCCATCGAGTACGGGGATTTCTTTTTGCCGTGGCGCTCGATCGGAATCGCGTGCTTCTCGGCGTAGTCCATCAGTTTTTCACGGGACAGCAAGTCCCATTCACGCCACGGGGCAATGACTTTCACGCCCGGCTTGAGGGCATAGGCACCCAGCTCGAAACGCACCTGGTCGTTGCCTTTGCCGGTGGCGCCATGGGAAATGGCATCGGCACCGGTTTCGTTGGCGATTTCGATCAGGCGCTTGGCGATCAACGGACGGGCGATGGAGGTACCCAGCAGGTACTCGCCTTCGTAAACGGTGTTGGCGCGGAACATCGGGAACACGAAATCGCGGACGAACTCTTCGCGCAGGTCATCGATGTAGATCTCTTTGACGCCCATGGCCTGGGCCTTGGCGCGTGCAGGCTCGACTTCTTCGCCCTGCCCCAGGTCAGCGGTGAAGGTCACCACTTCGCAGTTATAAGTGTCCTGCAGCCACTTGAGGATCACCGAAGTGTCCAGGCCGCCGGAATACGCCAGAACGACCTTGTTTATGTCCGCCATGCCATCACTCCACGGGTTGTACGGAAAGCCGGGAAGTCTAACGTCCAGCGCGGATAATTTACAGGGGCGCGACAGCTTATGACGACGAAGCGACAGATTATGTCGAGCGTGCGACGGTCAAAATCGACTCAGGACGTTCGTGCCGTAGCCCCAGCGGGCGCCTTGGCCGGCGCTGCGGTTGGCGCCGGAGCCTTGGCAGGCGCGGCAGTGGGCGCGGGCTGCGCGGCGGGTGCCTGCGGTGCCGGCGCTTCGGTCGGCGCCACGCGCTCCAGGCGCACGACTACGCGACGGTTCTTGGCTCGGTTGGCGGCGTTGGTGTTGGGCACCAGGGGATAACGCTCGCCGTGGAAGCGCAGGGTAATCTGCGACTCCTGGAAGCCATTGGCCTTGAAGAAGTCCTGGACCGCCAGGGCCCGGCGGCGTGACAGCTCACGGTTGGTCAGGCGGTTGCCGCTGTTGTCGGAGTGGCCGTCAAGCTCGACATGATTGACGCTGGGGTCGGCCTTGATGAAGTCGAGCATCACCTGCAACTGCGCTTTGGCATGGGCATCGAGTTCGACAGCTTCGCCGGGGAAGCCGATCTGTGTCTGCTTCACCTGCTCGAAATTCTTTGGCAACAGTTTTGCCACGCAGCCTTGATAGTCGTTGAAGGCCTTGCTGAAACGCACCGGCAGCAGACGGACTTCCGAGACTCGCCCGTCCTCGGTGTTGCGGCGCACCACGGGGCTGCGACCTTCCATCAGCCCACTGATCAAGCGGCCAGCCTGGACCTGGGAGCTGTTGAACAGTACGTCGCCGCTGCCGATGCTGACCGAGCCCAGGTTGATATCGCCCCGCCCCGGCTGCCACGGTGCGGCGGCCGCCAGCAAGGTTGCCGAACCGCCACCAAGCATCGGGTTATAGGTCTTGAGGCGAAACGTCGCCTGTTCGCCCGCCCGGCGCACGAATTCGCCACTGCCAAAATCAGTGATCGGCTGGCTCAGCCGGCACTCGAACTTGTCGCCTTCGACCGTCCACTCAATGCTCTCCAGACGGGTCTGGAAAGTGAGCGCCATGGCGGGAAGGCTGGCAAACACACTGAGCAAGGCTAGATAACGCTGGCGCACGGGAGGCTCCACTGACTTTTATACAAAGATCGACGCATGCTGGAGGCATGACGCCTGTCCGGCGCACTGCACGGATTCGTGGCACACCTGTAGGAGCTATCGGTAAGTTGCGGCAGAACTTGATAGCGGGTGCCTGAATCGGTCTTTTCCGGTAGCATTCCCACAGTTTGACCCGCCTGGAAGCCCCCCAATGTCCGACCGCCTGACCCTGCTGCGTCCCGACGACTGGCATATTCATCTTCGCGATGGTGCTGTGTTGACCCATACCGTCGCCGATGTCGCGCGCACCTTCGGGCGCGCAATCATCATGCCTAACCTGGTTCCGCCAGTGCGCAACGCCGCCGAGGCCGACGGCTATCGCCAGCGCATCCTCGCCGCACGCCCGGCTGGCAGCCGCTTCGAACCGTTGATGGTGCTTTACCTCACCGACCGCACCCAGCCCGAAGAGATCCGCGAGGCCAAGGCCAGCGGCTTCGTCCATGCCGCCAAGCTGTACCCGGCCGGTGCCACCACCAACTCCGACTCCGGCGTCACCAGCATCGACAAGATTTTCCCGGCGCTGGAGGCCATGGCCGAAGTCGGCATGCCGTTGTTGATCCATGGTGAAGTCACCCGGGGCGACGTCGACGTGTTCGACCGCGAGAAAATCTTCATCGACGAGCACATGCGCCGCGTCGTGGAGCGTTTCCCGACGCTCAAGGTGGTGTTCGAACACATCACCACCGGCGATGCCGTGCAGTTCGTCAACGAGGCACCGGCCAACGTCGGCGCGACCATTACCGCCCATCACCTGCTGTACAACCGCAACCACATGCTGGTGGGCGGGATCCGGCCGCACTTCTATTGCCTGCCGATCCTCAAGCGCAATACCCACCAGGAAGCCTTGCTGGACGCCGCCACCAGCGGCAGCGCCAAGTTTTTCCTTGGCACCGACTCGGCCCCCCACGCCCAGCACGCCAAGGAAGCGGCCTGCGGTTGCGCCGGCTGCTACACCGCCTATGCCGCCATCGAGATGTACGCCGAGGCGTTCGAACAGCGCAACGCGCTGGACAAACTCGAAGGTTTCGCCAGCCTGCATGGCCCGCGTTTCTATGGCCTGCCGGTGAACACCGATCGTATTACCCTGGTCCGCGATGAGTGGACCGCCCCCGCCAGCCTGCCTTTCGGCGACCTGGCTGTCATCCCGCTGCGCGCCGGTGAAAAACTGCGCTGGCGCCTGCTGGAGGAAAACGCGTGAGTGAAGATCATTTCGACGACGAACTGGACGGCAACGGTGGTTCGGGCGGCGCCCGTCACCCCATGGCTGCTCGGTTCCGTGGCTATCTGCCGGTTGTCGTCGACGTAGAAACCGGCGGTTTCAACTCCGCCACCGACGCCTTGCTGGAAATCGCGGCGACCACCATCGGCATGGACGAAAAAGGCTTTGTGTTCCCTGACCACACCTACTTCTTCCGTGTCGAACCGTTCGAAGGCGCCAACGTCGAAGCGGCGGCCCTGGAGTTCACCGGGATCAAGCTCGATCACCCGTTGCGCATGGCAGTCAGCGAAGAAACGGCCCTGACCGACATCTTCCGTGGCGTGCGCAAGGCGCTCAAGGCCAACGGTTGCAAGCGAGCGATCCTGGTCGGCCACAACAGCAGCTTCGACCTGGGCTTCCTCAACGCCGCCGTCGCGCGCCTGGACATGAAGCGCAACCCGTTCCACCCGTTCTCCAGCTTCGACACCGCGACCCTGGCTGGCCTGGCGTACGGCCAGACCGTCCTGGCCAAGGCGTGCCAGGCGGCTGACATCGATTTCGATGGCCGTGAAGCCCACTCGGCCCGCTACGACACCGAGAAGACCGCCGAGCTGTTCTGCGGCATCGTCAACCGGTGGAAAGAGATGGGTGGCTGGCAGGATTTCGACGACTAACCAGTAGAGCCATTGTGGCGGCCCTCCGTGGGAGCAAAGCTTGCTCGCGACACAGGCGACTCGGTTTCTGGAAGACCGCATCGCAGCCATCGCGGGCAAGCCTTGCTCCCACAGATAAATTCCCTCGCCATAAGGTCCTGTGTTTCAGCCGACAAGTTTGAAACGCCCATAAAAAAACCGGCCCATCATGGGCCGGTTTTTTTATGCCTCGGTGCGCTTACAGCTTGTCGCTGTGCTCGCCCAGGTAAGCGGCAACGCCTTCAGGCGAAGCGGTCATGCCCTTGTCGCCTTTTTTCCAGTTGGCCGGGCAAACTTCGCCGTGCTCTTCGTGGAATTGCAGCGCATCGACCAGACGGATCAGTTCTTCCATGTTACGGCCCAGTGGCAGGTCGTTGATGATCTGCGAACGGACAACGCCTTTGTCGTCGATCAGGAACGCGCCACGGAAGGCCACGCCGCCTTCGGACTCAACGTCATAGGCCTTGGCGATTTCGTGTTTCATGTCGGCAGCCATGGTGTATTTCACCTGACCGATACCGCCATTGTTGATCGGGGTGTTGCGCCAGGCGTTGTGGGTGAAGTGCGAGTCGATCGAAACAGCGACCACTTCGACGTTGCGCGCCTTGAAATCATCCATGCGGTGATCCAGTGCGATCAGCTCGGACGGGCAGACGAAGGTGAAGTCCAGTGGATAGAAGAACACCAGGCCGTATTTGCCTTTGATGGCCGAGGACAGGGTGAAGCTGTCGACGATTTCGCCGTTGCCGAGGACGGCTGGAACGGTGAAGTCTGGGGCTTGTTTGCCTACGAGTACGCTCATTGGGTATCTCCTGATGTAATAGCGTGAAAACATGGTCCGGGCCAGCCTGTCACCCTCAGGCGACAGCCCTGTGACACGAACCCGCTTGCAAGGGCCGACCATCATACACCGCGCATTTGGACTGTCTTCAACGGTTTTTCGGTGACATCGAAAAATCGCCGTCCGGTTTCATGCAGCCTCAATTGTCCTGGACAAACCGTTCGTCAGCCTGGCAACACTCAGGCGCAAGACCTTGAGAAACCACTTTGACAATCATTCTCGTTAACATTAAGATCCGTCTCAATTGAGTCACAACCAGCGACGGTTCTCACTTATGTATGTATGCCTCTGCACTGGCGTCACCGACGGGCAAATCCGCGAAGCGATCTACGAAGGTTGCTGCAGCTATCGCGAAGTCCGCCAGACCACCGGCGTAGCCAGCCAATGCGGCAAATGTGCCTGCCTGGCCAAGGAAGTGGTTCGTGAAACCCTCGCCAAAGTGCAAACGGCACAGGCCTCGATCCCCTACCCGGTAGAATTTAGCGCCGCGTAACAGCACGTAATAAACAATTTTCAAGGAACCGGACCCAGTGTCCGGTTTTTTTATGCCTGCAAATCAATTGCTTAGCGTCCAGACGCGGAACACAAACATTCTTATTCCGATTAATTTTCATTTATTATTCAATAACTTAGGTTTGACACTCGTAAATGCGCGGCTCAAACTCCGCCTTATACACGGCTATTACAGGGCAGGCCTCATCATGAAAGGCGACATTACAGTCATCCAGCATCTCAACAAGATCCTTGCCAATGAGCTGGTCGCGATCAACCAATACTTCCTGCATGCACGCATGTACGAGGATTGGGGCCTGAACAAGCTGGGCAAGCACGAGTACCACGAATCGATCGACGAGATGAAGCACGCGGACAAGCTGATCAAGCGCATCCTGTTTCTCGAAGGCCTGCCGAACGTCCAGGACCTGGGCAAGCTGCACATCGGCGAACATACCCGGGAAATGCTTGAGTGCGACCTGCGTATCGAGCGCACCGGCCACACCGACCTGAAGGCCGCTATCGCCCACTGCGAAAGCGTTGGCGACTTCGGTAGCCGTGAACTGCTGGAAGACATCCTCGAATCCGAGGAAGAGCACATCGACTGGCTGGAAACCCAATTGGGCCTGATCGACAAAGTCGGTCTTGAGAACTACCTGCAATCGCAGATGGGTGAAGAGTAAGCTTCCCCGAAAGCAAGCCACTAAAAAGCCCCGCCCTCTTTCGAGAGGCGGGGCTTTTTATTACCTGGGTTTCCAGGCCCACCTAAATCCACTGTGGGAGCGAGCTTGCTCGCTCCCACAGTGGTTCGTGTTCACCACAACCGGTGTAGTGAACAGAACCTCATGGATCAGGCTTCGGTCTTGTTCGCCGCTGCTGCTTCCACAGCTGCCTTGATCGTGGCCTGCAGAGAGCCGTCAGCAGCCATCTCGGTCATGATGTCGCTACCGCCGATCAGTTCACCACCCACCCACAGCTGTGGGAAGGTTGGCCAGTTGGCGTACTTGGGCAGGTTGGCGCGGATTTCCGGGTTCTGCAGGATGTCCACGTAGGCAAACTTCTCGCCACACGCCATCACAGCCTGAGCAGCCTTGGCCGAGAAACCGCACTGTGGCGCGTTCGGCGAGCCTTTCATGTAAAGCAGGATGGTGTTGTTGGCAATCTGGTCTTTAATCGTTTCGATGATATCCATGGAGCACCTCGGCTTAAAACTTTTGCGACTTAAGTTGTCGACACGGTGACGCATTGTAACGGAAAGCCGAACCTGCTCCAGAGACAATTTTACGCAGCCGCCACCTTCACCGGTACGCCGTTGAGTGCCGCGTTGCCGGACAACTCATCGAGCTGACAATCATCGGTCAGGTCGTTGGCGCTGGAGCCCGGTTGTCCGCTGGCGATGGTCATCTGCACGCCCGGCCGGGCATGGCCCCAGCCGTGGGGCAGGCTGACCACGCCTTTCATCATGTCCAGGCTGCCCAGCACCTCGACTTCGATGACGCCCACCCGCGAACTGACGGTCACCCGTTGCCCGTCGACCAGGCCACGACTGGCGAGGTCATCCGGGTGCATCAACAACTGATGACGCGGCTTGCCCTTCACAAGTCGATGAAAATTATGCATCCAGGAGTTATTGCTGCGCACATGGCGGCGGCCAATCATCAGCAATTCGTCCGGTTTTGGCGCCTGCAACGCAGCGAAGCGCGCAAGATCGGCGAGTATCACCGCTGGCGCAGCCTGCACCCGCTGGTTTTCGGTTTTCAGGCGTGCAGCCAGGTTGGGCTTGAGCGCACCGAGGTCGATGCCATGGGGATGACCGAACAGGGTCGTCAGGGACAGCTTGTGCGGCGAGGCGTCGCCATACGCCCCGCTACGCAGGCCGAAATCGATCATCTGCGCCGGCGGCATGGTCGGCTTGAGCTCCTTGCCGGTTCGGGTGGCAAAGGCCTTGGCCAAGCCGACGAAGATTTCCCAATCGTGCAGCGCACCCTCGGGCTTGGGCAGGATCGCCCGGTTGAAACGGGTCACGTTGCGCACCGCGAACAGGTTGAACGTGGTGTCGTAATGATCGTTCTCCAGGGCCGAGGTCGAGGGCAGGATCAGGTCGGCGTAACGCGTGGTTTCGTTGATGTACAAATCGAGGCTGACCATGAACTCCAGCCCGTCCAGGGCCTGCTCCAGTTGCCGCCCGTTGGGTGTGGACAGCACCGGGTTGCCGGCCACGGTGACCAGCGCACGAATCTGGCCTTCGCCTTCGGTGAGCATTTCCTCGGCCAGGGCCGACACCGGCAACTCCCCTGCGTACTCGGGACGCCCGGACACCCGGCTCTGCCAACGGTTGAAATGCCCGCCCGAGGTGGTAGCGACCAGGTCCACCGCTGGCTCGGTGCACAGCGCCCCGCCTACCCGATCAAGATTGCCGGTGACCAG
Organism: Pseudomonas sp. S3_B11; assembly: GCF_054667715.1. Taxonomy (NCBI): domain Bacteria; kingdom Pseudomonadati; phylum Pseudomonadota; class Gammaproteobacteria; order Pseudomonadales; family Pseudomonadaceae; genus Pseudomonas; species Pseudomonas sp. S3_B11. The sequence continues at coordinate 637,051 of NZ_CP162749.1, read as the reverse complement.
GTTGATCAATTGAATCAGCCAATGGCACAGCGTGCCAAACGCCTGGGTCGACACCCCCATCCGCCCGTAGCACACCGCTGACGGCGCGGCGGCGAAGTCGCGGGCCAATTGCCGGATCTGCGCTGCAGGCACCGCACAGAGCGGGCTCATGGCTTCAGCTGTGAAAGTGGCGACGGCCTCGCGCACCTCGTCCAGGCCGTCCACCGGCAGGTGGCTGTCACGGGTCAGGCCTTCGCTGAACAATGTATTGAGCAAACCAAACAGCAGCGCAGCATCACCGCCGGGGCGTACAAAGACGTGCTGGTTGGCAATGGCCGCCGTTTCGCTGCGGCGCGGATCGACCACCACCACCTTGCCGCCACGGGCCTGGATCGCCTTGAGGCGCTTCTCCACGTCCGGCACGGTCATGATGCTGCCGTTGGACGCCAGCGGGTTGCCGCCCAGGATCAGCATGAAGTCGGTGTGGTCGATGTCCGGAATCGGCAGCAGCAGGCCGTGACCGTACATCAAGTAGCTGGTCAGGTGATGGGGCAGTTGGTCCACCGAAGTCGCCGAGAAACGGCTGCGGGTTTTCAACAGGCCCAGGAAATAGTTGCTGTGGGTCATCAGCCCATAGTTATGCACGCTGGGGTTGCCCTGGTAGACCGCCACCGCGTTCTGGCCATGGCGCGCCTGGATGTCCGCCAGGCGCTCGGCCACCAACGCGAAGGCGTCGTCCCAGGCAATCGGTTGCCATTCATTGCCAACGCGCTGCATGGGCTGGCGCAGCCGGTCTGGGTCGTTCTGGATATCTTGCAGCGCCACCGCCTTGGGGCAAATGTGACCGCGACTGAAGGTGTCCAGCGCATCGCCCTTGATCGAGGTGATCACCAGGCCCTGGCCGTCGGTTTCGGTGGTTTCGAGGGTCAAGCCGCAGATGGCTTCACACAAGTGGCACGCACGGTGGTGGAGAGTCTTGGTCATGGCCAGTCTCTGTTTTATTCGTGGCGGGCGCTTTCGGCCGCGGGAACAAAACTATGGCGCGTGATTCCCGGCAGCGCCAGCGACGTTCGTCCTGTGAATTGCCGGGCATCAGGCCCACCGATGAGAGGGCGTCAAGGCTGGTCGGGAGGCGGTGCCAGCATCTGGATTTCTTCGACGGTTTCCACCTGCTCCTGGGCAATGGGCACACCCGTTAGCTCGCCAATCAGCCGCCAATGCTCGTCGAGGCCGCTGCTGATAGTGGCCATGCGATCGATCATCCGACGGCCCGCGGCCTTGGTCACCTCGTCATCGCTGCGCAGCAATTCGAATGACATGGAAGTCACCGAAGCCGTCAGGTGCGTCAGCGATCGTGCAGTCAGCCCCAGCAGTTCCATCAGTTGTTGCTCTTTCGAATCCATTTCGGGCTCCTGTGCCGCTGAGGCTCATTTATAACTCAGGCCTTTGCATTAGGAAATGTTTCACGACCACCACCAGACCGGCGAAAGGCTGGGGGGCCACGGCGCAAACCGCCCCTCATCCATCGCGCGCCCGCCGCGCTTGATTGCCAAGCCAAGCAACGCCAGTGTACAAATGGGTCGCTGCTGTCAGGAAACCGGCCACAAATATGCCATCGCATTCGCGTGATGGTCTCGCTGAAATCCCCAAAAACCGTAGCCCTATTGGTAAGACGCGACATTTAATTATAAGATCGCGCCTTCCCCTATTTCGTCGCCCCGTGCGGCTTTTGCCGCAGGTCTCGCCCGTTTTTTGAATAAACAAGGCTTTGAGCATCTGCGGTCAGTTACAAAAAGGTAGTCAATCATGAGCGCAAGGCACTTTCTCTCCCTGATGGATTTCACGCCCGATGAGTTGCTCGGCGTGATCCGTCGAGGCGTGGAGCTCAAGGACCTGCGTAACCGCGGCGTACTGTTCGAGCCCTTGAAAAACCGCGTGTTGGGGATGATCTTCGAGAAGTCATCGACCCGCACCCGCATCTCTTTCGAAGCCGGCATGATCCAGCTGGGCGGCCAGGCGATCTTCCTGTCGCCCCGCGACACCCAACTGGGCCGTGGCGAACCGGTCAGCGATTGCGCCATCGTCATGTCTAGCATGCTGGATGCAGTGATGATCCGTACCTTTGCCCACAGCACCCTGACCGAGTTCGCGGCCCATTCCCGCGTACCCGTCATCAATGGCCTGTCCGATGACCTGCACCCCTGCCAGTTGCTGGCCGACATGCAGACCTTCCTCGAGCATCGCGGCTCGATCCAGGGCAAGACCGTGGCCTGGATCGGCGATGGCAACAACATGTGCAACAGCTATATAGAAGCGGCGCTGCAATTCGACTTCCAGCTGCGCATTGCCTGCCCTGAAGGTTATGACCCCAATGCCGAACTGCTCGCCAAGGCCGGGGACCGGGTGACCATCGTGCGTGATCCGAAACAGGCCGTGGCCGGTGCGCACCTGGTGAGCACCGACGTCTGGACCTCCATGGGCCAGGAAGAAGAAACCGCCAAGCGCCTCAAGCTGTTCGCGCCGCTACAGGTCAACCGGGCCTTGCTCGACCTGGCGGATGCCGACGTGCTGTTCATGCACTGCCTGCCGGCCCACCGTGGCGAGGAGATCAGCTTCGACTTGCTGGACGACCCGCGCTCGGTGGCCTGGGACCAGGCAGAAAATCGACTTCACGCGCAAAAGGCACTGCTCGAGTTCCTTGTCGAGCCGGCGTATCACCACGCATGAGCCATTCGCTGCTGCTGAATTTGCATAACCTGGCCTGCGGCTACCAAAACCAGCGGGTCGTGCAGAACCTCAACCTGCACCTCAATGCCGGCGATATCGGTTGCCTGCTCGGTTCGTCCGGGTGCGGCAAGACCACGACGTTGCGCGCCATCGCCGGCTTCGAACCGGTGCACGAGGGTGAAATCCAATTGGCCGGGGAAACCATCTCCCGCGCCGGTTTCACCCTCGCCCCGGAAAAACGCCGTATCGGCATGGTGTTCCAGGACTATGCCCTGTTTCCCCACCTGAGCGTGGCCGAGAACATCGCCTTTGGCATTCGCAAGCATCCGGACAAGGATCGCGTCGTCGAAGAGTTGTTGGAACTGGTCAATCTGAAGCACCTGGGCAAGCGCTTTCCCCATGAGTTGTCCGGCGGCCAGCAACAACGCGTGGCCCTGGCCCGCGCGCTGGCACCAGAACCACAACTGCTGTTGCTCGATGAGCCGTTCTCCAACCTCGATGGCGAGTTGCGACGCAAGCTCAGCCATGAAGTGCGCGATATTCTCAAGGCCCGCGGCACCAGCGCGATCCTGGTCACACACGATCAGGAAGAAGCCTTCGCCGTGAGTGACCATGTCGGGGTATTCAAGGAAGGTCGACTGGAACAGTGGGACACGCCCTACAACCTGTATCACGAACCTCTGACGCCATACGTCGCCAGCTTCATTGGCCAGGGCTACTTCATTCGCGGCCGGCTCGACAGCCCGGAATCGGTGCAAACCGAGTTGGGCACCCTGCGCGGTAACCGGGCCTACACCTGGCCCATCGGCGGTGCGGTGGATGTGTTGCTGCGCCCAGACGATATCGTCTATGCACCGGACAGCCCGCTCACCGCCAGCATTGTCGGCAAGACCTTCCTGGGCGCTTCAACCTTGTATCGCCTGCAATTGCCCACAGGCGCGCAACTGGAATCGATCTTTCCCAGCCACGCCGACCATCAGCTCGGGGACAGTGTCGGCATCCGTGTGGCCGCTGAACACCTGGTGCTGTTCCAGGCCTCGGGCAGCACCGCGGCGCACATCCCGCCGGTGGACAGCGGTGTACGGCGCTATAGCACCGCCAGCTGATAGCTCCCGCCCCACAAGGGAATTTGCAGCAGGCACAAATCAGCTGCCATCCATAAATCCTGTGGGAGCGAGCTTGCTCGCGATGGCATAGGCACATTCAGCATCGATGTACGCTGAACCACCGCTATCGCGAGCAAGCTCGCTCCCACAGTTGGTCTCATTGGCTTGAGTGCAGAGTCAACCCAGCATCAACGTCCCGCTGGCCACCAACGTCGCATTCCCGCCGATCTTCACCCGCTCCCCCTCCAACCGGCAGAACAACGCCCCGCCCCGGGCCGAGCATTGGTAAGCCGTCAGCCCGTGCTTGCCCAAGCGCTTGGACCAATAGGGAATCAGGCTGCAGTGGGTCGAGCCGGTCACTGGGTCCTCGTTGATGCCAATCGCCGGGGCAAAATAGCGCGAGACAAAATCATGCTTGCTCCCCGGCGCGGTCACGATAGCGCCCGGCCAAGGCAGTTTTGCCAAGGCCGCCATGTCCGGCTTGCAATCGAGTACCGCTTGCTCCGATTCCAGCACCACGAACAGCTCGTTGGAACTCAGCACGTCCACCGCTTCGACACCCAAGGCACTCTGGACGGCCAAGGACGCGCCCAACTCCGCAGGCACGACAGCCGGAAAATCCAGCCACAACCGATCACCTTCGCGCGTAACGCTCAACGAACCGGACTTGCAGATGAAATCCAGTCGCTCGACCGTTTCGTGGTAGACCTCGAACAGTACATAAGCGCTGGCCAACGTAGCGTGCCCGCACAGCGGGACTTCGGTGGCGGGCGTGAACCAGCGGATATGCCAATGCTGGCCTTCACGCACCAGAAACGCGGTTTCAGCCTGGTTATGTTCGGCGGCGATCTTCTGCATCAAGTCATCGGCAAGCCAGCCGTCGAGTCTATAGACCATCGCCGGGTTACCGCCGAACGGCCGGTCACTGAACGCATCGACCTGATGAAACGCAAGCTGCATGGCACTTCTCCTTTTTTTGATGCGCCAGCATGCGGTGCAGCGGCACAGCTTAACCAGTGACAGATCAGTAGAATTTTCACCCTACAGCATGGGATGGAAGCTCTGACTCCTAGCTTAGCCTTTCACACCCTTGTGGCGAGAACGCTTGCTCCCGCTCGGCTGCGCAGCCGTTAATCAAGCACGTCCAATGTCAGCAAACGTCGCCCCGGTGTGCTCCTTCAATACCGAAGGCGCCAACTCGACTTCCAAGCCGCGCCGTCCCGCACTGACAAACATACTGGCGAGCGGCTGTGCGGAATTGTCGATAAAAGTGCGCAGGCGCTTCTTCTGCCCCAGCGGGCTGATGCCGCCAAGTAAATAACCGGTCGAACGCTGCGCGGCGGCTGGGTCGGCCATCTCGACCTTTTTCACCCCGGCGGCATGGGCCAGGCCTTTCAAGTCCAGGCTTCCGGCCACAGGCACCACCGCCACCAACAGTTCACCCTTTTCGCTGGCCGCCAACAACGTCTTGAACACCTGCGCCGGATCCAGGCCGAGCTTTTCCGCCGCTTCCAAACCGTAGGACGCGGCCTTGGGATCGTGTTCGTAACTGTGGATGCGATGTTCGGCGCGCACTTTCTTAAGCAGATCCAACGCGGGTGTCATGACTGCTCCTGACAAGGAAATGAAAAAAGAGTGGCCGGATTCTAAGCCATCGCCAGCGAAAAGGCTTGGGACGGGGTCGCGAGTACGGTGACCCACCGTCAGTGGAAGAGTCATTCACGCCACGAATAGTTGAAATGTGACCGATGGTTCACTTTCGACCTTTGACATCAGCGTTTCTTGTCTATATTTTTTCGAAACTGAAAGTCATATCGCAGGTCTCAAGCAGCAACCCGAGATCAGGATGGGGATCCTGCCTCGGTGGAGATCGCGCAATCGAGCTTTATCGAAGGCGCAGCAAAACAACAAAAAACCGAGGTTTGAATGACAACTGCTTTACAACAGCCGTCCCTGTCCGGCCAATGCCTGGCTGAATTCCTGGGCACTGCCCTGCTGATTTTTTTCGGAACTGGTTGTGTCGCGGCGCTCAAGGTCGCGGGTGCCAGCTTCGGCTTGTGGGAAATCAGCCTCATCTGGGGCGTCGGCGTCAGCATGGCGATCTATCTGAGCGCGGGCATTTCCGGCGCCCATCTCAACCCCGCCGTCAGCATTGCCCTGTGTATTTTCACTGACTTCGAAAAGCGCAAACTGCCTTTCTATATGCTGTCCCAAGTGGCCGGTGCTTTCTGCGGCGCACTTCTGGTCTACACGCTGTACAGCAACCTATTCTTCGATTTCGAACAGTCCCGGCACATGATTCGGGGCACCGAAGCCAGCCTCGAACTGGCGTCGGTGTTTTCCACCTACCCGCACGCAGCGCTGTCCACCGGCCAGGCTTTCCTCGTGGAGGTGATCATTACGGCCATCCTGATGGGCGTGATCATGTCCCTGACCGATGACAACAATGGTTTACCCCGTGGCCCACTGGCACCACTGCTGATCGGCCTGCTGATTGCGGTGATCGGCAGCTCCATGGGGCCGCTGACAGGCTTTGCGATGAACCCGGCGCGGGACTTCGGTCCTAAACTGATGACTTTCTTCGCCGGCTGGGGTGAAATTTCCCTCACGGGCGGACGCGACATCCCGTACTTCCTGGTTCCGATTTTTGCCCCGATTGTGGGGGCGTGCCTGGGTGCTGCGGCCTATCGCGGCTTGATTGCCCGCCACCTGCCCAGCGCCATAACTGCTACAAAGGATGCAGAACCGGCCATTGACGGCAAGCCCAGAACGTCCTGAAACAGTCGACGCTGGCTCCTGCCATTCGAGCCTGCGCCGTGGCTTCTTCCCTAATTTACGTCCCAAGGCAATCGACATGACCGACATACAGAACAAGAACTACATCATTGCCCTCGACCAGGGTACGACCAGCTCACGCGCGATCATCTTCGACCGTGACGCCAACGTGGTCTGCACCGCCCAGCGCGAATTCGCCCAGCATTACCCACAGGCCGGCTGGGTCGAACACGACCCGATGGAAATCTTCGCCACCCAGAGCGCGGTCATGGTCGAAGCCCTCGCCCAGGCTGGCCTGCACCATGACCAGGTGGCCGCCATCGGCATCACCAACCAGCGTGAAACCACCGTGGTCTGGGACAAGACCACTGGCCGGCCGATCTACAACGCCATCGTCTGGCAATGCCGCCGCAGTACCGAAATCTGCCAGCAGCTCAAGCGCGATGGCCACGAGCAATACATCAGCCAAACCACCGGCCTGGTCACCGACCCGTACTTTTCCGGCACCAAGCTCAAGTGGATCCTGGACAACGTCGAAGGCAGCCGCGAGCGTGCACGCAACGGTGAACTGCTGTTCGGCACCGTCGACAGCTGGCTGATCTGGAAATTCACCGGTGGCAAGGTCCACGTCACCGACTACACCAACGCCTCGCGCACCATGCTCTTCAACATTCACTCGCTGGAATGGGACGCGAAGATGCTCGACATCCTCGACATCCCCCGCGAAATGCTCCCGCAAGTGAAATCGTCCTCGGAGATCTATGGCCGCACCAAGAGCGGCATCGCCATCGGCGGCATTGCCGGTGACCAGCAGGCGGCCCTTTTCGGCCAGATGTGCGTGGAGCCAGGCCAGGCGAAAAACACCTACGGCACCGGCTGTTTCCTGCTGATGAACACCGGCAGCAAGGCCGTCAAATCCAATCACGGCATGCTCACCACCATCGCCTGCGGCCCGCGCGGCGAAGTCGCCTACGCCCTGGAAGGCGCGGTGTTCAATGGCGGCTCCACGGTCCAGTGGCTGCGCGATGAGCTGAAGATCATCAACGACGCGCTGGATACCGAATACTTTGCCAACAAGGTCAAGGACAGCAACGGCGTGTACCTGGTGCCCGCCTTCACCGGCCTGGGCGCACCGTATTGGGACCCCTATGCCCGTGGCGCGCTGTTCGGCCTGACCCGCGGCGTACGCGTCGATCACATCATTCGCGCGGCGCTGGAGTCGATTGCCTACCAGACCCGCGACGTACTCGACGCCATGCAACAGGATTCGGGTGAACGCCTCAAGGCCCTGCGCGTCGACGGTGGCGCGGTGGCGAACAACTTCCTGATGCAGTTCCAGGCCGACATCCTGGGTACCCGGGTCGAACGCCCGAAAATGCGTGAAACCACCGCCCTGGGTGCTGCGTACCTGGCCGGCCTGGCGTGCGGCTTCTGGGGCAGCCTGGAAGAACTGCGCGGCAAAGCGGTGATCGAGCGCGAATTCGAACCGCAGCTGGACGAACAGGCGAAGGAAAAACTCTATGCCGGCTGGCAGAAGGCGGTCAGTCGCACCCGTGACTGGGAACCCCATGAAGACGCTGAATAAAGCCTGATAAGGTTCTGAAACTGGTCGGGAGTGGATTCCTGCGGCATCATGGGCAAATTTTGTACGGCAGCCCAAAGGAAGCCCCATGAATCTGCCTCCCCGCCAGCAGCAAATCCTCGAACTGGTCCGCGAACGCGGCTATGTCAGCATCGAGGAAATGGCGCAGCTATTCGTCGTCACCCCGCAAACCATTCGCCGCGATATCAATCAACTGGCGGAAGTGAACCTGCTGCGTCGCTACCACGGCGGCGCCGCCTACGATTCAAGCGTGGAAAACACCGCCTACGCCATGCGCGCCGATCAGATGCGCGACGAGAAGCAACGCATCGCCGAAGCCATCGCCGCCCAGATCCCCGATCATGCCTCGCTGTTCATCAACATCGGCACCACCACCGAATCCATTGCCCGGGCGCTGCTCAATCACAACCATCTGAAGGTCATTACCAATAACCTGCATGTGGCGTCGATCCTCAGCGCCAAGGACGACTTCGAAGTCCTGATCGCCGGCGGCAACGTACGACGTGACGGCGGCGTGGTAGGCCAGGCCAGCGTCGACTTCATCAACCAGTTCAAGGTCGACTTCGCCCTGGTGGGCATCAGCGGGATCGATGAAGACGGCAGCCTGCTGGACTTCGACTACCAGGAAGTGCGGGTCTCCCAAGCCATCATCGCCAACGCCCGGCAAGTGCTGCTGGCGGCGGACTCCAGCAAATTCGGGCGCAACGCCATGGTCCGCCTGGGGCCCATCAGCCTGATCGACTGCCTAGTGACCGACCAGCAACCGGTGCCGGCTTTGGCGCAATTGCTGAGCCAGCACAAGATTCGGCTGGAAGTGGTCTGACGATCTCCTCAATACCTTGTGGCAAGGCTGCTGCGGGAGCAGGGCTTGCCCGCGATGAAGGCAACACAGTTTCTACATAGAACGAGGCGTCTGTTCCGCGAGCAAGCTTTGCTCCCACAAACTCACTCGCCACAAAAGCGTGCCCAAGCACCTTCTCTCCTTCCTTCCATGTTCGAAAATTTTCCTTTCAGCTTCCCTTGATCAGTATTTTCAATCGAAGTTGACTGGCTGTTGCCGTCTTTATGGGCTAGTATTTTCGCAAATGAACATTTATGTTCGAATTCAAATATTGCGAAAAAGAGCCCGAGGCCAGCCGATGCCCACTTCTACCTTGCCTACGCCCCCTCTCGCCGAGGTTTACGACGTCGCCGTCATTGGTGGCGGTATCAACGGCGTGGGGATTGCCGCGGACGCTGCCGGTCGCGGTCTTTCGGTGTTCCTTTGCGAAAAGGACGACCTGGCCAGCCACACCTCGTCGGCCAGCAGCAAGCTGATCCACGGTGGCCTGCGCTACCTCGAACATTATGAATTCCGTCTGGTGCGCGAAGCGCTGGCCGAGCGCGAAGTGCTGCTGACCAAGGCCCCGCACATCGTCAAGCAAATGCGCTTCGTGCTGCCTCACCGCCCGCATCTGCGCCCGGCCTGGATGATCCGCGCCGGCCTGTTCCTCTACGATCACCTGGGCAAGCGTGAGCAGCTCGCCGGCTCGAAAAGCCTGAAGTTCGGTGCCGACAGTGCATTGAAAAGCGAGATCACCAAAGGTTTCGAATATTCCGACTGCTGGGTCGACGATGCGCGACTGGTAGTACTCAACGCCATGGCCGCCCGGGAAAAAGGCGCGCATATCCACACCCGCACGCGTTGCGTGAACGCCCGCCGCAGCAAAGGTCTGTGGCACTTGCACCTGGAACGTGCCGACGGCAGCCTGTTTTCGATCCGCGCCAAGGCACTGGTCAACGCCGCCGGCCCGTGGGTCGCCAAGTTCATTCGCGATGACCTGAAGCTGGAATCGCCCTACGGCATCCGCTTGATCCAGGGCAGCCACCTGATCGTGCCGAAACTCTACGAAGGCGAACATGCGCACATTCTGCAAAACGAAGACCAGCGCATCGTGTTCACCATTCCGTACCTGAACCAGTTCACCCTGATCGGCACGACTGACCGCGAATACACCGGTGACCCGGCCAAAGTGGCGATCACCGAGGGCGAAACCGATTATCTGTTGAAGGTGGTCAATGCCCACTTCAAGAAGCAGATCAGCCGCGGCGATATCCTGCACAGCTATTCCGGTGTGCGTCCGCTGTGCAACGACGAATCCGACAACCCATCGGCCGTGACCCGCGACTACACCCTGGCGCTGTCGGGTGGCGGTGAAGAAGCCCCCTTGCTGTCGGTGTTCGGCGGCAAGCTGACCACCTACCGCAAACTGGCCGAATCGGCGATGGCGCAACTGGCCCCGTACTTCACCCAGATGCGTCCGAGCTGGACCGCCGTAGAGGCCCTCCCCGGCGGCGAAAACATGACCACCCCGCAGGCGCTGTGCTCGGCGATCCGCGACAAGTTCGACTGGCTCCCAACCGACATCGCCCGCCGCTGGGCCACCACCTATGGCAGCCGCACCTGGCGCATGCTCGAAGGCGTGCACAACCTGGGTGACCTGGGCGAGCACATCGGCGCCGGTCTCTATACCCGCGAAGTCGACTACCTGTGCAGCGACGAGTGGGCCGTCGATGCCCAGGACATCCTGTGGCGCCGCAGCAAGCTGGGCTTGTTCACTACCCCGCTCGAGCAGGAGAAACTGCAGCAGTACCTGGACAAGGTCGAACACAACCGCCGCAAGATCGAAGCGGCCTGAACGCTAGCCCGCTGAACCCAAGGCCCCTGAATCCTGCGATTCAGGGGCTTTTTGCATTCTGGAACACACCGCCGAACCCTGCGGGAGCTAGCTTGCTCGCGATGACACCTGCACATTCAACATCTATGTGGCTGGCACACCACATTCGCGAGCAAGCTCGCTCCCACAATGGATCGATGCAGTCTCAAGCCATTCGGTTTTCCGAACAGAACCCATCAGTCAGTTCGGCTAACCGGATGAAACAGGTCGCAAAAAACCTGGAACAAAACATTAATTACCTTTAAAAACAACATTTTAAACAGACGCAACTGGCCTGGCACGAGTCATGCTCTACACTCCTGGAGACGAATGCCTGTACGCCAACACAACAGGAGCTGCCAGGCACTTCGAAGTACTCAGGGCCAACAAACCGGCCGAAATAAAAAAAACAATGTCGAGGAAACATCGATGCGTATCGTTCCCCATCTCCTGGGCGCAGCCATTGCTGCCGCTCTGATCAGCACTCCGGTTTTCGCAGCCGAACTGACCGGCACACTGAAAAAGATCAAAGAGTCCGGCGTTGTCACGCTTGGCCATCGCGACGCTTCCATTCCGTTTTCCTACATCGCGGACGCTTCCGGCAAACCGGTTGGCTACTCCCACGATATCCAGATGAAAGTCGTCGAAGCGCTGAAAAAAGACCTGGACCTGCCCAACCTGCAGGTCAAATACAACCTGGTCACCTCGCAAACCCGTATCCCGCTGGTGCAGAACGGCACCGTGGACCTGGAATGCGGCTCCACCACCAACAACGTCGAGCGTCAGCAGCAGGTTGACTTCTCCGTTGGCATTTTCGAGATCGGCACCAAGCTGCTGTCCAAGAAAGACTCCAAGTACAAGGATTTCGACGACCTCAAGGGCAAGAACGTCGTGACCACCGCCGGCACCACGTCCGAGCGTATCCTCAAGGCGATGAACGCCGACAAGCAGATGGGCATGAACGTCATCTCCGCCAAGGACCACGGCGAATCCTTCCAGATGCTGGAATCGGGTCGTGCCGTCGCGTTCATGATGGACGACGCCCTGCTGGCTGGCGAAGCCGCCAAGGCCAAGAAAGCCGATGACTGGGCCGTGACCGGCACCCCGCAGTCCTACGAAATCTATGGCTGCATGATGCGCAAGGGCGACGAGCCGTTCAAAAAGGCTGTCGATGACGCCATCAAGGCCACCTACGCTTCGGGCGAGATCAACAAGATCTACGAAAAATGGTTCATGCAACCTATCCCGCCAAAAGGCCTGAACCTGAACTTCCCGATGAGCGACGAACTCAAGGCACTGATCGCCAAGCCGACCGATAAAGCGGCTGACGACAAGAAATCCTGATTTCTGACTAACCTTATCTCCTGAAGGGGCCCGGCCCTTTCAGGGGATGGTCACTCCCTGCTGGCAAATCTGGAAACACTCGAACCGGTGGCTGTCGAGCCGATCGCGTGTGCCTGGCCTTCAAGTCGGGCGGGAACGGAGTTTCCCCAGGCGGGCATTTGTACATCGAACGATCTGAGGGGAGACCCTAATGAATTACAACTGGGACTGGGGCGTGTTCTTCAAGTCCACCGGCGTGGGCAGCGAGACCTATCTCGACTGGTACGTGACCGGTTTGGGCTGGACCATCGCCATCGCCGTCGTAGCCTGGATCATCGCCCTGCTGCTGGGCTCGGTGCTAGGCGTCATGCGTACCGTGCCGAACCGGCTGGTGTCGGGCATCGCTACCTGCTACGTGGAACTCTTTCGTAATGTGCCGCTGCTGGTTCAGCTGTTCATCTGGTACTTCCTGGTGCCGGACCTGCTGCCCGCCGATATGCAGGAGTGGTACAAGCAGGACCTGAACCCGACCACCTCGGCCTACCTGAGCGTCGTGGTGTGCCTGGGCCTGTTCACCGCCGCCCGGGTTTGCGAACAGGTGCGCACCGGTATCCAGGCGCTGCCGCGCGGCCAGGAATCCGCCGCCCGCGCCATGGGCTTCAAGCTGCCACAGATCTACTGGAACGTGCTGCTGCCCCAGGCCTACCGGATCATCATTCCGCCGCTTACCTCGGAATTCCTCAACGTCTTCAAGAACTCCTCCGTGGCCTCGCTGATCGGCCTGATGGAGTTGCTCGCGCAGACCAAGCAGACCGCCGAGTTCTCCGCCAACCTGTTCGAAGCCTTCACCCTGGCCACGCTGATCTATTTCACCCTGAACATGAGCCTGATGCTGCTCATGCGCATGGTCGAGAAGAAAGTCGCGGTGCCCGGCCTGATCTCCGTGGGGGGTAAATAATGGAACTCGACTTCACTGGCATCATCCCGGCCATTCCCGGTTTGTGGAACGGCATGGTGATGACCCTCAAGCTGATGGCCTTGGGCGTGGTCGGCGGGATCATCCTCGGCACGATCCTGGCGCTGATGCGCTTGTCCCATAACAAGCTGGTCTCCAATCTCGCTGGCGCCTATGTCAACTATTTCCGCTCGATCCCGCTGCTGCTGGTGATCACCTGGTTCTACCTGGCGGTGCCGTTCGTGCTGCGCTGGATCACCGGCGAAGACACGCCGATCGGGGCATTCGGTTCTTGCATCGTGGCGTTCATGATGTTCGAAGCGGCGTACTTCTGCGAAATCGTCCGGGCCGGCGTGCAGTCGATTCCCAAGGGCCAGATGGGCGCCGCCCAGGCACTGGGCATGAATTACGGCCAGACCATGCGCCTGATCATCCTGCCCCAGGCGTTTCGCAAGATGACCCCGCTGCTGTTGCAACAAAGCATCATCCTGTTTCAGGACACCTCGCTGGTCTACACGGTCGGCCTGGTGGACTTCCTCAATGCTTCGCGGGCCAGTGGTGACATCATCGGCCGCTCCAATGAGTTCCTGATCATCGCAGGTCTCGTGTACTTCACCGTCAGCTTTGCCGCCTCGCAGCTGGTCAAGCGTCTGCAAAAAAGGTTCGCCGTATGATCTCTATCAAAAACATCAACAAGTGGTATGGGGACTTCCAGGTACTGACCAATTGCAGCACCGAGGTCAGCAAGGGTGAGGTGGTGGTGGTGTGCGGGCCGTCGGGTTCGGGCAAGTCCACGCTGATCAAGTGCGTGAACGCCCTGGAACCGTTCCAGAAAGGCGACATCGTGGTCGACGGCACGTCCATCGCCGACCCGAAGACCAATCTGCCGAAGCTGCGGTCGCGCGTGGGCATGGTGTTCCAGCATTTCGAACTGTTCCCGCACCTGACCATTACCGAAAACCTGACCATCGCGCAGATCAAGGTGCTGGGCCGCAGCAAGGAAGAAGCCACCAAGAAAGGCCTGCAACTGCTTGAGCGGGTCGGCCTCTCGGCCCACGCCCACAAGCACCCGGGCCAGCTCTCCGGCGGCCAGCAGCAACGTGTGGCGATTGCCCGTGCCCTGGCGATGGACCCGGTGGTGATGCTGTTCGACGAACCGACCTCGGCCCTTGACCCGGAAATGGTCAACGAAGTGCTCGACGTCATGGTGCAACTGGCCCACGAAGGCATGACCATGATGTGCGTGACCCACGAAATGGGCTTCGCCCGCAAAGTGGCGAACCGGGTGATCTTCATGGACCAGGGCCAGATCATCGAAGACTGCAAGAAAGAAGAGTTCTTCGGCGACATCAGCGCCCGCTCCGAACGCGCGCAGCATTTCCTTGAGAAAATCCTGCAGCACTAAACAACACCGCTCCCCACTGTGGGAGCGAGCTTGCTCGCGAAGAGGGCAGCACATTCAACATCAATGTGGCTGACACACCGCCTTCGCGAGCAAGCTCGCTCCCACAAGGGAGAAGTGTTGGCTTGTCGATTTGTGTTGTGGTTGACCCAAGGCTTCTGTGATGAAATGCGACCCCACCCTCTATCGCGCCGCGCCGCCATCACTCGCCGTGAAACCCCGCCTGATCCGCCATCTGTTCCTGCCGCCACTGGTCATCGCCCTGATGATCGGCCTGGGTTACCTCGGCTTCTGGATCAGCGAGCACTATGGCGTACGTGGCCTCGCCGAGAATGGCGAACGCCAGTTGGAGCTGCACGCCCGTGCGGTCGAGAGCGAGATCAGCAAGTACACCTACCTGCCTAGCCTGCTGGAGCTTGAGTCGAGTGTCTCGCAACTGCTCGACGACCCGACGCCCGAGCACCGCAGGACCGTCAATGAATACCTCGAAGGCCTGAACCGCCGCAGCCGCAGCCGGGCCATCTACGTGATGGACACCACCGGCCGGGTGATGGCCACCAGCAACTGGCGCGATGTCGACAGTTACCTGGGCGAAGACCTGTCCTTTCGCGCCTATTTCCAGAACGCCGTGCGCGGCCAGCCGGGGCGCTTCTACGGCATCGGCAGCACCAACGGCGAACCCGGCTACTACCTGGCCCATGGTCTGGAGCAACAAGGCAAGATCATCGGCGTGGCCGTGGTCAAGGTGCGCCTCGAAGCCCTGGAGGAACGCTGGCAGCGAGCGCGGCTGGAGGCGTTCGTCAGTGACGAGAACGGCATCATCATCCTGTCCAGCGACCCGGCGCGGCGGCTCAAGTCGGTTCGCCCCCTGAGCGACGACACCAAGGAACACCTGGCCCGCAGCCTGCAGTACTACTGGTTCCCGCTCAATGAACTGGTGCCCCTGGCCCGGGAACGCCTGGCCGAAGGCATGGAGAAACTGACGTTCCCGGCCAACAGCGAACTGGTGTCCGACGAGCGCGCCATCAGCTACTTGTCGCAGACCCGGCCCTTGAGCGATACCCCGTGGAATTTCACCCTGCTGACCCCACTTGAAGACCTGCGTCGCCAGGCGATCAACCAAGGCATCCTGGTAGCCGTGGCCTTCGCCCTGGTGGCGTTCCTGTTGATCGCCTGGAACGAACGGCGCAAGGTCATCGCCACCCGTCTCGCGGCCCGGGAAGCCTTGCAGCAAGCCAACAACCAGCTCGAGCGTCGGATTACCGAACGCACCACCGACCTGCGCGCCAGCAACGAACGACTCAAGGGCCAGATCCGCGAGCGGCGGCAGGCCGAAGAGACCTTGCGCCGGGCCCAGGACGAATTGGTCCAGGCCGGTAAACTGGCAGCCATCGGCCAGATGTCCACCAGCATCGCCCACGAACTCAACCAGCCGCTGGCGGCACTGCGCACCTTGTCCGGCAATACCGTGCGCTTCCTGGAACGCGGCCAGCTGGACATCGCCAGCGCCAACCTCAAGACCATCAACGATTTGATCGACCGCATGGGCCGGATCACCGCCAGCCTGCGCTCCTTTGCCCGCCGTGGCGACGACCAGGGCCAGGCCAGCCTCGGCAAAGGCGTCGAGGCTGCGCTGCAACTGCTGGGCGCCCGCCTTGAAAGCTTGAACATCCAGATTCATTCCAGCTTCGACGATGTCCAGGTGCACATTGACCAGACGCGCCTGGAGCAGATCCTGGTGAACCTGATCGGCAATGCCCTGGACGCCATGCAGACACAACCCGAACCGCAGCTGTGGCTCGAAGGCCAGGCCGGCGATGGCAAATATCGCCTGCGCGTGCGGGATAACGGCCATGGCATTGACCCGCAAGCACGCAAGCATCTGTTCGAACCCTTCTTCACCACCAAACCCGGCGAACAAGGCCTGGGCCTGGGCCTGACGCTTTCCGCCAGCCTGGCCGCCGCCACGGGTGGATACCTGGGTGTCGAGCATCCGGTCGAGGGCAGTGGAACCACGTTTGTCCTCAGTTTACCGTTGGTAAGCCTTTTACCTGCCGAGCCGCTATGAACAACGACCTGAGCGTACTGATCGTCGAAGACGACCCCCATGTCCTGCTGGGCTGCCAGCAGGCGCTGACCCTGGAAGACATTCCCTGCATCGGCGTGGGCAGCGCCGAAGAGGCCCTGGAGCGCGTCGACGATAACTTTGCCGGCATCGTCATCAGCGACATTCGCCTGCCGGGCATCGACGGCCTGGAACTGCTGACCCGCCTCAAGGCACGGGACCGCAGCTTGCCGGTGGTGCTGATCACTGGCCACGGCGACATCTCCATGGCCGTCGGCGCCATGCAAAAAGGCGCCTATGACTTCATGGAGAAACCCTTCTCCCCTGAACGCCTGGTGGACGTCGCCCGCCGTGCCCTGGAGCAGCGCAGCCTCGCCCGGGAAGTGTCATCGCTGCGTCGGCAATTGGCCGAACGCGATTCCCTGGAAGGCCGGATCATTGGCCGCTCGCCCGCCATGCAGCACCTGCGCGCGCTGATCGCCAACGTCGCCGATACCTCGGCCAACGTGCTGATCGAAGGTGAAACCGGCACCGGCAAGGAACTGGTCGCTCGCTGCCTGCACGATTTCAGCCGACGCCACGACAAGCAGTTCGTCGCGCTGAACTGCGGCGGCCTGCCGGAGAACCTGTTCGAAAGCGAGATTTTCGGCCACGAGGCCAATGCCTTTACCGGAGCCGGCAAACGGCGGATCGGCAAGATCGAGCACGCCGACGGTGGCACGCTGTTTCTCGATGAAGTGGAAAGCATGCCCCTGCCCTTGCAGATCAAGTTGCTGCGCGTGTTGCAGGAACGCACCCTCGAGCGCCTGGGTTCGAACCAGAGCGTGGCCGTGGATTGCCGGGTGATCGCCGCCACCAAGTCCGACCTGGACGAAATGGGCCGGACCGGGCAGTTCCGCAGCGACCTGTATTACCGACTCAACGTGGTGACCCTGGAACTGCCGCCACTGCGCGAGCGGCGCGAAGACATCCTGCAACTGTTCAAGCACTTTCTCCAGCAGTCGTCCCTGCGCTTCGATCGCACGGTACCGGAGCTGGACAACCAGACCCTGTCGAACCTGATGAGCCACGACTGGCCGGGCAACGTACGCGAACTGCGCAACGTCGCCGAGCGTTACGCCCTTGGCCTGCCGGCGTTCAAGCGCTCCGGTGCCAGCGGCGGCAACCAGGGCCTGGCCTTCGCCGAAGCAGTCGAAGCCTTCGAGCGCAACCTGCTGGTGGACGCCCTGCAACGCAGCGGTGGCAACCTGACCCAGGCCAGCCTGGAACTGGGCATGGCCAAGACCACGCTGTTCGACAAAGTCAAAAAATATGGCTTGAGCCATTAATCAACTGGGCGGGAAACCTGTGGATATGATTTTCAAGGCGGCGCTCGGTGCAGCCGTGGTGGTCATCCTGGCGATGCTGGCCAAGACCAAGAACTATTACATCGCCGGGCTGGTGCCGCTGTTCCCGACCTTCGCCCTGATTGCCCATTACATCGTCGGCAAGGGCCGCTCGGTGGACGACCTGAAGACCACCATCGTGTTTGGGATGTGGTCGATCATTCCGTACTTCGTCTACTTGGCGACCCTTTACGTGATGGTCGACCGCATGCGCCTGGAGGCGTCCCTGGCCGTGGCGGCGGTGGCGTGGTTGATGGCGGCGACGGTGCTGGTCAGCGTCTGGGTGCGGGTTCACGGCTGATCCCTGTAGGAGCTGTCGAGCGAAGCGAGGCTGCGATCTTTTGATCTTTCGCTAGAGACTCAAGTGTCCAAGGAAAGATCGCAGCCTCGCGTTGCTCGACAGCTCCTACACAAACCAGTGATCAGTAGCCGACGGTAAACCGCGTCCGCGAAAACTGCGGTGTTTCCACTTCATCGATCATCGCAATGGCGTAATCGGCAAAGCTGATCCAACTGCGCCCGGCGGCGTCGAACAGCAAGTGATCCTTGCCAAGACGAAACTGCTCCGTGCGCTCGGTTTCGACGAACTCTGCCGAAGGCGAAAGGAAGGTCCAGTCCAGGTCCTGCTCCTGGCGCAGTACGTCCAGGAACAACGCTCCGGCGCTGGCTTCGGCCAGGTATTCCTCCGGGAAGCCATCGCTGTCGATCACACGAGAGCCGTCCGGGAGCAGCAACGAACCGGCCCCGCCGACCACCAGCAAACGCTTGACCCCGGCGGCTTTCACCGGCGCGATGACCTTGTCGGCCGGCACGGTGGCAAAGTGGGCCGCGCTGATCACCACATCGTGATCGGTCACCGCCGCCGACAATGCCTCGCTGTCCAATACGTCCAGTTGCTTGCTGACCACCCCGGCCCTTTCACCTATTTTCGCGGTGTTGCGGGCAATGGCCGTCACGCTGTGACCACGGCGCAGGGCTTCTTCCAGCAATTGGCTGCCGGCGCGACCGGTGGCGCCGATGATTGCGATTTTGCTCATGGTGTTCTCCATTGGTTAGCGATGTTCGAAATGCATGCTCTTGTGCGAGGGGATTTATCCCCTCGCCATAACGGTGCTCCGATCAAAGATCGTTTCTCACCACTTCATCTCGCCCTTTGCCACCTTGGCACTGAGCTCCAGGGAGCTGTCTTCACCCAGGTTCGGGTAGCGTTGCTTCATGGCGGCGATCAGCGCGGCGGAATCCTTGGCCTTGGCGGTTTCTTCATCGAAGGCCTTGATGTAGCCAGCGGTGAATGTCACCGGAGCCAGGGACCGGGTGCTTTCACCCAGGTAGTGGCCCGGGATCACGGTGTTCGGTTGCAGCTTTTCAATACCGGCGAGGGTCGCCAACCAGTCCTTGTGGGACTGCGGTGTCTGGGTGTCAGCCATCCAGACGTGAATGTTCTCGGCCACCACCACACCGCCTACCACGGCCTTGATCGATGGAATCCACACGAAACTGCGGTCCGGCTGTGGGCCATCGAGGCCGACGATCTGCAAGCGCTGGCCTTCCAGGGTCAGGCTGTCGCCCTTGAGCACCTGGGGCAAGATGGCTTTGGCCGGGGCATCGGTCTTCAGGATCGGCCCCCAATATTTCAGCTTGCCGTCCATGGTCTGCTTGATGTGCGCGACGGTCGGCGCGGACGCCAGCACCTTGGCCTCAGGGAACGCGGCGGTGAGGGTTTCCAAACCAAAATAGTAGTCCGGATCGCCATGGCTGATGTAGATCGTGGTCAATCGCTTACCGCTGGCGCGGATTTTTTCCACCACCTGTGCGGCCTGGGTCTTGCCGAACTGGGCGTCTACCAGGATCGCTTCTTTTTCACCGCTGACCAACACCGAGGTCACCGGGAAAACCGCCGCCGCGCCGGGGTTGTAGACGTCCAGCGTCAAGCCGGCGGCCCAGGTCTGGGCGGTGAAGGCCAGGGCGGCGGTTGCCAGCAGCAGGCGCTTGAGGGGGATAAATCCGGTCATGGTGTGCTCCGTTGTCCAAAAGCCCGAAAGGGAATGAGATGGAGCTTAGTGACCTGACTCGTTTCAAAAAATGCGATGATCGAACATAGTTTGTTTCTGAAATCGGGCAGATCATGGATCGTCTACAAGCAATGCGGGTGTTCGTCACGGTGGTGGACCTGGGCAGCCAGTCGGCGGCGGCCGAGCATCTGGACCTGTCGCGGCCGGTGGTGTCGCGGTATCTGGCGGAGCTGGAGGACTGGGTCGGTGCCCGGCTGATGCACCGCACCACTCGCAAGCTGAGCCTGACGGCCGCAGGCACGGAGATCCTGCCGCGCTGCCGGCAGATGCTCGAGCTGTCCGGCGACATGCAAGCCGCCGTCAGCACCCCGGACGACGCGCCACGGGGCATGCTGCGCATCAGCGCCAGCACCTCGTTCGGCCAGGCCCAACTGGCGAGCGCCATGGCCGAATACGTCAAGCGCTACCCAGGGGTGAGCGTCGACCTGCAAATGCTCGACCGCACCGTGAACCTGGTGGATGAGCGCATCGACCTGGCGATCCGCATGAGCAACGACCTGGACCCGAACCTGATTGCCCGCCGCCTCACGGTCTGCCGCTCGGTGATCTGCGCCTCGCCGCACTATCTGCGTGAACACTCGACACCGCTGCGCGTGGAAGAGCTGAGCCGGCACAACTGCCTGACCCACTCCTACGTCGGCAAGAGCCTGTGGCATTTCGAGCAGGACGGCGAGCAGGTCTCGGTGCCGGTGCAGGGCAACATCAGCGCCAACGAAGCCAGCACATTGCTTCAGGCCACGATAGCCGGTGCCGGCGTGGCCATGCTGCCCAGCTACCAGGCCGGCGCTCACATCAAGAACGGCGAACTGATCCGCCTGCTGCCTCACGCCGAACCGCGGCGGATGAACATGTACGCGGTGTACGCCTCACGCAAACACATGCCGTCGGCGCTGCGCAGCCTGCTGGATTTTCTGGTGCTGAAGTTTCCCGAGATGCCCGAGTGGGACGTGGGGCTCTAAACAGTAGTAGCCCCACCGAATTCCCCTTGTGGGAGCGAGCTTGCTCGCGAAGACGGTGTGTCAGCCAAATTAATGTCGACTGATACATCGCTATCGCGAGCAAGCTCGCTCCCACAAGGGATCTCTGTACGGCCTCAAGCTTTGCGCCAGGATTTCACCATTAGCCCGCCCCAAGGCATACTTGCGGCCCTCCGAGTTCCAGAATCCATCGCCCCATGCGTATCCACGTCAGTTTTATCGACCGCGTCGGCATCACCCAGGAAGTCCTGGCCTTGCTCGGTGGGCGCAATCTCAATCTGGATGCGGTGGAGATGGTGCCGCCCAACGTCTACATCGACGCCCCGACCCTCAGCCCGCAAGTGCTCGACGAGTTGCGCGAGGCGCTGTTCAGCGTGCGCGGCGTGCAGGCGGTCACCGTGGTGGACATCCTGCCGGGCCAGCGTCGGCACTTGCAGCTCGATGCCTTGCTCGCGGCCATGACCGACCCGGTACTGGCCCTGGACAGTGCCGGCAAGGTGTTGCTGGCCAATCCGGCGCTGATTGCCCTGTACGGTCGTGAACCGGCCGGGGAAAGCGTGGCCGAGCTGTTCGGTGACGAGGCCTTGCTGGACGCCTTGCTGGAGAACGGTTTTCGCTTGCCGCTGCGGGAAATCACCCTCAACGGCCAGACCTTGCTGCTGGACGCCACCCCCATCACCGACGCCGGCGCGCTGCTGACGCTGTACCAGCCGAACCGCATCGGCGAGCGCCTGTCGGCCCTGCATCACGATCACGCCGAAGGTTTCGACGCGCTGCTGGGCGAATCCCCGGCGATCCGCACCCTCAAAGCCCGGGCCCAGCGGGTCGCGGCGCTGGATGCACCGCTGCTGATCCAGGGCGAAACCGGCACCGGCAAGGAACTGGTGGCCCGGGCTTGCCACGCCATCAGCGCCCGTCATGGCGCACCGTTCCTGGCCCTGAACTGCGCGGCATTGCCGGAGAACCTGGCGGAAAGCGAACTGTTCGGCTATGCCCCCGGCGCCTTCACCGGGGCGCAACGGGGCGGCAAACCAGGGCTGATGGAGCTGGCGAACCAGGGCACGGTATTCCTCGATGAAATCGGCGAGATGTCGCCGTACCTGCAAGCCAAGCTGCTGCGCTTCCTGAACGATGGCAGCTTCCGCCGGG
This sequence comes from Pseudomonas sp. S3_B11, assembly GCF_054667715.1. Classification (NCBI taxonomy): domain Bacteria; kingdom Pseudomonadati; phylum Pseudomonadota; class Gammaproteobacteria; order Pseudomonadales; family Pseudomonadaceae; genus Pseudomonas; species Pseudomonas sp. S3_B11. Next base: position 614,837 of record NZ_CP162749.1, on the reverse strand, counting down.
TGGGCGGCGACCGGGAAATCAAGGTCAACGTGCGGATCCTCAGCGCCACCCACCGCAACCTGGAGAAAATGGTCAGCGAGGGCTCGTTCCGCGAAGATCTGTTCTATCGCCTGAACGTGCTCAATGTCGAAGTCCCGCCGCTGCGGGAACGCGGCCAGGACATCCTGCTGCTGGCGCGTTACTTCATGCAGCAGGCCTGCGCGCAGATCCAGCGCCCGGTCTGCCGCCTGGCGCCCGGCACTTACCCGGCCCTGCTGGGCAACCGCTGGCCGGGCAACGTGCGGCAATTGCAGAACGTGATCTTCCGCGCCGCCGCCATTTGCGAAAGCAGCCTGGTGGATATCGGCGACCTGGACATCGCCGGCACCTCCGTGGCGCGTCAGGGCGATGTGGAAGTCGAAAGCCTGGAACAGGCCGTGGAAAGCTTCGAGAAGCACCTGCTCGAAAGCCTCTACGTCAACTACCCCTCCACCCGCCAGCTCGCCAACCGCCTGCAAACTTCCCACACCGCGATTGCCCATCGGTTGCGTAAATACGGGATTTCCGGGAAACCATAAGCTCGCTCCCACAAGGGTTCTGTGTTGTGGTCGAAATCGCGTCAAAAACGACCTCCACCTGTACTGAAAGCGCTACAGTGGAACGATATCGCTACACTCATCGCTAAGCAGCGCTGCGCAAGGCTTTGATCCCACAACGATTTTATCCAGCCTCCCAGCTGTAGCGATTTCGCTACAGCGAAGTCGAGCCAAGCTTCGAAAAAACCAGTCAAGCGGTTGATATATAAGCACTTATTAATATTGGCCGCATTCTTGCTATGGGTATTAGCATTCGGCCGGGCCAAGCCCCGCGCCTTCTTCGCGTCCACCAGACGAATCTGGCCCCAGGAGTTTCCATGAGCGAGTTGCGTTTCACTGAAGATCACGAATGGCTGCGCACCGAAGCCGACGGCAGCGTTACTGTCGGTATTACTGCGTTTGCCCAGAACGCCTTGGGCGATGTGGTCTATGTTCAGTTACCGGAACTGCAAAGCTATGACAAGGGTGCCGAAGCCTCCACCGTGGAATCGGTGAAAGCGGCCAGCGGTGTCTACATGCCACTGGACGGTGAAGTGCTCGAAGTGAACCCGGCCCTGGAAAGCAATCCGGAACTGGTCAACGAAGATCCCCTGGGCGATGGCTGGTTTTTCCGTTTCAAGCCAGTCAACGCCGCTGCCGTTGGCCAACTGCTGGATCAGGACGCTTACGACCGCCTGATCAAAGCCAACGCCGAAGCCTGAGGAGCGCCACATGACCGTTAATCTCGGCACTGCCAACGAATTCATCGCCCGCCACATCGGCCCGCGTGCCAGCGACGAGCAAGCCATGCTCGAGCGCCTGGGCTACGACTCCCTTGAAGCCCTGAGCGCCAGCGTCATCCCGGAAAGCATCAAGGGCACCAGCGTGCTGGACATGGGCGACGGCCAGAGCGAAGCCGATGCACTGGCCTCGATCAAGGCCATCGCCGCCAAGAACCAACTGTTCAAGACCTACATCGGCCAGGGCTACTACAACTGCCATACGCCGTCACCGATCCTGCGCAATCTGCTGGAAAACCCGGCCTGGTACACCGCCTACACCCCGTACCAGCCAGAAATATCCCAGGGCCGTCTCGAAGCGCTGTTGAACTTCCAGACCTTGATCAGCGACCTTACCGGCCTGCCGATCGCCAACGCCTCCTTGCTCGACGAAGCCACCGCCGCCGCCGAAGCCATGACCTTCTGCAAGCGCCTGAGCAAGAACAAGGGCAGCAACGCGTTCTTCGCCTCCGTACACAGCCACCCGCAAACCCTCGACGTGCTGCGCACCCGTGCCGAGCCCCTGGGCATCGACGTGGTGGTCGGCGATGAGCGCGAACTGAGCGACGTCAGCGGTTTCTTCGGCGCGCTGCTGCAGTACCCAGCCAGCAACGGTGACCTGTTCGACTACCGCGAACTGACCGAACGCTTCCACGCTGCCAACGCCTTGGTGGCCGTGGCTGCGGACCTGCTGGCCCTGACCCTGTTGACCCCGCCAGGTGAATTCGGCGCCGACGTGGCCATCGGCAGCGCCCAGCGCTTCGGTGTGCCGCTGGGCTTCGGTGGCCCGCACGCGGCGTATTTCTCCACCAAGGACGCCTTCAAGCGCGACATGCCGGGTCGTCTGGTTGGCGTTTCCGTGGACCGTTTCGGCAAGCCGGCCCTGCGCCTGGCGATGCAGACCCGCGAGCAACACATCCGCCGCGAGAAAGCCACGAGCAACATCTGCACCGCCCAGGTACTGCTGGCCAACATCGCCAGCATGTACGCCGTGTACCACGGTCCCAAGGGCCTGGTGCAAATTGCCAATCGCATCCATCACCTGACCGCGATCCTCGCCAAGGGCCTGGGCGCGCTAGGGCTGAGCGTCGAGCAAGAGAGCTTCTTCGACACCCTGACCTTGCGCACCGGCGCGCAAACCGCTGCCCTGCACGACAAGGCCCGCGCACAGCGCATCAACCTGCGTGTGGTGGACGCTGAACGCTTGGGCCTGTCCCTGGACGAGACCACCAGCCAGGCTGACGTTGAAGCACTGTGGAAGCTGTTGGCCGACGGCAAGGCACTGCCGGACTTCGCGGCACTGGCCGCCAGCGTGCAAAGCCGTATCCCGGCCGAGCTGGTGCGCCAATCGGCGATCCTCAGCCACCCAGTGTTCAACCGCTACCACTCCGAAACCGAGCTGATGCGCTACCTGCGCAAGCTCGCCGACAAGGACCTGGCCCTGGATCGCACCATGATCCCGCTGGGTTCCTGCACCATGAAACTCAACGCCGCCAGCGAAATGATCCCGGTGACCTGGGCCGAGTTCGGCGCCCTGCACCCATTCGCCCCGGCCGAGCAGAGCGCTGGCTACCAGCAACTGACCGACGAGCTGGAGGCCATGCTCTGCGCCGCCACCGGCTATGACGCAGTGTCGCTGCAACCCAACGCCGGTTCCCAGGGCGAATACGCTGGCCTGCTGGCGATCCGTGCCTATCACCAGAGCCGTGGCGAAGACCGTCGCGACATTTGCCTGATCCCGTCCTCGGCCCACGGCACCAACCCGGCCACCGCCCACATGGCCGGCATGCGCGTGGTCGTGACCGCCTGCGATGCCCGCGGCAACGTCGACATCGAAGACCTGCGGGCCAAGGCCATCGAGCACCGCGAACACCTCGCCGCATTGATGATCACCTACCCGTCCACTCACGGTGTGTTCGAAGAAGGCATCCGCGAAATCTGCGGCATCATTCATGACAACGGCGGCCAGGTGTACATCGACGGCGCCAACATGAACGCCATGGTCGGCCTCTGCGCCCCAGGCAAGTTCGGCGGCGACGTGTCGCACCTGAACCTGCACAAGACCTTCTGCATTCCCCACGGCGGTGGCGGCCCGGGCGTCGGCCCGATTGGCGTCAAGTCGCACCTGGCACCGTTCCTGCCGGGCCACGCCAACATGGAACGCAAGGAAGGCGCGGTGTGCGCGGCGCCATTCGGCAGCGCGAGCATCCTGCCGATCACCTGGATGTATATCCGCATGATGGGCGGCGCCGGCCTCAAGCGCGCCTCGCAACTGGCGATCCTCAACGCCAACTACATCGCCCGTCGCCTGGAAGAGCACTACCCGGTGCTCTACTCCGGCAGTAACGGTCTGGTGGCCCATGAATGCATCCTCGACCTGCGTCCACTCAAGGACAGCAGCGGCATCAGCGTCGATGACGTGGCCAAGCGCCTGATCGACTTCGGTTTCCACGCGCCGACCATGTCGTTCCCGGTGGCCGGCACGTTGATGATCGAGCCGACCGAAAGCGAATCCAAGGAAGAACTGGACCGCTTCTGCGACGCCATGATCTGCATCCGCGAAGAAATTCGCGCGGTGGAAAACGGCAGCCTGGACAAAGACGACAACCCACTGAAAAACGCCCCGCACACCGCGGCGGAAATCGTCGGTGAGTGGACCCACCCTTACAGCCGCGAACAGGCGGTGTACCCGGTGGCGTCGTTGATCGAAGGCAAGTACTGGCCGCCCGTGGGCCGGGTCGACAACGTGTTCGGCGACCGCAACCTGGTCTGCGCCTGCCCGTCGATCGAAAGCTACGCTTGACCTGAACGGAGGGCGATCTACCAGCCCTCCGAATCCCCTGTGGGAGCGAGCCTGCTCGCGATAGCGGCGTAACAGCCAATAGAGATGTTGCCTGACACTCCGCTATCGCGAGCAGGCTCGCTCCCACAAGGATCCATGTCAGACCTTAAACCACCGTCGATCCTCATAAAAAGAAACCGGAGAAACACCATGTCGTTAAGCGTGTTCGACCTGTTCAAGATCGGTATCGGCCCTTCCAGCTCCCATACCGTCGGCCCGATGCGTGCCGCTGCCCGTTTCGCCGAGGGGCTGCGTCGCGATGACTTGCTCAATTGCACCACCAGCGTCAAGGTCGAGCTCTACGGCTCGCTCGGCGCCACGGGCAAGGGCCACGGCAGCGACAAGGCCGTGCTGCTGGGCCTGGAAGGCGAGCATCCCGACACCGTGGACACCGAAACCGTCGACGCCCGCCTGCAAGCGATCCGCAGCAGCGGTCGCCTGAACCTGCTCGGCGAACACTCCATCGAATTCAATGAAAAGCTGCACCTGGCAATGATCCGCAAGCCGCTGGCCTTCCACCCCAACGGCATGATCTTCCGCGCCTTTGATGCCGCCGGGCTGCAAGTGCGCAGCCGCGAGTACTACTCGGTCGGCGGCGGCTTTGTCGTCGATGAAGACGCGGCCGGCGCCGACCGCATCGTCGAAGATGCTACGCCCCTGACCTTCCCGTTCAAGAGTGCCAAGGACCTGCTGGGTCATTGCAGCACCTATGGCCTGTCCATCAGCCAGGTAATGCTGACCAACGAAAGCGCCTGGCGCCCCGAAGCCGAGACCCGTGCCGGCCTGCTGAAAATCTGGCAGGTGATGCAGGATTGCGTGGCCGCCGGCTGTCGCAACGAAGGGATTCTGCCAGGCGGGCTGAAGGTCAAGCGCCGGGCCGCGGCGTTGCACCGCCAGCTGTGCAAGAACCCGGAAGCCGCACTGCGCGACCCACTGTCAGTACTGGACTGGGTCAACTTGTATGCCTTGGCGGTCAACGAAGAAAACGCCTATGGCGGGCGCGTCGTCACCGCGCCCACCAACGGGGCGGCGGGGATCATCCCGGCCGTGCTGCATTACTACATGCGCTTTATCCCCGGGGCCAGCGAGGATGGCGTGGTGCGTTTCCTGCTGACCGCCGCCGCCATCGGCATCCTGTACAAGGAAAACGCCTCCATCTCCGGCGCTGAAGTCGGTTGCCAGGGTGAAGTGGGCGTGGCCTGTTCCATGGCCGCCGGCGCCCTCTGCGAAGTGCTCGGCGGCAGCGTGCAGCAAGTGGAAAACGCCGCCGAGATCGGCATGGAACACAACCTCGGCCTGACCTGTGACCCGATCGGCGGCCTGGTGCAGGTGCCGTGCATCGAACGCAACGCCATGGGCTCGGTGAAGGCCATCAACGCGGTACGCATGGCCATGCGCGGCGACGGGCATCACTTCGTCTCCCTCGACAAAGTCATCCGCACCATGCGCCAGACCGGCGCCGACATGAAAAGCAAATACAAGGAGACCGCCCGCGGCGGTCTGGCGGTCAACATCATCGAATGCTGATGCGCTTGCCTCACTTCCACATTTTTTCCAGGAGCTGATATGTCCACCGAACAACTGCTGAAGACCCCGCTGCACGCGCTGCACCTCGAACTCGGTGCCCGCATGGTGCCGTTCGCCGGCTACGACATGCCGGTGCAGTACCCTCTGGGGGTGATGAAGGAACACCAGCACACCCGTGATCAGGCCGGGCTGTTCGACGTGTCCCACATGGGCCAGATCCGCCTGACCGGCGCAGGCGCCGCCAAGGCCCTGGAAACCCTGGTGCCGGTGGACATCATCGACCTGCCGGTGGGCATGCAGCGCTACGCCATGTTCACCAACGAGAACGGCGGCATCCTTGACGACCTGATGGTCGCCAACCTGGGCAATGACGAACTGTTCCTGGTGGTCAACGCGGCCTGCAAGGACCAGGACCTGGCTCACCTGCGGGCCCACATTGGTGCGCAGTGCAGCATCGAGCCACTGTTCGAAGCCCGTGCCCTGCTCGCCCTGCAAGGCCCGGCTGCCGTCACCGTGCTCGCACGCCTGGCGCCGGACGTGGCGAAGATGACCTTCATGCAGTTCCAGCGCGTCACGCTGCTGGGCGTGGACTGCTTTGTCAGCCGTTCGGGCTACACCGGTGAAGACGGTTTCGAAATCTCGGTACCCGCCGCCGATGCGGAAAAACTGGCCCGCGCCCTGCTGGCCGAGCCGGAAGTCGCGGCCATCGGCCTCGGTGCCCGTGACTCCCTGCGCCTGGAAGCCGGCCTGTGCCTCTATGGCCACGACATGAACACCGAGACCACGCCGATCGAAGCCAGCCTGTTGTGGGCGATTTCCAAAGTACGTCGTGCCGACGGCGCTCGCGCTGGCGGTTTCCCCGGCGCTGAAACCGTGTTCGCCCAACAACAGGGCGGCGTGAAGCGCAAACGCGTCGGCCTGCTGCCCCAGGAACGCACACCGGTGCGCGAAGGCGCAGAGATCGTCAACGAAGCGGGCGAGATTATCGGGACGGTGTGCAGCGGTGGTTTCGGCCCGACCCTGGGCGGTCCGTTGGCGATGGGTTACCTGGACAGCGCCTATGTCGCACTGGATACGCCAGTTTGGGCCATCGTGCGTGGGAAAAAGGTGCCTTTACTTGTAAGCAAAATGCCATTCGTCCCACAACGCTACTACCGCGGTTGATTGACTGTTTCTATAAGTAACGCGATTGCGTTATACGTGCACTAATGTGTAACGCAACCGCCATAAAAAGGTGCATATCCTTAGACATTCAATGGCGCTTATAACGGTCGTTAACAATTGAACTAGCCTATCGAATAAGCCCCGCCCGGCGATGTATGTAAATGCCTGCAAGCTGAGCAAATACGGGCTTCCCCGGGGGGTTGTTTTTTCATTCGTAGTTGGCGTAGAGTTTGGTCACTGTGTTTGCATGGGTCGCTTGGAATCGTGACCTGGGCAGTAGCTTATGAAGTTCGCTACATCCCGTTCGACGTCTCTTACTTTCCTGCAACCCAGCCCAGTACTCTTTCATGCGAAAGAGGCTGTCATCAATTTTAGCGTCAAAGGAAATAAGAAAATGTCTCAACGTCAGAGCGGTACCGTCAAGTGGTTCAACGACGAGAAGGGTTTTGGTTTTATCACGCCTGAAAGCGGTCCGGACCTGTTCGTGCATTTCCGCGCCATCCAGGGCAACGGCTTCAAGAGCCTGAAAGAAGGCCAGAAAGTCACTTTCGTTGCTGTGCAAGGCCAGAAAGGCATGCAGGCTGACGAGGTTCAAGCAGAAGCCTAAGGCTTTCGCACAATAAAAAAGCCCCTGATTGATATCAGGGGCTTTTTTATGGGCGTAAATCCGTAAAATGGCTTCTTTTTTCAACTGAGGCCGTCATGTCGAAACACCTGCTCACTCCCCAGGGCGACTTTCCTCCCGCCGGCCTGGGCCGTCGCCTGGCAGCGATGTTTTATGACTTCTTGCTGTGCACGGCGCTGCTGATCGTCACCAGCGGTGCCTACAAAATGATCCAGATGGCGATCATCGGCGAAGAAAAAATGCGCGCCCTGACCGAAGCCGGCGCACTGGACGGTGACCCGCTGCTGTCCACCGTACTGCTGTTCGTGCTGTTCGGCTTCTTCGCCAAGTTCTGGACCCACAACGGCCAGACCCTGGGCATGCAGGTGTGGTGCATCCGTGTACAGAACGCCGATGGCACGGCCATCAGCCTGTGGCAGGCGCTGTTGCGGTTCGTGGTAGCGATTGCGTCATTGCTGCTGGTGGGGCTGGGCTTCATCTGGGCGCTGTTCGACAAGCGCAAGCGCAGTTGGCATGACATCTACTCGGATACGCAGCTGGTGCGGATTCCCAAGAAAACCAAATAACTTCGTTCATCCTTGATCGTTCCCACGCTCTGCGTGGGAACGCCTCTGCGGACGCTCCGCGTTCGGCTTTTGGGACGCGGAGCATCCCTGGCTACATTCCCACGCAGAGCGTGGGAACGATCAAGCCTCTCGCCTTCAATCAGGCATTGCCCGCCAGCTTCATCCGCGCCGCCTGGGTGAAGTCCAGCATGCGCTTGAGCGGGCGAATCGCTTGGGGGATCAGCGCCGGGTCGACGAAGATCTCGTTGGCGCCCTCCTGCAAGCTCTTGAGCGTGCGCTCCAGGGTATTCATCGCCATCCATGGGCAGTGTGCACAACTGCGGCACGCCGCGCCGTTGCCGGCGGTAGGGGCTTCGATGAAGACCTTGTCCGGGCACAGCTGCTGCATCTTGTAGAAAATGCCCCGGTCGGTGGCGACGATCAGCGTCTTGTTCGGCAGGGTCTGGGCCGCGGCGATCAATTGGCTGGTGGAGCCCACGGCATCCGCCAGTTCGATCACCGACGTCGGCGACTCCGGGTGCACCAGGATCGCGGCGTCCGGGTACAGCGCCTTCATGTCCTCCAACTGCTTGGACTTGAACTCTTCGTGGACGATGCAGGCACCGTCCCAGAGCAGCATGTCGGCGCCGGTCTTGCGCTGGATGTAAGTGCCCAGGTGCTTGTCCGGGCCCCAGATGATCGTCTCGCCGTTGTCCATCAGGCTCTCGACGATTTCCAGCGCGCAACTGGACGTCACCACCCAGTCGGCCCGGGCCTTCACTGCCGCCGAAGTGTTGGCATACACCACCACGGTGCGCTCCGGATGCTGGTCGCAGAACGCTGAGAATTCGTCCACCGGGCAGCCCAGGTCCAGGGAGCAGGTGGCTTCCAGGGTGGGCATCAACACACGTTTTTCGGGGTTGAGGATCTTGGCGGTCTCGCCCATGAACTTGACCCCCGCTACCACCACGGTCTTGGCCGGGTGGGCATTGCCGAAGCGGGCCATTTCCAGGGAGTCGGACACGCAACCACCGGTCTCTTCGGCCAGGGCCTGGATGATCGGGTCGCAGTAGAAGTGCGCGACCAGCACCGCGTCCTGAGCCTTGAGCTCGGCGGCGATGGCGGCGCGGTACCAGGCCTCTTGCTCGGCGGTCAGCGGCTTGGGCTGCTTGGCGTCGAGGTGGGCCTGGACCAGAAGGCGTTCGGAAATTTGCGTCATGTTCGCAAGACCTGCAAGCGCGTTTAGCGCGAAAGTCGAGTATACACCCGGCTCCGGACCACTCGGGTACCGCCGGGAAAGTGGGTATCAATCAGGCACGGGACAGCGTGAAGCCGGCAAGGCTACAGAATATCCCGTCGATGCAAAAGATCATTCTGACCTGTGCCCGACCCTGGAAGCGGACGCGCGCCCCAGCAAGAGCAAGCTGACCGAAATGTAATCACCTGCCCGGCCGGCTTATGTCATCTTCTTTTCAAAGCGACACCGGGGGATTGCCCCCGTGTTCGCTGCGAATCGACTGACGGACTTCCATCGTATGCAAACAAAAACTTCCCGGCGAACCTTCGTAAAGGGCCTGACTGCCGGCGGCATCCTCGGCGGCCTGGGCTTGTGGCGCGCGCCTGTCTGGGCGGTCACCGGCCCGGGCCAGCCCAACGTCCTGAGCGGCACCGAGTTCGATCTGTTCATCGGCGAAAGCCCGGTCAATTTCACCGGCAAGCCACGCACCGCCCAGACCATCAACGGTGGCATCCCCGGCCCGCTGCTGCGCTGGCGTGAAGGCGACACCGTGACCCTGCGGGTGCGCAATCGCTTGAAGGACACCACGTCCATCCACTGGCACGGCATCCTGCTGCCAGCCAACATGGACGGCGTTCCGGGGTTGAGTTTCAAGGGCATCGAACCCGACGGCATGTACGTGTATCAGTTCAAGGTCCGGCAAAACGGCACCTACTGGTACCACAGCCATTCCGGCTTCCAGGAACAATCCGGGGTCTACGGCCCGCTGGTGATCGACGCCCGGGAACCGGAGCCCTTCCAGTACGAACGGGACTATGTGGTGATGCTCACCGACTGGACCGATGAGGACCCCGGCAACATCCTTCGCAAGCTCAAGAAACAGTCGGACTACTACAACTACAACAAACGCACCGTCGGCGACTTCATTGACGATGTGGGCAAGAACGGCTGGGCCAGTACCGTGGCCGACCGCAAGATGTGGGCCGAGATGAAGATGAATCCCACTGACCTGGCCGATGTCAGTGGCGCCACCTACACCTATCTCATGAACGGCCAGGCGCCGGACATGAACTGGACCGGCCTGTTCAAGCCTGGCGAACGTCTTCGCCTGCGCTTTATCAACGGCTCGGCCATGAGCTATTTCGACGTGCGTATTCCCGGCTTGAAGATGACGGTGGTGGCGTCCGACGGCCAATACGTCAAACCGGTGAGCGTCGATGAGTTCCGGATCGCCGTGGCCGAAACCTATGACGTCATTGTCGAACCAACCCAGGAGGCCTACACCCTGTTCGCCCAGTCCATGGACCGCACCGGCTATGCCCGCGGCACCCTCGCGGCCAGGGCCGGGTTGTCGGCACCGGTGCCGCCCCTGGACCCGCGGCCATTGGTGACCATGGACGACATGGGCATGGGTGGCATGGACCACGGCAGCATGGGCGACATGGGGCAGATGAGTGGCATGGACCACGGCTCGATGCAGGGCATGGCCGGGATGGACGACAGCCAGATGCAAGGTATGGATCATAGCCAGATGCAGGGCATGGGCGACATGGCCGGGATGGATCACGGTGCCATGCAGGGCATGGACGGCATGCTGTCGCATCCCGACACCGAGAAAGACAATCCCCTGGTGGACATGCAGGCCATGAGCGTCAAGCCCAAGCTCGACGACCCCGGCATGGGGCTGCGCAACAACGGCCGCAAAGTGCTGACCTACTCGGACCTGCGCAGCACCTTCCCCGACCCTGACGGCCGCGAGCCGGGCCGTACGATCGAGCTGCACCTGACCGGGCACATGGAGAAATTCGCCTGGTCGTTCAATGGCGTGAAATTTTCCGACGCCGCGCCGCTGCTGCTCAAGTACGGCGAGCGACTGCGCATCGTGCTGATCAACGACACCATGATGACCCACCCCATCCACCTGCACGGCATGTGGAGCGACCTGGAGGACGAGAGCGGCCAGTTCATGGTGCGCAAGCACACCATCGACGTGCCACCGGGTGCCAAGCGCAGCTACCGCGTCACCGCCGATGCCCTCGGGCGCTGGGCGTACCACTGTCATCTGCTGTTTCACATGGAGATGGGGATGTTCCGTGAAGTTCGGGTGCAGGAATGAGGAGCCGACCATGACCACTGTTTTTCACTACCCCATGGCACTCATTGCCAGCCTGACCCTCGGCGCCACCACCTCGGCCTGGGCGGCGGGCAACGACATGCAAGGCATGGATCACAGCCAGATGCCCGGGATGGACCATAGCCAGATGCAAGGTATGGATTCGATGCAAGGCATGGACTCGATGCAGGGCATGGAACCCATGCAATCAGCGCCGACCACCAGTCGCACGCCGATCCCGGAACTGACCGCCGCCGACCGCGCCGCCGTCTACGAGGATCATGGCGGACACGCGATGCATGACAGCGCCATCAATTCGTTTTTCCTCATCGACCAGCTGGAGTGGCAAGACGCCGATGACGGCAGCGCCCTGAGCTGGGATGCCTCCGGCTGGATCGGTGGCGACATCGACCGTTTGTGGCTGCGCTCCGAAGGTGAACGCCTCAACGGCAAGACCGAAGAGGCGGAACTTCAGGCCCTGTGGGGCCACGCCATCAGTCCTTGGTGGGACGTGGTGGCCGGCGTACGCCAGGACTTCAAGCCGGGCGATCCACAAACCTGGGCCGCCTTCGGCGTGCAAGGCATGGCGCTGTACAACTTCGAAGCCGAGGCCACCGCGTTCATCGGCGAAGGTGGCCAGAGCGCGGCGCGGCTGGAAGGCGACTACGACATCTTGCTGACCAATCGGTTGATCCTGCAGCCCACCGCCGGGGTCAACTTCTATGGCAAGAACGATCCTGCCCGCGGCGTCGGATCAGGGCTGTCGGACACCGAACTCGGCGTACGGTTGCGTTATGAAATACGCCGCGAATTCGCACCCTACATTGGCGTCACCTGGAATCGGGTCTACGGCAACACCGCCGATTACGCCCGTGAAGAAGGCGAAGACCGCAGCGAAGCCCGCCTGGTGTTGGGCGTGCGCATGTGGTTCTGAGCCACTGACCTGTTTCACTCAAAACTAAAAAACCAAGCTGTAGGAGTCCTTGCATGTCATTCATCAAAACCGCTGTTGTTGCTGTCGCCTTGTCCACCGGCCTGTTGGTCAGTGGCCTGGCCCAGGCCCACCCGAAACTGCTGTCCTCTACCCCTGCCGAAGGCGCCGAAGGTGCGGCACCGGCAAAGATCGAGCTGCATTTTTCCGAAAACCTGATGACCAAGTTTTCCGGTGCCAAGCTGATGATGACCGAGATGCCCGGCATGGCGGCGCATTCGCCCATGCCTATGCCAGCCAAGGTCTCCGGCAGCGATGACCCGAAAACCATGGTCATTGTCCCGAATGGTCCCCTCACCGCCGGCACCTATCAGGTCCAATGGCGCGCGGTGTCGTCCGACACTCACCCGATCACCGGTAACGTCACGTTCAAGGTGAAGTGAGTTGATGAGCGACTCGATCAACATTGCGCTGCGCTTTGCCCTGTACCTGGATTTGATGTTGTTGTTCGGCCTGGCCGCGTTCGGGCTCTATAGCCTGCGAGGCCAGGAACGGGTGTCAGGCGCGCAACTGCCTTTCACACCGCTGTTAGTGACCACGGCGGTGCTGGGCGGGTTGCTCTCCCTCGCCGCCATGGCGTGCATGGCCTGGGCCATGAGCGGCGTTGCAGACTGGGCCGAGCTGTGGCCGCACATTGAAATGATGGTGTTGGAGACCGACGTCGGCTCGAGTTGGACACTGCGGATGGCGGCGCTGCTGCTGGCCGTTGTCGCCGTGACGCTCAATAAACGTTGGCCGACTGCCAGCCTGGGCCTGGTCACGCTAGGCGGGGCCGTGGCCTTGGCGACGCTGGCCTGGGCAGGACACGGCGCCATGGACGAAGGCGCACGCCGCAACTGGCACTTCATCACCGACTTCCTGCACCTCTGGGCAGCGGGTGGCTGGGTCGGGGCCTTGGCCGCGTTTGCCCTGCTGCTTCGCCAGGCCGAACCGCAGTTGGCGGTACTGGCTCGGACATTGATCGGGTTTGAAACCGCCGGGGCGGTGATCGTGGTGCTCATCACCGTGACAGGGGTGGTCAATTATCTGTTCATCGTCGGCCCAAGCGTCGAAGGACTACTGGACAGCACCTATGGTCAGTTGCTGGCGCTCAAACTCGTCTTGTTCGCGGCCATGCTGGTGTTCGCCGCGCTGAACCGCTTTCACCTGAGCCCATTGCTGGAGCAGGCCCGACACACCGGCGAGCACAGGGTCGCGGTGACAGCCCTGCGGCGCAGCATGGTCCTGGAGTTCGCTGTGGCGGTGGCCATCCTTGGGTTGGTGGCATGGCTGGGGACACTGAGCCCGATGCCGGATTAAACCTTCCCCTCTGTGGGAGCGAGCTTGCTCGCGATAGCGGTGGGTCAGCTCGTACTGATGTGCAGGTATTGCCGCCATCGCGAGCAAGCTCGCTCCCACAAGGGATGGGCATTGGGCTCTCGGACAAGCTCCGTAGCGCTATCGAACTTTTAAATACCTCTGTCCAATTTTCAATTTGCCCACAACGTCCGGAGCCAGCCTAAATGCCCCTTTGCCCAGCAAAGGCGGCTCCATGGAAAATATTCGAACCTCAAGCACCCACGCCATCTGGCTGATGGTCAGCATCGTCTTGGTGGCGCTGAACCTGCGGCCCTCGATGGCAGCGGTCGGGCCGTTGTTGTCAGCTATTCGCGGCGAGGTGCCCTTGAGTTTCAGTACCGCCTCGCTGCTGACCATGTTGCCTGTCATGGCGATGGGCCTGGCGATGTTCTTGGGCATGCGCATCGCCCTGCGCATCGGTGAACACCGCACCATCGTGCTGTCGCTGTTGATCATTGGCATCGCCACGGCCTCGCGCTTGTACCTGGACAGCGCCGCCGGGTTGATCGCCAGTGCGATCGTGGCCGGGCTCGGGATCGCCTTGATCCAGGCTGTGATGCCGGCACTGATCAAGTCGCGCTTCGCCGACAACGTCTCGCTGTTCATGGGCTTGTACGTGACCTCCATCATGGGTGGGGCGGCGATTGCCGCATCGTTTTCACCCTTTGTCCTGACCCAGACCGGCAGTTGGCGCGTCGGCCTGGCAATCTGGGCATTGTTGGCGCTGGTCGCCCTGGGCTGCTGGTATGCCCAGCGCTCGAACATCACGCCCTTGCCCGACGCAGCGTCCCGGCATCACGAAGCGTTTTCCAGCAACGCCCGGGCCTGGCTCCTGGCGATTTTCTTTGGCCTGGGCACCGCCTCCTACACCTGCGTGCTGGCCTGGCTGGCACCGTACTACGTGGAAAAGGGCTGGAGCGAACAGCACGCTGGCCTGTTGCTGGGGTTCCTCACGGCAATGGAAGTGTTATCCGGCCTGGTCACTCCGGCGATTGCCAACCGCAGCCGGGATAAACGCCTGGTCCTGGCCGTCCTGCTGGCCCTGATCATCGGCGGCTTCTGCGGCCTGATCCTCAGCCCGGAACGCTTCAGCCTGCTCTGGGCCTGCCTGCTGGGGCTGGGGATCGGCGGCCTGTTCCCCATGAGCCTGATCGTCTCCCTCGACCACCTGGACAACCCACGCCGGGCCGGCGGCCTTACCGCGTTCGTGCAGGGTGTCGGCTATCTCATCGCCGGCCTCTCGCCATTGATTGCCGGGATGATCCGCGACCAATTGGGGAGTTTTGAGTGGGCCTGGTGGTCGCTCACGGCGGTCATGGTGTTGATGATGGTGATGGTATTGCGGTTTGACCCAAAGGGTTATGGGCGACATATCCGCTAACGCTACTACTTTGTCCCGGTGAAAAAACGACTGCTGTACTCTTCCAAGGCTCGGATTTTCTCCTCGGTATCGGTCGAGAAGCGCAGTTGCAAGGGATCTTCGTCAACAACGGAAGTCGCCGCCGTGTAGGACAGCAGGTAACTGGCAAGGCCACTCTTCCAGGCAAGGATGCCGATCGCCTTGGTCAGCTCGTTCAGGTTCAGCGGCAGCGCATCTTCAATGGTGAATAAACCGATACCGTAATTGGGGTCGAACAACACCAGCTTGTCCCCGCCTCGGATGATGTAGCCAATATGGTTGGTCAGCCATTTGGAGTTTTTCAAGTAGGACGCATAACCCAGCACTGGAAACCATCCCGACAAGCTCAGGAGGACTTTACAGCCTCGCGCTTCAAACTTGGACTTATGCAGGTCACCGCAGACGTCACGGGTTTGCTGGTATCGGCCCAGGACGGCCTGCAGCGTTTCGGCCGTGTTGAGGTTGGAATTGATCTTCAGCAACGCCGCCTTGGCTTTTACAAAAGCGACATGCTCGACCCAATGCCCAAAATCGGGTTGCCCTTCCACATCATAGGAGCCGACGGCAATGCCGACCGTGGCGGTTACCCCGGCACACCATCCGCCCTTGATATCAGCCTTGATATCCTTGCCCTGATCGAATGGAGCAAACTGGGTAATTCGCAGCTTCATGTCGAATCCTCCTTGATCGAACCTCTCGCGTTTTATAACGAGGTGCACGCTGCGCTTGAACAAGGAGCGGGCTTCAACAGTCTAGGAGTTGAGGCCGGCTTTTCCAGGTTAATGGCGTAATCTCCCAAGGACTGGCGCCACACCAGTCAGATTCGGGACTTGTCCGGCCACTTTCTCGCAGGCAAAAAAAAATCCGGAAATCCTCACTTTCGTGGGCCTTCCAGACTTTTAAAACTGCAAAAAATGGTGGGTCGTGTGGGATTCGAACCTACGACCAATTGGTTAAAAGCCAACTGCTCTACCAACTGAGCTAACGACCCGCTGTGTGGTGGCGCGTATAATACTGATTTCTAAGGACTATTCAACACCTAATTTGAAATAAATCAAAAATAACGGGTTGGATCGCTCACACCCGCCGCAGCGAAGCCTTCTGCGCGCAGGCGGCAGCTGTCGCATTTGCCGCAAGCACGGCCCTGATCGTCGGCCTGATAGCAGGAAACAGTGAGCCCGTAGTCCACGCCAAGCTTCACACCGGCCTTGACGATGTCGGCCTTGCTGAGATTCTGCAACGGCGCCAGGATGCGGAAACCCTGCCCTTCTACACCGGCCTTGGTCGCCAGGTTCGCCATGCGCTCGAAGGCTTCGACGAACTCCGGGCGGCAATCCGGGTAACCGGAGTAATCCACGGCATTGACGCCGATGAAAATGTCACGAGCGCCCAGCACTTCGGCCCAGCCCAATGCCAAGGACAGGAATACGGTGTTACGCGCCGGCACATAGGTCACCGGAATGCCTTCGCTAGGCGCCTCCGGCACGTCGATGGAACTGTCGGTCAAGGCCGAGCCACCAATGCCATTGAGGTTCAGGCCGATCACTTTGTGTTCCACCACGCCCAGGTCCCGGGCCACTCGCTCGGCAGCGTGCAGTTCAGCGCGGTGGCGCTGGCCATAATCGAAACTCATGGTGTAGCAGCGGTAACCCTCGGCACGGGCCATGGCCACGACGGTGGCCGAATCCAGGCCGCCGGACAACAGGATGACCGCACGTTTTTCAGCAATGTTCGAGTGTTCAGTCATATCAGCGCCCCGGCTCGTCGTTCCAAAGATATTTATGCAGCTGCAGTTGCAGGCGCACCGGCAGGTTATCCGCCACCACCCAGTCCGCCAGGTCCCGGGCGCTCAAATCGTGATGGCTCGGCGACAACAACACTTCGCCGGCCCGCTGGTCGAGCCCGTACTGGATCAGCTTGGACACGGCCCAGTCGTAATCTTCCCGCGAACAGATCACGAACTTGACCTGATCGTTGGGGGTCAGCAACTCGATATTCTCGTAACGGTTGCGGTGCGCTTCCTTGGAGCCTGGAGTCTTCAGGTCCACGACGCGACTGACGCGCGGGTCGACGGCCGAGATATCCAGGGCGCCGCTGGTTTCCAGGGAAACCTCGTAACCGGCATCGCACAACTGCTTGAGCAAGGGGATGGCATTGGGTTGCGCCAATGGCTCACCACCCGTGACGCAGACATAACGCGGACGATAATTGGCCACTTGCTCCAGGATATCGTCGAGGGTTCGCAAGGTGCCGCCGCTGAACGCGTAGGCACTGTCGCAGTATTGGCAGCGCAACGGGCAACCGGTGAGGCGCACAAATACTGTGGGCAGCCCAGCCGTCCGCGTTTCACCCTGCAACGAGTAAAAAACTTCGGTGATTCTCAATGTGTCTTGCATAGTCGCCACGGGCGTAACAGCTAAACAGGCTGTCCGCCTCCGTCAGGCACTTCAAGGAACCCCGCTAACGCGCAGATCCCAAAAAGCGTGTTTCATAAAAAGGGCGTGAATTCTAACGAAAAAACCCGCGACAGGCGCGGGTTTCTTCAAAACAGGTCAAGCCGACTTACATGCGTTGCAGATCACGCTGGGCCAACTGGGCGGCGGATGTACCCGGATATTGGGCCACCACCTGCTGCAGAATGCCTTTTACCTTGTCGGTGTGACCGAGGCGGCGCTCTACATCAGCCAGCTTGTACAGCGAATCCGGCACCTTGGCGTGCTTGGGATATAGTTGCGAAACCTTGGCGAATGCCTGGCCGGCACCTTGCAGGTCGCCTTTGGCCAGGTTCACTTCACCCAGCCAGTATTGGGCATTGCCCGCGTACTGGCTGTTTGGGTATTTGCGCAGGAAGGCGGCAAAGGCCTGGCTGGCCTTGTCGAAATCCTTGGCCTTGATCAGGTCGAAGGCAGCATCGTAATAGAGCTTTTCCTTCGCCGGATCAGCCGGCTCGCCACCGGCGGCAGGTGCTGCAGGGGCAGCTGCCCCCGCACCTGCGGCTGCACCGGGGGCGTTCAAGTCGCCACCGGCAGGAGAATTCTCAGGAGTCGCGGCAGGTGCAACGCCGGTTCCTATGCGCCGATCAAGATCCTGGTATCGCTCCAGGTTTTCCTGCTTCATGCGCGAAATATCATTCTGCAGAACTTCGATCACGCCTTGCTGGCGCGAAAGCTGATCCTGCATTTGCTGGAGCTGGTTGAACAGCTCGCCCTGTGCCGAGACAGGGGCCGAAACCCCTCCCCCGGCATAGGCGCCGTTCGTACCGTAACCTGCAGGCGGATAGCTGCTCCCGCTATTGTTATAGCCGGCATCGTTATCGACCACAGGAACCGCAGCCCACGCCGCAAGCGGCGCGAGGCTGAGAGCCAGAACAGTTACAGCACGACGGCACGTTCGCATGACGAATTACTTACGCAGTTCGACGCGACGGTTTTGAGCCCAGGACTGCTCGTCGTTGCCGGTAGCAACTGGACGCTCTTCGCCGTAGGAAACCAGTTCCAGCTGAGCTGGGGAAACACCTTGCAGTACCAGGTAGCGTTGAACGGCTTTCGCACGACGCTCGCCCAGTGCCATGTTGTACTCACGAGTACCACGTTCGTCGGTGTTGCCTTCCAGAACAACGCGAGCGCCGTTCGACTTCAGGTCTTTGGCGTGAACATCCAGAGCGCGCATGGCTTCTGGCTTCAGGTCCGAGCTGTCGTATTCGAAGTAGAAGGTGGTGATTGCGCGCAGAGCAGCTTCTTCGCTCAGGGAGCCGTCAACTGCACCGGTGTTAGCGCCGTAACCAGCGTTTGGATCAACAGCGCCTTCACCGGCATTGTCGCCGCCTTTGGACGAGCAACCTACAGCTACAGCCATGGCCAGAGCCAGCGCAGCAAATTTACCAAACTTCAGCATTTCCATCGTGAAACTCCTAATGAACCCCAGTGTGTTAAGTAAAACGTATAGCGCCGCGTCAGTTCAGGTAAGGGGACCAGGACGGTTCTCTGACTTCGCCTTGAGCGGTAGGAAGCGGGAGCCTCACGCGTCCATTAATGGACACGAGCATCAAGACTCCCCGGCCCTGCTGGCGGGTGGCGTAGATTACCATGGTGCCGTTGGGCGCAACAGTGGGTGACTCGTCCAGAGTGCTATCAGTGAGGATTTTTACGCTACCGCGCTGCAAATCCTGGGCCGCCACCTTGAAATTAGTGAAACCATCCTGGCGATGGATCATTACCAGGGTCTTTTCGTCCGCCGACAGTTTAGGGTTGGCGTTGTAGTTACCGACGAACGTCACGCGTTCGGCACCGCCACCACCAGCACTGGTCTTGTAGATCTGTGGCTTGCCGCCACGGTCGGAGGTGAAGTAGATGGTCGAGCCATCCTTGCCCCAGAACGGTTCGGTGTTGATGCCCGGGCCATTGGTGACGCGGGAGATCGAACGCGAAGCCAGGTTCATCACATAGATGTCCGGGTTACCGTCCTTGGACAGCACGAACGCCAGGCGCGAACCGTCCGGCGACCAGGCTGGCGCGCCGTTCAGGCCTTCGAAGTTGGTGATCTGCTCACGACGACCGGTGTCGATGTGCTGCACGAAAATGCGCGGACGCTTCTGCTCGAACGAGACATAGGCGATGCGCTTGCCATCGGGGGCGAAGCGCGGCGACAGGATTGGCTCGCGCGATTGCAGCAAGGTCACTGCACGGGCACCGTCATAGTCGGAGCGCTGCAGGGTGTAGCGGGTGTTGTTTTCGGAGAAGCGCTCGGCCGTCACGTAGAGCATGCGGGTAGAGAACGCGCCCTTGATGCCGGTGAGCTTCTCGAACGACTGGTCGGCGATGTAGTGCGACATGTCGCGCAACTGATCGACGCTGCCCGACACGCTGCCGGTCAGCACTTGCTGCTCGGTGGCGACGTTGAACAGGGCGTACTGCACCTGCAGGCGACCGCCGGCCGGAACGATGCTGCCGACCATGATGTACTGGGCGCCCAGGGCCTTCCAGTCACGGTAGATGACTTCGCTGGCCTGGGTCGGCAGGCTGATCATGTTCTGCTTCGGAATCGGCGCGTAGTAACCCGAGTTGCGCAGGTCGTTGCCGATGATTTCCGCCATGTCGTCCGGCAGGACGCTACCGCCCTGCCAACCGAACGGTACGACGGCGATCGGGGTCGCCCGGTCGCTGCCGCTGGTGACCAGGATGTTCTTTTCCTCTGCTACCGCTATCCCTGCCAGGCAGCAGATAACGACCAGCATTGATCGAAGAAGGTTTCTCACAAGGCTAGATCCTCAGGTGTGAATGTCATCTTGAATGAACGATAGGGAGCAAAGTCGCTCGGTTTCATTCCTTGCATTTCCGTCAATCGCCCAATGTTCTTGACCGCTGCGACCGCCGAAGCGTCGAACGGACCGTCACCACTGGACTTGGCGACGCTGACCGAGGTAACCGTACCGTCGGGCAACATGCCGATTTGCAATACTACCGTCATGCCTTTGCGCGCCGAAGGGGGACGAGCCCAGCCTTCCGCCGCTCGTGCGCGAATCAAATCATCGTAGCTGCCGGCGACTTCATCGCCCTGCTCATCAGCCAATGCCTGCTGGCGCTCCGGCGTGTCGGAAAGCAGATCTGCCAAGGCCTGGGCCTTTTTGTCTTCGGCGGATTTACGCGCTGCGTCCTGGGCCTTTTTCTTGGCGGCGTCGGCGGCGGCTTTCTTCTTCGCGTCTTCGGCGACTTTCTTTTTCGCCTCTTCAGCTTCAGCTTTCTTCTTGGCGTCTTCGGCCGCTTTCTTCTTCGCGTCCTCGACGATCTTTTTCTTCGCTTCTTCAGCGGCCGCTTTCTTGGCCTCTTCTTCAGCGGCTTTCTTGGCTTCTTCTTCGGCCTTCTTCTTGGCTATATCAGCCAATTGTTTCTCTTCTGCCTTTTTGGCCTCGGCGGTTTTCTTCGCTTCGTCGGCTTTCTTGGCTTCGTCAGCCTTTTTCGCCTCGTCAGCTTTCTTCGCCTCATCGGCCTTCTTGGCTTCCTCGGCCTTTTGAGCCGCTTCCTCTTTCTTTTGTTCCGCGGCCTTTATCGCTTCCTGCTCGACCTTCTTCTGCTCCATCTGCTCGACTTCAGTCTGGCGCGCGGCGGATTTCTTCGCCTCACCGGCAAGCTTCTGGTTGGTCTGGGTGGTCGCCTGGCTTTTCGACTTGAGCTGGTACAACGTCGCCTGCACGATCGGCTTGGCCGGCGGCAGCTCAGGGGTCATGGCAAAACTGACGAACAGCATGCCGAACACCAGTACGTGCAGACCGATTGCCAGGACACTAGGCCAGAAGTAGCTTTCCGAGGCGGACGGCTCTCGCTGTTGCTGCATCAGGGCGCCTCAGTGATCAAGCCAACATTACCGACCCCGGCTTTCTGCAGGCCACCCATGGCGCCCATCACGGCACCGTAGTCGACGGTCTTGTCACCGCGAATGAAGACCTGCGTGCGCTTGCCGGCGTCGTTGCCGACACGAATGATCTTGGTCACCGCATCGGTCATCTGCGGCAAGGTCATGGCCCGGTCCTGCTGCTTCTCGGTGTCGACTTCGCTGCCAAGGTTCCAGTAGTAGGTCTTGTCAGCCTTGATCGAAATGGTCAGTACCTGGGTGTTGTTGTCCTGCGGCAAGGCTTCGCTGGAAACCTTGGGCAGATCGACCTTCACGCCCTGATTGAGCATCGGCGCGGTCACCATGAAGATGACCAGCAGCACCAACATCACGTCGATGTAGGGCACCACGTTCATCTCGGCAACCGGCTTGCGCTTGTTTCGGGCTCGAGCGATTAAAGCCATGGGGAAATACCTGCTTATTCTTCGCTGGTGTGCACTTTGCGGTGCAGGATCGCCTGGAATTCATCGGCGAAGGTGTAGTAACGGCTGGTCAGCGCTTCACTACGGGCAGCGAAGCGGTTGTAGGCGATCACGGCCGGAATGGCCGCGAACAGGCCGATGGCGGTGGCGACCAGTGCCTCGGCAATACCCGGGGCCACGGTGGCCAGGGTCGCTTGCTGGGCAGAGGCCAGGCCACGGAAGGAGTTCATGATCCCCCACACGGTGCCGAACAGACCGATGTACGGGCTGACCGAACCAACGGTGGCGAGGAACGACAGGCCTTGTTCGAGTTTTTCTTCCTCGCGGGAGATGGCCACGCGCATGGCACGAGCCACGCCTTCCATCACCGCTTCCGGGTCAACGCCTGGCTGCTGGCGCAGACGGGAGAATTCCTTGAAGCCGGCACGGAAGATCTGCTCCACGCCCGAATCCGGGTCCGGGTTGCTCCCTGCCTGACGGTAGAGCTTGGACAGGTCGATGCCGGACCAGAAGCGCTCTTCGAAGCTCTCCAGGGCACGGCGACCGGCGCGCAGCATGTTGCTGCGCTGAAAAATCATGATCCATGAGGTCACCGATGCGGCTACCAGGATCAGCATTACCAACTGCACCACGACGCTGGCATTGCTGACCAAGCTCCACATGGAGGTATGGTCGACGACGTTAGCTTCCACGCTTTATCTCCTGCTCTGAGTGTGTACCCGCGCCGCTCACGTCGGCAAAGGCCGCACGTAGAGCTTCGGGAATGGCCCGGGGTTTCAAACTATGGGTGCGCACACAGGCCACCAAAAACTGCCCTTCACAGAGCAGCACGTTATCCGTAGCCCGCCTGACCTGCTGCTTGAAACGCAGGCTGACACGGTTCAATTCGATGACATCGGCACTTACCAGCAACTCGTCGTCCAGTCGCGCCGGCGCGTGGTAGCGCGCTTCGCTGGAATGCACGACGAATAACAGGTCCTCCCCTGCCAGCGCGGATTGGGCAAAACCCAGTTCCCGCAGCCGTTCGGTTCGAGCCCGTTCCATAAACTTGAGGTAATTGACGTAGTAGACGATGCCGCCAGCATCGGTGTCCTCGTAATAAACGCGACAGCGATGTGCGAACGACTCCAGCCCGTTTTGCGCGCGCATACTCTAGTGCTTACTCCTCAGGTTGCCAATCGGCCAGGCAACTGTTTTTTCATTCTCGAACGCATTGACGCTCCAGGCGTGGTCTGGGACAGCACGAACTGGAAAAAGTCGGCGTACAGAGCTCGTTCAATCGTCCACGGCATCGAGGAATTCGTCTACCACCGGCATCTCACCCATTCGTGTCGGGATGTTTAAGCCAAAGTGCAAATAAGCATGACGGGTCACCACGCGCCCGCGAGGGGTACGCATGATGTAGCCCTGCTGGATCAGGTACGGTTCCAGCACATCTTCAATGGTGTGGCGCTCTTCGCTGATGGCCGCCGCCAGGCTGTCCACGCCCACCGGGCCACCGTCGAATTTCTCGATCATGGTCAGCAGCAGGCGCCGGTCCTGATGGTCGAAACCGCGCTCGTCGATGTCCAGCAGGTTCAACGCCAGGTCGGCAATCGGCTTGGTGATGTGGCCCTTGGCGCGGACTTCGGCAAAATCCCGGACCCGGCGCAGCAGGCGGTTGGCGATCCGCGGCGTACCCCGGGCACGCCGGGCGATCTCATACGCACCGTCCGGGTCCAGCGGCAACCCGAGGATGCCCGCCGAACGACTGACAATCGTCGCCAGGTCGGCGTTGTTGTAGAACTCCAGGCGCTGGACGATACCGAAGCGGTCCCGCAACGGGTTGGTCAGCATGCCAGCGCGGGTGGTGGCGCCCACCAGGGTGAAGGGCGGCAGGTCGAGCTTGATCGAGCGTGCCGCCGGCCCTTCGCCGATCATGATGTCAAGCTGGAAATCTTCCATGGCCGGGTACAGCACTTCCTCGACGATCGGCGACAGCCGATGGATTTCGTCGATGAACAGCACGTCATGGGGCTCAAGATTGGTCAGCAGCGCCGCCAGGTCACCCGGCCGCTCGAGGACCGGCCCGGACGTGCTCTTGATCGAGACGCCCATTTCCTGGGCAATGATGTTGGCCAGGGTAGTCTTGCCCAGGCCCGGCGGACCGAAGATCAAGGTGTGGTCCAGCGACTCGCTGCGCCCACGGGCGGCCTGGATGAACAACTCCATCTGCTCGCGCACGGTCGGTTGGCCGATGTAGTCGGCCAGGCTGACAGGACGAATCGCGCGGTCCTGGATTTCCTCGCGGTCACGGGGCGCGCCCGTGGCGGCGATCAGGCGGTCAGCTTCAATCACTTAAATCATTCCCTTCAGGGCACGGCGAATCATGTCTTCAGTGCTCAGGCCTTTTTCCTTGATGGCGGAAATCGCCTTGCTGGCTTCCTGCGGCTTGTAGCCCAGGGAGATCAGCGCGGTGACCGCATCGTTTTCGGCGCTGACCGCAGGCGCAGGCGCGTCCGGCTGGTTCGGCACCAGGGCGAACATAGCCGGCACCGCCTCCCAGGCCTTGAAGCGGTCCTTGAGTTCGACCAGCAGGCGCTCGGCGGTTTTCTTGCCCACACCCGGCACCTTGGTCAGGGCCGAGGTGTCCTGGGACTGCACGCAACGGACCAATTCATCGACTTCCAGGCTCGACATCAAGGCCAGGGCCAGTTTCGGGCCGACGCCATTGAGACGGATCAGCTCGCGGAAAAAGTCTCGCTCGCGCTTGCCGACGAAGCCATAGAGTAACTGCGCATCCTCGCGCACGACCAAATGGGTGTGCAGGGTCAGCGGCTCGCCGACCGACGGCAAGCGATACAGCGTGGTCATGGGCACTTCCAGCTCATAGCCCAGGCCATTTACATCCAGAATCAGGTGCGGCGGCTGTTTTTCAGCCAGGGTGCCGCGCAAGCGTCCAATCACGTTTCAGATCCTTGGGTGTTGGCCAGCCTGCTGGCTGGCGAGTAACAGCCCGGGCAGGAAGGCCGACGACACAGGCGCAAGATGCTCGGGCTCACGAAAGATTGCGCTGATGCTATCAGAGACGCAGGCGCCCGCCACGACTGCGTGCGGTTCCCAGGCCGTGAGGCAACAGGCTGGAACGGGTATGGGCATGGCAAATGGCAATGGCCAGGGCGTCGGAGGCATCGATCTGCGGCTTGCTGACCAGTTTCAACAGGTGCATCACCATCATTTGCACCTGCTCCTTGTTCGCCGCCCCGGTTCCGACGACCGCCTGCTTGACCTGGGTCGCGCTGTACTCGGCGATCTCCAGGTTTTCCTCGGCGCCAGCAACGATTGCCGCACCCCGGGCCTGCCCCAGCTTCAAGGCCGAGTCGGCGTTGCGCGCCATGAAAACCTTTTCGATGCCCATGGTGACCGGGCCGTAGGTCTGGATGACCTCACGCACGCCGCGATAAACGATCTGCAAGCGCTCGTGCAGTTCACCCGCCCCGGTGCGGATGCAACCAGACGCGACGTACACGCAGCCGCGCCCGGTATCGCGAACCACACCGTAGCCGGTGATGCGCGAACCAGGGTCGATACCAAGGATTAAAGTCATAGCGCCTGCGGTTTGAAGGGGAGTTATCCAGACCTGTGGGAGCGAGCTTGCTCGCGATGGCGTCGGATCAGCAAGCACAGTGTTGACTGATGTATCACTATCGCGAGCAAGCTCGCTCCCACAGGTTGATCATTGGCAATCGTCAATATTTGAACTGGCTTTCTCAGCCCAGCTGTTCAGCCACCGACTCCGGAATGTCAGCGTTAGAGTAGACGTTCTGCACATCGTCCAGGTCTTCAAGCATGTCGATCAGCTTGAGCACCTTCTCGGCGCCTTCGAGGTCCAGTTCGGCACTGGTGGTCGGCTGCATGACGATCTCTGCGTCGGCGGGCTTGAAACCGGCCGCCTCCAGGGCGTTGCGCACGGCATAGAAGCTGGCGAACGAAGTAAACACGTCGAACGAGCCGTCTTCGTGGCTGACCACGTCATCGGCGTCGGCCTCCAGGGCCGCTTCCGTCAGGGCATCTTCATCGAGGCCCGGCGCGAAGCTGATCTGCCCCTTGCGCTCGAACAGGTAAGCCACCGAACCATCGGTGCCCAGGTTGCCACCGCATTTGCTGAAGGCGTGACGCACGGCGGCGGCAGTACGGTTGCGGTTGTCGGTCATGCATTCGACCATCACCGCCACGCCGCCAGGGCCATAACCTTCGTAGGTCAGCTCTTCAACGTTGTCAGCCTCGGTCGCACCGGCGCCACGGGCGACGGCCCGATCGATGATATCGCGGCTCATGTTGGCACCCAGCGCCTTGTCCAGGGCCAGGCGCAAGCGCGGGTTGGAACCCGGGTCGCCGCCACCCTGGCGGGCCGCGACCGTCAGCTCACGGATCCACTTGGTGAAGATCTTGCCTCTCTTGGCATCCTGACGTTCTTTGCGGTGCTTGATGTTCGCCCACTTGGAATGACCTGCCATAACTCGCTCCGTTTCTCTTTGGAACATTGCCCGCCCTGCGCGTACACAGTGGCCGGCAATCAGAAATATCGACCCCAATGAAAAGGCGCATCCGAAGATGCGCCCTCTCAGGTGCCAGCCTTACTCAGCCTTTGGCTGTTCACGCAGACGAATGTGCAACTCGCGCAATGCCTTGGCATCCACCACACCCGGCGCCTGGGTCATGACATCGGCCGCGCTCTGGGTTTTCGGGAACGCGATCACTTCACGGATCGACTGGGCGCCGGTCATCAGCATCACCAAACGGTCCAGGCCGAAGGCCAGGCCACCGTGGGGCGGTGCACCGTACTTCAGGGCGTCGAGCAGGAAGCCGAACT
This sequence comes from Pseudomonas sp. S3_B11, assembly GCF_054667715.1. Classification (NCBI taxonomy): domain Bacteria; kingdom Pseudomonadati; phylum Pseudomonadota; class Gammaproteobacteria; order Pseudomonadales; family Pseudomonadaceae; genus Pseudomonas; species Pseudomonas sp. S3_B11. Next base: position 588,062 of record NZ_CP162749.1, on the reverse strand, counting down.
TCTCTTCCTGCTCGGCTTCGTTGATGCCCAGCAGGCGGAACACTGCCTGTTGCATTTCCTTGCGGTGGATACGGATCGAACCGCCACCCAGTTCGGTGCCGTTCAGGACCATGTCGTAAGCGCGCGACAGAGCGGTGGCCGGGTTGGCCTCCAGCTCTTGCGGCGAGCACTTCGGCGCGGTGAACGGGTGGTGCAGCGCCGAGAAGCTGCCGTCGTCGTTTTCTTCGAACATCGGGAAGTCAACGACCCACATTGGCGCCCATTCGCAAGTCAGCAGCTTCAGGTCGTGACCCAGCTTGATACGCAGCGCGCCCAGGGCTTCGCTGACGATCTTGGCCTTGTCGGCACCGAAGAACACGATGTCGCCGTCAACCGCGCCCACGCGATCGAGGATCACATTGAGGTTGGCTTCAGGGATGTTTTTCACGATCGGCGATTGCAGGCCATCAACACCCGCGGCGCGCTCGTTGACCTTGATGTAGGCCAGGCCCTTGGCACCGTAGATGCCGACGAACTTGGTGTAGTCGTCGATCTGCTTGCGCGGCATGCTGGCGCCGCCAGGAACGCGCAAGGCCGCGATACGGCATTTCGGGTCGTTGGCCGGGCCGCTGAACACCTTGAACTCGACGTCCTTGAGCTGGTCAGCCACGTCCACCAGCTCCAGCGGGTTACGCAGGTCTGGCTTGTCGGAACCGTAGCGGCGCATGGCCTCTTCGAAGGTCATGTGCGGGAACTCGCCGAATTCCAGACCCAGCACTTCCTTGAACAGGTTGCGGATCATGCCTTCGGTCAGGCCCATGATGTCTTTTTCGTCGAGGAAGCTGGTCTCGATGTCGATCTGAGTGAACTCAGGCTGACGGTCGGCACGCAGGTCTTCGTCGCGGAAGCACTTGGCGATCTGATAGTAGCGATCGAACCCGGCCACCATCAGCAGTTGCTTGAACAACTGTGGCGATTGCGGCAAGGCGAAGAAGCTGCCGGGGTGGGTACGGCTCGGCACCAGGTAGTCGCGGGCGCCTTCCGGCGTGGCGCGGGTCAGGATCGGCGTCTCGACGTCGAGGAAGCCGTTCTCGTCCAGGTAACGACGGATGCTGGTGGTCATGCGCGAACGCAGGCGCAGCTTCTCGGCCATCTCCGGGCGACGCAGGTCGATGAAGCGGTAGCGCAGGCGGGTTTCTTCGCCCACGTCGGAGTATTCGTTGAGCGGGAACGGCGGGGTTTCCGATTCGTTGAGCACTTCCAGCTCGTAACCCAGCACTTCGATCATGCCGGACGCCATGTTGGCGTTGCCAGCACCGGCCGGACGCAGGCGCACCTTGCCGGTGATCTTGACCACATATTCGCTGCGCACGCGGTCGGCGGTGGCGAAGGTGTCAGCGCGGTCCGGATCGAACACCACCTGGGCCAGGCCTTCACGATCACGGATATCGAGGAAAATCACCCCGCCATGGTCACGGCGACGATGGACCCATCCGCAAAGAGTAACTTCCTGACCTTCCAGGCTTTCGTTCAGTTGGCCGCAATAATGGCTGCGCATCATGGTAGTGGTTTCACTTCTCGTAATTCGAAATTCGGTTGGAGGACCTGCCCGTGCAAGCACTCGCGCGTGTTCAACTCAATCAGCTTTGTCGCCACCGGCCAAATTCTTCTTGGCGCCGGTCTTGAAGTCGGTTTCATACCAGCCTGTGCCGCCGAGGCGGAAACCAGGCATGGACAGCATCTTTTTCAGTTCTGGCGCCTGACAGGCAGGGCAGTCGACCAGCGGCGCCGCGCTGATCTTTTGAATGGCTTCCATCTGATGACCACAGGAAGCACATTGGTAGTCGTACATCGGCATGGGGTTGTCTCGGCGATCAGGTTACTCGCGCAAAGGCTGGGCTTTGCGGCAAAGAGCGGGATTATATCCATTAAATGCGGCCTGTGCAGCCGTAAGACCGCACAGGCCATTTCCGGATGCTGTGTAGGAGCTGACGAGTGCAACGAGGCTGCGATCTTGCCCCAGACACTTGAGTCGCAAGCGCAAGATCAAGATCCAAAGATCGCAGCCTTCGGCAGCTCCTACGCCGCACCATGATCCATCCCGGTCTCCTTCAAACTGTGCACCACGCAGACCACACGTACCAGCGCGCTGAAATTGCGCACCCCGCCATGGCGCAGGTGCACCTCCCTGTCGACATGGGACAGCAACGTGCTGATGGAACAGCTGTTGAGCTGGGCCATGTCACCGAGGATATCCCAATAGACCTGTTCCAGCCGCAGACAGGTGGCGAACCCGTTCAGACGAATGGATCGGGCCAGGGGGCGCACCAGCTGCATATCGAACCCCCTGACGAACGGATCGACGCTGATGGACTGAAAGCGCCCACGCAAACCCTCCCCCGGTTCTTTTCCTTGAATCATACCGTTGACACTCCTTTGCCATACGAACCTCTCAGTTGGAACACTCCATCTGTGGCTCTATGGAAGCTCAACGGCATCGCCAGTTCCAGACGACTTTATGACCATGGACGTAGGACAAGCCAACAGCAGGCAGGCGATGAATTACGCCGTCCTACACGCCACGTCATCACCTGCCTGAGGTTACTAACCCTCCAGCAACGCCCGCAGCATCCACGCGGTCTTTTCGTGAACTTGCATGCGCTGGGTCAGCAGGTCGGCGGTGGGCTCATCACTGACCTTGTCCAATAAAGGAAAGATGCCCCGGGCCGTACGCGTCACCGCTTCCTGGCCCTCGACCAGTTGCCGGATCATGTCTTCGGCGCCAGGCACGCCTTCCTCTTCCTTAATAGAAGACAGGCGCGCGTACACCGAGTAGGCCCCCGGGGCCGGGAAACCCAGGGCGCGAATTCGCTCGGCAATCAGGTCCACCGCCAGGGCCAGCTCGTTGTATTGCTCCTCGAACATCAGGTGCAGGGTCCGAAACATCGGCCCCGTGACGTTCCAGTGGAAATTGTGGGTCTTGAGATACAGCACGTAGGTGTCCGACAGCAGGCGCGAAAGCCCGTCGACGATGGACTTGCGGTCTTCTTCACTGATACCGATATCAATTGCCATGTTGGTTGATCTCCTGACGGTGATGAATTCGACAACGCCCCAAACTCTAGTGGTTTTGGCCGCCTATGGCCTGCGACAGATCGCCAGCCCTCCTGAACCGACAAGCCGGGACAGCGAGCGGTTCCGACCCCCCGAGGAATTCAACGCCGTTTGCCTGGCACCTTCAAGCACCGGCGGGTCTTTTCTGGCCGACGAACAGCGCGGTACGTGCCCGTAACGAGTTTGAGAAGGCCGGGGCTTTGCTGTTAAATAGACAGTGTGTCGCTACGCTTATTTTCCCGGGTGTGGCGCATAGGCTGATTCGGGTACGTGTCCAACGCCTCTCATTGTTTCGAAGCGAACCGCCCCCGACCAGCTCTTCCTTGTGATCTGTCTTAACCGTGAGCCAATCAAAATGTTGAAAATCGTCCACTTGCTAATGGGCGCAGCTGCCCTGCTGCTGTCCTTCATCCCTAGCCTGGGTTCCGAAGCCACACCTTACCTGCAACACCCCGATGCACTGTACCTGGCCTTTTTCGGCCTGCTCAACCTGACCCTCGCACCTGTTATCCCTTACTGGAACAAAGGTCCACGTCACCAACTGCAAAACCTGGTCAGTGCCCTGCTGGTGCTGGCCGTTGCCCTGCAAACCTTGGCCCTGCTGGCGCCTATGCCGGAAATCGGCGGTCAACCGGCCATTCTGTTCAGCCTGGGTGCAGCACTACTCGCCGTGGCACTGCACCTGGCCGTCAGCTTCTACAAGAAGTCGTCGCCGGCCGCCGCCGCTGCGCAGAACTACGACATGTCCAACCGCGATACCGGCACGGTGAAGTGGTTCAACACGTCCAAAGGGTTCGGCTTCATCTCCCGCGACTCCGGCGATGACATTTTCGTGCATTTCCGGGCCATTCGTGGCGAAGGCCATCGCGTCCTGGTGGAAGGCCAGCGCGTGGAGTTTTCCGTGATGAACCGCGACAAGGGCCTGCAGGCCGAAGATGTGATCGCCGCGCTGCCGCGCCGCTGATCCCAGCATAAAAAAACCGCGATGCAGCCTGGCTGCTCGCGGTTTTTTTATTGCCCGTCAAACGAGAGTCGGGCCTGGTCAGTAGTGAGGAGGCGGTGCCTCTTCTTCGAACGACTCGAACTGCCCGGCCATTTCTTCCTGGCGCTTGAGCAACGCCGCCATCTGCAGCTGCAGACGCTCGACGATCCGCTGCTGCTCCACAAGCACGTCGTTCAATGCCTGGATGGTGTCATCCTGAAACGCCAGACGGCTTTCCAGATCGGTTACGCGGTCTTCAAGGTTCATGGTTCAGCCCTCCAGAAACTTGAAATCATCGGTCAAGGCCACTCGCAACCGTTCACGAATGGCCGCGACCTGCCCTGCATTATAAGGCTGGGCTGGGTGTTTGCCCCAGACCGGCGCAGGCCAGGCGGCATCATCACGCTTGCGCACGATGACGTGCATGTGCAATTGACTGACGACGTTACCCAGGGTTGCAACGTTCATCTTGTCGGCATCGAACGAATCCTTGAGGGTTTCGGCCAGCGCCGTGGTTTCTTTCCACAGCTGTTGTTGATCAGCGTCATCCAATTGAAACAATTCGCTGATATCTTCCCGCCGCGGTACGAGGATGAACCACGGGTAGTTCGAATCGTTGGACAAGAGCAACCGGCACAACGGGAAATCACCGATGGGCAATGTGTCTTGTTGCAGTCGTGGATCTAAAGCGAACACCGCGTGTACTCCTCGCTCGTTATTGGTTCTGCCCGGTTTGGCGGCCCGCAGGCCTGCATAGGACTCAGATGCGCAGCATACCCGCGAACGCCGGATCGATCACTGCGTACCGTGCTGATGCCCGGCCTTCGAATGATTTTTTTCAACATACGGCATCAACCTGTGCAACCTGACGCACCAACACAGCGCAAGCGGCACGGTAAGGTCCTGACAGGACCATGCCAGAGCCCAGGCAAAGCCTCGACGCTGTAAGATTTTCGTACAACCTCAAATTTTTTTGCACCAAAACAGCACAGTGCGTCTACGCTCAGTGCACAAAGTATCCGTGATTTACTCACTGGGTAGGGTGAACCGGTAACGTTTTTGATTGTCTTGCCACGTTTGCTGGCGTCAAACACGAGAGCCGCACACGAGTCAACCCTATTTAAAACAAGGCCTTTGGAGCCCGGTTTCATGAGGTTTCACCGCGTCAATCGATAAAATGTGAAAAAAATGTAAACGAAAATCGGGTTTGAGCATGCTTGTTGCATTCATCCCCGCACTGTCCAAAGGTCCCGCCGGACGCGGGAACCTGCCGACATACAAAATTAAAGTGGCAAGGCTGCCCTCAGGAGCTTCAAGCGCAGTAATGACGGACTCTTTACACCGATGCCGGAAAAAGAAAACGACATTAAAGTTGTGAATACGGTTGCGTCGGGATAGCTGAAATACGACATGGATCGAGCCATTGGCGACATGGTCGTAAAGAAGCTGAAAGGTTGAATGGGCAAGTATCGCCAATAATGTCGTCGTGATATAAGTTTGCGCCGACACAAAAAGAAAGAGCCGCCCAGATAAAAAAACAGGTGGGACGGCAGTACTCTTCTAAAAACCAAAGGAGCAAATCACGATGCGCGTGATGAAGTGGAGCATGATCGCACTGGCTGTATCGGCCGGTACCTCGCAGTTCGCAATGGCGTCCTCCCAGGATGAATCCAAAGGTTTCCTTGAAGACCAGAGTCTGAAAGCCAAGACCCGTATGGAATACATGAACCGTGACTACAAGAATGGGGACAGCAACCCATCTTCTGGCACTAGCGGTTATCGTCAGGACACCGGTATCAGCGAGCTGATTACCTATGAATCCGGCTTTACCCAAGGCACCGTAGGCGTCGGCCTCGATGCAATGGTCATGGGTTCGGCCAAGCTGGACGGCGGTTCGGGTCGTCGTGGCAACGGTCTGTTTGCCAACGACAGCGACGGCAATCCGGAAAAAACCCAGTCCAAGGCAGGCGCAGCTATCAAGTTCCGTCTCTCCGACACCACTCTGAAATACGGCCAGCAATTCGTTGCCAGCCCTGTCTTTGCAACCGATGACAGCCGTCTGATCCCTGAAGTGGCTACCGGTACCCTGGTCACTTCCAAAGAGATCAAAGGCCTGGAGCTGAGCGCAGGTCGCTTCACGTCCCTGAGCAAACAAACCGGGATGGGCCGTGACAGCATCGGCGGTCTGCCTGATGAAAATGGTAACGGCGGTAAAGGCCTGACCAACATCAACATCTTCGGCGCCAGCTACGCCTTCACCGATAACTTTACCGGTGCTTTGGCTGCATCCGATGCTGACGACTACTTCAAGAAGTACTACGTCAACCTGAACTACACCCTGCCGATCAACGACGAACAGTCGCTGAACTTCGACTTCAACGGCTACAAAACCAAAGGCGAGAGCCGCGGCGATCTGGTTGATGCCATCGGCGACGGTACCCGAGGCGTTGATAACAACCTGTGGTCCCTGGCTGCTGCCTATAGCATCGGCGCTCACAAGTTCACCATCGCTCACCAGCGCTCCAGTGGCGACAACGCTTACTACTATGGCGTTGACGGCAACGGCACCATCTTCGTATCCAACTCCATTCAGATCTCCGACTTCGTGGGCCGCGACGAGCGTTCCTGGCAGGCTCGCTACGACCTGAACATGAAAACCTATGGTGTACCGGGCCTGAGCTTCATGACCCGTTACGTAATGGGTGACAACATCAGCACCAACGGTCTGGGCGAAGGCAAAGAAAACGAGTGGAACGTTGAATCCAAGTACGTTCTGCAAGAAGGCCCAGCCAAAGATCTGTCGTTCCGCGTGCGTTTCGCCAACTACCGTTCGAACGGCGCTTACAGCGGCTACTCGGGTGACGTGTATGACACTCGCGTAATCGTCGAATACCCACTGAGCATCTTGTAATTCAGTGCTAATTCGATAGCTGCACCCGCAACAAAAAAAAACCGCTCACCTGATCCAGGTGAGCGGTTTTTTTATTCCGACTGCATTCAGTCTTTATACAACTTCTTAATTAGCAAGCTAACTAAACATAACCTGACCCCAGCGCCAGGTTATAGTCGAATCATTATTGCGCTGGCCCTTCCTGAACGACCCGAATCACTCGCTGTGGAAACGGAATATCAATACCCGCGTCCTTCAAGCGATCCCGCGCCTGTTCATTGAGCATGAACATCACGTTCCAATAATCCGCCGTCTTGACCCAAATGCGCAGCGACACCGTGATGGAACTGTCGCCCAAGGTGGAAATCACCGCTTCAGGCGCTGGATCAGCCAGCACGCGCTCATCCTTGGCCAACGCCAACAACACTTCCCGGGCTTTTTGCAGGTCAGCCTGATAATCCACGCCTACATCGAACACGACCTTGCGGGTCGGCTGGCGATTGGTATTGGTGATGATGCCGTTCGACAGATTGCCGTTTGGCACGATGACAGTCTTGTTGTCACCGGTGCGAATCACGGTGTGGAAGATCTGGATGCTGTCGACCGTACCGGCCACACCCTGGGCTTCGATCCAGTCACCAATGCGGAACGGGCGGAACAGCAGGATCAGCACGCCACCGGCGAAGTTCGCCAGGCTGCCTTGCAAGGCCAGGCCAATCGCCAGGCCGGCGGCACCGATGGCGGCGACGAATGAGGTGGTTTCCACGCCGATCATCGAAGCGACGCTGACGATCAGCAATATCTTCAGGATGATGTTGGCCAGGGTACTGATAAACCCCTGCAGCGCCAGGTCGGCGTTACGCAAGGCCAGCAGCGCGCCGAGTTTCTGCGTCACTTTGTTGATCAACCACCAGCCGATGGCCAGGGTGATGACGGCCAGCAACACGCGGCTGCCGTATTCCATGATCATGGGGATCCAGGTCTGGGAAGCCTTGACCAGGTTGTCCACTTCAGCATTCAAATCCATCTTTCTCTCCTATTCCTGTTGCACGCAGCATTTTGTGGCGAGGGGATAAATCCCCTCGCCACAATGTTTAATACAACCCAGTATCAGTCGCGGAAGTTGTTGAATTGCAGCGGCATGCCGAATTCCTTGCCGCGCAGTGCCGCAATGGCTTCCTGCAAGTCGTCACGTTTTTTGCCGGTGACCCGCACCTGCTCGCCCTGGATGGCGGCTTGCACCTTGAGCTTGGCGTCCTTGATATGAGCGACGATCTTCTTCGCCAGCTCCTTGTCGATGCCTTCCTTGAGCACGGCTTCCTGTTTCATCAGCTTGCCCGAGGCATAGGCGTCCTTGACCTCAAGGCACTGCACGTCGATCTTGCGCTTGACCAGTGCCAGCTTGAGGATCTCGATCATCGCCTCGAGCTGGAAATCGGCCTCGGCGGTCAGGTTCACGGTCAGGTCTTTTTCCTTGAACTCGAAACTGCCCTTGCCCTTGAGGTCATAACGACGGTCGAGTTCCTTGACGGCGTTTTCAACCGCGTTGGTGACTTCGTGTTTGTCCAGTTCGGATACCACGTCGAATGACGGCATGTAGTGTTCTCCAAATAAAAAGGCGCGCCAGTATCAACGGCGCGCGCTTGGCTTATGGTTAAAATCGGGCTCATTATAACGGCTCTTTTCCTGCCGACACGGCGAGCCCTCAGATGCCTGCGCCAATCCGAGTAAAAAACTGATGTCTACCACCTGGCATGTCCTGGGGGCCGGCAGTCTCGGCACATTGTGGGCCACGCGCCTGGCCCGGGCCGGGTTGCCGGTGCGGCTGGTGCTGCGCAACGAAGCCCGCCTGCAGGCCTACCGAAGCGTCGGCGGCCTGACGTTGGTGGAACAGGGACAGGCGCAGAGCTACCCGATACCTGGCGAAACGGCGGACAGCCCGGAACCGATCAGGCGCCTGCTATTGGCCTGCAAAGCCTACGACGCGGAAGCGGCCGTGGCCTCGGTGGCCCATCGCCTGGACGCCGAATCGGAACTGATCCTGTTGCAGAACGGCCTCGGCAGCCAGGACGCGGTGGCCAATTGCGTACCCCAAGCCCGTTGCATCAGCGCCTCCAGCACCGAAGGCGCGTTCCGCGACGGTGACTGGCGCGTGGTGTTCGCCGGCCACGGCTACACCTGGCTGGGCGATCCTGCTCACCCAGTGGCGCCGTTCTGGCTCGACGACCTGGCCGCCGCCGGCATTCCCCACGAATGGAGCGCCGACATCCTCACCCGGCTCTGGCGCAAGCTGGCGCTCAACTGCGCAATCAACCCGCTGACCGTGCTGCACCACTGCAAGAACGGCGGCTTGCAGGAACACCGCTGCGAAGTGGCGACCCTGTGCGCAGAGCTCACCGACCTGCTCGAACGTTGTGGCCAGCCCGCGGCGGCCGAAGATTTGCAACCGGAAGTCGAACGAGTGATCCAGGCCACGGCCGCCAATTACTCCTCGATGTACCAGGATGTCGCCAATCGGCGCCGCACCGAAATCAGCTACTTGCTCGGTTACGCCTGCAAGGTCGCCCAACGCCATGAACTGACCGTGCCGCACCTGGAACAACTGCGGCAGCGACTGATTGCCCACTTGCACAACCTCGGATTGCCCAGCGACTGAGCAGCGGCTACGCTGGCCCTCGTATTCCCTTTTAGCGACGAGTCTGATGCCATTGCGCCAGCGCCTTGAAAACCTCCCGGTCGGCCAGAAACTGCTGGCCGCCCTGTTGGTGTTGTTGACCACTGTCCTGCTGGTGGCCAACCTGACCTTTATCAGCGCCGCCTACTACATTTCCCAGGAAAGCATGGCACCCCAGGCCCTGCAGACCATTGGCCGGCTGGTGGCCAATCCAAGCCTGATCTCCGACGCCCTGCAGTCGCCACAAAGCGCCCAACGCTTGCTCGACGAGCTCAACAGCTACGCACCGCTGAGGGCGGCGGCACTGTACGACGGCCAGGGCGAACGCCTGGCGCAGCTGCAACATGCCGAAAAACTCAAGCTGCCGGACCATTACCGCAATATGCAGGCTTGGCAGGCCGGTGAATTCCGCAGCAACCAGGTCATTACCCTGCCCCGTCCCGGCACGCTGCCCGGTCATCTGTTGCTGGTAGCCAGCAGCGAATTGCCGACCGCGTTCTACACCGGCACCCTGACCGCCAGCCTCGGCATCCTGATTTTCAGCGTGTTGCTGTGGCTGATCATTGCCCAGCAGATCAAGCGCCTGATCACCCAGCCGATTCATCAACTCGAAGAACTGTCACGCCAGGTCACCCGCGAAGAGAACTACGCCCTGCGTGCCGCACGCGGCAACCACGATGAGATCGGCAGCCTGGCCGAGGCGTTCAACACCATGTTGTCGCGGATCGAAGCCCGGGAGCAGCAACTCAAGCGCGCGCGGGACGACTCCCAGGCCGCCTACGACCAGGCCCAGGGTTTGGCGGAAGAAACCCGTCATACCAATCGCAAGCTGGAGCTGGAAGTCCAGGTGCGCAGCAAGATCGAGAAAAAGCTCACCGGTTTCCAGAATTACCTCAACAGCATCATCGACTCGATGCCGTCGGCGCTGATCGCCCTCGACGAGCAACTCTACGTCACCCAATGGAACCAGGAAGCCAGCGCCCTCTCCGGCACACGGCTGGACGAGGCGCTGAACCAGCCGATTTTCCTCGCCTTCGAACCGCTCAAACCCTACCTGCCGCAGCTCAAGCAGACCGTCGAGCAACACACGGTGGCCAAGATCGAACGCGTCACCTGGACCAAGGACGACGAAGCCCGGCACTACGCCCTCACCTTCTACCCACTGATGGGTGGAGCCGGGCGTGGCGTGGTCATCCGGATCGATGACATCACCCAGCGCCTGTCGCTGGAAGAAATGATGGTGCAATCGGAGAAAATGCTCTCGGTCGGCGGCCTCGCGGCGGGCATGGCCCATGAAATCAACAACCCGTTGGGGGCGATCCTGCACAACGTGCAGAACATCCGCCGCCGCCTGTCGCCGGAGCTGCCCAAGAACCTCGAACAGGCCGAGCTGCTGGGTATCCCGTTAGAGGAGGTCAATCGTTATCTCCAGGGTCGGGAGATCCCGCAGTTGCTCGACGGTATCCAGCAAGCCGGCGCCCGGGCGGCAAAAATCGTCACCCACATGCTCAGTTTCAGTCGTCGCAGTACCCGGCAAATGGCGCCTTGCGACCTGCCCGCGCTGATCGACCAGGCAGTGGAAATCGCCGGCAACGACTTCGACCTGGCAATCGGTTTCGACTTCAAGGGCCAGGCGATCACCCGTCAGTTCGATCCGAACCTGGGCCCAGTGCCCGGCACGGCCAACGAGCTGGAACAGGTGCTGCTCAACCTGCTGAAAAACGCCGCCCAGGCGATCCATCAACGCCAGGACGACAGCGAACCGGGGCGCATCATCCTGCGCACGCGGTTGAATCCACCGTGGGCGGAAATCCAGGTCGAGGACAATGGCATCGGCATGAGCGAGAACGTGCGCAAACGTACCTTCGAACCTTTCTTCACCACCAAGGAGATCGGCCAGGGCACGGGCCTCGGGCTGTCGGTCTCGTATTTCATCATCACCAACAACCACAAGGGCCAGATGGAAGTGCAGTCGGCGCCGGGTCAAGGCACCTGCTTCACCTTGCGCCTGCCCCTGGCGGGCACTTCGATGGTGCCGCAGGAAAACAGACAACTGGAGCGCTGAGCATGGGTTTTCGCCTGTCGAAGATTTACACCCGCACCGGCGACAAAGGTGAAACCGGGTTGGGCGATGGTCGCCGCGTGGCAAAGGACCACCCACGGGTCGAGGCCATCGGCGAAGTGGATACACTGAATAGCCAGCTGGGGTTGTTGCTGGCCGGGCTCGCCACTGAAACGACCCGACATCCGGGGCTGAAGGAGGTCAGTGACGTGCTGGCGCCTTGTCAGCACCGTCTGTTCGACCTCGGCGGGGAACTGGCGATGCCGGCTTATCAGGCCTTGAACGTGGCGGAAATCGAGCGACTGGAAGCGGCGATCGATGGGTGGAACGAGGAGTTGGGCCCCCTGGAAAACTTCATCCTGCCCGGTGGCTCGGCGCTGGTGGCTCAGGCCCACGTCTGCCGCAGCCTGGCCCGCAGCGCCGAACGGCGTTGCCAGCAATTGAACGCGGTGGAACCGCTGGCCGGGCCGGGGCTGGCCTATATCAATCGGTTATCGGATCTGCTGTTCGTGGCCGCTCGGGTCATTGCCCGGCGGCAAGGGGTAGCGGAGGTGCTTTGGGTGGCGGCGGCCAAGCCTGAGGGCTGATCACCTGCATGATCGTTCCCCACGCTCTGCGTGGGAACGCAGCCCGGGACGCTCCGCGTCCCTCCAGAGCCGAACGCGGAGCGTCCGTTGAGGCATTCCCACGCGGAGTGTGGGAACGATCAGTTCACTGCAGCTTCAAGCCTCTGGCCAAAACGCCCGAATCCCCGCCACACCCTGCGCCCCGGCCTCCCAGGCTTTTTGCCGCTCGCCAGGCCCGACCCCACCCAACAGATAAACCGGCCTGTTGAAGCCCTCGATCAAGCGTGCGGCCTCGGCCCACCCCAACGGCTGTGCGTCAGGGTGGGTCTGGGTCGGCTGCACCGGCGAGAGCGTCACGAAGTCCACGTCCATCTGCTGCGCCAGGGACAGTTCCTCGGCGCTATGGCAGGAGGCCGCCAGCCAGCGGTCCTTGCCAAACGGTCGACCGGCCGCTGCATGCTTGCGCAACTGCGCGGCGGTAATGTGCCAGCCGGCGGAAGGAAAATCTCCCAGCCATTCGAACGGCCCCTTGAGCATCAGCTGGGCCTTGCCGGCACACAGCCCCGCCGCATCCACCGCCAGATCGCGGTATTTCGGGTCGTAACCACCGGGGGCACGTAGCTGGACCAACTTGATCCCGCCGGCAATCGCCTTCTGCATGCCGCGCAGCAAGGCCGGCGTCTCAAGGCCGTCAGGCGTGATCAGGTACTGACCCGGCAAACGGGCCGCCGCGACGATCGGCTGATTGGCCGCCGGGAACTCATAGTTCGTCAGGTCGCGGGCCGTCACCCAGGCCAACGGCTGCCCTTCGGCGCCGTGGGGCTCGCCGGTGAACGCCGAGACTTCCCAGACATCCAGCAACACCTGTTTGTCCGGGTAGTCGTGACGCACCTTGATCAACGGCCGGGCGGCATCGACGACAATACCCAGCTCTTCATGAAGTTCGCGGGCCAGGGCGGTTTCGACGGATTCATCGGCCTCGACCTTGCCACCGGGGAACTCCCACAGGCCACCCTGGTGCTGGGTGTCGGCCCGTCGGGCGATCAGGATTTTACCGGCGGCATCGCGAATGACCGCTGCCGCCACATGGACTCGTTTCACCGCGCAGTGTCCTCCAGGCCAGCTTGTTGCCACGCCTTGAACGCCGGCCATTGATAAAGGGTTTCGACGTAGGCCTCATCGACCTCCGACAGTTTCACCTGATAAGTGCGCAAGCGCACGGCAACAGGGGCAAAAAACGCATCGACCAGGCTCACGCGGCCAAACAGGTAGGGACCGGTTTCGGTCGCCGCGGCACGGCATTCGGCCCACAGCGCCAGCATCCGCTCGATTTCCGCCTGGACGTCAGCCGGCATGGGCGACAGCGGTGCATCGTGCAGCAGGTCAAAGGGCATGTTGCTGCGGACGGCGAAGAAACCGCTGTGCATTTGTGCACAGGCCGACCGCGCCTGGGCCCGGGCGGCCACATCCTTTGGCCAGAGGCCGGCATCCGGGAACTGTTCAGCCAGGTATTCGGCAATCGCCAGGGAATCGGCGATCACGCCGAACTCGGTCTTGAGCAACGGGACCTTGGCCGTGGCCGAATACTTGAGCAGCTTCTCGCGGGTGTCGGGTTGGTCGAGCCTGACCAGCTCTTCGGTGTACTTTGCGCCGGTCAGCGCCAGGGCCAACGCGCCGCGCAGGGACCAGGAAGATAGATCTTTGTCGCCGATGATCAGGTGCAGGCTCATGTCTGGATTCCTTTCTTGTGGTTCTGAGGGTGTCTGTTCTGACGCCATCGCGAGCAAGCTCGCTCCCACAGTGGATTTGTGTTGAGACCACTATCGATGCCACTCAACAAATCCCTGTGGGAGCGAGCTTGCTCGCGATTGGAGCAGCTCGGTCCCGGGCCTGTTAAGTCCGGTACTCAGCGTTGATCTTGACGTACTCGTGGGACAGGTCGGTGGTCCAGATCGTTTCGCTGCAATCCCCACGTCCCAGCTCGATACGGATGGTGATTTCTTCCTGCTGCATCACAGCCGCGCCCTGGGCTTCGGTGTAGGTCGCAGCGCGAGCGCCTTGGCTGGCGATGCAGACTTCACCGAGGAACACGTCGATCTTGCTCACGTCCAGCTCAGGCACGCCGGCACGGCCAACGGCAGCGAGGATCCGGCCCCAGTTCGGGTCGGAGGCGAACAGCGCGGTCTTGATCAGCGGCGAGTGGGCCACGGTGTAGCCGACATCCAGGCATTCCTGATGATTGCCACCGCCATTGACCTGCACGGTCACGAACTTGGTCGCACCTTCGCCGTCACGGACGATGGCCTGGGCCACTTCCATGCACACTTCGAACACCGCCTGCTTCAGGGCCGCGAACAGCGGGCCGCTGGCTTCGGTGATTTCCGGCAGGCTGGCCTTGCCGGTGGCGATCAGCATGCAGCAGTCGTTGGTGGAGGTATCACCGTCGATGGTGATGCGGTTGAACGATTTGTTGGCACCGTCAAGCATCAGGTCTTGCAGCACCTGGCGCGAGACTTTGGCGTCGGTGGCGATGTAGCCGAGCATGGTCGCCATGTTCGGGCGGATCATACCGGCGCCTTTGCTGATACCGGTGACGGTGATGATCACGCCATCATGCTCGAACTGGCGGCTCGCGCCCTTGGGCAAGGTGTCGGTGGTCATGATGCCGGTGGCGGCTGCTGCCCAGTTGTTTTCCGACAGATCATCGAGAGCGGCTTGCAACGCGCCTTCGATCTTCTCGACCGGCAACGGCTCGCCGATCACGCCGGTGGAATACGGCAGCACCTGGCTGGCATCGACACCGGTCAGTTGCGCCAACTTGGCGCAGGTGCGCTCGGCAGCGGCCAGGCCTGGCGCGCCGGTGCCGGCGTTGGCGTTACCGGTGTTGGTCAGCAGGTAACGCACCGGCCCCTGCACGCGCTGCTTGGCCAGGATGACCGGCGCGGCGCAAAAGGCATTGAGGGTGAACACGCCAGCGACCGTCGAGCCTTCGGCGCAACGCATGACCACGACGTCCTTGCGCCCGGGGCGCTTGATGCCCGCCGAGGCAATACCGAGTTCAAAACCGGCAACCGGGTGCAACGTTGGCAACGGACCAAGACCAACAGCCATGAATGCGCTCCTTAAATGAGATGTATATCGGCACCGTCTCCATCGGGACGGTAGATCAAATGGCAAAACGCCGCGACGGCTGGAAGCCGGTCGCGGCGCGGGTCGTTCAGCGTTGAAACGGGATTATTGGATCTGCCCGTGGCAATGCTTGTATTTCTTGCCCGAACCGCAATAGCACAGTTCGTTACGGCCCAGCTTCTGCTCGTTGCGCACCGGTGCGGTCGCCAAGGCGACATCCACATCGACGCCCTCTTCGGCGACCACTTCCAGGCCCGGGGCTTCGGCGTGTTCGAACTGCATGCGCGCAGCCAGGGCTTCGGCTTCCTGGCGCAAGCGGGCTTCTTCTTCGGCCGGGTCTTCGCGGCGAACCTGAACGTGGGACAGCACACGGATCGAGTCGCGCTTGATCGAGTCGAGCAACTCGGAGAACAGCGTGTAGGACTCGCGCTTGTACTCCTGCTTCGGGTTCTTCTGGGCGTAACCACGCAAATGGATACCGTGACGCAGGTGGTCCATGGTCGACAGGTGGTCTTTCCACAAGTCGTCCAGTACCCGCAGCACAATCTGCTTCTCGAAGGAACGCAGCGCCTCGGCGCCCGCCTGGTCTTCCTTCTCGTTGTAGGCAGCGATCAGTTCGGCCAGCAGTTTCTCGCGCAGGGTTTCTTCATACAGGTGATCGTCTTCGTCGAGCCATTGCTGGATCGGCAATGCCACGCCGAAGTCGCTCTGCAGGGCGGCTTCCAGGCCGGCGACGTCCCACTGCTCCGGCAGCGACTGCGGCGGGATGTGGGCGCTGACGGTTGCGTTGAGCACGTCCTGGCGGAAATCGGCGATGGTTTCGCCAATGTTGTCGGCGGCCAACAAACTGTTACGCATGTGATAGATCACTTTACGCTGTTCGTTGTTGACGTCATCGAACTCGAGCAATTGCTTGCGGATATCGAAGTTGCGACCTTCGACCTTGCGCTGGGCCTTCTCGATGGCGTTGGTCACCATGCGGTGCTCGATCGCCTCGCCCGGTTGCATGCCCAGGGCCTTCATGAAGTTCTTCACCCGGTCAGAGGCGAAGATGCGCATCAGGCTGTCTTCCAGGGACAGGTAGAAACGGCTGGAACCGGCGTCACCCTGGCGACCGGCACGGCCACGCAGCTGGTTGTCGATACGACGCGACTCGTGACGCTCGGAAGCGATCACCTGCAAACCGCCGGACTCCAGCACCTGCTGGTGACGTTTCTGCCAGTCGGCCTTGATCTGCGCGATCTGCTCTGGGGTCGGGCTTTCCAGGCTGGCGACTTCCACTTCCCAGTTGCCGCCCAAGAGAATGTCGGTACCACGGCCAGCCATGTTGGTGGCGATGGTCAGCGCACCCGGGCGACCGGCCTGGGCGATGATCTCGGCTTCCTTCTCGTGGAACTTGGCGTTGAGGACCTTGTGCTCGATGCCTTCCTTGTTGAGCAGGGCGGACATGTGCTCGGAAGTCTCGATGGTGGCGGTACCCACCAGGATCGGACGGCCCTGGGCCATGCCGTCCTTGATGTCGTTGATGATCGCCGCGTACTTCTCTTCGGCGGTCAGGAACACCAGGTCGTTGTAGTCTTTACGGGCCAGCGGCTTGTTCGGCGGAATCACCACCACTTGCAGGCCGTAGATCTGGTGGAACTCGAACGCTTCGGTATCAGCGGTACCGGTCATGCCGGACAGCTTGTTGTACAGGCGGAAGTAGTTCTGGAAGGTGGTCGAGGCCAGGGTCTGGCTCTCGGCCTGGATATTCAGGCCTTCCTTCGCTTCGATGGCCTGGTGCAGGCCTTCGGACAGGCGACGACCCGGCATGGTACGGCCGGTGTGTTCGTCCACCAGTACGACCTGGCCGTCCTGCACGATGTATTCGACGTTGCGATGGAACAGCTTGTGCGCACGCAGGCCAGCATAAACGTGGGTCAGCAGGCCCAGGTTGTGGGCCGAGTACAGGCTCTCGCCTTCGGCCAGCAAACCAACACGGGTGAGCATTTCCTCGACGAACTGGTGACCCGCTTCGTTGAGCTCGACCTGACGGGTCTTCTCGTCAACGGTGTAGTGCCCGGCCTGGGTCACTTCGCCTTCGACTTCCTCGACGTGCAACTTGAGCTGCGGGATCAGCTTGTTGATCTCGATGTACAGCTTGGAGCTGTCCTCGGCCTGACCGGAAATGATCAGCGGGGTACGGGCTTCGTCGATGAGGATGGAGTCGACTTCGTCGATCACGGCAAAATTGAGTTCACGCTGGAATTTTTCTTCCATGCTGAACGCCATGTTGTCGCGCAGGTAGTCGAACCCGAATTCGTTGTTGGTGCCGTAGGTGATGTCGGCGGCGTAGGCGGCGCGCTTCTCTTCCGGCGGCTGGAACGGCGTGACGACGCCGACAGTCAGGCCGAGGAACTCGTAGAGCGGGCGCATCCAGTTGGCGTCGCGGCGGGCCAGGTAGTCGTTGACCGTCACTACGTGCACGCCCTTGCCGGACAGCGCGTTGAGGTACACACCCAAGGTCGCCACGAGGGTCTTGCCCTCACCGGTACGCATTTCGGCGATCTTGCCTTCGTGCAAGGTCATGCCGCCGATCAACTGAACGTCGAAGTGGCGCATGCCCATGATCCGCTTGCCGGCTTCACGGGCGACCGCAAAGGCTTCAGGCAGGAGCTGGTCAAGGGTTTCCCCCTTGGCGATGCGGTCCTTGAATTCGGCAGTCTTGGCGCGTAACTGATCGTCCGAAAGGGCCACCATTTGCTCTTCGAAGGCATTGACAGTCTGTACCGTCTTGAGCATGCGCTTGACTTCACGCTCGTTCTTGCTTCCAAAAAGTTTCTTTAACAAAGGCGCAAACATATCGGCAGGATCTTCCACACTAAAGGGATGGAGGGCGGCCCCGTGAGTCGCCCGTGCAGCCCTCATGGCCGCATGCGAACGAGCATTCTACCCGGAAACGATGGAGAGGAAAGTGGCGTTATTCCACGATGCTGGCACAGCGCTGTGACGGGGCTTGCATAAAATAAGGGCTTTTGCGCGAACTTCAACCCACCCAGCGCAGAAGTTAATCATTGATTGTGCAGCCAAAAGCCGCTGGGCGAGAGGGTCGAGGCGCATCCGGCGCTTTCTGCTACCATGGTGCCTCTGTCACTTGCGGTATTCATTCATGGCCTTTCGCCCTCTTCCAGCCAAGGCACCCGCCGTTCTGCTGCGCGAAGCCAAGCCGCTGAAAGCCATCTTTGGCCACGCCAAACGCCTGGGCCACTTGCAACGCCTGCTCGACAGCCAGTTGCAACCGGCCGCGCGCGAGCATTGCCACGTGGCCTCCTGGCGCGAAGGCAGCTTGCTGCTGATCGTCACCGACGGCCACTGGGCCACGCGCCTGCGCTACCAGCAAAAACGCCTGCTGCGCCAACTCCAGGCGTTCGAAGAATTCGCCAACCTGACGCGAATCCTGTTCAAGGTGCAACCGCCCACCGTCCAGGTCGGCGCCAAGGGGCACACGCTGGATTTGTCCACCGACGCCGCCGCGACCATTCAGGCCACGGCGGATGGCATCACCGACCCCAACCTGCGGGCGGCGCTGGAGCGGTTGGCGGCGCATGCGCGGCCAAAGGATTGAGACTTTCGGCGCCGGTTGGATAGCTATCGCGAGCAAGCTCGCTCCCACAGGGGATCTGCGGCGGACACCTATTTCGTGTACGACGCCAATCCTTGTGGGGGCGAGCCTGCTCGCGATGGCGGCGACTCGGCCCTGACTACCGGCGCTTGCTGCCACCAAGCAACGACCCCATCAACCCACGCACCAATTGCCGGCCCAACTGATTGGCCGCCTGGCGCATGGCCGATTTCAATGCCTGGCCGGCCGCGGTGCCGAGAAACTCGCCGGCCTTTTCGGTGAAGCTCGGTTCTTCCGCCGTCGGCTTGCCCGGCGCCTCTTCGGCCTGCGGTTCCAGCCCTTTACGGCCCATCAGCACTTCATAGGCCGATTCGCGATCTATGGGTTTGTCATAGCGCCCTTGCAACGGCGAACTGGCGATCAACCCGGCGCGCTCGGCTTCGCTCAGCGGCCCGATGCGCGATTGCGGTGGCGCCACCAACACCCGCTGGACCACTTCCGGCGTACCTTTTTCCTGCAAGGTGCCCACCAGGGCTTCACCGATGCCCAGTTCGGTCAGCACCGCCAGGGCATCGAACTGCGGGTTGGGCCGGAAGCCGTCGGCCACCGCCCGCAGGGATTTCTGCTCCTTGGCAGTGAAGGCCCGCAACCCGTGCTGGATGCGCAAGCCCAACTGCGCCAGCACGTCGTCCGGCAAGTCGCCCGGCGACTGGGTCACGAAATACACCCCCACACCCTTGGAACGGATCAGCCGCACCACTTGCTCCAGGCGTTCCTGCAAGGCCTTGGGAGTGCCGGCAAAAAGCAAATGCGCCTCGTCGAAGAACAGCGCCAACAGCGGTTTGTCCGCATCGCCGCGCTCGGGTAACTGCTCGAACAGCTCGGCCAGCAGCCACAACAGGAACGTCGCGTAGACCTTCGGCGCCTCATGGACCAGACGGCTGGCGTCGAGCAAGTGAATGCGACCACGGCCATCACTGGCCGGTTGCAGGATGTCTTCGAGCTGCAACGCCGGCTCGCCGAACAACGCGTCCGCGCCCTGCTGTTCCAGGGTGGACAAACGTCGCAACAACGCCTGGCTGGAGCCGGTGGTCATCAGGGCCGCGTCGTCCCCCAGCAACTCGGGGTTGTCCTTGAGATGGTTGAGCAGCGCCTTCAGGTCCTTGAGGTCCAGCAGCAACAGCCCTTCGCGGTCGGCCACCTTGAACGCGGCGTAGAGCGCCGACTGCTGGCTGTCCGTCAGTTCCAGCAGACTGCCGATCAACAACGGGCCCATTTCACTCAAGGTGGTGCGCAGCGGATGACCGGACTGGCCGTGGATATCCCACAAGGTCACCGGATAAGCCTGGGGCTTGTGATTGAGCCAAGGCATGCCGGCGATGCGCTCGGCGATCTTGCCCTGGGGGTTGCCCGCCGCGCCGAGGCCGCACAGGTCACCCTTGATGTCCGCCGCGAACACCGCCACGCCGGCGTCGCTGAACATTTCGGCCAGGCGCTGCAAGGTGACGGTCTTGCCGGTACCGGTGGCGCCCGCCACCAGACCATGACGGTTCGCCAGGCGCATGGCCTGGGCGATGGGCTGGCCGCTAAGGTCGGCCCCGATAACAAGTTGCGATGAGTCAGGCATGTGGTCACCCGTGGTGTTTGCGATGTGACGCCATTTTGCACGCTTATATAAAAGCATGCCTGGCGCATTAAGCCCCTGGCGTCAGGAATAATAGCCTGCGAACCCGGACTGGCCCTATCGCGAGCAAGCTCGCTCCCACATGGGATCTGTGCCTCTCCTGTGGGAGCGAGCTTGCTCGCGATGAGGCCCTGTCAAACCCCACAACCCCACAACCCCACAACCCCAACCGAACATCTATTCTTACTAAAGGTCAACACAGGAGAACACTGACCGGAGGGACGTTCATCGTGCATATAGCGGACATAACCATGTTCTACGCCCCCGCCAGCGGAGGCGTGCGCACTTATCTGGATGCCAAGCACCGGCGCCTGGGCGATCGGCCCGGTATTCGCCACAGTCTGTTGATCCCCGGCGCGCATTTGAGCGAGCACGACGGGATCTACAAGGTCCCGGCCCCTGCACTGCCGTTCGGCAAGGGCTATCGCTTCCCCCTTCGCCTGGCCCCCTGGCGCAATGTCCTGCGCGATCTACAGCCCGATCTGATTGAAGTCGGCGATCCCTACCTTACGGCCTGGGCCGCGCTGGATGCCCGTCGCCAGCTCGACGTGCCCGTCATCGGTTTCTATCACTCCGACCTGCCACTGCTGGTCAGCAACCGCATGGGCAACTGGTTCACCCCCAACATCGAAGCTTATGTCAGCAAGTTGTACGGCAATTTCGACCGGGTCCTGGCGCCGAGCCAGGTCATGGCCGACAAACTGACCGGGTTGGGGGTCAAGAACGTCTACGTGCAACCGTTGGGCGTCGACCTGCAAACCTTCAACCCGGCCGCCCGTGACCCGGAGTTGCGCGCCGAGTTGGGCATCGCCGAAGACGCGCGCCTGCTGATTTTCGCCGGTCGTGGCTCCAAGGAAAAAAACCTGCCGGTGCTGCTCAAGTGCATGAAACGCCTGGGCGAACGCTACCACCTGCTGTTGGTGGGCTCGTCGATGCCCGCCTTGGTGCCGGACAACGTCACGGTGATCGATGAATTCTGCCCGGCGCCGCAAGTCGCCCGGCTCATGGCCAGCGCCGATGCCCTGCTGCACGCCGGTGACCAGGAAACCTTCGGCCTGGTGATCCTCGAAGCCATGGCCAGTGGCATTCCCGTGGTGGCGGTGGCGGCCGGGGCCTTCACCGAAATCGTCGACGAAGACTGCGGCCTGCTGTGCATGCCCAACAACCCACAGGCCATGGCCAATGCCGTGCGCCAACTGTTTTCCGAAGGCTGTCAGCGCCGGGGGATATTGGCACGCCGGCACGTGGAGCGTCATTACGCCTGGGATACCGTGGTCAACAGTTTGCTGGGGCACTACTACGCCGTGCTCGGCGAGCAGATGCCACTGCAGGCCAATGGTTGAGGCGAGGTCCGTGTCGATGAATCACTCGTCCAGTGTCGTGTTTCGCAAATACGTTTCTTTCTTGGCGAGTGGCTGTTGTCGTCAGGCAAGGCGCCGCGACGAGTCATAGCCCGCTATGGCGAGGAGGCAACGCAGCATGACGACAACAGACACCGTTAAAAAGGAACAGTATTTGTGATACAGGACACTAGCGTCCTCCTGGTGCTACACGACGTGGCACCGCAAACCTGGCCCGACTACCAGCCCTTCGTTGACGCCGTTGACGCCCTCGGCCAGGTGCCGATGACCTGGTTGGTGGTGCCGGACTTTCATCGCCACAATGCCTTGGAGGCTCATCCTGGCTTTCGGCGCCTGCTCGACAGCCGGGTCGAGCGCGGCGACGAACTGGTGTTGCATGGCTACTACCATTGCGACGACGGTCCTGTTGCCCGTCACCCCAAGGACTGGTTCATGCGCCGGGTCTATACCCACGAAGGTGAGTTCTACAACCTGTCCGAGGCCGCCGCCCTCGCCCGCCTGCGCGCCGGGATCGACACCTTTGAACGCTACCACTGGCCGCTGGAGGGTTTCGTCGCCCCCGCCTGGTTGATGAGCGAAGGCACGCGCCAGGCCTTGCGCCAGTTGCCGCTAAGCTACACCAGTGACACCCAACACCTTTATCGCCTGCCCGACTTCACTGCCATCGACGCGCCGGGGCTGGTCTGGAGTGCCCGCAGCGCCTGGCGCCGTGGCCTGTCGAAAGTCATCAGCGACCAACGCGAACAGCGCTGGCGCCAGGCCCCGGTGATTCGCCTGGGCCTGCACCCAGTGGACATGCGCCATACCTTTTCCCGGGACTATTGGCTGCGCACCCTCGAACGCCTGCTCAACGACGGTCGTGTACCCATGACCAAAGTCGGCTGGCTGGCGACCCAGGGGCTGCGGGTCAGCAGCGCCGCATGAAACGGCTGATCTGGCTGGGCGCCGCCCTGCTCACAGCGCTACTGGTGCCGCTGCTGGTCGGCGGCGGGGAAATGTGGTCACGGGTGCAGCGCTTTCCGTTGTCGCTACTGCTGGCCATGCTCGGCATGATCGTGCTGTGCTGGGGCTTGAACTCCGTGCGCTTGCGCCTGCTGCTGGGGGAACACCGTGGGCGGATCGGCGGGCTGAAAAGCATCGGCGTGGTGATGTCCACCGAGTTCGCCATGTGCGCGACGCCCGGTGGCAGTGGCGGCCCACTGACGCTGATGGCCCTGCTGGCGCGCAACGGCGTACGCCCGGCCCATGGCAGCGCGGTGTTTGCCATGGATCAATTGAGCGACTTGCTGTTCTTCCTCTGCGCCTTGGTCGGCATTCTGTGTTACGCGCTGTTCCAGAACCTCAGCCAGCGCATGGAATGGATGCTGGCGTTAAGCGCGATTTCATTGTTTGGCGGGCTGTTTGGCTGCGTGTTGGTGGCCCGCTATCACCGCAGATTGATTCTGCTGGGTGCTCGACTGCTTCGCCACCTGCGCGTAAAAGCCGTTACCCGTCGACGCTGGGCGCGCAAGATCCTGAGCTTCCTGGCGGCGTTCACCGACACCTTGAAACTGCCAAAACAGACACTGTTCCAGGTCTTCGGCCTGACCTGCCTGCATTGGGCGCTGCGCTACAGCGTGTTGTACCTGGCGTTGAAGGGGCTGGGAGCGGATCTGCAGTGGGCCTGGAGTTTCCTGATCCAGATGCTGTCCTTGAGTGCGGGACAGTTCAGCCTGCTGCCGGGCGGTGCCGGGGCGGCCGAATTGACTTCGGCGGCGCTGCTGGCCCCCATGGTGGGCAAATCCACCGCAGCGGCGGCGATTCTGATCTGGCGGGCGGTGACCTATTACTTTTATCTGGTGGCCGGCGGGCCGGTGTTCTTCCTGATGGTCGGGCGACCGTTGCTCAAGAAACTGGTCAGGCTCAGACAGGCCTGACGCATCACGGCTTCTGTTCGGGCTCGTCCTGGGGATGCAGTTGCTCCCACAATTGCGCGGCATCGGGAAACTCAGTGCCGTCCTCCGGGCCCAACGCATCTGGGTCATAGCGGCTGAGGCAGCCCTCGCCCAGGGTCGCCGGCGCCTTGGAGGTGGCTTTGTCCAATGGATCGGTCATGGCGAACCTCATGAAAAAAGGGCCTGGCGATCGCTCCTCCAGGCCCTTTGCAGTGTAGTCAGAACACCACGGTCTTGTTGCCGTGCACCAGCACCCGGTCTTCCAGGTGATAACGCAGGCCCCTGGCCAACACCATCTTCTCTACGTCACGGCCGAAACGCACCATGTCTTCGATGCTGTCGCTGTGGCTGACGCGCACCACGTCCTGCTCGATGATCGGGCCGGCATCCAGCTCTTCGGTCACGTAGTGACAGGTGGCGCCAATCAGCTTCACACCGCGCATCGACGCCTGGTGGTACGGCTTGGCACCGACGAACGATGGCAGGAAGCTGTGGTGGATGTTGATGACCTTATGGGCGTATTCGCGGCACAAGGCCGGCGGCAGGATCTGCATGTAGCGGGCCAGCACCACCACCTCGGCATCATGCTGCTTGACCAGCCGCGAGACTTCGGCGAACGCCGGCTGCTTGTCCTGAGGGTTGACCGGCACATGGTAGTAAGGGATGCCGTGCCATTCCACCATGCTGCGCAAGTCGTCATGGTTGGAAATCACACAGGCGATGTCGCAATCGAGCTCATCGCTGTGCCAGCGGTGCAGCAGGTCAGCCAGGCAATGAGACTCGCGGCTGGCCATCAGCACCACGCGTTTTTTCTGCGCGGTGTCGGTGATACGCCAGTCCATCGAGAACTCTTCGGCAATGGGAGCGAATGCTTCACGAAAGGCTTCGATACCAAAGGGCAGCGAGTCGGCACGAATCTCGTGACGCATGAAAAACCAACCGCTTTGATTGTCCGAGTGATGGCTCGCTTCGGTGATCCAGCCGTTATGGGACGCCAGAAAGTTACTGACTTTAGCAACGATGCCGACGCGGTCCGGACAAGCAATCACCAGACGAAAAGTGCGCATTAGGGAAACTCCAGAACTTCGCAAAGGCGGCCATTCTAGCCATTGCGCGGCAAAACTGCAGTATCGATGACGCGCCGAATCATGGGCGACAGCCCAGGTCACAGCCTGCGAGGGTCGGGAAGGCGGATTATATGTGTGAACAGATGTGAAGACTCTGCCGCAGTATTTAACTGCAACAGGCGTTTTTGTGGCACAGCACTAATTAATTAAATAAAACACCGGTTAAATGTTTACTTGATGAAACTGTCTGATTACTATTGCCACACTGTCTCCTTGTCACCCGCGTCCTACATAAGGTAGTCCACATGTCCTTGATCAATGAATACCGTGCCACAGAAGAAGCCATCAAAGAACTGCAAGCTCGCCTGAAAAACCTGTCCCAAGACGACAAACTGCAAACCGAGCTTGAATTCGAAGGCAAACTGCGCACACTGATGGGCGAATACTCCAAGTCGCTGCGCGACATCATTGCCCTGCTGGATCCAGAAGCCAAGTCGAGCAAAGCCCCACGTGGCGCCGTCAAAACTACCGGCACCAAACGCGCTCGCAAAGTTAAGCAATACAAGAACCCGCACAACGGCGAAGTCATCGAAACCAAAGGTGGCAACCACAAGACTCTGAAAGAGTGGAAAGCCAAGTGGGGCGGTGACGTGGTTGAAGGCTGGGCAACCCTGCTGGGTTAAGCCTCACCGGTTCGCACCGTTCTTAGCGAACAAAAAACGCCAGCGATTGCTGGCGTTTTTTTGCCTGTCATCTTTTCACTTCATCACGGCTCAAGGCTTAAACGTTTGCGCAATTGCTGACTGTAACCCTGCCACTCCCTGAGTACTTCTTGCTGTACTGGTGTAGACAGGGCCATCCACTCCCTCATCGCCGCATCAAAACTTTCCAAGGTATTAGGCGCTCCCCATTCCGGGGATGACAGCCGTTGTTGACAGAAAAGTCTCCAACGCCCGTGCTCTTCGGGATTCAACGTGTCTGGAAAGTTGCGCGCGCGATATCGGAACAATAGTTCCGGCAAACGCTCATCATCAAAAGGCCAGCGTTCTTGGGTCAATTGCAGCGGATCCGCCATACGGACTTGTTCACATAAACGTCGATCGCGATCCCCCAGGAAGCCCGCGTATAACTGTTGCTCGGGATCCTCGCTGGCGGTGAAATCCTCCCGACCATAAATAGCCTGAAGTTTATCCTGCCAAACTTTCTGTGCGTCAGTTAGCCGCAATGCCCGTTGCTGATAGCCCTCCATGTCCAGTTCCAGTCGCTGCTGGTCCTCGGCACGCAGCACCGACAACGGCGCGATCACCGGGCATTTGTTGATATGGATAAGCTTGAGCGGCACCGGCAACTCACCTTCGAGCAGTTCTTCACGGCGGGTATACAAACGCTGGCGCAGGCTTTCGGCATCGTGGTCCAGCAGGCCCTGGGGGTCCAGGTGCAGGTCGCAGACGATCAGGGCGTTGCGGTTTTTCGGGTGCCAGGCCAGCGGCAAGACCACGCCGATGTAGTTGCGCGCCGCCGAGAAGCGACCGGAAATATGCACCATCGGCTGCAACAGGCGGATCTGGTCCATTACCTTCTGTTTGCTGCGCAACTGGAACAGCCAGTCGTAGAGCCGGGGTTGCTGCTGACGGATCAGCCGAGCCAGGGCAATGGTCGCGCGCACGTCCGACAACGCATCGTGGGCCTGGCCATGGTCGATGCCATTGGCGGCGGTCAGGCGCTCGAGCTTGAGGGTCACGCGACCGTCCTCTTGCGGCCAGACAATGCCTTGCGGGCGCAACGCATAGGCCGCGCGCACCAGGTCGATCAAATCCCAGCGACTATTGCCGCCCTGCCATTCCCGCGCGTACGGGTCGAAGAAATTTCGATAGAGGCTGTAGCGGGTCATTTCATCGTCGAAGCGCAGGGTGTTGTAGCCGGCGCCACAGGTACCGGGCGCGGCCAGTTGCCCATGGACACGGGTCATGAAATCGGCTTCGCTCAAGCCTTTTTCGGCCAGGCATGTCGGGGTGATACCGGTAATCGCACAGGCCGCCGGATGAGGCAGGATGTCATCGCTGGGCCGGCAATACAGGTTCACCGGTTCGTCGATTTCATTGAGCTCGAAATCGGTACGGATACCCGCCACCTGCAAGGGTCGGTCGCAACGCGGGTTGATGCCGGTGGTTTCGTAGTCGTACCAGAAAATGGAAGTCACGGGCTGTTCCTGAACTGAAGACTGGCGAAGTCTAGGCGCTCGAACCCGCCTGCGACCAGCAGTCCTGTAACTTTTGAAGACTAATGCGCCGCTCCACC
This sequence comes from Pseudomonas sp. S3_B11, assembly GCF_054667715.1. NCBI lineage: Bacteria > Pseudomonadati > Pseudomonadota > Gammaproteobacteria > Pseudomonadales > Pseudomonadaceae > Pseudomonas > Pseudomonas sp. S3_B11. The sequence goes on along the minus strand of NZ_CP162749.1, from coordinate 560,721 downwards.
ACCCACCCCATGTGGGAGCGAGCTCGCTCGCGATAGCGGTGGTTCAGCTTGCATCAATGTTGAATAGACTGATGTCATCGCGAGCAAGCTCGCTCCCACAGTTGATCTGCGGTACCCACGAATCTTGTTGCAAACCATGAAATGACACACACAGTTCTATCGTTTGCCCGCACGAAGACTGCTAGCATCTGGGCCGAGATTGAACATTCGGTCTGGCCCATCACAGGTTGCCCATGCTCGAGACACCAGCACTGCAAAGGAACGCGACGCTGCCCGCGCCCCTGGACACGCGCTATCAGGTTGAAACGCCCGAAGGCATCGACCTGCCGCTGCGCCCGGCGGGATTGATGCCGCGAGCCATCGCTTTCGCCATCGACCTGGGCATACGCGGGCTGGTCCTGGGGCTTTTCTTCCTGGTCCTGGCGTTTTTCGGCGAACTGGGGATCGGCCTGGGCTCCATCCTGCTGTTTGTCGTCAGTTGGTGGTACATGGTGCTGTTCGAGGTGCTCAACCAGGGGCGCTCTCCCGGCAAGCAGATCATGGGGCTGCGCGTGGTGCAGGACGATGGCCGGCCCATCGGCTGGTCGGCGTCGTTGATCCGCAACCTGCTGCGTTTCGTCGACATGCTGCCCTTCGGCTACACCTTCGGGGCCATCAGTTGCCTGCAACATCCGGCGTTCAAGCGCCTGGGCGATCTCGCGGCCGGCACGCTGGTGGTATATCGCGAACAACCGGTCAAACGCCCCGCCTTGCCGATGGCAGCACCGATACGAACACCTTTCACCCTCAGCCTGCATGAGCAACGCGCCGTGCTGGGCTTCGCCGAACGCCAGGCAGAACTGTCCCCAGCGCGGGTCAACGAACTGGCTGCCATCCTGGCCGCGCCACTGAACGTCCAAGTGCCGAATGCCGCGGCCGAACTCAATGGCGTCGCCCGCGGCCTGCTGGGGCCGACATGAAGCAAAGCCTGTTCGAAAGCCGTCACCAAGGGGAATGGGAGCACCTGACCCGGCAACTGGACCAACTGGAGCGCAGCCGCAGCGTGCCCCAGAGCAGCGACTTCCCCGCTACCTACCGACGGCTTTGCCATCACTTGGCACTGGCCCAGGCCCGGGGCTACAGCAGCTTGCTGGTCGACACGCTGCAACAACTGGCGCTGCGCGGTCACCAGCAACTCTACCGGGACCGCAGCCGACCCTCGGCCAGTCTCTCGGCGTTTATCCTCGCCGGTTTTCCCCGACTGGTGCGTGAACAATGGCGATTCGTGCTGGCCGCCAGCCTGATGTTCCTGGGCAGCCTGGTGGGCATCGGGCTGCTGGTCTATCTGTTCCCGGAGCTGGTCTACAGCGTGCTCGGCGCCGACGAAATCAGCCAGATCCGTAGCATGTATGACCCGGCGTCCGGGCACCTGGGGCGCTCGGTCGAACGGGCCGCCAGCGAGGACTGGGTCATGTTCGGTTACTACATCATGCACAACATCGGCATTGCCTTTCAGACCTTTGCCAGTGGCTTGATGTTTGGCCTGGGGAGCGCGTTTTTCCTGTTTTTCAATGGCCTGACCATTGGCGCGGTGGCCGGGCACCTGACCCAGATCGGCTCTGGCGGGACGTTCTGGTCGTTCGTGATCGGCCACGGCGCCTTCGAACTCACCGCCATCGCCCTGGCCGGGGCCGCAGGCCTGCAACTGGGCTGGGCGTTGATCGCGCCGGGGCGCCTGACCCGGGGCGAGGCCTTGCGGCTCGCGGCGGGCAAAAGCGTGCTGATGATCGGCGGTGTGATGCTGTTTTTGCTCATGGCCGCGTTCATCGAGGCCTACTGGTCTTCCAGCGCCGTGACACCGGCCACCAAATACACGGTGGGCGCCTTGTTGTGGTTGTTGGTGATCAGCTATCTGTCGCTTGCCGGACGGGTCCGCCATGCGCCTGAGTGACGCCACCGTCGTCATCCGCCCACGCACCACCTGGGAAGCCATGGACCTTGGGGTGTTGATGAGCCAGCAGCATCGACGCCTGCTGATGACCAGTTGGGCGATCATCACGCTGCCGGTGTACCTGTTGCTGACCCTGCTGCTGTGGGACTCACCATCACTGGTGGTGATGCTGTTCTGGTGGTTGAAGCCGGCCTTCGACCGGCTGCCGCTGTACATTCTGTCCAAGGCACTGTTTGGCGAAACCCCCACCTTGCGGCAGGCGTTGCGTCAGTGGCCTGCGCTGCTCAAGCCGCAGTTGCTGGCCAGCCTGACCTGGCGCCGGCTGAGCCTGAGCCGCAGCTTCGTGATGCCGGTTGTGCAACTCGAGGGCCTCGCCGGTGAGGCGCGAGCGCAGCGCTTGCGGATATTGCAACAACGCAACCGCGGCGCGGCGCAATGGTTGACCATCATCGGCATGCACCTGGAAACCGCCTTGTGGTTCGGCCTGACGGCCCTGTTCTATCTGTTCGTGCCGCAACAAGTCGAACTGCAATGGGATTGGGAAACGCTGGTGTCAGCGGCCGAGCACGACTGGTTGTGGTTCGAACACCTGGTCAACTTCCTCTATCCACTGCTGCTGATCCTGTGGGAGCCGGTGTATGTCGCCTGCGGCTTCAGCCTCTACCTGAACCGGCGCACGATCCTCGAGGCGTGGGACATCGAACTGGTATTCCGGCGCCTGCGCCAGCGCCTGAGCGGCGTGGCCCCAGTGCTGATGCTGCTGGTGTTCATGCTGCTGCCGCTGGCGCCCCCGACGTTTGCCGCCGAAGACAGCGACGCCCCCGACAGCCCGCGGCTGCTCAACCAGCCCCTCACCAGCGAGGCCTCCCGGGACGGTATCAAGGCAATCCTCGACGCCCCGCCGTTCAAGAACCCCGAGACCGTCATCCGTTATCGTTTCGGCGAAGAAACGGCCGAATCCCCCAAGACCGAGACCGAGGCGAAATCGAACTGGCTCAAGACCCTGTTCAAATGGCTCGGCAGCCAACGTTTCGACATCGCCGCCGCACTGATCCAGGTGGTGCTGTGGGCCTGCCTGGTGGCGGCGATCGTCTGGCTGGCCTGGCGCTACCGTGAACGACTCAAGGCCCTGGTCAATCGCCGACCGACGCAGCGCCTGCCGGTGGAGCGTGCCGCACCTGCGCGCATGTTTGGCCTGGATATTCGCGAAGAGAGCCTGCCCGCCGACGTGGCCGCCAGCGTCGAACAACTGTGGGCCACGCAACCCCGTGAAGCCCTGGGCCTGCTGTACCGGGCGTTGCTCAGCCGATTGCATCATGACTTCAAGATCCCCTTGAAACCGGCCGACACCGAAGGCCAGGTGCTGGAACGTGTCGAACAGCTCAAGCAGGGCAACCTGCTGGGCTTCAGCAAAAACCTGACCCTGCATTGGCAGAACATTGCCTATGGACATCGTCCACCGCCGCCACACCTGCAACAGGAACTGTGTGACGGCTGGCGCGAGCTGTTCGGTCCGGGAGCGTCTCGATGAGCCGGCACGCAGGGTGGCTGATCGGCGCCGTGCTGGCCGCGCTGGTGTGCGCATTCGGCCTCTACCTCTACACCAAGGCCGAGCCCTATGAAGAGGTCGTCGAGCACGGCCCCTCCCCTGAAGCCCAGACCAATCCTTACCTGGCCGCCGAACTTTTCCTGCGCCAGCGGGGTATCAACGTCGAGCACGCCAACAGCCTGGACGTGCTGCCCACCCTGGAACCTCGCCAGCACAGCCTGCTGTTGCTGGGCGAGCGTACCCACATGACGCCACGGGAAGTCGAACAACTGATGAACTGGACCCGGGCCGGCGGGCGCTTGCTCTTCGTTGCCGAAGCCTTGTGGGACGACAGCACCGGCAGCAGCGGCGATCTGCTGCTCGACCGCGTGCGCCTGCGGCAACTTTTGAGCAAGGACCTCAAGGAGCCAGCCCCTGAATTGATCAAGGACCGTTACCCGGAACTGACCAAGCTCTATCTGGAAGATGAAGAGGCGCCGGCGTATATCGGCTTCGACACCGACTTCCACCTCGAAGACCCGCATAACCTGGCCCAGGCCTGGGCCAACAGCGCGCTGTCGACCCACATGATGCAGTTGAACCTCGGTCTGGGCTCGATCACCGTGATCACCGACGCCGAGCTGTGGAAGAACGACTCCATCGAGCAGTACGACAATGCCTGGCTGCTCTGGTACTTGAGCGCCGACACGGACGTCACGCTGCTGTTCAACAGCGACCACGACAACTTGCTGACCCTGCTGCTGCGTTATTTCCCTCAGGCACTGGTGGCGCTGCTGGCCTTGATTGCCCTGTGGTTCTGGCGTTCAGCGGCGCGCCATGGCCCACTGCAACAACCGGCCTCCAAGGCGCGGCGTCAGTTGGAAGAGCATGTGCAGGCCAGCGCCGGTTTCCACCTGCGGCACAACGGCCAGGAGTACCTGTTGCATGCCTTGCAACAAGACGTGCTGCGCCGGGCCCGTCATCTTCACCCAGGCTTCGAACAACTGGCCGTCGCCGAACAATGGCAGGTACTCGCCCGCCTGACCCGACAACCGACGCGAGCCATCAGCCAGGCCTTGAGCCCCCGGCCGAAACAGCGCCTCTCCCGCGCTGACTTCTGCCGCCAGGTCGCCCATTTGCAAACCCTCAGGAATGCCTTATGACTGAACAGAACGAACCTGTCGACGGCCAGGCCCACGCCGCCCAACAGCGCCAGCGCGCCAGTCAGTTGGCCCAAGCCATCCGCACGGAACTGCGTAAAGCGGTGGTCGGCCAGAGCGCGGTGATCGACGATGTGCTCACGGCACTGATCGCCGGCGGGCACGTGCTGCTCGAGGGTGTTCCCGGGCTGGGCAAGACTTTGCTGGTGCGAGCCCTGGCTCGCTGTTTCAACGGCGAGTTCGCGCGCATCCAGTTCACCCCCGACCTGATGCCCAGCGACGTCACCGGACACGCGGTGTACGACTTGCAGACCGAGCAGTTCAAGCTGCGCAAGGGCCCGGTGTTCACCAACCTGCTGCTGGCCGACGAGATCAACCGCGCACCGGCCAAGACCCAGGCCGCGCTGCTCGAAGCCATGCAGGAACGCCAGGTCACCCTCGAAGGCCGTGCCCTGCCCATCAGCCAGCCGTTCATGGTCCTCGCCACCCAGAACCCCATCGAACAGGAAGGCACCTACCCGCTGCCGGAAGCCGAGCTCGACCGCTTCATGCTCAAGGTGCGCATGGACTACCCGGACGCCGACCAGGAGCTGGACATGGTGCGCCAGGTCAGCCGCTCGACCCGCGCCGACATGCTCGACGTGCAGCCGCTGCGCATAGTGTTGCAGGCCAAGGACGTGCAAGCGCTGCAACGCATTGCCAGTGACCTGCCGATGGACGACCAGGTACTCGACTACGCCGTGCGCCTAGCCCGTACTACCCGCAGTTGGCCGGGCTTGACCCTCGGCGCCGGCCCGCGCGCCTCGATTGCGCTGGTACGTTGCGCCCGGGCCCGGGCGTTGTTGCGCGGGGGCGAGTTCGTGGTGCCGGATGACATCAAGGGCTGCGCCCTGGCCGTGCTGCGCCATCGCGTACGCCTGGCGCCGGAACTGGACATCGAAGGGCTGTCGGTAGACCAGGTGCTGGGGCAACTGCTCGATCAAGTGCCGGCGCCGCGGTTGTGAGTAACACCAACATGGCGAGGGGATTTATGTGGGAGCAAGGCTTGCCCGCGATGAAAGCGACGCGTTCTCGCAGAAATCGAGATGCCCGTTTCGCGAGCAAGCTTTGCTCCCACCAGCACCATCCCGCTTGTCTGTGGGAGCAAGGCTTGCCCGCGATGAAAGCGACGCGGTCTCGCAGAAATCGAGATGCCCATTTCGCGAGCAAGCTTTGCTCCCACCAGCAGCATCCCGCTTGTCTGTGGGAGCAAGGCTTGCCCGCGATGAAAGCGACGCGGTCTCGCAGAAATCGAGGCGCCTGTTTCGCGAGCAAGCTTTGCTCCCACAAGCACCATCCCGCTTGTCCGTGGGAGCAAGGCTTGCCCGCGATGAAAGCGACGCGGTCTCGCAGAAATCGAGGCGCCTGTTTCGCGAGCAAGCTTTGCTCCCACAAGCACCATCCCGCTTGTCTGTGGGAGCAAGGCTTGCCCGCGATGGAAGCGACGCGGTCTCGCAGAAATCGAGATGCCCGTTTCGCGAGCAAGCTTTGCTCCCACAAGCACCATCCCGCTTGTCTGTGGGAGCAAGGCTTGCCCGCGATGAAAGCGACGCGGTCTCGCAGAAATCGAGGCGCCTGTTTCGCGAGCAAGCTTTGCTCCCACCAGCACCATCCCGCTTGTCTGTGGGAGCAAGGCTTGCCCGCGATGAAAGCGACGCGGTCTCGCAGAAATCGAGGCGCCTGTTTCGCGAGCAAGCTTTGCTCCCACATGAGCCCCCTCTCCACAAAAGCTCGCTCTGCATTTCTCCCAAAGGGTATGTGTCAATGAAACCCTCGCGCCTGCTATTGACCTGGCTTGCGCTTCTGCTGGCCCTCGGCATCGTGTTGGGCGCACTGCGGGCGCTGGGCATCGCGCTGCCATCGACACTGCTGTCGATCAACTGGGGGCTGCTGTTGGCCTTGCTGGCCCTGGCGCTGCTCGACGCGGTGCGCGTCAGGCGCCTGCCTTCGCCCCGGGTGCAACGGCAAATGCCTGGAAGCCTGGCCCTCGGTCGCTGGGGTGAAGTCCGCCTGGAGATCAGCCATGACTTTGCCCAAGCGCTGCACGTGCAGGTCTTCGATCACGTACCCGACGGCCTGGACTTCGAAAACCTGCCACTGTCCGTCGAGCTGCAACCCGACCAACGCAGCCAGGTCGGCTACCGCCTGCGCCCGCTCAAGCGCGGGCACTTCGCCTTCGAACATTGCGAGATCAACCTGCCGAGCCCATTGGGCTTGTGGACAGACAAGCGTCTGCTGGATGCGCTCGATGAGACTCGGGTCTACCCGGATTTCGCCAGGCTCTACGACGGTCAACTGCTGGCGGTGGACAACTGGCTGAGCCAGCTCGGCATCCGCCAGCGGCAACGACGCGGCCAGGGCCAGGAATTCCATCAACTGCGCGAATTCCGCGAGGGCGACAGCCTGCGCCAGATCGACTGGAAGGCCACGGCCCGCCATCGCACGCCGATTGCCCGGGAATACGAAGACGAACGCGACCAACAGATCATCTTCATGCTCGACTGCGGCCGGCGCATGCGTAGCCAGGACGGCGAGCTGTCGCACTTCGACCACGCCCTCAACGCCTGCCTGCTGCTCAGTTACACCGCGCTGCGCCAGGGCGATGCCGTGGGCCTGAGTACCTTCGCCAGCGAACAGTCGCGCTACCTCGCGCCGGTCAAAGGCACGGGACAGCTCAATGTGTTGCTCAACACCGTCTACGACCTCGACAGCAGCCAGCACCCCGCGGACTACCAGGCCGCTGTCACCCAACTGCTGGCCCGGCAGAAACGCCGGGCCTTGGTGGTGTTGGTGACCAACCTGCGGGACGAAGACGATGAAGAACTGCTGACCGCCGTCAAACGGCTGGGTCAACGGCATCGGGTATTGGTGGCGAGCCTGCGGGAAGAGGCGCTGGACCGGCTGCGCCAGGCGCCGGTGCAAACCTTGCCCGAGGCGCTGGCGTATTGCGGGACGGTGGAGTATTTGAATGCCCGGGCGACGCTGCATGAACGGCTGAGCGCCCATGGAATGGCGGTGCTGCAAGCCCGGCCCGGGGAATTGGGGGCCGAGCTGGTGACGTTGTATTTGGGGTGGAAGAAAGCGGGGGATTTGTAGGCGATGTTGTCAGGTCCCATGAACATTCACCTCGGCGTCGATTGACCGCGAGGGCAGGTCCGGACTTCTTAACTCCAACGTGAAAGAACCCCAATGTGATGCTTTGGTCAGGATCGACCAACTCAAGGGGACTGTGGTCACGGGCTGTGGTTGAAACAACGGCGGATCGAAAACCAACTGAAGCGCGTCTCCTCCCGACATCCACAAAGCGACACTCGTGGCGTTTATCAGGGCGCTATCTTCCTTGGCTCGCAGCTCCCAGGTGTTATTGGTTCCATCTTTCAGGCTGAGCCTTCTATGAGCCAGATCGAATTCCTGACTGTTCAGGTAGAAGGTGAACTCCTCCAGCCAGCTATCTTCATCGCGAGTAATCCCTGACAAAGGAGGCGACGGTGGCATTTCGGTTATCAAGGGAATATCGAATTCCAGAACAAAAGGCCTGTTTTGCGCCTGGTCGGTAAAAATAGTCCAACTCAAAGAAGTACCGCCCTGCTCCATCGCAACCAATTGCCCCAAAGGCGGATCGAACACCAGACCCTGCACCTCTTCTCCCGGCTTGAATTGCAGACAAATCTGGGCATCCGGCTCGCCAATCAGCCAACTGCCCCCATAATCCAGCTTCAGCGTGCAAACCTGTCCTGCGAATACATTCAACTTGACTTCAGACCACTCTACGGGCCTGCCATCAACGTAAGGTCTGAAGTCCTGCAACCATGTCATGTCATTGGGCAGCAGCTCAAAGCTGAGAGCTGCCATCTCCCATCCCGCATACCCCCCCGTGACAATGGCGTATAGAACCCCCTTCCTGACTCCGGGCAGCCTGAATTGCACCTCGGCTTGCCCATCGACATTTGTTCTGGTCGCTGCAATCGTGATCTGGGGATACTCCCATCGCACCTCGACGTCCTCCAGAGGTTCGCCAGTCATGGCCGACACCACAGTCACGACCGCTGAAACCAGCTCCCCTAGGTGACCGTTGGGTTTGTCGCTGATGAGCGACTGGATTTCCCGGGGCTCGTGCAAAAAGTACGACAGCGCCACCGATGACGCGTACTGCCCTTGCCCCACCGTCGCAGTCAACTGCGCGGCGCCGGGCGTGGTGGGAACATAGCGCACGCGCGCCACCCCGTAATAATCGGTCACGGTGGTCACTTCCCCCAGGTCATCACCACGCCAGATCACGGTCACCCCGGCAATCGGCTTGCCGCTGATGGAAGAGACCACGGCGACCTGTTCGACCAGTTCCTGCTCCCAGTCCAGTGTCTGGTGAACACCGCTGTCCCAGCGGATCTCCAGCACTTGCTCGCCCTCGCCCAACGACATCGCGTTCGCCGGGGAGAGGCTGGCCAGGCGCTGGGACGCCAGGCGCAAAGCAAAGCCCCCGTCCTTCAGATCGCCGGCCTTGAGCGTGAACCGCAGGCCATCGCTGGGAAACTCGCGAGGCATTCCCAGGGGGTCAGGCAAAAAGCTGATGCCCAGTTCGCTCGGCCCGGTTCCGGTCATGCCAAGCGTCAGCTCGCGCTCAAACAGAGGACTGTTCTCGGGAGCCATCAGCTCAAAAACATGTTCACCCTTGCGGCGTGGGAAGTAGGTTTTTTCGCCCCAGGGCTGCGCCGCGGCGCCATCAAAGCTGACCGTCAGCCCGGCCCAGGGATCAGTTGCCAGCGCCGTGACTTCAAAGGGGCGCTCCTCTTCGTAGCCGTCGTAACGACTGCTCACGGAGGCCTTCACCGCCTGGGTTCCGGCGGCGGCCGGCGCCACGGGAAAACCGGACCAGCCTTCGGCGTCGGTGGGTTGCGCGCTTGACCTGCCCGCTGTCCAGGTCACCGGAACCTGACTCACGGCAAGCCCTGTGAAATGAGAAACCACTTGGACCCACAGCCACGCAGGATCCTGCCCGACCACCGGGTCGACCGGCGATTCGCGCCAGCCCTGGATCCTGACTTTGTTATGCGCCAGCGTCATCGGCTTGGCGGTGGCGACGAAGTCCAGCGCAGGCACTGCCCACGCCAGGGCAAACTCGCCCGGTTGCTCACTGGCGGTAAAATCCAGCATCCAGATCGCGCCGCCGTCGTTGATCGGTTGCGCAAGATTCAACACCGGACGAACCGTTGCCCCCAACTCCTCGGCGGGTGTCCCGGACCATGCCAGCGTTGATTCCAACCCCACCAGCGGGCTCAGCGCATTGGGCAAAACGCTAAACCGATGAAGCGCCCCCAGGCACGGATAAAGCGCCTGGGCGTCCAGTGCTGCGGCAATCTGGTCGAGTCTCAGGCTGACTTCTTCCGCCAGGTCCTCGGACACCAATCGCCCCGTCAGCTCGCGAACGACTGAAACGCTCTCAAGACGCAACTCCAGCTCAAACAGGCTGCTGGTACTGTTATTGACCTGTGAGGCGAGCGTCCATTGGGCGCCAGCCGCCTCCAACCGCTTGGGCGTTCCAAGGTCACTGGGCAACAGCCCAATATCCGGCGCGGCCCCTCGCCAATGCAAACTGATGTTTTTATCGATCCACAGGCTGCCGGCGTTGGGCACGACTTTCAGTGTGTGGGTCTGCCCGCGTCGACAGAGCACACCGAGCGTATTGCGCTGGACCACCTCGCCATCGACCAGAATACTGACTTCGCTTTTCCAGGGGCTGGTCGCAATCGCCGTCACATCGAAAGGCTGCTCCACCGCAACGGCTTGCTCGTGGGCCTTGATGCTGGCGATGACCACCTTGTCCCCAGCGCTCTGCGGCGTGTACAACACACTGGCCCAACCACCGGCGCCCGTGGTGACGGTGGAAATCGACTCGGCGCCAGCCTTCCATTCGACCTGGGCATTGATGACCGGATCGCCGTCGCCGCTGGCCACGAAGTGCACCACCTGCACCCGCAACAGCACGCTTTCGTTTTCGTCCACCACGGGAAATTTGTTGGCCTCTCGGACGTTTCCCACCCGGACCAGATTGCGCGCCAGCGACATGGTTTTTTCGGTGAAGGCAGCAACAGTTTCGAGCAGGCCAGTTGCAGCTCGAAGCGACCGTCATAACGATCTTCGCTGGTCAGGGTCCAGACCAGCTCGGCACCGGTGACCGGCACCGCCGCTTCAAGGGCCGGATTGACGACAACCCCCAGTTGCTCGTGGGAATCACCGCTCCAGTGCAACGACAGCTGCGTCCCCTGCAAGGGACTGGCGGCGGGCAGTTTCACGTCGAGGGGATAATCCGAGCCGCGGTTGGGGTAACCGGTTTTTTCCTCCCAAGGCGACTCAACCCCCTCGACCACCGTTCGCACATCCTTCCACGGATCCGTCGCCAGCACCCGCACCATCAAGGTTTGAGTCAACACGCCAGAGGCGTAGTAAAGGCTCTCGACCGACGCCTGGATCTCGACATCACCGGCCTGCGCCGGCTGAAAATCAAAGTAGGCCCAGCCGTCAGTTCGGGTGATGGCAACGCTGGCGACCTGCCCGGTCGTGGAAGTCCAGTTCACGGTGCGGTCGCTCAAGGGTTGCCCGGTGTAATAAGAAGTGACCTGCACCCCCAAGCGCACACTTTGGTCGTATTCCAGCACCGGGTAATACGCCGCCTCGAGCACTTCACGAAAAGCCAATCGATGATGACCCAGGGACACCTGCACCGGATAGACCTCAGCGGCGTACTGGTTGACCAGGTCCATGGAGAACGAATACGGCCCGTCTTCACCGATTGCCGGGCAGTCCAGGGTCCAGGCCGAATCCAATGGGTGATCCACGCCCCAGGCCGGGGTCGCCATCAGCGCCTCCTGGGGATTGTCGTCGCTGGTCAACGCCGCTTGGGTGCCGACCCAGGCATTGCCCGGATCGGGAACGAACTCTAGCTGGTGAGCCAAGTCACCCGAGGCCCCCAGGCACACGTACAAGCGCCCGGTTGCCGGCCGTGTTTGCTCATCAAGTTTGAGTGCTTGCATCAGCGCTGGCTCAAGGTGCAACTGGAGGTTGATACGCGTGATGCGGACATCCGAGAAAACGTCACCGGGAACGTTTCGCGGGCTATGAATACTCACCGTGAGGATGTCTTGAGCGTTGAACGGCAGGTCCAACGGGACGTTGTAGGGAATGGGTCTGTACTCCCGCGGCTGACCGTCCCTGCGTCGCGCCTGATCCTCCTGCGCATCCCGGGCCGGACCCGGCGGCAACAGGATTTCCTGCTCCTGCGGCTGTTTATCGCTGCTAATGAGCAGCCTGCCCGGTTCGGTGTGCCTCGTCTCGCACAGGAACGTGAGGACGTAGCGAGCTTGAGCGCCCGGATCCTTGGGCGCCGTCAGCGCCTGATTGACCGAAGCCCCATTGCCGGCGGTCAGAAAACGAACGTGCTGGCCCTCCTCTTCATACCAATCGCTCGCAGTCCCCAAGTAACCCGAAGCCGGTTCCTGTATCCAGTGATCGATCCATTGTTCGAAGTCGCCATTGAGCACCAGATTTTCATTGGCCAGGATAATCGGTTTATTCATGGCGACCTGCTCCTTCGACGGTTGAGAAGGGGGACAGTTTGCTTTCGGTCTTGGTGATCTGATCTTCGACGGCTCGCACGAAAGGCGGCTCTCCGGCCCTGGCCATGTAACGGATACGCACGATGATGTCCGTCAAGGACAGCAGCATGCTCTTCTGCGGTTCCTTTTCCGGCCTTGGGAAGCTCAACAGCCAGCGTGAAACCACCCCGGTGTTTTCGAAGGGATTGAGCAGGCTGTCATCGAATTTCATCGCCACCATGCCGTGGTCGCCAAGCCCCATCGACAAGGCTATCTGCTGACCGCTGCGCAGGTTGATCTGCACATCGGAAGGCGCCACGCGACCCGCGGGATCATGCAAGTACTCCACCGCCGGAATGGTGGCCTTGGTAGCCGTCATGCTGCTGATCTGCAGCAAGGTGGCACGTACATGTTCATAAGGCCCGATCAGCACAGGCAGGTCGACCTCGACCGAGCTGATTTGCCGACAGTAATGCCCCGGATGGTCGCGGTCGAACAGCAATTGCGAGAGTTTGAACTCCAGCGTTCCTTTGGTACGCAACTGATCCAGTGCGTTGGCCCAACTGCTGTTGGTGCCCGCCTGCGGGTCGCTCGCGTCATCGAACAACTGGCGCAAGGAAAGGGTCTTGACCAGCTCCAGCCGCCGTTCATAGCGTTGCAGGTACTCGCGCTCCATGCGCAGCAAATGCCCGCGCAGGTGTTCGCCTGCCGTCAGGCCGTGGCGATTGTCCAGCCAGACCTGGGGCAAGGGGATCTGCGAATCATAATCACCGGTTTCGGCACTCAGCGAGGCCTGGGCGCTGAGGCACAGACTGACGACGGCATCGTAGGCCTGGTAGTGCAACGCCTTGAACTGGCCCAGCAGCCAGCCGTACAGCTCGGCGTTGGTTGCGCGCTTTTTGATGAAGTTGTACACCGTCAAGGCCTGGTTGTTGGCCAGGAGGGTTTGATCCAGTGTGGTTTGAGCGGCGCTCACCGCATGGGTCTGGGCGGTGATTTGTGCATCGAGCGCACGCACCTCCGCCAGTGCCTGATTACGCTGCAGTAGCCACTCTTCGCGGCGGCGACGGTAACTTTCGGTGGTGGCCTGTTTGTCCGCGTCTATCTGCATCGTCGACGACGCTATATCCAGGCCGAAACAAACCGCGTCGACCATTTTGTCGATACGATGCCCACCGTTGGCCAAACCAAAAATAGTGGGCAGCGAGGCAATCACGGCGCCCGCAGGTTTGATGCTTGCCGAGGTCAGCGCCAGGATTTTGGAGATCTGCAAGTTCTCCATGACCTCGTACTCAACCTTCGACACATTCTCGTCATAGAGAAGCGCATAAGCGATTGCCCGCTCCTCTGCCACGGCCCGGCTTTGCTCCAGCGCGCTCTTGCTCGCCTGTAGCTGAGTGATGTTCTGTTCCTGCACAGTCCGGGCGTAGATACCCAGTTCCACCAAATGGTTCTGCTGCAGTTCCTGCTGTTCGATCAGGTCCCGTTGTTCGAGTAATCGCAGCACCTGGGTGCCGTGTTCCTGGAGCGCCTGCACGGCGCGCAATGCCACCTCGAACGTCGTGCGCCAGCGGAAAGCCCCCACCACCAACCGCCCGCCCATGGGTCTTGGCGCACCGGAACCACCGGCCGCCAGGTCGCGCAGCAACGCGTTGGGATCGGTGGGCGGGCTGAACAGCGCGAGTTCCAGTGGCTTGCCGTCCAGGGTGAGGTTGTTGCGCAGGTTATGCAGGCGCTGGCCAGGCAAATCGTACAGCGCGAGCAACTGTTCATTGATCGGTGCCTTGAAGGGCTCGTTGGCCAACAGCCCCAGCAGCGGCGGCGCCTCGGCGGCAGCAGGAAAGTCCGCCAGGCTGAACGCGAGGTTTTGTTCAAATTGTTCAAGGGCCGGTCGCGACATGCTTTTGTTCATCAAGCTGTCCACCGTGTCGGTTTCCCAACGGTTGACCGTTCGCACCGCTGGCGCCTTGCCCATCAGGAATTCGGCCTGCACGTAACACAGCTTGGCCGCTACCAGGCTGTCACGGGTGAGTTGGCGGTAATACCAGTCGCCCCAGGCCATCAGGTTCTTGACGTACTCCGAGAACACCAGAATCTGGAAGTGCCGGGGCGCCGAATAGCCGATGGCGTCGGGGTCGGTGGGCGCCCGGGTTTCACAGCCCAGGTTGCCGGCGCTACTCAAGGGGCGGCAGCGCCAATACGCCGGTTTTGGATTGAGGTACTGGCCGTTGTCGGGGTCGGCCGGCGCTTGCGGGTCGAACAGGTAATGCGACCAGTTCTGCGCTTCCAGGAAGCGGTCCTCGGTGCGCAAGCGTGTGGCCACCAGGTGCGGCAGGTGGAAAAACAGTTCCCAGAAGAACAGACCGTTAGCACCGTCGAAGGCCCCGTTGGGCTCACTGATCGTTTTCGATTCCGGGGGCGGCTCCGGCAGAAACTGCGTGTCCCAATCCAGCACCGCATCGACGGAGATATTGGAACGCTGTACCAACTCTGGGCCGAACAGCGAATTCAGCCGGGCGTATTCAAGGGTGAGCTCGGCCTGGTTGAGGGAGAGGAACTGCGCCGCATCGAAGCTGTTCTTGAGCAGTGAGACGGGGGGAAATCCGTCACATTGATAATGGTCAGTTGAAACTGATTTTGGGCACCCAGACCCAAGGAGCCACCCAACGTAAACGTGGTCGGCTGCGGCCATGAACCGCTCGCCCGTCTATAAACCCGCCATGGGGTACTCCAGCCACCGGCAATGGGAAAAGCCTCCGAGACGTCCTCTGGATCATCGGTGGTGCGACCGACCAACCTCAAGTCCATGAGGACAGGGAGTCCGGTCAAACCCGTTGGCCGGCAGTAGCCGCAGACCACCAGTTCATCGAAGCCATCGACGCGAAACACCGCAGCCTGCAGACCCAGGTAGGGTGTCATCGTGCCCGGCCTGTCCACGACAGTGACCATGGCCGGCTGATTCATCAGCGGGTGTTGAACCGTCTCAGCCGTGACAAAACGCTTGAGCGCCGCCTGCTCCAACCAGCCACCATCGTCCCAGGCCAGGGGGCGGAACAGCACATCGCGCACCGCAAACACCTTGAGGGAAGCCTCGTCGTTGGTTAAAAAAACGCCCAGCTTGCCCTTGGGGTTGTAAGGGTCGGCCCACACAGTCGCAATCAACCGGGCGCCTTGGGAAAGGTCGCTGTCATGCACGCTGCTGTGCAGGCTCAGCGGCGCCGACCACCGGCCGTTCTGGGCCTTGAACGCCACTTTGATGTCCAGCCGGTGGGGCAGGCTTACATTGGCCTCCTCGTCCTCTTTCTCTTCCTCTTCCGCGTCCTCGTCTTCGCTTTCGACCTTGTACTGCCACTCGGCCCACACCAGGCACAGTCGCCCACTCCAGAACACCGGCCGGATGTCCATCACCGTCACGCCCGTGGGCGTATCCACCGGCAGCCATTCACTCCAGGCCGCCGGGTTAATGGCGGTGCTACTGGGGGAAAGCTCGACCTCGGCCTTGCGCCAGAAATACTGGTAAGGCGGCACCCGCTGGCGTCCGACAAAGTAGTAGTCGGCCCGGGCCGGCGAGACGCTGTCCATGTAGCTGCTGAGCACGTCCAGGTTGCAGGTTTGCTCGAACGTTTGCAGGTACTCCTGCAAGGCAACCTGAACCGAATCGCTGTTCAAGTGTGCCTGGTTGAGGTTGTTTTCAAGGGTCTTGAACAGGCTGGTCTTGCGCTGCCGCACGAAGGGGTTGATGAAGTTTTCCGGGTAAAGGCCGATCATTTGCAGCGCCGACCAATCCGGGTAGTTGTTGTAGAGTTCCCAGGTGGCCAGGTCCCGCTTGTCGAACTCGGTGTCGGCATAGCCGGGTTCCAGTTTGCGGTAGGCGGCGTGGATGAACTGCTGGGCGCAGCTGGTCGCTTCAGCGACCCAGGAGCTCTGCACCGGGTACCTGTCCAGAGGATCCAGACGCAGCAGTTCAAACAGGTCCGCTGGGGTACGCAGGAATTTGTAGGGTGGATTCTCGCCACTTTTACCAACGTGCCCGAGACTGTATTCGATCAGGGCGGTCCGGCGTTTTTCGAGCAAGTCACCCATCGTGTTCCCTGTCATGATGCTTGCTCCTCGCTTTCAAAGCTGATGGGCGGGAAATCAGCGAACGCGTCACCGTCGGGAGTGATGGTGATCTTGAGCCTTCCGCCGGTAGGGCTGGAAGCAAATGTCCGGGCCAGACCCTCCTGGTTGGTGTAGGACTGGTCCGGTCGATAAACCACCCGGCCTTCCCCCCTCCCATATCCGTGGTTAGCCAGCGTGTCGGATGGTTTGTCGCAAGGTTTCCATGACGGTCCATAATGGTGGCGTAGAGTTCGACTTCCTGACCGAAGGGCACCGTTCCCAGAGGTACTGGCGACATGTACGCTCTTGGGACGTCCAGGTTGAGCTTATCGAAAATGACCTCGACGGTAGGGGCATACTCGCGCTCAAACAGATCGAGCCAGAATTGCGGCGTGTCCCGCCCCAACACCTTGCCCGGTATGTACTCGGCCTCAACTACCCCGTCTGTATTCGTCGCCTGGGTTTCAATGGTTCCCAGCTCGGCGCTCCAGTAAACGTTGACTCCGCTCAACGGTTCCCCATTGCTGTCCATAAGGGTGACGGTGAAGGTGATTTTTTTCCCAGGCGCCGCCACCACCACGGTATTGTCCGGGACGCATGTCACGGTAACGAGCTGTTTCAGATCCCCGGTGAAGGTCGCCGGCGGCCTATCGGATTCGGACAGGCTCAGCAAGGCATGCTCGGCGGCTTCCTTGTAGGCGGCTTTGTCGATCTCTTCCGGCAACCTGCCCAGCAGGAAAATCGTCAAGGCATCCATGCCGGTGCGCGCCGCCAGCACCCGAACCCGCATCAACAGATCCAGTTGGGGCAGGTTTTTCAGGATCTTGTGCTCGGATTCGATGCGGCTGACGCACTCGCGCACCTCTTGCACGCTCCAGTCAAAAAAGTTGGCCAGCCGGATGGACGCCGCTTGTTCGGCCAAATGCATTGCGTGCCCCCCTATCGGAGAAGGCAGCGCATTGACCTCGCGCAGGTAGTCGAGCAACGTCTGCGCCGGCTGGTCGCTCAGCTCAAACGCACGGGCGAGGGTGCTCAGGTAGTAAAGCGTGCGCACCGTGAACGCGTGCTTGTCGTCCTGGTCCAGCCAGGCTTTATGGCCGTAATCCAGATAGTCGCGCAACACCTCGGCGCCAAGCTCCAGTTTCGCCACCACCGCACTGCGACGGCGCACATCGGCCAACAGCGCAAGCAATGGGTCAGTCAATGCGTTGCGACCCTTCACCAGGCCTTCAAGACTCGAAAGGTCGCGTTCGAGCACCTGGCGCAGCAGCCGACTCACCGTTGAATTGGCCCACACCAGCACCTCGAGCGCTTGCTCGGTACCGATACCCGTGTAAACCGCCAGGCATTCCTTGACCACCGACACCTGAGCATCCCTGGCTTCCAACACCACGGTGAGCATTCTCTCGACAATGGCGGGGCGCTCCAGCTCATATTGTTCCCCGAGGCCGATTTCCACGGCGTGCTCAAGCTGTTCTCGCGCAAAGGCCAGGTATTGAGCCTCGGTTCCCGTGCGCGACATCACCAGCCCATCGAACTCGACCAATGTCGTCTGCATCCCCAGCAGCTCCAGCCAACTGGCACCCGCCATCGCCGGCACACCCGCCATCAGGATCGCCGAGTGGGTGAGCAGTGCGCCGGGCAACAGGTTGAGCACCTGTTCAAAAAACCGCCCTTCGGCGTCCAGGGAGGTGTCCAACACCGAGGGCTGGGAGACCTGCTGCACCATCCAGAGCACCGGCAGGTCGCGATCGGCGCACCAGTCCACACACAATTGCATGGCCTGGATGAGGTTCAGCACATCCGGGCTATCGCTTGCGGTGGAATTGATCAGGGGCACACCCGCCAGGCCGTCGAGCCAAAGCTCCCCCCCAGCATCGTCAGCATCAACACGCCTTCGACCGGGGTGATGCCCAACAGCCGGGGCAGCTTCACCATGCGGTAGAAACTGGACATGATCGCCAGGTTACGCGACAGACTCTCTCCGTCGACGCCATGGGCATTGGCAATCGCCAAGGCCAGGTAGTTGTAGGTCTGCAGGTCGATGCCCAACGCGCTGCACAGTTGGCTGACGGTCAGATCGGGCACCTCAGGTGCCGGCACGATCGGAAACGGTCCGTTGTCGAGCTTCAAGGGCTCACGATAATCGCCCTGGTTATTGAAGACCTGATCGAAATGGGAGAGTGCTTCACCGCGACCGTAAATCGACAACTCGTCGATAAACACGGCAAAGTCGTTCACGGGACATTCATAGCGCTCGCGCAACGACTGAAACAGCCCCAGTGCATGCACGACCTGTTCGGTGATCCACCAGGCACTGGTGGCTGCATCACCGCGCACTTCAGCCTTGATGGCTGCCACCAGCAGCGCATCCACCTGTTCACTCGGCAGTGCCAGCCATTGATCCAGGCGCAACTTGCGATTCATTCGGTCGTAACGCGCAAGTCCTGCGGCGTCGCCAGGGCTTACTGACAGCCTGTGGAGGAACGCAGGGCCATCTGCGCTACCCACAATACTGACACCCGGGTGGTCGTTGGCGTTGAGATAAACCGACCCCGAGCGCCCGCTTTCCGGCACGTCGGACTCCGTTTGCGACGAGTAGGTCACATTGGCCGAACGCACTGGCGCAAAGCCGCGTACCGACAGCAAGACCTCGAGCCCCCGGGTGTCGAGTTTGGTCCGTTCGCCGAAGAATGGCATCTCTTCGAGGTCCTGCCATGTCAAGTCATCGGTGCCAAAGTTGTGCGCATAAAATACGTCGCGGTCGGCGAGCTTGGCAGCCTCCTCCGTGAGCAACCGCCGCTGATAAGGTCCCAATCTCGACGCATGGGCCAGGGCCGGTCCCGCATCGTTGTACCAGGCCTGAGCCTGAAAAAAATACGGAAAGGACGGGCTCACGCTTTGGACAAAACTGCCCACCGACAGGCCATGGTGACGGGCGACCGTATCCACCGTGACCCAATGCTGGAAGTAAGGCAGCCCATTGGGATAGCGCGCCTCGATCATGGCTTGCTCAAGGGCCTCTGGCGCCATATCGATAAACCTTTCCAGCACCGGGACGATGATGTCCACCGATGACACGGATCGATGCACCGCGTTGAAATCGACGCTCAGCGGCTTCAGGTCTTTGCGCCGATCATGCAATGGCAGCTTGAACATATCGTTGGAAGCCGCTTCGATGCGTTGCTCGATCCACCTCATCAACTCAATCAAATACGCCACGGGTGACGCAACAGATTCCAGGGCCTGGGGTGGACACAAACTGTCGAACCGGGGATTGAACAGCAGCTCAAAACTGGGGCCTCGAACCATCGACAGCAAGCCACTGCTTGCTCGCCGCTGCTCTTTTGCAGAATCGTACAGGCTGTGCTCGATGAACTGACGCCGCAGGTAAATGGCCATGCTGTTGAGGCGCCGTGACAGCTGACGGGCGTCATCGGGGCTCACGCCAAAGTCTCTCACCAATCCCTGTACGCCCTTTTCCACCAGCGTAAAGATCGAACCGCCCTCTTCAAGGTACGTTTGCAGCGTCGCGTAGGCTGTGAGTTGCTGGTCACTGAACACCTGAGTCAGCAGCTGTAAAGCAGGGCGGGAGTCAGCCATGGACGAGACCTCGAGTTCGATAACGGCCCGCAGCGGTCCGACGAAGCCGTCAGGCCGAGCGTCTGGTAAACGTGATTTGGCGCTTAAGGGCCCAAGCCGTCTACTGTCAGAACCGACAGGTTTTATGACCGTCTATCGGGAGTTGGGCGCCAGGGTCGGGCGGGTGGGCAGCAGGACTTCGAAGCGCCGGCTCTCAACCCAATCGGAAGCCGTCGCGCCGTCCACCGTGTCGGTGATGGTCTGTCCGAACCGGCACCAGTTACCGCCAGCCGAGAGCGCCTGCGACGCCCCGCCTTCCCAACCACTGGCAGCGACGGGGAGACCCGTCGCCCACACCTGATCAGGGTTGAACCAGCTCACCACCTGGCCGATGCCCGGCCGGCCCTGACCTTCGAAGTTGACCGGGTTGTCGACCCAGCCTCCGGCCACGGGCACGTCGATGGAAGGTCGATAGGTGCCCAGCACCACCGGCCGCGGCGGTGAATCGGCAGAATGAAAACCTTCGCTCGACGCCACGGCCATCAGGTCGTAGAGGCCGCCGGGGTGATCGAACGCCACCGTCACCGACCAGGTACGATCCTCCAGCACCGGGCTATCGCCCAACACCGTCAGCGCAGCGTCACCCAGCTTCACCGTCACCGTATCCCCCGGTACGCCGAAACCCGACACCACCACCCGCCGGCCGATGTGCTCGTCGGTGGCCGGGGTTTCAATGAACGGGGCAGCCGGGACGACGTTGAAGGTCAACGGCGCAGTGTCCTTGGAGGTCCGTCCTTCGAAGCGTTGCCGGGCCAGAATCGTGGTCTCGCCCACCGGCAGCGTCACTTCAGCTTTCCAGCCTTCGGCGCCCACAAAAATATCCTCGATCAACGGCTCACTGGCGCCCAGCAGCCAGACATCGACCCGCCCGCCCGGCATGCCTGTGCCAGACAACACCATAGTGCGCGGCAGGTCGCTGCCTGGCTGCGGCACGTCAAACACCGGTGGCAATACCACCACCTCGAATGTCACCGTCTCACTGCGCTCGGAAGGCACCCCACGCAGGGTCTGTTGCGCGTCGATGGTGTAGCGACGAAAGGCCAGCACGGGCAGCTCGACAGACCATTCGCCATCGGCAGTCAGCACCTTGGGCTCGCCCAGATTCGTTTGAAATTGGGCGTCGCGCACTTGCATCGATGCCTCGGCCATGCCCTCACGCCCGCGGACGATCAGCTCGCGACCGACCTCGGCATTGGGGATGGGGTCAGTGATCACTGGCTGGCGCATGGGCAGAACGACCGTGAAGGTTCTGGATGCTGCAGGTGAGGGTTGCTGGGCGGCGGTCTGGATCAGCGTCGCGGTGTGGATGACCTCGGGTGCAAACGGCTCGGTGCGGCGGAAATTCCAGGTGCCGTTGTTATTCTCGACGGGGTGTTCGGTGGTGCTGTCACTGAATGTGAGTGTCAGCACCGCGTCCGGCCAGCAGGTGCCATTGAGGTTGGGCGAGAGGCCATTTTCCACGGGCACGTTCATGACCGGTGCCAGCGGTGGGATGGTGACCTCGATTTCCTGCCAGGTCGGCGACGGTGCTCCATTCAGGTATTGCCTGATATGGACTTTCCGTTTGAATGTCGGCCCCCAAACCTCTGATGCCCTGCTCTGCCACTGACCGGACGACACGCCAGCATCCGGCGCCACCTTCGACGCACCACCGGGATTGAACAGCATCACCGTCGCACCGTTGAACCCTTTACCCGAGAATACGGGCTGGTAGACCGGTGTGTAGGTGATATCGGTCGGGTCTGGAAGTATCAGGTTGACGGGGAAGGTGTATGGCTGCGAGTCAATCCAGCCATTGGCACCGTCGGGAAACCGCTGGATCGCCCGCAGGCTGTACGAGCCAAATGGCCAGTTTGTCGCGGTTGTGTTCCAGCGGCCTCCGTTTACCGGCGCAGGGGCCGGCGCTGTGGCGTTGGGGCCGCTGACGACCGTGATCTCGACGGTTGAGCCGGTATAGCCGTCGCCTTCGAATTTCACTGAGGTGTCGGTCGGGGTGGTGACGGTGACGGCGGTCAATGCCGGTGGGCGGATTTTGAACGCTTGAGGAGCACTAAGCCCCGACGGGAAGGTTTGATAGGTTTGTTCCGCCACCAACGAAACCGTCCCTGGCGGCACTTGCACGTCGGCATTCCAGGAACCGCTCGACCCTACCCCAACTGGAGGACCGACCGGTCTGCCGATGACATCGAGCCTCACTTCGACACTGGCGCCCGACCTCCCGAGTGTTCCGAATACAGTGAAATTCATCTCCTGATGGGTGGTGGGCGCGGTGATGGTCGGTGGGCTTAGGCTTAACACCTCGAAAGATAAATCATTTGTGTAACTTGGAACTGGACTGCTCTCAACTTTGTATTCAGCCCGCACGGTATAGATTTTTCCAGACAGTGCCGCCGTTGATGTGGCTTCCCATGTTGTTCCTGGCCCTACGGCAATCACCGAAGCCAATTCAGTGGTGCCGTCAAGTACTCGGATACGCATACCTGGATCAGTTGGAGTTTCACCTGGAAAGCACTCCCCACCGAAAACAACCTGACCGGGAGCGACTAAACCATTTGAGGGGGGCGTGGTGAGCGTGGTTGGACGCCTTAGGACCGTCCTCGGCCGCGTTTGTCCATGTCCACTTTGGACGGCAACGTACCTTAGGTCAGACTCGTTTCGCATAGTGGCGTCCACCGTCCAACTACCGTCACTATTGACATCGTAACTCGCGCCCAGGCTCTGGGCAGTGCTGGCATCCAGAATCATTACGGCAATGCCAGGTCTGGCGCCGACGCCTGAAACAAGAAAGGTTGATTCTGGGATATAACCCGAGGGAGATAAGATTTGAAACTCAGGATCACGAATCTCCATGTCCTTTATGTTTTCACCAGACTCGTTTTTTTCAATATCGTCGTCAGTGTCCATGACGCACTCCGTAGTCTCTGGCTAACAGGCTGGCGATATGACCGGATAGTTCGTGGACTCATTGAATATCCATCTGGCGACTCTAAACACCTGTTAGTTCTGACAGTGCCGACGAGTGGCGGGGCCTGGTGCAAGGAAATATCCGGGTGACTACAGCGTCTTGCGCAACGGACTACAGATCCGCCAGAATCCGCCGGCTTGTGCGCCTTGGCCTTGCCCCGTAACTTGATTCGCGTCGCTGATATCCAGCGATCGGGTTTAGTCGCCCGGAGGCAAAAGTGATGTGTACAAGCGTCATCCAGTCGGGCTCCCTGCCCGCACTTGATGGTGGCTGTTCGCAGGGCGCCCTCGGGCGCGCCGGGCTTCACTTTTCCACCGGTCGACTAACCTGCGTCCAGCCGCCTCCCTTCGTTTAGTCGCGAACCGGGTGGCAGCCCCATCATGGAAAAGTGAATATGATCAAACCAACTCCAAATCCGCCCCACACCGACCCGCTATCCCCCCACGAAACCCTCGACCCCGAAAAACTCGACCAGGCCGCCCAAAAAGCCCTGGACTATTACCTCAAGCCCAACCACGGCCAACCCGACAAGAAGACTGTCAAACCACCGGATTACTTCATCGTCGCCCCCGACGCCGACCCCGAAGGCATGCTCGCGCACACCTACGAAACCTTCTGCTCGGTGAGCACGCTGATTCTGGATTTATCGGAAGACCTGGAAGGCGCCCCGCGCAACCTGGCCCTGGCGATTCACCAGATGGGCGAGATGGGGGTGTTGTTGCTGGAGAAGATGCTGGATAACGAGGCGAAGGTTCAGCGCTGAAAGCGCCCTGTAGGCGCTGCCGAAGGCTCGGGCCGCGTTCGGATGGTCTTTTGATCTTGATCCGACGGTCTTTCGCTCAGGACTCAATTGTCTGGAAAAAGATCGCAGCCTCGTTGCACTCGGCAGCTCCTACAGGTGTCACGTTTGGGGAACGTATAGGGCATCAAGCCAATGCCAGGCCAGAATCATGATCTCGCCTGCCAGTTCCAGCCTATAGGTTCTCCGCCGTTTCGACGGCTTGCGCACATGTGCAGGTGCTGATTAATCAATTTTAAGTTTTCCGCATAAAAATCCGCAAAATGCTGAAAACAATCTATCGTACGGCATCACTAAACCAAGCAACCACGGGCGTTATCGGCCGTTTTATTTTCCGCATAAATTTCCGCAGAAATTGCCGTTTTGTTCACTGGAAGCAAAAAATGATGATTACCTCGAAAACGTACCTTGACCCGGTACTGCCAGAAAATCTGCCCGACTCGATCATTCAGGCCGCGGATCAGTTGCCGCGTAAGGCAGAATTTCTTGCCGGACGGCTCGCCGATGAGACATCGAAGCAACTGGCGGGCCTGCTGCGCATCACCAATACCTACTACTCGAATCTGATCGAAGGGCATCGAACTGAGATCGCTGACCTCCAGGCTGCACGCACGATACCGAAACGGGAAAGAAAGGAACTCAAAGAGCTTGCCGTGCAACACATGACGCAGCAGGAGGTGATGGAGCGGGTGCTTCGCATGCGCCCAATAGATAACTTCTCCGCTATGTTCGATCCCAAGTTGATCGCTACCCTCCATCGTCGGCTGTTCATGGGTGCTTCTACGCAGGACCTGACCCTAGGCGATGGTCGCATGATGGAACCCGGCAGACTGCGGGCCGAAGAGAATGAGCAGGTCCAGGTTGGCGCACATGTCGCTCCAGCTGCCGCAGCTGTATTGCCCATGCTTGAGCATCTGCAGTTGCATTACGGACGAATAAAGGATCCGCGGCGCCAATTGATCGCCGCCCTGGCGGGTCATCACCGAGTGGCGCTTGTCCACCCCTTCCTTGATGGTAATGGCCGAGTGATTCGGATGCTCACCCACCTGCAACTTGTTCATCTCGGGCTGAAACCTACCCTCTGGTCACTGTCTCGTGGTCTGGCTCGCAGGCAGGATGAGTACTATCGCGTCCTCGCTTTGGCTGATCGCCCTCGTGAGGGTGACTATGACGGGCGCGGCCAACTCTCACAGCGTCACTACTTCAACTTCATTGAGTTCATGCTCGATGTCTGCCACGACCAGATTGATTACATGACGACCTCGCTAAACCCAGCCAGGTTGCGCGAACAGGTTGTTCAGGTGTTCTCTACGGATCCTGACCTTCGCCGTGCCGGTATCAGACCCACCAGCGCAGCTGCTGTGTTGGCTCTTCTCACTCAAGGTGCGATGCCGCGTGCGGAGTTTAAGGTGTTCACAGGTTTGAAGGATCGGCTTGCAACGGAAGAACTGGGCCGCTTGATCGAAGCGGGGATAGTGGTCAGTAATACCCCCAGATCCCGCACGGTGGAAGCGGGTTTGCCCGCACGCTTCGCCGGATTGATCTTTGCGAACCTGCATTTCCAAATGGGTTAAGTTGTGACGGTGACTCAGTGTGTTGTTGCTGGATAACGAGGCGAAGGTTCAGCGCTGAAGCTTTGGACTGTTTCTGAGTAACCTGTGGGAGCACAGCTTGCTCCCACAGAGGCATCAACCAGGCTGGTTATTCCATGGCCTGATTTCAGGCCGATTCCGGCAACGGATAAAAACTGAAATATTGCTGCAACGCGCTGATCAGTTGCCCGTACTCCGGCGGCGCCCATTTCAGGCTGAAACCGGCGTCGAAATGCTGCGGCGTCACGTCTTCGCGGCACCACAGGCAATTGGCTCTGAGCACAATGTTCTGCTGCGGTCCCTCATCGGAAGGGATCTTCAGGTGCAGGTCAAAGTCCGCGCCGACCATCAACGGTAAATGGCTGATCAGCATCAGGCCATCTGCAGAAACGTTGCCCAAGAAACCGATGGGCTTGCCGTTGACGCCATTGAACACTCTCAGGAAACACGGCAACTGCTGCCGTTCGATTCGCCGCTTTTTGTACATGTCCTGTATCGCTTTTTGAACGACCCCGAATCGGGGCAACCTAATACTTCGGAACGAGCACACGCCAGCTCGCTCTCCCCGATCCCGGTGCCAGACGCTCGCAAGCGTCCAGGCCCTACTGCCGCCGGTCACAGGTGACGCTTGAAGTTAGAGATTTAGCTCTAATGACGATTTGTACAAATATAGCTCATGGTCGTGTGGCAGCCAGTCCGTCCGTACACCTTTCATAAACAAAAACACGCCAGGCGCTTGTGGCCAGGGATCGCCCCGGCCATGGCTTGATGAGCCTGTCAGGACGCCGTCGGGCGCATCGCCGACGCGCTGCGGGTCGGATAATGGCCTAGGCTCTGCAGGGTCTCGAGCCGGGCGCGGGCGCGGAAGGCGTATTCGCTGTCAGGGTATTGGGTGATGATGAACTGGTAGGTCTGCGCCGCATCGATAAACAGCTTCTGCCGTTCCAGGCACTGGCCGCGCAGCATCGAGACTTCCGGCTGCATGTAGCGGCGGGCACGGCTGGCGCGGTCGACCTGGGACAGTTCGAGCATGACCTGCTCGCAATTGCCGCGGTCATAGGCCTTGTAGGCCAGGTTCATGTGGTGGTTCATCGACCAACGGGTGCAGCCCGTGACGCTCAGGGCCAGGGCAACGAAAAGCACGAATCGCATGGGAGGTTCTCCTGTCTTGAGCTCTGTATCGACCTGGGTGGGAAAATCTTCAGCCTGAAAAATGGAACTGGGCTTTGTCCTTCTGATAAGGAGGATGATCAGTGATGGAGGCACAGTGACATGAATGAAGCCTTGCTCCCACAGATCATTCCAGCTCACCACCAAGCTGTACTTGAAAGCTCATCCAAGGCGCAAAAATTTTCAGGAATGTTCATTTCGAAAAACAAACGAAAAAGTAGTGCATATGAACAATGACTACACCCAAAGAGCATAGTAGCCTTCGCTGGCGCTTGAACTTGAGGAGTCTTGCATGTCCGTCCGTCGCACCAAAATCGTCGCTACCCTTGGCCCGGCCAGTAATTCGCCGGAAGTTCTCGAACAGCTGATTCTGGCTGGCCTGGACGTTGCCCGCCTGAATTTCTCCCACGGTACCCCCGACGAGCACAAGGCTCGTGCCAAGCTGGTGCGCGACCTCGCCGCCAAGCACGGTCGCTTCGTTGCCCTGCTGGGTGACCTGCAAGGCCCGAAGATCCGTATCGCCAAATTCGCCAACAAGCGCATCGAGCTGAAGATCGGTGACGCCTTCACCTTCTCCACCAGCCATCCGCTGACCGAAGGCAACCAGCAAGTGGTCGGCATCGACTACCCGGACCTGGTCAAGGACTGCGGCGTGGGCGACGAACTGCTGCTCGACGACGGTCGCGTGGTGATGCGCGTCGAAACCGCCACCGCCACCGAACTGAACTGCATCGTGACCATCGGCGGCCCGCTGTCGGACCACAAAGGCATCAACCGTCGCGGTGGTGGCCTGACCGCACCGGCCCTGACCGAGAAAGACAAGGCCGACATCAAGCTGGCCGCGGAAATGGAAGTCGACTACCTGGCCGTGTCCTTCCCGCGTGACGCCGCCGACATGGAATACGCCCGTCAACTGCGCGACGAAGCTGGCGGCACTGCCTGGCTGGTGGCCAAGATCGAACGCGCCGAAGCCGTGGCCGACGACGAAACCCTCGATGGCCTGATCAAGGCGTCCGACGCCGTGATGGTGGCCCGTGGCGACCTGGGTGTGGAAATCGGCGACGCCGAGCTGGTGGGCATCCAGAAGAAGATCATTCTGCACGCACGCCGCCATAACAAAGCGGTGATCGTCGCGACCCAGATGATGGAGTCGATGATCCAGAACCCGATGCCGACCCGCGCCGAAGTGTCCGACGTAGCCAACGCCGTGCTCGACTACACCGACGCCGTGATGCTCTCGGCCGAAAGCGCCGCCGGCCTCTACCCGCTCGAAGCGGTGCAGGCCATGGCGCGTATCTGCATCGGCGCTGAAAAGCACCCGACCAGCAAGACTTCCAGCCACCGCATCGGCAAGACCTTCGAGCGCTGCGACGAAAGTATCGCCCTGGCGACGATGTACACCGCCAACCACTTCCCGGGCGTGAAGGCGATCATCGCCCTGACTGAAAGTGGCTACACGCCGCTGATCATGTCGCGCATCCGCTCCTCGGTGCCGATCTACGCGTTCTCCCCGCACCGCGAAACCCAGGCCCGTGCCGCCATGTTCCGTGGCGTCTACACCGTGCCGTTCGACCCGGCCGCCCTGCAACCAGGCGAAGTCAGCCAGGCGGCGGTGGATGAACTGGTCAAGCGTGGCGTGGTGCAGACTGGCGACTGGGTCATCCTGACCAAGGGCGACAGCTACCACACCATCGGCGGCACCAACGGGATGAAAATCCTGCACGTTGGCGACCCGATGGTCTGAGTGACCGAGCGCTGAAAAACAAAAGCCCTGCCATGTGAATGGCGGGGCTTTTTGGTTTTTGCTCTCGGAGAATGCAGTGCCTGAACTGCCGTCATCGCGAGCAAGCTCGCTCCCACAATGGTTCTGTGGTGTTCCGAGACTTTCCGCTCGCCCCCAACCCCCTGTGGGAGCGAGCTTGCTCGCGATAGGGCCAGTCCAGGCGCTGCAAAACTCAATGCCTGTTGATAAACCCCGACAACGCCGCTACCGCCTCGGGCGAGCGCAGGCGTTGGGTGAACAGCCTGCCCTCTTCTTCGATCACCCTGAGCAGTTGCTCCCGGTCGGGCGCTTTCATCAGTTGCTTGCTGATGTTCACCGCTTCAGCCGGCAGCGATTCGAAGCGCAACGCCACTTCCCGAGCCTTGGCCAAGGCCGCCTCGCCACTGTCCAGCGCCTCGGTGGCAATGCCCCAGGCGACCGCCTGTTCACCACTGAAACCCTCGCCCAAGAGCAACAATTGCGCAGCCCGGGCCTGGCCCAGCAGCCGCGGCAGGATCAGGCTGGAGCCGAACTCCGGACACAGTCCCAGGTTGACGAACGGCATACGCAGCCGCGCGTCCCGGCTGACGTAGACCAGGTCGCAGTGCAGCAGCAATGTGGTGCCGATGCCCACCGCCGGCCCGGCCACGGCGGCGATCACCGGTTTGCGGCAATCGAGCAGGCTGAGCATGAACTGGAACACCGGGTTATCGAGGTCGTTCGGTGGTTGTTCGAGGAAGTCGATGATGTCGTTGCCGGCGGTGAAGCAGTCACTGGAGCCGGTGAGCAGCACTGCGCGAATCTGCGGGTCGGTATCGGCCATCGCCAGGGCTTGGGCCAGTTGACTGTACATGGCCCGGGTCAGGGCGTTTTTCTTTTCCGCACGGTTCAAGCGCACCGTCAGCAGGCCGCGTTCTCGGTCGAGCAACAGGGTTTCGGTCATGGTCGGTCTCGCGTCTGAAGATCAGCGCTCAACCACGGGGCAGGAAGACGTCGGCCAGCAGTTGATTGCGCGGCAAGCCGGCCAGGTACAAGCGCTTGGCGAAGGCCTCGACCCGGTCGGGATGGCCGCAGAGTAAGGCCTGGGTTTGCCGCGAAACAAGCCGCAGTTGCGCCAAGGCGGACGGCGCCTCGGCCGCGGTCAGTAGCTCCACGCTGAGGTTTTGATGCTTGGCCGCCAGCGCCGCCAGGGGTTTGGCCAGGTAATGCCCGGTTCCATCATGGGCCACGTGAATAAGGCGAATCGCGCCTTGGTGATGCTGGCGCAAAGCTTCGCGCAGCAAGCCAAACAACGGCGCCAGGCCGGTGCCAGCGGCGAGCAGCCACAGCGGCCGGTCGTGCCAGTCGGGGTCGTAATGCAAGGCACCGCCGCGCAGTTCGCCCAGGCGGATCGGGTCGCCGGCCTTCATCTGCCGGGCCGCCTCGATGAATTGGCCGGGCTCGCGGCAATCGAGGTGGAACTCCAGGAAACGGTCTTCCTCGGGCAGGCTCGCCAGGGAATACGGCCGGGCCACGTCACCGGCCCACAGCACCAGGTGCTGCCCGGCCTGATAACGCAGCGACCGCTCGGGGGTGATGCGCAGGCGCAGCACCTCGCCACCGAGCCAATCCACTGCAGCCACGTGAGCGGCCTGGCCGTCGCGTTGCGGGTCGAAGGCGTGGATCTGCACATCCTCGACTACCTGGCATTGGCAGGCCAGCCGCCACCCCTGGTCGCGCTGCGTCGGGCTCAGGGCGTCGGGGCGGCTGTCGCGCACATCGCCGCCCACGCACTGCACCAGGCAAGCGTGGCAGCTGCCGGCGCGACAACTGTAGGGCACCGCCACACCGGCGCCGTTCAACGCGTCCAGCAGGTTACTGCCCGCCGCCACCGTCCATTGCCGACCGGCGACTGTCAGTTCAGGCATCAGTGTTCTCCCAGCCGGCAGCGCACCGATTGCGGCCGTCTCGCTTGGCACGGTACAGGGCCTGGTCGGCACGCTGCAACGCGTTGTCCAGGTCATCCCCCATTTCCAGCATCGTCATGCCCGCCGACAAGCTGAGGGCGCCGACCTGCAGACCGATCAGCTCGACTTCAGTGAACGCCAGCCGCAGCCGCTCGCAGCAGGCCGTCAGGCGCTGGGGGTCGCAGGCGGGCAGCAGCATGACAAATTCCTCGCCGCCATATCGGGCCAATACATCGCCCTCGCGCAGGCACGCGGTGGCGACCGCGGCAAAAGCCTGCAGCACCTGGTCGCCCGCAGCGTGGCCGTGCAGGTCGTTAATGCGCTTGAAATGGTCGAGATCGATCAGGGCCAGGCCATGGGCGATGCCGGGCCTGAGGGTGTTGAGCTCGCGGGAAGCGAGGCGCAGGAAGTGCCGGCGATTGAACAGCCCGGTCAGCTCATCGGTGGCCACCAGGTCTTCGAGCTGGCGCATCATCCCGCGCAAGGTGTCCTGGTGCGCTTGCAAGGCAAACCGCCGCTGGCGCATGCGCTGGCGTGATATCTGGACGTAGCGGGCGTAAAACACCAGCCACACCAGCACGAGAAACAGCACGGCCACCTGCAACCCGGCCAAGGTGGGATCGGGCAGCCTGAAGAAGTAACCGTCCCATAGGGTAATCGCGGTGAAGCTGATGAACACCAGCGACGCGCAGCGCACAAAGGCCCGGCGCGACAGGTGGAACAGCCCGAACAACAGGATCAATACATAAAACACCAGGAACACGCCCCGGGCCTGGTCCAGGTGCGCCATCATCCAGGTCTGCCAGCCCAGGCCGATCAGCACCTGCGCTTCGGTGAGGCTGGGGTCGGCGAAGCGCAGGTTACGGTCGGTGATAAACAGCGCGAACAACCCGGCCTGGCACAGCACGACCAACACGCTGCCGATGATGACACCGCGCAACGAATCGAGGTAATGACCACTGAAAAATGCCAGCCACAACAAAACCAGTGCCAGCGCGTACGTCGCGGCCGCCAAAGCGAAGCGTTTCAGCAAAAGACGTTGAATGGCGTTATGGGTCAATCGTTGACTCACCATGGGAAAGGAAACTGACAGGAGGCGTCCTACGCTACAGGCCAGACGCCACTTTAGTGGCGTGTAGGACAAATGACCATTCAATTCTGGAGCAGAAAAATGGCGTCAAAGCAATGGCCTATATTGACGCAGTGGTTTGGTGCCTGACACGTCACCTGTGCACAGCTCTGTTGGGCTGTGGGAGCAAAGCTTCTGTGGGAGCAAGGCTTGCTCCCACAGGGGGGCTAGCCTGCGATATACTGCCGCGCCTTTTTAGCGTCGCGCCAGCATGCCCGGCGTGCCTTATAGAGGTGCCGCCCGTCGACCGATGCACCCAGCGGCCGGCACCTTATTGAATGTTCCCGTCTTTAGAGAGGAGCGCGACTCATGACCGTGATCAAGCAAGATGACCTGATACAGAGCGTTGCCGACGCCCTGCAGTTCATTTCCTACTACCACCCCGTGGATTTCATCCAGGCGATGCACGAGGCCTACCTGCGCGAAGAATCGCCGGCAGCCCGCGACTCCATGGCGCAGATCCTGATCAACTCGCGCATGTGCGCCACCGGCCATCGGCCGATCTGCCAGGACACCGGCATCGTGACCGTGTTCGTGCGCGTGGGCATGGACGTGCGTTGGGATGGCGCGACCATGAGCCTGGACGACATGATCAACGAGGGCGTGCGTCGCGCCTACAACCTGCCGGAAAACGTCCTGCGTGCCTCCATCCTCGCCGACCCGGCAGGCGCACGTAAAAACACCAAGGACAACACCCCGGCGGTCATCCACTACTCCATCGTCCCGGGCAACACCGTGGAAGTGGACGTGGCGGCCAAGGGCGGCGGCTCCGAGAACAAGTCGAAGATGGCCATGCTCAACCCGTCCGACTCCATCGTCGACTGGGTGCTGAAAACCGTTCCGACCATGGGTGCCGGCTGGTGCCCACCGGGCATGCTCGGTATCGGCATCGGCGGCACCGCCGAGAAAGCCGCGGTCATGGCCAAGGAAGTGTTGATGGAATCCATCGACATCCATGAGCTCAAGGCTCGCGGCCCGCAGAACCGTATCGAAGAGATGCGCCTGGAGCTGTTCGAGAAGGTCAACCAACTGGGCATCGGCGCCCAGGGCCTGGGTGGCCTGACCACCGTGCTCGACGTGAAGATCATGGACTACCCGACCCACGCCGCCTCCCTGCCGGTGTGCATGATCCCCAACTGCGCCGCCACCCGTCACGCCCACTTCGTGCTCGACGGCAGCGGCCCGGCGTCGCTGGAAGCGCCACCGCTGGACGCCTACCCGGAAATCGTCTGGGAAGCCGGCCCGTCGGCCCGTCGCGTCAATCTCGACACCCTGACCCCGGAGGACGTGCAGAGCTGGAAACCGGGCGAAACCGTGCTGCTCAACGGCAAGATGCTCACCGGTCGCGATGCCGCGCACAAGCGCATGGTCGAGATGCTTAACAAGGGTGAAACCTTGCCGGTGGACCTCAAGGGCCGCTTCATCTACTACGTCGGCCCGGTCGACCCGGTAGGCGACGAAGTCGTCGGCCCGGCCGGCCCGACCACGGCCACGCGGATGGACAAGTTCACCCGCCAGATCCTCGAGCAGACCGGCCTGTTGGGCATGATCGGCAAATCCGAACGCGGCCCGACCGCTATCGAAGCGATCAAGGACAACAAGGCTGTCTACCTCATGGCCGTCGGCGGCGCCGCTTACCTGGTGGCCCAGGCGATCAAGAAATCCAAGGTCCTGGCGTTCGCCGAACTGGGCATGGAAGCGATCTACGAGTTCGAGGTCAAGGACATGCCGGTGACCGTCGCCGTGGACAGCAAAGGCGAGTCGGTGCACATCACAGGCCCAGCGATCTGGCAGCAGAAGATCAGCGAAAGCCTGGCGGTGGAAGTGCAGTAACCCGCACGCAAGCGTTGTGACGAAGGCCGGTGAGTGACAAGCCCACCGGCCTTTTTCATGTCTCAACCAAAAACCTGTGGGAGCACAGCCATTCATCGGCTGCACCCACCCACCTGTCAGATCTGACAGGTTACACCCCTGCTCTCTCTTGGCATCCTCACCCTGGCCGGGGATCAACCCTGGCGCGGATCAAAGGGATGAACCTTCAATGGCAGAGCAAGCCCCCCTCCAGATCATCACGCCCACCATTGCCGGCGGCGCGTCAATCGCGACCCTCGGCAACAGCCTCGGCCCGGTAGGCACAAGGGGCGCCGCCTCGTTCGAGTTGCCGCTGCCCGTGTCGAGCGCCCGGCATCTGACGCCGGACCTGGCTCTGCAATACAACAGCCAAAACGGCAATGGCCTGTTCGGCATCGGCATGCAGTTGTCGGTCCCCAGCATCAGCCGCAAGACCAGTAATGGCGTCCCGCACTACGGGGAAGACGACGTCATGGTCGGCCCCGATGGGGTGGATCGCTGGCCAGATCTTGAGCGGCAGACCAGCCGCAAGATGGGCGAGCGTATTTTCGCGGTGGTGCGCTATTACCCGAGGGTCGAGAGCACCTTCGACATTTATGAACTCTGGACCTCCATCGATGGCCATCCGTTCTGGCGAGTACAGGGCAGCAACGGCCACGTGTATTGCTATGGGAAAAGCACGACGTCACGTATTGCCGACCCGCAGGTCCCGTCGCGCATTGCCCAATGGCTGCTGCTGGAAGAAGTCAGCCCGCTGGGCGAGCACATCTATTACGAATACAAGGCCGACCCCTGTCCCCCTGACGGCCCCCACGACTATAGCGCCCAGCGTTACCTGCAACGGTTGTGTTATGGCAACGCCACGGCCAGCGAAACCTTGTATTGCTTTGAAGTTGAAGACCCGACCGAACTGGCCTGGCACTTTCACCTGATATTCGATTACGGCCAACGCCCCCTCGAACTCGAGGAAAAACCCGCCTGGACCGCCCTCGACGAAAACGCCTGGCAACTACGCAGCGATCCTATCCACGCTTACCGGTACGGCTTCGAGGTGGGCACCCGGCGCCTGTGCCATCAGGTGCTGATGTTTCACCAATTCCCTGCCGGAGCCGACAACGAACCCGCGCTGCTGCGTCGGTTGCTGTTGGAATACACCCCGACCGAGTTGGGCTACAGCCTGTTGACCGCCGCCCATTATCAAGACTGGGATGCCGAGGGTCGGGTCGGATACAGCCCTCCGGTGGAACTCCGATACACCGACTTCGAGCCGAACCTTGAGCCAGCGGCATTTTTTGCCTTGGAAACCATGCCCGCCCTGGAAGACGGTCGTCGCTACCAGTGTGTCGACCTCTACGGCGAAGGCATTCCGGGTTTCTTGTGCCGCCATGCCGATAGTTGGTACTACCGCGAGCCTGAGCGCGGCGAGAGCGAAGATCATGACGAAATCAGCTATGGTCCCTGGTCAATGCTGCCCAGCATCCCGATCGCCACCGATAACTCGGCGGTGATGCAAATACTGACGGACCTCACCGGCAGCGGTCGTCTCAATTGGGTCATCGCCCAACCCGGCATGAGTGGCTTTTATACCCTCAACCCCGACCGCAGTTGGTCGACCTTTACCGACTTCAAGCGCTTCCCCAGCGAATTCCTGCATCCCGCCGCCCAACTGGGCGACTTGTCCGGCGACGGCTTGCGCTCATTGGCCCTGATCGGCCCGAAAAGCGTGCGGCTCTACGCCAATCTGCGGAAAGAGGGTTTCGCCCCCGGCGTGGACGTCCCCCATGAACCGGACAGCGACCTGCCCCTGTTCAGCGACGTGCGCAGCGAGTTGGTGTTGTTTGGCAATATGCTCGGCAGCGACAGCACCGAGCTGTGCCGTATTCGCTGCAATGAAATCAAGTGTTGGCCGAACCTGGGCCATGGACATTTCGGGGCGGGCTTCGTCGTGAGTGCCCTACCCTTCACCTATAGCGAGTTCGATGCCGAGCGGGTGCGGATCGCCGATCTGGATGGCTCCGGGGCACCCGCATTGATTTATCTGCAAAGCGATTGTTTCGAGATCTACTTCAACCGCGGCGGCAATGGCTTGGAGCAAACACCCCTGCGGGTCCAGTGGCCCGACGGCCTGCGCTATGACCGCCTCTGCCAGGTCACCCTGGCTGATCTGCAAGGCGTGGGTTGTGCCAGCTTGATCCTGAGTGTTCCCCATCACACGCCGGACCTGAAACCGCGCCATTGGCGCTACGACTTCGTCGCGACACGGCCCTACCTGCTCAGCGCCACGAACAACAACATGGGCTACAGCAGTAGCCTGGCCTACCGCAGCAGCGCGCAGTTCTGGCTGGACGAAAAACAGCAGATCCTGAAACGCTCCCAGCCGCCGGTCTGCCATCTACCCATGGCTTTGCCGCTGGTGGCCAGCCAGCAACAATTGGACGAAATCACTGGAAATTGCCTGACCCAGCGCTTCACGTATTTCGAGGGCGACTACGACAGCTTTCAGCGTGAATTCCGAGGCTTCGCCCGGCTTTATCAGCTCGACAGCGAAACCCCCGCCGCAGACTTGGACAGCGGTTTTACCGCGCCGGCACTGGTCAAGACCTGGTTTCACACCGGTCGTAGCGTCGACCAGCCCCTCAAGGATTGTTTCGAAGCCGACAACGACGCGCCAGTGCTGGGCCCAACATTGCTGACTCGTTTCCACGAACAGGACGGAGCCGACCAGATCATCACGCCCGACCCCGAGACCGCCCGGGAAATGGCCTACGCCTTGGCTGGCCATGTATTGCGCAGCGAGACCCACCACGCCGAATCCATCGCCATGCTCCAACCCTACACCGTGACGCAACAACGCTACCTGTTGCGTCAACCTCATGCGGGCCATAAAAGCTTATTGGTACTGGCACTGGAAACAGTCAGCCTTCAATACGATGGGTTTATCAACGACCCACAAGCCCAGCACGGCATCTCCCTGAATTGGAATCACTACGGCCAGCCGGTGCACAGTTTCGTCGTTCATTACGCCCGACGCCTGATCGCAAATGATAATCCCCCCTTCGAAGACGAAGACGAGAACACTTGGTGGCGCGATGCCCATGACGATCAGCAACAGATCTTCCATATCATCGAGAGCCGATCCGAATCACTGGACCTGTCCGACGAGACCGGACTGCGCATAAAGCTCGGCCTCCCTTGGCGCGCTCGCACCAACGGGTTGCGACGCCCCAAGGGAAACCTCCCCGAAGGATTGAACCCGCAACAGGTCAGCTATGAATGCTTCCTGGAACATCAGGATTCGGCTGAGTGGACAGCTGCCCGGGTGTTGATCAGTCTTGACGAACAAACCTACCTGCGCGATGAATCGAACACTATCCTGTTCCAGGCCTTGCCCGGTCCGTTGGAAGTGGCCGAGTTCGATAAGCAGGCGCTGGACGCCTATGACGCCGTGCCAGACCCGTTCGACATTCGCCAGCAATTGGAAACGATTGGCTTCGAACCCATGAGGCTGTTCCTGCCTGAAGACCCAGGCAAGGACGCTGCGCAGGAACTGTGGTCAAGGAAACTCAGTTTCACCACGTACCTGCCGCTGGAAGGTTTCTTCCATGCCAGTGCGTTGCAGGAAACCCAGAGCCATGGCGTTACCACGACCGACTATGACGCCTATCACCTGATGCCCATCGCCGTAACCCTACCGGACGGCTGCGCAACCCACATCGAATACAACTATCACTCGCTGCTGCCACGAAAAATCATCGACGCCAACGACAATGTCCAAGAGGCGCTTTGTGGCCCGGACGGCGTGCCCTTGGCTATCACCTTTCACGGCACCGAGAATGGCGCTCCGGCGGGTTTCGATTCCATCGATACTTATGAGCCGCCCGAAGACCTGTCTCCCGCTCACGCCATTGAAAATCCGGCGGACACCTTGGGCGACATGGCCAGCGCCGTACGGATCGAAGATTTGAGCTGGATGGGCACGCTCGACCTTGCGCTGGTGTTGCCGGAGCAGCGCGATGAATGGATCAGCGCCCGCTACGTGCTGCCCAGCGGCCACATTCGCGCCTCGGCGCGCATTCGCCTGGCCCGGCTCAAGACCCGGAGCGCCGGCGAGGAACTGCTCTGGATGCTGATCCAGGCCACAACCCGGGAACCGGCCCACA
Organism: Pseudomonas sp. S3_B11; assembly: GCF_054667715.1. NCBI lineage: Bacteria > Pseudomonadati > Pseudomonadota > Gammaproteobacteria > Pseudomonadales > Pseudomonadaceae > Pseudomonas > Pseudomonas sp. S3_B11. Next base: position 523,358 of record NZ_CP162749.1, on the reverse strand, counting down.
GCGTCGTGCTGAGCGCCGATCGCTATCCGGATGATCGACTGCGACAGATCCGCATCGCCGTCAGCGCCGTCGACGGTTTTGGTCGCCCGCTGCAAAGCAAGCAATTGGTCGAGCCTGGGCAAGCCTATGCCGTGGCCGAGGACGGCTCGCTGAGATTGGGCGACGATGGGCGGCCGATCCAACATGATGCCAACCCGCGCTGGCGCGTCAGCGAACGGGTCGAGTACAACAACAAAGGCCTGGTCACGCGGGTCTACCGCCCTTACTTCGCCGATGCCTGGCGTTACATCAACGACGCGTCGCTGCGTGAACACGGCTACCACGACCGGCAGTTCTACGACCCGCCGGGGCGGCTGGTCAAAGTCGTCAATGCCAAGGGGCATGAGGCCTGGCATGTCTATCACCCGTGGTACCAGTGCGATCACGATTACAACGATACCGCGCCATTCGATGGTTCATCGTAGAAGGGCCGACATGAACAGTGTTCACTCCCGAACCCCGGATATCGTTGCCGTCGATGGCCGTGGCCTGCCGGTGCGGCAGATCGCTTATCTGCGAAGCCAGGCCAAGGCCCCCGCAGCCGCGCTGATCACTCGTCAACGGTTCAACGTAACCGGCCATTTGACCGAGCAATGGGACCCACGTCTGTTCGACCATGCCCCCAAACCCAATCAGGCCAAGGTCTACAACCTCCTGGCCAGCCCCCTGCAGACCGACAGCGTCGACGCTGGATGGCGCCTGGCCTTGCCGGGGTTGGCGGGTGAAACCTTGCAGGTATGGAATGCGCGCGGCAACCATTGGCGCACGCAGTATGACAACCAGCTGCGCCCGCTAGTCCTGGAGGAGAATGGCCAGGCGAATGCCGAAACGTTCACCTACGCCGACGCCACTGAAGACACCGTAGATAACCTGCGTGGGCAGTTGCTGGAGCAGACCGACACCTCGGGCGCCTTGCGCCTCGACCGTTACAGTCTGTTGGGTGAATCGTTGCGCCAGGTACGCAGTTTTGCCGACGCCATCCCCTATACCAGTACACAAACCCGGGACGCCTTCGGCGCATTGGTAAGCCAGACTGACGCCGGCGGCCACCGATATGATTTACGCCTGGACGTTTGCGGGCAACTCAAACAAGCGGACCTGAAACTCAAGGACCATGAGACATCACAACCGATTTTGCTGGACACCCTCTATAACGCAGCCGGCCAGATCGAGCGCCAGGACACCGCCAACGGCGTGACCAGCCGCTGGACCCGTGACCCAGCGGATGGTCGGATGAGCACCCTCAAGACAGGAAAAGCCGGTGAGGCCCTGCGCCAGGACCTGGCCTATTTCTATGACCCCGTGGGCAATGTGCTGCGCATCGAGGACCAGACGGTGAGCACCCTGTACTTTGCCAATCAGCGCATGGACGCTCACCGTGAATTCACCTACGACTCGCTCTATCGCCTGACCAGCGCCACCGGCCTGGAGGGAGACACACCACACCTGCTGCCCGGTTTACCGGCCCCGGTCGTTCCCATCGACCCCTCCGTCCGTTTCAACTATACCCAGCTCTACACCTACGACAGCGGCCACAACCTGACCCAACTGCGGCATGTTCGCGAAGGCAACAATCACACCCAGGCACTGCGCATCGCCCCCCACAGCAACCGGGGCGTGCGCTGGACAGTAGACGACCCGGAACCGGATTTCGACGCGCTGTTCGATGCCCACGGTAACCCATTGTATTTGCAACGCGGTGCCCAGCCACTGGTATGGAATGCCCGCGACCAGCTCAGCAGAGTGACATTGCTCAAGCGCGACAACGGCATGGCCGACGATGACGAAACCTACCTTTACAGCCTGGGCGAGCGGGTCAGCAAGACCCACATCACCGCCAGTACCCGCCACGAAACCCGTTATTTGCCGGACCTTGAAATCCGCACGAGCAGCCACGGGGAGCAATTGCACATCATCACATTTGCGTTGGCCCACGGCAGCGTCCGTTGCCTGCATTGGGAAGCCGGCCAACCGGACGGCATCGAAGCCGACCAACTGCGCTACAACCTCGACGACCACCTGGGCTCCAGCACATTGGAGCTGGACCGCGAGGGCGCCTTGATCAACCTTGAGCATTACTATCCGTTCGGTGGTACCAGCTGGCAGGCCGCCCGTTCGAGAATAGAAGTCGACTACAAGACTTTGCGGTATTCGGGCAAGGAGCTGGATGCCAGTGGCCTGTATTACTACGGTGCGCGTTATTACCCGCCGTGGTTGCAGCGCTGGTTGAGCCCGGACCCGGCGGGCACTGTCGACGGGTTGAACCTGTATGGATTCGTCGGCAACAACCCGATGACGCTGACCGACGACCAAGGCTTGATCCTGGAGACACAGGCAGAGAGGGATGACAGGAAAGCGCAGGCCGCGGCCGACCATGAAGGGCGGAAGAAAAAACACAAACTGAACCGGGAGATAGCCAAGTTCAAGGACATCCTGAAGCTGACTTCACGCAGGGCCCGCGAAGCGCAGACCCAACTGGAAAGCCATCGCTCGGTAGCGGCTCACGCCCAGTCCGCCGCGGTACGTGTCGGCGCTCATGTTGGCGCGCAGGTCATCAGTTATGGCGCGGGCATCGCGGTGGGCATGGGGGCGGCGGCACTGGGCAGCGTTGCGGGCCCACCCGGTATCATCCTGGGGGCCGCGCTGGGGTTCACGACCAGCAAAGGCGTGAGCATTGGCCTTGACTATGCACTGGAGCGATTGAGCCTGAGCGCAGCGGTCAACTTCAAGACCCGCAAACTGGACCCGAGCCGCATCGTGAAGAGAGGCGAATACAGGCACCTCAATCTGGACGAGTATGCCAAGGCGAAAGGTCAGGACCTGCTCCATGCCGTGACCGCGCCCACCACCCGAAACGTCTTGAAAGCCGGCAAGGAAGCGGCTGTCACCGGCACCAAAATCGCGCTGAAAGCCAGTGGAAACGTGACCGCCAGCGAAATCGGGGCCGCGGTGGGTACAGTGCTCGGGACAATCGAGATCATTCACGAAATCCGCAGCGCCAACCGTGAACTTTCCGAGGAAAAAATCGCCCGGGCCGACGAGTATATCAATGGCATGATCGAGGTGCTGAACGCACAAATGGACTACATCGACAAGCTGTTCAATAAGGCGGAACTCGGCGCTACCAATACCTACCAGCCGCTGGAAAAGCTATTCGGAGAATCCAGTGGCGACACGCCTCAAAACCTGAGACTTCAGATGAAAGCCACGATCGTTCAACTGAAGAAGACCCAAAGCATGCTCAGATAGCCGGTTTGTCTTGAAGCGAAAGCGGCGGATCGGCTTGCTTCAACGCCGAATGTGAACCTCTTTACGAACTGGCTCTCGATAGCGGCGATTCAGCCGCTAATTCGGCGTGCTATCGTGCCCATCCCTGCCCTGCCCTTGAAACAATCAAATGCCCGCAATGCCGCGCCCCTTGCGCCTGCTCCTTGCCATCGTCCTGATCCTCGCCGGCGCAGCCCTTGCCGCCGTCCTCGCCGTGCGCCATGCCGAGCGCGTGGCCCTGGAGGAAGATGCTAGCCGGGCGAGCCAGCAACTGGCGCTGTACGCCAACTCCCTCCACACCCTGATCGAACGCTACCGCGCCCTGCCCGCCGTGCTGGCGCTGGACCCGCAGTTGCGTGATGCCCTCAAGGGCTCGCTGAGCGCGACGCAACAGGATGCATTGAATCGCAAACTGGAAAAAATCAACGGCGCCGCACAATCGTCCACGCTTGAATTGCTCGACCATACAGGCCTCGCCGTGGCGGCCAGTAACTGGCGTCTGCCCAGCAGCTACGTCGGGCACAATTATGGTTTCCGCCCCTACTTCATCCAGACTCGCACCCAGGGCACCGGGCGGTTTTATGCAGTGGGCGTGACCAGCGGTATTCCGGGTTATTTCTTATCCAGTGCGGTGACCGGCGACAATGATGACTTCCTCGGCGCGATGGTGGTAAAGCTGGAGTTTCCGGAGCTGGAGCGCGAATGGCGCCAAGGCAGCGACACCCTGCTGGTCAGCGATGCCCGGAGCATCATCTTCATCGCCAACCGCCCGGGCTGGCGTTATCGGCACTTGCAGCCGCTGAGCGACAGCGACCGCGCCGAGCTCAAGGCCACCCGTCAATATGACAAGCAACCATTGCAACCGCTGGCTTACGAAACGTTGCGGCGCTTTGACGACAATAGCCATCTGGCCCGGGTCGAGACGCCCGATGGCTCGACGGACTACCTGTGGGAATCCTTGCCGCTGACCGCCGAAGGCTGGACGCTGCACTTGCTGCGCCGTCCGCAGATCGCCTTCGAAGACCGTCGCAACGCCGGGCTCGCGGCCGCCGGGTCGTGGCTGGCGCTGGTGTTCCTGCTGCTGTTTCTCAACCAGCGCTGGCGCCTGGCAAAGTTGCGCCAGCGCAGCCGCGAAGAGCTTGAACGGTTGGTCGAAGAACGTACCCGGGATCTGCACACGGCCCAGGACGGGCTGGTGCAATCGGCCAAGCTGGCGGCACTGGGGCAGATGTCAGCGGCCCTGGCCCATGAAATCAACCAGCCCTTGACCGCCCAACGCATGCAATTGGCGACCCTGCGTTTGCTGCTCGATCATGGTCGGGTCGATGACGCCTACAAGGCCCTCAAGCCGGTGGACGACATGCTGACCCGCATGGCCGCCCTCACCGGTCACCTGAAGACCTTCGCCCGCAAAAGCCCCAGTGGCCTGCGCGAACGCCTGGACCTGGCGGCGGTGGTCGACCAGGCGCTGCAATTGCTGGACACGCGCCTGCGCGACGAACAGATCAGCACCGTGCTGCACCTGACTCGACCGGCCTGGGTGCGCGGCGATGCGATCCGCCTCGAACAGGTATTGATCAACCTGCTGCGCAACGCCCTCGACGCCATGGCCGACCAACCCATCAAGCGCCTGGAAGTGCGCCTGGAAGCCGATGAGCAATTGTGGCGCCTGACCGTCAGCGACAGCGGCACCGGGATCGCCGAGGAACACCTGGCCCAGGTGTTCGATCCATTCTTCACCACCAAGGCGGTGGGCGATGGCCTGGGTCTGGGGCTGGCGGTTTCGTTTGCAATCATCCATGAATCCGGTGGACGACTGACGGCGGACAACCATGAGCACGGCGCGGTATTCTGCGTGACCTTGCCCATTGATCAGGAGGCGCAACTGAATGCTTGATTCAGTCATGGCCGTTGATGACGAAGGCAGCATTCGCAGCGCCGTCGAGCAATGGTTGAGCCTGTCGGGGTTTCAGGTGCAGTTGTTCAGCCGCGCCGATGAATGCCTGGCCCGGTTGCCGGAGCATTTCCCTGGAGTGATCCTCAGCGATGTGCGCATGCCCGGCCTCAGTGGCCTGGAGCTGTTGGCCGAAGTACGCCGCCGCGATCCGGACCTGCCGGTGATTCTGTTGACCGGCCACGGCGACGTGCCGATGGCCGTGGAGGCCATGCGCGACGGCGCCTACGACTTCCTGGAAAAACCCTTCAGCCCCGAAGCCCTGCTCGGCAGCCTGCGCCGGGCCCTGGACAAGCGCACCCTGGTCCTGGAAAACCGTCGCTTGCATGAACAGGCCGACGCCCGGGGTCGCCTCGATGGTACGCTGCTGGGCGTTTCCCGTGCGTTGCAAAACCTGCGGCGCCAGGTGCTGGACCTCGCTGCACTGCCGGTCAACGTGTTGATCCGCGGCGAAACCGGCAGCGGCAAGGAACTGGTCGCCCGTTGCCTGCACGACTTCGGCCCGAGGGCGAGCAAACCCTTTGTCGCGTTGAACTGCGCGGCCATTCCCGAGGCGCTGTTCGAAGCGGAGCTGTTCGGTCATGAAAGCGGCGCCTTCACCGGCGCCCAGGGCAAGCGCATCGGCAAGCTCGAATACGCCGATGGCGGCACGCTGTTTCTCGACGAAATCGAGAGCATGCCCCTGGCCCAGCAGGTCAAGTTGCTGCGGGTGTTGCAGGAACAGAAGCTCGAACGCCTGGGCTCCAACCAGAGCATCCAGGTGAACCTGCGCATCATCGCCGCCACCAAGCCCGACCTGCTGGACGAAGCCCGGGCCGGACGTTTTCGCGAAGACCTGGCCTATCGCCTGAACATCGCCGAACTGCGCCTGCCACCGCTGCGCGAACGGCGCGAGGACATTCCCTTGCTGTTCGAACACTTCACCCACAGCGCCGCCGAACGCCTGGGTCGCCCCGCCGCGCCCCTGAGCGGCCCGCAGTTGAGCCATCTGCTCAGCCACGACTGGCCGGGCAACGTGCGGGAGCTGGCCAACGTCGCCGAACGCCAGGTGTTGGGGCTGGATCAACTCCCCGTCCTGGAGACGGAGCCGGGCCAATCCCTCGCGGCCCAACAGGAAGCCTTCGAAGCCCAATGCCTGCGCGCCGCCCTGACCCGGCACAAAGGCGATGTGAAAGCCGTGCTCGAAGAACTGCAACTGCCACGCCGCACCTTCAATGAAAAGATGCAGCGGCATGGGTTGAGTCGGGAGATGTTTTTGTAAGGCCCGCTGAATTCTTTGGGTCTGTACCGGCCTCATCGCGAGCAAGCTCGCTCCCACAGGGGCATGTGTAAGCCGGACGAAATGTGGGAGCGAGCTTGCTCGCGATGGGGCCAGTACAGACAACAACCCTCTCCCTGCATAAGCGGATTCCCGCCCACACCCCCAGCCACAATGAGCGATTTTCCGCTCACCTAGCGCCATGCCCCCCTCTAAACCGGCCTTCTGTCACCTGGCACAGCTCCTGCTATAGCCCTGTCAGGCTGCGTTCCCACGCGCTCCACAAAAACAATTAAACGAAGGGATCCTTCAATGGACAACTCCAACGCCCTGCCCCTTGGGTCGGCTGCCGTGCCCGCCCGTGAAAGAACCACCGCCAGCCGGATCAAATCGATCTTCAGCGGCTCGGTCGGCAACATGGTCGAGTGGTATGACTGGTACGTCTACGCCGCATTCTCGTTGTACTTCGCCAAAGTCTTCTTCCCCAAGGGCGACACCACCGCCCAATTGCTCAACACCGCCGCGATCTTCGCCGTGGGCTTCCTGATGCGCCCGATTGGCGGGTGGTTGATGGGTCTGTACGCCGACCGTGCCGGTCGCAAACGGGCGTTGATGGCTTCGGTGTACCTGATGTGCTTCGGCTCGCTGATCATCGCCTTGAGCCCGAGCTACGAAACCATCGGTGTCGGCGCGCCGATCCTGCTGGTGTTTGCCCGCCTGCTCCAAGGCCTGTCGGTAGGTGGCGAGTACGGCACCTCGGCGACCTACCTGAGCGAGATGGCGACCAAGGAACGTCGCGGCTTCTTCTCCAGCTTCCAGTACGTGACCCTGATCTCCGGCCAGCTCATCGCCCTGGGCGTGCTGATCGTGCTGCAACAGTTCCTCACCACCGAACAGCTGTATGCGTGGGGCTGGCGCATCCCGTTCGCCATCGGCGCGCTGTGTGCGATCGTGGCGCTGTACCTGCGTCGCGGCATGGAAGAAACCGAGTCGTTCACCAAGAAGGAAAAAGCCAAGGAAAGCGCGATGCGCACCTTGATGCGCCATCCCAAGGAACTGATGACCGTGGTCGGCCTGACCATGGGCGGCACCCTGGCCTTCTACACCTACACCACCTACATGCAGAAATACCTGGTGAACACCGTCGGCATGAGCATCTCCGACTCCACCACCATTTCTGCCGCCACATTGTTCCTGTTCATGTGCCTGCAACCGGTGATCGGCGGGCTGTCGGACAAGATTGGCCGCCGGCCGATCCTGATCGCCTTCGGCATCCTCGGCACCCTGTTCACCGTGCCGATCCTCACCACCTTGCACACCATCCAGACCTGGTGGGGCGCGTTCTTCCTGATCATGGCCGCGCTGATCATCGTCAGCGGCTACACCTCGATCAACGCCGTGGTGAAAGCAGAGCTGTTCCCCACCGAAATCCGCGCCCTGGGCGTCGGCCTGCCGTACGCACTGACCGTGTCGATCTTCGGCGGCACCGCTGAATACATCGCCCTGTGGTTCAAGAGCATCGGCATGGAAACTGGCTACTACTGGTACGTGACGGCCTGCATCGCCGTGTCGCTGCTGGTGTACATCACCATGAAAGACACCCGTAAGCACTCGCGGATCGTGACTGACTGACAGAGGGGGCCACAGTCACTGCAACGGTGACGGTGATGGCCCCGTCGCGAGCAAGCTCGCTCCCACAGGGTTGGCGTAAATCCCTGTGGGAGCGAGCCTGCTCGCGATTGGAGACGACTCGGTTTCAAGTCAACTCAGCAGCGCCCTGCTTGCCATAACGGTTCTGCGCATAGGTTGCGCCAACGATCATCACGATCAATATCCCCGCCAGCACCGCCGACGAGCCGATGGTGCCGAAGTCCAGGCCACCCTTGTCATGAGGCTTGGTCATCAAGTCGCCCAGCGTCGCTCCCAGGGGGCGCGTCAGCACGAACGCGATCCAGAACAACACCACTGACGAAATGCGGGTGAAGTACTTGAGCAGCACGACCACGGCAATGGTCGAGCCGATCAGCAATGCGCCGCCGGCAAAGCCCAGGCCCGAATCGTCGGCCAGGTAATCACCGAGCGCGGTGCCCAAGGTGTTGGAAAACAGAATCGCCATCCAATAGAACATCTCGCCGCGAAAGGTCTGCACCTTGGTGACGTTGAGCGAATCCCCACTCAGGCGCCAAGCCGCGAAGATCGCCAACAGAATCGCAATCAGGATCATCGACCCGGTGGCGTAACCCAACTCAAGGGTGCGATCCATGAAGTCGGACATTGTGGTGCCCGCAGTGCTGGTGGACAGGATCACGATCCAGTACAGCATCGGCTTGTAGGTCTTGGCCATCAGTTGGGTAACCAGTGTCAGGACGAACACGCTGATCAGAATCAGCGAGCTGATGGCGTAACCGACATCAAGGGTCATCGACAGCAAATCCCCCGCGGTTTCGCCCAGGGTGGTCGCGCAGATCTTCATGACCCAGAAGGCCAGGGTAATTTGGGGCAATTTATTCATCGCAGGGCAATCTCCAGTGTGTGACGGCAGGCTCTTGGTGACCATGGGGGGGCAGACTGGAGATGCATGGGTGAAAAACAGGTCGGGAATGTATGAAAAATCTGTCACACAGCCAAAACAGCGATTAATCACCCGTTAATGCTGGTGCTGCATCTTGGGCTCACCTGATCGATGACCTGCGCGACGTTCGCTCCGACGATGGAAGCGAATTGCATACGCCGCCCTTAATATCTATTTAATCGATTGTTTTTAGCATTATTTTGCGCTTTTCAATCAACTTAGTTGGCGTAGCATTCAACCCATGCAAGGCACATCGCCAACGCCCCCTAGGAGTAACCACCATGAAAACCAAACTGATCCTCGCCCTGACCCTGTCCGTACTCGCTGCCAACACCTTCGCCGCTGACGGTTTCGACCGCACCAGCTCGGCCATCGCCGCCGACGGTTATGACCGTACTAGCGCTGCCACCGTTGCTGCTGATGGCTTCGACCGCACTGGCAGCGCTACCGTCGCCGAAGACGGCTTCGACCGCACTGGCGGCGCTACCGTCGCTGAAGATGGCTTCGACCGTACTGGCGGCGCTACCGTTGCTGAAGATGGCTTCGACCGCACTGGCGGCGCTACCGTCGCTGAAGATGGCTTCGACCGTACTGGCGGCGCTACCGTTGCTGAAGATGGCTTCGACCGCACTGGCGGCGCTACCGTCGCTGAAGATGGCTTCGACCGCACTGGCGGCGCTACCGTCGCTGAAGATGGCTTCGACCGCACTAACACTGCTGCCATCAGCTAATCCGAGAACGACACCCTCACAGCCCGGCTTCGGCCGGGCTTAGTTATTTATGGGTCACAGGAAAACGGGCAGTCTTAGTCGAGCACAAAGTGAAAATCACTGAAGAACTAATGTGGGAGCGAGCCTGCTCGCGATGACATCATCCGACGCGGCAACGGTTGCGCGTTGTAAACAGCTATCGCGAGCAGGCTCGCTCCCACAAGGGTATCGGGCGCTCAGGTTTTGCTTGCTCGGCTGGAAATAACTCACCAACCCTTGCACTATCCCTTCGTTTTCAAACCATTCAGGACCCGGCCCGATGCCCGACGATATCCATTTCTACGAACCCGCCAACGGCCACGGCCTGCCCCATGACCCGTTCAACGCCATTGTTGGCCCGCGCCCCATCGGCTGGATTTCGTCCCAGGATGCCGAAGGCCGCCTGAACCTGGCGCCCTACAGTTTCTTCAACGCCTTCAACTACATCCCGCCGATCATCGGATTCTCCAGCGTCGGGCGCAAAGACAGCCTGAACAACATCGAACAGACCGGCGAATTCGCCTGGAACCTGGCCACGCGCCCGCTGGCCGAGCAGATGAACCAGAGCTGCGCGACGGTCGCGCCAGAGGTCAATGAGTTCGAACTGGCGGGTTTGACGACAGCGTCGTCACGGGTAATCCAGGTTCCGCGCGTCGCCGAAAGCCCGGTGTCCTTCGAATGCAAGGTCACGCAGATCATTCAACTGCAGCGGGCGGACAAAGGGCTGGTGCCAAGCTGGCTGATCCTCGGCGAAGTAGTCGCCGTGCATATCGCCAAGTGGCTGTTGAAGGATGGGGTATACGACACTGCCGCCGCCGAACCGATCTTGCGCGGTGGCGGGCCGGCGGATTATTTCCAGTTGGGGCCTGAGGCGTTGTTCAAGATGCATCGCCCTCGATAGAAGATTGCACTGTGGGAGCAAGGCTTGCCCGCGATGCAGGCCCCTCGGTTCCCAAGACAGACCGCGTGCCTTCATCGCGGGCAAGCCTTGCTCCCACAGCGTTAATCTCGTGGGTTCCAGACCAAGCCGCCCTCGTCGTCGACGCCTTTGAGGTGGGTCAGTTGCAGGGCTGCCGCTTCATCGGCTTTGACGGCGGTTTCGAAGGTCTGCTCTTCAAGGATCTTGTTGAAGCGCGGCGCGCCTGAGCCGCCGATGGCCTTGGTGGCAATGGCGGCATGGTAGCCGCCGCCTTCCTTGGGAACGACGGCGGAAACAGCTTCAAAGGTTTCAAAGGCTTTACGTGCCATGTCTTGTGCATCCTGGCGGTGGAAAATGACGCTCATTAAACCTTCAACCGGCCAGTTTGTGTACCTGCGCCCGGCACCCTTCGGTCGCCTGGGCGGCGGAGACTTCCCTGAAGGTATGAAAATCCAGGCTGCTCACCACCAGGTCCTGCACCAGCTCGGCGAAAATCGCCATGGCCGGTGAATTGAAGTAGGCATCCATCGACGGCTGATTGACCCACAGCCCCGACACCAGCCACAAATCAGCGTCGCATTGCGATTGCTGCAAGGCAAAGTGCAAGCAACCGGGAGCCAGGCGCGAGGGCGCGATCAGCGTACTCAGGCGCGCCCCCAGTTGCCTGGAGCAACCGGCACGGGCCCGGACGAAAGTCATGTGGCTGACGGGGATCTGTGTAGTCATGTTCAACCCTCCCAGGTAATCCGTTGTGCAGCCGGGGACAGGCTGCGACAGGATCAAAGGTTAAGCGCCACGACGCCAGTTTCGTTAGTCGATTCCTGCCGACCCATTGCACAATCCTGCGCATCGGCATCACAAAATTTGCCATCGATCCGGTCGAAACCAGGGAAGTTGAAACAAAAGGTTTCAAGCAAGTTTCCACAGCATTGCAGCGTCATGGCCCCTTGCGCCGTGCAGGATCAGGCAAGCTTTCAACAGGATGTTGCTACCGCTGCGCCTTGCACAAACATAAGCTTTTGTTCATCGCTCCCTATCGCCTGAGGATCCCGGCATGTCGCCACTCGACCACGCCCACGTCCCGCTGGACACGCACTTGGAACAACAGCGCGCCGAATTGGCGTCGATCATCGACCGCAATACCAGCGAAGACGGCAGCTATGCCACGGCCATCGGCTCGCTGAACCTGTCGCGCCACAGCAAGCCTCAAAAGTTCGCTCCGGTGCTGGCCCAACCGGCGCTGTGCATCATGGCCCAGGGCAGCAAACAGGTGCGCCTGGCGGATGAGCTCTTCAACTATGACCCGCTCCATTACCTGGTGGTCTCGGTGTCGATGCCGTTGAGCGGTTGCATCGCGGACGTTTCGCCGCAAGAGCCGATCCTCGCCCTGCGCCTGGACATCGACCCGGCGGAAATCACCGCACTGATCGCCGACGCCGGCCCCCTGGGTGTTCCGACCCGCCCCGCCGGACGGGGGCTGTATGTCGAACGCCTGGACACGCCGACGCTCGACGCCGTGCTGCGCCTGGCGCGGTTGCTCGATACACCGAAAGACATCGCCATGCTCGCGCCGCTGGTGCGCCGGGAAATCCTCTATCGCCTGCTGCGCAGTCCCCAGGGTTATCGGCTGTACGAAATCGCTATCGCCAACAGTCAGAGCCATCGCATCAGCCAGGCGATCAAGTGGCTCAACGGCCATTTCGAACAGCCGCTGCGCATCGATGACCTGGCCCGGGAAGTGAACCTCAGTGTCTCGACCCTGCATCACCGCTTCAAGGCCATGACCGCCATGAGCCCGCTGCAATACCAGAAGCAACTGCGCCTGCAGGAAGCCCGGCGGCTGATGCTGGCCGAAGGGCTGGAAGCCTCGGCGGCGGGGTATCGGGTGGGTTATGAAAGCCCTTCGCAGTTCAGCCGCGAGTACAGCCGGTTGTTCGGTGCGCCGCCGTTGCGGGATCTGGCGCGGTTGCGGATGACTGTTTGACCTGGGGTTTGTGTTGACTGGGCCGGCCCCATCGCGAGCAAGCTCGCTCCCACAGGGGTTCGCTGTTCACAACAATCAACTGTGGGAGCGAGCTTGCTCGCGATGAGGCCAGTAAAAGCACCTCATTTCTTGAACTCAGGCACCGAGCAACCGACACGCCTGCGCCGGTATGGTCACCGACACCGCATGCCCAATGCCCAGGTCCATGCCCTGGCAAGGCGTGTTCAGCGCCGTGAACGAGATCCCGGAACACTCCACCGTGGTCTCGACGGTCGCGCCAATGTCCCGCACGAACGTCACCTTGCCCAGCAACCGGTTACCCGCCGAGGCCTGGGGCGAGGACAGTTGCAGGTCTTCGGGGCGCACCAGCAACTTGATCTTCTCGCCAGCGATGACGCTATGGCTGGCCGGCACGTCCAGCGTGTCCCCGCCCGGCAGCCCGACCCGTCCGTTGCCCAGGGTGGTCGCCGGAAAAATGTTGCCTGAGCCGATGAAGTCGGCGACGAACTCATTGGCCGGGTGCCGGTAGATCTCGATCGGCGTACCGACCTGTTGCACCCGATGCTCCCCCAGCACCACGACGATGTCAGCCATGGTCATGGCTTCGCGTTGATCGTGGGTCACCAAAATGGTGGTGATGTTCAACCGCTTTTGCAGTTGGCGGATTTCCACTTGCATCGACTCGCGCAACTTCGCGTCCAGAGCCGACAGCGGTTCGTCCAGCAGGAGGATTTTCGGCCGGGCGGCAATGGCCCGGGCAATCGCCACGCGCTGGCGCTGGCCGCCGGACAGTTTCGCCACGGGCCGGTCGATCATCGCCTGGAGCTGGATCAGTTCCAGCAACTCCACCACCCGCGCCTGTTGCTCGGCCTTGCCCACGCCCCGCAGCTTCAGCGGATAGGCGATGTTCTCGCCGACGGTCATGTGGGGAAACAGGGCCAGCGATTGAAACACCATGCCGAAGTTGCGCAGGTGCGCCGGGGTGTGGCCGATGTCTTGGCCATCCAGGCGGATTTCGCCGCCGCTGAGGCTTTCCAGGCCGGCGATCATGCGCAGCAAGGTGGTCTTGCCACAGCCCGAAGGCCCGAGGAAACACACCAGTTTGCCCTCGGGCAAATGCAGGTTCACGTCCGTGACCGCGCAGGCCGAGCCGTAATGCTTCTCGACGTTTTCCAGTATCAGTCCAGTCATGTCTTCACCTCGAAATCAAAAGGAAACGCCGCCCTCGCCCACCAGCTTCTCCAACGCCCAGATCAACACGAAATCGATCAGCACGATGAGCACGGCAAACGAGAAAACGGTGGGGTCCAGCGATGACACGGTGCGGCTGTACATCCAGATCGGCACGGTCATGACATCGATGGTGTAGAGGAAATAGGTCACGGTGAATTCGTTGAACGAGACAATGAACGCCAGCAGCATCCCGGCGAGAATCCCCGACTTCATCAACGGCACCACCACATCGACGATGGCCCGCCGTGGTGTCGCCCCGAGCATTCGCGCGGCTTCTTCGACTTCACTGCCGATACCGAGCATGGCGGCGGTGCAGTTCTTCACCACGAACGGCAAGGCGAGGATCACGTGGGCAATGACCAGTCGCGAGGTGGTCATCTGGAATGGCAGGCTGTCGAACACCAGCAGCAGCGCCAACCCCAGCACCACCATGGGAAACACCAGCGGCAGCGACATCAGTTGCAACGCCACGGCCTTGCCACGGAACTCGCAACGGGTCAGCGCGTAGGCCGCCGGCACCGCGATCAGCGTGGCGAATATCATCGTCAGGCAGGCCACCAACAAACTGGTGCCCATGGCCTGGCCCAGGCTCAGCACGTCGCTGGCATCCGGCGATACGAAGGTGTGCCACGCCGCCCGATACCATTGCAGGCTGTAGCTGCTCGGCGGAAAGTCCAGGTTCGCCGCGCCGCTGAAGGACATGACGATCATGGTCAGGATCGGCAGCACCGCCAGCAACAGGATGAAACCCGACAGCAGCCCCACTGCGCGCCCGGTTTCACCGGGCAACAGCGACTGGCGTTTTTTGCTCAACGCGGTCATTGAGAAGCCTCCAGCATCCGTCGACGACGGCCGGTGAAATATTCGGACAGGGTCATGATCATCAGCGTGGTGACAATCAGCACCACCCCTGCAGCGGACGCGGCGGGCCAGTTCATCAACGGGGCAATCTGGTCGTGGACCATCACAGCCAACATCGGCACCCGCCGCCCACCCAACAGCAGCGGCACGACAAAGCTGCTGGCGTTGTAGGCAAACACCAGCGTCGCGCCGGTAATGATCCCTGGCAGGCTCATGGGCAGCACCACTTGGCGAAACACCTGGAAGCGGCTCGCGCCGAGGGTGGCGGCGGCCTCTTCATAACTGCGGGCAACGCCACGCATGGCGCTGGCGATGGGCAGCACGGCCAGCGGGAAGGCCGTCTGGACCAGGCCCATCAACACACCATTCTGGTTGTACAGCAGCATGATCGGCCGCTTGATCAGGCCCAGGCCCATGAGCGCCTGATTGAGCATGCCGGCAGGGCCGAGGATCACCAGCCAGCCATAGCTTTGCAGCAGCAGGTTGACCAACAGCGGTAACAGCACCGCCGCCAGGAACACCCGCCGCAACAACGGCGAGGCCAGGCGCGACATGGTGTAGGCCACAGGGATCGCCAGCAGCACGGCGATCACCGCACTGATCAACGCAAGGCGCAAGGTCAGCAGCAGGGACTTGAGGTAATAAGGCTCCAGCAACTGCCCGTAGCTGGCGAGGCTGAACCCACTCCACTCCGCGCCCTTGGTGCCGACGCTCATGCGCAGCACCAACAGGCTGGCAGCGATCAGCACGCCGAGAAACAACATCGACGGCGACAGGAACAGCCAGGCTCGGCGGGTGGGGGAAATCTCCCGGGGTGGACGCATGGGCGCGACACTCTGGTGACGGGTTAATGGTAGGTGTTCCATGGCAAGATCTCGTCAGTGGAAAACGACAGAACAAACACAATCTCAAAACAACCCAATCCCCGTGGGAGCGAGCCTGCTCGCGAAGGCGACAGCACAGTCAGCATCTCCATCAACTGAACCACCGCTATCGCGAGCAAGCTCGCTCCCACACTGGTTCTCGGCTGGGCCGCAAGACCAATGCACACCCCAATGCCCCTGTGGGAGCGAGCTTGCTCGCGATGGCGACGGCACAGTCAGCATCTCCAGCAACTGACTCACCGCTATCGCGAGCAAGCCCGCTCCCACACTGGTTCTCGGGCGGTCACAGAGGCCGCATTGCTGGGCAGCCGGTGTCGGGCGTTCGTTTCAGGAAGAGAAGATTTCCGTGTACCGGCGGATCCATTGGTCATGCACCGTCGCCAGGAAGGCGTTGTCGTGCATGATCGCTTTGTCGGCGATTTGCTCCGGGGTCAGGATGTAGGGGCTCTTGCGCGCTTCGCTGGAGATGATGGCCTTGGCGTTGACCGGGCCGTTGAAGATGTCTTCGGCCATCTTGCCCTGCACCAGCGGGTCGAGGGAGTGGTCGATGAAGGCGTAGGCCAGGTCGGTGTCGCCCGGGCGGTTTTTCGGCATGACCGAGAGCATCAGGTCGGTATAGAAACCTTCCTTCATGCCGAACGTCGCCCCCAGGCTGTAGGCCGGGTCGCGGATCTGCTTGGGGAAAAACGCTGGCGCATACAAGCCGCCCATGTCCAGGGAGCCGGTGCGAAACAACTCGGCGATCTGGTTCGGGTTTTCCCCCAGGGTCACCACCCGGTCCTTGAGCTCGGCGAGTTTCTTGAAGCCGGGCTCGATGTTGTGTTCGTCACCACCGGCCAGCTTGGCGGCGATGATGATCAGGTCCATGGCCTCGGTCCAGTTCGGCGGCGGCAGGAAGATGTTCGGCGCCAGCTCCGCATCCCAAAGCGCGGCGTAACTGTCCGGCGCCTGACTCAAGGTCCGGGTGCTGTAGACCAGGCTGTTGCACCACAGCAGGTAACCGATGCCATGGCCGCCAGCGCCGGTGCGGTATTGCGCCGGCACGTCGGCCAGGTTGGGAATGCGGTTGAGGTCGGGTTTTTCCAACAGCCCGGCGGCGGCCAGGCCCTCGGCGCCGACGCCGGCCAGGGTGATGATGTCGTACTGCGGCCGGTCACCACCGGCCTTGAGCTTGGCGACCATTTCCGAGGTACTGCCGGTGCGGTCGGCAATGACCTTGGCCCCGGTCTTGGCCTCGAAGGTGGCGGCGATGTTGCGCAACGCCGCCAGCCCGGTGTCATCGGACCAGGTGAGCAGGCGCAGGGTCTTGCCGACGAACCGCGTATCGCTGGCCCGGGCGCTGATGAAGGGCACGCTCATGGCGGCCGCCGCTACCGAAACCACACTTGCAGTCTTGATGAATTGACGTCTGTTCAGATCATGCTCGCCCATGGAGGACTCCCTTTATTCTTTTAAGTATGAGGTGGGTAAAAACCGTTGCGCCCGCACCGTTCGACGTCGAGCAAAGCCCCGTACAACAAGGGCTTCACCGCCGTCTGCGGCCATCCTGAGGTTGTGCAAAATCCCTGACTATCGAAAAAAACTCATTGGAGCCATGTTCCTGGCGCATGCCTTTTTTCGAGGCATGCGTGACCTGATAACGTGCCGTCAGACCGCCCGGATCACATGCTTGATTTCCTGAAACGCGGCCAATCCCCAGGGCCCCAATTCGCGGCCGAGACTGCTCTGTTTGTAACCGCCCCACGCCGCCTGGGGGAAAATCACCTGCGGCGCGTTGATCCACACCAGCCCTGCCTGCAAAGCGTTGGCCACCTCTTCGGCAGCCGCCGTATCACGGCTGACCACGCTGGCCACTAGGCCGAAACGGCTGTCGTTGGCCAGGGCGATCGCCTGCGCCGGGGTGCTGAAACGGCGCACGCACAACACAGGCCCGAAGATCTCTTCGCACCACAACGCACTGTCCAGGGGCACGTCGGTGAAGATTGTCGGCTGTAAAAAAAGCCGCGCGGCAGATGCGCGGGTCGCTGCCCACCGCACACCAGCGTCGCTGCGGCGCTCAAGCCACGGTCGATGTGCCCCAGCACCCGCTGGTATTGCGCCTGGTTCACCAGCGCGCCCATCTCCACATCCGGGTCGAACGGGTCGGCCACGCGGATCGCCTCGGCGCGGGTCTTGAGCCGTTGCAGGAATTCATCGGCCAGTTCATCGGCGACCAACACACGACTGGTGGCCGAACACATCTGCCCGGCATTGAAGAAACCACCACCGCAGGCCAGCTCCACCGCCAGGTCCAGGTCGGCATCGGCCAGCACCAGCAGGGACGATTTGCCGCCCAGTTCCAGGCTCACGCCCTTCACCGTTTCCGCCGCCCGTTGCATCACCTGCACACCCACCGCATTGCTGCCGGTGAAGGAAATCTTTGCCACGCGCGGGTCCGCCGCCAATGGCGCCCCAACTGCCAGGCCCGTGCCGCAGACCAGGTTGAACACGCCGTCGGGCAACCCGCATTCGGCGATGATCGACGCTAGTTCCAGCTCCGGCAACGGCGTGACCTCCGACGGCTTGAGCACCACGCAGCAGCCGGCAGCCAACGCCGGGGCGAGTTTCCAGGCCGTGGTGACCATCGGGAAATTCCACGGCACGATCAGGCCGACCACGCCGCAGGGTTCGCGGCGCAGGCGTGCGCTGAAATCAGCACTGGGCAACGCCAGCGGGCTGTCTTGCCGGGCGTCCAGGCCTTCGGCCAACTCGGCGTAATACTCGAAGGTGGCGACCACATCGTCGACATCGATGGCCGCTTCGAACAGCGGTTTGCCGTTGTTGCTCGATTGCAGGTGCATCAACCGTTCACGAGCGTCCCGCACGCCAGCGGCAATCCGGCGCAGAATCGCGCCACGCTCGGCGCCGGTGGTGTTCGACCAGTGCGTGAAGGCCTGGGTCGCCGCGTTCAACGCCTGATCGACAGCGCCCTCGTCGCCGCCATAAACGGTGGTCAGCAGCGCTTCGGTCGCCGGGTTGATCACCCGCAGCGGTTGATCGCCGGCCAACCACTCACCGTTGATGTACAGCCCGTCTTGCGTCGTAGGGAAATTCATTTCGACACCTGCGCCATCCAGGTTGCCTGGTCGATTTCGATCAGCGTCGGGCCCTGCCGGTCGCAAGCGGCGAGCAACGCGGCGTGCAGTTGCGCCACGCCGTCGATGGCTTCGGCAGCGCAGCCCAAGGCCTTGGCGACGCCGATGAAATCCGGGGTGTAGATGTCCACGCCCACCGGTTCGATGGCGCGGTTGACCATGTATTTCTTGATCTCTTCGTAGCCCTGGTTATTCCACAGCAGCACGATCACCGGCGTGCGCGCCTCCACGGCGCTGGCCAGTTCCGGCAGGGTGAACTGCAACCCGCCGTCGCCAATCAAACACACCACCGGCGGGCGACCGTGGCCCCGGTCCTTGCCACCTAGCCAGGCACCAATGGCCGCTGGCAAGGCGTAGCCGAGGGTGCCGTAGCCGGTGGATGAATTGAACCAGCGGCGCGGCTGCTCCGGGTTGAAGGTCAGGTTGCCGGTGTACACCGGTTGGGTCGAATCGCCGACGAACACCGCCTCCGGCAGCGCTTGCAAGACGGTGTCGAGAAACAAGGTCTGGGCACGGGTCGCCGCGTCCCAACTGCCTTGAAGATCCGCGCGCAACCGGGCGGCACGCGTAGCGCCCCAATCGTCACGGCGCTCGGCCAAGGGGGGCTGGCTCAAGGCGTCGAGCACGGCCCGGGCGGCGACGCGGGCGTCGGCCACCAGCGCCAGGTGCGGCGGGTAGTTGCGCACGGTCTGGTCCGGGTCGATGTCGATGCGCAGCAGCGCACCGGGGATCTCGAAGCCGCCGGCGAAGGTAATGTCGTAGTCGGTCTCGGCCAGCTCGGTGCCGATGGCCAGCACCACATCCGCCTCGGCCACCAACGCGCGGGTGGCGACCAGGCTCTGGGTGGAGCCGATCAGCAACGGATGGCGGGCCGGCAACAGGCCCTTGGCATTGATGGTCAACGCCACTGGCGCGCCGAGGCGTTCGGCCAGTTCGGTCAATTCGGCCGCCGCGTCGAGGGCTCCGCCGCCGGCCAGGATCAATGGCCGCTTGGCCGATGCCAGCGTTGCCGCCATTTGCGCCACGGCACTCGGCGCAGCACCGGCGCGGTTGATGTTCACCGGCACGCTGGCGAGCAGGGCATCGGCGTCTTCGACCAGCACGTCCAACGGAATTTCGATGTGCACCGGCCGCGGGCGTCCAGCCTGGAACACGGCGAACGCCCGAGCCAGCACGCCGGGCAATTCAGCGGCGGACATCAGCGTGTGGGAAAACGCCGCCACCCCACCCACCAATGCAGCCTGGTTCGGCAGTTCATGCAACTTGCCGCGCCCGCCGCCCAACTGGCTGCGCGACTGCACGCTGGAGATCACCAGCATCGGGATCGAATCGGCGTAAGCCTGGCCCATGGCGGTGGTGATGTTGGTCATGCCGGGGCCGGTGATGATGAAACACACGCCGGGCTTGCCGCTGACCCGGGCGTAACCATCGGCCATGAAGCCTGCGCCCTGTTCATGACGCGGGGTCACATGGCGGATGCTGGAACGGGCCAGCCCGCGGTACAACTCGACGGTGTGCACGCCAGGAATGCCGAACACCTGCTCCACGCCATACGCTTGGAGTAACTTGACCAATACTTCGCCGCACGTCGCCATTGCCATTGCCTTTTTCTTGTCGTGTAAAGGGCCTCGCACAGCCTGCGGCGGGACCCTTTTTTGTCTTGGGAATGGCGTTATTGGAACGGTCCGACCATAGCGGCAACAATGGATAAAAAGTCATACTAGCCATGTCCTCACGTCATGGCTTGGATCCGAAATGAAACGACTTCCCCCGCTGCCGGCGCTGCACACGTTTCTGATCACGGCCCAATGCTGCAACTTCACCCGGGCCGCCGAACAACTGCACATCACCCAGGGCGCGGTGAGCCGGCAGATCGCCGGGCTGGAAGATCATCTGGGTTATGCGCTGTTCCAGCGCCAGGCACGCGGCCTGAGCCTGACCGCCGAAGGCCAGGCCTGGCTACCCCGAGTGCAGCAGGTGTTCAGCCTGATCGGCGAAGCGGTCGAGCAGGTCGGCGAAAAACGCCAGACCCTGCAACTCAAGGCTCCGACCTGCGTGATGCGCTGGCTGCTGCCGCGCCTGTTGCAATGGCAGAAGGAACGGCCGGACGTGCCGGTGGAACTGACCACCACGGTCAGGCACGGCGTGGACTTCCAGCGCGAAGCCTTCGACGCCGCGGTGGTCTATGGCCCACCACCTGACGCCTCGCTGGCGTGCGTGCATCTGTTCGATGAACAACTGACGCCCGTCTGCTCTCGCCCGATCCTGGAAGGCCCGGTGCCGCTGCGTGAACCCGCCGACCTGCAACAACACCTGCTGTTGCACCCCACCCGTGACGAGCGCGACTGGAACGCCTGGCTGGCGGCGGCCGATGTGCACTTGAGCAATGTCAGCAAGGGCCAGCATTTCGAAACCCTGGACCTGGCGATGTCCATGGCTTCCCAAGGCACTGGCGTGGCGATTGGCGACTGGTCGCTGATCGGCGACGACCTGAGCGCCGGCCGGCTGGTGATGCCGTTCGAGCTGAAGGTCAAGACCGGCCTGGGTTATCACCTGGTGCACCCGCACAAACCCCAAGTGTCGGGGCCGTTGCAGGAATTGATGGGGTGGTTGGTGGAGCAGGCCCAGGCGCGGTCCTGTGGGAGCAAGGCTTGCCCGCGATGAAGGCGACGCGGTCTTGATCATTCCCACGCTCCTGCGTGGGAATGCCGCCAGGGACGCTCCGCGTTCCGCTTCTGGAAGGTGACGCGGAGCGTCACGGGATGCATACCCACGCAGAGCGTGGGAACGATCAAGATCAGAGCAGATTAGGCGCCTGCACCGGCTCGATCTGCGCCCAGTGCGACGTGTCTTCACGGTGCTGCTGCAGATACGGCAACACGGCCCCTAGCAACGGCGCCTTGAATGCTTCCTGGAAACGATGGGCCAGGCCCGGGATCAACTTCAACTGGCTGCCTTGGATGTGCGCCGCCAGATGCACGCCGTGCATCACCGGCAGCAAAGGATCGGCGGTGCCGTGGACCACCAGGGTCGGCACCCGCAGTTGATTGAGCAGCGCCACCCGACTCGGCTCGGCCATGATCGCCATGATCTGGCGCTTCACGCCTTCGGGGTTGAAGGCCCGGTCATAGGCCACGGCGGCCTGATGCAGCAATGCCTGGCGATCATCCACCACCATCGGGCTGCCCAACGCGGCCAGCAGATCGGCCTGCTGCTGCAGGGCCGCTTCGCGATTCGGCGCACTGCGCCGCGACAGCAACTGCACCAGCGCGGCGCTGGGTGCGGGCAAGCCTTCGGCACCGGAACTGGTCATGATCAGGGTCAGGCTTTCGACCCGCTGCGGCGCCATGGCGGCCATGTGCTGGGCGATCATCCCGCCCATGCTCACGCCCAACACATGGAAGCTTTGCACCTGCAAGGCGTCCATCAGTCCCAGCCCATCATCGGCCATGTCGGTCAAGGTATAAGGCGCGGCCACGGGCAAGCCGAGTTTGTAGCGCAGGGCTTCGAAGGTCAGGTTGGCGCTGCCGGGAGCCTGGCGCCAGGTGGACAGGCCGACGTCGCGGTTGTCGTAGCGAATCACCCGGAAACCCTGCTCGCACAGGGCGACCACCACTTCGTCCGGCCAATGGATCAACTGCCCACCCAGGCCCATCACCAGCAACAGCGCCGGATCCGAAGCACGGCCAACGCTCTGGTAGGCCAGGCTCACCTGATCCAGATCGACCCGTTGGGTCGCAACATTGATGTCACACCGAGAAGCCGCCATCGACGGCAGGCCGAAAAACAACGCGGCCAGGAAAATGAATACACGCATGAAGAAACACCGAAACGCAGAACCCCAGTAGAGCGCGAGTCTGATGAAGTTTGTTCAAGCGCGCTGCCACAGTTGCGTGACAGTTTGATGAAGATTGCCGAATGGTTGCCTGCGCGAAGGATATATCTGTGGGTAAGGATGTATCTGTGGGTAAGGATGTATCTGTGGGTAAGGATGTATCTGTGGGAGCAAAGCTTGCTCGCGATACAGGCACCTCGATTCCAGAGAAATCGCGCTGGCTTCATCGCGAGCAAGCTTTGCTCCCACAGGTACCCGCCCATGCGTCAGCTTCAGGCCAGCTGGCTACGCAACTGCCGCGCCGCCGCCACCATATTCACCAGTGCCGCTTCCGTTTCCGGCCAGCCCCGGGTTTTCAACCCGCAGTCGGGGTTGATCCACAGCCGCTCGGCGGCGATCCGTTTTACCGCCTTGCTCATCAGCGCAACCATCTCGGCCGTGTCCGGCACCCGTGGCGAGTGGATGTCGTAGACGCCCGGGCCGATGTCGTTCGGGTAGTCGAACGCCTCGAAAGCCTCCAGCAACTCCATGTCCGAACGCGAAGTCTCGATGGTGATGACATCGGCATCCATGTCGGCGATGGCCTTGATCACATCATTGAATTCGCTGTAGCACATGTGGGTATGGATCTGGGTTTCATCAGCCACCCCCGACGCGCACAAACGGAACGCGTCAACCGCCCAATCCAGGTACTCCTGCCATTGCCCGCGACGCAGCGGCATCCCTTCGCGGAACGCCGCCTCGTCGATCTGCACAATCTTGATCCCGGCCTTTTCCAGGTCCAGCACTTCGTCCCGCAGGGCCAGGGCCAGTTGTTGCGCCTGGACCTGGCGCGACACATCTTCGCGGGGGAACGACCACATCAGCATGGTCACGGGGCCGGTGAGCATGCCTTTCATGACCTTGTCGGTCAGGCTTTGCGCGTAGCGGATCCAGTCGACGGTCATGGCGCTCGGCCGACTGATGTCGCCATAGATGATCGCCGGTTTCACGCAGCGCGAACCGTAGCTCTGCACCCAACCGAAACGGGTGAAGACGTAGCCGTCCAGTTGCTCGGCAAAGTATTCCACCATGTCGTTGCGCTCGGCTTCACCGTGCACCAGCACGTCCAGGCCCAGGCGCTCCTGGATCTGCACGGCATGGCGGATCTCGGTGTGCATGGCGTCCTGATAGTCGTTGGCCGACAGCTTGCCTTGCTTGTAGGCCTGGCGTGCCAGGCGAATGGCCGGGGTCTGCGGGAAGGAACCGATGGTGGTGGTGGGAAAGGCCGGCAGTTTCAGTCGGGCGCGCTGGCCTTCGATGCGTTTGGCAAACGGTGAACGCCGCTGGCTGTCCTGTGGCCCGATTGCCGCCAGGCGCGCCTGGACCGCGGGTTTGTGAATGCGCGCCGAGCTGGCGCGACTGGCCTGCACCTGGCGGCTGTCGGCCAAGGCCTGCTGCACAGCGGGGGCCTGGGGATCGTTCAGGGCATCACGCAGCACCGCGACTTCACCGCATTTCTGCACGGCAAAGGCGAGCCAGCTCTTGAGTTCCGGATCGAGGCGGTCTTCACGCTCCAGGTCCACCGGGCTGTGCAGCAGCGAGCACGAGGTGCTGACCCAGAGGTTGTCGCCAAAGCGCTCCTGGGCCGGTTGCAACTGCGCCAGCGCCTGTTCCAGTTCGCAGCGCCAGACGTTGCGCCCGTTGACCAGGCCCACCGAAAGAATCTTGTAGGTCGGCAGGCGGTCCAGCACCTGGCCCAGTTGTTCCGGGTCACGTACCGCGTCGATGTG
The DNA here is from genome assembly GCF_054667715.1 of Pseudomonas sp. S3_B11. Taxonomy (NCBI): domain Bacteria; kingdom Pseudomonadati; phylum Pseudomonadota; class Gammaproteobacteria; order Pseudomonadales; family Pseudomonadaceae; genus Pseudomonas; species Pseudomonas sp. S3_B11. The sequence goes on along the minus strand of NZ_CP162749.1, from coordinate 498,897 downwards.
CAAGCCGTCCACCGGCAGGCTCACCGCCAGGCCGAGGTTGTCTTGCAGGCCACTGAAATAGGTGGCCACGAGTTTTTTCAGCGGCGAGTACTGGAGGATGTGATAAGCCCGCTCGAAAGCGCTCTTCCAGGCTTGAGGCAGATCGAGGGTAAGGATCGGTTCGTCGATCTGCACCCATTCCACGCCCTGGGCCTTGAGGCGGTTGAGGATTTCCCCGTAGACCGGCAGCAGGCGCTCCAGCAGGTCGAGCTTGTCGAACGCCTCGCCCTTGGCCTTGCCCAGCCACAAGTAGGTCAACGGGCCGATGATCACCGGTTTGACCTGATGGCCCAAGGCATGAGCCTCGTCCACTTCATCGAACAACTGTTCCCAGCTCAGGGCGAAGGTCTGGTCGGCGGAAAACTCCGGGACCAGGTAGTGGTAGTTGGTGTCGAACCACTTGGTCAGCTCCTGGGCGTATTGCGCCTGGCCGTGGTCGGCACCGCAGCAACTGGCCGTGGCGCCACGGGCCATGGCGAACAGGGTGTCGAGGGTCGGCCGGCCCTGGGCATTCAAGGTGCTGTGGAAACGCTGTGGAACCACGCCCAGGGTCAAGGAGTGGCTGAGCACCTGGTCGTACCAGGCAAAGTCGCCGACGGGCAGCAGGTCGATGCCGGCGTCTTTCTGCAATTGCCAGTGCCGGGCCCGCAGTTCGCGACCCACCGCCTGCAACGCGGCCGGGGCCAGGTCACCTTTCCAGTAGGCTTCGAGGGCTTTTTTCAGTTCGCGGTCGGCGCCGATGCGGGGAAAACCGAGGGTGTGGGCCAGGGCCATGGTGTGCGTCCTCCTGTAAAAGATGGCGCCATTGTCGACAGCTGACCCTACATGAGACAAACTCAACCTTTTCGTGTTGATCACAAGTTTTACTCATGGAGCAACTCCGGTGCTTGAACTCCGTCACCTCAAGACCCTGCACGCCCTGCGCGAAGCCGACAGCCTGGTCGAAGCCGCCGAACGCCTGCACCTGACCCAATCCGCTCTCTCCCACCAGTTCAAGGAACTGGAAGAGCGCCTGGGCATGCAGTTGTTCGTGCGCAAGACCAAGCCGGTACGGTTCACCAGCGCCGGCCTGCGCCTGTTGCAACTGGCCGATGCCGCCCTGCCCTTGCTGCGCGGCGCCGAACGGGATATCGCCCGCCTGGCGGGCGGCACCGCCGGACGGCTGCACATGGCCATCGAGTGCCATAGCTGCTTCCAGTGGTTGATGCCGACCATCGATCAGTTCCGCGATGCCTGGCCGGAAGTCGAACTGGACCTGGCCTCGGGCTTCGCCTTCGCGCCGTTGCCAGCCCTGGCCCGGGGCGACCTCGACCTGGTGGTGACCTCCGACCCGCTGGAACTGGCCGGCATCACCTACGTGCCGCTATTCACCTACGAAGCGATGCTCGCCGTGGCCAACCAGCATCGACTGGCGGGCAAGCCCTACATCGTGCCCGAGGACCTGATCAGCGAAACCCTGATCACCTACCCGGTGGAGCGCGACCGGCTGGACATCTTCACCCGCTTCCTGGAACCGGCCGACATCGAACCGGCCCAGGTACGCACCTCTGAACTGACGGTGATGATGATGCAACTGGTGGCCAGCGGTCGCGGCGTCTGCGGCATGCCGCACTGGGCCCTGCATGAATACAGCTCGCGGGGCTACGTGAAAGCCAAGCGGCTGGGAGAGAAAGGCTTGTTTGCCACGCTGTATGCGGCGGTGCGCACCGACATGCTCGACGCGCCGTACATGCGCGACTTTTTGCTGACGGCCAAGGACACGTCGTTCTCCACACTCGACGGCGTCAGTGCCGTGCGCTGAAGCACAGGGGGTTTCACTCGGTGTGCAAAATGACCATCCGTCTTGATCTCGCACTCGCCTGTCAGATCTGACAGGCGACACTCTTCTCCTTTCGCGCTCTGATGGTGTCTGTCCCGAATCAGTTCAGGCACCGCAGCCGAGGAGAAAAAGATGAACAGCCTCCGCAACTCATCGCAGGCCGACGCAGCTCTTGAGCTGTGGCCCATGTACATTCCAGGATGGAAGACACCCGTGCTGCCGACAGGGACCTACCACGGCGGCATTCCCCTGACCATTCACTCGCCGTCCATCCGCCTGTACATGGTGATTGATCCGCTCAAGACACTCTCTAAACCACTGGCCATCGATGATTCCGTGGAGCTGTGGGTCAATGGCCAACCGACATCAGTGATCAAGATCATCAAGGTGGGCGAGGAGAACGACCGCATAGACATGGAATTGCCATGGGGATGGCTGGTGAACGGCGCAAATACAATGTTTTACCGAGTGACTCGGGTCAGCCAGAATCACGATGACTCGCTCCCGATCCTGGACCTGCTGTTTCATTACCCGCCATCCGAGATCACCGTCAGCCATCCGGCCAGCGCCAACCCCGCACAGCCAGGCACGTTTACGTTAACCCGCAGCTACCCGCGCGAATATGATGGGGTGACACTGACCGTGGGGACTTGGAGTAAAACGATTCCCTATGTTCATCCCGCCAACCCAATCACTTACACGTTGACGGCCGCTGACCTTCAGCAGATCGGCGACGGCACGCATCCGGTGAGCGCCCGGATAGTTGATCAATTGGGCAACAGTAATGTATCGACGACGAGCTCCATCATCATCGGCACGGCACCGGTGGAATGGGAGGATCACTACACTTCACTGGCGGACGCTTATAACGGCTGGATTCCCTATCTGGCGGCTCGTTCCGGATCTATCCGTCAGCACGTCATGAACCATCAATTAGTAAACGCGTTTTTCAACTTCACCGACCAAGGCACCCCATACGGCTTCGCCGGGGTCATCCTCTATCAAGACTTCCTGTTCATTCCCGGGCAATACCAATTCACGTTCGAAGGAACCCATGTTGCCGACAACAGCCACATTCCGGGGCTGGTCAACCCGATCCTTTACCCAGATACCGGCATGCCGCAATGGCGTGGCGTTCCCCGCCATGTCCCCAAGGATGGAGTCTGGTACGTGTTTTCAATCGTATTCACCATCATCGAAAGAGGGACGGTACGAATGTATATAAACAATGACCAGGATGGCAGTAACGGTAACGATTTCGGCATACGAAACATAAGAATCGTGCGATTGAACAGTGGAGCAGGAAGCATGAGTGCGCCTGCGCAGGAATCCGATTTGCCCGTCTATACCGGTCCACGGCCAGAGATCAAATACCCTTGACCGATTATCGGGACAGGGGCGAATCGACCTCTTCGCACTTGATCTCAGGCATCGATATCTGGCGCCACATGTGGATTTTGTCGAAGTAATCCTCGCCCACCCGCACTGCTAAAGGTTCAAGTCCGAACTGGATGAAGCCGCAGCGCTGGTACAACTTGAAGGCGGCCTCATTGCCGGCGGTAACGGTGAGCTGGATGAGTTTCAGTGCAGGATGGTTTTGCGCCTCGGCCAGTGCTGCTTGCACCAGCTCATGACCCCAACCGTGCTGACGAAAATCGGCCGACACATACATGCCAAACAGTGTTGCCTTGTGGCGAGCCTTTTCCCGCGCTTCGAAGGCCAGGCCAACGATGCCGGCCAACTTGCCTGCTTCGAACGCGCCCAGCAGCACATCGAGCTTGCTGGTCAATCGCCCCTCCCACCAACTCAACGGCATCATTGCCCGCTCCCGCACACTGGAGGTGAACGCCTGCGGATGGCAATCGTAGGCTTCAAGCATCAGCTCGCGGTAGGCCAGGGCATGACTGGCATCCAACCGTTCGATCCACATGCTCACGCCGTCCTGCGTTGTTCAAGCATCAGTCGCAACGCCAGCGCACCGAGGACAAACCCCATGAAGTAGCGCTGCGCCGCCAGCCACGTCGGGTTGTGGACGAACCATGAGGCAATGCCTGCAGCGAACAGGGCGATCAACAGGTTGACGCTGAAACTGACGCTGATCTGGGTCAGGCCCAGGATAATGCTCTGGGTGAACAGCGAACCGTGTTCCGGACTGATGAACTGCGGGAACACCGACAGGTAGAACACCGCGATCTTGGGGTTCAGGGCGCTGGTGAGAAAGCCCATGGTGATCAGCTTGCGCGTCGAGTCCGCCGGCAATTGCTGGGCCTCGAAGGGCGAACGCGCGCCCGGCTTGACGGCCTGCCAGGCCAGCCACAACAGGTACAGCGCACCGGCCCACTTCAATACTTCATAGGCCACAGGCACCGCCAGGAACACCGCCGTCAACCCGGCGGCCGCGGCGAACATGTGCACGAAGAACCCCGCCACCACCCCCAGCAGGGAGGTGACGCCGGCCTTGCGGCCCTGGCAGATCGAACGGGAGATCAGGTAGATCATGTTCGGGCCGGGCGTCAGTACCATCAGCAACGCGGCGGCGGCGAAAATCAACAGGTCCGGCAATGGAATCATGAGCGTCAGTCCTTGAGGCGTGAATCAGCAGGTAGCGAGAAGTGTCGCTCGATAAAACGGCAGGATCACCTCGCCTGTCAACGGTGCCAGCAAAAGATTGCTGTCGCCGGCCGGGTCGATCCAGCACACCTCTTCAATTTCGGCAGCCGGCGAAACCGGGGCGTCGATGCTCAGCAAAAACACCTCGGCCTGCACGACAAACCCCGGCTCGTTGGCCGCCGGAGCGCTGAATACGCCCAGGTAACGGGCCTGTGCCGGGTCGATCTGCAGCCCGAGCTCCTCCTCCAGCTCACGGGCCAGCGCCTGCACGGGCTGTTCATGGGCCTCGATCTTGCCGCCCGGCTGCATGAAGGCCCGGGTGCCGCGCTTGCGCACCAGCAAGGTTCGACCATCCGGCCCGAGCAACAGGGCGGCGGCGATGCGGATGAGGGAAGTGGTCATGGGTGATCGAAGCCTTGGCCGGGAAAGTGACGGGGAGATTACAACGCGTAGGGGTGGGAGCAAAGCCTGGTGCTGGACTAAAAATCAGTGCAGTTCCTGTGGTCAGTTTCGACCGATTGGGGTTGGTGTGTATATCCGTTGCTGCGGTCACGGCGACTTAGGGTTCCGCCCTGACGGCGGCTCACTTTTGAGAAGCCCGGAAGCCGGCCCAGTCAAAAGTAAACAAAACGCTCCTGCCCCACCACTCGGTGCCTCGCCTAGGCTCGGCATGCCTGAACGAAGGCATTGCTCCGTGGGCCCACCGCGAAGGGCCATCCATGGCCCAGCGCGGTTAACGGGGCGCCGAGATCAACGTCCGCCGCGAGGCGGCCTAGTAGCCGGCCTGGCTCTTGCGGTCGTACACCTCATCAGATCTGTGGGAACCATCAGATCTGTGGGAGCAAAGCTTGCTCGCGAGGCGGCCTGACAGCCGACCTGGCTCTCCCGGTCGTACCCCGGTCCAATTGTGGAAGCGAGCCTTCTCGCTTCTGCGCGCGGTGTGGTCAGGGTTGTGTATTGACGTTGTCCAGCATCCGATTCGCCAATAAAGCGCCCAGCTCGATCAGTTGCTGAATGCCAAGGGCAACATGGCGTCGCGAGCCTTTAAGGTCGAAGGCAAGGTCGCTGACCATGGCATCGGCTGAGGCCAAAGTTTCGCTGAGGTTGGCCAGCAGGCTTTCGGTGTCGACACCGTCCACGACGGTGAACAGTTGACCTGAGGGCTTTTTCTTTTTGGCTTGAGGCTTGGGGTCGAGATAATGGTCGATGGCGCGCTTGGCGGCTTCATCGAGTTCTTGGGGATCGGTTTCGGGGGGATTGGGTGTGGCTTTGAACATAGGGTGACACTCCGTCTACAGGTTGGAGCTGCCACGTTCGTTTCCAAGCGAGGGGTGGCAGCCGTACGCAGGTTGGAAAACCGGGGTAAACGAGCCCGACAGACCCGAAGGTCTCCCGCGCACAGCTGCCATAACGAAAGCATGGTCAAAAAACGACCGCAAGCATACGTCATGAAGGGCGCTTTCGCGCCGTCTACTTATCGGATTTCCAAGCCCGGCCGCTGAATTTGCAGCGACGGGAAAAGACTAGCGACAGCCCTTCCCACCCGGCAACCGCCAGAGTTCGTCGGAAAAATCTGCTGCAACCCGGAGGATTGTCCGACCATTCCCACAATCCTGGTCGGCTGTCAGGCCGCCTTCGCGAGCAAGCCCGCTTGTGTCTTGCGCTGCGATTAGACTGAAGATGAGAGCGGTGGGCGGCAAGCTGAACGCCCGAAGTGCTTAAAGCACGTGTGGGAGCCCATGCTGCCACTCACCTCTCCACTCTGGTCATTGAGCCCGAACAGTTGAACGAGCCCACCTCGAACAGTTACAAGCGTGGGCCAAGCCAGAGCGCTCTCACCTTGAGTGTAAGAGGGTTTGGCTATGTTTTCCTATCCAGCAGGTATTGATGTTTCCAAAGACAGTCTTCAGGTTCAGGTTGATCTGTTAGATGTCGGGGTGAGTTGCCCTAACGCCGAGGGTGATTTTCCTGGATTAATTGGTTGGCTACTGCTCCATCAGGTCGGTCGCGTGTTGCTGGAAGCCACAGGCGGTTACGAACGAAACGTCATGAAAGCGCTTCAGGCTGCAGGCTTTGAGGTCATTCGGATCAACCCTTGCCGTGCCAAGAACTTTGCCAAAGCAATGGGACAACAAGCTAAAACCGACCCGATAGATGCGCGCCTCCTGGCACAATTTGCAGCGGTTATCAAATCTGCTAACAGCCGGGTCACAAGTGCCGAACAGGACGACTTACGCGCACTGGTCCAGCAACGGGAAAACTTTGTTCAGCAAAGAGATGACGACAAGCGCAGACTTAAAACGGCCTCGTCTGAGGCAGTCAAACCCGCGTTGCAGAGTCATATCGACTATCTATGTGAAGCCGTTAAGCTGATAGAAAAATTGATCCGTCAAAGCGCTGAAAGCCTGGACCGTGAAAAAGTTACTCGTCTGCGCTCGGTTAAGGGGATCGGTCTCGTTACGGCGGCTAGTGTAATGGCCTATCTTTCAGAGCTCGGCGAGGTTGGCCGGCATCAGATCGCTGCATTAGCAGGTATCGCCCCCTACAACGACGATAGCGGTACGCACAAAGGCAAACGCTACATCAGTGGCGGTAGGTTCGCCGCCAGACGCGCTCTGTATATGGCCTGCTGGTCTGTGATCAGGTTTCAGCCTGACTTCAATGCGCGGTATAAGGCGCTGCGCGAGAGAGGTAAATGCGCCAAGGTTGCGCTCATCGCATGTATGCGAGTCTTGTTGGTACGTCTAAACGCAATGATCCGGGAGGGTTCTGAGTGGAAGGGCCGCATCGCCTGAATTGTGATTATGGGAATCCCCTTCAGACTTGCATAGCCCAGAGCTGTGGGAGCCTCGCTGTCCCTGGAAAAGATGGCTAAATAAATCATCCAAGACAGTTGCTCCCACAATGGGATCGGGGTACGACCGGAAGAATCAGGTCGGCTGTCAGGCCGCCTCGCGAGCAAGCTTTGCTCCCACAGATCTGACAGGTGTACGACCAAGAGAGCCAGGTCGGCTACTAGGCCGCCTCGCGAGCAAGCTTTGCTCCCACAGGTCTGATGGGTGTACGACCAGAAGAGCCAGGTCGGCTCTAAGGCCGCCTCGAGGTGGACGTTGATCTCGGCGCCCCGTTAACCACGATGGCCGAACGTAGGTATTGCGCAGTGGGCACCTCGGCATGGATGCCGAGGTAGCCGCGCTGGGCCATGGATGGCCCTTCGCGGCGGGCCCACGGAGCAATGCCGGAGTGAGGGCATGCCGAGCCTAGGCGAGGCACCGAGTGGTGGGGCAGGAGCGCTTTGGTTACTTTCGCGCTTTTCGAAAGTGACCCGCCGTCAGGGCGGAACCCTAAGCCGCCGTTACCGCAGCAACGGATATGTACCCAATCCAATCCAATCCAATCCACCCCAACCCCCAGTCACCCCAAAATCGGCTTCGGCGCCGCAGGGTCGGCCTGCTCTTCGGGGATCTTGACGAACACGCTGTACCGCGCACCCTCCATCGATTCGAAGGCAATGAGTTTTTCGATCAACGGCCCGCTCAGGATTTTGCCGGCGTTGAGCAGCAACATACCGTTGTCGGCATTGAGGTTGCGCGCCAGGATCATCCCCGCGGTCAACTCGCGCGTGGTGGAGACTTGTACCGTCGGGTCCGACAGGGTCACGTCTTCCAGGTATTCGGCACACGCCTTGATGAAATCCTCGATCATATCCGGGTCATACAGCTTGCCAGCGTACTTGCGAATGTAGACCAGCGCTTCGTCGCTGTTCATCTGCCGCTCCAGGATCAACCCGCGCTGCAGCTCGATGAAGTCCACCGCCAGTTTCAACAGCCGCGCACCGAACGGAATGGCCTCGCCCCTGAGGTGCTCGGGGAAGCCGCTGCCGTCCCAACGCTCCTGGTGATGGCGAATGATCCGCGCCGCGTCCTTCATCGGGTCCAGGGTCATCAGCAGCGACTCACTCTGCTTCGGATAGGCCCGATAGAGATCCAGTTCGTTGTGGTGCAGCAAGTCGGCGGGCGTGACCATCATGTTGTCGGTCCAGCTCAGCTTGCCGATGTTGTAGAGCGCCGCGGCCATGGTCAGGTCGCGGTCGGTGGACTCATCGAGGAAATGCAGCCGGCTATAGACCCTGATCAACTCGATGATCTGCCGGTTGGTCTGCTTGGCCTTGGGCAGGCGCAGGTTGGCAATCAGCGAAAACACTTCGGTGCTGGTCACATAACTGCGCTTGAGCTCGTCATAGGCCAAATCGAGCATGTCGGCGGTCTGCTGCAGCTCGGAGGTGCGCGACGCCACGCGTTTTTCCAGGGTGGCGTTAAGGGTCTTGAGTTGCTGGTTCTGCTCGCGGTTCAGCGCTTCGAGGCGCTGGCGCTCGCTTTCGGAATGCTGGTGGGACAGGGCCTGGCGCAAGGCCTGCACCAGTTCCTCATCGTTCCAGGGCTTGCTGAGGTAGCGATAGAGCTGCCCCTCGTTGATGGCCTTGGTCATCATGTCCACATCGGCATAACCGGTGAGCAGGATGCGCAAGGTCGATGGGTACAGCTTGCGGATCTCGGCCAGCAATGTGGCGCCATCCATGTTCGGCATGCGCGCATCGGTCATCACCAGGTCGACCGGCCGCTCCTTGAGAATTTCCAGGGCCTTGGCGCCACTGTCGGCCAGCAGGATCTCGTATGGCTGGCTGCGTAATAGCCGACGCAGGCTATTGAGGATCGACTCTTCGTCATCGACCAACAGCACCGCTGGCTTTCTTACCGGAACATCCTGCGATTGATCTTCCATTTGAAACCCCCTCCTATTCACGACAACCGTTCTACCTTACCCCCGAAATACAGGCTAGTAGATTGCGAATATTTAGACACATTTGCCATCACTGACCGAGCGTATCCCGATGAGGCGACTATGCTGTACCCCATGAAGGGCCAAGTACAGGCCGAATACTCATGCCAGCGAAAGGGATATCAGATGTTTCCAGGGTTCTATAGTCAGCATCAAAACGGTGCACGGCCATGAGCCTGCCGTTGGATAAAACCAATCGGCGAATCCTGATCGTCGACGACACGCCGACTATCCATGAGGATTTCCGCAAGATCCTCAGCCCCGAGGCGAACACCCAGGACAGCCTGAGCAGCGCCGAGCAAGCCCTGTTCGGCTCGCCTGTGGCGGTTTCCTGCATGAGTTTCGTGCTCGATTCGGCATTCCAGGGCATGGAAGCCCTGAACAAGGTCGAAACGGCGCTGGCCCAGGGGCAACCCTTCGCCATGGCGTTCATCGACATGCGCATGCCGCCGGGCTGGGACGGCCTGGAAACCATCGAACGGCTGTGGCGCGCCGATCCCAAGCTGCAGGTGGCCCTGTGCACCGCTTACTCGGATTATTCCTGGGAAGACATCGCCGATCGCCTTGAACTGGGCGATCGCCTGCTCATCCTGAAAAAACCCTTCGACGCCATCGAGATCCGCCAGATGGCCAGCACCTTGACCGTCAAATGGCAGATGACCGAAGACGCGGCGCTGAAAATGGACATGCTCGAGCGCGCGGTCGAGGAACGCACTCGCGAACTGGCCGACGCCAACATCATCGTGCAGAACAGCCCGACCATTCTCTATCGCCTGCGGGGCGAGCCGCCGTTCGCATTGATGTACATCTCCCACAACATCACCAAGTTCGGCCATTCCGCAGCGCAACTGACCAATTCTCCGGACTGGGCGCAAACCCTGATCCACCCCGACGACCAGGAGAAGGTCCATGAGGCCATGGTCCGTGTCCTGGACCGCGACACCGCAGGCGCGTCCATCGAGTTCCGCATGCGCACCGGCGACGACACGTACCGCTGGGTAGAAAACCGCTACATCCCGGTGCGCAACGAGCAAGGCCTGTTGCTGGAAATAGAAGGCATCATCCTCGACATTACCGAGCGCAAGCTGGCCGAAGAGAAAATCGCCCTGCTGGCCCGCACCGACGGCCTGACCGGACTGGCCAACCGCGCCACCATGATCGAGCGCCTGCACCAGGCCTTCGCCGCCGCTCGTCGGGGTGCGGCGCCGTTTGCGATGTTCTACCTGGACCTGGACCACTTCAAACGGATCAACGACACCCTGGGTCACCCCATCGGCGACCTGTTGTTGCAGGAAGTTGCCAAGCGGATCAAGGGCTGCACCCGGGAAAACGACGTGGTGGCACGCCTGGGGGGCGACGAGTTCGCCATCCTGCAACTGGACGTCCATGAAGCGACCCATTGCGCCGCGCTGGCGGGCAAGATCCGCGATACGCTCGTGGCGCCCTATTCCCTGGACGGCAACGACGTGCGGATCTCGGTGAGCATCGGCATCGCCCTGTACACCCCGCAGAGCCTGAGTGCCGACAGCCTGATGGCGCAGTCCGACATGGCCCTGTACCGCTCCAAGGAAAAGGGCCGCAACCAGTACCATTTCCATAACGAGGAAATTAACCAGGAAGTCACCGACCGGGTCGCCCTCGCCAACGACCTGCGCCAAGCCATTGAAAACAATGAACTGCACTTGCACTACCTGCCGGAAGTCGACCTCGGCAGCGGCAAGATCCTCGGCATGGGCGTGCAAGTACGCTGGAACCATCCCCAACGTGGCTGGCTGGAACCGGCGGTCTTCATGCCCGCCGCCGAGAAAACCGGGATCATCATTGGCCTGGGGCACTGGGTGCTGGACCAGGCCTGCCAACAAATGCGCCAGTGGCGCGACCAGGGCATGGCGCCCCCGGTGATCGCCATCGACCTGTCCCTGACCCAGCTCAAGACCGGGCCGGAACTGATCTACGACGTGCTGCGCACCACCGCGCGCTGGGAACTGGCGCCCTGGGACCTGCGCTTCGACGTCACCGAAGCCACCCTGGCCCAGACCAAGTGGACCCACAACGACGTGCTGCCGCGCCTCTGCGAATTGGGCGTGCAGATCGCCATCGATGATTTCGGCACCGAGTACTCCTCGTTCGATTACCTCAAGACCTACCGGGTCAATCACCTCAAGCTTGCCCAGCGTTTCCTCGACAGCGCCAACGCCGACCCCGAAAACGCCACGACGTTGCGGGCGATCATCAACTTCGCCCGGGACGTGGGCATCGGGATCATTGCCGAGGGCGTCGAGACTCAGGAGCAACGCACCACGCTGATGTCCAGCGGCGGGGAGATGCAGGCCCAGGGGCATTACTTCAGCACCGTGGTCGACAGCGACCAGGCCGCCGAACTGCTCAAGGCCGGCACCATCGTTCCGGCGACAGACCACTGGACCCGACCGGCGAGCCAGCTATCGGAGAGCAATCCATGAATCCAATGTCGGTACCTGCCAACCGGCGAATCCTGGTGGTGGACGACACGCCCGCGATCCACCAGGACTTTCGCAAGATCCTCAGCCCCAGCGCCGGCAGCGATGACTCACTGGACGACACCGAGAGCCTGCTGTTCGGCACCCCGCAGGTCAGCCGGCTGCAATTCCAGATCGACTCGGCCTACCAGGGCGAGGAGGCGCTGGAACTGGTCAAGCGCGCCCAGGCCGAAGGCCAGCCCTATGCGCTGGTGTTCGCCGACATGCGCATGCCACCGGGCTGGGACGGCCTGCAAACCATCGAGGCGCTGTGGGAGGCCGACCCGCGCCTGCAAATCGCCCTGTGCACGGCGTTCTCGGACTACTCCTGGGAAACCATGTCCGAACGGATCGAGTTCGACGATCAGTTGCTGATCCTCAAGAAACCCTTCGACACCCTGGAAATCCGCCAGATGGCCAGCGCCATGACCTGGAAATGGCAGTTGGCCCAGGATGCGGCAAGAAAAATGCGCAGCCTGGAACGCACGATCGAAGAGCGCGTCCAGGAATTGCTCAAGGTGTCCCACCTGCTGCAATACGACGTGCTCACCGAGTTGCCCAACAGCATGTTGCTCGGCGACCGCCTGACCCAGGCCATGGCCCAGTGCCGCCGGCACGACCGGCAACTGGCGGTGATGTTCATCGGCCTGGACCGCTTCAAGCGCATCAATAACGCGCTGGGCCATCCCGTGGGCGATGAAATGCTCAAGCGAGTGGCCCGGGCACTGGCGACCGTGGTGCGTGAATCCGATTCGGTGTTTCGCTACGGTTCCGATGAGTTCGTGGTGGTACTGGGAGATGTCGTCGACCCGCAACAGACCAAAGGCGTGGCCGACAAACTGCTGGCGGCCATCAGTTCCCCGCAACCCATCGACGGCCATGACCTGAGCGTCACCGCGAGCCTGGGCATCAGCGTGTACCCCACCGACGGTTTCGACGCCGTGGCGCTGATCAAGAAAGCCGAGACAGCGATGCGCAACGTCAAGGAAACCGGCCCCAACGACTACCGGTTTTTCACCGAAGACATGAACCGCCGGGCCCGACAGCAACAGACCATCGAATCCGGCCTGCGCCTGGGCCTGCAACGCAAGGAATTCGTGCTGCATTACCAACCCAAGCTCGACCTCAAGAGCGGCAAGGTGGTCGGTGTCGAGGCGCTGGTGCGCTGGGACAGACCGGATCATGGCCTGGTCTATCCCTCGGATTTCATTCCAGTGGCCGAGGACAGCGGCCTGATCGTTCCGCTGAGCCAATGGGTGCTGCAGGAAGCCTGCCAGCAGGCCTGCCGCTGGCAAGCCCAGGGCATGCGCCCGCTGTACCTGTCGGTGAACATCTCGGCCATCGATTTTCGCCAGCGCGGCTTCGTCGAAGGCATCGCCCGCACCCTCAAGGAAACCGGCCTGGCTCCGACACAGTTGGAACTGGAGATCACCGAAAGCGTCCTGATGCAGAACGTCGATACCACGGTCGCCATCCTCAAGGCCATCAAGCAGCTGGGGATTCGCCTGGCCATCGACGACTTCGGCACCGGCTATTCGAGCCTGAGCTACCTGCAGAAATTTCCGGTGGATGTGTTGAAGATCGACCAGTCGTTCGTCGGTGACCTGAGCATCGACAGCAACGACGCCAAGCTGGTGAGCACCATCATCAGCCTGGGCAAGAGCCTGAACCTGCACATCATTGCCGAAGGTGTGGAAACCCTCGAGCAGTTGGAATTTCTCAAGAAGCACCAATGCGAGGAGGTCCAGGGTTATTACTTCAGCAAGGCCGTCGAACCGCAGGCCTTCGCCGACTGGATGACCGAGTGGGAAAAACGCCAGAACCCGTTTTCGTGAACACCTGAGTGTTATCAACCAAAGTTTCAAGGAAAGCATCCCATGGCGTCACATGGACTGATTCTGGCTCTCGGCCTGCTCGTGGGATCAAGCGTGACCGCTCACGCCGAGCCACTGGACGAACCCCTCAAACCCCTGCCACCGGCTCCGGCCCTGGACCCCAAGCACGTCCAACTGGGGCTGCGGCTGTTCAATGACCCGCGGCTGTCGGTCAACAACACCCTGTCCTGCGCCAGTTGCCATCGCCTGGACAGAGGCGGCGCCGACGACAAGCCGTTTTCCTTAGGCTTCGATGGCAAGCCGGTGGAGGTCAACACGCCCACCGTGTTCAATGCCGGCCTGAACTTCCACCAGTTCTGGGATGGCCGCGTCGACACGTTGGAAGAACAGGTCAACGCGGTCGTGACCAGCCCGGTGGAAATGGGCAGCACCTGGGAAGCCGTGGTCAAGCGCATCGCCGATGACCCCGGCTATGCCAAGGACTTCAAGGACGCGTACCCCGATGGCGTGACCAAGCCCAATATCCAGGGCGCACTGGCTGATTACGAGCGCACCTTGCAGACGCCCAATTCGCGCTTCGACCAATACCTGCTGGGCAATACCGACATCCTCACGCCCCGGGAAAAGTTCGGTTACCAGCGCTTCAAGGAGTACGGCTGCATCGCCTGCCACCAAGGCGTGAACATCGGCGGCAACATGTTCCAGAAGTTCGGGGTCATGGGCGACTACATCAAGGACCGGGGCAATCCCACCCGAGCCGACGAAGGACGCTACAACATTACCGGCGACGAAGCCGACCGCCAGGTCTTCAAGGTGCCCAGCCTGCGCAATGTGGCCGTCACCGCCCCGTATTTCCATGACGCGTCGGCACCGACCCTGGAACGCGCGGTGGAGGTCATGTTCAAGTACCAATTGGGTCGCGAGCCTCTGAAAAACGATACGACCCTGATCGTCGAATTCCTCAAGACCCTGACCGGTGAATCGGAAGGCAAGCCTCTATGACCACTCTCCGTCGCCTCGGTCTTGCGTTCATCGGCCTGTTACTGGCTTCGGTCCTGCTGTTCATGTACGTCAATTCGGGGGCCCAGCAGGCCGCCTCGTACATTGAGTCCCGGGATCTGATCCGCCTGCTCAAGCAGCAAGACGCCATTTGGGACAACGAGGTGCTCAAGTCGCGGATCGCCCTGACCCACAACTACGACCCCCTGGTCTCGCCCCTGCACGAAATGTCGCGCCTATGGCAGCGTCTGGACGCCATCGAATCGGAGCCCGGGCGCCACAAACCGTCGCTCTGGGAAGCCCAGCGCGACGAGTACCTCAAGGCGATCAAGGAAAAAACCCGGCTGGTGGAACAGTTCAAGTCCCACAACGCGGTGCTGCGCAACTCCATGGCCTTCCTGCCCGCCGCCGAAGACGACATCCAGTCCCAATTCGCCCGGCTGGCTGACACCGAGCGGCTGCAGCTGCAAAACGTCGCCATCGACACCTATGACCTGTTGCTCAGCAGCATGGAGTTCGCCCAGCTCAGCACCCCCGAGGTAGCTGCCGACGTGCTGCTGGGACTGAACCGGCTGGACGTCAACAAGGAGCGCATGCCCCAGGGGCTTCAAGGCCCCGTTGACATCCTGAGCAGGCACATCGCGCTGATCCTGCGCGAACAACCGCGGGTCAATGAGCTGTTGGAGGCCATTGAAGCGATTCCCGTGGCCAGGCACCTGGACACCATTACCGACCTGTTGGAGAAAGACCAGGGCAAAGCCGCGGCCAAATACGAACGTAACCACATCTACCTGCTGGTATTCGCCACGTTCCTGGTATTGATATTGATCTGGCTGGCGATCCGGCTGGTACGCAGCTTCGCCGAGATCAAACGGGTCAACAACGCCCTGCAAAGCGCCAACGATGAACTGGAACAGCGGGTTGAAGAACGGACCCGTCAGCTCAAGGACACCCAGAGCGAATTGATGGACACCGCTCGCCAGGCCGGCATGGCGGAAATCGCCACCAACGTGCTGCACAACGTCGGTAACGTGCTCAATAGCGTGAACATCTCCGCCGACCTGGTCAGCCGCAAACTGCGCAGCAGCAAGGCCCAGGGGCTGGGCAAGGCGATGCAACTGATCAACGAACACGCCGATGACCTCGGGCACTTTCTCACCGAAGACGCCAAAGGCAAGCTGCTGCCCGGTTACCTCAACCAACTGGTCGAGGCCATCGCGCTAGAGCAACAGGGCCTGACCGACGAACTGGCCCAGTTGAGCAAAAGCGTGGACCACATCAAGGACATCGTCTCCACGCAGCAATCCTATGCCGGGGCCAACAGCCTGCTGGAACCCTTGGTAGTCAGCGAGCTGCTTGAAGATGCCCTGCGCATGAACTCGGGCGCCCTGACCCGTCACCATGTTACGGTGATCAAGGAATACGGCGAAGTGCCGCGGATCATGGGTGACAAGCACCGCTTGCTGTTGATCCTGATCAACCTGATCAGTAATGCCAAATACGCCATGGCGGGGGTTTCCAATCATGCGCGTAACATGACCCTGAAGGCTGCCGTCGTCGATGGCCAGACCCTGCAAATCAGCGTCAAGGACGAAGGCGAAGGTATCCCGGAGGAAAACATGACGCGCATCTTCGCCCACGGTTTTACTACGCGTAAGGACGGCCACGGCTTTGGCCTGCACAGCTGCGCATTGGCGGCCATTGAAATGGAAGGCCGCCTCACCGCCCACAGTGAGGGGCCAGGCAGGGGGGCGACGTTCCAACTGCAACTGCCCCTGAAACTTGCAGAAGGTGAGCCATGAATAGCATGAGTAACCGCCGCATCCTGTTGATCGACGATACACCCGCCATTCATGAAGATTTCCGCAAGATCCTCACCCCGGAGGATGACAGCAACGCTGACTTGCTGGACATGGAAAGCGCGCTGTTCGGCGATGCACCAAAACCTACCGCCACGGTGTTCGAACTCGACTCGGCCTATGGCGGGCAGGAAGGCCTGAACAAGTTGCTGGAGGCATCCGCAAAAGGGCGTCCTTACGCCCTGGCCTTTGTCGACATGCGCATGCCCGAAGGCTGGGATGGCGCCAAGACCATCGAAGAACTCTGGAAACGCGATCCGTTGCTGCAAGTGGTGGTCTGCACCGCGTACTCGGATTATTCCTGGGATGAACTGCTCGATCGCCTGAACGGCCACGACCGTTTGCTGATCCTGAAAAAGCCGTTCGACAACATCGAAGTCCAACAGATGGCCAACACCCTGACCACCAAATGGGAGATGACCTCCCGTGCGCAACTGAAAATGAACAAGCTCGAAGACCTGGTGGAACAACGCACCCAGGCGTTCAAACAGGCCAGCGAGCTGCTGCAAATGGAAATCGACGAACGCAAGATGTTGGAAACCCAACTGGTGCAATCGGAAAAACTCGCCTCGCTGGGCCAGTTGGCGGCTGGGGTGGCCCACGAAATCAACAACCCGATCGGCTTCATTTCTTCCAACCTGGGGGCATTGGACGGCTACTTCGGCAAACTCCAGGAAATGCTCAGCGCCTACGGCAGCGCCGAGGGGGCCATCGCCTCGCCGGAGCTGGTGGTGCAATTGCGCAAGCTGCGCGAACAGGTAGAGCTGGACTTTCTCGTCGAAGACATCCCGTTGCTGATCAAGGAGTCCAAGGATGGCATCGGCCGCGTCGGACAAATCGTCAAGGACCTGAAGGACTTCTCTCGCGTCGATTCCAGCCAGGAATGGCAGATGGCTAATTTGCAGCAGGGCATGGATTCGACGTTGAACATCGTCGCCAATGAAATCAAGTACAAGGCCGACGTGGTCAAGGAGTACACACCGTTGCCGGAGGTGGAATGCCTGCCGTCGCAGATCAACCAGGTGATCATGAACCTGATCGTCAACGCCGCCCAGGCCATCGGCCCCGAGCGCGGCACCATCACCCTGCGCAACGGCGTCGGTGATGAAACCGTATGGATCGAAGTCGCCGACAACGGCTCGGGCATCCCCCCCGATACCCTGCAGAAAATCTTCGACCCGTTCTTCACCACCAAACCCATCGGCCAGGGCACAGGGCTCGGGCTGTCGTTGTCCTACGGCATCGTGAAAAAACACAACGGCGAGATCACGGTACGCAGCGAAGTCGGCGTCGGCACCACCTTCCGCGTGGAATTGCCGGTGCGGCAGATGAAGCAAGCGAGCTGAGCCCCCCGGCAGTTCAAATTGTCTCTGATCGTTCCCACGCTCTGCGTGGGAACGCATCCAGTGACGCTCTGCGTCACATTTCAGAATCGGAACGCAGAGCGTCCCTGGCAACATTCCCACGCAGAGCGTGGGAACGATCGAAACACCAACCCCGCGCCCTCGCCACAGGTCGCATTCCAAGCTAATGTCTCGCCAATCGCTCCCTCCCAAGGAAACCGTATGAGCCTGTCTCTGCTGAGTCGCTACGCCTTCTTTGCCGGCTGTGTCATCTTCACCCTCGCCAGCCTGCCGTTCCTGCAACACGACTGGCTTTGGCCGATCGCGCTGGTGACCGGGCTGTTGAGCCTGCTGGGGGTGTTCGACCTGTTGCAAAGCCGCCACGCCGTACGGCGCAACTACCCGATCCTGGGCAACATCCGCTACCTGGTCGAAGGCATCCGCCCGGAGATCCGCCAGTACCTGCTTGAATCCGACAGCGATGCCCTGCCCTTCTCCCGGGCCCAACGCTCGCTGGTGTATTCCCGGGCCAAGAACGAAAGCGCCGACAAGCCGTTCGGCACCTTGATCGACGTCTACCAGACCGGCTTCGAATTCATCGGCCATTCCATGCGCCCGGCCCCGCTGAGCGATCCCAGCGGTTTTCGCGTGGCGGTCGGCGGCCCGCAATGCACCCAGCCGTACTCGGCGTCGGTGTTCAACATCTCGGCCATGAGCTTCGGTTCCCTGAGCGCCAACGCCATCCGGGCGTTGAACCAGGGGGCCAAGCTCGGCAATTTCGCCCACGACACCGGTGAAGGCAGCATCAGCCCCTACCACCGCGAACACGGCGGCGACCTGACCTGGGAACTGGGCAGCGGCTATTTCGGCTGTCGCACCCCCGACGGACGCTTCGACCCGGAACGCTTCGCCGCCCAGGCGCAGAACCCGCAGGTACGGATGATTGAAATCAAGATGAGCCAGGGCGCCAAACCCGGCCATGGCGGGATCTTGCCCAAGCACAAGGTCACCCGGGAAATCGCCGAGACCCGGGGCATCCTTATGGGCGAGGATTGTGTTTCGCCGTCACGTCACAGCGCGTTTTCCACGCCGATCGAACTGATGCAGTTCGTCCAGCAACTGCGCGAACTGTCCGGCGGCAAACCGGTGGGCTTCAAGTTCTGCCTGGGTCACCCGTGGGAGTTCATGGGTATCGCCAAGGCCATGCTGGAAACCGGGATCCTGCCCGACTTCATCGTGGTCGACGGCAAGGAAGGCGGCACGGGCGCGGCGCCAGTGGAATTCACCGACCACATCGGTGTGCCATTGCGCGAGGGCCTTTTGTTCGTGCACAACACCCTGGTGGGCCTGAACCTGCGGGACAAGATCAAGCTCGGCGCCAGCGGCAAGATCGTCAGCGCCTTCGACATCGCCAGCGTCCTGGCCATCGGTGCCGACTGGGCCAACGCCGCGCGTGGCTTCATGTTCGCCATCGGCTGCATCCAGTCGCAAAGCTGCCACACCAACAAATGCCCGACTGGCGTCGCCACCCAGGACACCCTGCGCCAGCGCGCTCTGGTCGTCCCGGATAAAGCCCAACGGGTCTACAACTTCCACCGCAACACCCTCAAGGCCCTGGCCGAAATGCTCGCCGCCGCCGGGCTTGAGCATCCGTCGCAATTGCAGCCCAAACATCTGGTACGGCGTATGTCGGCGACTGAGATCAAGTTGTTCTCTCAGTTGCATGTGTTTCTCAAGCCAGGGGAATTGCTGACGGGTGAGGTCAATGGAGCGTTTTATTCGCGGATGTGGCAGATGGCGCGGGCGGACAGTTTTGAGCCGCAGGAAATAGCAGCGGCATAAACACCGGATATTTATGGGTACACACAAGCCCTTGTGGCGAGGGAGCTTGCCCCCTCACCACGGGGTTATCACTCCCTGAAGAACATCGCATCACCGGCTCTTGTTCCAGATATACGACCCACCTGTAAGTTCTGACAGTAGACACCAACTTCCTCACGATTAACCATCCACCCCGATGGTTCATTCGTCACGGAAGGTGCTGACGTTTACCCGTCGCGATCTGGTTGGTTTTGCTTCGCTTTCCGCGGCCTTGGGTTCGTCTGGATTTGTCCGTATGTCGGTGGTCGGGCAGTCCTCACCGAGCATATCGAAGGTCTGACACTATGGACCGGACTCGCCTGGCCTCGGCGGCTTTGCTCGCTGAAGGACACCATGCACCATAGCTCGGATGGGATTTCGACGGACGGTTAGGTTCATTCCTACGAAAAAGCCCCAGTCATTCCGACCGGGGCTCTTGTTTGACAGCACTATCAGGTTACGAAGCTGAACGCACCGAACCCTGTACATCGCCCGTCGGCTGCAACTTGAAGGTATAAAACAGCCCCGTCAGCAGCACCAGGAACGCAGGGCCGACATACAGCGCCACGCGGGTGTCCGGGAAATAAGCCATCAGGCCCACCACCAGCACCAGGAAGGCCAGCGCCAGGTACGAGCTGACCGGGTACAGCCACATGCGGTATTTCAGGGCCGCACACTCTGAAGCGCTGAGGCTTTTGCGGAACTTGAGCTGGGCCAGCAGGATCATCACCCAGGTCCAGATCGCGCCGAAGGTGGCAATCGACGTCACCCAGACGAAGACTTTCTCCGGCACCAGGTAGTTGAGCAGCACGCCCAACAGCAATGCGGCGATGGACAGCAACAATGCGCGGCGCGGTACGCCGTTGGCCGAGGTCTTGGCGAAACCGGCCGGGGCCTGGCCGTTCTGCGCCAGGCTGTAGAGCATCCTCCCGGTGCTGAAGATCCCGCCGTTGCAGGACGACAGTGCGGCGGTGATCACCACGAAATTGATGATGCCGGCGGCGGTCTTGATGCCCAGGCGCTCGAAGGTCATCACGAACGGGCTGCCCTGGGTGCCGATCTCGTTCCACGGGTAGATCGACAGGATCACGAACAGCGCGCCGACGTAGAACAGCAGGATTCGCCAGAACACCGAGCCGATGGCGTTGGGAATGGTTTTCTGCGGGTTCTTCGCCTCACCGGCGGTCAGGCCGATCATCTCCACGCCCAGATACGCGAACATGACCATTTGCAGGGACATCAACACGCCGGACACGCCGTTGGGCATGAAGCCGCCGTGGGCCCAGAGGTTGGAAATGCCCAGGGCCACGCCGTCGTTGCCGACCCCGAAGGCGATGATGCCGACGCCGCCGATGACCATGGCGATGATGGTGACGATCTTGATCAGGGCGAACCAGAATTCGAACTCACCGAAGGCCTTGACCGCGATCAGGTTGATCGACCCCATGCTGACCAGCGCCGCCAGGGCCCAGATCCAGCGGGGCACATCAGGGAACCAGATGCCCATGTACACCGCTACCGCGGTGATTTCCGCCACGCAGGTCACCAGCCACAGGAACCAGTAGTTCCAACCGGTCAGGAAGCCTGCCAGCGGGCCGAGGTAGTCCTGGGCATAGCGGCTGAACGAACCGGCCACGGGGTTATGCACGGCCATTTCGCCAAGGGCGCGCATGATCACCAGGATCGCCAGGCCGCCAATGATGTAGGACAGCATGATCGCCGGACCGGCCATTTCAATGGCCTTGGCCGAACCGAGGAACAGCCCGACACCGATGCAGGCGCCGAGCGCCATCAGGCGGATATGCCGCTCACCGAGTTCACGTTTGAGCGGACCACCCTGGGTGGTCTCGCCATGGGGCAGATGATTGCCGACAGGCATAGGGATACAACCTCGTCTTGTTATTGGATTAGCCACCGAGTGTCCAAAGCCACAGGCCGGTGAGCCTGCCGCCTTGCCGAAACCGGGTCTGTCTTGTGGGCAGACCGTCCTGTGGAACGACAACCTCAGGATCAGCGGGCCATGCAGTATAAAAAGCCAGGGATAGAGAGTTTCACTGTAAAACCTGGGAAATTCAGGGATAAGCCTGCGTCGGAAGTGGCTTTTGGAGAGGCGTTGTCTGGGATTTCAGGTCATACGGAAACGGCGCCGAGTATTGCACAGCATTGGTGCAGCGTCATGTTTTGGCATGGGTAGATGGCTCTAGCGCAGGGCTTTCGGACAACTCCCCGTTTCGCAGCGCCCGCAGTTTTTGATCGTTCCCACGCTCCTGCGTGGGAATGTCGCCAGGGACGCTCCGCGTTCCGGTTCTGGAAGGTGACGCAGAGCGTCACGGGATGCATTCCCACGCAGAGCGTGGGGAACGATCACACCGACAGAGCGGCACCACTGGAGCCTCCTGACAGACGAGGGCAGACAATTTCCCCTCCCCCCACGCCAACCACCGTCTAAGCTTCAAGCAAGTCCGATCAATCTGCGTGAATGGATCAGTCGACTATGGGCGCTTTGTGGCAAACCGATTCGAATGAACCTGTGGTCCCGACTGAACGTATGGAAGAAGCGCCTTTACCTCAAAAAAAACGCCGCGCACGACACGGCTGGCGGGCATTCTGGTTACTGCTGCTGATTATCGTGGTGGTGGTCGGCCTGGCGGTGGCCAAGGAAATGCGCACCTCGCGATTTCAGGCCCGGGAGATCAGCAAATACGCTGCGTCCCTGAGCTATGCGGTGCAGCCGGGGCGCAGCGATGCCATCGTTTACCCGGGTGCAGGCCCGTTCGACCGGCGCTTGGGCTACAGCGCGCTGGGGGAATTCCTGCCGCGCCTGCTCAAGCGCGACTACGTGATCCAGGCCCAGGCGCAGTTCTCGCCGGCCTTGATGGGCTACGTCGAGAAAGGTCTGTTCGTGCCCTATTCGGAAAAGATCCAGGCCGGCCTGACTATCACCGACTGCCGCGCCGCACCGGTCTATCAGTTCAAGTACCCGCAGCAACTGTATGCGAACTTCGAAGCGATCCCGCCCGTGGTGGTGCAGAGCCTGTTGTTTATCGAAAACCGCTTCCTGCTCGACCCCAAGCAACCTTTGGCCAACCCGGCGGTAGACTGGCCACGCTTCGGCATGGCGGCCTGGTCGCAGGTCGCCAAGCTGTTGAGCCTGCCGGGACAATCCGCTGGGGGCAGCACGCTGGCGACACAATTGGAGAAGTACCGTCACTCGCCTGAGGGCCTGACCGTGTCCGGCGCGGAGAAAATCCGCCAGATGATTTCCGCCAGCGTGCGGGCTTATCAGGCCGGTCCGCAAACCCTCGAGGCGCGGCAGCGGATCATTCGCGACTACCTCAACAGCGTGCCGCTCTCCGCCGTGCCCGGGCATGGTGAAGTCCATGGCATGGCTGAAGGCTTGCGGGTCTGGTACGGCGCCGATTTCAAGCGGGCCAATGAACAGCTGTTCAGTACCGCCACCGACCCCAAGAGCCTGGCGGAAAAAGGCTTGGCCCTGCGGGAAATGCTGTCGTTGATGATCGCCCAGCGCCGCCCCTCCCATTACCTGTCCAAGGGTCGCGATGAACTGGCGCGCCTGACCGACAGCCACATCCGGCTGTTGGCGCAGAACGGCGTGATCGATGCGGCACTGTCCGAGGCAGCCCTGGCGAGCCAGGTCGGTTATCGCGACTGGGTACAGGACCCGACCGTCCAGCCCAACGAAACCAACAAAGGCATCAGCGCCGCCCGCAGTCGCCTCGCAGCCCTGCTCAATCGTCCGCTGTACGACCTCGATCGCCTCGACCTCTCCGCCACCAGCACCTTGCAAAGCGACTTGCAGGCCCAGGCCACCGACTACCTCAAGCGCTTGGCCGACCCGGCCTTCGCGACCGAGATCGGCCTGATGGGCGAACGCCTGCTGACCCCCACCAGCACCACCCAGGTGCGCTACAGCTTCACCCTGCTGGAACTGACCCCCGACGGCTCGCGCGTGCGGGTGCAGACCGACAGCACCGACCAGCCCTTCGACATCAACGAAGGCAGCAAGCTGGAACTGGGCTCCACCGCCAAGTTGCGGGTGCTCACCACGTATCTGCAGATCATCGCCGAGCTGCACGAGCGCTATGCCCAGCAAACCCCGGCGGCATTGAAGAAAGTCGACATCGCCGAGCCGGACCGCCTCTCCCGCTGGGCCGTGGACTACCTGACCCAGAACACCGACCGCAGCCTGCCGAAAATGCTTGAAGCCGCGCTGGACCGCACCTATTCAGCCAGCCCCGGAGAAGCGTTCTTTACCGGTGGCGGGCTGCACACCTTCCACAACTTCCGTAACGAGGACAATGGCCGCATCCCCACGCTGCGCGACGCCCTGCGTGAATCGATCAACCTGCCTTTCATCCGCCTGATGCGCGACCTGGTGCGTTACGCCACCTATGCCGGCCCCAATAACAGTTCCGAACTGCTCAAGGACGACAAGGACCCGCGCCGCCAGGAATACCTGGCCCAGTTCGCAGACCGCGAAGGCACCTCGTTCCTGCTCAGGTTCTGGAAGAAGTATCAGAAAAAGGACACCGGCCAACGCCTGGAAACCTTCCTCGACGGCATGCGCCCTACGGCGATCCGCCTGGCCGCCGTGCACCGTTATTTCTTTCCCAACGACAGCCAGGAGAGCTTCAACCGCTTCGTGCGCGCGCACTTGAAGTCGGCCAAGGGAGCCGAAAAACTCACCGACGAACGCCTGGAACGGCTCTACCAGAGCTACGGCCCCGGCGCCTATGACCTGCCGGACCAAGGCTTCATCGCCAAGGTCCACCCGCTGGACCTGTGGTTGATGGGTTACCTGCTGAACAACCCCGACGCCAAGTTCAGCCAGATCGTCAAGGCCAGTGAGTTCGAGCGCCAGGAAGTCTACAGCTGGCTGTTCAAGAGCCGGCACAAGAGCGCCCGCGACAGTCGCATCCGCACCATGCTGGAGATCGAAGCCTTCCTGGATATCCATCAGCGCTGGCAACAAGTCGGCTACCCTTTCGACCACCTGGTACCGTCGCTGGCCACCGCCATCGGCAGCTCCGGCGACCGCCCCGCCGCGCTGGCGGAACTGGTGGGCACTATCCTCAACGATGGCATCCGCAAGCCCGCGCTGCGCGTCGACAGCCTGGACTTTGCCGTCGGTACGCCTTACGAGACACGGCTGGTGAGCAATCCGGATAACGGCAAGCGCGTGATGCCGGTGGAAGTGGCCCAGGCCTTGCGCGGCGCGCTGTCCCAGGTGGTGGATGCCGGCACCGCGAAACGCGTGGCCGGCAGTTTCAAACTGGCCGATGGCACACCGTTGGCCATGGGCGGCAAGACCGGTACCGGTGACAACCGCATCGAAGCCGTCGGCTCCGGCGGGCGAGTGATCAGTTCCAAGTCGATCAACCGCACCGCCACCTTCGTCTTCTACATCGGCGACAGTCATTTCGGCACCTTGACCGCCTTCGTGCCAGGCGCGTCGGCGCAGAACTTCAAGTTCACCTCGGCCCTGCCGGTGCAGGTGCTCAAGGGCATGGCGCCGTTCCTCTCGCCCTACTTGCAACCGGGCAGCCACACCCAGTGCAAGCCCTTGGTAACGAGCCACTGATGGTCAGCGACGCGGTGTGGGTCAAGGGGTTACGCGAGGCACCGCGTCGAAGATCACGGTCAAGTCGGCGGTGTACAGGCCGTGCTGACCATCGTAGACCTTGTCCGAGGCCATGATGTGCATGTCCGCCTGGGTGCCTGGCGTGGACGTTGCGTCATCCACCACTTCCTGGGACACACCGGTCAGGCGGATATTGTTGAACCTGACAAGCAGGGGAATGGCGTCACTGCCGTTGGTCAACCACGCCCGGCCGCCCTCGAGATAGGCGTGGACCGAGCCATCGGTGTGCTTCACATCGAAGGTCTGGCGCAGCGGGCTCAGTTGGCTGTTCACCGGGTCGAAATGCATGACCTCATCCTTGCCGAAGTCCGGATTGCGCGGCTGCACATGGAACTGCTTGTTGGGAATGTTCGCGGTGATATGGATGGCGGTGCGTGCATCATCAGCCGCCAGCACCAGTGAAGGACTCAGGGTTGCAAGGGTCGTCATGAACATCACTTTTCTAAACATGCTTGATACCTTTTCAGAGTAATGAAACGAAGTGGAGACCACCTTGTGGCGAGGGCGCTTACTCCCGCCGGTTGCACCTGCAGCAGCTATGTTGATCGTTCCCACGCTCTGCGTGGGAATGCATCCCGTGACGCTCTGCGTCACCTTCCAGAAGCGGAACGCGGAGCGTCCCTGGCGACATTCCCACGCAGGAGCGTGGGAACGATCAAGATCAAAAGATCGCAGGCTTCGCCAGCTCCTACAGAACCGGGACGCTCGTAGCCCGTATTCCAACCCACACCTTTGCGCCTCACGGCGCAATGGCATCGAACACCATGTGCACCGTGCCGTAGTAATCGCCGGGCTTGTATTCGTCGGCGGGTTTGATGGCGGCGATTTCCAGCGGCACCTGGCGTCCGGGCCGGGCCTCGATAGCTGACACCACGTGGTTCGAATCCAGGGTCAACTCGACGTTGTTGAACCGTACCCGCAGGTCGATGCGCTCACGACCGTTGGATAGGTACGCCTCTTCGGCCAGGCGCGCGCCGATAGCACCGTTGCTGTTCTTCACCTCATAGGTCGCCCGCAACGGGCTGAGCTCGTTGGTGATGGTGCTGAAGGGCAAGCGTTGTTCACGCTGGACCAACTGCGGATCGAGGGGCAGCACATAGAAATCCAGCGTCGGGATGGTCACGTAGAGTTCGAAGGTTTCCCGTTCGACCGCGCCCCAGGCAGGGCTCCAGGGCAACATCAGAGCGGTCAATGCGAGGGAACTTAGCAGTGTCTTGAACATTTTGATTACCTGTGGCGTCAACGACGGTTCGGCGACGGCAACCGTCAACCCTTGATCTCGACGGTCTTGCTCTGGCCGCCCTCGATCAGCGTGAAGCGATATTCACGCCCCGCCTCCTTGTCGAACGAAAACGAGCGACCGGCCATGACGTGGTGTTTGGTGGTCGGCCGGCAGTCGTTTTCTTTCTTCACCGCACAATCCTTGAACTCATCGAGCACCAGGACGCTGTTGCCGTTGTTGCGCATCACGTAGCGACTGGCGCTGTCATCGATCACCGTCTCGAAACGGGTGTCCTTGGGACGCACAAAGAACACCGTGCCGTAGCCCGCCAGGACCTTGACCCCCGCCGCCACGCGTTCCTTCTTGTACTCTTCGCGCTCCTCGGCGCTGACGGCGAATTCGTCCTCCGCTTCCGGCACCACCGGCACGAAACGCACCCGGAAGTAACGCTCCTTGTCGCGGTTGCCCATGAACAGCAAGCGTGTGCCCTGCATGCCGTTGGCCGGCACGATCAGCCGCGCCGGGCTGGCCATCAGGCCGTCCTTGGCCATGGCACTGGCCTGGTTCTGCAGCGGCACTTCCTGATAGGTGCCGTCCTCGTTGTAGATGATTTCCAGAATGTTGACCTTGACGAATGCCGTGGACGTCCCGCCGTTGAACACCCGTTTCATGTAGGTGCTTTTGTCGCCATCCAGATAGTCGTAGACCACCCCGACACCAATCTGCGGCCCGGCCTGGGCCATACCGCAAAACAGATAAAACCCAATCCATGCCCATAGATGTTTCATCACTTCTTTAACCTCATGCATTAAACGTAACTCACTGAATATGGCTGGCCCTAAGGGCACTCAGACTTCTGAATCCCAGATCACCGTGACGTTGCCGGCATAGGCCTTGGCGCCGCTGTCGAGCATCTCTTCGACGCTGGTGCGGGCTACTTCAAAATGCAGAGTGCCCGGCCGGCGATCGATGTAAAAACCCGGCTGGAACAGCTCGGTGCCACTGCCGTCACGCAGTAATCGGCGGCGGTTGATCGATTGCCCGGCGGCGTCGGTCAACCCGTCGGGCAGGGTCACGCTGACGTCCACCGGCACGGCATGACCGGTGCCGGTTTCGGCAATCGCGCAGGTGTTGCCGCTGGTGTGCTGGCATTCGATGGCCATCTTGAAACGTGACGAGGCCGAGATATGGAAACGTTGGTCGCGAAACAGCTGCGCCGGTTTTCGTCCGCTGTTCAGCCAGGCTTGCCAGCCTTGCGGAGGCACCAGTTCCACGAGGTTTCCGCCAGGGGGCACTTCGACCTGGAGGGTGTGCTCGATATCGAGTTTGAAATTGAGGGTGATCACCGAGTCACTGGGGAGCATGACGTCGCCCATGTCGAAGTCTTGTCCCGGCCCAACGCCATAGCTCACTGAACCGGTGTATTGGCCGGACGACATCCTCAATGGGTTGGGGGTGCGCAGTTCGTAGGCGAAATCCAAGTGGCGGTAGGACATGCTGGGGATCAAGTAGCTGGCCCTTTTGGCACACACACCCTCGGTCGGTGTCTTCCAGAAAAAGTTATAGATCCACTCGTTCATGGTCGCAAAATTACTGGATCGACAGGGCGAAGGCGCATACCTCCAGCTGGAACCGCTCCATAACCTGGTATGAGCGGTTGAGAGATCCACACCGCCGCCCACCAGGCTGATTACGCTGACAGGAAGTTGGTAACGCGAACCTATGCCGGAGATGCGAACTTGAACAATTTCAGTTTCGCCCGTACCCGTATGGGTCACCTGTGCCAGACGCCAAGTGGCCGGTACATCGAACATTGCCCCTTGCCGGGAATCCCCATGATTGGCCTGAATGGGACCGGTGGAGTCGAAGACAATGGGCAGCTGGATGCTGAACATTTTTTCCGCATCGCATACCGCCGGATACAGTGCGCAATAACCCGAGACCGGGGTGGTATTGAGAAAGGTGTTTTGGTTGGGCTTCGAGGGATCGGGCCTGAAGATCGCGCTGATATCCTTGCTCACGGCATCAGCCGTCGATGCACACGTCAACACCACCACCGATACCATGCCTTGCACTGCCATTGGTAACTGCTTCATCTCTACCTCACCCTCAAATCGGCCCGGACCGCCCAAGCCACTCCTTTTTAAACTTCCGAATCCCAGATAACGGTGACGTTGCCGGTGTAGGCCTTGGCGCCGCTGTCGAGCATCTCTTCGACGCTGGTGCGGGCCACTTCAAAGTGCAGGGTGCCCGGCCGGCGATCGACATAGAAACCTGGCTGGAACAGTTCGGTGCCGCTGCCGTCACGCAGTAACCGGCGGCGGTTGACCGGTTGCCCGGCGGCGTCGGTCAAGCCATCGGGCAAGCTGACGCTGACATCCACCGGCACGGCATGACCGGTGCCGGCTTCGGAGATCGCGCAGGTATTGCCACTGATGATTTGGCATTCGAGCGCCATCTTGAAACGTGAGGAAGCGGAGATATGGAAGCGCTGGTCACGAAACAACCGCGTTGGTTTGCGGCCGCTGTTCAGCCAGGATTGCCAGCCTTCCTGGGGGACCAGTTCCACGCGGTTGCCGCCGGGGGGGACTTCCACCTGGAGGGTGTGTTGGACTTCAAGATTGAAATTGAGCGTGAGCGCCGAATCGTTGGGGAGCATGACATCGCCCATGTCAATGTCCTGCCCCGGCCCGACGCTATAAGTCAGCGACCCGGTGTATTGGCCGGACGACATTTTCAGTGGGTTGGGGGTGCGCAGTTCGTAGGCAAAGTCCAGATAGCGGTAAGAAAAGCCAGGGATCAAATAATTGGCCCCTTTTGCACATACCCCCTCTACCGGGGTTTTCCAGAAGAAGGTGTAGTCGGTATTGGTATACAACCCTATACCGCTGTATCTACAAGGCGATGGGGCATATACCCAACTAAGACCGCTCCATAATCGTTGATGGGCGATCAAGAGCGACACGCCGCCACCTACCAAGTCGATGACGTTACCAGAGAGTCGGTATGTCGAACCTATACCGGACCAGCGCACTTCAACGACCTCGGTTTCACCCGTCACTGAATGGGTCACCTGTGTCGTGCGCCAAGTAGTAGGGAGTTTAAACATCGCGCCCTGTCGAGCATCCCCATGGTTGGCTTGAATAGGACTGGTCGAACTGAAGATAAAGGGCAACCGAATGCTGAACATCTTTGTTGCCCTGCATTCCGACGGATATTGTGCGCAGTAACCGCTAACAGGCGTGGTATTGAGAAAGGTATTTTCGTTGGGTTTCGATGAGTCAGGCCTGAACAGTGCGCTAATGTCCTGGGTCAAGGCATTGGCCATAGGCACACACGCAAACAACAACACCGAGACCACGCTGCGCACTGCAACCGATAAGGGTTTCATTTATACAACCTCATACATCAAGACAAATCATTGCAAATAGGTGGTGAGCAACTCACCTGTGGGAGCAAGGCTTGCCCGCGATGCAGGCGCCCGGGTCTTCAGGTGAACGGCGTTATCGTTCATCGCGAGCAAGCTTTGCTCCCACGGTTCTCATGAGCGCTGCTTCGTCCCGGCCTCGGCCAGCGTCGTATCGGCCAGGGTGTCCGGCGTGCAGCGCAAGTCACCGATCATCAGCACATCGCCTTCGCGGCCGGCGTTGTCCGGGTCGAGGCGGAACCGGCAGAACAACTCATTGCCGTAGCGCACTTCCAGGGTGGGCGAGCCGGCATTCATTTCCATGGAGAAGAACCCGTCCACCTCGCTGATGCCGCGACTGGCGTGGTTGATCACGTGATGGCCCCGAAGCGGCTGGCCCTGCCCGTCGAGCAAACGCCCGAGCACGGTCACGGTTTTCATCACGTGGATCTTGCGGTAGTCCACCCCACCCTTGTTCAGGTGATAACGGGTGCGCGAAGGCTCGATGTTCGCCGCCGGCGGATGCACGCCGTCGAAGTCGAAGGTCACCATGCTGTTTTTGTAGGCGGTGATAGGGACGAAGTTACGGCCCGGACGCAACGCCGTGCTGCCACCGGTCAAGTCATCGGCGCGCAGGGCGACATCGTCCAGGTCGGTTTCCACATCGACGATCATGCCCGCGCCGCGCCCCTGGGGCAGGCCGGTGAAGGCGGCTTTCTGGTCGCCCACGGCCACGGTGCTGCTCAGGTTCAGGCCGCCGGTGAGGTTGTCGTTATAGGATGAGCGCTGGACGAAACCGTCGCCGTAAAGCGAATCGGTCATGAAACTGGCGATGCCGGACAGGCCCACGCCATAGGTGTCGGCCAGCGCCGTGGCGGAGACGCTTTGCAACACGTGATCTTCCAGGTCCCGGCGATAGGTCAGCGAGGCATTGTGGTCGCGATCGCCGTCCCGCGAGGTGCGGGTGCCGATGCTGCCCGACCAGTACTCGCCCGGCCCGCCCAGGGCGACGCTGACGCTCAGGTCGACGCCGCGATTGCGCCGGTCGGCGGTACTTGAGGTGCCGGGGCGGTCGAACACCGACAGCCGCCAGTTGGCATCGCTGCCGCGCAACTTGCCGCGCTGGGTCCAGCCCAGGTCCAGGCCGGTGCCCTGGACATTGCCTTCGCTGTAGGCCAGCCGTCCGTTGACGGAGGTCTTGTTGCTCAAGCGATGGTTGACCGACAGCGACGAGTTGCTGGTATGGCCGACGAACACGTTGCGCTGGCGGATACGAGTGCCGTCCGCAAGGGTTTCATAGGTGTTGCGGGTGTCCAGCCAACTGCGGTTGTGGCTGGCCACCACGCTGCCATGGCCATAGCTGTACAAGCCTTGCACGTCCATGCCGGTGCCGTACTGCTGGGTCTGATAGACGTTGGCGTACAGGCTGGTGTTGGTCGCCAGCGTCCAATCCACCGAGGTGCCCACTTGCAGTTTGTCCTGCACCTGGCGCGTGGAGGCGCCCAGGATCACCCGCGGATGCAGCAGGTAGTTGAAGCCGACGCCCGCTGTCGTGAACCCCGAGGGCTGGTCTTCCCAGTTGCTCCAGAGCCTGGTCTCGCGCCCGGCGAACAGGTTGTAGCGCCAGCGGTCCTCCGCGTCGCTCCAGTTATTGGGCTTGTAGACCAGCTCCTGGCTGGTGGCGGTGGTTTGCCCGTCCTCGATCAGCCGCACTTCCACTTCATAGATACCGCCGGGCAAGGGCCGGGTGTCCAGGCTCTGCAAGCCGGCGCTGACCGCCTGAGTGTTGATCAGCAGCCCGCTGCGGTAAATCTCCACCGACGCCTGGCGGCTGGCGGTGACATAAATGGGGTAGACGCTGGGTTTGGGATTTTCGATCGCCAGGCTGTCGGAGCTGCCGTACATCACCCCCAACGCGGTGTCCGGGTTGGCGCCGAACGAACGGATCTGCCGATTCAAACCATCGGAGCTGGGCGTGAAATAGCCCAGGCGGAAAAAAGTCCCCTCCATTTCTCGTTGGGTATGGAGCTCATGGACAGCGCGGTACAGCTTGTCGTCCGGCCCGCCAAGACGCGAAAGCTGAAGGTCCAGCGACTGGCTCCAGTTGCCCACGCTGGAACTGGCATTGAGGCCATAACGCCCGCCCGTGTCCTGCTCCTGGCCACCGTTGATGTTCAGTTGGTTGTTGAAGATCAGGCCGAGGCTGCCGCCTTCCGGTTGATCGTAATAGCGCTTGGCTTCGGTGCCTCGCTCGACATCCCGGGTCAGTATCGACACCAATGAATTTTCAAGGCTGTAGTGCACGGCCAGCAGCCCTGACGGACAGCTGCCTTCACAGGCGCCCAGTACTTGTCCTTGCTTGAGATGCTGCGCCCATTGGTCGCGCTCGACAGCTTTTATCGTGCTGTCGTGCGTGTCGGTGAATTCGAGCAGGGTTATACGATCGTCCCGCGACAAGACCACCATGGCTTCGCCGAGGTACTGTTGATTGAGTTCAATACGAACCGCCAGAGGCACATCGAAGAAGTGCGATTCAAACTCCGCCGGCAGGCCCTTGGCCTGGGACAACAGGCTTCTCGGTGTCGTACCGGGGGCAGTCGGCGCGGCCCATGCATTCGCGCACAACAATAGCGCGAGCGCACCCGCGATGGGTGTCATCGGAAACATCAACGGATTCTCATAATCTGCGAGCGATCAAGGCGTTTCAGGTGCTGGCCGCCCGGCTGGGGAGCGCCGGACGGCCTGCGGCGATGCCCGTGCAGTGAGCTGGAACTCACCGGGCATCGAACAGGATCACGGGCGCGGCACGGCGTCGAAGATCACGGTCATGTCGGCGGTGTACAGACCGTTCTGGGTATCCAGAGGCTTGGCCGCGACAATGGTCATGTCAGCCTGGGTGCCTGGAGTGGACGTCGCATCATCCACCACTTCCTGAGCGATGGCGGTCAGGGTGACGCCATTGAAGTTGGTGGTCAGGGCAATGGAGTCACTGCCGTTGTACAGCGCCGCCGGGCCACCCTCGATGTAGGCATGGACCGAACCTTCGGTGTTCTTCACGTCGAAGGTCTGGCGCAGCGAAGTCAGGGTGCCACTGACCGTGTTGTAGCTCATGATTTCATCCTTACCGAAGTTCGGGTCACGTGGCTGCACGTGGAACTGCTGGGTCGGGATGTTCGCGGTGATGTGGATAGCGGAGCGTGCATCATCGAGCGCGAATACCTGCGAAGCGCCCAAGGCAGCGGCAGTCAGGGAAGCAGCGGTTACGAATTGTTTGAGCATGTTGTTAACACCTGTTCTTGGCATAAAGAGAAAGGTTGAAGTGGCAGTTCAACAACAACTTGATCTGCTCCTCCAACGCTGGGGCATGATCGGCTCTTTGCAATTAAAAAAAGCAGGCAGATTCCCACAAGCGTGTAGTAAAACCGGCACACGAATGGGCGAAAAATACCCGATTCTTTATAAAATTTAAGTTTGTATGTCAGAAACGGCCCACACGCCCAGCAGTATCGCCGCGCCCTTCAAAGTCAAGAAAAACCGCCGCAAAATCCCATCATCCACTGCCATATCGTATTCAGGTAAGGTCTTGTTTCATCAGAAGTAGCGGGCAACGAAACTCGATATATCTTAGTTCCTAGTTATATCCATCCTTAAAGATATATCTCACGGCAAAGTTATATCTCAGCCCTATCTTATGCAGAACGGAGAACGCATATGACAGATCCTTATTCCCATTTCAAACGCGAATACGAACACGACGGTTTCGAACGACACTCGGCGCGCCGTGAACGTAACAGTCGCGCCCCACGGGTCTTTGCCGCCGGTGACCTGAAGTTGCTGTCACTGGCGCTGATTGCCGAACAACCTTGCCACGGTTATGACCTGATCCGCCGGATCGAAAACATGTTCGACGGCGCCTACAGCCCCAGCCCCGGCGTGATCTACCCGACCCTGTCCTTCCTGGAAATGAGCGCAATGGTCACCTGCGGCGTCGATGATGGAAAAAAATGCTACAGCGTGACCGATGCCGGACGTCTATTACTTGAGGACCAGGCCCAAGCGTTGAATGAGGTGCGCACGCGCATTGAAATCAGCAAGCGCACGCTGCGCGGCCATGATCGTCCCCCGGAAATCCAGGAAGCGGTGTATAACCTGCGGCATGCGCTGCAAAAGCATCCTGGCCACTGGAGCCCGGAAGAAATCCGGCGGGTGCGCGACCTGCTCAACGACACCGCCAAAGCCATTATCGACAGCACCGACCGTCCACCTGTCTCGGAGTCAAGCCAATGACTGAAGTCGATCCAAACGCCATTCACCGCGTCACCCACGAGATCAAACGCCGTCGCCTGCAGGTGTTGCGGGTGCAGGACCTGACCCCACGCATGCGCCGCATCACCGTCGGCGGGCCGGAATTGGCCGGGTTCGTCAGCCTCGGCACCGACGATCACGTGAAGTTGCTGTTCCCGCAGAACGCCGAGGAACATGCCGCCCTGGAAAACTTCAACCCCGGCGCCGGCAAGGCTCAGGGGCCAATGCCAGAGATGCGCGACTACACCCCGCGCCGCTATGACCTGGACACCCTGGAGATGGACATCGATTTCGTGCTTCACGGCGACGGCCCGGCATCTACCTGGGCGGCCCAGGCGGCGCCAGGCCAATACCTCCACATAGCCGGGCCACGGGGCTCGATGATCGTGCCGGACATCTTCGACAGCTACCTGCTGATCGGCGACGAAACCGCCCTGCCCGCCATCGCCCGCCGCCTCGAAGGCCTGGCGTCCAACCGGCGTGCCCTGGTGGTGGTGGAAGTGGAAAACGGCGCCGAACAGCAAGTGCTCCAAAGCCCGGCGCAGGTGCACGTGATCTGGGTGCTGCGCGAAGGCCGCCAGGACAACCTGCTGCGCACCGTGCAACAGCTGGAAATGCCCGGCGGCAAGCTGTACGCCTGGGTCGCGACCGAAAGCAAGGTGTCGCGGCAGATTCGCAAGGTGTTGCTGGAGGAGAAAGGCCTGGACCAGGATTTCGTGAAGGCGGTGGGGTATTGGAAGGCGGAGGGTAGCGACGAAGAATGAGGGGCCGTTCACTGGCCCCTGTGCCACGGGCATCGTCTCCCATCACTCGCTCATGACGGCGTAACCTTGGCTACAGCATGCGCAGACGGATGTCGGTCACGTAGTAGTCATTGCCCATGCCACTGGCTTGGTGACTGTTGACATGCAGCTCGATTTCCCGCTCAGTCGCGACAAATTCACCCCTGAGCACTTGCCAGGTGGTCGTTGCCAAGGTGACAACCTCACTGATACGTCCATGGGTTTTCGTCGCAAGCGACAGGCTGGGCACCGCATCGGACGTGTTGGCGTGGCGTCGTGCATCGAGACTGAATTCGTAGCGTGCGCCTACCCTCAGACCGATGTAGCCCTTCCATAGCACGATCCCGGCGGAATTATTGGTATAGGTTCCATTGCCCAGGTATGTGCGTCCGCCTTCGCCCTGACTAAAATTCCAATCCCGCGGATCCTGCGCCGCCGGTCCAGCACGCCATCCATTCCAGTTAGTGTTTTCAAATCTGGACACGTCATCCAGGGGCAACGGGGTTACCAGATAAGTTCGTATTGGAAAGGCGGTGGCCTGGCTTTTATCAACGCTGCGATTGAAGGTCACATCCAGGATAAGCTTGAGGTCCGAGCCGTTGCGCAAGCGATTGATCTGGGTCCGCGGCAGCACTATCGACAGGCCCGCAGTCACTTCCCCGGGGCTCACCGGCCTCGCGGTGTACAGATCAATACTGAAATCCACGCCGATCAAGTCAGTCCCTTCAGCACGCAACCACACGCACTGGCCTGCGGCGATCAGCGGCCAGGGCTCCACGTCGACGCGGGAGTCTCCGGCGAAGCTGTCGATGTTGAACTCAGCGCCCACACCGCCATTGGCGGCATCCACGATCAAGGGTCTGGGCAGCGCGGAAAGCTCCAGCACAGTCAATGTCAGGGGCGGCGACGGTGGCCAGGTCACGTCGCGCGTCACGGTGTAGATGACCGTCACCGACCTGCCCAGACTGTAGGCCACGACCTCGGGTGGCAGACCGATCGGTTTCTCACCCACCGTCCCCACCTCTTGCGGCGTGGTGGTGTGCGAGCCCCCCTCCGGCGTGCCGTGCCCGGCCCAGGTCACGCTCACCTTGTCCGTGCTCAGCATGCCTTGGTAATGCGGCACCAGCGCGGTCAGTGTACTGGCGGCCTTGATAGGATCGAGCACGCTGCCAGTGGCCTCTTCGATTTCGGGTGGTGGCAACCCCCGTGCAGTGCCGATGACCGTCGCAATTGCGGTTTTTGAAGAGCCTATGGGTGTGGTGCCCCTCAACAACCTGTATGACACGTGCACGGTACTGTCCCGGAAGACCTTGTCGTTAGGGATCTGAAGCACGCAGGCCTTTTTCTGCCCCAACTCATCCACCTCGACAATGCCCGTCACGGGCACCACGACCTCCGGCTGGCCCATGACTTTGGCCGTATAAGTTGCCTCGATGAGGTCCCCAGGCATAAAACGCGGGTCGCTGGTCAGGATGATCAACGACAGCGGGTTGGCACCCAGTTTGTCGAGATCGATGATGCTTGGGTCATCGCCCGCTTCGCTCAGGATTTCCCGTGGAATCGGCGCCAACAGTCTTTGCCCGGCCTTGTCCACATCCACTATTTGCACGGCCGACCAAACGTTGTCGAGATCCGGGCTGTTAAAGAGTTGGTCTCTGACAGTGAAGGAAAACATGAATTCAGGATCGTCGACCAGATCGGCGCTGGTGACGTCGAAACATATCCGGGTAGGCGTCGCCGAGCCGTGGTTTGGCGGGGCGGGGGCCTGGGTTGCATCCACCTTGTGAAATACGTCACGGCCATTACAGTTGAGCCGGATTTCGTCATAGGCCCGGCAGTAGGGGTATTCCACGCAGACCGTCGCACTGACGAAACCTGGGCCCACACCGTTCTTGATTTCGTCCGGCAATAGCAACACCAGTTCCGAATGCCCGGGCTCACCCGGTGACCTGTCCTGGTTGCCCGGTCGGATGCTGTTGTACAGGATCTCCAGCGGAGGGGTCGAGGTTTGATCGTTCATACCGGGGCGTTTCACGGTGTACGTCAGTCGATTGACCAGGCCGGGCAACAATTTGCCATGTGGAATGTACAACGTGACATCATCATCGAGGCCCTGAGTCTGTTTGCTATCCAGCGCCTCCTCACCATTGAGGTTGATCGAAACGTTGTCGTTTGGCTGCTGGCCCCAATAAGCCTGCACCAACACTTCGCAGCCGAAGGGCAGCGGCACATAAAGGTGGATGGGGACACCATAGTCGGCGCCTGCCACGGGCTGGGTGGCGCCGGGTAAGCTGGGCGGGTACAGGTCAAGTATGGTGGAATCAGCCGTTTTCGATGAGTCGGTCATGAGTAATCCCCACGGAATGGAACAGATATACCGAGGCTCTATCAGAGCTCGAATGCGCGTGGGGGCCTACTGTCAGAGTTGACAGATCCGAACAGGTTTTAGACGAGCGGTTGGGCGGGGGATTTGAATATCACCTTGCGGATCCCGGCCAGATAATCAATTGTTCTGCCGACATTCCATTCAGGTACCCCGCCCCATGCTTTTCCTGCTCGCCTACATCAGCAGTGTCGTGCTGATCAACTTCGCGTTTTCCGCCGCACCGCACCTGGACATTATCTGGTCGGCCTGGGGTGGCCTGGTGTTTATCCTGCGGGACATGGTGCAGACCCGCTTCGGCCACGGTGCCATTGCGGCGATGCTGGTGGCGCTGGTGTTGTCCTATGTCACCTCGGACCCGACCATCGCCCTGGCGAGCGCCACGGCATTCGCGGTGTCCGAGTGCATCGACTGGCTGGTGTTCACGATCACCAAGCGCCCACTCCATGACCGGTTGTGGATCAGTTCGGCCCTGAGCATTCCCCTGGACACGTTCATCTTCTTCGGTTTGATCGACGCCCTGACGCCTGCTGTGGTGATCACCGCCCTGCTCTCGAAATTCGCCGGGGTCACCGCCGTCTGGCTGATCATGGCCTGGCGTTTACGCAAACAGGCCATCGCCGGGCGGTTCATGTAAAATGCCGCGCTTTCTCCCATGGGAAGCTCGCCCGGCGCGCAACCCGCGATGATCCGCTCCTGTTTGAGGACCTTCAGATGACCCGTATCGGAACCCCATTGTCGCCCACCGCGACCCGCGTTTTGTTGTGTGGCAGCGGTGAGCTGGGCAAGGAAGTGGTAATCGAACTGCAGCGCCTGGGCGTCGAGGTGATTGCCGTGGACCGCTACGCCAACGCGCCGGCCATGCAAGTGGCCCACCGCAGCCATGTGATCAACATGCTCGACGGTGCTGCCCTGCGTGCGGTGATCGAGGCCGAGAAGCCGCATTTCATCGTGCCGGAAATCGAAGCCATCGCCACCGCCACCTTGGTGGAACTGGAGGCCGAAGGCTTCACCGTGATCCCCACCGCCCGTGCCGCGCAGTTGACCATGAACCGTGAAGGTATCCGTCGCCTGGCCGCCGAAGAGCTGGGCCTGCCGACCTCGCCGTACTTCTTCGCCGACACAGTGGAAGACTACCGCAAGGCCGTGGAGACCCTGGGTTTCCCGTGCGTGGTCAAGCCGGTGATGAGTTCCTCGGGCAAGGGCCAGAGCCTGCTGCGCAGTACCGATGACGTGCAAAAAGCCTGGGACTACGCCCAGGAAGGCGGCCGTGCCGGCAAGGGCCGAGTGATCATCGAAGGGTTCATCGATTTCGACTACGAAATCACCTTGCTCACCGTGCGCCACGTCGGCGGCACCACCTTCTGCGCACCGGTCGGCCACCGTCAGGAAAAGGGCGACTATCAGGAATCCTGGCAGCCACAAGCCATGAGCCCGGTGGCCCTGGCCGAATCCGAACGCGTCGCCAAGGCGGTGACCGAGGCCCTGGGTGGTCGCGGCCTGTTTGGCGTCGAGCTGTTCATCAAGGGTGACCAGGTGTGGTTCAGCGAAGTCTCGCCGCGCCCGCACGACACTGGCCTGGTGACGCTGATCTCCCAGGACCTGTCGCAGTTCGCCTTGCATGCCCGCGCCATTCTCGGCCTGCCGATCCCGCTGATCCGCCAGTTCGGCCCTTCGGCCTCGGCGGTGATCCTGGTGGAAGGCCAATCGACCCAGACCGCTTTCGCCAACCTGGGCGCGGCCCTCAGCGAACCGGACACCGCCCTGCGCCTGTTCGGCAAACCGGAAGTCAACGGCCAGCGCCGCCTGGGCGTGGCCCTGGCCCGCGACGAGTCCATCGAAGCCGCCCGCGCCAAGGCGACCCGCGCTTCGCAGGCCGTCAGGATCGAACTGTAACCAATATCGCTTGCCCCCAGTTAACTGGGGGACATCGATAATAAAAAAGGCGATACCCGCAAAGGTATCGCCTTTTTCATAAGCGCCTGTTTTATCCCAGATCGTTCCCACGCTCCTGCGTGGGAACGCCGCCAGGGACGCTCCGCGTTCCGCTTGTGGAGAGGATGACGCAGAGCGTCACCGGATGCATTCCCACGCAGGAGCGTGGGAACGATCACTCCCGCTTAATCCGGCAGTTTGTAGGCGATCACATAATCGCCCTGCTTGGTGCCCAGGGAACCGTGGCCACCGGCAACAACCAGCACATATTGCTTGCCGTCCTTGCCGGTGTAGGTCATCGGCGTGGTCTGGGCGCCGGCTGGCAGGCGGCCTTCCCACAGTTGCTTGCCGTTTTTCACGTCATAGGCACGCAGGTACTGGTCGAGGGTGCCGCTCAGGAACGCCAGGCCGCTGGCGGTGGTGAACGTGCCACCCAGGCTCGGAACGCCCATGCTCAGCGGGATCGGTACCGGCGAGCTGTCACGCACGGTGCCGTTCTTGTGCTTCCACAGGGTTTTGTTGTTGGTCAGGTCCACGGCCGCGACATAACCCCATGCAGGCGCCTGGCAAGGCAGGCCCATTGGCGAGAGCAGCGCTTCGAGGATCACACCATAGGGCGCGCCCTTGTTCGGCTGCACGCCTTCGGTTTCGCTCTTGCGCCCCGGGCCACCAGCCACTTCGGCCGCCGGCACCAGTTTCGACTTGAACGCCATGTAGCTCGGGTTGACGAAGGCGATCTGGCGCACCGGGTCCACCGAAATGCCACCCCAGTCGAACACGCCGAAGTTACCCGGGTAAACGATCGAGCCTTGCAGCGATGGCGGCGTGTACATGCCGTCATAGCGCAGCGACTTGAAGTCGATCCGGCAGAGCATCTGGTCGAACGGGGTCACGCCCCACATGTCGCGTTCCTTGAGGACCGGCGGCACGAAGTTCAGGTCGGACATCGGTTGGGTCGGCGAGGTGTGGTCACCTTCCACCGCGCCTTGGGGCACCGGGATTTCCTTGATCGGGATGATCGGCTGGCCATTGCTGCGGTCCAGCACGTAGATGCTGCCCTGCTTGGTGGAAGCCAGTACAGCCGGTTTCACACCATCGGCGGTCTTCATGTCCATCAGGGTCGGTTGACCGCCGACGTCCATGTCCCACAGGTCGTGGTGAGTGAACTGGAAGTACCAGCGCACCTTGCCGGTGGCGATGTCCAGGGCGGTCAGACCGGCGGAATATTTTTCCGACTCCGGCGTGCGCAGGCCGCCGAACTGGTCGGGAGTCTGGTTGCCCATTGGCAGGTAGAGCATGCCGAGTTTTTCATCGACGCTGAACATGGACCACATGTTCGGCGAGTTGCGGGTGTAGGTCTGGCCTTCGGCAATCGGTGTGGTGTCGTCCGGCTTGCCACTGTCCCAGTTCCACACCAGCTTGCCGGTGTGCACGTCGTAGGCACGGATGACGCCGCTAGGCTCGTCGGTGGAGACGTTATCGGTGACGTGGCCGCCGATCACCACCAGGTTCTGGGTAACCGCCGGTGGCGACGTGGAG
Source organism: Pseudomonas sp. S3_B11 (assembly GCF_054667715.1). NCBI lineage: Bacteria > Pseudomonadati > Pseudomonadota > Gammaproteobacteria > Pseudomonadales > Pseudomonadaceae > Pseudomonas > Pseudomonas sp. S3_B11. The sequence continues at coordinate 457,962 of NZ_CP162749.1, read as the reverse complement.
TAGTAACCGCCGGCCGTGAAACCGCCGATGTTGGCGGTCAGGTCGACCTGGCCCTTGTCGCCGAAGTCTTCGCACATCTTGCCGGTGTCGGCGTTGAGGGCGATCAGACGGGTGTCGGCGGTCGGCAGGAAGATCCGCCGTGGGCAGACGGTGCTGGCCGGCGTGGAGCTGGCGGCACCCGTCGGGCTCTGCTCGGCAGAGGCGTACGCGGCGTCATCGTGATAGGTCACGCCACGGCAGGTCATGTGGGCCCAACCCTTGAAGTTTTGCGCTTTTTGCGTGGAAAGCTTCGGATCGAAACGCCAGATTTCCTTGCCGGTGTCAGGCTCCAGGGCGATCACCTGGCTGTGAGGCGTGCACACGTAGAGCATGCCGTTGGCCTTCAGCGGGGTGTTTTCGGCAGTGGTTTCACCCGGGTCGTTCGGCCCTGGCAGGTCGCCGGTGCGATAGGTCCAGGCCGGCACCAGTTTGCTGACGTTCTCGGGGGTGATCTGTGCCAGCGGCGAATAGCGGTCGCCATGGGCACTGCGCCCGTAGGAGTTCCAGTCGCCGTCCGGCATGGCCGGTGCGGTGTTGGCCATGCCCGGCACGCTGTCGCGGTCCAGTTGGCCCTTGATCTCACCCGGGTTGGTGAACTGGCTGGCGAGCGCGGCGATACCGGCGATGACCACGGCGGCGCCCAATGCGCGGGTGCCCATGGCCGAGGCTTCGGCGGTCAACAGCGGGCGGCGGAACCACGGCAGCAACATGACGATGCCCAGGGCAAACAGCATTGCCAGGCGCGGCACCAGTTGCCACCAGTCCAGGCCCACTTCCCACAACGCCCACACGGTGCTGGCGAACAGCACCAGCGCGTACAGGCCCAGGGCCGCGCGACGGGCCATGATCAGCAACACGCCGGTCAGCGCCAGGCCGATCCCGGCCAGCAGGTAATACAACGAGCCGCCAAGCGTGCTCAGCTTGACTCCCCGGCCAACAGGACCAGGCCCATCAATAGAAGCAGAATGCCGAGCAAACTCGGTAGCAGACGGCTTCGACTCAAAGCACCCTCAGTGCTCATAGTGTGTTTCTCCGTGACGTTTTAAGGAGTCCCGCGCAAGTAGTCACTGTAGATGACGATCTTGCGAGGGCTTGGTTCAGTTGAAAAAAGGCAAATTCGGTTGCCGCGATCCCTTGTGGGAGCGAGCTTGCTCGCGATGGCGGCGTGTCAGTTGGCTTCAAGGTTGAATGTGCAATCGTTATCGCGAGCAAGCTCGCTCCCACAGGAATTCGCCGAGACAGCGCTGTCTTTCAGCGTCTGGACACTGGGCGTTTTTTAATCTTTCAGCAGGATCGAGCTGGACGCAGAGGCTTCGGCACGCCAGAAGAAGCGTTTCAGCAGGTGGCGCAAGGATAATGTCCCGTTCTCAATAGAGAAAGGGCTTTTGTTGACATGAATCATCTCGGATTCGGTAACAGTGCGCCTGGCGCTGGGCGGCCATGATGAAGGCTATGCTTCCACCCTAAGGGCACCTCGGCTAAGGTGCGCGGTTTTACACCTTTAGCGCGAAGGCCTCCCATGACCGAACCCAACAACAATCCACTGCACGGCGTGACGCTGGAGCAGATCCTCAACGCCCTCGTGCAGCACTATGAATGGTCGGGCCTGGCCGAACGCATCGACATCCGTTGCTTCAAGAGCGACCCGAGCATCAAGTCGAGCCTGACCTTCCTGCGCAAGACGCCATGGGCGCGGGAGAAAGTCGAGCGCCTGTACATCAAGTTGATGCGCACCAAGCGGCCGGTCTGAGTCGTGGGGAGTAATCAGGGTCGTCACCTCACGCTGCGACAGCGTTTTGTCTGCGTGACGGCACTGCTGGGCTGGGTGGGATTGAGCATCCAGCTGTATCTGATCCTGCTTGGTCGCTGGAAACTGGACGCGAGCCTGCTGGGCGGGCTGGTGAGTTTCTTCAGTTTCTTCACGGTCCTGACCAACACCCTGGTGGCCGTGGTGCTGACCTGGGAACTGACCGCTCGCGAGTCGGCGGCCCGGCGCTGGTTCCTGCTGCCCAGCGTGCGCAGCGGCGTCGCAGTGAGCATCGCCCTGGTCAGCCTGGCCTACAACCTGCTGCTGCGCCACCTCTGGCAACCCGAAGGCTGGCAGTTCGTGGCCGACGAGCTACTGCACGACGTGGTGCCCTTGCTGTACATCGTCTATTGGTGGCTCTACGTGCCCAAAGGCAGCTTGCGCCTGGGCCACATCGGGCTTTGGGTGATCTACCCCTTGGTGTATTTCGCCTATGTCCTGCTGCGCGGGGATCTATTGGCGGCTTACCCCTACCCTTTCATCGATGTGGCGAATCTGGGTTATCCACAGGTGTTCATCAATGCCGGGGGGATATTGCTGGGGTTTATCGCGATTGCGTTGGGGGTGGTGGGGTTGGATCGGTTGGCATCGTTGAAATAGAGGCCTGCAGAGCACATAGCGGTGTGAGTCAAACCTGTGGGAGCAAGGCTTGCCCGCGATGAAGATCACGCGGTTTACCTGAAGACCAGGGCGCCTGCATCGCGAGCAAGCTTTGCTCCCACAGATAGGTATCCCACAGGGGTTTGTGTTCCATATCCGGCATCAGCGCCTTGCTGGCAACATCCACACCAACCCACTGGCCTTGGCCCGCTCATGACACAGCGCCAACACACTGCGCCGCTCGTCGTTGTCCATCCGGCTCCAACGGGTGATCTCCGCCACGGTGCGCTGGCAACCGGTGCAGATGTCGTCATCGTCCAGCGCACAGATGTTCACGCAGGGCGAAGGCACCGGGCGTTCAGGGGCGCTCATGGTTCCTGCTCGACCAGGTCGCGGGCGTAGCGCTGGGAATTGTGCACATAGTGCGCCGCGCTGGCCTCGAGCATTTTTTTCTGGGCCTCGGTCAGTTCACGCACCACCTTGCCGGGCGAGCCCATCACCAGCGAACCATCGGGAATTTCCTTGCCCTCGCCGATCAGCGAGTTGGCGCCGATGATGCAGTTCTTGCCGATCTTCGCGCCGTTGAGAATCACCGCGTTGATGCCGATGAGGCTGTAGTCGCCCACCGTACAGCCATGGAGCATGGCGTTGTGGCCGATGGTCACGCCGGTGCCGATGGTCAGCGGATAGCCCATGTCGGTGTGCATTACCGTGCCGTCCTGCACGTTGCTGTTCTTGCCGATCAGGATCAGTTCGTTGTCACCGCGCAGCACGGCGTTGAACCAGACATTGGCGCCCTCTTCGAGGCGGACCTTGCCAACCAGCGTGGCGTTGGGCGCGACCCAGCTCTGTGGGTGGGTTTCGACACGGGCATCGCCCAGGCGGTATTTCATGAGAGTCCTCGGGGCGTCAGGTATTGATGAAGCTCTTGGGCGGTTTGTGCAGGTCGATTTCGGCGTCGTACAGCAGGTTGACCAACTCCACGACCATGATCGCCGTCAGGCCCCAGATCTTGAATTCGCCAAACCGATAGCTGGGCACGTACCAACTGCGGCCCTGGTAATCGATCCGGTGCGTGTGTTCGCGTGGATCCTTGCGGAAAAACTCAAGCGGCACGCTGAACACCGCAGCGATCTCGGCATCGTTGGCCTGGTATTCGACGTAGTCCGGAATCACTCCGACATAAGGCGTGACCTTGATGCCGTGAAGTGAGATCAGCGGGCTGAGGGGGCCGATCACTTCCACCAGCCCGGGCGGCAGGCCGATTTCTTCCTCGGCTTCGCGCAGGGCAGTGAAGATCAGGTCCGGGTCTTCCGGGTCGCGGCGCCCGCCGGGGAACGCCACCTCGCCGCCATGGGTCGAGAGCCCGCTGGCGCGCAGGGTCAGTACCAGCTCCGGTTCATCGCTGCGGGTAATCGGCACCAGCACCGCGGCTTCAGGGAAACGTTGGTCAGCCTGCAGATCGTGCGGGGTATGGTTGCTTACTCGATGCAGTAGCTCGTCCAGCATGAGACTTCTCGATTTATTCGCTACCTTGCATCATGCACCAATCGTTCAAGCGGCCCAACCCCCGCACCGCGTCGTGTCGCGAAAGGACAACTTGCCGACACCGGCCTGCACCGCCAAGATAGGCGCAGCATTCAGGAATCCAAGCATGAAATTCTGCAGCCAGTGCGGTAACCCGGTGACCCAGCGCATACCCGAAGGCGACTCGCGCCTGCGTTTTGTCTGCGACGCCTGCCATACCATCCATTACCAGAACCCCAACATCGTGGCCGGTTGCGTACCGACCTGGGGCAGTAAGGTCCTGTTGTGCCGGCGCGCCATCGAGCCGCGGCGCGGTTACTGGACGCTGCCGGCGGGCTTCATGGAGAACGGCGAAACGGTCGAACAGGCCGCCGTGCGCGAAACCGCCGAAGAAGCCTGCGCCCGGGTGCGAAATTTGAGCATCTATACGCTGATTGACGTACCGCATATCAGCCAGGTACATGTATTCTTCCGCGCCGAACTGGTGGATGAGGATTTCGCCGCCGGGCCCGAGAGCCTGGAGGTGAAGCTGTTCGAAGAAGCGGACATTCCCTGGGACGAACTGGCTTTCCGCACAGTGGGCCGTACCCTGGAATATTTCTACGCGGACCGCCGGGCCGAAGATTACCCTGTGCGATCCGAATCGATCCCACCGCTGGCTCAGCCTGCCAATACATAAAAAACCAATATAGCCACAACACCTCTAGGGATATCGTTTCAATGCGCTGGTTGCTTGTCTTGTTCTGCTTGTCGTTCACTGCGATGTCCCAGGCCTCTGCGGTGGGAACCTACAACGGCAAGGTCATCGAAAAAGTGCTGGTGCTCAAGTCCGCCCATCAATTGCAATTGATCAACGACGGCAAGCCGCTCAAGACCTATCGCATCTCACTGGGCAGGGGCGCCAAAAAAGGCCCCAAGCTGATCGAGGGCGACAAGCGCACCCCTGAAGGTTTCTACTGGATCGACTGGCGCAAGACCAGCGAGAACTACTACCTGTCGATGCATATTTCCTACCCCAACATCAGCGACGCCGCCCGCGCCCGCCGCGAAGGCGTTGAGCCGGGGGGCATGATCATGATCCACGGCACGCCTGATTCGGAAGAGAACCCTGAGCAGTTGTTCCATACGCTGGACTGGACCGACGGCTGCATCGCCATGCGCAATGTGGACATGCGCGAGGTCTGGAACCTGGTGCCGGATGGCACGATGATCGAAATCCGGCCGTAGCGCCTCCCCCTCCTGCGGCAGGAGCTTCTTGTGGCGAGGGAGTCCCCGCTGGGCTGCGCCTGTAGGAGCTGTCGAGTGCAACGAGGCTGCGATCTTGCCCCAGGCACTTGAGTCTCAAGCGAAAGATCAAAAGATCGCAGGCTTCGCCAGCTCCTACAGAGCCCCGCGCGAGATTGCTCCCTCACCACAGGTTACGTGGCATCAAGTCCGAAGCTCTACCCGGTCCAAGGCCTTGTTTGCCAACAACGTTCCCAGATCGATCATCTGCGCCACACCCAACGCCACATGCCGCCGCGAACCGTCCAAGTCAAACAGGAGGTCGCTAAGCACCGCATTGGCCGAGGCCAGGGTTTCGCTGAGGTTGGCTAGTAAGGTTTCGGTGTCAACGTTGTCCGATACGCTGAACAACTGCACCGAGGGTTGGGGGTCTGGTTCGCTGCCGTCGGGTTTGAGGTAATGGTCCATCGCGCGGTCGGCGGCTTCTTTCAGCTTGTCGGGGGCGTAGTCGCCGTAGGGGAAGGTGGAGGCGGGTTTTGGCATGTCAGAATTATTTTTCAATTGAAGCTCCTTTAAATTAATGGAGCCCAGGACAAAACGTCCGGGCCTGTTGCCCCTTGATTTTTTCGGACGGTCAAACCCGGTCGCTGAATTGGCAGCGACACCCAAAGGCTAGAGCCCTCGCTTCCGAGGCACAACCTTAAAAACATGTCGGAAATTTCGGGGCGTCTGACAGACCAAAGAGTGATCATTCACACAACAAAAAACCGGCCGAAGCCGGTTTTTGAGGATGGCATTTGGGTCTACACAAACGCTGCACGCTGCTCAGCCTCATAATGCCGAGTCTGAAAAGGCAGGAGGGTTTGCACCTTCAAGCCAAGACCTTCATTCAGCCCCCAAGAGAGAGCGAGTTCATCACGGCGTTTGCGAAGCGCAACAGCGGTTTGTGAGGTTATGGCTTGCTTGGGTGTCGAACGTAAAAATAGCTCAAGGGCTTTGAAGACTTCCAACGCACGGCTGTCCGTGACACACGAAAATCGGGTGAGCCGTTCGAGCAAATAGCCTGCACGACGCAACTCGACCTCATCCGTGTGTTGGCTCAGAAAAGCTTGAGCTGCGCTTATCAAGTCCGAGTTGGAATACCAGACAGCCTTGGCCGCGCTCACGAGTGCAGCATCATCTGCATGATCCAACGGGCTTTTGACCAATGTGTCCAGAGCGGCTGAGAGGACGTGGCGGTTAGCAGGCTTCGCCATCTGTATTCTCCAAATAATCTTGCAAAATTTGAGTAAGAACAGAAATTGGAGGCTCTTTGTTGCCAACATATACATCAATTGCCTGCAATGCCAGTCGACGCAGCTCAGTGGTCAATATGAAGCCGGCCCTTAAGAGCGCCATGATGTCGCCAATATCCTGATCCGTTGCTCTGCCCAACTTTGAAATCGCAATATCTACAGGGGCAGCAACGTGAACGTGTAGAGGAGACTCTACCGGGAACTCTTCAAGAGGGAGGCTTCGAGCCCAATAGTCCTCGTGAATCGGACCAAAGCTGGTGTTGTATTGGAGGTCGTAGTTGAGTTCCATCAAACGGCCGGACTTTTCGACAAATTGCTCAGGCACTTCCGCAAGTAACGTTCGAAGATGAAAGCCTTCTGGAAGGCTAGCCTCATAAATTTCGGCGTCAACGTCCGTGGAGACACGATGGTTTGTATAAAGGTGCACTGCACACCCACCAAAAACGATGACTTTGACCACCCCAGGCACTGCATTCTCAGAAGTCAGCTCCGCTTCGACGGACTTGAACATTGAAACCAAAGCCTGTCCCAGCGCGGTACTTGTATTGAGGCGGGGGGCGATCGTATCCGGCATTTCCATGTTTGAACCTCAGAGGCTGATGTTGCTCCTTGAAACTGGGATCTGCCACTTGGCCTTGCCAAAGACCAGTGAGCGATCCCTGCGTTTGGAGATGTAGGCCCCGAAAACTAGAGCCCCCGTTTCTGAGGGACAACCTTAAAAACATGTCGGAAACTTCAGGGCGTCTGACAGATCAGCCATCTGATCGGGGATGTTTCGCACAAATTTCAGATAGGCTTTTTTTGGATTGAATTGGGTACATATCCATTGCTGCGGTAACGGATATTCACACCGACCAAATAAACAACCCACCACCGGCCACCACGAAAATAAACATCAAATTTCAAAACCCGCCCTCCATGCATACCACTGACCTCTAATCCCCCCAACCCAACGCAGTAACCCCACGATCTATCCACACCATCCTAATACCACTTAAAGCTAGCCACCTTTAAGCCCCCCAGAAAATCTAGACAACCCGCCAAAACCAGCGTTGACATGGTATTCAAGTGGTATTAGCTTCGATCCCCATCACCGAGCGAAAACTCCTACAACCGCATCGGACACACCACATGAACGACATCCTGGCCCTGCGCCCCGACGACACCCAACCCACCCCGCTCTACCTGCAACTGGCCCGCAACCTGGAGGCCGCTATCCACGCCGGCCAGTGGAAAGCCGAGCAAGCAATGCCCTCCGAACGCAGCTTGAGCGAGCAACTGGGCATTTCCCGGGTCACCGCCCGCAAAGCGCTGGAAGTACTGTTCGAACAAGGCCTGATCCGCCGCAACCAAGGCTCGGGAACGTTCATCACCCCGCGCCTCGAACAACCGCTCTCGCGCCTCAGCGGGTTCAGCGAAATGCTCCGGCTCAAAGGCTTCGTGCCCGGCTCCCAGTGGCTGGAGCGGGAAATCACCCCGCCAACCCACGAAGAACTGATTCGCCTGGGCCTGTCACCCACTGACAAAGTCGCCCGGCTCAAACGGCTGCGCAAGGCCGACAACACGGTCATGGCCATCGAGATGAGCACCCTGCCCGCATCAATCATTCCCAAGCCACAGGCGGTGGGCGATTCGCTTTATGAATTCCTCGATGGCATCGGCAAACCGGTGGTGCGCGCCCTGCAACACATCCAGGCCATCAACGCCTCGGACGAGTTCGCCGCCCTGGTGGGCATTGCCCCCGGCACCGCAATGCTACTGATGACCCGGGTCGGCTACCTGGAAGACAACACGCCCATCGAAGTCACCGACACCTATTGCCGCAACGACTACTACGACTTTGTCGCAGAGCTGCGGCGCTAGACGACCAGAGAATCCCAATGTCCGAAGACAACATCCTCACCGCCAACGGCTGGATACGCGGCCGCCTGGTCCACGAACACGGCAAGGTCGTGTCCGTCGAAGGCCAGCCCTGCGACCCGGCGAGCAACGACCTGCCCTACCTGCTGCCCGGCTTCATCGACCTGCATGTGCACGGCGGCGGCGGCAAAGACATCATGGAAGGCGCGCCAGCGTTCGAAACCATTGCCCGCACCCACGTGCGCTTCGGCACCACGGCGCTGCTCGCCACCACCATGACCGCGCCGAGCGAAGAAATCGCCAGCGTACTCAAGGCCCTCGGTGAGTTCTGCGAACAGCGGCCCAGCGGCAGCGCACGCGTGCTGGGGGTGCATTTGGAAGGCCCCTATATCAACCCCGGCAAACTCGGTGCCCAACCGAATTTCGCCCACACCGCGTTGATGGCCGAAGTGGAGGCCTACCTGGCCCTGGCACCGATCCGGGTGATTACCATCGCACCGGAAATCGCCGGGCACGACGCCTTGATTCGCGCGCTCAGCGCCCGGGGCGTGCGCATGCAGATCGGCCATACCCTGGGCAGTTACGAAGAAGGCGTCGCGGCACTGGCGGCCGGGGCCAGCAGTTTCACCCATTTGTACAACGCCATGAGCCCGTTGCATCACCGCGAACCGGGCATCGTCGGCGCGGCTCTGGCCCATGCCCGATATGCCGAGTTGATTCCCGATTTGCTGCACGTGCACCCCGGTGCCATGCGCGTGGCCTTGCGTGCGATCCCGTGCCTGTATTGCGTCACCGACTCCACCGCCGCCGCCGGAATGCCCGACGGCGAATACAAGCTGGGCAGCCACACCGTGACCAAATGCCTCGGCGGTGTGCGCCTGGCCGACGGCACGCTGGCCGGCAGCACCCTGACCATGGACCAGGCCCTGCGCAACCTGGTGAAGATCGGCCTGCCCCTCGCCGAAGCCTCGCAACGCCTGTCGCAATTCCCCGCCGACTACCTCGGCCTGCCCGAGCGCGGACGCCTGCAACCCGGCGCCTGGGCTGACTGTGTGCGCCTTGATCGTGCCCTGAACCTGATCGACGTGATGGTCGAAGGAGAAGCCATTGACTTCCAAAATGCTTGAAGAGGCCCTGGCCTCGTCCGCCGCCGTCGAGCGCCAATTGCGGCTATTGGACCCCGCCCTGCAGGAAATTGCCGGGCGTCTGCGCCGCCAACCGCCGCAAGTGGCGATGACCGTGGCCCGTGGCAGCTCCGACCACGCCGCCAGCTACTTTGCCTACCTGACCATGCAACAACTGGGGTTGCCGGTGGCGTCGCTGCCGATGTCGGTGGTGACCATGCAGCAGGCGCCGCTGAAGGTCAGCGGCCAGGTGGCGTTCGCATTCTCCCAATCGGGGCAAAGCCCGGACCTGGTGAACAGCCTGCGCCTGTTGCGCAAGCGCGGCGCGTTGAGTGTGGCGATGGTCAACGCAGAGGACTCTCCGCTGGAGGCGGCCTGTGAATTCAGCGTGCCCTTGTGCGCCGGCATCGAAAGCAGTGTCGCCGCGACCAAGAGTTTCATCGCCACTCTCAGCGCCAGCGCGCGTCTGGTGGCCCATTGGAAAGACGATGCAGAATTGCTCGAAGCCGGCACCGCGCTGCCCGAAGGCCTGCGCGATGCCGCGAGCCAGGATTGGAGCGCCGCCGTCGAGGCCCTGCGTGACGGCCAGCGCTTGATGGTCATCGGCCGTGGCGCCGGGTTCGCCATCGCCCAGGAAGCCGCGCTCAAATTCAAGGAAACCTCAGCGATCCAGGCCGAAGCCTTCAGCAGCGCCGAGGTCCGCCACGGGCCGATGGCACTGATCGATGCAGATTACCCGCTGTTGGTGTTCGCCCCGCGCGGCGCCGAGCAGGCTGGTGTGTTGAGCCTGGCCGCCGACATGCGCCAACGCGGCGCCCGGGTGCTACTGGCCGCGCCCGATGACATCGCCGAGCGCAACCTGACGCTGTCCCGCGCCGAACACCCGGCCCTGGACCCGATCCTGGCGATCCAGAGCTTTTACCGCATGGCCGCCAGCCTGGCTGAGGCCCGAGGCCTGGACCCGGACCAGCCACGGCACTTGAGCAAGGTCACCCGGACCCACTGAACCGACAATCCTTTAACGCAAGGTCAACGAAATTACAAAGAGAGCGAGCCCATGCCCAACAACAATAAAGAGCTGACCCTCAGCGCCCCGCTCAGCGGGCCGGTGCTCACCCTCGCCAACGTCCCGGACGCGGTGTTCGCCAGCGGCGCCATGGGCGACGGGATCGCCATCGATCCGCTGAACGACACCCTCTACGCCCCCTGTGACGGCGAGGTGATCCACGTCGCTCGCACCGGCCACGCCGTGACCCTGCGGGCCGACAACGGCGCCGAACTGCTGCTGCATCTGGGGCTGGACACTGTCGAATTGCAGGGCGACGGTTTTTCCATGCTGGTCAAGGAGGGCACGCGGGTCAGCAACGGCCAGGCGCTGCTGCGTTATGACCTGGACAGCGTGGCACAGCGCTGCAAAAGCCTGGTCAGCCTGCTGATCATCACCAATGGCGAGCACTTCCAGGCTCGGCCGATTACCCTCAAAGGGGTCAAGGTCGGCGAGCCGTTGCTGCACATCGTCAGCAAGACACCGGGTGAAACACGCGACGATGAAGCGGACGTCGGCATCGAAGTGTTCGGCCAGATCCGCATCGCTCATCGAGGCGGCCTGCACGCGCGGCCGGCCGCCTTGGTTCGCCAGACCGCCCAAGGCTTCAAGAGTCGCTCGCACCTGCACTTCAGCGGTCGATTGGCGTCCTGCGACAGTGTGATGGGCATGATGGGCCTGGCGATCACCGAACAGGCCGAAGTGCACGTCAGTTGCCGTGGCAGCGATGCCGAGGCGGCGTTGCAAGCGCTGCTGAAAACATTATCCACAGCCCTGGCCGAAGAGGCCCATGCCGAGGCACCGCCGGCCAAGGCGCCCAGCCGTAGCGCCGAAGACGGTGTGCTGCACGGCGTATGCGCCGCGCCCGGCCTGGTCAGTGGAGCGCTGGTTCACCTGGAAGGCATTCAGTTGCCCGAGGATGTCGGGGGTCACGACGTCGCAGAACAACGGCAACGGCTTCGCGATGCCTTGGCGCAGGTCAGTCGCGAGATCCAATTGACCCTGGAAAACGCCAAGGCCCGGCGCCACGTCGATGAGCAAGCGATCTTCAGCGCCCACCTGGCATTGTTGGAAGATCCGGTCCTGCTGGACGCCGCCGACCTGTCGATCGAACAAGGTTGCGCCGCGCCCCACGCTTGGAGCCGCTCCATCGACGAGCAATGCCAAGTGCTGCGGCAACTGCAAAGCACGCTGCTGGCCGAGCGCGCCAATGATTTGCACGACTTGCGCCAGCGGGTCTTGCGGGTGCTGTTGGGGGAAGCCTGGCAATTCGACGTACCGGCGGGCGCCATTGTCGTCGCGCAGGAACTGACCCCATCGGACCTGTTGCAACTCAGCGCCCAAGGCGTGGCCGGTGTGTGCATGGCCGAGGGCGGCGCGACGTCCCACGTGGCGATCCTGGCCCGTGGCAAAGGCCTGCCCTGCCTGGTGGCATTGGGCGAGGCACTGCTTGCACAGGCACCGGGGCAATCGGTGGTGCTGGACGCCGACGGCGGCCGCCTCGAACTCACGCCAACCGCCGAGCGCCTGGCGCAGGTGCAGCAAGCACAGACCCGACGCACAGCCCTGCGCGCCCAGCAACAGACCCTCGCCCACACGCCGGCGCGAACCGTCGATGGGGTGGAGGTTGAAGTTGCCGCTAACGTCGCCTCCAGCGCCGAAGCCAGCCAGGCCTTTGCCAACGGCGCCGATGGCGTTGGCTTGCTGCGCACCGAGTTTCTCTTCGTCGACCGCCACACTGCCCCCGACGACGAAGAGCAACGCCAGGCCTATCAGGCCGTGCTCGATGCCATGGGCGACAGGCCAGTGATCATCCGCACCATCGACGTCGGTGGCGACAAACAATTGGATTACCTGCCGCTGCCGGCCGAAGCCAACCCGGTGCTCGGCCTGCGGGGCATTCGCCTGGCCCAGGTGCGCCCGGAACTGCTGGATCAGCAATTGCGAGCCCTGCTGCAGACTCGCCCACTGCACCGCTGCCGGATTTTGTTGCCGATGGTTACCGAGGTTGACGAACTGCTGCACATCCGCCAGCGTCTCGACGCCTTGGGTGCCGAACTCGGCCTGAGCGAACGCCCGCAACTGGGGGTGATGATCGAAGTACCAGCCGCCGCCCTGCTGGCCGAGCAACTGGCCGAGCACGCGGACTTCCTGTCCATTGGCACCAACGACCTGTCCCAGTACACCCTCGCCATGGACCGCGACCACGCCGGCCTCGCCGCCCGGGTCGATACCTTGCACCCGGCGCTGTTGCGACTGATCGCCCAGACCTGCGCTGGCGCCGCCAAGCATGGGCGCTGGGTTGGCGTATGCGGGGCCTTGGCTTCCGATCCCCTGGCCACACCGGTGCTGATAGGCCTGGGCGTACGGGAGCTGTCGGTCAGCCCGCCGCAGGTCGGCGAAATCAAGGACCGCGTGCGTCACCTCGATGCCGCCCAGTGCCGCCGCGTCAGTACCGATTTGCTGAACCTGGCCAGCGCCGCCGCCGTGCGCCAGGCCTGCCATCAACACTGGCCCCTGGGCTGAGCCACGTCGGACAACAATAAAAGGAGAGACGCCATGTACCAGCATTTCATTGAAGGGCTGCAACGCCTCGGCCGGGCGCTGATGTTGCCCATCGCGATCCTGCCGATAGCCGGCCTGCTGCTGCGCCTGGGTGACACGGACCTGTTGAATATCGCGATCATCCACGATGCCGGCGAAGCGATTTTCGCCAACCTGCCGATGATCTTCGCCATCGGCATCTCTGTGGGTTTCGCCCGGGACAACAACGGCACGGCGGGGCTGGCCGGGGCCATCGGTTACCTGGTGATGATCGCGACGCTGAAGGTGCTCGACGCCAGCATCAACATGGGCATGCTCGCCGGGATCATCAGTGGTCTGCTGGCCGGCGCGCTGTACAACCGCTTCAAGGACATCAAGCTGCCGGAGTACCTGGCGTTCTTTGGCGGCCGACGCTTCGTGCCGATTGTCACCGGCTTCAGCGCCGTCGGTCTCGGCGTCGTGTTCGGCCTGATCTGGCCGCCGATCCAGCACGGCATCAACAGCTTCGGCGAGCTGCTGATGGCCAGCGGCAGCTTCGGCGCGTTCGTCTTCGGTGTATTCAATCGGTTGCTGATCGTCACCGGCTTGCACCACATCCTCAACAACATGGCCTGGTTCATCTTCGGCAGCTTTACCGACCCGGCGACCGGGGCGGTGGTCACCGGGGACCTGACCCGTTATTTCGCCGGCGACCCCAAGGGCGGCCAGTTCATGACCGGGATGTTCCCGGTGATGCTTTTCGGTCTGCCCGCGGCGTGCCTGGCGATGTACCGCAACGCCCTGCCCCGGCGACGTAAGGTCATGGGCGGGATCCTGCTGTCCATGGCGCTGACCTCGTTTCTGACCGGTGTCACCGAACCGATCGAATTCGCCTTCATGTTCCTTGCGCCGCTGTTGTACCTGGTCCACGCGCTGCTCACCGGCCTGTCGATGGCGGTGACTAATCTACTGAACATCCACTTGGGCTTTACCTTCTCCGGCGGTTTCATCGACATGGTCCTGGGCTGGGGCGAATCCACTAACGGCTGGCTGGTCGTCCCGGTGGGCCTGGCCTACGCGGCGATCTATTACCTGGTGTTCGACTTCTGCATCCGCCGCTTCGACCTGAAGACGCCGGGGCGCGAAGAGGTACCGGCGGGCGACAAACCGGCCATCGCTGAAAACCAGCGGGCCGCTGCCTACATCCAAGCGTTGGGCGGCGCTGACAACCTGATCACCCTCGGCGCCTGCACCACGCGCCTGCGACTGGACCTGATGGATCGCAACAAGGCGTCCGACGCCCAGCTCAAGGCCCTCGGCGCCATGGCCGTGGTCCGCCCCGGCCACGGCGGCAGCCTGCAGGTGGTGGTGGGGCCGATGGCCGACAGCATCGCCGATGAAATCCGCTTGGCGTTGCCCTCTTCCGAACGGCCAGCCAGCGCATCCGTGGCCGAAGTGGTTGCGTCTGCCCCACCGGCTGTCGTCTCCGAAGCCGAAGCGCAACAATGGCTCGCGGCCCTGGGCGGTGGCGGGAATGTAGTGCAGCTCGATTGCGTGGCGATGAGCCGTTTGCGCGTGCAACTGGCCGATGGCAAAGGGTTGTCGGAAGGCCAGCTCAAGGCGCTGGGTTGCCAGGGGGTCAGTTCGCTGGAGGATGGTGTGTGGCACTTGTTGCTAGGGGAAAAAGCGCCAGGGTTGTGGCGGGCGTTGGAGGCGGTGGTGCCGAGTCGTCAGGCGGGTGTCAAAGCCTGAGTTTTCGTTGCCTGAAAGTACGCCATCGCGAGCAAGCTCGCTCCCACAGGGTTCGGTGTCGATCACTTGTTTTGTTAACAACACCCATCCACTGTGGGAGCGAGCTTGCTCGCGATGGGGCCTGTACACACCCCACAACTATATCTGACACAGCGCAATCCCCGTGGCGAGGGTTCATGTACACAGAATCACGGGCAATAAAAAACCCGCTGAATCCATCAGCGGGTTTTTCATTTCAAGCGCCAGAGGATCAGAAATCCTCCAACCGCCACACTTCATACGCCGGTGTCTCGTAGGGATGGCTGTGCTTCAGCGCCTCCACCACTGGGCGGATCAACTCATCGGCCACCACCAGTTCCACCTTCCATTCCTCGACCTGCTCGACCTGCCCTGCTTCGCCAATGAACGGCTGGCTGCCGTCCAACGGGCGAAACTGGCCCAGGCCCAACACTTGCCAGGCGCAGTGGTCATAGTCGCCGATTCGCCCGCCACCGGCAGCGAATACGGCGTTTTTGACCACGTCCAGATGGCTGACCGGAACGAAGAAGCAGAGCTTGTACACCGCCTTAGTTCACCCAGACGCGGGCGTTGCGGAACATGCGCATCCATGGCGCGTCTTCGTTCCAGTCGTCCGAACGCCACGAGTTCTGCACCGCGCGGAATACACGCTCCGGGTGCGGCATCATGATCGTGACGCGGCCGTCGCGGCTGGTCAGGCCGGTGATCCCGCGCGGCGAGCCGTTCGGGTTGGCCGGGTAGGTTTCGGTGACCTTGCCGTGGTTGTCGACAAAACGCAGCGACACGCAACCAGACAAGTCGGCTTCGAGCAACGCTTCTTCGCTTTCGAACTCCGCGTGGCCTTCGCCGTGGGCGATGGCGATCGGCATGCGCGAACCGGCCATGCCCTGCAGGAAGATCGAATTCGACTCCTGGACCTGGACCATCGCCACGCGCGCTTCGAACTGCTCGGAACGGTTACGCACGAAGTGCGGCCAGAACTCGCTGCCCGGGATCAGCTCGTGCAGGTTGGACATCATCTGGCAACCGTTGCACACGCCGAGGGTGAAACTGTCGGTGCGTTCGAAGAAACCCTGGAACGCATCGCGGGCGCGGCTGTTGAACAGCGCCGACTTGGCCCAGCCTTCACCGGCACCCAACACGTCACCGTAGGAGAAACCGCCGCAAGCGACCATGCCCTTGAAGTCGTTCAGGTCGACACGGCCAGCCAGGATGTCGCTCATGTGCACATCGATCGCATTGAAACCGGCGCGGTCGAATGCCGCCGCCATCTCCACCTGGCCGTTGACGCCCTGCTCGCGCAGGACCGCCACTTGTGGGCGAATGCCTTTCTTGATGTAGGGCGCGGCCACGTCGTGGTTGACGTCGTAGCTGAGCTTGGCGCTCAGGCCCGGGTTGTCTTCTTCCAGCAGCGCGTCGAATTCCTGCTCGGCGCAATCGGCGTTGTCGCGCAGGCGCTGGATCTGGTAGCTGGTTTCCGCCCACTGGCGCTGCAACAGGCTGCGCTGGCCTTCAAAGACGGTGTCGCCATTGAAGGTGATGTTGATGTGGGCGTTGTTGATCGGCTGGCCGATCACCGAGACGCAGTCGGCCAGGCCAGCTGCGCTGAACTGGGCGAGGATGTCCGGGGTGGCGTCCTGGCGAACCTGGATCACCGCGCCCAACTCTTCGTTGAACAGGATGGCCGGGATTTCGGCCTTGGACTCGGCAACGCTGTCGAGGGTCAGGCTCAGGCCGCAGTGGCCGGCAAAGGCCATTTCCACCACGGTGGTCAGCAAACCGCCGTCGGAACGGTCGTGGTAGGCCAGCAGGTGACCGTCGGCGTTGAGACCCTGGATGACGGCGAAGAATGCCTTCAGGTCTTCGGCATCATCGACGTCCGGCGCTTGCGAGCCGAGCTTGCCGTGCACCTGGGCCAGGATCGAGGCGCCCATGCGGTTCTGGCCACGGCCCAGGTCGATCAGGATCAGATCGGTGGTGCCCTTGTCCATGCGCAGTTGCGGGGTCAGGGTCTGGCGGATGTCGGTGACCGGGGCGAAACCGGTCACGATCAGCGACAGCGGCGAAGTCACGCTCTTGTCCACGCCTTCGTCGTTCCAGCGCGTGGCCATGGACATGGAGTCCTTGCCCACCGGAATGGTGATACCCAGCTCAGGGCACAGCTCCATGCCGACAGCCTTGACCGTGTCGTACAGGCGGGCGTCTTCACCCGGGTGACCGGCGGCGGACATCCAGTTGGCCGACAGCTTGATGTCGGAAATCTTGCCGATGCGCGAAGCCGCAATGTTGGTCAGGGTCTCGCCAATCGCCATGCGGCCCGACGCCGGGGCGTCCAGCAGTGCCAGCGGCGTGCGCTCGCCCATCGCCATGGCTTCACCGGTGTAGACGTCGAAGCTGGTGGCGGTCACGGCCACGTCAGCCACCGGCACCTGCCACGGGCCGACCATCTGGTCACGGGCCACGAGGCCGGTGATGGTGCGGTCGCCGATGGTGATCAAAAAGCTCTTGCTCGCCACGGCCGGGTGATGCAGCACGCGCTCGATGGACTCGGCGAGATCGAGGGTCGATGGATCGAAATCGTCGCCCAACTCGGCTTCGCGAACGGCCGAACGGTGCATACGCGGGGCCTTGCCCAGCAGCACTTCCAGCGGCATGTCCACCGGGCTGTTGCCGAAATGGCTGTCGGTGACGGTCAATTGCGGCTCGGCGGTGGCTTCCCCCACTACCGCGAACGGGCAGCGCTCGCGCTCGCAAATGGCCTTGAAGCGCTCGAAGTCCGCCGGACCGACCGCCAGGACGTAACGTTCCTGGGATTCGTTGCTCCAGATTTCGTGCGGGGCCATGCCCGGCTCGTCGTTTGGAATGTTGCGCAGTTCGAAGCGGCCACCGCGGCCACCGTCGTTGACCAGTTCCGGGAAGGCGTTGGACAGGCCGCCCGCGCCGACGTCGTGGATGAAGCTGATGGGGTTGTGGTCACCCAACTGCCAGCAACGGTCGATGACTTCCTGGCAACGGCGTTCCATTTCCGGGTTTTCCCGTTGGACCGAAGCGAAGTCCAGGTCCGCCGAGCTGGTGCCGGTGGCCATGGAGGAAGCGGCGCCGCCGCCCAGGCCGATGAGCATGGCCGGGCCACCGAGGACGATCAGCTTGGAGCCGACCAGGATCTCGCCTTTCTGCACGTGTTCGGCGCGGATGTTGCCCATGCCACCAGCCAACATGATCGGCTTGTGGTAACCACGGACTTCCTCACCACGCGGGGTGGTGATGGACTGTTCGAAGGTACGGAAATAGCCGGTCAGGGCCGGACGGCCGAATTCGTTGTTGAACGCCGCGCCCCCCAGGGGACCTTCGATCATGATGTCGAGGGCGTTGACGATGCGCTCAGGTTTGCCGTACGGCTTTTCCCACGGCTGTTCGAAGCCCGGGATCTGCAGGTTCGACACGGTGAAGCCGGTCAGGCCGGCCTTGGGCTTGGCACCGCGCCCGGTGGCGCCTTCGTCGCGGATCTCGCCACCGGAACCGGTGGACGCGCCCGGGAACGGGGCAATCGCCGTCGGGTGGTTGTGGGTCTCGACCTTCATCAGGATGTGCACCGGTTCCTGGACCGCACCGTACTGGCGGGTCTCAGGGTTCGGGTAGAAGCGACCGGCAACGTTGCCGACGATCACCGCCGCGTTGTCCTTGTAGGCCGACAGCACACCTTCGTTGTGCATCTGGTAGGTGTTCTTGATCATGCCGAACAGGCTTTTTTCCTGGTCCTGGCCATCAATGTCCCAACTGGCGTTGAAGATCTTGTGGCGACAGTGCTCGGAGTTGGCCTGGGCGAACATCATCAGTTCGATGTCGTGCGGGTTGCGATTCAAGCCCTGGAAGGCGTTGACCAGGTAATCGATCTCGTCTTCAGCCAGGGCCAGGCCCAGCTCGACGTTGGCTTTTTCCAGCGCGGCACGGCCGCCGCCCAGTACATCGATGGCGGTCAGTGGCTTGGGTTCGGCGTGGCTGAACAGGCCGGCGGCCTGCTCCAGGTTGCCCAGGACGACCTGGGTCATGCGGTCATGCAGGCCGTCGGCGATCAGTTGGGCCTCGGCCTCGCTGAACTCACCGGCGACATAAAAGGCAATACCGCGCTCCAGGCGCTGGACTTTCGCCAGGCCGCAGTTGCGGGCGATATCGCTGGCCTTGCTCGACCATGGCGAAATGGTGCCGAAACGCGGCAGCACCAGGAACAGGCGACCGGCCGGCTCCTGGACAGGAACACTGGGACCGTACTTCAGAAGGCGCGCAAGCACCTGCTGTTCGTCGCCGGTCAAACCGCCGGTGACTTCGGCGAAGTGAGCGAATTCAGCATACAAGCCACTGACAGCCGGAACCTTCTGGCTCAGTTGCTCAAGGAGTTTGCTGTGGCGAAAGGCAGAAAGGGCAGGAGCGCCGCGCAGGATCAACATCTTCGGGACAGCCTCGGGAAGGGGGTGTGCTTTGAGGCCGTGCATTCTAGCCTAAACCGCCGCCAACGGCACCCGAAACGGCACGCGCGGTGCTGGCCGAATGTCGGTCTTTGCGCACACGGCGCAATTGGACACCCGCGCCAAGGTTTTCGCAGAGTTATTTTTCAGCGACGCAAAGCCCTGCGCACCCCGGCCGGCCGGTGCTGCGGACATGTTTTGCAATGGCTAGCAGACTGGCCATTTGCTGTCGAGATATGGCGGTAGGGGCCGTTTGCGTATACTGCGCAGATGTTTTCCCCAACGGCTTTGCGTCCGCGATATGCCAGATGGCTGATCGCAACCGGACTCTTCCTGGTGCTCAGTGGTTGTGTTGAGAAACCCAACACACTGGAGCGCGTAAAGGAGGATGGCGTGCTGCGGGTGGTTACCCGAAACAGCCCCGCCACCTACTTTGAGGATCGTAACGGTGAAACCGGCTTCGAATACGAGCTGGTGAAGCGCTTCGCCGACGATTTGGGGGTGGAACTGAAGATAGAGACCGCCGACAACCTCGACGACCTGTTCAGCCAGATCGGCAAGCCCAACGGTCCGGTATTGGCGGCCGCGGGCCTTGTCAGCAGCGAACAGCGCAAGAAGCAGGTACGGTTTTCCCGCTCCTACCTGGAAGTCACCCCACAGATCATCTACCGCAACGGCCAGTCACGCCCGACCGACGCCGCCGCCCTGGCCGGCAAGAAAATCATGGTGCTCAAGGGCAGCACCCACGCCGAACAGCTGGCACAGTTGAAGCAGCAGTATCCGGGCATCGAATACGAAGAATCCGACGCGGTCGAAGTGGTCGACCTGTTGCGCATGGTCGACGAGGGCCAGATCGACCTGACCCTGGTGGACTCCAACGAAGTGGCGATGAACCAGGTGTACTTCCCCAACGTGCGCGTGGCTTTCGACCTGGGCGATGCCCGCAGTCAGAGTTGGGCGGTCGCCCCCGGCGAGGACAACAGCCTGCTCAACGAGATCAACAGCTACCTGGAAAAGGTGCAGAAGAACGGCACCTTGCAGCGCCTCAAAGACCGCTATTACGGGCACGTCGATGTCCTCGGCTACATGGGCGCCACCACATTCGCCCAGCATTTGCAGCAACGGCTGCCCAAATACGAACAGCACTTCAAGGCCTACGCCAAGCAAGAGAAAGTCGATTGGCGCCTGTTGGCCGCGATCGGCTATCAGGAATCGCTGTGGCAACCGGCGGTCACGTCCAAGACCGGCGTGCGCGGCCTGATGATGCTGACCCAGAACACGGCCCAGGCCATGGGCGTGTCCAACCGCCTGGATCCGAAGCAGAGCATCATGGGCGGTGCCAAGTACCTGGCGTACATGAAGGACCAACTGGACGAAAGCATCGAAGAGCCCGACCGCACCTGGTTCGCCCTCGCCGCCTATAACGTGGGCAGCGGTCATCTGGACGACGCCCGCAAACTGGCGGCCAAGGAAGGGCTGAACCCGAACAAGTGGCTGGATGTGAAAAAGATCCTGCCGCGCCTGTCGCAGAAACAGTGGTACAGCAAGACCCGCTATGGCTATGCCCGCGGTGGCGAGCCGGTGCATTTCGTGGCGAACATCCGTCGCTACTACGACATCCTGACCTGGGTGACGCAGCCACAGCTTGAAGGCAACCAGGTGGCCGAGGGCAACCTGCACGTGCCGGGTGTCGACAAGAGCAAGCCTAGCCAGGAATCCCCGCAGCTCTGACAGCCAGACACAACCCTTAATCTGGGGGGACCTGCGGGAACAAACACTCCCACAGGCAAGCTCCCGCAGGATGTGGTGGCAGGGTCAGGGTTTGGCGGCAGCCAGGATCAGCACTTTCATTTCCGCCACCGCCGACTTGAACCCGACGAACAACGCATGGGCCACCAGCGCGTGACCGATGTTCAGCTCGTTGATGCCCTTGATGGCCGCGACGGCTTCGACGTTATGGTAGTGCAGGCCATGGCCGGCGTTGACGATCAGGCCCTGGGCCAGGCCACAGGCGACGCCATCGGCGACCCGTTGCAGCTCATCGGCCACATCCGTGGGGGTCTGGGCATCGGCGTAACGGCCGGTGTGCAGTTCGATGGCCGGCGCGCCAACACGCTTGGACGCCTCGATCTGCCGTTCGTCGGCATCAATGAACAGCGACACTTCGGCGCCGATCTTCGACAGGCGTTCCACCGCCATGCTGATCCGCGCCTCCTGCCCCGCCACGTCGAGGCCGCCTTCGGTGGTCAGCTCCTGGCGCGTCTCCGGCACTAGGCAGATGTGCGCCGGGCGGATGCGCTCGGCGAACGCCATCATTTCTTCGGTCACGCCCATCTCGAAGTTCATGCGGGTTTGCAGCACATCCTTGAGCAGCAGCACGTCCCGCTCCTGGATGTGACGACGGTCTTCACGCAGGTGAACGGTGATGCCGTCGGCGCCCGCCTCTTCCGCGTCCAGTGCTGCCTTGACCGGATCCGGGTAACGCGTACCGCGGGCCTGACGCAGGGTGGCGACATGGTCAATGTTCACGCCGAGAAGAATGCGATTGCTGGTGCTCACGAAAAGGCTCCTGAATGGGCAAATGGTCGGCCCACAGCATACGGGTTGATCAGGGCTTGCGAAACAACTCGCGACTGACCAGTGGCCGTCCGCCCAGATGCACAGCCAGGGCCTGGCGCATCAGCCGCTTGGCTGCCGACAAGGCGCCCGGCGCACTCCAGTCGGCCTTGGCCATGGCCAGCAGCTCGGCACCGTTGAACAACCCCGGTTGCAGCAGGTAGACCTGCTCCAGGCCGGCATCCACCTGCAAGCGGTACAGGCCATCGGCGGCGATGGGTTCGCCGTGCAGGTCAGTGTTCAGGGCGAAGCCATAGCCCAGGTCATCCAGCAGTCGCCATTCGAAGGAGCGCAGCAGCGGCTCCAGCGGCCGACCTTCAGCCAGCGCCAGCAGCGTGGCGGCGTAGTGGTCGAAGACGGCCGGGTGGGGATCTTCGGCGGGCAGCAGGCGGATCAGCAGTTCATTGAGGTACAGGCCGCTGAACAGCGCCTCACCATTGAGCCACGCCGCAACGCCATTGCTTTCCATGCGCCCGACATTTTTCAACTCGCCCCGGCCACGGAACTCGACTTCCAGCGGCACGAACGGCCGCGCCAACGTCCCGGCCTTGCCCCGCGCCCCACGCAACACCGCCCGCAGCCGCCCTTGCGGCGTGAGGAAGTCCACCAGGGCGCTGCTTTCGCGGTAGGCGCGACTGTGGAGGACGTAGGCGGATTGGCCGGTGGGTTGGGTTGGGGGCATGGGAATCAGAGTTCTCAATGAGTAATGCGATTTTACTGACAACCACAAACCACTGTGGGAGCGAGCCTGCTCGCGATGAGGGACTGGTATTCAACAGGGATGTTGACTGACAGACCGCTATCGCGAGCAGGCTCGCTCCCACAGTGGAATTCATGCACTCAAGTAAACGATTACAGGTCGCCGTAACCCAACGAACGCAATGCCCGCTCGTCATCGGACCAGCCACCCTTCACCTTGACCCACAGGTTGAGCATGATCTTGGAGTCGAACAGCAGCTCCATGTCCTTGCGCGCCTCGGTGCCGATGCGCTTGATGCGCTCGCCCTTGTCGCCAATGATGATTTTCTTCTGGCCGTCACGTTCGACGAGGATCAACGCATGAATGTGCAGGGTCTTCCCCTGTTGCTTGAACTCTTCGATCTCGACCGTGATCTGGTAGGGCAGCTCGGCGCCCATCTGACGCATGATTTTCTCACGCACCAGCTCGGCAGCGAGGAAACGGCTGCTGCGGTCGGTGATCTGGTCTTCGGGGAAGAAATGATCGTTTTCCGGCAGGTGTTCGGCAATCACCCGCTCCAGCGCGTCGAGGTTATGGCCGTGCTGGGCAGAGATCGGGATGATCTGGGCGTTCGGCAACTGTTCCTGCAACCAGGTCAGGTGCGGCATCAGTTCAGCCTTGTCTTCGATGCGATCGGTCTTGTTCAGCGCCACGATCAAGGGACCCGTCACGTACTGAACGCGTTCCAGGACCATCTGGTCTTCTTCGGTCCACTTGGTGCGGTCGACCACGAAGATCACCACGTCGACGTCTTTCAATGCCGCCGAGGCAGTCTTGTTCATGTAGCGGTTCAGGGCCTTTTCGCCGCCCTTGTGCATGCCCGGGGTGTCGACGTAGATCGCCTGCACGGCGCCTTCGGTCTTGATGCCCAGCATGTTGTGACGGGTGGTCTGGGGCTTTCGCGAAGTGATTGCCAGCTTCTGGCCCAGGATGTGGTTCAGCAGCGTGGACTTGCCCACGTTCGGCCGACCGACAATGGCGACATAGCCGCAGCGGGTGACGGTTGTATCAGTCATTGCCATTCTCCACACCCAGGGCAATCAGTGCTGCGGCGGCCGCTACCTGTTCGGCAATACGACGACTCACACCCTGACCCCGGCTTTTTTCATTCAATAGGACCACTTCGCATTCGACGAAGAAGGTACGGCAATGCGGCTCACCCTGGATATCCACGACTTCGTAGCGCGGTAGCTCGCAACTGCGCGATTGCAGGAACTCCTGCAAACGGGTCTTCGGGTCCTTGTTGGTGTCCACCAGCGTCAGGCTGTCGATCTCGGAGGTCAGCCAGGCCAGCACGCGTTCGCGCGCCATTTCCATGCCTGCATCCAGGTAGATCGCACCAATCAACGCTTCCAGGGCATCGGCCAGGATCGACTCGCGACGGAAACCGCCGCTTTTCAACTCACCAGAGCCCAGGCGCAGATAGTCGCCAAGGTCGAAACCACGGGCCAATACGGCCAGGGTCTCACCTTTACCAATCGTGCGCGCAAACGCGACAATTGGCCTTCGCGGGCCAGCGGGAAACGCTCGAACAGCGCCTCACCGGCCACGAAGTTGAGGATGGCATCACCGAGGAATTCCAGGCGTTCGTTGTTGCGCCCGGCAAAACTACGGTGAGTGAGGGCCAGGAGCATGAGGTCCTGGTCCTTGAAGGTGTAGCCGAGCTGACGCTCGAGACGGCTTAGAGAAACGCTCACGGTTTACCCACGCTGAGTTCGTGGCTGGATTCCACCGCCACGGCGGCAAGGCGCCGTTGGCTTGGGACAATTAACGCTGTGTTCAAAAATACGTCCTGACTATCGTTGGCTTCATGCCTTCGGGCAACCTTGCGCAGGCTCCAGAAAAGCATTCGGCGCTGTGTTCAACAGCGCCGTGTGTGATTACTTGATCAGGCCAACCCGCGAGAAATTCGGCAGGTGACTGAGTTTGGGTTCCGGCCAGCTCATCCAGACCGCAAAGGCCTTGCCGACGATGTTCCGGTCCGGGACCATGCCCAGCAGGTCCTTGGGAATGTTCGGATCATCCCAGTACCGGCTGTCGTTGGAGTTGTCGCGGTTGTCGCCCATCATGAAGTAGTGCCCCGCCGGCACGGTCCACGAATGGTCCGGCGTTGCGCGGTAGCGGCTCATTTCCTTGCGGATCAGGTGCTCGGCCTCGCCGAGTTTTTCCCGGTAGAGCTCGGCACTGCCCAGCGTACCCGGCTCGGAACCGAGCAACTGTTCGGCCACCGATTCGCCATTGACGAACAGGCGCTTGTCGGCGGTGTAGCGAACCGTGTCGCCCGGCAGGCCGACCACACGCTTGATGTAGTTGACGTTCGGGTCGCTCGGGAAGCGGAACACCATGACATCGCCGCGTTGCGGGTCACCGACTTCGATGACCTTCTTGTCGATCACCGGCAGGCGGATCCCGTAGGAGAACTTGTTCACCAGGATGAAATCGCCCACGTCCAGGGTCGGCTTCATCGAGCCGGACGGGATCTGGAACGGCTCCACCAGGAACGAGCGCAGCACCAGCACGATGAACAGCACCGGGAAGAACGACTTGCCGTACTCGACCAGCAGCGGTTCCTTGTTGAGCTTTTCGACCACCACACCATCAGGCTGGCTGACGCTGCCCTGATAAGAGGCGATGGCCGCCCGGCGCCGAGGCGCCAGGAACAACAGATCAAGCAACGCCAACAGGCCGCAGACAAACACGGCGATAACCAGCAACAGCGGGAAATTTAGCGACATAGGACCTAACTATCCAACCTGAGCACCGCAAGGAAGGCTTCTTGTGGAATTTCCACGTTACCGACCTGCTTCATGCGTTTTTTACCGGCCTTCTGCTTTTCCAACAGCTTGCGCTTACGGCTGACGTCGCCACCGTAGCATTTGGCCAATACGTTCTTTCTGAGCGCCTTGACGGTTGTACGCGCCACAATCTGCCCGCCAATGGCGGCCTGGATTGCCACATCGAACATCTGCCGCGGAATCAGTTCCTTCATCTTCTCGGTCAATGCACGACCTTTGTAGTGCGCGTTGTCACGGTGCACGATCAATGCCAGGGCATCGACTTTCTCACCGTTGATCAGCACATCCAGCTTCACCAGATTAGCCGATTGGTAACGATCGAAATGATAGTCCAGCGAAGCATAGCCGCGACTGGTGGATTTGAGGCGGTCGAAGAAGTCCAGTACCACCTCGTTCATCGGCAGGTCGTAGGTCACCTGGACCTGCGTGCCGAGGAACAGCATGTCGTGTTGTACGCCACGCTTCTCGATGCACAACGTAATGACGTTGCCCAGGTGCTCCTGAGGCACAAGGATGTTGGCCCGCACGATCGGCTCGCGCATGTCTTCGATGGCCGACAGGTCCGGCAGCTTGGACGGGTTGTCGACGTAGATGGTCTCGCCGTTCTTGAGCAACAGCTCGAAAATAACCGTCGGCGCCGTGGTGATCAGGTCCAGGTCGTACTCGCGCTCCAGGCGCTCCTGGATGATTTCCATGTGCAACATGCCCAGGAACCCGCAACGGAAGCCGAAGCCCAGGGCATCGGAGCTTTCCGGGGTGTATTGCAGGGACGAGTCGTTCAGGGTCAGCTTTTGCAGGGCTTCGCGGAAATCCTCGAAATCGTCGGAGCTGACCGGGAACAGGCCGGCATAGACCTGTGGCTGGATGCGTTTGAAACCTGGCAGCACATCGACATCAGGGGTAGAGCTCAAGGTCAGGGTGTCGCCGACCGGCGCCCCGTGGATGTCCTTGATGCCGGCGATGATGAAGCCCACTTCACCGGCCTTCAGGTCTACGGTGGCGGTGTGTTTCGGGTTGAATACACCGACGCTGTCCACCAGGTGGATCTTGCCGGTGGACTTGACCAGGATCTTGTCGCCCTTTTTCACGCGGCCATGGCGCACGCGAACCAGGGAAACCACGCCCAGGTAGTTGTCGAACCAGGAGTCGATGATCAACG
Source organism: Pseudomonas sp. S3_B11 (assembly GCF_054667715.1). Lineage (NCBI taxonomy): Bacteria > Pseudomonadati > Pseudomonadota > Gammaproteobacteria > Pseudomonadales > Pseudomonadaceae > Pseudomonas > Pseudomonas sp. S3_B11. Next base: position 431,376 of record NZ_CP162749.1, on the reverse strand, counting down.
CTTGCAGCGGATCCTCGATGTTGCCGGTCGGCGCGGGAATGGTGTGCACCAGGCGCTCGAGCACTTCGTCCACGCCCAGGCCGGTCTTGGCACTGCAGGTGACCGCGTCGGTGGCGTCAATGCCGATGATTTTCTCGATTTCTTCCTTCACGCGGTCCGGATCGGCCTGGGGCAGGTCGATCTTGTTCAGCACCGGCATGACTTCCAGGCCCTGCTCGATGGCCGTATAGCAGTTGGCAACCGACTGGGCTTCGACGCCCTGGCCAGCATCGACCACCAGCAGCGCACCTTCACAGGCCGCCAACGACCGGCTGACTTCATAGGTGAAGTCGACGTGGCCCGGGGTATCGATGAAGTTCAACTGATAGGTGATGCCGTCGCGGGCCTTGTAGTAGAGGGTAACGCTGTGGGCCTTGATGGTGATCCCGCGTTCACGCTCCAGGTCCATGGAGTCCAGGACCTGGGCTTCCATTTCACGCTCGGCCAGGCCGCCGCACATCTGGATGAAGCGATCGGCCAGCGTCGACTTGCCATGGTCAATGTGGGCGATGATGGAGAAATTGCGGATATGACTCAAATCACTCACGGATCAACACTCAAAAAGGCTGCAGGCATAGCCCGCCGAAAAATAGCCGGGAATTGTACCTGATACACCGCGCAAGTGGGAGCAAAGCTTGCTCGCGAAACAGCCACCTCGATCTATGAAAGACCACAGGGCCTTCATCGCGGGCAAGCCTTGCTCCCACACAGCCTTGCTCCCACAGCCCCCTCGCTACACGAGCAATCAACCGGCCCGACGCAACAGCCAGAGCCCGGCCAACGCGCAGATACCGGCCGGCACCAGCACCGCAAACAACGGCGAGAAGCCGAACACCAGGCTCGACGGCCCCAGCAGATCCTGGGCAATGCGGAAAGTGAAGCCCACCAGCACGCCGGTAAACACCCGCTGGCCAAGGGTCACCGAACGCAGCGGGCCGAAAATGAAGGAAATCGCCATCAACACCAGGGCGGCGGTGACCAACGGTTGCAACACCTTGACCCAAAAAGCCAGCCAGTAGCGACCGTTATTCAAGCCCTGGTCCGCCAGGTAGTGGATATACCCCCACAAGCCGGTAATCGACAGCGATTCAGGCGCCATCACCACGGTGCTGAGCAACTGCGGGCTGATCGACACGTCCCAACGCTCCTGCGGGGCGGCGACCACCTCGGTGCGCTTGTCATGGAACAAGGTGGTCGTGACATCGCTCAGCTGCCAGTGGTCCTCGGCGAAATTGGCGCGCTTGGCAAAGCTCGACGACAGCATGTGCCGCTGGTCGTCGAAGCGATAACGGGTCACGCCGTACAGAATGCCGTTGGGCTGGACCGAGTTGATGTGGATGAATTCGTCGCCCTGGCGGTGCCACAGGCCGTGCTTGGCGCTTTGCGCATCGCCGCCACCCTGGGCCAGGGAACGATTGGCCTGGGCAGTATTTTCGGTGGCTGGGGCGATGTATTCGCCGATCAACACACCCACCAGCATCAACACCAGCATGGGCTTCATCACCGCCCAGACGATCCGACCAATGGACACGCCGGCGGCGCGCATGATGGTCAGTTCGCTATTGCTGGCCAGGCTGCCCAGGCCGATCAGGCAACCGATCAGCGCCGCCATCGGCAACATGTCGTACAGCCGCCGAGGCGCGGTCAGCAGCACGTAGCTCATGACGTCCATCAGGGTATAAGTGTCGCTGACGTCGCTCATTTCATCGATGAAGGCAAACAGGGTCGCCAGGCCGAGAATGATCCCCAGCACCGCGAGGATCGCCATGAACACGCTGCTGCCGATGTAGCGATCGAGTTTAACCACGGGCCACCTCCAGCGCGCTGCGACGACTGGCCAGCTTCAGGCGTAGCGGCTCCCAATAGAGCAACCCCAGGCCGATGACCAGGAAGATCGAGTGCACCCACCACAGGCCCAGGGCTGGCGGGATCTTGCCTTTCTCCAGCGCACTGCGGGCGGAAATCAGGATGGTCAGGTAAGCCATATAGAGAAGAATCGCCGGCAGCAGCTTGAGGAAACGCCCCTGGCGCGGATTGACCCGCGACAGCGGGACCGCCATGAGGGTCACGATGAATACCAGCAGCGGCAAGGACAGGCGCCATTGCAGCTCGGTACGGGCACGAATGTCGTCGTTGCCCAGCAGGCTGGCGGTGGGCATCGCGTCGCGGTCAGTGACTTCGTCGCTGACCTCGGGCTTGGGCAACAGCACGCCATAGGTGTCGTACTGGATGGCCCGGTAATCGGCCTGCCCCGGCTTGCCGTCATAGCGATAGCCGTTTTCCAGGATCAGGTAGCGGTTGCCGTCGGGATTGATTTCCTGCCGGCCCTTCTCGGCCACCAGCACGGAAATGCCACGGTCCTTCTTGGTATCCGAAGACAGGTTCTTTTGTGTAATGAAGACGCCGGCCAGGTCGATCCGATCGTCCGAGAGCTGTTCGGTGTAAGTCACCCGCGTACCGTCGCGCAGGGCCTGGAAACGCCCCGGCACCAAGGTGTCGAACTCAGTCATGGCGTCCTGCTGGTTGATCAGCAGTTGGAACTGGTTGGCGCCCTGGGGTGCCAGGCTCAGGCTCAGCCAGGCCACCACCAGCGCCACCAACGTGGCCGGGAACAGCGTCATGCGAAACAGTCGTTGTTGGCTCATGCCGGTGGCCGACAGCACGGTCATTTCGCTGTCCAGGTACAAGCGCCCGTAGGCCAGCAGGATGCCGAGGAACAACCCCAGCGGCAGGATCAATTGCAGGAAGCCCGGCAGGCGGAACCCCATGATCAGGAACAGCGAGCCCGGGTCCAGGGCACCGGAGGCCGCCTGGGCGAGGTATTTGATGAAGCGTCCGCTCATGATGATGACCAGCAGCACGGCGCTGACGGCACTCAAGGTCAATAAGACTTCGCGGGATAGATAACGAAAGACGATCAAACCAGACACTCCAGGGTTGTCAGGCTAAGGCGGCCAAACAAGCAAACGTATCGAGTCGGCGCGCCAACGCGAGCCGCCGAAAAAAGAGCCGCATTATCCTGTGATTGGAGGCGCCTGTCACTTCGCACGCTTTAAGCCGGTGCTTAAAGCCAAAAGTTAGCGCCGTCGAGGGTTGTCAGGCTCGGGCGCCGGGGTTCAAACTGCGGCCTTTGTCGCCGGCAAGCACCGGCGCTTCTTTTATATAGAAGAAGCTCGCTCAGCGCGCCACCGTCTCGGCGCCTGGCCTCTTGACCATTGACTCAGGGATCCGGACATGGAACTGGTTGTAAAAAGCGTCAGCCCAGAAACGTTGAAAACCGCCACACTGGTAGTCGCCGTCGGTGAAAACCGCAAGCTTGGCGTGGTCGCCACCCAGCTCGATACCCTGAGCGGCGGGGCCATCAGCGCCGTACTCAAGCGCGGCGACCTGGCCGGCAAGGTCGGCCAGAGCCTGTTGCTGCAAAACCTGCCCAACCTCAAGGCCGAGCGCGTGCTGCTGGTGGGCGTGGGCAAGGACGCTGAACTGGGCGACCGTCCATTCCGTAAAATCATTGCTGGCGTGCTGGGTACCCTCAAGGGCCTTGGCGGCGCTGATGCCACCCTGGCGCTGGACGAGTTGGTGATCAAGGGCCGCGACAGCTACGGCAAGAACCGCTTGCTGGCCGAAACCCTGGTGGACGGCGAATACCAGTTCGACCAGTTCAAGAGCCAGAAAGCCGAACCCCGCGCCCTGAAAAAAATCACCCTGCTGACCATCAAGGCTGCCCAGGCTGAAGTCCAGCGTGCCGTGACCCACGCCACCGCGATTGCCAACGGCATGGCGTTCACCCGCGACCTGGGCAACCTGCCGCCGAACATCTGCCACCCAACGTTCCTCGGCGAACAAGCCAAGGCACTGGGCAAGGAGTTCAAGGGCCTGAAGGTCGAGGTCTTCGACGAGAAGAAGATCAAGGACCTGGGCATGGGTTCGTTCTATTCCGTCGGCCAGGGCAGCGCCCAACCTCCGCGCCTGATCGTCATGCAATACAACGGCGGCAAGAAATCCGAGAAGCCGTACGCACTGGTCGGCAAGGGCATCACCTTCGACACCGGCGGCATCAGCCTCAAGCCGGGCGCGGGCATGGATGAGATGAAGTACGACATGGGCGGCGCCGCAAGCGTGTTCGGCACCCTGCGCGCGGTGCTCGAATTGCAACTGCCGATCAACCTGGTGTGCATCCTGGCCTGCGCCGAGAACATGCCCAGCGGTACGGCCTCGCGTCCGGGCGACATCGTCACCACCATGAGCGGCCAGACCGTGGAAATCCTCAACACCGACGCCGAAGGCCGCCTGGTGCTGTGCGACGCCCTCACCTACTCCGAGCGCTTCAAGCCGCAAGCGGTGATCGACATCGCGACCCTGACCGGCGCCTGCATCGTCGCCCTCGGTTCCCACACCTCGGGCCTGCTGGGCAACAACGATGAGCTGATCGGCCAACTGCTCAGCGCCGGCCAACAGGCCGACGACCGCGCCTGGCAGTTGCCACTGTTCGACGAGTACCAGGAACAACTGGACAGCCCGTTCGCCGACATCGCCAACATCGGCGGCCCGAAAGCCGGGACCATCACCGCAGCCTGCTTCCTGTCGCGCTTTACCAAGAACCTGAACTGGGCGCACCTGGACATCGCCGGCACGGCGTGGACCAGCGGCGGTAAGGACAAGGGCGCCACCGGTCGTCCGGTGCCCCTGCTGACCCAGTACCTGCTGGACCGCGCCAAGGCCTGACACCAATGACCGTCGCTGGCGTCGCCCTCGGGTGGCGCCAGCGGCGGCTCAGGAACCGCAATGACCAAAGTCGATTTCTATATCCTGCCCAGCGCCGATCCGTCGGCGCGGCTGGATTTCGCCTGCAAGCTCGTTGAAAAAGCCTGGCGCATGGGGCACCGCATCTACCTGCATTGCAGTGATGCCGCCCAGCGCGAGGACCTGGACGCACGCCTGTGGGCCTTCAAAGGCGAGAGCTTCGTGCCCCACGGCCCGGCCGAGAGCGAACCCGAAGGGTTGATCGTGCTGGGGCTGGGGGATGACTGCGGCCAGCACCAGGACCTGCTCGTCAACCTCGACCTGAAAGTACCGGCCTTTGCCCAGCGCTTCGCCCGTGTGGCGGAAGTGGTGGTCGAAGACCCGGCCATCCGACAAGCCGCGCGGGAGAGTTTCCGTTTCTACCGCGAACAGGGCTATCCTCTGCAAGACCACCGTTTACAGCGACTCTGAGCCCTACGATGGACACTCCAAAACCGCCACAAAAACCCGCGCACCTGCTGGATGACCTCGAGTCGATCCGCCAACTGCTCGGCGACGACAACCTGCAACCGCCGCTGCTGACCGACACGGTCGTGCACGAGCCGGTGCATGATGAACAGATCCCCCTGCTGTTCGACCCGATCAACGGCCAGCCGGAACCCAAGCCTGCCGCCAAGACCGAAGCCAAAGGGCCCGACGCCCTGCTGCACCTGGACCGCGAACTGCGCGCTGCGGCGCAGTTGATCATGCAGGACGTCATCGACGACTTCGCCCCGCACATCGAGACCGAGATCAAGCGTCGGCTGGATGCGCGGATGGAGCGGTTGCTGAGCCAGTACGAGTAACCCCGAGATTTACTGACTACCGAACACCTTGTGGGAGCGAGCTTGCTCGCGATAGCAGTGTGTCAGTCAACATCAATGTTGCTGATCTACCGCTATCGCGAGCAAGCTCGCTCCCTCATTGTTCGGTTGCGCCCACAAGCCATCTGCCAAGCTTCCAGCTTGCTGCATGTGGCTTGCACCAGCCCCGCCCGCTATACTTCCCGGCTTTTCCTGAATAAATGCCAATAGGGTCCCGCCGCGCATGGATAAGACCTACCAGCCGCACGCCATTGAAACTTCCTGGTACAACACCTGGGAGTCCGAGAATTATTTCGCTCCGCAAGGCGCGGGCGATTCCTACACCATCATGATCCCGCCGCCGAACGTCACCGGCAGCCTGCACATGGGCCACGGTTTCAACAACGCGATCATGGATGCGCTGATCCGTTTCCGGCGCATGCAAGGTCGCAACACCTTGTGGCAGCCGGGCACCGACCACGCCGGTATCGCCACGCAGATGCTGGTGGAGCGCCGCCTCGAAGCCCAGGGCCAGAATCGCCATGACCTGGGCCGCGAGAAATTCCTCGAGAAAGTCTGGGAATGGAAAGACGAGTCCGGCGGCAACATCAGCCGCCAGATCCGTCGCCTCGGCTCGTCCGTGGACTGGAGCCGCGAGCGCTTCACCATGGACGACGGTCTTTCGGAAGCGGTGAAGGAAGCCTTCGTGCGCCTGCATGAGGACGGGCTGATCTATCGCGGCAAGCGCCTGGTCAACTGGGACACCAAGTTGCACACGGCCATTTCCGACCTCGAGGTGGAGAACCATGACGAGAAAGGTTTCCTGTGGAACCTGAAGTACCCACTGGCCGACGGCGCCAAGACCGCCGAAGGCAAGGATTACCTGATCGTCGCCACCACGCGTCCGGAAACCATGCTGGGCGACTCCGCCGTGGCGGTGAACCCGAACGATGAACGCTACCAGGCGCTGATCGGCAAGTTCGTCGAACTGCCCCTGGTTGGCCGCCGTATCCCGATCATCGGCGACGACTACTGCGACCCTGAATTCGGCACCGGCTGCGTGAAAATCACCCCGGCCCACGACTTCAACGACTACGAAGTCGGCAAACGCCACAACCTGCCGCTGCTGAACATCTTCGACAAGAACGCCAACATATTGCCGGCAGCCCAGGCGTTCAACCTCGACGGCACGCTGAACGAAAGCGTCGACGGCCAGATCCCGGCCGAATACGCAGGCCTGGACCGCTTCGAAGCACGCAAGCAGATCGTCGCGGCGTTCGATGCCGCCGGCCTGCTGGTCAGCGTCGACGACCATGCCCTGAAAGTCCCGAAAGGCGACCGCTCCGGCACCATCATCGAACCGTGGTTGACCGACCAGTGGTACGTATCCACCAAGCCGCTGGCCGAGCCTGCGATTGCCGCCGTGGAAGACGGCCGCATCCAGTTCGTGCCCAAGCAATACGAAAACATGTACTTCTCGTGGATGCGCGACATCCAGGATTGGTGCATCAGCCGTCAACTGTGGTGGGGCCATCGCATTCCGGCCTGGTACGACGAGTCGGGCAAGGTCTATGTCGGCCGTGATGAAGCCGAAGTCCGCGCCAAGCACAACCTCGGCCCGGACGTGGCGCTGCAACAGGACAACGACGTCCTCGACACCTGGTTCAGCTCCGGCCTGTGGACCTTCTCCACCCTGGGCTGGCCGCAGCAGACCGAATTCCTGAAGAAATTCCACTCCACCGACGTCCTGGTCACCGGCTTCGACATCATTTTCTTCTGGGTCGCCCGGATGATCATGTTGACCATGCACCTGGTGAAGAACGAAGACGGCACTCCGCAAGTGCCGTTCAAGACCGTCTACGTCCACGGCCTGGTGCGCGACGGCCAGGGCCAGAAGATGTCCAAGTCCAAGGGCAACGTCCTGGACCCGCTGGACATCATCGATGGCATCGACCTGGAAACCCTGGTGCAGAAACGCACCTCCGGCCTGATGCAGCCGAAACTGGCGAAGCAGATCGAGAAAGCCACCCGCGAAGAATTCGCCGAGGGCATCGCCAGCTACGGCACCGACGCCCTGCGCTTCACCTTCTGCTCGCTGGCGTCCACCGGTCGCGACATCAAGTTCGACATGGGCCGCGTCGAAGGCTATCGCAATTTCTGCAACAAGATCTGGAACGCCGCGCGCTACGTGCTGGATAAAGGCGAAGACTGCGGCCAGAACGGCGAAGCCTTTGAGCTGACCCTGGCCGATCGCTGGATCATTTCGCAGTTGCAGCGCACCGAAGCCGAAGTGACCCGCCAGCTCGATCAGTTCCGTTTCGACCTGGCCGCACAAGCCTTGTACGAGTTCATCTGGAACCAGTATTGCGACTGGTACCTGGAACTGTCCAAGCCTGTGCTGTGGGACGAAAACGCACCGGTCGAACGCCAGCGCGGCACCCGTCGCACCCTGGTGCGCGTGCTGGAAGTGGCCCTGCGCCTGGCGCATCCGTTCATGCCGTTCATTACCGAGGAAATCTGGCAGCGCATCGCACCGCTGGCAGGCGCCCAAGGCAAGACGATCATGCTGCAACCGTGGCCGGTGGCCAACGAAAGCCGCATCGATCCGGCGGCCGAAGACGACATCGAGTGGCTCAAGACCTTCATGCTGGGCCTGCGTAACATCCGCGCCGAAATGAACATCGGCCCGGGCAAGCCACTGGCCCTGTTCCTGAAGAACGCCAGCGCCGAAGACCTGCGCCGTCTCAACGAAAACGAGGCGTTGCTCAAGAAACTGGCGAAGCTTGAATCGGTGACGGTCCTGGCAGCCGGCGAAGAAGCACCACTGTCGGCCACCGCCCTGGTTGGCGAGATGGAAGTGCTGGTGCCGATGGCGGGCCTGATCGACAAGGCCGCGGAACTGGCGCGCCTGGACAAGGAAATCCTGCGCCTCAAAGGCGAAGTGCAGCGGGTCGGTGGCAAGCTGTCCAACGCAGGCTTCGTCGACAAGGCGCCGGCCGAAGTCATCGAGAAGGAACGGGCCAAACTGGCCGAGGCGGAACAGGCCTTGGGCAAGCTGGCCGAGCAGCACGCGCGGATCGCCAGCCTGTAACAGCGGTTCGCAATGAAAAGGGAGGTCCAGTTGGACCTCCTTTTTCATGCCTGTCACTTTCCTTTTCAGGTATCGCAAAACCCATGTGGGAGCGAGCTTGCTCGCGATAGCGGCGGGTCAGCCAACCCATATGCCAACTGACACACTGCTATCGCGAGCAAGCTCGCTCCCACATTTAAACCGTGCAGTCATCAAGACCGGGCCGGATGTGGGACAATGCCCGCCACTTTTTGAGCCATCCCCGAATCGACTCGCCCATGACCGCCCCCCGCACACCCAAACCTGCCCGCCAGAAGCCCAAGTCCGCCCCAGAGGCTAAAACCGTGGCGCCGCGTGAGAAGGCCAGCCTGCATCCGCGCAACCGCCACCAGGGCCGCTACGACTTCCCAGCGTTGATCAAGAGCACGCCGGAACTGGCAAAGTTCGTGATCATCAACCCCTACGGCAAGGAAAGCATCGACTTTGCCAGCCCTGAGGCCGTGCGAGTGTTCAACCGGGCATTGCTCAAAGCTTTCTATGGCATCGCCCACTGGGATATCCCGGCCGACTACCTGTGCCCACCGGTGCCAGGTCGGGCGGACTATGTACACTTCCTCGCCGATTTGCTCGCCAGCCACAACGAAGGTGAAATCCCCCGCGGGGCGGCGGTCAAGGTGCTGGACATCGGCACCGGCGCCAACTGTGTTTATCCATTGATCGGCTACAGCGACTACCGCTGGCACTTCCTCGGTTCGGAGATCGATCCGACGGCCATCGCCTCGGCCAAGGCCATCGTCCAGTCCAATGGCTTGAACAAAGCCATCCAGTTGCGCCAGCAAGCCAACCGCAAGCAGATTCTCCTGGGCCTGCTGGACGACACCGAACGTTTCGACCTGACGATGTGCAACCCGCCGTTCCACGCCTCCCTGGAGGAAGCCACCAAGGGCAGCCAGCGCAAGTGGCGGGCACTGGGCAAGGCCGATCCGAAGCGCAAGCTGCCGGTGCTGAATTTCGGCGGCCAGGCTGCGGAGTTGTGGTGCGAGGGTGGGGAAGCCCGGTTCGTGACGCAACTGATCGGCGAAAGCGCGCAGCTGGCCGGGCAAGTGCTGTGGTTCAGCACTCTGGTGTCGAAGGCGTCGAACCTGCCGGCGATTCAAACCGCGCTGAAAAAGGCCGGGGCGCTGCACAGCCAGGTGGTGGAGATGTCCCAGGGTCAGAAGCAGAGTCGTTTCGTGGCCTGGACCTTCCAGACCGAGGCGCAGCAACAGGCTTGGCGCAAGTCGCGTTGGGTTCGCAAGGATTAGAAAGACACCTACGGGTGATTTTCAAGGCAATAAAAAACCGTGCCCGGATCGCTCCGAGGCACGGTTTTTTTATTGCGGTCTTACTTGTTGACCGCGTCGGTCAGGCCTTTGGCCACAACCAGCTTGATCACTTTCTTGGCAGCGATTTCGATGGCAGCGCCAGTCGAAGGGTTGCGGCCGGTACGGGCAGGACGCTCGGTGACTTTCAGCTTGCCAACACCTGGCAGAGTGATTTCGCCGCCATTTTCCAGCTGATCGGCAACGACTTGGCCCAGTTGGTCCAGCAGCGAACGCACGGTAGCTTTTGGTGCGTCTACAGATTCAGCCAAATCAGCGATCAGTTGGTCTTTAGTAAGAGCCATGTAGTGTTCCTTCCCTATCAAATTCATATGGATTGCAGAGTGCAGTGTCAGCCATCGAGCCCGATCTCTCTTGATCAGGCACCCTCGGCAATCACCGCGACGGATCGGGGTAATAGATGCCGAAAACCGGGATTGGTTCGACCTGACAGATGCTGAATGCACGCTTAACGCAGTGACTTCGCGTAAGACCGGGCAAAACTAGCACAACGCCTCTGAAATATCCGCCTCTAGCTACCCATTTGGTCAGCTTTCTTGCGCTAAAACGTTAAAAAAATGCATATAGGGTGTCGGACGGGTCTGAAAGGGCCTTTGCCGGATTCCAAAACCAGTGATTGCGGTACACTGGGCCCTTTTTCGGGGAGCGCGCCCTCCTCTCTTTCATCAGCCGAGAAATCCATGCCGATCCGTCATTGCATCGTCCACCTGATCGACAAAAAACCCGACGGCACCCCAGCTGTGCTCCATGCCCGCGACTCCGAACTGGCAGAGTCCACGGCCATCGAGAACATGCTCGCCGACCTCAACGAGAGCTATAACGCCAAGCAAGGCAAGGCCTGGGGCTTTTTCCATGCCGAGTCCGGGGCGCATCCGTTCAGCGGCTGGCTGAAGGAGTACCTGGACGGCGGCAAGGACTTCACCGCCTTCAGTCGCGTGGCGGTGGAACACCTGCAAAAGCTGATGGAAGAGTCCAACCTGTCGGTGGGCGGCCACGTGCTGTTCGCACATTACCAGCAAGGCATGACCGACTACCTGGCCATCGCCCTGCTGCACCACAGCGAAGGCGTAGCGGTGACCGATGAGCTGGACGTGACTCCGTCCCGCCACCTGGACCTTGGCCAGTTGCACCTGGCGGCGCGGATCAACGTGTCGGAATGGCAGAACAACAAGCAATCGAAGCAGTACATCTCGTTCATCAAGGGCAAGAACGGCAAGAAGGTCTCGGAGTATTTCCGTGATTTCATCGGCTGCCAGGAAGGTGTCGACGGCCCCGGCGAGACTCGGACCCTGCTCAAGGCCTTCAGTGACTTCGTCGAAAGCGAAGACCTGCCGGAAGAGGATGCCCGGGAAAAAACCAAGACCCTGGTCGACTACGCCAGCAGCCAGGCCAAGCTCGGCGAGCCGATGGGCCTGGAAGAACTGTCCGAACTGATCGACGAAGATCGCCCGAAAGCCTTCTACGACCATATCCGCAACAAGGACTACGGGTTGTCGCCGGAAATCCCGGCGGATAAACGCACCCTCAACCAGTTCCGCCGCTTCACCGGCCGCGCCGAAGGCTTGTCCATCAGCTTCGAAGCGCACTTGCTGGGCTCCAAGATCGAGTACGACGAAGAGGCCGGCACGCTGATCATCAAGGGCCTGCCCACGTCGCTGACCGACCAGCTCAAGCGTCGCAATTGATGTTTGGTGGGGTGCTGAAGAAATTCCTGCTGATTCTGCTGGTGGTGGTGGCCTATCAGAACTGGGGCAAGATCGAGCGGGTGTTCAACCCGTCACAGATGGTTTCCGAGCAGATCCGCAGCAACGCCCGCGTCGTGCTGTATGCCACCGACTGGTGCGGCTACTGCAAGGCAACCCGGCGGTTCCTGGATGAGAAAGGCGTGCCGTTTCGCGAGTTCGATATCGAGAAGGACACCGAGGCGCGCAAGACTTATGAGGCGCTGGGTGGCCGGGGGATTCCGATCCTGGATGTAAACGGTACGTTGATTCGTGGGTATGAGCCGGAGAATATTCTCAAGGCTTTGTCCGCGATATAGGTTTGAGGGCCTCATCGCGAGCAAGCTCGCTCCCACAAGGTCATTCGTTGTTCATCGAGCCTCGATCCGGAAGCCAAACCGCGGAAAGTGCACATGCACCACCCCGCCCCGCTCGTCTTCGCGACGCAGAATCAATTCTTCGCTGCCAGCAAACAACAACTCCCCGACCACCGGATCGACACCATAGTCGGTCGCGGCGATGCTCACCTGCTGCCCTGCCGTGAACCCGTTCGGCTCGTCGAATACCTCATCCGGCAGCGCTGCCGGCGTAGCGTTGCGGGCAACGTCCAAGGCTTCTTCGGCACTCATCTGGCTCGAGGCACCATGGCCGAAACCCAACACCCGCGCCAACCAGGCCGAGACAGCCGGATAAGCATCCACCAGCGGCGAGGTAACCGGAGTGCCCTTGAGGAACCACAGCGGATGGGCCATGGCGAAGTCGGCGATCGACGGATCACCCAACAGGAAATCGCCCTCCTCGCGCTGCAACTGTTGCTCCAGACGCGCCATGATCGTCGGCCATTGGTGCTTGGCCTGCTCGGCGGCCAAGCGCGTAGTCGTGCCGCCACTGAACAGCCCGGCACGGTCGCTGATGAACGCCTTGATCGCTTCGGGCGATAGCTTGGCGAACCGTGCCGCCACCGACTCCGGCTGGAACACCAGGCTCACCGCATGCTGGAACACCACCGAATCGGCCCACGCTGCAAAGGACGCGGCAAGCATTTCCCGGCCTTCGGGGAACAGCGCCGGCGAAGCTTTTTCCTGCTCCAGGCGGCGAGCCATCAGCGACGTATCGCAATAGACATCCGCGCCGACCTGCAACACCGGCGTCTTGCGATAGCCACCCGTCAACGCCGTCAGGTCAGGCTTGGGCATCATCGGCGGGATGTTCACCGAACGCCAGGACAGCCCCTTGAAGCCCAGCAGCAGCCGGGCTTTTTCCGCGAAAGGAGACGTTGGGTAATGATGAAGGATCAGCTCTGACATGAGATTAGCCACTGCAGGAATGAAGTCTTACAGCTTAGCGCGCCTGATCGGGACAGCCTACCGGCCTGATAAAGGCCTATCAGCCCGGCTGATGAAGCGAAAGCGCGCTGGCCACCAGGCATTCCTTGGCGCTTTTCTTGAGTTTTTTGATCAGCCGCTCCTGGCGCAGGGCCTCGCCCTTGTCGCGACAAGCCTCGGTGTATACCAGGGCCACTGCCGGGCTGGAAAGAAAGAAGCGTGCCCCCTTGCCGCTTTGATGCTTGGCGAAACGCCGCACCGGGTCATCACTGACGCCGCAGTACAGCGAACCGTTGGCGGCCCGCACCAGGTAGACGAACCAGGGCTTGTCCGCTTCGGTGGGACCTTGTGCAGGCAGATCGGGAGAGAGAGTGGCGGTCGTCACTAGATGTTCAACAGGTCGGCAAAGACAAGCCGCGATCTTATCAGCGACTGGCCTGGAACGCCCGAAGCCCCTTGAGCGCCTGGGCCCTGACGGCGTTGCGTACCAGTGGTGTCCAGCCCAGCAACAGGCCCTTGGCACCCAATGCCTGGCGAGACCAGCGCCACAGATCGAAGCTGTCGTGGTGCTCACAGATCTTGCCGTCGCGAAAAACGAAGCGCGCCTGAATGTCATTGATCACGACGTTGCCGGTCTGGCTGAACAAGTACGTCGCCACCCAATGGGCACCACCGGTACGCTCATCGCTGCGCACGTTATCGAAGGTCAGGGAAAAGTCCTTGGCCCGGGTCGTCAGCATGCGCCACATGTCGCCGGCATCGCGCCCGCGCAGCTCGCCGAACGCCGGGTCGCTGAACAGCACGTCGTCGGTGTAGCAAGCGCTCATGGCTTCGGCGTCCAGGCGTTGGAAGGCCTGATAAAAGCGGCTGATCAAGGCGTTGTGGGCATCACTCATGGACAGGCTCCGAAAAACGTTTCAGTAGGCCAGTACGATAATCTTCCGCCGCAGGGAAGACTATCGTCATTCGCCATGAAAATGATATCAACGAAGGTCAGTGACCCTTTCGCTGCTGACCCCGACGTACAACGCCCGGCCTGCGCCGATGCCGGCGATGATCGCCCCCAGGCCAACCAGGCCGAAGATCCAGCCCAGGGCATTCCAGCCGCCGGTCAAGTCGTGGACCACACCCACCGCGAACGGCCCCAGCGACGCCAGGGTATAGCCGAACCCCTGGGCCATGCTGGAAAGGTTGGCGGCCACGTGGGCGTCCCGCGAACGCAACACGATCAGCGTGAGCGCCAGGCTGAATGATCCGCCCTGCCCCAAGCCCAGCAGGATCGCCCAGCCCCACAAGCCATCGAGCGGCGCGTAGAGGCAACCGAACAAGCCACCCAGGACCATGAGCATGACGATCACGATGGCCAGGCGCTGGTCCTTGCCGCGCGTTGCCAACCAGGGCGCCGCGAGGGAACTGATCAACTGCACGATGACCGAACCGGACAGCACGAGCCCGGCCTGGGTCGGGGTCAGGCCACGGCCAATCAGGATCGACGGCAGCCAGCCAAAGACGATGTAGGCCAGGGACGATTGCAGCCCCATGTACAACGTCACTTGCCAGGCCAGGGGATCACGCAGCAAGCCGCGGACCCGATAAGCCACTTGGTGGGCTCCGTGTTTCTCGCCCACTTGCGGTAACCAGAACACCGCGGCCAGCAGCGCCGGGACCACCCAGAAGCCCAGGCCCAAGGCCCAGCTGTGGCCAAGCTGCTCGCTCAGCGGCACGGTCGCCCCGGCCGCCATCGCCGCGCCCAGGCACAAAGCCATGGTGTAGACACCGGTCATGGTGCCGGCCTGTTTGGCGAAGTCGCGCTTGACGATGCCCGGCAGCAGCACGCCGATCACACCGATACTCGCGCCGGCCAGGATGCTGCCGACAAACAGCCCGACCTGACCGAAGGCGCTGCGCAAGACAATCCCGCCCGCCAGCGTCAACAAGATCCCCAGCACCACGCGCTCGGCACCGAAGCGCCGCGCCAGCACCGGCGCCAGCGGCGCGAACAGGCCCAGGCAAAGCACAGGCAATGTGGTCAGCAAACCGGCCTGGGCAGCCGACAGGCCGAGGCTTCCTGACACTTCGCTGAGCAACGGCGCCATGCTCGACAACGCCGGACGCAAGTTCAGCGCCACCAGGATCAACCCGAGCAGCAACAGCCAGGGGCGGCGCACCAACGGAGGGTGCTGCTGGGCCTGCTCATCGTCGGCCTCGGCGTCGATCAACAGTTCTTCGAGTTCGGCGGCGCGTTTGGGCGCCGTCGAAGTGGCAGGGTCAAGCAGATCGCGGGACATGGAAAACTCGGGTTCGGGGCTCAGGGTTTCAAGCACTCAGGGTTCATTGATCAATTGGCGGCACAGGGACTTGGCCCGTTGCGGATCCTGTTGCTCGACGGCTTCAAGGATTTCGACATGCAGGTCGAACACATGTTGATGGCGCGGGGTGTTGTTGAGGCTCTGGCGCAGCTGTGCGCCGATGACGCTGGAGAAGTAGCGATAGAGTTCACTGAGCGCAGGGTTGTGCGCGGCATCCACCAGGAGGCGGTGGAACACCAGGTCGCAGGCGATGTAGTGCTCCAGGTCGCCGTGATAATGCTCGCCGCTGTCTTGCAGCGCCCGGCGCAAGGCAAGCAGATCCTCATCGGTGCGCCGCAGCGCCGCCAGGCCAATGGCCTCTACCTCCAGGATATGCCGGGTTTCCCGGGCCTGTTCCAACGAACAGCGGGACAGCACCTTGAGCGTATCCAGCGGATCAACCACTGCCCGCACGTAACTGCCGTCGCCCTGGCGGATCTCGATCAGCCCGGAAAACGCCAGCACGCGCATGGCTTCGCGCACGGTGTTGCGGCTGATACCCAGTTCCGCCACCAACTCCGGCTCGGTGGGCAAGCGCTGGCCGACGGCCCACACACCATCGCTGATACGTCGACGCAATTGCTCCAAGGCCTGATCGACTAGGGAGCGCTTTATTAATGGAGAAATATCTGACATGGAGTCCGCCCTTTCATCCAATCATAGGATGAATTTTCTGACATGTTAGTCAGCTTCATCCCAGAGAACAAGCGCCTAGGGTTTAAGGGCAGATAAAGAGCGAGATTTTCGATTGGTCAAAATTACCCTTTGAGGGTAATTTTAGAGACAAGGTAAATGACTTCTTATGGAAAAGAGCACGCCCCATTACGAGCTGGCAGAGGTCAAGGCCGAGGTTCGCAGGTTGGGAAGCAAGGCGTTCACGATGAGCGCGCGGGAAGGCGGACGGAGGATGACGTTAAGTCTTGCCCAGATGCTGCGGATCGTTCACCTGCTGGAGTACAGGATGCTGCACAAATCGATGACCACCTATGCCGATCACCGAATCTGGCAAGACGTCTATCACACAACATTTCAGGATCGGGAGATCTACATCAAAGTGACTTACCGCCCCGGCGGTGGGCATCCGGTGATCTCCTTCAAAGAGAAAAACCAATGAAAACACAGCAATGTGTCAGCTGTGGCACAGACAAGGCGATGCATCACTTCAAGAATCGCAGCTTCTCAGTCGACTACAAGCGGGTCGCCCGACCGGTGCACGACATCGCCGGGTGGGAGTGCCAGGTCTGTGGCGAAATAGAATTCGATCACGATACCGACAGCGCCGAGCGCTATTCCAAGGCAAGCGACCAGTTGCTCGAAGACTGTGTTCAAGCCATGGGCGCAGAGATCAAGCGCATCCGTCGCAAACTGCATCTCACCCAGAAAGAAGCCGTGAAGTTACTGTCCGGCGGTGGGCACAATGCCTTTTCCCGCTATGAGCGAGGCGAGATCCCCCCACCTCAACCGCTGTTCATGCTGATGCGCCTGCTGGATCGTCATCCGCACCTGATGGCCGAGATCCAGATCCTGGACGAAGGCACCAACCTGCGGCAGTTGTTGCTTGACCGCCACCCCGAGCGCGAAACGGTGCTCAGCTCCTGAGGTGAAGAAAACGCAGGCAAAAATAAACCCGGACAAGTCCGGGCTTATTTCACTGCCTAAGGCCGGATCAATGCAGGATCTGGCTCAGGAACAGCTTGGTGCGGTCATTCTGCGGGTTGTCGAAGAAGTCGTTCGGCGCGGCCTGTTCGACGATTTCACCCTTGTCCATGAAGATCACGCGGTTGGCCACGGTGCGGGCGAAACCCATTTCGTGGGTCACGCAGAGCATGGTCATGCCGTCTTCGGCCAGGCCGATCATGGTGTCCAGCACTTCTTTCACCATTTCCGGGTCGAGGGCCGAGGTCGGCTCGTCGAACAGCATGATTTTCGGTTTCATGCACAGGGCACGAGCGATGGCCACGCGCTGTTGCTGACCGCCGGAGAGCTGGCCCGGGTACTTGTTCGCCTGCTCTGGAATGCGCACGCGCTCCAGGTAATGCATGGCGATTTCCTCGGCCTTGCGCTTGGGCATCTTGCGTACCCACATCGGCGCCAGGGTGCAGTTCTGCAGGATGGTCAGGTGCGGGAACAGGTTGAAGTGCTGGAACACCATGCCGACTTCACGGCGGATCGCTTCGATCTGCTTGAGGTCGTTGGTCAGCTCCACGCCGTCGACCACGATGCGGCCCTGCTGGTGCTCTTCCAGGCGGTTGAGGCAGCGGATGGTGGTGGACTTGCCGGAGCCCGACGGGCCGCACAGCACGATACGCTCGCCCTGCTTGACGTTCAGGTTGATGTCTTTCAACACGTGGAACTGGCCGTACCACTTGTTGACGCCCTGCATCTGAATAATGCCTTCAGGGCTCACAGGCTGTTTGATCGCTTCACTCATAAACTACGCTCCTAACGCTTGTGGCCAGTGTCCAGCTTGCGTTCCAAATGCATGGAATAGCGGGACATACCAAAACAGAAAATCCAGAACACCAGGGCGGCGAACACATAGCCTTCAGTGGCCATGCCCAGCCATTTCGGGTCAGCGGCAGCTTGTTTCACGCTGTTGAGCAGGTCGAACAGGCCGATGATGATCACCAGGCTCGTGTCCTTGAACAACGCAATAAAGGTGTTGACGATACCCGGGATCACCAGTTTCAGGGCTTGCGGCAGAATCACCAGGCCCATGCTGCGCCAGTAACCCAGGCCCATCGCCGCGGCCGCTTCGTACTGGCCCTTGGGAATGGCTTGC
Source organism: Pseudomonas sp. S3_B11 (assembly GCF_054667715.1). NCBI lineage: Bacteria > Pseudomonadati > Pseudomonadota > Gammaproteobacteria > Pseudomonadales > Pseudomonadaceae > Pseudomonas > Pseudomonas sp. S3_B11. The sequence continues at coordinate 413,124 of NZ_CP162749.1, read as the reverse complement.
AGGCCACCACGCACCACTTCGGCAATGTAGGCCGACTGGAACAGGATCACCCCGATCAACGCCCGCAGCAGCTTGTCGAAGTTCATGCCTTCAGGCAGGAACAGCGGCAGCATCACCGAGGACATGAACAGCACCGTGATCAATGGCACGCCGCGCCAGAACTCGATGAAGGTCACGCAGACCACGCGAATCGCCGGCATGTTCGAACGACGGCCCAACGCCAGGACGATGCCTAGCGGCAGTGCACCGACGATACCGACGGTAGCGATCACCAGGGTCAGCATCAGGCCGCCCCATTGGCTGGTCGCCACGGCGTCCAGGCCGAACACGCCGCCGTGCAGCAGGCACCAGGCGATGATCGGATACAGCACCAGGAAACTCAGGCCGTAGATCGCCTTGCGCGGGAAGCGCGAGATGAACAACGGCGCCACACCGATCACTGCCAGCCATACGGTCAGGTCGACGCGCCAGCGCAGATCCGTCGGGTAATAGCCGTACATGAACTGACCGAAACGCTGCTGGATGAACACCCAGCAGGCGCCTTCCTTGGTGCAGTCGGCGCGGGTGGTACCGACCCAGTTGGCATCGAGGATCGCCCAGTGCAACAGCGGTGGAACGATCAGGTAGATCAGGTAGAACGCAAACAGGGTCAGCAGCGTGTTGATCCAGCTGGAGAACATGTTGGCGCGCATCCACGCCACCACGCCGATGCTGCTGCCCGGCGGGGGCATGTCTGGTTTGAAAGTATGAGTCGTCATGCGCGTTTCCTCACCGCTCGATCAGCGCAATGCGCTTGTTGTACCAGTTCATCAGCAACGAAATGCTGATACTGATCGCCAGGTACACACTCATGGTGATCGCAATCACCTCGATGGCCTGGCCCGTCTGGTTCAACACTGTGCCGGCAAACAGCGAAACCATTTCCGGGTAGCCGATACCGGCCGCCAGGGAGGAGTTTTTCGCCAGGTTCAGGTATTGGCTGGTCAACGGTGGAATGATCACGCGCAGGGCCTGCGGGATGATCACTTTGCGCAGGGTCGGACCGTTGCGCAGCCCCAGGGAACGGGCGGCTTCGGTCTGGCCGTGGCTGACCGACTTGATGCCCGAGCGTACGATCTCGGCGATGAACGCCGCGGTGTACACGGTCAAGGCCAGGGTCAAGGCCAGCAGTTCCGGGATCAGCACCCAGCCACCGACGAAGTTGAAGCCCTTGAGCTCCGGCATTTCCCAATGCACCGGCGCACCAAAAAGCAGCGCGCTCAACGCCGGGATCACCAGAAACAGCGCCAGGCCGACCCAGAATTTATGAAACGGCTCGCCAGTCGCTTCGAAACGCTTGTTGGCCCAACGCGTCATCAGCACGATGGCGACGATCGCCAGCACAACACTGATCACGAACGGCCAGAACCCTTCGGCCATCAGCGCGGCAGGCATGTTCAGGCCCCGGCTGCTGACAAAGAAGGTGTCGCCGAAGTTATGGGCGGCCCGCGGTCCTGGCATGCTCAGGAATACCGCGAAGTACCAGAACAGGATCTGCAACAGTGGCGGGATATTACGGAAAACCTCGACATAAACGGTTGCCAGCTTGGAAATGATCCAGTTCTGCGACAGCCGTGCCACACCGATGATGAACCCCAGGATGGTTGCCAGGATCACGCCAATGAACGTGACCAGCAGCGTGTTGAGCAACCCGATGAGAAAAACCCGGGCATAGCTGTCCGCTTCGGTGTAGTCGATCAGGTGTTGGGCGATGCCGAAACCGGCACTGCGTTCCAGGAAGCCGAAACCGGAGGTGATGCCTCGGTGCTGAAGATTGGTTTGTGTGTTATCGAACAGAAACCAGCCCAGCGCGATAACCGCCACGACAGTGACGATTTGAAATACCCACGCACGCACTCGTGGATCGCTGAGGCTGAGCCTCTGCTTAGGTGCGCCGATTGAATTTTGCATGAAGTGCCCCGCAAAGAATGGAACAGAACATCACCCGGTGGTTGGCCCACCGGGTGATAGAACCATCAGCGCACTGGTGGTGCGTATTGAATGCCGCCGGCGTTCCACAGAGCGTTCAGGCCGCGGTCGATTTCCAGCGGAGTGCCCTTGCCGAGGTTGCGCTCGAACATTTCACCGTAGTTGCCGACCTGCTTGACGATCTGCACAACCCAGTCTTTCGGCAGTTTCAGGTCTTTGCCGTATTCACCGTCAGCGCCCAGCATACGAGCGACATCAGGGTTCTTGGTGGACTTGGCTTCGGCCTCGACGTTCTTCGAGGTCACACCCGCTTCTTCAGCGTTGAGCAAGGCGTAGCCGGTCCAACGGACAATGGCCAGCCACTCGTCGTCGCCGTTACGCACGACTGGGCCCAGGGGCTCCTTGGAAATGGTTTCCGGCAGAACCACGTAGTCCTTTGGCGAAGCCAGCTTGCTGCGCTGGGCGAACAGCTGGGATTTGTCCGAGGTCAGCACGTCGCAACGACCGGATTCCAGCGACTTGGCGCTTTCATCGGAGGTGTCGAAAGTGATCGGGGTGTACTTCAGGCCGTTTGCGCGGAAGTAGTCGGAAACGTTCAGCTCGGTGGTGGTACCGGCCTGGATGCAGATGGTTGCACCGTCCAGTTCCTTGGCGCTCTTGACGCCCAGCTTGTTGTTGGCCAGGAAGCCGATGCCGTCGTAGTAGGTGATGAAGCCTGGGAATTTCAAGCCCATGCCCGCGTCACGGGAGCTGGTCATGGTGGAGTTGCGCGAGAGCATGTCGATTTCGCCCGATTGCAGCGCGGTGAAGCGCTCCTTGGCGTTCAACTGGCTGAACTTGACCTTGGTCGCATCGCCAAATACAGCAGCGGCCACGGCACGGCAGAAGTCAGCGTCGATACCGACGATTTTGCCGGTCGAATCAGGCACCGAGAAACCCGGCAGGCCATCACTCACACCACATTGCACAAAACCTTTTTTCTGCACGGCATCCAGAGTTGCACCCGCCTGAGCGAACCCGCTGACACCAAGGACTGCTGCTGCAGTCATGACGGCCAGGGTGGATTTCAGTAACTTCATTCAAACCTCCAGTTTTGCTCTTGTTGTGTCGGAGCTCGAGCCCTGTCGCACCCTTTTGGGGCATTGCCGACCCTTGTTGGCTTTTTTTAGGGTCAACCGACGTCTGGACCTTCGCTATGAGTCTAATAATGAGGATGTCCGTAAACAGTGGTCATGCCCATCTCTCACCAATCGGCCGAACGGGCTGTAGCCCTTCACGTTCGCGAAGCCCGTAGCGGCTACTGGCGAACATTCATCACCGGATTTCTGATATCCCATGCGTCGCGGTGAACTGATAGTGTTACCGCACAGCGTAAGAATCATCACTCGGGTACACCCATAGCAAAGCCCGTACCAGACCGCTGCGCTTAGCCCTTGTAAAACACGTCAAGACAAAAACTTTCAACTTTGCGACATCTAATTAACTGAGACACCGGACACGCACTGTAATCACGCACTGATTGGGCGCGCCCGCACAGATTTGGAGCACAACCATGACCGACCCCCTGATTCTCGAGCCCAGCAGCACTGCCGACGCGTGCGTTATCTGGCTTCACGGCCTGGGCGCCGATCGTTTTGATTTCCTGCCAGTCGCCGAAATGTTGCAGCAAAGTTTGCTCACCACACGTTTCGTTCTACCCCAGGCACCGACCCAACCAGTAACGATTAACGGCGGCTACGCCATGCCCAGTTGGTACGACATCCGGGCCTTGAGCCCGGCGCGGGCCATTGACGAACAGCAGCTCGAAGCCTCGGCACAACGGGTCATCGACCTGATCGACACCCAGCGAGCCAGCGGAATAGACGCCTCGCGGATTTTCCTGGCGGGTTTCTCCCAGGGCGGCGCGGTGGTCTATCACACGGCATTCGTGAAATGGCAGGGCCCGCTGGGCGGCGTGGTCGCGCTGTCTACTTATGCACCGACTTTCAGCGATGAGCTGCAATTGTCGGCCAGCCAGCAACGCATTCCGGTCCTGGCGCTGCACGGCCAATACGACGAAGTGGTACTCAACCCCATGGGTCGGACCGCAAAAGAGTATTTGAAGCAGCATGGTGTCACCGTGACATGGCAAGAATACCCAATGGGCCACGAAGTGTTACCCGAGGAGATTCGCGACATCGGCACCTGGCTGGCCGAGCGGTTGCGCTAAGAGGCTGATAGCCACGCCGGCCCTTTGACGATCACACTACGCCGCGCCCGTTTCTTGCATTACACTGGCCGGCGTACATTCCTTAACCAATCGATGAGATGACCGTGCTCAAAGCACTCAAGAAGATGTTCGGTAAAAGCGAGGCCGAGCAACTCGCGCCTGGCTCCACTGCGCCGACCCACGGCCCGAGCCGTACCGATGCGCAACAACCGCGCCGGGCGGCACCTGTTGCACAGGCAACAAAAGAACCCGTCGCCCAGCCTGTTACGGCCCCCGAGCCCGAGAAACCACGCAACGAAGCCCCCAGGCCACGTCGCGAACGCGCACCGAAACCGCCGGTCGTCGCCTGGAAGCTCGAGGACTTCGTCGTAGAACCCCAGGAAGGCAAGACCCGCTTCCACGATTTCAAGCTCGCCCCGGAACTGATGCATGCCATCCAGGACCTGGGTTTCCCGTATTGCACGCCGATCCAGGCGCAAGTGCTCGGTTACACCCTCGCCGGCAAAGATGCCATCGGTCGCGCCCAGACCGGCACCGGCAAGACCGCCGCGTTCCTGATTTCCATCATCACCCAGTTGCTCCAGACCCCACCGCCCAAGGAACGCTACATGGGCGAACCGCGGGCGCTGATCATCGCGCCGACCCGCGAGCTGGTGGTGCAGATCGCCAAGGACGCCGCCGACCTGACCAAGTACACCGGCCTGAACGTCATGACGTTCGTGGGCGGCATGGATTTCGACAAGCAGCTCAAGCACCTCGAAGCCCGTCACTGCGACATCCTGGTCGCCACGCCGGGCCGCCTGCTGGACTTCAACCAGCGCGGCGACGTGCACCTGGACATGGTCGAAGTGATGGTGCTGGACGAAGCCGACCGCATGCTCGACATGGGCTTCATCCCGCAAGTGCGCCAGATCATTCGCCAGACTCCACCGAAAAGCGAACGCCAGACCCTGCTGTTCTCCGCCACCTTCACCGAGGACGTGATGAACCTGGCCAAGCAGTGGACCACCGACCCTGCCATCGTCGAGATCGAAGCCGAGAACGTCGCCAGCGAAAACGTCGAGCAACATATCTACGCAGTCGCCGGGGCCGACAAGTACAAGCTGCTCTACAACCTGGTCAACGACAACGGTTGGGAGCGGGTGATGGTGTTCGCCAACCGCAAGGACGAAGTGCGCCGCATCGAGGAACGCCTGGTGCGCGATGGCGTCAACGCGGCCCAGCTCTCGGGCGACGTGCCGCAACACAAGCGCATCAAGACCCTCGAAGGTTTCCGTGAAGGCAAGATTCGCGTGCTGGTGGCCACCGACGTGGCCGGTCGTGGTATCCACATCGACGGCATCAGCCACGTGATCAATTTCACCCTGCCGGAAGTGCCGGACGACTACGTGCATCGCATCGGCCGTACCGGTCGTGCCGGGGCCGCGGGGGTTTCGATCAGCTTCGCCGGTGAGGATGACTCCTACCAGTTGCCGTCGATTGAGGCGTTGCTGGGGAAAAAGATTAATTGCGAAACTCCGCCGACGCATCTGTTGCGACCGGTCGAGCGCAAGCGCCCTTAGCATCGAGACGGACGCAGAGCGTCCATGAGGCATTCCCACGCAGAGCGTGGGAATGATCAGCGCAGCCAAGACAGGCTGCGCTTTTTTTTGCCTGGGGATATTGCTCGATTAAACTAAAAGTCCATAATGGACAAATTAGTTTACGCAAGCATCCGGAGCCCCCATGTCCAGCACGCCCCATGTGATGACCCAAGCCCAGGCCCGAGAACTGCTCGGGCAAATCGACGTGCCGCACATCCTGCGCAAGCTGTTCCGTGATCTCGCCGCTGGACAAGCGGTGCAGCCACCCCAGCAACTGGTGGTGTTTCCACAGGGCGCCGGGGACTTCATCAACTATCTGGGTGTGCTGGCTGAAGACCAGGTCTACGGGGTCAAGACCTCGCCCTACATCGTGCGCGAGCAAGGTCCGCTGGTGACCGCCTGGACCTTGTTGATGTCGATGCAGACCGGCCAGCCGCTACTACTGTGCGATGCCGCCGAGTTGACCACCGCTCGCACCGCTGCCACCACGGCTGTTGCCGTCGATGCCCTCGCCCCGCACACCGCCCGGCTCCTGGCGGTCATCGGCAGCGGTGCGGTGGCGCGGGCACACGTGCAATACGTCAAGGGCCTGCGGGACTGGCAAGCTATCAGCCTATATTCGCCAGGCCTGAAGACCAAGTCGGCACAAGAACTTGCCTCCATCACCGACCTGGACCCGCGCCTGCACATCGCCGACAGCCTTGAAGCGGCGCTGCACGACGCTGATGTGGTGATGCTCTGCACCTCGTCCGCCAAAGCGGTACTCGACCCGCAGGCCTTGGGCAAACCGGCGCTGATCACCTCCATCAGCACCAACGCCCCACGCGCCCATGAAGTCCCCCCTCAAAGCCTCAACGACATGGACGTGTTCTGCGACTATCGTCAGACCACCCCAGGCTCGGCCGGTGAAATGCTGATCGCCGGCGAAGAGCATGGCTGGGAGGCGTCGAGCATCGTCGGCGATTTGCCCGAATTACTCAGCGAACACGTGGCGCGTCCCGACTACCAACGCCACGTGTTCTTCCGCTCCATTGGTCTGGGCCTGGAAGATGTTGCGCTGGCGAATGCCCTGTATCGACTTCACAACTGACACCCCCCATTCCCTTGTGGGAGCGAGCTTGCTCGCGATGGCGGTGGGTCAGTCACCTTCAATATCGACTGTCAGGCCGCCTTCGCGAGCAAGCTCGCTCCCACAGGGGTCTTCGAGTTCCCGGGCACATTCTTCGCAGGAGAATTCATGAAACAAGCAGATTTCATCATCATCGGCGGCGGCATTGCCGGTGCATCCACCGGTTACTGGCTCGCCCCCCACGGCCGTGTGATTGTGCTCGAACGCGAATCCCATCCGGCCTACCACTCCACCGGACGCTCGGCGGCGCTGTATACCGCCGCCTACGGCACCCCTCAGGTGCGGGCACTGACCCAGGCCAGCCGGGATTTTTTCGACGCCCCGCCGACCGGTTTCTGCGAACACCCCTTGCTGACCCCACGGGGCGAAATGACCGTGGACTTCACCGGTGACCCGGCCGAGTTGAACAACCAATACCTCAGCGCCAAGGCCACGGTGCCGCAGATGCAACTGCTCAGCGCCGACGAGGCCTGTGTGCGGCTGCCGATCCTGCGACGGGAGAAAGTCCACGGAGCGATCTACGACCCCACGGCCTGCGACATCGACACCGATGCACTGCACCAAGGCTACCTGCGCGGTATTCGTCGCAATGGCGGTGAAGTGCACACCGACAGCGAAGTGCTGCAATTGAGCCGCGATGATCAGGGGCTGTGGCAGGTGAAGACCGCCAACCAGACGTTCACCGCACCGATCCTGATCAATGCTGCCGGCGCATGGGCCGATCACATTGCCGAAATGGCCGGCGCCCGGAAGCTGGGGTTGCAGCCCAAGCGGCGCGCAGCGTTCATTTTTGCCGGGCCCGAGGGCGTGGACATCCATGACTGGCCGATGCTGGTGAGCCTGGACGAATCCTTCTATATGAAGCCTGACGCCGGCATGTTCCTCGGCTCGCCAGCCAACGCCGACCCGGTGGAACCTCATGACGTGCAGCCGGAAGAGCTGGACATCGCCATGGGCATCTACCAGATCGAAGAAGCCACTACCCTGACCATCCGCCGCCCGACCCGCACCTGGGCCGGCTTGCGCAGTTTCGTGCCCGACGGTGACCTGCTGTCCGGTTTCGATCCGCAGCTGCCCGGGCTGTATTGGGTCGCAGCCCAGGGTGGCTACGGCATCCAGACCTCACCGGCCATGGGCCAGGCCAGCGCGGCGCTGGTGCGTGGCGAACCGCTGCCCGAGGCCCTGGCCCGTTTCGGCCTGAACAGCGCCATGCTGTCACCCGAACGCCTGGGCTGAGCCACCTTGAGGTGACGCATCGCCACGATTGCGGCACACTCCCCCGCGCCCCTGTTCCACGGGGCGCTGACGCTGCCTGGAGCCCTGTCATGACTGCCTCGCCACCCGATCCGGCGCTGGAAAACTTCCGCACCATCGCCGACGCCATCGCCACGCTGTTCTACCCCCACGCCGAAGTGGTGCTGCACGACCTGCGCACCCAGAAAGTCGATTACATCGCCAATAACCTGTCCAAGCGCGAAATTGGCGATGACTCGTCCCTGGAAGACATGCTCAGCGAGGACGTCAGCGAACGTAATATCGGGCCCTACGAAAAGCTGAACTGGGACGGACAGAAGATTCGCAGCCTCAGCAGCGTACTGCGCGACGCCGACGGTCATCCGCTGGCGGTGCTGTGCATCAACCTGAATATTTCGCTGTTCGAGAATGCCAAGGCCGCGCTGGATCTGTTCCTGTCGCCGAGCAAGTTGATCCCCCAGCCCGACTCACTGTTTCGCGATGACTGGCAGGAACGGATCAACACCTTCCTGCATGCCTGGATGCGCGAGCGTCAGTTGAGCCTGAACCTGCTGACCCGCGACCACAAACGCGAGCTGGTGCTGGCGCTGCATGCCGAAGGCGCATTCAAGGGCAAGAGCGCGTCCAACTACGTGGCCAATGTGCTGAATATGGGGCGGGCGACGGTGTACAAGCATTTGAAGGAGCTGAAGGGCTGAAATCTGCTTTGCCAGGTCTGCCGCCTTCGCGAGCAAGCTCGCTCCCACACTGGATCTTTGTACCCAGGTCCCCTGTGGGAGCGAGCTTGCTCGCGATGGCGGTCAATCAGTCGCCATAGATATCCGACTTGAAATACTTGCCCTGGATCTTCTGATACTCCCCATTGGCCCGAATCCCATCGATGGCCTTGTTCAAATCCGCCACCAGTTGGGTATTGCCCTTGCGCACCGCGATACCGGCGCCTTCGCCGACGTATTTGGGGTCCTTGAGCTCGGGGCCGACAAAGGCGTAGCCCTTGCCACGAGGCATCGACAGGAAGTCTTCCAGCGGGATGGTGTCGGCGAAAATCGCGTCGAGCCGACCGGACGCCAGGTCCATGTAGATTTCTTCGTTGTTGCTATAGCGCTTGACGATCACACCCTTGGGTTCGAGGACTTCAGTGGCGTAGCGGTCAGTGGTGGTGGCCCGCTGCACACCGACGGTCTTGCCCTTGAGGCTGGCGTACTGGTCATCGACCACCGCCCCTTCCTTCATGACCAGGCGCGATGAGGTGAAGTAGTACTTGTGGGTGAAATCCACCGATTTCTTGCGCTCTTCGGTAATGGTCATGGACGACAACGCCAGATCGATCTTCTTCACCTTGAGCGCCGGAATCAGCCCGTCGAACTCACCCTCGATCCACTCGCACTTGACCTGCATCTGCGCGCACAGGGCATTGCCGATGTCGTAGTCGAACCCCTCGATCTTCCCTTCCGAGGTCTTGGAAGCAAACGGCGGATATGCCGCCTCGATGCCGATGCGCAAGGTTTTCTCAGCGGCGAACAGGCTGCTGGAGGCCAACAGGCTCAAGGCCAGGCCGGTGATGAGGGGGAGTTTTTTCATGATCGATCTCTCGCGGGTTGTTGTTGGTTTGGCAGAGAAAGGTGGGGCGATGACTTTATATGTACTTATAAATCCATATTGGACTTTAATGTACACGCCGTCAATCGGTAGGCAGGGGAATGTGATGGGAGGTTGATGGCCTCATCGCGAGCAAGCTCGCTCCCACAAGGGACCTTGTGTACAACGAAGATCCACTGTGGGAGCGAGCTTGCTCGCGATGGCGACTTATGGCTTGCGAAAAAACAACAGGTTGCTTACTGTTTCCAGCGATCCGCCGCCGCATGGTCACTGTCCCGCCCTTCAACCCAGCGCGGGCCGTCGACAGTGTTTTCCTTTTTCCAGAACGGCGCTCGGGTCTTGAGGTAGTCCATGACAAAGGCGCAGGCGTCGAACGCCGCCTGGCGATGGGCACTGGCGGCACCGACGAAGACGATCGGCTCGCCCGGTTCCAGGGCACCGATCCGGTGCAGCACCTCCAGCTTGAGCAACGGCCAGCGCTGCTCGGCCTCGGTGGCGATCTTGCCCAAGGCTTTTTCTGTCATGCCTGGGTAATGCTCCAAGAACATCCCGGACACATCGAGGCCGTCATTGAAGTCACGCACGTAGCCGACAAAACTCACCACCGCCCCCACGCCGACATTGGCCGCGTGCATCGCGTTGACTTCGCCCCCTGCGTCGAACGGTTCGACCTGCACACGAATCGCCATGGTTCAGCCTCCGGTCACGGTGGGGAAAAACGCCACTTCGTCGCCGTCCGCCAGCGGTTCGTCGAGCTGGCACAGGTCTTCATTGCGCGCGCACATCAGGTTTTGTTCCTTCAGCACCTCGGCCCCGTCACGCAGGGCAAGCAGCACGCGCACATCGTCGACCGTGGCGAAATCGCCTTCCACCTTTACCGAATCCACGCCAAGCGCTTCACGGTAACGGGCAAAGAACTTCACGTTGATTTTCATGACGCATCCGCCTGGAAATGGCCGCTCTTGCCGCCGAGTTTTTCCAACACCCGCACGCCTTCGATGGTCATGCCACGGTCGACGGCCTTGCACATGTCGTAGATGGTCAGTGCGGCGACGCTGGCGGCGGTGAGCGCCTCCATTTCCACGCCGGTCTGCCCCGACAGTTTGCAACGGGCGACGATGCGCACCCGGTCCTCGCCTTCGGCATTGAGCTCGACCTTGACGCTGGTGAGCAGCAGCGGGTGGCAGAGCGGAATCAGGTCACTGGTTTTCTTGGCCGCCTGGATGCCAGCAATGCGTGCGACGGCGAACACATCGCCCTTGGGGTGACCGCCGCTGACGATCATCTGCAGCGTGTCGGGCAACATGCGCACAAAGGCCTCGGCCGTGGCTTCACGGAACGTCACGGCCTTGTCGGTCACGTCGACCATGTTGGCGCGACCTTGGGAATCGAGATGAGTCAGCACAGGGTTACTCCTGATCGGGAGTGTCGATTGTAAACCCGTGGGTCAAATTCCGGCAGGCTTGATTGTCGCACCCTGTTATATCCCGCAACTTCCCAAATACCGAAAATCCCCTTGCTATCGCGAGCAGGCTCGCTCCCACAGGGGTTATGTGGCGCATACAAAAAACCGGGCGACGGTGAGGTCGCCCGGTTTGGCTGGGGTTACAGGTGGGATTCGGCGTATTCGGCCAGGATCGAGCGCGGTACGCCCTGCAGGGTGATGTGGACCCCGTTGGGGAAGTCCTTGAAGCGTTCGGTCAGGTAGGTCAGCCCGGAGCTGGTCGCGGACAGGTAAGGGGTGTCGATCTGCGCCAGGTTACCCAGGCACACCACTTTGGAACCGGCACCGGCACGGGTGATGATGGTTTTCATCTGGTGCGGGGTCAGGTTCTGGCATTCGTCGATCAGGATCAGGCTCTGCTGGAAGCTGCGCCCCCTAATGTAGTTGAGGGATTTGAACTGCAACGGCACTTTGCTGAGGATGTAGTCGACGCTGCCATGGGTGCTTTCGTCATCCATGTGCAAGGCTTCGAGGTTGTCGGTTATCGCCCCCAGCCACGGCTCCATTTTCTCCGCTTCGGTACCGGGCAGGAAGCCGATTTCCTGGTCCAGGCCCTGCACGCTGCGGGTGGCGATGATGCGCCGGTAGCGCTTGCTGACCATGGTCTGCTCGATGGCAGCGGCCAGGGCCAGAATGGTCTTGCCGGAACCGGCGGCGCCGGACAGGTTGACCAGGTGGATATCCGGATCAAGCAAAGCGAACAGCGCCAGGCTCTGATAGATGTCACGGGGCTTGAGGCCCCAGGCTTCCTGATGCAGCAAAGGTTCCTGGTGCAGGTCGAGGATCAGCAGCTTGTCGACATGGATTTCCTTGATCCAGCCGACGAAGCCTTGTTCGTCGATGATGAACTCGTTGATGTGCACGGCCGGCAGGTTGTCGATCAACTGCACCTGGTGCCAGGTGCGGCCGTGGTCCTGGCGGGTCTCGACCTTGCTCACACGGTCCCAGAAGGAGCCGGTCATGTTGTGGTAGCCATTGGGCAACAGCGAGACGTCGTCGACCAGTTGGTCGGTGCTGTAGTCCTCCGCCGCGATCCCGCAGGCGCGGGCCTTGAGCCGCATGTTGATGTCTTTGGTCACCAGCACCACGGCCTGGTCCTTGGTGCGCGCGTGCAGGTCGATCAACTGGTTGATGATGATGTTGTCGTTCAGGTGTTCAGGCAGCACCAGATTGGGTTCGGTGCGCTTGCTCATCAGGATCGAAAGCAGGCCCTTGGGGCCACTTTTGCCGCGCTGGATCGGCACGCCGAGCTCAACGTCCTCCGGAGAGGCGTCACCCAGGGTCTTGTCGATCAGGCGGATCGCCTGCCGGCATTCGGCCGCAACGCTGTGGTGTCCGCTCTTGAGCTTGTCCAGCTCCTCAAGCACGGTCATCGGGATGGCAACGTGGTGTTCTTCGAAGTTCAGCAGGGCGTTTGGATCGTGGATCAATACGTTGGTATCGAGTACATAGAGGATTGGCTGGTTGGAGGAAAGGCTGCGTCCGTGGTCATCCATACTCGGTCACCTATGTGGGGGCCATTCGACGCAATACCGTGACAGTGCTGCGCCTCGAGGTAGCCACCGAATTCACCTGCGACGATTCAGGTGAACTGCACACAATCTGGGTCTTGGAAGACGCCACCTGTGTTGCAGGTTTCGGCGGTCTGTCTTCTTGATACTCCAAAAACCATGACAGGAAAAAGCACTTTGACGCTTTTTTGAAGTTTATTTTTCAGAGTGACGAATAACCCTTGGCGTACCGCCATTGCGCCGTTAAAGTCGGAAGTCCGGTTGTCATGAATGTGCGCCGATTTTTTCTCGTCCCCCAATGTTTCCGGGCCTTTTCAGGTTTCAGCGAAACGCTTCCTGGCAGTCCGCCCAACCGATCCCGCTTTGCGCCGTCTGCGTCATCAACCAGGGCATCGCCGTTTTCACCCCATCCTGCTTGGCATTGAAATTGATCACCCCGTGGCGCCACAGCAGCATCAGGGTCAGCACACGCTGGGCGCTTTGCTCAGGCTTGAGTCGATTGTTGCTGTCCTGGGGATCGATGTCCCACAGCGCCACTTGCAAGCCCTGCTGCTGGAAGAACGCTTGCGCATCGCCGCGCCGCTGGCCTTGGGGCGGACGGAACAGCGGCACGAAATTTTCGGGCAGCTTGCCCTTGACCAGTTCGACACTGCGCCGGACCGAGTCTTGCCAGTCCTGCCAATAACTGTGGGAGCGGAACTCCCAGCCCTGCACGCCCACGCATTGTCTCGAATACAACGCCTGGAGATTGTTGACCGAGCCCTCTTGCAACCGCGCCTGAATGTCCTTGCCCAGCACGAAGAAGGTGCCATTGATGTTCGCCTTGCGCAGGTATTCGGCCAACCACGGGGTGTTGTCCGGCACAACGTTGGCGGCGCTGTCGAAGGTCAGCAGGAACAGGCGGTCGTTCATGCCTTCGCCGTTGCGTTCGTAATCGCCGAAACGTTCGATTTCGCTGCTGGTTTGCGGAAAAAGCGCGGCTTTACGCAGCAGTTCGTCGCGGTATTGGGTATGAAAGATCTGGCTCGGCGCGGCCCACTTGATGTAGTAGGAATTGTCATCCAGATGGAATCTGCGTGCCTCTTCGCGCAGGGTCGCCATGTCCTCGACCAGGTAACAGAAGGAAGCGTCCTGATCGCAACTGCGTTGGGCAAAGTTGTAGTTGGCCAACAACCGCTGCCACAGCCGGGCGCGAAGCGCGTCGATAGCAACCATATTGACCGAACGCAGCCCCAGGTACTGCTTGAGCGCAATTTCGTCCATCGCATCGACGTCCAGCAGGACCCGGGCGAACATCAGGATCTCGGCCCGCGAGGCCACGTCGAACAGCGTCGGGCTGGTGAGTTGTTCCGGCCAGGTGCTGCGGTCCAGGGTCGCGACGTCGTTGAGCGCGGGCGCGGCAATGGCACCCAGGCTCAACAGCCAGGCCGATAACAGAAGAGCGATACGCAAAAGGGATGTCTCCATAACGAAACCCGCGCGGCATCATAGCCGATCCTGGCGCAATACCCTTGTGATCAGAGGACTTGGGGAGCAGACCTGTGGGAGCAACGCTTGCTCGCGATGCAGGTGACAAGGTCCATCTGCAAGATTGCGTCATCGTTCATCGCGAGCAAGCTTTGCTCCCACGGACTTTGCTCCCACAGCTCCCTCACCACAAATGCCCGTCAATACTCGCCCATCCATCACCTATCACCCCAATAGCTGGAGTCCACCCGGACAACCCCCTAGAATCGCCGCACCCTCAAGGAGACGATTTCATGCTGATGGTGATTTCCCCCGCCAAGACCCTCGATTACGAAACACCGCCGGCCACCGCGCGTTTTACCCAGCCTCAGTACCTGGATCATTCCCAGGAACTGATCGAGCAACTGCGCGAACTCTCCCCGGCACAGATCAGCGAGCTGATGCATGTCTCCGACAAGATCGGCGGCCTCAATGCCGCGCGATTCGGCAGTTGGACGCCGGCGTTCACTGCGGCCAATGCCAAGCAGGCGCTGCTGGCCTTCAAGGGCGACGTGTATACGGGCCTCGATGCGCAAAGCTTTGGCGATGCCGACTTCGACTACGCCCAGCAGCACCTGCGCATGCTCTCTGGCCTCTATGGCCTGCTGCGGCCACTGGACCTGATGCAACCCTATCGCCTGGAAATGGGCACGAAGCTGGCCAATGCCCGGGGCAAGGACCTTTATGCTTTCTGGGGCACGCGCATCAGCGAATGGCTGAACGAAGCCCTCGCCGACCAGGGCGACGACGTACTGCTGAACCTGGCCTCCAATGAATACTTCTCGGCGGTCAAGCGCAGCGCACTGAAAGCACGAGTCATCGATACCGAATTCCGCGACCTGAAAAATGGCCAGTACAAAATCATCAGCTTCTACGCCAAGAAAGCCCGGGGCCTGATGAGTCGTTTCGTGATTCAGGAACGGATCAACGACCCTGCGGCACTCAGCCAATTCGATGTACAGGGCTACCGCTTCAACGCCCAACAGTCGAGCCGGGACAAACTCGTTTTCCTGCGCGATCACGCCCCCGAATAAAGCATGACCTTATACCGCCCCCTGATCGGGGGCTTCGATCATCTGCCTATTTGTCATCTTAGTTCCTCGCCCACTTCGACAGTTTCATGGCGCCAATAAATCGCCCCACCCCTGCGCTAACTTTTCTTTCACTCGACACTCGTCAGTTTTTTGCGTAGTGGCACCGATTTTTTTCATCGGTAGTGGCACAAAACTATCTACCCCTCCTAACTCCCCATTAATAAAGGGCGAAACGGTAAGTGCCATCATATTGAGGGCAGTGCCATCTTCGATAATATTTCGAAAAATTTCGAAAATCGCGATGAGCGGATCGGAACTATGTGAAATTGCATGGCTCATACCATCCGTAACGATTCTCGGCGAGCGTGTACGAGATAACTTACAAAGGACGACGAACGGATTAACCAAGTTGTCACGACAACTTAGTGAAACCGTCGTCTAATTGGATCCACCCTTAAAGGATGGGAGATAAAGCACCATTACTATCCCCTACAAGGCCAAGGCTGCGCCCCTATAACGTGCTCACCCGAGCACACAAGCTTCTGATTTTGTGGGCTTTTTGCCAGGGATCGGAAGTGAAGGACCTTTGCACGAGCGTTCCCGATAACGAGGACTGGCTGCATAACAGGGCAGGTCATAACAACTAGGCCACATTGCGCACAACTTGAGTGCATTTATTTAGACACTCGGAACTTAGTATGCCTGCACACGGCATTGTGGCGCCTGCATTCCACACTTCCGAGTGCACTATGACCGCTGAACACTATTAACTCCGGCCATTTAATGGCGTGAAAAACAGAGGGAAATGCGATGCGCATTAGCATATTTGGTTTGGGTTACGTCGGTGCAGTATGTGCCGGTTGCCTGTCTGCACGGGGCCATGATGTAGTTGGCGTAGATGTCGCCAAAGACAAAATCGACATGATCAACGCCGGCAAATCGCCAATCGTTGAACCGGGTCTTGGCGAGCTATTGGCGCAAGGCATTCAAACAGGTCGACTGCGCGGTACCACCAACTTCGCCGAAGCCATTCGCGATACTGACCTGTCGATGATTTGTGTCGGTACACCGAGCAAGAAGAACGGCGACCTGGAACTGAACTACATCGAAGCCGTGTGTCGCGAGATCGGTTTTGTCCTGCGTGACAAGACCACCCGCCACACCATTGTGGTTCGTAGCACCGTATTGCCGGGCACTGTGGCAAACGTCGTCATCCCGATCCTGGAAGACTGCTCCGGCAAGAAAGCCGGCGTCGATTTCGGTGTCGCAGTCAACCCTGAGTTCCTGCGCGAAAGCACCGCGATCAAAGACTACGACCTGCCGCCGATGACCGTTATCGGTGAGTTCGACAAAGCCTCTGGCGACGTTCTGCAATCGCTGTACGAAGAGCTCGATGCGCCGATCATCCGCAAGGACATCGCCGTTGCCGAGATGATCAAGTACACCTGCAACGTGTGGCACGCCACCAAGGTGACCTTCGCCAACGAGATCGGCAACATCGCCAAGGCCGTCGGCGTCGATGGCCGTGAAGTGATGGACGTCGTCTGCCAGGACAAGACCCTGAACCTGTCCCAGTACTACATGCGCCCAGGCTTTGCCTTCGGCGGCTCCTGCCTGCCCAAGGACGTTCGCGCCCTGACCTACCGCGCCGGTTCCCTGGACGTGGACGCGCCGCTGCTCAACTCGCTGATGCGCAGCAACGAATCCCAGGTGCAGAACGCCTTCGACATCGTTTCCAGCCACGACAAGCGCAAAGTCGCCCTGCTGGGCCTGAGCTTCAAGGCCGGTACCGACGACCTGCGTGAAAGCCCACTGGTAGAACTGGCGGAAATGCTGATCGGCAAGGGTTTCGACCTGAAGATCTACGACAGCAACGTCGAATATGCCCGCGTCCACGGTGCGAACAAGGATTACATCGAGTCGAAGATTCCTCACGTCTCGTCCTTGCTCAACTCCGACTTCGACTCGGTGATCGACAGCTCCGACATCATCATCCTGGGCAACCGCGACGAGAAGTTCCGCGCGCTGACCGAGAACGTACCGGAAGGCAAGCAGGTCATCGACCTGGTCGGCTTCATGTCCAAGGCCACCAACCCGAGTGGCCGGACCGAAGGCATCTGCTGGTAAGTCTGTTTGCCGGCCGGGGCATGCCCCGGCCGGCCTTTCGCCTGCCTTAACCCATCGGGCCGCCCACAAGGCCCGCCCGAGATAGAGACGGATGCAGATTATGCACAGGCTAAAGCACGGCCTGCTTCAGGCCGCCGGTTGGCTGTTTTACTTGAGTTTATTGATGGGCATCGCCATGGCGCTGCCCACGTCCACGTTCGACTCCGAATCCAAGGACTTCATCTTCCTGATCGGCGCCGTGGGCATCTGGCGTTACTCCATGGGAGCAACGCATTTCGTGCGCGGCATGATCTTCCTGTACATCGTCTACCCGCACCTGCGCCGCAAGGTCCGCAAGCTGGGCAAGGCGGCGGATCCGTCCCATGTGTACCTGATGGTCACCAGCTTCCGGATCGATGCGCTGACCACCGCTCAGGTGTATGGCTCGGTGATTCGCGAGGCCATCGAATGCGGGCTGCCCACCACCGTGGTCTGCTCCATCGTGGAAATGTCCGACGAACTGCTGGTCAAGAGCCTCTGGGCCCGCATGAACCCGCCAGCGCGGGTCAAGCTGGACTTCGTGCGCATCCCTGGCACCGGCAAGCGCGACGGTCTGGCCTACGGTTTCCGCGCCATCTCCCGCCACTTGCCGGACGACCGTGCCGTGGTAGCGGTGATCGACGGCGACACCGTGCTCGCCGAAGGCGTCGTGCGCAAGACCGTGCCGTGGTTCCAGCTGTTCGGCAACGTCGGCGGCCTGACCACCAACGAGTTCTGCGAAGTGCGCGGCGGCTACATCATGAGCGAATGGCACAAGCTGCGTTTCGCCCAGCGTCACATCAACATGTGCTCCATGGCCTTGTCCAAGCGCGTGCTGACCATGACCGGCCGCATGTCGGTGTTCCGCGCCACCGTAGTCACCAACCCGGACTTCATCGCCGACGTGGAAAGCGACTCGCTGCAACACTGGCGCCTGGGTCGCTTCAAGTTCCTGACCGGCGATGACAAGTCGAGCTGGTTCAGCCTGATGCGCCTGGGCTACGACACGTTCTACGTGCCCGATGCAGCGATCAATACCGTCGAACACCCGCCGGAGAAGAGCTTCATCAAGGCCAGCCGCAAATTGATGTTCCGCTGGTACGGCAACAACCTGCGGCAGAACTCCCGGGCACTGGGCCTGGGTCTGCGCCGTCTGGGCCTGTTCACCTCGGTGGTGCTGTTCGACCAGCGTGTGTCGATGTGGACCTCGCTGCTGGGCCTGACCGTGGCACTGATCGCCAGCTTCAAGTACGGCACCGCGTTCATCCTGGTGTACCTGCTGTGGATCGGCATCACGCGGTTGATCCTGACCCTGTTGCTGTCGTGCTCCGGACACCGGATCGGCCCTGCCTACCCGGCGATTCTCTATTACAACCAGATCGTCGGTGCCCTGGTGAAGATCTACGTGTTCTTCCGCCTCGATCAACAGTCCTGGACCCGCCAGCCCACCCACCTGACCCGTGATCTCGCCAGCTTTCAACGTTGGTTCAACACTTGGTCGTCTCGGACCATGACCTTCTCCGCCGGCAGCATTTTTGTCGCCGTGCTGCTGACGATGGTCTGACCGGACTTGAATGAATTAACTAGGAAATCGCCCCTATGAACACCGCCGTGAATGTCAACGTAGTGCATGAATCCGAAGCCCAGCGCCAACACGCCCGGGTCAAAATCCCGGCCAAGCTGCGCTTCTTCGGTCCTGACCGTACGCCGATGGAAGTCAAGGTCCAGGACCTGTCCGCCGGTGGCCTGAGCTTCAACGCCGGCCAGATGCCCCTCAAGACCGGGGAGTCCTACAAAGGTCGCCTGCAGTTCGTCATCGACAACCTTGGCCTGGCCATGGACGTGGAATTGCAGATCCGTTCCTACGACCGCCAGACCGGCCGCACCGGTTGCCAGTTCCAGAACCTGGAGCCTCGGGACATCTCGACACTGCGTCACATCATCACCTCGCACCTGGCCGGCGACATCGTCGGTGTGGGCGATGTGCTGGCGACCCTGCAGCGCGATAACTTCACCAAGGCTCGCAAACAGAAAGACGAAAACGGTGGCATGAGTGCCTTCGGCCGCCTGCGCGCCGTGACCTTCAGCCTGGGCGTCTTCGTCGTTGGCTTGGCGGCGTTCGGTTTCGTCTTCAAGTCGGTGTACGGCATGTATTTCGTCAGCCACGCCCAGGCCGGCCTGGTGAATGTACCGGGCATGGCCATCACCATGCCGCGCGACGGCACTGTGCAGAGCCTGGTCAAGGCCGACGGCGTGGCCGCCAAGGGCGCCCCGCTGGCGACCTTCAGCACCAGCATGCTCGACGTGCTCAAGGGTCACCTGGACGACAACCAGTTGCAACCGGCCAAGGTCGAGGAGCTGTTCGGCAAGCAAATGACCGGCACCCTGACGTCGCCGTGCGACTGCATCGTGTCCCAGCAACTGGTTGCCAACGGCCAGTACGCCAGCAAGGGTGACGTGATCTTCCAACTGGTCCCACGGGGCACCGAGGCCAACGTCGAAGCGCGCTTCTCCTATCGCCAGTTCGGCGACGTGCGCCCAGGTACGCCAGTCAACTTCCAGGTCGCCGGCGAAGACACCACCCGTACCGGCAAGATCGTCAGCAGCACCAGCCTGAAAAGTGCCGACCTGTCCTCCGATATCCGTGTGCTGATCCAACCTGACGAACCTCTGGACAGCTCGCTGGCCGGCCGTCCGGTAGAAGTCACCAGCGACCGTGGCCCGAATCTGAACTGGCTGATCGACAAAGCCATGGCCGTCGGTATTTAAGTCGAGGATATGCCCGTGACCATTATAAAAATCCTGAACACCCCACAGACCCTGTGGGAGCGAGCTTGCTCGCAAAAGGATCAACGCGGTCAGGATGCTATGCCGCAAACTCGCTCCCACATGGGAACTCTGTGTGCCCTGGCACTGGCCGTCAGCCTGGCCGGTTGCGCCGGTCTGCCCGATCAACGCCTGGCCAATGAAGCCCTCAAGCGCGGCGACACGGCGCTGGCGCAGCAGAACTACCAGCAACTGGCCGACCTGGGCTACAGCGAGGCCCAGGTGGGCCTGGCTGACATCCAGGTGGATAGCCACGACCCCGAGCAGATGAAAAAAGCCGAGGCGACTTACCGCGCCGCGGCCGATATCTCGCCACGGGCCCAGGCTCGCCTGGGTCGCCTGCTGGTGGCCAAGCCCGGTTCCACTGAAGCGGAAAAACACGAAGCCGAAGGCCTGTTGAAGAAAGCCTTCGCCAACGGAGAAGGCAACACCCTGATCCCGCTGGCGATGCTGTACCTGCAATATCCCCACAGCTTCCCGAACGTCAACGCCCAGCAGCAGATCAGCCAATGGCGCAGCGCCGGTTACCCGGAAGCGGGCCTGGCGCAGATTCTGCTCTACCGCACCCAGGGCACCTACGACCAGCACCTGGACGAGGTCGAGAAGGTCTGCAAGGCCGCGCTGGCGACCACGGACATCTGCTACGTCGAACTGGCCACGGTCTATCAGAAACGCGGCCAGCCGGAACAGCAGGCCGCATTGCTCAAGCAGATGCAGGACGGTCACGCCCGTGGCGTCGTATCCGCCCAGCGCGTGGACAGCGTCGCCCGTGTCCTGGCCGATGCCAGCCTGGGCAAGACCGACGAAAAGACCGCCCAGTCGTTGCTCGAAGGCATTGCTCCTGGCTACCCCGCTGCCTGGGTCAGCCTGGCGCAACTGCTCTACGACTTCCCGGAACTGGGTGACGTCGACAAGATGATGCAGTACCTGGAAAACGGCCGCGCCGCCGACCAGCCGCGCGCCGAGCTGTTGCTGGGCAAGCTTTACTACGAAGGCAAGTGGGTCCCGGCCGATGCCAAGGTCGCCGAGGCGCATTTCCAGAAAGCCGTGGGCCGCGAAGTGGCTGCCGACTACTACCTCGGCCAGATCTATCGCCGCGGTTACCTGGGCCAGGTGTACTCGCAAAAAGCCCTGGACCACCTGCTCAAGGCCGCCCGCAACGGCCAGAACAGCGCCGACTTTGCCATTGCCCAGCTGTTCTCCCAGGGCAAGGGCACCAAGCCCAACCCGGTCAACGCCTATGTGTTCAGTCAGTTGGCCAAGGTGCAGAACACCCCGCAAGCCACCGAGCTTGCCCAAACCCTCGAAGCACAATTACCGCCGGAACAACTTGCACAAGCCCAACGCCTGCTACAACAAGAGCAGGCCATTCGCGGCGCTATGAGCCCCGATACGCTTGAACTGCAAGCCCTAAAAGAAGATGACGGCGAGGAACCTCTATGAAGCTTTTGAAGCTCAACCCTTTTGTGCAGGCTGGTATTGGCCTGTCGTTTGCCCTGCTGTGGTCCTGTCCGACCCTGGCGGCACTGACCGATAGCAAGAATTTCGGCCTGGAAGTGAAGATCACCGGACAGTCCGAAGATGACCGTGACCTCGGCACCCAGAGCGGTGGCGACGTCAACGGTGTCGGCCTGGACCTGCGTCCATGGGTCTACGGTGAAAGCGAAAGCGGCGCCTGGAGCGCCTATGCCATGGCCCAGGCCGTGACGTCCAGCGACATCATCGAGACCGACACCCTGCAGCAGTCCGATGGCAGCACCCAGCAAACCGACAGCGGTGACCGCGAAGCCAAGAAAAGCTACCTGGCCATGCGCGAGTTCTGGATTGGCTACCGCGGCCTGACCCCCTACCCGGGCGAGCAGTTGAAATTCGGTCGCCAGCGCCTGCGCAACGACGACGGCCAATGGCGCGACACCAACATCGAAGCCTTGAACTGGACCTTCGATACCACCTTGCTGCGGGCCAACCTCGGCGTGGCCGAACGGTTCAGCGAGTACCGTACCGACCTCAAGGAATTGTCCCCCAAGGACAAGGACCGCCTGCACGTCTATGGCGACGTGGGCTACCAGTGGATGCCAGGCCAGTGGGCCGGTATCCGCGCCCACCACTCCCATGACAATGGCAGCCTCGATTACCCGACCCCGGGCGAAGCCACCGACACCCTGGACAAGACCCAGAACGGCGACATCTCCTGGCTGGGCCTGGAAGCCAACAGCGATGCCTACAACTGGCGCAACACCAACACCGTCAACTACTGGGCCAGTATCACCGGCATGAGCGGCGAGCGCGACACCGTCAACCCGCTCAACGCCGACGGCACGCGCCCGACAGAAGCCAAGCACAGCGATGACGTGGACGGCTGGGCCACTGACCTGGGTATCCGCCTGCGTCTGGACCCGCAATGGCAAGTCGGTGCGGCCTATGCCCGCGCCAGCGATGAGTACCAACAGAACGGCCTGCAAAGCAACCGCTCGAACTTCACCGGCACCCGCTCGCGCGTGCACCGTTTCGGCGAAGCGTTCCGTGGCGAAATGGCCAACACCCAGAGCGCCAGCCTGTTCGGCTCCTGGCAACTGCGTGACGAATACGACGCCAGCCTTGTGTACCACAAGTTCTGGCGCGTGGACGGCAACAAGCCAGTGGGCAGCAACGGTATCAACGCCGTGGAAAACAACACCGACGACGTGACCGGCGCGATTCTGTCCACCTCGTCCCTGCCGCTGAATGATGGCGAAAAGGACCTGGGCCAGGAAGTCGATCTGGTCGTCACCAAATACTTCAAGCAAGGCCTGCTACCGGCCGCGCTGAGTCAATCCATTGATGAGCCGTCGGCGCTGGTGCGCTTTCGTGGCGGCGTGTTCAAGCCAGGCGACGCCTACGGCAAAGAGGTCGATTCGTACATGCATCGCGCCTTTGTCGACGTGATCTGGCGCTTCTGATGCGAATGGCCATGGGAGTGCCCGAAATGAACCGCTACCTCAGGAACAGCCAGGCGATGAAAGGTTCGATCAGCCTGTTGGTCGCAGCGATGCTGCTGGCCGGCTCGCCGGCGTTCGCCAACGTTGAACCGGTGGTCAAGCCGGGCAACGTGGCCAAGGGCCTGCAACGGGCCAAGACCTACACCGTCAACAGTGCACCGACCGCGCCACTGGAGCTGGCCAAGCCAACCTTGCCCGACCTCTCCGGCTACACCGCCGAAGCGGTCGCGGCAAAAATTGTCCGCACCAAGCCCGGCAAGGTCAGTGTGCGCCGGATGATGCAGGAAAACGCCTTGAAGGACTTCATCGGCGGCGACAACAAGATGGCCGAGTGGGTCGTGCGTCAGCACGGCATCCCACAGGCCATCTTCGTCGACGATGGCTACATGAATCTCAAGGACCTGGCCAAGAAACAGCCCAAGTACGTCATCGAAACTTCGCCAGGTGTCTACCTGGCGAAGATTCCGATCGTGGTCGGTCAGAAAGGCATCCTGGAAATCGACAAACAGACCCAGGAACTGCGCCTGTCCCAGGAAGGCGGCGCATTCCTGGTCAACGATGGTCATATGTTCATCCGCGACACCAAGGTCACCGGCTGGCGTGAAAAGGACAACGGCCCTGCGACCTTCCGTTCACCCAAGGAATTCCGTCCGTTCCTGCTGGCCTGGGGTGGCACCGAGACCTACATCGTCAACACCAAGATGGCGAGTTTCGGCTACTCCAACAGTAAGTCGTACGGGGTGAGTATTTCCCAGTACACGCCGAACATGGCCAAGGTCCTCAAACGCCCGGAACCGACCGGTTGGATCATCGGTTCCGAGTTTTCGGACATGTGGTACGGCTTCTACTGCTACGAAACCCGCGACTTCGTGGTCAAGAGCAACACCTACAAAGACAACATTGTCTACGGCATCGACCCCCACGACCGTTCCCATCGGCTGGTCATCGCCGACAACACCGTCTACGGGACCAAGAAGAAGCACGGGATCATTATTTCCCGTGAGGTCAACGACAGCTTCATTTTCAACAACCGCAGCTATGACAACAAACTCTCGGGCCTGGTGATCGACCGTAACAGCGTGAACAACCTGATCGCCTACAACGAGATCTACAAGAACCACACCGACGGCATCACGCTCTATGAGAGTGCTGACAACCTGTTGTGGGCCAACAAGGTGATCAGCAACCGCCGCCACGGCATCCGTATTCGTAACAGCGTGAACATTCGCCTCTACGAAAACGTGTCCATGGCCAACGGCCTGACCGGTATCTACGGTCACATCAAGGACCTGTCCGATACCGACCGTGACATCAAGCTCGACCCGTTCGACGCCGAAGTCTCGCTGATCGTGGTCGGCGGCGAACTGGCTGCCAATGGCAGCGGCCCGCTGTCCATCGACTCGCCGTTGAGCGTCGAGCTGTACCGCGTGTCCATGCTCGCGCCGACCAAATCCAGCGGCATCAGCTTCACGGGAATCCTTGGCGAGCGCCAGGATGAAATTCTCGACCTGCTGGTGCGCCAGCAGAAAGCCGTGCTGATCGACCCCGTCGAACGCCAGACCGAAATGCGGGACTGAGGATGACCTTTATGAACCCAAAGATGATCAAACTCCTGGGCCTGTCCGCCCTGACTGCCGGCATTCTCGCCGCCGCAAGCGGCGCTCGCGCCGATGAAATCAAGGCACCGAGCTTCACCGCCGAGCCATGCTGCAACCTGTGCCCTGAAGCCCACGACGCGAAGAACTACACCACGCGCTACCAGCAGAACTTCACCACGCTGGTGCAGGCCCAGGGCGACTGGTTGTTCCGAACCCAGGAAGACCTGCGGACCGAATTCAACACCACCCCGGCCGGCTACAAGCGCCTGCAGCAGTTGCACGATGCGTTCAAGGCAAAAGGTGTCGAGCTGGTGCTCGTCTACCAGCCAACCCGGGGCCTGGTGAACCGCAACAAGCTCAACCCACAGGAAAAGGCCGCTTTCGACTACGAGAAAGCCCTGACCAACTACAAATCCATGCTCGGCCGTTTCGCCCAGATGGGTTACGTGGTGCCGGACCTGTCGCCGCTGACCAACGAAAGCCTGCCCGAAACCCTGCCGGCCCACGATTTCTATTTCCGTGGCGACCAGCACTGGACGCCATACGGCGCCCAGCGCACCGCCAAGATCGTCGCCGAGAAGGTCAAGCAGATCCCGGCCTTCGCCGACATTCCCAAGCGTGAGTTCGAGACCAAGAAGTCCGGCCGCATGGGCAAGACCGGCACCCTGCACAACATGGCCGGGCAGCTGTGCGGCACCAGCTATGCGATCCAGTACATGGACCAGTTCACCACCGAGCCTAAGGGCGAGGCTGGCGACGGCGACCTGTTCAGCGATTCCGGCAACCCGCAGATCACCCTCGTGGGCACCAGTCACAGCGGCAAGAACTACAACTTCGCAGGTTTCCTGGAAGAGGCCATCGGCGCCGACATCCTCAACGTAGCCTTCCCCGGCGGCGGTTTCGAGGGCGCGATGATCCAGTACCTGGGCAGCGAAGAGTTCCAGAAGAACCCGCCGAAAATCCTCATCTGGGAATTCTCGCCGCTGTATCGCCTGGACCAGGAAACCATCTATCGCCAGATGATGGCGCTGCTGGACAACAACGGTTGCGAAGGCAAGCCGGCATTGATGAGCAGCAAGACCGCGCTCAAGCCGGGCAAGAACGAATTGATGGTCAATAGCAAGAACATGGATCTGCGTAACGGCAGCCACCAGGTCGACATCCGCTTCGCCGACACCTCGGTGAAAACCTTGCAAGCCACCCTCTGGTACATGAATGGGCGCCACGAGGATATCAAGATCGAAAAACCGGATACCTCCGAAACCGACGGACGTTTCGCCTTCCAGCTGCGCACCGACGAGGACTGGGCTTCGCAAAACCTTCTGGCTGTTGAAGTCCAGGGCCCCGAAGCCGGTAAAGAGCCGCAGCAGATCGAAGCGAAAATCTGTAAACGCAACGCATCTCCGCAAGCCGAACAAACGGCTCAAATCGGACAATGAGGTCTCGTCTCATGACCAGTACCACGCGCACCCGAACGTTGAAAACGCTGCTGGCGCCCTCCCTGCTGACCCTGGCGATGTTCGCCGGGGCCACGCAGGCGGCGGCCCCGCTGCGCCCGCCACAGGGTTACTTCGCCCCGATCGAAAAGGTCAAGGCCGGCGAAGCGGCCCAAGGCTGCGACGCCACACCGACGCCCTACACCGGCTCCCTGCAATTTCGCAGCAAGTACGAGGGCTCCGACAAGGCCCGTGCAACCCTGAACGTGCAATCGGAAAAAGCCTTCCGCGACAGCACCGCCGACATCACCAAGATCGAGCGCGGCGTCAGCAAGCAAGTGATGCAATTCATGCGTGACGGCCGTCCCGAACAATTGGAATGCACCCTCAACTGGCTGACCGCGTGGGCCCAGGCCGATGCGCTGATGTCCAAGGACTTCAACCACACCGGCAAGTCCATGCGCAAATGGGCACTGGGTAGCATGGCTTCGGCCTATGTGCGCCTGAAGTTTTCCGAGTCCCGCCCACTGGCCAATCACCCGGAGCAGGCGCAACTGATCGAAGGCTGGTTCAGCCGAATGGCCGATCAGGTGGTCAGCGACTGGGACAACCTGCCGCTGGACAAGACCAACAACCACTCCTACTGGGCCGCCTGGTCGGTGATGGCCACCTCCGTGGCAACCAACCGCCGCGACCTGTTCGATTGGGCCGTCAAGGAATACAAGGTCGGCGTCAACCAGGTCGATGCCGACGGTTTCCTGCCCAACGAACTCAAGCGCAAGCAACGCGCCCTGTCCTACCACAACTATGCCCTGCCGCCACTGGCGATGATCGCCAGTTTCGCCCAGGTCAATGGTGTGGACCTGCGCCAGGAAAACAACGGCGCCCTCAAGCGCTTGGGTGACCGGGTGCTGGCCGGGGTCGAAGACCCGGACATCTTCGAAGAGAAGAACGGCGACAAGCAGGACATGAAGGACCTGAAGGTCGACTCGAAATTCGCCTGGCTCGAACCGTTCTGCAGCCTCTACACCTGCAGCGAGGATGTGCTGGAGCGCAAGCATGAGATGCAACCGTTCAAGACCTTCCGCCTCGGCGGTGACTTGACCCGGGTGTACGACCCTTCGCGGGAGAAAGGCGAAAAAGGAAGCTGATTCACCGCTGATCGTTCCCACGCTCTGCGTGGGAATGCAGCCCGGGACGCTCTGCGTCCCACAAAGCCGAACGCGGAGCGTCCGTAGAGGCATTCCCACGCAGAGCGTGGGAACGATCATCACCCCTCTTTTTCATTGGGGGGGTTTGGGGGGGCTCTTGCCCTTGACTGTTGATTCAACATGGAGAGATCGGGATGGTATTTTCATCCAATGTGTTCCTGTTTCTGTTCTTGCCGATCTTTCTCGGCTTGTACTACTTGAGCGGGCAACGCTATCGCAACCTGCTGCTGCTGATCGCCAGCTACGTGTTCTATGCCTGGTGGCGGGTGGACTTCCTGGCGCTGTTCGCCGGCGTCACCCTGTGGAACTACTGGATCGGCCTGAAAGTCGGCGCCGCCGGTGTGCGCACCAAACCGGCCCAGCGTTGGCTGTTGCTCGGCGTGGCGGTGGACTTGTGCATCCTGGGTTACTTCAAGTACGCCAACTTCGGCGTGGACAGCCTCAACGCGATCATGACCAGCTTCGGTCTCGAACCGTTCATCCTGACCCACGTGCTGTTGCCGATCGGGATCTCGTTCTACATCTTCGAGTCCATCAGCTACATCATCGACGTCTATCGCGGTGACACCCCGGCGACCCGCAACCTGATCGACTTCGCGGCGTTCGTGGCGATTTTCCCGCACCTGATCGCCGGCCCCGTGTTGCGTTTCCGCGACCTGGCCGACCAGTTCAACAACCGTACCCACACGCTGGACAAGTTCTCCGAAGGCTGCACGCGCTTCATGCAGGGCTTCATCAAGAAAGTGTTCATCGCCGACACCCTGGCGGTGGTGGCCGACCATTGCTTCGCCTTGCAGAACCCGACCACGGGCGATGCCTGGCTCGGCGCCCTGGCCTATACCGCGCAGCTGTACTTCGACTTCTCCGGCTACAGCGACATGGCCATCGGCCTGGGCCTGATGATGGGTTTCCGTTTCATGGAAAACTTCAAGCAGCCCTACATCAGCCAGTCGATCACCGAGTTCTGGCGTCGCTGGCACATCAGCCTGTCCACCTGGCTGCGCGACTACCTCTACATCACCCTGGGCGGTAACCGCAAAGGCACGCTGATGACCTATCGCAACCTGTTCCTGACCATGCTGCTCGGTGGTCTGTGGCACGGCGCGAACTTCACCTACATCATCTGGGGTGCCTGGCACGGCATGTGGCTGGCCATCGAAAAAGCCGTGGGCATCAACACCACACCACGCAGCATCAACCCGATCCGCTGGGCGCTGACCTTCCTGCTGGTGGTGATGGGCTGGGTAATTTTCCGCTCCGAGAACCTGCATGTGGCCGGCCGCATGTACGGCGCCATGTTCAGCTTCGGCGACTGGTCGCTGTCGGAGCTGACCCGCGCCAACCTCACCGGCCTGCAGATCGCCACGCTGGTGGTGGCCTACATCACCCTCGCCTTCTTCGGCCTGCGGGACTTCTACACCAACCGTCCGCCGGTCAAGACCAAGCCTGAGGTCAATACCGAGGCCAACGGCCCTGCCACCGCACAGCCGGGGATGATCAAGGCCGTACCGGGTGACAATCCATCGACGATCCATGAACCAGGCTACACCGTGGGTGTCGAAGCCCAGGTGCAACCGGCCTACTGGACCGTGGACTGGTCACGCTACGTGATGCGCGCCCTGGTGCTGCTGTTGTTCATCGCCTCGATTCTCAAACTCTCGGCGCAAAGCTTCTCGCCGTTCCTTTACTTCCAGTTCTGAGGGATCTGAACATGACCCGCTCATTACGCATCTTTTACATCGCACTGTTCATGCTGATCCTGACAGCATTGGGCCTGTGGTCGATGCGCAGTTTCTTCGGCTTCAGCACCAACCCCGACGCCACCGTGCTCAACGGGCGCTGGGCCAAGGCCGTGGAAACGCACTACGACGATCAGTTCCCGATCAAGCGCCTGGGCACCAACATCTGGGCTGCGCTGGACTACAAGCTGTTCAACGAAGGCCGCAAAGGCGTGGTCCTGGGCCGCGACCAGTGGCTGTACAGCGACGAAGAGTTCAACCCGATCGTCAACGAAGAGCTGAACCTGCAAGGCAACTACGCGCTGGTCGAAGGCGTGCGCCAGAAGCTCAAGGAACAAGGCGTGACCCTGGTCATGGCGATCGTGCCGGCCAAGGCGCGGCTGTACCCCGAGCACCTGGGTGACGTGAAGCCATCGAGCATTCACGCCAACCTCTACCAGGATTTCCATGCTCGCGTGGCGGCCGACAAGATCCTCGCGCCGGACCTGCTCGGCCCGCTGCAACAGGCCAAGCAAGGCGGCCAGCAAGTGTTCCTGCGCACCGACACTCACTGGACTCCGGAAGGTGCTCAGGTCGCTGCCGAGAACCTGGCCAAGGCCATTGCCGAAGGCACACCGCTCAACGGTGAGCCGCAACGCTTCGTCACGGAACCTGCGGAGAAAATCACCCACAAGGGTGACCTGCGCCAGTTCCTGCCCCTGGACCCGCTGTTCGAAAACCTGATGCCAGCCCAGGAGCCGCTGGTCAAGCGCAACACCCGCGAAGCCGACGACAAGCCGGCCGGCGACGACGCATTGTTCGCCGACGCCCAGGTGCCCGTGGCCCTGATAGGCACCAGCTACAGCGCCAACCCCAACTGGAACTTCGTCGGTGCACTCAAGCAAGCCCTGCACAGCGATGTCGTCAACTACGCCGAAGACGGCCATGGCCCGATTCTGCCGATGCTCAGCTACCTCAAGAGCGACGCCTTCAAGAACAGCCCGCCACAGGTGCTGATCTGGGAGTTCCCTGAACGTTATCTGCCCGTGAACAACGAAATCGGCGACGCAGACCCACAGTGGGTCGCAGAGCTCAAGCAAACCGGCGCGCGCCAACAGAACGTAGCCGCCAACACCCCATCCGAGACGCCCGACCGGGCGCAAAACTGAAAGAGAGGTCCACCATGACTTTCAACACTACTCCTCGCCGTCTCGCTGCTCGCTCCTTCAAGGTCGTTGCACTCGTCGCCAGCATGAGCGCCCTCTCACTGTCAGCCTTTGCCGGTGACGCGGCCCTGTACGGCCCGGTCGCGCCAAAAGGCTCGAGCTTCGTGCGGGTGTACAACGCCGCCAACGCCGAAGTCAGCGCAACCGTCGGCAGCACCAACATCAGCGACGTAGCTCCCTTGGCCAGCAGCGACTTCAGCTTCATGCCCGGTGGCGACTACAGCGCCAAGGTCGGCAGCCAGACCGTGCCGGTGAAACTGGCTTCCGATCACTATTACACCTTGGTCAACAACGCCAGCGGCCAGCCGCAACTGATCGAAGAGCCGCCGTTCAAGAACAAGCAGAAGTCCCTGGTCCGCGTACAGAACCTGAGCGACAAGGCACTGACCCTCAAGACTGCCGACGGCAAGACCGAAGTGGTGCCGAACGTGGCCGCCAAGGGCCGTGGCGAGCGTGAAATCAACCCGGTGAAAGTGTCCCTGGCGCTGTTCGAAGGCGACAAGAAAGTCGGCGACCTCAAGCCCGTGGCCCTGGAGCGCGGCGAAGCAGCCGTGCTGTACGTCACAGGTTCAGGCAGCAGCCTGTCGCCAGTGTGGGTCAAACGCCCAGTGTCGACCCGCTGATGAATTCACTTGATTGACGTTGTACCCCTGTGGGAGCGGGCTTGCTCGCGAATACGGTCTCACATTCAACATTGATGTTGGCTGAAGCACCACTTTCGCGAGCAAGCCCGCTCCCACCCTGAATCGGGGTGTCAGTCGGGTACGGAACAAGAACAAGAGAGTGAAACGACAGAACGCAGTAGCTCTAACAACCATTTCGCTTCAAGGAGTAACAAACATGATTCCGGTGATCTTGTCAGGTGGTAGTGGCTCACGTCTTTGGCCGCTTTCGCGCAAGCAATTCCCTAAACAGTTCCTGGCCCTGACCGGTGAACACACCCTGTTCCAGCAGACCCTCGAGCGCCTGGTGTTCGAAGGCATGGACACGCCGATCGTGGTCTGCAACACAGACCACCGTTTCATCGTCAACGAACAGTTGACCAACCGTAATCTCGAAGCCCAGCGCATCCTGATGGAACCGTTCGGGCGCAACACCGCACCGGCCGTGGCGCTGACCGCGATGATGCTGGTCAACGAAGGCCGCGACGAGCTGATGCTGGTGCTGCCGGCCGACCACGTGCTGGAAGACCAGAAAGCCCTGCAACGCGCCCTGGCCCTGGCCACCGTGGCCGCCGAGCGTGGCGAAATGGTGCTGTTCGGCGTACCGGCCACAAAACCGGAAACCGGCTACGGCTACATCAAATCGACCAACGACGCGCTGCTGCCTGAAGGCGTGAGCCGCGTTTCGCACTTCGTCGAAAAACCCGACGTCAAGCGCGCCACCGAGTTCGTCGAGGCCGGCGGTTACTTCTGGAACAGCGGCATGTTCCTGTTCCGCGCCAGCCGTTTCCTCGAAGAGCTGAAAAAGCACGATCCGGACATCTACGACACCTGCCTGCTGACCCTGGAGCGCAGTGAGCAGACGGCCGACACCATTACTTTCGACGAAGCCACCTTCGCCTGCTGCCCGGACAACTCCATCGACTACGCCGTGATGGAAAAAACCCAGCGCGCCTGCGTGGTGCCACTGTCGGCGGGTTGGAGCGATGTCGGCTGCTGGTCGTCGCTGTGGGAAGTCAACCCCAAGGATGCCAACGGCAACGTCACCAAAGGCGACGTGGTCGTCCAGGACAGCCGCAACTGCATGATCCACGGCAACGGCAAGCTGGTGTCGGTGATCGGCCTGGACAACATCGTGGTGGTCGAAACCAAGGACGCCATGATGATCGCCCACAAGGACAAGGTCCAAGGCGTCAAGCAGATGGTCAACACCCTCAACGCACAGGGCCGCACCGAGACCCAGAACCACTGCGAGGTCTATCGTCCTTGGGGCTCCTATGACTCGGTGGACATGGGCGGTCGTTTCCAGGTCAAGCACATCTCGGTCAAGCCGGGCGCGTGCCTGTCGCTGCAGATGCACCACCACCGCGCCGAACACTGGATCGTGGTCAGCGGCACTGCCGAAGTGACCTGCGACGAGAACGTGTTCCTGCTCTGCGAAAACCAGTCGACCTACATCCCGATCGCGTCGGTCCACCGCCTGCGCAACCCGGGCAAGATCCCACTGGAAATCATCGAAGTGCAGTCCGGCAGCTACCTGGGCGAAGACGACATCGAGCGTTTCGAAGACATCTACGGTCGCTCCACCCCGATCGAACGCGGCGTGTCGGTGAAGACCATCGCGCAGTAACGATCAGCAGAACAAGAAGCCCCCATCCAGCCCACTGCGTCCCCTATCCGCAGCGGGCTGGGTGGGGGCTTTTTATTGATTGACCACTCTCTTGGCATCAAACTTTTCGGCAATCCTGGCCGAGCGCGGATTGACAGCGTCCGTTCTGATTTTTCTGATATCCGCTCCCTTCGAAATCGCCTTGATTGCGCGCACCGTCAAGAATGTACCCACTCCCTTCAGAATCGGCAGTCGCGCCACTGAGGTGGCCTCTGCCAGCGCCTCTTTTTTCAACGTTCCGTCACCCTGGGTTTCAGGATGGACGACCACTTGCACAACATCCACTTCCGTTTTTCCCTCGGAAGTAAACATGTTCAGTTCAGCCAGACCATAAATGTGCCGCTCCTCGGGCGATTTCAACTTGTCGGATTTTTTCATGACTGCGAAAAAGCGCCGCTCAACGACGAAGTCAGGGTGTCTGTGCAAAGCGTCCGGATCGTTCGGCTCGTCCACAAATACGTCATTGGCACTGCGCAACATATAACCGGAAATGCTTGCCCCCAGACCGAAGTTTGAAGGCTGCCCAACGACCTTCGAACGCGCCGTTTCGCTGGAGAGGGTTTTATAGCGTTGCTTGTAGTGTTGAAGATTCTGTTTGACCTCATCTCCTCCCACCAGATAATCATTGAATGCGCCGACCTCCACCACTTTGAAGTCGTTCACTTCACTGTACTTTCCCGTGGCTTGCTTAAACACGCTAACCCGGCTCGTAAGCGCTGCCCCTGTGAGCTTGAGTCGATTCTTCAAGCCCATTTCAATTTCGTACTTTCCAGTCTTGTTAAGCCCGTCGGCGTCCCGAAAAGTCAGTGGGTTATTGCTCACCATCGCGTACAGGTTCAGCCCATCGATATCTCCTGCGGGGTCTGGATTGAGCCAGCGCTGCAAGCCAGGCATGTAGTAGCGATAGCCGTAATAATAGAACCCCGTCGCATCCCGTTCCTTCCCCGAATAACGAACCGTCTTGTAACTGACCTCGACCCCGTCAGCCCCCGCCAGGTACGCGGTCTCGCCGAAGGGATAGAAGTGCTCCCGGCTGATGATTCGCCCGTCCTGGCCAAGCTCCAGGCTGGTCGAGCCCAGATGGTCGGTAAAACTGTATAGATAGAGGTCATTGGCCCCCGCAGGTGGTGGGCTTTCCCAGTGCAATAACCGAACGCTGTTGAGCCCACCCTGGGCGGTGATGACCTGGAGTAACTCTCCGGTGCTGCTGTCGGCACGCAACTGCAGGCCCGGCAAATAACGCACCTCGGCGGCCAAGCTGCGGGCGCCGGTTTGCAGCGATCGCAGCTTGCGCACACGTTGCCCACCGCCGTCGTAGGCATACACTTCACTGTCGTCAAGCCCCGAGTCGCGCTCAATGGACGTGACCGAACTCAACTGGTTGCGCAAGTCCCAGACCAGGAACCGTCCCGCGTACAGTTCCAAGCAGTTGCCCCGCGCATCGAACGCCGCAGCGATTTCGTCCTCCGTGGGCGGCACACCATTACGGTACGGCAAGCAGCGATTGCTATAGCGAGCCGCTTGGATTTCCCGACCATGGTTTTGTGCCCCGACGTGAACCAGCGTCAACAGATTGCCGCCTTCGTCGTAGCGGTAGGTCTGTTGGTAATTGCTGACCGCCGCCGGGTCGTTCTGCCTCAGCGAGTCGGGCCCTTGGTTCGCCGAGCCCGCCTCCCAACCGGTGGCTTTGATCAGTTGATAGAGACTGTCGTAGACAAAGCGGCTGATCGGGTCGATGCGCTGGTTGGCAAAGTAGCGGACCGCCAGGGCTGCGTCCTCGATGCTCAACACGTTGCCCATCGGGTCATAAACGTAGCGCAAGTGTTGCAGTGCCTGGCCGGAACGCAGGGCTTGGCGCTCTGCCAGGCGTCCGTCTTCAGGGCTGTAGATAAGGGTGGTTTTCACGCCGTTGCCGGCTGTTTCTCCCTCGATCTGTCCAAGGGCATCGTAGCGAATATCACTCACCAGCGTCTGCCAATCGCCCTGCCCCGCCAATAGCAGTTGGCTGCCGGACAGCCGGCCATCGAGCGTAAGGCGTTGGCGTTGGCGATTTCCCCGGGCGTCGACTCGCTCCAGCACGTCTCTCAGCGGGCCGACGCGCCACGTCGAAACGGCACCGCTTCCAGGTTCAAGGAGTTGTTCGCGATCGGGTTCCGGCCCCGGCCAATCGGGCAAAGCCGCATCGAGGATGTAACGGCGGTCCTGCATGAGGTTTTGCCCGGTCAAGGCAAACGACGCCAGCAACAGCACACCCGCCGTATCGTCGTGCCGAATCAACTGCCCATACTGATTTTGGTCCTGATCGCCCTGGCCCGGATATCCGTAGGTCATGCGCTCGGTACACCGACGCGGCATCCCATCACCTTGCTCGAACACCGCCACGGGGCGAAGCGATTCGTCGTAGAGCACATCGCGCTGCGCCCCTCGACTGTCCCAGCCCAGCAGTCCTTCCTCGGCGAGCCCCGGCAGATCGGTCTGCCGGCCGGCATCGACGCTGTCTGTGCGCAGCGTGACGCCGGACAACGAATAAATCGCCGAAAGGTTGCTGGGCGCCAATTCGTCACTGTCCTGCATGGCCCACAACCGCGGATCCCACTGTTTCACCGCGCGCCCGGCGAGGTCAAGGAGGCTGCGGTTGATACGCCGCTGCGCGGGGCCGTTCTCCAGGCTGCGGCAGTATTCGAGCGAACGAACCGGCCTACTTCGCGAGTCGACGGCTATCAACGTCGGCGTTCGATAATCCATGCCCATCTGTAGGAACCCGTGTAGTGCCAGGGTATCGCGGTCCATCTAACCAACGAGTCTGCAAGGCTGCCAACTGTCAGATATGACAGTGACGACCGACGGTGCAGGATCGGTGAATATCCATCGCCCCCTCCCTTCGGTAGGATGTGGCAACGGGAACGGAGGCTTCCACCATGCTTATCGGCGTCTTGCTGGTCATCACCTGGCTCATCCTGCTGTTGCGCTACCCGGCCAGGGCCTTGCCGGTTTCCCTGGCGGCGTTCATCGGGCTGGGACTGGTCGCTGCGTGGGTGCTCTGGCAGGAAAACCGCGAGACCCGGCAATTGGAGCGCCTGGAAATGCGCATCACCTATGCCCCCGGACAATGCCCCGCCGACCGACCGCTGTCGCTGAACCTGAAAAACACCAATGACGTGCCACTGATCGAACTGCGCTGGCAGGTCGCGGCCTACGCGCCTGGCGACAC
Organism: Pseudomonas sp. S3_B11; assembly: GCF_054667715.1. Lineage (NCBI taxonomy): Bacteria > Pseudomonadati > Pseudomonadota > Gammaproteobacteria > Pseudomonadales > Pseudomonadaceae > Pseudomonas > Pseudomonas sp. S3_B11. The sequence goes on along the minus strand of NZ_CP162749.1, from coordinate 377,147 downwards.
CATCAACCTGGCCGACACCCCCTACGATGCACCGCGCTACCGAGGCCCCGGCCAATTGCAGGCCGGCGCTGACTGGCAAGACTGCCTGCCGCTGCCGCCCCTGCGTCCGGGTTATCGCCCGCAGACCCTGGAGTTTCGCGCCGAGCGATTGCACGGTAGCTTTTCCAACTGATTGCTCTCCCCCCACTTTTGCACAAGGAATGCGCCATGCCTGTTGCGCTGATTACCGGATGTTCCAGCGGCATTGGCCGCGCCCTCGCCGACGCCTTCAAGACTGCGGGTTATCAGGTCTGGGCCACGGCGCGCAAGGTTGAAGACGTAGCGACACTCAGCACCGCCGGGTTCACCGCCGTGCAACTGGACGTCAACGACGGCCAGGCCCTGGAACAACTCAACGAACGGATCAACCAGCAGCATGGCGGCCTGGATTTGCTGGTCAACAACGCAGGCTACGGCGCCATGGGCCCGTTGCTCGACGGCGGCGTGCCGGCCATGCAGCGTCAGTTCGAAACCAACGTGTTCGCCATCGTCGGGGTCACCCGGGCGCTGTTCCCGGTGTTGCGCCGGGCCAGGGGGCTGGTGGTGAACATCGGCAGCGTTTCCGGGGTGCTGGTCACGCCGTTTGCCGGGGCCTACTGCGCCTCGAAGGCGGCGGTGCATGCCTTGAGCGATGCCTTGCGCATGGAACTGGCGCCGTTCGGCATCCGCGTGATGGAGGTACAACCCGGCGCCATTGCCTCCAGCTTTGCCAAGAATGCCGGCCATGAAGCCGAACAACTGATCAGCGAACAATCGCCCTGGTGGCCCCTGCGCGACGGCATCCGCGCCCGGGCCAAGGCCTCCCAGGACAACCCGACCCCGGCCCCCGAATTCGCCGCCGCGCTGCTCAAGGCGGTTCAACAACCCAAGCCTCCTCGCTTGCTGCGTCTGGGCAATGGCAGCCGGGCATTGCCATTGATGGCCGGCTTGCTGCCCAAGGGGTTGCTGGAAAAAGGGTTGATGAAGCGGTTTGGGTTGGGTGGGTCGCTTTGATAAATAGCGGCCACCCTGAAAACTGTGGGAGCGAGCCTGCTCGCGAAGACACCGGCACAGTCAACATCTTTGCAAACTGACTCACCGCTTTCGCGAGCAAGCTCGCTCCCACAAGGGGTCAGCGCTTGTCGTGGGGTTCTACCACCACCGTACAAGTCATCCCCGCCGCCAGCAGCACCCCGTCGGGCACTTCGTCGAGATGGATGCGCACCGGCACCCGCTGGGCCAGGCGAACCCAGTTGAAAGTCGGGTTCACGTCGGCGATCAGTTCGCGGCTTTCGGGGTTGTCCCGGTCGTAGATGCCGCGGGAGATGCTTTCCACATGCCCCTTGAGCATCTCACCGCTCATCAACTGCAACTGCGCTGAATCGCCGACCCGCACCTTGGGCAATTTGGTCTCTTCGAAGAAGCCGTAGACCCAGAACGAATTCATGTCTACCACGGCCATCTTCGCCTCGCCGATGCGGGCGTAGTCGCCACGGTGCACGTTGAGGTTGGTGACGTAGCCATCCACCGCCGCGCGGACTTCGGTGCGCGACAGATTCAGCTCGGCGGCTTCCAACTGGGCCTGGGCCTGCTGGTAATCGGCCTGGGCCGAGTCGGCGATGTTGCTGGCGTCGTCGCGGTTTTCCCGGGAGATCACCAGGCTGTCCAGGTCGGCACGCCGATGGGCGTTGACCTTGCGCATCTCCCAGGTGGCCTTGCGCGACTCCACCAGGGAGCGAGCCTGCTTCACGGCGATGCGGTAATGCTCAGGATCGATGCGCATCAACAGGTCGCCCTTTTTCACCGATTGGTTATCGCGCACCGGTACTTCGACCACCTCGCCACTGACATCGGCGGCCACATTGATGATGTCGGCCCGCACCCGGCCATCGCGGGTCCAGGGCTCGTTCATGTAATGGACCCATAACGTACGGCCGATCCACAGCGCCAGGGCCAGAACCAACAGCGTCGCCAGCAGGCTGAAAAACTTTCTCATCGCATCGATCTCAACGGTAGACCGTCAGCGCCAGCGCGCCGAACAGACAGGTAAACAGACTCAGGCGCAGCAACGCCGGGTGCCAGAAGAAGCGGTACAGGTCCAGCCCCGACAGGAAGCGGTCCAAGGCCCAGGCCAGGCCGGCGGCGATGAAAAACATCAAGGTCATGGTGGGCATGTACACGCCATGGAAGGCGATCTCACGGGGCATGTTCAAGTTCCTGGGGAAGCGGTGTGGCGTGCGGCATGGCATAGCCGGCCAAGGGCGATTGCGGGTCGAGCAACGAGGTACGGATGAAATGCAGATAGCTTTTCACCCGGCGCAGGGCCGATGTGTCGAAATGCGGGGCGAAGGGTTCGTCGGTGGCCTGCACGCGGCCGATGGCGTGGTCCACCGCCACCAGGGCACGCTCCAGATTGCTCTGGCTCGGTTGGCGGAACAGTCGCACCAGCGCCCGCCCCATCACCCGAATCGCCTGGCGCCACGGCTGGCTTTCGGCATACGCCGGATGCACCGGCAAAATCGCCTGTTCCTTGCGCAGCTCGATAATCGCGTGGCCGACCTCCAGCACCACGAACATCCAGCGCAGCAAGTCCCGTTGCACCCGAGGCTGCCCCGCTGCCAGCCCGTAGGCCTGGTGCAGCAAGTCGCGGGTACCACTTTCGAAGCTCGATGCCAGGCCCTTGAGCTTGCCACTGATAGCAAACACCACTTGCTCGCGCAAATCCTGTTCGAGCCGGCGCCACAACCAGCGGCTGTTGGGCGGCAGAATGATTGCCCCGGCCGCGGCACACACCAGCATGCCGAGGATCATCGCGATGTAATCGTTGATGAAGGCGTAGGGGTTGTAGACCGTCAGGTTGTCCGGCACCGAACCGGTGCTGAAAAAGATCAACAGACCCAGTCCGACCCCGGCGTATTTCGGTCGCGAGCTGAGGAATGAACCGAGCATGATCACCGGCGCCAGCATCACGCAGAGCAAAGGAAAGCCGTCGATCAACGGGAAGATGAAGAACATCTCGACAAAGCCGATCAACGCCCCGAACAACGTGCCGCAGGCCATCTGGAAAGCCATGCGCTTGGGGTTCGGCGTCGCGGCCGACAAGCCCACGGTGGCAGCGGCGATCATCGTCATGGTCGCGCCGCTCGGCCAAGCCGTGGCGACCCAGTAACTCCCCAGCACCAACAGGATGAAGGCGGCGCGAACACCCGATGCCGTGGCGGCCAGCCAGTTGGTCTGCGGCACGAACGGTTCGTCCCAGCGCTCACGTTCGTGGCTATGATCGGCCAGGGAGGCGTGGGTCAAGGCATAGCCGTGCAAGTCGTCGACGAATCGATAAAGCAGCTCGTAGGCAGTATGGAAATCCAGTTGCTGCCCATCACTGGGCGCCGTTTCCTGGAACAACGCCCGCAGCCGCCGCACCTGGGCCGGCAGCTCGGCCTTGTACTCGGCCAGCGCCGCCGCCAGACGGGCCGCATCGGCGTCGGTCAGGGCGCGGCCACTGAAACCGTCGAGCAGCTCGGCCAACGTTTGCAAGCCCGGCTTGATGGCATTGACCACGTGATCCGCCGCACTGCTGCGCAAGCGCTCGAGCAATTGGTGCAAGGCGTTGAAGCGAGTAGTGATGCCCATGAATTCGCTGTTCAAGCGACTGAGCCGGCCGTTGCGTCGACGCATGTGCGGGTCTTCGAAAACGGTCACGCTGCGCAGGCTTTCCAGGCCCACCGCCTCGGCAATGAAGCCCACGTTGCGCGCTTCGAATGCCTCCCGCTTGCTGCGCCCACGCAGGCCATCGGTAACAAACAGGGCAAATACCCCAAAGCGCTGGTACAAGGCATTGCGCATGGCGGCACTGGCGGTTTGCGGCAGGATCGCGGCGCTGACCAGGGTGGCGCAGAGAATCCCCAGCGAAATCTCCAGCACCCGCCAGACCGCCGCCATGAACGCGCCTTCCGGATGGGCCAGGGCCGGCAGGCCGATCATCGCCGCGGTGTAGCCGGCCAGCACAAAACCATAGGCCCGGAAGTTGCGATAACGCGCCGCCCCTGCCGAACAGAGACCAACCCAGACCGCCAGGCACGCGAGGAACGGCTCGGTGTTCTGGGCAAACAAGGCGATCAGCGCCACCATCACCGCCGAGCCGGCCAGGGTGCCGAGGAAGCGGTAGAAACTCTTGGCGAACACCTGCCCGCTCTGGGGCTGCATGACGATGAACACGGTGATCATGGCCGTGCGCGGTTGCGGCAACTCCAGGCGCATCGCCAACCACAAGGTCAGGAACGCGGCAAACAGGACCTTGAAGATATAGACCCAGGTCACCCCGTCGCTGCGGGCCCAGTCGAAGAAACCCCGGCGCCATTCGAGGCGGTACAGCCAGCGTGCGGGGGCTAGTAAAGACGTCACAGGGGAAATATGGCTCACCGTACGTGGCCCAAGTCAGGGCTGTCGTTGCCGGCCTCAAGCCCGCCCCCCAACGCCGTCACCAGGTCGGCATGGGCACTCAAGCGCGCCGCCTGCACTTGCTGTTGCACCTGTTGCTGCTTGAACAACAGGCTTTGGGCGTTGAGCACGTTGAGGTAGTCGGTGAGCCCACGCTGGAACGCCACCATTGCGATGTCGTAGGTGCGCTGGGCTGCGGCCACCGATTCGGCGGCGAAGGCCTGCTGCTTGTCCATGGATTGGCGGCGGATCAACTGATCGGAAATGCCCTTGAGGGCGTTCACCAGTGTCTGGTTGTAGTGCGCCACGGCGATGTCATAACCCGCCGCCGCCTCGCCCAATTGCGAACGCAAGCGCCCGCCGTCGAAGATCGGCAACGTGATCGCCGGCCCGACGTTGTAGGTGAGCTTCTTGCCCGTCAAGAACTCCAGCGCCCCACCACCGGTGGCCATGTAGCCAAGGCTACCCACCAGGTCGACGTTGGGATAAAAACCGGCCCGGGCCACATCGATGTCCCGGGCCTGGGCCGCCACTTGCCAACGCCCGGCAACCACATCCGGACGCTGGCCGAGCAGTTCGGCGGGCAAGGCCGACGGCAGCTTCAACGGCGCGCCGAGGGCCAGGGTCGGGCGTTGCAGTTGCGCGCCCTCTCCCGGCCCCTTGCCGGCCAGGGCCGCCAACTGATTGCGGCTCAAGGCGATGGCTTCGTCCAGGGCGTCGAGTTGGCGGTGGGTCTCGGGCAGTGGTGCCTGGGCCTGGCTGACTTCGAAATGGGTGCCGATGCCGCCGTCCAGGCGCTTGTGCGCCAGGTCGAGAATCTGCTCTTGTTGGTGGAGGGTCGCGGCGACGATATCGCGTTGGGCGTAGTGCAGCGAAAACTGGATGTAGGCGCGCACGATGTTGCTCTGCAGTTCCAGTTGCGCCTGACGCGCCTCAGCGACACTGGCATGGGCCAGGTCAACCGCCCGTTCGCTGGCATTGCGCTCGCGGCCCCACAGGTCCAGGGCGTAGCTCAAGCCCAGGGCGGCATTGTTGTCCCAGGTCGTGGTGTCGGCCAGTTCGCCCGGGCCATAGAACTGATCGGTGGGCCAGTTATGGCGCTTGAGGGTCGCCTCGCCATTGATCTGCAGCGACTCGGCGGCCTCGGCAACACCGGCCATGGCCTTGGCCTGGCGCACCCGCGCGGCGGCCATGGCCAGGCTCGGGCTGTCCTGCATGGCCAGGTCGACCCAGCGATCCAACTGCCGATCGCCATAAGCTTGCCACCACTGGTGAGTAGGCCAGTGGGCGTCGCGAGCCGCCTCGCGGATGGCGGCATCGGTCGCCAATTGATTGGCCGGCATTACCTGGCTTTGCGGCCCTATCCCGCCTGTCCCGATGCAACCGCTGATGGTTAATGTCAGAACCCAAACACTGAGAGTCTTCAGCTCTCTGCTGATGCAACGCGGCACTTGCGCAAAATTCCTGAGATGGAGCATGACGACGAGGATGGCTGCCTGTTAACGCAAAACTTGTGGGAGCGAGCCTTTGTGGGAGCCGAGCTTGCTCGCGATGGGGACGACACGGTTTCTCATCGTTCATCGCGAGCAAGCTCGGCTCCCACAAGGGCTCCCACAGGAATCAGTGCCCCAGGATTGACGGTAATTCTAGGCATCGCCCTACCCGGCGATAAGCCGATCTTTCTGTGAATCTTTGTTACCGTTAACGCGATAATCCATTAGTCGGGTCCCGCTGCTCTGTAACTTCGTGTCACAATTTGCCACCTCCCAAGAGAGCCCTCCATGGACACCTTGCAAAACATGCGCGCGTTCAGTTGTGTTGCCGAAGCTGGCAGTTTCACCGCTGCCGCCGCGCAACTGGACACTACGACGGCCAACATCTCGCGCGCAGTTTCCAACCTGGAAGCCCATCTGCAAACCCGCCTGCTCAACCGCACCACTCGCCGCATTGCCCTGACCGAGGCGGGTAAACGCTACTTGTTGCGTTGCGAGCAGATCCTGGCTTATGTCGAAGAAGCCGAAGCCGAGGCCAGCGACGCCCATGCGCGACCGGCCGGGCAGTTGAAGGTCCACACGATGACCGGTATCGGCCAGCATTTCGTGATCGACGCCATCGCCCGTTACCGCAAGACCCATCCGGATGTGACCTTCGACCTGACCCTGGCCAACCGCGTGCCGGACATCCTCGACGAGGGCTACGACGTCTCAATCGTGCTCGCCAGCGAGTTGCCGGATTCGGGATTCGTCTCCCAGCGCCTGGGGATCACCTACAGCATCGTCTGCGCATCGCCCGCCTACGTGAAAGCCAGCGGCTGCCCGCAAAAACCCGGCGACCTGCTCAACCACGCCTGCCTGCGCCTGGTCAGCCCGGTCATTCCGCTGGAAAAATGGGTGTTCGACGGCCCGGAAGGCCAGGAGATGGTCACCATCAACAGCTCACCGTTCCTGGTGAATTCGGCCGATGCGATGAAAACCGCGATCACCAGCGGCATGGGCGTGGGGGTATTGCCGGTGTACGCGGCCATCGAAGGCTTGCGCAACGGCACGTTGGTGCGGGTCATGCCCAACTACCGCTCCCAGGAACTGAACCTCTACGCCATCTATCCGTCGCGCCAATACCTGGATGCGAAGATCAAGACCTGGGTCGAGTACCTGCGAGGCTCGTTGCCGGAAATCCTCGCGGCGCACCAGTCTGAGCTGGCGGCTTACGAATTGAGTGGAAGCCTGGCAGGCGCACGGGTCGCGAACTGAAGTCGCCCCCGTGCGTGAAGGATGATGTCAGCGCTTGCCCATCGAACGACGTGTGCCGGGAGGCGCGGCACCCGGGGTCTTGGTATGGCCATTCTTGGCGCCGTTCTTGTACCACGGCTGCTGGCCGGCGCCCTTGGCCGCAGCCAGTTCACCGGGTTTGAACGGGAATTTGAAGGCAGGGATCGCCGCCTTGGTGTCCTCGGCGCTGGAAACATCGCTGTCGGACAAATCGGCCTGTTCGCCGCCGGGAAGTTCATCCGCAGGCGAAAGTGTCGGGGAAGTCATGTAAGGCTCCGGGTCATGCATGCAAGTCGGGCCCGAAGGGCGAGCCGCGAAAGGCGGCAGTATACCTGCCCGATATCACAGCGCGCAGGGCAGTTTCATCTGGCACAACCATTCATCCGACAGCAAGCCAGGACAAAACTGACAAGCCTGTCAGTTAGCCGTCACCTTCCTGACCGGCTCGTAACGCTATATAAGAAAGCTCAAACTCCTGTGTCCCGAACCGGCCCTTCATATCCATGCACACCCAGAAGAAAACCGTCCTGCTCGTCGTGTTGTTGGCCGCCCTGGCCGCCCTCGTCCTCTGGTTTGTGCTCAAGCCCGTGACCGCCAAGCCCAGCGCTCCCGCCGCCGTTCCGGTGCGGGTCGTCAGCGTGGTGCAAAAGGATGTGCCGCGCTTTGCCAGCGGCATCGGTACGGTCCTGTCGTTGCACAGCGTGGTGATCCGGCCGCAGATCGACGGCATTCTCACCCGGCTGCTGGTCAAGGAGGGGCAACTGGTCAAGAAAGGTGACCTGCTGGCGACCATCGACGATCGTTCGATCCGCGCCAGCCTCGACCAGGCCCGGGCCCAGCTCGGCGAGAGCCAGGCGCAGCTGGCGGTGGCCCAGGTCAATCTCAAGCGCTACAAATTGCTGAGCGTCGATGACGGCGTCTCGAAGCAGACCTACGACCAGCAACAGGCGCTGGTCAACCAGCTCAAGGCCACCGCCCAGGGTAACCAGGCGGCCATCGACTCGGCGCAGGTGCAACTGTCCTACACCCAGATCCGCTCCCCGGTGAGCGGTCGCGTCGGCATTCGCAACGTGGATGAAGGCAACTTCCTGCGCACCAGCGACACCGAAGGCCTGTTCACGGTGACCCAGATCGACCCGATCGCCGTGGAGTTCTCCCTGCCCCAGCAAATGCTGCCCACCTTGCAACGCTTGATCGCGGCGCCCGAGCAAGCCTTGGTCAAGGCCTATATCGGTGCCGACGGCGCCACCGGGGAACTGCTCGGCGAGGGGCGCCTGAGCCTCATCGACAACCAGATCAACGCCAACACCGGAACCCTGCGGGCCAAGGCTGAATTCAACAACGCCGCGCAACGGCTGTGGCCCGGGCAACTGGTGACGCTGAAAATCCAGACCGCCCTCGACAAGGACGCCCTGGTGGTGCCTCCCACCGTCGTCCAGCGTGGGCTGGAGCAACACTTCGTGTACCGGATCAAGGGCGACAAGGTCGAGAGCGTGCCGGTGGTCATGGTTTACCAGGACAGCGACATGCACATCATCAAGGGGGTGAACGCTGGCGATCAACTGGTGAGCGACGGTCAGTCACGACTCAAGCCAGGCAGCCACATCCAGGTGCTCAGTGATCCGCCCGCCCTGGCCAAGACCACGGAGCCGCAACCGTGAAGGGCCGCGGCTCGGTTTCGGCGTGGTGTATCGACCACCCCATCGCCACGGTGCTGCTTACGTTTGCCCTGGTACTGCTGGGCGTGATCGCGTTTCCTCGCCTGCCCGTCGCGCCGTTGCCAGAGGCCGAATTCCCGACCATCCAGGTTAACGCGCAGTTGCCTGGGGCCAGTCCCGAAACCATGGCTTCGTCAGTGGCGACGCCGCTGGAAGTGCAATTCAGTGCCATTCCCGGCATCACCCAGATGACCTCCAGCAGTGCCCTGGGCTCGACCAACCTGATCCTGCAATTCAGCCTCGATAAAAGCATCGACACCGCCGCCCAGGAAGTGCAGGCAGCGATCAACACCGCCGCCGGCAAACTGCCCAACGACATGCCGAACCTGCCGACCTGGCGCAAGGTCAATCCCGCCGACAGCCCGGTGTTGATCCTCAGCATCAGCTCCTCCCTGATGCCCGGCACCGAGCTGAGCGACTACGTCGAAACCCTGCTCTCGCGTCAGATCAGCCAGATCGACGGCGTAGGACAAATCTATATCTCCGGCCAACAGCGTCCGGCGATCCGGGTCCAGGCCTCGGCCGACCGGCTCGCCGCCATCGGCCTGACCCTGGCGGACATCCGCCTGGCGCTCCAGCAGGCCAGCCTCAACCTGGCCAAGGGCGCCCTGTACGGCGCTTCGAGCATTTCCACCCTGTCCACCAACGACCAGCTGTTCCAGCCTGAGGAGTACGGTGAGCTGATCGTGTCCTACAAGGACGGCGCACCGGTTCACCTCAAGGACATCGCCAAGGTCGTCAACGGCTCGGAAAACGCCTACGTCCAGGCCTGGTCCGACAGCGAACCAGGGGTCAACCTGGTGATCTTCCGGCAACCGGGAGCGAACATCGTCGAGACCGTCGACCGCATCCAGGCGGCCCTGCCCACCCTGCAAGCCATGTTGCCCGCCGCCGTGCAGGTCAAGGTCCTGATCGATCGCACCCAGACCATCCGCGCCTCGTTGCATGAGGTGGAGATCACCTTGCTGATCGCGGTGCTGCTGGTGGTCGCGGTGATGGCGCTGTTCCTGCGTCAGCTCTCGGCGACCCTGATTGTCTCGGCGGTGCTGGGGGTGTCGCTGACCGCCAGTTTCGCCCTGATGTACGTGATGGGGTTCAGCCTGAACAACCTGACCCTGGTGGCGATCGTCATCTCGGTGGGGTTCGTGGTGGACGATGCGATTGTGGTGGTGGAGAACATCCACCGGCACCTGGAGGCCGGTGACGGCATGCGCGAAGCGGCGATCAAGGGGGCTGGTGAGATCGGCTTCACCGTGGTCTCCATCAGCTTCTCGCTGATAGCCGCGTTCATTCCACTGCTGTTCATGGGCGGCGTGGTCGGGCGACTGTTCAAGGAATTTGCCCTGACCGCCACCTCGACCATTCTGATTTCGGTGGTGGTGTCGCTCACCCTGGCGCCGACCCTGGCCGCGCTGTTCATGCGTGCCCCGGTACATCATGCCCACAGCAAGATGGGATTCGGCGAGCGTCTGCTGGGCTGGTACGAGCACGGCTTGCGTCGGGCCCTGGCCCATCAAAAACTGATGATCGGCGTGTTCGGCCTGACCCTGGCGCTGGCGGTGGTGGGCTACGTGTTCATTCCCAAGGGGTTCTTCCCGGTACAGGACACCGGCCTGGTACTGGGCACCAGCGAAGCCGCCGCCGACGTATCGTTCCCGGACATGGTCGCCAAGCACAAGGCCCTGGCCGACATCGTCGCCGCCGACCCGGCGGTGCAGACCTTCTCCCACTCCGTCGGCGTCTCGGGCAATAACCAGACCATCGCCAACGGCCGCTTCTGGATCGCCCTCAAGCCCCGGGGCGAGCGTGACGTGTCGGCCAGCGGCTTCATCGACCGGATTCGCCCGCAATTGCTGAAAATTCCCGGCGTGGTGCTGTACCTCAGGGCCGGGCAGGACATCAACCTCAGCTCCGGCCCCAGTCGCGCCCAATATCAATACGTGCTCAAGAGCAACGACGGGCCGAGCCTCAACGCCTGGACGCAAAAACTCACCGACAAGCTGCGTGGCAACCCGGCGTTCCGTGACATCTCCAACGACCTGCAACTGGGTGGCAGCATCACCCACATCAACATCGACCGCAGCGCGGCGGCGCGCTTCGGCCTCACCGCCACCGATGTCGACCAAGCCCTGTACGACGCCTTCGGCCAACGGCAGATCAATGAATTCCAGACCGAGACCAACCAGTACAACGTGATCCTGGAGCTCGACACCCAGCAACGCGGCAAGGCAGAAAGCCTGGCGTATTTCTACCTGCGTTCGCCACTGAGTGGGGAAATGGTACCGCTCTCGGCCCTGGCCCGCTTCGATGCGCCGAGCAACGGCCCGCTGTCGATTGCCCACGATGGCATGTTCCCGGCCGCCAACCTGTCATTCAACCTGGCGCCCGGCGTGGCCCTGGGGGACGCGGTGCGCCTGCTCGACCAGGCGAAGAACGAGATCGGCATGCCCGCCGCCATTACCGGCAACTTCCAGGGCGCGGCCCAGGCCTTCCAGAGCTCCCTGGCCAGCCAGCCATGGCTGATTCTCGCCGCGCTGGTGGCCGTGTACATCATCCTCGGCGTGCTCTACGAGAGTTTCGTGCACCCGTTGACGATCATCTCTACCCTGCCCTCGGCCGGCCTCGGTGCGCTGATCATGCTCTGGCTTCTGGGCCAGGACTTTTCGATCATGGCGCTGATCGGGCTGGTGCTGCTGATCGGGATCGTCAAGAAGAACGGCATCCTGATGATCGACTTCGCCCTCGACGCCCAGCGCAACAAAGGCATGGTGCCCCAGGAGGCGATTTTCCAGGCGTGCCTGACACGCTTCCGGCCGATCATGATGACCACCCTGGCCGCCCTGCTCGGCGCCTTGCCGCTGATGCTCGGCTATGGTCCCGGCGCGGAGCTGCGCCAACCCCTGGGCATCGCGGTGGTGGGCGGCCTGCTGGTGAGCCAGGCGCTGACGCTGTTCACCACACCGGTCATATACTTGTGGCTGGAGCGACTGTTCCATCGACCCGCCCATCAGCCAGGGTCGGCGCCGACGGCGGCGCTGGCGAGCACAGACCACTGAGGCAGGGCCATGCGCGTTCTGATTATCGAAGACGAAGAAAAAACCGCGGACTATCTGCACCGCGGCCTGACCGAACAGGGTTACACCGTGGACGTGGCGCCGGACGGCATCGAGGGGCTGCACCTGGCCCTGGAAACCGACTATGCGGTGATCGTGCTCGACGTAATGCTGCCGGGCCTGGACGGCTTCGGCGTACTGCGAGCCCTGCGCGCCCGCAAGCAGACACCGGTGATCATGCTTACCGCCCGGGAACGGGTCGAGGACCGCATCAAGGGCTTGCGCGACGGCGCCGATGACTACCTGGGCAAGCCTTTCTCCTTCCTCGAACTGGTGGCCCGCCTGCAAGCCCTGACTCGTCGCAGCGGCGGCCATGAACCGGTGCAGGTGAGCATCGCCGACCTGTGGATCGACCTGATCAGCCGCAAGGCCACACGGGCCGGCCAGCGCCTGGACCTGACGGCCAAGGAGTTCTCCCTGCTCAGTGTCCTGGCCCGCCGCCAGGGCGAAATCCTCTCGAAAACCGCCATTGCCGAAATGGTCTGGGACATCAACTTCGACAGTGACGCCAACGTGGTGGAAGTGGCGATCAAACGCTTGCGAGCCAAGCTCGATGGGCCGTTCGAACAGAAGTTGCTGCACACCATTCGCGGCATGGGTTATGTGCTGGAGAGTCGCAGCGATGACCGTCCCTGACAGCATCGCCCTGCGCTTGAGCGGCATGTTCACGCTGGTGGCCGCACTGGTGTTCCTGTTGATCGGGGGCGCTTTATACCAGCAGGTCGCCAAGGGCCTGGGCCTGTTGCCCGAAGCCGAGCTCGATGCCCGCTACAGTGTCCTGGAGTCCACCGTTGGCCGCTACGGCACGCCTGAACACTGGGTGAAGATCAACAACAAGCTGCGATTGCTCGGCGAAGAAGACAAACGCATCCATTTCTGGATCGTCAGCGACGATCCGCGCTTTGAATACGGCAATCCCGATGCGCAGATCCGTGCCTTTGCCCAAGGCGCCCTGGGTAAGCGCGACCTGACCTTGCCCCAACGACACTACCCGATGAAAGTGCTGGTGAGCCAATTCCCGGCCAAGGACCAGCGTCCGCCGCTGCGCTTCATGATCGGCATCGATACCGAGACCTTCTACCAGACCCAGCATCGCCTGCTGGTGGCACTGGTGAGCCTGGCGATTGTCGGTGTGTTCCTGGCTTCGTTGCTGGGCTACTGGGTCGCACGCATCGGCCTCAAGCCGCTGATCAAGCTGTCCGATGAAGCCCGGCGCCTGGCCCCGCCCCGCCTGTCCGGGCGCTTGCAGCTGTCGCCCTTGCCGCCGGAGCTGAGTCAGTTCGTCAGTTCCTTCAACGCCACCCTAGACCGGGTCGAACAGGCTTACTCGCGGCTGGAATCGTTCAACGCCGACGTCGCCCATGAATTACGCTCGCCCCTGACCAACCTGATCGGCCAGACCCAGGTAGCACTGACCCGTGGGCGCTCGGCCGAACACTACTTCGAAGTACTGCAATCGAATCTCGAGGAGTTGGAGCGGCTGCGCTCGATCATCAACGACATGCTGTTCCTGGCCAGCGCCGACCAAGGCAGCAAGGCCACCAAACTGACCAGCACCTCCCTGGCCGGCGAAGTGGCCACCACCCTCGACTACCTGGACTTCATTCTCGAAGACGCCCAGGTCCAGGTCCGGGTCAGCGGCGATGCCCAGGCCAACATCGAGATCGCCCACCTGCGGCGGGCGCTGATCAACCTGCTGAGCAATGCCGTACAGCACACCGCCCCCGGGCAAGTGATCGACGTGCGCATCGAAGCCCTTGGCGACCAGATCACCCTCGCGGTCACCAACCCCGGCGAACCGATTGCCGGCGAGCACCTGCCGCGCCTGTTCGAACGCTTCTATCGCGTCGATGCCTCGCGCAGCAACAGTGGCGCCAACCATGGGCTGGGGCTGGCCATCGTCAAGGCCATCGCGCTGATGCATGGTGGCGATGTATTTGTGCTCAGCGACCAGGGCGCCAACACGTTCGGGATCCGCTTGCCAGCCTGAGGCAGCCACAAGGTTCGATCTTTTCCAGCATTGAATGCTGGGCGAAAGCCAACTCGATCAAAATCAACAGATAGCAGCCTTCGGCAGCTCCTACCCGGTTATTGCGCAAACACTGATTGCCCGCCCTCACCGATCCAAGCACAATCAGCAAAAGGCCAGCATCTGGTTCATTGCCGGTTTGCAATCCTTTGGGACGGATCCCAGCCACATCACAATGCAGACATCGGACCCATGAGCGCGCGCAGTGCGACACCCGGCAACACCCCGTCTTCGATACGTTCAGAACGGGTACTCGTACTGGCCAGTTCGCTGGTTGTCATTGCCATCCTGAGCATCGTGACTTTCCTGCTGATTCGCGAACATGCCGCCGCACAACAGGCAGCAACACGTGCGGCGAACAATATCGTGCAACTGATTGACGCCGATGTGCTGCGTAACGTGGAGCTCTACGATCTGTCGCTGCAAGGTTTGGTCAAGGCCGCCAAACGCGAAGACCTGAAAGACGTTTCGCCAGCGATCCGCCATCTGGCGCTATTCGACCGCGCCACCGCCGCCCCCTATAAAGGCGACATCCTGCTGCTGGACAAACGCGGCGATGTGATCGCTGACTCCGCCTCGATCACGCCGCGCATAGGCAACTATGCCGATCGGGAGTATTTCCAGTCCCATATCCAAGATCCGAACCCGGGCATGATGATCAGCCGCCCGTTCCACTCCAGAAGTCATGGGCAGGAATGGCGCATCAGTTTCAGCTATCGATTGAGCGACGAACGGGGTGAGTTCATGGGCGTGGCCGAGGCCGCGATGCGCCTGAGCTACTTCAACCAATTGTTCAAGAGTCTGAACATCGGTCATGGGGGGACGGTCAATCTGGTCAGCCGCGACGGTATCCTCCTGGCACAAGAGCCCCCCTTGGCCGAAGACCTGACAGGCAAGGACTTCAGTCACCGACCGAATTTCATGCGAATCCTGCGCGAAGGCAATGGGAGTTTCACCAGCATTTCCGGCCAGGATCAAAAGCCGCGCCTGTACACTTTTTCCCAGGTGGGCAACTTGCCATTGATCGTCGTGGTGGCGCTCTCCTCTCAAGAGGTGTTCGCGTCATGGCAACGCACGGCATTGCTGGTCAGTGGCGCCACTGGCGCACTGTGCATCGGTTTGCTCTGGCTCACCTGGCTGCTGCGCCGCGAATTGCGACGCCGCTACAGAGCTGAACGGGAATTGGCCCAACTGGCATCCGTCGACCCCCTTACAGGACTGGCCAACCGACGAACACTGGACGAGACGTTGCAACAGGAATGGCTGCGTGCCCAGCGTTCGGGCCAACCGTTGTCTGTGCTGATGATCGATGCCGATCACTTCAAGGCATTCAACGACCGTCATGGCCATCAACGGGGTGACGAGGCCTTGCGAACCTTGGCGCAGTTGATCAGCAAGCATGTCCGTCGCCCCGCCGACCTGGCAGCGCGCTACGGTGGTGAAGAGTTCTCGGTTGTGCTGCCCGAGACCACCACCGCTGGCGCGTTCACCATGGCCCAGAACATTCGCGAAGCAGTTGAACAGTTGCTGCCTGTGGCCGAGGGGGAAGCGCCGATGACGGTCAGTATCGGCATCGCCACTTGGGTAAACGGGCCGTATGGCGAGCTCCAACAACTTTTGTTCGCGGCGGACAAGGCGCTGTACCAGGCCAAGGCCAGTGGGCGAAATCGTGTGGTTTGTGCGATGTGACGCTTTCCCTGTGGCTGTTCACTTAGTGTGTATATCCGTTGCTGCGGTAACGGATATAAACACCAAGAAAGCGCCCATAAAAAAAGGCCACCCAAAGGCAGCCTTCAAAAACTAGAGAGGTTTTTTTGCCTACACGGCCGCAACAGGGCGCATGTAGGAGATTGGTGCGGTGCTGGCGTCTTCGAACGTCACGACTTCCCAAGCATCTTTCTGCTCAATCAACTTGCGCAGCAGCTGGTTGTTCAGTGCATGGCCGGACTTGAAGCCCTTGAACTCACCAATCAGGCTATTGCCCAGCAGGTAGAGGTCGCCGATTGCATCGAGAATCTTGTGTTTGACGAATTCGTCTTCATAGCGAAGGCCGTCTTCGTTCAATACACCATCGGAATCGACCACGATCGCGTTTTCAACACTGCCGCCGAGTGCGAGGTTGTGCTTGCGCAGGTACTCGATATCACTCATGAAACCAAAGGTACGGGCGCGGCTGACTTCTTTTACGAACGAAGTGCTGGAAAAATCCACGCTTGCACTCTGGGTGCGGTCACGGAAAACCGGGTGATCGAAATCGATCTCGAAGCTCACCTTGAAACCTTCGAAAGGGACGAAAGTGGCACGCTTGTCGCCGTCTTCCACTGTCACTTCCCGCAGGATGCGGATGAACTTCTTGGCGGCATCCTGCTCTTCCAGGCCAGCCGATTGAATCAGGAATACGAAGGGTCCGGCACTGCCATCCATGATCGGGACTTCGGACGCGGAGAGCTCGACGTAGGCGTTATCGATGCCCAGGCCAGCCATGGCCGAGAGCAAATGCTCCACCGTATCCACTTTGGTGTCACCGTTGACCAGAGTGGTCGACATAGTGGTTTCACCAACGTTTTCCGCGCGAGCAGGAATCTGCACCACAGGGTCGAGGTCGGCACGACAAAACACAATGCCGGTATCGATAGGCGCGGGCTTGAGGGTCAGGTAGACCTTCTCGCCGGAGTGCAAGCCGACACCTGTGGCACGGATAATATTCTTCAGGGTGCGTTGTTTAATCATGGCATGGGCCGCTTCAGCGCAAATTGCGAACTGGTATCAACAAAGGCTGGCGATGATAGCAGACCAGACCTTTGCTGAACACCAATCACCCGTATCCCCCTGATACATTTCATCAATCGGCCTGACGACGCAGGAAAGCCGGGATGTCCAGGTAATCCAGATCGTCTTGCGGATTCATCTTCGCGGCAGTCGCTGTACCGGCCTGGGCCTGGTTTCGCATGACGGTCGGACGGTCCAGGTCACGGTAGTTCACCGCAGGCGCTTCCTGACGCGAAGCCACTTGTTGTTGCGGTTGCGAAGCCATGGAGGTGTGAACGGTGTTGTCGATGACCTTCACAGGCTTCTCGATTTTCGCGCCCAGACCGGTGGCAACCACGGTAACGTGCAACTCGTCGCGCATGTCCGGATCGATAACGGTACCGACCTTGACCATCGCGTGCTCGGAAGCGAAGGCTTCGATGATGCTACCCACGTCGGAGTACTCACCCAGGGACAAGTCAGGACCGGCGGTGATGTTCACCAGGATGCCGCGTGCACCTTGCAGGTTCACGTCTTCGAGCAACGGGTTGCGGATGGCCGCTTCGGTGGCCTCGCGTGCACGGTTCGGACCGCTGGCGCAGCCAGTGCCCATCATTGCCATGCCCATTTCGCTCATGACAGTCCGTACGTCGGCAAAGTCGACGTTGATCATGCCTGGACGCTTGATGATGTCGGAAATACCGCGAACGGCCCCGGCCAGTACGTCGTCAGCCTTGGCGAAAGCCGACAGCAGGCTTGCGTCTTTACCCAGGATGGTCAGCAGCTTCTCGTTGGGAATGGTGATCAACGAGTCGACGCTTTCAGACAGCAGACGGATACCTTCGTCGGCGATCTGCATACGCTTGCGGCCTTCGAAAGGGAACGGACGAGTCACCACCGCAACGGTGAGGATCCCCATTTCCTTGGCCACTTCGGCGATGATCGGCGCCGCACCAGTACCGGTGCCGCCGCCCATGCCCGTGGTGATGAACACCATGTTGGTGCCTTGCAGGACTTCAGCGATGCGCTCACGGTCTTCGAGAGCGGCCTGACGACCGACTTCCGGGTTGGCGCCGGCGCCCAGGCCTTTGGTCACGCCAGTGCCCAATTGCAGGATGGTCCGCGCGCCGATGGATTTCAGTGCCTGGGCATCAGTGTTGGCGCAGATGAATTCAACGCCTTCAATGTTGCTCTTGACCATGTGGTTGACAGCGTTGCCGCCGCCACCGCCGACACCGATTACTTTGATAACCGGGCTAGCGGGGATGTTGTCTACGAGTTCGAACATTTTCCCTCTCCTTTCATTCTCTAGTTTTTTCGCCTACTGCGTTTGCTGCGTCTTCCAGCGCCAAGCCTGAAACCTGCCGCGTGAAGCTTTGAAACTGTTTAAAAGTTGCCTTTGACCCAAGCCTGGAGCCGCTCGAACAGCGGAGCCTTCGGCTCGTCGCTGCTGTAGCTGTCGCGGCTGCCGATGCCTGAGAACGAAATCCCGTCGGACTGCTTCTGCAGGCCGTACATCAACAGACCCACGCCGGTGGAATAGATCGGGTTGCGGACCACGTCATCCAGGCCCTTGACGCCATGGGGCACGCCCAGGCGCACCGGCATGTGGAAAATCTCTTCGGCCAGCTCGACCGCGCCTTCCATCTTCGACGTACCGCCGGTCAGCACGATGCCGGCCGGGATCAGGTCTTCGTAGCCACTGCGACGCAGTTCGGCCTGGATCAGCGTGAACAGCTCGTCGTAACGCGGCTCGACCACCTCGGCCAGGGCCTGGCGCGACAGCTCGCGCGGTGGACGGTCGCCAACGCTTGGCACCTTGATGGTTTCGCCAGCACCGGCCAGCTTCGCCAGGGCACAGGCGTAACGGATCTTGATTTCCTCGGCGTACTGGGTCGGGGTGCGCAACGCCATGGCGATGTCGTTGGTCACCTGGTCACCGGCAATCGGGATTACCGCCGTATGGCGAATGGCGCCTTCGGTGAAGATCGCGATGTCGGTGGTGCCGCCGCCGATGTCCACCAGGCACACGCCCAGCTCTTTCTCATCGTCGGTCAGCACCGAGTAGGCCGAAGCCAGTTGCTCGAGGATGATGTCGTCGATTTCCAGGCCGCACCGGCGCACGCATTTCTCGATATTCTGCGCAGCGTTCACCGCACAGGTCACCACGTGGACCTTGGCTTCCAGGCGCACGCCGGACATGCCCAGGGGCTCACGCACGCCTTCCTGGTTATCGATCACGTAATCCTGCGGCAGGGTGTGCAGCACACGCTGGTCCGCCGGGATCGCCACGGCCTGGGCCGCGTCGAGCACGCGCTCAAGGTCGGCGGAGCTGACTTCGCGATCACGAATGGCCACGATGCCGTGGGAGTTCAGGCTGCGGATGTGATTGCCCGCCACGCCGACGAACGCCGAGTGGATCCGGCAACCGGCCATCAGCTGCGCCTCTTCGATGGCGCGCTGGATCGATTGCACGGTGGACTCGATGTTCACCACCACGCCTTTTTTCAAGCCACGGGACGGGTGTGTACCGATCCCGACGATGACCAGCGTGCCGTCGTCCGCGACTTCGCCTACCAGCGCCACCACCTTGGAAGTGCCGATATCGAGACCGACGATCATTTTCCCGCTTTGCACGTTTGCCATGGGTCCTGCCTCTTCTTAATTCTTCGCGACGGCGGGTACGGCCGTCGTGGGCGCTACAGGTTCCCGCCAGCCAACAGCCAGGCCGTTGGCGTAGCGCAGATCGATGCGCGCAATGTTCGTAATCTGTTCTTTAAGCGTCTTGTCATAGATGGCGATGAAGCGGCGCATCTTTTCCACCAGGTTGCCGCGACCGAGCAACAGCTCGATGCCCGGCCCCGAGCTACCCGCGCCAGTGGTCAGGAACCAACTGCCGCGCTCACGCAATTCCAGGCGCGCGATGGAGAAGCCCAATGGCCGCAACATCTGGCTCAACACCTGGTATTGCTGCATCACTTGCTGCTGGGCCCGCTGTGGGCCGAACAGTTGTGGCAAATGTTCATAGTTGGCCAGTTCCCGCGGCGTAAACGCCTGGCCCTGGTTGTTCAACAACGACTCGTCGCCCCAACGGGCCACCGGCAATTGCTCTTCCAGGCGGATCGACACCTGGTCAGGCCACACCCGGCGGACTTCGGCGTGGGCGATCCAAGGCATCTGCTCCAGTTCCTTGCGCATGCCCGCCAGGTCGATGGTGAAGAAACTCGACGCGACGAACGGAGCGATCCGCTGCTGCACGGCCTGCTGGCTGATGTAGCTCAGGTCGCCCTGGACGTTGATCCGGGCGATCGGCCGGTCGGCATAAGGCAGCAACCGTTGCGCGCCTTCATACGTACCGAACCCCAACGCCACCAGCAGCACCGGCCAGAACAGGCTCTTGAGAAAGCCAAAATTGGCTTTCGGCAAGCGCGCCGACATCGGCTCTTTGGCCACCATTCGGCTGGCACCCCGCGGCACCGGCTTGCGACCGGGTGCGGATGGCTGATGACGAAGCGATGCGCCTTGCATGGCTTAACCTCTTGGCTCTTGATGGCCGACACTGGCGGCCAGGATCGACACCACCAGTTGCTGGAAATCCAGACCGGCGGCGCGCGCCGCCATTGGCACCAGGCTGTGGTCGGTCATGCCAGGCGCGGTGTTGACTTCCAGGAACCAGAACTGCCCATCGGCGTCCTGCATCACGTCTGCCCTGCCCCAACCGGCGATACCCAGCGCCTCACAGGCCTTGGCCGTGAGGTCCATCAGTTCTTTTTCCTTGGTGGCGTCCAGCCCGCAGGGAATGCGGTACTGGGTATCGTTGGCGACGTACTTGGCGTCGTAGTCATAGAACGTGTGGGGCGTGCCCAACGCAATCGGAGGCAATACCTGGTCACGCAGGGTGGCGATGGTGAACTCGGGACCGGTGATCCATTGTTCGACCAACACTTGCGAATCGTAGGAACTGGCGTCTTTCCATGCCGCGGTCAACTCAGGCAGCGAATTCACTTTCGCCATGCCGATACTTGAACCTTCATGGGCCGGTTTGACGATCAAAGGGAAGCCCAGTTCCGTGGCCGCCGAAATACAATCGGCCTCGGATGCCAGCACGGCGTGACGCGGCGTCGGAATGCCGAGACTGTGCCAGACCTGCTTGGTGCGCAGCTTGTCCATCGCCAGGGCGGAAGCCAGGATGCCGCTGCCGGTGTAGGGAATGCCCAGGCATTCGAGCAGACCTTGCATGCTGCCGTCTTCACCACCGCGACCATGAAGGATGATGAATGCGCGGTCGATCTTTTCGCTCAGCAGGCGCTGCAGGAAGTCGTCGCCCACGTCGATGCCGAATGCGTCGACACCGGCGCTTTGCAGGGCTTGCAGCACGGCATTGCCGGACTTGAGGGACACCTCGCGCTCGGCGCTCTTGCCGCCGAACAGCACGGCAACACGGCCGAAGGCTTTCGGATCAAGGGTCGAGACCAGGTTGGCGTAGGCAGCAGTCATTTCAGTTTCCCCTCGCTGGAAGCCACGATTGCCCCGGCGAATAACGGACTGTTCAACAGTTTCGGAGCCAGGCCCCCAATGTCACCGGCACCCTGGCACAGCAGGATGTCGCCGGCGCGCAGCAGCGGCTTGACCAGCGGCGCGAGGTCCACACCGCGTTCGATGTAGATCGGGTCCAACTGGCCGCGCTGGCGAATGCTGTGGCATAGCTGGCGGCTGTCGGCCCCCGGGATCGGCTCTTCACCGGCCGGGTAGACTTCCATCAACAGCAACACGTTGGCGTCGGCCAGCACCTGGACGAAATCGTCATACAGGTCGCGGGTGCGGCTGTAGCGGTGTGGCTGGTAGACCATCACCAGGCGGCGTTCCGGCCAGCCACCGCGCACGGCCTTGATCACCGCCGCGACTTCGGTCGGGTGGTGGCCGTAGTCGTCCACCAGCATCACGTTGCCGCCGTCCACCGGCAGTTCGCCGTAGACCTGGAAACGTCGGCCCACGCCCTGGAACCCGGACAGGCCCTGGACGATGGCTTCATCACTGACGCCTTCGTCGGTGGCGATGCAAATGGTGGCCAAGGCGTTGAGCACGTTGTGGTTGCCGGGCATGTTCACCGACACATCCAATGGCTCGCGATCAGGGCGCAGCACGGTGAAGAACGTCTGCATGCCTTGCTGGCGCACGTTGATGGCGCGCACGTCGGCTTCTTCGCCGAAACCGTAGGTCATGGTCGGACGCTTGATCAGCGGCAGGATTTCGCGCACCACTGGGTCGTCCAGGCACACCACCGCCAAACCGTAGAACGGCAGGTTGTGCAGGAACTCGACGAAGGTTTTCTTCAGTTTGTTGAAGTCGCCGTCGTAGGTCGCCATGTGGTCGGCGTCGATGTTGGTGACCACGGCCACCAGCGGTTGCAGGTGCAGGAAACTCGCATCGCTCTCGTCGGCTTCGGCGATCAGGTAGCGGCTGGTGCCCAGTTGGGCATTGGTGCCCGCGGCGTTCAGGCGACCGCCGATCACGAAAGTCGGGTCCAGGCCACCGGCCGCGAACACCGAGGCGATCAGGCTGGTGGTGGTGGTCTTGCCGTGGGTACCGGCGACGGCGATGCCGTGGCGATAGCGCATCAGCTCGGCCAGCATCTCGGCCCGTGGTACCACGGGGATACGGCGCTCCAGGGCGGTGGCGACTTCCGGGTTGGAGGTGTTCACGGCACTGGAAACCACCAGCACGTCGGCATTGGCGGCGTTCTCGGCACGGTGGCCGATAAAGATCTGCGCGCCGAAGGATTCCAGGCGCTCGGTGACCGGGGAGGCCTTCAGGTCGGAACCCGAGACCTGGTAACCCAGGTTCAGCAGCACCTCGGCGATCCCGCACATGCCCACGCCGCCGATACCGACGAAGTGGATGCGGCGGATACGGCGCATTTCCGGTTGCGGCATGGCTTTGCGATTCTCAACCATGGGCCACCTCCAGGCAGGTATCGACCACTTGGGTCGTGGCATCGGGTTTGGCCAGGCGGCGGGCGGCGCGGGCCATGTCTTCAAGTCGTTGCGGCTGCATCAAAACCTCTGTCAGGCGGGCGGCAAGATCCGCGGCGCCAGTCGTTCTTTGCGGCATCAGGAAGGCAGCGCCTTCACGGGCCAAATAATCGGCATTACGGGTCTGGTGATCGTCGATGGCGTGGGGCAAAGGCACCAGCATCGAAGGCAGACCGGCGGCAGCCAGTTCACTGATGGTCAGCGCGCCTGCGCGGCAGACCACCAGGTCGGCCCAGCCATAGGCCTGGGCCATGTCTTTGATGAAAGGCTGCACTTGCGCCTCGACGCCAGCGGCGCGGTAGCGCTCGGCGGTCACTTCATCGTGGTTTTTGCCGGCCTGGTGAAACACTTCCGGGCGCAGTTCGGGGGCGACCTGCGACAGGGCTTCGGGCAGCAATTTGTTCAACGGTTCGGCCCCCAGGCTTCCGCCCAGGACCAGCAAACGCGCCTTGCGTCCGGCCAAGGCCGGGCGCGGTGTATCGAAAAACAGCTCGGTACGCACCGGATTTCCGGTGGTGCGGCGGCTGCCCGACAGGGTAAAGGTGTCGGGAAAGGCTTCACAGACCCGGGCGGCCAACGGCACCAGTAACCGATTGGCGGTACCGGCCACGGCGTTTTGTTCGTGAACGATCACCGGTACACCGGCCAATTTCGCCGCTACACCGCCGGGACCGGTCACATAACCGCCAAACCCCACCACGCACACCGGCCGCAACCGACGGATGATCGCCCGCGCCTGCCAGACCGACTTGAGCAGCATCAGCGGCGCCTTGAGCAACGACAACTTGCCCTTGCCCCGCAGGCCGCTGGCGTCGATCCGGTGCAGCTCAAGGCCAGCAGCTGGCACCAGTTCGTTCTCTATGCCCCGTGGCGTGCCTAGCCAGTGCACGGTGTATCCGCGCGCCTGGAACTCCCGGGCACAGGCCAGCGCCGGGAATACATGCCCGCCGGTACCGCCCGCCATGATCAGCACGTTAGCGCCCATGAGTCGGCTCCTCGGCGAAGTCGCTCTCTTGAAACTCCATCTCTTCGCTGCCCAGGTGGGTTCGACTCTCCCATTCGATGCGCAGCAACAGGCCGAGACAGGCACAGCAGATCACCAGGGAACTGCCGCCATAACTGAGGAACGGCAGCGTCAGGCCCTTGGTCGGCAACAGGCCGACGTTCACGCCGATGTTGATCAGGAACTGGCCGATCCACAGGAACGACAAGCCATACGCCACGTAAGCGGCAAAAAACTGCTTGGCTTTCTCGGCCCACAAGCCGATGTACATGCCGCGCACGCAGACGAACACGAACAAGGCAACGGTGCACAGGGAGCCGACCACGCCCAGCTCTTCGGCCAATACCGAGAACACGAAGTCGGTGTGGGCTTCCGGCAGGTAGAACTGCTTCTGCACGCTGTTGCCCAGGCCTACGCCCAGCCATTCGCCGCGACCGAAGGCGATCAGCGCCTGGGTCAATTGATAGCCGGAACCGAACTGGTCGGCCCACGGGTCGGTGAAAGTGATCAAACGTGCCATCCGATAAGGCTGCGCCTGGACCAACACGGTCACAGCCGCCACTGCCAATGCCACCATCAGGATGAAACGGAACAGCCCGACGCCACCCAGGAACAACATCGCCGCCGCCGCACCCATCATCACCACCGTGGCACCGAAGTCCGGCTCCATCAGCAGCAGGCCCGCCATCGGCAGCAACACGATGAACGGCTTGAAAAAGCCCATCCAGCTCTCGCGCACTTCTTTCTGGCGACGCACCAGGTAACCGGCCAGGAAAATCACCACGAAGACCTTGGCGATTTCCGAAGGCTGCACGTTGAAGAAACTGAAACCGATCCAGCGCATGGAGCCGTTGACCTCGCGGCCAATCCCCGGCAACAGCACCATCACCAACAGGCCGAAGGCACCGAGCAGCATCATCCAGCCCAGGCGCTGCCAGGTGGCGATCGGCACCATCATGGTGACGACGCACGCACCCAAGCCGATCACCAGGTAAACCAAGTGGCGGATCATGTGGTAAAGCGTGTTGCCCGACTGCACCGCGGCCACTTCCGACGACGCGGAGGTGATCATCACCAGGCCAAGGCCCAGCAAGGCCAGGCAACCGGCAAGCATCGGGAAATCCAGGTCGATGCCGCGCCCGGTGATCAGCGGCGACGGGTACGGCTTGATGATGTTCATCAGGCTCATGCCAAGTCCTCCGCGGCCCGGGCGAACAACTGCCCACGCTCTTCATAGTTCTTGAACATGTCGAAACTGGCGCAGGCCGGTGACAACAGCACCGCATCGCCCGGTTGCGCAAGGGCGCGGCACTGTTGCACCGCCTCGTCCAGCGAACCGACCCGAACCAGCGGCACGGCATCGCCGAGGGCCTGGGCGATCAATTCGCGATCGCGGCCCATCAGCACTACGGCACGGCAGTTGGCCGCCACCGGGTCACGCAGGTCCTTGAAGTCGGCGCCCTTGCCGTCGCCGCCGGCGATCAGCACGAGCTTGCCTTCAATGTCCGCGCCCAACCCTTCGATGGCCGCCAGTGCGGCACCGACATTGGTGGCCTTGGAGTCGTTGTACCAGGCCACGCCGTCCAGGTCGCGCACCCACTGGCAGCGGTGCTCAAGGCCGGCGAAGGTGCGCAGGGCCGAGAGCATGGCGTCGAACGGCAGGCCGACCGCATGCCCCAGGGCCAACGCGGCCAGGGCATTGGCCTGGTTGTGGGCGCCACGAATCTTCAGTTCGCGCACCGGCATCAGGTTCTGGAATTCGAAGGCCAGGTATTTCTCGCCATTCTCTTCGCGCAACCCGAAGCCTTTGAAGTCCGGCACGCCCAGGCCGAAGGACCAGCACGGCATGCCCTCGCCCAACAACGGACGAGTCAGGGCGTCCTGGCGGTTGAACACCACTTGCCGGGCACCACGGAAGATCCGGTGCTTGGCCAGGTGATAAGCCGGCAGGCCGCTGTAGCGGTCCATGTGGTCTTCGCTGACGTTGAGCACGGTCGCCACTTCGGCGCCCAGGTGGTCGGTGGTTTCCAGCTGGAAGCTCGACAGCTCCATCACGTACAACTCGACGTCGTCACTGAGCAGGTCCAGTGCCGGGGTACCAAGGTTGCCGCCCACGGCGACGCGCTTGCCGGCCGCCGCGGCCATCTCGCCCACAAGGGTGGTGACGGTGCTCTTGGCATTGGAACCGCTGATGGCGATGATCGGCGCCTTGGCGTTACGCGCGAACAGCTCGATGTCGCCGGACAATTTCACGCCACGGGCAGCGGCCGCCTGCAGGGCCGGAGTCGCCAGGGCCAGGCCGGGGCTCACGTAGAGCTCATCGGCGCGGCACAGGAATTCGACGTCCAGCTCGCCACAACGCACGTCCACCTGCGGATAGTCACGGCGCAGCGTGGCCAGCTCAGGTGGATTTTCCCGCGTATCAGCCACGGCAAACGACACGCCCCGGTTCGCCAGGAAGCGAACCAGGGACATGCCGCTCTTGCCGAGACCGACAACGATGCGGAAGTGGTCAGAAGCGATCAGGGACACTCGTTCTACCTCAGCTTCAGGGTGGCAAGGCCGATCAGCACCAGAATCACGGTGATGATCCAGAAACGGACGATCACGCGCGGCTCGGGCCAGCCCTTGAGTTCAAAGTGGTGGTGGATCGGCGCCATGCGGAATACGCGGCGGCCGGTCAATTTAAAGGAGGCAACCTGAATGACGACTGACAGGGTCTCCATCACGAACACACCGCCCATGATGAACAGGACGATTTCCTGGCGAACGATGACGGCGATGGTGCCCAGGGCCGCGCCCAGCGCCAACGCGCCGACGTCGCCCATGAAGACTTGCGCCGGGTAGGTGTTGAACCACAGGAACCCCAGGCCGGCACCGATCAGCGCTCCGCAGAACACGATCAGCTCGCCCGCCCCTGGCACATAGGGGATCAACAGGTATTCGGCGAATTTCACGTTACCCGACAGGTAGCAAAAGATCCCCAGGGCGCCGCCGACCATGACCGTGGGCATGATCGCCAGGCCATCGAGGCCGTCGGTGAGGTTGACCGCGTTGCTCGAACCGACGATCACCAGGTAGGTCAGCACGATGAAACCTGCACCCAGCGGGATGCTGTAGTCCTTGAGCATCGGCAGGATCAGGGTGGTCTCCACCGGCGAGGCGGCGGTCATATAAAGGAAGATCGCCGCGCCGAGGCCGAACACCGACTGCCAGAAATACTTCCAGCGGCTTGGCAGCCCACGGGAGTTCTTCTCGATGACCTTGCGGTAGTCGTCGACCCAGCCGATGGCGCCAAAGAGCAAGGTCACCAGCAGCACGACCCAGACATACCGGTTCGCCAGGTCGGCCCAGAGCAAGGTGCTGATGCCGATGGACGACAGGATCAGCGCGCCGCCCATGGTCGGGGTGCCGGATTTGGACAGGTGCGATTGCGGGCCGTCGTTACGTACCGACTGGCCGATTTGCAGGTTCTGCAGGGTGCGGATCATCCACGGGCCCAGGAACAGCGACAACGACAGCGCGGTCAGCACACCCAGGATCCCGCGCAGGGTCAAGTACTGGAAGACCGCGAAGCCTTTGTGGAACTGTTGCAGGTACTCCGCTAGCAGCAGCAGCATTAATGTTTCTCCGTGGAGGCGCCGCACAGCGCCGCGACGATGTTTTCCATCGCTGCGCTGCGTGAGCCCTTGATCAATAAGGTGGTGTTCGGATCCTGCTCGGCGCCCAGGGCCTGGATCAGTTCGGCCTGAGTGGTGAAATGCCGTGCGTGCTCGCCAAACGCGGCGACCGCATGGGCCATCATCGGGCCGACCGCATACAGCGCGTCGACCTTGCCGCGCGCATAGGCACCGACGTCGTGATGCCCCTGTTGCGCCCACTCGCCCAGTTCACCGATATCCCCCAGCACCAATACGGTACGGCCGGAGAAACCGGCGAGGATATCCACGGCCGCGCACATGGACGACGGATTGGCGTTATAGGTGTCGTCGATCACGCGCATACCGTTGCTGGCCAGTTGCGCAACACTGCGCCCCTTGACCGGCTGCACGGCGTTCAACCCGGCGACGATGCCCGGCAGCGACACGCCCAGCGCATGGGCAGCCGCTGCCGCGGCCAGGGCGTTGGCAACGTTATGGGTGCCAAGCAGGTTCAACTGCACCCGCTCGGCGCCATCCGGGCTGTGCAGGTTGAAGGCCGGGCAACCGCGAGCATCGCGGTCCAGGTCGCTGGCGTAGAAATTCGCGGCGAGGTTGCTCAGGGCAAAGGTCAGCACCTTGCGCTCGCCCGCCCGGGTCTTCCAGATTTCGAAGGCCTTGTCGTCGAGATTCAGCACCGCGACACCATCGGCATCCAGCCCCTCGATGATCTCGCCCTTGGCCTCGACGATTTTTTCCGGGCCGCCGAACTCACCGACGTGAGCAGTCCCGGCATTGTTGAGCACCGCCACATGAGGCTTGGTCATGCCCACGGTGTAGGCGATCTCGCCGAGCCGCGAAGCGCCCAGTTCGATGACAGCGGCGCTGTGTTCCGGCGCCAGCTCCAGCAGGGTCAGTGGCACGCCGAGGTCGTTGTTCAGGTTGCCACGGGTCGCCAGCACCGGACCACGGGTGCGCAGGATGCTGGCAAGCATTTCCTTGACAGTGGTCTTGCCGCTGGAGCCGGTGATGGCTGCGACCGGGTTGCCATACGCCGCGCGGTTCAGCGCACCGAGCTGGCCCAGGGCCAGGCGGGTGTCGTTGACGAGCAATTGCGGCAGCGTGCTGTTGGTCACTTCGCGCTCGACCAGGGCCGAAACCGCACCTTTGGCGGCGACCTCGTTCAAGTAATCGTGACCATCGAAGCGCGGCCCGGCCAGAGCGACGAACAATTGCCCCGGCGCGATCGCCCGACTGTCGATGCTGACGCCGTCGAACGTGGCGTCCGCGGCGATGAGGCGTGCATTCAGGGCGTTGGTCAGTTCGCTGAGCTTCAGGGCCTTAAGCATGGGCCACCTCCCACGCGGTCAGGGCGTGATCGGCTTCCACCAGATCGGAGAAAGCGTGGCGTTCGCCGTTGATTTCCTGATAGTCCTCGTGGCCCTTACCGGCCAGGACGATGACATCGTCCGCCGAGGCACTGGCGATCAACTGGGCAATGGCCTGGCCGCGACCAGCCACGAAGGTGACGTTATCCACAGCCGTAAAACCGGCGCGGATGTCGTCGAAAATCCGCTGCGGATCTTCGGTACGAGGGTTGTCGTCGGTGACCAGCACGCCGTCTGCCAGCCGCTCCACCACTTCGGCCATCAATGGGCGTTTGCCGCGATCACGATCGCCACCGCAGCCGAACAGGCACAGCAATTTGCCCTTGGCGTGAGGACGCAGGGCCGTGAGAACTTTTTCCAACGCGTCGGGGGTATGGGCGTAATCGACCACAACCAGTGGTTGAGTCCCACCGCCCAAACGCTGCATGCGACCGGCCGGGCCCTCGAGCTTCGGCAAGACCTTGAGAATTTCGTCCAGCGCGTAGTCCAGGCCGAGCAAAGCGCCGATGGCCGCCAATACGTTGCTCAGGTTGAAGCGGCCGAGCAAGGTGCTGCGCAAATGGTGCTCGCCCTGGGGCGTGACCAAGGTGGCACGCACGCCTTCGTCATTGAATTGCGCCTGGCGTACATAAAGGTAGGCGCTGGCATCTTCCAGGCTGTAGGTGATCAACCGCGACTCGCGCTTTTCGGCGGCCAGTTGCCGACCGAATTCGTCATCGAGGTTGATGACCCGGCACTTCAGGTCATTCCAGGCAAACAGCTTGGCCTTGGCTTCACCGTAGGCCTGCATGGTGCCGTGATAATCCAGGTGATCCCGGGACAGGTTGGTCAACACCGCGACATCGAACGCCAGCGCGGTCACACGGCCCTGGTCCAAACCATGGGAAGAGACTTCCATCGCAACGGCCTTGGCACCAGCCTTTTTCAGGTCCGCCAGGGTCGCTTGCACGGCAATCGGGTTCGGCGTGGTGTGCAGTCCGCTTTCCAGCGCGCCATGGAAGCCGTTGCCCAGGGTCCCGACAATGCCGCAATGCTGGCCGAGCAGGTCGAGGGCCTGGGCCACCAGTTGGGTCACGCTGGTCTTGCCGTTGGTGCCGGTCACGCCCACCAGGTTCAGGTGACGGCTCGGGTCGCCATAAAAACGCCCGGCGATGTCCGACAGCTGCGCTGCCAGGCCCTTGACGGGAATCAGCGGAACGTCGGTGATCGGCAGTACAGTAGCGCCTTGCACTTCATAAGCCACGGCAGCCGCGCCACGCTTCAAGGCATCGGCAATATGGTCGCGACCATCGACACGCGCGCCCGGCACCGCCAGGAACAAGTCCCCGGCGCGTACATTGCGGCTGTCCAGGGCCAGTTCGCGAATCAGCAGATCGTGACCGGCGTGGGCAAAAATCTTGTTCAGGCTCAGGGACATCAGCCACGCCCTCCTTCGGCTTTCAAGGGAACGACCGGTGCGGTATTGGCCTGCTGGGTCGGCGGCAGGTTATCCGGGGTAATGTTCATCAGGCGCAGGGTGCCGGACATCACTTTGCTGAACACTGGCGCCGAAACCAGGCCACCGAAGTAGCCTGCCTTGCTCGGTTCATCGATGACCACGACGATGGCATAGCGCGGGTCGCTCATCGGGCCGAAGCCGGCAAACAGCGAACGGTAGGAGTTCTCGGCGTAGCCTTTGGTGCCCACGGAGGTCTTACGGGCCGTACCCGATTTGCCTGCCACGTGATAGGCCGGCACCTGGGCGCGATAGACACCGCGCGGCGCCTCGATCACCTGTTGCAGCATGCCCTGCATGGTCTTGGCGACGTTCTCCGGGATCACTTGGGTGGTCTGCGGCGCCTTGTCGGTCTTGATCAGGGTCAGCGGGGCGATACGGCCATTGTTGGCCAGCGCGGAGAACGCGTGGACCAGTTGGATCGCCGTCACGGAAACACCATAGCCATAGGACAACGTGGCGGTTTCAGCCTTGCGCCAGTCACGGTAGTTCGGCAGGTTGCCGACACGCTCGCCCGGGAAGCCCAGGCCGGTGTCCTGGCCGAGGCCGATTTTCTGGGCCAGGCGATAAATCGTCTCACCGCCGATATCGAAGGCGATCTTGCTCATGCCCACGTTACTGGAGTTGATCAGGATGCCGGTCAGGTCGAGCACCGGGCCTTCGGTCTTGGACACGTCGCGGATGGTGTACTTGCCGATCTGCAGGGTGCCCGGGTACACCTCGACGGTGTCGCTCGGTTTCCAGCGCCCGGTTTCCAGGGCGGCGGCCATGGACACGGCTTTCATGGTCGAACCGGGCTCGAACACGTCGATCATCGCGCGGTTGCGCATCATCGCCGGTTGCAGGTTGCGACGGTTGTTCGGGTTGTAGGTCGGCTGGTTGACCATCGCCAGGATCTCGCCGGTCTTCACGTCCATGATCACCAGGCTGCCGGCCTTGGCACCGTTCTCGACGATGGCATTGCGCAGCTCACGGTTGGCCAGGTATTGCAGGCGCAGATCAATGGACAACGCCAAGGGCTTGCCGGCCTTGGCGTTTTTGGTGACTTGGACATCCTTGATCAGCCTGCCGCGCCGGTCCTTGATGACCTGGCGCTTACCGGCGACCCCGGCGAGCCATTCGTCATAGGCCAGTTCGACACCTTCGCGCCCTCGGTCATCGATGTCGGTAAACCCGACCATGTGGGCCGTGACTTCACCAGCCGGGTAGAAACGCCGGAACTCTTCAATGCCGTAGACACCGGGTACTTTCAGGTCGAGCACGCTCTGGCCCTGCTCGGGCGTCAGGCCGCGCACCAGATAAATGAATTCCTTGTTGGCCTGGGCTTCGAGGCGCTCGGCCAGGGCCTTGGGATCCTGCCCGAGGGCCGCGGCCAGTGCCGGCCATTTTTCCTTGGCCAGCTGCATTTCCTTGGCGTTGGCCCACAAGGTGGTCACCGGGGTGCTCACGGCCAGGGGTTCGCCATTGCGGTCGGTGATCAAGCCTCGGTGAGCCGGGATCGGAATATGCCGGACACTGCGCGCATCGCCCTGACCCTTGAGGAAATCACGGTCGACGACCTGCAGGTCGATGATGCGCCACGAAATCGCCGCCACCATGATCCCGAGCAAACCCAGGACCAGACGAAACCGCCACGGGAACAGCGCCCCTTCGAGTTTCATCATGGCGCCACCATCTGCACTTCGGCGGCGCCGGGAATGCGCATTTTCAGCTGCTCGGTGGCCAATACTTCGATACGGCTATGGGCGGTCCAGGTGCTCTGCTCCAGGATCAACCGGCCCCATTCGGCCTGCGCCTTGTCGCGCACGCTCAGCTCGTTGTAAAGGGAATTGAGAAGCTGCCGGTTCCAGTGCGCGCTATAGGACACGCCGATGGCCGACACGAGCACGCCGATAAACAGCAGCAGCATGAAAAAGCTGCCGCCGGGCAGTGGCTTGGCGAAGAGCTTGCTCACCGCAACTTCTCCGCGACACGCATGACGGCGCTACGGGCACGTGGGTTGGCCTTGAGTTCAGCCTCGGAGGCGAACTGCGCCTTGCCATGGATCTTGATTTTTGGCACGAAGGCTTCGAAACGCACCGGCAGGTTGCGCGGCAGGTTATCGGCTTCGCCCTTGGTGAGTTTGCGCATGAACAGCTTGACGATGCGGTCTTCCAGGGAATGGAAGCTGATCACCACCAGCCGACCGCCAATCTCCAGCGCTTCAAGCGCCGCTTCGAGACCGACTTCCAGATCGCCCAGCTCGTTATTGACGTGGATGCGCAAGCCCTGGAACGCACGGGTCGCCGGGTTCTTGCCCTTTTCCCAAGCCGGATTGGCAACTTTCAGTACCTCGGCCAGGTCGCCGGTGCGCTCAAATGGCTTGATGTCGCGCCGCTCGACCACGGCACGGGCCATACGGCCGGAGAAACGCTCTTCACCGTATTCCTTGAAGACGCGAGCGATTTCTTCCACCGGGGCAGTGTTGACGAATTCGGCGGCGCTGATGCCACGGGACGGGTCCATGCGCATGTCCAGCGGGCCGTCATTGAGGAAACTGAAGCCGCGCTCCGGATCGTCCAACTGCGGCGAAGACACGCCCAGGTCGAGCAGCACGCCACTGACCTTGCCGGCCAGGCCACGCTCGGCGACTTCCGAAGCCAGCTCGGCAAAGCTGCGTTGCACAATGACAAAGCGGCCGTCTTCGGCCGCCAGCGCTTGCCCGGTGGCAATCGCTTGAGGATCCTTGTCGAACCCCAGCAACCGGCCACCCGGACCGAGCTTGCTGAGAATCAACCGGCTGTGTCCGCCACGCCCGAACGTACCGTCCAGATAGCAGCCATCAGGACGTACGGCGAGAGCCTCGACGGCTTCGTCAAGCAGTACGGTGATGTGGTTAAAGCCGCTATCAATAGTCACAGGATCAAATCACGCAGTTCATCAGGCATGGCGCCCGGTTGTTGAATAGCAGCGAGGTCAGCGGCAGAAACCGCATTCCAGGCATCTTCGTCCCACAGCTGGAACTTGTTCAGTTGGCCCACCAGCATCGCGCGCTTGTCCAGCTTGGCGTACTCGCGCAGGCGCGGCGGAACCAGGAAACGACCACTGCCATCGAGTTCGAGGTCGACGGCATTACCGATCAGCAAGCGTTGCAGACGGCGGTTTTCTTCACGCAACGAAGGCAGTGCGCGCAGTTTGGTTTCGATGATTTCCCACTCATCAAGAGGGTAAACACACAAACATGGGTCAACGGCGTCGATCGTGACGATTAACTGCCCCGAACTTCGCGAAACGAGCTCGTCACGATACCGGCTCGGCATGGCGAGACGGCCTTTTGCATCGAGACTGATAGCGTTAGCTCCGCGAAACACGTCTGCGTTTCTCCACTTTTTGGCGTTTTACCTTCAAAAAAACCCACTTCATGCCACTTTCCGCCACTTGCGCACACTATAGGAATGCGCCCACCGCACCGTCAAGGCGCGGATTGAAGGAAAAGCCTTATAGATCGGAGATTTAGGAGCGTTTCAGGAGGGGTAACAAGAATCTGACGTAGGAATTTTCGCCTCAACCCGAATGAGCACAGGAAGCTGCGCGCACAAGTTAAAGTGATTTATTAAGAGTAAGATTTTTTTGGTATTAGCAACTGCGTCTGCCAGTGATTCCGGCAGGGAGGGAAAAAGGTGGAGAGTCGATCTGTAAGCCGGGTTCTGTCTTGAACAGTCATTCGTCTACGATGGCCATCACTGGACATCTTTAGCAACCTACCCGGTCCCAGCGCGGGCCACGCCTTGGGACCCTATTTGGTCTTGCTCCAAGTGGGGTTTACCTAGCCACGAACTGTTGCCAGACGTGCGGTGCGCTCTTACCGCACCTTTTCACCCTTACCGGCACCGAAGCGCTTAGGCGGTTATTTTCTGTGGCACTTTCCGTAGGCTCACGCCTCCCAGGCATTACCTGGCACTTCGCCCTATGGAGCCCGGACTTTCCTCCCCCCCTAATTCTCATAGAGGGCAGCGACTGTCCGATCGACTCTCCGCCGCGAAGGTTAACGGTAGAGCGCTCGAAGAACAAGCGCTAAAAGCCTTGGGCCAGCCCTGCGCCCCGCTTTCACTGATCCTTCTGTTTCTCCAGTGCGACCTGGTACAGCACATTCTTGCGCTCGCCAGTGATCTGCGCCGCAAGGGCCGCGGCACGCTTGAGCGGCATTTCCTCGAGTAGCAGGTTCAGGATGCGCATCGCTTCGCTGCTGACAGCGTCTTCACTTTCCGGCGCTGTCCACCCGGCCACCAGCACTACACACTCGCCGCGCTGCTGGTTGCTGTCGCTTTCGACAAACGCCCGCAGCTCTGCCAACGGCAACCCCTTGAGGGTTTCGAAGGTCTTGGTCAACTCACGAGCCAGCAACGCCGGGCGCTCGGCGCCGAACACCAGTTCCATGTCTTGCAGGCATTCCAGAATGCGGTGCGGCGCCTCATAGAAGATCAGCGTGCGTGGTTCTTCCTTTATAGCTTCCAGGCGCGCCCGCCGCCCCACCGCCTTGGCCGGCAGGAAACCCTCGAAGATGAAACGGTCCGACGGCAGCCCCGCCGCCGACAGCGCTGCGATCAATGCACAAGCGCCTGGCACCGGCACCACGCTGATGCCTGCCGCCCGGGCCTGGCGCACCAGATGATAGCCAGGGTCGGAAATCAGTGGCGTACCGGCATCGGAAATCAGCGCGACGTTATCGCCCGCCAGCAGCCGGGTAATGAAACGACTGCCCTCATCCCGTTCATTGTGTTCATGACAGGCGGCCAACGGCGTGGAAATGCCGAAATGCTGCAGCAGGCGCTGGGAGTGACGCGTGTCTTCAGCTGCGATCAAAGCAACTTCCTGCAGGATTTTCAGCGCCCGGGCACTGATATCGTCCAGGTTGCCGATGGGCGTCGCCACCACATAAAGCGAGCCGGCAGCGGAATTCAAAGCACCTGGAGCAGTCAAGACACATACCTCATGATCGGTAAAAACCGCCATTGTAGCGTGTAGCGGCGGTCTCGGCTGTTCGTCCTTAAACGACGACAGTGCAGGACACCCTGACGGCCTTTTGTGTTGCCCCGCACTCTTTGAAATACCTAAATTGATCGATTCACACCACTAACATCGCGCCCCGGCCAGTGCTTGGGTACAATTCGACGCTAATTTGATCTCGTATCAGGAACACTTACATGATCGCTTGCCTGCGGCTGCTCTCCGCCCTCTGCCTCGCTGCCCTCCTGGCGGCTTGCGCCAGCTCGCCCTCGTCCAGCCTTGGCGAACTTCCACGCACCCCGGATGCCAGTATCGAGCAGTTGCTCGAACAGGCCACTCAAAGCAAAAATCCGGAAAAAGCCGCCCTGCTGCGCCTGAGCGCTGCCGACCTGGCCTACCGCCAGGGCAATGCCGGCCAGTCCGCACAGATCCTGCAACAAGTGCCGATGGAACAACTCAAGCCCGGCCAGCAGATTTTCGCCAGCACGCTGTCGGCTGAACTGGCGATGACCCGCAACCAGCCCAAGGCGGCACTGACCGCCCTGAGCCACCCAAGCCTGCAACACCTGAGCGAAATGCCGGTGGAGCAACAGGTTCGCACCGGTACCGTCCGCGCCCGCGCCCTGGAGGCCGATGGCCAGACCCTGGCCGCCGCCAAGGAGCGCATTTTCATCGCGCCCCTGTTGGAAAACGACGCTGCGGCAAAAAACCACGAAGCCATCTGGTCGTTGATCGCCTCGCTGCCCACCGACCAGTTGCAGCCAAGCTCCAACGACGACCTTGGCGGCTGGCTGAGCCTGGCCCAGGCCGTCAAGACCGCCGGCACCCTGGAACAACAGCAGGCGGCCATCGACCACTGGCGCGAACAGAACCCGAAGCACCCTGCCGCCCTGCAACTGCCGACACCCCTGGTCAAGCTCAAGGAGCTGGCGAGCCAGCCGCTGAGCAAGATCGCCCTGCTGCTGCCACAGAATGGCCAGCTAGCTGCGGTTGCCAAGGCCTTGCGCGAGGGCTTCATGGCCGCGCATTACCAGGCCCAGCAGGCCGGTCAGAAGCCGCCAAGCATCCAGTTCTATGACAGCTCCAGCCTGACCTCCATGGACGAGTTCTATCGCAAGGCCCAGGCCGACGGCGTGCAACTGGTAGTCGGACCGCTGGAAAAACCCCTGGTCAAGCAGATCAGCACCCGCCCGCAACTGCCGATCACCACCCTGGCGCTGAACTACAGCGAAGGCGAACAAGGGCCACCGCAACTGTTCCAGTTCGGCCTGGCCCCCGAGGATGAAGCCCGCGAAGTCTCCCGCCGTGCCCGCGCCGACGGCCTGCATCGCGCCGCCGCCATGGTACCGAAGGGTGAATGGGGCGATCGTGTCCTGAAAGCCTTCAGCCAGGACTGGCAGGCCAATGGCGGCACCATCATCGCAATCGAACGGGTCGACCAGCCGGTGCAACTGGCCCAGCAGATCGCCGACATGTTCCAACTGCGCCAGAGCGAAGGTCGCGCCAAGAACCTGCAAAGCACCGTTGGCACCACGGTCGCGGCCCAGCCGTCCCGTCGCCAGGACATCGAGTTCATCTTCCTGGCCTCGACGCCGCAACAGGCCCAGCAGATCAAGCCGACCCTGAACTTCCAGTACGCGGGTGATGTGCCGGTCTACGCGACGTCTTCAGTGTTCAGCGCCAGCGGCGACCAGAACCAGTACAACGACATGAGCGGTATCCGCTTCTGCGAAACCCCTTGGCTGCTCGACGCCAATGACCCGCTGCGCAAGCAGGTCACCGCACAGTGGCCACAGGCGGGTAGCAGCCTGGGCCGGTTGTACGCGATGGGGGTAGACGCCTATCGCCTGGCACCACGCCTGGGCCAGCTCAAGACGTTGCCGGACAGCCGCATCGAAGGCCTGTCGGGCAGCCTGGCAGTGTCTCCAACCCAGCGCGTACAGCGTCAACTGCCTTGGGCCGAGTTCGTCAATGGCCAGGTGCAGCGCCTGCCGGATACCCAGCGCTGATGCCCGACCGATCACGCCAGCAAAGCGGACGGGATGCCGAGGGCCAAGCTCTCGCGCATCTCCAGCAACAAGGCCTGCGGCTGGTGGCGCAGAACTGGTTGTGCAAACGCGGCGAGCTTGATCTGGTCATGCTTGACGGCGATACAGTAGTATTCGTCGAAGTCCGCTACAGAAAAAATACTCAATGGGGTGGCGCGCTCGACAGCATTGACGAGCGCAAGCGCCAGAAGCTGGTTTTCGCCGCGCAGTATTTTCTGCAACGCGAGTCTCGCTGGGCCGATCATCCCTGCCGCTTCGACGTGGTTGCCATCGACAGCAACGCCGCCCAGTTGAACTGGCTGCAGAACGCCTTCGACAGTTGAGCGCCCATGCCGAGCCGGACACCTTCACCTAACTTTTTTGCTCTTTGCTTTGCGCGCCGCACATGTTTGTGCCGATAAGCCGCGCTACTTAAGGTCACACAGATGGACATGCAATCGCGAATTCGCCAGCTTTTTCAGGCCAGTATCGACACCAAGCAACAGGCGATGGACGTACTTGCACCGCACATCGAGCAAGCCAGCCAAGTGATGGTCAACGCCCTGCTCAACGAGGGCAAGATGCTTTCGTGCGGCAATGGCGGCTCGGCCGGCGACGCCCAGCACTTCTCTTCGGAACTGCTCAACCGCTTCGAACGCGAGCGCCCGAGCCTGCCGGCGATCGCCCTGACCACCGACAGCTCGACGATCACCTCGATCGCCAACGACTACAGCTACAACGAAGTATTCTCCAAACAGATCCGCGCCCTGGGCCAACCCGGCGATGTGCTGCTGGCGATTTCCACCAGCGGTAACTCGGCCAATATTATTCAAGCGATCCAGGCCGCACATGATCGCGAAATGATTGTCGTAGCATTGACCGGTCGTGACGGCGGCGGCATGGCGTCCCTGCTATTGCCAGAAGACGTCGAGATCCGCGTACCGGCCAATGTCACCGCACGTATCCAGGAAGTCCACCTGCTGGCGATCCACTGTCTTTGCGACTTGATCGACAGCCAACTGTTCGGGAGTGAAGAATGACCCCTAATCGCCTAGGCCTTCTGGCCCTGACCCTGTGCCTCGGCATCAGCGGCTGCACATCGGTGGTTAACGCCAGCCGGGAAAAGCCGATTGAAGACGATCGCGGCACCCGCACCTTCGGCAGCAAGATCGACGACTCCCTGATTGAAACCAAGGTCGGCGTGAACATTGCCAAGGCCGACCCGGACCTGGACAACAACTCGCACATCGTCGTCACCAGCTTCAACGGCGTCGTACTGCTGGCCGGCCAGACCCCACGCGCCGACCTCAAGGCCAAGGCCGAACAGGAAGCCAGCGCCGTGCAACGGGTCAAGACCGTGCATAACGAACTGCAGGTCCTGCAACCCTCCTCGCTGCTGGCGCGCCAGAACGACGCCTGGCTGACCACCAAGATCAAGACCCAGATGCTCACCGACGCCAGTATTCCCGGCTCGCGCATCAAGGTTGTGACTGAGAATGGCATTGTCTATTTGCTGGGGTTGTTGACCAAGAAAGAGGCTGCGCAGGCGACCAACCTGGTGCAGGGTGTGTCCGGGGTGCAGAAAATCGTCAAGTTGTTTGAGTACATTGACTGATTTTTGAACTTCAGTTGCTCAAGAAAAACGGCGCTTCTTCTGGGACGGAGGACGCCGTTTTTTTTGCTTCTTTTTTGGTGGGATCGATGTGTATATCCGTTGCTGCGGTAACGGATATACACACCAACCACAACAGCAAAAAAAAATGCCCACATCTCACGATACGGGCATTTTCTTAACCAGGTTACCAAGCTTTCAAACAGCCTGTATCTGGCACATATCTACCTACTTCACCACTTTCAAACTCGGCCGCCCGCTAGGACGCGGCGGCTCGTCATCCGGTGGCGGCAGGTCATCATCCGGCTCGAACTCTTCTTCGCCATCAAGCGGCGCTTCCAGCTCAAACACCATGCCCTGGCCATTCTCCCGAGCATAAATCCCCAGGATCGCAGCAATAGGCACGTACAAAGTGTGCGGCACGCCACCGAAGCGCCCTTCGAAGCTGACGGCGTCGTTATCCATATGCAAGTGACGCACAGCGGCTGGCGACACGTTCAAGACAATTTGCCCGTCATTGGCAAAACCCTGCGGCACCTGCACCGACGGAAACTCGGCGTTGACCAGCATGTGCGGGGTGCAATCGTTGTCCACAATCCACTCGTAGAGCGCGCGGACCAGATAAGGTCGACTGGAGTTCATAGCGGCTCCCTAAGCCTTAGCGCATGTCACGTTCGACGCCAGACAGACTCGCCTGGAAAGCCTCACGCGCGAATTGGCGCTCCATATAATCAAGCAGCGGCTTGGCAGGCCGCGGCAGTTCGATACCCAGAATCGGCAAACGCCAGAGTATGGGCAATAGGCAGCAATCCACCAGACTTTGTTCCTCACTGAGGAAAAACGGCTTATCGACGAATAGCGGCGATACGCCAGTCAGGCTTTCACGCAATTCCTTGCGTGCCACGACCCGCGCCGGCTCCTTGGTCCGAGAATCCAGGATCAGATCCACCAACCCGCACCAGTCACGCTGGATGCGATGGATCAGCAAACGGCTGTTGGCCCGCGCGACAGGGTACACCGGCAGTAAAGGTGGATGCGGATAACGCTCATCCAGATATTCCATCACCACGGTCGACTCCCACAACGCCAGGTCACGATCGACCAGTGTGGGCAGGCTGCCATAAGGGTTCACCTCGATCAGCTTCGGCGGCTGACGGCCCGCTTCGACGTAAATGATCTCGGCGCTGACACCCTTCTCTGCCAGTACGATGCGTACCCGGTGGGAATAGTGGTCGGCGGGGTCGGAGTAACAGGCCAACCGATTGGTCACGCCCATGGCGATCCTCCTCGCTTGTTGAAATTATCGAAAAACGGAAAAACGAGCGCGCCCAGAGGGCATCTCCCGTAACACCTGGCTGGCCAGGCTCGTTACATTAGAGACGCCCTTGGGCGCGCACGATTAACAGCAACGGCTTACAGCTTTATCAATGCACGTCTTTCCAGTATTCACGCTTGAGCAGGTAAGCGAATACGAAGAAGAACGCCAGGTACAGCAATACATAGGTACCGATGCGCTGATGCTCCAGCTTCACCGGGTTGGCCGAGTAGGCCAGGAAGGTCACAAGGTTCTTGACCTTCTCGTCGAACTGCTCCGGAGTCAGGCTGCCGGTGTTCGGCAATACAGTCAGCTGGTCGCAGGCTTCATGAGTCAAAGCGGTGCCGGTCAGCGGATCGAATTGCTTTTTACCGCCCTCAACGATCTGAACCTGTTTGCAGCCTACCACCTGGCGCCCTTGGAGGCCGACCAGTACGTTAGGCATGCCGACGTTCGGGAAGACCTTGTTGTTCACGCCCCATGGACGCGCAGGATCTTCGTAGAACGAACGCAGGTAACCGTAGAGCCAGTCAGTACCACGCACACGCGCCACCAGAGTCAGGTCTGGCGGCGCGGCGCCGAACCAGGTCTTGGCGTCCGCAGGTTGCATGCCAATGGTCATGTGATCGCCCAGTTTGGCACCGGTGAACACCAGTTTCTCGAGCATCATTTCATGAGGAATGCCCAGGTCATCGGCAACACGCTCGTAGCGCTGGAACTTGGCACTGTGGCAACCCATGCAGTAGTTGGCGAACGTACGTGCGCCGTCCTGCATGGCAGCTTTGTCGGAAACGTCGATGTCGACTTTTTCCAGCTCTGGACCACCGTGTTCAGCCGCGAAGGACAGTACAGGCATAGCAGCAAGAATCAGTACAGCAAATAGCTTTTTCATCAGCCAGTCACCCTTTCCGGAACCGGTTTGGTCTTCTCGAGCCTGGTGTAGAAAGGCATCAGAATGAAGTAGGCGAAGTACAGGAAGGTGCAGACCTGCGATAGCAACGTACGCTCCGGTGTCGGGGCCAATACGCCCAGCACGCCCAGGATCACGAACGAGATGCAGAACACCACGAGCCAGATCTTGCTCAGCCAGCCTTTGTAGCGCATCGACTTGACGGGGCTGCGGTCCAGCCAAGGCAGGACAAACAGCACTGCGATGGCCGCGCCCATGGCGATAACGCCCATCAGCTTGTCCGGGATCGCCCGCAAAATCGCGTAGAACGGCGTGAAGTACCAGACCGGGGCAATGTGCTCAGGGGTCTTGAAGGCGTTCGCCTGCTCGAAGTTCGGCTTCTCGAGGAAGTAACCACCCATTTCCGGGAAGAAGAACACGATGGAGCAGAAGATGAACAGGAAGACCACCACGCCGACGATATCTTTCACGGTGTAGTACGGGTGGAAGGCGATGCCATCCAGCGGTACGCCGTTCTCGTCCTTGTGCTTCTTGATGTCCACGCCATCCGGGTTGTTCGAGCCAACTTCGTGCAAGGCCAGGATGTGCAACACCACCAGGCCGAGGATCACGATCGGCAGCGCGACCACGTGCAGGGCGAAGAAGCGGTTCAGGGTAATGCCCGAGATCAGGTAGTCACCACGAATCCACTGGGTCAGGTCGTCACCGATGACCGGGATCGCACCGAACAGCGAGATGATCACCTGGGCACCCCAGTAGGACATCTGGCCCCACGGCAGGAGGTAGCCCATGAAGGCCTCGGCCATCAGCGCCAGGTAGATCAGCATGCCGAAGACCCACACCAACTCACGAGGCTTCTGGTACGAACCGTAGAGCAGGCCACGGAACATGTGCAGGTAGACCACGATGAAGAACGCCGAAGCACCGGTGGAGTGCAACAGACGCAGGATCGAGCCGTACTCGACGTCGCGCATGATGTATTCGACGGAAGCAAACGCTTCTTCCGCCGACGGGGTGTAGCTCATGGTCAGCCAGACACCGGTAACGATCTGGTTGACCAGAACGAGCAGCGCCAGGGAGCCAAAGAAGTAGAAGAAGTTGAAGTTCTTCGGAGCGTAATACTTGCTGAGATGGTCTTCCCACATTTTGGTCGCGGGAAAGCGCGCATCAACCCAATCCATGAATTTGCTCATCACGCTTTCTCCGTATCGACGCCGATGACAATGATGTCGTCGGTCTCATAGGAATGCGGGGGAACTGGCAGGTTCAGAGGTGCAGGCTGCGACTTGTAGACGCGACCAGCCAGGTCGTAGTGGGAGCCGTGGCAAGGGCAGAAATAACCACCGACCCAGTCCTTGCCCAGATCGGCAGGAGCCACTTCAGGACGGAACGTTGGCGAGCAACCCAGGTGCGTACAGATCCCGATCAGCAGCAAAACCTCTGGCTTGATCGAACGCGTTTCAGGATTGACGTACTCCGGTTGGACCGAGTTCTTGGAGGAAGGGTCGGACAACTGACCCTCGATCTTTTTCAGATTCCCCAGGATTTCCTCTGTACGGCGGACGATGAACACCGGCTGGCCGCGCCACTCAGCAATCATCTGCTGGCCTGGCTCGATCTTGCTGACATTCACTTTCACCGGTGCACCCGCGGCTTTCGCCTTGGCACTGGGAAACCATGACCCCACGAACGGGACCGCAGCCCCCACCGCTCCTGCAGCACCCACCACGGATGTGGCTGCTACCAGGAAGCGACGCCGGCCTGCATTCACGCCGTCATTGCTCATTCAGTCCTCTCCCATCAGCTTTGTGGCCTGTTAGATCAGGCGTCTACTAAGTAAAAATCTGAACTTATAAAAATTTTGCCGAATGGTAATGAAAAGCCCCAATTCTGACAAGGTAATTACCAAGCGGCCAAACCGCCAAGCCTTGTAGTATAGGGGCTCTACGAATGTGGCAAGTTGTCACAGAGCAATTCTTTTGCCCATAAAAAAACGCCCAGCTCCGTGAGGAACTGGGCGCCTTTTGAAAGCGGAAGCGAAATTAACGCTTCGAGTACTGCGGACGCTTACGCGCTTTACGCAGACCGACT
The DNA here is from genome assembly GCF_054667715.1 of Pseudomonas sp. S3_B11. NCBI lineage: Bacteria > Pseudomonadati > Pseudomonadota > Gammaproteobacteria > Pseudomonadales > Pseudomonadaceae > Pseudomonas > Pseudomonas sp. S3_B11. Next base: position 333,819 of record NZ_CP162749.1, on the reverse strand, counting down.
TTCTTACGTTCAACTTCGCGAGCATCGCGAGTTACGAAGCCGGCTTTGCGCAGAGCACCACGCAGAGTCTCGTCGTAATCCATCAGGGCGCGAGTGATGCCGTGGCGGATTGCGCCAGCCTGACCACTTACACCACCACCGATAACAGTGACGTAGATGTCGAATTTTTCGACGGTCTCGGTCAGTTCCAGCGGCTGACGAACTACCATGCGGGCAGTTTCGCGGCCGAAGAAGTTATCCAGGGAGCGGTTGTTGATGGAGATGTTACCAGTGCCCGGACGCAGGAAAACGCGTGCGGTTGCAGTCTTGCGACGGCCAGTGCCGTAATTTTGAGTCGCCGACATAATGAACTATTCCGTTAAAACTTCAGTTCTTGGGGCTGCTGAGCAGTATGAGGGTGAGCAGCGCCCGCATAAACCTTCAGCTTACGATACATGTCGCGACCCAGTGGGTTTTTAGGCAGCATGCCTTTAACCGCGGTCTCGATCACGCGCTCAGGGGCTTTGGCGATCAGCTTTTCAAAGTTGATCGACTTGATGCCGCCAGGAAAACCGGAGTGGGAGTAGTACATTTTGTCAGTGGTTTTAGCGCCAGTAACACGTACTTGCTCAGCGTTGATCACGACGATGTAGTCACCGGTGTCAACGTGAGGGGTGTACTCAGGCTTGTGCTTGCCACGCAGACGGCTCGCGATTTCGGTGGCCAGACGACCCAGGGTCTGACCAGCAGCGTCGACGACAAACCAGTCGCGCTTTACTGTTTCCGGTTTAGCAGTAAAAGTTTTCATTCTTTATAGCCTCAGGGGCCGCCCTGTAAATTAGACGGCGGATCTTACTGAATAGTGCGTACTTTGACAAGTCAAAGGCAGCCGGATACAGACGCTTTCGGGGGCTCGGGTCGGCGCGTCCGTTCAACGGCAAGATTCTTCGGCGGCGGCGCATCACTTCCACTGCAGAAAGAGGTGCGCAATTATGCAGATTGCGAAAAATATTTCAACCTGCTTTTATGATTGTTTTGCCCAAGGAGTTCCCGATGGACTATCGCCCGCTAGGCCGTACCGACCTGAACGTGAGTGCCCTGTGCCTCGGAACCATGACCTGGGGTGAGCAGAACAGCGAGGCCGAGGCCTTCGCCCAGATCGAACGCGCCAAGGCTGCCGGCATCAATTTCATCGACACCGCCGAGATGTACCCGGTGCCACCCAAGGCCGAAACCTACGCCACCACCGAGCGCTACATCGGCAATTACTTCAAGAGTCGCGGCGATCGTGCCGACTGGATCCTGGCGAGCAAGATCGCCGGCCCCGGCAACACCATCGACTACATCCGCGACAAGAACCTCAAGCACAACCGCCGCCACATCGTCGAAGCCGTGGACGCCAGCCTCAAGCGCCTGCAGACCGACTGGATCGATCTCTACCAGCTGCATTGGCCGGAGCGCAGCACCAACTTCTTTGGTCAACTGGGCTACCAGCACAATGCCGACGAAACGTTCACCCCGCTGGAGGAAACCCTCGAAGCCCTGGACGAACAGGTTCGCGCCGGCAAGATCCGCCATATCGGCCTGTCCAACGAAACGCCGTGGGGCACCATGAAGTTCCTTGCCCTGGCCGAGGCCCGTGGCTGGCCGCGGGCGGTGTCGATCCAGAACCCGTACAACCTGCTCAACCGCAGCTTCGAGATCGGCCTGTCGGAAATCGCCATTCGCGAGCAATGCGGCTTGCTGGCTTATTCGCCGCTGGCGTTCGGCTTCCTGTCGGGCAAATACGAAAACGGCGCACGGCCAGCCAAGGGCCGCCTGACGCTGTACAGCCGCTTCATGCGCTACTTCAACCCGCAATCGGAAGCGGCGTGCAGCCGGTATGTGGCCCTGGCCCGCGAGCATGGCCTGGACCCGGCGCAGATGGCCCTGGCGTTCGTCACCCGGCAGCCGTTCGTGACCAGCAACATCATTGGCGCCACCACGCTGGAGCAACTGGACAGCAACATCGCCAGCTTCGACCTGAAACTGTCGGATGAAGTACTGGCGGGGATCGAGGCGATTCACAAGGATCAGCCGAACCCGGCGCCTTGATCCGTAGGCCTCATCGCGAGCAAGCTCGCTCCCACAGGGGTTCGATGTTGATCACAAAATAGCGATCAGACACGACTCCCCTGTGGGAGCGAGCTTGCTCGCGATAGCGGACCCAAGCTCACCACTGCATCAAAGCGACCGCGCAATGATCTCCTTCATGATCTCATTGGTCCCGGCATAGATCCGCTGCACCCGCGCATCCGCCCACGCCCGGGCAATCGGGTATTCCCACATGAAGCCGTAGCCGCCATGCAACTGCACGCATTCGTCTAGCACCTTGCATTGCAAGTCGGTGCCCCAGTACTTGGCCATCGCCGCCGTCGGCACGTCCAGCTTCCCTTGCAGGTGCAATTCCAGGCAACGGTCCACGAAGACCCGGCCGATCTGGATTTCGGTGGCCATTTCCGCGAGCTTGAAACGGGTGTTCTGGAAGTCTGCGATGGATTTGCCGAACGCCTTGCGCTCGCGGGTGTAGTCCAGGGTCCATTGCAGCGCCGCTTCGGCCGAAGCCAGGCCGCCGATGGCGACGGTCAGGCGCTCCTGGGGCAGCTCCTGCATCAAGTAGGCGAAGCCCATGCCGGCCTGCCCCAGCAGGTTCTCCTTCGGCACGCGGACATCCTGGAAGAACAGTTCCGACGTGTCCTGGGCCTTCATGCCGACTTTTTCCAGGCGCTTGCCCTTTTCAAAGCCCGGCGTACCCGCCTCCACCAGGAACAGGCTGGTGCCCTTGGCGCCGGCCTTCGGATCGGTCTTGGCGACCACGATCACCAGGTCTGCCAGGAAGCCGTTGGTGATGAAGGTCTTCGAGCCATTGATGACATATTCATCGCCGTCCAGCACCGCCGTGGTCTTCACCCCTTGCAGGTCGGAACCGGCGCCCGGCTCGGTCATGGCGATGGCCGTGACCATTTCGCCAGACACCAGCTTCGGCAGGTACTTGTGTTTCAACGCTTCGCTGCCGTAATGCAGGATGTACGGTGCGACGATGTCGGAATGCAGCGAGAAGCCAATCCCTGTCAGCCCCAGGCGGCCGATCTCCTCGATCACCACCGTGCTGTAGAGAAAATCTGCGTCCAGCCCCCCATAGGCTTCCGGGAGGTGCGAGCACAACATGCCCGCCTCCCCTGCCTTGTTCCAGAGCTGGCGATCGACATGCCCCTGTTTTTCCCACTGGCTGTGGTACGGCACGGCTTCTTTTTCAAGGAAGGTTCGTACGCTGTCGCGAAACAACTCGTGCTCGGGACTGAACAGTGTTCTTGGGATCATGGCGCACCTTTGGTTATTGTTGGGCGTTGTTATCCGACAGAGCCTAAGCCTGCGGGGTACGACAGGACACTGGACACATCCGACAAAAAATAAGACGATCCAGCCGTCTGTTGACCACTTTCCCCTATAAAAATAAAGATGAATTATGTCTATGCACGCCTCCACGCCCTTGCGGCGCGTCAGCATCCTGGCAATCGACCAGGTCTTCGCCTCCACCCTCATGCAAGCCAAGGATTTTTTCCACCTGGCCAGCCTGCGCTACGGCAAACAACTGGGCCACGGCCTGACGCCGGCCTTTGAAACCCGGCTGGTCAGCCCCGATGGCAAACCGGTGAACAGCTTCAGCGATGTGATCATGCCGGTGGACGGCGGCCTGGAAAACACCGATGTCATCATCCTGCCGGCCTTCTGGGATGATTTCGCCACCCTCTGCCAACGTTATCCCCAGGTCCTGCCTTGGCTGCGCGAACAACACGCGCGCGGTGCGGTACTCTGCGGCGAAGCCACCGGGGTGTTCTGGCTGGCGGAGGCCGGGCTGCTCGACGGCAAGGAAGCCACCACCTACTGGCGTTTCTTCAATGCCTTCAAGGAGCGCTTCCCCCAGGTATACCTGAACCAGGACAAGCACCTGACCGACGCCGACAACCTGTTCTGCGCCGGCGGCACGACCTCAGCCTGTGACCTCTACATTTATCTCATCGAACGCTTCTGCGGCGCCAACGTGGCCCAGGCCGTGGCGCGGGACATCCTGTATGAGGTGCAACGCAGCTATTCGCCAGGGCGGATCGGCTTCGGCGGGCAGAAACTGCATCAGGATGTGATCATCCTGCAGATCCAGCAATGGCTCGAAGAGCACTTCGCCGATAAGTTCCGCTTCGAGGACGTTGCCCGGGAACATGGCATGAGCATCCGCAACTTCATGCGCCGCTTCCAGACCGCCACTGGCGACAAACCGCTGCATTACCTGCAACGACTGCGGATCGAAACCGCCAAGGGCCTGCTCTCCGGCAGCCGCAAGAGCATCAAGACCATCAGCTATGAAGTCGGCTACGACGACGCGAGCTTTTTCGCCCGGCTGTTCCGGCAACATACCGACCTGTCGCCGAACCAGTATCGGCAGCAGTTCCAGCAGGCGGCGTAGCCCGAGGGCTTGGCAACGATCCACTGTGGGAGCGAGCTTGCTCACGATGGCGGTGGTTCAGCGGCACTGATGTTGACTGACACGACGCCATCGCGAGCAGGCTCGCTCCCACAAGCTCAGATGGGGAATATGCACATACAAAAAAAGGCCCGCAATCGCAGGCCTTTTTTGGTGTTCCGAATGTCCCTACGGCTTATGCGCCCGCGCCAGGAATTCGTGGGACTGCATCTCCAGCAAGCGACTCAAGGTCCGCTGGAATTCGAAGGTCAGGCGACCGCCGGTGTAGAGGTCCTTGAGTTCGACTTCGGCCGAAATGATCAGCTTCACGTTACGGTCGTAGAACTCGTCGACCATGTTGATGAAGCGACGGGCGATGTCGTCGGTGGTGACGCTCATCTGCTCGACGTTGCTCAGCAGCACGGCGTGGAAGATCTTGCCCAGTTCGATGTAGTCGTTCTGGCTGCGAGGGCCGTCGCACAGTTCGCGAAAGTCGAACCAGGCCACGTCATCGCACGTACGCACAGCGCGGATTTCGCGATTTTCGATGACCAATACATCATTTTCCACAGCCTGGGTGCATTCCGGCGTCAGGGCGCGGAAGCTCTTGCGCAGGCTTTCCTGGGCAGCGGCATCCAACGGGAAGTGGAACAGCTCCGCTTGTTCGAGGTGACGCAGGCGGTAGTCGACGCCGCTGTCGACGTTGACGATTTCAGTGTGTTCCTTGATCAGCGCGATGGCCGGCAGGAAACGCGCCCGCTGCAGGCCGTCCTTGTACAGGCCGTCCGGCACGATGTTCGAGGTGGCGACCAGGGTCACGCCGTTCTTGAACAGCTCTTCCATCAAGGTGCCGAGGATCATGGCGTCGGTGATGTCGGAAACGAAGAACTCATCGAAGCAGATCACCCGGGTCTCGTCGGAAAAACGCTTGGCGATGATGGTCAGCGGGTTCTTCTCGCCGCCCAGGGTCTTCATCTCCTCGTGCACGCGCTTCATGAAACGGTGGAAGTGCGTCCGTGTCTTCTCCTTGAACGGCAACGCTTCGAAGAAAGTGTCCACCAGGTAGGTCTTGCCACGGCCCACGCCGCCCCAGAAATACAGGCCCTTGACCGGTGTCTGGTCTTTTTTGCCGAACAGTTTGCCCAACAGGCCGGGCTTGTTGTTCGCCGCCGCGACCAGGTCGTCGTACAGGCGTTGCAAATGCCGCACCGCCGTTTCCTGGGCTGCGTCGTGGAAGAACTCCGGGCGTTTCAGATCAGCTTGATATCGTTCTAGGGGCGTCATATTCGTTAGCAAGGCAACAAAAACGGGCCGTCACTGTAGCGACGGCCCAGAGGAATGGCAATCGGCCCTTATTCGGGCCGATGGTCGGGTGACGTGCCGAGATCAGTCCTGGGCAGGCGTCAGGGCAACGCGCAACGCATCGATGGCTGCATCCCGGGCGGCGCTGTTGGCGAAGGCCGGGCTGTTCGCCACGCACTCGCCTTCGAGCCAGACGCTGAAACTCAGGTCGTCGCTGCGTACGTCCAAGGGCTGGCCGGACTGCAATTGCTTGGTCACCTGCCCTGCGGTCTTGCCGTCGGCAAAATTGTTCGACAGCAACAGTTGCTCGCCGTCGGCGGCCAGCAGACGGAAGCGGAAACTGCCGTCGTCTTCGCGAAAGCTGACGAAGCGTGCTGCCTTGGCGGCTTTCTTCTTGGTGCTGGCGGCCACTTGGACCTGGCTGACAAACGAACGCAGGCCAACGGCCTCGCGCAGTTCGTTGAGGAACGGCGTCGCCACGGCCCGGGCTTTTTTCGCGCCCAGTTGCAGGATGTCTTCAAGGTCCGATGGACGCTCGATGAACTGGTGATAACGCTCGCGCGCTTCACCCAACTCGCTGTCGAGCAATTGGAACAGGCGGTTCTTGGCTTCGCCCCAACCCAGGCCTTGCAGCAGTTCGCTGCGGAACTCGGCGGACTGTTCGGCAGTGGCGAAGGCCTGGAACAGGGTGAACAGGTGCGAATTGTCCGGATCCTTGGCTTCGCCCGGGGCACGCGAGTCGGTAACGATCCGCGAGATCGCGTCCTTCATGTCCTTCGCGCTGCTGAACAACGGGATGGTGTTGTCATAGCTCTTGGACATCTTGCGGCCATCGAGGCCCGGCAGCGTGGCGACGCTTTCTTCGATCAGCGCCTCGGGCATGGTGAAGAACTCCTTGCCCTGGCCGAACAGGTGGTTGAAGCGCTGGCCGATGTCGCGGGCCATTTCCACGTGCTGGATCTGGTCGCGACCGACCGGCACCTTGTGAGCGTTGAACATCAGGATGTCGGCGGCCATCAACACCGGGTAGCTGTACAGCCCCATGGTGATGCCGGCGTCCGGGTCTTCGCCGGCCTCGACGTTCTTGTCCACCGACGCCTTGTAGGCGTGGGCACGGTTGAGCAGGCCCTTGGCGGCGACGCAGGTCAGCAGCCAGGTCAGCTCCGGGATCTCGGGAATATCGGACTGGCGATAGAACGTCACGCGGTCCACATCCAGGCCGCCGGCCAGCCACGTGGCGGCGATTTCCAGGCGCGAACGCTGGATACGCAGCGGGTCATCGCACTTGATCAGGGCGTGGTAGTCAGCCAGGAAGTAGAACGAATCGGCGTTGCTGTCGCGGCTGGCGAGGATCGCCGGACGGATGGCGCCGGCATAGTTGCCCAGGTGCGGGGTGCCGGTGGTGGTGATGCCGGTCAGGATACGGGTACGCGTCGTCATGGGTTATCGCTTGTCAGACTGCTGTCAATTCGAGAGGCGCGGCAGGATCAGATCCTTGAGATCGGTCAGCTTGCCATGAAAAAAGTGTCCGCATTCTGCCACTTTCAGCAGCTCATGGGGACGTTGGAGCGTGTCGGACCATTCGTAAACCAGTTGCGGATCGACCACTTCGTCGGTTTCCGGCTGGATCACCGTCAACTCGCCGCTCATCGGCAAGGGCGACTGCTCGTCCAGGCGCATTACCGCCGGGGCCACCATGAACAGGTGCTTGACCGGTTGACCCTGGGCTTCCAGGCGCCCGCCCAGGCTGGCGGCGACAAAGCCGCCAAAGGAAAAACCGAACAGGGTCAGGGGCAATTGCGGGTATTTTCCCCGCAGCCATTGGGCGACCGCCTGGGCGTCATCCACTTCGCCAGCGCCCATGTCATGACTGCCGGCACTGGCCCCCACGCCACGATAATTGAAACGCAACGTAACCAGGCCAGCATCGCGGGCAGTGCGTTGCAGGGTCGAGACCACTTTGTTGAGCATGGTCCCGCCCTGCACCGGGTTCGGGTGGCAGATCAGCGCCAGGCCACGGGGGGCCTCGTTGTCCAGGTACAAGGCTTCCAGTTGGCCCACCGGGCCATCGATGACTACAGGGGTTTCGCGCATAAGCAAGGGAAAGAACTCCGTGACCTCGAATTGGGTCGTCTCGTCTAGCTAAAGTCTGTGCCTGGCATGATTGCGATGTTCTTCGCGGTATACAGCGCAGGTCCGAGCCGTTAACGTAAAGCAAAGCCGTTTATAGAGGAAGGACTCGTGGAACACTCGCTCTTAGTTTGGTTGTTGCCGACTCTTGCCCTGGTTGCCGGTGTCGCCATTGGATTCCTGCTTGCCCGACTGCTGCCCAACGCGGTGCCCAACAGCACGCAACGTCAGCTGGACGACATCCAGGAACGTTTCGACAGTTATCAGAATGAAGTGGTCACTCACTTCAACAGCACCGCTTCTCTGGTGAAAAAACTCACCCAGAGCTACCAGGACGTCCAGGATCATTTGTCCGAGGGTGCCAATCGCCTGGCCCTGGACGAGCAGACTCGCCAGCGCCTGCTGGCCGCCCTGCAAGCCGATGCGGCACAGACTCCACGGGAACGCCTGACCCCACCGAAAGGGATCCAGGAACCGCCGCGGGACTACGCCCCCAAGGCCCCGAATTCACCCGGCATGCTCGATGAGCATTACGGTTTGAAGAAGTAATCGCCAAGCCACAACCAAAAGCCCGCCCGATCACATGATCGGGCGGGCTTTTTATTGGCCTCAAGAAAATCTCCCTGTGTGGGAGCGAGCTGGCTCGCGATGGCGCCAGCACATCCAACATCGCCGGTTCAGACAGACCGCCATCGCGAGCAGGCTCGCTCCCACATTTAAAGCGGGCTTAAGCCAACACCTCACCCGCCACTTGATCGATAGCCCCTTTGGTGATGTCGACGATCAGGTCCGCATCCTCGCGAGTCAGGATCAGTGGCGGGGCGAAGCCCAGGATGTCGCCGTGGGGCATGGCGCGGGCGATCATGCCGCGTTCCAGGCAGGCGGCCGAGACCTTCGGGCCGACTTTCAGTGCCGGGTCGAATGCCGTGCGCCGTTCACGGTCGGCCATGAACTCCACCGCCGCCAGCATGCCGTCACCACGCACCTCGCCCACCAACGGATGACCTTCAAGGGTTTCACGCAGGCGACGATTCAGGTAGCCACCCACATCCTCGGCGTTGGCCGTGAGGTTTTCCCGTTCAAGAATGTCGAGGTTCGCCAGTGCCGCCGCCGCGCAAATCGGGTGCCCGGAATAGGTCCAGCCATGGCCCATGGCCCCTTCGGCCTGGGAGGCTTTTTCAATCACGCTCCAGACCTTTTCCCCGATGATCACCGCTGACAGGGGCGCATAGGCACTGGTCAGGCCTTTGGCGGTGGTGATCAGGTCCGGCTTCATGCCGTATCGCTGGCTGCCCATCTTCGAACCCAGGCGGCCGAACGCGCAGACCACTTCATCGGCAATCAGCAGCACGTCGTATTTTTTCAGCACGGCCTGGATCGCATCCCAATAACCGGCAGGGGGAACGATGATGCCCCCGGTGCCCATCAACGGTTCGCCAATGAACGCCGCCACAGTATCCGGACCTTCGGCGAGGATCATTTTTTCCAGCTCATCGGCGCAATACCGCACGAAGGCCGCTTCATCCATGCCCGCCGGAGCCTTGCGATACCAGTGTGGGCAGACGGTGTGCTTGACCCCTTCCACCGGCAGATCGAAATGCTGGTGGAAGGTCGCCAGCCCAGTGAGGCTGCCGGTCATGATGCCCGAGCCATGGTAGCCACGGTCCCGTGAAATGATTTTCTTCTTCAGCGGCCGGCCCAATACGTTGTTGTAGTAGCGCACCAGCTTGACCTGGGTTTCGTTGGCATCGGAGCCGGACAAACCGTAATAAACCTTCTTCATCCCCTCCGGCGCCCAGTCCATGATGCGACTGGACAGCTCGATGATCGCCTCGCTCGAATGGCCGACGTAGGTGTGATAGTAGGCCAGTTCCTTGGCCTGTTTATAGATTGCGTCGGCCACCTCGGTGCGGCCGTAACCAATGTTCACGCAGTAGAGGCCGGCAAAGGCATCGATGAACTCACGGCCTTCATGGTCGCGAATGCGAATGCCTGACGCACTCTTGATGATCCGGCCCTTGAGCGCGCCGCTGGCGTGGTCGTGAGCGTGGGTCGAGGGGTGCATGAAATGCGCACGGTCGTGTTCGAACAGCGTGTTGAGTTCTTGGCTCATGCGGGCTCTCCTGGGAACTGGCCTTGATGGTGCAGGCAAAAATATTTGGTTTCGACAAAGGGCTCGAAGCCCTCGCTGCCACCCTCGCGACCGAGGCCCGAGGCTTTCATGCCACCGAAGGGAATCGGGTGGCCGGTGAACTTGACGCCGTTGACCGCGACCATGGCGTGGTCGAGACGGCGGATCAGCGGATAAATGAGGTCCAAGCGATTGGAACAAATATAGGCCGCCAACCCATACTCGGTGTCGTTGGCCATTTCGATGACTTCGTCCAAAGTGTCGAACGGCATCACCCCGGCAATGGGCGCGAAGTTTTCTTCACGGTAGATGCGCATCTGCGGCGTGACGTCGGCCAGCACCGTGGGTTGATAAAACAACCCGCCCAAGGCATGGGCCTCACCGCCCACCAGGCGTTGAGCGCCAAGGGCCAGGGCATCGGCGACGCGGTCAGCGGTCGCATCGAATGCCGCCTGATGCATCAACGGCCCGACCTCCACGTCCTGCTCCTGTTGATCGACCATTGCCGGCCCGACGCGCAAGGCGCGCACCGCAGCGGCGAAACGACTGAGGAACGCCTGGTACACCGGGCGCTGCACCATGATCCGGTTAGCCGCACAGCAGTCCTGCCCCGAGGTCTGGAACTTCGCCTCCACGGCGACTTTTACCGCCAAGGCCAGGTCGGCATCGGCGCAGACAATGAACGGCGCGTTGCCGCCCAGTTCCAGTGCAACCTTCTTCACGTCATGGGCTGCAGCCTGCAACACCAGCTTGCCCACCCGGGTCGAGCCGGTGAAGCTCACTGAGCGTACGCGACGATCCTTGACCAGGGTTTCCATGGCCATTTGCGGCTCGCCCAATACCACGTTGAAGACCCCGGCGGGAAAACCGGCTTCCTCGGCCAATTGCGCCAGCGCCAAGGCCGAGTACGGCGTTTCGTGGGCCGGCTTGATCACCACGGTGCAACCGGCGGCCAGGGCAGCGGCGGCCTTGCGGGTGATCATCGCCGACGGGAAATTCCACGGTGTGAGCAGCGCGCAGACGCCCACCGGTTCCTTGATCGTACCCAGGTGCGCATTCGGGATATGGCTGGGGATGTTCTGACCGTACAGGCGCCGGGCTTCCTCGGCGAACCACGGGATAAAGCTGACAGCGTAGGCGATTTCGCCACGGGACTCGGCCAATGGCTTGCCCTGCTCAAGGCTGAGAATGCGGGCGAGGTCTTCGCTGTGTTCGACGATCAATGCCGCCCAGCGCCGCAGCAACGCGCCCCGGGTCTCCAGGCTCTGCTCACGCCACACAGGGAATGCGCGATGCGCCGCGTCCACCGCCGCGACGATCTGCGGCTGATCCAGCATCGGCACATGGCCGATGACGGTGCGGGTGGCAGGGTTGTGGACGGCCACACTGTGACCGCTGTCGCTGTGGACCCAATGGCCGTCGATGTAGCAAAGCGCTTTGAACAGCAGCGGATGTTGGTAAGGCATGACGTTCACTCCAGAGCGTGTGCGTGAATCCATGCTAGGGCAGCGGCGCTTGGGGAATTGGGGGTTTACCGTGGGTCAAACCCTGGTTTTTTTCTGAATCGAGGGCGGCAAACCGGGTTTTCTGCGGTGCTCAGCACGGCTCGGCCAGCTCCGCCGGCAAGGCACCGGCGGTCTTGATGGTCTTGGTGACGATGTAGGTGAAGTAGCGTTCGATGCCAAGGTCTTCGAGCAGCAGTTGGTCGACGAAACGCTGGTAGGCATCGACGTCCGGCGCCTGGATCATCGCCAGGTAATCCACGCCGCCGCCCGTGGCGTAACAGAACGCCACTTCTGGCGCGGCGATCATGCGTTGCTCGAAACGGCGCATGTCCTGGGCGGTGTGCCGGGCCAGGGTGATTTCCACCAGCACCTGCTGACGCTTGAACACCGCACCCCAATCGATCTGCGCCCGGTAGCCGATGATCAGGCCTGCTGCTTCGAGCTTGCGCACCCGTTCCCAGGCCGGGGTCACCGACAGGTTGATGGCCTCGGCCAGGCTCGACTTGGTAATCCGCCCGTCCTCGGCGAGGATTTGCAGGATCTTGAGATCGTAGCGATCGAGCTTGTGCATGGGCCGGGCTCCGGGTGGTTACATAAAACTTCCAGACATACATCAATTGTGGCGAGGGGATTTATCCCCTCGCCACAGGTTCTGTGTTCCATCTGACCTAAGCCAACACATCCGCAATCACCGCCAAGGTATCGCCACACCGCACCAACCCGGGAAAGTGCCGGGCCGCCAGCAGGCCGCTGCGGGCGGCGCGGTATTCGACCGGGGCGACGCCGCTGCGGGTGGCGTCGTAGATGCGCGCCACCACCTCGCCCCGGGTCACGTGTTCCCCCAGGTCGCGGCACATTTCCAGCAGGCCGTCGTGTTCGCTGGCGATGAAACAACTGGCGTCCGGCATGTCGAGCACCAGCGATGGCTGCAACTCGATCGTGCCCCGCAGGATGCCGGCGTGGATCAACAGGTTGCGTACCCCACGCTCGGCAATCGCCACGCTACGGGCGGTCGACGAACCGCCGCCGCCCAACTCGGTGGTGACGAACACCTTGCCTTGGGACTCGGCCGCCGTGTCGTACATCGCCCCGGCGTCCAGCTCCAGCATGCGCATGCAATACGGCGCGTTGAACGCCAGCATCCCGGCCTCGCAGCGCGCTTGCTGCTGTTTGTCCGGCAACACGTGGCAGGCGGCAAACGGCAGGAAATCCAGGGTCCGGCCGCCGGAATGAATGTCCAGGACAATGTCGGCCAAGGGCAGCAGGGTGCGATTGAAATAGTCGGCGATTTTCTCGGTAACGGTGCCGTCCGGCCTGCCGGGAAAACTGCGGTTCAGGTTGCCCTTGTCGATGGGCGAAGTCCGGCGTCCGGCGTGGAAGGCCGGGGTGTTCATGAACGGCACGATGATCACCCTCCCGCTCACCTCTTCAGCCGTCAGTTGCTGCGCCAGTTTGCTCAGGGCCACCGGACCTTCGTATTCATCGCCGTGGTTGCCACCGCTGAGCAGCGCCGTCGGGCCGCTGCCGCGCTGGATGACCGTGATGGGAATCATCACCGCGCCCCAGGCCGAATCGTCCCGCGAATACGGCAGCTTGAGAAAGCCGTGCTGCACGCCCTCGCGGGTGAAGTCGACCGTGGCGCTGATGGGATTATTAGGCAGATCGGGCATGGCTCAATCCTTCACGAACAATTGACGAGGCACGTTGCACAGCGTCTCGACGCCGGTCTCGGTGATCAGGATGCTTTCGGTGATTTCCAGGCCCCAATCGTCCATCCACAGCCCCGGCATGAAGTGGAAGGTCATGCCCGGCTGCAACACGCTATTGTCGCCGGGGCGCAGGCTCATGGTGCGCTCGCCCCAATCCGGCGGATAACTGATCCCGATGGGGTAGCCGCAACGGCTGTCCTTGTGAATGCCGAATTTCTCCAGCACCTTGAAAAACGCCACCGCGATGTCGCCAGTGGTGTTGCCCGGCTTGGCTGCGTCCAGGCCGGCGGCGATGCCCTCGACCACGGCTTTTTCGCCGTCGAGGAAATGTTGCGGCGGCTTGCCCAGGTAAATGGTGCGCGACAACGGGCAGTGGTAACGCTTGTAGCAACCGGCGATTTCAAAGAAGGTGCCGGCGCCCTTCTCGAAAGGTGAATCGTCCCAGGTCAGGTGCGGCGCACTGGCGTCGGCCCCGGTGGGCAACAGCGGCACGATGGCCGGGTAGTCGCCGCCATGGCCGTCGGCACCGAGGATGCCGCTGCTGTAGATCTCGGCCACCAGTTCGTTCTTGCGCATGCCCGGCTCGATGCGTTCCAGGATCCGACTGTGCATGTTCTCGACGATGCGCGCGGCGATGCGCATGTAGGCGATTTCCTGGGGCGACTTGACCGCTCGCTGCCAGTTCACCAGGCCTACCGCGTCCACCAGTTTTGCCTGGGGCAAATGCTTTTGCAGCGACAGGTACGCGGCGGCGCTGAAGTAATAGTTGTCCATCTCCACGCCGATGGTCAGCGCGCCCCAGCCACGGGCGATGATCACCTCGCGGGACAGGTAGTCCATGGGGTGGCGCTCGCGGGACTGCACATAGATGTCCGGGTAGCCGACGATGTTATCGGCCTGCATGAACACTGTGCGCTTGGCACCGTTGGCATCCTGGCCACGACCGAACCACACGGGTTCGCCCTCCAGTGCCAGCAGCACGCACTGGTGCACATAGAACGACCAACCGTCATAGCCGGTGAGCCAGGCCATGTTCGACGGGTCGGTGACCAACAGCAGCTCCAGGCCCTGGGCCTGCATGGCGGCGCGAACCTTCGCCAGGCGTTGGGTGTATTCCTCCCGTTTAAACGGAAGATTGACGACGATCTCAGACATCCATCTGCCCTCTGTTCAAATGACGCACGAATAAAAAATGCTTTAGCGACCGAACGCGAATCCCTTGCCCGCCGCCCGCGCCCGCTCGAACGCCAGGTTGGCGATGGCGGTGTCCTGGGCACCGGTGCCGGTGAGGTCGCACAGGGTGACTTGCGCCTCGCGGGTGCGACCGACCCGTTGCCCCGCCAACACCTGGCCCAGTTCCAGCAAGGCCAACTCATCGCGAACGGTGCCGGCCAGCGAGGCGTGGTGCAGCTCGCCAAGCACGCGGGTCTGGCTCAGGCGATCGGCGACATAGCAGTCGACGGCCGCCAGGGCTTGCGGGGAAATTTCGTTCTTGTGTTCGGCGTCCGAGCCCATCGCCGTGATGTGCAGGCCAGGATGCAAATGGCGGGTTTGGATCAACGGCTCGCGACTGGGTGTGCAGGTAATGGCGATGTCCACGCCTTCCAGGGCATCGTCAATGGAGGCGCATGGCGAGACGGCAAGCCCGGTGTCACGCGCCAGTTCCTGACTGAACGCCTTGGCCTTTTGCGCATCGCGCGCCCAGACCCGCACATCGTCGATGGGCCGCACCAGGCGCAACGCCTGAAGCTGCAACGCCGCCTGCTCACCGGCTCCGATCAGCGCGACGCTGCGGCTCTCCTCGCGAGACAGGCAACGCGCCGCCACCGCACCCGCCGCAGCGGTGCGCACAGCGGTGAGGTACCCGTTGTCCAGCAGCAGGGCCTCCAGCAGGCCGGTGCGTGCCGAGAGCAGCATCATCATGCCGTTGAGGCTGGGCAGGCCGAGCTTGGGGTTATCGAAGAAGCCCGGGCTGACCTTGATGGCGAAGCGATCCAGGCCCGGCAGGTAAGCGGTCTTCACATCCACTTCACCGTTGTGCTCGGGAATGTCCAAGCGCAGGATCGGCGGCATCGCCACGGCGGCGGTGGCCAGCAGCACGAAAGCCTGTTCGATGGCGTCGATGCTGGCCAGATCGAGGGCCACGCAACTGCGCAGGTCGGCTTCGCTCAATAGGGTGACTTCACTCATGACAGGCTCCGTTAGGGGTTATCAGGCGTTGGCGCCAGCGATCACGCGGGCATGGTGTTCGGTGTCGACGTTGCGCCCGCTGACCACCAGGACAATGGGGCCGCGCGGCTCGATCAGGCCGTCGAGCAGCGCCGCGATGCCCACCACGGCAGCGCCTTCGAGCACCAGGCGTTCGTGGTGATAGGCGTGGCGGATGGCATTGGCGATAGAGACTTCCGAGAGCAGATGTACGTCATCGCTCAGTTGCCGGGTCATGGCGAAGGTGTAGCGGTTGTCCAGGCCGATGCCGCCACCAAGGGAGTCGGCCAGCGTCGGCAGTTCCTCGATGTCCACGGGCTGCCCGGCGGCGAGGCTGGCGTGCATCGCGGCACCTCGGGCCATGCTGATGCCGTGAACTTGAATCGCTGGGTTGGCACTTTTGAGGGCCAGGGCAACTCCGGCGAACAGGCCGCCACCGGACAACGGCACCAGGACCTGGGCCACCTCCGGTTGCTGCTCGAGGATCTCCAGGCCGAGGGTGCCCTGCCCGGCGATGATCGCCGGGTGATCGAAGGGCGGCAAAAAGGTCGCGCCCTGCTCCCGGGCGATGCGCTCGGCCTCGCGCTGGGCATCGTCCTGGGACTGGCCGACGATGCACACCTCGGCGCCCAGGTCGCGGATCGCCTGCACCTTGTTGGCCGGCACCAGGTTCGACAGGCAGACCATCGCCTTGACGCCCTGCTGTGACGCGGCATGGGCCAGCGCTCGACCATGATTACCCGTCGACGCGGTGACCACGCCTCGGGCCTTTTGCTCGGAACTAAGTTGCGCGACGGCATTGCTCGCCCCGCGCAGCTTGAAGCTGCCGGTGATTTGCAGCGCCTCAAGCTTGAGGTACACCTCAACACCCATCAACCGCGACAAACTCGGGGAATGCTCCATGGGCGTACGCCTGACCTGCGACTCGATGCGCTGGCGAGCGAGGTAAATGTCCTGAAGCTGCAACCCTGTCATGACTGCGTCCCGAGCGGATGTGTTGGGCGCAGTCTAAGAGGGCTGGATTGTGGTGATGAATGTACTAGGGCAATTTAGATCGATTACTTGAACCCCCATCCCAAGCCCCTCACAAATCCCCTGTGGGAGCGAGCTTGCTCGCGATTTGGCCCGCGGATTCAACACCTCTGCTGACTGATACACCGCTATCGCGAGCAAGCTCGCTCCCACAGGGGGATGTGTCGTTCATGCATTCGGCGTTTAGAAATCATGAATCTGCGGGTACTGGTTGAAGATCTGCCGCATGCCGATCAGCGCATGGCGCATTTCTTCGTCACTGCATTCGGCACCGACGCAGACCCGCACCGCGCGGGGCCTGGGGGTGCCGCGGACGGTGAACGGATCGGGCGAGGTCACGGCGATGTGCTTGTGCCGCAGCGCCCGCACCAGGCTGTCCACTTCCCAATGGGACGGGATACCGACCCAGGCACTCAAGGCATGCGGGTGCTGGCCCAGCAGATGTTCGCCCATGTACTCGGTGACCATCGCCTGGCGCCCGGCCAGCAGTTGACGTTGCAATTGCACCAGCGACTCGGCGCGTCCATCGCGAATCCAGCGGGTGGCGATCTCCGAGACCATGGGCGTGGCCATCCAACTGTTGACCCGCAGGATGCTCTCGGTGCGCAGGGCCAGGCGCTTGGGCACCACCAGATAACCGGTGCGCAGGCCCGTGAGCACCGACTTGGTCATGCTCGTGCAGTAGAACGACAGCTCCGGCAGGTAATGGCTGATAGGCGGCGCCCGGCGCTCGTCCAGCAGCGGGCCGTACACATCGTCTTCAATAATGTGCACACCGAAGCGCCGGGCAATTTCGGCGATTTCCCGGCGGCGGGCGTCGGGCATCAGGCTGGTGGTGGGGTTGTTCAGGTTCGGCGTGCACACCAGCGCCGTGATGCGCTCGTTGCTGCACATGTCTTCGAAATGTTCGGGGTCGATGCCATAGAGGTCCATCTCCAGGCCCTTGAGGGTGAAGCCCAGCACCTGGGAATTGCCGATCACGCCGTGGTCGGTCAAGCCTTCGCAGAGCACCACGTCATCAGGGCCCGCCAGCGAAGCGAGAGCCAGGAAAATCCCGTGGGCCGCGCCGTTGGTGATCAGCACATCGTTACGGTCGACTTTCAGCCCTTGCCGGCCGATCCACTGCGCCGCCGCTTCGCGATGGGATTCAAAACCGGCGATGGGGCGAAACGCATGAATCCACGGCTGATCCTCTTCAGTGCTCAGCGCCGCGCAGGTATCACGCCAGGCCTGGTCATGCTCGCGGGTGTGGAGGATGCGGGTGATGGAAAAATCCACCAGCGCTCGCTCGGGACTGTCGAGAATGTACGTCGCCACCCGGTCGCTCATGCGCCGCGAGACGAAACTGCCACGCCCGACCTCACAGCGCACCAGTCCCTGGCGCTCCAACTCCTTATAGGCGTTGGTGACGGTCTGCACGCTGATACCCATGGCGTCAGCTACCTGCCGTTGCGGCGGCAGGCGCTGGTCATTGGCCAGGGTGCCCTGTTCGATATCGTCGGCAATGGCCTGCACCAGAATCTTGTATTTGGATTCACCGCTGCGGGCGAGGTCCAAGGCTGACTTCCACTTATCCATGACAGCTGCAACCGGCGTGTGTAGGGGTGCGCACAGCATTGCGCGACCATCGCGGCAAAGCAATTGTCCTAGTGCAATACAATCGATGCCGGGGCTTTTGTATGCTCGGTCCAAGGTCGTCACCCAGGCGGGCTCATCGCCCTGACAAAAAGCCGGATCGACCTGTACCGGCGCTGTTCCCGATTCCAGGCCACGCCAGGATCCGCCGCTGTACGCTTTGCTCTTGTAACACTGCCTCCTACCACAGAGCCGTCAAACGACGGATCCACAAGAAACAGGAGATTTTATCGATGAGCAATTTTCTTCCCAGCACCGGTGCGCCCTTGCGTCGGCTCTTGTTGACCTGTGCCGTACTGGGCCTGGCCGGCAGCGTTCAAGCGGCCACCCTGGATACGATCAAAAGCAACAGCAGCATCCGGATCGGCTACGCCAACGAAACCCCGTTTGCCTTCACCGAAACCGACGGCAACGTTACCGGTGAGTCGCCGGAGATCGCCAAGATCATCTTCGCCAAGATGGGCATCAAGCAGGTCAATGGCGTGCTCACCGAATGGGGCTCATTGATTCCAGGCCTGCGGGCCGGCCGTTTCGATGTCATCGCCGCCGGCATGTACATCACCCCGGCGCGCTGCAAGCAAGTGTTGTTCACCGATCCGCAGTACCAGTTGCCCGATGCCTTGCTCGTGGCCAAGGGCAATCCGAAAAAACTCCACAGCTATGAAGACATCGCCAAGCAACCGGATGTGAAACTGGCAATCATGGCCGGCACGGTGAACCTGGCTTATGCCCGCGACTCCGGGGTCAAGGACGACCAGATCCTCCAGGTGCCCGACACCACCGCACAATTACAAGCCGTGCGCGCCGGACGCGCGGACGCTGCCGTCGGCACCCAACTGACCATGAAAGGCCTGGCCAGCAAGGGCGGCGACAAGGTGGAAGCGATGACCGAATTCAAGGACGACCCGTCCCACATCGGCTACGGCGCCCTGGCCTTCCGCCCCGAAGACAAAGACTTGCGCGATGCGGTCAATGCCGAGCTGAAAAAGTGGCTGGGCTCCGAAGAGCATCTCAAGACGGTTGCGCCATTCGGGTTCGACAAATCCAACGTGACCAGCAAGACCGCGGCCGAGCTCTGCGCTCAGTAGTCGCCAAAAACTGGCGTGCCGAAACGGGCATGACGCACGGTGCGTGATGCCTGTTCCCTGCTTCACCGGACATTGGGTTGAACCATGGGCGAATTACTTCCGTTATTGATACAGGGGGCCTGGGTCACGCTCCAGGTGACCTTCTTCGGCTCGCTGCTGGCCATCGTCGCGGCGGTGCTGGCAGCCCTCGGGCGACTCTCGCCGTGGCGAGCGTTGCGCTGGTTTTCCATCACCTACATCGAAGTGTTCCGTGGCACCTCGCTGCTGGTGCAATTGTTCTGGCTGTTCTTCGTGCTGCCGCTGCCCCCCTTCAACGTTGAGCTGAGCCCTTACGCCGTGGCGATTGTCGGCCTGGGCCTGCACATCGGCGCCTACGGTGCGGAAGTGATGCGCGGCGCCATCAGTTCGGTCGCCAAGGGCCAATACGAAGCCTGCACGGCGTTGAACTTCAGCGGTTTTACGCGCTTCAAGCGGATCATCCTGCCGCAGGCGTTGCTGGCGGCGATTCCACCGGGCACCAACCTGTTGATCGAGCTGCTGAAGAACACCTCGCTGGTGTCGCTGATCACCTTGTCGGACCTGAGTTTCCGGGCGCGGCAGTTGGATCAGGCGACCTTCCAGACCCTGGAGATCTTCAGCCTGGCCCTGGTGATGTATTTCATCCTCGCCCAGGCCATCAACTTCGGCATGCGCCACGTCGAACGACGACTGAGCCGGGGCCGGATGCGTGGAGGTCTGTCATGACGCTGTTCGACTGGTCCTATGCCGCACAAATCCTGCCGGACCTGCTGCGCGCCTCCCTCAACACCGTGGGCATTACCCTGATCGGTTTCCTGATCGCGATTGTCCTGGGATTGTTCCTGGCGATTGGCCGGCGCAGTCGCAAATTCTGGCTATCGTGGCCGGCCACCGCGGTGATCGAGTTCATCCGCAGCACACCGCTGCTGATCCAGGTGTATTTCCTCTACTACGTGCTGCCCAACTACGGCTTGAGCCTGACGGCCATGCAGGTTGGCATCCTCGGCATCGGCCTGCACTACGCCTGCTACATCGCCGAGGTCTATCGCAGTGGTCTGGATGCGGTGCCGCGGGCGCAGTGGGAAGCGGTGACGGCACTGAACATCGCGCCGTACGACGCCTACCGCAACATCATCCTGCCCCAGGCGCTGCGTCCGATCGTGCCGCCGCTGGGCAATTACCTGGTGGCAATGCTCAAGGACACGCCGGTGCTGTCGGCGATCACCGTGGTGGAGATCATGCAGCAGGCCAAGAACATCGGTTCCGAGAATTTCCGCTACCTGGAACCGATCACCATGGTCGGCCTGTTCTTCCTCGCCCTGAGCCTTGCCCTGGCTTATCTGGTACGGCGCCTTGAAACGCGCATGGAGCTACGCTAATGACTTTACCCCTGTCCACGCCCACCGACTTGTCCCGGCGCAGCACGCTGGCGTCGCAGCAGGAGGCCCCGGCCATGCAAGATCCAACAACGTCCCGGCCGATCGTGAGTTTCCAGGACGTGACCAAAAGCTATGGCAGCTTCACCGTGCTCGACCATCTGAACCTGGATGTCGCCCCCGGTGAAAAGGTCGCGATCATCGGCCCCAGCGGCTCGGGCAAGTCCACGCTGCTGCGGGTGTTGATGACCCTGGAAGGTATCGACCAAGGCCAGATCCGCGTCGAGGATGACTCCCTGACCCACATGCCCAACCGCAACGGCGTGCTGGTGCCGGCCAACGACCGACACATCCGCCGGGTGCGCGGCAAGATCGGCATGGTGTTCCAGAGCTTCAACCTGTTTCCCCACATGACCGCGCTGCAGAACGTGATCGAGGCACCGGTGCAGGTGCTGGGCATGAACCCGAAAGAAGCCCGGGAGCGCGCCGCCGACTTGTTGGAGCTGGTAGGGCTGGGCAACAAGCTCGAGCATTACCCGTCGCAGTTGTCCGGCGGCCAGCAACAACGGGTGGCGATCGCCCGGGCGCTGGCGATGCGGCCCAAGGTGATGCTGTTTGACGAAGTGACCTCGGCGCTCGACCCGGAGCTGTGCGGCGAAGTGCTGAATGTAATCCGCAAACTGGGGGCCGAACATAACCTGACGATGCTGATGGTGACCCACCAGATGGGCTTCGCCCGGGAATTCGCCGACCGGGTGTGTTTCTTCTACAAAGGGCAGATCCACGAACAGGGCACCCCGGCGCAGATCTTCGAGAACCCGCAGCAGGAGCGTACGTGTGCGTTCTTGAGTGCGGTAAAAGAGGCGAATTGATCCCCTTGTGAACACCTTTGGGCGAGGAGACTTGTGGGAGCAAGGCTTGCCCGCGATGAAAGCGATGCGGTCTTTCAGAAAATCGAGGCGCCTGTTTAGCGAGCAAGCTTTGCTCCCACAAATCCCCTCGCCACAAATGGCGGCATCAGGCGGATAGAAACTGACAACCACAAAAAAACGGGGGCCCTGTTTCCAGAGCCCCCGTTTCATTTGCCGCCCAGCCGTTATGGGTATTGCTGGTAAGTCTGGCCCTGCTGCGCCGGTGCCTGGTACTGCTGGCCGGGAATGGCCTTGAGGTTGACCTCGACACGACGGTTTTGCGCACGGCCATTGACGTCGGCGTTGCTGGCCACCGGGTTGTCCGGGCCGGCGCCACGGGCCGACAGGTTGGCACCGCTCACGCCCTGGGACGTCAGGTAGGTCGCCACGCTCTGCGCACGACGCTGGGACAGGTCCATGTTGTGCTGGCGGCTGCCGGTGCTGTCGGTGTAGCCGACGATTTCAATCTGGTTCTGGTTGAACTCCTTGAGGGAGTTGGCCAGGTTGTTCAGCGGCTGGTAGAAGCTGGACGCGATGTTCGCCGAGTCGGTGGCGAAGGTGATGTTGCCCGGCATGATCAGCTTGATCTGGTCGCCCTGGCGCTGCACTTCAACGCCGGTATTGGCCATGCTCGCACGCAGCTTCTTTTCCTGCTGGTCGGCGTAGTAGCCGTAACCGGCCGCGGAAGCCCCCACCACCGCTGCACCGATCAACGCACCCTTGCCCCGGTTATCGTGACCGATGGCCGCACCAGCCAACGCCCCCGCCAGTGCACCGAGGCCACCATACTTGGCGGTTTTGCTCATGCCCGAAGATTCGGTAGAGGCCTGGCCCTGGTTGTCGTAGGGGTTAGGCGACGCACAGCCGGACAACAGGGCCACAGCAGTTGCGACAACGATCAAGCGACGCGAGGTGAACATGAAGATGCTCCTGGGTTTTCAGTCTGAATGCCAAAGTGTAGGCAATCGACTCTGGCAGGCGTTGGAACGCGGCAATCGTTAAAAATTCCGTCGCGCTGCGTTGCGCTTCGCCCGGCTGACCGATAAGAAACCGGCGTCCGGGCGAACGCCCCTCACCCCTGCGCCAGACAGCGGCTTACACCCCGGACAATCATCTCCACTTCCCGCCCATCGATCGTCAACGGCGGCAGCAGGCGGATGGTCTGGCCCCGAGTGATATTGATCAGCAGGCCGTGATCCCGGGCGGCACGCAGGGCCAGGTCGCGAACCGGCTGCTTGAGTTCAATGCCGATCATCAACCCCTGGCCGCGAATCGCCAGGACATTCGGGTTGTCCGCCAACTCGGTACGCAGCCGGCCCAGCAACTGTTCGCCCTGATGCCTGGCGTTGTCCACCAGCGCTTGTTGCTCAATGATCTCCAGCACCGTGCAGCCGACCCGACAGGCCAGTGGATTACCGCCAAAGGTGCTGCCATGGCTGCCAGGGGTAAACAGCTCGGCCGCCTTGCCCCGTGCCAGGCAGGCCCCAATGGGCACGCCGTTGCCCAGGCCTTTGGCGAGGGTCATGACGTCCGGCACGATGTCCTCGTGCTGGAACGCGAACCATTGGCCAGTGCGACCGATGCCGGTCTGGATCTCGTCGAGCATCAACAACCAGGCGCGCCGGCTGCACAGTTCCCGCAGGGCCTTGAGATAGCCCGGCGGGGCGAGTTGCACACCGCTTTCGCCCTGGATCGGTTCCACCAGTACTGCGACGATGCGCTCGGCATGAGCCTGCTGGATCGCTTCCAACGCTGCCAGATCGCCGAACGGCACCTTGATGAAATCCCCCGGCAAGCGGTTGTAGCCCAGCCGCACGGACGGGCCGTCACTGGCGGACATCGTGCCCAATGTGCGCCCGTGGAACGCATTGTCCATGACCACCACCAACGGCTGCTCAATGCCTTTATGCCAGCCATAGAGGCGCGCCAGTTTCAGTGCGGTTTCGTTGGCCTCGGCACCTGAGTTGTTGAAAAACACCCGATCCAGCCCCGACAGCTGAGTGAGCTTTTGCGCCAGGCGTTGCTGCCAATCGATGCTGTACAGGTTCGACGTGTGCAACAGCAGGCCGGCTTGCTCGCTGATGGCGGCCACCAACCGCGGGTGGGAGTGGCCGACATTGGTCACTGCCACGCCCGCCACCGCATCAAGGTATTCGCGGCCGTCCTGGTCCCACAGGCGCGTACCCAACCCATGGGTGAAACTCAGCGCCAGGGGTTGGTAAGTGGTCATCAGGCAGGCAGCGGTCATGGCATCAAGCTCCATTTGGTTGGTTTTTTCCAGTATGGTTAGCCACCAAGGCTGGATAAACTCCGCTTTACTTCAATCATTTAAAAGCTGAGCTTGATAATGGACTTGTTCCAGGCGATGACCGTTTACGTGAAGGTGGTAGAAACCGGAAGCCTGACGGCGGCGGCCCACGCATGCGAAATGTCCACCACCATGGTGGGCAATCATCTTCGTGCACTGGAGCAACGTCTCGGCGTACGCCTGATCAACCGTACGACGCGGCGCCAGCGCCTGACCGAGTTCGGCTCGGCCTACTACCAACGCTGCCTGGAAGTGCTCGGGCTGGTGGCCGATTCCGAGCGCCTGGCCGAGCAGACCCAAGGCGAGCCCAGCGGCACCCTGCGCATCACCGCGCCGCTGACCTTTGGCACCGAGCGCCTCGCACCGGCCCTGGCCGAATTCAGCCAGCGCTTCGCCCAGGTCAAGCTCGACGTGGTGCTGACCAACCAGCGTCTGGACCTGCTTGAGCATGGATTCGACGTCGCCATCCGCCTCGGCCATCCCGACCCGAAACTGATTGCCCGTCCGTTGGTGGACTACACCCTGACCGTCTGCGCCTCTCCTGCCTACCTGGCGCGGCGCGGCACACCGGAAAAACCCGCGGACCTGCAACTGCACGACTGCCTGTCGTTCGCCTATTCGGCAGCAGACGAATGGCGCTTCGCCCAGGATCACTGGCCGATCAACGGCCCGGAGGGCGAGATCAAGGTCCCGGTGAACGGGCCGATGCTGATCAACAGTTCCTCGGGCCTGCATCGCGCCGCCCTGGCCGGGATGGGCGTGGTCATGCTGCCCGATGCGCTGGTGGCACAGGATCTGAAGGATGGACACCTGGTGACGTTGTTGCAGGGCTACCAGTTGCCCCATCGCCCAATGAGCCTCATGTACGCGCAGGATCGCTACCGTTTGCCAAAACTGCGCAGTTTTGTCGAGTTCGCGCTGGAGAAATGGGGCAAACCCCCAACACCAGCCGAATGATGTTGTGGCGAGGGGATTTATCCCCGCCGGGTTGCGCAGCAACCCCAAGGCTATCGGTTCACATCGGGGGCCGCTACGCGACCCAACGGGGATAAATCCCCTCGCCACAAAAGCGAACCCCGCCTGAACATCCCCCCGCTAGTGCCTCTCGCCCCCCATCAGCTACTCTTCCTCCTTGGACGAGCATTTTGATATCAAGGCTGATTGAGGGAACGACGATGGGAGATGCCTCGAACATCGATATGCTGCGGTTCGACCTGTCCGATCTGGACGAAGGCGTACTGCACACCATCCTGGAACTGGTCAGCGATGGCATCTGGGACTGGAATGCCAACACCGGCTTCGTCTACCGCAACCCCGGCTGGTACACGATGCTTGGCTACCAGCCTCATTCACTGGACAACACCGTGCTGACCTGGGAGAGCGTGATCCACCCGGATGACTATCCACGGGTCATGGCGTTGTTCGACGACTACCTGGAACACCGATCCCACGTCTACCAAGCCGAATACCGCTGCCGCACCCACGACGGTTCCTACATCTGGATCGAGGATCGCGGCTACGTGATCGCCCGTAACCCAGACGGCACGGTGGCGCGCATGATCGGCGCCCATCGCAGTATCGATGACAAGAAACGCCTGTTCGAACAACTGGAACGGCGCAACAAATCCCTGGAAGCCGTGATCGAAGAACGCACCCGCGAACTGTCCCGGGTCAACCATCAGTTGCAGATCCAGCTCGACGAAAACCGCAAGCTTGCCGAAACCGACGCCCTGACCCGGGTCGCCAACCGTTATCGCCTGGACCAGGCGCTGCCGCTGGCCTGTGAGCGCGCGCAGCGTTTTCGCGAGCCGTTATCGCTGATCGCCATGGACGTGGATGATTTCAAGGACATCAACGATCGCTACGGCCACGCCTTTGGCGACGCAGCGTTGATACAAGTGGTGCAGAGCGTCAAGCGCTGCGAGCGCGGCGGCGACTTGCTGGTTCGCTGGGGCGGTGACGAATTCATCATGATCTTGCCCAACACCACCCTGGCCGACGCCCGCCTGCTGGCTGAGAGCATTCGCCGGGGTCTGTCCGACCTGCTGCCGGTGGGCGACTTCCAGATCACCATGAGTTTTGGCGTGGTGCAGCGACTCGAGGATGAACAGCACGCCGTGTTGCTGCACCGGGCGGACCAGGCGCTGTATCGCTCCAAGATGTCGGGCAAGAATGTGATTTGTGAATGAACCGAGCCCAGGCCCGAAGGCAAAAAAGAATGCAGACATGAGGC
Organism: Pseudomonas sp. S3_B11; assembly: GCF_054667715.1. Taxonomy (NCBI): domain Bacteria; kingdom Pseudomonadati; phylum Pseudomonadota; class Gammaproteobacteria; order Pseudomonadales; family Pseudomonadaceae; genus Pseudomonas; species Pseudomonas sp. S3_B11. The sequence continues at coordinate 307,756 of NZ_CP162749.1, read as the reverse complement.
GCTGCCAACGGTCATAGGCTGTATCCCTAGCAATCAGGCTTTCACCCTTGCCGACTCGACCGCCCTCCCTCTCACGCCTTTACCTGGGCTGCGCCGGCTGGTCGCTGCCCCGGGAGCACTGGCCGGCCTTTGCTGTCGACGGGACTCATTTGCAACGCTATAGCAGCCGATTCCCGGCCGTGGAAATCAACAGCTCGTTCTACCGCCCTCACCGTCCCGCCACGTATGCAAAGTGGGCAGCCAGCGTGGCCCGGGATTTTCGTTTCTCGGTCAAAGTGCCCAAACAGATTACCCATGAACGGCGACTGATCGACTGCGGAGGGCTTGTGGATGAATTCCTCGGGCAATGCTCGCAACTGGGAGAACAGCTTGGTTGCCTGTTGATTCAGTTGCCACCGTCGCTGGCCTTCGATGCCGCAGTGGCCGGGGGGTTCTTCAAGGCCTTGCGGGACCGTTATCAGGGTTACGCAGTGCTTGAGCCGCGACACCCGAGCTGGCTCATGCCCGAGGTCGCAGCGATGCTGCAAGACGAATGCATCGGCCGTGTCGCCGCCGATCCGTCCCCCTTGCCCGGCGGCGATCAACCCGCAGGCTGGCCCGGCATTCGCTACTACCGCTTGCACGGCTCACCACGAATTTACTACTCAGCTTACGAAGACGCCCGGCTGGAGCACCTCGCCCGAACGTTGAAAGCCGACCCCGACACGCCGACATGGTGCATCTTCGACAACACCGCCAGTGGCGCCGCGACGCCGGATGCGTTGCGGCTGATGGATTTGCTGCGCGACTGAAATAGACACCGGTGACCGGTCCGACCGTGACAACACCGCCCGCGTCCAATAGATTAGGCGACCGGAAAAAAGCTCAATGCCTTTCTCGCCTCATCCCGCTAACAGAAGTAGTGAAATTTCAATGTCCGATTCCAACACCGCTGAATCCTTAGTCACCCTGTCGTCCAAAGCGGAATACGAAAACTCCATCAATCTTTCACAGCATCTGCCCCAGGCCAAAACCATCAGCGAAATGGTCCTCGATGCGTTCCAGTCGAATCGCGAAAGCGACCAGATCCGCGAACTGCGCAACGCCATCCGCCAGGCTCACGATGCGTTCGACGACGACAAGGCCTATGAACTCATGGGCCAGCTCAAACAACTCAAGGACGCCGAAGCCGCCGATTTCGCAGCCCTGGAAGACCTGAGCAGCCGCTTCCCGATCAGCCGTATCCTCTCCAGCTACAAGGACGACCCGTCGTTCCAGGAACTGGTCTACGGCCTGGCCCTGAAAGTACTGAACCAGACCCACCAGGCCATCAGCAACCCGAGCGGCAGCAAGGGCAAGGCCTCGCGGGCCAAGAAGGAAGCCGAAGTGTTTGTTATCAGCAAGGATGGCATCAGCGTCACCCTGCCCCTGCGCACACCACGCTCCAAGCCGAACGTCGACCGCGAGGCCTTCGAGTTCCTGGGCTTCAATTTCGTAGGCGAAGGCGACGAAGCCGAGCTGGAAAGCGAAACCTTCCTGGACAATGACGGCACCGAACAACAGGCCACCCGCAAAAGCATCGTCACCGCCCTGCAACAGCAGAAAGCGTTCGATGGCTACAGCATCGCCCAGCAATAAGCCCATGTGGGAGCGAGCTTGCTCGCGATCGATAGTCCCCACGCTCCGCGTGGGAATGACTCCTCGGACGCTCCGCGTTCGGCTCTTGGGGGACGCAGAGCGTCCCAGGCTGCATTCCCACGCGGAGCGTAGGAGCGATCCTCCAGGCAGTGGCCATGAAAAAGCCCCGCGCTTCTCTCGAAGGCGGGGCTGTTTTCATGGATATGAGCTGATCAAACAGCGCCAAGCCGTTCGACCATATCTGGAAACTTCTCGACCAGCTTGATCAACAAAGCCGCCTGGGCGTTAGGCTTGGACTTCTCCTGCTCCCAGTTCCTGAGCGTACCTGGACTGGTCCTGATGCTCTTGGCGAAAACGGCTTGAGACATGTGGAGCTTGTCGCGCAACGCCACGATTTCTTGGGCAGACACCTCGGGAACCGGTTTGTCTTCGATCGATATCTGGCGAAGGGTAATCTTGCCCTCCCGGTGGGCGGCCATCTCCTCGACGCCTTGCATCATCTCGGCAAACAGATCGCGCTTTTTCATAAGGTACCTCGTACTTTCAACTCAGCTTCTATGGCGCGTTTGAGCGTCTTCTCTTGCTCGGAGGTCAGGTTTTCCAACTCGTCCTTGTCATAAATCGCGAACATCCAGAACTGACGATCGTTCATGAGCCAATAGTAAATAACGCGCAACCCGCCTCGCTTCCCTTTACCACGACGTTCATCGAACCAGCGCAGCTTACGAAAGCCGCCGGTACGTGGCATGACGTCACCAACCTCTGGATGCTGCAGCATATAGGACTGAAGCAGGCGATACTCATCATCAGTCAGGTAATGGCCAACCGTGTCGGTGAATGTAGTCGTTTCAAAAAATAGGGTACGCATGGCAGAAACTATAGGCAAATTGCGCATAGTTCAACAAACCATAATCTATTGCGACGAATGACAGCCAATCCACACCTCACCTCAACAAAAAGCCCCGCGCTTCTCTCGAAGGCGGGGCTTTTTTTGTGGCGTCTGAAGCTTAAGGCGCGTAGGTCAGCAGCAGCTCACTCGGCACCTTGAAGTCCAGGGACATCATGACGCTCAGGGCGGTGATGGTGAAGATCGAGAACACGAACAGCTTGCGTGCCCAGACCGTGTCATCCACCGCCTTGTAGCCGGTCCAGGCCATGTACAGCCAGTACATGCCCATGGCGGCGGCGACGGCGAGGTAGCTCATGCCGGCGTAGCCACTGAAGGTCAGCATCAAGGTCGCCACGAGGAAGGCCAGGATGTACAGCAGGATGTGCTTCTTGGCCACCCGGATACCGCGCTTGACCGGTAGCACCGGAATCGAGGCCGCCAGGTAGTCGTTGAAGCGGAAGATCGCGATGGCGTAGGAATGCGGCATCTGCCAGAGGCTGAACATCACCAGCAGCGTCAGCGCAGCCATGTCGAAGCTGTTGCTGACCGCCACATAGCCGATCACCGGCGGCATCGCCCCCGACAGGCTGCCCACCAGCGTGCCGTGGACCGACTTGCGCTTGAGGTACAGGCTGTAGAGGCCGACGTAGATGACAAAACCGATCACCGCGAACAACGCAGCCAGCGGGTTGGCCACCCAGTACAACAGCGCCACGCCGGCCACGCCCAGCACCGTGGCGAACGCCAGGGCCAGTTGCACCGGAATCAGGCCCTGGACCAGCGCCCGATTCTTGGTGCGTTCCATCTTGATATCGATGTCACGGTCGATGCAGTTGTTGAACACACAACCGGACGCCACCACCAGGGAAGTGCCGATCATCGCCGCCAGGAAGATGGCCAGATCGACATGCCCTTTCGAGGCCAGGAAAAACCCGCCTGCCACAGAAAGCACGTTACCGAAAATGATCCCCGGCTTGGTGATTTGGATAAAGTGCTTCAGGGACATCCGGACTTTCCTCAGTGCGCCATCATGTTGGTGTGGATGCTGAACATGATCCACAACGACAGGCCAACCAGCAGGACAATCACGATCGCGGCAAAGACAAACGCGACCACGTTGTTACGTTGGGCGGCGGAGCGGTCCAGGTGCAGGAAGTACACCAGGTGCACCAGTACCTGGACCACGGCGAAGATCAGTACGATCCACAGGGTCAGGCTCTTGGGCAGCGATGGGTACATCACCAGGCCGAACGGAATGACGGTCAGGATCACCGACAGAATGAAACCGATGGCGTAGGACTTGACGCTGCCGTGGCCGGCGTCGTGGCCATCATGGGAATGTGCGTTAGCCATTTACAGGGTCCCCATCAGATAAACAACGGTGAATACGCAGATCCACACCACGTCCAGGAAGTGCCAGAACAGGCTCAGGCAGCTCAGGCGCGTCTTGTTGGTGGCGGTCAGGCCGTTTTTCTGGACCTGGTACATCATGATCGCCATCCAGATCAGGCCGCTGGTCACGTGCAGACCGTGGGTGCCGACCAGGGTGAAAAACCCGGACAGGAAGCCGCTGCGGTTAGGGCCGTAGCCCTCGGAGATCAACATGTGGAACTCGTTGATCTCCATGCCGATGAAGCCGGCACCGAACAGGAAGGTCATGGCCAGCCAGCCCAGTACCTGGGTTTTCTTGCCCTTGAACAACGCCAGCATGGCGAAGCCGTAGGTGATCGAGCTGAACAGCAGCAGCGCGGTTTCGCCCAGTACGTACGGCAGTTCGAAGATGTCGTGGCCCGATGGGCCACCGGCGACGTTGTTAACCAGCACCGCGTACGCTGCGAAGATCGACGCAAACAGAATGCAGTCGGTCATCAGGTAGAGCCAGAAACCGAATACGGTCATCTCGCCCGAGTCGTGGTGATGGTCATCGTGCCCATGGTCATGACCATGGGCGTGTCCAACAGTGGTCACTAAGTTCGACATGGTTTAAGCCTGTTCCAACGAGGTTTCAACACGGGTGGCGGTGGCAGGGACTTTCCCGGCCGCTACCAGACGTTTGTGCTGCTCGGCTTCGATGCGCTCGATGACATCCACCGGCACCATGTAGCCCTGATCGTCACGGGCAGCATGGATAGCGAAATACACCACGGTGCCGACCAGGCTGGCGATGGCCAGCCACCAGATGTGCCAGATCATCGCGAAACCGAACACGGTCAGCAGCGCGCCCATGACCACACCGGTAGCGGTGTTGTTGGGCATGTGGATCGGCTCGTACTTGGCCGGGACCGGGTACGCGGTGCCGTTTTCCTTGGCTTCGGTGAACGGGTCGATGACGTCTGCTTTTGGCAGCACGGCGAAGTTGTAGAACGGCGGTGGCGAAGAGGTCGACCATTCCAGGGTATGGGCATTCCACGGGTCACCGTGGTCGCACATGTTCTCTGGCTTGTTGCGATCGCGCACGCTGACATACAACTGGATCAGCTGGCAGGCGATACCAACAGCGATCATCACCGCACCGAACATGGCGACGTACAGGTACGGCACCCACTCAGGGTTGGTGGTGGTGTTCAGGCGACGGGTCATGCCCATGAAGCCCAGTACATAGAGCGGCATGAACGCGACGAAGAAGCCGGTGATCCAGAACCAGAACGCTGCCTTGCCCCAGCCTTCGTGCAGCTTGAAGCCGAACGCTTTCGGGAAGTAGAAGGCGAAGCCGGCGATGTAGCCAAACACGGCGCCACCGATGATCACGTTGTGGAAGTGCGCGATCACGAACAGGCTGTTGTGCAGCACGAAGTCAGCACCCGGGATGGCCAGCAATACGCCGGTCATGCCGCCGATGGCGAAGGTCACCATGAAGCCCAGGGTCCACATCACGTGGCTGGTGAAACGCAGGCGGCCCTGATAGATGGTGAACAGCCAGTTGAATAGCTTCACCCCCGTCGGGATCGAAATCAGCATCGTCGCCAGGCCGAAGAAGGCGTTGACGCTGGCGCCCGAACCCATGGTGAAGAAGTGGTGCAGCCAGACCATGAAGCCCAGTACCGAGATCGCGCCGCTGGCGTAGATCATCGAGTGGTGGCCGAACAGTTTCTTGCCGGAGAAGGTCGAGATGACTTCGGAGAAAATCCCGAACGCCGGGAGGATCAGGATGTACACCTCAGGGTGACCCCAGGCCCAGAACAGGTTGACGTACATCATCGGATTGCCACCAAGTTCATTGGTGAAAATGTGGAAATCCATGTAGCGGTCAAGCGTCAGCAGAGCCAGGGTAGCGGTCAGGATCGGGAAGGAAGCGACGATCAGGACGTTGGCCCAGGTGCAGGTCCAGGTGAAGATCGGCATGTCCATCAGCTTCATGCCCGGGGTACGCATTTTGACCACGGTGGCCAGGAAGTTGACCCCCGTCAGCGTTGTACCCAACCCGGATAGCTGTAGCGCCCAGATGTAGTAATCCATCCCCACGCCCGGACTGTATTGCAGGCCCGACAGCGGTGGATAGGCAACCCAACCGGTCTTGGCGAATTCGCCAACGCCCAGGGACAGGTTGATCAGCACTACGCCGGAAACCAGCAACCAGAAGCTCAGGGAGTTCAGGAACGGGAAGGCGACGTCACGGGCGCCGATCTGCAGCGGCACTGCAAGGTTCATCAGGCCGGTGAAGAATGGCATCGCCATGAAGATGATCATGATCACACCGTGGGCGGTGAATATCTGGTCATAGTGTTCAGGCGGCAGGTAGCCAGGCGAACCCTCGGTGGCCATGGCCAGCTGGGTACGCATCATGATGGCGTCGGCAAAACCACGCAGCAGCATGACCATGGCGACGACGATGTACATCACGCCGATTTTCTTGTGGTCGACCGATGTCAGCCACTCGGTCCACAGGTAGGTCCACTTCTTGAAGTAAGTGATCCCCGCGAACAGCGCCAGACCGCCGAGTGCGATGATGGCGAGGGTCACCATGACAATCGGCTCGTGGAACGGGATCGCTTCCCAACTTAATTTACCAAACATCGTTTACTCCTCTGCCCCGGCAGCTGAATGCGAACTCATGTCCATCCCTTCCATGTTGTGGGCCACTTCCTTCTCGTTCTTCTCGTGGTGCATCGGCTTGCCCGGATTCATCCCTTCATACTTGTCGATGATGGTCTGAAACAGGTTCGGCGTAACCGACGAGTAGAGTTCGACTGGATTGTTCTGGCTCGGCTTGGAAAGGGCTTCGTATTCAGCTTTTTCAAGCTGTTTAGGTGCCTTCTTCACATCGTTGACCCAGGCGTCGAAATCTTCCTGGGTCGTGGCGATTGCTTTGAACTTCATACCGGTAAAGCCCGCGCCGCTGTAGTTGGCGGAGATACCGTCGAGTTCGGCGTTCTGGTTGGCGATCAGGTGCAGCTTGGTCTGCATGCCCGCCATCGCATAGATCTGGCCGCCCAGGCCCGGGATGAAGAACGAGTTCATCACGGTGTCGGAAGTGACCTTGAAATTGATCGGCGTGTGGGCCGGGAACACGATCTTGTTGACCGTGGCAATGCCTTGTTCCGGATAGATGAACAACCACTTCCAGTCCATGGAGACCACTTCAATGGTGATCGGCTTGACGTCGGAATCCAGCGGACGATACGGGTCCAGGGCGTGGGTCGACTTGTAGGTGACGTAACCCAGGGCAATGATGATCAGAACCGGAATGGTCCACACCGCCACTTCGATCTTGGTCGAATGCGACCACTTCGGCGTGTAGGTGGCATTGGTATTGGTTGCGCGGTACTTCCAGGCGAACAGGAAGGTCATGACGATGACCGGCACAACGACCAGCAACATCAGCAGCGTAGCGGTGATGATCAGGTTTCGTTCATCCAGGCCGACCTGGCCCTTGGGATCGAGCAAGGTCATGTTGCAGCCTCCCAGCAGCAACGTGCCGAGCAGCGGCAACAAGCCTAGTAATCGGGGGTACCTGTTTTTACTCATCTCACGACCTCTAAAGCAGCTTGCGCAATGCAGTTGGGTTTTGATCGCCAACACTTCACCCTGCCAAGGGTTGGCATTTTCTTGGATTGAATAAGGGCTGCCCGTCGAACGTCAGCGGCTGTTCGACACATCCTGGGCCAGCAGTGAGTTCTTATTCGTTGGTCAAAGGCCTAGTTCAAGCCCAATTCCATTTGGTGCGGGTAGTTGGAGGCACCGACACCTGGGGTCGCATGGGGCGCTGGCGCCCTTCGACCACTCTCGTGCTCAAGCTTGAGCCGGGTCGGAAAATCGGTGCGGGCGATTGTAGTGAGCTGAGGCGCTGTAGACCATGTCTCATCTCGAAATAATTTTTATCCGATCCGGCAACAATCTTTCGCAGATATTGCAACAAGTCAGTATGTTATCGAAATTAATTCTCAACAAGAACCCCAAAAAACGTAGGGCTACTATGCCCGATTTAGACAGCTCGACAGGATCACGAAGAGCTTTTTTGCCCGGCAAGCGCCCAGTTTTCGGGGGCTCTGGCGCCCGACGCTTCGCTGTTAAAAATGCCTGCTGCAGGTGATACGCGTTTTGCGAAACCGGACGGCTTTTTGTTACAGGAAGGTGCGCTTAATTGCCCTCGAAAAGGCTGAGCGGCTCAAGATATGTGACAACATGTCGCACATTGTCGCAGGCTATTCTTGCCTCGGATCAAGGACGGTCCGGCTCAAGAGTGAAACGCAAAACGCCCCGGCTCTCCAGAAGAGAAACCGGGGCGTTTCATGAAGACGCTTCAGCGAATCTGTTTACGGTTACGTGACACCAGCAACGGCACCAGCACTACCGTCAACACGAAGGCCACCAGTGCCCATTGCGCCAGGGACAGACCCAGGATCGGTGGGTAGGGGGTGGAGCAAAAGCCATCGACCTGGAACCCCAGCGGAAAGATCTTCGCCAGCGGCAGGTCATCGACAATCGGTTGCAACACGTCGATGCCGCAACTGACCGCCGGGAAGAACTGGGTGTACACGTGATGCCCTGCCACCCCGGCACCGGCCAGGGCGCTGAGCACCACCAGGCCTTCGAAGATCGTCAGGCTGCGGCGGGTGCGCATGGCGGCACCGATGAAGGCGAAGATCGCGATCAGCAACAGCGCATAGCGTTGCAAGATACACAGCGGGCACGGCGCCTCGCCGAGGGCCACCTGCATGTACAGCGCACCGCCGATCAGCGCCAGGCAGATCAGCCCCAGCAGCACCAGATAGCGCCGCTCACGGCCTAACCGCATCATTTCCTCACTCATTGCGTTTCCCTTTGTCTGCATTGATCGACGCGCGGCACGGCGACGCTCGGGCGCGCGGTCGGATGCCCGAAGTCTACACGCAGACCATGACAGTGAACGAGCAGCGGGCGTCGACATTGAAGGGGAATAGACCTTGAGAAGGTTAAGTACGGATTAATTCTGGTCAGTTGGACCCAGGATGGACCTGCCGCCGCCATCGCGAGCAGGCTCGCTCCCACAGTTTTTTTGTGGTGTTCACAGGAATCGTGTCCACCGCAGATCCCTTGTGGGAGCGAGCCTGCTCGCGATAGCGGTGGGTCAGCTTGCATTGATGTTGAATGTACTGACGCAATCGCGAGCAAGCCCGCTCCCACAGTTTTTTTGTGGTGTTCACAGGAATCGTGTCCACCGCAGATCCCTTGTGGGAGCGAGCCTGCTCGCGATGAAGGCAACCCGGTCTCCCGGTTTAGCGCGGCCTTATTCCAGTGCCGCCGCCGGGCCGAAGAATTCGTAACGGCTCTGCTGCTCCGGCACGCCCAAGGCCTTGAGGTGGCGCTTGACGGCGCCCATGAAGCCCTTCGGCCCGAGGAAATAGGCGTCCACGTCACGTTGCTGCGGCAGCCATTGCGCCAGTTGTTCCTGGCTCAACAGCCCCACCTTGTCGGCCGCTGGGCTCAAGCCGTCGTCTTCGTCGTAGCAGTAGAAGCGCTTGAGCTGCGGATGCCGCTTGGCCAGCTCGTCGATCCAGTCGCGGAAGGCATGGGCACGGCCGTTGCGCGCGCAATGAATGAAATGCACCGGCCGCTCGGTTTGCAGCGCCGCCTGCAACATGGCCAGGGTCGGGGTGATGCCGACACCGCCACTGATCAGCACCAGCGGTTTGTCGCTGGCAGTCAGGTAGAAATCCCCGGACGGTGGGAACAACTGGATGCGGCTGCCGACGTCGAAATGATGATGCAGGTGGTTGGACACCCGCCCGCCCGGCTCGCGCTTGACGCTGATACGGTATTGACCGTTGTCCGCCAGGGCTGACAGTGAATAGTTGCGGCGTACTTCCTCGCCATCGAGCATGAGCTTCATGCCGATGTACTGGCCTGGCTCGGCCAGCAGGATCGGGCCCTTGTCCGCCGGTTCAAAGTAAAACGAAGTGATCTCCGAGCTTTCCTGCACCTTGGCAGTCAGGATGAACTCACGCTCGCCACGCCAGCCGCCCGGCGCCTCGGCCTTCTTGTCGTACATGCCGGCTTCGGCGCCGATCAGGATATCGGCCAACTGGTTGTAGGCTGCGCCCCACGCCGCAATCACTTCGGGCGTGGCGATCTCTGCGCCCAGCACTTCGGCAATTGCTCGCAGCAGGCACGAACCGACAATCGGGTAATGTTCCGGCAGGATCTGCAGGGCAACGTGCTTGTTGACGATCTTCGCCACCAGGTCGTCCAATTGATCGAGCTGGTCAATGTGCCGCGCATACATCAACACACCGTTGGCCAAGGCCCGCGGTTGATCGCCACTGGCCTGGTGAGCCTGGTTGAACAATGGGCGCACCTGCGGGTATTCGGACAGCATCATGCGATAGAAGTGAGTGATCAGCGCCTCACCACCACTTTCAAGCAACGGAACGGTGGAGCGAATGATGGCGCGTTCTTCTCGACTGAGCATAGGGTGACTCCTGGCGTATGACCGATAACAGTTAGGTAAGTCTTATCAGTTTCCATGCCATAAATTTTTTCATTAAATATCAGATAGTTAAAAACAATGTAGTCATATCGACACGGCCCACCTTATAGTCGTTAAGACTACATGGAGTCATTATGACCGCAACCGCCCTGCTGACCTCCCTGCTACCACTGGTGGCCGATCTGTCCCGCGAACTGCCTGAAGGCGAACGTTATCGTCGCCTGCTCGGCACCTTGCGAACCCTGCTGCCCTGCGATGCGGCGGCATTGTTGCGCCTGGACGGCGACTGCCTGGTGCCGCTCGCCGTGGATGGCCTGAGCACCGATACACTGGGCCGGCGATTCCGGGTCAGCGAACACCCGCGCTTCGAAGCGCTGCTGGCCAGCCCACAGCCCACTCGCTTCGCCGCCGACAGCGGCCTGCCCGATCCGTACGACGGACTGGTCGAGGGGCTCGCCGAACATCTGGAGGTTCATGACTGCATGGGCTGCCCGCTGTTCGTCGACGAACGGCCCTGGGGCCTGCTGACCCTGGATTCGCTGGATCCTGAGCGCTTCGAGCCCATCGACCTGAGTGCCCTGCAAGCCTTCGCCAGCCTCGCCGCCGCCACGGTCAGCGCCGCCGAGCGCATCGAGCGCCTGGCACTGAAGGCCGAGGACGAGCACCGCCGCGCCGAGGTCTATCGCCAGGCCAGCGGCCAGCAACCTCGCGACATGGTCGGCCAGAGCAAGGCCCACAAGCGCCTGGTGGAAGAGATCGCGCTGGTGGGCAGCAGCGACCTGACGGTATTGATCACCGGCGAAACCGGCGTGGGCAAGGAACTGGTCGCCCAGGCCATCCATGCCGCGTCGAAACGTGCCGAGCAGCCACTCATCAGCCTCAATTGCGCCGCCCTGCCCGATACGCTGGTGGAAAGCGAACTCTTCGGCCATGTACGAGGCGCCTTCACCGGGGCCACGAACGACCGGCGCGGCAAGTTCGAACTGGCCGACGGCGGCACCTTGTTCCTCGACGAAGTGGGCGAGTTGTCCCTGACTGTCCAGGCCAAGTTGTTGCGGGTACTGCAAAGCGGCCAACTGCAACGCCTGGGCTCGGACAAGGAACACCGGGTCGATGTGCGCCTGATCGCGGCCACCAATCGCGACCTGGCCGAAGAAGTGCGCAACGGCCGGTATCGGGCCGACTTCTACCATCGCTTGAGCGTGTATCCGCTGCAGGTGCCGGCGCTGCGCGATCGCGGGCGGGACGTGCTGCTGCTCAGCGGTTTTTTCCTGGAGCACAACCGTTCGCGCATGGGCCTGGGCAGCCTGCGCCTGACCAGCGATGCCCAGGCCGCACTGCTGGCCTACGACTGGCCGGGCAATGTGCGCGAACTGGAACACCTGATCGGCCGCAGCGCCTTGAAGGCCTTGGGCCGGTGCGCGACGCGCCCGAAAATCCTCAGTCTCAGCGCCCAGGACCTGGATTTGCCCCAGGCGCCTGTGGACAACCCCATACCTTCGCCCATCAGCCCGGCACCGACCGCGCAGGGCGTAACCGGAGACTTGCGCGAAGCGGTGGACGAGTTCCAGCGCACGCTGATCGCTGCCTGCCTGGAGCGTCACCGGCACAACTGGGCCAGCGCCGCCCGGGAGCTAGGGCTGGACCGGGCGAACCTGGGGCGGATGGCCCGGCGGTTGGGGCTGAAATAGAAACCTGTGGATTGGCACACTCAAAGGAAATTTGAGCAAGTGAATTGGGTTGCCGACGGCTTTTGCCCTAAAGCCTGTCCCCAACGAGTCGATAACCCAATATCAAAAGCTGTTTTGGCGATCCTCGAGTTCGCCCCACCTTTTTCCACAGAAGGTTTTTATGTCTTCCAACAAAGCCCGCGCAGATTCACTTTCGCTTCTGCTGTTTACCTTGCGCAGCGGCAAGCTGATGGCAATCAACCTGCTCAAGGTCAGTGAAATCATTCCCTGCCCACCATTGACCAAGCTGCCGGAGTCGCATCCGCACGTCAAAGGCATCGCCACCCTGCGCGGGACATCGTTGTCGGTGATCGACCTGAGCCGCGCCATTGGCGAGCGACCGCTGGAAGACCCGGATGGCGGCTGCCTGATCGTCACTGACGTCAGCCGTTCCAAACAGGGTTTGCACGTGCAGGCGGTGAGCAAGATCGTGCATTGCCTGACCACCGACATCAAACCGCCGCCCTACGGCTCCGGCGGTGTGCGTTCGTACATCACCGGCGTGACCTCGGTGGACGGCACGCTGGTGCAGGTGCTGGATATCGAAAAGGTCATCCACGGCATCGCCCCGGCACAGATCGAAACCGCGCCGACCGAACTGAGCATGGAAGACGCCGAGGTGCTGGGCAACGCACGGATCCTGGTGGTCGATGACAGCCAGGTCGCGCTGCAGCAATCGGTGCACACCCTGCGCAACCTGGGCCTGCAATGCCACACCGCGCGCAGCGCCAAGGAAGCCATCGAGTGCCTGCTGGACCTGCAAGGCACGGCCGAACAGATCAACCTGATCGTCTCCGACATCGAGATGTCGGAGATGGACGGCTATGCCCTCACCCGGACCCTGCGCGAAACCCCAGACTTCGCCCACCTCTACGTATTGCTGCACACCTCGCTGGACAGCGCCATGAACAGCGAAAAAGCCCGGCTGTCGGGTGCCAACGGCGTGCTCACCAAGTTCTCTTCACCGGAACTGACCAAGTGCCTGATCACGGCGGCCAAGGCCGTTGCCGAGCAGGGTCACTGAGTCATATAGGTTGCTCGCTTCTGCGTTCACGCGTGGGGGCGATCACCGTCCGACAACCTCAGGCATAATCTTGTCCTGGCTTCCCGGAACAAGGCTCCCTGATGAAAATCCGTCTACTGATTCTCCTTGGCCTCACCGTCCTGGCCTCCCAGGCCCATGCCTCCAGCCCGGACGCCTGGGCCGCCCACGACAAAGCCGTGCTGGCCAGTTGCATCAAGGCCAGCGGCTTGAAGAGCGCCGAGCCGGTGGGTAACGCCGCTCAATTCGACGACCAAGTCGGCTACACCGCGCTGTTACTGCAAGGCCAATATCCGCAGAAACACATGAAAGGGGCGATCGGCACCGAGTTGTGCCTCTACCGCAAAAAAACCAAAACCGCCTATGTGACCGAGTGGGACTCGATCCGCCCGGCCGCTACCGACCGGTGAGTGGCGCATAACTTGCTTCGCACGGTCCATCACGGCGTTTTTCTGTCGCCGTTCCCCAGCTTTCTGCGACCGGGCGCTCAATGAACACAACGTTTTCCTGTGTAGGGTGCGGCAAATGCTGCACCGATCACCACGTCCCCCTGACCCTCGACGAGGCCCGGATGTGGGCGGACGACGGCGGCCAGGTGATTGTCCTGGTGGAAGCCTTCCTGCCCAACGGCCTCGGCCTGCCGGCAGGGCAACGCGAGCATGCCGAGCGCCGCTCGGCGGTGGTCCACAGCGGCAGCATCGACGCCCTTGTGGCGATCACCTTTGCCGCCTACAACGTCGGCCGTTGTCGGAATCTTGACGATGAAAACCTGTGCCGCATCTATGAGCGCCGCCCCTTGGTGTGCCGCATCTATCCGATGGAAATCAACCCGCACATCCCGCTCAATATCGCCGTCAAGGAATGCCCTCCAGAGTCGTGGGAAACCGGGCCACAACTGATACTCGGCGGTGAACTGGTCGATCAGGAACTGGTCCGGTTGATCGAGCGTTCACGCCAGGCCGACCGTGAAGAGATCGCCATCAAGGACCGCATCTGCGCCGCCCTGGGCATCCGCACCACCGCGCTCAAGGGTGACGGGTTCACCGCGTATCTGCCGCAGATGAGCGCATTCGTGGCCGCCCTCGATCAGGCACGCCTGCAACCTGCGCAACAGCACACCAGTGAATGGCTGTTCCATCTGTCTGGCGATGATGTGGCCAGCCAGGTATTGGCCAGCGGCGCGCGGGTGGTCACTGAAGCGCCGATCAATTACGCCTTTATTTCGCTGCGGGCGGCATAAACCTAGCGACTCGCTCCCACATTCTACCTGGGGTGAGCCCCAATGCCTTGTCCACTGCAGGCCCCTGTGGGAGCGAGCTTGCTCGCGATGGCGGACTGTCAGCCGACATCCATGTTGAGTGGTCTACGGCTATCGCGAGCAAGCTCGCTCCCACAGGGGTTGGCTACATTCCCAATCAGCTCCCTCTCGCCTAACCCTCGCCAGGAATGTTAGCGTGCTTGGTATCTTCTCCCCGATGAGCCTTGCACGATGAAAAAAACCGTACTTGCCTTCAGTCGTATCACGCCCCAGGTGGTCGAGCGCCTGCAACAGGACTTCGACGTAATTGTGCCGAGCCCGTCCAAGGGCGATATCAACGCACAGTTCAACGAAGCCCTGCCCCACGCCCACGGGCTGATCGGGGTCGGTCGCAAGCTCGGGCGCGAACAACTGCAAGGCGCCGCGAACCTGCAAGTGGTATCCAGCATATCGGTGGGCTACGACAACTATGACCTGGCCTACTTCAACGAGCGCGGGATCATGCTCACCAATACCCCCGACGTACTCACCGAAAGCACCGCCGACCTTGCCTTCGCCCTGCTGATGAGCAGCGCCCGGCGCGTGGCCGAACTGGACGCCTGGACCAAGGCAGGCCAATGGCAGGCGACAGTCGGCCCGCAACTGTTCGGCAGCGATGTACATGGCAAGACCCTGGGTATCGTCGGCATGGGCAACATCGGCGCAGCCATTGCCCGGCGTGGCCGGCTGGGGTTCAACATGCCGATCCTCTACAGCGGCAACAGCCGCAAGACCGAACTGGAAAACCAATTGGGCGCACAATTTCGCGAACTGGACCAGTTGCTGGCCGAAGCGGACTTCGTCTGCCTCGTCGTGCCATTGAGCGAGAAGACCCGCCATCTGATCGGCCAGCGTGAACTGGGCCTGATGAAACCGAGCGCCATCCTGGTCAACATTTCCCGGGGCCCGGTGGTGGATGAACCGGCGCTGATCGAAGCCCTGCAGAACAATCGCATCCGCGGCGCCGGGCTGGATGTCTACGAGAAAGAACCGCTGGCCGAATCGCCGCTGTTCCAGTTGAAAAACGCCGTCACCCTGCCCCACATCGGCTCGGCCACCCACGAAACCCGTGCCGCCATGGCCGATCTGGCTGTGGATAACCTGCGCAGTGCATTGCTGGGCGAGCGACCGCAGAACCTGGTCAACCCGCAGGTCTGGAAGTAACCGCTTAGGCCGGCCCGAGCGGGCCGGCCTAAGCAGTCATTTCAACGCGCACCCAAGGCGGCCTTCATGGGCTGCGGCCGAGGCTTGCGAAACACCAGCACGTTCCCCAGCATCACCAATACCAGCCCCACCAATGCCGGCGCCGTCCACTGGTAGCCCTCGACAAACGCCGACACGTTCAACGCCACCACCGGGAACAACACGGTGCAATACGCCGCCCGCTCCGGCCCCATGCGCCCCACCAGCGTCAGATAGGCCGTAAAGCCGATCACCGAACCCGGGATCACCAGGTACAACAGTGAGCCGATGTAGCGCGTGTTCCATTCCATGTCGAACGGGATGCCTTTGAACGCGCACCACACCGCCAACATCGCCGCGCCATAGGCCATGCCCCAGGCGTTGGTGGTCAACGGCTTGAGGCCGGCCTTCTGTTGCAGGCTCGACAGCATGTTGCCTGCCGAGAAACACAAGGTGCCCAACAACGCCAGCGCCAGGCCAAGCAAGGTTTGTGGGCTGGCGCTATGACCGGCCAGTTCCGGCCAGAACAGCAGCGCCAGCCCCAGCAGCCCCAGGGCGCCACCCAACAGCACGTTACGGGCAATCCGCTGACCGAAGAACACACGGGCATTGAGGGCATTCCAGAGCGTGGCGGTGGAAAACACCACGGCGACCAATCCACTGGGAATCCACTGGCTGGCGGTCAGGAAGCACATGAAATTGATGCAGAACAGACACAGGCCCTGGGCAACGCAAATCAAGTGACCGCGCCGGTTCATCACCTGCAAGCGCCGGCTGAGCAAAAGCATCGCAAACAGGATCAGGGCCGCAAGACCGAAGCGATAGACAATCGACACCGGGATGGCGACGACGCCCAACTGCAGTTTCAGGGCAATCCAGGTGGTGCCCCAGATGAGCACGGTAAGCAGGTACAACGAGAGGTTCATGGTGACGGCTCCTGACAATGACGTTCAGTGTCCCGCTGCCATTGACCCGGCGCTTGCGTAAACTTGCGGTTTTGTCAGCTGACAGGCTGGCACGGACCGGCCGACGGAGTAGGATGCAAGCGTTGGAGAACCGATCATGTCCACACTGCAAACCTTGCAAGTCTTTCAAGCCCTCAACAGCTCGCCCAATGCTCGCCTGGAGCACAGCGCCGAGCTCGGGGACGGCTTGGCGGCCGCTTTGTGGAGCAATCACCACGATGCCCAGGACTACGAGGCGCCAACGCACCATACGCTATCGTGCTACATCGCTGGCGGCACCGGTACGTTTCGCCGCGAGCGACCCGACACCACGGGGGCACCGGACAAACTCTGCATCCTGCCGGCCGGGCATGAATCAGCCTGGGTCATCAACGGCGATATTCGCCTCGCCCACCTGTATTTCAGTGCGGAACAATTTGCCCTTGGTTGCGTCACGCTGCTGGACCGCGAGCCCCGGCAGGTGCAACTGCACGAGGAGACCTTCCTCGACGACCCGCGACAAGCACAGCGTTTTCGCCAGTTGATCGCGCTGAACTGGGACGAACCCGGTGAACGCCTGCTGACCACCAGCCTGGCCCATGACTTGCTCAATCACCTGCTGCTCAGCCAGGTGGGCCAGCGCCAGGGACTTCGCCTCAAAGGCGGCCTGGCCGCTCATCAACGGCGGTTGCTGGTGGATTACGTCGACAGCCACTTGGCCAATGCCATCAGCCTCGGCCAATTGGCGGCGCTGTGTGCGTTGTCCGAATACCACTTCGCGCGGATGTTCCGCGAAAGCTTCGGGCTGCCTCCTCATCAATATGTGCTGGCCAGACGCTTGACCTGCGCGCGGCATTTGCTGCGCACCACCTCACAACCGCTGGGCGACGTGGCGCTGGCCTGCGGATTTGCCAGCGCCAGCCACTTCACCAATCGATTCCGTCAGGCCCTGGGTGCGACGCCTGGGGAGTATCGGCAGGCGTTCTTGCGCTAGCGCCGGCTATCGCCATCGCGAGCAGGCTCGCTCCCACAGGAGAATGTGATCAATGCAGGAGCGCAAAGCGATAAAAACAAAACGGGCCTGCGATTGCAGGCCCGTTTTTCAGTCGCAAGTGAAATGAACGAGGTTTCAGCCGTGAAGCGCGGCCCGTTCGTTTTCCAGGAATTCCTCTTCCAGCATCGCATCGGCCAAGGCTACGGATTCGCTCGGCTCCTCAATGACGGCGCGCTTTCCGCGCAGTTTGCCGAACAAATGCTCCAGGGCATTTTCAAGTTTGGTGGCCGCGCCTTCGATCGCCAGTTCCAGCGATTCGGCCTTATGCGTCACGGAAATCGGCTGATGGCCCTTCGGCCGTGCTTCAAGCTGGCAACGCAGATCATGGGGACCAGGCTTATCGCCGTTCTCGTCCCGCAGATGAACCTCAACCCGTGTCAGGTCCTCTTCATAACGTTCGAGCGTGCTTTCGATGGTAGTACGTACCCACTCCTCCAGTCGGATGCTGCTTTGAATATGGTTATCGCTGTTGACTTGGATTTGCATAGTTCATCCCTTATTTCAGCTAGCTCGCCGGGGGCCGTCGACGTTGATGCAACGGCCCCTTGAATACAGAGTCGGGCTGGCGGAAGAACAATTCAACCCCTAAAAAAAGATAAATATTCATATGCAAATAAAGCCAGACAACAGCCAAAAGCGCTGTTAATGTCGGGAGTTACCCCTGCCCTGCCTGCCCACCGTAAATCGCCTCCCCTCCTGCACCGTCAGCGAACATCCGCGCGTTATTGCCCCGAAACGGGCAGCGGCCACAGCCGCATTCCAGAGCGTTTGGCGCCCAGGCGCCGTGATCATTGTCCGACAGTTTTTCCGGCATGCCACTTGCTAACTCCCTGTAGGAGCTGCCGCAGGCTGCGATCTTTTGATCTTGAGACCTGCCCGGCCCCAGGAATCTCGAGATGAACACGATCATGGAATGGCCGGTGGTCCGGTGTTGCGAACTAATCCCGATCATGGCCGGTCAACAACTGCACGTTCAATCAGGCGGTGACGCATCATGGACAACCCTTTTCAGATCATTACCGACGCCTTTGCGCCGCATTATCAAATCAACCTGAGCATTCAGGGCCTGGACGGCAGCATCATGCTGACCCTGTCCAAGAGCGGGCGCATCGTTGCCAAACGCATGATCAGCGCCCAGCAGCGCAACGACCCGGAGCGGCTCAAGCGCCTGGTGCAAAGCATTCAGTTCGGTATCGCCATCGAGCAGGGCCACAGCGCCGTGGCCATCCTCGAAGCCATGACCGGCGGTGACAGCATCAAGCTGCCACCACCGCACGCACAGGGGCCGGCGCCCTCTGCCGCCGGGATCTAGATTTCTCCTTTCTCCACCTCGGCATGCTCGCTGGAACCCGCGCCGACCTTGCGGTGCGGGTGCTCGATCTTCACCGAGGGAAACTGCGACGAAGCGTAGCGCACCACCAGGATCGAGAACGCCAGCAGCAGGATGCCACCACACAGGTAGATGATTCCCAGGTCCGGCGGGCTGTGATGGGAAACGTTGGAAATCAGCAGCCGCGTCAGCGCCGTGATCGCCACGTAGATCAGGAACCGCACCGGCATGTGGTTGGTCTTGAAGTAGATCCCGACCATCGCCCCCAATTCCAGATAGATGAACAGCAGCAGGATGTCATCGATCTTGATGTGTCCTGCTTCGATCATCTGCAAGAATTCCATTACCGCCGCCCACGCGGTCACCGCTCCGATGGCGAACAGGGCCAGGTAATGGAAGGTCTCGACGAACAGGTTTCCCAGGGACTCGGCCAGTTGATGGACGTTCTGGCGCAAGGTCTCGGCCCAGTTGATTTTCACGATGTAGTTTCCTTAGGTCGGCTCGACCGGATGATGCGGGTTGGACGTGACGGTTGTTCTGCATGCAGAAAAAAGGCCAGCGACTGAAGGTGAGATGGCGATAGGCTGGTATCCGGCACTTTTGTGATCGTCATGCGGCCTTGTCGCGAGCAAGCTTTGCTCCCACACAAGCTTTTACTCCCACAAGCTTTGTCCTCACATGCCGAAACCGATCTACATTAAAAAGCCACTATCCAAAGCAACAGGATTCGCTTATTCTTTTGCCTGTATATAAATACAGTAGTCACAAAGACAACCAATGTGAAGGCATGTGAGGTGGTGAATGGCCGTCGAAGTGGTATACCGCAGCAGCCGAGATCTGGAGCGCTTGTTCATGGATAAAGCCGAAGCTGACCGTCATGACAAAATGCTGGAACTCGCCGAATTGCTGGCAGAGGTGTTGCAAAAAGCCGTTCCATCGCTGAGCGAGCAACAGGTCGAGGAAGCCGGGATCTACATGGCGAAGAATCGTGATGTGTTCGCCAAGGCGTTCAAGAGCCAGCCGGACGCCTTGTCCGAACTGCTCAATCCGTCGGACGAATAACTAAAAAAGATCGCAGCCTTCGGCAGCTCCCACATGGAACAACCGTGCAGGAGCTGCCGAAGGCTGCGATCTTTTTCAGTAATAACGGCGCGGATCTGAATCGATCAGGCTCGCCAGCTTGGTCAGGGCGAAACGCAGTTCGTCCTGGCTGGTAGGGGACATCAACACCAGCCGTACACAGCGGGTGGTCCCTGAGCGCTCAGCCTGGAATTGGGTGCCGCTGAGGACCAATACACCGTTGGCCCGGGCGAGCATGGTGAACTCGTCGCTGGTCCATGGCTCCGGCAGCGTCAACCAGACGTGATAGGAATATGGCTGGGTCTTGAGCTCGAAATTGGCAAAGATTTCCCGGGCGATCGCTTGTCGCCCCGCCGCCTCGTTGCGCTGGATGCGAATCAGTTTCTTGTCCAGGCCCTCGGTAATCACATTGCTGGCCAACTGCGCGGTCAATGGCGACGGCATCCAGACGCTGCTGCGCACCATCGAGGTCAGGCGCGACAGCAGTTTCGGCGGGCTGTAGATATAACCGACACGAAGCGCCGGCATGACCGATTTCGACAGACTGGTCAGGTACACCGAACGGTCCGGCGCAAAGGCCGACAGTGGCTTGATCGATGGGTCGGTGGCCAGGAAGCCATAGATATCATCGTCCAGGATGATGAAGTCGAACTCCTCGGCAAGCGCGGCGATCTGGGCCCGACGCTTCTGCGACATGATCGCCGCCGTCGGGTTCTGGCAGGTCGCCACGCAGACCAGCATCGCCGGCTTCTCTCGCAGGCACAGTTCACGCAACGCTTCGGGAATGATGCCCTCGTCATCCATCGGCACGCCACGCAGGCGCCGCTCAAGACCGTGGGCCAGGGAGATGATGCCCGGGTAGCAAAGCGCTTCGCAGAGCACCAGGTCACCGGCGTTGGTCAGGGCGCTCATCGCCACCATCAAGCCATGCTGGGCTCCTGCGGTAATCACCACTTGCTGCCATTGCGCGTCGGGCAATGAATGACGCAACCATTGCGCCCCCGCCTCGCGATGCGCCGGGTGACCGCCATCCGGCGCGTAATCCAGTGCGCGAGCGAAATCGGTGCTCTTGGCCATGCCCACCAGCGCGCCACGCAACCAGTACTCCAGGGTTTCGCTGTAGGGCTTGATGATCGAAAGATCGAGCAGTTCGGATTGCCCCAGGTTCAGCGGCGCGGAGGCGCTGTTGCTGGCCGGCAGCTCCAGCTGTTTCTGGTTGAGCACGTAGGTGCCACGCCCCACTTCCCCCTGCACCAAGCGACGCCGATGAGCTTCGCTATAGGCCCGACTGATGGTGCCCGGCGTGACATTCAAGGTGGTGGCCAGCTCCCGCAAGGTCGGCAGGCGATCGCCCTCGTTCAACACGCCGTTGTTGATATCGCGCGCCAACGCATCGGCAATCGACAAATACATCGGCTGACTGAACTCGCTTAGCTGGGGAACCCACATGAATGATCACTGCCCATCGTAGAAATGATGAATATCCGAGCATATCACATGGAGGTTAGGCAACTAATAATTCGACACAATCGACACATTGAGTCGATTGATACGATTATTGAATCGTTTCTCAATGCCATGTGAAGAAATTTTTAATAGAAATAAAATCATTTAAAATCAAATACTTAGTTCTTTAAATTCGCAAAAATAGCCCATCACAACAGAAAAATATCTCGTAACAATCCCGCCCCCTATTGAATCAACTCAATTCATTCAAATACACTGATCTCGAATCGAAGCAATCGACTCAATCATTCACTGCGCGCTCCTGTCGCGCCAAGTCGAGACATCATGGACACATTCAGAAAGGATCTATCTCTGTCGGCGATCATCGCGGGCTTCATCGCCGTGATCATTTCCTACGCCGGCCCGCTCATCATCGTGTTCCAGGCAGCCAAGGAAGCGCACCTGCCCAACGACGTGGTGTCTTCATGGATCTGGGCCATCTCCATTGGCAGCGGGATTACCGGCCTGTTCCTGAGCTGGCGCCTGCGTGTTCCGGTCATCACCGCATGGTCGACACCGGGTGCAGCGTTGCTGGTGTCGATGCTGCCCACCGTGACCCTGCCCCAGGCCATCGGTGCTTATGTGGTGGCGTCGGTGATCATCGCGCTGGTCGGCCTGTCCGGTGCGTTCGACAAGCTGATGAGCCGCTTGCCCAAGGCCATTGCCGCCGCCATGCTCGCCGGGATCCTGTTCCGCTTCGGCGCCGAGCTGTTCACGTCGATCAAACTGCAGCCGGCTCTGGTCTTGGCGATGATCGCGGCATACCTGATCTTCAAGCGCTTTTCGCCACGCTACGCGATCCTGTCGGTGCTGATCGTCGGTTGCGCGGTGGCCGCCTCGTTCGGTGAACTCAATAGCACCTCGATCACCATCGCCGTGGCCCAGCCGATCTTCATCGCCCCTGAATGGAACTGGCACGCAATCATCAACATCGGCCTGCCACTGGCGCTGGTGACCTTGACCGGCCAGTACGTGCCAGGCATGGCGGTGTTGCGCACCTCGGGCTACAACACGCCGGCACGCTCGATCATCTCGGTCACCGCGATTGGCTCGATCCTGATGGCCCCGTTCGGTTCCCACGGTTTGAACCTGGCGGCCATTACCGCAGCGATCTGCACCGGCCGCGAAGCCCACGAAGACCGCGACAAACGCTACATGGCCGGGATTGCCTGCGGGGTGTTCTACATTCTGATGGGGACCTTCGGCGCCACCCTGGCCTCGGTGTTCTCCGCACTGCCGAAAGAATTGATCGCCGCCCTCGCCGGCCTCGCCTTGTTTGGCGCAATCAGCGCCGGGCTGACCGGCGCCATGGCTGACGAGAAACAACGCGAAGCGGCACTGATCACTTTCCTGGTGACGGCTTCGGGCATGAGTTACCTCGGCCTGGCCGCCGCATTCTGGGGCTTGATCTTCGGCCTCGTGGCGCACTTCGTGCTGACCTACACCCGCGAACGCAAAGCCGCCGTTATCGCCGAGGGCAGCCGACCATGACCGCTCGTTACGACTTCATTGTGGTGGGTGGCGGCATCGCCGGCGTGTCTGCCGCTTATGAATTGGCAGCCCATGGCAGCGTCTGCCTGCTCGAACAGGAACAGCAACTGGCCTATCACACCACGGGGCGCTCAGCCGCGATCTCGATGGAAAGCTACGGCAACCAACAGATCCGCTCACTGACCTGCGCGTCCCGGCGCTTTTTCGAAAACCCGCCCGAGGGCCTGGCCGAGCATCCGCTCTGGTCGCCCCGGGGCGCGCTGATCGTGGCCCAGGCAGCACGGGTGGACAAACTCAAAGCGCGTTTCAGCGCCGTCCTGGGGCAAGTGCCCACGGCCGAGCTGCTCGACGACAAGCAAGTGCAGGAGCTCGTGCCCTACCTCGCCGAAGGCGCCTGGAGCGCCGGGATCTACGAGCCCAGCGCCTTCGATTTGGATGTGCACGGTATTCACGGCGCCTACCTCGGTGGGCTGCGTGCCCGCGGTGGTGTGATCAAGCGCGAGACCGAAGTGCTGCGTGGCGAATATCGCGACGGGCACTGGCGCTTGCACACCCAGGACGGCCAGCAATTGCAAGCAGCCATCGTGGTCAACGCCGCCGGTGCCTGGGCCGATGAATTGGCCGAGCGCTGCGGCGTGCCCAAGGTCGGTGTCCGACCGTTGCGGCGCACCGTGCTGGCGGTCGATCCACAGTGCGACGTGCACCACACGCCCTACCTGGGCACGGTCGACGAGGACATTTTCATCAAGCCTGAAGCCGGGCGGCTGATCGTCTCCCCCTGCGATGAAAGCCCTTCGTTGCCCTGCGACGCGCTGCCGGAAGAGCTCGACCTGGCCATCACCATGGATCGCCTGCAAAACACCACGCGCCTGCGCCCACGCTCGATCATCAACAAATGGGCGGGCCTGCGAACCTTCGTCGCCGACCGCTCGCCGGTGCTCGGCCAGGACCCACAGCAAGAGAGTTTTATCTGGCTCGCCGCCCTCGGTGGCTACGGCATCCAGGCCGCGCCCGCCATTGCACGCCTGTGCAGTCATGCGGCGCTGGGCATCGCCATGCCGGACGACCTGGCGGCGCTGCAACTCAACTACCAGCATTTTTCCCCGGCCCGTTGCCGCGACGAGGAATTTTCCAGCCTGGCCGTCAAGCAGGTTGCCGATTTGCACTAACCCCCACCCACTTAACAAGGAACGTCACTATGCAAACCACCGCTCAAATCCAGCCCGCCGCCAAACCTTTCCTGGGCGAAGAGAACGTCATTTTCACCGATAAGGCACCACTGCCGCTGGGTACCTATTCCCAGGGCATCAAGGTCAGCCACGGGCAGACCATCTACCTGTCGGCACAGACCCCGGTCTCGGCGCTGAACAACGAAGTGCTGGCCAAGGATTTCGAAGGCCAACTGCGCCAGACCCTCGACAACCTGGTGCAAATGGCCGAAGCGGCAGGTGGCACTCTGGCGAACGTGGTCAAGGTCACGGCGTTCATCACTGACTTGAGTGAGTTCCCGACCCTCAACCGCGTCATGGAAGAGTACTTCACCAAGCCCTACCCGGCCCGCACCACCGCCGGCGCCAGTGCACTGGCACGCAACACCCTGGTTGCCATCGACGCCATCATGGTGATCTGAAACACCTTCTGTCAGCGGAGTGCCCGTCGGTCCGGTGAGCTGGACCGACGTTGGCAAGGAAAGCACCAGCACAGCGTACTTTCAGAGGGTGACCATGAAAAATTCGTACAGAGAGTATGTATTGCAGTGCCTGGTTTGCGATCGAAGCTACCAGCCCCATGAGGTCAGCTATTACTGCCCTCATTGCAAAGTCGATGGTGCCCTGGACGCGCTTTACGATTACCCGACACTCAAGCGCGAATGGTCCCGGGACAGCCTGGCCCATGACCACGCCCGTGGCATGTGGCGCTATGACCGCTTGATGCCGTTGAGCTCGACGCAATTCATTCCACCGTTACTGGTGGGCAACACGCCGCTGTACTCACGCCCGGAATTGCTCGGCAAAGGCGCCCGGATCAAAGTCTTCGTAAAAGACGAATCGCGGCAACCGACCGGGTCGTTGAAGGATCGCGCCAGCGCCCTGGCGGTGGCCCACGCCATGCAATCCGGTGCACGCACCGTGGCAGTGGCCAGCACCGGTAATGCCGCTTCGGCATTGGCCGGGATGAGCGCCAGCCTGGGCTTGCACAATGTCATTTACCTGCCCAAGAGCGCGCCCCGCGAAAAACTCGCGCAGATGCAGGGCTACGGCGCCGAGATCGTGCTGGTCGACGGGCAATATGACGAAGCTTTCGAGCAATGCCTCAACGCCTGCGAAGAACATGGCTGGTACAACCGCACCACCGGGATCAACTCGTACATGAGCGAAGGCAAGAAAACCGTCGCCTTCGAGATGTGCGAACAACTCAACTGGCAGGTGCCGGACCTGGTGTTCGTGCCCGTCGGCAACGGCTGCATCCTGGGCTCGGTCTACAAGGGCTTTTTCGACTTGCTGCAATTGGGCTGGATCGAACGCATCCCACGCCTGATCGGCGTGCAGGCCGAGCACAGCAACTTCATGTACCGCGCCTGGCGCGACGACCGCTCGATGCAGAAAACCGAGCGCCGTCCCCCCACCAGCCTGGCCAGCAGCATCAATGTGGCGCTGCCGCGTGATCGCCTCAAGGCCATGCGTGCGGTCACCGCCAGCGGCGGCGAGTTCATCTGTGTCAGCGACCCGAGCATTGTCGCCGCCGCCTCGAGATTGGCCGCCAGCACCGGCGTGTTTCCGGAAGCCGGCGCCGCCAGTGCCTTCGCCGGTCTGCTCAAGTATGCCGAAACACACCCCGACACACCGCAAACCGCCGTGATCCTGATCACCGGCAGCGGTTTGAAAGACACTTCCATTTTTCTATCCGACTCGACCAAAAGCCAGCCACGGGTGTTGCCGCATCACGTGACCGCGCCACTGGCCGAGGCGCTTATCTAGGGAATCACACCATGAGCCTGCAAAATTTCGACCCCACCATTGCCCGCCTGATCGACCGCGAGCGCAACCGCCAGGAAACCCACCTGGAGCTGATCGCTTCGGAAAACTATGTCAGCGAGGAAGTGCTCCAGGCCCAGGGTTCCGTGCTCACCAACAAATACGCCGAAGGCTATCCGGGCAAGCGTTACTACGGCGGCTGCAAGGTCGTCGATGAAATCGAGAACCTGGCCATCGAACGCGCTCGCAAGTTGTTCAACTGCGAATACGTCAACGTGCAACCGCACTCCGGCTCCCAGGCCAACCAGGCGGTTTTCCTGGCAGTACTTGAACCCGGCGACACCATCCTGGGCATGTCCCTGGCCCATGGCGGCCACCTGACCCACGGCGCCTCGGTGAATTTTTCCGGCAAGATCTACCGGGCATTTTCCTATGGCCTGGACACGGAAACCGAAACCCTCGACTACGAAGAAATGGAAGCCCTGGCCAGGGAGCACCGGCCGAAGATGATCATCGCCGGGGCCTCGGCCTATTCGCGGACCATCGACTTCCAGCGCTTTCGCAAGATCTGCGATGAAATCGGTGCCTACCTGATGGTGGACATGGCGCACTACGCCGGGTTGATCGCTGCCGGCGTGTATCCGTCGCCGGTTGGCATCGCCGACTTCATCACTTCCACCACCCACAAGACCTTGCGCGGCCCGCGCGGCGGTCTGATCCTGGCCAAGGCGCAATATGGCGCCCTGCTCGACAAGACGATTTTCCCGGTGTACCAGGGCGGCCCGCTGATGCACGTCATCGCCGCCAAGGCCGTGGCGTTCAACGAAGCCTTGGGCGATGGGTTCAAGCATTACCAGCAGCGGGTGATCGACAACGCCCGCGTCATGGCCGACGTCCTGACCCGACGCGGCTTGCGGGTGGTGTCCGGCGGTACCGATTGCCACATGTTCCTGCTCGATCTGCGCTCGATGAACATCACCGGCAAAGACGCCGAGGCGCTGCTGGAAAGCGCCCATATCACCTTGAACAAAAACGCGATCCCCAACGACCCGCAGAAACCGGCCATCACCAGCGGCATTCGCATCGGCACGCCAGCACTGACCACCCGCGGTTTTGGCGAAGCCGAATGTGCCGAAGTGGCGAACTTGATCGCCGACCTGCTGGAACAGCCGGACAACGCAGCACGCCTGGACAACACCCGGCGCCGAGTGATGCATCTGTGCGAATGCTTTCCGGTGTATCTGCTGAGGTAATTGCAACTGCGAGAGCAAAGCTTGCTCGCGATGAACGCTGACTCGATTAGCCTGAACAGTCGCGGCGCCTGCATCGCGGGCAAGCCTTGCTCCCACAGATAGCAGCTTCACTGCTTCCCAATACTTCCTTTGGATTTTCAGCGGTACAGCAGACGCTCCGCCAGCTCATCGGCCACCCGGGCCGGTGAGCGCTTCTCCGCCTGGGCGTGGGCAAAGACTTCCGTGAGCCGGGCACCGATTTTCGACAAGTGCGCGGTGATCGTCGACAGTTCTTCGCCACGATGTTTCAGCGCGACGTAGATCAGGCCACCGGAGTTGATCACATAGTCCGGCGCATAGAGAATTCCACGTCTTTCCAACTGGTCGGCCACTTGCAGGTTGCTCAACTGATTATGGGCCGAGCCGGCAACGGCCGAGCAGCGCAGTTGGGCCACGCTTTGGCTGTTGAGCACCCCACCCAGCCCGCAAGGAGCAAGGATGTCGCAGGGCGTGCTGAGCAACGCGTCGTTGGCGATCGGGTGGGCGCCCAGTTGCTCCATCGCCAATTGCACCTTGCCAGGGTCGATGTCGCTGACCAGCAATTCGGCACCAGCCGCGTGCAGTTGTTCGGCCAGGGCATAACCGACGTTGCCCAGGCCCTGGATCGCCACCCGCAGGCTTTCGAGGTTATCGCTGCCCAGGCGGGCCATGGCGGTGGCACGGATACCGGCAAAGACCCCCATTGCCGCGTGGGGCGCGGGATCTCCCGAGGCCGTGGTGCTGGTGACATGGCGAGTCTGCTGGGCGATGCAATCCATGTCGGCCACCGACGTGCCGCTGTCGATGGCCGTGATATAGCGACCGTCCAACTGCTCGATACAACGACCAAAGGCTTCGAACAACGCAGCCCGACTCTCGACATGGGCCGGGCGCATGATCACCGCCACCCCGCCGCCCACGGGCAAGCCGGCCAGTGCCGCCTTGTAGCTCATGCCTTGGGCCAGGCGCACGGCATCGGCCACGGCACTTTCGTCGTCGGGGTAGGCAAGATAACGACAGCCCCCCAGGGCGGGCCCCGGACGGCTGCAATGAATGGCAATCACCGCCTTCAACCCGGTTGCCGGGTCTACGCTTAGGTGCAGCGATTCAAGGCGGGAGCTTTGCATGAGAGCAAACATCGAAAGGCTCCCGAATCACTTTTGTTTGTTTCGCCAGTATAGGCGTGCAGTCGAAATTTGCTGGAGCACGCAGGAATAAGTCGCCGGGGTGGTCAGTCCTTTTCGGCATAACCTGTTACAGCCTCTGTCCGAGACTGGACGAAAATCCACGGCAGGGCTAAAACGGGAGCATAGCCCGGAGAGTTTGATGAAACCGCGCCAAGCCTTTTTTGATTGTCTGCACCGCTCGCCACCAGCGCTGTTCGAAGCGGCGCTGTGGATCGCTGCCGAACATGATCGCGAGGTCGACGTACCGGCCTTGCTGAAGGATTTCAAGGAGCTGCAACAACGGGTCAGCCAGGGCTTGCCGATGCTGCCTGTCAGCGAACTGGGCCAGCCCTTGCTGCGACGGCTCAATGACTTGGGTTTCGCCCAGGACGACTTCACGCCTTTGCGACCGCGAGCGGCGTTACTGGACAAAGTCCTGGCGCGCAAACGCGGGCAGCCCCTGGCCCTCGGCCTGATCGCCCTGGAACTGGCCCGAGGCCTGGAAATTCCGATGGTCGGTGTCAATTTCCCCGGGCATTTCCTGTTGAAGGTGCCCGGCGCCGATCACCTGCTCGATCCGTGCGGTGGCCGCCGGTTGTACCCCAATGACTGCCGGGAACTGCTACAGCGCCAATACGGCGCGAACATGCAGCTCAAGGCTGAACACCTGGTCAACGCCGAGCCGATGCAGATGCTGCAGCGCCTGTCGCGCAACCTGCGTCAACTGCATCTGGCGAACGACGATTACATCGCGGCCCTGATCGACGCCGAACGGGTGCTGGAGCTGGGCAACGCCAGCGCCGCCGACTACCTGGCCCGCGCCAGCCTGTATCAGCGACTCGATTGCCCCAACGCCGAACGCTTCGACCTGGAGCATGCCCTGATGCTCAGCGACGATCCGATCCAGCGAATCCGACTGACGGAGCGGCTGGGGCATTTGCCACCGAATTCGGTTGTGCATTGAGCGGTTGCAGGTGGTTAAATCGCTATCGCGAGCAAGCTCGCTCCCACAGTTGATCGCATTGAACTCAGGTTTTGTGCTTGTCACAGTCCAATGTGGGAGCGAGCTTGCTCGCGATAGCGGTGCAACGGCCTACATCAATGTCAGGCCGGGGTATCCGGCTGCTTCGCCGGGTGCGCCTGTTGGAACGCCACATGCCCAGCCGCCAACGCCGCAACACGACGGATCCGCGGATACGCCAGCAACGAAACATTGAACCGCTCGGCCGCGTACAACTGCGGGATCAGGTATACATCCGCCAGCCCCGGCGCTGCACCGAAGCAATAGCCATCGTCGCCAATCAACTGCTCCACCGCCGCCAAGCCCTGGCTGATCCAGTGGCCGATCCACTCCGTCACCTGCGTTTCATCGTGGCCCCACTGCCGCAGTTTGTTGAGCACGCTGACGTTGTGCAGGGGGTGAATGTCGCAACCGATCAGCGCGGCGACGCCTCGTTCGTGGGCGCGCATCGCCAGGTCGGCGCTGAGCAGCGGCACCTGTGGATAACGCTCCTCCAGGTATTCGATGATGGCCGGCGATTGCACCAGCAGCGCGCCCTCATCGGTGCGCAGCGCCGGCACCCGGCCCTGGGGGTTGATCGCCAGATAGGCCGGCTGGCGATGCTCGCCCCCAGGCGTAGCGATCAGGTTGACCGGCAGGGCCTGGTAATCCAGGCCCTTGAGCGCCAGTGCAATGCGCACCCGATAGGACGAGGTGGAGCGATAGTAGGTATAGAGTTCCATGCCCTGCCCCTCAACGCGCCGGCAGGATCTTGCCCCGGCACTCGCCGAAGCCGATGGACGCGAAACCCTCGCGGCGGCAACGGGCCCGCAAGATGATTTCGTCACCGTCCTCAAGGAATCGGCGCACTTCGCCAGACGCCAGTTCGATCGGTTTTTTACCGCCTTCGGTGATTTCCAGCAGACTGCCGAATTGATGGTTTTCAGGGCCCGACAGGGTGCCCGAGCCAAACAGGTCGCCGGCCTGCAACTGGCAACCGTTGACGCTGTGGTGCGCAACCATTTGCGCCACGGTCCAGTACATGTACTGGGTGTTGCTCAGGGTCAGGCGCTGGGCCGGCAGGTTTTGCTCGCCCATGGCCTCGGTGAGCAACAGGACTTCCAGCTCGATGTCGAAGGCACCGCCGGCCTGGTCACGCTTGTCCAGCAGATACGGCAGCGGTTGCGGATCGCCTTGCGGGCGTGCCGGTTGCGGGCGACGGAACGGTTCCAGGGCTTCAGCCGTCACCACCCATGGCGAAATACTGGTCAGGAAACTCTTCGACAGGAACGGCCCCAGTGGCTGGTATTCCCACGCCTGGATATCCCGGGCCGACCAGTCGTTGAGCAGGCAGAACCCGCCAATGTGTTCGGCGGCATCGCCGATGGGGATCGGTTCGCCCAGGGCATTGCCCTTGCCGATCCAGATGCCCAGTTCCAGCTCATAGTCCAGCCGCGCACACGGGCCGAAGGTCGGCTCGCTCTGGCCGGCCGGCAGGGTCTGGCCCTTGGGACGGCGCACGTCGGTGCCGGACGGGCGAATGGTCGAGGCGCGACCGTGGTAACCGATGGGGACGTATTTGTAGTTGGGCAGCAACGGATTGTCGGGGCGGAACAGCTTGCCGACATTCTGCGCGTGCTCGATACCGACGTAGAAGTCGGTGTAGTCGTTGATCCTGGCCGGCAGGTGCATCTGGCAGTCGGCCGCGAGGAGCAGCAGTTTCGCGCCCTGGGCTTCGACCTTGCCACGCAGGGGGCTGTCCTCGCGCAGCAGTTCCAGCAGTCGTTCACGCAGGGCAACCCGGGCGCCTCGGCCCAGGTCGAAAAATGCATTCAACTGGCCGTCGGCCATGGCTTCGACAGCCTGGCGTGCCGCGCCGTCAAACAAGCCCGCGTGCAGCGCCGCCTGCAGATCGAAAATGCGCTCGCCAATCGCCACGCCGCTGCGCAGGGCACCGCCATCGACACTGAAGATACCCAATGGCAGGTTCTGCAACGGGAAGTCCGCATGGCCGTTGGCACAGGCGACCCAGCTACGGGCAGGGGAAAGTTGAGTCATGGGTTATCTCCGGGTCGGGTCGAACGTGACAGGCAGCGAGGCCCAACATGCATCGTAGTCGGTTTGCAGTTGCGGGCAGCCCAGGGCGAAACGACTTGGACGCAGCACCTGGCTGGTCTCGAACATGAACGCCATGGTGTTGTCGATTTTCGCCGGCTGTAGATCGGCGTTGATCGCCTTGGTACAGGTCTCGCCATCCGGGCCATGGGCACTCATGCAGCTGTGCAAGGACGCACCGCCCGGTAGGAAACCTTCGGCCTTGGCATCGTAGGCGCCCTGGATCAGGCCCATGAATTCGTTCATCAGGTTGCGGTGGAACCACGGTGGACGGAAGGTGTTCTCTGCCACCATCCAGCGTGGCGGGAAAATCACGAAATCGAGGTTGGCCAGGCCGTGGACGCTGGTGGGCGAGGTCAACACGGTGAAAATAGACGGGTCCGGGTGATCGAAGCTGACCGTGCCAATGGTGTTGAAGCGGCGCAGATCATATTTATACGGCACGTTGTTGCCGTGCCAGGCCACCACGTCGAGGGGCGAATGATCCAGCTCGCACCCCCACAACTCACCGAGGAATTTCTGCACCAGCGGGGTCGGTTGCGCGAGGTTCTCGTAATGGGCGACCGGAGTCAGGAAATCCCGCGGATTCGCCAGGCCATTGCTGCCGATGGGCCCGAGGTCCGGCAGGCGTAGCGGCGCGCCATGGTTTTCGGCGAGGTAACCACGGGCCTGCGGATCGAGCAGTTCAATGCGAAATTTCAGCCCCCGGGGCAGCACGACGATTTCCAGTGGTGCCAGTTCCAGCACGCCCAACTCGGTGGCGATCCGCAGCCGTCCCAGTTGCGGCACGATCAGCCATTCACCGTCGGCATTGAAAAATACCCGCTCCATGGAGCGGTTGGCCCGGTACTGATAAAGGCTGATGCCGGCCGGCTTGTCCGCACCGGCATTGGCCGCCATGCACACCAGCCCGTCGATGAAATCGGTGGGCTCGGCGGGGATCTCCAGCGGGTTCCAACGCAGGCGATTGGGTGTGACGTCGCCCAATGGGCCGCCCGCCAATTGCCGTTCGAGCTTGGTGAAGGCCGGATGATTGGCCGACGGCCGGATGCGATACATCCAGGTACGCCGCGCTTCGCTGCGAGCCATGGTGAACGCCGTGCCGGAGAACAACTCGGCATAGAGACCGTACGGGGCTTTCTGTGGCGAGTTCTGGCCGACGGGCAGTGCGCCGGGCAATGCTTCGCTGGCAAATTCGTTGCCCAAGCCTGATTGGTAAGCCAGGTCCGACGCTGGGGAATCGAGGTTCATGGAGCCTCCAGGAATGCGGCCCGTCACTCAACGGAGTGGTTGAGGCGCACCGGGTTATTTTTATCGTAATTCGATTACGCATAACGTAATTTGCTCGACAGCGACCGTCAAGCTATAAAGACGCCCATTCGCCTCTGGACCCTGCGCCTCCATGGAAACCCCGCTCAGCAACGGTAAACAGAAAGTCCGCTCGGCCGAAGTCGGCACCGACATCCTCAAGGCCCTGGCCGAACTGTCGCCCTCCACGTCGCTGTCGCGGCTGGCCGAACACGTGCAAATGCCGGCGAGCAAGGTTCATCGGTATCTGCAGGCCTTGATCGCCAGCGGGTTTGCCGAGCAGAACGCCGCTACCAACCACTATGGCCTGGGCCGCGAGGCCCTGCGCGTAGGCCTGGCAGCGCTCAACGGTATGGACGTGCTGCAAGTGGCCGCCCTGCCCCTGGCCGAACTGCGCGACGACTTGAACGAAACCTGCTTCCTGGCGGTGTGGGGCAACCATGGCGCGACCGTGGTACGGATCGAACCCGCCGTGCGGGCCGTGACCGTGGTGACGCAACTGGGTTCGGTATTGCCACTGCTCAGTTCGTCCACGGGGCTGGTGTTCAGCGCTTATCTGCCGGAGCGCGAGACCATCGGTTTGCGCGAGCAGGAAGTACAAGGCACCGAGCACCACGCCCTCGCCGACGATCGCGTTTATGCCGCGTTGTGCGAACAGATTCGCAGTCGCGGCCTGCACCATGTGCATGGCTTGCTGATGCCGGGCGTGGATGCCTTGTCCGCTCCGGTATTCAATGCCGTCGGCGAGGTGAAAGCGGTGATGACGATCGTGGGACCGACCTCGCTGTTCCACGCCGACGAAGACGGCCCGGCGGCGCAACGCCTGTTGGCGGCGACCCGGGCCGTGAGTTGGCGGATGGGGTATGAAGCGAGTCCGGGATCAGCCCAGCAAATCCGGGACAATCCTGATCACTAAATCATTCAGGTGAGAGGTGATCAGTTGCGGATGGAGATAACGCTCTTCGCCGCTGAAGGGAACGGTATAAATCCCCTGGTGACGGCCCTTGGAGTGATAGGGAATCACATCATTCCTGAAGTGGCCCAATAGATACTCAATCAGTTGCTCGGACGACGACACCATGCGCTTGCCGGGGCCGTGCGCAATAAAACTGGTCACGTACACGCCATCCGGATCGACGTTGGGCACGTGGACTTTCAATGCCCCGTGCACATCCTCGACGGACAAGGGCCTGAGGGGACGCGGGGATAAATCCATTGCAGGCTTGTCCGTCAAACTTGCAACAATGTCCGTGACGATTGTCTCAAACGCTATCAAGTCCAGCGTCCTGACCCGGTCCTCGGAGTCTTTCAGAGTGGGAAGAAAACAACGGAGTATTCATAAGGCATCCTTGTCATTTCATCGCCTCGAACTTCCTGTCCGGGCCGTTATTGATTGTGCGGCTGATACAACAGCGCGGCATCTCGATTCAACTGAAGACGCAACTTAGGCTTGAACTTCAGTCTCGCCGTTATACACAGGCCAGCGCGTGACTGTAAAAAAGGCAAGTGTAAGCGCGCGTGAAGTGTCGAATCATTGCATCTAACCCATCACGCCCATGACCTTGGCTTTTGCCACTGCCTGCGTACGCCGCTGCACGCCCAACTTGCTGTGGATTCGCCGCGCATGGGTTTTCACCGTGTGCAACGAAATGAACAGCCGTTCGGCAATCTGTTGGTTTGAATGACCTTGCGCAATCAGCTCCAGGACCTCCAGTTCGCGATGACTGAGCAAGGTGTCCTCGGCGCTGGCGGTCGGCTCGACCTGCTCTGCCGATTGTGCCCAACGTACCAGCTCCGGCTGGCGCAAGCGCAGCTCGCACAAGGCTTGCTGGGCCCGCCAGCAAGTGACTCGCTTGAGCCCTTCTTGCAGGAGTATCCGGGCCTGGGAGCGATCGCCGGACAACCAGACAACCTCCGTCAACACCAGCTGCAGTTCGGTTTCCAGGCTGTGCATTTCACTCTGCTGTGCCCGGGCGATCATGGCTTGCAGGCGCGCCTGCGGCTCCTGTGCCCGCTGCAGGTAAACCTCGGCCAGCACCAGCAGGTATTCAAGTCGTGCAATCAATTCCAGGGTCGCGGGAGGCGCATGCTTGGCCTGCGGCCCGTGAAAATGGCGCAAGACGCGGGTCAAGGCTTCATGGGCCAGTTCCGCCCGCCCCTGTTGCAGCCAGAACTGGCAGCTGGTTTGCAGCAACACACCACGGTAAACGGTGTCGGGGATGTGCCGCTGCTGCATGATCCGCTCGGCATCGCGCAGTTGCATGAAGGCCTCGCCATAGTCGCCCTGGTTGGCAGCCAGGCTGGCCTTGCCGAGAAAGCCATAGAGCACTTGTTTGTCCAGGCTGTGCAGGCCCGTTTCCAGGCCCGTTTGAAACTGCTCGGCGGCGCGCTCTTCAAACCCCATGCGCAATGCCAGGCGCCCGCGCCGCAGGGCGATACGCCCCAACAGCGGGGAAAAGTCCTGGCCTGGTTTATCCAGCAGCGCCTGGACGGCGGCCAGCAGATGATCGGCCCGGTGAGGCGCGCCACGTTGTTCCAGGACTTGGGCGTGGTCCAGTTCCAGCAATCCTTCGAATACCAGTGAACCTTGCGCACGCGCCAGGCACAGCGCCTGGCGGTTGATCCGATGCGCAGAAGCCAGTTCGCCTTCAAGCAGCGCCTGCTGCGTGAGCCCACCCAGGCACAGCACCCGTTGAGCCCAGGCCTCGGGGTCCAGGCAGGCCTGGGCTTGGAGGAAGTGCTCGCGCGCCTGTTCGCCATCGCCCGAGAGGTGCAGCAACCAGCCTTGCAAGACCTGCCACCTGGCCAGCAGCTGTCGCTGCCGGCAGGCCGAAGGCTGCGGCATGAACCTGGCCAGTTGCTCAATGCACGTCGACGCCTGGTCGAAGCGTCCGGCGAACAACAGCGCAGCAGTGACCAACCCCACCGATTGCGGCGTACAGAGGGTCAGCGCTT
Source organism: Pseudomonas sp. S3_B11 (assembly GCF_054667715.1). NCBI lineage: Bacteria > Pseudomonadati > Pseudomonadota > Gammaproteobacteria > Pseudomonadales > Pseudomonadaceae > Pseudomonas > Pseudomonas sp. S3_B11. Next base: position 271,898 of record NZ_CP162749.1, on the reverse strand, counting down.
CGCCTTGTTGATCGTGCAGGCCCAGCAACAGCACCACGTTGCGACGCTGCAAGACGTGCTCGAAGCTCAAATGCTGCAAGAAACTGACGGCAGTCTCGAACTCCTCGGCCAACATGGCTTGCTCGAACGCCATTTGCCAATCCTGCTCGGCAGCAAACCACTGGCAGGCCCGTCGATGCCAGGAACGCCCCTGCGGCCAGGGTTCTTCACGTACCAGCCGAGCCAGGGCCGGAAAAATCTGCAACCAGTCCGACGTCTGCTCCCATGGCTCGATGAAACATCCCAGGTCCAGTAGCAAGGGCAAGCATTGCGCGCCCACGGTGTCGCCGAACAGATGCTCGCACAGCCGGGCATTGAAGCGCGGCAGATGCGCCAGCACACGCCAGGCCTGCGCCAGATCCGGGGTCAGCGTGCTGAACAGTTCATACTCCAGGTAGTCGACCAAGGTCCCCGGCCGTCCCGGCGTTGCATGACTGCGCGCCCATTCGCAACGCTCCAGCAGCGTGATGCGCACCCCGGCACACCAGCCGCCACTGCGCTGGATCACCTCGTGGGCAGTCCGGGCAGCCTGGGGACCGGGCAGATGACGCAGCAATGGCAGGACATCGTCGGGGGTGAAGAACAACGCCTGCGCATCGAACTCGTGCAACTCGTCATCGAGCAACAGCCGCGGCCAGTTGCAGTGGGGACGGCGGCGGCTATTCAGCCATAGGTGCAACGCCGGACTGCTGGTGTTCAACAGACGGTCGAGCAACTGGTCCAGTTCGGGATTCGGCACCCGGCAGTAGTCATCCAGGAACAACCACGTGGGTGTCTGCAAACGCGCCAGGTGGGCCAGCAGTCCCGCTTCATCGAGCATCGGCAACCCGAGGGCCTGGGCCAGGCGCTCGCACATTTGCACCGAGCTCAACGCCGCGCCCCCCAGTGGCAACCAATGCAGCCGACACCCGGCGGGAGCCTGCAGGAAGCACTCGGCGAACAATGCACTCTTGCCACTGCCCGCTGGCGCGCAAAGCAGTTTTACCCGCGCTTCGGACGTCAGCAGCGGCTCGCTCAGGGACCGCCGCGGCACGTGCGTCGAGGACAGGCGAGGCAACAATCCTGGACGGTGCGGACACGGGGTCATGGCGGTCATGTGTGCAGATCCTGTTTATTGTTATCTCACCACCCTAGTCCTGTGTCGCCGAGCTTTGGAGAAGTATTCAGCGCGCTGATTGGCGCCCATAAAAAAACGACCCGCAGGGACGCTGCCGGTCGATCACGATCATCAAGTCAGGCACAACCTTGTGGGGAAAGGATTCACTGTGGGAGCAAGGCTTGCCCGCGATGAACGATAACGCGGTTCAGCTTTCGAACAGCGGTGCGGCCATCGCGGGCAAGCCTTGCTCCCACAGATAAATCCCTTTGCCACAGTTATCTTTCCAACAGTCAGACCTTACCGAACCCCGGTCGAACGCAGCGCTGCCGGCGTGTAGTCGGCGGCCCTGGCCTCGAAGCCGTACTCGTAGCTGTGCTTCTCTTCGTTCTTCATGCCCAGGGCGATGTAGCGGCCGGCGATGATGTCGTAGAGCGCCTCGAGGGTGTAGCCCGGGTTCTGATGGTCGTAGTAGAACTGGGCATGACCTTCGGCCACCCGCCACAGTTGGCCGCGACCGTCGTAGTGATCCACCAGCGCCGCCTGCCAGCTGTCCTCGTCGAAGTACATGTGGCGCTTGGCATAGATGTGCCGCTCGCTAGGCTTGACCGTGCCGACCACTTCCCAGACCCGGTGCAATTCATAGCGAGTCAGGTCCTGGTTGATGTGGCCGGCCTTGATCACATCGTCGTACTTGAGGCTTGGCGAATCGAGCTTGTAGCTGTTGTACGGGATGTACATTTCCTTTTTGCCGACCAGCTTCCAGTCGTAGCGGTCCGGCGCACCGGAAAACAGGTCGAAGTTGTCGGAGGTGCGCAACCCGTCGGCGGCGGTGCCCGGGCCGTCGTAAGCCACTTGCGGGGCACGACGCACCCGGCGCTGGCCGGCGTTGTAGATCCAGGCCAGGCGCGGTTCCTTCACTTGGTCGAGGGTCTCATGCACCAACAGTACGTTGCCGGCCAGGCGCGCCGGCGCAGTCACCTCCTGCTTGAAATAGGTCAATACGTTGCTGGCCTTCTCCGGGTCGGCATCCTTGATCAGGAACGGCACGGCAATTTCTTCTTCAAAGCGGATCGGCGTGAAGCTGCCATTGGTCTGCGGCGTAGCCTGGGTGATGATGCGCCGCAAGTTGCCGCCGTGATAACGGGTGACGTGGTTCCACAGCACTTCCACGCCGCTCTTGGGAAGCGGGAAGGCGTAGTAGCGGTTGCCGGTGAAATTGGCCAGGCCATTACCGTCGTTGATGGCGTTCACGTTGAGGGCGCTGCGCTTGGCCGACTCGTAGATTTCCGGCGGCAGGCCCACGCTGCGGTGAGTCGGATAGACCGGGATCTTATAGGTTTCCGGGTAGCGCTTGAACATCGCGACCTGGCCTTCGGACAGCTTGTCCTTGTACTTGTCCACGGTCGCCGCGGTGATGGTGAACAGCGGTTTTTCATTGGCGAACGGGTCGGCCAAAAAGCCCTTGCTGTCCACGGCACCGGCGTTTTTCGGGATACCGCCGGTCCAGGCCGGAATCGAGCCATCGGCATTGCCGGCTTTTTCCGCGCCCAACGGCGTAAGGCTGGTACCCAGTTTATTCGCTTCATCCGGCGAGACCGCCGCCATCACGTTCGCGGCCAGCAGGCTCAGGGCCAGGGCACCGCATTGCAGGATCATCTTGCGCATTGGGTTTTCCTTGTCAGCCAGATCAGAAGTTCACGCCGAAGCTCAACGCGAGGAAGTCGCGGTCTTCGAGAACGTTGTAATCGCCGCCAAAAAAGTCGGTGTAGCTCAGGCTGGCGGTGTAGGTATTGCGGTAGTCGGCATCGACACCGACGCTGATAGCCTTGGCGCCTTCGTTGAACAAGCCATTGGGGCCGTAGCCGGCCACATCGTGAGACCAGGACACGTTGGGCTTGAAGTTCACACCACCGATCACGTTGGCGTAGTCGAGAATCGCCCGGGCGCGGTAGCCCCAGGAAGTCGAAGTGACAAAACCATCGGTGTCACCTCGGAAGCCATACTGGCCGTAGACCGAATCGCGGCCGTAACGCAGCTTGTCCTTGGACTCCAGCCCGCCGACATGCACCACTGCCGCCTCGCCCACCAGGGTCAGGCGTTCGGCGCCCAGTACCTGATCGACAAAATGCGTCAGGGTGCTCTGGACTTGGGTGATTTCCTTGCGCCGATAGCCGGTGTTGTCTGCACCCGGCGTGGTCGCGATGGGCGACGCCGCGCCACCGGCAATCGGATTGACCAGGGCCAGGGTCAGGTCGTTGGTATTGATCTGCACCGGTGCGTTGGGGCGGTAGCTGATTTCCCCGGTCCAGGCGGTGCCAGTGGGCAACGTCGTGGAGAAACTGGCGCCGTACAGGCGGATGTCTTCCGGGTATTCAAGGTAGTACCCACCGCGGCCCAGCATCACGCTTTGCGCCAGACCCGCACCGCTGCCGGGGGCCAGGCGGTTGGCGGTCGTAACCATGCCCGGCAACGCCGCCAGCGTCGAGAGCCCCGCCGTGGTGGTCCCGACGGTAGGCGTGCGGCTGTGGTAGTTCATGAAGTACAGGCCGTATTCGGTGTCATCGCCGAGCCAGCGCAACGCCGTGCCCCACTGGCCGGAGTCACGGGCGTCGCGGTCACCGCCACGGGGAACGATCACCCCTTCGCTGGACACCTGGATCTCCTGGCCGAATGCCCGGGTCAATGGCACGAACGGCGCAATCGCCGGGCTGCCCACGGTGTAGCCACTGGTGCAACCATCGGCCACCACGTCATTGCCGAAGAAGGTGCCGCAGTTATCCACAACCGTCTGGTCCCACTCCAACTGGTAGAAACCTTCGACGGTGAGCTTGTCGGTCAGGCCCTGGGAGGCGAACAGCATGTTCACCGGGATCAGACCCTCCTTGATCTCCGCACCGGGACGACGGAACGCGGACACGTCCACCGGGTTGATGCTGTTGATCGAGTTGCCGATGAAGGTACTTTCCCCCCAACTGACCACCTGCTTGCCGGCGCGCACGGTGCCCGGCAAATCGGCGATGGAATAGTTGTGATAGACAAAAGCATCGAGAATCTGCGCCCCTGAGGACTTGGCGCCTTCCTTGCGATTGCTGTCGCTGATGTCCTTGAACTCGCGGTTCTCGTCCTTTAGCTCGAAGTCATACCAGTACTTGCCGCGCACGAACACGCCGGTATCGCCGTACTTGAGTTCGAGGTCGTGCAGGCCTTTGAAGATTTTGGAAAAGGTCTCGCCTTTCTTGAAATTCAGCCGCCCATCATCACCGGTGGAGGATTGGCCGCGACCGCCGTTGACCGTGCCAACCAGGTCCTTGTCGGCATCGCGCATGCCCCAGCTTGCGCCCACGGACAACGACGAATCGAACTGACCCTCGATCTCGCCAATGTTGAATGAAACGGCCTGCGCCTGGGCACAGCAACCCAAGGCCACCGCGACGGCCAGCGCCTGCGGCTTGAAGATGGCGCGCATTGTTATTGTTGTCATGCGTCTTCCCCGGTGAGTGACAGAGGCTTCACCCTACTGCCGCGCGCCATGGGCGATAAGCGCACCAAGGAGGTATTCGCGCTGTACCTAAAAAGGATTACAGCCCATGCGGGACGGGCCTTTGCGCCGTGCATGGATGGACTGGATGATGGGTCATCAGCGCCGCGCATACTCATGCCCAGTATTCGACTGTTACGCGCCCTGCAACGGTGCATGTCCGGATCCGGGCTGTTTCCCGCAAGGCTCGATGCCTATGCTGGCCGGGCTTTCAGGGTAACGGGCCTGCAAGCACAGCCTCATGGCATCCCTCATGCCTGGCACACCGTCTTCGGATGGATTGGCGTCTCGGTCCATCATCCCGTGTTTACCGACGTTGGTTTGTAGCTCCTTTGCAACGTCACGCTTAGGCCGCTGCTTTTTGCAGCGGCCTTTTTTATGTGGTTTATTTTCCCCGGATGAGTTTTTCAGGCGGTTGTTTAGTTATCCAAGAATCGCTTCTACCTTCTTACTTCTATGAACAATCAATTCCTAGACATCCAAATGCCTGCTCCTACAACAAAGCAGGAAACTCACTACAAGCCCATGAAAAATCCACTGGTAGGCTGAAAGTCAGTCGCAGCATTCTGCTTCGATTTTAACTTAGTGAAGTTTCCACGATGCCAATCAACTACAACAGCTATCGATCAAAAAAAGGCTACAACAGCCGAATTCGTTTCCTGGTTTTCCATTACACCGCAGCTAACTTCTCATCCTCCGTCAACGCGCTGACCGGCGCCTCCGTCAGTGCCCACTACTTGATTCCGGACATCACCGACCCAAGCTATTTGAACGCGGGTTTCAACGACCAACAGATTTTCAACCTGGTGGACGAAAACCAGCGCGCCTGGCACGCAGGAGTGAGCAGTTGGGGTGGCCGAACCAATCTGAATGACACTTCGATTGGCATTGAAATCGTCAATCGCGCCACCGATAACCAAGGGCAGTTCAGCTTCCCGCCGTATCAATCCCGGCAGATCAAGGCGATCGAAGTCCTGGCGCTGGACATCCTCAAGCGTTATCCCGACATCAGCCCCGTCAATGTGGTGGGGCATTCGGACATTGCCGCTGGCAGGAAAAGCGACCCGGGCCCGATGTTTCCCTGGCAGGCGTTGTACGCCAAAGGCATCGGCGCCTGGTTTCATGAGCCCACGCAGAAGGCGTACAGGGAGTTGTATCAAGGCAACGGATTGCCGACTCGTGAACAACAACTTGGACTGTTCAAGAAGTATGGCTATGACACGTCGGCCGCCACGACGGACACAGGTTTCCAGCGCCTGGTGCGCGCCTTCCAGTTGCACTTCCGTCCGGCCAGATATGACGGGGTGATGGATATTGAGACCGCCGCGAACCTGGCGGCCTTGGTGAAAAAGTATTGCCCATGAGCACGGTTGTCGCGGCTGACGGCAACCGGCCCGGGCAATGAAACCTAAATGGCGTGGCGTTGCAGATTCGCCATCATTTCCTTCAGCGCTTCCAGGTTGTCGTTCGGGTGTACGGCATTTTCGAAGTCGCAGATCTGCTGCCAATGGGCGGCGACGTCTTCGGGTGAAAAACCTTTGCGCGGATCGAAGCCCGCCCCCAGGCTGCGCTCCCAGCGCACCTTGCCCATCCAGCCGCCGCCCACTTCGAACAGGCCGGAGGTTTCCTGGCAGGTCTCACTGGCCAGGTACACCACCAGCGGGCTGACGAGTTCGGGCTTGAGCTGTTCGAACACCTGCGGCGGGATCAGGCCTTCGGTCATGCGCGTGCCGCCGGTGGGAGCGATGGCATTGACCAGGATGTTGTTCTTGCGGCCTTCGATGGCCAGGGTCCGCGTCAGGCCATAAAGGCCGAGCTTGGCCATGCCGTAGTTGGATTGACCAAAGTTGCCGTAGATGCCGGAGGTGGAAGCAGTGAAGATCACCCGCCCGTAGTTTTGCTCACGCAGGTGCGGCCACGCGGCGCGGGTCACCTTGTAGGCGCCCTCGACGTGGACGCGGTAGACCAGGTCCCAATCGGCGTCGTCCATTTTGTGGAACGTCTTGTCCCGCAGGATCCCGGCGTTGTTGACCACCACATCGACGCGGCCGAACGCGTCGAGGGCATTTTGTACCAGTTTGTCGCCATCGGTCACCGAGTCGTGGTTGGCCTCGGCGATGCCACCCGCCTCGCGGATTTCGGCGACCACCCGGTCTGCTGCCGAGGCGTTGGCCCCTTCCCCTTGAGCTGAGCCGCCAAGGTCGTTGACCAGCACTTTCGCGCCTTGTCTGGCGAACAGCAGCGCATGGGCGCGGCCCAGCCCCCCGCCGGCTCCCGTGACGATCACGACTTTATCTTCGAAGCGCACAGACTCACTCATGGCAGAACTCCAGCAGGCGGACAGGACAATGGGCACGAGTGTCCGGCACAAGTTGGCCGGTCACAATCAACACGGTTGCAAGTGAATGGTGGCCGATAAGGTGAGGGGATGATTCAGGCCCAGGCCACGGCGGCACATTCGATTTCCGGCGCCGCTATCGCGAGCAAGCTCGCTCCCACACAAGCTCGCTCCCACAGGGTGTCGTCATGAACAGGCCATTTGTCTGCGCGGCGCGACGATGGCTTCGCGAAACGCCAGGTAATGCTGGAGCACCTGCACCGGCGCCTCGGTGTGTGGGTAATGACCGATGTCGGGCAACAACACCGTGTCCGGGTTCGGGATCAGTGCCTCGTAGCGCGCCACCATGTGTTCACCGGAAATCGGGTCGACCGCGCCGTCAATCACCCGCAACGGCACGTCGCCGCGCCGCATCGCCTGCACCCAACGATCACGCTGCACGCGGCGTTCGGGAATATAGGCGATGAGCTTGTGCATGATCCGCGGGCCACGATGGGCTTCTATCAGGCTCCAGAAATCATCCAGTTCGCTTTCAGTGGGGCCGGTCCTGGGACCGAAAATACGCCGAAAGCTACTGACCAGGCTTTCCCGGGAGAACGCCCGCCCCAGCAGCCAGCCCAGGGGGCTGAGCAAGAGTTTCTGGGCCCAGACCGGACGATGGGTTTCCGGGAACAGGCCGCCATTGAGAAAGACACAACTGGCGAGGCGGATGCGCGCTTCGTAGTGCCGCGCCAGCAGCTCCTGGGCCACGCTGTCACCGTAATCGTGGGCCAGCACATGCAGCGCGCCCCTCACATTCAGGTGCGCCAGCAAGGCCTGTTGCAGATCGGCTTGCTCCAGCAGGCTGTAGACGTGATCCGTCGGTTTGGCGGAGTCGCCGAAACCGAGCATGTCACACGCGATCACCCGGTAGCGTTGCGCCAACGGTTGCCATAGGTAATGCCAATCCCAACTGGCGGTGGGAAAACCGTGGATCAGCAGCAGCGGCTCGCCCTGCCCGGCCACCCAGTAACGGATGGCATGACCACGGAACATGAAGATCTGGCTGCGCTGGCGCCAGATACGCAGGGGAATCTGGGCCAGAGCAATCAACTTCTATACCCGGCATCTTGTTGATCGAGCTTGCGCAATAAAGCCGGCCAGGCCAACGCGCCGCCCATGCCCTGGGCGCTTTTGGTCACCCCGGCGATCATCGCCCGGGCGCCAGCCAGGATCTGCGGTTCGATGGCAATCAGCTCGGCCCCGCCGCTCTGCGCCAGGACCTGGATGTCACAGGCCCGTTGAAAGGTGAACATCATCAGGAAAGTATCGGCGATGGTCCCGCCGCAGGTCAGCAAGCCATGGTTGTGCAGCATCAGGAAGTTGCTCTCGCCCAGGTCCGCCTGCAGGCGAGCCTTTTCTTCGTGATTCAAGGCCACCCCTTCGTAGGCGTGATAGGCCAGGCTCGACAGCACGAACAGCGATTGCTGGCTGATCGGCAGCACCCCCTGCTTCTGGGCCGATACCGCCACGCCGGCTGCCGTGTGGGTGTGCAACACACAGGCCACATCATGGCGCACCTCATGCACCGCGCTGTGGATGGTGTAGCCGGCCGGGTTGATCTCGTAGGGGCTATCCATCAACTTGTTGCCGGCCTGATCGACCTTGACCAGGCTCGAGGCGGTGATTTCATGGAACATCATCCCGAACGGGTTGATCAGGAAATCCTCGGTACCGGGAACCTTTGCGGAAATATGGGTGAAGATCAGGTCATCCCAACCATGCAGCGCGACAAGCCGATAACAGGCGGCAAGGTCCACCCGGGTTTGCCATTCGGCCGCACTGACCTGATCCTTGATGCTGAGTGTCGTTTGGAGGGGCGCTACGCTCACGGCTCTGACCTCTGGTTTCTTATATGTCTCGATCGAAACGTCGTACGCAAGAAAATCAGTCTAGTCAGCTCTTTCAGAGGCGGTAGTTGCATTGGCAGCCAGCTTACTGGCCGAACGAGTCAGCGCATCCGCTTCAAGCGCGCAATGTGTCGATCAACTCAGCGAGCCATGGCTCGGCGTCGGTTTCCGGCGTGACACTTTCGCTGGCATCCAGACGCAGCATCGGCAGCACCTCGCGTACGCCCAATTCGACGAACAGCTCGCACATCTGCTCGCCACCGGCGCAGAAGGTATCCCCATAGCTGGCGTCGCCCAGGCCGATCACCGCGCCAGGCAAACCGCGAAAGAACCCGGGCAACTGGTCGCGGATGACCGAATACAACGGCATCAGATTGTCCGGCAACTCCCCCATACCGGTGGTGGAAGTCACTGCCAGCACGGCCTCTGGTGCGAATGCCTGCACATCCGCCAGGGTCGCACGCGGGTCGTGCCAGGCTTCGAAACCTGCCTCGCGAAGCAGTTTGGCGGCGTGCCGGGCGACTTCTTCGGCGGTGCCATACACCGAGCCGGAAAGAATGGCGACTTTCATCAATCTGATCCTGAACCTGAAAAAAGAGCCGGAATAGTAACAGTTGCACCTGTCCGGCTGCGAATGGCTCTCAACGGCCCCAATGGCCAGTGGACAGCCTATCGATTTCTTTTAGAATGCTGATCCTACAAGGATGTTCAAAGGGTTCTCCCCATGATCAACGCTCAACTGATGCAACTGGTCATCAATGCTTCGAACGACGGGATTGTCATCGCCGAAAAAGAAGGTGAAGACAATATCCTGATCTACGTGAACCCGACCTTCGAACGATTGACCGGTTATCACCGCGACGAAATCCTTTATCAGGACTGCCGGTTCCTGCAATCGGGTGATCGGGACCAGCCTTCGCTGGAGCCCATTCGCAAAGCCTTGAAAGAGGGCGGTGCCTGTCGTGAGGTGCTGCGCAATTACCGCAAGGACGGCACGCCGTTCTGGAATGAGTTGTCACTGTCCACGGTAAAAAACCAGGCTGACGGGCATACCTATTTCGTGGGTGTGCAAAAAGACGTCACGACCCAGGTCAAGGCTCAACAACGCGTCGCCCAGCTGGAAAAGGAGCTGGCCGACGCACGGGAGACCATTGCCCGGCTCGAAGCGACGAACGGTTCAAACAAACCCACGAATTAATGGTCAGTCACTACAATCACCAGTGAACACGTAAATTATCATTTCGAGCAGATCATGCAGCGCGATGCCCTCCTGACGCAGGATGAACTGGATTTCATCCGGACCATGCAACACAACCCGCAGTTGAACGAGCGGGATGTCACGTCGAGCTTGCTGGTAAACGGTGGGTCGCAGATCCGTGACTTGCTGACACGTCTGGCGGCAAATGAGCAGGTTACGCTGCAAGCCAATTTTGAAAACCAGCAGATGACCTTTCCGCTGCATCTGGTGGAAGACGAATTCCATGCGATGCACCTGCGCCTGGGTGTGCCGAGCATCTACGAGGACGGACCGAAGATACGCCCATGGCGCCTGGCGCTCGAAGAGCCGGTGGCGCTGGAAAATATCAAGGGTCAGCCGGGACCGCTGTGGGTCCACGAAGTCTCCTGCAAAGGCGTATTGGTAGAGAACCGCAGTCGAACCAAACCGCCGAAGCAGTTTGCCTTGTGGTTCAGCCCATCAGGCTACGAGAGAATTTCGTTGCGAGGCAGCTTCGAACGGGAAACCGATCGCGGCCTGTTTGCCTACCACCTGAACCAGAATGACCAGGACGAGACGGAGCGCCTGCGCCAGTACATCCTGCAGCAACATCGCCTGACCCATCCGACCATGCATCTCTAGTGTCCTGTTTCGCAAATACGTTTCTTTTTGACAAGGTGATACAGGACACTCCATTCAGGTATCCAGATTGCCCGCAATGAATTGACGCAGGCGCTGGCGCATAACTGCCCCCTCACTCCCCAGGCACCCGATCGACGATCCAACCAGGCTCTCCTGTGCCAGATCGGATGCATCACCGGCCAGCATCAACGGACAATCCAGGCTCATCGCCAACTTGCCCAGGCGCTTGGGCAAATCTGGGGCCGGCGCATGATTGGAAACCAGCACCAATGCCACCGGCTGGATCTTCTGGCACACCAGGATCAGTTCCTCGAACGGCAGGCCGATCGACAACAACCTGACGCCTACATCCGCCTTGGACAGGAACAGCGCCGTGACCAGCAACTCCAGTTCATGGCAATGGTCGGCAATCGCGCAGACCAGGACACGCGGCGACGCACCTTCGCGCTTGAGCAAGAGCCGCTGGATGATGCGCGAACGCAGGAAACCATCAAGAAACACCCATTCGCTGGCTTGCCCGAACGTCTGCTGGCGTTGCAATAGCTGTCGCCAAAGCGGCATCAGGATGTCCTGGAAGACGATTGGCACGGTATAGGTGGAAAAGACCTGCCCGTAGACGCGATCCAGGTCCACATCGTCAAAGTTGCTAACCGCGTCCGCCACCTGTTGTTGCCAGCGGGCGTGATCGGCCCTGACCAGATCGGAGGAAATCAGCGTGGAGACCGGTTGCACCGACTCGGTCTTCGCCAGGATCTTTCCCACTTTGCTGACGGCCACCCCGCGCTCTATCCAAGCCAGGATGCTGCGCACTTTTTCAATATCGCCCAACGAGTACAGGCGATGCCCGCTTTCGGTGCGGGTAGGTTGGATCAAACCGTAGCGCCGCTCCCAGGCGCGCAGGGTCACGGGGTTCACGCCGGTCATGCGCGCGACTTCGCGAATGGGAAACAGGTCTTCCCGCTTCAAGGCACCTGATGCCTGGAAAACGAAGCCATCCTCTGTGATCACACTCATTTTGGCAGGCAATTCCGACTGGCAAATTGGATCCTAGTTTACCCCTCCCAGGACATGTCATGACAAGGATAAACGTACTCGATGTGCGGTTTTGTTGTTTTATGCGCAATCGGGAATAATCCTTGCCTGTTTTTTGGCGACCAGACGCTACCCACCACCCCGGGGCGTCCCCCGCGAACCTCCTACCCGGAGTGCCGCGCCTGTCTTACGGAGATACATGATGTCTACCTCACCCGTCACCTTGATGGTTGCCCGCCGCGTCGCCAATGGACGCTATCAGGACCTGATCGCCTGGTTGCGCGAAGGCGAACAACTGGCAACCGACTTTCCCGGCTACCTGGGTTCCGGCGTGCTCGCTCCACCGCCCGAGGACGATGAATTCCAGATCATCTTCCGTTTTGCCGACGAGCAGACGCTGCACGCCTGGGAACACTCGGCCTCGCGCACGGCCTGGCTGGGACGGGGCAGCGATCTGTTCGCCCATCCCTCCGAACACCGGGTGCGTGGCATCGATGGCTGGTTCGGCGCGGTCGGCCAGCGTCCGCCACGTTGGAAACAGGCCGTGGCCATCTGGCTGGCGTTCTTTCCCGTCTCGCTGTTGTTCAATTTCCTGTTGGGGCCGCTGCTGGGCGAACTGGGCCTGTTGAGCCGCGTACTCATCAGCACACTCATGCTGACACCGCTGATGGTCTATCTGTTTATCCCGATGTCGACCCATCTGCTGGCGAACTGGCTCAACAGTGCACCGCAGCGGACGTTGCCGGCTACGCAGAATCATTGAAGCCGCCAGCCCAGACTCACGGGCGACAAAAAACCTGTGGGAGCGAGCTTGCTCGCGATGAGGCCAGTACATCCACACCAGGCGTTGCCCGTCAGTCCGCTATCGCGAGCAAGCTCGCTCCCACAGAGGAACTCTGGATTCACCTTTGAACATAGGACGCGCCCCGTGTCGCTGTTATAGTTTTGCTCTTGCCGTGAACCGAGCCGTCCTATGTCCAGCGCCACCGCTCCGATCCTGATCACTGGCGCAGCCCAGCGCGTCGGCCTGCATTGCGCCCGGCGATTGCTGGAAGGCGGGCAACCGGTGATCGCGACCTACCGAACCGAACGCCCCGGCGTGCAGACGCTGCGGGACCTGGGCGCGGTCGTGCTGTTCGCCGACTTCTCCAGCGAAGCGGGGATCCTGGCCTTTATCGAACAACTCAAGCAGCACACCGACCGGCTGCGGGCCATCGTGCACAACGCCTCGGCCTGGCTGGCCGAAGACCCGGGCAGCGAAACGGCGGCCTTCAACGCCATGTTCGGCGTGCACATGCTTGCGCCTTACCTGATCAACCTGCACTGCGCCGAGCTGCTGCAGCGTTCAGCCCCGGCGGATATCGTGCACATCAGCGATGACGTGACCCGCAAGGGCAGCGCCCGGCATATCGCCTATTGCGCCACCAAGGCCGGCCTGGAAAGCCTGACCCTGTCGTTCGCGGCGAAGTTCGCCCCGGCGATCAAGGTCAACGGCATCGCCCCGGCCCTGCTACTGTTCAACCCCGAAGACGACGCGGCTTACCGCGCCAAGGCCCTGGCCAAGTCCGCGCTGGGCATCGAACCCGGCAGCGAAGTGATCTACCAGAGCCTGCGTTATCTGCTGGACAACCCTTATGTCACCGGCACGACCCTGACCGTCAACGGCGGGCGGCACGTCAAATAGCCTTGTTTCGAGGATGCACCATGACGCTATCCCTGCCCCAGAATTACCGCGAGATCCTTATAGGCCTGGGGGAAAACCCCGAGCGCGAAGGTCTGCTCGATACCCCGGTCCGTGCCGCCAAGGCCATGCAGTACCTCTGCCATGGGTATGAACAAAGCGTCGAGCAGATCGTCAACGGCGCGCTGTTCGCCTCTGACAGTGATGAAATGGTGATCGTCGCCGACATCGAACTCTATTCACTCTGCGAACATCACCTGTTGCCCTTCATCGGCAAGGCCCATGTGGCTTATATTCCTACGGGCAAGGTCCTGGGGCTGTCGAAAATCGCCCGGCTGGTGGACATGTTCGCCCGTCGCCTGCAAATCCAGGAGAACCTGACCCGGCAAATCGCCGACGCGGTGCAGCAGGTCACCCAGGCCGCCGGCGTGGCGGTGGTGATCGAGGCCCAGCACATGTGCATGATGATGCGCGGTGTCGAAAAACAGAACTCGACCATGAACACCTCGGTGATGCTCGGCGCCTTTCGCGATTCCAGCACCACGCGCCAGGAGTTCCTGCAATTGATTCGACGGAGCAATTAAATGCCACAACTTCAGCCAGCCATGGCACGCATCAAGGTCAAGGACCTGCGTCTGCGTACCTTCATTGGCATCAACGAGGATGAAATCCTCAACAAGCAGGATGTGTTGATCAACCTGACCATCCTCTATGCCGCCCAAGAGGCGGTGCGCGACAACGACATCGACCACGCGCTGAACTACCGCACCATCACCAAGGCGATCATCGCCCACGTGGAAGGCAACCGTTTCGCCCTGCTCGAACGCCTCACCCAGGAATTGCTCGACCTGGTCATGGCCAACGAATCGGTGCTGTATGCCGAAGTCGAAGTCGACAAACCCCACGCCTTGCGATTTGCCGAGTCGGTGTCGATTACCCTTGCGGCAAGCCGCTGAGCGGCACGTTTTCAGCGGCGAGCTTGAAGCGGTAAGCTTGAGGCCACCGCAATCCATCTTGCAGCTTGAAGCCCAGCGCTTGCAGCTGCCCGTCAAGGAACACCATGAACGACCAACAACGCCTCGAACTCGAAGCCGCCGCTTTCCGTCGGCTGGTTGCCCACCTGGACAGCCGCAAGGATGTGCAGAACATCGACCTGATGAACCTCGCCGGCTTCTGCCGCAACTGCCTGTCCAAGTGGTACAAGGCCGCCGCCGATGAACGCCAGGTCGAGGTCAGCCTCGACGACGCCCGCGAAGTGGTCTACGGAATGCCGTACGCCGAGTGGAAAGCCCAATACCAGAAAGAAGCCAGCGCCGAACAACAGGCGGCGTTCGCCAAAGGAAAACCCGATGCCTGATCTCAATACCCTGCGCGCCCGCCTCAAGAGCGGCGAACATGCCTTCGCCGACACCCTGGCCTTTATCGCCGCCGGTTACGACTACCAGCCCCAGGCCTTCGACAACGGTGGCGTGCACAACGCCGCCGGGCAGAACGAAGGTTCGTGCAAGACCCTGGGCCTGGCGCTGCTCGAAGGCTTGAGCGATGAAGAAGCGCTCCTGGCGTTCGGCGAACATTACCGTTCGGTGCTGGCCACGCCCGAAGGCAGCGATCACGGCAATATCCGCGCGCTGATGGCCCATGGGCTGGCCGGTGTGAGGTTCGAGGCACAGCCGCTGCAGCGGCGCTGATCCACAGATTCTTGCAGCCCTCTTCTGTGGCGAGGGCATTCATCTGTGGGAGCATGGCTTGCCCGCGATGGGCGCGCCGAGGTTTAACAGCAGCTGAACCGCGTTATCGTTCATCGCGGGCAAGCCATGCTCCCACAGGTCTTCCTCCCGCAAATAAATCCTCCCGCTCCACATCCCGACTTTTAAGATTGACCCGGCAACTTTATTTCGTTTGCCGGGCCCCTCTGCTCGCGGCTTAGATAATGGAAATTTCTCCACCGTCCGAGCCGTCATCCATGAGCAGCGAAACCATCAGCCAATCGATCTCCATCGTGCATCCCGTCAGCCTCAGCCACGGCAAGAATGCCGAGGTCTGGGATACCAACGGCAAACGCTACATCGATTTCGTCGGCGGCATCGGTGTGTTGAACCTCGGCCACTGCCATCCGCGCATCGTCGAGGCGATCCGCGAACAGGCCACCCGGCTGACCCATTACGCTTTCAACGCCGCGCCCCATGCGCCGTACATTGAATTGATGGAACGCCTGGCGGCGTTTATCCCGGTGGATTATCCGGTCAGCGGCATGCTCACCAACAGCGGCGCCGAAGCGGCGGAGAACGCCTTGAAGATCGTACGCGGCGCCACGGGCCGTACCGCCGTGATTGCGTTTGATGGCGCCTTTCACGGCCGCACCCTGGCGACCCTCAACCTCAACGGCAAGGTCGCGCCTTACAAGCAGAAAGTCGGCGTTCTGCCCGGGCCGGTGTACCACCTGCCGTACCCCAGCAAGGACAACGGCGTCACCGGCGAAGAAGCCTTGAAGGCCATGGAGCGGCTGTTCAGCGTCGAGATCGACGTGAATGACGTGGCCTGTTTCATTGTCGAGCCGGTGCAGGGCGAAGCCGGCTTCCTGGCGATGGACGTGCCCTTCGCCCAAACCCTGCGGCAGTTCTGCGACGATAAGGGCATTGTGCTGATCGCCGATGAAATCCAATCGGGCTTCGGCCGCACCGGCCAGCGCTTTGCCTTCTCGCGATTGGGCATCGAACCGGACCTGATCCTGCTCGGTAAAAGCATTGCCGGCGGCGTGCCCTTGGGCGCGGTGGTGGGACGCAAGGCGCTGCTGGACAACTTGCCCAAGGGTGGCCTGGGCGGCACCTACTCGGGCAACCCCATCGCCTGCGCCGCCGCCCTGGCGACCCTGGATGAAATGACCGACGCCAACCTGCACACCTGGGGCTCGCAACAGGAGGAGGCGATCGTCAGCCGCTACCAATCCTGGCGCAGCCGTGGGCTGACACCCTACCTCGGCCGCCTGACCGGCGTCGGCACGATGCGCGGCATCGAGCTGACCCACGCCGACGGCACCCCGGCTTCCGCACAACTGACACAACTGCTGGCCCTGGCGCGGGAATCGGGGTTGCTGCTGATGCCCAGTGGTAAATCGCGGCACATCATCCGGCTGCTGGCGCCGTTGACGACCGAGGCGACGGTGTTGGAGGAGGGCCTGGATATCCTGGAGGCGTGCTTGGCGAAGCTGGCCTGAACACGGTCCTCCTGACCGCACAGAACCCTGTGGGAGCGAGCTTGCTCGCGATAGCGTCAGGTCAGCCAACATCGATGTTGACTGATACACCGCCATCGCGAGCAAGCTCGCTCCCACAGGGGGTCAGCGGCAGGTATCCACCCATGAAAAAACCGGCCGAAGCCGGTTTTTTTGTACTCGCCGAATCAGAACGAAGCGTTCTGCAAGCCATCCAGGTAGCGCTCGGTGTCCAGGGCTGCCATGCAACCGGCACCGGCCGAGGTGATCGCCTGGCGGTAGACGTGGTCGGCCACGTCGCCGGCCGCGAAGATACCTTCGACGCTGGTGGCGGTGGCGTTGCCGTCGCGGCCGCCCTTGACCACCAGGTAGCCGTCCTTGAGTTCCAGCTGGCCTTCGAACAGCGAGGTGTTCGGGGTGTGGCCGATGGCGATGAACACGCCGTCAACCTTGATCTCGTCGAAGCTGCCGTCGTTGTTCTTCAGGCGGGCACCGGTCACGCCCATGTTGTCGCCCAGCACTTCGTCCAGGGTCGCGTTGAGCTTGAGGATGATCTTGCCTTCGGCGACGCGGGCATTGAGCTTGTCGATCAGGATCTTCTCGGCGCGGAAAGTCTCGCGACGGTGGATCAGGGTGACCGTGCTGGCGATGTTGGCCAGGTACAATGCTTCCTCGACCGCGGTGTTGCCGCCACCGACCACTGCCACAGGCTTGTTGCGGTAGAAGAAACCGTCGCAGGTGGCGCAGGCGGAAACACCTTTGCCCATGAAGGCTTCTTCCGACGGCAGGCCCAGGTAACGAGCGCTGGCACCGGTGGCGATGATCAGTGCATCGCAGGTGTAGGTCGCGCTGTCGCCGGTCAGGGTGTACGGCTTGGCGGCGAAGTCCACGGCATTGATGTGGTCGAAAACGATCTCGGTCTCGAAGCGCTCGGCGTGCTCCTTCATGCGTTCCATCAAGGCCGGGCCGGTCAGGCCGTGGACATCGCCCGGCCAGTTGTCGACTTCGGTGGTGGTGGTCAATTGACCGCCGGCCTGCATGCCGGTGATCAGCAGTGGCTTGAGGTTGGCACGGGCCGCATAAACCGCAGCGCTGTAACCGGCAGGGCCGGAACCGAGAATAATCACTCGCGAATGACGCACTTCAGACATGACCTGCTCCTGTTGACCGGACCTTGCGGGCCGGAACGCCGGGTGAGCGGCGTGAATAAAAAAGGACCGTTGACGCACTTGGGGAAGGCTTGGGTTCGACGGTCCTGGAAAAGAATGGGTGCAGCGTATCGAGGGAGCGAAGATTAAGGAAATACGGTTTAACAATCCAGCTCATAGGTGAGCTCTATCCCCAGCGGTCCCTTCAATAGGTGCCTTCGCCTCAAGAAACGTTGTTACACGCCATGTCGCCGCTTTCCCGGGCGCGGCAAAGCCGGTAAGGTCGGCGCGTTCACCTTCGCTCGGAGCCACCTATGCCCGCCCCCGTCCTGTCCGGCCCGCAATATTTGCGAGAGGGCCTCAAGCTGGTCTTGAGCCCGGGCCTGCGCTTGTTCGTACTCTTGCCCCTGGCGATCAACCTGGTGCTGTTCGTCGGATTGATTTACCTGGCCGGCCATCAGTTCAGCCTGTGGGTCGATACGCTGATGCCGTCGCTGCCGGACTGGCTCAGTTTCCTCAGCTATGTGCTCTGGCCGCTGTTCGTGGTGCTCGTCGTGCTGATGGTGTTTTTCACCTTCACCATGCTCGCCAACGTCATCGCCGCACCGTTCAACGGCTTTCTTGCGGAAAAAGTCGAAGTGGTCATCCGTGGCACCGACGACTTCCCGGCCTTCAGTTGGGCCGAGTTGATCGCCATGATCCCGCGAACCCTCGGCCGGGAAGCGCGCAAGCTCGGCTATTTCCTGCCCCGCGCCCTGGGCTTGTTCGTGCTGTCGTTCATCCCCGTGGTCAATCTGGTGGCGGCACCGCTGTGGCTGCTGTTCGGCGTGTGGATGATGGCGATCCAGTACATCGACTACCCGGCGGACAACCACAAGCTGGGCTGGAACGAGATGCTCGCCTGGCTGCGGGAAAAACGCTGGCAGAGCCTGGGCTTTGGCGCCAGCGTGTACCTGGTGCTGCTGATCCCGGTGGTCAACATCCTGATGATGCCGGCAGCGGTGGCCGGCGCGACGTTGTTCTGGGTCCGTGAGCAAGGCGCCGAGACCGCGTTGGCCCGCCAGGGCTGAGCCGGTCACAAATCCATCATCTTGTCGTCACAATGACGAAATGGCCCCGGTCGACACTGGGGTCATGACCACACCTCTGCACATTACCCTGATCACCGAAACCTTCCCGCCGGAAATCAATGGCGTGGCCAATACCCTGGGCCGCCTGTACGACGGCCTGCGCGCCCGCGGGCATCAGGTCGAGCTGATACGGCCGCGCCAGGTCGATGACCAACGCCAGGCCAGTGACGGGCAATTGCTACTGTGCCGGGGCTGGCCGTTGCCGGGCTATCCAGGTTTGCAGTGGGGCCAGGCGTCGATGCACAAACTGCTCAGGCGCTGGAAACGCCATCGTCCAGACGTGCTGTACATCGCCACCGAAGGGCCGCTGGGTTTGTCGGCACTGCGCGCGGCACGACGCTTGGGCATCTCGGTGGTCAGCGGCTTCCACACCAATTTCCAGCAATACACCCAGCAGTACGGCCTCGGGCTGTTGAGTCGCGTGCTCACCCATTACCTGCGCTGGTTTCACAACCGCTCCAGCCTGACCCTGGTGCCCAGCCTCAGCCAGCGCCTGGAACTGGAGCGACGACATTTCGAGCGCGTGGCGCTGCTCTCGCGCGGCGTGGACAGCCAACTGTTTCATCCGGTCAAGCGCTCGACGAGCCTGCGTGAGGCGTGGGGCCTGGGCGACGATGACATCGCCGTGATCCACGTCGGACGCCTGGCTCCGGAGAAAAACCTCGGGCTGCTCAAGCGCAGTTTCGCCACGCTGTGCAGCGCTTTCCCGGGGCGACGGATGAAATTGGTGGTGATCGGCGACGGCCCGCAGCGCTCCGCCCTGGAGCAGGAACTGCCCGAAGCGATCTTTTGTGGCTCGCAACGCGGCGAGGCGCTGGCTAGTCATTATGCGTCCGGGGATGTGTTTGTCTTTCCGAGCCTGACCGAAACCTTCGGCAATGTGGTGCTGGAGGCGCTGGCGTCCGGGCTGGGCGTGGTGGCCTACGATCAGGCTGCGGCGGCCCAACACATTCGCCACGGCTACAACGGCGTGCTGGCAATGCCGGGGGATGAGGAGGCGTTCTGCGATGCCGCCCGTTGGCTGCTGGAAGAGCGCGAGACTTTGCGTTGCGTGCGGCTCAATGCGCGCCAGCATGCCAGTCGCCAGGGTTGGGCATCGGTGATCGAGCAGTTCGAGGCGCAGTTGCGGGGGGTTTGCCAGGTCGAATCGTCGCTGCCCCAGGCAGTGTCGCAGCGCTGAAAAGCATCGCGGGCAAGCCTTGCTCCCACAGAGTTGTCAGTCGTTCACGCACAATGTGTTCGCTGAAGATCAATGTGGGAGCAAGGCTTGCCCGCGATGAGGCCCAACAAGGCGCCGCTTAAACCAGGGTCATCAACGCCTCGCGACTGAACGGCAAGATATCCTGCTCCCGCCCTTCGCGCACTTTCTGCGCCCAGTCCGGATCCACCAGCAGCGCACGCCCCACCGCCACCAGGTCGAACTCGTCGTTGTTCAGGCGCTCCAGCAGTTTTTCCAGGCTGGCCGGTTGCGCGACTTTGTCGGTGTTGACCATAAACTGCAGGAACTCGCCGTCCAGGCCGACGCTGCCAACGGTGATGGTGGGCTTGCCGGTGAGCTTGCGGGTCCAGCCGGCCAGGTTCAGCTCGGAGCCTTCAAACTCCGGCTCCCAGAAGCGCCGTGTCGAGCAGTGGAAAATATCCACGCCGGCGTCAGACAATGGCTTGAGGAATTCGCCCAGGGTTTCAGGGGTCTGCACCAGACGCGCGGTGTAGTCCTGCTGTTTCCATTGGGAGAAGCGGAAAATGATCGGGAAACCCTCGCCCACCGCCGCGCGCACGGCACGGATCAATTCGATCGCAAAGCGCGAACGGTTGGCCAGGCTGCCGCCGTAACCGTCGGTGCGCTGGTTGCTGCCTTCCCAGAAGAACTGGTCCACCAGATAGCCGTGGGCACCGTGGATTTCCACCCCGTCCATGCCGATGCCTTGAGCGTCTTTTGCCGCCTGGGCGAACGCGGCGATTACCTCGTCAATGTCCGCCTGGGTCATACCGTGGACCACCACCTGGCCGTCCTTGAGCTTTTCGGTCGGGCCATAGCCCGGCACGCTGGCGTCCGGCTCGGTGCCGATGCGTCGCACACTGCCCACATGCCACAGCTGTGGAACGATCTTGCCGCCTTCGGCGTGTACCGCATCAACCACTTTCTTCCAGCCGGCCAACGCGGCGTCGCCATAGAAATGCGGCACGTTCGGGTAGCCGTTGGAAGCCTTGTGCCCCACCGTCGTGCCCTCGGTGATGATCAGGCCGACCCCGGCCGCCGCGCGGCGACGGTAATACTCGATGACCTTGGCGTTCGGCACGCCGCCCGGCGAAAACGAACGGGTCATTGGCGCCATCACCACCCGGGTCGGCAACTCGAGCGCGCCGAGGTGGAAAGGTTTGAACAGGGCTTTTGCAGGCATGAGGCACTCCACGGGACAAGGTCGCAGGTCGATATGACGACGATAATATGTGGAGTCCGAGGCGCTCGGTAGCACTATTGATTGGAGTGATTAAGGATCAAAAGGGCGCCGAGTAGGAGCTGTGTAGGAGCTGTCGAGTGCAACGAGGCTGCGATCTTTCCCCAAACACTTGAGTCTCAAGCGAAAGATCAAAAGATCAAAAGATCAAAAGATCAAAAGATCGCAGCCTTCGGCAGTTCCTACATCTGCAATTTCTTGAGGATCAAGCCAGCGCTTTTTCGATCGCCTGGATCACGGCAGGATCATCCGGCGCCGTGCGCGGTGAGAAACGTACCAGCACGCGACCGTCCTTGCCGACCAGGAACTTCTCGAAGTTCCAGGTAATGTCTCCGGGAAACTCGGCGCCCTCGCCCGCCAACAGGCGATAGAGCTGATGACGACCGGGGCCGTTCACGTCCAGCTTGCTGGACAGCGGGAACGTCACGCCGTAGTTGAGGCTGCAAAAGTCCTGGATTTCCTGCTCGGTTCCCGGTTCCTGCCCGGCGAACTGATTGCAGGGCAAGCCCAGCACGCTGAACCCCTTGGCCTTGTATTGCTGATAGAGATTTTCCAGCGCCGCATATTGAGGCGTCAGGCCACATTTGGAGGCGACGTTGACCACCAGCACGACTTGCCCCTTGAACGGCGCCAGAGCAAGCTCCTGACCATCCAGGGCTTTGAGTTTAAGGTCGTGGAAAGCACTCATGACGAACTCCAGGTTTGCGGATCTTTTCGAAACAGCCGTGGTTGATGCTAACAGCAACCGACTAAAAAGGCGCCGTATGGCGCCTTTCCAGTTCACTGCTCATTTGAGCGTAGCGCACAAATCAGTGGTGATGGCCGCCTTCGCCATGGACGTGACCATGGGCGATTTCTTCCTGGCTGGCGTCACGGATGTCGACGATCTTGACTTTGAAGTTCAAGCGCTGGCCAGCCAGCGGGTGGTTGCCGTCAACGGTGACGTCGTCGCCTTCCAGGTCGCGAATGGTGACGATCTGCATCTGACCATCGGGGGCGGAAGCGTGGAACTGCATGCCCACTTCCAGCTCATCGACGCCTTCGAACATGCTGCGGCTCAGGGTGCTGACCAGTTCGGCGGAGTATTCGCCATAGGCGTCTTCCGGCTCGACGGTAACGTTCAGGTCGTCACCGACCGTTTTGCCTTCCAGGGCTTTTTCCAAGCCCTGGATGATGTTGCCTGCGCCATGCAGGTAGACCAGCGGAGCGCCGCCGGCAGAGCTGTCGATGACCTCACCAGCGTCGTTGGTCAGGGTATAGTCGATGGAGACAGCCTTATTGGCGGCGATCAGCATGGGGCGAGACCTTTTGCATAAGAATGAAGAACGGACAAGTCTAAACAAGGATTTGCCCGAAAGCGAACGGAACCCGGACAAACGGACTTGCCCGAACAGACCGACGGTCACCGGTTTCCATCAGGACGAGGACGGGCATTGGGTGGCCGAGCTGTCTTGTGGCCATACTCAGCATCTGCGTCACCAGCCACCGTGGCAGTCCCGGGCCTGGGTGCTGGACCCCGGGCAACGTATTGAAAAAATAGGCCAGCCCTTTGATTGCGGCTGGTGCGCTCAAGGCCCGGTTAGCGATAACCTTGACGACTGAATTGTGGGTAGACGGCCAGTCATAGGCCGCGCCATTCCCCCTTAGAGAATTCGCATGCAAACTTTTTTTATCGCGCCCACCGATTTTGGTGTGGGCCTGACCTCCATCAGCCTCGGGCTGGTGCGTACCCTTGAACGGGCCGGACTGAAAGTCGGCTTTTTCAAACCCATTGCCCAACCTCACCCCGGCGACACCGGGCCGGAACGCTCCACCGAGCTGGTGGCCCGCACCCACGGCCTCAAGCCGCCGCAGCCCCTGGGCCTGGCGCACGTCGAGCGCATGCTCGGCGACGGCCAGCTCGATGAGCTGCTGGAAGAAATCATTACCCTTTATCAGCAGGCGGCCATCGGCAAGGACGTGCTGGTCGTCGAAGGCATGGTCCCGACCCGCAACGCCAGCTACGCCGCCCGGGTCAACCTGCACCTGGCCAAGAGCCTGGACGCCGAGGTCATCCTGGTGTCGGCGCCGGAAAACGAAGTGCTGACCGAACTGTCTGGCCGGGTAGAATTGCAGGCACAGTTGTTTGGCGGGCCGAAGGACCCGAAAGTTCTCGGAGTGATCCTGAACAAGGTCCGCACCGACGAAAGCATGGAGGCGTTTTCCGCACGGCTCAAGGAGCACTCGCCCTTGCTGCGCAGCGGCGATTTCCGCCTGCTCGGCTGCATCCCGTTTCGCCCCGAGCTCAACGCTCCGCGCACCCGCGACGTGGCCGACCTGATGGGCGCGCAGGTGCTCAATGCCGGCGACTACGAAAGCCGGCGCATGAGCAACATCATCATTTGCGCCCGTACCATGCGCAACACCGTGGAACTGCTCAAGCCCGGCGTGCTGGTGGTGACCCCCGGCGATCGCGACGACATCATCCTGGCCGTGAGCCTGGCGGCGCTCAATGGCGTGCCGCTGGCCGGCCTGCTGCTGACCAGCGACACCCTGCCCGACCCGCGCATCATGGACTTGTGTCGCGGCGCCTTGCAGGCGGGGTTGCCGGTGCTGTCGGTGAGCACCGGTTCCTACGACACCGCCAACCTGCTCAACGGCTTGAACAAGGAAATCCCCATCGATGACCGCGAACGTGCGGAGATCATCACCGATTTCGTCGCCAGCCACCTGGACGCCAAGTGGCTGCACCAGCGCTGCGGCACGCCACGGGAAATGCGCCTGTCGCCAGCGGTGTTCCGCTATCAGTTGATCCAGCGCGCCCAGGCCGCCAACAAACGCATCGTGCTGCCCGAGGGCAGCGAACCGTTGACCGTCCAGGCCGCCGCCATTTGCCAGGCCCGGGGCATTGCCCGCTGCGTGTTGCTGGCAAAACCGGCCGACGTCGAAGCGGTGGCCCGCGCCCAAGGCATCGAACTGCCGCCGGGGCTGGAGATTCTCGACCCGGATTCGATTCGCGAACGCTACGTCGAACCGATGGTGAGGTTGCGCAAGAGCAAGAGCCTGAACGCGCCGATGGCCGAGCAGCAACTGGAAGACACCGTGGTCATCGGCACCATGATGCTGGCCCTGGATGAAGTGGACGGGCTGGTATCCGGCGTCATCCACTCCACCGCCAACACCATCCGTCCGGCCCTGCAGCTGATCAAGACCGCGCCAGGATGCTCGCTGGTGTCCTCGGTGTTCTTCATGCTGTTTCCCGAAGAAGTGCTGGTCTACGGCGACTGCGTGATGAACCCGCACCCCAGCGCTGCGGAGCTGGCGGAAATCGCCCTGCAAAGTGCCGACTCGGCCGCCGCGTTCGGCATCACACCGCGGGTGGCGATGCTCAGCTATTCCAGCGGCGAGTCAGCCAGTGGCGAAGAAGTGGAAAAAGTTCGCGAAGCCACCCTGCTGGCCCACGAGGCCCAGCACGGTCTGTTGATCGATGGTCCGTTGCAATACGACGCCGCCGCCAACGAAACCGTGGCACGCCAATTGGCGCCCAACAGCCAGGTGGCCGGCCGGGCGACGGTGTTCATCTTCCCGGACCTCAACACCGGCAACACCACCCACAAGGCCGTGCAGCGCAGCGCCGATTGCGTCAGCCTCGGGCCGATGCTGCAAGGCTTGCGCAAACCGGTGAATGACTTGCCGCGCGGCGCCCAGGTCGACGACATCGTGTACACCATCGCCCTGACCGCGATCCAAGCCGCCAACCGACCTTTGGACATTTAAATGCTGGACTTCTTGCCTGCCCCCTTGCGCGGCGTCATTGCCTCGCTGCTATTGGCGCTGAACACCATCGCCTGCTGCACGCCGCTGTTCATCGTGGCGATTTTCAAATTGCTGCTGCCCTTCCCCGCAGCCCAGCGCTTCACCGACTGGTTGATGGGCCACATCCACGAAGCCTGGATCAGCAACAACAAGGCCTGGATGAAGCTGCTGCGTCGTACCCGCTGGCACCTCAGCGGCCTGGAGGGCCTGGACTACCAGCATTCGTACCTGATCACCAGCAACCACCAGAGCTGGGTCGACATCATGGTGTTGCAGTACGTGCTGAACCGACGCATCCGGCCGTTGAAGTTCTTCCTCAAGCAGGAACTGATCTGGGTGCCGGTGATCGGCCTGGCCTGGTGGGCGCTGGGGTTCCCGTTCATGAAGCGCTACTCCAAGGCTTACCTGGAAAAGCATCCGGAAAAGAAAGGCAAGGACCTGGAAACCACCCGCAAGACCTGCGCGAAGTTTCGCGACAACCCCGTGGGCATTTTCAATTTCGTCGAAGGCACGCGCTTCACCGACGGCAAGCATGCCCAGCAGCAGTCACCGTTTCGCTACCTGCTCAAGCCCAAGGCCGGCGGCATCGCGTTTGTACTGGATGCCATGGGTGAACAGCTGGAGTCGATCATCAACGTGACCATTCATTATCCAGGCGGTCGTCCGGGGTATTGGGATTTGCTCTGCGGCAACGTTGGAGAGGTGGTGGTGCATTTCCAGGAACTGAAGATCCCACCGCAGTTCATCGGCAAGAACTACGATCAGGATGGCGTGTATCGCCTGGAGTTCCAGGGCTGGATCAACCAGTTGTGGCAGGACAAGGATGCGTTGCTTGCGCAGATGCATCGGGAGTATCCCGCCAAGTCTTGAGGTGGCTGCACTGGCCTCATCGCGAGCAAGCTCGCTCCCACATTTGCTCCACCGCTGACCATTGTGGGAGCGAGCTTGCTCGCGATAGCGTCCTTCCAGACAACAGAAAGCCCGCAGATGATCACTCATCTGCGGGCTTTTAGTTACAGCGACTTGCCTTAGATCGCCCCACGCTTGCGCAGCAGATCGAGCACCTGCTTGACGCTCTCTTCCAGGGTCAGCGACTGGGTGTCGATCACCAGGTCGGCATCCAGCGGCACGTCATACGGGAAGGATTCGCCCGGGATGTTGTCGCCAGCGGCGGCATACAGCCCTTGCGGATCACGCTGGGCACACACCGTTGGCGAGGCCTGGACGTAGACGGTCAGCAGACGCTCCTTGCCGATCAGCGCCTTGGCCTGTTCGCGGCCTTCGGCATCCGGGGCGACAAACGCGGCGAGGGTCAGCAGGCCGGCTTCGTTGAACTGACGGGCGACATGAGCCGCACGGCGCCAGTTCTCGGTACGTCCGGAGCGATCCTGCGGCAAGCCCTTGTTCAGGTCATGACGCAGGTTCTGGCCATCGAGAACAAAGACCGCACGGCCCGAGTCGAACAACTTGCGCTCGACCGCATAGGCCAGCGTGCTTTTGCCAGCGCCCGACAGGCCACTGAACAGGACCGTGGCCGGCTGCTGGCCGAAACGCTGGGCGCGTTCTTCCACCGACACATGGGCCAGCTTGCCGTGGTGCGTGCTGCTGCCGTGAGCCAGCGGCTGGGCGACGATCATGCCGGCACCGACCGTACCATTGGTCAGGCGATCGATGATGATGAACGCGCCGGTGGTGCGGTTGCTCTCGTAACCGTCCAGGGCGATCGGCGCATCCAGGGCGATCTTCACCTTGCCGATTTCGTTGAGCTGCAACGCGCTGGCCGGGCCTTCTTCAAGGGTGTTCACATCCACCTTGTTGACGATGCTGGCAATCGAGCCCGGCACGTAGCTGGTGGCGCGCTTGATGTCGTATTTCTTGCCCGGCAGCATCGGCTCCTCGGCCATCCACACCAGCATCGCTTCGAAGTTGTCGGTGACCGGCGGCACGTTGTCGGCATGCACCAGCAAGTCGCCACGGGAGATGTCGATTTCGTCTTCCATGGTCAGCGTTACCGCCTGGCCAGGACCTGCCTGTTCCAGCTCGCCTTCGAAGGTGACGATGGATTTCACGCGGCTGCTCTTGCCCGACGGCAGCACCACCACTTCGTCGCCCTTGTGCACGATGCCGCTGGCGAGGGTGCCGGCGAAACCGCGGAAGTTCAGGTTCGGACGGTTGACGTACTGCACTGGGAAACGCAGGTCGGTGAAGTTACGGTCGCCCGCCACTTCCACGGTCTCGAGGATTTCCATCAGCGACTGGCCGGTGTACCACGGCGAACGCTCGGACTTGTTCACCACGTTGTCGCCCTTGAGGGCGGACATCGGCACGAAGTGCATGCTGGTGGGCTTCATCTTCAAGCCTTCGGCGAACTTCAGGTAGTCGGCCTTGATCGACTCGAACACGCCCTGGTCGAAGTCCTTGAGGTCCATCTTGTTGATGGCCACGACGATGTGCTTGATGCCCAGCAACGAAGCAATGAAGCTGTGGCGACGGGTCTGGGTCTGCACGCCGTAGCGGGCGTCCACCAGGATGATCGCCAGGTCACAGGTGGAGGCACCGGTGGCCATGTTGCGGGTGTACTGCTCATGGCCTGGAGTATCGGCAATGATGAATTTACGCTTGGCGGTGGAGAAATAGCGGTAGGCGACATCGATGGTGATGCCTTGCTCGCGCTCGGCCTGCAGGCCGTCGACCAGCAACGCCAGGTCGATATCGTCACCGGTGGTGCCGACTTTCTTCGAATCGCGGGTGATGGCTTCCAGGTGATCTTCGTAGATCATCTTGGAGTCGTGCAGCAGGCGCCCGATCAGGGTGCTCTTGCCGTCGTCGACGTTACCGCAGGTCAGGAAACGCAGCAGCTCTTTGCGCTCGTGCTGGCCCAGGTAGGCGAGGATGTCCTCGCTGATCAAATCAGATTGATGCGACATGACAGCCCCTTAGAAATAACCTTGACGTTTTTTATCTTCCATCGAGCCTGCGCCATCGTGGTCGATGACCCGGCCCTGGCGCTCGGAAGTTCGCGTCAGGAGCATTTCCTGGATGATGTCCGTCAGGCTTTCGGCCTCGGACTCCACCGCGCCCGTCAACGGGTAGCAGCCAAGGGTACGGAAACGCACTTTCTTCTTGACGATACGGGCTTTGTCTTCGTCGGACAGGTGCTCGAGGATGCGCTCGTCGTCGATCATGATCAACGTGCCGTTCTTCTCGATCACTTCACGCTCGGCGGCGAAGTACAGCGGCACGATCGGGATGCCTTCGAGGTAGATGTACTGCCAGATGTCCAGCTCGGTCCAGTTCGACAGCGGGAATACCCGGATCGACTCGCCTTTGTTGACCTTGCCGTTGTAGACGTTCCACAGCTCCGGGCGCTGGTTCTTCGGGTCCCAGCGGTGCTTGCTGTCACGGAACGAGTACACGCGCTCCTTGGCGCGGGATTTCTCTTCATCGCGACGGGCACCGCCGAACGCGGCGTCGAAACCATATTTGTCCAAGGCCTGCTTGAGGCCTTCGGTCTTCATGATGTCGGTGTGCTTGGCACTGCCGTGGGTGAATGGGTTGATGCCCTGCGCCACGCCGTCCGGGTTCACATGGGTGATCAGGTCCAGGCCCAGTTCCTCGACCATGCGATCGCGGAACTTGTACATTTCCTGGAATTTCCAGCGGGTGTCGACGTGCATCACCGGAAACGGCAGCTTGCCGGGGAAGAACGCCTTGCGTGCCAAGTGCAGCATCACGGCGGAGTCTTTACCGATGGAGTACAGCATCACCGGGTTATCGAACTCGGCGGCCACCTCGCGGATGATGTGGATGCTTTCCGCCTCCAGCTGTTTCAGATGCGTCAGTTTGTCGACCATGGCTACTCACGAAAACTTTCTTATGAACGGCCAGCGGGCCGTGTTCGAGCGGGGAATCCTAGCACAGCGACCTCTTCTAATCAGGGCGCCAACTAGATCGAAACAGCATATGGATATGCCTGCCGGTTCGGGCCCCGCACGCGCTTTTCTGTGGGAGCGAGCTTGCTCGCGATGACGGCGTGTCAGCCATATTAATGTCGGCTGATCCGCCGCCATCGCGAGCAAGCTCGCTCCCACAGGGGTTATAAACAGTCAGATGGGATTCGGGCAATCGATGAATATGTGTTCCAGGGCAAAGCGCCGCGCCAGGTAATCACCCAACGCCTGGACGCCATAGCGTTCGGTCGCATGATGCCCGGCGGCGATGAAACTGATGCCATTTTCCCGCGCACTGTGGAAGGTCTGCTCCGACGCCTCGCCGCTGAGGTACAGGTCGACGCCGGCCAACACCGCCTGATCGATATAGCCCTGGCCACCGCCTGTGCACCAACCAACCCGGCGGATCATCTGCTCGCCTTCGATCAACAACGGCTCACGCCCCATGATTTCCTGGACCTTGCGCGCGAAATCCCGGGCCGTCATCGGTTCGGACAAGGAACCGACCAGGCCGACGATCTTGGGGTTGTCCGGATCCAGCGGCCCCTCGACGGTGATGTCCAACTGGCGAGCCAACTGCACGTTATTGCCCACCTCCGGGTGCAGGTCCAAAGGCAAGTGGTAGGCCAGCAGGCTGATGTCATGCTTGAGCAACGTCTTGAGGCGACGCTGTTTCATGCCGGTGATGCAAGGGTTTTCGCCCTTCCAGAAATAACCGTGATGCACCAGCACCAGGTCGGCCTCGGCCTCGACGGCAGCGTCAAGCAAGGCCTGGCTGGCGGTGACGCCACTGACGATGCGCATCACCTGGGGCGCGCCCTCGACCTGCAGGCCGTTGGGGCAATAATCGACAATCCGACTGCTGGCCAGGTAACGGTCCGCTTCTTCGACCAGGGTGTTCAGGGCTACGGCCATCAAAAGACTCCTAAATATCCCGTTCAGAGGCACGCGCGGCCTCGTATAATGCGCGACATTATGGGCGGTCTCATACCGCCTGCAACCTTTGTAGGACGTGCTTAATGCTCAAGGCGCTGCGTTTTTCCGGCTGGCCGCTGTTGGCCGGCGTGCTTGTCGCTCTACTGATTATCCAGCGCTACCCGGAATGGGTGGGCCTGCCGAGCCTCGACGTCAACTTGCAGCAGGCGCCGCAAACCAAGGCGGTGCAACAGGGGCCGGTGTCCTATGCCGATGCCGTGACCACCGCCGCGCCAGCCGTGGTGAACCTGTACACCACCAAGGTCATCAACAAACCCAGCCATCCGTTGTTCGAAGACCCGCAATTCCGGCGCTTCTTCGGCGACAACTCGCCCAAGCAGAAGCGCATGGAGTCGAGCCTGGGTTCGGGCGTGATCATGAGCCCGGAAGGTTATATTTTGACCAACAACCACGTCACCAGTGGTGCCGACCAGATCGTGGTTGCCCTCAAGGACGGCCGCGAAACCCTGGCCCGAGTGATCGGCAGCGACCCGGAAACCGACCTCGCGGTGCTGAAGATCGACCTCAAGAACCTCCCGGCCATCACCATCGGCCGCTCCGACAGTATCCGCATCGGCGACGTGGCCCTGGCCATCGGCAACCCGTTCGGCGTCGGCCAGACCGTAACCATGGGCATTATCAGCGCCACCGGGCGCAATCAGTTGGGCCTGAACAACTACGAGGATTTCATCCAGACCGACGCCGCGATCAACCCCGGCAACTCCGGCGGCGCGCTAGTGGATGCCAATGGCAACCTGACCGGGATCAACACGGCGATCTTCTCCAAGTCCGGCGGCAGCCAGGGTATCGGCTTCGCCATTCCGGTGAAGCTGGCGATGGAGGTGATGAAGTCCATCATCGAACACGGCCAGGTGATTCGCGGCTGGCTGGGCATTGAAGTCCAGCCGCTGACCCAGGAACTGGCGGAGTCCTTCGGCTTGTCCGGGCGGCCCGGCATCGTGGTGGCGGGGATTTTCCGCGACGGCCCGGCGCAGAAGGCCGGCCTGCAACTGGGCGATGTGATCCTGAGCATCGATGGCGAACCGGCCGGCGATGGCCGCCGCTCGATGAACCAGGTGGCGCGGATCAAGCCCACTGACAAGGTGACGATCCAGGTCATGCGCAATGGCAAGGAGCTCAAGCTCACCGCTGAAATCGGCCTGCGCCCACCGCCGGCACCAGTGGCGCTCAAGGAAGAACAGTAAGCCGCGTCATAGCCGACTAGCGCGAATCGATCGTTCCCACGCTCCTGCGTGGGAATGTCGCCTGGGACGCTCTGCGTTCCACTGCTGGAAGTGACGCAGAGCGTCACGGTATGCATTCCCACGCAGAGCGTGGGGACGGTCATCTCATCCTGATTCACCTGAAAATACAGATAGCATAAATTCTCATTAGTAGTGTTATATTGTTTCAATACTAAAAATTGGAACAACATAACATGTCATCCCTGAAACGGATTTCCGTTGCCAGTCTCGCCCTGGGCTTGCTCGCCGATCCCGCCTACGCCGAAGAAGTCCAGCCTCTGGAACTGGACGCCGTCAACGTGACGTCCGACTACGAATCCCCCACCGGCCCCGTCACGGGCTATCGCGCCACCCGCTCTGCCAGCGCCACCAAAACCGACACGGCCCTGCGCGACATCCCGCAATCGATCAGCGTGATCCCTGCCAGCGTGCTCAAGGACCTGGGCAGCACCAACGTCGAACGAGCATTGGAATACGCCGGCGGTGTATCGAAGCAGAACAACTTCGGTGGCCTGACGCTCTACGAATACAGCGTGCGCGGCTTCACCACATCGGAATTCTACAAGGACGGTTTCAGCGCCAACCGTGGCTATCCGAGCACGCCGGACGCGGCGAACATCGAACGCATCGAAGTGCTCAAGGGCCCAGCCGCCAGCCTGTATGGCCGTGGCGATCCCGGCGGTACGGTGAACATTGTCACCAAGAAACCCCAGCCCGAAGCCTTCACCACCTTGCAAACCAGCGCCGGCAGCTGGGATCGCTACCGCACCGCGCTGGACGTCAACAGGCCACTGGACACCGAAGGCAACCTGTTGTCGCGGGTCAACCTGGCGGTCGAGGACAACCACAGCTTTCGCGATCACGTCGACAGCCAGCGCGTCTTCGTCGCGCCTTCCATCAGCTGGCAATTGAACCCCGACACCCGGTTGCTGGTGGAAAGCGAAATCGTGCGCCACAGCTCGACGTTCGACCGTGGCATCGTCGCCCCGAACAATCGCTGGAGCGGCGTTTCCCGCTCGACCTTTTTGGGCGAACCCAACGATGGCGACATCGACAATCACAACAACATGCTCCAGGCCGCCCTCGAACATCAGCTCAACGACACCTGGCAACTGCGCCTGGCCAGCCATTACAAGCAGGGTGAACTCTGGGGCTTCGCCTCCGAAGCGCGCCCGCTGAACGCCGATGGCCACACGGTGAACCGCCGCTATCGCGAGCGCGACAACAATTGGCACGACAGCATCACCCAACTGGAATTGCGCGGCCTGTTCGACCTCGGCCCCTGGCAACACGAACTGCTGATCGGCAGCGAATATGAGGATTACCGCAAGAACGAGCGCGTGACCACCATCGGTGGCAGCACCTACCCCATCGACATCTATCAGCCGATCTACGGCCAGCCGAAACCCAATGGTACTCGGACCGGCACCGACTTCTTCGAACATGTGCAAAGCCGCGCGCTGAACCTGCAAGACCAGATCGTCTTCACCGACAAACTGCGGGGCATGCTCGGCGTGCGCTATGAGCATTTCGAGCAGAGCATCGACGATCACACCCGCGATCGCACCAACCGCCAACGCCACGATGCCCTGACGCAGCGGGCCGGCCTGCTGTATCAACTGACGCCCGAGGTTGGCCTGTTCGCCAACGCCTCAACCTCGTTCAAACCCAACAATGGCCTGGATGCCGGCGGTAAACCCTTCGACCCCGAGGAAGGCGTCGGCTATGAAGTGGGGATCAAGAGCGAATTGTTCGACGATCGCCTGAGCACCACCCTGGCGGCGTTCCATATAAAGAAGGAAAACGTCCTGAACCCGATCGCCGGGACCGACTTCAGCCGCGCCATGGGCAAGGCCCGCAGCCAGGGCATCGACCTGCAAGTCACCGGGCAGGTGACCGATGCCGTGCGGGTGATTGGCGCCTTCGCCTACATCGATGCCGAAGTGACCAAGGGTGACGAGCAAATCCCCACGGGCAGCCGGATCCTTGGCGTCGCCAAACACAGCGGCAGCCTGCTCGGCGTCTACGAATTCCAGGACGGGCACCTGCGCGGTTCGGATGTTGGCGCGGCGTTCACGTACGTCGGCGATCGCTCGGGCGAAGCGGGCAAGGACTTCGAACTGCCGGCCTACCACACCGTGGATCTGCTGGCCCATTACAAGGCCAGCGATGACGTCACCGTGGGGCTGAACCTGAACAACGTCTTCGATGAAAAGTACTACGAGCGCGCCTACAGCAACTACTGGGTCACCCCCGGCGAGCCGCGCAACTTCACCGTCAGTCTCACCCTCGCTCTGTAAAAGGAACATCCGCATGAAATACCCCAAGACCTTCGCCCTGCTCGGCCTGCTCCTGGCCACACAGGCCTCGGCCCATGGCCTGTGGACCGAACAGCGTCGCGGCAACATCGAAGTGATCTACGGCCACGGCGCCGAAGACAATGCCTTCAAGGCGCAGAAAATCAGCGGTGCCTGGGCCTATGATCAGGTCGGCAAGATGATCCCCGTCACCGTCGAGCGCCTGCCGGACCACGCCCGCCTGCAACCGCTCAAGCCACCGGCGGTGCTGGCCGTGGCGCTGGACAACGGCATGTGGTCCCAGACGGCGGACAAGAAGTGGATCAACGAAGGCCGCAGCAAAGTGCCCGGGGCGATCGAGTCGACCCACACGTTCAAGTACAGCCTGGCGATCTATGAGCCGGGGGCGAAACTGCCGACGCTTGCACCGATCAAGTTCGTGATCCTGCCGGAAGTCGACCCGCTGACCGTAGGGCCAGGCCAGTCATTGCCGGTACGGGTGCTGCTGGACGGCAAACCGGCAGCGGGTGTGAAACTGGTGGGTGACTACCGCAGCGCGCCGAACACCGTATCGACTGAAACCGACGCAGAAGGCCGGGCCAAGGTGCTGGTGCGCAACGAAGGCTTGAATGTGATCGCGGCGCAGATGGAAATTGCACTCAAGGACAACAAGGACGTGGCCACCCGTGGCGTGTTCACCTCGTTGACCTTCCTGGGTGAACCGCATCACGAGTAACGCCACAGGGGGATAGGCGGTGAACACATTTTTTGTGAACACCCGTAGCCTATTGTGGGAGCGAGCCTGCTCCGGGCGGCGATCCGACGATAAGGCCAATACAAGCGCCGCAAAGCTCAAGCCGGAGTCAAGCACTCCGGCCCATTGAGCTTCGGATCATTGACCATGTTGGCCAGCACTCGCTCGCGCAGTACCGCCGGCTCGCTTGCCAGCAGTCCTTGCAAGGCATGCAGCGGTGTCTCGGGGTCGAGCCACAGGCGCTGGCCTTCTTCGTCCAGGATCAACGGCCGGCGCTGACCCGCCGCCGGTTGGGTGATGACCGCCGTGCTCAGCCACACCTGTTCCTGCACCGGATACGCTTCCCAGATCGCGGCGAAAAACAGCGACGAACCCTCCCCCGGCGTCAACCAGTACGGACGCTTGCGCGTGCCGCCGCGCCACTCATAGAAACCATTGGCCGGCAGCAGACAACGGCGCAGGCGCAAGGCCTCTCGGAACATCGGTTGTTCGGCCACGGTTTCAGCCCGGGCATGAGCCGGGGTGCGGGACAGGTCGGTCAGCCACGGCGGCGTCAGGCCCCAGCGTGCCCGGGCCAGCTCACGCTGGCCCTCGGCGCCGGCCCGCAGGATCAGCACGGAATCGTTAGGCGAAATATTCCATTGAGCCTTCTGATCGGCGGGAAAACCGGGCAGGGCTGCAAAGGTGGGGTTCCAGCGAAACAGGGCATAACGTCCACACATGGGGCAACACGACTCTTGATCGAACAAACGGCCGCCAGCCTAACAGACCAGCGTGCCGGGATAGCTGTCCGGTTCATCGCCGGGCAACGGCAGTGCGGCATTGTACGCGGCGATCAACTCCCGGGCGTATTGCGCCTGGTCATCCTCCACCGCCAGTCCCAGCAAGCCCTGCATCGGCAACTCCCCCGCACCGCCCAGCAAATCGCGCCCCACCAGATGCGCCGTGATGCCTTCGCTGGCAAGCATGCCTTGCAACAACTCGCCTTCCATCAGGTTTTCCAGCTCGTAGATTCGCCGCATCGGTGTTGCCCCCCGTCAGTCGTCTTCTCTGAAGACCTCGAGATGCCATTCCTCACCATGGACCTGCAACACAAAGGTGATTGGCCGGCAACACACCTGACAATCCTCGATGTAGGTCTGGTCGCCGCCGGACAAGTCCAGGGATGTCTCAACGTCCTCCCCACAATAGGGACATTCATAATGAGCGCTTTCCAGCATCGCGGTCTCCCAGGTGACTTGTGCGTATAATCGCCGGTCTATTTGCAGGGCTATTTTTGTCTGGCTTATCTTCCTGACCGTGCCCTGTCGTTTTTTCGTTAGAACCTTTACTTACCCTAGCCGTTTCCAACAAGAGAGCATGATGGGCGAATTCGATGCCATCCGACCTTACGACGACAGCGAAGTCCCAGCGGTGCTGGCACGACTGCTTGGCGACAAGGCGTTTCTAGATATCCTCACCCACTTCCGCTTCCCACGCCTGGCCGGCGCCTTCGGCTGGATGCTCAAACCCCTTATAGCGCAAAGATTGCGCCGTGAGTTCGCCGGGGTGACGTCGGTCGCCACGTTGCAGGACAAGGTGGAGTTCTATGTCGACCACACCATCGAGCGCGCCACCGATGGCGTGACCTATACAGGGGTGGAGCAATTCAAGTCCGGCAGTGCGTACCTGTTCATCGCCAACCACCGCGATATCGTGATGGACCCGGCCTTCGTCAACTACGCCGTCTACCACGCCGGCCTGCCGACCCCGCGCATCGCCATTGGCGACAACCTGCTGCAAAAGCCCTTTGTCAGCGACCTGATGCGCCTGAACAAGAGCTTCATCGTGCACCGCTCCATCACCGGGCGGCGGGAAAAAATGGCGGCGTACCAGTTGTTGTCGGCGTACATCAACCATTCGATCCGCAACGACTGCGCCTCGATCTGGATCGCCCAGGCCGAAGGACGAGCCAAGGACGGTGACGACCGGACCGAATCGGCGATCCTCAAGATGTTCCACATGAGCCGCAAGGACGAGCCGTTCGGCGAGGTGATCCAGTCACTCAACCTTACGCCGGTGTCGATCAGCTACGAATACGACCCGTGCGACCAGGCCAAGGCCCGCGAGCTGTACATCCGCGCCACCACCGGCACCTACACCAAGGTCCCGGGCGAGGACGACGTGAGCATCGCCAAGGGCATCACCGGCTACAAGGGCCGGGTCCACGTGAACTTCGCCGCGCCCATCACCGAGCTGTTCGAGGACACCAAGCAATTGGCCCAGGAGATGGACCGGCAGATTCTCGGCGGCTACCGCCTGTTCCCGGTGCACTACCTGGCTTACGCCCAATGGGCCGACGCCGACCCGCAGTTGCAGGTGCCTAAGGCGGCCAAGGTGTTCGGTGCCGAAGAGCTGGCCAAGGCCGAGCAGGAATGGCAGCGCAGGCTGGACGCTTGCCCACCGGAACACCGACCGTTCCTGGTGCTGCAATACGCAACGCCGGTGCGAAATCAGTATCGGGTCAAGGCGGGGTTGGCGCTTTAAAGCCACGACGAGGGAGCTTGCTCCCGCTGGGTTTGTGCAGGAGCTCCCGAAGGCTGCGATCTTTTGTTCTTTCGCTTGAGATTCAAGTGTCTGGAGAGAGATCGCAGCCTCGTTGCACTCGACAGCTCCTACGGGCGCAGCCCAGCGGGAGCAGCCCAGCGGGAGCAAACGCCCGTTCCACGGCTACTGCGTTAGAACTGCGTACTGATCCACGACACCAGCAACGCCAGCGCCAGGCAGCCAAAGCCAAACCGGTAGAAAAACCGGTTCATCCGCTGAGTGGCCAGATCCAGCAGCGCTTCAAATCGTTCGTTGCCATCGCGATTGCGCGCTTCAAGGCAGGCTCGCGCCCGTTGTTCACGGCGGCGCGTCGCATGCAGCACCCAGCCGCCCGGGCAGGCAAACAGCAACGCGAGCAGGTTGATCAGTTTGGCGGGGTGGGCGGCGAACAACGAAAGCAGATGCAGCGACATCACGAACCTCAAGCGAAAAACGGACAGGACACGCCCGTGGCCTACGAACAGGGCGCGGATTCTACCGAAAGCCTGCCGCCCTGCACCGTTTTTTCCGACCAGTAACGATCCCGCCGCAACGCTGGGTTCTTTTGTGGCGAGGGAGCACGCCCAAGGTTAATTTCACCCGTCACGGTTTCGTCATCTGATTAGGCCACTCTGTCGCCCTTCAAACCTGCACGGAACCCGTCATGCTGCACGCCGAAAACCAGGACCGCCTCTATCTCATCAGCCCAAGCGACGAACAGCAGAACCTCGTCGACAGCCTGTCCTTCAACGTGCAGGACCGTCATTGGCTGGTGTATTGCGCCCTGGGCGGCCATCAACATGCCGATCTTCCGGAGACAGACCTGCTGACCG
Organism: Pseudomonas sp. S3_B11; assembly: GCF_054667715.1. Classification (NCBI taxonomy): domain Bacteria; kingdom Pseudomonadati; phylum Pseudomonadota; class Gammaproteobacteria; order Pseudomonadales; family Pseudomonadaceae; genus Pseudomonas; species Pseudomonas sp. S3_B11. The sequence goes on along the minus strand of NZ_CP162749.1, from coordinate 234,063 downwards.
GGATCAGTGTGCTGGAGCTGTACTCAGAGGCTGCATGACGGTTTCACTCTGTGGGAGCAAGGCTTGCCCGCGATGAGGGCAGCACCTTCGACAACGCTGTGAAGGACAGATCGCTATCGCGGGCAAGCCTTGCTCCCACAGGTCTTGCTTTCAAAAGTCTCATTCGCCCCCTGGACCATTGCAGCCCAGGGGTCATGCCGCCGAAACCTTACTCGGCCAGCACCTGGCCAATGGTCGGATCCTTGAACAGCCGGGTCAGGGCATCGCTCAAGACGTCGCTGACCAGCTTGGTGTTGGTGTCCTGGTTAGGTGCCATGCCGAAGCGCTGGTCCAGGGACGCACCGTAACGGCCGCTGTAGCGACGGTTGGCGTTCTGCACGTCGGAGCGGAAGGTCGCGCCGATGGTGGCTTCGGTCACGTACATGCCTTCCTTGGGCGACTGGTACTTGAGCTCGGCCAGGGTCACCGTCAGTTGTGGTGCATTCAAGGCATTGGCGGTCGGCGTGAAGCCCAGCAAACGCACGGCGGCTTCAGCCTGGGCCTGCAGCTTGGGCAGGATCTGCGCGCCCTGCACCGTGATCACACTGGTTTCCGGATACAGCCCGCCACGGGTGCCGAGCGTCGGCGACGGACGACCGTCCACCACCCGCACCACCACCGGCTGGCCACGACCCACAGGCGCCAGCTGGGCATTGAGCTTGGGCTCCGGGTTAAGTTGTTGCGGGCTGTGGGCGCAGCCGACGAGGGTCAGACTGGTCACAGCGATCAAACCGAACAACAGGCGTTGCAACATGCTCTTCTCTCCAGAATCGGGCACAAACAGGCCGGCAGTATAGCGGTGCGCCATCGCCGTGAACTAGCGTCGCACGATGAATACTGAAATGTCTGACACGGGCCTCGGTTGCCGGTTCCTGTCACCCCATTGTCACGGTACTTACACCGGCATGTCATAGCCCACTGTCAGGCTTATCCCAAGCTCCCTGACCCGGTATCCGATCATGCGCTTCCTTATTTCCCTGTTCACCCCTCGTCCTCATCACCGCAGCTTCGCCTTGCTCGATCGCGACGGCCGTTGCCAGGCGTTCAAGCAGTGCAGCCTGCAACCCATGGGCGAAGGCTGGGTGGAAATCGAAGAGATCCGTCTCAACTGGCTGCACCAGCCACTGCCCACCAGCGCCCGCGTGCAAGCGCTTCCTGCTCGAGCACGTAACCGGCAGCTGTTGACCGTCTGACCGGACGGCTAATAAAAGTCATTAAACACGACCATTTCCCTGCGTTTCTTCGATACAATCTCCCCCCGATTATAAGGACGTCTCCTGATCGGGCCTCGCAACACCGCTGATGCGCTGGTATTGGCACCCCGCAACGCCCACAGAGAGCCGCCCACACAGATCGAGTGAAGCTGGCGTGCTTGCTGTTCCTCCAGGCAAATCACCACTTTTCGCGAATCTGCAGAGCTGTCATTACGCTCGGTCACTGAGCTGTCTGCCCGTTTTGCCTGTCATGTATTACATGGGGGCAACCAAACCGGGCGCAGTGCCAGGCTGGGACAGCCCTTTTTTGAGGTTCACGTCTTCAAAAGAGCGTGAAAAAACGGGTTTTCACAACTTCACGAGAGTGTGGCGAGCAAATGAAGAGTTTTGCGTCTGAACAAGCACCATTAGCGTCTGAAACAGCCCAACGACACAGGACCGGATATCGCTCAAGAACCGGCGCCTGAAGCCTGTCCGCTACGGATTTGGTTGCACGAACGGATGTCTCGGCCATAAGTCGAATTGCCTGCCCGGCGCTTAAATGAGTTCATGTGACTCTTGAGGCCAGGCTGCATGCATCCGCAGTAGGTGCGAAAAATTGCGAAGATTCGGACATGGCGATCCTGGCCATGGATAACTGGGGCGCAACTGACCTGCCCCGCCACTCTTGGCCGCTATGCCGACAATTTGGTGCTGCAGATTTTGGAGACGCGTTAAATGGCGCATAACGAAGCAGTCGATGTAGTTCTGGTAGGGGCCGGCATCATGAGTGCCACCCTGGCCGTACTGCTCAAGGAGCTCGACCCCGCGATCTCGCTGGAAGTCGTCGAGCTGATGGATTCCGGTGCCGCGGAGAGTTCCAACCCGTGGAACAACGCCGGTACCGGCCACGCCGGGCTGTGTGAGCTCAACTACACGCCCCAGGCAGCCGACGGCAATGTCGACATAAAGAAGGCCGTGCACATCAACACCCAGTTCGAGGTGTCGAAGCAGTTCTGGACGTACCTGACCAGAAAAGGCACGTTCGGCTCCTCCAAGTCCTTCATCGCCCCGGTGCCACACCTGAGCTTCGTGCAAGGCGAGAAAGGCGTGTCGTTCCTGAAGAAACGCTTCGAGCTGATGCGCCAGCATCACGCCTTCGCCGACATGGAATACACCGAGGACAAGGCCCGGATGACCGAGTGGATGCCGCTGATGATGCCTGGTCGGCCGGCCGATGAGGTCATCGCCGCCACCCGCGTCATGAACGGTACCGACGTCAACTTCGGCGCCCTGACCAACCAGTTGCTCAAGCACCTGACCAGCGCCCCGGACACCCAGGTCAAATACTGCAAGCGCGTCACCGGTCTCAAGCGTAACGGCAGTGGCTGGACCGTGAGCATCAAGGACGTCAATTCCGGCAGCAGCCGCGATGTCGACGCCAAGTTCGTGTTCCTGGGTGCCGGCGGTGCGGCGTTGCCGTTGCTGCAAGCCTCGGGCATCGAGGAAAGCAAGGGCTTCGGCGGCTTCCCGGTCAGTGGCCAGTGGCTGCGTTGCGACAACCCGGAAGTGGTCAAGCACCACCAGGCCAAGGTCTACAGCCAGGCTGCCGTGGGCTCGCCGCCGATGTCGGTGCCGCACCTGGACACCCGCGTGGTCGATGGCAAGAAATCCCTGCTGTTCGGGCCATACGCCGGTTTCACCACCAAGTTCCTCAAGCACGGCTCGATCATGGACCTGCCGCTGTCGGTACGTGCCGGCAACATCGGCCCGATGCTGGCCGTGGCCCGGGACAACATGGACCTGACCAAGTACCTGATCAGCGAAGTGATGCAGTCCATGGAACAGCGCCTGGAATCCCTGCGTCGCTTCTACCCCGAGGCGAAAGCCGAGGATTGGCGCCTGGAAGTGGCCGGCCAGCGGGTGCAGATCATCAAGAAAGACCCGAAGAAAGGTGGCGTCCTGCAGTTCGGTACCGAACTGGTGGCGGCCAAGGACGGCAGCCTCGCCGCTCTGCTCGGCGCATCGCCGGGTGCTTCGGTGACCGTGTCGATCATGCTGGAACTGATCGAGCGCTGCTTCCCGGACAAAGCCAAGGGCGAGTGGGCTACCAAGCTCGCAGAGATCTTCCCGGCCCGGGAAAAAGTGCTGGAAACCGACGCGGCGCTGTATCGCAAGATCAATGCGCAGAACAACATCGCGCTGGAGCTGGTTGAAGAAAGCAGCGAGACTCAAAGCTACGCTTGATTTGATCGCATAAAAAAACGCCCCGTTCTCCATGAGAGCGGGGCGTTTTTGTTTAAAGGATCGCAGGCTTCGCGATCTCCTGTAGGAGCTGGCGAAGCCTGCGATCTTTTGATCTAACCGCGAGCCTTGTTGACCAGCTCGATGTAATCCTCGGCATTACGCTGGTCACGAACCAGTGCGACGAAATCGTTGCCATGCTCATCCTTGCCATTGAGGTCATGACCGGCCGCGACGAAAAACGTCAGGAAACGCTCGAAATCGTCGACCCGCAGGCCACGGTAGGCCTTGATCAATTTGTGCAGCGACGGCGACGTGGCATCGACCGGTTCGAAATTGAGGAACAGCTTGATCTGTTCATCGCCAATCTCGTCGCCAATCACTTGTTTCTTGTCTTTACGCATTGCCGGCTCCAGCTCGCACAGTTCACGGGGCGGGCAGTTTACCCCCGGCAGGCCTCGGGGCTCAACGCGGGCGTTCGGCACCGGTGTGCAGGTCGGCCCAGATATGGCCGTTGGCGTAAGTGAGAAACTGCACATAGACCGTGTTGTTGCGCAGCAGATCGATGACCACCCGGTACTGGGCCTGTGGATAAGACAGCGTCAGGGTCTTGCTTGCCTCGTCGAAGACCGGTTTCTTCAGGCTTTTGCTTTCGCCGTCGAAGTTAAGGATCACCTGGCTGAGGGTCGCACCCTTGTTCATCGGCTTGCCCTTGAGGCGGACCAGCAGCGGCGAAGTGACTGGAATCGGTTGCTGATTGGACTGACGCTGGTTACCCAGCACCACCGAATACTCGGTCACTTGCAGCAACTGCTGCTGTTCAGGCTGCTCCTGGCGCACCACCAGGTCATCAGGCGGCAGGAACTGGCTGTGCATCGGCGCAGCCACGGCCGCCAAGGGCAGGCTGGAGATCAACAGCAAAGTGGCGCAGCGGCGGATCGATACACGCATGACAAGCTCCGGGGTCTTGGCCGGGCACTCTAGCATGAGCCCAAGCGATAAAAATAACGATCCAGATCAATACATCTGCGCAACGAGCACGGCATACTCAAAGAGCCATCAGCCCCGGTCTACCGACGCATGATCGTTCCCACGCTCCTGCGTGGAAATGCATCCAGTGACGCTCCGCGTCACATGGGACGCGGAGCGTTCCGGGCGGCATTCCCACGCGGGATCTGTATAGGGCCAGTGCCAGCCCCCCCCTTTGCGAGGAGTACTCATGTCTTTCTCCGCCCCACCGTTGTTTGCCGCCTGGCGTCAGGCCTGGCGCGCCGGTTACACCCTTGAACGCCTGCGTGGCGACCTGGTGGCCGGGCTGACCGTCGGCATCATCGCCATCCCACTGGCCATGGCCCTGGCGATTGCCGTTGGCGTGCCGCCGCAACATGGCTTGTACACGGTGTTGGTGGCCGCGCCCTTGATCGCCCTCACCGGCGGCTCGCGCTTCAACGTCAGCGGGCCGACGGCGGCGTTCGTGGTGATCCTGCTGCCCATCACTCAACAATACGGCCTCGGCGGCCTGTTGTTGTGCACCATGCTCGCCGGCCTGATTCTCATCACCTTGGGATTGATGCGCGCCGGACGGCTGATCCAATACATCCCCTACCCGGTGATCCTCGGCTTTACCGCCGGGATCGGCGTGGTCATCGCCACCTTGCAACTCAAGGATTTGCTGGGGCTGACCACCATCGGGCAAGCCAAGCACTACATCGAACAGTTGGGCGAACTGATCATGGCACTGCCCAGTGCCCGGCTCGGCGATGGCATCATCGGCGTCACGTGCCTGGCGGTGTTGATTGCCTGGCCACGCTGGGTACCTCGGGTTCCCGGGCATTTGGTTGCCTTGCTGGTCGGGGCGCTACTGGGACTGGCGCTGGAGCGCGGCGGTTGGCCGGTGGCAACATTGGGCGAGCGTTTCAGCTACGTGGTCGATGGCATCAGCCATCCCGGTATCCCGCCGTTTTTACCGAGCTTCGAGTGGCCATGGAACCTGCCTGATGGCCAGGGGCATCCCTTGACGCTTTCCTATGACCTGATCCGCCAATTGCTGGGCCCGGCCTTCGCCATTGCCATGCTTGGCGCCATCGAGTCGCTGCTGTGCGCCGTAGTGGCGGATGGCATGACCGGCAGCAAGCACGACCCCAACGCCGAACTGATCGGCCAAGGCCTGGGCAACCTCGTGGCGCCGCTGTTTGGCGGTATCACCGCCACGGCGGCCATTGCCCGCAGCGCGACCAATGTGCGCAGCGGCGCCTCTTCGCCGCTGGCCGCGATCATTCATAGCCTTGTGGTGCTGCTGGCGATGGTGCTGCTGGCGCCCTTGTTCAGCTACCTGCCCATGGCTGCCCTGGCGGCGCTACTGGTGATAGTGGCCTGGAACATGAGCGAAGCCGGACACGTGCTGCATACCTTGCGCATCGCACCGCGCAGCGACGTACTGGTGCTGCTGACCTGCCTTAGCCTGACCGTCCTGTTCGACATGGTCATGGCCGTCGCCGTCGGCCTGCTGCTGGCCGCCGGGCTGTTCATCAAGCGCATGAGCGAACTGACCGACAGCGCCGAACTGCCGCGCCACTTCCACCAGGCGCTGCTGGACATGCCCGAGCATGTGCGCTGCTACGCAATTCGTGGGCCGCTGTTCTTCGGTGCGGCAGAAAAAGCCCTGGACGTGCTGCGCAAGTTCGATCCGGGGGTGCGCGTCGTGGTGGTGGAAATGAGCGCCGTGCCCATGCTGGACATGACCGCGCTGGCTGCGTTTGAAAACGTCCTGAAGGATTACCGCAAACAGGGCATCGGCCTGATCCTGGTCGCGACGGCGCCAAGGGTGCGCCTGAAGCTGCGCCGTGCCGGTATTCATCGCGAGCAGCGGCAATTGGCGTATGTGCAGACCCTGGAGCAGGCGCGGGTCAAGAGCGAGCAATGGCTGGCTGCTGGCAGCACCGCTCATTCCAGTCTTGCCTGAACCGTGGCAAGGGGGCTTGCTGGTGCCGGGGGCGGATGCCAAAAACTGTGGGAGCGAGCTTGCTCGCGACGACGGCGGCACGTCCGACACCCTGGTAATCTGACACTCCGCTATCGCGAGCAAGCTCGCTCCCACCCTCGGGAACAAGCTCCTCGTTACGGAGTACTAGTCGAACTGGGCGCGCGTCCATGCGTGGTATTGCGCCACGCCGGCCTCGCCTTCACGGGGTGCCCGTGGGCCAGTTCGCCATCGTCCACGGTCCGGAGCTGGCCGGGCCATCGATTACATTCCCTTGACGGCGAAAATGCCATTGGCGTTGCGCCAGTAACCTTTGTAGTCCATGCCGTAGCCGAAGATGTAGCGGTCGATGCACGGCAGGCCGACGAAATCGGCTTTCAAGTCCGGACGAGCCTTGCGGTCGTGGTCCTTGTCGATCAGCACGGCGGTGTGCACGGCGCGGGCACCGGCGTGTTTGCAGAAGTCGATGATCGCACCCAGGGTGTGACCTTCGTCGAGGATGTCGTCGATGATCAGCACGTCGCGGTCGATGAACGAGACTTCCGGCTTGGCTTTCCAGAACAGGTCGCCGCCGCTGGTTTCGTTGCGATAACGCGTCGCGTGCAAGTAGGACGCTTCCAGGGGGAAGTTCAGGTAGGTCAGCAGCTTGCCGGAGAAAATCAGCCCGCCGTTCATGACACAGAACACCACCGGGTTGGCAGCGGCCAGTTGGTCGTTGATTTGCGCACCGACACGGGCGATGGCCGCTTCGACTTCGGCTTCGGTGTACAGGCAGTCAGCCTCTCGCATGATTTGACGGATATGCTCGAGATCAGCGGACATGGCGCTCTCCAAGGGTGGCAGGGTTCGGAAAAACCGGCAAAGGTACGCATCCCGCCCGGCCAGATCAAGCGTTTGTGGACTAACGTTCTGTATTGTCTATAGGACAACACCCTCGGATAGATTAATCTAGGCCGGTTTTTTTGCCCGCCGCCGGAGCCTTCCCCATGCCCATCCTCGAGATCCGCCATCCGCTGATCAGACACAAACTCGGCCTGATGCGCCGCGCTGACATTAGCACGAAGAACTTCCGTGAACTCGCCCAGGAAGTCGGTGCCCTGCTCACTTACGAGGCCACCAAGGACCTGCCGCTGGAGTCCTATGAAATCGAGGGTTGGGCCGGTACGGTCCAGGTCGAGAAAATCGCCGGCAAGAAGATCACCGTGGTGCCGATCCTGCGCGCCGGCATCGGCATGCTCGAGGGCGTGCTGAGCCTGATCCCGGGGGCCAAGGTCAGCGCCGTGGGCGTGGCTCGCAACGAGCAGACCCTGCAGGCGCACACCTACCTGGAAAAACTGGTGCCGGAAATCGACGAGCGCCTGGCGATGATCATTGACCCGATGCTCGCCACCGGCAGCTCCATGGTCGCCACCATCGACCTGTTGAAAAAGGCCGGCTGCCGGGACATCCGCGCCATGGTGCTGGTCGCCGCTCCCGAAGGCATCAAGGCCGTGCAGGATGCCCACCCGGACGTGACCATCTACACCGCGTCCATCGATCAGAAACTCAACGAACACGGCTACATCATCCCGGGCCTGGGCGATGCCGGCGACAAGATCTTCGGCACCAAGCAGAAGGACGCTTGAGCATGCAGGATGAGTTCAACGATCCGCTCTGGCGCCAGGTGCTGTCCGGCGCGCAGATGCTGTTCGTCGCCTTCGGCGCGCTGGTATTGATGCCGCTGATCACCGGGCTGGACCCTAACGTGGCGCTGTTCACGGCCGGCCTGGGAACGATCCTGTTCCAAATCGTCACCGGGCGCCAGGTGCCGGTGTTCCTGGCTTCGAGCTTTGCCTTCATCACCCCGATCATCCTCGCCAAGGGCCAGTTCGGCCTGGCCGCGACCATGGGCGGCGTGATGGCGGCAGGTTTCGTCTACACCTTTCTTGGCCTGGCGGTGAAGATCAAGGGCACCGGGTTCATCGACCGGCTGCTGCCGCCGGTGGTGATTGGCCCGGTGATCATCTCCATCGGCCTGGCCATGGCGCCGATTGCCGCCAACATGGCGATGGGCAAGGCTGGCGATGGCACCGAGCTGATTCATTATCAAACCGCGATGCTGATTTCGATGCCGGCCTTGCTCACCACCCTGATCGTGGCGGTGTTCGGCAAAGGCATTTTCCGCCTGGTGCCGATCATTTCCGGCGTGGTGGTGGGCTTTGCCATGGCGTTTTTCTTCGGCGTCGTGGACACCGCGAAAATCGCCGCCGCGCCGTGGTTCGCCCTGCCGAACTTCACCGCACCGGAGTTCAATTGGCAGGCGATCCTGTTCATCGTACCGGTAGCGCTGGCGCCGGCCATCGAGCACATCGGCGGCGTGATTGCCGTGGGCAGCGTGACCGGTCGCGACTACCTGAAAAAACCCGGCCTGCACCGCACACTGCTCGGTGACGGCATTGCCACCACCGCCGCCGGCCTGTTCGGCGGCCCGCCCAACACCACCTACGCCGAGGTGACTGGCGCGGTGATGCTGACCAAGAACTACAACCCGAAGATCATGACCTGGGCGGCGATCTTTGCCATCAGCCTGGCATTCATCGGCAAGTTCGGCGCGCTGCTGCAAAGCATCCCGGTGCCGGTGATGGGCGGGATCCTGTGCCTGTTGTTCGGTTCGATTGCGGCGGTGGGCATGAACACTTTGATCCGCCACAAGATCGACCTGGGCGAGGCGCGCAACCTGGTGATCGTTTCGGTCACACTGGTGTTCGGCATCGGCGGTGTACTGGTGGGCACTGGCACTGGGCCGGACGACTTCGGCCTCAAAGGCATCGCGCTGTGCGCGGTGGTGGCGATCGCGTTGAACCTGCTGCTGCCGGGCAATGACAGCTGGAAGCAGAAGCAGGCGGATGAGCCGCTGCTGTAGATTCACCGCCTGCACTATTGTCATCGCGGGCAAGCCTTGCTCCCACAGGTTTTGAGTGGACCATGCTTGAATGGTCAAGACAAAATCTGTGGGAGCAAGGCTTGCCCGCGATGCTTTTCGAGGTTTACAGAGCTATCGGCGCCCGTTCGCAGAGGGTACTCAACGCCTGCGCCCACTGCGCCTCATCATTGAGGCAAGGCACCAACACCAACTCTTCTCCCCCCGCCTCGCGGAACTGCTCGCGGCCGCGATCGCCGATTTCCTCCAGGGTTTCAATGCAGTCGGCCACGAACGCCGGGCACATCACCAGCACTTTCTTCACGCCGCTTTTAGCCAGTTCCTCCAAGCGCGCCTCGGTATAGGGTTCGATCCACTTGGCCCGTCCCAATCGCGACTGGAACGACACCGACCACTGACCATCCTTGAGCCCCATGCGCTGGGCGAACAGTTCGGCAGTGCGAATGCATTGCGCGCGGTAACAGGTCGCCATGACCTCCGGCGGCGCGTTCTTGCAGCAGTCGGCATCCTTGAAGCAATGAAACCCCGTAGGGTCGAGCTTGGTCAGGTGTCGCTCCGGCAAGCCGTGGAAACTCAACAACAGATGATCGTGTTCCTGCATCAGGTACGGCTTGGCGCTGGCCACCAGGGCGTCGACGTATTCGGGCTGATCGTAGAATGGCTGGAGAATCGAGAACTGCACATCGAGTTTCTTTTCCCGCACAACCCGCTTGGCCTCCTCGATCACCGTGGTCACGGTGCTGTCGGCGAACTGCGGGTACAACGGCGCCAACGTGATCTTCTTGTGACCCTGGCTCGCCAGCCGCACCAATGCCGATTCAATGGACGGCTCGCCATAACGCATTGCCAGCTCTACCGGGCCCTGGGTCCACTGTGCGGTCATGGCCTGTTGCAACCGGCGGCTGAGCACCACCAGCGGCGAACCCTCGTCCCACCAGATCGAGGCGTAGGCATGGGCCGACTGCTCGGGACGCTTGATCAGGATCAGCGACACCAGCAAGCGCCGCACCGGCCATGGCAGGTCGATGACATACGGATCCATCAGGAATTGATTGAGGTAGCGGCGCACATCGGCCACCGAAGTGGAGGCAGGCGAACCCAGATTCACCAGAAGCAACGCGTGATCGGTCATGCAACGTCCTATTTCAAAGGCGGCTGGACAAGTCTTCCAGGGCCGCAGGCAAATCAGTGAACCGGAATGTGAAACCCGCCGCCTGCAATCGGGCCGGCGTGGCGCGCTGGCCGCCGAGCAACAGCAATGACAACTCCCCCAACGCGACTTTCAACACAAGTTCCGGCATCGGCACCACGGCTGGCCGATGCAATACATGCCCCAGGGCCTTGGCAAAATCGCGGTTGCGCACCGGGTTCGGAGCGCACGCATTATAAGGACCGCGGGCATCAAAGCGGTGCAGAAGAAAATCAATCAGGGCGATTTGATCGTCAATATGAATCCACGGCATCCACTGCCGACCATTGCCGATACGCCCGCCCAGCGCCAGTTTGAACGGCAGCAGCAGCCGCGACAAAAAGCCGCCCTCGGCAGACATGACCAGGCCGGTACGAACCAGCACCACGCGCATGCCCAACGCCTCGGCCCGTTGCGCGGTTTCTTCCCAGGCGATACACAACTGGCTGGCGAAATCTTCGCTCACCGGCCCCGATTCCTCGGTCAACTCACGCTCGCCACCGTCGCCATACCAACCCACCGCGGAACCGGAAATCAATACCTGCGGTTTCTGCTCGCAACGCTCCAGCCACGCCAGCAAAACTTCCGTCAACGTGATGCGACTGCTCCACAACAACATCTTGCGCTTGTGGCTCCAGGGCCGGTCGGCAATCGGCGCTCCCGCGAGGTTGACCACCGCGTCCACCGGCTCGACAATTTCATCGAGCCGGGCAACGCCTCGCACATCTGCCCCACAGATTTTCGCCACTTCTTCGGGTCGGCGACTCCATACCGTCAAGCGATGTCCCTGCCCCAACCAGAGGCGGCAGAGCTGACGTCCGATCAAACCAGTACCGCCGGTCAGCAATATGTGCATGAGATGTTCCTCGCATCGCGTTTTACCCGGCCCATTAGTCTATTTTTATAAGCAGGGATTTTTCGTATTGGACAGGGTCTGTGTTTAACAATAGGACAAGCTGTCCAAACGCGAACGGTAAAACTTATACCAAAAACCCGAATTGTACAGGTTTAAACGACGGCGTAGCCTGTACAGAAAGGTAAACGAGGCCCTCATGACTGTACCTATCGCAATCATCGGCACCGGCATCGCCGGACTTTCAGCCGCCCTGGCCCTGACGGAGGCCGGGCATATCGTTCAACTCTTCGATAAAAGCCACGGCAGCGGCGGACGCATGTCGAGCAAACGCAGCGACGCCGGCGCATTGGACATGGGTGCGCAATACTTCACCGCCCGCGATCGCCGCTTTGTCACGGAGGTCCAGCGCTGGCAAACCAACGGCTGGGCGGCGGAATGGAACCCGCAACTCTACAACTTCCAGAACGGACAACTGAGCCCATCGCCGGACGAACAGACCCGCTGGGTCGGCACGCCGCGCATGAGCGCCATCACCCGCGCCTTGCTCGACAAGTTGCAGGTGCAGTTTTCCTGCCGGATCACTGAGGTGTACCGTGGCCAGGAACACTGGCATTTGCAGGACGCGGAAGGTTTCACCCACGGCCCCTTCGGCCAGGTGGTGATCGCCACGCCCGCGCCCCAGGCCACCGCATTGCTGGCGGCCGTACCGAAGCTGGCCGCAGTGGCCGCTGGTGTGAAGATGGACCCGACCTGGGCCGTGGCGCTGGCCTTCGAAACACCGCTGGATACACCCATGGAAGGCTGCTTCCTACAGGACAGTCCCCTGGACTGGCTGGCGCGCAACCGCAGCAAGCCGGGACGCGACAACACGCTCGACACCTGGGTACTGCACGCCACCAGCGAATGGAGCCGGCAGCACATCGACCTGTCCAAGGAAGCGGTGATCGAACACCTGCACGGCGCATTCGCCGAACTGCTGCACAGCGCGATGCCCGCACCGAGCTTCAGCGTGGCCCATCGCTGGCTCTACGCCCGCCCCGCCGGCAACCACGAATGGGGCGCCCTGGCCGATGCCGACCTGGGCCTGTATGTGTGCGGCGACTGGTGCCTGTCCGGCCGGGTCGAAGGCGCATGGCTCAGCGGCCAGGAGGCTGCGCGCCGCCTGCATGCAAGCCTGCAGTAAAGCGCGTCATCCATCGCTATCCGCTGCTGTCGAAAGAGACAGCAGCCTGCCTGCGACACAGATTGAGGTCGCCTCGCCACACAATCCGGTTGACTTGTGCCCGTTCGGACCTATGATGAAAATATTGTACAGAAACACAAAACTGTACAAGATTTAGCAATCAGAGGCCGCCTATGCCCAGCACAGCCATCGCCAAACCCAGAATCGCCATCAGCGCCTGCCTGATGGGTGCTGAAGTTCGCTTTAATGGCGGGCACAAGCAATCGCAGTTGTGCAGCCGCACCCTCGTCAACTATTTCGATTTCGTGCCGGTGTGCCCCGAAGTCGCCATCGGCCTGGGTATTCCCCGGGAGCCGATTCGCCTGGTGGGCGACCCCGAACATCCCGAGGCGCTCGGCACCGTGAATCGCGACCTCAACGTGACCCGGCCACTGGCCGACTACGGGCAGCAAATGGCCGGGGAACTGGATGACATCTGCGGCTACATCTTCATGCAGAAATCGCCGTCCTGCGGACTGGAGCGGGTCAAGGTCTACGACCACAACGGCGTGACCCAGGATGGCGGCGGGCGCGGCATCTATGCCCAGGCCTTCTGCGAACGCCACCCCGACCTGCCGGTGGAGGAAGACGGTCGCCTCAACGACCCGGTGCTGCGCGAGAATTTCCTGACCCGGGTGTTCGCCTATGCCGCCTGGCAATCTTTGCGTCGCGACGGACTGACCCGTCGCAACCTGATCGAATTCCACTCGCGCTACAAATACCTGCTGATGGCCCACAATCCGGTGCAATACAAGGCCCTGGGCAATTTGCTGGGCAACATGGGCAAGGCCGACCCCAATGAGTTGGGCCCACGTTATTTCAGCGCATTGATGGCCGCCTTGAAGAAATGCGCCACCCGCCGCACCCACACCAATGTGCTGCAACACCTGAGCGGTTACCTCAAGCGTGCCATCGACGCCGAGGACAAGCAGGAAGTACAGCATCTGATCGGGCAATACCGCCTCGGCATCGTGCCCTTGGTGGTGCCACTGACGCTGCTCAAACATCACTTGCGCCAGCATCCCGATCCTTACCTGGCGCAGCAGGTCTACCTGCAACCGCACCCGGAAAACCTCAGCTTGCGAAACGCTATTTGATGAGCAACGAACCCGACTCCAGCGCCAGCGAAGATCTGGGGGCCGACTTTGCCAAGGCTTTGGCGCAAGGCTGGCTGCCTATACGCGAGGTCGCCCGGCAAACCGGTGTCAACGCCGTCACGCTGCGAGCCTGGGAACGCCGTTACGGCCTGATCGTGCCGCACCGCACGCCCAAGGGGCACCGGCTGTTCAATGCCGACCATGTGCAACGGATCCTGAGCATTCTCACCTGGATCGACCGTGGCGTTGCGGTGAGCAAGATCAAGCCTTTGCTGGACACACCGCAGCCACCGACCGAACCCACACAGGTGCCGGAGAATGACTGGCAGCGTCAGCGCCACGCCCTGGTGCTGGCGGTGACGCAACTGGCCGAGCGCCAGATCGATGACCTGGTCAACCAGGCGATGGCGCTGTACCCGCCCTGGACCGTGTGCGAGCAGTTGCTCTTGCCGTTGCTGGCCGAGCTGCACCAGCGCTGGCAAGGCCAGTTCGGTGCGCAGCTGGAACGGGTCTTCCTCAACTCGTGGCTGCGCAGCAAGTTCGGCAGCCGGATCTACCACAACAACCGTCAGTTGCGCGGCGCGCCACTGTTACTGGTCAATCATTCGGACTCGCCCCAGGAGCCGCACCTGTGGCTCACCGCCTGGCTGGCCAGCAGCGCCGACTGCCCGGTGGAAGTGTTCGACAGCCCGCTACCGGCCGGCGAACTGGCCCTGGCGGTCGAGCGCCTCAAGGCCCGCGGCGTCCTGCTGTATTCCAGTCACGCCCTCAACCTGTCCCAACTGCCCAGGCTGCTGGGTGGGATCGATTGCCCGATCGTCATTGCCGGCCCGGCCGCGTCGATCCACCACGCCAGGTTATCCACAGGCGTGTCGATGATTGACGTGTCCTGGGCCGAAGACCCGTTATCGGCTCACCGCGAACTGAGTCGCCGAGAACTCCTTTAAATGGAAGACAGCATGCAACTGATCTGGCTGCGCAGCGACTTGCGCCTGCACGACAACACCGCCCTCGCGGCGGCCGCAGCCCAAGGCCCCTGCGTGGCGGTGTACCTGACCAGCCCCGAACAATGGCGGGCCCATGACGACGCACCGTGCAAGATCGATTTCTGGCTGCGCAACCTCGGCGCGTTGAGTGCGGCCCTGGCCGAATTGAACATCCCACTGTTGATCCGCGCTGCTGCGCATTGGCACCAGGCCCCGCAGGTACTGCTCAAGCTGTGTCGCGAACTGAACGTCGGCGCCGTGCATGTCAACGAAGAGTACGGCCTGAATGAAACGCGACGCGACGCCGAAGTCGCCCGCGTGTTGAATGACCAGGGCGTTGAATTTCACAGCCACCTCGATCAACTGCTGTTCAAGCCCGGTAGCGTGCTGACCAAGACCGGCAATTACTTCCAAGTGTTCAGTCAGTTCCGCAAGGTCTGCTACAGCCGTCTGCACTTTTCATTGCCGAGCCTGGTCGCCACGCCGGCCCGGCAGGCCCTCACCGGCATTGCCCGCGACCCGGTGCCGACGCAAGTCGATGGGTTCGCCCCGCCCAGCGAAGCGCTACGCGCCCTCTGGCCCGCCGGGGAAACCGAAGCCCGTCGGCGCCTGGACACCTTTGTCGACCAGCACATCGACGATTACCAAGGCGAACGGGATTATCCCGCCAGACCCGGCACCAGCCAGCTCTCGGCCTATTTGGCGGCCGGCGTGGTGTCGCCACGTCAGTGCCTGCACGCCGCGCTGCAAGCCAACCAAGGTGAATTCGAGAGCGGAAGTGCCGGTGCTGTGACCTGGATCAATGAATTGCTCTGGCGCGAGTTTTATAAACACATTCTCGTGGGCTATCCACGCGTGTCGCGCCATCGTGCGTTTCGCCCGGAAACCGAGGCGCTGGCATGGCGCAAGGCCCCCGCAGAATTGGAAGCCTGGAAGCAAGCACGCACCGGCCTGCCGATTATCGATGCAGCCATGCGTCAATTGCTGGAGACCGGTTGGATGCACAACCGCTTGCGGATGGTCGTAGCCATGTTCCTGACCAAGAACCTGTTGATCGATTGGCGCGAAGGCGAGCGCTTTTTCATGCAGCACCTGATCGACGGCGACCTGGCCGCCAACAATGGCGGCTGGCAGTGGAGCGCCTCCACCGGCACCGATTCCGCGCCCTGGTTCCGTATCTTCAACCCGTTGAGCCAGTCGGAAAAATTCGACCGCGAGGGCCTGTTCATCAAACGCTGGCTACCTGAACTGAACGATCTGGACAAGCAACAGGTCCATAGCCCAAATACCCAGGGCGGCTTGTTTGGCGCCGCGGATTATCCGGCACCGATTGTCGACTTGAGGCAATCCAGGGCGCGTGCGCTGGCAGCGTTCAGAAACCTGCCAGCACGACAGGACGCGACCGTCGAGGGGATGGGCGATTAGCGAACAAGAAATTGCCAGCCAGCGGGATGCATTGTTTATCCGATAACATATAGTCTTACTAGTCGTACGGACTCTACTGAAAAGCTACGTATCAGTGCGCTGTCCAATCGAAAGGAGTAGGGAATGGGTCTAAGACTGCCACGGCGCTATTGGCTCACCGGGGCTGGCAACGGAATCGGCGCTTCGTTGGCTGAGGCGATACTGGAGACAGGTGCATACCTGGCCGTCAGTTCGCGCTCGACCCGATCATGCGAAACCCTTTCGGTACGTTATCCAGGACAAGTGCTAAGCGTGCCCGGCAATTTGACCGACAGCCAGGCCGTGCGCGAGATCGGCGAACAGATCGCCCGTCAATGGGGCGCCCTGGATCAGGTGATCGTCAATGCCGGGACGGCTGAGTACGTTGACGGGCAGCCGGCTGATCACACATTGATCGAGCATATCGTGCGCAGCAATCTGCTGGCTGCCAGTTTCTGCCTCGAAGTGGCCATGCCCTTGTTGCGCGCCGGGACCGAACCTCATCTGGTGGGCATTGCCAGCCCGGCGACTTACCTGCCGCCTTCGCAAATAGAAACGGGTGGCAGCGGGATGCGTCATCTGTTCGAATCGGCTCGGGCAGACTTGGCGTGCGCGGGTGTCGATGTGACGTTGGTACACCCTGGCTACGACGGCCCATTGCTGGGGCCCGACGATTGCTTCCAAACCCCGATTCACTGGTCGGCGGACGAAACAGCGCGGCATGTGCTGAATCAGTTGGTCGAGCGCCCGCGAGAAGTTGCGCTTCCCATTGCCTCCATGACCGCACTCTGGCCTTTGCCTTCGTCGACCGAAACCCTGCCAACCGATATCGGCTCATGCCAGGCGAAAAACGGCTATCCGATCAAGGGACAACCCTGAGCCGCCGATTGCCTTACACTGCGGACCATGAAAACCATCCCCGTCCATGAAATCCCGGCACCGGCCGTCACGTGTTCGACGTGCGCGGCGTGCTGCTGCCAGTTGGAAGTGATGTTGATCACCGACACTGGGGTTCCGGAGCGTTTTATCGACACGGACGATTGGGGTGGAGAGGTGATGCTGCGGCTGGATGACGGTTGGTGCGCGGCCCTGGATCGCGACAGCATGATGTGCACCATCTACGAAAAGCGTCCGCTGATCTGCCGGGAGTTCGAGATGGGCGCACCGGAGTGCCTGGAAGAACGCCAAGGGATTGCGACGGCGTATCGATAAAGGCGTGGTCTGATCTATTGTGGGAGCGAGCTTGCTCGCGATAGCGGTGAGTCAGACAACTTTATCTTGGCTGGTCTATCGCTATCGCGAGCAAGCTCGCTCCCACTGTTCTCAAACTGTTTTGTTACAGCGGCATCGTGTAGTGCAGCGAGTAGCTTTCTACACCGTCGTTAGTCGACTTGATACCGGCGTTGGAGTAATGAGTGGCGCGAATGCCCACTTCATGCCCACCGTTGAAGCGCAGGCCGAAGCCGATACGATCTTCAAATTGGAAAGCCGTACCGAGCTTGTTGTCTTCCACTTCGGTATTGGCGAACAACGCCACACCGACACCCGCCTCGATGTAAGGCTTCACGTTCTGGCCGGAAAACTCATACACAAACACAGGCGAAAACGACAGGCTGTGATTGCTGGATGTCTCGTCCCCTTCCCAATAGGTGTAGGCGCCGCTCCAGTAGCCAGTCAGGCGACCGACATCACTTTGCAGCCAACTCTTGTCCCAGTCGAACTGCATGCCCAGGCGATAGGTCATGGTCGAATCGCTGGTCTGGCCAACCCCAAATTCCACACCCGCTGCTTGTGCAGTGTAAGTGTGCCCCAACAATGCGGCCGCAAGCGCGGAAAAGCAGAATAAGCGCTTCATTAGAAACATCCTTTTCGAACAGACTTAGTTAGTTTTGTTACAAACAGACAAAGCTATAGAAATCCGCATCCAAACAGAAGTTCAGCCCGTTTCACACGGTTTTCACATTCTTTTTACAGATCGAAGCTTCGCACAACGCCGGACGAATGCCATAGCGTTGGTAGGATTTTTCTTAAATGTATCGGGTCTGCACTCGTCCAGAAATACGTTTCGCCGGCTGGCCCCTCAGCCAACAGCTCTCGCTCAGCCAAAAGGCGCTGAAGTTGCCGGGCCACGGCGGCACCGGTGTCGATCAGGCTGATGTGCTCCGGAATCATCCGCGCGAGCAATGGCTTGAGGAAGGGATAGTGCGTGCACCCCAGGATCAGCGTATCGCAGCCGGCTGCCAGCAAGGGGTCGACGTAATGTTGCAGCAACTGATACAAGGCCGGACTGTGCAAATCACCCGTTTCGATCAGTTCAACCAGGCCCGGACACGGTTGCGTGATGACTCGCACATCGGTGGCGAAACGGTCGAGCAAAGCGGCGAACTTGGCGCTCTGCAAGGTGCCGGTGGTGGCGAGCACGCCGACGATACCGCTACGGGTCGCGGCAGCCGCCGGCTTGACCGCCGGCTCCATCCCGACGATGGGCCAATGGGGAAAATCACGGCGTAGATCGGCAACGGCAGCAACCGTTGCGGTGTTGCAGGCTACAACCAGCGCCTTGGCGCCCTGGCCCAGGAGAAAGTCGGCAATGATCGAGCAGCGTTGTCGGATGTATTCCGGGGTCTTCTCGCCGTAAGGAATATGCCCACAGTCGGCGATATACAACAGCGATTCATTGGGCAGCAACTGGCGAATTTCCCCCAGCACCGACAACCCGCCGACACCCGAGTCAAGCACACCAATCGGCGCTTCACTCATGCTGGCCACCGCAGACGCTGCAACCCGGGTCACGCTTGACCCGCAGTTCACGGAAACGCGTGCCCAGGGCGTCGATCAACAGCAAGCGCCCCACCAGCGGCTCACCGAAACCGGCCAGCAACTTCAAGGCTTCAAGGGCTTGCAGGCTGCCCACCAATCCTACCAGCGGTCCGATCACACCGGCCTCGCTGCAGGTCAGCTCGGCTTCGCTGCCGTGGCCATAAAGGCAGTGGTAGCAAGGGCTTTCGGGGCGGCGTGGGTCGAACACCGACAACTGCCCTTCCAGGCGAATCGCCGCGCCGCTGACCAGCGGTTTACCCGCTGCGACACAGGCCGCGTTCACCGCTTCGCGGGTCGAAAAATTGTCGGAGCAATCGAGTACCACATCCACTGCCGCGACTGCCGCGGCCAGACTGTCTTCGTCCATGGCCGCCCGGAGAGGCACCAGTCGAACCTCGGGGTTGATCGCCCCAAGGCGTCGCATCGCCGAATCAACCTTGCTCAGGCCAACGCTGTCGGTGTCATGGATGATCTGGCGTTGCAAGTTGGTCAGGTCAACGGTGTCGAAATCCGCCAAGTGCATCTCACCCACGCCAGCGGCGGCCAGGTACAACGCCACCGGGGCGCCGAGGCCGCCAAGGCCGATGATCAGCACGCGGCTTTGCTTGAGACGCAATTGGCCGTCGATGTCGACGTGCTGCAACAGAATCTGCCGGCTGTAGCGCAACAACTCCTGATCGTTCAGCACGGCAAGCACCCCAGGCTGATGCGCTCATGACCACCCAGGTCCTTGCGACTATGGACTTCGACAAAGCCTTGGGCGCGCAGCAAATCGCGCACCGCTTCGGCCTGATCGTAACCGTGCTCGAGCATCAGCCAGCCGCCCGGCTCGAGGTGAGCCGGTGCCTGGGCAACGATCTGGCGCAAATCATCGAGCCCGTCCGGCCCGGCAACCAAGGCACTGGCCGGCTCGAAGCGCACGTCGCCCTCGATCAGGTGCGGATCGCTGGCCGCAATGTACGGCGGGTTGCTGATAATCAACTCGAAACGCGTGTCTTCCAGCGCACTGAACCAGTGGCTGCTCAACACCGTGACGTTGTGCAGGTCCAGGCGCTGGCGATTGCGCTCGGCCAGGGCCACAGCCTCCAGCACCCGGTCGACCGCCGTAACTTTCCAGGCCGGGCGCTCGCTGGCCAGTGCCAGGGCAATCGCGCCGCTGCCGGTGCCCAGATCCAGGACCCGGGCCGGTGTAGCCGGCAGCAAGGCCAGCGCGGTTTCCACCAAAAGCTCGGTGTCAGGACGCGGGATCAGGGTATGGGGCGCGACTTCCAGATCGAGTTTCCAGAAGCCCTGTTGTCCGAGTATGTACGCCACCGGCTCGCCAGAGCGCCGCCGCCGCAGGTATTCGGAGAACAGCAACGCCGCCTCGCTGGGCACGATCCGCTCGGGCCAGGTGTGCAGGAAGCTGCGGGACTTGCCCAAGGCTGCGGCCAGCAACAACTCGGCGTCCAGCCGTGCCGTGGGCGAATCCGGCAACTCGGCCGCGCGTAACAGACTGGCGATGATGGTCATTTTTTCACCTGTGCTTACTCGCCAATCGCAGCCAACTGGTCGGCCTGGTATTCGGCCAGTAACGGCTCGATCACCGCATCGACACCACCGGCAAGGATCTCGTCCAGGGAATACAGGGTCAGGTTGACGCGATGGTCGGTGACCCGGCCCTGGGCGAAGTTGTAGGTACGGATCCGCTCGGAACGATCGCCCGAGCCCACCAGCAATTTACGTTCGCTGGCGATGGCATTGGCGGCGGCGCTGGTCTGCTGGTCGTTGAGCTTGGCCGACAACCAGGCCATGGCCCGCGCGCGGTTCTTGTGCTGGGAACGTTCTTCCTGGCACTCGACCACGATGCCCGAGGGCAAGTGCGTGATGCGGATCGCCGAGTCGGTCTTGTTGACGTGCTGGCCGCCCGCGCCGGAGGAACGATAAGTGTCGACCCGCAGATCTGCCGGGTTGATCTCGATGGCTTCCTGCTCGTCCGGCTCGGGCAATACCGCCACGGTGCAAGCCGAGGTGTGGATCCGCCCTTGGGACTCGGTGGCCGGCACGCGTTGCACGCGATGGGCGCCGGATTCGAATTTCAGCTTGCCGTAGACGTTGTCGCCTTCGACCCGGGCGATGACTTCTTTATAGCCACCGTGTTCGCCTTCGTTCTCCGAGAGGATCTCCACCCGCCAACCGCGACGTTCGGCGTAGCGCGAATACATGCGAAACAGGTCGCCGGAAAAAATCGCCGCCTCATCGCCGCCGGTACCGGCACGGATCTCAAGGAACACATTGCGCCCGTCATTCGGGTCCTTGGGCAACAGCATGCGTTGCAGACTGCTTTCCAGTTCAACCAGTTGATCCTTGGCTTCGCGGACTTCCTCCACGGCCATTTCGCGCATATCCGGGTCGCTGTCCTTGAGCAGTGCCTGGGCACCTTCAAGGTCACCCTGCACTTTGAGCAACTGTTTATAGGTGGCGACAATCGGCTCGACTTCCGCGTATTCCTTGGAATAGGTGCGGAATTTGTTCTGGTCGGAAATGACTTCGCCATCGCCCAGCAAGGCGGTCAGTTCTTCGAAACGGTCCTGGAGGATGTCCAGTTTGTTGAGCAGTGACGCTTTCATTGCGGTTTTTTATCCGAAAAGCTATCCGGTGAGCCCTCACCGAGGGCGAAGAGTTCCTGGGCCATGGCCAGCGCATCGAGGCGGCCTTCGGCGGTCAACTTCTTGAGCTGGACACTGGGGGCGTGGAGCAATTTGTTGGTCAGGCCGCGGGCCAGTTGTACCAGCACCTCTTCGGCATTGCCGCCGTTGGCCAGCAGGCGCTGGGCTTTTTGCAGTTCCTCGTCGCGCAGGCGTTCGCTCTGCTGACGATAGGCCTTGAGCACATCCACCGCCGCCAGCTCGCGCAGGCGCACCATGAAGTCGTCGGCACCGACGCTAATCATCTCTTCGGCCGCCTGGGCCGCGCCCTGCCGGCTCTTGAGATTCTCGGCGACCACCTCATGCAGGTCGTCGACGCTGTAGAGATACACGTCATCCAGCTCGCCGACTTCTGGCTCGATGTCCCGGGGAACAGCAATGTCCACCATGAAAATCGGCTTGTGCTTGCGCAGCTTCAGGGCACTTTCCACGGCGCCCTTGCCAAGGATCGGCAACTGGCTGGCGGTGGAACTGATGACGATGTCGCTGTGTACCAGTTCCGCGGGAATGTCCGACAGCAACACCGCATGGGCACCGAACTGCTCGGCCAGGGTACTGGCCCGCTCCAGGGTCCGGTTGGCGACGACTATGCGCTTGACCCCCAGGTCATGGAGATGGCGGGCGACCAGGGTGATGGTCTCCCCAGCGCCGATCAGCAGTGCCTGGCTGCGTTGCAAATCACTGAAAATCTGTTTCGCCAGGCTGACAGCGGCAAACGCCACTGACACCGGGTTCTCGCCGATAGCGGTGTCGGTACGCACCTGCTTGGCGGCGTTGAACGTCGCCTGGAACAGGCGACCCAGCAGCGGGCCGACGGTGCCGGCCTCGCGGGCCACGGCGTAGGCCGACTTCATCTGGCCGAGAATCTGCGGTTCGCCCAACACCAGCGAGTCGAGCCCCGAGGCGACACGCATCATGTGACGAACGGCCGCATCATCTTCATGCACATAGGCACTGGCGCGCAGTTCTTCAAGGCTCAGCTTGTGATAGTCGGCCAGCCAGCGCAGGACTGAATCGGCCGAAACGTGATCCTGTTCTATATAAAGCTCGCTGCGATTGCAGGTGGAGAGGATCGCAGCTTCGCGGCTGTCGGTGAGTCGGCAGAGCTGCTGCAAGGCCTCAACCAGCTGCTCAGGCGTAAAGGCCACGCGCTCGCGGACGTCTACTGACGCAGTCTTGTGGTTAATACCGAGTGCAAGGAAGGCCATTCAAGGTCGCTGATAGTGACGTGAAGCCGGCAATTGTCCTACTTCGTCAGATTCAGAACAACCACTCGATCTCTATCGCCCTGCCCGGGGTTGTAAATCGACGGGGCGGTTATGTTTGACCGAAGGCTTGTGTCATGATGATCTGACCGCAGGTTAGTCGTCCTCTTCCTATATGAATAGATCTTCCGCGTTGCTCCTCGCTCTTGCCTTGCTCAGCGGCTGCCAGTCCATGGCCCCCGTTTCGACGGACGGTACGCCGCCGGTCGAAGACAGCGTGCAGGTACCTGAAAAACCCAAGGTCTACGGCTCGTTCAGCGAAGAAACCATCTTCAGCCTGTTGAGCGCCGAACTGGCAGGCCAGCGCAATCGCTTTGACATTGCGCTGGACAACTACGTGACGCAGGCCATCAATACCCAGGACCCGGGAATTTCCGAGCGGGCATTTCGCATTGCCGAATACCTGGGCGCCGACCAGCCCGCGCTGGATACCGCGCTGATCTGGGCCAAGAATGCCCCGGACGACCTCGAAGCGCAGCGCGCCGCTGCCGTGCAACTGGCCCGGGCCGGACGCTACGACGACTCCATGATGTATATGGAGAAGGTCCTGCAGGGCAAGGGCGACACCCATTTCGACTTCCTGGCCCTGTCCGCCGCCGATACCGACCAGGAAACCCGCAACGGCCTGATGAAAAGCTTCGATCGCCTGTTGCAGCGCCACCCGAACAACGGCCAGCTGATTTTCGGCAAGGCCCTGCTGCTGCAACAGGATGGTGACACCCAGGGCGCCCTCACCCTTCTGGAAGACAACCCACCGGAAGCTGGCGAAGTAGCGCCAATCCTGCTGCGCGCACGCCTGCTGCAAGGCTTGAACCGCGGCGACGAAGCGCTGCCGCTGCTGGAAAAAAGCATCAAGAAGTACCCGGACGACAAACGCCTGCGCCTCACCTACGCCCGCATGCTGGTGGAAAACAACCGCATGGACGACGCCAAGGTGGAGTTCTCCAGCCTGGTCCAGCAATACCCGGAAGACGACGAGTTGCGCTATTCGCTGGCGCTGGTCTGCCTGGAAGCCAAGGCCTGGGAAGAGGCCAAGGGTTACCTGGAAGACCTGATCGCCCGGGAAAGCCATGTCGACTCGGCCCATCTGAACCTGGGTCGCATCGCCGAGGAGCGCAATGACCCTGAGAGCGCACTGATCGAGTACGCCCAGGTCGGCCCGGGCAACGACTATCTGCCGGCGCAGTTGCGCCAGGCCGATATCCTGATCGGCAATGGCAAGACCGCCGATGCCCAGAGCCGCCTCGCCGTACAACGCGACTCCCAACCGGACTACGGCATCCAGCTGTACCTGATCGAAGCCGAAACCCTGGCGGCCAACAATCAGGGCGACAAGGCCTGGAACGTGCTGCAACAAGCCTTGAAGCAGTACCCGGATGACCTGAACCTGCTTTACACCCGCGCCATGCTGGCGGAGAAACGCAATGACCTGGGCCAGATGGAAAAAGACCTGCGCCTGATCATCCAGCGTGACCCGGACAACGCCATGGCCCTCAACGCCCTGGGCTATACGTTGTCGGATCGCACCACCCGTTACGACGAAGCCAAGCTGCTGATCGAACAGGCCCACCAGATCAATCCGGAAGACCCGGCGGTGCTCGACAGCCTTGGCTGGGTGAATTTCCGCCTGGGCAATCTCGATGAAGCCGAACGCCTGTTACGCCAGGCCCTGGAGCGCTTTCCCGACCAGGAAGTCGCCGCTCACCTGGGCGAGGTCCTGTGGGCCAACGGCAAACAACGCGAAGCCCGGCAGATCTGGAGCCGATTCCTCAAGGATCAGCCTGACAGCCCTATCTTGCGCAGCACCATCAAACGCCTGACCGGATCCGAGACTCTTTAAGATTATGTTTTTGCGCCATCTCATCGTTTTCAGCTTCATTGCCTTGCTCGCCGGTTGCGCGGGCTTCGGCGCCCGTGAATCCGTCCAGGGCCAGGGCAACCAGGCCCAATGGCGCGAGCACAAGCAACAACTGAGCGGCCTCGACGGCTGGCAGATCGACGGCAAGATCGGTATCCGCGCCCCGAAAGACTCGGGCAGTGGCACGCTGTTCTGGCTGCAACGCCAGGACTACTACGATATTCGCCTGTCAGGCCCATTGGGGCGCGGTGCGGCCCGCCTGACCGGCCGACCGGGCCAGGTATCGCTGGAAGTTGCCAATCAGGGACGCTACGAGGCGCCCACGCCCGAAGCGCTGCTGGAAGAACAACTGGGCTGGAAGCTGCCGGTTTCCCACCTGACCTGGTGGGTTCGCGGGCTGCCGGCACCAGACAGTAAAAGCCGCCTGACCCTCGACGCCGACAGCCGCCTGTCCAACCTGGAACAGGATGACTGGCAGATCGAATACCTCAGCTATGCCCAGCAGAACGGCTACTGGCTGCCCGAACGCATCAAACTGCATGGCAGCAACCTCGACGTCACGCTGGTGATCAAGCAATGGCAGCCGCGCAAACTGGGGCAATGACATGAGCGCCGCACGCCTGACCCTGCCCTCCCCGGCCAAGCTCAACCTGATGCTGCACATCCTCGGTCGTCGCCCGGACGGCTACCACGAGCTGCAGACGATTTTTCAGTTCCTGGACTACGGCGACGAAATCACCTTTGCCGTACGCGACGACGGCGTGATTCGCCTGCACACCGAATTCGAAGGCGTTCCCCACGACAGCAACCTGATCGTCAAGGCCGCGAAAAAACTCCAGGCACAATCCGGTTGTGCGCTGGGCATCGATATCTGGATCGAAAAGATCCTGCCCATGGGTGGCGGCATCGGTGGCGGCAGCTCGAATGCGGCCACCACGCTGCTGGGTCTCAACCACTTGTGGCAACTGGGCTGGGACGCGGATCGCCTGGCCGCCCTGGGCCTGACACTGGGCGCCGACGTGCCGGTTTTCGTGCGTGGCCACGCCGCTTTCGCCGAGGGCGTAGGGGAAAAACTCACCCCGGTGGACCCCGAAGAACCCTGGTACTTGGTGCTGGTGCCGCAAGTCTCTGTAAGTACAGCAGAAATTTTTTCAGATCCACTGTTGACACGTAACTCTCCTCCCATTAAAGTGCGCCCCGTTCCCAAGGGAAACAGTCGAAATGACTGCTTACCGGTGGTAGCAAGGCGTTATCCAGATGTTCGTAACGCTTTGAATTTGTTAGGTAAATTTACCGAAGCAAAACTCACCGGAACTGGAAGTTGTGTGTTTGGGGGCTTCCCAAGCAAAGCTGAAGCTGATAAAGTCTCGGCCCTTCTGACAGAGACCCTTACAGGGTTTGTAGCAAAAGGAAGCAACGTTTCGATGTTGCATCGCAAGCTGCAAGACCTGCTCTAAAGGAATCGAGTGCTGGGCACTCGCAGCAACAGATACAGGGGCGTCGCCAAGCGGTAAGGCAGCAGGTTTTGATCCTGCCATGCGTTGGTTCGAATCCAGCCGCCCCTGCCATTTTCCTATACTCATCCAGGTATACCCTCAGCCTTCAGGTACTGCGCGTGTCCAAGATGATGGTCTTTACGGGGAACGCCAACCCCGATCTGGCTCGGCGTGTCGTACGTCAGCTGCATATCCCTCTCGGTGACATTTCTGTCGGTAAGTTTTCCGACGGTGAAATCACTGCGGAGATCAATGAAAACGTTCGCGGTAAAGACGTCTTCATTATTCAGCCGACTTGCGCTCCGACCAACGATAACCTGATGGAACTCGTCGTGATGGCTGATGCCTTCCGTCGCTCCTCGGCTACTCGTATCACTGCTGTTATTCCTTACTTTGGTTATGCCCGTCAGGATCGCCGTCCGCGTTCCGCACGTGTGGCAATCAGCGCGAAAGTCGTGGCTGATATGCTGACCGTAGTCGGCATCGACCGTGTTCTCACGGTTGATCTGCATGCTGACCAGATTCAGGGTTTCTTCGATATTCCCGTGGATAACATCTACGGCTCCCCGGTCCTGGTGGATGATATTGAAGATCAGCGCTTCGAAAACCTTATGATCGTGTCCCCGGACATTGGCGGCGTCGTGCGTGCACGGGCGGTTGCCAAATCCCTGGGCGTGGATCTGGGTATCATCGACAAACGCCGTGAGAAAGCCAATCACTCCGAAGTGATGCATATCATCGGCGACGTCGAAGGGCGTACCTGTATTCTGGTCGATGACATGGTCGATACCGCCGGCACCCTGTGCCACGCGGCCAAGGCCCTGAAAGAGCATGGCGCTGCCAAGGTCTTTGCCTACTGCACACACCCTGTGCTGTCGGGTCGAGCGATCGAGAACATTGAAAATTCCGTGCTGGACGAGCTGGTGGTCACCAATACCATTCCGCTGTCCGCTGCAGCACAAGCCTGTGTGCGTATCCGCCAACTGGATATCGCACCGGTTGTTGCCGAAGCGGTTCGCCGCATCAGCAACGAAGAATCGATCAGTGCGATGTTCCGCTAAGGGCCCTGCCCTTTCCAGGACATCTCGTTGACGAAAAGCGCCCCGCCCCGGCATTACCTGTCGGGGCGGGGCTTTTTTGCCCATATCGCCTTAAGCGCTGGTCGCAAGCGCTGGGGTGAATGTGGTTACTTTGGAGATACAACATGAACGAATTTACTCTGAATGCTGAAGTGCGTTCCGACCTGGGGAAAGGTGCGAGCCGCCGCCTGCGTCGTCTCGCAAGCCTGGTTCCAGCTGTAGTCTACGGTGGCGAGAAAGCCCCTGAGTCCATCAGCATGCTGGCCAAAGAAGTTGCCAAACTGCTCGAAAACGAAGCGGCCTACAGCCACATCATCGAGCTGAACATTGGCGGCACCAAGCAGAACGTCGTGATCAAGGCCCTGCAGCGTCACCCGGCCAAAGGCCACGTGATGCACGCCGACTTCGTACGCGTAGTAGCTGGCCAGAAACTGACCGCTATCGTGCCTGTACACTTCGTTGGCGAAGCTGCTCCGATCAAGAAAGGCGGCGAAATTTCGCACGTTGTTTCGGAAATCGAAGTGACCTGCCTGCCGAAAGACCTGCCTGAATTCATCGAAGTCGACCTGGCTGACGCCGAAGTCGGCACGATCATTCACCTGTCCGACCTCAAGGCTCCTAAAGGCGTTGAGTTTGTTGCTCTGGCACACGGCGATGACAAGGCAGTTGCCAACGTCCACGCCCCACGTGTTGCTCCAGAAGCCACTGAAGAAGGCGCTGCAGAGTAATTTCACTCTGTCGCCGGAGTGACCGGAAACATCGCGGACTGGAACGTAGCGAGACAGCGGGCGAGAACGCGAAGTTTACTTAACGGTAAATCCGCCATTATCGTCCACTGTCGCAACACCGCCTGATTGCGACATCGTTATCCACACTCCAGGAAGGGCCCCTATCGTGACTGCCATTAAACTGATCGTTGGCCTGGGAAATCCAGGCGCTGAATACGAACAGACCCGGCATAACGCAGGGGCCCTTTTTGTTGAGCGCATCGCGCAGGCACAAGGCGTCAGCCTGGCAGCCGATCGCAAGTATTTCGGCCTGACCGGTCGCTTCTCGCACCAGGGTCAGGATGTTCGTCTGTTGATTCCCACCACCTACATGAACCGCAGCGGCCAGGCCGTGGCGGCATTGGCCGGTTTCTTTCGCATCAAGCCTGAAGAAATCCTGGTGGCCCACGACGAACTCGACCTGCCTCCGGGCGTTGCCAAGCTCAAGCAAGGCGGCGGCCATGGCGGTCACAACGGGTTGCGCGACATCATCGCGCAACTGGGTAATCAGAATACCTTTCACCGCCTGCGGCTCGGCATCGGCCACCCGGGCGTTGCCAGTATGGTTTCAAACTTTGTCCTGGGTCGTGCGCCTCGCGCCGAACAGGAAAAACTCGATGCCAGCATCGACTTTGCCCTCGGCGTGCTGCCGGATATCCTCGCCGGTGAATGGAACCGCGCGATGAAAAACCTGCACAGCCAGAAGGCCTGACACTTATCCGAGGGGAAACACCATGGGATTCAATTGCGGCATCGTCGGCCTGCCTAACGTCGGCAAGTCCACCCTGTTCAACGCCCTGACCAAATCCGGTATCGCGGCTGAGAACTTCCCCTTCTGCACCATCGAGCCGAACACCGGCATCGTTCCGATGCCCGATCCACGCCTGGAAGCCCTGGCGGCCATCGTGATCCCGGAGCGCGTGCTGCCGACCACCATGGAGTTCGTGGACATCGCCGGCCTGGTGGCTGGGGCTTCGAAAGGTGAAGGCCTGGGCAACAAGTTCCTGGCCAACATCCGCGAAACCGATGCCATCGCCCACGTGGTCCGCTGCTTCGAAGACGAGAACGTGATTCACGTCTCCAACAGCGTCGACCCGAAACGCGATATCGAAATCATCGACCTGGAACTGATCTTCGCCGACCTCGACAGCTGCGAGAAGCAACTGCAGAAAGTCGCTCGCAATGCCAAGGGTGGCGACAAAGACGCCGTCGCCCAGAAAGCCCTGCTCGAGCAGTTGATCGCCCACTTCACCTTGGGCAAGCCGGCACGCAGCCTGATCAAGAACATGGGTGCCGATGAGAAGCAGATCGTTCGTGGCTTCCACCTGCTGACCACCAAGCCGGTCATGTACATTGCCAACGTTGCCGAAGACGGCTTCGAGAACAACCCGCTGCTGGACGTGGTAAAAGCTATCGCCGAAGAAGAAGGCGCGATCGTGGTACCGGTCTGCAACAAGATCGAAGCGGAAATCGCCGAGCTTGAAGACGGCGAAGAGAAGGACATGTTCCTGGAGGCCCTGGGCCTGGAAGAGCCTGGCCTGAATCGCGTGATCCGCGCGGGTTATGAAATGCTCAACCTGCAGACGTACTTCACCGCTGGCGTAAAAGAAGTCCGCGCCTGGACCGTTCGCGTCGGGGCTACCGCGCCACAAGCCGCGGCCGTGATCCATACCGACTTCGAAAAAGGCTTCATCCGCGCCGAAGTCATCGCCTATGACGATTTCATCCAGTACAAAGGTGAAGCCGGTGCCAAGGAAGCCGGTAAATGGCGTCTGGAAGGCAAGGAATACATCGTCAAGGACGGTGATGTGATGCACTTCCGCTTTAACGTCTAAGTTGTTGCTGGTGTTGCGGGTGATGGCGTGTATATCCGTTATTTAGGTAACGGCTGCTTAGGGTTCCGCCCTGACGGCGGCTCACTTTTGACTGGGCCGGCTTCCGGGCTTTTCGAAAGTGACCCGCTGTAAGAGCGGAACCGCCAGTAGCCCTTACCGCAGAAACGGATATACACACCACCCCAAACCGTTTCTATCGCACTCAAGAGATCAACAGCAGCCCAAAAAATCATCGGCCCTTCGAAATCACACCACCCATATACTGATTCAAATCGCGAAAATCCTTAACACTCCAAGGATACGGCGATAGCTTCACACCATTCTCTCGCAAGGTCCTCGGAATCAAATCACCATTGGGTCGAAGTATTATCGACGACACAATCACACCCGGATAATCACCGAGTCGTTTCTTGAAAGCGGCAGTTGTAAGGTCAGGCGTAGGAGGATTGCTTTTATGAGCCAACGGCCCTGTCCCCTTGATATCTGCTCCGTGACACATGGCACATCTCTGTAAATAGAGATTTTTACCATTGGCATTATCTGCAAAGGATAGTGATGTTTGAATGAGCGATAAAAACCCTAGCGAAGCGATGACTAATATTTTCATTTTGCTTTCGGCACGTGCCAATTCTTATGGGCGCAACTTCCTGTGGGGGCGAACTCATTCCCACAGGTTTTAGATGCCGGGATTGTTGTCCGCTCGCACAATCCGACTAGAACAGATAGCCCATGTAGATCGCCGCGCCACCACCGGCCTGCAGGCCAGCGTTCACCCCGGCCATGACCACCGCGCCCTTGGCCGAGCGCGCCAGTTGCCGATTGACCGTGGTCGAAGCGATGAGCGAGGTTGCCGGGTTGGAGCTCAGGGCCACCGACAACGCCAGCAACTTGGGATCGAGCCCGAACAGCAGGGCCGTGGCCGAACCGCCGATCCCCAGGCCCACGCCCACTTCGGTATACATGCAAGGGCCGGTGATGTCGTCACTGCTCAGGTCGCGGTCGACCAGGGCGTCGCTGACAAACACCTTGCCAGTGCTGGGAAACGCCTCTGCCGCACCGGCCGCAGCCACACCCTTGCCCTTGATCTGGATATTGATCTTGCCGAAACGCGGCAGCCTGGCGCCGAACCCGACACCCACGCCAACCCCGCCATAGCGGTAGCTGACGTCTTCGCCCTGGGGCGAGCGCAGGATAATCGAGCCACCACTGCCAGCCACCATGACCACGGTCAGGCCACCACCGCTAGCGGTCTGGTACTGCCAGCGACTTTCATTAACCGGGAGTGGGATGTTGTAGCTCATACGTTCAAAGTCCTTTATGTGAATGAACCGCATCGCGACCGCGTTGGCGGGTAGCTTTCAGCAGGCCGACAAGGGTGAACACCAGGCCGATAAAACCCAGTACCCCGGAAGTGCCCCACAGTGCCGCCGGGGCATCGACGATGGCGCTGGCCGTCGGCTGCTCGGGCAGGTAATGCACCCGCACCGGTTGGTCCTTCTGATAGCCGAAGATAAAGCCGCCCTGGGGGTAGGAAATTTTTTCACCGCTGACGGTGGTGAAGGCGATCTCGGGATGCGAACCACCGGCATTCAAGTGGCTGACGATGCCATCGGCGGTCTGTGCCCGGGCGAGGAAGTCGCGACGGTCGAGGGTGAGATTGACGGCAATGCCCAGCAAGCCAATGCCAATCAGCGCAAAAAGCAGGCCCAGCAGTATCGTCCCGATGCGTGACGGGGTGTCGTTAGCCATAGCTTGTCCCGGTATTCATCCATGAAAGAAGACGGCGAGGATAACAAAAAAGCCTGCTGTGCCGTAATGCTGTTCATTCGAGGTTTGTGATCGCCGTGGCGAGTGAACTTGCTCTCATGGAACAAATTGCAATCATGTGATTTTTAAGGCTGGAAATACATATCGATCGTTCCCACGCTCCTGCGTGGGAATGTCACCAGGGACGCTCCGCGTTCCGCTTCTGGAAGGCGACGCAGAGCGTCACGGGATGCATTTCCACGCAGAGCGTGGGAACGATCAAAAACAGATATCTCGTGGACGTCGCTCTAGTTCCCTGCGCGACAGCGCAGCGTCGAAGACGCGGCGGCCTCTCCCTCGCTACGGATGCCCATTAACCTCTTTTGACTTTGAAGCGTCCCAATACACGCTGCATCAGCGAGGCTCGCTCTGAAAGGTCCTTGGCCGCCACCGCGCACTCTTGCGAGTTCGACTGGTTTTTCTGCGTCACTTCGTCGATCTGCTCAAGCCCGATACTGGCCTGCTGCAAGCCCGAAGCCTGCTCGCTGGAGGCCTGGTAGATCAGCGAAACCAGGCTCGACACCGCGCCGGTTCCGCTGACGATGTTCTTCAGCGATTCGGCGGTCCGGCCGGCGATGATCATGCCGCGCTGGGTCTTGCTCGAGGAATCGGCGATCAGCGCGGCGGTCTGCTGGGCGGCCTCGGCACTGCGGGCGGCCAGGCTGCGTACTTCATCGGCCACCACGGCAAAACCGCGCCCAAGCTCACCGGCCCGGGCAGCTTCGATCGCCGCGTTCAGGGCCAGCAGGTTGGTTTGTGCGGCAATGTTGTCGATGGTGGTGATGATCGCCGTGATGTCCTTGCCCGAGTTGTCGATTTCGGCCATGGCGACAATCAGTTCGCTCATCAATTTGTCGCTTTCACCGGCATCGGCCCGCGAGGCCTGGGATTGCTCATCGGCTTTCTTGGCGTTGGCGGCGTTGTCCCGGGTCTGGGCGGCCATCTGCGTCATCACCGCGCTGATTTCGGTGATCGACGAGGCGGAATTGGAGGCCCCGTCGGAGAGTGACTGACTCAAGTCGGTGACCTGCGCCGAGCTGCCGGTGATCTGGGTGGCGCTGATTTGAACCTCGGAAATCAGCTGGTTCAGGTTGCTGACCATCTTCTCCAATGACTTGCCGAGGGTGTCATGAGGTGAAGACAAGCGGACCTCCAGGTCCAGGTCACCTTCGGAAATACGCTCAGCCACCCGCACCTGCCGTTGCAGGCTTTCAGACATGTCGTTGAGGGCCGCAGACAACTGCCCGACTTCGTCTTCGGATTTCTGCACCAGGCGACGAGAGAAATCTCCCAGGCTGATGGTGGCGGCCAAGGCGGCGGCTTCGCGAATCGGCCCAACGATTTTTGCCGCGGCATACCACAGGGCAGCCAGGGCCAACAACGAAATGACCAACCCTACCGACACTTGCCAGATGCTGTTGTTGAGGCTGCGTGCCTGCAGCTCCTGCTCCAGGGCGATGGCCTGGCTCATGACCACAGCCTTGGGCAGGCGAATCAACACCGCCCATGGCTTGCCCGTGCGACCGAGCGCAATGGGCATCAGCACTTCAATGTTCTGTGTTTGCGCATTGAGCAGGCCATCACCCCGACCGCCCTGGATATCGCGGAGCACTTTTTCCCAGGATTCAGGCAACAAGGCCTTGATCGGCTGGCCAATCAGGTCGGTCCGCTGGCTGTCCGCGACCACCAAGCCCTGGTTACTCAGGATCGAAACCGTGCCTTTGCCGCCGTAGAGATCAGCAGACATCTGCTCGCTGAGTTTCTGGATAAACGCGATATCGAAGTCAGCCCCGACCACACCGTAGAACTTGCCGTTGGACACAATGGGCACCGACAAGGTGGTCAGCCAGACGTTTTTCCCCTGGACCACATAAGGAATGGGGTCCAGCACGCTTTCCTTCAGGGTGTCGCGCGGGCCGCTGTACCAACCGCCCTTGGGCACACCGTTGGGATGACGGTCCGGGGAGTCATACTCGACCAATGGCTGCACCGCGACATGGCCGTCGGCGCTGCGCGTCCAGTAAGGCGTGAAGCGTCCGGTCAGTGGGTTATTACCATCCTCTGCATTGCGGAACGCCGGATCCTGCCCGTCCAACGCATTCGGTTCCCAGCAGGAATAGGTGCCGTTGAAGTCCGGGTTATCCTTGAGGACGCTGAGCAGTACGCTGTTGATCTGTTCACGCCCCAATGCCAGGGGGCTTTGCGAGGCCTTGCTGGCGGCAAAGGCATTGGCCATGGTGCGGGCCGCATCCAGCGCATTCTGCAACTTGGCCTGGATGGCGTTGGCCCGGGATTCGGCCAGGTTCTGAATTTCCCGGATGGTTGATTTCTCAACCAGTGCGCTGACCTCGGTCGAGACATATTGCTCATTGGCCCGGGCGCTGAAGAGCCCGTAGACAATCAGGCTGATGGATGAAACAAACAGGCATACGCCTGCCGTGACACAAATGCGTGCCTGCAATGACTTGAACTTCATATCATTCCCCGCCTGATTCTATTTATGGCCAACGTCAAAAGACGGCAGCATCTAACGTGTGCACGACACGGCATGACAATCGATCACGGCTGCTACGCCCCCCCCAAGACAAACACCTTGGAAGAACTTGGCGATACAGCTCTTTATAAGAATTTCAATATGGCAGGTGGGGGGCGCAACCCCTGTCCGCCCGCAGCGCAGAAGAGGTCATCAAACCAAAAACCGAAGGCCTTATGTCCGGGACAATAAGGGCGATAGGTGGAAAGAATGTGAAAACCTGCTTTTCCAGTCACCACAGGGGTCACCCTTGAATAATGCTGCAGATTCCCTTCTAACCATTAACCACAACAGCAAATTAACACGACCAACCTTTATACA
The DNA here is from genome assembly GCF_054667715.1 of Pseudomonas sp. S3_B11. Lineage (NCBI taxonomy): Bacteria > Pseudomonadati > Pseudomonadota > Gammaproteobacteria > Pseudomonadales > Pseudomonadaceae > Pseudomonas > Pseudomonas sp. S3_B11. The sequence continues at coordinate 199,427 of NZ_CP162749.1, read as the reverse complement.
AATACCCACTTAAGGCTTATACAAACCAGTACTTTGGTCGCAACAGCAACGTACTTATCAAGTACAAGATTCAAGTTGAGACTCTCTCGTTGCACGGCACTGGCCGCCACCCCGCAATGGCGACCTCGGGCAAGATATGAGTGCCGGGCTACACTCCATGCGCGTCCTGCAAGGCACAACGCTCAAGCGCCTTCTTCCGCATGGATAGGGAGATTCTCATGCACAGTCTCGCAGACTACGGATATACGAAGAGACCAGCCCCCGCCCCCGCCATTCGTGCAGTGCTGCCAGCCACTGGCGACATTGAACGGCACCCTCCTGGCTGAGTATTCCCTCGGCTACCTCAAGTCCGGGAGCGGTTGATTCGCTCCGGGACCTGTTCGCGACCCAACACTTGAAAAGACTTCCCGATCAATTGCATCGGCGTAGCAGGCACAGGCGCGCCGGATTCGTGGGAGTGGGAGCGCAACCGTGCCCATGCACCGCGCGCTCTCACGTCCGAAAACAACCGCAAGGCGTCCACCCAATGTCGTGAAAAGGAGATCAACATGAATAACCTGAGCGATATAGCGCTGGCAACATCCACCAACCCCAGCACCTTCCTCACGGTCCCGCTCGGCGATCCGGTCCAGGCTGACAACGGCAACATTCCACCCAACACGCGGATGCTGCCCGGCCAGTGGGCGGCAGCGGACGGCAACGGCTATGTGTTGCTGCTGCAGCCTGACGGCAACCTGGTGCTGTACCAGGTCGTCACAGGTCCCGTGGCGGCCAACAGCTCGTTCACCGGTAGCGCGATCTGGGCCACTGGCACCAACAACGGTGCCTACTTCGATGTCCAGACCGATGGCAATCTGGTCCTGGGTACCAGCGACGGCAACGTGGCATGGTCGCCCTACACCAATGGCATCGACCCTCAGGAACTGCTCGTCCAGACCGACGGCAACCTCGTGCTGTACAACACCCTCAACCAAGCCTGCTGGGCCTCGAGCAGCAATCACTATCAGGTTTGGCCGCCGACTCGCTGGGTCAATGTACAAAGCCGTCTCGTCGCGCCCGAGAAAGGCGTGCCCTTTGTACTCACCGCCAGTTCCGACGGCGTGACGTTGAGCCCCTTCGTGGCCGGTTCGCCCAACCAGATCTGGCAAGTCACCGCCGATGGACGGCTGCTCAGTGGCCTGCTCGACGGGTTGGTGTTGGGTCAGGATGCCGGCAGCAGTACGCCAATCAACACCACACAGAGTATACCCGTCCCGGTCGAGCAGACCTGGCTCTGGGGAACGGGGCTCGGCCCCACGGCCATCCAGAACAGCGCTTCGAATCAGTATCTGAGTGTCGATATCACGGGGGGCTCGGTACAGATGCAAGACACCGACACCTCGAGCCAATGGTACTTCATGCCGACCACGCCCCTGGACAGCATCATGGCCTTGCCGGCGTCCGACCCGGCCTTCCCGGCCTTTACGCCTGACCAACAGGCTGTCTATGACTGGATCAACAACAAACTGGCGGCCATGAACAATCAGCGCCATTTGATCCTGCGCGAGCAGTACACCAACGGCGCCAGCACCCTGGACAATTACCGGCAAGACATGCTCGGCCTGGACTACAGCGCGTTCCCACCGCAAGTCTGGCAACCCGTAGTGGAGCAGTTGAAGTTGGAGCTCAGCGCAGCGAGCGCCGTCAACAGCCTGTTCGCCTGCTACACCAGTTTCCACACCCTGTTATTCGTGGACCAAGGAGCGCTGCTCTCCGAACTGGGCCTGGATGCCGGCTTCGAGGACGGTGACTCGACCAATATCGGCGGCATCATCCTGGCGGTGCTCTCGGGCGTCATCTACACCGTGCTCTCGGCTGAAACGATGGAAGGCGACATCAATTATTTCGCCGTCGCGGCCAACGTTCTCCAGAGCGGCATCAATGTGGCGGTCGCGGCCCAGAGCTCGAATGTTTCTCCCAGCCTGTTCCAGGTGGCCTATGCCGACCTGTGGGGACAATTGAGCACTACCTTCGAAGGGTTGCTGGACACGTTCGACACCATGGAAACCGCCATCCTGACAGACTGGGCCAAGCTGAAAATCACCTATACGCTGATCGCCTCGACAGCGCCCGACGGATTGTTCTGGAACTCCGGTGAAACTGGAAATATGGTGAAAGCCGCCAAGCAGGGTTACGTGCTGTCAGTAATGCAGATGCTGCTGCCGGCCAAATACCAGATCTACCAATACCTGGACGTCAATAACAACCCCATCGACGGTGTGCCCGCCTATGCGCAGTACATCACACCCGCGATCGACGGGACCTACTTCAAATACTGGATCGCCGATTCGACGGACTGGTCAATCTATCCGGAAGAAATCGCGCTCACCCAGGTCTGGGACAATGGCGGCTCGAAGGACGACTTCTTTAACAGCAGTAACGGTTGGGCGTTCGCCTTGACGCGGCCCTACACCTACAGCGGCAACGCCGCCAATTACCTGGTAATCGCGCTTACCAACCTGAGCCCGAACACGCTGGTGGCCACGGTGTTCAATCCGTCCCCCACCTCCGCCGGGCCGTCCCCACAAACCCTGTATCCCTACGAGACGGTGTTGATCGAGGCCGAAGCTGCATATCCTGGTGGCGTAGCGATCACTCTCTCGATCTTCGACCCTTCCCGTGGCAACTACTTCGACGAGCCAATCGCCTCGTTCGATGCCTTTCAGGATTACTCTGGGTTCGCGGCTGGTAATGTGCGCACCGCCAACGCCACGACGGCGGGCGACTACCAACTATCGACACCGCTGTGCAACACGGGCGGGTACAAGCAATACCCTGGCGCCATCCAGGCCAGTATCTACCGTCCTTGAGGGGTGAATCGCAGGCATGAGGAGCGGGAGTTCCGCTCGAAGAAAAAGCCGTGTTGATCGGCGGGCTTGCTCCGAAGGCGTTGGGTCGGTTTGCATTGATACAGGATGTGCCGACGCCTTCGCGAGCAAGCTCGCTCCCACAGGTTTTTGTGTCGTGTGCAGATGGCCGAGAACACCCACCAACCCATGTGGGAGCGGGCTTGCTCGCGAAGGCGTCGGCTCAGCTACATGGATCTTCTCGCCTCAAGCCTTTCGAGTCCTCGGCAAGAAAATCGCCAACACCCCGAACAGCGGCAGGAACGAGCACAACCAGTACACATACTCGATGCCACGGATGTCCGCCAGGTGCCCCAGCAGCGCGGCGCCAATCCCGCCGAAACCGAACATCAGCCCGAAGAACACACCGGCGATCATCCCGACATTGCCCGGTACCAGTTCCTGGGCATACACCACGATGGCCGAGAACGCCGAGGCCAGGATGAAGCCGATGACCACGCTGAGGATGCTGGTCCACAACAGGTCGACATGAGGCAGGATCAGGGTGAACGGTGCCACGCCGAGGATCGAGAACCAGATCACCGCCTTGCGCCCGATCCTGTCGCCAATCGGTCCACCGAAGAAGGTCCCCGCCGCCACCGCCCCGAGAAACAGGAACAGGTGCAACTGCGAAGAGGCCACCGACAGGTCGAACTTCTCGATCAGATAGAACGTGAAGTAGCTGGTGAAACTGGCCATGTAGAAATACTTGGAAAACACCAGCAGCCCCAGCACCACCAGCGCACTCAAGACCCGTCCCTTGGATAGGCCATGCGTGGCCGCCTGGCCTTGCTTGAGTTTGAACAGGTTCAGGTGGTTGGCGTACCAACGGCTGATGCGGTACAGCACGAACAGCGCAAACAGGGCGAACAACCCGAACCAGGCCACATTGCCTTGCCCATAGGGAATGATGATCGCCGCCGCCAGCAGCGGGCCGAAGGCTGAGCCGGCGTTACCGCCCACCTGGAACGTCGATTGCGCCAGCCCGTAGCGGCCGCCCGAGGCCAATCGCGCCACCCGCGACGCTTCCGGATGAAAGGTCGACGAGCCTATCCCGATCAACGCCGCCGTCAACAGGATCAAGGCAAAACTGCCGACCATGGACATCATCACGATGCCGATCAGCGTGCACACCGTCCCAGCCGGCAGCAGCCAGGGCTTGGGGTGCCGGTCAGTGTGATAGCCGACCCAAGGCTGCAACAAAGAGGCGGTCAACTGGAACGTCAGCGTGATCAAGCCAACCTGCGTGAACGTCAGGCCATAGCTATCCTTGAGCATTGGATAAATCGAGGGCAGCACGGCCTGGATCAAGTCATTGATCAGGTGCGCCAGCGCCACGGCACCGATGATCCGCATGACCAACGGGCTGCTTTGCGCAGTGGCGGCAACGGCTGGGGTCTCGGCCTGGGTATTGCTGATAGCCATGGGAGTTTCCATACGACAGAGGGTGCACACGGGCAGGTGCGTCAATGTGCCATTTTTCGGTGCAGCAAGGCTATCCCCTTAGCTAGCTATCGACCTCGAAAAATTGCCGAAATCCAAGGTGATAGCCCTACGCCATGGTCTGAATCTTGCCTTGTTAATGGCCTACAACGCGGCTCCTTACAAAGGGGACCGAGAATGGGAAGTTTCGCTACAGAGCTGGCCTACCGAGCCGATTTGGACAAACTTTCGAGGCCTTTTAAAAGGGCACCTGTTTCAGCACTTGTGTAGAAAACGCACAAAAATAGTGCAAGGGTGTTCAGGGGAGTATGGGCATGCAGGCTTTTCTATCACCGGGAATCAGGTTGTTGGGGCATTTCGGCTTCGCCCGCAAATTCCAATTGCTGTTCCTGCTTTTTATCCTGCCGCTCATGGGCAGCCTGTGGCTCATCGGCCAGGACTATCGCGACAAACTCAGCCTGATTTCCGGGGAACGCGCCGGGGTGCGCCAATTGCTGGCCCTGGATAACCTGGACAACCTGCTCACCGCCCAGCGCAACCGCGCCGCCCGCTGGCGCGCCACCGAAACCAATCGGCAGCCGACACCCGCGACGCTGGCCGCCATGGCGGCGTATGACGCAGTGCAACCGGCCCTTACCCAGGCCGCCAGTGACCTGGGCAACGCCCTGCAAACCGAAGGGGCCGAGGCCGATACCCTCGCCCGCTATCAAGCCCTGCAAACCAGCCTCAACGGCCTGGATTCGAAGAGCCTGGGCAGCGTGGGCTGGTGGCCGGATGGCTACGACCGCTTCACCGCTGCCCTCAGCGCCCTGCAAGCCTTGCGCGAGCAGATGGTCATGGACAACCGCCTGACCCTCGCCTCCTGGCTGGAAACGTATTTGCTGACGCAGATTTCCACTCAGCAGACGCCGGACCTGATCGAACGGGTCGGTCGCCTGGCCAGCGTTGGACAAGCTTCCGTGGTATCAGGCCAGTTCACGTTGCAGAGTCGCCTGCAACTGCGGGACCTGCGCAGCCGTATCGGCGACGCCCGGGACCAGTTGGTCAAGACCGGAGCGCTGCTGGAAACCCGCCTGCCCAGCGATCTGCAAACCTGGGCCGGACAATACCAGGGCAGCCTCAAGCACTTGGATGCCGGCCTGAAAGTGTTGGATGACGGCGTGTTCGGCGGTTCCATCAATCTCAAGCCCGAAGACTTCGAGAAACACATGGACGCCCTCCTCGCCGACCTGGCGACCCTGCGGCAACAGTCACTGGTGGCACTGGATACGCGGCTGGACCACTACCACGGTTCGGCGATTCGCCAGTTCACCCTGGTAGCAACGGTACTGGGCTGCCTGCTGCTGGCGGCGCTGTATCTTTTTGTTTGCCTGCAATCGTCGATCCGGCGCAGCGCCAGCGGCATCACCCTGCTGGCCGAAGCCCTGCGCGACGGCAATCTCAGCTTGCAAGTGCCAGTGCAAGGACGCGATGAACTGGCGGCCATCAGCACCGCCCTCAACGTCGCCGTGGTGCAGCTGCGCAACAGCCTGCTGGGGGTGGACCACGAAACGTTGCAGTTGAGCGACGCCGTACGCACCCTCAATACCCACTCCAGCGGCGCCCTGGGCGAAGTCGAAGCCCAGCAGATGCAGATCAGCCAGATCGCTGCCGCCGCAACACAACTGGCCGCCACCTCCCAGGGCGTGGCGAAGAGTTGTGAACAGGCCTCCGATAGCGCCCAGCAGACCCGCCGCATCGCCACCGACAGCAGCCGCGACAGCCAACGCACCACGGCCAGCATCCAGCAGCTCAACCAGCGCCTCAACGAAACCGCCGCCGCACTGGGGCGGGTCAGCGAACAGGGGCAACAGATCCAACTGGTGGTCGATACCATTCGTGGCGTGGCCGAGCAGACCAATCTTTTGGCCCTCAATGCCGCCATCGAAGCCGCTCGCGCCGGGGAACAGGGCCGTGGTTTCGCGGTGGTGGCCGACGAGGTGCGCAGCCTGTCGCAACGCACCCAATCCTCCACGCAACAGATTGCCGCCACCGTCGACAGCCTGCGCGCCACGGTCAACGAAGCCGTCAGCCTGATGGAAGCCGCCTGCGGCCAGGCCCAGACCGACGCCCAAGCAGTCACCGGTCTTGGCGAACGGCTGGGAGAAATTGCCAGCGCGGTGCAAAGCGTCACCGACACCCTGGCGCAAATCGCCACCGCCGTGGATGAGCAAGCCAGCACCGCCGACGAGGTCAGCGGCAATATCCAGCAGGTCGACCAGGCAGCGATGCGTTTGCTTGAAGGCGCAAGGGCCGTGAACCTGGCGGCGGATACCCTGAGCCAGGGAAGCCGGGCCCTGAGTGCCAACACAGGGAGATTTCAGCTCGGTTGATAGCGATTTGCAGCGAGGATTGTTAAGCGGTTGAAAGCGCAGAGAAATATTTCAGATTTACGCTTGACACATCTTCGTTACCGGCGAATAATGCGCGCCACTTGGCTACATAGCTCAGTTGGTTAGAGCATAGCATTCATAATGCTGGGGTCCGGGGTTCAAGTCCCTGTGTAGCCACCAAGTACTAAAAACGGCCTATCGAAAGATAGGCCGTTTTTTTATGCCTCGAGAAAAGTGCCTGTCCTCTCAGGATTTGGTTGCCCCCCTGTGGCGAGAGGCCTTGTTGATTTGCGCCACACGCCTCGCATCGCTACAGTCGATCTCCATACCCCTGGCCCACGGATGGAGCGACACGTGCTTATAGATCTGAAACCAAACCTTCATCGTCTTTCAGCCGTTTCGTTGCTGGCTGTCGCGCTAACGCTTAGCGCCTGCAAGGCCCCGCCCTCCTCCTCCGCCACACCGGCATTGCCCGCTCCGCCGGAAATCACCTCAGGCTACCGCACCGATGTGCAGACCCGTTACGCCGACAAGCACATGGCGGCCGCGGCCAACCCGTTGGCGGCCGAGGCCGGGCGGGAGATGTTGCGACGCGGCGGCTCGGCCATCGACGCGGCGATTGCGATGCAAGCGGTGCTGACGCTGGTGGAACCACAATCTTCAGGTATCGGCGGTGGCGCGTTCATTGTGCTGTGGGATGGCAAGGCCGTGCGCACCTACGACGGTCGCGAAACGGCACCGGCTGGCGCCACCGAAAGACTTTTCCTGCAAGCCGACGGCAAACCCATGCCGTTTACCGCCGCTCAGATCGGCGGCCGCTCCGTGGGTACGCCGGGGGTGCTGCGCGCCCTGGAACTGGCCCATCGCAAACACGGGCGCCTGAAATGGGCGACACTGTTCGAGCCGGCCATCGCGCTGGCAGAGCAGGGTTTTGCAATCTCGCCCAGGCTGCATTCGTTGATCGCGACCGATCCGTCCCTGCCGGGCTCGCCGGACATGGCCGCCTACTTCCTGAACGCCGATGGCAGCCCGAAAGCCGTCGGTACGACACTGAAGAATCCAGCCTTGGCCGACGTGCTCAAGCGCATCGCCAACGAAGGCCCGGATGCGTTGTACAAAGGGCCGGTGGCCGAGGAGATGGTCGCCAAGGTGCGAGGTCATGCCAATCCAGGCAGCCTTTCGCTCAATGACCTCCAGGGCTACGCCGCCCGAGAGCGCGCGCCGTTGTGCTCCGACTACAAGCGCTGGCAAGTGTGCGGCATGGCCCCCCTTCTTCCGGCGGGATCGCCTTGGCGCAGATCCTCGGGACATTGCAGGCCCTGGAACAACGCAACAGCCACAATGCCCTCGCGCCGTTGAAACCACTCAAGACCGAAAAACCCGCCGGCCTCGAGCCCGCGCCCGAGGCGGCGCACTTGATCGCTGAAGCGGAACGCCTGGCCTACGCTGACCGCGCCCAGTACGTCGCCGACTCGGATTTTGTTCCCGTGCCGGTCAAAGGCCTGGTCGACCCGGGCTATCTGGCCAGCCGCGCAGGCCTGATCGGCGCACGCAGCATGGGCGTCGCCAAGCCCGGGACACCGCCGGGCATTCAAGTGGCCTATGCGCCGGACCGTTCGCCACTGCGCATTTCCACCTCGCAAGTGGTGGCGGTGGATGACCAGGGCGGTGCAGTGTCCATGACCACCACGGTGGAATCGGCGTTTGGCTCGCACTTGATGGTCCAGGGTTTCATGCTCAACAACCAGATGACTGACTTCTCGTTCATCCCTGAAGAAAACGGGCAAAAAGTCGCCAACCGCGTCGAACCCGGCAAACGCCCGCGCTCGTCCATGGCGCCGACGCTGATCTTCGATCGTCAAAGTGGTGAGCTGCTGGCCGCTGTTGGTTCACCGGGCGGCTCGCAAATTATCGAATACGTCGCCAAGTCAGTGATTGGCCTGCTCGACTGGAACCTGGACCCGCAAACCGCCATCAACTTCCCCAACTTCGGCAGCCGCAACGGCCCCACCGAACTGGAAAAGGGGCAGTTCAGCCCGACGCTGATCCAGGCGCTGAAAGACAAAGGCCATGCGGTAAGCGAGATCGACATGAACAGCGGCACCCAGGCGATCGTCCGGGTGCGTGATGCACAAGGGAAAACGTCGCTGGCCGGCGGCGCGGACCCGCGGCGCGAAGGTGCCGCGCTGGGGGATTGAGCGCTCGCCGATCAGGTTGAGTCAGCGTGCAAGGATGTTGAATGTGTGGCCGCCATCGCGAGCAAGCTCGCTCCCACAGGAGGTGGCGGCGAACACAATATCAAGGCTATTCAGGGAGAACTGTGGGAGCGAGCCTGCTCGCGATGACGGCGGCTCGCTCAGCAGTTTTCCTCAGGTCGATAGCTGGTTGGCAAACTGGCTCACCGCATCGACCACCTTCTTCGCCCCGTCCTGGATCTCGACGATCACCGTGCCCGCCTCGGCGGCCAGGGCCAGGCCGTGCTCGGCCTGGTGCTGACCGTCGGTCATCAGGGCCACGGCATTGCGGGCCATGTCCTGGTTCTGGCGGACCACGCCAACGATTTCATCGGTCGCCTGGCTGGTGCGCGATGCCAGTTGTCGCACTTCATCGGCCACCACCGCAAAACCGCGACCTTGCTCGCCGGCCCGGGCCGCTTCGATCGCGGCGTTGAGCGCCAGCAGGTTGGTTTGTTCGGCGATGCCGCTGATGGTCTTGACGATGGTACCAATCACCAGGGATTGCTCGTTCAACGCCTCGATGCCTTCACCAGCGGTTTGCATGTGCCGGGCCAGGTCGCGCATCACCTCCACGGCCTGGGTCACCACCGTCGTGCCGCGCTGGGCGGTGTTGTCGGTCTGCAGCGAGGTGCTGTAGGCGATGCTGGCCGCATCAGCGACGGCTTTTTCCTGGTTGACCTGGTCGGTGATGTTGGTGGCGAACTTGACCACTTTGTACAGTCGATCGTTGGCATCGACCACCGGGTTGTAGGAGGCTTCCAGCCAGACCTCACGACCGTTGCTGTCGAGACGCTTGAAGCGGCCGGCCACGAATTCACCGCTGTTCAGGCGTTTCCAGAACTGCTGGTAGGCCGCACTGTTGTATTCCTCGGGTTCACAAAACGTGCGGTGATGCTTGCCCTTGATCTGCGCAAGGCTGTAACCCATGGCATTGAGGAAACGATCATTGGCCGTCAGCACGTGACCACCCAAATCGAATTCGATCACCGCCGTTGAACGCACCAACGCACCGATGAGGTTTTCATGCTCGCGAGAGGCCTCGATGGTGCGGGTCAGGTCATTGGAATACATCGAAAAATAGCGGATCCGCCCGTCTGCACCCCGTACAGGCTGGAGGATCGAACGCAGCCAGGCTTCCTGGCCATTGCCTCGCAGCAGGCGCACGGCACCGGAAAAGTGCTCGCCACGGGTCAGCGCCGACTTGAAACGAACCTGGAACTCATTGGATTTCAAATACGCAGGGACCAGTTCATCCACAGGCCGGCCGATCAAGTCCTGGCTCTTGTAGCGCATCTCGTCGAGGAAATTCTGATTGACCGATTGAATCCGTCCATCGGCATCCAGGGTGAGGCCAAGCATTTCGCGATCCAGGCTTTCCTTGACTTGCGCAAGGCTGGACAGTTCTTGGCGAAGAGCCAGCAGCTCCTGCTTCAGGCGGTTGTTGAACATGGGCAGCTCCGACAGCAGGAGAATTAAATGCTGTTCCCTAGCCATCGGCCCGGCGATTTTTTTCTAAAGAGCACCACGAGCCCCTGGTGAAAATATTCCAGGACGCCCCTCGAACCCGATAAGCCTCCCATGGTCACTGGATTGTTCTACTGTTGCGCCTGCCCCTTGAAGCCTTTGCCGCCATCAATACCCATAACCATAAAAACGAGGTAATTGCCGTGACCACCGACATCGAAGACAGCCGTTCCGCCCGCTTCGCCTTGCGCTGTTCCAGTTTCGCCGAGCGCTGGTTCCCCGACTCCTGGGTCTTCGCCGCGCTGGCGGTGCTGGTGGTCGCCGTGGCGACACAATTCATCGGCGCCACGCCCACGGCGGCAGCCATGGCGTTCGGCGACGGCTTCTGGAGCCTGATCCCGTTCACCATGCAAATGGCCTTCGTGGTGATCGGCGGATACGTGGTCGCCAGCTCGCCACCGGCCGTCAAATTGATTGACCGCCTGGCACGGATTCCGACCAACGGCCGCTCCGCTGTGGCGTGGGTGGCGCTGATCTCCATGGTCGCGTCGTTGCTCAACTGGGGCCTGTCGTTGGTGTTTGGCGGTTTGCTGGTGCGCGCCCTTGCCCGGCGCACCGACTTGAAAATGGACTATCGCGCCGCCGGGGCCGCTGCTTACCTGGGCCTGGGCGCAGTGTGGGCCCTGGGCTTGTCTTCGTCGGCAGCGCAATTGCAGGCCAACCCGGCCAGCCTGCCGCCCTCGATCCTGTCCATTACCGGCGTCATTCCCTTTACCCAGACCATTTTTCTCTGGCAGTCCGGGGTCATGTTGCTGGCGCTGATCGTGATTTCCCTGATTGTCGCCTACGCCACCGCCCCCGGGCCGAACAGCGCCCGTGACGCCGCCGCTTGTGGTATCGACCCCAGTTTCAGCATGCCGGCGTTGCAGCCGCGTACCCGCCCAGGAGAATGGCTGGAGCACAGTCCGCTGCTGATCATCGCCCTGGTGCTGTTGGCGGCCGGCTGGCTGTTCCACGAGTTCTCGACCAAGCCTGCGATCAGTGCCATTTCCGGGCTCAACACTTATAACTTCCTGTTCATCATGCTGGGCGCCTTGCTGCACTGGCGGCCGCGCAGCTTTCTCGACGCCGTGGCTCGCGCGGTGCCGACCACCACCGGCGTGTTGATCCAGTTTCCGTTGTACGGCTCGATCGCCGCGCTGCTGACCACGGTCAAAGGCAGCGATGCCCAGACCCTGGCCCACCACATCTCGACCTTTTTCGTACAAATCGCCTCCCATGACACCTACGCCTTGTTGATGGGCGTCTATTCGGCGGTACTGGGCTTCTTCATTCCTTCTGGCGGCGGCAAGTGGATCATTGAAGCGCCCTACGTCATGCAGGTGGCCAACGACCTGAACTATCACCTGGGCTGGGCGGTGCAAATCTATAACGCCGCCGAAGCGCTGCCGAACCTTATCAACCCGTTCTACATGCTGCCGTTGCTCGGGGTCCTGGGGCTGAAGGCCAGGGACCTGATCGGTTTTTCCTTCGTGCAGCTGCTGGTGCATACGCCGTTGGTGCTGGCGCTGCTATGGGCGCTGGGGACAACATTGAGTTATTTGCCGCCAGTGATGCCATAAAGCCATAAAAAAGGGCCGATATTTCCATCGGCCCACTTCTTCTTCGGCCCGGTCTGTTTCAGTATGGATGCGCCCTGTTTCGAGGGGCCCACACGCTGAAAAGGATCTGAGCATGTCCAAACTCGCCGTACTTTCTTTTGCCGCCCTGGCCTTCAGTGCCGCCGCCCACGCCACCGACATTGACGTACAACTGGGTAGCACCGAACGCGTCACCCGTCTCTTTGCCTTCCCCAATAACTGCAACGTCATCTGCTTTCGCGACTGGACCCTGGAACAGACCGTCGAGCACTACCTGACTCAAAGCGTGCAGCGCGACGGCTACGGCACGGCCAAGGTCCACGTCAAAATCGATAACGACAAGGTCTATGCCAGCATCAGCGGCGTACCGAAGAGCTACGGCCAACCACTCAAGGCCCTGCTCGACGCCGGTGACCTGGCGTACAACGGTGCCTCGAAACTCAACAGCGACAAGAAATGGTCCTACAACTGGTATCTGTTCCTGCCGCTGGGCATGGCCCTGGAAAACCGCAAGAGTGTCGAGTTGCTGCACTTCCCGCCGGACTACTCCCTGACCCAGGCCCAGGACTACCTGGAGTCGGCCACCACCGACCGTTGGGCCACGCTGCTGACCGTCAACGGCATTGCGGTTGAACAGACGCCGGCCTACCAGACCATTATCGACATCGCGCCCATCGCGGCACCGTCCAATGCTGGCAGCACATTGGAAGGGCTCTACAGCTACTTCAACGATTACCAAACCACCATGGTCACACAGGTCACCCAAACCGCCAGCGGCGCCGCATTGCCGATGGTGGCCTTCGGAGCGCCCGTTCGGAACTGGATCAAGACCCAGTACGGCCAGACCGTGAATGTGCTCAGCTTGGCGACTATCACAACCGGCAGCGGGGTCAAGGTTCCGGTCCTGGGCTCCAACCATCCGAGCTACATCTGGTACGCCGCCGACAAGGACAACTACGAGGGCGACGAAGCCAAGGCCGATGCCGCTGGCCTGAAAGTCATGGGCCAGGACCTGAGCGCTGCATGCTGGCAGGCCGGCATGGGCAGCAAGCCGGGCACCGACCCGAACACCCTGCTGAACCAGTGCACGCAGACCTGGCAGGTCACGCAGAAGGAGAAAACCTGCGAGTTGTTCTACACCTCGGTTCGGAAGTTGAGCGAGGAAGACGCAGCGAAAAAATGCGAGACACCGGCGATCAAGTCGCAACTTCCACAACTGAAGGTGCCCATGCCGCTGCCTGCCGAGGCGGTCTAAACCTAGAGGCGCCTTCCCGCGTAGGCTGGCGCTGACGCGGGGAAGCGCCTTTGGCACCTGTCAGAGTCGACAGTAGATGACGCCCCCGACTTGGGCGAAGCTATCAAGGTTTTTTAAACGACCGCCGGCAGGATCGCCAGCGCCAGAAAGTCGAGTGTTTAGCACCGACAAGGACTGTCATGACCACGTTCATTACAGATCGCGCCTGCTCACAGTACCGGGATTGCATCTACCCGGAAAAACCACTCAGTACCCGCCTGGGCTACCCCTCGGTGCACGACTTCGAAGTGCGTCGCACGACCGACGGCCGCGGCAACGCCATCATCGCCCGCAAATCATTCGCACCCATGGAGAGGATGTGCAGGGTTTCGGGGCTGCTGGTGAGCCGACGGCGCCTGCACACGCTGCAGATCCTGCCGGACGTCCACATGTATGACCCGCGCTTCGCCGGATTGCTGCTGCATTCCTGCAACCCGAATGTCTTCCTCGACATGAGCGAACTGTGGCTGTGGTCACTGGCCCACATCGATGAAGGTGACTGCCTGACGATGGACTACGCCAGTACCGAACAGAAACTGTATCGACAGTTCGCCTGCCGGTGCGGTTCACCCAACTGTCATGGCTGGATTACCGGCTATGACGAACCGCCCAATGAGCAGGGAATGAAGTTTCTACGGCACTGGCGCCGACAATGTCACCGCGACTGACGAACCGGACTCAAGGCGCGTCGACCGGACGCAGCCGATACTGTGGCGGCAACTGTTCGAAACCGCTGATCGTGGTGTCCAGGCTCTTCCAGCGTCCATCCTTGATGCCGTAGATGCAGCCATGGATCGACAGTTTCTGCCCGCGATGCCAGGCGTTCTGCACTATGCTGGTATGGCCGACGTTGGCCACCTGCTGGATCACGTTCAGCTCGCACAGCCGGTCGACACGTTCCTCCTCGGTCGGCAATTGGCCCAACGCCTCGCGATGTTCGTAGTACAGGTCGCGAATCGAGCGCAGCCAACCGTCGATCAGGCCCAGTTGCCGGTCCTGCATCGAGGCACGCACACCGCCACAGCCGTAATGGCCAGTGACCAGGATGTGTTTGACCTTGAGCACGTCCACCGCGTACTGGATCACCGACAGGCAGTTGAGATCCGTGTGCAGCACTACGTTGGCCACGTTGCGGTGTACGAACAGATCGCCCGGCAGCATGCCGACGATCTCGTTGGCCGGCACCCGCGCATCGGAACAGCCGATCCACAGGTATTCCGGGGTTTGCTGACGAGCCAGCTTGGAGAAGAAGTCAGGATCTTCCTGCTTGATCGCATCGGCCCAACGCGCGTTGTTATCAATCAGATCTTGTAATTCGTTCATGCTGTCTAGCCTCGATTGAGAGTGCGCAACTGTGACAAACGACCGCCGGTCGAGGTCACGTCGGCGATGCATTGGAATTCCTGGATGCGCTGCCGGTCGACACCAGTAAGGCCCACAGTATGAGGAATTGCCATGAATGATTCACGACGCCCCTTCGATGCGACGCAACCGGAACCCATTGACGACAATGAGGATCGCATGGGCTCGATGCATGAACTGGAGTTCGACGAAGAAGAACCCAGCGCGAAGATCGGTGACGAACTGCCGGAAAACGAACGCGAGCACCTGATGCCTCGCGAACGCGTCCGTGAAGTCGGGATGACCGGGGCTTCGACGGATGATCACGAATCGACCGATGACGACATGAGCCCGGAAACCCTCATCCACGAAGACGGCGCCCGGGACGCCCACGAGACCGGGGACGACGAACAGGCAGACTGGGACCTGAGCGTGGTGGATGAAAATGATATTGGCGGGGGCGATGGGCTGGACGAAGCGGAAATGGCGGATATCGATCCGCTGGATGGCAAGCGCTGACCCGACAATCGCCATCGCGAGCAAGCTCGCTCCCACAGTGGTTTTGTGTTTGGCCTCGGATTTAATGTACACCGCCAAGCCCCTGTGGGAGCGAGCTTGCTCGCGATAGCCGTGGCTCAGTTTGCATCAATGTTGGATGTACCGCCGTCTTCGCGAGCAGGCTCGCTCCCACAGGGGGGCGTGGCAGTTCAGTCCACCAAGGTACAAGCCATGACCACCGCATCCTCACGCCCACCCACCGCCGGGTAGTAATCCCGGCGCCGGCCAATTTCATTGAAGCCATAGCGCTCATACAGCCGGAACGCCGTGCGGTTGCTGTCGCGCACTTCCAGGAAACACTCCCGGGCCTCCGCCTTGTAGGCAATCGACATCAAGTGTTCCAACAGGCGCAAACCCAGGCCTCGGCCCTGGTTTTCCGGTTTGACGGTGATATTGAGCAGGTGCGCCTCATCCAGGATGATCTGCACCACGCCATGGCCCACTTGCTGCTGGCCTTCGAACATCAGCCAGATCTGGTATTTGCCCAGACCGTCGAGAAATATCCCCCGGGTCCAGGGGTGGCTGTAGGCGGCGTATTCGATTTTCAGTACAGCGTCGAGGTCCGCCTCGGTCATCGGGCGGAACGATACAGCGTCACTCATTCGATTCTTTCCAGCGCGCCATCAGCCGGCGCATGGCTTGCCAGACATCAGCCTTGCGCTGTGGCGTTTCCATTAACAGTTCCAACCCGGGCAACGCCCAGGCCGAGCCCAGGCCTTCGACCTGCAATTCACGATTGAACGCTTCGGCATCCGCCTCGCCGGCAAACTTCACCGCCGGCAGGCCGATCAGCCACAGGCACACGCAGGGCTCGTCTTCGAGGCGCGCCGAAACGAACCCCTGGACAAAATCCCGCGCCGCTTCGGGCCCCTGGTCCATGGTGCCGCGCGACAACAGCGGCCAGCGCACCGGTTCGCCAATGATCTGCGGGCTATCCGGCAGACCGGCGGCGCGCAGCATGTCCTTGAGCAGCAAGTAGGCTGGATCGCGGCTTTGAAACGGCTCCCCCGTGGGCAACTCCACCAACAGCAGGCAACGCCCGGCCCGCAGCAGTTGCAGGGCGAAACGCGGCGGCGCGACGTAGGGGGCCTTGGGCGGTGCCTCGACAACCTCTTCCACCGGCTTGGCGTTGGTACGGGTCGAGGCCAGGCTCGGACGCGGCACTTCGATTTTTGGCCGTTCGACCACGGGCGCCACCGGCTCGGCGACCGTCTTGGCCACAGGCGCGGTCACGACCGGCGCGATGTACTCGGGCTCGGGCGTTTCCAGCAGCTCGGGCCGCGACGGGGCGGCGAACGGCAATTCGGTACGCGGCAGCCAGTTGACCACCTGCATGGCGGTCAGATAGGCGCGGCGACGGGACTCGATAAGCAAGGGTCGGCCACTTGTGGATAACTGAAAGTGGGAGGGATTCTACCGCCCTTCGAGGCGGATCGCTTCCCTGTTGAGCCAATAGTTGATCGATAGCAAACGACAGTCCGTCCAAGGGGTGAATCGCAACCGGCCCGATGCAGTACAATTGCCGCTTTTAATTGCCAACCCGACGGCCATTGCGATGATCGAACCCAAGCGCGTCTTGCGCGCCCTCGCTGAACACTGGGCATTGCTGGAACCTTTGTGCGAGCACTTCGACCAGGGCACCCTGAGCCTCAACGAATTGCGTTCACAGTTGGCCGCCCAACAACTGGACAGCACGCCCCAGGACATCACCAGCCTGCTGGATGTGTGGATCCGCCTGGACATTCTCGTACCGGTGGCGAAAAGCCCGAACCGCTTCGAGCTCAACGCCCAGATCCATGACTTCCTCGCCTACCTGCGCCGCGAGCACCGCCTGGGCCTGTGCCTGGAGATCGAAGCCTACCTGCGCCACCTCGAACGCCTGGCCGGCTACATCCAGGACGCCTTCGACATTCGCGACGGCAACGACCTGGCCCGCCAACTGCGCCTGCTGGACATGCGCGTGCGCGACGTGCTCAAGAAACTCGCCAACGACGAACAGGCCCTGGTGGCCGTGGCCGAGCGGGCCAAGACCAGCGACCGGCAGATCCCGCTGCGCCAGCGTTACGCCGAAGTGTTGGCGACCTGGGACGAATACGTCGAGCCGATGATTCAACTGGTGAACGCCGACGGCGCCTTCGAGCAAGGCGTGCGCAAGGTCGAGAACGTGCTGTTGCGCATGCTCACCGAACAGCAGCGCCTCGGCCATCTGGTGGACGACGACATGCTGCTGCGCACCCACGCGCGCATTCTCGAGATGCAGACCAGCGCCCAGTTGACCCTGCGGCATGCCCGTGAACTGCTCCTGCCACTGCGCGAAGAAGCCCGCCGGCATAACGCCGTGACCCGTGGCGCGGCTTTGGCCCTGGCGGCCATTCGTCGCAAAGGCATCGATGCCGTGCCGCAGGCCGCCATGCCGATGTTTACCCGGCCGCAAAGCACGTTCCTGGGCAGCGCCAGCCAGGTCGAAGCCTATGTCTATGCGCTGGCCCGTTTCGAGCCGAAACCGGCGCGCTTCCCCAAGTCCCACAAGACCCACAAGGGCGGCGAGGCACCGCGTGCGCCACGCACCGTGCGCGAGATGGTCGAGCGCTGCGAAGACGCCCTGCCGATGCCGGACCTGATGACCTGGCTGCTGGAACAGGAACCGGACGGCGCCACCGACGAATTGCTGTACTGGTTCTCGCGCCTGTCGCGGGAAAAACGTTTCAAGCGCGAGCGTCTGGAACGCCGCGACTATCACACTCACGAGCATCAGGTCAGCCTGCGCTCCTTCGCCCTGCTCTCGGCCGGCGACACCGCCGCCGAGGATTCTGCGAGCATCCCCCATGCATCTTGATCTATCCGAACTGTCACAGCTGGCGCCGATCTTCCGCGAGCTGTTCAAGGGTTACCACGTCAGCCGCCGCGACCCGGAGCTGTACGCACAACTGTCGAACTTCCAGGACCAATACCGCACGCTGTTCAAGGCCCTGGGCTTCGAACTGGTGTGCGACACCCGTGGCTTCTATTACTTCGTGCCGGACCTGGCCGCCGCGGCGGTGAACAAGACCGCCCAGCGCCTGGCCCTGTTCACCTTCATCCTGGTCGAGCACCTGGCCGACCAGGGCCGCGACCCAATTGCCGTGCTCGACGGCGGCAGCCTGGGCCGCGATGAGCTGCCGTCGCTGCTGGAAAAATACCGCGACCTGTTCATCCAGGCCGAAGTACAGACCCAGGAAGAGTTGGAAGAAAAAATCATGCGACGCATGACCCAACTGGGTTTTGCCAGTGAAGAAAATGGCGTTTACCGCTTCCTGCCGCCGATGCATCGCTTCCTCGACGTGTGCCTGTCGGTCCAGCAGGACCGCGACCTGGCCGCCAGCCTGCACAGCGTGCTGCCGTTGCCGGTGCCCGTGCTGATCGACGAAGACAGCGACGAAAAACTGCTGCAGACCGATGATCCGCTGGACCTCAGCGAATTTGAAGGTGAGAGCGAAGAAGACGCACTGGCCCGCGCCATTGCCGAAGAACAGGAGACCGACGCATGAGCAAGGAACGCTACGGCATCCGCCGCTTTGCCCTTTTGAACACCGCCGGCTACAGCCTCGGTCTGTTCCCGCTGGAAGAACCGCTGTCGGTCTATGGCGCGAACAACCTCGGGAAATCCGCCTCGATCAACGCCTTGCAGTTCCCGATCCTGGCGCGCATGTCGGACATGAGCTTCGGCAAGTACAGCCTGGAACAATCCCGGCGTTTCTACTTTGCCTCGGACACCAGCTACATCCTGGTGGAAGTCGCCCTGCCCCACGGCCCGCACGTGATTGGCGTGGTCGGTCGCGGCCCTGGCGGCGGTTTCGGTCACCAGTTCTTTGCCTACGCCGGCAAACTGGACTTGGCCCATTATCAGAAAAATGACACCTGCCTGCGTCAGAAAGAACTGTTCACCAACCTGGAGCGCGAAGGCCTGAAAGCTTACGAACTCAAGCCGGATGAACTGCGACGCCTGCTGGTGGGTGGCCACACCTCGATCCCGCTGGACCTGACGCTGATCCCGCTGCGCTCCACCAGCGAGCAAAGCCTCAAGACCTTCCGCGCGCTGTTCATCAACCTGCTGCACATGCGCGAAATCACCGCGGCCAAGCTCAAGCAACTGTTCCTCGACGCGTTCGAGCACAGCCTGCGTTCCGGTAGCGTGGACTACATCGCCGCGTGCGAAGAAGCCTTCCGCGACGTACGCCGCATGGAGCAGGACTACAACTCCCTGGTGGCGGCCGGTCCGCTGGTGGAAGCCCTGGCCAATGGCGTGAAGCAGCGCGATGTCCTGCGGGGCAAACTGCATCGCCTCTCGCCGCTACTCGATTCGTTGCTGGGCACCTGGTCGGACTACGCCAGTGCGCGCAAGGAAGAGCTGACCATCCAGGCCGAACACTACCGCAACGAACAGGATTCGCTGCAGAACGACCAGCGCGGCGGCACTCAGGAGCTGATGCGCCTGGAGCGGGAAATCAGCGGCATCCAGCGTTGGCTCGGCGAACTGTCGGTGCTCAAGCATCGCTTTGCCCTGGTGGATGACGTCAAGGTCCTGGAGCAGCAACTGCTCGCCGCCAAGGACGCCCACGACGAACTGGCCGGCGCCCTGGCCCAGTCCCGGCAGTTCAGCGCCGAGGACCTGGAGGAGCGCCTGCGGGACCTGGAAAAACGCCTGAAGTCGGTCAAGCAGCAACTCGATCACGCCGACAACAACAGCTATGCCCGCCTGCGGGAAGAGTTCTCGCAGCAGGACGTCGAACGCCTGATGCGCCTGTTCAACAGCGCCCTGTTCAGCCTGCCGCTGGGCGAACACGGCATCGCGCTGGACGAGAATGGCGAGTGGGTCAAATCCATGGAGCTGATCCTCGACGGCTTCAAAGGCGAGCGCTTCGAAGTGCCGGGCCTGTCCATCGACCTGTCCCACATCGAGCCGCCTGCCCTGCAAGCCCTGGCCGACCGTGCCGCGTTGCGCGACCAGAAAGAACGCCTGGAAAAAGAACTCAAGCAGCTCAAGACCCAGCAAGCCGTGGCCGCCGACCGCGCCGCGAGCAAGACCCAGACCGAAGCGCTGTACCAGCAGGTCCTCGATGCGCAGAAAGCCCTGGAAGACTTCCGCCGCAGCCAGACCCTGAGTGCCGAAGAAGGCGAGAAACTCGAGCAACTGGCGCAAATGGAAGCCGCCCAGGACGAACTCAAGCGCTCCAGCGATGCCTTCACCGAGCGCGTCCAGCAGTTATCCGCCAAGTTGCAGTTGGTGGGCCGGCAGATCGCCGACATGGAAGCCAAGCAACGCACCCTCGACGACGCCCTGCGCCGTCGTCAATTGCTGCCGGCGGACCTGCCGTTCGGCACGCCGTTCATGGACCCGGTCGACGATTCCATGGACAACCTGCTGCCGCTGCTCAATGACTACCAGGACAGCTGGCAAGGGCTGCTGCGGGTCGACGGCCAGATCGAAGCGCTGTATGCCCAGGTGCGCCTCAAGGGCGTGGCCAAGTTCGACAGCGAAGACGACATGGAGCGACGCCTGCAACTGCTGATCAACGCCTATGCCCACCGCACCGACGAAGCCCTGACCCTGGGCAAGGCGCGCCGTGCGGCCGTGACCGACATCGCCCGGACCCTGCGCAACATCCGCAGCGACTACGACAGCCTCGAGCACCAACTGGCGCTGTTCAACCGCGAGATCAACAAGCGCCAGGTGTCCAACCTGCAGAGTTTCCGGATCGTCCTGGCGCCGAACAAGGAAGCGCTCAAGCACATCGACCAGATCATCCACAGCGCCGGCCAGTACGAGGAAGGCGAGACGCTGTCGGTGTTCGACCTCAGCCAGAGCGCCGAGCAGGACAACAAGAACGAAGAAGCCAAGGAATACCTGGCGCGGCTGGTGGCGGCGAACCATAACCAGCTCGGTCTCAAGGACCTGTTCGAGCTGGCGTTCGAGATCACCAAGGTCAACGGCCAGCCAGTGATCCACACCGACATCGACGGCGCGGCGTCCAACGGCACCACAATGACCATCAAGGCGCTGACCAACATGTACTTGTTGCTGCACCTGATGGACCGCGAACAGGCCGGCCGCGTGCGTCTGCCGTACTACCTGGACGAAGCCGCGGACATCGACGAGAAAAACCAGGCCGCCCTGCTGGAAACCAGCCTGCAACTGGGCTTCGTGCCGATCCTGGCCAGTGTGAAGCCGCAAGTCTGCGCCAGTGTCGCCATCGACCTGGAAGGTGGCAGCGGCCCGAACGGCATCTACATCGACGAAGCGGACTGGAAGTACATCCGTCGTCACGATGCGGTGAAGGCCACGGTGAATGTCCAGGCCGACGAGCCGGAGCTGGATTCGGTGTGAGGTGAATTACCGGGCATGAAAAAGGCCGCGATCCATTGGATCGCGGCCTTTTTTATTGCGCTGGTTTTGAGTCGTCAGTGCAACTGATGGCCTCATCGCGAGCAAACTCGCTCCCACAGGTTTGGCGTCGTTCATGGCAATCAAGTACGACATTCATCCATTGTGGGAGCGAGCCTGCTCGCGATGGCGTCAGAACAGACTAACGCCACTCCAATCACTTACCGAGACTGATCTTCGGCGCCCAAGTCAGCCATTCATCTTCAAACTTATCGAACAGTGGGAAAGTCTGCTCCGGTCGAGCCGGATTGCCCATTCGTTCGCCATCCGGTGTTGCGAACGCAATGCCGCCCTGGATAAGCGTTTCAAGCGACTCGGTGCGCACCGTCGCGCCCTTGAACAGACCGAAGTCCAGACCGAAACCACTGCTATTCCAGAAACGCGTGCCGCTGCGCACCAGCGGCGCATACTTGGGCTCGATCAGGATATGGATCAGCACCCGGTCCGCGGTCTGGCCCAGTTCATAACCGGTGACCTTGCCCACCGTAATCTCGCGGTAGGTCACCGGTACGCCGATCTTCAACGAACCACGGCGGGCCGCGCTCAGCACCAGGCTCAGTCCTGCTTCGGGCACAGCGCTTTCCGGTGGATTGGCCAGGGCCACGAAGCTTTTCTGCGGCCCGAGGTTTTTCGCCGAAGGCTGCACTTCAATGTATTGGCCGGTTACCAGCGTTTCCAGGTTGGAGGTCTTCATCAACCCCAACTCCGGCTTGACCACCCAGAACTGGGACCCGACCCGGGCGATGCGCTCCGGCACTTCGGTGATACGCGCCGTGAGCAGCACCGATTGCATATCGGCGCTGAGATCAACATCCTCGATCTTGCCCACATCCAACCCTTTGAACCGGATCGGCGTACCACTGCGCAAACCATCGGCGCGATCGACCTTGATCGTGACCTCAGTGCCTCGCTGTTGTGCAGCTTCGTGATCGGCGAACAGGCGGAAACGGGGAATACGTCTTTTCAGCGGCACATTCGGTTCCGGAGTTTCGAAGGCAATCCCACCAGCCATCAGGCTTTGCAGGGACTCGCTCTTGACCTGGATCCCGCCCGTCAAACCTCCCGTAAGCGTGATACCACTGGCGTTCCAGAAACGTGTCGAGCCGTTGACCAGCCCTTCGTACTCCTTCTCGATGTGCACACCAATGATCAGCTGCTTCTTCTTGCGGGAGAACTGATAGCTCTGCACCGACCCGACCTTGACCTGCTTGTAGAGGATCGGACTGCCGACCTCCAGCGATCCGAGGTTTTCGGTCAGCAGGACCAGGTGCAGCCCCGGGGAACGCAAGTCCAGTGGTGGAGCTTTTGCCCGGGCTTCGAACTCCCGTTGCGGCGCGCCGCCCTTGTCACCCGGTCGCACGGCAATGTAGTTGCCCTTGACCAACGCTTCCAGGCCGGTGATACCCGCCAGCGAGATCGATGGCTTGACGACCCAGAACTGCGTGCCGGTTACCAGGTAATCTTCGGCCAAGGGGTCCAGGGTCAATTCAGCCGTGGCGCTGGCCAAGTCCGGATCAACCTTGAGGTTCTTCAGGCTGCCGACCTGGATACCTTTGTACATGACCGGCGTACGACCGGCCTGCAACCCTTCGAAATCGCTGAGCTTGACCTTCACTCGAATGCCCGCCGCAGCGGCGTCAAAGTCTTCGTAAAGACGGAACGGCAGGCTTGGGTCCGTCGGCGGGCTGTCCTTGCGGCTTTCCGGCGTGGCGAAGGCAATCCCTCCGGCCACGATGCTGGCCAGGGACTCGCTGCGCACTTTGACGCCCGAGAGGTTGGCATCGATGCTGATGCCACTGGCATTCCAGAAACGCGTGTGTTTGCGCACCAGGCTGGCATAGGTCGGCTCGATGAAGATTTTGATCTCGACCTTGCTCTGATCCTCCGATAGCAGGTAGCTCTTCACCTGACCGACCTGAATCTGTTTGTAGAACACCGGGCTGCCACGGTTCAGCGAACCCAACCGATCAGCCTTGAGGGTCAAGTGCAACCCCGGCTTGGCATCCGACAGCGGCGGCTCTTCGGCCAGGGCCTTGAATTTACGGGCCGACTCCCCTTCACCTGGGCTGATAGCCACATAGTTACCCGAGACCAGGGTTTCCAGGCCAGTGATCCCGGCCAGACTCACGCTCGGCTTGACCAGCCAGAAACGTGTTCCGGTCTTGAGGTACTGCTCGACGTCCTTGTTCATCTCGATGGTCGCGACCACCCCCTTGGAGCTGCCTTCGTCATCGAGGGTAAGAGCCGTCACTTTGCCGACCGTCATCCCTTTGTAGACGACTTCGGTTTTGTTGACCTGGATGCCTTCTCCGCTCTCAAAGCGCACATTGATCTCGATTCCGGTCTCGTTATAAGCCCGCCAGCCGAGCCAGCCGCCGATGATCAAGGCAATCAACGGCAGGACCCAGATGGCCGACCAGTTCGAAGCCGGTCGAGTTTTAGCGGTAGGCAAATCAGTCATGGTCGTCATCCGACTCCGTGTTATCCCAAATCAGTCGGGGATCGAAGGTTACTGCGGCAATCATTGTCAAAATCACTACGCTGGCAAAAGCGATCGCGCCGAGACCGGCTTCGACACTGGCGAGCCGTCCGAAATTCACCACGGCCACCAAAATGGCGATCACGAAAATATCCAGCATCGACCAGCGACCAATGAACTCGATGAAACGGTACATAAGGATGCGTTGCTGCGCCGACATAGGCTGATGCCGCTGAACGGAAAACAACAACAAGGCGATGCCCACCAGTTTGAAAGTGGGTACGACGATGCTGGCGATGAACACCACGGCAGCAATAGGAATCATGCCGTGTTGAACCAGCTCGATGACGCCGGCCATGATGGTACTCGGGGCGCCCTGGCCCAGCGAGTTGATAGTCATGATCGGCAACATGTTGGCCGGAATATAAAGAATCGCGGCCGTGATCAACAATGCCCAGGTCCGCATCAAGCTGTTCGGGCGACGGGGGTGAACCAGCGCACCGCAGCGAGTACAGGTTTGGTTATCGGCCTCAGCATCCTGCCGATTCAACTCGTGGCACTCCGTACAGATCAGAATCCCTGCATCAATCGCCCGCATGGGCATCTTCTCCTGATAACGCCTGCCAGATCTGATGGGGTGACATCACCACCTCCAGCCAGACCTGGACCAGCAACAAACTGATGAAGCACACCAGGCCAAGGCCTACGGTGATGGCCGCCATGTCTGCCAACTTGACGATGGCCACCAGCACCCCCATGAGGTAGACCTCAAGCATCCCCCAGTCTCGTAGATGGTGATAAATGCGATACAGCAACAAACCGTAACTACGGCCAAAGTCCAAGCGAATGGACAACAGCACCACCAACTGACAAAGCAACTTGAGTAGTGGAATTCCCATGCTGCACAGGAACACCACTGCCGCGATGCCTTGCATACCGGTATCAAACAGGCCGACCACCCCACTCCAAACGGTGTCCTGGGAGGACTGCCCGAGCAGATTGAGTTCCATGATGGGTAAGAAGTTGGCCGGCACATATAACAGCAGGGCCGCGATAACCAAGGCAAGGCTGCGTTCAACTACATTGTGCCGGTGAGCATAGAGCTCATAGCCACAACGGGGGCACTCGGCTTTTTCACCATGGGCCAGCTGAGGCTTGCGCATCAACAGGTCGCACTCATGACACGCCACCAGATCGCTCAGGGGCAGATCTGACAACCTATCAATGTCTGACGGATCGGGCATAAACAGCTCTGGCTCAGCTAAGGTGGGGCTATTCTAGTGCTCCGGCTCGGAAATAACTGTGCAAATTTATCACGAGCTTTCGCAGACTTTCCTGGGCGCAAAAACAAAACCCCTACCTGCATCAGCAGATAGGGGTTTCGAATTTAATCTTGACGATGACCTACTCTCACATGGGGAAACCCCACACTACCATCGGCGATGCATCGTTTCACTGCTGAGTTCGGGATGGGATCAGGTGGTTCCAATGCTCTATGGTCGTCAAGAAATTCGGGTACTGAGTCGTGGCCAGTTGGCCTCGCTTCAGCAAATTGGGTATGTGATAGCTTCGGTGTTTTGTGAGATTCGAACTTTCGGTTCGTTTCGTCTTCACACACCGCAATCTGGTCTCGTTCGCTTTTCAGCTCGGAGGTTACAAATTGCTTGGGTGTTATATGGTCAAGCCTCACGGGCAATTAGTACAGGTTAGCTCAACGCCTCACAGCGCTTACACACCCTGCCTATCAACGTCGTAGTCTTCGACGGCCCTTCAGGGGACTCAAGGTCCCAGTGAGATCTCATCTTGAGGCAAGTTTCCCGCTTAGATGCTTTCAGCGGTTATCTTTCCCGAACATAGCTACCCGGCAATGCCACTGGCGTGACAACCGGAACACCAGAGGTTCGTCCACTCCGGTCCTCTCGTACTAGGAGCAGCCCCTCTCAAATCTCAAACGTCCACGGCAGATAGGGACCGAACTGTCTCACGACGTTCTAAACCCAGCTCGCGTACCACTTTAAATGGCGAACAGCCATACCCTTGGGACCGGCTTCAGCCCCAGGATGTGATGAGCCGACATCGAGGTGCCAAACACCGCCGTCGATATGAACTCTTGGGCGGTATCAGCCTGTTATCCCCGGAGTACCTTTTATCCGTTGAGCGATGGCCCTTCCATACAGAACCACCGGATCACTAAGACCTACTTTCGTACCTGCTCGACGTGTCTGTCTCGCAGTCAAGCGCGCTTTTGCCTTTATACTCTACGACCGATTTCCGACCGGTCTGAGCGCACCTTCGTACTCCTCCGTTACTCTTTAGGAGGAGACCGCCCCAGTCAAACTACCCACCATACGCTGTCCTCGATCCGGATAACGGACCTGAGTTAGAACCTCAAAGTTGCCAGGGTGGTATTTCAAGGATGGCTCCACGCGAACTGGCGTCCACGCTTCAAAGCCTCCCACCTATCCTACACAAGCAAATTCAAAGTCCAGTGCAAAGCTATAGTAAAGGTTCACGGGGTCTTTCCGTCTAGCCGCGGATACACTGCATCTTCACAGCGATTTCAATTTCACTGAGTCTCGGGTGGAGACAGCGCCGCCATCGTTACGCCATTCGTGCAGGTCGGAACTTACCCGACAAGGAATTTCGCTACCTTAGGACCGTTATAGTTACGGCCGCCGTTTACCGGGGCTTCGATCAAGAGCTTCGCGTTAGCTAACCCCATCAATTAACCTTCCGGCACCGGGCAGGCGTCACACCCTATACGTCCACTTTCGTGTTTGCAGAGTGCTGTGTTTTTAATAAACAGTCGCAGCGGCCTGGTATCTTCGACCGGCGTGGGCTTACGCAGCAAGTGCTTCACCCTCACCGGCGCACCTTCTCCCGAAGTTACGGTGCCATTTTGCCTAGTTCCTTCACCCGAGTTCTCTCAAGCGCCTTGGTATTCTCTACCCAACCACCTGTGTCGGTTTGGGGTACGGTTCCTGGTTACCTGAAGCTTAGAAGCTTTTCTTGGAAGCATGGCATCAACCACTTCGTCACCCAAAGGGTAACTCGTCATCAGCTCTCGGCCTTGGAATCCCGGATTTACCTAAGATTCCAGCCTACCACCTTAAACTTGGACAACCAACGCCAAGCTGGCCTAGCCTTCTCCGTCCCTCCATCGCAATAACCAGAAGTACAGGAATATTAACCTGTTTTCCATCGACTACGCTTTTCAGCCTCGCCTTAGGGACCGACTAACCCTGCGTCGATTAACGTTGCGCAGGAAACCTTGGTCTTTCGGCGTGGGTGTTTTTCACACCCATTGTCGTTACTCATGTCAGCATTCGCACTTCTGATACCTCCAGCAAGCTTCTCAACTCACCTTCACAGGCTTACAGAACGCTCCTCTACCGCATCACTTACGTGATACCCGTAGCTTCGGTGTATGGTTTGAGCCCCGTTACATCTTCCGCGCAGGCCGACTCGACTAGTGAGCTATTACGCTTTCTTTAAAGGGTGGCTGCTTCTAAGCCAACCTCCTAGCTGTCTAAGCCTTCCCACATCGTTTCCCACTTAACCATAACTTTGGGACCTTAGCTGACGGTCTGGGTTGTTTCCCTTTTCACGACGGACGTTAGCACCCGCCGTGTGTCTCCCATGCTCGGCACTTGTAGGTATTCGGAGTTTGCATCGGTTTGGTAAGTCGGGATGACCCCCTAGCCGAAACAGTGCTCTACCCCCTACAGTGATACATGAGGCGCTACCTAAATAGCTTTCGAGGAGAACCAGCTATCTCCGAGCTTGATTAGCCTTTCACTCCGATCCACAGGTCATCCGCTAACTTTTCAACGGTAGTCGGTTCGGTCCTCCAGTTAGTGTTACCCAACCTTCAACCTGCCCATGGATAGATCGCCCGGTTTCGGGTCTATTCCCAGCGACTAGACGCCCTATTAAGACTCGCTTTCGCTACGCCTCCCCTATTCGGTTAAGCTCGCCACTGAAAATAAGTCGCTGACCCATTATACAAAAGGTACGCAGTCACCCAACAAAGTGGGCTCCCACTGCTTGTACGCATACGGTTTCAGGATCTATTTCACTCCCCTCTCCGGGGTTCTTTTCGCCTTTCCCTCACGGTACTAGTTCACTATCGGTCAGTCAGTAGTATTTAGCCTTGGAGGATGGTCCCCCCATATTCAGACAAAGTTTCTCGTGCTCCGTCCTACTCGATTTCACTTCTAAGATCCTTTCGCGTACAGGGCTATCACCCACTATGGCCGCACTTTCCAGAGCGTTCCGCTAAAATCAAAGAAGCTTAAGGGCTAGTCCCCGTTCGCTCGCCACTACTAAGGGAATCTCGGTTGATTTCTTTTCCTCAGGGTACTTAGATGTTTCAGTTCCCCTGGTTCGCCTCTTGCACCTATGTATTCAGTACAAGATAACCATCTTATGATGGCTGGGTTCCCCCATTCAGACATCTCCGGATCAAAGTCTGTTTGCCGACTCCCCGAAGCTTTTCGCAGGCTACCACGTCTTTCATCGCCTCTGACTGCCAAGGCATCCACCGTATGCGCTTCTTCACTTGACCATATAACCCCAAGCAATCTGGTTATACTGTGAAGACGACATTCGCCGAAAATTCGATCTTGCTCATGAGAGCAACTCACAAATTTTACCTTAGCCTGATCCGTTACCAGTGAAAGTAACGTCCAGTCTATCTTTCTATCACATACCCAAATTTTTAAAGAACGATCTAATCAAAAGACTAGAAATCAACATTCACCATCACTTTGATGGAATGCTCATTTCTAAGCTTTCAGAAGCAGTTTATGGTGGAGCCAAGCGGGATCGAACCGCTGACCTCCTGCGTGCAAGGCAGGCGCTCTCCCAGCTGAGCTATGGCCCCATTACAAAATTGGTGGGTCTGGGCAGATTCGAACTGCCGACCTCACCCTTATCAGGGGTGCGCTCTAACCAACTGAGCTACAGACCCAATTTCGAGCTTGTAACTGTTAGCTATGAGCTATCAGCTTGGAGCTTAAAGCTGCTTCTATCGTCTTCTTCAATGAATCAAGCAATTCGTGTGGGAGCTCATGAAGCAGCTGCGGTCGTCGATTAAGGAGGTGATCCAGCCGCAGGTTCCCCTACGGCTACCTTGTTACGACTTCACCCCAGTCATGAATCACACCGTGGTAACCGTCCTCCCGAAGGTTAGACTAGCTACTTCTGGTGCAACCCACTCCCATGGTGTGACGGGCGGTGTGTACAAGGCCCGGGAACGTATTCACCGCGACATTCTGATTCGCGATTACTAGCGATTCCGACTTCACGCAGTCGAGTTGCAGACTGCGATCCGGACTACGATCGGTTTTGTGGGATTAGCTCCACCTCGCGGCTTGGCAACCCTCTGTACCGACCATTGTAGCACGTGTGTAGCCCAGGCCGTAAGGGCCATGATGACTTGACGTCATCCCCACCTTCCTCCGGTTTGTCACCGGCAGTCTCCTTAGAGTGCCCACCATTACGTGCTGGTAACTAAGGACAAGGGTTGCGCTCGTTACGGGACTTAACCCAACATCTCACGACACGAGCTGACGACAGCCATGCAGCACCTGTCTCAATGTTCCCGAAGGCACCAATCCATCTCTGGAAAGTTCATTGGATGTCAAGGCCTGGTAAGGTTCTTCGCGTTGCTTCGAATTAAACCACATGCTCCACCGCTTGTGCGGGCCCCCGTCAATTCATTTGAGTTTTAACCTTGCGGCCGTACTCCCCAGGCGGTCAACTTAATGCGTTAGCTGCGCCACTAAGAGCTCAAGGCTCCCAACGGCTAGTTGACATCGTTTACGGCGTGGACTACCAGGGTATCTAATCCTGTTTGCTCCCCACGCTTTCGCACCTCAGTGTCAGTATCAGTCCAGGTGGTCGCCTTCGCCACTGGTGTTCCTTCCTATATCTACGCATTTCACCGCTACACAGGAAATTCCACCACCCTCTACCATACTCTAGCTCGACAGTTTTGAATGCAGTTCCCAGGTTGAGCCCGGGGATTTCACATCCAACTTAACGAACCACCTACGCGCGCTTTACGCCCAGTAATTCCGATTAACGCTTGCACCCTCTGTATTACCGCGGCTGCTGGCACAGAGTTAGCCGGTGCTTATTCTGTCGGTAACGTCAAAACACTAACGTATTAGGTTAATGCCCTTCCTCCCAACTTAAAGTGCTTTACAATCCGAAGACCTTCTTCACACACGCGGCATGGCTGGATCAGGCTTTCGCCCATTGTCCAATATTCCCCACTGCTGCCTCCCGTAGGAGTCTGGACCGTGTCTCAGTTCCAGTGTGACTGATCATCCTCTCAGACCAGTTACGGATCGTCGCCTTGGTGAGCCATTACCCCACCAACTAGCTAATCCGACCTAGGCTCATCTGATAGCGCAAGGCCCGAAGGTCCCCTGCTTTCTCCCGTAGGACGTATGCGGTATTAGCGTCCGTTTCCGAGCGTTATCCCCCACTACCAGGCAGATTCCTAGGCATTACTCACCCGTCCGCCGCTCTCAAGAGGTGCAAGCACCTCTCTACCGCTCGACTTGCATGTGTTAGGCCTGCCGCCAGCGTTCAATCTGAGCCATGATCAAACTCTTCAGTTCAAACATCTTTGGGTTTTGAGAAAACCCTAAACTTGCTCAGCAATCGTTGGTTACATCTTTGATTTCTCGCGGAGTAACTTGTGATGCTGATAATCTGTTGACTAGCAGTCTGACCCCACAAGCACCCACACGAATTGCTTGATTCAGTTGTTAAAGAGCGGTTGGCTGAGCCTTTCGTCTCAACCGAGGCGCGCATTCTACAGCGCCCCGTGCATCTGTCAAGCGGTTATTTTAAGAAGTTTTCAAAGTTTCCTTTGCAACTTCAACCACTTGCGCTTCCGATCTCTCGTTAGCGGGAGGCGAATTCTACAGCGTTACTCGCTGCTGTCAACACCTCTTTTTCACCGCTTTCGACCGAGAAGATCGAACCGCCGATAGAGCCAAACAACACCGCTCTATCTGCTCCTTCCGGGCTTCGATGAACTGAAGCCCAACACCTTCGAAACCTACTTAACTCATTGAATATCAAGGAGTTTTCCGTTTCGACTGCGCCGGAAGTGGGGCGAATTATAGACTTCCAGAATCTGCCGTCAACCCCTAATTACGCTTTTGTTGCAGAAGGAACTTTCCTACCCAGCAAACGCGGGATCCGACGCATAACCGGCGGGACTCTCAGCATCAACAGTACAGCCCCTATAAAGGCGTATATCGCCCACTCCTTCAGATCTGCCCGCACGATCCACAGCATATGCAACAACCCAAGCCCCAGGATCAGATAAACCAGGCGATGCAATTTCTTCCAGCGCACGCCAAGCCGCCGCTGACTGTAGCGATTGGATGTGACCGCCAGCGCCAGCAGGCCGAGAAAGCCAAGCGCCCCGACAATAATGTAAGGCCGCTTGCTCAACTCGACGCCCAGCTGCGACCAGTCGAACCCCAATATGAACGCCGCATACCCGCTCAAATGCAGCACCACATAAGTAAAGCACCACAACCCCAACTGCCGCCTGACCGCAATCCACCCTGCCCATCCCGTCAGCTTTTGCAGCGGCGTCATGCTCAAGGTGATCAACAACAGGATCAACGTGCCCAACCCGAGCCGATCCACCAGCACCTTGCCCGGGTCAGGACCCAGCGAGTTCATCAAGGCCTCGTAAAGCCAGAACAAGGGCCAGATCGCCGCCGCGATGAAGACGCCGATTCGCCAGACTGGAAAACGCATCAGTAGTCCTTCCTCAGGTCCATCCCTGCATATAAAGAAGCGACTTCATCCTGATAGCCGTTGAACATCAACGTATCGCGAACATTGGGACTGAACAGCCCGCTCGGTAAACGACGCTCATGCGCCTGGGTCCACCGCGGATGATCGACCGTCGGATTGACGTTGGCATAGAAACCGTATTCGTCAGACGCGATGCTCTGCCAAGTCGTCTTCGGCTGCTCACTCACCAGACTGATACGCACGATGGACTTCACACTTTTGAAACCGTATTTCCATGGGACCACTAGCCGCAGCGGCGCGCCATTCTGGTTCGGCAACTCCCGTCCGTACATTCCCACCGCCAGGATAGCCAACGGATTCATGGCCTCATCCAATCGCAAGCCTTCGACATATGGCCAGTTGATCAAGGCGAAACCGGAACGCTGCCCCGGCATGACCTTGGGATCCTGCAGGGTTTCGAAGCGGATGTACTTGGCCTTGGAGGTCGGCTCGACCTGCTTGAGCAATGCAGAGATGGGGAAGCCAATCCACGGAATAACCATCGACCAGGCCTCGACACAGCGCAATCGATAGATACGCTCTTCCAGTTGATAAGGCTTCATGAAGTCTTCCAACCCGTAGCGTCCCGGCTTGCCCACCTCCCCGTCCACGACCACGCTCCAGGGCTCGGTCTTCAACGACCCGGCATTGGCTGCCGGGTCTCCCTTGTCGGTTCCGAACTCATAGAAGTTGTTGTAATGGGTCGCGTCCTTGAACGGCGTGATGGGCTCATTCTTGACCGTGACCGCGCCCCATTGGACTGAAGGCAGTTTCTCGGCAAACCAGGACGGCGCCTTTCCGGGCTCGACATCGGCATACCGCGCCGCATCGGCAGCACTGGCCCATTGAGGCAAGCTGCTGACGGCGAGGCCAGACAGGGTTGCACCGAGCATTTGCCGACGGGATAGATAGAGGGATTCGGGCGTGACGTCCGATTCACGGCAGTCGGACGACTTAGGGATCTTGATCAGCATGACAACTCCGCAGTATTGGAGGGCAGATGCACCAATAGACTGCGGAGTATGGGGGAAATTACATTAAGGCAACGTTTAGCGTCGACGAAGACGCAACAAGTATTGCACCGGTCCGGAGGCGGCATAGCCCAGGAACACCAACAACAGGATACGCGGCGGATCACTGAACACCACTGCGAACACCAGCACCACCGCCAGAATCGCCACGAACGGCACACGGCCCTTCAGATCCAGCTCCTTGAAGCTGTTGTACTTGATATTACTGACCATCAACATCCCGGCCGCCGCAACCAGCAACGCCACCAGGAACGACATTTTCGACCCCTGGATGCCGTAGTCGCTGAATGCCCAGACAACACCTGCCACGACACCCGCCGCGGCCGGACTGGCCAGGCCGATGAAGTAGCGTTTGTCAGCCTTGCCAACCTGGGTGTTGAAACGAGCCAGGCGCAATGCCGCCCCCGCCACATAGATAAAGGCAACCATCCAGCCGACCTTGCCCATGTCCCCCAGCGCCCAGCCGAACGCCAGCAAGGCGGGAGCCACGCCAAAGGCGACCATGTCGGACAGCGAATCATATTCGGCGCCAAACGCACTCTGGGTATTGGTCATGCGGGCCACGCGCCCGTCCAGGCCATCGAGCACCATGGCGACGAAGATCGCAATGGCGGCGAACGCGAAGTAACGGCTCGCCCCTGCGCTATCGCCAGCGCTCAAGGCAGCCTGGGCACTCATGGAACTGATGATGGAATAGAAACCGGCGAACAGGTTCGCGGTGGTGAACAGGTTCGGCAACAGATAGATGCCACGATGCCGGACCTTACGGCCTTCAGCGTCATGGCCTTCTTCGACGTGCTCATCGATGGGCAACAGGCTTTCGGCGTCAGGAGCCTGGTTTGGCTCGTCGGGACGTTCGCTCATGGACAATACCTTGCAACGGTGTGAAAAAATTCGACAGATGTCTGGGACGACGGTTCGGCCGCAAACGATGCAGCTTTATACCAGAAGCCACCGCCCAAACGAAAAAACGCGGCCGAGGCCGCGTTTTTCGATCAAGTTCGCGACTTAGTTCTTGGCTTTGTCGACGATCTTGTTGGCACCGATCCACGGCATCATCGAGCGCAGTTGCTCGCCGATGATTTCGATACCGTGAGCGGCATTGTTACGACGCTTGGCGGTCATCGAAGGATAGCCGGTAGCGCCTTCGCTGATGAACATCTTGGCGTATTCGCCGTCCTGAATACGTTTCAGGGCGTTGCGCATGGCCTGACGGGATTCGGCGTTGATGACTTCCGGACCAGTCACGTACTCGCCGTATTCGGCGTTGTTGGAGATCGAGTAGTTCATGTTGGCGATACCGCCTTCATACATGAGGTCAACGATCAGCTTCAGTTCGTGCAGGCACTCGAAGTAGGCCATTTCCGGCGCGTAGCCAGCTTCAACCAGGGTTTCGAAACCGGCCTTGACCAGCTCGACGGTACCGCCGCACAGAACGGCTTGCTCGCCGAACAGGTCGGTTTCGGTTTCGTCCTTGAAGGTGGTTTCGATGATGCCGGTACGGCCGCCACCCACGCCAGCAGCGTAGGACAGGGCCACGTTCTTGGCGTTGCCGGACGCATCCTGGTAGATCGCGATCAGGTCAGGGATACCGCCGCCTTTCACGAACTCGGAACGCACGGTGTGACCCGGGGCCTTCGGCGCGATCATGATCACGTCGAGGTCGGCACGTGGCACAACCTGGTTGTAGTGGATCGCGAAACCGTGGGAGAAGGCCAGGGTGGCGCCTTTCTTGATGTTCGGTTCGATTTCGTTCTTGTACAGCGCCGATTGGAACTCGTCCGGGGTCAGGATCATGACCAGGTCGGCCGCAGCAACGGCAGAAGCCACGTCGGTCACTTTCAGGCCATGGGCCTCGGCCTTGGCAACGGTGGCCGAGCCTTTACGCAGGCCGACAGTCACGTCAACGCCGGAATCTTTCAGGTTGCACGCTTGGGCGTGACCTTGGGAGCCGTAGCCGATGATGGCGACTTTCTTGCCCTGGATGATCGACAGGTCGCAGTCTTTATCGTAGAAAACTTTCATGAATTTCCCCTATATCCGGCCGTTCAGGCCATTCGCTAATTTGGTTAGATGCTCAGTACTTTGTCGCCACGGGCAATCCCGGTGACGCCACTGCGTACGGTTTCCAGAATCGAGGCAGTGCCGATCGATTGAATGAAGCTGTCGAGCTTGTCGCTGGTACCGGTCAACTGAACGGTATAGACGCTGGCGCTGACATCGACGATCTGCCCACGATAAATATCGGTAGTGCGTTTGATCTCGGCGCGCTGGGCGCCGGTGGCCTTGACCTTGACCAGCATCAGTTCACGCTCGATGTGAGCGCTTTCCGACAGGTCCACCAGCTTGACCACCTCGATCAGCTTGTTCAGGTTCTTGGTGATCTGCTCGATGATTTCATCGTGCCCTACGGTGGTCAGCGTCAGACGCGACAGGGTCGGGTCTTCGGTTGGCGCCACGGTCAGGCTTTCGATGTTGTAGTTGCGCTGCGAGAACAGGCCCACAACACGAGACAGCGCACCTGGTTCGTTTTCCAGAAGCAGGGAAATAATATGTCGCATGATTAGGTACGCTCCGTCTTGCTCAGCCACATATCGCGCATGGAGCCGTCTTTGATCTGCATCGGGTAGACGTGCTCGCTGGTGTCGACCGCAATATCGATCACCACCAGGCGATCCTTCATGGCGAACGCTTCCTCCATCTTCGACTTCAAATCCTTCGATTCGGTGATGCGCACGCCAACGTGACCGTAGGCCTCTGCCAGCTTGACGAAATCAGGCAACGATTCCATGTACGAGTGCGAGTGACGGCTGCCGTAGCTCATGTCCTGCCACTGGCGAACCATCCCCAACACGCCGTTGTTCAGGATCACGATCTTCACCGGCAAACCGTATTGCAGGCAGGTGGACAGCTCCTGGATGTTCATCTGGATGCTGCCTTCGCCCGTGACGCAGGCGACATCAGCCTCTGGGAAGCTCAACTTGATGCCCATGGCCGCCGGGAAACCGAAGCCCATGGTGCCCAGGCCGCCGGAGTTGATCCAGCGATTGGGTTTGTCGAACTTGTAGTACTGCGCAGCGAACATCTGGTGCTGGCCCACGTCGGAGGTCACAAAGGCATCGCCCTTGGTCACTTCGCACAGGGTTTCGATCACGGTCTGCGGCTTGATCACACTGCCGTCACCCTTGTCATAAGGGAACAAGCCACGATCGCCGCGCCATTCATCAACCTGCTTCCACCAACTGGCCACGGATTCCTTGTTTGGAACCTCGCCGATTTCCTTGAGGATGGCGACCATTTCGGTCAACACGCTCTCTACAGGACCGACAATCGGCACGTCTGCCTTGATGGTCTTGGAGATGGACGCCGGGTCGATGTCGATGTGGATGATCTTGGCGTTCGGGCAGAATTTCGCCGGACCATTGATGACGCGGTCGTCGAAACGTGCGCCGACCGCCAGGATCACATCGGCGTGGTGCATCGCCAGGTTGGCGGTGTAGCTGCCGTGCATGCCGAGCATACCGATGAACTGACGGTCGGTGCCCGGGAACGCGCCCAGGCCCATCAGCGTATTGGTGACCGGCAGGTTGAGCATTTTCGCCAGTTCGGTCAGCGGCGCGGAGCCACCACCGAGGATCACGCCACCACCGGAGTACAGCACAGGGCGCTTGGCCGCCAGGAGCATTTCGGCTGCCTTGCGGATTTGCCCCGAGTGGCCGCGTACGGCCGGGCTGTAGGAACGCAGCTTGGCTTTTTTCGGGAAGATGTATTCGAACTTCTCGGCCGGGTTGGTCATGTCTTTCGGAACATCGACCACGACCGGGCCCGGACGACCGGATTCTGCCAGGTAGAAGGCCTTCTTCATGACTTCCGGGATTTCCGACGCGTGCTTGATCATGAAGCTGTGCTTCACGATCGGCCGGGAGATACCGATCATGTCGGTTTCCTGGAATGCGTCGGTACCCACCATGGTGCTGGGCACCTGGCCGGAAATGATCACCATCGGGATGGAGTCCATGTACGCGGTGGCGATACCAGTGATGGCGTTCGTGGCGCCTGGACCGGAAGTCACCAGTACCACGCCGGCCTTGCCGGTGGCACGGGCATAGCCGTCAGCCATATGGGTGGCGGCCTGCTCGTGACGAACCAGGATATGGGTCACTTCCGGTTCTTTGAACAGGGCATCATAGACATGAAGAAGAGCACCACCGGGGTACCCGTAGATATATTTGACGCCTTCGTCACGCAAAAAGCGGACGAGCATCTCACCGCCAGATAAAAGCTCCACGTTGTTCACCTCTAAAACGCCAGAATACCGACCCACAAGAAAGGGACGGGTCTTAATAGGTTTACTTCTCGGCAGAGCATGAGCGACGGTGGTCGCCGACTACGTCAGCACTGACTGAGCAAGTATTGGGATCGTCCCAAGTGTTGCGGGCCTTTCCCACCCAGCGCGAGGTAACGCGTTGCGGGTGTAACAGGTCGGCGCGGATGTGCGCCTCATGATCTGCTGAGTGGGTCTGCTTCTGGCAGTCCCTCTACAGCGGACTTTGGATTCTTCTGTTTCGCCTCCTTCAAGTCAAGTCGTCTATGTGTTTTATTCGAAGTAAGCGCATGAGAACGCAAGAAAAAACCTTTAAACGGCAACTGTGTTAGCTTCAATTGCGCAACCCATGACAAGGAAACAGCATGCGAATGATCTTCTTGACGGCCAGCCTGCTGGTTGGCCTGAGCCCGATGTGCATGGCCGGTCAGGTCTACAAATGGGTGGACGCCCAGGGCGTTACCCACTTCGGCGCCCAGCCGCCCGAAGGCACGGAGGCCACGACCGTGATCAAGTCCGCCCCGCCGCCCGCCAAACCGGCGGCACCGCCGTCTGGCGGAGTCATTGGCGACCAAAAGGCCATCGACCAACAGGTCAAGAAACAGATTGCCGAGCAGGAAGCCCAACTCAAGGCGTTCTGCGAACAGGCCCGGACCAATCTGGCGCAATTGCAGAACAACCCCAGGGTACGTGAAGACGTAGAGGGGGAAATGCGCCGCCTCACCGAAGAAGAGCGGCGCCAGCGGATCGACGAGACCCGCAAGCAAATCGAGGAGAATTGTCAGTAACGCCGGTCAGCCGGCGTTGCTGATCAACTGATCGAACTGCGCCAGCAGCCGCTGCAACTCGATGCCCTGCCCTGGCCGCTGTGCATAGACCATCTCGGCCATGGCAAGGATGCCCGAGGCGTTGGGCAGCGGCAGGTCGTTTTCCAGGATGGCTTTCATCCTGGGCAGGAAGATCCATTGCAGCCATTGCTCGAAGTCCAGGGTGTCGACCGCGAATGGCTCGACACTGGCCAGTGCCTGCGCCGAAGGCGAAACATCGCTCCACCAGCCCTGGACTCGCAACTCCCGCTCGATCAACAGCAACTGATCGGCGATTTGAGGAAAACGCGTATCCATCAAAGCGAAACCTTGGCCTTCTGACGGGCCAATGCCGCGCCAGCGGAATCGCCCTGTTTCTCACGGGCCTGGGCGATCAACTCCCACAGGCTGGCCTGAAGTGCCGGGCGACCACTGGAGAATGTCAGGCCACGACGGGCCAGCTGTTCGGCTTGCGGCGCATCGCCCTGGGCCATGCGCACCTGGGCCAGGCGATAAAGCACCTGGGGTTCGCGCGGCGCGACACGCTGGGCACGCTCCAGGCTGGAAGACGCACCGTTGAGGTCACCACCGGCCTGTTGCTGTTGCGCCGTGGTCAACAGGGCCAGAACCGGGCCGTCGAGCTGTTCATCGGCGGACAGACCACCGGCTCCTGCCGACGGAATGCTGCTCGGCGTCGAAGGCATGCTGTAGCTGCCCTGGTCGATCGGCGAGGTTTCGATTGGCCCGGGGGTGATCGGGCCCGGCGTGATCGGCGTGCTGCTGATCGGCGCAGAGGTCGTCGCGCCGCCACCTGGCACCATCACGACGACACCGGTGTCGCCCTGCGGGATTGCCTGGACCTGGCCCTGCGCCGGCCGCTTCACTGTCGTTTGACGGAAACCGCCATTGGCCGAGACCCGCTCGCTGTTGGAAACAGCGGTGCCGGAATCAACGACCGGAATCGAACCGCGTTGTACGGTAGAGCAACCACTGAGCAAAGCCACGGCTGTTACCGCTGGAATCAACCACTTGTTCACTTGAAACCCTCTTTGCTTAATTCATCCAGTCCTTGACCCAATCCATCACCGATTCGGCGGGATTCGTGCCGCCACAGGCTGCACCGGGTGGCGGTTCGCTGCCGCGAATATACGGCATCTGCACGGCGCCCGGGCAATTGGCATCGGAGCCTTGCCCCGTACGCGAATCGACCCACGCCTGGACGATGTTGTCCGGTTGCGGCATGTCCAGCGGCAACGGGTCGGCCTTGCGCATGAAGCTGGTCCAGACCTGCAGCGCACCGGTGGCACCGGTGAACGGGGTCTTGCCATTGTCATCACGTCCGAGCCAGACCACCGCCAGCAGGTCCTGGCTGAAGCCGGCGAACCAGCTGTCGCGCGAGTCGTTACTGGTACCGGTCTTGCCCGCCAGGGTCAGGGTCCGGGGCAGCACGTTATAGACCGAGCTGCCGGTGCCTTCACGCATGACCCGCTGCATCGCGCTCTGGATCAGGTAAATGGAGGCCGGATCGAAACGCTGCTGGATCTGGAACGGATAACGCTTGAGCGGTTCGCCATCGGCGGTCAGCACGCTGCGGATCCCGCGCATCGGCGTATTGAAACCGCCGTTGGCCAGCGTCTGGTACATGGCCGCCACTTCGATCGGCGTAAGGCCACCGGCCCCCAGCAACATCGATGGGAACGCCGGGAATTCGCGACTAACCCCCAGGCGCACCAGGGTCTTGAGTACGTTCGGTACGCCGACTTCCAGCCCGAGGCGAGCGGTCGACAGGTTGTAGGAGTGCGCCAGCCCCTGGTACAGGAACACCGTACCGTGGGAACGACGATCATAGTTCTGCGGTTTCCAGACCTGGCCATCGGCGCCCTTGACCGAGAACGTCTCGTCCGACAGCCAACTGGTCAGCGTATATTGGCTCGGCTTTTCCAGGGCGGTGAGGTACACCGCCGGCTTGATCAGCGAGCCAATCGGACGCACCGCATCCAGCGCTCGGTTGAAACCGGCGAAACTGGCCTGCCGGCTGCCGATCATGGCCTGGACTTCACCGGTTTCCGGGTTGGTCACCACCATGGCCGCTTCAACTTCGTCGGCGCCCTTGCGCCCACCCAGCCGCTTGAAAGTGTCCTCGACCGAGGCTTCAGCCTTCATCTGCAGGATCGGATCGAAACTGGTGAAGATGCGCAGGCCTTCTTCGGTCAAGTCTTCGTCGCGGTAGTCTTCCCGCAGCTGACGCTTGACCAGGTCCATGAAGCCGGGGAAGGAGCTGTCCGCCAGGCTGCCGCGCTTGGTCACGCCCAACGGCATCTTTTTCGCCGCCTCGACTTGCTCGGCCGTCGCCACACCCTGTTGTTGCAGCAGGTCGAGCACCAGGTTGCGCCGTTCGAGGGCGCGCTCCGGATTACGACGCGGGTTGTAGGAAGACGGTCCCTTGACCATGCCCACCAGCAACGCCACCTGATGCAACTTGAGCTCGGACAGCGGTTGGCTGAAGAAGAACTGGCTGGCGAGGCCGAAACCGTGCACCGCCCGTTGACCGTCCTGACCGATAAATACCTCGTTGAGGTACGCCTCCAGGATCTCCTGCTTGTCGTAGTGCAGCTCCAGCAACAACGCCATCATGGCTTCGGTGAGCTTGCGGGTCAGGCTGCGTTCGTTGGTCAGGTAGAAGTTCTTGACCAACTGTTGGGTCAGGGTACTGCCGCCCTGGCGCATGTGGCCCGAGGAGGTATTGACCCAGATGGCCCGGGCAATCGACTTGGGCGAGACGCCGAAGTGATGGTAGAAGTCGCGGTCTTCGACGGCGATCAGCGTATCGAGCAGGAACGGCGGCACCTGGTCGATCTTGATCAGGATCCGGTCTTCGAGGTTCTTGGGGTACAGGCCACCAATGAGCAGCGGCTCAAGGCGCACCACCGACAGGCTTGCGTTGTTGGCGCCGGTCAGCGCAGCGACATAATCACCGGAAAAACGCACCCGCACCGGTTGTGCCTGCTCCATGCCTTCATAGAACTGGAAGCCACGGGTATTGAGGTCGATGGTATTGCCATTGACCGAGGCCGCACCCGGACCATTGGCCACGCTTTCACGGCGATAACCCAAGGCATCGAGCTCGGTCAGGAAATCATCCTTGCTCAGCTTCTGTCCGACGAACAGCTCCAACGGCCGGGCATAGACCTTGGCCGGAATGGTCCAGCGCTTGCCGGAGAACTTCTCCTGGACCACGGCATCGAGATAGACCGCAAAACCGGCGAGCACGACGAGGCCCACCAGGCTGAGTTTAAGGGCCCAGCCCAGCCAGGGCCGCAGGCGGCTGGCGGGTGGTTTCTTGGGGGTACGGGGGGATCGGGTACGAGTCATGGCGGCGGATTATACGCACTTTGCCTCGGTTCAACATGAGCCCTCCACGCGGTTTGCGTTAGCGCGGCTTGCGGCCATAATGACGGCCTTGAATTTTCCAGTCTATGAAGGACCGCCCGTGAGCCAATCCCTGATCGCTGCCCTGCAAAACCCGGCCCTCTACCCGCATCCCGTCGAAGGGTTCCAGGTCATCGAGACCCACATTTCCTGGGTATTGCTCACTGGGCCATACGCCTACAAATTCAAAAAGCCGGTCAACTTCGGCTTCCTCGACTTCACCAGCCTCGAGGCGCGCAAGCACTTCTGTGGTGAGGAGTTGCGCCTCAACCAGCGCCTGACCCAGGACCTGTACCTGAACGTCCTGCCGATTACCGGCAGCGCCGAAGCGCCACAGCTGGGTGGCGACGGCCCGGCCATCGAGTACGCCCTGAAGATGCGTCAGTTCCCGCAGAGCGAACTGCTCAGCACGCTGCAAGCCAACGGCGAACTGACCACCGCGCACATCGACGAGATGGCCGCGCAGATCGCCCAGTTCCATCTCTCCACGCCCAAGGTGCCCGCCGAAAACGACGCCGGCACCCCGCAAAGCGTGATGGCACCGGTGCTGCAGAACTTCGAACAGATCCGCCCGTTCCTCAACGACAAGGCCGACCTGTTGCAACTCGAAGCCCTGCAAGCCTGGGCCGAGAGCAGCTTCGAACGCCTCAAGCCGCTGTTCACCCAACGCAAAGCCGAAGGTTTCATCCGCGAATGCCACGGTGATATCCACCTGGGCAACGCCACCGTGATCGACGGCAAGGTGGTGATTTTCGACTGCATCGAGTTCAACGAACCGTTCCGTTTCACCGACGTCTACGCCGACACCGCATTCCTGGCGATGGAC
Source organism: Pseudomonas sp. S3_B11 (assembly GCF_054667715.1). Classification (NCBI taxonomy): domain Bacteria; kingdom Pseudomonadati; phylum Pseudomonadota; class Gammaproteobacteria; order Pseudomonadales; family Pseudomonadaceae; genus Pseudomonas; species Pseudomonas sp. S3_B11. The sequence goes on along the minus strand of NZ_CP162749.1, from coordinate 157,044 downwards.
CTGGAGGACCGAGGCCTGAAATCGCTGGCACGGCGCTTCGTCAGCCAGTACCTGGAACTGACCGGTGACTACCAGGGCCTGGAGCTGCTGAACTTCTATAAAGCCTATCGTGCCCTGGTCCGGGCAAAAGTCGTGTTGTTCAGCATGCCGGCCGAAGCCGATCCGGTGCAGCGCGCCACCACCCTGCGCCAGTACCGCAACTACGCCAACCTGGCGGAAAGCTACAGCACCATTCCTTCGCGCTTCCTGGCCATCACCCACGGCGTCTCGGCCGTTGGCAAAAGCCATGTCGCGATGCGCCTGGTAGAGGCGCTGGGCGCCATTCGCCTGCGTTCGGACGTGGAGCGCAAGCGTCTGTTCGGCCAGCAACAAGTACCCAACGATCCAGAGGCCGGCATCTATAGCAGTGACGCCAGCAGCGCTACCTACGCCCGCCTGCATGAAATCGCCGCGGTGATCCTGCGCGCCGGCTTCCCGGTAGTGATCGATGCCACTTACCTCAAGCGCGATCAACGCGACGCAGCGGCGAAAATCGCCGAGGCCACCGGTGCTCCGTTCCTGATTCTCGACTGCGACGCGCCGCAAGCGGTCATCGAAAGCCGCCTGGCACAGCGTCAGGCCGACCAGAAAGACCCCTCCGATGCGAACCTGGCGGTCATTGCCGCACAACAATCCAGCCGCGAAGCCCTGACCCCGGCGGAAATTCTCTGCAGCAAACGGGTCCAAACCAATGAAAGCGGCACACTCGACATCGTGGTCGCGCAGATCCGTCAGCGCCTGCCAGGCCTGTAGATATTTTTTCGGCCGTGAAGCGATGCCCGGCTTCACGGCCGTCAAATAGTGGCACTATACTGGCGTCATAAAACCAACAGGTGATATGAAATGAGCCTTCCCAAGCTTCTCAACACCCCGCTTTATGCCTTGCTGCGCAAAGACGATATCGCCGGGTTCAACAACGAACGCCCACAAGGCCCGGTCGACATGCGTGGCGGCGACTTTCGAGGCCTTGATCTGCGGGAACTGAATGCGGACGACGTTGACTTCAGCGACGCCTACTTCCGCTCCGCCGATCTGCGTGGCATCGATTTTCGCAAGTCGTCACTGGAAGGCGCGAGCCTGGCCCATGCGCAAATCTCCGGTGCCTACTTCCCGCCGGAACTGTCTGCGGACGAGATCCTGATGTCGATGAACTTCGGCACCCGGTTGCGCTACCGCACTCGCTGAACCTGTTTGAAGCGGGTCGGCCAACGAGCGGACCTGCCACAGACTGAACGGATCTCCAGCGCCCCCGCTTGCGCTGGAGCATATAGTTTGCAGCCTTTTCCCACCCCATCGTGCGTAATGCATTAGAAGCTTTTGCGTCGAATCCGACCAAACAATCACGCTTTTCCTACTGACCGCTACACTGCTCAGAAGCTTGCCCACTGCACCAGTCGGCCGTCGCAAGGAGGCTCGATGAATGATGAACTGCAACACCTGAAGAATCTGGGCAAGACATCAGCCCAGTGGCTGCACGCTGTGGGCATCCACAGCGCATCCGATCTACGCCGGCTCGGCGCGGTGGACGCCTATCGCGCCGTACGCACGCGCGGCTTCCGGGCTTCCAAGGTGTTGCTGTACGCCATCGAGGGCGCGTTGATGGATGTGCATTGGAATGACATTCCCGCCGAGCGCAAAGAAGCCCTGAATAAACAGCTGGACGCCATTTCGACGCGCCACAAGGCCTGACGCCCTTTCGTTTCCTGCACGGACCCTGACCGCGAGGTTATTTCGGCGAATCGCAAAACAATGTTTGACATGGTAATGAGAATCGCTATGATTACCACATCCGGTCGCGAGACTGGTCGATATTTGAACAGCCCTTGGTTCGGACTCTCAGATATCTCCTCATCAGGCTAATCACGGTTATTTGACCCGGCTTTTGCCGGGTCTTTTTTTGCCTGTAGAAAATCACTTTCCGACGTGTTCACGCATCTGCGCACAGTAATCCTGTGGCGGCATGGCCGGCGTGTACCACACGTAATCCGCCATGGCCGACGTCACCTCACTGCCCTCCTCGGCCAGCATCAGGACGATCGGTGCCTCGCTGGCGCCAAGATCCAGCGCATGCAGCGGCACACCAACATCCTTTCGCGCATGCCAGGCACCGGCGAACAACAATGCCGGTGTCGGCGCTTGCAGCAGGCGTTCGGCCATGCGTCGGTCACGCTGTTGCTGCACGGCCAGCATCGCCGGCATTTGCGACTCTGGCAGCAAACCGCAGTGGGATTCACGGATTTGCCCCAACAATTCGTCCTTCACAGTGACTGCATTGGAGCGAGCGCCCATCAAGCCCGGTGCTTGTCGATAGAAGCGCTGAATCTCGGCGGCGTCCAGATTGGCGGCCAACAGCGGATAGCGTTGCGCCAGGGCAAACTCGACGACGGGGCCATACAGGCTCCAATCCCAGCCGGGCGACCAGCCCAGTGCGCCGGGCAGGTCCTTCGGCAAGGCGGGTAACTGGCGGACCGAATCAACGCGTGGCTGCTGGGCGGGGGTGAGCATTTCCAGCAACAGACTGCCCTGGGCCCGCTGCCCGGCCAGGGCCTGGAGCAGCCAGACCTGCAGCGCGTGGTGATCGCGATTGTCGTGCCGCTCCCCCACCACCACCCGAGGCGCCTTGGCCAAGCGTTCAACCAATGCCTGGGGCGTCACGGCCTGGCCATTGTGCAAATCACGGATTCGTCCGCCGAGTGGGGGCGGTGCGATGCTCTGACACGCCGTCAGTACACTCAATGCCAGAATCAGAAGCAGGCGCACGTCCATATCCTCCAGGGTGCCCTCAGCGGGCAATGATCAATGGATGCCCACGCTCCGGATGGTCTTGCACCAGCACGTCCAAGCCAAACACCGCCTTGAGCGGTTCCGGGCGCAGCACATGCCGGGGCGTGTCCAGGGCCACCGGCCGACCGGACGCGAGCAGCAACAGGCGATCACAGTAACGCGCCGCCAGGTTCAGGTCATGCAGGATCACCAGCACGGCAGCGCCGCGACTGGCGAATTCACGCACCGCCAGGAGGATGGTGTGCTGGTGCAGCGGATCGAGCATCGAGGTCGGCTCGTCCAGCAACAGGGTTTGCCCCGCTTCACCTGGCCACAACTGCGCCAACACCCGCGCCAGGTGCACCCGCTGACGTTCACCGCCGGACAACGCCAGGTAACTGCGACCGTGCAGATGCGCGGCGTCTGCCGCTTGCAGCGCCGCGGCGACGACTTGCTCATCGCGCACTCGACCACTCTGGTGCGGCAGGCGCCCCATGCCGACGACCTCCTCGACACGAAAGGCGAAATCCAGGGTCGAGGACTGCGGCAAGACCGCCAGGCACCGGGCGCGCTCGGCACCCTGCCACTGGGCCAATGGCCGGTCATCGAGCCAGACCTGCCCCTGGGCCGGGCGCAGTTCGCCGCACAGCCCCGCCAACAAAGTACTTTTACCTGCGCCGTTGGGCCCAAGCACTCCGAGCACTTCGCCAGGGTTGAGTTCGAGATCGACGTCCGCCAGCACCGTCTTGCGGCCACGTTGAATGTGCAGGTTCTGCGCTCGCAGCATCAGGCGCGCCCTCGCACCAATAGATAAAGGAAGAACGGCGCGCCGATGAAGGCCGTGACAATGCCGATCGGCAATTCCGCAGGAGCCAGGGCCAGGCGCGCCACCAGATCGGCGAACAACAGCAGGCTGGCACCCGCCAACACCGAAGCGGGCAGCAACACACGGTGGTCGGGGCCTGCCACCAGGCGCACCAGATGCGGCACTACCAGCCCGACAAAGCCGATCATGCCCGCAGCCGCCACCGCCGCGCCAACCCCCATGGCCGTACAAAACACCAGTTCACGCTTGAGGCTTTCGACGTTAACGCCCAGGTGGGCAGCCTCGGACTCCCCTAGCAACAGTGCATTAAGCGCCCGGGCCCGCCGTGGTAGCCAGAGCGCCACGCCGACGCTGACCAGCAACAGCGGCCACAACCGCGCATAGCTGGCGCCGTTGAGACTGCCCAGGTTCCAGAACGTCAGGGTGCGCAGGGTCGCGTCGTCCGCCAGGTAGGTGAACAGGCCGACGGCCGAACCGGACAGCGCGGTCAGGGCAATACCGGCCAGGAGCATGGTCGCGACATGGGTCTGGCCGTTGCGTCGCCCGAGACGATAGACCAGCGCCGTAACGCCGAGCCCGCCAAGAAATGCACACAACGACAGCACGTAGGGGCCAAAGGCTTCGGGCAACCCACCCAGCGCCGAGCCACCGACAATGGCGAACGCGGCGCCCAGTGCCGCACCGCTGGACACACCCACCAGCCCCGGGTCCGCCAGTGGGTTGCGAAACAACCCCTGCATCGCCACACCGGACAACGCCAACACCCCGCCCACCGCCAACCCCAGCAAGGTACGCGGCAAGCGGATCTGGCCAAGGATCAGTTCGGCCTGCTCCAGGCCATCGGCGGCCACCGGCAAGCCCAACAGACGCAAGGCAGCGCGCAAGGTGTCGAGCAACGGCAAACTTACCGGCCCCAGGGCCAGGGACAGCCAGGTTGCCAGCAGACACAGCAGGCCCAGGCCAATGAACAAGGTACCTGGCTTGACCAACGAGGTCATGGCGCCGTGGCCGACGCAGCCGGATAAAAGCCTGCCGTCAGTGTCATCAGGCTTTGTGGCAACCGCGGGCCCAAGCCGCCTACCAGCAGCGTCGGATCAAGCTCCATGACGCGCCCGTCCCTGGCGGCCCGGGTCGAAGAAAGAATCGGGTTTTCCCTGAACAACGCCGCACGCGCTTCTTCACCGCTCAAGGCACGGTCAGCAAAGACCAGAACTTGCGGATTCAGGCTGGCCAGGGTTTCCACGGAAAAAGACTTGTAGCCGCTGTGGGTCGCCAGGTTGTGACCGCCGGCCTGCTGTAACAACCAATCAGCGGAAGTGCCCTTGCCCGCAACCAGTGGTTTGCCGCCGGAACTACCCACCAACAGCAATACGCCGGGAGCCTTTTGCTTGCGCTGGGCTTCGGTCACCCGGGCCTGTTGCTGGGTGAGTTGTTTTTGATAAAGGTCGAACAACCGCGCCGCCTCGGCCTCGGCCCCCAGCAGTTTTCCCAGGTGCCGCAAATTGCCCTGCAGGGCCGGCAGGTCTGGTGTGGCCGAGAACAGTTCGACCTGCACACCGGCGCTGCGAATTTGCGCCAGCACGGGCGGTGGCCCCATTTCCTCAGTGCCCACCAGGATCTGCGGACGCAGGCTCAGCACGCCCTCCGCCGACAGCTGTCGCTGATAGCCAACACTGGGCAAGGCCCGCAAGGATTCAGGATGCTGGCTGGTGGAGTCCACGCCCACCAGCTTCGATTCGCCCCCCAGCGCACTGACCCACTCCGACACGGCGCCGCCGGCACTGACCCAGCGTTGCGGCAATTGAGCCGCGCTGGCCCCCTGGTTGACCAACAGTGCGACACAGAGCGCAACAACGCGGATATTCAGGCGCATCGGGCAGCTTCCTCAAAGAAGTTTTTCACAGGACCGGGCATGGCCAAGTATCCTCAGCCTCCTGCGAAGAAGGCGCCATTTGATAATTGTTTTCATTTGACCGTCAAGCGTGGATCTTTTGCCACACGAAACCTTGTGGGAGCGAGCTTGCTCGCGATAGCGGCGAGTCAGTCACCGAGATGTTGAATGTGCCGCCGTCATCGCGAGCAAGCTCGCTCCCACAGTGGATTCACTCCGACAAATATTGAGACACACATGAAGTTTCTTTGTACCGCCGCCCAATTGCCCGACAACGGCAGTCGCGGTTTCGACCTCGATGGGCGCAAGGTGCTGGCCGTGCGGCGTGCCGGCCAAGTGTATGCCTATCTCAACCGCTGCCCGCACCGGGGCGTACCGCTGGAATGGCAACCCGACCAGTTCCTCGACCCCAGCGCCACTCTGATCCAGTGCGCCACTCACGGCGCGCTGTTCCTGATAGAAAGCGGCGAATGCGTGGCGGGCCCCTGCGCCGGTCAGTTCCTGGCTGCGCTAGACAGCCGGGAGGACGAGCAAGGCATCTGGGTCGAGCTCTAGCAATACCGGCAACGCACGGTCCACCCACATCTGCTCGGATGTCAGCGTGACCCCATAGGCCAGCACCTCCACACCCGCCGCCACCGCATCACGCAAGGCCGCGGCGTACACCGGGTCGATTTCCTGTGCCGGGCGCACCGCTTCGATGCCGCTCAGGTTCACACAATACAGCTGCACCGCTCGCACACCTTCCCGGGCCAGGCAGGCGAGTTCCCTCAGGTGTTTGGCCCCGCGCAGGGTCACCGCATCGGGAAACGCCGCCACATTCGTGCCATCGAACCCCAGCGTGACACTTTTGACTTCGACCCAGGCCGAGCCTTGATCGTAGTCCAGGCGAAAATCGATACGGCTGTTTTCCACCCCATAAGCCACTTCCCGCTTGAGCCCGGTAAACCCTTTCAGTTCGCTGATGACCCCGGAGCGCAAGGCTTCTTCGACCAAGGCGTTGGCCCGCGCGGTATTGATGCAGGCGAGCCGCCCTTGAGGGGTTTCGCCGATTTCCCAGGTGCCGGGCAACTTGCGCTTGGGGTCGCTGGAGCGACTGAACCAGACACGCGCGCCTTCAGCCATGCAATTGAGCATCGAGCCGGTGTTGGGGCAGTGAATAGTGAGAAGTTCGCCGTGAACGGTCTCGATATCGGCGAGAAAACGCTTGTAACGTCGAATCAAGCGACCCTCTTCCAACGCAGGGGAAAAATGCATCAGCCTTGCCAGCTCCGTAGTCCGCGTTCGATTCGTGCCACCGCTTCCTGTAGCCGCGGCAGGCTCTGGGTGTAGGCGAAACGCACGTGGTGACCGGCCTGATGGCGGCCGAAATCCAGGCCCGGTGTAAAGGCCACGTGTTCGGTCTCCAGGAAGTGCTGGCAGAACGCAAAGGCATCGCCGCCGAACGCACTGATATCGGCATAGAGGTAAAACGCCCCTTCCGGCTCCACCGCAATACCGAAGCCCAACTCACGCAAGGCCGGCAGTAGAAAGTCACGGCGCCGCGCAAACTCGGCCCGTCGCTGCTCGAAGATCTCGATGGTCGCCGGCTCGAAACAGGCCAGGGCGGCGTACTGGGCCATGCTCGGCGCACTGATGTAGAGGTTCTGCGCGAGCTTTTCCAGCTCGCCGACAGCCGCCGAAGGGGCCACCAGCCAGCCAAGTCGCCAGCCGGTCATGCCGAAATACTTGGAGAAACTGTTAAGGACAAAGGCATCGTCATCGACTTCCAGCACGCTGGCGGCGTCGGTGCCGTAGGTCAGGCCGTGATAGATCTCGTCCACCACCAGATGGCCGTTGTGGCCCTTGGTGGCCTTGGACAGTCCCGCCAGCTCGTCCCGGGTGAGAATCGTCCCGGTCGGGTTGGCCGGTGAGGCCACCAACGCACCGACGCTGTCCTGATCCCAATAGCGGTTCACCAGGTCTGGCGTCAATTGGTAACGCACATCCGGCCCCACCGGCACCAATTGCGCCGCCCCTTCGACCAGGCGCAGGAAATGACGGTTGCACGGATAACCGGGGTCGGCCAGCAGCCAATGCTTGCCTGGGTCCACCAGCAAGGCGCTGGCCAGCAACAACGCGCCGGACCCGCCCGGAGTCACGAGGATGCGCCGGGGGGCAATCTCCACCCCATAGCGCTGAGCGTAGAAACCGGCGATGGCCTCGCGCAGCTCGGGAATGCCACGGGCCGCGGTGTAGCGGGTCTTGCCCGCCGCCAGCGCGGCCTGGCCGGCCTGGATGATTGGCTCGGCGGTGGTGAAGTCCGGTTCGCCGATCTCCAGATGGATGACGTCATGCCCGGCGGCCTGCAGTTCGTTGGCACGGGCCAGCAACGCCATCACATGGAAAGGTTCGATGGCGCGGCTGCGCGCACTGTAGGGCTGAGCCATTGGCCTTCCTTCAGGGGGAAAAAGAACCGATTCTACCCAACTCTCCAGCCAAGTCAGAAACAACTGCGGGAACGCGCGCGAACCGTAAGTGGTCTGAGCCCGTGAATTGCAGGAAATGACTCCCGCGATTGGCCCAGGCTTGACTAGAATCAAGCATTGAGCAGGTTTAAATCCCCACCGAAGCGAACCCGGCCACGTTTTACAAGCCCCGGCCACCGCAGGCTCGACAACCGGGAGTAGCGCGGCCCGATTTGATCTGGTAAGTTCGCCCGCTTGCAGCCGCAGGGCCGGCAGGTGTCGGTGATGGAGCAATCCTGCGTAGTGGATTACAAGAGTAGAGGCGGTCCATTCATGCCCACCCAAGCAAAGCAAAATCAAAATCAAACGCTCAGCGGGTTTGAGCCGTACGTCCCGCAAGCTGGCGAAGAGTACATGGGCGCCCCCATGCGCGCGCACTTCACCAAGATCCTGAACAAGTGGAAACAGGACTTGATGCAGGAAGTCGACCGCACCGTGGATCACATGAAAGACGAAGCGGCCAACTTCCCCGACCCGGCCGACCGTGCCAGTCAGGAAGAAGAGTTCAGCCTCGAACTGCGCGCCCGTGATCGCGAGCGCAAGCTCATCAAGAAAATCGACAAGACCCTGCAGTTGATCGAAGACGAAGAATACGGTTGGTGCGAGTCCTGCGGCATCGAGATCGGCATTCGCCGCCTGGAAGCCCGCCCGACAGCCGATCTGTGCATCGACTGCAAGACCCTGGCGGAAATCAAGGAAAAACAGGTCGGCAAGTAACTGCCGGGGCTGTCACCGAAACGGAGCGTTCATACGCTCCGTTTTTTGTTTCCGATACTTTCAATATCCCTGTGGGAGCGAGCTTGCTCGCGATAGCAGTGGGTCAGCCAGCGTTGATGTGACAGATACACCGCTATCGCGAGCAAGCTCGCTCCCACAGGGGGATATGCTTCGGCATCAAGATTTGTATTCCTACCGCTCAGACTCAGTAACATTCGCCCTATGACTGCCACCGCCCCCTACATCGGCCGCTTCGCCCCTACCCCCAGCGGCTACTTGCACTTCGGTTCACTGGTCGCCGCACTGGCGTCGTACCTGGATGCCCGCGCCGTGGGCGGGCGTTGGTTGCTGCGCATGGAGGACCTCGACCCGCCCCGGGAAGAACCGGGCGCGCAAGCGGCGATTCTCAAGGCACTGGAAAGCTACGGGTTCGAATGGGACGGCGAGATGGTTCGCCAGAGCGAGCGCCATGACGCCTACGATCAGGTCATCAACCGGCTGTTCAGCCAGGGCCTGGCCTACGCCTGCACCTGTTCGCGCAAGCAACTGGAGGCGTACCAGGGCATTTATCCGGGGCTGTGCCGCAACGCCGGGCACGACACCGAGGACGCCGCCATCCGCCTGCGCGTCCCCGAGCTTGAGTACCACTTCACCGACCGGGTCCAGGGCGAGTTCCGCCAGCACCTGGGCCGTGAGGTCGGTGACTTCGTGATCCGCCGCCGCGACGGGCTCTACGCCTATCAATTGGCCGTGGTCCTGGACGACGCCTGGCAAGGGGTGACCGATATCGTGCGCGGCGCCGACCTGCTGGACTCCACGCCGCGCCAGCTCTACCTGCAAGAACTGCTCGGGTTGCCGCAACCGCGTTACCTGCACGTGCCGCTGATCACCCAGCCTGATGGGCACAAGCTCGGTAAATCCTACCGCTCACCGCCCCTGGCTGCCGATCAGGCCACGCCACTGCTGTTACGGGCGTTGCGCGCGCTGGGCCAGCAACCGGGCCTCGAACTGGTCGATGCCAGCCCACGGGAACTGCTGGCTTGGGGCATTCGCCACTGGGATGCAGGCAAGATCCCGCGCACACTGAGCCTGCCCGAAGCGCAAATACGTTGACGGCCCTTGCAGCTTGGCGCCCATCCGTTACCATCGCCGCACGTTTTTTGGGCACGCGCATAAATTAGAGAGGCCGGGATGTATATCTATCGCTTGGTCCTGCTCCTGGTAGTGGGGATTTATCTGTTCTCCCCGGCCATCATGGATTGGTGGATCGATGCCACGGGTGCCTGGTATCGGCCGTATCTGCTCTGGCTGATCCTGATTGTCGTGACCTTCATCCTGCAGAGCCAAAAAGATGCCGATGAGCTTTAGCCTGACCCAGATGGTCCTGATCAGCGCCGCCTACCTGGCAGTGCTGTTCGGCGTAGCCTGGATCAGCGAACGAGGCATGATCCCCCGGGCGATCATCCGCCACCCGTTGACCTACACCCTGTCGCTGGGTGTCTATGCCAGCGCATGGGCGTTCTATGGCACGGTCGGGCTGGCCTATCAGTACGGCTATGGTTTCCTCTCCAGTTACCTCGGCGTATCGGGCGCGTTCCTGCTGGCGCCGGTGTTGCTCTATCCGATCCTGAAAATCACCCGCACCTACCAACTGTCGTCGCTGGCCGACCTGTTCGCCTTTCGCTTTCGCAGCACCTGGGCCGGCGCGCTGACCACGATCTTCATGCTGGTCGGGGTACTGCCGCTGCTGGCCCTGCAGATCCAGGCCGTGGCCGACTCCATCAGCATCCTGACCCGCGAGCCGGTGCAGCACCGGGTGGCGCTGAGCTTCTGCGTACTGATCATCCTGTTCACGATTTTCTTTGGTTCCCGACACATCGCCACACGGGAAAAACACGAAGGCCTGGTGTTCGCCATCGCTTTCGAATCAGTGATCAAGCTGATTGCCATCGGTGGTGTCGGTCTCTATGCCCTGTACGGCGTGTTCGACGGCCCACAACAGCTGGAAGTGTGGCTGCTGCAGAACCAGACAGCCCTCGCCGCCCTGCATACGCCCTTGCAGGAAGGCCCATGGCGCACGCTGTTGCTGGTGTTCTTCGCATCGGCCATCGTGATGCCGCACATGTACCACATGACCTTTACCGAAAACCTCAACCCGCGCTCGCTGGTAAGCGCCAGTTGGGGCCTGCCGCTGTTCCTGCTGCTGATGAGCCTGGCGGTACCGCTGATCCTCTGGGCCGGCTTGAAGCTGGGCGCCAGTACCAATCCGGAATACTTCACCCTGGGTATCGGCATCGCCGCCAACAGCAAGGCCCTGGCGTTGCTGGCCTATGTCGGCGGCCTGTCGGCGGCCAGCGGCTTGATCATCGTCACCACGCTGGCATTGTCGGGCATGGCCCTCAACCACCTGGTGCTGCCGCTCTACCAGCCACCGGCCGAAGGCAATATCTACCGCTGGCTGAAATGGACACGGCGGGCGCTGATCGTCGCGATCATCATGGCCGGCTACGGTTTTTACCTGATGCTGGGTGAGGGACAGGACCTGGCCAACCTGGGCATCGTCGCCTTCGTTGCCACCTTGCAGTTCCTGCCCGGCGTGCTGTCGGTGCTGTATTGGCCGACCGCCAACCGCCGTGGCTTCATCGCCGGCCTGTTGGCAGGGATCCTGGTGTGGCTGGTCGCGATGCTGTTGCCGCTGATGGGCAACCTGCAGGGCTTCTATATTCCGCTGCTGAACATGATCTACGTGCTCGACGACACCAGTTGGCATATGGCGGCCATCGCCTCTTTGGCGGCGAACGTGCTGATGTTCACCCTGATCTCGCTGTTCACCAACGCCAGCAGCGAAGAGGCCAGCGCCGCCGAAGCCTGCGCGGTGGACAACGTCCGCCGCCCGCAGCGCCGCGAGCTGCACGCCGCCTCGCCCCAGGAATTCGCCACGCAACTGGCCAAGCCCTTGGGCGCCAAGGCCGCGCAAAAGGAAGTCGAACAGGCCCTGCGCGACCTCTACCTGCCCTTCGATGAACGTCGCCCGTATGCTCTGCGTCGCCTGCGGGACCGGATCGAGGCCAACCTGTCCGGCCTGATGGGCCCCAGCGTGGCCCAGGACATGGTCGAGACATTCCTGCCCTACAAGGCCGGCGGCGAGAACTACGTCACCGAAGACATCCACTTCATCGAAAGCCGCCTCGAGGATTACCATTCGCGCCTCACCGGCCTTGCCGCCGAATTGGACGCCTTGCGCCGTTACCATCGCCAGACCCTGCAGGAACTGCCGATGGGCGTGTGCTCCCTGGCCAAGGACCAGGAAATCCTGATGTGGAACAAGGCCATGGAAGAACTGACCGGGATCGCGGCCCAGCGCGTGGTCGGTTCACGCCTGAGCACCCTGGGCGAGCCGTGGAAAGGCTTGCTGCAAGGCTTCATCGACCTGCCGGACGAGCACCTGCACAAACAGCACCTGGCCCTCGACGGCCAGACCCGTTGGCTGAACCTGCACAAGGCGGCGATCGACGAGCCGTTGGCGCCGGGTAACAGCGGCCTGGTGCTGCTGGTCGAAGACCTGACCGATACCCAGATGCTCGAAGACAAGCTGGTCCACTCCGAACGACTGGCAAGCATCGGCCGGCTGGCCGCCGGGGTGGCCCACGAAATCGGCAACCCGATCACCGGCATCGCCTGCCTGGCGCAGAACCTTCGCGAAGAGCGCGAGGACGACGGCGAGCTGACGGAAATCAGCGGCCAGATCCTCGAACAGACCAAGCGCGTGTCGCGCATCGTCCAATCGCTGATGAGCTTCGCCCATGCCGGCGGTCACCAGCACAATGACGAGCCCGTCTGTCTGGCCGAAGTGGCCCAGGATGCCATTGGTCTGCTGGCGCTCAACCGGCGCAATTTCGAGGTGCAATTCTTCAACCTGTGCGATCCGGACCATTGGGTCGATGGCGACCCCCAGCGGCTCGCGCAGGTGTTGATCAACCTGCTATCCAACGCGCGGGACGCCTCACCGGCCGGCAGCGCGGTGCGGGTCAAGAGTGAAGCCTTCGAACACACGGTCGACCTGATCGTCGAAGACGAAGGCAGCGGTATCCCACAGAACATCATGGACCGATTGTTCGAACCTTTCTTCACCACCAAGGATCCTGGCGAAGGCACCGGTCTGGGCCTCGCACTGGTCTATTCCATCGTTGAAGAGCATTATGGACAAATCACCATCGACAGCCCGGCCGATGTACAAAGCCAACGCGGCACCCGTATCCGGGTGACCTTGCCGCGTCATGTCGAAGCGACGTCCGCTGTGAACTGAGACCGTCGAGAGAATCGAATCAATGCCGCACATTTTGATCGTCGAAGACGAAACAATTATCCGCTCCGCCTTGCGCCGCCTGCTGGAACGCAACCAGTACCAGGTCAGCGAAGCCGGTTCAGTGCAGGAAGCACAAGAACGTTTCAGCATTCCCACGTTTGACCTGATCGTCAGCGACCTGCGCCTGCCTGGCGCCCCGGGTACCGAGCTGATCAAGCTCGGCCAGGGCACACCCGTGCTGATCATGACCAGTTACGCCAGCCTGCGCTCGGCGGTCGACTCCATGAAAATGGGTGCGGTGGACTACATCGCCAAACCTTTCGACCACGACGAGATGCTCCAGGCCGTGGCCCGTATCCTGCGTGACCGACAGGCGGCGACCAGCAACCCGGTGGAGCCCGTTGGCAAGGCCAGCGCCTCGGCGAAAGCCGGCGCCAGCAACAATAATGGCGAAATTGGCATCATCGGTTCCTGCCCACCCATGCAGGACCTGTACAGCAAGATCCGCAAGGTGGCACCGACCGACTCCAATGTCCTGATCCAGGGCGAGTCCGGTACCGGCAAGGAGCTGGTAGCCCGCGCCCTGCACAATCTGTCACGCCGGGCCAAGGCGCCGATGATCTCGGTGAACTGCGCGGCGATCCCGGAAAGCCTGATCGAGTCCGAACTGTTCGGTCACGAGAAAGGTGCGTTCACCGGCGCCAGCGCCGGGCGCGCAGGCTTGGTGGAAGCGGCGGACGGCGGCACGCTGTTCCTCGATGAAATCGGCGAGTTGCCGCTGGAAGCCCAGGCGCGGTTGCTGCGGGTGCTTCAGGAAGGCGAAATCCGCCGGGTCGGCTCGGTGCAGTCGCAAAAGGTCGACGTCCGCCTGATCGCGGCCACCCACCGTGACCTAAAGAGCCTGGCGAAGATCGGCCAGTTCCGCGAAGACTTGTATTACCGCTTGCATGTGATCGCCTTGAAGCTGCCAGCCCTGCGCGAGCGTGGCGCGGACGTCAATGAAATCGCCCAGGCATTCCTGGCTCGCCAGAGCGCGCGGGTCAACCGCACCGACCTCAAGTTCGCCCCGGACGCCGAGCAGGCCATTCGTCATTACGCCTGGCCGGGTAACGTTCGCGAGCTGGAAAACGCGGTCGAGCGGGCGGTGATCCTGTGCGAGAGCCCGGAAATCTCGGCCGACCTGCTGGGCATCGACATCGAACTGAGTGACCTGGACGACGAAGAGTTCATCGGCCTGGCCCCGCAACAGGGCGGCGCTGCCAACAACAGCCACGAACCCACCGAAGACCTGTCCCTGGAGGATTACTTCCAGCATTTCGTCCTGGAACACCAGGACCACATGACCGAGACCGAACTGGCACGCAAGCTGGGCGTAAGCCGCAAGTGCCTGTGGGAACGTCGCCAGCGCCTGGGAATTCCACGGCGCAAGACCGGAGCGACCAGCGAAAGCTGAGGTGTGGGGGTAACACCGCTGAATGTGAAAAAACTGTTACCTCAGCTTTTTCACGTAACAGAAGCCGGGGTTTACGGTAACGAAACCCCGGCTTTTTTTCGCCCCGAAAAAATGGTTATAACCCTAGAACCCCCGGTTTCGCTGGGCCTCGCAAAAGTTGGCACGCACCCTGCTATAGCTTTGGTACAAGAACAATAACAAGCAATGCAAAAGACAATAAAAATAAGACGAATCGACTCACGCACAATAAAAACAAGACGGCGAGAGGCGCAGCTAACTGATTCTTTTGGAGAGGCGTTGTATTTGGGGCTTGCCCCACAACCAGGCCGAGAACAATAAAAACTGTCTCAAGACAGGTGCCTGAACTGGTTGGATCGATAGATCACTGCAACACAGCGACCAAAGCAATCCGTTTGCTCTTGACTCCCGATTGGGAGGGTCACGAAGGGAAAACCTCGTGACGCGGGCACTCAACAAAAACAAGAAGCCCGAAACCAATAATAAAAATAGAGCACGTAACTAATTCTGGGGGAGCTTCGGCTCCCCTTGTGGTTTCTGTCGTTCCGCCTCCCCGCAGCCTACAAGGCTTGTCGCTGAAGCTTGCAGCTCTAAACTGCTCCGTCCTACACCATCCCTCGACTAAATGCTAGAATCTCGGCCCATCATGCGGTCATTCTTCGTTTTTGGCCGAATATTCCTTCAAACAGTGCATCCCATGCTGAAGAAGCTGTTCCAGTCATTCCGTTCTCCCTTGCGTCGTACGCAACACATTCGCAGCACGCCTGAAGTGCTCAACAGCGGCCAGCATTCACTGCAAAAGGCCCAGTTCAGCCGTTATGCGGTGAACATCGTCGAACGTTTGCAGAACGCCGGTTACCAGGCTTACCTGGTCGGTGGCTGCGTGCGCGACATGCTGCTCAACATCACCCCCAAGGATTTCGACGTCGCCACCAGCGCCACGCCGGAACAGATACGGGCCGAATTTCGCAATGCGCGGATCATTGGCCGGCGCTTCAAGCTGGTCCACATTCACTTCGGCCGCGAAATCATCGAAGTGGCGACCTTCCGCGCCAATCATCCGCAAAACGATGAAGAGGAAGACAGCAACCAGTCTTCCCGCAACGAGAGCGGGCGCATCCTGCGCGATAACGTCTACGGCACGCTGGAAGAAGATGCGCAACGCCGCGACTTCACCATCAACGCCCTGTATTACGATCCGGTCAGCGAGCGCATCCTCGATTACGCCAACGGCGTACACGACATTCGCAATCGCCTGATCCGCCTGATTGGCGACCCCAAGCAGCGCTACCAGGAAGACCCGGTGCGAATGCTGCGGGCCGTGCGTTTCGCCGCCAAGCTGGATTTCGGCATCGAAAAACACAGCGCCGTGCCGATTCGCGAACTGGCACCGATGCTGCGGGAAATCCCTTCGGCGCGCCTGTTCGAGGAAGTGCTCAAGCTGTTCCTGTCGGGCAACGCCGCAGACACCTTCGAGATGCTCGTGGACCTGCAGTTGTTCGATCCGCTGTTCCCCGCCAGTGCCGAGGCCCTGGAGCACAACCCGACCTACACCCACACCTTGATCAGCGAAGCACTGATCAACACCGACCTGCGCATCAAGCAGAACAAGCCGGTGACGCCTGCGTTCCTGTTCGCCGCGTTGCTCTGGCCTGCCCTGCCGGCCCGGGTGTTGCGCCTGCAAGAGCGTGGCATGCCGCCGATCCCGGCGATGCAGGAAGCTGCCCACGAGCTGATCGCCGAACAGTGCCAGCGCATCGCCATTCCAAAACGCTTCACGATGCCGATCCGCGAGATCTGGGACATGCAGGAACGCCTGCCACGGCGCAGCGGCAAACGTGCCGACCTGCTGCTGGACAACCCGCGTTTCCGCGCTGGCTACGACTTCCTGCTGCTGCGTGAAAGCGCGGGCGAGCAGACCGATGGCCTGGGCGAATGGTGGACCGATTACCAGGACGCCAACGACAGCGAGCGCCGCGACATGATTCGCGAACTCAGCGGCAAGGATGAAGGCGCCAGCGGCCCGCGCAAGCGCCGTCGCAGCAGCGGTGCCAAGCGCAAGCGCGCCGGTGTACCGAGCGCATCGGGCGAGTAATCGATGGAACGCATCTACATCGGCATGGGCAGCAACCTGGCCGAACCCGCCGAACAATTGCGCAGTGCCATCCAGGCGCTGGCGCAATTGCCCGATACCCAACTGGTGGGGGTCTCGGCGTTTTATCAAAGCGATTCCCTGCTGCCCGGCCAGCCGCGCTACACCAACGCGGTGGCGGCGCTGGACAGCCGCCTGGCACCGCTGGACCTGCTCGATGCGCTGCAAGCCATCGAAACCGGGCAGGGTCGAGAACGCCTGGAACGCTGGGGCCCGCGCACCCTGGACCTGGATATCCTGCTGTTCGGCGATCAGCTGATCGACGAGCCTCGCCTCAAGGTCCCCCACTACCACATGCAGGCCCGGGCCTTCGTGCTGTACCCACTGGCCGAGTTGGCACCCGCCGACCTGCACCTAGCCGATGGACGCTCACTCAAGGATCTGCTCGCGGCGTGCCCATTCGTTGGCCTGGAACGCTTGCCGCCTATCTGACGAAGACCATCCCCTGTGGGAGCGAGCTTGCTCGCGATAGCGGTGTAGCAATCGACATTTATATTGACTGGCCCGCCGCCATCGCGAGCAAGCTCGCTCCCACAGGATCCGGGACCCGGCAGTCAGATCCGAAACACGCCTCTACGCTGAAACGCATCAGTAACCCCGGTAACACCCGGCGGTAACACATCCAATTGACTTCCCGAGATCTCCTCACGACTATAGGCGTCCCGATGCCGCCAACGCGGCGTTTAAAGGGCGCAATCCAGGCCTTACAAGCACCACACATAGAGGGTGCGCCTGTATAGATGACGATTCATGCGCGTTACTCGCAGTAGCTCAAGAGCGCCTAATGAGGACTTTTTCATGCCAGCTATTACCCTGACCACGCTGCAAGGTCTCAAGCAAAAAGGTGAGAAAATCACCATGCTGACCTGCTATGACGCAACTTTCGCCCACGCCTGCAATGAGGCCGGTGTCGAAGTGTTGCTGGTGGGCGATTCCCTCGGCATGGTGCTGCAAGGTCACGACAGCACGCTGCCGGTGACCACCGCCGAGATGGCCTACCATGTGGCCGCCGTCAAACGCGGTAACACCGATGCACTGATTCTCGCCGACCTGCCATTCATGGCCTACGCCACCCTTGAACAAACCATGACCAACAGCGCCATGCTGATGCAGGCCGGTGCCCATATGGTCAAGGTCGAGGGCGCGTTGTGGCTGGCCGATTCGATTCGGCTGCTGGCCGAGCGGGGTATCCCAGTGTGCGCGCACATGGGACTGACCCCACAATCGGTCAATATCCTCGGTGGCTACAAGGTCCAGGGCCGCAATGAGAACCAGGCGCGGCAGATGCGCGCCGATGCGATTGCGCTGGAGCAGGCTGGCGCGGCGATGTTGCTGCTCGAATGCGTGCCCAGCGAGTTGGCGGAAGAAATCACCCAGGCGGTGAAGATCCCGGTGATTGGGATCGGCGCCGGCCACGCCACCGACGGCCAAGTGCTGGTACTGCACGACATGCTCGGGCTGTCGATCACCGGTCGCGTGCCCAAGTTCGTGAAAGACTTCATGGCAGGGCAAACGTCCATCCAGGGTGCCCTGAGTGCCTATGTCGCTGAGGTCAAGGCCGCGACCTTCCCTGGCGCCGAGCACGGGTTTTCTGCATGAACACCGTCAAAACCGTACGCGAACTGCGGGCCGCCGTGGCCCGTGCCCGCGGCGAAGGCAAACGCATCGCCTTCGTGCCGACCATGGGCAACCTGCACAGCGGCCACGTGGCGCTGGTCACCAAGGCCGCGCAACGGGCCGACTTCGTGGTGGCGAGCATTTTCGTCAACCCCCTGCAATTCGGTGCCGGCGAAGACCTGGACAAATACCCCCGCACCCTGGCGGCCGACCAGGAGAAACTGCTCCAGGCTGGCTGCCATCTGCTGTTCGCGCCCAGCGTCGAAGAGATGTACCCCGACGGCATGGCCGGGCAGACCCGGGTCAGCGTCCCGCAATTGTCCGAAGGCTTGTGCGGCGCCAGCCGTCCAGGGCATTTCGAAGGTGTGGCGACAGTGGTCAGCAAGCTGTTCAACATGGTCCAGCCTGACCTGGCGGTGTTTGGCCAGAAAGACTACCAGCAACTGGCAGTGATCCGCGCACTGGTCCATGACCTGAACATGCCGATCCAGATCATCGGCGAGCCGACCGTTCGCGCCGAGGATGGCCTGGCGCTGTCCTCGCGCAACGGCTTCCTCAGCCCGGATCAACGTGCCGTCGCGCCCGTGGTCTATCGCGTCCTGAGCCAGATCGCCGAGACCATCAAACAGGGCCGACGAGATTTTCCGGCGCTGATCGGCGAGCAGCTCAAGCAACTCGAAGCCGCCGGCCTGCGTCCCGATTACCTGGAAATCCGTCACGCCAAGACCTTGCGCCCGGCATTGAGCGAGGACCGTGACTTGGTGATTCTGGTGGCGGCCTTCCTGGGCACCACGCGCCTGATCGACAACCTGCACCTGGACCTCGACATACCCGCCTAAGCATCACAAAACCCTGTGGGAGCGAGTTTGTTCGCGATAGCAATCTGTCAGCCAGCCTATCGGTCAACTGACCCACCGCTATCGCGAGCAAGCTCGCTCCCACATGGGTCCTGCGGTGTTATTGCCGCCTCGGCAGGCTTCAGGCAGACTGCCCGCCGTTCGGACCCGACCAGAGGAAAAATTCATGCACGCCATCATGCTCAAGGCCAAGCTGCATCGCGCCGAAGTCACTCACGCAGTGCTCGATTACGAAGGCTCCTGCGCCATCGATGGTGAGTGGCTGGACCTGTCGGGGATCCGTGAATACGAACAGATCCAGATCTACAACGTCGACAACGGCGAGCGCTTCACCACCTACGCCATCCGTGGCGAGGAAGGTTCGCGGATGATCTCGGTGAACGGCGCCGCAGCGCACAAGGCCAAGGTCGGTGATCGTGTCATCATCTGCGCCTATGCCCACTACAGCGAAGCCGAACTGGTCAACTTCAAGCCGCGCATGCTGTACATGGCGCCAGGCAACGAATTGAGCCACACCAGCAATGCCATTCCGGTCCAACTGGCCTGATCGAAACACCTGCGTCACCACTTTCCCCTGTGGGAGCGAGCTTGCTCGCGATGGCGGCGGGCCAGTTGATACAGATGCCGACTGACACACCGCTATCGCGAGCAAGCTCGCTCCCACAGTAAGCAATCTGCGTTTCCGTTTGTCGGACCTTCCCCACCCAGTTGTATAAAAAAGTACCGGGAACCGGTCAGACAAAGTCAAGACAGATCGCAACGCGAGGTTTACTGTATCCGCGCTGCGTCCGGCGATCGTGTCGATGCAGTGTCCGGACGCCCACCTCGAGCCGCGCCGGAATTTTTAGTGTACAAAAGGTCGTTCAAGTAAAAAGGAAACCCGCAGCGATGGCGTATTACCGAACCCCTCATGACGTGACCGCTCTGCCAGCCTGGCAAGCGCTGAATGACCACCGCAAAGCCATGCAGGATTTCAGCATGCGCGAAGCGTTCAATGCCGATCCGCAGCGTTTTACTCAATTCACCCTGTCGAGCTGCGGCCTGTTTCTCGACTACTCGAAAAACCTGATCAACGCCCAGACCCGCGACCTGCTGGTGGGCCTGGCCAACGAAGTCGACCTCAAGGGCGCGATCAAGTCGCTGTTCGAAGGCGAAATCGTCAACGCCTCGGAAAACCGCCCTGCCCTGCACACCGCCCTGCGTCGGCCGGTGGGCGACAAGTTGCTGGTCAACGGCGTCAACGTGATGCCGGACGTGCACAAAGTGCTGAACCAGATCACCGACCTGGTGGGCCGCATTCACGACGGCCTGTGGCGCGGCTACACCGAAAAGCCCATCACCGACGTGGTGAACATCGGCATCGGTGGTTCTTTCCTCGGCCCGGAGCTGGTGTCCGAAGCGCTGTTGTCCTACGCGCAAAAAGGCGTTCGCTGCCACTACCTGGCGAACATCGACGGCAGTGAGTTCCATGAACTGACCATGAAGCTGCGCGCCGAGACCACGCTGTTCATCGTCTCGTCGAAATCCTTCAACACCCTCGAAACCCTGAAGAACGCCCAGGCCGCCCGCGCCTGGTACCTGGCCCAGGGTGGCTCCGAAGCGGAGCTGTATCGCCACTTCATCGCCGTGTCGAGCAACAACGCCGCCGCCGTGGCCTTCGGCATCCGCGAAGAAAACATCTTCCCGATGTGGGACTGGGTCGGCGGGCGTTACTCGCTTTGGTCGGCCATCGGCCTGCCGATCGCCCTGGCCATCGGCATGTCGAACTTCAAGGAATTGCTCTCCGGGGCCTATTCCATGGACCAGCATTTCCAGAGCGCCCCGTTCGAGCAGAACATGCCGGTGCTGCTGGCACTGCTGGGCGTGTGGTACGGCAACTTCTGGGGTGCGCAGAGCCATGCGATCCTGCCGTACGACCACTACCTGCGTAACATCACCAAGCATTTGCAGCAATTGGACATGGAATCCAACGGCAAGAGCGTGCGCCAGGACGGTACCCCGGTGTCGACCGACACGGGCCCGGTCATCTGGGGCGGCGTCGGCTGCAACGGTCAGCACGCTTACCACCAGTTGTTGCACCAGGGCACCCAGTTGATCCCGGCCGACTTCATCGTGCCGATCGTCAGCTTCAACCCGGTTTCCGATCATCACCAGTGGCTGTACGCCAACTGCCTGTCCCAGAGCCAGGCGCTGATGCTCGGCAAAACCCGCGCCGAAGCCGAAGCCGAGCTGCGGGACAAGGGCGCCAGCGAAGAAGAGGTGCAGAAACTGGCCTCCCACAAGGTGATCCCGGGCAACCGTCCGAGCAACACTCTGGTAGTCGAACGCATCAGCCCACGTCGCCTCGGCGCACTGGTGGCGCTGTATGAACACAAGGTGTTCGTGCAGAGCGTGGTCTGGGGCATCAACGCCTTCGACCAATGGGGCGTGGAGTTGGGCAAGGAACTGGGCAAGGGCGTCTACAACCGCCTGGTGGGCAGCGAAGAAAGCCTGGCCGAAGATGCTTCGACCCAGGGCTTGATCAACTACTTCCGCGGACGCCACCGCGGCTGATCCCTGGGTTTGCATTCCCCCTGTGGGAGCGGGTCTTGTGGGAGCAAAGCTTGCTCGCGATAGCGGTCTGATATCAACCTATGTGTTGAATGAGACGGCGTCATCGCGAGCAAGCTTTGCTCCCACGAGGCTCGCTCCCACAGTTGCTTTGTGCATGACTTGAACCCCCAGGCGACTGGGCGCATCTTTATGACTTGTCGCAAAACAAGAATAAGGAACCGTCATGTTCGATATCAGCCAGTACCCTCAAGCCGATGCCGTCCGCCGGGCTGCGCAACTGAGTCAGGACGAGTACACGCGGCTCTATAAAGAATCCATCGAACACCCCAGCGCCTTCTGGGCCGAGCAGGCCACGCGCTTTCTCGACTGGATGACGCCCTGGCAAACCGTCCAGCGCTATGACCTCAAGAACGGCGATGCGACCTGGTTCGCCGGTGGCAAGCTGAACGTCAGCGCCAATTGCATCGACCGTCACCTGCAAACGCGCGGCGACCAGACGGCAATCATCTGGGAAGGCGACAACCCCGCCGAATCGGCAGAAATCACCTACAAAAAACTTCACAACCATGTGTGCCGCCTGGCCAACGTGCTGAAAAGCCGTGGCGTGAAGAAAGGCGACCGGGTCTGCATCTACATGCCGATGATCCCCGAGGCCGCCTACGCCATGCTCGCCTGCACCCGCATCGGCGCCGTGCATTCGGTGGTGTTCGGCGGTTTCTCACCGGACTCGCTGCGCGACCGGATTCTCGACGCCGACTGCCGCACCGTGATCACGGCGGACGAAGGCGTGCGCGGCGGGCGCTTCGTACCGCTCAAGCGTAACGTCGACAAGGCCCTGGAAAGTTGCCCGAACGTCAGCACCGTGCTGGTGGTCGAGCGCACCCAGGGTGAGGTGGGCTGGGTTGAAGGCCGCGACCTGTGGTACCACCAGGCCATGCACGAGATGAGCGACGACTGCCCACCGGAACCGATGGACGCCGAAGACCCGTTGTTCATCCTCTACACCTCCGGCAGCACTGGCAAACCCAAGGGCGTGCTGCACACCACGGGCGGTTATCTGCTGCAAGCGGCGATGACGTTCAAGTACGTGCTCGATTACCGCGACAACGAAGTGTTCTGGTGCACCGCCGATGTCGGCTGGGTCACCGGCCACAGCTACATCGTCTATGGCCCGCTGGCCAATGGCGCCACCACGCTGATCTTCGAGGGCGTGCCGAGCTACCCGAGCAGTTCGCGCTTCTGGCAGGTGATCGACAAGCATCAGGTCAACATCTTCTACACCGCACCGACCGCCCTGCGCGCGCTGATGCGCGAAGGTGCCGGACCGTTGCAGGAAACGTCCCGCAAAAGCCTGCGACTGCTCGGCACCGTTGGTGAGCCGATCAACCCGGAGGCGTGGGAATGGTATTTCAACACGGTAGGCGAACAACGCTGCCCGATTGTCGACACCTGGTGGCAGACCGAGACCGGCGGCATCATGCTCAGCCCGTTGGTGAGCGCCCCACGGCTCAAGCCAGGCTGCGCCACCCGGCCGATGTTCGGCGTGCAACCGGTCTTGCTGGATGAAGTGGGCAAGGAAATCAGCGGTGCCGGCAGCGGCGTACTGGCGATCAAATCCAGTTGGCCCGGGCAGATTCGCAGCGTCTACGGCGATCATCAACGCATGGTCGACACCTACTTCAAACCCTACCCCGGCTATTACTTCACCGGCGACGGCGCGCGCCGCGACGAAGACGGCGACTACTGGATCACCGGGCGCATCGACGACGTGATCAACGTCTCCGGGCATCGCATCGGCACCGCCGAAATCGAAAGCGCCCTGGTGCTGCACGACAACATTGCCGAAGCGGCCGTCGTCGGCTATCCCCACGACCTCAAGGGCCAGGGCATCTATGCCTTTGTCACGCCGATGAACGGTGTGGAGGCCAATGACGAGCTGAAGAAGGAATTGCTGGCCCACGTCAGCAAGGAAATCGGCAGCTTCGCCAAACCGGAACTGATCCAGTGGGCGCCAGCGTTGCCCAAGACCCGTTCGGGCAAGATCATGCGGCGCATCCTGCGCAAGATCGCCTGCAACGAACTCGATAGCCTCGGCGATACCTCGACCCTGGCCGATCCAAGTGTGGTGGAGGGGCTGATCGACAAACGCCTCAATCGCTGAGGATTCCTGTGGGAGCGAGCTTGCTCGCGATGGGGCCCTGTCAGTCCAGACCGCCATCGCGAGCAAGCTCGCTCCCACAGGGACCACGCCAGCCATAACTGCTAAACTCCCGCGCCTCATTTCTCTAAGGCGCGCCCGGCATGTCTTCCTTGAATCAGGCGCTGCGCGCCGCCCTCGACCAGCGCCAGGAGCTGCTCGGCCAACTGCACCAGCAAGGCACCGACTGCTATCGCCTGTTCCATGGCAGCCAGGAAGGCGCCCCCGGACTGACCATCGACCGCTACGGCCCGCAACTGCTGGTACAGAGCTTCCATCAGTCGCTGGAGCGCGACGACCTGCTGCAACTGCACGGCATCGTCAACGAAGAGCTGGGATTGGAGACTTTGTTGGTCTACAACGACCGCGCCCGGGGCAATTCGCGCATCGACCGCCAGGACACCGTCTACCAGGCTGACGAAGCCGCCCTGCAAGACCTTGTCGGACATGAATGGGGCTTGAATTATCGCGTCCGTGGTCGCCATGCCGGGCAGGATCCACTGCTGTTTCTCGACCTGCGCAACGCCCGGGGATGGGTCAAGGCACACAGCCGCAACAAAAGCGTGCTGAACCTGTTCGCCTACACCTGCGGCGTCGGCCTGAGCGCTGCGGCCGGTGGTGCGCGGGAGGTGTGCAACCTGGACTTCGCCGAAGGCAACCTGGCGGTGGGCCGCGAGAACGGCCTGCTCAACCCCGATTTGCCGCCGATGGAGTTCGTGCAGTCGGACTACTTTCCGGCGATCCGCCAACTGGCCGGCCTGCCCATCAGCCAGCGGCGCGGGCAAAAACTGCCCAGCTACGTGCGCCTGGAGCAACGCCAGTACGACCTGGTGCTGCTCGACCCACCGGCCTGGGCCAAAAGTGCGTTCGGCACCGTCGACCTGTTGCGCGACTACCAAAGCCTGCTGAAACCGGCGCTGCTCACCACCGCCGACAATGGTGTGCTGATCTGCTGCAACAACCTGGCAAAAGTGCCCATGGACGACTGGCGCGAGCAAGTGCTGCGTTGTGCGGAAAAAGCCGGACGCCCGGTACGCGAGTGGAGCGTGCTGACGCCCGGCAGCGATTTCCCCTCCCGGGACCAGCAGCCGCCGCTCAAGACTCTGGTGCTCCAGCTCTAAGCCAGACTCAGAATTCTTACTCGAAAAACGGACAAATCTCATAAATCACAGTGGCTTCGGAACCGTAAACGCATGCCATACTCCAAGGCATTCCGAATTCACACCAAGATGAAGCCACACATGCCCAAAGGATTGATTCGCGCCATCGGCGCTCTGTTGACCGCACTGGCCCTCTATAGCCTGTTGGGCTTTCTGATTTTGCCGGGCATCGCCTTGCGCATCGCCAACCAGCAATTGGCCACCCTTGCGACGGTGCCGGCTCAGATCCAGCGCATCGAACTCAATCCCTTCAGCCTGGAAGTCACCCTCTGGGGCCTGAATATCGGCGAACCAGGCAAGGAACAGGTCGGCTTCGAACGGCTGTACGCCAATTTGCAACTCGACAGCTTGTGGTCCGGCGCCCTGCACCTGGTCGACATCGAGCTGGACAAGCCCAAGACCGAAGTGATGTTCGCCAAGGACGGTCAGTTGAACCTGCTGGGCCTGTTCAAGCTGCCGGCCAGCGAGCCGACGCCTGCCGACCCCGAGGCCAAGCCGTTCCCCCTGCGGGTCGACCGAATCAAGTTGGCCGGCGGCTATGTGCATTTCCAGGACCTGCGCCCCAGCGAACCCATTGAGTTTCTCTACGACACCCTCGATTTCGAGCTGAAGAATCTCAGCACCCTGCCCGACGACAACGCCGACATGACCCTGGTGGCTGCTGGCCCCGAAGGCGGACAGATCGACTGGACCGGTAATTTCAGCCTCACGCCGATTGCCTCCCAAGGCACGCTCAAAGTCACTGGCGGCCAAATGAAAGCCTGGTGGCCCTATGTGCGCGACGCCGTGCCGCTGGTTCTGGAAAACGGTGTCCTGAACCTCAGCACCGACTACAAGCTCAACCTGGCCAAGGGCACCGAACTGCTGCTCAACAACGTCGCGGTCAGTGTCGCGCCCTTCGCCATCAAGGCACCCGATGGCCGTCCACTGGTGAAGCTCGAACGCCTGGACGTAAGCGAAACCACGGTAGACCTGGCCAAGCAGCAAGTTATCGTGGGCAAGATCCGCAGCCAGAAGCTGGAAACCTGGGCCGCTCGCGAGGCAGACGGGCAGCTGGACTGGCAAAAACTCTTCGCCAGCCAGCCGGCCAAACCGCAGGTCAAGGCTGAACCGACATCCGCCCCGGCAGCGGCTGACTCGCCAAAAGCTGAACCGGCACCGCCCAGCAAACCCTGGCAGGTGATGTTGAAGGACGTGCAGCTGCGCGACTATAAGGTGCACTTGGCTGACCGTCAGGCCCAGCCCGCCGTGGCACTGGAGGTCGGCCCGCTGAACCTCGACCTGCAGAACTACGACACCCTCAACGGCTCGCCCTTTACCCTCAAGCTGGACACCGGGATAGGCAAGCAGGGCAAGATCCTCGCCGACGGCGAGGTCAACCTGAACCCGATCACCGCCAAGCTCAAGGTCAAGACCCAGGACGTCGACCTGCGCGTCGCCCAGTCGTACATCAACCCGTTCATTCGCTTGGAGCTGCGCTCCGGGATGCTCGGCAGTGACCTGGCGGTCGACCTCAAAAGCACCGAACCGCTGGCATTTGCCGTCACCGGCCGCGCCCAGGTCGATCAGTTGCACACCCTCGACACGCTCAAGACCCGCGACTTCCTCAAGTGGCAGAGCCTGGTCCTCGAAGGCTTGAATTATCAGCACGGTGACAGCCTGTCCATCGACAAGGTCAACCTGTTCCAGCCGTATGCGCGCTTCATGATCAACGACGACCGCACCACCAACGTCGATGACCTGCTGATCCCGCAACCGGCCGACAGCGGCACGAAGAACACTGCGGCAAAACCGGCGTCCCAGGAAAAACCGCTGGGTATCCACATCGGTGGTATCGCCATCAATGACGGTTCGGCCAACTTCGCCGACTTCAGCCTGACGCCCAATTTCGCCACGGCCATCCAGCAGCTCAATGGCCAGATCGGCACCATCGACAGTCGCCAGACCAAACCGGCCAGTGTCGACATCAAGGGCAAGGTCGATCGTTATGCACCGGTCACCATCAAAGGGGCGGTCAACCCCTTCGATCCGATGGCCAGCCTCGACATCGCCACCAGTTTCAAACGGGTCGAACTGACCACCCTGACGCCCTACTCCGGCAAGTTCGCCGGCTATCGCATCCGCAAGGGCCGGCTCAATCTCGACCTGCATTACCGGATCACCCAAGGCAAGCTCCAGGCGGAGAACAAAGTGGTGGTCGAGCAACTGCAACTGGGTGAGAAAGTCGACAGCCCGGACGCCGTGAGCCTGCCACTCAAATTGGCCGTCGCATTGCTGAAGGATTCCGACGGCAAGATTTCCATCGAGCTACCGGTGTCCGGCGATCTCAACGACCCGCAATTCAGTGTCATGCCGATCATCTGGCAGACCCTGCGCAACCTGGTGGTACGAGCGGCCCAGGCGCCGTTCAAGCTTATCGGTGGGCTGGTGGCCGGCGGCGGCTCGGAAGACCTGGGCAGCGTGGCGTTTGCGCCGGGCTCCAGCGACCTGAGCAAGGACAACGAAGGCACGCTGCTCAAACTGTCCGAGGCCCTTGGCAAACGTCCGGAGCTGCGTCTGGAGATCGAAGGCACCGCCGCCGAAAGCAGCGACGGCCCGCTGCTCGCCGCCCAGCGCCTGGAACGCGAATACCAGTACAACTACTACAAGATGCTGCAGCGTCGGGGCGACAAAGTTCCGGCCCAGGCCTCGCTGATACAGGTGCCGGAAGACGAAAAGGCGCCGCTGCTCGAAGGCATCTACCGTACCCGCCTCAAGACCCAACCGCCCGCCGAATGGACGCAATTGGACAAAAAGGCGCGCATCGAGAAACTGCGTGAAGGCGTGATCAAGTTCTGGAGCGGCAGCGACGTGCTCTTGCGTCAACTGGGACAGGAACGGGCCAGCAGCATCAAGGACTTCCTGGTGGACAAAGGCCAGTTGGCCGATGACCGCGTGTATTTCATCGACGCCAGCCTCGGCCAGGCCGAGAGCGATGGCCGGGTGATTACCCCGATGCATCTGGATGCCGAATAAGATGAAACCCTGGTTCGGGCTCTGCCTGGGTCTTGTGCTGGCCGCCGGCCAGGCCGCGGCTGCCGACACGCTGCGTTGCGGCAGCCAGTTGATCAGCGTCGGTGACCGCTCCAGCGAAGTGCTGCAAAAGTGCGGGGAGCCAGCGGCGCGGGATGACCTGGGCTACAAGCGCAGTGTCAATCGCCGGGAGGAATACCCGGTGGAGGAATGGACCTACGGCCCCAACAGCGGCATGTATCAGTACCTGCGCTTCGAGGGGAATCGGCTGGTGCAGATCACCAGCAAGCGGGGGCGGTGAGCTTGTCCGCACAGATGTGTTGAATGTGCCGCCGCCATCGCGAGCAAGCTCGCTCCCACATTGTTTAGGGTGATCTCAAAATCCGTGTTCACCGCCGCCCCCGGTGGGAGCGAGCTTGCTCGCGATGGCGGCAACTCGGTTCTGACTCGTGTGTAAACGCTGACCCGCAGATTGATTCCCCAGAATAGAACAGGCCCCCGGCACGAATGCCGGGGGCCTGTAATGGCCACGTCCGTGTGGCCTTTCGCATGAACTCCAAAGCGACGGCAAACGTATATCCTGGCCCGCTTGCCGTGCCTTCTCCCAGTCCAGGCGAGAAGTCTTGGCCTTACTCGGCTTTCAGGCCGTCAGCCGATACGGCCTTGACGCCTTTGATTTTCTTGGCGATCGCCACAGCGGTGGTTTTCTGGGCTTCGGTCACGGCAACAGTGGAAGACAGCGACACAACGCCTTTGTTGGTTTCGACTTTGATGTCGGTACCTGGAATGCCTTTTTCGGTGACCAGGTCGGCTTTGACCTTGGTGGTGATCCAGGTATCAGAGGTGGCTTCCTTGGCCTCTGTCACTTCGCCCGCAGCCAGCATCATTGGCGCCTGAGTTGCTTGAGTGGTCTCGGCGAATGCGCTAGCCATGGTCAGGGTCAGAGCGGTAGCAGCGGCGGCAGTGATAGCGAACTTCTTCATACGAGTAACTCCTGTTTTTCTCAAAAACTGCCGGAGGTGCATCCCGGCAGGGTTATCAGGAGTAGTGCGAACGCTGTGCCAGCTTTTAAAAATTAATTAATTTCTTATAAATCAGCAAGTTAAGCGAAGCGGCAATTTTCGTGATCATGCAAAATGCATGAAGCGGTGATTCTGGACATGCAACTTGCGGGTTTTTGGCCAATTTCTAAGCTCATGAATTGCGAAGGGTTTCTGTATCGAGGCAGTTCACTGCCTCGATACGTGCACTCAAATCATGGAGTCGTCGCTGCTGTACCTGTGCATCCAGCCGGCAGGAATTCCTGAGCGGCGGTGGCGCCGCAGGTCCAAACGCCTTGAGTAGAGCGCGTAAGGGTGATCACTTTGCCGAGTACCGGAGCAGGCGCATTCAAAAGGGTACACTTGATAGTGCCCCCTCCATTCGATGCTGTTCCTGCAGCCTCCAACGTGCAATTGCTGGTGGGCGATGTCCCACCGATGTTGGCCAACGTTGGATCGGTACCTTGATTCATGATGTCCTCAAACGGCACTTTCAACGCAGAGACCTCCGCCAGCCCCGCCGTAGCCTTGGCCCGCGCCTGGTATTTGGAATATTGCGGCAACGCAAACGTCGCCAGAATGCCGATGATCGCCACGACGATCAGCAGCTCGATCAAGGTAAAGCCACTCTGCTTATTCATAGACATCTCCCATGCATGAGTCGAAATCTCATGACCTGAAACGGCCATTGCAGGGCACATGCCAACCCTGAAACCCCATCACTCAAGGGATTTGAACCAGCACAACGGCAACGTCCTACCTCAACAACCGCACTATCTGACGTTTTTTGTCACCCTGCCCCGCTGGTTTGGCGTCGAGGCTTGACTAGGCTATAAGTCATGAACTGTTCGCCGCCGGGATTCCCATGAATGACATCGCCCTCAGCGGCCTGACCAAGCAATTGGTGCTGGCCGAACTGCTCACCGAGCAAAGTGCGCAACAGGCGTATCAACAGGCTCAACGCAATCGCATCCCCCTGGTCAGCTATCTGGTGCAGAACAAACTGGTCCAGAGTCGACAGGTCGCGGAGATCGCCTCGGAGCATTTCGGCGTCGCCCTGCTGGACCTCAACAGCCTGGACAAAGAAACCCAACCCACAGGCCTGGTCAGCGAAAAACTGGTGCGCCAGCATCACGCCCTGCCGCTGTGGCGGCGCGGCAACAAGCTGTACGTGGGCATCTCCGACCCGACCAATCACCAGGCCATCAATGACATCCAGTTCAGCACCGGCCTGACCACCGAAGCCATCCTGGTGGAGGACGACAAGCTCAGCGACGCCATCGAAAAGTTTTTCGAATCCAGCAGCACGGGCCTGGAAGGCATGGGCGATGTCGACCTCGACGGCCTGGACATCGAATCGATCGACGACACCAGGCAGGACTCCATCGCCGGCCAGGACACCGACGACGCGCCCGTGGTGCGCTTCGTCAACAAGATGCTGCTGGACGCGATCAAGGGCGGCTCTTCCGACCTGCACTTCGAGCCCTACGAAAAAATCTACCGGGTGCGGGTGCGCACCGACGGCATACTGCGGGAAGTGGCCAGGCCGCCGATCCAGTTGGCCAACCGTATCGCCGCACGCCTGAAAGTCATGGCCAGCCTGGATATTTCCGAGCGGCGCAAACCCCAGGACGGGCGCCTGAAAATGCGCCTGTCGAAAACCAAGTCCATCGATTTCCGGGTCAACACCCTGCCCACGCTCTGGGGCGAAAAAGTGGTGATCCGGATCCTCGACCCGTCCAGCGCACAAATGGGCATCGATGCCCTGGGCTACGAACCGGACCAGAAAGACCTGTACATGGCCGCCCTCAAGCAACCGCAAGGGCTGATCCTGGTGACTGGCCCAACCGGCTCGGGCAAGACCGTGTCGCTCTACACCGGGCTGAATATCCTCAACACCGTGGACATCAACATTTCCACCGCCGAAGACCCGGTGGAAATCAACATGGAAGGCATCAACCAGGTCAACGTGAACCCGCGCCAGGGGCTGGATTTCGCCCAGGCCCTGCGCTCGTTCCTGCGCCAGGACCCGGACGTGATCATGGTCGGCGAGATCCGCGACCTGGAAACCGCCGAGATCGCCATCAAGGCCGCCCAGACCGGGCACCTGGTGCTCTCCACCCTGCACACCAACAGCGCCGCAGAAACCCTGATCCGCCTGCAGAACATGGGCATTCCGGGGTTCAACATCGCCACCGCCGTGCACCTGATCATTGCCCAGCGGCTGGCGCGCAAGCTGTGCAGTCACTGCAAGAAGGCCATCGAGATTCCCGAGGAAACCTTGCTCAAGGAAGGTTTCCCTCGGGAACGCATCGGCACATTCACGATCTATGAGCCGGTCGGTTGCGAACAGTGCAACAACGGTTACAAAGGGCGCGTGGGGGTTTACGAAGTGGTCAAGAACACGCCCGAGCTGCAACGGCTGATCATGGCCGAGGGCAACTCGCTGGAAATCGATCTGCAAATGCGCAAGGACGGTTTCAATGACCTGCGCACCTCGGGGCTGCTCAAAGTGATGCAGGGCGTCACCAGCCTCGAAGAAATCAACCGGGTCACCAAGGATTGAACATGGCGGTCAAGGCAGTCAAAACCGATGTTTACACTTGGGAAGGCAAGGACCGCAAAGGCACGAAAATGAGTGGCGAGCTGACGGGTCAAAGCCCGGCGCTGGTCAAGGCACAGCTGCGCAAACAAGGCATCAACCCGCAGAAGGTGCGCAAGAAATCCACCTCGATATTCAGCAAGGGCAAGCGCATCAAGCCGCTGGATATCGCCCTCTTCACCCGCCAGATGGCCACCATGCTCAAGGCTGGTGTGCCGCTGTTGCAGGCGTTCGACATCATTGGCGAAGGCTTCGACAACCCCAACATGCGCAAGCTGGTGGACGAGGTGAAGCAGGAAGTCGCCGCTGGCAACAGCTTCGCCGCGGCGCTGCGCAAGTGCCCGCAATATTTCGACGAGCTGTACTGCAACCTGGTAGACGCCGGCGAGCAGGCCGGTGCCCTGGACACGCTGCTGGACCGGGTCGCGACCTACAAGGAAAAGAGCGAAGCGCTCAAGGCCAAGATCAAGAAAGCCATGACCTATCCAGCGGCAGTGGTCCTCGTCGCCGCAGTGGTCACGGGGATCCTGCTGGTCAAGGTCGTGCCGCAATTCGAATCGGTATTCTCCGGGTTTGGCGCGAAGCTGCCAGCCTTCACGGTGATGGTCATAGGCCTGTCGGAAATCATGCAGCAATGGTGGTGGGTGATGCTTGGCGGGGCGGTGGGGGCTTTTTTTGGCGTGAAGTATGCGCTCAGGCGTTCGGAGCGCTTTCGCGACTGGCGCGACAAATGGCTGCTCAAGCTGCCGCTGATCGGCACCTTGCTGTACAAATCCGCCGTGGCCCGCTACGCCCGCACGCTGTCCACTACCTTCGCCGCCGGCGTGCCGCTGGTGGAGGCCCTGGATTCGGTGTCTGGCGCCACCGGCAACGTGGTATTCAAACGTGCCGTGCAGCGCATCAAGCAGGAGGTCTCGACCGGCATGCAGTTGAATTTCTCCATGCGTGCCTCAGGGATTTTTCCGAACCTGGCGGTCCAGATGACCGCCATCGGCGAGGAATCCGGTGCGCTGGACGACATGCTCGACAAGGTGGCGAGCTTTTATGAGGCCGAGGTGGACAATCTGGTGGACAACCTCACCAGCCTGATGGAACCCTTCATTATGGTGGTCCTGGGGGTGGTCGTCGGTGGCCTGGTAGTTGCCATGTACCTGCCCATCTTTCAACTCGGCTCTGCGATCTGACATGCCCCTGAGCGAATTCTTCGTGCTGTATCCCCTGGCTTTCGTGCTCGTTGCAGCATTGCTCGGCCTGATCATCGGCAGCTTCCTCAACGTGCTGGTGTGGCGCCTGCCGAAGATGCTCAACCGCGAATGGCGCCTGCAGGCCCACGACCTGCTGGGCCTGCCGGCCGAAACCCCGGGCCCGGTCTACAACCTGATGCTGCCCCACTCCCAGTGCCCGCACTGCGGCCATCGCATCCGCCCCTGGGAAAACATTCCGCTGCTCAGCTACCTGATACTGCGCGGCCGCTGTTCGAGCTGCGCCGCGCCCATCGGCAGGCGTTACCCCCTGACCGAATTGGCCTGCGGCGCGTTATCGGCGTTCGTCGCCTGGCATTTCGGTTTTGGCTGGCACGCCGCGATGGTGATGGTGTTGACCTGGGGCCTGCTGGCCATGAGCCTGATCGACGCCGAGCATCAATTGCTGCCCGATACCCTGGTGCTGCCGCTGTTGTGGCTGGGCTTGATCATCAACAGCTTCGGGCTCTTCGTGTCCTTGAACCAGGCGATGTGGGGCGCGGTGGCCGGCTACCTGGCGCTGTGGTCGGTGTTCTGGGTGTTCAAGCTGATCACCGGCAAGGAAGGCATGGGCTATGGGGATTTCAAGCTGCTGGCGATGCTCGGCGCCTGGGGTGGCTGGCAGATCCTGCCGCTGACGCTGCTGCTGTCGTCGTTGGTCGGCGCCGTTATTGGGGCGATTGTGCTGCGCTTGCGTGATGCCCCGGGGTCGACGCAGATCCCCTTTGGACCTTATCTGGCCATTGCCGGCTGGATTGCCTTGC
Source organism: Pseudomonas sp. S3_B11 (assembly GCF_054667715.1). Taxonomy (NCBI): domain Bacteria; kingdom Pseudomonadati; phylum Pseudomonadota; class Gammaproteobacteria; order Pseudomonadales; family Pseudomonadaceae; genus Pseudomonas; species Pseudomonas sp. S3_B11. The sequence continues at coordinate 123,329 of NZ_CP162749.1, read as the reverse complement.
TCTGGGGTGGTCAAATAACCGACTTCTATTGGCAGTCTGTCGGTTTTTAATGAATACCTCAGTGAAAAAACCCTGGATTCTCGGCCTGACCGGTGGCATCGGCAGCGGCAAGAGCGCGGCGGCCCAGCATTTCATCGACCTGGGCGTGCACGTCATCGACGCCGATCATGCGGCGCGCTGGGTGGTCGAGCCCGGGCGTCCGGCGCTGGCGAAAATCGCCGAGCACTTCGGCCCCGGCGTATTGCAGGCCGACGGCGCCCTGGACCGAGCGGCGCTGCGCAAGTTGATCTTCGAGAATGCCGATGAACGCCGCTGGCTCGAGGCGCTGCTGCATCCGCTGATCGCCGAGGAAATCGCCCATCATCTGGCCCAGGCACAATCGCCCTATGCGATCCTGGTGTCGCCGCTGCTGATCGAGTCAGGGCAGTACACCATGACCCAGCGGATCCTGGTGATCGATGCGCCGGAACAATTGCAGATCGAACGTACGTTGCAGCGCGACCAGACCAGCGAACAGCAGGTCCAGGCGATTCTCAAGGCCCAGTCCAGCCGCCAGGATCGCCTGAGCCATGCCGACGACGTGGTGGTCAACGATCGCGACCTCGCCTGGCTGCACAGCGAGGTCGAGCGCCTGCATCACTTTTACCTTACTTTGCGTGGAGGCCAATCATGAGCCAAACCCCAACCGTTGATTGCCCAACCTGTGGCGCCCCTGTGGAATGGAGCCCGGAGAGCAAGTTCCGGCCGTTCTGCTCTGACCGCTGCAAACTGATCGACCTCGGTGCCTGGGCGTCGGAAGAACACAAGATCCCGGTCAGCCCCGACGCCGAGGACGAGCTGTTCAGCGAAGACTTCGAGCCTCGCTCACATCATTAAGGCCGCATGAAACCGTAGTCCTGTTCATCGTCGAGGTTTTCCGCCAGGAAACTCAACTCATCGGCCAGGTCTTCAGGGCTGCGCACTGTCTTGCTCTGTTGCACGATCGCACTGAGCAAGGCGCGCAGGCTCAAGCCTGGGTCAAAACCAATCTCCATTGCGGCATCGTGGCTACGCCTGATCTCTTGTCTCGCCCACTCATAAACACTCATGGTTGTGCTCCTGGAAGTTTTCCAAAGCATGAAGGGCGTGTGGTGGTGCAGCCTTGACGTGAATCAAGGCTTGTCATCATCGTTCCACGGAGCCGACAGGTAGCGCGTGCGGTTGAAGGTCTCCAGCCATTCGGGACTGAACACCACCAACGCACTGATCACCATGCCGTTGATGAAGGCCTCGGGGAAGATGATCAACCAGAGGTAGCCGACAAAATCTTCCAGCCAGTAAGGCATGGCGAATATACCGTCGTACCACAGCAGGCCAAGCCCCAGCAGCAGGCACGCCAACGCCGAAAGCGCGGCCGCGAGAAACCCCGAACAGAAGATATACACGAACAGATTGCGCGGCTGGGCGCGCTCCACCAGGATCGCGCAACACTCGGTGACCAGCACCGGCAACAGGATCAGCAGCGCACCGTTGACCCCTACCGCGGCCATGTCCTGACGGCCCAGTAGCACCAGCGCGAGCTGCGCGCACAAGCCACCGAGGATCGACAACGGCCAGTCCAGCAGCAGCGTCACGGCAGTCATGCCAATGAAGTGATACGAAACGCCCGTATCGAAATCCCGGCGCACCAGCCACAGCATGAACAACGCCAGCACCGTACCGAACAGCAGGTGCTGGCGACGGCTGTCGGTGAACAGTTCGACCCACGGCGCCCGCACCACGGCCCAGGCCAACACCGGCACATACACCAGCCAACCGGCCGCCAGGGTCTGCGGTGAAAGCAGTTCGGCACCGATCATGGGCTACTCCTGCGAGAACTAGAACGCCGTCCGTGCGCTACTTAAGTAGCGACACTTCCTGGCTGTTGTACCAAGGCCATAGCAAACTTACCAAAGCCTACCGACCAATCCGAATAGTCATTCTCGTGCATGAAGATGAAAACGTCTTGCGGACGAACCTGGGCTTGAACCCCGAGATTGTCCGCGATTTTTTTGTAGAGCTCGCGCTTCATCGCATCACTGCGCCCTCTGCGCATCGTAATCTCAATCACGATCAAATGGTCTGAACGAGCCACACCGTTAAACGTGCGGCTGTAGAAAAACTGTTCAGGGTCATAGTCCGTGACCAGGTTGAACAATTCATCCTCTGGCATACCAATGCTCTCGACCAGTGCTTGATGTATGCCATCGACGATGCGCTGACGTTGCTGCTGGCTGGTGCCCTTGATGACGGCGGTACGAACGAATGGCATGTGAGGTGCTCTCAATTTGATAGGGAATGCCCCTCAATCCTGGCGACTCGGAACAGTCGGCAGACACTGCGGGAGCCGGGGGATTCTGCAAAATACGCCCGATACCTGATATCGATTTATACGCTCGATGTAATTGAGTTAAAGTCACTTTATGAAACGTCGCCTCCCCCCATTGAATGCGCTGCATACCTTCGAGGCCGCTGCCCGACTGGGCAAAATGATCGCGGCCGCCGAGGAGCTGTCTGTCACGCCTGGCGCGGTGAGTCGCCAGGTACGCCAGCTGGAGCTGAGTCTTGGTGTGGACCTGTTCGAAGGCCCAAAAAACAAACCTCAGCTCACCGTTGCCGGTAGAGAACTGCTGCCGGAACTGACGGCCGCACTGGATCAGATCGAGGCCGCGGTGAGCAGGGTCCGAGACACGGCGACAGGCACCTTGGACGTGTCCTGCTTCAGCACATTTACGGTCAAGTGGCTGATACCGCGTCTTTTCGACTTCAATACGACTTATCCAGGGATCAAGATTCGCCTGAGCTCACCGGTTCACGGGAGCGATCCGGGCCGGGATCGCTATGACGTGATGATCACGGCTGAACAGGGCATCGTGGGCGAGCAGAAAAACACCGTCCGGCTGTTTCCTGAACGATTGGGCGTCGTGTTGTCGCCCACCTTATCCGCACGTATTCAATTAGCCGACGTGGGCTCGATTTTCAGCCATCCCCTCCTGCATACCAAAACCCGTCCGGATGCCTGGGCAAACTGGGGGGATGCGATTGGACACCAGGCCACCGCGCCGGCCGGGCTGGAATACGAGCACTATTACTTTACGTTGGAGGCGGCGATTGCCGGCCTGGGGATTTGTGTCGCCCCATGGCACTTGGTGGCTGACGACATTCGCCTGGGTCGCCTGGTGGCGCCGTTCGGGTTTCGCCCGAGCCGCTACGTCTATATCGCCAAGCGCAGCGCGCAGCAGAGCAAGAAGCTGGATTTGTTTTGCGCTTGGTTGGCGTGTCAGGCTGAACAGGATGGCATGCTGGGGCCTGCCTGAGGGTAATGCTACTCACTTGAGCGTTTATCGGAATTTTATCTTCCATTCCGAGATCTGTTTCAGCCTGGCGTGTATATCCGTTTCTGCGGTAACGCCTACTTAGGGTTTCGCCCTTACGGCGAGTCACTTTCGAAAAGCCCGGAAGCCGACCCAGTCGAAAGTAACCAAAGCGCTCCTGCCCCACCACTCGGTGCCTCGCCTAGGCTCGGCATGCCTGGCTCTCCCGGTCGTACATCCGTTAGATCTGTGGGAGCAAAGCTTGCTCGCGATAGCGGTCTGTCAGGCAACATCAATGTTGAATGCGCCGCCATCTTCGCGAGCAAGCCCGCCCCCACACTGTTTTTGAGGCATGCACAAAAACCAACGTTCACCGCAGCCCCCCTGTGGGAGCGAGCCTGCTCGCGATAGCGGTGGTGCAGATGCATAGAGGCTCGCCCCCTTGCTTTAGGCTCTAAGTGAACAGCATTACCTGGCCTGAGCGGAAATTTGCCCCTTCACAGCAAGCTTTATTTTTTTTGATCACATTTGAACGCTAAGCTTGGGCTCATGGATGACTCAGATTACTTACGCCTGCTGACCATCGCGGCCGAGCAAGCCAACGCCTTTCTCTCCAATGCCCGCAAATGGGAGCGTGAGCGTTGGGTCTGCCAGCGTCTGCTGCAAGGGCTGAACGTGCCTTATCGCGCCGACGAGTTCGCGCCGGCCGGCGAGCCGCCGGACGTGTTGTTTCGCGATGCCAATTTCGAGGTGTTTTTCGTGCTCGACGAGGGCCGCCGCCTCAATGACGAATGGCGCGATGAACTGCAACGCCGCCGCAGCGCTTTCTCCCTGAGCCAGCTGGTGCGTCGTGAGGCCAAGCCGCGGCGGATCCCGGCCAATGAGTTCCTGATGCGGCTGGCCCCGACCCTGCGCAAGAAAGCTCACAACTACACCGAGCGCGGCATGGACCTGGGCGACCTGGACATCATCGCCTTCGCCAGTCTCAAGCGCGAAGTGCTGGACCTCAACAGTCACTTCCCACCACCGACCGAATACCTGCGCCAGGGCTGGCGCTCGCTGTCACTGGTGGGGCCGACGTTTGCCCGGGTGCTGTTCGCCCACCCCGACGCGCCGGACTTCCTGCGCAGCAACCTGGGTCGCAGCATCGTGTTCGATGTCGGGATCAGCCTGTGAGCCCACTGCAGGAACTGATTGCCGCTGTGCCCCAGCAAGGCCGCGTACGCTGGATTGGCGTACGACCCCAGGGCCATGCCCCCATGATCGAACTGGACGCCGTGGAGGCCCGCCTGGAGGCTGGGCTGACCGGCGATCATGCGCGCCCCGGCGCGCGCAATGCGCGGCAAGTGACGCTGATCCAATGGGAGCACCTGGCCGTGATCGGCGCGCTGATGGGCCGTCCCGAAGACCGGCCCGTGCTGCCACAGGAGCTGCGACGCAATATTGTGGTCAGCGGCATCAATCTGTTCAGCCTCAAGGGCCGGCGCTTTCGCATTGGCCAAGCCATTTTTGAAACCACCGGTTGGTGCCAGCCGTGTGCCCGACTGGAGCGAAACCTCGGCGAAGGTACGTTCCAGGCGGTACGCGGCCATGGCGGAATCACCGCCCGGGTGTTAAAAAGTGGAATCATTCGCCTGGACGACAGCCTGAGCGTCGAACCCGTTCCGGCGAGCGGCTACGCTGCTTTCAATGCCGGCTAGCCGGACGCTGTAACGTCTTCACATTCCGCAACGTCTACCTGACGAGGCCTTTATGACCAGCCGCCTGAACCCAGAAGACCAGAAGCATGTCGAAGAGTACCTGCAACTGTCCCAGCACCGAGTCGAGCGCCGGCCTTTCCGGCCGTGGATGCTCCTGGTGGTGGTACTGGCCGTGACCATCGGCCTGGGCCTGTTGAGCCGACTGATCAGTTACCTGACGCTATGAGTTGCATGGCACTCGCGCAGGTAACGGCACCGATTTCCTTTAGCCTTGCGAGATATCCCCATGACTCATCGTATTGTCATCGTTGGCGGCGGCGCCGGCGGTCTGGAGTTGGCTACCCGTCTGGGTAAGACTCTGGGCAAGCGTGGCACGGCCAGTGTGATGCTGGTCGACGCGAACCTGACCCACATCTGGAAACCGCTGCTGCACGAAGTGGCCGCCGGCTCCTTGAACTCCTCCGAAGACGAACTCAACTATGTCGCCCAGGCAAAATGGAACCACTTCGAGTTCCAGCTGGGGCGCATGAGCGGCCTGGATCGCGAGCGCAAGAGAATCCAACTGGCCGCCACCTATGACGAGACCGGCGTCGAGCTGTTGCCGGCCCGGGAACTGGGCTACGACACCCTGGTGATTGCCGTCGGCAGCACCACCAATGACTTCGGCACCGAAGGCGCGGCGCAGCACTGCCTGTTCCTCGACACCCGCAAACAGGCCGAGCGCTTCCATCAGCAATTGCTGCACCACTATCTGCGCGCCCACGCCGGGCAGACCGATATCGTCGAGCGCATCAGCGTCGCCATTGTCGGCGCCGGTGCGACCGGGGTCGAACTGGCCGCCGAGCTGCATAATGCCGCCCACGAACTGCACGCCTACGGCCTGGACCGGATCAAACCGGAGAACATGCACATCACCCTGATCGAGGCGGGCCCACGCGTCTTGCCGGCCCTGCCGGAGCGTATCGGCGGGCCGGTGCACAAGACCCTGGAAAAACTCGGGGTCAACGTCATGACCAACGCCGCCGTCAGCCAGGTGACCGCCGACAGCCTGATTACCGCGGACGGCAAAGTGATCGACGCGAGCCTGAAAGTCTGGGCCGCCGGGATTCGCGCCCCGGACTTCCTCAAGGACATCGACGGGCTGGAGACCAACCGGATCAACCAGTTGCACGTGCTGCCCACTTTGCAGACCACCCGCGACGAGAACATCTTCGCCTTCGGCGATTGCGCCGCCTGCCCGCAACCCGGCAGCGAGCGCAACGTCCCACCTCGCGCCCAGGCCGCACACCAGCAAGCCTCACTGCTGGCCAAATCCTTGAAGCTGCGGATCGAGGGCAAGGCCCTGCCGGAATACAAATACACCGACTACGGCTCGCTGATCTCGCTGTCGCGGTTCTCGGCAGTGGGCAACCTGATGGGCAACCTGACCGGCAGCGTGATGCTCGAAGGCTGGCTGGCGCGGATGTTCTATGTGTCGCTGTACCGCATGCACCAGATGGCGCTGTACGGCATGTTCCGCACGGCCATGTTGATGCTGGGTAGCAAGATCGGGCGTGGGACCGAGCCTCGGCTGAAGCTGCACTGAGTCAGCAGCACTGACATTGAATGATCCACCGTCATCGCGAGCAAGCTCGCTCCCACAGTTGATCGCGGTCATCCTGTGGGAGCGAGCTTGCTCGCGATGAGGTCGGTACAGCCAGTACTGAATCCTCGATCAAACCTGAAACCGCTGCACCATCATGCGCAGCGAATTCGCCAGCTGCGACAACTCATGGCTGGACGCGCTGGTCTGGCCCGCGCCGGAAGCCGAGCGCACCGACAAATCACGAATGTTCACTAGGTTGCGATCCACCTCGCGGGCCACTTGCGCCTGTTCTTCGGCGGCGCTGGCGATCACCAGGTTGCGTTCGTGGATTTCATTGACCGACGCCGTGATGGTCTGCAACGCGTCCCCCGCCCGTTCCGCCATGGCCAGGGTACTGGCGGCGCGACTGGAGCTGGCCTGCATGGAGTCGAGTGCCTGGGTGGCACCGCTGCGCATGCCCTGGACCATTTGCTCGATTTCCTGGGTCGATTGCTGCGTGCGATAAGCCAGCGCCCGCACCTCATCGGCCACCACCGCAAACCCACGCCCGCTCTCACCCGCCCGGGCCGCTTCGATGGCCGCGTTGAGGGCCAGCAGGTTGGTCTGCTCGGCGATGGCGCGGATCACGTCCAGCACCTTGCCAATATCCTGCGATTGGTTGGCCAGGGATTGCACCAGGCCACCGGTCACCTGCACATCGCTGGCGAGGGCGCCGATGGCATCGACCGTGTCGCTGACCCGCTGCTGCCCAAGGGACGCCGATTCACTGGACTGACGCGTGGCATCGGAGGTGGAAACCGCATTGCGCGCAACCTCCTCCACGGCAGTGGTCATTTCGGTGACGGCCGTGGCCGCCTGTTCAATTTCGTTGTTCTGTTGTTGCAGGCTGTGGGTGCTGTCGAGCGTGACAGCGTTCAGCTCATCGGCGGCGGTGGCCAGTTGCGCGGCCGAACCGCTGATGCCCTGCAACGTCTCACGCAGATTCTGCTGCATGGCCGCCAACGCCTTGAGCAAGCGACTCACTTCGTCGTTGCCATGGGTCTCGATTGGCCGGGTCAGGTCACCCCGGGCGACGTTCTCCGCAGCGTTGAGCGCCTCACCCAAGGGCTTGACGATACTGCGCGTAAGCAACATGGCCAGGGCTACCGTGGCCAGGGCGGCAAGCACAACGAACAGGCTGACGATCATGCGGGAATTGGCGTAGTGCTCCTGGGACTTCTGGCTCTCGATGGAGACCTGCTTGGAGAACAGCTCCGCCAGGTCGTTGAGCTGCTTGCCGGAACCGTCCACCACGGTCTTCATGTCCACCAGCAGCAGCTTGATCAGCTCATCCCGACGCCCTTGTTCTGCCAGGGTGAAAGATTGCGCAATACCTGCACGGTAAGCGGCGAAGGTCTGCTTGAACTGGTCGTAGAGGGCTTTGCCTTCAGGCGTCACAACGAGCTTTTCGTAGGCCGTGATTTTTTCGCTCAGCTCCTTGTCGCGCGTATCCATCTGCCCGCGATACACCGCAATGTTCTTCGGGTCCTGGTCCAGGGCCATGCGCAGGGAAATGGTGCGGATCCGCAGCATCCACTCGCGAATCTCGTCACCGCCGCGAATACTGGGCAGCCATTGGTTTTCCACCGCGACTTCACTGTCACGAATACTCGACATCTGTCCCAGCGCGAACACCCCGAGCAACGCCACCAGCACGGCGATCAAGGCAAAACCCAACGCGGCACGAGGGGCGATATTCAGCTGACGAAGAACCATAGGGAATGCCTTTTTTTATTGTTGGCCTGAAGTGGGGCCAGGCCCCTGTCGGCGGGTTATCGGCAGGTTGTACGATGTCTTAAATCCAATTTACTTTATCGCAGGCAAAAAAAAATCCCCGTATCTTTCGATACGAGGATTTTTAATATGGTCGGGGTAAGGGGATTCGAACTCCTGACATCCTGCTCCCAAAGCAGGCGCGCTACCGGACTGCGCTATACCCCGGTAAAAAAAAGGCGACCTTTGCAAGTCGCCTTCTCGATCAGCGCTTTTGGCCTCTGATCTTAAGATTCGATTCCAGCGAGCTGGTTTCAAAAATGGTGGGTCGTGTGGGATTCGAACCTACGACCAATTGGTTAAAAGCCAACTGCTCTACCAACTGAGCTAACGACCCAAAAATGGTCGGGGTAAGGGGATTCGAACTCCTGACATCCTGCTCCCAAAGCAGGCGCGCTACCGGACTGCGCTATACCCCGATTGAAATGGCTCCGTGACCAGGACTCGAACCTGGGACCCAATGATTAACAGTCATTTGCTCTACCGACTGAGCTATCACGGAACTGATATTTCAAGTTACAACGTTGAAGCTAGCTTCAACCTCTTCTACCCTTACGCATCGCTGCGTTCGTGTGTCTGAGGCGCGCTATTCTACAATCTTCAAAACCTCTGTCAACCCCTTAAATTGCTTTCAAGACAATGATTTGCAACTTATTTTGGATTCCTTCTCAGCGAGAAGTAACCCTTGGGGTGACTGACTGCGGGGCGCACTTTACAAGCCTTTTCCTTTGAGTTCAACGGCCTGATGAAAAAAATGGCCTCGCAAAGCGAGGCCATCTCAATTGCAGGCAGTGCCAGCCTTTCAGTTGAAGACGATTTCGTCGTTCTCCACTGTACCGGTCACAGTCTCACCAGGCATGAACCGACCGGACAGGATCAACTGCGCCAGCGGGTTTTCGATCCAGCGCTGGATCGCCCGCTTCAGCGGCCGTGCGCCATAGACCGGGTCGTAACCCACCGCAATCAGCTTGTCCAACGCCTCGTCGCTCAACTGCAGTTTCAGCTCACGTTCGGTGAGGCGACTGCGCAGGCGACCCAACTGGATCTCGGTAATGCCGGCAATCTGATCACGAGCCAATGGCTCGAAGATCACCACTTCGTCGACCCGGTTGATGAACTCCGGCCGGAAGTGCGTAGAGATCGCGTCCATCACCGCCGCACGCTGCGCCTCGCGGTCGCCCACCAGTTCCTGGATCTGCGTCGAGCCCAGGTTGGAGGTCATCACGATCACCGTGTTGCGGAAGTCCACCGTGCGCCCGTGGCTGTCAGTCAGGCGACCATCCTCCAGCACTTGCAGCAGGATGTTGAACACATCCGGGTGCGCCTTCTCGACCTCATCGAGCAGGATCACCGAGTACGGCTTGCGACGCACTGCCTCGGTCAGGTAACCGCCCTCTTCATAACCGACATAACCCGGTGGCGCACCGATCAGCCGTGCCACGGAATGCTTCTCCATGAACTCGGACATGTCGATGCGCACCATGGCCTCTTCAGTGTCGAAGAGGAACTCGGCCAGCGCCTTGCACAGCTCGGTTTTACCGACACCGGTCGGGCCGAGGAACATGAACGAGCCGCTCGGCCGGTTCGGGTCCGATAGCCCGGCACGGGAACGACGCACGGCGTTGGAGACCGCCACCACTGCCTCTTCCTGACCGATCACGCGCTGGTGCAGCAAGCTCTCCATCTTCAGCAGCTTGTCACGCTCGCCTTCGAGCATTTTCGAGACCGGAATGCCGGTCCACTTGGAGACCACTTCGGCGATTTCTTCCTCGGTGACCTTGCTGCGCAGCAACTGGTTTTCGCTCTTGCCGTGCTGGTCGACCATTTGCAGGCTGCGCTCCAGATCCGGGATCACCCCGTACTGCAGCTCGGCCATGCGGTTGAGGTCGCCTTTACGACGGGCCGCTTCCAGTTCCTGGCGGGACTGTTCGATCTTTTGCTGGATCTGCGCCGAGCCCTGGACTTCGGCTTTCTCCGAGTTCCAGATTTCCTCGAGGTCGGAATACTCACGCTCGTGACGAACGATTTCTTCCTGCAACCTTTCCAGACGCTTCTTCGCCGCTTCGTCGCTTTCTTTCTTCAGGGCCTGGGACTCGACCTTGAGTTGAATCAGGCGCCGCTCCAACCGATCGAGCACTTCGGGCTTGGAGTCGATTTCCATGCGGATGCGGCTCGCGGCTTCGTCGATCAGGTCGATGGCCTTGTCCGGCAACTGGCGGTCGGTGATGTAGCGGTGGCTGAGCTTGGCCGCCGCGATGATCGCGCCATCAGTGATCGCCACCTTGTGATGAACTTCGTAGCGTTCTTTGAGGCCGCGCAGGATAGCGATGGTGTCTTCCTCGCTTGGCTCCTCCACCAGCACTTTCTGGAAGCGCCGCTCGAGGGCTGCGTCCTTCTCTATATATTGGCGGTACTCGTTGAGCGTGGTCGCGCCGACGCAGTGCAACTCGCCACGGGCCAACGCGGGCTTGAGCATGTTGCCGGCGTCCATCGAGCCTTCGCCCTTGCCCGCACCAACCATGGTGTGCAGTTCGTCGATGAACAGGATGATCTGCCCTTCCTGCTTGGACAGCTCATTGAGCAGCGCCTTGAGCCGCTCCTCGAACTCGCCACGGTATTTGGCACCGGCGATCAAGGCGCCCATATCCAGGGACAACAGGCGTTTACCCCTGAGGCCGTCCGGCACTTCGCCGTTGATGATGCGCTGGGCCAGGCCCTCGGCGATGGCGGTTTTACCCACGCCTGGCTCACCGATCAGCACCGGGTTGTTCTTGGTACGGCGTTGCAGCACTTGGATCGTGCGGCGGATTTCATCGTCGCGACCGATAACCGGGTCGAGCTTGCCTTCCTCGGCACGCTTGGTCAGGTCGACCGTATATTTGTCCAGCGCCTGGCGCGACTCTTCGTGGTTGGCGTCGTTGACCGCTTCGCCGCCACGCAGGTTGTTGATGGCATTTTCCAGGGCTTTCTTGCTCACGCCCTGGCCGAGCAGCAATTTGCCGAGCTTGCTGTTCTCGTCCATGGCGGCGAGTAGCACCAGCTCGCTGGAAATGAACTGGTCGCCCTTCTGCTGGGCCAGGCGATCGGCCTGGTTGAGCAGCCGCGCCAGATCCTGGGACATGTTCACGTCACCGGTGGGGTTCTGGATCTTGGGTAACTGGTCGAGTTCCTTGGCCAGTTCTTTGCGCAGGCTGTTGACGTCAAAGCCGACCTGCATCAGCAGGGGCTTGATGGAACCGCCCTGCTGTTCGAGCATGGCCTGCATCAAATGCGCCGGTTCGATACCGGGATGGTCCAGGCCGACGGCCAGGGACTGGGCATCGGACAGGGCCAACTGTAATTTGCTGGTTAAACGATCAATACGCATGGGTCACCTTCCTAATGAGCAGGCCGGACCTTGGAAACATCCTGAATGAAGAAACCTGCCAGATACCGTTATAGATGTGGTCGATTCTGGAAGATTCAAGCCGGGCGCCCTTGATACAGATCAGAGAAGTCTAGCGTTCGATCCAGATCAACGAGGCGAAGCGACCGGTGCGCGGGTTGCGGCGGTAGGAAAAGAAACGAGGGTCGGTCACGGTGCAGAGACCGCCACCGTAGACGGCCGTGACACCTCGTGCGGCCAGGCGCAGCCGCGCCAACGCATAGATATCGGCCAGGAACTTGCCGGCGTTGGGGCTTGCGGCAAAGGCTTGTGCCGCCTGGGGCAGTTGCGTAATGAAGGCTTCACGCACTTCCGGCCCGACTTCAAACGCTTGCGGACCGATGGCTGGGCCGAGCCAGGCGAGGATTTCATCCGCGGGCACGGCAAGGCTGTCGAGGGTGGCTTCCAGCACGCCGTTCGCCAGCCCGCGCCAGCCGGCATGGGCTGCCGCGACGCGGGTGCCGGCACGGTTGCAGAACAGCACGGGCAGGCAGTCCGCGGTCATCGCGGTGCAGGCGATACCGGGTGTGTCGGTCCAACTGGCATCGGCAGCCGCCACCTGGGCCGGATCAGCCTCGACCACGGCAATGCCGTGGACCTGCTGCAACCAGGCCGGGGTGATGGCGAATTGATCGGTGAGGCGACGACGGTTTTCGGCGACGGCCACAGGATCGTCGCCCACATGGTCGCCCAGGTTGAGGCTGTCGAACGGCGCCAGGCTGACGCCGCCCGCACGGGTCGTGACACAGGCCTTGACCCGAGCCGGCGCGGGCCAGTCGGGTATCAGCCAGTCACTCATCCGATGAACGCCTCGCGGTCCTGCTTGAGCAACGTCAGCAGCCAGACGAAATCATCCGGCAACGGCGACTCCCAGCTCATGCGCTTGCCGGTCGTCGGATGATCCAGCTCCAGGAAACGTGCATGCAGCGCCTGGCGCGGGAAGTTCTTCAGCGATTCGACCATGGTCTGGCTGGCAGCCGGCGGAATGCGGAAACGACCGCCGTAGGCCGGGTCGCCCACCAACGGGAAGTTGATGTGGGCCATGTGTACACGGATCTGGTGGGTCCGACCGGTTTCCAGCTTGACCCGCACATGGGTGTGGGAGCGGAAACGCTCGAGCACGCGATAATGGCTGACCGCCTGCTTGCCGCCCTCCATCACCGCCATGCGCTGGCGCTGCTGGCCGTGACGACCGATGGGGGCGTTGATCTTGCCACCGGCGGTGACGACCCCGATCACGATGCATTCATAGATGCGGCTGACGCTGCGGCTTTGCAGCTGTGTGACCAGCTGTGTCTGCGCCTGGATGGTCTTGGCCACCACCATCAGACCGGTGGTGTCCTTGTCCAGGCGATGAACGATGCCGGCACGCGGCACATTGATAATGTCCGGTACGTGGTGCAGCAAGGCATTGAGCAAGGTGCCATCAGCATGGCCGGCAGCCGGGTGCACCACCAGGCCCGCAGGCTTGTTGATCACCAGGATGTCATCGTCTTCATAGACGATGTCCAGGGCGATGTCCTGGGCGACCCATTCTCCCTGGGCCTCCTGTTCGGCAGTCAGCTCGAGAATGGCACCGCCGTGGACGATGTCGCGCGGACGGATCACCGCCCCATCCACAGTCAGGCGGCCGTCCTTGATCCAGGCGGAAAGGCGCGAGCGAGAGTGCTCGGCAAAGAGTTGTGCGGCGACTTGATCGAGGCGTTGGCCGCCCAATTCGGACGGCACCTCTGCGCGAAGTTCTATTTTATCGGACATGCTCGGACTGGGCGTCGGCACAGCCTTTGGTTTCGGCTGCGCGCTTGTGGTTAAATACGGCGTCTTTTGCCCCGAGGCTTTCAACGGGGCGCTCATCATAACAGGACGGCCCCGCCCAAGACAGCGGCCGTCATAGGGACGCAAGCCGCCATGCAAGTGAAACACCTGCTGCTGATCGCCATCCTCGCATTGACTGCTGCTTGCTCGTCGAAGGAAGTCGTAGACGAAAACCTGAGCGAAGTCGAACTGTACCAACAGGCGCAGAACGACCTGGATAACAACAGCTATACCAGCGCCACCGCCAAGCTGAAGGCGCTGGAGTCGCGGTATCCGTTCGGTCGCTACGCCGATCAGGCACAGTTGGAGCTGATCTACGCCAACTACAAGAACGCCGAGCCGGAAGCCGCCAAGTCCGCCGCCGAGCGTTTCATTCGCCTGCACCCGCAGCACCCGAATGTCGATTACGCCTATTACCTCAAGGGCCTGACCTCCTTCGACCAGGACGTCGGCCTGCTGGCGCGTTTCCTGCCGCTGGACATGACCAAGCGTGACCCGGGCGCGGCGCGCGACTCCTACAATGAGTTCGCCCAACTGACCAGCCGCTTCCCCAACAGCCGCTACTCGCCGGACGCCAAGCAGCGCATGATCTACCTGCGCAACCTGCTGGCTTCCTACGAGATCCACGTGGCCGACTACTACCTGACCCGTCAGGCCTACGTCGCCGCCGCCAACCGTGGCCGCTACGTAGTGGAAAACTTCCAGGAGACCCCTTCGGTGGGTGACGGCCTGGCCGTGATGACCGAAGCCTACCAGCGCCTGCACCTGGACGACCTGGCGGCCACCAGCCTGGAAACCCTCAAGCTGAACTACCCGGATCACCCATCCCTGGTCGATGGCCAATTCACCCCACGGGTCGACGAAGCGGACAACCGTTCGTGGCTGAGCAAGGCGACCCTGGGCCTGATCGAGTCTCGTCCACCGCTGCCGCCAGGCGAGACACGCGCCAACCAGGACGTACAGCGCCAGTTCCAGGATGCCAAGGAAGCCATCCCGAGCGAACTCAAGCCCAAGGACGAAAATGGCGACGTGATCGAGGAAGAAGAGCCGGAGAGCGAGTCCAGCGACCGCTCCTGGTTCAGCCACCTGACCTTTGGTCTGTTCGACTGAGATCAAGGCATCCAAAAAAAGGGAGACCCGACGGTCTCCCTTTTTTGTGCCTGGGTTTTATTGCGCTGTGCGCCGTTCCTGTCCTTGGCTAAACTGCCTGATCTCTAGCCAAAAAGCCGCCCATCATGCTTCGTTTACTGTTCTGGATCGCCCTGATTGCCGCCGCGGTATGGTTCTGGCGCAAGTTCAAGGGCGGCTCCTCCGCGCCGAACGCTCCCCGCGAGCAGGACGCACCGCCCATGGTCCGTTGCGCCCATTGCGGCGTACACCTGCCCCGTGACCGGGCGCTGGCCCTCGAACAACAATGGTATTGCAGCCAGGCTCACCTCGAGCAAGGCCCGGGCACTCGTGAGCGCTGAGGCCTCAAGCCCACGCGAAAAACAGGCGCAGCGCCTGCTGCGTCTCTATCACCTGTATCGCCTGAGCATCGGCATCACCCTGGTGCTGCTGATCTCCAGCAAACTGGACAACCGCCTGCTGGAGTTCGCCAATGACGACCTGCTGCGCAGTGGCAGTTGGTTGTACCTGGTGCTGAATATCCTGCTGGTGGTGTTCCTTGAGAACACCCGCCGCCCTGCCCGGCTGTTCGGCCTGACCCTGACTGACGTGCTGCTGCTCTCGTGGCTGTTCTTCGCCGCGGGCGGTGTGCCCAGTGCCATCGGCAACCTGCTCATCGTCTCGGTGGCCATCGGCAATACGCTGTTGCGAAGCCGGGTCGGCCTGTTGATCGCCGCTGTCGCCACGATCGGTATCGTCGGGTCGACTTTTTCCTCGGCCTGAGCGACTCAAACCGTCCCAGCAGTTATCTGCAAGCCGGCACCCTCGGGGCACTGTGTTTTGCCGCCGCCCTGCTGGTACAGGGCCTGATCCGGCGACTGGAAGCCAGTGAAACCCTGGCCGAGCAACGGGCCAGCGAGGTAATCGGCCTCGAAGCGCTCAACGCACTGATCCTGCAACGCATGCGCACCGGCATCCTGGTGCTCGACCGCGAACGGCGCGTGCAATTGGCCAACGAAAGCGCCTTGAACCTGCTGGGCATGCACGACCTGGTCGGCCAGCGAATCGATGACTATTGCACCGCCCTGGTCGAACGCCTGCAATTGTGGCTGAACAACCCCAGCCTGCGCCCCCCCAGCCTGACCGTGACCGGCACAGGCCTGACCCTGCAACCGAGCTTCATCGCCTTGGGGCATCACGATCAGCAGCAGTTGCTGGTATTCCTTGAGGACCTGGCCCAAGTTGCCCAGCAGGCCCAGCAACTGAAACTCGCTTCCCTCGGGCGCCTCACTGCTGGCATCGCCCATGAAATCCGCAACCCCTTGGGCGCCATCAGCCACGCAGCGCAATTACTGCGCGAATCCGAGGAACTGAACAACGCGGATCGGCGTCTGACGCAGATTATTCAAGATCACTCCCAACGAATGAATCGCGTCATTGAAAACGTCCTGCAGCTGTCTCGCCGCCAGCAAACCACCCCCCAACGCCTCGACCTGCGGACCTGGCTCGATCAGTTCGTCCGGCAGGCCCGCGAAAGCATGGCCGAGCACCAGCACTTGCACCTGAGCATCGACCCGGGTGACTACACCACGCTGATGGACCCCGACCAGTTGACCCAAGTACTCGACAACCTGCTGCGCAACGCCTGGCGCCACAGCGCCATGGCCCACGAACAGGCCGAGGCCTGGTTGAAACTGTTCATCGATCCCCACAGCCAGCTGTCGACACTGGACATCATCGACAACGGCCCCGGTGTAACACCCGAGCAGCAGGCACATTTGTTCGAACCCTTCTTTACCACCAGCAGCCAGGGCACCGGCCTTGGGCTCTATCTGTCCCGTGAGCTGTGCGAAAGCAACCAGGCCCGCCTAGACTTCAAACCACGCCAAGGCGGCGGTTGCTTTCGCATCACCTTTGCTCACGGACGGAAACAGATTTGAATAATCGCTCACGGCAACGAATCCTGATCGTCGATGACGAACCGGACATCCGCGAACTCCTGGATATCACCCTGGGCCGGATGAAACTC
This sequence comes from Pseudomonas sp. S3_B11, assembly GCF_054667715.1. Classification (NCBI taxonomy): domain Bacteria; kingdom Pseudomonadati; phylum Pseudomonadota; class Gammaproteobacteria; order Pseudomonadales; family Pseudomonadaceae; genus Pseudomonas; species Pseudomonas sp. S3_B11. The sequence continues at coordinate 106,525 of NZ_CP162749.1, read as the reverse complement.
GACACCCGCAGCGCCAAGAACCTTGCCGAGGCCCAAGCCCTGCTGGCGGGGGAAGCCTTCGACCTGTGCCTGACCGACATGCGCCTGCCCGATGGCACCGGCCTGGAACTGGTGCAGCACATCCAGCAACGCTACCCCCAACTGCCCGTGGCGATGATCACCGCCTATGGCAGCCTGGAAACCGCCATCGACGCCCTCAAGGCCGGCGCCTTCGACTTCCTGACCAAACCGGTCGACCTGGGTCGGCTGCGAGAGCTGGTCACCAGTGCCCTGCGCCTGCCGCCGGTCGCCACGCCGGGCACGACCCTCGAGCGCAGCCTGCTGGGTAACTCGCCACCGATGCTCAGCGTGCGCAAGCAGATCGAGAAACTCGCCCGCAGCCAGGCACCGGTGTACATCAGCGGGGAATCGGGCTGCGGCAAGGAACTGGTCGCCCGGCTGATCCACGAACAGGGCCCTCGTGCCAACCAGCGCTTCGTACCGGTCAACTGTGGGGCGATTCCCACGGAGCTGATGGAAAGCGAGTTTTTCGGCCATCGAAAAGGCAGCTTCAGCGGCGCCATCGAGGACAAGCCCGGGCTGTTCCAGGCCGCCCATGGCGGGACCCTGTTCCTCGATGAAGTGGCCGACTTGCCCTTGGCGATGCAGGTCAAGCTGTTGCGAGCCATCCAGGAAAAAGCCGTGCGCGCTGTTGGCGGCCAGCAGGAAGAAGTGGTGGATGTGCGCATCCTCTGCGCCACCCACAAGGACCTGGACGGCGAAGTCGCCGCCGGACGCTTTCGCCAGGATTTGTATTACCGGCTGAACGTCATCGAACTGCGCGTCCCGCCGTTGCGCGAACGCCGTGAAGACATCGAGCTGCTGGCCAACCATATGCTCCAGCGTCTGGCGGCCAACACCGGCAGTCCACCGACCAGGTTACATCCCCAGGCGTTGGACGCCCTCAAGAATTACCGTTTCCCGGGTAATGTGCGGGAACTGGAGAACATGCTTGAACGTGCCTACACCCTTTGCGAACAGCAGCAGATCGAAGCGGATGACCTGCGCCTGGCGGAGGGCAATAGTACTACTGAGGCGGGCAATCCCGATTTGATGCAGGTCGACAACCTGGAGGATTACCTGGAAGACGTTGAGCGCAAGCTCATCCTCCAGGCGTTGGAGGAAACCCGCTGGAACCGCACGGCGGCGGCGCAGCGGTTGAAGTTGTCGTTTCGGTCGATGCGGTATCGGTTGAAGAAGCTTGGGCTGGATTGAGCCACGGTTTTGAAACTCACGCTTACCCCCTGTGGCGAGGGAGCTTGCTCCCTTGCCACGGGTTTCATGTTTGCCGCCGCGACTATCTTCCGTCCGCAGGCGCCTGCTCGTCCAGAACACGATTGGCCAGTAATTCACTCAGCTCAATCAACTGCAGTACCCCCAAGGCAATATGCCGTCTCGAACCGTCAAGCTCGAAAGCCAGATCGCTGATTGTTGCGTTGGCGGAGGCCAGGGTTTCGCTGAGGTTGGTGAGGAGGCATTCGGTGTCGATGCCGGCCACGACAGTGAATAACTGGTTTGAGGCGGGTTTCTTTTTGGTTTCGGGCTTTGGGCCGAGGTAATAGTCGAGGGCGCGTTTGGCGGCTTCATCGAGCTTTTGGTGATCAGGATCGACGTGGGTTGACGAGGAACCTGTTTCTGGGGGGTTGGGTGTATCTTTAATCATTGTGCATCTCCAAGTTTTTGGAGCTGTCACCGATCGCCGCGACGCGATTGGAGGTGGCAGCTGTACGCAGGTTCGCGGACCGAACTTGGAGCTTCGGCATACCCGAAGGTATCCCACGCACAGCCAACCATGACACAACGACAAATACCGAAGCACCGTCGTCGGCTGGAATTATGCACCAAGTTAACGGGCCGCGACGCCCGGACGCTGAATTGGCAGCGACGGGAAAAGGTTAGCCAGAGTTCTTCCCACCCGGCAACCGCCAGAACTCGTCGGAAAATTCGGCTCGAATCAGAATCTTGTCCGACCATTCCCACAAAGCTTGGTCGGCTGTCAGGGCGGTGTGTATATCCGTTTCTGCGGTAACGGCTACTTAGGGTTCCGCCCTGACGGCGGGTCACTTTCGAAAAGCGCGAAAGTAACCAAAGCGCTCATGCCCCACCACTTGGCACCTCGCCTAGGCTCGGTGTGCCCTCACTCCGGCATTGCTCCGTGGGCCCGCCGCGAAGGGCCATCCATGGCCCAGCGCGGCTATCCCGGCATCCATGCCGGGATGCCCACTCCACAACGCCTGCGTTCGGCCAGCGTGGTTAACGGGGCGCCCGAGATCAACGTCCACCGCGAGGCGGCCTAACAGCCGACCTGATTTAGGGTGATCGCGTTTCTCCTGTGGGAGCGGGCTTGCTCGCGAAGGGGCCGGAGCATTCAACATATTCATCGCCTGTGCCGCCGTCTTCGCGAGCGAGCTCGCTCCCACACTGGGTCGGCGACGATCTACAGATTTTTGGCCACTGCAAATCCCTGTGGGAGCGAGCTTGCTCGCGATGGCGGTGGATCAGCTTGCATCAGCCTTGGATGTGCCACCGTCTTCGCGAGCAGGCTCGCTCCCACAATGGGATCGGAGTACGACCGGGAGAACCAGGCCGGCTGTCAGGCCGCCTCGCGAGCAAGCTTTGCTCCCACAGGTCCTGCTCAAACAGATTTGACGGGTGTACGACCAGGAGAACCAGGTCGGCTACTAGGCCGCCTCGGGGCGGACGTTGATCTCGGGCGCCCCGTTAACCACGATGGCCGAACGCAGGCATTGATCCGTGGGCATCCCGGCATGGATGCCGGGATAGCCGCGCTGGGCCATGGATGGCCCTTCGCGGCGGGCCCACGGAGCAATGCCGGAGTGAGGGCACACCGAGCCTAGGCGAGGTGCCGAGTGGTGGGGCAAAGCGCTTTTGCTTACTTTTGGCGCTCTTCCAAAAGTGAGCCGCCGTCAGGGCGGAACCCTAAGTAGCCGTTACCGCAGCAATGGATATGTACTTGATCAACACGCAGCCGTCGCGAGCAAGCCCGCTCCACAGGAAAAACCGGACCTTACAAGCGCCCAGCCGGCGCATACGGCACAGGATCGATCACCGGCTCACGCCCCAACATCAAATCCGCAAACAACTGACACGACGCCGGCGCCAGCACCAACCCATTGCGATAATGCCCACAGTTCAACCACAACCCCGCAACCCCCGGCACCTCACCGATATAGGGAATGCCCTCAGGCGAGCCTGGCCGCAACCCAGCCCAATGCCCAACCACCTCGGCACCGCCCAACGCTGGAATCAACTGCTGTGCCGAAGCCTTCAGACTCTCCAACGCAGTATCGGTCGGAGTCTTGTCGAAGCCTTCGCGCTCCAGCGTACTGCCAACCAGAATATGCCCATCACGACGCGGAATCGCATAACGCCCCTTGGCCAGGACCATGCTCGACAGAAAATCCGACGCGCACTTGTACAAAATCATCTGGCCCTTGATCGGCTCGACCGGCAACTTCAAGCCCAAGGTCTTGAGCAACTCGCCACTCCAGGCACCGGCGGCCAGTACCACCTCATCGCCACGAATTTCTCCGGCAGAACTGTGCACACCCACCACACGCCCTCCGTCGCGAATGAACCCGCCGACTTCGCACTGCTCATGAATCCTGACGTTCGGCATCGCCAGCAACGCAGCCTTGAGGGACTTCACCAACCGGGGATTGCGCACGTTGGCCACGTCGGCCATGTAGATCGCCCGGGAAAAACCCGCGCCCAGCACCGGCACGGCGTCGTGGACAGCCGAGATATCCACAGCCCGCATCGGGCGCCCTTCACGCTCGGCCCAGTCCAGCGCTTCGTCCTGATCGTCCAGGTCCAGCCAATACAGACCGGTGACATGCACTTGCGGATCGATCCCGGTAGTAGCGAACAAGCGCTCGCCCAGCTGTGGATAAAAATCCTGCGACCAATGGGCCAGCGCCGTGACCGCCGGGCTGTAGCGCCAGGGGTACAACGGCGACACGATACCGCCGCCGGCCCAGGACGATTCCTGGCCGACACTGGAACGGTCCAGCAACACCACACGCCGCCCTTCGGACGCCAGATTGAACGCCGTCAGCAGGCCAATGACTCCGCCGCCGACAATCACCACTTGCTGTTGCCTGGTCATGTTCTGATTCGACTCATAAGACAGAGGGCACAAGGCTGCACCCCAAAAAAAGAAACTCAGCGGCCCCAGCAATCCTTGACCGTCAGCCCGGCAGCCTGGTTGACCATGTCTCGCGTGCCCGTGTTGTTGATCCTGAAATCACCGCACTTGTCCGTCGCCATGGACGAGCCACTCTTGCGCACAGCGGTCAGGGTGAAGCTCTGGTCCGCCAGCGTCGGGGTAATGGTATAGAAATCGTTGCCGCCGCTCAGGCCGGTCGCATTGGTGTAGACGTTGTTCTTCGAGTAGTAGCGCTCGAGAATCTGCGCCTGCTCCGATAACAGCCCGGCGATTTCGGTCCGCCGGCCCTTCTTCATGTATTCGGTCAGACTCGGATAGCCGACGGTGATCACGATACCGATGATCGCGATCACGATCATGATTTCGATCAAGGTGAAACCTCGGTTGGATCTGCGCATGCCTTGCCTCTTCATTGTATTTGTCGCCACATGATGCGGCGGCTGCCGCCCACGGATTTTTCCAGCAGCTCGGTGATGTTGCCGCTGGAGTCGTTGACGATCATGTTGGTGGCCCCGCTGGCGGCGACGACGGCGCTCAAGGTCGGGATCCCCCCCGTGAAGACCACCCCGCTGGAAATCGTGTCGGTGCTGTTGATCGTGCCGTCACCGTTGGTATCGAGCACCGCATAATTGAGCATCTTACCGTTGAACGCATCCAATTCGATCAGTTTGCCGGTACCGAAGCTGGCACAAGGGTCGGTAGTGTCGACGGCGGCCGTGGTAAAGACCACGCGCCCGCTCACCAGATTGGCCGGGTTGATCACCCGCTCCCCGGTCAGCGCATTGTTGTACACCAACGGCAGGTACCAACCCTTTTTCGTCGGATAAGCCACGTCGGTCTGGCTGGTAGTCACGAACTGCCCCGTGCTGCCTGAGAACACCCCCGTGATCGACTGGGCCTGCAGGCTCGACACGGTGATTTGCCCGGCACCGCCGGTGGCATCCCAAATCGAGTAGAACCCTTGCAGGTCCTTGTTGAGTTTATCCGCGGTTTCGTTGAACTTGCCGGTGCCGAAAAACACCTGGGTACCGCCCTGAGGGTTGTCCGCCAGCAGCGGTTGAACGGTGATCGGTTGAGTCGCGCCACCGGAGGTGGTGAACAATGGCTGACCGGCAAACGCCACGCCCCAAGCAGTCGGAGAAGTGCCACTGAGGTCGAATTTCCACATCCGCCCTTTCAGGTCGCCACCGTATGCCGCCTGCACCACATTCTGGGAGTTGACCCGCAGCTTGACCGACGACAAGCCATTACCGGTCTCGCTGCTGTTGATGACGATTTTCCTGATCAACGAGCCGTCGCGGATATCCACCACGTACAGCGCCGCAACACCGCTGTTGCTGCCGTAGCCGTTGGAGATGAACGCCGCCCAGCGCCCATCCGCCAGGCGGGCGACTTCGGGGCGGGCGTAGGCGTAGCCCAGGTCATTGAAAGCATTGGCGGTGTTGGCAACGGTCGGCGCGCTGATTTCCCACAACGCCCGAAACACATTGCCCGCCGACGCATCGAACAGCTGGACCGCGAAGAACGTCTTGCCGCCGGCACCCGTGCCGCCCACGGCCACCGTCTTCCAGGCACTCCCCGACTGCGTATCGAATACGCCGATCTGCCCATCCACCAGGAACTTGTGGCTCACGCCATTGACGTAGTTGGTGTCAGCAATGTTCTGCAGCGATGGCAGCACGCTCGACGGCATATAGGCGTAACGCCGCGTACCGTTAGTGCTATTGATGACACTGAAAAAACCGTCGTTGGCGTTCACCACCAGGTTGGCGCTCATGTTCGCCGCCTTGGTCGTCAAGTACGTACTGTAGCTGGTGTCGTTGAGCAAATCCGCGGCGGTCTGTTCATTGGGTGATGCCAGCACCAACGGCGAGTTGATGATGTCCCCCAGCAATACACTGCGCACCTTCAGGCCGGTTTTGTTGACACCCTTGCTCCACTCCACCAAGTCATTGCCGGTGATTCCCGTGGGCAGGTTCTGGCTGAGGCTGGTTTGCTGGGCCGGTGAGAAGTTAGCGAAGGCCAGGGTGACAGGCACATTCGTCACGGTGTTCCAGGATTGATAGATGGGTGCCGTGGCGCCGGGCACGATGGCGGTGTCGGTGGTCCATTGCACCGCCGCCCTGTTGACCGTGCCTGCCGAGGTGAAGCCGAACGCCCGGATGGTGCCGCGCCAGTCCTTGGGGTCGTAGGTGGTCTGGTAGTAACTGGAGGTGCTGGACAACGTGGCGGCGTTGGTCGTGCCGGCGCCCCCGGACCCGGCCTTGGAGGTGATGTCGCTCAAGGCGGAGGCCAACGCTGAGTTCAGGCCTTCGCTGTCGCTCGCTTGGTAATACTTGCCTGCGCCGTAGCGGGCGGCGTCGGACAACATCGGGTTGCTGGCGGTAAAACCCACGGTGTAGGTGTTCAGGTATTGCCGAGTGAAATCCGTGGCGTTCCAGCTCTGGCCGGTGGCGTCGGTGCCGGTGGAACGCATGTCGATGTCGAAGGCGAACTTGGCGATATCATCCAGATATAGCGTGTCGCCCTCGCCGTCACCACTGAGATCGGCACCATCGTTGTTGACGCCATCCCAGTTCGGCAAACGGGCCAAGCCTAATGGGTCGTTGGTGGGAAACGTCCGGTCATAGGTGGGTAAACCGTCGGTGATGACCACGCCGAAGTTTTTCTGGCAGCGGTACTGAATCGGGCTGGTATAGGTGGTCGGCGTGCTGTTGTAGTACGGCGCCATGCCCCTGAAATAGCGGGTGACTTCGTAATAGCTCTCGGCCAGCGGCGTATTCGCAACGGCGCCCAAGCCGTTGATGGCGTTGATCAACGCGCTGTAGTTGCTGTTGGCCTGGGTCTGGGTCACGCTGCCGCTGACCGGCGACAGGTCGCTGATGGCGCGAGCGATGTAGCCCCCTGGCCCGGAATTGCTGCTGTTGGGCGGGTTGAACGTGGCGAGGCCGATACGCAAGGCACGATTGCTGGCAACCAGGTCGTTGGACACATCCCGCGCCACGTTGATTCGATAATCGTTGGGAATCGTGCCAGTGGTGAAATCCCGGCTCGAGCCGTTGGCCAGGGTCACCAGATACGCCAGGTATTTACCGGTATAACGGGTATTGCCGCCTCCCACAGGGTCCGGCAACCGAAGGCACACCCGCCCAATGCTGGGTCGATAGAGACCGTACCAGCCAGACGAGCAGCCGCCACGCAACAGGCCCACCAACAGGATGTTCGAATCTTCCAGGTCCAGCTCATACCTGTCGTTACAGTTGTTACTGGCGCTGCAGGCATAAGTGCGCGTTTGCGCCGCCGCCGGATCAAACCCCGCCGCCCAGATAATGTTGTTCATGCTCCCCGAATCATCGATCAGCAACATCACGTTCGGTGTAACGGCAGCTGCACTCAACAGCGGTGAATCAGAAGGCGTGAACGCATAGGCCGGTGCCGCCAGGTAAAGGCTGAGCAACAACCCCCACAACATCGCTATCCAGCCACGGCGAGCCTCAGTATTTCGCATAGATGCTCTCCACCACGCTGCGCTGGTTATTGCCCACCACCGCCACCGCCGTGATCCGGTACAGCGTCGCCGAGGTATTGACCGGCACGTTGACCGCCGCAAGCGTAGTGCCGATGTTCTGCACGCCATAAAACCCGCCGGCAGCGGCAACCCAGAGCACCCCCGACGACGAATTGCGCCCCGCCGCCGTGATGGTCGCCGACTCGGTCGGCGGCGCGCATTGGATCGTGGTGGTACAGGCTGGCAAGGAATAGGTCTCGACCTGCACCGCACTCTCACCCATCCTCAGCGCAGCCTCGGCAATCTGGAAGGACTGGTTGCGCTGCATGACGCTGCTGGTCATCTTTTCCTGGAGGGTGGCGCTCTGCATCGACGACAGGCCGATCAGCGTCAGCAGCAACAGGAAAACCAGGCTGACCAGCAGTGCCATGCCACGCTGGCGATGCTTGAGATCCATCGAGATCATCGAGCGCCCCCTCATAGAAGCCGGTTGCGCAAGGCGGCAACCACGTTGAAGGTCTGCTCGCGCACCGTGTTCCTTGGATCAAAGAGCGTCAGGCTCAGGCGCACGCTGCGGATCAGTGCCGGGTCTGCCGGGTTGCCGGTGTAGCTCGACGCTGCGACGTCCGTGGCGCTGGCGGCCACGCCAAACGTCACGTCGAACGCCCGCACGTTGTCCACCAGCACCGATAGGGTCGGCGGATTGGCGGTGCCGCTGCCCAACAGCAATTGGTTGTTGTTGAAGCTGTAGACCAATCGACGGATCGGGAAGGCCAACTGCCCCGCCGCTGGCACCCGTGCGTTCGAGTAGGCCGTCGCCGAGGTACGGCAATCGGAGACGACGGTCCAGGTCGGCACGCTACCGCCACTCCCAATGTCCGCAGTGACCAGGGTCAACCTCCGGTTGGCGTTATCCCAACGGATTGGAGTGGTCTGGCTGGCCGCGAAACTGTTATCCGTTGAAGCATCGATGACGGTCGCCAGGCAGCCGAACATGCCCACCATGCGAATTTCCTGGACCATTTTGCTCAAGGCAAACCGCGCGTCCTCCTGAATCACCGCGGCGGCGTTCTGGCTGACGTAGGTATTTTTGGCGGCAATGAAAATCTGCACGACACCCAACACGACGATCAGGCTGAGCACCAGCGCGATCATCAACTCGATCAGGCCAAAACCGCGACTGTGCCGGTTCATGGCGGCGTCCCCACCGGGTCGACGGCGACGCGGCTGGTCAGCACGAAGCTGCGCCGCGCCTCGGCGGCGTTGGTGGTATTGGCGGCCCGGGTGTCGTCCCAGGAAATGGTGATGGTGTAGACGCGCTGGTTCAGCGCAATGGTGCCAGTGGCCGTGGCGCCGCCGAAGGCAATGATGTTGGTCTTGAAATCGTAGAGGTCCTGGTCCCGGGCCACGTTGAGGTTCGGCGAGCTGGGCGGTGTGATGGTGTAGTCGGCTCCGGAGTTGGCGCGAATGCGGTCCAGCAGGTCGTAGGCAATGAAGCTGGCCTGGCTGGTCATGCGCGAACTGTCGGTGTACTTGAGCGCATTGAGCTGGATCATCGCCGCCCCCAGCAAACCGACGCCGAGAATCAGCACCGCCACCAGCACTTCGATCAACGTCATGCCGGCCTGCGCCCTTTTACTGCAACCCTTCATCCGCAACTTCCACCCAATACGATTCTTCCATTGAGGCAAACACTCAGCGTCCTGCTCTGCGCCCCGCGTACATAATTGAAACTCACCGGCGTGGCTGGTGCCGACAACCCGCCGAGGTTGTTGAAATCAATGTTAGTCACGTCTGAGGTTAGCGTCAGAGTCGCGCCGCTGCTCATTGCTGGAACAACCCGCAATACATTGGCCGGCGTGCCAGTACTGTCATAGACCGTCAGTTCGCCGCTCCAGACACTGCCCTGGGCCGTGGGGCGAATTCGCGTGGTGATACCACGGTCGATCGCCTCCATCCGGGCAAAGTTCAGCGCCCGGCGCAAGTCGCCGATATCGGTATCGGCCTTGGTGCTCTGCAGCGAGCCAGTGAATGACGGTACCGCCATGGTGATCAGGATCAGCAGCACGCCAAGGGCCACCAGCACCTCGATCAGCGTGAAACCTTTTGTACGAAGATCCATCGGTGCCCTCCGTTGCCGTCGGCTATACCTGCCTCTACACGCTAGAACAAACCACCGCCGTATGTGCGGTTGTTTCGGTTTACGGCGCTCGTCGTTTTCGTACTCCAGGGAGGAGACGTCATGTATCAACAGGGTTTCAGCCTGATCGAACTGCTCATGGGACTGGCAATCGCCGCAATTGTTCTGCCGTGGGCCGGCGCGAGCTACAAAGAGCTGATCGAATCCATCGAACGCGAGGACACCGCGCAGTTGCTGATCAGCGGCTTGCGCATTGCCCGCAGCGAAGCCATCACGCGTAATCGCAGCGTATTGATACAAGGAATAGACAATGATTGGGGCCGGGGTTGGCGGATCATGCTGGACAACAAGGAAAAAACCTTGCTGATGGAACGCCCCGCTAGCGCCCGTGTGGTCGGCAACCAGCCGATGAGACGCAGGGTGAGGTTCGGCAACCAGGGGGAAGCACTGCACCCCAGCGGCGCATTCCAGGCCGGCAGGCTGCATGTCTGCGCCAAACGCGGGCCGGTCAGCCACCATCAAGTGATACTGGCGCCCTCCGGCCGCGTCCGCCTGGAAAGCGTCGAGGCCGAGCAGGCGCTGTGCGAGAAAGGACTTAAAGCAAGGAGCGCACGCGCAGCTCTTTCGGCATCGAGAACGTGATGTTCTCCTCGCGACCGGCCAGTTCATCGGCACCCGTTGCACCCCAGGCCTGCAATTGCTGGATCACGCCGCGCACCAGCACTTCCGGCGCGGAAGCACCGGCGGTGATGCCGATGCGCTCGACGCCGTCGAACCAGCTGCGTTGCATGTCCTCGGCACCGTCGATCAGATAGGCCGGGGTGGACATGCGCTCGGCCAGCTCACGCAAGCGGTTGGAGTTGGAGCTGTTGGGACTGCCGACGACCAGGACCACATCGCATTCGTCGGCCAGTTGCTTGACCGCATCCTGACGGTTCTGGGTGGCGTAGCAGATGTCATCCTTGCGCGGGCCACCGATGGCCGGAAAACGCGAGCGCAGGGCGTCGATCACACGGCTGGTGTCGTCCATGGACAGGGTCGTCTGGGTAACAAAAGCCAGGCTCTCAGGGTTGCGAACCTGCAAGGCCGCCACGTCCTCCTCGTCTTCGACCAGGTAGATCGCTCCGCCGTTGCTGACATCGTATTGGCCCATGGTGCCTTCGACTTCCGGATGGCCTTCATGACCGATCAGGATGCATTCGCGACCATCACGACTGTAGCGCGCCACTTCGATGTGCACCTTGGTCACCAATGGGCACGTCGCGTCGAAGACCTTCAGGCCACGACCGGCGGCTTCGGTGCGTACTGCCTGGGAAACCCCGTGGGCGCTGAAGATCACGATGACGTCGTCCGGTACCTGGTCCAGCTCCTCGACGAAAATCGCCCCGCGGCTACGCAGGTCTTCGACGACGAATTTGTTGTGGACCACTTCGTGGCGCACGTAGATCGGCGGCCCGAAGACTTCCAGGGCGCGGTTGACGATTTCGATCGCCCGGTCCACACCGGCGCAGAAGCCACGGGGGTTGGCGAGTTTGATTTGCATGCTGTGCCTCGTGTCTTGCGCGCAAGAATTGAATGCTTGCCTGTTAATCGAGCGAAAGGCCCGAAAACAATGGAGATCCCATGTGGGAGCGAGCTTGCTCGCGATGGCGATGGGGCAGTCACCCCTGGACTAAAAGGGTCTGCGCAATCGCGAGCGAGCTCGCTCCCACAGTAAATCGAGTGGCAGCAGGAACTGCCTGTAAAACCTTAAACCGCCTTCACTTCGAGGATTTCCACTTCGAAGTTCAAGGTCTTGCCCGCCAGCGGATGGTTGAAATCCACGGTCACCTGGGCGTCGTCAAAAGCCTTCACCACACCCGGCAGCTCGGTATTGGCCGCGTCGTTGAAGATCACCAGCAGGCCCTCGGACAGCTCCATGTCCTGGAACTGGGAGCGTGGCATGGTCTGCACGTTTTGCGGGTTGGGCTGACCAAAGGCGTTTTCTGGCGGTACGACCACGGTGCGCTTGTCGCCGGCCTTGAAGCCAAAGATCGCCGCTTCGAAGCCTGGCAGCAGGTTGCCGTCACCGACCTTGAACACCGCCGGAGCCTTGTCGAAGGTGCTGTCGACGGTGTCACCGTTTTCCAGGTACAGGGCGAAGTGAAGCTTCACTTCAGTGTTTTGAGCGATACGCTGCTCAGTCATGGACGGCTTCTCCGGTTTTCTTGCTCTTGAACATATCCAGGGCGAGCATCACGGCGCCCACGCTGATGGCGCTGTCGGCAAAGTTGAACGCCGGGAAATACCAGCGGTTCTGCCAATGCACCAGGATGAAATCGATGACATGGCCCAACGCGATGCGGTCATAGAGGTTACCCAAGGCACCACCGAGCACCAAGGCCAACGCCACGGCCAGCCAGGTCTCATTGCGCCCCAGGCGCTTGAGCCAGACCACCAGCACGGCGCTGACCACGACGGCGATCAGGGCGAACAGCCAGCGCTGCCAGCCCGAACTGTCGGCCAGGAAGCTGAATGCCGCCCCAGTGTTGTAGGCCAAGGTCCAGCTGAAGTAGTCGGGAATGATCACGATCTGCTGGTACATGGTCAGCGAGTTCTCGAAGTAGTACTTGCTGGCCTGGTCGATGACCAGTACCAGCACACTCAACCAGAGCCAGCCCAGCCGCCCGAAGCGGCCCGCCGCGTTAGGCATAATGACGAACCTCACCGGTGCCGCTGATGTTGTCGACGCAACGACCGCAGATTTCCGGATGCTCCAGGTTCACGCCGACGTCTTCGCGGCAGTGCCAGCAACGGGCGCACTTGGTGTGGTTCGACTTGACGATCTTCAGCTTCAGGCCGCTGACTTCAGTGGTCACCGCATCGGCCGGCGCCTGCACGAAAGGCGCGACGCTGGCGGTGGAGGTGATCAGCACGAAGCGCAGTTCGTTGCCCAGCTTGGCCAGGTCGGCGTCCAGTGCGTCTTCGGCATAGAGGGTCACTTCGGCCTGCAGGTTGCCACCGACGGCCTTGGCCGCGCGCTGGATCTCCATTTCCTTGTTGACCGCCGCCTTGACCGCCATCACGCGATCCCAATACGCACGGTCCAGCTCGAAGCCTTGCGGCAGTTCGGTCAGGCCTTCGTACCAGGTGTTGAGCATCACCGATTCGTTACGCTCGCCCGGCAGGTACTGCCACAGCTCGTCAGCGGTGAACGCCAGGATCGGTGCGATCCAGCGCACCAGCGCCTCGCTGATGTGGAACAGCGCGGTCTGGCACGAACGACGGGCCTTACTGTTGGCGCCGGTGGTGTACTGGCGGTCCTTGATGATGTCGAGGTAGAAACCACCAAGCTCCTGCACGCAGAAGTTGTGGATCTTGGAGTAGACGTTCCAGAAGCGGTATTCGCCGTAGTGCTCCTGCAATTCGCGTTGCAGCAACAGGGTACGGTCCACGGCCCAACGGTCCAGCGCGAGCATTTCTTCGGCCGGCAGCAGGTCGGTGGCCGGGTTGAAACCGGTCAGGTTGGAAAGCAGGAAGCGCGCGGTGTTACGGATCCGCCGGTAGGCGTCCGCGCTGCGTTGCAGGATCTGCTCGGAAACGGCCATCTCGCCGGAATAGTCGGTGGACGCCACCCACAGGCGCATGATGTCGGCGCCCAGGGTGTCGTTGACCTTCTGCGGCGCGATCACGTTGCCCAGGGACTTGGACATCTTGCGACCGGACTCGTCGACGGTGAAGCCGTGGGTCAGCAACTCGCGGTACGGCGCGTGATTGTCGATGGCGCAACCGGTCAGCAGCGACGAGTGGAACCAGCCGCGGTGCTGGTCCGAGCCTTCCAGGTACAGGTCGGCACGCGGGCCGCTCTCGTGGCCCATCGGGTGCGAACCGCGCAGCACGTGCCAATGGGTGGTGCCGGAGTCGAACCAGACGTCCAGAGTGTCGCTGATCTTGTCGTACAGTGGCGCTTCGTCGCCCAGCAGCTCGGCGGCATCCATCTTGAACCAGGCTTCGATGCCTTCGGACTCGACGCGCTTGGCAACTTCTTCCATCAGTTCGACGGTGCGCGGGTGCAACTCGCCGCTTTCCTTGTTCAGGAAGAACGGGATCGGCACGCCCCAGTTGCGCTGGCGGGAGATGCACCAGTCCGGACGGTTGGCGATCATCGAGTGCAGGCGCGCCTGGCCCCAGGCCGGCACGAACTGGGTTTCTTCGATGGCCTTGAGCGAACGCTGGCGCAGGGTGTCACCGCTGGTGGGCTGCTTGTCCATGCCGATGAACCACTGCGCAGTGGCGCGGTAGATCAGCGGGGTCTTGTGGCGCCAGCAGTGCATGTAGCTGTGTTCGATGACGGTGGTGTGCAGCAGCGCGCCGACTTCGGTCAGCTTGTCGACGATGGCCGGGTTGGCTTTCCAGATGAACTGACCGCCAAAGAACTCCAGCGACGGTGCGTACACGCCATTGCTCTGCACCGGGTTGAGGATGTCGTCGTTGACCATGCCGTATTTCTTGCAGGTCACGAAGTCGTCGACGCCATAGGCCGGCGCGGAGTGAACCACGCCAGTACCTGCGCCCAGTTCCACGTAGTCGGCCAGGTATACCGGCGACAGGCGGTCATAGAACGGATGACGGAAATTGATCAGCTCCAGCGCCGAACCTGGCGCGGTGGCGACCACCGAACCTTCGAGGTTGTAGCGGGCCAGGCAGGATTCGACCAGTTCTTCGGCCAGCACCAGCAGCTTGTCACCGACGTCGACCAGGGCGTAGTTGAATTCCGGGTGGACGTTCAGCGCCTGGTTGGCCGGGATGGTCCACGGGGTGGTGGTCCAGATCACGATCGAGGCCGGCTTGGCCAGCTTGCCCAGGCCGAAAGCCGTGGCGAGTTTGTCTTCATCGGCGATCGGGAACGCGACATCGATGGTCGAGGACTTCTTGTTCTCGTACTCGACTTCCGCCTCGGCCAGGGCCGAACCGCAATCGAAGCACCAGTTCACTGGTTTGAGGCCCTTGAACACGAAGCCGCCCTCGACGATTTTCGCCAGGGCACGGATTTCGCCGGCTTCGTTCTTGAAGTCCATGGTCTTGTACGGGTTGGCGAAGTCGCCCAGCACGCCGAGGCGGATGAATTCAGACTTCTGCCCTTCGATCTGCTCGGTGGCGTAGGCACGGCACAGTTCGCGAGTCTTGTCCGCGCCCAGGTTCTTGCCGTGGGTCACTTCGACCTTGTGTTCGATCGGCAGGCCATGACAGTCCCAGCCCGGGACATACGGAGCATCAAAACCCGACAGGGTCTTGGAGCGGATGATCATGTCCTTGAGAATCTTGTTCAGCGCGTGACCGATGTGGATAGTGCCGTTGGCGTACGGAGGGCCGTCGTGCAGGACGAACTTCGGACGATCCTTGCCAATTTCGCGCAACTTTCCGTACAGGCCAATGCTGTCCCAACGCTGCAGAATCTGTGGTTCGCGCTGAGGCAGGCCGGCCTTCATTGGGAAGGCGGTGTCCGGAAGGTTTAGCGTGGCTTTATAGTCGGTCATTTAAGGCTCTTCATTAGCGATTGGCGCTGGTTGCGACAAGGGCACGGGCGGCGGCGATATCTGCATGGATCGCCGTCTTGAGCGCCTCCAGAGAGGCAAAACGCTGCTCTTCACGCAGCTTATGGTGGAAAACCACCGTCAAACGCCGGTCATACAGATCGCCGGCAAAATCCAGAACATGTACTTCGAGGTGGGCCTTGCCATCCCCTTGGACCGTGGGCCGCACGCCGATATTGGCGACACCGGGCCAGGTCTTCCCGTCGATCTCGACACTCACCAGGAACACCCCGGTCAGCGGCACACGACGACGCTTGAGTTGCACGTTGGCCGTTGGCGTGCCCAATTGACGCGCCAGTTTCTGCCCGTGCAGGATCCGCCCGGCAATCCGGTACGACCGGCCGAGCAAGCGCTCGGCCAATTCGAAGTCGGCAGCCGCCAGGGCATTGCGGACCTGGGTACTGCTGACGCGCAAGCCGTCCATCTCGACAGTCTGCGCCGCTTCGACGGTAAAACCATGGGCGATACCGGCTTGTTGCAAATAGTCGAAATCCCCGGAGCGGTCGCAGCCGAAACGGAAATCATCGCCCACTTCCAGATGCTTCACATCCAGACCATCCACCAGGATGGTCTTGACGAACTCAGCAGCGCTGAGCTTGCTCAGGCGCTGGTTGAAGGCCAGGCACAGGACCCGGTCGACGCCTTCGGCGGCCAGCAATTGCAGCTTGTCGCGCAACCGGGCCAGACGGGCCGGGGCGGTATCCGGGGCGAAAAACTCCCGCGGCTGCGGCTCGAAGATCACCACGCAGCTGGGCACGCCCAGCTCCAGCGCACGCTCGCGCAGTCGCGCCAGGATAGCCTGGTGGCCACGGTGAACACCGTCAAAGTTGCCAATAGTGGCGACACAGCCCCGATGCTGGGGGCGCAGGTTGTGGAGGCCTCGAACCAGCTGCATAACGCGCTTCTTGCTCATAAAGTGGCCGATTATAACCACACCCGGCGGCCGACGACAGGCAACACCGCACCCCAAAGTGATCGAACCGACAAAACCACTGCCCGGCCCGGGATTATCGGGGGCTTACCCCTCAGCTCAAGGCCTTGCGATTGAAGTCACGCAGACGGAACCCCATCAGCAGCAACATGCCGAAATACGCCACCACGCCGGCAACTACCAGCGCCCCCAGGCGCAGGAAACGTTCAAGCATCTGCCCTTCGCTCCAAGCCGGCATGAAATGCATCGCCCCCAGCAAAACCGCCGACATCACCGCCACGGCGACCACCAGCTTGAGGCCGAACTTGCCCCAGCCCGGCTGCGGTTGATACATCTTCTGCTTGCGCAACTGGTAAAACAGCAGCCCGGCGTTGAGGCACGCGCCGGCACTGATCGCCAAGGCCAGGCCGGCGTGGGCCAGCGGGCCGATGAGCAACAGGTTGAACAATTGCGTCATCACCAGGGTGAAAATGGCGATTTTCACTGGCGTGCGAATGTTCTGCTGGGCATAGAACCCCGGCGCCAGCACCTTGATCACGATGATCCCGAGCAGGCCCACCGAGTAAGCAATCAGCGCACGCTGGGTCATCAAGGCGTCGAAGGCATTGAACTGGCCGTATTGGAACAGCGAAACCGTCAGCGGCTCAGCCAGGATTCCCAGGGCCAGGGAACAAGGCAAGACCAGCACGAAACACAGGCGCAGGCCCCAGTCGAGGATGCGCGAGTACTCCTGGCGGTCCTGACTGGCGTAGGTCTTGGCCAGGGTTGGCAGCAGGATCGTGCCCAGGGCCACACCCAGCACGCCGGACGGCAATTCCATCAAGCGGTCGGCGTAATACATCCACGACACCGAGCCGGCCACCAGGAACGAGGCAAAGATGGTGTTGATGATCAGGGAAATCTGGCTCACCGACACCCCGAGGATCGCCGGCAGCATCTGCTTCATTACCCGCCACACGCCGCTGTCGCGCAGGTTCAGCCGTGGCAGCACCAGCATGCCGATCTTTTTCAGGTGCGGCAGTTGATAGAGTAATTGCGCCAGGCCACCCACCAACACCGCCCAGCCGAGTGCCATCACCGGCGGATTGAAATACGGCGTCAGGAATACCGCGAACACGATCATGCTGACGTTGAGCAGGGTCGGCACAAAGGCCGGTACGGAAAAGCGGTTCCAGGTATTGAGGATCGCCCCGGCCAGGGACGACAGGGAAATCAGCAATATATAAGGAAAGGTCACCCGCAACAGGTCCGAGGTGAGCTGGAATTTTTCTGGCGTATCGGTGAAACCCGGGGCCGTGGCCCAGATCACCCATGGCGCGGCGAGCATGCCGGCCGCCGTGACCAGCGCCAGCACCAACGTCAGCAGGCCGGTGACGTAGGCAATGAACGTGCGGGTCGCTTCGTCGCCCTTCTGGCTTTTATATTCCGCCAGGATCGGCACGAAGGCCTGGGAGAACGCCCCTTCGGCGAAGATCCGCCGCAACAGGTTGGGCAACTTGAAGGCGATGAAGAAGGCGTCGGTGGCCATCCCGGCGCCGAATATCCGTGCGATCAACGTATCGCGAACGAACCCCAGGACGCGGGAAAGCATCGTGATAGAGCTGACGGCGGCCAACGATTTGAGCAGATTCATGAAAAGAGTTTTTGCCTGTCGATAAACAGCAGGCGAACAACGCGCCCACTTGTGCGATACTCCGCGCCGCTAAACAGTGCAGAGCCAAAGCCCGCGAGTTTACAGGTCGCACGCCGGAAAGAAATCCTTCGGTGCGCAGCACCTGCCATTCAGCGGAACGCGTCACCCGCCCTTGACAAGACTTCAACTCATCGGCATGATTCGCGGCCTATTTTGTTTGCTATTTCCCAAAAAGTCTTTCGAGGAGCTCGACGGTGGCCAACACACCTTCCGCCAAAAAACGTGCAAAACAGGCTGAGAAGCGTCGCAGCCACAACGCCAGCCTGCGTTCCATGGTCCGTACCTACATCAAGAACGTAGTTAAGGCCATCGACGCAAAAGACGCTGAAAAAGCTCAAGCTGCTTACGTTCTGGCTGTGCCAGTTATCGACCGCATGGCCGATAAAGGCATCATCCACAAGAACAAGGCTGCTCGCCATAAGAGCCGCTTGAATGGCCACGTAAAGGCCCTGAACGTTGCCGCTGCTGCCTAAGCGACGCGCTCGTTAAAAAACCGACCTCAGGGTCGGTTTTTTATTGCCTGCGATTTAACCCTAACCAGCCCCCCTCTCACACTGGATCTTCAGCAGGCATAAATTTAGCGCCCAACACAAATCCCCTGTGGGAGCGAGCTTGCTCGCGATGGCGGTGGGCCAGATGACGGCGATGGTGACTGTGCCGCCATCATCGCGAGCAAGCTCGCTCCCACACCTGGATCTGCGGCGATTTCCAGTTTAATGAACCCGCAATCCCCAGCAGAAGCCTTACTCCCCAAAATTGAAAACCACCGGTTTGGGCAGAGGACAACCTCCCGGCGGTGGGAAATTCTGCACGCCCGCCTCGTCGTAGCCGGTGTAACAACCCACTATCTTGTCATCCTTGAAGTTCATGCGGCGCTCAACCACACCTGTCGGGTAGTAGTAGACCGTCTCCCCTTCGCGCCTGGCGTACGAGTAGTCCCTGTATTCGCGCCCCTCGACCATTATCAGGCGAAAGCCCTGCTTGGCCTCGGAGAACTTCAACTGGCCGCTGGGGTAGTACTCGTTGTGAGTCACGCGATCATCAGGCCCCAACAACACCTCCCGGACCTTGCGCCCGTCCTGGGTATGGCGGGCGCTTTGCTCATTACCGAACAGGTAATCACTCTCCGAGTCGAAATGCCCGTTGTTGAAAGCCCCGCGCTGCTTGCCGCAAAGCTTGATACGGGTGTATTTCCCATCAGGCACGTGGCAATAGTTCCTGTCCGCGATCAACACCCCAGTCGCATCAAATGATTGCACGTTACCGATGGGCTCATCCCCCTCGTACATTGCCACCGTATCGGGTTGACCATTGGGGTGATAGAGACGAAAGGCACCCTCTCGCGAACCATGGCGCCACGAGATATCCGAAAGCAGCACGGCACCGTCATCGGTGTAGGTCAGCGCCCGCCCCTCGATCTGGCCGTTGGCATAGTTGGCCGAATAGGTGAGCTTGCCATTGGCCGCGTAGGCTTCTTTCAAGCCATCCAGCACACCCGCGCGGTAATGCTCGACGAGCCGCAACACACCCGCGGCATCCACTTCGCGCAATTCGCCTTGCTTCTTGTCGGCGACAAAATCCACAGTCTGGACACCACCGCCGTCCATTCTCAAGGTCCAACGACCTTCCCGGACGCCCTGCACATAACGCCCCTCACCCCAAGGCATTATCCAGTCCCCGTGCTGCTGCCCCGCCACAAAATCGCCGCGCTGGACAACCTCACCATGACGCACGCGCTCGGAGGGCCCGTCGAAATCACCATGCTTGTAAGTATCGAAGCCAGACATCTGCTCTTCATCGTCACGCGCCTCGATCGTCCAGCGCCCCTCATAGAAATCGTCGACGATCATACCCTTGGAAACCGTGCCCCCATCACTGACGACCCACGGCCCCTGGCGCAGTCCATCCACATAGGTGCCGGTGGACGCGTAGCCCGACTCGTCGAATTCCGCCCACTTGCCCGACCTCTTGCCCTGAACATAGACACCCAGCGCCCAGAGTCGCCCATTGCCCAAGGCCGCCCAGGCCCCATCCTCGGAACCCTGGTACACCTTCGGATCGGTTTCCCAAGCCATCCTGCTGACACGATAGGCAGAACCCACATCCTCGTCCTGAGGCGGCACGCGCTCGTAAGTCAGCGTGAGCCAGCGCCCTTCGCGCTGCTGGAAAGTCTTTTTGTAGGTGTCGCGATGAGGATCCTCCGGCGGTTGCCCCACTGACACCGGGACACCGTCGACGCCAAAGTAGCCCACCAGCGTGCCACTCGCGGGCTGCAGCATGTCGAACTCGGCGACACCGGTCTTGGGCAACACGGCGCTGTAATCGTAGGGCGGTAACTTGCCCAGCTCTTTCTGGACCAGCGCGGCAGTGAGGACCTTGCGATCAGCGGCTATACGATCCAATACCGGCTGCAACGTCTCGAGCCGGCGATACCCGCCAGTGGACGGCACGAACCGATAGCCATGAAGAGCGTACTGCCCCTTTGCCCGTGACAGCACGACCAGTGTCTGGAGAGCACTGTCGAGGCTGGCGTAGAACACCGACTCGACACTCGCATCGCCATACCTGTCGAGCACTTGCGGGACGCCATCCGGCGAATCACACAGGCATGAGTAGCCTACGACACCCTCGGCTTCGCGGATAAATGCCAGCGTCGCCCCACTCTCCTGGGAAGTTTTTATCAGCGGATGGGCCAGGGGTTTTTCGCTATAAAACGGCTCAGCCAAAGCCCCGACCGACACCGAACAACCCAATAAAAACAGCAGCAAAAACGCACGCATACGAATCCCTTCGCGCCAAAAGCACAACTAATCCATGGAGATAAAAAAAGCGAGCCGATCGGCTCGCCCGTCATTCGCGACTTAACGCCAAGGCAAGATCGGAATAGCCGTCACCGCGTTCTGCGGGCTGCCCTCGATCACGCGATCGCTGTAGACCAGGTACACCAGCGTATTGCGCTTCTTGTCGAGGAATCGCACCACTTGCATGGTCTTGAACACCAGCGAAGTGCGCTCGCGGAACACCTCTTCGCCGTCCTTGAGCTCACCCTTGAAGCTGATGGGGCCGACCTGGCGGCAGGCGATGGACGCCTCGGCACGATCCTCGGCCAGGCCCAGGCCGCCTTTCACGCCGCCAGTCTTGGCCCGCGACAGATAACAGGTCACGCCATCCACCCTGGGATCGTCGAACGCCTCGACCACGATCCGATCGTTCGGCCCGACAAACTTGAACACCGTCGACACTTGGCCAATTTCTTCAGCCGAAGCCAGCAGCGGCACCGCCAACAGCAAGCCGATCAATCCTTTTGCCAAACCCATGATTTTTCCTTAGACGAGGATCAGGTTGTCACGGTGAACCAGCTCGGGCTCCGCCATGTAACCCAACAGACCGACAATCGCATCAGACGACTGACCGATGATTTTCTGCGCTTCCAGCGCGCTGTAGTTGGCCAGGCCACGGGCGATCTCACGACCGTCCGGCGCCACGCACACCACCATTTCACCCCGACGGAAACTGCCCTGGACCAGCTTCACACCCACCGGCAGCAGGCTTTTGTTGCCTTGGGACAGGGCCGCCACCGCGCCAGCATCCAGCACCAACGTGCCACGGGTCTGCAGATGCCCAGCCAGCCACTGCTTGCGCGCTGCCAGCATGCCGCGCTCCGGGGAGAGCAAGGTACCGATCCGCTCGCCGGCTTTCAGGCGGTCCAGCACCCGCTCCAAGCGCCCACCCACGATGATGGTATGAGCCCCGGAACGCGCCGCCAGACGCGCAGCGCGCAGTTTGGTCTGCATGCCGCCACGGCCCAGCGCACCACCCGTGCCGCCCGCCACCGCGTCCAGCGCAGGATCGTCGGCACGAGCTTCGTAAATCAGCTTGGCATCGGGATTGTTGCGCGGATCGGCATCGAACATGCCGTCGCGATCCGTGAGGATCACCAGTAGATCCGCCTCCACCAGGTTCGCCACCAGCGCCGCCAGGGTGTCGTTATCGCCGAAACGAATCTCGTCGGTGACCACCGTGTCGTTCTCGTTGATCACCGGGATGACCTTGAGTTCCACCAGCGCGCGCAAGGTACTGCGGGCATTGAGGTAGCGCTTGCGGTCGGACAGGTCGTCGTGGGTCAGCAGGATCTGCGCCGTATGGCGACCGTGCTCGGCGAAGCTTGATTCCCAAGCCTGCACCAGGCCCATCTGGCCGATGGCGGCGGCAGCCTGCAGCTCATGCATCGCGCTGGGTCGCGACGTCCAGCCCAAACGGCTCATACCGGCTGCCACGGCCCCCGAAGAGACCAATACCAGCTCGACGCCAGCCTCATGCAAGGCCACCATCTGCTCGACCCACACCGCCATTGCCTGGCGGTCCAGGCCCTTGCCATCCGCCGTCAGCAGTGCGCTGCCGATCTTCACGACCCAGCGCTGCGCACCCGTCACCTTGCTCCGCATTATCTTCAACCTTTGCCAGCGAACGACGCGACCCAGCGCCGCCCATGGGATTATTCGTATTTGCGTTTTACAGATACCAAAACGCCGCTCGAATGAGCGGCGCCTTGAAACCGGCTGGTTGCGATGATAACACCGCACTGGACCAGTTAAACCTGCCCCATGCCAGCCACCCGAGAATCCCTGTGGGGGCGAGCTTGTGGGAGCAAAGCTTGCTCGCGATGACATCGTCACATCCAACACCTTTGCTGGCTGTAAAATCGCTATCGCGAGCAAGCTTTGCTCCCACAGATTCGCTCACATAGGCCTTAGTCTCAACTGAGCGGCATCAGCACAAGATCAGTCGCGAACGTAGATGATTTCCGGACCGTCCTCGTCATCCACATCTTCTTCGTCCCAATCGTCATCACCGATGTCATGGACCGACTTGACGCCACTGCGACGCAGGGCCCGCTGGTCGTCCAGCGCCTGCAACTGGGCACGGGCCTCGTCTTCGATGCGCTGATCGAGCTCGGCCAGCTCTTCCTTGTAGGCCGGATCGTTGGCCAGGCGGTCGGCGCGATCTTCCAGGTAACGCATGATGTCGTGGCACAGGCGCTCGGTGCCTTCTTTGGCGATGGCCGAGATCACGTAGACCGGACCTTCCCACTCCAGGCGATCGACGATTTCCTTGACCCGCTCCTCATGCTCTTCTTCAAGGATCTGGTCGCACTTGTTCAGCACCAGCCAACGGTCGCGCTCGGCCAGGGCCGGGCTGAACTTGGTCAGTTCGTTGACGATGACTTCGGCGGCATCGGCGGCACTGGTTTCATCCAGCGGCGCCATGTCCACGAGGTGCAGCAACAGACGGGTACGGGACAAGTGCTTGAGGAAACGAATCCCCAGGCCTGCACCCTCGGAAGCCCCTTCGATCAAGCCTGGAATGTCGGCGATTACGAAGCTCTTCCAGCGGTCAACGCTGACCACGCCCAGATTCGGTACCAGGGTGGTGAACGGGTAATCGGCCACTTTCGGCTTGGCCGCCGACACCGAGCGAATGAAGGTACTTTTACCGGCGTTCGGCAAGCCCAGCAGGCCCACATCGGCCAACACTTTCATTTCCAGCTTCAGGTCACGCTGCTCGCCTGGCTTGCCTGGCGTGGTCTGGCGTGGCGCACGGTTGGTACTGGATTTGAAACGGGTGTTGCCCAGGCCGTGCCAGCCGCCATGGGCGACCAGCAGACGCTGGCCGGCCTTGGTCAGGTCACCAATCACTTCCTGAGTGGCCGAATCGATTACCGTGGTGCCGACCGGCACGCGCAGGATCAGGTCTTCGCCCTTCTTGCCGGTGCAGTCGGTGCTGCCGCCGTTGGAGCCACGCTCGGCATCGAAGTGCCGGGTGTAACGGTAGTCCACCAGGGTGTTGAGGTTTTCGTCGGCGAGCATGTAGATCGAGCCGCCGTCGCCCCCGTCACCGCCGTTCGGGCCACCGTTTTCAATGAACTTTTCCCGACGGAAACTCATGCAACCATTGCCGCCGTCGCCGGCCTTTACTCGAATCGATACTTCATCAACAAACTTCATGACACACGCCTCTCGCCATACGGACGAGCCAAAAAAACAAGACATAAGACTCTTGCAAAAATGAGCGCAGCGACCTGATGACACGCCCCAACCGCAGCGCCGACAGCCCATACAAACAGTTTTGCAAGAGACTCACCCCACAAACGAAAAAGCCCCGTCGCAAGACAGGGCTTTTCCAGCGATCTCGCAATTAAGCTGCGATAACGCTTACGTAACGACGACCGAAGGCGCCTTTTACTTCGAACTTGATCACGCCTTCGACTTTAGCGAAGAGGGTGTGATCTTTACCCATGCCCACGCCGTAGCCAGCGTGGAATTGGGTGCCGCGCTGACGCACGATGATGTTGCCTGCTTTGATAGCCTGGCCGCCATACATCTTCACGCCAAGGCGTTTGGCTTCTGAGTCGCGACCGTTACGGGTACTACCACCAGCTTTTTTGTGTGCCATGAGTTCAATTCTCCTAGTGAGGAATTAGGCTGAAATTAAGCCTGAATACCGGTGATTTTGATCTCGGTGTACCACTGGCGGTGGCCCATACGCTTCATGTGGTGCTTACGGCGACGGAACTTGATGATGCGGACTTTATCGTGACGACCTTGGGAGATCACTTCAGCCACAACGGTAGCGCCAGCAACGACTGGAGCGCCGATATTCACGTCATCGCCATTGGCGACCAACAGAACGCGATCAAAAGTCACGGATTCGCCGGTAGCGATTTCCAGTTTTTCGATCTTCAGGTATTCACCTGGGGCGACCTTGTATTGCTTGCCACCAGTAACAATTACTGCGTACGACATGGTATTTCTCCGATAATCCTGCTCACCCAGCGCTTTATAAGAAGAGGTATTGGCTGGCATGGCTGCATGGGCTGGAAGGCCCTAATGCAATTGCGTAAGGCAGGTGCTGCCCAGGAAGTTCAGGGTGCGCGATTGTACGCAAGCCAAGAGAGCCTTGCAAGTAGCCGTCCATCGCGCCTTGACAGGCCTGGGTGGGGGTCCTAGCATGCCGCGCAACCCTTCTGGAGCACCTGTCGCTGATGCAACCCCAAGCTTTCTACCGCGCGGTGGCGGACGATTTTAGCGCCGTCGACGGCATCATCAAGAAGCAGCTGACTTCCCGAGTGCCGCTGGTATCGAAAATCGGCGACTACATCACATCGGCCGGCGGTAAACGCCTGCGTCCTTTATTGGTGCTGTTGTGCGGCAAGGCCCTGGGTCGCGAAGGCGACGACATGCGCCTGCTGGCCGCCACCATCGAATTCCTGCACACCGCGACCCTGCTGCACGACGACGTGGTCGACATGTCCGGCATGCGGCGTGGCCGTTCGACCGCCAACGCCATGTGGGGCAATGCCCCGAGCGTGCTGGTGGGCGACTTCCTGTATTCGCGCTCGTTCGAAATGATGGTCGAGCTGGGCTCGATGCCGGTGATGAAAATCCTGTCCCAGGCCACGCGCATCATCGCCGAGGGCGAAGTGCTGCAGTTGTCCAAGGTGCGCGATGCCAGCACCACCGAAGAAACCTACATGGAAGTCATCCGCGGCAAGACCGCGATGCTCTTCGAAGCCTCGACCCACAGCGCCGCCGCCCTGGCCGGTGCCAGCGCCGAACAGAGCGAAGCGCTGCGCACCTTCGGCGACCACCTGGGCGTGGCTTTCCAGCTGGTGGACGACCTGCTGGACTACAAGGGCGATGCCGAGACCCTGGGCAAGAACGTCGGTGACGACCTGGCCGAAGGCAAGCCGACCCTGCCGCTGATCTACACCATGCGCGAGGGCACGCCTGAACAGGCAGCACTGGTTCGCCAGGCGATCCAGAAAGGCGGGATCGAAGACCTGGAAAGCATCCGTGTCGCGGTCGAAGCGTCCGGCTCGCTGGACTACACCGCGAACCTGGCCCGTGACTACGTCGCCCGCGCGATCAAATGCCTCGACGCCCTGCCGGCCAGCGAATACCGCGATGCGCTGGTGGAACTGAGCGAGTTTGCGGTGGCCCGCACCCACTGACACACAGGGCTTTTGTGGGAGCAAGGCTTGCCCGCGATACCGGCGACTCGGTTTCTGAAGGATCGCATAGTCGCCATCGCGGGCAAGCCTTGCTCCCACAAATCCTCTCGCCACAGGATATCCAAACGCAGCACCGTCCCTCTTTCGCAACAAAACCCTATATAATGTGCGCCCTTTTGTCCTCCCGATACCCAAGGAACCTTAGTGAGCACGTTGCCTCCCTGCCCGAAATGCAATTCCGAATACACCTACGAAGACGGTACTCAACTGGTCTGCCCGGAGTGTGCCCACGAATGGTCCGCCAGCGGCGAAGCTGAAACAGTGTCCGACGATACCGTGAAGAAAGATTCGGTCGGCAACGTCCTGCAGGACGGCGACACCATCACCGTGATCAAGGACCTCAAGGTCAAGGGCACGTCGCTGGTGGTCAAGGTCGGCACCAAGGTCAAGAACATCCGCCTGTGCGATGGCGACCACGACATTGACTGCAAGATCGACGGCATCGGCCCGATGAAACTCAAATCCGAGTTCGTAAGAAAAGTCTGATCCTGCTGTATTCCATCCCATACCCCGCGTGTGGGATGGAGCTTCGCTCTCTGCGCTTCGGCCCCATTTCTCGGACGTTAGCCAAGTGCCAGCCGTCCTGAGCGGCCATAACCCATCGTCAGAAAAACAATCGCAACGCCAATAGAGCCTTGCTATTTAGCGAATAAGAATTATTCTCATCGAACCCCATCAAGGAGATGAGAACCATGACTTATTTGATCGATGCCTGGCTGGACCGCCCACATCCCTACCTCAGGATCCTGCATCGGGAAACCGGGGAAGTCTGTGCGGTGCTTGAAGAAGAAGCCTTGAACGAGCTGCAGGACCAAGGGGATCTGGACCTCAACAGCCTCAATTCCAGTGAACCGTTGGTGCTCAAGGAACTGGTGCGCAATCTGTTCCTGTTCTGCTACGCCCGGGCATTGCGCCCGACGGGTGATTTCAGCGGCAGGTTCCACGGATGAAGCACCTGACCCTGTGGGAGCGAGCTTGCTCGCGAAGCGGTGTGTCATTCAACATCGATATCGATTGACTGACCGCCATCGCGAGCAAGCTCGCTCCCACAGTTTTTTGTCCGGCAGTAAAACCGGGCAGGGTCTTACAGTACGTCCAACAGCTCGACGTCAAACACCAGCACGCTGTGCGGTGGAATGCTGCCAACGCCTTGAGCGCCGTAAGCCAGTTCGCTCGGCACGTACAGACGCCATTTGCTGCCGGCGTTCATCAGTTGCAGGGCTTCGGTCCAGCCTGGGATCACGCCGCCTACCGGGAATTCGGCTGGCTGGCCACGATCGTAGGAGCTGTCGAACACAGTGCCGTCGATCAGGGTGCCGTGGTAATGGGTACGCACCTGGTCTTCACGGGTCGGCTTGGCGCCTTCACCCTGGGTCAGCACTTCGAATTGCAGGCCGGAAGCCAGGGTGGTGATGCCTTCACGCTTGGCGTTTTCGGCCAGGAACGCACGGCCTTCGCCAGCGGCGGCTTCAGCCTTGGCAGCGGCTTCGGCTTGCATGATTTCACGGATGACCTTGAAGCTGGCGGACATCTCGTCCTGGCCCACGCGGCTTGGCTTGCCGGCGAACGCGTCGGTCAGGCCGGCCAGGATCGCATCCAGGCTCACACCCGGTGGCGGGTTGTCGCGCAGTTGGTCGCCCAACTGACGGCCAATGCCGTAGCTGACGCGGGTTTCGTCGGTGGACAGGTTAACTTCGGACATGATGCTGCTCCGCTGTGCGGACGGCTCGAGAGTTGCCGTGCGTGACACAGCGCCTCCCGGAGCGCCCGGAACCAAAAGGGCGAGCAGACTAGCACAGATGCCACCGCGGGTGACGAGCCCCCTGCGTCAAAGCAGGCCGCCAGAAACGACAACGCCCGCCTGCAATTCTACAGGCGGGCGTTGCGCCAGCGCGGTGAGCGGACCTCAGTGCTTGGTCAGTTTGTCCAGGTAGCCCATGGCAAATGCCGAGACCACGAAAGTCATGTGGATGATCACGTACCACATCAGGTGCTCGGGATCGACGTTCTTGGCGTCCATGAAAATGCGCAGCAGGTGGATGGAGGAAATGGCCACGATCGAGGCGGCGACTTTCATCTTCAGCGACGAAGAGTCCATGGTGCCCAGCCAGTTGAGCTTTTCCTTGTCGTCGCCGATATCCAGTTGCGAGACGAAGTTCTCGTAGCCGGAAATCATCACCATCACCAGCAGGCCGCCCACCAGCGCCATGTCGATCAACGACAGCAGCACCAGGATCAGGTCGGACTCGGCCATGGAAAACACGTTGGGAATGACGTGAAAGACTTCCTGGAAGAACTTCAGCGCCAAGGCCAACAGGCCCAGGGACAACCCGAAGTAGATCGGCGCCAGCAGCCAACGGGAGGCGTACATTGCGTTTTCGATAAAGCGTTCCATTGAATCTCACACCAGGGCTGAAAAAATCGCGGCGAGTATATCAGCCACGACCGGCCCCACAAATGCCGGGCCCCTCCCTGGTCCCTGCTCTTGTGTCAAAATTTTACTGCCGGTGCCCGTGCGGTGATGGCCTTCAATGCAGCGGACGAAACTCGAAGCCGCCGACATTGCGACAACGGCCTCCATTGATTTCACGCAGTTGGGCTTGCATGTGCAGGGACCAGATCTGCGGGTCGTCGGCCAGCTCATAGCCATGCAGTGTCAGGCTTTGCACAATGGTATCGAGGATGGATTCGGCGGCAGTCGGGCCGGGGAATGGCCCTTGGGCCTTGATGGCAGAAGGTTGTTCACCGGCCATTCCGGCGGCGAAGAGCAAGGTCCACATACCGGTATCTCCCGCCAGGGGGCGGATGGCGCATTCGATACGGGTGACAAGGCCCAGGCATTGACGAGTGAGGCAAAGGTTGCGCGACATGGCGGCGCCCCTCGGTAGATCCGGTATTCAGCCCCGGGAGGAGGCTGTTTCGATCCGATGATGACTCTCGTTATCCTTGAGCTGAGGATAGAAGAAAAGTTCCGGTCGCAAGGACTTTCGAGACCAGAATACGCCGAGCGGTCACAGTGTGAATATTGACGCCAAAGTGGTGGCACTTTTTAGCAATAATCCCCAAAACATTGATGGTGACAGCAAGCCTGTGGGAGCAAAGCTTGCTCGCGATGAGATTGTCACATGCAACATTTCTGTTGACTGGACAAAACGCTATCGCGAGCAAGCTTTGCTCCCACAGGCTGTTCTCCCACAAGCTCGCTCCCACAGGGGGTCTTGCTGGGGTCAGGAAAACATCAAGCCGGCTTGGCCTCCGTCAATGCCTGCTGTGCCAGTTCCTTTTCCGCTTCCTTGATGTCGTCCTCGCTGATCATCTCCGCGATCACCCGCAACCGCTCCACTACGCGGGCGTTGACGCTGCCCTCGGGGAACTCGCCGTTTTCATCCGGCTCGCCGGCAGGCTCGCCCACCAGCAGGCTCAGGGCTTCGTCGGCCTGGCGCACCGCGTAGACGTGGAACTGCCCGGCGCGCACGGCGGCCAGCACTTTCTCGTCGAGCATCAGGGTCGCGACGTTGGCCTGGGGAATGATCGCCCCTTGCTCACCGGTCAGCCCGCGTGCTTCACAGAGGCGGAAGAAGCCTTCGATCTTCTCGTTGACCCCGCCCACCGCCTGAACTTCGCCGAACTGGTTGATCGAGCCGGTGATGGCGAAGCACTGCTTGAGCGGCGTCTTCGACAGGGCCGAGATCAGCGTACACGCCTCGCCCAGGGACGCGCTGTCGCCGTCCACGTAACCGTAGGACTGCTCCAGGGCGATGCTGGCCGAGATCGCCAGCGGGAATTCCTGGGCATAACGACTGCCCAGGTAACCGGTGAGGATCATCACGCCCTTGGAGTGGATTGGCTGGCCGAGGTTGACCTCCCGCTCGATGTCGACGATACCGCTGCCGCCCGGGTACACCGTGGCGGAAATCCGCGCTGGCACACCAAACGCAGAGTCGCCGACCTCGAGCACCGTCAGCCCGTTGCATTTGCCCACGGCCGCGCCAGCAGTGTCGATCAGGATGATCCCCGCGAGCATGTCGTCGAGAATTCGCGCCGAGACACGCCCGGTGCGGGTGGCCTTGGCCTTGAGGGCGCGTTCGATATGACCGGCGTCGGTCATCTCGTCACCGGCCAGTTGGCGAATGAAATCCGCCTCGCTGACCAGCTGGAACAGATCACCGATACGCGCCGACAAGCGCCCCTGGTGTTCGGCCAGACGCGCACTGTAGGTCGCCAGGCGCGCCACCGCGTCGGCGGTCAGCGGCGCCATGCCCTCTTCCGAAGTACGGGTCTTGAGCAACTGGGCGAACTGCTCCAGGCTCTCGTCGCCCATCGGGATGTCTTCGTCGAAATCCACCAGCACGCGAAACATTTCCTGGAAGTCCGGATCCAGGTCCTGCAAGGCGTAGTAGAGCTGGCGGGCGCCGATGATCACGACCTTGACCTGCAGCGGAATGTGCTGCGGCGTCAGGGTCACCGTGGCCAGCCGCCCCAGCTCACCCAACGGCGATTCCATTTTCAGCTTGCGCGATTGCAGGGCACGCTTGAGCGCATCCCACACGAACGGCTCACCGAGCATTTTTTCCGCCTCGAGAATCAGGAAACCGCCATTGGCCCGGTGCAAGGCACCCGGACGCAACTGCCGGTACGTGGTGTAGAGCGCGCCCTGGTCGGTGCTGTATTCGATGCGACCAAACAGGTTGTCGTAGGTCGGGTGCGGCTCGAACACCACCGGCGCGCCGCCACTGAACGGATGCCCGACCACCAGGCTCGGGGCGTACTGTTCCTCCAGCAGTTTGCGGGCGATGGCGTCGGTCTTGCTGTCGTCCACCAATTGCTCGACCACGGTCTTGAGCAGATAGACCTGCATGGCCTGCAGGTAGCCGCAGACCGCAGCGTTCTCTGCGTATTTCTCCGACAGCGGTGCCAGCAATGGTTGCAGAGCCAGGGTGATGGTTTCTTCGTTGAGGTGGCGCAACTGGTTGCTGGACTCGCGCTTCCATTGCGGCAGGCTGGCGAGCTCTTCGTTCAAGCGCTCTTCCAGGCCCGAGATGTCCTCGTGGAAACGCTCGCGCTCGGCTTCCGGCAACTGGGCGAATTCCGCTTCATCCAGAGCCTTGCCTTCGCTCATCGGCGTGAAGGCAATGTTGCTGCTGTCACGGTACAGCGCGACATCCTTCTCCAGCGCCAGGCGCTCGATCACGTCCAAGGCGCGGTCATAGCGCTGGTTGAAGGCGCGGTCGATCGCGCTTTTCTTCTGCTGGTAGGACGGGTGCTCGAACACCGCCGGGAAAGTCGCCAGCAGGTTGTCGATCAGGCCGTTGATGTCGGCGATGAAAGCACCGGCCGTGCCTGACGGCAGTTCCAGGGCACGGGGTTCGCGGGGCTCATCGAAATTGTTGACATAGACCCAGTCCGCCGGGGTCTGCAGGCGCTTGCCTTCGGCCTTGAGGTAGCGTTTGACGAACGAAAACCGGCCAGTGCCGGGCTCGCCCATGACGAATACGTTGTAACCGGGGCGCGGCATGGCAACGCCGAACTGCAAGGCTTCGACGGCACGTTCCTGGCCAAGCACTCCGCGGAAGGGCTCCAGATCATTGGTGGTAGAGAAGCTGAACTGTTCAGCGGAAAACGGACGGGTCAGCGCTTCGGGCGCTAGACGCAAGCTGGCAGCAACAGGATCAGGCATCGGGCTTCCTTACATCAGGCGGGGCAGATAGCGGCATTCTGGCGCTGCCTGTACCTGACTGGCAAGGAGCGCCTCAGACCAAAGCATAGTCAATGGGAAAACCCCAGGCGGGGCCCCGTAAACAGGCGATCCCCAGTAATGTTTTTGCAAAATGTCACGGAACCCTCGGATCGTGCCTAAACTCCAAATTGCGCGGCTGGAACAATAACCGGCCCACTGGCAGCTGTAGGGGCCAGACCCTGTCCATTGGTATGCACATAAAGAGAACATAGCTATGAAACGGATTCTTCTCGGTACTCTCTTCACCGCTGTATCCATCAACGCCATGGCTCAGGCGCCGGGCGGCCCGGATTGCGGCTGGGGCAACATGCTGTTCGAAGGTCAGCGTGGCACTCCGGCACACTTCCTGGCATCCACCACCAACGGCACTTCCGGTAACGCGACCTTCGGCATGACCTCCGGCACCAACGGGTGCTCGACCAATGCTGCACTGACCTACGGTGGCAAGTCCTGGCTGGCCATGAATGGCATGATGAACGAGCTGTCCGAAGACATGGCCAAGGGTCAGGGCGAAGCGCTGACCACCTATGCCGTGGTACTGGGCGTAGCGCCGGAAGACCGCGCACATTTCTCTGCCGTCACCCACGAGCACTTCCAGCAGATCTTCAGCAAGGCTGACGTAACCGCCGAAGACGTGCATACCAACACCCTGGCCGTGCTGAAAAGCGATCCTCGCCTGGCCAAGTACGCCACTCAAGCTTAAGCTCGACACCACTCGCTCCTCTCGGGGAGCGGGTTTTCTTTTTGGGGCCCCTTCGGTCTTTATTTTTCGCCTTTCCAAGTAGCCGACTATGCTCAAACGCCTTGCCTGGCTGGCGCTCTGTGTGTGCGCCCCGCTGTCCGCCGCGCCTCATGTCGCCCCTCAACGTTTGCAGCAACTGGCCAATGACCGCTTCTGGATTTCCCTGGGCCACTACGAAGCCGCCAAGCTCGGCGGTTGGCGCAGCTATATCAGCGACAAGAAATTCTTCCTCGCGCCCGATGGCAACGAACATCCCGAGCGTGAACTGAGCGCCACGCTAAAAGCCCTGTACAGCCCGGCCAGCGCCGGCCAGCAGCATGCCCAGTGCGTGTACCCGGCGCGCACGCGCTGGCTCAAGGCCCAGCTCAACCTGACGGATCTGCCGGCCGTCGACTGCGGCGACTTCAACCAATGGTTCAAGGACGTCTCGCCCCACAGCGCGGTGATGATCTTCCCCGCTGCGTACCTGAACAGTCCCTCCTCGATGTTCGGCCACACCCTGCTGCGCATCGACCAGGCCGATGTGCAAAGCGACAAGACCGCCCTGCTCAGCTATGCGATCAATTTCGGCGCCTACATCGAAGGCTCGGACAACAGCATCCTCTATGCCTGGAAGGGCCTGATGGGCGGCTATCCCGGCCTGTTCGCCCTGGTGCCGTACCAGGAAAAACTCTCCGAGTACCGTAGCCTGGAGAACCGCGACCTGTGGGAATACCGCCTGAACCTGAGCCAGGCGGAAACCGAGCGCATGGTTGAGCACGTCTGGGAACTCAAGCAGATTCAGTTCGACTATTTTTTCTTCGACGAAAACTGCTCCTATCGCCTGCTCGAATTGCTGCAAGTGGCTCGCCCCAGCCTGCGCCTGACTGAACAATTCCCGCTGACCGCGATTCCCACCGACACCGTCAAGGCAGTGAAAGAAGCTGGCCTGGTGGAAAGCATCCAGTATCGACCGTCCCGTGAACGGGAACTGCTCAGCCGCGCCGAACCGCTCAGCGATGATGAACAGCAATGGGTACTGAAAGTCAGCGCCGACCAGCAGCAACTGCAAGCCCCCGGCTTCAAGGCGTTGCCGCGCGAACGCCAGGCGCTGATCATCGATGCGGCCTATCGCCTGGAGCGCTATCGCGCCAACGGCCAGGAGCGTGATCCGCAGCGTTCCCAGCGCAGTTTCGAACTGTTGCGGGCGATCAACCAGAACCCTGCGCCGGAACTCGATATCCCACAACCGGGCCTGCCCGAGGACGGTCACCAATCGCGCACCTGGCAGGCCGGCCTCGGCACCCGGGGCGACCGGGCGTTCGGCGAGTATGGCTTGCGCATGGCCTATCACGATCTGAACGACAACGCCGAGAGCTTCCCCTTGGGCGCACAGATCGAAATCCTGCAATTGAAACTGCGCCAGTACGAAGGCAATGACTGGCAGGTGCAACAACTGGACCTGGCGACCATTCGCTCCCTGACCCCACGCAACGAGCTGCTGCAACCGCTGTCCTGGCAGGTCACCGGCGGCCTGGAGCGGGTGCCAGGCAAACACGACGATGAAACCCTGGTCAGCCACGTCAACGGCGGCGCCGGTGGCACCTGGGCGCTGGGCGAAGAGGTGCTGGGCTTTGCCCTGGGCACGGTACGGGTCGAGCACAACAACGATTTCGCCCAATTCATCGCCCCGGCCGCCGGTTTCAACAGCGGTGTGCTGTGGAAAAACCCGCTGGGCAACCTGAGCCTGGAAGCCAAGGGTGATTATTTCGTCAACGGCGAAGTGCGCCGCAGCCTGAGCTTGAATCAACAATGGGAATTGTCCCGCAACCTCGGCCTGCGCCTGAGTGCCCAGCGGGAATTCAGCCAATTGGCCTCGCCGGAGAACGAAGTGATGCTCGAGGTGAAGTGGTACCACTACTGACCATGGCCTAGGCAACGAACGGATTAATCACCACGCTTTCACGCCTTACTGACGAATCCACTCCTAGACTTATTGTATGAGCGGGATTCGGCAGGAAAGCAGAAATGAAGCGTGCGACAGTGGTCCTGAGTGTGTTGATGTTGCTCGGTGGCTGTGAAACCACCCACGAAGACCTGATCGCCCGGGGTTATCCACCAGCGTTCGCCGACGGCTACGACGACGGTTGCAGCAGCGGCCGGCAAGCCGCCGGGGTGATCACCGGCCAATTCAGAAAAGATGTGCCGCGTTACCTCAAGGATCCGCGTTATGCCGAGGGCTGGAGCGATGGCTTCCGCCAGTGCCAGGCCATGCGCGAGAACGAAGAGCGCAATGCCTATCGCGAGCGCCATTGGGACGAACGTGAACGGGCCTGGCAGCAACAGAAAGACCAGGACGCCGCCCGGGCTTATCGCTCGCAATAAGTCGCGTACAGACATCCGTCGAAACCAAAACCCTGCAACCATGGCCCAAACTCCAATGCAGAGGAGCAAATGCCATGAGCCGCGCCTTCGTCAACGAAGATAACGCCGCTGCCCAGGCCGACCAGCCGGTCGAGCGCCAGGTCAGCGCGCAACCCAACTACGTCACGCCCACAGGACTTGCCCAGCTACAGGCCCGGGTCGCCGAGTTGCAGGCGCTACACGCCCAGCAGGCGAGCCGTGGGGAGCTGGCGGACAAGCAGCGGATCGCCGACCTTGAGCGGGATCTGCGCTATTTCACGCAGCGCCTGCAAAGCGCCCAGGTCGTTGCGCCGACTTCATCCGATCAAGTGCGGATCGGCCACTGGGTGACCTTTGTCGATGAACAGGACCACGAGCAGCGAGTGCAATTGGTCGGGGAAGACCAGGCCGATGCGGCCAGTGGGCTGATCAACTGGGGCTCGCCGCTGGGACGGGCGTTGCTGGCGGCAAAGATTGGCGATGAGGTGACATGGGAACGACCATTGGGGAATCTCGCTATAGAGGTCGTTGCGATCGATCTCCAGTGATACTGCCAGTCTGTTTAAACATGCCTGAAGCCTCTAACAAGACCCGAGATTACCCGGTGCTCGGGTAGCCCCATCAATTAAGCCTCCCACAATGGATTTGCATCCATAAAAAAACGGAGCCTTCGAAGGCTCCGTTTTTCATGCAACCGACCGAATCAGGCCAATTTCTTGTGCCGTACGCGATGCGGCTGGGCAGCAGCTTCGCCGAGGCGTTTCTTGCGATCGGCTTCGTACTCGGTGTAGTTGCCTTCGAAGAACACCGCTTGCGAGTCGTCTTCGTACGCCAGGATGTGGGTCGCCACGCGATCGAGGAACCACCGATCGTGGGAGATCACAATGGCGGCGCCCGGGAAGTCCAGCAAGGCTTCTTCCAGGGAACGCAGGGTTTCGACGTCGAGGTCGTTGGACGGTTCGTCGAGCAGCAGGACGTTGCCGCCCTCCTTCAAGGTCAACGCCAGGTGCAAGCGACCGCGCTCACCACCGGACAAGTCCTTGACGAACTTCTGCTGGTCGCCGCCCTTGAAGTTGAAACGGCCCACATAAGTGCGCGACGGGATTTCATAGTTGCCGATGCGGATCTGGTCGGAACCGTCGGAGATCTGCTGGAACACGGTCTTGCTGCCGTCCAGGTCTTCGCGGCTCTGGTCGACGCAGGCCAGTTGCACGGTCTCACCGATTTCGATGCTGCCTGAATCCGGCGTTTCCTTGCCCATCAGCATGCGGAACAGCGTGGATTTACCCGCGCCGTTACCGCCGATCACACCCACGATGGCACCTTTTGGCATGGAGAACGACAGGTTGTCGATCAGCACGCGGTCGCCATAACCCTTGGAGACGTTCTTGAACTCGATGACCTTGTCACCCAGGCGCGGACCGGCCGGAATGTAGATCTCGTTGGTTTCGCTGCGCTTCTGGAATTCCTGGGATTGCATTTCCTCGAAGCGTTGCAGACGTGCCTTGGATTTGGACTGACGGGCCTTGGCGCCTTTGCGCACCCACTCCAGTTCTTCCTTCATGGCTTTTTCATGAGCCGACTGCTGCTTGGATTCCTGGGCCAGACGATCGGACTTGGCCTCCAGCCAGCCCGAATAGTTGCCCTCGTACGGAATGCCTGCGCCGCGGTCGAGTTCCAGGATCCAGCCGGCGACGTTGTCCAGGAAGTAACGGTCGTGCGTGATCGCAACCACGGTGCCTGGGAAGTCGTGCAGGAAGTGTTCGAGCCAGGCGACGGAATCGGCGTCCAGGTGGTTGGTAGGTTCGTCGAGCAGCAGCATGTCCGGGGCCGACAGCAGCAGGCGGCACAGAGCCACACGGCGCTTCTCACCACCGGACAGGTGTTCGACCTTCGCGTCCCAGGCCGGCAGGCGCAACGCATCGGCGGCGACTTCCAGCTGGCGATCCAGGTTGTGGCCGTCGCTGGCCTGCAGAATCGCTTCGAGCTTGGCCTGTTCGGCGGCCAGCTTGTCGAAGTCGGCATCCGGATCGGCGTAGGCGGCATAGACCTCGTCGAGGCGCGCCTGGGCGTCCTTGATCACGCTGACCGCTTCCTCGACCACTTCACGGACGGTCTTGCTCGGGTCCAGCTGCGGTTCCTGGGGCAGGTAGCCGATGTTCAGGTCCGGCATCGGGCGGGCTTCGCCGTCGAATTCGTTATCGACGCCGGCCATGATTTTCAGCAGCGTGGACTTACCCGAACCGTTGAGACCCAGTACGCCGATCTTGGCGCCGGGGAAGAAGGACAGTGAAATATTTTTCAGGATTTCCCGCTTCGGCGGAACTACTTTGCTCAGCCGATGCATGGTGAAGACGTATTGAGCCATGGTGAACCTAGCGTCAGTGACAGGTGAAAAGAACGAGCCAGGCCATGCGCGGCACCGGCACTTGACGGTCATCAATGCCTGCGGGCGGATAGAGCCTGGGAATCTGGAGCTGGAACGCTCTTGTTTGACCGGCAAAGCTACCTCAACCGTCGGTCAAGGTCCAGCCGCCAAGGGCTGGCACTTTGCCACAAGTCAAGGCATGCTAGCCGCCCTTCGGGCGTCCGGCTTATAGTGCACGTCGCGCCAGTCCAGCAAACCGCAGGATTACAGCTTGTCCAACGTCACTCCGCCCCTGTCCCCTCGCGCACCCGCTGTCGTGCCCGGCTCGCCCCTGCGCGGGACATTGAAGGGCGGACTGGCCACGCTGGTGCTGCTGTTACTCGGCTTGCTGTTCTGGCAACTGCTCGACCAACTGCGCGAAACCCAGCAGCAACAACGCCAATACACCATCGACTACACTGCCGATCTCGCCGCGCAGGTCAGCCTGAACATGGCCCTGAACGCGCAAATCGCCCTCAACCTGCTACCGATTGTCGAACAACCCCAAACAGGCGACGAACAGCGGGCCCTGGTGCGCAAACTCCAGCAGTCGCTCCCCGAACTGCGCAGCCTGGCCCTGCTGAGCCCCTCCGGCCGAGTGCTCAGTGACAGCGACGCCGACAGCCACGACGCCGATTACCTGGGTGAACTGGTGCGGCGCAGCCGGGCCCAGGCCCATTACTTCAGCAATGCCGAAGACGGCTCCGTGGTGCATCTATTGTTGCACCAGGCCAGCGGTAGCAGCCGTGGCTACTGGGCGCTGCGCCTGAACCCGAAGTTTTTCTCCACCCTGACCAAGCAGACCGATATGGGGCTGCGCCCGCTGTGGCTGGTGGAAAAC
Organism: Pseudomonas sp. S3_B11; assembly: GCF_054667715.1. Lineage (NCBI taxonomy): Bacteria > Pseudomonadati > Pseudomonadota > Gammaproteobacteria > Pseudomonadales > Pseudomonadaceae > Pseudomonas > Pseudomonas sp. S3_B11. The sequence continues at coordinate 68,272 of NZ_CP162749.1, read as the reverse complement.
CGTCTCAACCAGCAGATCATCAGCCGCGACGAAAGCCTGCCCTCGAGCAGCCCTACCCATTTGTCCCCGGATGACCTGGAGAACACCGTACTGACCGTGCCCTTGAGCAGCAGCGACTGGCAACTGCGGGGGCTGTTCGACAGGCGCCAGGTGATCGAACAACTGCTGCCGGCCTTCATCGGCAAATGCCTGCTGGGCCTGGCGTTTTCCTTGTTGCCGGTGATTGCGCTCTTGAACATGCGCCGGCGTCAGCGGCAGTTGCATGAAGGTCGGCGGCGCTACCAGGATATTTTCGAAGGCACCGGCGTGGCCCTGTGCGTGCTGGATCTGTCGGGGCTCAAGGCCTTTTTTGAGCGGACCGGCCTGCACACGGGCGATCAATTGCGCGCCTGGACGAAAACTTCCCATCAACTCGAGCAATTGCGCCAGGAAGTCCACGTCACCGAAGTCAACCAGATGGCGTTGAAACTGCTCAACGTCGATTCCTGCGACCAGGCCTGGCAACTGCTGGTCGGAAAGGGCGCGCAGGACAACAACCCCGTTGGCTCGAAGCTGCTCGAAGCGCTGCTCGATCGACACAAGCAACTGGAACTGGAAATCAAGCTCCAGGACGCCCATGGCCGCGACCAGCACCTGTGGCTGGTGCTGCGCCTGCCGGAAAAACAGCAAGACCATAACGCGGTCATCCTGAGCATCAGCGACATCACCAGCCGCAAGCTGATCGAGCTCTCGTTGCTCGAACGCGAGGGTTTCTGGTCCGACGTGGTGCGCACCGTGCCGGATCATCTCTATGTGCAGGACGTCATCAGCCAGCGGATGATCTTCAGCAACCACCACCTGGGCCAGACCCTGGGCTACGACCGCACCGAGCTGCACCAGATGGGCGAGTACTTCTGGGAAATCCTGCTGCACAGCGACGATGCCGATCACTACCACGGCCTGCGCCAGGCACAACGGCGGGGCGGGTACACGCAATTGTTGCAATGCCAACTGCGCTTTCGCCATCGCAATGGCAAATGGCGCTGCTTCGACATCCGCGAGCAGGCACTGGCCCGGGACCGGGACAATCAGGTGACACGAATCATCGGTGTGGCCAAGGACGTCACCGAGCAGATCGAGGCCAGCGAATCGCTGCGTGACAGCGAGCAACGCTACCGGATGCTCGCCGAAAGCATCAGCGACGTGATTTTCTCCACCGACAACAAGCTTTCGCTCAACTACGTCAGCCCGTCGGTGCAAGCGGTACTGGGCTACACCGCCGACTGGATCTTCCAGAACGGCTGGCAATCGATCATCGCCAATCCGCAACAACTGACCGGCATCTACAGCCTGATGGACCGGGTCAGCAAGGCCCTCGACAAGCCCGAACAACTGGCCGAGCTGCGCAACCAGATGCAGACCCAGTTGTTCCTGTTCGACTGCCTGCGTGCCGACGGGCGCAAGATTCCCATCGAGCTGCGGCTGGTACTGGTGTGGGATGAACACGGCGCGTTCGAAGGCGTGCTCGGCGTTGGTCGCGACATCAGCCAGCAGCGTCGCGCTGAAAAAGACCTGCGCATGGCCGCCACGGTCTTCGAGCACTCGACCTCGGCGATCCTGATCACCGACCCGGCCGGCTACATTGTCCAGGCCAACGAAGCCTTCAGTCGCGTCAGCGGTTATGCCGTGTCGCAAGTGCTGGACCAGTTGCCCAACATGCTGACCGTGGACGAACAGCAGGAAGCCCACTTGCGCTACGTGCTCAAGCAGTTGCAACAGCACAGCACCTGGGAAGGCGAAGTCTGGCTCAAGCGCCGCAATGGCGAACATTACCCGGCTTGGGTCGGCATCACGGCCGTGCTGGATGACGAGGGCGACCTGGCCAGCTATGTATGCTTCTTCAGCGACATCAGCGAGCGCAAGGCCAGCGAGCAGCGCATTCATCGCCTGGCCTATTACGACGCCCTGACTCACCTGCCCAACCGCACGCTGTTCCAGGATCGCCTGCACACCGCGCTGCAATCGGCCGACCGGCAGAAGACCTGGGTCGTGCTGATGTTCCTCGACCTGGACCGCTTCAAGCCGATCAACGACTCCCTGGGGCATGCCGCCGGCGACCGGATGCTCAAGGAAATGGCCACGCGCCTGCTCGGCTGCGTTGCCGACGACGACACCGTGGCGCGCATGGGCGGCGACGAATTCACCCTGCTGCTGCAACCGCGCGCCAGCCGCGAAATGGCGCTGAACCGGGCCATCAACGTAGCCGAGCAGATCCTCGCCAGCCTGGTCCGGCCATTCGTGCTCGAAGGCCGGGAGTTCTTCGTCACCGCCAGTATCGGTATCGCCCTGAGCCCCCAGGACGGCAACGAACTGAGCCAATTGATGAAGAACGCCGACACGGCCATGTATCACGCCAAGGAGCGTGGCAAGAACAACTTCCAGTTCTATCAGGCCGACATGAACGCCAGCGCCCTGGAGCGCCTGGAGCTGGAAAGCGACCTGCGCCACGCCCTGGAACAGAACGAGTTCGTGCTGTATTACCAGCCGCAGTTCAGCGGCGATGGCAAACGTTTGACTGGCGCCGAAGCACTGCTGCGCTGGCGCCATCCGCGACGCGGGTTGGTGCCGCCGGGGGACTTCATCCCGGTACTCGAAGAGCTCGGCTTGGTGGTGGACGTCGGCGACTGGGTCATCGCCGAAGCCTGTCGGCAGCTCAGGACGTGGCACCAGGCCAAGGTCCGGGTGCCGAAGGTCTCGGTCAACATTTCCGCCCGGCAGTTCTCCGACGGCCAGTTGGGCACGCGCATCGCCAATATCCTGCGCAGCACCGGCCTGCCGCCGGCCTGCCTGGAGCTGGAACTGACGGAAAGTATCCTGATGCGCGAAGTCAGCGAGGCGATGCAGATCCTGGCCGGGCTGAAAAACCTGGGCCTGAGCATCGCCGTCGATGACTTCGGCACCGGTTATTCGTCGCTCAACTACCTCAAGCAATTCCCCATCGATGTGCTGAAGATCGACCGCACCTTCGTCGACGGCCTGCCGTCCGGCGAGCAGGATGCGCAGATCGCCCGGGCGATCATCGCCATGGCCCACAGCCTCAACCTGGCGGTGATCGCCGAGGGCGTCGAGACCCACGAGCAACTGGACTTCTTGCGCGAGCACGGCTGCGACGAAGTCCAGGGCTACCTGTTCGGCCGGCCGATGCCAGCCACCCGGTTTGAAGCGCAGTTCAGCAATGATGCGTTGTTCATGCTCGACTGAGGCCTTGTACTATCTGGGCCGGCCTCTCGCGGGCAAGCCTTGCTCCCACAGGGGAACGAGGGCTTCTGTGGGAGCAAGGCTTGCCCGCGATGAGCCAGTACAGGCAACACCCCTCTTGCGTGAAACCCATTCGTCCGCGACATGACGCCCTTTCATATGCCTTCCAAAACCGGTTGAGGTAGAATGCCCCCCTTTTCTGCCCCCGATCCTTGAGGACCGCCATGTTCAGCCGTGATTTGACTATTGCCAAGTACGACGCCGATCTCTTTGCCGCCATGGAGCAAGAAGCTCAGCGCCAGGAAGAGCACATTGAGCTGATCGCTTCGGAAAACTACACCAGCCCCGCGGTGATGGAAGCTCAAGGCTCGGTACTGACCAACAAGTACGCCGAAGGCTACCCGGGCAAGCGTTACTACGGTGGTTGCGAGTACGTCGACGTGGTCGAGCAACTGGCCATTGATCGCGCCAAGCAACTGTTCGGTGCCGACTATGCCAACGTCCAGCCGCACGCTGGCTCCCAAGCCAACTCCGCCGTGTACCTGGCGCTGCTGTCGGCCGGCGACACCATCCTGGGCATGAGCCTGGCCCACGGCGGTCACCTGACCCACGGCGCCAGCGTTTCCTCCTCCGGCAAGCTGTACAACGCCATCCAGTACGGCATCGACGGCAACGGCCTGATCGACTACGACGAAGTCGAGCGCCTGGCCCTCGAGCACAAGCCGAAAATGATCGTGGCCGGTTTCTCCGCCTACTCCCAGGTCCTCGACTTCCCGCGTTTCCGCGAGATCGCCGACAAGGTCGGTGCCTACCTGTTCGTCGACATGGCCCACGTTGCCGGCCTGGTCGCCGCTGGCGTCTACCCGAACCCGGTGCCATTCGCCGACGTGGTCACCACCACCACCCACAAGACCCTGCGTGGTCCACGTGGCGGCCTGATCCTGGCGCGCGCCAATGCCGACATCGAGAAGAAGCTGAACTCCGCCGTCTTCCCGGGCGCCCAGGGTGGCCCGCTGGAGCACGTGATCGCAGCCAAGGCGATCTGCTTCAAGGAAGCCCTGCAACCTGAGTTCAAGACTTACCAGCAACAAGTAGTGAAGAATGCCAAGGCCATGGCCGGCGTGTTCATCGAGCGCGGCTTCGACGTGGTGTCCGGCGGTACTGAAAACCACCTGTTCCTGCTGTCGCTGATCAAGCAAGAGATCTCCGGCAAAGACGCCGACGCGGCGCTGGGCAAGGCGTTCATCACCGTCAACAAGAACTCGGTGCCAAACGACCCACGCTCTCCGTTCGTCACCTCGGGCCTGCGTTTCGGCACCCCTGCCGTGACCACTCGTGGTTTCAAGGAAGCCGAGTGCAAGGAACTGGCTGGCTGGATCTGCGACATCCTGGCGGACCTGAACAACGAAGCGGTCATCGACGCCGTACGTGAGAAGGTCAAGGCTATCTGCAAGAAGCTGCCAGTCTACGGCGCTTAATCAGCCCGCTAGAACGAGTTGAATAAGGCCCGCATCGAAAGATGCGGGCCTTTTTTTATTGCCCTGGAAAACAGGGCCAAACAACTAACACCATCCAACACTTAATTTTCTGCAATACAGAAAACCTTACACGCAATTAATAAACCCATACGATCTCTCCTGCCCCCTGAACTTAATCACTCAAAACAGGACGCTTATTCACATGGACAGTGAACAATCCTTTAATGCAACACTCAGCATGTTCAACACCCGCGTAAATCTACTGGAAAGGCTGCATGGCAAACCCGCGATGGCGACCATCAGTGCATTCAGCGGTGGATTCTTCACCGGTAGACCCCAAACCCAGGATCACTCAAGCCTGCTCGGCATGCGCGTCGAAGACCAGGCTGTGCGCGGCGAGCCCTTGCGGCTGCACTTGCGGTATACCGCTGGCGGCTACCTCCTGACCCTGAAAAACACCGGTGAACACTACAACAAACTGATCAGTAAAAGCTGGCTCGAAGTGTTTGGGGCAAGTGATCCAAACACTCGCAACCCGACTCTTTTCAGCCTGGTCGATCATCAGCAAAACATCATCACACGCAAGCACATCAAATCCCGCCATGTCCCCATCTCGCTCATGACAGGCAATAAGAAACATGTCGGGGGATTAAGGGTACGCGGCTCGCCTTATCTTTATCTTGCCGAGACAGACGAACAATCAAAAGCGACGTTCATTCTGAGCGTGCTCTGAAGGTCGCCCCTGTTGGCATGTAAAGTCAGTCGAAGGGACGAAGCACGACCCTTGTGGCGGGGCGGTTATTGACCACCCGTCATTTTTTCTTTTGAGAAAACGCTCAAGCACAGGGCTTTCACCTCAACTGGTAAGACCGGTCATGCCAAACCAGCACAATCGAGCTTGCATCCCCGCAAAAACAGCGCTTAGACTGCGCCTGCACTGGACAAACCGGTAAGACCACAATAATGAAGTCCCAACGCCAGCCCTCCCCTGGCGAACAAGGACACCGAACCAGGAATCCCTCCCATGCTCAAATGGTGCTCGCGGTCGATCTTCCTTCAAGTTGTCCTCGGACTGGTGCTCGGCATCGTCTGCGGGCTTACCCTTCCCGAATACTCTGCACAGCTCAAACCCCTCGGCGATGGTTTCATCAAGCTGATCAAGATGCTCATCGGCCTGATCGTGTTCTGCGTGGTGGTCAGCGGCATCTCCGGCGCCGGTGATCTCAAGAAGGTCGGGCGCATTGGCCTCAAGTCGGTCATCTACTTCGAAATACTCACCTCCATCGCCCTGGTCATCGGCCTGGTCCTTGCTTTCAGCACAGGCATTGGCAGCGGCGCGAACATCCACCTGGAGCAGCTCTCCAGCGCGGATGTGAACGATATCGCCCAGCGCGGCCAGCACATGGTCACCACCACCCAGTTCCTGATGAACCTGATCCCGACCTCGGTGATTGGCGCGTTCGCGGAAAACAACATCCTGCAGGTGCTGCTGTTTGCCGTGCTGTTTGGCAGCGCGTTGAACCTTGTTGGTGACGCCGCTTCCGGCATTTCACGCCTGATCAACGAACTCAGCCACGTGATCTTCCGCATCATGGGCATGATCGTACGGCTGGCCCCGATCGGCGTCTTCGGGGCCATTGCCTTCACCACCAGCAAATATGGTCTGGATTCGCTACAACACCTGGGCAGCCTCGTTGGCCTGTTCTACCTGACCTGCATCGCCTTTGTCGCGGTGATCCTGGGTGCGGTAATGCGCGTGTCGGGCCTGCCGATGCTGCCATTCCTCAAATACCTGCGCGAAGAGCTGCTGATCGTGCTCGGCACCGCGTCGTCCGATGCCGTGCTGCCACAGATCATGCGCAAGCTCGAACACCTGGGGATCGGCAGCTCCACCGTGGGCCTGGTCATTCCAACCGGCTACTCGTTCAACCTGGATGGTTTCTCGATCTACCTGACCCTGGCCATTGTCTTCATCGCCAACGCGACCGGCACGCCCCTGGCCATGAGCGATCTGTTGACCATCCTGCTGGTCTCGCTGATCACCTCCAAGGGCGCCCATGGGATTCCCGGCTCGGCGCTGGTGATCCTGGCAGCGACGCTGACCGCGATCCCGGCGATCCCGGTGGTCGGCCTGGTGCTGGTGTTGGCCGTGGACTGGTTCATGGGCATCGGTCGCGCCCTGACCAACCTGATTGGCAACTGCGTGGCCACCGTGGCGATTGCCCGCTGGGAAAAAGACATCGACATCCCTCGGGCGCGCAAGGTGCTGTCCGGCCAACAAGGCTATGCCTTCCAACCCAGGAAACCGGTGGGCAGTGCCCATCACCAGCAATTCTGAAAGACGGCGATGCCGGCCCGCGAACCGGCATCGCCTGATCGATTTCCAAGGAGTCACATGTGATCAGTTCATCGACCGTCGTCAATTCCGTGGTGGAGAAACTCCGCGCCGCCCTCGCCCGAGGCCAATGGCGCTCGGGCGACATGCTGCCCGGCCAGCGCGAGCTGGCCGAGCAACTGGGCATCAGCCGGCCAAGCCTGCGTGAAGCGGTGATTGTGCTGGAAACCCTGGGCCTGGTGCGCTCGATGCCCGGCAAAGGCGTCGTGGTGCTGGAGGCCAATCTCAACGATGCTGCCGGTGAAGGCAGCGCCATGGCCGGCGCGAGCCTGGAAGACCTGCTGCAGCTGCGCTACACCCTGGAGCCGTTCATCGTCGGCCTTGTGGCCCAGTCCATCAGCAGCAAGGAGGTCGGCCAGTTGCGCCTGACCCTCATGGACATGCGCGAAGCCCTGGAAGCCAACGACAGCGACGCCTGCGCCAACGCCTACATCGCCTTCCATGAAGAATTGTTTGCCCTGACATCCAACCCGATCTTCCAGAACGTGGTCCAGCAGACCAGTAACGCCCTCAAGCAGAGCGCCGATATGTTGCGCAATTCGCCCGAGCACCTGGCTGAACGCCTGGAAGAAAACGAAGCCGTGGTCCGTGCCATCCGGGGCAAGAACAGCGCCCAGGCCAGCGCCGAAATGCGCCGGCACATTCTCCGGGAAGGCCAGCGCATGGGCATCGAATTGAACATTCCGGACGACAACCTCGGCACCTGAGCCATTGCCTGTGGAGACCGCCATGAACAACCTCATGCCCCATCAACCCCAGCACAACCACAACGTGCTGGCCGCCCTGCCCCCGCCCGGCCGGGTCGGCAAACCGTCGGTGGACGATATCTACCCGCGGATCTTCGACGCCATCCTCGAACAACGCATTGCCCCGGCCAGCCGCTTCACCGAGGAAAGCCTGGGGGATGTGTTTGGTGTCAGCCGCAGTGTCATTCGCCGCGTTCTGGCGCGCCTGTCTCATCAGCAAGTGGTGATCCTGCGGCCCAACCACCGGCCACAAGTCGCTGCGCCAGACCTGGAGCAGACCCGGCAGATCCTCCACGCTCGCCGCCTGGCTGAGCAGACCCTGGTGCGCTTGGCCTGCAGGGCGCCGCAGCCCAAGGACTTGCAACAGCTGCGCGATCTGGTGGAACGCGAGCGCCAGTGCCTGGATCGTGGTGAACGTGGCCCGGCGATCCGCCTGTCCGGCGAGTTTCATCTGCAACTGGCCGCCATGGCCGGCAACGCGCCGTTGATGCAATTTCTCGGCAGCCTGGTGCCGTTGACCTCGTTGGCCCTGGCGCGACACGAGATCAAGTCCCGCCGGCACTGCGCCTGGCAGGAACACCTGGCAATCGTCGACGCAGTGGAAGGCCGCAACGTCAACGAAGCGGTGCGGCTGATGGACGAGCACCTGGACCATCTGGAGCAAAAACTGCTGCTGGCCGCAGGTACGGGTTCGTCAAAGTAGCGCGGCTTCGAAACCGGCGCGGATCTTCTCTTCCGGCAGTTCGTCGGCGATGAACACGATCACGCTTTCCCGGGCTTCGCCGGGGGCCCATTCGGTGTCCCAATCGAAACCGTACAACTTGAGCACGCCCTGGAACACCAACCGACGGGGTTCGCCCGCGATGTTCAGCACGCCCTTGTAGCGCAGCAATTGCTTGCCGTGTTCTTCCAGCAACTGGTTCATGAACTCGCTGAGCTTGTCGATATCCAGCGCCTTGTCGGTACGCAGCACCAGGCTGCTGATGCGATCGCCCGGGGTGGCCTTGCCGACCGGTCGCAGGCTGAACCCCGCGCCCAGGTCCGCATTGAGATTGAAGCCGCGGATGTCGAGCAGCTCGGCCAGGTCGATCTTGCCGTGCTCGACCACCCTGATGGGTGCCCGTCGGTTGATGCGCGTCAGGCGCTCGCCAAGGGCCTGGACCTGGGCCGCGTCCACCAGATCGGTCTTGCTCAAGAGCAGGCGGTCGGCAAACCCGACCTGGGCCTGGGCGATGGCCTGGGTCAGGTGGACATCGGCATGAGCGGCGTCCACCAGCGTAAGAATGCCGTCGAGGATATAGCGCTCGCGCAGGTCCTCGTCGATGAAGAACGTTTGCGCCACCGGGGCCGGGTCGGCCAGGCCGGTGCATTCGATGACCAGGCGATCGAAGGCGATCTCGCCGCTGTCCAGCCGCTCGAGCAACAGGTACAGGGCCTTGGTCAGGTCGGTGTGGATGGTGCAGCACACGCAACCGTTGGCCAGGGTCATGACTTGCACCGGCTCGTCGCCCAGCAGTTGGGTATCGATGCCGGCATCGCTGAATTCGTTCTCGATCACGGCGATTTTCAGGCCGTGCTCGGCCTTGAGCAGATGGCGCAACAGCGTGGTCTTGCCGGCGCCGAGGAAGCCGCTGAGGATGGTGACCGGGATGGGAGAGGACAAACTGAATCTCCTTGATGCCTGAAAGGGAAGCGGTTTTGTGGGAGCGAGCCTGCTCGCGAAGGCGGTGGATCAGTCGACATTATCATTAACTGACACTCCGCTATCGCGAGCAAGCTCGCTCCCAAAGGGGATCTGTGGTGTATGCACATCTTGAGACCACCCCAAAAACAACTGTGGGAGCGAGCTTGCTCGCGAAGGCGGTGGGTCAGTCAACATCAATGCTGCTGATCCACCGCCTTCGCGAGCAAGCCCGCTCCCACATGGGGTTCGAGGCTACCTCAACTCAACAGCACTTGGGCCCACCCTTGCCACCGTAACGGGCCTCCTGGCGTTCGCGAAAGAACGCCTCGTAGTCCATCAACGGTTTGTCCGGGTGCTTGGTTTGCATGTGCTCGACGTAGTTGTCGTAGTCGGGCATGCCGACCATCAGGCGGGCGGCCTGACCGAGGTATTTACCCAGGCGACTCAAGTCATTGAACATCGTTGCAATCCCCTATCAAGCGTCCGGCAAGGCCTGGAATGGCGCTTCCTTGTCCGTGCGTTCCTTGGTGCCCCAGGCGGCGATGCCGACCTTGAGCGCGTAGAACAGGATGCTGAAGACCACGAACAGGAACAAGGCCGTCAGCGTCGCGTTGGTGTAGGCGTTGAACACCACGTGCTGCATCTGCTCGATGCTCTTGGCTGGAGCCAGGACCTGGCCGGCGGCCAGGGCATCGTTGTATTTGCGCGCCAGGGCCAAAAAGCCGATCGCCGGGTTGGCGTCGAACAGCTTGATCAGACCCGCAGTGGTGGTGCAGATCAGCAGCCAGACCGCCGGCAGCATGGTCACCCAGACGTAGCGCTGGCGCTTCATCTTGATCAGGACCACGGTGGCGAGCATCAGGGCGATACCGGCCAGCATCTGGTTGGAGATGCCGAACAGCGGCCACAAGGTGTTGATGCCGCCCAGCGGATCGATCACGCCCTGGTACAGCAGGTAACCCCACATCGCTACGCAACCGGCGGTGGCGATCAGGTTGGCCGGCCAGGATTCGGTGCGCTTGAGCGAAGGCACGAACGAGCCCAGCAAGTCCTGCAGCATGAACCGCCCGGCACGGGTGCCGGCGTCCACCGCGGTGAGGATGAACAGCGCTTCGAACAGGATCGCGAAGTGGTACCAGAACGCCATGGTGTTCTCACCCGGCAGCACCGAGTGCAGGATCTGCGCGATACCGACCGCCAGGGTCGGCGCACCGCCGGCACGGGCCAGCACGGTGGTCTCGCCGATGTCCTTGGCCACCGCTTGCAGCGCCTCGGGGGTGATTGCAAAACCCCAGCTGCTGACGGTCTGGGCCACGGCCACCACGTCACCGCCGACGATCGCCGCCGGGCTGTTCATGGCGAAGTACACGCCCGGCTCGATGACCGAAGCCGCGACCATGGCCATGATCGCCACGAAGGACTCCATCAGCATGCCGCCGTAACCGATGTAGCGGGCGTTGGTTTCGTTATCCAAGAGCTTGGGCGTGGTGCCCGAGGAGATCAGCGCGTGGAAGCCCGAGACCGCGCCGCAGGCGATGGTGATGAACAGGAACGGGAACAGGCCGCCCTTCCATACCGGCCCGGTGCCGTCGGTGAACTGGGTCAGCGCCGGCATTTTCAGCTCGGGCATGGTGACCAGGATGCCGATCGCCAGGGCGACGATGGTGCCGATCTTGAGAAAGGTCGACAGGTAGTCCCGCGGCGCCAGGATCAGCCACACCGGCAGCACCGCCGCGACAAAACCGTAGCCGATCAGCATCCAGGTGATCTGGATCCCGGTGAAGGAAAAGGCCTTGGCCCAGACCGGATCGGCAGCGATCTGCCCGCCCAGCCAGATCGAGCCCAGCAGCAACAGCACGCCGATGAGCGAGATTTCACCGATGCGGCCCGGGCGGATGTAGCGCATGTAGATGCCCATGAACATCGCGATCGGGATGGTCGCCATCACCGTGAAGATGCCCCACGGGCTCTCGGCCAGGGCCTTGACCACGATCAGCGCCAGCACCGCGAGGATGATGATCATGATCAGGAAGCAGCCGAACAGCGCGATGGTGCCGGGGATGCGGCCCATTTCCTCACGGACCATGTCACCCAGGGAACGCCCGTTGCGGCGGGTGGACAGGAACAGGACCATGAAGTCCTGCACCGCACCGGCCAGCACCACGCCGGCGATCAGCCAGAGCGTACCGGGCAGGTAGCCCATCTGCGCCGCCAGCACCGGCCCGACCAGCGGCCCCGCGCCGGCAATGGCCGCGAAGTGGTGGCCGAAAAGAATGTGTTTGTTGGTCGGGACGTAGTCCAGGCCATCGTTGTTGAGCACGGCGGGAGTAGCCCGGCGCGCATCGAGTTGCATCACGTTGTTGGCGATGAAGAGGCTGTAGTAGCGGTAGGCGACCAGATAGATGGCCACGGCTGCGACGACGATCCAGAGGGCGTTGATCGCCTCGCCTCGACGCAATGCCACGACGCCCAGGGCGCACGCTCCCACGACGGCCAGCAGTAGCCAGGGTAGATGGCGCAGCAGGCTATTATTGTTTTTCATTTTTATATTCCAGCCAGGGTGACAAGAAAGATAGCCATTGGAGTTTAGCGCTAACCCGGGCAAAGGCCATACTCGACGTTCGTTTGTCAGCAGCCGAACGGTGACGATGCCCCGTCAGTTGGGTCTATAGTCAGTGAATCTCCAGAGGGAATGCGTAATGAGCGAACGTCGCCGCTTCGTACGAGTTGACTTCAATGCCAGGACCGAGCTGAGCCAGGGCCCGTTCATCTGGCCGGTAGAGTTGCTGGATCTGTCCCTCAAGGGGTTGCTGATCAAGAAACCCGAACCCTGGCTTGGCGATATCGAGCGCCCCTTCATGGCCGATATTCATTTGAGCCCTGATGCCGAGATCAAAATGGAAGTTCGTTTGGCCCATGATGACCATGGTCACCTGGGCTTCGCCTGCGAGCACATTGACCTGGACTCCATCGCACACCTACGCCGGCTGGTAGAGCTGAACGTGGGCGACCATGACGAGTTGGAGCGGGAGTTGGGGGCGTTGATCCAGATCTGAGCAGCCCTGCTCCAGCCTCCAGTATTTGATCGTTCCCACGCTCTGCGTGGGAATGCATCCCGTGACGCTCTGCGTCACACTCCAGAATCGGAACGCGGAGCGTCCCTGGCGGCATTCCCACGCAGAGCGCGGGAACGATCGGTAATCGAGTCGCCTGCATCGCGAGCAAGCTTTGCTCCCACATACAGTCCTTGCGCAATTGCCAGGGTTATTCGAACAACGCATCCAACGCCTGTTCCAGGCGTGTCACGGCAATGATCTGCAACCCCGGCGGGGCTTCCTTCGGCGCGTTGCCCTTGGGCACGATGGCGCGTTTGAAGCCGTGCTTGGCCGCTTCCTTGAGCCGCTCCTGGCCACTGGGTACCGGCCGCACTTCACCCGACAGCCCGACTTCGCCGAACACCAACAGGTCGTGGGGCAGCGGCCGGTTGCGCAGGCTGGACATGACCGCGGCCATCAACGCCAGGTCGGACGCGGTTTCCAGCACCTTGACCCCACCCACGACGTTGAGGAACACGTCCTGGTCGTGAGTCGGAATCCCGCCGTGTCGATGCAACACCGCCAGCAACATGGCCAACCGATTCTGATCCAGGCCCAGGGTGACCCGGCGCGGGTTCGCCAGGTGGCTGTCGTCCACCAGCGCTTGCACTTCGACCAGCATCGGCCGAGTGCCTTCCCACGTTGCCATGACCACGCTACCGGGGACTTCTTCCTGGGCACGCGTCAGAAAGATCGCCGAAGGGTTTGAGACTTCTTTCAGACCTCTGTCGGTCATGCCGAACACACCTAGTTCGTTGACAGCGCCAAAGCGGTTCTTCACCGCCCGCAGCAAACGCAGGCGCCCATCGGATTCGCCTTCGAAATACAACACGGTATCGACCATGTGCTCCAACACCCGCGGCCCCGCCAGTGCGCCTTCCTTGGTAACGTGGCCCACCAGGAAAATCGCCGTGCCACTCTGCTTGGCGTAGCGCACCAGCAACGCCGCGCTTTCGCGCACCTGGGACACACCGCCCGGGGCCGATTGCAGTTGTTCGGTGAAAATCGTCTGGATCGAGTCGATCACCATCACCTTGGGTTTTTCCAGGCGCGCCGTGGCGATGATGGTCTCGATGCAGGTTTCGGTCATGACCCGCAACTGGTCCTGGGGCAAGCCCAGGCGCCGGGCGCGCATGGCGACCTGCTGCTGGGACTCTTCGCCAGTGACATACAGCGCCGGCATGCGGGTGGCGAGGTTGCACAAGGTTTGCAACAAGATGGTGGATTTGCCGATGCCCGGATCGCCGCCGATCAGCACCACCGAACCGTCCACCAGGCCGCCGCCCAGCACGCGGTCCAGTTCACCGGATGCGGTGGAGAAACGCGGGATTTCTTCGACACTGACTTCGGCCAGGGTCTTGATCTGCGCCTGCTGACCGGCCCAGCCCGTGCGACCGGTGGGTGCCGCCGCGCCGCCGCTTTCCACCATGGTTTCAGTCAGGGTGTTCCAGGCCCCGCATTCGCTGCACTGGCCGGCCCATTTGGGAAAGGTCGAGCCGCACTCGGTGCAGCCGTACATGCGCTTTGCCTTGGCCATCTGAACTCCGGGTAAAAACCGCGATGATAGCCCACGCGGAGGTCAACGCGGGGCCGGCATTCTGATTTCACCCCTCGCCAGATCCACCGCAGTGTTGCCCAACGGGTCCTGGGCCTGCAGATCGGCGCCCTTGGCCTTCAAGGCATCGAGCAATTCATCCCGTTTGAACAGGCCGGCATACATCGCCGCGGTCTGCCCGGCGCCGTTGCGTTGGTCCGGGCTGCAATCGGTGGACAGCAAACGACGGGCGATCTGCACTTCGCCCTTGAAAATGGCGCCCATCAGCGCCGTGTTACCGCGTTTGTCCTGGGCACAGGCATCGGCGCCAGCGGCCAGCAGCCGCTCCACCGCCGGGCCGTGGCCGTGATAAGCCGCCAAAATCAGCGCGGTGTAGCCCTTTTCATCCTGGGTATTGAGCGAGTAACCGGCCTCGATAAAAGTCTCGAGCATCGGCACATCGCCGCGGCGAGCGGCGTCGAAGTAGTAGTTTTGCAACTGTTCTTGTACGGCGGCCGGTTCGGTGGGTATTGGCTGATCGGCCAGTACGCCCAGTGACCAGGTCGCAAGCATCGATAAAAGAAATCTGCGCATCATGACGTCTCCTCTGGCAGATGACTGTGGGGGCATGGTTGTGGGAGCACGGCTTGCCCGCGATGCAGGCAACTCAGTCCGGTTTCAGACCCCAGCGCCTGTATCGCGAGCAAGCTTTGCTCCCACAGGTCATGCACCTGCCTGGCTGTGGATCAGTCAGTCAGTTTTTCCGCCAGGGCCTTGACCCGGGCCAAGTCACCTTTGGCGACACGGGCCACGCCAGTACCGTACTCAGGGTCAGCCTTGTAGAGGAACGACAGGATGATGTGCTTGCTCTCGTCATCGGTGGTCGCCAAAGAGCCGCCGAAGCTGTCGATCAGGTCATCACGCTCTTTCTTGCTGAACGAGCGATACAAATCACCGGCCTGCTTGAAGTTCTGCTCGCGCTGGATCTTCGCCTGCTGGGTGCTGCCGCTCAGCGCGGTCTGGCTGTAGCGTGCCGCTTGCGGTTCTTCACGCGGCGTCAGGCGACTCGGCTGATAGTTCACGCCGGTGCTGGTGCTGCCTGGATTCATCGCACCGTCCTGGTTACCGTTGTTCACCGCCACCTTGGGGGCGTTGATCGGCAGTTGCAGGGCATTGGCACCCAGGCGGTACATCTGCGTGTCAGCGTAGGAAAATACTCGCCCCTGAAGCAAACGATCCTCGGAAGGTTCGATACCCGGTACAAGATTGGCCGGTGCCATGGCGACCTGCTCGGTTTCCTGGAAAACATTCGCCGGATTGCGGTTCAAGACCATTTGCCCGATTTTTCGCTCAGGCACACCCGGCCAGATCTTGGTCGCGTCCAGTGGGTCGAAGTCAAACTTGGCAAGGTCCTGTGGATTCAGCACCTGGATGTACAAGTCCCATTTCGGGAAGTCGCCCTTATTAATATGATTCACCAGATCATTTGTCATATGGCTGTAATCTTGGCCTTGAACTTTCACAACTTCTTTCGGATCGAGATTTTTCAGCCCCTGCAAACTTTTCCAATGAAACTTCACGTAATGAACTTCACCCTTGGCGTTAACCAGTTTGTAGGCATGTACACCGTTACCGTCCATCTCACGGTAACTGGCCGGTGTCCCGGAGTTGGAATACAACTCGGTCAGGGTGCGGGTCGATTCTGGAACATGGGAGAAGAAATCGAAGCGGCGTGAATCATCGTCCAGGTTGGTCCGCGGGTCGGGTTTGAAGGCGTGGACCATGTCCGGAAACTTGATGGCATCGCGGATGAAGAAGGTCGGGAAGTTGTTACCCACCAAGTCCCAATTACCGTCGGCGGTGTAGAACTTCGTGGCGAAACCACGGGGGTCGCGCAGGGTTTCCGGCGAATGATTGCCGTGCACCACGGCAGAAAAACGCACGAACACTGGTGTGACCTGGCCTGCGGCAAAGACTTTGGCCTTGGTCAGGTCGCTGAGATCGTCGGAAACCGTGAAGGTGCCGTGGGCGCCGGTCCCACGTGCATGCACCACGCGCTCGGGGATGCGTTCACGGTCAAAGCGCTGGAGCTTCTGGATCAACTGCACGTCTTGCAACAAGGTCGGGCCATTGGGGCCTGCCGTTTGCGAGTTCTGGTTGTCGCCGACAGCCGCACCATTGTCCCGGGTCAGGGTGGCCGCGTTGACAGACAAGGACAAAAGGCTCGCGGTCAGCACAAAAAAAGCGCGGCGATGGGAATAAGCCCCGTGGCCAAGGGAAGTGTTCATAGGCGTGTTCCTCTGATGTTATAGAGCGCATCCATGTGCGCCATCCAGAGGCTAGTGCTCGAAAAAGGAAAACCTAAATAGAAATGCCGTACCGCATCGATAGAAAAAACGTTGTGGGGCGCCAGGCTGAAACCGCGTATCACGCGCGATTGATGGCACTTTGAAAACTTTTCACCCAAGGCCAGGTCGATAACTGAAGCTTTGTAAGCAGGCGTTTCGAGCAGGACTCGTTGGGCTGATTTACACTGCCACTCATCTTTCATTTGTTACAAGGAATAGCTCATGGGCGTGCTAAGCGAGTTCAAGGCCTTCGCGGTCAAAGGCAATGTCGTCGACATGGCCGTCGGGATCATCATCGGTGCCGCTTTCGGCAAAATCGTTTCGTCATTCGTTGGCGACGTGGTCATGCCTCCCATCGGCCTGCTGATTGGTGGAGTGGACTTCAGTGACCTGGCCATCACCCTCAAGGCCGCCCAGGGTGATGCGCCTGCCGTGGTACTGGCCTACGGTAAATTCATCCAGAGCACCATCGACTTCATCATCGTGGCGTTCGCCATTTTCATGGGCGTCAAGGCGATCAACCGCCTCAAGCGCGAAGAAGCCGTAGCCCCCAGCGCGCCTCCTGTTCCGACCAAGGAAGAACTGCTGCTGAGTGAGATTCGCGATCTACTCAAGGCCCAGAACGAGCGGCCCTGAGGCAGTCAGTCACTGACGCCTCTTGTGGCGAGGGGATTCATCCCCTCGCCACAGTCCTACCAGTAGTTTTCCACCGCCACCTGCCCCGGCCGACGGGTCAGGCTCAGTTGCAGCCCCCTGGCCTTGAGCAGCTTGCGCGTGTCATCGATCATTTGCGGATTGCCGCACAGCATCACTCGCGAATGCTCCGGCGTCAGCGCTACGCCGGCCGCCCGCTCCAGCTCGCCATTTTCGATCAGCGTGGTGATCCGCCCACTGAGCGCCCCCGGATGCTGCTCACGGGTGACGGTCGCAATGAAATGAAACTTATGAGCGTACTCGGCCAGGTAGTCGCGCTGGGGCAGCTCCTTGATCAGCGCCTGATACGCCAGCTCCTGCGCCTCGCGCACGCTGTACACCAGGATGATCCGCTCGAATTTTTCCCAGGCCTCAAAATCCTGGAGGATAGAAAGAAACGGCGCCACCCCCGTCCCGGTGGACAACAGCCACAAATCCCGACCATCGACAAAGCGATCCAGCGTCAGATAGCCGAAAGCCTGGCGATCCACCAACAGTTCGTCACCCGGTCGCAGGCGGCTAAGCTCACTGGTGAACTCGCCATCGGGAACCACGATGGAAAAGAACTCGAGGAACTCGTCGAACGGCGAAGACACCATGGAGTACGCCCGCCAGACGGCGGTCCCGTCCGCCTTGACGACCCCCAGCCGGGCAAACTGACCCGCCCGAAAACGAAAACCGCGGTCCCGGGTCGTGCGCAAAGTAAACAAATGAGGCGTCAACGGCTGGACATCGAGCAGGGTTTGGCGGCTGAACTTCTCTGCGCTGTCGGTCATGAGCCACTCCAATGGGACGAGACTTGCAGTGTCCCGCAAAGCGAGCGTCTTCACCACCGATGACGAGTAATGGCACTTTAGCCACAAACAACGTCTGACCAACAAAATCTTTTACCTAACTTATACAAACCTCACAGAACTGTAAAAATAGCCAACTAAAAAGTTCAGTTCCTTAAACATCTCAGAATGTAAGCAAACTAAAAAAAACTCACTACAAATTAAGAATAGTCCTACACTCAAATTTCGCATCATGGATTGGATCCGCATGAACGAATCAAACCCAGGAGAGAGCGATGGACAAGTGGAAAGACTTGTTATTGAGGAAGCTATCCTGCGAAAAGGACCTGCAGACGGCCTATCGTCTGGTTCTGAATTTCTTTAATAATCAGGGATTTGAATATTGCGCATTTGCAGCCTATCTAGGAAGCCCCGACAAGCACACCAGCAAAGTGAACCTGAATAACTACCCTTATGGATGGGACAGACTTTATGAACAAAATGGCTATGCGTCGAACGATCCATTAGTAGCACATTGCAATCAATCACCACTCCCCATCTTGTGGGATGAGACTGTCTTTGCTCAAGCCCCCAAGTTATGGCGAGAACTTAATCGACAAGGACTCAAGTACGGCTGGACCCAGTCCGTTCATGATGAACAGGGCGCACATTGCAGCCTGTTCAGCCTCGCACGGAGCCACTGTCCCATCGATATCGAGGAACACTATGCAAATCTCGGCTATGCCATCTTCGCCAGTCAAAGGCTGCATGCACTCGCCAGCAAAAAATTGTCTGACGCCCTCGCAATCCAGCCCAAATGCCACCTGTCACCCAGAGAGATCGAAGTGTTGAGGTGGTCTGCCGAAGGCAAGACGGCGTCGGAAGTGGGCAGGATTCTCTGTCTTTCCGAACGGACCGTGAATTTCCATGTGTGCAGTTGCATGCGAAAACTGAACGTCAGCAATAAAATTTCAGCGGTGGCAAAAGCCGCCCAGATCCATGTGATCTGAACAGTGGAGTGACAGCGCCGGGCTGAAAAACCCGCGAGTAATGTGCAACAAAAAAACGTACCATTTACGGTTCCACTTGGATGATGCCGCTTCTTGCACGCGACGCAGTTCATTCAGGCGGTCCCGCACAGACACCTATCTCCAGGCAGCGGGACATTCGTTGATCTCCAGAGTCCCCAGCCATGCCCCTGCTCGACAGCCCCTTCGCCCAACTCGACCTGATCCGCCAACCCGAACAGCAGAACGAACCGCTGCAAGCCTTCGATGCGGCCGATGAATACCTGCTCGCGTACCTGGCCGAACAACAGCCGAGCGCGCAGACTCGGGTCCTGGTGCTCAATGACAGCTTCGGCGCCCTGGCCGCCAGCCTGGCGGGCAACGTCCTGGTAACCAGCAGCGGTGACTCCTTCCTGGCATTGCAGGCGCTGGAGAAAAACCTGGTGCGCAACGGCCGCTCCTTCGATGCGGTGCCGACGCTACCTGCCAGCGAGCCGCTGACCGGCCCGTTCGATCGCGTCCTGGTCAAAGTACCGAAAACCCTGGCCTTGCTGGAGGAACAGCTGATTCGCCTGCAAGGCCAACTCGCGCCAGGCGCCCAAGTGATTGCCGGGGCCATGATCAAGCACCTGCCCCGGGCCGCTGGCGATTTGCTGGAGCGGTATATCGGCCCGGTGCAGGCCTCCCTGGCGGTGAAAAAAGCACGGCTGTTGATTGCCACGCCACAACCTGGCTCTTCACAAGGCAGTGCGCCGATCGTATCGCCCTACCCCACGCGTTACTGGCTGGACGAGCCGAAGATCGAGCTGCTCAACCACGCCAATGTGTTCTGCCGCGAAGGCCTGGACATCGGCACCCGCGCGTTCCTGCCACATCTGCCGAAAAACCTCGGGACGGCACGGGTCGCGGACCTGGGGTGCGGCAACGGCGTGCTAGCCATCGCCAGTGCCCTGCAAAACCCCGAGGCCCACTACACCCTGGTGGACGAGTCGTATATGGCCGTGCAATCGGCCGCCGAGAATTGGCGTGCGGCCCTGGGCGAACGCGAAGTGACCCTGCGGGCCGGTGATGGCCTGGCCGGACAAGAGGCGCAGTCACTGGACGTGGTGCTGTGCAATCCGCCCTTCCACCAGCAGCAAGTGGTGGGCGATTTCCTCGCCTGGCGGATGTTCCAGCAGGCTCGCGAAGCGCTGGTGGTGGGCGGCGCGCTGTACATCGTCGGCAACCGGCACCTGGGTTACCACAGCAAATTGGCGCGGTTGTTCCGCGGTGTCGAGCAAGTGGCCGCCACGCCGAAATTCGTGATCCTCAAAGCCCGCAAATAAATCGTCCCCTGTGGGAGCAAAGCTTGCCCCCACAGAGAAATCAGTGGGTGGTCAGCCCTGCGGCATTCATGAACATCCGCATCAGGCTGGCAACGATGAACAGCGCCAGCACACTGCCGGCCCAGATCAGCGCCAGCCAGCCGAGCCGCTGCCAGAGTGGCTTGCGTTCGGCGGCCTCGATGTCTTTCAAGTCAGGTTTGGCCATGCTCGACGCCCTCAATGGTAGCCGTCGTCATGGGTCACCTTGCCGCGGAACACGTAGTAGCTCCAGAAGGTGTACACCAGGATCAACGGAATGATGAACAGCGTGCCGACCAACATGAAGCCCTGGCTCTGGGGCGGTGACGAGGCGTCCCAGATCGAGATGGACGGCGGCACGATGTTCGGCCACAGGCTGATGCCCAAGCCGCTGTAGCCAAGGAAGATCAGCACCAGAGTCAGGATGAAGGGCGTGTAGTTGGCGTTGCGCGCCACGGCGCGGAACAATCCGTACATGGTCACCAGCACCAGGATCGGCACCGGCAGGAACCAGAACAGGTTCGGCAAGGTGAACCAGCGGGCCGCGATGTCCGCATGGGCCAGCGGTGTCCAGATGCTGACAATGCCGATCACCGCCAGCACCACGAACGCCAGCGGCCGGGCCAGGTCATGCATCTGCTCTTGCAGCTTGCCCTCGGTCTTCATGATCAACCAGGTGCAGCCGAGCAACGCGTAGGCCGCGATCAACGCCAGGCCACAGAACATCGTGAATGGCGTGAACCAGTCCAGGGAGCCACCGGCGAACTGGCGATTGACCACCTCGAAGCCGTCGATGAACGCCCCCAGCGCCACCCCCTGGAAGAAGGTGGCCGTCAGCGAACCGCCAATGAATGCCTTGTCCCAGAGGTGGCGCTTCTCAGCCTTGGCCTTGAAGCGGAACTCGAAGGCCACGCCGCGGAAGATCAAGCCGATGAGCATCAGGATCAATGGCAGGTACAGCGCCGAAAGCACCACCGAATAAGCCAGCGGAAACGCCCCGAACAGCCCGGCACCGCCCAGCACCAGCCAGGTTTCGTTACCGTCCCAGACCGGTGCCACGGTGTTCATCATCACGTCGCGGTCGCGCTCGCCCTTGACGAAGGGGAAGAGAATGCCGATCCCCAGGTCGAAGCCGTCCATGACCACGTACATCATGATGCCGAAGATGATGACCACGGCCCAGATCAGCGGAAGATCAATACCCATGATTCAATTCCCCTTGTTCGAGCGTTCGTTATGGTCCATGTCGTCGCCGTCATCGGCGGCCGACAATGGCCGGGCCGGCGTACGTTTCTGGCCCGGGCCACCATCGCTCGGCTCGGCTTCGTGGGCCTCCGGCCCCTTGCGCACCAGCCGCATCATGTAGCTCAGGCCGGCGCCGAACAGCGCGAAATACACCACGACGAACAGCACCAGGGTGATGCTCATCTGGGCGAAGCTGTGGCCGGACGACGCATCGGCCGTGCGCATCAAGCCATAGACCACCCACGGCTGACGGCCGATCTCCGTGGTAAACCAGCCGGCCAGGATCGCGACCAGGCCGGACGGCCCCATCCACAGCACCATGTAGAGGAACGGCCGGGACTGATAGATCCGATCGTTACGGCGCAGCCACAGGCTGCACAGGCCGGTGAAAATCATCAGCAACCCAAGGCCGACCATGACCCGGAACGACCAGAACACGATGGTCGAGTTCGGTCGGTCCTCCGGCGGGAACTCCTTGAGGGCCGGCACCTGCTTGTCCAGGCTGTGGGTCAGGATCAGGCTGCCCAGGTAAGGAATTTCCACGGCGTATTTGGTCTTTTCCGCCTTCATGTCTGGCAGACCGAACAGGATCAGCGGGGTCGGTTCATTGCCGACGTTTTCCCAGTGGCCTTCGATGGCGGCGATTTTCGCCGGTTGATGCTTGAGGGTGTTGAGGCCATGGAAGTCGCCGATGACCGCTTGTATCGGCGCTACCAGCAAGGCCATCCACATCGCCATCGACAGCATCCGGCGGATGGCCGGGTTATCGCGGCCGCGCAGCAAATGCCAGGCCGCCGACGAGCCGACGAAGAACGCCGTGGCGACAAACGCTGCGGTGGACATGTGCAGCAATCGATAAGGGAACGAGGGGTTGAACACCACCGCCAGCCAGTCCACCGGGATCACCCGGCCGTCGATGATTTCGTAACCCTGGGGGGTTTGCATCCAGCTGTTGGAGGACAGGATCCAGAAGGTCGAGATCAGGGTGCCGATCGCCACCATGACCGTGGAAAAGAAATGCAGGCCGCGGCCAACGCGATTCCAGCCGAACAGCATCACGCCCAGGAAACCCGCCTCGAGGAAAAACGCCGTGAGCACCTCGTAGGTCAGCAACGGTCCGGTCACCGCACCAGCGAAGTCCGAGAAACGGCTCCAGTTGGTCCCGAACTGATAGGCCATGACCAACCCGGACACCACCCCCATGCCGAAGTTGACCGCAAAGATCTTCGACCAGAAGTGGTACAGGTCGCGGTAGGTGTCATCGCGGGTCTTGAGCCACAAGCCTTCGAGTACCGCCAGGTAACTCGCCAGGCCGATGGTGATGGCCGGGAACAGGATGTGGAACGAGATGGTGAACGCGAACTGGATTCGGGCGAGATCAAGCGCCTCCAAACCGAACATAAGTCTTCCTCTGTCAGGTAAAACCGGCTGCGGGCGGGGCCTGCATCACAATCCCCAGGGATATGGAGTGCGATGCTTTTCAAATCGTTCTTTTTATAACCGTCACAACGCAGGACTCTGGCCGGATGGCCGCCAGCCCAACACCCCGAAAGGTATTGATCTGGATCAAGCAATGATCAAAGAGTAGCCGCATTCTCGTCGATGAACGGCGTGGTCGTTTGTCGCGTGACAGGTTGTCCCAGTGCTGACTGAGGCGAGGGGATATGTGGGAGCAAGGCTTGCCCGCGATGAAGGCGATGCGGTCTTTCAGAAATCGAGTCGCGTCCATCGCGGGCAAGCCTTGCTCCCACAGATAAATCCCCTCGCCACAAAAAAGGTGCTATGTGGAAGATCGATGCTTGGCTAACTATTTTTTCCGCCACCGCAACTTCCAGTTACAGCTCGGTGATAATCTCGATGCCTTCATCACCGGACCCGTCATAGATGCCCAGCCAAGCGCCGCTGCTGCTCCGCCACCATCGCCCCTTCATCGCCTTCTGGCTGGCGCGGATATTCACCGCCAGCGGCTTCCAGATGCTCACCGTGGCTATCGGCTGGAACCTCTATCAACTGACCGGCAACGTCCTGGACCTCGGCCTGGTGGGGTTGGTGGAATTTGCCCCGCGCGTGCTGTTCATGCTCCACACCGGGCATGTGGCCGACCGCTATGACCGCCGCAAGGTGGCGGCCATCTGCCAGTCAATGCAGGCCATGATTGCCCTGGCGCTGGTGATCGGCAGCGCCACTGACAACGTCACGCGGGAGATGATCTTCATCCTCGCCTTCCTGCTGGGCGCCGCCCGCTCCTTCGAAATGCCGACCACCCAGGCGCTGCTGCCGAGCATCGTGCCGGCTGCGCTGTTTCCCCGTGCCGTGGCCGCCGCGCAATCGGCCCAGCAGTCGGCCACCATCGTCGCCCCGGCACTCGGCGGCTTGCTCTATGCCTTTGGCAGTGTCTGGGTCTACGGGCCGACGGTACTGCTTTACCTCATCGCGTGCGGCCTGATGCTCAACCTGCCCGCCCGACAGACACCGCTGAACAAAGGCAAGGCGACGCTGGATTCGTTGCTGGCCGGGATTCGCTTCATTCGCAGTCGCCCGGACATTCTCGGGGCGATCTCCCTGGACCTGTTCGCGGTGTTGCTCGGCGGCGCGACGGCGCTGCTGCCGGTGTTTGCCAAGGACATCCTGCTCACCGGTCCCTGGGGCCTGGGCCTGTTGCGGTCGGCACCGGCGGTCGGGGCCTTGCTGATGTCGCTGTGGCTGGCGCGGTTTGCCGTGGAGCGCAAGGTCGGCCGAGTGATGTTCACAGCGGTGGGCGTGTTCGGCGTCGCCACCATTGCATTCGGCCTCTCCACCTCGTTCTGGTTTTCCCTGGCGGTGCTGGTAGTGCTGGGCGCGGCGGACATGATCAGCATGGTGATCCGCGCCTCCTTCGTACAACTGGAAACACCGGATGAAATGCGCGGCCGGGTCAGCGCGGTGAACGGATTGTTCATCGGCGCCTCGAACCAGTTGGGCGAGTTCGAGTCCGGCCTCACCGCCCACTGGTTCGGCACCGTGCCGGCGGTGGTCATGGGCGGCGTCGGCACGCTGCTGGTGACCGGGGCCTGGATCAAACTGTTCCCGACCCTGGCCAACCGTGACCGGATGCACGAACCGGTGGATGAAGCAAAAGCCTAGTGGCCTGTACGGTTGATTTGAGTGCACGAATTAGCCACACAGGCCACTAGATTAACTTGTCGAGGGTGATGGGAAAGTCCCGCACCCGCTTGCCGGTGGCATGGTAAATCGCATTGGCCACCGCCGCAGCCACCCCGACGATACCGATTTCACCCACGCCCTTGGACCCGAGCGCATTGACGATCTCGTCGTGTTCCTCAACGAAAATCACCTCAATGTCGCCGATGTCGGCGTTAACCGGCAAATGATACTCGGCCAGGTTGTGGTTCATGTGGCGACCCAGGGCATGGTCCGTCAGGGTTTCTTCATGCAAGGCCATGCCGACGCCCCACACCACGCCACCAAGAATCTGGCTGCGGGCGGTTTTCGGGTTGACGACCCGGCCAGCGGCGATGGCGCTGACCACGCGATTGACCTTCACCGTCCCCAGGTCTTCGTCCACCAGCACTTCGACGAACACCGCCGAGTGAGTGGCCGTGGCGTAGGCCTGGCGTTTTGCATCCGGCTCGGCAGTGACCTGGGCCTGCAACGGCGTCTCGCCGCTTTTCTGCGCCAGCTCCGCGAGCGCAACGCTCGCTTCGCCCAGTCGCAGCTGACCATCGACAAATGTCACTTGCTCAAGGGTCGCGCCGCTGAAGGCCGGACACGCCTGGCGGGCCACGGCCAGGAGTTTTTCCTTCAGTGCTTCACAGGCCTGCTGCACGGCGGTGCCTACCGACGATACGGTGAACGAGCCGCCCTGCAGCGGCGCGGTGGGCAGCGATGAATCCCCCAGGACAAACGTGATGTCCTCAAGGGAAACGCCTGACGCCTCGGCGGCGATCTGGGTCATGACCGTGTAGGTCCCGGTGCCGATGTCAGTGGTGGCGCTGCTGACGGTCAACTTGCCATTGGTATCCAGCGACGCCTGGGCGCTGGCCTTCTGCTGCATGGCCTCCCACACACCACCGGCCATGCCCCAGCCCACCAGTTGCCGGCCTTCACGCATGCTGCGCGGTTCCGGGTTGCGCTTGTCCCAGCCGAAACGACGGGCGCCTTGGGCATAGCACTCACGCAGTTCCTTGCTGGAATACGGCTTGCCTTCGTTCTCGTTACGCTCGGCGTAGTTGATCAACCGCAATTGGACCGGATCGATCGCCAGGGCACAGGCCAGTTCATCTATGGCGCACTCCAGGCCAATCAAGCCGAGGGCCGCACCGGGTGCGCGCATGTCCAAAGGCGTGTAGACGTCCAGTGGTACCAGTTTGTAAGTCAACTCGACGTTGTCGCAGTGATAGAGCATGCCGCTCCACTCCACCACATGCTCGGTGAAATCCTCGAAGCGCGAGGTCTGGCCGACGGCGGTGTGCGCCACGGCGAGCAAGCGACCGTTGGCCGCCGCCCCCAGTTGCACGCGCTGGATAGTTCGCGGCCGATAGCCAAAGGTAAACATCTGCTGGCGCGTCAGGCTGACTCGCACGGAACGCTTGAGGGCCAGTGCCGCCATCACGGCCAACGGTAGTTGATATTGCGGACGCAGCCCGGAACCGAAGGCGCCGCCGACAAACGCGGCAAACACTCGCACTTGCTCCTTCTCGAGCCCGAAGACTTTTTGCACATAGGCCTGGCCGTTTTGCGTGCCTTGGGTCTTGTCGTGGATGTGCAGGCTGCCATCAGGCTGATACAGCACGGTGGAGGCGTGTGGCTCCATGGGGTTGTGGTGTTCAATCGGCGTGCTGTAGGACACATCCACGCTGAGCGCGGAGCTGGCGTACTCGCCCTGAAAATTCCCACGGGGCTTGGGTAATTCAGCCGGCGCTGGATGGGCGTCGTTTTGCAGGATTATCAGATCGGTCTGATGCTCCCCAGTCGCGTATTCGATGTCTATCAGCGAACCGGCATACCGGGCCAACTCGAGATTTTCCGCCACCACCAAGGCCAGGGGCTGGCCGCTGTAGAGGACCTGGTCGTTGTACAGCGGCCGGAACGGCGAGCCGTCCGCCGCATCGGCATCCTGGTAGGGTTCGTCGTAGCTGGCGATCCTCGGCCGGTTGGTGTGGTCGATGACCGCGACCACGCCAGGTAGCGCCAGGGCGCGGGAAGCATCGATGCGCAGCACGCGACCACGGGCGACCGTACCGGACACGACGCTGCCGTGCAGCAAGCCGTCCTCGGGGTATTCACCGGCATAACGGGCCTGGCCCGTCACCTTGAGCAGGCCATCGACCCGGTCGAGTGGTTGCCCTATGGATTTGCTCGGAGCGTTCATCAGGCTTGTCCTCCCTGCGGTGCGCGACCCAACGCGGCATCGCTCAAGGCGCGGATAATTGCCCGGCGCGCCAATCGGATCTTGAAACCGTTGTGTTCCAACGGCTCGGCGTCTTGCAGCAGTGCATCGGCGGCGACGGCAAAGGCTTCGCGACTGACGGTCTGTCCGACCAGCCAGCTCTCCACGGCCCGGTCGCGCCACGGTTTGTGCGCCACGCCACCGAGGGCCAGGCGCGCCTGGCGAATCACCGGCCCATCCAGTTCCAGCGCCGCCGCCACCGAGACCAGCGCAAACGCGTAGGAGGCGCGGTCACGGATCTTCAAGTAGTGGCTATGCTCGGCAAAACCGGCGGCAGGCAACTCGATGGCGGTGATCAGCTCATCGTCGGCCAATTGGTTATCGCGCTCCGGGGCATCGCCGGGCAGGCGATGGAAGTCGGCGAATTCGATGGTCCGCGCACCGCCCCGACCCAGGACATGGACCACCGCCTCCAGAGCGGCCAAGGCCACGCACATGTCGGAGGGATGGGTGGCGACACATTGATCGCTGGCACCGAAAATCGCATGGATCCGGTTCAAACCGTTCCGGGCCGGGCAACCGCTGCCGGGCCGGCGTTTGTTGCACGGTACGCTCGCGTCATAGAAGTAATAGCAGCGTGTGCGTTGCAACAGGTTGCCGCCAGTACTGGCCATGTTGCGCAGTTGCGGTGAGGCGCCCGCCAGGATGGCCTGGGCCAGCAGCGGATAGCGGCGCTCGATCCACGGGTGCCAGGCCAGGTCGGCATTGCTCACCAATGCCCCGATCATCACCCCGCCGGACGGCGTTTCACTGAGGTCCGCCAGGGGCAGCCCGGTAATGTCGATCAGGTGCTCGGGGCGGGTCAGGTTCTCTTTCATCAGGTCCAGCAGGTTGGTGCCACCGGCGATGAAGCGGGAAACCGGGCTCGACAAATCGACGGCCGCCTGCACGGTATCGGGCTTGCTGTACTGGAAGGGATTCATTGATCACCTCCCGGTTGCCGGCAGAGCGGCAACGCCTCTTCGATGGCATCGCAAATGTGGGTATAGGCCCCGCAGCGGCACAGGTTGCCGCTCATCAGTTCACTGATTTGCGCGCGGGTCTGCGCCCTGCCCTCGTTGGCCAGCCCCACCGCTGAACAGATCTGCCCCGGCGTGCAGTAACCACACTGGAACGCGTCATGGGTGATGAAAGCCTGCTGCATGGGATGCAATGCGTCATCACCGGCCAGGCCTTCGATAGTGGTCAATTCGGCGCCGTCGCACATCACCGCCAGGGTCAGGCAGGCATTGATCCGCTTGCCATCGCGCAGCACCGTACAGGCGCCGCACTGGCCGTGGTCGCAGCCTTTCTTGCTGCCCACCAGGTCCAGTTGCTCACGCAGCAGGTCCAGCAACGTGGTCCAGGCCAGCACTTGCAACTCACGCACCTGGCCATTGAGAGTCAGGCGGATCGGATGACGGACGAAGGACACCGGCGTCGCTTCGGACAGGGTTGCGCTCATGGAACACCTCACGGTTGGTCGTACTCGCGGCGTTTTGGGAAACCGCCGTCATAAGGGGTACGACTTCAGGGTGGGGTGGAGCGTTCAAGGCAATTTGCGATGCCGTGGTAACGCAAGAGGCACGGTTTTAACGGGGCTGTGCGGTATATATGTACCGCCCCGAGTGTAATGTATCGCCTTACACTCCATTCCATGATTAAATCTTTTCAGCACAAAGGCCTCAGGCTCTTTTATGAGACGGGGTCGACCCGTGGTATCCGGGCGGACCACGGGAAACGCCTGGCCCGCATGCTCCAGTTCCTGGACAGGGCTCAGGTCGCCAACGACTTAGATATCCCCGGATGGCGATTGCATCCGCTCAAGGGTGAGCTGGATGGATACTGGTCGCTTGGGGTTTCGGGAAACTGGCGGGTTATTTTTCGTTTCATCGGGTCCGATATCGAACTGGTCGATTATCTGGACTACCACTGATCAGGAGGCTGGAACATGCCCATGCACAATCCGCCACACCCTGGCGAAACCTTGCGGTTGGACGTGCTGCCCGAACTGGGCATCACGGTCACCGAACTGGCGCGACACCTGGGTTTCGCCCGGCCTCATTTTTCCCGGGTCCTGCATGGTCATGCGCCCATCAGCCCTGATCTGGCCGTGCGTCTGGAGCGTGCCGGGATCGGCAAGGCCAGGGTCTGGCTGGGCGTCCAGACCGATTACGATTTGTGGCAAGCCGAGCAGCGCGTGCAGCCTGTGATTGAACCCTTCCCACAACACGCTTGATGCCTGTCAGGCCAACAACTCCGCCGCCACCACACTCCTCACGCCCTTGCCACTGAGTTGCTCCACCAGCGTCAAGGCAAACGCCAGGGCGGCGGCTGAACCCTGGGCCGTGATGCAGTTGCCATCCACCACCACGGGTTGATCGACGAAGCTGCAACCGGACAGTTGCTGGCTCACGGCGGGCAGGCAGGTCATGCGTCGCTGGCGCAGGACACCGAATGCCTGTAGCGCCAGGGCCGGGGCTTCGGCGATGGCGGCGAAAAACCGTCCGGTGGCGGCCTGGCCCTTGATCAGTTGTTGCAGCGGCTGATGGGCCGCCAGGTGTTGGGCGCCGATGATCCCGCCCGGCAGGACGATCAGGTCGAAATCCTGCACGAGCACGTCCACCAGCATGCCATCGGCCGTCAGGCGCGTGCCGCGGGCGCAAGTGAGCATCCGCCGCCCTTCGATGCTCGCCACCACGGTTTCGATCTGCGCTCGACGCAACACATCGATCAGGGTGACCGTCTGCAAGTCGTCGACACCCTCGGCGACGGCTATCAGGGCTCGGGGGATCTTGGTTCCAGGAATCATGGGCGCTCTCCGCTGGGTGATGCTTGTAGTGTAGGAGCTGCCGAAGGCTGCGATCTTTTGATAGGCGCTTGAAATTCAAGCGTCAGAGGGAAAGATCGCAGCCTCGCTTCGCTCGACAGCTCCTACACAGGTTGGCGGGCTACTTGATATACAGCTGGGTCGACATCCGGTTGCCCGGTGCGTTGATCGAGATGTTGCTGAAGCTGAAGGTGCCCTCTTGCTTGCCCTTCAGGTCGAAGATGTACACATAGCCGACGACTTTGGTTCGCACGGAGCAGTCGTTAAGGTTGCCGTTACTGTACGCACACACGGGCGAGCGGGTGCCGTCGACTTCAAAGCCGTCCAGGGTGACATGGGGCTGGCGGCCATAACCGACCTCCAGCACGTAGACCTTGATATTCGGGCCACTGTGATCGCAACGCGTCTGCGCCTGCCCCGGGACGATGTCCTCGAAGCCACAGGCCGGCGACTCGACCTTGAGCACCTTGACCTCGCTCAAGGGCGGTGCCGACGCGGCATTGGCGGCCTGGCCGGACAACCACCAACCCAGCATGCAGCCCACCGCCGCCAGCAGCTTTTTATTCATGCAATACATAGAGACCTCCCGGAACCGCGCGCAGTATGGCCCACTTGGCGCGTTGGCAAAACATCGACGACGATCGCAGCCACAACGCTACGCTGCTGGTATGATGCGCGGCTTTTTCCGACCCACAGAAAATTCCCGGGCGCCGCTGGCGACCTGTGCTTTGCTGTTGAGGTCGATACATTCACGGCGCCGGGCGCGCCACGGGGAGCAGACATGCTGGAAAGGCTGTTTCAACTCAAGGCACATAACACCAACGTGCGGACCGAGATCCTGGCGGGCGTCACAACGTTCCTGGCCATGGCCTACATTCTGTTCG
This sequence comes from Pseudomonas sp. S3_B11, assembly GCF_054667715.1. Lineage (NCBI taxonomy): Bacteria > Pseudomonadati > Pseudomonadota > Gammaproteobacteria > Pseudomonadales > Pseudomonadaceae > Pseudomonas > Pseudomonas sp. S3_B11. The sequence goes on along the minus strand of NZ_CP162749.1, from coordinate 37,552 downwards.
TCAACCCGAGCATCCTCGGCGAAACCGGCATGGACAAGGGCGCGGTATTCGTCGCCACCTGCCTGGCAGCGGCCATTGGCTCCACGGTCATGGGCCTGATCGCCAACTACCCGATAGCCCTCGCACCGGGCATGGGCCTGAATGCCTTCTTTACCTACACCGTGGTCCTGCACATGGGCCACACCTGGCAAGTGGCGCTGGGCGCAGTGTTCATTTCCGCCGTACTGTTCTTCATGTTGTCGATCTTTCGCATCCGCGAATGGATCATCAACAGCATCCCGCTGCCGCTGCGCTCGGCCATTGCCGCCGGTATCGGCCTGTTCCTGGCGCTGATCGCCCTGAATAACGCCGGCATCGTGGTGAAAAACCCGGCGACCATGGTCGGCCTAGGCGACTTGAAACAACCGGCGCCGATCCTCGCGACCCTCGGTTTTGTCCTGATCGTCGCCCTTGAAGCCTTGAAAGTACGCGGCGCGGTACTGATCGGCATCCTGGCGGTCACCATCGTCTCGATCCTGATGGGCTTCACGCCGTTCGGCGGCGTGATGTCCATGCCGCCGTCCCTGGCCCCGACCTTCCTGCAACTGGACATCAAGGGCGCCCTGGACATCGGCCTGGTGAGCGTGATCTTCGCCTTCCTGTTCGTCGACCTGTTCGACAACTCCGGCACCCTGATCGGCGTCGCCAAGCGCGCCGGGCTGATGGGCAAGGACGGCCACATGCCGAAGATGGGCCGTGCGCTGATCGCCGACAGCACCGCCGCCATGGCCGGTTCGCTGCTGGGCACCTCCACCACCACCAGCTACATCGAATCGGCGGCGGGCGTCAGTGCCGGCGGCCGCACCGGCCTGACCGCCGTCGTCGTGGCGATCCTGTTCCTGCTGGCGCTGTTCTTCTCGCCACTGGCCGCCAGCGTCCCGCCCTTCGCCACCGCCCCAGCCCTGTTGTTCGTCGCCGTACTGATGACCTCGGGCCTGGCGGAAATCGACTGGGACGACATCACCGTCGCCGCACCAGTGGTGGTGACCGCCCTGGCAATGCCGTTCACCTATTCCATCGCCAACGGCATCGCTTTCGGTTTCATCGCCTGGACCGCCATCAAACTGGTATCTGGCCGTGGTCGTGAGCTGAACTCGGCGCTGGTCATCCTGTCGATCCTGTTCGTGATCAAGTTGGGTTGGTACAACGCATGACTTTTGATTCCCAGGCCTACACCGCTCAGCTCCAGGACAAGGTCACCCGCTTGCGTGACCTGCTGGCGCCGTTCGATGCACCAGAACCTGCGGTGTTCGATTCGCCCCTGAAGAACTTCCGCCTGCGCGCCGAATTCCGTCTGTGGCGCGAGGCCGGCGAACGGCACTACGCAATGTTCTCCCAGGACGACAAGCGCACACCGATCCTCATCGAGGAATTTCCCATCGCCAGCCTGCGCATCAACCAGTTGATGCCGCAACTCAAGGCCGCCTGGCAAGCCAGCGCGCCCCTGAGCCACAAGCTGTTCCAGGTGGAGTTCCTGACCACCCTGGCGGGCGATGCGATGATCACCCTGTGTTATCACCGCCCGCTGGACGAGCACTGGCACGCTGCCGCCTCGAAGCTGGCGGCGGACCTGGGCGTGAGCATCATTGGCCGCTCCAAGGGCAAGCGCGAAGTGATCGGCCATGACTACGTGGTGGAGAAACTCGAAGTGGGCGGTCGTACCTTCAGCTATCGCCAGCCCGAAGGCGCCTTCACCCAGCCCAACGGCACGGTGAACCAGAAGATGCTCAACTGGGCTTATGACGCGCTGGGCGATCGCAGCGACGATCTGCTGGAGTTGTACTGCGGCAACGGCAACTTCACCCTGCCCCTGGCCACCCGCGTGCGCAAAGTGCTGGCCACCGAGATCAGCAAGACCTCGGTGAACGCCGCGCTGAGCAACCTCAGCGAAAACGCGGTGGATAACGTCACGTTGGTGCGCCTGTCGGCCGAAGAACTGACCGAAGCCCTGAACGAAGTCCGGCCGTTCCGTCGTCTGCATGGCATCGACCTGAAAAGCTACGAATTCGGCAGCGTCTTCGTCGACCCACCTCGCGCCGGCATGGACCCGGACACCTGCGAGCTGACCCGACGCTTCGACAACATCCTGTACATCTCCTGCAACCCTGACACCCTCGCCGCGAATATCGCGCAACTGAACGACACCCACCGCATCACGCGCTGTGCGTTGTTCGATCAATTTCCCTGGACCCATCACATGGAGTCCGGGGTGTTGTTGACTCGGCGCTAAACGCTGGGGCGATCTCCCACCGGGCTGGACTAGGCAAAGCTCTGTGGGAGCGAGGCTTGCCCGCGATACAGGCGACTCAATTTCTGAAAGACCGCATCGCCTGTATCGCGGGCAAGCCTTGCTCCCACAAATAAATGCCCTCGCCACAAGAGCCCTCCCCCCTCTCTTGGCAAAGGCCATGTTCGATCATCGAACACTTATTGGCCGATGTCGGCTGCTTTATTTGACCAAATTAACCATCTAGTACAATTTATCTCCAGCGGCTGAAACCTGGCCGACACCAACAATAAAAATGTGGAGAAATTGCGATGCCTCCGATCGTTCTGGTGCTCAACGGCCCGAACCTGAACCTGCTCGGCACCCGCGAGCCGGCGACCTATGGCCATGAAACCCTGGCTGACATCTCGGCACTGTGCGGCCGCGCCGCTGAAGAGTTCGGCCTGGCGGTGGAGTTTCGCCAGACCAACCAGGAAGGTGAGCTGCTGGACTGGATTCACGGCGCCCGTGGCCGATGCGCCGGTATCGTCATCAACCCGGCGGCCTGGACCCACACCTCCGTGGCGATCCGCGATGCCCTGGTGGCCAGCGAAGTACCGGTCATCGAAGTCCACCTGTCCAACGTCCACGCCCGTGAAACCTTCCGTCATCACTCCTTCGTCTCATCCGTCGCCATTGGCGTGATGTGCGGGTTTGGCAGCCATGGTTATCGCCTGGCCCTTGAACATTTCAGTCAGCGGTTGAAGGGTTGATGAGCATGTCGAATATCACTGTGCTGGCCGGCCTGATCGGCGCGGGCATCCAAGCCTCTCGCACGCCTGCGCTGCATGAACATGAGGGCGATGCCCAAGGCATGCGTTACCTCTATCGGCTGATCGACCTCGATGCGCTGAAACTCGACAGCGGCGCCCTGGCCGATCTACTGGTGGCCGCCGAGCGCATGGACTTCACCGGCCTGAACATCACCTTCCCCTGCAAGCAGGCGATCATCCCGCTACTCGATGAGTTGTCACCCGAGGCCCGTGGTATCGGCGCGGTCAATACCGTGGTGCTCAAGGACGGCAAGCGCATCGGCCACAACACCGACTGCCTCGGGTTCGCCGAAGGTTTTCGTCGCGGCCTGGGGGATGTGGTGCGCAAGCGCGTGGTCCAGATGGGCGCCGGTGGCGCTGGCGCGGCGGTGGCCCACGCGCTGTTGATGGAAGGCGTAGAAACCCTGAGCATTTTTGACGTCGAGGTCAGCCGTGCCGAGGCGCTGGCCAATAACTTGAATCAACACTTCGGCGCTGGCCGCGCCCGCGCCGGGCATGACCTGCCCACCGCCATGGCCGAGGCCGATGGCCTGGTGAACACCACGCCCATGGGCATGGCAAAACTACCGGGCATGCCGGTGCCGGTCGAGCTGTTGCGCGGCACTTTGTGGGTCGCGGAAATCGTCTATTTCCCACTGGAAACCGAACTGCTGCGCAACGCCCGCGCGGTCGGCTGCCGCACACTGGATGGCGGCAACATGGCCGTGTTCCAGGCGGTGAAGGCGTTCGAACTGTTCAGCGGCGTGGCACCAGATGCGCAGCGGATGCTCGCGCATTTCCAAAGCATGAATCACTAAAGCCTGGTGATAAGCCCTTGTGGGAGCGAGCTTGCTCGCGATGGCGGTGTGTCAGTCGCAATCGATGCTGGCTGATCGACCGCTATCGCGAGCAAGCTCGCTCCCACAAGGGGTCGAGGTCAGACTTGCAGATAGCGCAACACCGACTCACAGACCATCTCACGATGCCGCTGCTTGATAGCTTCATCCGACAGGTCGATCTGAAAGATCTCACCGAACGTCTGGCGATTGGACACCCGGTAAAAACAGAACGAACTGATCAGCAGATGCACATCCAGCGGCTCGAGGCCGGCACGGAACACGCCCTCTTCAGCACCGCGCCGCAGGATCACGCCCAGGGAATCGAGGATGGTATTGGTCATCGCCTTGATCGCACCTGACTGCTTCACGTACTCGGCGTTGTGGATGTTCTCGATGCAGACGATGCGCACGAAATCCACATTGCGATCATGGTGGTCGAAGGTGAACTCCACCAGGCGCCGGATCGCATCGACCGGGGCCAGCTCCGCCAGGTGCAGGCGGCTCTCGGTGGTGCGGATGTCACCGTAGAGTTTCTCCAGCACCTCGACGTACAACTGCTCCTTGCTACCGAAGTAGTAGTAGATCATGCGCTTGGAGGTGTGGATGCGCTCGGCGATGGCGTCGACCCGGGCACCGGCCAGGCCTTGCTGGACGAACTCGACGATGGCTTCCTGAAGAATGTTTTCCCGGGTCTTCTCCGGGTTGTTCTTGCGACTCTTGCGCGGCGCGGCGACGGGTTCGTCGAGCGCTGCGGAAAGCTCTGGATTCATAGTCATTGCGGGGCTCACGGCCATCACTGCACAGGCTGGCGATTATGGGCCGCACCGTGCACTGAAGGAAGCCAGGACACGGCCCATTACCGCCACGTTTACGATTTTCCTACAACTTGGCGTGCCGCAAACCACCGCTGCGGGACTTGGCCATGGCCGCCAGTCGCACCGCGACATTGGCTGCGCCGTAACCGGCGTAACCATTCTTGCGCTGGATGATTTCGAAGAAAAAACGCCCTTCGAACGGCTCGGTGTAGACGTGGAACAGCTCGCCACCCTGGGCGTCACGGTCGTACAACACGTTGAAGTAGGCCAGTTCGCTAAGGAACTCGTCGTCGAAATCGAAACGCGCCGCCAGGTCGTCGTAGTAATTGAGCGGGATGTCCAGCAACGGCACACCCGCCTCTTTGGCACGACTGACCTGGGCGAAGATGTCGTCGCAGTCGAAGGCGATGTGATGCACGCCGGAGCCACGATAACTCGACAGCGCGTGTGAGATCGCAGTGTTGCGGTTCTCGGAAATGTTCAGCGGCAAGCGGATCGAACTGCAGCGGCTACGCAACGCACGGCTTTTTACCAGGCCATAAGGGTCGGGCAAGACCACTTCGTCGTCGGCCTCGAAATCCAGCAGGCTCTTGTAGAACAGCACCCAACTGTCGAGGCTGTCGGCCGGCAGCGCCATCGCCATGTGGTCGATGCGCTTGAGCCCGGCCCCAATGACCGCACCCGGCTGCAGGTTGAAATCGGTGCCATAGACATCGGCCTGCTGGTCCACCAGGTAAATCAGACTACCGTCCGGTGCCCGCACCGCGGCCAGCTCCAGCTCATTGGGGCCCACCAACCCCCGATAAGGCTGGCCTTTGTAGGCAACAGCCCGCTCCAGGGCGCTGGCACTGTTTTTCACGCGCACGGCGGTGGCGCACAACGAAGGTCCGTGGGCTTCGAAAAAACTGTGGGCGAACGAGTACGGCTCGCTATTGAGGATCAGGTTGATATCACCCTGGCGCAGCAGGCTGACATTCTTGGAACGATGCTGGCCGGCCTTGACGAACCCCAGCCGTTCCAGCCAATGGGACAGCTTGGCGCCGAGGTTATCGTCCACGGCGAACTCGAGGAATTCGATGCCGTTGTATTCGCTGGCCGGCGGCGTGGCGAACAGGATGTCGGCATTGCCCATGGAGGGCACTTCTTCAGCCAGCCGCTGACGGGTTTTTTCTTCCAGGTACAGCAGCGATCGCAGGCCGTCGGCGGCATTGGCCCGTGGCGGCGCGGCGCGGAAACCGTCGTTGAAGATTTCCAGCGACAGCGGTCCGGTGTAGCCACTCTTGATGATCGGCGCCAGGAAACCCGGCAAGTCGAACTCGCCCTGCCCCGGGAAACAACGGAAATGTCGGCTCCATTCCAGGACATCCATGGCCAGGATCGGCGCGTCGGCCATTTGCACGAAGAAGATCTTGTCGCCGGGAATCTCGGCGATCGCACTCGGATCGCCCTTGAGGGACAAGGTATGGAAGCTGTCGAGCAACACGCCGAGGCTGGGGTGATCGGCCTGGCGCACAATGTTCCAGACCTGTTGATAAGTATTCACGTGCCGGCCCCAGGCCAGCGCTTCATAACCGATCCGCAAGCCGCGCGCACCGGCGCGTTCGGCCAGCAGGCGCAGGTCATCGATGAGAATCCGTTCATCGCCGACACTGTCGGCCGAGGCGTTGCTGCACACCAGCACCAGGTCGGTGCCCAGTTCCTGCATCAGGTCGAACTTGCGCTCGGCCCGCTCCAGGTTGCGCGACAGGCGATCGCGGCGGCAGCCTTCGAAGTCGCGAAACGGTTGGAATAAGGTGATGGCGATGCCCAGGTCGGCGCACATCTGCCTGATTTCCCGGGGGCTGCCATCGTAGTAGAGAAGGTCGTTCTCGAAAATTTCCACCCCGTCAAACCCGGCGGCGGCAATGGCTTCGAGTTTTTCCGGCAAGGTACCGCTCAAGGACACGGTGGCAATGGAACGCTGCATGACTTCGGCTCCCGGGACAGGCATCGGCTACAAAAAGTGCGCCGCTTTTTTAAAGAGTCAGCCGATTATTGAGCTGCCGGTTTCTTTCAGCAATTTAATATGTACCATCCAGTTAGTTTTTTGGGCGATTATCGAACAAAATGGCCATTGCCGAATTGACGATTTTTTGCTCACTGCGCACCATCGCTCCCACATTGACGCCGGCCCTGCCGACCTCGATGGACAGACCCAGACCAACCATAAGAATTTCAAAAACGGGTACACGCTATGATCCCTTCCCAAAGTTCCCGCCTGGCCCCCAGCCTGGGAGTCTCCTCCAGCGGCATCGGCGACAAGATCCGCGGCGCCATGGCCGTGGGCAAGACCCGTTGGGGCATGCTCGCCCTGGTGTTTTTCGCCACGACCCTGAATTACATCGACCGTGCCGCCCTGGGCGTCATGCAGCCTATCCTGGCCAAGGAAATGAGCTGGACGGCGATGGACTACGCCAACATCAACTTCTGGTTCCAGGTCGGTTATGCCGTCGGCTTCGTGTTGCAAGGACGGCTGATCGACCGGATCGGCGTCAAGCGCGTGTTCTTCTGCGCGGTGCTGCTCTGGAGCCTGGCGACCGGCGCCCACGGCCTGGCCACCTCGGCGGTGGGCTTCATGGTCTGCCGCTTCATCCTCGGCCTGACCGAAGCCGCCAACTACCCGGCCTGCGTGAAGACTACGCGGCTGTGGTTCCCGGCCGGTGAACGGGCCGTGGCGACTGGCATTTTCAACGCCGGGACCAACGTCGGCGCGATGTTCACCCCGATGCTGCTGCCACTGGTCCTGCACGTGTGGGGCTGGCAGGCGGCGTTCCTGTGCATGTCGGCATTGGGCGGGATCTGGCTGCTGTTCTGGGGCCTGAAATACTTCAACCCCGAAGACCATCCCAGCGTCAAACAGTCGGAACTGGACTACATCCAGGCCCAGGAGGAACCGGACCAGGTCCGCGTGCCGTTCTCACGCATCCTGCGCATGCGCGGCACCTGGGCGTTCGCCCTGGCCTACTCGATTACCGCCCCGGTGTTCTGGTTCTACCTCTATTGGCTGCCGCCGTTCCTGAACCAGCAATACAACCTGGGCATCAACGTGACCCAGATGGGCATCCCGCTGATCATCATCTACCTCACCGCCGACTTCGGCAGCGTGGGCGGCGGTATCCTGTCTTCGTTCCTGATCGGCCGTGGTCTCAATCCGATCAAGGCGCGACTGGTGTCCATGCTGCTGTTCGCCTGCTGCATCATCGGCGTGATCATGGCCGCGGGCTCCAGCAGCCTGTGGATGGCAGTATTCGCCATTTCCCTGGCCATCGGCGCGCACCAGGCCTGGACCGCCAACATCTGGAGCCTGGTGATGGACTACACGCCCAAGCACATGATGAGCACGGTGTTCGGCTTCGGCGGCATGTGCGCGGCCATCGGCGGGATGTTCATGACTCAACTGGTGGGCCACATCCTCACGATCACCAATAACAACTACACCGTGCTGTTCACCCTGATCCCGGCGATGTACTTCATTGCCCTGACCTGGTTGTACTTCATGGCACCGCGCAAGGTGCCTACGCTGGAAAACTGATTCCCGTCAGCCCGGGATTATTTATCCCACTGTGGGAGCAAGGCTTGCCCGCGATGAAGACGATACGGTCCCAAGTGAACCGAAGCGCCTTCATCGCGGGCAAGCCTTGCTCCCACAATTACCCCCTTCACAATCGGTGTTAAGCCCGCCGCTGCTGCCACGCCGCCGCCAACCCACTCAAGCAGATCAAGGTGATGCCCACCACGGTGGTCAGCGTCGGCGTGTGGTTGAACAACAACCAGCCCAGCAGCCCGGCAAACACGATCTGGCAGTACCCGAATGGCGCGAGCAGCGCCGGGGCGGCAAAGCGGAAGGCCTGGGTCAGCATCAGGTGCGCCGTCATCCCGCAGGCACCCAGCGCCAGCATCATCGCACCGTGCAACAGGCTCGGCACTTGCCAGAAGAACGGCACCAGCGCACTCATCACCAACGTATTGCACAGGCCAGCGAAGAAGTTGCTGGTGGTCGGGCTGTCGATCTCGCTGAGCTTGCGCGTGAGCAGTTGGTAGAAACAGAAGAACAGCGCCGAACAGAACGGCAATATCACCGCCGGGGTGAACAGATCCCCACCCGGATGGACGATGATCAACACCCCGATAAAGCCGAAGATCACCGCGATCCATTGGCCGCGTGTCACGTGTTCGCCCAGCAATGGCACCGACAACGCGGTGACCAGCACGGGCGCGAGGAAGTTGACCGCCGTCGCCTCGGCCAACGGGATATACAACAGCGCCGTGGTGAAGAACAGGCTGGTGCCCAGCAGGCACAGCGCCCGGGCCAGTTGCCACAAAGGACGCTTGGTCCGCAGGACCCGCAACCCCGAGCGCGGCAGGAAAATACCCGCCATCAACAACGTGTGCACCACGTAACGTGCCCAGACCACCATGATGATCGGGTAGAAACCCGAGAGATATTTCGACAAGGCGTCATGACTGGAGAACAGAAACGTCGCCACCAGAATAAGCAGGATGCCCTTGAAAGCCTGATTGACGCCGGAAAGCGGAGTGCTGACGGTCATGTAGGAATCCTGCGTTGCGTGATGTAGGGAGCAAGGCTTGCCTGTGACGGATGAGACCGCATTCAGCTGAACAACTCCGAGGCCTGACTGGCTTGCGATAGCTCCTCGGCAAACGCCAGCAAGGTCGGTGCCAGCTCGTGCAACCGCGCCAGCGTCATCCGTGCGCTGGGGCCGGCAACACTCAATACGCCGATGACTCGGCCATCCAATGGATGACGAACCACAGCGGCAATGGCCGACGTGCCGATCGCCGAGCTTTCCTCGACACAGGCATAGCCTTGCTCGCGGGCCTGGTGCAGGTACTGGAGCAGTTCAGCCGGGCTGCGTGGTGCGTTTGGCCCGGCGTCCGCCGGCACTTGCACAGCCTGGCGCGCCACCAGTGCCAACGCCTCGGCGTCACTCATGCAAGCCAGCCAGGCATGGCCCGACGCGGTATAGGACAACGGCGTCTCACGCCCCATGTCCGGGTCGTAGCGCAAGCCGGAACGGGCCCCCTGAGACTTGGCGATCCAGGTCTGGCACTCCCCTTCGATGACACCCAGGCGCACCAGTTCACCCGTTTCCTGTGCAAGGCGATCGAGCACTGGCTGGACGATGTCGGCTCCACTTCGCGACAGATAACGAAAGCCCATGGCGACCAGGCGAGTCGACAAGTGATAACGCAGGTTCTCGGGATTCTGGCGCACATAGCCCAGGCGCATCAGTTCGGCGAGCAAACGGTGGGTGGCACTCTTGGGAATCTGCAACTGTTCGGCCAAGCCTAGCAGCGGCCAGCCGCGAGGGTCGCTGGCGAGGCTTTCCAGCACATTGAAAACCCGTTCGATTTGACTGCCGGCCATGAGCGATCCAAAGGTAAGTTCGTCGATTCTAGAATATACAAAGTGTAATGCAAATTCTGGAACCGGTGCGCCATTCATTCATGCGCTGATGAACCAAACCCCGCGACGGTTGCCTGAAAGCTCAGGCATCACGCGCATCCTGACGCCCCAAAAGCTAGACTCACCGCAACGGCAATACAGTGACACCCCGGCCAATCAGAGGAACGCCCACATGTTATGGAAAAAAGGTCGCCGCAGTGACAACGTGGTGGACGCTCGCGGTGACGGTGGGGGCGGTGGCGGGATGCGTTTCGGCGGCGGCAAGGGCTTGAGCCTGACGGCCGTCCTCCTGATCGTCGGCATCGGCTGGATCACCGGCCAGGACCCGATGCAGATTCTCGGCCAACTGGCCGGGCAGATGGATCAATCCGCACCCACCTCTTCACAGACCCGCCAGGCGCCACCGGCCAACGATGAACAGGCCGAGTTCGTGCGCTCGATCCTTGGCGATACCGAAGACACCTGGGGCCAGGTTTTCCAACAGGCCGGACGCCAATACCAGCAACCGAAACTGGTGTTGTTCAGCGGCCGGGTCAACTCGGCCTGCGGCCTTGCCTCGTCGGCGACCGGTCCGTTCTATTGCCCGGCAGACCGGCAAGTCTATCTGGACATGAGTTTCTTCAAGGAAATGTCCCAACGCTTCGCCGCCGCCGGAGACTTCGCCCAGGCCTACGTCATTGCCCACGAAGTCGGACACCATGTGCAGACGCTGCTCGGCGTGTCGGCGAAAATCCAGGAAGCACGCCAGCAAGGGCGGCAGATGGAGGGCGATGGCGGCTTGTTGGTACGCCAGGAGTTGCAGGCCGATTGCCTGGCGGGTGTGTGGGCCAACCATGCGCAAAAACGCCTGAACTGGTTGGAGCCGGGAGACATCGAAGAGGCCTTGAATGCCGCCAATGCCATCGGCGATGACCGCTTGCAGCAACAAGGCCAGGGCCGCGTGGTGCCGGACTCGTTCACCCACGGCACTTCGGCGCAGCGAGTGCGCTGGTTCAAGACCGGGTTCGCCCAGGGCCAGGTCAGCCAGTGCGACACGTTCGCGGCGAAAACCCTGTAGATGAAGTGGGGGGCGTTGATCGGGCTGGTGCTGTGCTGCGCCGTTGCCCAGGCCGAGGAACACGGCGTCAACGTGGTCGCCCAAGGGCGACTGCAGTTCAAGGGTGGTGCCCTGGCCGTCGGCGTAAGCCCACCGCCGGCGTCCATCCAGCGCGTGTTGATCATCCTCCACGGTCGGCTGCGCAATGCCGACACCTACCTGCACAGCGCCGAAAAGGCTGCCGGGCAGGCCGGGCAACTGGGCACCACCCTGATCATCGCCCCGCAGTTCGTCAATGAACAGGACGTGGCGCGCCATCAATTGCCCAATGACATCCTGCGCTGGCAAGGCAACGACTGGATGGCCGGTGGTTTATCCACAGGGCCGAACCCGGTCAGTTCCTACCAGGTACTCGACGACATCGTTGCGCGAGTCAGTGACCGGCAACAGTTTCCCGAAGTGAAAGAGATCGTCATCGCCGGCCATTCCGGCGGCGCCCAGGTCGTGCAGCGCTATGCCCTGCTCGCCCACGGCCAGTACCGGATCAACCCACGCTTTGTCATCGCCAACCCGTCGTCCTATGCCTACTTCGATGCGCAACGGCCCATGGCTTTCGACCCGGCCAGTTGCCCTGGCTTCAATCATTGGAAGTACGGCCCGCAGAACTTGCCAGCCTACGCGGCGGGGCAAACACCCGCGCAACTGGAAGAGAACTACGTCAAGCGCGACATCGTCTATTTGCTCGGGCAACAAGACACAGACCCGGAACATCCGGCGCTGGATAAAGGCTGCGAAGCACAAACCCAGGGGCCGTATCGGTTACTGCGCGGGCATTTCTTTTTCGACTACCTGACCCGGCGCCATCCCGTGGGGTTGAACCAGCGGCTGATCGAAGTGCCCGGAGTGGGGCATAACGGAGATGGGATGTTGACTTCGCCCGAGGGGTTGAAGGTGTTGTTTGGTCAGTGAGTTTTGTCGCGAATGACAGGGCGCTATCGCGAGCAAGCTCGCTCCCACAGGGGTTCTCTGTCGATTACAAAATCTGTGTTCACCACAAATCCATTGTGGGAGCGAGCTTGCTCGCGATAGCAATCGAGCAGTCAACCCAGCGCTCAAGCGAACAGCATCCGCCGCAACTCCCCACAATCGCGCGCATGCCAATCCGTCAGCTCCGGCCACGGATTGTCCGGCAGGTTCACCAGCACCGTCCGTGCGCCCGCCGCACGCCCGCAGTCCAGGTCAAAGCGGTAATCGCCCACCATCACCATCGCCTCGGGCACCACGTTCCAGGCCTCGGCCAGCTTCAACAGGCCACCGGGGTGGGGCTTGGGCGGTGCTTCGTCGCGGCCCAGTACATCCTCCACGGCGAAGCAGTCCGCCAGGCCGATGGCTTCGAGGGTGACGTGGGCCAGCTCGCGGGCGTTGCGGGTGAGGATGCCCAGGCGATAACCGCGCCCGGCCAGCTCTCGCACCAGTTCAACCGCCCCCGGCGCGGGCCTGGAGCCCAGCGCCAGGTCCCGTTCATGCTCCAGCAGCCAGGCATGCTTGGCCGCAGCTTCATCAGCCGGCAACGCCGCCAGGTGGGTGAGGATGTCGTCTTCGGCCGGAATCGCCAGGGCCACGCGGATCGCCGCGAAGTCATGCACGGCAATCGTCAGCGTGCCGTCCATGTCGAATACCCAGTGACGAACCTCGGCCAGGCTCATGCCCAGTCCTTGCGATGGCGGATCAAGCCTTCCTGGGTCACCGAGGCCACCAGTTGCCCGGCGCGGTTGAACACGCTGCCACGGGAAAACCCGCGGGAGTTGCCGGCCCACGGGCTGTCCATGGCGTAGAGCAACCAGTCATCGGCGCGCAGGTCGGCATGGAACCACAAGGCGTGATCGAGGCTGGCGACCTGCATATCTTTGTGCCACACCGATTTGCCGTGGGGCAGCAACGAAGTGGTCAACAGGCCGAAGTCCGACGCGTAGGCCAGCAGGTATTTATGCAAGGCCGGCGAATCCGCCAGGGCGCCATCGGCACGGAACCACACGTATTTGACCGGGTCCGCCGGTTGCGGGTTGTAAGGGTCTTTTTCGGTGACCGGGCGCACCTCGATCGGCTTGGGGCACAGCAGTTTTTCGCGCATGTGCTCGGGCAGCAGGTGCGCACGTTGCTGGGTCAGTTCCAGCTCGGACGGCAGGTTCTCCGGCCCGACGACTTGCGGCATGCTGCTCTGGTGCTCAAAGCCCTCTTCGTCGTACTGGAATGACGCACTGCAAGTGAAAATCGGGTTGCCCTTCTGGATCGCCGTCACCCGGCGAGTACTGAAGCTGCCACCGTCGCGCACCCGGTCCACCTGGTAGACCACCGGCAGCGCGGCGTCGCCCGGACGCAGGAAGTAACCGTGCATCGAATGCACATGGCGCGCCTCTTCCACGGTCTGGCTGGCCGCCGACAACGACTGGCCCAGGACCTGGCCGCCGAACAACTGGCGAAATCCCAGGTCCTGGCTACGCCCGCGAAACAGGTTCTCTTCGATCGGTTCCAGGGTCAGCAGGTCGACCAGATCTTCCAACACGTGGCTCATTCAGACTTTCCTCACACAGCGCAAAAACCGCGCAGTCTATGCTGCGGCGGCGGATCGATAGTGGCCCGGGCCATTTTGGCGGGCATTGTAAACGTCCGTGTCGGCTAACCGTGCAGGGTCTGCAACCACTGCTCACGATTGATGCGATAGAGCACATGGTGACGCAATGGATGACCGACGGCGAGTGTCGGGTGTTCGAAATCGTCAGCCGGGTCGTGCTGCATGCCAATGGCCTGCATGACCTTTTGCGATGGCAGGTTGTCGACGGCGGTGAACGCCACCACTTCGTCCAGCGTCAACTGGTCGAAAGCACAACGCAGGGCGGTCCAGGCCGCTTCGCTGGCATACCCCAGGCCCCAGTGTTCCCGGGCCAGGCGCCAACCGATCTCGATAGCCGGTGTGAAAGGCGCATCGAACCCGACCACACCCAGCCCGGTAAAGCCAATGAAGGCGCCAGTGTCCTTGCGTTCCAAGGCCCACAAACCAAAACCATGCTCGGCGAAATGCCCCCGCACGCGACCGATCAGGGCAGCGCTTTCCAGGCGGCTCAGGCGCGCCGGGAAATAACGCATCACCTGCGGGTCTGCGCACATGGCGGCAAATTCCGGCAAGTCATCATCGTGCCACTGCCGCAACAGCAGCCGCGCGCTTTCCAGTTCCAGTATCGGCTCCATTTTCACTCCCCTTCCATGCCCCAGAGTCTACATCGCTGGTAGGATCCGTCACTCAATCACTACTGAAAACACCATGTCGCTGCCGCTTATCTATCACGAAGACTACAGCCCCGACTTCCCGGCGGAACACCGTTTCCCCATGGACAAGTTTCGCCTGTTGCGCGATCACCTGGTGGACAGCGGGCTGACCCGCGACGCCGACCTGTTGCGCCCGTCGCTGTGTCCGCCGGACATCCTCGCCCTGGCCCACGACCGTGCGTATATCGAACGCTACATGGGCGGCGAGTTGTCCCGTGAGGACCAACGGCGACTTGGCCTGCCCTGGAGCGAAGCCCTCGCCCGCCGAACGGTGCGCGCCGTGGGCGGCTCGCTCCTGGCCGCCGAACAAGCCCTTGAGCATGGGCTGGCCTGCCACCTGGCCGGCGGCACCCATCACGCCCACTACGACCACCCGGCCGGGTTCTGCATCTTCAACGACCTGGCGGTGATCAGCCGCTATTTCCTGGCCAGCGGCCGAGTCTCGCGGGTGCTGATTTTCGACTGTGATGTGCACCAGGGCGACGGCACCGCCCGAATACTCCATGACACCCCGGACGCCGTGACAGTTTCCTTGCACTGCGAAAAGAATTTTCCTGCACGCAAGGCGCAAAGCGACTGGGACATCCCCCTGCCGATGGGCATGGAAGACGCGGCTTATCTGAAGGTGGTGGACGATGCGCTCAACTACTTGCTGCCGCTCTATCAGCCGGACCTGGTGTTGTATGACGCCGGCGTCGACGTACACAAGGATGACGCCCTCGGCTACCTGAAACTGACCGACGAAGGCCTCGCCGCCCGGGACGAGAGCGTCATGCGCCATTGCCTGGGGCGCGATATCCCGGTGGTCGGCGTGATCGGTGGCGGCTACAGCAAGGACCGCCAGGCCCTGGCCCGCCGCCACGGAATCCTGCACCACAGCGCACAAAGGGTCTGGACGTCATCAGGTTGTCACTGAAACCTGGGCTTTACCCACAATGCCTGTGGAGCGGCCTGTGGATAACCTGAGCGAAACGACCTACAGGCTATGCTGCCTGTAGCGTACAGAGGTTTGGCTGTTTTTTGATCACCTCTTTGAAAGCACCACCCACCCCCTGTGGGAGCGAGCTTGCTCGCGATAGCGGAGGGTCAGCTACATGAATGTCACTGACACACCGCTATCGCGAGCAAGCTCGCTCCCACAAAGAATTGTGCTGGTAGAATGCCCCGCCTACCCCAGCCCCCAGTTCAAATCATGACCTCGACCGCCAAGCCTTCCGCCCCAAACGTCGCCATCATCGGCGGCGGCCCCGCCGGTCTGATGGCGGCCGAGGTGCTAAGCCAGGTGGGCCTTCAAGTCGACCTGTACGACGGCATGCCCTCGGTGGGCCGCAAATTCCTGCTGGCCGGCGTGGGCGGCATGAACATCACCCACTCCGAAGCCTTCCCGGCCTTCCTTTCCCGCTACGGCGAACGTGCGCCGAACATTGCCCCGCTGCTGCGGGCATTCGGCGCCGAGCAATTGTGCGAATGGATTCACGGGCTGGGCATCGACACTTTTGTCGGCAGCTCCGGGCGGGTATTTCCTACCGACATGAAAGCCGCGCCACTGCTGCGCGCCTGGCTCAAGCGCCTGCGCGATGCCGGCGTGGCGATCCACACGCGCCACCGCTGGCTCGGCTGGAACCCCGATGGCAGCATGCGCATAGCGAGTCCGGAAGGTGAGAAAACGCTACGCCCCGACGCGACACTGCTGGCCCTGGGCGGCGGCAGTTGGTCGCGCCTGGGCTCTGACGGCGCCTGGATGCTGCCGCTGGAACAACGCGGTGTGACCCTGGCGCCATTGCAACCGAGCAACTGCGGGTTCGAGGTAGAGGCCTGGAGCGACCTGATGATCAGCAAATTCGCTGGCGCCCCGCTGAAGAACATCGCCATCGGCCTGAACGACGATGTACCACGCCTCGGCGAATGCGTGATCACCACCACCGGCATCGAAGGCAGTCTGATCTACGCCCTGTCGGCAGCGATTCGCGAAGCCATCAACCAGCACGGCAGCGCAACCCTCCATCTGGACCTGCTGCCCGGTCGGCCTGTGGATAAAATCCTCCAGGCCCTGAACAAACCTCGCGGCTCCCGCTCGATGGCCAAGCACTTGCACAGCCAGTTGGGGATCGACGGCGTCAAGGCTGCGCTATTGCGCGAGCTCACACCGGCCGAGTGCTTCACTGACCCAGCGCGGCTGGCCCAGGCGATCAAGACCCTGCCACTCACCCTGGTGAAGACCCGCCCCTTGGACGAAGCCATCAGCAGCGCTGGTGGCGTGACCTTCGAAGCCCTGGATGAACGCCTGATGCTCAAGCAATTGCCCGGCGTGTTCTGCGCCGGGGAAATGCTCGATTGGGAAGCACCGACCGGCGGTTACCTGCTTACGGCGTGCTTTGCCAGTGGCCGGGCGGCGGGGCTAGGCATGCTGGAATTCTTGAGGCAGTGATCGTTCCCATGCTCTGCGTGGGAATGCTTCTGCGGACGCTCCGCGTTCGGCTTTTGGGACGCAGAGCGTCCCGGGCGGCATTCCCACGCAGAGCGTGGGAACGATCACTAATGCCTTAATATCAGGGTTTTTTCTTACGCGGCCCGGTATTGAACACCGGCACTTTGCGCACAGGCTTGACCGAAGGTTCCACAGGCGAGGAGTCGCCGCTGTCCACCCACTTGCCCAGGTTGCGCTTGCCGCCGCCACCGGAGGTTTTCGGTTTCTTCGGCTTTTTCGGTTTCTTGATCACCTGGCCACTGGCGTCGGTGTCCGGAACCCGATGCTCAGGCTCGAAATCCTGTTCCATCTGACGAGTCAGCGTCTGGCGCGTCAGCATCTCGATGGCCGACAGCAGGTTCACTTCGTCGGCGCAGACCAGGGAAATCGCTTCCCCGGTCGAGCCCGCCCGACCGGTACGGCCGATGCGATGGATGTAGTCCTCGGCCACGATCGGCAGGTCGAAATTCACCACCAACGGCAAATCCTCGATATCCAGGCCACGGGCGGCGACGTCGGTCGCCACGAGGATCTGCACTTCGCTGGCCTTGAAGCGGTCCAGCGCGCGCTGGCGGGTGGCCTGGGGCTTGTCACCGTGGATGCCGTCGGCGTTGATGCCCAGGCCCTGGAGTTTCTCCACCAGCGCATCGACGCCGTTGCGGGTCTTGGCAAAGACCAGCACCTGCTTCCACTTGTTCTTGCGCATCAGGTGCACGAACAATTCCGGCTTGCGCTTCTTGTCCACCGTCACCACCCATTGCTTGACGGTGTTGGCGGCGACGTTGCGCGGGCTCACTTCAATGCTCAGCGGATCGTTGAGCATCTGCCCGGCCAGCAGGCGGATCGCGTCGGAGAAGGTCGCCGAGAACAGCAGCGTCTGGCGCTTCTTCGGCAGTGCCTTGTAGATATTCGCCAGTTCCTCGGAGAAGCCCAGGTCGAGCATGCGATCGGCTTCGTCCAGCACCAGGGTCTGCAGCTGATTGAACTTCAGCGCGTTCTGGCGGAACAAATCGAGCAGACGCCCTGGCGTGGCGACCAACAGGTCGACGCCTTTGCGCAACTTCATCATTTGCGGGTTGATGCTGACACCGCCGTACACAGCGTAGGTGCTCAGCGGCAGGTTTTGCGCGTACTGACGCACGCTTTCATGGACCTGCTCAGCCAACTCACGGGTCGGCACCAGGATCAGCGCTCGCACCGAGTTGGCCGAGACCTTCGGCCCTTCGGTGGCCAGCAACTGCAACAGCGGCACGGCGAAACCGGCGGTCTTGCCGGTGCCGGTCTGGGCCGCGGCCATCAGGTCACGACCGGCCAGCACCGCCGGCATGGCTTGGGCCTGCACCGGGGTCGGGGTCTGGTAACCGAGCGTCTCGAGGGCGCGCAGCAAGGGTTCGATCAGGCCAAGGGTGGCGAAAGTCATGGAAGTACCGTAGGAAAAATCAGCGCAAGGTGTGCAATGCGCGGCAGTTTACCCTAAATCAGGAAGCGGCCGGCGCAGGCTTGGGTTTGCGCCACTGCGGCAAACCGATCAGCACCACGGCACTGATGATCACCAGCATCGCCAGACTTTCTTCAGCGCCAATGGTTTCACCCGCGAACACGATCCCCAGCAACACTGCCACGGCTGGGTTGACGTAGGCATAACTGGTGGCCGCCGCCGGACGCACATGCTTGAGCAGGTACATGTAGGCATTGAAGGCAACGATCGAGCCGAAGCAGGTCAGGTAAGCCAAGGCAAACCAACCTTCCAGCGGCGGCATGCTGTCCAGGTGCTCGCCGCTGGCCACGCTGCCGATCAACAGCACCACGCCGCCTACCAGCATTTCCACGGCACTGGCCATCGCCCCTGCCGGCAACGGCACGTGTTTGCTCAGCACCGAACCGAAGGCCCAGGACGCCGCCGCGAATACCAGCAAGGTCGCACCCAACGGGCTGGACTGCAGGTTGGAGCCCAGGTTGAGCATCGCGATGCCAATCAACCCCAGCACAATCCCCGCCCATTCCAGACGGGTATTACGCGCGCCCCAGAAATATCCGCAGAGCAAGGTAAACAAAGGCACCGTCGCCACCGCCAACGCCGCCACCCCGGACGCCACGCCCGTGTGCTCGGCCACACTGACCGCGCCGTTGCCGAAACTGAGCAACAACACACCGATGATGGCCCCGGCCTTCCATTGCGCCCAGGTCGGCGCCGGTGCCCCGCGCCAGCGCAGGAAGCCATACATCAGCGAACCGGCCAGCACAAAACGAATCCCGGCCAGCAACAGCGGCGGCCAATGCTCCACACCGATGCGAATCACCAGGTAGGTCGAACCCCAGATGACGTACAAGGCAAAAAAGGCAGCAATCAATGGCAAGGGAAAACGGCGTGGGCCGGGCATGTTCAGCTCGAAGTCAGGACAATGAGAGACGTTATTCTAGAAAGGCGACAGACGGAAAATAAGTTACAAAACCTGTTTATCCGAGCCGTACACTTTTCAAAACACGGATATCAACGCTATAAATCGTGTTTTCGAAAGTCACACCAACAGGAAGCCATACCGTGGATAAATACGACCGCATGCTGCTCAGCGCCCTGTTGGAAAACGGTCGTGCGTCTTACGCCGAACTGGCCCGCAAAGTGAACCTGTCAGCCCCGGCCGTAGCCGAGCGGGTCAGCAAACTGGAAGCCAGCGGCGTCATCACCGGTTATCAAGCCAAAGTCGACATGGCGAAGATCGGCCTGCCGGTGCAGTGCGTCATCGAATTGCGGATGAACCAGCATGGCAACCAGAAGACCTACGACGAACTGTGCGAGATCCCGCAACTGACCGAGTGCCACCGGGTCACCGGAGACCCGTGCGTGATCATGCAAGCGGCGGTTGGCTCGATGCCGGAACTGGAAGAGCTTATCAACCGCATCGCCAAGTTCGGCTTCAGCAAGACCTCGATCGTGCTGTCCAGCGCCATTGAAAAGCGCGTGCCGCTGGGGCAGTTGGAAGGCAACGGGAAGTAACACTGATCGCCCACAGTTTGATCGTTCCCACGCTCTGCGTGGGAACGCAGCTGGGGACGCTCCGCGTCCCTTCGAAGCCGGACGCGGAGCGTCCGATGAGGCATTCCCACGCGGAGCATGGGAACGATCGAACGCACCGCTATCGCGAGTAAGCTCGCTCCCACAGTTTTGGTTCGACGGTGTGTTTAGAACCCGCGATGCCGCTTGAGGTGCTCGTTGATCTTCGCCGCCGGCACTTTCTGCAAACTGCACAACAGATCATGGGACAACTCCCGCAGCCCATGCTTTTGCCGCAGTTGCGAAGCCAGGTGCGCGGTGAGGTTGGCGGCCATTTCGGCGTCGGCCATGGCCCGGTGAGCCTGGCCGGTATGGGGCAGGCCGGCGAACGTGTTGAGCGTGCCGAGCTTGTGGTTCGGCGCCGCTGGCATAAGGCGTCGGGCCAGCAACAGTGAGCAGGCAAAATTCTGCAGGCGGGTGCGCTTGATTCGCCCCAGTTCGAAATCCCAGAACTTCTGGTCGAACGCGGCGTTGTGCGCCAGCAGCGGTGTGATGCCGACGAATTCGTTGACCTCGTTCATCACTTTTTCCGCCGACGGGGCACTGCGCAGCATGGCGTTGCTGATGCCGGTCAGTTGCTCGATAAACGCAGGGATGCGCACACCGGCATTCATCAAGCTCTGGTAGCGATCGACGATTCGGCCTTGCTCGAGCATCACCACCGCGATTTCAGTAGCCCGGCAACTGCTGCTCGGGGTGATCCCGGTGGTTTCAAAGTCGATGACTGCGATGCGTTCCAAACCTTTTGAACTCCGTGAAAATCAATTCTTGAGCAACAACGCGCCTTCGATGGGCACGTAGCGGCTGGCAGCGCGGATCAGCGAGTTGGCGGTCAACCCCGGCACACCATAGGCCACGGCCTGCACGCCGTGTTTTTGGATGATCCGTTCGAGCAGCATGTCGAAATCGCCGTCGCCGGAGGCCAGCACCACTTCGTCGACGTGGTCGGCGGCGTCCATGATGTCCAGCGTGATGCCCACGTCCCAGTCGCCCTTGGCCGAGCCGTCGCTGCGCTGGATGTAGGGCTTGAGCTTCACGATAAAGCCCAGGTTGCGCAGGATCTGCTGGAATTGCTGCTGCTTGCTGTCACCGCGATCGATCGCGTAGGCATAGGCCTCGACGATCTGCCCCTGCTTGCTGACATCAGCCCACAGCGCGGCGTAGTTGAAATGGCAACCGTAGGCTTGGCGCACGGTGTAGTAGAGGTTCTGGACATCGGCGAACACTGCAATTTTTTTCACCGCGTTTCCTCTTGGATGCACACGCACGCAGACCACCTGGGCCGAAAAGTCGCCCAGTATGCCAGCCCGAAGGATTGTTCCGCGAATAATCGCCCCGAGGCGCCTATGCGCCCCGGACGAATGGCAGGTCAGACGAAGGAGTCGTCGTCGCCGAAGGAAGATGAATCGTCGCTGTAGTCCGCGTCGCTGAAACCTCCCGGGTCATTACCATAGCCGTCGTTATCGGCCACCCGTTGGTCATCGCCCCAACCGTTGTCGCCGCTGTTGGCGGTGTCGTTGACCGGTTGAGCCGGCTCCTCCTTGATGACCTCGACGATTTCCTGGGGTTGCTGGTTACTGTGGAACAGGCTGCTGATGCCTTGGGCCAGCATCACACCGCCGGCCACGCCTGCCGCGGTTTTCAGGGCGCCGCCGAGGAAGCTGCCCGCAGCCGGGGCCTGCTGTTGCGGTGCGCCATAATTGCCGGGCGGCGCGCCGAAGCCCTGTTGGGGCTGGGCATTGAAGGACGGCTGTGCCGGTTCGCGCCAGCCTCCCCCACTGGACGTCGGTGTGCTTGCCGGGCGTGAATCCCGGGCGCTGCCACCAAAAATGCTCGACAGAAAGCCTCCGCCACCGCTGGGTGCCGATGGCTGGGAACGGGCCCGTTGCAGCTCGGCCTGCAATTGCTCGACCTGCTGGGCGAGTTGCTTGTTCTGTTCATCGAGGCGCTTGATCGCGGCCTCCTGCACCAGAATCGCCTGGGCCATGAAATAGCCCGCCGCTGGCTGGCTGGCCAGGTGTTCCTTGATCCGCGCCTCGGCCTGGACGTCGCGCGGGGCTGAATCCTTTTCGGCCTGTTGCAGCCGTGAAAACAGTCCATCGATCAGGGTTTGTTCTTCGCTGTTCATGGCGACCTCATTAGATTGCCGGGTAGAAACCATTCCGGTCCTGAAGACCGGTGCCCACCAGTAATGGGGCTCGCCGCAAAGGTTTCAATGGTCTTTACCTGATGTTTACGTTTGCTTGTGCGGGCGCCTGATCGGTTAAAGTGTCAGACCGCTTTTGAACTGCGATACCGACTCATGAATCCGTTTGACGTGCTGCGCGACTCTTTGTATTTCTTCAAGCGCCATCTGGGCCGGATCGCCCAGCTGTGCCTGCCGCTGGTCATACTCGAGGCCTTGCTGCAGCAAGGCGTGGACAGCGCCGTCGGCCCCGAGGGTTTCCCCGGCTACAGCGTGATCGTCGGGCTCTTGGTGTACCCCTTGTACACCGCAACGTTGATCCTGTTTCTCGACGCCCGCAGCCGCGGTGAAGCACCACGCACCCGTGACCTGCTCGCAACGGCCCTCACCCTGTGGCCACGCTTTGCCTTGCTGACGGCCCTCAACACGCTGTTGATCCTGGTGGGACTGTCGTTGTACTTCCTGCCGGGCCTGTGGCTGATGGTGACCCTGGCCTTCAGTGAATACCTGTTGGTCCTCAGGGGCCTGACACCCCTGGCGGCGATGAGGGAAAGCCTGAACATGTCCCGCGGCAACTTCTGGCGGGTCCTGCTGTGTATTCTCTGTGTGATGGGCCCGCTGTGGCTGCTCAAGGGCGTCAGCGTCTCGGTATATCCACCTCCTCAGAACCCTGTGCTCAGCCTGCTGATCGACAGCGTCCACAGCTTCTTGCAACTGTTCACCAGCGTGGTGCTGTTCCGCATGTTCATGTTGATCGAAGCCAAGCCTGACAACCGCTGATCGCACACTGCGAAGGCCCTGGGCTTGGGCTTGAGAACCGCTCTCGGTTATGCTCGGGATCACTTTCGCGTTTCGCCCATAAGCCGAGCCATGACCCGTCTACTGCGCTACACCTTGCTGGGCCTGCTGTTGATCCTCAGCCTGGCCGCCCTGTCGATCTACGGCCTGACCTGGCGGCCACAGCCCCGGGAAACCTTGCCGGTCAGTTGCACCGCCAACGCAGCACCGCTGGCGCCCGGCCAGGCCTTGAAGGTGATGACCTGGAACGTCCAGTTCCTCGCCGGCAAACGCTACGTGTTCTGGCACGACCTGGCCCAGGGCAACGATGAAAGCCCGACCCTGGAAGATATGGCCTTCAGCCTCGACGAAGTGGCACGGGTCATCCGCGACGAGCAGCCGGACGTCGTACTGCTCCAGGAACTGGACAAGGGCGCCAAGGCCAGCGATTACCAGGACCAGCTCAAGCTGTTGCAGGAGCGGCTGGCCGACCTCTATCCGTGCGGCACCAGCGCCTTCGACTGGAAGGCCGACTTTACCCCCGATCCACACATCTTCGGCAGCGTCGGCCGGCAACTGGCGACCCTGAGTCGCTACCGCATCGACCATGCCGAACGGGTACAACTGCCGGTGGCCGACGCCAACATCATCAGCTGTCAGTTCCAGCCGAAAAATGCCTTGTTGGTGAGCTATCTGCCGCTGAGCGGCGGCGGCCGACTGGCGGTGCTCAACACCCACCTGGAACGGGCCACCGAGCCAGACGAAACCCTACCCAGACAAATCACCGCCGTGGCCAAGGCCCTGGATAAACTCGAATCCGCTGGCACACCCTGGCTTATCGGCGGCGACTTCAACCTGCTGCCCCTGGGCCAGTACCGGCGCCTGCCGGCCGAGCAACGCACGCCCTATTCCGCCGACAGCCCCCTGCACCTGTTGTGGGACAAATACCCGATGATCCCCACCAACAACGAGGCCAGCGGTATCGACCGCGGACACTGGCTGACCCACTACCCGAACGACCCCGGCCTCAACGGCCCCGACCGCACCGTCGACTACCTCTTCTACAGCCCGCGCCTCAAACGGGTCGAAGCCCAGGTAAGGCAGGACGATACCTTGCGCATCTCCGATCACTTGCCGGTGATTGCACGGTTCCTGTTGCCGGCAGCGCCTTAGCCCTTTGTGGGAGCCGAGCTTGCTCGCGATTGCGGTGGATCAGCAGCACGGTCATAGACTGACACACCGCTATCGCGAGCAAGCTCGGCTCCCACAGAGTTTGTATTTCATATCCTGAATATCCTCAGCTCACTTACGCGGTTTGACCCGCGCCGTCGCCTCCGCCACCAGCGGATCGTCCGGCCAGTAATGCTTGGGATAGCGCCCCTTGAGGTCTTTCTTCACCTCGGCGTAGGTGCTGCGCCAGAAGTTCGCCAGATCCTGGGTGACCTGCACCGGCCGGCGCGCCGGTGACAGCAAGTGCAACTTGACCACCTGGCGCCCGCCAGCGATGCGCGGGGTGTCGGCCAGGCCGAAGAGCTCCTGCAAGCGCACCGCCAGGATCGGCGGATGCTCGCTGTAGTCCAGGCGGATCGAAGACCCCGAGGGCACGCTCAAATGGTGCGGCGCCAATTCATCCAAGCGTTGCGGCAGGGGCCAGGGCAACAGCGCGTGAACGATGCTCGACAAATCCAGGTTGGCAAAATGGCTGAGGCGCGAGACTCGGCCCAGATACGGCATCAACCAATGCTCTAGGCTGCCCAGCAATGCGCCATCGCTGACATCCGGCCATTCGCTCTCGCCCTTGGCGTCCAGGTCCAGGCGGCGCAGCAGCGCCACCCGCGCCTGCCATTGCCGCAGTTCCGGGGTCCAGGACAATAATTCCAAGCCCTTGCGCCGCACCAGGTTCACCAGGGCCTGGCTACGGGCCGACTCATCCAGGCCGGTCAGCGGTTCGCGGCTGAGCACCAGTTCGCCGACCTTGCGCTGGCGCTCGGCGCGCAGCACGCCTTCGCGCTCGTCCCAATCCAGTTGATCCACCGTGCGTACTTGTTCGGCCAATACCGAATCGAACAGCGCCGGGTCGAAATCCGTCGCCAGGTAGATCCGCTCTTCCCGCTGGCCCTGGCGGCTGCCCAGGTCGGCGATCACCAACCACGTTTGTTTCATCAGGCTGTCAGCCTCGGCAAACAGCGCCGCACGGCCATTGGCCAAACGATATTCAGCGCCGCCGGGCCGGCGTTGCTGGGCGACGCGGTCCGGGTAGGCCAGCGCCAGCAACGCGCCAAGCCAGCGCGGATGATCGGGATCGACCACGGCTTCTTCGGCCTTGCCCCGCAGGTAACCGCGATATTGCCGGGCCAGTTGTCGCGCCCGCTGCACCTCGCCCTGGGCGCCGCGCGCGGCTCGTTCTTCGCCGGACAGCAAGGCCAGGCGACTGTGCAGATCCGCGCCGGCGCCGCGCAGAATATCGCGCTCGCCCAACAGTGCGGCGACGTTGCAGGCCATGTCCGCCAGTCCCAGCGCCTGACCGCGCAGCAGCAGATGAGCGATACGCGGGTGGGCCGGCAATTCGGCCATGGCCTGGCCGTGGCGGGTCAGTTGCTCGCCCTCCAGCGCGCCCAGGCGTTGCAGCAGGTCCTGGGCCTGGGCATACGCAGCGGTGGGCGGAATGTCGAGCCAGACCAATTGCTGCGGCGTCACGCCCCAGCGTCCCAACTGCAGGGCCAATCCGGCCAGGTCCGCCGACAGAATCTCCGCGCTGCCGTAGGCGGCCAATTGCTCATGCTGGTCTTCGGACCACAATCGATAGCAGACACCAGGCTCCAGACGCCCGGCCCGACCAGCCCGCTGGGTAGCGCTGGCTCGGGAAATGCGCTGGGTGTCGAGTCGGGTCATGCCGCTGCCCGGGTCGAAACGCGGCACCCGGGCCAGTCCGGCGTCGATCACCACCCGCACGCCATTGATGGTCAGGCTGGTTTCAGCGATGTTGGTGGCAAGCACCACTTTGCGCTGGCCGAGTGGCGCGGGGTCGATGGCGGCGCGCTGGGCGGCGAGGTCCAGTTCACCGTGCAGCGGACAGAGCAACACATTGCCACCCTCGCCCAAGGCCTCGGCCAGTTGCTGATGGACCCGGCGGATCTCGGCCTGCCCGGGCAAGAACACCAAGACGCTGCCGGTTTCATCCCCCAGTGCATCCAATACGGTCTGCACCAACCGCGGCTCGATGAACTCGCCGGGCTGGAACGGCCGGCCCCAACGCACCGTCACCGGGAACATGCGGCCTTCGCTGCGCAGGATCGGCGCGTTGTCCAGCAACCCGGCCAGGCGCTCACCTTCCAGGGTGGCGGACATCAGCAGGATCTTCAGTGGCTGGTCTTCGCGAAACAGCTCCCGACCGTTGAGGCTCAGGGCCAGGGCCAGGTCGGCGTCGAGACTGCGTTCATGGAATTCATCGAAAATCAGCAGCCCCACGCCTTCCAGCGCCGGGTCGTCCTGCAAACGCCGGGTGAGGATGCCTTCGGTGACCACCTCAATGCGGGTCTTGGGGCCGACCTTGCTGTCGAGGCGAATCCGGTAGCCGACGGTTTCACCGACCTTTTCCCCCAGTTCACTGGCCAGCCGCTCGGCCGCCGCCCGTGCCGCCAGGCGCCGGGGTTCGAGCATCAGGATGGTCTGCCCGGCCAGCCAGGGCTCGTGCAACAAGGCCAGGGGAACACGGGTGGTTTTACCGGCACCGGGTGGCGCTTCGAGCACGGCTTCGTGGCGCGATGCCAAGGCTTGACGCAGGGCGAGTAAAACTTCATCAATCGGCAAAGAAATCATGCTGGCTCCAAAACAGAGGGCCGAGTATAACGGCGAACTGTTTAGCGTGGTCTGGACTCCAACCAGCAACGCCTTTACCTGTTCAGGAGATTGCTATGCGTATTCCCTTTCGCGTGATCGGTGGCGTCCTGGTCGCCTCCTTGCTGACTCAAATCAGCGCCTGTGGCTCGATCTTCTACCCGGACCGTCGCGGCCAGATCGATGGCAAGATCGACCCGGCGATTGCCGCGCTCGATGCCGTCGGCCTGCTGTTCTACATCATCCCCGGCCTGATCGCGTTCGCCGTGGACTTCGCCACCGGCGCCATTTACTTCGAGCCGGGCAAGAGCGTCCAGATCGAGCCAGAGAAACTCAAGCCGGCCATCAACCCCGATGGCACCGTCAATAACCACGTGTTGCAGGCGATCCTGGAACGCGAACTGGGCCGCAGCTTCCCGCTGGACGATCCTCGGCTGATCCAGCACAAGGGCAGCGCGCAACAACTGGCTGCCCTCGGCCTCAAGCCCGCCGCATGACAGGCGCCACCCAAGGAACGACCGCACCATGACCACCAGCACCGAACACGCCCGTCTGCTGCGCCTGGCCACCCGGGCGTCGGTGGCCGTGGCGCTTACCCTGGTCGTCGCCAAGGCCCTGGCCTGGTGGCTGAGCGGCTCGGTGAGCATGCTTGCCGGCCTGACCGACTCGGCACTGGACGGCGTCACCTCGCTGCTCAATCTGCTGGCGGTGCATTACGCGCTGCGCCCCGCCGACGATGACCATCGCTACGGTCATGGCAAGGCCGAATCCCTGGCCGGCATGGCCCAGGCGCTGTTTATCGGCGGCAGTGCGGTATTGATTGCCTTGCAGGCTTTCGAGCGGCTGAAAAATCCGGTGCCGGTGGATGCCCCCTGGCTGAGCGTCGGCGTGATCGTGTTTTCCCTGGGGCTGACCCTGGCGCTGCTGGCGTTGCAGCATCGGGTCATCCGCGCCACCGGCTCCAACGCCGTGCGCGCCGACTCGCTGCACTATCGCTCCGACTTGTTGCTCAACGGCAGCATCCTGGTCGCGCTGGTGCTGGCCGGGTTCGGCTGGTATCAACTCGATGCCTGGTTCGGCCTGGGGATCGCCATTTACATTCTGTGGAGCGCCGTCCAGATCGCCCGGGAAAGCTTTGCCGTGCTGATGGATCAGGAACTGCCGCCCGACGTCAGCCAGCACATGCTGGAACTGGCCTGCGCCGTGCCCGGCGTGCTCGGTGCCCATGACCTGCGTACGCGGATCTCCGGCAACCACTGGTTCGTGCAACTGCACCTGGAGCTGCCGGGAGAACTGACCCTGTCAGTGGCCCACGGCATCAGCGACCAGGCCGCCGATGCGATCCATCATGCTTATCCGAAGGCCGAAGTGCTGGTGCATGCCGATCCGTCGGAAGTGGTAAAAGCCGTCAGCGCATAACTTGTGGCGAGGGGATTTATCCCCTCGCCACAAAAAGCAGCGTCCGCACGATCTTTACCGCGTCTCAGTACGTCACCTGATACCCACGACTACTCAAGCAACTCCCCTGGGCCTGGCGATAGGCCTGCACCACTTCCGGCGCCGGTGGGTAGCTGTAGTTGCGCGGGTCGAAACCGCTCTGCTGCACTGCCCAGCGATAGCAGTCGTAGCCATCCTGATTGACCTGCTCGGGCGACTGGCCGTTAGCCGGATAGGCCACCACGTCAAAGCTGTTGCCTTGGGGTTGAGGCTGCGGGTTGGCCACGGGCGGCTCGACCACGACGTAGTCCTGGGTGCTGGCTTCGTAGATGTAATAGGCGCCGGCAGCGAGAAAGAACAGCGAGCTGCCGATCCACACTTCCCTGGCGTAATCGGGCAGGTAACGGGTACGGATGCCCCGCGGTGGCTCGACCACGATGTAACGCGGCCCTTGAGGGCGATACCAGTAGCCGCCCGAGTAGAAATAATCCTGGCCGCGATAGGGCACGCGGTAGTTGCGATCCGGGAAACGGTCGATCACGTAACCCGGGCGATACTGCGGTCCCGGGCCCCAGCCGTTGCCATGGCCGTCCGGTCGACCGGGCCAATGCTGCTCGGGACGATTGTCGTGGCTTGGGCGTGGCCCGCCGTTTGGATAACCGTCGTTGCGACGCGGGACATCGCGGTAATACCCTGGTTGCGGTTCGCGGGTCTGGGTCACGCTGTCGGGCCGGCCCTGGATCGGCAGGTTGTTGCCGGGCTGCGGCTGCGGACGGCCATGGTCGTTGGGGTCTTGAGGGCCACGATCATAGCGCTGGCCGCCCTGGTATTGCGGCTGTGGCTTGACCTCGAACTGACGACTGTTGTCGCCCCGAATGATTTCGTTGCTCTGCGCCCGTGGCTGGCCCGAGTAACCCTGGCCGTTGCCGCCGCGTCCGTCCTGACCACGACCGCCGTCGGGGCCGCCACGGTTTTGCTGATCGTCGGCCATACCCTGCGCACTGACACTTGCCCACAACAGACCAACACCTGCCAAACGCCAGATGCGCGACTTCATGAAATTCCTCACAACGGTTCAGGGCCTGATAGTAAGACTGGAAAAGCCCAGGCCGGTTCTGCGATAGGTTATCAGCCACGGGGTTTATTTCGCAGGCATTAAAAAAGGGAGGCCCGTCGGCCTCCCCTTGAGAATTTCGTCCGTGCTCGACGCTTATGACGTCGGCTCACCTCACGCCGTCTTCTGGACAGTGTGCAGCTCGGGGGTCTGCCAGTACCGGTGGGTACTGCGACCGCAGCCGGCCTGATTGGGCGGGCTGCACTGGACTGTTTGTCCGAGCAGTGATCTTGGTGATAAGAGTAAACCTGAGGTGCCGACAGATGATTGCGAAGATTGCGGAAATAAACACCACTTGCGCAATTTTTAACCTCGGATAGATAATCTTCCGCAATTATCAAGATAAAGGCCCGACCGATGAGCAAACTCGACCGATACGACCTGAGCATTCTGGCGGAATTGCAGCGCGACGCGCGCATCTCCAACCAGGAACTGGCCGAACGCATCGGCCTGTCGCCCTCCCCCTGCTCGCGACGGGTCAAGCAGTTGGAGGATGACGGCTACATCACCCGCCAGGTCGCCCTGCTCGACCGCAAGCTGCTGGGCCTGAGCCTGACGGCTTATGTGCTGATCGGCATGGACCGCCACACCCCCGAGCGTTTCGAGAACTTCGAAGCCGCCATCCGTAACTTGCCGCAAGTACTGGAGTGCAGCCTGGTGACCGGGATGGACGCGGACTACCAGCTCAAGGTGGTGGTGCCGGACATGGACCACTACCAGAAACTGCTGCTGGGGCACCTGACCCGGATCGATGGCGTCACCAGCGTGCGTTCAAGTTTTGTGCTGAACCAGGTACTCAACAGCACCGAACTGCCGTTGACGCATCTGCGCAGCTGACCGCTTTTGTGGCATTGATCGTTCCCACGCTCTGCGTGGGAACGCCTCTCCGGACGCTCTGCGTTCGGCTCTTGGAGGGACGCAGAGCGTCCCGGGCTGCATTCCCACGCAGAGCGTGGGAACGATCAACAGTGAACTTGAGGCGATGAATAGCTGCGACACACCGCCGCAGGCCAATCCCGCGCCCGCGCCCCATGCCTTATACTCGCCGCGCCTTTTCAACCCCGCCCACGCCGGAGTGTCCTGATGGATCCTGCTGTTTTCGAAGAGTGGATGATGACCGGCCTGGTCAGCATCCTGATCATTTTCATGGGTTTCATCGTCTGGGACTTGGCGAAGAAGTCCAAGGCCGGACGTTTCGGCTCGTTCATCCTGTTTTTCGTGCTGGGCCTCGGTGTGGCCGCGTTCGTCATCAAGAGCGTGGTGATCGGCCTGATCGAGTCCGGAGCGTTATAAGCGCGCTGGCACTTCCTTCCACTGGCCCTGATCGAGCCCTTCGATCGTCCAGTCGCCGATCCTGACCCGCACCAGGCGCAATGTCGGCAAACCCACGGCGGCGGTCATGCGTCGTACCTGGCGATTGCGCCCCTCGCGTATCACCAGCTCCACCCAGCTTGTGGGCACGCTTTTACGAAAACGTACCGGCGGGTTGCGCGGCCACAATTGCGGCTCATCCAATGAGCGCGCCTCGGCCGGCAGGGTCATGCCGTCGTTCAACTCCACCCCATCGCGCAATCGCTGCAACTGTTCGGCACTCGGCTCGCCCTCCACCTGCACCCAATAGGTCTTGGCCAGCTTGTGCTTGGGGTCGGCAATCCGCGCCTGCAACTGCCCATCGTTGGTCAGCAACAGCAAGCCTTCGCTGTCGCGGTCCAGTCGTCCGGCCGGGTAGATGCCCGGTACGTCGATAAAATCCTTGAGCGTCGCCCGCCCCTCACCGTCACTGAATTGCGTCAGTACATCGAAGGGTTTATTGAACAGGATCAGCTTCGGCTCGGCCGGCGGGGCCTTGGCCATACGGCGCGGGGCGGAGGCTGGAAGCTTCGCGCCAGGGCGACGGGAAGCAGGGCGTGGAGGACGGGGCATGGCGAATACAACATTTAACGTTCGGGCCCACCATGCTAGTGGCCCGACCGTTAAATAACCACCACCCCCTTCAACGGGGCATCAGCGGAACGGCGGCTCGTCGAAGCTGCGCAGCTTGCGCGAATGCAACGAGTTGAGTTCGGTGCGCAACAGGTCCAACGCCTCGATGCCGATCTTCAGGTGCTGGTTGACCGCTCGCTCATAGAACGCGTTGGCCGAGCCCGGCAGCTTGATTTCGCTGTGCAACGGTTTGTCCGAGACACAAAGCAACGTGCCGTAAGGCACCCGCAGGCGATAACCCTGGGCGGCGATGGTGCCGCTTTCCATGTCCACCGCCACCGCGCGGGACAGGTTGATCAGCGGACGCTCCTGGGCCCAGCGCAGTTCCCAGTTGCGGTCGTCATAAGTCAGCACGGTACCGGTGCGCAGGCGTTTTTTCAGCTCGTCGCCCTTTTCGCCGGTGATGTTCGCCGCGGCCTGTTGAAGCGCCATCTGCACTTCGGCCAGGGCCGGAATCGGAATGTTCGGTGGCACCACCCGGTCGAGAATGCCGTCGCGGCGCATGTAGGCGTGGGCCAGCACGTAGTCACCGATGGTCTGGGACTGCCGCAGCCCGCCGCAGTGGCCGATCATCAGCCAGCAATGCGGGCGCAGCACGGCCAGGTGGTCGGTGATGTTCTTGGCGTTGGAAGGGCCGACGCCGATGTTCACCAGGGTCACGCCATGGCCATCATTGGTCTGCAGGTGATAGGCCGGCATCTGGTAGCGGTGCCAGACCACACCGGCGGCGATGGCCGATGCTTCGCTGTGCTCCATGTTCTTGTCGATGATCACGTTGCCCGGCAGGACCATGCGCACAAAGCGCGGGTCGCTGCGCAGTTGCTCCAGGCCATGGACGATGAACTGGTCGACATAGCGGTGATAGTTGGTCAACAGGATCCACGGCTGCACATGGCGCCAGTCGCTGCCGGTGTAATGCACCAGCCGGCGCAGGGAAAAATCCACCCGCGCGGCGTCGAACAGCGCCAAGGGCAGTGGGTCGGTGTTTTCCCAGTCATAGAGGCCGTCGGCAATGCCATCGGTGGCGGCCGACAGGTCGGTGCTGGGGAAAACCCGCGCCAGCACGGCGGCGGTCACGCCGGAGCCGGCCAGTTCGTCGCCCTGCTCCACCACGTACGGGTACGGAATGTTCTGCTCGCTGACGCCCACTTCCACGGTGACGGTAAAGTCGTGCATCAGCGGGACCAGCTGTTCCAGCAGGTACTTACGGAAAGCGGCGGGGTGGGTGACGGTGACGCTGTAGGTGCCGGGCAACTGGACCTTGGCATAGGCACGCGTGGTTTGCGGGACTTCGCCGTGGCAGTGATAAGTCAGCCGCAAGGCCGGATAGCGAAACAACGCACGCTGTTCGGCATCCGGCTCGACGCGGTCCTTGAGATAACGCATCAGCGCCTGGTTCAACGCGGTGGTCGCACGCTCGTGCAGGGCCGCCAGACGATCCACGGCTTGTTCGGCGGTTTGAACGACAATAAACGCTTCGGTCACGATCAGCTTCCTGTGTTCTGACTTGCAGGCCTTCATCTTGCCTGCATCGCCGCCCGACGGGAACAGTGGCGTAGTGGACTCGATCGATTCCCTGCGGGAGCGAGCTTGCTCGCGATAGCGGTGTATCAGTCACCACAGATGCTGGATGTACCTCCGTCATCGCGGGCAAGCCTTGCTCCCACATGGACTCCGGGATGCTCTGTGGGAGCTGAGCTTGCTCGCGATAGCGGTGTATCAGGCACCACAGATGTTGGATGTACCGATGCCTTCGCGAGCAGGCTCGCTCCCACAGGGTACGTGTCGTGTCCAAAAGCCGTGTGGGGTGGAGCGCGTCACGATCGCCTCGACATTCAAGCCCCGAGGCAAGGCACCGTACACCCGGCCGGCCGAACCCAGGCGACTGGCGATGAAGGCATCGCTGACCTCACTGTTCCCGGCTTCGAGCAACAGCTTGGCCTGCAGGCCAACGGCGATGTCTTCGGTCAATTGCCGGGCGCGGTACTGGATGTCGTCGGTATCCTTGAACGCGGCGTGCAATTGGTGGATGTGGCCAGCCAGGCGCTTGTCGCCGTGGCCATCGCCCAGTTCGCTGAACAATACCTCCAGCATGCCGGGCTCCTTGGACAAGGCGCGCAGCACATCCAGGCATTGCACGTTGCCGGAGCCTTCCCACGTCGAGTTGACCGGCGCTTCTCGGTACAGGCGCGGCAGGATGCTGTCTTCGACGTAGCCGGCACCGCCCATGCATTCGGCGGCTTCATTGATCATCGCGGGGGCGCGCTTGCAGATCCAGTACTTGCCCACTGCCGTCACCAACCGGGCGAACTTGGCCTCATGCTCGTCATTCAAGTGGTCCAGCGCCCGGCCCATGCGCAGGCTCAAGGCCAGTGCGGACTCGCTTTCCAGCGCCAGGTCAGCCAGGACGTTTTGCATCAGCGGCTGTTCACTCAACAACTTGCCACCGACCTTGCGGTGCGCGCAGTGATGGCTGGCCTGGGTCAGCGCCTGGCGCATCAGGGCGCTGGAGCCGACCATGCAATCGAAACGGGTCATGGCGACCATCTCGATGATCGTCGGCACGCCCCGCCCTTCTTCACCGACCATCCAGGCCAGTGCGCCACGGAACTCGACTTCGCTGGAGGCGTTGGAACAGTTGCCCAGCTTGTTCTTCAGCCGCTGGATGTAGAACTGATTGCGGGTGTCGTCGGGGCGATGGCGCGGCAACAGGAAACAGGTCAGCCCCTTGTCGGTCTGGGCCAAGGTGAGGAAGGCATCGCACATCGGCGCCGAACAGAACCATTTGTGCCCAACCAGCTCATAGGCCTGGCCCGGGCCGCTGGCGCCCACCGGATAGGCCTTGGTGGTGTTGGCCCGCACATCGGTGCCGCCCTGTTTTTCGGTCATCGCCATGCCCAGGGTCACGCCGGCCTTGTGGGCCATGCCGACGTTGCGCGGGTCGTACTCGGTGGCCAGCACCTTGGGCACCCAGTGCTCGGCCAGGTCCGGCTGCAAGCGCAGCGCCGGCACACTGGCGAAGGTCATGGTCAGGGGGCAGCCGGTGCCGGCTTCGGCCTGGCTATGCAAATAGGTCATCGACGCCCGGGCGACATGCGCGCCGGGTTGCGGGTGCGCCCAGGGCAAACTGGGCAGGTCGTGCTCGACGGCAGTGCGCATCAACTGGTGATAAGCCGGATGGAACTCCACCAGGTCGATGCGATGGCCATAACGGTCATGGCTGGAGAACACCGGTTTGTTCTGGTTGGCCAGGAAGCCCGCTTCCATCAACGGTCCGCCGGCCAGCGCCCCATACGCATCGATCCGCGCCTGCGCCCAGCCCGCCCCAAAGCGCTGTGACCACTGCTGCAGCGGCAGGTCGATGCGGTACAGGTTGGCGCCATCCAGGGACGGCGGCTGATTGGTGACGTCGTGGGTTTCAGCGAACTGGTGCAGGTTCATGACAGGGCTCCTCGATCGGCCAGGGATTCAGTTAAGCACCGCCTCCAGGCCGAACAAAGTGTCATATGCGCCTAAATGTCGGCGCTTTCACCCTGTCTTGGGCAAAGCACCCGGCGCTGGAGCATCGCCTGCAGTGCCTCGAACTTCACTGGCTTGTTCAAGTAATCGACCGGCGCGCCCGAAGGACAGCACTCACGCCCCTCGTTCGGGCTGACCACCAGCACCGGCAGTTCCTCGCAGCCGGACAAGGCGTGGATCTGGCAGCAGAGCGACACGCCGTCCAGTGGCGGCAACTGGCAATCGAGCAGCACCGCATCAAAGCGCTCGCCGTGCAGCAGATCCAGCGCGGCGCGGCCACTGTCGGCGGTGCGCACCCGATAACCGAGCTTGAGCAACATGCCGCGCATGACCAACTGATCGATGCTGTTGTCATCGGCCAGTAGCACCGTGCAATCCTGTGGCAGGCGCGAACCCTGGTGGCCACCGAAGGAAAACGGCGTCGGGACCGCCGCTGGCAAGGCCACGTCAAACTCTACGTCCAACTGGAAACGGCTGCCACGACCGGGTTCGGAGGTGTGGGTCAGACGTCCGCCCAGCAGTTCCACCAGTTGCCGACAGATAGCCAGCCCCACGCCGAGGCCGCCATATTCGCGGGTCATCGAGCCGTCGAGTTGGAAGAAGCGCTGGTACAAGGTCGCTTCCCCCAGGTCGGTAAAACCGATTCCGGTGTCGATGACGGCAAAGGACAGCACCAGCCGATCAAGCGCCGTCGGCCGGCCGCTGACTCGCAGAGCCAGGCCGCCAACCCGGGTGAACTTGATGGCGTTGTCCAGCAGGCATTCCAGGCTCTGGGCCAGTTTGCCGCTGTCGCCGAGCAACCGGTCCGCCAAACCCGGGGCCACATCGACCTTGAAGTCCAGGCCCTTGGCCGCGGCATTGGCGCCGAACTGCACCTGCAGCGCATCGACCACCCCACGCAGGCTGAACGGTGCCGGATAGACCTTGAGCTTGCCGGCCTGCAACTCGGTCAGGGTGAGCATGCCATTGACCATGCGCATCATGTCCCGCGCCGAGCCGGCGGCGGTCTGTTGATACTGGGTCAGTTCCTCGTCCATCTCGACGGTTTCCATCAGCTCAAGGGAACCGATCACGCCATTCATCGGCGTGCGCAGTTCATGGGTCAGCGTGGCGAGGAATTCATCCTTGAGCTTGTTGCCGTGGGCCAGTTGCTGGTTGAGCACTTCGAGTTTCTGCCCGGCGTCCAACAGGGTCTGGGCCTGCTGCTCGCGCATGGCATTGATGCGGTCGGCCAGGGCCAGGGACAACAGCGCCACTTCGATGGCCGAGCCGATCTGGCTGGCGTACATGGTCAGGAAGACGTTCGGCAGGTAACCGAGCACCATCAACGTGTTGACGATGCCCCCCAGCAGAAACGCCGACCAGGCAATGATGAAATAACGCGCCACCCGCAGGCCACGCCACCAGGCAAACAACCCGGCGGCAAAGATCGCCACCGTGAACAGCAGCGCCAACACCGTCGCCAGGCGCAGCGCCAGGGCATAACTGGTCATCAGCGACAGACCGACCACCCCGGCGCTGTAGGCGATCAGCGCCAGCAGCAAGCGGTCCAGCCAACGGCTATGCTGGGCGGTTTGCAGGAAACTGCGAGCGAACTGGCTGCCAAACAGGCCCGCGCAGCCGATGAAGAACGGCGTCGCCGCATTGGCCCACCAGGGGTTATCCGGCCAGAAATACTCCACGGCGGCACCGTTGACCGACAACTGGTACAGGCCGAACGAGGCAATGTAGAAGATGTAATAGAGGTAGCTGGTATCGCGCACGCTCAGGTAGATGAACAGGTTGTAGACCAGCATCCCCAGCAGCACGCCATAGATGATCCCCAGTACATACAAGCGCACGGGCTGTTGTTCGAGATACGCGGTGCTCGACCACAGCGTCAGCGGCGCCTGGATCGAACCCTGGCTTTGCAGGCGCAGGTAGAGGGTCTGCTGTTGTTCGGGCTTGAAAGCCAGGCTGAACAGGTAGTTGTTCTGGCGGATCTCGCGGCTGGCGAACGGCAACGCATCACCGGTCTGGCGAACCAGGCGATAGCCCCTCGCCGCATCGGGCAAATACAAGTCGAGGTGGTCCAGCGGCGGGTATGCCAGCTCCAGCAGCCAGGTGCGCTGGGCGTCCGGATTGCCGGGACGGTAGTGCAGGTCGATTTTCAACCAGAAGGCTGATCGCGAGTAACCGGCGTTCAGGGTAGCTTGGTCATGGGGCTTGAAAGCACCAGCGGCAGCCTGAGCCAGGACATCGTCAATGGTGGCCGTGCCGCGCGCATCTTCGAACACCAGCAGGGCATGGCCCAAGGGCAGGTTTTGGGTGAATTCATCGAATTCGAGAGCACTTGCCAAAGGGGACAAGCACAGCAACAACATCAGCAAATAGCGCATTTAAGCCCCAGCGCGGCCTGTCCGGTTGAGTCAGGAAGCCCCCCATTCCCTGAGTAGACGTAAAACCGGCATTACCTGTTATGAGTTGGATCCATCCCTAGCATAGCCGCTGATGGCCAATTTGCACCATTGAATTTTTTCCTACAAAAGGCTCTAGAACGGGCGTTTCAGAGCAAAGCATTGAGATAGAGCTGTTGCCTTGTTCAGGTCGACAAATGACGGGGCAAAAAAGCATCCACCCGCAAGCGACTCAACATAAAACCCT